>NZ_FMZF01000012.1 GCF_900102745.1 Geodermatophilus telluris
GGGGAGTTTCTCACTCCCCTCTCGCTACTCATGCCTGCATTCTCACTCGCGTGGCGTCCACGGCTGGATTCCTCCGCCGCTTCACCCGCCACACGACGCTCCCCTACCCACCTCGTCACCTGGCCGGCACCGCGAACGGCGACGGCGGGCGTGAAGACGAAGTGCCACGGCTTCGGCGGTGTGCTTGAGCCCCGCTACATTGTCGGCGCGGAACCACTTGACCAGTGAGCTATTACGCACTCTTTCAAGGATGGCTGCTTCTAAGCCAACCTCCTGGTTGTCACTGCGATCCCACATCCTTTTCCACTTAGCACACGCTTAGGGGCCTTAGCCGATGATCTGGGCTGTTTCCCTCTCGACTACGAACCTTATCGCCCGCAGTCTCACTGCCGCGCTCTCACTTACCGGCATTCGGAGTTTGGTTGACGTCAGTAACCTTGTGGGGCCCATCGGCCATCCAGTGCTCTACCTCCGGCAAGAAACACGCGACGCTGCACCTAAATGCATTTCGGGGAGAACCAGCTATCACCGAGTTTGATTGGCCTTTCACCCCTACCCACAGCTCATCCCCCAGGTTTTCAACCCTGGTGGGTTCGGTCCTCCACGCGGTCTTACCCGCGCTTCAACCTGGCCATGGGTAGATCACTCGGCTTCGGGTCTAGAGCACGCGACTGGATGCGCCCTGTTCGGACTCGCTCTCGCTACGGCTACCCCACACGGGTTAACCTCGCCACGTACCGCTAACTCGCAGGCTCATTCTTCAAAAGGCACGCCATCACCCCGCACCCACAAGGGGCGCATTCTGAGCTCTGACGGCTTGTAGGCACACGGTTTCAGGTACTATTTCACTCCCCTCCCGGGGTACTTTTCACCTTTCCCTCACGGTACTCGTCCGCTATCGGTCACCAGGGAGTATTCAGGCTTAGCGGGTGGTCCCGCCAGATTCACACCGAATTCCACGGGCTCGGTGCTACTTGGGATACAGAAACAGGGAGACGACCGGTTTTCGTGTACGGGGCTCTCACCCTCTACGGCGACCCCTTCCAGAGGCCTTCCACTAACCAGGTACGTTTTCTCACTCCCCGCCACCCCGGCAGGAGTGGCACGACTGTCCCACGACCCCGACCACACAACGCCTGCCGGCTGTCACATGCGATCGGTTTAGCCTCATCCGCTTTCGCTCGCCACTACTCACGGAATCACGGTTGTTTTCTCTTCCTGTGGGTACTGAGATGTTTCACTTCCCCACGTTCCCTCCACACGCCCTATGTGTTCAGGCGCGGGTCACACCACATGACTGGTGCGGGGTTCCCCCATTCGGACACCCTCGGATCAACGCTCGGTTGGCAGCTCCCCGAGGCTTATCGCAGCCTCCCACGTCCTTCATCGGCTCCTGGTGCCCAGGCATCCACCGTGTGCCCTCAACATCTTGGCCACACAAAAACCCACCCCACCGCACCAACCCGAAGGCCGGCCACGCAGGGCGGGACACCTACAAGCAAACACTCCGCAACCACGCAGCACTCCGCAAAGAGCACTCCGCGACACGGAGATCAAAAGATGCTCGCGTCCACTGTGCAGTTCTCAACGACCAACCCGAGACACCCCCGCTCACCGACCCCACCCGACCCCCACCCACCCCGACGAAACCGTCGACGATGCGTGGAGCGATGTGAGATCCCGGAGGCCCGGCACGAGACAACGGTTGCCCGCTCCCTCAGGACCCAACAGCGTGCCTACGACCACCCCCACACCCGACTCCCCTCCACGCCCGCACCCCGAAGGGCACCGAGCAGTACTAGGAGCCGGCCTGCGACCGGCGGCCGAACTGGTCAGCGTTCCACCCTCGAGCACCACCCAGGCACCCCGCGGCCACCCGGAACTGGGCGGACCGTCTCGTCCTGGCATGGCTCTGCACCCGACAACCCCTGAGGTCACCGAGTGAG
>NZ_FMZF01000001.1 GCF_900102745.1 Geodermatophilus telluris
GACGGGGTATTACTTGGCACTGACTTTCGGCACGCTGTTGAGTTCTCAAGGAGCGGACGCACACCAACTCGACCCTCTCGGGCTCTGTCGGAGGCGGCTTGTCCCACTCTACGCCGTCTCGCGGAGGTCTGCACCGCTGGGGTGCTCTCCGCGGGCCTCTCGGCCCCGTCCGGCGCGAAGAGAACAGTACACGACCTCCCGGGGTCGTGCACGCGGGGTCCCCGTCACGCCGCGTGGGGCCGGTCAGAGGCCGAGGAAGGACTCGATCCCCACGGTCAGGCCGGGGCGGCGGCCGATCTCGCGCACGGCCAGGAGCACGCCCGGCATGAAGGACGCGCGGTCGAAGGAGTCGTGCCGGAGGGTCAGGGTCTCCCCCGCCGCTCCCATCAGCACCTCCTGGTGGGCGACGAGCCCGGTGAGGCGCACCGCGTGCACGGGGATCCCCTCGACGTCGGCCCCACGGGCGCCGGGCAGGGCGTCGGTGGTGGCGTCGGGCGCGGGGGGCAGGCCGGCCGACCTGCGGGCCGCGGCCACGAGGCGGGCCGTCCGCACCGCCGTCCCCGAGGGGGCGTCGACCTTGTTCGGGTGGTGCAGCTCGACGACCTCGGTGGAGGGGAAGAACCGGGCCGCCTCCTGCGCGAAGCGCATGAGCAGCACCGCGCCGATGCCGAAGTTCGGGGCGATCACCACGCCGACGTCCGGCTTGGGCTCCAGCCACTGCGCCACCGTGGCCAGCCGCTGCTCGTCGAAGCCGGTCGTGCCGACGACGCAGTGGATGCCCTGGTCGATGCAGAACCGGATGTTGTCCATGACCACGTCGGGACGGGTGAAGTCCACGACCACCTGGGCGCCGGCGTCGGCCACGTTGAACAACCAGTCGCCCTCGTCGACCATCGCGACCAGCTCGAGGTCGTCGGCGGCGTCGACCGCGCGCACCACCTCGGTGCCCATGCGCCCACGGGCACCGAGCACGCCGACCGCCGTCCGCGGCGGTTCGGCCGCGGGGACGCCGGCGGCCTGGTGGTCGGGTGCGGGTGGCGTCGTGGTCACCGGGTCAGGCTTCCCGGCGCCCGGTCGGGGTGCAACACCGGGTCCCCGTCAGCGGACGGCGGCGCGTCGCTCCCCCACGGACCACGCCAGCAGGCCCAGACCGACCCCCGCGGCGTCGGCCAGCCAGTCGAGCACCGAGCCCGACCGCGCCAGGGCCGACACCGCCTGGACCACCTCGCTCACCGCGCCGTAGGCCAGCAGCAGGACGCCGAGGGGCACCGGGCGGACGCCCGACCACCGCCCCGCGACCGCCAGCGCCAGGAACAGCGCCAGGTGCACGACCTTGTCCACCCCGGGCGGCGCGGCGGGCACGTCCGAGGCCGGGGCGAACAGCACCGCCAGCGAGACGAGCACCGTCACGGCGAACGCGCCGCGGGACAGCGCACCGTGCACCCGCAGCGCGGGGTGCGGGCGCCGGGTGGCCACGGTCGCGCCGCTCAGAGCCGGTCGAGGTCGGCGGCGCGGTAGGGGCCGACGACCGCCAGGCAGGTCTCCCGGGTGAGCAGGTCGGCGGCGACGGCTCGCACCTGCTCCTCGTCGACGGCGGCGATCCGCTCGAGCACCTCGCGCACCGGCACGTACTCCCCGTGCGAGAGCTCGCTCTTGCCCAGCCGGCTCATCCGCGACCCGGTGTCCTCCAGGCCCAGCACGGTCCCGCCGCGCAGCTGCCCGCGGCCGCGGGCGACCTCCTCGGCGGTGAGCCCGTCGGCGGCCACGCGCGCCAGCTCCTCGCGGACCAGGCGCAGCACCTCGGGCACCCGCTTCTTGGAGCAGGCGGCGTAGACCGAGAAGGAGCCGGTGCCGGCGTAGGAGGTCAGCGCCGAGCCGACGCTGTAGACGAGCCCGCGCTTCTCCCGGACCTCCTGGAAGAGCCGCGAGCTCATCCCGCCGCCGACCGCGGTCTCCAGCACCGCCGCGGCGTAGCGCCGGTCGTCGAAGCGGCTCAGGCCCAGGCTGCCCACCAGCAGGTGCGTCTGCTCGGTGCGGCGCGACACCAGCCCGGTCGGCCGGGCGGGCCGCTCGAGGGCGGCGTCGTCCCCCCGGCGCAGCGGGGCGGGCACTCCGTCTCCGGCGAGCCGGCCGCCGAAGACCGCCGTCACCAGGTCGACCACCTGCTGGTGGTCCACCCGCCCGGCGGCGGTGACCACCATCGAGGGGGCGGCGTAGCGCGAGCGGTACCAGCCGTCGACGTCGTCGCGGGTCAGGCCCTCGATCGACTCGACGCTGCCCAGCACCGAGCGGCCGAGCGGGCCGCCGCCGAAGAGCGTCTCGGCGAACAGGTCGTGCACCAGGTCGGAGGGCTCGTCGTCGCGCATGGCGATCTCCTCGAGCACCACCGTCCGCTCGGACTCCAGGTCCTCGGCGGTGTTGAGCGCCTCGGTGACCAGGTCGCCGAGCAGCGTGACCGCCAGCGGCAGGTCGCTGGCGAGCACGTTGGCGTAGTAGCAGGTGTGCTCCTTGGCGGTGAAGGCGTTCATCTCACCGCCGACGGCGTCCATCGCCGTCGCGATCTCCAGCGCGCTGCGGCTGCGGGTGCCCTTGAACAGCAGGTGCTCGAGGAAGTGCGAGGCGCCGGCGACGCGGTCGCTCTCGTCGCGGGAGCCCACGCCGACCCAGATGCCGAGGGTCGCGGACAGGACGCCGGGCATCGTCTCGGTGAGCACCCGCAGCCCACCGGGGAGCACCGTGCGCTCCACCCGGCCGCCGTCGTCGTCGACGTCGAGGACGGAGGGCACACCGACCGGGGCCGGGACGAGCCCGAGGTCCACAGACCCCGTGCCCGTCCCGGCCCCGGTCGTCGTCGGGTCGGCGGCCGTGTCAGGCCTCCGCGGGTGCGTCGGCCGGGGCGGCCGCGTCACCGGCGGCAGCACCGTCGCCGGCGGCCTCGGCGGCCACCGGGACGAGGCTGATCTTGCCGCGGGCGTCGATGTCGGTGATCTCGACCTGCAGCTTGTCGCCGACGTTCACCACGTCCTCGACCTTGCCGATGCGCTTGCCGCCACCGAGCTTGCTGATGTGGACCAGGCCGTCCTTGCCCGGCAGCAGCGAGACGAAGGCGCCGAACGGCGTGGTCTTGACGACGGTGCCGAGGAAGCGCTCCCCGACCTTCGGCATCTGCGGGTTGGCGATCGCGTTGATGCGGTCCACCGCGGCCTGGGCCGAGGGACCGTCGGAGGCGCCGACGTAGATCGTGCCGTCGTCCTCGATGGTGATGTCCGCGCCGGTCTCGTCCTGGATCGAGTTGATCATCTGGCCCTTGGGGCCGATGACCGCACCGATCTTGTCGACCGGGATGCGCACCGTCGTCACGCGCGGGGCGTACGGGCTCATCTCGTCGGGGGCGTCGATGGCCTCGTTCATCACGTCGAGGATGTGCAGCCGGGCGGCGCGGGCCTGGGTCAGCGCCTGGGCGAGCACGTCGGACGGGATGCCGTCGAGCTTGGTGTCCAGCTGCAGCGCCGTGACGAAGTCCTTGGTGCCGGCGACCTTGAAGTCCATGTCACCGAAGGCGTCCTCGGCGCCGAGGATGTCGGTCAGCGCGACGTACTGCGTCTTCCCGTCGACCTCGTCGGAGACCAGGCCCATCGCGATGCCCGCGACCGGGGCGCGCAGCGGCACACCGGCGTTGAGCAGCGACAGGGTGGAGGCGCAGACCGAGCCCATCGACGTCGAGCCGTTGGAGCCCAGCGCCTCGGACACCTGCCGGATCGCGTAGGGGAACTCCTCGCGGTCGGGCAGCACCGGCAGCAGCGCCCGCTCGGCGAGCGCGCCGTGGCCGATCTCGCGCCGCTTGGGGGAGCCCACGCGGCCGGTCTCGCCGGTGGAGTACGGCGGGAAGTTGTAGTTGTGCATGTACCGCTTGCGCGTCTCGGGCGACAGCGTGTCCAGCTGCTGCTCCATCCGAAGCATGTTGAGCGTGGTGATGCCCAGGATCTGGGTCTCGCCGCGCTCGAACAGCGCCGAGCCGTGCACCCGCGGGACGACCTCGACCTCGGCCGACAGCGGCCGGATGTCGGTGACGCCGCGGCCGTCGATGCGGACCTTGTCGCGGAGGATGCGCTGGCGGACGACCTTCTTGGTGACGGCGCGGAAGGCGGCCGACACCTCCTTCTCGCGGCCGGCGAACTGCTCGGCCAGCGAGGCGGCGACCTCGTCCTTGAGCGCGTCGGTGGCGTCGTTGCGCTCCTGCTTGGCGGCGATCGCCTGGGCCTGCGTCAGCCGCTCGAGGGCGGCGGACTCGACGGCGGCGTAGACGTCGTCCTGGTAGTCGAGGAAGCGCGGGAACTCCGCGACCGGCTTGGCGGCCTTCTCGGCCAGGGCCGACTGGGCCTCGCACAGCGCCTTGATGAAGGGCTTGGCGGCCTCGAGGCCCTGCGCGACGACCTCCTCGGTCGGGGCGGACGCGCCGCCGGCGACCAGCTGGACGGTCTTCTCGGTGGCCTCGGCCTCGACCATCATGATCGCGACGTCGCCGTCGGGCAGCAGGCGGCCGGCGACGACCATGTCGAAGACGGCGTCCTCGAGCTCGGCGTGCGTCGGGAAGCCGACCCACTGGCCGTCGATCAGCGCGACGCGGGTGCCGCCGACCGGGCCGGAGAACGGCAGGCCCGACAGCTGGGTCGAGGCCGAGGCGCCGTTGATCGCCAGCACGTCGTAGAGGTGGTCGGGGTCGAGCGCCAGGACGGTGATGACGACCTGGACCTCGTTGCGCAGGCCCTTGGCGAAGGTGGGGCGCAGCGGGCGGTCGATGAGCCGGCAGGTGAGGATCGCGTCCTCGCTGGGGCGGCCCTCGCGGCGGAAGAAGGAGCCGGGGATGCGCCCGGCGGCGTACATCCGCTCCTCGACGTCGACCGTCAGCGGGAAGAAGTCGAAGTGCTCCTTGGGCTGCCGGCCGGCCGTGGTGGCCGACAGCAGCATGGTGTCGCCCGAGGTGACGACGACCGAGCCGGCGGCCTGCTTGGCCAGCCGCCCGGTCTCGAAGGTGATGCTGCGGCTGCCGCGGCTGCCGTTGTCGATGACGGCGGTGGCGGTGGTGACGCCGTCCTCGGGGTCGTACTCGGCAGCCACGCCGTTGGTGGCCTGGCTGCCCTGGGTGGTGGGTGCGGACACGTCGTCCTCTTCCTGCGTCGCATGCGGCGACGTCCTCTTCGTGGCGTCCTGCGCCGGACTGCTGCCGGGTGACCGGTCTTCGATCGAAGCCCCCGGGGTCGTTCCCTCCGTCGAGGAGGGGCACACCCGGGGGCCACCACCGAGGACCGATCAGCGTCGGCGCGCGCGGCGGGGCGCCGGGGCTCGCGGGGCGGGTGCCCCACGAGAGAGGGGACCGTCCCGGTGGGACGGCCCCCTCCGGGGTCAGCGGCGCAGACCGAGCCGCTCGATGAGCGACCGGTACCGGCTGATGTCGGTCTTGGCCAGGTAGTTCAGCAGCCGGCGACGACGGCCGACCAGGAGCAGCAGGCCCCGGCGGCTGTGGTGGTCGTGCTTGTGCTGCTTGAGGTGCTCGGTCAGGTCGCTGATCCGGCGGGTGAGCATCGCGACCTGGACCTCGGGCGAGCCCGTGTCCCGCTCGACCGTCGCGTAGTCGGTCATGATCTGCTGCTTCGTCGCGCTGTCGAGCGCCATGGACGGGCCTCCTGGCCGGTTCTCGTGTGGCCCCCGGTCTGACTCACGGGGGCAGGTGACACACATCGCCGTGCACACACGGCGTCTCGCAGACTACCAGCGGGCCGGCGGGGTCCCCGTCGCGGTGCGGGCCGGCTCCCCCGAGCGCGGTCCCGGCGAGCGGGGCCCGGGGACGGCACGTGGTCGCGGTGCGGTCCGGGGGACCGCGGTGTCACACCCCGAGGACGGCGCGGGTGCGGGTGACGTCGTCGGCCATCGTGGCGACGAGCTCGTCGACCCCGGCGAAGGAGGTCATCGGCCGCAGCCGCTCGACGAACTCCACGCCGACGTGCTCGCCGTAGAGGTCGCCGGAGAAGTCGAGGACGTGCGCCTCGACGGTGCGCCGCGTGCCCTGGAAGGTCGGGTTGGTGCCCACCGAGACGGCCGCGGGGCGGCTGTCGACCGTGCGCCCGGCGAGGTCGCGGGTGACCAGCGACCCGGCGTAGACGCCGTCGGCGGGGATGGCGGTGAAGGGCGGGCTCTCCACGTTCGCCGTCGGGTAGCCCAGCTCGCGGCCGCGCCGCTCCCCCCGGACGACGACGCCGTCGACCCGGTGCGGCCGGCCCAGCGCCCGGGCGGCGCTCGCCATGTCGCCCGCGGCGACGCAGGCGCGGATGTAGGTCGAGGAGATGGTGACCTCGCCGTCGGCCGAGGAGTCGCCGGCGAGGGGTAGGCCCTCCACGGCGAAGCCGAACCGGCGGCCGTCCTGGGTGAGCGTCGCGACGCTGCCGGCCGCCTTGTGCCCGTAGGTGAAGTTCTCCCCGACGACGACGGCCGCCGCGTGCAGGTCCTCCACCAGCACCGCGTGGGTGAACTCCTCGGGCGTCCACCGGCTGAACTCCTGGGTGAACGGCAGGACGCACATCGCGTCGACGCCGAGACCGGCGACCAGCTCGGCCTTGCGGTCGAGCGAGGTGAGGATCGCCGGGTGCGTCCCGGGGCGGACCACCTCGGTGGGGTGCGGGTCGAAGGTGACCAGCACGCAGGGCCGGCCGAGGGCGCGGGCGCGGGCCACCGCGGTGCCGATCAGCTCCTGGTGGCCGCGGTGGACGCCGTCGTACATGCCGATGGTGACCACCGTGCGGCCCAGGTCGCCGGGGGTCGCCTGCAGTCCCCGCCAGCGGCGCACGTCGTCAGGACCCGGGTCGCTCAGGCGACCCGGTGCAGCCAGCCGTGGGTGTCGGGCACCCGGCCGTGCTGGATGTCGAGCAGGTGCTCGCGCAGGCCCGTGGTGACCGGGCCGGGCTCGCCGGTGCCGACGGTGAAGTCGCCGGTGCGGGCCCTGACCTGCCCGACCGGGGTGATGACGGCGGCGGTGCCGCAGGCGAAGGTCTCGGTGACCGTGCCGTCGGCGACGCCGGAGCGCCACTCGTCGACGCTGAACCGGCGCTCGGTGACCCGCACGCCCCGCTCGCGGGCGACGGCGATCAGCGAGTCGCGGGTGATGCCGGGCAGCAGCGTGCCGGTGAGCTCCGGCGTGACCAGCTCGGCGTCGTCGCCGGAGCCGAGGACGAAGAACAGGTTCATCCCGCCCATCTCCTCGACGTAGCGCTTCTCCACCGCGTCGAGCCACACCACCTGGTCGCAGCCGGCCTCGATGGCCTGCTCCTGCGCCAGCAGGCTGGCGGCGTAGTTGCCGGCGCACTTGACGTCGCCGGTGCCGCCGGGCGCGGCCCGGATGTAGTCCTCCGACAGGTAGACCGACACCGGGTGCACACCGCGCGGGAAGTAGGCGCCGGCGGGGCTGGCGATGACCAGGAAGAGGTACTCGTGCGCCGGCCGCACACCCAGGAAGGGCTCGCTGGCGAGCTGGTAGGGCCGGATGTAGAGCGTCTGGTCGGGGCCGGTGGGCACCCAGTCGCGGTCGGCGTCGACGAGCGCGTCGACGGCGGCGAGGAACGCCTCCTCGGGCACCGGCGGCATGGCCAGCCGGCGGGCACCGCGCGCGAAGCGGGCGGCGTTGGCCTCGGGGCGGAAGGTGGCCACGCTGCCGTCGGGCTGGGCGTAGGCCTTGAGCCCCTCGAAGATCGACTGCGCGTAGTGCAGCGCCGCGGTGGCCGGGTCGACCTGCAGCGGCGCGTACTGCGTCAGGCGGGCGTCGTGCCAGCCGCGGCCGGCGGTGTAGCGGGCCACGAACATGGAGTCGGTGAAGTGCCGGCCGAAGCCGGGGTCGGCCAGCACCGCCTCGCGCTCGGCGGCCGGGCGACGGGACACGTCCTCCACGGTCACCGGCACACCCTCGGTGAAGACCCGGGACGAGGTGCGGCTGTCGGCGAGCGTGTCGGTCATGTCTCCCACCTGGGCGAGCTCGGGGCAGGACCGGCGGACGACCGGCCCGCCGTTCACAGTAGCGCCGGGCCCGGCGGCGGCCGGGAGCCGACCGCCGCCGGCTCCCCCGGGCAGGTCAGGGCCGGTCGGGCGCGGAGCTCTCGATCACCTCGTAGGACCACAGGTGGTGCGAGTCGCTCGCCGCGGGGGCCAGCTCGTCGCCGCCGCCCTCGTGCGCCCGGGCGAAGTCCTGCCCGCCCTCCCAGGCGCGGTAGGCCTCCTCGCTCGACCACCGCGTGTAGACCAGGTACTGGTCGGTGCCCTCCAGCGGGCGCAGCAGCTCGAACCACTCGAAGCCGGGGGTCTTCTCCACGGCGCCGGCGCGGCCGCGGAAGCGCTCCTCGAAGCGCTCCTGGGCGTGGGGCGGGACGCTGATCGCGTTGATCTTGACGACGCTCATGGACGCCCCCTTCCCGGCAGCGGTGCCGGCCAACCACCGCCGGCCACCTCCTGCGGGGGTCCCCGGCCGGGGTGAGGATGGCGCGGTGACCCCGGAGAAGCGGCCCGGCGTGCTCCTCGACGTCGACGGCACCCTGCTCGACACCAACTACCTGCAGGTGCTGGCCTGGTGGCAGGCCTTCCGCGACACCGGGCACGACGACGTGTCCATGGCCGACTGCCACCGCGCGATCGGCATCGCCAGCGAGCAGCTGGTCACCCACCTGCTCGGCGAGGGCGCGTCCGACGCCGAGGAGGTCTCCGAGGCCAAGACCCGCCGCTACGAGCCGCTGCGGGAGCTGGTGGCCGCCTTCCCGCGCGTGGACGAGCTGCTCGCCGCCTGCCGGGAGCGGGGCCTGGCCGTGGTGCTGGCCACCAGCGGCAAGGAGTCCGACCTCGAGTGGATGGTGCCGGCGATCGGTGGCGAGGACGTCGTCGACGGGGCGACCACCTCGGCCGACGTCGAGTCGGCCAAGCCCGCGCCGGACCTGCTGCGCACCGCCGCCGAGGCGCACGGCCTCGACCCCGCCCGCACCGTCGCGGTCGGCGACACCGTCTGGGACGTGCGGGCGGCCCGGGACGCGGGCTTCCCCTGCATCGCGCTGACCTGCGGCGGCATCTCGCGGCAGGAGCTGCTCGAGGAGGGCGCCGACGAGGTCTACGCCACCCCGGCCGACCTGCTCGAGCACCTCGACGACTCGCTGGTCGGCAAGCTCGTCGGCTAGCTCGTCGGCTAGGCCGGCGGGAAGCCCACCGAGACCCGGGCGGTGGAACCGGCGTCCTCGACCAGGGCCACGAGCCGGCCGGCGGGGTCGATCGCGGCGGACAGCCCCGGCCGTCCGGTGGCCGCGATGCGCTGCCCGTACCCGAGGGCGCGTGCCTCGTCGTCGGTGAGCCGCCGCTCGGGGTAGACCGCCGTCGCGGCGTCGGGGAGCGAGAGGGTGCCGGGGCCGCCGCCCGCGGCCAGCGCGGCCGCGGCCTCCTCGACCGGCGCGGCCTGGGCGGTGGTGAACGGGCCGGAGGCGGTGCGGCGCAGCGCGGTGAGGTGACCGCCCACGCCGAGTGCCGCCCCGGCGTCGCGGGCGATGGCGCGCACGTAGGTGCCGGCGGTGCAGGCCACGCTGACCGCGACGTCGACCAGGTCCGGGGCCGGCCGGGTGACCGCGTGCACGTCGATGCGGTGCACGGTGACCGGGCGCGGCTCCAGCACGACCTCCTCGCCGGCGCGCACGCGGTCGTAGCTGCGGCGGCCGCCGACCTTGACCGCGCTCACCGCCGAGGGCACCTGCAGCAGCGGCCCGGTCTGGCCGGCCAGCGCCGCGCGGACGGCGGCGTCGTCGAGGTGCCCGGCCGGCGTCGTCGTCAGCACCTCGCCCTCGCGGTCGTCGGTGACCGTCGTCTGCCCGAGGCGGATCGTGGCCTCGTAGACCTTGTCCGCGCCGCCGAGGTGGCCCAGCAGGCGGGTGGCCGCGCCGACGCCGAGCACGAGCAGGCCGGTGGCCATCGGGTCGAGGGTGCCGGCGTGGCCCACCCGCCGCACCGAGAGCACGCGGCGGGCCCGGGCGACGACGTCGTGGGAGGTCATCCCGCCGGGCTTGTCGACCAGCAGGACGCCCGGGGTCACGTCGGCGTCGGCGGCGCGGCGGCGGCTCATGCGCCCACCGTGGCAGGCGCGGTCAGCCACCTCTCCCCCGCCACCCGGACGACGACGGCGACCAGCCGCAGCGCGATGAACAGCGTCAGGCCGGTCCACACGCCGGCCAGTCCCCACCCCAGCGGCCCGGACAGCAGGGACAGCGGCAGGAAGCCGACGAGGGCCGCGCCCACGGTGACCGTGCGCAGGTAGCCGACGTCGCCGGCGCCCATGAGCACGCCGTCCAAGGCGAACACCACCCCGGCGAGCGGCTGGAAGCCGGCGAGGAACCACCAGACCAGCCCGGCCTGCGCGCGGACGGCGGGGTCGTCGGTGAACAGCGGGACGACGAGGTCGCGGCCGGCCAGCAGCACGGCGGCGACCAGCACGCCGGTGCCCAGGCCCCACAGCACGACCCTGCGGGCGGTCGCGCGGGCCTCGTCCGGCCGCCCGGCGCCGAGCGCGTGGCCGACCAGGGTCTGCGCGGCGATGGCGTAGGCGTCGAGGACCAGCGCGAGGAACAGGAACAGCTGCAGGGCGATCTGGTGCGCCCCGAGGGCCGCCTGCCCGGTGCGCGCGGCGACGCCGGCGGCCACGAGGAAGGCCAGCTGCAGCACGGTGGCGCGCAGAAGCAGGTCGCGGCCGAGGACCAGCTGCGCACGGACGGCGGCCGGGCGGAAGCGCCAGTCGGCGCCCTCGCGCAGCAGCGCCCGCACGAACAGCGCCGCCGTCAGCGACTGACCGGCGAGGTTGGCGACCGCGGAGCCGGGCAGCCCGAGGCCGGCCGGGTGCACCAGCAGCGGGCACAGCACCAGGCTGAGCAGGCTCCCGGCGAGGACGAAGCGCACCGGACGGCGCAGGTCCTGCACGCCGCGCAGCCAGCCGTTGCCGGCCAGGGACACCAGCAGCAGGGGTGCGCCGCACCCGGCGACGCGCAGCCACTGCTCGCCGGCGGCGGCGACGTCACCGGGCCCGCCGGCGAGCGCGCGGGTCAGCGGCCCGGCGAGCACCTGGAACAGCAGCACGACGGCGGCGCCGAGCAGCAGCGCCAGCCAGGTGGCCTGCACGCCCTCGGCGACGGCACCCGCGTGGTCACCGGCCCCGGCCCGGCGGGCCGCGCGGGCGGTGGTGCCGTAGGCGAGGAAGTTGAGCAGGGCCGCCGCCCAGGCCAGCAGGCCGCCCCCGACGGCCAGCCCGCCGAGCGGGACGGTGCCGAGGTTGCCCACCACGGCGGTGTCGACGAGCAGGTAGAGCGGCTCCGCGGCCAGCACCACCAGCGCCGGGACGGCCAGCGCGAGCACGCCCGGACCGCGCGGCGGAGGAGCCGCCGCGGGAGCGCGGGTGCCGCGGCGCGGGGGCCGGAGGCTCCCCGACGCGGTACCCGGGGTGGGCTCAGCGCCGGTCGGGGACGGCACGTGGACGCGGTCGGGGACCGGAGGCCGACGGTGCGCGGAGCTGCCGGCGGACCAGCTCGACGGTGCCCTCGCGGTCGAGGTGGGAGGTGAAGCCGGCCGCGGCGCGGTGTCCCCCGCCGCCGAGGGCCATCGCCACCCGGGCGACGTCGGTGGCCCCGCGGGAGCGCAGCGACACCGACCACGTGCCGTCGTCCTGGCCCTTGAGGACGCAGGCGACGTCGGCCTCGGCGGTGCTGCGGACGACGTCGACGAGCGCCTCGAGCTGCTCGCCGGGCAGCCCGTGCTCGGCGGCCTCGGCGGTGCTCGACCAGGTCCACACCAGCCCGTCGCCGACCTCGGGCTCGAGCGCCGCGCGGCCGGTCACCGCCGAGAGCAGGCGCAGCCAGCCGAAGGGGGCGGTGTCGAACAGCCGCCGGCTGATCGCGGCGTGGTCGATGCCGGTGCCGAGCAGCCGGGCGGCGAGGTGGTGGGTGTCGGGGCGGGTGCTGCCGAACCGGAAGGACCCGGTGTCGGCGGCCAGCCCGGCGTAGAGCAGCGTGGCCAGCTGCGCGTCGAGGTCGACGCCGAGCTCGTCGAGCAGCGCGGCGACCAGGACCACGGTGGCCGGCGCGGCGGGGTCGACGAGGCGGACGTCGCCGAAGCCGGGGTTGCTGGCGTGGTGGTCGAGCACCACCGAGGTGCCGGCGCGGTCGAGCACCGCGGCGAGCTCCCCGAGCCGGCCCGGGGAGGCGGCGTCGAGGCCGACGAAGACGTCGGGCGCCGCCGGCACCGCGGTCGAGGGCACCAGCCCCTCGGCGCCGGGCAGCCAGCCGAGGGAGGCCGGCAGCGTGGGCGGGCCGGGGAAGGTGGCCAGCACGCGGGCGCCGCGGCGGCGCAGGCCCTCGGCGAGGGCGAGCGTGCTGCCCAGGGCGTCGGCGTCGGGCTGCACGTGCCCGGAGAGGACGACGGTGGCCCGGGCGTCGGCCGCCGCGGCCAGCACGGCGGCGGGGGTGCGCCCGGTGGGGGACGGGAGCGGCACCGGGGTCAGGCGTCCGGGCCGGGGTCGGCGACCGGCGCGGCGTCGGTGTCCTCCGCGACCCGGCCGCCGCCGGGCGGCAGCGCGGGACCGCCGTCGCCCGGCTCGTCCGCGGCGATGCTGGGCGCCTCGCCGATCCGGCCCTCGCGGCCGCCGTCGGTCGGGTCGCCGGCGTTGGGCTCGACGCGGCCGCCGAGCTCGGAGCGGCCCTGTCCCTCGGCGGGCAGGTACGGGTCGGGGTCGTTCTCGCTCACGAGGCCTCCTCGCTGGCGCTCGTCGGCCGCGTTCGCGGCGCTGCTGTGTCATCGCGTGAGCTCGCGAGCTCGCTCACGAGGCGCTCCTCTGCTCGGAGGAGGACTCGACGTCCTCGGGGTCGTCGTCGTCCTCGGGGTGCCGGTAGGGGTCGGCGTCGCCGGCGTAGGTGGCGTGCTCGCGCAGCCGGGCGAGCTCGGCGTCGGCGTGCCGGACCCGCTCGAGCGCCTCGTCGAGCTCCCGGGCGGTGTCGGGGACGTGGTCGGCCACGAACGCCAGCGTCGGCACGAACTTGATGCCGGTCTGCCGGCCCACGGTCGAGCGCAGCACCCCGGTGGCCGAGGCCAGCGCCTTGGCGGAGTCGGCGACCGCGGTGTCGTCGCCGTAGACGGTGTAGAAGACCGTGGCCTCGCGCAGGTCGCTGGTGACGCGCGCGTCGGTCACGGTGACCATGCCCAGCCGGGGGTCCTTGATCTGCGACTCGATCGCGGCGGAGACGATCTGTCGGATGCGCACGGCGAGCTTGCGGGCGCGGGCGGGGTCGGCCACGGCGGACCTCCGGGGATCGGGGGCACGCCACGAGGCGCGCCCGGGTCGGGCAGGGAGCGGGGGGTCCTTCGTCTAGTCGGAGTCGGAGAACAACTGCCGGTGCGTCGACAGCAGGGTCACCTCCGGCCGCTCGGCCAGCAACCGCTCGCAGGCGTCGAGGACGTCGGTCACCTGGCCGGCGTCCCCCGCGACCGTGGCGACCCCTACCTGCACGCGCCGGTGCAGGTCGAGGTCGCCCACCTCGGCCGCCGCGACGGCGAAGCGGCGCCGCAGCTCGGCCACGATGGGCCGGACGACGGCGCGCTTGCCCTTGAGCGAGTGGACGTCGCCGAGCAGCAGGTCGGCGGTCAGCGCCCCCGTGAACACGGTGGAAGGACCCTCCTGCCCCTCAGCGCTCGCACGCCCGCACCGGGTCCCTGCAGGAGGGCCGAAACCCTCCTGCAGGGACCCTGACGTCGCTGTGTGCTACGCGCGCGGCTTCTCGCGCATCTCGAACGTCTCGATGACGTCCTCGACCTTGATGTCGTTGAACGACCCGAGCCCGATACCGCACTCGTAGCCGTCGCGGACCTCGGTGACGTCGTCCTTGAACCGGCGCAGCGACTCGACGCTGAGGTTGTCGGCGACGACCACCCCGTCCCGGACCAGCCGGGCCTTGGAGTTCCGGGTGATCGTGCCGCTGCGGACGATGGAACCGGCCACGTTGCCGATGCGCGGCACCCGGAAGACCTCGCGGACCTCCGCCGTGCCGAGCGCGACCTCCTCGTACTCCGGCTTGAGCATGCCCTTGAGGGCCGCCTCGATCTCCTCGATCGCCTGGTAGATGACCGAGTAGTACCGGACGTCGACACCCTCGCGGCTGGCGAGCTCGGTCGCCTGACCCTCGGCCCGGACGTTGAAGCCCAGGACGATGACGTCGTCGGCCAGCGCCAGGTCGATGTCGCTCTTGGTGATGCCGCCGACGCCGCGGTGGATGACCCGCAGCGAGATGTCGTCGCTCACCTCGATCTTCATCAGGGCCTCCTCGAGCGCCTCCACGGTGCCCGAGTTGTCGCCCTTGATGATCAGGTTGAGCTGGCGGCTCTCCTTGAGCGCGGCGTCGAGGTCCTCGAGGCTGATCCGCTTGCGCATGGAGGCGTTCTGCGCGTTGCGGATGCGGGCCTGACGACGGTCGGCGATCTGCCGGGCGACGCGGTCCTCCTCGACGACGAGGAAGGTGTCACCGGCACGCGGCACCGAGGTGAGCCCCACGACCTGCACGGGACGGGCCGGCAGGGCCTCCTTGAGCTTGTTGCCGTGCTCGTCGAGCAGCGACCGGACGCGCCCGTAGGCGTCGCCGGCGACGATCGAGTCGCCCTGGCGGAGCGTGCCGCGCTGGACCAGCACCGTGGCGACGGGGCCCCGGCCCTTGTCCAGCTTGCCCTCGATGACGACGCCCTGCGGGTCCTGCTCGGTGTTCGCGCGCAGGTCCAGGGAGGCGTCGGCGGTCAGCAGGATCGCCGTGAGCAGCTCGTCGATGCCCTGGCGCGTGGTCGCGGAGACGTCGACGAACATCGTGTCGCCGCCGTACTCCTCGGCCACCAGGCCGTACTCGGTGAGCTGCTGGCGGATCTTGGCGGGGTTGGCCCCCTCCTTGTCGATCTTGTTGACCGCGACCACGATCGGCACCTCGGCGGCCTGGGCGTGGTTGAGCGCCTCGACCGTCTGCGGCATGACGCCGTCGTCGGCCGCCACGACCAGGATGACGATGTCGGTCACCTTCGCGCCGCGGGCACGCATCGCGGTGAACGACTCGTGACCCGGGGTGTCGATGAAGGTGATCGGCCGCTCGTAGTCCTCCAGCTCGGTGACGATCTGGTAGGCGCCGATGTGCTGCGTGATGCCACCGGCCTCCCGCGCCACCACGTTGGTGTTGCGGATGGCGTCGAGGAGCTTCGTCTTCCCGTGGTCGACGTGGCCCATGACCGTGACGACCGGCGGGCGGGCCTCCCAGTCGGCCTCGTCACCCTCGTCGCCGAAGGTGAGGTCGAAGGTCTCGAGGAGCTCGCGGTCCTCGTCCTCCGGGCTGACGACCTGGATGTCCCACTCGATCTCGGCACCGAGCAGCTGCAGGGTGTCCTCGTTCACCGACTGGGTCGCGGTGACCATCTCGCCCAGGTGGAACAAGGCGGTGACCAGCGCGGCCGGCTGCGCGCCGATCTTCTCGGCGAGGTCGGTCAGCGAGGCGCCGCGGGGCAGCCGGACGACCTGCCCGTGGCCACGCGGCAGGCTGACGCCGCCCATGCTGGGCGCCGCCATGGAGTCGAACTCCTGACGCCGCTGCTTCTTGCTCTTGCGCCCGCGGACCGGACCGCGGCCACCGGGACGCCCGAAGGCACCCGCGGTACCCGCACCGGAACCACCGCGACCGCGGCCGCGACCGCCGCCGCCACTGCGGAAGCCACCGCCGGCCGGCGCGCCGCCGCCACCGGGGCCACCGCCGCCGCCGGGACGGAAGCCGCCACCGCCGGGTGCACCCGGACGGCCACGGCCACCGGGGCCACCGGGGCCGCCGCCGGGGCGGCCGGCACCGGCCGGACGCGGCGGCATCATGCCGGGCGAGGGCCGCTGCGGCATCATCCCCGGGTTCGGCCGGGGACCGCCGGGACCGGCGGCCGGACGCGGACCGCCGGCGCCGGGACCCGGACGCGGGCCACCGGGACGGGGACCGCCGGCACCCGGCGCGGGACGCGGACCGCCGGCGCCGGGACCGGGCCGGGGACCGCCGGCCGCGGGGCCGGGACGCGGGCCGCCGGCGGCCGGACCAGGCCGCGGGGCGCTGCTGAACGGGTTGTTGCCCGGGCGCGGAGCCGGGCGGGGACCCGGACGCGGGCCGGCACCGGGCCCGGCCGGACCGGCACCGGGGGCGCCGGGACGCGGCGCACCGGGAGCCGCCGGGCGCGGGGCACCCGGACGCGCGCCGCCGGGCACCGGACCGCCGGTCGGGCGCGGCGCGGGGGCACCCGGACGCGGTCCCTGCGGGGCGGCCGGCTGCTGCACCGGGGCACTGGCCGCCGGCGCCTGGGGCGCGGCCGGCTGCTGCACCGGGGCACTGGCCGCGGGCGCCTGCGGAGCGGCCGGACGCGGGCCCGGGGTGGGCGCGCCGGGACGCGGGGCACCGGGACGCGGACCCGGGGTGGCACCGGCCACCGGGGCCGGCGCCGACGGGGCGACGGGGGCCTGCGGGGCGCTCGCCACCGGCTGCGGCGCGGACGGGCGCGGCGCGGACGGGCGCGGCGCGGCGGGACGGGCCGCGGGGGCACCGCCGCCGTTGCCGCCGGCGGACGCGCCGAGGGCCTCCCGGAGCCGCCGGGCCACGGGGGCCTCGACGGTCGAGGAGGCGGACTTCACGAACTCGCCCTGCTCCTTGAGCTTGGCGAGCACGGTCTTGCTGTCGACCCCGAACTCCTTGGCGAGTTCGTGGACGCGGGCTTTGCCTGGCACGGATCTCCTCTGGTGAGGCCGGCGGCTCGCCCGCGCGACCTCGTCGTCAGTGGTGCATGGTCTGGCTTGTCATCGTGGGGACTTCACGGCTGGCTCATCCGACGACGTCCTGCTCTCGACGTGCGGACCGGCTGGGAGCCGGTCCGCCGGTGGGACTGCGGTCTGTCGTTCGTGGCGGTGCGCCCGCCCGGGCCGCCCGTCCGCGGGTGCTGGTGCACCGAGGACGTGGGCCCGGAGCGGACCGGCCTCCACCGCGGCGCCGCCTCCACCGGGGAGACGCAGCGCCCGGGGGAAGGCCCGGCGTCGCTCCGCTGCGCGCAGGCACTCCGGGGTGGGGTGCAGCGAGGCACCCCGGCCGGGGAGCCGGCGTCGCGGGTCGGGCACGAGGGCCCCGTCCCGGACGACGACGCGCAGCAGGTCGGTGACCGGAGCGCGCTCCCGGCAGCCCACACACGTGCGCACCGGGATCGACGTTTCGGCCACCCGTCATCCTAGCGCGCGGCGGGGCCCCGTTGTTCCGGGCGCCTGGGACCGGACCGGACACCGCCCGGTGCGGGGCGCCCACCGGGGGCGCCGGCCCGCACCGGCGGCGGGCCGGAGCGCAGCGGCGGGCGGCCCACCCCGGGCGAGGGCGCGGCGTCGTCGGGGGCGGCGTCGCTGCGGATGTCGATGCGGCAGCCGGTGAGCCGGGCGGCCAGCCGGGCGTTCTGCCCCTCCTTGCCGATGGCCAGCGACAGCTGGTAGTCGGGCACCACGACCCGCACCGCCTTGGCCTTCGGGTCGACGAGGGTGGCGGCGCTCACCCGGGCGGGGCTCAGGGCCGAGGCGACGAAGGTGGCGGGGTCGTCGGACCAGTCGACGATGTCGATCTTCTCGCCGTGCAGCTCGCTCATCACGTTGCGCACCCGCTGCCCCATCGGGCCGATGCAGGCACCCTTGGCGTTGAGCCCGGGCACCGCGGTGCGGACGGCGATCTTCGAGCGGTGCCCGGCCTCGCGGGCGACCGCGACGATCTCCACGCTGCCGTCGGCGATCTCGGGGACCTCGAGGGCGAACAGCTTGCGCACCAGGTTCGGGTGGGTGCGCGAGACGGTCACCTGCGGCCCGCGGTAGGTGCGGGCGACCGACACGACGTAGGCGCGCAGCCGGCTGCCGTGCGGGTACTTCTCCCCCGGCACCTGCTCGGCGGCCGGGAGCACCGCCTCGACCTTGCCGATGTCGACCAGGACCGAGCCCTGGGCGTTGCGGCGCGCGTCGGCCTGGACGACGCCGCTGACGATGTCGCCCTCCTTGCCGGCGTACTCGCCGAAGGTCTGCTCGTGCTCGGCGTCGCGCAGCCGCTGGACGATGACCTGCTTGGCGGTGCTGGCCGCGATCCGGCCGAAGTCGGAGGGGGTGTCGTCCCACTCGCGCACGACCTCGCCGTCGGTGCCCAGCTCCTGGGCGAGCACGGCGACCTCACCGGACTTGCGGTCGACGTGCACCCGCACGTGCTTGGCGGCGCCGTCGGCGTGCCGGTAGGCGGTCACCAGCGCCGTCTCGATCGCCTCGATGACCGTGTCGGCGGGGATGCCCTTCTCCCGCTCGACCGCCTTGAGGGCGGTCACGTCGATGTTCACTGTCCTCCTCCGTCGTCGCCCTCGTCGTCCAGCTGCTCGTCGTCCAGGTGCTCGTCGTCCAGCGGTTCGTCGTCGAGCCCGTGTCCCGTGTCGTCGGGGTCGTCGTCCCTGCCGGGGCGGGCGAACTCGACCTGCACCCGCCCGGCACCCAGTTCGGCCCACGGGACCTGCCGCGGGGTGGGCGGCTTGCGGCGCGCGCCGGGCTTGCCCGGCTTCTCCACCGCGAGCGTCACCCCGTCCTCGTCGACGGCCGTGACCCGGCCGGTCACCTGCTCGGTCGCGCCGGCCGGGCCGACGGCGACGCCGACCAGGCGGCCGGTGTTGCGCCGCCAGTGCCGCGGCTCGGTGAGCGGCCGGTCGACGCCGGGGCTGGTCACCTCGAGCACGTAGGGAGCGGCACCGAAGTCGCCGTCGTCCTGGTCGAGCTCCGCCGACACCGCCCGGCTGACCTCCGCGACGTCGTCGAGGGTGACGCCCTCGTCGCGGTCGACCACCACGCGGACGACGCTGCGCCGGCCCGCCGGGGTCACCACCAGCTCCTCGAGGTCGTAGCCGGCGGCGGCGACCACGGGCTCGATCCGGCCGGCGAGACGGGTGGCGGCCGGGTCCTGCCCACGGCCCGCGGCCGGGTCCTGCCGTCGGCCCGCGGCCGGGTCCTGCCGTCGCGTGGACACGGGCTCCCTCCCTCCTGGACCGGTCGGAGCTCGTGCTCGGCGGACCGCACCGCCCGGGGCCCGCGTCCGGCGGCGCGCGTCGCGCCGCACCGGCCGTGCGTACCCGGGGGAGCAGTCAGGCTACCGCTCCCCCGCCGGCCGCTCGCCCGTCGGCCCGGCCGGGCAGGACCCGCCCGTCGCTGCCCGGCGGGCGGCGGCGGGCCTGGGAGGATGGCGGCGATGTCCGCACCGCCCGCTCCCCTGTCCCCGGCCGGCTTCTCCCGGCGCGGCCTGCTCGCCGGCGCGGCCGGGCTGGCCCTGCTCGCCGCCGCCGGGTGCACCCCCGGCGGCTCCGGGGAGGCGGCCCGGGAGACCGCCGCGCAGGTCGACCGGCTGGCCGCGCAGGTCGCCGTCCAGGAGGCCGTGGTGGCCGCCTACGCCGCGGCCGGCGACGCCGACCCGGCGCTGCGCAGCGAGCTCGCGGTGCCCGCCGACCAGGCGCGCGACCAGCTCGACCGGCTGCGCGCGGCGGCACCCTCGGCGACGACCTCGGCCCCGCCCTCGGCCCCGGACGCGGTCCCGGCGGTCGCGCCGCCGGCCGGCGCCGACGTGCGGGGGTGGCTCCGGGAGCAGGTGGGCACCGCGGCGACGAGCCACGCGACGGCCTGCGTCGAGGCGGCCGGCGCGCGGGCGGCGCTGCTGGGGTCGGTGGCGGCCGGGCTGCGCGGCCACGAGGCCGCGCTGGCGTGAGGGGGACGGCGATGGCTGGGACGGCGGTGGCTGGGGACCGTGATGGCTGAGGACGGCGACGGCGCGGCGGGTGCCGAGGACACCGCGCTGCAGGACGCGCTCGCCGCCGAGCACGCCGCGGTGTGGGGCTACGGCGTCGTGGGCGCGGCGCTCCCGCCCGACGGGCGGGCGCCGGCGGTCGACGCCGAGCAGGCCCACCGCGACGCCCGGGACCGGCTGGCGGCGCTGCTCGACCAGCGCGGCGCCGACCCGACCCCGGCCGAGGCCGGCTACGAGCTGCCGTTCCCGGTGCTGTCGCCGGTGGACGCCGCGGCGCTCGGCGTCGTCCTCGAGGAGGGCGTCAGCGGCTCGTGGGTGTCGCTGCTCGACGCCGCCGCGGAGGTCGAGGTGCGGCAGCTGGCCGTGGACGGCCTGCAGGCCGCCGAGGCCCGCGCCGTCGGCTGGCGGGTCGCGGCCGGGCGGACGCCGGTCACCACGTCGCTGCCCGGCCTGTCCTGACCCCCCGGCCGGCGGTCCTCAGCCGAGGGCGCCGAGGAACGCGTCGGTGACGCCGACGGCGGCGCGGCTGGACTGGCCGGCCTCCACCAGGACGGCGAAGGCGACGTCGCCCTGGGGGCCGCCGAGCTGGTAGCCCACGAACCAGCCGTGGGAGTCCGGCGGGGTGTTGCCGCCGAACTCGGCGGTGCCGGTCTTGCCGTACACCTCGCCGCGGGCGGCCAGCGCGGTCGCCGTCCCCGAGAGCACGACCTGCCGCATCAT
Source organism: Geodermatophilus telluris (assembly GCF_900102745.1). Classification (GTDB taxonomy): domain Bacteria; phylum Actinomycetota; class Actinomycetes; order Mycobacteriales; family Geodermatophilaceae; genus Geodermatophilus; species Geodermatophilus telluris. The sequence goes on from NZ_FMZF01000001.1 coordinate 20,607, forward strand.
CGGCCGCAGCTGGTCGAGGACCGCCTGGCCCGGACCCGCCGGCGCCGGCCCGGCCGGGTCGGCGCCGACGACCTCCACCGGGACGGCGGGGGTGCCGCCGGCGATGCCGGCGGCGACCAGCGCCATCTGCGCCGGGCTCACCAGCACCTCGCCCTGGCCGATGGCGTTCGCCGCCTTGGTGGTGCCGGTGGAGTCCGCGGGCACGCTCCCGGAGAAGACCTCGACCGGCAGCTCCCAGTCGGCGCCGATGCCGTAGGAGGCGGCCGCGGAGGCCAGCGCGTCGTCGGGCAGCTGCAGGCCGGTCTGGATGAACGTCGTGTTGCACGACTGGGCGAAGGCCTCGGTGAAGGGCACCGTGCCCAGGTCGAACTGGTCCTGGTTCTCGAACTCGCGCCCCTCCACGACCGTCGTCCCCGGACAGGCCACCGGGGTGTCCGGGGTGAGCGCGCCGGCGGACAGCAGGGCGGTGGCCGTCACCGTCTTCATGCTCGAGCCGGGCGGGTACTGCCCGCTCAGCGCGTTGCCGGCGGCGGCCGCCTCGTTCGAGGACACGGCCAGGAGCTCACCGGTCCCGGGCCGCACGACGACCAGGTGGGTGGCCAGCGGCTGGGTGGCGACGGCGGCGTCGGCGGCGTCCTGCAGCGGGCGGACCAGCGGCGTCTGCACCGGCTCGCCGGGCACCGGCTCGACGGCGCCGACCTCGCGGCCGGTGTCGCCGGTGGACGCGTCGGCGCTCACCACCGACACGGTGAACCCCGGGGTGCCGGTGAGCTGCTCCTGCAAGGCGCGCTGCAGGCCCGACAGGCCCAGCTGGTCGCCCGCGGCGTAGGCGGCCCCGTCGTCGCCGGTGGTCTCCTCGATCACCTCGGCGGTGGCCGCGCCGACGCGGCCGAGCAGCGCCGAGGCGAACCGCGCCGAGGGGGCCAGCAGCCGCGTGCTGGTGGGGAACACCGCGCCGGGCAGGTCGAACACCTGGGCGCGGATGGCCTCGAAGTCGGGCCGGCGCAGGGTGATCACCGGCACGAACTGGCCCGCCGGGGCGGCCTCGACGTCGGCGGTGATCTGCTCGGCCGGGATGCCGGTGGCCGCCGAGAGCGCCGCGGCGAGCGCCGGCAGGTCGGTGACCTCGTCCTTGGAGACGCCGACGTCGACCACCTCGGTGGGGGTGAACAGCGGCTGGCCCGCGGCGTCGGTGAGCGCGGCGCGGTCGGGCAGCGTCCGGGTCAGCTGCAGGCGCTGGCCGTCGGCCAGCTCGGGGTGGACGACGGTGGGCGCGGCCACGACCGCCCAGCCCTCGTCGCCCTCCCGGAGCTCCAGGGTGGCCTCGTAGGTCCAGTCGGGGGCGGCGGCGAGGTCCCAGGTGGCGGTCCAGCCGGCGGTGGCGGTGCCGTCGTCGACGCTGACCTCGCCGAGCTCGGCGGCGAGCGTGGCGTCGGGGAGGTCGGTCGCGGTCTGCTCGAGCAGGGCACCGGCCGCACCGGGGTCGGTGGTGGCCGCGGCGGCGGCGTCGGCGTCGCCGGCCGACCAGTCGTCGAGGAAGGCCTGCGCGGCCGCCCGGACGTCGTCCTCGGAGCTGCCGGAGCAGGCCGCCAGCGCCGGCGCGGCGAGGAGGGTCAGGACCGAACCGAGGACCGCCGTGCGTCGTGCTGCCACGGCCCCCCACCCTGTCAGACGCTGCTGCCGGTTCCCGGGAGGCGCTTCAGAACAGGACGCTGGCGTAGCAGCCGACCTCGCTGAAGCCGACCCGGCGGTACACCGCCCGGGCCGGGGCGTTGTAGTCGTTGACGTAGAGGCTGACCAGCGGCGCGATCGCCGTCCGGGCGTACTCGACGACGGCGGCCATGCCGGCGGCGCCGATGCCGCGGCCGCGCAGCGCCGGGGCGACCCACACGCCCTGCACCTGGCAGGCCGCGCGGGACACCGCGCCGATCTCGGCCTTGAACAGCACCTCGCCGTCCTCGATCCAGGCCAGCGACTGCCCGGCCCGCACGAGGTCCTCGACGCGGGCCCGGTAGCCGGCGCCCCCGTCGATGCGCAGCGGGCTGACGCCGACCTCCTCGGTGAACATCGCGACGGCGGCCGGCAGCAGGACGTCGACCTCGGCGGGCCGCACCGGGCGCACCCGCGGCTCGGGCGCCACCGCCGGGGGACCCTCGACGGCCAGGAGCGGCTGCCGGGGCCGGTGGTCGCGGGCCGGTCCCCAGGAGGGCTCGAGCAGCTCCCACAGCGGGTCGACGGCGGCCGCGGGCCCCACGATGGTCGAGCAGCGCCGCCCGGACCGGCGGGCGCGCTCGGCGAAGGCGGTGGCCGCGGCCCGCTCGGCGCCGGGGACGGCGAACGGGATGAGGTTCGCGCCGGCCAGGCAGACCGCGTCGAGGGTGCGGCCGCCCCCGATGCCCCACAGCGGGGCGCCGAGCGCCGCCGGCGCCGTCCCCGCGACCTCCACCCGCCCGGCGATCACGCAGGCCCCGACCGGGTCGAGCGCGAGGAGCCGGCGGACGGCCGGCTCGTCGGTCTCGTCGAGGACGCGGGCGGTCGGCGAGCGGAGCACGGGGGCGGGCGGGTCAGCTGACGGTGACGACGGGCGGGCCGGAGGCGACGCCGTCGTCGACCTGCTCGCCGGCGATCCGCATGGCCTCCTCGATGAGCGTCTCGACGATCTGCGACTCCGGCACGGTCTTGACGACCTCGCCCTTGACGAAGATCTGGCCCTTGCCGTTGCCGGACGCGACGCCGAGGTCGGCCTCGCGCGCCTCGCCGGGGCCGTTGACGACGCAACCCATGACCGCGACCCGCAGCGGCACCTCCATGCCCTCGAGCCCGGCGGTCACCTCGTCGGCCAGCTTGTAGACGTCGACCTGGGCGCGCCCGCACGACGGGCAGCTGACGATCTCCAGGCCGCGCTGGCGCAGGTTGAGGGACTCGAGGATCTGGTTGCCGACCTTGACCTCCTCGGCGGGAGGCGCGGACAGCGAGACGCGGATCGTGTCGCCGATGCCCTGGCTGAGGAGGGCACCGAAGGCGACGGCCGACTTGATGGTCCCCTGGAAGGCGGGGCCGGCCTCGGTGACCCCGAGGTGCAGCGGGTACTCGCACTGCGCGGCGAGCAGTTCGTAGGCGCGAACCATGACCACCGGGTCGTTGTGCTTCACCGAGATCTTGATGTCGCGGAAGTCGTGCTCCTCGAACAGCGAGCACTCCCACAGCGCCGACTCCACCAGCGCCTCCGGCGTCGCCTTGCCGTACTTGGCCAGCAGCCGCTTGTCCAGCGACCCGGCGTTCACGCCGATGCGGATCGGGATGCCGGCGCCCTTGGCTGCGCGGGCGATCTCGCCGACCTTGTCGTCGAACTTCTTGATGTTGCCCGGGTTCACGCGCACCGCGGCGCAGCCGGCGTCGATCGCGGCGAAGACGTAGCGCGGCTGGAAGTGGATGTCGGCGATGACCGGGATCTGCGACTTCCTCGCGATGACCGGCAGCGCCTCGGCGTCGTCGGTGTCGGGGACGGCGACCCGCACGATCTGGCACCCGGATGCGGTCAGCTCGGCGATCTGCTGCAGCGTCGCGTTGACGTCGGCGGTCTTGGTCGTGGTCATCGACTGGACGCTGACCGGGTGGTCGCTGCCGACCCCCACGTCGCCCACCATGAGCTGGCGGGTCCTGCGCCGGGGTGCGAGGACGGGCGGGGGTGCAGCGGGCATGCCGAGACCGACGACGGTGGACATGGCCCCGAGTATCCCCGCTCCGCGCAGGTCGGCGCCGCGACCTACTGGAGTGTGATCGGGTTGACCACGTCGGCGACGAGCAGCAGCCCCGACAGCGCGACGAACAGCCCGGCGACGACGTAGGCGACCGGCATCAGCCGGGCGATGTCGAAGGGCCCGGGGTCGGGGCGGCCGCGCCACCGGGCGACGACCGAGCGGGCCTTCTCGTACAGCGCCCCGGCCACGTGGCCGCCGTCGAGCGGGTAGATCGGCAGCAGGTTGAACAGGAACAGCACCAGGTTGACGCTGGCCAGCAGGCTGAGGAAGAACGACAGCTTCTCCAGGCCGCTGATCCGGTCGATCGCGAACACCTCGCCGGAGATGCGCCCGACGCCGACGACGCCGATCGGGCCGTTGGCGTCGCGCTCCTCGCCGAGGAAGGCGGCCCGGAACAGCTGCGGCACGCGCTCGGGGATCTCGACCAGCCGCTGCACCGACTGGGTGACGACCATCCCGAAGTACCCGGGCAGGGCGGACGGCGACTGGCGGGCGAAGCCGAACACCGGGCCGACGCCGAGGTAGCCGGCGGTCGTGGTGCCCTCGCCGTCCGCGGTGGCCACCACGTTCTCGATCGGGGTGACGGTGAGCTCCCGGCGCTGCCCGTCACGCTCGACGGTGAGGTCGAGGGGCTGGTCCGCCGAGCTGCGGATGGCCTGCTGGACCGTCGTCCAGCTGTCGTAGGCCGTGGGATCGACCTGCTGCCCGCCGATGGCCACGATCGTGTCACCCGGGCGGAGCCCCGCCTCGGCGGCGGGGCTGGCCACCGGGAGCGAGCAGCCCGGCGTGCCCTCCTCGCAGACCTGGCCCGCGTCGGCGCCGCTGGTGACGATCGGGATGTCGCAGACGTCGCGGCCCTGGTCCTCGGCGAGCCGGATGCTCTCCGCGCCGGCCGGCACCACGCAGGCGGGCACGGTCTCGACCTGGGTGGTGATGACGTTCGTGCCGATGGCGGTGAGCGTGACGGCGAAGAAGACGAGCGCCAGCACCAGGTTGTGGAACGGGCCGGCGAACATGACGACCACGCGCTGCCACCAGGGCTTCTTGTAGAAGACCCGGTCGCCGTCGCTGGGCAGCACGTCGTCGAGGGCCTGGCCGCGCACCTCGGCGATGAACGTGCGCATGCGGGTGGCCCGCTTGCTCTCGTGCTCCTCGGCCGGCGGGATCATGCCGACGATGCGGATGTAGCCACCCAGCGGGACGGCCTTGACGCCGTACTCGGTCTCGCCCCTGGTCCGGGAGAACAGCGTGGGACCGAAGCCGACCATGAACTGCGGCACCCGCATGCCGAACTTCCGGGCCCAGAAGAAGTGACCGAACTCGTGGAAGCCGATCGAGAACAGCAGCCCGACGAAGAAGGCGGCGATCCCGAGGACGGTCAGGAGCGTGCTCAGCTCGGTCCTCCGGCCAGGGCGGCGCGGGCGTGCTGCCGGGCCCACCGCTCGGCGGCCAGCACGTCGTCCACGCAGGTGGGTGCGCCGAGGTCCGGCGCGTCGTCGAGGGTACGCGCGACGAGGCCGACGACGTCCGGGAAACGCAGCCGTCCGGCGAGGAAGGCGGCGACCGCCTCCTCGTTGGCCGCGTTGTACAGCGCCGGGACGACGCCGCCGGCCTCCCCCGCCGCGCGGGCCAGCCGGACGGCGGGGAACGCGTCGGCGTCGAGCGGCGCGAACTCCCACGTGCTCGCCGTCGACCAGTCCAGGGCCGGCTGCACGTGCGGTAGCCGGTCGGGCCAGGCCAGCGCGAGCGCGATCGGCAGCCGCATGTCCGGCGGGCTGGCCTGGGCGATGGTGGCGCCGTCGGTGAAGGTGACCATCGAGTGCACGATCGACTGCGGGTGCACGACGACGTCGATGTCGGCGTAGGGGACGCCGAAGAGCAGGTGCGCCTCGATGAGCTCCAGGCCCTTGTTGACCAGGGTCGCGGAGTTGACGGTCACGACCGGCCCCATGTCCCAGGTGGGGTGGGCCAGCGCCTGCTCGGGGGTGACGTCGGCGAGCTCGGCGGCGCGGCGCCCGCGGAAGGGCCCGCCGCTCGCGGTGAGCACCAGCCGGGCGACCTCTCCCCTGTCCCCGCCGCGCAGGCACTGCGCCAGGGCGGAGTGCTCGGAGTCCACCGGCACCAGCTGGCCGGGCGCGGTGGCGGCGAGGACGAGGTCGCCGCCGGCGACGAGGGACTCCTTGTTGGCCAGGGCCACGGTGGTGCCCGCCCGCAGCGCCGACAGCGTGGGCCCCAGCCCGATGGAGCCGGTGATGCCGTTGAGGACGACGTCGGTGCGCCGCGCCGCCAGCTCCTCGGCGGCGCGCGGCCCGGCGAGGATCTCCGGCAGCGCGTACTCGCCCCGGGCCCAGCCGCGCTGCGAGGCCGCCGCGTAGAACGCCAGCTGCAGGTCCTGCGCCGCCGTCGCCCGGGCCACCGCGACGGTGCGCACCCCGAGGGTCAGCGCCTGCTCGGCCAGGCGGGCGACGTCGCCCCCGCCGGCGGCCAGCGCGGTGATCCGCAGCCGGTCGGGGTTCTGCGCGGCGACCGCGATCGCCTGCCGGCCGATCGAGCCGGTGGAGCCCAGCAGGGTCACCTCGCGCGGCTCGCTCATGCCGCGATCCTCCCCGACGCGCGGGGCGGCCCGCCCCCCACCTCGTCCGGTGCGCGGCGGCCGCGGCTGGCAGGATGGGGCCCGTGAGCGAGCAGCACGGCCCCGGGGTCCGCCAGCACGACCCGGCGACGACGCGCGTCAACCAGCCCAACCGCGAGGAGGGCGTGGTCCGCGCGGGCGAGCACCCCGTGGAGCACGAGCGCCCCGAGGACTGGGGGTGGCACGGCCGCGCCGGCAAGTGGGGACAGGTCGCCGGCTGGCTCGGCGTGCTGTCGATGCTGGCCTACCTGTGGGGCAACCACGAGGGCCGGATGGAGGACCTCTGGCTGATCGGCATCGCCGCCCTGCTGGTCGTCGTGCTGCTGTGGGACCTGCGCCGCAAGCGGACCGCCTGGCGCCCGTAGCCCCTGCACCCGACACGACGACCCGGTCCCGCCACCGCGCGGGGCCGGGTCGTCGCGCGTGGCGGGCCCTCAGGTCGCGGTGACGCCGATCGCCGTGCCGATGGCGTAGGTGACCCCCGCGGCCAGCGCACCGAACAGCAGCTGGCGCAGCCCCGCGAACCACCAGCTCCGGGGGGTGAAGCGCGAGGACAGCGCCCCCGCGGCCAGCAGGCCGGCCCCGCCGCACAGCAGCGCCACCCACAGCACCGACCAGCCCAGCAGGTAGGGCAGCAGCGGGACCACCGCCCCGGTGGCGAAGGTGAGGAACGACGAGACCGCCGCGACCCGCGGCGAGGGTTTGTCGTTCGGGTTGAGGCCCAGCTCGGCGACCACGTGCAGGCGGAGCGCGACGTCGGGGTCGCGGTGCAGCTGGACGGCCACCTGCCGGGCGAGGTCGGCGTCCACCCCGCGCACCTGCATCATCTGCACGAGCTCGGCGAGCTCACCGCCGGGGTTGCGCTCGAGCTCGCGGCGCTCCTTCTCCACCTCGAGGTCGAGCTGCTCGTTCTGCGTCCGCACCGAGGTGTACTCGCCCAGCGCCATGGAGATGGCGCCGGCGACCAGGCTCGCCACCCCGGAGAGCACGATCGTGCGTGCCGGGGCGCCCCCGCCGCCGACCCCGGCGACCAGCGCGGTGTTGGTGACCAGCCCGTCCATCGCGCCGAAGACGGCGGCCCGCAGCCACCCGCCCGAGACGTCGGCGTGGCTGTGCTCGTGGGCCTCGGCGGCCGGCGCCTCCGAGCTCACCCGTCGGCCTCGGCGCCCAGTTCCACCGGCGGCTCCACCGACGGCGCCGGCACCGCCACGGTCGGGACGCCGTCCACGCGGTCGGCCGCCGCCAGCTGCCCGCAGGCGCCGTCGATGTCCTGGCCGCGGGTGTCGCGGACCGTCGTCGGCACGCCGGCGGCCCGCAGCCGCGCGACGAACTCCCGCTGCGCCGGCAGCGGGCTGGCGTCCCACGGGCTGCCCGGGGTCGGGTTGAGCGGGATGAGGTTCACGTGGGCCAGCTTCCCGGCCAGCAGCCGGCCCAGGAGGTCGGCCCGCTCGGGCTGGTCGTTGACGTCGCGGATGAGCGCGTACTCGACCGAGTAGCGGCGGCCGGTGCGGGCGGCGTAGGCGTCGGCGGCGTCGACGACCTCCCGGACGCCGTACCGGGTGTTGATCGGCACCAGGGTGTCGCGGAGCTCGTCGTCGGGAGCGTGCAGGCTCACCGCGAGGGTGACCGCCACGCCCTCCTCGGTGAGCTTCCGGATGCCGGGCACCAGGCCGACGGTGGAGACGGTGACCGAGCGCTGGGACAGCCCGAGGCCCCAGGGCGCCGGGGCGAGCAGCGCCCGCAGCGTCTGGCGCACCCGCGGGTAGTTGGCCAGCGGCTCGCCCATGCCCATGAAGACCACGTTGGACAGCCGGCCGGGACCACCCGGCACCTCACCGCCGGCCATGGCCGCGGCCGCCGCGACCGCCTGGCCGACGATCTCGGCCGTCGACAGGTTGCGGGTCAGCCCGTTCTGGCCGGTGGCGCAGAAGGGGCAGGCCATGCCGCAGCCGGCCTGGCTGGAGATGCACACCGTGGCGCGGTCGGGGTAGCGCATGAGCACGCTCTCGACCAGCGCGCCGTCGTGCAGGCGCCACAGCGTCTTGCGGGTGCGGCCGCCGTCGGCGCTGAGCGTGCGCACCGGCGTGAGCAGCCCGGGCAGCAGCGCGCCGGTGAGCGCCTCGCGGGCGGCGGCCGGCAGGTCGGTCATCTGCGCCGGGTCGGTGACCCCGCGGAAGTAGTGCCGCGCCAGCTGGTCGGCACGGAAGGCCGGCTGCCCCAGCTCGGCCACGGCGGCGCGCGCCTCCTCGCGGGTCAGGTCGGCGAGGTGGCGGGGCGGCTTGCCCCGGCGCGGGGCGTCGAGGACGAGGGGCAGGGCAGTCATGGCCTCCCCATCGTCCCATCCCCCGGCGCGTCCCGGGTCCCGCTGCGGGTGAGCTGGCTCGCTCAGGGCAGCGGCGACGGGGACGGCGACGGCGACGGCGACGGCGGGTCGGTGCTCCCCGGCGTCTGCGTCCCGGTCGGGTCCGTCTCGGACGGAGGGGTCCCGGTCGGGTCCGTCGAGTCCTCGTCCGGCACCTCGACGGGCGGGACGGGGGTCCCGTCGCCGGGGACCTCGACCGGCGGGACGACCGGGCCCGGCCCGGGCGCGTCCTCCGGCGACTCCGGCACCGGCACCTCCGCCGGCGGGGCCGGGTCGGCCGGTCCCCCGGCCGGTGGCGCGCCGCCCCCGGGTGCCGGCGCGGGGGGCACGACGACGGGGACGGCGTCCGGCGGCGCGGCCGGCACCGGGGCGGCGGCCACGGGCGGAGCCGCCACGGGGGCCGGCGCGCTCGCCGGTGCGGTGGCCGGTGCCGCGCTCCGGAGCCGGGGGCTGCGGACGGGCGGCGGTGCCGTCGCGGTGCCGGCGGTCTCCGCCGCGACGGACGGCACCGGGACGCTCGTGGTCGGCGCGGCCGGGACGGCGCCGGCCGCGGCGGAGGGCACGGCCGGAGGCGCGACCCGCACCGGGGCGCGGGTGGTCTCCGGGGACGCCTGGACGGCCGCGGTCGGCACCGGTCCGGACCCCGAGGAGACCAGGGCCGCCGCGCCCGCGACGCCGCCCGCGACGAGCAGCGCCAGCGCCCCGGCGATCCCCACCCGGCGCCGCGGACGGCGTCGCGGGCCGACGACGACCGGCAGGTCCCGGGCCACGACGGCACCCAGCGGCTCGGGCTCTCCGGCAGGCTCCTCCGCCTCGTGAGCGGCGGGCTCGGGGGCGACGGGCTCGGGGACGTCCGCGACCGCGGCCGGCTCGGGGACGTCCTCGACCGCGGGCTCCTCGACCGCGGGCTCCTCGACCGGGGAGTCCTCGACCGCTGGGGCCTCGACCGCGACCGGGTCGGCGACGGCAGGTGCCACTGGCGCCGGTCCCGCGGCGACGCGCTCGGCGAGGGGCTGGGCGACGGGCTCGGCGACGGGCTCGGCGACCGCGTCCGCGGGCTCGTCCGCGCTGGTGTCGTCCGCGGGCGTGTCGTCCGCGGAGATCCCGCCGTCCGACTGCTCCTCGGCGGCGCCCGCGGGCGGGGCCAGCCAGTCGGGCAGCCAGTCCGCCCACTCCTCGGCAGGCGGCACGGGTCCCTCCGCGCCGGGCGCCCGCCCGTCCGTCGTCCCGTCGTCCGGCTGCGCCGCCATCCCACCTCACAGTCACCCGTTGTCGTCAATCCGTCACTCGCGGTCGGGACATGGTGCCGGACGGTCCCGTCATCCCCCCGGAGGCGCGACGGGAGGCCGCTAGCGTCGGCCGGGTGACCGAGGCGGAGACCGGCCGCACCCCGCTGGACACCGTGGGCGTGGGCCCCTGGGAGGGGCCGTGGCCGGACGACCCGCGCTACGACCCGGACCTGCTCGCGCACGGCGACCGGCGCAACGTCGTCGACCGGTACCGCTACTGGACCGTCGAGGCGATCGTGGCCGACCTCGACCCGCGCCGGCACGCCTTCCACGTCGCCATCGAGAACTGGCGGCACGACCTCAACATCGGCACGGTCGTGCGCACCGCCAACGCCTTCCTCGCCGCGGAGGTGCACGTCGTCGGGCGGAAGCGCTGGAACCGCAGGGGCGCGATGGTCACCGACCGGTACCTGCACGTGCGCCACCACCCCGACGCCGCGGCGCTGGGCACCTGGGCGCGCGGTGCGGAGCTGCCGGTGCTCGCCGTCGACAACCTCCCCGGTGCCCGCCCCATCGAGACCGCGCCGCTGCCACGGGCGTGCGTGCTGCTCTTCGGCCAGGAGGGCACCGGCCTGTCGGCGGAGGCGCGGGCGGTCGCCGACGACGTGCTGTCCATCGCCCAGTTCGGCTCCACCCGCTCGATCAACGCCGGCGTCGCCGCGGGCATCGCCATGCACGCATGGATCCGCCGGCACGCGGAGGTGCGGTGACCCCGGACGACGACGACGTCGACGCCGCCCGCGCCGGCGACGAGGCCGCGTTCGCCCGCCTCGCGCAGCGGCACCGCCGGGAGCTCGCGGCGCACTGCTACCGCGTGCTCGGCTCGCCCCACGACGCCGAGGACGCGCTCCAGGAGACGCTGCTGGCCGCCTGGCGCGGCCTGCCGGGCTTCGAGGGGCGCAGCTCGCTGCGCACCTGGCTGTACCGGGTGGCGACGTCGGTCTGCCTGCGGCAGGCCCGGCGCCGGCCGCGGCTGCTGTCGCCGGACGCGGGCCCGCCGCGCTCGGACGTCGACGACCTCGGGGAGCCGGTCCCGGGGCCGGTGTGGCTCGAGCCGCTGCCCGAGGACCTCGTCGACGACCGCGCCGACGCCCTCGACCCGGCCGCCGCCTACCTGCGCCGGGAGAGCGTCGAGCTCGCCTACGTCGCCGCACTGCAGCACCTGCCGGCCACCCAGCGCGCCGTCCTGCTGCTGCGGGAGGTCCTCGGCTACAGCGCCGCGGAGACGGCGGCCCTGCTCGACACCAGTCCCGCCTCGGTCAACAGCGCGCTGCAGCGCGCCCGCGGCGGCCTCGCCCAGCGGCTGCCCGCCCGCAGCCAGCAGGCGGAGCTCGCCCGGCTCGGCGAGGCCGGCCGGACCGCGCTGGTCGAGCGGTTCGTGGCCGCCTGGGAGCGCGCCGACGTCGACGCGCTGCTGCAGCTGCTGACCGAGGACGTCCGGTTCACCATGCCGCCGCTGCCGGCCTGGTTCACCGGGCGCGCCGACGTCGGCCGCTTCCTCGCCCGGCGGGTGTTCGCCACCCCCTGGCGGCTGCGGCCGGCCGCGGTGAACGCCTCGCTCGGCCTGCTCGGCGAGCAGCGCGCCGAGGGCGCCTGGCCCCCCGGGGCGGTGGTCGTGCTCGGGCTGCGCGACGGCCGGGTCGACCGGATCGCCGGCTTCGTCGACCCGGCCCTGCACGCGGTGTTCGGCACCGGGTCCACCGCCGACCGATGAGTCGGCGCGTCCCGGTGTCTCCGTACGGGGTGAGGACCCCACCCGACCCGAGGGGAGCACCGTGAGCACCGTCGTCGTGAGCAACATCGTGTCCGTGGACGGCTACGTCGCCGGCCCCGGCGGGGACATCAGCGGCCTGACCATGGACGCGTCCTTCGACGCCCACAACCTCGAGCGGCTGCGCGCCGCCGGCACCCTGCTCATGGGCGCCACCACCTACCGCGGCATGTCGGCGTACTGGCCCGCCGTCGCCGCCGACCCGTCGGTGTCCCCCGCGGTGGCCCAGGACCCCTCGGTGGCCCCGGTGCACCGCGAGACCGCCGAGCGCAACGGCCGCCTGCCCGAGGTGGTCGTGTCCGACACCCTCACGCCCGCCGACGGCGGCCCGTGGGCGGACACCACCACGGTCGTGCCGCGCGCCGAGGGCCGACGCGCGGTGGCCGCGCTGCGCGAGGGGGACGGCGGGGAGGTGCTCGTCTTCGGCAGCCGGACGCTGTGGGGCGACCTGCTCGCCGCCGGCCTGGTCGACGAGCTGTACCTGCTGGTCTCCCCCGTCGTGCTGGGCGCCGGCCTGGCCGCCTTCCCGCCCGGGACCGCGGCCCGACTGGCGCTGCGCGAGGCGCGCCCGCTGCCGGGCTCGGGCAACGTGCTGCTGCACCACACCGTCGAGCACGGGTGAGGGTGCCGAGCGCCCGCCGGTGCGCCAGGCTCGGCGGGGTGAGCCGACTCGACGACGTCGACCTGTCCGCCCGGCTGTCGAAGAAGGAGGGCAAGGAGCAGCTGGCCACCGCGCAGCAGCGGCTGGTGCACCTGCGGCTGCTCCTCGGCGGGCAGATCGGGTCCGGGGAGCTCGGTCCGCCGCTGTGCGTGCTGTTCGAGGGCTGGGACGCCTCGGGCAAGGGCGGGGCGATCAAGCGGCTGGTCGACGAGCTCGATCCGCGGCACGTGCGGGTCGCCCAGTTCGCCGCCCCCTCCTACGACGAGAAGCGGCACCACTTCCTGTGGCGGTTCTGGCCGGTGCTGCCCGGCTGGGGCGGCATGGCCGTGCTCGACCGCACCTGGTACGGCCGGGTGCTGGTCGAGCGGGTGGAGGGCTTCGCCACCGAGGAGGCCTGGCAGCGGGCCTACGGGGAGATCGTCGACCTGGAGACCACGCTGGCCGCCGAGGGCACCGTGCTGGTCAAGTTCTGGATGCACGTCTCGCCCGAGGAGCAGCTGCGCCGCTTCGAGTCCCGCCGCGACGACCCCTACCGCGCGTGGAAGCTCACCGACGAGGACTGGCGCAACCGGGACAAGCGGGCGGCCTACGAGGACGCCGTCGAGGACATGCTGGCGCGCACCGACCACGCGGGCGGGCGCTGGACCGTCGTCCCCGGCGACGACAAGCGGTACGCGCGGGTGGCCGTCGTCCGCACGGTGTGCGAGGCGATCGAGTCGGCGCTGACCGCCCGCGGGATCGACCCCGACTCGCCGCCCGCGTGAGCGTCCTGGTCCACCTCTGCGAGCCGGCCACCTGGCGGGCGGCGCTGGCCGTCGGTGCGCTGCTCCCCGACGGGCCGTTCGTCCACCTCTCCCGGCCCGAGCAGGTGCACCTGCCCGCCGAGCGGCTCTTCCCCGCCCGGCGCGACCTGGTGCTGCTCGTCGTCGACCCGGCCCGCCTCGCCGACCCGGTGGTGGAGGAGCCCGGCGTGCACGGCGACCCCGCCGGCACGCGCTTCCCGCACCTGTACGGGCCACTGCCGGCGGCCGCGGTGGTCGCCGTCGTCCCGTACCGGCCGCCCGTGCCACCGGTGCTGCCCGCGCCGGACGACGCCCTCGGCCGGGCGCACGCGCTCGCGCTGTCGGTGCGCACCCGCCGTGCCGCCGAGGTGCGCGACGTGCCCGGCGGCGTCGCGGTGCTCGACCCGCGCTTCCCGCACTCCCACGACGACAACCGGCTGGTGCTCGGCGCGCCGGTCGACGCCGACACCCTCGAGCGGGCCGCCACCGCCACCGGCCTGCCGCACCCCGCGGCCACTCTCACCTGGCCCGGCGCGGACGCCGTCGCCGGGGAGCTGGCCCGGCGCGGGTGGCAGGTCGAGGAGCTGCTGGTCATGGCCCGCCCACCCGTGCCGGCGCTGCCCGGGGCCGGGCCCGCCGAGGTGGTCGACCAGCGCGACGTGCACCCGCTGTGGGAGGCCGGGTGGCGCCGCGGCCTGGCCGGCGTGCCCGACCTCGACGAGGTGGTGGCGCAGCTCGTCGGCCGGGAGCACCGCACCGACCGGGTCGTCGCCGTCACCGACGTGGCGGTGCGGGAGTCCGGCCGGGTGGTGGCCTCCGGGCAGCTGCGGGTGGACGGCGCCACCGCGGCGGTGGAGACGGTGGTGACCGATCCGGCGGCGCGGGGCCGCGGGCACGCCGACGCCGTGCTCGCCCGGCTGCTGGAGCGGGCCGCCGGCGCCGGCTGCGACCTGGTGGTGCTGGAGGCCGACGCCGCCGACTGGCCGCGGCACTGGTACGCCCGGCGCGGCTTCGCCGTCGTCGGCTCGACCTGGGAGGTGACCGCCGCTCAGGCGGGGGCGACCCAGGACAGCAGCAGGTAGGCGACCGCGGCGGAGGGCAGCAGGCTGTCGAGGCGGTCCATGATCCCGCCGTGGCCCGGCAGCAGGGTGCCCATGTCCTTGATGCCGAGGTCCCGCTTGACCAGCGACTCCCCCAGGTCCCCCGCGGTGGCGCTGACCGCGAGCGCCGCGCCGAGGAGCACCCCGCCCCACCAGGGCCCGTCCAGGGCCAGGGTGACGATCGGGGTGGCGACCGCGATGCAGGCCACCAGCGACCCGGCCATGCCCTCCCACGACTTCTTGGGGCTCACCGTGGGCGCCATCGGGTGCCGCCCCCACAGCACCCCGGCCGTGTAGCCGCCGACGTCGTTGCCGACCACCGTCGCGATGAACAGCAGCACCCGGGTCGCCCCGTCGTCGGGGACGAGCAGCAGCACCGCGAAGCCGGCCAGCAGCGGCACGTAGAGCGCGACGAACACACCGGCCGAGGCGTCGCGCAGGTAGCCCTCCGGGCCGTCGCCGAGGCGCCACAGCAGGACGGCGACCGCGGTGCACAGGAAGGCGACCACCAGCCCGTCGGGACCCCGCGTCCAGGCGAGCGCCAGCATCGCCACGGTGCCGACGACGAGCGGGACGAGCGGCGCCCGGGCACCCCCGGCCTCCAGCGCCCGCACCAGCTCGACGACGCCGACCAGGATCGCCGCGCCCACCACCAGCAGGAACGCCGGGCGGTAGACGAGCAGCGAGGCGATGATGACCGCGCCGAGCCCGAGGCCGACACCGATGGCGGCGACCAGGTTCCGCCCGGCCCGGCTGCTGCTGGGCGGGACCAGGTCGGGCTCGGGGTCGGGCTCGGCGGCCAGGCTCGACCCGGCCGGGACCGGCCCGCCGGCCGGGACGACCAGCTCCTGGGTGTCCGGTGCCGGCGTGCCGGTCGCGGGCGGCGGCCGGTGTGCGGCCCCGGGCGGGGCCGTGGACGGGCTGGTCGGCGGGGACGCCGGCCGGACCGGAGCGGGCGGCGGGGGCGGCGGCACGGCACGCCGGACGACCGGGATCGGCCCGGTGTCGGCGTCCCGGGACGGGCCGGTCCCGGCGGCGTCGGGACGGGAGGTCATGGGGAGGACCGGGGAGAGCGCTCAGACCTCGAGCAGCTCGCCCTCCTTGTTCTTGACCGCGTCGTCGATCGCCGAGACGTGCTGGGCGGTGAGGTCGTCGAGCTCTTTCTCCGCGCGGCGCACGTCGTCCTCCCCCGCCTCGCCGTCCTTGGCGATGCGGTCGAGCTCCTCCTTGGCCCGGCGGCGCACGTTGCGGATGGCGACCTTGGCGTCCTCGCCCTTGCCGCGCGCCATCTTCACCAGGTCCCGGCGGCGCTCCTCGGTCAGCTGCGGGAAGACCACCCGAATGATCTGGCCGTCGTTGGTCGGGTTGACGCCCAGATCGCTGTCGCGGATGGCCCGCTCGATGGCCGGGAGCTGGCTGTTGTCGTAGGGCTTGATGACCGCCATCCGCGCCTCGGGCACGGTGATCGACGACATCTGCGGCACCGGGGTGGGGGCGCCGTAGTAGTCGACCAGGATCTTGTTGAACATCGAGGGGGCCGCGCGGCCGGTGCGCACCGAGCCGAGGTCCTCCCGAGCGACCGACAGGGCCTTGTCCATCCGCTCCTCGGCGTCGAGCAGGGTGTCGTCGATCACGGGTCTCTCCTCCTGCGGCGGGGTCTCCCCGCCCGTCTGTGCGGTGCGGCGTGCTCGCGCGGGCGCGCTCAGCTGATCAGCGTCCCGATCCTCTCACCCGCCGCGGCGCGGGCGATGTTGCCGTCACGCAGCAGGTTGAAGACCACGATCGGCATGCGGTTGTCCATGCACAGGCTGATGGCGGTGGCGTCGGCGACCTTGAGCTGGTCGGCGAGCACCGTGGCGTACTCGAGGTCGTCGTACATGGTGGCGGCCGGGTTGGTGCGCGGGTCGTCGTCGTAGACGCCGTCGACGCCGTTCTTGGCCATGAGCAGCACCTGGCAGCCGATCTCCAGCGCGCGCTGGGCGGCGACGGTGTCGGTGGAGAAGTACGGCATGCCCGCGCCGGCGCCGAAGATGACCAGCCGGCCCTTCTCCATGTGCCGCACGGCCTTGCGCGGGATGTAGGGCTCGGCGACCTGGCCCATCGTGATCGCCGTCTGCACGCGGGTCTCCAGACCCACCTGCTCGCAGAACGCCTGCAGGGCCAGGGCGTTCATGACCGTGCCGAGCATGCCCATGTAGTCGGCGTGCCGGCGGTCCATGCCGGCCTCGGCCAGCTCGGCGCCGCGGAAGAAGTTGCCCCCGCCGACGACGACGGCGACCTGGGTGCCGCCGTGCACGACCGCGGCGAGCTGCTCGGCGATGCTGTGCACGATGCCGCCGTCGACGCCGACGCTGCCGCCGCCGAAGGCCTCGCCGGAGAGCTTGAGCAGCACCCGCTGGTAGCCGTCGCCGTCGGCGGGCTGGAAGGCGCTGGGCGCGGAGAGCGGCGGGTGGGAGGTCGTCTGCGGCGCGGCGGTGTCGGTCAACTGCTCATCCCTCGCTCGACGTCGGTCGTGGTGATCCTGCCAGGAGGCGTGCCGGGCGCCAGCCGGGCCCGGAGACGGCACCGGCCCCGTCCCGGGTGGGACGGGGCCGGCACCGTGGTGTCTCGGTGGCCTGCGGCTCGTTACGCCTGGCCGACCTCGAAGCGGGCGAACCGCTGCACGGTCAGGCCGGCGTCGTCGAGGATCTGCTTCACCGTGCGCTTGGGCTCGGTGATCGACGGCTGCTCGAGCAGGACGAAGTCCTTGAAGTAGGCGTTGACCCGACCCTCGACGATCTTGGTGATCGCCTGCTCGGGCTTGCCCTCCTCCTTGGCGGTCTGCTCGGCCACGCGGCGCTCGGTCTCGACGGCCTCGGCCGGGACCTCCTCGCGGGAGAGGAAGCGCGGGCGGGCGGCGGCGATGTGCATCGCCAGCGACCGCGCGGCCTCCTCGTCGCCGCCCTGGTACTGCACGGCGACGCCGATGGCCGGGGGCAGGTCGGTGGCGCGCTTGTGCAGGTACACCGCGGTCGGGCCCTCGAAGGTGGCGAACCGCGAGAGGACCAGCTTCTCGCCGATGCGAGCGGACTCCGCCTCGATCAGCTTGGCGACGGTCTGCCCGTCGACCTCGACGGCCATGAGGTCCTCGAGGGTCGCCGGCGACTGCTCGAGGACGACCTCGATGAGCCGCTCGGCGAGCGCGACGAAGTCGGCGTTCTTGGCGACGAAGTCGGTCTCGCAGTCGAGCTCGAGCAGCGCGCCGTGCTTGCTGACGACGACGCCGTTGGTCGTGGAGCGCTCGAGGCGCTTGCCGACGTCCTTGGCGCCCTTGATGCGCAGCAGCTCGATGGCCTTGTCGTACTCGCCGTCGGCCTCGGTCAGGGCCTTCTTGGCGTCCATCATGCCGGCGCCGGTTGCGTCGCGGAGGCGCTTGACGTCGGCAGCGGTGAAGGCGGGCATGTCACTTCCTCACGGGTCTGGAGTGGGTGGTGCGGACGTGCCGCGGCGCCGCCGCCCGCGCCCGGGAGGGCGGGGCGGCGGCGCCGGCGGCTCAGCCGTTCTGGGCGCCCTGGGTGCCGGTGGCGTCGTCGCCGGTCGCGGGCACGCCCTCGACCGGGGCGACCGACTCGGCGGTGACGGCCGGCGGCGCGGCGGGGGTCTCCGGCAGCGGGGTGGCGCCGTCGGCCTGGTCACCGGCACCGCCGGTGAGCAGCTCGCGCTCCCAGTCCGGCAGCGGCTCGTCGCCGCCGATGACCGGGGCGCCGCCGTCCTCGCGGCCGGCGTTGGCCTGCGACGCGGAGCGGGCCATGAGGCCGTCGGCGACGGCGTCGGCGATCACGCGGGTGAGCACGTTGATGGCGCGGATCGCGTCGTCGTTGCCCGGGATCTTGTAGTCGACCTCGTCGGGGTCGCAGTTGGTGTCGAGGATCGCGACGACCGGGATGCCCAGCTTGCGGGCCTCGCCGACGGCGATGTGCTCCTTCTTGGTGTCGACGATCCAGATGGCGCTGGGCACCCGCTGCATGTCGCGGATGCCGCCGAGGCTGCGCTCGAGCTTGGCCTTCTCGCGGGTCAGGCCGAGCTGCTCCTTCTTGGACAGACCGGCCATCACGCCGGTCTGCTCCATGTCCTCGAGCTCCTTGAGCCGCTGCAGCCGCTTGTGGACGGTCGAGAAGTTGGTGAGCATGCCGCCCAGCCAGCGCTGGTTGACGTAGGGCATGCCGACCCGCTGCGCCTGCTCGGCGACGACCTCCTGCGCCTGGCGCTTGGTGCCGACGAAGAGGATCGAGCCGCCGTGGGCGACGGTCTGCTTGACGAACTCGTAGGCCGAGTCGATGTACCCGAGCGTCTGCTGCAGGTCGATGATGTAGATGCCGTTGCGCTCGGTGAAGATGAACCGCTTCATCTTCGGGTTCCAGCGACGGGTCTGGTGCCCGAAGTGGACGCCGCTGTCGAGCAGCTGCTTCATGCTGACGACTGCCATGGCCGCAGCCTTCCTGTCTGCGCGCGGCCGCCCGGGCGGCCACGCTCCTCGGTTGACGCGGGCACCGGGTGGTGTCCCGCCCTGGCGTCCCGCGGCGCCACCGACCCGGGTGGGACCGGGACCGAG
Source organism: Geodermatophilus telluris (assembly GCF_900102745.1). GTDB lineage: Bacteria > Actinomycetota > Actinomycetes > Mycobacteriales > Geodermatophilaceae > Geodermatophilus > Geodermatophilus telluris. The sequence goes on from NZ_FMZF01000001.1 coordinate 39,556, forward strand.
GTGGGGCTGCCCCGCCGGAGCGGCGGGAGGAGGACGCGCGGAGTCGACCCGCCGTGACGGGTCGCACCGGACAGCATACGCCGCGCGCCGGGCGGCCCTCCCCCGCCGTCGGTGCCGTCCACAGGTGGGGCGTCACGGCCCCGGCGGGCCGGGTCCGCGGCGAGGCTCGCCAGGTGCCCGCCCGCGCCCTGCCCGCCGTCCTGCTCGTGCTCGCCGCGCTGCTGCTCCCGGCTCCCGCGGTCGCCCGGCCGGCCGCCGCCGTCGGTCCGCTCTGGACCTCGCCGCTGGGCGACCCGCCGGAGGTCACCCGGCCGTTCGCGCCACCGCCCTCGCCGTACGGCCCGGGACACCGGGGCGCCGACCTGGCCGGGGCACCCGGGGCGGTGGTGGGCGCGGCCGGCGACGGCGTGGTGGTCTTCGCCGGGATGGTGGCCGGCCGGCCGGTGGTGAGCGTCGACCACGCGGAGGGCCTGCGCACGACCTACGAGCCGGTCGCGCCGGTCGTCGCCGCGGGCCAGGCGGTGGCCCGCGGGGCGCCGCTCGGGACGCTGGTCGGCGGCCACGACGGCTGCCCGGTCGCGGCCTGCCTGCACTGGGGCCTGCGCCGCGGGGGGGTCTACCTCGACCCGCTGTCGCTGCTGCGCCCGCCGGAGGTGCGGCTGCTGCCGGCCGGGTCCGGGGCCGCGCGGGGATCGTCCCGGGCCGACGGCGGGCCCTAGCCTGCGCGGCGTGCAGACCGAACGGGGCCTCGACCGCTTCGTCACGTTCCTCGACGCGGTCGTCGCCATCGCGATCACTCTGCTGGTGCTCCCGCTGGCCGAGCTGCTCGACGGCGCCGGGGAGGACGCCGGCCTCGGCACCCTGCTCGCCGACGAGGCACCCCAGTTCGGCGCCTTCCTCCTCAGCTTCGCCGTCATCGCCCGGCTGTGGCTGATCCACCACCGGCTGGTCGAGACCGTGGGGGCCTACGACCGGGCGTTCCTCCACACGAACCTGCTGTGGATCCTCACCATCGTCGTGCTGCCCTTCGCGACCCAGGTGGTGGCCGCGTACGGCACCGACCGGCTGGCGGTGGCGCTCTACCTGGGCACCGTCGCGGCGAGCTCGTGCTGCCTGACCGTCCTGGGCCTGCTGCTGTGGCGGCGGCCGCGGCTGCGTCGCGGTGCCGACCGGCCGGCCGCGCCGCCGTGGCCGTCGCTGGTGGCCAGCGCGCTGCTCGTGGTCGCCTGGCTGGTCGGCACGCTGGTAGCGGCCGTGCACTACTGGGGGCTGCTGCTGTTCCTGTCCGGGCCGGTGGAGGCTGCGGTGCGGCGCCGCACCGCGGCCGCCTGACCGGCTCTGTGCCGCCGGCCGCCTGACCGACTCTGGTGACGCCGGCGGCCTGACCGGCTCCGGTGCCGCCGGCCGACCGGCCGCCGGTCAGGCGATGTCGGCGAGCTTGGTGCGCAGGTGCAGGACCGCCTTGGTGTGCAGCTGGCAGATCCGGCTCTCGGTGACCCCGAGGACGCGGCCGATGTCGGCCAGCGTCAGGCCCTCGAAGTAGTAGAGGCTGACGACGACCTTCTCCCGCTCGGGCAGCTGCTCCACGGCGCGGGCGAGCAGCTGGCGGGCCTCCCCGTGCTCGGCCACCGCCTGCGGGTCGGCGGCGTTGACGTCCTGCAGGGTGTCGACCAGGCGGGGGGCGCCGCCGTCGTCGTCGGTGAGCAGCTCGTCGAGGGCGACCACGTTGACCAGCGAGAGCTGGCCGAGGAACTTGCGGACCTCCTCGACGTCCATGTCCATCTCCGCGGCCACCTCCTCCTCGGTGGGGCTGCGCCGCAGCCGGCTCTCGAGGGCGGCGACGGTGCGCTCGAACTGGCGGGCCTTCATCCGCACCGACCGCGGGATCCAGTCGGTGCTGCGGAGCTCGTCGATGATCGCGCCGCGGATGCGGGCCATCGCGTAGCTCTCGAACTTGACCTCGCGCGAGGGCTGGTAGCGGGTGATCGCGTCGATGAGCCCGAACGTGCCGTAGGAGACGAGGTCGGCCTGCTCGACGTGCGCCGGCAGCCCGCTGCCGACCCGGCCGGCGACGTACTTCACCAGCGGCGCGTAGTGCAGGATCAACCGGTCGCGCAGGGTCGGTGCCCGCTCGGTGACGTACTGCGCCCAGAGCTCGGCGATCGCTGCGTCGGCGTCCTCCTCGGACTCGCCGCCGATCCGGTGGATGGTCGCCTCGGGCACGGTGTGCACTCCCGCTCTCTGGTGGGCTCTGGGCCTCGCGGTGAACGCCGGCTCGGCGGCCGGCAGGGTCGGTGTGGGCGGCGTGGTCATGCGCGTGGGTGCGCCTGCGCGTGGACCGCCCGGAGCCGCTCGACCGTCACGTGCGTGTAGATCTGCGTCGTCGCGAGGCTAGCGTGGCCGAGCAGCTCCTGGACCGAGCGCAGGTCGGCGCCGCCCTCGAGCACGTGGGTGGCCGCGGAGTGGCGCAGCCCGTGGGGTCCGACGTCCGGGGCGCCCGGGGTGGCCGCCACGGCGGTGTGCACCGTGCGGCGGGCCTCGCGCGCGTCGAGCCGGCGGCCGCGCCGGCCCAGCAGCAGCGCCGGGCCGGACTCCGCGGTGGCCAGCGCGGGGCGGCCGCGCACCAGCCAGGCGTCGAGGGCCCGCTCGGCCGGCGCGCCGTAGGGGACGCTGCGCTCCTTGCGCCCCTTGCCGAGGACCCGCAGCAGCCGCCGGCCGCGGTCGACGTCGTCGACGTCGAGGCCGACGAGCTCGCTGACCCGGATGCCGCTGGCGTAGAGCAGCTCGAGGACGAGGGCGTCGCGCAGCCCGACCGGCTCGTCGGCCCCGGCGGCCGACTCGAGGACCGCGCGGGCCTGGTCGGGGGCGAGCACGTCGGGCAGCGTGCGGTGTGCCTTGGGGCTGACCAGCCGCAGGCCGACGTCCTCCGCCGTGGCACCCGAGCGACGCAGCCAGGCGGTGAACGACCGTGCCGCGGCGGCCCGGCGGGCGGTGGTCGCCCGGCTGGCACCCCGGGCGCGCCCCTGGGCCAGCCAGCTGCGCAGGGCGGCGAGGTCGAGGTCGCCGACACCGCTGCCGCCGCGGCGGGCGAGGTGGTCGAGCAGCCAGACGGCGTCGGTGACGTACCCGCGGACGGTGTGCGCCGACAGGTCGCGCTCCTCGCGCAGCGCCTGCTCGTAGCCCGCCAGCGCCGCGGCGAGCGCCGGCGGCAGCGCGGCGCGGGCGTCGGCGGTGCGGGCGGTCACCGTCCGACCGTCCGACGGAGTCCTCCACCGGTCAAGCCGCCGCGCCGTCCCGCCACCCACGGCAGGCGACCCCCGCCACCACCGCCTCAGCCGTCGCGCGCCCGCTCCGGCGGCGGGGCCAGCCGCCAGCCGGTGCCGGTCCACTGCACCAGCCCACCGACCTCCAGCCCGGGCAGCACCCGCATCGCCTCCAGCGGGTCGCAGCCGGCGACGGCGGCCAGCCGCTCGGCACTCACGCCGAGCCGGACGGGGCAGGCGTCGAGCACCCGGCGAGCGAGGTCGGTCAGGCCGTCGCGGGCCTGACCGGGCCGCGGCGGCGGGTCGGCGAGGTCGACGCCCAGGCCACCCACCGCCTCGACCACCTGGGCGGCGTTGCTCACCAGCCGGGCGCCCACGTCCTCGTCGCGCAACAGGTCGTGGCAGCCCACCGACATCGCACTCGTCACCGGCCCGGGCACGACCAGCACCGCCTTGCCCAGCCGCTGCGCCCGCCTGGCGGTGGCCTGCGCGCCCGAGCGGGCGGCGGCCTCGACCACCACCGTGCCGCGCGTGAGCCCGGCGATGAGGCGGTTGCGCACGAGGAACCGGTGCCAGTGCGGAGCCGCGCCCGGCGGCCACTCGCTGACCAGCAGGCCGCCGGAGTCGACGATCCGGCTGAACACCGTCGAGTGCGCGGCCGGGTAGGCGCGGTCGACCCCGCAGGCGAGCACCGCCACGGTCGGCGCGCCGGCGGCCAGGGCGCCGCGGTGCGCCGCGACGTCGACGCCGTAGGCACCCCCGGACACCACGGTCCACCCCCGCTCCCCCAGCTCGTGGCCCAACTCGCCGGCCACGTGCTCGCCGTACGCGGTGGAGGCCCGGGAGCCGACCACGGCCACCGAGCGGTCGACCACCTCGTCGAGGCGGCCGGTCCCGCGCACCCACAGCGCCACGGGCGGCACCAGCGCCGTGGTGCGGTCGGCCTGCTCGGCCTCGCCGTCGCGGCCGGCGACCGCCAGCGCCAGGGCGTGCAGCGGCAGCGCGGGCCACTCGTCGTCCTCGGGCAGCACGAGGCGGGCCCCGCAGCGCTCGGCGCGGCGCAGGTCGGCCAGGCTGGTGTCCTCGGCGGCGCGGGCACCGACGAGGGCCCGGGCGCCGTCCGGCGCCGTCCCGGCCCGCAGGGCGCGCACGGCGGCCACCGGGCCCACCGCGTCGACCCAGCGCCAGAGGCCGACCGACCCCGGTTCGGCGGCGCGCGTCAGCCACGCCCGCGCGCGCCGGATGCCGGGGACGCCCACCCCGTCGACCGCCGCCGGGCCGTCGAGCGCGTCCTCGAGGTCCTCCTCGAGCGTCGGCGCGGTCACGCCGCCACCCGCTGCAGCCGCATGCCCAGCGCCTCGGCCACGTCCTCGCCGTCGGGGACCGCGCGCCCTCCGAGGTCGGCCAGCGTCCAGGCCACCCGCTGCACCCGGTCGAGGCCGCGGACCGACAGCAGCCCGCGCTCCAGCGCCCGCTCGGCCAGGGCGAGGGCGGGGCGCGGCACGGGCCAGCGCTCCCGCAGCAGCCGACCGGGCACCTGGCTGTTGAGCGCCAGGCCCGCTCCGCCCAGCCGCGCCGCGGCGGCCTGCCGGGCGTCGGCCACCCGGGCGGCGACCACCGCGCTCGCCTCGGGCGGGTCCTGACCGGCCAGCCACGCCGCGCGGGTCACCGCCGGCAGGTCGACCCGCAGGTCGATGCGGTCGAGCAGCGGACCGGACAGCCGGGCCTGGTAGCGGCGCCGCTCCAGGGGGCTGCAGGTGCAGGCCGCGTCGCCGGCCGCGCTGGCGCACGGGCAGGGGTTGGCGGCGAGCACCAGCTGCGCGCGGCACGGGAACGTCGCCGCCCCCGAGGCTCGGGCGATGGTCACCTCGCCACGCTCCAGCGGCTGGCGCAGCGTGTCGAGCGTCGCCCGCGGGAACTCGGGCGCCTCGTCGAGGAAGAGCACACCGTGGTGCGCACGGCACAGCGCCCCGGGCCGGATGACCCCCGACCCGCCGCCCACGAGCGCGGCCATCGTCGCGGAGTGGTGCGGCGACTCGAACGGCGGCCGGCTCAGCAGCGGCGCGCCCGGCGGCAGCGTGCCGGCGACCGAGTGGATGGCGGTCACCTCCAGGGCGGCGTGCTCGTCGAGGACCGGCAGCAGCCCCGGCAGCCGCTCGGCGAGCATCGTCTTGCCGGCTCCCGGAGGGCCGGTGAGGAAGAGGTGGTGCCCTCCGGCCGCGGCCACCTCGACCGCCCGCCGGCCCGCGGCCTGACCGACCACGTCCCCGAGGTCGGGCACCGGCGCCGGGCTGGGGAGCGGCCCGCGGACGTACGGGGCCAGCCGCGCCCGCCCCGACAGGTGGTCGACCAGGTCACCGAGCGTGGCCGCGGGCAGGACGGCGACCCCGGCGACCAGCGCCGCCTCCTCCGCGTTGCCGGCCGGGACGACGACGGTGTCGTGCCCCGCCTGCGCGGCCGCCAGCACCGCCGGCAGCACGCCGCGCACGGCCCGCACGGAGCCGTCGAGGCCGAGCTCGCCGAGCAGGACCAGGCCGTCGGCGGCGTCGGCCGGCACGGTCCCGGCGGCGGCGAGCACGGCGGCGGCCAGCGCCAGGTCGAACCCGCTCCCCTGCTTGGGCATCGACGCGGGCGACAGGCCGATGGTGATCCGCCGCATCGGCCAGGAGGCACCGGTGTTCACCACCGCCGCGCGCACCCGGTCGACCGACTGGCGGACCACCGCGTCGGGCAGGCCGACCAGCACCACGCCGGGGACGCCGGCGGACATGTCGACCTCGACCTCCACCACCGCGCCGGCCACCCCGGCCAGGCCGACCGACCAGGTGCGGGCCAGCGTCACGAGAAGGCCCCCGCCAGGTGGGTGACCTGCGGCAGGCCCGCGGGTGGCACGAGCACCCCGACGACGTCGAAGCGGAGGTCGGGGGCGTGCTGGTCGTGGGCGGCCAGCCAGCGCTGCGCCAGCAGCCGCAGCCGCCGCTGCTTGGTGGGGGTCACCGCCTCGACGGGGTGGCCGAAGCCGGTGCCGCGCCGGGTCTTGACCTCGCAGAAGACGATCGCCGACCCGTCGCGGGCGACGATGTCGAGCTCACCGTCGCGGCAGCGCCAGTTGCGGTCGAGCACGAGCAGCCCGGCGTCGGTGAGGTGGGCCGCGGCGATCGCCTCGCCGCGGCTGCCGAGTGAGGTGGTGGTGGACACCCGCCGACCGTCGCCCGCCGCGCCGTGCGGGGCGGGCCGGGAGGCCGGTCTGTGGACGGCGCACCGGGCTGTGGACGACCGGTCCGGCGCCGTCCGCCCGGCAGGTCAGGCTCCCGGGCGTGCAGCGATCAGGTGATGCGGGGGCCGTCGGGCAGCTCGAGGTCGGGCTTGTCCAGCTCCTCGACGTTGACGTCCTTGAACGTCAGGACGCGGACGTTGCGGACGAAGCGGGCCGGCCGGTACATGTCCCAGACCCAGGCGTCGGACAGCTTGAGCTCGAAGAACACCTCGCCACCCGCCTCGCGCACCTGCAGGTCGACGGAGTTGGCCAGGTAGAAGCGCCGCTCGGTCTCCACCACGTAGGTGAACTGGCGGACGATGTCCCGGTACTCGCGATAGAGCTGCAGCTCCATCTCGGTCTCGTACTTCTCCAGGTCCTCGGTGCTCATCGCGGTTCTCCGGAGACAGTGGGCATGCCCCCATCATCGACCATGCCGCCGGGACCGGTCAGCTGGAGCTCCCGACCGGCGTGTGCGTGCCGCGCGCGGACGACGTTGACGAAGCGCGACCGGTGCTCGGGGCAGGGGCCGTGACGCTCCAGGGCGGCGGTGTGCGCCTCGGTCGTGTAGCCCTTGTGCACCGCGAAGTCGTACTGCGGCCAGCGCTCGTGCAGGTCGAGCATGATGCGGTCCCGGGTGACCTTGGCCAGCACCGACGCCGCGGCGACGCAGGCGGCCACCCGGTCGCCCTTCCACACGGCGAGGGTGGGTACGCCCAGGCCGGGGACGGCGAAGCCGTCGGTGAGCACGTAGTCGGCGGCGGGGTCGAGGGTGCTCACCGCGCGGCGCAGCGCCTCGAGGTTGGTCACGTGCATGCCGCGCGCGTCGAGCTCGGCGACCGGGATGGCCACCACGGACCACGACACCGCCCGCTCGACGACCTCGTCGTAGACCCGGTCGCGGGCGGCGGCGGTGAGCAGCTTGGAGTCGGCCAGCCCGGGGACGCGCCCGCGGCGCCCGGCGGGCAGCACGCAGGCGGCGGCCACCAGCGGTCCGGCGCAGGCGCCCCGGCCGGCCTCGTCGGCACCGGCCACGGCGAGGAAGCCGCGCCGGCGCAGCGAGCGCTCCATGTCCCACAGCGCGTCGTCGGGGCGGTCCCCGGCGGTCGGCGGGGCGGGGCGGGGGGTGCGGGCGGTCGGGACCGCGGCCACCCGGTGCGGGGAGGGAAGAGGGCCGGCCATCGCCGTCCGACAGTACGTCGGGGCCCGGACGGTCCGGGCGCCCGGAGGCGGGGACGACCGCGGGCCGGTCCCCGGGGACAGAGGGGACCGGCCCGCGGACCGGTGCCGGGCCGGTCGGGCTCGGCAGTGCCCCGGCCGGACCGCCGAGGAGGCGGACGGTCCGGCCGGGGCCAGGAGGTGTGCGGCTCAGACCTCCGCGGAGGCCGGGGCCGGGGTGGCCAGGCCGTGGGACCCGCAGGTGCAGGCGCCGCCGCCCCGGGCGGAGAGGACCAGGGAGACCGCGTGCGCGCGGTCGCGGGCACCGAGCTTGCGCAGGATGGCCTTCACGTGCGACTTGACGGTGTCCTCGCTGATGAACAGGTTGCGGCCGATCTGCCGGTTCGACTGGCCCTGGATGAGCTCGTCGAGCACGTCGGACTCACGGCGGGTCAGCGGGACCTCGGGGGTGAGCGGCTTGCTCACCGGGACGGCGCTGGGCTCGACGCGGCGGATCTGCGGGTCGACGACGGTGCGGCCGGCGCGGGCGGCCAGGATGGCCCAGCCCAGCAGGGTGGGCGAGGTGTTGAGCAGCAGGTAGCCGCGGACGCCGGCGGCGACGGCCTCGTTGACCACGGCCGGGTCCTCGGAGGTGGCCAGGGCCACGACCGCCACCCGAGGGAAGCGGCGGCGCAGGTCGCGGACGACGTTGAGCGTGGTGGCCCGGCCAGCACCCATCTCGACGACGACGGCGTCGGGGCGGGCGGTCTCCACCAGGGTCAGCGCCCGGCGCAGCTCGCCCGGGGTGCCCACCGACTGCATGCCGGCGGTCTCGTTGATCATGCTGACCAGACCGCGGCGCAGGACGGGGGCGTCGGCGAGGAGGAGGACGCGGGTGACGCCTCGGGCGGCGCTCGCCATGGGTGCGGACACGACTTACTCCATTTCGGTGGACCGAGTTGCTCTCGAACACCTCATCGGAGTGGATTGGCACGGTCTTTAACCCTTTTCCGGGGTTTTCTCCGATCACCCGAAAATGGCGTTGCACCGAGTCGCCGGTCACGGGAGTCCCACGGAACGGTCACCCGTCGCCGATTGTCGACAAACAGACGCCATTTCCGTGGAATGGCGTCCGGCGGTGATCGTCCCCGCGGACGCGACGACGGCGCCGTCCCGGAGGACACGGCGCCGTCGTCGGCGGGTGGGGCGTCAGCGGCCGCCGCGACGGCGGGACCGACGCCGGCGCAGCCAGGCCGTCACGGGCAGCGCACCGACCACCCCGGCGGCCAGGGGCAGCGCCGAGGCCACCGGCGTCGCGGCGCCCGCCGTGCCCGTCCCGGGGAGCGCAGCGGCCTCGGTGCCCTGGATGTCCGGGTCGTCGAGGGGGCCGAAACGGTCGATCGGCCAGACGATGAGCGCCGCCTTGCCGATGACGTCGTCGACGGCGATGGTGCCGCTGTAGCGGTCGGTGACGTGCGACCGCGAGTCGGCCGAGGCCGACCGGTGGTCACCCATCACCCACAGTCGCCCCTCGGGGACGGTCACCGCGTCGAACTCGCGGCTCTCCTGCGGGGTGTTCTCGAAGATGTAGGGCTCGTCCAGCGGCTGCCCGTCGACGGTCACCCGCCCCTCGGCGTCGCAGCACTCGACGGTCTGCCCGCCGGTCGCGATGACCCGCTTGACGTAGTCGTCCTCGCTCGGCGGCGCGACGCCCACCGTCCGGCCCAGCCACAGCAGCGCGCCGGTGAACCAGTTGGAGGGGTCCTGGACCTCGACCTCGGGCACCCAGGTGTCCGGCCCCTGGAACACCACGATGTCACCGGGCTCGGGCTCGCCGAACCAGTACGGGATCTTGTTGACCAGCACGCGGTCGCCGGTGCACCCGGGACACCCGTGCAGCGTCTGCTCCATCGACCCCGACGGGATGAAGAAGGCCTGCGCGAAGAAGGTCTTGACGACCAGGGCGAGCACGAAGGCCACCAGCAGCAGCACGGGCAGTTCCCGCAGCAGCGAGGTCTTGTGCTCGGGCCGCTCACGGCGCCGGCGGCCCGGGCGGCGGCCGGCCTCGGCGGCTCCGGGCTGGGGCTCGTCCCCCGGGACGACGTCGGCGGGCCCCCCGGACCGGTCGCTGCTCATCGGGAGCCAGCGTACGGCTGCGGGGAGCCCGCCGTGGTCGGGCCGGGTCGGGACCGGCCGCGCGTCGAGTGGAGCGTCGGGCGCAGGTCAGCGCGCGACGGTCTCGCGGCGCTCCTTGATCTTGGCGGCCTTGCCGCGCAGCTCGCGCAGGTAGTAGAGCTTGGCGCGGCGCACGTCACCGCGGGTCACGACCTCGATCTTCTCGACGACCGGGGTGTGCACCGGGAAGGTCCGCTCCACGCCCACGCCGAAGCTGACCTTGCGGACGGTGAAGGTCTCGCGGATGCCGCCGCCCTGGCGGCGGATGACCGCGCCCTGGAAGACCTGGATGCGCGAGCGGTTGCCCTCGACGACGCGGACGTGCACCTTGACGGTGTCCCCGGGGCGGAACTCGGGGATGTCGTCGCGCAGCGAGTCGGCGTCGAGTACGTCCAGGGTGTTCATCGCAGCATTCCTCGGTCTCAGCAGTGGCTCGTCGACGGCCCGGGCAGCGGGGTGCCCCACGCGCCGGACCAGGTGGCTGCGACTCCGGGAGGGAGCGCCCGTCGGCGGGCGCCTCCGGTCTGCAGCAGCTCTCTACTGTGCCACATCCGCGGCGGCCTGCCGAGCGCGGGCCGGGGCGGGAGCGCTCAGTCGACCACGCGGGGTGGCCGGCGCCACGGTCCGGCGACCAGCTCGGGCAGCACGGCGGCCAGCTGGCGCGGGGCGAAGTGCTCCGCGGAGGCGGCCACCTCGGCGGCCGACCACCAGCGGTGCGGCTCGGCGCCGAGCAGCTCCAGCTCGGTGCGCCCGGTGGCGTCGACCTCGTGGACGACGTCGCGCAGGACGAAGAAGGTCTCCCGGGAGTCCACCTGCACGCCGGCGAAGGGGCCCACGTGCCGCCGGAACCACACCGGGCCCTCCAGCGCGGCGGGCTCGACCACCAGCCCGATCTCCTCGGCGAGCTCGCGGGCGGCGGCCTCGCGCACGCTCTCGCCGTCCTCCACTCCCCCGCCGGGCGTGTACCAGAACAGCACCTCGCCGGGCGGGACCGCGGGGTCGGTCAGCCGGGCCCCGAGCAGCAGCACCCGCCCGTCGGGGTCGAGGACGACGACCCGCGCCGTCGGCCGGACCCAGGGCCGCTCAGGCACCGTCGGGGCCGCCGGCGAGCTCACCGTCGAGGACCGCCCGGTCGGCCGGGCCGAGGGCGTCCCCGGGCAGCGCGGCGAGCAGGTCCGGGCGCCGCGCGGCCGTCCGCCGCAGCGACTGCGCGCGCCGCCAGCGGGCGATGGCGGCGTGGTCGCCGGAGAGCAGCACCGGCGGCACGTCGAGGCCGCGCCAGGACGCCGGGCGGGTGTAGGAGGGGCCCTCGAGCAGCCCGTCGGCGTGCGAGTCGAACTCGACGGACTCGCGGTTGCCGACGACGCCGGGGAGCAGCCGGGTGACCGCCTCGACCATGACCAGCACCGCGGACTCCCCGCCGGCGAGCACGTAGTCGCCGATGGAGAGCTCCGACACCGGGCCTGACGCGGCGGCCCACTCGGCCACGCGCTGGTCGATGCCCTCGTAGCGGCCGCAGGCGAAGACCAGCCCGGGCTCGGTGGCCCACTCCGCGGCGACGGCCTGGGTGAACGGCCGCCCGGCGGGGGTGGGCACGACCAGGCGGGTGCCGGGCGGGCGGACCGCCTCCAGGGCGCGCGCCCACGGCTCGGGTCGCATGACCATGCCGGGCCCGCCGCCGTAGGGGGCGTCGTCGACGGTGCGGTGCACGTCGTCGGTCCACTGCCGCAGGTCGTGCACCCCGATGGCGACCAGGCCGCGCTCGGCGGCCTTGCCCAGCAGCGACTGGCGCAGCGGAGCCAGGTACTCGGGGAAGATCGTGACGACGTCGACGCGGTAGGGGGTCACAGGTCGAGCAGGCCCTCGGGCGGGTCGACGACGACGACGCCGCCGGCCAGGTCGACCGTCGGGACGATGGCGGCGACGAAGGGCACCAGCAGCTCGCGGCCGCCCTCCCGGGACACCACGAGCAGGTCGGAGCCCTCGTGGCGGACGGCGGTGACGGTGCCCAGCGGCGAGCCGTCGGCCAGCCGGGCGGCCAGACCCACCAGCTGGTGGTCGTAGTAGGCCTCGGGGTCCTCGAGCTCGGGCAGGTCGGCGACCGGGACCTCGAGCAGGGTGTCGCGCAGGGTCTCGACGTCCTCGCGGCTGTCGTAGCCCTCGAACGCGAGCAGCAGCACCTCGCGGTGCCAGCGGGCGCCGGCCACGGTCAGCGGACCGCGGGCGGCGGGGTCGGTCAGCAGCACGGCGCCGGGGACGAAGCGGTCGTCCGGGTCGTCGGTGCGGACCTCGACGGTGGCCTCACCACGGACACCGTGGGGCCGGCCGATGCGGCCGACCACCACGGTGTCCGGTGGGGTGTGCGCTGCGTCCAAGGAACGGGGAGGCGCTCAGCGCCCGTCGGTGTCGACGACGTCGACCCGCACGCCGCGGCCGCCCACGCCGGTCATCACCGTGCGCAGCGCCTTGGCGGTGCGACCGCCGCGGCCGATCACCTTGCCGAGGTCGTCGGGGTGCACCCGGACCTCGAGGGTCTTGCCGCGACGACCGCCCACCATGTCGACGGTGACGTCGCGCGGGTGGTCGACGATGCCCTTGACCAGGTGCTCGAGCGCCTCTTCGAGCACGTCTTACTCGGCCGACGTCGTCGGGGCGCCGCCGGAGGCCGGGCCCTCGCCGCCGGCCGCGGCGGCCTCGGCCACCGTGTCGGCGGGCGCGTCGGCCTTGGGGGCGGCCTTCTTCTTCGGGGTGGTGGCGCCGGCGGCCGGCTCGTCACCGCTGCTGCGCACGGCCTCCTCGTAGAGGGCCTTGCGGTCGGGCTTGGGGGCGGCGACCTTCATGGGCGGCGGGGCCGGCTCGCCCTTGAACTTCTGCCAGTCGCCGGTGACCCGGAGGATGGCGGCGACCGCCTCGGTCGGCTGCGCGCCGACACCCAGCCAGTACTGGGCGCGCTCGCTGTTCACCTCGATGAAGGAGGGGTCCTCCTTCGGGTGGTACTTCCCGATCGTCTCGATCGAGCGGCCATCGCGCTTGGTGCGCGCGTCGGCGACGACGATGCGGTAGTACGGGGCACGCATCTTGCCCAGTCGCATGAGCTTGATCTTGGTGGCCACGGTGGCTCGTGTTCTCCTCGAACGCTGTCTGTCGGTGCTCGCCGGACGGACGCGTGGGGTTACGCCGGGGCGGAGCCAGGGACACGGCCGGCAGCGGTGAGAGGGCCGCGGACCGCCGTGTTCGACCGACCATGATGCCAGACGACGGGAGGGGCGCGGTGACCAGCCGGGGACTGCTGCACCACGTGGAGCTGTGGGTGCCCGACCTCGGCCGGGCGGTGCGGTCCTGGGGCTGGCTGCTCCCGGCGCTGGGCGCGGCGCCGTACCAGTCGTGGGAGCGCGGCCGGTCCTGGCGGCTCGGCGGCGTCTACGTCGTCGTCGAGCAGTCGCCGGCGCTCACCGCCGGCACCCACGAGCGGCTGCGCCCGGGCCTCAACCACCTGGCGTTCTGGGCCGGCACGCCCGAGGAGCTCGACGCGCTGGTGGCCGCGGCCCCGGCGCACGGGTGGCGGCTGCTGTTCGCCGACCGCCACCCGTTCGCCGGGGGGCCCGACCACCGGGCGGCCTACCTCGAGGACGCCGACGGCTACGAGGTCGAGCTGGTCGCCGACCGCACCTGAGTGAGGACGGCGGCCGCGGCGTCGGCCACCGGCACCTCCGACCGCTCCCCCGTCGCCCGGTCGCGCAGCTCGACGACACCCTGGGCCAGCCCGCGCCCGACGGTGACGATCGTCGGCATGCCGAGCAGCTCGGCGTCCTTGAACTTCACGCCGGGGCTCACCTTGGGCCGGTCGTCGTAGAGCACGGTCAGGCCGGCGCCGACCAGTTCCTGGGCGAGCGCCTCGGCGGCGGTGAACACGGCGGCGTCCTTGCCCGTGGCCACGACGTGCACGTCGGCCGGCGCGACCTCGCGCGGCCAGCGCAGCCCCAGCTCGTCGTGCGTGGACTCGGCGATCGCGGCCACGGCCCGGGACACCCCGATGCCGTAGGAGCCCATGGTCACCGTGACGAGCTTGCCGTTCTCGTCGAGCACCTGCAGGCCCAGCGCCTCGGCGTACTTGCGGCCGAGCTGGAAGATGTGGCCGAGCTCCACGCCGCGGGCGAGCTCGAGCGGGCCGGAGCCGTCGGGCGCGGGGTCACCGGGCAGCACCTCGGCGGCCTCGATGACGCCGTCCCAGGTGAAGTCGCGGCCGGCGACCAGGTCGAACACGTGCCGGCCGGGCTCGTTCGCGCCGGTGATCCAGCGGGTGCCGGGGACCACCCGCGGGTCGACGACGAAGCGGATGCCCGAGGCGCTGTCGGCGCCGAGCACCTGCGGGCCGATGTAGCCCTTGACCAGCGCGGGGTGCTGGTCGAACTCGGCGAACGGCTCCACCTCGGCCGGCGCGACCTGCGCCTCGAGGCGCTTGGCGTCGACCTCGCGGTCGCCGGGCACGCCCACGACCAGCGGCTCGCGGCTGCCGTCGGGGTGCACCAGCGTGACGACGACGTTCTTCAGCGTGTGCGCCGCGGTGTAGCCGGCGTCGGGGAACATCTGCCGCGCGACGGCGACCAGCGTCTCGATGGTCGGGGTGTCGGGGGTGTCCTCGACGTGCGCGGCGGGCAGCCCGTCGAACGGCACCGGCTCGGGGACGACGGTGCTGACCGCCTCCACGTTGGCCGCGTAGCCGCCGGGCGAGCGGACGAAGGTGTCCTCGCCGATGTCCGTCGGGTGCAGGAACTCCTCGCTCCGGGACCCGCCCATGGCGCCCGACATGGCCGAGACGATCACGTAGTCCAGGCCGAGGCGGTCGAAGACGCGGACGTAGGCGTCGCGGTGGGCGGCGTAGCTCTTGTCCAGGCCGGCGTCGTCGACGTCGAAGGAGTAGCTGTCCTTCATGGTGAACTCGCGGCCGCGGAACAGCCCGGCCCGCGGCCGCGCCTCGTCCCGGTACTTCGTCTGGATCTGGTACAGCGACAGCGGCAGGTCCTTGTACGACGAGTACAGGTCCTTCACCAGGAGGGTGAACATCTCCTCGTGGGTGGGGCCGAGCAGGTAGTCGGCGCCCCGGCGGTCCTGGAGCCGGAAGAGGTTGGGGCCGTACTCGGTCCAGCGGTTGGTCGCCTCGTAGGGCTCGCGCGGCAGCAGCGCGGGGAAGTGCACCTCCTGCGCGCCCATCGCGTCCATCTCCTCGCGGATGACGCGCTCGACGTTGCGGAAGACGCGGTAGCCCAGCGGCAGCCAGGTGAAGCCACCGGGGGCGGCCCGCCGGATGTAGCCGGCCCGCACCAGCAGGCGGTGGCTGGGGACCTCGGCGTCGGCCGGGTCGTCGCGCAGGGTGCGCAGGAACAGCGTCGACATGCGAAGGAGCACGGGGCGAGTCTCCCAGGCGGAGGCGAGCCGGTTCCGCGAGGCCGCCGTCCTCCCGCACCGCAGCACGTCCTCCCGCACCGCAGCGCCGGAAGGACCCTCCTGCCCCCCACCGCTCGCACGCTCGCGGCGGGCCCCTGCAGGAGGGCCACCGCCCACGGTCGGGTGGGACACTCGATGATCAGGTCACCTGATCACCGCGCGGCGTCAGACGACGCGGCCGCGGAGCACGGTTAGCACGGGGCGGGTCAGGGTGTCGAGGTCGGTGCGCGGGTCGGCGTCGTAGACGACCACGTCGGCCGGCGCGCCCTCCTCGATGACGGGCAGGCCCAGCCAGGCCCGCGCGGACCACGACGCCGCCGCCACCGCCGCCTCGGCCGGCAGCCCGGCCTCGCACAGCGCGCGCACCTCGTCGGCGATCCGGCCGTGCGCGATGCCGCCGCCGGCGTCGGTGCCGGCGAACACCGGCACCCCGGCCTCGTAGGCGGCGCGGACGACGGCGCCCGACTGCGCGTACAGCCGCCGCATGGTGCTCGCGTAGTTGGGGAACCTGGCCTCGCCGGACGCGGCGAAGCCGGGGAAGTTCTCCACGTTGACCAGCGTCGGGACGACGGCGGTGCCCCGCGCGGCCATCTCGCCGATCAGCTCCTCGGTGAGCCCGGTGCCGTGCTCGACGCAGTCGATCCCCGCGCGGACCAGCCCGGGCAGCGCGTCGGTGCCGAAGGTGTGCGCGGTGACCCGGGCACCCTCCTCGTGGGCGGCCGCGATCGCGGCGTCCAGGACGTCGTCGGGGAACTCCGGCGCCAGGTCGCCCACGGAGCGGTCGATCCAGTCGCCGACCAGCTTCACCCAGCCGTCGCCGCGGCGGGCCTGCGCGCGGACGGCCTCGACCAGCCCGTCGGGCTCGACCTCGACGGCCAGGCCCGGGAGGTAGCGGCGGGTGCGGGCGACGTGCCGGCCGGCCCGCACGATCGTGGGCAGGTCGGGCTCGCCGTCCAGGGCGCGGGTGTCCACCGGCGAGCCGCAGTCGCGCAGCGCCAGCACCCCGGCGGCGCGCTCGGTCAGCGCCTGATCCCGCAGGGCCTCCAGGCCCTCGACGGGCACCCCGCCGGGGCCGATGCCGACGTGGCAGTGCGCGTCGACCAGCCCGGGCAGCAGCCAGCCGCCGCGGGCGACGGTCTCCGCGCCCGGCACCGGCTCGGCGGTGAACCGCCCGTCGCGCACCCACAGGTCGCGGTGCTCGCCCTCGGGCAGGACGACGCCGCTGAGGTGCAGCGCGGGGGCGCTCACCGGCCGGGCCGCTCGTCCCCGAACTTGCTGAAGTCGAGCTTGGAGAGGTCGGGCAGCGCCTGGCCCGGCGGGAGCGAGGGCATGCCGCCGGGCAGCCCGCCGAAGGGGTTGCCGGCTCCGGGGGGCAGGCCGGGCGCACCGACCGGGCGCCGCGCGGGCCCGCCCTTGCCCTTCCCGCCCTTCTTGCCCTTGCCCTTCTTCGCCTGGGCCTGCATCTGCCGGCCGCGGGCCTTCTTCGACATCGGGCCCATGCCCGGCAGGCCCATGCTGCCGGCCATCTGGCCCATCATCTTCTGGGCCTGGGCGAAGCGCTCCAGCAGCTGGTTGACCTCGGTGACGGTCACGCCCGAGCCGTTGGCGATGCGCACCCGCCGCGACGCGTTGATGATCTTCGAGTCGACCCGCTCCTGCGGGGTCATCGAGCGGATGATCGCCGCGGTGCGGTCGAGGTCGCGGTCGTCGACCTGCTTGAGCTGCTCCTTCATCGCCCCCGCGCCGGGCAGCATGCCCAGCAGGTTGGCGATCGGGCCCATCTTGCGGATGGCCATCATCTGCTCGAGGAAGTCCTCGAGCGTGAAGCCCTCGCGGCTGACGAGCTTGCCGGCCATCTTCTCGGCCTGCTCGGCGTCGAAGGCCTGCTCGGCCTGCTCGATGAGGGTGAGCACGTCGCCCATGCCGAGGATGCGCGAGGCCATCCGCTCGGGGTGGAAGACGTCGAAGTCGGTGAGCTTCTCGCCGGTGGAGGCGAACACGATCGGCTGCCCGGTCACGTACCGGACCGACAGCGCGGCACCACCGCGGGCGTCGCCGTCGAGCTTGGTCAGCACGACGCCGCTGAACCCGACGCCGTCGCGGAAGGCCTCGGCGGTGGTGACGGCGTCCTGACCGATCATCGCGTCGACGACGAACAGCGTCTCGTCGGGCTGCACGGCGTCGCGGATGCCGGCGGCCTGCGCCATCAGCTCGGCGTCGATGCCGAGGCGGCCGGCGGTGTCGACGACGACGACGTCGTGCAGGGTCCGGCGGGCGTGCTCCACGGAGTCGGCGGCCACCCGGATCGGGTCGCCGACGCCGTTGCCGGGCTCGGGCGCGTAGACGTCGACGCCGGCCTGCTGGGCGACGATCGAGAGCTGGTTGACCGCGTTGGGCCGCTGCAGGTCGCAGGCCACCAGCAGCGGGGTGTGGCCCTGCGCCTTGAGCCAGCGGCCGAGCTTGCCGGCCAGCGTGGTCTTACCGGACCCCTGGAGGCCGGCGAGCATGATCACCGTGGGCGAGGTCTTGGCGTAGCGCAGCCGGCGGGTCTCGCCGCCGAGGATCTCGATGAGCTCCTCGTTGACGATCTTGACGACCTGCTGGGCCGGGTTCAGCGCCTGGGAGACGGCGGCGCCGCGCGCCCGCTCCTTGACGGCGGTGATGAACGCGCGCACCACCGGCAGCGCGACGTCGGCCTCCAGCAGCGCGATGCGGATCTCGCGCGCGGTCGCGTCGATGTCGGCGTCGGTCAGCCGGCCCTTGCCCCGCAGGCCGGTGAAGACCTTGTCGAGGCGGTCGGAGAGAGTCTCGAACACGAGCAGTCCTCAGCAGTCACGGGCGCTGTCCTGGGCCCGACGGGCCGCGCCACCTGACCCCAGGGTATCGACAGGGGCGCACCCACCCGGTCGTGCGCGCCGCTCAGGCGGCGCGGCGCCCCCGCGCCCCGGCCACCGCAGCGACCACACCCTCGAGACCGGCCTGCAGACCGCCGAGGGAGAACGCGGTGCCGCAGTCGGTGCACACCCACTCCGGGCACTCCGCGCCGTCGGCGGTGTGCCCGTCGACGCACGGGGGCTGCTCGAAGACCCGCTCCTCGCCGCAGGTCGGGCAGGGCCAGTGCTGCTGGGCGTCCACGCGGACCCCTCCTCGCGATCGTGTGCCGTCCGGTACCGGGACCGTCCGGTCCCGATCGGCTGCGACGGTCGCACGCCCCACCGACAGTCCCGGGCCGGCTCAACCCGGCGTGTCCCCCGCCCCGCTGTGCGCGGCGGCGGGCACGGCGCCCCGCGTGGCCGCGACCAGCGCCGCCTCCACGCGGGCCCGCTGGCCGGCGTCGATCCGCTCGCCGGTGGGGCTGACCACGTAGAAGTAGTCGGCGGCGTCGGCGCCGAGGGTCTCGATCCGCGCGGAGGTGACGTCGAGCCCCTCGGCGGCCAGCGCGGCGGTCAGCCGGTAGAGCAGGCCCGCCCGGTCGGCCGCGCGCACCTCCACGATGCTGGTCGCCTCCCCGCTGACCTCCGCGTCGTGCCAGGAGACCCGCGGCGCGGTGACCCGCCCGGTGCCCTGCCGGTAGTCGGCCTCGCGCTGCCGCAGCCGGTCGCCCAACGGCAGCGTCCCCTCCAGCGCGGCGCGGACGGCGTCGGCCAGGATCGCCGGCTGCGGCGCCCGGCCGAAGCGCGGGCGGACGGCGAACACCGCCGTCGCCCGCCCGTCGACGACGTTGACCTTGGCCGCCCGGACGTCGAGCTGGTTGAGCGCGAGCACCCCGGCCAGCCGGCTGAACAGCCCCGGCCGGTCGGGCGCGCCGATGGTGACCTGCTGGCCGTCGGCGAGGTCGTCCACCCCGACGGTCACCGCACCGTCGGCGCGCACGCTCGGCTCGGTGGGGTGCAGCACCGGGCCGGGGTCGGCACCGGCGGCCGGCCCGCCACCGATCCGGGCCTGCACGCGGGCCACGAGGTGGGCGACCAGGTGCGCCTTCCACGGCGACCAGGCCGAGCTGCTGGTCGCGGCCCCGTCGGCCTGCGCCAGCGCGTGCAGCAGCTGCAGCACCTGCGCGTCCCCGCCGATGGTCGCCGCGACCCGGTCGACGGTGGCCGGGTCGTCGATGTCGCGGCGGACGGCGGTGTCGGGCAGCAGCAGGTGGTGGCGCACCAGCGTGCCGACCGTGGCGACGTCGGCGTCGGCGAAGCCCATCCGCGCGGCGATCCCGGCGGCCACCGGCTCCCCCACGACGCTGTGGTCGCCGGGCCAGCCCTTGCCGACGTCGTGCAGCAGGGCGGCCACCAGCAGCAGGTCGGGCCGGTCGACGTCGTGGGTGAGCTCCGCGGCCGCCGCGGCCGCCTCGACCAGGTGCCGGTCGACGGTGAACCGGTGCCACGGGTGGCGCTGCGGCAGCGAGCGGACGCGGTCCCACTCCGGCAGCAGCCGGCCCAGCAGCCCCTCCTGGTCCAGCTGCTCGATCACCGGCACCGCCGGGCGGCCGCTGGCCAGCAGCCGCAGGAACGACCAGCGGACCTCCGCGGGCCACGGCTCGGGCACCGGCGGGGCGTGCGCGGCCAGCACCCGGAGCGTGTAGGGCGAGAGCAGCAGGTCCTCGCGGGCGGCGGCCGCGGCGCCGCGCAGCAGCAGCCCGGGATCGGCGGCAGGGCGGGCGTCGCGGGCCAGGACCACCTCGTCGCCCTGGCGGACCACCCCCTCGGCCAGCGGCTCGCGGTGGACCCGCCGGTGGCGCGCGCGGGGCCGGCGGACGAGCGCCGCCTCGACCCGCCGCCAGGTGTCGTCGGCGACGAAGGCCAGCCGGCGCCCGGCCAGGCTCACCTCGCGCAGCAGCTGGTCCTCGTCGGCCAGGCCGAGCGCCACCGCCACCGGGCGCTGCTCCTGCCGGACGAGCACGTCGGAGGCCCGGCCGGAGCGGCGGCGCAGCTCGTCGCGCGCGTCGAGCAGGAACCCGTAGGCGGCCCCCAGCTCGGCGGAGGGCTCGTCGACCAGCTGCGCGGCGGCGACCGCGCGCAGCACCTGGCCCTCGCGCAGGCCGCCGTAGGCCTCCTTGAGGTCGGGCTCGAGGAGGAAGGCCAGCTCGCCGACCTGCCGGGCCCGCGCCCGCCGCAGGTCGCGCAGCGCCGGCAGCAGCCGGCCCGCCGACTGCCGCCAGCTGGCCAGCGTGGCGGTGCGCAGCGCGGCGGCCAGGCCCGCGTCGCCGGCGACGAGCCGGGCGTCGAGCAGCCCGAGGCCGGCCTTGACGTCGGTGGAGGCCACCGCGACCGCCTCGGCCACCGACCGCACCGAGTGGTCCAGCCGCACCCCGGCGTCCCAGATCGGGTACCAGACGGCGTCGGCCAGGGCGGCGACCTCGGGGCGGCCGTCGTGCACCAGCACCAGGTCGAGGTCGCCGTGCGGCGGGGGCTCGCGGCGGCCGAGGCTGCCGACGGCCACCAGCGCGACCCCGTCGGTGCCGGTGCGCGGGGCCGGTGCGCCCCGGCGCGGGCGGGCCGGCGGCGTCCCCGCGACGGCGCCGGCCAGCAGCCCGCCGAGCCACTCGTCGAGCACCCGCACCCGCTCGGCGCGGGACAGGTCGGGCAGCGACCCCAGGTCCGGCACGGTCCCCCCTCGGTGGTGCCTGTGGACGGCGTCGGCCGGGGCGGTGGCGTCTCCCACCACCCCGGCCGTCGTGCGCGGGTCGGCGACCCGCCTAGAGCGCGTCCTCGCCGCGCTCGCCGGTCCGCACCCGCACGATCTCGTCGATCGTGGTGACCCAGACCTTCCCGTCGCCGATCTGGCCGGTGGAGGCCGACTCGACGACGGCGTCCACCACCCGGGCGGCGTCGATCTCCCCGACGACCACCTCGATGCGGACCTTGGGCACGAAGTCCACCTGGTACTCCGCCCCGCGGTAGACCTCGGTGTGGCCCCGCTGGCGGCCGAAGCCCTGGACCTCGCTGACCGTCAGCCCCGTGATCCCGATCAGCTCGAGGGCGTTCTTGACGTCGTCGAGCTTGAACGGCTTGACGATCGCGGTGACGAGCTTCACGCCCGGCTCCCTTCCGTGAGGTTCGTGCCCCGGGCCTCGGCGCGGGTCTGGCCGCCGGCCGCGAGGGCCGAGCCGCCACCGCCACCGAGCGAGGCGAGGTCGTACCCGGTCTCGGCGTGGACGACGCCGTCGATGCCGGCGACCTCGTCCTCCTCGGTGATGCGGAAGCGCATGACCCGGGCGATGACGCCGCCGATGACGAGGGTGAGGACGAACGAGTACACCAGCACGGCGAGGGCGCCCAGCGCCTGCCGCCACAGCTGGTCGACGCCGCCGCCGTAGAACAGCCCGTCGACGCCGGCGGTGGTGGCGCCGGAGGCGAACAGGCCGACGGCGAGGGTGCCCCACAGGCCGCCGACGAGGTGGACGCCGACGACGTCGAGCGAGTCGTCGTAGCCGAACCGGTACTTCAGGCCGACGGCCAGCGCGCAGACGACGCCGGCGACCAGCCCGACGGCGATCGCGCCCAGCGGCGTGACCGCGGAGCAGGCGGGGGTGATGGCCACCAGGCCGGCGACCACGCCGGACGCCGCGCCCAGCGAGGTGGCGTGGCCGTCGCGGACCTTCTCGGTGGCCAGCCAGCCGAGGGTGGCCGCGCCGGTGGCGGCGAGCGTGGTGACGAACACCTCGGCGGCCTGCCCGTTGGCGGCCAGCGCCGAGCCGGAGTTGAAGCCGATCCAGCCGAACCACAGGATCCCGGCGCCGATCATGACCAGCGGCAGGTTGTGCGGCCGCATCGGGTCGCGGCCGAAGCCGCGCCGCTTGCCGAGCACCAGCGCGAGCGCCAGGCCCGCGGCGCCGGCGTTGACGTGCACCGCGGTGCCGCCGGCGAAGTCGATCGCGAGCAGGCTGTTGGCGATCCAGCCGCCGGTCTCGGACTCCGCGCCGTCGAAGGCGAAGACCCAGTGCGCGACCGGGAAGTACACCAGCGTGGCCCAGACGCCGGCGAAGACCATCCACGGGCCGAAGCGGGCGCGGTCGGCGACGGCGCCGGAGATCAGCGCGACGGTGAGGATGGCGAAGACGCCCTGGAAGGCGACGAAGGCCAGCGACGGGACGGTGAAGACCAGGTTCTCCGGCGCGAAGGCACCCTCCAGGCCCGCGGTGCCGATGAGCGAGGACAGCCCGAAGAACTCGAACGGGTTGCCCAGCAGGCCGCCGCCGACGTCGTCGCCAAAGGCCGTCGAGTACCCGTAGAGCACCCAGAGCACGCTGATCAGCGCGAGCGCCCCGAAGCTCATCATCATCATGTTCAGCACGCTCTTCGCGCGGACCATGCCGCCGTAGAAGAGCGCCAGACCGGGGGTCATGAACAGCACCAGCGCGGCGCTGACCAGGACCCAGGCGGTGTCACCGGTGTCCACGGCAACCTCCTGACGGTGTGGTGTGGCGGGGCCACAGGACGGACCCGGGACGCGGGGAGGACCCGGGGTGGGTCGGCTGCGCCCGCCCCTGGCCACCGGTGGCCGGCGGGGTGGGCGACGCGGCGTTCACCGTGCCGGGGCGGTGTTTCCGGTGACGTCGTCCGCCCGTTTCCGGTCGGTGAACTCCGCGCCGCGTGTCCGCGCGGCGTGTGTCGGCCGTGTTGCGCCCCGCCCTCCGGCCAGGGTCCCCCTGCCCGATGCGACAGCTGTGCAGTTGCAACTCGTGTGCAATAAGGTCGCCGCGTCCCTCTCCCGACGTCCCTGGAGGCAGCGTGAGCGTCCCCGCCGTGTCCGCCCGGCTCGGTCTCCCGGCGCGCCGGGCCCGTGCGGGCGGCTCGTTCAGCCCCCGGGAGTGGCGCTCGATCGCCGGCATGGCCGCGTTCGTGCTGCTGCTGCACGTCGTCGGGTGGGGCGTGCTGGTGTTCGCCGTCGCGCCGGCGGAGTACCAGCTCGGCAGCACCGGGGTGCTCGGGGTCGGCGTCGGGCTGACCGCCTACATGCTCGGCGTCCGGCACGCCTTCGACGCCGACCACATCGCCTCGATCGACAACACCACCCGCAAGCTGGTCGACGAGGGCACGCCGTCGGTGAGCACCGGCTTCTGGTTCTCCCTCGGCCACTCGTCGGTCGTGTTCGCCGCCAGCCTGCTGCTGGTGGCCGGGGTGCGGTCGGTCGCCGGCGTCGTGCAGTCCGACGACAACTCCGTCGGCCAGGCCCTGGGCCTCGTCGGCACCCTGGTGGCGGGCACCTTCCTGCTGCTCATCGGGCTGATGAACCTCGGCTCGGCGGTGGGCATCGCCCGCGTCTTCCGGCGGATGCGCTCGGGTGAGTACGACGAGGCCGAGCTCGAGCACCACCTGCACAACCGCGGGTTCCTGGCCCGGCTGCTCGGCCGGGTGACCCGCCGGGTGAGCCGGCCCTGGCACCTCTACCCGGTCGGCCTGCTCATGGGCCTGGGCTTCGACACCGCCACCCAGGTGGCGCTGCTCGTGCTCGCGGCCGGATCCGCGGCGTTCGTGCTGCCCTGGTACGCGATCCTCGTGCTGCCGGTGCTCTTCGCCGCCGGGATGAGCCTGTTCGACGCCGCCGACGGCGTGCTCATGACCCGTGCCTACGGCTGGGCGTTCCTCAAGCCGGTGCGCAAGGTCTTCTACAACCTGACGATCACCGTGCTGTCGGTGACCGTCGCGCTGGTCATCGGCACGCTGGTGCTCGTCGGGCTGCTCGTCGAGCGGCTGCAGCTGGAGGCCGCGCCGCTGGTGTGGCTGGCCTCGCTGGACCTCGAGTACGTCGGCTTCGCGATCGTCGGGCTGTTCGTGGTCACGTGGGCGGTGGCCGTCGCGGTGTGGCGGTTCGGCCGCATCGAGCAGCGCTGGGCGGCCGACGTCTCCTGACGCGCGGTGCAGGGGACCCGCGGGCACGGCGCCCGCGGGTCCCCGCCGTCAGTCCGCGGCGAGCGGGTCGGCCGGCAGCAGCGCGGCACCCGCTGCGTGACCGGCCAGCAGCTTGGCGAAGAAGACCGGCGCGAACCACGGCGCGGCGGCCGACGGGGTCAGCGCCCGGTCGAGCAGGACCCCGCCAGCCGTGGTGGCCAGCCCCAGCACCCGGCGGGTGCGGCGGGCCCGGGTGGCGGTGAGCAGCGCGGTGGCCGCGAGCAGGTAGGCGTACAGAGCCGCGGCCCACCGCAGCCGCGCCCTCCGGTCCCCCGGACCGCCCGCGTCCACCCAGGCGAGCACGGCCGGGTGCACGTGGCCGGCCGCGAAGGCGAGGTGCTGCCGCGCCCCCTGTCCCGGGCGGTGGTACCAGCGCGCCGCCGAGGGGGTGTTGTTGCACCACGCCCCGCCCCACAGGTCCAGCGCGAGCAGCCGCAGCACCGGCGCGGCCCGGCGGCCGTGCCCGCGTGCGAGGCCGGGCGCCAGCAGGGCACCGGCGAGCCCGAGCCCCAGGCTGCCGGCGTTCTCGCCGGTGCCCGCGTCGGGACCGGCGATCCGGTCCCACGTGCCCGCCGGCCCCGACCGGGGACCGGCCATCAGTCGGCGCCGCCGACGAGGCCCTCGGCGAAGACCTCCGGCTCGAAGGGCGCGAGGTCGTCGGCGCCCTCCCCCAGGCCGATCAGCTTGACCGGGATGCCGAGCTCGCGCTGCACCGAGACGACGATGCCGCCCCGGGCGGTGCCGTCGAGCTTGGTGAGCACGACGCCGGTGACGTCGACAGCGGCGGTGAACACCCGCGCCTGCACGATGCCGTTCTGGCCGGTGGTGGCGTCGAGGACGAGCAGCGTCTCGGTGACCGGGCTCTGCTTCTCCACGACCCGCTTGATCTTGCCCAGTTCGTCCATCAGGCCCGACTTGGTGTGCAGCCGCCCGGCGGTGTCGACGACGACGGTGTCCACCTCGGCCTCCACGCCGGTGCGCACCGCCTCGAACGCGACCGACGCGGGGTCGGCGCCCTCCCGGCCGCGGACGGTGAGCACGCCCACCCGCTCGCCCCAGGTCTCGAGCTGGTCGGCGGCCGCGGCGCGGAAGGTGTCGGCGGCGCCGAGGACGACGCTCCTGCCGTCGCCGACGAGGACGCGGGCGATCTTGCCGACCGTCGTCGTCTTGCCCGCGCCGTTGACGCCGACGACGAGGACGACGCCGGGCCGGCCGTCGCGGCGGTCGGTGCCCAGGGTGCGGTCGAGGTCGGGGCCGAGGACGGCGGTCAGCTCGCGGACCAGCAGCGCGCGCAGGTCCGCGGGCGAGGCGGTGGCCAGGACCATCGCCTGGGTGCGCAGCCGGTCGACGATCTGGGTGGTGGCCGCGACGCCGACGTCGGCGGCCAGGAGGGTCTCCTCGACCTCCTCCCAGTCGTCCTCGGTGAGCCGCTCGCGGGCCAGCACGGTGAGCAGGCCGCGGCCCAGCGAGGACTGCGAGCGGGCCAGCCGGGACCGCAGCCGCACCAGCCGGCCGGCCGAGGGCGGCGGGGTCTCGAATACCAGGTCCGGCTCGGGGACGGCGGGCGGGAGCTCGACCTCCGGCGGCGCCTCGGGGGTGACGGCGTCGGGCTCGGCGGGGGCCAGACCCCGACCCGAGGCGGTGGCGCCCGCGGGCGGGGGCTGCTCGACCGTGGGCGGCGCCGCGGGCGGCCGCGGCCGGGTGAGCGTCGTGCCGGAGGCGGCGTCGTCGTCCAGCCGGGTGGTGCGACGGCCGCGGCCGACGAGCAGGCCGACCCCGGCGACCAGGGCCACGAGGAGGATCGCGATCGCGATCAGCACGAACTCCATGCCGCCCAGTCTCCCAGCCCGCACACCACCGGCCCTGGGCGGAACCCAGGTGCGTGGGACAGGCTGGGGAGCATGTCGCTGCCCGGGTCAGACACCCCCGTCCTGCTGCTCGGCCCGCTGCTGCGCCACGTCGACCCGGTGTCGGCGACCGTGTGGGTCGAGACCGACCGCGCGTGCGACGTCGAGGTCCTCGGCCGCCGCGCCCGCACCTTCCGCGTCGGCGGGCACTGGTACGCCCTCGTCCTCGTCGACGGGCTCGAGCCCGGCAGCACCACGCCCTACGAGGTGCACCTCGACGGCACCCGGGTGTGGCCGGAGGCGTCCGCGCCGTTCCCGCCGAGCCGGATCCGCACCCCCGGCCGGCCCGGCCCGTTCCGGCTGGCGTTCGGCTCCTGCCGGTACGCCGCGCCCACCACCGTCGACCTCGCCGACGGCATCCCGCCCGACGCGCTGGACGCCTACTCCGTGCGGGTGGCCGCGCTGCCCGAGGAGGAGTGGCCCGACGCGCTGGTGCTGCTCGGCGACCAGGTGTACGCCGACGAGCTGACGACGGCGACCCGCGACTGGCTCTCCCGCCGCCGCGGCGAGCCGGTGCCGGAGGACGGCCAGGTGCGCGACCTGGAGGAGTACACGCGCCTGTACTCCGAGTCGTGGAGCGACCCGCAGGTGCGCTGGCTGCTGTCGACGATCCCGTCGTCGATGGTGTTCGACGACCACGAGATGATCGACGACTGGAACACCTCCGCCGCCTGGCGCGCGCGGGTCGGCGCCTCCGACTGGTGGGAGGCGCGCATCTCCGGCGGGCTGGTGAGCTACTGGGTCTACCAGCACCTGGGCAACCTCAGCCCCCAGGAGCTGGCGGAGAACGCGACCTGGCAGGCCGTGCAGGCGCTGCCCGCCGACGCCGACGCCGAGCCGGTGCTGCGGGAGATGGCGCTCACCGCCGACCGCGACCCCCGCTCGGTGCGCTGGAGCTACGTGCGGCACTGGGGCGACGCCCGGCTGCTGGTGGTCGACAGCCGCGCGGGGCGGGTGCTCGACGAGCACGACCGCCGGATGGTCGACGACGAGGAGTTCGCCTGGGTGGAGGCGGCGATGCGCCGGGCGGTCGAGGACGGCGTCGAGCACCTCCTGGTCGGCACGTCGCTGCCCTGGCTGCTGCCGCACGCCATCGACTCCATCGAGCGGTGGGACGAGGCGCTGGCGGTGCGCCACCACGGCCGGCCGCTGGGCCGGCTGGCCGAGGCGCTGCGGCAGGCCGCCGACCTCGAGCACTGGGCCGCGTTCGGGCACTCCTTCGACCGGCTCGCCGCCGCCCTGCTCGCGGTGGCCCGCGGGGAGCACGGCCGCCCGCCGTCGACGGCGCTGGTGCTCTCCGGCGACGTCCACCACGCCTACGCCGCCGAGGTGGTCTCCCCCGGCGACCTGACCACCCGGGTGCACCAGCTGACGGTCTCCCCGCTGCACAACCAGGCGCCGCACCCCATCCAGGTGGGCTTCCGCATCGGCTGGAGCCGCTGGGCCCGGCGGCTGACCGGCGCGATCGCGCGGACCGCGCGGGTGCGGCCGCCGTCGGTGGAGTGGGCCAAGGCGGCCGGGCCCTACTTCGGCAACCAGGTCGGGGAGCTGGTGCTCGAGGGCCGGCAGGCGCGCTTCGTGCTGCACGTCACCGGCACCGACCCCGACGCCCGGGACGACCTGCGCACGGTGCTCGACCTCCCGCTGGCCGACCCGGTCGCGGCGGAGGTGACAGGGTGACGGGGTGACCCGACCAGCGCCCGGTCCCGACCAGCCGCCGATCCCGGTCCGCCTGGTCACCTTCAACACCCACCACGGCGTGGGCGACGACCGCCGGCACGACCTGCCGCGGCTGGCCACGGTGCTGGCCGCCGCCGAGGCGGACGTGATCTGCCTGCAGGAGGTCGACAGCCACTTCGGCGAGCGCAGCGAGGACGTCGACCAGGCGGTGCTGCTGTCGCGGGCGCTGGACATGCAGCTGGCGTGGGGGCCGGCCATCGACGAGCCCGGCCGCGCCGGGTCGCCGCGCCGCCAGTACGGCAACGCGCTGCTCTCGCGGCTGCCGATCCTGGTCAGCGACGTGCACCCGCTGCCGGGCGGCGGCGAGCCGCGCAGTGCGCTGCGCACCCTCGTCGAGCTCGACGGCGGCGCGCTGTGGGTCACCACCACCCACCTGTCCACCCGGTCGGCGGCCGAGCGGACGGCGCAGGCGGCGCTGCTGCGGGACCTGCACACCGAGCCGATGGCCACCGGCGTGGTCGTGGGCGACTTCAACGCCGGTCCCGACGCCCCGGAGCTGGCCCCGCTGCGGGAGTCCTTCGCCGACGCGTGGACGCTGGCCACCGAGCGCGACGACCAGGCCCGCTGGCGGTTCTGGCAGCGCCAGGAGGGGCTCACCCACCCCGCCCGCTCGCCGCACGTGCGCATCGACCAGGTGTGGGTGACGCCGGGCATCGAGGTGGCCGGCGCCCGGGTCCTCGACGGCGGCGGCGCCTCCGACCACCTGCCCCTCGCCGTCGACCTGCTCGTCCCCTCCGGCGTGTGAGCGCGTGCACGTCCGCGGACGTGCACCGCCTCACGCGGGTTCGGGCTCGCGCAGGCGCTGGCTGATGACGCCGGTGATGCCGTCGCCGCGCATGCTCACCCCGTAGAGCGCGTCGGCGATCTCCATCGTCCGCTTCTGGTGGGTGATGACGATCAGCTGCGAGGTCGCGCGCAGCTGCCCGACCAGCGTGAGCAGCCGGCCGAGGTTGACGTCGTCGAGGGCGGCCTCGACCTCGTCGAGCACGTAGAACGGCGAGGGCCGGGCGCGGAAGATCGCCACCAGGAGGGCGACGGCGGTCAGCGAGCGCTCGCCGCCCGACAGCAGCGACAGCCGCTTGACCTTCTTGCCCGGTGGCCGCGCCTCGATCTCCACGCCGGTGGTGAGCATGTCCTCGGGGTCGGTCAGCACCAGCCGCCCCTGCCCGCCCGGGAAGAGCGTGGCGAACACGCCCTCGAACTCCCGCGCCACGTCGGCGAACGCGGCGGCGAAGACGTCGTGGATGCGCCCGTCGACCTCGCGGACGACGGTGAGCAGGTCGCGCCGGGTGGCCCGCAGGTCCTCGAGCTGGGTGGCGAGGAAGGTGTGCCGCTCCTCCAGCGCCGCGAACTCCTCGAGCGCCAGCGGGTTGACCTTGCCCAGCGTGGTCAGGTCGCGCTCGGCCTGCGCGGCCCGCCGCTCCTGCACGGCGCGCTCGTACCGCGCCGGGGCGGGCTCGGGCTCCCCCGCGGCCTCGGCGGCGGCCACCGCTGCCGGGGTCGGCGGGACCGGGGCGGCCGGGCCGTACTCGGCGACCAGCGTGGGCAGGTCGACGCCGAACTCCTCGGCGGCCCGCTCCTCCAGCGCCTCGATGCGCAGCCGCTGCTCGGCGCGGGCCACCTCGTCGCGGTGCACCTCGTCGGTCAGCCGCTCGAGCTCCGCGGTCGCCGCGCGGACGCGGGTGCGCACCTCGAGCAGCTCGGCCTCGCGGGCGCTGCGCTGCCGGGCCAGCTCGTCGCGCTCGGCGGCGGCGCGGGTGAGCGACGCGGCCAGCGCGGTGAGCGCCCCCTCCGCGCCGGCGCGGACCCGTGCGGCGACCTCGGCGCCGCGCCGGCGGGCCAGCGCGGTGGCCGCGGCGCGCTCGCGGGCGGCCCGTTCCTGACGGGCCTGCCGGCGCAGCGCCTCCGCGCGCCCGGACAGCGCGCGGGCGCGCTCCTCGGCGGTGCGCACGGCCAGCCGCGCCTCGGTCTCGGCCTGGCGGGCGGCGGCCACCTCCAGCCGCAACCGGTCGCGCTGCTCCGGCGAGGGCTCCTCCTCGGCCGGGGCCGCCTCCGCCTCGGCCAGCCGGGCCTCCAGCGCGGCCAGCCCCGCCGCCGACTCCTCCAGCGCCCGCTCGGCGCGCCGCTGGGCGGCCGCGGTGCGCTCGGCCTCGGCCGCGGCCGAGCGGGCCGCCGCACCGAGCTCGGCGAGCTCGGCGACGAGCTTCGACCGGCTGCGGTCGGCGGCCTGGCGGGCGGCCTGGGCGGCGTCGACGTCGGCCGAGCGGGCGCGGGCGGTCTCCCGCGCGGCGGTCAGCCGGTCGGCGAGGTCCGCGGCCCGCACGGCCGCGGCGGCGTGCTCGCGCTCGGCCTCGTCGACCCGCGCGCGGACCTCCAGGTTCGACGGCGCCTCCGCGGCCCCGCCGGAGGCGCGGTCGGCGCCCACGACGTCGCCGTCGGCGGTGACCGCGCGGACCGTGGGGTGCTCGGTCACCAGCGCGGCGGCCGCCCCGAGGGTCGGGACGACGGCGACGCGGTCCAGGGCCCGCGCCAGGGCCGGCCGCAGCTCCGCGGGCGCCTCGACCAGGTCGGCCGCCCAGCGCGCCCCCTCGGGCAGCACCGGCTCGCCCTCGCGCGGGGAGGGCTCCGGGCCGCCGGTGACCAGCAGCCCGGCCCGGCCGCCCCCGACGTCGCGCAGGTGCGCCAGCGCGTCGACGGCGGCGGTGACCCCGCGGACGGCCAGCGCCTCGGCCAGCCCGCCCAGGGCCGCCGCGATCGGCACCTCGGCCCCGGGGGCGACCGTGAGCCGCTCGGCGACCGGCCCGAGGACGCCGGCCAGCGCGCCCGCCGCCCCGGCGGACAGCACCGCGGCGGCGCCGTCGGCGGGAGCCAGGCCCTGGGCGAGGGTGTCGCGGCGGGCGGCCCACGACGCGCGGTCGCGCTCGGCGGCGCGCTCGGCGTCGGCCAGCTCGGTGACCGCGCGGGCGGCGGCGGTGCGCGCGGTGACGGCATCGGCGTGCGCGGTGACCAGCGCGGCGTCCTCGTCCTCGGCGTCACCCGCGCCGGCGCGGCGCTCGTCGAGGCGGGCCTGCGCGGCCTCGGCACGCGCCGTGGCCTCGGCGGCCGACTGCGCCAGCCGCTCGACCTCGGCCTGCCCGGCGGCGGCGCGCGAGCGGCCGGCCGCCACCTGGCCCGACAGCCGGGCCAGGCCCTCGCGGCGGTCGGCGACGGCGCGGGTGGCCGCGACCCAGGCGCGCTCCTCGGCGGCCAGCGCCTCGTCGAGGGCGGCGCGGGCGGCGACGGCGGCGGTCAGCCGGCCGCGCTCGGCGGCCAGCCCCTCGGCCAGCTCGGCCTCGGTGGCCGCGACGCGGTCGGCCTCGGCCTCCAGCTGCTCGGGGTCGCGGCCGCCACCGGCACCGGGCACCGGAGCCGCCAGGTGCCGGTGCCGCTCGGCGGCCAGCGAGGCGACGCCGCGGAACCGCTCGGTCAGCGCGGAGAGCCGGTACCAGGTGTCCTGCGCGGCGCCCAGCCGGGGGGCGTCGGCGGCCAGGGCGGTCTCGAGGTCGGCCTGCCGGCGGGCGACACCGGCCAGCTCCGCCTCGACGACGGCGCGGCGGGCGCGGGCGGCGGCCTCGTCGGCGACGTCCTGGTCCAGCGCCTCCCGCAGGCCCACGAGGTCGTCGGCGAGCAGCCGCAGCCGGGCGTCGCGGAGGTCGGCCTGCACACCGGCGGCGCGGCGCGCGACCTCGGCCTGGCGGCCCAGCGGCTTGAGCTGGCGGCGCAGCTCCACGGTGAGGTCGGCCAGCCGGTCGAGGTTGGCCTGCATCCCGTCGAGCTTGCGGAGCGCCTTCTCCTTGCGCTTGCGGTGCTTGAGGACGCCGGCGGCCTCCTCGATGAACGCGCGGCGGTCCTCGGGGCGGCCGGAGAGGACGGCGTCGAGCTGGCCCTGGCCGACGATGACGTGCATCTCGCGGCCGATGCCGGCGTCGCTGAGCAGCTCCTGGACGTCGAGCAGCCGCACCTTGTCGCCGTTGATCTCGTACTCGCTCTCCCCGGAGCGGTACATGCGGCGGGTGACCGAGACCTCGGTGTAGTCGATCGGCAGCGCGCCGTCGGCGTTGTCGATGGTCAGCGTCACCTCGGCCCGGCCGAGCGCCGGGCGGCCGGCCGTACCGGCGAAGATGACGTCCTCCATCTTGCCGCCGCGCAGGCTCTTGGCGCCCTGCTCGCCCAGGACCCAGGCGATGGCGTCGACGACGTTGGACTTGCCCGAGCCGTTGGGGCCGACGACGGCGGTGATGCCGGGCTCGAGGCGCAGCGTCGTCGGGGACGCGAAGGACTTGAAGCCCTTGAGCGTCAGGCTGGAGAGGTGCACGCGCGGGACCCCGGCGAGGGGGCCGAGGTACTAGGCGAGGGCGGGCTCGGCGTTGTCGCCGGCCAGGCTGAGCAGCTCGTGCGCGATGGCGGCGTCCCGCTGGGCCCGCAGCTCGGTCAGCTCCTGCTCGAGGCGGCGCACCTTGGCCCGCAGCACCGCGTTCTCCTCGAGTACGCGGAGCTCCGCACCGGACACGACGGAACCGAACAGGGCCTTGGCCATGGCGAAACGGCCTCTCACAGCTCGTGGGGGGTGCCCGGCGCCCCGGGACGTCGGTCGGCGCGGGCTCGGTGCCACCAGGGTGACAGCCCCGGACACGCAGGTCAACGCCAGGGACGGAGTGCCCCCGTGTCGGGCGGGTGTCGTCTTCGTCACCCCGTCGTGAACCCGCGTCCCCCCTGCACCGGGCGCTCCTCGCGGGTCACGCCGGTGACCGCGCCGGGCGCGCGCGGGCCCTCCAGCGCGGCGACGACGGCGCGCACGTCGTCGGCCGGTCCCTCCAGCTCGACCTCGACCCGGCCGTCGGGCAGGTTGCGCGCCGAGCCCGCCAGGCCGGCGGCGTCGGCCAGGCCGCGGACGAACCACCGGTAGCCGACACCCTGCACGTGCCCGGAGACCAGCACGTGCACGCGGACCACCGCGCTCACGACCGCCTCGCGCGCGGCCGCGGCTGGCACTGCGGGCAGCTGTAGCTCGACCGGTTCATGAACGACTCCCGCACGATCGGGGTCCCGCAGCGCGGGCAGGGACGGTCGACCTGGCCGTAGACGGCCAGGAACCGGGAGAAGTAGCCGCTCTGCCCGTTGACGTCGACGTAGAGCGAGTCGAAGGAGGTGCCGCCCTGCGCCAGCGCCTCGCCCAGCACGCTGCGCACGCCGTCGAGCAGGTCGGTGACCTGCGTGCGGGTGAGCCGGTCGGTGGGACGGGCGCCGTGCAGGCGGGCGCGCCACAGCGCCTCGTCGGCGTAGATGTTGCCGACGCCGCCGACGAGCGTCTGGTCCAGCAGCGCCCGCTTGACCTCGGTGCGCCGGCGGCGCAGCGCCGCGCTGAAGCCGGACTCGTCGAAGGAGGGGTCGAGCGGGTCGATGGCGATGTGCGCCACGCGCGGCGGGACGCCGTCACCGTCCGGGGCGTCCTCCACCGCCAGGCCGCCGAACGTGCGCTGGTCGACGAAGCGCAGCTCGCGGCCGCCGTCGGTGAAGGTGAACCGGGCGCGCAGGTGCGTCTCGTCGGGCTGCGAGCGCTTCTCGACCAGCAGCTGCCCGCTCATCCCGAGGTGGGCCACCAGCGCCCGTCCCGAGGCGGCGCCGTCGGGCTCGGCCAGCGGCAGCCACAGGTACTTGCCGCGGCGGTGGGCGGCGCTGAGGGTGCGGCCGGTCAGCGCGGCCACGAAGTGCTCGGTGCCCTCGAGGTGACGGCGGACGGCCCGGGGGTGGCGCACCTCCACGGCGGCGACGGTGCGCCCGGCGACCCAGCGCTCCAGGCCGCGCCGCACCACCTCGACCTCGGGCAGCTCGGGCACGGCTCAGGCCCCGGCCTCGTCGGCGGTCTCCCGCCCGGTCGACAGCGCACGCCAGGCGGCCTCGGCGGCCTCCTGCTCGGCGGCCTTCTTGGTGCGCCCCGTGCCGCGGCCGCGGACGACCTCGGCCAGCGACACCGCTGCGGTGAACACCTTCGCGTGCGGCGGCCCCTCGTCGGCCACGGCGTACACCGGGGCGCCCAGCCCGCGGGCGGCGCCGAGCTCCTGCAGGCTGGTCTTCCAGTCCAGGCCGGCCCCGCGGGTGGCGGCGTCGGCCAGCAGGGGGTCGAACAAGCGGTGCACCAGCCCGCTGGTCACCTCGAGCCCCAGGCCCAGGTGCAGCGCGCCGATCAGCGCCTCGAGCGCGTCGGCGAGGATGGAGTCCTTCTCGCGGCCGCCGGTGGTCTCCTCGCCGCGACCCAGCAGCAGGTGCGGGCCGAGGCCGCCGGCGCCGAGCCGGCGGGCGACACCGGCCAGTGAGGTCATGTTGACCACCGAGGCGCGCAGCTTGGCCAGCCGGCCCTCGGGCAGGTCGGGCTGGCTGCGGTAGAGCTCGTCGGTGACGACGAGGCCCAGCACCGAGTCGCCCAGGAACTCCAGGCGCTCGTTGGTGGGCAGACCGCCGTGCTCGTAGGCGTAGGAGCGGTGCGTCAGCGCCAACGCCAGCAGGCCGCCGGGCAGCTCGACACCGAGGGCGTCGAGCAGCCAGGCGGCCGCGCGGTCGGCGTGCGCCTGCCCCGCCGGCGAACCGCCGTCGGGGACGACCGTCGTGCGGGGCGCGGCGCTGCCCACGAGAGGCGGGGTCAGACCGAGAGGACCTGGCGGCCGGCGTGCTGGCCGCAGTTCGGGCAGGCCTGGTGCGGCGGCTTGAGCTGACCGCACGCCCGGTTCGGGCAGGGGGTGAGCGTCGGGGCGCTCGCCTTCCACTGCGACCGGCGGGCACGGGTGTTGGCGCGGGACATCTTCCGCTTCGGGACGGCCACGGTCAGTTCTCCTCAGGGTCGTCCGGACGGTCGGTGACCGCTCCGGTGGTGAAACGGCCGGCGAGGCCGGCCCAGCGGGGGTCGACCAGCTCGTGGGAGTGGTCGGCCGGGAGGTCGTCGAGGCGCTGGCCGCAGCCCGAGCACAGGCCCGCGCAGTCCTCGGTGCAGGTGGGCGAGAGCGGGAGGGCGAGGACGACGGCGTCGCGGACCATCGGCTCGAGGTCGATCCGCTCGCCCTCGACGAGGCGGACCTCGTCCTCCTCGCTCGTGGCCTCCGTCGTGCTGCCGGGGTAGGCGAAGAGCTCCTGGACGTCGAGCTCGAGGGTGTCCTCGACCGGGTCCAGGCACCGGGCGCACTGGCCCTGCACCGGGACCTCGACGTCGCCGGAGACCAGCACGCCCTCCATCACCGACTCCAGGCGCAGCCGCAGGTGCACCGGGGCGCCGTCGGGCACGCCGATGAGCTCGACCCGCCAGCCCGCGGGTGCCGGGAGGGTGCGGTCGAGCTCCTGCAGGGAGCCCGCGCGGCGGCCGAGCTCGCGCAGTTCCACGGCCCAGGGGTTGGCGGCGGGGCGCCGGGCGTCGGTGGACGCGGCGCCTGGGCGGTGCGGGGCGGCAGGCATGTCGGTACTCGCGGGTCGCAGGTGGGAGGGGATCCGGCCGGGGAGGTCACCGGTGGACCAGCAACCGAGACTACCCGATCCCCCGGGGACGCCGTCCGGCCGACCGGGACCGGCACCGCGCGACCCCGCACCCGGGACGTCCTCCCGCACCGCAGCGCGTCCCACCCGACGTCCCACGGTCGGGTGGGACACTCGATGATCAGGTTCCCTGATCATCGCGCGGCCCCCGCCGTCAGGGGTCGCGGAGCGTGGAGCGGGCCTTCTCCACCGAGCGCAGCATCCGCTCGAGGGTGGTGCCGAAGTCGGCGAGCCGGGTGTCGACGTACTCGTCGACCTCCGCGCGCATCCGGTTCACCTCGGCCACGGTCTGCGCGCCGAGCTCGTCGGAGCGGCTGACCGCGCCGCGGTAGACCTCGGTCTCGCTCACCAGCCGCTCGTGCTCGGCCTCGGCGGCGGCGAGCACCTCGGCCTGCTGCGCCTCGGCGTCGGCGAGCACCGCCTCGCGGTGGGCGCGGGCCTCGGCCAGCAACCGGTCGGCCTCCGCCTCGGCCCGGGCCAGCAGGTCGTCGGCCTCGGCCTGGGCCTGGGCGAGGACCTCGTCGCGCTGCCGCCGGGCGGTGCCGAGGACCTCCTCGCGCTGCCGGCGGGCGGCGGCCACGAGCCGGTCGGCCTCCTCGCGGGTGCGGCCGGTGAGCTGCTCGGCCTCGGCCTGGGCCTGCTCGAGGATCTCGGTGCGCTGCTCGACGATCGCGCCGGCGGCGTGCACCTCGTCGGGGAGGTTCTCCCGCAGGTCGTCCAGCAGGTCGAGCAGGTGGTCGCGGGGCACCATGCAGGAGCCCGACATGGGCACGCTGCGGGCGTTCTCGATGACCCGGCTGAGCTCGTCGACGACCTCGTAGAGCCGGTAGACGACCTCCGTCACGGGGTGTCCCGCTTGGCCAGCAGCCGGTCGAGGACGCCCCTGGGCACCAGCCGGGAGACGTCACCGCCGAAGGTGGCGATCTGCTTGACCAGGCTGGAGGACAGGTGGCCGACCTGCGGGGCGGTGGGCACGAACAGCGTCTCGATGCCGGCCAGCTCGCGGTTCATCTGCGCCATCTGCAGCTCGTACTCGAAGTCGGAGACGGCGCGCAGGCCCTTGACCACCACCGGGAGGTCGTGGCCCCGGCAGTAGTCGACCAGCAGGCCGGTGAAGCTGTCGACGACGACGTTGGGCAGCTCGGCCACCGCCTCGCGCAGCAGCTCCATCCGCTCCTCGACGGTGAACAGCCCGGCCTTGCCGGGGTTGACCAGCACGGCCACCACCAGCTCGTCGTAGAGCGCGGCGGCCCGGGTGATCACGTCGACGTGCCCGTTGGTGACGGGGTCGAACGACCCGGGACAGACCGCTCGCCTCACGGGAGCCGACCGTACCGGAGCAGCGCCTCGCCGTAGCGGCGGTCGCGGATCGGCTCGAGGGGTGTCGGCCACTCCCCCGGCGCCTCCCGAGCCGGCCGCTCGACCACGACCACGGCGCCCGGGGCCAGCCAGTGCCCCGCCACCAGCGCCCTCAGCACGTCGTCGACGTCGGCGGCGGGCGTGGCGTACGGCGGGTCGGCCAGCACCAGGTCGAAGCGGGCCGGCGGCCGGCCGGAGAGGACGCCGCGCACCGGGCCGGCCACCACCCGGGCCCCGGGCAGCCCCACGGCGGCGACGTTGGCGCGCAGCACCGGCAGCACCCGCGGGCCGTTCTCCACCAGCACCACCTGCGCCGCGCCGCGGGACAGCGCCTCGAGGCCGAGCGCGCCGGAGCCGGCGTACAGGTCGAGCACGGCGGCGCCCTCGAGGTCGAGCAGCGTGCCGAGGCTGTTGAACAGCGCCTCGCGAGCGCGGTCGCCGGTGGGCCGCACGCCGCTGGGGGGCACCGCGAGCCGGCGTCCCCCGGCCGCGCCGGCGATCAACCTGGTCACTGTCCCGTCCCGGACGTCCGTGGCCCCCTGCGGGGTCCCGCCGCGAGCTCGCGAGTGGCGGGGGGCAGGGGGTCCTCCCTCATGCCTTCTCGAGGTAGGTCGCGCGCTCGTCGGTGGCCAGCGCGGCCACCTCGGCGGCCAGGCCGGGGTGGTCGGCCAGCCCGCGGTCGGTGGCCAGCAGCGCGGCGGCCTCGGTCCGGGCGGCGGCGATGAGCTCCTCGTCCTCGAGCAGCGACAGCAGCTTGACGTTCGAGCGCCGGCCCGACTGCGCGGCGCCGAGGACGTCGCCCTCCCGCCGCGTCTCGAGGTCCACCCGGGCCAGCTCGAAGCCGTCGGAGGTGGAGGCGACCGCGGTCAGCCGCGCCCCGGTGGCCGTGGTGAGCGGCAGCTCGGTCACCAGCAGGCACAGCCCCTGGTGCTTCCCCCGCGCGACCCGGCCGCGCAGCTGGTGCAGCTGGCTGACGCCGAACCGGTCGGCGTCCATCACGACCATGACGGTGGCGTTGGGCACGTCGACGCCGACCTCGACGACGGTGGTGGCGACCAGGACGTCGACCTCGCGGGCGGCGAAGGCGCGCATGGTCGCCTCCTTGGCCTCCGGCGTCATCCGGCCGTGCAGCACCGCCAGACGCAGCCCGGCCAGCGGGCCCTGGTCGAGCGCCTCGGCGACGTCGAGCACGGCCAGCGGCGGGCGCCGGTCGCCGCCGGCGGCCTCCTCGGGCGCGCCGTCGGCGTCGTCGGGGGCGTCGGTGTCGGCGTCGCCGGTGTCGTCGTCGCCGATGCGCGGGCAGACGACGTAGGCCTGCCGGCCGGCGGCGACCTCCTCGCGCAGCCGCTCCCAGGCGCGGTCCAGCCAGGCCGGCTTGTCGCTGGCCGGGACGACCGAGCTGGCCACCCCGCCGCGGCCGCTGGGCAGCTGCCGCAGCACCGAGGTCTCCAGGTCGCCGTAGACGGTCATAGCCACCGTGCGAGGGATCGGCGTGGCGGTCATCACCAGCACGTGCGGCGGCCGGTCGCCCTTGGCGCGCAGCGCGTCGCGCTGCTCGACGCCGAAGCGGTGCTGCTCGTCGACGACGACCAGGCCGAGATCGGCGAAGTCGACGCCCTCCTGCAGCAGCGCGTGGGTGCCGACGACGATGCCGGCGCTGCCGTCGGCGACGGCGGCGCGGGCCTCGCGGCGGGCGGCGGCCCTGAGCGAGCCGGTGAGCAGCACGACCCGGGTGCCCGCCGGGTCGCCGTCGAGCTCGCCGGCGCGGGCGAGCGGGCCGAGCATCGCGCCGATGCTGCGGGCGTGCTGGGCGGCCAGGACCTCGGTGGGCGCCAGCAGCGCGGCCTGCCCGCCGGCGTCGACCACCTGCGCCATGGCCCGCAGCGCGACCACGGTCTTGCCCGAGCCGACCTCGCCCTGCAGCAGCCGGTGCATCGGGGAGTCGCGGGACAGCTCGGCGGCCAGCTCCTCGCCGACCGCGCGCTGCCCCTCGGTGAGGGTGAACGGCAGCGCGGCGTCGACGGCGTCGAGCAGGCCGCCGGGGCGGCGCGGGCGGGCGGTGCCCGGCTCCAGCGCGGCGGCGCGGCGGCGGGCGGCGAGCACCAGCTGCAGGGTGAGCGCCTCGTCCCACTTGAGCCGCTCCGCGGCGCGGTCGACGTCGTCCTGCGAGGTCGGCCGGTGCACGTCGAGCAGGGCGGCCGGGAGGCTGGGCAGCCCGTGGCGGGCCCGCAGGTCCTCCGGCAGCGGGTCCTCGACGAAGCCGAAGCCGCCGGAGGCGTCGAGCAGCAGCCGGATCGACTTCTGCACGACCCAGCTGGAGACGTCCTTGGTGGCCGGGTAGATCGGGATGAGCGCGCGCGCCCAGTCCTCGTCGTCGTCGCCGGTGATGAGGTGGAAGTCGGGGTGGGCGAACTGCTTGGCGCGGCGGTACTCGCCGACCGTGCCCGCGAACAGGCCCCAGGCGCCCTCGCGCAGGTTGCCGTGCTTCCGGTTGAAGAAGACCAGCTGCATCTCGCCGGCGCCGTCGCCCACGGTGACCTCGGTGAGCGAGCCGGGGCGGTTGCGCATCTTGCGGGTGGTGACCCGGCGGACCTGCGCCAGGACGGTGACGCGGTCGCCGACCTGCAGGTCGTCGAGGCGGGTCATCTCGCCGCGGCGGGCGTAGCGGCGCGGGTAGTGGCGCAGCAGGTCGCGGACGGTGTGCAGCTCCAGCGACTCGGCCATGGCCTTGGCCGTCTTCGCGCCGAGCACCCGGGACAGCGGCGTCTCGAGGGTCACCGCCACGGGGTCACCACCACGGGGTCACCGCCACGTCACTCGACCCCCGCCTGCAGGGGGACCGTGCCGCCGGCGTCGTAGCGGACCACCTCCACCGTGGGGTGGGCACGCGCCAGGTGGGCGCACAGGGCGTCACCGACCGCGGCGTCCGGGCCGACGAGCAGGGTGGCCATCTCGCCGCCGGCCGACAGCAGCCGGTCGAGCAGGTCGCGGGCGACGTCGGCGAGGTCGGCACCGACCACCACGACGTCGCCCTCGGCCGAGCCCAGGACGTCGCCGGCGCGGCACGGGCCCGCGCTGGTGAGCGCGTCCTGCGCGGCGACGGTGACCTCGGCCCAGCGGGTGGCGGCGGCGGCCTCGGCCATGCCGATGACGTCGTCGCCGAAGCGCCGGGCCGGGTCGGCGACGGCGACCGCGGCCAGCCCCTGCACCGGGGAGCGGGTGGGGACCACGGCCACCTCGCGGCCGGCCTCCCGGGCCCGGACCGCGGCCCGGGCGGCGACGGGGACGAGCGCGGCGTCGTTGGGCAGCACGACGACGTCGGCGGCCGTGGAGGCGAGGACCTCGGCGAGCACCTCGTCCTCACCGATCCCGGCCGGACCGCCCGCGACCACCCGCACGCCCTCGCCGGTGAACAGCGCCGCGGGGCCGTCGCCGGGGACCAGGGCGACCACCGCGCGGCGGCCGGGCACCGGCGCGGCGGGGGGCACCGGCGCGAGCGGGGTGACGGCGATCCGGTAGGGCCGGCCGGCCTCGATGCCGGCCTCGATGGCCGGCCCGATCTCGCTGGTGTGCACGTGCACGTTCCACTCGCGGCCCGTGGGGGTGTCGACGCCGACGACCACCAGGCTGTCGCCGAGCGCGGCGAGCCGGGCCTGCAGGCGGGCGACGCCGGCCTCGTCGGCACCGGCGAGCAGGTACTGCACCTCGCTGCCGGGACCGGGCGGCGGCTGGTGCGGGGTGTGCGCGGGGTCGCGGCGGCCCGGGCGGCCGGCGGGCAGCGGCGGGCGGGCCGGCTCGACCCCGGTGACGGTGGCCACCAGCGCGTCGAGGACCAGGCACAGCCCGGCCCCACCGGCGTCGACGACCCCCGCGTCGCGCAGCGCGTCGAGCTGGCCGGGGGTGTCCGCCAGCGCGGCGCGGGCACCGTCGGCGGTGGCGGCGACCACGTCGGCCAGGCCGGCGCGGCCGGCGGCCACGGCCTCCCCCGCGGCCTCGGCCCCGGCCCGGGCCACGGTGAGGAACGTGCCCTCCTCGGGGTCGGCGACCGCGGTGTAGGCGGTGTCGGCGGCCTTCTGCAGCGCGGCGGCGAGGGAGGGGCCGTCGGCGGGCTCCTGGCCGGCGAGGACGTCGGCCAGACCGCGCAGCAGCTGGGCGAGGATGGTGCCGCTGTTGCCGCGCGCGCCGAGGACCGCCCCGCGGGCGAGCGCCGTCCAGGCGGGCTCGTCGCCGGCCGCCTCCAGCGCTGCGAGGGCCGCCTCGGCGGTGAGCAGCAGGTTGGTGCCGGTGTCGCCGTCGGGCACCGGGAAGACGTTGAGCTCGTCGAGCCGGTCGCGGCCCGCGGACAGCGCCGTGACCGCGGCCCGGCACCACCGGCCGACCGCGGCGTCGTCGAGCGCCTGCAGCACGGCCGGAGGGTACCTGCGGGGAGCGACGGCCCCACCGCGTCGCCGGGACCGGAGCCGCTCCCCGGCCTCGGCGGCACGGCGCGGCGGGGAGCGGTTAGACTGGCCGACGGTCTTGCGGTCGCCGTCCGTGCGCCGCCGTTTGCTGACGAACTTCTGGGAGTGATCCACCGTGGCTGCCGTGTGCGATGTCTGTGGCAAGGGGCCCGGTTTCGGTATGTCGGTGTCGCACTCGCACCGCCGCACGCCGCGCCGTTGGAACCCGAACATCCAGTCGGTGCGGGCGCTGGTCGCGCCGGGCAACCGCCGCCGCATCAACGCCTGCACCTCGTGCATCCGCGCGGGCAAGGTCGTCCGCGCCTAGTCGGCACGGGACGAGGACCCCGGAGGTCGACGACCTCCGGGGTCCTCTGCGCGCCCGGAGCCGGGTCTAGCCGCTGATCCCGCGCGCCCGCGCCGCGGTCACGACCAGGTCGACGACGGCGTCCAGCGGCAGCGCCGTCCCGTCGACGACGAGGTGGTAGTGCCGCGCCGCCGCCGGGTCGCACCGGTAGAAGTGGCGGACGTAGGCCTCGCGCGTGCGGTCGTTGGCCTGCATCTCCTGCCGCAGCTCGCCCTCGGGGCGGCCGTAGCGCAGCACCGCCGCCCGCAGCCGCGCCTCGGGGGGCCCGTCGAGCCGCACGTGCAGCGCGTCGGGCCGGTCCCGCAGTACCATCGCGCCGGCCCGGCCGAGCACGACGCCGCCGGCGCCGTCGGCGATCTCGCGCAGCACCCGCTCGGTCTGCTCCCGGTAGGCCCGCTCGTCGGGCTGCGGGTCGAGCGGGACCACGCCGCCCACGGGGTCGGGCATGGCCCCCAGCGAGGCGACCAGCCGCCACAGGCCGCGCAGCACCCGCTCGTCGTTGGCCTCGGCGTCGTCCTGCGACACGCCCAGGCGCCCGGCGACCCGCGCCGGGATGGCCCGGTCGTGGAAGGGCAGGCCCAGCCGCTCGGCCGCCGCCGCCGCCACCTCCGGCCCCCCGGACCCGTACGACGCCGACACCGTCACGATGCCCACGGCTGCTCCTCCCGCTCCCCGGCCGGCCCGGCCAGCTGCTTGCCCAGGAACACCGCGCCCTGGCCCCCGGCGTACACGCCGAACCCCGCGACCGGTGCGTAGCCCATCCCCTCGTACAGCGCGATCGCCTCGGGCTGCCGGTACCCGGTGTTGAGCACCACCGCGCGGTACCCGGCGCGGGCGGCGGACTCCTCCAGCGCGGTCACGACCACCTGGGCGAGCCCGCGGCGGCGGAAGCCCGGCTCCACGTACACCCGCTTGACCTCCGCCTCGCCGGGCCCCCCCTCGGCGTGCCGGCGCCACGCGCCGCAGCCGGCGGGGACGCCGTCGACCTCGGCGACGAGGAACACCCCCGCCGGCGGCGCGAACTCGACGGGGTCGACGACGGCCTCGTCGGGCCCGCCGTAGCGCTCGACGTACTCCTGCTGCACCCGGCCGACCAGCGTGCGGGCCACCGGGTCGTCGTAGGGCACCGCGCGCAGCACGGCGACCGTGCCGTCGCGCAGCCGCGCCTCAGCCGAAGTGGACATGTCCGGTCCTCCCCGCACCCAGTGCCGTCGCGACCTGCGCGGCCGGCTCCCCGCTCACGAACACCCCGGGTTCCCCGGCGCGCACCTCCCCCACCGCCACCCACCCCGGGGGCAGCGCGGCGCCGCCCGGGAAGGTGGCCAGCAGGGCGTGGTCCTCCCCGCCGGTGAGCACCCACGCCAGCGGGTCGGTGCCCAGCGCGGTGGCCACCTGCTGCAGCGGACCCGGCGGTTCGAGCATCGAGCGCACCAGGGCCGCGCGGTCGACGTCGACCACCACGCCGCTGTCGCTGGCCAGGTGCCCGGCGTCGGCGAGCAGGCCGTCGCTGACGTCGCACATGGCGGTGGCGCCGGCGTCGGCCGCGGCCGGTCCCGCGGCGTAGGGCGGGCTGGGCCGCCGGTGCGCGGTGACCGCGGCCAGCGGGCTGCTGAAGCCGCGGCGCAGCACCGCCAGCCCGCAGGCCGACCAGCCCAGCCGCCCCGCGACGGCCAGCACGTCGCCCGGCCGGGCGCCCGAGCGCAGCACCGGCGCCCGCCCGCCGAGGTCGCCGAGCGCGGTCACCGACAGGACGACCGAGCCGCTGTCGGGGGCGGAGGCGACGGTGTCCCCGCCGACCACCGCGGCGCCCAGCGGCGCGCACTCGGCGGCCATGCCGGCGGCCACGCCCTCCAGCCACGAGGTGGGCGTGTCCGCGGGGCAGGCCAGCCCGACCAGCAGCGCGGTGGCCACCGCGCCCATGGCGGCGACGTCGGCGAGGTTGGCCGCGGCGGCCTTGTGGCCCACGTCCTCGGCCGAGGACCAGTCCCGCCGGAAGTGGCGGCCCTCGACGAGCACGTCGGTGGTGGCCACCACCCGCCCGTCGGGCACGCGCAGCACCGCCGCGTCGTCGCCCGGCCCCACCTCGGCGGCCGCCGCCGACCCGGCCCGGGCGACCACCCGGGCGATCACCCCGAACTCCCCGACGACGCGGACGCTGTCGGCCAGGTCCTCGCGCGGGACGAGCGGACGGGGTCGTGTCACCGGGTCCTCCGGGGGGCTGGGGTAGGTTGCGGTCCGATCCGCCCGCCGGTGCCGGACCGGCGCCGGCAGCGCTTCCCGAGGAAGGTCGTCCCGTGGTCCACGCCTACATCCTGATCCAGACCGAAGTCGGCAAGGCCGCCCAGGTGGCGTCGACGATCAGTGAGATCGCCGGCGTGACCAAGGCCGAGGACGTCACCGGCCCCTACGACGTCATCGTCCGCGCCGAGGCCGACACCGTCGACGACCTCGGCCGCCTCGTCGTCGCCCGCGTGCAGTCGGTCGACGGCATCACGCGCACGCTGACCTGCCCCGTCGTCAACATCTGACGCCGCTGAGCGCACCCACCCCGGCCGAGGACGGCGGGACCGGTCCCGCGGCCGCGCCCGACCGTCGTCCCGACCCGCTGCGCCGGCTGGCGCTGCTCGCGCTGGCCGTCGCCGTCCCGGTGCTGGTCGCGGTGGTCGTGCTGGTCAACGTCCTCGGCGGGGACGACGAGGGGGACGGCGGCGGCGCGGTCGCCGACGTGGAGGGCACCACCGACCCGCAGCGGGCCGAGGACCTCCCGCCGCTGCCGGTCGAGGTGCCGGCCCCCACGCCCGAGGCCGACGCGAACTGCCCGCAGCTGCTGCAGGCGCTGCCGCTGGACCTGCTCGGCGAGCCGGCCCGGCTGGTCGACTCCGACACCCCCTACGCCGCCGCGTGGGGCGATCCGCCGGTGGTGCTGGTGTGCGGCGTGCCGCAGCCGGAGGGCCTGGTCCCCGGTGAGGGGCTGTTCACCATCAACGGGGTGACCTGGTTCGTCGACCAGTCCGACCCCGGCGCCACCGTGTGGACGGCGGTCGACCGCGCGGTGTACGTCGAGGTCAGCCTGCCGCCCGACGTGGACAGCGCGCCGGTGACCGCGCTCAGCGACGTGCTGGCCGCCACGCTGCCCGCCCGGTAGCTCAGGCCAGGGGCAGCCGGTCGAGCTGGGCGAGCACCACCGCGCGCAGCTCCCCGGTGGCCGCCTCGGTGCTGTCGGCCACCGCGGTCACCGCGACGCTGAACACCC
This sequence comes from Geodermatophilus telluris, assembly GCF_900102745.1. GTDB lineage: Bacteria > Actinomycetota > Actinomycetes > Mycobacteriales > Geodermatophilaceae > Geodermatophilus > Geodermatophilus telluris. The sequence goes on from NZ_FMZF01000001.1 coordinate 84,363, forward strand.
CGTGCGCGCACCAGGCGAACGCGGCCGGGCCGGCGAGGCGGGTGGCCGGGTCGGCGGCGGGGTCGGCGGCCGGCGCGGTCACGGTGAGCAGGCTGCAGCCCCCGGGGAGGTCGGCGGGGTCGCGGCGCAGCACGCCGTCGTAGAGCGCCGCGTCGTTGCCGGCCAGGTCCTCGGCGTAGGCGGCCGCGCCGGCGTGCCCGTCGAACTGGTCGACGAACACGCTGGTCATCGGCCCGGTGGTCGAGCCCCAGAACCGCTCCCAGCCGTACCGGTAGCCGTAGTCGCGCAGCACCGCGCGCTCGCGGGCCGGGTCGTCGGCGTAACCGGCGACGTCGTCGACGGTCTTGGCGCCGGCCGGCGGCTGGAGGTCGCCGTCGGGGATGCGCGCCAGGCCCGAGGGCACCCGGGCCAGCACCAGCGCGCCGAGCTCCTCGACGGTCGCCGGCGTCGCCGTCGCCGGTGCGGGGGTGGCGCTGCCGGCCACCGTCGGCGTGCAGCCGGTGAGGGCCAGCAGGCCCACGGCGAGCGCGGCCGACCGGCCCGGGTTCACCGCCGGGTCCGCGCGTCCCCCGGCCGGCCCGCGCGCGCCAGCGCCGAGGCGACCAGCCGGTCCACCAGCTCCGGGTGGTCGACGCCGCTGGCCGCCCACATCCGCGGGAACATCGAGATGGGCGTGAAGCCCGGCATCGTGTTGACCTCGTTGACCACCAGCCGCTCGGCGCCGTCGGGGCCGGTGCCGAGGAAGAAGTCCACCCGGGCCAGCCCCTCGCAGTCCAGGGCGAGGTAGGCCCGGCAGGAGGCCTGCTGCACCATCCGGGTCTGCTCGGGCGTGAGGTCGGCCGGGACGTCGAACTCGACGGCGTCCTCGAGGTACTTGGCGCTGAAGTCGTACCAGTCGGTGCCCGGCCGCAGCCGGATCTCGGCCGGCAGGCTCGCCTCGGGCGGGCCGCCGTCGCGGCCGGCGAGCACGCCGCACTCGATCTCCCGCCCCGGGACGGCGGCCTCGACGACCACCTTCGGGTCGACGGCGGCGGCGGTGGCCACGGCCTCCGGGAACTGCGCCCAGTCGGTGACCTTGGTGATGCCGATGCTCGACCCCGCCCGGGAGGGCTTGACGAAGACCGGCAGGCCCAGCCGCTCGCGGTCGGCCGCGGTGAGGACGTCGGGGTCGGCGCGGAGCGCTCCCCCGGCGTCGCGGAGCACCACGTGGTCGCCCTGGGGCAGCCCGGACGCGGCGAGGAGCTTCTTGGTGAACTCCTTGTCCATCGACGCGGCGCTGGCGAACACGCCCGACCCGACGTAGGGCAGCCCGCTGGTCTCCAGCAGCCCCTGGACGGTGCCGTCCTCGCCGTAGGCGCCGTGCAGGACGGGGAAGACGACGTCGACCTCGGTCAGCACGGGGCCGATCGCGGCGGTGGGCTCCAGCACCGCCAGGCCGCGGCCGGCGGGGTCGCCGACCAGCGAGACCGCCGTCCCCCCGGTGACCTCGGGCAGCCGGCCGCCGTCGATGGCCAGCTGCTGCCCCGCGTCGGGCAGCACCCAGCGCCCGTCGCGGGCGATGCCCACCGGCACCACCTCGTAGCGCTCCGGGTCGAGGGCGGCCATGACGCTGCCCGCCGAGACGCAGGAGATGGCGTGCTCGGCGCTGCGCCCCCCGAACACGACCGCGACGCGCACCTTGCCTGTCCCGCTCATCGCGGCCGACCCTAGTCGACGCCGGGGACGTGTCCCGCGCTCCGGCAGGACCGCGGCGCGCGGCGTGTGGGACTCTCGTCGCGATGCGGGAGAACGCGGCCCCTCCGGTGGACCCCCGGCCTCCGGCGGCGACGGCACACGACGAGGGGCCTGACCAGGGGGGCGCCCCGGCGCGCCGTCACCCGCTCGGGCTGCGGCTGGCCGGTGCCGCGGTGCACGCCTACACGGCGCTGGGCTCGGTGCTGGCGCTGCTGTTCGTGCTGGCCGCGCTCGAGGGCGAGGTCGAGGCCGCGCTGTGGGTGGGGCTGGCCGCACTGGTGGTCGACGGCACCGACGGGATGCTGGCCCGGCGCGCGCGGGTCAAGGAGACGATCCCCTGGTTCGACGGCTCGCTGCTGGACAACATCGTCGACTACCTGACCTACGTCTTCGCGCCCGTCGTGCTGCTGTGGACGATCGGCGCGCTGCCGCACGGGCCGCTGGGGTGGCTGCTCGCCTCGCTGCCGCTGCTGGCCTCGAGCTACCAGTTCTGCCGGGTCGACGCGAAGACCGACGACCACACCTTCCTCGGCTTCCCGAGCTACTGGAACGTCGTGGCGTTCTACGCGGTGGTGCTCGACCTGTCGCAGGTCGCCGTCGCGGTCACCCTCGTCGTCTGCTCGGTGCTGGTGTTCGTGCCGGTGCGCTACCTGTACCCGTCCCGGACCGAGGCGCTGTGGCAGGTGAGCATGGCGCTGACCGCCGTCTGGTTCGTCTGCTACGCCGTGCTGGTCGTCCAGCTGCCCGACCCGAACCCGTTCGTGGTCGCGCTGTCGTTCGCCTACGTCGTCTACTACCTGGCCTTCAGCGGCTGGCTCACCGCCCGCGCCGCGCACCGCCGCCGCCGGGACGCCCGCGCCGCCGCCTGACCCCGGGGCGCCGCGCGCGGGCGGTCAGGCGGCGTCGAGCCCCGCGAGCAGGTCGGCCACCACGTCGGCGGTGTCCTCGATGCCGCAGGAGAACCGCACGAACCCCGCCGGGACGGCGTCCCCGCCCCACTGCGCCCGCCGGTCGACGGTGCTGTGCACGCCGCCGAAGCTGGTCGCCGCCGCCCACAGCCGGGTGGCGGCCAGGAACCGGCCCACGGCGTCCTCGTCGGCCAGCTCGGCCGACACCACGCCGTTCGGGCGCAGCATCTGCCGGGTGGCCAGCGCGTGCGAGGGGTCGCCGGGCCGCCAGGGCCAGCGGACGCCGGTGACCGCGGGGTGGGCGGCCAGCGCCGCCGTCACCGCCTCCGCGGTGGCCGCCTGGCGGGCCAGCCGCAGGTCCAGCGTGCTCATCGACCGGTGGCCCAGCCAGGCGTCGAAGGCGCCCGGGGTGGCCCCGGTGTGGTCGCGCCAGCCCTTGAGCCGGTCGTACAGCTCGTCGGAGGTGGTGGACACGTGGCCGAGCAGCAGGTCGCTGTGCCCGGTGAGCGCCTTGGTGTCGGCGCCGACGGTCAGGTCCGCGCCCAGCGCCAGCGGCCGCTGGCCGAGCGGGGTGGCCGTGGTGTTGTCGACCGCGAGCAGCGCCCCCGCGGCGCGGGTGGCCGCGGCGACGGCGGCGACGTCGCAGACGTCGAGCTGCGGGTTGCTGGGCGTCTCCAGGAGCACCATCCGGGCGCCCTCGAGGTCCCCGCGCGCGGCGACGTCGGCGATCCCGAGGGTGGGCACGTACTCCACCCGCACGCCGAGGCGCTCGAGCTCGTCGCGGGCCAGCAGCCGGGTGGCGTAGTAGCCGTCGGCGGGCAGCACCAGCCGGTCGCCGGCCGAGACGAGGGCCATCACCGCCGCGCCGACCGCGGCCATCCCGGTGGCGAAGGACAGGCAGCGCCCGCCGTCGAGCTCCCCGACCGCCGCCTCGAAGGCGCGGAGGGTGGGGTGCTCGGTGCGCGCGTAGGCGTCGGCGCCGTGGGCGCGGGGCGGCTGGTCGCCGAGGTGGTAGGGCGCGGCGAACACCGGCGAGGGGCGCAGCGGCGCGCCCGGCACCGGCGGTGGGTCACCGGCGTGCACCGCCCGGGTGCCGTCCCCCCAGCTCCCGCTCACTCCGGCCCCGCTCACTCCGGCTTGGCCTCCCGGCTCATGATCTCCTTCAGCACCTCCTGGGCGGGCACGCCGTCGTGACAGACCTTCACGACCGCCTCGGTGAGCGGCACGTCGATGCCGTGGGCCCGCGCCAGCTCCAGCACCGGCCGGCAGCTCTTGACGCCCTCGGCCACCTGCCGGGTCTCGCGCTGCACCTCCTCCACCGACATCCCGCGGCCGAGCTTCTCCCCGAAGGTGCGGTTGCGCGACAGCGGTGAGCTGCAGGTGGCCACCAGGTCGCCGAGCCCGGCCAGGCCGGCGAAGGTGGTCAGCTCCGCGCCCAGCGCGGTGCCGAGCCGGGCGGTCTCGGCCAGCCCGCGGGTGATCAGCGAGGCGCGGGTGTTGTCGCCGAAGCCCATGCCCTCGGCGATGCCGCAGGCCAGCGCGATGACGTTCTTCACCGCCCCGCCGAGCTCGCAGCCGACCAGGTCGCGGTTGGTGTAGGGCCGGAAGTAGGGGGTGTGGCAGGCCGCCTGCAGCGCCGTCGCGCGGTCGTCGTCGGGGCAGGCGATGACGGTCGCGGCCGGCTGCTCCTCGGCGATCTCGCGGGCCAGGTTGGGGCCCGACAGCGCGGCCACCCGCTCCGGCCCCGCACCGGTGACCTCGCAGATCACCTCGCTCATCCGCTTCGTGCTGCCCAGCTCGATGCCCTTCATCAGCGACAGCAGGCTGGCGTCGGGCGGCAGCAGCGGCGCCCAGGCGGTGAGGTTGGCCCGCAGCGACTGGGACGGGACGGCCAGCACCACGACCTCGGCGCCGTCGAGGGCCAGCGCGGCGTCGACGGTCGCCGTCAGCCGCTGCGGCAGCCGGACCCCGGGCAGGTAGTCGGGGTTCTCCCCCGTCTCGGTGATCGCCTGGCACAGCTCGGCACGGCGGGCGTGCAGCGTGACCGTGCAGCCGGCGTCGGCGAGCACCTTGGCGAACGTCGTCCCCCAGGACCCGGCGCCGAGGACGGCGGCGCGGGTCACGCGGCGCTCCCGGGCAGGTCGCCGGGCAGCGACCGGCCCGGCCGCCGGGCGAACCGCTCGGGCGCGGGCTCGCCGCGCAGCGCCGCCAGCCCGTCGCGCACCCGGCCCATCAGCAGGTCGGTGGTGCTGCGCAGCAGGTCGGGCGTCAGCGGCCGCCCGGCCCGGACCTCCGCCCGCAGCGCGGAGAGGTCCACCGGCTCCCCGATCGCGTAGTCGGCGGGCGTGCGCAGCCGCAGGTGCAGCTTCTTGGCGTGGTAGTCGTGCACCCGTTGCGGGCCCCACTGGGCCACCGGCAGCACGACGGCGTCGGTGGTCAGCGCCAGCCGGGCCACGCCGGTGCGCGCCTCCATGGGCCACCAGTCGGGGTCGCGCGTCACCGAGCCCTCCGGGTAGATGACCACGACGTTGCCGGCCTCGAGGTCGGCGGCGGCAGCCGACAGCGAGCCGCGGGCGTCCGACGAGCCGCGCGCGACCGGGATCTGCCCGGCGTCGAGCAGGATCCGGCCGGCCAGCCCCCGGAAGACGGCCTGCTTGGCCAGGAAGTGCGGGATGCGGCCGTGGTCGTAGACCAGCCGCGCGCAGGCCAGCGGGTCGAGCACCGACACGTGGTTGGCCACCAGCAGCACCGGGCCGGTGCGCGGGAACCGCTCCCCGTGCCGGTAGCGCAGCCGGAACAGCAGCGAGGCCACCGGGTAGACGACCACCACGGCGAGCCGGAGCGACCACGGCAGGCGTCCCCGCTCGTGCAGGACCCGGGGCCGCTCCCGCGCTCCCGTCCCGCGCCCGGCGGACTGGTCCTCGGTCACCGGCACCCCCTCCGCTCGGTCGCCACGACGGGCACATGATCGCACCGGCCCCGTGCCCCCGGTCCGGCAGTGCCGCCGGGGCCGTGACGGCGGTGTGCTCACATGGACCCCGTGCGCTGGTCCGTGGTCGTCCCGGCGAAGCGGCTCGGCGCGGCCAAGACCCGCCTGCACCCGCTGACCGGCGGGCCTGCCGCGGGCGACCGGCACGCGCTGCTGGTGCTGGCCCTGCTGGCCGACACGGTGGCCGCCGCCCGCGCCTGCCCGGCGGTCGACGTCGTCGTCGTGGTGACCGACGACGACCGTGCCGCCGCCGCGGTCGCGGCGCTGGGGGCGCGCACGGTCCCCGACGCACCCGACCGCGGCCTCAACCCCGCCCTGGCCCACGGCGCGGGCGCCGCGGCGGCCGCGGCGGTCGCCGCGCTGTCGTCGGACCTGCCGGCGCTGCGCCCGGCCGAGCTGGCGGCCGCGCTGGCCGCCGCCGAGGGCGCGCCCCGCGGCTTCGTCGCCGACGCGGCCGGTACCGGGACGACCCTCCTGACCGCGGCCGGCGTCCCGCTGGACCCGCGCTTCGGGCGCGGGTCGGCCGCCGCGCACGCCGCCGCCGGGGCGGTGCCGCTGGCCGGGGACTGGCCGGGCCTGCGCCGCGACGTCGACACTCCCGCCGACCTCGCCGCGGCCGCCGCCCTGGGTGTGGGCCCGGCGACCGCGGCCCTGCTCCCCCGGCTGCTGCCCCGCACCGGCTGAGCGACCGGCCGCGCGTCCTCCGCCGTTCACCCGGGTGCGGCACGATGACGCCGTGGCAGCGGAGACGACGACAGCCGGCACGACGCGCACGCCGCAGGACGAGGAGCCGGGGCTGCCCGCCGACCGCTTCCTCAACCGGGAGCTGTCCTGGCTGGACTTCAACGCGCGGGTGCTGGAGCTGGCCGAGGACGCGACGCTGCCGCTCCTGGAGCGGGTGAAGTTCCTGGCGATCTTCGCGGGCAACCTCGACGAGTTCTACATGGTGCGCATCGCCGGGCTGAAGCGGCGGCAGAGCACCGGGCTGACCGTCCGCTCCCCCGACGGGCTGACCATCCGCGAGCAGCTGGCGCGGGTCACCCAGCGCACCCAGGAGCTGGTGCACCGGCACGCGGTGGCCTTCGAGCAGGACGTCACCCCGCGGCTGGAGGCGGCCGGCATCCGGATCGTGCACTGGTCGGACCTGGCCGAGCCCGAGACACGGCGGCTGCGGGAGTACTTCCGCGACCAGGTGTTCCCGGTGCTCACGCCGCTGGCGGTCGACCCGGCGCACCCGTTCCCCTACATCAGCGGCCTGTCGCTCAACCTCGCCGTCTCGGTGCGCGACCCCGACACCGGCACCCCGCACTTCGCCCGGTTGAAGGTGCCCAACAACGTGCCGCGGTTCGTGCCGGTGGGGGGCGGCCCGGCGCAGGACCCGGGCGCCCAGACGACGTTCCTGCCGCTCGAGGACCTCATCGCCGCGCACCTGACCGCGCTGTTCCCGGGCCTCGACGTCGTCGACCACCACCTGTTCCGGGTCACCCGCAACGCCGACCTCGAGGTGGAGGAGGACCGCGACGAGGACCTGCTGCAGGCCCTCGAGCGGGAGCTGGCCCGCCGCCGGTTCGGCCCGGCCGTGCGGCTGGAGGTGACCGAGACGATGGACCCGCAGATCCTGTCGGTCCTCGTCTCCGAGCTGGAGGTCAGCCCCGAGGACGTCGTCACCGTGCCCGGGCTGCTCGATCTGGCCTCGCTGTGGGCGCTGTACGGCCTCGACCGGCCCGAGCTGAAGGACGAGCCGTTCGTGCCGGCCACCCACCCGCGGCTGTCGGAGGGCGAGACGCCGAAGAGCGTGTTCGCCACCCTGCGCGAGGGCGACGTGCTGGTGCACCACCCCTACCACTCGTTCGCCACGAGCGTGCAGCGCTTCATCGAGCAGGCGGCGGCCGACCCGCACGTGCTGGCGATCAAGCAGACCCTCTACCGCACCTCCGGCGACTCGCCGATCGTCACCGCGCTGATCGAGGCCGCCGAGGCCGGCAAGCAGGTCGTGGTGCTGGTGGAGGTCAAGGCGCGCTTCGACGAGGAGGCCAACATCACCTGGGCGCGCTCGCTGGAGCGGGCCGGCTGCCACGTCGTCTACGGGCTGGTGGGCCTGAAGACCCACTGCAAGACCGCGCTGGTGGTGCGCCGGGAGAGCGGGGTCATCCGCCGCTACGTGCACATCGGGACGGGCAACTACAACCCCAAGACGGCGCGGCTCTACGAGGACCTGGGCATCCTCACCGCCGACCCGCGGGTGGGCGCCGACCTCACCGACCTGTTCAACACGCTCACCGGCTACTCGCGGCAGACCACCTACCGGCAGCTGATGGTCGCGCCGCACGGCATCCGCACCGGGCTGGTGGACAAGATCCGCCGCGAGGCGCGGCACGCGGCCGAGGGCCGGCCGTGCGGCATCCGGGTCAAGGTCAACTCGCTGGTCGACGAGGGGGTCATCGACGCGCTCTACGAGGCCGCGCAGGCCGGCGTCCCCGTGGAGCTGTTCATCCGCGGGATCTGCGCGCTGCGGCCCGGCGTGCCCGGGTTGTCCGAGGGCATCCGGGTGCGCTCGATCGTCGGCCGCTTCCTGGAGCACTCGCGGGTGATGGCCTTCTGCAACGGCGGCGAGCAGGAGTGGTGGATCGGCAGCGCCGACCTCATGCACCGCAACCTCGACCGCCGCGTCGAGGTGCTGCTGCGGGTGTGCGACGAGACCGCCCAGCGCGAGCTGCAGCGGGTGTTCGACGCCGCGATGGCCCCCGGGGTGGCCTGCTGGGAGCTCGGCCCGGAGGGCGGCTGGACCCGCAGCCGCGGGCGCGACTACCAGGCCGCGCTGACGGCCGCGGTGACCGAGCATGCCGGCTGAGGGCGGCCGCGGGGTCGTCGCCGCGGCCGGGGGCGCCGTGTGGCGGACGGCGGACGGCGGGGGGCTGGAGACCGCGCTGGTGCACCGAGAGCGCTACGACGACTGGTCGCTGCCCAAGGGCAAGCTCGACGCCGGGGAGAACGCGCTGGCCGCCGCCGTCCGGGAGGTGCGGGAGGAGACCGGCCTCGACGTCGTCGCCGGCCGGCGCAGCCTGCGCACCCGCTACACCGTCGCCGAGGGCGCCAAGCACGTCGACTACTGGCTGATGCAGGCCGTCGGCGAGCCCCGCGACTTCACGCCCAACCACGAGGTGGACGAGCTGCGCTGGCTGCCGGTCGGCGAGGCAGCCGAGCTGGTCACCCACGACCACGACCGGGCGGTGCTGGCCGACCTGGTGCGCACCGACGTGCCGCGGGTGCCCCGGCTGCTGCTGGTGCGGCACGCCAAGGCGGGCAGCCGCAGCGACTGGGACGGCCCCGACGACGAGCGGCCGCTGGAGGCCCAGGGCCGGCGGCAGGCCCGGCAGCTGGCCGAGGTGCTGCCGGTGTTCGGCCCCGTCGAGCTGCTGAGCGCCGCGCGGGTGCGCTGCCGCCAGACGCTGGAGCCGCTGGCGCTGCGCACCGGGCTGCCGCTGGGCGACCTGCCCGAGCTGGGCGAGGAGGAGTTCTCCGCCGACCCGGAGGCCGCGCTCGCCGTGGTGGAGCGGCTGCTGGCCCCGCGCGGGGCCCCGGGGGTCAGCGTGGTGTGCAGCCAGGGCGGGGCGATCCCGTCGGTGCTCGTGGCCCTCGGCGTCCGCTGGGAGGGCACCCGGCTGCACCCGCCGGCGGCCAAGGGCAGCGTCTGGGCGCTGGGCGGCCGGCCGGGGGCCCTGGCCGCCGACTACTACCGCGACCTGGGCCCCGACCCCGACGCGCCCTGACACCGCGGTCCTCCCGGACCGCACCGCGGCCACGCACGGTCCCCGGCCACCGCTGAGCCGCTGCGTCGCTCGATCGCGGGACCCTCCGGGCCCCACTCCTCGCGACAGGTCGTCAGGCGGGAAGCGCCGGGAGGGCCTTCGGCAGCCAGGCCGGACGGCGGGACTCGTAGTCCTCGACCTCGGCCAGGTGGCGCTCGGTGAGGCCGACGTCGTCGAGGCCCTCGAGCAGCCGCCAGCGGGTGTACTCGTCGACCTCGAACGGCACGGTGACCTCGCCGTAGGAGACCTGCCGGGCCTGCAGGTCGACGGTCACCGCGGTGGCCGGGTCGGCCTCGACCGCGGCCCACAGCGCCTCGACGTCGGCCTGCGGCAGCACGACGGTGAGCAGGCCGGACTTGGTCGAGTTGTTCTTGAAGATGTCGGCGAACCGCGAGCTGATGACGACGCGGAAGCCGCCGTCGAGCAGCGCCCAGCACGCGTGCTCGCGGGAGGAGCCGGTGCCGAAGTCGGGGCCGGCGACCAGGATCGAGGCGCCGGCGTACTGCGGCTGGTTGAGCACGAAGTCCGGCTCGTTGCGCCGCCAGGCGACGAACAGCCCGTCCTCGAAACCGGTGCGGGTGATCCGCTTGAGGTACTCGGCCGGGATGATCTGGTCGGTGTCGACGGCGCTGCGGCGCAGCGGGGCGGCGGTGCCGGTGTGCGTGGTGAACGGCTGCATCGGGCTCAGGCTCCAGCGCTGGTCAGGTCGGCGGACTGCAGGTCGGCGGGGGCGGTGAGCCGCCCGGTGAGCGCGGTGGCGGCGGCCACGGACGGCGAGACCAGGTGGGTCCGCCCGCCCTTGCCCTGCCGGCCCTGGAAGTTGCGGTTGCTGGTCGAGGCCGACCGCTCCCCCGGCTGCAGCTGGTCGGGGTTCATGCCCAGGCACATCGAGCACCCCGCACCCCGCCACTCCGCACCGGCCTCGGTGAACACGCGGTCGAGCCCCTCGGCCTCGGCCTGCAGCTTGACGCCGACCGACCCGGGGACGACGAGCATCCGGGTGTGCGCGTCGATCCTCCTCCCGCGCAGCAGCTCGGCCGCCGTCCGCAGGTCCTCGATGCGGCCGTTGGTGCAGGAGCCGAGGAAGACGGTGTCCACCTCGATCTCGCGCAGCGGCGTGCCCGGGGTCAGGCCCATGTAGGCCAGCGCCTGCTCGGCGGCGCGGCGCTCGTTCTCGTCGGTCATGGCGGCCGGGTCGGGCACCGACCCGCCGATGGGCAGCCCCTGGCCGGGGTTGGTGCCCCAGGTGACGAACGGGGTGAGCTCGGCGGCGTCGAGGACGACCTCGGTGTCGAAGACCGCGCCCTCGTCGGTGCGCAGCGTGCGCCAGTGCGCGACGGCGGCGTCCCAGTCGGCGCCCTGGGGGGCGTGCGGGCGGCCCTGCAGGAAGTCGAACGTGGTCTGGTCGGGGGCGATCAGCCCGGCGCGGGCGCCCGCCTCGATCGACATGTTGCAGATCGTCATCCGGGCCTCCATCGACAGCGCCTCGATGGCGCTGCCGCGGTACTCGATGACGTGGCCCGCGGCGCCGTTGGTGCCGATCCGCGCGATGACGGCGAGGATGACGTCCTTCGCCGACACGCCCTCCGGCAGCCGGCCCTCGACGGTGACGGCCATCTGCTTCGGCCGGTACTGCGGCAGCGTCTGGGTGGCCAGCACGTGCTCGACCTCGCTGGTGCCGATGCCGAAGGCCAGCGCCCCGAAGGCGCCGTGCGTGGAGGTGTGGCTGTCGCCGCAGACGATGGTCATCCCCGGCTGGGTCAGCCCCAGCTGCGGGCCGATGACGTGCACGATGCCCTGGTCGCGGTCGCCCATCGGCGCCAGCCGGATCCCGAACTCCGCGGCGTTGGCCCGCAGCGCCTCCACCTGCGCCCGGCTGACCGGGTCGGCGATCGGGGCGAGGACGTCCAGGGTCGGGACGTTGTGGTCCTCGGTGGCCATGGTGAGGTCGGGCCGGCGGACCGTGCGGCCGGCGGCGCGCAGGCCGTCGAAGGCCTGCGGGCTGGTCACCTCGTGCACGAGGTGGAGGTCGATGTAGAGCAGGTCGGGCTCACCCTCGGCACTGCGCACGACGTGGGCGTCGTAGACCTTCTCCGCCAGGGTCTTCGGCACGGGTCCCTCCCGGGGTGGCATCTCATTGTGTGGGATGAGAGTATCGCTGTGTGGGACAGCCTAACCCCGTCGCCGTGCTGGACAAAGCGGTGGCCATCCTGCGCGCCGTCGCCCAGGAGCCGGCCACGCTCGCCGACCTGGTCGCGCGCACCGCGCTGCCCCGCGCCACGGCGCACCGGCTGGCCGTCGCGCTGGAGGGTCACCGGCTGCTGCGGCGCACCTCCGCGGGCACGTGGGCGCCGGGTCCGGCGCTGGCCGAGCTCGGGCACGGCAGCGCCGACCTCGCGCAGCTGGCCGGCCGGCCCCTGCTGGCGCTGCGCGACGCGAGCGGGGAGAGCGCGCAGTTCTACGTCCGCGAGGGCGGCACGCGGGTGTGCGTGGCGGCGGCCGAGCGGGCGCACGGGCTGCGCGACACGGTGCCGGTCGGCGCGCGGCTGCCCATGACGGCGGGCTCGGCGGCGCACGCGCTGCTGGCGTTCGCGCCGGCCGAGGAGGTCACGCCGCTGCTGCCCGGCGCCAGCTTCACCGCCCGCACGCTGCTCGACGTCCGCCGGCGGGGGTGGGCGCACAGCGTGGCCGAGCGCGAGCCCGGGGTGGCGTCGCTGTCGGCGCCGGTGCGCGACCCGGGCGGCGCGGTGCTCGGGGCGGTGTCCATCTCCGGTCCGGTCGAGCGGCTGGGCCGCCGTCCGTCGCCGGAGGTGGTCGGCGCCGTCCTCGAGGCCGCCTCGGCGATCGCCCGCGCCGCGAGCTGAACCGCCACCCGCGCGGGACCCGCCCGGCGCAGACTGCCCCCATGACCGCCACCGGGCGCACGCCGCGCGGCCGGGCCCGGCTCGCCGGGCCCGGGGAGGGCGTCGGCCTCGACGAGCTGGCGCTGGCCACCCGCAACCACGGGATGCCGCTGGAGGCGCTGCGGTACGACGTCACCCCGCCGGGCCTGCACTACGTGCTCACCCACTACGACGTCCCCGCCGTCGACCCGGGCGGCTGGGCGCTGGAGGTCACCGGCGCCGTGGAGCGCCCGCTGCGGCTGGACCTCGACGCGCTGCGCCGCCGTCCGGCGGTGACCGCGCAGGTGCTGCTGGAGTGCGCCGGCAACGGCCGCGCCCGGCTGGAGCCGCGGCCGCGGGGGGTGCCGTGGCTGCTCGAGGCGGTGGGCAGCGCCGCGTGGACGGGCACGCCGCTGGCCCCGCTGCTGGCGGAGGCCGGTGTCACCCCCCGCGCCGTCGACGTCGCGTTCACCGGTGCCGACCACGGCGTCGAGCGCGGCGTGGAGCAGGACTACGCCCGGGGCCTGCCGCTGGCCGAGGCGCTGCGCCCCGACGTGCTCCTGGTCTGGGGCATGAACGGGGCGCCGCTGCCGCCGCAGCACGGCGCACCGGTGCGGCTGCTGGTCCCCGGCTGGTACGGGATGGCGCACGTGAAGTGGCTGACCCGCGTCGAGGTGCTCGACCACCCCTTCACCGGCTTCCAGAACGCCGTGGCCTACCGGCTGCGGACCGAGGCGCACGAGGCCGGCGTGCCGGTGACCCGGATCGCGCCCCGCGCGCTGCTCGCCCCGCCCGGCTTCCCCGACCTGATGACCCGCGAGCGCTTCCTGCGCCCCGGCCCGGTGACGCTCACCGGCCGCGCGTGGTCCGGCCGCGCCCCCGTGACCGGGGTCGAGGTCAGCACCGACGGCGGCGCGACCTGGACCCCGGCCGAGCTGGCCCCCGCCGACCCGGCGCACCCCTGGGCCTGGCGGGCGTGGACCTGCCCGTGGGACGCCCGCCCGGGCGCCCACGAGCTGGTCGTGCGCGCCGCCGACGCCGAGGGCCCCCAGCCGGTGGAGCAGCCCTGGAACCGCCAGGGCGTGGCCAACAACCAGGTGCAGCGGGTGCCGGTGACCGTCCTCGGGGACCGGCGCCCCGGCGGCTAGTGCCCCGGCGCGACCCGCCCGCTCCCGTCGTCCTCGGGGTCCTGCCGGTCCGGCGGGGCCTCGACGACGATCGGCCGCAGCCGGGACCACAGCGCGAACGCCGCGGCGAACACGAGCATCGCCAGGCCCGCCCACAGGTTGGCGTTGACGTCGCCGGTCCGCTCCTGCTCCTCCGGCGAGTTGCCGAACAGCCCCATGAGGACCAGCACGACCCCGTAGAAGCCGATCAGCGCGGCGATGACGTTGCGGACGTCGAAGGCACCGGCCGCGTGCTCGGACCGTGCGGAGCTGTTGCTGCTGCTCATGACCGGACTCCTGCCGTCAGCGGAGGATGACTCAGCGGAAGATGACATTGAGGATGATCACCATGACCAGCGCGATGCCGGCGAGCTTGGTCGGCGACTGGTACCAGGGCAGCCGGTGGGCGTCGGGGTCGGTGCGCTGCTCCTTCGGCGTCTCGGAGTAGACCAGCCCGGCGAGCTGGGCGACCGGCTTGGGCGCGGTGACCTGGCTGACCACGACGCTCACGACGATGTCGACGACGAACGCGGCGCTCGCGGCGACGAAGCTCGCGCCCTGGCCGCCGATCGGCAGCACGCCCAGCGACGCCGTCCCGAACGCGTCCTCGCTGAGGAACGCGACGGCGACCGCGGCCAGCGTGCCGGAGACCAGGCCCATCCAGCCCGCGGTCGGCGTCATCCGCCTCCAGAACATGCCGAGGATGAAGGTGGCGAACAGCGGGGCGTTGAAGAAGCCGAACAGCGTCTGCAGGTAGTCCATCAGGTTCGTGTAGCCCGACGCGATGATCGCCGTCCCGATGGCGGCCACGGTCGCGCCGACGGTCGCCCACCGGCCGACGGCGAGGTAGTAGCCGTCGGAGCGGTCCTTCTTCACGTACTGCTGCCACAGGTCGTAGCTGAAGACGGTGTTGAAGGCGGAGATGTTGGCCGCCATGCCGGCCATGAACGCCGCCAGCAGGCCGGCCAGCGCCACCCCGAGCAGGCCGTTGGGCAGGGTGTCGCGGATGAGCAGCAGGATCGCGTTGTTGTAGTCGAAGTCCGAGGCCGCCCCCTCCCGGGCCTCGATGACCTCCGGGACCAGGACCGTGGCGATGATCCCCGGGATCACCACGATGAACGGCACGAACATCTTCGGGAAGGCGCCGATGATCGGCGTGCTCCGGGCCGCCGACATCGACTTGGTCGCCATCGCCCGCTGGACCTCGACGAAGTTCGTCGTCCAGTAGCCGAAGGACAGCACGAAGCCGAGGCCGAACACGATGCCGATCACCGACAGCACGGGGCTGCCGATGCCGGAGAGGTCCGTGGCCGGCCACGAGGTGAGCTCCTCGGCCCGGCCCGCGTCGGTCACCCGGTCGACCAGCCCGCCGACCCCGCCGACCCGGTTGAGGCCGATCAGCGTCAGCGGCAGCAGCGCCGCGACGATGACGAAGAACTGCAGCACCTCGTTGTAGATCGCCGCCGACAGCCCGCCGAGGGTGATGTAGCTGAGCACGACGGCCGCCGCGACGATCAGCGACAGCCACAGCGGCCAGCCCAGCAGCGCCTCGACGATCGTGGCCAGCAGGAACAGGTTGATGCCGGCGATGAGGATCTGCGCGACGGCGAAGCTCAGCGCGTTGACCAGGTGCGCTCCGGTGCCGAACCGGCGGCGCATGAACTCCGGGACGCTGCGGACCTTCGACCCGTAGTAGAAGGGCATCATCACCACGCCCAGGAACAGCATGGCCGGGACCGCGCCGATCCAGAAGTAGTGCATGGTGCTCATGCCGTACTGCGCGCCGTTGGCCGACATGCCGACGATCTCGACGGCCCCGAGGTTGGCCGAGATGAACGCCAGGCCGGTCACCCAGGCGGGCAGCGAGCGGCCCGAGAGGAAGAAGTCCAGGCTGTCGGACACCCGCCGGCGGGCGGCGGCGCCGATCAGCAGCACGACGGCGAAGTAGGCGGCCACCAGCAGGTAGTCGACGAACGTCGCGTCCAGTCTCAGATCGTCCACTCAGGCCTCCAGTCGGTCGGGTCGGGACAGTCGCCGGGCACCCGCGGAGGGGACCACGACGTAGGAGCGGGGGGCGCCGGCGTGCTCGGCGACGGCGGTGCCGACGGCGTCGACCGCGGCGGCGTCGACCAGCGCGACAGCGCTGCCGCCGAAGCCCCCGCCGACCATCCGGGCGCCGTACGCGCCGGCGGCCAGCGCCGCCTCGACGACGGCGTCGAGCTCGGGCACCGAGACCTCGAAGTCGTCGCGCAGCGAGGCGTGGCCGGCGGTGAGCACGGGGCCCACCTCGCGCGGGTCGGCGCCGGCGCGCAGCAGGCGCACGACCTCGGCCACGCGGGCGTCCTCGGTGACGACGTGGCGGGCGCGGCGCAGCAGCACCGCGCCCTCGTCCGTGCCGTCGTCGAGCGCGGCCAGGCCGGCCACGTCCGGCACGTCGCAGAGCAGGTCGACGCCGAGCCGGCGGGCGGCCTCCTCGCACTGCCGGCGGCGCTCGCCGTAGCCGCTCTCGGCGTGGTCGTGCGTGGTGCCCGAGTCGACGACGAGCAGCGCCAGCCCGGCGCCCTCGAGGTCGAGCGGCACCTGCTCCCACGTGCGGTCGCGGGTGTCGAGGTGCAGCGCGTGTCCGGCGGTGCACAGCACCGAGGCCGACTGGTCGAGGATCCCGGTCGGCGCGCCGACGAAGTCGTTCTCGGCCCGCCGGGCGACGTCGACGAGGTCGTCGGGGCCGAGGTCGAGGCCGTGGAGGTCGCGCACGGCGAGGGCCACGGCGCACTCGAGCGCGGCCGAGGAGGACAGCCCCGCGCCGGCCGGGACGTCGCCGTCGACGAGGAGGCTCAGCCCGCCGGGCACCGACCCGCGCACCTGGTGGACGACGCCGGCCGGGTAGCCGGCCCAGCCACCGGGTGTGCCGGGGGTGAGGTCGGCGACCGCGACGTCGGCGTCGCCGCCGGGGTGCTGCGCGGAGACCAGCACGAGGCGGCCGTCGTCTCGGCGGGCGGCGGCGGCGCGCACGGTGTGCGGGAGGGCCACCGGCAGCACGTGGCCGCCGTTGTAGTCGGTGTGCTCGCCGATGACGTTCACCCGGCCGGGCGCGGCCCACACGCCCTCGGGCGCGGCGCCGAAGCGCTCGGCGAACGCCGCGGACGCCGCGCGGGCGGCCGCCTCGTCGCCGGCCGGCGCGCCGCTCACGGGACCTCCACGGCACGCAGCTGCTCGGCGACGTCCTCGGGGTTGGTGTCGGTGATGAAGGCGCCCATCCCCGACTCCGAGCCCGCCAGGTACTTGAGCTTGCCCGGCGCGCGGCGCAGCGAGAACAGCTGCAGGTGCAGCCACCAGTCCTCCCGCCCCTCGTGCACCGGGGCCTGGTTCCAGGCGGCGATGTAGGGCATCGGGGTGTCGAAGCGGTGCGCGAAGCGGCCCAGCACGTCGAGGTAGAGCGCGGCCAGGTCGTCGCGCTGGGCGTCGTCGAGGGCGGGCAGGTCGGGCACCCGGCGGGTCGGGAACAGCTGCACCTCGTAGGGCCAGCGGGCCGCGGCCGGCACGAACGCCACCCAGGAGTCGTTGGCCGCCACCACCCGCGGGCCGCCGCGCTCGGCCTCGACCAGCTCGGCGAACAGGTCGCCGCCGGTCGTCTCCCGGTGCCGGCGCACCGAGGCCAGGACCTTCGCCACGCGCGGTGTCACGAAGGGGTAGGCGTAGATCTGCCCGTGGGGGTGCGACAGCGTCACCCCGATCTCCTCGCCGGAGTTCTCGAAGCAGAACACCTGCTCGACGCCGTCGAGGGCGCCCAGCTCGGCGGTGCGCTCGGCCCAGACGTCGACGACGAGGCGGGCCCGGTCGCGGCCGAGGCCGGCGAAGTGCTGGTCGTGGTCGCTGGTGAACAGCACGACCTCGCAGCGGCCCAGACCCGGGCGCAGCTCCGCCAGGGGGGCGCCCGGGGCGTGCGGGGGCACGTCGCGGTCGACCGAGGTGGCCAGCGACGGGAAGCGGTTCTCGAAGACGACCACCTGGTAGCCGTCCTCGGGCACCTCGGTGGGCCGGTCCGGGCGCGAGGGGTCCAGCGGGCACTGGTCGGCCGGCGGCAGGAAGGTGCGGGTCTGCCGGTGCGCGGCGACCACCACCCACTCCCCCAGCAGGGCGTCCCAGCGCAGCTGCGAGCGGGTGCTCACCGGCGGCAGGTCGCGGGTGTCGCGGGCCGGGTGCCGGGCGGGTGAGCCGTCGGCGTCGTAGTAGAGGACCTCCCGGCCGTCCGCCAACCGGTCGCTCGTCCGGATCACCGTCGTTCCGCCTCCCGTTCCCGGCCCGCGGGTGGGCCCTGCGAACGCTATGCCCGGTGGTGATCTCCAGCCACTCGGGCTCGGCCGGACAGCACGAGAGCCCCCGGCCGGGTGGCCGGGGGCTCTCGCTGCGCTGTAGCCCCGAAGGGATTCGAACCCTCGCTACCGCCGTGAGAGGGCGGCGTCCTGGACCGCTAGACGACGGGGCCGGACGGGTCCATGGTGCCACGGGCGTGGCCGCGGGCCGCCACCGGGTCGTGGGACGGCGAGAGCCCCCGGCCGGGTGGCCGGGGGCTCTCGCTGCGCTGTAGCCCCGAAGGGATTCGAACCCTCGCTACCGCCGTGAGAGGGCGGCGTCCTGGGCCGCTAGACGACGGGGCCGTGCGGTGGTGCGGGTGGTGCTGAGGAGGTGGTGCTTCCTCGCTGGGGTACCAGGACTCGAACCTAGACTAACGGAACCAGAAACCGTCGGGCTGCCAATTACCCCATACCCCAAGGCTTGGCCGGCACCTCACGGCGCCGGGGACGACCATACCCGATGTCCGCGGGGGCGGTGTCACCACCCCCGGGTCCGCGGGTCGCCGGCGGGCAGGCGCAGGTCGCGGGCCGTCGTGCGGAGCTCCGGGCGCAGCGTGCGCCGCGAGGCGGCGACGAGGGCCACGTAGCCGCCCATCGCCAGGAGCGTGAGCAGCAGGTACAGCAGGCCGGTGCCCGCCGGCACCTCCTCGGTGGCGACGTCGTCGCCGAGCGTCCCGGCCAGGCAGAACACCAGCACGTTGTTGACCGCGTGCAGCACGATGGCCGCCTCCAGCCCGCCGGTGAGCCACACCACGGCCGAGGCGGCCAGGCCGAAGACGAAGCGGTCGAGGAAGGTGGCGACGTCGCCGGGCGCGTGCGCGGCCGAGAACAGCGCCGCGGTGACCACCGCGGCGACCAGCGCGCCCGCCCGCGGGGTGCGGATCCACCCGGCGACCGCCTGGCTGAGGTAGCCCCGGAAGACGTACTCCTCGGCGGCCGACTGGAGCGGCGTGGTGAGCACCACGACCAGCAGCAGCCACACCAGGTCGTCGACCGGCCCGCTCGCGCCCCCGTCGCCGAGCGCCAAGCCCAGCAGCACCGACAGGCCGATGCCCACCCCGAGCGTGGCCAGCGCGCGCAGCGTGAAGGGGGCGAACAACCGCCAGCGCAGCCGCGCGAGCACCGACGCCGACCAGCCCGGGCTCATCCCGTGCGCGGCCACCCACATCAGCCAGACGATCGGGATGGCGACGATGAGCGAGAGGTTGGTCACCAGCAGCACGCCGGGGTCGACCAGGTCGAGCAGCTCGAGGTCGGGCTCGACGCCGGTGAGCAGCGTCACCAGGACGACGACGAAGGCGGCCACCGAGTAGGCGACGGTGAACAGCAGCAGGCCCAGCAGCGGCCGCCACCACGCCCAGTCGCGGGCGCGCATGGCCAGCAGGAAGGGCACCGGCTCGTCGTGCGGCGGCGTCCCCGGCGGCGGCGCGAGCCGGACCCCCGGCGGCAGCGGCCCCGGGCCCGCGGGACCGTGCGGTCCGGGCGGGAGGGGCACCGGCCCCAGCGGCCAGGGCACCGGCCCGGCGGGCGCCGCGGCCCCCGCCGGCGTCCCCCACGCCGGCGGCCCACCGGGACCGCCGGCGTACGTGCCGGGCACCCGGGGCGGCGCGCCGTAGGGGGCGGTGGGCGGTGGCCCGGTGTAGGGCTCCCCGTCCCAGCCACCGGGGCCGGGCGGGAGGGTCACCCCACCGTCCCCCGGGCCGCGGCCAGGCGGGCCAGCGTGCGCTCGCGGCCCAGCAGCTCGATCGACTCGTACAGCGGCGGGGAGACGGTGCGGCCGCTGACGGCCACCCGCACCGGCCCGAAGGCCTGCCGCGGCTTGCGGCCCAGGCCCTCGACCAGCGCCGCCTTGAGCGCCTGCTCGATCGCCGCGGTGGCCCACTCGTCGAGGCCGCGCAGCGCGTCCGCGGCGGCGTCGAGCACCGCGCCGTCCTCGGGCCGGAGGTTCTTCGCGGCGGCGGCCGGGTCGATCTCCACCTCGTCGACGAAGAGGAAGCCCAGCAGGCCGACGACGTCGGAGAGCACCACGCTGCGCTCCTGCGCCAGCGGGGCGATGGCGCGCAGCACCCGGTCCTGCTCGGGCGCCGGCGGGTCGCTCACCAGGCCGGCGCCGGCGAGGAAGGGCACCGCCCGCTCGACGAACTCCTCCACCGGCAGCTCGCGCAGGTGGGTGGCGTTGATCGCCTCGGCCTTCCTCAGGTCGAAGCGGGCGGGGTTGGCGCTGACCCGGGTGACGTCGAAGGCCTCGGCCATCTCCGCCATCGAGAACACGTCGCGGTCCTCGGCGATCGACCAGCCCAGCAGCGCGAGGTAGTTGGCGAAGCCCTCGGGCAGGAAGCCGCGCTCCCGGTAGACGTCGACGTTGGACTGCGGGTCGCGCTTGGACAGCTTCTTGCTGCCCTCGCCGGTGACGTAGGGCAGGTGGCCGAAGCGCGGGGTGCCGCTCGCCACCCCGACGTCCTGCAGCGCGGCGTACAGGGCCAGCTGGCGGGGCGTCGAGGGCAGCAGGTCCTCGCCGCGCAGGACGTCGGTGATGCCCATCAGGGCGTCGTCGACGGGGTTGACGAAGGGGTACAGCGGCACGCCGTTGGCACGGACGACGACGAAGTCGGGCACGGAGCCCGCGGCGAAGCGGACCTCGCCGCGCACCAGGTCGGTCCAGGCGAGGTCGGCGTCGGGCATGCGCAGGCGCAGCACCGGCTCGCGTCCCTCCGCCCGGAAGGCGGCCTTCTGCGCGTCGGTCAGGAGGCGGTCGGCGTTGTCGTAGCCGAGCTTGGGGTCCTGCCCGGCGGCCAGCCGCCGCGCCTCGACCTCCTCGGGCGTGGAGAAGGACTCGTAGACGTGCCCGGCCCCGACCAGCTTCGCGGCCACCTCGCGGTAGACGTCGTGGCGCTGCGACTGCCGGTAGGGCCCGTGCGGGCCGCCGACCTCGGGGCCCTCGTCCCAGTCCAGGCCGAGCCAGCGCAGGCTGTCGAGCAGGTGGCGGTAGGACTCCTCGGAGTCGCGCGCGGCGTCGGTGTCCTCGATGCGCAGCACGAGGCTGCCGCCGGTGTGGCGGGCGTGCGCCCAGTTGAACAGGGCCGTCCGCAGCAGGCCCACGTGCACCGTGCCGGTCGGTGAGGGGCAGA
Source organism: Geodermatophilus telluris (assembly GCF_900102745.1). Classification (GTDB taxonomy): domain Bacteria; phylum Actinomycetota; class Actinomycetes; order Mycobacteriales; family Geodermatophilaceae; genus Geodermatophilus; species Geodermatophilus telluris. Next base: position 105,334 of record NZ_FMZF01000001.1, read on the forward strand.
AGCGGGTGCGCACCGGTGCGGTCACCGGGCGCCGCCCGCGGTGGAGGCGGTGTCGGCGCCGCTGACGCCGTTGACCAGCGAGCCCAGCCCCTCGATCGCGCACTCGACCCGCTGGCCGGGCCGGATCGGGCCGACGCCGGCCGGGGTGCCCGTGAGCACCACGTCGCCGGGCAGCAGCGTCATGACCTGGGAGATGTAGGAGACCAGCGTCGGCACGTCGAAGAGCAGCTGGCTCGTGCGGCCGGTCTGCCGCGGCTCGCCGTCGACGGTGCAGGTGACGCCGAGGTCGGCCGGGTCCTTGCCCAGGGCGCCGAGGTCGGTCTCGATCCACGGGCCGAGCGGGCAGAAGGAGTCGAAGCCCTTGGCGCGGGTCCACTGCCCGTCGCTCTTCTGCATGTCCCGCTCGGTGACGTCGTTGGCGATCGTGTAGCCGAAGACGCTGCCCGCGACCTGCTCGGGGGCGAGGTTGCGCGCACCGCGGGCGCCGATGACGACGGCGAGCTCCACCTCGTGGTGCACGTTGGTGCTGCCCGGCGGGATGCGGATGGCGTCGCCCGGGCCGATGACCGACGTCGAGGGCTTGAGGAACAGCAGCGGCCGCTCGGGGGCGTCGCCGGTGTTCATCTCCTTGACGTGCTCGGCGTAGTTCTTGCCGACGCAGACCACCTTGCTCGGCAGGATCGGCGAGAGCAGCCGGACGTCGGCCTGTGGGAAGCGCTGGCCGGTGAAGGAGATGGTGCCGAACGGGTGGCCCTCGATCTGGGCGACCTGGCCGTCCCCGTCGAGGACGCCGAAGGACATGCCCGAGGGCGAGGCGAAGCGGACGATGCGCACGGCGTCGAGGCTACTGACCCCGCGCGGACCCGCCGCCCGCCCTACGGTGACCGGGTGGCCTGCCGCCTGAGCGAGATCGTCGTCGACAGCCGGGACCCCGAGGCCCTGGCGGCGTGGTGGGCGCAGGTGCTCGGCTACCGGGTGCTCGGCCGCGACGACGACGGCGCGGTGGAGATCGGCCCGGAGGCCGGCTTCGGCGGCGCGGCGCCCACGCTGCTCTTCACCCCGGTCGAGCACTGGGAGCCGGCGAAGCCGCGGCTGCACCTCGACGTCAACGCCACCGACCGCGACCAGGACGCCGAGCTGCAGCGGCTGCTCGACCTCGGGGCCACGCGCGCCGACGTCGGGCAGACCGGCGAGGAGTCCTGGCACGTGCTCGCCGACCCGGAGGGCAACCCGTTCTGCCTGCTGCACCGCCGTCTCGACCCGCTGTGACCCCGAGGAGAGTCCCGTGATCCTGATCGTCATCAAGTTCCCCGTCCGCCCCGACAGGATCGACGAGTTCCGGGCGCACGCGGACGAGTACGCCGCGGCGGTGAACGCCGAGGAGGGCAGCCTGTTCTTCGAGTGGTCGCGCAGCGTCCTCGACCCGAACACCTTCGTCTGCATCGAGGGCTTCCGGGACTCCGACGCCGGCGCCTCGCACGTGGCCACCCCGCACGCGAAGGCCGCCTTCGACTGGATGTCGGACCTGGTCGCCGAGCAGCCGCAGATCATCTACGTCGACACCCCCGACGTCAGCGGGTTCGGCCCGATGGGCGAGGTGAAGCCGAGGACCTGACACCCGTCGGTGGCCCTCCCCCGTCCCGGCAGAGGGCCACCGGTGTGTGTTGACCGGGCCGCGGCGACGGCGCGAGAGTGACCGGGTGACCCGCGCGCTCGCGGTGCTGACCCTGCTGGCGCTGCTCACCGTCGCGGTCGAGTCCACCGACGACCCGCACCCACTGCTCGCCGTCGCCCTCGGGACGACGTACGCCGCGCACGCCCTCGTCGCGCTGCCGTGGCTGTCCCGGCAGCCGGTCCCCCGCCGGTACTGGCTCACCGCCGCGCACGTCTGCCTCCAACTGCCGCTGGGCGTGCTGCTGTTCGGCGCGGCGCACGCCGGCGTCGGGGCGACCCTGCTGCTGCTGGTGCTCGTGGCCCAGTGCGTGCTGCTGCTCCCCCTGCCCGGCGCCGCGCTCGTGACCCTCCTCGTCCCGCTGGTGCACCTGGGCATGGGCTGGGCCGACTTCGCCCGCAACGCCGTCGGCCTGCTCGGCGCCGCCGTCTTCACCGCCGTCGTCACCGCGCTGCTGGAGGAGGCCCAGCGAGCGCGGGCCGAGCTCGCGGAGGCCAACGAGCAGCTGCGCGGGCACGCCGCCCAGGCCGCGGAGCTGGCGACCACGCGGGAGCGCAACCGCCTCGCCCGCGACATCCACGACGGCCTCGGCCACCACCTGACCGTCGTGCAGATGCAGGTGCAGGCCGCCCGCGCGGTGCTGCCCACCGACCCGGGCCGGGCCGACGCCGTGCTCGCCAAGGCCCAGCAGCAGGCGAGCGAGGCGCTGGCCGAGGTGCGCCGGTCGGTCGCGGCGCTGCGGGAGCACCCGGCGGCCCCGCCGCTGCGCGCCGCGCTGGAGACGCTGACCGAGGAGTCCGCGGCCGCCGGCGTCCCGGCGACCCTGGAGGTCCACGGCACCGAGCGGGAGCTGCCGGCGGAGACGTCGGAGTCGCTCTTCCGGTCGGCCCAGGAGGGGCTGACGAACGTCCGCAAGCACGCCTGCGCCACGAGCGCCCGGGTGGTGCTGACCTACGGCGGCGACGGCACGGTGCGGCTGGCGGTCCGCGACGACGGCCGGGGCCTGCCCGCCGCCGCGGGCGCCGGGGACGCGCCGACCTTCGGCCTGCTCGGGCTCCGGGAGCGTGCGGCGCGGGTCGGCGGGCGGGTGACGGTGGGGTCCTCCGGGTCCGGCACCGAGCTGCTCGTCGAGGTGCCGGGGTGAGCGCCGTCCGGGTGCTGGTGGTCGACGACCAGGCGCTGTTCCGCGAGGCGCTGGTGACCCTGCTGGGCGCGCGGCCCGAGGTCGAGGTGGCCGGGGAGGCCGGGGACGGGCACGAGGCCCTGGTGCGGGCGGCCGGGCTGCGGCCCGACGTCGTCCTCATGGACCTGCACATGCCGGTCCTCGACGGCATCGGCGCGACCCGGCGGTTGCGCGTCGAGCAGCCCGGCGTCCGCGTGCTGGCGCTGACCACCTTCGACGACGACGAGGACGTGTTCGCGGCGCTCCGGGCCGGCGCCGTGGGCTACCTGCTCAAGGACGTGTCCGCCGACCGGCTCGTCGAGGCGGTGCTCGCCGCCGCCCGCGGGGAGTCGGTGCTGCAGCCGTCGGTGGCGGCCAAGGTCGTGGCCCGCCTCGCCCAGCTCGACGACGCCCCCCGGCCCCGGCCGCAGCCGCTGGTGGTGCCCCTGTCGGACCGCGAGCTCGCCGTCCTGCGGCTGGTGGCCGACGGGCGCAGCAACCGGGAGATCGCCGCGGCGCTGTTCCTGGCCGAGGGCACCGTCAAGAACCACGTGACCAACGTGCTGGGCAAGCTCGGCGCGCGCGACCGCACCCAGGCGGCGCTGCGCGCCCGCGCCCTCGACCTCCTCTGAGCAGGGGTCACCCCGGACCGTGACCGGGGAGCGTGACCTCCGGCACCTGGCAGGGCCGTCGCCCGGCCCGACCCTCCCTGCATGACCACGACGCAGACCCCACCGCAGCACACCCGCGCCCGGCGCACCTGGCACCTGGTCCGCCACTACCTGGAGATGGTCGTCGCGATGCTCGTCGGCATGGTCGCGCTCGGCCCGCTCGAGCAGCTGGTCTGGCCCGGGCTGGACGACCGGGTGGACGTCCACGCGGTGGTCATGGCGACCAACATGGCGATCGGGATGGGCGCCTGGATGCGCGTCCGCGGGCACTCCTGGCCGGCGATCGCCGAGATGTCGGCGGCGATGTACGTGCCCTTCGCCGTCCTGCTGGTGCCCTTCTGGGCCGGCGCGCTCTCCGGCGACACCCTGTTCACCGCCGGGCACCTGCTCATGCTGCCGGCCATGGCACTGGCCATGTGGTGGCGCCTCGACGAGTACGCCCACCACTGACGACCCGGTGGTGTGCGCCCGTGGCGTGTCCCGGTGAGGGGGTGCGCCGCGGGCGCACACCACCCCGTCAGCGGTGGCGCCGCCACCACCGGCGAGGTGGCCCCGGCACCGGCTGCGCGGCGGACGGCGCCTCCGCGGCCCGGCGCTGGTAGGCGGTGAGCAGCTCGCGGAGCAGCCGCTCGTACTGCGCCCGGCCGAAGCGGAACCCGAGGAGGGGCCCGTACTCGTCCGGCGCGGGGGCGAACGGCTCGACGTCGTCCTGCCAGCCGACGTCACGCCACTCCACCGCGTCGTCCCCGACCCGGACCCGGGCACCGAGTGCCCGGCAGCTCAGGTCCTGGTCGACCGGGCACACGAGCAGCGCCACCCGGCCGTCCCGGAGGTCACCCGCCCCCTCGCCCAGGAGCGCCCGCAGGCCGGCCACGGCCGAGGACGGGTCCTCCGGCCACAGCCGGCTCATCTCGACCGGCAGGTCGGCCACGCCCCACCGGTCGGCCACCAGCCGCCGCAGCGGCACACCGTCGACCGTCCAGTCCTCGAACGCGGTCGGGCGCTCGTGCGGCCGACGGGCCGCCAGGTCGACGGTCGAGGTCGTGGCCGGAGCGACCCCCAGGACCTGCACGGCGCCGGCCACCGGGTTCAGCGGTGGCGGACGGCGTAGGTCAGGGCGTCGACCAGGGCGTGCCAGGAGGCCTCGACGATGTTGGCGTGCACGCCGACGGTGGTCCACTCCCCCACGCCGTCGGTGGTGTCGACCAGGACGCGCGTGGTGGCGCCGGTGCCGCCCTTCCAGCCCAGGATGCGCACCTTGTAGTCGGCGAGCGAGACGTCGGCGAGCCGGGGGTGGCGGCTCACCAGCGCCTGGCGCAGCGCGTTGTCCAGGGCGTTGACCGGGCCGTTGCCCTCGGCGGTGCTGATGACCCGCTCCCCGTCGACGTGCACCTTGACGGTGGCCTCGCTGACCACGTCGCCGGTGCGGCTGTGCTCGACGGAGGTCTTGTAGCTCTCCAGCTCGAACAGCGGCGGCGGCGCCTCGGGCAGCGCGGCGCGCAGCAGCAGCTCGAAGGAGGCGTCGGCGGCCTCGAACGACCAGCCCTCGGCCTCGAGCACCTTCACCCGGTCGACCACCCGGCCCACGACGTCGCCGTGCCCGTCGAGGTCGACGCCGAGCTCGCGGCCCTTGAGCTCGACCGAGGCGCGGCCGGCCATCTCGGTGACCAGGATGCGCATGTCGTTGCCGACGACGGCCGGGTCGAGGTGGTTGTACAGCTCCGGGCTCACCTTGATCGCGCTGGCGTGCAGGCCCGCCTTGTGCGCGAACGCCGAGGCCCCGACGAAGGGCTGGTGGTCGTCGGGGGCGATGTTGGCCAGCTCGGCGATGGCGTGGCTGACCCGCTGCAGCTCGGGCAGGCACCCGTCCGGGACGACGGGCAGGCCCATCTTCGTGACCAGGTTGGCCACCAGCGCGAAGGTGTCGGCGTTGCCCGCCCGCTCGCCGTAGCCGTTGGCGGTGCCCTGCACGTGGGTGACCCCCGCCTCGACGGCGGCCAGCGAGTTGGCCACCGCGCACCCGGTGTCGTCCTGGCAGTGGATGCCCAGCCGCCCGTCGACCCGTGACCGGACGTCGGCGACCACGCGGCCCACGCCCATCGGCAGCATGCCGCCGTTGGTGTCGCACAGGACGCCGACCTCGGCGCCGGCGTCGAACGCGGCCCGCAGCACCGCGACGCCGTGGTCGGGGTCGGCGGCGTAGCCGTCGAAGAAGTGCTCGCAGTCGACGAACACCCGCCGGCCGTGCGCCACCAGGTGCGCCACGGTGTCGGCGACCATCGCGAGGTTCTCCTCGAGGGTGGTCCGCAGCGCCTCGCGCACGTGCCGGACGTCGGACTTCGCGACCAGGCAGACCACCGGCGTCTCGGCGTCCAGCAGCGCCTGCACCTGCGGGTCGTCCTCGACGCGGACGCCGGCCCGGCGGGTGGAGCCGAACGCGACCAGCACCGCGTGCCGCAGCTTGAGCTCGGTGCGCGCCCGGGCGAAGAACTCGGTGTCCTTGGGCAGCGCCCCCGGCCAGCCGCCCTCGATGTAGCCGACGCCGATCTCGTCGAGCAGCCGAGCCACGGCCAGCTTGTCGGCGACGGAGAAGCTGATCCCCTCGCGCTGGGCGCCGTCGCGCAGGGTGGTGTCGAAGACGTGGAAGGAGGCGTCGGTGGCCACGGGTGCTCCCGGGTGGTCGACGGCGACCGGTGCCCCTCACACGAAGAAGACCCCCCGGGTACGGAGGGTCTGCGCGCGGTCGGGGTGCGGACCGCGCGCTAGTCGATGATGAGGGTGGTGCCGGACAGGTGCATCGCCCGGGAGTGTAGCCCCGGTCACCGGCCTCACCCGGCGGTGCCCGACCTCACCGCGCGGTGCGAGGTCGGGCACCACGGGATGCGGTCCGGTTGCTCAGCCGCCGGCGAGGGCGGCCAGGCGGTCGCCGACCTCCGCCGTCCGCACCGGCTGCTGCGGGTCGCGGGTGGACAGGTCGAAGGCGACCGCGGCGTTGACCTTGCGGGCCTGGTCGGCGCGGCCGAGGTGCTCGAGCAGCAGCGCGACCGACAGCACGGTGGCGGTCGGGTCGGCGACCCCCCGCCCGGCGATGTCGGGCGCCGATCCGTGCACCGGCTCGAACATCGAGGGGTTGGTGCCCGAGGCGTCGAGGTTGCCGCTGGCGGCCAGCCCGATGCCGCCGGTCACCGCCGCCGCGACGTCGGTGACGATGTCGCCGAAGAGGTTGTCGGTGACGATGACGTCGTAGCGGCCCGGGTCGGTGATGAAGAACATCGAGGCCGCGTCGACGTGCTGGTAGGCGACCGTGACCTCGGGGAACTCCGCGCCGACCTCCTCGACCGTGCGCGACCACAGCGACCCGGCGTGGGTGAGCACGTTGGTCTTGTGGATCAGCGTCAGGTGCCGGCGCGGGCGGGCGGTGGCCCGCTCGAAGGCGTACCGCACGACCCGCTCGACGCCGAAGGCGGTGTTGAGGCTGACCTCGGTGGCCACCTCGTGCGGGGTGTCGCGGCGCAGCACCCCGCCGTTGCCGACGTAGGGGCCCTCGGTGCCCTCGCGGACGCACAGCATGTCGATCTCGCCGGGGTCGGCCAGCGGGCTGCGCACGCCGTCGTAGAGCTTGGCCGGGCGCAGGTTGACGTGGTGGTCGAGCTCGAAGCGCAGCCGCAGCAGCAGCCCGCGCTCGAGGATGCCCGGCGGCACGCCGGGGTCGCCGATCGCGCCGAGCAGGATCGCGTCGTGGCCGCGCAGCTCGTCGAGCACCGAGTCCGGCAGCAGCTCGCCGGTGCGCTGCCAGCGGGTGGCGCCCAGGTCGTACTCCGTGGTCTCGAGGTCGGGGACGACCCCGCCCAGGACCTTGAGACCCTCGGCGACCACCTCGGGGCCGATGCCGTCTCCCGCGATCACTGCCAGGCGCATGGCGACGACCCTAGGTCAGCGGGGGTCGAGGTCGGCGCTGCGGGCCTCGCGCGCGCCGATGCGGCCGGCGATGTCGGTGAGCAGGTCGGCCGGTACCGGGCTGTCGACGGTGACGGCCATGAGCGCCTCGCCGCCGCGGGTGGTGCGGCTGACCTGCGCGCCGGCGATGTTGACGCCGGCCTCCCCGAGCGCCGCCCCGACCGTGCCGACGACGCCGGGCCGGTCGGTGTAGACGAAGAACAGCAGGTGGCCGGAGAGGTCGAGGTCCATGTCGAAGCCGTCGACCTCGACCAGCTTGGGCACCTGGTTCTTGCCGAACAGGGTGCCGGAGACGGCGATCTCGCGGCCGTCGGCCATCGCGCCGCGCACCCGGACCAGGTTGCGGTAGTCGGGGCTGTCCAGGTCGCTGGTGAGCGCGACCTCGAGGCCCCGCTGCCCGGCGAGCAGCGGGGCGTTGACGTAGGTGACCTGCTCCTCCACGACGTCGGAGAAGACGCCCTTGAGCACGGCCAGCTGCAGCACCGAGTCGTCGAACTCGGCGAGCTTGCCGTGCACCTCGACGGTCACCGACTGCGCCAGCCCGCCGGCGACCGCGGTGAACACGGTGCCCAGCTTCTCCGCCAGCGGCAGCCCGGGACGGACGTCCTCGGCGACGACGCCGCCGGCCTGCACGTTGACCGCGTCCGGGACGAACTCGCCCTGCAGGGCCAGGCGCACCGAGTGGGCGACGGCGGTGCCGGCCTTGTCCTGCGCCTCCGTCGTCGAGGCGCCCAGGTGCGGGGTGACCACGGTGTTCGGCAGGCCGAACAGGGGGCTGTCGGTGCAGGGCTCCCGCGCGAAGACGTCCACGCCGGCCGCGCCGACCTGGCCCGACCGCAGCGCGTCGGCGAGCGCTGCCTCGTCGACCAGCCCCCCGCGGGCGGCGTTGACGACGATCACGCCGCGCTTGGTGGTGGCCAGCTCCGCGGCCCCGATGAGCCCGAGGGTCTCCGGGGTCCTGGGCAGGTGGATGGTGAGGAAGTCGGCCTCGCGGAGCAGCTCCTCCAGCGACACCATCCGCACACCGAGCTGGGCGGCGCGGCCGGGCTGGATGTAGGGGTCGTAGGCGATCAGCGTGGTGTCGAAGGCGGCCAGCCGCTGGGCCACCAGCTGGCCGATGCGGCCGAGGCCGACGACTCCGACCACCTTGCCGGCGACCTCGACGCCGGTGAACTGCGACCGCTTCCAGGCGCCCTCGCGCAGCGACGCGTCGGCGGCCGGGATCTGGCGGGCGGCGGCCAGCAGCAGGGCGACGGCGTGCTCGGCGGCGCTGACGATGTTCGACGTCGGTGCGTTGACGACCATGACGCCGCGCTCGGTGGCCGCGGCGACGTCGACGTTGTCCAGGCCGATGCCGGCGCGGGCGACCACCTTGAGGCCCGGTGCCGCGGCGAGCGCCTCGGCGTCGATCTGCGTGGCGCTGCGGACCAGGACCGCGGCCGCGTCCGCCAGTGCCGGCAGCAGGGCGGACCGGTCGGTCCCGTCGACGTGCCGGATCTCGACGTCGTCACCGAGCACCTCGAGCACGCTGGGGGCCAGCTGCTCGGCGATCAGGACGACGGGAGCGCTCTGGGTCACGGGATCACAGCCTAGGGACGGCCGGGGCCGCTCCCCTCCTCCGCCCCGCGCCCCACGGCCGGTCACGGGCCGGAAACGCGGTGTCCCAGGAGCCACGACACCGCCCCGGCCGGGTAGGACGTGGTTGCCGACGCCGACGACGTCCCACCATCCTGGCGGCCAGCAGCGCCGGCACCGGCCGACGCGTCCGGAGGGGACCATGACCGACTTCAGCAAGGACCCGGGCTCGGGCAGCCCGGGCGGCGCCAGCCCGTACGGCCAGGGTCAGGAGGGCCAGGAGGGCCAGCGGTCCGGGCAGCCGGGGGGGTACGGGCAGCCCGGCCAGTACGGCACCACGCCCTACGGCCAGCAGCAGGGCTACGGCCAGCAGGGCTACGGCCAGCAGGGCTACGGCCAGCAGGGCAGCGGCGAGCAGGGCAGCGGCCAGCAGCCGTACGCGCAGCCCCAGCAGGGGTACGGCCAGCAGTACGGCACCACGCCGTACGGCCAGCAGGGGTACGGCCAGCAGGGCTACGGCCAGCAGGGATACGGCCAGCAGCAGGGCTACGGCACCGAGCAGTACGGCCAGCAGTACGGCGGCTACGCGCAGTCCTACGGGCAGTACGGCCAGGGCGCGGTGCCGGCCAAGCCCGGCGGCGTGGTGACCGCCGCCGTCCTCGGGTTCGTCCTCGGGGCGATCGGCGTGCTGATCAGCCTCGTGCTCCTCTTCGCCGGGGCCGTGTTCAGCGGCGCGGGCGACGACCTGGACCAGGAGATCCCGGGCTTCGGCCCGGTCGCCGGCGCGTTCGGCGGCGTGGTCCTGGTGATCGGCCTGCTGGCGCTCGTCTGGACCGTCATCACCCTCTGGGGCTCGGTGTGGGCGCTGACCGGGCGCAGCCGCGTGATGCTGCTCGTCGGCGGCTCGATCGCGCTGGTGTTCACCCTGATCGGCCTGATCGGCAACCTGTCCGACGCCGACACGGCCGGCGCGGGCGGCATCATCACCAGCCTGCTGTTCTTCCTGGCGGCCCTGGCGATCGTCGTCCTGCTGTCGCTGCGGCCGGCGGCGGCCTACTTCGCCGCGCACCGCGCCCGTCGCGGCCGCTGACCCGTGTCGGGCGGCAGCACCCCGGAGCCGGTGCCGCCGGCCTCCGCGGGTCCGCGCGTCCCGCGCCCGGCCGCGGTGTCGGCGGCGGCCGGGCTCGGGTTCGTGCTGGGGGCCTACGCCCTGATGTACTCGCTGGCGCTGTTCACGGCGGCCACCCGCGTCGCCTTCTACGCCGTCTTCGGTGCCGTGTACCTGGGCATCGCCGTCCTCTGCCTCTGGGGCGGTGTCCAGGTGGTGACCCGCCGGTGCAGCCGGCTGCTCACGGCCGGCAGCGTGCTGATCGCGTCGCTCGGCGCCCTGGGCATCGTCTCGGCCCTGGCCACCGGGGTGTTCAGCCTCTGGCTGGTCGTCCTCGTGGGCCTCGGCGTGGGCGTCGTCGTGCTGCTCCGCCGGCCGGCGTCCCGCGAGTACCTCGCCTCCGGCGCCGGCCACTGACCCACCCCACCCCGGTGGAGGTCCGCTCGTCGTGGCGGGCCCCCACCGGCGCGTCCCCCACCTAGACTCCGCCGCCGGCGCCGACGCGCCGCGACACCACGGGAGGAACCATGACCGGCCCCAGCTTCGAGAAGGACACGCCGTCCGGCGACCAGCCAGGGCACGGCCAGCAGCAGGGCCAGCAGGCGTACGGCCAGCAGCCGTACGGCCAACCCGGCTACGGCCAGCAGCAGGGCTACGGCCAGCAGCAGGGCTACGGCCAGCAGCAGGGCTACGGACAGCAGGCGTACGACCAGCCCTACGGCCAGCAGCCGTACGGCCAGCAGCCCTACGGTCAGCCGGGCTACGGCCAGCCGCAGGCGTACGGCCAGCCGCAGGCGTACGGCCAGCCGCAGGGGTACGGGCAGCAGCCCTACGGCTACGGGCCGCAGGCCCCCTACGGCGCGTACGGCTCCCCCGCCCCGTACGGCGCGGCGTCGCTCGGCTTCCCCGACGCCGTCCGCAGCGTCCTGACGCGCTACGCGGACTTCACCGGACGGGCTCGGCGCGCCGAGTACTGGTGGTTCGCCCTGTTCAGCGTGGCCGTCGTCCTGGTGGCCGCGATCATCGACGTGGTCCTCGGGTTCCCGTTCTTCCAGTGGGTCGTCACGCTGGGGCTGTTCGTCCCGAGCCTGGCGGTGGGCGTCCGGCGCCTGCACGACACCGACCGGTCGGGCTGGTGGCTGCTCATCGGGCTGGTGCCCTTCGGCGGCATCGTGCTGCTCGTCTTCTACTGCCTGGAGGGGCAGCGGCACCCGAACCGCTACGGCCCCGACCCGAAGGCGCTCGGCAGCTACGCCGCCTGACCGACCGACGCGAACGGCCCCCGCTGCCAGCTGGCAGCGGGGGCCGTTCGCGTGCGGGTCCTGCCGTCAGCTGCGGGCGGCGGTCCCGGTGTAGTCGTCGGACGTCGAGACCCAGCTCATCAGGCCGCGAAGCTTGCGCCCGGTCTCCTCGATCGGGTGCGCCTCCGCCTCGGCCCGGCGGCGCGTGAAGTCGGGGGCGCCGGCGTCCTGGTCGGCGATGAACTCCGCCGCCCAGGAGCCGTCCTTGATGCGGGCGAGGACGTCCTTCATGGCGTCCTTGACGTGCTGGTCGATGACCTTCGGGCCGGAGGTGTAGTCGCCGTACTCGGCGGTGTCCGACACCGACCAGCGCTGCTTGGCGATGCCGCCCTCGTACATGAGGTCGACGATCAGCTTGAGCTCGTGCAGGCACTCGAAGTAGGCGATCTCGGGCTGGTAGCCGGCCTCGGTGAGGGTCTCGAACCCGGCGGTGATCAGCGCGCTGGCGCCGCCGCAGAGCACCGCCTGCTCACCGAACAGGTCGGTCTCGGTCTCCTCGGCGAAGGTCGTCCTGATGACGCCGGCGCGCGCGCCGCCGATGGCCTTGGCGTAGGACAGCGCCAGCTGCAGCGCCTGGCCGCTGGCGTCCTGCTCGACGGCGACCAGCGCCGGGACGCCCTTGCCGTTCTCGAACTCGCGGCGGACCAGGTGGCCGGGGCCCTTGGGGGCGACCATGGCGACGTCGACGCCGGCCGGGGGCTTGACGTAGCCGAACCGGATGTTGAAGCCGTGCGCGAAGAACAGCGCGTCGCCGTCCTGCAGGTTGGGCTCGATCGCCTCGGCGTAGACCTTGCGCTGCACGTGGTCCGGGACGAGGACCATCACCAGGTCGGCCTCGGCGGCGGCCTCGGCGGGGGTGACGACGCGCAGGCCCTCGGCCTCGGCCTTGGCCCGGCTCGAGGAGCCCTGGGGCAGGCCCACCCGGACGTCGACCCCCGAGTCGCGCAGCGAGAGGGCGTGCGCGTGCCCCTGGCTGCCGTAGCCGATGACGGCGACGGTGCGCCCCTGGATGATCGACAGGTCGGCGTCGTCGTCGTAGAAGATCTCGGCGGCCATGCGGTGGTGCTCCTTCTGGTGAGGGGATGGAACGGCCCCGTCGCAGGACCCCTCGGCGCGCGGAGCGCGTCGTGAGGGGCGACGGGGTCCTTGCTCAGGCGCTGCGGTCGACCGGGCGCAAGGTACCGGCGCCGCTCATCGAGCGCGGTCCCCGCCCCAGGGCGACGGTGCCCGACTGCGCCATCTCCTTGATCCCCAGCGGGGCGAGGACGGCGAGCAGGGCCTGCAGCTTGTCGGGCGTACCGGTGGCCTCGAGGGTCACCGTGTCGGTGTTGACGTCGACGACGCGGGCGCGGAACAGCTCCGCGGTCTGCAGCACGGTGGTCCGGTCGGCCAGCGGTGCGCGCACCTTGACCAGCAGCAGCTCGCGCTGCACCGCCGCACCGCCGTCCAGTTCGACGATCTTGATGACCTCGACGAGCTTGTTGAGCTGCTTGGTCACCTGCTCCAGCGGCGCGGACTCGGCGTCGACGACGATCGTCATCCGCGACAGGTCGGGGTTCTCGGTCGGGCCGACGGCCAGCGACTCGATGTTGAACGCGCGCCGGCTGAACAGCGCCGAGACGCGGGCCAGGACACCGGCCTTGTTCTCGACCAGGACCGACAGTGTGTGGCGAGTCATCTGCCCGACGTTCCTTTCGAAGCGGATCGGCACCAGCGGCGGCCCCCTCCCAGGGGCCCGCCGCCGAGCGGAGCGAGGTGGTGGGGAGGGAGGGAGGGGGTCCTTACACCTGTCCCTCGCCGAAGACCGGGCGCAGGTCGCGCGCGGCCAGGATGTCGTCGTTGCTGGCGCCGGCGGCGACCATCGGCCACACCTGGGCGTCGGCGCCGACGACGAAGTCGATGACCACCGGTGCGTCGGTGATCGCCATGGCCTTCTCGATGACGGCGTCCACGTCGTCCTTGGACTCGCAGCGCAGGCCGACGCAGCCCAGCGCCTCGGCGAGCGCGACGAAGTCGGGGATGCGCACCGGCTTGGGCCGCCCCTCGGCGTCGACCGGGTGCAGCTTGGTGTTGGAGTAGCGGCCCTCGTAGAAGAGGGTCTGCCACTGGCGGACCATCCCGAGGTTGCCGTTGTTGATGACGGCGACCTTGACCGGGATACCCTCGATGGCGCAGGTGGCCAGCTCCTGGTTGGTCATCTGGAAGCAGCCGTCGCCGTCGATCGCCCACACCGTGGTGTCCGGGCAGCCGTACTTGGCGCCCATGGCCGCGGGGACGGCGTAGCCCATGGTCCCGAGGCCGCCGCTGTTGAGCCAGGTGCCCGGCTTCTCGTACCGGATGAACTGGGCCGCCCACATCTGGTGCTGTCCGACACCGGAGGCGTAGACCGCGTCCGGGCCGGCGAGGGCGCCGAGCCGCTCGATGACGTACTGCGGCGACAGCGAGCCGTCCTCGGGCCACTCGTAGCCCAGCGGGTAGCGCGCCCGCCAGTCGTCGAGCTGGGCCCACCAGGCCGACAGGTCGGTGGTGCGGCCGGCGCGGTGCTCGGCGCGCAGCGCCCCCACCAGCTCGGCGATGGTCTCCTTCGCGTCGCCCACGATCGGGACGTCGGCCTTGCGGTTCTTGCCGATCTCGGCCGGGTCGATGTCGGCGTGCACGACCTGGGCGTGCGGGGCGAACGAGCTCAGCTCGCCGGTGACCCGGTCGTCGAAGCGGGCGCCGAGGGCCACCAGCAGGTCGGCCTTCTGCAGCGCGGTGACGGCCGTGACGTTGCCGTGCATGCCCGGCATGCCGAGGTTCTGCGGGTGGCTGTCGGGGAAGGCGCCGCGGGCCATGAGGGTGGTGACCACCGGCGCGCCGGTGAGCTCGGCGAGCTCGGCCAGCTCCGCGGTGGCGCCGGCCTTGATCACCCCGCCGCCGACGTAGAGGACGGGACGGCGGGCGGTGGCGACCAGCGCGGCGGCCTCGCGCACCTGCTTGCCGTGCGGGCGGGTGGTCGGCTTGTAGCCGGGCAGGTCCAGCCGCGGCGGCCAGGAGAAGTCGGTGGTCGCCTGCAGCGCGTCCTTGGAGATGTCCACCAGCACCGGGCCGGGGCGGCCGGTGGCGGCCAGGTGGAAGGCCTCGGCGATCCGCTGCGGGATCTCCGCCGCGTCGGTCACCAGGAAGTTGTGCTTGGTGATCGGCATGGTGATGCCGCGGATGTCGGCCTCCTGGAACGCGTCGGTCCCGATCGCCCGGCTGGGCACCTGGCCGGTGATGGCGACCAGCGGCACCGAGTCCATGTAGGCGTCGGCCAGCGGGGTGACCAGGTTGGTCGCGCCCGGTCCGGAGGTGGCCATGCACACGCCGACCCGGCCGGTGGCCTGCGCGTATCCGGTGGCCGCGTGCCCGGCGCCCTGCTCGTGGCGGACCAGGACGTGGCGGACGTGGGAGTCGAACAGCGGGTCGTAGGCCGGCAGGATCGCCCCGCCCGGGATGCCGAAGACGACCTCGACGCCCACGGCCTCGAGCGAGCGCACGAGGCTCTGCGCCCCCGTGAGACCGGTGGCGGGCTCGGCGGCGGCCTCGGCGATCGAGCGGGCCGTGGTCTCGACGCCGGTGAGCGCCGCGGCGGCCTCGCGGGTGGCGGACTCGCTCGGGGTGGTGGTCATGGCGGGGGTCTCCTGGGCCGGACGTGCGGGCTGGGCGTGCGGTCGGGTGCCTGCTCGGGCAACAAAAAACCCCTCGTGCCGCGGGCACAGAGGGGTGTAGCGCGTCGGTCGGGAGACCGGCGCGCTAGCCGATTACGAGGAGCAGGCAGGCGGAGGGCACGGACACACTGTGCGCCTCGGCCGTCCCGACGTCAACAACGGCGTCCCACACAGTGGAACGTGTCGACCGTTTCATGGGACAGGCAGCTGCTCCTGCCGGCCGCCCAGCAGGTCCGGGTCGAAGCCGTCCACCACCGCGGGCAGGTCGGGAGCCGGCACGGGCCGGCCGGTCAGCCAGCCCTGGAGGAAGCCGCAGCCCAGGGACACCAGCACCTCGCGTTGCGCGGCCGTCTCCACGCCCTCGGCGACGACGTCCATGCCGAGCGTGCGGCCGAGGTCGACGACGCTGCCGACCAGCGCCGCACCCCGCGGGTCGGTGTCGATGCCGGAGACGAAGCCGCGGTCCATCTTCAGCACGTCGACGGGCAGCCGGGCGAGGTAGGCCAGCGAGGAGTAGCCCTTGCCGAAGTCGTCCAGGGACACGAGGCAGCCGAGCGCGGAGAGCTCCGCGAGTTCCGCGAGCAGCCGCTCGTCGTCGTCCATGAGCACGCTCTCGGTCACCTCGACCATGAGCAGCCGCGCGGGCAGGCCGGAGCGCTCCAGCGCGCGGGTGACGTCCTCGACCAGGCAGCGGGCCTGCAGGTGCCGCACGGAGACGTTGACGCCGAGCTTGAGGTCGCGGCCCGCCGCCACCAGCCGGGCGTGCTCGGCGGTCGCGGTCTCCAGCACCCAGCGCTGCAGCGGCACGACGAGGCCGTCGTCCTCGGCCAGGCCGATGAACTCCTCCGGCGGGACCGGCCCGAGCACCGGGTGGTCCCAGCGCACCAGTGCCTCCACCCCGAGCACCCGGCGCTCGCGGACGCCGGCGACGGGCTGGTAGACCAGGTGCAGGTCGCCGCGCGCGATCGCGCCGGGCAGGTCGCGGGCGAGCCGGCTGCGCCGCGCCGCGGCCTCCACCAGCCCCTCCCCCGACGCCCGGACGCCGTTCTTCCCCTCCGCCTTGACCGTCCGCAGCGCCAGGTCGGCCTCGCGGACGGTGGCCGACGCGTCGGCGCCGGTGACCACCTCCGCCAGCCCGACGCTGGCCGAGACGCGGAACACGGGGCCCGCCTGGCCGCCGTCCGCCCCGTCGTAGCGGCGGGAGACGTCCAGCCGGGCGACCAGCCGCTCGGCCAGCGCCATCGCCGCGTCGGGGCCCGCGTCGACGAGGAGGGCGAACTCGTCGCCCCCCAGCCGGGCCACCAGGTCCCCCGAGCGGGCCTCGGCGCGCAGCGCGTCGGCCACCTCGCACAGCAGCCGGTCGCCGGCGTCGTGCCCGGCCACGTCGTTGACGGACTTGAAGCCGTCGAGGTCGACCAGCAGGACGCAGGAACGCCGGCCACGCGCCGCCCGGTCCAGGGCGCCCTCCAGCGCGGCCATGAACCGGGCGCGGTTGGGCAGGCCGGTCAGCGAGTCGGTGTAGGCCAGCCGCTCCAGCTCGCGCTGGCCGGCGCGGCGCTCGGTGACGTCGCGCAGGTGCAGCACCAGGCCGTCGTCGGCCCGCCGCCCGCCGGTGCGGGCGGCGCCGGAGACCTCGACGTCGCGCCAGCCGCCGTGGGTGCCGGCCAGCCGGCCGGTCGCGGGCAGCCCGTCGGGACAGCCGTCGCGCAGCGCCGCCGCCACCCGCTCGACCAGGTCCCGGTCGTCGGGGTGCAGCAGCGCGATCAGCTCGTGGCCGACCAGCTCGTCCTCCGCCCGACCGAGCTGGGCGGCGACCGGGCCGGACACCGAGGTGACCCGGCCGGCGGCGTCGAGGACGACGGTGACGGCGTCGCCGCTGTGCACCAGGGCGCGGAACCAGCCCTCCGTGCGCTCCAGCCGGCGGGTGAGCCGTGCGGCGTCGAGCGCCCAGGACAGCGTCCGGGCCGAGGTGAGCAGCAGCAGGGCCACCGCCGCGGCCGCCTCGGGGGCCGGGACGGGACGGCCGGCCACGACGCCACCGGTCACCGCGAGCAGCGCGGCGGTGGCCGCGACGTGGGCCAGCACCGCCCCGCGCACCGGCAGCGCCCGCCGCCCGCCCGGCGCGGTCGCGGCCCGGTCGGCGGCCGCGGCGCACAGGCCGGTGCCCAGCATGGCCAGCCAGGCCAGGACGGTGACGACGCTCCACCCCGGGCCGGCCGCGCCGCCCGACGTCCGGCTGACCGCACCGCTGACGGCCACGGTGGCCATCGCGAGGAAGGAGCCCAGCAGCCAGGTCGCCGACCGGCGGCGCGCCTCGGGCACGGCGGTGACGGCGACCAGGCCGACGCCGCACAGGACGGCGCCGACCAGCGGGTAGCCGGCCGCGATCAGCCCGTGCCCCGGCCCGGCGGTCTCGCCGAGCAGCTGGTCGAGCAGGTCGTCGAGGACGACACCGCCCAGCACCCCGACGGCGATGGTGACCACGGCGCCGTCGAGCAGCACGCGGGAGCCCACCCGCCGGCCCGCCCGGGGCGGCAGCAGCAGGACGGCCACCGCGACCGCGACCGGCACCGCCAGCACGGTGGGGGCCTCCTCGACGCCGCCGGCCGCGAGGTCCCGGCCGGCCCGGGCCACCGCGAGCACCTGGCCGAGCGCCAGGAGCCCGGCGGCCAGGGCCATCGCCCGCCACGGCCGGCCCGCCCGCCCGGGCAGCCGCCGGGCGCCGGTGGCCAGGACGGCGGCGCCGGTGCCCGAGGCCAGCGCCAGCGCGGCGGGGACGAGGACGGCGGCCGACGGCGCGCCGGTCAGCTGCAGCGCGGTGGTGCCGGCGCCGAGCAGGACGAGGAGCGTGAGGACGGCGGCGACCGCAGCGGGCCCCACGGGGCGGCCGGCGACCTCACGCACCGCGGACGGCCTGGACGTGCGGGTCCCCGGCGGCCGGGAACGGGTCCTGGGACAGGCCGACCAGGCCGGGCCACAGCGAGCCCGCGCCCTCGCGCAGCACGTCGAGCAGCTCCGCGGGGGGCAGGGGGCGGGACAGCAGGAAGCCCTGCGCGAAGCCCAGGCCCAGGCCGCGCAGCACGCCCAGCTGGGCGGAGGTCTCCACGCCCTCGGCGACGACGTCGACGCCCAGCGCGCGGCCCACGGTGACCACCGCGGCGCACAGGGCGCGGCTCTGCGCGTCGCGGTCGACGCGGGAGACGAAGGCGCGGTCGAGCTTGAGCACGTCGATGGGCAGCCGGGTCAGGTGCAGCAGCGAGGAGGTGCCGGTGCCGAAGTCGTCGAGCGCCACGTGCACGCCCATCAGCCGCAGCGCCTGGACGTCGGTGGCCACGAAGTCGCCGTCGTCGAGCAGCGTGGCCTCGGTGACCTCCAGGACCAGCCGCTCCGGCGCCAGTCCCGAGGACGCCAGCGCCGCGGCGACGTCGTCGACGAGGGTGCGGGCGGCCACGTGCGAGGCCGAGGTGTTCACGCCCAGCTGCAGCGGCCGGCCGTCGTGCTCGGGCAGCGCGGCGGCGACGACGGTGGCCTCGCGCAGCACCCACCGCTGCAGCTCGCCGATGACGCCGGCCCGCTCGGCGATGGGCACGAACTCCCGCGGCGGGACGTCGCCGAGCTCGGGGTGCCGCCAGCGCAGCAGCGCCTCGACGCCGACGACCCGCTGCTCGTCCATCGACACGATCGGCTGGAACGCCAGCCACAGCTCCCCGCGGTCGACGGCACCGGGCAGGTCCTCGCGCAGCCGGTCGCGGCGCGCGGCGGCGGCGCCCAGCGCGTCGGTCCACCGGGTGGCCCGGGCCGACCCGCCGGCCCGGGCGGCCGCCACGGTGGTCTCCGCGCGGGCGGTGAGCTCGGCGACGGTCAGGCCGGGCTCGACGACCACGACGCCGACGTCGGCGGTGAGGTCGAAGACGCCCGCGGGCGTGCCCACCGGGCGCTCCAGGGCGGCCAGGCAGCGGTCGGCGAGCCGGTCGGCGGTGTCGCCGTCGCCGGTGGCCAGCACGCCGAAGACCCCGCCGGCGACCCGGGCGACGACGTCCTCGCCGCGCACGGTGGCCCGCAGGCGGCGGCCGAGCTCGACCAGGACGCCGGAGACGGTGTCGCGGTCGGCGTGCTCGCGCACCTCGGTGAGGCCGCAGACGTCGACCAGCAGCAGCGCCCGGTCGGGGACGGCGCCGGCGCGGGCCACGGCGTCGGTGAGCGCGGCCTCCCAGCCCGCCCGGTTGGGCAGGCCGGTCAGCGGGTCGGTGAAGGCGACCTCCTCGAGCGCCCGCTCCCGGGCCTCCCGCTCGGTGACGTCGCGGCAGTGCAGCACGACCGAGGCGAGGGCGGGGTCGGCGCGCAGGTCGGAGACACTGGCCTCCAGGCAGCGGACGCCGCCCGCGCCGTCGCGGACGTGCAGGGTCAGCAGGCCGGACGTCTCCCCCGCCTCCAGGCGCAGGCGCAGGGCGGTGGCGTCGCCGGCGTCGACCGCCGAGCGGCCGGAGAGCAGGTCGTGGCCGACCAGTTCCGCCGGCGTGCTGCCCAGCAGCGCGGCCAGCGCCGGTGAGGCCCAGCCGACGCGCAGGCGCGCGTCGAGGACGAGCACCGCCTCGCTGGTGGAGGCGACCAGGCTGCGGAAGTAGGCCTCGTCGCGGCGCAGCCGGGCGCCGCGGAGGTGGTCCTCGCGGGCGGCGACCCAGCGGTGGGCGGCCGACAGCCCCACGCACAGCAGGGCGCCGAGCAGGGTGACCGCGCTCGGTGCCAGGCCGAGGGCCAGCGGCACCACCACGATGCCGACGACGACGACCAGCGCCAGGTGCGGCAGCACCGCGCGCAGCTGCACCGCCCGGCTCGCGGCGGCCGGGCCCGGCGAGGGGGCCCCGTCGAGCAGCCGGGCGAGCACGAGCAGCGCCAGCCCGACGACGACGGCCACCCGCGTGACGGGGACGGCGTCGGGGGCGCCGAGCAGCGCGGCGGACGTGCCGGTGCCGCGGCCCACGCACAGCGCGACCAGGCCGGCGAGGAGGACCACGGCCATCCGCTGCCGGTGGCCGGCGACCCCGCCGAGGACGGTGAGGCCGGCGGCCATCGTGGCCGCGGTCGCCACCACGGCGCCGCCGAGGACCAGCCGGGCGACCGGTGCCAGCGCCGACCAGCTGTTGCCGGGCCCGACCAGCAGGGCCTGCATGACGACGAGCGCGGCGGTGCCGAACAGCGCCAGCTCCAGCGCCGCCCGGGGGCAGGTGCGCCGCAGCGCCGCGCGCTCGACCATGCCGAGCAGCCCGACGACGGCCAGCACGTAGCCGGGCACGATGACCACCCAGCGCAGCACGACCTCCTCGAGCGGCGAGGAGGGCGCGGCCAGGACGCTGACCAGCAGCCCGGTGACCGGGAAGAGCGCGGCGGCGGCGAGCAGCCGCCAGGGGCGGGACGAGCGGTCGGCCGGGCGGCCGGGACCCCACAGCACCACCGCGGCGACCAGCCCGGCGAGCGCCGCCACGACCTCACCGAGGGGGTGCAGCGCCGGGACGAGCGCGGCGACCAGGCACGCCCCGGCGGCGGGCACGGCACACGTCACCAGCCACCTGATCCGCCTCTCCACACCCCGGGTGTCGGCAGCGCGGCGGGCCGGCACGAGCCCCGGCGGGCCCCCCTCACCCCAAGGAGGGGGGCCTCGTCCTCAGGTGCAGATCGTCGTCAGGTGCAGATCGTCGTCAGGTGCAGATCGCGCCCTGGGCCGCCGATCCGACGAGCTTGGCGTACTTGCCGAGCACCCCGGTCGTGTAGCGCGGGGGCAGCGGCGACCAGTCCTGCCGGCGGCGGGCCAGCTCGTCGTCGTCGACCAGCAGGTCCAGCGTGCGGGTGCGCAGGTCCAGCCGGATCGGGTCGCCGTCGCGGACCAGGGCGATCGGGCCGCCGTCGGTGGCCTCGGGGGCGACGTGGCCGATGCACAGGCCGGTGGTGCCGCCGGAGAAGCGCCCGTCGGTGAGCAGCAGCACGTCCTTGCCCAGCCCCGCGCCCTTGATGGCGCCGGTGACGGCGAGCATCTCGCGCATGCCCGGGCCGCCCTTGGGGCCCTCGTAGCGGATGACGACGACGTCGCCGGCCTGCAGCGTGCCGTCGGTGACCGCGTCCATGGCGCCCTGCTCGCCGTCGAACACGCGGGCCGTGCCGTCGAAGACGTCCCGGTCGAAACCGGCCGACTTCACCACGGCGCCGTCGGGCGAGAGCGAGCCGCGCAGGATCGTCAGTCCGCCGGTGCGGTGGATCGGCTCGGACATCGCGTGGATGATCGCGCCGTCGGGGTCCGGCGGGGCGATCTCGGCGAGGTTCTCGGCCATCGTCCTCCCGGTGACGGTGAGCGCGTCGCCGTGCAGCAGGCCGGCGTCGAGCAGCGCGCGCAGCACGACCGGGACGCCGCCGATGCGGTCGACGTCGGTCATCACGTAGCGGCCAAAGGGCTTGACGTCGGCCAGGTGCGGCGTGCGGTCACCGATCCGGTTGAAGTCGTCGAGCGAGAGGTCCACCTGCGCCTCGTGCGCGATGGCCATCAGGTGCAGGACGGCGTTGGTGGAGCCGCCCAGAGCCATCACCACGGTGATCGCGTTCTCGAACGCCTCGCGGGTCATGATCTGCCGCGCGGTGATGCCCTTCCGCAGCAGGTTGACCACGGCCTCGCCGGAGGCGACGGCGAACGCGTCGCGGCGGCTGTCGGGCGCCGGCGGGGCCGCGCTGCCGGGCAGCGCCATGCCGAGCGCCTCGGCGACGCTGGCCATCGTGTTGGCGGTGTACATGCCGCCGCACGAGCCCATGCCCGGGCAGGCGGCGCGCTCGACGGCGCCGAGCTCCTCCTCGGTGATCAGCCCGCGGGCGCAGGCGCCGACCGCCTCGAAGACGTCGATGATCGTGATGTCGTCGCGGTCGCCGAGCCTGCCGGGCAGCGTCGAGCCCGAGTAGAGGAAGACGCTGGCCAGGTCGAGCCGGGCGGCGGCCATGAGCATCCCGGGCAGCGACTTGTCGCAGCCGGCGAGCAGCACCGTGCCGTCGAGGCGCTCGGCGAACACCACCGTCTCCACCGAGTCGGCGATCACCTCCCGCGAGACCAGCGAGGCGCGCATGCCCTCGTGTCCCATGGAGATGCCGTCGGAGACCGAGATGGTGCCGAACTCCAGCGGGAAGCCGCCGGCGGCGTGCACGCCCTCCTTGGCCCGCTTGGCCAGCCGGTCCAGCGAGAGGTTGCACGGGGTGATCTCGTTCCACGACGAGGCGACGCCGACCTGCGGCTTCTCCCAGTCGTCGTCGCCCATCCCGACCGCGCGCAGCATGGCCCGCGCCGGGGCCCGGGTGATCCCGTCGGTCACCTCGCGGCTGCGGGGCTTGACGTCGGCGGCGGTGCGGGGCTCGTCCACGGTGGTCACGAGCGCCGAGCGTAGGCCGGACGCCGGCCGCTGCCGAGGCGCCATCGATACTGGTACCGACACCACCACCGAGGAGGCCGCCCTGTCCGCCACCGCCCGGCGTGCCGATCCCCCGCCCACCCGCCGTGAGCTCGCCGAGTTCCTCCGCTCCCGCCGCCGGCAGGTCGACCCGAGCGCCGCCGGGCTGCCCGCCGGCGGCGCGCGGCGGACGCCGGGCCTGCGGCGGGAGGAGGTCGCGCTGCTCTCGGGCGTCAGCCACACCTGGTACACGTGGCTGGAGCAGGGCCGCGACATCCGCCCCTCCCGGCAGGTGGTCGACGCGCTGGCCCGCACGCTGCGGATGTCGCCGGCCGAGCACGAGTACGTGCGGCGGCTGACCGGGCACGGTGGCGCCGCCCTGCCCGACCCCGGCGACGGGCTGCCCGCGCACCTGCAGCGGCTGCTCGACGCGCTCGGCCCCTCCCCCGCCTGCGCGATCACCGCCACCTGGGCCATCGCCGGGTGGAACCGGGCCTACCAGCGGCTCTACCCCGGCGTGGCCGCGGTCGCCCCGGCCGAGCGCAACCTGCTGTGGCTGGTGTTCACCGACCCCGCCGTCCGGGAGCTGCTGGGCGACTGGACGACCGACAGCCGCCGCTTCCTCACCCAGTTCCGCGCCGAGGTGGGCCCCCGGCTGGCCGACCCGGCGGTGGTCGACCTGGTGGCCCGGCTGGAGGCGGCCAGCCCGCACTTCCGGGCCGGGTGGGCCAGCCGCGACGTCGACCGGTTCAGCTCCGCCGAGCGCCGCTTCGAGCACCCCGAGGTGGGCACCCTGCTGCTCGAGCACCACCAGCTCACACCGGCCGACGCACCCGGCCTGCAGCTGGTCGTCTACACCGCGGCCGAGGGCAGCGACTCCGCCCGGCGGCTGGCCGCGCTGGCGGGCTGAGCGTCAGGGGACGTCGATCCGGCCGCCCGACACCGCTGCCAGCCGCGGGAGGTCGCGCGCCCGCAGCACCGGCAGCCGCACCTCGGACCCACCGCGGGTGACCAGCCGCAGCCTGGCGCCGCGACCCACCCGGATGCCGGCCAGGTCGCTCCAGGCCACCCGGCGGGAGGGCCCCAGGGTGTGGGTGGTGATCCCCTCGTCGTCGACGTCCACCCCGACCCGCAGCACCCAGACGGCGGCCAGCACCGGGACCACCAGGACCAGGGCGGTCCAGGGGGTGGCCGCGGCGAGCGGCAGCACGCAGACGGCCAGGAAGACGACGGGCACGAGGGCCACCCGGCTCAGCCGCATGCGCGCGTGGTCGGCCACGACCGACCATGGTCCCAGCTCCGCGTCGCCCGCACCGCCCGGCCCTCGCCCGCCCGTACTGTGGGCCGGGTGAGGCGACAGCGGGGACGGCGGGCCGCCGGCGCCGCGTGCGCCGTGGCGCTGACCCTGCTCCTCGCCGGCTGCGGGGAGGACGGCTACGAGCCCGTCGGCCCCTTCCGGCCGCTGCCCGAGGGCCAGCCGCCGCAGGTCGGGCCGCCCACCGAGTCCACCCCGGCGCCGGACCCCGACGAGCCCGCCGAGCCCGGGTCGGGCGGCTCCGGGGGCGACCCGAACGTGCTCGCCACCGACCTGGCCGTGCCCACCGGGCTGGTCGTGCTGCCCGACGGCACGGCGGTCGTCGGCGAGCGGGAGACCGGCCGGCTGCTGCAGGTCTTCCCCGACCGCTCGCCGGCGCAGGAGCTCATGGTGGTGCCCGGCGTCGACACGGCCGGCGACGGCGGACTGCTGGGCCTGGCGCTGTCGCCGACGTTCGACGAGGACGGGCTGTTCTACGCCTACGTGTCGACGGCCACCGACAACCGCGTCGTCCGGTTCCCGCTGGGCGGCACGCCCAACCCGGTGCTCACCGGCATCCCGCGCGGCGAGGTGCACAACGGCGGCGGGCTGGCCTTCGCCCCCGACGGCACGCTGTTCGTGGGCACCGGCGACACCGGCGACCCGGCGCTCCCCCAGGACCCGGCGTCGCTGGGCGGCAAGGTGCTGCACGTCGACGTCTTCGGCCAGCCGGTCGGTGACGGGCCGGTGTTCAGCCGCGGGCACGCCGACGTGCGGGCGCTGTGCCCCGGCCTCGACGACCCGGCCCTCCTGTTCGCCGTCGACGACTCCGCCACCGGCCCCGACGAGCTCAACGCCGTCCTGCGGGACAGCGACCACGGCTGGCCCACGCCGGGCCCGACGAGCACCGGGCCGCTGCTGGAGCTGCCGAACGACACCGGCGGGCTCGGCGGCTGCGCGGCCGTGGGCGGCACGGTCTTCCTGGGCGCCCTCGAGGGCCGGCGGGTCTACGTCGTCACCGTCGAGGGCGGCGGGGTCGCCGCCGAGCCGACCGAGCTGATCCCCGAGCGCTACGGCCGGCTGCGGACCGTCGCCCTCGACACCGAGGGCGGCCTGTGGGTGACCACCTCGAACGGGGACGGCGCCGGCACGCCCGCCGAGGACGACGACAAGGTGCTGCGCATCCTGCCGCCGTCCTCGGGAGGCTCCTCCCCCGTCTGAGTGTCGTGCCCGAGTGGGGCCCGGAGGGCTCCGCGACGGGTGCGACGGTGGGGCTCAGCGCACGCCGGGGACGGCACGTGATGGCGGTGTCGGCCGGTAGGCCGACGGTGTCACAGCACGCGCTCCTCGAGCATCCGCCGGACGGTGGCGGCGTCGGCCTGGCCGCGGGTGGCCTTCATGACCGCGCCCACCAGCGCGCCGAGGGCCTGCACCTTGCCCGCCTGCACCTTGGCGACCACGTCGGGCGCGCCGGCGATCGCGGCGTCGACGGCGGCGCCGAGCTCGTCGGACTCCCCCAGCACCGCCAGCCCGCGCGCCTGCACGACCGAGCGCGGGTCGCCCTCGCCGGCGAGCACGCCGTCGAGCACCTGGCGGGCCAGCTTGTCGTTGACCGTGCCCTCCGCGACGAGCACGGTCAGCTCGGCCACCTGCGCCGGGGTGACGGCCAGCTCGGCGAGCTCGACGCCGGCGTCGTTGGCCCGGCGGGCCAGTTCGCCCAGCCACCACTTGCGGGCGTCGGCGGGCGAGGCGCCGGCGGCGACGGTCTGCTCGACCAGGCCGAGCGCCCCGGCGTTGACCAGCCAGGTCATCTCGGTGACCGACAGGCCCCACTCCTCCCGCAGCCGCGTCCGGCGGGCGGCGGGCAGCTCGGGCAGGCCGGCGGCCAGCTTCTCCACCCACTCGGCGTCGGGGGCCAGCGGCACGAGGTCGGGCTCGGGGAAGTACCGGTAGTCGGTCGCCTCCTCCTTGCTCCGGCCCGGCGAGGTGCTGCCGGTGTCCTCGTGGAAGTGCCGGGTCTCCTGCAGCACGCGGCCCCCGGCGTCGAGGACGGCGGCCTGCCGGCGCATCTCGTAGCGGACGGCGCGCTCGACCGACCGCAGCGAGTTGACGTTCTTCGTCTCGGTGCGGGTGCCCCACTCGAGGCTGCCGACCGGGGCGAGGGAGGTGTTGACGTCGCAGCGCAGGCTGCCCTGCTCCATCCGCACGTCGGAGGCGCCGAGGGTCTGGATGATCTCGCGCAGCTCGGTGACGTAGGCGCGGGCGACCTCGGGGGCCTTCGCGCCGGCGCCGGGCACCGGGCGGGTGACGATCTCGACCAGCGGGATGCCGGCGCGGTTGAAGTCGACCAGCGAGTGGTCGGCGCCGTGGATGCGCCCGGTGGCCCCGCCGACGTGCAGGTTCTTGCCGGTGTCCTCCTCGAGGTGCACCCGCTCGATCTCCACGCGGTAGGTCTCGCCGTCGACCTCGACGTCGAGGTGGCCGGCGGTGCACAGCGGCTCGTCGTACTGGCTGGTCTGGAAGCCCTTGGGGATGTCCGGGTAGAAGTAGTTCTTCCGGGCGAAGCGCGACCAGGGCGCGATCCGGCAGCCCAGGGCCAGGCCGATGCGGATGGTCGACTCGACGGCGGCGGCGTTGGCCACCGGCAGCGAGCCGGGCAGGCCCAGGCACACCGGGCAGGTCTGGGTGTTGGGCTCGGCGCCGAAGGTGGTCGAGCAGCCGCAGAACATCTTCGACTCGGTGCCCAGCTCGACGTGGGTCTCCAGGCCGATGACCGGCTCGTACCGGGTGAGGACGTCGTCGAAGTCGACCAGGGTCTCGCTGCGGGTCTCGCTGCGGGTCTCGCTCACGGGCGGGGGTCTCCCTTCGGGGTGGTGCTGCGCCCGGTCAGCCAGGCGCCGACCGCGGTGACCAGCCCCAGGACGAGGAACACGGCGAAGAAGGCCTCGCCGGAGAGCGCCCAGCCGACGATGCCGACCAGGACGACGAAGACGGTCAGGCCCCAGGCGGCCTTGAGGGCACCGTTCACGCGGCACGCTCCCCGAGCCGGTCGGTCAGCGGGGCGCCCAGGGCCGCCTCGACGGCGGCGGCGACCCGGTAGCAGCGGTCGTCGGCCAGCGCCGGCGCCATCACCTGCAGGCCCACCGGCAGCCCCTCGGACAGCCCGCAGGGCACCGAGATCGCCGGGACGCCGGCGAGGCTGGCCGGCAGGGTGCACAGGTCGGCGGCGTACATGGCCAGCGGGTCGTCGACGCGGGCGCCGATCGGCCAGGCCACCGTCGGGCTGGTCGGGCTGACGAGCACGTCGACGTCGTCGAACGCGGCGAGGAAGTCGCGGTTGATCAGCGTGCGGACCTTCTGCGCCTGCCCGTAGTAGGCGTCGTAGTACCCCGCCGAGAGCGCGTAGGTGCCGAGGATGATCCGCCGCTTCACCTCGGGGCCGAAGCCCTGCTCGCGGGTGAGCGCCATGACCTCGTCGATGTCGCGGCTGCCGTCGTCGCCGACCCGCAGGCCGAAGCGCATGCCCTCGAAGCGGGCCAGGTTGGACGACGCCTCGCTCGGCGCGATGAGGTAGTACGCCGGCAGCGCCAGCCCGAAGGACGGGCAGGACACCTCGCGCACCTCGGCACCGGCACCCTCCAGCAGCGCCACCGCCTCGGCCACCCGCTCGAGCACGCCGGCGTCGTACCCCTCGCGGGCACCGTCGCCGCCGAGCTCCCGGACGACGCCGACCCGCAGGCCGGCCAGGTCACCGCCGGCACCGCGGCGGGCGGCCTCGACGACGGTGGGCACGGGGGCGTCGATGCTGGTGGAGTCGCGCGGGTCGTGGCCGCCGATGACCTCGTGCACCAGCGCGGCGTCCAGGACCGTGCGGGCCATCGGGCCGGCCTGGTCCAGGCTCGAGGAGAAGGCGATGAGCCCGTAGCGCGACACCGAGCCGTAGGTGGGCTTGTGCCCGACCAGGCCGGTGACGGCGGCCGGCTGGCGGATCGAGCCGCCGGTGTCGGTGCCCAGCGCGACCGGCGCCAGCCGCCCGGCGACCGCGGCGCTCGACCCGCCGGAGGAGCCGCCGGGGATGCGGTCGTGGTCCCACGGGTTGCGGGTGGGCCGGTACGCGGAGTTCTCGGTGGACGAGCCCATCGCGAACTCGTCCATGTTGGTCTTGCCCAGCAGCACCGTGCCGGCGTCCGCGAGCCGCTGCGCCACGGTCGCGGAGTAGGGCGGCCGCCAGCCCTCGAGGATCCGCGAGCCGCTGGTGGTGGGCACGCCCTCGGTGACGAACACGTCCTTGAGCGCCACCGGGATCCCGGCCAGGCCGGTGCCGGCGGCGCCGGAGGCGTCGACCTCGGCGGCGCGCCGCAGCGCGGCCTCGCCGTCGACGTGGAGGTAGGCCCCGAGGGTGCCGTCCTCGGCGGCGATGCGGTCGAGGTGCGCGCGGGTGACCTCGACGGACGTGGTCTCGCCGGAGGACAGCGCCTGCTGCAGCTCGACGACGTTCAGCGCGGTGAGGTCGCTCACGCCTCCTCCCCCAGGATGCGCGGCACGCGGAAGCGGTCGTCCTCGGCGGCGGGGGCGCCGGCCAGGACGACGTCGCGGGGCAGGCTCGGGGTGGTGACGTCGGCGCGCAGCACGTTGGTCAGCGGGACGGCGTGCGTGGTGGGGGCGACGTCGTCGACGTCGGCGCGCTGGACCTGGGCCACCGCGTCGAGGACCGCGCCCAGCTGCCCGGCGAAGCGGTCGAGCTCCTCGTCGGTGACGGCCAGCCGGGCCAGCCGCGCGAGGTGCGCGATGTCCTGGCGGTCGAGGGCCGGGTGCGCGGCCGTGTCGGGGGCGGGCTCGGTGCTCATGCTGGGGCTGGTACTCCTGTCGTCGGCGCCGGCCGGCGCCAGGGACGCAACCCGGTCACTGTACGTGGGGCCGGAGGGCTCCCGGGACGGCCGCTCGACCCGGGGGTGCCTCGTGGGGGAAGCTGCTCCCGCCACGCGATCGACGAGGATCGGCCAGCAGCTCGACGTCGTCTGCGGAGGAACCGTGTCCTATCTCCTGCGGCTGGTCGTCCCCGACCGCCCCGGTCTGCTCGGGGCGGTGGCGACCGCCCTGGGTGTCGCCGGGATCGACATCGTCTCGGTCGACGTGCTCGAGCGCGGCGGCGGCGTCGCGGTCGACGACGTCGTCGTCGATCTCCCCCGCGACCGGCTGCCGGACAGCCTGATCACCGTCGCGCAGACGGTGCCGGGCGTGCAGGTCGAGGCGTTGCGCCCCTTCCACGGTCCGCTCGACACCCACCGCGAGCTCGACCTGCTCGAGGCCCTGGCCCGCGCGGCGGAGGGGACGCAGGTGAAGCTGTTGGCCGCGGAGCTGCCCCGGGTCTTCCACAGCGGCTGGGCGGCGGTGGTGCGGGCCGACGGCGAGACGCTCGCCGCGTCCGACGCCGCGCCCGGCTTCGAGGGCGTGCCGCTGCCGTGGCTGCCGCTGTCCTCGCCGCTGCTGCTGCCCAGCGAGGACGACTGGCTGCCGGAGCGGTGGCGGGAGATGGCGATCGAGATGATGGCCGCGCCCTTCGGTGACCCGGACACGGCGGTGGTGCTCGGCCGGTCGGGCGGCCCGGTGTACCGGCGCTCGGAGCTGCTGCGGCTGACCCACCTGACCGGCATCGCGAGCACGGTCGCCCACCTACCACCGCTCTGAGCTGGACATTCGCCCTTCCACAGGGGTTGTCCGACGATCCCTTCGAACATGTGATCGAGAGGTGGCGACGGCGACCCGACACCTGGACGCGCGGGTCGCCGCGCCCACGGTCGGGTGGGCGGCGGGGCCGCTGGGGGCGGTGCAGGCCGCCGACCGGGAGATCGCCCGGCACACCGCGCTGCGCGCCCGGGCGGTGGCGGAGTTCGCCGCGTCCCGGCCGGCGTCGGCCGACCGGCCGCAGGGCACGCCGGGGGCGATGGCGGCCGACCGGTGGGCGGACCGCGCCGGGGTGCTGCGGCCGGTGAGCGAGTGGGCCGCCACCGAGTTGGCGGTGGCGCTGTCGCTGTCCGAGCCGGCCGCCGAGACGCTGCTGGAGCACTCGCTGACGCTGGTGCACCGGCTCCGGCGGTGCTCGCCGCACTGGAGGCCGGGGTGCTGCACCCGGGGCACCTGTGGCCGCTGCTGGAGCACCTCGCCCCGGTCGCCGACGACGCGCTGCGTGCCGCCCTCGAGGACGAGCTGCTGGCCTGGGTGGCCGGGCGGGCGGTGAGCACCCCGGCCCAGCTGGGCGCCAAGGCCCGCCGGCTGGTGCTGGCCCGCGACGCCCGGGCCGCGGCCGACCGCCTCGTCCGGGCGGTGCGCCGGCGCGGGATCGAGGTGCGCCCCGATCGGGTGGCGGGGATGAGCGTGGTGACCGCGCTGCTGAGCACCCCGGAGGCCCGCGCCCTGCTCGCCGCGCTCGGCGCCTACGCCGACGCGCCGCCCGCCGACGACGGCGATGGCCGTAGCCGGGGGCAGCGGATGGCCGACTGCCTGCTGGACCTGGTGCTGCGCCCCGGGGAGAGCGGGCGGGCGCCGGTGCAGGTGACGCTGACCGTGGTCGCCCCGGTCGGGGCGCTGCTCGGCGGGGACGCGGCCTGCGAGATCGACGGGCAGGTCGTGCCGGCCGAGGTGGTGCGCGCGCTGCTGGCCGCCCTCACCGGCCACGGCCTGCTGCCGGCCGACGCCGCGGCGCCGGACGCCACCGGCACTGACCTCCACCCTGAGCCCGACACCGACCGCCACACCGACACCGAGACCGACGCCGAGACCGACGCCGAGACCGACGCCGAGACCGAGCCGCACACCGGTGGGGGCGTCGACCGCGGGGCGACCGCTGACCTGGCCGCGCAGCTGGGCTGGCAGGCCCGCGAGCAGCAGGAGTTGGAGCGCTGGTGGGCCGAGTGCGAGCGGCGGGTGCTGAGCGGCGAGCACGAGCCTGGCCCCGATCCGGTGCCCGAGGAGGAACTCCTGCGCTGGCTCACCGAACACGGCCCGCCACCGGGCGAGGAACCCGCCGAAGACCTCGATGACCTCGGCGGGGACCCGAGCCAGGACCCGTGCCCGGTGGTCGACCCGTGCGCCGAGCAGCCCCTACCTCCGCGCACTGACAGCGCACCGTGCGGCGTCGAGGGCTGGTGGGCGCGCGCCGACCGCGCCGTCGACGACGCCTCCGCCGCACTGCTGGCCGCCCAGCAGGCGATCGGACACGCCCGCCGCCTGGTCACCACCGCCGACCACGCCGACACCACCGACGAGACCACCTGGCAGCACGGCCCCGCCGGACGGGTGAGCGCCGCCCGCGACGCGCTCACCGCCCTGCACGCCGCCACCGACGATCACCGCGCGGCACTGGCCGCGCTGCTGCAGCGCACCGCCGGTGGCGGACTGGCCGACCGGCCCCGCCTCGCGCTCACCGACGCCCTCACCGGCGCCCTGCTCGCCCTCACCGACCTGCCCGCACTGCGCCGCGCCGACCGCGCCGGCACCGGCCTGCACCGCCCGCCGGCCACCGACGGCTACCGGCCCGCCGCCGCCCTGGACCGGTACGTGCGCGCCCGCGACCGCCGCTGCCGCTTCCCCGGCTGCCGCCACCGCGTCCCCCCCGGCGGCGAACTCGACCACACCCGCCCCTGGCCGGACGGCGAGACCTCGGCGGCCAACCTGGCCGGCTTCTGCACCCGCCACCACCGCGGCAAGCACCAGGCCCCCGGCTGGCACCACGACCTCGCACCCGACGGCACGCTGACCGTCACCGCACCCACCGGGCTGACCGCCACCACCGAACCCCCGCCCTACTGAGGCCCGACCGGCCGCGCGTCACCCGTCGGCGCGGTGACAGCCGTCAGTCGGGCCGTCGGACGGTCACGAGGAAGTCGCCGCTCTCCGATGTGACCAGCTCACCGGTCCACGGGTCCTCCAGGTGGCCGTCGTCGTCCTCGTCGAAGCCCCGCAGGGCCCGCCCGCTCGGCACGCGGAGCACGGGCCGGGTGGTCTCGTCGTCGAGGACCACCCGGAGCTCGGTCACCCGCCCCCGGACCCGCTCGTCGGGGTCGACGTCGTGGTGCGTCTCGACCAGCCGCACCCGGCCGTCCGGCGCCGTCCAGCGGGCGCAGCCGAGGTCGACGACCTGGTTGCGCTCGATGGCCGGCCCGCAGCAGTCGTGCTCCCACCCACCGACCTCGACGACGACGTCCACCGGTCACCCCTCCGCCGGCTGCTCCTCCGCGGGTTGCTCCTCCGTGGGCTGCTCCTCCGTGGGCGCCGGCTCGCTGCCGTCGCCGATCGTGGCCACCGCGCGGGCGGCGTCGGGACCGTCCTCGAGCAGCACGCGCAGGCCGTCGTCGTCGAGGATGGGTGCCTTCACCTGCACGGCCTTGTCGTACTTGCTGCCCGGGTCGGCGCCGACCACCACGAAGCCGGTCTTCTTCGACACCGAGCCGGTGACCTTGCCGCCGCGCTCCTGGATGGCCGCGATCGCCTGGTCGCGGCTGTAGTCGCGCAGCGACCCGGTCACCACGACGGTGACCCCGGTGAGCGGCCCCGGCCCGGCGTCCTCCCCCTCGTCGGCCAGGCGCACGCCGGCGGCGCGCCACTTCTCCACGACCTCGCGGTGCCAGTCGACGGTGAACCAGTCCGTGACCGAGCGGGCGATCGTGGGCCCCACCCCGTCGGCGGCGGCCAGCTCCTCCTCGGAGGCCTCGGCGATCCGGTCGAGCGAGCGGAAGTCGCGGGCCAGCGCCTGCGCCGCCGTCGGGCCGACGTGCCGGATGGACAGCGCGACCAGCACCCGCCACAGCGGCACGTCCTTGCGGGTCTGCAGGTTGGCCAGCAGCTTGCGCCCGTTGGCCGAGAGGGCACCGTCCTTCCTGGTGAAGAAGGCGGTGCGGCACAAGGCGTCCTCGTCCAGGGCGAAGACGTCCCCCTCGTCCTGCAGCAGGCCACCCTGCAGCAGCGCGATGCCGGCCTCGTAGCCGAGGTTCTCGATGTCGAAGGCGCCCCGCCCGGCGACGTGGAAGACGCGCTCCCGCAGCTGCGCCGGGCAGGACCGGGCGTTGGGGCACCGGATGTCGGCGTCGCCCTCCTTCTCGTGCCGCAGCTCCGTGCCGCACTCGGGGCAGTGGGTGGGCATCACGAACGGCCGCTCGTCGCCGGTGCGGGCGGCGACCACCGGGCCGAGCACCTCGGGGATGACGTCGCCGGCCTTGCGGATGACCACCGTGTCGCCGATGAGCACGCCCTTGCGCTCGACCTCGCTCGCGTTGTGCAGCGTCGCCAGCTGCACCGTCGACCCGGCGACCTTGACCGGCTCCATGTACGCGAACGGGGTCACCCGCCCGGTGCGCCCGACGTTGACCCGGATGTCGAGCAGCCTGGTGGTGGCCTCCTCCGGCGGGTACTTGAACGCGATCGCCCACCGCGGCGCCCGCGAGGTCGACCCCAGCCGCCGCTGCAGCGCGACCTGGTCGACCTTCACCACCACGCCGTCGATCTCGTGCTCCACCGAGTGCCGCTGCTCGCGGTAGCGCTCGATGTAGGCCCACACGCCCTCGAGGTCGTCGACCACCTCGAACCGGTCGCTCACCGGCAGCCCCAGCGCCCGCAGCCCGGCGTAGGCCGCCGACTGCCGCTCCGGCGCGAAGCCCTCCCGGGCGCCGAGGCCGTGCACCACCAGCCGCAGCGGCCGGGAGGCGGTCACCTTCGGGTCCTTCTGGCGCAGCGAGCCCGCCGCGGCGTTGCGCGGGTTGGCGAACGGCGCCTTGCCCTGCTCGACCAGGCCCGCGTTGACGTCGGCGAAGCCCGCGACCGGGAAGTAGATCTCCCCGCGCACCTCCAGCAGCGGCGGGACGGTGCCGTCGTCGGGGTCACCCGTGAGCTGCTGCGGGACGTCGTCCATGGTGCGCACGTTGGCGGTGACGTCCTCCCCCGTGACACCGTCCCCGCGGGTGGCCGCGCGCACCAGCCGGCCCCGCTCGTAGACCAGGTCGACGGCGACGCCGTCCACCTTCAGCTCGCAGAGGTACACCGCCGCCGAGCCGACCTCGCGCTCCACCCGGCCGGCCCACGCGGACAGCTCGTCGCCGGAGAACGCGTTGTCCAGGCTCTGCATCCGCTCCAGGTGCCGCACCGGGGCGAACGTGGCGGTGAACCCGCCGTTGACCTTCTGGCTCGGCGAGTCCGGCGTGACCAGCGCCGGGTGGGCGGCCTCGAGTCCCTTGAGCTCGCCCATCAGCTCGTCGTACTGGCCGTCGCTGACCAGCGGCGCGTCCTGCACGTAGTAGGCGAACGCGTAGCGGTCGAGCTCCTCGGACAGGTCGCGGTGGCGGGTCCGCGCGTCGTCGGGGACCTCCGTGACGTCGGCCCGGTCGGCCACGGCGTCGACCTGCGGGACGTCGACCTGCGGGACGTCGAGCTCGGCTGCGTCGGTGCTCACGGCCCGACGGTATCCGCCGGGTCCGACGCGACACCCGGCGTGCTCACCCGTTCGGGATCACTCCGGCAGCAGGTACCGCGCGGCCTCGCGGACGTGGGTCATCGCCGCGCGGGCGTAGGCGGGGCCGGCCCCGGCCAGGCCGCACGCGGGCGTCAGCGTGACCGCCTCGTGCAGCGCGTCGGCCGGGAAGCCGAGCTCGCGCCACCAGCCCCGCAGCCGGGAGGCGGTCGCCCTCGGCGCCGGCAGCGGCGCGTCGGTGCCGGGGACGACCCCGGGCAGCAGGTGCGTGCCGGCCTCCACGGCGGCGCCGAGCGCGTCGAGGTCCTGCACGAGGCCCAGGTCGAACGACAGCGCTCCGGCACCGGCGGCACGCAGCAGGTCCAGCGGCGCGCGGGAGGCGCAGCAGTGGACGACGACCGGCCCCGGCAGCGCCTCGACCACCGCGGCCAGCTCGGACTGCACGACCGCCGCCTCCACGGCGGCCAGCCGGCCGAAGCCGCTCGCCGTCGGCAGCGACCCCTGCAGGACGGCGGGCAGCGACGGCTCGTCGAGCTGCACGACCACCCGCGCGCCGGGGACGCGGGCGGCGACACCGGCCACGTGCGCGGCGATCCCCTCCGCCAGCGACTGCCCGAGGTCGCGCCGGGCGCCGGGGTCGACGACCGCCCGCTCGCCGCGCTCGCGCTCCAGCCCGGCGGCCAGCGTCCACGGTCCGGCGGCCTGCACCTTGAACGGCCCGGCGTGGCCGCCCGCGACCTCGTGCACGGCGTCGAGGTCGCGCAGCAGGAACTCCTGCGCCCGGCGCAGGTCGATCCCGCCGCGCGGCACCAGGCGCCAGCCCGCCGGGGTCAGGTCGACGGCGAGGTCGACCAGCAGCGCCGCGCTACGGCCGAGCAGGTCGGCGCCGGCCCCCCGCGCGGGGAGCTCGGGCAGGTGCGGCAGGCCGGGCAGCTCGCCGAGGACGACGCGCAGCGCCTCGGTCGGGTCGGTGCCGGGCAGGGACCCGACGCCCGAGGCCGGCCCCCACGGTGCGGGAGCCGGCCTCGGGTCGGTGTGCTCGGTGCGGGGCTCGGTCGGGGAGGCCACGGCGGCGACGGTAGTCCGGCGCCGCCGCGGCACCCCCGCGGGTCGGCCGGTCAGCAGGCCTGGCGGCCCGACAGGTCGTCGTCGAACGGCTGCGCCGGGTCCAGCGAGTCGGCCCGGTCGGTCGCCGGCGGGGCGACCGCCTGGCCCTGGGCGGCCAGGTAGGCGTTGAACGCGTCGACGTCGTTCGGCCCGGTGACCACGGTGGCCTCCGGTGCGCGGCCGTCCACGAAGGCCGGGAAGGTGTCCCCTCCGGCGATCAGGAAGGAGTTCGCCACGACCGTGTAGGTCGCCGCGAGGTCCAGCGGCGTGCCGCCGACCAGGATGCTCGCCGGGTCGACCCGGTCGGCCGCACCGGCACTGGCCGGCGTCGGCGTGTAGGCGTAGGTCAGCCCGGCCACCGACAGCTGCAGGAAGCTCGGCGCCCCGCTGCGGGTCCCCCACTGCTGCTCGAGGACCTGCTCGATCGCCGCGCCGGTGAGCTCCACGGTGTTGACCGTGTTGCTGAACGGCTGCACCGCGAAGGTCTCGGCGTAGGTGATCGTCCCGCTCGGGTCCTCCGGGCCGGACGACGCGCAGTTGACGTCGGCGCGCAGGCCACCGGGGTTCATGAACGCCACGTCCGCGTCCGGGAAGGCGGCCAGCTGGGCGTCGGCGACCAGGTTGCCCAGCGAGGACTCGGAGTCGCGGACGGGCGCGCCGGCGCGGTAGGCGCGGTCGAGGTCGGCGGTCTGCGTGCCCACCGGGACGTTGCCCGCCTCGGCCGCGCGGCCCTCCCAGTAGCTGACGATCGACTGGACGGCCGGGTCCGGCGCGGTGCGGCGGACCGGCACGTTGGTGGCGGTCGCGGTCTCGCGGACGACGTCGCCGTCGCTGCCCAGCCGGAACCGGATGTCGGTCAGCGCCTTGCCGTAGAACCCGGCCTGGGTGACCAGCCGCGGCTGGCCGGCGGGGTCGGGCAGCACGCAGTCGTAGGGCACGTGGGTGTGCGCGCTGATGATCACGTCGACCGACGGGTCGACCGCGGCGTTGATGTCCCCGATCGGCGTGCCGGCCATGTCGCCGACGCAGCGGTCGACGCCGCCGCCGGGGCCCTGGGTGCCGCCCTCGTGCACCATCACGACGATCGCCTCGACGCCCTGGCCCTGCAGCTCCGCGGCGTAGTGGTTGACCGCCTCGGCCTCGTCGCCGAACTCCAGGCCCTCGACGCCGGCGGCGGCGACGATGTTCGGGGTGTCGTCGGTGACCACGCCGATCAGGCCGACCTGGCGGTTGCCGGTGGTCTGCACGACCTCGTAGGGCGGCAGGACGGGCTCGCCGGTGGCCGTGTCGGTCACGTTGGCCGCGAGGTAGGGGAACTGCGCGCCCTCGAAGGCGTGCTCGCCCTCGCCGAAGCAGCCGTCGACGCCGGGGGTGATGCCCTCGCACGCCGCCACGTCGTCGGAGAACCGGCCGTCGGTGGCACCGGAGATCCGGTACAGCTCGTCCTGGCCGCGGTCGAACTCGTGGTTGCCGACCGCGGAGAAGTCCAGGCCGAGGGCGTTGAGCACCTCGATGGTCGGCTCGTCCTTGAACACGCTGGAGTTGAACGGCGAGGCGCTGACCAGGTCGCCGGCGCCGACGAGGAAGGTGTTCCTCGCGGGACCGCCCCAGTCGGCGCGCACGTCGGCCAGGGTGGTGGCGACGTTCGCCGCGCCGCCGACCTGCTCGACGACGTTGTCGGCGGTGGTGGCGTAGTCGCCGTCGGGACCCGGCCCGGTGGTGAGCTCGCCGTCTCCGCCCGACTGGGGGCTGATCCGGCCGTGGAAGTCGTTCACGGCGACGAGCTGGACCGGCAGGCCGCCGGCGCCGTCCCCCGGCGCGGCCTGGGCGGCCGGCGCGGCCAGGATGCCGGCCGTGGTGGCGACCGCGGCGGCGGCGGCGGCCAGCGTGGAGCGCTTTCTGCGCAAGGAGTCCTCCGAGGACGTGCGGACGCCGACCGCCGGGACCGGCGGCCGTGAGCCGAGCCACCCCGGCGCTGCTCAGGGAGTGGCTCGCCGCACACGCTAGGTGACGGACCCGTCCGGTACCAGGCCGGGAGGGGGACGTCCGGGGTCAACCGGCGACGGGCGCCTGGCCGAGCACCAGGTCGCCCCGCACCGGGTCCGGCGCGTAGAGCACGGCCGACTGCCCGGGGGCGACGCCGCGCTCGGTCCGGGTCAGGCGCAGCACCAGACCGCCGCCGGCCGCCGCCTCGACGGTGCAGGGCACCGGGGTGCCGTGCGCGCGCAGCTGCGCCTCCGCCTGCAGCGGCAGCGCCGGCGCGGGCCCGGTCCAGGTGGGCGGGCCGGTGCGGACGACGTCGACGCCGGCGAGCTCCGCCGTCCCGACGGTCACCGTGCGGGTGACCGGCTCGATGGACAGGACGTAGCGCGGCCGCTGGTCGCCCACCGCCAGACCGAGCCCGCGCCGCTGCCCGACCGTGAACCCGTGGGTGCCCTCGTGCCGGCCCACGGTGGTGCCGGTGGCGGCGTCGACCACCGGTCCCGGCGCGGTGCCCAGCCGGCGGGTGAGGAAGCCCCGGGTGTCGCCGTCGGGGATGAAGCAGACGTCGTGCGAGTCGGGCTTGGTCGCCACCGCGAAGCCGCGCTCGGCGGCGATCGCGCGCACCCGCTCCTTGGTCATCGACCCGAGGGGGAAGCGCGCTCCGGCCAGCTGCCCGGCGGTGAGCACGCCGAGCACGTAGGACTGGTCCTTGGCGGCGTCCACCGAGCGGCGCAGCTGCCCGTCGGCGAGCCGGGCGTGGTGGCCGGTGACGACGGCGTCGAAGCCCAGCGCCTGCGCGCGGTCGAGCACCGCGGTGAACTTGATCCGCTCGTTGCAGCGCAGGCACGGGTTGGGCGTGCGGCCGGCCGCGTACTCGGCGACGAAGTCCTCGACGACGTCCTCGCGGAAGCGGTCGGCGAGGTCCCAGACGTAGAACGGGATGCCCAGCTCGTCGGCCACCCGGCGGGCGTCGTGCGCGTCCTCCACGCTGCAGCAGCCCCGGGCGCCGCTGCGCAGGGTCTGCCGGTCCGGTGAGAGCGCCAGGTGCACGCCGGTGACGTCGTGGCCGGCGTCGACGGCCAGCGCCGCGGCGACCGCGGAGTCCACGCCCCCGCTCATCGCGGCGAGCACCCGCATCAGTGGCGCCCCATCCCGGCCCGCCGGGCCCGCTCGACCACGGGGCCGATCACGGCCAGCAGCGCGTCGACGTCGGCGTCGGTCGAGGTGTGCCCGAGGCTGAACCGCAGCGAGCTGCGGGCCCGGGCGGCGTCGGCGCCCACGGCGGTCAGCACGTGGCTGGGCCGGGCCACGCCGGCGCTGCAGGCCGAGCCGGTGGAGCACTCGATGCCGCGGGCGTCGAGCAGCATGAGCAGCGCGTCCCCCTCCGCGCCGGGGAAGGACAGGTGCGCGTTGCCGGGCAGCCGGCCCGGGCCGCCGGCGACGACGTCGTCGAGGGGCGCGCCGTTGAGCTGGGCGTCGGGCACCTGCTCGAGCACCCCGGCCACGAGCCGGTCGCGCAGGGCGGCCAGCCGGCCGGCCCGCTCCCGGCGGCCGGCGACGGCGGCGGTGGCGGCGACGGCCAGGCCGGCGATGGCGGGCACGTCGAGGGTGCCCGACCGGACGTCGCGCTCCTGCCCGCCGCCGTGCAGCAGCGGCGTGCACTCCGCGTCGCGCCGCAGCAG
The DNA here is from genome assembly GCF_900102745.1 of Geodermatophilus telluris. Classification (GTDB taxonomy): domain Bacteria; phylum Actinomycetota; class Actinomycetes; order Mycobacteriales; family Geodermatophilaceae; genus Geodermatophilus; species Geodermatophilus telluris. Next base: position 144,412 of record NZ_FMZF01000001.1, read on the forward strand.
CAGGACCCCGGCGCCCACCGGGCCGCCCAGCTTGTGGCCGGTCGCGGTGAGCGCGTCGACGCCGCTGGCGGCGAAGTCCACCGGCACCTGGCCGACGGCCTGCACCGCGTCGGTGTGCAGCGGCACCCCGACGGCGTGCGCCACCTCGGCCAGCGCCGCGACGTCGCTGACCGTGCCGATCTCGTTGTTGGCCCACATGACGCTGGCCACCGTCACGTCCGTCCCGTCGCCGAGTGCGTCGGCCAGCGCCTCGGGCGTCACCCGGCCGCTGGGCTCCAGCCGCAGCCAGGTGACCTCGGCGCCCTCCTGCTTGGCCAGCCACTCGGCGCTGTCGAGGACGGCGTGGTGCTCGGCCGGGCTGACCACCAGCCGCCGGCGCCGCGAGTCGGCCTCCCGCCGGGCCCAGAACAGGCCCTTGAGCGCGAGGTTGTCGCTCTCGGTGCCACCGCCGGTGAACAGCACCTCCGACGGGCGGGCGCCCAGCGCCTCGGCCAGCCGCTCCCGGGCCTGCTCGGCGGTGCGGCGCGCGGCGCGGCCACCGGCGTGCAGCGACGAGGCGTTGCCGACGCGGCCCATCTGCTCGGTCACCGCGGCGAGGACCTCGGGCAGCACCGGGGTGGTGGCCGCGTGGTCGAGGTAGGTCACCGGTCCAGGTTAGACGCGCGCGACCGACCCGCCCGGCGGACGAGGGGACGCCGACGGCCGTTGACACCTCCCCGCGCACGTCCCACCGTGGACGGCGGCGCGGCCCGCGGTGAGGACCACCGGCCCGCCACGGCACGGGGTCACTCGGGCGGGAGCCGGATGCCATGATCACCGCACTCGTCGCGGTCCAGGGACGACTGGAGGGCCAGCGGTTCCCGCTCGGCCGCAACCCGGTCACCCTGGGGCGCGGGGACACCAACGACGTCGTGCTCACCAGCCGCTTCGCCTCGCGGGTGCACGCCGAGGTGCGCCGCGAGGGCGACCGCTTCGTGCTGGCCGACCACGACAGCGACAACGGCACCTGGGTCAACGGCGTCCAGGTCGGCGTCCACACCCTCGAGCCCGGCGACGAGGTACGCATCGGCGACGAGGTGTTCCGCTTCGAGAGCTGGGAGTCGGCCACCCTGGTCGGCCCGGTCGACGGCCTCGCCGGCGGGTCCCCGGACGTGCTGCGGGTCACCGTCACCGGCGGCGGCCCGGTCGGGCTCGCGCTGGCCCTGCTGCTGGACCACCTGATGGGACCCCGGGTGGCCGTCCGCGTGCACGACCGCCGCTGGACGCGCGTCGGCGACCGCGTCGAGTGGAGCGGCTACGAGAAGGGCAACGTGCGCCGCGAGCAGGTCGTGACCCTGCAGAGCCGCCAGTACCTGCGGCTGCCCCCGCACGTGCAGGAGCGGCTGTTCGCCTCGCGGGAGACCTGGTCGGAGATGTGGCCGCTCGGCCCGGACTCCGTCGACGGCGCGGCCCCGCGCAACACCCCGGTCCGGTTCATCGAGGACACCCTGCTGGAGCTCGCGAACGAGCGGTCCGAGCGGATCACGCTCGTGCCGGAGCGCTTCGACGTCGGGGAGTCCCGCGACGACCTGGTGCAGCAGCACGTGCTGGCCGTCTGCGAGGGCGGCCGCTCGCGCACCCGCGACCAGCTCGCCGACCGGTTCGGGACGGCCGACAGGTCGATGTACTCCGTGGACGGCGAGCACGTGTCCGACATGGTGCTGGGGCTGCGCGTGCGCTCCGGGCTGCCCGACCCCACCAGCGTGCTGCTCACCGTCTCGCAGAACCGGTTCCTGCTGAACTCGCTGCGCGGCGAGGGGTTCCTCAACATGCGGCTGTCCGACCAGGAGGCGCAGGAGGCCGTGGGGATCAACCCCGTGCGGCAGGTGTTCAGCCCCTGCATCCAGTCGGCCCCCTGCGTGCTGGAGCGGCAGCCGGACGGCGAGTTCATGTGCGAGACGCACCACACGTTCTTCCTGCCGGCGCTGCTGCGCGGCTCGGCGCTGTGGACGCGGGTGCAGGAGGGCCTGCGGCTCTTCGGCGTCCCCGAGGACGCGCTGACGGCGGTGACCGGCTTCCGGCTGGACATGGTGCAGCGGCCCCGGTTCACCGCCCAGCTCTTCCCGCCCACCCGCACGACGCCGGGGACCTTCGCCTGCCTCCTCGGCGACGCGGGCAACGCCATCCACTTCTGGCCCGGCCGCGGCCTCAACAGCGGCCTGGCGTCGGCGATCTCGCTGGCCCGCGCCCTGGCCACCGTGTGGCACGGGAGGCCGCTGCGCGACGCCGACTTCACCCGGCACGAGGCGGTCATGGCGATGCTGCAGTACCGGCACAAGACCAGGGCGTGGCGGCAGATGGTGTCGATCGACGCCACCGGGCGGGCGCGGACCATCAAGGGCCAGATCGCCCGCGGCATCGCCGAGGGCGAGCAGGGCGCCCACGACCGGACCACCGACACCGAGGCGCTCCTGGAGCGGCTGCGCCAGAACCGGGCCCGGTTGGAGTCCCGCCTGCCGGGGCTCCCCGACGACGCGGCGCTGCGTGCGCAGCTCGAGCCGCTCAGCGACCAGACGCTGCACACGCTGGCGGTCAGCGGGTCCTGGGACACCGCGAACGTCGGCGGGGAGGAGGTCGACGTCGGCTGGCTGCTGCCCGAGCCGGAGCCCGCGGTCGTCCCGGCGCCGCCGGCCGACCGCGTCACCCGGCGGGTGGCCGGCGACCAGCTCGCCGCCGCCCCGGTGCCCGGGCCGCGTCCCCGGGAGGCGACGCCGCGGGACCCGGCCCAGGGTCCCCGGGCCTGAGGTCGCCCCCTGCACGCGCAGGCGCCGGCCCCCGCGGACGGGGACCGGCGCCTGTGCTGCGGTGCGGGCGGGGGTCAGCCCCGGCGTGCCCTGATGAGCTCGGTGGCCTGCGGCGCGACCTGGAACAGGTCGCCGACGACGCCGAAGTCGGCCAGCTCGAAGATCGGGGCCTCGGGGTCCTTGTTGACCGCGACGATCGTCTTCGAGGTCTGCATGCCGGCGCGGTGCTGGATCGCCCCGGAGATGCCCACGGCGATGTAGAGCTGCGGCGAGACGGTCTTGCCGGTCTGCCCGACCTGGAAGCTGTGCGGGTAGAAGCCGGAGTCCACCGCCGCGCGCGAGGCGCCGACCGCGGCACCGAGGGAGTCGGCCAGGCCCTCGATGATCGAGAAGTTCTCCGCGCTGGCCACGCCGCGGCCACCGGAGACGACGATCGCCGCCTCGGTGAGCTCGGGCCGGTTGCTCTTCTGCTCGACGACCTTGTCCACGACGCGGGTGAGCTTGGCCTGCTCGGACAGGGTGACCTCGACGGGCACCTGCTCGCCGGCGGCCGGCGCGGGCTCGGGGGCGACCGAGTTGCCGCGCAGCGTGTAGATCGGCGTGCCGGTGGTGACCTTCGAGTGCACGATCTGCGCGCCGGCGAAGACCACCTGGGTGGCGGTGCCGTCGGCGGCGATCTCGGTGACGTCGGTGAGGAAGCCGCTGCCGGTCTTCAGCGCCAGCCGGCCGGCGACCTCGCGGCCCTCCGGGGAGGAGGGGATGACGACGGCGGCCGGCGACACCTGCGCCACCAGCTGCGCGAGCACCTCGGCCTTGGGGGCGACGAGGTACTCGTCGATCTCCGGGGACTCCGCGACGTAGACCTTGCTCGCGCCGTACTCGGCGAGTGCGTCGCGGGCGCCGGCGGCGACGCCGGGGCCGCCGGCGACGACCGCCGAGACCTCACCGAGCGCGCGGGCCGCGGTGAGCGCCTCGAGCGTGCCCTTGCGGACGGTGCCGTCGGCCGGGTTCAGCTCGACGAGGACCAGGACCTCTGCCATGGGTGTTCGCCTCTCCTGTTCGCTTCGATCCGGGCCGGGTCAGACGAGCTTCTGCTCGGCCAGGTAGCCCACGAGCTTCTGGGCGCCGTCGCCCTCGTCGGTGACCTTGACGCCCTCGCCCTTGGGCGGGCGGCCGGCGAAGTCGACGACCGCGCTGGTGGCGGTGGCCAGGCCGACGGTGGCGGGGTCGATGCCCAGGTCGGCCAGGGACTTGGTCTCCACCGGCTTCTTCTTGGCGGCCATGATCCCCTTGAAGGAGGGGTAGCGCGGCTCGTTGATGGTGTCCCAGGTGGACACGATCGCCGGCAGCGGCGCCTCCAGCGCCCAGAACCCGCCGTCGGTCTGCCGCTCGACCTTGACCGTGGAGCCCTCGACGGTGAGCTTCTGCGCGCCCGACAGCTGCGGGATGCCGAGGCGCTCGGCCAGCAGCGCCGGCATGACCGCGACCTGCCCGTCGGTGGAGGTCGCACCCATGAGCACCAGGTCGTAGTCCAGCTGCTGCAGCGCCGCGGCCAGGACCGCCGAGGTCTGGACGGCGCACGAGCCGTGGATGGCGTCGTCGGTGACGTGCACGGCCTTGTCCGCGCCCATCGACAGCGCCTTGCGGATCGCGTCGGTGGCCGAGGCGGGGCCGACGGTGAGGATGGTGACCTCGCCGCCCTGCGCCTGCTTGACCTGCAGCGCCTCCTCGATGGCGTACTCGTCGATCTCGTTGATGACGTTGTCCGCGGTGGCGCGGGCGACGGTGTTGTCCGACGGGTCCAGCGAGCGCTGGGTGCCGGAGTCGGGGACCTGCTTGACCAGAACGACGATGTTCATCGCCAGACCTACCTCCGCGATCGGTCATGGGGAACGCGGGCCGCGGCCCGCCTGGCTGTCGATAGTGGAGGTTACTGCGGGGTAACGGACCCCCGCGGTCCGGTGTCCGTGACGACGGTCACGCCGTCCAGCGGCCGGTGGCGGCGAACTCCTCGAGCACCGCGGTGTGCGGCGCCAGGTCCAGTCCCCGGGCGGCCACCCAGTCGTCGGCGAAGTAGGTGTCGGCGTACCGCTCGCCGCCGTCGCAGAGCAGCGTGACCACGCTGCCGGTGCGCCCCGCCGCGAGCATCTCGGCGACGAGCGTGAACGCGCCCCACAGGTTGGTGCCGGTCGAGCCGCCGGCCCGCCGGCCGGTCACGCGGGCCAGGTGGCGGGTGGCCGCCAGCGAGGCGGCGTCGGGGACGCGGATCATCCGGTCCACCACGGAGGGCAGGAAGGACGGCTCCACCCGCGGCCGGCCGATGCCCTCGATCCGCGACGGAGTGCCCGTCGTCCACTCCGGGTCGCCGGCCGCCCAGCCGGGGAAGAACGCCGAGCCCTCCGGGTCGACGACGGCCAGCCGCGTGGGGTGGCGCATGTAGCGCAGGTAGCGGCCGAAGGTGGCGCTCGTGCCGCCGGTGCCCGCGCCGACCACCACCCACTCGGGCACCGGGTGGCGCTCCAGGGCCAGCTGCTCGAACACCGACTCGGCGATGGTGTTGTTGCCCCGCCAGTCGGTGGCCCGCTCGGCGTGGGTGAACTGGTCGAGGTAGTGCCCGCCGGTCTCGGCGGCCAGCCGGCGCGCCTCGTCGTAGACGTCGGCGGCGCGCTCGACGAGGTGGCAGCGGCCGTCGTACCGCTCGATCAGCGCGATCTTCTGCCGGCTGGTCGTGGCGGGCATGACCGCGACGAAGGGCAGGCCGAGCATCCGCGCGAAGTAGGCCTCGCTGACCGCCGTCGACCCGCTGGAGGCCTCGACGACGGTGCTGCCCTCGGTGATCCACCCCGAGCACAGCGCGTGCAGGAACAGCGAGCGCGCCAGCCGGTGCTTGAGGCTGCCCGTCGGGTGCGTCGACTCGTCCTTGAGGTAGAGGTCCACGCCCCACTCCGGCGGCAGCGGGTGGACCAGCAGGTGGGTGTCGGCGCTGCGCAGGGAGTCGGCCGCGACGGCGGCCACCGCGCGGTCGACCCAGGCCCGGCCGGCGGGGTCCGAGCGGTCCAGGTCGGAGCGGTCCAGGTCGGCGGCGGGCGCGGTCGGGACGGGCTGGCTCACCGGGACAGTGTGGTGCACCGCCCGCGCGGGCCGGGCACGCTGCGTCGCCCCGGGACTGCAGCCCGGCGGGGCGCGGCGCGGGACGCCGGTACCGGGCGGGCGCAGCGGCCACGGCCGGGCCGCGCGGACGCCACGCTGCCTACGCTCCCCGCCGCCCACCCCGTCTGCCCGGCCGGCCCGCGGAACCCGGTCGACCCGCCGAGGAGCCGCCATGAGCCCCCGAGAGTTCGGCCCCTACCTGCTGGAGGAGCTGATCGGGACCGGCGGCATGGGTGAGGTGTGGCGCGCCCGCGACACCCGGCGGGAGCGGCTGGTGGCCCTCAAGCGGCTGCCGGAGGACCTGGACCGCGACGCCGAGTTCACCGGTCGGTTCCGCCGCGAGTCGCACGTCGCCGCCCGGCTGCGCGAGCCGCACGTCGTCCCCATCCACGACTACGGGGAGATCGACGGCCGGCTCTTCATCGACATGCGGCTGGTCGACGGCCGCGACCTCGGCCGGCTGCTGGAGGAGGGCCCGCTGCCGCCGGAGCGGACGGTGGCCCTGCTCGCGCAGGTGGCCGACGCCCTGGAGGCCGCGCACGCCGACGGCCTGGTGCACCGCGACGTCAAGCCGAGCAACGTCCTGGTCACGCCCAACGACTTCGTCTACGTCGTCGACTTCGGCATCGCCCGCTCCATCGGCAGCACCCGGACGTCGCTGACCACGACCGGCGCCACGGTCGGGACGCTGGACTACATGGCGCCCGAGCGGTTCACCGACCAGCCGATCGACGGCCGGGTCGACGTCTACTCGCTGGCCTGCGTCCTGGCCCAGTGCCTGACCGGGCGCCGCCCCTTCCGCGGGGAGGACCTGCCGGCGCTGCTCTTCGCCCACCTCTACGTCGACCCGCCGCGGCCGAGCGAGCTGGTCGCCGGGGTGCCCCGGGCCATGGACGACGTGGTGGCCCGCGGCATGGCCAAGCGCCCCGAGGACCGCTTCCCCACGCCGCGCGCCCTCGTCGACGCCGCCCGCGCCGCCCTGGTCGGGGCCCCCGTCCCGGCCGCCCCGCCCCATCCCACCGCACCGGTGGCGGCCACCCCGCCCGCCGGGCTGGGCGTGCGCTCCGGCGACGGCGCGCACAGCTCGGTGCAGCAGCTGCCTGGGCGGCCGCCGCCTCCCCCGGCACCCGGCGGGCCGGAGTCGTCCCCGCGACCGCGGCGCCGGGGCCGGACGGTCGCGCTGGTCACCGCGCTGGTGCTCGTCCTGGTCGCCGCGGGGGTCGCCGCTCTGCTGTGGCCCCGCGACGACGGTGGGGCGGACGCGGCGGACGCGGCCGGCAGCACGCCGGAGAGCACCCTGGCGCCCGAGCGGACCGAGCCGCCGGCCGGGCCGAGCGCGACCCCGCCGGCCAGCCTCGCCGTCCCGACCCAGCTCGGCGACCCCGTCCCCGTGCCCCCGACGCCGGGCTTCCTCGCCGTCGCCCCGGACGGGCGCTACGCCTACATCGCCCACCGGGCGCAGGGCGTCCTCAGCGTGCTCGACCTGACCTCGGGGACGGTCTCCTCGCAGATCCGCATCGACGCCGGGCCGCCGCAGTTCGTCACCTTCTCGCCGGACGGCAGCCGGGCCTACGTCACGGTGTACGACGACGCCAACACGGTGCACGCCGTCGTCTTCGTGGACACCACGACCAACGCGGTCCTGCAGACCGTCGAGGTGGGGCTGCGCCCGTACGCGGCGGCGACCTCGCCCGACGGCCGGCTGCTCTACGTCCCCCTCCACGACGAGGGCCGGGTGGAGGTGGTCGACACCGCCACCGGGGAGGCGGTCGACTCCTACGTCGTCCCGGAGAACCCGCACTGGATCGCCGTCTCCGCCGACGGCCGGCGCGCCTGGGCCGCCAGCCACGAGTCCGGCGTGCTGTCCGTGCTGGACCTCGCCGACGGCGGCCGGGTGGTGCAGGAGGTGCCCGCCGGGGTCGCCCCGCACAGCGTCGCCCTCTCCCCCGACGGCAGCCGGGTCGCCGTGGTGGCCTTCGACAGCAGCGAGGCGTTCCTCGTCGACGCCGCCACCGGCGCGGTGCTCGCCAGCGGTCCCGTCGGCACCCGCCCGCAGGACGTCACCTGGGCGCCCGACGGCCGCCGCTTCTACACCGCCGACGTGGAGTCCGACACCATGTCGGTGGTCGACGCGCAGACCCTCGAGGTGACCGCGAGCCCGGTCACCGGCGACGGGCCCACCAGCGTCGCGGTGTCCCCCGACGGCCGGCGCGCCTACGTCACCAACCTCGGCGACGCGACGGTGGTCGTCTACCAGCTCACCGCGTGAGGCTCACCCCGCGGCGGCCGGCTCGACCAGCACGGGGCGCTCGGCGGGGGTGACGGTGACCGCCGTCCCGGGGGTGAGGCCCTGGCCCTCGGCGCTCGGGACGTCGGCGGTGACCTCCAGGCCGTCGGGCAGCGCGACCGCCAGCCGGGTGGTGGCGCCGGAGAACGTGCGGGTGACCACGCGGCCGGCGCCGTCCGGGTCGGCGGTGACGGTGAGCGCCTCGGGACGGACCAGCGCCGTCGCCGGGCCCGGCGGCAGGCCGGCGCCCAGGACCTCGCGGCGGACGCCGAGGAACTCGACGTCGCCGTCGCCGAGGACGGCGGGGATGCGGTTCATCGTGCCCACGAAGCCGGCGACGAACGCCGTCGCCGGGCGCTCGTAGAGCTCGTCGGGCGAGGCCACCTGCTCCAGCCGGCCGGCTCGCATCACGCCGACCCGGTCGGCCACCGACAGCGCCTCGGCCTGGTCGTGGGTGACGAACACGGTGGTGGTGCCCAGCTCCAGCTGGATGCGGCGGATCTCCTCGCGCAGCTGCACCCGCACCTGCGCGTCGAGGGCCGACAGCGGCTCGTCGAGCAGCAGCACCTGCGGGGCCACCGCGAGCGCCCGGGCCAGCGCCACCCGCTGCTGCTGCCCGCCGGAGAGCTGGTGCGGGTAGCGGCCACCGCGGTCGGCCAGGCCCACCAGCTCCAGCAGCTCGGCGGCCCGCCCGGCGCGCTCGGCCTTCTCGCGGCGGCGCACCCGCAGCCCGTAGGCCACGTTCTCCGCCACGGTCATGTTCGGGAACAGGCTGTAGGCCTGGAACACCATGCCGACGTCGCGCCTGGACGGCGGGAGCCCGGTGACGTCGCGGCGGTCGAACCACACCCGCCCGGAGTCGGGGACCTCGAAGCCGGCGATCGCCCGCAGCGCCGTCGTCTTGCCGCAGCCGGAGGGCCCGAGCAGGGCGAGGAACTCCCCTCCCGCGATCGCCAGGTCCAGCCCGTCGAGGGCGAGCACCGAGCCGTAGCGGCGGGTCAGCCCCTCCAGCCGGACGGCGACGCCGGGCGCCTCGCGCAGGTCGGCGGGGGCGGCCGGGCGGACGGCGGTCATGCGGGGTCCTCCTCGCGGCGCCGGCGGTCCAGCGCGGAGATGAGCAGCAGCAGCGCCCAGGTGAGCAGCAGCGAGAGGACCGAGACGGCGACCGACAGCTGCGGCTGCGAGCCGGAGATCCGCACGATCCAGGTGGGGAAGGTCTCGAAGCCGAGGATGTTGGCGACGGTGAACTCGCCCAGCACCAGCGCCAGGGTGAGGAAGGCGGCGTTGAGCACCGAGGTCCGCAGCACCGGCAGCACCACGGTGAGCATGACCCGCGGCCAGGACGCCCCGAGCACCCGCGCGGCCTCGGTGAGCGTCCGCAGCTGGGCGCCGCGCACGCCGGCGTCGAGCGCCCGGTAGACGAACGGCAGCGCCAGCACGACGTAGACCAGCACCAGGACCCAGGGCAGCGCCGGCTCCTGGAGGGCGAAGAACGCCTCGGCCAGCGGGGTGCCGAAGAAGTACTCGGGCGCCCACGCGAGCACGCTGCGGACGCCGACCACCAGGGCGATGGGCGGCAGCAGCAGCGGCACGAGGGTGAGCAGCTCGACCAGCGGCCGCAGCCGCGGCAGCCGCAGCTCCACCAGGACGACGGTGGGCACCAGCAGCAGCAGCGCGATGAGCACGGTGAGCACGCCGAGCGCCAGCGACCGCCCGAAGTTCTCCGCGAAGCCCTCCGCCGACGGGATGCCCGCGTAGACGCCGGCGCTGACCCCGCCCCGCGCCCGGTCGCGCACGGTGAACCACACCGAGGCGCCCAGCGGCACGAGGAAGTAGACGCCGAGGACGGCGAACACCGCCCAGCGCCACCAGCCGCGGCCGCGCCGTCCGGGCCGCTGGGCGGTCCCGGGTTCGACGCCGCCGGCGCCGGTGACCGCGGCCGTCGACAGGCCGGTCGACGTCGCCGGTCCGGTGGTGGCGCTCACGCCAGCCACCGCGACGTCCGCCGCTGCACCCAGGTGTAGAAGAGCATCACCAGCCCGACGAGCACGACCATGCCGAGCGCCAGCGCCTTGCCGAGGTTCTCCGCGCCGACGACGACGTTGCTCGACAGCGAGTCGGCGATCTGCAGGGTCACCAGGGGCACGCTGCTGCCCACCAGCGCCCGCGCGGTCGCGTAGGCGGCGAACGCGGAGGCGAACAGCAGCACCGTCGCGCCCAGCACCGGCGGGAGGAGGACCGGGCCGCCCACGTACCGCCAGTACTGCCAGCCGCTGGCGCCGAGCACGTCGGAGGCCTCCCGCCACTGCGGGCGCAGCGCCTCCAGCGCCGGGACGATCGTCAGCACCATGAGCGGGACGAGGAAGTAGAGGTAGACCACCGCCAGGCCGGTCATCGAGTACAGCGAGAAGCCGTCGAGGCCCAGCGGGCCGGTGAGCACCGCGGTGACCACGCCGGCGTTGCCGATGGTGGCGAGGAAGGCGAAGGCCAGCGGGACGCCCCCGAAGTTGGCCAGCACGCCGGACGCGGTGAGCACCAGGCGCCGCAGCAGCCGGCCCCGGCGGCTGCGCACGATCGCCAGCGCCAGCGCCAGCCCGAGGACGGCGCCGAGCACGGCGGTGACCGCCGACAGCCGCAGGCTGCCGAGGTAGGCGCGGGCGTAGGCGCCGCCGGTGATCGTGCCGAGGTTGCCCGCCGACCACGACTCCTCGAAGGTCACCGGGTCGACCGCGCGGAAGGCCTCCACGGCGAGCACGCCGACCGGCAGCAGGAGGAACACCGCGACGTAGAGCAGGAACGGGACGATGCCCAGGGCGGGCAGCAGACCGCCGCGCCGGCGTCCCCGGGGGGACGCCGGCGCGGGAGCCGGGACGACGGTGCTCAGCCGGAGATCTCCTGGTTCCAGCGGGTTGCGACCACCTGCTGGGCGGCGCTCTCCTGCTCCTCGGTCGGGAACTCCGCGGTGCCCTCGACCGGCGGCAGGGCGGCCAGCGCCTCGGCGTCGACGGTGCCGGCGTCCTCCATCGCGGGCAGCCGCACCGGCCGGGCGCCGCCGGCGAGGTAGAGGTTCTGGCCCTCGTCGCTGTAGAGGAACTCCTGCCACAGCCGGGCCGCGGCCGGGTGCGGCGCGTAGGCGCTGACCGCCTGGCTGTAGTAGCCGCCGAACAGCCCGTCGGAGGGGACCGCCACCTGCCACTCGACGCCCTGCGCGGCCAGCTCGTCGGTCAGGCCGGCGTTGTTGTAGTCCCAGTCGATGGCCAGCGGGGTCTCGCCGCTCTGGATGGTGGCCGGGGTGATCTCCACCGGGTTGAAGTTGCCGACCTCCTTGACCTGGGCGAAGAAGTCGATGCCCGGGCCGATGTCGTCGAGGCTGCCGCCGTTGGCCAGCGACGCGGCCCAGACGCCGGCGAAGGCGGCCGCGGCCGCGGTCGGGTTGCCGTTGAGGGCGACCTGGCCGGCGTACTGCGGGTCGAGCAGGTCGGCGTAGGTGGCCGGGCACTCGGCGATCACCGTGGCGTTGCAGCCGATGGAGACGTAGCCGCCGTAGTCGTTGTACCAGTGGCCCTCGGGGTCCTTCTGGCCCTCGGGGATCTCGTCCCAGGTCTCCACCTGGTAGGGAGCGAGCAGGTCCTGGGCCTGCGCCTGGCGGGCGAAGGCGGTGCCCAGGTCGAGCACGTCGGGCGCGCGGTCCTGCCCGCGCTGGCTCTCCACGGCGTTGAGCTCGTCCTGGCTGGACCCGTCGGGCGAGGCGCTGTTGACGGTGATCCCGTACTCCTCCTCGAAGGTGGAGATGATCTCGCCGTAGTTCGCCCAGTCCGGCGGCAGCGCAATGACGTTGAGCTCGCCCTCGGCCTGGGCGGCCTCCACGAGGGCGTCCATGCCGCCGAGGTCCTCCGCGGAGGTGGCGCTCGCCGCGTCCGAGCCGCCGGACCCGCCGCCGGACCCCCCGCCGTCGTCACCCCCGCCGCAGGCCGACAGGACGAGACCGGCGGCCGCCAGGGCGGCCGCGGTCCTCAGGGTGGGGGTGGCAGGGCGTCGCACGGGCGTCCTCCTCGACGAGCGGTCCGGGTCCCCTCCCCCGCCGGGTGCGCCGGCGCGGGAGGGGTCCTGCGGATCGTGGCAGAACGGGAGGGTCCGCGTCAGGCCGTGCGGGGACACCTCGGCCAACTCGTGATGACCGCTCAGCGGCCGCGGAAGGTGGCCTTGCCCGGACCCTGCTCGAGGAACGAGCGCATCCCGGTGTCCTGGTCCTCGGTGTCGAACAGCTCGGCGAACAGCCGGCTCTCCAGCTCCAGGCCCCGGCCCAGCGGCAGGTCCAGCCCCTCGTCGACGGCCTTCTTGGCCGCGGCGAGCGCCAGCGGCGGGCCGGCGGCGAACTTCCGCGCCATGGCGACGGCGGTGTCGTAGACCTCGGCGTCGGGCACGACGGCGTCGGCCAGGCCGATCTCCAGGGCCTCGTCCGCGCCCACGTGCCGGCCGGTGAAGACCAGGTCCTTGGCCCTGGCCGGGCCGACCAGGCGGGCCAGCCGCTGCGTGCCGCCGGCGCCGGGGATCACCCCGAGCAGGATCTCGGGCTGGCCGACCTTGGCGCCGGCCCCCATCACCCGGAAGTCCGCGCACAGCGCCAGCTCGTAGCCGCCGCCGAGCGCGTAGCCGGTGATCGCGGCGATGACCGGCTTGGGGACGTGCGCGACCGCGGTGAAGCTGTCGGTCAGCTCCCGGCCCCAGGCGACCATCGAGCGGCCGTCGAGCCGGGACATGGCCTTGATGTCGGCGCCGGCGGCGAACACCCGCTCCCCGCCGTAGAGGACGACGGCCCGCACGTCGGCGCGCTCGCCGGCCTCGAGCGCGGCCGCACGCACCTCCTGGTGCAGCTGCTCGTCGATCGCGTTCATCTTCGGCCGGTCGAGGCGGATCGTGCCCACCCCGTCCTCGACCGACAGGGTCACGTACTCCGGCGCTGCCATCTGCGGGCCTCCAGGCTGGGACGTCGTCGTCGCCGCACCCTAACGAGCAGCCGGGGCCGTGCCGCTGCGGCGGGCGGTGAACCGGCCGTCGGAGCGCGACAGGTCCAGGGGCAGGCCGAAGGTCTCCGACAGCCGCTCCGCGGTGAGCACGTCGTCCAGGGGCCCGGCGGCCACCACCCGCCCCCCGCGCAGCAGCAGGGCGTGGGTGTAGCCCGGCGGGATCTCCTCCACGTGGTGGGTGACGAGCACCTGCGCCGGCGCGGCGGAGGAGGCGGCGAGGCCGGACAGCCGGCTGACCAGGTCCTCGCGGCCGCCGAGGTCCAGCCCGGCCCCGGGCTCGTCGAGGAGCAGCAGCTCCGGGTCGGTCATCAGCGCCCGGGCGATCTGCGCCCGCTTGCGCTCGCCCTCCGACAGCGTGCCGAAGGGCCGGTGCGCGATGCCCGCGACGCCCCACTGCTGCATGAGGGCGGCGGCCCGGGACAGGTCGTGGATGTCGTAGCGCTCCCGCCACCGGCCGACGACGGCGTACCCGGCCGAGACGACGACGTCGCCGGTGCGCTCCCCCGGCTCGATGCGCTGGGCCAGCGCCGCGCTGGTCAGCCCGATCCGCGGCCGCAGCTCGAAGACGTCGACCGCGCCCAGCGTCTCGCCGAGCAGCGTCACCTCGCCGTGCGTCGGGTGCATGTGCGCGCCGGCCAGCTGCAGCAGCGTCGTCTTGCCCGCGCCGTTGGGCCCGAGGACGACCCAGCGCTCGTCGGGCAGGACGGCCCAGTCCACGTCCTGCAGCAGGTGCGCCGTGCCGCGGACGACGTCCACCCCGCGCATCTCGACGACGGTCTCGGGTGGGGCGGGCCGGGAGGCGGCGGCGCTGCTCGACACGACCCCATCCAACCAACAGCCCGCGTCCCGCCGCCCGTCAGCCGGACTTGGCAGGATCGCCGGGTGAGGACTCCCGAGGACACCCCCGGCGACCTGGAGGTGTGGCCGGGCTCCCCGGCGCCGCTGGGGGCGCACTGGGACGGCACCGGCACGAACTTCGCGCTGTGGTCGGCCGGTGCGACCGCCGTCGACCTGTGCCTGTTCGACCACGACGGCACCGAGCACCGCCACCGGCTGCAGGAGACCACCCACCAGGTGTGGCACGCCCGGCTGCCCGGCGTCGGCCCCGGCCAGCGCTACGGCTACCGGGTGCACGGCTCCTACGACCCCTCCTCCGGCGCCCGGTGGAACCCGGCCAAGCTGCTGCTGGACCCCTACGCCCGGGCCGTCGACGGCGACCTGCGGCTGGACCCGGCGCTGTTCGGCTTCCCGTTCGAGACCGGCGAGTCCGGTACCGCCGACCCCCGCGACTCCGCGCCCCACGTCCCGCGCGGCGTCGTCGTGCACGACTCCTTCCCCTGGGACGGCGACCGGCGGCCGCAGACGGCGTGGTCGGACACCGTGATCTACGAGGTGCACGTCAAGGGCGCCACCCAGCGCCACCCCGACGTCCCCCCGGCGCTGCGCGGCACCTACGCCGGCCTGGCGCACCCCGCGTTCGTCGAGCACCTGCAGGCGCTCGGGGTGACCGCCGTCGAGCTGCTGCCGGTGCACCACTTCGTCAGCGAGCCGCACCTGCTGCGTCGCGGGCTGACCAACTACTGGGGCTACAACACCCTCGGCTACTTCGCCCCGCACGCGGCGTACAGCTCCGCCGGGTCGGGCGGCGCCCAGGTGACCGAGTTCAAGGCCATGGTCAAGGCGCTGCACGCCGCGGGCATCGAGGTCGTCCTGGACGTGGTCTACAACCACACCGCCGAGGGCGACCACACCGGCCCGACGCTGTCGCTCAAGGGCATCGACAACGGCGGCTACTACCGGCTCGCCGGCGGCAACCCGGCCCGCTACACCGACTACACCGGCTGCGGGAACACCCTCGACGTGCGCCGGCCGGCGGTGCTGGCGCTGCTCATGGACTCGCTGCGCTACTGGGTCACCGAGATGCACGTCGACGGGTTCCGCTTCGACCTCGCCAGTGCGCTGGCGCGGTCCTTCCACGACGTCGACCGGCTGTCGGCCTTCTTCGACGTCGTCCACCAGGACCCGGTGGTCAGCCGGGTGAAGCTCATCGCCGAGCCGTGGGACGTCGGCGAGGGCGGCTACCAGGTGGGCAACTTCCCGCCGCTGTGGACGGAGTGGAACGGCAAGTACCGCGACACCGTCCGCGACGTGTGGTCCGGCGCGCACGTCGGCGTCCGGGACCTGGCCTACCGGCTGACCGGCTCCTCCGACCTCTACCGCTCCGACGGCCGCCGGCCCTTCGCCAGCGTCAACTTCGTCACCGCCCACGACGGGTTCACCCTCGCCGACCTGGTCAGCTACGAGCGCAAGCGCAACGAGGCCAACGGCGAGGACAACCGGGACGGCGAGAGCCACAACCGCAACTGGAACGGCGGCGTCGAGGGCCCCACCGACGACCCCGGGGTGCTGGCCCTGCGCGCCCGGCAGGTGCGCAACCACCTGACCACGCTGCTGCTGTCCACCGGCGTGCCGATGCTCACCGCGGGCGACGAGATCGGCCGCACCCAGGGCGGCAACAACAACGCCTACTGCCAGGACAACGAGGTCTCCTGGCTGGACTGGGACGCCGTCGACGCCGACCTGCTGACCTTCGTCCGCCGGCTGGTGCGGTTGCGCCGCAGCTCCCCCGTGCTGCGGCAGGAGGCGTTCTTCGAGGGCCACGAGATCCCGGGCACCGGCGGCACCCGCGACCTGGCCTGGTTCGCCCCGGACGGCGGGCAGCTGACCACCGCCGACTGGTTCGACACCGGCCTGCAGACGATCGGCATGTACCTCGACGGGCGCGGCATCCGGCACCGCGACGAGCGCGGACGGCGGGTGGTCGACGACTCCTACCTCGTGCAGCTGCACGCGGGCCCGGCGCCGGTGACCGTCGAGCTGCCCGGGCCGCCGTGGGCCGACGGCTACGAGTTCGCCGTCAGCACGGAGTACCCCACCGGGGCGCCGCCGCGGCCGGCCGTCGTCGCACCCGGCCCGATCGAGGTCCCCCCGCGCACGGTCTGGCTGCTGCGGGTCCTGCGCCGTCCCTGAGGGGTCGCGCGATGATCAGGTGACCTGATCGTGGCGCGTCCCACCCGACCGCCCACCGTCGGGTAGGACGCGCTGCGGTGCGGGAGGACGCCGTGAGCCCCGCCCGAGGACGGGCGGGGCAGGAGGGTCCGTCCTCAGTCCTGGGGGACCTCGTAGGTGATGACGGTCCAGCCGAGCAGCAGGCGGTCGCCGTCGGAGAGCGGGTGCGCGACGCCGGGCTCGAGCTGGGTCCACTCGGTGGCCTCGGGGCCGGCGACGTGGGTGCCGTTGAGCGAGCCGAGGTCGGTGAGGGTCACCTCGCCGCCGTTGCGCTGGATCGCCGCGTGCGCCGAGGACAGCACGTTCTGCGTGTCGGCGATCGGCACCGGGCGGGCGGTGCCGCTGGTGACCAGCTCGTGGCTGTCGGGACGGCGGCCGAGCACCAGGTCCTCGTCGACGGTCACGACCAGCCCGTCGTCGAAGCGCAGCACCGGCGCGACGACGTCGGGCTTCCAGAACGCCGTCTCCTCGCCGCCCTTGTCGGTGCGCGCCGGCGAGTTGACCGCCGACGAGCCGGCGCCGCCGAACGGCGAGCTGCTCCCGAAGCCGGACGCGGCACCGGCGAACCCGGCGTCGGACCCGGCGGTGTAGGACGACGGCTGCGCGGTGGCCGGCGGCGCGGCGGCCGAGGCGCGGGCCGCGGCGGCCAGCTGCAGCAGCGCCCCCGAGCCGGGGACGGTGCCCTCGGTCAGGTCGTAGGCCACACCCGGCGGCATCTGCGGCGCGGCCTGGCCGGGGCCGACGTAGAGGGTCGACCCCAGCGGGAAGCCGGCGGCCACGCTGCAGCCCTCGACCGGCGAGCCCGAGACCGGGACGCCGTCGACGGCGGGCTGGCCCTTGCCCGACCACAGCGCGACGCCGGTGCCCGACCCCTCGGCCGAGTCGACGAGCACCAGGGCGAAGGACGCCGAGCCACCGCCGAGCGGGGCCACCTGGGCGGCGACGGCGGAGAGCACCCGGTCGGCGCCGGGGCCCGCGACACCCAGGCAGGCGTGCAGCGCGGCGACCAGGGCGGGCGAGCCGGGCGCGTCCACCCAGAGCAGCCCACCGCCACGTCGGGCGACGACGGCGTCTCCGGGCAGGACTTCACAGCGGTCGGGCATGCGCGCCAGCCTAGTGACCGGTGGGACGAGTGGGCGGCCCGGCGGCACCGCCACGCCGGTCAGCGCGCCCCGTGGGGACGCTGCGACCGGCGTGACGGGTGGGCCTGCGGACCGGCCCGCGCCGGGTCAGGCCGAGCGGACGAGCCCCAGCTCGGCGGGGTCGGCGAGGTGCTCGGACTTCGGCAGCACGCGCACCGTGTACCCGAACGCGCCGGTGCGCTCCAGCGGCAGCGTGACGGTGAACCAGTGCCGGGAGCCGTCGGTGTGCTCGTGCTGCATGGGCACCGTGGTCACCTCGTGCAGGCCGTCGGCGTCGTCGACCCGCCCGTAGGCGGCCTGGACCTCGACGTCGGCCGGGCTCAGCTGCGGCAGCTCCACCTCGGCCCGCAGGGCCAGCGTCGAGCCGATCTCCGGGGTGTCGCCGGCACCGGTGGCCTCGACGTGCGCCACCCGGACGCCGGTCCAGCTCTCCTGCAGCCGGGCCCGCCACTGCGCCTCGGTGCGCGCGGGCTCGTAGCCGCCGTCGGCCATGGTGCGCGAGGAGCGGGCCGCGGGGACGTAGAGCCCCTCGACGTAGTCGCGCACCATCCGGGTGGCCAGCACCTTCGGGCCGGTCTCGCGCAGCGTGTGCCGCACCATCTCCACCCACCGGGTCGGGACGCCGTCGCGGTCGGTCTCGTAGAACCGCGGCAGCACCTGCGTGGAGAGCAGGTCGTAGATGGCCCGCGCCTCCACGTCGTCGCGGCGTTCGGCGTCGGAGACGCCGTCGGCGGTCGGGATGGCCCAGCCGTTCTGGCCGTCGAACCACTCGTCCCACCACCCGTCGCGGATGGAGAGGTTCAGCCCGCCGTTGAGCGCCGCCTTCATGCCCGAGGTGCCACAGGCCTCCAGCGGCCGCAGCGGGTTGTTCAACCAGACGTCGCAGCCCCAGTAGAGGTAGCGGGCCATGCCGATGTCGTAGCCGGGCAGGAACGCGATGCGGTGCCGGATCTCGGGGTCGTCGGCGAACTTCACCATCTGCTGGATCAGCTGCTTGCCGCCGTCGTCGGCCGGGTGGCTCTTGCCGGCGATGACCAGCTGCACCGGCCGCTGCTCGTCGAGCAGCAGCGCCTTGAGCCGCGCGGGGTCGCGCAGCATCAGGGTCAGCCGCTTGTAGGAGGGGACCCGGCGCGCGAAGCCGATGGTGAGGACGTCGGGGTCGAAGGCGCTGTCGGTCCAGCCGATCTCGGTCTCGGCGGCGCCCCGCGACAGCGCCGTCTCCCGCAGGCGCCGCCGCACCTCCTCCACCAGCCGGCCGCGCAGCATCCGGCGGGTGGCCCACAGCTCCCCGGAGGGGATGCGGTCGACGCCGTCGAAGGCCGCCACGCCCTGGCCCTCGAACGGGTCGCCCACGCTGGAGCTCTGGGTGCCCAGCTCGACGAGCTCGCGGGCGGTCCAGGTGGGCGCGTGCACGCCGTTGGTGATCGAGGAGATCGGGACGTCGCCCTGGTCGAAGCCCGGCCACAGGTCGCTGAACATCGAGCGGCTGACGTGCCCGTGCAGCTGGCTGACGCCGTTGGCCCGCTGGCCCAGCCGCAGCCCCATGTGCGCCATGTTGAACTTCGCCGGGTCCTCCTCGGCCCCGAGCGGGATCAGGTGCTCGAGCGGGACGCCGAAGCCGGCGAAGTACCGCTCGATGAGCGCGCGGGGGAAGCGGTCGATGCCGGCCGGGACCGGGGTGTGCGTGGTGAACACGGTGCCGGCGCGCACGGCCTGCAGCGCTTCGGGGAAGGACAGCCCGTGCGACTCGGTGAGCTCGCGGATCCGCTCCACGCCCTGGAAGCCGGCGTGCCCCTCGTTGGCGTGGAACACCTCCGGCTGCGGCGTGCCGGTCAGCTGGCAGTAGGCGCGCAGCGCCCGGACGCCGCCGATGCCCAGGAGCATCTCCTGGCGCAGCCGGTGGTCCTCGTCGCCGCCGTAGAGGCGGTCGGTGACGCCGCGCTCGGCGGGGGTGTTCTCCTCGATGTCGCTGTCGAGCAGCAGCAGCGACACCCGGCCCACCTGGGCGCGCCACACGTGCGCGTGCAGGGTGCGCCCCTCGGGCAGCGGCACGGTGATGACGACGGCCGACCCGTCGGGCTGGCGCAGCAGCTTGACCGGCAGCCCGTGCGGGTCCAGCGAGGGGTAGCGCTCCAGCTGCCAGCCGTCGGCCGACAGGCCCTGCTCGAAGTAGCCGGCCCGGTAGAGCAGGCCCACGCCGATGAGCGGCACCCCGAGGTCGGAGGCGGCCTTGAGGTGGTCGCCGGCGAGGATGCCCAGGCCGCCGGAGTACTGGGGCAGCACCTCGGTGATGCCGAACTCGGCGGAGAAGTAGGCGATGGATCGCGGGGCGTCGGGCCCCAGGGACTGGTACCAGTGCGGTGAGGCGAGGTAGTCCTCGAGGTCGTCGACGACGTCCTGGAGGTGGCGCAGGAACCGGCGGTCGCGCGACAGGGTGGCCAGCCGCTCGGCCGACACCTCGCCGAGGACCTTGACCGGGTCGTTGCCGCAGGTCTGCCAGAGCTCGGGGTCGAGCGCCTCGAACAGGTCGCGGGTCTCCGGGTGCCACGACCAGCGCAGGTTCATCACCAGCTGGGACAGGGGTGTCAGGGCCTCCGGGAGGGCCGCGCGGACGGTGAACCGACGCAGTGCTCGCACGCGGAGAGACTAGTCAGCGACGCCGGCCGGGACGGGGCGGGACCGGCGCGCCACCCCTCGTGTTGGGGAACCGTCCGGTCCCCTCCGCGGCCGATGTGTGGGCACCCCCCGGGGTGGATAGCGTGGCCCGGATGACTCGCCGCGCTGACCTCCGCCTCGGCATCACCGATGTCGCCCCCGTCGTGTCCTGCGGGTCCTTCTCGGCCCGCGCCGTGGTCGGTGAACACCTGCCGGTCACCGCCACCGTCTTCCGCGAGGGCCACGACGCCGTGGCCGCCGACGTCGTCTGGACCGGCCCCGACGGCACCCGCGGGCCGTTCACGCGGATGCGCCGCTACGGCGACCAGCCCGACCGCTGGCTGACCACGGTCGTGCCCGACCGGGAGGGCCGCTGGACCTTCCGGGTCGAGGCGTGGAGCGACCCGCTGGCCACCTGGCACCACGCCGTCGAGGTCAAGATAGAGGCCGGCCAGGGCGCGGACGAGCTGGCCAACGACCTCGAGGAGGGTGCCCGGCTGCTCGAGCGGGTGGCGCAGGACGCCGAGGACGAGTGGCGCGGCCGTCTCCGCGAGGCCGTGACCGCGCTGCGCGACGGGGTGCGCAGCGTGCACGACCGGGTCGCCCCCGCGCTGTCCGCGGCCCTGCAGCGGTACCTCGACGAGCACCCCGTGCGGGAGCTGGTGACCCCCTCCCCCGAGTACGAGGTGTGGGTCGACCGCCCGCGCGCGCTGTTCGGCTCCTGGTACGAGTTCTTCCCGCGCTCGGAGGGCTCCGTCGTCGGCGGCACGCCCACGCACGGCACCTTCGCCACCGCTGCCGACCGGCTGCCGGCCGTCGCCGACATGGGCTTCGACGTCGTCTACCTGCCGCCGATCCACCCGATCGGCACGGTCAACCGCAAGGGCCCGAACACCCCGCAGTACCCCGGCGGCAACCCGCACGAGATCGGCCCCGACGACGTCGGGTCGCCCTGGGCGATCGGCAGCGCCGAGGGCGGCCACGACGCCGTCCACCCGCAGCTCGGCACGATGGCGGACTTCACGGCCTTCGTCGCGCGCACCCGCGAGCTCGGCATGGAGGTGGCGCTGGACTTCGCGCTGCAGGCCGCCCCGGACCACCCGTGGGTCGAGGCCCACCCGGAGTGGTTCACCACCAAGCCGGACGGGACGATCGCCTACGCCGAGAACCCGCCGAAGAAGTACCAGGACATCTACCCGGTCAACTTCGACAACGACCCGGAGGGCATCTACGCCGAGTGCCTCCGGGTGATCCGGGTCTGGATCGAGGCCGGGGTGAGGGTCTTCCGGGTCGACAACCCGCACACCAAGCCGCTGGACTTCTGGCACTGGCTCATCTGGCAGGTCAAGGAGACCGACCCGGACGTGCTCTTCCTCGCCGAGGCCTTCACCCGGCCGGCGATGATGCACCAGCTCGCCCGGATCGGGTTCACCCAGTCCTACACATACTTCACCTGGCGGACCGGGCGCGACGAGCTCGAGGAGTACGGCCGCGAGCTGGCCGCCAACGCGCACTACATGCGGCCGAACTTCTTCGTGAACACCCCGGACATCCTGCACGCGAGCCTGCAGTACGGCGGCCCGTCGATGTTCAAGATCCGTGCGGTGCTCGCGTCCATGATGAGCCCGACGTGGGGGGTCTACTCCGGCTACGAGCTCTACGAGCACGTGGCGGTGCGGCCGGGCAGCGAGGAGTACCTCGACAGCGAGAAGTACCGGCTGCGGCCGCGCGACTGGGCCGGCGCGGAGGCCGCCGGGCGCAGCCTGGCGCCCTACCTGCGGCGGCTCAACGAGATCCGGCGGCAGCACCCCGCGCTGCAGCAGCTGCGCACGCTGCGCTTCCACGCCGTCGACAACGGCAACCTGATCTGCTTCTCCAAGACCGACCCGGGCTCGCAGGACGCCGTCCTCGTCGTCTGCTCGCTGGACAGCCACAACCGGCAGATCGGGACGACGTCGCTGGACCTGCCGGCCCTGGGCCTGGACTGGCACGAGCGCTTCGCGGTGACCGACGAGCTGACCGGCGCCCGCTACGACTGGGGGCAGTTCAACTACGTCGAGCTCGACCCGTACTGGGAGCCGGCGCACGTCTTCTCGGTCCACCTCCCCCGGCCGGTGACCTGGCCGCCATCGGTCCCGTGACCCCTCTCCCCCTCACCCCACGCACCCGCGAGGACGACCCGCACCGATGACGCTCCCCGTGCCCGACTCCGACGACCCGGCCTCCGGCCTGCCCCCACGCGGCAGCGACCCGCTCTGGTACAAGCGCGCGGTCTTCTACGAGGTCCTCGTCCGCGGCTTCGCGGACAGCAACGCCGACGGCGTCGGCGACCTCCGCGGCATGCTCGACAAGCTCGACTACCTGCAGTGGCTCGGCGTCGACTGCCTGTGGCTGCCGCCCTTCTTCGCCTCGCCGCTGCGCGACGGCGGCTACGACGTCAGCGACTACACCGCGGTGCTGCCGGAGTTCGGCGACATCGAGGACTTCCGCGAGCTGCTGCACGCGGCCCACAGCCGCGGCATCCGCGTGATCATCGACTTCGTCATGAACCACACCTCGGACCAGCACCCCTGGTTCCAGGCCAGCCGCAGCGACCCGGAGGGCCCCTACGGCGACTTCTACGTGTGGGCCGACGACGACACCGGCTACGCCGACGCGCGGATCATCTTCGTCGACACCGAGAGCTCGAACTGGACGTTCGACCCGGTGCGCAAGCAGTACTTCTGGCACCGCTTCTTCTCCCACCAGCCCGACCTCAACTTCGAGAACCCGGCGGTGCAGGAGGCGATCATCGACGCCCTCCGGTTCTGGCTGGACCTGGGCATCGACGGCTTCCGGCTCGACGCCGTCCCCTACCTGTTCGAGGAGGAGGGGACCAACGGGGAGAACCTGCCCCGGACCCACGAGTTCCTCAAGCACGTCCGCAAGGTGGTCGACGCCGACTACCCCGACCGCGTGCTGCTGTGCGAGGCCAACCAGTGGCCGGCCGACGTCGTCGAGTACTTCGGCGAGGACGGCGACGAGTGCCAGATGGCCTTCCACTTCCCGGTGATGCCGCGCCTGTTCATGGCCGCGCGCCGGGAGCAGCGGTTCCCGATCTCGGAGATCATGGCGCAGACGCCGCCGATCCCCGACAACTGCCAGTGGGGCATCTTCCTGCGCAACCACGACGAGCTGACCCTGGAGATGGTCACCGACGAGGAGCGCGACTACATGTGGGCGGAGTACGCCAAGGACCCCCGCATGAAGGCCAACATCGGCATCCGCCGCCGGCTGGCGCCGCTGCTGGACAACGACCTCAACACCCTCGAGCTGTTCAACGCCCTGCTGCTGAGCCTGCCCGGCTCGCCGGTCCTCTACTACGGCGACGAGATCGGCATGGGCGACAACATCTGGCTCGGCGACCGCGACGGCGTCCGCACGCCGATGCAGTGGACGCCCGACCGCAACGGTGGGTTCTCCACCGCCGACCCGCAGCGGATGTACCTGCCGCTCAACCAGGACCCGGTCTACGGCTACCAGACCACCAACGTCGAGGCGCAGCTGCGCAACAGCAACTCGATGCTGCAGTGGATCCGCCGGATGATCCAGGTGCGCAAGGAGCACCCCACGTTCGGCCGCGGGACCTACGAGGAGATCGGCTCGCGCAACCCGACCGTGCTCTCCTTCGTCCGCGAGTTCGGCGACGACATCGTGCTGTGCGTCAACAACCTCTCCCGGTTCCCCCAGCCGGTCGAGCTCGACCTGCGCCGGTTCGAGGGCTGGACGCCGATCGAGCTCACCGGCCGGGTGGAGTTCCCGCAGATCGGCGTCCTGCCCTACATGCTCACCCTCGCCGGGCACGGCTTCTACTGGTTCGAGCTGGCCCGCCCGCAGGAGGCCCCCGAGCCGGTGACCGAGGACGCCGCGGAGACCTCGAGCCCCGTCGCCGACTCGCTGCTCGCCGCCGGCGTGGTGTCCGACGCCGAGGAGATCCCCGGCGGCAGCGACACGCGCACCGGCGACGACGTCCCGCCCAGCACCGGAGGAGACCGATGAGCACCGCCCTGACCGACCTGCTGCGCGAGTGGATGCCGCACCAGCGCTGGTTCGGTGGCAAGGGCCGGGAGTGGGCCGAGGTCACCGAGGAGGGGTTCTTCCTCTCGCGCACCGAGCCGGTGCTCTCGGTGCACCGCGTGCGGGTGGCCTACACCGACGGCGCCGCCGAGACCTACCTGGTGCCGCTGTCGTGGCGGGCCCACCCCGAGGAGGAGCTCAGCTCGGCCTTCATCGGCGCGGTCCCGGGGGCCGACCGGGAGAACTACGCCTACGACGCCATGCGCGACCGCGACGCGACCGTGCCGTGGTTGACCCACCTGGCGGCCGCCTCGACCGTCGGGCCGCTGCACTTCCACCCGGCCGGGGTCGCCGCGATCCCCGAGGGCGTCCCCGGCGACATCGTGTCGACCGAGCAGAGCAACACCTCGCTCGTCTACGGCCAGGACGCGATCTTCAAGCTGTTCCGCCGGCTGGAGCCCGGGCTCAACCCCGACGTGGAGATCCACGACGCGCTGCGCCGCACGGAGAACAAGCACATCGCGCCGCTGCTCGGCCACATCGAGCTCCAGGAGCCCGGCGCGGAGCCGGCGACGGCGGCGATGCTGCAGACGTTCGTGCCCAACGCCAGCGACGGGTGGCGGCTGGCCACCGCCAGCGTCCGCGACCTCTACGCCGAGGGCGACCTGCACGCCGACGAGGTGGGCGGCGACTTCGCCGCCGACAGCGAGCGGCTGGGCGCGGCGACCGCGTCGGTGCACGCCGACCTCGCGCAGGTGCTGCCCAGCGAGCCGGCCGACCGGGAGTGGTTCGCCGCCAGCGCGCAGGCCATGACCGCGCGGCTGGAGCAGGCGCTGGCCGTCGTCCCGCAGCTGGAGGAGCACCTCGCCGGGCTGCGCGCGGTCTACGCGCGGGTGGCCGACAGCCCCGAGACGGTGCTGCGCCAGCGGGTGCACGGCGACCTGCACCTGGGCCAGGTGCTGCGGACGGCGACCGGCTGGGTGGTCCTCGACTTCGAGGGCGAGCCGGCCCGGCCGCTGGCCGAGCGGCGCCAGCTCGACAGCCCGCTGCGCGACGTCGCGGGCATGCTGCGCAGCTTCGACTACGCCGCGCGGCACATGCTCGTCGAGCAGCCCGGCGACCCGCAGCGCGCGTACCGGGCGCAGGAGTGGGCAGAGCGCAACCGCGGGGCCTTCTGCACCGGCTACTCCGCCGCGAGCGGGATGGACCCGTGCGGGGGCTCCCCGCTGCTGCGGGCCTTCGAGGCGGACAAGGCCGTCTACGAGTGCGTCTACGAGGCGCGCAACCGGCCCCACTGGCTGATGATCCCGCTGCAGTCGCTGTCCCGGCTCACGGCCGAGGCATGACCGGCCCCGCAGCACGGCCCCACACGACGGACGACGAGGACGGCAACGCGACGATGACGACGAACGACTCGACGAGCGGGGACGCGCCGGCCACCAAGGAGGAGCTGCAGCGGGTGGTCGAGGAGAAGACCGCGCAGGCCGAGGCGGCCGAGAACGAGCCGGTCGTCAACCCCTCCCCCGCCAAGAAGCGCGCCCCGGCCAAGAAGGCCGCCGCGAAGAAGGCGCCCGCGAAGAAGGCGGTCGCCGCCGCGACGGCGGACGGCGGCGACGCCGAGCCCGCCGCGCCGACGAAGGCCAGGCGGACGACGAAGAAGGCCGCCGCCGACGGCGCCCCGGCGAAGGCGACCCGCAAGCGGACCCCGGCGAAGCGGACCGCCGCCGAGACCGCCGCGGTACCCACCGAGGAGGTCGTCGCCGAGCAGGGCGGCACCACCGCACCGGTCGTGGCGCCGGCGCCGATCGCCGAGCCCGGGTCGCCCGCGGGCGCACCCGTCGGGCAGCCCGACGCCACGGAGCCGGAGCCGGAGCCGGCCGCCGCGCAGGCCCCGGACGCCGCACCCGGCCCCGAGGAGCAGGCCGGCGGCCCGGTCACCGCGGAGGCGGTCCCCGACGACGTGAGCGCCGACGACCTGCGCGCCGTCGTCGAGGGCTGGTCGCGCGACCCGCACCGCGTGCTGGGCGCGCACCCCGCGGCCGGCGGCTGGGTGGTGCGCACGCTTCGCCCCGACGCCGTCTCGGTCACCGTCGTCGACCAGGACGACACCCGCTACGAGGCCCGGCAGGTCCACGGCGGCGGCGTCTTCGAGGCCGCGCTGCCGAACCAGCCCGGCGACTACCGGATCGAGGTCAGCTACCTCGACGGCCAGGGCGGGCGTGACAGCTACCTGGTCGACGACCCCTACCGCTGGCTGCCCACGCTCGGCGAGCTCGACCAGTACCTCATCGGCGAGGGCCGCCACGAGAAGCTGTGGCAGGCGCTCGGCGCCCACGTGCGGCGCTACGACACCCCGCGCGGCACCGTCGAGGGCGTCTCCTTCGCCGTGTGGGCGCCCAACGCCCAGGGCGTGAAGGTCACCGGCGACTTCGACTACTGGCAGGCCCGCGCCTACCCGCTGCGCCAACTCGGCTCGATCGGCGTCTGGGAGCTCTTCGTCCCCGGCGTGCAGGTCGGCACCCGCTACCGCTTCCACGTGCTCGGCGCCGACGGCGTGTGGCGGGAGAAGGCGGACCCGATGGCCTTCGCCACCGAGGTCCCGCCGGCCAACGCGTCGGTCGTCGTCGAGTCCACGCACGAGTGGCAGGACGACGCCTGGCTGGCCGAGCGCGCCCGGGGCGACTGGCACGAGCGGCCGATGAGCGTCTACGAGGTCCACCTGGGCTCCTGGCGGCAGGGCCTGTCCTACCGGGAGCTGGCCGAGCAGCTGGTCGACTACGCCGTCGAGGCCGGCTTCACCCACCTGGAGTTCCTGCCCGTCGCCGAGCACCCCTTCGGCGGGTCGTGGGGCTACCAGGTGACCAGCTACTACGCGCCGACGTCGCGGTTCGGCAGCCCCGACGACTTCCGGTACCTGGTGGACCGGGCGCACCAGGCCGGTCTCGGGATCATCGTCGACTGGGTGCCCGCGCACTTCCCCAAGGACGACTGGGCGCTGGGCCGCTTCGACGGCACCGCCCTCTACGAGCACGCCGACCCCCGCCGCGGCGAGCAGCCGGACTGGGGCACCTTCGTGTTCAACTTCGGCCGCACCGAGGTGCGCAACTTCCTGGTCGCCAACGCCCTCTTCTGGTGCCAGGAGTTCCACGTCGACGGCCTGCGGGTCGACGCCGTCGCCTCGATGCTCTACCTCGACTACTCGCGCAAGGACGGCGAGTGGATCCCGAACGTGCACGGCGGGCGGGAGAACCTCGAGGCGGTGTCGTTCCTCCAGGAGGTCAACGCCACCGTCTACCGCGAGGTCCCGGGCGTGGTGACCATCGCCGAGGAGTCCACCGCCTGGCCGGGCGTCACCCGGCCCACCCACCTCGGCGGCCTCGGCTTCGGGTTCAAGTGGAACATGGGCTGGATGCACGACTCGCTGTCGTACGTGCAGCGCCAGCCGGTGCACCGCAGCTACCACCACAACCAGCTGACGTTCTCGATGATGTACGCCTACTCCGAGAACTACGTGCTGCCGATCAGCCACGACGAGGTCGTCTACGGCAAGGGCTCGCTGCTGCGGAAGATGCCCGGTGACCGGTGGCAGCAGCTGGCCAACGTGCGCAGCTACCTGGCCTACATGTGGGCGCACCCGGGCAAGCAGCTGCTGTTCATGGGCTCGGAGTTCGCGCAGGACGCCGAGTGGGCCGAGAGTCGCTCGCTGGACTGGTGGCACCTCGACGACCCGGCGCACCGCGGCATCCTGCAGCTGGTCACCGACCTCAACAGCCGCTACCGCGAGCTGGCCGCGCTGTGGTCGCTCGACGTCGACCCGTCCGGCTTCCAGTGGATCGACGCCAACGACGCCTCGGGCAACGTGCTCAGCTTCCTGCGCCACGGCCGGGACGGCGGGTCGCAGGAGCAGACGCTGGCCGTCGTCTGCAACTTCTCCGGGCAGCCGCACCACGGCTACCGGATCGGCCTCCCGCGCGGCGGGCGCTGGCGCGAGGTGCTCAACACCGACGCCGAGGGCTACGGCGGCTCGGGCGTCGGCAACTACGGCGGGGTGGAGGCGGTCGAGGAGTCCTGGCACGGCCAGCCGTACTCCGCCACGCTGTCCGCGCCGCCGCTGGGCACCGTCTGGCTGCTGCACGAGGGCTGACCCGCACGTCCGGTCGGGCCGGCGTCCGGGGAACCGGGCGCCGGCCCGACCGCACCCCGGCAGAGGAGGGACACCGCTGGCATGAGGCTCCGCCGCGGCTCGGCACGCGCGCTGCTCCGGCGTTCACGCAGGCCGGTCGCGGGTAGGGGGCCTGCGATGGACCTCCGCTCGCGCTCCCGGGGCGCCCTCCTCGTGCTGATCGCACTCGGCGTCCTGGTGACGTCGGGGTGCTCCTCCGTGGTGATCGGGCTGCCGAGCTCGCGGCTCGCGCCCCAGGAGTCGGTCGGCGACGGCAGCGTGCCGATCGTCGGCGCGACCGACGGGCCGATCGACTCGCTGGCCCGCAACGCGCTGGCCGACCTCCAGTCCTACTGGAGCGCGTCCTTCCCCGACGTCTACGGCGAGGCGTTCCCGCCGCTGACCGGCGGCTACTTCAGCGTCGACCCGAACGACGTCGACCCCGCCGCCTACCCCCAGGGCATCGGCTGCGGCACCGACCCGCGCGACCTGGAGAACAACGCCTTCTACTGCTCGGCGCAGGGCGTGCCCAACTCCGACTCGATCAGCTACGACCGCGCCTTCCTCGGGCAGCTCGCCGCCGAGTACGGCGAGGTGCTGCCGCAGCTGGTCATGGCGCACGAGTTCGGGCACGCGGTGCAGGCCCGGGTCGGCTACCCGCAGACCTCGATCGCCACCGAGACGCAGGCCGACTGCCTGGCCGGCGCCTGGACGGCGTGGGTGGCCGACGGCAACGGCGAGTTCGCGCAGATCGACACCGCCGACCTCGACCAGCTGCTGCGGGGCTACTTCCTGCTGCGCGACCCGGTGGGCACCGGCAGCGGCGAGCAGCAGGCACACGGCTCCTACTTCGACCGCGTCTCGGCGTTCCAGGAGGGCTTCGACGACGGCCCGACCGCCTGCCGGGACGAGTTCGGTCCCGACCGGGTGTTCACGCAGGGCGAGTTCACCAGCGACGTCGACTTCGCCAACCGGGGCAACGCGTCCTTCGGTGACACCCAGGACATCATCGCCGCCTCGCTGCCGGAGTTCTGGACCCGGGCGTTCGAGGAGGTGCTCGGCGGCACGTTCACCGAGCCCACGCTGGACACCTTCGGCGGGGACCCGCCGGGCTGCGCGAGCGCCGACGTCGCGCTGGTCTACTGCGGCGACGGCGGGGACGGTGACGCCGGGCTGGTCGCCTACGACCAGCGCTTCGCCGAGCAGGCCTACGACCTCGGCGACTTCGCCCTGGTCACCGGGGTGTCCATCCCCTACGCGCTGGCCGCCCGCGACCAGCTCGGACTGTCCACCGACGACACCGGCGCGCTGCAGTCGGCGGTGTGCCTGACCGGCTGGTACTCCGCGCAGGTCTACAACCAGCAGCTGTCGACGGTGACGATCTCGCCCGGCGACCTCGACGAGAGCGTCCAGTTCCTGCTGGAGTACGGCAACGACCCCGACGTGCTCGCCGACGTCGAGCTGACCGGGTTCCAGCTGATCGACGTCTTCCGCGCCGGCTTCCTGCAGGGCTCCGGTCCCTGCGACGTCGGCGCCTGAGCCGCCCGCCGCGGCGGGCCGCTCAGTAGAGGGCGGCCATCAGCTGGCGGCGGGCGGCGACCACCCGCGGGTCCTCGGCGCCGACGACGTCGAAGAGGCCCACCAGGTGCTGCCGGGCCCGGTCGCGGTCCTCCCCCGCCGTGCGCCGGACGACGTCGACGAGCCGGGTGAAGGCGCCCTCCACGTCGCCGGTGCCGAGCAGGAAGTCCGCCGCGCGGGTCTGCGCCTCGACGTCGTCGGGCGCGGCGTCGGCGCGGGCCAGCGCGTCGGGGCCGGCGGCGTCGGCGCGGCGGAACAGCTGCACCTGGCGCAGCGCCAGGCCGGCGACCGGGTGGTCGGGCTCGGTCTCGAGGATCGCCGCGTAGGCGGCCTCGGCGGCCTCCAGGTCACCGCGCTCCAGCGCCGCCTCGGCGGCGTCCAGGCGGGGGTCGTCCAGGCCCTCGTCGGCGCCCTCGGGGCCGTCGGGCAGCGCACCGCCGGTGGTGGCGCGCACCAGCTCGGTGACGAACTGGCGGGCCTGCTCCTCGGGGATGGCCCCGGTGAACTCGGCGACCAGCTGGCCCTGCCAGACGGCCTTGACCGCCGGGATGCCCTGCACCCGCAGCCCCTGGGCGAGCGCCGGGTTGGCGTCGACGTCGACCTTGGCCAGCACCCACGAGCCGCCGCTCTCGCCGGCCAGCCGCTCCAGCACCGGGGAGAGCTGCTTGCACGGGCCGCACCACTCGGCCCAGAGGTCGAGCACGACCGGCACCTGGAAGGACCGGTCGAGGACCTCGGTCTGGAAGGTGGCCTCGGTGACGTCCACGACCGCCGCGCCGGGCGCGCCCGCGGGGGCCGCGGCGCTCGGCGGCGGGGCGGCCTGGGCGCGCGCGGCGGCCTCGGAGCGCGCCTTGACGGCGGCGAGGTCGACCGCACCGGCCAGGGAGGCGGCCAGCTGGGCCTGCTGGGCCTGCGCGCGCGGGTCGGGGCGTCCGGGACGGGTCGGCTGCATGCCACCCATGATCCCACCGGCCGGCGGGCGCGGTGTCAGCCCTCGGCGGACGGGGCGGCCTCGACGCCCGCGACGTCGCCGGCGCCCAGCCGGACCCGGCGCAGCACCTGGAAGAGCGTGTCGAGCTCGGCCTCGGGCAGGTCGCCGAGGCCGAAGCCGAGGGCGGTGAGGTCGCCGGTGGCCGCCTCCACGACCTCGCGCCCGCGCTCGGTGATGCCGGCCAGCACGCCGCGGCCGTCGGCGGGGTTGGGCCGGCGGTCGACGAAGCCGGCCGCGACCAGCCGGTCGATGGCGTTGGTGACGCTCGTCGGGTGCACCATCAGCCGGCTGCCGATGACCTTCAGCGGCAGCTGACCGGTGCGGCTGAAGGTGAGCAGCACGAGCACCTCGTAGCGGGCGAAGGTGAGCCCGTGCGGGCGCAGCGCCTCGTCGAAGCGGGCCAGCAGGATCTGCTGCACCCGGAACACCGACGTCGCCGCGCGCATCGCCGCGGCCGGCCCGAAGCGCTGCTCCCAGCTCTCCCCCGCGCGCTCGATCGGGTCGAACGGCAGCCCCAGCGCCCGAGCCATGCCGCCGACGCTACCTGTCCCGTCCGTGCGCCCCCCTGCACGCCGAGATGCGGCCTGCAGCGGCCTCCCCGCACGGGTGACCGCCACCAGCCGCTTCTCGCCGCCCGCCTGTGGACGGCGACGGCGGGATCGCGACCGTCCACGGCAGCATCCCCGCTCGTGTCCCGACTGCCGACGCGTCCACCGGAGCTGGCCGGCCGGGTGTTCCGCGGGTCGGTCGTCGTGCGCGCCGGGCTGCTCACGCCCGCGCAGCTGCGGACCTCTGCGTGGCAGCGGCTGTTCCCGGACGTCTACGCCTGCACGACCGTCGACGTCGACCACGGACGGCGGGCGCTGGCGGTCGCCTGCCTGCTCCTGCCCGGCGCCGTGGTGAGTGGGCGCAGCGCGGCGGTCCTCTGGGGCGTCGACCTGGCCGGCCGCGACGACGCGGTCACCTGCACCGTCCCTCCCGCGTGTCGCGCGGGCGCCGTCGACGGGGTCGTCCTGAGCCGACGGGCCCTGTCCCCCGACGAGGTGACGAGGCGCGGTCCCGCCCGGGTCACCACACCCCTGCGGACCGCCCTGGACCTGTCCCGCACCCGGCCGCTCGTCGAGGCGGTCGTGGACCTCGACCGCTTCCTGCGCCGCGGCCTGGTCGACGTGGCCGAGGTCCGGGCTGCGGCCACGGGTCTGACCGGGCGGGACTGCCGCCACGTCCGCCGGGTCGCCGCACTCGCCGACGGGTTGGCCGAGTCGCCGCAGGAGACCCGGCTACGGCTGCTGGTGCGGGGGTCCGGGCTGCCCCCGCCCGTCGCCCAGCACGTGGTGCGCAGCGGCGGCGGGTTCGTCGCCCGCGTCGACTTCGCCTGGCCGGAGCACCGCCTCGCCCTGGAGTACGACGGGGCCTGGCACGGCGACCCGGCCCAGTTCCGCGCGGACCGGGCGCGGCTCAACCGGCTCACCGCGGCCGGCTGGCGCGTCGTCTTCGTCACCGCGGCCGACCTGCACCGTCCCGAGGCGCTGCTGGCGCAGCTCCGCCGCCTGCTCGCAGCACCGAGATCCGCCTGATCGTCGTCCAGCCGCCCGGGTGACCGCGCTGCGCCGCATCTCGACACAGCGCGGCGGCGGGAACCTCAGGCCGCGGGGCGCAGGCGCGGGGTCCGGCGGACGCCGAAAACCTCGCGCAGGGCCACCTTCGCGGCGTTGTCCCCGCAGGCGCCGTGCACCGCGGGACCGGGCGGGGTGGCCGAGGAGGCCAGGTACACGCCGTCGACCGGCGTCTTGTACGTGTTCCACCGCGGCACCGGGCGGAACAGCATCTGGCTCAGGGTCGCCTGGCCGTTGGAGATGTCCCCGCCGATGTACACCGGGTTCCACGCCTCCATCTGGACGGCGTTCTTGGTGACCCGGTCGACGATCGTGTCCTTGAAGCCGGGGGCGAACCGCTCGACCTGGTCCTCGATGGCCGCGGTCATGTCGACGTCGGAGCCGTGCGGCACGTGCACGTAGGCCCAGAACACGTGCCCGCCGGCGGGGGCGCGCGTCGGGTCGGGCACGGTCGGCTGGACGGCGAGCACGTACGGGCGCTCGGCGGCCCTCCCCTGGTTCGGGGCGCGCTCGCCGGCGATCGTCTCCTCGAGCGTCCCGGCGACGTGCAGCGTCCCGGCCCGCCGGACGTCGGGGTTGGTCCAGGGCACCGGCTCGGACAGGATCCAGTCGATCTTGAACACGCCCGCGCCGTGCTCGTACCGCCGCACCCACCGCCGGTAGCCCTCGTGCACCCGGTCGCCGGCCATCGACACGAACGCCTCGGGCGAGGTGTCCAGCAGCACCGCGGGGACGCCGTCGAACTCGCGCAGGTCGGTGACCAGGTGCCCGGTGACCACCTCGCCGCCCTGCTGCTCCAGTGCGGTGACCATGGCGTCGGCGAGGTTCTGCGACCCGCCCTCGACCAGCGGCCACCCGACGTGGTGGCCCAGCATCGTCAGCAGCATCCCGAGCGCGGAGGTCAGCGGCTGGCTGAGGTCGAGCATGCCGTGCGCGGCGGCCCCGCCCAGCAGGGCGCGGGCCTCCTCGGTCTCGAAGTACCGGTGCGCCAGCCAGCTCACGTTGGGCAGCCCGTTGAGCCCGAAGTTCACGATCTGCGGCACGCTGCGGGTCGGCGGCCGGCGCAGCGCCGAGGTGAGGAAGAACTCGACGACGTCCTGTCCGTGCTCGACCAGCGGCTCGAACAGCCGGCGGTAGGCCGCCCCGTCGGGCCCGAGCGCGTCCGCGGTCTCCTCCAGCGAGTGGTACTGGACCGCGGCCCGCCCGCCGTCGAGCGGGTGCGCGAAGTTGACCTCCGGCTGCACCAGCCGCACGCCGCGGCTGGGCAGGTCGAACTCGCGGAAGAACGGTGCGGCGGCGGCCATCGGCTGCACGATCGAGCAGACGTCGTGCCGGTACCCCGGCCGCATCAGCTCCTCGGTGCGCATGCCGCCGCCGGGCTTGTCGGCCTGCTCGACCACCTGCACGCGCAGGCCGGCGGCGGCCAGCCGGAGGGCGGCGGCCAGGCCGTTCGGCCCGGCTCCCACGACGACGGCATCGGGCTTCCCGTTCACCGGGCCATCCTCCCCGGCGCGGCCCGGAGCTGCGCGGTCACAGGGAGGCCAGGAGCCGGTCGGCCGCGCGGTAGGGGTCGGTCTCCCCCGCCACCACCTCGCCGGCCAGCGCGGCCAGCGCCGCGGAGCCGCGGACCTCGCCCATCCGCTCGCGCAGCCCGGCCAGCGCGATGGCCTCGATCTCCCGCGCGGCCCGCTCCGCACGCCGCCGGGCGCCCTCGCCGGAGGCCTCCAGCCAGCGGCGGTGCGCCCCGACCTCGGCCAGCACCCGGTCCACGCCCTCGTCGCGGGCGGCCACCGTGCGCAGGACCGGCGGACGCCAGGCGCCCGGCCCGGCGTGCCGCCCGCCCAGGGACTGGGCGTAGCGCAGGTCGCGCACGGTCTCGTCGGCGCCGTCGCGGTCGGCCTTGTTGACGACGAACACGTCGGCGACCTCGAGGATCCCGGCCTTGGCCGCCTGGATGCCGTCGCCCATCCCCGGCGCCACGAGCACCAGCGTGGTGTCGGCCAGCGAGGCGACCTCCAGCTCCGACTGCCCGACGCCGACCGTCTCCACCAGCACGACGTCGCACCCGGCCGCGTCGAGCACGCGCAGCGCCTGCGGGGTGGCCCAGGCCAGTCCGCCGAGGTGCCCGCGGGAGGCCATCGAGCGGATGAAGACGCCGGGGTCGCCGGCGTGGTCCTGCATGCGCACGCGGTCGCCGAGCAGCGCGCCGCCGGAGAAGGGCGAGGACGGGTCGACGGCGAGCACGCCCACCCGCCGGCCGGCCGCCCGCAGCGCGCGCACCAGCGCGGTGGTCGTCGTCGACTTGCCCACGCCGGGCGCCCCGGTCAGGCCGAGCACCTGCGCCCGGCCGGTGTGCGGGGCGAGCGCCGCGGCGACCTCGCGCAGCAACGGGCTGGCGTCCTCGACCAGCGAGATCAGCCGGGCCACCGCGCGCGCCTCGCCGTCCCGGGCGCGCGCGACCAGGTCGGGGACGTCGACGTGCCGGCGCCCCCGGCGCCCGAGGGGGGCGACGGGGGCGCCGGTCCGGACGGCGAGGCCGTCGGGGGTCACGCCCGGGCGGGCACGTGCAGGATCAGCGCGTCGCCCTGGCCGCCGCCGCCGCACAGGGCCGCGGCACCCACGCCGCCGCCGCGGCGGCGCAGCTCCAGCGCCACGTCGAGCACGATCCGGGCACCGCTCATGCCGATCGGGTGGCCCAGGGCGATCGCGCCGCCGTTGGGGTTGACCTTCTCCGGGTCGATCCCGAGCTCCTTGGTGGAGACCAGCGCGACGGCGGCGAAGGCCTCGTTGAACTCGACCAGGTCGAGGTCGGCCGGGTCGATGCCCTCCCGCTCGCAGGCCCGCTGCACCGCCCGCGAGGGCTGGCTCTGCAGGGTGGCGTCGGGCCCGGCGACGACGCCGTGGGCGCCGATCTCCGCGATCGGGGTGATGCCGAGCTCGGCGGCCTTCTCCGCGCTCATGACGACCACCGCGCAGGCGCCGTCGGAGATCTGCGAGGACGTGCCGGCGGTGATGGTCCCGTCCTTCGCGAAGGCCGGCTTGAGCCGCGCCAGCGTCTCGACCGTGGTGTCGGCGCGGACGCCCTCGTCGTCGCGGAACTCGATCGGGTCGCCCTTGCGCTGCGGGATGAGCACCGGGGCGATGGCCTCCTCGAAGATGCCGTTCTTCCCGGCGCGGGCGGCCTTCTGGTGGCTCTCGGCGGCGAAGGCGTCCTGCTCCTCGCGGGTGAGGTCGTAGCGGCTGTTGGCCTGCTCGGTCAGCGCGCCCATGGCGACCTGGTCGAAGGTGTCCGACAGCCCGTCGTGCGCCATCGCGTCGACCAGGGTGGCGTTGCCGTACTTGGTGCCGGTGCGCGAGCCGGGCAGCAGGTGCGGCGCCTGGGTCATCGACTCCTGCCCGCCGGCCACGACGACGTCGAACTCGCCGGCGCGGATGAGCTGGTCGGCCATCGCGATGGCGCTCAGGCCCGACAGGCAGACCTTGTTGATCGTGAGGGCCGGCACGGTCATCGGGATGCCGGCGGCGACGGCCGCGGGGCGGGCCGGGTTCTGCCCGGCACCGGCCTGCAGCACCTGGCCCATGATCACGTACTCGACCTGGTCGCCGGAGATGCCGGCCCGCTCGAGGGCCGCCTTGATGGCGACGGCGCCCAGGTCGGCCGCGGAGAAGTCCTTGAGCGAGCCGAGCAGTCGGCCCATCGGGGTCCGGGCGCCGCTGACGATGACCGAGCGGGACATGCTGCCTCCAGTGCCGGTCGCCGCCGCTGGCGACCGCGGGTCGGGCCGCGCCGGCACGGGACGTGCGGGTCGCGGCGAAAGGGCTGTCGATCAGGATAGATCGGTTCTCCAACCGGGTCGACGACGCCGAGGGCCGGTGACGCACGGCCGGGACGCGTGATCCGCGGGGCCACGGGACGCCGACGCCCCGTCCGCGTGATGCGCACCACACTGTGTAGGTCGTCTCAGACGTCTTGCGCCACCATGACGCGGTGACCGCCAACGACGCGACGCCTCCGGCCACGGGTCTGCCCGCCGAGCTGTTCACCACGATCGACCACGTCGGCATCGCCGTCCCCGACCTGGACGAGGCGATCGCCTTCTACGCGCAGGCCTTCGGCGTGCGGTCGGTGCACGAGGAGACCAACGAGGAGCAGGGCGTCCGCGAGGCCATGCTCGCCGTCGGTACCGGGGACACCCGCATCCAGCTGCTCGCCCCGCTGACCCCCGACTCCACGATCGCGAAGTTCATCGGCCGCTCGGGCCCCGGCCTGCAGCAGCTCGCCTTCCGGGTCGACGACGTCGAGGCGGTCAGCGCCACCCTGCGCGAGCGCGGCCTGCGGCTGCTCTACGACACCCCCCGGCGGGGGACGTCGGACAGCCGGGTCAACTTCGTCCACCCCAAGGACGCCGGCGGGGTCCTCGTCGAGCTCGTCGAGCCCGCGCGCACCGCCCACTGAGACCCGGGCGCCGGGATCCGGTCCCCGGCGCCGGGGCGTCGGTTACCAGTCGGTAACCTGCCGCCGCACGGCCCCTCCGCCCTCCGAGCCGACGAAGACCCGGGAGACACCGTGGACGCCATCAGGGACGCCATCCTCGCCGACCAGCTCACCGACATCGCCGGCCTGCCGGTGCCCGAGAGCTACCGGGCGGTGCTGGTGCGCAAGGACGAGCAGGACATGTTCGCCGGGATGCCCACCAAGGACAAGGACCCGCGCAAGTCGCTGCACGTCGAGGAGGTGCCCACCCCCGAGCTCGGCCCGGGCGAGGCGATCGTCGCCGTGATGGCCTCCTCGGTGAACTACAACACCGTCTGGACGTCGATCTTCGAGCCGGTGTCCACCTTCGGGTTCCTCGAGCGCTACGGCCGGCAGAACGACCTCACCAGGCGGCACGACCTCCCGTACCACGTGGTCGGCTCCGACCTGGCCGGCGTGGTGCTGCGGGTGGGCCCCGGGGTGAACAAGTGGAAGCCCGGCGACGAGGTGGTGGCGCACTGCCTGTCGGTGGAGCTGGAGGACCCGGCCGGCCACGACGACACGATGATGGACCCCCAGCAGCGCATCTGGGGCTTCGAGACCAACTTCGGCGGCCTCGCCGAGCTCGCCCTGGTCAAGTCCAACCAGCTGATGCCCAAGCCGGCGCACCTGTCCTGGGAGGAGGCCGCCGCACCCGGGCTGGTCAACTCCACCGCCTACCGGCAGCTGGTCTCCCGCAACGGCGCGGGGATGAAGCAGGGCGACGTCGTCCTCATCTGGGGCGCCTCCGGCGGGCTGGGGTCCTACGCCACCCAGATGGCGCTCAACGGCGGCGCCATCCCCGTCTGCGTGGTGAGCAGCCCGGAGAAGGCCGACATCGTGCGGCGGATGGGTGCCGAGCTGGTCATCGACCGCTCCGCGGAGGGCTACCGGTTCTGGAAGGACGAGGACACCCAGGACCCGAAGGAGTGGCAGCGGTTCGGCAAGCGGATCCGCGAGCTGACCGGCGGCGACGACGTCGACATCGTCTTCGAGCACCCCGGCCGGGAGACCTTCGGCGCCAGCGTCTACGTCGCCAAGAAGGGCGGCACGATCGTCACCTGCGCCTCCACCAGCGGCTACATGCACTCCTACGACAACCGCTACCTCTGGATGAACCTCAAGCGGATCGTCGGGTCGCACTTCGCCAACTACAAGGAGGCGTGGGAGGCCAACCGGCTCATCGACCGCGGCCTGATCCACCCGACCCTGTCCAAGACCTACGCCATGGACGAGGTCGGCCAGGCCGCCTGCGACGTGAAGAACAACGCCCACCAGGGCAAGGTCGGCGTGCTCACCCTCGCCCCCGCCGAGGGGCTCGGGGTCAAGGACGCCGAGAAGCGGGAGAAGCACCTCGCCGCGATCAACCGCTTCCGCGGCGTG
Organism: Geodermatophilus telluris; assembly: GCF_900102745.1. Lineage (GTDB taxonomy): Bacteria > Actinomycetota > Actinomycetes > Mycobacteriales > Geodermatophilaceae > Geodermatophilus > Geodermatophilus telluris. The sequence goes on from NZ_FMZF01000001.1 coordinate 182,824, forward strand.
TGAGGCACCCGGCCCCCGGTCCGCGCGGACCGGGGGCCGGTGCGCGCCGCCGTCCGGGACGCGGTGCTCCCGGTGCACACGCTGACGTCCCCCTCCCGACTCTGCGAGGATGGACCGCATGACCGATCCCCGCCGCGACCTGCTGCCGATGCGCGAGGCCCAGCACTCGTTCGACGTGGTGCTGCGGGGCTACGACCGCCACCAGGTGGCCGAGACCATCGAGCGCCTCGAGGCCGACATCCGCGTCGCGCTGGCCGACCGGGACGCCGCGGCCAGCCGCTCGACCGACCTGGCCGGGCAGCTCTCGGCCATGCACGCCGAGATCGAACAGCTGCGCCGCAAGGCCGCCAACGCCGGCCCGGCCACCTTCGAGAACATGAGCGAGCGCATCTCGCACATGCTGCGGCTGGCCGAGGAGGAGGCCGCCGACATCCGCGGCCAGGCCGAGCAGGAGGCCCGCGCGCTGCGCGAGCACACCGCTGCCGAGGAGCGGGCGATGCTCGAGCGCCAGGCGGCCGGTCGCGCCGAGGTCGAGCACGTCCTCGCCGAGGCGCGGCAGAACGCCGAGCAGATCGCCAGCAAGGCGCAGATCCGCGCCGACGAGCTGGTGGCCAAGGCGCAGGAGAAGGTCGCCCGGCTCGACGCCGAGTCGCAGGCCCGCCGCGCCAAGGTCGAGGAGGACTTCGAGATCGCCCAGCGCGCCCGCCGCGCCGACGCCGCCCGGGCCGAGGAGGAGCGCGAGCGCGCGTCGGTCCAGGCCGCCCGGGAGCGGGTCGCCGCGGCCGAGGCGCACGCGGCCCGCGTCGTCGGCGAGGCGGAGGCGTCCGCCGCCGCCGTCCGGCGGGTGCGCGACGAGCTCACCGCGCGCCTCGCCGAGGCCCGTCGCGTGCTCTCCGCGCTGCCCGACCTCGGCGACCGCCCGCAGCCGGGTGGCCGGCCGGCCGCGCCGCCGCAGGGCACCCCGCAGGAGCCGCCGGCGGCGCGCCGTGCCGCCGAGGGCCCCGGCGACGGCCGGACCGCGCCCGCGCCGACCGGGCCCCAGACCGCCATCCAACCCGTGGCGGGGCCGCCGACCGGCATGCAGCGGGTCGTGGGCCCGCAGACCGGTGGTCAGCCGGCGCCGCCGCGCCCGGCCGCGCAGCCGCGGCCGGCGGAGGGCCCGGCCGGGGGCGGGGAGGCCGCGGCCGCCCGCCAGCCCACCCGGCCGCCGGCGCCGCCCACCCAGCCGGCCGTGCAGCCCCCCGCGCAGCAGGAGTCGCCGGCCGCGCAGACCCAGCAGATCCGGCCGGTGTCCGCACCGGACCAGGACGGCGCCGCCTCCGGAGGGCAGGGCCGGCACGCCGGGCCCCCCACCGGGTCGGGGCGCGCGGCGACCGCCGAGCAGGCGGCCGTGGACCCCGCCTCCGACGGACCCTCGACGAAGGTGCAGCCCGCCGTCGGCCCGGGCTCCCCGTCCGACACCGGCGGCCAGCCCGCCGTCCCCGGGCACCGCTGACCGCCTCCCCGCGGCGGCACCGCGGACGCTGCGCAGCGGAGGACCGGTGACGGCGACACGGCTGGCGGCGGCCGGCCGGCTCCTGGCGGTGACCGCGCTGACGGCGGCCGCGCTGGCGTGCCCGGCGCCGGCGGCCCGCGCCGCCGAGGGCGGCCTGCTGCGGCTGGCGCACCTCTCCCCCGACACCCCGGCCGTCGACGTCTACGTCGACCCGGTCGCCGCCCCGGGCGACGAGCGGGTCGTCCCCGCCGTCGCCTACGGCACGGTGTCGGACTACCAGGACGTCCCGCCCGGGAGCTACGCGGTCAGCGTGCGGCCGGTCGGTGCCGACCCGGCGACCCCGCCGGTGCTGTCCGCCACCGTGCAGGTCGACGCCGACAGCGCCCGCACCGTGGCCGGCGTCGGCACGTTCGCCGACCTCGGCCTCGAGGTGCTCGACGACGACCTGACGCCGCCGGCCGCCGGGAGCGCCCGTCTGCGGGTCGTCGCCGCGGCCGCCGGGGCGCCGACCCTCGACGTCGCCGTCCCCGGCGGCCCGGTGCTGGCCACCGGCCTGGCCTTCACCGACACGAGCGCCTACCTCGACGTCCCGGCCGGCGCGACGGCCCTCACGGTGACCCCGGCCGGCGGCCCGGCCACCGAGCTGCCCGTGGAGCTGACCGCGGGCTCGATCCACAGCGTGCTGGTGCTCGACCGCCCCGGCGGCGGGCTGGCCGTGCGGACGGTCCTGGACGCCGCCGGTCCCGGCGTCGTCCCGGCCGGTGGCGTGGAGGCGGGCGCGGGCGGCACCGCCGACGACGGCCTGCCGCTGCCCGCGGTGGCCGGCGCGGTGCTCGTCTGGGCGGCGACGCGGACGGGTGCCGGCCGCCGCCGGCACGGGGCGCGGCCCGGGCCACGGTGAGCGGGCCGCGCGCCCGCGGCCCGCGCCTCGGGACCCCGGGCGCGCTCCGGCTGCTCCTCGCCGTCGTCGCCGCCGGAGCCGGCACGGTCGCCCTGCTGGACCCCGGCGGGTCCGCGCCGGCCGCCGCGCGGGCTGTGGAGACGCCGGCACCCGTGGTCGCGGTCGAGCAGGCCCTCGCTCACTCCGCGCCCCCCAGCCGCCTCCGGGTGCCGGCGATCGGCGTGGACACCGCGCTGGCCGACCTCGGCCTGGACGCGGCGGGCGCCCTGGCGGCGCCTGCCGACCCCGACCGGGCCGGGTGGTTCGCCCGCGGCACCGTGCCCGGCGACGTCGGCCCGGCCGTGCTCGCCGGGCACGTGGACTCCGTGGACGGCCCCGCGGTGTTCGCCCGGCTGCGCGAGCTCGTCCCGGGCGACGAGGTGCTCGTCGACCGCGCCGACGGGACCACCGCCCGCTTCCGGGTCACCGACGTCGAGCGGCACCGGAAGGACGCCTTCCCGACCGAGGCGGTCTACGGCCCCACCGCCGATCCCCAGCTGCGGCTGGTCACCTGCGGCGGCGACTTCGACCGCTCGGTTCGCAGCTACGAGGACAACGTGGTGGTCTTCGCGCAGATGGCGTAGTCGTTCCGGTCAGGGGCCTCCCTGCAGGGGCCCGCCGCGAGCCTGCGAGCGGTGGGGGGCAGGGTGGTCCTCCATCTAGCGGCGGTGACCGCGGGCGCGCCAGCAGGCGGCGTGCCAGTGCCGGCGCAGGTCGGCGGCCGAGTCGGTGTCCCAGGGGTCGAGGTCGGAGGCGCGGGCGTAGGCCGGCCAGGTGACCAGGTGCGGCGTCCCGGGCCGGATCTCCTGGTCACAGCCCGGGCAGCGGTAGGGCTTGGTGCTGGCCGCCCCGGTCAGCGACCGGACCACCCAGTCGCCGTCGGCGGCCTCCTCCACCGTCTCGGGTCGACGCGACAGCGGGGGGCGGCCGGCCGGCCGCCCCCCGCTGCTCCGTCGTCCCCGGCGGGGCACCTCAGTGCCGGGAGTGGTCCCGGAACCCGCGGCCGGTCTTGCGGCCGAGGTACCCGGCGGTGACCAGGTGCTCGAGCAGCGGCGCGGGCGCGAAGCCGGGCTCGCGGAACTCGGTGTAGAGCTCGCGCTCGATCGCCAGCGACACGTCCAGGCCGACGACGTCGAGCAGCTCGAAGGGGCCCATCGGGTAGCCGCAGCCCACCTTCATCGCCGCGTCGATGTCGTCGGCGGTCGCGTAGTGCGCCTCGAGCATCTTCACCGCGTCGTTGAGGTAGGGGAACAGCAGGGCGTTGACGATGAACCCGGCGCGGTCCGAGCACGACACCGCGTGCTTGCCGAGCTGCGCGCAGACGGCGTGCGCGGTGGCCGCGACGTCGGGCGCGGTGGCGATGGTGCTGACCACCTCGACCAGCTTCATCACCGGCGCCGGGTTGAAGAAGTGCAGGCCGACCACGTCGCCGGGGCGCTCGCTGGCCTTGGCGCACTCGATGACCGGCAGGCTCGACGTCGTCGTCGCGAGGACCGCGCCGGGCTTGGCGATCTCGCCCAGCGCGGCGAACAGCGCCTGCTTGACCGGCAGCGACTCGACGACGGCCTCGATCACCAGGTCGCGGTCGGCGAACTCGTCCAGGGACGTCGTCCCGCGGACCCGGCCCAGCACCTCGTCGCGGCCGGCCTCGTCGAGCCGGCCGCGGGCGACCTGCTTGTCCAGGGAGCGGCGCAGCGCGGTGAGGACCGCCTCGACCTTCTCCGGGGAGCGCGCCTGGAACAGCGTGTCGAAGCCGCCCTTGGCGACCACCTCGATGATGCCGGTGGCCATGGTCCCCGAGCCGACGACGCCCACCGTGGCGACCGGGCGGGCGCCCTCGGCGGCGCCGCCGGGGACGGGGGTCTGCTCGTCGGGCACGACCTCGGCGGAGTCGCGGCCGGCGTAGGTGTAGAAGCCGCGGCCGGACTTCCGGCCCAGCAGCCCCGCCGTCATCATCTGCTTGATGATCGGGCTGGGCGCGTGCAGCCGGTCGCGCGACTGCTTGTACATCGTGTCGAGGATCTCGTAGGCGGTGTCGATGCCGATGAGGTCCATGAGCGCCAGCGGGCCCATCGGCAGGCCGCAGCCCAGCCGCATGGCCGCGTCGAGGTCCTCGCGGCTGGCGTAGCGGTTCTCGTACATGGCCACCGCGTGGTTGAGGTAGCCGAACAGCAGCGCGTTGGCGATGAAGCCGGCCTTGTCGCCGATGGTGACGTCGACCTTGCCCAGCCGGGCGGCCAGCGCCTCGACGTCCTCGATGACCGACGGCTCGGTGACGACGGTCCGCACCACCTCGACCAGTTTCATGACCGGCGCCGGGTTGAAGAAGTGCATCCCGATGACCTTGCTCGGCCGGCCGGTGGCCACCGACAGCTCGGTCACCGACAGGCTGGAGGTGTTGGTCGCGAGGATGGTGTCCGGCGGGCAGATCTTGTCCAGCTGCGCGAACAGCTCGGTCTTGAGCTCCATCCGCTCGGGGACGGCCTCGACCACGAGCTCGGCCTGCGCCAGGTCCTCGAGCGCCGTGCTGAACCGGATCCGCCCGAGGATCGCGTCCCGCTCGCCGGCCTCCAGCTTGCCGCGCGCCACCGCGCGCCCGGTGGAGTGCTCGACGTGCGCGCGGCCCCGGGCCAGCGCCTCGTCGCCGATCTCCACGGCGGTCACCGACAGGCCCGCGCGGGCCAGCACCTCGGCGATGCCGGCACCCATGGTGCCCAGCCCCACCACGCCGACCTCGGTCAGTTCTCTGGCCACGCTGCCATCCCTCCACGACGGATCGTCGGCGACGAGTCTCTCACCACGCCGGCCCCGTCCTTCAGAAGAGGCGCTGGGTGGGGTCGTCGGTCCCCTTGAGGACGGCGTAGTCGACGGTCACGCAGTCGATGCCCCGGTCGTGCGCCAGCACCCGCGCCTGGGGCTTGATCTCCTGGGCGGCGAAGACGCCCTTGACCGGCGCCAGCAGCGGGTCGCGGTTGAGCAGCTCGAGGTAGCGGGTCAGCTGCTCGACGCCGTCGATCTCGCCGCGCCGCTTGATCTCGACCGCCACGGTGGCGCCGTCGGCGTCGCGGCAGAGCAGGTCCACCGGGCCGATCGCGGTCGGGTACTCCCGGCGCACCAGCGACCAGCCCGCGCCGAAGGTCTCCACGTGCAGGGCCAGCAGCCGCTGCAGCTCGGCCTCGACGCCGTCCTTCTGCAGGCCGGGGTCGACGCCGAGCTCGTGGGTGGAGTCGTGCTCGACCGACTCGATGGTGATGACCAGCTGCTCACCGGCCTTGTTCGTGACCGTCCAGGTGCCCGCCCGCCCGTCGGGGGTGTCGACCAGCTCGTCCTTGAGCGTGCAGGGCGGCGTCATCCAGTTCAGCGGCTTGTAGGCGCGGTCGTCGGCGTGCACCGACACCGAGCCGTCGGCCTTGACCAGCAGCAGCCGGTTGGCCATGGGCAGGTGGGCGGTCAGCCGCCCGATGTAGTCGACCGAGCAGCGGGCGATGACCAGACGCACGGGCGCCGACGGTACCGGTCCGGTCACGACGGGAACCGCCGAGCCGGGCCGGGCGTCGCAGGACCGTGAGGAGGACGCGTCCCGGCCGGGTCCTCGGCGGCGTCCTGCTGCTGGCGCTCACCGCGGCCTGCGCGACGGGCCCGGGCGACACCGGGACGCCGGCGCCGGAGCCCGCGCCGCTGCCCGCCGGGCTGGTGCTGCAGGTGGCGCACACCGGCGGGTACACCACCCCCGAGGAGCTGGCCACCCGGTTGCCGGTGGTCACCGTCTACGGCGACGGTCGGGTGCTCACCCCGGGCCCGCAGATCGCGATCTGGCCGGCGCCGGCGCTGCCGAACGTGCAGGTGCAGCAGGTCGACGCCGGCACGGTCCGTGAGCTGGTCGAGCAGGCGGTGGCCGCGGGCGTGACCGGCAGCGGCGACCTCGGGCAGCCGCCGCTGGCCGACGCGACGACGACCCGCTTCACGCTGGTCACCGACGAGGGCACCGCCGTCCGGGAGGTCTACGCCCTGGCCGAGACGCCCGACGACACGGTCACCCCCGAGCAGGCCGGGGCGCGGGGCCGGCTGCGCGACCTGGTCGACGCGCTCACCGGCCTGCCCGCCTCCGGCGAGCCCTACGTGCCGCAGACCGTGGCCGCCGTCGTGCAGCCGCACACCGGCGGCGACCCCGAGCTGCCGCAGCCCGACGTCGCCTGGCCCGGACCGGCACTGCCCGGCGCCTCGGTCGGCGCCGGACTGACCTGCGTGAGCGCCACTGGGCAGCAGGCCGCCGACGTGCTCGCCGCGGCCGCGACGGCGAACGCGCTCACCCCCTGGGTGACACCTGACGGCGGCCGCTGGTCGATCGCCCTCCGCCCCGTGCTGCCGCACGAGTCGGGCTGCACGGACCTGGGCTAGTCGGTCCAGACGGGCGCGCGCTTCTCCAGGAAGGAGCGCATGCCCTCGCGGGCGCCGTCGAGCTGGCTGGTCGCGGCCATGACCTCGACGGCGGTGGTGTAGGCGTCCCGCTCGGGCCGGTCGAGCTGGGCGTACATCGTCTGCTTGCCGATCGCCTTGCTCGCCCGCGAGCCCCGGATCGCCCGGCCCAGGAGGTCGTCGACGGCGGCGTCGAGCTCGTCGTCGGGGACCACCCGGTTGACCAGGCCCCAGTCCAGCGCGGTGCGCGCGTCGATGACGTCGCCGGTGAGCGCCAGCTCCATCGCGCGCTTGCGGCCCACGTTGCGCGCGACGGCGACCATCGGCGTGTGGCAGAACCAGCCGCCCTTGCCGCCGGGCGCGGCGAACCCGGCCGACTCCGCGGCGACGGCGAGGTCGCAGGACGCGACGAGCTGGCAGCCGGCGGCGGTGGCCAGCGCGTGCACCCGGGCCAGCACCACCTGCGGCACCGACTGGATCGCCTCCATGAGCTCGGTGCACAGCGCCAGCAGGCTGCGCACCTCCGGCAGCGGCCGGTCGACGACGTCGGCGAAGTCGTGGCCGGCGCTGAACACCGGCCCCTCGGCGGCGAGCACGATGCCCGCGGCGTCCGAGCGGCCGACCTCGGTCACGGCCTCGAGCAGCTGGCCCAGGTGCTCCCGGGACAGCGCGTTGCGCCGGGCGGGCCGGCACAGGGTGATGCGGACGACGTCGCCGTCGCGCTCGACGCGCGGCGCTCCCTCGGCACTCATGTGGCCGACCTCACCACGCCCCCCACCCGTCCGGCAACGCACGCTGGGGACGTGCAGCCCGAGGACGTCACCGACACCGCCCCCCGCGCCGCCGGCCGGACGCTGTTCAGCCAGGGCTGGCGCGACGTCGCCTTCCTGCACTGGGCCGTCGACCCCGCGCTGGTCGCGCCGCTGCTGCCGCCGGGGACCTCCCCGGACGTGCACGACGGCCGCAGCTGGGTGGGGCTGGTGCCCTTCCGGATGCGCCGCATCGGGGTGCTGGGCTCCCCCGGCCTGCCCTGGGTCGGGTCGTTCCTGGAGACCAACGTGCGGCTGTACTCGGTGGACGCCCGCGGCCGCCGCGGCGTGGTCTTCCGGTCGCTGGACGCCGACCGGCTGCTGCCCGTCCTGGTCGCCCGCGCGGCCGGCCTGCCCTACCTGTGGTCGCGCATGCGGTTCGCCCGCGACGGCGACCGGCTGGTCTACACCTCCCGCCGGCGCTGGCCGGGTCCCCGGGGCGCCGGCGGCCGGGTCGAGGTGCGGGTGGGCCCGCCGCTGGCCGACCCCGACCCGCTGGAGCGGTTCCTCACCGGCCGCTGGGGTCTGCACGAGACCGTCCTCGGCCGCACGTACTACTGGCCTAACGAGCACCCGGCCTGGCCGCTGCACCGCGCCGAGCTCCTGACCTGGGACGGCGACCTGCTCGCCGCGGCCGGGCTGCCCGGGGTCGGCGGCCCGCCCGACAGCGTGCTGTTCTCCCCGGGCGTCGACGTCCGCTTCGGCCCGCCCGCCTGACGCACGGCGACGTTCCGCAACCCCTTGGGTACCGCCGCCGCAGCCGGGAGGATGCCCGGGTGACCGCAGCCCCGGCGACCCGGCCCACCACCACCGAGGACGGCGACTGGGTGCACCGGCTGCTCGACCTCGCCCGCGACCGGCTGGGGATGGACATCGCCTGGCTGTCGGTGTTCACCGAGGACCGCCAGCAGCTCACCCGGGCCACCGGCGACCTCGCGTCGATGCACGTCGCGGAGGGCATGTCGCTGCCGCTGGAGGAGTCCTTCTGCGTGCGGGTGCTCTCCGGGCAGCTGCCTCCGTTGATCACCGCGGCCGACCGCAACCCGGCCACCCGCGACCTGCCGGTCACCCGGCAGCTGGGGATCGGCTCCTACGTCGGCGCTCCGGTGCGCGCCTCCGACCGCCGCCCGGTCGGCATGCTCTGCTGCCTGAGCCGCGAGCCGGGCGAGCAGCTCGACGGGTCGGCCGTGCGCACGGTCGAGATGCTCGCCGAGCTGCTCGGTGACCACCTCGCCGCCGAGCAGCTGGCCGAGAGCGAGCTCGCCGCCCGGCGCACCCGCGTCCTGGACGTCCTGCACCGGCGGACGGTGACCACCGCCCTCCAGCCGGTGGTGGACATGCGCACCGGCGAGGTCGTGGGCCACGAGGCGCTGTCCCGCTTCCCCGGGCGGGAGCAGGGCCCCGCGACCCTGTTCTCCGACGCGGCGGCCGTCGGCCTCGGCGTGGAGCTGGAGATCCTGGCGGTGCGCACGGCGCTGGAGACGGCGGCCCGGCTGCCCCGCGGCCTGCCGCTGGCGGTCAACCTCTCCCCACAGGCGCTGCTGACCCCCGAGGTCGGCGAGCTGCTGGTGCGGGCCGCCGCCGGCACCAGGCTGACGGTCGAGGTCACCGAGCACAGCCCGATCGAGGACTACGCGGCCGTGCTAACCGCGCTCGAGCCGCTGCGCCGGGCCGGCATCGGGCTGGGCGTGGACGACGCGGGCGCCGGCTACGCCAGCCTGCGGCACATCCTGCGACTGCGCCCGGACACCATCAAGCTGGACATCGCGCTGGTCAGCCGGGTCGACGCCGACCCCGCCCGCCAGGCGATGACCGCCGCGCTGGTCGCCTTCTCCGGCGAGACCGGCGCCGCGCTCGTCGCCGAGGGCGTGGAGACCCCGGGCGAGCGCGACGCGCTGCTCGCCCGCGGCGTCCGGCTCGGCCAGGGTCACCTCTTCGGCCGGCCGGCGGTGCCACCCGCCGGGTGAGGCCTCAGGCCGGCGCCGGCACCCGCTCGTCGAGGCCGTGCGCCGCACGGACCACGTCGACGACCTGGCCCATGATGTCGGTGAGCCCGAAGTCCTTGGGCGTGAAGACCCGGGCCACGCCCTGCTCGCGCAGCCGCCGGGCGTCGCTGTCGGGGATGATCCCGCCGACGACGACCGGGACGTCGTGGAGGCCGGCCTCCCGCAGCCCGCGCAGCACCGCCGGGACCACCTGCAGGTGCGAGCCGGACAGCACCGACAGCCCGACGACGTGCACGTCCTCCTCCACCGCGGCCGACACGATCTGCGCGGGCGTGAGCCGGATGCCCTGGTAGACCACCTCGAAGCCGGCGTCCCGGGCGCGGACGGCGATCTGCTCGGCGCCGTTGGAGTGCCCGTCGAGGCCGGGCTTGCCCACCAGGAAGCGCAGCCGCCCGCCGAGCTCCTCGCCGGTGGCGCGCACCCGCTCGCGCACCCGCACGAGCGTCTCGTCGGCCTCGCCGCCGCCGGTGGCCGCGGCCACGCCGGTGGGCGCCCGGTACTCACCGAACACCTCGCGCAGCGCGCCGGCCCACTCCCCCGTCGTCACGCCCGCGCGGGCGCACTCGAGGGTGGCGGCCACGAGGTTCTCGTCGGTGCCGGCGACCTCGCGCAGCCGGGCGAGCGCGCGCCGCACCGCCTCGGCGTCCCGCCCGGCGCGCCACGCCCGCACCGCCTCCTGCGCCGCGGACTCCACGGCGGGGTCCACCGCCTGGACGGCGGCGTCGAGGTCGGCCAGCAGCGGGTTGGGCTCGGTGCCCTCGAACCGGTTGACGCCGACGACGACGTCCTCGCCGCTCTCCATCCGGCGGCGGCGCTCGGCCAGCGAGGCGACCAGCCGGCCCTTCATGTAGCCGGACTCGACGGCGGCCACCGCGCCGCCCATCCCCTGCACGCGGGCGATCTCGGCGCGGGCGCCCTCCACCAGCTCGGCGACCTTGCGCTCGACGACCACCGAGCCGGTGAACAGGTCGTCGTACTCGAGCAGGTCGGTCTCGTAGGCGAGCACCTGCTGCAGCCGCAGCGACCACTGCTGGTCCCAGGGGCGGGGCAGGCCGAGCGCCTCGTTCCAGGCCGGCAGCTGCACCGCGCGGGCGCGGGCGTCCTTGGACAGCGTCACCGCGAGCATCTCCAGCACGATCCGCTGGACGTTGTTCTCCGGCTGCGCCTCGGTCAGGCCCAGGGAGTTGACCTGCACCCCGTAGCGGAAGCGCCGGTGCTTCGGGTCGCGCACGCCGTAGCGCTCCTCGGTCAGCTCGTCCCAGAGCCGGGTGAAGGCGCGCATCTTGCACATCTCCTCGACGAAGCGGACGCCCGCGTTGACGAAGAAGGAGATGCGCGCGACCACCTCGCCGAAGCGCTCCGGCGGCACCTGGCCGGAGTCGCGCACCGAGTCCAGCACGGCGATCGCGGTGCTCATCGCGTAGGCGATCTCCTGCACCGGCGTCGCCCCGGCCTCCTGCAGGTGGTAGCTGCAGATGTTGATCGGGTTCCACTTCGGCATCGCCGTGACGGTGTAGGCCACCATGTCGGTGATCAGGCGCATCGAGGGCCCCGGCGGGAACACGTAGGTCCCCCGCGACAGGTACTCCTTGATGATGTCGTTCTGCGTCGTCCCGGCCAGCGCGGCGACGTCGTGGCCCTGCTCCTCGGCGACCACCTGGTAGAGCGCGAGCAGCCACATCGCGGTGGCGTTGATCGTCATCGACGTGTTCATCCCGTCGAGCGGGATGCCGTCGAAGAGCGCGCGCACGTCACCGACGTGCGCCACCGGCACACCGACCTTGCCCACCTCACCGACGGCGAGCTCGTCGTCGGGGTCGTAGCCGGTCTGCGTGGGCAGGTCGAAGGCCACCGACAGGCCGGTCTGCCCCTTCGCCAGGTTGCGGCGGTAGAGCGCGTTGGACTCCGCCGGCGACGAGTGGCCGGCGTAGGTGCGCATGACCCAGGGGCGGTCGCGGTCCTTCGGCGGCGGAGGGGACGGCATGCCCGCGGAGTGTAGGGCCCGGCTACCCGCCAGTAGCACCCCCGTCGAGGGGACGTCGGCGGTGGCACACTGGATCGTGCACTGCCGGCCCGGGAGGAGTCAGATGCTGCAGCCGGGGAGCCTCAGCTACATCGCCGGACCCGTGGTCGCGGTCGTGGTGATGGTGCTGCTGGCCCTCTTCATGCGCTGGGCCTTCGGCACCGGCCGGTCCGGCAGCACGCGACGCCGTCCGGTGCCGTCCGACGACGGCCTGCTCACCCGGGTGGCCACCCTCTCCCGCCGGGAGTCGGCGCTGGCCTTCCGCGCGGTCCTGTCCGACGCCGGGATCCGCTCCACCGTCCGCTGCCCCTCGCCGCACCGCGCCGACGTGCTGGTGTTCCCCGAGGACGCCGCCCGCGCCCGCGAGATCGCCGCCTCGTTCCCGGCGGCCTGACTACCCGTCGCGGTCGACCCGGGTGATGCCCGCGCCCAGACCGCGCAGCTGGTCGACGAAGTCGGGGTAACCGCGGTCGACGTGGTGCACGTCCTGCACCTCGGTGACGCCGTCGGAGACCAGCCCGGCCAGCACGAGGCCGGCGCCGGCGCGGATGTCGGTGGCCACCACCGGGGCGCTGGAGAGCCGCTCCCGGCCGCGGACGACGGCGTGGTGGCCGTCGATGCGGACGTCGGCGCCGAGCCGCACCAGCTCGTTGACGAACATGAACCGGCCCTCGAACACGTTCTCGGTGATGAGCGCCGTGCCCGTGGAGACGGCGGCCAGCGCGACGGCCATCGGCTGCAGGTCGGTGGGGAACCCCGGGAAGGGCAGCGTGACGACGTCGACCCCGCGGGGCCGCTCGTCCATGGCCACCCGGACGCCGCCGTCGACGACCTCCACGGTGGCGCCGGCGCTGACGAGCTTGTCCAGCGGGACGGCGAGGTGCTCGGGCACGGCCCGCTCGACGACGACGTCCCCGCGGGTCATGACCGCCCCGATGCACCAGGTGCCGGCGACGATCCGGTCGGGGACGGTGGTGTAGGTGACCGGGGCGAGCTCGGTCACGCCCTCGACGGTCAGCGTGGAGGTGCCCGCGCCGTCGATGCGCGCGCCCATCGCGGTGAGCATCGAGCAGATGTCGACGATCTCCGGCTCGCGGGCGGCGTTGTCGATCACCGTGGTGCCCTCGGCGAGCACGGCCGCCATGAGCAGGTTCTCCGTCGCCCCCACCGAGGGGAAGTCCAGCCAGATCGACGTGCCGCGCAGCCGCGGCGCGCTGGCCACCAGGAAGCCGTGCTCGCTGTGGATCGAGGCACCGAGCCGCTCGAGGCCGGAGATGTGCATGTCCAGCCCGCGGGAGCCGATCGCGTCGCCGCCGGGCAGCGCCACCCGGGCGCTGCCGCAGCGGGCCACCAGCGGGCCGAGCACGCTGATCGACGCGCGCATCCGGCGCACCAGGTCGTAGTCGGTCTCGGTGGCCGGGTCGTCGGGCACGTCGACGACCACCCGCCCGCCGCCACCGGACAGCCCCGACCGCTCGTAGGTGACGCCGCAGCCGAGCCGGCGCAGCACCTCGCTCATGATCGAGACGTCGAGGATGTCGGGCACCTCGTCGACCGTCGTGCGCCCGGAGGCCAGCAACGCGGCGGCCATGAGCTTGAGGGCGCTGTTCTTCGCCCCCGTGACGCGCACCCGGCCGGTCAGGGCCGTGCCGCCGGTCACCTCGAAGCACTGCACCGGCCCACCCTACGGTGGCGCGCCGGCGCGCTCCGCCCACCTCCTAGGCTCGCCGGCATGACGGTCCGGCTGACGCGCATCTACACGAAGACCGGTGACGCCGGCCAGACGCACCTGGGCGACATGAGCCGGGTGACCAAGACCGACCCGCGGCTGGTCGCCTACGCCGACGTCGACGAGGCCAACAGCGTGCTCGGGATCGCCCTGGCCCTCGGGTCCCCGTCGCCGGAGCTCACCGACCTCGTGCGCAGCGTCCAGAACGACCTGTTCGACGTCGGCGCGGACCTGTCGACGCCGGTGGTGCCCGACCCCGCGCACCCGCCGCTGCGGGTGACCGCCGCCTACACCGAGCGGCTGGAGGCGGCCTGCGACGAGCACAACGAGGCGCTGCCGGCGCTGACCAGCTTCGTGCTGCCCGGGGGCACCCCGCTGGCGGCGCTGCTGCACCAGGCGCGGGTCGTCGTGCGGCGGGCCGAGCGCAGCGTGTGGGCGCTGCTGCAGGCCGACGGCGAGCGCACCAACCCCGAGACCGCGCGCTACCTCAACCGGCTCTCGGACCTGCTGTTCATCCTCGCCCGCGAGGCCAACCCGGACGGCGACGTGCTGTGGGAGCCCGGCGCGCACAGCGGCGTGCACGCCCAGCGGGCGGCGCGCCGGTGAGCTGACCGGAGCTCAGGAGCCCGGGGGCGCCGACTCCACCCAGGAGAGGAACCCGGTCACCGTCGAGGGCTCCATGGCCAGCTCCTTGCGGCCGCTGCCGGTCGCGCAGGACAGGACGACGACGTCGTCGGGCAGGGCGACGTCCTCGGGGCCAGCACCACGACGGCTCTCCACCCGCACCTCGTGGCGGCACAGCCGCTGCTGGGGCCGCACCGACAGCGACAGGCCGCGGTACCACAGCAGCGCGTCGCCGCCGTACCAGGCCACGCCGACCGACCAGCGGGAGCTCCCGGCCGGGCGCAGCCACATGGTCACCGCGCCGAGCCCGCTGAGCAGCAACCGCCGGCGCAGCAGGAAGGCGACCACCACGGCGACCACCAGCGCGGCGGCCACGACGATCAGGACGGTGGTCACCGGCGGGGTGGCGCGGGGAGGTCCGGTCGGGTCAGGCGGACTGGCCGGCGGCCTGCAGTCGCGACTGCGCGCGACGGACGGCGGCCCGGGCCTCCGGGTCGTCGCCGCCTTCCTCGGCCCGGCGCAGGGCCTCACGGGCACGCTCCACGTCGATCTCGGAGGAGATCTCGGCCGTCTCGGCGAGGATGGAGACCTTGGTCGGGGTGACCGAGAGGAAGCCGCCGTGCGCGGCGACGACGAGGTCGTCGCCCTCGACGGTGCGGATGGTGACCACGCCGCCGGGGGCGAGCTCACCGAGGAGCGGGGCGTGGCTGGGCAGGACGCCGATCTCGCCCTCGGTGGTCCGGGCGATGACCATGCTGGCCTCGCCGGACCAGATCGTCCGCTCGACGGCCACCAACTCGACCTGCAGGGTCGCCACGACACTCCTCCGGGTCCACCGACGGGCGGTGTTCAGGACGCCGGCCGGGAAGCGGGCACGGCGACGGTCCTCCCCACTCTAGCCGCGGCCGGCCCGGCGCCCCGTGGGGGCCGGGCAACGTGCTGGAACGGCCACCCTTCAGGGGCCCGCGCCGAGCCTGCGAGGCGTGGGGGGAAGGGTGGTCCTTCTTCAGGCGGCGCGGCGGTAGAGCAGCGTCCAGCGGCCCACCCGCACCCAGGGGTGGCGGACGGTGGAGGCCGGCGCCCAGTCCTCGGTGTCGTAGCGGATGTCGTCGACGTGGGACACCGGCGCCGACGGCGGCCAGGTCCAGCCGGGGTCGGGGGTGCTGATCGGCAGCCGGCTCACCGTCGCGTCCGTGCTCGTCCCGTCCAGCCAGTCCATCGTCGTCTCCCGCAACCGAGCGTCCGGTCCCTCCGGGCGCCACCTGCTCGATCGGCAAGCAGGCTCCCGCTCTTGAGGGGTCAACCGCCAGGCCCGTTGCCCACGGACGGCGGGTGTGAACCACTCCGCCGGGTGTTTCCTGGCCGGTCCCGACGCTCCGTCACCGGTCCCGCACGGACGACGTCCGCGCAGGTCACGGACGCGTAACGGCCGGGCACCCCGTTCGGGGTGCCCGGCCGTCGTGCGCTCCGTGCCGGGGAACGGCCTCCCTCGCCGGGTCCCGCCGCGACCGGCGGGGGCGAGGGGCCGTCCTCAGCCGCGCTTGAGCTTCTCGGCGTTGCGCTCGAGGTCCTCGAGGCCACCGCACATGAAGAAGGCCTGCTCGGGCACGTGGTCGTAGTTGCCCTCGGTGAGCGCCTTGAACGCCTCGAGGGTCTCCGACAGCGGCACGAACGAGCCGGGCTGCCCGGTGAAGGCCTCGGCCACGAACATGTTCTGCGAGAGGAAGCGCTCGATGCGCCGGGCCCGGTTGACCGTGACCTTGTCCTCCTCGGAGAGCTCGTCGATGCCGAGGATGGCGATGATGTCCTGCAGCTCCTGGTAGCGCTGCAGGATCTGCTTCACCGTCTGGGCGATCGCGTAGTGCTCCTGCCCGACGTACTGCGGGTCGAGGATCCGGCTGGTGGAGTCCAGCGGGTCGACGGCCGGGTAGATGCCCTTCTCCGAGATCGGCCTCGAGAGCACCGTCGTCGCGTCGAGGTGGGCGAAGGTGGTGTGCGGCGCCGGGTCGGTGATGTCGTCGGCGGGCACGTAGATGGCCTGCAGCGAGGTGATCGAGTGGCCGCGGGTCGAGGTGATCCGCTCCTGCAGCTCGCCCATCTCGTCGGCCAGGGTCGGCTGGTAGCCCACCGCGGAGGGCATGCGGCCCAGCAGCGTGGAGACCTCCGAGCCGGCCTGCGTGAACCGGAAGATGTTGTCGATGAAGAGCAGCACGTCCTGGTTCTGCTCGTCGCGGAAGTACTCCGCCATCGTCAGCGCCGACAGCGCCACCCGCAGGCGGGTGCCCGGCGGCTCGTCCATCTGGCCGAAGACCAGCGCGGTGGAGTCGATGACGCCGGACTCGGTCATCTCGGTGATGAGGTCGTTGCCCTCGCGGGTGCGCTCGCCGACGCCGGCGAACACCGACACGCCACCGAACTCCTGCGCGACGCGGCGGATCATCTCCTGGATGAGCACCGTCTTGCCCACGCCGGCGCCGCCGAACAGGCCGATCTTCCCGCCGGCCACGTAGGGGGTCAGCAGGTCGATGACCTTGATGCCGGTCTCGAGCAGCTCGGTGCGGCCCTCGAGCTGGTCGAAGCGCGGGGCGTGCCGGTGGATCTCCCAGCGCGGGGCGTCCAGGCCGTAGCCGGGCTCGTCGAGGCACTGGCCCAGCGCGTTCCACACGTGGCCGGTGGTGACGTCGCCGACGGGCACCGAGATGGCCGAGCCGGTGTCGGTGACCGCCGCGCCGCGGACCAGGCCGTCGGTGGGCTGCATGGAGATGGTGCGGACCACGTTGTCACCCAGGTGCTGGGCGACCTCGAGGGTCAGCGTCTTGCCCAGGTCGGCGAGGGTGACCTCCACCTCCAGGGCGTTGAACAGGTCGGGCATCGCGTCGCGCGGGAACTCGACGTCGACGACCGGCCCGGTGACCCGGACGACGCGGCCGGCGGCCTGCGTCGACTGGGTGGACGGACGGTCCTCGGTGACGGTCATGGGAGTCGCTCCTGGCTCGGGTGGTTCGGGTGTCAGTCGTCGGCGCCGGCGGAGACCAGTGCGTCGGCGCCGCCGACGATCTCACTGATCTCCTGGGTGATCTCGGCCTGCCGGGCCTGGTTGGCCTGGCGGGAGAGGTTCTTGGCCAGCTCCTCGGCGTTGTCGGACGCCGACTTCATCGCCCGCCGCCGCGACGCCGACTCCGAGGCGGCCGCCTCGAGCATCGCCGCGTAGATGCGGGTGGTGACGTACTTGGGGAGCAGCGCGTCGAGCAGCGCCTCGGCCGAGGGCTCGAACTCGTAGGACGTCGGGACGCCGCTGTCGCCGGTGCGCCCGGCCTCGCGGTCCTCCCGCTCGTAGTCGAACTCCTCGACCTCCTCGATCTCCAGCGGGGCCATCCGCTTGGCGACCGGGACCTGGGCCAGCAGCGACCGGAACTCGGTGTAGACGATGTGCAGCTCGTCCACGCCGTCCGCGCCCGAGCCGCCGTCACCGTCGTCCTGACCGGCGGTGAAGGCGTCGATGAGCGCGGCACCGACCTCCTGCGCGTCGGTGTAGCCGGGCTGCTCGGAGAAGCCGGTGAAGGTCTGCTCCATCGGGCGGTCGCGGAAGGAGTAGTAGGTCTCCCCCTTGCGGCCGACGACGTAGAGCACCGGCTCCTTGCCCTCCTGCCGCAGCAGGGAGAGCAGCTCCTCGGTGCGCCGGAGCACGTTGACGTTGTACGAGCCGGCGAACCCGCGGTCGGAGGTGATCACCAGGACCGCCGCGCGGCGGGCGTCCGGGCGCTCGGTGAGCAGCGGGTGGTCCAGCGACGCCGACGAGGCCAGCGCGGACAGGACGCGGGTGATCTCCCGGGCGTAGGGCTTGGAGGCCTCCACCCGGGCCTGGGCACGCACGATGCGGGCGCCGGCGATCAGCTCCTGGGCCGAGAAGATCTTCTTCGTCGACTGGGTGGAGCGGATGCGGCGCCGCAGCGCGCGGAGCGAACCGGCCACCGCCTCAGCCCTTCTTGACCTGGACGCGCTCCTGGCCACGCTCGGACGCGTCCATGGCCTCGGCCTCGGGCTCGGTCAGCGAGCTGCCGTCGGAGGTCGTGAACTGCTGCGAGAAGGCGGCCACCGCCCGCTCGAGGCCCTGCACCGCGTCGTCACCCAGGGTCTTCGACGTGCGGATCTCGTCGAAGACGCCGGTCTCGTTGCGGGCGACGTGGTCGAGGAACTCCGCCTCGAAGCGGCGGACGTCGCCCACCGGCACGCGGTCGAGCTTGCCGGTGGTGCCCAGCCACAGCGAGACGACCTCGCGCTCCACCGGGTAGGGCTGGTACTGGCCCTGCTTGAGCAGCTCGACGAGCCGCTGCCCGCGATCGAGGGTGGCGCGGCTGGAGGCGTCGAGGTCCGAGGAGAAGGAGGCGAACGCCTCGAGCTCCCGGTACTGCGCAAGGTCCAGCCGCAGCCGGCCGGCGACGGACTTCATCGCCTTGATCTGGGCCGAGCCACCGACCCGGGACACCGAGATGCCGACGTTGATCGCCGGACGCACGCCGGAGTTGAACAGACCGGTCTCGAGGAAGATCTGCCCGTCGGTGATCGAGATGACGTTGGTCGGGATGTAGGCCGACACGTCGTTGCCCTTGGTCTCGATGAGCGGCAGCCCGGTCATCGAGCCCGCGCCCATCTCGTCGGAGAGCTTCGCGCAGCGCTCCAGCAGGCGGGAGTGGAGGTAGAAGACGTCGCCGGGGTAGGCCTCGCGGCCCGGCGGGCGGCGCAGCAGCAGCGAGACGGCGCGGTAGGCCTCGGCCTGCTTGGACAGGTCGTCGAACACGATCAGGACGTGCTTGCCCTCGTACATCCACTGCTGGCCGATGGCCGAGCCGGTGTAGGGGGCGATGTACTTGAAGCCGGCCGACTCCGACGCGGGGGCGGCGACGATGGTCGTGTACTCCATCGCGCCGGCCTCCTCGAGCGCCGCGCGGATGGCGGCGATCGTGGAGCCCTTCTGACCGACGGCGACGTAGATGCAGCGCACCTGCTGCGCCGGGTCGCCGGTGGCCCAGGCCTCCTTCTGGTTGATGATCGTGTCGGTGACGATGGCCGTCTTGCCGGTCTGGCGGTCGCCGATGACCAGCTGGCGCTGGCCGCGGCCGATGGGGGTCATGGCGTCGATGGCCTTGATCCCGGTCTGCAGCGGCTCGTGCACCGACTTGCGCTGCACCACGGTGGGCGCCTGCAGCTCCAGCGCCCGGCGGCCGGTGGTGGCGACCGGGCCGGCGCCGTCGATCGGGTTGCCCAGCGGGTCGACGACGCGGCCGAGGTAGCCGTCGCCGACCGGCACCGAGAGGACCTCGCCGGTGCGGCGGACCTGCTGGCCCTCCTCGATGCCGGCGAAGTCGCCGAGGACGACCACGCCGACCTCGCGCACGTCGAGGTTGAGGGCCAGGCCACGGACGCCGCTCTCGAACTCGAGCAGCTCGTTGGTCATGACCGAGGGCAGGCCCTCGACACGGGCGATGCCGTCGCCGGCCTCGGTGACGATCCCGACCTCTTCCCGGGAGACGTCCGGGGAGTACTCGGTGACGTAGTTCTGGATGGCACTGCGGATCTCGTCTGCGGAGATCGTCAGCTCGGCCATGGCTCGCGTCCTCTTCCCTGCTGGGTGCTGCTGCTGGGTGGTGTCTGGAGTGGGGTGGGGGGTCAGCCCGTGAGCCGCCGGCCCGCGATCTCGAGCCGGTTGGCGATGCTGCCGTCGATGACCTCGTCACCGACGCGGACGACCAGGCCGCCGAGGACTCCGGGGTCCACGGTCACCTGCAGGCCGATGGCCCGCCCGTAGACCCGGCCGAGCACGTCGCGGAGCCGCTGCTCCTGCTGCGCGGTCAGCGGCACGGCACTCGTCACGTGGGCGACGGACCGGCCGCGCCGCGCGGAGGCGGCCTCCGACAGGCGCACGACCCGGTTCTCCGAGTTGCCCACGTGCCGCGTGGTCAGCGAGTTCCGCAGCAGCAGCTCGCTCACCGGGCTGACCCGGCCGGAGACCAGCCGGTCGAGCAGCGCGGTCTTCCCCTCGGCGGGAGCGCGGTCGTCGGAGAGGATGCGGGCCAGCTCGCCGTCACCGGCGACGATCCGCCCGAACCGGAACAGCTCGTCCTCCACGCCCTCGAGCTCGCCGCGGGCCTCCGCCGCGTCCAGCGCGGCCTGGGTGGCCAGGTCCTCCATGGCCTCGACCAGGTCCAGCGGCCGCGACCAGCGCTGCCGCGCGACGGTCTGCACCAGGTCGACGGTGGCCTCGGAGACCCGCCCCCCGAGGATCCGCGCGACGAGTCCGGCACGGTCGGCGGGCTTGGCCGCCGGGTCCGACAGCGCCCGCCGCAGCGTGACCTGGCCGTCGAGCAGCCGCGCCACCGCGAACAGCTCGTCGGCGAAGGCCAGCAGCCCCGGGCCCGCGGCCCCCCGTGTCGTCTCCGCCAGGCGCTCACGCGAGAGCGTGAGCGCCTGCCGACTGGAGGCGTCCATCAGCGGTCGCCGCCGGGCACGAACACGGTGCTGCCGGTCCGCCCGTCACCGGGCGCGCCGGGGGCCATGCCGTCGAGCTGGTCGAGGAAGCGGTCGACGGTGCCGCGGCGCCGCGCGTCGTCCTCGAGGGACTCGCCCACCACCCGGCCGGCGAGGTCGACGGCGAGCGCGCCGATCTGGCCGCGCAGCTCGTTGACGACCGACTGCCGGTTGGCGGCCAGCTGCTCCTCGCCGCGGGCGACGATCCGCGCGGACTCCTCCTGCGCCTGGGCACGCAGCTCGGCGAGGATCTGCTGCCCCTCGGCCCGTGCCTGGTCGCGGATCTGCGCGGCCTCGGTGCGGGCCTCGGCGAGCTGCGCGCGGTACTGCTCGAGCGCGGCGCGCGCCTCGGCCTGCATCGCCTCGGCCCGCTCGATCCCGCCCTCGATCGCCTCGCGGCGGGCCCGGAAGACCTGCTCGAAGCGCGGCGCGATGAACCTGAAGAAGACCAGCATGACGACCGCGAAGGCGATCAGGCCGATGATGATCTCACCGAGCGGAGGGAGGAGCGGGTTCCCGCTCTCCGCTGCGAGGGTGCTCATGCGTTCAGTGTCCCTGTCTCGTGTCGGCGCCCGGGCCCGCTGCTGCGGATCAGGTGAAGATGAAGGGGACGACGAAGCCGATGAGCGCGAGGGCCTCGGAGAGGGCGAACCCGAGGAACGCGTAGGTGCGGGTCAGGCCGGCCGACTCGGGCTGGCGGGCGGTGGCCTGGATGTAGGCCGCCCAGACGATGCCGACGCCGATGCCCGGGCCGATGGCGGCCAGGCCGTAGCCCATCGTCCCGACATTGCCGTTGAGCTCTGCCAGTACCTCGATCATGCGGGGTGTTCCTCCTGTGTCGTCGCCCGGAGTGCTCCGGGCGGCTTGCGGGGGTCGTGCGGGTGGTGCGGTCCGGGTGGCGCGGGGGGCCGGGTCGGCCCCTCAGTGCCCGGGGCTCAGTGCTCGGCCTCGATCGAGCCGTTGAGGTAGGTCCCCATCAGCACGGTGAAGACGTAGGCCTGCAGGAAGATGACCAGCAGCTCGAAGAAGGTCATCACGATCGCCATCAGCGCCGAGACCGGGCCGAAGACGAACGAGAAGTTGTCGCGGCTGAACAGGTAGACCGCGCCGAGGGAGAAGACGACCAGCAGCATGTGGCCGGCGAACATGTTGGCGAAGAGCCGGACCGCCAGGGTGAACGGCCGCACGACGAAGTTCTGCAGGATCTCGATCGGGGTGACGAGCACGTACATCGGCTTGGGCACGCCCGGGAGGAACAGGATGTCCTTGAAGTAGCGGCCGGCGCCCTGCTCGCGGATGCCGATGTAGATGTAGACGAGCCAGCAGATGCCGGCCAGCACCAGCGGGAACGCGAACTTCGACATCGGCGAGATCTGCGCCAGCGGCAGGATCGCCATGAAGTTGTTCGCGAGGATGAAGAAGAAGAGCGACGCGAGGAACGGTGCGAAGGGCAGCCCCTTCGGACCGACGACGTCGCGGGCGATGCCGTCGCGGACGAGCGAGTAGCCGCTCTCACCGACGAACTGCAGCTTGCCCGGCACGATCTGCGGCCGGCGCACCGTCATGACCATGAAGACGAGCATCGCCAGGGTGGCGAACCACAGGCCGAGCGTGATGCGGGTGATGGCGAAGTCGACGCCCAGCAGGGAGAACTCGGCGATCGGCTCGGGGTTGAACTCCGCGATGCTCGGAGCCTCGAACCCGTCCCCGCCAGACTCGGCCGCGAGTACGCCTGCGAGCGCGAGGGCGCTGGAGGTCACCGTTGTCCCTTCTGCGTCCTGGGCCGGCTCCGTCGTCCGCCCGGGGTGGTGCTCTTCTCGGGTGCACCAGGGGTTGGTGGCAGCCCGCCGTACCGTTTGACGACCAGGTAGATGGCCGCCGCCATGCCGAGGATGATCCCGACCGGCAGGAACACGCGCGTGTCCAGCCACCGGTCGAGCAACCACCCGGCACCGCCCCACACGGCCATCCCCGAGATCATGGTCCCGATGACGGCGTAGCCGGTCTCGGCACCGCTGCCCCGAGGAGCGGCTGGTCGCGCAGGTCGAGACCGGGAATCCCCGCGCACGGGGTCGTCCTCGGTCATCGCGGGGACCCTATCAGCCGCGTGTCGCGGGCCCTTCCGGTGCCGGGGGGACGGTCCCCTGACCGGGTGGCGCGGGCGGCTGGACGTAGTAGATCGGGCGGGTCCAGACCCAGCGCAGCTGGACGCCGCTCCACAGCAGCGCGCCGACGACGACCGACCAGGCCATCGTCAGCCGGTCGAGCCAGCCGTCCTCCGGTAGCGCGCCCAGCACGGCGAAGAGCACGACGGCCTTGACGAAGAAGGCACCGAGCGCCGCCGGGAGGGTGTAGGAGTCGTGGATCCGGCCGGCCCAGGCGATGACGACACCGGAGACGACGAAGAACGCCGTCACCACCGCTGCGCCGACCAGCACGCCGGCGGCGTCGGCCCAGCCGGCGACGAGTCCGACGACCACGGCGGCCACGACGGCGACGGCGCCGGTGACGAGCGCGCCGACGCGCAGGAAGGAGAGGTCCCACGGGACCTGCCGCTCGGGCGCGGGGGCGGTCATCGGACTCCCTGGGGCGACGGCGTGCCGGCCGGGTCGCCGGGTCGGCCGGGGACGGTCGGGCCGGCGGGCGGGGTGGCGGGACGGACGGCGCGGGCGCTGGGGTGGGCGGCGCGGCTGCGCCGCCGCTGGGCGGCGATCTCCGCGGCGCGGGCCTCCCGGGCGGCCCGGCGGGTGTGCGGGGCGAGGACGACGACGACGCCCACGACCAGCAGCGCGGCGATGAGCACGAGCAGCTCCGCCTTCCCGCCGGTCACCGACAGGGCCACCGCGCCGAAGGACAGCAGGGCCGCCCAGAAGTACATGGTGAGCACGGCGCGGCGGTGCGAGTGGCCGATGGCCAGCAGCCGGTGGTGCAGGTGCATCTTGTCCGGCGAGAACGGCGACTGGCCACGCCGGGTGCGGCGGACGACGGCCAGCACCAGGTCGATGAACGGGATGAACAGGACCGCGACCGGCACGAGCAGGGGCAGCGCGAGGGGCAGCAGGCTGGCCGCCGAGTCGAAGGACTGCGCGTCGACGCGACCGGTGGCGCTCACCGCGGCCGCCGACAGCATGAGCCCGACGAGCATCGACCCGGAGTCGCCCATGAAGATCCGGGCCGGGCTGAAGTTGTGCGGCAGGAACCCCAGGCAGGCGCCGGCGAGCACGGCGGTCACCAGGGCGGGGGCGCTGGCGACGTCGTCGTAGCCGACCCGGCTGAGGTTGTAGCTGTAGGCGAAGAAGGCCAGCGCGGCGATCGCCGAGACGCCGGCAGCCAGCCCGTCGAGGCCGTCGATGAAGTTGAGCGCGTTCACCGTCAGGACGGTCAGCAGGATGGTGAGCGGCACGCCGACGTCCGGGCCGAACGAGATGGTGCCGATGTCGGCCACCGGCAGGAACAGGAACGCCAGCTGGACGCCGATGAGCACCATGACCCCGGCCGCGGCGATCTGCCCCGTGAGCTTGGTGAGCGCGTCGAGGCCGAACTTGTCGTCGAGCACGCCGAGCAGGCAGATCAGCCCGCCGGCGATGAGGACGGCGGCGGTCTGGGAGTCGTCGAAGGTGCGCTGCAGCGCGGGCAGCCGGGTGGCCACCATGACCGCCGCGGCCACGCCGAGGTACATGGCCACGCCACCGCCGCGCGGGGTCGGGATGACGTGCACGTCGCGCTCGCGGGGCGCCGCCATCATCCGCAACCGGACCGCGGCGACCCGCACGACCGGGGTGGCCAGGAAGGTGACCAGCCCGGCGGTCAGCAGCACGACGGCGTACTCGCGCACGGGTCAGCCTCCGCGGGGACCGGCGGAGGTGCTCATCGCGACGGTGCTCCCGGGGCCAGACGACGGTGCGGAACCCCCACGGTATCGCCCGGACCTGGCACGCAGCGGGACGCGGCGGGCGACGGGGTCCGCCGTCAGTCCGTGAGGTCCGGCACGACCTCGCGCAGCCGGTCGACCGGCACCGCGCCGACGCGCAGCACGCGGGGCACCGGGCCGGTGCAGTCGACGATGGTGCTCGGGACGGCCTCCGCCCGGGGTCCGCCGTCGAGGACGACCGCGGCGTGCTCGCCGAGCTGGGCCACCGCCTCCTCCGCCGTCGTCGCGGCCGGCCGGCCGGAGCGGTTGGCGCTGGACACCGCCAGCGGGCCCGTGCGGCGCAGCAGCTCGCGGGCGACGTCGTCGTCGGGGAGGCGGACGGCGACGGTGCCCTCGGCGTCGCCCAGGTCCCAGGCCAGCGACGGCGCGTGCTCGACGACGAGGGTCAGCCCGCCGGGCCAGAACGCCTCGGCGAGGCGCGTCGCCACCCGGGGCACGCTGAGGGTCAGCCCGCCCAGCGTCGAGGCCTCGCCGATCAGCACGGGCACCGGCATGGCCCGGCCGCGGTTCTTCGCGGCGAGCAGCGCGGCGACGGCGGGCGGTGCGAACGCGTCGGCGCCCACGCCGTAGACGGTGTCGGTGGGCAGGAGCACCAGCTCGCCGCGGCCGATCGCCGCGGCGGCGGCGTCCACGCCCGCGGCGCGCGCCTCCGGGTCGGTGCAGTCGTAGAGATCGGCCACGGGGGGTCAGTGTCGCCGAACGCGGCGGGCGGTGGTGAAGCGGGGCCGCCCGGCCAGGTCGGGGTGGTCGGCGACGTCGTCGAACGCGCCGTGCGCCCGCACCACCGCGGGCAGCGCGCTCCCCTGCTGGTCGGCGTGCTCGACGCCGAGCGCGCCGCCGTCGCGCAGCAGCCGGGCGGCGGTGCGCAGCAGCCCGCGGACGACGTCGAGGCCGTCGGGGCCGCCCCACAGGGCCAGCGGCGGGTCGTGGTCGGCGACCTCGCGCGGCACCCGGGCGCCGTCGGGCACGTAGGGCGGGTTGGAGACGACGAGGTCGACGGCGCCGTCGAGCTCGGGCAGCAGGCCCGGGTCGGTCATGTCGCCGGCGAGCACGGTCACCGGCCGGTCGCCGGTGGCGGCGCGCAGCGCGGCGTTGTGCCGGGTCCACTCGACGGCGCCGGGGTCGCGCTCGACGGCGGTGACCCGCGCGCCGGGGTGCTCGGCGGCGACGGACAGCGCGATGGCACCCGACCCGCTGCCGAGGTCGACGACGACGGGCTCGGGGACGCCGGCCAGCCGCTCGAGCGCCCACTCGACGAGCTGCTCGGTCTCCGGCCGCGGCACGAACACCCCGGGGCCGACGGCGAGCTCGAGGTGGCGGAAGGGCGCGCGGCCGGTGAGGTGCTGCAGCGGCACCCGCTCCGCCCGCTGGTCGAGCAGCGCGGCGAACCGGGCCGCGGCGTCGTCGTCGACCCGGTCGCGGGTGAGCAGCGCCGTGCGGGGGACGCCGAGGACGTGGGCGAGCAGCAGCTCGGCGTCCACCCGCGGCGACTCGACACCGACCGCGGCGAGCCGCCGCGCGGCCTCGGCGAGCAGCGCGCGCGCGTTCAGGAGCCGGCCGCCAGGAGCTCGGCGGTGTGGGCCCGGGTGAGCGCGTCGATGACCGGGTCGAGCTCGCCGTCGAGGACCTGATCGAGGTTGTGCGCCTTGAAGCCCACCCGGTGGTCGGAGATGCGGCTCTCCGGGAAGTTGTAGGTGCGCACCCGCTCGCTGCGGTCGACCGTGCGCACCTGGCTGCGCCGCTGGTCGCTCGCGGTGGCCGCGGCCTCCTCGCGGGCGGCGGCCAGCAGCCGGGAGCGCAGCACGCGCAGCGCGGACTCGCGGTTCTGCAGCTGGCTCTTCTCGTTCTGCGAGCTGACCACGATGCCGGTGGGCAGGTGGGTGATGCGCACGGCGGAGTCGGTGGTGTTCACGCTCTGCCCGCCGGGCCCGGAGGAGCGGAAGACGTCGATGCGCAGGTCGCCCGGGTCGACGGTGACGTCGACCTCCTCGGCCTCGGGCAGCACCAGGACGCCGACGGCGGAGGTGTGGATGCGGCCCTGCGACTCGGTGACCGGCACCCGCTGCACCCGGTGCACGCCGCCCTCGAACTTCAGCCGCGACCAGATGCCCTCGTCGGTCCGGGACTTCACCGCGATCGAGACGTCCTTGTACCCGCCGAGCTCGGCCGGGACGGCGTCCAGGACCTCGGTGGCCCAGCCGCGGCGCTCGGCGTAGCGCAGGTACATGCGCAGCAGGTCGCCGGCGAACAGCGCCGACTCCGCGCCGCCCTCCCCCGCCTTGATCTCGAGGATGACGTCCTTGTCGTCGTCGGGGTCCTTCGGCAGCAGCAGCTCGCGCAGCCGGTCGGTCAGCTCGTCGACCCTGCCCTCCAGCTCCGTGACCTCGTCCCGGAAGGAGGGGTCCTCGGCGGCCAGCTCGCGGGCGGCCGCCAGGTCGTCGCGGGCGGCGTCGAGCGCCCGGGCGGTCTCCACGAGGGGGGCGAGCTGCGCGTAGCGGCGGCCCAGCCGGCGGGCACGGGCCTGGTCGGCGTGCACGGCCGGGTCGGCCAGCTCGGTCTCCAGCGCGGCGTGCTCGTCGAGCAGCCCGCGCAGCCGGTCGGGTGCGGCGTCGGTGGGGCTGCTCATCGGGCGGACCTCTCGTGCGGAGCGGGGCACTTCCGCGGAAGTGCACACCGGGTGGGGCGGACACGACGACGGCGCCCGTCCCACACGAGGTGGGACGGGCGCCGTCGGGGGGACTACTTGCCGGCGTTCGCGCCGCGCTTGCCGAACCGCTTCTCGAAGCGGGCCACGCGGCCACCGGTGTCGAGGATGCGCTGCTTGCCGGTGTAGAAGGGGTGGCAGGCCGAGCAGGTCTCGACGGTCAGCTGGCCGCTGGGCGCGGTGCTGCGGGTGGTGAAGGTGTTCCCACACCCACAGGTGACCGTGGTGGTGTGGTAGTCGGGGTGGATACCGGGCTTCATGATGCGGGCCTCTTCCGGGGACGTCTCGGTGCTGTCTGGCTGAACGCCGGCGGCCGGCCGGTCATTCCGGGCACGCAGCGGGGCTCGGCCGCCCAGTGTCCCAGACGGCCGGAGCCCGCTGCCGCGAGGTGCTAGTCGCGCTCGGGGCCGAGCGTCGTCTTCTGGATCTGCATGAGGAACTCGACGTTGTTGCGCGTCTTGCGCAGCTTGTCGAGCAGCAGCTCCAGCGCCTGCTGCGGCTCGAGCGCGGCGAGCACCCGGCGCAGCTTGATGACGATGGCCAGCTCGTCGGGCGAGAGGAGGATCTCCTCCTTGCGGGTGCCCGACGCGTTGACGTCGACGGCCGGGAAGACCCGCTTGTCCGCCAGCCGGCGGTCGAGCTTGATCTCCGCGTTCCCCGTGCCCTTGAACTCCTCGAAGATGACCGTGTCCATCGTGGAGCCGGTCTCGACCAGCGCCGAGGCGAGGATGGTCAGCGAGCCGCCGTTCTCGATGTTGCGGGCGGCGCCGAGGAAGCGCTTGGGCGGGTAGAGCGCCGTGGAGTCCACACCGCCGGAGAGGATGCGCCCGCTCGCGGGGGCGGCCAGGTTGTAGGCGCGGCCCAGGCGGGTGATCGAGTCCAGCAGGACGACGACGTCGTGGCCCATCTCGACCAGGCGCTTGGCGCGCTCGATCGACAGCTCCGCGACCGTGGTGTGGTCCGACGGCGGCCGGTCGAAGGTCGAGGCGATGACCTCGCCCTTCACCGAGCGCTGCATGTCGGTGACCTCCTCGGGCCGCTCGTCGACGAGGACGACCATGAGGTGGCACTCGGGGTTGTTCGTGGTGATCGCGTTGGCGATCGCCTGCAGCACCATCGTCTTGCCGGCCTTGGGCGGCGAGACGATGAGGGCGCGCTGCCCCTTGCCGATCGGCATGACGAGGTCGATGACCCGGGTGGTCAGCTGCTGCGGCTCGGTCTCCAGCCGCAGGCGCTCCTGCGGGTAGAGGGGGGTCAGCTTGGTGAACTCCGGCCGGTTGCGGGCCTGCTCGGGGTCCAGGCCGTTGACCGAGTCGAGGCGGACCAGCGCGTTGTACTTGTCCTTGCGCTCCCCCTCGCGCGGCTGCCGGACGGCGCCGGTGATCGCGTCACCGCGGCGCAGGCCGTGCCGGCGCACCTGGGACAGCGACACGTAGACGTCGTTGGGCCCGGTCAGGTAGCCCGAGGTGCGGACGAACGCGTAGTTGTCGAGCACGTCGAGGATGCCGGCCACCGGCAGCAGGACGTCGTCCTCGCTGACGGTGGGCTCGGTCGGCTGGTCGAAGCGCTCCCGGCCGGTGCGGCGGTTGCGGTCGCGGTAGCGACGGCCCCGGCGGCCGCGGCCGCCCTCGAAGTCGTCGTCGTCCTCGTCGGCCCGGTCGTCGCGGCTGCGGTCGGTGCGGTCGCGGTCGGTGCGGTCGCGCTCGGTGCGGTCGGTGCGGCCGCCGCGCTCGCTGCGCTCGCCGCGGTCGGGACCGCGGTGGCCGTCGGTCCGGTTGCCGTCGGTGCGGTTCCCGTCGGGACGGTCGCGCTCGGTGCGGTCGCGCTCGGGGCGGTTGCCGTCGGTGCGGTTGCCGTCGGTGCGGTTGCCCTCGCGGCCTCCGTCCCGGGTGCGCTCGGCGCGCTCGCCGTCGCGGGTCCGCTCGCCGTCGCGGGTCCGCTCGGCACGGTCGCCGTCGCGGTCGCGGCTGTCGCGGTCGCGGGTCCGGCCGCGCTCCCGGCGCGGGCGGTCGCTCTCGGCACGGTCGTCGTCGGCGCGCTCGCGGTCGGCCTGCTCGCCCTCGGTCCGCTCGGCGGGCGGGGCGGTCACCGGGCCGCCGTTGGCGCCTCCGCTGACGGGGGCCTCGATCGGCGCGGCGGTGGCGGCGACGCCCCGCGCGGCGGGCGCGGCGGCGTCCTCGGCGGTCGGCGCACCGGCGGGACGGCTGGCGGCACGGCGGCGGCGCGGCGCGCTCTCGGTGCCGTCGGCGGCCGGGGCGCTCACCGGGCCGCCGTTGGCGCCTCCGCTGACGGGGGCCTCGATCGGCGCGGCGGTGGCGGCGACGCCCCGCGCGGCGGGCGCACCGGCGTCCTCGGCCGCGCTGGGGGCCGGCGTGCTGGAGGCGGGGGTGCTGGGGGCCGGGTCGCCGCCGACCTGGCGGGCGGAGATGGCGGCGACGAGGTCGCCCTTGCGCATGCGGCCCGTGCCGGAGATGCCCAGCTCGGCCGCGAGCCGCTGGAGCTCGGGGAGCAGCATCCCGGCCAGCCCGCTGCCGCGGCGGCGGGACCGGCCCGCCGTCCCCGGAGCAGCAGGTGCCTCACCCGCGGCGCCCTCGGGGGCACCGACGGCGGCGAGGTCGGTGGTTTCGCTCACGTACAGGTCCTTCCCTGCGGTGACCTGCGCCTACCAGCGCAGGGGGTGACCCGACAGCTGCCCGTCCGGCCGGTGTGGCGGGACAGCAGGACAGACCGCGGATCGAGTGGGTGCGGGACGGATCGGCGCCGACGGTGAGAACGTCTGCAACGCCCCGCGCGAGGCTCGCCCGAGAAGAGCGGCTACGCCCGAAGACTAGACTCGCCCTGCGACCGGGACAACACCGCTGGCCTGCGGTGTGTTCCTCGTTATGCAGACGATACCCCAGGCGCTCCGCGCACCACGCGGACGCCGTCGGCGTCCACCTCCAGGGGGTAGAGGTCCCACCCGTCCGGGGTGAGCGACGTCACCCCCCGCACTCCGGCGTTCCCGTCCGCGGCGGTGAGGACGAGCAGGCTCGGCCCGGCCCCGGAGACCGTCGCGGCGTGGCCGGCCGCCCGCAGCCGGTCGAGCAGCGCGGCCGACCCGGGCATCGCGGCGGCGCGCTGGCGCTGGTGCAGCCGGTCCTCGGTGGCCTCGAACAGCAGCCGCGGGTCGCAGGTCAGCGCGTGCACCAGCAGCGCGGCGCGGCCGGCGGCGTGCGCGGCGTCGGCGTGCGGGACGGCGTCGGGCAGCAGCCCGCGGGCGACGTGCGTCGACAGCGTCGCCGCCGGCACCAGGACGAGTGGGCGTACGCCGGCGGCGACCGGCAGCCGCACGGCGCGGGCGCCGCACTCCCCCATCCACGACAGCGTGGCCCCGCCGAGCAGGCACGGCGCGACGTTGTCGGGGTGGCCCTCGAGCTCGGTCGCCAGCCGGAGCACGGCGTCGTCGTCCCGGACGTCGACGTCGGGGCACAGCTCGAACGCGCCGACGACGCCGGCGACGACGGCCGCGGCCGACGAGCCCATCCCCCGGCCCTGCGGGATGCCGTTGGCGGCTCGCACGCGCAGGCCGGGCGGGGACCAGCCGAGCACGTCGCAGGCGGCGCGGAAGGCCCGCACGACCAGGTGCGAGGCGTCGGTCGGCAGCTCCCCCGCCCCGGCGCCGGACACCTCGACGGCCAGCCCGGAGTCGGCGACGGCGAACTCGACGACGTCGTGCAGCGCGAGCGCCAGTCCCGCGCAGTCGAACGCGGGGCCGAGGTTCGCGCTGGTGGCGGGGACCCGGACGCGGACGGCGGCGCCGCTCACAGGCCCAGCTGCGCGGCGGCCGCGGCGGCGTCGACCGGGATCGTCACCGGGGCGGGCGCACCGGAGATGGCCCAGTCGGGGTCCTTGAGGCCGTTGCCGGTGACCGTGCAGACGACGCGCTGCCCGGGCGCGAGCTCACCGGCGGCGGCCACCTTGAGCAGCCCGGCCACCGACGCGGCCGAGGCCGGCTCGACGAAGACGGCCTCGCTGCGGGCGAGCAGCCGGTAGGCGGCGAGGATCTCGCGGTCGGTGACGGCGTCGATGCGCCCGCCGGAGTCGTCGCGGGCGGCCAGCGCCTTGGTCCACGACGCGGGGTTGCCGATGCGGATGGCGGTGGCGATGGTGCTGGGCTGCTCGACGACGCGCCCGGTGACGATCGGCGCGGCACCGGCGGCCTGGAAGCCCCACATCCGCGGGCGCCGCGTGGCCGGGCCGTCGTCGGCGTACTCGCGGTAGCCCTGCCAGTAGGCGGTGATGTTGCCGGCGTTGCCCACCGGCAGGCAGTGCACGTCGGGGGCGTCGCCGAGGGTGTCGACGACCTCGAACGAGGCGGTCTTCTGCCCCTCGATGCGGAACTGGTTGACGCTGTTCACCAGGCTCACCGGGTAGTCGATGGCGAGCTTGCTGGCCAGCGCGAGGCAGTCGTCGAAGTTGCCGTCGACCTGCAGCAGCTTGGCGCCGTGCACGAGCGCCTGCGCCAGCTTGCCGAGCGCGATCTTGCCCTGGGGCACGAGGACGGCGCAGACCATGCCGGCGCGCGCGGCGTAGGCGGCGGCGCTGGCGCTGGTGTTGCCGGTGGAGGCGCAGATGACCGCCTGCGCGCCCTCCTCCTTGGCCTTGGTGATGGCCATGGTCATGCCGCGGTCCTTGAACGACCCGGTCGGGTTGGCCCCCTCGACCTTGAGGAACACCTCGCAGCCGGTGCGCCGCGACAGCTCGACGGCCGGCACCAGCGGGGTGGCCCCCTCGTGCAGGGTGACCACCGGCGTGCTCGCGGTGACCGGCAGCCGCGACCGGTAGGCCTCGATCAGCCCCGGCCAGGACGGGGAGACGGTCCCGCGCAGCGTCCCGGTCATGACAGCCCCTCCACCCTCAGCACGCTGGTGACACCGCGGACCGCGGGCACCTCCCGCAGCGCGGCGATCGTCGCCGACAGCGCCGCGTCCGGGGCGCTGTGGGTGACGATGACCAGCGTGGCGGCGTCGCCGTGCCCGTCCTGGCGGACGGTGGCGATGCTCACCTCGTGGCGCGCGAACTCGGTCGCCACGGTGGCCAGCACCCCGGGGACGTCGGCCACGTCGAGGCTGACGTGGTAGCGCGTCGGCGTCTCGGCGATCGGCCGGGCCGGCAGGTCGGCGTAGGCGCTCGGGCCCGCCCCGGCGGCACCGGCCACCCGGTTGCGCGCGACGGCGACCAGGTCGCCGAGCACCGCGCTGGCGGTCGGCTCGCCACCGGCGCCCTGGCCGTAGAACATCAGCTGCCCGGCGGCCTCGGCCTCGACGAAGACGGCGTTGAAGGCGCCGCCGACGGCGGCCAGCGGGTGCGCCGTCGGGATCATCGCCGGGTGCACGCGGACGGCCACCGAGTCGCCGTCCTCCCCCGCCACCCGCTCGCAGATGGCCAGCAGCTTGACCGTGCAGCCGATCTCGGCGGCGCGGGCGACGTCGGTGGCGGTCACCGACGAGATGCCCTCGCGGTGCACGTCGGCGGCGGTGACGGCGGAGTGGAAGGCCAGCGAGGCGAGGATCGCGCCCTTGGCGGCGGCGTCGAAGCCGTCGACGTCGGCGGTCGGGTCGGCCTCGGCGTAGCCCAGCTCGGTGGCCTCCGCGAGCGCCTCGCTGAACCCGGCGCCGGTCTCGGCCATCCGGGACAGGATGTAGTTGGTCGTGCCGTTGACGATGCCGACCACCCGGCGGATCTGGTCGCCGGCCAGCGACTCGCGCAGCGGCCGCAGCAGCGGGATCGCCCCGGCCACCGCCGCCTCGTAGTAGAGGTCGACGCCGGCCTTGGCGGCCGCCGCGTGCAGCGCGACGCCGTCCTCGGCCAGCAGCGCCTTGTTCGCGCTGACCACCGACCTGCCCGACTCGATGGCGGCGAGGATCAGCGAGCGCGCCGGCTCGAGGCCGCCGATCACCTCGACGACGAGGTCGACGTCGTCGCGGGTGACCAGGCCCAGGGCGTCGGTGGTGAGCAGGTGCGCGGGCACCTCGGGGTGCCGGTCGGGCCGGCGGACGGCGACCCCGGCGACCTGCACCGGCCGGCCGACCCGGGCGGTGAGGTCGGCGGCCTGCTCCTCGACCAGCCGCAGCACCGCGCTGCCGACCGTGCCGCAGCCCAGCAGGGCGACCTTGAGCGGGTTCACGAACGGGCTCCCACGGGGTGCTCGGGGGCGGGCTGGTCGATCGCCGGCGAGGGCGCCGGGACGTTCGCCAGGACGGCGTCGAGGGCGAACACGTCGGCCAGCGTCTGGCGCCGGACGACCTCGGTGGCCGCGCCGTCGCGGACGGCGACCACCGGCGGCTTGAGCAGGTAGTTGTAGTTGCTGGCCATCGACCAGCAGTAGGCGCCGGTGGCCGCGACCGCGAGCAGGTCGCCGGGCTGCACGTCCGAGGGCAGCCACAGGTCGCGGACGAGCACGTCACCGCTCTCGCAGTGCTTGCCGACGACCCGGCACAGCGCCGGAGGGGCGTCGGACGTGCGGTTGGCCAGCACGCAGGTGTAGTCCGCGTCGTAGAGGGCGGTGCGGATGTTGTCGCTCATCCCGCCGTCGACCGACACGTAGTTGCGCACCTGCGGCCCGCCGTGCCCGCCGCTGCCCAGCCGGACCGGCTTGATGGTGCCGATCTCGTAGAGGGTGACCGTGCCGGGTCCGGCGATCGCCCGGCCGGGCTCGACGGCCAGCCGCGGCACCGGCAGGTCCAGCGCCGCGCACTCGGCGGCCACCACGGTGCGCAGTCGCCGGGCGACGTCGCCGGGGGCGACCGGGTCGTCGTCGGGCAGGTAGGCGATGCCGAAGCCGCCGCCGAGGTTGAGCTCGCCGAGCACCTCGCCGGTGGCCTGGTGCACCTGGCCCATCAGCCCGACGACGCGGTGCGCGGCCGCCTCGAAGCCGGCGGTGTCGAAGATCTGCGAGCCGATGTGGCTGTGCAGGCCCGAGAGGTGCAGGGCGGGCTCGCGGATCACCCGGACGGCGGCGGTCAGCGCGTCGCCGGTGGCCAGCGAGAAGCCGAACTTCTGGTCCTCGTGGGCGGTGGCGATGAACTCGTGGGTGTGCGCCTCGATGCCGACGGTGGTGCGCACCAGCACCGGCACCGGGGCGCCCCCGGCGGCGACCCGCGCTCCGGCCAGCGGCACCAGCCGGTCGATCTCGTCGAAGGAGTCGAGGACGACGTGGCCGATGCCGGCGTCCACCGCTAGCTGCAGCTCCACCGGCGACTTGTTGTTGCCGTGCAGCGCGATGCGCTCCGCGGGGAACCCGGCGGCCAGGGCGACGGCGAGCTCGTTGCCGCTGCACGCGTCCAGGTGCAGGCCGTCGTCGGCCAGCCACCGGGCCACCTGCCCGCAGAGGAAGGCCTTGGACGCGTAGTGGACGTCGGCGCCGGTGAACGCGGTCGCGAAGTCGGCGGCGCGGCCGCGGAAGTCGTCCTCGTCGAGGACGAACAGCGGGGTGCCGTGCGCGCGGGCCAGCTCGGTGACCGGCCGGCCGCCCAGGTGCAGCTCGCCGTCGACCCGGTGGGCCGAGCGCGGCCAGACCTGCGGGTCGAGCGCACCGAGGTCGGCCGGCGGCAGCCCCACCGAGGGCGGCGGGGTCATCCCCCCGTGCAGCGGGCCCGCCGGGTGCGCCCTCACATCCGCTCCGGGGCGGAGACGCCGAGCACGCCGAGGCCGTTGCGCAGCACCACGGCGGTGGCCGCGCACAGCCAGAGGCGGGCGGTGGTCAGCGGGCCGGCCTCCTCGTCGCCGCGGGGCAGCACCCGGCAGACGTCGTAGAAGCGGTGGTAGGTGCCGGCCAGCTCCTCCAGGTAGCGGGCCACCCGGTGCGGGGCGCGCAGCTCCGCGGCCGAGGTCAGCACCCGCGGGAACTCGCCGATCGCCCGGAGCAGGTCGTTCTCCCGGTCGTGGGTCAGCTGCGCGACGTCGACGTCGCCGGCCTCGCCCAGGACGAGGCCGAGGTCGGCCGCGTTGCGCAGCACCGAGGAGATCCGGGCGTGCGCGTACTGCACGTAGAAGACCGGGTTGTCGTTGGTCTGCCGGCTCCACAGGTCCAGGTCGAGGTCGATCTGCTGGTCGACCGAGGCCCGGGCCAGGGCGTAGCGGGCGGCGTCGGCGCCGACGGCGTCCACGAGGTCCTCGAGCAGCACGACGGTGCCGGCGCGCTTGCTCATCCGCACCGGCTGGCCGTCGCGGACGAGGTTGACCAGCTGGCCGAGCAGGATCTCCAGGTTGGCGTCGGGGTCGTCGCCGACCGCGGCCACCAGCGCCCGGTACCGCCCGACGTACCCGGCGTGGTCGGCGCCGAGCATGATCACGACCTTGTCGAAGCCGCGGGTGCGCTTGTCCAGGTAGTAGGCGCAGTCGGCGGCGAAGTAGGTCGGCTCGCCGTCGCTCTTGACCAGCGGCCGGTCCTTGTCGTCACCGAAGTCGGTGGTGCGCAGCCAGACCGCGCCGTCGGCCTCGTAGACGTGGCCGTTCTCCCGCAGCCGCGCGATCGCCTTCTCCAGCGCGCCGGTCTCGTGCAGCGTGCGCTCGCTGAAGTAGACGTCGAACACGACGCCGAAGGCGGCCAGCGTCCGCTTGATCTCGGCGAACATCAGCTCGACGCCGCGCTCGCGGAAGCGCTCCTGCTGCTGGGCCTCGGGCAGCTCCAGCACGCCGGGCTCGTCGGCGACGACCTGGGCGGCGATCTCCCCGACGTAGTCGCCGGCGTAGCCGTCCTCGGGTACCGGCCGGCCGTGCGCGGTGGCCATCAGGCTCTTCGCGAACCGGTCGATCTGCGCGCCGGCGTCGTTGAAGTAGTACTCCCGCGTCACCTCGGCGCCGCTGGCCTCCAGCAGCCGGCCGAGCGCGTCGCCGACGGCGGCCCAGCGGGTGCCGCCGATGTGCACCGGCCCGGTCGGGTTGGCCGAGACGAACTCCAGGTCCAGCCGCTGACCGGCCAGCGTGGTGGTGTGCCCGTAGGCCTCCCCCGCGGTGACCGCCTCGACGGCGATGCGGCCCAGCGCGCCCTGCGCGAGGCGGATGTTGAGGAACCCGGGCCCGGCGACGTCCACCGCGGCGATGCCCGGCCGGGTGCGCAGCTCCTCGGCCACCGTCTCGGCGACCTCACGCGGCGGCCGCCCGGCGGGCTTGGCCAGGCGCAGCGCGACGTTGGTGGCGTAGTCGCCGTGCTCGGGGTTCCGGGGGCGCTCGACGACGACGTCGTCGGGGACGGCGACGGCGAGCGTGCCGCGCTCGACGACCGCCCCCACCGCGGTCCGGACGAGGTCGCGCAACTGCTCGGGTGTCACCGCGTCATCGTAGGCAGCACGCACCACCCGGTTCCCGCGGCTGCCAGGGAGCGCACAGGGGACCGACCTAGACTCGCGGGCGAGCAGGCGTGCCGGGCGCGCGGGCCGGGAGGCCCCATCGTGGCCTCCGCTGCGCGGGAGCACCACCCGGGCCCGGCGCCGACGCCCCAGCCGGCACGACAGCCGACACCACAGCAGCACGACAGCGAGACGAGGAGAGCCCGTGGCCAAGGACCGCAAGCCCGATGCCGGCCGCGCCGGAGGCGGGGCGAGCCGGTCGGGGTCCGGCGCCCGACCGGCGGCCGGTCGCGGTGGGGGCCGCGGGCGCACCCGGCCGCCGACGCAGGTGGTCACCCACAGCCGGCCGTGGGGCCTGATCGCCGCGGCCGTCGCCGTCGTCGTCTTCGCCGCCGCGGCCATCACCTACGCGGTGGTGAAGGTGCGCGAGGCCGACGCCCGGCAGATCGACGCGATCGACGAGATCGCCGGCATCGAGAGCTTCGACTACGCCGCGGGCCAGGAGCACGTGACCACCCCGGTGGAGTACGAGCAGTCGCCGCCGGTCGGTGGCCCGCACGACGGCGAGTGGGCCGACTGCACCGGCACCGTCTACGACGTCGACGTCCGGCACGAGAACGCCGTCCACTCGATGGAGCACGGCGCGGTGTGGATCGCCTACGACCCCGAGCGCGTCTCCGGCGACGACGTGGCGAAGCTCGCCGAACTGGTCGACGGCGTCTCCGGCCGGCTGCTCTCGCCCTACGCCGGTCTGGACTCCCCGGTCAGCCTGCAGTCGTGGAACCACCAGCTGAAGGTGGACTCGGCCGACGACCCGCGCATCGAGCAGTTCGCCGACTTCCTCACCTTCAACGGCGACGTCGAGGGCCACTACCCCGAGATCGGCGCCAGCTGCGAGAACCCGACGTTCGTGGCCGACCCGCTCACCGTCGACGACGGCAGCCGCGGCGCGGGCGCGACGACCACCGACGCGCCCACGACGCCGACCTCCTGAGGAGCTCGCGATGACCGCCACCGCCGTCCGTCCCGGCCAGGACGCGCCCGCCCCGGCGCCCCGCCCGCGGGGGCGGGGCCTGCGCGCCGCGCTGCTGGCGGTGATCGCGGTCGCGCTGGTCGCCCTGGGCGGCGGCCTGGCGGTGGGCCTGGGCATCGGGCAGGACCCGGCGCCGACCAGCGACTCGGTCGACGCCGGGTTCGCCCGCGACATGGCGCTGCACCACCGGCAGGGCGTGGAGATGGCGAACCTGGCGCTCGAGCGCAGCACCGACCCCGAGGTGCGGCAGCTGGCCTTCGACATCTCCAGCACGCAGACCAACCAGGCCGGCCGGATGGAGGGCTGGCTGTCGCTGTGGGGGCTGCCGCGCTCGGGCGGGGAGCACATGGCCTGGATGGGCGAGGGGCACGCGGGGCACGACGCATCGGCGATGTCGGGCACCGACGGCGCGCTGATGCCGGGCATGGCCACCGAGGCGGAGCTGGCCGAGCTGCGGTCGCTGTCGGGGACGGCGTTCGACGTCCAGTTCCTGCGGCTGATGACCCGCCACCACCAGGGCGGCTTCGACATGGCCGTCTACGCCGCGGAGCACGCGAGCGAGCCGGCGGTGCGCACGCTGGGCCGCTCGATCGCCGACACGCAGAGCGCCGAGGTGACCACGATGGTCGGCATGCTGACCGCGCGGGGCGGGACGCCGCTGCCGGCGCCCTGAGTCCCGCCGTCGGGTGGGCCGGGGCGGGCTGGTAACTTCTCCCCTGCCCGGGCCCCCGTAGCTCAGGGGATAGAGCACCGCCCTCCGGAGGCGGGTGCGCAGGTTCGAATCCTGCCGGGGGCACGTAGGACGAGTGCTGGTCAGCGCGGCAGTGAGCCGTGCGGACCAGCACTCTCTGCATTCACCGGGCTCCGCCCGGGCGACAACAGCGGCGTGCGATCGCCTGCCGCTCGACCGCCTCGACCAGCCAGTGGTCGGTTGCCCCACCGCCGGGGCGCTTCCTGGCATCTCAGGCGCGAGTGGCAGGCCGACCGAGGTCGGGGCCGTTCAGGTGGCCTCCGACTCGCGCACCGACACGAGCTGGGCGGGCGCTCCTCCGGCGAGTGCGCGGCCGCGGAGACGAACCGCTCAGCGAGGGCGACTACGGGATCTGAGCACCACCCTCGAGGACGAGCGCATCCCAGCGCCGGGCAGGACGGCCGGGGATGAGCTCAGCGGCGAGCGACTCGACCTGCGTGTCAGGCACCGGCAAGCCCGTCAGGTCCACGGGGTTCGACGGGACACCGGCGAACCGCTGGACACGAAGCCGCGCTTCCTCGACGAGGACCAGCGCACCCAGGGCCCTACCGCGCACCTCGCTGGCGGCTGACACCGGTGTGGCATCCCCAGCGGTCGCGGATGTCTGCACCTCGCGGAAGCGCCGGGTTGCGCCTGCCAGGACCCACCAGTCCTCGATCGCGAGGTTCGATGCCAGCGTCCGCATCTCGTCACTGGTGAGTTCGTGCACGGGATTCCTGTCCCTGCCCCAGAGGACCCCGGTCCGGCACAGGTCCAGCAGGAGGAGCTCCGCAACCCACAGGTAGTCCGCCTGGATGAGCGCGACGCCGACGGTCTTCCTCCGGTTCCGACCCATCTCGCGGCGTTCGCGGAAGAGTTCGATGACCACTTGAGAGGCGAGCGTGAGGCTGCCGCCCACGATGACCCCGACAAGCGTGTTGAGCACGGATCTCCCTGGGTGACGCTGCTACGGGGCGACACTCGGCCCGCGGACTGTCGCTCACGCTATGCGCGCCGTGACCCTGTTCCCGTGTTCGACGCGGGCGGCACTCACCACCTGGGCCACTCCCGAGCGCCGCGACGACTCGACTCCGCGGGCGGCAGGCGCACCTCGTCACCTGCCGCGACGTGGTCACTCGCTCAGTGAGGCAGTCCGGTCCGTCGGCTCGGTCCGCAGGACGACCGCACGGTCCTGCTCACCGCCGTCAGGGGCCGGCGACCGGAGCACCGCTCAGCGGTCCGGCGGCAGACGACGGTCGTCGGGGCGACACCTGAGGACGCGTCGGCGGGGACCCGTGCCACTCACGTCGGCCTGGCAGCGAGCCCTGAGAGCGCTGGGGTTCGTCGACTCCTCGACCGGGTCGGGACCTAGGGCGCCGGCCTGGGGGCGAAGCGCGGGTCGAGGGGGTCCAGGCCCTCGTCGGCGCCGTCCCTCACCCAGAACTGGTGCATCATCATGTGGTCCTCGTGCCCGGTGTTGTGGCAGTGGATCGTGTACCGGCCGGTGTGCGGCCCGAACCGGACGGCGATGCGCACCAGCTCGCGCTCCCCCAGGTAGACCGCGTCCTTGGGCCCGTCCTCGTACGGGGCGGGCGGACGGCCGTCGCGGTCGAGCACCCGGAAGTCGACGAGGTGCAGGTGCACCGGGTGGAACCAGCGCCGGGAGGGGTTCTCCAGCTCCCAGATCTCGACCGTGCCGCGCTGCGGCTCGGCGATGGCCTGCCGGAACCCCGACGCCTCGACGTCGGTCCAGGTCAGCCCGTTGATGGCCATCTCCCCGCGCCGGTTCTCGAAGCGCAGCCGCCGGGTGACCACCGCCTCGGCCGGGTCGATGGCCAGCACCCCCGCCGGGTCGACGTCGGGCCACTCGTCGACGCGCAGGACGGCGTCGGGGCCGCCCGGGTCGGTGCCCACCCGGAAGGCCATCACCTCGCCGGTGTGCTCGTAGTCGGCCGCGTTGGGCACCCCGAGGTTGCGCAGCTCCACCCGCTGCCCGGCGAGGGGCGCGAAGTCGACGAGCACGTCGTAGCGCTCGGACATGCCCAGCCGCAGCTGGTCGACCGTCACCGGCCGGCGGGCCAGCCCCCCGTCGGTGGCCACCACTGTCATGGGCAGCCCGCCGGTCAGCCGCAGCAGGTAGCCGCGGGCGACCGAGGCGTTGAGCAGCCGGAACCGGTAGG
The DNA here is from genome assembly GCF_900102745.1 of Geodermatophilus telluris. Lineage (GTDB taxonomy): Bacteria > Actinomycetota > Actinomycetes > Mycobacteriales > Geodermatophilaceae > Geodermatophilus > Geodermatophilus telluris. The sequence continues at coordinate 223,298 of NZ_FMZF01000001.1, forward strand.
TGCGCGGCCGCACCGGCACCTCCGGCCACGGCACCCCGTTGACCAGGACGACGTCGCCGAGGACCCCGTCGACGCTGTGCGGGTCCATGAGCAGCTGGCCGTCGGCGCGGAAGGCGAGGTCGGTGATCGTCACGGGCACGTCGAACTCGTCGTCCACCGGGAGGCCGTACGTCGGCGCACCCGCCTCGGGCAGCACGTGGTACTGCCCGGCCAGCCCGGTGTAGACGTTCGGCGCGGTGTGGTGGGCGGCGTGGTCGTGGTACCAGAGGGTCCGCGCGTCCTCCTCGTTGTCGTACTCGTGGTCCTTGAGGAAGCCCGGGTGGCTCAGGTCGTTGGCGTACCCGTCGAACGGGGGCAGTGAGGGCGACCCGTGCAGGTGCGCGGAGGTGTGGAACTCGTAGCCGAACAGCGGGTGGGTCGCGGGCAGGCGGTTCACCTGGCGCACGGTGACCCGCTGGTGGCGTCGCACCTTGATCGTCGGTCCGGGGTAGGAGCCGCCGTAGACCCACATGGCCGTCCCGGGCCCCGACGGCGGCAGCAGCCGCACCGACGCCTCCGCCTGGACCACCTCGACGAGCGGGCGGCTGCCGGGCGCGTCGGGCACCCGCAGCACCGGCGGCTGCACGAACCGGTCGTAGGGGACGTACGGCCGCGGCAGGGCGTCCGGTGCCAGCTCCGAGACCCCGGCGGCGCGGGCGGTGCCGACGGCGGCGGAGGGCAGGGCGAGGGCCGCCGCCCCCACTGCGGTGGCCTTGAGGACGCTCCGGCGCGTGAGGGCACGGTCTCGCATGGGTGGTCCTGACTGTGTCGTGGGTCACACTGAGGGCAACGATGCTCCCTCGACCGCCGACCCGCTCGGCGATCCCCCGGGCGGGCCGCGGTGTGGGCGACACCACCGACCGCTTCGGTCGGTGAACCGACCGGATCGGTCGGGAGGACCTACCGTGGACGCGTGGCGCGACCCTTCCGGCAGCAGGTCGACGAGGGCATCCTCGACCGCGCTGCCGCCCTCTTCGCCCGCGGGGGCTTCGCCAAGACCTCGGTGCAGGACGTCGCCGGCGCCGTCGGCCTGTCCAAGGCCGGCCTGCTGCACCACTACCCGAGCAAGGACGCGCTCCACGAGGCCGTCCTGGCGCAGGCCGACACGCTGGGGAAGCAGGTGCTCGACCAGGTCGCCCGTGTCCCGGCGGGCGCGGCGCGCGACGTCCGTGCCGTCGAGGTCCTCGTCGACGTCGCCCTCGCCCACCCCGGCCTGGTCGCCCTGCTGCTCGCCCCGGCCACCCGCCCCGGCGACGAGGAGGACCGGGCGTCGGTCACCTCCGAGCTGGTGCTGCGCGCCTTCGACGTCGACCTCGCCACCACCGATCCCCAGCGGGTGGTGCGCGTCCTCGGGGCGCTGGCCGCCCTCGCCGTCCTGACCCTCGCGGCCCACCAGCAGGACCGGACCACCGCGTGGCGACCGCACGTCGTCGCCACCTGCACCGACGCGCTGGGCCACCGCGGCCCCGGCGCCGCCCGTCCCCACCCCCAGCAGGCGGAGGCCTGAATCGCATGGCTGTCTTGTTGTCCCGGCTCGGCGCCGCCTCGCACCGGCACCGCCTCCCGGTCGTCCTCGTCTGGCTCCTCGTCCTCGTGGGCGGCGGCGTCGGCGCGGCCACCCTGGCCGGCGAGACCTCGAACTCGTTCTCCATCCCCGGGCAGGAGTCGACGACCGCCCTCGAGCGCATCGGCGAGGAGTTCGGCGGCGTCGGCGGCGCGACCGCCCGCGTGGTGCTGCAGGCGCCCGACGGGCAGACGCTGACCACGCCGGAGAACGCCGCGGCGGTCACCGGCCTGGCCGCCGAGCTGGCGCAGCTGCCCGGCGTCACGTCGGCCACCAACCCGCTGGACCCGGCCGCGCCCGCGGTCAACCCCGAGCTGACCACCGGCTACAGCACGGTCAGCTATGACGCCGCCCCTGGCGAGGTGACCCCGGAGCAGCAGGACGCGCTGCTGGCCGCCGTCGACGACGCCCGCGGCACCGGGCTGACCGTGGAGGTCGGCGGCGAGGCGGTCCAGGAGCCGCCGCACGTCGGCGGCCCGGCCGAGGCGATCGGCGTGGTCGTCGCGCTGATGGTCCTCGCCGTCACCTACGGCGCGCTGGCCATGGCCGGGCTCAACCTGCTGACCGCGCTCGTCGGCGTCGGCATCGGCGTCCTCGGCATCACGATCGCCACCGGCTTCACCGAGCTGTCCTCGACCACGCCCACGCTGGCCGCGATGCTGGGCCTGGCCGTCGGCATCGACTACGCGCTGTTCATCGTCACCCGCTTCCGCCAGGAGCTGCGCCGGGGCGCCGACGTGGGCACCGCGGTCGCCGTCGCCACCGGCACCGCCGGGTCGGCCGTGGTGACCGCCGGTCTCACCGTGGTCATCGCGCTGGTCGGCCTGGCCGTCGTCGGGATCCCGTTCCTCACCCAGATGGGCGTGGCCGCCGCCGCGACGATCGTCGTCGCCGTCCTCCTCGCGCTCACGCTGGTGCCGGCCGTGCTCGGCTTCCTCGGCGTCCGGGCGCTGCCCCGCCGGCAGCGGCCGGGCGCGGCCCGGCACGGCGCGCACGAGGCCGCCCGGCCCGGGTTCCTCGCCGGCTGGGTGGCCACCGTGACCCGCCACCGGGCGGTCACCCTGCTGCTGGCGGTCGTGGCCCTCGGGACGGTCGCGGTCCCGTTCTTCTCGATGCAGACCACCCTGGTGCAGGCCCCGCCGGCCGGCAGCACCCAGGAGCGCGCCCAGGAGCTGCTCGCCGACGGCTTCGGCGAGGGCGTCAACGGCCCGATCACCGTGCTGTTCGAGGGCGAGGGCGCACCGCAGGCGGCGGCCGGCCTCAGCGGCCGGGTCGGCGAGCTGGACGACGTCGCGCTGGTCACCCCGCCGGTGCCCAGTGCCGACGGCACCGCCGCGCTGCTCACCGTCGTCCCGCAGTCCGGGCCCACCGACCCGGCCACCGAGCAGCTGGTCGCCGACCTGCGCGACCTGCTCGCCGGCACCGACGGGGTGCAGGCGTCGGTGACCGGCCAGACCGCGGTCAGCGTGGACGTCGCGCAGAGCCTGGACGAGGCGCTGCCGGTCTACCTCGCGCTCGTCGTCGGGCTGGCGCTGGTGCTGCTCGTGCTGGTCTTCCGCTCGCTGCTGGTGCCGCTGGTCGGCGTCCTGGGCTTCGTGCTCACCGTCGGCGCGGCGCTGGGCGCCACCGTCGCCGTCTTCCAGTGGGGCTGGCTGGCCGACGTGGTCAACCTCGACTCGACCGGCCCGCTGATCAGCCTCACGCCGATCCTGGTCATCGGCATCCTGTTCGGCCTGGCGATGGACTACCAGATCTTCCTGGTCTCGCGGATGCACGAGGCGCACGCCCACGGCGCCGCGCCGGTGGAGGCCATCCGCACCGGCTTCCGCCAGGCGGCCCCCGTGGTCGTCGCCGCCGCGCTGATCATGTTCAGCGTCTTCGCGGGGTTCGTCCCCTCCGGCGAGGCCACCATCAAGTCGATCGCCTTCGCGCTGGCGACGGGCATCCTCTTCGACGCCTTCGTCGTCCGGATGGTGCTGGTGCCGGCGGCGCTGGCCCTGCTCGGGGGCCGGGCGTGGTGGTTGCCGCGCTGGCTGCGCTGGCTGCCGGTGCTCGACGTCGAGGGCGCCGCGCTGGAGCGGACGCCGGCGCGCGAGGACAGCGGCGAGCTGGTCGGGGCCACCCGGCACTGACGCGCAGCGGCCCGGCCGGCGCCCCCGGGCGTCGGCCGGGCCGGTCCGCGACCGTCCGGAACGGCGGGTTACCGTCCGGCCCATGGAGCACACCGGGGTGCAGACGGTCCGCGTCGGGGACGTCGAGCTGGCCTACGAGGCCTTCGGCTCGGCGGAGGACCCGCCACTGCTGCTGGTCATGGGCCTGGCCACGCAGATGATCGGCTGGCCCGACGACTTCTGCCGGATGCTGGCCGAGCGCGGCCTGCACGTCGTCCGGTTCGACAACCGCGACATCGGCCTGTCCACCCACCTCGACGCCGCCGGCGCGCCCGACGTGCTCGCCGTCATGGGCGGCGACCACTCGCGGGTCCCCTACCGCCTGGCCGACATGGCCGACGACACCGCCGGGCTGCTCGACGCGCTGGGGATCGACAGCGCGCACGTCGTGGGCGCCTCGATGGGCGGCATGATCGCCCAGTCGCTGGCGATCCGGCACCCGCAGCGGGTCCGCAGCCTGACGTCGATCATGTCGACCACCGGCGACCCGGCGGTGGGGACGCCGGCCGAGGCGGCCATGGGGGTGCTGCTCGCCCCGCCGGCCACCGACCGCGACAGCGCCGTGCAGCGCGCCGTCGACGCCTACCGGGTGATCGGCTCCCCCGGCTTCGAGTTCGACGAGCACGCCCTGCGCGAGCGGGCCGGGCTGTCCTACGACCGGGCGTACAACCCGGCCGGTGTCGCCCGGCAGCTCGCCGCGATCCTGGCCAGCCCCGACCGCACCGCCGACCTCGCGCGGGTCGCCGTCCCGACGCTGGTCGTGCACGGCGAGCAGGACGCGCTGGTGAACGTGTCCGGTGGCCGGGCGACGGCGACCGCGGTCCCGGGCGCCGAGCTGCTCGTCGTCGACGGGATGGGCCACGACCTGCCGCGCGACGTGTGGCCGCAGCTCGTCGAGCGGATCGCCGCGCTGGCCGCCCGCGCGGACGGCCGCTGAGCCGGCTCCGGGGCCCCGCTCCGGCGGGGCCCCGGCCCGTCCGGTCAGCTGGTGAGCATGCCGCCCTCGACCGGGATCGTCGTCCCGGTGACGTAGCCGCCTGCCTCGCTGACGAGGAACACCAGCGCGGCGGCGAGCTCCATCGGGTCGCCGGCGCGGCCGACGAGCACCCGGGCCATCTGCTGGTCGAGGTAGCCCTCGGGGTACTGGTCGGTCATCTCCGAGGCGAAGAACCCCGGTGCCAGCGCGTTGACCCGGATGCCCTTGCGGCCGGTCCACTGCTGGGCAAGGTCGCGGGTCAGCCCGATCAGTCCCGCCTTGCTGGCCGCGTAGGCCGCCTGCGGCAGCCCGGCGGTGGTCAGCCCGAGGATGCTCGAGATGTTGACGATCGAGCTGCCCGGCTGCATGACCCGGCCACAGGCCTGCGCCATCCAATAGCAGCCGTTGAGGTTGACGTCGATGACCTGCCGGAACTCCTCCGGCTTCTCCCGGGTGGCCGGGACGGCGGTGCCGATCCCGGCGTTGTTCACCAGGACGTCGACCCGGCCGAACTCGGCCATCGTCGCGTCCACCAGCCCCTGGCAGTCCTCGACCCGCGCCACGTCGGTGCGCACGGTGATCGCCCGCCGGCCGGCGGCCTCGACCGCCGCCTTCGTCTCCGCCATCCGGTCCTCGCGGCGGGCGCCCAGCGCGACGTCCGCGCCGGCCTGGGCCAGGGCCCGGGCGAACACCACGCCCAGACCCGAGGACGCCCCCGTCACGATCGCCACCTTGCCGTCGAGCCGGAACATGTCCAGGACCGTCCTGTCCGCCACGCGCCCACTCCCTCGGTCGTCGCCGTCTTCCTGTCCGGACGGTATCCGGCACGCGTGTGGGGTGGATCACCGGCCGGGCGGGTAGGGGCTCGCTCGGGCAGCAGGTCCCCGAGGCTGGAGGTGGCGTGATGACGTCCGGGACGACCCCGTCGGGTCCGCCGCTGTGGCGGCAGGCGTTCGACGCCGCGGAGAAGCGGGTCACCCCGCACGCGGAGAGCCTGGTGCGCACGCCGGGCTTCGCCACCGGTGTCGCGCTGGTGCGGCGCGCGCAGAACCTGGCCAAGGACACCGCCCGCGGCGTCTCCGCCCGCGCGTGGCACCTGGTCAACCTGCCGGCGGGCACCGACGTGGCCCGCCTGCGCGCCCAGGTCGGCGCGCTGGACCGCGAGGTCCGGCGGCTGACCGTGCAGTTGGAGAACGAGCGCCGCCGTCCGCGGCCGGCCGACGCCCCCCGGGAGGAACCCGATGCCGACGGTGCCCAGTCCCCAGGCGGTCCTCGACCGCGTCCGGCGCGACGTGGAGCGCAACGCCCTCCGCGCTCGTAACGGCATCAAGCTCGTCGCCGGCGTCGACCGGCCGGGCGTCGGCCTGACCCCCAAGGACGTCGTCTGGGAGCGCGGCCGCACCCAGCTGTGGCACTACCGCAGCGACAAGGTGCGGTACTCGCCGCCGCTGCTGATCGTGTTCAGCCTGGTCAGCCGCAGCTACATCCTCGACCTGACGCCGGGCAACTCCTTCATCGAGCAGCTGCTCGACGCCGGGTTCGACGTCTACATGGTCGACTGGGGCGAGCCCGACGAGCGGGACGCGCAGAACCGGCTCGAGGACTACGTCGACGACTACATCCCGGCCGCCGTCGAGCGGGTCCGGGAGCTGTCGGGCGCCGACGAGGTCAACCTGTTCGGCTACTGCTTCGGCGGGGACCTCTCGCTGCTCTACGCCGCGCACCACCCCGACGCCCCGCTGCGCAGCCTCACGGTGCTGGCCACCCCGGTCGACTTCACCAAGATGGGACCGATGTCCGACGTCTTCCGCGGCGGGCTGGAGGTCGACGACGTCGTCGACGAGGACGGCAACGTGCCGCCGCGGGTGGTCGTGCAGGGCTTCAAGACGCTGACCCCCACCGCCGAGGTCACCCGCTACGTGACGCTGTGGGAACGGCTCTGGAGCGACGAGTACGTGTCGGCCTACCAGGCGATGACCGGCTGGTCGGACGACCACATCCCGTTCCCCGGCGCGGCCGCGCGCGAGACGGTGCAGATGCTGGTGCGCGACAACGGGATGGTCACCGACCGGCTGACCGTCGGCGGCGACCCGGTGCACCTGTCCGACATCCGGCTGCCGTTCCTCACCGTGCGCGCCGACCGCGACCACATCGTCCCGCCGGAGGCCACCGAGGCGCTGATCGACCTGGTCGGCTCCGAGGACAAGCACGAGCTGCGGCTCACGGCAGGGCACATGGGGCTCGTCGTCGGCCGGACGGCGGCCAAGACGACGGTGCCGGAGATCATCGGGTTCCTGAGGACGCGCAGCGACGAGGTCGGGGAGGACTGAACGTGGAGGTCGTGGAACTGCAGGCCGCGCACTGCGACGCGCTGCTGCGCTTCTTCGGTGAGCTGCCGGAGGGCGACCTGACCTTCATCGAGGAGGAGGTCACCGATCCCGACGTCGTCCGCGCGTGGGCGGCGGGCAAGGCGCCGGGGCGGCGCTGGGTCGCGGTGGACGACGGCGAGGTCGCGGGTTACGTCGCCGTCCGGCCGCTGCCGGGCTGGTCCTCCCACGTCGGCGAGGTGCGGCTGGTGGTCTCCCCCACCCGGCGCGGCTCGGGGCTCGGCCGGCAGCTGGCCCGCCAGGCGCTGGTGTCGGCGGTCGGCGACGGGCTGCGCAAGCTGGTCGTGGAGGTCGTCGCCGAGCAGGGCTCGGCGCTGGCGCTGTTCACCGCGCTCGGCTTCACCGGGGAGGCGCTGCTGCGCGACCACGTCCGCGACCGGGAGGGGCAGCTGCGCGACCTCATGGTGCTGGCCCACCACGTCGACGAGACCTGGTCGGGCATGGCCACCGTCGGCCTCTCCGACGCCCTGGGCCAGGACCTCGACTAGCCACCTCGGGCGCGTGCGCTGAGGGCTCGTTCCCGCGACGAGAACGAGGCGCGAGCGCACATCATCGCTCTCGCACCACCTCGTGCTCTGCCCCGTCCGGCGGGGCAGAGCACGAGGAGTCGCGGGACAGCGACGCCCTCTCGGCCCGACGCCCGCGGGCGCTGCCGGCGGGCCGGGTGCGGCACCGTCGGCGGACCCCGTCGGCCTCGGAGCCACGGGGCAGGGTGGTCGTCTCGGCACCGAGTCGTGCTCTGACCACACCTGTGGTCAGAGCACGACGACGCGCACGGGAGGTGTCGCGGTCAGAGCTCGGCGACCCGGCCGCGGTCGACCGCGACCCGACGGGTGACCGCGACCGCCTCGAGCATGCGGCGGTCGTGGGTGACCAGCAGCAGCGTGCCCGGGTAGGCGGCCAGCGCCGACTCCAGCTGCTCGATGGCCGGCAGGTCGAGGTGGTTGGTCGGCTCGTCGAGCACGAGCACGTTCACCCCGCGCGCCTGCAGCAGCGCCAGCGCCGCGCGGGTGCGCTCGCCCGGGGACAGCGACGTCGCCGGGCGCAGCACGTGCTCGGCGGTGAGGCCGAACTTGGCCAGCAGGGTGCGTACCTCGGCGGTGGGCCAGTCGGGCACCTCGGCGGCGAACGCCTCCAGCAGCCGCCGCTCCCCCACGAACAGCCCGCGCGCCTGGTCGACCTCGCCGAGCCGCACCGCCGGCCCGAGGCTCGCCGTCCCCTCGTCCAGCGGCACCCTCCCCAGCAGCGCCCGCAGCAGCGTCGTCTTGCCCGACCCGTTGGGCCCGGTGATGGCCACCCGGTCGCCCCAGTCGACCTGCAGGGACACCGGCCCGAGGGTGAAGTCCCCCCGGCGGACGACGGCCTCGCGCAGCGTGGCGACGACGGCGCCGGCCCGCGGCGCGGCGGCGATCGTCATCCGCAGCTCCCACTCCTTGCGGGGCTCCTCGACCACCTCCAGCCGCTCGATCCGCCGCTCGGTCTGCTTGGCCTTGGCGCCCTGCTTCTCCGCGGTCGCCCGGTTGTGCGCCTTGATGAACTTGTCGGGGTCCTTCTGCTTCTTGACCGCGTCGCGCACGCCCTTGGCCAGCCAGTTGCGCTGCATCCGGGCGCGGGCCTCGAGGTCGGCCTTCGTCCCGGCGTACTCCTCGTACTCCTCGCGGGCGTGCCGGCGGGCCACCTCGCGCTCCACGAGGTAGCTCTCGTAGCCGCCGTCGTGCACCCGCACCAGCTGCTGGGCGAGGTCGAGCTCGACGACGCGGGTCACCGTGCGGGCGAGGAACTCCCGGTCGTGGCTGACCAGCACGATGCCCGAGCGGTTGCCGGTGACGAAGGCCTCCAGCTGCTCGAGGCCGGCGAGGTCCAGGTCGTTGGTCGGCTCGTCGAGCAGCAGCAGGTCGTGGCGGGACAGCAGCAGCGCCGCCAGCCCGACCCGGGCCGCCTGGCCGCCGGAGAGCCCGGCCACCGCGGCGTCCGGCTCGACGCCGGGCGCCACCTCGGCCAGCACCTGCTCCAGGCGCTCGTCGAGGTCGGCGCCGCCGAGGGCCAGCCACCGCTCCAGCGCCTCCCCGTAGGCGTCGTCGGCGCCGGGCGCCCCGGCCGCCAGGTCGGCGGTGGCGGCGTCGAGCGCGGCCTGCGCGGCGGTGACGCCGGTGCGCCGGGCCAGCGCGGCGGCGACGGTCTCGCCCGCGCGGCGCTCGTGCTCCTGCGGCAGGTGCCCGACGGTCGCCGTCGGCGGGCTGAGGGTGATCGAGCCGGACTCGGCCGGCAGCTCACCGGCGAGGGTGCGCAGCAGCGTGGACTTGCCGGCGCCGTTCACGCCGACCAGGCCGACGACGTCACCGGGGGCGACGACGAGGTCGAGGTCGGCGAACAGCACGCGGGCGCCGTGGCCGGCGGCCAGGCCGCGCGCGACGAGGGTGGCACTCATGGAGGGGCTCCCGGGAGGACGGACCGGTGGGTGCGACGTCGTCCGGGCTCACAGCACGGGCCCACGGTAGCGCGCGGCCGGCTCAGCCGTCGCCCGGGTTCCCGTCCGGCCCGCCCGCGTCGCCCGCCTCGGGCTCGGCGAGGACGTCGTCGGCCATCTCGTCGAGCATCTGCTCGAGGGCGGCGTCGGCCGCCTCCGGCGGGCGGCGGCGCACCTGCCAGGGCTGCAGGTCGTCGTAGCCGCGCACCGAGACCCGGCGCAGCGGCCGCACCCGGTAACCCGGCAGACCGCGCAGCCGGCCGGCGAGCGCCCGGTCGACCAGCACCGTCCCGGGGCGGGCCAGCGAGCACAGTCGGCTGGCCAGGTTCACCACCGGGGAGTAGACGTCGCCCAGCCGGGTCAGCACCACGCCGTGCGCGGCCCCCACGCGCAGCTGCGGGCGGTCCTCGTCGTCCCAGACGTCGGGCAGCGTCAGCCCGATCTCGACGGCGTCCACGGCGGAGGCGGCGGTGTAGAGGACGCCGTCGCCGACGGTCTTGACCACCCGGCCGTGGGAGCGGGCGATGACCTCGGTGACGGTGGCCTCGAACGCCTCGACCATGGCGCCGAGCTCGCGGCCGTCCATGCCGCGGGAGCGGGAGGTGTAGCCGACCAGGTCGGCGAAGCCCACGGCGAGCTCCCGGCGGTCGCCCGGGCCGTCGGAGGACAGCAGCCGGTCGACGTTGGCGGCCAGGTGCCGGCGCCACACGTAGTCCTGGGTGCGCGACAGCAGCGGCAGGAGCGTCTCGGCGGCGGCGACGGCGTCGACCCGGCCGTGCTCGCGGGCCTGCCGGGTGAGGACCTCGGCGAGCATGTCGGTCTGCCAGTCGGCCAGCCGGGACAGCGCCTGCGCGGTGGCCCGGGCGATCGAGGCCTCGGTGTCGAGGTCGACGAAGCCGGAGTCGATCAGCGCCGAGAGGGTGGCCAGCGCGCCGACGTCGGCGAGGGTGAAGGCGGGGTCGTCGTCGGCGACGTCGGGGAAGCCGAGCGCCCGCCAGAGCCGCTGGGTGCGCTCCGGGGCCATGCCCGCGGCCGCGGCCACCTCGTGCCGGGTCAGCCGGCGCGGCCCGCCGAGCAGCAGCCGCTCGAGGGCGTCGCGGACGTCCGCGCGCGGGTCGGGACCGGCGGGGTCCGGTCCGTCGGGGTCCACGGCACTCCGCCCAGGGGTCAGTCCGTCGCGGGGACGACGATCGTCCGGGAGCCGCTCACGTCGCGCACTGTAGTGACCGCCGTCGCAGCCGTCCCCGCGCTCCCCCGGCCGGCTCCCGACGCAGCGGAGGCGGCCGGCGACGCGCGGGGCCGGACCTCCCGCCCGCCGGACCGGGTGCGCCAGGATGGGTGCCGCACGGGGGTGCACACGAGGGGGACACGTCATCGCGACGACGGCCAGCGGCCGGCCCCGGCACCGGCCCGTGCGGGTCGAGGTGTCGGGCCTGACCAAGAGCTTCGGCACCGTGCAGGCGGTCACCGACCTGGGCTTCACCGTGGAGCCGGGCTCGGTGACCGGCTTCCTGGGTCCCAACGGGGCCGGCAAGACCACGACGCTGCGCATGGTGCTCGGGCTGATCACCCCCGACGCCGGCAGCGCCACCTTCGACGGCGTCCCGTACGCGGCGCTGCCCGACCCGGTGGGCACCGTCGGCGCGGTGCTCGAGACCGCCTTCCACCCGGCCCGCTCCGGCCGCGACCACCTGCGGGTGTACTGCCGGGCCGCCGGGCTGCCGGTGTCGCGGGCCGACGAGGTGCTCACCGCCGTCGGCCTGGCCGCGGCCGGCCGGCGCCGGGCGGGCGGCTACTCCCTGGGCATGCGCCAGCGCCTGGCCCTGGCCACGGCGCTGCTCGGCGACCCGCCGGTGCTGGTGCTCGACGAGCCGGCCAACGGCCTGGACCCCGAGGGCATCCTCTGGCTGCGCGGCTTCCTCCGGCACCTGGCCCACGAGGAGGGCCGCACGGTGCTCGTCTCCAGCCACCTGCTGTCGGAGATGGAGCAGACCGCCGACCGGGTGGTCATCGTCGGCGCCGGCCGGCTGGTGCGGCAGGGCTCGATCACCGAGCTGCGCTCGGGCGCCCAGGGCGCCGGGGTCGTGCTCGCCCGCAGCCCCGACGCGGACCGCCTGGCCGCCGTGCTCGCCGACGCGGGCCTGGGGGCCGACCGCGGCGGGGACGGCCTGGTCACCGTGACCGGCGCGACGCCGGCCGAGGTGGGCGCCCGCGCCTTCTCCGCCGGCATCGAGCTGCACGAGCTGCGCGCCGAGACCACCGGCCTGGAGGACCTCTACTTCCGGCTCACCGCCGGGCAGGAGCAGTTCGCCGCCACCTCACCCGCCCCGACGCCCACCCCGACCCCCGAGGGAGCCGCCCGGTGACCGCTCTCGTCCGCGCCGAGTGGACCAAGCTGCTCACCACCCGGGTCTGGATCGGCCTGGTCGCCGGTGCCTGCGTCCTGGCCGGCGGCTTCGCCGCCCTGTTCACCGGCCTCGCCGGCGCCGAGCCGGACGGCGGCCAGCCCGGCCTGCCGGCGGTGGGCACGCCGCAGTACGAGGAGGTCGTCTTCTCGGTGGCCGCGAACGCCAGCGTGCTGCTGTTGATCCTCGGGATCATCGGGATGACGCAGGAGTACCGGCACCGCACGGCGACGCCGACCTTCCTCGCCACGCCGCGTCGCGGCCGGGTGGTCGCCGCCAAGCTCGTCGCCTACGCGCTGGCGGCCGTTCCGGTCGCGCTGCTCGTGCTCGCCGTCGACGTCGTGGTCGTGCTGGTCTACGCGGGCGCGCGCGGAGCGGCCCCCTCGCTCGACGCCGACAACCTGCAGACCCTGGGCGCCGCGGGCCTGGTGCTGGTCGTCTTCGCCGTCATCGGCGTCGGCGTGGGGGCGCTGCTGCGCAACCAGGTCGGGGCCATCGTCGGCGCGCTGGTCTACCTCTACGTGGTCGAGCCGATCGTGTCCTCCATCGGCGCGCTGCAGCCGGCCTACAAGTGGCTGCCCGGCGGCGCGGTGCAGGCGGTCACCTCCGACTTCCAGGCCCCCGACCTCCTGGAGCCGTGGCAGGGCGCCCTGTTGCTGCTCGGCTACGGTCTGCTCACGGCTCTCCTCGGGACGCTCCTCGCCGTCCGCCGCGACGTCGTCTGAGGACGCCGAGCACCTGCACCCGACGACGGGGGACCCGGATGACGACCCGCATGACCGTGCCGCGCCTGGGCCGGCTGGTGCGCGACGGGGACGTGGGCGCCGTGCGCAGCGCGGTCGCCGACACCCCGCGACTGCTCGCCGGCACCGTCGAGCACGGCGGGGAGGACGGCTGGACGCCGCTGCACCTGGCGGTGGCCGCGGGCCGGGAGGACGTGGTCCGCGAGCTGGTGGCGGCCGGCGCCGACCTGTGCGCGCGGACCGAGTCGGGGCGCACACCGCTGCACGTGGCGATCGAGCACGCCCCGGAGTTGGCCGGGGTGCTGCGCGAGCTGGGCGCCCCGGTCGACGCGCCGGCCGCCGCGCACCTCGACGACGCCGGCCAGCTGGCCCGCGAGCTCGACGCCGGTGCGCCGCTCACCGACCCGGGCACCGGCCTGGACCTGCTGACGGTGGCCGCGGCCGGCGGCGCGGCGGGCACGCTGCGGCTGCTGCTCGACCGCGGCGCCGACCCCGACGGCGGCGCGCTGCACGCCGCCGCGGCCGGCCGCCACGCCGAGCTGGTGCGGGCGCTGCTGGAGGCGGGCGCCGGCGTCGACCGGCGCGACGCCGATACCGGCCGCACCCCGCTGCACACCGCCGTCGCCGCCGGCGACGCGCCCGAGGTGGTGCGCGTCCTGCTGGCCGCCGGCGCCGACGTCAACGCCACCACCAACGACGGGGCCAGCCCCCTGGACATCAGCCGGGTCGCCGCGGCCCGCCACCGGCGCGACGACGCAGGTGGGGCCGGTGCCCGCGACGCCCTCGTCGACCTCCTCGTGGCCTCCGGCGCCACCGACTGACCCCCGTGCCGGGAGGGTCCACGACCCACCGGCAGGGCCCGCTCTCCGCACGATGGGCGCTGCTGGCGGGCGTAGACTCCGACCCCGGTCCAGAGACGCCCACCGACGACGACGAAGAAGGCACTCGACCCGTGTCACGCGACAACGCACCCCGGCCGTCCTCCACCGCCTCCTCGTCCGCGGTGGCCGGATTCGGCACCAACGAGTGGCTGGTCGAGGAGATGTACCAGCAGTTCCTCGCCGACCCGTCCAGCGTGGACCAGGCCTGGCACGAGTTCTTCGCCGACTACCGGCCCGGCAGTCCGGTCGCCGCCAGCGACGACCGCGAGGCCGCGCCCGCGCCGGCTGCCCCGGCCCCCTCGGCTCCCGCCTCCTCGGGCAACGGCGCCCCTGCCGCCCCGCAGCCCGCCCGGCCGGCACCGGCCGCCTCCCCCGAGCGCCCGGCGGCCGCCGACGCGGAGGGCTCGGCCACCCGGCCCAGCAGCCCCGCCGTCGCCCCGGGCGCCCCCGAGCCCACGCCGCGGTCCACCCGCGTGCCCGAGCGCACCGAGGCCACCGTCGTCGACCGCGCGGCCGACCGCGCCGACCAGAAGGTCCCGGCCGCCCCGGCGGCGAGGCCGGAGCCCGCGCCGAAGCCCGCGCCGAAGCCCGCGTCGAAGCCCGCGGCCAAGGCCGACGCCCCGGCCGAGGGCCCGAAGCGGACGCCGCTGCGCGGGGCCGCGGCGAGCGTCGTCAAGAACATGAACGCCTCGCTCACCGTGCCCACGGCGACGAGCGTGCGGGCGGTCCCGGCCAAGCTCCTGGCCGACAACCGGATCGTCATCAACAACCACCTCAAGCGCTCGCGCGGCGGGAAGGTCTCGTTCACCCACCTGATCGGCTACGCGCTGGTCCGGGCCCTCGACGACTTCCCGAACATGAACGCCGCCTTCGCCGAGGTCGACGGCAAGCCGACCCTGGTGCAGCCCGAGCACGTCAACTTCGGCCTGGCCATCGACCTGCCCAAGTCCGACGGCTCCCGCTCGCTCGTCGTCGCCTCCATCAAGGGCGCCGAGACGATGGACTTCGCCCAGTTCTGGGGCGCCTACGAGGACGTCATCCGCCGCGCCCGCGCCGGCAAGCTGACCCTCGAGGACTTCTCCGGCACCACCATCAGCCTGACCAACCCCGGCACCATCGGCACCGTCCACTCGGTGCCGCGGCTGACCGCCGGCCAGGGCGCGATCATCGGCGTCGGGGCCATGGAGTACCCGGCCGAGTTCCAGGGGATGAGCCCCGAGGCGCTCACCGAGCTCGGCGTCTCCAAGATCATCACGCTGACCTCGACCTACGACCACCGGATCATCCAGGGTGCGGAGTCCGGCGACTTCCTGCGCCGGCTGCACCAGCTGCTGCTCGGCGAGGACGGCTTCTACGACGACGTCTTCCGGTCGCTGCGCCTGCCCTACGAGCCGGTGCGCTGGATGCCCGACGTGCGGGTCAGCCGCGAGGGGCAGATCGACAAGGAAGCCCGGGTCGTCGAGGTCATCGAGGCCTACCGGCGCAACGGCCACCTCATGGCCGACACCGACCCGCTGGAGTTCAAGGTCCGCAGCCACCCCGACCTGGACATCCTCCAGCACGGGCTCACGCTGTGGGACCTCGACCGCACCTTCCCCGTCGGCGGGTTCGTCGGCGAGAAGGTGATGCCGCTGCGCGACATCCTCGGCGTGCTGCGCAACTCCTACTGCCGCACCGTCGGCGTGGAGTACATGCACATCACCGACCCCGAGGAGCGCGAGTGGCTGCAGCAGCGCATCGAGCTCAAGGCCGAGCAGCCCGAGCGGGAGAAGCAGAAGCACATCCTCGGCCGGCTCAACGCCGCTGAGGCCTTCGAGACCTTCCTGCAGACCAAGTACGTCGGGCAGAAGCGGTTCAGCCTCGAGGGCGGGGAGTCGGTCATCCCGATCCTCGACGAGGTGCTCATCGCCGGCACCGACCACGGGCTCGACGAGGTCGCGATCGGCATGGCCCACCGCGGCCGGCTCAACGTGCTCGCCAACGTCCTCGGCAAGAGCTACGCCAAGATCTTCGGCGAGTTCGAGGGCAACATCGACCCCGGCACCGTCCAGGGCTCCGGCGACGTCAAGTACCACCTGGGCGCCGAGGGCACCTTCGAGAACCCGTTCAAGCCCGGGGCCGAGATCGCCGTCTCGCTGGCCAGCAACCCCTCGCACCTGGAGACGGTCAACCCCGTCCTGGAGGGCGTCGTGCGCGCCAAGCAGGACATGATCGACAAGGGCGAGCAGGGCTTCACCGTCCTGCCGGTCCTCATCCACGGCGACTCCGCGTTCGCCGGCCAGGGCGTGGTGGCCGAGACGCTCAACCTCTCCCAGCTGCGCGGCTACCGCACCGGCGGCACCGTGCACGTGGTCATCAACAACCAGGTCGGCTTCACGACGTCGCCGGCGGCCGCGCGCTCGAGCCTCTACTCGACCGACGTGGCGCGGATGGTCAACGCGCCGATCTTCCACGTCAACGGCGACGACCCCGAGGCCTGCGTGCGGGTGGCGCGGCTGGCCGTGGAGTACCGGCAGGCGTTCCGCAAGGACGTCGTCGTCGACCTGGTCTGCTACCGCCGCCGCGGGCACAACGAGGGCGACGACCCGTCGATGACCCAGCCGCTGATGTACGACATCATCGACCGCAAGCGCTCGGTCCGGAAGCTCTACACCGAGGCGCTGGTCGGCCGCGGCGACATCACGCTGCAGGAGGCCGAGGAGGCGCTCAAGGACTACCGCGGCCAGCTGGAGCGGGCCTTCGCCGAGACCCACGACGTCGACGAGACGCCCAAGCCGCAGCCGGTCATGGACCAGCCGGCCCAGCAGGCCACCCCGGTCGCCACCGCGATCAGCCCCGAGGTGATGAAGGCGATCGGCGACGCGCACGTGTCGCTGCCGCAGGACTTCAGCGCGCACCCGAAGCTCAAGCGGCTGCTCGAGCGGCGCGCGGCGATGGTCAGCGAGGGCGGCATCGACTGGGCGATGGGCGAGCTGCTGGCCTTCGGCTCGCTGCTCGTGCAGGGCGTGCCGGTGCGGCTGGCCGGCCAGGACTCCCGCCGCGGCACGTTCGTGCAGCGGCACGCGGTGCTCATCGACCGCGAGAGCGCCGCGGAGTACACGCCGCTGGCCAACCTGTCCGAGCAGCAGGCGAAGTTCTTCGTCTACGACTCGCTGCTCAGCGAGTACGCGGCGCTGGGCTTCGAGTACGGCTACTCGGTGGCCAACCCCCGGGCGCTGGTGCTGTGGGAGGCGCAGTTCGGCGACTTCGTCGACGGCGCCCAGATGGTCATCGACGAGTACATCAGCTCCGGCGAGGCCAAGTGGGGGCAGCGCTCGGGCGTCGTCCTGCTGCTGCCGCACGGGCTCGAGGGCCAGGGCCCCGACCACTCCAGCGGCCGGATCGAGCGGTTCCTGCAGCTGTCGGCGGAGAACAACATGACCGTCGCCAACTGCTCGACGCCGGGCAACTACTTCCACCTGCTGCGCCGCCAGGCGCTCTCCGACGTGCACCGGCCGCTGGTCGTGTTCACGCCGAAGTCGCTGCTGCGGGCCAAGGCGGCGGTCAGCCCGGTCGCGGACTTCACCGACGAGGGCTTCCGGCCGGTGCTCGGCGACCCGGGCGTGGGCGGCGAGCCGCTCGACGACTCGGCGGTGCGCCGGGTGCTGCTGTGCAGCGGCAAGGTCGCCTACGACCTGCTCGCGCAGCGCGAGGCGGAGGGCCGCGCCGACACCGCGGTCGTGCGCGTCGAGCAGCTGTACCCGCTGCCGGCCGAGGAGATCCGCCAGGCGGTCGGGCGCTACCCCGACTCCGCCGAGCTGGTCTGGGTGCAGGAGGAGCCGGCGAACATGGGCGCCTGGCAGTTCATGGCCTGCAACCTGCCCGAGCACCTCGACGGCCGGGCGCTGCGCCGCGTCAGCCGCCGGGCCTCGGCCAGCCCCGCCGTCGGCTCGGCCAAGGTGCACGAGACCGAGCAGCGGGAGCTGGTCGCGCAGGCCTTCGGGAGCTGACCGCCGGTGTACTTCACCGACCGCGGGCTGGAGGAGCTGGCCGACCGGCGGGGCGAGGAGCAGGTGACCCTCGCCTGGCTGGCCGACCAGCTCCAGGCCTTCGTCGACCAGCACCCGGACTTCGAGGTGCCGGTCGAGCGGCTGGCCACCTGGCTGGCGCGCGGCGGCACCGACGACGTCGACGACGTCGACGACGAGTGACCGCGATGATCAGGTGACCCGATCGTGCAGTGTCCTACCCGACCGTGGGACGTCGGGTAGGACGCTCGACGATCAGGTCACCTGATCGTCGCGCCGGTGCGCCTCCACCACGGGCGCCCGGCCGGACGGCACGCTGCGCAGGTGCTCGGTCACTCGCACGCCCTCTCCGGTCTCGCCGCGGGCGCGGCGACCCTCCCGTGGGCGCCCGTCGGCAACGGCGTCGGCCAGGTGGCCTGGGTGGCCGCCGCCGGCGGGTTC
Organism: Geodermatophilus telluris; assembly: GCF_900102745.1. Classification (GTDB taxonomy): domain Bacteria; phylum Actinomycetota; class Actinomycetes; order Mycobacteriales; family Geodermatophilaceae; genus Geodermatophilus; species Geodermatophilus telluris. The sequence continues at coordinate 241,379 of NZ_FMZF01000001.1, forward strand.
GCGATGCTGCCCGACCTCGACCACAGCGGCTCCACCGTCTCGGACATGTGGGGACCGCTCACCGACGTCCCCTCGGGCGCGATCGGGCGGCTCGCCGGCGGCCACCGCTGGGGCACCCACGACGCGCTGCTCGCCCCGGTCGCGTTCGGCGCCGTCGCGCTGGCCGCGGCGAACCTCTACTGGTCCAGCCTGCTGGTGATGGCGCTGGCCATCGGGCTGGCGCTGCGCGCGCTGCACTTCGTCATCCCCGGCCGCGCGGAGAACACCGTCGTCGGCAACCTGGTGCTCTCCTTCGGCGGCGCCTGGCTGCTGCTGGAGCACACCGCGCAGCCCACCTGGCTGCCGTGGGCGGTGGCGCTCGGCGTGCTCACCCACGTCGCGGGTGACCTGGTCACCACGCAGGGCGTGCCGGTGCCGGTGCTGTGGCTGCTCCGGCGCAAGCGGCTGGCGCTGACGCCGATGCGCACCGGGACGACGCTCGAGAAGGCCGTGCTGGCGCCGGTGTTCCTCGGCGTCGCCCTGTGGTTCTGCTATGCCAACACCGGCGCCCGGGCCGCGCTGGACCCCTACCTGCAGGCGCTGCGGGACCTCGGGTAGGCCGGTCTCAGGCGCGGGTCATCGTGGACGCGTACCCGCCGCCCGGCCACTGCCAGGCCCCCTCGTCGACGGTGCCGTCGGCGGTGGAGCGGCCCTCGAAGCGGGCCGGGGAGTCGGTCCCGCCGAACCAGATGGTGAGCAGGTCCCCCTCGAGCCGGTAGGTGTACTCGAGCAGCTCCCCGCGGGAGCCGAAGAAGTGGGACCGGAGCTCGCCGGTGTCCTCGTCCCAGCCGACGTACTCCACCCCGCGGTCGTGCTCGTCGCCGTGGCGCACGTCGACCTGCTGCGCGCCGTCCGGCGGTCACGCCGTGACGCGCTCCTCCCGAGCGCAGTCGCCGACGGCCGCGGCGACCGCGGTGGCCACCCGGCGGTCCAGCGGGCTGGGCACGATGTAGCCGGGCGCCAGGTCCTCGCCCACCACACCGGCGATGGCCTCGGCCGCCGCCTGCTTCATCGCCTCGGTGATGGCCGTGGCGCCGGCGTCGATGGCGCCGCGGAAGACGCCGGGGAAGGCCAGCACGTTGTTGATCTGGTTGGGCAGGTCGCTGCGGCCGGTGGCCACGACCGCCGCGTGCCGGGCAGCCATCTCCGGGTCGACCTCGGGCGTGGGGTTGGCCAGCGAGAACACGATGGCCTCGGGCGCCATGGCCGCGATCGCCGACTCCGGCACCGAGCCGCCGGACAGGCCCAGGTAGACGTCGGCGCCCTCGAGCGCCCCGGCCATCGTGCCGGCGTAGCCCGCGCGGTTGGTGTTGTCGGCGACCCACTGCTTGACCGGCGTCAGGTCCTCGCGGCCGGCGTGCACGACGCCCCGCGAGTCGGCGACGGCGAGCTCGCCGATCCCCGCCTCGAGCAGGATCTTCGCGCAGGCGATGCCGGCCGCACCGGCGCCGGAGACCACCACCCGCAGGTCGCCGAGCTCCCGGCCGGTGACCCGGGCGGCGTTGCGCAGCGCGGCGAGGACGACGATCGCCGTCCCGTGCTGGTCGTCGTGCATGACCGGGATGTCGAGCCGCTCGCGCAGCCGGTCCTCGATCTCGAAGCACCGCGGCGCGCTGATGTCCTCGAGGTTGATGCCGCCGAAGGAGGGGGCGATGGCCGCGACCGTCTCGACGATCTGGTCGACGTCGGTGGTCGAGAGCACGACCGGCACCGAGGACAGCCCGGCGAACTCGCTGAACAGGCAGGCCTTGCCCTCCATCACCGGCAGCGCCGCGGCCGGGCCGATGTCGCCCAGGCCGAGGACGGCGGTGCCGTCGGACACCACCGCCACCACCCGCGACGCCCAGGTGAACCGGCGCGCCAGGGCCGGCTCGGCGGCGATCGCGCTGGAGACGCGCGCCACCCCGGGGGTGTAGGTGAGCGCGAGGTCCTCCCGCGTCTCGATCCCCCGCAGCGGGCGGACTGCCAGCTTGCCGCCCTCGTGCACGGCGAACGCGGGGTCCTGCGTGAAGCGGTCGGCGGCCGGGTCCTGCGGGGTGCGGCCGTCCGGAGTGCCGGTCGAGCCCGTCTCTGCGCCCATGGACCCGAGAGGGTAGCCCGCCGCGCTCCGCGCCGTCCGGCTGCGGACGTCGACCCGGGGGTGGTTAGCGTGCCGCCCGTGGAGATCGCCCCGCTCGCCGTGCCGGACGGCTACGTGCTCGACCTGGTGGCGCACGGCGACGGGCGCGGCCGGTTCACCGAGTGGTACCGCGCCGACGTGCTCGCCGGGGCCACCGGCCGGTCGCTGCCGCTGGCGCAGGCCAACCACAGCGTCTCGGCCCGCGGGGTGCTCCGCGGCGTGCACTTCGCGCTCGTGCCTCCCGGTCAGGCCAAGTACGTGTACTGCCCGGCGGGCCGGGTGCTCGACGTGGTCGTCGACGTGCGGGTCGGCTCGCCGACCTTCGGCGTCTGCGACAGCGTCCTGCTCGACGCCGACCGGCCGCGCGCGGTGTTCCTCGCCGAGGGGCTCGGGCACGCCTTCCTCGCCCTGGAGGACCGGTCCTCGGTGACCTACCTGGTCTCCTCGGCCTGGTCCCCCGGACGCGAGTTCGGCGTCTCCCCGCTGGACCCCGACCTGGACCTGCCCTGGCCGGCCGACGTGGAGTTCGTGCTGTCGGACAAGGACCGTGCGGCGCCCACCCTCGCCGAGGCCCGCGAGCAGGGGCTGCTGCCCACCATGGCCGAGTGCGCCGCGCGGTACGCCCAGCTGCGGGACTAGCCGGGCAGGCCCGGTGGGCAGGGGCCCGGCGGCGGGGCCAGCCGGCCCGGCCGGGGCCGCAGCCGGGCGACGACGCGGCCGACGGCGACCGCGGGCCCGTAGGCGCGACTGTCGTCGGTGACGAGCGGGTTGTCCCCCACGACCCAGACCCGGCCGCCGTCGAGGGCCCGCTGCACCCGCTTGACCACCAGCAGCTCGGGCCGGGCCGGGAAGCGGGCCAGGACGACGTCGCCGGCGCGGGCCCGCCCGGCGGGCAGCCGGCGCACCAGCAGCCGGTCGCCGTCGCGCACCGTGGGCGACATGGACGGGCCGCTCACGCGGGCGAGCACCCACGCGCTGGCCAGAGGGGGCACCGGCTCCGGGGACGGTCGCTCGGACGTGTCGGACCTGATCACCGCGAGTAGGGTCGCAGACGACCAGATCCCGCGACACATGGAGGAAGAAGCATGCTGTTCAGCCGCGTGTTCTCCGCCGTGGAGGCCACCGCGCACTGCGACCTCCCCTGCGGTGTGTACGACCCGGCCCAGGCCCGCATCGAGGCGGAGTCGGTCAAGGCCATCCAGGAGAAGTACCAGGGCAGCGACGACGAGGTCTTCAAGATGCGCTGCGTGCTCATCAAGGAGCAGCGCTCCGACCTGGTCAAGCACCACCTCTGGGTGCTGTGGACCGACTACTTCAAGCCCCCGCACTTCGAGAAGTACCCGCAGCTGCACGAGCTGTTCAACAAGGCCACCAAGCAGGCCGGCGCGGCCGGCGGCAAGGGCAGCATGGACCCGGCCGAGGGTCAGAAGCTGCTCGACTACATCGCCGAGATCGACCGGATCTTCTGGGAGACCAAGGCCGCCGCGTAGGGCGGCTCCCCGGCACGACCGCAGCGGCCGGTGGACACCTGGTGTCCACCGGCCGCTGCCGTCCGCTCCCCGGCGACGGGTCCGGCCGCGCGACACGGTCCCCACCCCGACCACCCCGGACCGTGGGGACCCGATGGCCGTCCGGCTCGACCCGCGTCGGGGCCCTCCCGGCGGCCGGAACGGCCCACTGCGGACCGGTACCGTCTGACAGCGATGCGCATCGACCCTGCCGGGTGGCCCTTCGTCACCGGGCCGCTCGCACCCGCTGCCCTGCTCGCCGCCGCCGGGCGGTCCACCGGCCGCCGGGGTCTCCGCCGGGCCGCCTGGCCGTTCCTGGCCCTGTCGGCCTACATGCTGCTGTTCTTCCGCGACCCGGAGCGGCAGTGCGACCGCGAGCAGCCGCCCGACGACGTCGTCCTCTCCCCCGCCGACGGCGTGGTGATGGTCGCCGGTGAGCCGCAGGAGGGGGTGGCCCCCGAGCCGGCGCCCGAGGGCGGCTGGCAGCAGGTCAGCGTCTTCCTGTCCGTGGTCGACGTGCACGTCAACCGCTCGCCCTACCGGGGTGAGGTGGTGGAGAGCTCCTACCGGAGGGGCAGCTTCCTGGCCGCGTACCGCGCGGAGTCGGCGCACCGCAACGAGCGCAGCGAGCTGTGGCTGCGCGAGGACCACCCGGAGGGCGACCGCACGGTCGTCTTCCGGCAGCTGGTCGGCGTGCTGGCCCGCCGCATCGTCACCCGCACCGGGGTCGGCCGGCGGCTGGCCACCGGCGAGCGCTTCGGGCTGATGAAGTTCGGCTCGCGGATGGACGTCTTCCTCCCGGCCGGGTGCACCCTGACCGTGTCGAAGGGCCAGCGGGTGCGCGGCGGGGAGACCGTCATCGCCCGCTGGCCCGCCGCCGGCTGAGGAGCCCCGGTGCCCAGTTCCGCCTCCGGCGAGGGGCGGCCCGCCCCCACCCGGCGCACGGCCACGGTGGAGTTCGTCCGGGGGTCGGTGCGCGGCAGCCGCCGCCGCGCGCTGGCGACGCTGCCCAGCCTGTTCACGCTCGGCAACATGATGTGCGGCTTCGCCGCCATCCTGGTGTCCATCCGCGGCCAGTACACCCTCGCCGCGGTGCTGGTCGGCCTGTCGGTGCTCTTCGACATCACCGACGGCGCGGTCGCCCGGCTGGTCGGCGCGGTCAGCGGCTTCGGCCTGCAGTTCGACTCGCTGGCCGACCTGGTGTCCTTCGGCCTGGCCCCCGCGCTGCTGGCGTTCACCCTCTTCTCCGAGGGCCGCGACGAGTGGGACCCGCTGGGCTGGGTGGTGTGCTTCCTCTGGGTGGCCTGCGCCGCGATCCGGCTGGCCCGCTTCAACACCACCGTCGACCCGACCGCGGACAAGCGGTACTTCACCGGCATGCCCAGCCCCGGCGCGGCCGGGGTGGTGCTGGCCTCGGTGTTCGCCTTCGGCGACCAGATGCAGGGCCGCGACCGGCTGTGGGTGCTGCTCATCGTCGCCCTGCCGGCGCTGCTGATGGTCAGCACCGTCCGGTTCCGCTCGTTCCGCTCCCTGGTCAGCCCGAAGAGCGGGCGGCCCTACGGCCTCGTCGCCGCCGCGGTGGCGCTGGTGGTCGGGTTCGCCACCGTCCCGGTCGTCACCGGCTGCGTGCTGGCCTACGGCTACCTGTTCGCGCCGGTGCTGGTGCCCCTCGTCTCGCCGCTGGGCAGGCTGGTGCCCGAGCGGGTCCGGGAGGCGCTCACGTGACGGTCCGCCCGGTCGGGCCGGACGACGTCCCCGCGGTGGTGGGCCTGGTGCGCGAGCTCGCCGACTACGAGCGGGCCGTGCACGAGGTGCGGCTGACCGAGGAGCAGCTGCACACCGCGCTGTTCGGCGACTCCCCCGCGCTGTTCGGGCACGTGGCCCTCGGTCCCGACGGCGCCGTCGTCGGGACGGCGCTGTGGTTCCTCAGCTTCTCCACCTGGCGCGGCACCCACGGCATCCACCTCGAGGACCTCTACGTCCAGCCCGCGCACCGCGGCGGCGGCCTGGGCCGGGAGCTGCTGCGCACGCTCGCCGCCACCTGCGTCGAGCGCGGCTACGACCGGCTGGAGTGGTCGGTGCTCGACTGGAACGAGCCCTCGATCGCCTTCTACCGCGCCGCCGGCGCGGTCCCGGTGGACGGGTGGACGGTGTTCCGGCTGACCGACGACGCCCTGGCCGGTTTCGCCGCCGACCGGCGTGGTCGGGCAGGCTGAGCAGCCGTGACGACCGATCGCCGCGAGGCGGAGTGCTGGCTGACCGACATGGACGGCGTCCTGGTGCACGAGGGCCAGGCCCTCCCCGGCGCCGCGGAGTTCCTCGCCCGCCTGGTGGACACCGGGCGACGCTTCCTCGTGCTCACCAACAACTCGATCTTCACGCCGCGCGACCTCGCCGCCCGGCTGTCGCGCTCCGGGCTGCAGGTGCCCGAGCAGTCGATCTGGACGTCGGCGCTGGCGACGGCGGACTTCCTGTCCTCCCAGCTGCCCGGCGGCTCGGCCTACGTCATCGGCGAGGCCGGCCTGACCACGGCGCTGTACGAGGCCGGCTACACGCTCACCGACACCGAGCCCGACTACGTCGTCCTCGGCGAGACCCGCACCTACTCGTTCGAGGCGATCACCCGGGCCATCCGGCTCATCGGCGCGGGCGCCCGGTTCATCGCGACCAACCCCGACGTCACCGGGCCCTCGCCGGAGGGACCGCTGCCGGCGACCGGCTCGGTGGCCGCGATGATCACCGAGGCCACCGGCGCCAAGCCCTACTTCGTCGGCAAGCCCAACCCGATGATGTTCCGCAGCGCGATGAACCGGATCGAGGCGCACTCGGAGTCGACGGTGATGATCGGCGACCGGATGGACACCGACGTCGTCGCCGGCATCGAGGCGGGGCTGGACACGATCCTGGTGCTCACCGGGTCGACCACCGCGGCCGACGTCGCCCGCTTCCCGTTCCGGCCGGGCCGGGTGCTCGACTCGATCGCCGACGTCGTCGGGCTCGTCTAGCGGGCCGGTCCCGTCGTCCCCGAGAAGGCCAGCCGCGCCTCCGGGGTGGCGAGCAGGTACAGCTCGGCCACGGCCAGCACGATCAGCGGGACCCCCAGCAGCGGCTGCTGCCCGGGGAAGGCGGTGCTGTAGCCGAACAGGCCGAGCAGGACCTGCAGGACGACGACCGGCCCGCGCGCCCAGCCGGCGACCCGCCGCAGCCCGGCCGCGGCGACCGCGAGCGCGACGCCGAAGAACCCGACGTAGACCACCTCGGCCAGCGCCCGGCCCACGCTGTCGGGGTCGCTGGTCAGCGTCAGCCAGAGGACGACGAGCGCGGTGCCCAGCAGCAGCGCGGCCTCGACGGCGGCCACCAGCGCCGCCCGGCGGACGGCGACCGGCGCCTCGGGAGCGGGGGCGCGCGGCGGGCGGGCCGCGGGCTGCGCGACCCCGCCGAAGAGCCGCTCGGCCCTGCTCGGGCGGCGTGTCGCGTCCTCGTCCGTCACACCAGCGAGGCTACGCGTCACCGGTCACGGCACGCCCCGTCCGGCCGGTCCGGGCTCGTTAGCCTGGGCCCATGCGCGCGCTCGTGGTGGCCAACCCGGCGGCGACGACGACGACCGGCCGGGTGCGCGACGTCCTCGTGGGGGCCCTGGCCAGCGAGCTCAAGGTGGACCTCGCCGAGACCGGTCACCGCGGGCACGCCCGGGAGCTGGGCCGGCAGGCGCTCGACGAGGGGGTCGACGTCGTCGTCGCGCTCGGTGGGGACGGCACCGTCAACGAGGTGGTCAACGGGCTGCTCGCCGAGGGGCCGGGGGCGCACGTGCCCACGCTGGCCGTCGTCCCCGGCGGCTCGACCAACGTCTTCTCCCGCGCGCTGGGCCGCTCCCGCGACCCGGTCGAGGCCACCGGGGAGATCCTCGACGCGCTGCGCACGGGCCGGACCCGCCGGGTGTCGCTGGGGACCGCCAGCGCCCGCGGCACCAGCAGCACCCCGGTGCGCGAGGCCGACCCCGCGGTGGCCACCGTCGCCGCGACCGCGGACGCGGCGGCCGACCCGGGGTGGTCCGCGCCGCGCTGGTTCGTCTTCGCCGCCGGGATGGGCTTCGACGCCGACGTGATCTCCCGCGTCGAGGCGCAGCGGGCCCGCGGGCGCCGCTCCACCGGCGCGCTGTACGTCCGCGAGGCCACGCGCACCTTCGTGCTCGGCCGCGAGCGGCGCCGTCCGGCCATGACCCTGGCCCTGCCCGGCGAGGAGGACCTCGACGGCCTGTTCCTCTGCCTGGTCTCCAACGTCAGCCCGTGGACCTACCTGGGCGCCCGGCCGGTGAACCCCAGCCCCGAGGCCTCCTTCGACGCCGGCCTCGACGTGTTCGCGATGGGCCGGGTGGGCGTGCTGCGGATGCTGCACCACTCCCGGCAGGTGCTCGCCCGCCGTCCCGACGCCCGCGGCCGCGGCGTGCACCGCCGCCACGACCTGGCCGAGCTGACCCTGACGGCGTCGCGCCCGCAGGGCTGGCAGCTCGACGGCGACCACCTCGGGACGGCGACCGGGCTGCGGGTGCGGTCGGTGCCGGCCGCCCTCTCCGTCGTCGCCTGAGGACGTCGCCCCACCCGACGGCGCCGCTGCCCGCGCACCCCGACCTCGCCGTGTGGTGCCCGACCCCGGCGCACGGCGCGAGGTCGGGCACCACGGGGTGCGGGCGGCCCGCCCCGCGGGTCGACGGCGACACCGCCGCCGAGCGTGTGACCGGCGTCTACGCACGTCAGCGGGCCGGTGTCAACCACCCCGGTCGAGCCGAGTGGCGCCCTTAGCACGAGCGTGGTGAGCTTGCTCACGAGGGCTTTGAACAGGCCCCGCCTTCGCTTGACACGCGGTCCTCAGGTGAAAACATCGCGAGAGGAACGCAACCTGCCGGTAACAACACGGCGGGTGGTCGCCGGACTGAGACGCTGGGACACCGGTGTCGCCTGCGCGAGCGGCCCGACGTCAGCGCTCTGCAGCACGACCGTAGCCGACACCGAGGAGTACACCGACATGGACTGGCGCCACCGCGCGCTCTGCCGGGACGAGGACCCCGAGCTGTTCTTCCCCATCGGGACGACCGGCCCCGCCCTCGTGCAGATCGAGCAGGCCAAGGCGGTCTGCGGCCGCTGCTCGGTCGTCTCGTCCTGCCTGGACTGGGCCCTGAGCTCCGGCCAGGACTCCGGCGTGTGGGGCGGGCTGTCCGAGGACGAGCGACGCGCCCTCAAGCGCCGTCAGTCCCGCGCCCGCATCCGCGCCTGACCGACCAGCGCCCGGCCTGAGCCGGACCGCACGACGCCGAGAGGCCGGCGCCCCCGTGGGGGTGCCGGCCTCTCGGCGTTCCCGGTCAGCGGCGTGGTCGGCCGGCCCCGGGCAGGTCGAGCACGACCTCGGTGCCCGGGCGGCCGGGACCGGGCGGCTGCGCCGGCGTCGTCGTGTGCAGCGTCCCGCCCAGCTCGCTGGTCACCAGCGTGCGCACGATCTGCAGGCCCAGGCCGTCGCTGAGCGCCGGGTCGAACCCCTCGGGCAGCCCCTGGCCGTCGTCGCGCACCCGCACCACCAGGTCCTCGCCGTCGCGCTCGGCCACCAGCTCGATCGAGCCGGGCTGGCCGTCGGCCGGGAAGGCGTGCTCGGCGGCGTTGTGCAGCAGCTCGGTGACCGCCATGACCAGCGGGGTCGCGGTGGCCGCGGGCAGCTCGCCGAACGCCCCCACGCGGCGGGTGCGCGCCGCCGGGCCGATCGAGGTCAGGTCGCCCAGCATCGGCAGCACCTGGTCGAGCACGCCGTCGACGTCGACGACGTCCTCGCGGCTGCCGGCCAGCGTCTCGTGCACCACCGCGATCGAGGCCACCCGGCGCACCGACTCCTCCAGCGCGGCCCGCGCCGCCGGCTCGGTCATCCGCCGGGCCTGCAGCCGCAGCAGCGCCGCGACCGTCTGCAGGTTGTTCTTCACCCGGTGGTGGATCTCGCGGATGGTCGCGTCCTTGGTGAGCAGCGCCCGGTCGCGGCTGCGCAGGTCGGTGACGTCGCGGACGAGCACCAGCGCGCCCTCCTCGGCGCCCGGCGCCTGCAGCGGCAGCGCGCGCACCAGCAGCGTGGCGCTGCGGCCCTCGACGTCGGCGGGCTCGGGGAACCGCCCGGCCACCGCCGCCGAGATGTTCGCCGCGACCGCCTCCCCGGCCACCCCGTCGGCGGCCGCCGACCGCGTCACCCGCGCCAGGTCGGCGCCGGCCAGGTCACCGGTCACCCCCAGCCGCCGGAAGGCCGACAGCGCGTTGGGGCTGGCGTAGACGGCGCGGCCGGCGGCGTCCAGCCGCACCAGCCCGTCGCCCACCCGCGGGCTGAGCTCACCGTCGAGCAGCTTCTCCGGGGGGAAGGTGCCGGCCGAGACCATGAGGCAGAGGTCGGCGGCGATGTCGAGGTAGGTCAGCTCCAGCGTCGACGGCGACCGGGTCACGGCCAGGTTGGTGTCCTTGGCGAGCACCGCGACGACGACGCCGTCGTGCCGCACCGGGATGACCTCCCGCCGGCGCGGGCTGGCGCCCGACCAGTCCGGGTCCCCCTCGGTCACCGGCCGGCCCTCGCGGTGGGCCAGCCGGAACGGCTCCGCGTCGGGGCCGGCCACCTCGCTGCCCACGAGGTCCTCGGGCTGGCTGGTCGGCGCCGTCAGCGGCCGCACCTGGGCCACGCACCACCAGGCGCCGGTGCGCAGCGGCACCCACAGCGTGAGGTCGGCGAAGGCCAGGTCGGCCAGCAGCTGCCAGTCGGCCACCAGCCGCCGGGCGTGGTCGACCTGCGACGGCGCGGACGCCGAGCCGCGGTGCAGGCGTTCGGAGAGGGTGCTCATGGTGCTGTCGAGGGTAGGTCGGGGCACCGCCGCACCCGCGGTACCGGTACGGCGGCGTCCTCCTAGGCTCGGGAGCCGTGGCCGCGCCGTCCCCCCTCCCGCCCGTTCCGGTCGAGGAGGCCGTGCCCGCGGACTTCCCGCGCATCGGCGCGTTGACCGCCGGCGTCTACCGCGACGAGGACCTGGCCTCCGAGCACTACCTGCCCGCGCTGGCCGACGTGGCCGGCCGGGCCGGGCGCTCGACCCTGCTGGTCGCGCGCGACGGCGGCGAGGTGGTGGGGGCCGTGGCGCTGGTCCTGGCGGGCGACTTCGGCGAGGTCACCGAGTCCGACGACGAGGCGGCGTTCCGGATGCTCGTCGTCGACCCGGCGGCCCGCGGCCGCGGCGTCGGGGAGCTGCTCGTCCGGGCGTGCCTCGACCGCGCGCGGGCGGCGGGCCGGCGGCGCGTGGTGCTCTCCACCGACCCGCGGATGGCCGCCGCGCACCGGCTCTACCGGCGGCTGGGCTTCACCCGGCTGCCGGCGCGCGACTGGTCGCCCGTGTCCGGCGTCGACCTCATGGTGTACGCGCTCGACCTGTGACCCCCGCCGTCGCGGGGACCCCGGCGGCCGCCGCCAGCGCGTCGAGCTCGTCGAGGACGTCGGCCAGCAGCACGTCGACGTCGGGCAGCAGCTCGGCGCACGAGACCAGGCCCCAGTCGAGCCGGTCGAGGTAGCTCTGCACCGTGATGTTGAGCCCCTGCCCCTCGATGATCGTCGACACCGGGAAGTAGTGCTCGAGCCGCGCGCCCGCCGCGTACAGCGGGGTGCGCGGTCCGGGCACGTTGGAGATGACGAGGTTGCCCGGCGACAGCCGCGAGCCCAGGCGCAGCCGGGCACTGAGCCGCATCGCCCGCGCGAACACCGCCGGCGGCGGGAACTCCGCGAAGTCGGTGAGCCGCTCGGCGGGCAGCGCGGAGAACAGCTCCTTGCTGCTGGCCATCGACTCGTGCACCCGCCGGACCCGCTGCACGGGGTCGGGCTCGTCGGTGGGCAGGACCGCCGAGAGCATCGACACCCGGTTGGTCCAGCGGTCGGTCTCCTCCCCGGTGCGCACCGAGACGGGCACCAGCGCCACCAGCGGGTCGTCGGGCAGCGCGCCGCGGCGGTCGAGGAAGGTGCGCAGCCCGCCGGCGCACGCGGCCATCACGACGTCGTTGACCGTGGCGCCCAGCGCCGACTTCACCTGCCGGACCACGTCGAGCGACGTCGACCGGATGGCGAGCTTGCGGTGCGGGGTGATCGGCCCGTTGAACGGCGTGCGCGGCGGCCGGACGCTGGGCAGCGGCGCCGTCCGGTCGGGCTCCTCGGGGCGGCTGCGGCCGAGGTTGAGCACCGTGCCGAGCGGGCCGCGCAGGCTGCGGCGGACGTCGTTGGCGGCGCGGACCAGCACCGGGTTGCGGGTCGCCCGGCCCACCTCGCGGGCGGTGCGGGCGGCGAGCAGCACCCCGCGCGCGGGCTTGCGGGCCAGGCCGAGGGCGCCGCGGGCCAGCATCTCCAGGTCACCGGGCGGCCGCTCGGGCGTCCACGGGTCACCCTCGGGGGGCACGGTGGAGCCCTGCGGGCTGTCGTCGAGCATGAGCGTCATCAGCTCCACGCCCGACGCCCCGTCGATCGTGGCGTGGTGGACGATCGTGAGGACGGCGAAGCGGCCGTCGGCCAGCCCCTCGATGACGTAGGACAGCCACAGCGGCTTGCGCCGGTCGAGGGGCCGGGAGACCAGCCGGCCGGCGAGCGCCGCGAGCTGGTCGTCGGTGCCCGGCGGCGGGACGGCGGTGTGGCGCACGTGGAAGTCGAGGTCGAAGGCGGGGTCGGCCACCCAGTAGGGGTGGTCCAGGCCCAGCGGCACCTCGGCCAGCCGCCGGCGCAGCGGCTCGAGCAGGTGCAGCCGCTGCTGGAGCTGGGCGCGCCACGCGTCGTAGGGCCGGTAGTCGGCCGTGTCCGGGCGGGTGTAGACCGACAGGCTCGACACGTGGCCGAACTGCGCGGACGTCTCCAGGTGCAGGAACGTCGCGTCCAGACCCGACAGCTGCTTCACGGCGGCTGACCTCCCCGGGACGGCGACACGGGGGCCGGCCGGCGCCCCGCGACGTGCTGGCGAGTGTGTCAGGGCCCACACTCGGCTGCGAGGGGGCCGGCGCCCGTCCGGGCCCCACGGACACGAGGACACCGTCGATGCGCACTGCCGCGCTCCCCCGCACCCCGGCCGGCGAGGCCCCTCCGTGGCTGGGCGCCTCCCCGGTCGCCGCCCTGCTCGCGGCCCAGCGGCCGTGGCGCGAGGCGGCCGCGCTGGTGCGCTCGCCCGTGTGGCGGGGCGTCGGCGTGCCGGACGGCGGCGGGCTGCCGGTGCTGCTGGTCCCCGGGTTCCTGGCCGGTGACCCGTCGCTGTCGCTGCTCGACCGCTGGCTGCGGGCCCGGGGCTACCGGACGTGCACCTCGCAGATCCGGGTCAACGTCGACTGCACCGGCCTGGCCGTCGAGCGCCTCGAGCGCCGGTTGGTCGAGCTCACCGACCGGACCGGGCGGCCCGCGGCGATCGTGGGGCAGAGCCGCGGCGGGCTGTTCGCCAAGCTGGTGGCCGCGCGCCGGCCCGACCTCGTCCGCGGGATCGTCACGCTGGGCAGCCCGAACGTCGACCACATGGCGATCAACCCGCTGGTCGCCGCGCAGGTGCGGCTGGTCGCGGCCCTCGGCACGGCCGGGGTGCCCGGGCTGTTCCGGGACGACTGCGTGCGGGGCGGGTGCGCCGACGACCTCGCCGCCGAGCTCGCCCGGCCCTTCCCCGCGCAGGTGCCCTACGTCTCGGTCTACTCGCGCAGCGACTGGGTGGTCGACTGGCACGCGTGCCTCGACCCGGCCGCCGAGCACGTGGAGGTCGACTCCAGCCACGTCGGCATGAGCGTCCACCCGGCGGTCTACCGGCTGCTCGGCGAGCGGCTGGCCGCCCTGGCGGCGCGGACGGCGGCCCCGACCCCGGCCCCGGCCTGAGGGGGCTCAGCCGTCGGCGACGGTGGCGATCAGGTCGCCCTCCTGGAGCACCTCGCCCTCGACGACGTGCAGCTCCTGCACCACGCCGGCGCGCTCGGTGAGGACGGGGATCTCCATCTTCATCGACTCCAGCACGACCAGCGTGTCCCCGGCGGCGACCTCGGTCCCCGGTGCGACCAGCACCCGCCACACGCTGGAGACCATCTCGGCGTGGATCTCCTCGACCGCCACGCGGCACCTCCCTCGGGTCGGGTCCCATCCAAGCAGGTGACGGGCCCGCGCCCGCCTCAGCCGCCGGGGGCGGGGTCGCCGTCGGCCAGCCGGCCGAGGACGGCGCACACCTCCTCGCCGTCGTGCGGGACGCCGGTCTCGGGCAGCCCCGACAACGCCGCCGCGGCGGCCCGGGCGGCGGTCGCCGTGTCGTCCCCGCCGGCACTGACGGTGGCCAGCAGCGCGTCGTACCAGCCGTCGAGGCGGTCACCGGGCCCGTAGCCGCTCACCGCGACCACCTCCGTGCGGCCGGTGGCACCGCGCAGCAGGCCGGAGTCCGGCAGCCGCCCGGTGACCCGCCCGGCCCGTCCCGGCGGCAGGGTGGCGCGCAGCTGGACGGCGACGGCGGCGCGTGGCGGCCGCTCCTCGGGCGTGCGGCGGCGCGGCCCGCGCTCGCCGGCGGCCACGGCCAGCGCCAGGTCGACGGCGTCGACCCGGTGGGCCCGCTCGAGCACCGCCATGTCGAGGGAGAAGCCGGCCGCGATCTCGCCGAGCTCGCCGTCCTCGGAGACGCCCACGGTGACCAGGCCGCGCCAGCCGACCTCGGCCAGCCGCTTGGCGCCCGGCGGCACCTCCAGCGGCGGCTCGGGGGTCCAGGACACCCGGGCGATGCCGGCGGCCCGGTCGCGGGCCACCGGCGTCGGGTAGCGCAGCCCCTCGTCGGTGACCAGCGCCAGCAGACCGTGCTCGCTGGCCGGCTCGACGCCGTCGCCGCCGAGCCGCTCGAGCACCTCGGCCGGCGGGCCGATCCAGGTCAGCCCGGCGGCGGCCACCTCACCGGCGAGCGCGGCGTTGCCGGCCAGCGCCGGCGGCACCGGCAGGACGGCGGCCACCCCGCTGCGGCGGGCGGCCTCCACGATCCGGTCGACGGCGAGGTAGGAGTCCACCGCCGGCGCCGGGCCGAGCAGCACCGCGTCGTCGGCCAGCCGCACGTGCCGGGCCGACCGCTCGGCCTCGGAGTAGACGGCCACCGACTTCACGTCGAGCCGGGAGCAGGCCGCGATCACCGCGCACGCCGCGGGCCCCCGGCCCGCCACGAGCACGCTCTCGATCCCGTGCTGGGCCACGCCGTTCCCCTCGTCCCTGGCGGGGGCCCCGTCGTCCCCGTCCCCGGCCATGGTCCCCCGCGGTGCCGACACCCGCCGCACCGGCCGGGGGGTGTCCCACCCTGTTGTGGGACCCTGGACCCCAGACCCGGCGACCCCGCCGACCACCCGACGACGAGGAGAGGAGGGCAGCGATGTCCAAGCGTGGACGCAAGCGGCGCTCCCGCAAGGGGAACAAGGCCAACCACGGCAAGCGCCCCAACGCCTGAAGAAGGACCCCCTCGCCCCCCGCGGGGGCCGACAGCACGACGCCCGCTCCGGAGAACCGGGGCGGGCGTCGTCGTCGGTGCTGCTACTGCTCGGTGGACCGGTCGGTGCGGACCACCTCGGCGCGCACCTGCTCGACGCTGACCTGGGTGCCGTCCTCCTCGAAGGAGACGCGGGTCAGCTGCAGCTTGATCCGGTCCTTGAGCCCGATGGGCGGCTTGTCGCCGCCGCAGCGACGCCGGACCAGCGCCTTGAACTCCTGCTCGATGCCGAACTGGCGTAGGCACGGCGAGCAGTCCTCGAGGTGCTCGGCGATGACCTCGCGGCGGGCGTCGTCGGTCTCGTGGTCGAGGAACTCGAAGACGTGCGACAGCACGTCGTCGCACGAGGAGATCTCGAGCGGGTGCTCCTGCTCGCTGCTCACGACCCGGCCCCCTCTCCGGCGCCGGCGCGGACGAAGCCGCGCTCGCGGGCGTAGTCGGCCAGCAGCCGCTGCAGGCCGCGCCGGCCGCGGTGCAGCCGGGACATCACCGTGCCGATGGGCGTGCCCATGATCTCGGCGATCTCCTTGTAGGCGAAGCCCTCGACGTCGGCGAGGTAGACCGCCAGCCGGAAGTCCTCCGGCAGCTGCTGCAGCGCGTCCTTGATGTCGGAGTCGGGCAGGTGGTCCAGCGCCTCGATCTCGGCCGACCGCAGGCCGCTGGAGCTGTGCTCCTCGGCGGCGTACAGCTGCCAGTCCTGCACCTGGTCGGTGGGGTACTGCTGCGGCTGCCGCTGCTTCTTGCGGTAGCTGTTGATGTAGGTGTTCGTCAGGATCCGGTAGAGCCAGGCCTTGAGGTTGGTGCCCTCGGCGAACTGGTGGAACGCGGAGTAGGCCTTGACGAACGTCTCCTGGACCAGGTCCTCGGCGTCGGCCGGGTTGCGGGTCATCCGCAGGGCCGCCGGGTACAGCTGGTCGAGGTAGGGCAGCGCGTCGCGCTCGAACCGGGCGTCGCGCTCGGCACGGGTCTCGGCGACCTCGGTGCGGCTGCCGCCCTCGCGGGCCTCGGGCACCTCCACGGGCGCTCCGGGCACCGGGGTCTCGGCGGGCTCGACGGCGGGGTTCCCGCCCGCGGACTCCTCAGGCACCGACCGTCCTCTCTGCGGCGCCCGGAGGCGAGCGACCACGTCGGACGATCCTAGTCGCGCGGCGTCGGGGCGGCCCGGGGGCCGCCGGCGCGGGGCCCGGGTGCGGGCGCTGGAGACGGTGCTGCTCACGTCCGGTCCAACCGCGCCGGGCGGCGCGGTCATTCCCGGTCCCGGAACCCGGCGGCGCAGCCGGACCGGCGTCGCTACGCTGCCCGGCCGTGGCGGCGACCCCCGCGGTGCGGGCCCTGGAGAAGGCCCGCGTGGCGCACACCCTGCACCCCTACGACGCCGAGCACCCCGCCGACCAGGGGCACGGCGAGGCGGCGGTGGCCGCGCTCGGCGCCGACCCGCGGCAGGTGTTCAAGACGCTGGTCGCCCGGGTCGACGGCGTGCTGACGGTGGCCGTCGTCCCGGTGAGCGGCAGCCTGGACCTCAAGGCGCTGGCCGCCGCGGCCGGCGGGCGGAAGGCGGCGATGGCCGACCCGGCCGACGCCGAGCGCACCACCGGCTACGTGCTCGGCGGGATCAGCCCCCTGGGCCAGCGCAGGGCGCTGCCCACCGTCGTCGACGAGTCGGCACTGCGGTTCCCGACGGTCATGGTGAGCGCCGGCCGCCGCGGGCTGCAGGTGGAGCTGCCCCCGGCCGACCTCGTCCGCCTGACCCGGGCCCGCACCGCGCCCATCGCGCGCTAGCGGCCCGGGGCGCCGTAGGGGGTGAGCAGCTGGTCGACCGGCGCGCTGTCGTCGGTGAGCACCTGCGCGTCGCCGGCCAGGTCGGCCACCTCCTCGGCCGAGGCCACCTGCCAGGTGGAGTCCTGCGCCAGCAGCGCCCCGGCCAGCGCCCGCTCGTCCAGCGGCCGGTGGGAGGCGACGGCGACCAGGTTGCCGCCGTCCTCCCCGGCGAGCACCGGGGCGCGGGCGAGCAGCAGCACGTGCGGCCAGACCTGCCGCATCGTGGCCAGCTCCGCGCGCACGAAGCCCAGCGGCGGGTGGTCGATGAGGTTGGCCGCGTAGACGCCGTCGTCGGTGAGCGCGCGGTCGACCAGGCCGAGCGCCTCCACGGTGGTCAGCTGCCAGGGCACCGACAGGCCCCCGAAGGCGTCGCCGACGACGAGGTCGCGGGTGTCCGCGGCCTCCGCGCCCAGCCCGACGCGGGCGTCGCCGACGCGCACCTCGAGGTCGGCGGACTCGGCCAGCCCCAGCTGCTCGCGGTCGATCTCGACCACGCCGGGATCCACCTCCAGCACGCGGCTGACCGTGCCGGGCCGCACCTCGGCCAGGTAGCGGGGCACGGTCGCCCCGCCGCCGCCCAGGTGCAGCGCCGACAGCGGCTCCCCCGCCGGCGCCATCGCGTCGGTCACCGCGGCGATCGCCCGCACGTACTCGAACTCCAGGTGCGTGGGGTCGTCGAGGTCGACGTAGGAGTGCCGCAGCGTGTCGAGCACCAGGACCCGGCCGCCGTCGCGCTCGGGGTCGGCCACCACGCGGGCGCAGTGGTAGGCGGTCTCCTCCTCGCACGGCGTCGGCGCGACCGCCGCCAGCAGCGACCCCGTGACGGCGAGCAGCAGCAGCCCCGCCGGCACCCGGCCCGCCCCGCCCCCGGCGCGCCGGCGCAGCAGCACCCCGACCGCCACCCCGGCGGCGACGGTGACCAGCCCGGTGCCCACGAGGATGCCGCTGGAGGGGAAGACGGCGATGAGCAGGAACCCGGTGACGAAGGTGGCCGCGATGCCGCCGAGCGTGCCGATGCCCGACAGCCGGCCGACCACCGCGCCGGTCTCGTCGAGGCTGGCCAGCTGCAGCTTGACCACCATCGGCGGCACCGCCGACAGCAGCGCCGCGGGCACGACCACGGCGACGGCGGCCAGCAGCAGCACCCCGCCGGCGTCGGCGCCGGTGAGCAGCGACCCGGTGAAGCGGACCAGCGGGAGGACGGCGACCACCAGCGCCCCGCCGGCCACCAGCAGCGGCGCGATCAGCCGCCGCGGGTCGGTGCGGTCGGCCGCCGCGCCGCCGGCCCAGGCGCCGATCGCGATCGCGGCGAGCGCGAACCCGATGACCGCGGTGTTGGTCTGCAGCGTGATGCCCACGTAGGGCGCGATCAGCCGCAGCCCGACGATCTCGAGCACCAGCACCGCGCCGGAGGACAGGAAGGTGACGCCGGCCGCCACCCAGCCGGGCAGCGCGCCGTCGGCCGGCGGGGTCGGGCGGTCGACGGTCGCGCGCTCGCTCAGGACGGGACCCCTCAGAAGAGCGCCGGCTGGTCGGCGGGGGCGCTGGTGCCCTCCACCCGGGCCAGCAGGTCGGCGCCGTTGTTCCGGACGTTGTTCACCGCGGTGCTCACCGGGCGCAGCTCCAGCGCCTCGACCAGCTCCGGCGGGGTGGGCTCGGCCAGCGCCTCGACGTCGTCGCGGGCCGGGTCGAGCCAGTCGGCCCACCGCTCGCGCGGCAGCACCAGCGGCATCCGGTCGTGGACCTCGGCCAGGGCCCCGACCGCGGGGGCGGTGACCACGGTGCAGGTGTAGAGCCGGTCCTCGCCCTTCCCCCAGACCTCGTAGAGGCCGGCCATGGCCAGCACCGACCCGTCGGCGGGGGTGATGAAGAAGGGCTGCTTGCCCGGGGAGTCGAGCTTCTTCTGCCACTCGTACCAGCCGTCGGCAGGCACCAGGCAGCGCCGCGAGCGGGCCGCCGAGCGGAAGGCCGGCTTCTCGGTGAGCGACTCGACGCGGGCGTTGAGCAGCCGGTTGCCCACCGCGGGGTCCTTCGCCCACGAGGGCACCAGCCCCCAGCGGACGGTGCGCAGCTCCCGGCGCGCCTCGCCGGTGGGGCTGCCCTCGGCGTCGCGCTCGCGCTTGGTGCGGACCACGTAGACGTCCTTGGTGGGCGCGACGTTGTAGTCGGCCGGCAGCGGCTGCTGCCCCTCGGCGGGCACCGCCTCGAACTCGACGACGAGGTCCTCGGGACGGCGGCTGGCGGCGTAGCGACCGCACATGGCAGGTCCTCCCGGCTGTCGGGCCGGCCCCCGACGGGCCGCGGGACCGACTCTAGGCGGCCCCGGGGACAGCACGAGTGCCCTGCTGGGCGACGGGTAGGCCCCCGGTGGAGACGGAACCGACGAGAGACGAGGATCACCGGCGTGACCGCGACCCAGAACCCACCGCACGAGCAGCCGAAGACCGCCAGCGAGTCCGCCGAGCGGCGCTACGCGACGGTCAACCCCTTCACCGGCCAGGTCGAGAAGGAGTTCGACTTCACGCCGACCGAGGCCATCGACGGGATCGTCGCGACCGCGCACGCCGCCTACCAGGAGTGGCGCCAGCGGCCGGTCGAGGAGCGCGCCGCCGTCGTCCGGCGGGCCGCCGAGCTGATGGACGAGCGCCGCGACGACCTCGCGCGGCTCATCACCACCGAGATGGGCAAGCGCCACGAGGAGGCGACGGGCGAGCTCTTCCTCTGCTCGATGATCCTCAAGTACTACGCCGACAACGGCCCGGGCTTCCTCGAGCCCACCCAGATCACGCCGCTCATGGGCAAGGGCGAGGCGGTCGTCGAGACCCAGCCGGTGGGCGTGCTGCTGGCCATCGAGCCGTGGAACTACCCCTTCTACCAGGTGGTCCGCGTGGCCGGCCCGAACCTGGTGCTGGGCAACACCGTCATCCTCAAGCACGCCGAGATCACCCCGCAGTGCGCGGTGGCCATCGAGCAGCTGTTCACCGACGCCGGCGCGCCCGAGGGCGTCTTCACCAACACCTTCCTGCGCATCGACGACGTCGAGCAGGTCATCGCCGACCCGCGCATCCAGGGCGTCACGCTGACCGGCAGCGAGCGGGCCGGCAGCGCGGTCGGGGCGCTCGCGGGCAAGCACCTGAAGAAGTCGGTGCTCGAGCTCGGCGGCAGCGACCCGTTCATCGTGCTCGACGCCGACGACCTCGGTGCCACGGTCAAGGCCGCCACCATGGGCCGGATGCAGAACACCGGGCAGGCCTGCACCGCCTCGAAGCGGCTCATCGTCACCGAGGAGCTCTACGAGCCCTTCGTCGAGGGCCTGAAGCAGGCGTTCTCCACCTTCTCCCCCGGCGACCCGGCCGACCCGTCGACGTCGCTGGCCCCGCTGTCGAGCGAGCGCGCCGCGCAGGACCTGCACGCGCAGATCCAGGACGCGATCGACAAGGGCGCCACGGTCGTCGCCGGCGGCACGCGGCCGGAGCACCCGGGCGCCTTCGTCGAGGCCACCATCCTCACCGACGTCACCCCGGAGATGCGGGCCTTCCGCGAGGAGCTGTTCGGCCCGGCCGCCGTCGTCTACAAGGTCAAGGACGCCGACGAGGCGGTCGCGCTGGCCAACGACAGCGACTTCGGCCTCGGCGCCACCGTCATGAGCAGCGACCTCGACCGCGCCCGCGCGGTGGCCGAGCGGCTCGAGGCGGGCATGGTGTGGATCAACCAGCCCACCGGCTCCTCCCCCGAGCTGCCCTTCGGCGGGATCAAGCGCTCGGGCTACGGCCGCGAGCTCTCCGAGCTGGCGATGTTCGAGTTCGCCAACCGGCGGCTGGTCCGCACGGTGCCGGTGAAGAAGCCGAAGCAGCCGGTCGGCGGCTGAGCGGTGGGCGGTGCGGTGTCGCGGGCCGGGCAGGATGGGCCCGTGAGCCAGGTCTGGACGACACCGCACCGCCCGTCGCCCGTCGACGCCGTCGTCCCGCTGCCCGGATCGAAGTCGATCACCGCGCGGGCGCTGGTGCTCGCCGCGCTCGCCGACGGGCCGAGCCGGGTGGTGCGCCCGCTGCGCGCCCGCGACACCGACCTCATGGCCGGCGGGCTGCGCGCGCTCGGCGTGCGGGTCGAGGAGGACGGCGCCGACTGGCTGGTCACCCCCGGCGCGCTGCGCGGCCCGGCCGAGGTCGACGCCGGGCTGGCCGGCACCGTGCTGCGCTTCCTCCCGCCGGTGGCCGCGCTCGCCGACGGCCCGGTCCGGGTGGACGGCGACCCGCGGCTGCACGAGCGGCCCAACGCCGGGCTCATCGCCGCGCTGCGCGACCTCGGCGTCCGGGTCGACGACGACGGCCGGGGCCGCGCGCCGTTCACCGTGCACGGCACCGGCGGCGTCCGCGGCGGCGCGGTGACCGTCGACGCGAGCGAGTCCTCGCAGATCGTCTCGGGCCTGCTGCTGGCCGCCGCCCGCTTCGGCGCGGGCCTCGACTTGGCCCTGGCCGGCGGGGTGCCGTCGATGCCGCACGTGGAGATGACCGTGACCGCGCTGCGCGAGCACGGCGTCGACGTGGCGGCCACCGAGCGCGGCTGGCGGGTCGCCCCCGGGCGGATCGCGGCGCGGGACCGCGTGGTCGAGCCCGACCTGTCCAACGCCGCGCCGTTCCTCGCCGCCGCGCTGGTCACCGGCGGGCGGGTCACCGTGCCCGACTGGCCGGAGGTCACCACCCAGCCCGGCGCGCAGCTCGACCGGCTGCTGGCGGGGATGGGCGCCGAGGTCGAGCGCACCCCGGGCGGCCTGCGGGTCAGCGGCACCGGCCGGATCGCCCCCCTGGTGGCCGACCTGCACGAGGTGGGCGAGCTGACACCGGTGCTCGCCGCGCTGTGCGCGCTCGCCGACGGCCCCTCCCGGCTCACCGGGATCGGCCACCTGCGGGGGCACGAGACCGACCGCCTGCAGGCCCTCGACGAGGTGCTCACCGCCGTCGGCGCGCGGGTCGAGCAGCTGCCCGACGGGCTGGTGGTCACCCCCGGTCCGGGCCGCCCGGCGCTGGTCGACTCCTACGCCGACCACCGGATGGTGCACGCGGCCGCGGTCCTCGGCCTCGCCGTCGAGGGCGTGCGGGTGTCGGGGCCGGAGGCGGTGGCCAAGACACTGCCCGACTTCCGCGAGCGCTGGGCGGGGATGCTCTCGGCGACCGCGGGGGTGGGCTCCTGAGCCGCCGGCACGACAGCCGGTCGGACGAGGACGACGTCCGGGTCCGGCCCAACCGGCGCGGCTCGCGGCCGCGCACCCGCACCCGCCCGGTGCACGCCGACGCCGTCCCGGGCCTGGTGGTCGCGGTCGACCGCGGCCGCATGACGGTCCGCGTCGAGGGCCCGGGCGGCGCACCGGTCGAGGTGACCGCGATGCGCGCCCGCGAGCTCGGCCGGCACGGCGTCGTCGTCGGCGACCGGGTGCGGCTGGTCGGCGACACCACCGGCCGGCCCGACACCCTGGCCCGCATCGTCGTCATCGAGGAGCGGGCGACGTCGCTGCGGCGCACCGCCGACGACACCGACCCCACCGAGCGGGTGGTCGTGGCCAACGCCGAGCTGCTCGTCGTCGTCACCTCGGTGGCCGACCCCGACCCGGCGCTGGGGTTCCTCGACCGCTGCCTGGTCGCCGCCTACGCCGGCGGCCTGGAGCCGCTGTTCTGCCTGACCAAGACCGACCTGGCCAGCCCGCAGCCGCTGCTGGACCGCTACGCCGGGCTCGGCGTCGACGCCGTCCCCGTCTCCCGCGAGACGCCGCTGGACCCGCTGCTCGAGCGGGTCTCCGGGCGGACCAGCGTGTTCGTCGGCCAGTCGGGCGTGGGCAAGTCGACGCTGGTCAACCGGCTGGTGCCCGATGCCGACCGGGCGATCGGCGACGTGAGCAAGGTGGGCAAGGGGCGGCACACGTCGTCGTCGGCGGTCCTGTTCGACCTGCCCGGCGGCGGCACGATCGTCGACACCCCCGGCATCCGCTCGCTGGGCCTGGCGCACGTCACCGCGGACGACGTGGTCGGGGCCTTCGAGGACCTGGCCGAGGCCGCCGTCGACTGCCCGCCCGGGTGCGGCCACTCCGCCGACGACCCCGACTGCGCGCTGGACGCCTGGGCCGCGGCCGGTCCCGCCGGTCGCGTGCAGCGGCTGACCAGCGTGCGGCGATTGCTCGACGCCGTCGGCCAGCTCGGCCCCGGCTACTGAGAGGAAGCCCCGTGGACCAGCAGGTGCACTTCGTGACGCTCGCGACCGCCGACCTCGACGCGGCGCGGCGGTTCTACGTCGAGGGCCTCGGCTGGACGCCGCTGCTCGACGTGCCCGGGGAGATCGTCTTCTTCCAGGTGGCGCCGGGCACGGTGCTGGCCTTCTTCGAGACGGCGCAGTTCGCCCGGGACCTCGGCACCGGCCCCGAGCGGCCGGCCGTCTCCGGCGTGACGCTGGCGCACAACGTGGGCGACCGGGACGCCGTCCGGGCGCTGGCCGACGCCATGGCCGCCGCCGGTGGCACGGTGCTCACCGCGCCGGAGGAGGGGGCCTTCGGCGGGGTGTTCCACGCGCTGGTGCGCGACCCCAACGGCGTCGTCTGGGAGGTCGCGCACAACCCCGGCTGGTCGGTCGACGCCGACGGCACCGTTCGGCTCGGCTAGCCGACGGCGCCCTGGCGACGGGCCCGGTCGAACAGCTCGTCCGCCATCGGCTCGTCGACCGCCTCGATGCGCAGGTCGTGGGTGTCCCCGGCGAAGGTGCCGTCGAGCGCCTCGGCCCACACGCAGACCCCGGTCCGCAGATCCAGGCGGACGAGGTGCGCGGTCGGGTACTCGACCCCCTCGGGCACGCTGCCCCACTCGAGCTCGTCGACCCGGCGGCTGCGCAGCAGCGGGCAGCACCCGCAGCGCGGCTCGTAGACGCCGGTCGGGACGACGAGCGCCTCCCACGCCGGGCGGCCGGCGTGCTCGACCTCCCGCAGGCCGTCGAGCTCCAGCGCCGCCCCCACCACCACTGCCCGCGTGTCGGGGTCCAGGCCGTCGGCGAGCTCCAGGGGCCGCAGCTCGGCGACCCACCGGTAGTCCTGCCACATCGGGTCGTGGTCGGCGCCGATCGCGCGGACGACGTCGAGCAGCCGTCCTGCGGCGTCCTCGACGCGCAGCAGGTCGGGCCGGCGGAGCCACGCCCGCACGGGCGCGGACCAGACGCGGTCGCGGCGCCGGCGCTCGGTGAACCGCAGCGTCGTCCACCGCCCGGGCGAGGAGCGGGCGAGCGCGCGGAAGGCGTCGGCGTCGGGCACGCCCGGAGTGTGACCCCGCAGGCCGACACCTGTCCCGCGAGTGGTCGTGCTCTGCCCCGCCGGTGTGGGCAGAGCACGAAGGAGAGGAGGCAGGTGCTCCTGTGGAGGGTCGTGCTCTGCCCCGCCGGTGTGGGCAGAGCACGACCTGCCGCGGGGAGGTGTCCGGTCTAGCTAGACGTCGACCCAGCCGCCGGAGCGCCAGTACAGGCCCGCGGAGCGGCTGAGCAGCCCCTCGTCCACCAGGTACCGGCGCAGCGCCGCGGTGTCGGGGTGCCAGACGGCCAGCAGGGCGTTGACCTCCCGCTCGGGATAGCGGACGCCGGCGTCGAACACCCGCACCAGGTGCTCGAGCACCACCCGCCGCTTGCTCTGCTGCGCGGGGATGGACACCAGCCGCCCGTCGCGGACGAACGCGGCCAGGACCGCCGACTCGGCGGGGTCCTCCGACAGCGGCTCGGGCGCCGGGGCGGCCTCCGCGGCGGCGCGGGCGGCGGCGCCGAAGCGGTCGGTGAGCAGCTCGAGCCCGTGCCCCTCCCGGCGCACGAGGCCGCCGCGCGCGAGCCGGCGGGCGGCCAGCGCGACGTCCTTGAGCTCCAGCCCGGCCGCCGCGGCGACCTCCTCGATCGTCGCCGCGCCGAGCGCCAGGGCCGCCACCACCCTCAGCCGGGTGGGGTCGGCCAGCAGTCCCACGATCCTCGCCGCCTCCACCCCCGCGACGGTATCCGCGCATCGACCTGCGCGGGCGGGGGTAGGCGGGATCGCATGGTGAGCCCCATCGACATCCAGAAGGCCCTCAAGGGCATGGACTACCCGGCGACCAAGGAGCAGATCCTCGAGCAGGCGAAGGGCAGCGACAAGGAGGTGCTCGACGCGCTGCAGAAGATCGACGACCGCGAGTACGAGGGCCCCAGCGGCGTGAGCGCCGCGGTGTTCGACTGACGTCCCGCTAGGTTCGGTGCCCATGACACCGGGCCGGGACTTCACGGGGGACATGCACCTGGCGCACGTGCTGGCCGACCAGGCGGACTCCATCAGCATGGACCGCTTCAAGGCCCTCGACCTCACCGTCGAGACCAAGCCGGACCTCACGCCGGTCACCGACGCCGACCGCGCCGTCGAGGAGCAGCTGCGGATCACCCTCGCCCGGGCCCGCACCCGCGACGCCGTGCTCGGCGAGGAGTTCGGCGTCACCGGCCACGGCCCGCGGCGCTGGGTGCTCGACCCGATCGACGGGACGAAGAACTTCGTCCGCGGCGTGCCGGTCTGGGCCACGCTCATCGCCCTGTTCGACGGCGACGAGGCGGTCGTCGGCCTGGTCTCGGCCCCGGCGCTCAACCGGCGCTGGTGGGCGGCCAAGGACGTCGGCGCCTGGACCGGACGGCGGCTGGAGTCGGCCACCCGCTGCCGGGTCTCGGGCGTCTCCGAGCTCGGCGACGCGAGCCTGTCGTTCTCCAGTCTGTCCGGCTGGGAGGAGCGCGGCGTGCTCGACGGCTTCCTCGACCTCACCCGGACGGTCTGGCGCACCCGCGGCTACGGCGACTTCTGGAGCTACGTGCTCCTGGCCGAGGGCGCGGTGGACGTCGCCTGCGAGCCCGAGGTGTCGCTGTGGGACCTCGCCGCGCTCGACGTCATCGTCCGCGAGGCCGGCGGCCGGTTCACCGACCTCTCCGGCGCCCCGGGACCGGCCGGCGGCAGCGCCCTGGCCACCAACGGCCACCTGCACGACGCCGCGCTGGCGCACCTGCGCCTGCCGCCGGACGACGCGGCCTGAGACACGGCCTGAGAGACGGCCTGAGAGACGACCTGAGAGATGACGGCGGCCCCTCCCCGGACCCGGGGAGGGGCCGCCGCCGGGTGCCGGGGACTACGGGCGGGGACCGCCGGCGCCGCGGCCACCGGAGAACCGGCGGCGGACGTCGTCGATCCGCGCCTTGTTCTTCGGGTCCCTCGCCGCCTGCTGGGCCTTCTCCGACACCTGCCGGAGCACCTGCTGGCCCTTGGGACTGCGGGCGATCTGCGCCACCTTGTCGAACAGCGCCACGGGGCGTCCTCCCTTCCGAGGTGGGGTCCGCACCGGACCCCGCTGCCCCGTCAACGGCCCTCGCGGCCGCGCCGTTCCGAGGGCGCGACCGGCGGCTCCGGCGTCCGCCGGGGTTCCACCGGGGTGCCGGCCCCCCGCCCGGCCAGCACCGCCGCGCCGACCGCGGACGCGCTGCGCAGCGGCAGGTACGTCACCGGGCGGCCGAGCGCGTCGGCCAGACCCTGCCGGACCAGCGGCGAGCGGCCGCCGCCACCGGTGAGCACGACGGGTCCCCCGCCCGGGCCGCCGAGCAGGTCGACGGCGGCCGCGGCCGCCGCGAGGACCCCCTCGACGGCGGCGCGGGCGAGGTCGGCGCGGGTGGTCGCGGCCGTCATCCCGGTCCAGCCGGCCCGGTCGTCGGGCCCGGCCACGCCGCCGCGCTCGCCGGTGAGGAACGGCGCGAACACCGCTCCCCCGGCGCCGGGCGGCGACTGCGCGGCCAGGTCGAACAGCTCCCCCGGTGCCACGCCGAGGACGCCGGCCGCCCACGTCCACGCCGACCCGCCGTTCTGCAGCGCGGCCATGGCGTACCAGCCCCCGCCGGTGTCGGCGTAGGCGTGCACCGGCGGGTCGTCGGCCGGGGCCGGCACCCGGCCCGGCCGCAGCACCTGCACGCCGGTGCCGAGGTTGACCAGCAGCCCGTCGGCCACCCCCGCGGCCAGGAGCGCCAGCGGGGTGTCCGCGCCGCCGACGACGACCGGCACCTCCGCCCCGTCCAGTGCGGTGACGCCGGCGACCTCCGCCGACGACCGCACCCCGGGCAGCAGGTCCGCGGGCACCCCGGCGGCGGCGCGCGCGGCCGCGGACCACCCGTCGGCGACGACGTCCCACAGCAGGGTGGCCGAGGCGTCGCTGCGGTCGGTGACCCGCGGGTCGGTGCCGGGCAGCAGGGTGGCGCGCAGCGCGTCCTTGGGCAGCAGCACCGCCGCCGCGCGGGCCACCAGCCCCGGCTCGTGGGCAGCCAGCCAGGCGAGCACCGGCCCGGTCATCCCGGGCACCAGCGGGTTGGCCAGCGCGGCCCGGTCCGTCGCCGGCAGGGCGCGCCACCGGGCGACCTCGCCGGCGGCCCGGCGGTCGGGCCACAGCACCGCCGGGGCCAGGGCCGCGCCCGCGCCGTCGACGAGCACCGCGCCGTGCATCTGCCCGGACAGGCCCAGCGCGGCCACCGGCCGGCCGCCCAGCGCCGGCAGCAGCCGGGCGAGGGCGTCGTCGAGCGCCTGCCGCCACGTGGCGACGGCGCACTCGGCCCGGTCGGGCGCCGGGCGCTCGACGGCGTAGCCGGCCTCGGTCTCGGCGACGACGCGGCCGCCGTCGTCCAGCGCCACGACCTTGAGCCCGCTGGTGCCCAGGTCGGCCCCGAGCAGGACGCCGCTCACCGGGGCCGGTGCTCCGTCCCGCCGCCGCGGCCGTTGCGGTCGGCGAGCAGCCCGGCCAGCGTGCTCAGCGCGATCTCGGCCGGGGTGCGGGAGCCGATGTCGAGCCCGATCGGCCGGTGCACGCGGGCGACCTCCTCCGGCGGGACGCCGAGCGCGGCCAGCGCGGCCACGTGCGGGCCCTCGTGCCGCGGGTTGCCCAGGACGCCGACCCAGCGCACCCGGCGGGCCAGCGCGTCGCGCAGCACCTCGCCGAGCTCGGGCCGGTGGTGGTCGGTGACCACGACGTCGGCGTCGGAGAGGTCCTCGGTGAGGTCGTCGAGGGCGACGACGCCGGCACCGCGGGCCGGGTCGGGGTCGAGCAGCACCGTGTGGAAGCCGAGCTCGGGCGCCCAGCGCTGCAGCACCGCGGCCACCGGCGAGTCGAAGACGGCCACCAGCACCCGGCCGGTGGCGGCCGGCGCCGCGGCGCCGTGCGCGACGCCGCAGTTCGGGTCGGGGGTCACCGGTCCTCCTCGAGGTGGCCGACCAGCGCCGCGGCGAAGGCCGGTGCCCGGAGCGCGGTCGCGTGGTCGCCGGGGACGACGACCACGCGGGCGCGCGGGATGGCCGCGGCGAGCACCTCGGGGCGGGCCGCCAGCGGGTCGGCGTCGCCGGCGAGGACGAGCGTGGGCGCGGTGACCGCCGCCAGGTCGGCGTGCCGGGTGTGCACCGCCCGGGCGTGCGCGGCGAGGGCGCGCCGGTCGGCGGCGAGGGCGTCGGCCAGCCGGCGGTAGGGGGCGGTCACCGGATCGCGCACGTCGGCGACGTCGGCCGCCTCGAACGCGGCGGCCAGCCCGGCCATGAGGACGCGGTGGCGCTCGGCACCCCACGGCTCGACCAGGGCGGCGCCGGCCCCGCAGACCACCAGCCGGCGCACCCGGCGGTCGGCGGCCGCGGTCAGCAGCGCGACCGTCGCGCCCATCGAGAAGCCGGCCAGGTCGAACGAGTCGTGCCCGAGCGCGTCGGCCACCCGGCGCAGGTCGTCGGCCATCCGGAGCTCGCCGTAGGCGCCCGGGTCGTGCGGCTTGTCCGACCGGCCGTGCCCGCGGGCGTCGACCCCCACGACCTCCCGCCCGGCCGACAGGAGGGCCGCCAGGACGCCGGTGCCCACCCAGTTGAGCCGGGTGTCGGCGACGAAGCCGTGCTGCAGGTACACCGGCGGCCGGTCGCCCGGGGCGCCCCACCGGTGCACGGCCACCTCGACGCCGTCGGCGCCGGGCACCCGCTGCCGCGTGGCGGGCACGGTCACGCGGCGCGCTCCGGGCTGTCGCCGTAGGCGTAGGAGGAGTCGACGTACCGGCCGCCCTGCGCGACCCCGGGTGGGGCGATCTCGCCCAGCCGCGCGAGGTCCTCGCCGGTCAGCGCGACGGCGGCGGCCGCGACGTTCTCCTCCAGGTAGGCGCGCCGCTTGGTGCCGGGGATGGGGACGACGTCGTCGCCCTGGGCGAGCACCCAGGCCAGCGCCAGCTGTCCGGGCGTGCAGCCGCGCTCCTCCGCCATCGCGCGGACGGCGTCGACCAGCCGCAGGTTGGCCGCGAAGGCCTCGCCGGTGAAGCGGGGGTGGCCGCGGCGCCAGTCGTCCTCGGCGAAGTCGTCGGGGCTGCGGACGGCCCCGGTGAGGAAGCCCCGGCCCAGCGGGCTGAACGGCACGATGCCGATCCCGTGCTCGCGGGCCACGCCGAGCACCTCCGCCTCGAGGTCGCGGGTCCACAGCGACCACTCGCTCTGCAGCGCGGCGATCGGGTGGACGGTGACGGCGCGGCGGATCGAGGCGGCCGACGCCTCGGACAGCCCGAGGTGGCGGACCTTGCCCTGCTGCACGAGCTCGGCCATCGCGCCGACGGTGTCCTCGATCGGCACCCGCGGGTCCACCCGGTGCTGGTAGTAGAGGTCGATGACGTCGACGCGCAGCCGGCGGAGGCTGGCCTCGGCGCGGGCCCGCACGTTCTCCGGGCGCCCGTCGATGTCCATGCCGCCGCGGTCGTTGCGCGACAGCGAGAACTTGGTGGCCAGCTGCACCTCGTCGCGCCGGCCGCGGATCGCCTCCCCGACGAGCTCCTCGTTGTGCCCGTCGCCGTAGACGTCGGAGGTGTCGAGGAAGGTGACGCCGAGGTCGAGCGCGCGGTGGACGGTGGCGAGGGACTCGTCGCGGTCGGCGGTGCCGTACATCTGGCTCATGCCCATGCAGCCGAGGCCGAGGGCGGAGACGGTCGGGCCGTTCCGGCCGAGCGTGCGGGTACCGACGGGGGAGGTCATGCCCGCATCCTCGTCCGGGCGCGCGCGGCCCCGCCACCGCCGTTTCCGGGCGGGGAGGCCGGGTAGCCGCCGGGGCAGCGATCCCCGGGAGGACCCATGAGCGCGCGCCCCGCCCGCCGCACCGCCCGACTGCTCGGCCTGGCCAGTCTCGGCCTCGGCACCTCGATGCTGGTCTCCCCCGCGGGCGTCGCCCGGTTCGCCGGCGTCGACGACTCCCCCGCGGCGGTGCCGGTCATCACCGCCGTCGGCGCCCGGGAGCTGGCGCAGGCGGCCGGCCTGCTCGCCGGGCGGCCCGGCTGGGCGTGGACGCGCGTCCTGGGCGACGCGGTCGACCTGACCGTCATGGGCGTCGCGCTGTCGAGCCGCCGCGGCCGGCGGCACGAGCGGCTGCGGACCGTCACGGCCGGCGCCGTGGCCCTGGCGGCGCTGGACCTGCTGACCGCGCTCCGCTCGCTGGGTCGGGGGACGCCGCCCGCCCCGACCCCGGTGCGGCGGCCGACGACGGGGCTGGTCGCGCCCCTGGTCGACGTCCGCCCCGCGCTCGCCGGGGAGCCCCGGCCGCCGCTGCGCACGCCGCCGGCAGCCGCGACCTCGGACGCCGCCGCGGCGGGGGCCGCCGCACCGCAGCCCGGGGATCCCGGCGTCACCGTGTCCGACGTCGCCGCGGCGCGGATGCCCGACGCCCCGTAGCCGCGCGGCGCCGCGCCGGGCGGTACGGCCCGGCCCTGCCGGTCAGGCCAGGAACGCCTCGACCACCGACGCCAGCTCCGGGGCGGCGGCCACGTCGTAGTGCGTGCGCCCGGGGAGCACCGCCAGCCGTGAGGCCGACCGCCCCGACCCGTCCCACCCGGCGTCGCGCAGACCGCCGCCGAGCAGGGCGTAGAAGTCCGCGGCGTGCGACGGCGGGATGCCGTCGGCGTCGGCGTACACCAGCTGGACCGGCGCGGTCAGCCCCCGGACCTCCTCGGTCCAGTCGTAGTCGCCGCGCAGCAGGTCCCCGGTCTTGTCCATCAGCGCGGGGAAGGCGTCGACGTCGGGCGCCACGGCGGCGTAGGCGGCGTACATCGGCGTCTGCCGCATCCCCTCGAACCCGGCGCTGCCGACCTCCGCCATGCCGGCCAGCACCTCGGGGAACCAGCCGTCCCGCCGGCACGGCGCCGAGACGAGGACCAGCCGCCGCACCGCGCCGGGGTGCCGGATGGCGGTGCGCAGGGCCACCCCGCCGCCGAGCGAGTAGCCCAGCAGGTCGACCGGGCCCAGGCCGAGGTGCGCCACCACGGCGGCGACGTCGTCGGCCAGCGCGTCCCAGGAGAAGGGCCGGTCGACGTCGGCGGTGCGCCCGTGCCCCTGCGGCTCGACGGCGACCACCCGCCGGTGCGCGGCCAGCTGCTCCAGGAGCCCGCCCCACGCCTCGACCACCCCGAAGCCGCCGTGCAGCGCGACCAGCGGCGTGCCGCCCTCGCCCAGGCTGCGCCAGTACGCCCGCACGCCACCGGTCGCCGGTGCGTATCCCTCGTCGACCCGCAGGTCCGTCGTCGTCACGAGGGGTGGACCGCTGGGGAGCCCCGGACTCATCGGGGTGGTGGGATGGAGGCAGCGCACCCGCCCCGGGTGCTCGTGCGAGGAGGTCCGCGTGCAGTACGCCGAGTCCGTCGTCGACCTGATCGGCGGCACGCCGCTCGTCCGGCTGTCGCGGGTCACCGCCGACCTGGGCCCGGACGCGCCGCTGGTGCTGGCGAAGGTCGAGTACCTCAACCCGGGCGGCTCGGTGAAGGACCGGATCGCCGTGCGCATGGTCGACGACGCCGAGGCCAGCGGGGAGCTGAAGCCCGGCGGCACGATCGTCGAGCCGACCAGCGGCAACACCGGCATCGGCCTGGCGCTGGTCGCCCAGCAGCGCGGCTACCGGTGCGTGTTCGTCTGCCCCGACAAGGTCAGCCAGGACAAGATCAACGTGCTGCGGGCCTACGGCGCGGAGGTGCACGTCTGCCCCACCGCCGTCGACCCGGCCGACCCGCGGTCCTACTACTCGGTCTCCGACCGGCTGGCCCGCGAGCTGCCCGGCGGGTGGAAGCCCGACCAGTACGCCAACCCGGCCAACCCGCGCTCGCACTACGAGACCACCGGCCCGGAGATCTGGGAGCAGACCGGGGGGAAGGTGACCTGCTTCGTGACCGGCGTCGGCACCGGCGGCACGATCAGCGGCATCGGCCGCTACCTCAAGGAGGCCTCCGAGGGCCGCGTGCAGGTCGTCGGCGTCGACCCCGAGGGCTCGGTGTACTCCGGCGGCACCGGCCGGCCCTACCTGGTCGAGGGCGTGGGCGAGGACTTCTGGCCCGACGCCTACGACCGCGGCATCGCCGACCGGATCGTCCCGGTGTCGGACGGGGACTCCTTCCACATGACCCGGCGGCTGGCCCGCGAGGAGGGCCTGCTGGTCGGCGGGTCGTGCGGCATGGCCGTCGCCGGCGCGCTGCGCGCCGCCGAGGGGCTGACGAAGGACGACGTGGTCGTGGTGCTGCTGCCCGACGGCGGCCGCGGCTACCTCAACAAGATCTTCAACGACCAGTGGATGGCCGACTACGGCTTCCTCGACGTGACCGGCACCGGCGAGACGGTCGGCGAGCTGCTGTCGGCGAAGTCGCGGGACGGGGCCGGCGCGACCCCCACGCTGGTGCACACCCACCCCAACGAGACCGTCCGCGACGCGATCGACATCCTGCGCGAGTACGGCGTCAGCCAGATGCCCGTCGTCAAGGCCGAGCCGCCGGTCACCGCCGGCGAGGTGGTCGGCTCGGTGGACGAGAAGGTGCTGCTCGACGCGCTGTTCGCCGGCCGGGCGTCGCTGGCCGACCGGGTGGAGCGGCACATGTCGCCCCCGCTGCCGATCATCGGCTCCGGGGAGCCGGTCAGCGCCGCCGTCGCCGAGTTCGGCGCCGCCGACGCGCTG
Organism: Geodermatophilus telluris; assembly: GCF_900102745.1. Taxonomy (GTDB): domain Bacteria; phylum Actinomycetota; class Actinomycetes; order Mycobacteriales; family Geodermatophilaceae; genus Geodermatophilus; species Geodermatophilus telluris. Next base: position 274,355 of record NZ_FMZF01000001.1, read on the forward strand.
GTCGTGCACGTCGACGGCAAGCCCGCCGGTGTGGTCACCCGCCAGGACGTGCTCGGCCACCTCGCCGGCCTGGCGCCTACGGTCGGCTCATGACCGGCTTCGACACCCGCGCCATCCACGCCGGGCAGGACCCCGACCCGGCCACCGGCGCCGTCGTCGTCCCCCTGCACCTGGCCACCACCTTCAAGCAGGACGGCGTCGGCGGGCTGCGCGGCGGCTACGAGTACGCCCGCAGCGGCAACCCCACCCGCGACGCGCTGCACGAGGTGCTCGCCTCGCTCGAGGAGGGCACGGCGGGCCTGGCGTTCGCCTCCGGCCTGGCCGCCGAGGACACCCTGCTGCGCACCGTGTGCGAGCCGGGCAGCCACGTCGTGCTCGGCGGGGACGCCTACGGCGGCACCTTCCGGCTCATCTCGCGGGTGGTCGCGCGGTGGGGCGTCGAGCACACCCCGGTCGACCTCAACGACCTCGACGCGCTGCGCGCGGCGATCCGGCCGGGCGCGACGCGGGTGGTGTGGTGCGAGACGCCGACCAACCCGCTGCTCAACGTCGCCGACATCGCGCTGACCGCCGAGGTGGCGCACGAGGCCGGCGCGCTGCTCGTCGTCGACAACACCTTCGCCTCGCCCTACCTGCAGCGGCCGCTCACCCTGGGCGCCGACGTCGTCGTGCACTCCACGACCAAGTACCTGGGCGGGCACTCCGACGTCGTCGGCGGCGCGCTGGTCGTCCGCGACCCCGACCTGGCCGAGCAGCTGGCCTACCACCACAACGCGATGGGCGCGGTCTCCGGCCCGCTGTCGGACTGGCTGGTGCTGCGCGGCGTGAAGACCCTCGGCGTGCGCATGGACCGCCACCAGGCCAACGCCGGCCGCGTCGCCGAGTACCTCACCGGGCACCCGGCCGTGTCCCGGGTGCTCTACCCCGGCCTGCCCGACCACCCCGGCCACGACGTCGCGGCGAAGCAGATGTCCGGCTTCGGCGGGATGCTGTCGTTCCGGCTGGCCGCCGGCGAGGAGGCGGCGCTGCGGGTCTGCGAGCGGGCCCGGCTGTTCACGCTGGCCGAGTCGCTCGGCGGCGTCGAGTCGCTGATCGAGCACCCGCACCGGATGACGCACGCCAGCGCGGCCGGGTCACCCCTGGAGGTGCCGGCCGACCTGGTGCGCCTGTCGGTGGGCATCGAGGACGCCGACGACCTGCTCGCCGACCTCGAGCAGGCGCTCGCCTAGGGCGCGTCCCCGAGCGAGAGGGCCCCGGTCGGGCACTGCTGCACGGCGTCCCGGACGGCGCCGTCGTCGGCCGGGTCCTCCTGCAGCAGCCGCACCGCGCCGTCGTCGCCGACCTCGAAGACGTCGGGCGCGAGCAGCTCGCACTGCCCGGACCCCACGCAGCGCTCGCGGTCGGCGCCGACCCGCATCAGCGCACCCCGGTCAGCCGGGCCGGCAGGTGCTTGAGCCCGTTGACGAACGACGAGCGCAGCCGGTCGGGCGGCCCGGTCACCTCCAGGTCGGGCAGCTGGTCGAAGACCGCCCGGAAGGTCACCTGCAGCTCCCGGCGGGCCAGGTGGGCGCCCAGGCAGAAGTGCGGCCCCTTGGACCCGAAGCCCACGTGCGGGTTGGGGTCGCGACCGACGTCGAAGCGCTGCGGGTCGGCGAAGACGGCCGGGTCGCGGTTGGCGGCGTTGTAGAACAGCAAGAACTTCTCCCCCGCCGTGAACCGGTGCCCGCCGACCTCGCCGTCCCGGGTGGCGGTGCGGCGCATCCAAGTGACCGGGCTGACCCAGCGCACCACCTCCTCGACGGCGGTGCGGTCCAGCGACGGGTCGGCGGCCCAGCGCGCCCGCTCCTGCGGCCACTCCGACAGCGCCAGCAGGCCCTGGGAGATCGCGTTGCGGGTGGTCTCGTTGCCGGCCACCAGCAGCAGGATGAAGAACGACGCGATCTCCTGGTGCGTGAGCCGCTCGCCGTCGACCTCCGAGCGCACCAGCGCGGTGGTCAGGTCGTCGCGCGGGTCGGCCACCCGCTCGGCGGCCAGCCGCTCCATGAGCGCGGCCATCTCCATGCCGGCGGTGAGGAAGGCGGTCAGCGGGTCGTCGTCCTCGATGAGGTCCGGGTCGCCGCCGGAGAGGATGACGTTGGACCGCGCGAGCACGCCGGGCCGGTCCTCCTCGGGGACGCCCATCATGTCGCAGATGACCCGCAGCGGGATCGGCGCGGCGAGGTCGGTGACCACGTCGACCACCCCGCCGTTCGCCTCCGCCGTCGCCCGGGCACGGGCGAGGACGTCGTCGACCACGGCGCGGACGGAGTCCAGCGTCCGCTCGAGCATCCGCGGGGTGAACGTCTTGGACACGATGCGGCGGATCTTGGCGTGCCGCGGGTCGTCCATGCTGATCAGCGAGCCGTAGAACTCGTGCAGCTCGGCGGGGACGTCCTGCATCGACACCGCACCCCGGCCCGAGCAGAACAGCGCCGGCTGCGAGCTGATCGCCTCCAGGTCGGCGTAGCGGGTGACCGCGTGGTAACCGGGCCCGGCCGGGATGCCGGGCAGGTCGGGCTCGGCGAAGAAGGCGAAGGGCTGCTCGGCGCGCAGCCGGTCGAGTGCCGCGTGCCGCTCCTGCGCCGGGCGGGCCCACCAGTCCCGGTCGGAGAGGTCGACGGTGGAGAGGTCGACGTCCTCGGGTGCGACGGTCACGGGCGGGCCTCCAGGGGTCGGGCGTGCGGACGGTCAGGCCACGCTAGAGACCACTCCCTGTGACCGGCAACACACCACGACGTCAGCACCCCGGGCGGGCGACAGCCACCCCGGGTGTCAGGAGCTCTGGTCGACCAGGTCGCCGTACTCGGGGTGCCGCTCGATCCAGCCGCGCACGAACGAGCACCGGGCGACGACCCGCCCGCCCCGCTGCCGGACGTCGTCGAGGGCGCCGCGGACGAGCGTGCCGCCGAGACCCGAGCCCTCGGCGTCGGGGTCGATCTCGGTGTGGGTGAACACCACCTGCTCGCCGTGCCGCTGGTAGGCGGCCAGGCCCAGCACGCGGTCGCCGTCGCGGATCTCGTAGCGCTCGGACTCGGGGGCGTCGTGCACGGTCGGCTCCATGTCGACCGCCAACCCGGCGCGGTCCCGCGGTGTTCCACGGACACGACGTCCCACGGACACGACGAGGGCCCCGGAGCGTGTGCTCCGGGGCCCTCGTGCCAGTAGCGGGGACAGGATTCGAACCTGTGACCTCTGGGTTATGAGCCCAGCGAGCTACCGAGCTGCTCCACCCCGCGTCGGTGAGTCCCACTGTACACGTCCCTCGCGGGCCCGGTCGGCCGGCCCCGGGTGCGGCCGGGACCGCGACGCGGTAGGACGACGGGAGCAGGGTGCGAGCAGCCGCACCGGACCCCTCCGTCCACGAGCGAGGGCGACATGACCGCCAGCACCGGACCGCAGGACGTCGTCGACGTCCTGACCACCGACCACCACGAGGTCCTCGAGCTCGTCCAGCAGATCCCGACCGCCGAGCCCGCGCAGCGGCGGGACCTCGCCGACACCGTCATCGCCGAGCTGATGCGGCACTCCGTGGCCGAGGAGATGTACGTCTACCCCGCGATGCGGGAGCACCTGCCCGACGGCGACGCCGCCGTGCAGCACGACGTCGAGGAGCACCAGGAGCTCGTGGAGCGGATGAAGGAGCTCGAGGGCGTCGACGCGGCCGACCCGCGCTTCCTCGAGGTGCTCGGCCGGCTGGAGGCGGTGCTGCGCGACCACGTCTCCGACGAGGAGACCGAGCAGTTCCCCGCGCTGCGCGCCCGCCTCACGCGCGAGCAGCTCGTCGAGCTCGGCGGGAAGGTGGAGACGGCGAAGAAGGCGGCACCCACCCGCCCGCACCCGGCGGCCCCGCACAGCGAGCTGTTCCACAAGCTGGTCGGGCCGGGTGTGGGGATGGTCGACCGGCTGCGGGACAAGCTGACCGGCCGGCCGAACCAGGCCTGACCGGACGGCGCCCCCCGGCCCGGGTCCGGGTCGGGGGTCGCCGTCGCGCCTCAGCCGCCGACCGCCGCGAGCGCCTCCAGCCCGATCGCCGCCTGCGGTCCGGGGTTCCGGGTGTTGAGCACCACCGCGACCGCCGCCCCGCTGTCGCGGTCGAACCCGGTGAAGGCCGAGTGCGCGGCCCCGACACCCATGTGCCCCTCGACGGTCAGCTGCCCGGTCGTGTAGCGCTCCAGGCCGAGGCCGTACTCGTGGACGATGCCGAACCGCGACCAGTCCTCGGCCGGGACGAACGTGCGCATCTCCGCCTGGCTCCGTCCGGACAGCAGCCGGCCGTCGCGCAGCGCCCCGGCGAACACGAGCAGGTCGGCCGCCGTCGACTCGAGCCCTCCGGCGGCGCCCCCGACGGTGGGGTGCCAGCAGTCGGTGAGGTCGACGAACCCCGTCTCCTCCACGCCGTAGCCGGGCGTCCCGCGCAGGGCGCCGAGCCGGGTGTGCCGCAGGCCGAGCGGCTCGACGACCCGGTCGCGGACCTCGTCGGCCCACGGGTGGCCGGTCACCTGGCCGACGATCTCGCCGAGCACGACGTAGTTGGTGTTGCTGTACGCGTGCGCGCCTCCTGGGTCGCCCCGCCGCCCGGCGGCCTCGGCGACGGCGATCAGCTCCGCCGGCGTCCACTCCCGCTGCGCGTCGGTCAGCACCGCCGGCTGGTCGAGGTACTCGCCGAGCCCGCTGGTGTGCTGGAGGAGCTGCCGGGGGGTGATCCGGTCGGCGCCGGGGAGGTCGGGCAGGAAGCCGTCGATCCCGGCGTCGAGGTCGAGGCGGCCCTCCTCGGCCAGCTGCAGCACGACGACGGCGACGAACGTCTTCGTGACGCTGCCGACGTTCCACGGGACGGACGGGTCGACGGGGCCGTCGACGTCCAGCGACGGCGTGCCCGAGGTCGCCGTGACGGTGGCGCCGTCCGCCCGGCGCACGGCGAGGACGGCACCGACGAACTCCTGGTCCGCGCGGTGCGCCTCGAGGATCGCGGTCACCGTCCGCTCGAGGTCGGCGTCGGCGACCGGCGACGGAGTGGTCACGCCCGGGTCCGGAGCGGCGGCGACGACGGCGGGCGGGGCGGCCCCGCCGCACGCGGAGGCGACGGTCAGCGCGGCCAGGAGTGCGGCCGCGGCCAGGGTCCGGCCGAGGCGCCGGCCGCCGGCCGGGGGTGCCGGGACGGGAGGGAGCTGCCCGCGGCCGGGAGCCGCGGTCGGGGTGCCGGTCATCGCCGTTCCTCTCCGGACGGGGCGGACGTCGTGCTCAGGGGACGCGGAGGCGCGGCCGGGTACCGGCCGACGGCGCGGACGGTGGGCCAGTCCTCGACCGTCCGCCCCAATCCGGGGCGGACCAGCAGCACGGCCAGCAGGGTCACCACCAGGCCGGCGCCGAGCACGGCGCAGCCGATGCCGGCCAGCGCGGGCAGCTCGGCACCGACCCGGCCCTGCACGTCGACCCCTGCCGAGCCGTCGGCGTTCATGACCACCAGCACCCAGTCGCCGTCGGCCGGCTCCCAGGTCAGCTGCTGCGGGCCCCTGCCGGCGACCTGCGCCGTCCAGAAGTCCTGGTCGGCGGGCGCTCCGGGAGGCGCGCCGCCGGGGATCTCGTCCGCGGCGTCCGCCGGCCCGTCGAAGCCCAGCGCGTCGAGGGTGGTCCGCCCGACGCCGTCCAGGTAGGCCCGCGCGTCGGCGGCCGGGGCGATGCCGAGGAAGACCTCCTCGGCGGTGGCGGGGGTGACCTCGATCCGGGCGCGGCCCAGCGCGGCGGAGACCGGGAGCCAGTCGGCGCCGGCCCGCAGGTCGATCCGGTCGCTGACCAGGGCGTGGCCGGGAGAGCCGAGGCGCTCCTCGGGACTGACGACGAACCCGTCGGAACGGTGCAGCGCGGAGGCCCAGAGCAGGACGCCACCCCCGGTCACCAGGGCCAGGCCGGGGAGCAGGAGCAGCACGCCGAGGACGAGCGCGACCACCCGCCCGGTACGGCCCGCCCTACGGGGCGGCGCGGTCCACGTGGTCTGCCGGACACCGGTCATGGGACACCTCCGGGGGCGAGTGCGCCGCGGCCACCGCGGCGCTGCGGTGCCGCAGCCTGTCGCTCCCGCTGCACCGCCCGGCAGCCCCGCGCGGGGGCGAGGAGCGGCCCCGCGGGAGTGGTCTCCGGTGCGCAGGAGGCGCGCCGACGGGGGACCGCGCCTCCCTCGCGCGAGGGAGACCGGACGACCCGCGCGGGGCTCCCGGTGGCGCACGCCCGGCGGGACGATGGGAGGTGTCGCCGTCCCTGCCCGTCCGGTTCCCGACCGTGAACCGCACCGACGCGGCGCTCGCCGGTGCGCTGGTGGTCGCCACGGTCGCCCTCGCCCTGGTGCGGCCCGCCGGCCCGCCCTACCGGCCGGTCGACGCCGTGGCCGTCGTCCTGGCCGTCGCCGGGCCGCTGGCCCTGCTCTGGCGGTCGACCGCGCCCCTGGTGTCGCTCGTGCTGGCCGATCTGGCGCTGGTCGTCACCACGGCCACCGGTCACGCGGTCGGCCTCCTCCCCTGGCCGGCCTGGATCGCGCTGTTCACCTGCTTCGCCGCGGGCGGACGCCGGGTGCGGGTGGCGGCGGTCGCGGTCGCCGTCCTGGCCACCACCGGCTACCTGGTCCTCGACCCGGTCCACCCGGTCGACGCGCTGCCCGAGATCGCGACGACGTCCCTGGTCGCCGTGGTGGCCGGGGAGCTCAGCAGCCGACGGACGCGCGCGGCGGCCGCCGAGGCCCGCGCGGCCGCGGAGAGCCGGGCGCAGGCACTGGCCGCCGAGCGGCTCCTGCTGCAGGAGCGTGGCCGGCTGGCCCGCGAGCTGCACGACTCACTGGGCCACACGGTCACCGTCATCGTCATGCAGGCCGGGGTGGGGCGGCGGGTGTTCGCCGACAACCCGGCCTTCGCGCACGAGGCGCTGGCGTCCATCGAGACCGTCGGGCGCACCGCGCTCGACGAGCTGGACCGGCTGCTGCGGGTGCTGCAGCCCGACGAGCGCAAGGCCCGGGCCGAGGCCTTCGCACCGACCGTCGCCGACCTGGAGGAGCTGGCCGAGCGGATCCGGGCCACCGGGCGACCGGTGGAGCTGCACACCGACGGGGTGCAGCTGTCGGCCACCGGCGCGCGGGCGCTGTACCGGATCGTGCAGGAGGCACTGACCAACGCCGTCCGGCACAGCCGGGCCGGACGCATCCGGGTGGAGCTCGCGCAGGTGGCCGACCGGGTGCTGCTCGACGTCACCAACGAGGGCGGTGCCCCTGGTGAGGACGCCCCCGTCGACGTCGTGCCGGGCCGCGGGCTGGTCAACATGCGGGAGCGGGCCCGGCTGGAGGGTGGCGAGCTGGAGGCCGGACCGGTGGACGGCGGGTTCCGGGTGCACGCGGAGCTGCCCGCGGGGACGGTGGTGTCGGCGTGATCCGGGTGCTGCTCGCCGACGACGACCGGCTGGTGCGCAGCGGCCTGCGTGCCCTGCTCGACGCCGAGGACGACCTCACCGTCGTCGGGGAGGCCGCCGACGGCCGGGAGGCGGTGGCCCGGGCGCGGGAGCTGCGCCCCGACGTCGTCCTCATGGACGTCCGCATGCCCCGGGTGGACGGGGTGGCCGCCACCCGGGAGATCGCGACCTGGCCCCACCGGCCGCGGGTGCTCGTGCTGACCACCTTCGACCTCGACGAGGTGGTCGACGACGCCCTCGGTGCCGGCGCCGACGGCTTCCTGCTCAAGCGGTCCACGCCCGAGCAGCTCGTCGACGGCATCCGCACCGTGCACGCCGGCGACGCGCTCGTCGCGCCGGCGGTGACCCGCCGGCTGCTCGCCGCGCACGCCGCCCGCCGTCCGCCCGACCCCGAGCGGCTGCGGCAGGCGGCCGCGCTGACCGAGCGGGAGGCCGAGGTGCTCCGCGCGCTGGCCGAGGGGTTGTCCAACGCCGAGATCGCCGGCCGGGTCTGGCTGTCGCCGGAGACGGTCAAGACCCACGTCAAGGCGATCCTCGGCAAGCTCGGCGTGCGGGACCGCACCCAGGCGGTGGTGTGGGCCTACCGGACCGGCTTCGTCGGACCGGACGACGAGGCGCGGCCGTGACCCCCGCAGACGCGACAGGGGCCCTCACAGTCTCTGTGAGGGCCCCTGTCGAGTGGTAGCGGGGGCAGGATTCGAACCTGCGACCTCTGGGTTATGAGCCCAGCGAGCTACCGAGCTGCTCCACCCCGCGTCGGTGAGACCACCATACACCCAGGCGGGGACGGGCCGGAGCCCGCCCCCGCCCGACGGCTCAGCCGGTCGGCGTCGCCGCGGCCGCGGACTGCGCCGCCTGGTAGGCCTCGACGGCCCGCTGCAGCCGGGCCAGCGCCTCGCCCTGCGCGGCGAAGTCACCCGCCCGCTGGGCGTCGGCCAGCGCCTGCAGCGCCGCGTCGAGCTCGGTCACCGCGGCGTCCAGGCCCGGGTCGGCCGTCCCGCCGTCGGCCGGCGGGGTCGGCTCGGCCGGCGTCGTCGGCTCGGTCGTCGGCTCCTCGGTGTCCGGCATCGTCCCGGCGTCGTCGCTGTCGGTGGCCGTGTCCCCCGCCCCGGCGCCGAACACCTGGTCCAGCGCGTCGGAGAGGGTGTCGGCGTACCCGACCCGGCCGCCGTAGTTGACCAGCACCTTGCGCAGCAGCGGGAAGGAGTTCTCCCCCGTCCCCTCCACGTAGAGCGGCTGCACGTAGAGCAGGCCGTTGCCGCCGATCGGCAGGGTCAGCAGGTTGCCGAACACCGCCTGGGAGTTCTGGCTGTTGAACAGCGTGAGGTCCTGGGCGACCTCGTCGTCGGTGTTGAACGACTGCTGCACCTGCTGCGGCCCGCGGAACGGCGTGTTGCCCGGCAGCCGGAGGACCTGGATCTCGCCGTAGGTGTCCGGGTCGCTGGACGCCGAGATGAACGCCGAGAGGTTCTGCCGGCGGAAGGCGTTCAGCGCGCTGGTCAGCTGGAAGATCGCGCCGTCCTCGCCCGGGCGGGCGGCGAGGATGTAGTACGGCGGCTGCGCCTCCTCGGTGTCGACCGTGGGGTCGGCCGGCACCGCCCAGCGGTCGTTCTGGCTGTAGAAGTCGCTCGGGTTGCTCACGTGGTAGCGCGTGAGGATGTCCCGCTGCAGCTTGAACAGGTCCTCCGGGTAGCGGACGTGACCGATGAGCTCGTCGCTCATCGCCTCGCGGTCCTCGATCACCCCGGGGAAGGCGGCCCGGTAGGCCTGCAGCACCGGGTCCTGCTCGTCCCACTCGTACAGCCGCACGGTGCCGTCGTAGGCGTCGACGGTGGCCTTGACCGAGTTGCGGATGTAGTTGAACTGCTCGTTGGGCAGCGCCGTCGTGCCCTGGCCGGTCAGCGCGTCCTGGGCGGCCTCGCCCAGCTCCATCCGCTCGGAGTAGGGGTAGGCGTCCGACGTCGTGTAGCCGTCGAGGATCCAGGTGACGCGGCCGCCGACCACCGCCGGGTAGGGGTCGCCGTCGACCTGCAGGAACGGCGCGGCCTTCTCCACCCGCTCGCGGGGGTCGCGCACGTAGAGCACCTTCGAGGCGTCGTTGACCGCGCCGGAGAGCAGGAAGTTGCGCTCCCGGTAGTAGATGGCGAAGGTCAGCTGCCGGAAGAAGCTGCCGATCGCGACGCCGCCCTCGCCGTCGTAGGTGTTGTTCACCTCGCCGTCGGAGCCGTCCTCCGGCCGGTCGAACTCCCGCGCCTGGCCGCCCTCGGGGGCGCCGACGACGGAGTACACGTCCTCGCCGGCGTCCTGGATGAGCTCGCCGTAGTAGATGCGGGCCTGCTCGACGTCGATGTCGCCGGTGGTGGGCAGGTCGCGGCTGGTGAAGTTCGGCTCGCCGCCCTCCTGGCTGGCGATGACCTGGTTCGCCGGCGCGGCGACGAAGCCGTTGCCGTGGGTGTAGACGGTGTGCCGGTTGATCCAGGTGCTCTGGTTCTCGCTGAGCCCCTCGCTGTTGAGCTCGCGGACGGCGACGACGTAGTCCTGCGTCTCGCCGTCGATCGTGTAGCGGTCGATGTCGAGCCGCTCGGGGAAGCCGTAGACGTTGCGGATCTGCTGGCGCGCGGTGAACGTGTCGGAGAGCACGTTGGGGTCGAGCAGCCGCGCGTTGGGGATCGTGGCGTCGTCGGCGCGCAGCTGGGCGAGGGCGGCGTCGGTGTCGACGTCGTCGCCCGTGGCCTCCTGCGCGAAGTCCACGTACTCGACGTCGTCGTCGGTCAGGCCGTAGGCCGCCCGCGTCGAGGCGATCGCCCGCTCGATGTAGGCCGCCTCCCGCTCGTTGGCGCTCGGCCGGACGACGAACTGCTGCACGATCGCCGGGTAGGCCACGCCGATGACCAGGCTGGACAGCAGCAGGAGGACCAGCGCGGCGGCCGGCAGCCGGAAGTTGCGGACGACGACGTTGGCGAAGAACGCCACGGCGCAGAACGCGGCGGCGAACACGAGGATCGTCTTGGCCGGCAGCAGCGCGTTGACGTCGGTGTAGCTCGCGCCGCTGAACAGCCCGCCGCGGTCGGAGTAGACCAGGGCGTAGCGGTCGAACCAGTACGCGACCGCCTTGAGCGCCACGAAGAGGCCGAGCAGCACCGACAGCTGCACCATCGCCGCGCCGGTGAGCTTCTGCCCCGGCGTCTGCAGCCGCAGCCCGCCGAAGACGTAGTGGGTGAGCAGCGAGCCGATGAGCGCCAGCAGCACGATCGCGAAGCCGAAGCTGATCAGCAGCCGGTAGAAGGGGTACTCGAAGACGAAGAACGACAGGTCCAGGCCGAACTGGGGGTCGACCTCGCCGAAGGGCACCGAGTTGCGGAAGGTCAGCCAGGTCTCCCAGCTGCCCTGCGCGGTGAACCCGGCGAACAGCCCGACGACGACGGCCACGGCGGTGAGCACCAGCGTGCGCCGCGGCTCGAGCGACTGCCGGTAGCGCTCCAGGTTCTGCTGCTCCAGCGACATCGGCCGGAACGCCGGGCGGAAGCGGTAGGCGAGGTGGATCGCCAGCGCGGTCAGCCCGCCGGTGGCGACACCGGCGACGGCGAACAGCAGCGCGCGGGTCTGCAGCTCGGTCCAGAAGACCTCGGTGAACCCGGTCTCGTCGAACCACAGGTAGTCGACGTAGACGTTGGTCAGCGTGCCGATGGCCGTGAACAGCACCAGCAGCACGGCGATGGACCCGATGACCACCTTCGCGCGCCGCGACAGCGTCGGCACGGACACGGGGGGCCGCATGGCCACGAGCGGTCTCCTTCAGTTGCGGTGCGGCGGAGCACGGGGTGCGCCACCGCGGTGGGGCGACCGCGGGGTGGAGCTGCGGTGCGGTCTGACTGTGCGTGTGTGGTCGGTCGGCACGGGCTCCGGCCCGGTACCGGCCACTGTCGCCCGGACCAACGTCCGGCGCGGCACCGGGTTCCCCGGGGACCCCCTGCTGGCCGACAGCTTCCCCCAAGCGGCCGGTGCCGTGCCGCGCGGCCGGTCGGGGGGCCTCAGCAGCCCTCGGGGGTGCGGCCCGCGCGGAGGTCGGCCAGGGCGTCGAGGGCGTCGTCGAGGTCGGCGACGCGGGCGAGGGTCAGTCCTGGCTGCGGCGCGCCGAGGGCGTCGGCGCAGTTGTCGGCCGGCACGAGGAACAGCTCGGCGCCGATCTCGGTGGCCGCCACCATCTTCAGCTGGATGCCGCCGATCGGGCCGACGGTGCCGTCGGCGTCGATGGTGCCGCTGCCGGCCACGACCGCGCCCTCGGTGAGGTCGGTGTCCCCCACCAGGTCGAGGATGCCGAGGGTGAGCATCAGGCCCGCCGACGGGCCGCCGACGTCGGCGACGTCGATGTCGACGTCGAAGGGCGCCGAGGGCTGCTCGCGCACCAGCACGCCGAGCACCGAGCCCCCGCGGTCGGCCGCGGCGCCGGTGGTGACCGTGACGGTCCCCGGCTCCCCCAGCCGCGTGTAGCCGACCTCGACGGGGGTGCCGGGTGGGGTGGCGGCGAGGGCGTCGGTCAGCGCGGCGTTGTCCGGCGTCGGCCGCCCGCCGACGGACTCGATGGCGTCGCCCTCCTCGAGCAGACCGTCCGACGGCGAGTCGTCCCCGGACACCCCGCGGACGACGACCTTGACCGGGTAGCCCAGCTCCCCCAGCGCCGCGGCCTCGGCCGACTCCTCGGAGGTGAGGAAGGCCTGCCGGTTGGCCCGCTCGATCTCGTCCTCGGTCTGGTCGGGCGGGTACACCGACTCCTCCGGGACCACGCTGACCTCGTCGTCGAACCAGCCGCGGACGGCCTCCACCAGGCTCAGCCCCGCCCGGCCCACGCCGACCGTCGTCAGGTTGAGGTTGCCGCTGACGTCGTTGCGCTCGCGGCCGCGCACGCTGATGACCGGGTCGCCGTCGATGTCGCCCAGGGTGTTGAAGGTCGGGCCGGGCACCTGGGCCACGTAGGGCACGGGCAGCGCCGCACCGAGGACACCGGCGACGAGCAGCAGCACCACACCGACGGCGAGGACGGCGATCCGACGGGTCACGACCGGCCAGCCTAGGTGCTGCTGCCGGCGGTCCTCGCCGCCACGGCGTCCGCTCAGGGCGGACGCGGGGGGTCCCGATCCGCCCGCCGGGGCGTGATCACGCGTCTACCGTGGGGGCATGAGCGACGTGCCGTTCGGCTTCGGCCTCCCCGACCGCGACCCCGAGCGCCGCGACCAGCCCGGGCAGGACCCGTTCGGCTTCGGCGCGCTGTTCGGCCCCGGCGGTGCCGGCGCCGGCACTCCGGAGGAGCTGCTGGGCAAGATGCCGCTGTTCGCCGAGCTGCAGAAGCTCATGAACTGGTCGGGCGGCCCGGTGAACTGGGACCTCGCGCGCCAGGGCGCGATCAGCGCGCTGGCCACCGGCACCCAGCCGACGTCGGAGGCCGAGCGGGCCGCCGTCGCCGAGGCCCTGCGGCTGGCCGACCTGTGGCTGGACCAGGCCACCGACCTGCCCTCCGGCGTCGAGCGCACGCTGGCCTGGTCCCGCGTGGAGTGGGTCGAGCAGACGCTGCCGGCGTGGAGCGCGCTGATCGACCCGCTGGCCGAGAAGGTCGTCGCCGCCATGACCGGGGCGCTGCCGCAGGAGGCCCTGGCCGTCGCCGGGCCGCTGGCCGGGATCATGGGCCGGATGGGCGGGCTGATGTTCGGCGCCCAGGTGGGCCAGGCCTTCGGCCGGCTGGCCGGCGAGGTGCTCACCGGCACCGAGGTGGGCCTCCCGCTGGCCCCGGCGGGCGCCGGCGTGCTGGTGCCGCAGAACGTCGCCGAGTTCGCCGGCGGCCTCGACCGGCCCGCCGACGAGGTCCGGCTGTTCCTGGCCCTGCGCGAGGCGGCCTCGCTGCGGCTGTTCGCGCACGTGCCGTGGCTGCGCCAGCAGCTGCACGACGCCGTCCACGCCTACGCGCGGGGCATCACCATCGACCGCGAGGCCATCGAGCGCGGCCTGCAGGACGCGATGGGCTCGATGGGCGGCGGCTTCGACCCCTCGAACCCCGAGGCCGTCCAGGAGCTGCTCGGCAGTGGGCTGCTCGAGCCGGAGGAGACGCCCGAGCAGCAGATGGCCCTGCGCCGGCTGGAGACGCTGCTGGCCCTCGTCGAGGGCTGGGTGGACGCCGTCGTCGCGGAGGCGGCGGGCGAGCGGCTGCCCGGCCACGGCGCCCTGGCCGAGACGATGCGCCGCCGTCGGGCGTCCGGCGGCCCCGCCGAGCAGACCTTCGCCACCCTGGTCGGCCTCCAGCTGCGCCCGCGCCGGCTGCGGGACGCCGCGACCGTGTGGGGCGCGATGGCCCAGCGGTACGGCACCGCCGAGCGCGACCGGCTCTGGTCGCACCCCGACCTGCTGCCCACGTCCGACGACCTCGACGAGCCGCTGGACTTCGTGGCCCGCCAGGGTGCCGACGACGAGCTGCGCCGGCTCACCGCCGACGACGCCCGGGAGCCCGGCGGCACGGAGCCCGACGACCGCGCCTGACCCGGAGCTGCTCGTCGGCCCCCTGCAGGGTCCCGCCGCGAGCCTGCGAGGGGCGTGCCCGGCGACGGGCCCGGAGGGTCCTCGCCGGGTGCCCCCGTCGGCCCCCTGCAGGGTCCCGCCGCGAGCCTGCGAGTGGCGTGCCCGGCGACGGGCCCGGAGGGTCCTCGCCGGGTGCGCCGTCGGGGCTCCGCGCAGGTCGGGACAGCACGTGGCCGCGGTGCGGTCCGGAGGACCGCCGTGACTCAGTCCACCAGGTCGTCGGCAGTGCCGTCCTCGGCCGCCTCGGCGCGGGCGGCCTCGACGCCCTCGAGGAAGCCGCGGGCCCGCTCGGCCAGCGGGTAGCGGGCCACCAGCGCCCAGAAGCGGGCGTCGTGGCCGGCCTCGACCAGGTGGGCCAACTCGTGCACGAGCACGTAGTCGACGACGTACTCCGGCATCGAGCGCAGCCGGCTCGACAGCCGGATGCTGCCGTCGGACGGCGTGCAGGACCCCCAGCGGCGCTGCTGGTTGTCCACCCACCGCACGCTGGCCGGCCGGGGCACGCCGTCGAGGTGCGCCGCCGACAGCGCCCCGGCCCGCGCCATGAGCTCGGCGTCGCCCCCGAGCGACCGGCGGCGGCGCTCCTCGCGGGTCTGCAGCTTGGCCACCATCTGCGCCACCCAGCGCCGCTCCTCGGCGGGGGTGAACGCGGCCGGGATGAGCACGATCGTGCGGCCCGACTCGCGGTAGGCGGTCACCGTGCGGCGGCGGCGCGCGCTGCGGCGCACCTCGACCGGCCCGAGGGCGGGGGCGGGGCCGCGCGAGGAGTCGGAGGTCGATCCGGGCACGACAGGACCGTAGTTCCCGCGGGCCGCCGACGCGCCGGGGGGAGGCACCCGCTCGGGTACGAGTCGCACGGACGGTGGACAGGCCGCGGCCCGACCCGGCGGGAACGGTGTCCACAGCATCGCCGTCGCGTCCGCGCAGGTGACGGGCGTGCCGCCGGCAGGTGACCGGCCGGTGACCACCGCCCGTCCCCTGCCCGCACACAGCGACACGCCGCGGCGTCCCCACGCCGTCCACAGCGTCGTCCACAGGCTGTGGGTGCGCTGCCGGCCGGCACCCGCCGGGGGCGCCGGGCGGACACGGCCGTCCGGGTAGCGTTCCGCGGCGACGGCGGCGCCCGGGGCGGGCGCCGAGCGGCTCGACGAGGAGGAGGCACCGTGGCGGAGAGCTACAACGGCTACTGCGTGAAGTGCAAGGAGAAGCGGGACTTCGACGGCGAGGTCAAGGTCAGCGAGTCCGGCCGCCGCATGGCGCAGGGCACCTGCCCGGTCTGCGGCACCAAGATGAACCGGATCCTCGGCAAGGCCTGAGGAAGGCCCCCTCCGCCCCCGACCACCCGCTCCGCACGTGGCGGGGGCCCTGCAGAGAGGCCGTTTCAGCACGTCGCCGACGGCGGCGCTCCGCAGGGCGGGGCGCCGCCGTCGGCGTCCCGGCCTGTGGACGACGGCAGCGGGCGGGGCCGCCGCGCTGGCACCCTGCGCCGGTGTCCGACGCCACCCACCCCCTCCTCCCACCGGGGACGCCGCTGCTGCGGCGCTCGGCCGACGCGGTCCAGGTCGGCGGGATCGACGGCGCCGACGGCCTGCTGGTCGGCTCCGACCCCGACGCGGTCACGGCGCTGCTGCGCGGCCTGGACGGCCGCCGGGCGCAGCGTGCGGTCCTCGCCGACGCCGGCGCGGCTGGCCTCGACCCCGGGTCGGTCGCCGACCTGCTGGCGGCCCTGCGCGCCGCGGGCGCACTGGTCGACGTGGAGGCCGCCGACCTGCTGGCCGCCGACGCCGGGCCCGCCGCCGCGGTGCGCACGGCCGCCGAGCTGGCGGCCGCCCGCGACGGCACCGGGTCCTCCCGCTGGCACGCCCGCCGCGGCGCCTGCGTGGTGGTCGAGGGCGCGACCCGCGTCGGCGTCCCCGTCGCGGCGCTGCTGGCCGCCAGCGGCGTGGGCCGGGTGAGCGTGCGCGACCGCGGGGTCGTCGCCGCGGGTGACGCCGTCCCCGGCGGGCTGACCGCCGGTGACGAGGGACGGCCCCGCGGCGCGGCCGCCGCCGACGCGGTCCGCCGCGCCGCGCCGCTCACCGACCTGCGGGCGCCGGCACCGGGCGCGCTGCCCGACCTGGTGGTCCTCGCCCGGCCCTGGGCCGCCTCCGACCCGCTGGTCGCCGGCCTCCGGGACGCCGGCGTGGCCCACCTGGTCGCGGCCGTGCGCGGGGAGACCGGCGTGGTCGGGCCCTTGGTCGTGCCGGGCGTGACCAGCTGCCTGCGCTGCGCCGACCTGCACCGGCGCGACGCCGACCCGGCCTGGCCCGTCCTGGCCGCCCAGCTCACCGCCGCCGACGGGCCGCCCAGCGGCGCCGCGCTCACCTGCTGGGCGACGGCGCTGGCCGCCGCGCAGCAGGCGCTGGCCTACCTCGACGGCAGCGGCAGCCCGGCGTCCCTCTCGGCCGTGGTCGAGCTGCACCCGCCGGACCTGGCCCCCCGGCTGCGCCGCTGGCCCCCGCACCCGGCCTGCGGCTGCACCGGGACGGGCCGCCCGCCGACCCGGGCCGGACGGGCGGACCGGCTCCCGTCAGCGGCCCGGACGCCCGGGAGGGGACAATGACCCTGTGAGCGACGACGCACAGGGGATCCCCAGGGGCTCGATCTCGCGCACCGCGCGACTGGCCTCGCTGCCCCTGGGCGCCGCCGGCCGCGCCACGCTCGGCATCGGCAAGCGGTTGTCCGGCCAACCGCAGGAGGCCGTGACCGCCGAGCTGCAGCAGCGCACCGCCGAGCAGCTGTTCGCCGTCCTCGGCCAGCTCAAGGGCGGGGCGATGAAGCTCGGCCAGACGCTGTCGGTCTTCGAGGCCGCCGTTCCCGACGAGGTGGCCGCGCCCTACCGCGAGGCGCTGGTCAAGCTCCAGGAGGAGGCGCCGCCGATGCCGGTGCGCACCGTGCACGCGGTGCTCGCCCAGCAGCTCGGCGGCACCTGGCGCACCCGGTTCCGGGAGTTCGACGACCAGCCGGCGGCCGCGGCCAGCATCGGCCAGGTGCACCGCGCCACCTGGCGGGACGGGCGCGAGGTCGCCGTCAAGATCCAGTACCCGGGCGCGGCCACCGCGCTGATGGCCGACCTCAACCAGCTGGCCCGCTTCGCCCGGCTGTTCGCCGCGCTCTTCCCCGGGCTGGACGTCAAGCCGCTGATCGCCGAGCTCAAGGCGCGGGTGGTCGAGGAGCTGGACTACGGGCTGGAGGCCGACGCACAGCGCCAGTTCTCCGCCGCCTACGCCGGCGACCCCGAGATCGTGGTGCCGCGGGTCGTGGCCAGCGCACCCAAGGTCATCGTGTCCGAGTGGCTCGAGGGCCTGCCGCTGTCCCGCGTGATCGCCGACGGCACCCGCGAGCAGCGCGACCGGGCCGGGCACCTGATGGCGGTGCTGCACTTCTCGGCGCCCACCCGCGCCGGCCTGCTGCACGCCGACCCGCACCCGGGGAACTTCCGGCTCGTCGAGGGCGACCGGCTCGGCGTCATCGACTTCGGCGCCACCGCGCGGCTCCCCGACGGGCTGCCCGAGCCGATCGGCCGCCTGGTCCGCTGGGCGCTGGAGGGCCGCGCCGAGGACGTGCTCACCGACCTGCGCGCCGAGGGCTTCGTGCGCCCGGGGGTGGACGTGCACGCGCAGGGCGTCCTGGACTACCTGCGCCCGATGCTCGAGCCGATCGAGCGCCACGGCTTCCGCTTCACGCGGAGGTGGATGCAGGAGCAGGCCGCCCGGCTCGCCGACCCGCGCAGCGAGGCCAACCGGCTGGGCCGCCAGCTCAACCTCCCGCCGGCCTACCTGCTCATCCACCGGGTGACGATCGGGTCGATCGGCGTGCTCTGCCAGCTCGACGCGGCCGCCGACTACCGCAGCGTGCTCGAGGAGTGGCTGCCCGGCTTCGTGGCCTGAGCCGGGCCCCGGACGCGAGGAGGCCGGGCCCCCGACGCACCGGGAGCGTCGGGAGCCCGGCCTCGGCTTGGTGACGGGCTGCAACGGCCCTCCTGCAGGGGCCCACCACGAGCGCAGCGAGTGGTGGGGGCAGGAGGGTCCTTCATCAGCGGACGGCGGCGCTGGCGCGCGCGGCACGCCGGCTGGCGTACTCGGCGCGCCGGGCCCACCGGCGGGCGGCCCGGAGCCGGCGCGCCCGTCCGGCGGCGTCGGCCTCGGCGCGCAGCTCGCTGAGGCGCGCGGTGGCCAGGTCGTACTCGTACGTGGTCATGTCGGTCCCTCGGTGCTCGTCGGGCGTCGGTGCCCGCTCGGACTGCAGGTGTCGGTGCTGGGTGTGGGTGCCGCCGCCGCTCACGCGGCGACGACCTTGCGGGGACGGCCCCGCGGACGCTTGCGCGGGATGACCGCGCCCCGCTCGAAGATCTCGCCGCCCCAGACGCCCCACGGCTCGCCGCGGTCGAGCGCACCGGCCAGGCAGGCGTCGCGGACCGGGCAGTCCCCGCAGAGGACCTTGGCCTGCTCCAGCTGCGCCGGGCTCTCGGCGAACCACAGGTCGGGGTCCTCCGTCCCGCGGCAGGGCAGCGGGCGCCGCACCGGTGCCGGGGACAGGGGCGTGTGCGGCGTCCTCGGGGTGGCGCCGCCGGTCCGGGGGAGCCCGGGTCGGCGGTGGGACGTCGGGCGGTCGATCGTCTGTAGCACTGCCGCTCCTCCTCGTACTCGTCGTCTGCGCGGCCGGCGGGGGCCCGCCGACCGGGTGGTCGGGGCCGGGTGCCGCGGAGATGACAGAGGCCGCGGATCCCGGGGTTCGGGTTCCGCGGCCTCGAGGAGGACCGGTCGAGCGGCTAGCTCTGCGGTCTCCCCGGGGAGTGGTTCCCGAGGGTGTGGCGCATGTGGGTGGTGTCGGTGCGCTGGTCGGCGACGATCACGACGCCGGTGGCGACCACGTCGGTGCCGAAGACGTCGGTGCCGAAGACGTCGGTGCCGAGGACGCCGGTGGGCAGACCGGTCCCCTGGAGCGGGGCGGCGGGCGCAGCGACGGCGGTGCCGGTCAGGTCGAACGGCGTCAGGGAGCGGACGACGCCGTAGCGCGGCCGGGCGGTGGGCACGACGACGGCCCAGGCCGGACGCACGGCGAGGGCACCCGGGCCGGAGACCCCGGCGGGGGTGCAGATCGACGGAGTGCTGATCACGGTTACCCCCTCCTCCCGGGGTCGGAGCCGGCGGTCGGGCCGGGCTCGGTCTGGCGCGCCCGAGGGGGTCCCGTCAGGCGCAGGACGGACAGTAGGGGGCGCGCCGTCCGGGCCGCAATCGAATTAACGACCGTGTCCTCCGGGCGCGGGACGGACCCACCCGCACCCGTCCCGTCGGCACGCTCGGTGGCCGCTCAGCCGCTGACGGTCGCGAGGACCTCGTCGCCGTAGAGCTCGAGCTTGCGGGAGCCGATCCCGGGCAGCCCGGCCAGCTCGCGGGTGCTGGTCGGCCTCGCCTCGGCGATGGCCTGCAGCGTGGCGTCGCTGAAGACCACGTAGGCCGGCACCGACGCGGCCTGCGCGGTGCTGCTGCGCCAGGCACGCAGCCGCTCGAACAGCTCCCCCGCCTCACCCTCCAGCACGACCTTGGCCTTCTTGACCTTGCGGGGCACGGGCGCCGCCGAGGGCGTGGACCCGGGCACCAGGCCCTCGAGGAAGCGGCTGCGGGAGCGGGGTCGGCGCGCGCCGGGGTTGCGCACCAGCGACCAGGACAGGGTGAGCTGCTCGCGGGCCCGGGTGACGGCGACGTAGAGCAGCCGCCGCTCCTCCTCCACCGCCTCCGGCCGGGACAGCGACTGCGCGATCGGCAGCACGCCGTCGACGAGGCCGACGACGAACACCGCGTCCCACTCCAGGCCCTTGGCCGCGTGCATCGAGGCCAGTGTGACGCCCTGCACCGTCGGCGCGTGCTGCGCGTCGGCCCGCTCGGCCAGGTGCGCGACGAACCGCGGGAGGTCGGTGGTCGGGTCCTCCGCGACCAGGTCGACGGCGAGGTCGACGAGCGCGGCCAGCGACTGCCAGCGGTCGCGCGCCGCGCCCCCGGCCGGCGGGCGGTGCTCCACCCAGCCGACGGAGGCCAGCACGTCGCGCACGGTAGGCACCAGCGCGCCGGGCTCGCTCCCGCCGGCCGCCGCGCCGCGCAGCAGGACGACGGCCTCGCGCACCTCCGGCCGCTCGAAGAACCGCTCGCCGCCCTTGAGCACGTAGGGCACCCCGGCGTCGGCGAGCGCCGACTCGTAGACCTGCGACTGGGCGTTGATCCGGAACAGCACCGCGATCTCCGACGCGGGCGTCCCGGCCTCGACGAGGGCGCGGCAGGCCTGGGCGACCGCGGCGGCCTCGGTGGGTTCGTCGGCGTGCTCGAGGAAGCGCGGCGCCGGCCCCTCGGCGCGCTGGCCGAGCAGCCGCAGACCGGGCAGCCCCCTGCGCGGCGGCGCCTGGCCGATCAGCTTGTTGGCCAGCGCGACGACCTGCGGCGTGGACCGGTAGTCGCGCTCGAGCTTGACCACCTCGGCGTCGGGATAGCGGTCGGCGAAGCCGAGCAGGTGGTCGGGGTCGGCGCCGGTGAAGGAGTAGATGGTCTGGTTGGGGTCGCCGACGACGCACACGTCGGCCCGGCCGCCCAGCCACGCGTCGAGCAGCCGCTGCTGCAGGGGGTTGACGTCCTGGTACTCGTCGACGACGAAGTGGCGGTACTGCCCGCGGACCGCCCGGGCGACGTCGGGGTGCTCCTCGAGCGCGAACGCGGTGACCAGCAGCAGGTCCTCGAAGTCCAGCGACCCGTCGCGCTGCTTGGCCGACTCGTAGGAGCCGTACACCCGCGCCACGGCGTCGGCCTCGAACGGCGGTTCCCGGCCCGCGGCCTGCGCCCGCTGGGCGTAGTCCTCGGGGGTGGCCAGCGTGGTCTTGGCCCACTCGATCTCGCTGGCGAGGTCGCGCAGGCTGGTGCGGTCGGTGGTCAGCCGGTTGCGGGTCGCCGCCGAGGCGACCACCCGCAGCTTGTTCTCGATCAGCGGCGGCATCGGCCCGCCCAGCACGCGGGGGGCGAAGTAGCGCAGCTGGCGCATCGCCGCGGCGTGGAAGGTGCGGGCCTGCACGCCGCCGACGCCGAGCCCGGCCAGCCGGGTGCGCAGCTCGCCGGCCGCCCGCGCGGTGAAGGTCACCGCCAGCACCTGCTCGGGCACGAAGGCGCCGACGTGGACGCCGTAGGCGATCCGGTGGGTGATCGTGCGGGTCTTGCCGGTCCCCGCGCCGGCGAGGATGCACACCGGCCCGCCGACCGCCTGCGCCGCCGTCCGCTGCTCCTCGTCGAGCCCGGCCAGCACCGCCTCGGCACCGGCGGTCGTGGGCGCCGGGGCGCCCGCGGCACGTCCGGGGGCGTCGGCTGTCCGCGGCATGCGCAGGTCCTCCAGGGGCGTGGTCCACGGGGGTGGGGCTGGTCGGTCACGAGACCGTCCCCGAGTCTCCCAGCCGGGGACGACAGACGGCGGGGACACCCCGGGCTGGGGACGGCGGAGGCGCCTGGGGAAGCTCCGCCCCCGTCGCGGCGTTGCACCGGCCCGAGCGACCGCTCCCCCGACCGTCTGGAGGACCCCGAGTGACTGCCGCCCCCGCCGCCGTGACGATGTACACCACCACCTGGTGCGGGTACTGCGTGCGGCTGAAGAAGATGATGCAGCGCGAGGGCATCGAGTACGCCGAGGTCGACATCGAGCGCGACGCGACCGCCGCCGACGTCGTCATGCAGGCCAACGGCGGCAACCGCACCGTGCCGACCCTGGTCTTCGCCGACGGCAGCGCCCTGACCAACCCCAGCATCGACCAGGTCAAGGCGCAGCTGGCGCAGCAGAACGGCGGCTGACCGGCGGGTGCTGTCCGGTCACCGGTCCCCCGCGGTGCATCATCGTGCTCCGGCGGGTCTCGACCGTGACCCCTGACCGTCCCCGGCCGACCGGCCGGAGCACCCGTGGGAGCCGCTGACGTGACCTCGGACGCCGTCCACCTCCCCGCCGTCTCCCCGCCCGGCACCGCGGAGGTGGACGGCGGGCGACCGACCGTGGTGGTGGCCCGGACCGGCGGGGGCTGGTGCGTCTTCTCCCCCGGACGCGCCGAGGACGTGGGCGACCTGCTCGAGGGCATGTCGGTGGCCGACCTGGTCGCCGAGGAGCTCGGGGTGCCGGCCCAACCCGACCGCACCGCGCGCCGGGCCGCCCGCGGCGCCGGTGACGAGGAGCCGCCCGGCGACCCGCGGGACGCGCGCATCGCCGCGCTGGAGCGCACCGTGGCCCAGCTCGAGCACGCCCTGGCCTCCCGGGTCGTCGTCGAGCGGGCCATCGGCGTGCTCGCCGAGCGGCACTCCGTGGCCCCGCGCGCGGCCTTCGAGACGCTGCGGGCCCAGGCACGGTCGTTCGGCCGCCCGGTGCACGACCTGGCCCGCGAGGTGCTGGCCACGCTCGAGCGCCTCCCGGGCGAGCCGCGGCCCGACCGGGCCGGGACGCCGACCGCCGACGCGGGCGGCGCGCTCCCGCCGGCGCCGCGGCGCGGCGCCGGCCGGCGGGTCGAGCGCAGCGCCAGCCGCCCGAGCCCGGCCGCCCCCGCGGACGGCCGCCGCTGAGCGGTCCGCAGCCGCTGACCCCGAGCGCGCTGGCCGACCGGCTGGCCGCGCTCCTCGCCGACGTCGACCCCGAGCCCGGGGCCGCCGCGCTGCGGGTCGCCGTCGACGGGCCGGACGTCGCCGACCCGGGCGGGCTCGCCACCGCCCTGGCCGACCGGCTGCCGGTGCTCGGCCGGCCCGCCGTCGTCGTCCCGGCCGCGGGGTTCCTCCGGCCGGCGTCGCTGCGCCTGGAGCACGGCCGCACCGACCCCGACGCCCGCTACACCGACTGGCTGGACACCGGGGCGCTGGCGCGGGAGGTCCTCGACCGGGTGGGTCCCGGCGGGCCCGGTGAGTACCTGCCGGTGCTGTGGGACGTGGCGCGCGACCGCGCCGCGCGCGCCGGGTACGCGCCGGTGCCGCCCGGCGGGGTGCTGCTGGTGCCCGGCCCGCTGCTGCAGGGGGTGGGGCTGGCCTTCGACGTCGTCGTCCACCTGCGGGTGGCCCCGGCCGCCCGGCGGCGGCGCTTCCCCGCCGAGCAGGCCTGGGAGCTGCCCGCCTTCGACCGCTACGACGACGAGGTCGACCCCGTGGCCCTCGCCGACGCCGTGGTGCTGGCCGACCGTCCCGGGCACCCCGCCCTGGTCCTGCAGAACCGCCTCAGCCGAGCTCGCCGGCCACCCAGCGGTCGATGAGGTTGCGGGCGATGGACACCGGGGGCGGCAGCGCCTCGGGGCCGCGGCCGGAGACGAGCTCCTCGCGGGACCACCAGCGGGCCTCCTCGATCTCGGTCGGGTCCAGCCGCAGCTCGAGGTCGCCCACGGCGCGGGCGGTGAAGCCGAGCATCAGCGACTGGGGGAAGGGCCACGGCTGGCTGCTCACGTAGCGGACGTCGGTGACGGCGAGCCCGACCTCCTCGGCCACCTCGCGGGCCACCGCGCCCTCGGCGGACTCCCCCGGCTCGACGAACCCGGCCAGGATGGAGAACCGCCCGGGCGGCCAGACCGCCTGGCGGCCGAGCACGCAGCGGTCGCCGCCGTCGTGCACCAGCATGATCACCGCGGGGTCGGTGCGGGGGAACAGCTCGGTGCCGGTGTCCGGGTCGCGCTGCACCCAGCCCGCGCGCTCGATCGTCGTCGCGGCGCCCGAGACCGGGCTGAACCGGGCGCGCTCGTGCCACTCGAGGATGCCGATGGCCTCGGCGAGCAGGCCGGCGTCGAGGTCGCCGAGGTCGGCGCCGATCTCGCGCAGCCCGGTCCACAGGTCCACCGGCCGGCCGTTGACGGTGAGCGCGCGCTCACCGCGCACCGCGGCGTACGGGACGCCGTCGGCCTCACCGAGGTACACCGCCCCCACCGGCAGGACGGGCTGCTCGTCCCAGACCAGCGCCGGGCCCCCGTCCCCCTCGGTCACGGGCACGGTGCGCCGCGCGTCCACAGTGAGCACCCGCACCGGCCGGCCGCGGGTGGGGTCGTCGAGCTGCCGGCCCAGGTGGTCGCGGTCGTGCGCCGACCGGGACAGCACCGGCACGCGCCCGGTGGTGGCCCGGGTGCCGGCCGGCCAGCTGTCCCGGGTGGGCGCGACGTCGGCCGGCGTGCTGCCGCCCGGGGGGACGCTCACGCCGGTGCCCCGGCCGCGCTGGCCGTGACGTCGACCGGGCCGAGGGCGCGCAGGGGGTCGGTGACCCGCTCGGCGTCCCCGACGACGACGGCGGTCAGCGACGCCGGCGCCAGGTACCGGCGGGCGGCCTCCTGCACCTGCTCGACGGTGACCGCGGCCAGCGCCGCCTGGTGCTCGGCCAGCCACTCCACCGGCAGCCCCGACCCGGCCAGCGCCGAGACCGTGCCGGCCAGCCCGGCGTGGGTGGCGGTGGACAGCGCCATCGAGCCGAGGACGTAGCGGCGGGCGGCGTCCAGCTCGGCCTCGGTGACCGGCGCGAGCGCCATCCGGCCGAGCTCGGCCCAGGTCTCGAGGAAGGCCGCCCCGGTGACCTCGGTGGCGACGTCGGCCTCGACGGTGAACGACGACGCCGCGGCGAGGTGGTCGACGCCGCTGCGCGGGCTGTAGGAGTAGCCGCGCTGCTCGCGGATGTTGCCCACCAGCCGCGAGGAGAAGTAGCCGCCGAAGACCATGCTGGCCAGCCGGACGGCGGGCAGGTCGGGGTCGGTGCGACCCGGCGCCGGTCCGCCCAGGCGGATGTTGGACTGCACCGCCCCGGGCCGGTCGACCACCTCGAGGTGCCCGGGCGCCAGCGTCGGCGCGGGCGGGGCGACCGCGGCGGTGCCCTCGCCGGTCCACTCCCCCAGCGCCGTGGCGACGGCGTCGGTGGCCGCGGCGGCGTCGAGGTCGCCGACGAGCACCAGCGTGCTGCCGGTGGGCAGCACGCGCTCCCGGTGCAGCTTGCGCAGCGCGGGCGCGCCGACCCGGGCCACCAGCTCCGGGGGCGGGATCTGGACGGCGTAGGGGTGGGTGCCGTAGCGGCGCGCGGCCAGCGCGGTGCGCGCGACGACCCCGGGCTGCGAGCGGGCGATGGCGATCCGCTCGGCCACCCGGTCGCGCTCGGCCTCCACCCGGTCGCCCGGGTAGGACGCCGCCGTGAGCACCTCGGCGAGCACGTCGAGCACGGGGACGAGTCCCTCGGCCAGCAGCGTGGTGGAGAACAGCAGCCGGTCGGGGTCGGCGGAGACGGAGAGCTCGGCGCCGTGGCCCTGCAGCGCCTCGGCGACCCCGGTGGCGTCGCGTCGCGCCGTCCCGAGCAGGACCGCGCCGGAGAGGACCGACGCGCGGGCGCCGTGCTGGGCGGCGCCGCGCGGCGAGGTGGCGGCGAAGGGCACCCGCAGCCGCAGCTCCACCAGCGGCACGCCCGGGCGCGGGACCACGACGAGGGTCAGCCCGCTGGGCAGCGTCGTCGTCGTCGCCTCGAGCGCCGGCTGGGGGCGTGGCTCGCCGAGCGGCGGGACGAGGTCGAGGTCGAGCACGGGGACGCTCACCGGGCGCCTCCGGTGGCGCGCAGCTCGAGCACGGCGGCGGTCCCCGGGTCCAGGCCCTTCGCCGCGACCTGCACCTGGTCGGGGGTGACCGCGGCGAGGCGCGCGGCCAGCTCGCCGGCGAGCTCGGCCCGGCCGTGGACGAGCTCGGCGCCGGCGAAGGCGAGCG
Organism: Geodermatophilus telluris; assembly: GCF_900102745.1. Classification (GTDB taxonomy): domain Bacteria; phylum Actinomycetota; class Actinomycetes; order Mycobacteriales; family Geodermatophilaceae; genus Geodermatophilus; species Geodermatophilus telluris. The sequence continues at coordinate 300,154 of NZ_FMZF01000001.1, forward strand.
TGCGGCCCAGCACCGAGTCGGCCTGGCGCAGCAGCTGGGCGCTGGTGCGGGCCTGCACCCGGGCCAGCTCCTCGGCGGGGACGCCCTCGGCGGCCACCCGGCCGATCTCCTCGTGCACCGCGCCGAGGACGTCCTCGACGCCGACGGCGGCCGGGTGGTGCACCTGGGTGGTGAGCAGCGTGGCGTCGCGGACGTCGAACGGGTCGCCGAAGAGCCCCACGTAGCTGCTCTGCGCCACGGCCAGCCGGTCGTCGTGCACCAGGCGGCGCTCCAGCCGGGAGGCGTCGCCCTCGCTGAGCAGCTCGGCGAGCAGCACCGTGCCGAGGTAGGTGTCGAGGTCGCCGACCGGGTCGGGCACCCGCCAGCCCAGCGCCACGGCGGGCGCCGGGGCCAGCCGGTCCTCGACGACGTCGCGGCGGACCGTCGTCGGCGAGGGTTCCCCGGTGTCCGGCGTCGGCGGCACCTCGCGGGCCTCGACGGGTGCGAACCAGCGGCGGACCAGCCGCTCGGCCTCCGCGACGTCGAGGTCGCCGCCCACGGCGAGCACCGCGTTGCCGGGCGCGTAGTAGCGGGAGAAGAAGTCGGTGGCGTCGGCGACCGTGGAGCTCTCCAGGTCGACGAAGGAGCCGTAGCCGTCGTGGGTGTTGGCGAAGCTGTCGAAGGCGATCTGCGGCAGCTGCAGCCAGGGGAAGGCGCCGTAGGGCCGGTTGAGCACGTTGACCCGGATCTCCTCCTTGACCACGTCGATCTGGTTGCGGAGGTTCTCCTCGGTGATGGCCGGGGCGGCCATCCGGTCGGCCTCGAGGAAGAGCGCGCGCTCCAGCGCCTCGGCGGGCAGCGCCTCGTAGTAGTTCGTGTAGTCCTGGTGGGTGGAGCCGTTGAACGTGCCGCCGGCGGCCTGCACCAGGCGGGCGTGCTCGAGCTTCGGCACGTGCGCCGAGCCCTGGAACATCACGTGCTCGAAGAGGTGGGCGAAACCGGTGCGGCCCTCCGGCTCGTTGCGCATGCCCACGTCGTAGAAGACGGTCACGGCGACGACCGGCACGCTGCGGTCGGGCGCGAGGACGACCCGCAGCCCGTTGTCCAGCGTGAAGCGCTCCACCGGGTGCCGGAGGACGAGGTCGGACCCGACTGGTGTCACGGACCGACCCTAACCACGCGGGACGACGCCCCGCCGGGCGGTCGGTCGGTGGGGGACGGGGCCGGGATCAGGTGACCTGATCATCGCGTGTCCGACCTGACCGTGGGACGTCGGGTGGGACGCGCTGCGGTGAGGGAGGACGAGCCCGCGGGCCCGGGGAGGTCAGCGGCGGCGGGAGGGCTCAGCGCGGCCGGGGACGGGACGTGGCCGCGGTGCGGTCCGGAGGACCGCCGTGTCACAGCACGTCGATGTCGGCGACGACCCGGTCGATGACGCCGTACAGCTCGGCGTGGGTGTTGGGGATGGAGAGGTACAGCAGCGCGGGGTCGGGGCGGCCGACGTCGACGACGAGCAGGGCGGCGCGCTCACCGGTGGAGTCGTAGCCCTCGACGTCCCAGCTCAGCTGGAACTCGAGCAGGTGGGCGTTCGCGCCGTCGACGGTCAGCGCCTCGTCGCGCAGCACCTCCCGCTCGTTGGGCCCGGGGTAGTAGGCCGCGCGCACGCTGTCGGCCAGGGTGGTGACCGTCGCCTGCTCGCTGCCCGGTCCGGCCCAGCCGTAGCCGTCGGCGACCGGGCCGGAGGTGCACTGCGCGATGAAGTTGCCGCCGTCGGGCGTCAGCTCCTGGGTGACGAAGTACTGCCCGGCGATGGTGCGCGTCTCGGGCATGGGCCCCAGGACGTACTGGTACCAGCCGTTGCCGAGGAACGGGTAGGAGATGCCCGCGTCCTCGTCGATGATCCGCACGGTCCCCCGGGGAAACGTCGGCCCGGCCGGCGCGGAGGTGGCCACGGGCGGGTCGGTGGGCGTCGGGGCGTCGCGGCCGGACAGGCCCACGACGAGGGCGCCGACGACCACGACGACCACGACCAGGACCGCACCGGCGACCCACCACGCGGTGCGGGTGCGCGACCGCGGCGGAGGCGGGGTCCGCCACGGGACGGACCCGGCCGGAGGCTCCGGCGGCCCCGGCGGGGCGGCCACCGGGAGGGCCTGCACGGCGACACCGGGACCGGCCGGCGTCGTGACGTCGGACCAGGTGGCCCCGTCCCACCAGCGCACCGTGCCGGGGGTGCCGTCGGGGTCGGGGTACCAGCCCGCCGGCGCGCTCGACGGTCCAGGTCCGGTCACGCGGTCAGGGTAGGTCGCCGCCGGCCGGTCGCCGGGCTCCCACGGCGTCGGCGTCGCGGTCGGTCACCGCGCGGCCAGCTCCCGCCACAGGTGGGCCACGGCCTCCGCGCCGCGGTGCAGCATCGGCAGCAGCACCCGCTCGTTGGGCGAGTGGATGCGGTCGGTGGGCAGGCCCGCGCCGAGGAACACCAGCGGGGCGCCGAGCACCTCGACCAGGTCTGCCTCCGGCCCGCTGCCGCCCTCCCGGGTGAACAGGACGTCGTCCGGGGCGGTGTCGAAGGCCCGGCCGATGGCGCGCAGCAGGGCGCCGACGTGCGGGGAGTCGAGGTCGCTGGCGCACGGGGACACGCCGCCGGGCGGGGTGTGCACCTCGGCCTCGATGCCCTCGGGCAGGTGCTGCCCGACCCACTCGCGCAGCGCCGGGCCGACGTCCTCCGGGCGCTGGTCGGCGACCAGCCGGAACGTCAGCTTGGCGTGCGCCTCAGCCGGGACGATCGTCTTGTGCCCGGGGCCGGTGTAGCCGCCCCACACGCCGTTGACCTCCGCGGTCGGCCGGGCGCCGATCCGCTCCAGCGTGCTGAAGCCCGCCTCCCCGGCGGTCGCGCGGGAGGCGGCCGGGCCGGCCAGCCAGGCGGCCTCGTCGAAGGGCACCCGGGCCATCAACTGGCGCTCCCGGTCGGTGAGCTCGCGCACCCGGTCGTAGAAGCCGGGCAGGGTGACCCGGCCCTGCTCGTCGTGCAGCGCGGCCAGCAGCGACGCCATCGCGTGCAGCGGGTTGGGCACCGCGCCGCCGAAGGAGCCCGAGTGCAGGTCGACGGCGGGGCCGCGCAGGGTGATCTCGGCGTCGGCCAGCCCGCGCATGGCCACCACCGCGCTGGGCACGTCCGGCGCGGCCATGCCGGTGTCGCTGACGACGACGACGTCGCAGGCCAGCCGGTCGGCGCGCTCGCGCAGCAGGTCGGCGAAGTGCGGCGAGCCGGACTCCTCCTCCCCCTCGACCAGCACCTTGACCGTGACGGCGGGTGTGTCGCGGCCGGTGGCGGCGAGGTGCGCGCGGATGCCGAGCAGGTGCATGGCCACGTTGCCCTTGTCGTCGATCGCGCCGCGGGCGTGCAGCTCCGGCCCGTCGGCGCCCTCGACGCGGGTCGGCTCGAAGGGCGGGTGCACCCACAGCTCGGGCGGGTCGACCGGCTGGACGTCGTGGTGGCCGTAGACCAGCGCGACCGGCGCGCCGTCGTCCGCCGACGGCCACTCGGCGTACACGGCCGGCGCGCCCGGGGTCTCCCAGACCTCGACGACGGGGAAGCCGACGCGGCGCAGCGCCCCGGCCAGCCACTCGGCGCTCGCGGCGACGTCGGCGGCGTGCGCGGGGTCGGCGGAGATCGACGGGATGCGCAGCCAGGCGTCGAGGTCGGCGTGCAGGTCGTCGAGGTGGTCCTGCACGAAGGCGCGTTCCGGGCTCGTCACGAGCGCCGACGGTAGCGACGGCCGGGCACGGACTAGGTTCCGGCCCATGGCGGGAGAACTGTTGCGGGTGGACGTCGGCGACCTCACCTTCGACGTGCGGGCCGACGGCCCCGGGGACGGCCGGCCGGTGGTGCTGCTGCACGGCTTCCCCGAGACGTCGGCCTCGTGGGCGGCGGTGACACCGCGGCTGACCGAGGCGGGGCTGCGCACCTACGCCGTCGACCAGCTCGGCTACTCCCCCGGCGCCCGCCCGCTGGACGTCGACTCCTACGCGCTGACCAACCTCGCGCAGGTCACCGCCGACCTGATGACGGCGATGGACGTGCCGGTGGCCGACGTCGTCGGGCACGACTGGGGCGCCAACGTCGCCTGGGCCCTGGCCGCCTGGCACGAGGACCGGGTGCGCTCGCTGACCGCGGTGTCGGTGCCGCACCCGGCCGCCTTCACCGCCGCGTTCCGCAGCGACCCGGAGCAGCAGGAGCGCTCGTCCTACATCCGGCTGTTCTGGCAGGAGGGCAAGGCGGAGGAGGTGCTGCTGGCCGACGACGCCCGGCGGCTGCGGCGGATGTACGGCGACGCCGTCGACCCCGAGGCCGTGGAGGAGTACGTGGCGGTGCTGTCGGCGCCGGGCGCGCTCACCGCGGCGCTGAACTGGTACCGGGCCATGAGCTCGGCGACGCCGGTGGACGACGTCACCGTGCCGACCACCTACGTGTGGAGCGACGCCGACGTGGCGATCGGCCGCGCCGCCGCCGAGGGGTGCGCGGAGCACGTGGCCGGTGACTACCGGTTCGTCGAACTGGCCGGCGTGAGCCACTGGATCCCCGAGCAGGCCCCCGACCGGCTGGCCACCGCGATCCTGGACCGGGTCGCCTCGACGTGACGGTGCGGCTGCGCGTCCCCACCGCGGAGGACGCCGGCGCCTGGACCGAGCTGTTCGACGACGCGGAGGTCATGCGGTACGTCGGCACCGGTGAGGTGCACGACCGGGCCTGGTACGCGGGCTTCGTGCAGCGGCAGCGGGAGCTGGCCGGGAGCACCGGCCTGTGCCTGTTCTCGGTGCTGGTCGGCGAGGAGGTCGCCGGCTTCACCGGCGTCCAGCCGTGGCCGCAGCCGTGGGGACCCGCCGGGGAGCTGGAGGTCGGCTGGCGGCTCGGCCGCCGGTTCTGGGGACGCGGCGTGGCGACGGCGGCCGGGCGGGCCGCGCTCGACCGGGCCCGGTCCCTCGGGGTGCCGCGGGTGGTCGCGCTGGTGCACGCGGACAACGCGGCGTCCGTGGCGGTCACGCGCAAGCTCGGCCTGGTCCAGGAGACCGCCTTCCGCGCGCCGTCGGGCACCCCCGTCCTCCAGTTCGGCACCCGGCTGACCCCGCCGTCCTGACCCGGCCGGCCGGCGGACGGACCCCGGGCGGCGGGCGCCCGGCCGCACCCCGCGGTGCCCGACCTCGCGGTGCAGCGCGAGGTCGGGCACCACGGGGCGAGGTCCGGGCTGGGTCGGGGCGGACCGGCGGCGTCAGCCGAGCTCGTCGTCCGGCGGCGGGGGCAGCTCGTCGTCCGGGGGCTCCTCGGGCAGGTCCTCGCCGGTGACCAGCGCGAGCAGGCCGGCCTCGTCGAGCAGGTCGACCGGCCGCACGGTGACGCCGGCGGCGACGTGGTGGAAGCCGGCGCTCACCCGCTCGACCGGGACGCCGGCCAGCCGCGACCAGCCCAGCCGGTAGGCGGCCAGCTGCACCGCGGCGGCGGCCAGCTCGGCTCCCGACGGCGGCGCGCCGGTCTTCCAGTCGACCACCTCGAAGCCGCCCTCGGCGTCACCGAAGACGGCGTCGATGCGGCCGCGCAGCGTCAGCGGGCCCAGCGGCGTCTCGAAGGGCACCTCCACCTCGACCGGCTGCCGGTCGGCCCACCCGCTCGCGAGGAACGCCTCCTGCAGGGCCGACAGCGCGCTGTCGGGCGCGGCGCCCTCGTCGCCGGAACCGGGCAGCTCGTCGAGGTCGAGCAGCCGGGAGGCGCCGAAGCGCTCCTCCAGCCAGGCGTGGAAGGCGGTGCCGCGGCGGGCCAGCGGCGCCGGCGCCGACGGCATCGGCCGGCGCAGCCGGCGGGCCAGCCCGGCCGGGTCGCGGCGCAGCGCCACCAGCTCCGACACCGACAGGTGGCTGGGCAGCGGCACCTCGACCGACGGCCGGGCGGTCCGCCGGCGCTCGCGCAGCAGCAGGTCGGCGTCGCGCACCCACTGCTCGACCACCGGGTCGGCGGTGCCGAGGGCGGCGTCGGGGTCCAGCGGGTGCGCCGCGGACCCCGCCACCAGCTCGGCGGCGGCGGCGAGCGCCCGGCGCCGCGGCGCGGACAGCGGGTCGGCCGGCCACACCCCCACCGGCCACTCCTCCAGCGCCGGGTTGGTCGCGCCCTCCTCCGGCCGCTCGGCCCAGGCGACGACGGTGCCGGCGCCGGCGGTGCACGCCCGGCGGACGGTGTCGAGCAGCACCGAGGGCCCGTTGGGCCGCACGCCCTCCCGCCACCAGCTGCCCGAGCAGACCAGCAGGTGCTTGGCGCGGGTCACCGCGACGTAGCCCAGCCGGATCTCCTCGCCCTCGCCGAAGCCCTTCCACTCCTCGACGTAGTCCTCCAGCGCGGCCCGCACCGCCGCCTGGTCGCCGGAGCCGGGCACCGGCAGGCGCAGCTGCGGCAGCTCGGCACGGTCGGTGGTGCGCAGGTCGACCGGCACGGCACCCGGGTCCTTCACCCACGAGTCGGCGGTGTCGGTGCGCGCGGGGAACTGGTCGGCGGTCATGCCGGGCACCGCGACGACGTCCCACTCCAGGCCCTTGGCCGAGTGGCCGGTGAGCAGCTGGATCGACTCCGGGTCGACCGCCACCTCTCCCGGCTCCAGCCCGCGCTCGCGCTCCTCGGCGTCGCGCAGGTAGCCGAGGAACGCCGGCAGGGAGGGCAGCTCGGCGAGCTCGGTGAACTCCGCGGCGACGGCGTGCAGCGCATCGAGGTGCGCCCGCGCGGCACCCGGGCTGACCCCGGGCGCGCTGGCCAGCTCGGTCTCCAGGCCCAGCGTGCGGGCGACCTCGTCGACGAGGTCGGGCAGCGCGTCGCCCAGCCGGCCGCGCAGCTGCGCCAGCTCCGCGGCCAGCTGCCGCAGCCGCCGGTACGCCACGGTCGAGTACGCCGACGGGTCGCCGAGGTCGTCGAGCGCCTCCACGATGCTGCCGCGCTCGGACGGGCGGGCCGCCGGGTCGTCGTCGTCCTCGCGGGCGGACCGGCGCGAGCGCACCAGCGCCCGGGCGCGGGACTCCAGCGCGGCGAGGTCGCGGGGACCGATCCGCCACCGGGCGCCGGTGAGCAGCCGGCCCAGCGCGTCGCCCGCCGCCGGGTCGACCAGCACGGTGAGCGTGGCGACGACGTCGGAGACCTCGGGCACCTCCAGCAGCCCGCCCAGCCCGACGACGGTCACCGGCAGCCCGCGGGCGCGCAGGGCCGCGGCGATGCCGGGCAGCTGGCGGCGGGTGCGGACCAGCACCGCGGTGGTGGGTGGGCGCCCGTCGGGGCGCGGCGGCAGCGCCGGGTCCTCGCCGCGCCAGCAGGCGGCCAGCCGGTCGGCCAGCGCCTCGGTCTCCTCGGCCACCGTCGCGTACAGGCCGGCGGTGACCAGCCCGCGCCCGGCGGTCGGCGCGGGCGTCAGGTCGGGCAGCGGCACGTCGGGCGCCGGCAGCAGGCCCGCGACGGCGTTGGCCACCCGGAGCACCGCGGCGTCGTTGCGCCAGCTCGTGGCGAGGGTCAGCCGGCGGGCCTCGCGGCCGCGGACGCCGGGGAAGGTGCGGGCGAAGCGCTCGATGGTGCCGGCCGAGGCGCCGCGCCAGCCGTAGATCGACTGCCGCGGGTCGCCGACGGCGAGCACGGCGTGCCCGCTGGCGCGGCCGAACAGCGCCTCCAGCATCCGCAGCTGCCCCACGCTGGTGTCCTGGTACTCGTCGAGCAGCACGACCTGCCAGCGGGCGCGCTCGCGGCGGCCCACCTCGGGCGCGGTGACGGCGACCTTCGCGGCCAGCGCCACCTGGTCGGAGTGGTCGATGGCCCCGGCGGCCCGCTTGCGCGCCTCGAACGCCGCCACCAGCGGCAGCAGCGCCACCCGGGCGCGCTGCCGGGCCAGCATCTCCAGCACCGGGGCGTACGGGCCGCGCTTGCGCGGGGCGTCGGGGTAGCCGGCGATCCGCGCCTCCAGCTGCGCGGTCCACTCCCGCAGCCGCTCTGGGGCGATGTCGTGCTCGCCCAGCTCACCGGCCAGCGCGAGGACGTCCTCGACGGTGGTCAGCGGGGTGAGCGGGACGTCGTCCATGTCGCCGGTCCAGCCCGACACGACCGCCGCCGCCTGCCCCCAGCACATCGCCGGGCCGAGCACCCCGGCGCCGGGCTCGACGCCGATGCGCAGGCCGTGCTCGCTGACCAGCGACGCGGCGTAGCCGTGGTAGGTCGACACCGTCGGCACCGCCACGGCCAGCCGCTCGCGCAGCTGCGGGTCGGTCTCCGGGTGGCGGGCCAGCGCGGCGAGCCGGATGCGGATGCGCTCGTTGAGCTCGCCGGCGGCCTTGCGGGTGAAGGTCAGCCCGAGGATCGCGTCGGGGGCCACCAGCTCGTTGGCCACCAGCCAGCAGACGCGGGCGGCCATCGTCTCGGTCTTGCCCGAGCCGGCCCCGGCGACGACGACCAGCGGCCGGTCGGCCGGCGCGGAGACCACCCCGGCCTGCTCGTCGGAGGGCGCGTGGGCCAGCCCGCACCGCCGGGCGACCTCGGCCGGGGTGAGCAGCCGCCGCGGGCGCTCCGGCTCGGGGGCCGCCCCGAACAGCGCGTCGTCGTCGTCGAAGGAGAGCTGCTCCTCCGGGGGCGCCGGCGTCCGTCGGGTCACGCGGTGACCTGCCGGCCGCGCTCGCTCAGCGGGCAGCTGCGCCGGGCCGGGCAGCGCTGGCAGTGGCTGCCGCTGCGCACCTCGAAGGTGGCCGCGCCCATGCCCTCGCCGACCTCGGCGACCAGCTCCCCGGCCCAGGTCTCCCCCGCCGGCACCCCGTCGGGCAGCGGGTCCTGCGCCTGCTCCTTGGCCTTCGAGCCGGTGCCGACCTGCAGCAGCGCCGCGCCACCGGGCTCGCTGCCGTGCTCGCCGAACGCGCCGGCGGCCACGGCCACCTGGTAGGCGGCCAGCTGCCCGTGGGTCTCGACGTCCCTGGCGTGCGTGCGGCCGGTCTTGAGGTCGACGACGACCAGCCGGCCCTGCCCGTCCCGCTCGAGCCGGTCGACCTGGCCGCGGATGCGGGCCCGCCCCACGGTGACGTCGAAGTCGGCCTCGGCGGCGACCAGCTCCCGGCGGTTGGCGGCGTGCCAGCGCAGGAACCGGTCGAGCATGTCGCGGGCGGCCACCCGCTGCCGCTGGTCGGCCCAGCCCGGCCCCAGGTCGAGCGCGTCGAGCTCGGCGGCCAGCGCCGCCGGGGCCTGCGCCGGGGGCAGCCCCTCGGCCACCTGCTGCGCGACGGCGTGCACCGCGGTGCCGACCGTGCGGGTCGCGTCGGGCGCGGCCTCCGCGCCGACCGCCCCCAGCACCCAGCGCAGCGGGCAGCGCTGGAAGGTCTCGATCGCCGAGGGCCGCACCCGCACCGGGTCGTCCTCGGGCACCAGCGGGGCGTCGTCGGACAGCGGCGCCAGCCCCCACCAGTCGGCCGGCGCGGCGCCGGGGACGCCCTCGTCGGCCAGCCGGCGCAGCACGGCGGCGGCCGCCGAGCGGCGGGCCGGCTCGGTCTGCGGGTCGCTGACCGCCCGGCGCAGCTCGGCGACGAGCGCGGGCAGCCGCAGCGAGCGCGGCAGCGGGGTCAGCGGGCGCCCCTCGTCGGGCGGGGGGACGACGAGGTCGAGGAACCGCGAGGCGGTGGCCCCGGCGTCGGGACCGTCGAGCGCGCCCTGCACCGCGGTGACCACCAGCCGGCGGCGGGCCCGGGTGCAGGCGACGTAGAACAGCCGCCGCTCCTCGGCCAGCATCTGGGTGCGCCGGTCGACGACGGTGCCGTCGATGCCGGCGACCCGCTCCACCAGGAGCTCGCTGCCCAGCAGCGTCCCGCGGTCGCGCAGGTCCGGCCAGATCCCCTCCTGCACGCCGGCCACGCAGACGAGGTCCCACTCCAGGCCCTTGGACGCGTGCGCGGTGAGCAGCCGCACCGCCTCCGGCGCGCCGTCGCGGACCGCCCCGGAGAGCCCGGGCAGCTCCTGTGCCGAGAGGTGCTCGACGAACGCGCCGACGGTGGCCGACGGCAACCGGTCGACGAAGCCGGCGGCGGCGTCGAACAGCGCGACGACGGCGTCGAGGTCGCGGTCGGCCACCGCCCCCGCGGCCCCGCCGGCCGCGCTGGCACGGGCCCACCGGGACGCCAGCCCGCTGCGCTGCCACATCGCCCACAGCACGTCCTCGGCCGACCCGTCGCGCGCCAGCGCCACCCGCCCGGCGGCGAGCACGGCGGCCACCCGCCGGGCCGGCCGGGCGACCGGCTCGGGCAGCGCCTCGAGCAGCGGCTCGTCGGCCAGCGCCGTGGCCAGCGGCGCCCCGCGCTCGTCGGCGTCGACGCCGCGCTCGGCCTGCGCGATGCGCACCGCCCGCCGCAGCCGGCGCAGGTCGAGGACGGTGGCGCCGCCCAGCGGCGAGGCCAGCAGCGCCTCCGCGCCGGGCTCGTCGAGGGTCAGCGCCCCGGGCTCGGTGCCGGGGTGCGGCAGCAGGGCGGTGAGCGCGGCGAGGAACGGCGCGACGGCGGGCTGGGCGGCCAGCGGGACGTCGTCGGCGGACACCTCGACCGGCACCCCGGCCGAGGTCAGGGCGCGGCGCAGCGGGGCGATGGCGAGCGCGGTGCGCACCACCACGGCCATCCCCGACCACGGGACGCCGTCGACCAGGTGGGCGCGGCGCAGCACGTCGGCGACGTAGGCGGCCTCCACCGCCGCCGACCCGAACACGTGCACCTCCGCGGCGCCCTCCTCGGCCCCGGGCACCGCCTGCAGCCGGCGGTGCTCCCAGGGACCGGGCAGCGCCTCGGCGACCCGGCGGCTCACCGCGAGCAGGCCGGGCCCCGACCGGCGGCACACCCCGAGCGAGAGCCGCCGCGCGGGCCGGCCGTCGACGGTGCGGAACCGCTCGGGGAACTCGACGATGCCGCGCGGCTCGGCACCGCGGAAGGCGTAGACCGACTGGTCGGGGTCGCCGACGACGACCAGGTCCCCGCCGCCGCCGGCGAGCAGCTCGAGCAGCTCCACCTGCGCGGGGTCGGTGTCCTGGTACTCGTCGACGAACAGCCAGCGGGCGCGCTCGCGCTCGTGGCGCAGCAGCTCGGGGTCGTCCTCCAGCTCGGCGATCGCGGCGCGGACCAGCTCGGCGGGGTCGTAGCCCGAGGCGTCGCCGCCGCCGGCCGTGGAGAAGGCGGTGACCGCCTCGTACTGCTCCTGGAACGCCGCCACGTGCCCCCACGCCTCGGTGCCGGTCTCCCGGCCCCAGGCGGCCAGCAGCTCCGGGTCGACGCCGCGCTCGGTGGCGCGCAGCAGCAGGTCGCGCAGCTCGCCGCGGAAACCGGCGGTGCCCAGCGCGGGCAGCAGCGACGCCGGCCACCGCACCGCGCCCTCCCCGGCGAGGTCGCCGCGGAGCAGCTCGGCGACGAGCGCGTCCTGCTCGGCGGCGGTGAGCAGGCGGGGCGGGGCCTCGCCGCGCAGCAGCGCCGCCCGCCGCAGGACGCCGTAGGCGTAGGAGTGGAAGGTGCGGGCCAGGGGCTCGCGGATGGTGCGCGCCACCCGGGCCGTGATGCGCGTGCGCAGCTCCGCGGCCGCTCGGCGGCTGAAGGTCAGGACCAGCAGCTGCTCGGGGTCGGCGCCGCGGTCGATGCGCGCGGCGACGGCCTCGACGATCGTCGTCGTCTTGCCGGTGCCGGGGCCGGCCAGCACCAGCAGCGGGCCGCCGGGGTGCTCGACGACGGCCTGCTGCGTGGGGTCGAGCCGGGGTGGCCGCACGGGCGCCGGCCCCGGCTGCACGAGCCGGTAGACCGGCGCCGCCTCGTCCCCCCGCACTGCCACCCTCCGATGACACCACGACCGGCCGACAGCGCCGCGGAGCCCTTCGTCACGCCGGCGGGTACCTCACCCGGTACCAGTGCTCGGTCTCCCCGGGGACGCGGTCGAGCAGCACCTGCGTGCCGCCCGGGTGGTCGAACACCCGGACGCCGTCCCCGAGCAGGACCGGCGCGAAGAACAGCAGCACCTCGTCGAGCAGCCGGGCGTCGAGCAGCTGCCGGGCGACGTCGGCCCCCAGCACGTCGACGACCCCGTCCCCGGCCGCCTCCCGGGCGAGGTCGACGGCGTGGTGCAGGTCGTCGGTGGCGGTGACGCCGTCCGCCGTCCGCCCGGCCGGCCGGTGGGTGAGCAGCACGACCGGCCCCGACCACTGCCCGCCGAAGGCACCCTCCTGCTCGGTGCCACGGTTCGGGTCGTCGCCGCCGAAGGTGCGGGCGCCGACGAGCAGCGCGCCGACCCGGGACAGCAGCCGGTCGGCGGTCGGGTTCGGCGCGGCCAGGTGCGGCGTCAGCCAGGACATGTCGCCGCCGGGGCCGGCGATGAAGCCGTCCAGCGACGCGGTCGCGGAGTACAGCAGGGTGGCCACGGTTCCCTCTCGGTCGGGCGGACACGGGGCAGACCGCCCCGGGCCCCGGGACTCATCGCCTCAGGGCCAGCCGACGGCGGACAGGTCCACCCGGCCGTCGCGCGCCGGCACGCCCTCGGCGGACAGCAGCGCCAGCTGCCGGACCCGCACCGGCTCGGCGCAGGTGCCGTCGGCGCGCAGCACCCGGTACCAGGGCACCGCTCCCCCGCCGGACGACAGCGCCCTGGCCACCCGCCGCGGGCCGACGCCGACCAGCCGGCCGACCGCGCCGTAGGTGCTCACCCGGCCCGGCGGGATCCGCTCGACGACGTCGAACACCGCCTCGTCGACGTCGGCCGGGTCGACCGGTTCACGCACGGCGGCCGAAGCGGGCCAGCAGCCGGTCCTGCGGCGACGCGCCCTCGGCGACGTCGACCGGCGGGTCGAACAGGCCGGGGACGCCGTCCGCGGGCAGCCGCTCGGCGAGGGACCCGGCGGCGCGCACCAGCGCGGCGTCGAGCCGCTCGTCCCCGCCGGTGGCGCGGGCGAGGTCCCAGGAGTGCACGGTGAGGTCGGCGGTGAGCTCCTCGACGTACTCGCGCGCCGGTGTCGGGCCGCGGGAGAGGTGCACGGTGCCGGTGAGGTCGCCGGCGGCCGCGACGGCGGCCAGCGCCTCGTCGGCCACGGCCTCCCACGCGGTCAGCGGGTCCGGGGCCAGGAGCGCGTCGGTGCCGGCGGGGACCTGCGCGGCGACGTCGTCGAGCGGCTCGCCGGCGAGCAGGCCGGGCACCCAGTGCGCCTCCCCCACGAGGTGGGCGACCAGGTCGGCGACGGTCCAGCCGGGCAGCGCCTCGAGGTCCCACTGCCCCGGCTCGACGGCGTCGACGCGGTCGGTGAAGGCGGCCTGGGCACGCTGGAAGAGCTCGAGCAGCTCGGTGGCGGAGGTGGTCACCTCCCCAGTCAACACAGCCGCCGAGGGCCCGGCACCCGCGGACGGGTACCGGGCCCAGGAACGTGCTGGAGCGGCCCCTCCCAGGGTCCCGGCCCGAGCGCGGCGAGGGACTGGAACGGCCTCGTCCCAGGGGCCCGCGGCGCGCGGAGCGCGTCGTGGGGAGGGACGAGGTCCTCCTAGTAGGTGGGCAGCGTCTTGTCGATGCGCGTCGCCCACGCCGTCACGCCGCCCTGGACGTGGACGGCGTCGGAGAAGCCGGCGTTCTTGACCGCGGCGAGCACCTCGGCCGAGCGGACGCCGGTCTTGCAGTGCAGCACGATCGGCTTGTCGTTCGGCAGCTGCGCCAGCGCCCGGCCGGAGAGGATCTCGTCCTTGGGGATGAGCGTCGCGCCGGGGATGGACACGATCTCGTACTCGTTGGGCTCGCGGACGTCGATGAGCTCGAAGTCCTTGCCGGCGTCCATCATGTCCTTGAGCTCGTCGACGGTGATCGTCGAGCCCGCGGCCGCCTCCTGGGCCTCGGCCGACACGACGCCGCAGAAGGCCTCGTAGTCGATGAGCCCGGTGATCGGCTCGCCCTCGGGGTCCTTGCGCACCGTGATGGTGCGGAAGGTCATCTCCAGGGCGTCGTAGACCATGAGCCGGCCGAGCAGCGTCTCGCCGATGCCGGTGATCAGCTTGACCGCCTCGGTGGCCTGGATGGCGCCGACGGTCGCGCACAGCACGCCGAGCACGCCGCCCTCGGCGCAGCTCGGGACCATGCCGGGCGGCGGGGGCACCGGGTAGAGGTCGCGGTAGTTGGGCCCGTGCTCGTCCCAGAACACCGACACCTGGCCGTCGAAGCGGTAGATCGAGCCCCAGACGTAGGGCTTGCCGAGCAGCACGCACGCGTCGTTGACCAGGTAGCGCGTGGCGAAGTTGTCGGTGCCGTCGACGATCAGGTCGTACTGGCCGAAGATCTCCAGCACGTTGTCGCTGTCCAGCCGCGTCTCGTGCAGCCGGACGTCGACCAGCGGGTTGATCTCCCGGATGGAGTCCCGGGCGCTCTCGGCCTTGGACCGGCCGACGTCGGACGCGCCGTGGATGATCTGGCGCTGCAGGTTGGACTCGTCGACGGTGTCGAACTCGACGATGCCGAGGGTGCCGACACCGGCGGCGGCCAGGTACATGAGCACCGGCGAGCCGAGGCCGCCGGCGCCGACGGCGAGCACCTTGGCGTTCTTCAGCCGCTTCTGCCCGTCCATCCCGACGTCGGGGATGATGAGGTGGCGGCTGTAGCGGCGGACCTCGTCGATCGACAGGTCGGCGGCGGGCTCCACCAGGGGTGGCAGGGACACGCGTGACTCCTCGGTTCGCGACCAGCGGCCCGCGGGGGCCGGCGTTCGTGCGGGTAACAGCGTCCCAGGCCGCGGGATTCCCTAGCCGCGGAGGTCCCTGCGGACGTACCCGACGAGCCCGGCGGCGGCCAGCGCGAGCGCGACGACGACCATCCCGGCCGCCCCCGCCACGTCCCAGGGTTCGGCGGGCACCGCCGCCAGGTGCGCGAATGGCGAGAGCCCGCGGACCCACGCGGGCCAGCCGAAGCTGTCGGCGAGCACCAGCAGCAGGAAGCCCCCGGCCCCGGGGAGGACCCCGACGGGCAGCACCACCGACGGTGCCCAGCCCAGGGCCAGCAGCGCGGCGCCCAGGCACAGCAGCGCGACGGGCAGCACCGACAGCGCGCCGCCGAGTGCCCCGCCGAGCCCGAGGCCGGCCCCGACCCACGACGCCCCGGTCCACGTCGCCACCCCCGCGGCGGCCGCGACGAGGGCGGCGCCGGCGGCGGCCACCGCGGCCTCCCAGCCGGCCCACCGCACCCGGCCGACCGGCCGGGAGTACAGCAGCGTGAGCCGGGACGCCGCCTCGTCCGCCGCCAGCGCGGCGACCCGCGCGGCGGCGAAGGCGCCCACGGGCACCGCCAGCAGGCCGAACAGCGAGGCGGCGTAGCCCTCGACGGAGGCCAGCCGGGCGAAGCCGACGGCAGCCGCCATCTGCGCGAAGACCGGGTTGTCGCGCAGGAAGTCGAGCATCGCGGTGGCCAGCAGCCCGATGAGCAGGAAGTAGGCGGCCACGCCCAGCGACCAGGTCGCCGCCGGCCGCCGGGTCCGGTGCACCGCGAGCCCGGGCAGCGAGCGCAGCAGCCGGCTCGGGGGACGCGCCCGGTCCCGGCCCTGCCACCGGCCGGTGCCGACGTCGCGCGTGCCGGCCAGCACGACGGCCAGGACGGCCGGCACCGCGGCCAGCACGCCGAGGGCGAGCAGCGGCGCCCAGCGGTCGTGCGCGTAGGGGGCGACCCGGCCCAGCAGCCCGAACGGGCTCAGCCACTGCAGCCACGCCAGCGCCGGCACCCCGTCGCCGACCATCCGCGCCAGCAGCCCCGTGAGCAGGACGGCGACGGCCAGCCCGGACGCGGCCCGGCGCTCGGTCAGCAGCTGGCCGGTGAGCACGCCGAGCGCGCCGCCGGCCACCGCGGTGCCGCCGACGAGGACGCCGAAGAGCACCGCCCCGGCCCACGCGGTCCCCGCCGCCCACACGCCCGCGGTGACGGCGAGGCCCACGCCCGCGCCCGCGCCGAGGAGGACGGCCAGCGCGGTGCGCACGAGCGTGACCGGCCGGACCCGGCCGGCGAGCAGCAGGTCCGCCCGGCCGGCCTCCTCCTCGCCCCGGGTCACCCGCGTGCCTGCGAGCGCGGCCCACACCCCGGCCAGCACGGCCACGACGGTGCCGGTGCGCCAGACGGTGAAGCCGCCGGGGTCGTCGAGCGCGAGTGGCGGGCCGAACAGCGTGCGGATCGCCGGGTTCTCCGCCAGCGCGGTGAGCGAGCCGACGCCGACCGCGCCGCTGAGGGTCTGCTCGTACTCCTGCGCCACGAACGCGGTCAGCCCGCCGCAGAGCACCGCGACGACGACCGTCCCCCGGCGCACCTGGCGCACGACGGCCCGCCGGACCGCCGTCCCCGGGTGGGCCGGTGCGGGCGGCCGCCCGGTGCCGGCGACCCGCGGCGGCGTCCGGGTGGTCACGCCGCGTCCCGACCGTAGTAGTCGAGGAAGATCTCCTCGAGCGAGGGCTCCCGGACGTCGAGGCGGGCCACGTCGGCCGCGCCGAGGGCGCGCAGCACCGGGCCGGGCGGTCCGGTCAGCGCGAGGGTGACCTCCAGCGGCGTCGCCCAGCGGACGTCGGCCACCCCGGGCAGCGCCTCCAGCCGCTCCAGCTCCGGCGCCGGCCGGACCAGCGAGACGGTGACCTCCGAGCGGCGCAGCCGGCGCAGCTCGGCCAGCCCCGCCACCTCGACCAGGCGGCCGGCGCGGAGGATGCCCACCCGCGTGCACACCGCCTCGACCTCGGCGAGGGCGTGCGAGCTGAGGAACACCGTCTGCCCCCGGGCGGCGGCCTCGGCGAGGCAGCGGCGGAACTCGCGCTCCATGAGGGGGTCGAGGCCGCTGGTCGGCTCGTCGAGCACCAGCAGCGGCGCCCGCGTGGCGAAGGCGGCGACCAGGGCGACCTTCTGCCGGTTGCCGGTGGAGTAGGTCCGCGCCCGCCGGCCGACGTCCAGGGCGAACCGCTCGACGAGCTCGTCGCGGTAGGCGGGGTCGGTGCCCGGCCCCACGCCGGCCAGCAGGTCGAGGCACTCGCGGCCGGTGAGCCCGGGCCACAGCGCGACGTCGGCCGGCACGTACGCCAGGTGCCGGTGCGCCCGCTCGACGTCGCCGGCCGGGTCGCCGAAGACCTCGACCCGCCCGCTCGTGGGCCGCAGCAGCCCGAGCACCGTGCGGATGGTGGTCGACTTGCCCGCGCCGTTGGGGCCGAGGAACCCGAAGACCTCACCCGGCGGGACCTCCAGGCAGAGGTCGTCGACGGCGCGGGTGCGGCCGAAGTGCTTGCTCAGGTGCTCCGCGCGCAGCGCCGCGGGCCCGGTGGGCAGGGTCATCGGTGCACTCCGATCCACGCCGGGACCCGGCTGCCGACCGGCCCCCCGGCGCACCGGCCGCGGAGGCTAGTCCTCCCGGCAGCCCGGGGGCAGACCTTCGGGCGCCGCCTTCACGGGAACGGCCACGCGTTCCTCGTGCAGCCCTCCAGGCCCAGCGTCTGCTGCTGCATGACCGGGGCGGGCAGGCCGGGCCCGGGACAGTCCTCGTGGCCGTTGCCCAACGCGTGCCCGACCTCGTGGTTCACCACGTACTGGCGGTAGGTGGCGACGTCGCCGTCGTAGTGCGGGACGGCGGTCGCCCAGCGGGCCAGGTTGATGACGGCGCGCTCGCCGTAGCGGCAGGAGGTGTAGCCGCCGGTGCCCACGCCCGGGCAGTAGCGCTCCATGCTCCCGGGGCTGACCAGGCTGACCCGGAACTCGTAGCCGCCGGCCTCGGTGGTGTCCACGCGCTGGAAGGACATCCGGCCGCCGCTGCCCCACGAGCGCGGGTCGCCGAGGGTCGCCTCGACCGCGGCGGCGAACGCCGCGCCGTCGACGCCGATGCCGTCCTCCACCTCGACGACGAAGCGCTGCAGCGGGCCGGTGCCGTACACGGCGGAGGTGCCGGGGACCACCGACACGCTGCCGGCGCCCTGCTCGACGTAGGTCGCGGCGGCCGTCGCCGGGGGCAGGTCCGTCGGGCCGGCGTCGCCCTCGGCCGGCGCGGTCGGGGACGCCTCCGGGGTGCTCGCCGAGGGCTCGGCGGTGGCCGGCGGGGTGTCCGTGGGCTCGCTGCCGGCCTCCGCCGACGCCGGCTGCCCCCCGTGCCCGGAGACCCCGAGGTCGACCAGCGCCAGCACGGTGGCGACGGCGAGCAGCGGGATGGCGTAGGCCCGCCAGCCGTACCGCGCGACGAACCGGCGCACCCGCCCGGCCGGACGGCGCCGTGGCGGCGGGCCGGTGGCCGGGCGGCGCGCCCCGTCGAGCGCACTGCCGGCGAGGGGGTCGCGGCGGGCCACCAGCGGCCCGGCCGGGCGGTGCCCCCCGGTCGTGGGGCCGGTCGCGGGGCCCCGTGCCGGACGCGGGGCGCGCGGCGGCGGGGGCGGCACGCGAGGCAGGCCGCGCACCCGCTCGGGGCCCCGGTCGCCCCCGGGCGGGAGAGCTGCCACGGGTGCGCCTCCTCGCCGGGTCGGGTGGCCGGGTCGTGCCCGCGCGTCCGGGGTCAGGCTCTCACGCTCGCCGCGGCGACCCGCCGACCCGCCACGCGCGTCGCGTCAGCCCGCGGCGCGCTCGTCCCGCCCGGCCGCCCCGGCGTCGTCCCCGGCGCCCGCCGTGACGCCGTGGGGGGCGCCGTCGGCGACGTCCTCCAGCAGGCCGAGGACCGCACGCGCGGTCTGCTCCGGGGCCTCGAGCATCGCCACGTGGCCGACGCCCTCGAGCACCAGCAGCCGCGCGTCCGGCACGGCCGCGGCCAGGCGCGGCGCCAGCCGGGGGTCGACCAGGCGGTCGCGGTCGCCCCACACCACCAGCACCGGCACCCGCAGCGACCGGGCCAGCCGCCAGGCGTTGGCCCGGCCCACGCGCAGGTAGGAGGTGATCAGGCCGCGCATGCTGCGCACCAGCGCCCGGTTGGCCCACGCCTGCTCGGTCCGCTCGCGCATCTCCGCGACCGCGGCGTCGACCCGCTCGCGCGGGACCCGCGCCGGGTCGCCGAAGCAGACCTGCAGCATCCCGCGCACCGACTGCTCGGGGGTGACCCCAGCCAGCCGCCGCTCGGCCAGCGACGGCACGCCGGGCAGGAGGACCAGCAGCAGCGCGCGACCGAAGGCCTGCGGCACGCGGTAGACCGGCACGGCCGGCGACACCAGCGTCAGCGAGGCCACCAGGTCGGGCCGTCGCGCGGCGACCAGGAGGGTGACCAGCCCGCCCAGGCTGTTGCCGAGCAGGTGCACCGGGCGGCCCTGCGCCTCCCCCGGCTGCGCGCGCACGTGCTCGAGCACCTCGACGACGGCGCGCACGTGCCCGCGGACGGAGTAGGAGCCGGTCGGCGGCGGCGAGGAGCGCCCGAAGCCCGGCAGGTCCACCGCCCAGCCCTCGCAGCGCACGGCGAGCAGCGCGGCGAGGTCGGTCCAGTTGGTCGAGGCCCCGCCGAGGCCGTGCACGTACAGCGCCCGCTCCCGTGGCGCCCCGGGCCGGCCGGCCCACGGGGTGCTGCGCACGAAGACCGTGCCGCCCGGCACCGGCACCTCCTCGCCCGGCCACGGCGGGGGCGGGGGGTCGGTCGCCGGCAGCGGGGCCGACGAGAGCCGGGCGGTGGACGACGGCGCGACGGTGGGGGGCGCCGGGACTCGGCGCGTGCGCCTGCGGGTGGCGTCGGGCACGACGGCGACGGTAGGCCAGCCCGACGCCGCACGTGCACGGGGGGAACTCGCCGGTAACATCCCCCGCGCCATGCAGACCTCCCGCCCGGTCCCCGTCCGCCGCACCTCGCGGCTGCCCCGGGGCGCCCGCCGCCTCCAGCTGCTCCAGGCCGCGCAGGAGGTCTTCGTCGCGCAGGGGTTCCACGCCGCCGCGATGGACGACATCGCCGACCGCGCGGGCGTCAGCAAGCCGGTGCTCTACCAGCACTTCCCCGGCAAGCGGGAGCTGTACCTGGCGCTGCTGGAGCAGCAGGTCACCGAGCTCACCGACCGGGTGCGCGACGCGATGGCCGGCACCGAGGACAACCGGACCCGCGTGCACGGCGCGGTGGGCGCCTACTTCGACTTCGTCGACGCCGAGGGCGGGGCGTTCCGGCTGGTCTTCGAGTCCGACCTGCGCAACGACGACGACGTCCGAGCGCTGGTCGACCGCGGCAACCGGGCGTGCGTCGAGGCCATCGCCGAGGTGATCGCCGGCGACACCGGCAGCTCCCCGGAGCAGGCGCACCTGCTCGCCTCCGGCATGACCGGGCTGGCCGAGACCAGCGCCCGCTGGTGGCTGGCGCAGAAGGCCACGGAGCAGGGCACCGTGTCGCGCGACGACGCGGTGTCGCTGATGTCCGCGCTGGCCTGGCGGGGCATCTCCCGCTTCCCCCGGGTCGAGGGCGAGCCGGCCGGGGCCTGAGCGGCGTTCGCTGTCGGCGCACCGCCGCGGCGGGGCCGCCCGCCCGGCGCTGGACTAGCGTGGTCGGCAGCCGTGCAACCCGAGGAGGCATCCCGAGTGGAAGTCAAGATCGGTGTCCAGCACTCCCCCCGGGAGCTGGTCGTCGACAGCCCGAAGACCCCTGACGAGATCGCTGCCGACGTGGCCAAGGCCGTGTCCGGCGCCACCAAGGACGGGCTGTTGACCCTGGAGGACGAGCGCGGCCGCCGCGTCATCGTCCCGGTCGACCGCATCGCCTACGTGGAGATCGCCCAGGCCGACCAGCGCCGGGTGGGCTTCGTCGCCGGCTCCGCCTGAGTCGAGCGGTCGGTCCCGGCACCCCCGGGACCGGGCCGTCGACACCGAGCACCCGTCAGGCGCCTCCTCCCCCACGGGAGGAGGCGCCTGACGCGTGTTCAGGGGTTGAGGCCGAGGGTGCGCATCCGCTCGGTGTGCGCGGCGGTGATGCGGTCGACCAGCCGGCCGATGCCGGTGAGGTCGCCGGTGCCGGCGAGGATCAGCCGGGCCAGCTCGTCGCGCTCGGCGATGACCGCCTGCGACTGGGAGATCGCCTCCCCCACCAGCCGCCGGCCCCACAGCGCCAGCCGGCCGGCCAGCGTCGGCTGGGCGGCGATCGCGGCGCGCACCTCCCGGACGGCGAAGTCGGCGTGCCCGGTGTCGGCGAGCACCTCGAGGATCAGCGACCGGTCCGGCTCGGGCAGGAACCCGGCGATCTCGCGGTAGAAGTCGGCGGCCAGCCCGTCGCCGACGTAGGCCTTGACCAGGCCCTCCAGCCACGTGCGCGGGCGGGTGCCCTCGTGGAAGCCGTCCAGGGCGCGGGTGAAGGGCGCCATCACCGCGGCCGGCTCGGCGCCGAGCTCGACCAGCCGGCGGGCCAGCCGGTCGTGGTGGCCGATCTCGGCGGCGGCCATCCGGGCGAGAGCGGCGCGGCCGTCGAGGGTGGGCGCCAGCCGGGCGTCCTCGGCGAGCCGGTCGAACGCGGTCAGCTCGGCGTAGGCCAGCACGCCGAGCAGGTCGACGACGGCGCGGGTCTCGACCGTGGTCACGAGGTGCCTCCGGGGCGGGATGGGCGGGCGCCAGGGGCGCGGGACCGGCGCTGCGCACGCCTGCCGCGCAGGATCGCACGTCTGCCCCGGGAGGATGAGCCCGTGCGGCGCCCCGGCGCGCGGCGAGCGGGTCCCCGCGCCGCCCGCGCTACCATGGGAACAGGCGGGCCGCCAGGCACGCTGGTATCTGTGCGCTGACGAACGTCGCACGACGCCCCGTGGAGCCTCACCGGCACACCGGGTGCGTCCCCGGGGGTCCCCGGTCCGCTGGCCGCGTCGGCGCTGGAACGCACTCCCGCGACACCCGACCGCGGAGCGCCCGGACGACGAGGCCGTCGTCCGCCCGCCGCTCCCCCAGCAGACCAGAGGCGAGAGCACTGACCTCCACCGAGAACACCCCCACCACCCCCGAGCTCGAGCACGCCGAGACCGGCGCGCCGGCCCCCGAGCAGGTCGAGCAGACCGTCGAGCAGCTCGGCGGCGCCCCCGTCGCCGAGACCGCGCCGCTGTTCAGCGACTTCGACGTCCACCCCGACGTCGTCGCGGCGCTGGCCGACGCCGGCATCACCCGCACCTTCGCCATCCAGGAGCTCACCCTCCCGCTGGCGCTGGCCGGCCACGACCTCATCGGGCAGGCCCGCACCGGCACCGGCAAGACCCTCGGCTTCGGCGTCCCCATGCTGCAGCGCGTCGTGCCGCCGGCCGAGGGCGGTGACGGCGTCCCGCAGGCGCTGGTCGTCGTGCCCACCCGCGAGCTGTGCGTCCAGGTCGCCCGCGACCTGGCCACCGCCGGGAAGAAGCGTGGCACCCGCGTGCAGGCCATCTACGGCGGCCGCGCCTACGAGCCGCAGGTGCAGGCGCTGCAGGGCGGCGTCGAGATCGTCGTCGGCACGCCCGGCCGGCTGCTCGACCTGGCCGAGCAGGGTCACCTGATCCTGGGCAAGGTCAAGGTGCTCGTCCTCGACGAGGCCGACGAGATGCTCGACCTGGGCTTCCTGCCCGACATCGAGCGGATCCTCGGCATGGTCCCGGCGCAGCGGCAGACGATGCTGTTCTCGGCCACCATGCCCGGCCCGATCGTCACCCTGTCGCGGTCGTTCATGACCCAGCCGACGCACATCCGCGCGCACGGCAACGACGAGGGCTCGACCGTCCCGCAGACCACCCAGTTCGTCTACCGGGCGCACAACCTGGACAAGCCCGAGCTGCTCGCCCGGGTCCTGCAGGCCCGCGGCCGCGCGCTGGCGATGGTCTTCTGCCGCACCAAGCGCACCGCGCAGAAGGTCGCCGACGAGCTCGTCGAGCGCGGCTTCGCGGCCGCCGCGGTGCACGGCGACCTCGGCCAGGGCGCCCGCGAGCAGGCACTGCGCGCCTTCCGCAGCGGCAAGGTCGACGTCCTGGTCGCCACCGACGTCGCCGCCCGCGGCATCGACGTCACCGGCGTCAGTCACGTCGTCAACTACCAGTGCCCCGAGGACGAGAAGACCTACGTGCACCGGATCGGCCGCACCGGCCGCGCCGGCAGCACCGGTGTCGCCGTCACGCTGGTCGACTGGGACGACATCCCCCGGTGGCAGCTGATCAACAAGGCGCTGGACCTGGACTTCACCGACCCGCCGGAGACCTACTCCACCTCGCCGTGGGTCCACACCGACCTCGACGTGCCCGAGGGCGCCAGCGGCCGGCTGCCGCGCTCGCAGCGGACCCGCGAGGGTCTCGACGCCGAGACGATCGAGGACCTCGGCGAGACCGGCAAGAAGTCGAAGGGCGCCGGCCGCGGTCCGGGCCGCGAGGAGACGCACGGGGACGCCGAGCGGCCCGCCCGCTCGCGCAGCCGCCGCCGCACCCGCGGGGGCGGCGCGGCCGCCGAGGGGGCCGCGGCCGCCGAGGGCGCCGACACCCAGGACGCTCCCGAGGCCCCGGCCGCCGAGGGCCCCGCCGCCGGCGAGGACGCCCCCGGCAAGCCGCGCCGCCGTCGCCGCCGCCGCGGGGGCGCCAAGCGCGGCACCGGCAACGGCACCGAGGGCGCCGAGGGCGCCGGCGGCGACGACAGCGCCGGCAGCGGCTCCGACGGCTCCGAGTCCGCCGCCTGACGCCGGGCGATGCGCCCTCCGCCGCTGCGGGTGTGGGTCTGGACGGCGGCCGCGCTCGCGCTGGTCGTCGTCGCCACCCTGCTGTGGCGGGGGTCGAGCGTCGCCGCGACCGACAGCACCACCGCGCCCGAGCCCGCCGTCCCGGACGCCGCCCCGGACGGGGAGCTGACGGAGGCGTGGACGGCGCAGGCCGGCGCCCCGCTGCCCCGCCGGGTGGTGGAGGGCGGCCGGGTGCTGGTGACCGACGAGCACGGGTTCGCCGCGCTCGACGCGGTCACCGGTGAGGAGGCGTGGCACTACCGGCGCGGGGACGCCCGGCTGTGCGACGCGACCGCGGTGAACGGCCTCGTCGTGGCGGTGTTCCGCACCGCCGACCGCTGCGACGAGGCGCTCGCGCTCACCGCGGCCACCGGGGTGCGCGCCTGGACCCGCAACTTGAGCCTGCGCGGCGACGCCACGCTGGCCTCCACCGACCGGGTCGTGCTGGCTGCCGGTCCCACCGGCGTCGTCGTCCTCGACCCGGTGGGCGACAACGTCCGCTGGCGGTACGGACCCCCCGAGGGCTGCCGGCTGCTCGGGTCCGACGTCGGGAGCGCCGGCGTGGTGGTGCTGCAGCGCTGCCCCGGCACGGCCGCCCTCCAGCTGCGCCTGTTCGACGGCTCCTCCGGTCAGGCGCGGTGGACCCGCGACGTCGCCGTCCCCGAGGACGGCACCGTGCGGCTGACCGGCGCCGACCGGGTGGTCGGCGTCGTCGCCGGCGACACGCTGCTGCTGTCCCGGGCCGACGACGGCGCGGCGCTGCCGGAGCTGCCGCTGCCCGCGGCCACCGGCGACCCGGGCACGGAGCTGCTGCACCAGGCCGGGGCCGGCGACCTCGCGCTGGTCTGGGCGCGCGGCACCGTGTGGGCGCTGGACCCGGCCACCGGCGTCCCGCGGTGGCAGCTGCCCGCGCTCGGGCTGCCCTCCACCGGCGAGGCCACCGGGACGACCGACGCGGCGACGGTGTGGGTGCCCGAGGACGGCGGCTTCGTGCAGCGCGACCTGGCCACCGGCACCGAGGTCGGGCGCTCGGCCGCCGGCGGGCTCGTCCCCGGCGGGCGCACCGCCGTCGTCGGACCGGTGCTCGTCCAGCGCCTGCCCGACCGGGTGATCGGGTACCGCTGAGTCCCGCCTCGACGCGGCGCGGACGGCTCCCGCGAGGTTGACTGGAAGCCATGGTGCTGCCCGGGAGCCCCGACACCTCAGACCGTCCCGCACCCGTCCTCGCCGTCGCCCCCGACGACCTGCGCCAGCTCGCCGACCACGACGCGACCCCGCGCACGCTGTCCGGCCGCGCCGGGCCGCTGGCCGCGCTCGACACCGGCGGCCCCGGCGCCCGCGGCACCGTGCTGATGGTGGCCGGCTTCACCGGCAGCAAGGAGGACTTCGCCCCGCTGCTGGCCCCGCTGGCGGCCGACGGCTTCCGGGTGGTCGCGATCGACCAGCGCGGGCAGTACGAGTCGCCCGGTCCCGACGACCCGGCCGCCTACGCGGTGGCCGAGCTGGCCGCCGACGTCCTCGCCGTCGCGTCCGTGCTGGCCGGCGAGACCGGGCCGCCGCACCTGCTCGGGCACAGCTTCGGCGGCCTGGTCGCCCGGGCCGCCGTCCTCGCCGACCCCACCGCGTTCCGCTCGCTCACCCTGCTCGGGTCCGGGCCGGCCGCGCTCACCGGTCCGCGGGTGGCGCTGCTCGACCACCTCGGCCCGCTGCTGGACGCCGGCGGGGTGGAGCTGGTGTCGGACACGCTCGAGCAGCTGGCCATGACCGACCCGCGCGCCCAGGCCGTCCCGGCACCGACCCGCGCCTTCTACACCCGCCGGTTCCTCCGCAACACCGCCGCGGGGCTGCGCGGGATGGCCGACGCGATGACCACCGAGCCCGACCGGGTGGCCGAGCTCGCCGCCACCGGCGTGCCGGTGCTGGTGGCCCACGGCGAGGCCGACGACGCCTGGCCGCCCCGGGTCCAGGCCGACATGGCCGCGCGGCTGGGCGCCCGCCACGAGGTGGTGCCGCGGGCGGTGCACTCCCCCGCCGTCGAGAACGCGCCGCACACGCTGCGGGTGCTGGAGTCGTTCTGGTCCTCCGTCCCGGCGAGCACCCGGTGAGCGGCGCACGACCCTCGTCCCGCGACTGGACCGACGAGGAGGACCGGCGGGGCTTCTTCGGCCCGGACAGCGTCACCTGGCGGGTGCACGCCGACCCGGTCTACAGCGTCGGCGGGCTGCGGGCGCTGCTGCTGCAGACCCTGCACCCGGTCGCGATGGACGGCGTCGCCCGCAACTCGGTGTTCCGCGAGGAGCCGTGGCAGCGGCTGACCAGCACCGCCGCGTACGTCGACACGCTGACCTTCGGCACCCGCCGCGAGGCGGTGCGCGTGGTGCGCCGGGTCCGCGGGGTGCACCGCCGGCTGGGCGGCACCGAGGAGACCACCGGCCGCTCCTACCGGGTGGACGACCCCGACCTGCTGCTGTGGGTGCACTGCGCGCAGGTCGACTCGCTGCTCGACGTCGCCCGCCGCGCCGGCGTGGTCGACGACGCCGAGGCCGACCGCTACGTCGCCGAGCAGGTGACCGCGGCGGAGCTGATCGGCGTCGACGCCGCCGACGTGCCCGACTCGGTCGCGGCCCTGGCCGGCTACTTCACGCGGGTGCGCCCACAGCTGGCCGTGACGCCGGCCGCGCGCGACGCCTGGCGCTTCCTCGTCGTCCCGCCCATGCCGCGGTGGGTGCAGGTGCTCACGCCGGCCCGGCCGGCGTGGGGGTCACTGGCCTCCCTGGCGGTGGCGACGCTGCCGCCGTGGGCGCGGCGCCTGGCGTCGCTGCCGGGGCTGGCGGTCACCGACGCGGCCGCCACCGCGGCGCTGCGGGCCCTCCGGACCGGGCTGCTGGCGCTGCCCGACCGCACGCGGCTCTCACCGATCGTGCGCGCGGGCCTGGAGCGGACCGCCGCCTAGGCCGGGGACGGCGTGGCGGACGCCGCCGGGGACGCCGCGACGTCGTCCTCGGCGAGGAAGCTCCAGGTCTCGCGCGCCGGCGTCGCGGCCTGCCCCGCCGGGCAGCTGGACCGGAAGTCGCACCAGCCGCACTGCCGGCCGGTCACCGCGGGGAAAGCCTCGTCGCGCGACGCGCCGCCCTCCAGGGCCTCGGTCGCGACGGCGATGTCGGCGGCGACGTCCTCGGCGCGGCGCACGTGGTTGGCCAGCGAGCGCTCGGTGTGCTCGAAGGAGGCCACCGTCCCGCTGGGCAGGTGGTGCAGCTCGACCCGGCGGCAGGGCCGGCGCAGCGTGCGCTGGACGCCGAGGACGTAGACCGCCAGCGCCGGTGACCCGCGCGCCTCGTCGTCGGTGCTGGGCACCCGGCCGGTCTTGTAGTCGACGACGACCAGCTCGTCGCCGCGCTGGTCGATGCGGTCGACCCGGCCCGACAGCGCTAGCCGGGCCGTGGTGGCCGCGACCTGGCGCTCGGTGCCGACCGGCTCGTCGCCGGGGTCGAGGTCGGCGACGTAGTCGGTCAGCCAGCCGGCCGCGCGCGCCCGCCACCGCTCGGACTGGTCGGCGTCGCGGAAGCCGCTGGGCGACCAGGCGCCGTAGAGCAGCTGCCGGGCCGCGCCGGCGGTGCGCCGGTCCCGGGGCAGCTCCCACCAGGAGCGCAGCGCCGCGTGCACCGCCGAGCCCACCGAGTTGTGCGCCCACGGCGGCCCCTTGGGCGGGGTCGGGCGGTCGACGTAGGCGAACCGGTACCGGCGGGGGCAGTCGGCGAAGGTGGCGAGCTTGCTCGGCGTCGCGGGGAACAGCCGCTGCGGCATCCCCGGCATCTCCAGCTGCGCCCCACCCACGCCGGTCACGCTAACCCGCGGCACCGGCCGGCCCGGTGAACGGCGCGGTGCCGGTCCCCGCGGCGAGCAGCGCCTCGTACTGCCCGGGGTCGGTGAGACAGGCCCCGATCGGCGTCGTCTTGTTGGCGCCGTGGTGGTCGCTGGAGCCGGTGACCAGCAGCCCCAGCTCGCCGGCCAGGCCGCGCAGGTGGTCGCGCTCGGCGGGGCCGTGGTCGGGGTGGTCGACCTCCAGGCCGAGCAGCCCGGCGCCGGCCATCGCCGCGATCGCCGCGTCGTCGACCACCCGGCCGCGCTTCCTCGCCAGGCCGTGGGCGAACACCGGCACGCCGCCGGCCTCCCGGACCAGCCGGATCCCCTCGAGGACGTCGGTGTCGGCCTTGGCCACGTAGTGGGGGCTGCGGTGGGACAGCAGCGTGGCGAAGGCCTCGTCGACCGACGCGACGACGCCGGCCTCGACCAGCGCCCGCGCCACGTGCGGGCGGCCGACCACCCCGCCGGCCGAGGCCTCGACGACGCGCTCCCACACCACCGGGTGGCCGGCCGCGGCGAGCGCGGTGACGATGCGCTCACCGCGGCTGAGCCGCTCGGCGCGCAGCCGGGTCAGCTCCGCGGTCAGCGCCGGGTGCGCGGGGTCGAACAGGTAGGCGAGCAGGTGCACGCTGACCGGCGGCTCGTCGGCCGGGAACCAGCGGCAGGACAGCTCCATGCCGGGGACGACGGTGAGCCCGGCCGGGCGGGCGGCCCGCGCCGCGGCCCACCCGTCGGTGGTGTCGTGGTCGGTCAGCGCGACCACGTCGAGGCCGGCCGCGGCCGCGGTGGCCACCAGCGCGGCGGGGGTCTCGGTGCCGTCGGAGACCGCCGAGTGGGTGTGCAGGTCGATGCGCATCGGCGTCCAGCCTCCCTCAGGCCGGTGCGGGTCCGTCCTGGCGGGGGCTGCGGGCGCCGGGGATGGGCTGGGTGTCGCGCCGACCGCCGCGCCCGCCCTCACGTCCCTCGGCGGGCTCGGGGTTGCCCTCGTCGTCGCCGCCGGCCGCACTCCCCCAGTCGCTGCCGAAGAGCAGCCCGCTGACCTGGTGGTAGAGGAGGTCGGCGCGCGGCAGGAAGGTGATCTGGGACAGCGCCTGCTGCTGGCCGGCGGACTCGAAGCGGAAGGTGCCGTAGCCGAGCACCTGGCCCAGCAGCGTCTCCTTCCAGGTCAGGTCGGTGATCCGGCGCAGCGGGAGGAGGGTGACGGTGCGGGCGACGATCCCCGAGGTGAGCAGGACCCGGCGGCGGGTGACGATGAAGTGCCGCATCCACCACTCGCCGGCGCGCAGCGCGAACGACCCCAGCGCGCCGAGGACGAGGACCAGCCCGACGGTGGCGCCGACCCGGTTGTCGGGATCGAGGGTGAGCACCCACAGGCCGGCGACGAGCACCGGCAGCGCCTTGGCGGCGGGCTCGAGCAGCACGGCCCAGTGCCGGCGGGTGGCCAGGACGGCGTCCTCACCGGGGAGCAGGTACTTCGCGGCGTCCTTGGCCCACCGCGGCGGGCGGCCGTCGCTGCCCCGCGCCGGGCCGGTCACGGCCGCCTAGACGAGCGACTCGACGAACGCGGCCAGCGACGAGGCGGCGTCCCCGAGCGCCTCACCCGCGTTGCGCACCATCGCGGCCGAGGACTCCGGCTGCTGGATGACGTAGAAGACGACGAAGGCGACGGCCAGCCAGACGAGGATCTTCTTCAGGTTCACCGCCACCTCCGGGGTCTGCTCGCACCGGCGGGCACGGTGCCCGCGCGAGTGGGCCCGGAGGCCGGTCCCATGCGTAACACAGGCCCCACGGTCCTCCCGGGCGGACACGCCGGGCGGCCCCGGCCGGTCACTCCCCGGGCAGGAAGTGCTCGCTGGGCGGCCCGAGCGGGAGGTCGGGGTAGAGCCGGTCGCGCAGGTCGAGCAGCGTGAGCTCCTCGGCGAGCAGCCAGCCGGCCGACATCGGCCACATGACCAGCCACAGCCACACGCCGTAGGCCTCCCCGACGAAGGCGGCGCGGTCGTCGGAGGTGGGGACGGCCCACAGCGGGGCGCGCTGTCCGGCGGCCTCGACCGCCGCCGAGGACGGCCCGGTGATCACGTCGCCCGGGTCGAGACCGGGCAGGCCCGCGTACCCGCAGCCCACACCGGTGCCCGGCTCCTCGGCGACCAGGACCAGCTCGGCGGACCCGCCCAGCGGCGCGGGCCCGGCGCAGCCGACGACGATGGCCCGGGCGCCGGGCTCGCCGCCCCACGCCAGGCCGGTGACCGTCCAGCCCGACGGCATGGGGTCGGGCACCCAGGCCGGCACCCGGGCGTCGGCGGTGACCGCGGCGATGGCGTCGTGCGCGATGAGCGTGGTGTGGTGCAGCGGCGTCACGGCGCCGTGCACGTGGCACCAGGCGAGCGCGGAGTCCCCCGGGCGCACGACGAGCGGCTCACCGCAGCGGGGGCAGACCGGGGAGGCGCTCATCGGATGACACCGTCCTGTCACTCGATCGGTTCGTCAAGCGGAGTCCGACGCGTTCCGGCGTGCCGCCGTAGGCTCGCGCGCGTGCCCGCCTCCCCCGCCGGCGGGGGTCCCGACGCCCCCGCAGCGCCGGTGCAGCGCTGCGTGGGGGCCGTGGTGCTCGACGACGCCGGGCGGCTGCTGCTGGTGCGCCGGCGCAACGAGCCGGGTCGCGGGCTGTGGTCGGTGCCCGGCGGCCGGGTCGAGCCCGGGGAGTCGCTCGCCGGCGCCGCCGCGCGGGAGGTGCGGGAGGAGACCGGCCTGGACGTGCGGGTCGGCGCGGAGGTGGGCCGGGTGACGATCCCCGGGGACGGCGTCGTCTACGACGTCGTCGACTTCGCCTGCACGCTCACCGGCCCGGCGCGTCCGGTCCCCGGCGACGACGCCGACGCGGTGCTGTTCGCCGACGCCGCCGACCTCGAGCGGCTGACCTGCACGCCGCGGCTGCTGGAGACGCTGCGCGGCTGGGGCGCGCTGCCGGGCTGACCGCCGCGGCGCCTCCCGCGGGCGTCAGCCGCGGGGCGTGGGCTCCGGGCGGCCGGGCTGCTCGCCGCCGCGGGCCTCGCCGTAGGAGCGCTTGGGCACCATGACCTTGCGCCGGAAGGTGCAGACGACGGTGCCGTCCTGCTTGTAGCCGATCGTCTCGACGTGGACCACGCCGCGGTCGTCCCTCGACCGCGACTCGGTCTTGTCCAGGACCGTCGTCTCCCCGTAGATCGTGTCGCCGTGGAAGGTCGGCGCGACGTGCCGCAGCGACTCGATCTCCAGGTTGGCGATGGCCTTGCCCGACACGTCGGGGACGCTCATCCCGAGCAGCAGCGAGTAGACGTAGTTGCCGACCACGACGTTGCGGCCGAAGTCGGTGGTCTCGGCGGCGTAGTGGGCGTCGAGGTGCAGCGGGTGGTGGTTCATCGTGATCAGGCAGAACAAGTGGTCGTCGTACTCGGTGACGGTCTTCCCGGGCCAGTGCTTGTAGACCGCCCCGACCTCGAACTCCTCGTAGTACCGGCCGAACTGCATCTGCGCGCTCCCGACGTCGTCGTGGGGTGAGCGGGGCCCGCGCGCGGGGACCGTCCCGGCACGGGTGGCCCGTGTGCCACGGCGCGCGCCGGTGACCCGTCTGGACGGCCGCCGATCCTACGATGCGCCGATGGTCGAGCTCTCCCGCGCCGCCGACCCCGCGGAGGCCGAGGTGGTGGCGCTCTCCCCCGGCGGGCGACGCGCCCGTCTGGCCGCCACGGCGGTCGTCCTGGCGCTGCTGCTGGCCGGCACGGTGTGGGGCACCGACGCCCACTTCCCGTTCGGCCCGTTCAAGATGTACTCGACCCGCGCGTCCAACGACGCCCCGGTCGTGTCCACCCGCGTCGTCGGCCTGACCGGCGACGGCCGGGAGGTGCGCCTGTCCGGCGGCGAGGTCGGCCTGCGCCGCGCCGAGTTCGAGGGTCAGCTGCCACGTCTGGTCGAGGACCCCTCGCTGCTGGTCCTGCTGGCCGACACCTACGCCGAGCACCACCCCGGCGGCCCGCAGCTGGTCGAGGTGCAGGTGGTGCTGCGCCGCTTCGAGCTCGTCGCCGGCGAGCGCACCGGCGCGTGGACCGACGACGTGCTGGTCGCGCAGGAGCTGGCGGTCGGCCCGTGAGCACCGCGCTGCCCACCGCCGAGGCCACGACCCGCCCGGCCCCCCGGGGACCCCTGGCCGCCGTGCGCGGGTTCTGGACGCGGCCGGTGCCGCTGGCGCGGATCGCGGTGTTCCGCACCATCGCCTACCTGTTCGTGCCCGTCGACGTGTTCCTGACCACCGCGTGGGTGGCCGCCCACGCCGACGTGCCGACCGCGTACTACCAGCCGCTGGTCGTCGGCCGGCTGCTGCAGCTGCCCACGCCGACCGCCACGGTCGTGACCGTCGTCCAGTGGCTGCTGGTGGCCGCCGCGCTGGCCGCCGCCACCGGCCGGGCCCCCCGCCTGCTCGGCACCGCGGTGTTCCTCCTCTACTCCGAGTGGATGGTCATCGCGATGAGCTACGGCAAGGTCGACCACGACCGCATCGCCTACCTCGTCGCCCTCGCCGTGCTGCCGACCATCGGCGTGGCGTGCTGGCGCGACCGCCGCTCGTCGGAGGCCGCCGGCTGGGCGATGGCCGCGGTGTTCGTCACCGTGGTGCTCACCTACTTCCTCGCCGCCTGGGCGAAGGTGCGCTTCGGCGGGTGGGACTGGGCCACGGGCTCGACGATCACCCGCGCGGTCATCCGCCGGGGTACCGCGCTGTCGGAGTGGACCCTCGACGTGCCCGGTCTGCTCACGGCCGCGCAGTGGGTGATGCTCGTGGCCGAGTTCGCCGCGCCGCTGATGCTGCTGGTCCGCTCCGACCGGGCCCGGGTGGCGCTGGTCGTCTTCCTGCTCGGTTTCCACCTGATGGTGTTCGGCGGGCTGCGCATCATCTTCCTGCCGCACTGCGTGGCGATCCTGTCGATCCTGCCGTGGGAGCGGGCGCCCGAGGCCCTGGCCGCGATCCGCTCGCGGCTCGGCCGCGGGGCCGGGCGGGCCGGCGGCGTGCCCGCCGCAGACCCACCCGGCTGACCGCCGGGCCCGCTCAGAGCAGCGCACCGATGCGGGCGGCCATGTCCGCCTCGTGCTGCTGGTAGGACCCGGCCACCTGGCCGAGCAGCCCGCCCATGCCGGTCAGCGCGTCGCTGACCCCCTGCGCGGACAGCCGCCACTGCTCGTAGAGCGCGCTGAACTGCACGGCCGCCTGGCTGTCGGTCCAGCCGTCGAGCACCGAGGTGTTGACGTGGCTCGACAGCGTCGCGTGGCGCGACGCGGTCTCGGCGGCCTCGGCCTGGCACTGCCCGGCCATCGACTGCAGCGTGGCGATGTCGACCTTCATGGTCCCTCCCGTCCGGTCCGGGTCCCTCCCGGTGGCAGCGGACGGTAGGCCGCTGCGGCCGGGGAGCCGCCCCGCCCGTCCACAGCCGGCCGGCCGTCCACAGCTGCCCGTCCCGCTGCCTGCCCCGGCCGGGACCACCGCAGGGTCGGCGCGTGCCCGACGACCACCTCTCCGCCGGACCCCGCTGCTGGACCGTCGTGGGGCCCGGAGGACCCGCCGACGTGGAGGTCCGCGCGGCCGACGACGCCCGCCTCGACGCCGTCCTGCCCGCCCTCGCCGCCGCCCTCGCGGTCCCGGTCGCCGACGTGTGGTCGGGCACCGGCCGGCTGCCCGGCGACCTGCCCCTGAGCGACGGCGCCCTCGCGCACGGGGCCGTCCTCGGTCTCGGCCGGCCGGCCGGCCGCGACGGCGGTCCGGCGCGCAGCCCGCTGGAGCTGCACGTCGTCGGCGGTCCCGCGGCCGGCAGCACCGTGCCGCTGGCCGCGGGACGGCACGTCCTGGGCCGCGGGACCGGCGCCACCCTGCCGCTGCCGGACGCGGGGGTCTCCCGCCGGCACGCCCTCCTCGAGGTGGGGGCCGGCGGCATCGCCGTGACCGACCTCGGCTCCACGAACGGCAGCCGGCTCGACGACGCCGACCTCGGTGCCGCCGCCCGGGCGTGGCCTCCGGGGGCGGTGCTACGACTGGGCGGGAGCTCCCTGGCGGTCTCCGGCCCCCGCCACGGCCCCGCCGGCCTGCGTCCCGCACCGGCCGGCCGGGTGCTCGTGCAGACCGCGCCGCAGCCGGTGCCGGTGCGGCCGGAGACCGAGGTCCGGCTGCCCGACGCCCCCGTGACCGGCTCCCGCCGACGGGTGGCCTGGGTGGCCGTCGTCCTCCCGGCAGCCGCCGGGGTCACGATGGCGTGGGTGCTGGCGGCGCCGGTGTTCCTCTTCTTCGCGCTGCTCAGCCCGGTGGTCGCGGTGGCCACGTGGCTGTCGGAGCGGTGGAGCGGGTCCCGCAGCGGCCGGCGGGCGGCCGCGGTCCACGCCGAGGAGACCCGGGCGGCACGCGAGCGCCTGGCCGAGGCGGTGCGCGCCGACGTCCGCTGGGCACGTGCCGCCTGGCCGGACCTCGCCGCGCTCGTCACGGCGGCGCGGCGGCGGACCGGCCTGCTCTGGCACCGCGGCGCCGCCGACGCGGAGACGCTGGTCGTCCGGCTGGGCACCGGCGCCGGCGTCACCCGGGTCCGGCGGCTGGAGGACGGCAGGCGCGAACCCGAGACGGCGGCCGACCTGCCGGTGACCGTCGACCTGCGCCGGACCGGCGGGCTCGCCGTGACCGGCCCCCGCGGCCCCGCGCTCGGCGTCCTGGCCGGGGTGCTGGCGCAGCTGGTGACCCTGTCCCCACCCGGGGAGGTCGACGTCGCCGTGCTGACGACGTCCCGACTGCTGCCCGACTGGTCGTGGACCCGCTGGCTGCCGCACCTGTCCCCCGGCGCCGTGCACGTCCGCCCGGACCCGGCCGAGGCCGCTGCGGCGGCCGACGCGGCCCTGTTGTCCTGGCTCGGCGGCCTGGCCGCGGTGGAGGACCGGCCGCGGGCCGGCGGCCCGGGCGCACCGGCCCGTCCCCGCCCCGCCCGGTGGCTGGTCCTCGTGGTCGACCGGCCGGTCGACCGCGCGCTGCGGGCGGCGCTGCGCGGCTGCCGGGAGGCCGGCGTGGTCGTGCTGGGCCGCGCCGACCGGGCCGACCAGCTCGTCGACGTCGACGCCGTGCTGCAGGTCGCCGGCGAGACCGGGGACACCGGCCACCTCCACGTCGGCGGCGCGGACCGGGTCCGGCTGGTGGTGGACCGGCTGTCCCCGGCGGTCGCCGGACGGCTGGCCCGGGACCTGGCACCGCTCGCACCGGCCCGTGCGGCGGGGGGCCTGCCCGAGGCGGTCCGGCTGCTCGACCTGGTCGGCGACGGCGGCGCACCCGTCGTCCCGGGGTGGTCCCGGGACCGGGGGTCGCTGCGCGCCCGGCTCGGTGCCGGACCGGACGGTGCGGTCGAGGTCGACCTCTGCCGCGACGGCCCGCACGCCCTGGTCGCCGGGACGACCGGCTCGGGCAAGTCCGAGCTGCTGCGCACGCTGGTCGCGGCCCTGGCGCTGGCCCACCCGCCCGACCGCTGCTCCTTCCTGCTCGTCGACTACAAGGGCGGCGCCGCCTTCGCCGAGGCGGTGGCGCTGCCGCACACCGTCGGCCTGGTCACCGACCTCGACGGCGCGGCGACGGCCCGGGCGCTGCGCTCGCTCACCGCCGAGCTCGCCCGCCGCGAGGCCGTCCTCGCCGCCGCCGGCGTGGCCGACGTCGCGGCGCTCCCCACGGACGTCGGGCTGGCCCGGCTGGTGATCGTGGTCGACGAGTTCGCCGGGCTGGTCGAGACGCTGCCGGAGTTCGTGTCGGGCCTCGTGGGGATCGCCCAGCGCGGGCGCTCGCTGGGGGTGCACCTCGTGCTGGCGACCCAGCGGCCCGGTGGCGTGGTCTCGCCCGAGATCCGCGCCAACTGCTCCCTGCGGCTGTGCCTGCGCACCACGGGTGAGGCCGACTCCCGCGACGTGCTCGGCGGCCCCGAGGCAGCGACGGTCCCGGCCGACCGCCCCGGACGCGGGTGGCTGCGGGTCGGCAGCGAGCGCCCGGTGCCCTTCCAGGCGGCACGCGTGGCCCTGGCCGCCCCGGCCGGGGCCACCGGACCCACCGTGCGCCGCTGGGCGTGGCCGGTACCGCCGGAGGCGCCCGGTCCGGAGGTGTCCCCGGCGGGGCCGTCCGACCTCGCCCGCGTCGCCGACGCCACCGCCGCGCACGCCGAGGCCGCGGGGATCCCCGCCCCGCACCGCCCCTGGCAGCCGCCACTGCCCGGGCGGATCGGCGCCGACGAGCTCGATCGCGCCGGTCGTCCGCCGACGGAGCTGCTCGTCGGCCTCGTCGACCACCCGGACCGGCAGCGCCGGGAGCCGCTGGTGCTCGACCTGGCGCGCGGCGGTGGCTGGCTGGCCGTCGGCGGGCCCCGCAGCGGCCGGACGACCCTGCTGCGGACCGTGCTCGCCGAGGCGGTCGGGCGCCTGCCGCCCGGGCGCCTGCACGTGCACGTCCTCGACCACGGCGGCGGTGCCCTGGCCGCCGAGGCGGCGCCGCTGCCGCACACCGGGACCGCGGTGGGTGCCACCGACGCGCTGCGCACCGTGCGCCTGCTCGCGCGGCTCACCGAGCACACGGCCGCCCGCCGGGCCGGCGGGGCGGACCCCGGCCCGGCGGTGCTCCTGCTGGTCGACGGCGTCGAGTCGCTCGTGGCACAGCTCGACGAGGCGGTCCCGGGCTCCGGGTCGGCGGACCTGCTGCGCCTGGTCCGCGACGGCGCGGCCGCCGGCCTGACCTGTGTGCTGACCGGCGACCGCGCGGTGCCCGGTGGCCGGCTGGCCGGGGCGGTGGGGACCCGGCTGGTGCTGCCGCTGCCCGACCGCGCCGACTACGCCGTCGCCGGCATCCCGGTGCGCGCGGTGCCCGCCGAGCGACCGCCCGGCCGCGCCCTGCTCGGCGAGCAGGCGCGGGAGTGCCAGCTGGCGCTCCCCCGGCCGCTGCGCCCGGCAGGTGGTCCCGTCCTCGGGCCGGCCCCGCTGCGCATCCCCGCGCTGCCGCCGGACCCCCGGCTGGCCGCGGCGGACGCGGACGGCGGGCCGGACGCGCTGCCCGTGGGCCCCGGCGGCGACGAGGGCGCGGTGCTCACGGTCGACCTGCGGCGCGCCGGCGGGCTGCTGGTCGTCGGGCCGCCGGGCAGTGGCCGGACGACGACCCTGGAGGGCCTCGCCGCGACGCTGCTGCGCTCGGGGACGGCGGTCGCCCGGCTGGTCGCCGGCCGGCGCGCGATCCGGCGGGGACCGGCCGGCGTCACCGCGCTGGCCGCCGACGACACCGCTGCGTGGCGCGCCTGGCTGGCCGGACTGGACGGTCCGGGCGCGGTGCTGCTCGACGGCGTCGGCACGCTCGCGGACTGCCCGGTCGTCGCCTCGACGACCACGGCCGCCCTGGCCGACGCCGGCGTGGTGGTGCTCGCCGCCGGGACCGCGGGAGAGCTCGCCGCCGCCTTCCGCGGACCGGTCGCCGACCTGCGCCGGTCGCGCAGCGGCCTGCTGCTGTGCCCCGGTCCCGGGGACGCCGACCTGCTGGGCACCCGGCTGCCCCGGACGCCGGTGCCGGTGCGGCCGGGCTCGGGCTGGCTGGTCACCGGTGGGACCGCGCAGCGGGTGCAGGTGGCCCGCCACCGCGGGCCGGTGCCGGGTGCGGGTGCCGGATGGGCCGCCGCCGGGGACCGGGCGGCGGCGTGAGGCGCGGCTCAGAGCAGCTCGAGCGCCGCACCGATCTCCTGCGTCGCGTACCAGGCCAGGTCGTGGCCCTCGGCCTGGTCGACCACGAACTGCGCGTCGTCGCTGCCGAGGTCGGCCTCCAGCACCACGGCGACGGCCGCGCGGACGTCCTCCTCGGCGTCGGCCCCGTCGAGGTGTGCGCTGGCCACGTCGGCGACCGCGACGTCCGCGGCGACCCGGACCGCCCCGGGCTCGGTGTGCGGGTCGTCGAGGGGGCTGACCGCGCTGTCGGGCACGTCCGCGGCGAGGACGACGCGGCGGCGGGCCGCGGTGGGGTCGACGTCGATCAGCCGGAGGCTGGCGCGGGCGGCGGCCAGGAGCGCGGCGTACTCGAGCTCCTCGAGGTCGGCCTCGGCGTCGCTGATCGCGTAGAACTGCCGCAACCGGGGCGTGACGGCGAAGGCGGTGTGCGGCCCGGTCAGCCGGCCCTCGTCCACGAGGGTGCGCAGGACGCTCGTCGTGGCCGGCAGGTAGATCCGCACCCGGTGGCTCCCTTCGTCGGTGGGACGCCGACGGTAACCCGCGCGCACCCGCCGCCGGGGAGCGTCCGACGCGCCCCTCTCGGAGGCGGGTCAGCGCACCGACTCGGTGAGCGCGGTGACCTCCTGCTCGACCAGGTCGGCCAGCACGTCGACGTCACCCACGCCGTCGCGGTCGGCGTTGAGCCCCACGTAGACGTGCCCGTCGTAGCTGGTCATCCCCACGGCCAGGCCCTGGCCGCCGAGCAGCGGCACGACCGGGAAGACCTCCAGCATCCGCGCGCCGGCGGCGTACAGGGGCACCTGCGGGCCCGGGACGTTGGTGACGACCAGGTTGAACAGCCGCCGCGACAGGCCGCGGGCCGCGCGGGCGCCCAGGGCGTGCAGCGTCGGCGGGGCGAAGCCGGTGAGCGCGATGAGGGCGTCGGCGCTCACGGTGCGGCCGGAGCGGGTGACCCCGTGCATCGCGTAGCTCAGCCGGGCCAGCCGCACCCAGGGGTTCGGCTCGCCCACCGGCAGGTCGACCAGGTGCGCGGACACGCTGCTGCCCGGCAGCTCCTGCTCCTCGCCCCGGACGGACACGGGCACCAGCGCCCGGACCGTCGTCGAGCTCAGCACCGGCTCGCCGCGGGAGAGCAGCCAGTCGCGCACCGCCCCGGTCAGCACGGTGAGCAGCACGTCGTTGACGGTCCCGCCGTGGGCCTTGCGGATGGCCCGCAGGTCCTCGAGGGAGGCACGGGCGACCGCGACCCGGCGCTGCCGGCCGACCGTCCGGTTGAGCGGGCCGTGCCGTGGGGGCACGACCGCCGACCGCGCGGCCCGCACCAGTCCCCCGGTGACCCCGCGGACGCGGGCGGCGGTCGCGCGCAGGTCGCCGGCGGCCTCCCGGGCCGCCTCGGCGACCGACGTCGGGCGCTGCACGTACTCGCCGAAGGCGTCGAGCACCAGCTCCACGCGCCCCGGCAGCCGGCGCGGGACCCAGTCGTCGGTGGGCGGGACGGCGACGTCCGGCCCGGGCTCGAGCAGCACCTGGGCGATGTCCACCGCGCCCAGGCCGTCGACCAGCGCCGGGTGGGTCTTGGTGACCACCGCGACCCGCCCCCCGGCGAGGCCCTCGACGAGGTAGACCTCCCAGAGCGGACGGCTCCGGTCGAGCGGCCGCGAGGTCACCCGCGACACCAGGTCCAGCAGCTGCTGCTCGGTGCCCGGGCGCGGCACCGCCGAGCGCCGCACGTGGTAGGCCACGTCGAAGTCGGGGTCGTCGGCCCACACCGGGTTGGCCAGGTGCCCGGGCACCGGCACGATCCGCTGCCGGTAGCGGGGCACGAGCGGCAGCCGGGCCTCCACCAGGTCGGCGAGCGCGTCCAGGCCGCCCGCGACCGGCTCGAGGACGAGCACGCCGGCGACGTGCAGCGGGGCGCCGTCGTCCTCCAGGTAGAGGAACGACGCGTCCAGGGTGCTCAGCCGCTCGGTCATCGTCCCCCTCCGGATCGGACCCCCACGCTACGGCGCCGCCCCGAGCCGGGTCACCCGGCGCGGCGGCCCCACCGGCGGCCGGCCACCGGCTCGGGCACGCGCGCCAGCATGGCGGCCAGCGACCGCAGCCCCGCGCGCAGCGGCGACCCCGCCGCCACCTCGGCGAGGGTCCGGCCGGATGCCAGGGCGGCGTCGGTGGCCCGCCGGTCGGCGGGCAGGAAGGCGCGGACGGAGCGGCCGGCGAAGCGCTCGAGCGCCTCGGCGACCTCCCGGCGGGGGTCGCCGGGCACCGGCCCGCGCCGGACCTGGTTGACCACCACGGCGGGCTCGACCTCCGGCAGCACGTCGCGGAGCTGGCCGAGGGCGCGGATGGTGCGCTGGAGCGCGACCGGGTCGGCGCCGCTGACGCACAGCACCTCGTCGGCCTCCTCGAGCACCGTGACGGTCGCCCCGTTGCGCCGCGGCGCGGCGGTGTCGAAGGACAGCTCCTCGTCCTCCTCGAGGTTGAACGCGCAGTCGACCACGGTGAGGTCGGCGACCCGGCGGGCCTCCTCCAGCACGGCGGCGACCGCCCGCGGGCGCAGCTCCGGCCACCGGTCGGCGCGCGCCAGCCCGGTGAGCACGTCCAGGTGGGGGCGCACCGACCAGGCCAGGCGGCCCAGCGCGGCCTCGTCGAGGGTGCCCGCGGCCGCCTGCCGCGCGGCACCGGCGAGTCCCGGCGACTCGTCGAGCAGGCCGAGGACCTGCGCGACGACACCGCCGTACACGTCGGCGTCGACGAGCAGGGTCGGCACGCCGAGACGGGCGGCCTCGTCGGCCAGCCCCACCGCGACCGTCGTCCGGCCCGGGGCACCGGTCGGACCCCACACGGCCACCACCCGGCCCCGGGCGGGGCGCCGCTCGTCGGCCGGCGGCCCGGCGGTGTCCCGGACGGGCAGCGCCGCGCGCGGGTCGGCGACGTCCCGCCCGGCGGGCAGCCGGCCGGCCACGGCCTCGCGCAGCGTGCGGACGACCTCCTCCGGGGCGGCGTCGGCGGGCAGCACCGTGCCGACGCCGAGCGCACGGAGCCGCTCGGCGGCGCGCTCGTCCCCGGGGTCGGCCAGGCCCACGACGGCGACCCCGGCCGCCGCGAGCCGCGCGACCGCCTCGCCGTCGAGCCGCCGCAGGTCGGCCGAGAGCAGCGCGGCCTGCGCGGTGCCCGTGGCCGCCGCGGCGAGCAGGTCGGGTGCGTCGACGCAGCGGCGGACCACGGTCACCCCGTGGTCGGCGCGGTCCAGGGCCCCGACGAGCGCGGACTCCCACGCCGCCCCGGTGACGGCGGTGACGACCTGCAGCGCCATCAGGCGGCCGGTCCGGCCGGGGTGGTGGGCGCCGGCACGGTCTCCGGCACCGCCGGCACGGTCCCCGCCGGTGGCGCGGCCGGCGCCGAGGGTGCCGGCGTGGGACCCGCAGCGGGCACGGTGGCGGCTCCCGTGGTCGGCGACGCGGACGGTCCGGACGGGGACGGCGTGCCGACGGGGACGGTGGCCGGGCCGGTGGTGGTGGGGCCGGTGGTGGTGGGGCCGGTGGTGGCGGGGCCGGTGGTGGGGTCCACCGACCCGTGCACGACGACGACCAGCGGGCGTCCCCCGATCGCGCCCAGCACACCGGGCGCCAGGGCCGCGGGGACCGAGACGACCACCTGGACGGTCGTGGTCGCGGTCGACAGGACGCCCTCGGCGCGGCCGCTCACCGCCTGCACCGGCGCCGCCCCCACCACCAGGACCACGCCCTCCCCCGTGGCGGTCCCCGCCGGGTCGGTGACGCCGTAGACGTCGACCACCTGACCGCGGTCCAGTCCCGGCGGGACGTAGCCGGCCTGCACCGGGAGGGCGACCTGCACCAGCTCCTCGGGCTCCTCGAGCGCGGTGCGCGGCAGCAGCTCACCGGCCCGGACGGCGCGCGCCAGCGTGCGGCCCGCGGGCTCGGTGCCGGTGGAGAGGTAGGCGCCGGCCGCGTCGCCGAGCCGGACGTCGACGGCGACCAGGTCGGCCGCCTCGAGCACGGTGCCCGCGGCCAGGTCCCCGGCGACCGACCACACCGGCACAGTGGCGTCGGCGGCGGTGACCACGCGTGCGCCGAGCAGCACCGGGCCGAGGACGAGCAGCACGCCGAGCACCAGCCGCAGGTCCAGCCAGCGCGGCGGGCGGACCCGGCGGGGTACCGGACCGGTCGACGGCTCGTCGGCGGCCGCGGCCGGGGCCGTGCGGGTCGCAGCGCTCACCCGGCGTCTCCTCCTCGTCGCGGGGGCTCCCGCGGATCCCCGCCGTCGTGGCGGGCGCGCGTCCGGACCGGCGTTCCGGCACGGTCGGACGCAGATGATGCGCTACGGACGCAGGTGCGTGCACCGGCTGTCCACACGTTCGGGTGTGGACGGGATGCGCCCGGGTGAGCGCGGTCCTGACAGACTGCTCCCGAACGGACGGAGACCCCATGCCCTCACCGCGGTTCCTGACCCTCGACGACGTCGCCGAGATCCTCAACGTCTCCTGGTCACAGGCCTACGCGCTCGTGCGGCGCCGCGAGCTGATCGCCATCCAGATCGGCGGCCGCGGCCAGTGGCGGGTGGAGGTCGACGAGCTCGAGCGCTTCATCCAGCAGAAGTACGCCGAGGCCCGGGCCGGCGTGATACCCGCCGACGAGCCCGCCCCCGAGCCGGCCGCGGACCCGCCGTCCGAGGTCCCGGCCGCGGTCCCCGCCCCCGCACGAGGCCGGCGCCGCAGCTGAGCTCAGGCGGCGCCGGGCGCCAGCGTCCGCACCGCCACCACCGCACCGAGAGCCACCGCCCGCACCCCGCGCACCGCTCCTGCCCGGCGGAAGTCGTCGGGTGCGTGCTCGGCCAGCTCCACGAAGTCGGCACCGACCCGGTCGAGCGTCCCGGTCAGCACACCCCCGTCGTCGAGCACCACCGCCACCGCGCTGCGGTCGCGCACGAGCCCGCGCAGCACCCGCCGCAGGTCCACCGTCACCCGCGAGCCGTCCTCCGGTGCGGCCGTCGTGCGCACCAGCCCGGACACCGCG
Organism: Geodermatophilus telluris; assembly: GCF_900102745.1. GTDB lineage: Bacteria > Actinomycetota > Actinomycetes > Mycobacteriales > Geodermatophilaceae > Geodermatophilus > Geodermatophilus telluris. The sequence goes on from NZ_FMZF01000001.1 coordinate 342,392, forward strand.
AGCACGGCCGGCAGGGCCACCAGGACCTCGCGACCGGCGTCGTCCTCGAGCAGCAGCCAGTCCGGCCCCCGCTCGGTCAGCCGCCCCGCCACCTCCCCCGCGCCGCGGCAGCGCAGCGACACCCGGTGCCCCACCGCGCCGCCGAGCCGGTCGGCCAGCCGCACCGTGCCGGTCTCGGCGCGCGACCGCGACGGCAGCTGCGCCCACTCCTCGGCCGCCTCGAACTCCGCCTGCAGGTCGGCGAACAACTGCTGCCAGCGCATGCACCGGAGCGTAGATGACCCTCAACTCTTGCGTTTGGATGCGTTTGCTTGCTTCAGTACGTCGTCACCTGCACCGGAGGAGGTCCCGTGTCGCTCCGTCGACTCGCCGGCACGACGGCGGCCATGGCCGCCGCGGCCGTCGGGCTGCACCTGCTCACCCCTGACCTCGGCCGGCTGGTCCCGCCCGGCGGGGACCTGCAGCGGGTCGCCGACGTCGCCGGCCCGGAGGCGCTGCTGCTGGGCGCGGTCGCGGTCCTCGCCTGGGCCGTGTGGGCGTGGGGTGCCCTCGGGCTGGCGCTCACCGCGCTGTCCGCGCTGCCCGGGTGGGCCGGCGCGCTGGCCGGGGTGCTGCTGCGCGGGGTGCTGCCCGCGTCGGGACGGCGGGCGGCCGCGCTGGCCCTCGGCGTCGGGCTCACCACCGTGGTCGCGCTGCCCGGCCCGTCCGCGGCACCGGCGCCGGTGGTGGTCGTGACCGCGGGCGCGGAGACCGTCGGCGCCGTCCCCGACTGGACCGCGTCGACGGGAGCCACCACGGCGGCCGTGCCGATCGCACCGGCCGCCGTCCCCGACTGGCCGGCCCCGGCGCCCGGCGACCACGTCGTCCTCCGCGGCGAGTGCCTGTGGTCGATCGCGGCGGCCGACCTGCGGGCGCGGGCCGGCGCCGAGCCCTCCGACGCCGAGGTCGCCACCGCCGTCGGCCGGTGGTGGGCGGCCAACGCGGCCGTCGTCGGCGACGACCCCGACCTGCTGCTGCCCGGTCAGGTGCTGCGCCCGCCCGGCTGACCCGCCCGTCCGACCCGCCGTCCCGAGTCCGCACCACCCGCCCGACGACGGCCGCTCCCCCGGCCCGTCCCGCCGTCCGACCCCCGGGAGCCCCCGTGTCCGCACCCGTCGTCCCCCCGCCCGCGGCAGCGCCGCTGCGCCGGCTGCACCTGGCCGTCGTCCCGGCCCTGCACCCCACGCTCGACGGCCCGGCCGTGCCGCTGGTCGACTCCGCCACCCCGCCGCCGCGGCCCCCGCACCGGCCCGGGCCGCGGCCCAGCTCGCCGGGCCGGCGCCGGGTGCCGGTCGACCCCTTCGGCCCGGCCTGGTCGGTGCGCGCCGACCTGCCCGACCCGCGGGCCGCCGGTCGCACGCTGTTCACCACGGCGCTGGAGGCGCTCGCCGGCCGGCGGCCGCTGACCCAGGTGCAGCGGCTCACCACGCCCGGCGTCCACGCGGCGCTGGTCCGCGGACGCCGGCCGGCCTGGTGCTCGGGCGGCACCGCGCCGCTGGTGCTGGGGCCGGTGCACGTGTGCGAACCGGTCGACGGCGTGGCCGAGGTCAGCGCCGTCGCGCGCCGGGGCGGCCGGGCGCACGCGGTGGCCGCACGACTGGAGGGCGTGGACGGGCGCTGGCGCTGCACCGCCCTGTCGATCGGTTAGCCCCCCTCACCCCTCGGGCGAGGGGTGAGGGGATCGGGCTCCGGCCTCAGCGGCCGGCCGCCCCGTGGCAGACCTTGTACTTCTTGCCCGAGCCGCAGGGGCAGGGCGCGTTGCGGGCCGGCTCCTTGGTCCCGGTGACCGTGGCGGTCTTGGCCGCCTTGGCCGGGCCGCTCTCCTTGGCGGAGGCGTCCAGGGAGGGCGCGGAGTAGCTCAGGTTCTCCTGCCGGCGCGGCTCGTCGAGGCCCTTGACCGCCAGCTGCGGACCGGTGCCCGACGGGGCCGGCGCCTCCTCGGCGGGCGCGGCCGGAGCGGCGTTGCGGGCGGCGTGCCGCCCTCCGGGCCGGTGGGCCGGGGCGCCGGTCGAGCGCCGGGCCGCCGGCTTGGTGACCGACACCGGAGCCGCGGCCGCCGGGGCGGCACCGTCCCCACCGGCGGGCGCCGGGGCCGGCGCGACGGGAGCCGCCGGAGCGGGGGGCGCGGCAGCCGGAGCGGCGGCCGCCTCGGCGGCCCTCGCGGCGGCGGCCTGACGGGCCAGCACGCGGGCGGTGCCCTCCTGCGCGGCGGCCAGCGCCTTGGCCTCGGCCTCGGCCTGCTGGGCCCTGGCCTCGGCCTCCTGCTGCTCCTTGGTCTTGACCTCCAGGTTGAACAGGAAGCCGACCGACTCCTCCTTGATGCCGTCGAGCATCGCGTTGAACATGTCGTAGCCCTCGCGCTGGTACTCCACGACCGGGTCGCGGTTGGCCATCGCGCGCAGGTGGATGCCGGCCCGCAGGTAGTCCATCTCGTAGAGGTGCTCGCGCCACTTGCGGTCCAGCACCGACAGCAGCACCCGCCGCTCGAGCTCCCGCACGACCTCCGAGCCCAGCGCGGCCTCGCGCTCCTCGTACGCGCGGTGCACGTCGTCGAGCAGCTCCGCGCGCAGCACGTCGGCGGTGAGCGCGGCCTGCTCGCCGTCGGCCACCCGCGCCAGGAGCTCCTGGCGGTCGAGACCCACCGGGTAGAGCGCCTTGAGGCCGGTCCACAGCTGCTCGAGGTCCCAGTCCTCGGCGTAGCCGGTCTCGGTGGCGCCGTCGACGTAGGCGCCGACGACGTCGTCGAGCATGTGCTGCACCTGCTCGTGCAGGTCCTCGCCGTCGAGCACCTTGCGGCGCTCGTCGTAGATGACGGTGCGCTGCCGGTTGAGCACCTCGTCGTACTTCAGGACGTCCTTGCGGACCTCGAAGTTCTGCTGCTCGACCTGCGTCTGCGCCGAGCGGATCGCCCGGGTGACCATCTTCGACTCGATCGGCTGGTCGTCGGGGACGCGCAGCGTGGTCATCATCGACTCGAGCATCGGGCCGTTGAACCGGCGCATGAGGTCGTCGCCGAGGGAGAGGTAGAACCGCGACTCGCCCGGGTCGCCCTGCCGGCCGGAGCGGCCGCGCAGCTGGTTGTCGATGCGGCGGCTCTCGTGCCGCTCGGTGCCCAGCACGTAGAGCCCACCGGCGTCGGCGACCTCCTCGTGCTCGGCCCGGACCTGGTCCTTGGCGGTCTGCAGCGCCTCGTCCCAGGCGGCCTCGTACTCCTCCGGGGTCTCCGACGGCGACAGGCCGCGGGCGCGCAGCGCCTCGTCGGCGATGAACTCGGGGTTGCCGCCGAGCTGGATGTCGGTGCCGCGGCCGGCCATGTTGGTGGCCACGGTGACCGCGCCCAGCCGCCCGGCCTGCGCCACGATGTGCGCCTCGCGCGCGTGGTTCTTGGCGTTGAGCACCTCGTGCGGGATGCCGCGGCGCAGCAGCAGCTTGTCGAGGATCTCGGACTTCTCGACGCTGGCGGTGCCCACGAGCACCGGCTGGCCGGCCTCGTGCCGCTCGGCGATGTCGTCGATGACCGCGTCGAACTTGGCCTTCTCGGTCTTGTAGATGACGTCGGAGCGGTCCTCGCGGACCATCGGCCGGTTCGTCGGGATGGGGACGACGCCCAGCTTGTAGGTCTGGGAGAGCTCGGCCGCCTCGGTCTGGGCGGTGCCGGTCATCCCGGAGAGCTTCTCGTAGAGCCGGAAGTAGTTCTGGAGGGTGATCGTGGCGAGCGTCTGGTTCTCGTCCTTGATCTTCACCCCCTCCTTGGCCTCGATGGCCTGGTGCATGCCCTCGTTGTAGCGGCGCCCGGCCAGCACGCGGCCGGTGAACTCGTCGACGATGAGCACCTCGCCGTTGCTGACGATGTACTGCTGGTCGCGGTGGAAGAGCTCCTTGGCCTTCAGCGCGTTGTTGAGGTAGCCGATCAGCGGGGTGTTGACCGCCTCGTAGAGGTTCTCGATGCCGATCTGGTCCTCGACGAACTCCACGCCCTCCTCGGTGACGGCGACCGTGCGCTTGGCCTCCTCCACCTCGTAGTGCAGGTCGCGCTGCATCAGCGGCACGATGCGCGCGAACTCCACGTACCACTTGCCGGCCGACTCGGCGGGGCCGCTGATGATCAGCGGGGTGCGGGCCTCGTCGATGAGGATGGAGTCGACCTCGTCGACGATCGCGTAGTGGTGCCCGCGCTGCACCAGGTCGGCCTTGCTCCAGGCCATGTTGTCGCGCAGGTAGTCGAAGCCGAACTCGTTGTTCGTGCCGTAGGTGATGTCGCAGGCGTACTGCTCGCGGCGGTGCGCCGGCTTCTCGCCCGACAGGATCGTGCCCACCGACAGGCCGAGGAAGCGGTGCACCCGGCCCATCCACTCGGCGTCGCGCTTGGCCAGGTAGTCGTTGACGGTGACCACGTGCACGCCCTGGCCGGTCAGCGCGTTGAGGTAGGCCGGCAGCACACCGGTCAGGGTCTTGCCCTCACCGGTGCGCATCTCCGCGATGTTGCCCAGGTGCAGCGCGGCCCCGCCCATGAGCTGCACGCGGAAGTGCCGCTGCCCCAGCGTGCGGCTGGCGGCCTCGCGGACGACGGCGAAGGCCTCCGGCAGCAGCTGGTCGAGGGTCTCGCCGTCCTCCAGGCGCTGCTTGAACTCGTCGGTCTTGGCGCGCAGCTCGGCGTCGGTCAGGTCGGCGACGTCGTCGGCGAGCAGCTCGATCGCGTCGGCGATGCGCTCCAGTCGACGGACGAGCTTGCCCTCACCGGCCCGCAGGATCCTCGAGAAAACCACGGGCACCAGCGTAGGCGGCCCCCGCGGCGAGCCGGGGAGGCAGCGCGTGGTCGCCGGCGCTCAGCGCCGCACCAGCCGCTTCTCCCCCGGGTCGAGCACGACCTCCCGCGCGCCCTCGCGCAGCCCGTCGAGGACGGCGGCGACGACCTCGCCGCGGTCGTGGCCGGCGGGCAGCCGCGGCGGGGACCCCGCGAGCGCCCGGTCGACCAGGCCGGTGTCGACGTGCGGGGGCCGCACGTCGAGGACGGCCACCGACCGGCCGCGCAGCTCGCGCCGCAGCACCGAGGCCCACGCCGACAGCGCCGCCTTGCTCGCCGAGTACTCGGCCATGCCCAGCGTGGGGGCGTCGGCCACGATCGCCGACAGCAGCACCACCGCGCCGCCGTCGGCCAGGTGCGGCAGCGCGGCGCGCACCAGGCTCATCGGGGCCAGCGTGTTGACCGCGAACAGCTCCTCGGTGACGGCGTCGTCGGCGTCGGCGGCCGGCCCGAAGGCCACCACGCCCCAGGCGACGACGACGGCGTCCAGGCCGCCCAGGGCGTCGGCGGCCGCGTCCACAGAGGCGCGCACGGACTCCACGTCGACCGCGTCGGCCGCGCGGGCCGGGGCGCCACCCAGCTCGGCGGCCAGCGCCTGCAGCCGGCCCTCGTCCCGCCCGGTGAGCGCCAGCCGCGCGCCCGCACCGGCCAGCGCCCGCGCCAGCTCGCCGCCCAGCACCCCCGTCGCGCCGGCCACCAGCACCCGCGCCCCCGCCAGCTCCACGCCGGCCCGGTGCCCGTCCCGCCCGCCGCCTAACCTCCTGACGTGGCCCACGACCTGCACGATCTCGGTCCGGAACTGCTCGCCTTCCTCCTCACCGAGCGGCACCTGGCCACGCTGACCACCCTGCGCGCCGACGGCCGCCCGCACGTGGTGCCGGTCGGCGTCACCTACGACCCGGACACCCGCACCGCCCGGGTGATCACCTCCGGCGGCTCGGCCAAGGCCCGGCACGTGCGCGCCGGGCAGGCGCGGGTGGCCGTCTGCCAGGTCGACGGCCGCCGGTGGGTGACGCTGGAGGGCGCGGCGGTGGTGCGCGACGACCCAGCCGCCGTGGCCGACGCCGAGGCCCGCTACGCGCGGCGCTACCGGCAGCCCCGGGAGAACCCGGCGCGGGTGGTCATCGAGATATCGGTCGACCGGGTGCTGGGCAACGCGTGACCATGAGCCGGTGGACCTCACCGGTGTCGACCTGACCACCGAGGCCGTGCGCACCGACCGGCTCGTGCTGCGGCCGCACCGGCCCGAGGACGCCGACGCCGTGTTCCGCGCCTGCCGGGACGCGGAGACCCGGCGGTGGCTCCTGGCCCTGCCCGAGCCCTACACCCGGGCGGCGGCCGAGGAGTTCGTCACGGTGACCTCGCCGCGCGGGCGCGCGGAGGGCCGGGACCTGTCGTGCGCGATCGAGGCCGACGGCGAGCTGGTCGGCTCCTGCGGCCTGCACCACCTGGACGACGGGCGCCGGCTCGGCCCGGAGGTCGGCTACTGGGTCGCCCCGTGGGCCCGCCGGCGGGGCTACGCCAGCGAGGCGGCCCGGGCCCTGGCCGACTGGGCGCTGGAGCGGGGCGCCCCCCGGGTCCACCTGCTGGCCGACGTCGGCAACGGCACCTCGCAGGCGGTCGCCGAGCGGGCCGGCTTCGTCCGCGAGGGCGTCGTCCGCTCCTGCCTGTCCTACCGCGACGGCTCCCGCGCTGACGCCGTCCTGTTCGGCCGGCTGCCCGGCGACTGACGGGGCAGGGGCCCGTCCCGGTCGGGCCGGGCCCCTGCCGCGGTGTCAGTGCGGGGCGGCGGCGGGCTCGGCCGGTGCCGCGGTGGTGTCGTGCTGCTGTCCCAGGGGTGGCTCGACCAGCCGGATGAGGCCGTAGTCGAAGGCGTGCCGCCGGTAGACGACGGTGGGGCGCCCGGTCTCGGCGCACTGGAAGAGGAAGAAGTCGTGCCCCACGAGCTCCATCTCGTGCAGGGCCTGGTCGACGGTCATCGGCACGGCGGGGTGGTGCTTCTCCCGCACCACCTGGCCGGGCAGGTGCTCGTCGAGGTCGGGGACCACCGGCTCGCTGCCGAGGGACGCGGCCGAGCCGTCGACGAGGCCGAGCGCCGGGGTCTCCAGCGGCGCGGCCTCGGAGCCGCCGGACACCCGCACGCTGGGCGGGGTGCGCCGGCCGTGGTGGACGCGCCGGCGGTCGTTCGCGCGGCGCAGCCGGTTGTCGAGCTTGCCGCAGCTCAGGTCGAGCGCGGAGTAGAAGTCGGGGGCGCAGGCCTCCGCACGGACCACCGGCCCCTTGCCCCGCAGGGTGATCTCGACGCGCTGGCAGTTGTGGGACTGCCGGGGGTTCTTCTCGTGGAACAGCTCGACATCGATCCGGGAGAGCTTCCCGTCGAACCGCTCGAGCTGACCGACCTTGTCCTCGACGCGCTGCCGGAAGTGCTCCGGCACCTCGACGTTGCGGCCACGAACCACGATCTCCATCTGACCTCCCGGTCGTCGGCGGGTGTGACCGAGACCACGCTAGTCGCTGTCCAGGGGGGTCGACAGTCGATCGAGGCGGTTCCGGAGCCCTCTCTGCGGTGCACCGTCCGCAACCGTCCCGGTGACGACCGGTACCGGCGCGCGGGGCGTCGCGGCCACCGCGGCGGCCAGGACCGGCGTGTCCCCCTCCGCGCGTGTCACGGCCAGCACGGCGGCCGCCTCGGTGAGCGTCGCGCCGCTGGTGAGGACGTCGTCGACCAGCACCAGCAGGGCTCCCGGGGGGACCGCCGGGCCACCACGGGGGACGAACGTGCCGGCCAGGTTGGCCCGCCGCTCGGCCACCGACAGCCCGGCGGAGTCGCGCACCCGACCGGTCCGGGCCAGCAGTGGCGCCACCCGGGCGGCCACCCCGGCGGCCGACAGCTCGGCGGCGGCGACCCCGGCCAGCTCGCGCACGTGGTCGCGGCCGCGCGAGCGCAGCGAGGCCCGGCTCGGGGGCACCGGGACCAGCAGCACGGGCCGGCCGGGGAGCACCGCGGCCCCCGCCGCGACGGCCAGGGCCAGCGCCGTCCCGAGCGGCCCGGCGAGCTCGGCCCGGCCGCGCTCCTTGAACGCGAGGACCGCGGCGCGCACCGGCCCGGCGTAGACCCCGGCCGCGACCACCGGCGGCAGGCCCGCCGGCACCCGGCGCGGGGTGGCCACGTGCGGCCGGGCGAGCAGGCGGGCACAGCGCCGGCACAGCACCGCGCCGGGGACGCCGCAGCCGGCGCAGGTCCGTGGCAGGACGAGGTCGGCCAGCGCAGCCCCGAGTCCGCCCACCGCCCCAGCCTGCGGCTCCCGCCGGTCGGCGGACCGGCCCCCGCGGCATCTGTGGACGGCGGCCCGCCGCCTACACGGGGTAGAAGGGGTCCAGCCCCGGCACCGGCTGCGCACCGCGGATGAGGGTCACCCACGTGCCGCCCGACAGCTGCCACACCCACCCGCCGGCGCTGACCAGCGGCAGCTGGCCGGGTGCGGCGGCCACCGCCGTCGGCGGGCTGGGCAGCCCGGACGTGGCCACCTCCGTCAGCCCCCAGCCGTCGACGCCGACCACGTAGGGCACCGCGCCCTCCTCGCCGTCGCCGGCGAGGACCATCAGCCGGTCGGCGGTGGGCCAGGCGACGTCGACGACCGACGTCAGGCGCGGCGCCACCGGGCGCAGGTCGCGCAGCGCCACCGGTCCCTCGTCGGAGCGGACCACGGTGCCCACCAGCAGCGTCGAGCCCCCCGCCCCCCGGCTGACGACGACGGCCGCACGCACCCCGTCGGGCGAGAGCTGCAGCGCCGTCGCCCGGCCCTGGGCCGGCAGCGTCGGGGCGTTGACCGGCTGCGGTGACCCGCCGGCCGGCAGGCGGACGACGGTCGTCTCGTCGCGGACCACCCAGAACTCCGGCCGGGTCGCGGCGACGGTGGGCGTGGAGAAGCGGCTCGCGGTGAGCTGCGGGGCGAGCTCGCCGCCGTAGGCCCCCGCCAGCAGGGTCGCCGTCCCCTCGGACACCGACGTGCCGACCATCTCCGTGAGCGCGCTGGTGCGGGGGTCGGCCGACACCGCCGCGGCGGTCAGCCCGTAGGCGCCCTCGCCGGCCGGCCCGGGCGCCGGCTGGCCGTCGTCGGTCATCAGCCGGCCGGCGTCGAGGTAGTGGCCGTCGGCGTCGGCGGGCGCGGCCTCGGGGTCGAAGGCGGCCCAGTCGTCGGTGCGCTGCACGGCCGGGATGCCCTGGGCCGTCAGCGGCTCGCCGTTGCTGCTGACCTCCACCGAGGTGACGCCGTCGACCTGGTCGAGCGTCCACACCAGCTGCGCGCACAGCTGGGCGAGCTCGGCGGCACCGAGGTCGGTGAGACCGGCCAGGTCGACGCTCACCGTGGACCCGGAGACGGTGGCCGCCCGGGTGAGGGTGCGGTCCTGCAGCGGGTTGCCGACGCCGGCGGCCAACGCCGGCGAGGGGCCCTCGACGAGTCGCTGCACGAGCGCCGTCGGCTGGGCGTCCCCGGTGAGCAGGTAGCGCGGGTCGGGCACCACCCGCTGCTCGGTCGGGTCGAGGAAGTAGGCGGCGCGCTCGTCGTAGAGCCGCTCGAAGTCCGGCACCAGCATGAGCAGGCCGTCGGGCGGGTTGGTGATCCGCCACTCGCCGTCGACCTCGACCAGGGTGAACTCGCGGGTGTAGGCCTCCCCCGCCGAGCCGGTGAACACCCCGCGGCTGTCCACGGTGCCCACCAGGTCGCCGGTCATGACCACGCCCCCCGCGTCGGTGGTGACGGTGGCGTAGTCGGGGCCGACGAGGGTGATGGCGCCTTCGCCGGACCAGCTGTCGGCGGCCTCGGGCGCCAGGTGCCTCCGGGCCACGGGGTACCCGGTCACGGTGCTGGCGGCGGCGTCGACGAAGCCGCGCACGATCTCCTCCGGGGTGCCGCCCGGCGGCGGCTCCGCCGGCTCGATGCCGACCTCGCCGGCCGGCCGGGCGGGGGCCTCGGTGATCTGCACCGGCGCCGAGGAGGTGGGCACCGTGGAGCAGCCGGCGAGCAGGGCCAGCGCGCCGAGCACCGGGAGCAGGCGCCTCACGGCCGGACCCCCGGACGGCGGACGATCGTGGGCCGCAGCGGCAGCGGCGAGCTGGTGAGGTCGGCGCCGGCGGTCAGCGGCAGGGTGAGCCGGAACTGCGCGCCGAGGCCGGGCTGGCCCCAGACCTGCAGCCAGCCGCCGTGCAGCCGGGCGTCCTCCAGGCTGATCGACAGCCCCAGGCCGCTGCCGCCGACGGTGCGCACCCGGGACGGGTCGGCCCGCCAGAACCGGTCGAACACGTGCTGGGCCTCGGCCGAGGACAGGCCCACGCCGTGGTCGCGGACGGTCACCGCGGCCGCCGTCCCGTTGGCCGCCAGGGTGGTGTCGATGGGCTTGCCGGAGCCGTGCTCGACGGCGTTGCCGACGAGGTTGCGCAGGATCCGCTCCACCCGCCGGGCGTCGACCTCGGCGATCACCGGCTCCGCCGGGGAGCTGACCCGCAGCTCGCAGCCGTGCCGGCCGGCCAGCGAGGACATCCCGTCGACCACCCGGCCGACGAGCGCGCCGAGGTCGGTGGGCTCCCAGTCCAGGACGGCGGCGCCGGCGTCGTAGCGGCTGATCTCCAGCAGGTCCGACAGCAGCCGCTCGAAGCGGTCGAGCTCCTCGTGCAGCAGCTCGGCGGAGCGGGCCACGTGCGGGGGGAAGTCGCCGCGCGACTCGTGCAGCACGTCGGCGGCCATCTGCACCGTCGTCAGCGGGGTGCGCAGCTCGTGGGAGACGTCGGAGGTGAACCGCTGCTGCAGCTGGGAGAGCCCCTCGAGCTGGGTGATCTGCCGCTGCAGGCTGTCGGCCATCGCGTTGAAGCTGGTGGCCAGCCGGGCCAGGTCGTCCTCGCCGCGGACGGTCATCCGCTCCTCGAGCTGCCCCTCGGCCAGCCGCTGGGCCGTGCCGGCCGCGCGCCGCACCGGGTCGACCACCAGCCGGGTGACGAGCACACCGATCCCCGCGACGAACAGGGTGAGCGCGATGCCGCTGATCGCCACCGTGGTGCGGATGAGGGAGAGCGTCTCCTCCTCCTGGTCCAGCGGAAAGGCGTAGTAGAGCTCGATCTGCCCGGCCGAGGACGCGCCGACGGGCACCGGCGAGCCCACCAGCAGCGTCGGCCGCGCCTGCCCGGAGGCGTTGGGCACCATCGCGTACTGGCTGTACTGGGCGCCGCCCGCGACGCCGGCGCGCAGCCCCTCGGGCAGCGTCGGGTAGATGCCCGGCCGGCTGACCGCCGGCGGCCGCTCGGTGTCGCCGGTCCGGTAGACCATGACGACGTCGAAGGTGCCGGCCGACCCGCCGCGGGTGAGCAGCTGCTGCACCGTGCGCTCCAGGGTGGCCCGCACGCTCGCCGCGTCGCCGGCGGCGATGCCGACCACCTCGGTCTGGGCGTAGACCACCCCGGCCTGCGCCTGGTCGACCGCGGCCTGCTCCTTGACCGACAGCAGCTGGGTGCGGATCTGGCTGAACAGCACCAGGCTGACGATGACCACGACGGTGCCGGCGACGACCATCGTGATGGCGCCGATGCGCACGTGCAGCGACGACCGCCACGCCGAGACGGCGGAGCCGGCCAGCCGCCGCGCGCGGATGCGCGCCCGGACGGCCCGCCGGCGCAGCCCGCGCCGCAGCGCGGACCGGTCGCGCGGGCGGGGGCGGCCGGCGTCCGCCGGTGCGGGGGCCCGGGTGCTGCCCGCGTCGTCGGCCGGGGCGGCCGCCGGCGCCGGGTGGGTGGTGCTCACCGGCGCACGGACCTCGCCGGCCCGCGGTCCCGCCCGGTCACGGCGGACCGGCCTTGTAGCCGACCCCGCGCACGGTCAGCACGATCTCGGGCTTCTCCGGGTCGCGCTCGATCTTGGCGCGCAGCCGCTGCACGTGGACGTTGACCAGCCGGGTGTCGGCGGCGTGCCGGTAGCCCCACACCTGCTCGAGCAGCAGCTCACGGGTGAACACCTGGCGCGGCTTGCGGGCCAGCGCCACCAGCAGGTCGAACTCCAGCGGGGTGAGCGCGATCGGCGTGCCGTCGCGGGTGACCTGGTGGGCGGGGACGTCGATCTGCACGTCGCCGATCGCGAGCGTCTCGGCCTGCCCGGTCTCGCCGCGGCGCAGCTGGGCGCGGACGCGGGCGACCAGCTCGACGGGCTTGAACGGCTTGGTGACGTAGTCGTCGGCGCCGGCCTCGAGGCCCTGGACGACGTCGATCGTGTCGCCCTTGGCGGTGAGCATGACGATGGGCACCGTCGACTGGGTGCGGATGTCCTGGCAGATCTGCAGGCCGTTGCGGCCGGGCAGCATCAGGTCGAGCAGGACGATGTCGGGCCGGGTCTGCTGGAAGACGCCGAGCGCGCGGTTGCCGTCGGAGACGAAGGCCGGGTCGTAGCCCTCCCGCCGCAGCACGATGCCGAGCATCTCGGCGAGAGCGGCGTCGTCGTCGACGACCAGGACACGGCCGCGGCTGGGTCCGTTGTGCTGAGCGGTGGGGGGCACGGACCCATTCTGCGACGTCACGGCCAGATCACGGAGGCGCTGGACCCGGCGCGCCGGATCCAGCGCCTCCCCCCTGGCGACCGGATGGAACGGCCCCCTCGCAGGGCCCCGCCACGGGCGGCGGTCGGCCTCCCTGCAGGGGCCCGCCGCGAGCGCGCGAGCGGTGGGGAGCAGGGAGGTCCTTACAGGGGGGCGAGGGGGTCCTTCTAGTAGCGGTAGTGCTCGCTCTTGTACGGGCCCTCGACGGGGACGCCGATGTAGTCGGCCTGCACCTTGGACAGGGTCGTCAGCTTCACGCCGAGCGCGTCGAGGTGCAGCCGGGCCACGTGCTCGTCGAGCCGCTTGGGCAGCACGGTGACGGTGGGGGCCTGGCCCTCGTAGGCCGCGCGATTGGACCACAGCTCGATCTGGGCGAGCACCTGGTTGGAGAACGAGGCGCTCATGACGAAGCTCGGGTGCCCGGTGGCGTTGCCCAGGTTCAGCAGCCGGCCCTCGGAGAGCAGGATGATCGTGTGGCCGTCGGCGAAGCGCCACTCGTCGACCTGCGGCTTGATCTGGGTCCGCTCGATGCCCGGGGTGCGGGCCAGGCCGGCCACGTCGATCTCGTTGTCGAAGTGCCCGATGTTGCCCACGATCGCCTGGTGCTTGGTCTGCCCGAGCTGCTCGGCGCTGATGATGTCGCGGTTGCCGGTCGCGGTGATGATGATGTCGGCCTTGCCGATGACCTCGTCGAGGGTGGTCACCTCGTAGCCGTGCATCGCCGCCTGCAGGGCGTTGATCGGGTCGATCTCGGTGACGACGACCCGGGCGCCCTGGCCGCGCAGCGACTCCGCGCAGCCCTTGCCCACGTCGCCGTAGCCGCAGACCACGGCCACCTTGCCGCCGATCATCACGTCGGTGGCGCGGTTGATGCCGTCGATGAGCGAGTGCCGGCAGCCGTAGAGGTTGTCGAACTTGCTCTTGGTGACCGAGTCGTTGACGTTGATCGCCGGGAACAGCAGCCGGCCGTCGCGGGCCAGCTCGTACAGGCGCATGACGCCGGTGGTGGTCTCCTCGGTGACGCCGCGGATGCCCTGGCCGATGCGGGTCCAGTAGCCGGCGTCGGCGGCCAGCGTGCCGCGCAGCGCCTCGAGGATGACGCCGTACTCCTCGGAGTCGGCCTCGGTGGTGTCGGGGACGGCGCCGTCGGTCTCGAAGCGGGTGCCGAGGTGCACGAGCAGGGTGGCGTCGCCGCCGTCGTCGAGCAGCATGTTCGGGCCGACGACGTCACCGTTCTCGTCGCGGAACTCGAACAGGCGCTGGGTGCACCACCAGTAGTCCTCGAGCGTCTCGCCCTTCCAGGCGAAGACCGGGACGCCGGCGGGCGCCTCGGGGGTGCCCTCGGGGCCGACGACGATCGCGGCGGCGGCGTGGTCCTGGGTGGAGAAGATGTTGCAGGAGACCCAGCGGACGTCGGCGCCCAGCGCGACGAGGGTCTCGATGAGGACGGCGGTCTGCACGGTCATGTGCAGCGAGCCGGCGATGCGGGCGCCGGCCAGCGGCTGCTCGTCGCCGTACTCCTCGCGCAGCGCCACCAGGCCGGGCATCTCGTGCTCGGCGAGGCGGATCTCCTTGCGGCCGAAGCCGGCCAGGGAGAGGTCGGCGACCTTGAAGTCACCGTCGGACAGGGTGCGGGTGCCGGTAGAGGCGGTCATGTCGCTCCAGGGTCGAGGCCCCGCGCCGGGAGGGAGCGGGACTCGGGGTCGCTGATCCGAGCGAGCATGCCGAGGCTTCGGCGGGGCTCGTGCCGCCGTCCAGGGTACCGGTTCCTCAGGACTCGCAGCCGACGCCGTCGCCGTCGCCGTCCAGGGCCGGGTTCCACCCCGGGTCGCCCTCGCGCAGCGGTGCCGCGCCGGCCGCGCGCGCCGTGGCGCAGTCGGGGAAGGGACCGGTCGGCGCGGACGGGGGCTCCTGCTGGGCGGCGGTCGCCTCGCGGCTGGGCAGCGGCTCGGCCGGGCAGGTCTCGAGCACCGCGGCCGCCGCGTCGTGCTCGGCCGCGGTCATCCACAGGCCGTAGGTCAGCTTCACCGCGACCTGCCGGGCGACGTAGGCGCAGCGGTAGGAGCGGTCGGGCGGCAGCCAGGTGGCGGCGTCGCCGTCGCCCTTCTGCTGGTTGAGCGGCCCGTCGACGGCGAGCAGGTTGAGCGGGTCGTTGGCGAAGGCGGTGCGGCGGGCGGGGTCCCACTGCTGGGCGCCCTTCTGCCAGGCGTCCGACAGCGCGACGACGTGGTCGATCTGCACCGCCTCGCTGGTGTCCTCGCCGCGGCGGAAGGCGATGGTGCGGCCGGAGTAGGGGTCGGCGAGGGTGCCGCTGACGACGACGCAGTCGTCCGTGCCCGGCGCGAAGCGCTCGCCGGTGAGGTCGCGGGCCAGGACGTCGTTGCGGGTGTCGCAGCCGTTGCGGTCGGTGTCCACCCAGCCGTCGCCGAACTCGTCGCGGGAGTACCCGGTCTGCGGCGCGCGGCCGCGGACGGGCACCGACTCCAGGGCCTCGAGCGCGCTGCCGGTGGCCGGGACGGGGTCCCCGGAGGACCCGGTGAGGTCGACACAGCCGGTGGCCAGCGCAGCGGTCAGGCCCAGGGCGCCGGCACGCGCGAGGGCGGTGCGGAGGGACACGGCCGACGCTACGTCCGGCCCCCGGTCCCGCCGGGCCGCGACACGCGGCCCGGGTCAGTGCAGGTTGGTGGTGGCCCGGTAGAGGACGGCCGGACCGCGGGCGGTGACCGGCGCGCCGGCCGGCACGAACGCCGACTGCCCGCGCTCCAGCACCAGCTCGCCGTCGGCACCGGTCAGCGTCGCCCGCCCCTCGGCGCACAGCACGACCTGCGGCCCGCGCGTGGCGAACGGGCCGGCCTGCTCGTCGAGCTGGGCGCGGGTCAGGTCGAAGTCCTCGACCGGCACCGGGTAGCGCAGGCCGCCGGGCCCGAGCACCGGGTGGATGACCGGGATGCGGCCGTCGGAGAAGTCGAGCACCTCGATGAGGGCGGCGAGGTCGACGTGCTTGGTGGTCAGCCCGCCGCGCAGCACGTTGTCCGAGCTGGCCATCACCTCGACGCCGGCCCCGGACAGGTAGGCGTGCAGGTTGCCGGCGGGGAGGAAGACCGCCTCACCGGGGGCGAGCTTGAGGTGGTTGCACATCAGCGAGATGACCACGCCGGGGTCGCCCGGGTAGGCCTCGGCCAGCGCCGCCGCCCACCGGTAGGTGTTGATGAACTCCGGGTCGTGCGCGGCCACGAAGGCCGCCGCCCGGCGCGCGACGACGTCGACGAGGTGGGTGCGCCGCATCCCCGAGAGCGCGAGCAGCTGCGGGATGGCCGCCTGCAGCCCGCCGCGGGCCAGCGCCGCGATGGTCGGCTTGAGCTCGGGCAGCTGCAGCTTGGCCAGGCAGTGCAGCGACTCCTCGACCGGCCGGAAGCCGCACAGCGCCTCGAAGGTGGTCAGCGCCAGCAGCAGCTCGGGCTTGTGCCACGGGTCCTTGAAGGTGCGCGACGGGTCGTCGCGCGGCACCCCGGCGGCCTCCTCGGCGAGGAAGCCGGCCTGGGCCTGCTCCATCGTCGGGTGCGCCTGCAGCGACAGCGGCGCCTCCGCGGCGAGGACCTTCATGAGGAACGGCAGCCGGGCACCGAAGCGCTCGTGGACCGCCCCGCCGAGCAGGTCCTGGGGCTGCTCGGCGATCGCCTTGTCCAGCGGGGCCCCGGTCGAGAGCACGCTGGGCTGGTCGGGGTGACCGCCCATCCACAGCTCCGCGTAGGGCCGGTCGGCGGGGACCGGTTCACCCAGCAGGTCGGGGATGACGGTCCGCGACCCCCACGGGTAGTGCCGCACCGCGTTGCTCATCTGCCACATCGCCCCGCAGGCTACCGGTGCGCCCTCCCCCGGCCGGGCGCCCGCGATGCCCGTCTCCCCCGATCGGGCGGGGTCCGGCGGGCCGGACGACCGCCCCGCGGGCCGCGGCTCAGCGGCCCAGCACCCGCTCCCGGTCGAGCGCCAGCGCCAGGTAGACGGCGCTGAAGTCGGCCACCGCCAGCTGCCGGGCCAGCCGCGGCAGCCGGCCGTGGCGGTCCGGCTCGCCGTGCTCGGCCAGGCCGCTGACCGGCACGTTGTTCGCCGTCGCCGTGCGCAGCACCTCGGCCATCGCCTCCGCCGCCGACCGCGGCTCCCGCTCGCCGCTGCCGTCGTGGTGGGCGGCGTCGGTGTCGCGGATGGTGAGCAGCCGCAGCCGGCGGCCCTCGTCGTCGGTGCGGTCGCGGAAGAAGTCGTCGGAATCACGCGGGGCCAGCGGACCGCCGAGGACGGCACGGGCGGCCACCCGCTGGTCGGGCAGCCGGTAGCAGCTGGCGGGCAGGCCCGCCAGGGTGGCCAGCTGGTCGGCGAAGCGGGTGGCCGCGGTGCCGGCCAGCGGCCCCTCGGCGACGATCACCGGCAGCGCGTCGAGCAGCTCCAGGGCCAGGGTCTTGGCCGGGTTGCCGAAGGACTCGCGGGCCGGGCCGCACTCGGCGGCGACCTCGTCGAGGGTCGCGGCGACCGCCTCGCAGTCGGCGGCGGCCTGCCCGACCAGCCCCAGCTCGGTGGCCAGCCGCAGCAGCGGGGTCAGCAGCGACCACAGCGTGGTGTGCTGCACGCGCGAGCGCGGCAGCGGCACGTAGGGCATCCGCGCGGTGGAGCAGGCCGCGCGCAGCGGCGCGTCCTCGGCACCGATGCCCAGCAGCGAGACGCCGCGGCGGGCGGCCTCGTAGGCCGGCGTCACCGCGTAGGCGCCGGCGCCGGTGCGGGTGGCGACGACGGCGACGTCGGTCGGGCCGGTCCACACCGGGAGGTCGGGGCCGGGGACGACGTCGACGGTGACCGGGCTGGAGG
Organism: Geodermatophilus telluris; assembly: GCF_900102745.1. GTDB lineage: Bacteria > Actinomycetota > Actinomycetes > Mycobacteriales > Geodermatophilaceae > Geodermatophilus > Geodermatophilus telluris. The sequence goes on from NZ_FMZF01000001.1 coordinate 359,670, forward strand.
GGCCGAGCAGCGCCCGCAGCACCGAGGCGGCCACCGCGCCCTCGCGGCGGGCGACGATGACCATGCCGCGGGGCCGCCCGCCGGCGGTGATCCGGTCGAGACCCGCCTCGTCGGTGAGCCGGGCGGTCTCGCGCACCTGGGCGCCGGCGCCGGCGACGGCCGGCAGCAGCCCGCGGGGGTCGCGGGCACGCAGCACGTCGAGGTCGTCGAGGACCTCCTCGGCCAGCTCCGGCGAGGTCATGCCGACCGGGTCCGGGCCTCGTCGAGCAGCAGCACCGGGATGCCGTCGCGGACCGGGAACGCCCGGTCGCAGGTGGGGCAGACCAGCTCGCCGGCCGCCTCGTCCACCGTCAGCGGGCTGTGGTGGGTGTCGGGGCAGGCCAGCACCTGCAGCAGCACGGGGTCGAGCCCCAGCGGTCCGGTCCCGCTCATGCGCGCACCATCCCCAGCACCCGGTCCCGCAGCTGCGCCATGCGCGCCTCGTCGGGAGCCTCGACGTTGAGCCGCAGCAGCGGCTCGGTGTTGCTGGCCCGCAGGTTGAACCACGACCCGTCGGGCAGGTCGACGGTGAGCCCGTCGAGCTCGTCGAACGCCGCGCCGTCGGCCTCGAACGCCTCGCGGACGGCCGCCGTCCGCCCGGCCGCGTCGGCCACGGTGGAGTTGATCTCCCCGGAGGCGGCGTAGCGGCCGTAGGCGGCGGTCAGCTCCGACAGCGGCCGGCTCTGCTCCCCCAGCGCCGCGAGCACGTGCATCGCCGCCAGCATCCCGGTGTCGGCGCGCCAGAAGTCCCGGAAGTAGTAGTGCGCCGAGTGCTCGCCGCCGAAGACGGCGTCGGTGCGCGCCATCTCGGCCTTGATGAACGAGTGGCCGACCCGCGTGCGCACCGGCTCGCCGCCGTGCTCGCGGACGATCTCGGGCACCGCCCGCGAGGTGATCAGGTTGTGGATGACCGTCGTCCCCCGGCCCTTGGCCAGCTCCCGGACGGCGACCAGCGCGGTGATCGCCGAGGGGCTCACCGGCTCGCCGCGCTCGTCGACGACGAACACCCGGTCGGCGTCCCCGTCGAAGGCCAGGCCGAGGTCGGCGCCCTCCCGGCGGACGGCCTCCTGCAGGTCGACCAGGTTGGCCGGGTCCAGCGGGTTGGCCTCGTGGTTGGGGAAGGTGCCGTCGAGCTCGAAGTACAGCGGGACGACGTCGAGCGGGAGGCCGGCCAGCACGACGGGGACGGTGTGCCCGCCCATGCCGTTGCCGGCGTCGACGACCACGCGCAGCGGCCGGATCCCCGACAGGTCGACCAGCCGGCGCAGGTGCTCGGCGTAGGCGGTGAGCAGGTCGCGCTGGGTGATCTCGGCGGTGCGCGCGGGCTGCCGGTCGTAGCTGTCGCGCTCGGCCCACTCGCGCACGGTGGCCAGGCCCGACTCCTGCCCGACGGGGGCGGCGCCGGCCCGGCAGAGCTTGATGCCGTTGTACTGCGCCGGGTTGTGGCTGGCGGTGAACATCGCGCCGGGGACGTCGAGCGAGCCGGCGGCGAAGTAGAGCAGGTCGGTGGAGCCCAGGCCCGCCTCGACGACGTCGACACCGCGGGAGAGCACGCCCTCGGCGAAGGCGCGGGAGAGCGGGACCGAGGAGGGGCGCATGTCGTGGGCGGTGACGACCGCGGTCGCGCCGCTCTCGGTGGCCACGAGTTCGGCGAAGGCGGCGCCGATGCGCCGGGCGACGTCCTCGTCCCACTGGTCGGGGACGACGCCCCGGACGTCGTATGCCTTGATGATCGCCGACAGGTCCGTCACTGCCACCCTCGCCTGGACTGCCCGGCCGCGCGGCTGCGCCCGGTGCCCGACGATCCTATGAGGCCCCCCGCGGGGACCCCATCCCACTCACCCGCCGGCGCCAGCCCTCCGGGTGAGGCCGGGCCCGCGGCTGCCGGGCCCTAGGGGATGTCGGGGAGGACGCGCAGGTGCCCCCGGCGGGTGCCGCGGCCGTCGTCGGCCGGCGGCCGGGGCGGCTCGGGACGGGCGGCCTCGCGGACGGCGTCGGCCAGCGCGAGCAGGTCGTCACCGGTCGGACCGGAGTCCTCGACGTCGATCTCGTGCCGGACGACCTCCCAACCGCGCGGCACGGTGAGCCGCTCGGCGTGGAACTCGCAGAGGTCGTAGCTGTGCGGCTCGGAGAACGTGGCCAACGGCCCGACGACGGCGGTCGACTCGGCGTACACGTAGGTCAGGGTCGCGCCCGCCGGTTGCGCGCAGCCGCTGCGCGAGCAGCGACGTGACTGCCTCACCACCGGTTCCTCACGCGAGGCACAGTAGCCGCGACCGCGAGGTGTCGGCGACAGGCGCACCGGGACCGAGACCTCTCCGTCACCACCGTCCCCACCCATCCAACCCGACGCCTCCGGGCACTCGGGCACCGGGTGACCGGCCCCGGCGGGGCGGCCGGTGCGCTGCCCGCGCCCGCGGGGCGCCGTACGCTCGCCCCGCCATGAGCCGACCCGCCCGCCGCTCCCCCCGCACCCGCCGCGACCGGCACGGCCGGGGCCTGCGCGGCCGCCTGGTGCCCGGCGACGTGCCGCTGTCCCGCAGCCGCGCCGAGCAGTTCGACGACCTGGTCCTCGACGCGGTCGAGGACATCGAGCGCCGCTGGGAGCGGGAGCTGGCCGGGGTCGAGTTCGCCGTCGAGGACGTGCCGTGGGTCGACCACACCGACCCCGACGAGGTGGTCCTCGACCCCGACGTCCTCGACGACGGCACGGTGCCGCTGGCCCGGGTGCTGCCCGCGCACCGCGAGGACGGCCGCGAGGTGCCGGCGCGGATCGTCGTCTACCGGCGGCCGCTGGAGATCCGCGCGCACGACCGCGACGACCTCGCCGACCTCGTCCGCGACGTCGTCGTCGACCAGGTGGCGGTGCTGCTGGGCCGCGACCCGGAGGAGATCGACCCGACGGGCTAGCGGCGCACCTCGACCGGACTACCGAGTTCTGCCGCGAGGCGGCGGGCCTCCTGCAGGCGCTCGCGGGCGAAGGCGGCGTCGAGGCCGTCGCCGCGGTCGGCGCGGGTCAGCCGGGCCACCAGCTGCTCGAGGGCGACGGCGTGCCACAGCAGGCCGACGTCGGGCTCCTCCCAGCCGGCGGTGCGCGACCGGACGACGTCGGCGACGCGCCCGCGGTCGTCGGCGTCGGGCGTGGTGGCCCACAGCGTGAGCAGGTCGCGGTGGCGGGGCGCGGCGCGCACGCCCGACCACTCGAGGACGACCAGCCGGCCCTCCGCGTCGGGCTCGGTGGCCGCCACGGTGGTGTCGACGACGGCGTTGGCGGCGCGCAGGTCGCCGTGGCCGGCCTCCGACAGCGGCAGCTGCGCCGCGGCCGCCCGCACCGCCCGCAGCTCACCGACCCGCACCCCGCCGCGCAGCAGCCTCGCCGCGCCGCCCACGGAACCGCGCGCCCGGCGCAGGGGGGGCCCGGCCGGCGGGGTCCACGGCTCCCCCGCGGGGACGGGCAGCGGCGCGATGCGCAGCGCCGACTCGATCGCCACCGCCGTCCACCGGGGCCCGCCGGTGGGACCTGGGTGCACCCGCCGGGACAGCAGCCAGCGGCCGTCCTCGGCCGTGGCGAGCACCTCCGGGACCCCGACCTGCCGCTCCGCGGCCCAGCGGCGCCCCCGCAGCTCGGCGCGCAGCCGGCGCAGCCCGCTCTCGGTGACGGCGAGGTCGAGCACCGCGTCGGCGAGCACCCCCTGGACGACGCCGAGCCGGGTGCTGAGGTCCGTGACGGCGAGCAGCGGGCCGCCGACCCCCAGCTCGCCGAGCAGGGCGGCGACCCGCTCCTGCGCCGCCCCCGCCGCACCGCCCGCCACCGCAGGATCGTGGCAGGGACCCCGGCGGGTCGCACGGAGGGCCGGCACGCAAGCCCCTGGGATGCTCTCGGGGATGGACTCCCCCGCGCCGGTCGCCGCCTGGCTCGTGCTGGCGGTGGCCCTGCTGGCACTGGGCGTGGTGGCCGCCGGCCTGCTGCTCGGCCGGCGCGGGACGCCGGCGGTCGAGCCGCCGTCCCCGCCCCCGGACCGGCCGGCCGGGCGGCGATGGGCGCAGGACGACCTGCCCGGCTTCCTCGAGTCCCCTCCGGGCACGCCGGCCGCCGACGACCCGGGTCCCGGGCCGCCGGAGCCGGCCGCGCCGGGACCTGCGGGGCCCGACCCGTCGGGCCGCACGGTGGCCGGGCTGGCCGCCGCGGCGCTGGCGCTCGTCGCCGTGCTCGCCGCGGTGGCCGGCACCACCCGCGGGGGCGAGGCTCCGCTCCCCGGCGGTCCGGCGACGCCTCCCGCCCCGCGACCGCCCGCCGCGACGGCGGCCCCGCCGACCACCGCCCCGCCCGACCTGCCGCCCGTCCCCGCCGACCCCCTGCCCGGGGAGCGCGGCGCCGGCGCGCTCGCCGCGCGCTCGGTGCCCCTCGGCGACGACGGCGCCACCGCCCGGCTGGCCCTGGGCGGGCTGGTGCTGGAGCGGCGGGCGGTCGGCGTCACCGTCACCTACCCGTCGGTGAGCGTCACCGTGGGCGGGGGCGAGGCGCTGGCGCACGTGCTCCTGCCCACCTGGAACTGCCTGGGCGACGCCGCGCCGGCCGACCCCGAGCAGGCCGGCTGCACGCGCGCCGGCGTGGAGTACGCCGACCTCCCGACGCCGGCGCTGGAGGTCTCCCGCGACGGCGACGCGCTGCGGCTGACCGGGCGCTTCCCCACCTACACCCGACCGTCGGGGACGCCGCCGGTCTACACCGGCCGGGTCTACCCGCTGAGCGTCACCGTGGCGCCGGCCGGGCCGCTGCGCGACGGGCAGGCGCGCGCCGAGGGCGCACTGTTCCTGGGCACCGACCGGGCCGGGTCCCTGCCCGACCCGTCGCTCAGCCGGATCCGCGTCGTCGGCTGAGCGGCACGCGCGCCAGGCGCGCCGCGCCGCGGTCGAGGACCGCACGCAGCACCCGGCCCCGGCCGGAGACGGTCACGCCGACGGCGGGCGCGCCGCGCGCGGTGGTCAGCCCGCCGAGCTCCGAGTGCCCCCACCAGGGCAGCCGGTCCGCGCCGTCCACGAGCGTGAGCAGACCGGCGCGCAGCCGCCCGCCGTCGGTCACGGTGGCCACCTCGACGCGGCCGAGCGCGGCGTGCAGCCGGGCGGCGGCGCGGACCAGGTCGCGGGCGCGGGCGTCGCGCTCCCCGGCCAGCAGCCCGGGCAGCACCCGGTCGACGGCACGGGCGTCCCGGCTGCGCACCACCCGGCCGGGCGCCGCCGCGTCGAGGTCGTCGACCAGGCGGGTGGTGCGCGCGCTCGCCACCCGGGCGTCGGGCCGCAGCCGGGCGAGGGCCCGCACGGTGGGGTCGCCCAGCGGCAGACCGGCCAGCCGCAGCCGCCAGGGCCGGCGCACCGAGGTCAGCAGGTCGAGGACGCCGGCCGCGAGCCGGTCCGCGGCGTCCTCGTCCCGGGCCGGGAGCCGTGCGGGCGGGCGGCCGCCGGGCGTGGGCAGGCCGTCGCCGAGCAGGGTGGCCGTCACGACCGGGCCGGCGGTGGCCAGCTCCAGCAGTGCCAGCGCGTCCGGCCCGCCCGGGCCGCGCGGCCCGACGACCACGGCCGCGGGCACCAGCCGCGGGCGCCGGTGCACCGCCTGGACGGACAGCACGGTGGTCAGCCAGGGCGACTCGGCCGTGGCCGGCGCGGCGAGGGCCCGCGCGAGCGGCGCGGCGGCGCGCAGCTCGCGGACGACGGCGGCGGTGCCGAGCACGGTGCGCGTGTCCCTGTCCCCGCCGGTCACCGCCCCATCGGACCACAGCGCCGGGCAGTCCTCCCCCGGGACGCCGAAGCCCCCGACGGCGCTGCCGTCGGGGGCCGGTGAGGTTCGGGGACGGCCTCCCTGCAGGGGCCCGCCGCGAGCGGAGCGAGTGGTGGGGGGCGGTGACGTGCTGGAACGGCCTCCCTGCAGGGGCCCGCCGCGAGCGGAGCGAGTGGTGGGGGGCGGTGACGTGCTGGAACGGCCTCCCTGCAGGGGCCCGCCGCGAGCGGAGCGAGTGGTGGGGGGCGGTGACGTGCTGGAACGGCCTCCCTGCAGGGGCCCGCCGCGAGCGGAGCGAGTGGTGGGGGGCAGGGAGGTCCTTCTCCTAGATGGCGCGGCGGCGGAGGCGGCGGCGCTCCCGCTCGGAGAGCCCGCCCCAGATGCCGAAGCGCTCGTCGTTGGCCAGGGCGTACTCGAGGCACTCGGCCTTGACCTCGCAGCCGGTGCAGATCTTCTTCGCCTCGCGGGTGGAGCCGCCCTTCTCCGGGAAGAACGCCTCCGGGTCCGTCTCGGCGCACAGCGCCTGCTCCTGCCACGACTGGGCCTCGTCCTGCAGGGCCGCGCCGAGCATCCCCACCAGGCTCTGGTCGGGCCGGCCGGCGCTGCGCCCGGTCCGCTCGGCAGAGCCGATGTAGTCACTCAGCCACGAGACCTCTGCCATGACGATGCGTCCCCTTCGCGGTCGTCGTCGGAGGCCAGGTCCCCGGGTCTCCCCCGGGCGTCCCCCCGTGCCTCGCACCGGTCGGAATTACACGCGTGTCGTTGCCTGAGCGTCAACTTCGCCCGGTGTAAGCGGTTGACCACACCAGCCCCACGCGTCCCACCTCGTTCGTCAGATCTCGTGCAGGCACCCGACACGCCCGGCGAACAGTGGACAACTGCCCATCGGGCACGATGAGTTTCGTGGAGATCGTCGTCCTCGCCGGAGGTGTCGGAGGGGCCCGGTTCCTGACCGGCCTCCGGGACGTCGCACCCCCCGCGTCGGTCACCGCGGTGGTCAACACCGGTGACGACGTGACCCTGCACGGCCTGCGGATCTGCCCCGACCTCGACACCGTCGTCTACACCCTCGGGGGCGCCATCGACCCCGAGCGCGGCTGGGGCCGGACCAGCGAGACGTGGACGGTCAAGGAGGAGCTCGCCGCCTACGGCGCGGAGCCGACCTGGTTCGGCCTCGGCGACCGCGACCTCGCCACCCACCTGGTGCGCACCCGCATGCTCGACGCCGGCTACCCGCTCTCCGACGTCACCGCCGCGCTGGCCGACCGCTGGCAGCCGGGCGTGACCGTGCTGCCGATGAGCGACCAGCGGGTGGAGACGCACGTCGTCGTCGACGACCCCGACACCGGCCGCCGCGGCGCGATCCACTTCCAGGAGTGGTGGGTGCGCCACCGCGCCGAGCCCACGCCGCACGCCTTCGTCCAGGTCGGTGCCGAGCGCGCCCGCCCGGCGCCCGGCGTGGTGGAGGCGCTCGCCCGCGCCGACGCCGTCGTGCTGGCGCCGTCGAACCCGGTGGTGTCCATCGGCACCGTCCTCGGCGTGCCCGGCCTGCGCGACGCGCTGCGCGCCACCCCGGGCCGCGTGGTCGGGATCTCCCCCATCGTCGGCGGCGCGGTGGTGCGCGGCATGGCCGACCGCTGCCTCCCGGTGCTCGGCGTCGAGGTCAGCGCCGAGGGCGTCGGCCGGCACTACGGCGCCCGCTCCGACGGGGGCGTCCTCGACGCCTGGCTGGTGCACGAGGGCGACCGCGCGCAGGTGCCGGGCGTCGACGTCCGCGCCGTGCCGCTGCTGATGAGCTCGCCGGAGGCCACCGCCGCGATGGCCCGCGCCGCCCTGGAGGCCGCCGGTGTCCGGCTCGACGGCTGAGCGGCCTCGCGGGATCGAGGTCCTGCCGGTCCCCGGCCTGCCGGAGTTCACCGCGGGCGACGACCTGGCCGCCGCCGTCGCCGGGGCCGCGCCCTGGCTGGCCGACGGCGACGTCGTCGTCGTCACCTCCAAGGTCGTGTCGAAGGTGGAGGGCCGGGTGGTGCCGGTGCCTCCCGGCGCCGACCGGGAGGCCGTGCGGCAGCGGGCCATCGACGCGGAGACCGTGCGGGTCGTGGCCCGCCGCGGGCCGCTGAAGATCGTGGAGACGCGCCAGGGCTGGGTGGTGGCCGCCGCCGGCATCGACGCCTCCAACGTGCCCGGCGACTCCCTGGTGCTGCTGCCCGAGGACGCCGACGCCTCGGCGCGGGCGCTGCGCGCCCGGCTGCGGGAGCTGCTCGGCGTCGAGGTGGCGGTCGTCGTCAGCGACACCTTCGGCCGCACCTGGCGCGAGGGGCTCACCGACGTCGCGGTCGGCTCGGCGGGCATCGCGGCGCTGACCGACCACCGCGGCGCCGTCGACGGCCACGGCAACCGGCTGGAGACCACCCAGGTCGCCGTCGTCGACGAGCTGGCCTCGGCCGCCGACCTGGTCAAGGGCAAGCTCGACGGCGTGCCGGTGGCCGTCGTCCGCGGGCTGCCGTTCACCGTGCTGCGCGAGGACGACGGCACCCGGCCGCTGGTGCGGCTGGGCCCCGGCGACCTGTTCCCCTACGGCAGCCGCGACCTGGTGGGCAGCCGGGCGCCGGTGGCCGACCTGGTGCCGCGGCCGGGTGACCGCGAGGCGGTGGCCGAGGCGTTCCGGGTGGCCAGCGCGGCGCTCCCGGAGTTCCCGGTGGTGCTGCGGCACGGCGGGGAGGGCGACGGCGTGGTCGACGTCCACCTGTACGAGCGGGTCACGACGACGACGGCGCTCAACCTCGGCGCGCTGGTCGGCGCGGTGCTCGTGCAGCTGCACGCGGAGGGGTGGGCCACCCGCTGGGAGCCGGTGGGCACGCCGGGCGGGTCGTCACTCGTCGGGAGGTTGTGGCTGGGCTCGCCGCGGGTCTGACCGGCGCAGTCGCTAGCGTCGCCGGTCATGCGCGGGATCATCCTGGCCGGGGGCACGGGCAGCCGCCTCTTCCCCATCACCCAGGCGGTCAGCAAGCAGTTGATGCCGGTCTACGACAAGCCGATGGTCTACTACCCGCTGTCGACGCTGATGATGGCCGGCGTCCGCGAGGTGCTGGTCATCACCACGCCCGCCGACCAGGCGGCCTTCCGCGCGCTGCTGGGCGACGGCGGGCGGCTGGGGATGCGGATCGAGTACGCCGTCCAGGAGCGGCCCGAGGGGCTGGCGCAGGCGTTCCTCATCGGCGCGGCTTTCGTCGGCGACGAGTCGGTGGCCCTGGTGCTGGGCGACAACATCTTCTACGGCGCCGGCCTCGGCACCGCCCTGGGCCGGCTGCCCGAGCCCGACGGCGGGCACGTGTTCGCGTACCACGTCGCCAACCCCCAGGACTACGGCGTCGTGGAGTTCGACCGCTCCGGGACGGTGCTCTCGATCGAGGAGAAGCCGGCCGCGCCGAAGAGCTCCTACGCCGTCCCCGGGCTGTACTTCTACGAGTCGTCGGTGGTCGAGGTGGCCCGCGGGATCTCGCCCAGCGCGCGGGGTGAGCTGGAGATCACCGAGGTCAACGAGCACTACCTGCGGCAGGGCCGGCTGACCGTCACCCTGCTCGACCGCGGCACCGCGTGGCTGGACACCGGGACCTTCGCCTCGCTGCGCCAGGCCACGGAGTTCGTGTCCGTGGTCGAGGAGCGGCAGGGGCTCAAGATCGGCTGCATCGAGGAGGTCGCCTGGCGGCAGGGCTGGCTCGACGACGACGGCCTGCGCCGGGCCGCCGAACCCCTGGCGAAGAGCGGCTACGGCGACTACCTGCTCGGCCTCCTCGACGGCCGCTGAGGGGCGGCGACGATCAGGTGACCTGATCATGGCGTGTCCCACCCGACCGCCCACCGTCGGGTAGGACGCGCTGCGGTGCGGTAGGACGCGCTGCGGTGCGGTAGGACGGCCCGGGCTCAGATGCGGCGGTGGTCGGTCGGCGCCGTCCGCGGGCCGCGCCGGGGCGGCATGCTCCCGCCGACGTGCAGCAGCCGCACCACCCGCTGCCGGTGCCCGCGCCAGGGCTCGAGCAGCTCCATCATCCCGTCGTCGTCGGTCTTCCGGCCGGCCAGCGACCAGCCCACCAGGTTCTTCAGGTGGTAGTCGCCGTAGCTGACGGTGTCCGGGCAGCCGTGGGTGCGCTGGACGACCTCGGCCGCCGTCCACACCCCGATGCCGGGCACCGTGCGCAGCTTCCGCTGCAGCGTCACCGAGTCGCAGCCGTCGTCCGGCTCGAGGGCGTGCGCCACCGACGCGACGTGCAGCAGCGCCCGCCGCCGCGCGCCGTCGAGGCCGCAGCGGTGCCACTCCCAGTCGGTGACCTCGCGCAGCCGGCGCGGCGAGGGCAGCACCCGCATGCCCGCGGGCGCCGGTCCGGGCGCCGGGTCACCGGCCAGCCGCAGCAGCGCCCGCCACACCCGGTGCGCCTCGACCACGGTCACCTTCTGCTCGAGCACCGCCGGCACCAGCGCGTCCCAGGTGCGCCCGGTGCGGCCCAGCCGCAGGTCGGGCGTGCGCCGGGCGATCGCACCGACCAGCCGGTGGCAGTCGGGGTCGAAGCCGTCGGCGCAGTCGTCCGCACCGAGCCAGCCCGGCACCGCCGTCCCCGCCCACTCCGCGCCCGGCCCCCACGCCTGCACGTGCACCTCGCCGCCGCGGCAGGTGACGCGCACCGTCGCCGGCCCGCACGGCGTGGTGGTCGTCCGCCAGACGGCGTCGCCCTCCCACTGCATCGCGGGGTCCCCGGCGCTGCGCTGGTGCGGGCGCAGCACCGCCCTCAGGTCGAAGGGCCAGTCCGGCCGCCAGCGGTCGGTGAAGTCGGCGCCGTCGAGGGCGGGCCGCGGTGCGGGTGCCGGCGGGGTCGGGGCCGGCAGGGAGGTGGTCACGCAGGTCTCCGGGGACGAGGGAGGGGCGGCGGCCCGGGGGTCAGCGCGGGGCCATGCGCAGGGCGCCGTCCATGCGGATGGTCTCGCCGTTGAGGTAGCCGTGCTCGACGATGGCGAGGGCCAGCCGGGCGAAGTCGTCCGGGCGGCCCAGCCGCTTGGGGAACGGGATGCCGTTGGCCAGCGCCGTGCGGGCCTCCTCGGGCAGGCTGCCCAGCAGCGGCGTGTCGACCAGGCCCGGGGCGATGGTGCACACCCGCACCCCGACGCTGGACAGGTCGCGCGCCGCGGGCAGCGTCAGCCCGACGATGCCGCCCTTGGAGGCGGCGTAGGCGACCTGCCCGATCTGCCCGTCGAACGCCGCGATCGAGGCCGTGTTGACGACGACGCCGCGCTCCCCGTCCTCGTCGGGCTCGGTGGCCGCCATCGCGGCGGCGGCCAGCCGCAGCACGTTGAAGGTGCCGACCAGGTTGACCATGACGGTGCGCAGGAACGGGTCGAGGTCGTGCGCGGCGTTGCCCTTGCCCACGGTGCGCTGTGCCCAGCCGATGCCCGCGCAGTTGACCGCGACGCGCAGCGGCCGGTCCTTGCCGGTGGCGTCGGCGATCGCGGCGGCCACCTGCGACTCGTCGGTGACGTCGGTCCGGACGAAGGTCGTGTGCCCGCCCAGCTCGGCGGCCAGCGCGGCGCCGCGCTCCTCGTTGAGGTCCAGGACGGTCACCGCGGCACCGCGCGCGACCAGCGCGCGGGTGGTGGCCTCCCCGAGGCCCGAGGCCCCGCCGGACACGACAGCTGCGACGTCGAAGTTCTGCATGCGCGGCATCACACCACGGCCCCCGCCCACGTCCGCAGACGCCTCCGGGCGCTCAGCCCTGCGCGACCTGCGGGCGGTCGGCCGGGGCGGCCACGGTCGCGCCGGCGGGCGGCAGGAGCACGGCCTCCCGCTGCTGGGCGGCGCGCTGCCCGGGCCCGCGGAAGTTCGGCGTCACCCCGAGCCCGATGCGGGCCTCCGCCTCGGCCAGGGCCACCTGCCGGGACAGCCGCACCAGCCGGGACTCCTGCTCGCGGAACCGGACGCTGGTGCTGCCCACCAGGTAGATGATCACCAGCGCGAGGACGTAGAGCAGCAGGTCGGTGCCGCGGGTGACGCCGACGATGTCGGCGGCCCACTGGGTGGCGTTGGGGAAGATGACCGCGAGCACCCCGGCGACGACGGTCAGCCCGGCCAGCAGCTTGCGGCGGGCCTGGCCGCGCAGCGAGGCGCGCGAGCGCAGCGAGGCCCAGACGGCGATGACCAGGGCCGGGACGAGCAGGAACTTGATGATCACGACCGGCCTCCGTGACTGATCCGGTGGGCGATCGTGTCGGCCAGGATGTTGACGCTGTTGAGCAGCGGCTGGCCCTTCGCCCGCGAGTAGTCGGTGTAGAGGATGTGCACCGGGTGCTCGACCACCCGCAGGTCGGGGCTGGTCAGCTGCTCCTCGAGCTCCGAGGCGTAGGCCATGCCGGTGTGCGAGAGCCGGATCCGCGAGGCGACGTCGCGGGTGATCAGCCGCAGCCCGTTGTGCGCGTCGGTGAGCCGGTGCCCCGACTTGCGGTTCATCACCCGGGTCGCCACGCGCAGGATGAACCGGCGCAGCGGGCTCATCGCGGTGCGCGAGTCGAGGAAGCGGGAGCCCATGACGACGTCGTAGCCCTCCCGGATGCGCTCGACCATCGCCAGCAGGTCCGACAGCTGGTGCTGGCCGTCGGCGTCGAAGCAGCCGATGTAGCGGGCGTCGGTGAAGCGCAGCGCGGCCTCGTAGCCGGTCTGCAGCGCGCCGCCGGCGCCGAGGTTGACCGGGTGGCTGACCCGGAGCGCGCCGGCGGCGTCGATCTCGCGGGCCGAGGCGTCGGTGCTGGCGTCGTCGACGGCGATGACCGCCAGGCCGGCCTGCACGAGCTCCTCGATGACCCCGCGGACGACGGAGGCCTCGTTGTAGACGCGGACCACCACGACCGTGTCGTCCCACGGCCCGGGGGCGCGCCCGTCGCGCTGGTCGGAGGTCGCCAGGTGCAGCTGCGGCTGGAGCCCCAGCTGCCCACGGTCGCCGTGTGCTGCAGCCATCGCCCGGGATGCTAGCCCGGTGGCGGCGGGCGGCCGGACCGCGACGGAGGCGGACTCCCCTGTCGACGGCGCCACGGCGGGCGACTCCTCGGTACGGGTGGCGGTCACACGAGCTCCTCGAACAGGAAGGGCGCCAGGCTGCGGCTGTACTGGGCGGTCAGGTGGTTGGCGTCGAAGTACACGACCGCGCCGCCGATCGCCGTGTAGCAGGTCGTCTCGTCGCAGAAGTAGTCGGTCAGGTCGACCAGGTGCAGGCCCGGCGCGGCGATCCGCTCCGCGGCGAGGGTCGCCGCGTCGGGGACCACGGCCTCGTCCCGGGGACGCGAGCACTCCCGCGGGTCGTCCGGGTGGGCCTGCAGGCACTCGGGGACGTGCGGCAGCCCCGTCGTCGGGACGTCGCGCAGCACGTCGACCTCCAGCCCGGCGTCGAGCCAGGCCGTCCAGGTGGCCGCGAAGCCCTGCGCGCCCGCCTCGAGGGAGTCCTCGCCCGCGAAGGTGAAGGCGGTGGTGAAGGAGGTGGTGACGACGGCGTCGACGTCGTGCGAGGTCAGCCAGTCGGTGACCTGCCCGCCCCAGCGGGCGCAGCCCTCGGTGTCGGTGCCGTCGCCCTGGAAGGCGAGCACGCGGGCCTCGGTGACCGGGCAGGCGCCGCGGAAGATCTCCACGAGCTCCCAGCCCTGCTGGCGGGCGATCTCGTGCACCGCGCCGCGCCAGTGCTCGGCGTGCGAGTCGCCGACCAGCGCCACCCGCCGGGTCGGCGCGTCCGTCCCGAAGCGGCAGGTCTTCACGCCGAGGTCGGTGTCGCTCGGCCCGCCCCTGGTCGGGCGGCACGCGGGGTCGCGGAACCACGGCGCGTCGTCCTCGGGGAGGACGAGGGACGCCGGCGGCCCGAACACGTCGCCGCAGCCGGTGGCGCCGGGGGCCAGCGAGCCGGCGCCGAAGCACGGGTCCTCCTGCGCCGCGGCCAGCTCGTCGCGGGCGGCGGCCTGGGCGACGTCGACCCGGTGGTACTGCCAGGCGGCGACGCCGGAGACCAGCGCCATCGCCACGACGGTGCACACGCCGACGACGAGGGGGCGCCGCAGGCGGCGCCACTGCTGGGCCGGCTGCTCGACCAGCTGGCGGGTGCCCCAGGCGAGCAGCAGCGAGGCGGCCAGCACGGCGAGCTTGTCGACGGTGGTCAGCGGCCGGGCGAGGGCGAAGGGGGCCAGCACGATCAGCGGCCAGTGCCACAGGTAGACGGCGTAGGAGACGTCGCCGACGAACTGGGTGGGCGCGAGGGAGACCAGCCGCGACGACGGGTCGCGCGGCCCGGTGTCGCCCGCCGCGATGACCGCCGCGGTGCCCAGCACGGGCAGCAGCGCGAGGTACCCCGGGAACGGCGAGGCGCTGGAGAGGGTCACGGCCGCCACGGCGATCGCGGCGAAGCCGGCCCAGCGCAGCACGACCGGCACCATCGGGCCCGACGCCAGCAGCGCCTGCGCCCGCGCGCCGGAGAGCCCGAGCGCCAGGACCGCGCCGACCCCGAGCTCCCACACGCGCGTCGGCGTCTGGAAGTAGGCGGCGGCGGGCTCGGTCGCCGTCCAGTACACCGACCAGGCCAGCGACGCGGCGGTGACCACCGCGATGCCGGGCAGCAGCAGCGGGCGGCCGGAGCGGGTGCGCCCGGCCAGCCAGACCAGGGCGAGCACGAGCAGCGGCCAGCCGGCGTAGAACTGCTCCTCCACCGACAGCGACCAGTAGTGCTGGACGACGGAGGCGGCGTCCTGCGAGGCGGAGTAGTCGACCGCCCGGCCGGCCAGCGCCCAGTTCTGCACGTAGAAGGTGCTGGCCAGGACGTCGCCGGCGGTGGCCGCCCAGCGGCTCACCGGCAGCAGCAGGCCGGAGGCGAGCGCGGTGACCAGCAGGACCAGCAGGGCCGCGGGCAGCAGCCGGCGCGCCCGCCGGGCGTAGAACGCCCGCAGCGACAGCGTCCCGGTGCGCTCCACCTCGCGCCGCAGGTGCGAGGTGATGAGGAACCCGGAGATGACGAAGAAGACGTCGACGCCGACGTAGCCGCCGGTCAGCCGGTTGGGCCACAGGTGGTAGACGACGACCAGCAGCACGGCGAGCGCGCGGAGGGCCTGCACCTCGGGCAGGAAGGTCCGCTCCCGGGGGGTGGCGGGCGCTTCGGGCGCGCGGAGCGAGAGCACGGGCGATCTCCGTTGGGGGTGCGTCCGCCGGCGGCGGTCGGGGACCACCGGGACAGGCGGCCCTCGCCACGGTAACGGCCCCGGGGCGTCCGGTGCGGACGCCGACGGGGTGGGTGTGACGGAAGGGTCACACGCGCCGGGAGCGCGGTCGCGCGGTCAGCTGTACCGCGCGCCGTGCCCCTGCTCGACCGCGGCCAGCAGCTGCTTGACCCGCTCGGCGTCGGAGACCGGGCACACCATCGTGACGTCGGCGGTGGCCACCACCACGCTGTCGCGGACGCCGACCAGCGCGACCAGGTGCTCCGGGTCGTCGCTGAAGACGATGTTGCCCGCGCTGTCGAGGGTCACCGCCAGCCCGCCGACCGCGTTGCCGTCGGCGGTGGCCAGGGTCTGCGCCAGCGCCGGCCACGAGCCGACGTCGAGCCAGTCGACGTCGAGGTCGGCGACCAGCACCCGGCCCGGCTCGGTGGCGGCGGGCTCGAGGACGGCGTAGTCGACGCTGGTCTTGGGCAGCGTCGGGAACACCTCGGCGAGGACGGCGTCGCGGTCGGTCCCCGCCGGCGCGGCCACGACCCGGGCCAGCCCCTCCGCGGACGCCGGCAGGTGGTCGGCCAGCGCGTCGAGCACGGTGCGGGCCCGCCAGACGAACATGCCGGAGTTCCACAGGTACTCCCCCGACGCCAGGTAGGCCTCGGCGGTGGCGCGGTCGGGCTTCTCCTTGAAGGCGGCGGCCTCGGCGACCCCGGGCACCCCGGTGGCCGGGCCCCGGCGGACGTAGCCGAACCCGGTGGCCGGGGCGGTGGGCCGGATGCCCAGGGTGACCAGCGCCCGCGGCCGCTCGGCCAGGGCGTCGAAGGCGGTGGTCAGCGCGGCGGCGAACCGCTCGACCGGCCGGATCACGTGGTCGGCGCTGACGACGGCGAGCTCGGCGTCGGGGTCGGCCTCGGCCACCAGGGCGGCGGCCAGCCCGACGGCGTTGGCGGTGTCGCGGGCGACCGGCTCGAGCACCAGCCGGTCGGGCCGCAGCCGGGGCAGGGCGGCCCGCACCTGCGCGCCGTAGCGCGCGGCGGTGCACACCCAGATCCGCTCGGCGGGCAGCACCGCCTCCAGCCGGGTGAACGCCTCGGCCAGCAGGCTGTGCGCGCCGCCGTCCCCGCTGCTGACCACGTCGAGCAGCTGCTTGGGCCGGGCGGCGCGCGACAGCGGCCACAGCCGCGTGCCCGAGCCGCCGGCCATGACGACCGCGTGCCTCATGCCGACGCCTCCTGACGGGTCCGGGTGCGGGCCGACCGGCCGACGTCGTCGGCGCGGCGCTGGAACCGGGCCCCGGCGGCCACCCGGCCGCTGACGTAGGAGACCAGCATCCGGGCGCCGAGCCCGGCCCGCAGGGCGCCCCGCAGCGGGGCGTTGCGCCGGCCGGGGTGCCGGCCGGACAGGTAGCGCAGCGCGCTGGTGTGGTGCACCCGCGCCATGCGGTGCGGCTCGCGCCGGGTGGCGTGCCCGCCCTCGTGCACCACGACCGCCGAGGGCGCGTACACGTGCAGCCAGCCGGCCCGCCCCAGCCGCTCGGCGAGGTCGACGTCCTCGAAGTACATGAAGTAGCCGGGGTCGAAGCCGCCCACCGACCAGAACGCCTCGAGGTCGACGAGGAAGCAGGAGCCCGACAGCCAGCCGGCGGTGCGCTCGCGCGGTGCCTCGCGCTCGCGGCGGTACCGCGCCGTCCACGGGTTGGCCGGCCACGCCCACCCCAGCAGCGCGTGCCCGGCGCCGGTCGACAGCCGCGGCAGGTCGCGCGCGGACGGGTACAGCTCCCCCTCCGGGGTCCGGATGGCCGGGCCGACGGTGGCCGCCCGCGGCCAGCGGGCCGCGACGGCGAGCAGCTCGTCGAGCGAGCCGGGCTCGAAGCGGACGTCGGGGTTGGCCACGAGGGCGTACCCCTCCGCCACCCCGGCCAGGCCGGCGTTGACCGCCGCGCCGTAGCCGACGTTGCCGCCGGTGCGCAGCAGCCGGACGTGGGCGTGGCGCGCGGCGACGTCCTCGGGGACGCCGTCGGTGGAGCCGTTGTCGGCGAGGACGACCTCGACCGGGCGGGTGGTGGCCTCGGCCAGGGAGGTCACGAAGCCCTCGAGGGCCTCGCCGGGCGAGTAGGTCACCGCCACCACGCGCAACGGCCGGTCGGGAGCTGGGCGGGGCACGGGGCGACTCTAGGAGGCGGGCCCGGCCGCCCGGGCGCGGACGCCGGAGAGGCGGGGCGGGTGGGACCGCTGGGACGAGGGGGACGGTCCCGTCACGAAGCGGCCCGGCAGCCCCGCGGGAGCCGGAGCGACACCTGCCCCGCCGGTACAGTCGCCAGGCGTGACCTCAGCCCGTCCTGACCTCGTCGTCGTCGGTTCCGGTTTCTTCGGCCTGACCGTCGCCGAACGGGTGGCCAGCCAGCTGGACAAGCGCGTGCTCGTCCTCGACCGTCGTGACCACATCGGGGGCAACGCCTACTCCGCGCCGGAGCCCGAGACGGGCATCGAGGTGCACGTCTACGGCGCCCACCTGTTCCACACGTCCAACGAGCGGGTCTGGCAGTACGTCAACCAGTTCACCGAGTTCACGGGCTACCAGCACAAGGTCTACTCGATCTACCAGGGGCAGACCTACTCGCTGCCGATGAACCTGGCCACGATCTGCCAGTACTTCGGCAAGAGCTTCTCCCCCTCCGAGGCCCGCGCGCTGGTGGCCGAGCAGGCCGGCGAGATCGACACCGCCGAGGCGAGGAACCTCGAGGAGAAGGCGATCTCGCTGATCGGCCGGCCGCTCTACGAGGCGTTCATCCGCGGCTACACGAAGAAGCAGTGGCAGACCGACCCGACCGAGCTGCCCGCCGCGGTCATCGCCCGCCTGCCGGTGCGCTACACCTTCGACAACCGGTACTTCAACGACACGTACGAGGGCCTCCCGAAGGACGGCTACACGGCGTGGCTGCAGAAGATGGCCGACCACCCGAACATCGAGGTGCGCCTCTCCACGGACTGGTTCGACGTCCGCGACGAGCTGCCCGCCGACGTGCCGACGGTGTTCACCGGCCCGATCGACAAGTACTTCGGCTACGAGGCCGGCGAGCTCGGCTGGCGCACGCTGGACTTCGAGACCGAGGTGCTGCCGATCGGTGACTTCCAGGGCACCTCGGTGATGAACTACGCCGACGAGGACGTGCCGTTCACCCGGATCCACGAGTTCCGGCACTTCCACCCCGAGCGGGACTACCCGGCCGACAGGACCGTCGTCGTCCGCGAGTACTCGCGCTTCGCCGAGACCGGCGACGAGCCGTACTACCCGATCAACACGCCCGAGGACCGGGCGAAGCTGGAGCGCTACCGCGAGCTGGCCAAGCAGGAGGCCGCGGAGAAGCGGGTGCTCTTCGGCGGCCGGCTGGGTACCTACAAGTACCTCGACATGCACATGGCCATCGGCTCGGCCCTCTCCATGTTCGACAACCGCATCCGCCCCTTCTTCGACGAGGGCGGCTCGCTCGACGGCCGCCTCGACGACTGACCCCGAGGACTGACCCCGCATGACGACGACGCACTCCCCGGTCTCCCCGGAACGGGTGAGCGAGCTCTCGGCCGAGGACCTCGCCTCCGGCAAGGCCGTCACCCTCCTGCAGCGGGTGATCCTGCCGCGTCCCGGTGACCCGCTGAAGGTCCGCTCCCTCTACGTCGACGAGGACCGCACGACGCGCGTGCGCTCGGCGACGCGCGGGGACGCCACGGTGGCGGCCGGCCACGAGGTCTCCTTCGCCACGTACTTCAACGCCTTCCCCGCCAGCTACTGGCGGCGGTGGACGGTGCTGCGCGAGGTCGTGCTGGGGATGACGCTCAGCGGGCCGGGTCGCATCGACGTCTACCGGTCCAAGGCCGACGGCAGCATCATCCACGTCACCGGCGCCACCACCACCGGCGAGGACCGCCGGGTGGAGTTCGAGCTGGACCTGACGCCGTTCGTGGACGGTGGCTGGTACTGGTTCGACCTCACCGCCGACGACGACTCCGTGACGGTCCGGGACGCCGCCTGGTACGCGGCCCAGGCACCGGAGCGCGACGCGCGCCTCTCCGTCGGCATCTGCACCTTCAACCGGCCGGACGACTGCGTCGCCGCCCTCCGGGCGCTGGCCGGCGACGACGTGGTGCGCGAGCTGATCAGCACGGTGGTCGTGGCCGACCAGGGGAACAAGAAGGTCCGCGACGCCGCCGGCTTCGCGGCCGTCGAGTCGGGCCTGGAGGGCCGGCTGCGGCTGGTGGAGCAGGGCAACCTGGGCGGCAGCGGCGGGTTCTCCCGCACGATGTACGAGAGCCTGACCCACACCGACGCCACCCACCACCTGCTGCTCGACGACGACGTGCAGCTCGAGCCCGACAGCATCGCGCGGGTCTTCGCCTTCGCGCGGTTCACCAAGACCCCGATGCTCGTCGGTGGCCAGATGCTGGCCCTGCAGGACCGCTCGGTGCTGCACACCATGGGCGAGGTCGTGGCCCCGGACAAGTTCTTCTGGCGGGCGGCCCCCAACACCGAGTACGCGCACGACTTCGCCAAGGAGAACCTGCGCGAGTCCGAGGACCTGCACCGCCGGGTCGACGTGGACTACACCGGCTGGTGGATGTGCCTGATCCCCCGCGAGGCGCTCGAGCGGCTCGGCTTCGCGCTGCCGGTCTTCATCAAGTGGGACGACGCCGAGTACGGCATCCGTGCGCGGGAGAACGGGTTCCCGGTGGCGACCCTGCCCGGCGCCGCCGTCTGGCACCTGTCCTGGAGCGACAAGGACGACACCGCCGGCTGGCAGGCGTACTTCCACACCCGCAACCGCCTGGTCGCCGCCGCGCTGCACAGCCAGTACAAGCGGGGCGGGACGCTGCTGCGGGACACCTTCAAGTTCGACCTGAAGTTCCTGATCATGCTGCAGTACGCCACCGCGGCCCTGCACCACCGCGCCTACGACGACTTCCTCGCCGGCCCCTCCCGGCTGTTCCCGCTGCTGCCCACCGCGCTGCCCACGGCGCTGGAGCACCAGGGCGACTACCCGGACGGCCGGGTGCTGCCGTCGTCGTCGGACCTGCCGCTGCCCTCGATGGGCGCGGTCAAGGCCGAGCGGTTCATGAAGCCGCCGACGACCCCGGTGACCATCGGCCGCACCCTGCTCGGCGCGCTGGTGCACAACCTGCGCAAGCCCAAGCCGGGGGCGCAGGACCAGCCGGAGCTCAACATCAGCGCGCAGGACGCGCGCTGGTTCCTGCTCTCGCGGCTGGACAGTGCGACGGTCGGCACCGCCGACGGCCGCGGCGTCACCTTCCGGCGCCGGGAGCCGGACACCTTCTGGCGGATGCTGCGGCACTCGATCCGGGTGCACGTGCGGCTCTACCGCGAGTTCCCCGCCCTGGCCGAGCAGTACCGCGCCAGCCTCGGCGAGCTCACCTCGCCCGAGAGCTGGGAGAAGGCGTTCCTCGCCGAGGACGTCCGCGGCTGAGGGCGGGCCCTCCGCGGAGGGCCGGACGCGACGAGGGCCCCGCACCGACCCGGTGCGGGGCCCTCGTCGTCAGGAGGTGGGCCGGGCGAGCCGTTCCCGGCGGCCGGCGCGGGTCAGCCGCCGCCACTCGCGCCAGCCGGCGCGGTCGCGGCGGGAGACCAGGAAGAACCAGCCGAAGCGGACCGTCTCCAGCGGCCGCAGCCAGCGCATGCCCGGCTGGGCCATGAGGTAGCCGCGGTTGCGGTAGGTGAAGTACCGCTTGACCTCGTCGGCCGGGTACTGCGCCGACAGCCGCCCGCCGAGGATGGGCGCGAACTCCGTCGTCCCCTCCGGGTGCAGGTAGGCCGCCTGCGGGCAGGTGCCGAAGGGCAGGCCGGCGCGCAGCATCCGGCGGTGGACCTCGGTCTCGTCGCCGCGGAAGAACAGCCGGTAGTCCGGGACGCCGACGACGTCGAGCGCCTCGGCCCGGAACAGCGCCCCGTTGAACAGCGAGGCGTAGCTCGGCAGCAGGTCCAGGCCGGCGAAGTCGCTGCGGTGCCGCCGCCAGCGCAGCCCGCGGCGCAGCGGGAAGGCCAGCCGGTCGGGGTCGGCCATGTCGGTGACCAGCGGGCTGACCTCGGCCAGGCCGTGCCGCTCGGCGGCGGCCAGCAGCGTGGCCAGCACCGTCTCGTCGGCGGGCCGGCCGTCGTCGTCGGCGCACCAGACCCAGTCCGCGCCGAGCGCGAGGGCGTGCAGCATGCCGTAGGCGAACCCGCCGGCGCCGCCGAGGTTGCGGCGGCTGGGCAGGTGGGTGGCCGGCAGCCCGCTGGCGGCGACGACGTCGGCGGCCGAGCGGTCCGGGCCGTTGTCGACGACGACGACGTGGTCGACCCGGCGGGTCTGGCCGGCGACGGCGGCCAGGCTCTCCGCGAGCAGCTCCCGCCGGTGCCGGGTGACGACGACGGCGACGACGCACTCCCCCGCCGCGGGCGTCGGGGCGGCCCCCGGCGCCGTCACGCGGGCAGGCCCTTGTAGGCGCGCAGCACCTCGTCGAGGTCGCCCTGCTGCTTGATCCGCCCGTGCTCCATCCAGATCGCGGTGTCGCAGAGCTCGCGCAGGAACTCGTCGGAGTGCGAGGCGAACACCAGCAGGCCCGAGCGCTCGACGAGCTCGACCAGCCGCTGCTTGGACTTCTCGAGGAACGCGGCGTCGACCGCGCCGATCCCCTCGTCGAGCAGCAGGATCTCCGGGTCGATGCTGGTGACCACACCCAGGGCCAGGCGCACCCGCATGCCGGTGGAGTAGGTGCGCAGCGGCATGCGGAGGAAGTCGCCGAGCTCGGTGAACTCGGCGATGTCGTCGACCCGCTGCTCCATCTGCTTGCGGGTCATCCCGAGGAACAGGCCGCGGATCATGATGTTCTCGAGTCCGGAGATCTCCGGGTCCATGCCGACGCCGAGGTCGAACACCGGCGCGACGCGGCCGCGGACCTCCGCGTGGCCGCGGGTCGGCTCGTAGATGCCCGACAGCAGCCGCAGCAGCGTGGACTTGCCGGCGCCGTTGTGGCCGACCAGGCCGACCCGGGCGCCGTGCTCGAGGGTGAGGGTGATGTCCCGCAGCGCCTCGATGACGGGCACCTTGGCGGCGCTGTCGATGTTGCCGCCGACCAGTCCCATGACGGTCTTCTTCAGCGACCGGCTCTTGGCGTCGAAGATGGGGAAGTCGACGCAGGCGCCCGTGGTCGTGATGCTGACCGGCGCGCTGGTCGTCACCGTGCTGTCGGAGTCCACGTTCACACCCAGTAGGAGACGCGAGAGCGGTAGCGGCGCATCACGAGCATCGTGAAGGCCCAGCCGACCACCGTGATGGCGAGGACGACCACCCAGTACCGCAGCTGCTGGTCCTGGCCCAGCAGCGGGCGGCGGATGATCTCCACGAAGTGCAGGAAGGGGTTGAACTCGGCGAGCCGGGCCCGTTCGGCGATCGCGGGGTTCGGGCTGTTGATCAGGTCGTCGTAGACCCAGACGATCGGCGTCAGGAAGAAGGCCAGCTGCACGACGCTCTGCGTGATCGGCAGGATGTCGCGGAAGCGCGCGGTGATGACGCCGATGGCGAGGGAGGCCCAGGCGCCGTTGAGCGCCAGCAGCAGGAAGGCCGGGACCGCGGCGAGGACCGTCCACCGCAGCGGCTGGGGGAAGACCAGCAGCATGACCAGGTAGACGATCATGTTGTGCGCGAAGAACAGCGCCTGCCGCCACACCAGGCGGTAGACGTGCACCGACAGCGGCGCGGGCAGGTGCTTGATCAGCCCCTCGTTGGCGATGAAGACCTCGGAGCCCTCGGTGATGCAGCCGCTGACGAAGTTCCAGACGATGAAGCCGACGAGCACGTGCGGCAGGAACCGGGACAGCTCGATGTCGAACAGCCCCGAGTACAGGATGCCCAGCGCGACGGCGGTGACCGCCATGCTGATGGTGATCCAGACCGGGCCGAGGACCGAGCGCCGGTAGCGCTGGCGGATGTCCTGCCAGCCGAGGTGCCCCCACAGGCTCCGCTGTCCCCAGCCGCGCTGCAGGTCGGCGACGGCCGCAGCGAGGGTCCGGCCGGCCGGTTGTGCGAGTGCCACGCTGGTCCACGCTACCTGCGCGGTCGGTGCGGGGCGGGTCGCGCTGGGGTCGGCGGGACCGGTGTGACTGCCGGTTCCAGGTGGACCGGACCGGCCCGTCGCAGGGGCTGGCGCGAGGACCGCCTGACGTACCGTGGCCGCGATGTCCACCCGGCCGAGCGGCCGATCGCACAGTCTGGACCCTCCCCCGTGACCCTGCACGACGTCCTCGTCCCCCTGGCCGGCCTCCTGGTCCTCACCGTCCCGGGACTGGTCGTCGCCGTGCTCGCCGGGCTGCGCCCCGGGACCTCCGTGGCCGTCGCCCCGCTGCTGACCTACGGCATGGTGACGGCGACGGCGACCGCGGCGTCCTACGTCCCCCTGCCGTGGGAGCCGTGGACGCTGGTGCTGGTCACGGTCGTCACCGGCGCGGTCGTCGTCGGCCTGCGCGCGGTGACCCGACGGGACCTGCCCCTGCGCCGCCGCGTGGAGCTGGTGCGCCCGTCCCGCCCGGGCTGGCGGGACTGGGTCGTCGTCGGCGGCGTCCTCGCGGGTGGGGGCCTGGCGGCGGCCGTCTTCCGGGTCGGCTTCGGCGGCCTGGACGACCTCAACCAGGACTGGGACGCCGTCTTCCACGGCAACGCGCTGCGGCTGATCGCCGACTCCGGCGACATCGCCCCGTCGGCCATGGCGCGGATCAACGACTGGGAGACGACGGACTTCTACTACCCGAACACCTACCACGCGCTGGGCGCGACGATCCGCGACCTCACCGGCGCCTCGGTGTTCGAGGTCCTGAACAGCCAGACGATGCTGGTGTGCCTGGTCGCGGGCATGGGCCTGGCCGGCCTGCTGCACCGGTTCGGCGCGCCGCTGGCCGTCACGGCCGTCACCCCCGTGCTGCTGGCCGGCTTCGCGCCCTTCCCCTACGACGTGCTGTGGCGCGGCCCGCTGCTCCCCTACGCCATCGGGGTGGCGCTGATCCCGGCGTTCGTCCTGCTGCTCGACGCGGTGCTCGCCGACCGCCGGGCGGCGACGACCCTGCTGGTGGCCCTGGGCGGGGCGGGCCTGCTCGGCCTGCACCCGAGCACCGCCCTGTCGGCGGCCCTGTTCGTGGTCGTCTACCTCGTCGCCCGCTGGTGGTCCGCGCCCAGCACCCTCCGCGGCGACCTGCTCGTCCTGCTGGGGGGTGGCGCGGCGGCGCTCCTGCTCGCCGTCCCGGCCGTCCTCGGTGCCGTCGCGACCAACGAGCGGGCGGTCGACATCGACTGGCCCGCGGTGGAGAGCCCCGGTCAGGCCGTCGGTGACCTGCTCTTCCTCAACCACTCGGCGCCGGCGCCGCAGTACTGGCTGGCGGCCCTGGTCGTCGTCGGCCTCCTGACGATCACCCGGGCCCGCTGGGTCTGGGCCTGGGCCGGCGGGGCGGCCATCGGCTTCGCGCTGTTCGTGGCCTCGGCGGCCTCCGACAACGAGCTCGTCGCCGACCTGACCCGCCCGTGGTGGAACGACCGGTGGCGGTTCGCGGCGCTGGCCGTGCTCGGCATGGCCCCCCTGGCCGCCCACGGCCTCGACGCCCTGGCCGCCGGCGCCCTCCGGGCGCTGCGGCGGCTCCCCGGTGCGGGCCGGGTGCGGCTGTCCCCGCAGGTCGCCGGCAGCGCCCTCGTCGCCGCCGGCCTGCTGCTCGTCGTCCTGGCCTCCAACGGGCTGTACGCCGACCGCAACGCCGAGCGCGTGGCCGAGAACCACCAGAACGACCACACGCTCGACGCGGACGAGATCGACGCCATGCAGTGGCTGGCGGACCACTCGACCGGGGGGACCGTCATGAACGACCCGAACGACGGGTCCGCCTACCTGTCGGCCGAGGCGGGCCTGCGGCCCCTCTTCGGCCACGTCGTCAACCCCGCCTTCATCTCCCGGGAGATGGGCCCGACCCAGCAGCTGCTGCTCAGCCACTTCAACTGCCTGGACTCCGACCCGGAGGTCCGCGCGGCGATCGACGACCTCGACATCCGCTACGTCTTCCTCGGCAACGGCTTCATGCGCGACTGGATGACCCGCATGCCCGGGCTGCGCGGCATCGACGCCTCGCCGTCGCTGCGGCTGGTGCACCGGGAGCCCGGCGTCCGCGTCTTCGAGGTCGACCTGACCGACACCCCGACCGAGCCGGTGGCCGCCTGCGAGACGTCGTCCGAGGACGGCGGGGGCCAGACCGGCTGACGGCCGCACCCACGGCAGCGGGCCCGCACCCCCCGGGGTGCGGGCCCGCTGCCGTCCGGGGCTCAGGCCGCCGGAGCGCGCGACTCCGGCGCGGGCTCCGCGAGGAGCAGGCGGACCATGCCGAAGCGCGAGCTCGCCTCGTGCGCCAGCAGCACGCCGACGGCGACGACCGCGGTCACCAGGACCATGCGGACCGGGGTGTCGCCGAACACCAGCAGCCCGACCGCCTGCGCGACCGCGGCCACGGCGACGACGCCGATGAGCCGGCGGTCACCGCGCGCCAGCGTGACCATGATGTGGACGTACACCAGCGCGAGCAGCGTCATGACGGCGGCCAGCGGGGCGGCCAGCGCGTAGGCGTCGGCGTAGGCCTCGCCGAACACGCCGACCACCAGCGACGACGGGGCCAGGAGGACGACGAGGGCGACGGCGCCACCGGTGGCGAGGGTCGCGGCCAGGGTGAGCAGCGCCGGGCTGCGCACGCTGAGGCCGGCCGCCAGCCGGGCCGAGACCTTGGGCAGCAGCATGAGCGCGAGCGCCGAGGGCCCGTAGAGCGCGATCTTGCCCAGCAGCGCGGCCGAGGCGTAGAGGCCGGCCTCCGTGGGCTCGAGCGTCACCTTGGCGACGATGACGTCGAGGTTGGTCAGCGACGCGAACGCCACGAGCGCCACGAGCGCGGGGCGCAGGTTGAGCGCGACCCGCTGCGTCCGCGGCGCGGGCCGGCCACCGGTGCGCCCGAGCGCCAGGAACAGGCCGACGACGGTGGCCAGCACCAGGGCGCCGAGCGCGCCGACGACGCCGGCCACGGCCGCCAGCGGGACCAGCAGCACCGCGCGCAGGACGCCGAGCGGGCCGGCCAGGATGGCCCCGACCCGGCCGAAGTGCTCGCGGCCCTGGTGGATGCCCTGGCTCACCTGCAGGGCCAGGCCGAGCACGATCCACAGCACGCCGGTCAGCCAGACGCCGACCGAGCCGAGCTCGAGGACCGCCACCGCCGCGGGCGTGCCCGCCACCAGGACGACGAACAGCCCGGCCTGCACGAGGGCCATCCGGCGGGTGACGAAGCGGATGAGGCCCTGCGCCTCGTCGGGGAGGCCGCGGGCGGTGAGCGCGGCGATCTCGCGGGCCAGCGCGGCCTGCACGCCGGTGGCCGGCATGAAGGCGATGGTGGCCAGGCCGGTCATCGCGCTGACCTCCGCGAACTCCGCGGGCGTGAGCGCGCGGGCGGCGAGGACGTAGTACAGGTAGTTGCCGAGGTGCCCGGCCACCGAGCAGACCAGCAGCAGCAGGCCGGAGCGGGCGGCCGGGGAGGCCAGCAGGCTCGCGACCCGGCCGCGCCGGGGTGTGGCAGCGGCGGTCCCGGTGTCGAGGGGTGACCCGCTCACGACTGGCGGCACGGCATGTCGCGCCTTCCTCTCCGGGGCTGGGCCGTCGCGGGGAACGACCGGTTCGGGCCGGGGACACGACCACCCGAGCCACGCCCGCCCGGACGGGTCACGGCGTGCGTCGGGGGGCCCTCGCACTGTATCCCCGGTGCGAGGGCCCCCGCCGTGCCGCTCGGTCAGCCGACGGTGACCGTGGCGACGCCGTTGCGCTCCAGGACCCACCCGTGGGTGAAGTCGACGCGCCGGCCGCCGTCCGAGGGGTAGACGTCGCCGAGCGGGTCGCCGAGCTGGGCCGCGGACCGCACGTAGGCGTCCAGGATCACGTCGGTCGTCCGGCGCGGCCCGGTCGTGGCCGACCAGTAGAGCGTCGCGGTGCCGAACCGCTGCGCGGCGCCGGTCGCCGCGGGGCCCTCGTCGCCCAGCGGGGCGCCGAGCGGGCCGGTCATGCCGCCCGTGGCCTCCCAGTGGGCTCCGATGGCGCCCCGCACGACGTGCGCGCCACCGGCCGACGTCCACCAGACGCCGCCGGACTGGAAGCGCTGACCGCGCCCCGTCCCCGCCGGCGCCTCGGCGCCGGTCGGGAAGCCGAGCGGGCCGGCCGGGCCGCCGGCGGCGAGGTAGGCCTGCCCGACGTCCCCGCGCACCGGCTGGGAGCCGGTCGTGGCCGACCAGTAGACGGTGCCGTTGGCGAAGCGCTGGGACGCGCCGGCGCCGACCGCGGTCTCGTCGCCCACGGGCGCGCCGAGCGGGCCGGTGGGCCCACCGCCGGCCTCCCACGCGGCGCCGATCGCCCCGCGGACCGGGTGTGCCCCGCCGGCGGTGGTCCACCAGATGCCGCCGGACTGGAAGCGCTGCGCCCGCACGGCACCCGACGTCGCCTCCGCGGCGACCGGGAAGCCCAGCGGGCCGGCCGGGCCGCCGGCGGCGTCGTAGGCCTGCGCGATCTCGCCGCGGACCACCTGGGAGCCGGTCGTGGCCGACCAGTGGATCGCGCCGTTGGCGAAGCGCTGGGACGCGCCGGCGCCGGCCGCGGTCTCGTCCCCGACGGGCGCACCGAGCGGGCCGGTCGGCCCGCCGGTCGCCTCCCATGCGCTGCCGATGCCGCCGCGCACCGGGTGTGCCCCGCCGGCGGTGGTCCACCAGATGCCGCCGGACTGGAAGCGCTGCTCCCGGACCGCGCCCACGGTGCGCTCGGGGGCGACCGGGAAGCCCAGCGGGCCGGCCGGGCCGCGGTTGTCCGCGTAGGCGCGGGCGAGGTCGCCCAGCACCGCCTGGGGGCCGGTGGCCGCCGACCAGTACACGTCGCCGTTGGCGAACCGCTGCGCCGCGCCGTTGCCGGCCGCGGTCTCGTCGCCGACCGGGGCGCCCAGCGCGCCGGTCAGGCCGCCGGCGG
Source organism: Geodermatophilus telluris (assembly GCF_900102745.1). Lineage (GTDB taxonomy): Bacteria > Actinomycetota > Actinomycetes > Mycobacteriales > Geodermatophilaceae > Geodermatophilus > Geodermatophilus telluris. Next base: position 387,765 of record NZ_FMZF01000001.1, read on the forward strand.
CCTCCCAGCCGGTGGCGATGCCGCCCCGTACCGGGTGCGCACCACCGGCCGCGGTCCACCAGATCGCGCCGGACTGGAACTGCTGCACCGTCGCCGGGCCGGCCGCGGTCTCGCCGGCCACCGGCATGCCGAGCGGCCCGTCGGGGCCGCGGGCGGCGGTGTACGCCCGGGCGATCTCGCCGCGGACCACCTGGGCTCCGGTGGCGGCGGACCAGTACAGGGTGCCGCTGGAGAACCGCTGCGCGGCGCCGGGGCCGGCCGCCGTCTCGTCGGCGACCGGGGCGCCGAGCGGGCCGGTCAGCCCGCCCGCCGCCAGCCAGCCGGTGTAGAGGGCGCCGCGGACGACGCGGGCCCCGCCGTCGGCGGACCAGTGCACCAGGCCGCGCTGGAAGCGCTGCACCTGTGCGGACCCCTCGGGGACCTCCTCCGACGTGGGCAGGCCGAGGGCGCCGCCCTCGCCGCCGAGGGCCTGGTAGCGGGCGAGCACCGCGCCGCGCACCTGGACGGTGCCCGAGGTCAGCGCGTACAGCGAGCCGCCCTGGAAGTCCTGGGCCACGCCGGCGTCCCCCGCCAGGCTCCGGACGTCGGAGGTGGGCAGGCCCAGGGGACCCGCCGCGCCGCCGCGCTCGTCCCACCCGGTCGCCACCGGGCCGGTCACCGGGTGGCCGCCGGTCGACGCCGACCAGTGCACGGTGCCGCGCTGGAACGCCTGCACGACGCCGCCGGCCACCGGACCCGCGGCCTCCGGGCCGGTCGGGTAGCCGAGGGGGCCGGTGGCCCCGCCGGCCTTCTCCCAGGTGGGCAGCACCGCGCCCCGGACCGGCTGCGCGCCGGTGGCGTCGGAGTAGGCCACCACCCCCCGCTCGAAGCGCTGCAGGCTGCCGGACCGGTCGGACGCCGGCTGCTCGGGCGTGGTCGGGTAGCCCAGGGGGCCGGTGCCGCCGCCGGTGGCCTGCCACCGCGCCCGGATGGCCCCGCGGACGGGCGCGGCCCCGGTGGTGTCGGTGTAGAAGATCGTGCCGCCCTCGAACTCCTGCAGCGTGCCGATGCCGTCCCCGACCGGGCGCTCGTCGCTCGCCGGGAACCCGAGGACGCCGTTGTCCCGGCCCTCGCGGTCCCACGCGGCGAGCATCCCGCCGCGCACCGGCTGGGCGCCGGTGCCGGCGGTCCAGTAGATCCGGCCGCCGGTGAACAGCTGGTAGGCCCCGCCGGGCCGGCCGGTGGCGCCCTCGTCGGTGACCGGGTAGCCGAGCGGGCCGTTCTCCCGGCCGCGGGCGGCCCACGCGTCGTACAGCGCGCCGCGCAGCACGTGCGCGCCGGTCGCCGGGGTCCAGTAGATCGCTCCCCGGGCGAAGATCTGGTAGCAGCCGCCGGCGACCAGCCCGCACTGCACCGTGGTCGCGGGCGAGCCCAGCACGTCCGGCCCGGCGCGGTAGTAGGCGTCCGAGATCGCCGCGGCGCCCGGCTCGTGCGTCGAGCCGAACCAGTCGGTGTAGTAGCTGAAGAAGTTGCGGTTGCCGTAGGTGGAGCAGGCGTCACCCGTGCCGTAGCCGGCCCGCAGCGCGGCGGCGTTCGGCTGGTAGGGCGTGTACGTGTAGAGGCCGGCGGTCGCCTGGTTGTAGATGAACACCGACGAGCTGCCGCAGTCGCGGTTCGGGTTGTAGAGGACGGTGTTCCAGCGGCCGGGGAAGTAGTTGATCGGCCTGGCCGCGTACTCCTTGAACCGGTGCGCGGCGCTGTAGACCTGGTTGAAGAAGCCGTTGTAGGCGGGGTTGCACGGCGCGGTGTCGGGGCAGGCGAAGCCCATCGCCTCGCGGTAGCGGCGGGCGTAGAGGTTGCTGCCGCCGGAGTTGGTGACGAGCGACTGCTCCTTCTGCAGGGTCACCAGCAGCACGCGGGGGTTGATCCCGCAGGCCTGGCCCACCTTGCCGATGATCGCGGCGGCCGTCTCCTGCGCCTGCCCGTCGTAGAACCCGCAGAACGCGTCCGCGGCCCGGTCGGGGGTGTCCTGCCGGTAGACCCGGAGGCAGGGGGTCCCGTCGGTGCCGGTCCGGCAGGCGGCGCCCTTCTGGTCGAGGAAGCGCTGCACGTCCGGCACCGGCATCGACCAGCCGTCGAAGAAGATCGCGTCGCTGATGATGTCGCCGGCCCGGAACTGCGACAGGTCGGCCGCCTCCTCGAGGCGGTCGTCCCCCGACAGCAGGCCGGTCAGCAGGACGGCGACGAGGGCCAGCAGCCCCGCGGACGTCAGCAGGCGCAGCCGCCGCGGCCGCCTCACGGGACCACGACCTGCACGTCGGCGCTGGACCCCGACGACGCGGCCGACCGGTAGTCCAGGCGCGCGGTCCAGGTGCCCGGGGAGAGCCGCTCGAGCGGCACGGAGAGCAGGCCGCACGAGGTCGTCTGCGCGTCGGCGACGGCGTCCCCCTCGACGGTGACGTCGCCGGCGCCGGAGCGGCTGAGCTCGAGCGTGCACCGCCCGCCGTCCTCGACCACGCCGGCGACGAAGCCGGCCACCTCGACGGCGCTGCTGCCCGGCTCGACGCCGGCGTAGGAGACGACGACGTCGACGTCGGAGGAGCCGGCGTCCTCGTCCGTGCCCGACCCGCGGGGCGGGTCGGTGGCGACGAAGGTGGGCTCGGCCTCGCCGTCCGCCGCGCCGTCGTCCGCGGTCCCGCCGTCGGCCGACGCGTCCGGCGCCGGCACCGTCCCCGTCGTCCCGGCGTCGGCGGCCGCCGAGCTGCTCGACGGCGTCGTCGTCCCGGTGGCCGCCTCCGTGTCGGCCGGCCCCGAGCACGCGGCGAGCGGGCCGAGCAGGAGGGCGGCCGAGACGGTCCACGCCGCCCGGCGCACCGCGGTGCGGGCGGCGCTCACCGGTAGCTCACCTCGGTGCGGCCGGTGCCCGCGGTCCAGGTGATGGTGCCGCCCTGGAACCGCTGCTGGGCGCCGGTGGCGGTGGCCGTCTCGTCGCCGGTGGGGAAGGCGAGGCGGCCGTCGGCGCCCCCGGCGGCGACGTAGACCGCGCCGATCCCGCCGCGGACGACGTGCGCGCCGTCGGTGGCCGACCAGTAGACCGACCCGCCCTGGAAGTGCTGCACGCGCCCGGCCCCGCCGGCGCCGGCGGCGGTCGCCTCCGTCGTCGGCAGGCCCAGCACGCCGGTCACGCCGCCGGCCGCGCGGTGGGCGGTGGCGATGTCCCCGCGCAGGACGTGCGCGCCGGTCGACGCCGACCAGTAGATCTCGCCGTTCTGGAAGACCTGCACCGCGCCGTTGCCGTTGGGGGTGAGCCGCTCGGCCGCCGTCGGGAAGCCCAGCGGCCCGTCGGCCGCGCCCGAGGCCGCGTAGAGGGACCCGATGGCGCCACGCACGACCTGCGCGCCGTCGGTGGCGGTCCACAGGACCGAACCGCCCTGGAAGGTCTGCACCCGGCCGGTGCCGCCGGGGCCGGTGGCGGTGGCCTCGGCGGTGGGCAGGCCCAGGGGACCGGTGACCCCGCCGGCGGCGGCGTAGGCGGTGGCGATGTCCCCGCGGACGACGCGCGCGCCCGTGGCGGCCGACCAGTAGACGGCGCCGTTCTCGAACTGCTGCACGCGCCCGGACCGGTTCGGGGTGTCGGTCTCGGTCCGGGTCGGGTAGCCGAGCGGGCCGGTCACGCCGCCGGAGGCGAGCCAGGTGCTGCGCACCGCGCCGCCGACCCGCACCGCGCCGGTGCTGGCGCTCCAGTAGACCGAGCCGCGCTCGAACTGCTGCACGGCGCCGCGGCCGTCGCCGGCGGCCTGCTCGGCGGTGGTCGGGTAGCCGGCGGGCCCGCCCTCGGCGCCCTCGGTCGCCCAGGCCGCCCGGATGCCGCCGCGCACGGGGAAGGCGCCGTTGGCCGGCGACCAGTAGATCCCGCCGGACGCGAACTCCTGCACCCGCCCGGTCCCCGCACCCGCCCGCTCGTTGCCGGCGGGGTAACCGAGCGGCCCGGTGCCGCCGCCGAGCGCGGTCCAGGTCGTGCGGATCCCGCCGTAGACGAGCGCGCCGTACATCGACGACGTCCAGTAGACGTCGCCCCGCTGGAAGCGCTGGACGACGCCGGCGCCGCCGGGCAGCACCTCCTCCGGGGCGGCCGGGTAGCCGAGCACGCCGGTCTCGCGGCCGCTGGCCTCGTAGGCGCCGCGGATGCCGCCGCGCACGGGGACCGACCCGGTGGCCGGCGACCACATGACGGTGCCGCCCTCGAACACCGACAGCGCGCCGATGCCGTCGCGGGTGCCCACCTCGGAGGCCACCGGGTAGCCGAGCGGGCCGGTCGGGCCGCCGACGGAGTTCCAGTAGGCGCGGATGTCGCCCTTGACGACCTGGCCGCCGGTGCTCGCCGTCCAGTAGACGGCGCCGCGCTGGAACTCCGCGACGACGCCGCGACCGTCGGGCAGCGCCCGCTCCTCCGCGCTCGGCGCGCCGAGCGTCGCGGGGCCGCCGGCGCGCAGGTAGGCCGTCAGCACGCCACCGCGGACGAGCCGCACGCCGGTGTCGGGCGAGTAGTACAGCGACCCGCGCTCGTAGGGCTGCCAGACGACGCCCGCGGCCTCCTGCTCGTACTGCGTCTTGGCACCGAGCGCGCTGCGCAGCGCGGCGTCGGAGTCGTAGCGCTGGGTGATCTGCGGGGTGATCGAGTTGGCCAGCACCCAGGCCACCCGGTCGCGGATCTCGCCCATGCGGGAGTAGCCGTACTGCCCGGGGCAGGTCGTGCTGCCCACGTCGCGGTGCCCGAAGATCGTCGGGAGGGTGACCTGCACCCCGGCGGCGTAGCGCGAGGTGCCGCCCCCGCCGGAGGTGAGCGTCGTCGTCCCGTAGGGGTTGACGTTGTAGAGCGCGAACTTCCAGGCGATGACCTGCACGACCGCCTCGACCGTCGCCTGCGGCACGCCGGTCTGGTCGTAGTTGCCCAGCATGGAGACGCCGAAGGTCCCGGTGTTGAAGCCGCCGGCGTGCGCGCCGATGACGGTGCTGGCCAGACCGCCGGAGCGGCCCTCCCACAGCCGGCCGAACTTGTCGGCGATGACGTTGTAGCCGAGGTCGCCCCAGCCGCGGCTGACCGTGTGGTAGCGGTAGATCGACCGCATCATCTCGGGCACCTGGGCGGCCGTGTAGCCGTTCGTGTCGGCCGTGTGGTGCAGCGTCGCGCCCTTGATCGTCGGCGCGTACTGGGGATCCCAGGTGCGGATGCTCTCGTCGGCCCCCCACTGCGCGCGCGAGTAGACCGGCGGCATCGAGACGGCGGCGTCGGCGGTGTCCTGGATGTCGGGCTCGCCCAGCGCGGTGTCGGCGTCACTCTCGCCCGGGTCGACGAGGGTGAGCTGGACGTCGGTGGGCGCGGCGCCCGAGCGGGTGACCACCTCGGCCTCCACGCCGGTGCTCGGCCCGGTCCACAGCGGCGCCGTGCCGCCGCGCGCCTCGGTGTCGACGTCGGTGCCGGGCTCCTGCTCGGCGTCCTCGGGGCCGACCTCGGTCCACTCGCCCCAGTCGCCGTCGCCGTCCTGGACACGCACCTGGACCCGGACGTCGGTGACGGCGGGGTCGTGCGCCCAGGTGACGCCGACGAGGGAGAAGGAGTCGACCCCGGTCTGGGTGACGGTGAGCGTCGGTGCGGTGTCCGGGACCCCGGCGACCGGGTCGGTCGTGCCCTCCTGGACCTCGGCCTCGGGCGCCGGCTGCTCGACCGACCCCAGGTCCACGTCCACCGAGTCGGTCTCCACCGGCACGGCCTCGGGCGAGGGGGAGGCGTAGACGGGCAGCACGGTGATGGTCGCGAGGGACGCGACGAACGCGAGCGAGCCCACGGCGAGACGGCGCACGAGACAGGTCCTCCGGGGTACCGGGACGCGGACACCCCGCAGGCGTCCGGCTTTCCCCCGCGAGGATCGACCGCCGGGCCCCCGCACCCGCCGGTCCGACACGGGGCGGGCACCGCGGATCCGTCACTCCCGTCCCACGGGTCGCAGCAGCCGCGGCCGTGGCGGACCGGTCGGTCACGGGGGCTCAGCCGAGGGTGCGCACCGCCCGGGTCAGCGCCTCCCGCCAGGGCCGCTGCGGGGGCAGCCCGGCGGCCAGCCAGACGCTGCCGTCGAGCACCGACCAGGCCGGCCGCGGGGCCGGGCGGGGGAAGGCCGCCGTCGTCGTCGGGGAGACCAGGCCCGCGTCGGCACCGAGCTCCTCGTAGACCGCGCGCGCGAGGCCGAACCAGCTGACGGCGCCCGCGCCGGTGAGGTGCAGCAGCGGCGGGACGGGGCCGGCCCGCTCCCCCGCCGCGACCAGCCCGGCGGCCAGGTCGGCCGACCAGGTGGGCGAGCCGACCTGGTCGTCGACCACCGACACCGGGGCGCCGGCGGCGGCGCGGGCGGCCATCGTCGTGACGAAGTTGCGCCCGTGCCGGCCGTACACCCAGGCGGTGCGCACGACCGTGGCGTCCCCGCCCGCCGCGGCGACGGCGCGCTCGCCCGCGGCCTTGCTGCGCCCGTAGGCCGAGCGCGGGGCGACCGGGGCGTCGACCGGGTAGGGCTCGGTGGCGGTGCCGTCGAAGACGTAGTCGGTGGAGACGTGCACCAACCTGGCCCGCCCCGCCGTCTCCTGCGCCAGCCAGCCGGGGGCGTGCCCGTTGACGACGGTGGCGGTGTCCTCGTCGGTCTCGGCGGCGTCGACGGCGGTGTAGGCGGCGGCGTTGACCAGCACGGCCCGGTCGGCGCCGACCGCGTCGAGCCAGGCCCGGACGGTGCGGCGGACCGCCGTCTCGTCGGTGAGGTCGAGCTCGGCGCGGCCCAGCGCGGTGACCCGGTCCCCGGGCCGGCCGGCGAGCACGTCGAGCAGCTCGCGCCCGAGCTGGCCGCGGGCGCCGGTGACCAGCCAGGCGGTGCTCACGCCTCCGGGTCCTGCGCGGCCGGCCGGTGGGCCGTCGCGGCGGCGGCCTTGAGCGGCTCCCACCACGCGCGGTTGTCGCGGTACCACTGCACGGTCAGCGCCAGGCCCTCCTCGAAGGACACCCGCGGCGCGTAGCCCAGGGCCGCGGTCCTGCCGTAGTCCACCGAGTAGCGCAGGTCGTGGCCGCCGCCGCGGGGGTCGGGAACCGGCTGCACGTAGCTCCAGTCGCGCCCGGTCGCCGCCAGCAGCAGCCCGGTGAGCTCGCGGTTGGACAGCTCCCGGCCGCCCCCGATGTTGTAGTACTCGCCCGGCAGCCCCTTCTCGACGACGAGCTGGATGCCGCGGCAGTGGTCGTCGACGAACAGCCAGTCGCGGACGTTGGCGCCCTCGCCGTAGAGCGGCACCGGCTCGCCGTCGAGCAGGTTGGTGACGAACAGCGGGATGACCTTCTCGGGGAAGTGGTAGGGCCCGTAGTTGTTGCTGCAGCGGGTCACCGAGACGTCCAGGCCGTGGGTCTTGGCGTAGGCGCGGGCGACGAGGTCGCTGCCGGCCTTGGACGCCGAGTACGGCGAGTTCGGCTCGAGCAGGCAGTCCTCGGTCCAGGAGCCCTCGTCGATGGAGCCGTAGACCTCGTCGGTGGACACGTGCAGCACCCGGCGGACGCCGTGCCGCAGCGCCGCCTCGAACACCTGCTGGGCGCCGAGCACGTTGGTGAGGACGAAGTCGGACGCGCCGTGGATGGACCGGTCGACGTGCGACTCGGCGGCGAAGTTGACCACGAGGTCGTGCCCGGGGACGGCGGCGTCGAGGTCGGCACGCAGGCAGATGTCGCCCTGCACGAAGCGCAGCCGCGGGCTGCCGGCGACCGGCGCCAGGTTGGCCCGGTTCCCGGCGTAGGTCAGCTTGTCGAAGACGGTCACCTCGGCGTCCTCGTAGCCGGGGTAGCCGCCGGTCAGCATCGTCCGGACGTAGTGCGAGCCGATGAAGCCCGCTCCCCCGGTCACCAGCACGCGCATGGCTGCATCCTCCTGTGGGTCCCCGCCGCGGGCATCCTCCCCGGTGTGGCTCCTGGGACGGGTGGGGCGGCCGGGGACTCGTCGGGCGCCCGGTGTCAGACGGGCGGGGGCGACGGCGAGACGGAGCGTTCCGCCGTGTCGCGGGCGCGGCAGCTCCCCCCGGCGCCCCTAACCTCGGTCCCGTGAGCCGAGACCGCAACGAGCAGGGTGGGTCCTCGGGCCGGCCCCTCCCCGCCCGGCTCGACCCGCGCGCCGGCCGTCCGCCCCGCGCCGTCCGCGGTGAGGCGACCCCCTCCCGGGCCGCGTCGCGCGTCGACGACGAGCGCCCCGGCCGCGGCCGGTCGGGCGCCCGCCGGGGCGCGGTCGTGGCGCGCGCGGTCGCCGCCGTCCTGTCGGTGGTGCTGCTCGGCGCCAGCGGCTGGGGCTGGTACCTCGGCCGGGTCGCGGAGGCCACGGTCAACCGCACCGACGCCATCCCGACCGCCGGCAACTCCAACGCCGGCGGCGCGCCCGAGGCGGTGAACCTGCTGCTGGTGGGCAACGACAGCCGCGCGCAGCTGTCCGAGGAGCAGCTCGCCGAGCTCAGCGCCGGCACCGACTCCGGCATCAACACCGACACGATGATCCTGGTGCACCTCCCCGCCGACGGGTCCCGCGCCTCCTTCGTGTCCTTCCCCCGCGACTCCTACGTGGAGATCCCCGGGCACGGGATGGACAAGCTCAACGCGGCCTACGCCTACGGCTACGGCGAGGTCGACGACTCCGCGCCCGAGGAGGAGCGCGAGGCCGGCGGCGCCCAGCTGCTGGTGCAGACGATCAGCCAGCTGACCGGCCTGATGATCGACCACTACGCCGAGGTCGACCTGCTCGGCTTCTTCGAGCTCAGCAGCGTCGTCGGCGGCGTCGAGGTCAACCTCTGCGCGGCGGTGGACGACTCGGCGTACTCCGGCGCGGTCTTCCCGGCCGGCGTGCAGACCATCTCCGGCGCCGAGGCCCTGGCCTTCGTCCGCCAGCGGCACGGCCTGCCCCGCGGCGACCTCGACCGCATCGTGCGCCAGCAGGTGTTCATGGCCGGCGTGCTGCGCAAGATCCTCGACGAGGACGTGCTGCTCGACCTGGGCACCCAGCGGCAGCTGGTGGAGGCGGCGTCGCAGTCGCTGACCATCGACCGCGACCTGGTGCTGCTCGACCTGGCCCAGCAGATGCAGGCCGTCACCGCCGGCAGCATCGAGTTCCAGACCGTGCCCATCGTCGGCGACGACCGCGACGAGCAGGGCCGCTCCATCCTCCGGCTGGCCGACGAGGACGACCTGCACGCCTTCTTCGCCGACCTCTCGGCCGAGCCGGAGCAGGCGGCGGCGCCCACCACCGAGGCCCCGCCCACCGCCGCGCCCTCGGAGGTGTCGGTGGAGGTCTACAACGGCTCGGGCGTCCCCGGCCTGGCCGGCGAGGCCGGCTCCGCCCTGGAGGACGCCGGGTTCACCGTGACCAGCACCGGCAACGCCTCCAGCAGCGACTACGCGCAGACGACGATCCGCTACGCCGCCGGTGACGAGGCCCTGGCCGCGGCCGTGGCCGCCCAGGTGCCCGGCGCGGTGACCGAGGGCAGCGAGGACCCCTCCGCCGGCACGGTCCAGCTCGTGCTGGGCGAGGACTTCAACGGCGTCGGCCAGGCCACCACCCCGCCGGCGGCGGCTCCGTCGGCCGCGCCCACCGAGCCGGCCCGCACCGCCGCCGACACCAGCTGCATCAACTGAGGAAGGACCACCCCTCCCCCTCCCCACGCCTCGCTCCGCTCGGCGCGGGCCCCTGAGGGGTGGCCGTTCCAGCACCTCACCTGCTGGGAGGCTGGGGCCATGAGCCCCGCGCCGAGGACACCGTCGGACCTGCTCGCCGCCGCGCTGCGCCGGGACGCGGCCGCCCCGCTGGTCACCGCCTACGACGACGCCACCGGCGAGCGGGTGGAGCTGTCGGCCACGACGCTGGCCAACTGGGTGGCCAAGACGGCCAACCTGCTGCAGGACGAGTTCGACGTCGGCGCGGGCAGCACCGTCGCGGTCGCCCTGCCGGTGCACTGGCAGACCGCCGCGGTGCTGCTCGGCGTCTGGAGCTGCGGCGCCGCCGTCCTCGACACCGCCGTGGAGGACGACGGCCGGCTCGACACCGCCGACGTCGTCCTGGCCGCGCAGGACCGGCTCGCCCCGCTCGAGGAGCAGGACCTGCTCGAGCTGGTGGGCCTGTCGCTGCACCCGCTGGGGCTGGGCATGACCGACTACCGGGGCCCGGCGCGCGACTTCGCCCTCGAGGTGCGCGCCCACGGCGACGTGTTCGCGCCCCTCGTCCCGGCCGACCCGGACGCGCCCGGCCTGCTCGCCGGCGGGCTGCAGCTGACCCTGGGCGGCCTGGTCGCCGCGGCCGGTGAGCTGGCCGGCCGGCTGGGCATCGCGGCCGGCGACCGGCTGCTCGTCGACGAGCGGACGGCGGCCGAGGCCGGGCCGGTCGCCTGGCTGCTGGCACCGCTGGCCGCCGGAGCCTCGCTGGTGCTGTGCCGGAACGCCGTGGTCGACGGGCTGAGGAGCCGGGCGGAGGCCGAACGGGTCACCGCTACGCTCGGCCTCCGGATCGAGGGCTTCCGCGAGCTCGGCCGGCCCGCCTGAGGGCCCCGGCCGGCCCGCCTCACGGACGGACGGTGGTCGCATGGTGGACAAGGTCGTCGCGAGCGCGCGGGAGGCGGTGGCCGACGTCGAGGACGGCGCGACCCTCGCCGTCGGCGGGTTCGGGTTGTGCGGCGTGCCGATCAGGCTCATCGACGCGCTGCTGGAGAAGGGCACCCGCGACCTGGTCACCATCTCCAACAACTGCGGCGTCGACGACCAGGCCCTCGGCGTGCTGCTCTACGCCGGGCGCATCCGGCGCACGATCAGCTCGTTCGTCGGCGGCAACAAGGAGCTCGCCCGGCTCTACCTCTCCGGGGAGCTGGAGGTCGAGCTGACCCCGCAGGGCACGCTGGCCGAGCGGCTGCGCGCCGGCGGCGCCGGCATCCCCGCCTTCTACACGCCGACCGGGGTGGGCACGATGGTCGCCGACGGCGGGATCCCGGTGCGCTACGACGCGGACGGGAACGTCGTGGAGACCTCCCGCCCCAAGGAGCTGCGCGAGTTCGACGGGCGGCAGTACGTCCTCGAGACCGCGCTGACCGCCGACTTCGGGCTGGTCCGCGCCGCGGTCGGCGACCGGCACGGCAACCTGGTCTTCCACGAGTCGGCGATGAACTTCAACCCCCTGGCCGGCATGGCCGGGCGGATCACGATCGCCGAGGTCGAGGAGCTCGTCGAGCCCGGCGAGATCACACCCGAGCAGGTGCACCTGCCCGGGGTGTTCGTCGACCGGGTGGTCGTCGTCGGCCCGGAGGGCAAGAAGATCGAGCGGCGCACGAGCCGCCCGCGGCCGCCGGCCGGCGGCGCGGACGACGCCCCGGCCGCCGCCGGCGACGAGGCCACCGCCACCGAGGGGACGAACTGAGATGACGCTGACCCGTGACCAGCTCGCCGCCCGGGTGGCCCAGGAGCTCACCGACGGCGCCTACGTCAACCTCGGCATCGGCATGCCCACGCTGGTGCCCAACTTCGTCCCCGACGGCGTGCACGTGGTGCTGCACTCGGAGAACGGCGTGCTCGGCGTCGGGCCCTACCCGTTCGAGGGCGAGGAGGACCCCGACCTGATCAACGCGGGCAAGGAGACCGTCACCATCCTGCCCGGCGCCAGCTTCTTCGACTCCGCCACCAGCTTCGCGATGATCCGCGGCCGGCACCTCGACCTCGCCGTGCTCGGCGCGATGCAGGTCAACCCCCGCGGCGACCTGGCCAACTGGCTGATCCCCGGCAAGATGGTCAACGGCATGGGCGGCGCGATGGACCTCGTCCACGGCGCCCGCCGGGTGATCATCATGATGGAGCACGTGGCCCGCGACGGGTCCCCGAAGCTGGTCGAGGAGTGCACGCTCCCGCTGACCGGCAAGGCGTGCGTCGACCGGGTGGTCACCGACCTCGCCGTCGTCGACGTCACCCCCGAGGGGTTCGTGCTCCGCGAGGTCGCCCCCGGCGTCACCGCCGACGAGGTCGTCGAGAGGACCGGCGCGCCCCTGGCCGTGCCCGGCGACGTCCCGACGATGGCGCTGCCGGCCACCGTCTGACCGCGCCACCGCTCCCCCGGTGACGTTCTCGGTCGTCGCCCGCGACCCCGCGACCGGGGAGATGGGCATCGCGGTCTCCTCGTGCATCCTCGCCGTCGGCCGCGCCGTGCCCAGCGCCCGTCCGGGGGTCGGGGTGGTCGCCGTCCAGGCCCGCAGTCCCCGCGGACTGGGCCCGGTGCTGCTGTCCGGGCTGGCCGAGGGCACCGCGCCGGCGGTGCTGGTGCGCCGGGCCGCGCACGCGGCCGAGGACGTCGACCGGCAGATCGCCGTCCTCGACGTCTCCGGCGTGGTGGCCGCCGACACCGGGCCCGGCTCGTTCCCGGTCAGCGGTCACCAGGTCGGCGACGGGTGGAGCGTGCAGGGCAACATGCTCGCCTCGCCCGACGTGCTGCCGGCCATGGCGCGGGCCTGCGAGACCGCGCGCGGCGCGCTGCCCGACCGGCTGCTCACCGCCCTCGGCGCGGGCCAGGACGCCGGCGGCGACCTGCGCGGACGGCAGTCCGCGGCGCTGCTGGTGGTCAGCGGCGAGCCGGCGTCGGAGGAGGACGACGGGGTGCGGGTGGACCTGCGCGTCGACGACTCCGGCGACCCGGTCGCCCAGCTGCGCATGCTGCGCAACCTGCAGCGGGCCTACGACGAGCGCGACTACGAGACGCTGGCGCTGTTCGCCCCCGAGGGCGCCCGCGACCTCTACGCCGCGCTCGCCGCCTCCCGGCGCGGGGACCGGGTGGCGGCGCGGGCGGCGCTGGAGGCCGTCCGCGCCCGGCCCGGCTGGTCGGCGTGGCTGGCCTCGATGGCCGGGGACGCGCGGCTGTCGGCGGTGTCCCGGCTGCTGGGGTGAGCGGCGGTCAGCCGGCCGACCGGGCGGCGTGGGCCGCGACGACCCGCCGCAGCGCCTCCTCCATCCGCACCGCCGCGGCATCCCAGCTCAGCGCCTGCACGGCGGCCCGGGCACCCTGCGCCTCCTCGACCGACCCCGGGGCGCGCAGCAGGTCCTCGAGCTCGGCGGCGAAGTCCACGCCGGTCGAGGCGATGCGCAGGTGCGCCCGGATCTCCGGAGGCAGGCCCCGGCTGCCGATCGCCGTGGTGAGCACGGTGCGCCCGGCGGCCAGCGGCTCGAGGACCTTGTTGTTCACGCCGGCACCGCGGACGACCGGCGCCACGGTGGCGTGGGCCTCCTCGTAGACCCGGGCGAGCGAGTCGACGAAGCCCGCGTGCTCGACGAGGCGGCGCACCCGGTCCCAGCGGGCGTCCCCGGTCCCGCGGGCGCTCCGCGGGTCACCGGCGCCGAAGGTCCGCACCCGGGCGAGGACGTCGTCGGCCAGGTGCACCGCGACCTCCTCGACGAACCACTCGTAGGACTCCCGGTTGGGCGGGTAGCGCCAGTCGGCCAGCCAGGCGAGGTAGCCCCCGTCGGGCGGGGTGGTCAGGGGGAGGTCCAGCAGGCTGGACTCGATGCCGTTGGGCACGACGCTGTCCGGCGGCAGCCGCTTGACGTGCGCGCGGTCGACCTCGCCGTCCTCGCCGGAGATGTAGGTGACGGCGTCGGCCATGGGCAGCAGCACCTGCATGACCGGCACCAGCTGGGCGGCCTGGAACAGCGCGGAGGCCCGCTCGGCCGGCGTGCGCCTCGGCGCGGCCCCGACCAGCCGGTACGGGCTGTCGACGAGCTCCACCAGGACCGGGCGCCCGGTGCGCGCCAGCACCGGCATCATCGGCAGCACGAACACGTCGCCGAGCAGGACGACGTCGGCGGCCCGGGCGCGCTCGCGGAACGCCGGGGTGAGCGACAGCCGCCCGGCATTCGCGGCCGAGGAGATGCCCGGCGCGCCGGGGACGTCGAGCCGGTCGATCCGGTGTCCCCGGGCGGCGAGCGCCTGCAGCAGGTTGTCGCGCCGCAACCGGCCGCCGGTGAGCGCGGTGTGCGGGCCGTAGCTGGTGGCGGCGAAGATCCGCAGCGGCGCGGCCGACGACTCCGGGTGGGGCTGGGGTGACGGTGCGTCGGTGCTGCCGGACATGGCCCGACGCTAGCAATCGCTCGGACACCCGGCCGACAGGCCGCGCCCGGCAGGCGGAGGCTCCTCAGCCGCCTGCCGGGAGCAGGTGCTCCCCGGTCGACCGGTGCGGCGCCAGGACCGGGGACCGCCGCGCTGCCCGGCCGGACGGCGACGCCAGCCGAGCCCTCCGGGGTGGCGCCGACGTCGACGTGCCCGTGCGGCAGGGCGACGGCGCCGAGGTCGAGGACGGCCCCCGGGTCCAGGGGTGGTCGGTGGAGGCGTCGGCGAGCACCGCGGCGGCGGCCGGGACGTCGTCGGGCCCGGCCGGACGCACGTGCAGGGTCGTCTCGCTCCGCACGGCCGGCTCAGGCGGCCTCGACGGTGAACGGCACGGTGACCACGTTCCCGTCGGCGAGGCGGAACTGGGCCCACAGTCGGTACGTCCCGGCTGTCGGGAACTCGGCGTGCACGTCGAGCTCCGGACCGAACGTCTGCCCGGGCAGGGCGAGGACCGGCCGACCGGACGTGTCCTCGACCTCGGCGTGCTCGTGGGCGAACGTCGCGCCGTCGGCCCGCACGACCACGACGTGGCCGGCGGCGGCGAGGTACGGCTGCAGGTCGTCGACGGGTCGGCCGGTCGCCGCGTCGGTGACTCTGAATCCCAGGTCGCTGACGCCCCCGACCTCGACGTCCCCCTCGAGCTCGACCCGGACGCCGTCGACGGCCACGGTGCGCGGCCCGGCGGTCGGCACCACCGGCGCCGGCGCGCTGCCGGCCACGGTGACCACCTGCCGCTGGTGGACGTCGCTCATCTCGCCCTGCCGCCGGAACTCGGTGTCGACGACGTACCGGCCCGGAGTGGGGAAGGTGACGTCCACGGCGAGCTGCCCGGGCTCGCCGGTCGGCTCCGGGTGGACGTGGGCGAACGTGCCGAGGTCCTCGCGGGTGGCGATGAGGTGCATCCACGCCTCGTGGCTGCGGGTGAGGTCCTCGACCGGCTCGCCGGAGGCGGCGTCGACGACGGTGGCGACGACGCGGGTGGGCCGGCCGGGCGCCACCTGCGCGGGCAGCTCGAGCCGGACCTCGACCCCGGCATCGGCGGCCTCGGCGGGTGGCACCTCGGCGGTCATCATCTCGCTCATCGCCGGGCGCATCGGCATGCCGGTGCCCTGCACCCAGGCGAGCTGGCCGTTCATGCCGCGCTCGGCGAACTCCATCCGGCTCACCGCGGTGAGGCCGGTGCCGAGCGCGAGGGCGACGACGGCGACACCGGTCAGGTAGGCGTACTGGCCGAGCCGCGCCCGCGCCGGCAGGTGCAGGACCTCCTCGACGGTCGCCGGGCGGCGGAACCGCCGCAGCCGCAGTGCGTTGGTCAGCACGCTGACCGAGCTCATCGCCATTGCCGCGCTGGCCAGGACCGGGTCGAGCAGCAGCCCGTTCCAGGCGTACAGCGCGCCGGCGGCGACCGGGACGAGCAGCAGGTTGTAGCCGAACGCCCAGGCCAGGCCCTGCTTCATCGTGGTGACCGTGCGCCGTGACAGGGCGATCGCCGACACGATGCCGCGCAGGTCCCCGCCGACGAGGGTGATGTCGGAGGCGGCGATGGCCACGTCGGCGCCGGTGCCGACGGCGATGCCGACGTCCGCGGCGGAGAGAGCCGGGGCGTCGTTGACCCCGTCGCCCGCCATCGCGACGACGTGCCCCCGTGCCTGCAACTCGCGGACCGCCGCGGCCTTGTCGGCCGGCAGCACCTCGGCGAGGACGTGCTCGATGCCGACCTGGCCGGCGACGGCCCGCGCGGTCGCGCTGGTGTCACCGGTCAGCATCCACACCTGCACGCCCAGCGCCTGCAGCTGTGCGACGGCCTCGGCCGACTCGGGCCTGACCGTGTCGGCGACCGCGATCGTCGCGGCCGGCCGACCGTCGACGGCGACGAGCACCGGGGTCTGTCCGGCAGCGGCGGCAGCGGCGGCGGCGCCCGCCAGCCCCGACGGGTCCACCCCGCGCGCCTCCATCAGCGCCGCGTTGCCGACCAGGACCGATCGGCCGTCGA
Organism: Geodermatophilus telluris; assembly: GCF_900102745.1. Classification (GTDB taxonomy): domain Bacteria; phylum Actinomycetota; class Actinomycetes; order Mycobacteriales; family Geodermatophilaceae; genus Geodermatophilus; species Geodermatophilus telluris. Next base: position 403,923 of record NZ_FMZF01000001.1, read on the forward strand.
CGACCGCGTCGATGCCGTGCCCGGGGACGGCGTCGAAGGAGCCGAGCGGGGGACGACGGAGTCCCCGGTCCCTGGCGGCAGTGGTGATCGCCTCGGCGACGGGGTGCTCGCTGCCGGTCTCGGCGGCGGCGACCAGGGCGAGCACGTCGTCCTCGCTCCAGCCACCGGTGGTCGTCACCGAGGTCAGGGCCGGCCTGCCGCGGGTGAGGGTGCCGGTCTTGTCCAGGACGACGGCGGTGACCCGGCGGGCGGTCTCCAGCGCGTCGCCGTCGCCGATCAGGATGCCGAGCTCGGCGGCCCGGCCGGTGCCGACCATGACCGCGGTCGGCGTGGCCAGCCCGAGCGCGCAGGGGCAGGCGATGATCAGCACGGCGATGGTGGTGGTGATCGCCATCGTGAGCCGGCCGGTGTCCGGGCCGAACAGCGCCCACGCGACGAACGTGGCCGCGGCCAGCAGCAGCACGACCGGCACGAACCAGGCCGAGACCCGGTCGGCGAGCCGCTGCATCGGCACCTTCGCGCCCTGTGCGTCCTCGACCAGGCGGACGATCTGCGCCAGCGCGGTGTCCCCGCCGACCGCGGTGGCGCGCACCACCACCGTGCCGGTGCGGTTGAGCGTCGCGCCGATCACGGTGTCGCCGACCGACCTGTCCACCGGCAGGCTCTCCCCGGTCAGCATGCTCTCGTCGACCGCCGTCGCCCCGTCGGTGACCACGCCGTCGACCGGCACCTTCTCCCCCGGCCGCACCCGCACCCGGTCGCCGACGACGACCTGCTCGACCGGGACGTCGACCTCCGCACCGTTGCGCAGCACCCGCGCGGTCCTCGGGGCGAGCCCGACCAGTGACGTGATCGCGGCTGCGGTGCGCTTCTTCGCCCGGCCCTCCAGCCACCGGCCCGCCAGGACGAGGGCGAGGATGACCAGCGAGGTCTCGAAGTACACGTGCAGCGGCAGGCCCCAGCGCTCGGCGGCGGCCGGCCACAGGGTGACGAAGGCGCTGTAGAGGTAGGCGACGCCGGTGCCGAGGGCGACGAGGGTGTTCATGTTCGTCGACCGGTGCCGGGCCGCGGTCCAGGCGGCCCGGTAGACCTCCCGGCCGGCCCAGGACTGGACGACGGTGGCCACGACGAGGATCGCCGGCATCAGCCAGTCCATCGTGTCCAGGTACAGCGGCACGTACATGAGGACCATCAGCCCGAGCCCGACGGCCAGGGTGACCTGCCACCTCCGCCGCAACCCGGTGAGGTGTGCGTCGTCGTCGGCGGTCGGGGCGTCGGCCGGCCCGGTCGCGGGCTGCGCCTCGCGGCGCGGGGTCGCGGTGTAGCCGGCGCGGGCCACCGCGGCGGTCAGCTCGTCGAGGCCGACGTGCTGCGGGTCGAACCGGACGGTGGCCACCTCGGTGGCCAGGTTGACCTCCGCGGCGGACACCCCGTCCACCCGGCGGAGGGCCTTCTCCACCCGGCCGACGCAGGAGGCGCAGGTCATGCCACCGATCTCCAGCGTGCACGAGGCCGGGGCCTCGCTCGCGGCCGGGAGGGGCGCGGTCGTCGTCATCTCCGGGTCTCCTGGTCGGACGGGGTCCTGTGGGTGGACCGATGCTCGGCGGCGGGCTCCCCGGCTCGGACCGGGAGAACCGCCAGGTCCGGGGCGGGCGGTCAGCTCCGGGCGGCCGCGTCTGCGTCGAGCAGCTGCTCGTCCGCTGGGGCGTGGAGGTCGGCGACGTCGACGCGCAGCGGTTCCACCGGTGGGGCGCGGCCAGGGCGGCGAGGACGGGGGTGCGGCGGCGGGGCGCCGGGTGGTCCCCGCCGCCGCACGTGGTCACGGGACGAGGGACCAGCCGGCCTCGTCGACCGCGGCGGCGATGTCGGCGCGGTCCAGCGGTGCGGCGGCGGTGACGGTGACCGTGCCGGTGGCCAGGTCGACGGTGACGGTCTCGACGCCGGCCACGGCGGCGATCTCCGCGGTGACCGCCCGCCGGCAGTGGTCGCAGGTCATGCCGGTGACGGTGAAGGTGGTCGAGCCGACGAAGGTGCGGGGCGTGTCGGACAGCACGGGGACTCCTCGGGGTCGGTGGTGGGTCGGAGGGCTCAGCGGCCGTGGGCGTGGGCGTGGGCGTGGGCGTGGCCGTGGGCACCGTGGCCGTGGGCACCGTGGCCGTGGGCACCGTGGCCGTGACCCGCGGCGCCGGCGGCCGGCCGGCCGCCCGGCACGGTGAGCGCGGTGAGGACGACCAGCGCGACCAGGACGGCGGCGGTGGCGGCGAAGGCGCGGCCGTAGCCGTCGACCAGGCCGGCGGTGGTGGCGAGGTCACCGGCGACGGCGGCGAGCCCGGCGACGCCGAGGGCGGCGCCGATCTCGTGGCCGGTCATCACCAGCCCGCTCGCCACGCCGGAGCTCTCGTCCGGGACGTCGCCCATCGCGGCGACCGCGATCGCCACGAACACCGGCCCGACGCCGGCGCCGACGAGCAGGAGGCCGGGAAGCACGTCGGCGGCGTAGGAGGTGCCGCCGGCGCGCGTGGCGAGCAGCAGGGCACCGCCGGTCGTGACGACCAGGCCGCCCAGGATCAGCGTGCGGGCGCCGGCCCGGCCGATGACCCGGGACGCGACGGCGGCGGAGGCGGTGATCGCGGCGGCCAGCGGCAGGAACTGCAGGCCCGCCACGACGGGGGACGAGCCGAGGACGTCCTGCAGGTAGAGCGAGCTCAGGAAGACGGCGCCGACCACCACACCGGTGACGCCGGCCATGACCCCCGAGGCGGAGACCAGTGACCGGGTGCGCCAGGTCGCCGGGGGCACGAGGGGGTCGGCGGCCCGGCGCTCGAGCCGGGCGAACGCGGTGAGCAGCACCGCGGCGGCGCCCAGCGCGAGCCAGGTGCGCGGCGCGGTCCAGCCGGCCGAGCGGGTGGCCTCGATGCCCGACACCAGGGCCAGCAGCCCGCCGACGAGGGTGAGCGCCCCGGGGACGTCGAGGCGGCGCAGCGCGCCGGGCCGGGTGGCGCCGCGGGCGACGGTGCGCAGGGCGCCGGCGACGACGGCGATCCCGATCGGCACGTTCACGAGGAAGACCGCGCGCCAGCCGAGTGCGCTGGTCAGCGCCCCGCCGAGGAGCACGCCGGCGGCGATGCCGAGGCTGCCGACGGTGCCCCAGACCGCCAGCGCCGTCTGCCGCTGCCTGCCGGCGTAGGCGGTCATGACGACGGACAGCGCCGCAGGGGTGAGGAGTGCGGCGCCGGCGCCCTGCGCGGCGCGGGAGACGACCAGCATCCACGGCTCCTGGGCGAGCGCGCTGGCCAGGGACGCAGCGGTGAACAGGCCGACGCCGGCGAGGAAGGTCGCCCGGCGGTCGACCAGGTCCGCGATCCGCCCACCGAGCAGCAGCAGGCCGCCGGAGAGCAGCACGTAGGCGCTGACGGTCCACTGGTAGTCGGCGGCCGAGAGGTGCAGGCCGCGGCCGATCGACGGGAGCGCGACGTTCACCACGGAGACGTCGAGGACCACCATCACCTGGGCGGCGATCACGAGGGCGAAGACCGTCCACGGCCGGCGCGGCTCCTCGGCGGGCGTCCCGTGCGGGGTGGGTGCCGGGCCGGGGTGCCCGTGGCGGTGGGTCACCGGTTCGACGGTGGGGTGGGCCGACATGGCTCCTCCTCGGGGGCGGGGGTTGGTCGGCTGCCACGGTCACCGCCGACGGGGGCGCTCACGCCGGTGGAACGGCCGGGTTCTCCGTGCCCGGACGAGACCGGTCCGGTCGGTACGGTCGGGCGCGTGCTGGCCGGACGGGACGCCGAACGCGCCGCGGTCGCCGCCCTGCTCGACGGCGCGCGCGGCGGGACCGGCGGCGCGCTGGTGGTGCGCGGCGTCGCGGGGGCCGGCAAGTCGACGCTGCTCGCCGACGCGGCGGCCGCCGCCGCGGGCGTGCGGGTGCTGCGCACCTCGGGCGTGGAGTCGGAGTCGCCGCTGGCCTTCGCCGCGCTGCAGCGGTTGCTGTGGCCGCTGCGGTCCCTGCTGCCCGGGCTGCCCGCGCCGCAGCGGGCCGCCCTCGGTGCCGCCCTGGGCGTGGCCGCCGGCGAGGGGGACCGCTTCCTGGTCTTCCTCGGCACGCTGAGCCTGCTCGCCGACGCCGCCGAGGACTGCCCGGTGCTGGTCGTCGTCGACGACGCGCACTGGCTCGACGACGCGTCGGCCGCGGCGCTGCTGTTCGTCGCACGCCGGCTGGGTGCCGAGCGGGTGGCCCTGCTGTTCGCCGCCCGCGACGGGGACGCCCGCCGCCTGGACGCAGCCGACCTCCCCGCCGTCGTCCTCGGCGCCCTGACCGGGGCGGACGCCGACGCGGTGCTCTCGGCACGGGCCGGTGTCGTGGCGGACCCGGCGGTGCGGGACCGGCTGGTGACCGCCACCGGCGGCAACCCCCTGGCGCTGGGCGAGCTCGCCGGCGTGCTCACCGGCGACCAGCTCGCCGGCCGGGCGCCGCTGCCCGACCCCCTGCCGCTGACCGGCGGGGTGGAGCGCGCCTTCCTCGACCGGTACCGGCGCCTGGCCGAGCCGGCCCAGCGGTTGCTGCTGGTCGCCGCGGCCGACGACACCGGCCGCACCACCGTCGTCCGGGACGCCGCCGGGCTGCTCGACGCCGGCGACGACGCCCTCGACGCGGTCGAGCGCTCCGGGCTTCTGCGGGTCGACGGCGACGCGGTCCACCTGGACCACCCGCTGGTGCGCTCGGCGGTCTACCGCGCCGCCACCAGCGCCCGGCGCCGCGCCGCGCACCGGGCCCTCGCCGACGTCCTCGCCGGCGACCCCGACCGGCGCGCCTGGCACCTGGCCGCCGCCGCGGACCGCCCCGACGCCACCGTGGTCACCGCCCTCGACGAGGTCGCCGAGCGGGCCGCGGCTCGGGGCGGGCACGAGGCGGCGTCCGCCGCGTGGGCCCGCGCCGCCGAGCTCACCACCGCCGGCGCCGACCGCGGCAGGCGGCTCCACCTGGCCGCGTCCTCGGCCTGGCTGGGCGCGCACCCCTCCCGGGCCGCGGCCCTGGCCGCCGCCGCGGCGGCCGAGGTGACCGAGCCGCTGCCGCGGGCGCGGCTGCTCCTGCTGCAGGCGCAGGTCGAGTGGAACACCCACTCCCTCAACGACGGCTACGACCTCGTCCTGCAGGCCGCCCGGCTCGCCGCCGGGGTGGACGAGGCGACCGCGCGGCCCCTGGCCATGCTCGCCGCGGCGCTGTCGGCGTTCGGTGCGCGCTCCCCGGACCCGCTCGACCCGGCCACGCTGGTCGGGGAGCCCGACGCCGGCGCACCGCCCGCCGCCCGGGTCGCCTGGGCGCTGCTGCAGGGGTTCGCCGCCGTCGGCCGCCGGGACTGGGCGACCGCCGCGCGCTCCTTCCGCCGCGGGTTCGACCTCACCGACGCCGACCCGCTCGCCGCCGACCACGTGCTGCACCCCAACCTGGGCCTCGCCGCCTGGCTGGTCGACGACGACCCGCGCAGCCTGCGCCTGCACGACGAGCAGCTGACCGCGGCCCGCCGCGCCGGGGCGCTGCCCATGGTCGAGCACGCCCTCACCCGGGGCTTCCACGCCCAGCTGGCGACGGGCGCGTGGACGCAGGCGGCCGGCGCCGCGGCCGAGGCGCTGCCGCTGACGGCCAGCACCGGCGCCACCGGGCTGACCGCGCTGCCCCTCGCCCAGCTGGCCCTGGTCGCGGCCCTGCGCGGCGACGACGCGGCCGACCGCCACCTCGCCGAGGTCGGCCGGATCCGCGAGGAGCACCCGGTCGGCATCACCGACAGCCTGGTGACCGACCTGGCGCACTGGGCGCGTGCGCTGCGCAGCGCCGGGCAGCCCGCCTCCGCGGTGCACCACCTCGAGCGGCTGCAGAACCCGGTGCTGCGCCGCCTGGCCACCCTCGACCTGTTCGACGCCGCCGCCCGGGCCGGCCGGGAGGACGTCGTCCGCTCCTGGCTGGCCGAGGTCGAGCAGTTCGCCGGGGCCACCGGCACCGCCTCCGCGGTCGCCGTCACCGAGCACGGTCGTGCCCTGCTCGCCGACGGGCCGGCCGCCGACGAGCACTTCCGGGCCGCGCTGGAGGCGCACGCGGCGTCCCCGCGCACGCCGGACCGGGCGCGCACGCAGCTCGCGTACGGGGAGCACCTGCGGCGGGCCCGGCGGCGGGTCGACGCCCGGGAGCACCTGCGTGCCGCCCTGACCGCGTTCGAGGACCTGGGGGCGGCGCCCCTCGCCGAGCGCGCCGCCCAGGAGCTGCGCGCCTCCGGGGAGACCGCCCGCCGCCGCGACGTCAGCACCGCCACCGACCTGACCGCCCAGGAGCGCCAGGTCGCCGGGCTGGTCCGGCAGGGGCTGTCCAACCGCGACGTCGCCGCGCGGCTGTTCGTGTCCCCCCGCACCGTCGACTTCCACCTCCGGAACGTGTTCGCCAAGCTCGGCGTGACCTCCCGCGCCGAGCTCACCGCGCTGCCGCTGGACCGGCCCCCGGCCGCGCGCCCCGCCGTGCCCGGCGACCGACCCGGCGGTTCTCCCGGCGTGACGCCGGCGGCCCGCTCCTAGCGTCCGGACCGACCCGCCCGGACGACGGGACCCGGGCCCGGACCCCCTCCCTGGAGACGCCGTGCACCACACCCCCGCCCCCGCCGACCGCGAGCCGCTCGACGTGCTCGTCGTCGGCGCCGGCCAGGCCGGTCTGGCCCTCGGCCACCACCTCGCCCGCCGCGGCGCGGACTTCCTGCTCGTCGACGGCGCCCCCGAGATCGGCGCGTCCTGGCGCCGCCGCTGGGACTCGCTGCGGCTGTTCAGCCCGGCCCGGTACGACTCACTGCCCGGCCTGCCGTTCCCCGCACCTGCCGACACCCACCCGGGCAAGGACGACGTCGCCGACTACCTGGCCGGCTACGCCGCCCACTTCGCCCTGCCGGTCCGACTGGACTCCCCCGTGTCCCGGCTGCAGCGCGAGCCCGACGGCACCTTCACGGCCACCACCCCGACGGCCACGCTGCGCGCCCAGCAGGTGGTCGTGGCCACCGGCCCGTTCCAGACGCCGCACGTCCCCGTCCTCGCCGACCAGCTGGACCCGGACGTGCCACAGCTGCACAGCGCCGACTACCGCAACCCGGCCGGGCTGCCCGGCGCCGGCCGCGTGCTCGTCGTCGGCGGCGCCAACTCCGGCCTGCAGATCGCCGCCGAGCTCGCCGCCACCCGGCCGGTCACCCTCGCCGTCGGCACCCGGCCGGCCGAGCTGCCCCAGCGCATCGCCGGCCGCGACCTGTTCACCTGGCTGGACGCCGCCGGCTTCTTCACGGTGCCCGCGCACACCCGCCTCGGACGCCGGCTGCGCGCCCGCGGCGACCTGGTCATCGGCACCCGCACCCGCGACCTGCGCCGCCGCGGCGTCGACCTCCGGCCCCGGCTCACCGGGGTCACCGGGCGCACGGCCCGCTTCGCCAACGGCACCACCGTCGACGTCGACGCGGTCGTGTGGGCGACCGGGTACCGCAGCGACCACTCCTGGCTGGACGTCCCCGGCGTCGTGGTCGACGGCCAGGTCCGGCACGACGCCGGCGTCACCGCCGTCCCCGGGCTCCACGTCCTCGGGCTGCCGTGGCAGACCTGCCGCGGATCGGCGCTGCTGGGCTTCGTCGGCGCGGACGCCGCCGCCCTCGACGACCGCATGGCCAACGACCGCACGGCCACCGACGCGCACCGGCCGGGGCCGCAGGCCGGAGCCGGCCGCCGTGGGGCCGCGGTCCCGGTGACCGCACCGGCGTGAGGGCCGGCCCGGCCCGCCGCAGGAGGCACCCGTGCCCACCACGACCCCCGCGCCCCCGACGGACCCGCACACCGGCACCGCCACGACGGTCCGCACCCTGCTCCTCCGCTACGCCGCCACGCTGCTGGCCCTGCTGACCGCCCTGCTCGCACTCGAGGTCGGGTGGGTCCTGCTCGGCGCCGGCTCCTGGCCGGCCGCCGCGGCCGCCGTCACCGGCTGGGCGCTGGGCACGGCCGCCTGCCTGCGCCGGTGCGGCTGGTCGGCCGGCGCCGTCGCCGCGACCGGCGGGGCCCCGGCCGCCGTGCTCGCCGTCCCCGCCGCGCTGGGCTGGCTGTCCCCCGCCGGCCTCGTGCTGTGGGGGCCGGTGAGCACGCTCCTGGCCGCGGCGCTGCTGCTCTCGACGCGGCCGCCGACCCCGGCCGCTCCCTCCGCCCGACCACCCCGACCGAGGAGTCCCCGATGACCGCGCACCGCACCCCTCGTCCCCGGCTCGGCCTGCTCGCCGGGCTCCTGGCCGCCGCCGCCGGCGAGGTCGCCGCCTCCGCCACCCGCCGCGGCCGCTCGCCGTCGTCGGGGCTGGCCCGCGGGCTGGTCGACGCCTCCCCCGCCGCGCTCGTCGACGGTGGGGTCGCGCTGGTCGGGCGGGCCGACAAGCCGGGCCTGGCCGTGCTGGCCGCCGGCGTCAGCGGGCTCGCGGCGGCCGCCGGCGGCGCGCTCGCCGGGCACCGGCCGCTGCTGGGCGCCGCCGTGGCGGCCGCGCCGCACGCCCTGGGCAGCGGCCTGGCGCTGCGCCGCGGCGACGCGTCGGCCCGGGACACCGCCGCGGCGGCCGTCGCCGGGATCGCGGTCTCCGCGGCCGCCGCCGCCCCGCTGCGCGTCCCCCCGTCGGTGGTCCCCGTGGCCACGGCGCTGGCCGCGGGTGCGGTGGTCGCCGTCGACCGGACCGCCCGCGGCCGCCGCGCCGCGGACCTCCTCGACCGGGTCGCCCTGCCCGCGCCCGCCCGGCCCCTGCCGCCCCTCCCGGCCGCGGCCCGGCAGCCCGGCGTCGCGCCGCTGCTCGCCGGGCCCGGGGCGTTCCCCGTCATCGACGTCACCGTGCCCGAGCCGCGGGTCGACCTGGACGCCTGGCGGCTGCAGGTGGACGGCGCGGTGCAGGAGGGCCTGGTCCTCGCCCTGGACGAGCTGCTGTCGCTGCCCCTGGGGGAGCGGGACCTGCTGCTGGTGTGCGTGCACGACCCGGTCGGCGGCTCCCGGGTGGGGTGCGCCCGCTGGACCGGCCTCGGCCTCGGGGAGCTGCTCGACCGCGCCGGCCCCACCGCGGACGCCGGCTGGGTCGTCGCCGAGGCCGTCGACGGCTACACCAACGTGCTCCCCCTCGCGGCGGCCCGGCGGGCCTTCCTCGCCGTCGGGATGGCCGGCCGGCCGCTGCCCCGCGAGCACGGCAGCCCCGCCCGGCTGCTCGTCCCCGGCCGTCCCGGCCAGGACGGCAACCTCAAGTGGCTGCGGCGGCTCACCGTCACCGCGGAGCCGCCGCTGTCCTACTGGGGACGGCGCGGCTGGCGCGACGGGACCTACCCGGTGCACCCGGCCTCCCGCATCGACGCGCCCGCGGGCTCCTCCGTCGTCGAGGCGGGGCCGACCACCGTCCGCGGCCACGCGTGGGCGCCGACCGTCGGGGTCGACCGCGTGCAGCTCCGGGTCGACGACGGTCCCTGGTCCGACGCCACCCTGGGCGTCGACCTCGGCCCGGACGCCTGGCGTCCCTGGTCCGCGCCGTGGGAGGCCACGCGCGGGCGGCACCGGCTGACGGTCCGCTGCCACACGGCGGACGGCCGGTGGCAGGACGAGACGCCCGCGACCCCGTTCCCCCACGGCGTGCGCGGCCTACACACCACCACCGTGCAGGTCGGGGGCAGCCGGCCCACCGCCGCGGTCCGGCGTCTCGCCGGCGAGGCCGCGACCCGGCTCGGCTGGGCGGCCCGGAGCACGGCCGCGTGGCGGTCCCGGTGACCGGCCCAGCCGCGGCCCCGGCCCGTCCCCGCGACCTCCGCGCACCGGTGACCTGGGGCGTCGTCGTCGGCGTCCTGCAGGCGGCCTCCCCGCTGGCCTTCCCCTGGCTGGACCCCGCGACCGTCTACGCCCTGGGACTGGCGTTCATCGCCGCGGTCTACGTCGGCTTCGCCGTGGCCGACGGGCGCCGGCACGTCCTGGTCGCCGAGGTCGCCGTCACGGCCCTGTTCGTGGTGGTCGCCGCCGTCGCGGTGCCCGGCTCGCCCTGGCTGCTGGTCGCCGGGCTGGCCGGCCACGGCGTCAAGGACGCCTGGCAGCACCGCACCGGGTTCGTCCGCGGGACCCGGTGGTGGCCGCCGTTCTGCGCCACCGTCGACTGGGTCGCGGCCGCGCTCGTCGCCCTCGCGGTCACCACCGGGTTCCCCGTCGCGGTCTGACCCCGCCCTACCGCAGGAGGCTGCGGGCGATCACCATCCGCTGGATCTGGTTGGTGCCCTCGTAGATCTGGGTGATCTTCGCGTCGCGCATCATCCGCTCGACCGGGAAGTCCTGCGTGTAGCCGGCGCCGCCGAAGAGCTGGACGGCGTCGGTGGTCACCTTCATGGCGACGTCGGAGGCGAACGCCTTGGCCGCCGCGCAGAGCCGGCCGAGGTCGGGGTCCACCTTGCCGCCGTCGTGGGCGGACTCGCCGCGGGCGGCGGCGACGTAGACCAGGTGCCGGGCGGCCTCGATCTGCATGGCCATGTCGGCGAGCATGAACTGCACGCCCTGGAAGTCGGCGACGGCCTTGCCGAACTGCTTGCGCTCGCGGGTGTACTCGACGGCGGCGTCGAGGGCGCCCTGCGCGATGCCGACGGCCTGGGCGCCGATGGTCGGGCGGGTGAAGTCCAGGGTCCGCAGCGCGGTCTTGAAGCCGGTGCCCTCCGCCCCGATGATCCGGTCGGCCGGGATGGTGCAGTCGGTGAGGTAGAGCTCGCAGGTGGGCGAGCCCTTGATGCCCATCTTCCGCTCCTTGGGGCCCACGGCGAAGCCCGGGTCGTCGCGGTGCACGACGAACGCCGAGATCCCGCTGGCCCGCTTCTCCGGGTCGGTGACGGCCATGACCGTGTACCACTCCGAGACGCCGGAGTTGGTGATCCAGGCCTTGGTGCCGTTGAGCACCCAGGTGTCACCGTCACGGCGGGCGCGGGTCTTCATCGACGCCGCGTCGGAGCCGGCCTCCCGCTCGGACAGGCCGTAACTGATCATCGCGTCGCCGCGGGCGATCGAGGGCAGCACCTTCTGCTTGAGCTCCTCGGACGCCGACAGGATGACCGGCACCGAGCCGAGCTTGTTGACCGCCGGGATGAGCGAGGCGGACACGTCGACCCGGGCGACCTCCTCGATCACGATGCAGGTCGCGATCGCGTCGGCGCCCTCGCCGCCGTAGGCCTCGGGGATGTGCGTGGCGTGGAACCCGGCCGCGGTGAGCGCCTTCTGCGCCTCGATCGGGTAGCGCGACTCCGCGTCGACCTCGGCCGCGTACGGCGCGATCTCCCGCTCGGCGATGTCCCGGACCGCGGCCCGGATCGCGTCGTGCTCCTCCGTCAGCTGGTACAGCCCGCTCGTACTCACGAGTAGGACTCTAGGACGTCCGACCAGTCGCGTGGACGCCGCTCGCCTCCCCGGCGAGCCGCTCCCGCAGGGCCGCGTCGCGGGCGACGACGGAGTCGGCGAGGTCGGCCTGGAACCGCTCGACCGCGGCGCGCAGCTCCGGGTCACCGGCGGCCAGCACGCGGACGGCCAGCAGCCCGGCGTTGCGGCCGCCGCCGATCGACACCGTGGCCACCGGGACGCCGGCCGGCATCTGCACGATCGACAGCAGGCTGTCGAGCCCGTCGAGCCGGTCGAGGGGGCGCGGCACGCCGATCACGGGCAGCGGCGTCGCGGCAGCGAGCATGCCGGGGAGGTGGGCCGCTCCCCCGGCACCCGCGACGAGCACCCGCAGCCCCCGGCCGGCCGCCGCCGTCGCGTAGTCGAGCATCCGCTGCGGCGTGCGGTGGGCGGACAGGACGTGCACCTCGTACGGGACGCCGAACTCGGCCAGCGCGTGGGCGGCGGGCTCCATCGTGGGCCAGTCGGAGTCGCTGCCCATGACGATGCCGACGAGCGGCTGGTCCACTCAGTGCTCCTCGGAGGCGGGGAAGGCGAACGCCGGGTCGACCTCGCCGTCGGCGAGGTAGCGGGCCGCGGCGACGGCGCGGGCGCGCACCGCGGCGAGGTCGGCGCCCAGCGCGGTGACGTGGCCGAGCTTGCGGCCGGGGCGCTGACCCTTGCCGTACCAGTGCAGCTTCACGTCGGGCCAGTGCGCCATCAGGTGGTGCACCCGCTCGTCGATGCCGGGACCGACCCAGTCCGGCGCCGACGCCCGACCGCCGAGCACGTTGGCCGTGACGACGACCGGTGCGGCGAGCTCCGTCGAGCCCAGGGGGTAGTCGAGGACGGCGCGCAGGTGCTGCTCGAACTGGCTGGTGCGGGCCCCCTCGATCGTCCAGTGGCCGGAGTTGTGGGGGCGCATGGCCAGCTCGTTGACCAGCACGCCCCCGGCGGTCTCGAACAGCTCGACGGCCATCACGCCGACGACGCCGACCCGGGCGGCGATCCGCACCGCGAGCTCCTGCGCCGCGCCGGCGGTCTCCTCGTCGAGGCCCGGCGCCGGAGCGAGCACCTCGGTGTTGATCCCGTCGCGTTGCACGGTCTCGACCACCGGCCAGACGGCGACCTGGCCGAACGGCGAGCGGGCCACCAGCACCGCCAGCTCGCGCAGCAGCGGCACGCGCTCCTCGACCAGCAGCGCGGGGTGCGCGGCGAACAGGTCGCCGGCCTGGCCGGGCTCGTCGAGGACGAACACACCGCGGCCGTCGTAGCCGCCGCGGGGGGTCTTGACGACCACCGGCCACCCGCCGTGTGCGTCGGCGAACGCGGCGAGGTCCTCCGGGGAGCGCACCTCGGCCCAGGCGGGCTGCGGCTCACCCGCCTCGGCCAGCGCCCGGCGCAGCACCAGCTTGTCCTGCGCGTGGACCAGCGCCCCGGCGCCGGGCGCGACGCGGACGCCCTCGGCGGCCAGGGCCCGCAGGTGCTCGGTCGGGACGTGCTCGTGGTCGAAGGTCACCACCGTCGCGCCCTCGGCCAGGGCGCGCAGCGCGTCGAGGTCGCGGTGGTCGCCGATCCGGACGTCGGGGGCGACCAGCGCGGCGGAGTCGGCGGGGTCGGTGGCCAGCACGCGCAGCGACTGGCCGAGCGCGACGGCGGCCTGGTGGGTCATCCGGGCCAGCTGCCCGCCTCCCACCATGGCGACGACGGGCAGGCCGGTCCTCGGGTCGAGTGAGGTCATGGCGCCGCCGAGGCTAGTGGCCCGGCGGGGGGACTCACCCACCGGCGGCCCGGGCGAGGACGGCGACCCGCAGGGTGCGGCCCACCTCGTCGGCCACCTGCTGGGTCGGGTGGATGCCGTCGGCGCTGCCACCGGCCACCCAGCCCTCGCCGTCCCGGGCGGTCTCCCAGGGGTCCACGTAGGTCCAGCCCTGCTCGAGGGCGAACTGCCGCAGCTGCTCGTTGTAGGCGGTGGCGGCCGCCGCGTGGTCGGCGGACGGCGGGATGGCCGACACGATCACCTCGTCCAGCCGCAGCGTCCGCGTGACCGTCAGGAGGTTGTCGCGGCTGGCCTCCCAGGCGACGCCCTGGGCGACGTCGTTGGTGCCGGCCATCACCAGGAGCACGTCGCCGTCGACCCGGCCCACGCCCTGGCGCATGTCCCCGGTGGTCGCCCCGGGCACCGCCCAGCCGCCGCCGAGGACGAGCGGGTCCCCGAGCGCGGCCGGCACCCACGAGCCCTGGCCGCGGACCTCGCCGTCGGCCAGGGGTTCGGTGCCGGCGGTCAGCGAGTCGCCGACCACGACGAGGACGACCTCCTCGGGCTCCCGGTCCTCGGCCTGCACGTCCGGCGTGGCCGTGCACGCGGCGGTGCTCACGAGCGCGCACAGCAGCACCAGGAGCACGGCCGCGCGCCGCCACCGCGGGGGTCTCAGCCGGGACCGGCGGGAGGGAGAGGGCATGGCTGCGATTGTCGCCTGTGCGGTGGTCGGGGCCGCGGACGCAGGGCAGCGTGCCCGCCGGCCGCCGGACCGTACAGTCGGTCCCCATGGGCCTCCTCCCGGCGCTGGGCCGCCGCGCCAGGAGCACGTGGCACCTCCTGCTCCGGGAGCTGGGCGCCTTCGGCGCGGTCGGCGCCTCCTGCTTCGCCCTCGACGTCGCCCTGTTCCAGCTGCTGTACGGCTCGGGCACCGGCGCGGTGACGGCCAAGCTGGCGTCCACGCTGGTCTCCACCTCGGTGGCCTACCTCGGGCACCGGTTCTGGTCGTTCGCGCACCGCGAGCGCACCGGCTACCGGCGGGAGTACGTCGCCTTCGTGCTGGTCAACGGGCTGACCCTGCTCCTGGGGCTGGCGGTCGTCGCCGTCGTGCGCCACCCGCTGGGCCAGGAGCACGCCCTGGTGCTGCAGGCGGCCAACGTCGCCTCCATCTGCCTGGGCACGGTCGTGCGCTGGTTCGCCTACCGCCGCTGGGTCTTCCCGCCCAAGCAGGCGCCGGCCGCTGGGACCACGCCCGAGCAGGGCCGCCCGCACACCGGGGTCGTGCGCCGGCTCCCCGGCACCGACCCGGCCACGACCGGCGCCTGACGCCGCGCCGTCAGGCGGCGAGGCGTGAGCCCGACCGGCCGGCGACGACCTCCAGCCGGGTGGGGATGCGCGTGCGCAACTCCTCGAGGTGGCTGATGACGCCGACCGTCCGCCCGCCCCGGCGCAGCTCGTCGAGCACGGTCATCACCGCGTCGAGGGCCTGGGCGTCGAGGGTGCCGAAGCCCTCGTCGACGAACAGCGTGTCCATCTGCACGCCGCCGGCCTCGGCGGTGACGACGTCGGCCAGCCCGAGGGCGAGGGCCAGCGAGGCCATGAAGCTCTCCCCGCCCGAGAGGGTCTTCGTGGGCCGCCGGGTGCCGGTGTACTCGTCGAGGACGTCGAGGCCGAGCCCGCCGCGGGCGCCGTGGCGGCCCAGCGCGTCGCTGTGCAGGAACGTGTAGCGCCCGCGCGACATCTCCTGCAGCCGCCGGCTGGCCACCTCGGCCACCTGCTCGAGGCGGGCGGCGAGCACGAAGGACTGCAGCCGCATCCGCAGCGTGTTGGCGCCCCGTCCCCCCACCAGGTCGGCCAGCCCGCCCACCTGGTCGGCGCGGGCCCGGCGCTCGGCGAGCTCCACCTCGGCGGCGACCACCTCGCCGGCCAGCCCGTCGAGCGCGTCGGCGCAGCGGCGCGCCTGGTCCAGCGCGGTGACCGCCTCCTCGCGGCGGGCGGTCGCCTCCGCGCAGCGGGCCTGCAGGGCGGCGACGTCGGGCCGCTCGTCCAGGTCGGCGAGGTCGGGGTCGGCGAGCGTGGCGGCCAGCACCGAACGGGCCTCGTCGTGCTCGGCCAGCCGGCGGTCGAGCGCGGCCAGCTCCCCGGCGGCCAGCAGCGCCTCCCCGGCGGCGCGGACGTCGGCGAAGCCGGCCGCGGCGGCCCGGTCGGCGGCGGCCGCGCGGGCCTCGTCGTCGGCGGCGGCCGCGCGGCGCTCCTCGTCGGTGGCGGCCACGGCGGCCTCGCAGCGGTCGGCCCCGGCGGTGAGCCGGGTGACCCGGGCGGGCAGGTCGGCGTCCCCGCCGCGGGCGGCGTCCAGCCGGGCGGTCAGCTCGGCGAGCGCGTCGGCGCGGGCCGCCCGCTCCGCGGTGCACCGCTGCAGCGCCTCCCGGTCGGCGGCCAGGGCGGTGGCGGCGGCCTCGCGGCGGGCCTCCGCGGCGGCGAGCGCGCGGCGTGCCTCCTCGACGTCCGCGGCCCGGGCGGCGACGCGGTCGCGCTCGGCGCGGGCAGCGGTGGCCTGCCCGGCGAGCTCCTCGGCGGGTCGCTCGCCGGCGCGCTCGCGCAGCACGGCCAGCCGGCGCTCGTGCTCCTCGACGACCGCGCCGGCGGCGGCACGGCGCTCGTCGGCCGCGTCGACCGCGGCGCGGGCCCGGTCCTCGTCGTCGGCGGTCACCGACGCCCCGGCCGGCACGGCGGGCCGCGGGTGCTCGGGAGAGCCGCAGACCGGGCAGTCCGCGCCGTCGGCCAGCCCGGCGGCGAGCTCGGCGGCCATGCCCTCCAGCCGGGCGGTGCGCACGTCGACCAGGCGCTCGCGGGCGTCCAGCCAGGCCAGCCGGGCGGCGTCGGCGCCGGCGCGGGCCCGCTCGAGACGGCCGGCGACCTCGGCGGCGCGGGCGGCGGCGTCCAGCGCGGCCGCGGCGGCCTCCTCCGCGGCGACCACGCCGGGCAGCCGGGCGGCGGCGGTCTGGGCGGCATCGAGCCGCTCCTGGGCGGCGGCCACCCGGGTGGGCTCCTCCTCGGCGGCGCGGGCGCCCTCGGCGCAGCGGGCGGTGAGCCGCTCGGTCTCGCGCGCCAGGCGGGTCACCGCGGCGGCGAGCTCGGCGGCCCGGCCGGCCTCGGGCAGCAGTGCCCGGGCCGCGGCGGCGGCGTCGCGCAGCTCGCGGGCGGTGCCGGTGGCGGCCTCGCGCCCGCCGGCGACCGCGGCCCACGCTCCGGCGGCGGCCTCCCGGGCGGTGGTCGCGCGCCGGGCGGCCTCCGCGGTGCGGGCGGCCGCGTCCAGGACGTCGCGCAGCGCCTCGGCGCGGCGGCCGGCGTCGGCGCGGGCCCGCAGCGGCGCCAGCTCCGGTTCCCGGGCGGTGAGCCGGTCGAGCTCGGTCCGGGCGCGGTCGCGACGGGCGTGCCGGTCGGCCAGCGCGCGGGCGGCCGCCAGGTCCGCGTCGGCGCGGGCGCCGTCGCCGGCCGCGGCCTCCGCCGCCGCGGCGGCCCGGGACTGCTGCCCGGCCGCCCGGGCGCGGACCTCCCGCACCCACGTCCCCACGGACGCGCCGGGACGCGCGCCGACCAGCTCGGGCGCCAGCTCCTCGGGCACCTCGACGTCGGCGATCTGGGCGACGCGGTGCAGCAGCGTGCTCACCCGGTGCCGGTCGGCCCGCAGCGCCTCGTCGGCGGCGCGCCGCTCGCCGGCCAGCCACTCCTCGGCGCGGGCGAACCGGTCGACGTCGAAGAGGGTGCGCAGCAGCCGCCCGCGGTCCTCGGGCTCGGCGCGCAGGAAGCGGGCGAAGTCGCCCTGCGGCAGCAGCACCACCTGGCAGAACTGCTCGGCCGACAGGCCCAGCCGCACCCGCAGGTACTCCGAGCCCTCGTCGATGCGGGTGCTCACCGGCTCCCAGTCCCCGCCCGACCGGCGCTGCACGGTCAGCCGGGCCTGCTCGGTGGTCTCCCCGGCGCCGCGCTTCTTCGGGCGGGTCTGCTCCGGCCGGCGGGTGACCCGCAGGCGCTCGCCGGCGAGGGTCAGCTCGCAGGAGACCTCGGTGCGCGTGGCGGCGTCGGCGTGGTCGCTGCGCAGCCGCCGGGCCTCCCCGCGCGCGCCCGGCACGGTGCCGTAGAGCACGAACACCACGGCGTCGAGCAGCGTCGTCTTGCCGGCGCCGGTGGGGCCCCACAGGAGGAACAGCCCGTCACGGGAGACCTCGTCGACGTCGAGGGTCTCGGTGCCGGCGAACGGGCCGAAGGCGGTGAGGGTGAGCGAGTGCAGCCTCACCGGGCCAGCTCCTCGCGGGCCGCGGCGCCCAGCGCCCGGGCCAGCAGGTCCCGCTCGGCGGGGGTGGCCGCCACCCCGTCGCGGACGTGCGCGACGAACTCGCCCGCGACGTCCACGTCGCCGCGCCCGCGCAGCCGCTCCTGGTAGCTGCGGCCGTCGCCGCCGCCCCCGCCGCCGACCCACTCCAGGTGCACGCAGTGCCCGAAGCGGGCGCGCAGCTTGCGCATCGGGTCGGCCGGGCGGACGTCGTCGGTCAGCCGGGCGGAGACGAACGCGTCCTCCGCCGCGGCGTGCGCCGGGTCGTCGAGCAGCTGCTCGAGGGTGCCGGTGAGCACGACCAGCGGCCGCGGCTCCGGCAGCGGCACGGCGCGGACGCCGGCCAGCCCGGAGGCGTCGAGGTCGACCAGCCACGCCTGCTTGCCCTGCCCGGCCTCACCGAAGGAGTAGGCCATCGGCGAGCCGCTGTAGCGCAGCCGGTCGGTGAGCGACTGCGGCCGGTGCAGGTGGCCCAGCGCCACGTAGTCCACGCCGTCGAACACCGACGCCGGCACCAGGTCGACCCCGCCGACGCAGATGTCGCGCTCGCTCTCGCTGGCCACGCCGCCGCCGACGAAGGCGTGCGCGAGCACGACCGACCGTGCCCCCGGGCGGAGGGAGAGGTCGGCGCGCACCCGCTCCATCGCCGCCCGCAGCACCGCCTCGTGGCTGCGGGCCTCCCGCAGGCCCAGCTCGTGCCGGGCGATCTCGGGCTCGAGGTAGGGCACGCCGTAGACGGCGACCTCGCCGTGCGCGTCGGTGAGCAGCACGGGCTCGTCGAGCCGCGCGGTGGACGCGCGCACGTGCAGCCCGGCCTGGGTCAGCAGCCCGGAGAAGGTGCCCAGCCGGCGGGCCGAGTCGTGGTTGCCCGGGGTGAGCACGACCGTGGCTCCCGCGCCGAGCAGCCGCCCCACCACCCGGTCGAGGACGGCCTGGGCGTCGGCCGAGGGCACCGCGCGGTCGTAGACGTCACCGGCCACGACGACGGCGTCGACGCCCTCGGCGGCCACCACCCCGGCCAGCCCCGACAGCACCGCCTCCTGCTCGGCGAGCAGGTCGGCACCGTGCAGCGACCGCCCGATGTGCCAGTCGGAGGTGTGCAGGAGCCGCATGGGTGCGCAGGGTAGGTCGCGGGGCCGACAGGACCGGTCGGGCCCGCCGGGACCGGCAGCGGTCAGCCGCTGACGAGGCTCGGCTGCGCGGCGTCGGCCTGGCCCGGGGCGCGCTGCGCGGGGAACGCCGGCTCCGGGGTGCGGCCGCCCGCGGCCCCCGCCCGCTCGTGCACCGGCGGCAGGGAGACCGCGCGCGGCGCGTCCTGCGGAGCGAAGCGCCGCATGAACAGCCGCGCGGGCTCCTCGACGTAGCGCCACGTGAGCCAGGCCAGCGGGAACGGCGCGACCAGGACCAGCGGTGCGGCCAGCGACGCGAGCCGCGAGTCCGGCTGCAGGTGCGGGACGACGTCCATCGCCGTCCACCAGACCTCGAAGACGAACAGGTGCACCAGGTAGACGGCGAAGGAGATCCGGCCGCCGGTGACCATCCACGGGGTGCTCAGCAGGCGGGCCGGGCCGCGGTCGGCGAAGGCGAGCGCGCCGACGAGGACGGGGAAGGCGAGGACGGCGACGCCGGCGTGGTCGACGAAGCGGGCGGCCGACCACCACACCACGACCCCGATGCAGACGAGCGTCCCGGCCGCCAGGACCGAGGCGCCGCGGCGGACCCGCTCGGTGGGCCGGATCCGGCGCACGCACAGCCCGGTCAGGCTGCCGGCCACGAAGGCGCCGGCGATGCGCAGCAGCCATGCCCAGGCGTACTCGTGGGTGGCGTCGGCGGCGGCGATCCAGGCGAAGGGCAGCAGCGGGAGCAGCGCCCCGACGGCGAGCACGGCGGCGGGCAGCCGGCGGACCCGGTGCAGCCCGAGGACCAGGACCGGGAAGACGAGGTAGGCCAGCCACTCGGCCGACAGCGACCAGCCGGGGCCGGGGAAGGTCGAGGCCGACACCATCGGCTGCGTCCACTGCTGGACCATGAGGACCTGCGCCAGCAGGTGCGCGGCGTCGACGTGCGGCTGGTCGGGCTCGTGCACGTGCAGGCCGCCGACGGTGAGGTGCTTGAGCACCAGCCAGCCGGTGAAGGCGCCCATGACCACGAGCCAGGTCGGCCACACCCGGCTGAGCCGGTTCCAGTAGAAGGCCGCGGTGGAGCGCACGCCCACCCGGCGGCCGATCTTGTCGAGGTACGTGTGGGTCAGCACGAAGCCGCTGAGCACGAAGAACAGGTCGACGCCGAGCCAGCCGCTCTGGATCAGCGGCCGGATCGGCTGGAGGACCGGCGCCCACGTCGAGCCGGGGTTGTTGCTGAAGTGGAGGACGACCACCCACGTCGCGGCGAGGGCGCGCAACCCGGTCAGGGCCCGGATCTCACCCGGTGGCGGCCCGCCCGTCGCGCGGCCCGCGTCCTGTCCGGCTGCTGCCCGCATGGTCTCCCCCAGTCGTCGTGAAGGACCGGTCCCGTGGCCCCGTCGACCACGCTAACGGCACGATCCGGTCACGTTGAGTCATGCGCCTCCAGACTTCGCCGGGCGCGTCCGGCACAACCTGACGAAGCGCCCCCAGCACTCCCGCGTGTCCCGGGCGTCACACCGCCGCGGACCGGTCGGCGTCCTCCTCGACCAGTTCGACCAGGAGCCGCTGGACGTGGTCACAGGCCGGCAGGCGGTCGAGCACGACCGCACCCTCCCCGGCGGTCTCGACCGTCAGCGTCCCGGAGCGCAGCACCCGCTGCCCCAGCGTCTGGCGGGAGGACACGTCGGTGATCCGCGACAGCGGCACGTCCCGCCCGCGGCGGGTCAGCACGCCGGCGCGCACGAGCAGCCGGGAGGTGGTGACGACGGTGTGCGTCGTCCGCCAGCGCAGCACCGGCCGGGCGACGAGGACGGCGAGCACGACCACCGCGACGGCGAGCAGGGCCGCGCGCAGCACGCCCTGCTGCCCGCCGGCCGGGACGAGCGCGGCGACGTAGGAGCCGGCACCCACCACGACGAGGAACCACACGACCGGCCAGAACAGCGTCGTCCAGTGCGGGTGCAGGTGGACGAGGACCTCCTCGTCGTCGGCGAGGAGCTTGTCGGGGTAGGGCACCGGGCCAGGATGACCGAGCGGGGGCCGCGCGTCAGGTTCCCGGCGGGCGTGTCCGCACGTGCCGGACGTCGCCGCTGGCCAGCTCGGCGGTGCCGTCCGGGGTGCGCACCACCAGCCGGCCGTCCCAGTCGACGGCGGTGGCGGTGCCCTCCAGCGTCGCGCCGTCGGGCAGCGCGACGGCGACCTCGGCGCCCACGGTGGAGCACCAGGCGAGGTAGTCGGTGGCCAGGCCGGTGGCGACCGGGTCGCCGAGCGCGGCGGTCCAGGCGAGGTAGCGCCGCTCCAGCGCGCGCAGGTAGGCCAGCAGCACCGGCGCCCGGTCCACCGCGGCGCCGGTGACCAGCGCCAGCGACGACCCGGTCGGGGGCAGCTCCTCGCGCCGGGTGGAGACGTTGAGGCCGGTGCCGACGACGACCGCGGTCCCGGCCGCCTCGGCCAGGATGCCGGCCAGCTTGGTGCCGTCGAGCGCGAGCAGGTCGTTGGGCCACTTCAGCGAGGTGCGGACGCCGGTGACCTCGCCGACGGCCTCGGCCAGCGCCACGCCGGTGAGCAGCGGCAGCCACCCGCGCCGGGCGGCGGGGACGTCGGGGCGCAGCAGCACCGAGACGGTCAGCCCGGCCCGGGGCGGGGAGGCCCAGGTGCGGGCCAGCCGGCCGCGCCCGGCGGCCTGGTGCTCGGCGACGAGGACCAGGCCCTCGGGAGCGTCGTCGCCGGCGGCCCGCTCGAGGAGGACGGCGTTGGTGGAGCCGACCTCCTCCACGACCTCCACCGAGCGCCACAGCCGGCTGTCGCGGGTGAGCGCCGCCTGCAGCGCCGGGCCGTCGAGCGGCGGGCGGTCGAGCTCCGACCAGCGGGCGGAGGACGCGTCGGGCACTCCCCTACGCTACGGCTCCGTGAGTGCGGCTGAACGGGAGAGCGCCGGCGAGCACGTCCCCGGTGACATCGACGTCCACACGACCGCCGGCAAGCTGGCGGACTTCGAGCGCCGCGTCCAGGAGGCCACGCACGCCGGCTCCGAGCGGGCGGTGGAGAAGCAGCACGCCGCGGGCAAGATGACCGCCCGCGAGCGGATCGAGGCGCTGCTGGACCCCGGCTCGTTCACCGAGCTCGACGAGTTCGCCCGGCACCGCTCCGCCAACTTCGGCATGGACGCCCGACGGCCCTTCGGCGACGGCGTCGTCACCGGGTACGGGACCGTCGACGGCCGCCCGGTGTGCGTGTTCTCCCAGGACGTCACGGTCTTCGGCGGCAGCCTCGGCGAGGTCTACGGCGAGAAGATCGTCAAGGTGCTCGACCTGGCGGTGCGCAACGGCTGCCCGGTCATCGGCATCAACGAGGGCGGCGGCGCGCGCATCCAGGAGGGCGTGGTCTCCCTCGGCCTCTACGGCGAGATCTTCCGGCGCAACGTGCACGCCTCCGGCGTCATCCCGCAGATCTCGCTGGTGATGGGCGCCGCGGCCGGCGGGCACGTCTACTCCCCCGCGCTCACCGACTTCGTCGTGATGGTCGACCAGACCAGCCAGATGTTCATCACCGGCCCCGACGTGGTGAAGACGGTGACCGGCGAGGACGTCACCCTCGAGGAGCTCGGCGGCGCCCGCACGCACAACACCAAGTCCGGGGTGGCGCACTACCTGGCCGAGGACGAGGCCGACGCGCTGGACTACGTCAAGGCGCTGCTGAGCTACCTGCCGAGCAACAACCTCGACCCGCTGCCCGTGGTGGAGGTGCCGCCCGCCGACACCACCCCCGACGGCGTCACCGACGCCGACCGCGAGCTCGACACCGTCGTCCCGGACTCGGCGAACACGCCCTACGACATGCACACCGTGGTCGAGCACGTCCTCGACGACGGCGAGTTCCTCGAGGTGCAGCCGCTGTTCGCGCCCAACATCGTGGTCGGCTTCGGCCGGGTCGAGGGCCGGCCGGTGGGCGTGGTGGCCAACCAGCCGACCCAGTTCGCCGGCACGCTCGACATCGACGCCAGCGAGAAGGCCGCCCGCTTCGTGCGCACCTGCGACGCGTTCAACGTCCCGGTGCTCACCTTCGTCGACGTCCCGGGCTTCCTCCCCGGGACGTCGCAGGAGTGGGAGGGGATCATCCGCCGCGGCGCGAAGCTGATCTACGCCTACGGCGAGGCGACCGTCCCGAAGATCACCGTGATCACCCGCAAGGCCTACGGCGGCGCCTACGACGTCATGGGCTCCAAGCACCTCGGCGCCGACCTCAACCTGGCCTGGCCGACCGCGCAGGTCGCCGTCATGGGGGCGCAGGGCGCGGTCAACATCCTCTACCGGCGCGAGCTGGCCGAGGCCGCCGACCCCGACGCCCGCCGCGCCGAGCTGATCACCGAGTACGAGGACACGCTGCTGTCGCCGTACGTGGCGGCCGACCGTGGGTACGTGGACCAGGTGATCCGCCCCTCGGAGACCCGCGTCGAGATCACCAAGGCGCTGCGCCTGCTGGCGAACAAGCGCCAGACCCTGCCCCCCAAGAAGCACGGGAACATCCCGCTGTGAGTGAGCAGCGCCCGCTGCTGCGGGTCGTCCGCGGTGAGCCGACCGACGAGGAGCTCGCCGCGCTCACCGTCGTGGTCGCCGCCCTGGCCCAGGGAGGCCGGCCACGGCGCCGGCCCGTCCCGGTCGGCGCCTGGGCGTCCCACGGCGACGCGCACCGGCCGCCGGTGCGGCCCGGCCCCGGTGGCTGGCGGGCCTCGGGACGGTTCGCGTGAGCAGGAGGCTGGTCCTCGCCTCGGCGTCCCCGGCCCGGCTGGCCCTGCTGCGCCAGGCGGGCCTCGCGCCCGAGGTCGTGGTGAGCGACGTCGACGAGACGACGGTGACCGCGCCCCGGGTGGCCGAGCAGGTCGCCCTGCTGGCCGCGGCCAAGGCCGGCGCCGTCGCCCGGCGGGAGGACGACGCGCTGGTCGTCGGCGCGGACTCGCTGCTGGAGTTCCGCGGCCAGGCGATGGGCAAGCCGGCCGACGCGGCGGAGGCGCGGGAGCGCTGGCGGCGGATGGCCGGCCGCAGCGGCACGCTGCACACCGGCCAGGCGCTGCTCGACGTCCGCGGCGGCTCGGTGGCCTCCCGCGACGTCGTCGTCACCTCGACGGTCGTGCACTTCGCGACCCCGACGGCGGTGGAGGTGGAGGCCTACCTGGCCACCGGGGAGCCGCTGGCGGTGGCCGGCGCCTTCACCCTCGACGGCCTGGGCGCGCCGTTCGTCCGCCGGGTGGAGGGCGACCCGGCGTCGGTGGTCGGGCTGTCGCTGGCGGCGCTGCGCGAGCAGCTGGCCCGGCGCGGGCTGGCGATCAGCGACCTCTGGCGGCGCTGACCCGGAGACCGTGGGACCGGTGTGACGACCGGGGCGGGCGGGAGGCGACACGGCCGCGACACGCCCGGTGGGGCGGACCGACCCGTCACGATCCGTTCCCGTGAGTGCGCAGCGAGTGGTCATGCACGTCGGGACGCCCAAGTCCGGGACGACGTTCCTGCAGGAGCTGCTCTGGGAGTCGCGCCCGGCGCTGGCCGAGGCCGGCGTCCGCTACCCCGGGGAGCACCCGGCCGCGCACTTCCACGCCGTCCTCGACGCCCAGCAGCGCAGCTTCCACGGCCACCTCGACCCCGGCGTCCCCGGCGCCTGGGGCCGCCTGGTGGCGGAGGCCCGCGCCCACGAGGGGACGACGGTCGTCTCGCACGAGCTCTTCGGCGACCTGACCGAGGAGGAGGTCGCCCGCGTCCTGGCCGACCTCGACTTCGCCGAGGTGCACGTCGTCGTCACCGTGCGGGACCTGGCCCGGCAGCTGCCCGCGGTGTGGCAGGAGGACCTGAAGAACCGCCACTCGCTCCCCTTCGGCGACTTCCTGGAGGTGGTGCGCCCGGGTTCGGGACGGCCCGACGAGCAGCGGCCGGCTGCCGACACCACCGAGGGCCACGCCGAGGCCTTCTGGCTGCGGCAGGACGTCCCCGCGGTGCTCCGCCGCTGGGGCGCCGGGCTGCCCGCCGGCCGGCTGCACGTGGTCACGGTGCCGGCGCAGGGCGGCGACCCGGCCCTGCTGTGGGAGCGCTTCGCCGCCGTCGTCGGCGTCGACCCGGCGGTGGCCACGCTGCCCTCCGGCCGCTGCAACCCCTCGCTGGGCCGGGCGGAGAGCGAGCTGCTGCGCCGGCTCAACGAGCGCCTCGGCTACTCGGTCGAGTGGCCCCTCTACGCCGCCCGGGTCACCCACGGCCCGGCCGTCGGCGCGCTGGCCGGCCGGCCCGGCTCGGCGCGGCTGACGCTGCCGGCGCGCGACCGCGGCTGGGTGCGGGCCGCCGCGGACGCCGCCGTCGCGGAGCTCACCGCCCTCGGCTGCCGGGTCTCCGGCGACCTCGCGGACCTGCGGGTGCCCGCGGAGGGGCTCGACGGGGACCGCCCCGTCGACCAGCCCGTCGAGCCGGCGGAGCTGCTCGAGGCCGCCCTCGACGCGATGGCGGCGCTGCTGCCGGTCCCGGCGCCCGTCGCGCCGGCCACCGCGGAGGAGCCGTCTGCGGAGGAGGCGCCCGCGGAGGAGCCGGTCGCGGAGACGCCGGCCGAGCAGGCCGCCGTCCCGGAGCCGGTCGTGCCGGCGGCGCACGCCACCGAGGCCGCCGGCCGGGGCCGCGGGGCCCGCTGGTGGCGGCGGGTCGTCGGCTCCCCGGCCCTGCCTCCGCGGCCCGCACCGGACGCCGAGACCGCCGGCGTCTGACCCCTCCCTCGTCACCGGCCCTGCCGCGGGCGCACCGCGCCCGCCTGGCTACAGTCCGACCGGTTCACGAACGAGGGAGTCGTCCGGTGCAGAAGGTCCTCATCGCCAACCGCGGCGAGATCGCCGTGCGCGTCGCCCGCGCGTGCCGGGACGCCGGTCTGACCAGCGTCGCCGTCTACGCCGAGCCCGACCGGGACGCGCTGCACGTCCGCACCGCCGACGAGGCGTTCGCGCTCGGCGGGACGACGCCCGGCGACTCCTACCTGGTGATCGACAAGGTCCTCGACGCCGCGAAGCGCTCCGGCGCCGACGCGGTCCACCCCGGCTACGGCTTCCTCTCGGAGAACGCCGACTTCGCCCAGGCCGTCCTCGACGCCGGGCTCACCTGGATCGGCCCGTCCCCGCAGGCGATCGTCGACCTCGGCGACAAGGTCGCGGCCCGGCACATCGCGATGAAGGTGGGCGCGCCGCTCGTCCCGGGCACCGAGGACCCGGTCGGCGGCGCCGACGAGGTGCTGGCCTTCGCCCGCGAGCACGGCCTGCCGGTGGCCATCAAGGCCGCGTTCGGCGGTGGCGGCCGCGGCCTGAAGGTCGCCCGCACCGAGGAGGAGATCCCCGAGCTGTTCGACTCCGCCGTCCGCGAGGCCGTGGCCGCCTTCGGCCGCGGCGAGTGCTTCGTCGAGCGGTTTCTCGACAAGCCGCGGCACGTCGAGGCGCAGGTGCTGGCCGACACCCACGGCAACGTCGTCGTCGTCGGCACCCGCGACTGCTCGCTGCAGCGGCGCAACCAGAAGCTGGTCGAGGAGGCGCCGGCCCCGTTCCTCACCGACGAGCAGCGGGCGCGGATCCACGAGTCGGCCAAGGCCATCTGCCGGGAGGCCGGGTACCACGGCGCCGGCACCGTCGAGTACCTCGTCGGCACCGACGGGTCGATCTCCTTCCTCGAGGTCAACACCCGCCTGCAGGTCGAGCACCCGGTGTCGGAGGAGACCAGCGGCCTGGACCTGGTGCGCCAGCAGTTCCGCATCGCCGACGGCCTGCCACTGGAGGTCACCCAGGACCCGACCCCGCGCGGGCACAGCATCGAGTTCCGCATCAACGCCGAGGACGCCGGCCGCAACTTCATGCCCGCCCCCGGCCCGGTGACCCGGTTGGAGATCCCGCAGGGCCCCGGTGTGCGCTGGGACTCCGGCGTGGAGACCGGCGGCGAGGTGGCCGGCGCGTTCGACTCGATGCTGGCCAAGCTGATCGTCACCGGCGCCACCCGCGCCGAGGCCCTGCAGCGGGCCCGCCGCGCGCTCGACGAGCTGGTGGTCGAGGGCATGCCGACCGTCGTCCCGTTCCACCGCGCGGTCGTGCGCGACGAGGCGTTCACCGCCGAGCCGTTCAGCGTGCACACCCGGTGGATCGAGACCGAGTGGGACAACCAGGTGGCGCCGTACTCCGCCGCGCCGGCCGGGGCCGACGAGGAGGAGCCGCGGCAGACCGTCGTCGTCGAGGTCGGCGGCCGCCGGCTCGAGGTGACGCTGCCCGCCGGGCTCGCCGCGGGCGGCGGTGCACCGGCCGTCGCCGGCGGGGGTGCCAAGCCGCGCAGGCGGGGCTCCGGGCACGGTGGGTCGGCCGCGAGCGGGGACGCCCTCACCTCGCCGATGCAGGGCACGATCGTCAAGGTCGCCGTCGCCGACGGCGAGCAGGTGGAGGCCGGCGACCTCGTCGTCGTCCTGGAGGCGATGAAGATGGAGCAGCCGATCGTCGCCCACAAGGCCGGCACCGTGACCGGCCTGGCGGCCGAGGTGGGCGCCGGCGTCACCAGCGGCGCGGTCCTCTGCACCATCGCCGACGCCGGGTAGCCGCACGACCGACGGCGGGGACCGTTCCCCCCGTGGGCACGGTCCCCGCCGTCGTCGCCCGCAGGTCAGTAGGCGGTGACCTGGCCGGTCCTCGCCGACCAGTGGAGCCGGCCGCCCTGGAAGCTCTGCGCGGCGTCGCCGTTGGGGAGGGCGTACGCGCCGCCGACTGGGTAGCCGAGGTACCCGTTCTCCCAGCCGAGCTGGGCCCAGCGGGTGCGGATGGCGCCGTGGACCGGGTGCGCGCCGGTCGTCGGTGACCAGTGGATGCTGCCGCCCTGGAATGCCTGCGCGCACCCGCCGTTGCGCAGCCCGCACGCCGCCGCGGCCGCCGGGTAGCCCAGGTACCCGTTTTCCCAGCCCTCCGACAGCCACGTCGAGCGGATCGCGCCGTTGAGCGGCTGCGCGCCGGTGGCCGGTGCCCAGTACAGCCAGCCACCCTGGAAGCCCTGGAAGCAGCCGCCGTTGCGCAGGCCGCACACGGCCACGTCCCGGGGGTAGCCCAGGAACCCGGTCTCCGCGCCCAGGGAGGCCCACCGCGCCCGGAGCGCGCCGTTCGTCGGCTGCGCGCCGGTGGCCGGCGACCAGTGCACCGTCCCGCCCTGGAAGCCCTGGTAGCAGCCGCCGTCGCGCAGGCCGCACACCTCCGCGGTCACCGGGTAGCCCAGGTAGCCGTTCTCGTAGCCCAGGGATCCCCACCGCGCACGGATCGCCCCGTTGGTCGGCTGCGCGCCGGTGGTCGGCGACCAGTGCACCGTCCCGCCCTGGAAGAGCTGGTAGCAGCCGCCGTCGCGCAGGCCGCACACCTCCCCCGTCACCGGGAAGCCGAGGTACCCGCCCTCCCGGCCCAGCGAGCCCCACCGGCCGCCGATCGCCCCGCGCAGGTTGACCGGCTGAGCTCCGGTCGCCGACGACCAGTACAGGGACCCGCGCTCGTAGTGCTGCAGGCAGCCGCCGTCCCGCAGGCCGCAGACCCGCGCACCCACTGGTGCGCCGAGCGTCGCCAGGCCGCCGAGCCGGCGGTAGGCGACCTCGATCGGGTGGTCGACGGGCGTGGTGGAGACCGCGACCCGGGCGCCGCCCGCGGCCGTGTCCAGGACCGTCACCGTGAACGGCGAGGAGCCGAACGAGACCGGCGTGCTCCGGGGGACGGCGACGGCCCGGTCCTGGGGAGGCCACCAGGCGTCGGCGGCCGGGGTGCCGTCGAGCAGGTAGGAGCTGTCGTCGTAGCGGTTCCCCTCGAGGCGGAGGAGGACGCCGGTCTGCAGGCCGGGCCAGTTGGCCCCCGTGCCGAGGAAGCCGTCGCGGCCGGTGGCCGTGCGGTACTCCAGCCAGTACACGGCGCCGTCGGCGTCGACGAGGCGGACCGCGCGCGTGCCGGTCCGGGTGCCCACCGGCGCCAGCAGGAACTCCGTGGTGGCGGCGCCGGCCGTCAGCGTGGGCGCCGCCGCCGGGGACAGCACCCCCAGGAGCGCGGCGTGTGGCGCGCTCAGGGAGCCGACCTGCTCCCAGGAGATCCCCATCACGTCGTACAGGTCCTGGTAGGACCGGATGGAGCAGCCGTCGCCGTCCACGGCACCGGCGCACTGCCGGTACGAGGCGTGGCCCAGGCCGAAGTTGTGCCCGAACTCGTGGGCGAGCACCGAGGTGAGCGTGTCCCGCACGTACACCAGGCCGCCGTCACCCAGCCCCGAACCGATCGTGCCCAGGCCGTAGGCGCAGTCCGACGTCTCGGGCACGTAGAGCAGCAGGTGCTGCCCCGCGGCGCCGGTCCACCCGACGGCGGCGGCCACCTCGCGCCACAGGTCGAAGGGGGCGTCGCAGGTGGCCGTCGTCGTCATCCAGTCGTGCTGCCCGGTCACCGCGAGGGTGACCCGGCCGTCGGTCTGCTCGTTCCAGAACTGCCGGACCGGCCCGTCGACCGCGGTCACGACGTCGGCGAGCGTGGTGGCGTCCCGGGGTGCGCCGCCGGGCTGGACCATCACGACGGTGACGGCGTTGGTGGTCGGCGCCGTGGCGGCGGCCGCCTCCGCCGGGGCGACGACCTGCGCCTCGACGACCTCGCGCGCCGGCTGCAGGCCCTGCTGCGCCGCCTCGTCGCGGACCTCGTCGCCGACGGTGACCTCGACCGTGGCACCCACCTCGATGTCCGCGACGTCCTCGGTGGGCACGCGCACCGACCCGCCGTCCCCGGTGTCGATCCAGCTCAGCAGCGTGTCCTCGGCGTCCGCGGCGGTCCCACCGGTCGCCGCCGCGGCACCCTCGGGGTCGGCGAAGGCCTGGACCAGCTCGCCGACGACGGTGTCGCCGGTCGCCACCTGGGCGGGCGCCGGGTCCTCCGCCGCGGCCGGGCCGGCCAGCAGCAGCGGGGCGAGGACCGCGGGGACGGCCACCAGGGCGAGCAGCCGCGGGGACCGCGGTCGGGCAGCGAGGCGCACGGGTTCTCCAGGTCAGGGGGACTCGGGTCCCTCATCGGCGGGCCAGGGCCCGGACTGGACCCCCGCCGGCCGGGCGGTCACCCGATCAGGGACGCCGGCGCAGCAGCGGCAGCCGGCGGGCGGCCAGCGCCGTCCCGCCCGCGCCGAGCACGCCACCGGCGGCGGCGAGCGCCGGCGTGGTCCACGAGGAGCCGGCCGGCTCGCTCGCGGCGGCCTCGGCGGGGACGGCGGCGACGGCGTCGTCCGCGGGGACCTCCGCGGCGGCGGCGACCGGCGGTGCCGCCGGCGCGGGGGCGGTCACCGGCGCGGCGGCGGGAGCGGTGACAGGAGCTGGGGCGGGAGCGCCCGCGCCGGGCAGCACGGCCGGCACCGGGACCGGCGGGGTCGCGACGGCGTCCGCGGCGGGCGCGGCGCCGATCACGGTGACCGTGGCACCCGCGGCGGTGACCGCGTCGACGGTGACGGTGAGCGCACCGCCGGCGACCGCCACCGGGACGCCGGGCAGCAGCGCCGCCTGCAGGTCGGCCTCCCAGCCGGCCCGGGGCGAGGGCGAGCCGTCGAGCAGCAGCGCGGTGTCGGGCAGCGTGCCGGCGCGGTGCAGCAGCACCCCGCTGTCGAGCCGGTAGCGGTTGTCGGTGACCAGCCAGTCGTCGCGGCCGACGGGCGCGCGGTACTCGAGCCAGTAGGCGGTGCCCGTGGCGTCGGCCAGCCGCACCGCGCGCGTGCCGGTGCCGCTGCCGAGCGGGGCCAGGGTGACCGTGGTCGTCCCCGGCCCGGCGGTCTGCGTGGCGGCGGCGGGCAGCACGCCCAGCCGGTCGGCCTGGGCCGCGGTGAGGCTGCCCAGCCGGTCCCAGGAGACGCCCATGACGTCGTAGAAGTCGCGGTAGGCGGCGGTGCGGCACCCGCCGTCCGGCCCGGTGCCCTCGACGGTCCCGTCGCACTGCAGGCCGCTGGAGTGGCCGAGGCCGAAGTTGTGGCCCAGCTCGTGGGCGATGACGGCGGGCAGGTCGTCGCGGACGTAGAGCCGGCCGCCGGACGCCGTCGACGTGCCGACCTGGCCCAGCGCGTACGAGCAGCCGGGCAGGTCGCGGGGCTCGCTGCTGACGTAGAGCAGCAGGTGCCGGCCGGGGCCGGGCTGGAAGCCGACGCGGGCGGCGGCCTCGTCCCACAGCGCCGTCGGGTCGGCGCAGCCGGCGGCGGTGCGGATCCAGTCCTGCGCTCGGGTGACGCCGACGGTGACCGCGCCGCCGGTCTGCTCGGACCAGAAGCGGGCGACCGGGTCGTTGACGGCGGAGACGACCGAGGACAGCGCCGTGCCGTCGGGGGTGCCGCCCTGCGGGACGACCATGACGACGGTGACCTCGTTGGTCACCGAGCCGGCCGGCACCGGGGTGGCCGCCGGGGCGGTCGCGACGAGCTCGGTGCCGAGGACCTGGCGGGCCGGCTCGTAACCGTCGGCGGCGGCCTCGTCGGCCGCGGGGGCGCCGACGGTGACCGCGACGGTGCTGCCCGGCTCGAGGCCGGCGACGGCCTCGGTCGGGACGCGCACCGAGGTGCCGTCCTCGCCCTCGACGAACGTCAGCGGCTGGTCGTGGGCCTCACCGGCGTGCTGGGCCTCCAGCGAGGTCTCCGGCCAGGCCTGCACCAGCTCCCCGACGACGGTCTCGCCGCCGTCGGCGAGCGCCGAGGGCGCGAACGGGCCCGCGCACACCGCGAGCACGGCACCGGCGACGGCCAGGGACCGGGACAGGCGGGCGGGGACTCGGCGCGGGGACATCCCCTCCGGCATCGGCGGTCAGCAGCCCCGCGTGCACCATCGGGGACCCGCCCGTCACACCGGTCCCGCCCGCCCCGTCCCAGGGGTCCCGGGCGTCACGCCAGCGCGTCGGCCCCCATCAGCCGCCGGCCGGCCTCGGTGATCGAGCCCGACAGCGACGGGTAGATGGCGAAGGTCTGCGCCAGGTCGCTGACGGTCAGGCCCTTGGTCACCGCCAGCGCGATGGGCAGGATCAGCTCGCTCGCCCCAGGGGCGACGACCACCCCGCCGACGACGACGCCGGTGGCCTTGCGGGCGAAGAGCTTGACGAAGCCGGCGTGCAGGTCGCTCATCTTGGCCCGCGCGTTGGTGGCCAGCGGCAGCCGGACGACGTCGAGGTCGTGGCCCTCGGGCAGCGTCTTCTCCTGGACGCCGACGGTGGCGATCTCGGGGTGGGTGAACACGTTGGCCGCCACGGTCTTGAGCCGGATCGGCTGCACGGCCTCCCCGAGCGCGTGCCACATCGCGATCCGGCCCTGCATGGCCGCGACGCTGGCCAGCTGGAAGACCCCGGTGACGTCGCCGGCGGCGTAGACGCCGGGCACGTTGGTGCGCGACACCCGGTCGACGACGACGTGGCCGGACTCGCGCAGCTCCACCCCGCACGCCTCCAGGTTGAGCCCGGCGGTGTTGGGGACGGTGCCCACGGTCATCAGCGCGTGCGAGCCCTCGACGGTGCGCCCGTCGGTGAGCTCGACGAGCACGCCCTTCTCGGTGCGGGTGACGCTCGCCGCCCGGCCGCGCTCGGCGATCCGCCCGCCGCGGGCCTGGAAGACCTCCTCGAGCACCTCGGCGGCGTCGGCGTCCTCGCCGGGCAGCACCTGGTCGCGGGAGGAGACGAGGGTGACCGGCACGCCCGCCTCGAGGTAGCCGGAGGCGAACTCGGCGCCGGTGACGCCCGAGCCGACGACGACCAGGTGGTCGGGCATCTCCTCGAGGTCGTAGACGTCGCGCCAGTCGAGGATGCGCTCACCGTCGGGCTCGGCCCCGGGCAGCACGCGCGGGTCGGCGCCGGTGGCGACGAGGACGACGTCGCACTCGAGGGTCTCGGTGACCGCGCCGTCGGGACCGAGCACCTCGACGCGGTGCTCGACCAGCCCGCGGACGTCGTCGGCGAGCCGGCCCTGCCCGGCCAGGATCCGCACGCCCTCGGCGGTGAGCCGGGCGTGGATGTCGGCGGACTGGGCGACGGCCAG
Source organism: Geodermatophilus telluris (assembly GCF_900102745.1). Taxonomy (GTDB): domain Bacteria; phylum Actinomycetota; class Actinomycetes; order Mycobacteriales; family Geodermatophilaceae; genus Geodermatophilus; species Geodermatophilus telluris. The sequence continues at coordinate 436,591 of NZ_FMZF01000001.1, forward strand.
GCCCTTGACCCGGTGGTTGACCGTGGCCAGGTCCAGGCCCACGGTGGCCAGGTCGGTGCCGCGCAGCCCCAGCACGGCCGAGTCGCGCACCGAGGTCATCGTGCCCGCGGCGGCGATGAGGGTCTTGGACGGCACGCAGTCGGTGAGCACGCTGGCGCCACCGAGGCCGTCGCGTTCGACGACGGTGACCTGCGCGCCGAGCGAGGCGGCCACCAGCGCGGCCTCGTAGCCGGCCGGGCCGCCGCCGATGATGACGATGCGGGTCATGGGGTCTCCTGCGTCGGGGACGGTCGTCGGCGTCCAGTCTCCCAGCCGTGGCGGCCCGTGTCGGGGAACTCACGGGTCGCGCGGGCCACACCGGGCCGTAGGCTCGGGCGGCGATGGGTCTCTACGCCGCGTACGGGTCCAACATGGACCCCGAGCAGATGCTGCGCCGCTGCCCGTCCTCGCCGCACGTCGGCACCGGTTGGATCCGCGGCTGGCGGCTCACCTTCGGCGCCGAGGAGTACGGCTGGGAGGGGGCGCTGGCCACCCTCGTGCCCACCGACGACGACTCCCCCGGCGTCTTCGTCGCGCTCTACGACCTGACCCCGGCCGACGAGCAGACCCTGGACGCCTGGGAGGGCGCCGACCGGGGGCTGTACCGCAAGCTCAACCTGCGGGTGCACACGCTCGGCGGGGACGCCGTGGCCTACGTCTACGCCCTCGACGCGTTCGAGGGCGGCCTGCCCTCGGCCCGCTACCTCGGCGCGATCGCCGACGCCGCCCAGGCCGCCGGCGCGCCCGACGACTACCTCGTGGAGCTGCGCGCCCGGGAGTGCCGCACGAGCTTCTGACCGGCCGGGTCAGGCGGTGCGGACGGGCTCGCGCCGGACGGTGTCGGCGCCGACGGCCGCCCCGTGGCCGGCGGCCGCGGCGTGGCGCGGCACCGGCGGCATCCCGGTCGGCACCCCCGTGGGCGGCGTGACGCGCGCCGTGGTCGGCGGGACGGGGCGGCGGCGGGGCGACCGCTCGGCCAGGAGCCGGTCGAGGTCGCGCTGGACCGCCGCGCGCAGCCGGGGACCGAGGGGCCGCTCGACGAACCGGTGCACGCCCCAGGCCACTGCCAGCGCCGCGGTCACGGTGACGGCGACGACGACGTGGGCCGGCAGCACCGGCGCCAGCTGCTGGATGAGGGCCCAGCCCGGCAGCTCGTGCACGAGGTAGAGCGGGTAGGTCAGCGCACCCGCCGTCGTCAGCCACCGCCAGTCGACCTCGGCGACGCGGGTGAGCGTCACGAGCACGACCGCCCCGAGGCAGGCGAGGAACAGCAGCGTCACGGCCCACATCGACACCGGCACGCTCGAGACGTCGGCCGTGTCCGGGACGTAGTGCGCCTTGCACACCCAGAGGGCGGTGGCCACGTTGGCCCCGAGGAGCAGCGCGACCGGCGTGCTCCAGCCGTCCTGGCGGACCAGGTAGAGCAGGATGCCGATGCAGAAGAACGGCGCGTAGTTCGGCTCCAGCAGGGCCGTGACGAGGGAGCTGCCGGCCTGGGCGCCCATCGCACCGAGCAGCGGCCACGCCAGGCAGAGCAGCAGGAGCCGGCCGCGGGTGAAGCCGCCCAGCCCGACCAGCGCCAGCAGCACGTAGAACTTGAGCTCCACCCAGAGCGTCCAGAAGACGCCGTCGACGTGCCCGACCCCGAACGCCGACTGGAACATCGTCAGGTTCAGGGCCACGCCCGGCGCGCCGAGGTCCGACCACACGGGCACCACGGGGGCGATCCACAGGACCGCGGCGACCAGCACGACCGCCGCCCAGTAGGCCGGATAGAGGCGGCCCACCCGCGAGGCGATGAAGCTGGTGCTCGACCGGCCCCACGCGCTCATCAGGACCACGAAGCCGCTGATCATGAAGAACAGGTAGGGACCGAAGCCGCCGTAGACGGTCAGCCGGCTCAGCGTCGGGAAGACCTCATGGACGTCCTGCCCCCAGCCGGGGTTGTCGCGTCCGGTGTAGTGGAAGACGACCACCGCGGCGGCCGCCAGGAAGCGCAGCCCGTCCAGTGCGCGCAGCCGGCTCGCGTCCCGCCGCCGTCCCTCGTCGTGCACCGCGTCTCCCCACTCCCCCGCCGCACCCCGTCTGGGTGGGACGCGTCGGAAGCTAACGGCCGCGCGGCCGCCCGCTGCGCACGTCCGGGCGCGCCGCGGGACACCGGCGACCCGTGTGACGGACGGGTCCTCTGGGTGTCGGCGGCCCCGTTCCGGCAACGCTGCCGCGGGAGCCGGCCGCGCAGGCGACCGGACCCGGTCGCGGGACGGGCGTGACGAGCGCAGGGACCCCCGGGTGCGTCACCCGGGGGTCCCCGCTCGGGGCGGCGTCGGGCCGCCCTGCCGTCCTGCTGGTGGTCGACCTAGTCCTCGACGGCCGGGACCCACAGGGGTAGGTCCGCGCCGATGTCCCGGTCGTAGAACAGCAGCGTGCCGCCGGTGGGGAGCTGCCGGGTCTCCGAGGGGCGGCCCACGGCGGCGACCCACCACTGCGGGTCCAGCTCGTTCGGCGGGCCCTCGTGCACCAGCGGCACGTCGTTGGGCGCGACGTAGAGGAACGACCGGTCGGCGGCGACGTCGAAGTCCGGCGTGTTGACGAGGAAGTCGTACTTCACGACCTCGCCCGCGCGGGAGGTGACGGGGAGGAAGAGCACCTCGCGGTCGGCGAGGTAGGTGTTGACGTTGGCGTTCCAGAAGGTGGCGTAGCCCTTGGTGTAGCCGGCCTCCTCCACCGCCTCGACGACGGCCTCGTTGGCGGCGTACAGGCGGTCGGTGCCCAGCGGCCCCTGCCGGACCAGGACCGACGCGTTCACCGCGACGTTGGCCAGCAGCCCGCCGCACAGGACGACGAGGACGACGCCGCGCCACCGGACGTTGGCGCGGGCCACCCGCACGAGCGACTCGGTCGCGAACGGCAGCGCCGCGAGGACCGGGACGAACACGTAGCGGAAGGAGGCGGGACCGCTCGCGGCCAGCGTCGAGAAGGCGTAGGCGGCCGTCCCGATCAGGATGAACAGCAGCGCCGGCAGCCGCACCGGGTCGGGCCGGCGGAACTGCGAGCGCGCCGCCAGTGCGACGCCCGCGAGCACGGCGACGGCGAGGACGGCGTTGAGCACGACCAGGGCGACCGAGGCGCCGATCGGCAGGCCCCACGGCGACGCCCGGAACATCACCAGGTAGGCGGTGAGCACGTTCTGCAGGTTCCCGACCAGGCCCTGCGCCGGGGCGAAGAAGCTCCCGACGTTCTCGATGGCGTGGACCCCCAGGGCCCGCATCACCACGGACAGGGCGGCGTGCACCACCGCTCCCCCGACCAGCACGGACAGCACGCCGGCGGCGCGGCGGGCGCTCCACCGGCCCGTCAGCCAGAACACCGCGCACGCCAGCACCAGGGACCCGGCGAGGGTGTAGAGGAAGAACGGGTCGGAGTAGGTGAGCGCCCCCAGCGAGAGGGACGCCGCCGCCCACTGCACCGCCGTCCGGCGGCGGGAGGCCTGCCCGGCGCGGCCGGCCCACGACGCGAACCACGCGAGCAGCAGGAGGGCGACGCCGGTCTCCAGGTTGCGGTGGTTCGGCGTCAGGAAGATGGTCGCGGCCGCCTCGTTGCCGAGGGGTGCCACCGGGTCCGCCCACGGCAGGTAGACCGCCAGGCCCAGGGCCCACGCGGCGGCCAGGTGGGCGGCGACCAGCGCGAGCCTCGAGCCGGGGAAGAGCTCGCGCAGGTAGGTGCGCGTGAAGACCAGGATGCCGGCCAGCAGCACCGCGTGGGTCAGCAGCACGTCGAGCAGGTGCGCCGTCGCACCCGCGGGCAGCAGGCTGGTGAGCAGGTAGAACGGGGCGTGCAGCCACCAGTTGTCCACGGGGACGACGAGGTCGCTCGGCTGCCCGCCGAGGATCGAGCGGACGATGTTCTGCTGGGCCACCGAGTCGCTGTGGGCCGGCGCGAAGTACTGCCCGGCCAGCATCATCAGCAGGAATGCGCCGCTGACCAGCCCGGTGAGCAGCCGGCGGAGCGGGACGTACCCGAGCGCCCGCACCCGGTCGGCCGGCGTCCGCCCGCCCTCCCGGGCCGGCTCGCTCCCGGCCCGGGAGGGCGGAGCGGCCGGAGACGCCGGCGTGGCCGGCGCGCGGTCGATCGTGGGGAGTTCGGCTGTGCTGGGCGATCCCATGCCGGTCATAGCTCCTTCGCAGGCGTCCCCGAAGACCGGCGACGCGAGATCGGTGACACCGCGCGGGCCCCGCCGCACCGGCGGGTCGCCCACGTCGGCTCCGCTCACGGGAGGCCACCGCACCGCGGCTGCCGTCGTCGGAGCCCCGCCCGGGAGCTCCTGCCGGGCCCATCAGACACGATGACCGGCCGGTTCGGCGGGTGACACCGCGCTGGGGACCACTCCCGCCCCAGCCGACCCACCCACCGCTCCCGGCCACCGGCCGGAGGGGTCCCGCCGGAGCAGCCGGCGACGGCCCCTCCCGGCCGCCCGGCGGGGCCGGTGGGGCTCCAGGAACCTCAGTCGTCACACGCGCACGCCGGGCGCGCACGAGTCCCACTCGGTGCCCCGTGACGGCGGCGGCCGTACCTAACCTGCCCGCATGACTGCGACGGTCGACGACGGCATCCTCCTCGACGCGGCGGCTCTCGAGCCGGCCGCAGCGGCGCCGTCGCGGTCGACCATCTCCTACGTCTTCCCCGTCTTCAACGAGGAGGGCAACCTGCGCCTCCTCATGGAGCGGATCACCGAGGTCACCGACTCGCTGGTGCCGCGGTACGACGTGGAGTTCGTCTTCGTCAACGACGGCAGCACCGACCGGTCCGCGCACGTCCTGGCCCAGCTGGCCGACGAGGACGACCGGGTCGTCGTCCTCGACTTCGCGCGGAACTACGGGCACCAGATGGCCGTGACGGCGGGCCTGGACGCCGCCGTGGGCGACGCCGTCATCATCATGGACAGCGACCTCCAGGACCCCCCGCAGGTCAGCCTGGAGCTCATCCAGCGGTGGGAGGACGGCGCCGACGTCGTCTACGCCCAGCGGCGCTCGCGCCGGGACTCGGCCTTCAAGCGGGCCACCGCGAGCGGCTACTACTGGGTGCTGAGCAAGCTGGCCTCGATCGAGATCCCCCGCAACACCGGCGACTTCCGCCTGGTGAGCCGGGCCGTCGTCGACGAGCTGGGCAAGTACCGCGAGCACAACCGCTTCATGCGGGGCCTGGTCAGCTACGTCGGCTTCCGCCAGGAGTCGGTGCTCTTCGACCGGGACGCCCGCCACTCGGGTGAGACCGGCTACCCGCTGTCGAAGATGATCCGCTTCGCCGCCGACGGCATCCTCGGCTTCTCGGTCACCCCCCTGCGGCTGATCAACCGGGTCGGCGTCGCGATCTCCGTGCTGAGCCTCCTCGGTTTCCTCTACGTCGCCGGCGTCAAGGTCCTGGACCCGGAGTCCTCGGTGCCCGGCTGGGCCTTCCTGGGGACCGGCATCTTCTTCCTCGGCGGCATCCAGCTGCTCATGCTGGGCGTGCTCGGCGCCTACATCGGCCGGATCTACACCGAGGTGCAGGGCCGCCCGCTGTACGCGGTCCGGTCGGTGCGGCGGTCCCGCCGGGAGTCCGTGCCGGCCGTGCTGCGGGCCGACCGGCTCGGCCGATGACGCCGCGGGCCCGGCTGCTCCGCTTCGGGCTCGTCGGCCTCGTCAACACCGGCATCGACCTCGGGCTCTACGTCGGGCTGCGGTCGGTGGGGGTCGGGCTCCTGGGGGCCAACGCGGTGTCGACCACCGCCGGGCTGCTGTTCAGCTTCGCGGCCAACGGGTCGTTCACCTTCGGCGACCGGGCCGGCGGCAGCCGGCTGCGCACCGCCGCGCTCTTCCTGCTGACGACCGGCGTCGGGCTGTGGGTCCTCCAGCCGCTGGTGATCGCCGGGGTGGGCCACCTGCTGCGGACCTGGGGCGCCGGCGACTGGTGGCCGGCCGTGCCGGTCCTCGCCCTCGCGCCCAAGCTGGCCGGGATCGCCGTCGGCGTCGTGTGGAACTACCTGGCCTACGACCGCCTGGTGTTCCGGGTGGCCGGGAGCCGCGGCCACGAGCCGGAGAGGGCGCGCGAGCTGGTCGGCTGACCGCCGCGCCCCGGGAGCGCCCGGCGGTCAGCGTCCGCCGGCCTCCCCGAGGAAGGTCTCCAGCAGCTGCCGGGCGGCGAGCGCCGGGGTGAGCTCGCCGGCCAGCACCGCCTGCTCCAGCCCGGGTGCGGCGGCGCGGACGCCGGGGTGCTGGCGCAGCCGCTGCTCGAGCCCGTCGCGCACCAGCTGCCGGGTCCAGCGCACCTGCTGCGTGCGGCGGCGCTCGTCGAGGGCGCCCGAGGCGCGGGCGCGGTCCTGGTGCTCGACCAGCTTGCCCCACACGTCGGCCAGCCCCTCGCCGGTCAGCCCGGCGCAGGTGAGCACGGGTACGGTCCAGTCCTCGTCGTGGCCGCGCAGCATCCGGATCGCCCCGGCCAGCTCGCGCGCGGCCTTGCGCGCGTCGGCGGCGGCCGGCCCGTCGGCCTTGTTGACGGCGATGACGTCGGCGATCTCGAGGATGCCGCGCTTGATGCCCTGCAGCTGGTCGCCGGTGCGGGCCAGCGTGAGGAACAGGAACGAGTCGACCATCTCGGCGACGGTGACCTCCGACTGCCCCACGCCGACGGTCTCCACCAGCACGACGTCGTGGCCGGCCGCCTCGACGACGACCATCGACTCCCGCGTCGCCTGCGCCACCCCGCCGAGCGTCCCGGCGGTGGGCGCCGGCCGGATGAAGGCCCGCGGGTCCACCGACAGCCGGGCCATCCGGGTCTTGTCGCCGAGGATCGAGCCGCCCGAGCGGGCCGACGACGGGTCGACGGCGAGCACCGCGACCCGGTGGCCCCGCGCGGTGAGGTCCACCCCGAGCTGGTCGATGAACGTCGACTTGCCCACGCCGGGCACCCCGGAGATGCCCACCCGGCGGGCGCCGCCGGCGTGCGGGAGGAGCTCGACGAGCAGCTCCTGGGCCCGCTCGCGGTGGTCGGCGCGGCGCGACTCGACCAGCGTGATCGCGCGCGCCAGCGACCGCCGGTCGCCGCCGAGCACCCCCTCGACCAGGGCGGCGACGTCGACCATCAGTGTCCGAGGCGCGAGGACAGCGTCCGCAGCAGCTCCTGCGCCGCCTCGGCGATGACCGTGCCCGGCGGGAACACCGCGGCCGCACCCATCTCCCGCAGGGTCGGGACGTCGTCGGGCGGGATGACGCCGCCGACGACGACGAGCACGTCGTCGGCGCCGAGCTCGGCCAGCGCGTCGCGCAGCGCCGGCACCAGCGTGAGGTGGCCGGCGGCCAGCGACGAGACGCCGACGACGTGCACGTCGGCCTCCACCGCCTGCCGGGCGACCTCCTCCGGCGTCTGGAACAGGGGGCCGACGTCGACGTCGAAGCCGAGGTCGGCGAACGCGGTGGCGATCACCTTCTGGCCGCGGTCGTGGCCGTCCTGGCCCATCTTGGCGACCAGGATGCGGGGACGGCGCCCCTCGGCCTCCTCGAAGGCCTCGGCCAGCCGGCGGGTCTGCTCCAGCGGGCTGTCCTCCCCCGCCCGGCCCGACCCCAGTGCCTCCTCGCGGTACACACCCGAGATGGTGCGCACCTGGCCGGAGTGCCGCCCGTAGACCTCCTCCAGCGCGTCGGAGATCTCCCCGACCGTGGCCCGGGCCCGCGCGGCGTCGACGGCGAGCTTGAGCAGGTTCGCGTCGAGCGACGAGTCCCGCCGTCCCTCGGCCGCCGCCCGGGCGGCGTCGGTGAGCCGGCGCAGCGCGTCCCGGACGGCGGCGTCGTCCCGCGAGGCGCGGAGCTCGGCGAGCTTGGCCTTCTGCTGGGCGAGCACGTCGGCGTTGTCGACGCGCAGCACCTCGATCGCCTCGTCGGCCTCGACCCGGTACTTGTTGACGCCGATCACCGGCTGCCGGCCGGAGTCGATGCGGGCCTGGGTGCGGGCGGCGGCCTCCTCGATGCGCAGCTTCGGGATGCCGTCGTCGATGGCCTGCGCCATGCCGCCGTGCTCGGCGACCTCCTCGATGTGCGCCCACGCGCGGCGGGCCAGGTCGTAGGTCAGCCGCTCCACGTACGCCGATCCGCCCCAGGGGTCGATCACCCGCGTCGTCCCCGACTCCTGCTGCAGCAGCAGCTGGGTGTTGCGGGCGATCCGCGCCGAGAAGTCGCTGGGCAGCGCCAGCGCCTCGTCGAGGGCGTTGGTGTGCAGCGACTGGGTGTGCCCCTGGGTGGCGGCCATGGCCTCCAGGCAGGTGCGGACGACGTTGTTGTAGACGTCCTGCGCGGTCAGCGACCAGCCCGAGGTCTGCGAGTGGGTGCGCAGCGACAGCGACTTGTCCTTCGTCGCGCCGGCCTCGCGCATCAGCCGGGCCCACAGCAGCCGCGCCGCCCGGAGCTTGGCGACCTCCATGAAGAAGTTCATGCCGATCGCCCAGAAGAAGCTCAGCCGCGGCGCGAACACGTCGACGTCGAGGCCGGCGGCCTTGCCCGCGGCCACGTACTCCACCCCGTCGGCCAGCGTGTACGCCAGCTCCAGGTCGGCCGTCGCCCCGGCCTCCTGCATGTGGTAGCCGGAGATGGAGATCGAGTTGAACCGCGGCATCTCCTGCGAGGTGAACGCGAAGATGTCGCTGACGATCTGCATCGAGGGCTTCGGGGGGTAGATGTAGGTGTTGCGGACCATGAACTCCTTGAGGATGTCGTTCTGGATGGTCCCGGCCAGCTGCTTCGGCGCGACGCCCTGCTCCTCGGCGGCGAGCACGTAGAGCGCCAGCACCGGCAGCACCGCGCCGTTCATCGTCATCGAGACGGTCATCCGGTCCAGCGGGATGCCGTCGAAGAGCTGCCGCACGTCCAGGATCGAGTCGACCGCCACCCCGGCCATGCCGACGTCGCCGACGACCCGCGGGTGGTCGGAGTCGTAGCCGCGGTGGGTGGCCAGGTCGAAGGCGATCGACAGGCCCTTCTGCCCGGCGGCGAGGTTGCGCCGGTAGAAGGCGTTGGACTCCGCGGCGGTGGAGAAGCCCGCGTACTGGCGGACCGTCCACGGCTGCGTCGTGTACATCGTCGGGTAGGGCCCGCGCAGGAAGGGCGGCAGGCCCGGGTAGGTGCGCAGGAAGTCCAGGCCGGCGAGGTCGGCGGGGCCGGCCAGCGGCGGGACGGCGATACCCTCCGGGGTCTCCCAGGTCGCCTCCGCCACGCCGCGGCCGGTGGCCTCCTCGAACGCCGTGGCCCAGTCGCCGGCCGTGGCGTGCGCCGCCGGGCGGCCGAGCTCGACGCCGCCGAAGTCCGGGATCCCGCTCATGCCGTTGCTCCCAGCTGCTCGTGGACCGTCCTGAGCACGTCGAGCGCGTCGCACCCGGCGTACACGTACCCGTCGACGCCGTCCACCCCGAGCGACGGCTTGCCGGCCAGCCACACGGAGGTGGCCCCGGCGGCGCGGAGCTCCGCGGCGAGGGCGGCGGCCGACTCGGCGTAGTCGCCGTCGGTGCCGCAGATGCAGGCCACCGCGGTCCCGGCGTCGGCCAGCCCCGAGGCGCCGTCACCGGCGGGGGTCGCCAGGCCGCCGGCCTGGAACAGGTTGCCGGCGAAGGTGGCCCGCGCGGTGTGCCGGGCGACCGGCCCGAGGGTGGCCAGGTAGACCTGCGGCCGCGCGGGTGCGGCGTCGGCGCGGTCGCGCAGCTCCTCGTACTCCTGCGCCGCCCGCACGCGGGGCAGGCCGCCGGCGGGGTGCAGGTCGGCGGCCGGCTGCCGCTCGGGCAGCCTCTCGGTCAGGTTCGGGAACTCGCTGACGCCGGTGATCGCGTCGGCGCGGGTGGCCAGCCGCCTCGCGCGGGTGTCCCACGCGGCGGCCAGCCGGTCGCGCACCAGCCCGCTCGACAGCGCCGCGGCGAGCCCGCCGGCCCGCTCGACCTCGGTGAACCACGCCCACGCGGCCTGCGCGAGGTCCTCGGTGAGCGACTCGACGTACCAGGAGCCGCCGGCCGGGTCGAGGACGCGGGCCAGCGACCCCTCCTCGACCAGCAGGCTCTGGGTGTTGCGGGCGATCCGGCGGGAGAAGGCGTCGGGCAGGCCGAGCGCGGCGTCGAAGGGCTGCACGGTGACCGCGTCGGCCCCGCCCACGCCCGCGGCGAAGCAGGCCACCGTCGTCCGCAGCATGTTGACCCACGGGTCGCGCCGCGTGGTCATCACCGACGACGTCACCGCGTGCTGGCGCTGCGCGCGGGCCGCGGGCGAGGCGCCGCTGACCTCCCCCACCCGGTCCCACAGCCGGCGGGCGGCGCGCAGCGCCGCGATGGTCGTGAACTGGTCGGCGCTGGCCGAGTAGCGGAACTCCAGCCGGCCGAACGCGTCGTCCACCGGCAGGCCCGCGTCGGTGAGCGCGCGCAGGTAGGCGACCCCGGCGGCCAGGGAGCAGCCCAGCTCCTCGACGGCGGTGGCCCCGGCGTCGGCGTACACGGTCGCGTCGACGACGACGGTGCGCCAGCCCGCGGGGGTGCGGCCGGCGAGGTCGGCCAGGCCGGCGAGGTCCTGCTCCTCCCCCGACGCGGCGTGCACGCCGAGCGGGTCGAGGCCCAGCGAGCCGCCGGGTGCGAGGTCGGTGCGGTCGCCCACCAGCGCGAGCAGCGCCTCGGCCGCCGGGACCCCGCCGGAGACGGCGACCGGCGCGAGGTCGAGGTAGACGTCCGCGAGCACGTCGCCGAGCGCCTCGACCGGCACCGCGCCCTCGCCGAGCACCAGCCACAGCGAGGTGACGCCGTTCTCCAGGTCGGCGGTGACCGCCTCCCGCGTGACGGCGACGTCGGGGTGGGCGTGCCGCTGCCGGACGTCCCAGCCGGCGGGGGCCTCCCCCGGTGCTCCGGCGCGCGCCCCCCGGACGAAGGGCGCCCGGCCCGGGACGCCGACCGCCGTCGGCAGGTCGCCGGCGTCGTCGGCGTCGTAGAGCGGGGCGACGGTGACGCCGGTGGCCACCGTGCGGCGCAGCGCGTCCTCGACCGGGTCGGGCAGCTCCTCCCGGCCGGCCTTGCGCAGCACCCCGGCGACCAGCTCGCGCCAGGCGTCGCGGTCCACCGGCGGGAAGCCGCCGGCCAGGGAGAGCTCGTCGGGGACCGCGTGCTCGGCGGGGACCTCGTCCTCGCCCGGCGTGGCCGTGTGGGTGGCGCTCACGAGTCCTCCTCGCCGGCGCTCGCCGGCCGCGTTCGTGGCACTGCTCTGCCCAACCGTTCGCTCGCGAGCTCGCTCACCTCGGACTCCTCCCGGTAGGGGACCGTTCTACCGGCGTTCCCCCGGCCGCGGGCGGGCGGGGTGCCCCGGGGACGGCGCGCCGGCGGCCGGGCCGGTGGTCCCGGCGTCGGCGGCCAGGGCCTGCAGCGCGGCGCGGACCAGGAGCCGCAGCCCCACCCCGATCGCCCGCTCGTCGACGTCGAAGGTGCCGCGGTGCAGGTCCAGCGCCGCCCCGCCGCCGTGCGTGCCCAGCCGGGCCAGCGCGATCGGGACGACGTCGGCGAACCAGCCGAAGTCCTCCCCGCCCATGCTCTGCGGCGTCGGCCGCACCCCCTCGGGGCCCACGGTGGCCAGCGCCGCGGTGCGCAGCAGCGCCACGGTGCGCGGGTCGTTGACCACCGGCGGCACGCCGGGCACGTAGTCGACGTCGACGTCGGCGCCGGTGGGGGCGGTGACCTGCTCGACCAGCCGGCGCAGCAGCCCCTCGGCGCCCTTCCACTCGTCGCGGTCGAGGACCCGCACGGTGCCGCGCAGCAGGCCGCGCTGCGGGATGGCGTTGGCGGCCACCCCGGCGTTGACCGCGCCCCACACCAGCGACATGCCCGCCCGCGGGTCCACCTGCCGGGAGAGCAGGCCGGGCAGGTCGGTGATCAGGCGGCCCAGCGCGTCGACCAGGTCGACGGTCAGCTGCGGGCGCGCGGTGTGCCCGCCGGGGCCGGTGAGGGTGACGTCGAGCCGGTCGCAGGCCGCGGTGATCGAGCCGGTGCGCAGCCCCACCGCGCCCACGGGCGTGGCCGGGTCGCAGTGCAGCGCGAACGCGCGGGAGGCGCCCTCGAGCACCCCGGCCTCGACCACGTGCAGGGCGCCGCCGGGCACGGTCTCCTCGGCCGGCTGGAACACGCAGCGCACCGTGCCGGGCAGCCCGTCGAGGTCGGCCAGGGCCAGCGCGGCGCCGAGCACGACGGTGGTGTGCACGTCGTGGCCGCAGGCGTGGCACATGCCCTCGCGGGTGGAGGCGTAGGGGACGTCCTTGAGGTCGGCCAGCGGCAGCGCGTCGATGTCGGCGCGCAGCACGACGGTCGGCCCCTCCCCCGAGCCGACGTCGACCACCAGCCCGGTCCCGCCGGGCAGCCGCCGCGGCGCCAGCCCGCCCTCGGTGAGCTGCTGCTCGATGAACGCCGTCGTCTCCACCTCGGCGTAGGCCAGCTCCGGGTGGGCGTGCAGGTGCCGGCGGACGGCGACGAGCTCGTCGGCGCGGTCGGCCACCCACGCGTCCAGGCCGGCGGCCAGCTCCTCGGGGGTCCGGCTCATGCGGCGTGCCCGCCGGCGCAGGACGCCGGGCCGGGGACGGGTCCGTCGGGGCGGGTGGCCGGGCCGGTGTCCGGGAGGCCGTCGCGCATCTCGGCGAGCAGCCCGTCGACGACGGCGCGCAGGTCGCCGCCGGACCCCAGCGCCGCGGCGCGCTGCCGCTGGTAGGAGGCGCCGACGGCGAGCACCTTCTCCACCCCGGCCAGCTCGGTCTCGCAGCCCAGCCGCCGGGCGGTGGGGGTGAGGTCCTCGGCCAGGTCGAGGATCGCCTGCCGGACCGGCCGGACCGTGCCCTTCTCGTCGACGACCACGTCGGCGTCGAGGCCGTAGCGGGCGGCCCGCCACTTGTTCTCCCGGAGCACCCAGCTCGGCGGGGTGGGCAGGGTGTAGCCGCGGTCGAGCTGGGCGTCGAACTGCTCGACGAGGCACTGGGAGAAGGCCGCGACGACGCCCACCTCCTCGAGGGTGGGCAGGCCGTCGCAGATGCGCAGCTCCACCGTGCCGAAGCCCGGGTGCGGGCGGATGTCCCACCACACCTCGCGCACGCTCTCGATGGAGCCGGTGGAGATCAGCGTCTCCATGTAGGTCTCGAAACCCGACCAGTCGGGCAGCTGGGTGGGCAGCCCCGCCGTCGGCATGCCCTCGAAGACCTTGCTGCGCGCCGAGGCCAGGCCGGTGTCGCAGCCCACCCAGAACGGCGAGGACGCCGACAGCGCGAGGAAGTGCGGCACGTACTGGGTGAGCGCGTTGACGATCGGCATCGCCTTGTCCGGCGAGCGGACGCCGACGTGCACGTGGACGCCGAAGATCTGCAGCCGCCGGGCCAGCCACTGCATCCGCTCGACCAGCTGCAGGTAGCGCTCCTTGGGCGAGATGAGCTGGGTCTGCCAGTCGGTGAAGGGGTGGGTGCCCGCGCACAGCAGCCCCAGCCCGCGCCGGTCGGCGGCCGCGGCGACCTCGGCCACCGTGCCGGCGAGGTCGGCGGTGGCCTCCTCGACCGTGGTGCAGACCCCGGTGATGACCTCGACGGTCGACTGCAGCAGCTCGTGCTTGGCCTTGGGGTGCTCCTCGGCACCCTCGGGGCAGATCTCGGCGAGGATCTCCGTCGCGCCCGCGGTGAGCTCCCGGCTCTGCCGGTCGACGAGCTGCAGCTCCCACTCGACGCCCAGGCTGGACCGCTCGGAGGAGGAGAACGGGATCTGCACGCGATGAGGATAGGGACGACGGCGGTCCCGTGCCGGGTCATCGTGACCGGACCGCGGCCGGACCCGCCGGCCCGCCTCAGTCCACGTCGGTGCACGTCGCCGCGTAGGGGCGCCCGGGCAGGTAGCGGTCCCACTCGGCGCGCGTCAGGTCCCGCGCCGCGACCTCGCACGCCGCGCGCAGCCAGGCCGACGGGTCCGTGGGGTAGCGCATGACCAGCTCCCGGTCGCTGAAGAACACGAGGTCGTCGGTCGGGTCGAGCACCCGCCGCACCGTGCGGCGGGGGCGGGGCGCGTCCGGGACCCCGTCCCACCGCCTCCGGGCGGCGGGCGGTGGGGCGGCCCCGCGCGGTGCCGGCGTCAGCCGGCGGGGACGGTGTCCGGCTCCGCTGCTCGCGGCCGCGGGAGCACGACGGCGGCCGGCACGCGGCCCGTGACCGCGGCGACGGCGCGGCGCCCGTAGAGGTCGGGGTGGACGCGGACGCCGCACAGGTCGCGGCCGACGACCGAGACGCCCCGGCCGTCCTCGGTGGGCACCACGGCCTCGACCCGCGCCCACGGGATGCCGTGCACGTCGCCGTCGGCGTCGGTGTGCGCGAGGCCGTCGTCGGAGACGACCAGCGCCACCCGCGCCGCCGGGTCGAGCAGCCGCCGCAGCAGGCGCGGGCGGAACACCGTGCCGGCCGGCAGCTCCGGGAGGGTGCCGCACAGCGGGCGGCGGGGGACGCCGGCCGGGCCGTCCCAGGAGGCGGTGTCGGGCACGGCGAGCACCGCGGTCGGCTCGGTCCCGCGCAGCGCCGCCGTCACCGCGGCCGGGGTGACCGCGCGCCAGGCGGCGAGGGTGTCGGCGGCGGCGCGGAACGGCAGCCCCACCGCGGCGCAGTACGCCGCGTCGGCGAGCTCGGTGCCGGCGGCGTCCTCGTCGTCGTGCTCGGCCTCCAGCCCGGCGACGGCGTGCGCCACCTCCTCCGGCGTCGGGCCGTCGGCGCACAGCTGCGCGAAGGTCCGCCACAGCAGGTCGGCCACCTCGCCGTCGCGGCCGGTCCGGGCGTCGACCACGACGGCGACCTCCCGCCGGTCGGCGGCCAGGTCGAGGGTCAGCGAGTCGACGGCGTAGCTGAGGCCGGAGGCGTGCCGGGCGCGCTCGCGGACCCGCTCCTCGAGCACGCCGACGCCGACGGCCAGCGCCGCGTCGCCGGGTGCGGCGGTGGCCAGCAGCAGCCCGACGCCGGGTGCGTCGGTGCGGGTCCACACCGGCCCGTCCTGGGGCCGCGGCACCGGCACGTGGCGCACCGGCCGCGGACCGGCGGGCAGCGGCAGCCGCAGCCCCTCGGGCAGCGGGCCGTGGCACCACACCGCCGCGTTGCCGCGGACGAACCAGCGCGCGGCGTGCGCCCGCACGGTCTCCTCGTCCAGGTGCTCGGGCCCCGGGCCGGCCGAGACGGTGAGCCCGGGGCCGGTCAGCCCGTAGCGGGCCGCCCACAGCGCGCTGACCGTCGAGGAGCCGGTGCCGCAGCCCTCGGCCTGCAGCACGCCGGCCTCGGCGGCCAGCCGCCCGGTGGGCAGGTCGGCCAGGGCCCGGCAGACGCCCTCGAGGAAGGCGCCGACCGCCTCGGGCCGCCCGGTGGCGAAGAAGGCGGTGCTGTCCACGTCGGTGACCGCGTTGCAGCGCAGGTGGGTGCGCGGCAGCGCGGCCATCGCCAGGTGCTCGACGAGGTGGGTCACCTCGATCGTCGCGAACGTCTCGTCGCGCAGGCCGACGCCGAAGACCAGGGCCGCCGTGGTCCGCTGCCGGCCCCCGGCGGTGAACACCGGCACGCCGTCGATCCGCGTTCGCTGCACGCCGGCCATCGTCGGTGCCCGGCACCGCCCGGCCGCGGGCCGACACGCGCACCGGGGCGACTGGGACGGGTGGGTCGCGGGGACCGGCGTCGCCGCCGCGGCGCTGGGTCAGCTCCACCGCGGCGCTGGGTCAGCACCGCCGCGGGGCTGGGTTAGCTTCTGCGGGTGAGCGCACCCGACACCGCGGCCACCGCCGACGCCACCGCCGACGCCACCGCCGCCGCTGCCGCGACCGCCCTGACCGAGGCGCTGGGCGGCGGGCACGACGTCGCCGTCGTCATGGGCTCGGGCTGGGCGCCCGCGGCCGACGCCTTCGGCGAGCCCGCCGCCACCGTGCGGATCGCCGAGCTGCCCGGCTTCGCCGCCCCGACCGCGGTCGGCCACGGCGGCGAGGTCCGCTCGGTGCGCGCCGGCGAGCGCAGGGTGCTGCTCTTCCTCGGGCGCACCCACCTCTACGAGGGCCGCGGCGTCGAGCCGGTCGTGCACGGCGTGCGCACCGCGGCCGCCGCCGGGGTGCGCACCGTGGTCCTGACCAACGCCGCCGGGGGCCTGGACCCGCAGCACCGCGTGGGCCAGGCGGTGCTGATCAGCGACCACCTCAACCTGACCGCCCGCTCCCCGCTGGTCGGCGCCACGTTCGTCGACCTCACCGACCTGTACTCGGCGCGGCTGCGGGCACTGGCCCGCGAGCTGGACCCGGAGCTGACCGAGGGCGTGTACGCGGCCCTGCCCGGACCGCACTACGAGACGCCCGCGGAGATCCGCATGCTCCGGACGCTGGGCGCCGACCTCGTCGGCATGTCCACCGCCCTGGAGGCGATCGCCGCCCGCGCCGCCGGGCTGGAGGTGCTCGGCCTGTCGCTGGTCACCAACGCCGCGGCCGGCATCACCGGCGAGGAGCTCGACCACCAGGAGGTGCTCGCCGCGGGGAAGGCGGCGGCGGGCCGGCTCGGGCAGACCCTCGTCGAGCTGATCGGGCGCCTGCCGTGAGCGGACCGGTCCTGCTGACCGGCGCGGCGGGGCGGATCGGGACGGTGCTGCGCCAGGGGCTGCCCGAGCGGGGCTGGCCGGTGCGCAGCCTCGACGTCGTCGAGCTGCCCGAGCCGCGGCCGGGTGAGGAGACCGTGGTCGCCGACGTCACCGACCTCGCCGCGGTGACCGCCGCGACCGAGGGCGCCGCGGCCGTCGTCCACCTGGCCGGCGTCTCGGGCGAGTCCACCTGGGCGGCGGTGTCCCACGCCAACATCCAGGGCACCTGGACGGTCCTGGAGGCCGCCCGGCACAGCGGCGTCCGCCGGGTCGTGCTGGCCAGCAGCAACCACGCCACCGGCTTCACCGGGCGCCCGGCGTCGGGCCCGCTCGGCGAGCACGACGGCCCGTCGCGGCCGGACACCCACTACGGCGTCTCGAAGGTGGCGGTGGAGGCGCTGGGCTCCCTCTACGCCGACCGCTACGGCCTCGACGTCGTCTGCCTGCGCATCGGCACCCAGGCCCCCGAGCCGCCGACGACCCGCGCGCTGGCCACCTGGCTGTCCCCGCGCGACGCCGTCGCCCTGGTCGACGCCGCGCTGCGCGCCCCCTCCCCCGGCTTCCGGGTGGTGTGGGGCGTCTCGGCCAACACCCGCGGCTGGTGGGACCTCACCGCCGCCCGCGAACTGGGCTACGAGCCCCAGGACGACGCCGAGCCGTTCGCCGCCGCGCTGGTGGAGGCGCACGGCGAGCCCGACCCGGCCGACCCGGTGCACGCGCGGGTCGGCGGGGAGTTCACCCTGCCCGCGTACGACGCCGAGGAGGTCGCCCCGTGAGCGTCCTGGACGCCGCCCGCGCCTGGGCCGCGGCCGACCCGCACCCCGGTGACCGCGCCGAGGTCGAGGCGCTGGTCGCGGCCGGGGACACCGCCGAGCTCGGCCGCCGCTTCGCCGGCCCGCTGACCTTCGGCACCGCCGGGCTGCGCGGCCCGCTGCGCGCCGGGCCGGCCGGGATGAACGCCGCCGTCGTCACCCGGGCGGCCGCCGGGCTGGGCGTCTGGCTCGCCCGCGCCGGCCACGAGGGGGGCGGCGTGGTCGTCGGGTTCGACGCCCGCCACCGCTCGGACGAGTTCGCGCGGGTCACCGCCGCGGTGCTGTCCGCGGCCGGGTTCACCGTCTCGGTGCTGCCGCGGCCGCTGCCCACCCCGGTGCTCTCCTTCGCCGTCCGGCACCTCGGCTGCGCGGCCGGCGTGATGGTCACCGCCAGCCACAACCCGCCGCAGGACAACGGTTACAAGGTCTACCTCGCCGACGGCGCGCAGCTGGTGCCGCCGGCCGACCGCGAGATCGAGGACGCGATCGCCGCCGTCGGCCCGGCGCGGGAGGTCCCGGCGTCCGACGACTGGACCACCCTGGGCGACGACGTCGAGGCCGACTACGTGGCCGCCGTCGTCGCGGCCCTGGCGCCGGAGCGGGTGCCCGGCCGCGACCGCCTCGTCGTCGCCTACACCGCGATGCACGGGGTCGGGGCGGCCACGACGCGGGCGGTGTTCGCCGCCGCCGGGCTCGCGCCGCCGGTCAGCGTGCCCGAGCAGGACGTCCCCGACCCGGCGTTCCCGACCGTCGCCTTCCCCAACCCGGAGGAGCCCGGCGCGGTCGACCTGCTGCTCGCCCTGGCCGAGCGGACCGGCGCGGCCGTCGCCATCGCCGAGGACCCCGACGCCGACCGCTGCTCGGTGGTCTGCGACGGCCGCCAGCTCACCGGCGACGAGGTGGGCGCCCTGCTGGCCGACTGGCTGCTGCGCCGCGGGGTGCGCGGCACCTACGCGGCCTCGCTGGTCAGCGGCTCGCTGCTGTCCGCGCTCACGCAGGCGCACGGCGTCCGGTTCGCCGAGACGCCCACCGGGTTCAAGTGGATCATCCGGGCCGGCACCGACGCCGAGCCGCTGGTGTTCGGCTACGAGGAGGCGCTGGGCTACGCGGTGACGCCGGGCGTCGCGCGGGACAAGGACGGCATCTCCGCGGCGCTCGCCGTCGCGCTGCTCGCCGCGGAGCTGCAGGCGACCGGGCGCACGCTGGTCGACCGGCTCGACGAGCTCGCCGTCGAGCACGGGCTGTTCGCCACCGGCCAGCTCTCGGTCCGGGTGGAGGACCTCTCGCTGATCTCCGACGCCATGGCCCGGCTGCGCGCGGCGCCGCCGGCCCGGCTGCTGGGCCGCGAGGTCACCGCCGCCGACCTGCTGCACGAGGAGCCGCCGGTCGACGCCGTCCGGCTGCTCGGCGACGGCGTCCGGGTGGTGGTGCGGCCCAGCGGCACCGAACCCAAGCTCAAGGCCTACCTGGAGACCGTCGTCCCCGTGCACGACGACGCCGGGGTGATCGCCGCCCGCGGCCGCGGCCTCGACGAGCTCGACCAGCTGCGCGGCGAGATGGCGCACGCGCTGGGGTTGTAGACCGTGGACGTGCGGGCGCTGGTGTTCGACGTCTTCGGGACCGTCGTCGACTGGCGCGGCGGGGTCGCCCGCGAGGCGGCCCGGCTGCTCGGCCCGGACGTCGACGCGGCCGCGTTCGCCGACGCCTGGCGGGCCCGCTACGTCCCCTCGATGCAGCGGGTGCGCTCCGGCGAGCGGCCGTGGGTGGTGCTCGACGCGCTGCACCGCGAGTCGCTGCCGGCGGCGCTGGCCGAGGTCGGGGTGGCCGGCGTCCCCGACGACGTCGCCGACGAGCTGGTGCTGGCCTGGCACCGGCTCGACCCGTGGCCCGACGTCGTCCCGGGGCTGACCCGGCTGCGGCGGTCCCACCTGCTGGCGCCGCTGTCCAACGGCGGGGTGCGGCTGTCGGTCGACCTGGCGCGCCGCGGCGGGCTGCCGTGGGACGCGGTGCTGGGCGCCGAGGTGGCCGGCCACTACAAGCCCGACCCCGAGGTCTACGACTCCGCGCCGCGGCTGCTGGACCTGCCGCCGCCGGCGGTGTGCATGGTGGCCGCCCACGACGACGACCTCGCCGCCGCCCGCGCGCGGGGGCTGCGGACGGCCTACGTGCACCGGCCCGGCGAGTTCGGCGGCCGCGTGGTGCCGCCGGCCACCGACCCCGGCGCCGACCTCAGCGTCGGCTCCCTCGAGGAGCTCGCGACCGCCCTCGGCTGCTGAGCCACTCGAGGGTCCAGCCCTCCCCCACCGGCAGCGCCCGCCAGCGCCGGGCGGCGTCGGTGAGCGCGGCCGACGCGGCGGCCAGCCGGTCGGGTGGCAGGCCCAGTGCGGCCGCCTCGCCGGGCAGCGCGTCGGCCCCGCGGGCACGGCGGCTCACCAGGTCGGCCAGGCCCTCGGCCCGCGCGATCGCCGCCGCCCGCTCCCGCTTGAGCCGCGCCGACCGCTCGGCGGCGTGCGGGGGCTGCCGGCCGCTGACGTGCCGCATGCTGCCCCAGACGACGCCGTCGGCCACGCAGCCCCAGATGCCGTCGGTCACCCGCAGCTCGGTCTCCACCAGGGCGTGCACCAGGTCGTGCGGCAGGTCGGCGCCGCCGCCGGCACCGCGCATCGCGAACACCACGCCGTCGTCGCGCTCGACCCGGGTCTCCACCGGGCGCCGGTCGGCCAGCCGGGGGAAGGTCATCCGCACCTCCCCAGCGTCGCCGACCGCGTCAACCGGGTTCCCCGGCGGCGAGTGGTCGGTCGTCGCCGCTCGCCGCGGCGGGTCCGCGCGGGTCGGCGGCAACGACTGCGCTCTCGGCGCCACGGGTCACCAGTGGGTGCTGCGGTCGATCCGGCCGCGGCGCAGGAAGCAGGCGTTCAGCTCAGGCCGGGACCGGCTCCCGGCAGCCGGTCCGCAGGGCCCGCGCGGCGGCCGCCAGCACGACGACCACGTCCCGGGCGAAGCCGGCGTCGAGCGGGTGGGTGCCGCCGGTCACCGCCGCCTGCACGAGGTCGGTCACCGCCACCCGGGCCGCGGCCAGGACGGCCTCGGGCTCCCGCTCGGGCAGCAGCACCAGCCGGCCGGCGTCGCCGTGCACCGACACCTCCACCCCGCCGGCCAGCTCGGCGACGGTCGAGGACACGGTCACCGTGCTGGCCGCCCCGGACGCGTGCTGCAGCACCAGGTGCACGGTGTCGCCCCGGCCGGCGCCGGCCTGCACCGAGACGACGGGACCCAGCGCCGGCACCAGCAGCCCGAGGGCGTGCGGGCCGACGTCCCACAGCGCGCCGTGCTCGCGCCGCCAGGGCGTGTCGAACGGGCTGCCCGCCAGCGACCCCAGCCAGCTCACCGCCCCGCCGGCGAGCCGGCCCCGCGCGGCCTGCGCCAGCCAGGTCGCCGTCTCCGGGCGGAACCGGTCGGTGAACAGCACCACCGAGGCCACGCCGGCGTCCCGGACGGCGCCGGCCACCCGGTCGGCGTCGGGGACGGTGAGCGCCAGCGGCTTCTCCAGCAGCAGGTGCCGCCCCGCCTCCGCGGCGCGGACGGCGAGCCCGGGCTGCACGTCGGGCGGCACCGCGATCGAGACGGCCTCGACGTCGGCCAGCAGCGCGTCGAGGTCGTCGGTGCCCGGCACCTCGAACTCCGCGCCCGCCTCGGCCGCCCGGGCGGCGTCGCGGCCCCAGACGCCGGCCAGCTCGGC
The DNA here is from genome assembly GCF_900102745.1 of Geodermatophilus telluris. GTDB lineage: Bacteria > Actinomycetota > Actinomycetes > Mycobacteriales > Geodermatophilaceae > Geodermatophilus > Geodermatophilus telluris. The sequence goes on from NZ_FMZF01000001.1 coordinate 457,823, forward strand.
GTCGGGGTGGTCGGCCAGGGTGGCCGCGTGGACGCGGCGGGCCCAGAAACCGGTGCCGAGGACGGCGAAGCGCACCGTCAGACCGCGCCGAACTGGCGGTCGCCGGCGTCCCCGAGTCCCGGGACGATGTAGGCCTTGTCGTCGAGCCCCTCGTCGACGCTGGCGGTGAAGACCCGCAGCGGCAGGCCGCTGTGCTCCAGCCGCTCGAGACCGGCCGGGGCGGCGAGCGCGCACAGCACGGTGATCTCGGTGGCGCCGCGGTCGGTGAGCAGCGTGCAGCAGTGGACCAGCGAGCCGCCGGTGGCCAGCATCGGGTCGAGGACGAAGACGTGCCGGCCCACCAGCGACTCCGGCAGCGAGGCCATGTACGCCTCGGGCTGGAAGGTCTCCTCGTTGCGGGCCAGGCCGACGAAGCCCATCTGCGACTCCGGCAGCATCCCGTGCGCGGTGTCGGCCATGCCCAGGCCCGCGCGCAGCACCGGCACGATCAGCGGCGGGGCGGCCAGCCGGTAGCCCGTCGTCGTGGTCACCGGCGTGGTGATCGACTCCTCGGCCACCGCCAGGTCGCGGGTGGCCTCGTAGACCAGCATCTGGGTGAGCTCGCGCAGCGCCGCCCGGAACGCGGCGTTGTCGGTCCGCTGGTCGCGCATCCGCGACAGTCGGGCACGGGCCAGCGGGTGGTCGACGACGGTCAGCTGCACGGGCGCCACCGTAGCGGCCCGCTCGCCCGGGGCTGCCCGCGCTGACCGGCCGCGGGCCACCCCTGCGAGCGACCGCGGTCCGGGACGACGGTCCCCACTGGGAGGATGGCCGCATGACCCACGTGCTCGACCCCGGGACGCTGGCGGCCGGGACCCGGCCCGGCCCGGGGCCCGGGACGGCGTTCGACGACGTGACCCGCTCCGACGCCGCCCTCCGCGCCTTCCTGCACGGCCTGCCCGGCGTCGACCAGGTGGGTGCCGAGCAGCGCGCCGCCACCCTCGGCACCCGCTCGATCAAGACCACCGCCAAGGCCTGGGCGATCGACACCGCGATCTCGATGGTCGACCTGACCACCCTCGAGGGCGCCGACACCCCGGGCAGGGTCCGCTCCCTGGCCGCCAAGGCCCGCCGTCCCGACCCGACCGACCCCACCGCCCCCTCGGTGGCCGCGGTCTGCGTCTACGGCGACCTCGCCGGCGTCGCCAAGGAGGCGCTCGCGGACACCGGCATCCACGTCGCCGCCGTCGCCACCGCCTTCCCCAGCGGCCGGGCGAGCCGGGAGGTCAAGCTCGCCGACGTCCGCGACGCCGTCGCCAACGGCGCCGACGAGATCGACATGGTCATCGACCGCGGCGCGTTCCTCGCCGGCCGCTACCTCGAGGTGTTCGAGGAGGTCGTGGCGGTGAAGGAGGCGTGCACCCGGCCTGACGGCACCGGCTCCGCCCACCTCAAGGTCATCCTCGAGACCGGCGAGCTGGTCACCTACGACAACGCCCGCCGCGCCTCCTGGCTGGCGATGCTCGCCGGCGCCGACTTCATCAAGACCTCCACCGGCAAGGTCTCCCCGGCCGCCACGCTGCCGGTGTGCCTGGTGATGCTCGAGGCGGTCCGCGACTTCCGCGCCGCCACCGGCACCCAGGTCGGCGTCAAGCCGGCCGGCGGGATCCGCACCACCAAGGACGCCGTCAAGCACCTGGTGCTGGTCAACGAGACCGTCGGCGCCGACTGGCTCTCGCCCGACTGGTTCCGCCTCGGCGCCTCGAGCCTCCTCAACGACCTGCTCCTGCAGCGGCAGAAGCTGCGCACCGGCCACTACTCCGGCCCCGACCACGTGAGCGTCGACTGATGACCACCAGCCCCCTGTTCGAGTACGCCCCCGCGCCCGAGTCGCGCTCGATCGTCGACGTCCGGCCCTCCTACGGGCTGTTCGTCGACGGCGAGTTCGTCGACGGCTCCGGCGAGACGATGAAGACGGTCAACCCGGCCACCGAGGAGGTGCTCAGCGAGGTCGCGGTGGGCACCGAGGCCGACGTCGACCGCGCGGTGCGGGCCGCCCGCCGGGCGTTCACCCGCGTGTGGGGGCCGATGCGCCCGGCCGACCGCGGCAAGTACCTGTTCCGGATCGCGCGGATCCTGCAGGAGCGGGCGCGGGAGTTCGCCGTGCTGGAGTCGCTGGACAACGGCAAGCCGATCCGCGAGTCCCGCGACGTCGACGTGCCCCTGGCCGCGGCGCACTTCTTCTCCCACGCCGGCTGGGCCGACAAGCTCGCCCACGCGGGCCTGGGCCCGGACCCGCGGCCGCACGGGGTGGCCGGGCAGGTCATCCCGTGGAACTTCCCGCTGCTGATGCTGGCGTGGAAGGTCGCCCCCGCGCTGGCCACCGGCAACACCGTCGTCCTCAAGCCGGCCGAGACCACCCCGCTGACCGCGCTGCTGTTCGCCGAGGTGTGCCGGCAGGCCGACCTGCCGCCGGGCGTGGTGAACGTCGTGACCGGGGCCGGCGACACCGGGCGGGCCGTGGTGGAGCACGCCGACGTCGACAAGGTCGCCTTCACCGGTTCCACCGAGGTGGGCCGCTCGATCGCCCGCGCCGTCGCCGGCACCCGCAAGGTGCTGACCCTGGAGCTCGGCGGCAAGGCGGCCAACATCGTCTTCGACGACGCCCCGATCGACCAGGCCGTCGAGGGCATCGTGCGCGGCATCTTCTTCAACCAGGGCCACGTGTGCTGCGCGGGCTCCCGGCTGCTGGTGCAGGAGTCGGTCCACGACGAGGTGATCGCCTCGCTGCAGCGGCGGATCGGCACGCTGCGGGTGGGCGACCCGCTGGACAAGAACACCGACGTCGGCGCGATCAACTCCGCCGAGCAGCTCGCCCGCATCCGGGAGCTGTCCGAGATCGGCGAGGCCGAGGGCGCGCACCGGTGGCAGCCGGCCTGCGACCTGCCCGACCGCGGCTTCTGGTTCCCGCCGACGGTGTTCACCGACGTCTCCCCCGCCCACCGGATCGCCCGCGACGAGGTCTTCGGCCCGGTGCTGTCGGTGCTCACCTTCCGCACCCCCGACGAGGCGGTGGCCAAGGCGAACAACACCACCTACGGGCTGTCGGCCGGCATCTGGACCGAGAAGGGCTCGCGGATCCTCGCGATCGCCGACCGGCTCCGCGCCGGTGTGGTGTGGGCCAACACCTTCAACCAGTTCGACCCGACGTCGCCCTTCGGCGGCTACAAGCAGTCCGGCTACGGCCGGGAGGGCGGCCGGCAGGGGCTGGCCGCCTACCTGAGGGGGGCTTCCTGATGTCGGACCGCCTGGCCGTCCGCAAGACGTTCAAGCTCTACCTGGGCGGGGCGTTCCCGCGCTCGGAGTCCGGCCGCACCTACGCGGTCACCGACGCGCGCGGCGTGTTCCTCGCCAACGCCGCGTGGGCCTCCCGCAAGGACGCCCGCGACGCCGTCGTCGCCGCCCGTGGCGCCTTCGGGACGTGGTCGGGCGCCACCGCCTACAACCGCGGCCAGGTCCTCTACCGGGTCGCCGAGGTGATGGAGGGCCGGCACGCGCAGTTCTGCGAGGAGGTGGCCGCCGGCGAGGGGCTGTCGGCCGGCCGCGCCCGCGCCGTCGTCGACGCCGCCGTCGACCGGTGGGTCTGGTACGCCGGCTGGACCGACAAGCTGGCGTCGGTGCTGGGCAGCGCCAACCCGGTCGCCGGGCCGTTCTTCGGCTTCTCCACACCCGAGCCGACCGGCGTGGTCGCCGTCCTGGCACCGCAGCGGTCGTCGCTGCTCGGGCTGGTCAGCGTGCTGGCCCCGGTGCTCGCCTGCGGCAACACCGCCGTCGTCGTCACCTCGCGGGACCGGCCACTGCCGGCGGTGACGCTCGGCGAGGTGCTGGCCACCAGCGACGTCCCCGGCGGGGTGGTCAACCTGCTCACGGGCGACGCCGGCGAGATCGGCCCCTGGCTGGCCGAGCACGACGACGTCGACGCGATCGACCTGACCGGCGCCCCGCCGGCGCAGGCGATGGAGCTCGAGCGGCTGGCGGCCGGCAGCATCAAGCGGGTGCTGCGCCCGCCGGCCGAGGAGCCGGACTGGAGCGCCGACCCGGGGCTGTCCCGCATGACCCCGTTCCTCGAGACCAAGACGGTGTGGCACCCGAAGGGCGTCTGATCCCCCGGGTGCGGTCCGGAGCGGACCCGGCAGGATGGGCTCCGTGGCCAGGCCCAGCATCGTCCCGATCGCCCTCACCCTCGACGACCGCACCGGCTACACCCTGTGGGCGCCGCCGTGGGAGGAGGACGGCGAGGAGTGGCAGGCCTTCCTCGGCACCTCCGAGACCGACACCGCCACGGTGCACCTGTTCCCCACCCCGGCCGCGCTCGCCGCGTTCTGCCGGACCAGCACCGACCACGACCTCGCCGACCACCCGGTGTGGCCGGTGGTCACCGGCCTGGGCGCCGAGGACCTGACCCCTGACGACGACCACCGCTACGACCTCGACGGCGTGTACGACATCGCCGCGGAGAACCCCGACCGGTGGGCCGTGGAGGAGCTGGCGGCCACCATCGACATCGTCAGCCGGCTGGCCGAGTGCCTGGACACCGCCGGCGCCGACGAGGACGACGAGGAGCCGGTGGCCCGCCGTCGGCCCACCTCCCCGACCGACGACGACACCGACGACGACACCGACGACGACACCGAGGACGCGCCCGAGGACGACGAGGACGAGACCGAGTTCCCGGCGCTGGCCGAGCTGGTCGCCCGCCCGGAGATCGGCTCGCTCGGCCTCGGCGTGGAGGCGTTCGTCGGCCGCTCCGGTGAGGACGCCTGGGTCGGCGTCGGCGGGGCGCTCGACGAGCTGTGGGAGGACGTGGTCGAGGAGCTGTCCGCGCACCTGGACTGGACCGGCGCCGGCACCACCACCCTCGACGCCTACCCGTCGGCCGACGAGGACGAGGACGAGCTCGACGAGGTCGACGAGGTCGACGACACCGGGGCCACCGGCGCCGCCGCTGCGACCCCGGCTCGGGCGGCCGGCGGTGCGGCCCGGGCGCCGGAGCGGACGGTGGCGCGGGGCTCGGACGGCTCGGGCGAGCGGCCCGCGGCCGGCTCGACGGCCGCCGCGCCCGCGGAGGCCGCTACCGCCGGGACGAGCACGATCCGCGGCGGCGGCCGGGTCAGCGCCACCCCGGCGGCGGTCGCGGCGGCCGCGGAGTTCTGGGAGGCCGTGGGCATCCTGCCGGTGGAGCTCGTCGTCCCCGAGGGCGCGGGCGTCACGCTGCGCTGCTACGTGGAGGACGTGGCCCGCTTCCTCGGCCGCGACGGCGAGGTCTACCTGTTCGACACCCCGGCCGACCTGGCCCGCTTCTGCGCCGGGGACGAGCAGCACGACCTCACCGAGATCGCGTCGTGGCCGGAGGTGGCCGACACCGACACGCTCCCGCTGCCGGCCGAGCAGGACCGCTACGACCTCACCGAGCTGTCCGAGGTGCTCGGCGAGGTGGCCGGGGGGGCGGCGGGGCTGGTCGACCACACGGTGGTCGTGCAGCCGGTGGAGGGCGTGCGCGACGTCGCCGAGTACGCCGGGCTGTCCCGCGTCGACGAGCTGCTCGCCCCGGGCGCCCCGCTGGGCCGGGCGGTGGCCCGCGCGGAGCGGGAGCCGGAGGCGCCGCTGCCGGCGGAGGACGCCGCGGCGCTGCGGACGGCGTGGGACGAGGTCGTCGCCCAGGTCAGCGGGGCGCTGGTCTTCCGGCACTGAGGGAGCCCGTCCACCCACCGCGCGCGGGACCCGGCACGGGTCACCTGGCGGCAGGTCGTGCTCTGCCCACACCGGTGGTCAGAGCACGACGGGCCCGGAACAGCACGGCGGCCGGCCCCGGGAGGTCCCGGGACCGGCCGCCGGTGAGCCGTTCAGTCGCGCGCGGGCGCCGGACGGTCGGACCGTCCGCCGCGCGAGCCCTCGCCGGGCCCGCGGTACCGGTCGCGCTCCCCGGCGGGGCGGCGCGGACGGTCGTCGCGGCGACCGCGGTCGCCCTCGCCGAACGAGCGGCGCGGACGGTCGCCGTCCCGGCGCGGGCGGTCGCCGTCGCGGCGCGGACGCCGGCCGCCGGGGCCGCCGTGCGGACGGCGCGACTCGCGGGCCGGCCGCTCGACCGGCTCCACCGGCACGCCGCTGGCCACCAGCTCGGCGATCGGGGCGTCGCCCGGCCGGACGCGGCTGACCTGCGGGTCGACCTTGGCCTGGCGGAACCGGCGCTTGGCCTGGCCCACCTGGTCGGGCAGCAGCAGCGAGACGACCACACCGGCGGCGCCGGCGCGCGCGGTGCGGCCGGAGCGGTGCAGGTAGGTCTTGTGGTCGGCCGGCGGGTCGTAGTGCAGCACCAGGGACACGTCGTCGACGTGGATGCCGCGGGCGGCGACGTCGGTGGCCACCAGGACCGGGCTGCGGGCGTCGGTGAACGCCTCGAGCGCCCGGCGGCGGGCCGACTGCGGCAGGCCACCGTGGATCGCCTCGGCCTTGATGCCGACCGCCTGGAGGTTCTCCGTCAGCCGGTCCACGCCGAGCTGGGTGCGGGCGAACACGATGGTCCGGCCGGGGCGGGCGGCCAGCTCCTGGGTGAGCGGCACCTTGTCGCGGAAGGCCACGCTGTAGGCCAGGTGCTCGGCCGGCGGGGCGTCGTCACCGGGCCGCTTGACCTCGTGCCGGGCCGGGTCCTTGAGGTAGCGGCGGACGAGGGTGTCCACCTCGCCGTCCAGCGTGGCCGAGAACAGCAGCCGCTGGGCGTCGGGGCGGGTCTGGTCGAGCAGCTCCTGCACGACGGGCAGGAAACCGAGGTCGGACATGAAGTCGGCCTCGTCCACGACGCTGACCTCGACCTCGGCGAGGGTGACCTCGCGCTGGCTGATGAGGTCCTGCAGCCGGCCGGGGGTGGCGACGACGACGTCGACGCCGCGGCGCAGCTGGCTGATCTGGCGGCCCATCGAGGCGCCGCCGTAGACGGTGGCGAACTGGGCACCGACGGCCTGCCCGAGCGGGGCGAGGTTGTCGGACACCTGCTGGGCGAGCTCGCGGGTGGGCACGAGCACCAGCGCGCGCGGGGCACGCGGGCCGCGGCGGGCGGTGAGGCCCAGGCGGGCCAGCATCGGCAGGCCGAACGCGAGGGTCTTGCCCGAGCCGGTGGCGGCCTTGCCCAGCACGTCGCGCCCGGCCAGGGCGTCGGGCAGGACGGTGGCCTGGATGGCGAAGGGGCTGCGGATGTCGCGGCGCTCGAGGGCGGTGACCAGCTGCTGGGGCAGGCCCAGCCGGCCGAAGGTCGGGCCGCTCTCGACGGGGGTGTCGGGGGTGTTCGGGACGTCGACGGTGTCGGACGTGGTCATGCGGGGGTGGGGACTCCGATACAGCTCGGGCGCGTCCCGTGGTGGCGCGGGCGCCACCCCGGCGACGGGGCTCGGCGTCCTCACTGGCGATCGCGGGCGTCGTCGACGCGGCGGATCTGCACGGATGCGCTCATGCCCGGACGGACCGTCCGGGAGGATGTCCGGCGAGTGCCGGCACACCCACGGTAGCAGCGGTGATCAGCCGGGGATTCCGGCGAGCACGGTGGCCGTGGTCACCGCAGCTCAGGCGCGCAGTGCCGCGAAGCCCGGCCGGACGACGTCGGTGAGCAGCCGCACCCGCACGGCGTCGTCGAGGAAGGCCGCGCCGAGCGCCCGCTCGGTCACCCTCTGGACGTCGTCCCAGCCCCAGCCGTGGGCCGCCGCGACGTCGGCCAGCTCGCTGGTGGTCGAGACCCCGCTCATCAGCCGGTTGTCGGTGTTCACCGTGACCGCGAAGCCCAGCCGGTGCAGCCGCCCGACGGGGTGCGCCGCGATCGACGGGTAGGCGCCGGTCTGCACGTTCGACGACGGCGCGACCTCCAGCGGCACCTGCTCCTCCAGCACCCGCCGCGCCAGCGGCCCGAGCGGGGCCTCGCCCGGCACCTCGTCGGCGATGCGCACGCCGTGGCCGAGGCGCTCGGCGCGGGCCCCGTCCAGGGCGGCGCGGATGCTGTCGACGCCGGCCGCCTCACCGGCGTGGATCGTGCGGTGCGCACCCGCGCGGTCCAGTAGCGTGATGGCCTCGGGGTGCCGGTCGGGCGGGAAGCCGATCTCCGGGCCGGCCAGGTCGAAGCCGACGACGCCGGCGTCCCGGTACCGCACCACGAGGTCCGCGACCTCCGCCCAGCGGTCGGCCTGCCGCATCGCGCACAGCAGCGCGCCCACGGTGATCGGCGTCCCGGCCGCGGCGGCGTCGGCGCTGCCCTGCGCGAAGCCGTCGAGGATCGCCTCCACGGCCTCCTCGATCGGCGTGCCGCCCGCGGTGAGCAGCTCCGGCGCCATGCGGACCTCGGCGTGGACGACGCCGTCGGCGGCCAGGTCGAGCGCGCACTCGCGGGCCACCCGCCGCACGGCCTCCGGGCGCTGCATCACGCCGACGGTGTGCGCGAAGGTCTCCAGGTAGCGCACCAGCGAGCCCGAGTCCGCGGCCTGGCGGAACCACCGGCCCAGGTCCCCCGCGTCGCCGGCGGGCAGGTCGCGGTAGCCGGTCTCGTCGGCCAGCTCGAGCACCGTCTGCGGCCGCAGCCCGCCGTCGAGGTGGTCGTGCAGGAGGACCTTGGGGGCGCGGCGGATCGAGTCGGCGTCGAGCGGTGCAGGCACCCCTGGACGTTACCGGGTGTCGCGGTCCTGCCAGCGGAAGGTCAGGACGCAGAGCACGAGTCCGAGCACGCACCAGGCGCCGAGCACCAGCGCCACCCGGCCGAGCTCCCACGAGCCGGCGGGTTCCTGGGCGGCGAGCGCGTCGGGCAGGAACACCGAGCGCAGGCCCTGGGCCAGCCACTTGACCGGGAAGACGGCGGCGACGTCCTGCAGCCAGCCGGGCACCTGGTCGAAGGGCAGGAAGACGCCGGACACGAACTCCAGCACCAGCGCGATGGGGGTGACGGTCGCCGACGCCGACCGGCCGGTGCGGCACAGCGTCGACACGGCGATCCCCAGCAGCGTGCAGGCCGCGGCGCCGAGCACCGACACCCAGGCGAAGGTCAGCCAGTCACCGCCCGAGGGCAGGTCGATGCCGTACACGAGCACGCCGACGCCGAGCAGCAGCACGATCGTGGCCACCGCGACGGCCAGCACCTGCACGACCTTGCCGGCGAAGTAGGCGCTGGCCGGCATCGGCGTCCCGGCCAGGCTCTTCAGCGTCCCGTCGGAGCGCTCCCCGGCGATGTGGATGGCCATGTTCTGCAGGCTGGCGCCCACGATGCCGGCCGTGATCACCCCGGCCATGAAGTACTGCGGGAAGCCGACGCCGGCGCCGAGGTCGTAGTCGAGGACCGCGCCGAGCGCCAGCAGCAGGAGGACCGGGAAGGCGAGGGTGAAGACCACCGACTCGCGCTGCCGGAAGAACTCCCGGAGCTCCACCCGCGCGCGGGTGCCGTAGACGCGCGTCAGCGACGGCAGGGCGGGGGCGCTCACTCGTCCGGCCCTCCGATCATCTTGAGGTAGACGTCCTCGAGCGTGGGCCGGCTGACCGCGAGGTCGGGCACCTCACCGGGGAAGCGGGCGGCGAGGTCGCGCACGAAGGCCGTCGGCGTCGCGGTCTCGGCGGTCCGCCGGGCGCCGTCCTCGGTCCAGCTGACCACGGCCGGCGCCGAGCCGCGCCCGCCCAGCGCCGTGGGGACGGCGACCTCGGCGAGCTGCCCGCGGGCGAGGACGCCCACCCGGTCGGCCAGCGCCTCGGCCTCGTCGAGGTAGTGCGTGGTGAGCAGCATCGTGGTGCCCAGGTCGCGCAGCGAGCGGATGAGCGCCCAGAACTGCCGCCGGGCCTCGGGGTCGAAGCCGGTGGTCGGCTCGTCGAGGAAGAGCAGCCGCGGCCGGCCGACGATGCCGAGCGCGACGTCGAGGCGACGGCGCTGCCCGCCCGACAGGGTGCGGCCGCGGGCGCCGGCCCGCTCCGTGAGCCCGACCAGCTCGAGCACCTCGCCGGGGTCGCGCGGGTCGGCGTAGTAGGAGGCCCGGGCCTCGAGCAGCTCGCGCACCGACAGCTGGCTGTCCCCCGCGCCGGACTGCAGCACGATGCCCAGCTCGGCCTTCCACCGGCGCCCGCCCCGGGCGGGGTCGACGCCGAGCACCCGCACCTCGCCGCCGTCGCGCCGCCGGTAGCCCTCGAGGACCTCCACGGTCGTGGTCTTGCCGGCGCCGTTGGGCCCGAGCAGGGCGAAGATCTCGCCGCGGCGGATGTCGAGGTCGAGCCCGTCGACGGCGGTGCGGTCGCCGTAGCGCTTGACCAGGCCGCGGACGGAGATCGCGGCGTCCGGGTCGAGCGGGTCGCCGGGCCGCGGCCGGCCGTCAGCCACCACGGGTGCGGGCGGACGGGTCACGAGGGAACAGTCTCCCCTCCGCACCCGGTCCCGCGCCGCCCGCCTCCGGCCCTCCTGCAGGGGCCCGCCGCGAGCCTGCGAGCGGTAGGGGGGCAGGAGGGTCCTTCCTCAGGCGGTGATCCGCTCCAGGACGAGGGGCAGCGGCTCGTCGGGGGTGTCGACGCCGATCGCGCCGGCCAGCGCCTCCAGCGCCCGCGGGATGCGGGCGGCGTCGTCGGTCTGCAGCTCCAGCAGCGGTTGGCCCTCGGTGACCCGCTCCCCCACGGTCGCCGTCCAGGTGATGCCGGCCGCGGCCGACACCGGGTCCTCCTTGCGCGCCCGCCCGGCACCGAGGCGCCAGGTGGCCACGCCGAGCGCGTAGGCGTCCAGCCGGGTCAGCGTCCCGGTGGCCGGGGCGGTCACCACGTGCCGCTCGGCCGGCTGCGGCAGCGGCGCGTCGGGGTCGCCGCCCTGCGCCGCGACCATCCGCCGCCACACGTCCATCGCGCGGCCGTCGCGCAGCGCGTCGGCGGGGTCGACGTCGTCCCGGCCGACGCCGGCGAGCATCTCCCGCGCCAGCGCGAGGGTGAGCTCGACCAGGTCGGCGGGACCGCCGCCGGCGAGCACCTCCACCGACTCGGCCACCTCGACGGCGTTGCCCGCCGCGCGGCCCAGCGGCCGGTCCATGGCCGTCACCAGGGCCACCGTGCGCACCCCGGCCGCCTCGCCGAGGCCGACCATGGTGCGGGCGAGCTCCCGGGAGGACGCCGGGTCCTTCATGAACGCGCCCGACCCGGTCTTGACGTCGAGCACCAGCGCGTCGGCGCCCTCGGCGATCTTCTTGCTCATGATCGAGCTGGCGATCAGCGGGATCGACTCGACGGTGCCGGTGACGTCGCGCAGCGCGTAGAGCTTCTTGTCCGCGGGCGCCAGGTCGTGGCCGGCGGCGCAGATGACCGCGCCCACCTCGCGCAGCTGCGCCAGGTAGGCCTCCTCGTGGACGTCGGCGCGCCAGCCGGGGATCGACTCGAGCTTGTCCAGCGTGCCGCCGGTGTGGCCCAGCCCGCGGCCGGACAGCTGCGGCACCGCCACCCCGCACGCGGCCACCAACGGGGCCAGCGGCAGCGTCGTCTTGTCGCCCACCCCGCCGGTGGAGTGCTTGTCGGCGGTCGGGCGGCCCAGCGCCGAGAGGTCCTTGCGCTCACCTGAGTCGATCATCGCCTGCGTCCAGGCCGCCAGCTCGTCGGGCGCCATGCCGCGGAAGAACACCGCCATGAGCAGCGCGCTGACCTGCTCGTCGGGCACCACCCCGCGGGTGTGCGCGTCGACCACCCAGCGGATCTGCTCGGCGGACAGCCGGCCGCCGTCGCGCTTGGTGCGGATGACGTCGATCGCGTCGAAGGTCACCGCCGGCCCTCCACCAGGTCCTCGGGCCCGAAGGCGTCGGGCAGCACCTCGCGCATCGGCACGATGCCCAGCGACACGGTCTCGATGAGCATGTCCGCACCGCCGTGCTCCCACAGCAGCTGCCGGCAGCGGCCGCAGGGCATCAGCGGCCGCCCGCCGCGGTCGACGCAGGCCACCGCGACCAGCCGGCCACCGCCGGTGCGGACCAGGTCGCTGACCATCCCGCACTCGGCGCACAGTCCCAGCCCGTAGGAGGCGTTCTCGACGTTGCAGCCGGTCACCACCCGCCCGTCGTCCACCAGCCCGGCCACGCCCACCGGGAAGCCGGAGTACGGCGCGTAGGCGCGCGCCATGGCCTCCCGGGCGGCGCCGCGCAGCGCCGCCCAGTTCACGGTGTCCACCACCCGGCCCGCCGGACCGTCCGCCACTAGTGCTCCCCTCGTCGGTAGACCAGGCCGTCGGCCTTGGGCATGCGCAGGCGCTGCGAGGCCAGGGACAGCACGAGCAGCGTGGTCAGGTGCGGCGTGAACGACACCAGGCCCGGCGGCAGCTCGTCGACGGTCAGGAAGCCGACCAGCGAGGCCGCCGCGACCACCGCGGCGATGCCCGCCGGCAGCAGCCGGCCGCGCAGCGCCTGCACCACCGCGACGGCGGCCAGCAGCAGGGCCACGAGCAGGAACAGCGCGACGACGGCCGTGCGGCTGCGCAGCTGCAGGGCGTCGGTGAAGCCGAACAGGGCCGCGCCCGCGGCCAGTCCGCCGGGCCGCCAGTTGCCGAAGATCAGCGCGGCCAGCCCGATGAAGCCGCGGCCGTTGACCTGCCCCTCGCGGTAGATGCCGGCGATGAAGACGAGGAACACCCCGCCCAGCCCGGCGAGCGCCCCGGAGACGAGCACCGCGACGTACTTCAGCCGGTACACCGGGACGCCGAGGGAGTCGGCCGCCGCGGGGTTCTCGCCGCAGGAGCGCAGCCGCAGCCCGAACGCCGTCCGCCACAGCAGCAGGTAGGACGCCGGCACCAGCAGCACCGCGATGAGGGTGAGCAGGCCGACCCCGCTGGTCAGGCCGCGGAGCACGCCGGCGAGGTCGCTGACGAGGAACCAGTGCTGCCGCTCCAGGGAGCCGAGCAGGTCGGGGCCGGAGGACAGCACCGGGACGGAGAACGTCGGCGGGTCGCCCTTCACCGGCGGGGACTGGGTGACGCCGCCGCCGGCCGGGTTGTCGCTGTAGAGCAGCTCGGACAGGAAGCGCACCAGGCCGCCGGCGAGGATGTTGATCGCCACGCCGGAGACCACGTGGTCGACGCCGAAGGTCACCGTGGCCACGGCGTGCAGCAGCCCGCCGATCGCGCCGAACAGCAGCCCGCCGACGACGGCGGCGCCCCAGCCCCACTGGTAGCCGGCGAACCCGGCTCCCCAGGTGCCCAGGATCATCATCCCGTCGAGGCCGATGTTCACCACGCCCGCGCGCTCGGCGAACAGTCCGCCGAGCGCGGCCAGGCCGATCGGCACGGCCAGCAGCAGCGCCGCGGCGATGGTCGAGGAGCTGGTCAGCGCCTCCTGGCCGCTGACGACCCGCACGACCGAGACCAGCAGCAGGACGCCCAGCAGCAGCCAGGTCAGCCGGCGGGCCCGGCCGCCGCCGGTGAGCAGGTCGGTCAGCGGGCCGCGGCCGGGCCGGGTCCCGCTGCCCGGAGGGGTCGCCACGGTGCTCATGCGCCGGTCTCCTGCCGCTCGTCGGTGCGCTGTCCCGCGCCGGTGGTCCGGCTGACGCCGGCGCCGGTGCCCTCGCCGCCGGCCGCCCCGGGGCCGCCGGTGCTCTGGCCGGGACCGGTGCTGCCGTCGCCGGCGACCGCGGCCGCGGGGCCGGAGCCGCGCTCGGCGGAGCGGCGGGCCACCCGGCGGGCGACCTCGTTGGCGACGACGACGGCGAGCACGATCGTGCCCTGGATGATCGTGACGACCGAGGCCGGGAAGTCCTGGATCTGCAGCGGGACCAGCGCCCGGTCGAGGAAGGCGAACAGCAGCGCACCGAGCGCGATGCCGATCGGCTTGTTGCGGCCGAGCAGGGCGACGGCGATGCCGAGGAAGCCGAGCCCGGAGGTGAAGTCGGTGGTGTAGGCGTGCGTGGAGCCGAGCAGGTCGGGCAGCCCGATGAGCCCGGCCACCGCGCCCGACAGCAGCATCGTCTTGACCACCATGCCGCGGGAGTCGACGCCGCTGGCGCTGGCCGCCGACGGCGACAGGCCCGCCGCGCGCAGGTCGAAGCCGAAGCGGGTGCGGTTGAGCAGCACCGCGATCACCGCGCCGACGACGACGGCCACCAGCAGGAAGCCGTAGAGCTGCCGCGGCGGGTTGGCCAGCCCCAGCGCGCCGAGGACGCCGTTGAGGCTGGGCACCCAGCCCGACTCGGGGATCTCGGCGGTGCTGATGATCGAGGCGCCCTCCGGGCTGCCCCGCAGCGGGCCGGTGAGCAGGAAGGACGCGATGCCCAGCGCGATGACGTTGAGCATGATCGAGCTGATGACCTCGCTGACGCCGCGGGTCACCTTCAGGACCGCGACGATGCCCGCCCAGACCGCGGCGACCGCCATCGCGACCAGCACGATCAGCAGCACGTGCAGCGGACCGGGCAGCACGACGGCGGCGCCGACGCCGGCGGCCACGACGGTCGCCAGCCGGTACTGGCCCTCGACGCCGATGTTGAACAGCCCCATGCGGAAGGCGATCGCCACGGCCAGGCCGGCGAGGAACAGCGGCACCGCCCGGTTGAGCACCACGACCAGGGCGGTGACCTGCTGGCTCGGGGTGTCGCCGAAGTCGACCATCACCTCGAACGCGCGCAGCGGGTCCACCTGCAGCGCCGCCATCACCGCCGAGGAGATGAGGACGGCGACGACGACGGCGAGGACGGGGGCGAACAGGGCCAGGCCGACCCGGCGGAGGACGCTCACGCCGCACCCGCCGCGGTCTGCGCGCCGGTCATGTACCCGCCCAGCTCCTCGGGGGTGACCGCCGACGGGTCGAGGGTGGCCACCAGCCGGCCGCGCAGCATGACGTGCAGCGTGTCCGACAGGCCGATGAGCTCGTCGAGGTCGGCCGAGACCAGCAGGATCCCCATCCCCTCGGCCCGGGCCTCCTCCAGCAGCCGCCAGATGGCGCCCTGCGCGCCGACGTCGACGCCGCGGGTCGGGTGGGCGGCCAGCAGCAGCCGCGGCCGCGCGCTCATCTCCCGCCCGACGATCAGCTTCTGCTGGTTGCCGCCGGAGAGCGCGACGGCCAGCGTGTCCGGGCCGGGGGCGCGGACGTCGTAGTCGCGCATGATCCGCGCGGTGTCGGCGCGGGCGGCGCGGCGGTCGATGAAGGGCCCCTTGACCGCCGGCGGGCGGGTCTGGTGGCCCAGGATCCGGTTCTCCCACAGCGGTGCGTCGAGCAGCATGCCCTGGCGGTGCCGGTCCTCGGGGATGAAGCCCAGGCCGGCCTCCCGGCGGGCCCGCGTGCTCCACGCGGTGATGTCGTCCCCGCCGAGCCGCACGGTGCCGGTGGCCAGCGGGCGCAGCCCCATGACGGCGTCGACGAGCTCGGCCTGCCCGTTGCCCTCGACGCCGGCGATGCCCACCACCTCGCCCTCGCGGACGGTCAGCGTGACGTCGTCGACCGGCGGGCGGCCGGTGGGCGCGGCGACGGTGACCTCCCGCAGCTGCAGCACCGGCGTCTCCCGGACCGTGGAGGTGCGGATCTCCGGCGAGGGCAGCTCGGTGCCGACCATCATCTCGGCGAGCTGGCGGGCCGTCGTCGTGCGCGGGTCGGCGGTGCCGACGGTGGTGCCGCGGCGGATGACGGTGATCGCGTCGGCGACCTTGCGCACCTCGTCGAGCTTGTGCGAGATGAAGATGACGGTGAGGCCCTCGCGCTTGAGCTCGGCGAGGTTGCCGAACAGCTCGTCGACCTCCTGCGGCACGAGGACGGCGGTCGGCTCGTCGAGGATCAGCGTGCGCGCGTTGCGGTAGAGCACCTTGGCGATCTCGACGCGCTGCCGGTCGCCGACGCCGAGGTCCTCCACCAGGTCGTCGGGGCGCAGGCCCAGGCCGTAGCGCTCGGAGATCTCGGTGATCCGCCGGCGGGCAGTGGCCCGGTCGAGCCGCCCGCCCCGGGTGGGCTCGCTGCCCAGGACGACGTTCTCCAGGACGGTGAAGTAGTCGGCCAGCATGAAGTGCTGGTGCACCATGCCGATCCCGGCGGCGATCGCGTCGGCCGGGCTGCGGAAGGACACCTCGCGGCCGTCGAGCAGGATCTGGCCCTCGTCGGGGCGGTGCTCGCCGTAGAGGGTCTTCATCAGCGTCGACTTGCCGGCGCCGTTCTCGCCCACGATGGCGTGCACCTCGCCCCGGCGGACCCGCAGCTCGATGTCCTTGTTGGCGACCACCCCGGGGAACCGCTTGGTGATGCCGCGCAGCTCGACGGCCAGCGGGGCGGCCCCGGCGTCGCCGCCTCCCGCCCCGGTCCCGCCCGCGCTCGGGCCGGCCGGCGCGCCGGCCGGGGTGCCTGCTGTGGCCATGGTGGGCCCTTCCTGCGTCGCTTGCGGCCCGCGGGTGTGCGGGCTCGCGTCCACTCTGCTGCACCGGGGGCGTGGGATCGACCACGCCCCGGCGTGCACCGCGGCCGGACCGTCGCCGACCGGCACCGGGTGCGCATTCTCCCCGCGTGCGGGGGACGCCGGGACGGCCCCCCTCGCGACGACGGCGGGCCCGGGGGACGTGTGCTCCCCCGGGCCCGCCGTGTGCTGACCGCGCGATCGGCCGGCCGGGTGGCCGGCGGGCGTCACGGGGTCGTCGGGACCTCGATCTCGCCGTCGACGATCTGCTGGCGGTAGTCGTCGATCTGGTCCTGGATGTCGTCGATCTGCCCGCCCGAGGTGGACAGGCCGACGCCGTCGGCCTCCAGGTCGTAGACGATGTCCGAGCCGCCCTCGATGCTGCCGTCGACGTAGGAGTCGATGTAGGCCGAGACCGCGTTGTCGACCCGCTTGAGCATCGAGGTCATGATCACGGCCTGCAGCGCCGGGTCGTCGACGGTCTGGAACTGGTCGGAGTCGACGCCGATGGCGCGCTTGCCGGCCGCCGCGGCGGCCTGGAAGACGCCCAGGCCCGAGCCGCCCGCCGCGTGGTAGACGATGTCGGCGCCGGCCTCGTACATGCCCTGGGCGACCAGCAGGCCGCGGTCGGGGGCGTTGAAGCCGGAGAAGTCACCGGCCGGCGAGATGTACTGCCGGTCGATGGTGATCTGCGGGTTGACCGCCTGGGCGCCGGCCACGTACCCGGCCTCGAACTTCTGGATCAGCGGGCTCTCGACACCGCCGACGAAGCCGATGTGGTCGGTCTCGGACTTCAGCGCGGCCGCGACACCGGCGAGGAACGAGCCCTGCTCCTCGGCGAAGAGCAGACCGGTGAGGTTGCCGGCGCCGACCTCCTCCGCGGAGGAGTCGATGATCGCGAACTGCGTGTCGGGGTACTGCTCCACGACGTCGCCGATGACCTCACCGTAGGCGAAGCCGACCGCGATGATCGGGTTGTAGCCCTCGTCGGCCAGCTGGGTCAGCAGGTCGGCGCGGTTGGAGGCGTCGGCGTTGGGGCTGAGGTCGCGGAACTCGCCGCCGTGCTCCTCGACGGCGGTCTCGAGCCCGGCCACGGCCGCGTCGTTGAACGAGCGGTCGCCGCGGCCGCCGGTGTCGAAGGCCAGGCCGATGCGCGGCTCGTCGCTGCCGCCCTCCGAGCCGCCACCGCCGCTGCCGCTGCTGGCCTCGTCGCTGGCACAGGCGGCCAGGGCGGTGCTGGCGGCCAGCACCAGCGCCGCGACCTTCATCTTCCGCGCTCGGCGCAAGACGCTCTCCTCTCTGCGGGGACGCCCCGGTCGGGCCGGGTGTCCCGTCGGGGTCCGATGGCGCCGCGTCCGGGAACGGTCCGGCTCGCACCGGACGCGCGAGGCGGCGACTCGCGCACGCTAACCGCGGGTGGCGTCCCCGCCCTCATCCCGGAGGTGGACCGAGACGCGATCGTTGCGAAGACCCACCCGGTCGTGGTCCCGACCACGCTGGCCGCGGCCCCGTACGGCCGGATCGCCCGCCGTCGCGACTAGCGTCCGGCCCGTGCGGCGAGGACCCGGACGGCGGCTGCCGGTGCTGCTCGCCGTCCTGCCGGCCGTGCTGCTGGTCGTGCTGCTGGTCGTGCTCGCCGCCGTGCTGTCCCCCTCCTCCGCGTCCGCCGCGCCGGGGACGGCCGACCCGCGCCCCACGGCCGACCCCGCCGCCCCCACGCCCACCGCCCCGCTGCCCGGCGGCCCGCCGCAGGGGTCGGGTCCCGGTGGCGTCTGCGTGGGCGGAGCGGGCCTGGACACGCGCGGCACGGTGGTGGTCGAGGGCGCTCCCCCGCTGCCCGAGGGACTCGCCGCGGCCGGCTGGCTGGTGGCCGACGCCGGCAGCGGCGACGTCCTGGCCGCGCGCGACCCGCACGGCCGCTACTACCCGGCCAGCACGCTCAAGACGCTGACGCTGCTCACCCTGGCCCACCGGCTCGACCCCGCGACGGTGGTCGACGGCACCGCCGAGGACGAGCAGGTGGAGGGCAGCAAGGTCGGGCTCGTGGCGGGCGGCCACTACCCGGTCTCCCTGCTGTTCCAGGGGCTGGTCATGCAGTCGGGCAACGACGCGGCCAACGCGCTGGCCCGGGCGTTCGGCGGGACCGCGGCCACCGTGGCGGCGATGAACGCCACCGCGCAGGCGCTGGGCGCCTACGACACGGTCGCGGGCTCGCCGTCGGGCCTCGACGTCGCCGGGCAGTCCTCCTCGCCCTACGACCTCGCGCTCTTCTTCCGCGCCCTGGTGGCCGACCCGCTCACCGCCGGCATCCTCCTGACGCCGACGGCGCAGGTTCCCCCCGTCGAGGGCCGCTCGCCCGGCTACCAGATCCAGAACGAGAACCCGCTGTCCGGCTACCCGGGCGGGCTGGGCGGCAAGACCGGGTTCACCGACGCCGCGCGGCACACCTTCGTCACCGCGGCCGAGCGCGACGGGCGGCGGCTGGTGGCCAGCGTGATGGACACCGAGAACCGGCCGCTGCGGGCCGCCGACCAGGCCGCGCTGCTGCTCGACTGGGGCTTCGCCGTCCCCCCGTCGGTCGGTGGGGTGGGCACGCTGGTGCGCTCGGCGGCCGACGTCCCGGTGCCCACGCCCACGCCCACGGCCACCGCGACCCCGGTCCCGAGCGCGACCCCGTCGCCGGTCGCCCCGGCCGGGGTGGCCGCCGGGCCGCCGGAGGCGGAGGACGGCGACGCCGCCCGCGGGGGGTGGGCCGTGGCCCTCGGGACGGCCGCGGTCGCGGTCGCCGCCGCGACGCTCACCGGGCGACGGCGGGCGAGGCGGCGGCCGGCACCGGCGCGGCCCGGACGGCGGGGACCGCCCGCCTGAGCGCCGGGAGGGTCGCCGTCCAGGCGGCGGTGAAGAACGCGAAGCGGACCACCAGGTTGATCCAGACCAGCGTGCCGACGGCGCCGCCGAAGGCCGACGAGGTGACGTTGCCCGAGATCAGCGACAGGTAGAGGCTGCCGAGCAGCTTCATCACCTCGAAGCCGGCGGCGCCGAACAGCGCGCCGGGCAGCAGCAGCCGCAGCGGGTGGGAGATCGAGGGCACCACGCGCAGCAGCCACAGGAACACCAGGACGTCGCCGGCGAAGGCCAGCGCGAGCCCCAGGGCACCGGTGAGGACGGCCAGGCCGGGGGCGCCCTGCACGCCCAGCTGGGCGAGCACCCACGAGGCGGCCTGGGTGGCGAACCCGGTCAGCCCGATGCTGGCCAGCCCGGCCACGCCCAGGGCGACCAGCGCGACGAGGTCGGCGAGGTTGTCCCGCCAGAACTCCGGCTCGTCGGCCTCCCCCTTCCAGATCCGCTCCATGCCGATGCGCAGCTTGTCCATGGCGCGCAGCCCGGCGTAGAGGAAGCCGGCCGCGCCGAGCAGCGTGGTGATCCCGGCCGCGCCGACCGCCGAGCGCAGCTCGCTGACGATCTGCCGGCCGGTGGCGCCCGGGAACGCCTCCCGGACGGCGGTGAACAGCTCCCGCTGCAGCAGCGCGTCGCCGGAGAGCACCAGCGCGATCACCGAGGCGACCAGCAGCAGCACCGGGAACAGCCCGAGGAAGACGAAGTAGGTGACGCCGGCGGCCATCAGGTCGCCCTGGGTGCGGGTGTAGCGGCCCCCGGCGCGGGCGAGGTGGTCCAGCCACGGCCGGCGGCGGCGCTGCCCCTCGACGACGGCGGTGAACCGGTCGCCCAGGCCGGTGACCCGCTCCCACGGGCGGCGCAGCCCGCCGCCCCGGGGTGCCGGGTCGGGCCGCGGCCGGTCGTCGCTGGGGGCACCCACCCGGCCGAGTCTCCCCGTCCGGGGGACGCCGCGCGCGACGCGGTGCCGGGTCAGGAGCGGAACGGCGGGCCGGTGAGCGGGTACTCGCGGGCGACGGCCCAGGCGCCGGCCGGGGTCTGCTCGAACTCGGTGAACGAGGTGACCGGGAACTCCGCGGACAGGTCGGACAGCCCGGTGTAGGCCAGGTCCAGCATGTCGCGGGGGACGTCGTGCGCGACGGTGACGTGCGGGTGGTACGGGAAGGACAGGGCGCGGGTCAGCGGGCCGGAGCGCACGTCGGAGGCGAGCAGCTCGCAGTTGCCGATGCCCTTGGCGACGGCGACGAAGACGACGTCGGAGACCGGGATGAACGTGCCGGTGCCCGACAGGTGCATCTCGAAGGCCGGGTGGCGGGCGGCGACGCGGGCGAGGTGCTCGGTGATCGCCGGCCGGTCGGCGCACGGCACCTCGGTGGGCGGCAGCAGGGTGACGTGCGGCGGGACGAGGGTCGCCTGCGGGTCGCCCACCTTCGACCGCCAGTCGACCAGCACCTGCGCCCACGGCTCGGGGACGGGCACCAGCACCCCGACCACGGACGTCTCCGGCGGCGCCGTCCGGCTGCGCCCGACGAAGGTGTCGTCGTTCACGCGCCCGCTCCCGCCGGGGGGAGGAAGCCGACCCGGTCGTACACCTCGCGCACCGTGCGGCCGGCCACCTCGCGGGCCCGCTCCGCACCGCGCGCGAGCACCCGCTCGAGCTCGGCACGGTCGTCGAGCAACTGCTGCGTGCGCTCCCGGACGGGGGTGACGAACTCGGTGACGACCTCGGCGAGCTCCTTCTTCAGGTCGCCGTAGCCGCGGCCGGCGAAGTGCTGCTCGAGCTCGGCCACCGACCGGCCCGACAGCGCGCTGTGGATGCCGAGCAGGTTGGTGACGCCGGGCTTGCCCTCCGGGTCGGCCACCACCTCGCGGCCGGTGTCGGTGACCGCCGAGCGGATCTTCTTCGCCGTCACCTTCGGGTCGTCGAGCAGGAACACGCAGCCGGCCGGGGGCAGGCTCTTGCTCATCTTCTTCTCCGGCGCCTGCAGGTCGAGCACCTTCGCCGCACCCTCGGGGATGCGGGCGGCGGGGATGGTGAAGGTGTCGCCGAAGCGGCCGTTGAAGCGGGTGGCGATGTCGCGCGTCAGCTCGAGGTGCTGGCGCTGGTCCTCGCCCACGGGGACCTCGTCGGCCTGGTAGACGAGGATGTCGGCGGCCTGCAGCACCGGGTAGGTGAACAGCCCGACCGAGGAGCCCGCCGTCCCCTCGCGCTGGCTCTTGTCCTTGAACTGCGTCATCCGGCTGGCCTCGCCGAAGCGCGCGACGCACTCGAGCACCCACGACAACCGCACGTGCTCGGGGACGTGGCTCTGCACGAACAGCGTGCTGCGCCCGGGGTCGACGCCGAGGGCGAGCAGCTGGGCGGCCGCGGTGAGGGTGTTGCGGCGCAGCTCCTCGGGGTCCCAGTCCATGGTGATCGCGTGCAGGTCGACCACGCAGTAGAAGGCCTCGGCGGTCTCCTGCATCGCCACCCACTGCCGCAGCGCACCCAGGTAGTTGCCGAGGTGGAACGAGCCCGCCGTCGGCTGGATGCCGGAGAGCACACGGGGAAGAGGCACGTCGGCCATCAAACCAGCGGGGCTCAGGCGACCGGCGTGCCGGTGCGCACGTCGTCGCGGGCGGCGTCGAGGACGGCGTCGAGGGCGCTGAGGAACACGTCGTCCTCCTCCGGGGTGCCGACCGTCACCCGGATCCCCTCGCCGGCGAACGGCCGGGTGATCACCCCGCGCGCCTCCAGGGCCGCGGCGGTCGGCGCGCTCGCCTCCCCCAGCGGCAGCCACACGAAGTTCGCCTGGCTGTCGGGCACCTCCAGGCCCCGCTCGCGCAGCGCGGCGGTGAGCCGGTCGCGCTCGGTGACGACGGCGGTGACCCGGCGGGCGACCTCGTCGGCGCTGGCGAGCGCGGCGACGGCGGCGGCCTGGGCGAGGCTCGACACGCTGAAGGGGACGTGCGTGCGGCGGACGGCGTCGGCGACGGCGGGGTGCTCGGTCACCAGGTAGCCCACCCGCAGCCCGGCCAGCCCCCACGCCTTGGAGAACGTCCGCAGCACGGCGACGTTGGGGCGGCCGCGCATCAGCTCCAGACCGTCGGGGACGTCGGGGTCGGTGACGAACTCGCGGTAGGCCTCGTCGAGCACGACCAGCGCCGTCGCGGGCACCCGGTCGAGGAACCGCTCGAGGGCGGCCCGCCGCACCGCCGTCCCCGTGGGGTTGTTCGGGTTGCAGACGAAGACCAGCCGGGTCGTGTCGTCGACGGCGGCGGCGAGCGCGTCGAGGTCGTGCGTGTCGGGCGCGCCGCCGGGGGTGGAGGGGACCAGCGGCACCTGCGTGCTGCGGGCCCCGGCCACCTGGGCGAGCAGCGGGTACATCTCGAAGGACCGCCAGGCGAAGGCCAGCCCGGTGCCGGGGTCGTTGAACGACTGGGCCAGCTGCTGGCACAGCATCACCGCGCCGCAGCCGGGCACCACCTGCTCGGGCGCGACGCCGTAGCGCTCGGCCAGGGCAGCGGTGAGCACCGCGGCGCCGTTGTCGGGGTAGCGGTGGGTCTCCCCCGCCGTCGCCGCCAGCGCCTGCACGACGGCCGGCAGCGGCGGGAAGGGCACCTCGTTGCTCGCCAGCTTCACGGCGCGCTCGACGCCGAGCTCGCGGGCGAGGTCGGCGGGGTTGCGCCCCGGCTTGTAGGCCGGCAGCGCCTGCACCGCCGGACGTGCGCTCACCACGGACGGGTCCTCCCGCGCGACGACTTCTAAGGTGGCCCCGTGCGCGTACTCGTCGCCGGTGGGGCCGGCTACATCGGCAGCGTAGTCACCGCCGTCCTCCTGGAGGGCGGCCACGAGGTCACGGTGCTCGACGACCTGTCGACCGGGCACGCCGACGCGGTGCCCGACGGCGCCCGGTTCGTGCAGGCCAGGCTGCAGGAGTCGGCGCCGGTGCTGGCCGACGTCCGGCCGGAGGCGGTGCTGCACTTCGCGGCCAAGAGCCTCGTCGGCGAGTCGCAGGTGAAGCCGGAGATCTACTGGGAGCACAACGTCGGCGGGTCGCTGGCGCTGCTCGAGGCGATGCGGGCGGTCGACTGCCGGCGGATCGTCTTCTCCTCCACCGCGGCCACCTACGGCGAGCCCGAGCAGGTGCCGATCCGCGAGGACGCGTCGACCCGGCCCACCAACACCTACGGCGCCACCAAGCTCGCCGTCGACGCCATGCTCACCAGCTACGCGGCGGCGTACGACTTCGCCGCGGTGAGCCTGCGCTACTTCAACGTGGCCGGCGCCGCCCACGGCCTCGGCGAGCGGCACACGACCGAGACCCACCTCATCCCGATCGCGCTGCAGGTCGCGGCGGGCCGGCGGGAGTCGATCACCGTCTACGGCGAGGACTACCCGACCCCCGACGGCACCTGCATCCGCGACTACATCCACGTCTCCGACCTCGCCGACGCGCACCTGCTGGCGCTCACCGCCCCGGAGCCGGGCGAGCACCGGGTCTACAACCTGGGCAACGGCACCGGGTTCTCCGTGCAGCAGGTGGTCGACGCCGTCCGCGAGGTGACCGGGCACCCGGTACCGGTCGAGGTCGGTCCCCGGCGGGCCGGCGACCCGGCGCAGCTGGTGGCCGCCAGCGACCGGATCCGCGCCGACCTGGGCTGGACGCCGCGGCACACCGACCTGGCCGGCATCGTGCGCGACGCCTGGGAGGTCGCCCAGCAGCGCGCCGCCGCCCAGGCGTAGGGCCGGAGCCGGAGGGGCCGTCAGCCGCCCTCGGGATCGGCGGCGGCCGGCTCCGGGTCGGGCGCCCGGGTGACCGAGAGGCGGGCGATCCGCCGTCCGTCGAGCTCCTGCACCGTGAGCGTGCGGCCCTCGGCCTCCACCGCGTCCCCGACGTCGGGCAGCCGGCCCAGCTCGGCGAGCACGTACCCGGCGACGGTCTCGTAGGGCCCCTCCGGCAGCCGCACGCCGGTGACCTCGGCGAAGTCGTCGAGGTTGAGCAGCCCGTCGACCTCGTGCGGCCCGCCGGGCTCCTCCTCACCCTCGGGGACGACCTCCGCGTCGTACTCGTCGTAGATCTCCCCGATGACCTCCTCGATGAGGTCCTCGAGGGTGACGATGCCGTCGGTGCCGCCGTACTCGTCGACCACGACCGCCAGGTGGTGGTTCTCCCGGCGCATCTCCGAGAGCGCGGTGAGCACGCCCGCGGTGCCGGGGAGCCGCTTGACCTCGCGGGCCAGGTCGCCGACCGTCGCCGCGCGGCCGGCCGGGTGGCCGGGCAGCAGCAGGTCGCGCACGTGCACGAAGCCGACGACGTCGTCCTGGTCGCGGCCGGTGACCGGGTAGCGCGACCGGCCCGACTCCGCGACCTGCCGCGCCGCGCGGCTGACCGTCGTCGACGCCTCGAGGAACTCGACCTCGGTGCGCGGGGTCATCACCTCCCGGACCTCGCGGTCGCCGGCGCGGAAGACCTCGTCGATGAGCCGGCGCTCGTCGGTGGTCAGCGACTCGTGCGCCGCGACCAGGTCGCGCAGCTCCTCCTGGCTGATCGCCTCGCCGCTGGCCTTCGGGTCGCCGCCGAGCAGGCGCACCAGCACGTTCGTCGACGCCGACAGCAGCCAGATGACCGGGCGGGAGAGCCGCGCGACGGTGTTCAGCGGGCGCGCCACGAGCAGCGAGAAGCCCTCGGCGCGCTGCAGCGCCAGCCGCTTGGGGGTCAGCTCGCCGACCACCAGCGACAGGTAGCTGATCGCGACGGTGACCAGGACGAAGGCCAGGGTGCCGGCCAGGCCCTCCTGCAGGCCCCGCTCGACCAGCCAGTCGGCGAACGGCTGGGACAGGGTGCTGGCACCGAAGGCCGCGGAGAAGAACCCGGCCAGCGTGACCCCCACCTGGACCGCGGACAGGAAGCGGTTGGGGTCGCTGAGCAGGCGCTGCACGGCCCGGCCCCGGCGGCCCCGCTCGGCCAGCGTCCGGACCTGCGACTCGCGCAGCGAGACCAGGGCGATCTCCGCGCCGGCGAAGAACCCGCCGACCAGGACGAAGACGACGACCATGACGGTGTCGAGCCAGACGTCGCTCACCGGCGGCGTGCTCCTCGGTGCTCGGGGACGGCGCCTGGGGTCGACGCCGGTGTCCATGCTGCCGGGGCCGGTCCGGCGTGCCCACACCGGCGCCTGCGGAGGGGGTTCGGAACGCGACCCTGGCGATCACGGTTCGGCTACGGCTAGTCTCCACGAAGTCACACAAGGTGACTTGTCGACACCCGTGAGGACTTCCCCCTCGTGCGCCACCGCTCCGTCTCCCCGCCGCCGCCCCGCCGCGCCGGCCGTCGCGCCGCCCGCCCGACCCCGCTGCGGCGCTCCCGCGGCCGCGGCCTCTGGCGACTGCTGCTGGTCGTCCTGGTCGTCGCCGGGGTCGTCCTGCTCGTCCCGCTGCTGGCCGCCGGCCGGGGCGGGCTGACCGCGGCCGAGTCGGCGGCGACCTCGGCCGGGGTGCCCACCGCGGACGAGCCGCTGACCGGCGTGGTCGAGCTGGGCGTCGACGGGGAGACGACCGCGCCGGAGAGCACCACCCCGGGGACCACCGCGCCGGGGACCACCACCCCGGGGACCACGGCGCCGGGGACCACCGCGCCCGAGGCCTCAGCACCGGGGGCCCCCGCGGCGGGGACGACCGCGCCGGGCACCGCCGCGGCAGACGCCACCGCGCCGGACACCACGGCACCGGACACCACCGCCCCGGCGACGACCCCGGGGTCGTCACCGGCGGGGTCCGCGCCGGCCGCCTCCCCCGCGGGATCGCCGTCCGCGGGGTCGCCGTCAGCCGCCGGCGCGCCGTCCGGTGGGACCCCGTCCCAGCCGGCCGCGGGCGGCACGGCGGCGTCGACCCCGTCGAGCGGCTCCGCGGCGCCGGCAGGCGGCTCCACCGCGGCGCCGGGCACCTCGAGCGCGCCCTCCGCGCCGGGCGGTGCGGTGGCGCAGGCGGCCGTCCCGGCGGGGTCGGCCACGGAGGCCGCGGTGCTGACGCTGGTCAACCGTGAGCGTGCCGCCGCCGGGTGCGCCCCCGTGGTGGCCGACGCGGCGCTGGCCGCCGTCGCCCGGGCGCACAGCGCCGACATGCGCGACCGCGGCTACTTCTCGCACGACACCCCCGAGGGCCTCGACCCCTTCGACCGGGCCCGCGCCGCCGGGGTGACCTACGCGCGGGCGGAGAACATCGCCCAGGGGCAGAGCGACGCGGCCGCGGTGATGGCGGCGTGGATGGGGAGCGCCGGGCACCGCGCCAACATCGTGAACTGCTCGCTGACGAAGCTGGGCGTGGGCGTCGCCGAGGGCTCCCGCGGCCCCTGGTGGACCAAGCTCTTCGGCGCCTGAGGCCTCACCGCGCGAGCGCCCGGGTGACGCGGGCGACCACGGCCTCCGGGTCGCGCCAGGTCGGCAGCGGTCACGAAGACCACCCGCCACCCGGCTGCCGTGAGTCCGTTGAGCCGCCGCCGGTCCCGTCCCAGCTGACCGGGCGCCCCGTGCCAGGCGCCGTCGTACTCCACCGCCAGGCGGTGTCCCGGCCGAGCGAAGTCGACCCGCGCCACGAACTCCCCGACGCTGCGCACCTCGTACTGGGCCACGGGGAGCGGCAACCCCGACCGGTGCAGCAGCAGCCGCAGTCGCGTCTCCGGCGGGGACTCCGCGAGCCCGTCCGCGAGCGCCGCCGCCCGGCGGGCGTGGGCGCTGCCTCGGCGTCTGGGCAGCGCGTCGACCGCGGACCGCACCGCGGCGAGGCCGACCACCCGCGCCCACACCAGGCGGTCGAGCAGCACGACGGCCTCGTCCGTCCCGTCACGCCGGACCAGGTCCACGGCCGTGCGCACGCGACCGGTCCAGCGCAGCCAGGGGCCGTCCCGCACGACGTCGCCGTCCAGCGGAGCGCTGCGGACGACGACGCCGGGACCGGGGGTCCAGCGCACGCCCGGAGGGACGACGACCTCCACCGGGTCCTCCGCCCTGGCCAGGGCGGCCGCGCCCCACAGCGCGGCCGCCGTGAGTCCACCCAGCGCGGCCGGCCGCGGCATCACCAGGCTCACGCCCCTCGCCAGGAGCCGGTGGTCGACGGGGGACGCGGCGTCGGCGTAGACGTCCTGACGCAACCGGCGCCAGGCGCTGCTGCGCAACTGGTCGCGGGTGAGGAGGCCGGCGCCCACGGCCCAGGTGCCGCGGGGGACCCGCCCGTGCAGAGGCGGCGGTCGGTGGGGAGGGACGGGCACCGAGGGAGCCTGCCGGTCGCCGGCCGACCGCCGCTCCCGCCGTCCACAGGCCTGATCACCTCGGGTCGGGAGGGCCCTCAGAGCGCGCGAGGGCCCGCTGGACCCGACGTGATCACCCTCCCGGGACGCAGCACGGCCCCCTCACCCGGGGGCGAGGGGGCCGCGAGACCGCTGCGTCAGGCCATCGCGTCAGGCCATCGCGTCAGGCCATGGCCTTCTGCAGGTTGGTGTCGATGGCCGCCAGGAAGTCCTGGGTGGTCAGCCACGGCTGGTCCTTGCTGATCAGCAGCGCGAGGTCCTTGGTCATCTGGCCGCCCTCGACGGTGTCGATGCAGACCTTCTCCAGGGTCTCGGCGAACCGGGTGACCTCGGGGGTCCCGTCGAGCTTGCCGCGGTGGGCCAGGCCCCGGGTCCAGGCGAAGATCGACGCGATCGGGTTGGTCGAGGTCTCCTTGCCCTGCTGGTGCTGCCGGTAGTGGCGGGTCACCGTGCCGTGGGCGGCCTCGGCCTCGACCGTGCGGCCGTCGGGCGACATGAGCACCGAGGTCATCAGGCCGAGCGAGCCGAAGCCCTGCGCCACGGTGTCGGACTGGACGTCGCCGTCGTAGTTCTTGCACGCCCAGACGTAGCCGCCCTCCCACTTCAGGGACGCCGCGACCATGTCGTCGATCAGCCGGTGCTCGTAGGTGATGCCGGCGGAGTCGAACTTGTCCTTGAACTCGGCCTCGAAGACCTCCTGGAACAGGTCCTTGAACCGGCCGTCGTAGGCCTTGAGGATCGTGTTCTTGGTCGACAGGTACACCGGGTACTGCCGGTTGAGCCCGTAGTTCATCGAGGCGCGGGCGAAGTCGCGGATCGAGTCGTCGAGGTTGTACATCGCCATCGCGACACCGCCGCCGGGCGACTGGAAGACCTCGTGCTCGATCGGCGCCGAGCCGTCCGCGGGCTGGAAGCTGATCGTCAGCGTGCCCTCGCCGGGGAACTTGAAGTCGGTGGCGCGGTACTGGTCGCCGAAGGCGTGACGGCCGACGACGATCGGCTTGGTCCACCCGGGCACCAGCCGCGGCACGTTCTGCATGATGATCGGCTCGCGGAAGATGACGCCGCCGAGGATGTTGCGGATCGTCCCGTTCGGGGAGCGCCACATCTTCTTCAGGCCGAACTCCTCGACCCGCGCCTCGTCCGGGGTGATGGTGGCGCACTTGACGCCCACGCCGTGCTTCTTGATGGCGTTGGCGGAGTCGACGGTGACCTGGTCGTCGGTGGCGTCGCGGTGCTCGATGCCCAGGTCGTAGTACTCCAGGTCCACGTCGAGGTAGGGCAGGATCAGCTGGTCCTTGATGAACTGCCAGATGATCCGGGTCATCTCGTCGCCGTCGAGCTCGACGACGGTGCCCTCGACCTTGATCTTGCTCACGTCAGGCATTCCCTCTCTACAGCTCCGGCCCGTCGGGCCGGAAGTCGGTCACCGGCCGGCCGTCACAGGTCGGCCACGTCGGCCTGCTTGGCGCGCACCGCCTCGGCCGCCTCGCGCAGCCCGGCCAGCTCGCTCTCGGACAGGTCCCCCTCGACCACCCGGCGCACACCCTCGCGCCCGATCTCGGCCTCCACGCCGAGGTAGACGCCGGAGATCCCGTACTCGCCGTCGACCCACGCGCACACGGGCATGACGGCGCCGGAGTCCTCGATGACGGCGCGGGCCATGCGGGCCGCGGCCGCCGACGGCGCGTAGTACGCCGACCCGGTCTTGAGCAGCGCGACGACCTCGGCGCCGCCGTTGCGGGTGCGGTCGACGAGGTGCTCGACGCGGTCGGCGGCGAGCACGTCGGCCAGCGGCTTGCCGTCGACGGTGCAGCGCGAGGGCACCGGCACCATCGTGTCGCCGTGCGAGCCGAGGGTCAGGGTGCGCACCGAGGACACCGGGACGCCGAGCTCCTCGGCGACGTTGTTGGTGAACCGGGCGGTGTCGAGCATCCCGGCCTGGCCCATGACCCGGTTCTTCGGGAACCCGGTGGCCAGCTGCGCCAGGGCGGTCATCTCGTCCAGGGGGTTGGACACCACGATGACGACGGCGTCCGGCGAGGTCTGCGCGACGTTCTCGGCGACCTGGCGGACGATCTTCGCGTTGGTCTCGATGAGGTCCATGCGGCTCATGCCGGGCTTGCGGGGCAGGCCGGCCGTGATCACCACGACGTCGGACCCCTCGGTGCCCTCGTAGGAACCGCCGCCGACCCCGACGACGCGCGTCTCGAAGCCCTCGATGGGGCGGGACTGGTTCATGTCGAGGGCCAGGCCCTCGGGCTTGCCCTCGACGATGTCGGTGAGCACGACGGTCTCGAAGACGTCGTACTCGGCGAGTCGCAGGGCGGTGGTGGAGCCGTAGAAGCCGGCACCGACGACGGTGACCTTGCCGTTCCTGGGCTGCTCTGCCATGGGCGTCAACCTAGCCCCGCGGGCCGGGCGGCGCGCTCCGCGGTCGGTCGCACTCAGCTGTCCCGCACCGTGAGGGTCAGCGCCGTCAGCAGGACGCCGGTCCCCGCCATGAGGACGACGTCGACCGGCCGGCTGCGGACGGCGAGGAAGCCGACCCGGCGCAGCGGCAGGACCAGCCGCAGGCCCGCGGCCCCGACCAGCGCCAGCCCGACGACGAGCAGCCCGCGCCGCCAGTGCTCCAGCGCGACCATCGCCAGCCCCACCGCGACCGCCACCAGCACCGCGAGCAGCGGCAGCTGGCGCAGCAGGCCGGCCAGGAACGGCCGGCGCGTGTAGAGCGGCGGGCGGCTCACGCCGACAGCGCCTCGATGCCGGCGACCCGCTCGGCGGCCAGGACGACGTTCTGCAGCAGCATCGCCCGGGTCATCGGCCCGACGCCGCCCGGGTTGGGCGCCACGAAACCGGCCACCTCGCGGACGTCCGCCGCGACGTCGCCGGCGATCCTCCCGTCCACCCGGCTCACGCCGACGTCGAGCACCGCGGCACCGGGCTTGACCACGTCGGCGCTCACCAGCCCCGGCACGCCGGCCGCGGCGACGACGACGTCGGCGGTGCGCAGGTGCGCGCCCAGGTCGCGGGTGCCCGTGTGGCACAGCGTCACCGTCGCGTTCTCGGTGCGGCGGGTGAGCAGCAGGCCCAGCGGGCGGCCCACGGTGATGCCGCGGCCGACGACGACGACCTCCGCGCCGGCGACCGGGACGCCGAAGCGCCGCAGCAGCTCCACGATGCCGACCGGGGTGCACGGCAGCGGCCCGTCGACGCCGAGGACGAGCCGGCCGAGGTTGACCGGGTGCAGGCCGTCGGCGTCCTTGGCCGGGTCCATCGCCTCGAGGACGGCGTACTCGTCGACCTGCCGCGGTAGGGGGAGCTGGACGATGTAGCCGGTGCACGCCGGGTCGGCGTTGAGCTCGGCGACGACCTCGAGGACGTCGGCCTGCGTGGCCGTCGCCAGCAGCTCCCGCTGGATGCTGGCGATGCCGACCTGGGCGCAGTCGGAGTGCTTGGCGTCGACGTACCAGCGGCTGCCCGGGTCGTCGCCGACGAGCAGCGTGCCCAGGCCCGGGCGGTGGCCGGCCGCGGTCAGCGCGGCGACCCGTGAGGTCAGCTCCTGCCGGATGGTCGCAGCGGTCGCCTTGCCGTCGAGGATCGTCGCGGGCACCCGGACAGTGTGCCGGAGGCGTGCCCGGGGCGGCCCTGCCGGCCCTACCCTCGCAGCCGAGCCCCCGCACCGCCGGCCACGTCAGGAGAGCAGATGACCGAGCGCGACCCGTCCACCCGCCAGGTCGGCGCCGGCGAGCAGGCCGACTGGCGGGAGCACACGACGCCGGGCCTGTCCCCGGTGGGTGGCGGGGCGTCCCCGGCGGGGACCGGCGGGCACGGCTACCCCGGCACGGGCGAGAGCTACTACACGGCGCCGACCTACCCGACCGAGCCCGTCGCCGTCCGCGGGCCGGACTCGCTCGGCGGCCTGCTGTGCATCCTCGCCGGGATCGCCGCCGCGGTGAGCCTGGCGCTGAGCTGGCTGCGCGAGCCGGGCGACATCGGCTGGGACCTCCTCACCCGCGGCCTCGACGAGCTCGGCGGCGGCTTCGGGGAGGTGGTCGACTCCGGCTTCTGGCAGCCGCCGGCCGTCGTCCTCGGTGGCGGGGTGCTGCTCCTGCTGGGCCTGCTCATGTGGCTGCCGGCGCGCACGCACCGCGCCCTGGGCGTGCTGGCGCTGTTCGTCAGCCTCCTCGCCGTCGCCGCGGTGCTGGTGCCGCTGGCCTCGGAGGACTTCGACCCCGGCGCGTTCCGGCTGGGCTTCTGGTTCGCCTGCGCCGTCGGCGTCCTGGGCCTGCTCGGCGCGCTCAAGGCGATGCTCACCGGCCGGCGGTACGCCCGGCGCTGAGCCTCAGCCGTCGACGAGGGCGCCGTGGGCGAGGGCGACCTGGACGGCCTGGCCGACGTCGAGGCGGACGCCGGTGAGCTCCAGCGACCGCCACGCCAGCGCCTCGGTGCTCGCGCCGCGCAGGTCGCTGCCCCGCAGCAGGGTGCCGCGCTGGACACGGGCGCGGTCGAGGTCGGCGCCGGTGAGGTCGCACTCGCGGAGGTCCGCGTCGGTCAGGTCGGCCTCGCGGAACCGCTGGCCGGACAGGTCGCTGCCGGAGAGGTCCACGCCGCGCAGCGACGTCCAGCTCCAGTCGGAGTCGGTGGTGGTCAGCGGCCGCAGCACCGCGCCCGGGAACTGCGAGCCGGTGAGCTTGCAGCCGTCCCACACCGCGTCGAAGAGGCGGGCCCGGTCGAAGCGGCAGGACAGGAAGGCGCTCCCGTGGTGCCGCGAGCCGCTCAGCCGCACGCCGGTGAGGACGCAGGAGTCGAACACGCAGCGCCGGGTGACCAGCTCGGTGAGGTCGGCGTCGTCGAAGCGGCAGCGGGTGAAGGTGACGCGCTCGAGCTCGGCGCCCCACCAGTCGACCCGCGCGAGGTCGGCGCCCTCGAGCTCCTCCCCCGGCCCCGGCGGGCCGACGTGCGGCCGGCCCCTCAATGCGCGAAGTGGCGGGTGCCGGTGAGGTAGAGCGGGACGCCGGCCGCGCGGGCCGCGGCGACGACCTCCTCGTCCCGCACCGAGCCGCCCGGCTGCACCACCGCCCGCACCCCGGCGTCGAGCAGCACCTGCAGCCCGTCGGCGAAGGGGAAGAACGCGTCGGAGGCGGCCACCGCCCCCGCGGCCCGCTCCCCCGCCCGGGCCACCGCCAGCCGCGCGGAGTCCACCCGGTTCACCTGGCCCATGCCGACGCCGACGGTCGCCTTGTCGTGGGCCAGCAGGATGGCGTTGCTCTTCACCGCGCGCACCGCCCGCCAGGCGAAGACCAGGTCGTCGAGGCCGGCGGCGTCCAGGGGCTCGCCGCAGGCCAGCGTCCAGGTGGTGGGGTCGTCGCCGTCGGCGTCGATGCGGTCGGCGCTCTGCAGCAGCAGCCCGCCGCCGACCGGGCGCAGCTCGACCGCCGGGCGGCCGGCGTGCGGCAGCCGCAGCAGCCGGATGTTCTTCTTCGCCGTCAGCACCTCCACGGCGTCCTCGGTGAAGGAGGGGGCGGCGACGACCTCGGTGAACACCCCGGCCACCTGCTCGGCCATCGCGAGGTCCACCTCGCGGTTGGCCGCGATCACGCCGCCGAAGGCCGAGACCGGGTCGCAGGCGTGCGCCTTGCGGTGGGCCGCGGCGATGTCGGTGCCGACGGCGATCCCGCACGGGTTGGCGTGCTTGATGATCGCCACGCAGGGGTCGGCGTGGTCGTGCGCGGCCCGCCAGGCGGCGTCGGTGTCGACGTAGTTGTTGTAGGACATCTCCTTGCCGTGCAGCTGCTCGGCGTGCGCCAGCCCCGGCTCGCCGCTGCGGTAGAGCGCCGCCCGCTGGTGCGGGTTCTCCCCGTAGCGCAGCACGTCGGCGCGCTCCCAGCTGGCGGCCACCCAGGTGGGGAAGCCCGACTCGTCGTCGGGAGCGAGGACGTTGCCCATCCACGAGGCGACGGCGATGTCGTAGGTGGCGGTGTGCCGGAACGCCGCGGCGGCCAGCGACCGCCGCTGCTCGAGGGTGAAGCCGCCCGCGGTGACCGCGGCGAGCACCTCGCCGTAGCGCGCGGGGTCGACGACGACGGCGACCGACGGGTGGTTCTTCGCGGCCGCGCGCACCATCGCCGGGCCGCCGATGTCGATCTGCTCGACGCACTCGTCCGGCGTCGCGCCGGAGGCCACGGTCTCGGTGAACGGGTAGAGGTTCACGACCACGAGGTCGAAGGCGGCGATGCCGAGCTCGTCGAGCTGCGCGACGTGCTCGGGCCTGCGCCGGTCGGCGAGGATGCCGGCGTGCACGGCGGGGTGCAGCGTCTTGACCCGCCCGTCGAGGCACTCGGGGAAGCCGGTGACCTGCTCCACCGGCGTCACCGGCACGCCGGCGTCGGCGATCCGGCGGGCGGTGGCGCCGGTGCTGACCAGCTCGACGCCCGCGTCG
Source organism: Geodermatophilus telluris (assembly GCF_900102745.1). Lineage (GTDB taxonomy): Bacteria > Actinomycetota > Actinomycetes > Mycobacteriales > Geodermatophilaceae > Geodermatophilus > Geodermatophilus telluris. The sequence continues at coordinate 491,813 of NZ_FMZF01000001.1, forward strand.
GCCAGGCCGCGGGCGAGCTCCTCGATGCCGGCCTTGTCGTACACGCCCAGCAGGGCCCTGCGGACGGGCGTGCGGGCGTCGGTCTCGGTCACTGGGGGCTCTCCTCCGTCGTCCCGGTGACGAGTCGCGCCACCGTCTCCACCAGGAGCGTGCGCTCCACGGCCTTGATCCGTTCGTGCAGGCGCTCCTCGTCGTCGCCGGGGAGCACCGCGACCTCGCGACGGGCCAGCACCGGCCCGGTGTCCACGCCCGCGTCGACCAGGTGCACGGTGCTGCCGGTGACCGCGACCCCGGCGGCGAGCGCGTCGCGGACGGCGTGCGCGCCGGGGAAGGCCGGCAGCAGCGCGGGGTGGGTGTTGACCAGCCGGCCCTCGTAGCGGGCCAGGACGGCGGGACCGACGATCTTCATGAACCCGGCCGACACCACCCAGTCGGGCTCGTGCGCGGCGATCGCGCCGGCCAGCGCGGCGTCCCAGGCGGCCCGGTCGGGGTGGTCGCGCAGGGCCACGGTGAAGGTCGGCAGGCCGCGGCGGCGGGCGTGCGCGAGGCCGGGCGCGTCGCGGTCGGCGCCGACGGCGACCACCTCGGCGGGGTAGCCGGGGTCCTCGGCCGCCTCGAGCAGCGCGGCGCACAGCGACCCGGTGCCCGAGAGCAGGACGACGACGCGCGCCCGCGGGGTCGGGGCGGCGGCGGGCACGACCGCGATCCTAGGAGGGCCGCCGCGTCCCCCCGCCTCCCCCGTGCACCGGCCGGGCCGGCATCTCCTCAGTCGCGGGACCGCCAGCGGGCGACGGCGGCGGCGACCGCGGCGGCGATGCCGGCCTGGGCGCCGATCGAGAGCGCCGTGGCCAGCGGCGGGGCGCCGACGTCGGCGAGGGCGCCGTCGCCGAGGGTCCCGCCGGCCAGGGCGACGACGACCCCGGCGGCGAGCCCGAGCAGCGCGCCGGTGAGCACGCCCCACAGGCCGGCGACCACCGAGCCGCCGTCGTCGTCGGCCAGGCGGCGGCCCAGCGTGGTGCCCGCGACCAGGCCCGCCAGGGCCGGCACCACCTGCGAGGCGAAGGCCAGCAGCGGCACGGCCTGCGTGTCGGGCAGCGCGGCCAGCAGCGGCAGCGCCGGCACCGGGCCGAGGCTCACGCCGTGCACCGAGACGACGGTCGCGGTGCCGAGCGAGAAACCGGGGCCGGCCGCCACCCCGAGCGCGGCCGCGGCGGCGTTGGGCAGCAGCAGCGCGCCGAGCGCCAGCAGGCCGAGCGCGCCGGCGCCCGAGCCGCCCAGCGCACCGGAGACGGCGGCGTAGCCCGCGGCGTCGGCGGCCACGGCGACCGCGACGACCGCCAGCCCCAGCCCGAGGGCGGTGAGCAGGCCGGCGAGCACGGCGGGCGGCACGGCGCGGGCGGGCCCGGGCAGCCGGCCACCCGCGGCGCCGGCCAGGTCGCTCTCGCGCAGCACCCCCCAGACCGCCGCGACCGCCGCCAGCGCCGCGGGCCCGGCGCTGCAGCGCAGCAGGTCGGTGCGCGCGCCCGGGCCGTCGACGGCCCAGGCGAGCAGCACGCAGAGCAGCGCGTGGACGGCGACGACCGCCGCCACGACGACGGCGGCCGCCCGGGCGTCCCCGGGCTCGGTCACGCGCGTCACCCCGCGCGCGGCACGCGAGAGCCCCCACGCGACGGCGAGGGTGAGCACGAGGGGCGCCAGCACCAGCGGCCCGGACGGCAGGTGCAGCCCGCCGAACTGGGCGAGCAGCCACAGCCGGCCGGCCACCTGCGCCGACCCGCCGACCGGCAGGCCGCCGGAGGGGTCGAGGGCCTGCACGACCACGACGGCCAGGCCGAGGCCGACGAGGCCGAGCACGCTGACCGCGAGGGTGGCGGCGGCCGCGAGGGCGGCGGGGTACCAGGGCCGGCGGGCGTCGGGGTCGGCCTGCCCGGGGAGGGGCAGACGCGCCAGCAGGGAGACCACGGCTCCACTCTCCCAAGGCCCGGGACCGGACGGGCGCCGCACGCGCCGGGCGGCCATCCGGCCCTCGCCGAGCCCGTGGTCGTCAGGTCAGGACGAGCCCTGCCCCGAGGCGCTGGAGCCGCCGGGCGGACCGGGACGCTCGGCGCCGGGGTCGGTGGCCGGCGACGGCGTGGCCGGCTGGCCGTACGGCGGCTGCCCGTACTGCGGCTGCCCGTACTGCGGCTGCCCGTACTCAGGGCCGTACTGCGGCTGCCCGTACTCAGGGCCGTACTGCGGTTGCCCGTACTGCTGGCCGTACTGGCCGTGCCCCGACTGCCCGTACTGCTCCCCGGAGGGCTGCTGACCGTACGGGGGCTCCCCGTACGGCTGCTGACCGTACGGGGGCTCCCCGTACGGCTGCTGGCCGTACTGCGGCTGGGTGTACTGCGGCTGGCCGTACTGCTGCGCGCCGTACTGCTCCCCGTACTGCTGGCCCCACGCGGGCTGGCCGTACTGCTGGCCGTACTGCGGGTCGTGGCCGGGCTGGCCGTACGGCTGCTGCCCGTAGGCGGGCTGCCCGTACTGCTGGGCCCACGGCCGGCCGGGCGTCGGCTGTCCGGGGTGGCCCGGCCAGCCGCCACCGACCGGGCCGCCGGGCGGCGCGGGCCGGTCGCGCAGCTCGGGCAGCAGCCGCAGGACGGCGACGGCGGTGACGGCGGCGGCGACCAGCAGCGCGAGCAGCCCGACGAGGGAGAACTCGAGGTCGAGCGCCTGCACCCAGGCGACGAGCGTGAGCAGCGTCGCGAGCCCGGCGAGGCCGACGGTCACCCAGCTGCGCGGGAAGCCCGGCCGCAGGTCGACGACGGCCGGCAGCAGCGACCACACCGCCGCGAGCAGCAGCAGCACGAAGGCGAACGGCACCAGGCCGCTGACGTCGAAGCCGGTGAAGCTGTAGCTCACCGTCGGCACGTCGAAGCCGGGGATGCCGAAGTCGTCGCTGGTGTAGGTGACCCACGGCAGGAGCGCCAGCACCAGGTAGACGAGGGCACCCGCGGCGACGAGGTGGTCGGCGATCCGCAACCGCTTGAGGTCGAAGCCACCGCCGGGGCGCCCCGGCCCGGGGCCGGACGGCGGCTGCTGGGCGTGCGGAGCGCCGTGGGGGGCCGGGCCCCAGACCGACCCCGGGGCCTGCGGCTGCTGGTCCTGGGCAGGCGGCTGCGGCTGGCCGTACGGGGAGGCGGGAGGCTGCCCGTGTGCCGGCTGGCCGCCCGGGTCCGGCTGCCCGGGCACCCCGGGCTGCGAGGGCGGCTGACTGGACGTCATGCGTGGACTACCTCTCGTCACATCGGTGCGGCGCGACGCGGATGCTCTCCCCCGGCCCACCGGGGTGCAACCACGACACACAGCCTCCTCCCCGGGAGGGCGGGACCGGCACCGGCCCTGGCCGTCCCCCGGAGACGCCGAGGGGGCGCCCGCCCGGTCCGCGGACCGGGCGGGCGCCCCCTCGGGCGGTGCCGGACTCAGGCGCCGACGAGCTCCCGCATGAGGCGGGCGGTCTCCGACGGGGTCTTGCCCACGCGGACGCCGGCGGCCTCGAGGGCCTCCTTCTTCGCCTGCGCGGTGCCGGCCGAGCCGGACACGATGGCGCCGGCGTGGCCCATCGTCTTGCCCTCGGGCGCGGTGAACCCGGCGACGTAGCCGACGACGGGCTTGGTGACGTTGGCCTTGATGAAGTCGGCGGCCCGCTCCTCGGCGTCGCCGCCGATCTCGCCGATCATCACGATGGCCTCGGTCTCCGGGTCGTCCTGGAAGGCCTGCAGCGCGTCGATGTGCGTGGTGCCGATGACCGGGTCGCCGCCGATGCCGATGGCGGTGGAGAAGCCGATGTCGCGGAGCTCGTACATCATCTGGTAGGTCAGCGTGCCCGACTTGCTGACCAGCCCGATCCTGCCCTGCTGGGTGATGTTGGCCGGGATGATGCCGGCGTTGGAGCGCCCGGGGCTGATCAGGCCGGGGCAGTTCGGGCCGATGATCCGGGTGGCGCCGCCCTGGGCGTGCGCCCAGAAGTAGGTCGAGTCGTGCACCGGGATGCCCTCGGTGATGACGACGGCGAGCCCGATCTGGGCGTCGACGGCCTCGATGACCGCGCCCCTGGCGCCGGCCGGCGGCACGAAGATGACGCTGACGTCGGCGCCGGTCTCCTTCATCGCCTCGGACACGCTGCCGAACACCGGCACGCTGGCACCCTCGAAGTCGACGTCCGTGCCGGCCTTCTTGGGGTTGACGCCGCCGACGATGGCCGTGCCGGAGGCGAGCATGCGCTGGGTGTGCTTGCGCCCCTCCGAGCCGGTCATGCCCTGGACGATGACCTTGCTGTTCTCGTTGAGGAAGATCGACATCTCTTCAGGTCCTGTCGTTGAGGGCGTTCAGCGGGCGGCGAGCTCGGCGGCCCGGCGCGCGGCGCCGTCCATCGTGTCCACCACGGTCACCAGCGGGTGGTTCGCCTCGGCGAGGATCCGGCGACCCTCCTCGACGTTGTTGCCGTCGAGCCGGACCACCAGCGGCTTGGTGGCCTCGTCGCCCAGGATGCCCAGGGCGGAGACGATGCCGTTGGCGACGGCGTCGCAGGCGGTGATCCCGCCGAAGACGTTGACGAAGACGCTCTTCACGGCCGGGTCGGAGAGGATGATCTCCAGGCCGTTGGCCATGACCTCGGCCGAGGCGCCGCCGCCGATGTCGAGGAAGTTGGCCGGCTTCACGCCACCGAACTCCTCGCCGGCGTAGGCCACCACGTCCAGCGTGCTCATGACCAGGCCGGCGCCGTTGCCGATGATGCCGACCTCGCCGTCGAGCTTGACGTAGTTGAGGTCCTTCTCCTTGGCGCGCGCCTCGAGCGGGTCGGCGGAGGCGGAGTCCTCGAGCGCCGCGTGGCTCTCGTGGCGGAAGGCGGCGTTCTCGTCGAGGGTCACCTTGGCGTCGAGCGCCAGCACGGTGCCGTCGGGCGCCTTGGCCAGCGGGTTGACCTCGACGAGGGTGGCGTCCTCCTTGGCGAAGGTGTCCCACAGCTGCACGGCGATGGCGATGACCTGGTCGCGCACCTCGGGGGCGAACCCGGCGGCGTCCACGATCTCGGCGGCCTTGGCGGTGTCGACGCCGACCGTGGCGTCGACCGGGACCCGCGCCAGCGCCTCGGGGCGCTCGACGGCGAGCTGCTCGATCTCCATGCCGCCCTCGACGCTGGCCATGGCCAGGAAGGTGCGGTTGGCGCGGTCGAGGAGGTAGGAGAAGTAGTACTCCTCGGCGATGTCGCTGGCCTGGGCCACCATGACGCGGTGGGTGATGTGGCCCTTGATGTCCAGGCCGAGGATGTCCTGGGCCCGGGCGCGCGCCTCGTCGGCGTCGTCGGCCAGCTTCACGCCGCCGGCCTTGCCGCGCCCACCGGTCTTCACCTGCGCCTTGACGACGACGCGCGAGCCGATCTCCCGCGCGATCGCCTCGGCCTGGTCGGGTGTCTCGGCCACGCCGCCGGGCAGCACGGGCACGCCGTGCGAGGCCAGCAGGTCACGCGCCTGGTACTCGAAGAGATCCACGAACGAGCACCGTAGCTCCCGCGTTCCGGGCCCGCGTCACCGGCGGGGGCCGTGTGGGGAGGGTCACCGCACCGCCTCGCGGGCGGATCCGGGACCGCCCTGGTCACGGTGCAGCGCGGCGGCCACGGCCTCGGGCGGGGTGCCGTCGGGGAAGGTGCGGACGCCGTCCGGGACGCCGTCGGCACCCCCGAGGACGAAGGGGACGACGTCGTCCGCGCCCACCGCGGCCAGCCGCTCGAGCACCTCTGCGAGCAGCCCCGGTGGCGCGCCGGCCAGCCCGACGGCGTCGGCGTCCTCCTGGACGACGGTCGCGGCGAGCTGGCCGGCCGAGGCCGGGACGCCGGTGAGCACCACCTCGGCGCCGGCGTCGCGCAGCGCGCGGGCCAGCGCGACGGCGCGTGGGTCGCCGGCTCCCCCGGGTCCGGCCACGACGACGCGCAGCCGCTCCCCGCTCACCCGCCGACCGTCCGCCGCAGCCGCCAGGTGAGCACGGTGAGCAGCGCGTAGCCCAGGCCCGCGGCGAGCAGGCCGGCACCGGGGACGGTCCACTCCAGGTCCGGGGAGGCCACCGCGTCGCGCAGGCCGCCCAGCCCGGCGGCGAGCACGGTCGCGGCGAGCGCGAGCAGCCCGCCGACGGCGGCCAGCCGCGGGCGCAGCGACGGCGCGAGGACGGCGACCAGCAGCACCGCACCGGCCAGCAGCAGCCCGCCGAGCAGCGCCAGCCCCGGCCGCTCGAGCAGCCCCTGCGGGCCCTCCTGCTCCACGACGACCTGGAGACCGGTGGCCGGGTCGGCGACGAGCCGGTCGGGGACGTCGGCGGCGGGCAGCGCCAGGCAGAGCACGGTCAGCACGCCGAGCAGCACCGCGGCGCCGGCGAGCCCGGGCCGCGCCGGGTCGAGGGCGCCGCGGTCCTCCATGCGCGTGCGGCCCCACACCAGGGCGGCGCAGCCACCGGCGAGCACGGCCAGGCCCAGCGCGGCGACCTGCAGCAGCCACCCGGGGCCGGTCTCGACCGAGCTGGTGAGCACGGGTTCGCCGGCCAGCACCTCGACACCGGGGCGCACCGTCGAGGAGCTGCCCCGGTAGAGCTCGAGGAGCAGCCCGCCGAGTGCGAGCGCCCCGCCCACCGCGGCGAAGGCCAGCCCGAAGCGCGGGACGCGGCCGGCCGCCAGCCCCGCACCCACCGCGACGGAGAGGAGCGGGACGAGCAGGCCGGCCAGGACGGCGCCGGGGCCCCCGCCGAGGGTGAGCTGCTCACCGCCGACCACCAGGTACCGGGGGAACAGCGCGGCCGCGCCGGCCAGCCCGGCCAGGACGAGGAGCACCCCGGCGACCCGGGCGCCCGCGGGGACGTCGCCGACCACCAGGCCGTCGGACGCGGCGCGGGAGCGGTCCACCGTCGCCGTCCGCCCTCCGGTGGCCGGCCCGCGCCGGCCGGACGCCGGGCGACGGGCCTCCGCGGCGGCCGGACGGGTGCGCCGGGCGGTGCCGCCGCGGATCCGGTCGTCGCGGGCCCGGTCGTCGCGGGCCCGGTCGTCGCGGACAGAGCGGTCCCGGCCGGCCACGGGTCCCCCTTCGTCGAGAAGTGTTCCGAACCGGTCTCGATGTCGTCGAGATCCGGCGCCGTCTCGTGTGACCGTCGCCACACGTGGGCATTACCGTCCTGTGAACGGAGCACGACAGCGGCGCTCCGGTCACCGACGGGTTCTCGGCTCCCGGGACCACGACGGCGGCCCGTGAACGGGGAGGACCTCATGCGAGCGACCGACGAGGCCGGGCGCCGTCCAGAGTCGCACACCGACGAGGTCCTCCCGGGCGCGCCACGGGACCTGCTCCGGGCGCTGGCCTCCCCCGCCGGGGTCGCCGGCGGGCTGACCGAGCTGGCCTGGGTCGGCGCCCACGCGCTGCTCTACCCGCTGGGTGCGCGCACCGAGGCGCTGCGGCTCGACCCCCGCGTCCGGCCGGGCGAGCAGTCCCCCGCCGTCCGCGCGCTGTTCGCCGCCGACCCGCTGGCCGCCCGCATCCCCGTGCTGCTGGTGCACGGGCTCATCGACAACCGCTCGATCTTCACCGTCATGCGCCGCGGCCTGCGCCGGCGGGGCTTCGCCCAGGTGTGCACCTGGAACTACAGCCCGTTCCTCGGCGACGTCGCCACGGGCGCCCGCGACCTCGGCGCGCACGTCGAGCGGCTCTGCGCCCAGACCGGGCACGACCAGGTGCACGTCGTCGGGCACAGCCTGGGCGGGCTCATCGCCCGCTACCACGTCCAGCGCCAGGGCGGCGGCGAGCGGGTGCGGTCGCTGGTCACCCTGGGCACGCCGCACGGCGGGTCGGTGCTGGCCCACCTGCTGCCCACCCCGATGGTCCGCCAGCTGCGGCCGGGGTCGGCGGTGCTGCGGGAGCTCGCCGAGCCCGCACCCGGCTGGTCGACGCCGCTGACCGCGGTCTACAGCGACCTCGACCAGGTCGTCGTCCCCACCCGCGCGGGGCGCTGCGACCACCCCGACCTCCGGGCGCGCAACGTGCTCGTCCGCGGCGCCGGGCACATGACCCTGCCCTTCCACCGCGGCGTCGTCGACGAGGTCGCCGCCACCCTCGCCGGGCTCCGCACCGCCCCGGCCGCCCGGCTGGCGCCGGCCGCGGTCGCCTGACCGGCCGCTAGGTCCCCGGCGGTCGGAAGGTGTCGCGGACCCGCCTGGCCGTGCCGAGGACCGCCAGCAGCTGGTCCTGGTCCAGCAGCTGGTGCGTCGCGACGTGCTCGATCGCCCCGCTGCTCATCGACGTGACGCCGACGGCGAGCGCGGTCTCGGCGTCCGGCGCCTCGAGGATGACCAGCCCGTCCTGGCCGCCGGTCATCCAGTACAGGGCCTCCAGCCGCCCGCCCGCCGCCTCGGCCGTCGCCCGCACGGCGGCGGTCCGGTCCCCCGGCTGGTCCACCAGGCGGGCCCAGGTCTCCGGCTTGTAGGCGAAGAACACGACGAACCTCGGCATCACCGACCTCCTCGGGCGGCACCACGCGTCCGGCGAGTGCAGCAGGAGCCGGGGAGGCCGGCCAGGACCCCGTGAGCGTCGGCCGGGCCCCCGGCGCGCTCCGGACGCTGGGCACCCGCGCCCGCACGCCGCGCTGCGCACCGGCACGACCCGCGGAGTCCTCGTCACGCAGGGCAGACATGGCGACACGCACCGTCGCCTCCACGGCAACGGCCTGACGGATCGTTACGGTCCGATCACGGCGCCGGTACCCACCGGCGGGCGTCCCCCGGGCGCCTCCACCGCCGTCGCTCCCCCGACGGGCTGCTCCCTCCAGCCGGCCCGGGAGCGTGGACGAAGGGTGTCCCGTGACCCGGCAGAGTGCTCCAGGGCTGCTCGAGCGCCCGACGAGCGGCCTCCCGCGCGTCGCTGCCGCGCCGGCGCGGCCCCTGGTCCCGTCCCCGCGCGCGGCCGCGGACGACGTCCCCGCTCCCGCCGGGACCGGTGCGGTCCCCGCCGCCGAGCCGGCCGCGCGCCGCAGCGTCCGCCGTCCGCCCGGCCGGCGCGGCCCGCTGTGGCTGGCCGCGGTCGTCGCCGGCGCCGTCGTCGCCGCCGTTCCGGCCTTCACCGGGGGCACCCCGGCGCCGACCACCGTCAGCGCCGCCGACTACGGGCTCGGCGCGGCCGACCTCGGGCTGACCGGGGCCGTGGAGGACGCCGAGGCCCGCCGCGGCATCTCCGAGGCCGAGGCCCAGCAGCGGCTGTCCGAGCTCGCCGCCTCCCGCGCCGCCCGCGAGCCGCAGGTGGTGCTGCCGGCGCAGGGACGCATGACCACCTGCTTCTGCATGCGCTGGGGCCAGATGCACTACGGCATCGACCTCGCCGGCCCGCTCGGGACGCCGATCTACTCGGCCACGGACGGCGTCGTGCTGCGCGCCGGGGCCGCCTCGGGCTACGGCAACGCCGTCTACGTGCAGGACGCCGACGGGAACGTGCACGTCTACGGCCACATGCGCTACTACGACGTGCGGGCCGGCGACATCGTGCACGCCGGCGACCAGATCGCCAAGATCGGCAACGAGGGTCAGTCGACCGGCCCCCACCTGCACTACCAGATCAACCGCGGCAGCATGACCGGCCGCCCCATGGACCCCGAGGAGTGGCTCGCCGAGCACGGCGTGGCCGTCTGACGCCCACCCCGGGGGTGTTCCTCGCGCTCCTGGGGTCCTGCAGCACCCGCAGAGCACGAGGAACACCCCCGGAGCGGCGCCCGCTCAGCGCCACGCCGCGTCAGGAGACCTCGACGACCCCCTCGAGGACCCGCTGCTGCACCGGGGTCCCGGCGAGCACGGCCCGGTGGGCGAGCCGCTCGGGGTCTGCCAGGTAGCCCCGGTAGGCGGCGTCGGAGGCGAACGACAGGACGTGCACCTCCGTCGCGCCGTCCGCACTCCGCAGCCTGCGCTCCAGCACACCCTCGTGGCGGGCCAGCAGCGGGAGCACGAGGTCCTCGTAGCGCCGGAACGCCGCCAGCGCGCCGGGCGGCACGTCGAGGACGGCGACGACCGTGAGGCGTCCGTCGCCCGACACGCCGGCGACCGCCCTAGAGCTTGACGAGCGGGGCGTAGCGCAGGACGAGGCGCTTGGTACCGCCCGAGCCGAAGTCGACGGTCGCCTGCGCGCGGTCGCCGGCGCCGGTGACCTCGACCACCGTGCCCAGGCCGAACGCGTCGTGGCTGACCCGGTCGCCGACCTCGACGCTGATGACCGCACGGTTGCCGCGGCCGCCGCGCAGCCCCCCGGTGGACAGCCCGGTGGCCGCCACCCGCTGCTGCGCCGAGGAGCCGGTGCTCGGCGCCGGGGTGGGGTCGAGCCGGGCCCAGTGCACCGTGTCGGAGGGCAGCTCGTCGAGGAAGCGCGAGGGCGGGTTGTAGGCCGGCTGCCCCCAGCTGGTGCGCACCGTGGCGCGGGAGAGGAACAGCCGCTGCTGGGCGCGGGTGATGCCCACGTAGGCCAGCCGCCGCTCCTCCTCCAGCTCCTTCGGGTCGCCCAGCGCCCGCAGGTGCGGGAAGACGCCGTCCTCCAGGCCGGTGAGGAACACCACCGGGAACTCCAGGCCCTTGGCGGTGTGCAGCGTCATCAGGGTGACCACGCCGGCCTCGTCCCCGGACACCGGGATCTGGTCGGCGTCGGCCACCAGCGAGACCTGCTCGAGGAAGTCGGTCACCGTGCCGCCGGGGTTGGCCGCCTCGAACTCCGCGGCCACCGAGATCAGCTCGTTGAGGTTGTCGACGCGGCCCTCGTCCTGCGGGTCGGTGCTGGCCTCGAGCTCGGCCAGGTAGCCGGTGCGGTCGAGGACGCTCTCCAGCAGCGCGGCCGGACCCGACCCGGACTCGACCAGCTGCTCGAACTCCTCGAGCAGCGTCACGAACTCCTGCACGGCCTTGAGCGAGCGCGGCGCGAGCGTGGTGATCTCCGGGCAGCGGCGCAGCGCGGAGGCGAACGCGATCCGCTCGCGGTCGGCGAACTGCTCGATGCAGGACTCGGCCTTGTCGCCGATGCCGCGCTTGGGCGTGTTGAGCACGCGGCGCAGGCTCACCACGTCGGCGGGGTTGGCCACCACCTTGAGGTAGGCGATGGCGTCGCGGACCTCCTTGCGCTCGTAGAAGCGCACCCCGCCGACGACCTTGTAGGGCATGCCGACGCGGATGAACACCTCCTCGAAGACGCGGGAGGCGTTGTTGGTCCGGTAGAAGACGGCGATGTCGGCGGGCCGGGTCTTCCCGGCGTCGACCAGCGCGTCGATCTGCTCGGCGACCCAGGCCGCCTCGTCGTGCTCGTTCTCGGCGACGTAGCCCTCGATCAGCTCGCCGTCGCCGGCGTCGGTCCACAGGTCCTTGGGACGGCGGCCGGTGTTCCTGGCGATGACGGTGTTGGCCGCCCGGAGGATCCGCTGCGTGGAGCGGTAGTTCTGCTCGAGCAGGATCGTCGTCGCCTGCGGGTAGTCGCGCTCGAACTCGTCGATGTTGCGGATCGTCGCGCCGCGGAAGGCGTAGATCGACTGGTCGGCGTCGCCGACGACGCAGAGCTCGGCCGGGGGCACCGGCCCCTCGCCGGTACCGACCAGCTCGCGGACCAGCACGTACTGCGCGTGGTTGGTGTCCTGGTACTCGTCGACCAGCACGTGCCGGAAGCGGCGGCGGTAGTGCTCGGCGACGTCGGGGAAGGCCTGCAGCAGGTTGACCGTCGTCATGATCAGGTCGTCGAAGTCCAGCGCGTGCGCCTCGCGCAGCCGCCGCTGGTAGAGCGTGTACGCCTCCTTGAGCACCTTCTCAGGCGCCGTCTGGGGGTCGTAGGACTCCTCGTCGACCAGCTCGTTCTTCAGGTTCGACACCTGCGCGGCGAGGCTGCGGCCGGGGTAGCGCTTGGCGTCGAGGTCGAGGTCGCGGGCGACCATCGTCATCAGCCGCACCGAGTCGCCCTGGTCGTAGATCGTGAACGACGACTTCAGGCCCAGCTTGGCCGCCTCGGCGCGCAGGATGCGCACGCACATGGAGTGGAACGTCGACACCCACATCGCGCGGGCACGCGGCCCGACCAGCTGGGCGACGCGCTGCTTCATCTCGCCGGCGGCCTTGTTGGTGAAGGTGATCGCCAGGACCTCGCCGGGCTGCACACCGCGGGCGCCGAGCAGGTAGGCGACGCGGTGGGTGAGCACGCGGGTCTTGCCCGAGCCGGCACCGGCGACGATGAGCAGCGGGCCGCCCTCGTGGACGACGGCCTGACGCTGGGGACCGTTGAGGCCGGCCAGCATGCGGTCCAGTTCCCGGCCGGCCGAGCCGGGAGCGGAACGCTGGAGCGCGGCGGTACCGGGGAGGGCCTGCTGCACGCTGCTCATAGCCACACCACTGTAGTTCGCACCGGCGACGGCCCCGCCCGGCGCCGGACCGGTCGTGGCGCCCTCCGGGACCGGTGTGGCAGACTCCCCGCCGTGCTGCTCGCCACCGTCGGCTTTTCCTACGGGCACCGGGTCCCGGTGTCCGTCGCCGCTGGCTGAGCAGCCGCCGCAACGAACGCCCCGGGCCCGAGGAGCCCGGGGCGTTTCTCGTTCCCGGGGTCCCGACGGCCACCGTCCCACCCGGAGGAACCCGATGACCGCCACCCTGCCGCCCACCGACGCCGACGGCCGCATCGCCGAGCTGCGCGAGGAGATCGACGCCTGCGACGCCGAGCTCATCCGGCTCGTCCAGCGCCGGCTGGCCGTCTCGCACGAGATCGGCCGGCTGCGCCGGGAGTCCGGCGGCACCCGGCTGTCGCTGGCCCGCGAGCAGCAGGTCATCGCCCGCTTCCAGGACGCGCTCGGTCCCGACGGCGCCGCGCTGGGCATGATGCTGCTCCGCCAGGGCCGCGGCCGCCTGTGAAGGTCAGCGCCGCGGGTCGGCGGGCGGCACGTCGGCGTGCCGGTGCACCAGCCACCAGTCGCCCTCGACCCGCCGGTACACGTGCGTGACCCGGAGGGTCATCTCCTGCGGCTCCCCGCCGTCGACGCGCACGGTCCCCCGCTCGACGCCGACGGTGTAGGCGAGGTCCCCGCTGACGTCGACGACGTCGTAGCGCGGGACGAGCCGGCCGTCGCTGAACCGGCTGCCCACCCACTCGACGGTCCTCGTGACGGCGTGGTGGCCCTTCTCGACCGGGCCCCAGGCGCCGAACAGCGTGACGTCGGGCGAGTCCGCCCAGCAGCTCGCGTACGGACCGGGGTCGCCGGCCCCCATCGCGGCGAGACCGTCGGCGACCCGTGCCATCGCGCGGGACAGCGCAGGGTCCACCTCGGCTCCTCCCCCGGCGGGCCCGGCCGGCCCGTCGCGCTCCCGTGGACGGTCAGGGTCCGCGCGAGCGGTCCTCTCCGGAACCCCGGGCCGCGTGTCACGTCCGGGGCGGCCGCGTCGTCTCCAGGACACACCCCGTCGGAGAGGACGCCGCCATGACCGCCACCACCGCCCGCATCCCGCTCGACCCGCCGCGCACCCTGCTCACCCGCGCCGTCGACCGCTACTCCCGCCGCGTCTACGGGGCCACGCTCGCCCCGGCCGCCGCGATGGGCCACCACCCCCGGCTGCTGGTCACCCAGCTCCGCCACGAGCGCGCGCTCGCCCGGTGGGACCGGCTCGACCCGACGCTGAAGTCGCTGGCGGTCATGTCCGCGGCGGTCACCGTCGGCTGCTCCTGGTGCGTCGACTTCGGGTGGTGGGTCACCAGCCAGGAGGGCACCGACCCCGCCAAGCTGCGCGCCGTGCCCGCCTGGCGCGACAGCGACGTGCTCACCGACCTCGAGCGGCGGGTCGTGGAGTACGCCGAGGCGATGAGCACCACGCCGATGGGGGTCACCGACGAGATGGTCGCCGCGCTGCGGCGCGACCTCGACGACGCCGCCCTCGTCGAGCTGACCACCATGGTCGCCGTGGAGAACGCCCGGGCCCGCACGAACAGCGCGCTGGGCCTGCCCAGCCAGGGCTTCCGCGACCGCTGCGAGCTCCCGGCCCGCGCGTGACCGGGCTCCTGCCGGCCTTCGAGGCGCACCGGCGGCTGCTGTTCACCGTCGCGTACCAGATGCTGGGCAGCGTCACCGACGCCGAGGACGCCGTGCAGGACGCCTGGCTGCGCTGGTCGGCGGCCGACCGCGACGACGTCGCCGACCCCCGGGCCTGGCTGGTGCGGACGACGACCCGGCTGGCGCTGGACCGGCTGACCTCCGCGCGGGCGCGCCGGGAGACCTACGTCGGCCCGTGGCTGCCCGAGCCGCTGCTCACCGACCGCGGCGGCGACCCCGCCGACGAGGCGGTGCTCGGCGACGAGGTCTCGCTGGCGCTGCTCGTCGTCCTGGAGAGCCTCTCCCCCGCCGAGCGGGCGGTGTTCGTGCTGCGCGAGGTGTTCGGGGTGCCCGCCGCGGAGGTCGCCGCCGTCCTGGGCCGGTCGGAGGCGGCGGTCCGGCAGATCGGGCACCGGGCGCGCGAGCACGTGGCCGCCCGCCGGCCGCGCTCCGTCGTCGACCGGCGGGTGCACCGGGAGGTCACCGAGCGGTTCCTGGCCGCCTGCCTGGGCGGCGACGTCGACGCGCTGGTGGCCGCGCTCGCCCCGGACGCGGTGCTGGTGACCGACGGCGGCGGGCGGGCGAAGGCGGCCCTGCGGCCGATCACCGGGGCCGACAAGGTGGCCCGCTTCCTGAGCGCCGTCGTCTCCGGCGGGGCGTCGCTGCCGGGGCTGCGGATCGGCCTGGCCGAGGTCAACGGCCGGCCCGGGGTGGCCGCGTGGACCGACGAGGGCCCCTACGTCGCGGTCTCGCTGGTGGTCACCGACGGGCGGGTGCAGCAGGTGCTGGTCGTGCTCAACCCCGACAAGCTGGCCGGACTGCGGAGGTGAGCTGCCGGGCCCACGCCTAGGCTCCGCCGGGTGACCGCGCCCCCGCCCCGCACGCCCGCCGAGCACGTCGAGCGGGCGCTGTGCGTGCTCGCCCACCCCGACGACGTCGACTTCGGCAGCGCGGGCACGGTGGCGACCTGGACGGCGGCCGGCACCGAGGTCACCTACTGCATCGTCACCGACGGCGACGCCGGCGGCTTCGACGAGACCCCGCGGGACCGGATGGGCCCGCTGCGGCGGGAGGAGCAGCGCGCCGCGGCCGCCGCCGTGGGCGTCACCGACGTCCGCTTCCTCGGCTACCCCGACGGCCGGCTCGAGCTCACCCTCGACCTGCGCCGCGACATCTCCCGCGTCATCCGCCAGGTGCGCCCGCAGCGGGTGCTCACCAGCTCGCCGGAGCGCTGGTACGAGCGGATCGGCGCCAGCCACCCCGACCACATGACCGTGGGCGAGTCGACCCTGCGGGCGGTGTACCCCGACGCCCGCAACCCCTTCGCGTTCCCCGAGCTGCTCGCCGACGAGGGGCTCGACGCGTGGACGGTCAGCGAGGTGTGGCTGGGCGCCAGCCCGCGCGCCGACCACGCCGTCGACGTCACCGACGTCGTGGAGCTGAAGTTCGCCGCGCTGAAGAGCCACGTGACGCAGGTCAGCCACGTCGACGACCTCGAGGGGTTCGTCGGTGGCTGGATGGCGCAGACCGCCCGCCGCTTCGACCTGCCCCCCGGCCGCCTCGCCGAGGCCTTCCACGTGGTGTTCACGGCGTGAGGGGAAGGTGACCCCGCCCTGCGAGGCGTCGCGAGGAGTGGGGGCCGGAGGCCTCCGCGATCGAGTGACGGGCAGGGCTCCGCGCACCAGGGGGACGGCACCTGGCCGCGGTGACGTCCGGTAGGACGTCAGAGCAATCGGTTGGTGGCGGCCCAGCGGGTGAGCTCGTTGCGGTTGGACAGCTGCAGCTTGCGCAGCACGTTCGAGGCGTGCGACTCCACCGTCTTCACCGAGATGAACAGGCGCGAGCCGATCTCCCGGTAGGTGTAGCCGCGGGCCAGCAGCTGCATGACCTCGCGCTCGCGGGCGCTGAGCAGGTCCAGGCCCGGGTCGGTCGCCGGGTCCTCGGACCGGGGGGCCGACGGCGAGGTGGCGGCGAAAGCGTCGAGCACGAACCCGGCGAGCCGGGGGCTGAAGACGACGTCACCCTCGGCCACCCGCTGCACCGCGGCGCGCAGCTCCGGCCCGGAGATGGTCTTGGTGACGTAGCCGCGGGCGCCGGCGCGGATGACCGCGATGACGTCCTCGGCGGCGTCGGACACCGACAGCGCCAGCCAGCGGGTCCCGGGCAGCTCCGCCCGCAGCGCCTCGAGCACCGCCCGCCCGTCGCCGCCGGGCAGGTGGACGTCGAGCAGCACCACGTCGGGGACGGCGGCCCGGATGCCGGCGACGGCGGAGTCGACGTCGGCGGCCTCGCCCACCACGGTCACCGCGTCCCCCAGCTCGGAGCGCACCCCGGCGCGGACCATCGCGTGGTCGTCGACGAGGTAGACGCGGGGCCGCTCGGGAGCGCTCACGCGGCGACCTCGCGCGGCAGCACCAGCTCCACCTCGGTGCCCTCGCCCGGGGCCGACCGGACCGTCGCCGTCCCGCCGATGCGGGACACCCGCCCGGTCACCGAGTCGCGCAGCCCGCGCCGGTCGCCGGGCACCGTGCCCGGCTCGAAGCCGGCACCGCGGTCGCGGACGAACACCGACACCGACTGCGCGGTCACCTCGGTGTAGAGGTCGGCCGAGGTCACGCCGGCGTGCTTGGCCGCGTTGACCAGCGCCTCCCGGGTGGCCGCCCCGAGCGCGGCCAGCGCGTCGTCGACCGGCGCGTCGCCGACCACGACCGGGTCGACGGTCAGCGCGTGGTCGGCCTCGACCTCGGCGACCATCTGCGACACCAGTCCCGCCCACGTGCCGCCGGCCGCGGTCGCCGGCTCGTAGAGCCAGCTGCGCAGCTCGCGCTCCTGGCTGCGGGCCAGCCGGGCCACGGCCTGCTGGTCGCCGGCGTGCCGCTGGATGAGCGCGAGGGTCTGCAGCACCGAGTCGTGCAGGTGCGCGGCGACGGCGGCCCGCTCCTCCGACCGGATGCGGGCGGTGCGCTCGGCGGCGCGGGAGTCCAGCAGCCGGCGCCACAGCGGGGCGGTGGCCAGCACCAGGCCGGCGAGGATGACCAGCGTGGCGGTGAACCCGTTGCGGGCGTTGGCCAGCTGACCGGTGGTGGCCAGCAGCAGCACCACGCCGGCCGCGGCGAGCACCGCGCCGCCGGCCAGCACCCACGGGACGCCGGGCCGGGTCAGCGTGCGGTCGGTGTCGAGCTGGCGCCAGATGACGGCCAGGCCGCCGCCGAGCAGCAGCAGCGGCGCGACGAGGTCGCCGCCGCCCCAGGTGGCCAGGTTGCCCAGCAGCACCAGCGCGCCCAGCCCGGTGAGGACCAGGCCGATGGTCTGCCGGCGGCTGGGCTGGGCGTCCGCGGGCACCGGGACGGCCTCGCCCTGCGGGACGAAGAACCACAGCAGCGCGTAGACGACCACGCCCACGCCGGTGGTGGCCAGCGCGACGAGGACCACCCGGACGACCAGCGGCTCGGTGCGCAGGTGCGCCGCCGTCCCCGCCGCGACGCCGGCCAGCAACCGGCCCGAGCGGGGCCGGACCAGCGGGGGCCGCTCCACCGTGGCGACCGCGACCGGCGCCGGGGCCGCAGGAGCTGGTACGGCCGGAGGCGGTGCGGCCGGGGGCGCGGGTGCGCCCTCGGGGGTCGTCGCCGTCCTCGTCACGGCGACGATCGTCGCACCGCGCGCCCCCGTCCCGGTACCGGGAAGCCCCCGGAGGAGGCGGACCAGGGTCGGATGGGGGCCTTCCCCGATACCGGCCGGGCGGTCCGGTCGGCACGCTCCCTGCCATGACCGCCGCACCCCCTCCCGCCCCGCCGGCCGACCCCCCTCCGGCCACCCGTCCCGCGCTCCGGCGCAGCCGCACCGACAAGATCGCCGGCGGTGTCGCCGGCGGGCTCGCCGAGTACAGCGGCATCGACCCGCTGCTGTGGCGGGTCGGCTTCGTCGCCCTCACCCTCGCCGGCGGCTCCGGCGTCATCGTCTACGCGCTGCTGTGGCTGCTCATGCCCGGCGGGCCGCGCCGGCGCGCCGACGGCGCCCCGGCCGAGCCGCCCGGCCCCCGCTCCCCCGTCGCCGCGTTCACCGTGGCGGGCCTGCTGATCCTCGTCGGGCTGCTGGTCCTGGTCACCCGCTACACCGACCTCGACCCCGGCGCACCCGGGTTCCTGGCCTCCGCCCTGCTGGTCGTGGGCCTGGGGCTCGTCGCCTCGAGCTTCAGCCGCGGCCGCTCGCCGCGCGGCGGGCTGATCGCCGTCGGCGGCGTGCTGTCCCTGGCGGTGCTGTTCTCCTCGGCCGTC
Organism: Geodermatophilus telluris; assembly: GCF_900102745.1. GTDB lineage: Bacteria > Actinomycetota > Actinomycetes > Mycobacteriales > Geodermatophilaceae > Geodermatophilus > Geodermatophilus telluris. The sequence goes on from NZ_FMZF01000001.1 coordinate 510,175, forward strand.
CCCGAGTTCGACGACGAGACCGGCGGCATCGGCGACCAGAGCTACCGGCCGACCACGGTGGCCGACGTGCGCAGCGCCTACCACGTCGGCGCCGGCGACCTCGACCTCGACCTCTCCCGGCTCGACGTCGACGAGGTCGACACGCCGCTCGAGGTGCGCATCGACCACGGCATGGGCGACCTGGACGTGACCGTGCCCGACGACTTCGACGTCCGCGTGGACGTCGAGCACGGCGTCGGCGACGTCGACCTGTTCGACGAGGGGTCCGACAGCGGCCTGTTCCGCGGCGAGGACGGCGACGGCGACGTCGACCTCGTCCTGACCATCAACTCCGGCTTCGGAGACGTGGAGGTGTCCCGTGCCTGACTACAGCGAGTTCCCCACCACCCCCACCGGCTGGCAGGAGCGCGCGCTGGCCGACCAGTGGCACTACCCGACCGCGCTGGAGCCCAGCCCCACCCCGCCGCCGCGGCGCCGGCCGGACCCGGTGACCCTCGTGCCGGGCGTCGTCTTCGTCGTCCTGGCACTGGTGGTCCTGGCCGGGGTCGCCCTGCCGCTGGACCTCGTGGCCGACGGCGGCCTGCTCTGGCTGCTGCTGGTGGGCGCCGGCGTCGCGCTGCTGGTGACCGAGCTGCGGAGGACGCGCCGCAGGCGCGGCTGACACCGCGGGGGCGGAGACGCGGAGGGCCCGGGGAGCACACGCTCCCCGGGCCCTCCGGCGTGCGGCGGTCCCCCCGCCTACTCCCACTCGATGGTGCCGGGCGGCTTGCTCGTGACGTCGAGGACGACCCGGTTGACCTCGGGCACCTCGTTGGTGATGCGGGTGGAGATCCGGGCGAGCACGTCGTAGGGCAGCCGGGTCCAGTCGGCGGTCATGGCGTCCTCGCTGGACACCGGGCGCAGCACCACCGGGTGGCCGTAGGTGCGCCCGTCGCCCTGCACGCCCACCGAGCGGACGTCGGCCAGCAGCACCACCGGGCACTGCCAGATCTCCGAGTCGAGCGCCGCCGCGCTGAGCTCCTCGCGGGCGATCGCGTCGGCCCGGCGCAGCACGTCGAGCCGGTCGCGGGTCACCTCGCCGACGATGCGGATGCCCAGCCCCGGGCCGGGGAACGGCTGGCGCTGCACGAGCCGGTCGGGCAGGCCGAGCTGCCGGCCCACCTCGCGCACCTCGTCCTTGAACAGCGTCCGCAGCGGCTCGACGAGGGTGAACTGCAGGTCCTCGGGCAGGCCGCCGACGTTGTGGTGGCTCTTGATGTTGGCCGTGCCGGTGCCGCCGCCGGACTCCACGACGTCGGGGTAGAGCGTCCCCTGCACGAGGAAGTCGACGGTCTCCCCGTGCGCCTGCGCGTCGGCGACGACGTCGGTGGCCGCCTGCTCGAACACCCGGATGAACTCGCGGCCGATGGTCTTGCGCTTCTGCTCCGGGTCGCTGACGCCCGCCAGCGCCGCCAGGAACTGCTCGCTCGCGTCGACCACCCGCAGGTCGGCGCCGGTGACCTCGGCGAAGTCGCGCTCGATCTGCTCGGTCTCGCCCTGGCGCATGAGCCCGTGGTCGACGTACACGCAGGTCAGCCGGTCGCCGATGGCCCGCTGCACGAGCGCGGCGGCCACCGCGGAGTCGACGCCGCCGGACAGCGCGCACAGCGCCCGCCGGTCGCCGATCTGCTCGCGGATGCGCTCGACCTGCTCGTCGACGACGTTGCTCATCGTCCAGGTGGGCTCGAGGCCGGCGATGTCGAACAGGAAGTGCTCGAGCACCGTCTGTCCGTGGGCGGTGTGCCGCACCTCGGGGTGGAACTGCACCCCGGCCAGCCGCCGGTCGACGTCCTCGAAGGCGGCGACCGGCGCGCCGGTGGAGGTGGCGGTGACGGTGAACCCGGGCGGCGCCGCGCTGACGGCGTCCCCGTGGCTCATCCACACCGACTGCTCGACCGGCAGCGCCCCGAACAACCGCCCGCCCGTGGTGACCGTCAGCGGCGTGCCGCCGTACTCGCGGTCGCCGGTGCGCGCCACCGTGCCGCCGAGCGAGGCGGCCATCGCCTGGAAGCCGTAGCAGATGCCGAAGGCCGGTACCCCGCCCTCGAACAGTGCCGGGTCGATCTGCGGGGCGTCCTCGGCGTAGACGCTGGACGGGCCGCCGGAGAGCACGATCGCCGCGGGCTCGCGCGCGAGGACCTCCTCCGCGGACACCGACGACGGGACGATCTCGGAGTAGACGCCGGCCTCGCGGATGCGCCGGGCGATGAGCTGGGCGTACTGCGCGCCGAAGTCGACGACGAGGACGGTCGGGAAGTCCATCAGTCGGGTCGACCGCCGATCACGAGGTCGACCCGCTGGAACTCCTTGAGGTCGCGGTAGCCGGTCTTGGCCATCGTGCGGCGCAGCGCCCCGAAGAGGTTGGTGCGCCCGTCGGCGGTCTCGGCCGGGCCGAGCAGCACCTGCTCCAGCGTCCCGGCCGCCGGCACCGGGGCCGACGTCCCGCCGCGCGGCAGCCGCGGGTGGGCCGCCACCGAGTCCCACCAGACGCCCCCGGCCGGTGCCTCCCGCGCGGCGCGCAGCGGCTCGCCGATCTGGACCGCGTCGGCGCCGCAGGCCAGCGCCCGCGCGATCGCGCCGCTGGTCTCGATCCGGCCGTTGGCGATGACGTGCACGTACCGGCCGCCGGTCTCGTCGAGGTAGTCGCGGCGGGCGGCCGCGGCGTCGGCGATCGCGCTGGCCAGCGGCACCCGGACGCCCATGACGGCGTCGCCGGTGGAGTAGCTGTCGGCGCCCACGCCGACGATCACGCCGGCCGCGCCGGTGCGCATGAGGTGCAGCGCCGTCTGGTAGTTCGCCGCGCCGCCCACGACCACCGGGACGTCGAGGTCGGCGATGAACTCCTTGAGGTTGAGCGCCCCGCCCTGGGTGGTGACGTGCTCGGCGGAGACGATGGTGCCCTGGATGACCAGCAGGTCCACCCCGGCGGCGAGCACCGCGGGGGCCAGCTGCAGCGTGTGCTGCGGCGAGACGCGCACCGCCGTCGTCACCCCGGCGTCCCGCATCTCCTTGATCCGGGCGCCGATCAGGTCGGGCTCCACCGGCTGCGCGTAGACCTGCTGCAGCAGCGACACCGGCGGCGGCGCCTCGGCCGCGGCGTCGCGCAGCCGGCGGTACACCGGCAGCGGGTCGTCGTAACGGGTCCACAGCCCCTCGGCGTTGAGCACGCCGAGTCCGCCGGCCTGGCCGACGGCGATCGCCGTCGCCGGGCTGACCACGGCGTCGCTGGGGCTGGTGACCAGCGGGATGTCGAACCGGAAGGCGTCGATCTGCCAGGCCGTGGAGACGTCGTCGACGTCGCGGGTGCGGCGCGACGGGACGATCGAGACCTCGTCCAGGTCGTAGCCGCGGCGGGCGAAGCGGTTGAGGCCGATCTCGACGGTGTCGCGGGCGGGCATCGTCAGCGTCCTCGGTAGTTGGGGGCCTCGACCGTCATCTGGATGTCGTGCGGGTGGCTCTCGGTCAGGCCCGCGGAGGTGATGCGGGTCAGTTGGCCGCGCTCCTGCAGGTCGGCGACCGTGGCCGCACCCGCGTAGCCCATCGACGCGCGCAGGCCGCCGACGAGCTGGTGGGCGACGGTGGCGAGCAGGCCGCGGTAGGGCACCTGGCCCTCGATGCCCTCGGGGACGAGCTTGTCGTCGGAGAGGACGTCGTCGGCGAAGTAGCGGTCGCGGCTGAAGGACTGGTTGCCGCGCTTCTGCATGGCGCCCAGCGAGCCCATGCCGCGGTAGGTCTTGAACTGCTTGCCGTTCATGAACACCAGCTCGCCCGGGGCCTCCTCGACCCCGGCGAACAGGCCGCCGATCATCACCGTGTCGGCGCCGGCGACCAGCGCCTTGGCGATGTCACCGGAGTACTGCAGGCCGCCGTCGGCGATGACCGGGACGCCGGCCGGCTTGCACGCCAGGCTCGCCTCGTAGATCGCGCTGATCTGCGGGACGCCGACGCCGGCGACCACACGGGTGGTGCAGATCGAGCCCGGGCCGACGCCGACCTTGACCGCGTCGGCGCCCGCGTCGACCAGCGCCTGCGCGCCGGCCCGGGTGGCGACGTTGCCGCCGACCACCTGCACGCCGCCGTCGCCGCCGAACTCCTTCCGCACCCGCGCGACCATGTCGAGCACCGCCCGCTGGTGGCCGTGCGCGGTGTCGACGACGAGCACGTCGACGCCGGCGTCGACCAGCAGCCCGGCGCGCTTGAAGGCGTCCTCGCCGACGCCGAGCGCCGCCCCCACGACCAGCCGGCCGTCGGCGTCCTTGGTGGAGTCGGGGTACTGGTCGCGCTTGACGAAGTCCTTGACGGTGATCAGTCCGCGCAGCCGCCCGGCGTCGTCGACGATCGGCAGCTTCTCGATCTTGTGCTGGGACAGCAGTCGGAGCGCCGTGTCGGGGTCGACGCCGACCGGGGCGGTGACCAGCGGCATCCTCGTCATGACGTCGCGGACCAGCCGGTTCGGGTCGGTCTCGAAGCGCATGTCGCGGTTGGTGACGATGCCGATGAGCACGCCCTCGTCGTCGACCACCGGGGCGCCGGAGATGCGGTAGCGGCCGGAGAGCGCGTCGACCTCGGCGAGGGTGTTGTCCGGCGAGCAGGTGACCGGGTTGGTGACCATGCCGGCCTCGGAGCGCTTGACCAGGTCGACCTGGCCGGCCTGCTCCTCGGCGGCGAGGTTGCGGTGCAGCACGCCGACGCCACCGACCCGCGCCATCGCGATCGCCATGCGGGCCTCGGTGACGGTGTCCATCGCGCTGGACAGCAGGGGGACGGCGATCCGGATCCCGCGGGTCAGCCGGCTGCTGGTGTCCACCTCGGCCGGGACGACGTCGGACTCCCCGGGGATGAGCAGGACGTCGTCGTAGGTCAGGCCGAGCGGGGCGAACTTCGCCGGCAGCTCGGGGCGGTACCCGTCAGGGGCGTGGTCGTCGGGCTGCATGGTGGCCGCCACCCTCTCCATCGGCTCAGCCCCGGCCGGGCGCGCGGGAACCGTCCTCGATCGTAGGCCGGGGCCCTCGGTGGCCGGGACGCCGTCTCCGCTGCGCGTGGGATCGGTCGGCGCGGGCGACTACCGTGGTCCCCCGGACGCGCGGGTTCGTGCGTCCGGACGGCAGCGACAGCGCCACCGGCGCGTGGGAGGAGGGTCCCGTGAGTTCCTTCGACGAGTCCCCGGGGTCCGACTTCGGGGCGTCCGACCCGCCCCCGCCGCTGTCGATGGAGGAGCGGGCCGGCGTCCTGGACGACCTGGCCGAGCTCGAGGTCTTCCGCACCCTGCTCGAGCCCACCGGGATCAAGGGCATCGTGGTCGACTGCCCCGACTGCGACGAGGAGCACCACGTCGACTGGGCGCTGATGCAGGCCAACCTGCGCCAGCTGCTCGAGGAGGGGCAGACCGGCCGGCACGAGCCGCCGTTCGACCCCGACCCGGCCGACTACGTCAGCTGGGACTACGCCAGCGGCTACGCCGACGGGATCGCCGCGATGGCCGAGCGCGAGGAGCCCGGCGGCGCCTCCCGCGGCGGCCGGCACGCCCGCGACGACTGAGCACCCCGTCGGCCTACCGGCCGACACCGCGACCACGTGCCGTCCCGGCGTGCGCGGAGCCCTGCCACGCCGTCCCGAGCAGGGGCGGCGCACCTCGGTGCCGTCCGTGTCGACGGGGCGAGAACGCGCTGAGGGGCCCCTCCCGGATCCGGGAGGGGCCCCTCAGCGCGTTCTCGTCGGTCAGGTCATCATGCCGCGGCGGAAGCCGGTGGCCACCGCCTCGGCGCGGTCCTTGGCGCCGAGCTTGCGGAACAGCCGGCGCGCGTGGGTCTTGATGGTGTCCTCGGACAGGTAGAGCTCGCGGCCGATCTGGGCGTTGCTCTTGCCCTGGCTCATGCCGGTGAGCACCTGCATCTCGCGCATGGACAGAGCGACCGGCGGGGCGCTCTCGCGCACCGTCGTGCTCACCGCCCGGGGGCCCGCGCCGTTGAGCGGCGCCGCCCACGACGGGGCCGGGGCGCCCACCGAGGCCAGCGGCACCGGTGCGGCCGGCTGCGGGGGCCGGCCGTCGGCGCGCAGCCCCACCCGCGACAGGCCCAGGCCCATCTCGAGGGCGCTGGCGTCCCAGCGGAGGTACCCGCGGGCACCGACGGCGACGGCGGCTCGCACCGTCTCGGCGTCGTCGGGCGCGCCGAGCAGCAGCACCGGCACGGTCGGGTGGGTGCGCAGCACCTGGGTGGCCACGGTCAGCCCGGTGTCGACCGCGCGCTGCGTGCCGACCAGCAGCACGTCGGGCTGGCGGGTGGCCAGCCGCTGGACCAGCGCGGTGGCGTCACCGACGACCTCGACCCGGCCGACGAACGGCAGGGCCACCAGGCGGGCGGCGACGTCGTCGCGGACACGGCGGCGCTCGTCGTACACCCACACGGTCGTGGCACCGTGGCCGGGACCGCGCATCCTGTCGTCGATCACTGCAGCTCCTGTCCTCCCCCGGCCGTGCGGGCGTGGGGTCACTCGACCCGGGTAACGGCGCGGCCTGCAGCCACCATGAGCGACCGCCCGGGGCGGCAACAGCCGTGCTCACCCTGCGGGGGGAGACGGTGGGCGGGAAAATGTCGGGCCCCACTGTGTTTGGCCCCCGGGACCCTCGGGCACCGGCTCCCGTGCAGCCGGACCGCCCCCTCCGGCTCGCCGAGCCGAGGAGGACACAGATGGCTGACATCCGCCGACTGCCGACACCCGTGGCCGAGGTGTGGGACTGGCAGCTGCACGGCGCGTGCCGTGGTGAGAGCACCGCCCTGTTCTTCCACCCGGACGGCGAGCGGGGCCCGGCCCGGGCCCGCCGCCAGGCAGCCGCCAAGGCCGTGTGCGCCCAGTGCCCGGTGGTCGACGCCTGCCTCAAGCACGCGCTCAGCGTCCGCGAGCCCTACGGGGTCTGGGGCGGGATGAGCGAGGAGGAGCGGGCCCGGCTGATCGCCGCGGAGCCCGCCGCCGTCGCCGCGGGGGTCTGAGCACCACAGAGACGCCGAGAGGGCCGGTCCAGCAGCTGCTGGACCGGCCCTCTCGGCGTTCTCCCGGGCGACACCGCGCGAGGCGTCCTCCCGCACCGCAGCGCGTCCCACCCGACCGTGCACCGTCGGGTGGGACGCGCCACGATCAGCGGAAGGACCTCCCTGCCCCCCACCGCTCGCACGCTCGCGGCGGGACCCTGCAGGGAGGCCGTCCCGTCACCGTCGCGCGGGCGACCTCAGTGGCTGTGGCCGTGGCCGTGCGAGTGGCCGTGGGTGTGGTGCCCGGCCCCCGCGTGGTCCTCCTCCTCCGGCGCCTCGACGACGGCGGAGTCGGTGGTCAGCACCATCGCGGCGATCGACGCGGCGTTGCCCAGCGCGGCCTTGGTGACCTTGACCGGGTCGATGACGCCCTGGGCGGCCAGGTCGCCGTACTCGCCGGTGGCGGCGTTGAAGCCCTGGCCGACGCCGAGGTCGCGGACCTTGCTGACGACGACGCGGCCCTCGAAGCCGGCGTTGTCGGCGATGCGGGCGAGCGGGGCGTCCAGCGCGCGCTGCACGGCGCGGGCGCCGGTCAGCTCGTCACCGGAGAGCTCCAGCGCGTCGATCGCGGCGGCGGCGTGCACGAGCGCCGAGCCACCCCCGGGGACGACGCCCTCCTCCACCGCGGCGCGGGTGGCGGCGATGGCGTCCTCGATGCGGTGCTTGCGCTCCTTGAGCTCCACCTCGGTGGCCGCGCCGACCCGGATGACGCCGATGCCGCCGGCCAGCTTGGCCAGCCGCTCCTGCAGCTTCTCGCGGTCCCAGTCGGAGTCGGTGTCCTCGATCTCGCGCCGGATCTGCGCGACGCGGTCGCCGATGGCCTGCTGCGTGCCGCCGCCGTCGACGATCGTGGTGGTGTCCTTGTCCACCGTCACGCGGCGGGCGGTGCCGAGCACCTCGAGGCCCACCTGGTCGAGCTTGAGGCCGACGTCCTCGCTGACCACCTGGCCGCCGGTGACGACGGCGAGGTCGGTCATGAAGGCCTTGCGCCGGTCGCCGAAGTAGGGCGACTTGACCGCGACGACCTTGATCGTCTTGCGGATCGAGTTGACGACGAGGGTGGACAGCGCCTCGCCCTCGACGTCCTCGGCGACGATCAGCAGCGGACGCGCGCCGGTGCCGAGCACCTTCTCCAGCAGCGGGAGCAGGTCGGCCAGCGCGCCGACCTTGCCCTGCACCAGCAGCACGAGGGCGTCGTCGAGGACGGCCTCCATCGCCTCGGGGTCGGTGACGAAGTAGGGCGAGAGGTAGCCCTTGTCGAACTGCACGCCCTCGGTGACGTCGAGGTCGGTGGAGAGGGTGTTGCTCTCCTCGACGGTGATGACGCCGTCCTTGCCGACCTTCTCCATCGCCTCGCTGATCAGGGTGCCGACCTCGGCGTCCTGGGCGGAGACGGTGGCGACGCCGGCGATGGCCTGCTGGTCGTCGACGGGGATGGCGACCTCGTCGAGGGCCGCGGACACGGCGTCGACGGCGGCGCGCACGCCACGGCCCAGGCCCATCGGGTTGGCGCCGGCGGCGACGTTGCGCATGCCCTCCTTGACCAGCGCCTGGGCCAGCACCGTCGCGGTGGTGGTGCCGTCACCGGCGACGTCGTTGGTCTTGGTGGCGACGTTCTTGGCCAGCTGCGCGCCGAGGTTCTCGTAGGGGTCCTCGAGCTCGACCTCGCGGGCGATGGTGACGCCGTCGTTGGTGATGGTCGGGGCGCCGAACTTCTTGTCGAGGACGACGTTGCGGCCGCGCGGGCCGAGGGTCACCTTGACCGCGTCGGCGAGCTTGTCCACGCCGCGCTCGAGCGCCCGGCGGGCGTCCTCGTTGAACTTGATGATCTTGGCCATGGGGCCCTTCCGATCAGGGGGCGGACGGGGTGGGACGACGACCGCCCCGGGACCCGGTCAGTTCGGGTCGCCGGGGCGGTCGGGTGACGTGCTGGAACGGCCTCGTCCAGAGGCTCGTCCCGAGCTCGCGAGAGATGAGGAGGACGAGGTCCTTCTACTTCTCCACGACGGCGAGCAGGTCGCGGGCGGAGAGCACCAGGTACTCCTCGCCGGCGTACTTGACCTCGGTGCCGCCGTACTTCGAGTAGATGACGACGTCGCCGACGTTGACGTCGAGCGGGACGCGGTTGCCGTTGTCGTCGATGCGGCCGGGGCCCACGGCGATGACCGTGCCCTCCTGCGGCTTCTCCTTGGCGGTGTCCGGGATGACCAGGCCGGAGGCGGTGGTCGTCTCGGCCTCGTTGGCCTGGACCACGACGCGGTCCTCGAGCGGCTTGATGGTGACCTTGGTAGCGGTCGTCACGAGGTGACGCCCCCTTCGGGATCGGACGGCTGGGTGGCTTGCACGTTGTGGCACGAGGCCTGGGCCTGCCGTCGCGGGGGTCAGGCGCCGACCCGTGTCGTTTTGGCACTCTACCCACGAGAGTGCCAGCCACTCAACCGGGTCCACCCCCCGGGCGAGGGGACGCTGCGGGAGGCTGGCGCGGTGCCCGAGCCGACCGCCGTCGCCCTGCTGCGGACTCCCGAGGGGAGCGCGGCCGTCGCGCGGGCCACGGCCCTGCTGACCGAGGGCGCCGACGTGCTCGCCGGGGTCGCCCGGCTGCGCGCCGAGGTCGGCACGGAACTGGCCGGTCCCGCGTGGGAGCTGGCCCGGCTGCGGGCGCGTGCGCGGCCGGTCTTCGGCGCCGACGCCGACGTGCTGTTCCTGACCGCCGACACCCTCGAGCAGGCCGGCCGGCCGGAGCTCGCCGCCCGCCGTGCCGCCCGGCTGCTGGCTGACGGCACCGACTCCGCCGCCGACCTCGGCTGCGCCGCCGGCACCGACACGGTGGCCCTGGCCCGGGCCGGCGCGCGCGTGCTCGCCGTCGACCGCGACCCCGTGGCCCGGGAGCTGACCGCCGCGAACGCGGCCGCGCTCGGGGTGGACGGCGACGTGTGGGTGGTCGCCGGTGACGTCGTCGAGCTGGTGGCCGCCGCCCGCGGGGGCGAGGTGGCCGGCTGCGGCGCCGCCGTGCTCGACCCGGCCCGGCGGGCGGGCGGGCGCCGGCAGCTCGATCCCGACCGCTGGTCGCCGCCGTGGTCGACGGTCGCGACGCTGCTGGACCGGGTGCCGCGCGCGGTGGTCAAGGTGGCGCCGGGCCTGGACCACGAGCGGGTCCCCGCGGGCGTGGAGGCCGAGTGGGTGTCGGTGCGCGGCTCGATCGTCGAGGCGCTGCTGTGGGGCACCGGCGTCGCGGCGGTGTGGCGGCGGGCGACCGTCGTCCGCGACGGGGCGGTGCACGAGCTGACCGCCGACGCCGACCCCGGACCGGCCGACGCCGGCCCCGTGCGCGGGTGGCTGCACGAGCCCGACCCGGCGGTGATCCGGTCGGGCCTGGTGTCACCGGTGGCCGCCGGGCTGGACGCGACGCTGGTCGACCCGACCATCGCCTACCTGACCTCCGACGCGGCGGCCGGCTCCCCGTGGGTGACCTCCTACCGGGTCGACGAGGTGCTGCCGTTCCACCTCAAGCGGCTGCGGGCGCTGCTGCGGGCCCGCGGCGTGGGCCGGGTCGTGGTGAAGAAGCGCGGCTCGGCCATCGAGCCGGAGACCCTCGCCCGGCAGCTGCGCGGCCCGGGCACCGGGACGGCGACCGTCGTCGTCACCCGGGTGGCCGGTGCCCCCACCGCGCTCGTCTGCGACGTCGCGGGCTGACGCGTGCCGTGCCGCGGTAACGGCCGGTGGCGACCGGACATGCGGAGGGCGTGACCGTCACCGAGGACCCCCTCCCCGTGCCGCCCGCCCGGTCGTCCCCACCCGGCGACCCGGTCGAGGCGCTGTACCGCGAGCACGGACGTGCCCTGCTCGGCTACGCCCTGCGCCGCTGCGCCACGCGCGAGGAGGCCCTCGACCTGGTGTCGGACGTCTTCGTGGTGGTCTGCCGCCGCCCCGACCAGGTCCCGCAGGACGAGGACGGGCAGCGCCCGTGGTTGTTCGGCGTCGCGCGGCTGACGCTGGCCAACCTGCTGCGCAGCCGGGCCCGCGCCGACCGGCTGGGGCAGCGCCTGGCCGCCGACCTCGGCCGGGAGGGGAGCCAGGTGCCCGACCCCGCCGCGCTCCTCGACGCCCGCGCGGACGCGCGCCGGGTGCGGCAGGCGCTGGCCGGGCTGTCCGACGACGACCGCGAGCTGCTCACCCTCGTCGCCTGGGAGGGCCTGACCCCGGCCCAGGCGGCCACCGTCCTGCGACTGGCGCCCGGGACGGCCCGCGTCCGCCTGCACCGCGCCCGCACCCGGCTGCGCACCGCCCTGACCCGTCTCGGCACCGACACCGACACCGACACCGACACCGACACCGACACCGACACGGCCCCCGAGGAGACCCCGTGACCGCCACTGACGAGCGACTGTCCGACGCGGCGCTGGTCGACGACGCCGACCTGCCCGACCTCCCGCCGTCCTTCCTCCGGACTGCCCGCGAGGTGGCGGCCACCTCCGCCGGGCCGGCCACCGTCGTGCCGTTCCGCGCGCCCGCCCGGTCCCGGCGGCGGCTCGCCGTCGGGACCGTCGCCGCGGCCGGCGCCGCCGCCGCGCTGGTCCTCGTACCCGGGGGCACGGCACCCCGGGCCGTCGCGGACTACGCCTACGTCCCCGACCGCGCGGCGCCGGCGGCGCAGGCCGCACTGGTCGCGGCCTGCACCGAGGCCCTCGCCCGGACGGCGGACGGGGACGGCACGTCCTGGGCGGCGGAGCACCCGTTCGACCCCGCCGAGCAACGACCGGCCGTGGTCGACGTCCGCGGACCGTGGGGCCTGACCGTCCTGGTCGGCGGTGGCACGGTCGGCGACTGCCTGTCCGGCCCGGACGGGGTGGTGGGGACCGCGCGCCAGGAGCTGCGGAGCTCGCTCAGCAGCGCACCGGCCGCCGGGGTGCGCACGGCCGGCCTGGGCACGACGCGCACGTCCGGGGGCGGGGACCGGGACGGCTCGACCGCCTACGGCCGCAGCGCTCCCGACGTCGCGGCCGTGGAACTGGTCCTGCCGGGCCGGGAGGTCGTCACGGCCACCGTGGCGGACGGCTGGTGGGCCGCGTGGTGGCCGGGGGCCACCGACGACGACCGCGCCGTCCGGGTCCGCGTCACCGACGGGGCCGGGCTCGTGACGACGTCCGCCCTCGCGGACACCTACTGACCGGGTGAGGGAGGGGGCGCCGTCCCCTCCCTCCCTCAGGGGGTGACGACCTCGATCGGCAGCGAGCTGTCGGCGCCCAGGTCGGGCGCGGAGGGCTCGACGCCGGCCGCCACCAGCCGCGAGCCCAGCGCCGCGACCATCGCGCCGTTGTCGGTGCACAGCCTCGGACTGGGCACCCGCAGCACGATCCCGGCCGCCGCGCAGCGCTCCTCGGCCAGCGCCCGCAACCGCGAGTTGGCCGCCACTCCCCCGCCGAGCACCAGGTGGTCGACACCGTGGTCGCGGCAGGCGCGCACCGCCTTGGCGGTGAGCACGTCGGCCACCGCCTCCTGGAAGGAGGCGGCGACGTCGGCCACCGGCACCGGCTCCCCGGCCCGCTGCCGGGCCTCGACCCAGCGCGCCACGGCGGTCTTGAGCCCGGAGAACGAGAAGTCGTAGGGCGCGTCGCGGGGACCGGTGAGCCCGCGCGGGAAGTCGACGGCCGCCGGGTCGCCCTCGCGGGCGGCCCGGTCGATCGGCGGGCCGCCGGGGAAGGGCAGGCCGAGCACCCGGGCGACCTTGTCGAACGCCTCCCCGGCGGCGTCGTCGACCGTGCGGCCCAGCGAGGTCACCTCCCGGGAGAGGTCGGGCACCAGCAGCAGCGAGCTGTGCCCGCCGGAGACCAGCAGCGCCAGGGACGGCTCGGCGAGCTCGCCGTGCTGCAGCTCGTCGACGGCGACGTGCGCGGCCAGGTGGTTGACCCCGTACAGCGGCACGTCCAGCGCCAGCGCGTACGCCTTGGCCGCCGCCAGCCCGACCAGCAGCGCGCCGGTCAGCCCCGGCCCGGCGGTGACCGCGACGGCGTCGACGTCGGACGCCGCCACCCCGGCCTCGGCCAGCGCGCGGTGCACCGTCGGCACCATGGCCTCCAGGTGGGCCCGGGAGGCGATCTCGGGCACCACCCCGCCGAAGCGCTCGTGCTCGGCCACCGAGGTGGCCAGCGCGTCGGCCAGCAGCGTCCGCCCGCGCACGACGCCGACCCCCGTCTCGTCGCACGAGGTCTCGAACCCGACGACCAGCGGCTCGCTCGGCGTCATCGACCGCTCCCGCGGTCGCTCCGCTCCTCGCTCGCAGAGCTCGCTGCGATGCTCACTCCCTGTCCGCTCACCGCCGCACCTCCCGCCTCATCACGACCGCGTCCGTCCCGCTCGGCTGGTAGTAGCGCGGCCGCCGGCCGATCTCGGTGAACCCCCGCCGCCGGTAGAGCCCCTGCGCCACGGGGTTGTCGGCGCGCACCTCCAGCAGCACGACCGGGCTGCGGCGGTCGGCCTCGGTGAGCAGCGCGTCGAGCAGCTGCGCGCCGATCCCCTCCCCCTGCCGGGCCCCCGCGACCCCGATCGTGGCCACGTGCGCCTCGTCGGCGTAGGCGATCAGGCCCGCGTAGCCGACGACGGTCCCGCCGTCCCCGTCCGCGGTGTCGACGGCGACCAGGTAGTGCCGGGTGTCGGTGCGGGCGAGCTCGTCGCGGTACATCGCGCGGGTCCAGGTGTCGGGCGCGAAGAGCTCCTCCTCCAGCGCCAGGACCGCGTCGAGGTCGGCCAGCCGCATCGGCCGCAACCGCACGCTCACGACGTCGTCACCGGCTTGAACGACGTCGGCGGAACCGCGTCGGGACGGCGCAGGTACAGCGGCACCAGCGGCCCGGCGGACGACGGGTCGTCGAGCAGCGGCCCGGCCGCGCGCAGCAGGCCGGCCGTCGTCACCTCGGCCGGGGTGACCGGCGCGCGCAGCCGCTCGGCGAACCGCGGGTCGCCGACCAGCGGGCCGGTCAGCCGGGCGTCCTCCGGGCGGACGACGCCGGGCCCGTCCACCCGCGCCCCGGCCGCGTCGTAGGCGGCCCAGTAGACCTCCTTGCGGCGGGCGTCGGTCACCACCGTCCGCTCCCCGGACCCGACCGCGTCGAGCGAGCAGACGCCGACCGCGGGCACACCGCGGGCGTCGGCCAGCGCCGCGGCGGTGACCACGCCGACCCGCAGCCCGGTGAACGGCCCGGGGCCGAGCCCCGCGACCACGACGTCGACGTCGGCCAGCGCGACGCCGGCCGCGGCGAGCGCCTCGCGCACCGCGGGGACCAGGAGCTCGGCGTGCCGGTTGCCCGAGGGCACCGCCCGCTCGGCGAGCACCTCGACGGCGCCGTCGGCCGGCCGGCGGGCGACCCCGGCGACCAGGGTGGGGGTCGCGGTGTCGAGGGCGAGGACGAGCACGGGACGCCAGGTTAGTCCGGCCCGGCGAGCCGCTCGACCAGGTCGGCGTAGGAGGGGTGGGCCAGCGCCAGGCCGCGCGCCTCGCCGGCGGTGACCCACCGCAGCTCGTCGTGCTCGTGCGGCTGGAGGTTGCGCGGCTCGCCCTCCCAGGTGCGCACGGCGTAGACGGCGAGGTGCAGGTCGTCCTCGGTCACCCGCAGCACCGGCTCGCCGTCCACCCCGGTCGCCTCGACGCCGATCTCCTCGCGCAGCTCGCGCAGCAGAGCGGCGCGCTCGTCCTCCCCCGGCTCGACGTGCCCGCCGACGACGTCCCAGACACCGGGGTACCAGCGGCGGCCCCGCGAGCGGTGTCCCAGCAGCACCCGGGGGCCGGACACCAGCACCCCGGCCACCACCCGGTGCGCACTCACGCGTCCAGCCGCCGCTCCCAGCCCGGGCCGTGCGGCACGAGGACGGCGGTGCGGACGTCGTCCTCGCGCCGGTCGAGCCGCACCTCCAGGTGCTCGTCGGCGAGCTGCTCGACCAGCCCCGCGCCCCACTCGACGACGGTCACCGACTCCTCCGCCGAGGCGTCCAGGTCGAGGTCGTCCACGTCGGCCACGCTGCCCAGGCGGTAGGCGTCCACGTGCACCAGCGGCAGCCGCCCGCCGCGGTGCACGCGGGCGATGACGAAGGTCGGCGAGGTGACCGGCTCGGTCACCCCCAGCGCCGCGCCCAGGCCCTGGGTGAGCGCGGTCTTGCCGGCGCCGAGCGGGCCGGTGAGCACCACCAGGTCGCCGGGGACGACGGCGGCGGCGAGCGCGGCGCCCAGCGCCCGGGTGTCCTCGGGGCCGGGCAGGACGTGCTCGCGCCTCACCGCAGGCCCGCCGCGACCGACGTCAGGTCCGCCAGCAGCCCGGCGCGCGGCGCGCCGTTCGGGCCGAACCGGATCGCCGCCGAGGGGTGGTAGGTGGCCCACACGGCCCGGCCCCCGACGTCGTGCGGGCGGCCGCGCGCCTCGGCCAGGACCGTCCTCGGGCCGAGGAACCACTTCGCCGACGACAGCCCGAGCGCCACGACCACCGGCGGGTCGAGCAGCTCGAGCTGGCGCCGCAGCCAGCCGCTGCAGCGGGCGACCTCGGGGGCCTTCGGCGTGCGGTTGGCCGGAGGCCGGCACTTCACGACGTTGAGCACCGCGGCGTCGGCGCGGTCCAGCCCGGCCTCGGCGAGCAGCAGGTCGAGCAGCTGCCCGGACCTCCCGACGAACGGCCGCCCGGTGTCGTCCTCGGTGGCGCCGGGCGCCTCCCCGACCAGGGCGAAGCGCGCCCGGCCGCGCACCGGCGGGTCACCGACGACGACGTGCTGCCGGGTCGCGGCCAGCTCCGGGCAGGCGACGCAGGGGCTCGCCGCGGCGGCGAGCGCCGGCCAGTCGGCGGCCGCGGCGGCAGCGCGAGCCACCTCCTCCGCGGCGGCGTCGAACCGGGGCGGACGGGGAGCGGCCACGCCCCGACCCTACGGGCGGGGGTGGCCGCCGGCCTCCGGGCTTCCGCCGGGGGCGCGGCGGTGCCACCGTGGGCGCACGAGCCCGCGTCCCGAGGAGCCGCCATGACGCCGCAGCCGGACGTGTACGACGTCGCCTGCCTCGCCGGCGGGACGCAGCGGGTCGTCGACACCGCGCTGGTCGCGCTGGTGGTCACCGGCCGGGTCCGGGCCGTGGCACCGGGCGAGCTGCAGGTCGCCGACCCGCGCCGCCGCCACCCGGTCGAGGCCGCCGTCCTCGACGCCGTCGGCGCGCGGGGCCGGCGCTCGGTGGAGACGGTCCGCTGGCGGGCGCTCGGCGACGACCGGGTGACCGCGGTGGCCCGGCGGCTGCGGCGCGAGGGCCTGCTCGGCCGGCTCCTCGGCCCGACGGCCGCGGGCCGCCGGCTGCTGCGCGGTGCCCGGCCCGGCGCCGGCGACCCCGTGCGGCCGGTGGCGCTCGACGGCCCGCACCGGCTCGAGGACCCGGCGCTGCGGGCGGCGGTGCTGGAGCCGCCTCCGCGTCCCGTCCTGCCCGGGGCCGCGACGCCGTGGGAGCTGACGTTCGCCGACAACTGCGAGGTGGCCCGCCGCACCCGGGAGGAGCTGGTCAGCCGGGCACAGCACGGCCGCGGCTGACCGTCACCCTGACGGCCGCGCCGCCGTCTCGGCGGCCACCCGGCGCACCAGCCCGGCCAGCGCCCGGGTGACCTCCGCCGGCTTCTCCAGCGTCACCAGGTGCCCGGCGTCCGGGACGACGACGTACTCGACCGTCGGGCCCTCCCCGCCGAGCAGCTCGACGAGGGTGTCGCTGTGCGCCTTGGGGATCATCTTGTCCGCGTCGCCGGTGAGCACCAGCGTGGGCACGCGGCGCAGCGGCCCGAGCGCGCCGGTCTCGTCGAGGCCGACCAGCGCCGGGTAGAACTCCGCGATCACGTCGACCGGGGTGCCGCCGATCATCGCGTCCACGTAGCGGCCCAGCCGCGGGTCGACGTCGGTGGAGGCGAACGACAGCGACCAGGTGGCCGCGGAGACGACGTCGGCGGCCAGCCGGCGGGTGCGCTCGGCGAACACCGGCCGGCGGCGCATCGTCCAGGCCGCCACGGGGAGCACCGCGGCGCGCACCCGGGTGAGGAAGTCCGGCAGGCCGAAGTCGAGGTCGGCGAGGTTGCCGCTCGAGGTGGCCACCAGGGCGGCGCCGGCGACCTTGGTGCCGAACTCCTCCGGGGCGAGCTCGGCCAGGCCCATGACCGTCATGCCGCCCATCGAGTGCCCGACCAGCACGACCGGCCCGTCGGGCGCCCGCTCCTCCACCACCCGGGCGAGGTCGCGGGCGAGCTGGTCGATGGTCGAGTTCTCGGCCGGCCCGCGGGAGGAGGCCCCGTGGCCGCGCTGGTCGTAGAAGACGAGCCGAGCGGTGGGCCGGTGGCCGTTGGCGGTGGCCAGCTCCGCGGCCAGCGACCGCCGCTGGTAGGTCCAGGAGGCCATCGACAGCGAGTAGCCGTGCACGAAGACGACGGTCAGCGGCGCGTCGAGCGGGCCGACCTCCTCCACGGCCAGCAGCACGCCGTCGTCGGCCTGCACCCAGGCGGTGCGGTCGGCGCCGCGTGCGGCCGGGCCGAGCGGGTCGTCCTCGCGCAGGTCGGCCGCGGTGGCGCCCTCGGGCAGCGCGCCGGCGGGGCTGAGCCGCTCGGCCCGCACCCGCCGGGTGGCGATCCGGGCGACGGCGACGCCGACGGCGGTGGTGGCCGCCGCCAGGCCGACGACGGCCCCGGCGCCGGCCGCCACCGGGTGCCGCGTGAGCGCGTCCCCCAGCCCCGTGTGCGCCGGCTGCTGCCGCGCTCCGCGCCCCCGTGCCATCAGACCGCCCCCGCCGTCCCGGTGTAGCGGCGGGTGAACCGCCCGCCGACCCGGGTGACCAGCTCGTAGTGGATGGTGTCGACCGCGTCGGCCCAGTCCTGCGCGGTGGGCTCGCCGGCGTCGCCGGGACCCCAGAGGACCACCTCGTCGCCGGGCCGCACCTCGTCGTCGCCGACGTCGAGCACGAACTGGTCCATGCACACCCGCCCGGCGATGGTGCGCCGGGCGCCCGCGGCCAGCACCGGCGCGCGGTTGCCGCCCGCCCGCGGGACGCCGTCGGCGTAGCCCACCGGGACCAGCACGAGCGTGGTCTCGCGGTCGGGCGAGTACGTGTGGCCGTAGGAGACGCCGACGCCGGCGGGCACCCGCTTGGTCAGTGCCGCGCGCGCCCGCACCGTCATCGCCGGCCGCAGGCCGTGGTCGGCCGCGTCGCCACCGAGCGGGTCGAGGCCGTAGACGGCGATGCCCGGGCGGACCATGTCGAACCAGGTCCCGGGCAGCGCGACGGTGGCCGCGGAGTTGGCCAGGTGCAGCCGGGCGTCGGTCAGCCCGGCCCCCCGCGCGATCCCCACGGCCTCCTCGAACACGCGGACCTGCGCGCCGATCGTCGGGTGGGTGGGCGCGTCGGCGTAGGCCAGGTGGCTCCACAGCCCGACGACGGCGAGGTCGCCGTCCTCCTGCGCCCGCGCGGCGGCGGCCACCAGCCCGGGCCAGTCGGCGGGGCCGGCGCCCTCCCGGGACAGGCCGGTGTCGGCGCACAGGTGCAGCCGGGCCGGCCGGCCGGTGGCGCGGGCGGCGCCGACCACCTCGGCGAGCGCGCGCTCGGTGTTGACCGACACCTCCACGTCGGCGGCCAGCGCCGCGGCGTAGTCGCTGCCCGGCGTGTGCAGCCAGGCCAGCACCGGTGCGGTGATCCCGGCGGCGCGCAGCGCGAGGGCCTCCTCGAGGACCGCGACGCCGAGCTGGTCGGCTCCCCCGGCCAGGGTCGCGCGCGCGGCGGGGACGAGGCCGTGCCCGTAGCCGTCGGCCTTCACCACCGCCATCAGCGGCCGGCCGACCCGCCCGCGCAGCACCGCGGTGTTGGCCGCGATCGCGTCGAGGTCGACGACCACCTCGGCCCGGGGAACTCGCTCGCTCACGCCTCCGAGTCTCGCAGGCGCCCCTCGCGCAGCCGGCCCACCGTCTCGGGGAGTCGCCGCACCAGGTCGCCGGCGACCAGCGGTCCCCGCGCGCTCGCCACCTGCCCGGCGCGGCCGTGCAGGTGGGCGGCGGCCGCGGCGGTCTCCGCGGCGGACGTGCCGGTGGCGAGCAGGGCGCCGAGGATGCCCGAGAGGACGTCGCCGGTCCCCGCGGTGGCCAGCTCGGCGGTGCCGGTGGCGTTGACGAACGCCGTCCCGTCGGGCCCGGCGACGACGGTGGCGTCGCCCTTGAGCAGCACGACGGCGCCGAGCTCGGCGGCCAGCCGGCGGGCGGCGCCGATCCGGTCGGCGCCCACCGGCACGCCGAAGCGCTCGAACTCGCGGTCGTGCGGCGTGAGCACGGTCGGCGCGCCCCGCCCGCGGACCAGCCCGGGCTCGCGGGCGGCCAGCGTCAGCGCGTCGGCGTCCACGACCACGGGCAGGTCGGTGGCCAGCACCTCGGCCAGCACGCTGCGGGCGTCGTCGTCGGTGCCCATCCCGGGCCCGGCGACCCAGGCCTGCACCCGGCCGGCGTCGGCGGGCCGGCCGTCGGTGACGATCGCCTCCGGCCAGGCGGCGCGCACGCCGTCGCCCGCCGTCCCGGCGTAGCGCACCAGGCCCGGCCGGGTGCGCAGCGCCGCCCCGGTGCAGAGGACGGCGGCGCCCGGGTAGACGGCCGAACCGGCGACGACGCCGACCACCCCGCGCGAGTACTTGTCGTCGCCGGGCCCGGGCGGCTGCAGGTGCGCGGCCACGTCGGCGTCGGTGAGCTGGTGGGCCCGCGGCCGGGCCAGGTGCGGGCCGAGGCCGATGTCGACGAGGTGGACGGTGCCGGCGCACCCGCGCCCGTCGCCGACGACGAGCCCGGGTTTGACCGCGCCGAAGGTCACCGTGTGCAGCGCGGCGAACGCCTCGCCCGCGACCGCGCCGGTGTCGGCGTCCACGCCGCTCGGGACGTCGACGGCCACGGTCACCGCCGGCCCGGCGGCCGCCCGCGCGGCCAGCCGTGCCGCCTCCGGCCGCAGCCCGCCGCGGCCGCCGATCCCGACGACGCCGTCGAGCACCAGGTCGGCGCGGTCGAGCCCGTCGGGGCCCTGCGGGCCGGTGACGCGGCCGCCCGCGCGGCGCAGCGCGGCGAGGCCGGCCGGGTGGGTGCGGTCGGCGTCGAGCAGGACGGCGGTGACGCGGGCGCCGCGGGCGGCCAGGCGCGCACCGGCGAACAGCGCGTCCCCGCCGTTGTTGCCGCCGCCGACGAGCGCGGTGACCCGGGCTCCCGAGGCGCGGCCGAGCAGCCGCAGGCAGACGGTGGCCAGCCCGGTGGCGGCCCGCTGCATGAGCGCGCCCTCGGGGGTGCGGGCCAGCAGCACCTCCTCCGCGGCGCGGACCTCGGCGGCGGTGGACAGCCCGATCACGCCGGCGTCCCCTCCGCGACCACCACCGCGGAGGCGATGCCGCCGTCGTGGCTGAGCGAGAGGTGCCAGGAGTCGATGCCGAGCGCCTCGGCGCGGCGGGCGACGCTGCCCCGCACCTCGAGGTGCGGGCGGCCGTGGTCGCCCACGGTCACCTCGGCGTCGTGCCAGGCCAGGCTGCCCGGCGCGCCCAGCGCCTTGGCCAGCGCCTCCTTGGCGGCGAAGCGGGCGGCCAGCGACTCCGCCGTCCGGTGCCCGCCCGAGGGGGTCACCTGCTCGGCGGCGGTGAACAGCCGGTCGCGCAGTCCGGGGGTGCGCACCAGCGACTCCGCGAAGCGGGCCACCGGCACCACGTCGATCCCGACCCCGACGATCACCCGGCCAGTCTGCCGTGCGGGCCCGTCCGGCGCCGTCCTACCGCACCGCAGCGCGTCCGACCCGACGTCCCACGGTCGGGTCGGACACGCGACGATCAGGTCACCTGATCATCGCGCGGCACGCGCGCGTCACTCGACGGTGACGCTCTTGGCCAGGTTGCGCGGCTGGTCGACGTCGTAGCCGCGGGTGGCGGCGATCTCGCAGGCCAGCACCTGCAGCGGCACCGTCGTCACCACCGGCGCGAGCAGGGTGGGCGTGCGCGGCACCCGGATGAGGTGGTCGGCGTACGGGACGACGGCCTCGTCGCCCTCCTCGGCGATCACGATGGTGCGGGCACCGCGGGCCCGGATCTCCTGGATGTTGGAGACGACCTTGTCGTGCAGCAGGCTCCGCCCCCGCGGCGACGGGGCGATGACCACCACCGGGGTGCCCTCGTCGATGACCGCGATCGGGCCGTGCTTGAGCTCGCCGGCGGCGAAGCCCTCGGCGTGGATGTAGGCGAGCTCCTTGAGCTTGAGCGCGCCCTCCAGCGCCACGGGGAAGCCCACGTGCCGGCCGAGGAAGAGGATCGTGTCCGCGTCGGCCAGCGAGCGGCCGAGCTCGCGCACCGGCTCCATCTGCGTCAGCACCTGCGACACGGCCTCGGGCAGCTTCTGCAGCTCGTGGACGATCGAGGCGACTTCGTCGGTGTACTTGATCCCGCGCACCTGGGCGAGGACGAGGCCGACGAGGTAGCAGGCGACGATCTGGGCCAGGAAGCTCTTGGTCGAGGCGACCGCGATCTCGGGTCCGGCGTGCGTGTAGAGCACGGCGTCGGACTCGCGGGGGATCGTCGAGCCGTTGACGTTGCAGATCGCGAGCACGCGGGCCTTCTGGTCCTTGGCGTGCCGCAGCGCCATGAGCGTGTCCATCGTCTCGCCGGACTGGCTGATGACGACGACCAGCGTGGACCGGTCGAGCACCGGGTCGCGGTAGCGGAACTCGCTGGCCACCTCGACCTCGACCGGGATGCGGGTCCAGTGCTCGATGGCGTACTTGGCGATCAACCCGGCGTGGTAGGAGGTGCCGCACGAGACGACGAAGATCTTGTCGACGTCGCGCAGCTCCTGGTCGGACAGGCGCACCTCGTCGAGGACGAGCTCGCCCTCGTCGCCCAGCCGGCCCAGCAGGGTGTCGGCGACGGCCTGCGGCTGCTCGGCGATCTCCTTGAGCATGAACCAGTCGTGGCCGCCCTTCTCGGCGGCGGCGGCGTCCCAGTCGACGGTGTAGGCGACCGGCTCGGCCGGGGCGCCGTCGAAGTCGGTGACGCTGAGGCCGCGGGTGCGGTCGATCTCGACGACCTGGTCCTGGCCGAGCTCGCGGGCCTCGCGGGTGTGCGCGATGAAGGCGGCGACGTCGGACCCGAGGAAGTACTCGCCGTCGCCGACGCCGACCACCAGCGGGCTGTTGCGGCGGGAGGCGACGAGCGTGTCGGGCTCGTCGGCGTGCGCGGCGACCAGGGTGAAGGCGCCCTCCAGCCGGCGGCTGACCGCGCGCATCGCCGCGGCGAACCGGCCCGGGCCCTCGGGCTGCTCCGCGTAGACGGCCGCCAGCAGGTGCGCGACGACCTCGGTGTCGGTGTCGGAGCGGAACTCCACGCCGCCGGCCTCGCACTCGGCCCGCAGCGCGGCGAAGTTCTCGATGATCCCGTTGTGGATGACCGCGACCCGGCCGTCGGCGGACAGGTGCGGGTGGGCGTTGCGGTCGGTGGGACCGCCGTGGGTGGCCCAGCGCGTGTGCCCGATCCCGAGCGTCGCCTCCGGCAGCGGCGAGTCGGCCAGGACCTTCTCCAGGTTGGCCAGCTTGCCGGCCTTCTTGACCGAGGTCAGCTCACCCGCGTCGGCCCCGCCCACCCGGACGGCCACGCCGGCGGAGTCGTACCCGCGGTACTCGAGCCGGCGCAGGCCCTCCAGGACGACGTCCAGCGCGTTCTGGGGACCGACGTAACCCACGATGCCACACACCCGGACGAGGCTACCGGCAGTGGCGGACCGCTCCGTCCTCCCGCGACCGTGTCCCCCGTCGCCCCACCCCGCGGCTCCCAGCCGTCCCAGGGACCCCAGCCGGCCGGGCGCTCAGTCGACGGCGGCGACGACCGCGGCCAGGCGCTGGGCGATCCCGTCGGCCTGCTCCTGGGTGGGTGCCTCGACCATCACCCGCACCAGCTGCTCGGTGCCCGAGGGGCGCAGCAGCACGCGGCCGTCGTCGCCGAGCTCCTCCTCCACCGCGTTGACCGCCCCGGCGACCTCGTCGCTCTCCACGACGGCGATGCGGTCGCGGACGGGCACGTTGACCAGCGTCTGCGGCAGCCGCTGCACCACGGCGGCCAGCTCGCCCAGCGAGGCGCCGGTGGCCGACATGCGGGAGAGCAGCGCGAGCCCGGTCAGCAGGCCGTCGCCGGTGGTGGCGTGGTCGAGGAAGACCAGGTGGCCGCTCTGCTCGCCGCCCAGGCTCAGCCCGCGGGCGCGCAACGCCTCGAGCACGTAGCGGTCGCCGACGGCGGTGGTGTGCACCGCGATCCCGGCGTCGCGCATCGCGTGGTGGAAGCCCAGGTTGCTCATGACCGTGGCCACGACGGTGTCCTCGGCGAGCTGCCCGCGCTCCTTGAGGCCCAGCGCGCAGACGGCGAGGATCGCGTCGCCGTCGACGACCTGCCCGTCGGCGGTCACCGCGAGGCACCGGTCGGCGTCGCCGTCGTGGGCGATGCCCAGGTCGGCGCCGAGCGCGCGGACGGCCTCGGTGAGCGGGCCCAGGTGGGTGGAGCCGACGCCGTCGTTGGTGTTCCAGCCGTCGGGCTCGCCACCGATCACGGTGACCTCGGCGCCGGCCCGACGGTAGACGTCGGGCGCGCAGGTCGCGGCCGAGCCGTGCGCGCAGTCGACGACCAGCCGCAGCCCGCCGACGGGCGCGGGCAGCGTCGACAGCAGGTGGCCGGCGTAGTCGTCGACGCCGCCGGGCAGGTCGCGGACCCGGCCGACGTCGGCCCCGGTCGGGCGCGGACCGGGCCCGTCCGCGGCGAGCACGGTCCGCTCGATGGCGGCCTCGACGGGGTCGGGCAGCTTGTGCCCGCCGCGGCTGAACAGCTTGATGCCGTTGTCGGGCATCGGGTTGTGGCTCGCCGAGATCATCACGCCGAGGTCGGCGTCGGTGGACGCGGTGAGGAAGGCGACGGCGGGGGTGGGCAGCACCCCCACGCGGAGCACCTCGGCGCCGGCGCTGGCCAGGCCGGCCACCACCGCGGCCTCGAGCATCTCCCCGCTGGCGCGGGGGTCACGGCCGACGACCGCGACGGGACGCGAGGTCCCGTCGCGGTCGGCGAGCACACCGGCGGCCGCGCGGGCCACCGAGAGGGCCAGCTCCGGCGTGAGGTCGGCGTTGGCCCGACCCCGGACGCCGTCGGTCCCGAAGAGGCGACCCACCGGCGTACCGGTCAGCGCTTCGAGTACTGCGGCGCCTTGCGGGCCTTCTTCAGGCCGTACTTCTTGCGCTCCTTGACCCGCGCGTCACGGGTGAGGAAGCCGGCCTTCTTCAGGGCGGGGCGGTCCTCGGCCTCGACCTCGATGAGGGCGCGGGCGATGGCCAGGCGAAGCGCACCGGCCTGGCCGGTGACGCCGCCGCCCTTGAGCAGGCCGACGACGTCGTACTGCTCGGTCTTCTCGAGGGTCACGAACGGCTCGCGCACGAGCTGCTGGTGCACCTTGTTCGGGAAGTACTGCTCGAGGGTCCGGCCGTTGAGCCGGAACTGGCCGGTGCCCGGCACGAGCCGCACGCGGACGACGGCCTCCTTGCGGCGACCGACGGTCTGGACGGGACGCCCCTCGGCGTCGGTCACGGTCAGGGCGGAGGTCACTGGGCCACCTGCTTGATCTCGAAGGTCTGGGGCTGCTGCGCGGCGTGCGGGTGCTCCGGACCCGCGTACACCTTCAGCTTCTTGATCATCTGCCGGCCGAGGCTGTTGTGCGGCAGCATGCCCTTGACCGCGCGCTCGACGACGCGGTCGGGGTGGGTGCGCAGCTGGTCGCCGACGTTGATGGCGCGCAGGCCGCCCGGGTAGCCGGAGTGGCGGTAGGCGGTCTTCTGGTCGCGCTTGGAGCCGGTGAGCGCGATCTTGTTCGCGTTCACGACGACGACGAAGTCACCGACGTCGACGTGCGGGGCGAACTGGGGCTTGTGCTTGCCGCGCAGCAGGGTCGCGACCTGGCTGGCGAGTCGACCGAGCACCACGTCGGTGGCGTCGATGACGTGCCAGGCGCGGGTGACCTCGCCGGGCTTGGGTGTGTACGTGCGCACGGCGCTCGTGTCCTCCGTCGTCGTCGGGGGTGGCTGGTGGGATCGCCTCACCGAGCACGGGAGACGCCACGGCACGCGCGCACCAGCCGGCGGCCGCGCACCAGCCGACGACGATACCAGCCGGTCGCGGCGCGCCGTCCGGCCTGCTCAGGCCACCCGGTGCAGCCGCCCGGTGGCGACGTCGTAGACGGTGCCGCACACGTCCTTCGACAGCAGGAACGGGCTCTCCTGCAGCAGGCGGATCGACTCGCGGACGTCGTCGTCAGCGTCGGTGAAGGCCCGGGCCGGCCACGGCGGGCGCACACCGGTGGCCTGCTCGACGAGGTCGGCGAACGACTCGTCGTCGGTCTTCTGCAGACCGCAGTCGGTGTGGTGCACCAGCACGATCTCGCGGGTGCCCAGCAGGTGCTGGGAGATGGTCAGCGACCGGATGGTGTCGTCGGTGACGACCCCGCCGGCGTTGCGGATGACGTGCGCGTCGCCCACGGCCAGGCCCAGCAGCGGGAACAGCGGCATGCGCGAGTCCATGCACGCCACCACGGCGACCTTCCGCTTCGGGGCGACCGGCAGCTGGCCCGCGAAGTCCCGGGCCCACTCCTCGTTGGCAGCCAGCATCTGCTCGTACTCGGCCACGTGCGGGCTCCTCTCGTGTCGAGGCATAGGAGGCTCTCCGCACGTCTCGGGCGCGCGGACGAGGGGAAGCTTCCTACGCCGCCGCCGTCCGCGCTCGCGGGCGTCCTGCCCGGTCGGGGTCCGGGCACCCACCAGCCGGACGCGGGCCCATCCGCCAGGATGACCGGGTGCGCACGGTCGAGGAACACCAGGCGGCGGTGGCCGCCCTGCTCGCGCCGCTCGGGGAGGAGGAGGTGCCCCTGGCCGCCGCGCACGGTCGCGTCCTGGCGCGCGACGTCGCCGCGAGCGTGCCGCTGCCGGGCTTCGACAACTCCGCGATGGACGGCTACGCGGCCCGCTCCGCCGAGCTGACCGGCCTGCCGGTGCGGCTCCCGGTCGCCGACGACGTCCCGGCCGGCCGCACCGACGTCGTCCCGCTCGCCCCGGGCACCGTGCAGCGGATCATGACCGGCGCGCTGCTGCCGCCGGGAGCCGACGTCGTCGTCCCGGTGGAGCTCACCGACGCCGCCACCGACGTCGTCGAGATCCGCGACGCGCCCGCCGCCGGCACCCACCTGCGCCACGCCGGGGAGGACATCGGCGCCGGCACCGTCGCGCTGACCGCCGGCAGTCCCCTGGGCGCGGCGCAGCTCGGGCTGGCCGCGGCGGTGGGTGTCCGCACGCTGTGGGTGCGCCGGCGCCCGCGGGTGCTGGTGCTCTCCACCGGCAGCGAGCTGGTCGAGCCCGGTGACCCGCTGCTGCCCGGACAGGTCTACGAGTCCAACTCGCTGCTGCTGTGCGCCGCGGTCCAGGACGCCGGCGGCACCGCCCGGCGGCTGCACTTCGTGCCCGACGACGTCGACCAGTTCCTCACCACGGTGCGCAGCGAGCTGGCCGACGCCGATCTGCTGGTCACCAGCGGCGGGGTGAGCGCCGGCGCCTACGAGGTGGTCAAGGACGCCTTCCGCACGCTGGGCACCGTCGAGTTCGGCAAGGTCGCGATGCAGCCGGGCGGCCCGCAGGGGGCGGGCACGGTCGACGGCGTCCCGGTGGTCACCCTGCCCGGCAACCCGGTGAGCTCCTTCGTGTCGTTCGAGGTGTTCGTCCGCCCGGCGCTGCGCCGCGCCCTGGGCCACGCCTCCCCCGACCGGCTGCGCGCGCCGGCCACCCTGACCGCACCGCTGCGCTCCCCCGCCGGTCGCCGCCAGTTCCTGCGCGGCCGCTACGACGCGGGCCAGGTGTCCCAGGTCGGCGGGCCCGGCTCGCACCTGGTGGCCCACCTGGCCCGCGCCAACTGCCTGGTCGTCGTGCCCGAGGACGTCACCGAGCTGCCCGCGGGCGCCGCGGTCGACGTCGTCCTGATCGAAGGAGCGCTGCAGTGAGCGACCGCCTGACCCACGTCGACGAGTCCGGGGCCGCCCGGATGGTCGACGTCTCCGCCAAGCCCGTCACCGCCCGGGAGGCCACCGCCGCCGGGCGGGTGCTGGTCAGCCCCGAGGTGGTCGCGCTGCTGCGCGGCGAGGGCGTGCCCAAGGGCGACGCCGTCGCCGTCGCCCGGATCGCCGGCATCGCCGGGGCCAAGCGGACGCCGGACCTCGTGCCGCTGTGCCACCCGATCGCGCTGCACGGCGTCACCGTGGACGTCACGGTGGCCGACGACGCGGTGGAGATCGTCGCCACCGCCCGCACCGCCGACCGCACCGGCGTGGAGATGGAGGCGCTGACCTCCGTCGCCGTCGCGGGCCTGACCGTCATCGACATGGTCAAGGCCGTCGACCCGCGGGCGTCGGTCACCGACGTGCGCCTGCTGGCCAAGTCCGGCGGCAAGAGCGGCGAGTGGCGGCGGTGAGCGAGCTGCCGGCGGGCGCCCGGGCCGTCGTCGTCACCGCGTCCAACCGCGCCTCCGCCGGGGTCTACGAGGACCGCAGCGGGCAGGCGCTGGCCGAGGGGCTGCGGGCGCTCGGGTTCGCCGTCGAGGGGCCGCACGTGCGCCCGGACGACGCCGAGGCGCTGGCCGCGGTCATCCGCGAGGCGGTCGCGTCGGGCGCCGACGTCGTGCTCACCACCGGCGGCACCGGCCTGTCCCCCACCGACGTCACCCCCGAGGCCACCCGCGCCGTCATCGAGCGCGAGGCCCCGGGGATCGCCGACGCCGTCCGCCGCGCCGGCGAGGCGCAGGTGCCGACGTCGGTGCTCTCCCGCGGGATCGCCGGCACCGCGGGGCGCACGCTCGTCGTCAACCTGCCCGGCTCGACCGGCGGGGTGCGCGACGGGCTCGCCGTCCTCGGCCCGCTCCTCCCCCACGTGGTGTCGCAGCTCAGGGGCGGCGACCACACCTGACGTCGGCCTACCGGCCTCCACCGCGGCCACGCATCGTCCCGACCTGCGCTGAGCCCGACCCGGCGCTCGATCGCGGGAGCCTCCGGCCCCCACTCCTCGCGCCGCCTCGCGGGGCGGCCCGGTCGGCGGCTCCGGTCGGCGGCCTCAGTCCTCGAGGACGAGGCGGTCGGAGCGGGTGTAGACGTTGCAGCCGTCGCCGCGGAGGAAGCCGACGAGCGTGATGCCGGCGTCGGCGGCCAGCTCCACCGCCAGCGACGACGGCGCCGAGACGGCGGCCAGGACCGGGATGCCGGCCATCGCCGCCTTCTGGGTCAGCTCGAAGCTCGCCCGCCCGCTGACCATCAGCACGTGCCCGGCCAGCGGCACCCGCCCCTGGCGCACCGCGTCCCCGACGACCTTGTCCACCGCGTTGTGCCGACCGACGTCCTCGCGCAGTGCCACCAGCTCGCCGTCGGCGGTGAACAGCCCCGCGGCGTGCAGCCCGCCGGTCTTCGTGAACACCTCCTGCGCGGCGCGCAGCCGGTCGGGCAGCGCCAGCAGCGTGGCCAGGTCCAGCCGCACGGGGTCGGCGGCGACGTCGTGCCGGCTGCGCGTGCGGATCGCGTCGATGCTCGCCTTGCCGCACACCCCGCACGAGCTCGACGTGAGGAAGTTGCGGTCCAGCGCGGTGTCGGGCGGCTCGACGCCGGGCGCCAGGTCGACGTCGACGA
Organism: Geodermatophilus telluris; assembly: GCF_900102745.1. Lineage (GTDB taxonomy): Bacteria > Actinomycetota > Actinomycetes > Mycobacteriales > Geodermatophilaceae > Geodermatophilus > Geodermatophilus telluris. The sequence goes on from NZ_FMZF01000001.1 coordinate 538,965, forward strand.
CGTTGTAGGTGTTGCGGCCCTCGTCGTCGACGGAGTTGCAGTAGCGCAGCCCGGCGACGTCCTCGATGCCGGCGATGACGCCCTCGGTGGCCAGGAAGCCGTGCACCAGGTCGAAGTCGGCACCGGGGGTGCGCATGGTGACCGCCAGCGGCGAGCCGGCCAGGCGGATCTCCAGCGGCTCCTCGGCGGCCACCGTGTCGGGGCGCGTGGTGCGCACGGGCCCCCGGATGCGCAGGACCGGGGTGCGGCTGGTGACTCGTCCCACGAGGGGCGACGGTACCCACGCCCGGCACCTACGGTCGGGGCGTGACCGCGTCGGACCTCCCGCCCTACGCGGCCGTGGTGCTCGCCGGCGGGCGCGCGGCGCGGCTGGGCGGCCGGGCCAAGCCCCAGCTGGAGGTCGGCGGGCGCAGCATGCTGGCCGCCGTCCTGGCGGCCGTGGCCGACGCCGACGAGCGGGTGGTCGTCGGCCCGCCGCAGCCGGTACCGCCCGGCGTCCGCGTCGTCCGCGAGCAGCCGCCCGGGGGTGGCCCGGTGGCCGCGATGCGCGCCGGGCTGCGTGCCGTCGACGCCGACGTGGTCGCCGTCCTGGCCGGCGACCTGCCGTTCGTGACGCCGTCGCTCCTGCGGGAGCTGCGCGAGCGGCTCACCGGTGACGGTGTCCTCGTCGTCGACGACGCCGGCCGCGACCAGTACCTGCTCGGCGTCTGGCGAACCGCCGCGCTGGAGGCCGCGCTCGCCGGCGCGACCGGCCCGGTGCCGGTGCGCCGGGTGCTCGCCCGCCTGACCGTCGCCCGCCACCACCCGGCGCGCACGCCCGGCCGTCCCGCGCCGTGGACCGACTGCGACACCCCCGCCGACCTGGAGCGGGCCCGCGCCGCGGCCCGGGACGCCGACCGGGGGTGACCGCGCCGGACCGGGGGTAGGCAGCCGGGCATGCGCGTCGCCATCGCCGGAGCCCACGGCCAGGTCGCCCGCCGCCTCGGCCGCCTGCTGGCCGGCCGCGGGGACACCGTCCTCGGCCTCGTCCGCAACCCCGACCACGCCGCCGACCTCGAGGCCGACGGCGTCACGCCCGTCGTCCTCGACCTGGAGTCGGCCTCCGTCGACGAGGTCGCTGACGCCGTCCGCGGGTCCGACGCGGTGGTCTTCGCCGCCGGGGCCGGCCCGGGCAGTGGCGAGGCGCGCAAGCACACCGTCGACCACGGGGCGGCCGTGCTGCTCGCCGACGCCGCCGAGCGCGCCGGCGTCCGCCCCTACCTGCTGGTGTCCTCCATGGGCGTGGAGCAGGCCCGCCACGGCACCCCGCAGGGGATGGACCCCGTCTTCGCCGTCTACCTGCAGGCCAAGCTGCGCGCCGAGGACGTCATCCTGCCGCGGCCGGCCCTGGACACGGTGATCGTGCGGCCCGGGCGGCTCACCGACGACCCGGGTACCGGCCGGGTCACCCTGGCGCACGGCGTGGAGTACGGGGAGGTCCCCCGGGACGACGTCGCCGCGGTCCTGCTGGCCCTGCTCGACGCCGGGAAGGCCGACGAGGTGGTGGAGCTGGTCAGCGGCGACACGCCGGTCGCCGAGGCCGTCGCCGCGCTGCCCTGATCAGGCCCGGCGAGCCCGGGTGACCTGCGCTCGGGCGGCGAGGTCGGCGTCGGGCGGGTAGTCCACCCGCAGGAGCGTCAGTCCACCGGGCGGGGCCACGGGGACCTCCCCCGCCCGTTCGCGGCGGGCCAGCAGCGCGGCCGGCCAGTCGGGCGCCTTCCGGCCCTCGCCCACCGCCAGCAGCGCGCCCACCAGGCTGCGGACCATCGAGTGGCAGAAGGCGTCGGCCGACGCGCGGACGGTGACCAGGTCGCCCTCGCGGTCCACGGTCAGCGCGAGCAGGGTGCGCACGGTGGTGGCGCCCTCCCGGCGGCGGCAGAAGGCGGCGAAGTCGTGCTCGCCGGGCATCAGGCCGGCCGCGCGGTCCATCGCGGCGGCGTCGAGCCGGCGGGGCCAGCCGACGGTGTCGGCCCGCCGCAGCGGCGGGGGCCCGGAGTCGGCGTCGGTCAGCCGGTAGGCGTAGTGGCGGGCCAGCGCGCCGAAGCGGGCGTCGAAGCCCGGCGGCGCCTCGGTGACCGCGGCGACGGCGACGTCGGGCGGCAGCACGCCGCGCAGCCGGCGGACCAGCCGCTCGCGCTGCTCCTCCCACGCGGCCCGCGGGACGTCGACGTGCACGACCTGGCCGGTGGCGTGCACCCCGGCGTCGGTGCGGCCGGCGACGGTGAGGTCGACGGGGCAGCGCAGCACGGTGGCCAGCGCGGCCTCCAGCTCGCCCTGCACGGTGCGCCGGGCGGGCTGGCGGGCCCACCCGGAGAACGCGGTGCCGTCGTAGGCGACCGCCAGCCGCAGACGCACGAGCCCGCCACCGGGACCGGTGGCGGGCTCGTCGTGCGGGTGCGGATCGGTCAGCGACCGCTCACTTCGGGTCGGGCGCGGACTCGCCGCCCGGGGCGTGCGTGCCCGCGGTCGCCGCGTCGCCGAGCTCGGCGGCCTCGACCTCGGCGGCCGCGGCGGCGGCCACGTCCGGCGGGAGGGTCGGGTCGTCGACCACGGCCAGGTTCTCGGCGTGCGGCTGCGGGGTCACCGCGCCGTCGTCCTGGCGGTTCCCGTCGGGGTTGAACACGTCGGTGACGACCTCCTGCGCCTCGGGGTCGACGTCGCCACCGGTGACGGCGGGCGAGGTGTCGCCGCCGGGGCCGGTGGTCTCCCCCTCGAACGTGGCGCCCTGGTCGCCGCCGCCGGCGCGCACGCCGGCCGCGCCGGCGTCGCCGCCCTCGCCCGGCTGGCCCTGGGTCACCGGGCGCCGCCGGTGCCCTCGGTGTCGGTCGTGGCAGCGTCGGTCGTGGCCTCGGCGGTGGTCGCCTCGGCCGGCTCCGCCTCGGTGGGCTCGGCGTCGGCCTCGGCGGCCTCGGTGGCGTCGACCTCGTTGGCGACCGCGGCGTCGGTGTCGGCGTCGGCGGTGTCGCTGGCCGGGGCCTCGTCGGTGGCGGCGGCCTCGACGGCGTCGGCGGTGACCTCACCGGAGGCGGCGGCCGCGCCGGCACCGGCGGCGAAGCGGGTGCCGCGGGCGCGCTCGGCCTCGCCCACGGCCTCCTGGGCCACGGTCAGGGCCTCGACCAGCTCGATGACCGCCATGGGCGCGTTGTCGCCCTTGCGCGGGCCGACCTTGGTGATGCGCGTGTAGCCGCCGGGCCGGTTCTCGAAGCGGGGGCCGATCTCGGCGAACAGGTGGTGGACGACGTCCTTGTCCCGGATGACCGTCATGACCTGGCGGCGGGCGTGCAGGTCGCCGCGCTTGGCGAAGGTCACCAGCTTCTCGGCGAACGGGCGCAGCCGCTTGGCCTTCGCCTCGGTGGTGGTGATCCGCCCGTGCTCGAACAGCGACGTGGCCAGGTTCGCCAGCATCAGCCGCTCGTGCGAGGCGGACCCGCCGAGACGGGGGCCCTTGGTGGGGGTGGGCATGTCGGTCCTTCCTCAGGCGGCCGGGGGCGTCTGCCGGCTGCAACCAGGTGGTGCTGTCGTGCGCTGGGTCGAGTGTGGCGGGCGCTCCCGCCCGGGCGGGCGGCGGGTTCCCCCGCCGCCCGGCCCGGCCCCGCTGCAGGGTCCCGCCGCGAGCTCGCGAGCGGCAGGGGCAGCGGGGTCCTGCTTCAGAGCTGCTCGGTCTCCTGGTAGGAGCCGTCGTCGTACTGGACCTGGCCGTACTCGGTGCCGTAGTCGCCGTGGCCCTGGTAGGCGTCGGTCTCGTAGCCCTCGTCGTAGCTCTCGACCGAGGTCGGGATGAACCCGGGCGGGCTGTCCTTGAGCGCCAGGCCCATGGCCGCCAGCTTCATCTTGACCTCGTCGATCGACTTGGCCCCGAAGTTGCGGATGTCGAGCAGGTCGGCCTCGGAACGGGTGACCAGCTCGCCGACGGTGTGCACGCCCTCGCGCTTGAGGCAGTTGTAGGACCGGACGGTGAGGTCCATGTCCTCGATCGGCATCGAGAAGTTCGCGATGTCGGCGGCCTCGGCCGGGCTCGGGCCGACCTCGATGCCCTCGGCGTCGACGTTGAGCTCGCGCAGCAGGCCGAACAGCTCGACGAGGGTCGAGCCGGCGGAGGCGATGGCGTCGCGGGGGGCGATCGAGGGCTTGGTCTCGACGTCGACCACGAGCCGGTCGAAGTCGGTCCGCTGCTCGACGCGGGTGGCCTCGACGGCGTAGGTGACCTTGAGGACCGGCGAGTAGATCGAGTCGACCGGGATCCGGCCGATCTCCTGACCGGGCTGCTTGTTCTGCGGCGCCGGCACGTAGCCGCGGCCCCGCTCGACGACCAGCTCGACCTCGAGGCGGCCCTTGCCGTTGAGGGTGGCGATGTGCAGGTCGGGGTTGTGCACCTCGACACCGGCCGGCGGCGCGATGTCGGCGGCGGTGACCTCGCCGGGGCCCTGCTTGCGCAGGTACATGGTCACCGGCTCGTCGGAGTCGGAGCTGACGACCAGGCCCTTGAGGTTGAGGATGATCTCGGTGACGTCCTCCTTGACCCCGGGCACGGTGGTGAACTCGTGCAGGGTCCCCTCGATGCGGATGCTGGTCACGGCAGCACCGGGGATCGAGGACAGGAGCGTGCGGCGCAGGGAGTTGCCGAGGGTGTAGCCGAAGCCGGGCTCCAGCGGCTCGATGACGAACCGCGAGCGCTGCTCGGAGATGGTCTCCTCGGTCAGCGTGGGGCGCTGTGCGATGAGCATGGTGGTTCTCCTTCTGGTCCTCCGGCGACCGCCATATGACGCCGTGAGGGGGTGGTGCCGGCGGGGCGGACATCCGTCCGCCCGCCCCGCCGTCCTGCTGCTACTTGGAGTACAGCTCCACGATCAGCTGCTCCTGGACCGGGGTGTCGATCACCTGGCGGGCCGGGACGCTGTGCACGACGGCGCGCAGCTGGCCGCTGATGACCTCCAGCCACGGCGGCACGGGCCGCTCGCCGGCGCGGGCCTGGGCGATCTCGAAGGGCACCATGCGCCGCGACTTCTCGGCGACCTCGACGATGTCGTTCGCGCTCACCCGGTAGGACGGGATGTCGACCTTGCGGCCGTTGACCCGGATGTGGCCGTGCTTGACCAGCTGGCGGGCCATGTCGCGGCTCTCGCCCCAGCCGGCCCGGTACACGACGTTGTCCAGGCGGGACTCGAGGATCTGCAGCAGGACCTCACCGGTCTTGCCGGTCTTGCGGTTGGCCTCCTCGTAGTAGCCGCGGAACTGCTTCTCGAGGACGCCGTAGATGCGGCGGGCCTTCTGCTTCTCGCGCAGCTGGAGGAGGTACTCGCTGTCCTTGCTGCGGCCCCGGCCGTGCTCGCCCGGCGGGTAGGGCCGGATCTCGATCGGGCACTTCGGGGACTCGCACTTGCTGCCCTTGAGGAACAGCTTCATCTTCTCGCGCCGGCACATGCGGCAGTCGGCTCCGGCGTAACGGGCCACGTCAGGTACTCCTCGTTCTTCTCGTCAGTGGCCGGTCAGACCCGGCGGCGCTTCTTCGGGCGGCAGCCGTTGTGCGGCTGCGGGGTCACGTCCTGGATCTGGCCGACCTCGAGGCCGGTGGCCTGCAGCGACCGGATCGCGGTCTCGCGGCCCGAGCCCGGGCCCTTGACGAAGACGTCGACCTTGCGCATGCCGTGCTCCTGGGCCTTGCGCGCGGCGTTCTCGGCGGCCATCTGGGCGGCGAACGGCGTGGACTTGCGCGAGCCCTTGAAGCCGACGTGGCCGGCGGAGGCCCAGCTGATCACGTTCCCGGTGGGGTCGGTGATCGACACGATCGTGTTGTTGAACGTGCTCTTGATGTGCGCGGCGCCGTGGGCGACGTTCTTCTTCTCCTTGCGGCGGACCTTCTTGGCACCAGCCGCGGCGCGAGCCCTGGGAGGCATGTCTCTCCGGTTTCCTTCTGATCGTGGCCAGATGCAGCACGGGGCGTGCCGCCGCTCCCGCCCTCACGGGTCGCCGCGGCGGCACGCCTGCGGCTTACTTCTTGCCGGCCTTCTTCTTGCCGGCGATGGTCTTGCGCGGGCCCTTGCTCGAGCGCGCGTTGGTGCGGGTGCGCTGACCGTGGACGGGCAGCCCGCGGCGGTGACGCAGCCCCTGGTAGCAGCCGATCTCCACCTTGCGGCGGATGTCGGCGGCCACCTCGCGGCGCAGGTCACCCTCGACGCGGAAGTGCTCGTCGATGTAGTCGCGCAGCCTCAGCAGGTCCTCGTCGCCGAGGTCCCGGACGCGCAGGTCGGGGCTGACGCCCGTCGCGGCCAGGGTCTCCTTGGCGTGGGCCTTGCCGATGCCGTAGATGTAGGTGAGCGCGATCTCCATCCGCTTCTCGCGGGGCAGGTCGACGCCGGCCAGTCGTGCCATGTCCAGGTACTCCCTCAGCCCTGCCGCTGCTTGTGGCGGGCGTTGTCGCAGATGACCATGACCCGGCCGTGCCGGCGGATCACCTTGCACTTGTCGCAGATCTTCTTCACCGACGGCTGGACCTTCACCGGTGCCGCCCCTCATTCCTGTCGATCGATGGCCGCCCGCGCGACACCCTCGGGGTGCCCCGCGCCGGCGGCGGTCACTTGTAGCGGTAGACGATGCGACCGCGCGTGAGGTCGTAGGGCGAGAGCTCCACGACGACGCGGTCCTCGGGCAGGATGCGGATGTAGTGCTGGCGCATCTTGCCGCTGATGTGGGCGAGCACCCGGTGTCCGTTCTGCAGCTCGACCCGGAACATCGCGTTGGGCAGCGGCTCGACGACGCGACCCTCGACCTCGATGGCCCCGTCCTTCTTCGCCATGCCCGACACGGCCTCCCTGACTCGGTGGTGCTGGTGGTCTCGTACTCCGTCCGCGTGCGACCATGCCGGGGCCCGGCAGCGGTCGTGCGCGGTGGGTGCAGAACAGGTGGTGCAGACGTTCCCGCGAGGGCGTCCCGGTCCGTGCGGCCACAGCACGACGACAGGACGGCGCGAACGCCGTCGTTCACTGTACCCCGCTGTCGCGGGGCGCTCCAACCCGGCCTCCGTCACACGAAGGACCCCCTGCCCCCTGCCACTCGCGAGCTCGCGGCGGGGCCCTGCAGGGGGCCACGGTGGACCTGCCCCAGGGCCGGTCACGTCACGTGCGGGGGGTGATCCCGAAGGGGGCCAGCCCCGCGACGCCGCCGTCCTCGGCCGTGAGGACCCACGGGCCCTCGGGCGTGATGGCGACGGTGTGCTCGAAGTGGGCGGCCCGCGAGCCGTCCTTGGTGACGACGGTCCAGCCGTCCTCGAGCTCGGCGGTGGCCGGGTCGCCCACGGTCACCATGGGCTCGATGGCCAGCGCGAGCCCCGGGACGAGCCGCGGCCCGCGACCGGGGCGGCCGTAGTTGAGGACGTGCGGGTCCTGGTGCATCTCGGTGCCGATGCCGTGGCCGCCGTAGTGGTCGACGATCCCGTACGGGTGCGTCTCGGCCGTGACGGCCTCCTCGACGGCGGCGCTGATGTCGGTGAGCCGCCCGCCGGCGACCGCACGGGCCAGCCCGGCCCACATCGACCGCTCGGTGACGGCGATCAGGGCGGCGTCCTCGGCCGACGGCGGCCCGACGGTCACGGTGACCGCGGAGTCGCCGTGCCAGCCCTCGAGGATGGCGCCGCAGTCGATCGAGATGTTGTCGCCCTCGGCGAGCGCCCGCTGGGGATCGGGGATGCCGTGCACGACCTCGTCGTTGATCGAGGCGCAGATGCTGCCGGTGAAGCCGTGGTAGCCGAGGAACGACGGGATGGCCCCGGCGGAGCGGATGCTGTCCTCGGCGATCGCGTCGAGCTCACCGGTGGTCACCCCGGGTCGCACGGCCGCGCGCACGGCCGCGATGGCGCGGGCCACGACGAGGCCCGCGCCGCGCATCAGCTCGATCTCGTGCGGCGTCTTGATCTGGATCATGCGTCCACTCCACTTGGCCAGCAGCGGGAGGCGGGTCAGGATCCCGGCCGACATCGGCGGCGCCGTCCCCTCAGCTGTCGTCCGACTGCCCGGGCCGCTCCAGGGCGGCCATCGCGCGGGCGGTGACCTCCTCGATCGAGCCGATGGCGTCGATCTGGGCGAGCAGCCCCTCGGATGCGTAGAAGCCGGAGAGGGGCGCGGTCTGTTCCCGGTAGACCTCCAGGCGGTGCCGGACGGTCTCGGGCTTGTCGTCGTCGCGCTGCACCCACTCGCCGTCGACGAGCATGCGGCGCCCCGACAGCCGGCGCACCAGCTCGTCCTCGTCGACGACGAGCTCCAGCACGCAGTCGAGGTGGTGGCCCAGCTCCTGCAGCGAGCCGCGCAGCTGCTCGCCCTGGGCGATCGTGCGCGGGAAGCCGTCGAGCAGGAAGCCGCCCTTGGCGTCGGTCTCGGCCAGCCGGTCCTTGACCATGGCGACGGTGATCTCGTCGGGCACCAGGTCACCGGCGTCCATGTAGGACTTGGCCTGCTTGCCGAGCTCGGTCTGCCCGCTGACGTTGGCGCGGAAGATGTCGCCGGTCGAGATGGCCGGCACCCCGAGGCGGCCGGCGATGACCTGGGCCTGGGTCCCCTTGCCCGCCCCGGGGGGGCCGAGCAGCACGACGCGCACTACTTCAGGAACCCTTCGTAGTTGCGCTGGTTGAGCTGCGTCTCGATCTGCTTCACGGTCTCCAAGCCCACTCCCACCATGATCAGCACTGCGGTCCCGCCGAACGGGAAGTTCTGGTTCGCTCCCTGCTGCGTGATCGACAGGAAGAAGTTGGGCAGCACCGCGACGATCCCGAGGTAGATCGACCCGGGCAGGGTGATCCGGGACAGCACGTACTGCAGGTACTCGGCCGTCGGGCGGCCCGGGCGGATGCCGGGGATGAAGCCGCCGTAGCGCTTCATGTCGTCGGCCCGCTCCTCCGGGTTGAAGGTGATCGACACGTAGAAGTACGTGAAGAACACGATCAGGCCGAAGTACAGGGCGACGTGCACCGGGCTGCTCTGGTCGATCACGTAGTTCTCGAAGAACTGCCGCACCGGACCGGTCTCGTCGCCCTGCAGCTGGGTGATCAGCTGCGGCAGGTAGAGCAGCGACGAGGCGAAGATGACCGGGATGACGCCGGCCTGGTTGACCTTCAGCGGCAGGTAGGTCGACGTCCCGCCGTACATGCGACGGCCGACCATCCGCTTGGCGTACTGCACCGGGATGCGCCGTTGCGCCTGCTCGACGTAGACGACGGCGCCGATGATCAGCAGCGCGAAGGCGCAGACGACGGCGAAGACGACGCCGCCGCGGGTCTGCAGGATCGAGCCGCCCTCGGCCGGGATGCGCGCGGCGATCGAGGTGAAGATCAGCACGGACATGCCGTTGCCGATCCCCTTCTCGGTGAGCAGCTCACCCAGCCACATGATCACCGCGGTGCCGGCGGTGAGGGTGATGACCAGGACGACGGTCGACCAGATGCTGTCCGACGGGATGATCTCCTGCTGGCAGCCGGGGAAGAGCTGGCCGCTGCGGGCCAGCGCGATGATGCCGGTGCTCTGCAGGATCGCCAGGGCGATCGTCAGGTAGCGGGTGTACTGGGTCAGCTTCTGCTGGCCCGACTGGCCTTCCTTCTTCAGCTGCTCGAAGCGCGGGATGACCACGACCAGCAGCTGCACGATGATGCTCGCCGTGATGTAGGGCATGATCCCGAGCGCGAACACCGACAGCCGCAGCAGCGCGCCGCCGGAGAACAGGTTGACCAGCGAGTAGACGTCGCGCTGGGACCCGGCCTGCGCCTGCTCTAGGCAGCTGTTGATCGCCTCGATCGACACCCCGGGCCCGGGCACCGAGGCACCCAGCCGGTAGACGGCGATGATCGCCAGGGAGAACAGCAGTTTGCGCCGGAGGTCTGGCGTCCGGAACGCCGCGGCGAACGCCTGCAGCACGTGCCCTCCCCAAGTCGGTCGAGTGAGATTAGCAACGGGCCCGTCCCGCAGTGCGGGACGGGCCCGTGCTCAGGCCCCGGTCAGGGCTCCACCGCCGACAGCGGTGGAGCCCTGACGCGGGACCGTGGTCAGATGCGGGTGGTGCTGCCCCCGGCCGCGGCGATCTTGTCGGCCGCGGAGGCCGAGAAGGCGTGCGCGTGCACGGTGACCTGCACGCCGCCGAGGTCCCCGGTACCGAGGACCTTGACCGGGTGGCCGCGCCGGACGGCGCCGGCCGCGGCCAGCGAGTCGGGGTCGACGTGCCCGCCCTGCGGGAACAGCGCCGCGATCCGGTCGAGGTTGACGACCTGGAACACGACCTTGTTCGGGTTCTTGAAGCCCGACATCTTGGGCAGCCGCATGTGCAGCGGCGTCTGACCGCCCTCGAAGCGCGCCGAGGTGTTGCCGCGCGCGCCGGTGCCCTTGGTGCCGCGACCGGCGGTCTTGCCCTTGGAGCCCTCACCCCGGCCGACGCGCGTCTTGGGGGTGTGGGCGCCCGGGGCCGGACGCAGGTGGTGGACCTTGAGAGTCATGGTGAGTCCCTGCTCAGATCTCTTCGACGGCGACGAGGTGCGGCACCGTCGCGACCATCCCGCGGATCTCGGGACGGTCCTCCTGCACGACCGTGTCGTTGATCCGCTTCAGGCCCAGCGAGCGCAGCGTCTGCCGCTGGTTGGGCTTGGAGCCGATCGCCGACCGGACCTGGGTGACCTTCAGCTGCGCCACGTCAGACCCCCTGACCCGCACGCGCCCGCAGCATGGCGGCCGGCGCGACGTCCTCGAGGGGCAGGCCGCGGCGGGCCGCGATCTCCTCGGGGCGGACGAGGTCCTTCAGCGCCTGCATGGTGGCGTGCACGATGTTGATCGGGTTCGACGAGCCGAGGCTCTTCGACAGCACGTCGTGGATGCCGGCGCACTCGAGCACGGCACGCACCGGGCCACCGGCGATGACACCGGTACCCGGGCTGGCCGGCTTGAGCAGCACGACGCCGGCCGCCGCCTCACCCTGCACGGGGTGCGGGATGGTGCTGGCGATGCGCGGCACCTTGTAGAAGTGCTTCTTGGCCTCCTCGACGCCCTTGGCGATCGCCGCGGGCACCTCCTTGGCCTTGCCGTAGCCGACGCCCACGGTGCCGTCACCGTCGCCGACGATCACCAGCGCGGTGAAGCTGAAGCGCCGGCCGCCCTTGACGACCTTCGACACGCGGTTGATGGCGACCACGCGCTCGATGTAGTTGCTCTTCTCGGCAGGCGCGCCGCCGGGCCCCCGCCCGCCGTCACGACGGTCGCGGCGGTCGTTGCCGCCGCCGGCGCCGCCGCCGCGTCGCTGTGGTCCTGGCATCAGACGTCCCTCTCGATCTGCTGGTTCGCGGAGCTGCTCATCAGAAGTCCAGCCCGCCCTCTCGCGCACCGTCGGCGAGCGCGGCGATGCGGCCCTGGTAGCGGTTGCCGCCACGGTCGAACACGACCTTGCTGATGCCGGCGGCCTGGGCGCGCTCGGCGACCAGGGCGCCGACGCGGCGGGCGAGGGTGGACTTGTCCCCCTCGGCGCTGCGCAGGCTGGCGTCCAGCGTCGAGGCACTGACCAGGGTACGGCCGACGGTGTCGTCGACGACCTGGACGTGGATGTGCCGCGAGCTGCGGTTGACCACCAGGCGCGGGCGCTCGGCCGTGCCGGAGACCCGCTTGCGGAGCCGGTTGTGGCGGCGCAGCCGCGAGACGCGGCGCGCGGTGCTGATGTCGGTGCCGACGGGCGTGTGCACCCGAGCGGTCTTCTCGGTCTGAGCCATCACTTACCCGTCTTCCCGACCTTGCGCTTCACGACCTCGCCCTGGTACCGGACGCCCTTGCCCTTGTACGGGTCGGGCTTCCGCAGGCCGCGGATGTTGGCGGCCACCTGGCCGACCTGCTGCTTGTCGATGCCGGTGACGCGCAGGCGCGTGGGCGACTCGACGGTGAAGGTGATGCCCTCCGGGGCCCTGACCGGCACCGGGTGGCTGTAGCCGAGGGCGAACTCGAGATCCGACCCCCGCGCCTGGACGCGGTAACCGACACCCACGATCTCGAGGGTCTTGGTGTAACCCTCGGTCACGCCGGTGATCATGTTCGCGATCAGCGTGCGGGACAGGCCGTGCAGGGCCCGGCTCTCGCGCTCGTCGTCGGGGCGCTGCACCGTGAGGACGCCGTCCTCGCCCTTCGCGACCGTGATCGGCGCGGCGACGGTGTGCGACAGGGTGCCCTTGGGACCCTTCACGCTGACCGTCTGCCCGTCGACGGCGACGTCCACGCCACCGGGCACGGTGATCGGCAGTCGTCCGATCCGTGACATCTCGCTCGCTCCTCTTACCAGACGTAGGCGAGGACTTCCCCGCCCACGCCCTTCTTGTTCGCCTGCCGGTCGGTCAGCAGCCCGGTCGAGGTGGAGATGATCGCCACCCCGAGGCCGCCGAGCACCTTGGGCAGGGCGTTCGACTTCGCGTAGACCCGCAGGCCCGGCTTGGACACCCGGCGCACCCCGGCGATGCTGCGCTCGCGGTTGGGGCCGTACTTCAGGTCGATCACCAGCTCCTTGCGGGTGGTGCCGTCCTTCTCGACCTCGTCGACGCGCCAGCCGGCGATGTAGCCCTCCTGCTGGAGGATCTCGGCGATGTGCGTCTTGAGCTTCGACGACGGCATCGCCGCCTGGTCGTGGTAGGCCGTGTTCGCGTTGCGCAGCCGCGTGAGCATGTCCGCGATCGGGTCGGTCATCGTCATGGGTGTCGTGCCTCTCTCACCGCGGTTCCACACGCGTCCCTCGCGTGGGCCTCTCGGCGTGGTGACGTACTGGAACGGCCCCCTCGCAGGCCCCCGCCGCGAGCCTGCGAGCGGTGGGGAGCGAGGGGGTCCTTCACCAGCTGGACTTGCTGACGCCCGGCAGCTCGCCGGCGTGCGCCATCTCCCGCAGGCAGATCCGGCACAGGCCGAACTTGCGGAAGACCGAGTGCGGGCGACCGCACCGCTGGCAGCGGGTGTAGCCGCGGACCGCGAACTTGGGCTTGCGGGCCGCCTTGTTGATCAGCGCCTTCTTGGCCATCTGTCTCTCCTGCCCCGGCTCAGCGGGTCGTGTTCACGACGGTCTGGCCGGCGAAGGGGAAGCCGAGCAGGCGGAGCAGCTCGCGACCCTCCTCGTCGGTCGTGGCGGTGGTGACCAGCGTGATGTCCATGCCGCGGGGACGGTCGATCTTGTCGACGTCGATCTCGCGGAACATCGACTGCTCGGTCAGCCCGAAGGTGTAGTTGCCGTGGCCGTCGAACTGCTTGGCGTTGAGGCCGCGGAAGTCGCGGATGCGGGGCAGGGCCAGCGCCAGGAGCCGGTCGAGGAACTCCCACATGCGGTCGCCGCGGAGGGTGACCTTGGCGCCGATGGGCATGCCCTCGCGCAGCTTGAACTGGGCGATCGACTTGCGCGCCCGGACCACGGCCGGACGCTGGCCGGTGATGGCGGTCAGGTCGCGGACCGCGCCGTCCATCAGCTTGGCGTCACGGGTGGCCTCACCGACGCCCATGTTGACGACGATCTTGGTGAGCCGCGGGATCTGCATGACGTTGCCGTAGCCGAACTCGTCCTGCAGGGCCGGCACGATCTGCTCGCGGTAGTGCGCCAGCAGGCGCGGGAGCTCGCGGGTGGGGGCGGTCATCGTCACAGGTCCTTACCGGTCCGCCGCGACACCCGGATGCTGCGGCCTTCCTCGTCCTTGCGGTAGCCGACCCGGGTCGGCTTGCCCTCCGAGTCGACCACCATCACCTTGCTGACGTGGATGGGAGCCTCCTGGGTGACGATGCCGCCCTGCTGCGCGCCCCGCTGGTTCGAGCTGATGCGGGTGTGCTTCTTGACGCGGCCGACGCCCTCGACGAGGACCTTCTGCAGCTTGGGGTAGGCGGCGATGACGCGGCCCTTGGCGCCCTTGTCACGGCCGGACAGCACCACGACGGTGTCGCCCTTCTTGACCTTCATCGACGGCGTCTTCTTCGTGTCGGTCATGGTCAGAGCACCTCCGGGGCGAGCGAGATGATCCGCATGAAGCGCTTGTCGCGCAGCTCCCGGCCGACCGGGCCGAAGATGCGGGTCCCGCGCGGGTCGCCGCTGTCGCGGATGATGACCGCGGCGTTCTCGTCGAAGCGGATGTAGGAGCCGTCGGGACGACGACGCTCCTTGGCCGTGCGGACGACGACGGCCTTGACCACGTCGCCGCGCTTGACGCCGGCGCCGGGCAGCGCGTCCTTGACGGTCGCCACGATGACGTCACCGATACCCGCGTAGCGCCGCCCGGAGCCGCCGAGCACCCGGATGCAGAGGATCTCCTTCGCACCGGTGTTGTCGGCGACCCGGAGCCGCGACTCCTGCTGGATCACGTCCTACTCCCAATCTCAGTGGTGACAGCCGGGCCGGAACGGTGAACCGGCTGTCCGGTTTCCCACGTGCGGACGCACCGGCGACGCGAGCCGCCGGTGCGTCCGACACGGGAACCGGGATGTGGCGCGCACCCGGAGGGGCGCCAGTCGTCCAGGCTACCTGGTCCCGTGCCGCGCCCCGGAGGGCGTGCGTCACAGGTGCCGGTGGACCCGGACGGGTGCTACTTGGCCTTCTCGACGACCTCGACCAGCCGCCACCGCTTGGTGGCCGACAGCGGCCGGGTCTCCATGATCTGCACGCGGTCACCGATGCCGGCGACCCCCTGCTCGTCGTGGGCCTTCAGCTTGCTGGTGCGCCGGAGGACCTTGCCGTACAGGCCGTGCTTCACGCGGTCCTCGACCTCGACGACGATGGTCTTGTCCATCTTGTCGCTCACCACGAGGCCCTCGCGGACCTTGCGGTAGCCGCGGCCGGCCAGGCCGGGACCGCTGGCGACGGCGGAGTTGTCGGGCTCGCTCATGCCACACCCTCGCTCGGGGCAGCCGAGAGGCCCAGCTCGCGCTCGCGCATGATCGTGTAGATCCGGGCGATGTCGCGGCGGACGGTCTGCAGCCGCCGGTTGTTGTCCAGCTGGCCGGTGGCCACCTGGAACCGCAGGTTGAACAGCTCTTCCTTGTGCTCACGCAGCCGCGTGGCGAGCTCGTCGGCAGACAGCTCGCGCAGCTCCGGGGCGGTCAGGCCGGCGGCCATCACACCTCTCCTTCACGCGTGATGAAGCGGCACTTCATCGGCAGCTTGTGGATGGCACGCCGCATGGCCTCGCGGGCCACCGGCTCGGCCACGCCCGACAGCTCGAACATGATCCGGCCGGGCTTGACGTTGGCCACCCACCACTCGGGCGAGCCCTTGCCGGACCCCATGCGGGTCTCGGCGGGCTTCTTGGTGAGCGGGCGGTCGGGGTAGATCGAGATCCACACCTTGCCGCCACGGCGGATGTGCCGGGTCATGGCGATACGGGCGGACTCGATCTGCCGGTTGGTCACGTAGGCCGGCTCGAGGGCCTGGATGGCGTACTCACCGAAGTTGATGGCGGTGCCGCCCTTGGCCCGGCCCGAACGGCTCGGGTGGTGCTGCTTGCGGTGCTTGACGCGCCGGGGGATCAGCACGTGTCAGCCCTCCGTCTGGGTCTCGGTCGCCGTGCTCTCGGCGGCCGCGGTCCCCTCGGGACCGGCGGCCTGGGCGACGGTCTGCTCGGGCGCGACCTCGCCGGAGGTCACGGCCACGGTGCTGTCGGCGGTGTCCGGGCCGGTCGTGGACTCGGCCGCGGCGCGGCCGGCCTCGGTGCCGCCGGCGGTGGTGCCGCTGGAGCCCGAGCGGCGGGGCCGCTGCGGGCGCTCACGGCGCTGCTGCCGGGCGGCGAGGGCCTCGAGGGCCTCCCGCTCGGCACGCGAGCCGCTGACGTCGCCCTTGTAGATCCACACCTTGACGCCGATGCGGCCGAAGGTGGTGCGGGCCTCGTACAGGCCGTAGTCGATGTTCGCGCGCAGCGTGTGCAGCGGCACCCGGCCCTCGCGGTAGAACTCCGACCGGCTCATCTCGGTGCCGCCCAGGCGCCCGGAGCACTGCACCCGGATGCCCTTGACCTGCGGGCTGCGCTGGGCCGACTGCATGGCCTTGCGCATGGCGCGGCGGAAGCTCACCCGGCTCGACAGCTGCTCGGCCACGGCCTGAGCCACCAGCTGCGCGTCGGCCTCGGGGTTCTTGACCTCGAGGATGTTGAGCTGCACCTGCTTGCCGGTCAGCTTCTCCAGCTCGCCGCGGATGCGGTCGGCCTCCGCGCCGCGGCGGCCGATGACGATGCCCGGCCGGGCGGTGTGGATGTCGACGCGGACCCGGTCGCGGGTGCGCTCGATCTCCACCTTGGAGATGCCGGCCCGCTCCATGCCCTTGGACATGAGCTTGCGGATGGCCACGTCTTCCTTGACGTAGTCCTTGTAGAGCTTGTCGGCGTACCACCGGGACTTGTAGTCGGTGGTGATGCCCAGGCGGAACCCGTGCGGGTTGACCTTCTGACCCACTAGCGGGTCCCTCCCCTCGTGTTGGAGCGCTGCTGCGTGCCCTGCTGGCCCGTCTGCTGCGTCGCCGGGCCGGACTGGCCGGTGCGGCGGCGCGCGGTGCGGGACTTGCCGGCCAGCTCGGCGCTGGCGCCGACCTCGGTCACCTCGACGGTGATGTGGCTCGTCCGCTTGTTGATCCGGTAGGCCCGGCCCTGCGCGCGCGGACGGATCCGCTTGAGCGTGGGGCCCTCGTCGACGTAGGCGGCGCTGACGACGAGCGCGGCCGGGTCCAGCCGCAGGTTGTGCTCGGCGTTGGCGACGGCGCTGGCGACGACCTTGGCCACCGGCTCGCTGGCCGCCTGCGGCGCGAACCGCAGGAGGGCCAGGGCCTCGTCGGTGGGCAGGTAGCGGATCAGGTCCACCACCCGGCGTGCCTTCATGGGGGCGACGCGGACGAACCGGGCGGTGGCCCGGGCGACCTGCGTCTCCTCTCCCAGCTGGGAAGTCATCTCGTGTCTCTCTCTCCCGGGACCGGTCAGCCCCGCCGCGACCGGCGGTCGTCCTTGACGTGGCCCCGGAAGGTCCGGGTGGGGGCGAACTCGCCGAGCTTGTGCCCGACCATCGCCTCGGTCACGAAGACCGGGACGTGCTTGCGCCCGTCGTGCACGGCGATGGTGTGGCCGAGCATGTCCGGGATGATCGTCGAGCGCCGGGACCAGGTCCGGATGACGGTCTTGGTGCCCTTGTCGTTCTGCGCGTCCACCTTGGCGAGCAGGTGGTCGTCGACGAACGGGCCCTTCTTGAGGCTGCGTGGCATGTCTGTCGGACTCCTCTACCCGCTCAGCGC
Organism: Geodermatophilus telluris; assembly: GCF_900102745.1. Classification (GTDB taxonomy): domain Bacteria; phylum Actinomycetota; class Actinomycetes; order Mycobacteriales; family Geodermatophilaceae; genus Geodermatophilus; species Geodermatophilus telluris. Next base: position 556,236 of record NZ_FMZF01000001.1, read on the forward strand.
TTCTTGTTGGTGCGGCGACGGCGCACGATCAGGGCGTCGCTGGCCTTGCGCTTGCGCGTGCGGCCCTCGGGCTTGCCCTTCGGGTTCACCGGGTGGCGACCACCGGAGGTCTTGCCCTCACCACCACCGTGCGGGTGGTCGACCGGGTTCATGGCGACACCGCGGACGGTCGGGCGCTTGCCCTTCCACCGCATCCGGCCGGCCTTGCCCCAGTTGATGTTCGACTGCTCGGCGTTGCCCACCTCGCCGACGGTGGCGCGGCAGCGCACGTCGACGTTGCGGATCTCGCCCGAGGGCATGCGCAGCTGCGCGAAGCGGCCCTCGCGGGCGACCAGCTGCACGCTGGTGCCGGCCGAGCGGGCGATCTTCGCCCCGCCGCCGGGACGCAGCTCGATCGCGTGCACCACGGTGCCGACCGGGATGTTGCGCAGCGGCAGGTTGTTGCCCGGCTTGATGTCGGCCGCGGGGCCGCACTCCACCGTGTCGCCCTGCTTGAGGCGGGCCGGCGCGATGATGTAGCGCTTCTCGCCGTCGGCGAAGTGCAGCAGCGCGATGCGCGAGGTGCGGTTCGGGTCGTACTCGATGTGCGCGACCTTGGCCGGCACGCCGTCCTTGTCGGCCCGGCGGAAGTCGATCAGCCGGTAGGCGCGCTTGTGCCCACCGCCCTGGTGCCGCGCGGTGACCTTCCCGTGGACGTTGCGCCCGCCGCGACCGTGCAGCGGCCGGACCAGCGACTTCTCGGGATGGTCGCGGGTGACCTCGGCGAAGTCGGCGACGCTGGAGCCGCGGCGGCCCGGCGTCGTCGGCTTGTACTTGCGGATAGCCATTGCTGACTCAGTTCCTCTGTCTCTGGTCCGAACGGTCGCGGCGCTCAGGCGCCGGGACCACCGAAGATCTCGATGCGGTCACCGGGGGCCACCGAGACGATGGCGCGCTTGGTGTCCTTGCGCTTGCCCAGCCGGGTGCCACGGCTGCGCTTGCGCTTGCCCTGGCGGTTGACCGTGTTCACGGACAGGACCTTGACGTTGAAGACCTGCTCCACGGCGATCTTGATCTGGGTCTTGTTCGCCTCGGGCAGCACCACGAACGTGTACTGGTTGTCGTCCAGCAGCCCGTAGCTCTTCTCCGAGATGACCGGCGACAGCAGGACGTCCCGGGGGTCGCGGACGCTCACGCCTTCTCCTCGGTGGTGGTGTCGGTGTCCAGGTCGGTGGTGCCCTGGGCCGGCTGGATCGACGGGATGGCACCCGGGATGTCCGGCGTCGTCAGGTCGGGCTTGGTGAGCGAGGTGCCCCGGCTGCCGCCGGCGTGCGGGCCGGCGACGAACTCGGCGAGCGCCGTCTCGGTGAAGACGACCTCGTCGGCGACCAGCACGTCGTAGGTGTTGAGCTGGCCGGCCTCGAGCAGGTGCACGCGCGGCTCGTTGCGCAGGCTCACCCAGTTGAGGACGTCGTCGCGGTCGAGGACCACGAGCACCCGCTTGGCGGAGCTGACGGCGTCCAGGGTGGCCAGGGCCGCCTTCGTCTTCGGGGCGTCGCCCTCGACGAAGGTGGTCACGACGTGCACCCGGCCCTCGCGCGCCCGGTCGGAGAGGGCACCGCGCAGGGCGGCGGCCTTCATCTTCTTGGGGGTGCGCTGCGAGTAGTCGCGCGGCTGGGGGCCGTGCACGGTCCCACCACCGGTGAACTGCGGCGCGCGGATCGAGCCCTGGCGGGCGCGGCCGGTGCCCTTCTGGCGGTAGGGCTTGACGCCACCGCCGCTGACGGCGCCGCGGGTCTTGGTGGCGTGCGTGCCCTGGCGGGCGGCGGCCAGCTGCGCGACGACCACCTGGTGCAGGAGCGCGACGTTGGCGGTCGCGTCGAAGAGGTCACCGGGCAGCGTGACGCTGCCGGAGGTCTCCCCCGCCGGCGTCCGGACGTCGACCTGGCGGTCGGCGCGAGCGCCCTCGGTCGCGGTGGACTGGGTCACTGGTTGTCACTCCCCACGGGACCGCCCTTGACCGCCGACCGGACGAGCACGAGCCCACCCTTCGGACCGGGGACGGCACCCTTGATCAGGATGAGGCCGCGCTCGGTGTCGACCTTGTGGACGACGAGCGAGAGGGTCGTCGTCTTGACCGCACCCATGCGGCCGGCCATCTTCAGGCCCTTGAAGACGCGGCCGGGGGTCGAGGCGCCGCCGATCGAGCCGGGCGAGCGGTGCTTGCGCTGGGTGCCGTGCGCGGCGCCCAGGCCCCGGAAGCCGTGGCGCTTCATGACGCCGGCGGTGCCCTTGCCCTTGCTGGTGCCGATGACGTCGACCTTGGCCACGCCGTCGAACACCTCGGCGGTCAGCTCCTGGCCGACCGTGTAGTTGCCGGCGTCCTCCGTGCGGAGCTCCACCACGTGGCGGCGCGGCGTCACACCGGCCTTGGCGAAGTGGCCACCCTCGGGCTTGTTCACCTTGCGGGGGTCGATCTCGCCGAAGCCGAGCTGGACGGCCGAGTAGCCGTCGACCTCGGGGGTGCGCACCTGCGTCACCACGTTCGGGCCCGCCTTGACGACGGTCACCGGCACGATGCGGTTGTTCTCGTCGAAGACCTGGGTCATCCCCAGCTTCTCGCCGAGGAGCCCGCGGAACGTACTCGCCATGACTGGTCTCGGTCCCTTACTGGATGTTCACGTCGACCGAGGCCGGCAGGTCGATGCGCATGAGCGCGTCGACCGTCTTCGGCGTCGGGTCGAGGATGTCGATGAGCCGCTTGTGCGTGCGCATCTCGAAGTGCTCGCGCGAGTCCTTGTACTTGTGCGGCGAGCGGATGACGCAGTACACGTTCTTCTCCGTCGGCAGCGGCACCGGGCCGACGACGCGCGCACCGGTCTTGGTCACCGTGTCGACGATGCGCCGCGCCGAGGCGTCGATCGCCTCGTGGTCGTAGGCCTTCAGCCGGATGCGGATCTTCTGTCCCGCCATCGCTGTCTTCTGCTCCTGCCGATCGGTGTTCGTTCGTAGCTGGGGAACGCCGGGTGGTCGCGACCGTCATCCGGTCGGCCCCAGCGGTTCGGGTGGTGTCGCACACAGGGCGGCCACCCGGGGACGGGCGGCGGCACAGGGGTGCGCCGCCGCCCGTCGGGGGTGTTACTTGATGATCTTGGTGACGCGACCGGCGCCGACGGTGCGGCCACCCTCACGGATGGCGAACCGCAGGCCCTCCTCCATGGCGATCGGCTGGATCAGCTCGACCGTCATCTCGGTGTTGTCGCCCGGCATGACCATCTCGGTGCCGGCCGGCAGGGTCACGACGCCGGTGACGTCCGTGGTCCGGAAGTAGAACTGCGGACGGTAGTTGTTGAAGAACGGCGTGTGGCGGCCACCCTCGTCCTTCGAGAGGATGTAGACCGAACCCTCGAAGTTGGTGTGCGGGGTGATCGAGCCGGGCTTCACGACGACCTGGCCGCGCTCCACGTCCTCGCGCTTGATACCGCGCAGCAGCAGGCCCACGTTGTCGCCGGCCTGGCCCTGGTCGAGCAGCTTGCGGAACATCTCGACGCCGGTGACGGTGGTCGAGGTCGAGTTGGGGCGGATGCCGACGATCTCGACGGTCTCCGACACCTTGACGATGCCGCGCTCCACGCGACCGGTGACGACGGTGCCGCGACCGGTGATGGTGAAGACGTCCTCGACGGGCATGAGGAACGGCTTGTCGATCTCGCGCTCGGGCTCGGGGATCGCCGTGTCGACGGCGGTCATGAGCTCCATGAGCTTGTCGCCCCACTCGGCGTCGCCCTCGAGGGCCTTGAGCGCCGAGACGCGGACCACGGGGACGTCGTCGCCCGGGAACTCGTACTCGGAGAGCAGCTCGCGGACCTCCAGCTCGACGAGCTCGAGGATCTCCTCGTCGTCGACCATGTCGGCCTTGTTGAGCGCCACGACGATGTAGGGGACGCCGACCTGGCGGGCCAGGAGCACGTGCTCCTTGGTCTGCGGCATCGGGCCGTCGGTCGCGGCGACCACCAGGATCGCGCCGTCCATCTGGGCGGCACCGGTGATCATGTTCTTGATGTAGTCGGCGTGCCCGGGGCAGTCGACGTGCGCGTAGTGACGGTTCTCCGTCTGGTACTCGACGTGGGCGATCGAGATCGTGATGCCGCGGGCCTTCTCCTCGGGCGCCTTGTCGATCTGGTCGAAGGCCGACGCCTCGTTGAGGTCCGGGTACTTGTCGTGCAGCACCTTGGTGATCGCCGCGGTCAGCGTGGTCTTGCCGTGGTCGATGTGCCCGATGGTGCCGATGTTGACGTGCGGCTTGGTCCGCTCGAACTTGGCCTTGGCCACTGGGTTCCTCTCCTCGTGGTCTCGCGTAGTGCGCGAACTCTGGGGTGGGCTTGCTGGGGGTGCCGGGCGGGGACGTACCCCGCCCGGCGGGTCACTCGCCGGTGGCCTTGGCGATGATCTCCTTGGCCACGTTCTGCGGGACCTCGGCGTACGAGTCGAACACCATGGTGTAGCTCGCCCGCCCCTGGGTGCGGCTGCGCAGGTCGCCCACGTAGCCGAACATCTCCGAGAGCGGGACGAGGGCCCGGACGACGCGGGCGCCGGAGCGCTCCTCCATCGCCTGGATCATCCCGCGCCGGGAGTTCAGGTCGCCGATGACGTCGCCCATGTAGTCCTCGGGCGTGACGACCTCGACGGCCATCATCGGCTCGAGCAGGGCCGGGCTGGCCTTGCGGGCGGCCTCCTTGAAGACCATCGAGCCGGCGATCTTGAAGGCCATCTCCGAGGAGTCGACCTCGTGGTACTGGCCGTCGACGAGGGTCGCCTTGACGCCCACCATGGGGTAGCCGGCGAGGATGCCGTACTGCATGGCGTCCTGCATGCCCTGGTCGACCGAGGGGATGTACTCCCTCGGGATGCGACCACCGGTGACGGCGTTGACGAACTCGTAGGTCGGGCCGTCGGCGGCGACCTCGAGCGGCTCGATGCTCACCTGCACCTTGGCGAACTGGCCGGACCCACCCGTCTGCTTCTTGTGGGTGTAGTCGACCTTCTCGACCGCCTTGCGGATGGTCTCGCGGTAGGCCACCTGCGGCTTGCCGACGTTGGCCTCGACGCGGAACTCGCGCCGCATGCGGTCGACGAGGATCTCCAGGTGCAGCTCGCCCATGCCGGAGATGACCGTCTGGCCGGTCTCCTCGTCGAGCCTGACCTGGAAGGTCGGGTCCTCCTCGGCCAGCTTCTGGATGGCCGTGCCGAGCTTCTCCTGGTCACCCTTGGTCTTGGGCTCGATGGCCACCGAGATGACCGGGGCCGGGAAGGTCATCGACTCGAGGATCACCGGGTTCTGCGGGTCGCAGAGGGTGTCCCCGGTCGTCGTCTGCTTGAGGCCGACGACGGCGACGATCTGGCCGGCGCCCACGCCCTCGCGCTCCTCGCGCTTGTTGGCGTGCATCTGGTAGATCTTGCCGATCCGCTCCTTGCGGTCCTTGGTGCTGTTGAGCACCGGGGACCCGGAGGAGAGCCGGCCCGAGTACACGCGGACGTAGGTCAGCTTGCCGAGGTGCTGGTCGGTCTGGATCTTGAAGGCCAGCGCGGAGAACGGCTCGTCCTCGTCGGCGTGCCGCAGGACCTCGGTCTCGCCGTCCATGGCGGTGCCGACGATCGCCTCGACGTCCAGCGGGCTGGGCAGGTAGTCGGTGACCGCGTCGAGCAGGGGCTGCACGCCCTTGTTCTTGAACGCCGTGCCGGTGAGCACCGGGTTGATCTGCGCGGCGATGGTCGCCTTGCGGATCGCGGCCTTCAGCTGCTCGACGGTGATCTCCTCGCCGCCGAGGTAGGCCTCCATGAGGTCGTCGTCGGTCTCGGCGACGGTCTCGAGCAGCTTCTCGCGGTACTCGGCGGCCTGGTCGGCGAGCTCGGCGGGGATCTCCTCGACGGCGTAGTCCTCACCCATGGCGGTCTCACCGCGCCAGGTGAGGGCGCGCATCTGCACCAGGTCGACGACGCCGATGAAGTCGGCCTCGGCACCGATGGGCAGCTGCAGCACCGCGGGGTTGGCGGCCAGCCGCTCGACCATCATGTCGACGCAGCGGAAGAAGTCCGCGCCGGTGCGGTCGAGCTTGTTGACGAAGCACATGCGCGGGACGCCGTACTTCTCCGCCTGCCGCCAGACCTGCTCGGTCTGCGGCTCGACGCCGGCGACACCGTCGTAGACGGCCACGGCACCGTCGAGCACGCGCAGGGAGCGCTCCACCTCGACGGTGAAGTCGACGTGCCCCGGGGTGTCGATGATGTTGATGTCGAAGCCGTTCCAGGAGCACTTCGTCGCGGCGGACGTGATGGTGATGCCGCGCTCCTGCTCCTGCTCCATCCAGTCCATCGTGGCCGCGCCGTCGTGGACCTCACCGATCTTGTAGTTGATGCCGGTGTAGAAGAGGATGCGCTCGGTCGTCGTGGTCTTGCCCGCGTCGATGTGCGCCATGATCCCGATGTTGCGGGTCTTGGCGAGCTGGGCCTGGGTGTCGGCCATGGGTCTCTCCTCTTTGGATCTCGGTCCGCGTGCGGTGTTCCGGGCGGTGGCCCGGAACACCCGCCGGCCGCGGGGGCTGGCGGAGCCAGCCGGGGTGCGACTACCAGCGGTAGTGCGCGAAGGCCTTGTTCGACTCGGCCATCTTGTGCGTGTCCTCGCGGCGCTTGACCGCGGCACCGAGGCCGTTGCTGGCGTCGAGCAGCTCGTTCATGAGGCGCTCGGTCATCGTCTTCTCGCGGCGGGCGCGGCTGTACTGGATCAGCCAGCGCAGGCCCAGCGTGGTGCTGCGGGACGCGCGGACCTCGACCGGGACCTGGTAGGTCGCACCACCGACGCGGCGGCTGCGGACCTCGAGGGCCGGCTTGACGTTGTCCAGCGCGCGCTTGAGCGTGACCACCGGGTCTGTGTCGGTCTTGGCGCGGCAGCCCTCGAGGGCGCCGTAGACGATCGACTCGGCGACCGAGCGCTTGCCGTCGACCAGGACCTTGTTCACCAGCTGGGTGACCAGCGGCGACTGGTAGACCGGGTCGTTGACCAGCGGACGGCGCGGCGCGGGGCCCTTGCGCGGCATGTCAGCTCTTCTCCTTCTTCGCGCCGTACCGGCTGCGAGCCTGCTTGCGGTTGCGGACGCCCTGGGTGTCCAGCGAGCCGCGGATGATCTTGTAACGCACACCCGGGAGGTCCTTCACGCGGCCGCCGCGCACGAGCACCATCGAGTGCTCCTGCAGGTTGTGGCCGACGCCCGGGATGTAGGCCGTCACCTCGATGCCACTGGTGAGGCGGACGCGAGCGACCTTCCGCAGCGCCGAGTTCGGCTTCTTCGGCGTCGTCGTGTACACGCGGGTGCACACGCCGCGACGCTGAGGGGAGCCCTTCAGCGCCGGGGTCTTGGTCTTCTCGACCTTGTCCTCGCGGCCCTTGCGGACCAGCTGGTTGATCGTGGGCATGGGTGGCCTGGATCTCCTACCTGCGCTGGGTCGTGCATGTGGACGGTGCTGCTGTCGTGTCGCCGGTGCCGGTCCTGCCGGGGCCGTCCGGTCGCGCTCCTGCCACCACCGGCCCCCGCGGTCGGGCGTGTCGCCCTCCCCGGGACCGGCCGCGCGTCGGACCGGACGGATCGCCCCCCGCGACTCGGCGCCGCCACCTCGGGTCGCCGTCCTGTCGTGGACGGGCGGCCGGGGCGGACCCGCGGCCTGGAGGACGGACCTCCGGACACCCAGGCGCACCGCGAACGGGAGCAGGCCCAGGGCACCCTGGGCACGGCTGACCACGATACCCGCGTGCTCGGAGGCGGTCAAAACCGGGTCCCGGGCACCCGACGGGCAGGCAGGGCCTGCCCCTCGTGTGGACCCGCCGGGCACAACGGCTGCTCTGCCGTGGCCATTCCCCGGGGCCGCCGTCCGAGCCGTGCGCCGGGCACCGCTCGGGGGGTGGCGAGGACCATACCGCGGGAGGGCACCGGTGCCGGGGTCCCGGACGGCGGGTCACCCGGCAGCGTCACCGGCGCGCGACTGTCAGACCCTCCCCCTACGGTCGGTCGCAGGAGAGGCACCCACAGCGACGGAGGTCACCGTGCTCATCGACTCGGCGCGCGAGCTCAAGGCGCGTCTGTCCGCCCGGCTGGCCGAGGGCCTCCCGGCGGTCACCGCGAGCGGGCTGGGCGGGCGGCTGTGGACGCGGCCGGCCATCGGGCTGGCGCCGGTGGCGCCCGGCCGCGTCCACCTGGCCATCCGCGTCGTGACTCCCGACGACGCGCGCATCCTGCTCACCGGCCTCGACGAGACGGTGCGCCGCGAGGTCGACGTCCGGGTGACCGGTCCGATACTGCCGCACTCGTCCTCCCCCACCCGGCTGCGGCAGCCCACCCGGCCACTGGTCCCCGGGCTGTCGGTGGCCCACCCCTCGGTGTCCGCGGGGACCCTCGGCGGCTTCGTCCGGCTCGGGGGGCGGCTGGCGGTCCTGTCGAACAACCACGTGCTCGCGGCGGCCGACGCGGGCGCGGTCGGCGACGCGGTCCTGCAGCCCGGCCCCGCGGACGGGGGTGCGCCCGGCGACCGCGTGGCCACGCTGGCCGCCGTCGCGCCGCTCGCCGGGAGCGGCAACCGGGTCGACGCCGCCGTCGCCACCCTGGACGAGGGCGTCACGGCCGAGCCGGGCGGCTACCCCGGCGGCCCGCTGGCCGCGACGGTGCCCGACGCGCTGGAGGTCGAACCCGACGAGGACGTGGAGAAGGTCGGCCGGACGACGGGCCACACGCGCGGGCGGGTCAGTGCGGTGGAGGTGGACGGCGTGGCCGTCCAGTACGACGACGGGGTGCACGTCTTCGACGACCAGATCGAGATCGAGGGCCTGGCCGGCCCCTTCTCCGCCGGGGGCGACAGCGGGTCGGTGATCTGGCGCAGCGCCGACCGGGCGCCGGTGGCGCTGCTGTTCGCCGGCAGCTCCACGGGCGGCACCCACGGCGCGGGGCTCACCTTCGCCCACCCGCTGTCGGCCGTGCTGGCCGTGCTCGGTGTGGAGTGGGTCGCCTCCTGAGGTCCCCTCCCTGGTCAGGGGGATGTCGCTCCGGGCGAGGACGGGGCACCATGGGGAGGTGACCGAGCCCGTACGGCCGCCCGGGGACCTCCCACCTCCGGGCGTCAGGCCTCCGGGCGATGACGAGGAGCCCTCGTGACCGACCGTGCCGCCGCCCGCGCCGCCAAGAACGCCCTCGCCGACCGGCTGTCGGCCCAGTCGGGGGTCGTCGGCATCGGCCTGGCCCGCCGCGACGCGGGGTACGTGGTGAAGGTCGACGTCGCCGACGCCGACGCCGCCGGCCGGGTGCCCCGCGACGTGGACGGCGTGCGGGTGGTCACCGAGGTCGTGGGCGCCGTCCGCCCGCTGCGCAGCCGCACCGCCTGAGCGGGCCGCCCCGAGCGGTGCGGGCCCCTCCGGCGCACCCGCTACGGTCGCGCTGGCGCCGACGCGGGCGTCGCCGACCAGAGGAGTGCAGGTGCGCATCGGCATCCAGGCCAGTTACGCGGGGGGCTTCGAGGAGACCGCGGCGGAGATCGTCGACCTGGAGGCCGCGGGTCTCGACCTCGCCATGTGCGCGGAGGTCTACACCTTCGACGCGGTGAGCCAGCTGGGGTACCTGGCCGCCGTCACCCAGCGCGTCGAGCTGATGAGCGCCATCCTGCCGATCTACAGCCGCACGCCCGCGCTGACGGCGATGACCGCCGCGGGCCTGGACTTCGTCTCGGGCGGCCGGTTCACCCTGGGGCTGGGCGCCTCGGGTCCGCAGGTGATCGAGGGCTGGCACGGCGTCCCCTACGACGCCCCGCTGCAGCGCACCCGCGAGGTGGTCGAGATCTGCCGCCAGGTGTGGCGGCGCGAGCGGCTCGTGCACGAGGGCCCGAAGTACACCGTGCCGCTGCCGGCCGAGCAGGGCACCGGCCTGGGCAAACCGCTTAAGCTGATCAACACGCCGGTCCGCGAGCAGATCCCGGTCATGCTGGCCGCACTGGGGCCGAAGAATGTCGAGCTGGCCGCCGAGATCGCCGAGGTGTGGGAGCCGATCTGGTTCATGCCGGAGAAGGCCGACGCGGTGTGGGGCGACGCGCTGCGCGCCGGGAAGGCCAAGCGCGACGCCGGGCTCGGCGAGCTGCAGGTCATCTGCGGCGTCCCGGTGGCCATCGGGGAGGACGTCGACCATCTGCACGACCAGGTGCGGCCGCAGCTCGCCCTCTACGTCGGCGGCATGGGCGCCAAGGGCAAGAACTTCTACAACGACCTCGCCCGGCGCTACGGCTACGAGGAGGCGGCCGAGACCGTGCAGGAGCTCTACCTCGGCGGGCGGAAGGACGAGGCGGCCGCGGCACTGCCCGACGACTTCGTCCGCAAGGTGTCGCTCATCGGCCCGCAGACCTACGTGGCCGAGCGGGTGGCCGCCTACGCCGAGGCCGGTGTCACCACCCTCGCCCTGCAGCCGCTCGACGACAGCCGCGAGAGCCGACTGCGCACCGTGGAGACCATGCGGGAGCTGGCCGACCGCTAGGACCCGCGTTGCGTCACGTGACGCCGCCCTCGCCCCCGCTCCTGAGCACGTCCGACGCGGCCTCCTCGCAGGGGCCCGCCGCGAGCTCGCGAGCGGTGGGGGGCGAGGAGGTCCTTCCGCTGATCACCGCCACCCTCCCCGGGACGTGAGGAGGGCCCCCAGGTCGTCGACCTGGGGGCCCTCCTCACGTGAGGTGCTGGAACGGCCTCCCTCAGGGGCCCGCCGTGAGCCTGCCAACGGTGGGGAGAGGGAGGTCCTCCGTCAGCCCCGCCAGTCGTACTCCTCGAGGCGCACGGCCTCACCGGTGCCCGACCCGAAGACGTCCGGGCTGTAGTACTGCCCGTCGTCGTACCCGGCCATCGTGTAGACGGCGGCGCGGGCCTCCTCGGTCGGCTCGACCGTGATGTTCCGGTAGCGGCTGATGCCCGTACCCGCCGGGATCAGCTTGCCGATGATCACGTTCTCCTTGAGGCCGAGGAGCGAGTCGCTCTTGCCCTGGATGGCGGCGTCGGTGAGCACCTTGGTCGTCTCCTGGAAGGAGGCGGCCGACAGCCACGACTCGGTCGCGAGCGAGGCCTTGGTGATGCCCATGAGCACCGGACGGGCCGAGGCCGGCTCGCCGCCCTCGGCGACGACGCGGCGGTTCTCGGTCTCGAACAGCGTCCGCTCGACCAGCGCACCGGGCAGGAACTCCGTCGCGCCCGAGTCGATGATGGTCACCCGCTTCAGCATCTGGCGGATGATCACCTCGATGTGCTTGTCGTGGATCGACACACCCTGCGACCGGTAGACCTCCTGGACCTCGCGGACCAGGTGCAGCTGCACCTCGCGCGGGCCCATGATCCGCAGCACCTCGTGCGGGTCCACCGCACCCTCGGTCAGCTGCTCGCCGACCTCGACGTGGGCGCCGTCCTCGACCCGCAGCCGCGACCGGCGCGACAGCTTGTCGTAGACGACCTCGTCGGAGCCGTCGTCCGGGGTGATGGTCAGCTTGCGGAACTGCTCGCCGTCCTCGATCCGGACGGAGCCGGCCAGCTCGGCGATCGGGGCTTTGCCCTTGGGGACGCGGGCCTCGAAGAGCTCCACCACACGCGGGAGGCCGTGGGTGATGTCCTCACCCGCGACACCACCGGTGTGGAAGGTGCGCATCGTCAGCTGGGTGCCGGGCTCACCGATCGACTGGGCGGCGATGATGCCGACCGCCTCGCCGACGTCGACGAGCTTGCCGGTGGCCAGCGAGCGGCCGTAGCAGGTCGCGCAGGTGCCCAGCAGCGACTCGCAGGTCAGCACGCAGCGGACCTTGACCTCGGCCACGTTCGCGTCGACCAGCGCGCCGATGAGCACGTCCCCGAGGTCCTCGCCGGCCCGCGCCACGAGCGTGCCGTCCTCGGCCACCACGTCGGCGGCCAGGGAGCGGGCGTAGACGCTGGTCTCGACGTGGGCGTCGCGGGTGAGCTGGCCGTCGACCACGGTCGCGATCGGCATGAGGACGCCGCGCTCGGTGCCGCAGTCCTCCTCGCGGATGATGACGTCCTGGGAGACGTCGACCAGCCGCCGGGTGAGGTACCCGGAGTCCGCGGTCCGCAGGGCGGTGTCGGCCAGGCCCTTGCGCGCGCCGTGCGTGGAGATGAAGTACTCCAGCACCGACAGACCCTCCCGGAAGTTGGCCTTGATCGGCCGCGGGATGATCTCGCCCTTCGGGTTGGCCACCAGGCCGCGCATGCCGGCGATCTGGCTGATCTGCATCATGTTGCCTCGGGCGCCCGAGTTGACCATGACCCAGACCGGGTTGGTGGTCGGGAAGTTGTCCACCATCGCCTGGCTGACCTCGGCCCGCGCGCGGGTCCAGATCTCGATCAGCTCACCACGACGCTCGGCGTCGGTGATGACACCGCGCTCGTACTGGCGCTCGATCTGCCGGGCCTCGGCCTCGTGCCGGTCGAGGATCTCCTGCTTGGCCGGCGGGGTGACGACGTCGTCGATGGCGATCGTGACACCCGAGCGGGTGGCCCAGCGGAAGCCGGCCGACTTGAGGGCGTCCAGCGTCGCCGCGACCTGCACCTTGGGGTAGCGCTCGGCGAGGTCGTTGACGATCGCCCCGAGCTCCTTCTTCGGCACCTGGTAGTTGACGAAGCGGTAGTCCTCGGGCAGGGCCTCGTTGAACAGCACCCGGCCCAGGCTGGTCTCGACCAGCGCGGGGGCACCCGGGGTCCAGTCCTCGGGCTGGGTCCAGGCCTCGTTGACCTTGCCGTTGTCGACGCCGAACACCTCGTCGAGGCGGATCAGCGCCCGCTCCTGCAGACCCAGCGCACCCTTGTCGAAGGCCATGATCGCCTCGGCGGTGGAGCCGAAGGCCGCCGGGCGGCCGCCGTCGGCCTCCTGCCGGCTCGGCACCAGGGTGGTCAGGTGGTACAGGCCCAGCACCATGTCCTGGGTCGGCGCGGTGATCGGACGGCCGTCGGCCGGCGACAGGATGTTGTTCGAGGACAGCATCAGGATGCGGGCCTCGGCCTGCGCCTCCGCCGACAGCGGCAGGTGCACGGCCATCTGGTCACCGTCGAAGTCCGCGTTGAACGCGGTGCAGACCAGCGGGTGGATCTGGATGGCCTTGCCCTCGACCAGCTGCGGCTCGAAGGCCTGGATGCCCAGGCGGTGCAGCGTCGGCGCGCGGTTGAGCAGCACCGGGTGCTCGGTGATGACCTCCTCGAGCACGTCCCAGACGACCGGACGGGCCCGCTCGACCATGCGCTTGGCGGACTTGATGTTCTGCGCGTGGTTGAGGTCGACCAGCCGCTTCATGACGAAGGGCTTGAACAGCTCCAGCGCCATCTGCTTGGGCAGGCCGCACTGGTGCAGCTTCAGCTGCGGGCCGACGACGATGACCGACCGGCCGGAGTAGTCGACGCGCTTGCCGAGCAGGTTCTGCCGGAACCGGCCCTGCTTGCCCTTGAGCAGGTCGCTCAAGGACTTCAGCGGGCGGTTGCCCGGGCCGGTGACCGGACGGCCGCGGCGGCCGTTGTCGAACAGCGCGTCCACGGACTCCTGCAGCATCCGCTTCTCGTTGTTCACGATGATCTCGGGCGCGCCGAGGTCGAGCAGCCGCTTGAGCCGGTTGTTGCGGTTGATGACCCGGCGGTACAGGTCGTTCATGTCGCTGGTGGCGAAGCGGCCACCGTCGAGCTGCACCATCGGGCGCAGGTCCGGCGGGATGACCGGCACGCAGTCGAGCACCATGCCCATGGGCGAGTTGCGCGTCTGCTGGAACGCCGCGACGACCTTGAGCCGCTTGAGGGCCCGCAGCTTGCGCTGGCCCTTGCCGTTGCGGATGGTGTCGCGCAGCGAGGCGGCCTCGGCGTCGAGGTCGAAATCGGCCAGCAGCTTCTGCAGGGCCGCGGCACCCATGCCGCCCTCGAAGTACTCGCCGAAGCGGTCGCGCAGCTCGCGGTAGAGGCCCTCGTCGGCGATGAGCTGCTTGACCTCGAGCTTGCGGAAGGTGTCGAGCACCTCCTCGAGGCGGTCGATCTCCCGCTGGGCGCGGTCGCGCAGCTGGCGCATCTCGCGCTCGCCGCCCTCGCGGACCTTGCGGCGGACGTCGGACTTGGCGCCCTCCGCCTCGAGCTCGGCCAGGTCGGCCTCGAGCTTCTGCTGGCGGGCCTCGACGTCGGCGTCGCGCCGGCTCTCGAGGTTGTGCTTCTCCGCGCTGATCTCGGCCTCGACGGTCGGGAGGTCGCGGTGGCGCGCCTCGTCGTCGACCGAGGTGATCAGGTACGCGGCGAAGTAGATGATCTTCTCGAGGTCCTTGGGCGCCAGGTCGAGCAGGTAGCCCAGGCGCGAGGGGACGCCCTTGAAGAACCAGATGTGGGTGACCGGCGCGGCCAGCTCGATGTGGCCCATCCGCTCGCGCCGGACCTTGGCGCGGGTCACCTCGACGCCGCAGCGCTCACAGATGATGCCCTTGAAGCGGACGCGCTTGTACTTGCCGCAGTAGCACTCCCAGTCCCGGGTGGGACCGAAGATCTTCTCGCAGAAGAGACCGTCCTTCTCCGGACGCAGGGTCCGGTAGTTGATGGTCTCGGGCTTCTTCACCTCACCGTGCGACCACTGGCGGATGTCGTCGCCGGTGGCCAGACCGATGCGGAGCTCGTCGAAGAAGTTGACGTCGAGCACTGAGTGGACCCCTTTCCGGGGCTAGTTACTGAACGTTCCTCTGAAGGCTTGGGTGGAAGGCCCCCGCCCTCCCCGGCCCGCGCGGAGCGTGGGCCGGGGAGGGAGGGGGTCCTTACTCACACGTCCTCGACGCTGGAGGGCTCGCGGCGGCTGAGGTCGATGCCCAGCTCCTCCGCGGCCCGGAACACCTCGTCGTCGGTGTCGCGCAGCTCGATCGCCTGCCCGTCGCCGGAGAGCACCTCGACGTTGAGGCACAGCGACTGCAGCTCCTTGAGCAACACCTTGAACGACTCGGGGATGCCCGGCTCGGGGATGTTCTCCCCCTTGACGATGGCCTCGTAGACCTTGACCCGGCCGAGGATGTCGTCGGACTTGATGGTCAGCAGCTCCTGCAGCGCGTAGGCCGCGCCGTAGGCCTGCATCGCCCAGCACTCCATCTCACCGAAGCGCTGGCCACCGAACTGCGCCTTACCACCCAGCGGCTGCTGCGTGATCATCGAGTAGGGGCCGGTCGACCGGGCGTGGATCTTGTCGTCGACCAGGTGCAGCAGCTTGAGGATGTAGACGTAGCCCACGGCGATCGGCTCGGGGTAGGGCTCCCCGGAGCGGCCGTCGAACAGCCGCGCCTTGCCGGTCTCCTCGACCATGCGCTCGCCGTCGCGGTTCGGCGTCGTCGAGCCGAGGAGGCCGATGATCTCGTCCTCCTTGGCGCCGTCGAACACCGGCGTCGCGGTGCGAGTGCCCGGTGCCGCCGACTTCGCCGCCTCCGGCAGGTTGGCCGCCCACTCGGGAGTGCCCTCGACCTGCCAGCCCTGCTTGGCGATCCACCCGAGGTGCATCTCCAGCACCTGGCCGACGTTCATCCGGCCGGGCACGCCGAGCGGGTTCAGGACGATGTCGACCGGGGTGCCGTCCTCGAGGAAGGGCATGTCCTCCTGCGGCAGGATCTTCGCGATGACGCCCTTGTTGCCGTGGCGGCCGGCGAGCTTGTCGCCGTCGGAGATCTTGCGCATCTGGGCGACGTAGACCCGGATCAGCTCGTTGACGCCGGCGGGCAGCTCGTCGCCGTCCTCGCGCGAGAACACGCGGACGCCGATGACCTTGCCGGACTCGCCGTGCTTGACCTTCAGCGACGTGTCGCGGACCTCGCGGGCCTTCTCGCCGAAGATCGCGCGCAGCAGCCGCTCCTCGGGGGTCAGCTCGGTCTCGCCCTTGGGCGTGACCTTGCCGACGAGGATGTCGCCGGGGACGACCTCGGCACCGATGCGGATGATGCCGCGCTCGTCGAGGTCGGCGAGGACCTCCTCGGAGACGTTCGGGATGTCCCGGGTGATCTCCTCGGCACCGAGCTTGGTGTCGCGGGCGTCGACCTCGAACTCCTCGATGTGGATCGAGGACAGGACGTCGTCCTGCACGAGGCGCTGCGACAGGATGATCGCGTCCTCGTAGTTGTGGCCCTCCCACGGCATGAAGGCGACGAGCAGGTTCTTGCCCAGCGCCATCTCGCCCTGGTCGGTGCACGGCCCGTCGGCGATGACCTGGCCGACCTCGACGCGCTGGCCCTCGTCGACGACGGGGGTCTGGTTGATCGAGGTGCCCTGGTTGGAGCGGCGGAACTTCAGCAGCCGGTAGGTCTGCCGGGTGCCGTCGTCGGCCATGACGGTGACGTAGTCGGCGGTGGAGTCCTCGACCACACCGGCCTTCTCCGCCACGACGACGTCGCCGGCGTCGACGGCGGCCCGCAGCTCCATGCCGGTGCCCACGAGCGGGGCCTCCGAGCGCAGCAGCGGGACGGCCTGGCGCTGCATGTTGGCACCCATGAGCGCGCGGTTGGCGTCGTCGTGCTCGAGGAACGGGATCATCGCCGTCGCGACCGAGGTCATCTGCCGCGGCGAGACGTCCATGTAGTCGACGTTCTCCGGCGCGAGGTAGTCGACCTCGCCGCCCTTGGTGCGGACCAGCACGCGGTCCTCGGCGAACCGGCCCTGGGCGTCCAGCGGCGAGTTGGCCTGGGCGACGACGAAGCGGTCCTCCTCGTCGGCGGTCAGGTAGTCGATGGAGTCGGTGACGACCCCGTTCTCCACCTTGCGGTACGGCGTCTCGATGAAGCCGAAGGCGTTGACCCGGCCGTAGGCCGACAGCGAGCCGATCAGGCCGATGTTCGGACCTTCCGGGGTCTCGATCGGGCACATCCGGCCGTAGTGGCTCGGGTGCACGTCGCGGACCTCCATGCCGGCGCGCTCACGCGACAGACCACCCGGGCCCAGCGCCGACAGGCGGCGCTTGTGGGTCAGGCCCGCGAGCGGGTTGGTCTGGTCCATGAACTGCGACAGCTGGCTGGTGCCGAAGAACTCCTTGATGGAGGCGACGACCGGCCGGATGTTGATCAGGGTCTGCGGCGTGATCGCCTCGACGTCCTGGGTCGTCATCCGCTCGCGGACCACGCGCTCCATGCGGGAGAGGCCGACCCGGATCTGGTTCTGGATCAGCTCACCGACGGTGCGCAGGCGGCGGTTGCCGAAGTGGTCGATGTCGTCGACGCCGTGCTCGGGCTCGCCGGCGTGCAGCCGCACGACGTACTCGATGGTGGCGACGATGTCGTCCTCGGTCAGCGTGAGGGTGGCCTGGGGCACCTCGACGCCGAGCTTCTTGTTCACCTTGTAGCGGCCGACCTTGGCCAGGTCGTAGCGCTTGGGGTTGAAGAAGAGGTTCTCCAGCAGCGCCTGGGCGCTCTCCCGCGTCGGCGGCTCGCCCGGCCGCAGCTTGCGGTAGATGTCGAGCAGCGCCTCGTCCTGCCCGGCGATGTGGTCCTTCTCCAGGGTGGCCAGGACCGTGGGCGACCACTGGAAGTGCTCGCGGATGCGGTCCTCGGTCCACCCCAGGGCCTTGAGCAGCACGGTGACCGGCTGGCGGCGCTTGCGGTCGATCCGGACGCCGACGGTGTCGCGCTTGTCGACGTCGAACTCCAGCCACGCACCACGGCTGGGGATGACCTTGGCACTGAAGACGTCCTTGTCCGACGTCTTGTCCAGGGTCTTGTCGAAGTAGACGCCCGGGCTGCGGACGAGCTGGGAGACCACGACGCGCTCGGTGCCGTTGATGACGAACGTGCCCTTGTTCGTCATGATCGGGAAGTCACCCATGAACACCGTCTGCGACTTGATCTCGCCGGTGGTGTTGTTCATGAACTCGGCGGTGACGAACAGCGGCGCCGCGTAGGTCATGTCCTTGTCCTTGCACTCCTCGAGGGACGCCTTGACGTCCTCGAAGCGCGGGTTGGAGAAGGACAGCGACATCGAGCCGCTGAAGTCCTCGATCGGCGAGATCTCCTCGAGGATCTCGGCGAGGCCGCCGACGGCGCTCTGCTGCTCCTCGGGCGAGAGGGTGGCGCGCCACTCGGGGCTGCCGACCAGCCAGTCGAAGGAGGCGGTCTGCAGCGCCAGGAGGTCCGGGACCTCCAGGGGCTCGGAGATCTTCGCGAAGGAGACGCGGAGCGGGGCGCCGGGGATCTTCTGCTGGTCGGCCTCTCCGGTGCGGGGGCCGGCCTGGGGAGTCTGGTTCTGCTGGCCGTAGCCGCCGGACTCGGTGGTGCTGGGGGCGATGCTGGTGGGGCGAGAGCCTGCCAAGATGCGTCCTTCCAAGGACATCACGACGTGCGGGCGGTGGGTGCGGGTTCGTCCTGGGTCGTCGTCGGAGGTGGCGGCGCCGTCCGCGGCGTCCGGCCCGCTGGGTCGACGGGTCAGGTCGACGGGTGGGTCGCGGGGCGACCGGGATCCCGGGCACCCCGAGTGACCCGGCTCGGCGGGCAGGCAGTCAGAGGGCAGCGCAACAGAGAACCCTACCCCTGCTGGCGCGCACTGTCCACGTCGGGGGGTGGAGGCGACCAGCGCCACACCCCGGGAAGGACAGCGTCGCGTCGCCCGGCGGTTCCGCGCGGCCATGATGCCAGTCCGAGGGGCCCGCTGTCTCCGCCACGCCGCACCCGGTGGACGCGGCGGCCGTCTCGACCACGGCGCCGCCGGACGCGGCAGGGGCCGCCCTCCCGGAGGAGAGCGGCCCCTGGGGCGTGCTCAGGTGGTGCGGTCCCCCGGCCCTGGGGCCGGGGAGGGCGTCACTTGACGGTGACGGTGGCGCCGGCGCCCTCGAGGGCGGCCTTGGCCTTCTCGGCGGCGTCCTTGGCGACCTTCTCCAGGACCGGCTTCGGCGCGCCGTCGACCAGGTCCTTGGCCTCCTTGAGGCCGAGCGAGGTCAGGCCGCGCACCTCCTTGATGACCTGGATCTTCTTGTCGCCGGCAGCCTCGAGGATGACGTCGAACTCGTCCTGCTCCTCGGCGGCGGGGGCACCGCCGTCGCCGGCGCCACCGGCGGCCGGGGCGGCCGCGACGGCGACGGGGGCAGCCGCGGTGACCTCGAAGGTCTCCTCGAACTGCTTCACGAAGTCGGACAGCTCGAGCAGCGTCATCTCCTTGAACGCGTCGAGCAGCTCCGTGGTGGACAGCTTGGCCATGATGTCTCCTAGGGGGTCAGTCGGTGCTGGCCGCGGTGTCCGCGGCGTCAGCGGAGTCGGTGGTGGTGTCGGCAGCAGCGGTGTCGGCGGCCGGAGCGGCGGAGCCCTCGGCGGACTCCTTCTTCTCCTGCAGCGCCGCGGCCAGGCGGGCGACCTGCGACAGCGGGGCCTGGAACAGGCCGGCGGCCTTGGTCAGGTTGCCCTTCATCGCGCCGGCCAGCTTGGCCAGCAGCACCTCGCGCGGCTCCACGTCGGCCAGGGCGGTGACCTCGGCGGGGCTGACGGTGCGGCCCTCGACGACGCCGCCCTTGACGACGAGCAGCGGGTTGGCGCGCGCGAAGTCGCGGATGGCCTTCGCGGCCTCGACGACGTCGCCCTCGATGAAGGCGATCGCGGTCGGACCGTTGAGCAGCGGAGCCAGGTCGGTGTGGCCGACCGAGTCCGCCGCCCGCTTCGTCAGGGTGTTCTTGACGACGGCGTAGCTGCTGCCCGCACCGAGGGAACGGCGCAGCTGGGTCAGCTGCGCCACGGTCAGCCCGCGGTACTCGGTGAGCACGGCCGCGCTGGACTTCTGGAACCGCTCGGTGATCTCGTCGATCACCGCGGCCTTCGCCTGCGTGGGCATGGGCCTCCTCTCGTCGGACGGGTGACCGCTCGTGCGCCGTACGAGCGCGGGCGATCGGGGCCGGAGACGAGGAACGCCCCGGCGCAGGGCGCACGGGGCGAGGGACGCGGGCACGGGGCGCCGCGGCGATCGAACCGTCCTCCTGCGCGGGCCGCCCGGGGATCCGGGACCTTCGATCGCACGCGGACGTGCGACGACCAGCGGTCGTGGGGGGAACGAGGTCGAGCGTACACGGGGTGGGCGAGCGCCCGCCGCGGACCCCGGGAACGCCGGAGGCCCCGCCGCGCGGGTGCGCGGCGGGGCCTCCGGGGACGGCCTCAGCAGAGGCTCACGCCGTGGGCTCGTCCACCGTCAGGTTGCGGGTGCGGTTCGGGTCGACCGGGATGCCCGGGCCCATGGTGGTGGAGATGGTGACCTTCTTCAGGTACCGGCCCTTGGCGGCGGCCGGCTTGGCGCGCAGCACCTCGTCGAGCGCGGCGGCGTAGTTCTCGACCAGCTTCGTGTCGTCGAAGGAGGTCTTGCCGATCACCAGGTGCAGGTTGGCCTGCTTGTCGACGCGGAAGTTGATCTTCCCGCCCTTGATGTCGGCGACGGCCTTGGTGACGTCGGGGGTCACCGTGCCGGTCTTCGGGTTCGGCATCAGGCCGCGGGGGCCGAGGATGCGCGCGATCCGGCCGACCTTGGCCATCTGGTCGGGCGTGGCGATCGCGGCGTCGAAGTCCAGGAAGCCCTCCTGGATGCGCGCGATCAGGTCGTCCGAGCCGACGACGTCGGCGCCGGCGGCCTCCGCCTCGGTGGCCTTGTCACCGGTCGCGAAGACGATGACGCGGGCGGTCTTGCCAGTGCCGTGGGGCAGGTTGACCGTGCCGCGGACCATCTGGTCGGCCTTGCGCGGGTCGACGCCGAGCCGCATGGCCACCTCGACGGTGGCGTCGTAGGACGTCGGCGAGGTCTCCTTCGCCAGCCCGGCCGCCTGCAGCGGGCTGTAGAGGGACTCGCGGTCGACCTTGGCGGCCGCCTCCAGGTACTTCTTGCCGTGCTTCGCCATGGTGTGTCCTCTCCCCCGGCCGCTGCCGGGGATCGTGTGGTGCGCGGGCCTGGCGCGGCCCTCCCACGGGTGACGCGGGCTCGTCAGAGCCCGGGTGGTGCGACGCCGCCGTCGTCCGGCGGGTCTCGATCAGCCGGAGACGGTGATGCCCATCGACCGGGCGGTGCCGGCGATGATCTTCTCGGCCTCGTCGAGCGAGTTGGCGTTGAGGTCGGCCATCTTGGTCTGGGCGATCTCGCGGACCTGGTCGCGGGTGACGGTGGCGACCTTGGTCTTGTGCGGCTCGCCCGAGCCCTTCTCCACGCCCGCGGCCTTGAGCAGCATGCGCGCCGCCGGCGGGGTCTTGGTGACGAAGGTGAACGTGCGGTCCTCGTAGACCGAGATCTCGACCGGGATCACGTTGCCGCGCTGCGACTCCGTGGCGGCGTTGTAGGCCTTGCAGAACTCCATGATGTTGACGCCGTGCTGGCCGAGCGCCGGACCGACCGGCGGCGCGGGGGTGGCCGCACCGGCGTTGATCTGGAGCTTGATGACCGCGGTCAACCGCTTCCTGGGGGGCATGTCATTCCTTCTTCGTGAGCATGGTGCGGGGTGGTGGCCGGACGGCCCCGTCGCGGGGGCCCGCGCCGAGCCTGCGGGGCGACGGGTCCTACAACTTGGCGACCTGGGTGAACGACAGCTCGACCGGCGTCTCCCGGCCGAAGATGGAGACCAGCACCTGCAGCTTCTGCTGCTCGGCGTTGATCTCGTTGATCGTCGCCGGGAGGGTGGCGAAGGGACCGTCCATGACGGTCACCGACTCGCCGATCTCGAAGTCGACGACCGTCGTCGGCGCGGACGCCGCGGCGGCCGGGCTGGCACTCTCGGCCACCTTGGCCGCCTGCGGCGGGGTCGCCGGGACGAGCAGGTTCACGACCTCGTCGATGGACAGCGGCGAGGGCCGGGAGGTGGCACCGACGAAGCCGGTGACGCCGGGGGTGTTGCGGACCGCGCCCCAGGACTCGTCGTTGAGGTCCATCCGGACGAGCAGGTAGCCGGGCAGCTTCTTCCGGTTGACCTGGGTGCGCTTGCCGTTCTTGATCTCGGTGACCTCCTCGGTGGGCACCTCGATCTGGAAGATGTAGTCCTCCATGTCCAGCGACTGGATCCGGGACTCGAGGTTGGTCTTCACCTTGTTCTCGTAGCCCGCGTAGGAGTGGATGACGTACCAGTCGCCGAACTGCGTGCGCAGGGTCCGCTTGAGCGTCTCGCGCGGGTCCTCGTCCTCGGCCTCCGCCTCGGCCAGCGCCTCGGTGACGATCGGGTCGTGGTCGGGGGCCGGCGCGGCCAGCGGGTCGCCGACGAGGCTGTCTCGGCCGCCGCTCTCCACCAGGGGGGTGACGTCGGCGACGCCGGTGGCGGTGTCCTGGTCGGTGGTGTCCGTGGAGCCCTCGGCCGCCCCGTCCTCACCGGCGCCGGTCTCGAGGTCGACGCTGCCGCGGACGTCGAGCCGCTGGTCGTCGAGGTCGACGGTCTCGACGTCGCTGTCGGTGTCGAAGGGCTCGCGGGGGTCGGTCACGGGGATCTCTTCCTTGTCGGGTGCGTGCGGGCGCGGGGGACGGTCAGCCGAAGACGGCCAGCACGCCCTGCGCGAAGAGGATGTCCAGGCCCGCGACCAGCGCGACGATGAAGGCCACGAAGAGGATGACCACGGTCGTGTAGGTGATCAGCTCGCGGCGGCCCGGCCAGATGACCTTGCGCAGCTCGGCCACGACCTCGCGCAGGAAGCGGCGCAGGCTGCGCTTCTGGCGGACCTCGTCGGTCCGGGAGCGCTGCGCGGCGGCGCGGGACCGGGTGCCGGCGTCGCCCGCGCGGCTCGCGGCGGTGCTCCCGGCCCGGGCCGCCCGGGCGCTGCGCCGCGAGACCGGCTCGTCGTCGTCCTCGTCGTCGGCGGCGGTGATGCGACCGCCGCGCCGGCGGGCGGCGGTGGGGACGACCTTGTCCTCGTCGTCCTCGGCCTCGGCGGCGATCTCGGCCTCGGCGGCCTCGAGCTCGGCAGCGTCCTCGACGCCCGGGGCCTCCCGGTCGAGCTGCTCGTCGGTCAGCTCGGCGTCGGAGGCGGCGCGGGGGTCGTCCCCGCGGCCCGGCTTCTCGTCGCTCACTGCGCCTCGCTCGCGTCGTGGTGGTGGCCGCTGCTGGCGGGCCCTCTGGTGTCGTGCGCCCCGTGCGGCACGGCCGTGCCGGCGCACGGTGCGTACCGGGTCGTGCTGCCCGCCGGCACGGGCCGGCGGCACGGGCAGGGGTGACAGGACTTGAACCTGCAGCCTGCGGTTTTGGAGACCGCTGCTCTGCCAGTTGAGCTACACCCCTAGTGCCCCGGACCGGTGCCACGCGTGCGGTGGTCCCGGGCTGCCCCGGAGCGTCCTGGCCCGCCGGTCCGGCGCCCGCCCCGGAGGGATCCGGGGCACGCCGGTGGCGGGGTCGAACGCCCCAGGACTGCCAGTGTACGGGACCGCGGACGGCACCCGTGACCGCGCTCCGGCCGGCACTCCCTCCGGGCCGTCCGGAGCCGGGCCGCACCGTCCTCCCGCGGCGGGTCGGGACGCCGGGCGGGCACCCGGCCCGGACTGAGGGGCCCCGGGAGAGTGGTCTTTGACACGATGGGGGCATGACCGCCGTCTCCCCGTCGGAGTCCGCCACCCTCTCCCCCGCCGAGCGCCGCGTGTCGCGGCGCATCGGGGCCATCTCGGAGTCCGCGACGCTCGCGGTCGACGCCAAGGCCAAGGCCCTCAAGGCGGCGGGCAAGCCGGTCATCGGCTTCGGGGCCGGGGAGCCGGACTTCCCGACGCCGGACTACGTCGTCGAGGCCGCGGTCGCCGCGTGCCGCCAGCCGGCGATGCACCGCTACACCCCGGCCGGCGGGCTGCCGGCGCTCAAGGAGGCGATCGTCGCCAAGACCGCCCGTGACTCGGGGCTGGCGGTGACGCCGGCCCAGGTGCTGGTGACCAACGGCGGCAAGCAGGCCGTCTACGAGGCCTTCGCCACGATGCTCGACCCCGGTGACGAGGTCCTCGTCCCGGCGCCGTACTGGACCACCTACCCCGAGGCCATCCGGCTGGCCGGTGGCGTGCCGGTGCCCGTGGTGGCCGACGAGGAGAGCGGCTACCTGGTGTCGGTGGCGCAGCTCGAGGCGGCCCGCACCGAGCGCACCAAGGTGCTGCTGTTCGTCTCGCCGTCCAACCCGACCGGCGCGGTGTACCCGCCCGACCAGGTGGAGGCCATCGGCCGCTGGGCGCTGGAGGCCGGGCTGTGGGTGCTCACCGACGAGATCTACGAGCACCTGACCTACGGCGGGGCCACCGCCCCCTCGATGCCGGTGCTCGTGCCCGAGCTGGCCGACCGCTGCGTCGTGGTCAACGGCGTGGCCAAGACCTACGCGATGACCGGCTGGCGGGTGGGCTGGATGGTCGGGCCGGCCGACCTGGTCAAGGCCGCGACCAACCTCCAGTCGCACGCCACCTCGAACGTGGCCAACGTGTCGCAGGCCGCCGCGGTCGCCGCGCTCACCGGCGACCTGTCCGCGGTCGACGAGATGCGGACGGCGTTCGACCGCCGGCGCAAGACCATCGTGTCGATGCTGCGGGAGATCCCCGGCGTCGCCTGCCCGGAGCCCCAGGGCGCCTTCTACGTCTACCCGTCGGTCAAGGCGCTGCTGGGCCGGCCGATCCACGGGCGGACGGCGTCGAGCAGCGTGGAGCTCGCCGAGATCGTCCTGGAGGAGGCCGAGGTGGCCGTCGTCCCGGGCGAGGCCTTCGGCACCCCGGGCTACCTGCGGATGTCCTACGCGCTGGGCGACGACGACCTGGCCGAGGGCGTCGGCCGGATGCAGCGCCTGCTCGGCGGCTGACGGCGGGCGGGCCGCCCCGGGGTCACCCGGGTGCGTCCGCCTCGTCGAGCGCCCCGGCCCGCACCAGCACGTCGAGCGCGGCGGGCAGGTCGGCCAGGGCGGCGGCGAGGTCGGCGGGCGTGGCGGTGGTCCAGGCGTTGGCCTGCACGTAGCAGCGCAGGGCCGCGTCGAACGCCGGCGCACCGGCGGCCTGGCGGGCCGCCAGCAGTGCGTCCCCGCCCTTGTCGTAGACGACCCGGAAGTACTGCTCGGTGTCGGCGAAGGCGTCCATCGCGGCACCGACGTCGCCCTCGGTGGCCAGCACCTGCTCGAGGTCGACCTGCGGTTCCTGCCCCCCGACCGTCTCCTCCGCGTAGGTGGCGAGGGCCTCGTCCAGCCACGGGTCGCGGAACTGGTCGTCGCCGACCATGCCGTAGAACCACATGTGGGCGACCTCGTGCTCGAGCACCGAGCGGTCCGCGCCGGCCAGCAGGATCGAGCCGGGGTACTCGATGCCGCCGCCCGCGTCGGGCAGCAGCGGCACGGTGAGGGTGGCGTAGGGGAAGGCGCCGAAGCGGTCGGCCAGCTCGGTGACGTCCTCGCTGGCCCGGTCGGCGAGCTCGCCGGGGCCGGTGCCGGCCCCGGGCAGCACCCCGGTGGTCACCTCGACGCCCCCCGGGGTGCGCAGCGTGGCGGTGCGGAACTCGCCGGCGGCGACGCTGACGTCGCGGGCCACGGGCTCGTGGGAGGTCCAGGTGCGCCGGCCGTCCTCGGCGGCGGCCGGCTCGTCCTGGTCGCCGGTCATCAGCACGGTGAGGTCCTCGGGCACCGAGACGCTGACCGTCGTGTCGGCGACCGGGCTGCTGGCCGTCTCGCCGAGGATCGCCACGAACCGCTCGCGGGCCCAGCCGACGCCGGGCTCCCACGCCAGCAGCGGGAAGCCGCTGCCCCACCAGGACACGCCCTCCACCGCGCCGAGCCGCTCGAAGCCGCCCTCGCCGAGGGAGACGGTG
Organism: Geodermatophilus telluris; assembly: GCF_900102745.1. Taxonomy (GTDB): domain Bacteria; phylum Actinomycetota; class Actinomycetes; order Mycobacteriales; family Geodermatophilaceae; genus Geodermatophilus; species Geodermatophilus telluris. The sequence continues at coordinate 581,999 of NZ_FMZF01000001.1, forward strand.
AAGTCCAGCTCCACCTCGGTGGACTCCCCCGCCGCCAGCTCGCCGTCCAGCTGCAGCACGTAGAGCCCGCCCGGCCCGTCGGCACCGGCGTCCTCGTAACCGGCCTGGTCGACGTCGTCGCCGCGGACGCCGTCGACGGTGATCCGGTTGCCCAGCCCGGCGGCGACGGGGCTGTTGGGCACCAGGCGGAAGACCATCTCGTCGGTGGCCACGTCGGGGGTGAACACGACGGTCTCGGTGCCGGTGACGGTGCCCAGGTCGTCGGAGAGCCGGAAGTCCAGGTCGACGACCGGCCGGTCGGGGTCGGGCTCGGCGCGCTCGGCCGGGCAGCTGACCGCGTCGTCGCCCCCGTCGTCGCCCGCGTCGTCGCCCGCGGGGGACGACGACGGGGCGGCGGTGCCCGGGGTGCCACCGCCCTGCTCGCCGGTGAGGGTCTGGGAGAAGGACGTGCAGCCGGCCAGCAGGGTCAGCGCGACGGCGGCCGGGGCCACCCGCCGGGCGGTCATGCCAGGGCGACGGTGGCGCGGGCCAGCGAGAGCACCTTCTCGCCGCCGCTGGTGACCATGAGGTCCACGCGGACCCGGCCGCCGTCGAGCACGGCACCGACCTTCCCGCGGACGGTGACCTCGGCGCCGGTGTCGTCGTCGGGGACGACGACGGGGCGGCCGAAGCGGACCTGGTACTCGACCACGGCACCCGGGTCGCCGGCCCAGTCGGTGACCGCGCGGGCCGCGAGGCCCATGGTGAGCATCCCGTGGGCGATGACCCCGGGCAGGCCCACACCGGTGGCCACGCGGTCGCTCCAGTGGATCGGGTTGAGGTCGCCGGAGGCGCCGGCGTAGCGGACCAGGTCGGCGCGGGTGACCCGGTGGGTCTGCTCGGGCAGCTCGGTGCCGACGGCGACGTCGGCGGCCCGCAGCCGGGCGGTCACGCCGTCCCCCGGGCCACGAGCAGGGACGTGGCGGTGCAGACCGCCTCACCGTCCTCGGTGGCGACGTCGACCCGGGTGGTGAGCATGTCGTTGCCCGCGACGGTGCGCACGGCCTCGATCGTGGTGGTGCTGACCAGCCGGTCGCCGGCCCGGATCGGCCGGTGGTGGGTGAAGCGCTGCTCGCCGTGCACGACGCGGCTGTAGTCCAGCGCGACGTCGGGGTCGGCGATCACGACGTCGGCGGCGCCCAGGGTGACCACGATGGCGAACGTGGGCGGCGCGACGACGTCGGGGTGGCCCAGCGCGCGGGCGGCCCCGGCGTCGGTGTGCGCCGGGTCGGTGGCCCCCACGGCGGCGGCGAACTCGGCGATCGTCGCGCGGCCGACCTCGTAGACGGCGGAGGGCGGGTAGCTGCGCCCGACCAGTCCTGCGTCCAGCGCCACTCCCGCCCTCCCTGCTCCGTCCGCGACCCGGGTCAGCGGGTCTCGCGGTGGACGGTGTGGCGCTTGTCCTTGGGGCAGTACTTCTTCAACTCGAGCCGGTCGGGGTCGTTGCGCCGGTTCTTGCGGGTGATGTAGTTGCGGTTCTTGCACTCCTGGCAGGCCAGGGTGATCTTCGGACGGACGTCGGTGGCTGCCATGAGGCACTCCTCGCCTTGTCGGGACCGGCCTCACGGCCGGCGACCGTGGCGGCGGGTGCCGACACGGCGACGGACCCCGGGGAGCCGGGGTCCGTCTGGAGTAGCGGTGACCGGACTTGAACCGGTGACACAGCGATTATGAGCCGCTTGCTCTACCAGGCTGAGCTACACCGCCGGGATGACCGCGCGGCCCGGTCTCGCGACTGGACCGGCTGGTCGGAGCCCCTTTACGGAATCGAACCGTAGACCTTCTCCTTACCATGGAGACGCTCTGCCGACTGAGCTAAAGGGGCGTGCTCTTCGAGCCGCGAGGAACTATACCCGACGCCCTCCGGCCGCTCCCGCAGGGGCCCGCCGGGACCGTCCTCACACCCGGACGAACAGCCGGCGGTGCTGGGCACCGGGCGCGGCCGACCGGACGCCGGTGCGGGCGAGCAGCCACTTCTCCAGCTTGTCGTCGGGCAGCGGGCGGCTGATCAGGAAGCCCTGCAGCTTGTCGCAGCCCATCTCGGTGAGCAGCTTGCGGGTCAGCTCGTCCTCGACGCCCTCGGCGACCACGCGCAGGCCCAGGTTGTGGGCGAGCTCGATGATCGAGCGGGCGATGAACGACTCGCCCTGACTGGTGGACATGCCCAGCACGAAGGACTTGTCGATCTTGACCTCGTCGATGGGCAGCTGGCGCAGCTGCGACAGCGACGAGTAGCCGGTGCCGAAGTCGTCCATCGACAGCCGCAGGCCGAGCGCGTGCAGGTCGGCCAGGACGGTGCTGGAGCGGACCGAGTCGTCGACCACGCTGCCCTCGGTGAGCTCCAGGATGAGCAGCTCGCCGGGGACGCCGTGACGGCGCAGCGCCCGCTGCACCCGCTCGACGAGGTCGGGCTCGCTGAGGCAGCGCGCGGAGAGGTTGACCGCCACCGACAGCGCGATGTCCTGGTCCAGCCACCGCCGGCAGCGGGCCAGCGCCAGGTCGAGCACGTGGTCGGTGAGCGGGCCGATCCGGCCGATCTGCTCGGCGAGGTGGATGAAGTCGTCCGGCGGGATCGCCCCGAAGCGCGGGTGCGCCCAGCGCACGAGGGTCTCCGCCGAGACGATGTCGGAGGTCCGGGCGTCGATGATCGGCTGGAAGACCACGCTGATCTGCCCGTCGGCCATCGCCTGCTCGAGCTCGGTGCCCAGCTGCAGCCGGCGCAGGCTCTGCTGGTCGAGCACCTGGTGGTAGCTGGCCACACCGCCGCTCTCGGAGGCGGCGGCCAGCAGGGCGACGTCGGCCCGCTGCATGAGCGTGCCGGAGTCCGTGCCGTGCGCGGGAGCGGCGGCGACGCCGACGGTGAGCGTGACCTCGAGGTCCAGGCCGGCGACCCGGGCGCGGGTGGAGGTGGCCTCGCGCAGCCGGCGGGCCGCGCGCTCGGCGGCGACCTGCGACAGCCCGGGCAGCAGGACGGCGAACTGGGGACCCTCCATGCGGGCGACGACGGCGTCGGCCGGGGCGTGCTCGCGCAGCAGCCCGGCGGTGACCAGGAGCAGCTCGTCGGCCGCGGCGTGGCCGAGGGTGTCGACGATCTCGGTGTGGTTGTCCAGCCCGGCGAGCACCAGCCCGGCGCGCGCCCCGACCGGGTCGGCGTGCAGCAGCTGGTCGATCTCGGCGGCCAGCCGCTGCCGGTTGGGCAGGCCGGTGAGCCGGTCGTGGTCGGCGTCGTAGCGGATCTGGGTGAGCAGCTGCTGCTGGCGGATCGCCGCGTTGACGTGGGTGAGCATCGAGTCCAGCGCGGAGCGGTCACCCTCGGAGAACGAGACGACGTCGCTGCGCCGGTCGCAGACCTCGAGGTAGCCGGGCTCGCCGGCGGCCGTGGTCACCGGTGCACCCAGGACCTCCTGGGCGCCGCGCCGGGCGAGGGCGGCCGACTCGGCGTCGAGCCGGCTGGCGGCCACGAGCACGGGGCCCGACGCGCCCGGCTCCAGTGCCCGGCGGCGGATCAGGTCCTCGGGGTCGCCGGGGCCGTCGTACCAGGTCGTGCCGCCGTCCCCGGCGACCACCAGGCGCGGCTCGTCGTCGAGGTAGGGCGGCAGCCAGAGGGCCACCTTGTCGGCGTTGAGGAGTTCCTTGACCGCCTCGACGATCCATCGCGGACCGTCCTGGTCGGAGGGGATCTGCTCAACGCGCCGGGCGAAGGCGTAGACCTGCTGGAGACTGCGCTCCTCGCGCGCCGTGGCAGCGAAGCGCCGGAAGAGCAGGACCACCGCGAGACCGGCGGGGACCATGAGCACGGACGCCCACGGGTTGAGCGAGAGCAGCAGCAGGGTGACGACGGCGACGGAGACGGCGAACGGGGCCACGACGGCGACGGGGAGCAGGAGCTCCTGCCACATCGCTCGGCCGGGGTTGCCGCCGGTGAGCCGGATCGCCGCGATGACCAGCAGGGTGCCGATGACGTCGGCAGCGAGGACGGCCACCATCAGGGCCAGCCAGCTCACCGGGCTCCCGAGGTCGCCGTGAGGGAACGCGGCCAGCACGGCGAAGGCGACGGCGACCTCGATGACCCCCACCGCGACGTTGAACACCGCCTTGGCCGGCGTGCTGCGCTGCAGCGCCAGACTGAGTCCCAGGCCCACGGCCCGGGCGAGGGCGGCCCACAGGCCTCCGACGACGACCAGGGCGATGGTGAGCGCCAGTTCACTGACCGACCACAGCCACGTCTGCCGACGGAACTCGACGTGCAGCGTGACGGTCTCGGTGACGAGGAAGGCGACCGTCACGACCAGTGCCGGGAGGAGCCGGAACTCGCCGGGGTCGCCCGCGAACACGACGACGGCCAGGACCAGCGCCAGCAGGCCGGCGGCGGCGGCGAGCACCCACGGGTCGACGGGCGCCGCGATGCGTCGTGCCGGTGCGCGGAGCTCGGGACTGGCCAACGTCACCCGGTTCCTAGGAGGTGGTATGAGCGGCGCCGAGGCTAACAGCGGGACCCCTCCGCGGACATGCCACTGCCCCGGAGGAGGGAGCCGCCGGACGGGCGACCCTCCTCGTCCGGATGCGTCAGTCGACGGTCAGCAGGTCGACGTCGAGCGACGGCCCCACTTCGAACCACGGCCCCACTTCGAACCCCGGCCCCACTTCGAACCACGCTGCTGAACCACCGAAGCCTCCTCAGGCATGAAAGACAGCTCTCTGTTGCGGGCTGTCACCCAGGCGCGGGGGCAGAGCGTCGTTCGTGTACGGACCGCGCCCGGAACCCTGCTTCCCGTCCCCCTGACGGGCAAGCACGCTCGATCACGGAAGAGTGACGAGCCGTAATGTCGTGACGCAGCGTCGCATCCGATCATCGCAGTGTCACCGAGACGGGTGACGGGTGGGGCACCAGGGGCGAACGTCCCTGTGGAGGAGGTCCGCGGGCCACCGCGCCGACCTACGCTCCCGCCGTGCCAGCGGGGTCGGTCGACGGTGAGCGCGGCTCCGCCCTGCCGTTCGTGCTCGTCTGCTGGCTGGTCGCCGCGTTCATGGTGCTGGGCGCGGTGGCTGCCTCCGACGCCTTCCTCGAGCGGCAGGACGTCCAGGCGGTGTGCGACGGCGCCGCCCTCGCCGCGGCCAACCGGACCGACGAGGGCCGGGTCTACGCCTCCGGCGTCGGCGGACAGCTGCCGCTGACCGGGGAGACGGCGCGGACGGCGGTCGCCGACCACCTCGCCGACGGCGGGGACCCGCTGGACGGCTGGACGGCCGGGACCGACGGCGCGGAGGTCACCGTTCGCTGCGTGCGCTCCGTGGAGATCGCCTTCGGCTGGCTGTTCCTCGGCGGCCGTCCCCTGGAGGTCACCGCCGTCGCCAGTGCCCGGGCGCCCACGCTGGGGTGACCCGGCGCCGGACGCGACAGCGGCCCCCGACCTGCCGGTCGGGAGCCGCTGCACGGGGGTGGCGGGTGAAGGATTCGAACCTTCGTAGGCTAAGCCGACGGATTTACAGTCCGCTCCCATTGGCCACTCGGGCAACCCGCCCCGGTCCCACGGGAGAGAGCGTACAAGACGGGCCGGTGCCGGCCCGACGGGTCCCGCCGCGGTCAGCCGCGCGGGAGGGAGAGGAGCAGACCGTGGCCGACTCGTCGTTCGACGTCGTGAGCAAGGTCGACCGCCAGGAGATCGACAACGCGCTCAACCAGGCCGCCAAGGAGCTCGCCCAGCGCTTCGACTTCCGCGGCACGAACGCCTCGATCACCTGGGCCGGTGAGGACGGGGTGACGCTGCAGGCCGACACCGAGGAGCGGGTCACGGCCGCCCTCGACGTCTTCCGCGACAAGCTCGTCAAGCGCGGCATCTCGCTCAAGGCCCTCGACGCCGACGAGCCGCAGTCCTCCGGCAAGACCTACAAGCTCTCCGCGCGCATCAAGCAGGGCATCGAGTCCGACACCGCCAAGAAGATCGCCAAGATCATCCGCGACGAGGGCCCGAAGGGCGTGCAGGCGCAGATCCAGGGTGACCAGCTGCGGGTCAGCGGCAAGAAGCGCGACGACCTGCAGGCGGTGCAGCAGCTGCTGCGCGGCAAGGACCTCGACGTCGCCCTGCAGTTCGACAACTACCGGTGACCCGGGGCGTCGACACCGCCCGTCCCTCGCCGCGCCGCGCCGGGCCGGGTCCCGGCCTGGACGTCGGCCTGGTGCTCGACCGGGTCGAGGGGACCGCACCCACCGACGCGGTCGACGCCGCGGCCGAGACCCTGGCGGAGGAGCTCGGGGCCCGCGAGCTGACCTTCCTCATCGCCGACTTCAGCGGACGTGCCGTCGTGCGCCTCCGGACGGGCACCGCGGGAGCCGAGGGCTCCCGGAACCAGGCCGGCGTGCAGGCGGAGACGGTGCCCATGGCGGGCACCGTCTACGAGCGCGTGCTGCGCACCCAGCAGGTCGACGTGGAGCCGCTCGCGGACGGGGCACGGGTCGTCGCACCGGTCAGCGACCGCGGGGACGCGATCGGGCTCGTGGAGCTCACGCTCCCCCGGGAACCTCCACCGGCGCTGATCGCCGACGTCGCCGCCGCCGCGCACGCGCTGGCCTACGTCGTCATCGCCGCCCGCCGGTACACGGACGTGTTCGAGTGGGGGCAGCGCACCACGCCGTTCTCGCTCGCCGCCGAGATCCAGCGCCGGCTGCTGCCGTCCTCCTACACCTGCGAGGCGGGCCAGTTCACCCTCGCCGGCTGGCTGGAACCGGCCGCGTCGGTGGGCGGGGACACCTTCGACTTCACGCTCAACCAGGACGCCCTGCACGTGTCGATCACCGACGCCGTCGGCCACGAGGTCGAGGCCGCGCTCCTGGCCACGGTGCTCGTGGGTGCGCTGCGCAACGCCCGCCGGAGGGGCCTGGACCTGGCCGTCCAGGCCCGGTACGCCAACGACGCGCTCGTCGCGAACGTCGCCGCCGGCCGGTTCGTCACCGGGCAGCTCGTGCGCGTGGACCTCTCGACCGGCACGGCCGCCGTCGTCAACGCCGGCCACCCCCTCCCCCTGCTCGTGCGGGACGGCCGGGTGCGGGAGATCGCGCTCGACGTCGAGCCGCCGTTCGGTGTCGTGCCCGGCAGGTCCTTCCACACCCAGCGCCTGCCGCTGGAGCCGGGCGACCGGGTGGTGTTCCTGACCGACGGCATGCAGGAGCGCAACGCCGTCCTGCTCGACGTCGCCGCCGCCCTCCGCGACACCACGGACCTGCACCCCCGGGAGGTCGTCCAGGAGCTGGGCGCGGCGGTGCTGCGCGCCACGCGGGGCGACCTGCGTGACGACGCCACCCTGCTCTGCCTCGACTGGTACGGCGGTCCCGACCGCGGCAGCGGCAGCGTCCACGGCGCCGCGACCGGCCGGGCGTCGTCCGCGTGACCGCTCCTGGCGCGCCCGCGCGTCCAGGGCCGGGCCGCGAGGTGGTCCGCGGGACGGCGACACGATCCGCCGACGTCCGCGTCGTCCCCATCCGGTGAGCCCGAGCGGTCATCACCGCGCGCCGGGCCGCCGATGACGGGCGGGTGAACGCCACGCTCGACGGCTCGGTGGTGACCGTGACCAGTCCCACGGTCACGGCCAGCAGGTTCGGCTCCGGCCGCGGGTTCCGGTTGACCGCCCGGGTGTTCTGGGACCTGGCGATCTACATGGTCGGGCTCGGACTCGCGGTCGGTCTGGTCTTCCCACCGTTCGCGGTCGCCCTGGGGGTGCCCAGCGTCCACGCCGAGCGCGTGGGGTTCCGCGCCGCCTGCCTGGTCGCCGGCTTCCTGGTCGGCGCGCTCAGCTACGCGATCTGCCGCTGGGTGGTCGGTGGCCGGCTGGCCGTGCTCAGCGGTCACCTGCGCCAGGTCGCCGGCTCCGTGGCGCAGGCCAGTCGCACCGGCGACTGGTCGGCCTCCAGCTCCGCCCGGATCCCGGTCGACTCCGACGACCAGCTCGGTGAGACCGCGCAGGCGTTCAACGGCCTGCTCGACGCGCTGGAGGTCGGGCAGCACTTCCGGTCGCTGGTCCGCAACGCCTCCGACGTCATCACGATCGTCGACACCGCCGGGAGGATCACCTACCAGACCCCGTCGGTGGGCTGGGTCCTCGGCTACCCGCCCGGTGGCCTGGTGGGCACCGAGCTGGTCGCGCTCATCCACCCCGAGGACGCCGGGCCCTTCGCCGCCCAGCTCGCCGAGACCAGCGCCGGGCTACCTGCCACGGCGCCGATCGGGTGCCGCATGCGCCACCGCAACGGCTCCTGGCGCTGGACGGAGACCGTCGTCAACGACCTCCAGCACGACCCGGCCGTCAGCGGGGTCGTGCTGAGCACGCGTGACGTCAGCGACCGGCGGGAGCTGGAGGAGCAGCTCCGGACGCAGGCGTTCTACGACCCGCTCACCGACCTGCCCAACCGCAGCCTCTTCCTCCAGCGGCTGCGCGCCGCCGAGGAGGCCCTCGAGGTCCACGGCGTCCCGCTGGCCCTGCTCTACCTCGACATGGACGACCTCAAGGCGGTCAACGACGACGTCGGCCACGAGGGCGGTGACCGCCTGCTGCAGGTCGTGAGCACCCGGATCCTCGACTGCCTGCGACCGGCCGACGTGTTCGCCCGCCTGGAGGGCGACGAGTTCGCCGTCCTGCTCACCGGCCCCGGCAGCGAGCGCGAGGCGCTGCGCACCGCCGAGCGCATCCTTGCCGCGCTGGTGCAGCCGGTGCTCGTCGACGACAGCTTCGTCCAGCCGGCGGCCAGCGTGGGCGTGGCCGCCTCCACCGCCGCGGTCAGCAGCGGCATCGGGGTCCTGCGGGCCGCCGACGTCGCACTGTCGGTCGCCAAGGCCACCGGCAAGGGGCGCTGCGAGACCTTCCAGCCTCGCCACCACGCCGTCCAGCTCGAGCGCGAGCGACTGCAGGCCGACCTCCAGCACGCACTCGACGGCGACCAGCTCGTCGTCCACTACCAGCCGCTGGTGGACCTGGGCACCGGCCGCATCGACGGCTACGAGGCGCTGCTGCGCTGGCAGCACCCCGAGCGCGGCCTGGTGTCACCCGCGGACTTCATCCCTCTGGCAGAGACCTCCGGGCTCATCGTCCCCATCGGCCGCTGGGTCCTCCGGGAGGCCACGGCGCTGGCCGCCGGCTGGCAGCACCCGGCCGACCCGGCTGGGGTCCACGTGAGCGTGAACGTGTCGGTGCGCCAGTTCGTCCACGGGGACCTGCTGCACGACGTGGCTGACGCGCTGCGCCGTTCGGGGCTGGCCCCGCACCTGCTCACCCTGGAGATCACCGAGAGCCTGTTCGCCTCGGACGTCCGCGACGTCACCCTGAAGCTCGAGCGGCTCAAGGACCTCGGCGTCCGCCTCGCCCTGGACGACTTCGGCACCGGCTACTCGTCGCTGTCCTACCTCCGTCGCTTCCCCTTCGACATCCTCAAGATCGACAAGTCCTTCGTCGAGGGGATCGACGTCAACCGGCAGAACCAGGCGGTCGCGAGCGCCATCGTGACGCTCGGGCAGACCCTCGAGCTCGACCTCGTGGCCGAGGGCATCGAGACCCCGGGCGAGCTGCGCAGCCTGGAGGCCCTCGGTGTCCGCCTCGGCCAGGGCTTCCACCTGGGCCGCCCGGGACCGGCCGCGCTCGTCTGCCCCACCCCGGGCATCCGCCGGGCCGACCGGCGGGACCCCGCCTCGGTCGGCGCCCCGCTGCGCGGCGAGGCCGACCCCGGGCCGACGACGATGACGGCCCGGCCGCCCGTCCCGCCCCGCGGCCGGCACGCCGCCGACGGCTGACGGTCCCGGGGACCGTCAGACCGAGACCGGCAGGCGCGGGCGGACCCGCGGCACGTAGTCGCCGCGCTCGTCGAGCACGTACTGCGCGGCGCCCTCGGGGCTGGCGGCGATCTCGCGCAGCGCCTGGCCGAGCAGGGGGATGTCGGTGAGGTAGGTCTGCCGGTTGGCGCTGACCCGCACCGCGCCGGGCAGCCGGTGCCGGTTGCCCGCCCGCACGTCGGCGTGGAACTGCCCGACCTCGGCGTCGGAGAGCCCGAGCAGCCGGCCCATGTAGGGGTGGGCGCAGAAGCAGCCGCTGCGGGTGCCGATCGCGTACTCGTTGGCCAGCCGCGCGGCGAGCAGGCCGTGCGGCACGCCCTCGAGGTTGAAGGCGGCGACCGGCAGCCGGTCCCCGGTGACCGGGCCGAGCCGGCGCAGGCCGGGGACCGAGCGCAGCTCGGAGTCCAGCGCCCGGACCAGGTGGTCCTCGTGGGCGCGCACCGTCGACCAGCCGTCGCTGCGCAGCTCGTCGGCCGCCGCCATGAGCGCCACGACGCCGACCACGTTGGGCGAGCCGGCGTCGTCGCGGTCGGGGCCGTCGGCCCAGATCACGTCGTCGAAGGAGACGGCGCCGACCGCGCCGCCGCCGACGAGGAAGGGCTCGCCGCCGGCCAGCAGCGCCCGGGGCACGACGAGGGCGCCCGCACCGAACGGCGCGTACATCTTGTGCCCGGAGAAGGCGATGACGTCGACGCCGAGGGCGCTGATGTCCACCGCGCGGTGCGGCACCAGCTGGGCGCCGTCGACGACCACCAGCACCCCGCGCTGGCGGGCGGCCGCCGCGATCGCCCGCAGGTCGGGCAGCCAGCCGGTGACGTTGGAGCCGCCGGTCACCGCGAGCACGCGCGGCCGGGGGTGCTGGTCGAGGGCCGCCTCGACCGCGGCGACGTCGAAGGCACCGCTGGCGTCGACGTCGACGACGCGCAGCTGCGCGTGCCGGCGCCACGGCAGCAGGTTGGCGTGGTGCTCGACGGCCGTGGTCACCACGACGTCGTCGCGGGTCAGGCCCAGGCGGAAGGCCAGCAGGTTGATCGCCTCGGTGGTGTTGCGCGGGAACAGCGTCACGTGCGTGGCGGGGTCGCCGCCGACGAAGCGCGTGATCACCTCGCGCGCCTCCTCGTAGCGGGCACTGGTGAGCTGGGACCGGATGCCGGCACCCCGGTGCACGCTGGCGTACCACGGCAGGAAGTCCTGGACGGCGCGGGCGACGACCACCGACGCCGAGCTGGTGGCGGCGGTGTCGAGGTCCACGTACTGGCGCGGGCGGCCGTCGAGGACCGAGACCCACAGGTCGTCGCCCACGTACTGGCCGGCCGTGAAGGACGGCGTCATCTCCATGCAGGTCAGATCGGCGCGCACGACCATTCCTTGAACGCCCCGGGCCATCTCCCCAGAAGTGGGGGAATGGCTCGGCCGGACGCCGGAGTCGCTCAACTCACACTGCCGGCGGCCGATCTGTCCTCCATGACGCTGCACGACCCGCCGGCCACCGACCGGCCGCGCACCCGCCGGGGTTTCCGGCTGACGTCCCGCGTGTTCTGGGACATGGCGATCTACATGGTCGGCCTCGGCCTCGCCGTCGGTGTCGTCTTCCCGCCGTTCGCCGTGCTGCTCGGCGTCCCGGAGACGATCGCCCACCGCCCGGTGTTCGGCACCGCCTGCCTGGTGGCCGGCTTCCTCGTGGGCGCGATGAACTACGCGCTGTGCCGCGGGGTCGTCGGCGGCCGCATGGAGGTGCTGACCAGCCACCTCCGGTCGGCGACCAGCGTGGTGAGCTCGGCGTCGAGCTCCGGCGACTGGTCCGCGGCGGTGTTCGAGCGCATCGACGTCGACTCCGACGACCAGATCGGCGAGGCCGGCCGGGCCTTCAACAGCCTGCTGGGCGCCGTCGAGGGCCGCAAGGAGCTGGAGGAGCGGCTGCGCTTCCAGGCCTTCCACGACGTGCTCACCGGGCTGCCCAACCGCGCGTACTTCATGGAACGCCTGGCGGAGGCCGAGGCCGCCCACCAGGAGACCGGCGAGCAGTCGGCGGTGCTCTTCCTCGACGTGGACAACCTCAAGGCGGTCAACGACAACCTCGGACACGAGGGCGGCGACCACCTGATCCGGCTGCTCAGCCAGCGCATGGTCGGCTCCGTCCGCGAGACCGACACCGTCGCGCGGCTCTCCGGTGACGAGTTCGCCATCCTGCTCACCGGCCCGGGCAGCGCCCACCAGGCCGAGCGGGTTGCGCACCGCATCCTGGACTCGCTGCGGGCGCCCACCCGCATCGGCGAGCACGCGGTGCGGACCGGGCTGAGCATCGGCCTGGCCACCTCCGACGCCTGCGCCCCCACCGGCATCACCATGCTGCGCGCCGCCGACCTGGCCATGTACGCGGCCAAGACCGACGGCAAGGGCCGGCTCGAGGTGTTCCAGCCCAGCCACCACACCGCCCAGGTGCGCCGGGACGCCGTCCGGGCCGAGCTGTCCGGGGCGCTGGACGCCGAGCAGCTGGAGCTGCACTACCAGCCCATCGTCGACGTGTCCTCGCAGGTCATCGTCGGGTTCGAGGCGCTGCTGCGCTGGCGGCACCCCGAGCGCGGCCTGGTCTCGCCGCTGGAGTTCATCCCGCTGGCCGAGGAGACCGGCCTGATCGTGCCGATCGGCCGCTGGGTGCTCCTGGAGGCCACCCGGCAGGCCGCCGAGTGGCAGCACCGCTCGCCGCTGGGCCGGCTGCGGATGAGCGTCAACGTCTCGGTCCGCCAGTTCCAGCACCCGGACCTGGTGGGCGACGTGGCCGAGGCGCTGCGGACGTCGGGGCTGGACGCGTCGCTGCTGACGCTGGAGATCACCGAGTCCCTCTTCGTGCACGACAGCGACGACACGACGCGCAAGCTCGCCCAGCTCAAGGACCTGGGCGTGCGGCTGGCCCTCGACGACTTCGGCACCGGCTACTCGTCGCTGGGCTACCTGCGGCGCTTCCCCATCGACACGCTGAAGATCGACAAGTCCTTCGTGGACGGCGTGGCCAGCAGCCCCGAGGGGCACGCGGTCGTCGCGGCGATCACCCAGCTCGGCCAGGACCTGCGCCTGGAGGTGGTGGCCGAGGGGCTGGAGACCGGCGACCAGGTCGACATCCTCCGGGCGCTGGCCTGCCCGCTCGGTCAGGGCTACCACTTCTCCCGCCCGCTGGTCCCCGGCGACGCGGTGAAGCTGCTGCTCACCGGGCGCCGGTCGGACCCCCGGATGCTCGTCCCCGCCTGACCCCCTGCCCGATCCCTCCCCGCCCGATCCCTCCCCGCAGCGTCGTCCCGCGTCCCCCGTGCCGGTACCGGCACGGGGGACGCGGCCGTCCGGGGGTCAGTCGCGGCCGGGCTCGCGCGCCATCCGCTCGAGCCGGGCGATCCGCTCGGCCATGGGCGGGTGGGTGGCGAACAGCGCCGCCAGGCCGGCCGACCGGAACGGGGCGGCGATCATCAGGTGGCTCTGCGACACGAGCCGCTCCTCGGGGGGCAGCGGCCGGGCGGCCGTCCCGCGGGCGATGCGGCGCAGGGCCGCGGCGAGGGCCAGCGGGTCGCCGGACAGGCGGGCCCCGGCGGCGTCGGCCTCGTACTCGCGGCTGCGGCTCACCGCGAACTGCACCAGTCCCGCGGCCAGCGGGCCGAGCAGCACCAGCAGCAGCGAGCCGAGCGGACTGCCGCTCCCCCGGTCGGCGGAGCGGCCGCCGAACAGCGCCCCGAGCGTGGCCAGGTGCGCCAGGTGGGTGACGGCGGTGGCCAGGGCGCCGGCGACTGAGCTGATGAGGACGTCGCGGTTGTAGACGTGGGAGAGCTCGTGCGCCAGCACCGCCCGCAGCTCGCGGCGGTCGAGCAGCTCGAGCAGCCCCTGGGTGCAGCACACCGCCGCCCGGCGCGGGGTGCGGCCGGTGGCGAAGGCGTTGGGCTGGTCGGTGGGGCTGACGTAGAGGCGCGGCACCGGGTGGCGCGCCTCGGTGGCCAGTTCGCGCACCACCGCGTACAGCCCCGGCGCCTGCGTCTCGGTCACCGGGAAGGCGCGCATCGCCCGCAGGGCCAGCCGGTCGGAGTGGTACCAGGCCCACCCGTTCACCCCGAGGGCGACGACGAGGGCGACGAGCAGCCCGACGCGGCCGCCGACCAGGGCGCCGGCGGCCAGGACGAGACCGGCCACCAGACCGAGGAGGAGGGCGGTCCGCACCCCGTTGCCCCAGCGCCGCACCCCTCGTGAACGGAACGCGGGTGACCGCCGTTCCCACCCCCGGACTGCGACGCCGGTCACGGACGGGAGGGGAGCGGAACACCTGCGGATCAGGGAGGCTTGACCCCCAGGGTGCCGGGTGCGGCGAGGGATCCCGTGAGCTGGCTCACAGGACCTGCAGGGTCACCGGCCCGTAACCTGAGCCGTGGGAGGTAAAACCTGATGACAGTTACCGGATCGCCCCTCACGCCCGGCAGCTCAGCCCCCGGTGGGCTCGTCAAGAGCGTCGTGGAACTCGACCGCGTCGTCATCCGGCTCGCCGGCGACTCCGGCGACGGCATGCAGCTGACCGGCAACCGCTTCACCAGCGAGACCGCGTCCTTCGGCAACGACCTGTCGACGCTGCCCAACTTCCCCGCCGAGATCCGCGCGCCGACGGGGACGCTGCCCGGCGTCAGCTCCTTCCAGCTGCACTTCGCCGACCACGACATCATGACGCCGGGCGACGCACCGGACGTGCTGGTCGCGATGAACCCCGCGGCGCTCAGGGCCAACCTCGCCGACCTGCCCGGCGGCGGGCTGGTGATCGCCGACAGCGACGAGTTCACCCCGCGCAACCTGGCCAAGGTCGGCTACGCGACCAACCCCCTCGAGGACGGCTCGCTCGACGGCTGGCAGGTCGTCGCGGTGCCGCTGACCAGCATGACGCTGGAGGCGCTGGCCGACACCGGCCTCGGCAAGAAGGAGGCCGAGCGGAGCAAGAACATGTTCACGCTCGGCCTGCTCAGCTGGATGTACCACCGGCCCACCGAGGGCACGGTGCGCTTCCTCGAGCGGCAGTTCCGCCGCAAGCCGGAGATCGCCGCGGCCAACATCGCCGCCTTCCGCGCCGGCTACAACTACGGCGAGACGACGGAGGCCTTCGCGGTCTCCTACGAGATCAAGCCGGCCCCGATGGCCCCGGGCCGCTACCGCAACATCTCCGGCAACCAGGCGCTGGCCCTCGGGCTGGTGGCCGCCGGGCAGCGGTCCGGCCTGCCGGTGTTCCTCGGCGCCTACCCGATCACCCCGGCGTCGGACATCCTGCACGAGCTGTCCCGGCACAAGGCCTTCGGCGTGCGCACCTTCCAGGCCGAGGACGAGATCGCCGGCATCGGCTCGGCGCTGGGCGCCTCCTTCGGCGGCGCCCTGGGCGTCACGACGACGTCGGGCCCCGGTGTCTCGCTGAAGTCCGAGGCGCTGGGTCTGGCGGTGATGATCGAGCTGCCGCTCGTCGTGGTCGACGTGCAGCGCGGCGGTCCCTCCACCGGACTGCCCACCAAGACCGAGCAGTCCGACCTGCTGCAGGCGATGTTCGGCCGCAACGGCGAGGCCCCGCTGCCGGTCATCGCACCCCGCTCCCCCGGCGACTGCTTCGACGCGGCGCTGGAGGCGTCGCGGATCGCGCTGAAGTACCGGACGCCGGTGATGCTGCTGTCCGACGGCTACCTGGCCAACGGCGCCGAGCCGTGGGCGGTCCCGGCCGTCGAGGACCTGCCCGACCTGTCGGTCGAGTTCGCCACCGAGCCCAACGGGGCGGCCAAGGACGGGACCCCGGAGTTCCTGCCCTACCTCCGCGACCCCGAGACGCTGGCCCGGCCGTGGGCGATCCCCGGCACCGCGGGCATGCAGCACCGCGTCGGCGGGCTGGAGAAGGCCGACCAGACCGGCAACATCTCCTACGACCCGGCCAACCACGACCTGATGACCCGGCTGCGGCAGGCCAAGGTCGACGGCATCGCCGCCGACATCCCGCCGACCGACGTCGACGACCCGGACGGGGACGCCCGCGTCGCGGTCATCGGCTGGGGCTCCACCTACGGACCCATCGGGGCCGCCTGCCGGCGGATCCGCCGCTCGGGCCGGAAGGTCGCCCAGATCCACCTGCGGCACGTCAACCCGATGCCGGCCGACCTCGGCGAGGTGCTGCGCCGGTACGACCGGGTCGTCTGCCCCGAGATGAACCTGGGGCAGCTCGCGCTGCTCCTGCGCGCCAAGTACCTCGTCGACGTCCAGAGCCACACCCAGGTGCGCGGGCTGCCCTTCCGGGCCGCCGAGCTCGCCGCCGTCGTCCAGGACGTCATCGACTCCACCGGAGACACGAAGTGACCACCTCCCCGCACGTCCACGACCTCGGCATGCCGGGGACGCCGATCGACGCGAACATCCAGCAGGCGATCGCCGACTCGGTGGCCGCCCAGGGCGAGAAGCAGACGGCCCTCAAGGCCAAGGACATGAAGACCGACCAGGAGGTGCGCTGGTGCCCCGGGTGCGGTGACTACGTCATCCTCAACGCCGTCCAGAGCTTCCTGCCCTCGCTGGGCATCGCCCGCGAGGACATGGTCATCGTCTCGGGCATCGGCTGCTCCTCGCGCTTCCCGTACTACATGAACACCTACGGGATGCACTCGATCCACGGCCGCGCCCCGGCGATCGCCACCGGCCTGGCCGCCTCCCGGCCGGACCTGTCGGTGTGGGTCGTCACCGGCGACGGCGACGCGCTGTCGATCGGCGGCAACCACCTGATCCACGCGCTGCGCCGGAACGTCGACATGACGATCCTGCTGTTCAACAACCGGATCTACGGGCTGACCAAGGGCCAGTACTCGCCGACGTCGGAGGTCGGCAAGGTCACCAAGTCCACGCCGATGGGCTCGCTGGACCACCCGTTCAACCCGGTCTCGCTGGCCATCGGCGCCGACGCCACCTTCGTGGGCCGGGCGATGGACTCCGACCGCAAGGGCCTCACCGAGGTGCTGCGGCAGGCCGCCGAGCACGAGGGCACCGCGCTCGTGGAGATCTACCAGAACTGCAACATCTTCAACGACGGCGCGTTCGACCTGCTCAAGGACCCGTCGACCGGGCCGATGTGGACGATCCCGCTGGTGCACGGCCAGCCGCTGGTCTTCGGCCCGGACGGCGCCTCGTGCGTGGTCCGTGACGACTTCGGCGGCCTGCGGATCGCCGAGACCAACCAGGTCGACGCGAGCGAGATCGTCGTGCACGACGCGACCCGCGAGGACCCGTCCTACGCGTTCGCGCTGTCGCGGCTGTCGAGCCAGGACCTGCGCTACACGCCGATGGGCGTCTTCCGGTCGGTGCGCAAGCCCACCTACGACCGGATGATGGCCGACCAGCTCGAGGAGGCCCGCACCGAGGGCCCCGGCGACCTCGGCGCGCTCCTCGCCGGCGGCGACACCTGGACCGTGTCGGCGTAGCAGCCCGTCACCCCGCGTCCGGCCCGCTTCCCCCCGGGGAGGCGGGCCGGACGCGTCCGGCGAGGACGTCGGCCAGGACGGGCAGCGCCCGCTCCAGCTCCGCCCGGGTGGGCGCCGCGAAGCCCAGGACCAGAGCGGCGGCCGGGCCGGGTGCGGCCGCGTGCCGGGCCAGCCCGTCGACGGTCAGCCCGCGCGCGGCGGCCGCGGCGACGACCGCCGCCTCCGCCACCCGGTCGGGCAGCGGGACGAGCAGGTGCGCACCCGCGGGGTCCCCGGTCGCGGTCACGCCCGCGGCGGCCAGCGCCCGCAGCACGAGCGCCCGCCGGCCGGACAGCTCCCGGCGCAGCCGCCGCAGGTGCCGGGCCAGGTCACCGGAGGCAGCGAGCGCCGCGAGGACCCGCTGGCCGGCCCGGGGCGGGCGGGAGCCGGTGGCCGTGCGGGCGGCGACCAGGGTGGCCCGCAGGTCCGGCGGCGCCACCAGCCAGCCGGTGCCCAGCGTCGGGCTGAGCACCTTGCTGCTCGTGCCCAGGTGCACCACGACGTCGGGGCCGAGAGCGGCCAGCAGCGGCAGCGGGGCGACGTCGTAGCGCAGCTCGCCGTCGTAGTCGTCCTCCAGCACCCACCAGCCCTCCGCGCGCGCCCGCGCGACGAGTGCCACCCGGCGGGCCGCCGACAGCCGCCGGCCCAGCGGGAACTGGTGCGCCGGCGTGCAGTAGACCGCGGCCAGCCCGGCCGGCAGGGCCTCGACGACCAGCCCGTCGTCGTCCACCGGGCAGGGCACCACCTCCAGCCCGGCGGCCCGCAGCGCCCCGGCCGCCCGCTGGTAGCCGGGGTCCTCGAGCCCCACCCGGCCGCCCGGCGGCAGCAGTCGGGCGACCTCCCCGACGGCCGCGGAGGTGCCGGCGGTGGCCAGCACGTCGTCCGGCGCCGCGGGCAGGCCGCGGTGCCGCAGCAGGTGCTCGGTGACGGCGAGCTGGAACCCCGGGTCCGCGGCCGGCTCGGGACCGGCGTCGGGTGCGGCGTCCCCGGCCGCCCGCCAGGCCCGTCGCCACGCGGCGCGGTCGAGCACCTCGAGGCACGGCGCGCCGGCCCGCAGGTCGACCGCGGGTGCCGCCTGCGGACGGGCCGGCGTGCGGTGCCCGTCCCGCAGGGGGGCGGGCGGCGCCGCGCCGACGACGAAGGTGCCCGCGCCGTGCCGCCCGGCCGCCCACCCCTCGGCCACGAGCTGGTCGTAGGCGGCCGAGGTGACCGTCCGGCTGACCCGCAGCGCCGTGGCCATCTCGCGGGTGGAGGGCAGCCGGTCGCCGGGCCGCAGTGCCCCGCCGGCGGCCGCGGCGCGGAGGGCGTCGGCGAGCTGGACCGCCAGGGGCGTCCCGGACGCGCGGTGCAGCACGACCGGTGGGACCTCGACCACGCGCACCTCCTCACCAGTGGCCTGCCGGAAGTGCTCCGGAGTGGCCCTTGGAGGATGCCACCCCGTCGCCGATGCTGGTGCCGTGGACACCTCGCCGCCGCTCTCCCCCACCCCCCGCAGCACCGTCCGCCGGGGGGCGGCGCGGGCGCGCACCGACCGCGCCGAGCTGCACGCCGTCCTCGACGCCGGGCTGGTCGGCCACCTCGGGATCGTGCTCGACGGCGCGCCGGTGGTGCTGCCCACCGGCTACGGCCGGCGCGGGGACACGCTGTACGTGCACGGCTCCACGGGCGCGGCCACGCTGCGCGCCGCGGCGGCCGGGGCGCCGGTGTGCCTCACCGTCACCCACGTCGACGGGGTGGTCTACGCGCGCTCGGCGTTCCACCACTCGATGAACTACCGCTGCGCGGTGGTCCACGGGACGGCGCGGGTGGTGACCGACCCGGAGGAGCTGCTGCTCGGGCTCGAGGTGCTGACCGAGCACCTGGCGCCGGGCTCGTGGTCGGCCACCCGCCGGCCGACCCGCAGGGAGCTGGCCGCCACCGCGCTGCTGGCGCTGGACCTGACCGAGGCCAGCGTCAAGGTGCGCACCGGGCCGCCCGTCGACGACGAGGAGGACCTGGCGCTGCCGGTGTGGGCGGGGGTGCTGCCGCTGCGCACCGTCCTCGGCGCACCGGAGCCCTGCCCGCTGCTGCCCGCGGGGACCGCGGTGCCCGACCGCGTCCTCGGCCGACGGGCGTGACGCGATGACACCGTCGGCCTACCGGCCGACACCGCGGCCAGGTGAGGTCCCCGGCAGCGTCGAGCCGGACCCGCCGCCCCTGCGCGGACCCCTCGACACCGTCGGCCTACCGGCCGACACCGCGGCCAGGTGAGGTCCCCGGCAGCGTCGAGCCGGACCCGCCGCCCCTGCGCGGACCCCTCCGGGGCCCGCTCGGGGCGGCGACCGCTACGCGGGGGTGACCCGCAACAGGCGGTCCTCGCCGTCGCCGTTGTCGGTGGTCAGGTACAGCGCGTCGTCGCTGCCGAGCACCGGGGTGCGCACCCGGCCGTAGGTGTCCTCCAGCTCCGGCACGCGGAACTGCTCGACCAGCCGGCCCTCGTCGACCCGCAGCGCCAGCACGCCGGTGTCCTTCTGCACGCCGATGACCAGGACGCCGTCGTAGCCGCCCCACTGCGCGCCGCTGAGGAACTCCGCGCCGCTGGTGGCGATCGTCGGGAGGCCGGAGGACCAGACCGCGGGGATCGCGCCGGGGACGGCCGGGTCGGTCATCGGCACGCTCTCGTCGTAGCCACCGCCGGAGCCGTCGGGGTCCCACCCGTAGTTTCCGCCGGGCACCGACAGGTTGACCTCGTCGTCGCGGTCGGAGCCCTGCTCGGCGGTGTACACCGCGCCGGTGCCCGGGTGCACGGCGATGCCCTGCACGTTGCGGTGCCCGGAGCTGAGGACCAGCCGGGTGTCGGGGTCGGCGTCGTCGGCGAACGGGTTGCCGGGAGCGGGGCCGCCGGTGGCCGGGTCGACGCGCAGGACCTTGCCGGCCGTCGTGCCGAGGTCCTGCGGGTTGGCGCCGACGGCGTTGTCGCCGGTGCCGACCAGCAGCGCGCCGGTCGGGTCGAAGCGCACCCGGCAGCCACCGTGCCGGCCGGAGGACTCGTTCACCGGGATGTCGCCGACGAGGGGGTCGGCCACGCGGGTGGCGCGGGTCCAGCCGGCGTCGACCGTCCAGGCGACCACCTGGATCTCCGCGCCGCCGTCCTCCTCGACGCCCTGGCAGGTGTAGAACCGCCGGTCGTCGGCGAAGGACGGGCTGAGCACCAGGCCCATGAGGCCGGTCTCGCCGACGGCGAAGAGGTCGGCGAGGTCGGCGT
Organism: Geodermatophilus telluris; assembly: GCF_900102745.1. Lineage (GTDB taxonomy): Bacteria > Actinomycetota > Actinomycetes > Mycobacteriales > Geodermatophilaceae > Geodermatophilus > Geodermatophilus telluris. Next base: position 602,590 of record NZ_FMZF01000001.1, read on the forward strand.
CGAGCTCCCGGGCCGCGCCGTCGGGCAGCACGACGGTCAGGCCGCCGCCGCGCTCGTCGAGCAGCAGGGTGCCGTCGGGGGCCTGCGCGACGTCCCACGGGTGGTCGAGGCCGTCGAGGACGGTCTCCACCTCCAGCGCGGGCAGGCCGCCGGGCGCGGTCCCCCCGCCGTCGGGGGCCCCGGTCGGCGCCTCGGCCTCCTGCCTGCCGGGCAGGTCGCCGGTCCCGTCCCCCGAGCAGCCGGTCAGCAGGAGCGCAGCGGCCAGCACGGCCCGCGTGCAGGCTCCCGCCGCGGGGCTGCGCGCGGCGAGGGGCACGGGGGTCCTCAGCTGGTGCGGGTGACCACGTAGTCGCACAGCGCGGCGAGGGCGTCGCGCACCTCACCGGCCGGGACGTCGGCGAGGGAGGCCTGGGCGCGGTCGGCGTAGTCGCGCAGCACCTCGCCGGCGCGTGCCAGCGCCGCCGAGCTCCGCAGCAGCGCCAGCGCCTCGGCGTGCTCGGCGTCGTCGGACAGCGGGCGGGCGACCAGCTCGCGCAGCCGCGCCTCGGCGGGGTCGTCCCCGGTGAGCGCGATGAGCGCCGGCAGCGTGGCGATGCCCTCGCGGAGGTCGGTGCCCGGCGACTTCCCGGAGGCGCCGTCCTCGCTGACGATGTCGAGCAGGTCGTCGGAGATCTGGAAGGCGACGCCGACCAGCTCGCCGAAGCGGGTGAGCGCCTCGACCAGCGCGGGCTCGACGCCGGCGAAGGTGGCGCCGAAGCGGGCGGAGGTGGCCACCAGCGAGCCGGTCTTGTCGGCGAGCACCTCGAGGTAGTGGGTGACCCGGTCCTCGCCCGGGCGCGCGCCCACGGTCTCCCGGATCTGCCCCGTGACCAGCCGCTCGAAGGTCCGCGCCTGGATGCGCACCGCCTCGGGGCCGAGGTCGGCGAGGATGTCCGACGCACGGGCGAAGAGGAAGTCGCCGGTCAGGATGGCCACGCTGTTGGTCCACCGGCTGTTGGCGCTGGGCGCCCCGCGGCGGACGGAGGCCTCGTCCATCACGTCGTCGTGGTAGAGCGTCGCCAGGTGGGTCAGCTCGCAGACGACGGCGGCGCGGACGACGTCGGGGGCCTGCGCGTCCCCGAGCTGGGCGGCCAGGAGCGCGAGCATCGGCCGGAACCGCTTGCCCCCGGCCGCCATGAGGTGCCCGGCCGCCTCGGAGACGAACGAGTGGTCGCTGTCCACGGCGGTGGCGAGAGCCGCCTCCACACGGGCGAGCCCGTCGCCCAGGGACGTCCCGAGCGGGCCGGCGGGCAGCCAGGCCCCGACGGTGGAGGCGGGTGTCGAGATGCGGTGCCAGACCTCGGCCGGGGCGATCCCGTCGACGGCGGCACGGGGTCCGGTCATCAACCGACGAAGATAGCCGCCTGGTCCGCCAGGGCGAGCACCGACCCGGGGACGACGCCCAGCACCAGGGTGGCCGCCGCCGTCACGGCCAGCACGATCGTGGTGGGCAGGCCGGGCACGCCGACCGTGGGACCGTCGGCCGCGGGCTCGGAGAAGTACATGAGCACGATCACCCGCAGGTAGAAGAAGGCCGCCACCGCGCTGGCCAGCAGCGCGACCAGGGCCAGCGGCCAGGCACCGTTCTCGATGGCGGCCCGGAACACGGCGAACTTTCCGGTGAACCCGCTGGTGAGCGGGATGCCGGCCAGCGCGAGCAGGAACAGGCTCATCACCGCGGCGGTGAGCGGCGAGCGCTGCGCCAGCCCGGCCCACTGCGACAGGTGGGTGGCCTCGCCGTCACCGCTGCGCACCAGGGTGAGGACGGCGAACGCGCCGAGCGTGGTCAGGCCGTAGGCGAGCAGGTAGAACATCGTGGCCGGCAGGCCGGAGCCCGCGGGGTCACCGGCGCCCGGGTAGCCCAGGACGCCGGTGAGCAGGAAGCCGGCGTGGGCCACCGAGGAGTAGGCCAGCATCCGCTTGAGGTCGGTCTGGGTGAGACCGAGGACCGCGCCGACGACCATGGAGACGATGGCGACGCCGTAGACCAGGGGCCGCCAGGTCCACTCCTCGGGACCGAACGCGACGTAGAGCAGCCGCAGGATCGCGCCGAACGCGGCGACCTTGGTGCAGGCGGCCATGAAGGCGGTCACCGGGGTGGGCGCGCCCTGGTAGACGTCGGGCGTCCAGGTGTGGAACGGGGCGACGCTCGCCTTGAACAGCAGGCCGACGACGAGCAGCGCGAGGCCCAGCACGAGCAGCACCTCGCCGTCGCCCGCGCCCACCGCGGAGCGGACGTCGGCCAGCCGCACGCTGCCGGTGGCGCCGTAGACCAGGGCGACGCCGTACAGGAAGAACGCCGAGGCGAAGGCGCCGAGCAGGAAGTACTTGACCGCGGCCTCCTGCGACAGCAGCCGCCTCCGGCGGGCCAGGCCGCTGATCAGGTACAGCGGGAGGCTGAGCACCTCGAGCGCGACGAACATGACCAGCAGGTCGTTGGCCGCGACGAACAGCATCATCCCGCCGACGGCGAACAGCGTCAGCGGGTAGACCTCGGTCTGCACCCGCTGCACGGTGAGCAGCTCGCGGTCGCGGACGCTGCCGGCCGGGACGGCGGCGGAGACCACGAACGCCGAGCGGGCCGGGTCGAGGTTGCGCTCGGCGAACATCAGCACCGACAGGGCGGCGAGCCCGGCGATGGTGGCCTGCAGGAAGACGGCGGCGCCGTCGACGGCGAGCGCCCCGCCGGCGGTCACCTCCCCGGTGCCGGCCAGCAGCAGGGTGGTGACCAGCCCGCCGAGGGTGCCGACCAGCGCGACGCCCACCTGGACCGGGTGGCGGCTCTCGCGCGGCCCGAACGCCTCGACCAGCACCCCGACGCAGGCGGCGCCGAAGACGAACAGCAGCGGCAGGAGTGCGGCCAGCGAGAGGTCGGGGGCCTCGATGGACATCAGTCGGTCCCCTCGGAGGAGTCGGGCGTGCCGGCACCGACGTCGCTCATGGTGGCGGCGACGGCGGGCTCGACCAGGCGGACGAGCGGCTGCGGGTAGACGCCGAGCACGAGGACCAGCGCCACGAGCGGGGCGACGACGGCGACCTCGCGGCGGGACAGGTCCCGCACGCGGGTGGCGACGCCGGCGGCCCGGGTGAGCGTGGCCGTCCCCGCCGTCCCCGTGGTCGTGACGCCGGCGGGGCTGGCGGCGGTGGCGCCGGCCGCGTGACCGGGCTCCGGGACCGCGGTGCCGGCCGTCGCGTCGTCGTCGGCGGGGAACAGCACGCCGCGCGGCGGGCCGTGCATCGTGCGTTGGTAGAGCAGCAGCACGTAGAGCGCGGCCAGCACGATGCCCACGGTGGCCAGGACCGTGAACACCGGCCGGGTCGGGAACGAGCCGATGAGCACCAGGAACTCGCTGACGAAGCTGTTGGTGCCCGGCAGCGCCAGCGAGGCCAGCCCCGCCACGAGGAACACCCCGGCGAGCTTCGGCGCGTGCGCGGCCACGCCGCCGTAGTCGCCGACCAGCCGGGACCCGCCGCGGGCGATGAGCATCCCGACGACGAGGAACAGCAGGCCCGTGGCGATGCCGTGGTTGACCATGTAGAGCACGGCGCCGGTGCCGGCCTCGGTGGTGAACGCGAAGACGCCGAGCGCGATGAAGCCGAAGTGCGCGATCGAGGTGTAGCTGACCAGCCGCTTCATGTCGCTCTGCCCCATCGCCAGCAGCGCGGCGTACAGGATGCCGGCGACCGCGAGCACCAGCACCAGTGGCGCGAACTCCCGCGACGCGTCGGGGAACAGCGGCAGGCAGTAGCGCAGGAAGCCGAAGGTGCCCACCTTGTCCAGGACGCCGACCAGCAGCACCGCGCCGCCGATCGGGGCCTCGGCACCGGCGTCGGGCAGCCAGGTGTGCAGCGGCACCAGCGGCGCCTTGATCGCGAAGGCGACGAAGAAGCCGAGGAACAGCAGCCGCTGCGCCGTGGGGTCGATGTCGAGGTCGTTGAGCGCGGTGAAGGAGAAGGTGCCCTCCCCCGCCGCCTCGCTGACCACGTAGAGGCCGATGACGGCGGCCAGCATGACCAGGCCGCCGACCAGGCTGTAGAGGAAGAACTTGACCGCCGCGTACTGCCGCCGCGGACCGCCGAAGCTGCCCACGATGAAGTACATCGGGACGAGCATCGCCTCGAAGAAGACGTAGAACAGGAAGACGTCGGTGGCGGCGAAGACGCCGACCATGCACGCCTCGAGCAGCAGCAGCCAGGCGAAGAAGGTGCGCATCGAGCGGCGCCCGGGCGAGGTGTCCCGCCAGGAGGCCAGCACCACCACCGGCACCAGGACGCCGACCAGCAGCAGCATCACCAGCGCGATGCCGTCGACGCCGAGGGCGAAGTCGACGCCGAAACCGGGGATCCAGGGCACCGAGCTGGTGAGCTGGAACCGCTCGCCGTCGGGGTCGAAGGCCAGGGCGGCCAGCACCGCCAGGACGAGCACGACCAGGCTCACGCCGAGGGCGGCCTGCTTGGCCGTGGCCTCCCGGTCACCGGGCAGCGCCGCGACGACGGCGGCGCCCAGCGCGGGCACCACCAGCATCGCGAGCAGCAGCAGGGAGTCGCTCACGCCGGGCTCCTGAGGGTCGCGGTCGGCACGTCGTCGGTCGTCCTCTCGTCGGGCAGGGGTCCGCTCACCCGGCCGTCACCGCCAGCAGGGCCCCGGCCACGACGACCGCGCCGCCGAGCATCCCGAGGGCGTAGGACCGGACGAAGCCGGTCTGCGCCCGGCCCAGCCGCGAGGACGAGCCGCCGAGCGTGGCGGCCAGGCCGTTGACCGCGCCGTCGACGCCGCGGTTGTCCACCCACACCAGCGCGCGGGTCAGCCACTGCCCGGGCCGCATGAACAGCGACTCGTTGACCGCGTCGGCGTAGAGGGCCTGGCGGGCGGCACGGGTGACCGGCGAGACGCGCTCCGGCGCGACCACCGGGATCTCGCGGCGACCGACGAACAGCCACGCGGCCAGGACGCCGACCAGCACCACCGCGGTCACCACGATCCCGACGACGGCGGGCGCCACCACGTGCTCGGCCTCCTCGGGGGCACCGAACACCGGGGACAGCCACTCGTCGAGCGGGAAGACGTTGACCAGGAGGAACCCCGCGGCCACCGACCCGACGGCGAGCACGACCATCGGCGCGGTCATCACCGACGGCGACTCGTGCGGGTGCACGCCCTCGGTCCACCGCGGCCGGCCGAGGAAGGTCATCAGCATCAACCGGGTCATGTAGAAGGCGGTCAGCCCGGCCCCGACGACGGCGACGGCACCCAGCAGCCAGCCCGACGTCCCGCCGCGGTCCAGCGCCGCCTCGATGATCGCGTCCTTGGTCCAGTAGCCGGACAGGAACGGGAAGCCGATGAGCGCCAGGTAGCCCAGGCCGAAGGTGACGAAGGTGACCGGCAGCCTGCGCGCCAGCCCGCCGAAGCGGCGCATGTCCACCTGGTCGTCCATGGCGTGCATGACCGACCCGGCGCCGAGGAACAGCCCGGCCTTGAAGAAGCCGTGGGTGAGCAGGTGGGCGATGCCGGCCGCGTAGCCGACCGGGCCCAGGCCCACCGCCAGGAACATGTAGCCGATCTGGCTGACCGTGGAGTAGGCCAGCACCTTCTTGATGTCGTCGTAGGCGCAGCCGGCGATCGCGCCGATGAGCAGGGTGAGCGCGCCGACGGCGAGGACGACGGTGCGGGCGGTCGGCGTGAGGTCGTAGATCGGCGCCGAGCGGGCGATGAGGTAGACGCCGGCGGTGACCATGGTGGCGGCGTGGATGAGCGCCGAGACCGGCGTCGGGCCCTCCATGGCATCGGGCAGCCACGCCTGCAGCGGGAACTGGCCGGACTTGCCGCAGGCGCCGAGCAGGAGCAGCAGGCCGATGGCGGTGACGGTCCCGCCGGCCAGCGTGCCGATGCCCCCGAAGACGCCCTCGTAGCTCACCGTGCCCAGCTGGGCGAACATGAGGAAGATCGCCAGGGCCAGGCCGACGTCGCCGACCCGGTTCATGACGAACGCCTTCTTCGCGGCGGTGGCCGCGGCCGGGCGCTCGTGCCAGAAGGCGATGAGCAGGTAGGACGCCAGGCCGACGCCCTCCCAGCCGACGTAGAGGGCCACGTAGTTGTCGCCGAGGACGAGCAGCAGCATCGCCGCGACGAACAGGTTGAGGTAGGCGAAGAAGCGGCGGCGGCGCGGGTCGTGCGCCATGTAGCCGATCGAGTAGACGTGGATGAGCGCGCCCACGCCGGTGATCAGCAGCACGAACGTCGCCGACAGCGGGTCGACGAGCAGGCCGGCCCGCACGTCGAGCTCGCCGACGCCGATGAAGGTGAACAGGTCGACGGCGACCGAGCGCTGGTCGCTGCCGGCCAGCGCGACGGTGCACAGCAGCCCGACGACGAACGCGGCGGCGACGGTCGCCGTCCCCAGCAGGTGGCCGAAGCGGTCGGTGCGGCGGCCGCCGAGCAGGAGGACCGCGGCCCCGAGCAGCGGCAGCGCGATCACCAGCCACGCGGCCGAGAGCAGTCCGTCGGCGGCGACGGTGTCCAGTCCCCCGGTGTCCATGTCCCCGGCTCCCGTCAGTACTTGAGCAGGTTGGCGTCGTCGACCGACGCCGACCGGCGGGTCCGGTAGATCGACATGATGATCGCCAGGCCGACGACGACCTCGGCGGCGGCCACGACCATGACGAAGAAGGCCATGATCTGGCCGTCGATGGTCCCGGTGGCCCGGGCGAAGGTGACCAGCGTCAGGTTCACCGAGTTGAGCATCAGCTCGACGCACATGAACACGACGATCGCGTTGCGGCGCACCAGCACGCCGACCGCGCCGATGGTGAACAGGATCGCCGCGAGCACCAGGTAGTGCGTCAGCGTCATCGCGGGCCCTCCAGGCTGCCGAGCGACGCGTCGGGGCTGCCGAGCTGGCCGCGGCCGGTGGGGCGCGGCATCTGCTCGACGTCCTGGGCGTCGATGCCGGTGGCGACCGTCTCGTCGGCGGTGCTGCCGTCGGGCAGCAGCGCGGGGGCGGCGACGGAGTTGGCGCGGGCGTACACGCCGGGGCCGGGCAGCGTCTGCGGCCGGTCGGTGAGGAAGCGCGCCCGGGACAGCTCCTTCTGGGTCTGCCGGGTGCCGGGCTCGCGCTCGATGTGGGCCAGCACCATCGCGCCGACCGCGGCGGTGATGAGCAGCGCGCTGGTCACCTCGAAGGCCAGCAGGTACCGGGTGAAGAGCACCTCGGCGATCGCCTGGATGTTGCCCGTCCCGCCCCGCTCGTCCAGGCCGGTGGCCGCGGTGTCCCGGGTGGCGCGGGCGATGCCGGCGCCGACCAGCCCGGCGAAGCCGACGCCGAGCACGATCGCGGCCACCCGCTGCCCGCGCAGGGTCTCCACGACCGAGTCCGAGGAGTCGCGGCCGACCAGCATGAGCACGAACAGGAAGAGGATCATGATCGCGCCGGTGTAGACGATGATCTGCACCGCGCCGAGGAACGGCGCCGACTGGACGACGTAGAAGACGCCCAGCGTCAGCATGGTGTTGACCAGCCAGAGCGCCGAGTGGACGGCGTTGCGGCTGAACACCATGCCCAGCGCGCCGGCCAGCGCGATCGGGCCGAGCACCCAGAAGACGACGGCCTCCCCGGTGCCCAGCTGGACCGAGGTGTCGGCGGCCGCGGCGACCACGTTCATGCCCGCTCCACCGTCACCGGCTCGGCCGCCGAGCCGGCCTCCGGCTCGCGCACGTAGTAGGCCTTCTCGTCCTCGCCCAGGCGCATGGCGTGCGGCGGGGCCTCCATGCCCGGCAGCAGCGGGGCCATGAGCTGCTCCTTGGTGTAGATGAGGTCGGCCCGGTTGTCGTCGGCCAGCTCGAAGTCGTTGCTCATGGTCAGCGAGCGGGTCGGGCAGGCCTCGATGCACAGGCCGCAGAAGATGCAGCGCAGGTAGTTGATCTGGTAGACGCGGCCGTAGCGCTCGCCGGGGCTGTAGCGCTCGTCCTCGGTGTTGTCGCCGCCCTCGACGTAGATCGCGTCGGCCGGGCACGCCCACGCGCACAGCTCGCAGCCGACGCACTTCTCCAGCCCGTCGGGGTGCCGGTTGAGCACGTGCCGCCCGTGGTAGCGCGGCTTGGTCACCTTGGGCGTCTCGGGGTACTGCTCGGTGGTCACCTTCTTGAACATCTGGCCGAAGGTGACGCCGAAGCCCTGGCCCGGCGCCGGGAAGAGGCTGCGCCGCGCGGGTGCGGCACCGCCGCCGCCGGCACGCTCGACCTCCCCGCCGCCGCGCCGGGCCGGGGTGGCTCCCGCGGGGGTCCGCTCAGACATCGGGGTCCTCCTGTGCGCTGGTGGCGGTGCTGCCCCTGCCGCCCGGGGCCCGGCGGCCGCTGCTGACCACCCCGCCCGCGGGCGCGCCGACCGGCTCGCCGCGGCGCAGCCGGGGCGAGGGCGGCACGGCGAGGTCCATGGGCGGCACCGGGAAGCCGCCCTCGGCGCGGGCCGGGCCGCTGCGCTGGGCGGGGCGGTGCCGCGGCCCGGCGGGGGGCAGCACCTCGGGCTCGGGGTCGGGGTCGGTGGCGTGCACCCCGCCGGCCGCGGCGTCGGCGGCCATGAGCCGGGTGTCGCGGTTGGCGGTGCGGCTGGCGATCAGCAGGCCGGCGAGCACCACGATGGCCATCGGCACGCCGACGAACAGCGCGACCTGGCCGCTGGAGAGCTCCGCCTCGCGGGCGACGGTGCGCATGGTGGCGACGACGAGGATCCAGACCAGCGCGGTGGGGACCAGGACCTTCCAGCCGAAGCGCATGAACTGGTCGTAGCGCAGCCGGGGCAGCGTCCCGCGCAGCCAGATGAAGACGAACAGCGCGAGGACGACCTTGAGGAAGAACCACAGCAGTGGCCACCAGCCGGAGTTGGCGCCGTCCCAGATCGACAGCGGCCACGGCGCCCGCCAGCCCCCGAGGAACAGCGTCGCGGCCAGGGCCGAGACGGTGACCATGTTGATGTACTCGGCCAGGAAGAACAGCGCGAACTTCAGCGACGTGTACTCGGTGTGGAAGCCGCCGACCAGCTCGCTCTCGGCCTCGGGCAGGTCGAAGGGCGCCCGGTTGGTCTCGCCCACGACGGCGACGACGTAGATGACGAAGCTGACCGGCAGCAGGACGGCGAACCAGCTGGGCCCGGTGAACTCCAGGCCGAAGAACGACACCTGGTTGCCGTCGGCCTGGGCGGCGACGATCTCCGAGGTGGACATCGAGCCCGCGTAGAGGAACACCGCGACGATCGACAGGCCCATCGCGATCTCGTAGCTGACCATCTGCGCGGCGCTGCGCAGCCCGCCGAGGAGCGGGTAGGTGGAGCCCGATGCCCAGCCGGCGAGCACGATGCCGTAGACGCCCATCGCCGAGCAGGCCAGCACGACGAGCACGCCGATGGGGGCGTCGGTCAGCTGCAGCGGGGTCCGCTGGCCGAAGATGCTCACCGTCGGGCCCAGCGGGATGACCGAGAAGGCCAGGAACGCCGGGACCGCGGAGATGACCGGCGCCAGGAAGTACACCGGCCGGTCGGCCAGCGCCGGCATGATGTCCTCCTTGAACGCCAGTTTGAGCCCGTCGGCCAGGCTCTGCAGCGACCCGCGCGGCCCGACCCGGTTGGGGCCGGAGCGCTGCTGCATGCGGGCGACGACCTTGCGCTCGAACACGATGGCGAACAGCGTCATCAGGACCAGCACGCCGAACACGCCGACGATCTTGATGAGCACGATCCACCAGACGTCGGACCCGAAGTCCTCGAGCGTCGGCTGGTCGGCGGCGGCGAGCGGCGTCACGCGGCACCTCCGGACAGGCGGACGACGGCGCCGGGCGCGGTGCCGAGGTCGCGGTACAGCTCGCTGCCGGGCGAGCGCAGCGGCAGCCAGACGACGCCGTCGGGCATGTCGGTGACGCACAGCGGCAGGGTCACCGAGCCGGTCGCGCCGGTGACGGTGAGCGGGTCGCCGTCGGCCAGGCCCAGCCGGGCGGCCGCCTCGGGGGCCAGCCGGGCCACCGGCGGGCGCGCCGTGCCGGCGAGCTCGGGCTCGTCACGCTGCAGGGTGCCGACGTCGAGCAGCTGCCGCCACGAGGCCAGCAGCGCCTCGCCGGCGCCGGGCTGCGGGGCGACCGCGGGCGGCTCGTCGAGGCCCGGGACCTCCGCAGGGGTGACCGCGGCGCCGAGGGCGGCGAGCTCGGCGCGGGCGGCCTCGGGCGCGGGCAGCCGCAGGTCGACGTCGAGGTGCTCGGCCAGACCGTGCAGCACCCGGCCGTCGGGCAGCTGGCCGGTGCCGTGCAGCGTGGCGTCGAAGGAGCGCACCCGCCCCTCCCAGTCCAGGTAGCTGCCGGCCTTCTCGGGCGCGGCGGCCACCGGCAGGACGACGTCGGCGTGCGCGGTGACGGCGCCGGGCCGCTGCTCGAGGCTGACCACGAACGACGCCGCGGCCAGGGCGGCCGCGGCCAGCCGCGGGTCGGGCAGGTCGTCGGGGTCGACGCCGCCGACGACGAGACCGGCCAGCCGCCCGTCGCGGACCGCGGTGAGGATGCCGGTGGTGTCCCGGCCGGGGACGGCGGGGAGGTCGGCGGGGTCGACGCCCCACAGCGCGGCGACCTCGGCGCGGGCGACGGGGTCCTCGACCGGGCGCCCACCGGGCAGCAGCGCCGGCAGCGCACCGGCCTCGACGGCGCCGCGCTCACCGGCCCGCCGCGGCACCCACGCGACCCGTGCACCGGTGGCCCGGGCGAGCGCGACCAGCGCGGTGAACGCGCCGGGGACCGCGGCCAGCCGCTCGCCGGCGAGCACCACCGCACCGGGCTGCCGCAGCGCCTCGACCGCGGGGCCGCCCCAGCTGCCGCCGGCCAGCGCACCGAGCGCGCGGGCCTCGTCGCCGGGCCGGGTGACCAGGACGGTGGCCTGCAGCTTCTGCGCGGCCCGGGTGGCGAAGGGCGCGAGGTCGTAGACGGCCAGCCCGCCCCGGCGCACCGCCCGCCGCAGCCGGAGGAAGACGATCGGCGACTCCTCCTCCGGCTCGAGGCCGGCCAGGAGCACCGCGGGAGCGGCGGTGAGCTCGTCGTAGGTGACCGCGCCGTCGCCCGGGGAGCGGCCGGCGACGTGCGCGGCGAGGAACGCCTGCTCCTCGGGCGAGTGCGCGCGGGCGCGGGCGTCGACGTCGTTGGTGTGCAGGGCCGTCCGGGCGAACTTGGCGTAGGCGTAGGCGTCCTCGACGGTGAGCCGGCCGCCGGGCAGCACCCCGACACCGCCGGCCGCCCGCGCCGCGCGCAGCCCCTCCGCGGCGGCGGCCCACGCGTCCGGCCACGAGGCGGGGGCGAGCACGCCGTCGGCGCCGCGCACCAGCGGGGTGCCGAGCCGGTCGTTGGTCGCCGCGTAGCGGAACGCGTAGCGGCCCTTGTCGCAGGTCCACTCCTCGTTGACCGCGGGGTCCTCGCCGGCCAGCCGGCGCATGACCTTGCCGCGCCGGTAGTCGGTGCGCATCGCGCAGCCCGAGGAGCAGTGCTCGCACACCGAGGGCTCACTGCGCAGGTCGAAGGGCCGGGAGCGGAACCGGTACTGGGCGCTGGTCAGCGCGCCGACCGGGCAGATCTGGGTGGTGTTGCCGGAGAAGTAGGAGGAGAAGGGCTCGTCCTCGTAGACGGCGACCTGCTCCAGCGCGCCCCGCTCGAACAGCTCGATGAACGGGTCACCGGCCACCTGCTGGGAGAAGCGGGTGCAGCGCGCGCACAGGACGCAGCGCTCGCGGTCGAGCAGGATCTCGCTGCTGATCGGCAGCGGCTTGGGGTAGGTCCGCTTGACGTCGACGAAGCGGGACTCGCCGCGGCCGTTGCTCAGCGCCTGGTTCTGCAGCGGGCACTCGCCGCCCTTGTCGCAGACCGGGCAGTCCAGCGGGTGGTTGATCAGCAGCAGCTCCATCGTCCCCTGCTGCGCCTTGTCGGCGACCGCGCTGGTCAGCTGGGTCCTCACGGCCATGCCGTCGGTGACCGGCATGGTGCAGGAGGCCACCGGCTTGCGCTGGCCCTCGACCTCGACCAGGCACTGCCGGCAGGCGCCGACCGGGTCGAGCAGCGGGTGGTCGCAGAACCGGGGGATCTGGATGCCGACCATCTCCGCGGCCCGGATGATCAGCGTCCCCTTGGGCACCGCGACGTCGAAGCCGTCGATGGTGCAGTGGACGGCGTCCGGCGGGGTGTGCGGGCCCGGGACGCCGGGCGGCACCGCCGCCGCGGGCTCGGGACTGGTGGGCGTCAGGGTCACTGGTCCTCCTCGCTGGCGCTCGTCGCACCAGTGCCACGGGGTGCTGTGTCTCTACGTGACCTCGCGAGCTCGGTCACGAGGCGGCTCCGACGGGCTCGAGGCGCAGGGAGCGGCCCAGGCGGGCCCGCTCCTCGGGCGGCAGCAGCGCGACGTAGTCGTCGCGGAAGTACTTCAGCGAGCTGGTGATGCAGCTGGTCGCGCCGTCGCCGAGGGCGCAGAAGGACCGGCCGAGGATGTTGTCGCAGGTGTCGGTGAGCAGGTCGAGGTCGGCGGCCGTCCCGCGGCCGTCGACCAGCCGCTGCAGCACCTGGACCAGCCAGTAGGTGCCCTCGCGGCACGGGGTGCACTTGCCGCAGCTCTCGTGGGCGTAGAACTCGGTGAACCGCAGGGTGGCCTCGACGATCGAGTCGGTCTCGTCGAAGACCATCAGCGCGGTGGTGCCGAGCATGGAGCCCGCGGCCGCGACCGAGTCGAAGTCCAGCGGCACGTCGAGGTGCTCGGCGGTGAAGTACGGCGTCGACGAGCCGCCCGGCGTCCAGAACTTCAGCTCGTGACCGGGCCGCACGCCACCGGCCATGGCGAGCAGCTCGCGCATGGTGGTGCCCATCGGGGCCTCGTACTGGCCGGGGCGCACGACCCGGCCCGAGAGCGAGTAGATCTTCGGCCCGGGCGACTTCTCCGGCCCGAACTGCTTGAACCACTCGGCCCCGCCGCGGACGACGAACGGCACGGTGGCCAGCGTCTCCACGTTGTTGATCACCGTCGGCGCGCCGTAGAGGCCGGCGACGGCGGGGAACGGCGGCTTGAGCCGCGGCTGGCCGCGGTAGCCCTCGAGCGAGTCGAGCAGCGCCGTCTCCTCGCCGCAGATGTACGCGCCCGCCCCGGCGTGCACGACCAGCTCCAGGTCGTAGCCCGAGCCCAGGACGTCGCGGCCGAGGTAGCCGGCCGCGTAGGCCTCCTCGACGGCGTTGACCAGCCGGCGGTGGGCGTGCACCGCCTCGCCGCGGACGTAGATGACCGCGAACCGGCAGCGGATCGCGTACGCCGAGATGATCACGCCCTCCACCAGGGAGTGCGGGTCGGTCATCATCAGCGGGAGGTCCTTGCAGGTGCCCGGCTCGCCCTCGTCGGCGTTGACCACGAGGTACTTGGGCATCGCGGCCGGCCCGGTGGGCGTCTCCCCCGGCTTGGGCTGCGGGATGAAGCTCCACTTCATGCCGGTGGGGAACCCGGCGCCGCCGCGGCCGCGCAGGCCGGAGTCCTTGACCAGGGACACCAGCTCGTCGGGGCTCATCGACAGCGCCGTGCGCAGGGCGGCGTAGCCGTCGAGCGACTCGTAGGTGGACAGCCGCCACGGCTGGTCGGCGCCCCAGCGCGAGGTGAGGACGGGGGTCAGCGGCATGTCAGGCCTTCCCTGGACCCTGGCCGGAGGTGCCCGGCTCGGTCCCTGCGGGGGTGTCGGGGGTGGGACGGGACCCGGGCGGCGTCTCCCGGCCGTACTCGGTGCCCTCGTCGGGGTGGGTCTGCGCGGCGCCGGCCCGCTCGGCGGGGTTGTCGGCCGCGGCGACGCGGGCGTCGGCGGCCTCCTTCTCGGGCGTCTGCCCGGTGTCGGCCCCGTCCAGGGGCCCGCCCTGAGCCTGCGAAGGGTGGGGGGGACGGGGTCCTTCACGCATCGGCGGGGCGGTCTCGCCGCGCTCGGCGGCCAGCCGGAGGCCGGCCAGCGTCGGGCCCCACTCCCCCGGCGCGTCGACGGCGGCTCTGGCGGCCGCGGCGTCGGCGTGCTGGGAGAAGCCGGCCAGCTGGCGGGAGACGCCGCGGAAGTCGGTCAGCGGTGCCCCGCGGGTCGGGTGCGGCTTCTCCCCGCGGCGCAGCGCGGCCACCAGCGCGCGGGCGCTGTCGACGTCCTGCTGGTCGTAGAACTCGTAGTCGACGGTGACGACGGGCGCGTAGTCGCAGGCGGCCAGGCACTCGGCGTGCTCGAGGGTGACCGACCCGTCGGCCGCCGTCTCGTCGTGGTGCACGCCGAGGTCGGCCGAGAGCGCGTCCATGATCCGCTGCCCGCCGAGGACGGCGCACAGCGTGTTGGTGCAGACGCTGACCAGGTGCCGGCCGGTCGGGCGGCGCTTGTACATCGTGTAGAAGGTGGCCACCGCGCCGACCTCGGCCTTGGTCAGGCCGAGCTCCTCGGCGCACAGCGCCACGCCCTCGGGCGAGACGTAGCCCTGGTAGCTCTGCACCAGGTGCAGCATCGGCAGCAGCGCCGAGCGCGGCTGCGGGTAGCGGGCGGTGATCTCGCGCGCCTCGAGCCGGGTCTGCTCGGTCAGCGGCGGCAGGTCCGCGGCCGCGGGCTCGACGGGGCTGTCGACCAGCCCCGTCGTCGCCGCACCCTCGGCCGATCCGGGCAGCGCACTCATCGGTCCACTCCCCCCATGACCGGGTCGATGGAGGCGATGGCCGCGATGACGTCGGCGATCATGCCGCCCTCGCTCATCGCCGCGGTCGCCTGCAGGTTGACGAAGCTGGGGTCGCGCACGTGGACGCGGAACGGGCGGGTGCCGCCGTCGCTGACCACGTGGTAGCCGAGCTCCCCGCGCGGGGACTCGACCGGCACGTACACCTGGCCGGCCGGGACGCGGAAGCCCTCGGTGACCAGCTTGAAGTGGTGGATGAGGGCCTCCATCGAGGTGCCCATGATGTGCCGGACGTGCTCCAGGGAGTTGCCCATGCCGTCGGCGCCGAGCGACAGCTGCGCCGGCCAGGCGATCTTCTTGTCCTCGACCATCACCGGGCCGGGCTCGAGCCGGTCGAGCGCCTGCCGGACGATCTTGAGCGACTCGAACATCTCGGCCATCCGGACCAGGTAGCGGCCCCACGCGTCGGAGGTGTCGGCGGTCGGCACCTCGAAGTCGTAGTCCTGGTAGCCGAGGTAGGGCTCGGTGCGGCGCAGGTCCCAGGGCAGCCCGGCGGCGCGCAGCACGGGCCCGGTGATGCCGAGCGCCAGGCAGCCGGTGACGTCGAGGTAGCCGACGTCCTTGAGCCGGCGCTGCCAGATGGGCTGGCCGGTGAGCAGCTTGTGGTAGCCGGCCAGCCGCTCGGGCATGACGGTCAGCCACTCGCGGATGGACTCCACCGCACCGGGCGGCAGGTCCTGCGCGACGCCGCCGGGGCGGACGTAGGCGTGGTTCATCCGCAGGCCGGTGATCTCCTCGAGCAGGTCGAGGCACAGCTCGCGCTCGCGGAAGCCGTTGGTCATGCCGGTCAGCGCGCCGAGCTCCATGCCGCCGGTGGCCAGGCCGACGAGGTGCGAGGCGATCCGGTTGATCTCCATGACCAGCACCCGGATGGTCTGCGCCCGCGACGGCGCGTCGATGCCGAGCAGCTTCTCGACGGCCAGGCAGTAGGCGGTCTCGTTGTACAGCGGGGACAGGTAGTCCATCCGCGTGACGAACGTCGTCCCCTGCGTCCAGTTGCGGTACTCGACGTTCTTCTCGATGCCGGTGTGCAGGTAGCCGATGACCACCCGCGCCTTGGTCACCGTCTCGCCCTCGAGGTCGAGCACCAGCCGCAGGACGCCGTGCGTCGAGGGGTGCTGCGGCCCCATGTTGACGACGAGGCGTTCCTCACCGGTGAGGTCGCTGCCGAACGCCTGGTCCCAGTCGCCGCCGGTGACGGTGTAGACGCGGCCCTCGGTGGTCTCGCGCGAGCCGGCGTAGGGGTCCCGGGTGCCCGGGTCGGTCGTGGTCACCGGTAGCTCCGCCGGGTGTCGGGCGGCGGGACGGTCGCGCCGTGGTACTCGACCGGGACGCCGCCGAGCGGGTAGTCCTTGCGCTGCGGGTGCCCGTCCCAGTCGTCGGGCATGAGGATCCGGGTCAGCGCGGGGTGGCCGTCGAAGACGACGCCGAACATGTCGTAGGTCTCCCGCTCGTGCCAGTCCGCCGTCGGGTAGACCGAGGACACCGACGGCACGTGCGGGTCCTCCACCGTGACCGCCACCTCCAGCCGGATCCGCCGCCGGTAGGTCATCGACGTCAGGTGGTAGACGACGTGCAGCCGCGGCCGGCCCGGCGTCGCCGCCGGCCCGCCGCTGCCCTCGTAGTCGACGCCGGAGACGCTGCTGCACAGCTCGAAGCGCAGCGCGTCGTCGTCGCGCAGGGCCTGCACCAGGGTGAGCAGGTGCTCGCGGGCCACGAAGTAGGTGATCTCGCCGCGGTCGACCAGCACGCGCCGGACGGCGGCGGCGTAGGTGGCCTCGCCCACGGCCTCGACCAGCGCGTCGGTGACCTCGTCGAACCAGCCGCCGTAGGGCCGGTCGGTGGAGTGCAGCGCCACCGCGCCGCCGGGCTCGACGCGGACCAGCCCGCCGAAGCCGGAGGTGTCCCCGCTGCCGGAGACGCCGAACGCGCCCTTGCGGAACCCGCCGCCGGGGGCGGCGGCGCCCTGTCCGGCGTCGGTGCCGCTGCGGTCGCCGGGGCCGGTCACCGCTGGCTCCGCACGTACGGCTCGGGCAGCAGGACGGCCCGGCCGCCGCGCTGCTCGATGGCGAACTGGCCGGTGCGCCCGGCGGCCGCGGCCTCCTCGTAGGCCCGGCGGGCCGCCTTGTCCACGCGGACGCTCGAGGGCATCTCCACCAGCAGGTCGCGCGCGCGGCCCTCGGCCCGGTCCTGCTCGAGCTGGCGGGCCCGCCGCTCCCCGAGCGGCTCGTTCTGGATCTTGTGGTGGAGCTTGAGGATGGCGTCCATCAGCATCTCCGGGCGCGGCGGGCAGCCGGGCAGGTACATGTCCACCGGGACGACGTGGTCGACGCCCTGCACCACCGCGTAGTTGTTGAACATGCCGCCGGAGCTGGCGCACACGCCCATGGCGAGCACCCACCGCGGCTCGGGCATCTGGTCGTAGATCTGCCGCAGGACCGGCGCCATCTTCTGGCTCACCCGGCCGGCGACGATCATCAGGTCGGCCTGGCGCGGCGAGGCGCGGAAGACCTCCATGCCGAAGCGGGCCAGGTCGTAGCGGCCGGCGCCGGTGGCCATCATCTCGATGGCGCAGCAGGCCAGCCCGAAGGTGGCCGGCCACAGCGAGGACTTGCGGGTCCAGTTGACCAGCTTCTCGACGCTGGTCAGCAGGAACCCGCTGGGCAGCTTCTCCTCGAGACCCATCTCAGCTCCCTGCCGTCGGGGTCGTCGTTGGTGTCACGGTCGTCAGTCCCACTCGAGCCCGCCGCGGCGCCACACGTAGGCGTAGGCGAGGAACACCGTCGCGATGAACACGACCATCTCGACCAGGCCGAACACGCCCAGCGCGTCGTTGGCGACGGCCCACGGGTAGAGGAAGACGATCTCGATGTCGAAGACGATGAAGAGCATCGCCGTCAGGTAGTACTTCACCGGGAACCGGCCGCCCTGCAGCGGCTGGTCGACCGGCTCGATGCCGCACTCGTAGGCCTCGAGCTTGGCCCGGTTGTAGCGGCGCGGGCCGACGAACGGCGCGACCGTCACGGAGAACAGCGCGAAGGCCGCGGCCAGCGCGAACAGGCCCACGATGGGCACGTAGGTCGAGAGCACCGGCTCCCCCCTTCGACGATCCAGGACCACGGGCGGCGCTTGTGAAGAAATTCACAAACCGTCGGGGACGAGCCTATGCCTCCCTCCGGAGGATGAGAAGCACGGGGGGTGAGTGAGTTCACATCTGCGCGTCACGGTCTGGTCACGCTCCGGCCGGAGCGGGCTCAGACCGACGGCGTCAGGCGGGTGAGGACGGCGACGAGGCGGTCGAAGCGGTCGCCGTCGCGGCCGTCGGAGAGGTTGCCCATCAGCCGCAGCGCGGCGGCCACCATCCCCGGTCGCTTGAGCCCGTGGGCGGTGGCGAACCGGACCAGCCCCGGCCGGTCGAGCAGCGCGAGGAACGCCGTCCCGAGGCGGTGGTGGCGGCCGTACTCCTCGCGCAGCCGCTGCGGGTAGCGGCGCAGCACCGCCTCCCGCGCGGGGCCCTCCGGCGCGGCCAGCGCCGCGGCCGCGGTCTCCCCCGCCATCCGGCCGGTCTCCAGCGCGTAGCTGATGCCCTCGCCGTTGAACGGGTTGACCACCCCGGCGGTGTCGCCGGCCAGCAGCAGGCCGCGGGTGTAGGCCGGGCCGCGGTTGAGAGCCATCGGCAGCCCGGCGCCGCGCAGGGGGGTGACCGCGTGCTCCTCGCCGAGCTGCCACTCCGGCGGGAGGCTGGCCAGCCACCGCCGCAGCACGGTGCGCGGGTCGGCGTCCCCGCCGCGCCGCGTGTCGAGGAGCCCGAAGCCGACGTTGGCGGTGCCGTCGCCCATGCCGAACGACCACCCGTAGCCGGGCATCGCGTCCGCGGTGGGCCCCTCGGCGGAGAGGTCGAAGGAGATGTCGAGCCAGGGGTCCTCGCCGCGCGGCGTCTCGACGTAGCGGCGGACGGCGACGCCGAGCGGGCGGTCCTCGCGGCGGGTGAGCCCGATGGCCTTGGCCAGCCGGCCCGACAGGCCCTCGGCGGAGACCACCAGCGGGGCGCGCCAGGTGACCGGCTCCTTGCCCGGCCCGGCCTGCGCGTGCACGCCGGCGACCCGGCCGGCGTCGTCGAGCAGCGGCCCGGTGACGGTGACCTCCTGCTCGAGCCGGGCACCGGCGGCGACGGCGTGCTCGGCCAGGAGCGGGTCGAGGTCGCGGCGGGCGCGGATGAGCCCGTAGGAGGGCCAGGAGTCCAGCGTGGGCCAGTCGACCTCGACCACCTGGCCACCGCCGAAGACCCGCAGGCCCCGGTGCCGCACCCAGCCGGCGGCCGGGGAGACGTCGACGCCCATCTCGTCGAGGGCCCGCACCGCCCGGGGCGTCAGGCCGTCGCCGCAGACCTTCTCGCGGGGGAAGCGCGCCTTCTCCAGCACCACGGCGTCGAGGCCGGCGGTCGCCAGTGCCCAGGCGGCGGCCGAGCCCGCCGGTCCGGCCCCGACCACCACGACGTCGGCGCTGCCCCCGGCGGTCGGATCGGTCACGCGCTGGCCCCCTCGGTGCTCGGCTGCGGCCCTCCCGGACCGCCGTCCGAGCCTAGGCGCGGGTGCCGGCCAGGGCCGCCCGCACCTCGTCGTCGGTGGTCTGGCCGAAGTCGTCGTAGTACCGGCCGACCGCGCCGAACGGCACCGGCGTGCGCAGGCAGACCACCTCGTCGGCGTCGAGCTCGGCGCACACCTCGGGCGCCCCGACCGGGACGGCGACGACGACGGCGGCGGGACCGGTCCCGCGCACGGCGGCCAGCGCGGCGCGCACGGTGGAGCCGGTGGCCAGCCCGTCGTCGACCAGGACGACGGTGCGCCCGGCCAGGCGCGGGGGCGGCCGGTCGCCGCGGTAGGCCTCCTGGCGGCGGCGCAGCTCGGCGAGCTCGGCCCGGCGGACCGCGGCGGCCGCCTCGTCGTCGACCGCGTGGCGGGCCAGGACCGCCTCGCTGCGGACGGTCTCCACGGTGTCCCCGACGGCGGCGAGCGCCCCCATCGCCAGCTCCGGGTGGCCGGGCAGGCCGAGCTTGCGGACGGCGACGACGTCGAGCTCGGCCCCCAGCGCGGCGGCCACCTCGGCGGCGACCAGGACCCCACCGCGGGGCAGGCCGAGGACCAGCGTCCCGGGCCCGAGCGGGACGGTGGCCGCGCGGTCGGGGTCGGTCAGCAGCGCGGCGAGCTCCCGGCCGGCCTCACGCCGGTCGGCGAAGGGACGGCGGCCGTCGTCCACCGCGCGGACGGGTCAGACCGGCTGTGGCCCCGAGGGCGGCGGCGCGGTCGGGTCCGTGGGGCTGGGCTGCGGGAGCGGGGCCGGTGAGGGCGGCGAGATCGGGTCGACCGGCGACGGCGACGGGCCGGGCGGCTCGGGCAGCGGTGTCGTCATGGAGCGACGCTACAAGGACCACGTCGCCCCCCACACCACGCTGCGCACGGTGCGGGTCCCCGCGACGCGGCCGTTCCGGCAGGTCACCTACGGGCGGACGGCGCGGTGCAGGGCGACGATGCCGCCGGTGAGGTCGCGCCACTCGACGTCGGCCCACCCGGCGGCCTGGATGCGCGCGGCCAGCGCCGGCTGGTCGGGCCAGGCGCGGATCGACTCGGCCAGGTAGACGTAGGCGTCGGGGTTGCTGCTCACCGCGCGGGCGATCCGTGGCAGCGCCCGCATCAGGTACTCGGTGTAGACGGTGCGGAACGGCGCCCACGTCGGGCTGGAGAACTCGCAGACCACCAGCGTCCCGCCCGGCCGCACCACGCGGGCGAACTCGCGCAGGGCCACGTCGGGGTCGGCCACGTTGCGCAGCCCGAAGGAGATCACCAGCCCGTCGGCGCTGGCGTCGGCCAGCGGCAGCGCCATCGCGTCGCCGGCCACCTTGGGCACCGGGCGCGCGGCCCCGGCGCGCAGCATCCCCTGGGAGAAGTCGCAGGCGATGGCGTGCACGCCCGCGGCGGCGAGCTCGACGGTGGACACCGCGGTGCCGGCCGCGACGTCGAGGACGACCTCGCCCGGCCGGGCGCCCAGCGCCTCGCGGGTGGCCCGCCGCCAGCCGGCGTCCAGCCCGCCGGAGAGCACGGTGTTGGTGACGTCGTAGCGGCGCGCGACCCGGTCGAACATGGCCGCGACGTCGCGGGGCTGCTTGTCCAGCCCGGCCCGCAGCCCGGTGTGTGCGCTGTCTCGCCGGGAACCCACGGCGGCCGACGCTACCGGGCTCCTACCCTGGTGCCGTGACCGCGGCTGCGCTGACCTCGCCGGACGCCGCCGCGCCCGCCGTCACCACGGTCCGGCTCGCCGACTCCCCCGACCTGCTGCGCCTGCTGCCCCGCGACGGTGCGCTGTCCTGGGTACGCCGCGGCGAGGGCCTCGTCGGCTGGGGCCAGGCCGACCGGCTGGAGGTCTCCGGGCCCGGCGCGCTCGCCGAGGCCGCGGCCTGGTGGGCCGAGCGCAGCGCCGGCCTGGTGGTCGACGACGGCGTCGGCGTCCCCGGCTCGGGCCCGGTCGTGTTCGCCAGCATCGCCTTCGACCCGGTCGCGGGGACGTCGGTCTTCGTCGTCCCGGAGGTCGTCGTCGGCCGCCGCGGGAGCGTGGCCTGGCTGACCACCACCGGTGACGCCGACCCGCGCGAGGTGCTGGCGTCCGCGGGGTCGCTGCCGCCGGCGCCGTCCCGGCTGCGCTACGCCGACGGCGTGCTCGACCCCGCCTCCTGGTGCTCGGCCGTGGCCGCGGCGGTGGCGCGCATCGACGACGGCGACCTGGCCAAGGTGGTGCTCGCCCGTGACCTGCTGGTCACCGCCGACGCCCCCCTCGACCCGCGCCGGCTGCTCGACCGGCTCGCCGCCCGCTTCCCGGACTGCTGGACGTTCGCCGTCGAGGGGCTGCTCGGCGCCACCCCGGAGCTGCTGCTGCGGCGCACCGGCCGCCGGCTGTCCGCGCGCGTGCTGGCCGGCACCGCCCCGCGCGGCGCGGGCGCCGAGGACGAGCGGCTGGCCGCGGGGCTGCTCGACAGCGCCAAGGACCGCGCCGAGCACGCCCTCGCCGTCGACTCGCTGGTGCGCGCGCTGGACCCCTACTGCACCGCGCTGTCGGTGCCCGAGGGCCCCTCGCTGCTCACGCTGGCCAACGTGCGCCACCTCGCCACCGACGTCACCGGCACCCAGCGCCGGACGGGCCGCCGCGGCTCGGCGGGCCTGCTGGAGCTGGTCGACGCGGTGCACCCGACGGCGGCCGTCTGCGGCACCCCGCCGGACCGGGCCGCCGCGCTCATCGCCGAGCTCGAGGGGCTCGAGCGCGGCCGCTACGCGGGCCCGGTCGGCTGGCTCGACGCCCGCGGCGACGGCGAGTTCGGCCTGGCGCTGCGGTGCGCCCAGCTGTCCGACGACGACCCGTGCTCGGCACGGCTGTTCGCCGGCTGCGGCATCGTCGCCGGTTCCGACCCGGCCGCCGAGCTGGCCGAGACCCAGTCGAAGTTCGCCGCCGTCCAGGCCGCGCTGGAGGGCTGACCGCCGTGGTCCCGGACCTGTCCTGGGACCACGGCGCGCACTACCGGCCGCTGTTGCGCCCACTGGCGCATCACTGCGACTAAAGCCCGAAAAGCGCATCGCAACTCGAGCGTTAGGGTTGCCGCTCAAGTCGGCGCTTGAGATCTGCTCGTCGCACCTGCGCCCACACACCGTGTGCGCGGACGGCGAATCGAGCTGGACCCCGTCCGAGCCTCCTGGCAACCGTCAACGCCAGCGCAGGCATCCCCAAACCGCCGATCCAAATGCTACCTACGACAAGCCAACGAATCTCCGTAGTCGACTGGTATGCCATAACGAACAAAGCGGATGTCATCGACAGCCAGAAGAAGCCGCGGAAGAATGACATGATCAGCCGGTCAGTGACCGAAGTTCCCAACTGAGCTTGCCACAGACTCTTGGTCAGACCCACCATAACTGCAGCAAGTCCCGCCACGAAGGCGGTCAATCCCAGAAAGCGCCACGGCCACGGCCACGCCGTTTCTGGGGCACCCCAAATCCATTGAGCCACCACTACGAGGACAGCCACGGTCACACCCGATGAAGCAGAGAAACGCAGGAGCCCGCCTCTCACCTTAACCGCTGGCATCGAGTGCAGCACTTGAAACCTTCTCCGCAATCCTCGATCAAGAGCCTCAATGGACCGACGGTAGTAGATGTTGTCCGCCGTCTCTTGACCCGTGTACGACGTTACCGCTAGTGAGAGCACCACAGCAAGCAGGCCGAGGCACGTCAGGATCGCGGCCATGACCGGTCGGCTATTTGAATCCTCCGCAAACCACTGCGTCAAGGCGATGGCTAGGGCGAGCGCAGAAGTCAATAGAGCTGAGAATGCGGCGACCTGAGCCCACGCGTAGGCGTTAACATAGGCTTTGACCTCGTTCGACTCCTTGACCTCAGACGGCCGCGGCGTCACAAGAGCGAGTGCAATGCTGAGCGTGGCCTCCAAGGCCAAGAGCCCAAGTACTACATCCGTGGCCTTGTCCAGCGACAGTTCAGCGTCCCCCAACAATTCACGCCAGCGCAGATTGGACCCATCGTGGGGGAACGCCTGGAGATTACCGAGGGCCTGCAACATCAGGAGGACAACTAGTGCCACTAGCGCTACCCCCAGCAACCTAACCGGCCAAGCTCGGCGCACTGCACGGGCATGCACCTCAAAGATGCGCTCAAAGTCTGGCGGCGGAGGCGCAGAGTTGCCCCCAAGTGGCGAAGTCGCCGTACTGCTTGCCATCAGGAGTGCCACCGATTCATGACGCCGATCATCTCATCGACCGACTGCTTCACGTTCGTAGACGCGACCCTGCAAACCTCGTGCCACAATTTTCACACTGGCCTCGTGCGTCCGTTGTCGCTCGGCTGACTGCAGCAGCCAAACGTCGGGTTTTCGCTCAGCGGGATATGCGTGTGCAGCTACCAACGCCGCCTCCTCGTCGACGAGGCCGACGACGGGGCCACGACCGCCGGGTGGCGGTCGGGGCCCCGTGGCGTCGAGAGCGGTCGCGTCAGTCGACGTAGTTCACGTGCACGTGGTCCATGTGGTTGGCGGTCGCGCTGCCGCGGTCCTCCATGGCCTTCCAGGTGCCGGTCGGCGAGGTGAGGATCCGCTGCTGCCAGATGACGTAGGAGACGCCGAGCTCCTCCCAGTGGTCGACGTGGTACTGCGCGATCGCGTCGCCGAGGGCGGCGTCGGACAGCACCATGTAGTCCAGGGCCAGGCCGGACGGGTGGCCGTTGGGGTCGACGGCGCTGGCGCGGGTGCCGCCGAGGCTGATGTCCGCGGCACCGGGCACGTTGCTGACGACGGCGTCCGCGGCCGCCTGCACGACGGAGTGCACCGAGCCGGCGGAGTTGGTGATCGTCGCGGTCGCGGTGGTGGCCGTGGCCGGCGCGACGGCGAGGCTGGTCTGGGCCAGCGGGGCGACGGCGGCGGCGGGCGCGGACTCGCCGGCCTGGGCCGGGGCGGCGGCCTCGGCGGTCGTCGCGGTCGCCGACCCGGCGAGCTCGAGCACCTGGCCGGGGTAGATCCGGTTCGGGTTGCCGCCGATCGTCTCGACGTTGCGCTGGTAGAGGTCGCGCCACTTCTCGCCGTGGGCGGCCGCGATGGTCGCGATGGTGTCGCCGCGGTGGACGGCGTACTCCCCGGCGGAGGCGGCGTGCCGGCCGTAGTCGTCGGCGTCGTGCGCCTCGGCGTCGTGGTCGTGCTGCTCGGCGGCGGGCGCCTCGGCGGCCGGCTCGGCGGCGGGTACCTCGGCGGCGGCCGCGGTGCTGCCGCCGGCCAGGTACTTCCCGCAGCTCGGCCACGCGCCGATGCCCTGGCCGGCGAGGACGCGCTCGGCGACCTGGACCTGCTGGGCGGGGGTGGCGAGGTCGGCGCGCGGCGCGAGGTCGGTGCCGCCGAACGCGGCCCAGGTCGACTGGCTGAACTGCAGGCCGCCGTAGTAGCCGTTGCCGGTGTTGGTGCTCCAGTTGCCGCTCGACTCGCACTGGGCGACGCCGGTCCAGTCGTGACCGGCGGACGCGGAGGCGGGCGAGCTGAGGACGCCGAGCCCGACCACGGTGGCGCCGGCGGCGACAGGGGCCCGGGCGATGACCTTCTTGGTGCGGACGTAGCGGGGTGCGCGGTGCTTGGCCATGGTGATGATCTCCCGATCACCGCCGGCGAGGTGAGCTGTCGGGTTCGGGCGATCGGTGCCCGGCCGCGGGACGCGGCTTCACCCCGGAGGCGCGCACCGACGGGCCCCGTGGACCGTCACGCGCCGGAAGTGGTTCCCCCACCCCTGCCCTGGGACGTGGTGTCAGGCGACCGGTGGGCAGGGTTTGGCGGACCGGCGCCGCGCTCTGTCTTCGCTGAGCGCAGCCAAAACGCTACGTGCGGTCATGTCGAGTGTCGCCGTGTCCTGGGTCACACCCGGGCCTCCCGCGGCGTGTCGCGACCGGCGTGGCGCCGTCCGGGCGGGGCCGTGACGGACCGTTCCCGCTGGTCAGCGCGACGCCGTCCGGCCACACCAGGATGAGTCGAAAAAGTGACGGGGAGTCCGCGGGCGCTCACGCCAGCGTGCGGACGGCGGCGTCCCGGACGGCGACCGCGAGGTCGGCCTCGGCGCGCTGGTCGGTGCGGACGACGACCACCCGCGGCCCGCCGAGCGCGAGCGCGGCGGTCAGCTCCTGCGCGGTGGTCACCGCCGTCGCGGCCCAGCCCAGCGCCTCGGCGACGGCGACCAGGTCGCGGCCGTGGGGTGTGCCGAACACCCGCCGGTAGTCGCGGGCGTGGGCGGGGCCGCCCGGCTCGAGCTGGGCGAAGATCCCGCCGCCGTCGTTGTCGGGCACCACCACGGTGAGGTCCGGTCGCGGTTCGCCCTCGCCGGTCAGCAGTCCCTGCAGGTCGTGCAGGAAGGTGAGGTCGCCCATGAGCGCGACCGCCGGGCCGCCGTGCACCAGCGCCGCCCCGACCGCGGTCGAGACCGTGCCGTCGATGCCGGCGACGCCGCGGTTGGCGAGCACCGTGAGGTCGCCGCGGGGGACGGCGAGCCGGTCGACGTCGCGCACCGGGGTCGAGGAGCCGAGCACCAGCAGGCCCCCGGCGGGCAGCGCGGCCACCACGTCCCGGGCCAGGCGGGCGGCGGTCAGCCCGGGTGCGGCGTCGAGCAGCGCGTCGACCGCCGTCCCCACCCGGCCGGCCGCGTCCCGCCACGCCCCCGCCCAGCCGTTGCCGGCCGGCGCCCCCGCGGGGAGCGCGTCCCGGCCCACGGCCGCGCTGGTCCGGCCGGCGTCGGGCCAGCGCGGCGCCACGGCGACGGTCTGCACCCGCACGCGCGCGTCGGCCAGCAGCGCCGACACCGGCCGGGACAGCGTGGGACGGCCGACCACGACCACGCGCTCCGGGCGGTGCGCGTCGAGCCACCCGGGTGCGCCGAGCAGCAGCGCCCCGCCGCGGACCGCGTCGCCGGTCCAGGCGCCGCCGCTGGGCTCGGCGACCACCGGCCAGCCGGCTCCGGCGGCGCCCGCGGCCCACGCCCGGCCGACGGCGTCCGGCCCGTCCCCGACGACGACCAGCGTGCGCGGGCCGGCGTCGACCGGCGCGGACGCCACCGGAGCGGGTGCCCCGGCGGTCCAGGGCGCCCCGCCGTCCCGCCCGGCCCACGGGCCGGTGGGCACCCCGGGCTCGCCGTCGGGCAGCAGCGGCTCGCGGAAGGGCAGGTTCAGGTGCACCGGGCCCGGGTCGGCCGACAGCGCGCCGGTGGCCGCCAGCACCGCCCGCGACACCAGCGAGCGCCAGTAGCGGTTCTGCGCCTCCTCGCGGCCGGCCTCGGGCACGCCGACGTCGGCCGCCCAGCGCACCGCGCCGCCGTAGAGCCCGGGCTGCTCGACGGTCTGGTTGGCGCCGGTGGCGCGCAGCTCCGGCGGGCGGTCGGCGGTCAGCGCCAGCAGCGGGACCCCGCTGGCGTCGGCCTCCAGCACCGCGGCGTGCAGGTGCGCGGCGGCCGTCCCGGAGGTGGTGAGCACCGGCACCGGCCGGCCCGACGCGCGGGCCAGGCCGAGGGCGAGGAAGGCCGCCGTCCGCTCGTCGGTGCGCACGTGCAGCCGCAGCACGCCGGCCCGCTCCGCCGCGGCCAGCGCGAGCGCGACCGGCGCCGAGCGCGAGCCGGGGGCCAGCACGGCGTCGGTGACGCCGTGGCGGGCCAGCTCGTCGACCAGCACGCGGGCCAGCGCGGTGGCGGGGTTCACGCCGCCAGCACCGCCGCGAGCCGGCCGGACCAGCGCGTGGCCGTGCCCGGGCCGGCGGCGACCGCGGCCAGCCGGTCGGGCACCACCGCGCGGACCGGCAGCACGCCGTCGACCGGGAGCAGCGGCGCCGACGTCACGTCCTCCGCCAGCAGCGCGACCGTGGCCAGCCCGCAGGCGAAGGGCAGCTCGGGCAGCGCCGCGGCCAGCGCCACCCCCGCCGCGATGCCCACCGACGACTCCAGCGCGGAGGAGACGACACACGGCAACCCGTGCGCCTCGGCCACCCGCAGCGCCGCGCGCACGCCGCCCAGGGGCTGCACCTTGAGGACGACGACGTCGCAGGCCTCCCGCAGGTCGACCGCGAGCGGGTCGGCCGCGCGCCGCACGACCTCGTCGGCCGCCACGCGCACGTCCACCCGGCGGCGCAGCGCGGCGAGCTCGTCCAGACCGGCGCAGGGCTGCTCGACGTACTCCAGCCCGACGCGGTCGAGCTCCCGGATCCGCGCGACGGCGGTGTCGACGTCCCAGGCGGCGTTGGCGTCCACCCGCACGGCGCCGCCGGGGCCCAGGGCGTCGCGCACGGCCTCCACCCGGGCGAGGTCGTCGGCGGGGGTCTGGCCCGGCTCGGCGACCTTCACCTTCGCCGTGCGGCAGCCCGACGCCGTCACGATCGCGTGCGCCCGCACGGCGTCGACCGCGGGCACCGTGACGTTGACCGGCACCGTGTCGCGCACCGGCGGCGGCCAGCCCCCGGACGCCGCCTCCGCCGCGGCGGCCCACCAGCGGCGGCTCTCGGCGGCGTCGTAGTCCCAGAACGGGGAGAACTCGCCCCAGCCGCCCGGGCCGCGCACCAGCACCCCGTCGCGGACGTCGATCCCGCGGAAGCGGGTGCGCATCGGCACCGACCACACCGCCAGCTCCTCGATCCCCGGCGGGACGGCGGCGGTGATCACGCCCGCAAGCGTATGGCCCTCCTGCGGGGGCCCGCCGCGAGCCCACGAGTGGTGGGGGGCGGCAGGGTCCCCTTACGTACCCTGGTTCGCCGTGCCCCGGCAGCTGACCGTCCTCCCCGCGCCGGACTCCCCTGACGCCGTCCTCACCACCGTGCTGCCGGCCGTCCGCGCCGCCCTCGACGGCGGTGCGCCGCTCGCCGTCCTACCTGCCGGCCCCGCCGCGGCGGCCGCCCGCGAGGTCCTGGCACCCGGCGAGCCGCTGGAGGACGGCGCCGACCTCGTCGTGGTCACCTCCGGCTCCACCGGAGGTGGGCGCGGCGTGCTGCTGCCCGCCGCGGCGCTGCGGGCCTCGGCCACCGCCACGCTCGACCGGCTGGGCGGCCCGGGCACCTGGCTGCTCGCCCTGCCGGTGCCGGCGATCGCCGGCCTGCAGGTGCTCTGCCGCTCGGTGCTGGCCGGCACCGAGCCCACCGTCCTGCGGGCCGGGGAGCCGCTGGCCGAGGCGGTCACCCGCACCGGTGGCGACCGCCGCTACACGGCGTTGGTGCCCACCCAGCTGCGCCGGTACCTGGAGCGCGAGCCGGCGGCGCTGCGCGCCTTCGACGCCGTGCTGGTGGGCGGCGCCGCCACCGACCCGGGGCTGCTCGCGCGCGCCCGCGAGGAGGGGGTGGCCGTGGTGACCACCTACGGGATGACCGAGACCGCCGGGGGTTGCGTCTACGACGGCGTCCCGCTCGACGGCGTCCGGGTCCGCGTGGACGACGAGGGGATCGCGGTGGCCGGCCCGGTGCTGGCCCTGGGCTATCGGCGCGACCCCCGGGGCACCGCGGAGGCCTTCACCGGCGGGGAGTTCCGCACCCGCGACGCCGGCTCGATCGGCCCCGACGGTCGGCTCACCGTCACCGG
The DNA here is from genome assembly GCF_900102745.1 of Geodermatophilus telluris. GTDB lineage: Bacteria > Actinomycetota > Actinomycetes > Mycobacteriales > Geodermatophilaceae > Geodermatophilus > Geodermatophilus telluris. Next base: position 631,485 of record NZ_FMZF01000001.1, read on the forward strand.
CCGGCTCGACGACGTCGTCGTCACCGGCGGGGTGAACGTCGCCCCGCAGGCGGTCGAGGGCGCGCTGCGCGAGCACCCCTCGGTGGCCGACGCGGTGGTGTTCGGCCGGCCCGACGAGGAGTGGGGGCAGCGGGTGGTGGCCGCCGTCGTGCCCGCGCCCGGTGCGGTGCCCGAGCTGGGTGCCCTGCGGCCGTGGGTGGTCGAGCGGCTCGGCGGCCCGTCGGCCCCCCGGGAGCTGCACCTGCTCGAGACGGTGCCCACCCTGCACACCGGCAAGCCCGACCGCCGCGCGGTCGCCGCCGCGGTGGAGGACCGGGCATGACGGCGACACCTGCGCAGTGGGTGGCCGGCGCCCGGCCCCGCACGCTGCCCGCGGCCCTCGCCCCGGTGCTCGTGGGCACCGGCGCCGCGGCCGCGCTCGACGGGTTCCGGCTCGTGCCCGCGCTGCTGGCGCTGCTGGTGGCCCTGGCGCTGCAGGTGGCGGTCAACTACGCCAACGACTACTCCGACGGCCGGCGCGGCACCGACGCCGTCCGGGTCGGGCCGATGCGGCTGGTCGGCTCGGGCGCGGCCTCGCCCCGCGCGGTGCTGACGGCGGCGCTGCTCGCCTTCGCCGTCGCCGGTGTCGCGGGGCTGGTGCTGGCCGCCCTGTCGAGCTGGTGGCTCGTCGCCGTCGGCGCGGTGTGCATCGCGGCGGCCTGGACCTACACCGGCGGCCCGCTGCCCTACGGCTACCGCGCGCTGGGCGAGGTGTTCGTCTTCGTCTTCTTCGGCCTGGTCGCCGTGGCCGGGACGACGTTCGTGCAGACCGGCCGGGTCGAGGGGCTCGCGCTGGCCGCGGCGGTGCCGATCGGGCTGCTGTCGGTGGCGCTGCTGGTGGTCAACAACCTGCGCGACGTCGAGGGCGACGCGCGGGTGGGCAAGCGCACGCTGGCGGTGCTGCTCGGTGACACGCGGACCCGGTGGTTCTACGTCGGGCTGCTCGCGGTCGCCGTCGCCGTCGTCGTCGCGATCGGGGTGGACCGGCCGTGGGCGCTGCTCGCGCTGGCCGCCGCCCCGCTGGCGGTGCCGCCGTCCCGCGTGGTGCTCTCCGGCGGCCGCGGGCCGGCGCTGATCGCCGCGCTGCAGGCGACCGGCCTGCTCACGCTGGCCACCGGCGTGCTGCTGGCGGCCGGCCTGGCCCTGTCGGGCTGAGCGTCAGGCCGCGGCGTCGCCGCTGAGCCGGGCGCGCAGCTGCTCCTTGGCGCGGCGCTTCTCCTCCGCGCGCAGCACCAGCGCCACGCTCAGCCGCTCGCGCGAGCGGCGCAGCAGGAAGTACGCGACCGGCATCGACAGCACCAGCCCGAAGAGGAGGCCCGACCAGAGGTCCAGGCCGACCATCCACAGGACGACGGTCAGCACCGCGAACACCGCCAGCCGGCCGACGGTGTGGATCACCAGCCAGGGCAGCACCTTCGGGCGCTCCGCAGCCGTCCCGGGCGTGCGGTCCTGCTCAGCCATGACGGCCCTCCCACTTCGTCGACAGCACCACGGTGGTGCGGGTCCGGGCGACGCCCTCGATCCGGTTCAACGCGTTGATGGCCGCCTCCAGTGCCGGGATGTCGGTCACCCGCACCTTGAGCACGAAGGCCTCGCTGCCGGCCACCCGCCAGCAGTCCTCCACCTCGGGCATCGCGCGCAGCGTCGCCTCCACCCCGGTGTCGTCGACCGAGTCGCTCTCGATGACGCCGACCAGCGCGGTGACGTCCAGGCCGAGGGCGGCGGGGTCGACGACGGCGCGGTAGCCGGTGATGACGCCCGCGGCCTCCAGCTTGCCGACGCGCTCGTGCACCGACGGCGCGGAGAGGCCGACCTGGCGCGCCAGCTCGGCGTAGCTGGCCCGGCCGTTGTCGCGCAGCAGCTCGATCAGCTGGCGGTCGACGGCGTCGATGGGTCTCTCCGTCCTGCTCGGGGCCGGGGCGGTGTCGCGCTCCGGCCCCCGAGTATCCCCGCGTGCGTACATTGACGGCACGGACCCGTCGAGGAGGGGGTGGCGAGGGTGTTCGCGGTGCTGCTGGTGGTCGCGGTGCTCGTGGTCGTGCTCGTGGTGCGCGCGACGGCCGCTGCCGGGAGCGGGGTGCGCCCGCCGCGGCCTGCCCGCCGTCCGCGCCCCCCGCAGGCGGCCCGTCCGGTCGCCCCCGACGACGACCCCGAGTTCCTCCGGGAGCTCGCCCGCCGCGTCCGCCGCGACGACGGCTCCCCCGCCTGACGCAGTAGCGGGCACTTCCGCGGAGTTGCCCCGTGCACGTCCGCGGAGTTGCCCGGTGCACGTCCGCGGAACTGCGTGCGCTAGGCGGCGCGGCCGCCGAAGAGGCGGCGCCAGCCGCGCCGGCCGGGTGGTCCCGGGTCGTCCGCGGGCACGGGCACCGGCGGGACGGCGTCGATGCGGGCGGTCTCCGCCGCGGCGTCGGTCGAGCCGGGCCAGCCCAGCCCGCCCCCGGTGGTGGTGTCGCCGGGCCAGCCGAGTCCGCCCTCGGTGCCCTGCGTGGAGCCGGCGCCCTCGGTGGACGCCGACGCCTGCCGCCGGGCGAGCGCGGCTGCGACGATCGGGTCGGTGCCGGCGTCGTCAGCGGCTGCGTGCCTAGCCACGGTGGCCTCCTCGCCGGTCCCCCGCACGTGCGGTCATGCGGGGAATGGAAGCACGCAACCGACCCGCCCGGGGCCCGCACCCCTGCTCAGGGGGCGGGAGTGCCCTGCTGGGACGGGTGGTGCGGACTCAGTTCACGCCGCCGTAGCTGTGCAGGCCGGTGGACACCATGTTCACGTAGAGCAGGTTGAACACCATGACCGCCAGGCCGACGACGTTCACCCACGCCGCGGACCGGCCGCGCCAGCCCGCCGTCGTCCGGGCGTGCAGGTAGGCGGCGTAGACGACCCACGCGATGAACGCCCAGGTCTCCTTCGGGTCCCAGCCCCACGGCCGGCCCCAGGCGCTCTCGGCCCAGATGGCGCCGGCGATGACGGCGAAGGTCCAGATCGGGAAGCCGAAGACGACGGTGCGGTGCGCCACCCGGTCGAGCGTGGCCGCGTCGGGGATGCGCGCCACCAGCCCGGCCGGGTCGCCGCCGCGGGCCTCGTGCCGCGACCGCACCAGGTACAGGATGCTGGCGATGCCGCTGACGAAGAAGACGCCGAAGCCGAGGATCGCCGTCGTCACGTGGACGGCCAGCCAGCTCGAGCGCAGCGCGGCCACCAGCGGGCCGTCCTCGACGTAGAGGAACAGGCCGATCGCCACCAGGCTGACCACGACCGGGGCGAGCACGAACAGGCCCAGGTGCCGCAGGCCCGGCGAGCGCACCGCCAGCACCACGAAGGCCACCACGGCGACGAGCACGACGGCGGTCGCGAACTCGTACATGTTGCCCCACGGCAGCCGGTCGGTGGCCAGGCCGCGGGCGACCAGGACGCCGGTGTGCGCGACCGCGCCGAGCGCCGTGAGCAGCATCGCGACCCGGCCCCAGCGGCGCACCGCCGGCGGGTCGGCCCGGTGCGCGGACGCCGCGGGGGCGCCGGGCTCGACGGGAGCACCGGCGCCGACCAGCTCGCGGGCGCGGGCGGGCCGGCGGCCGAAGGCCAGCTGCGCGCAGAAGGCCACGACGGCCAGGGAGTAGAGACCGACGCTGCTGGAGAACAGCGTGTCGGAGAGGGCGGCCAGCTGGTCAGCGGTCACGCGGGGAGGCCTCCGGTTCCGGTGCGGCCCCGTGGGACGGGGCGCGGTCTGCAGCGCGGGCCGCCAGGGCCGCCCGCAGGTCGTCGGTGAGCGCGGCGGAGCGCGGGGCGCCGTCGCCGCTGCCGCGGGTCAGCACGCCGACGCCGAGCACGGTACCGCCGTCCGCGGGGGCGGCGGTGGCGCGGGCGAAGACCCGCTCGCGGCGCACCAGGAGCATGCCGAGCAGGCCGACCAGGACGGCGATCGCGGCGACGAGCACCCACACCTGGCCGGGGTCGTGCGAGAACTGCAGGGCGGCGTACTCGGCGACGCCGGTGAAGGTCACCGTCGTCCCGTCGGGCAGCGTCGTCGACTCCCCCACCCGCAGGTTGGCCGAGCCGACCTCGGTGAGCCGGCCGCGCTCGATCTGCGAGGTGTCCAGCGAGTACACCGACTGCGGCAGGCCGGAGTCCAGGCCCAGGTAGCCGCGGTAGACCACGACCGCGACCTGCGGCGCCAGCGGCTGCGGGTCGATCGAGGTGAGGATGCCGTCGCGGACGACGCCGGTCGGGGCGAAGAAGCCCTGCAGCGCGAGCTGGTCCTCGGCGCCGGCGCCCAGGTCGGGCAGCTTGAGCGCGCCCTCGCTGGCCATGGTGCTCTGCTCGGTGGGCAGGAACGGCGCGGAGACGTCGTCGAACGTCGACCCGTCGGGCAGCGTCACGGTGAACCGCGGGGCGAACCCGTGGCCGGTCACGTAGACGCGGTCGCCGTCGACCCGCAGCGGGTCGTTGACGCCGATCGTCGTGGGCCGGCCCTCCTGCCCGGGCGGCCCGTAGGTGATGTCGGCGGTGAACGAGGCGGCCGTCAGGTTCTCCTCGTACTCGGCGCGGAAGTCCTCGAGGCCGACGCAGACCGGCGTCAGGTCGCTGCCCTCGACCAGCGCGCCGGAGGAGTAGGTGTCGTACTGCTGGAACGAGTTGCAGAACCGGCCGCCCTCGGTGACCAGGATGCTGCCCTCGTAGCCCCACAGCTTCCCGCCGGCCAGGGCCACCAGCAGCGCCAGCAGCGCGAGGTGGAAGAGCAGGTTGCCGGCCTCCTTGAGCAGCCCCTTCTCGGCCGACAGCTCCGCCTGGCCCCCGCGCTCGCGGCGGACGACGCGGTAGCGGCGCACCCGCAGCTCCTCCTCGACGACGTCGAGGGCGTCGGCGGCCGGCAGCGGGGTGGGCAGCTCCGCGGCGTCGGGCAGCCGGGAGAGCCGGCGCGGGGCCGGCGGCGGCGGGGTGCGCAGCGCGCGGGCGTGCTCGAGCGCGCGGGGCAGCACGCAGCCGACGAGCGAGACGAACAGCAGCAGGTACACCGCGGCGAACCACGGGGAGCTGAAGACGTCGAACAGGAACAGGTCGTCCAGCACCGGCGCGAGCGTCGGGTGCTCGGTGAAGTACTGGGCGACGTTGGCCTGCGACAGGGAGCGCTGCGGCAGCAGCGAGCCGGGGACGGCGGCGAGCGCGAGCAGGAACAGCAGCACGATCGCCGTCCGCATGGCGGTGAGCCGACGCCACTGGCGCAGCAGGAACCCGCCGAGCCGGCGGGCGGCCGACGGCCGGGCGGGGGGCGGCGGGGGCGTGGCGGCCGACCGCGGCGGGGCGGTGACGGTCACAGCAGCGACTCCCCCAGGCCCGAGGCCGCCAGCCAGGACCGCAGCCAGGACATCATCTCGCTCCAGGCGCCGGTGACCAGCAGCAGGCCGACGAGCACGAGGACGGCGCCGCCGAAGCGGGTGACGGTGCGGGCGTGCCGGCGCAGGAACGCCGTCGCCCCGACCGCCCACCGCGCGCCGAGCGCGACGAGCACGAACGGCACGCCCAGGCCCAGGCAGTAGGCCACCGACAGCAGCGCGCCCCGGCCGGCGGTGGCCTCGGTGTAGGCCAGCGAGTACACCGCCGAGAGCGTGGGCCCCAGGCACGGCGTCCAGCCCAGGCCGAAGACGACCCCGAGCAGCGGCGCGCCGGCCAGGCCCGCGGCCGGCCGCACCGACAGCCGGGCGGTACGCTGCAGCAGCGGCAACCGGCCGAGGAAACCCAGCCCGACGACGATGACGACGACGCCCATGACCCGGGTGATCACGTCGTCGTACTGCACGAGCAGCCGGCCCAGCCCGCCGAAGGCGGTGCCCACGGCGACGAACACCGCGGTGAAGCCGAGGACGAACAGCACCGCCCCGAGCACCATCCGCCCGCGGGGCGAGCGCTCGTCGGCGCGGACGGCGGTGGCGGTGGCGGCCGTCGCCCCGGCGCCGTCCCCGGCGAGTGCCGGGGCGGTGGTCCGGGCGCCGCTGGCCGCCCCGCTGCCGACCAGGCCGGTGACGTAGGAGAGGTAGCCGGGCACCAGCGGCAGCACGCACGGCGAGGCGAAGCTGACCAGGCCGACGAGGGCGGCGACGGCCGCGGCGACGAGCAGCGGGCCGTCGGTGACCAGCGCGGCGAGCTCCTGCCCCACCTCAGCCCTCCCCGACCAGCGAGTCGACGACCGCGCGCAGGTCGTCCTGGGCGACCTCGCCGGTGTAGACGGCGGCCACCCGGCCCTCGCGGTCGAGCACGATGGTGGACGGGATCGCCGTGGCCGGGTAGTCCCGGAACGCGAGGGCGACCTCGCCGGCGGGGTCGTAGAGCGAGGGGAACTCGATGCCCTCGCTGTCGACGAACGCCTGCGCGAACTGCTCGTCGGTCTCCTTGACGTTGAGGCCGAGGAACGCCACGCCCTCGTCGCGGACGTCGGCGTAGACCTCCTGGAACTGCGGCGTCTCCACCCGGCACGGTGGGCACCACGAGCCCCAGAAGTTCAGCACGGCGACCTGACCGTCGAGCTCGGCCGAGGTCCAGTCGCCGCCACCGAGGAGGGTGCCGCGGAAGTCGGGGGCGGCGGCCCGCTCGGCCTCGGCGATGACCTCGCCGGCCGGGGTCGCCGCGACGAAGCGGAACTGGCCGCCGTTGGCGACGTCGACCTGGCCCTCCCCGGTGGAGCAGCCGGTGAGCACGCCGAGCGCCGCCACCGCGGCGAGCGGGGCCCGCCTCATGCCCCGGGCACCGCGTCGGGGTCGGTGGCCCCGGCCGGCTCGGCGTAGGAGACGCCGACCACCCGGTCGCCCTCGTAGGTCACCGAGGTCACGCTGGCCAGCCCGCACTGGCGGCGGCGCGGGTCGTGGGCGTAGCGGCGTCCCTCCAGGTGCAGCCGCAGCGTCCAGATGGGCAGCTGGTGGCTGACGCAGACGGCGGCACTGCCGCGGGCGGCGTCGCGGGCGGCCTCGACGGCGGCCAGCATGCGCGCGGCGATCTCGACGTAGGGCTCGCCCCACGACGGCCGCAGCGGGTTGCGCAGCTTCCACCAGTGCTGGGGGGAGCGCAGGGCGCCGTCGCCGACGCCCACCCGCAGCCCCTCGAAGGCGTTGCCTGCCTCGATGAGCCGGTCGTCGACGGCCACCGGCAGGCCCAGCCGCTCGGCGAGCGGTGCCGCGGTCTGCTGAGCGCGCTCCAGCGGGCTGGACACCAGGTGGGTCACGCCGCGGCCGGCGAGCCACTCCGCCGCCGTCCGGGCCATCCCCTCCCCCGCCGCCGAGAGCCGGTAGCCCGGCAGCCGGCCGTAGAGCACGCCGGCGGGGTTGTGCACCTCGCCGTGCCGCAGCAGGTGCACCACCGTCGTCGCGTCCGTCACGGGGAGAGCTCCTGCGCGTCCTTGGCGGCCTCCTCGGGCGGCGCGTCAGCCGGGTCGGCGGCCGCGGCGGCGCGGGCGGCGGCGGGCAGCGCGGCGAGCACCCGCTCCACCGCCGCGTCGTCGAGCGCGGCGTTGACGAACCACGACTCGTAGGCCGACGGCGGCAGGTACACGCCGCGGGCGAGCATCTCGTGGAAGAAGGCGGTGTACGCGGCGGTGTCCTGGGTGCGGGCGTCGTCGTAGTCGCGCACCTGGCGCTCGTCGGGCACGAAGAACACCGAGAACATCGAGCCGGCCTGCTGCACCCGGTGCGGGACGCCGGCGGCGAACAGCGCCGCGCTGGTGGCGCCGCGCAGCACCGCGGCCACCTCGTCGCAGCGGGCGTACACCTCGTCGGTGCAGTGCCGCAGCGTGGTCAGCCCGGCGGCGACGGCGACCGGGTTCCCGGCCAGCGTGCCGGCCTGGTAGACCGGCCCGGTCGGCGCCAGGTGGTCCATGAGGTCGGCGCGGCCGCCGAACGCCGCCGCCGGCAGACCGCCGCCCATGACCTTGCCGAAGGTGAACAGGTCGGCGTCGACCGGGTCGTGGCCGTACCAGCCCGAGCGGGACACCCGGAAGCCGGTCATCACCTCGTCGAGCAGCAGCAGCGCGCCGTGCGCGGCGGTGATCCGGCGCAGCTCGGCGTTGAAGCCGTCCCGCGGCGGGACGACGCCCATGTTGCCCGGCGCCGCCTCGCTGACGACGAGGGCGATGTCGGAGCCGCGCTCGGCGAACACCCGCTCGACGGCGGCGACGTCGTTGTAGGGCAGCACCACGGTGTCGGCGGCCGCGCCGGTGGTGACGCCGGGGGTGTCGGGCAGGCCGAGGGTGGCCACGCCGGAGCCGGCCGAGGCGAGCAGCGCGTCGACGTGGCCGTGGTAGCAGCCGGCGAACTTGACCACGACCGGCCGACCGGTGGCGCCGCGGGCCAGCCGCACCGCCGAGAGCACCGCCTCGGTGCCGGAGTTGACCAGCCGCACGCGCTCCACGGGGGGCATCCGCGCGCTGATCTCCTCGGCGAGCTCCAGCTCCCCCTCGGTGGGGGTGCCGAAGGAGAACCCGCGGCGCGCGGCGGCGGTGACCGCCTCGACGACGGCCGGGTGGGCGTGGCCGAGGATCATCGGCCCCCACGACGCGACGAGGTCCACGTAGCGGCGGCCGTCGGCGTCGGTGAGCCACGGGCCGGAGCCGGAGGTCATGAAGCGCGGGGTGCCGCCGACGGCGCGGAACGCGCGCACCGGGGAGTTCACGCCACCGGGGGTGACGCGCTGCCCGCGCGCGAACAGCTCGGCCGAGACGGGTGCCGCGTAGTCGTACCGGGCGGTGTCCAGCGAGGTCACGGCCCCAGTGTCCTCCTCCCGCCCGGGCGGCCGTCGGGGGCGTCGGGGTCGGCGCGCTGTGACGTCGCCCTCGCCGGCACCGCGCCGAGCAGCGCGGTGCCCAGGGCGGCCGGGTCGCGGGTGGGGACCAGCACGGTGCGCCCGTCGGCCAGCCGCAGCGGCAGCCCGCTGCGGCCGCGCGGCACCGTCCAGCCGCCACCGAGGACGGGGGCACCGGCGTCCACGCCCGCCGTCCCCTCCCGCACGGCGCGCAGGTGCGCGGCGTCGACGTCGGCCAGCGCCACCCGCTCACGACCCACCGACAGCGCGCCGTCGGGCCCGCCCGGGTCCACCCGCACCGTCCAGGCGCGGCGCGCGGCCAGGCAGACGGCGGCGACGACGCCGGGCACCGCGAGCGCGGCGAGCGCCCACAGCGGCGGCGGCACGTCGATCCCCGGCAGCACGGCGTCCAGGACGGCGAGGAGCCCGAGGACCCCGGCGGCCAGCCAGAACGGCCGCCAGGAGCCCCCGGGCTCGACGTAGGGCATCAGCGCAGCAGGCGCGCGGCCTCGACGGCCCAGTAGGTGAGGACCTGGCCGGCCCCGGCCCGCCGGATGGCGGTGAGCGTCTCGAGGATCGCCCGCTCGCGGTCGATCCAGCCGTTGCGGGCGGCGGCCTCGACCATCGCGTACTCACCGCTGACCTGGTAGGCGCTGACCGGGACGTCGACGGCGTCGGCGACCCGGGCGACGATGTCGAGGTAGGGCAGCGCCGGCTTGACCATGACGGCGTCGGCGCCCTCGGCGAGGTCCTGCGCCACCTCGCGCAGCGCCTCGTCGGCGTTGGGCGGGTCCATCTGGTAGGTCGAGCGGTCGCCGAACTGGGGCGCCCCCTCGGCCGCCTCGCGGAACGGGCCGTAGAAGCCGCTCGCGTACTTGGCGGCGTAGGCGAGGATCGGCGTCTCGGTGAACGCGCGGGAGTCCAGCGCCCGGCGGATCGCCGCGACCTGCCCGTCCATCATCCCGCTGGGGGCGATGACGTGGGCGCCGGCCTCCGCCTGCGCGATGGCCACCGAGGCGTACCGGTCCAGGGTCGGGTCGTTGTCGACGACGCCGGCCGGGGTGACCACCCCGCAGTGCCCGTGCGAGGTGTACTCGCACAGGCACAGGTCGGCCACCAGCACCAGCTCGTCGCCGAGGTCGGCCCGCAGCTGGCGCAGCGCCACGTTGACGATGCCGTCGGCGGCGTCGGCCTGCGAGCCGACCTCGTCCTTCTCGGCGGGGACGCCGAAGAGGACCAGCCCGCCGATGCCGGCGTCGGCCGCCTCGTGCGCGGCCTTGCGCAGCGAGTCGAGCGTGTGCTGGACGACGCCGGGCATCGAGCCGATCGGCTGGGCCTCGGTGATGCCCTCCTTGACGAACACCGGCAGCACCAGGTCGGCAGGGGCCACCCGGGTCTGCGCGGTGAGCCGGCGCAGCGCGGGCGTCGACCGCAGCCGGCGCCCGCGCGCGAAGCCCGGGTTCGACCCGCCCTGCGCCGCGGTCACTCCCCGGCCTCCGCCCGCCGCGCCTCGGCGAACTCGGCCAGCGCGTCGACCAGCGGGCCGACGGCGGCGGTCTCGGGCTGCACGTCCACCCGCAGGCCGAACTCCTGCGCGGTGGCGGCGGTGGCCGGGCCGATGACCGCGACGACGGTCTTGGCGTGCGGCTTGCCGGCGATGCCGACCAGGTTGCGCACGGTGCTCGACGAGGTGAAGCACACCGCGTCGAAGCCGCCGCCCTTGATCGCCTCGCGCACCGGCGCCGGCGGCGGGGCCGCCCGCACGGTGCGGTAGGCGGTCACGTCGTCGATCTCCCAGCCGCGCTCGACCAGGCCCGCGGCGAGGGTCTCGGTGGCGATGTCGGCGCGCGGCAGCAGCACCCGGTTGATCGGGTCGAGGACGTCGTCGTACTCGGGGAAGTCGGCCAGCAGGCCCTCGCTGGACTGGGCGCCCGTGGGCACCAGCTCGGGCACGATGCCGAAGGCGCGCACCGACTCCGCGGTCTGCTCGCCGACGCAGGCCACCTTGACGCCGGCGAACGCGCGGGCGTCGAGGCCGAGCTCGGCGAACTTCTCGCGCACGGCCTTCACCGCGTTGGCCGAGGTGAACACGATCCAGCCGTAGCGGCCGGTGACCAGGCCCTTGATCGCCCGGTCCATCTGGGCCGCGCTGCGCGGGGGCTCCACGGCGATGGTGGGCACCTCGACCGGCACCGCGCCGTAGGCCCGCAGCCGGTCGCTCATCTCCCCGGCCTGGTCCTTGGTGCGCGGCACCAGCACCCGCCAGCCGAACAGCGGCCGGCTCTCCCACCAGGAGAGCTTGCCGCGCTTGTCGACGGCCGCGCCGACGGTGGCCACGACCGCGCCGGTGAGCGCGTCGACCCCGGCGGTCTTCTCGGCCACGGCCGACAGCTTGGCGACGACGCTCTTCTGGCCGGTGCCCGAGCCGCCGGCGGTGACCACGACCGGCGTGCTGCCGGACAGGCCGCCCTCGACGAGGCGGGCCGCGGCGTCGGGGAGCTGCTCGGCGCCGGCCTGCAGCACGACGGGGGCGCCGAGCGCGGCGGCCGCGCCGGCCAGCGCCGGGAGGTCGGCCGTGCCGTCGCGGAGGTCGGCGGTCAGCGAGGTGCCGCCGAGGGCCACGCCGGCGAAGGCGGGGACGGCGGTCGCGGGCGCGACGCCGGGGACGACGTCGAAGGGCACCGAGGTGCGGCCGACGGCGAGCACCTCCTTGACCGCGGCGTCGGAGGTGAACGGGTCGCCGGCGACCAGCCGGACGACGACGTCGCCGTTCTTCGCCGCCGCGACCGCGCCCTTGGCGACGTCGGCCGGCTCGCCGTTGACCGGGGTCAGCTCGAGGCCGGGGCGGCTGTCGCGGACCGCGTCCTGCACGGGCGCGGGGACGTCGGGGTCGACGAGCACGACCCCGGCCTCGGCCAGCGCGGCCGTGGCGCGGGCGGTCAGCATGCCGGGGTCGCCGGGGCCGGCGCCGACGAAGACGACGCGGCCTGGGGTCTTGCGGAAGCGCGTCATCGCGTGCTCCTGGTCCTTGTGGGTGTCGTGGCCCCCGGGAGGGCGTGTGCGGGGGTCGTGGGGGCCGGGGCGGGCTGCCCGGCGGAGGGGGTCACCGGGACGCCGCCATCAGGTCGGCGGCGCCGCGGTCGAGCAGGTCGGCGGCGATCTCGCGGCCGAGCCGCTCGGCGTCGCCCACCGGGCCGGTGGCCGAGCCGCGGACGCCGTCGCTGCCGTCGAGCGCGGTGACCGAGGCCCGCAGGTAGAGCTCGGGGCCGTCGTCGCCCTCGGCCAGCTCCGCGTACGCGGCGACCGGCGCGCTGCACCCGGCCTCCAGCGCGGCGAGCGTGGTGCGCTCGGCGAGCACGCAGGCGCGGGTGCCGGCGTCGTCGAGGGCGGCGAGCACCTCCAGTGTGCGCTCGTCGTCGGCCCGGCACTCGACGGCCAGCGCGCCCTGGGCGGGCGCGGGCAGCACCTGCAGCGGGTCGAGGGTCTCGGTGACCGCGCCGAGCCGGCCCAGCCGGGAGAGCCCGGCGCGGGCGAGCACGACGGCGTCGAGGTCGCCCGGGACGACGCGGGCCATCCGGGTGTCCACGTTGCCGCGGATCGGCACGACGTCGAGGCCCAGGCCGAGGGCGCGCAGCTGGGCGACCCGGCGGGGCGCGCCGGTGCCCACCCGGGCGCCGGCCGGCAGCTCGCCGAGGGTCAGCCCGTCGCGGGCGACGAGCGCGTCGCGCGGGTCCTCCCGGGGCGGGACGGCGGCCAGCAGCAGGCCGGGCTCGGGTGCGGTGGGCAGGTCCTTGTAGCTGTGCACGGCGACGTCGACGGTGCCCTCGAGCAGGGCCTGCCGGATGGCGGTGACGAAGACGCCGGTGCCGCCGAGCTGCGCGATGGCCGCGGCCGACCGGTCGCCCTCGGTGCTGATGTGGACCAGCTCGACGGGCAGCCCGCTGGCCGCGGTGATCGCGTCGGCGACGGTCTGCGACTGGGTGCGGGCGAGCTGGCTGGCGCGGGTGCCCAGCCGCAGCGTCCGGGTGGCCGTGCTGGTGGCGGTGCTGGTGGACGGCGTCGTCACGCGGCGCCGCCCGGGCGCAGCTCGTCGGGGTCGACGCCGACCGCCTCGGCCAGGTGCGACCCGTCGGCCGGCACCTCGGCGTCGATGCCCAGGCCGAACAGCGCGCGCAGCGCGTCGGCGTAGTCGACGCCGCCGGGGGTGCTGGCCAGCTCCTTGACCCGCACGGTCGGCTCGTGCAGCAGCTTGTCGACGACGCGGCGCACGGTCCGCGCGATCTCGTTGCGGGCCCGGGTGTCGAGGTCGGGCAGCCGGGTGGACAGCCGCAGCAGCTCGGCGTCGACGACCTCGGCGGCCTGGCTGCGCAGCGCGGACACCGTCGGGGCGACGGCGGCGGCCTGCTGCTCGGCGCGCAGCAGCGCGGTCTCGGCCTCGATGAGGGCGTGCGCGGCGGAGACGTCGTCGGCGCCGATCGCGCCGGCCACCGGGTCGGCGCCGGCAGCCGGGCGCTCGCCGTGCAGGAGGGCCCCGTTGCGCTCGCCCTGGAGCAGGGCGAGGTCGACGACGTGCACGCCGGGGAGCGCGGCGACGCCGGGGGCGACGTCGCGGGGCAGCGCCAGGTCGACGACGGCCAGCGGGCGGTGGGCGCGGCCGGCCATGGCGGTGGCGACCGCGTCGGTGGAGACGACCAGGCCGGTGGCGCCGGTGCAGGTGACCAGCACGTCGGCGTCGGCGAGGGCCCGGGGCAGGTCGGCCAGCTCGGCGGTGCCGCCGTCGACGGCCGCGGCCAGCCGCGCCGCCGACTCCGGGGAGCGGCTGGCGACGGTGACCAGCGCCCCGCGGCGGGAGAGCGTGGTGGCGGCGAGCGCGCCCATCGAGCCGGCGCCGACGACGAGCACCGGCCGGCCGGCCAGCGGGCCGACGCGCGCCTCGGCGCGGTCGAGTGAGACGGTGACCAGCGACTGCCCGGCCCGGTCGATGCCGGTCTCGGCGTGCACCCGCTTGCCCACCCGCAGGGCGTGCTGGGCCACCGGGTGCAGCGCGCGGGCGACCGTGCCCTCCTCCTGGGCGAGGGCGTAGGCGGCGCGCAGCTGGCCGAGCACCTGGGTCTCGCCGACGACCATGGAGTCCAGGCCGGCGGCGACGGTGAACAGGTGGGCGACGGCCTGGTCCTCGTAGTGCACGGTGACGTAGGGCGAGAGCTCCTCGACGGTGGCGCCGGCCTGGCGGGCGAGCACCCGGCTGACCTCGGCGACGCCGCCGTGGAAGCGGTCGACCTCGGCGAAGACCTCGACCCGGTTGCAGGTGGCCAGCACCAGCGCCTCGCTGACGTGGTCGTTGCCGACCAGCTCGTGCAGTGCCTTGACCTGCTCGTCGCGGGTCATGGCGAACTGCTCGAGCAGCGCGACCGGCGCGGTCTGGTGGCTGATGCCGACGGCGAGCAGGCTCATGCCATCCCCCCGGCGGGCGCGAGGACGGCCGCGGCGGGGCCGCGCTGCTTGTCGAGGAACGCGAGGACCTGCAGCTCGACGGAGAGGTCGACCTGGCGGACGTCGACCCCCGCGGGCGCGGTGAGCGCCACCGGTGCGAAGTTCAAGATGCTCCTCACCCCGGCCGCGGTCAGCCGGTCGCAGACCCGCTGCGCCACCTCGGCCGGTGTCGCGATGACCCCGATCGTCGCCCGGGTGGCGGTGACGACCTCGTCGAGCTCCTCCATGGGGCGCACCACCCGGCCGCCGACCTCCTGGCCGACGCGGGCCGGGGAGGCGTCGAACAGGCCGACGAACTCGAACCCGCGGCTGCCGAAGCCGCCGTAGCCGGCGAGGGCGGAGCCGAGGTTGCCGAGCCCGACCAGCACGCACGCGTGCGCGGTCTCCATCCCGAGCACGCCGGCGATGCGGTCGCGCAGGGTGGCCACCTCGTAGCCGACGCCGCGGGTGCCGCAGGGCCCCAGGTGGGAGAGGTCCTTGCGCAGGCCCGCCGGGTTGACGCCGGCCGCCGAGGCCAGCTCACCGGAGGAGACCGTGCCGCGACCGCTCTCGGCCAGGCCGCTGAGCACCCGCAGGTACACGGCGAGGCGCGCGACGGTGGCCTCCGGGATCCGGGGCCGCGACTGCATCACGGGTCCACTCCACAGCGGTCGCGCCCGGACGACGGCGGGAGCCGAGGGGGGCGGACGACATCGGGGATCCGGGCGGACGACCACCCGGCGACTGCCACGGTAACCGCTTGTGAACGCAGGAACAAAGTCGCGGCGGGCCCACGGGGCCGCTGGCCAGCGCGGACGGGTGGCGCTGTGTCCGACACCATAGCCGGACGGGGCCGGGCCGGCGCGCGCCGGGCCTAGCCGAGCCCCAGGTCGCGGCGCAGCCGAGGGACGTCGACGGTGAAGTAGGAGTGCTCCCGGCCGTCGAGCAGCACCACCGGCACCCGGTCGCCGTACTCCGCGCGCAGCTCCGGGGCGGTGTCGACGTCGATCTCGCGACTGGCCACCCCCGCCTCCGCGGCGAGCCGGGCGACCGTCTCGGCGGCGGCGACGCACAGGTGGCAGCCCTCGCGGGTGAGCAGTTCCAGCCGCACCGTGCTCACGGCGCCTCCTCCCGGCCGCGCCCCGGCACTCCGGGGACGCGGGGTGCGGGTGGGGCGCTCGACGTGGACGGTTCGCAGTCAGGTTGTCACCATGGGAGACGACCCGCAGCAGGAGCGGGTACCCGTCGAGATCGGGAGGGACACCCCGTCGGGCGAGCCGTCACGGCTCGGCGGGTGCGACGAGGAGGTCGACGCCCGCATGCCGCAGTCGCGCCCGGTGGACGACGCGCCGTCCGCCGTCCGCGGGCCGGACGCCGTCGCCGGGCCGTCCCTGTCGGGCGACGACGGACCGGACGACGGGTTCGCGGTCCCCGGGGAGGAGCTCCCGGCCGACCTGGTCGACGCCTGGGACCTCGTCCGCCGGACCCAGGACGGCGACGCCGAGGCGTTCGGGCAGCTCTACGACCACTACGTGACGCTGGTCCACCGCTTCGTGCTGCACCGCACGGGCGACCGCGCGCACGCCGAGGACGTCACCAGCGAGACCTTCGTGCGGGCGCTGCGGCGGATCGACTCGCTGTCCTTCCAGGGCCGCGACGTCGGCGCGTGGCTGGTGACGATCGCCCGCAACATCGTCCGCGACCACGTGAAGAGCAGCCGGTTCCGGCTGGAGGTCAGCACCGCCGACATGCGCGACGCCGACCGCGCCACGGACGGCCCCGAGGACACCGTGGTCGCCCGGCTGACCAACGAGCAGCTGCTGGCCTGCGTCCGGCAGCTGGGCAGCGAGCAGCAGGAGTGCATCTCCCTGCGGTTCCTGCAGGGGCTGTCGGTGTCGGAGACCGCCGCGGTCATGGGCAAGAAGGACGGCGCGGTCAAGGCGCTGCAGCACCGCGCGGTGCGGCGGCTGGCCGCCCTGCTGCCGGAGGAGCTGCGGTGACCCTGCCGGCGCCGGACCGGCGCCGCTCCCCCCGACCACGCCCCGACCGACCGACCGGAGGACCCAGGTGAGCCCCTCGCACGACGCCGCGGGCAGCCCCCGCCCGGCGTCCGTGCGGGACCGCGAGGCCGCCCTGGAGGCCCGCCTGCGGGCGCTGGCCGCCGACCTGGACGACGGCCCGGCGCCCGGGTTCCGCGCCGCCACGCGCGCCCGGCTGGTCGCGATGGCCGCCGTCCGCCCGCCGGCGCCCGCGCCGCCCCGCGGCCTGCGCGCCCGTCTCCGGCCCGGACGCGGTGCCCGGCGGTCCCGGCTGACCGCCGCGGTGGCCGGCGCGGTCCTGGCGGTCACCGCGACGGGCGCGCTGGTCGCGCTGTCGACCGGCGCCGGGCCCGGCGACGCGCTCTACGGGCTCAAGCGCGGCACCGAGCAGACCCAGCTGGCCCTGGCCGGCGACGAGCGCGGCCCGACGCTGCTGCAGCTCGCCACCACGCGGCTGCAGGAGCTCGACGGGCTGGCCGACGGCGGCGCTCCCGCCCCGCTCGTCCGCGACACGCTCGCCACGATGGACGCGCAGACCACGGAGGGCGCCGCGCTGGTGTCCACCGAGGCGCTCGGCGCCCGCGACGCCGCGCCGCTGACGGCGCTCGCCGACTGGGCGCGGCAGCAGCGCTCCGGGCTGGCCGACCTGCGGGCCGCGCTGCCCGGCGACACCGGCGGTGCGGCCACCGGCTCGATCGACCTGGTGGGCCGGATCGGCGCCCGCGCCGAGCGGCTGCGGACGGCGCTGTCCTGTGCCGGGGGCCCGGCGACCAGCGGCCGCGACGAGCTCGGCCCGGTGCCGGCCCCGTGCGCCGCGCCCGGGACGCCGGAGCCGTCGGCGCCGGGCGCCCCCGCCACCGTCCCGGCCGACCCCGCCGGCGAGACCCCTCCGGCCGCACCCACCCCGGACCCCGTGCCCGCGGCGCCCTCCTCGGGCGGCGGCAGCGGCGGGGCGACGGGCTCCGCGCCGGCTCCTGGCGCCCCGACGCCACCGGTCGGCACCCCCGCGCCGACGACGCCCGCGCCGGACGGTGGTCCGGTGCCCCCGCTGCCGGTGCCCGGCGGGAGCGGCACCTCGCCGTCGCCGTCCAGCACTCCTCCGCCGGTGCTCGACACCCCGCTGTCGACCTGCCTGCTGCCCCCGCTGCTCTGCTGAGGTCCCGGTCCGGCGGGGCGGCGCCCCCCGCTAGGGTCGCGGGTGCCGCCCGCGGGCGGCGACGGACCAGGGAGGTGACGGTGCCGCGACTGCCGTTCCGGAGGCGCGGTGCACGGGCTGCCGAGGCCCACGCCGAGGAGGAGATCCGGGCCCACGTGGCCGGCGCGGCCTCCGCGGCGGCCGCCGAGGTGGAGCCCGTCCCGGCCGTCGTCGCCGACCGCACCGCGGCCGCGTTCTTCGACGTCGACAACACCATGATGATGGGCGCCTCGCTGTTCTGGTTCGCCCGCGGCCTGGCCTCGCGCAAGTACCTCACCTCGCGCGACATCGCCCGCTTCGCCTGGCAGCAGGCCAAGTTCCGCGTCGCCGGCAACGAGAGCGCCGGCGACATGCACACCATCCGCGAGACGGCATTGGCCTTCGTCGCCGGCCGGGAGGTCGCCGAGATCGTCGACGCCGGCGAGGAGATCTACGACGAGCTGATGGCCGACCGCATCTGGTCGGGCACCCGCAACCTCGCCCAGCAGCACCTCGACGCCGGGCAGCGGGTGTGGCTGGTCACCGCGACGCCGGTGGAGCTGGCCAGCATCATCGCCCACCGGCTCGGCCTGACCGGCGCGCTGGGCACCGTCTCCGAGGTGGTCGACGGGCGCTACACCGGCCGGCTCGTCGGGGAGCTCATGCACGGCGAGGCAAAGGCGGAGGCGGTGCGGGCGCTGGCCGAGCGCGAGGACCTCGACCTGTCCCGCTGCACGGCCTACAGCGACTCGGCCAACGACCTGCCGATGCTCGGCCTCACCGGCACGGCGGTCGCGGTGAACCCCGACACCGAGCTGCGCGCCGTCGCCCGCTCGCGCGGGTGGACCGTGCGCGACTTCCGCACCGGTCGGAAGGCGGCGCGCATCGGCGTCCCCACCGTGGCGGCCGCGGCCCTCACCGGCGGCGTCGTCGGCGGCGCGGTGGCGCTCCGCCGTCGCCGGACGGCCTGACCCCTACCGGTTCTCCGGCGACCGCGCACCCGTCGGGCTCCGCCGGTCCCCCGAGGGCCCGGCAGGTGCACGGTCGGCCGGTCGTCAGGAGAAGACGGAGCTCCGCTGCAGCAGCAGCTGGTAGATGGACTGCTGGATGGTCTCGCGGACCTGGTCGGTCAGGTTGAACACCAGCATCGGGTCCTCGGCGGCCGCGGGGCCGTAGGACGCCGTCTCGATCGGCTCCCCGAACGCGATCAGCCACTTCGACGGCAGCGGCACGAGGCCGAGCGGGCCCAGGGCCGGGAAGGTCGGGGTGATCGGGAAGTAGGGCAGGCCGAGGAGCCGGGCGACGGTCCGCGCGTTGCCGACCATCGGGTAGATCTCCTCCGCGCCGACGATCGCGCAGGGCACGATCGGCTTGCCGGTGCGCAGTGCCGCTGTGACGAAACCACCCCGGCCGAACCGCTGCAGGGTGTACCGGTCGCGGAAGGGCTTGCCGATCCCCTTGAACCCCTCGGGGAAGACGCCGACCAGCTCGTCACCGCGCAGCAACCGCTCGGCGTCCTCGCTGCAGGCGAGCGTGGCGCCGAACTTGCGCGCGAACTCGCCGACGACGGGCAGGTCGAACACCAGGTCGGCGCCCAGCAGCCGGAACCGCCGCTGCGCCGGGTGGTCGTCGTGCAGCGCGACGGTGGTCATCAGCGCGTCGACCGGCACCGTGCCCGAGTGGTTGGCCACCACCAGGGCCCCACCGGAGGCCGGCACGTTCTCGACGCCGTGGGTCTCGACGCGGAACCACCGGCGGAACAGCGGCCGCAGCAGCGGCAGCAGCAGGTGGTCGGTGAGGTCGGGGTCGAAGCCGAACTCGTCGGTGGCGTACTCGCCGGTCAGCCGACGACGGAGGAACTCCACGCCGCCGACCACCTGCTCGTCCCAGCTCGGCTCCCCGGCCGGCGGGACGTGCGACTGCTCGTCGGGCCGCAGCGGGATGACGCGGGCCTCAGGCATCGCGCACCGCCCGCAGGCCCGGGGACGCCGGCGCCGGCCGCAGCCGCCCGCCCACCGCCGAGCCGACCGCGGCCGCCACGGACCCGGCGCGGGTGACCAGCTCCTCGGTGCCGGCCGCGAGCTCGCCGATCAGGTCGGGGGGCACCACGGGCGAGACCGTCTGGGCGTAGTCGGCCAGCGCCGCCTCGGTGGTGTAGCGCGGCGTGTAGCCGAACTCGGTGCGCAGCACGGTCGTGTCGACGACCCGGCCGAAGTTGAGGAAGCGCATCTGTTCCGGGGAGTAGTCGACGAAGCCGAACCGGCGGGTGAACCGGCCCAGCGAGCCCAGCGCGGGCGACGGTACGGGCAGCTGCAGGCGGCCCAGCCGGCGGATGACCTGGGAGAGCAGCAGGGTGCCGGTCCCCCCGACGTTGACCGTGCCGGTGAAGTCGCCGGTGGTGGCGCGGGTGAGCACCCCGAGCGCGTCGTCCTCGTGCAGCAGCTGCACGCGGGCGTCGTAGCCCAGCGCCGTGGGGACCACCGGCACCCGCAGGAACCCGGTGAGCACCGAGTCGATGCGCGGGCCGATGAAGTTGGTGAACCGCAGGACGGCGATCCTGACGTCGGGACGGCGGCGCGAGAACGACCGCACGTAGCCCTCGATGTCGAGGCTGTCCTTCGCGAAGCCGCCCGAGGGCACCCGCCGGGCCTGCATCGCCTCGGTGAAGACGGCCGGGTCGCGCGGGGAGGCGCCGTAGACGGCGCTGGTGGACTTGAGCACCAGCCGGCGCACCGAGGGCGCGCGCTGGCAGGCGGCCAGGAGCTGCATCGTCCCGATGACGTTGAGCTCCTTCATCGGCCCCCGCCCGCCGGACCCGGCGGGCGTGGAGCTGATGTTCATGTGCACGACGGTGTCGACGGCCGCGGTGCTGATCACCTTGCCGATCAGCGGGTTGCGGATGTCGGCCCGCACGAACTCGGTGCGACCGAGCCGGCGGAGCAGCTCCGCCGACGGGGGGACGGTGTCCACCCCGATGACCCGCTCGACGGAGGGGTCGCGAGCCAGCTCGGCCGCCAGGGCACCACCCAGCCACCGGCTGACACCGGTGACCAGGACGACCGCAGGCGGCACGAGCGTCAGCTCACTTCTTGTTGCGACGCTGCACGCGGGTCTTCTTGAGCAGCTTGCGGTGCTTCTTCTTCGCCATCCGCTTGCGCCGCTTCTTGATGACCGAACCCATGTCCTGCTCCCGACGTCGTGGCCGCGGGGCGGCCGGTGACCGCAGGGGCGGAACCGGGCGCCACGCGAGTGTGGATCAGCTCGTGTGCGACGGCTCCGGCCGGGGCCGGGGTGTCGCTCGGGGCCCGAGCCTACCCGGCGCCCCCGCCGCGTCGTCGCGACGGGAACCGCGCCGGGTCGATCTCCCCCGGACGGGCCGGGTGGTGGTGCGGTCGAGCAGCCGGATCCGGCCTCGTCCGGGGTCCCGCCCTGAGCCTGCGAAGGGTGGGGAGGACGAGGTCCTTCCTCAGGCGATGTCGGTGTAGGCGTCGCGCAGGTAGTCCTGGACGGCGCGCTCGGGCACCCGGAAGGAGCGGCCGACGCGGACGGCGGAGAGCTCGCCGGCGTGGACGAGGCGGTACACGGTCATCTTCGAGACGCGCATCATGCTGGCGACCTCGGCGACGGTGAGGAAGGTGACGGCGGCGCGCGGCTGCGGGACGACCGGGCGGCCGACCGGCATGGCGGCCGGGTGCTGCGGGCCGACGGGGCGGGCCATGGCGGCGGCGGGGATCGGGCGGGCCATCGGGCGCGGGCCGGGGACGGCCGGGCGGACGTAGGCGGCGTTGGTGCGCTGGGGCATGGTCATGATCAGTCTCCGGACCTAGCACGCGTCGGGCGTCGGCTTCCCCACCGACTACGGGACACGCACGTGCTGATACAGAGAGTAGGGGGACCGGCGTGACAGAAGCGATGGAAGAAACGGACAGGCGGAACGGTCCGTCCTAGGCAGAACTACACCTATGCAACTCGCTTCACAGCCGTATCGGCGCGTCGACGGGCCGACGTGTCGACTCGACTACGCAGCGTCCCCCCTCCGTCGGGCGCCCGGAGGTACCGTCACCGGCTCCCGTCGGCCCGGCCCAGCTCGACCGACCGCTGCGCGGCCGCCTCGATCGCGGCGATCAGCGCCGAGCGCACCGAGTGCCGCTCGAGCTCGCGGATGCCGGCGATCGTCGTCCCGCCCGGGCTGCTGACCGCGTCGCGCAGCTGGGCCGGGTGCTGTCCCGACTCACGCAGCATGACCGCCGAGCCCAGCGCCGTCTGCACGACCAGCTCGGTGGTCAGCGCCCGCGGCAGGCCCAGCAGCACGCCGGCGTCGACCATCGCCTCGACGAGGTAGAAGAAGTAGGCCGGGCCGCTGCCCGACAGCGCCGTCACCGCGTCCTGCTGGTGCTCGGGCACCCGGGCCACCCGGCCGACCGTCGCCAGCAGCGCCGCCGCCTCGTCGAGCTCGGGCTCACCGGCCGACGCCCCGGCCGACAGCACGCTCATCCCCTCGTCGACGAGCGCCGGGGTGTTGGGCATGACCCGCACCACCGGCACGCCGGGCGGCAGCGCCGCCTCGATGGTGGCGGTGGAGATGCCCGCGGCGATGCTCACCACCAGGTGGCCGGGGTCCACCGACGGCGCCAGCAGGCCGAGCAGGCCCGGGAGGTCCTGCGGCTTGACCGCCAGCAGCAGCACGCGCGCGCGGGCGGCGGCCTCCGCCAGCCCGACCACGGCCACGCCGTAGCGGTCGGCGAGCTCGGCGGCCCGCTCCGGGTGCCGCTCGCAGACGACGACGCCGTCGGCACCCGACCGCCGTACCAACCCGGCGAGCAGCGCCTCGCCCATCTTGCCGCCGCCGAGGACCGCCAGTCCCTGCCGCTCCGCCATGTCGTCCTCCCAGCTCCCGGTGTGGCTCGGACCGTAGTGCGGGCGGGTGTGCCGTCCGGACGCCCCGGGTAGCGGCCGCCGCATGGCAGGAGAACTGGACGGGATGAAGGTGGCCGTGCTCGCGACCGACGGCGTCGAGCAGGTCGAGCTGGAGCGGCCGTGGCAGACCCTGGAGGAGGCCGGGGCCGAGCCGGAGCTGGTGTCGCTCGACGGCGGCGCGATCACGATGTACCAGCACATCGACAAGGGCGACCAGAAGCGGGTCGACACGACCGTCGCCTCGGCCGACCCCGAGGACTACGCGGCGCTGGTCCTGCCCGGCGGCGTCATCAACGGGGACTTCGTGCGGGCCGACGCCGACGCGGTCGCGTTCGTGAAGGCGTTCTTCGACGCCGACAAGCCGGTGGCGGCGATCTGCCACGCGCCGTGGGTGCTCGCCGAGGCCGACGTCGTGCGCGGCCGGCGGATGACGTCGTGGCCCTCGCTGCAGACCGACCTGCGCAACGCCGGGGCGAAGTGGGTCGACGAGGAGGTCGTCGTCGACGGCAACCTGGTCACCAGCCGCAACCCCGACGACCTCGACGCCTTCAGCGCGGCGATCGTCGAGCAGTTCGCCCAGTCCCCCGACGGGGACGACGAGGACGAGTGAGCCCGGCCGGGCCGCTCGCCCTGCCCCGGCTCAGGTGGCGGCGGCGAGCAGCCCGGCGGCCGGGGCGATCGTCAGCAGCGTCCCGGCGAAGACCAGGACGGCGACCAGGCGCACGCCGATCGGCTCCCGGCCGGTGCGCTGCCGCCACGCGGCGACGGCCGCGACCAGCCCGGTGACCGCCAGCGGGGCGAGCACGACCGCGACCTGGGGTACCTGCTCCCAGACGACGGTGGACAGGAAGTAGATCCCCACCCCCGCGGCGAGGGCCAGGACCAGCTCGCCGGCGAAGCGCAGCCAGGCGACCACGCCCTCCTTGGCGCCGAGGGGCTCGTCCTCGAGCAGCGTGGCCTCGTCCCCGCGGGTGACCGGGATCGGGCCGGTGGCCGGTGCGGCGGCCGGCGCGCCGGGGACGCCGGGCTTGCCGCCCGTGGGCCGCAGCCCGGGGATGGCCGCGGTCGACGGCTCGGCCGCGCCCGTCGCGGCCGCGGCGCCGCGCGGCGCGCGCCCGGCGACCCGTCCGGTGTCCCGGGAGACCCGTCCGGTGTCCTGCGGGACCCGACCGGTGTCGTCGGGCACCCGGCCGGTGTCCTGCGGCACCCGCCCGGTGCCGCGGTCGGCGCGCACCGGCCGCGGCGGGTCGGCGACCCGGCCGGTGTCCCGCGACAGCCGGCCGGTCTCGGAGACCCGCCCGGTGTCGCCGAGCCGGCGGCCGGGGTTGGGCCGGCCGGCGTCGGTGTCGGACTCGCGGCGGCGCTGCCGGATGGGCGTCTCGCCGGTGTCCTCGCCGCGGCGCCGGCGGACGCTGCGCGGCGCCTCGATGCCGGCCTCGCGCAGGATGTCGGCGAGCGGCCGGCCGCCGGTCTCGGGGTCGTTCCTGGGGTGGGCCATCACGCACTTCCCAACGAGTCGAGTCGCCGGAGGATGACGCCCTCCCGCAGCGCCCACGGGCAGATCCGCACGGAGGGTAGATCCAGCGCCCGCATCGCCGCCTGCGCCACGGCCGCACCGGCCGGCACCTGGTGCGCGCGGTCCGGCGACACGCCGCGCAGCTCCGCCAGCGCCCGCGACTCGATCCGCGACACGAAGCCGACGAGCTGGCCCAGCCCGTCGGCGGTGAGCTCCCGGTGCACCCGCAGCCCGGCCGAGTACGGCGCCGCGCCGGTGAGCCGCGCGAGCGTGCGGAAGGTCTTGCTCGTGGCCGCGACCAGGTCCGGGGGCCCGGCCTGCACCAGCTTCCTGACCGCCGGCCGGAGCACGTCGGCGGCGTGTTCCGACAGCGCCTCCAGCGCCGCGAGGTCGGGCCGGCCGCCGGTGGCGGCCTCGGGCAGGAAGCGGCGGGTCATCCGCCCGGCGCCCAGCGGCACCGACAGCGCGACCTCGGGGTCCTCGTCGACACCGGTGGCGAGCTCCAGCGAGCCGCCGCCGATGTCGAGCACGAGCAGCCGCCCGGCGCTCCACCCGTACCACCGGCGGACGGCGAGGAAGGTCAGCCGCGCCTCCTCCTCGCCGCTGGTCACCGTCAGGTCGACGCCGGTGCGCTGGCGCACCCGCGCCAGCACGTCCATCCCGTTGCGCGCCTCGCGGATGGCGGAGGTGACCAGCGCGAGGACCTCCTCGCAGCCCAGCTGCTCCGCCTGGTCGCAGGCCTTCTGCACGGCCTTGACCAGCGCCTTCTCGCCCTCCTTGGACAGCACGTCGTCGTCGCCCACGTGCTCGGCGAGGCGCAGCAGCCAGCGGTCGTCGTGCTGCGGGGTGGGGTGGCCGCCGCGGTGCGCGTCGACCACGAGCAGGTGGACGGTGTTCGAGCCGACGTCCAGCACCCCGAGCCGCATGGGCCCAGTCTGCCGGGCCGCCGGGGAGCGGGCCGTCCGGTCCCCGGACGGGTGCCTCCCTAGGCTGGGCCGGTGCAGGACGTCCCCCCGGAGGTCGCTCCCGACTTCGCCCGCGAGTGGGTCGAGTTCCCCGACCCGGCCGACCCGCGGCACGTCGTCCGCGCGGACCTCACCTGGCTGGCCTCGGCCTGGACGTGCGTGTACGGCCGCGGCTGCGCGGGCGTCGTCCCCGGCCGGCCCGACGACGGCTGCTGCAGCCACGGCGCCTTCTTCAGCGACGAGGACGACCTGCTGCGGGTCACCGCCGCCGTCGCCGACCTCGCCGACGAGGACTGGCAGCTCGCCCCGGTGGCCCGCGGCGCCTGGACCGAGGAGGACTCGGCCGACGACGAGGGCGGTGTCCGCTCCCTCCGCACCCGCCTCGTCGACGGCGCCTGCGTGTTCCTCAACCGGCCCGGCTTCCCCGGCGGCAGCGGGTGCGCGCTGCACCGGATGGCGCTGCGCGAGGACCTGCACCCGCTGACCACCAAGCCCGACGTCTGCTGGCAGCTGCCGGTGCGCCGGGAGCAGGAGGAGGTCGAGCGGCCCGACGGCAGCACCGTCCTGGTGAGCACGATCGGCGAGTTCGACCGCCGCGGCTGGGGTCCCGGCGGCGCCGACCTGCACTGGTGGTGCACCGGCTCCCCCGCCGCGCACGTCTCCCCCGAACCGCTGGTCCTCACCTACGGCCCGGAGCTCACCGCGCTGCTCGGCCCGGCCGCCTACGCCGAGCTGCGCCGGCTGACCGAGGCCCGGCTCGACCTGGGGCTCGTGGCCCCGCACCCCGCCAGCCCGGCCCCGGTGCCGCTCACCCTGTCCCGGCGCCGGCCGGCCGGCTGAGCGCGACGCCCCCGGCGGGGACGAGAGGGGCCTGCCGGAGCGGTCCGGCCACTAGCCTGCTCCCGACGACCGCGACGACCGGACGGCGAGGACAGTGAGCGACCGACAGGCGAGCGCGGGCGCGCACCCGGCGGAGCCGTCGGCCGGCGGCCGCGCGCCGGACAGCGCACTGCGGGCGCTGGTGCGCATCCCGGTGTTCCGGCGGCTGTGGGCGGCCGTCGCCGTCTCCAGCCTGGGCGACTGGCTCGGCCTGCTGGCCACCACGGCGATGGCCGCGCAGCTCACCGCCGACGAGTCGACGGCGGTGCAGGGCGCGGCGATCTCCGGGGTCATCCTCACCCGCCTGCTGCCCGACCTGCTGCTCGGCCCGCTCGCCGGCGCGCTGGCCGACCGGCTCGACCGGCGCACCACCGTCGTCGTCGGCGAGCTGCTGGCCGCGGGGCTGTACCTGTCGATCGCGGTCAGCTACGAGCTGACCTGGCTCTACGTCGCCCAGTTCCTCGTCGAGGCGGTCGGGTTGTTCACCAACCCGGCCAAGCAGGCGATCTGGGTGGCGATCGTGCCGCGGGAGCGGCTGGCGGTGGCCAACCAGGTGTCGCTGTTCAGCGTCTACGGCGCCGTGCCGGTGGCCTCGCTGCTGTTCGCGCTGCTGTCCACCGTCAGCCGGGTCTTCCCGGGCGCCGGGGACGGCGGCGACGTGCGGACGGCGATCGTCGTCGCGCTGGTGTTCAACGCGACCAGTTTCGGCGTCTCGGCCACCACCGTGCTGCTCTCCCGCCGGCTGATCCCGCCCACGGCCACCGACCGCGAGACGCCGGCCAACGTCTTCTCGCTGGTGGTCGAGGGCGTCTCCTTCCTCCGCGGCCAGCCGCTGATGCGCGCGCTCTACGTCGGGGTCATCGGCGCGTTCGGGGCCGGCGGCCTGATCATCGGCGTCGCCCAGCTCTACATCGCCACCCTCGACGCCGGCGCGGCCGGCTACGGCGTGGTCTTCGGCATCGTCTTCACCGGGCTGGCGCTGGGCATGCTCACCGGCCCGCGCATCCTGCCCACGGTCCCGCGGCGCACGCTGTTCGCCCGCTCGATCGGGCTGGCCGGGGTGGCGCTGCTGGCCATGTCGCTGCTGCAGGAGTTCGTGCTGGCCGCGGCCGCGGCGTTCCTCGTCGGCCTGTTCGCCGGGGTCTCCTGGATCATCGGCTACACGCTGATCGGCTTCGAGGTCGAGGACCGGCTGCGCGGGCGGGTGTTCGCCTTCGTCATCTCCTCGGTGCGCATCGTGCTGCTGCTCGCCGTCGCCGTCGGCCCGGGGCTGGCCGGCCTGCTCGGCACGCACGAGCTGCGCGTCGGCGCGCTGGTGCTCAGCCTCACCGGTCCCGGTCTGACGCTGCTGGTGGGCGGCGTCCTCGCCCTGCTGGTCAGCGCCTATGCCGTCCGGCAGGTGGCGCCGCGCGGCCGCTCGCGCACCCGGCTGCGCGACCTGCTGCGGCTGCTGTGGGGCAGCTCGGACATCCTCTCGGCCTCCTCCAGCGACACCGGCCTGTTCGTCGTCGTCGAGGGCGCCGACCGCGACCTCACCCGCCGCTACACCGCCGACCTCGCGCGGGTGCTGCGCGACGGCGGCTGCCCGGTCGTGGCCACCCACGAGCCCAGCGACACCGCGCTGGGCCGGCAGGTGCGCCAGCTGCTCTACCCCCCGGCGCCCGCGGCCGGCCGGTCGGTGACCGACGGCGAGGGCCACCCGGTCGCCGCCTACACCGCGGCGCTGCTGGCGGCTGCCGACCGCGCCGAGCACGTGGCCACGGTGATCCGGCCGGCCCTGCAGCGGCGCGAGGTCGTGGTGTGCAACCACTACGTGGACACCTCGATCGCCTTCCACGGCGCCGGGCAGGGTCTCGACGCCGACCGCATCTTCCGCACCTCGCTGTGGGCCACCCGCGGCCTGCTGCCCGACCTCACCGTCGTCGTCGACTCACCGGTGACCGTGGGGCCCGACGGTGCCGACGCCGACGCCGTCCGGGCCGCGTTCCTCGCGCAGGCCGAGGCCGCACCCGACCGCTACGTCGTCGTCCCCGGGGAGCTGCTGGGCACCGATCCCGGCGGCCTGGTATCCGACGTCGTCCGGCGGCGGATCACCGCGCTGCTCACCCAGCGCTACCCGGAGTCGGGCGAGACGCGGTCCGACGGCGCCGCCGGGGCGGCCGACCCGCCGGTGGGCGCAGCGCGCACGGGCGCCGGGGGCGGCTCCGTACGCTGACCGCCGTGACTGCCGCGGTGACTCCTCCCCCGCCGACGTGGACGGCCGAGGACACCGAGGAGGTCGACTGCTGCCTCTGCGGCGTGCCCGGCCGGCCGGTGCACGACCTCGACCCCTTCGCCGTGGTCCGCTGCCCGCGGTGCGGCCTGGTCTTCGTCAGCCCCCGGCTGCGGCCCGAGGCGCTGCAGCGGCTCTACGACGACGTCGGCTACTTCGAGGGCGGCGTGTACGGCGGCGCCGTCGAGGGCGGGGCCGCGCAGGAGGGCCGCCGGTTCGACCCCGCGATGCTGCTGCAGCGCACCTGGACGGCGGGCCGGCTCGCGCTGCTCGACCGGGTGCGCGGCCGCGGCCCCGGCGGACGGCTGCTGGAGGTCGGCGCCGGGTACGGCCTGTTCCTCGACGCCGCCCGGCGGCACGGGTGGCACACCAGCGGGGTCGAGCTGTCCCGCACCGGCGCGGAGCACGCCACCGACGTGCTCGGCCTCGACGTCTTCTGCGGCCAGCTCGCCGACGCGCCGCTGGAGCCGGGCTTCGACGTCGTCTGCGCGTGGGACACCGTCGAGCACGTGCCCGACCCGCTCGAGTTCTGGCGCACGGCCCGCTCGCTGGTGGCCGACGACGGCGTCGTCCTCTTCTCCACGCCCTACGTGTCGTCGCTGCCGGCGCGGCTGCTGGGCACCCGCTGGTGGACGCTCAAGCCCGCCGAGCACATCTGGCACTTCACCCCGCGCACCCACGCGGTGCTGCTCGCCCGCGCCGGGCTGGCGCTCACCCAGGTCGTGCGCAGCCCGCTGGCGGCGGCCAACGCCGGCCGGCTGGACAGCCTGGTCGGCGTCGCCCGCCCCGTGCCCCTGAGCTGAGGGCCGCGGCTCCCGCGACCCCCCTCTACCGCTTCTCCCGGGCAGAGCAGTTCTCGCTCTGCGGCCTGGTCCTCCTGGTCGATGGCCTGATCCTCGGTCTCGCCGGGCTCCTGGGCTGGTCGTGGGCATGGGAGTACAGCCGGCTCGCGGTCATCCCACCCACCCTGGCCACGGCCTGGGGCTGGTACGCGTACTGCGAGCGTCGCAGCCTCCGAGACGTACGACGCGCACGGCCACCGGTCAGCGATCGAGATGAGGGAGAGCCAGCGGCGCCGACGTACCAGGGCGTCTCGCGCGCCCGCCCCTGGAGCCGCCCTCCACGGTGAGCCCGGCCGGTGTCCCTGAGCGGCCCACCATGAGACGGGCCCCGCCGCGGCTGAGCCCCTGCAGCATCGCGATGACGCCACACCTAGGTCTGCTCGGCGCCCCAGCGTGCGAGCGCGACGATCGCCTCGCGCAGGGCGAGCCCGCGATCGGTCAGCGCGTAGGCCCGGGTGTTGTGCCGCAGCGGCAGACGGGTCAGCACGCCGGCCGCTTCGAGCTCGCGCAGGCGGGTCGCGAGCACGTTGGTCGGCACGCCGAGGTCGCGCTGCAGGTCGCCATAGCGCTGCGGCCCGTCGAGCAGTCGCTCCACGACCAGGAGGGCCCACCGGGCTCCGACGGTGTCGAGGGCCGCGGCGAGGTCGCTCACGCGGTCGGATCGGCGGCCGGCTTCGTCCAGAACGGCGAGTAGTGGTAGCCGTCGAGGTCGTCGAACTGGCGCTGGTACATGAAGGGGTAGTCGTCGGTGTCACCGATCCGCCCGCCGGCGGCGCCGGCGCGCTCGGTGAGCTCGTCGACCGCCTGGCGGCTGCCCAGGTCGAAGGAGACGGTGACCTTCGAGGGCGTGTGGAGCCCACCGACGAGCTCCTCGGCGCCACCGACGCTCGCGTACATCTCGCGGCTGCCGAGCATGACGTACTGCTCGGGCGCGATCGCGAAGCAGGACACGTTGTGATCGGACATCTCGGCGTTGAGGGTCCAGCCGAGGGCGGTGTAGAAGGCGGTTGCCCGCTCGACGTCCTCGACCGGGCAGGTGATGAAGAGGCTCATGCGGTCGACACTTGCAAAATGCAAGTGCGACGTCAAGTCCCCGCCGCACGCTCACGTCGGGACGCGTCACAGGAGCACGTCGAGCGGTCCGGGGAGTCGGACCCGAACGGGAACGGTCCACCGGAGGCGGCGCCCGGTGAGCGCCTCACGCCCCCGGATCGACGTCCCACAGGCCGCCTCCAGGGACAGCGCGGGCTCGCGCAGGATCTCCTGGACGGGAGCTAGGCGGCCGAGCCCTCGGCGACGACGGACACCGCGGCGGCGGTCCGGAAGGTCTGCCGGTAGGCGCGCGGGGAGACGCCACGGCGGCGGGCGAACTGGTCGCGGAAGCCGGCGGCGGTGCCGAAGCCGACCAGCCGCGCGATCTCCTCGACCGGGGCGTCGCTCTCCTCGAGCAGCGTCTCGGCGGCGGCCAGGCGCTGGGCGAGCAGCCAGGCGTGCGGCGTCGTCCCGGTGGTGGCCTTGAAGCGGCGGGCGAAGCTGCGCGGGCTCATCAGCGCGCGGCGGGCCAGCGCCTCCACGCTGATCTCCTCCGCCAGGTGCGCCCGCGCCCAGTCGAGCACGATGCCCAGCAGGTCGTCCTCGCAGCGGGCGACCGGGGTGTCGATGTACTGCGCCTGCCCGCCGTCGCGGTGCGGCGGGACGACCATCTCGCGGGCCAGCCCGTTGGCCGCCGCCGACCCCCACTCGCGGCGCACGAAGTGCAGCAGGGCGTCGACGCCGCTCGCCGTGCCGGCGCCGGTGATGATCGTGCCCTCGTCGACGTAGAGGACCCGCGGGTCGACGTCGACGCGTGGGTAGCGGGCGGCCAGCTCGCCGGCGTAGCGCCAGTGCGTGGTGGCCCGCCGGCCGTCGAGCAGGCCGGCCTCGGCGACGACGAAGGCGCCGGTGCAGTGGCTGACCAGCTGCCCGCCGCGGGCGTGCACGGCCCGCAGCGCCTCGAGGACCGTCGGCGGGACGGGTGCGGAGAGCTTCTCCCAGGCGGTCACCAGGACGACGTCGGAGGTGGCCAGCCGCTCCAGGCCGTGCTCGACGTACAGCGCCAGGCCGGTGTCGGTGCGCACGATGCCCGGGCGGTCGGTGACCACGGCGAAGTCGAACTCCGGCATGCCCAGGCGGCGGTAGTCGTAGCCGAAGACCTCGGCGGCGACGCCGAGGCCGAAGGCACCCAGGACGCCGTCGCCGGCGAGCAGGCTGACGACGAGCGGACGGTCGGTTCCGGTCACGCGGACATGATGGCAGGAAAGACGCGATCCGTGTCGTGTCTGCCACTCGTCCCGGTGCGGGCACCGGAGCACGCTGCTCGCATGACGTTGATCACCTGCCCCGTGACCCGGACCGACGAGCTGGTCGCCGACCGGCGCATCCGATCGGTCACCAACCACCCGACCCACATCGCCCTGGCGATCGAGTGCCCCGCCTGCGGGAGCGTGCACGTCTACCGGACCGGCCGGCGCTGGGAGGCGACCAGGGCCGCGCACGAGGCGGCCGCCGCTCGACCTGCGGACCAGCTCGTGCACGCCTAGTCTCGAACACATGAGCGAAGAGAACGTCAACACCGGTCAGGCCGGCGACCCCACCGCGGAGAAGGACCCGTCGGACTGGGTGACCGGCGACGAGCCCGCCACCGGCGCGCAGAAGAGCTACCTGCACACCCTGGCCCGCCAGGCCGGCGAGGACGTGCCCGACGACATCACCAAGGCCGACGCGTCGAAGAAGATCGACGAGCTCCAGGAGGAGACCGGCCGGGGCCAGTGACCTCGCCGGGACGACGCCGTCGTCAGGGCGGCTCGAACTGGAGCCGCCCTGCGAGGGACGGCGGACCGGTCGCGGAGCCGGAGGCTCCCGACCCGGACGCCGTGGCAGGGCTCAGCGCCAGGTGAGGAGCTACCTGGTCGCCGTGTCGGCCGGTAGGCCGACGGTGACGCAGCCCGACCGTGTCACGTCTCGAACTTGTAGCCCAGGCCCCGCACGGTCACCAGGTGCTTGGGGTTGGCCGGGTCCGGCTCGATCTTGGCGCGCAGCCGCTTGACGTGGACGTCGAGCGTCTTGGTGTCGCCGACGTAGTCCGAGCCCCAGACCCGGTCGATGAGCTGCCCGCGGGTGAGCACCCGCCCGGCGTTGCGCAGCAGCAGCTCCAGCAGGTCGAACTCCTTGAGCGGCAGCGCCACCTGCTCGCCGTCGACGGCGACCACGTGCCGCTCGACGTCCATCCGGACCGGGCCGGCCTCCAGCGCGCCGTCCGCCGGAGCCTCGACGTCGCCCTGGCGGCGCAGCACGGCGCGGATGCGGGCCACCAGCTCGCGGGCCGAGTAGGGCTTGGTCACGTAGTCGTCGGCGCCCAGCTCGAGGCCGACGACCTTGTCGACCTCGGAGTCCTTGGCCGTGAGCATGATGATCGGCACGTTGCTGCGGGAGCGCAGCTGCCGGCAGACCTCGGTGCCGGGGAGCCCCGGCAGCATGAGGTCGAGCAGGACGATGTCGGCGCCCGCCCGGTCGAACTCGGCGAGCGCCTCGGGCCCGGTGGGGGCCACGACCGCCTCGAAGCCCTCCCGGCCGAGCATGTAGGACAGCGCGTCGGAGAAGGACTCCTCGTCCTCCACCACCAGCACTCGGGTCATGACCGTCCTTTCTGGAGCTGCCCGGCGACGGCGTCGGTCGCCGGGCCGGAGGGGTCGGGGCGGTCGGAGGGGTCCTCGACCGCCAGCGGGATGCGCAGGGTGAAGGTGGACCCGAGGCCCTCCTCGCTCCACACGCTGACCGAGCCGCCGTGGTTGCTGGCCACGTGCTTGACGATGGCCAGGCCCAGGCCGGTGCCACCGGTGCTCGTGGCCCGGGACTGGTCGACGCGGTAGAAGCGCTCGAACACCCGCGCGCGGTCCTGCCGCGGGATGCCGATGCCGCTGTCGGTGACGGCGATCTCGGCGAAGCCGGAACGGGCCCGCGCGCCGACGGCGATGCGGGTGTTCTCCGGGCTGTACGCGACCGCGTTGGCCAGCAGGTTGGTCACCGCCGTCGCCAGCTGGGCCTCCACGCCGCGCACGACGAGCCCCGGCCGACCGCCGACGGCGATGGTGATGCCCTTCGCGGCCGCGGCCAGGCCGGTGCGGTCCACGGCCTCGGCCAGCACCGTGTCGACGTCGACCGGCGCCAGCTCCGGCAGCGGCTCGGCGCCCTGCAGCCGGGACAGGTCGATGAGCTCGCGCACCAGCCGCGCGAGCCGGTCGGCCTCGTGCGCCATCCGGGCGGCGAAGCGCTGCACGGTCTCGGGGTCGTCGGCGGCGCCCTGCATCGCCTCGGCGAGCAGGCCCAGGGCGCCGACCGGGGTCTTGAGCTCGTGGCCGACGTTGGCGACGAAGTCCCGGCGGACGGCCTCCACCCGGCGGGCCTCGGTGACGTCCTGCAGCACCAGCGCCACCGGCCCGGGCGCCGGCGCGGGTCCGCTCTCCAGCCGCACCCCGTGGACGCCGACCATCCGCGGGCCGGTGCCGACCAGGTCGCCGGGCAGCCGCACGTCGGCCCGCCGGCTGCCGCCGCCGCGCACGTCGCGGACCAGCCGCAGCAGCTCGGGCACGAGCAGCCGCCGGTCCCGGACGATGCCCAGCCCGCGGGCGGCCGGGTTGGCCAGCACCACCGCGTCGTCGACGTCGAGGACGAGCACCGCCGGGTCCATGAGGTCGAGCAGGCGGCGGGCGAGCTGCGCCTCCCGCACCGCGCCGTCGGGCTCACCGCTGCGCGGTGGGGGGACGGCGACCGGACGGCGGACGAGCAGGACGACGGCGGCCGCGACGACGGCACCGACGACGAGGCCGGTCACGAGGGCGACCAGCGGGCTCACGCGGCCGATGCTAGGCCGCGCACCGCCCCGGTCATCCCCCGTGCGGGTGGCGGCGGACCGGGCGTCGGGGACTGTTCACGCCGCCGTGCACGGGCGTTCACCGCGGCGGAGCCGGCACCCCGCCGGGACCTCCTACCCTCGGGTACCAGACGAGGGCACCGGAGCAGTCGGTGGCCGCAGGGCGCAGCCGTCGGGGGGCGGCCGGCCACGAGGAGGACCCGTGCGCGAGCACTACCGCGAAGAACTCGAGGACATCAACACCTGCCTGGTGGACATGGCCACCTCGGTGGGCTCGGCGATGACCAGGGCGACGACGGCCCTGCTCGACGCCGACGTCGCGCTCGCCGACCTGGTCATCGCGGGCGACGAGCACGTCGACGCGGTGCGGGAGAGCATCGAGGAGCGCTGCTTCACCCTGCTGGCGCGCCAGCAGCCGGTGGCCACCGACCTGCGCACCATCACCACCGCCATGCGGATCGTCGCCGACCTCGAGCGGATGGGCGACCTCGCCGTCCACGTCGCCAAGCTGGCCCGGATGCGCTTCCCGGACTCCGCCGTCCCCGCCGAGGTGCGGCCGATCTTCCTCGAGGCCGGCCACGTCGCGCAGAGCCTGGTGGCCAAGACCGGCGCGGTCATCGCCCAGCTCGACGTGCAGGCCGCCACCGAGCTCGAGAGCGACGACGACCTCATGGACGCGCTGCACCGCCAGCTGTTCACCGAGCTGCTCAGCCCCGGCTGGCCGCACGGCATGGAGTCGGCGATCGACATCACGCTGCTCGGGCGCTACTACGAGCGCTTCGCCGACCACGCGGTCAGCGTCGCCCGCCGCGTCGTCTACCTGGTCACCGGCGAACGCCAGATGCAGGAGGCGGCGACGCCCTGACCGCGGGTCAGCCGGCGCCGACCGGGCGCCAGTCCGCGGGCACGTCCTCGCCGACCCGGCCGTCGACCGCCTCGCGCAGCAGGTCGGCGTGGCCGGTGTGCCGCCCGTACTCCTCGACCAGGTCGCACAGCAGCCGGCGCAGGCTGGCCCGGCGGCCGTCGGGCGCGGTGACGTGCACGGGCTGGTCCAGGCCGCCCTCGGCGAGCGCCTCGGCGATCCGCCCGCGGGACCGCGCCACGGCGTCGTCCCAGGTCGCGTAGAGGTCGGCGGGCTCGTCGTCTGCCGCCGACGCGAACGGCCACTCGTAGTCGCCGTCGGAGAGGACGGCCAGCCACTGCTCGCCCGGGAACGCACCGCGGAGCTTCCAGGTGCTGGTGACGTCCTCCACGAGCGCGAGGTGCTCGAGCAGCCCCCCGAGGGTCAGCGACGACGCCCCGACCCGCGCCCGCAACCCGGCTGCGTCGAGGCCGTCGGCCTTCCAGCGGAACGTCGTGCGCAGCCGGTCCAGCGCCCCGAGCAGGTGCTCGGCCTCGGTGCCCGCGAACGGCGGCTCCCAGGGCGGGAGCGCGTCGGTCACCTACTTCTTGCCCTGGTTCTTCACGGCCTCGATCGCCGCCGCGGCCGCCTCGGGGTCGAGGTACTCACCCCCGGGCTTCACCGGCTTCAGGTCGGCGTCGAGGTCGTAGCGCAGCGGCACGCCGGTGGGGATGTTGAGGCCCACGACCTCGTCCTCGCCCATGCCGTCGAGGTGCTTGACCAGCGCCCGCAGGCTGTTGCCGTGCGCGGCCACCAGGACGGTGCCGCCGCTGCGCAGGTCGGGGACGATCGCGTCGTACCAGTACGGCAGCATCCGGACGACGACGTCGGCCAGGCACTCGGTGGCCGGGCGCACCTCCGGCGGGAGGAACGCGTAGCGCGGGTCGGCGTCCTGGGAGTACTCGCTGCCGGGCTCGATCGGCGGCGGCGGGGTGCTGTAGGAGCGGCGCCACACCATGAACTGCTCCTCGCCGTACTCGGCGAGCGTGGCGGCCTTGTCCTTGCCCTGCAGCGCGCCGTAGTGCCGCTCGTTGAGCCGCCACGACCGGCGCACCGGGATCCACTGCCGGTCGGCGGCGGCGAGCGCCAGCTCCGCGGTGGTGATGGCCCGCCGCAGCAGCGAGGTGTGCAGGACGTCGGGCAGCAGGCCGTGCTCGGCCAGCAGCTGCCCGCCGCGGGTGGCCTCGGCGCGGCCCTTCTCCGAGAGCTCGACGTCGACCCACCCGGTGAACAGGTTGGCCTTGTTCCACTCGCTCTCGCCGTGGCGGAGCAGGACCAGGGTGCCGGGCGCGTTCACCGCTGACGTCGTCACGCCGCTCATCCTGCCCGAACCGCGCTCAGCCCGTCAGGAGCGGCCAGAGCACCCAGGTCTCGTAGAGCACCGGCGGCGCCAGCCCGGCCAGCAGCCACGGGCTGAGCACCCGCCGGGCCGCACCCCACCGCACCGCGGCCACCAGCGCC
This sequence comes from Geodermatophilus telluris, assembly GCF_900102745.1. GTDB lineage: Bacteria > Actinomycetota > Actinomycetes > Mycobacteriales > Geodermatophilaceae > Geodermatophilus > Geodermatophilus telluris. Next base: position 667,646 of record NZ_FMZF01000001.1, read on the forward strand.
ACGCAGCAGCCGGCCGCCACCGCCAGCCACAGCACGGTCGCGGCGACGTCGACGACGAACAGCTGGGCGAGCACCAGCTGCACCGCGCACAGCAGCAGCGGGTAGACCAGCCCCGAGGCCGCGACCACGCCGATCAGGGCGCGGGCCAGGCGCTCCTGCTGGGCGGGCGGGTCGGTCACCGGCCCCAGGCTAGGCGCCGGGTCGGGCCGCCGCGCCCGTGTGCGGCTCCGGCCGGCGCCGTCCGGGGAGCCACACCAGGACGACGACGGCGGCCACCGACGACGCGGCCGCGGTGCCCACGGCGGTGAGGTGCATCGCCGAGACGAACGCCTCGCGCGCCGGCTCGACCAGCCCCTCCGCCGCCGCGGCCGCCTCCTCGTCGCCGGCCGCGCGGGCCTGCGCGGCGGTCGCCCGGGCCATCTCCAGCGTCGCCGCGATCGAGCTGCGCGCCTCGTCGCGCAGCGCGGCGGGCAGCACGTCCACCTGCCGGCCGATGTCGGCGGCGTAGGCGGAGGCGAGCACCGAGCCCAGCAGTGCCACCCCGAGGGCGCCCCCCACCTGGCGCACCGAGTTGTTCACCGCGGCCCCGGCCCCGGCCTTCTCCCGCGGCACCACCGACATGATCGACTCGGTGGCCGGCGCCATGACCGCGCCCATGCCCAGCCCCTGCACGCTCAGGGTGGTGAGCAGCAGCCACAGCGGGGCGTCCTGGTCGAGCAGCTGGAAGCCGAGGAAGGACAGCGTGATGAGCGCGAACCCGCCGGCGCAGACCGCCTTGGCGCCGTGGCGCTCGGCCAGCCGGGAGCTGCGCGGGGCCATGACGGCCATGCCGAGGGCCACCGGGATGAGCGCGGCGCCCGACTGCAGCGGGTCGTAGCCGCGGGCGCCCTGCAGGTAGTAGACGAGGTAGAAGGTGGCGCCCATCAGGGCGAAGAAGTTCAGGCCCAGCGCCACGGCCGCCGCGGAGAACGCCGGCAGCCGGAACAGCGAGACGTCCAGCGCCGGGTGCGCGGAGCGCCGCTGCAGCCACACGAACAGCACCATGAGCGCCGCGCCGCCGAGCAGCGGCACCAGCACGCCCGGCGTCGTCCAGCCCACCCCCGAGCCGCCGTGGATGATCCCGTAGACCAGCCCGGCCAGCGCCGCGATCGACAGCAGGACCCCGGGGACGTCGAGCCGCCCGGGGTCGGGGTCACGCGACTCCGGCACGAACGCCAGCGTGCCCAGGACGCCGAGCAGCGCGACCGGGACGCCGATGAGGAAGATCGCGCCCCACCAGAAGTGCGTGAGCACCGCACCGCTGGCCAGCGGGCCGCCGGCGACCGCCAGCCCCGCGGTGGCCGCCCAGATCCCGATCGCGCGGCCGCGCTCGGCCGGCGGGAAGACGTTGGTGATCACGGCGAGGGTGGTCGGCTGCACCGCGGCACCCCCGACGCCCATGACCGCGCGCCAGGCGATGAGCTCCAGCGGGCTGTCGGAGAACGCGGCCAGCACCGATCCCGTGGCGAAGACGCCCAGCCCGACGAGCAGCACCGTCCGGCGGCCGATGCGGTCGCCGACGACGCCCCAGGAGAACAGCAGCCCGGCGAACACCACGATGTAGGCGTCCACGGCCCACTGCAGCTCGCCCTGCGTGGCGCCGAGCTCGCGCTGCAGCGTCGGGATCGCCACGTTGAGCGTCGTGTTGCCGGTGATCACCACGAGCAGGCAGACGGTCATGGTGGCCAGCACCCACCACCGCCGGGCGTACCCGGGGCGCTCCTCGCCGCCGGCGGCCGTGCGGTCCCGCTCGGGAGCGGTCACGCCCCGCCGTCCGGGGGGCTCCCTCCCCCGTCGCCGGGCCGGTCGGCGCGGCCGGCCTGCGCGAAGGCGGCGAAGGCCTCGAGGTTGCGCAGCGACTCGCCCCGCTTGACCCGCCACTCCCACTCACGCCGGATCGAGCTGCCGAAGCCGATCTCCAGCAGGGTGTTGAAGTGGTCGTCGGCGTAGCTGAGCACCGCGCCGAGCACCCGGTCGAGCTCCTCGGGCGTGACCGCGGCGTGCGGCAGCCGGCCGGTCAGGTAGACGTCACCGACCCGGTCGACCGACCACGCGACGCCGTACATGCGCGCGTTGTGCTGCAGCAGGTAGGTCCACAGCTGCTCGCGGTTCTCGTCGGGCTGGCGGCAGACGAAGGCCTCCACCCGCAGCGCGTGCTCCCCCACCACGAGCCCGCAGACGGTCTTGAGCTTCCGGGTGCCCGGCAGGTCGACCAGCCACCGCCCCGGCGCCGGGTGCTCGTGCACCAGCTCGGCGTCCCGCAGCGTCCGGTCGATCACCGCGTCGAGGACCGCGACCACGTCGTCCCGCGCCGGGCGCTCGGCCGGCCCGCTCACCAGGCCACCTGCGTCCCGGCCACCGGCCACAGCGCACCCAGCGCCCGCTCCCGGCGGGCGGGGGCCGCCCCGGCGGCCATCTCGGCGGCCGCGGCGGCGTAGGCGGCCACCAGCGCGTCGGCCGTGCGCTCCCAGGAGAACGCGCTGGCGTGCCGGCGGGCACCCGCGGCCAGCAGCGCCCGGCGGGCCAGCACCGCGCGGATCGCCGCGGCGTAGGCGGCCGGGTCGCGGCTGCCCACGAGCACACCGGAGACGCCGTCGTCGACCGCCGTGATCAGCCCGCCGACCTCGGCGGCGACCACCGGCGTCCCGCAGGCCTGCGCCTCCAGGGCGACCAGGCCGAAGGACTCGTTGTGGCTCGGCACGACGGCGACGTCGGCGGCCCGGTAGTGCAGGGCCAGCCGGTCGGGCGCCTGCGGCGGCAGGAACCGGACGCGGTCGGCGATGCCGAGCCGGACGGCGAGCTCCTCCAGCCGGCGCGGCGCCTCCAGGCCCGAGCCGCTGGGCGCCCCGACGACGTGCACCTGGAGCCGGTCGCGCAGCGCCGGGTCGTCCTCGAGCATCCGCGCGGCCGCCTCGAGCAGCAGGTCGGGCGCCTTGAGCGGCTGGATGCGGCCGACGAAGGTCAGCACGACGGCGTCGGCGGGGACGCCGAGCGCGCGGCGGGCGGCCGCCCGGTCGCCGGGGCGGAAGCGGTCGAGGTCGACGCCCGGCGGGACGACGAGGGTGCGGCGGGGGTCGGCGCCGTAGTGGTCGACGAGCTGGCGGGCCTCCTCCTCGGTGTTGGCCACCAGCCGGTCGGCCTCGGCCACGACCTGCTCCTCGCCGATCACGCGGGCGCGCGGCTCGGGCCGGTCGCCGTCGGCCAGCGCGGCGTTCTTCACCTTGGCGAGGGTGTGCGCGGTGTGGATCAGCGGCACGCTCCACCGGTCGCGCGCCAGCCAGCCGACCTGGCCGGAGAGCCAGTAGTGCGAGTGGACGACGTCGTAGTGCCCCGGCTCGTGCTGGGCCTCCTCGCGCAGCACGCCGGCGGTGAACGCGCACAGCTGGGCCGGCAGCTCCTCCTTGCCGAGACCCTCGAACGGTCCGGCGCTGACGTGCCGCACCGTGACACCGGGGGTCATCTCGACCACCGGCGGCAGGTCGCTGGAGGTGGCCCGGGTGAAGACGTCGACGGCGATGCCGCGGGCGGCCAGCCGGCGGGAGACCTCGACGATGTAGACGTTCATGCCCCCGGCGTCGCCCGCGCCGGGCTGGTCGAGCGGGCTGGTGTGCACCGAGACGGTGGCCACCCGGCGGGGCGCGCGCGGGGAGAGCAGGCGGCGAGCAGGCACCCCGACCTCCCGCCTCGCGCCCGTGCCGGGCGCCCGGAGGCACCCCTGTCGGCTCTCCATCCTGCAACAGCGTCAGGATGACCACATGTCCGCCCCCACCTCCCGCCCGCTGCCGGGGACCGGCCGCACCGCCGTCGTCACCGGCGCCTCCAGCGGCATCGGCGCCGCCACCGCGACCCGGCTGGCGGCCGAGGGCTTCGACGTCGTCCTCGGTGCGCGCCGCATGGACCGGCTGACCGAGCTCGCCGCCGCCATCGGCGCCCGGGCGCTGCCGCTCGACGTCACCGACGCCTCCTCGGTCGACGCGTTCGTGGCCCAGCTGCCGCGCGTCGACGTGCTGGTCAACAACGCCGGTGGCGCCTTCGACGCGAAGCCCGTGGCCGACGCCGACCTCGACTCCTGGGCGCGCACCTTCGAGGTCAACGTGCTCGGCACCGTCCGGCTGACCAAGGCGCTGCTGCCCGCGCTCATCGCCTCGGGCGCCGGCGACGTGCTGTTCGTGGGGTCCACGGCCGGGCTGGTCAGCTACGAGGGCGGCGCGTCCTACACGGCGGCCAAGCACGGGGTGCACACGCTCGCCGAGACCGTGCGCCTGGAGCTGTTCGACCAGCCGGTGCGGGTGATCGAGATCGCACCCGGGATGGTGCGGACGGAGGAGTTCGCGCTCAACCGCACCGGTGACCAGGAGAAGGCCGATGCCGTCTACCGGGGCGTGCGCGCGCCGCTGGTGGCCGAGGACGTCGCCGACTGCATCGCCTGGGCGCTCACCCGCCCGCACCACGTCAACGTCGACCTGCTCGTCGTCCGCCCCCGCGCGCAGGCCGCCCAGCACAAGGTGCACCGGGAGGGGTGAGCGTGCACGTCCGCGAGGCGACCGGGGCCGACTGGCCGGCCATCCACCCGTTCTTCCGTGCGGTGGTCGACGCCGGCCGCACGTACGCCTACCCGGAGGGTCTGTCGGCGGAGGACGCGCGTCCCCTCTGGATGGAGGAGGCACCGGGGCGCACGGTCGTCGCCGTCGACGGGGAGGCCGTCGTGGGCAGCGCCAAGATGGGCCCGAACCGGCCGGGCCGCGGGTCGCACGTCGCCACCGCGAGCTTCCTCGTCGACCCGGCCGTGCAGGGCCGGGGCGTGGGACGCCTGCTCGGCGAGCACGTCGTCGCCTGGGCGCGTGAGGCCGGGTACCGCGGCATCCAGTTCAACGCCGTCGTCGAGACCAACACGCCTGCGGTGTCGCTGTGGCGCTCGCTGGGGTTCACGGTGCTGTGCACCGTGCCCGGCGCCTTCGACCACCCCGAGCACGGCTACGTCGGCCTGCACGTCATGTACCTGGACCTCACCGGCGACTGACGCGCCCCGGCCTCACGCCGCGGTGCCCGTCCTCGTGCTGTGCGGCGAGGTCGGGCACCACGCGGTGCGGCCGGGCCCGCCGGAGGTCACAGCCGGGTGGGCTCGGGCACCAGCGTGACGCCGAACTGCTCCCGCACCGCGGTGACGACGCGGTCGGCGAAGGCCATGAGCTCGGCCGCCGTCGCCCCGGGCTCGGTGGTCAGCGCGAGGCTGTGCCGCGACGACGTCCCGACCCGGCCCTGGCGCGTGCCCCGGCCGAAGCCGGAGGACTGCACCAGCCACGCGGCGCTGAGCTTGACCCGCCCGTCACCCGCCGGCCAGCTCGGGCAGCCGGGCACCGCCTGCTCGGCGGGGACGACGGGGTTGGTGAAGAACGAGCCGGCGCTGCGGGTGTCGGGGTCGGCCGGGTCGACGACCATGCCCTTGCCGCGGCGCAGCTCCAGGACCGCGGCGCGGACGTCGGCCAGCGGCGCGCGGCCGCCGAGCTCGACGCCCAGCCGCTTGGCGAGCTCGGCGTAGCCGACCGGGCGGGACAGCGGGCCGGCGTCGAGCGCGAAGGTCACCGTGAGGACGACGAACCGCCCGGGCTCCCGCTTGAACCGGCTGTCGCGGTAGCCGAAGGCGCACGCGTCGTTCGACAGCGTCAGCTCGCGCTTCTCGGCCCGGTCGTAGGCGCGCACCTCGGTGATCGTCTGGGCGACCTCCTGGCCGTAGGCGCCGACGTTCTGCACCGGGGTGGCGCCGGTGGAACCGGGGATGCCGGAGAGGGCCTCCATGCCGGCCAGCTGCTGCCCGACGGTCACCGCGACCAGGTCGTCCCAGTCCTCCCCCGCCTGCACCTCGAGGGTGTCGCCGCGCCGCTCGACGCCGCGGCTGCGCACGGCCACCACGTCGCCGTCCCAGCCCTCGTCGGGCGCGACCAGGTTGGAGCCGCCGCCGAGCACCAGCAGCGGCCGCCCGGCCTCGTCGGCCTCGCGGACGGCGGCGACCAGCTCCGCGGCGTCGGACACCTCGACCAGGCGCCCGACGGGGCCCCCGACGCCGAGGGTGGTCAGGTCGGCCAGGCGGGCGTCGGAACGGACGAGCACCGCCCCACGGTAGCCGCGGTGCGCCACCCGCCCGTGGCGGCGGACTACCCTCCGGACCGGTGAGCGAGGGGGGCAGCGGGCACAAGCGCCGGGCGGACCTCGCCCCCCGGCGGGGCCACCCCCGGCTGGCGGCCGGCCGGGCGCGCGCCCTGGGCCTGCCCACCCGCGGGACGACGAACGCCAACCGGCTGCGGCGCGTGGACCGGTGGATCCAGGCGACCCAGGTGCCGCGGCTGCGCGACGCGGCCCGCCCGCTGGTCGTCGACCTCGGCTACGGCTCCTCGGCGGTCACCACGCTGGAGCTGGCCGAGCGGCTGGCGCCGGAGGTCCCCGGCCTGGAGGTGGTCGGCCTGGAGATCGACCCCGCCCGGGTGGCCGCCGTCGCCGACGACCGCGACCCGCCCCGCGTCGACTTCCGGGTGGGCGGCTTCGAGCTGGCCGGGCTCAGTCCGGTGCTGGTGCGGGCGTTCAACGTGCTGCGCCAGTACGACGAGGCGTCGGCGGCGCGGGCCTGGGAGACCATGTGCGCCGCTCTCGGCCCCGGCGGGGTGCTCGTCGAGGGCACCTGCGACGAGTGGGGACGGCGGGCCACCTGGGTGGCGCTGGACGCCGACGGGCCACTCACGCTCACCCTGGCCGCGCGGGTGGCCGACCTCGACCGTCCCTCCGACCTCGCCGAGCGGCTGCCCAAGGCCCTGATCCACCACAACGTCCCGGGCCGGGCGGTGCACGCCCTGCTGCAGGCCCTCGACGCCGCCTGGGCGGCCGCCGCGGGGCTGTCCACCTTCGGCCCGCGGCAGCGGTGGGCGGCGGCGGTGCAGGCGCTCGCCGACGACGGCTGGCCCCTCGTCGGGTCGACGCGGCGCTGGCGGCACGGTGAGCTGACCGTGCGCTGGTCCGCGGTCGCGCCCGCGTGAGGCGCGGCGAGCGGCCGGACGTCGTCCCGCCCGGTCCGACGCCGGTGGACGGCGGCACCGCGGAGCTGCTGGGCGACGCCGACCGCGACGGGTCGTGGGTGCTCGTCGTCGACGGCACACCCCAGTCGCACGTCGACCTCGACGACCCGGCCCACCTGGAGTTCGAGTACGTCCGGCGGATGGGGCACGTGCTGGACCTGGCCGCGCCCGAGGGTGAGCCGGTCGACGCCGTCCACCTCGGCGGCGGGGCGCTCACCCTGGCCCGCTACCTGGCGGTGACCCGGCCGGGGTCGCGCCAGCGGGTGGTCGAGGTCGACGAGCGGCTCACCGACCTGGTCCGCGCCCACCTGCCGCTGCCGCGGGGGGCGCGCGTGCGGGTGCGGGCCGCGGACGCCCGCGCCGGGCTGGCCGCGCTGCCCACCCGCAGCGCCGACGTCGTCGTCAGCGACGTGTTCGCCGGCGCCCGCACCCCGGCCCACCTGACCACGGTCGAGTACGCCGCCGAGGCACGGCGGGTGCTGCGGCCGGGCGGCGTGCTCACCGCCAACGTCGCCGACGGCCCGCCGCTGCGCTTCGCCCGCGGCCAGGTGGCCACGCTGCAGGCGGTGTTCGCGCACGTCTGCGTGCTGGCCGAGCCGGGCACGCTGCGCGGCCGGCGCTTCGGCAACCTGGTGGCGGTGGCCTCCGACGCGCCGCTGCCGGTGGCCGCGCTCACCCGGCGCTGCGCCGCCGACCCGATGCCCGCGCGGGTCGTCGCCGACGCCGACCTGGCCCGCTTCGCCGGCAGCGCGGCGCCGGTGCACGACCCGGAGGCACAGCCCTCCCCCGAGCCGCCTCCGGGTGTCTTCAGCCGCTGAGAAAGGACCCCTAGGGTCGGGACATGACCTACCCCGCACCCCGCCGGCTGGCCCGCGACACGCAGAACAAGGTGATCGCCGGCGTCTGCTCCGGCATCGCCCGTCGCTACGGGATCTCGACCGGCGCCCTGCGCCTGGCCTTCGTCATCTCCTGCATCCTGCCCGGGCCGCAGTTCGTCGCGTACCTGGTGCTGTGGGTGCTCATGCCGCGCGACGACCGGTACTGACCCGGCCGGCCGCGGTCACCAGGAGCTGTTGCCCCGCTGGACGCCGCGCACCGCGGGCCGCACGTCGACGAGGTAGACGACGACGGCGATGACCGCGGGCAGGCCCAGGAAGGTCATCGGCCCCTGGAAGTAGAGGATCACGCCGGCGAGCGCGGTGATGGCCACCCAGGCCGGCTTGGTCAGCTTGCCGGCGGCGACGTAGCCGGCAGCCGGACGCACCACCGCGTCGACGAGCGCCCAGGCAGCCACCAGCAGGAGCAACCAGGACAGGCTGAGGAGCAGGAGCGCGTCGAACGCCATGCCCGGGAGGATACCCGCCGGGCGCGCGCACCCCACCCCTGCGACGGGGCAGGCCCCCGGACGGCACAGGGCCCCGGAGCGCGGTCGCAGCTCCGGGGCCCTGGGCCTGGGGGTGTCCCGACGTCAGGCGTCGGTCTTCTTCGTGGTGCGGGTCACGCGGGCCGAGGCGGCCGGGGTGCGGGTGCCCTTGGCGGCCGAGGTGGTGCGCTTGGCCGGCTTGCGGGCGGGCTTGGCCGGGGCCTCCTCCGCGGTCTCCTCGAGCGCGGCCTTGGCGCTGTCGGCGGCCTCGTCGACGGCCTTCTCGGCCCGGGCGGTGGCCTTGGTGGTCTTCGAGGCGGCCTTCTGGACCAGCGAGGTGACCTCGTCGGAGGCCTCGTTCACGGTCTCGGCGGTCTCCTCGAGGACCTCCTCGACGACGTCCTCGACGCGGTCGACGGCCTGCTCGGTGCGGGCCACGAACCGGCGGAAGCCCGGCTGGCGGCGCAGCTCCTCGAGGACCTCGGCACCGCGCTCGGCGAGCTGCTCGACGGTGGCGAGGGCCTGGGTGCGGGCCTGCTCGACCAGCTCCGCGACGGTGCCGGCGACGGCGTCGGGGCGGACGGCGGTGGCCAGCTGACGGCCGGCGCCGCGGGCGCGGTCGGCGGCCTGCTCGGCGCGGGTGCGGGCCTCCTTGGTGGCCAGGTCGACCTGGACCTGGGCCTCGCCGGGGAGGGCCTCGGCGCGCGAGCGCAGCGTGGTCAGCACGGTGCGGGCCTGCTCGATGGCGAGGTCACCGGCGCCGACGGCGGCCAGCAGCGGGGTGCGGCCGCGCTCGGCGACCTGCTTGAGGGTGTCGGTGGTGCTCATGCGGACTCCTTGGAGGGGTTCGGCGCCGGAGGACCTCCGGCCGGGTGGTCCTGGGGAGGGGCGTCGCCCGCGGCCGGACCGCCGCTGGCGGCGTGCTCGCGGACGTAGGTCTCGTACAGCTCGAGCAGCACGGCCCTGTGCCGCTCGGAGAGGTGCTCGTCGGAGCGGATCGCCGCGACGGTGTCGGGGTTGCCGGCGCGCCGGTCGAGGATCCCCGCCTGCTCGTAGAGCGACTCGGCGGAGATCTTCAGACCACGCGCGATGGCGGCGAGGATCTCCGCCGACGGCTTGCGCAGCCCGCGCTCGACCTGCGACAGGTAGGGGTTGCTCACCCCGGCGGTGCGGGCGAGCTCGCGCAGGGACACCCGGGCGGCGTTGCGCTGCTCGCGGATGTACTCACCCACCTGCGAGCGCACCGCCGAGACCTGCTGGGCCTCGGCCGCGACGGTGCCGGCGAGCTGATCCACCTTCTCGCGGACCGACCTCACCTGACCGCTGACGAACTCGCCGGGGGTCTGCACGTACTCGACGGTAACCAGGGGTGCTAGCTGTTGCAAGCGGAGGAGCTAGCACCTCCCCGTGAGACCCCTCACACCGGCGTGTCGGCGTTCAGCCGGCGAGCACCGCCGCGGGCGCGACCTCCCCGACGACGCCGTCGCCGCCGGTCACCGGCGTGACCGCCCAGGGCGCGAGGGTCTCGGCGGGCACGCCGAGGTGGTGCTGCAGCAGCGCGGCGAGGACCGGCGTCCGCCCGCGGTCGCCGCCGTCGTCGAGCTTGAACGCGACGGCGCCGCGGCCGGGCAGGGCCGCGACGTGCACGCCGTCGGCGCCGCCCTTGACCAGCAGGCCGGGGACGGCGGTCATCAGGTCGGTGTCCTCGCGGCCGGTGCCGGCGACGTACCAGGGGTGCGCCCGCACCGCGTCGGCCACCGCGCGCCCGGGGCTGCCCTGGGGCGCGGCCACCAGCGAGCCCACGCCGCGGGCCAGCCCGGTGAGCGACAGGCCGTGCTGCGGGGCGCCGCACCCGTCGACGACGACGGCGGCCACCGGCTCGCCCGCCGCCTCGCCCAGCCGGGCCTCGATCGCCTGCTGCAGCGGGTGCGCGCGGTCGAGGTAGCCCTCGGTGGGCCACCCGGCGGCGACGCAGGCGGCGAGCATCGCGGAGTGCTTGCCGGAGCAGTTCATCGCCAGCCGCTCGGGCGCGCGGCCGGCCACCAGCCAGGCCGCGCGGGTGGGCTCGTGCCCCGGCAGCGCCGGCGGGCAGCCGAGCGCCTCCGGGCCGAGGCCGGCGGCACCGAGGATCCCGGCGGCGCGGTCGCGGTGGCCGTCCTCGCCGGCGTGCGAGCCGGCCGCGATGGCCAGCTCCTCGCCCGAGCGGGGCCGCCAGCCGGCGGCGAGGTAGGCGGTGGCCTGCACCGGCTTGTTGGCCGAGCGCGGCAGCACCGGGCGGGCGACGTCCCCGGCCGACCAGCGCAGGTCCCCCTCGGGGCCGACGACGACGGCCGCGCCGCGGTGCACCGACTCCAGGAAGCCCGAGCGCCGCACCTCCACCAGCACCGGCGCGTCCGGCCAAGAAAGGACCTCCTGGCCCCCCGCCACTCGCGAGCTCGCGGCGGGACCCTGCGAGGAGGCCGTCATCGCCCCTCGTCGGCGAGCAGCGCGGCGACGTCGGCCTCGCCGTTGCGGTAGCGCCGGGCCAGTTCCCCGGCGAGGGCGTCCATCACGTGCTGCACGCCGCGGCGCCGCTCGGAGAGCTGGCCCTCGGCGGCGGCGAGCGCGCGGGCGGCCCGCTCCAGGTCGGCGTCGGCGAGGTCCATGACGTCGGAGAGGTCGACGTCCGGCGTCAGGCCGTGCACCCAGGACTCGTACTCGTCCGGCGCGGCCGGCTGCACCGTCTGGTGCCGGCCCAGGCCGTGGGCCGGGCCGCGGCCCTTCTCGGCGAGGATCTCCGGCAGCAGGTCCACCAGGGAGCGGCCGTCGTGCTCGGCGCGGCGCTGCAGCTCGCGGCGGACGATGTCGAGCCGGCCCTGCAGCAGCCGCCGGGTGTAGGAGAGGTTGACCTCCTCCTGCTCGGCCCGGCGGCGCAGCACCCGCACGTCGGACATCGAGCGGTGCTCGACGTCCTGCAGGAACGCCGGGTCCAGCAGCTCGTCGACGGCCGCTCCGCCGGCGGGGGTCGGGTCAGGGATCGCGGAGGTCACCGCCCGATGGTGGCAGACCGGACCGCCCGGACCCGGTCGCGGGCGGCCGTCCGGGTGTCGTCGGCCTCCCCGGCGACGTCGTCGGGGTCGAGCGCGGCCCGTGAACCGCCGACGGCGAGCTCGGCGTCGGCGGCCACCGACCGCTTCACCAGCGCCAGCGCGACGGCCCCGAGCTCGTGGTGGCGGACGACGGTGCCGACCCGGCCGACCTCGCGGGCACCCGCGAGCACCGGCGTCCCCGGTGCGGGGAGCTCCTCGCTGATGCCGTCGAGGTGCAGCAGCGCCAGCCGCCGAGGCGGACGGCCGAGGTTGTGCACGCGCGCGACCGTCTCCTGCCCGCGGTAGCAGCCCTTCTCCAGGTGGACGGCGGTGCGCAGCCAGTCCAGCTCGTTGGGGATGGTGCGGTGGTCGGTGTCCACGCCGGCCCGCGGGCGGCGGGCCTCGACCCGCAGTGCCTCGTAGGCGTCCAGCCCCGCGGCCCCGGCCCCGGCCGCGGCCAGCGCGTCGGCCCGCGCGACCAGCTCGGCGCGGGGCACGAGCAGGTCGAACGCCGTCGCCCCGCCGTCGCCGAGGGGCGGCACCCGACGGACCCAGCCGCCGGGCAGCGCCGCGACGGCGTACGGCTGCTCCGGGGCAGGCAGGCCGGCCGCGGCCAGCACCGCGGGCGCCTGCGGGCCGACGAGGGACAGCAGCGCCCAGGCGTCGGTGACCAGCGCTGGCTCGACGCGGAGCATGAAGACCATCCGCTGCAGGAAGGCCAGCAGCTGCGCACCCGTGCCCGGCTCGACGTCGGCCCAGGTGGTGCCGCCGAGCTCGGCGAGCACGAGGTGGTGCTCGACGTGCCCGTGCGGCGAGAGCACCAGCGCCTCGGTGCCGGTGCCGTCGGCCAGCCGCTCGAGGTGCTGGCTGGTCAGGCTGTGCAGCCAGGTCAGCCGGTCGGCGCCGGGCACGGTGAGCACGTCGCGGTCGCTGCGGTCGACCAGGCCGGCACCCTCGGCCAGCAGCCGCTGCTCGCGCAGCGGGTCGCCGTGGTGGAGGGCGACCCGGTGGGCGGCGGTCGTGCCCTCGGCGACGACGGCGCCCGGCCGCGAGGCCAGCGGTGAGGTGGTGGTCATGCGTTCTCCGTCCCGGACTCTCGGCAGCGGCGGCACGTCCCCGACAGCGCGACGTGCCCCACGTCCACCGTGAAACCCAGGTCGGCGGCCAGACGTTCCGCCGCCTGGTCGAGCAGCGCGGGGTCGGCCGAGGCGATCTCGCCGCACGAGGCGCAGACCACGTGCAGGTGCGGGTGCTCGGAGGCGTGGTAGACCGGCGCCCCCTTGCCCAGGTGCGTGTGCCAGACCAGGCCGAGCTTCTCGAGCAGCTCGAGGGTCCGGTAGACGGTGGAGGTGTCGGGTGCCGCACCGCCGGGGCCGGCCTGCTCGCGCAGCCGCGCGCCGATGGTCTCGGGCGTGGCGTGGTCGAGCTCGGAGACGGCGGCCAGCACCTGCTGGCGCTGGGGCGTCAGCCGCAGGCCCTGCGCCCGCAGCCGCTCCCCCAGCGGCGCGGGGCCGCGCTCGGATGCCACGACGACGAGCGTAGTTCCGGGCCGCGCTAGGCGACGGCGCTGCGGCCGCCGGCCAGCACCCGCTGCAGCGCCTCCAGGTAGCGCGGCGGGACGGCGTGCGGGCCGCGCGGGGCGAGGAAGCGGGCCACGGTGGCGCCGGTGACCTCGGCGGCCTCCGCGGCCTCGGCGCCCAGCGCCCGCACCACCCGCGCGTCGCCCCACGACCGGCTGGCCGCCAGGTGGGCCATCGCCGCCGCGCTCTCCGCGCGCTCGCCCACGCAGTCGAAGGGCTTCTCGGTGGCCCACAGGGCGCGGAAGCCGTCGGCCAGCGACACGTCGTCCAGCGGGTTGCCGCCGAACATCGCGACCGCCTCCTCCGGGCGGAGGAACACCGCGAAGCACAGGAAGGTGAACAGGCACTTGTCGCAGTGCAGGCACCAGCGCTGCTCGGCCTGGCCGCCCACGTGCCGCTGGGTGTAGGAGCGGTTGCAGCTGAGGATGTCGGCCCGCAGCGGCAGCGCGGCGACGGCGGCGACGGTGGCCAGCTCCGAGAGCTGCCGGGTGAGACTGAAGTAGCCCACGCCGACCTCGGCGGCGGCCGCGGCGAACAGCTGCTCGAAGGCGAAGGACTTCGAGTACTGGTGGTTGACGCTCACGCCGTCGACGGTGAGCGTCTCCTCGTCGGCCGACCGCTCGTTGGCGAACACCACCGGGCCGTAGCCGCCCAGGACGGCCGCCAGCGTCGAGATCGCCGAGTTGATCGCGGTGACCGGCACGTGCCCGTTCAGGCCGCCCTGCGCCGTCCGCTCGGCCAGCAGCGGGTCCAGCCGGCGGCGCACCTCGACCAGCGGCGCCCCGGCGGCGCGGGCGACCTCGCGCTGCGCGCCGGTCGGGTTGACCGCCAGCGCCGTCCCGTCGGGGACGACGACCAGCGCCAGCGCGGAGTCCTTGCCGCCGCCCACCGGCAGCAGCGCGCCCCGCTCGCCCGGCGCGGGCGGCGGGCCGGGCTCGCGCAGCTCGAGGTCGAACTCCACCCGGTGCGGCACCGGCAGCCGGTTGACCGCGGCGAACTCGCCGAGCCCGTGCGTGTAGGCGGCCGCGGCGACGGCCGCCTGCGCGGCGGTGACGGGCCGCTCGACGGTCACCCGGCCGGGCGCGGCCAGCTTGTAGTAGCTGGTGCCCATCACCAGGTGCACCAGGTCGAGCGCCGCGTCGAGCTGGGCGGGAGCCGGTCCACCCGCCAGCAGCGCGGGGTCGAGGGTCAGCCGCTCGGTGAACTCGTCGTCGCCGAGCCGGTAGGTGAACGCCGCCTCGCCGGTCGCCGGGTCGAACGTGCGGCCGGCGACGACGAAGCCGGTGCCGGGGACGACGGCCTCAGAGCGCACGGACGCGCTCGGCGCCGGCACCGACGAGGATCTGCTCATAGGTGGCTGCCAACTCCTCGAAGTCGCGGAAGCGGTTGTAGCTGGGAGCGCCGGGAGAGAGCAGCACGACGCCTCCGGGCGGGGTGGTCGCGATCGCGCCGGCCACCGCCTCCTCCAGCGACGCCGTCTCGGTCACCCGGACCGGGACGCCCGCGGCCTCCCGGCGGACGTCGGCGGCCAGCCGGGCCCCGGTGTCGGGGACGGTGACCAGCGCGACCTCCTCCCGCCGGGCCACCAACGCGCGGGCCAGGTCGGTGTAGTCCAGGCCGCGGTCCTGCCCGCCGGCGACCAGCGTCACCGGCCGGCCGGCCAGCGCGTCGAGGGCGGCCAGCACCGACACCGGGGTGGTGGACAGCGTGTCGTCGACGAAGGTGACGCCGCCGAGGGCGGCCACCGGCGAGAGCCGGTGCGGCAGCGCCCGGAACGCCGCGACCGCGCCGGCGACCGCGTCGGCGTGCGCGGTCAGGTCGGCGCCGCTCAGCGCGGCGGCCGCCAGGGCCACCTCGAGGTTGCTGCGGTTGTGCGCGCCGGGCAGGTGCACGGGGACGACGCGGCCGCCCAGGCCGGGCGGGAGGACGTCGGCGGGGTCGACCAGCTGTGCGGGGTCGAGGTGGCGCTCGGCCAGCGGCCGCGCCTGCGCGCTGACCACCACCGAGCGCTGCGGGCAGGCGGCGAAGACGCGCAGCTTGTCGCGGTAGTAGGTCTGCACCGAGCCGTGCCAGTCGAGGTGCTCGGGTGCCAGCGAGGTCAGCGCGCCGCGGCCGGTGAAGTCGGGGACGGCGGCGGCCTGGTAGCTGGAGACCTCGACGACGAGGGTCCGGCCGGCCCCGTCGTCGTCGAGCAGGACGTCGAGCAGCGGCGTGCCGATGTTGCCCACGTGCACCGCCGGGCGGCCGGCCGCGGTGAGGACGGCGGCGGCCAGCGCGCTGGTCGTGCTCTTGCCCTTCGTCCCGGTGACGCACAGGACCGGGACCCCGCGCGCCGCGGCCTCGGCCAGCGCGACGCCGGTCCCCGTGGTCACGGTCGTGCGCGCGGCCAGGTCGCGGGCGTCCTCGCGGTAGGGGCTGATGCCCGGCGAGCGGAAGACGACGTCGCAGCCGGCCAGGTCGGCGACGCCGGCCGCGACGGCGACGCCGGCGGGCAGGGCCGCGGGGTCGACCGGGCGGCTGTCGGCGACGAGCACCGCGGCGGCGCCGGCGGCGAGCGCGGCCCGGACGGCGGCGCGGCCCTCGCGGCCGTGGCCCCAGACGCCCACCCGCCGGCCGGCCAGCTCGCCGAGCCGGAGGGACCCCTCCCGCGGCGGCGGGGCGGGGCGGTCGTCCACGGCGACCACTCTACGGACCGGCCCGGTCCACGGACGGCGACGACGGGGACCCGGCGCTACGGTGGGCGCCAGGTGTGCCGGGAAGCCTGGTCGGCAGTGTCCGACCCGACCCCTGGAGCCGCCGCGTGACCACCCCCCACGGATCCACCCGCGTCTTCGCCCGCGGCTCGTGGACCGAGGCCAGCCGCATCGCCGACGTGCTGCGCAAGGAGACCGTCGGCGGCGTCCTCCTGCTCGCCGGCACCGTCGTCGCCCTGGTCTGGGCCAACTCGCCGTGGGCGGGGTCCTACGAGGCGCTGCGCGACACCCGCGTCGGCCCGGCGTCGCTGCACCTGGACCTGACGCTGGGCACCTGGGCCGCCGACGGGCTCCTGGCGGTCTTCTTCTTCGTCGCGGGGCTGGAGCTCAAGCGGGAGTTCGTCGCCGGCGACCTGCGCGACCCGCGGCGCGCCGTGCTGCCGGTCGCGGCCGCGGTCGGCGGCATGGTGGCGCCCGCGGTGCTCTACACGCTGGTCAACCTCGGCGCAGGCGGCGGCCTGCGCGGTTGGGCGATACCGACGGCCACCGACATCGCCTTCGCCCTCGCCGTGCTGGCGGTGATCAGCACGCACCTGCCCAGCGCGCTGCGCACCTTCCTGCTGACCCTCGCGGTCGTCGACGACCTGCTGGCCATCACGATCATCGCGGTCTTCTACACGACGTCGCTGGCGGCGGGGTGGCTGGCGCTGGCGCTCGTGCCGCTGGCGGTCTTCGCCCTGCTCGTGCAGAGACGGGTGCGCTCGTGGTGGCTGCTGCTGCCGCTGGCGGCGCTCACCTGGGTGTTCGTGCACGAGTCCGGCGTGCACGCGACGGTGGCCGGGGTGCTCCTGGCCTTCACGGTGCCGGTGGTGCGCAGCGAGGCCGCCGGCGGCCCGGGCGCGGGACCGGGGCTGGCCGAGCACCTCGAGCACCGGTTCCGCCCGATCTCGGCGGGGGTCGCCGTCCCGGTGTTCGCCTTCTTCGCCGCCGGGGTGACCGTCGGGGGGCTGTCGGGGCTGGTCGAGTCCCTCGGCGACCGGGTGGCGGTGGGGATCGTCGTCGGCCTGGTGGTGGGCAAGGTCGTCGGCATCGTGGGAGCCACCTGGCTGGTCACCCGGTTCACCCGCGCCGAGTTCGCCGACGAGCTGGGCTGGCCCGACCTGGTCGGCATGGCGCTGCTCGGCGGCATCGGGTTCACCGTCTCGCTGCTCATCGGCGAGCTGGCCTTCGGCGTGGGGAGCGAGCGCGACGACCACGTGAAGGTCGGCGTGCTCGTCGGGACGCTGGTCTCGGCGCTGCTGGCCACCGTCGTGCTGCGGCTGCGCAACCGCCGGTACCGGCGGATCGAGGAGCTGGAGTCCGTGGACGCCGACGCCGACGGCGTCCCCGACGTCTACCAGCGCGGTCCGGACACGCCCGGGGACGCGGGGGCACGCCGCGGTTCCGCCGACGGCTGAACAACGACGTTGCCGAACCTCCGGAACGCGACGTACCGTCGAGTCACACGAGAGGGGAGGTGGTCCGAACAATTGAATTCTTATCGGACTCGTGAGGTGGCTGTCCGCTAGCCGCCGTCCAGATGGGCCGCCCGTTCGGAGTGGAATCCGAACGCCGGCATCCTGATCGCCCGTCCGTCGCACGGCGGCGAGCGAGAACCGGACAGTCACCCGACCCCCGGGCCGCCGACACTCGTCCAGTCGGCCCGCGTGCAGCCTCCGCCCCGCGGTGGCGCCGCGGAGCAGCCCGGGGGTCGTCCGTTCCCTGGGCAGGATCGACCCAGCCGAGCACGCCGGAGGACCGCGCGGCCGTGGAGACCGTCGGGCGCACCGCGCCGGCCGGCCGGTGGATCGCCGAGGCGGTCCGCGCCGCTCCCCCCGAGACCGTGGCCGCCCTGGTGCCGGCCCGCTTCCCCGCCTACGCGCGCGTGTTCCACCCCGCCGTGCGCTACGCCGGCGACGACGACGTGTTCGTCCGCTGGGACGAGGTCGCCGCGGCCAACGGCACCACCCCGCACCGCCTCATGCAGTGGCCGGGTGTCACCGGCTCCTGGGACCACGTCAGCGAGGCCGACCAGCCGGGGCTGTGGAACGACGCGCCCGCGGAGGGGCACCTCGTCGAGCACGTCGCCCGCGAGCTGGCCGGCGTCCTCGCCGGGCAGACCGGGACGCCCGGCGAGTGCTGGTTCGGCTGGGACGACGGCGGCGCCGCCGACCTGCCCCGGCTGCGCCTCCCCCGCGTCGACCTGCTGCTGGTGCGCGGCCCCGTGCAGCGTGCCGCGGTCAACTTCGCGCCCGAGCCCCGCGAGCAGAGCGCGGCGCTGTGGTGGCCGGCCGACCGGGCCTGGTGCGTGGTGACCGACCCGGCCCTGATGAGCACCTACGTGGGTGCCGGCGTCGACGCGGTCGACGCGCTGCTGGCCACCCGGCTCGAGGTCGCGCCGGCGCTGCCCGGCGACCCCGTCCCCCCCGACAGCGACCCGGTCAACCCGGTCGAGCCCCGCTAGAGCCGCGCGAGCTCGGCCTCGAGGTCGTCGAGGCCCAGCGACCCCTGCGACAGCGCCGCCATGTGCCAGGCCCGGAGGTCGAAGTCCGCCCCGCGGGCCCGCTGCGCGGCGGCCCGGCCGGCCAGCCACGCCCGCTCGCCGAGCTTGTAGCTGATCGCCTGGCCGGGCAGGCCGAGGTAGCGGACCAGCTCGCTGTCGAGGAAGGCCGGCTCGCTGCCGAGGTGCTCGCCGGCGAACGCGCGCGCCAGCTCCGGCGTCCACGGCCGGCCCCGGTGGGCGGCCAGCACGCCCTCGGCGTCGTCGGGGACCGGCAGCCGCAGGTGCATGCCGATGTCGATGACCACGCGGATCGCCCGCAGCTGCTGGGCGTCGAGGTAGCCCATCCGCGCGCCGGGCTCGGTGAGGAAGCCCAGCTCGTCCATGAGCCGCTCGGCGTAGAGCGCCCAGCCCTCGACGTTGGCGCTCACCGAGCCCAGCGACGCCTGGTACGTGGACAGGTCGCCGGCGACGTGCACCCACTGCGCCAGCTGCAGGTGGTGGCCCGGGACGCCCTCGTGGTACCAGATGGAGACGAGGTCCCACAGCGGGAACCGGGTGCGCCCGAGCGTGGGCAGCCAGGTGCGGCCCGGGCGGGAGAAGTCGTGCGACGGGCGGGTGTAGTACGGCGCGGCCGCGCTCCCGGGCGGGGCGATCACCGCCTCCACCCGGCGCACCGGCTCGGCGAGGTCGAAGTGCGTGCCGTCCAGGGCCGCGATCGCCTCGTCCATCATGGCCTGCAGCCGCTGCCGGATGGCCTCGGCGCCCTCCACCGCGGGGCCGTGCTCGCCCAGCCAGGCCATGGCCTCCTTCGGCGTCGACCCCGGGCGCAGCGCCCGCACCTCGGCCCGCTGCTCGGCGAGGATCCGCCGGTGCTCCGCCCAGCCCCAGGCGTAGGCCTCCTCCAGGCGCTGCCCGGCGCCGAGGTCCGAGCCGTTCCAGCGGCGGGCGGCCACCGCGTACCGGTCCCGGCCGACGGCGTCCGGGGTGCCCTCCGCCTGCGGGGCGTAGGTGTCGCGCAGGAAGTCGCGCACCTCGGCCACGGCGGCGTCGGCCGCCCGCGCGGCGGCGTCGAGCTCCCCGCGCAGCGCATCGGGACCGGAGGCGGCCAGGCCGGCGAAGAACGGCCCGGACAGCCACTCGCCGAGCTGCCCGACGACGGTGGAGACCTGCCGGGGCGCCACGAACAGCCCGCGCCGGGCGCCCTCGGTCAGCGTCTGCACGTAGCCGCGGTAGGCCTCGGGCACGCGGGCCAGGCGGCGGGCGACGACCGCCCAGTCGTCCTCGGTGGCCGTCGGCATCAGCAGGAAGACCTGCCGGATCGAGTGCACCGGGCTGAACAGGTTCGACAGCGCCCGGAAGCCCTCACCGGCCTCGTCCGCGGCCAGCTCCGCGCCGAGCCGCTCCCGCAGCAGCCGGGCGCAGCGGCGCTCGACCGGGTCGCCGTCCACCGGGTCGGGGCCCAGCGCGGGGTCGGCGGCGAGGACGGCGTCGAGCTCGGCGAGCGTCCGCCGGGTCAGCTCCGCCTCCGCCTCCAGGCCCGCGGGGCTGGGGTCGGGCAGCCGGTCGTCGCCCGGGCGGGTGCCCAGCGAGGTGGCGACGATCGGGTCGAGGTCGCAGACCGCGTCGACGTAGCGGTCGGCGACCTGCCGGGGGGTGCGCACCGGGCCGGTCACCGCAGCCGCTCCAGCCGGGCCGACATGGTGGGCCGCAGCGGGGTGTCCGCCCCGGCCCGGTCGATCGCGTACATGAGCGCCCCCTCGACGATCCCGTAGAGCCGCACGGCGCGGGTGGTGTCCGGGGCGTCGGGGGTGCGTGCCACGACGTCGCTGGTGAGCTCCCAGCTGGTCGTGGTGCGGGCGGTCCCGACGTAGAGCTCGACGACGCCCTCCGGGCTGGTCACCATCAGCTCGACGTCGTCCTGGCCCCGGGGCCGCCAGAAGCCCGACTCGCGGGTGGCCGGGCCCTCGACGCGGCCGTCGTCGGCGATCAGCCAGCTGCGCGCCTCGTAGGCGAGGAAGTCGCGGCCGTCGTGGGCGAAGCGCACCCACTGGCCGAAGCGCCGGTCGCCGGCGTCGCCGCCGGCGAGGACACCCTCCCCGTGCCACTCCCCGAGCAGGGGCAGCACCGAGAGCAGCGCCGGCGACACCTCCGGCCCCGAGCGGACGTCGACGGTGTCGACGACGGGCAGTTCGGTCGGGCCGGTCACCGGCCGGCGTCCCGGGCAGACATGCCGGTCACGGTAGTCGGCGGCCGGCGGCGCCTCAGCGGCCGCGGGGCGTCCGGCCCGGAGCGGACGGCGGCAGGCGCAGGCCCTCCCGGCCCGTGCCCCGCCCCGTGCCCGGGCGGGCCAGCCGCCGGGCGGCGAGCAGGCAGGCGAGGGCGCCCAGCGCGGCGAGCGCGACGAGGACCCACGCGGCGACCACGCCGCCACCGTAGGCGCGCGGCCCGGCTGCCGGCCGGCGGACGCACCGCGGCGGGGAGGATGGCCCGGTGCCGTTCACCGGGAGTCACCCCGCCGCGGTGCTCCCGCTCCTCCGCACCGGGCTGCCGGCGTCGGCGCTCGTGGCGGGCAGCCTCGCACCGGACGTGCCGCTGTTCCTGCCCGGCGGGCCGGGGTGGCCCACGCACGACCCGCTGGCGGTGCTCACGCTCGACGTCGTCCTCGGGGGCGTGCTGTGGGCGCTGTGGCACGGCCTGCTCGCGGCACCGGCGCTGGCCGCCGCACCGGACGGCCTGCGCCGGCGGGTGACCGTCCCGGTCGGGCTGCGACCGCGGCTGGTCCCGGTCCGGGCGGTCGCCGCGGTGCCGGTGGCGCTGGCGCTGGGCGCGGCCACCCACGTCGGCTGGGACCAGTTCACCCACGGGTGGGGCTGGGGCACCCGGCACCTGCCGGTCCTGCGCGCGCCGGTGGGGCGTCTCGGCGGCGTGGACTGGTACGGCCACGACGTCGCCCAGCACGCGTCCACGCTGCTCGGTGCGGCCGTGGTCGCCGCCTGGCTGGTGCGCTGGTGGCGGCGGACGCCCGCGGCCCCCGGTGACCTGCGGGGCGGTGCCCGGCCGGTGTGGGCCGCCCTGCTCGGGCTCGGCGCGCTGACCGGGGGCGCCGCCGCCGTCCGCGCTCCCGACGTGCTGCAGGCCGGCGTCGCCGGGGCCACGGCGGGCGGCGCGGTGACGGCGCTGGCCGCCGGGCTGGCCGCCGCGGGCTGGCACGTCCGCAGACGGCGGCGCGCCTGAGCGGTCCCGCCGCGTGTGGGACGACCGGGGCATGGGGCACCCTGGGGAGCCGGCACGCCCTGCGACACCCCGAGGAGGACCGCGCCATCGACCGCCGACCGACCGCTCCGGACGGCGCCTCCCCGCGCGCGGTGGAGGCCGAGCTGACCCGCACGGCGGCCCGCTACGAGCGGCTGCTGGCCACCGTCGCCGACGGCATCTACGGCCTCGACCGGCACGGGCGGGTGGAGTTCGTCAACCCGGCCGCGGAGCGGATCACCGGCCGCAGCGCCGCCGAGCACCTCGGGCACGACCAGCACGCGCTCATGCACGCCACCCGACCCGACGGCTCCCCCTACCCGCGCGAGGAGTGCCCCGTGTGGCGCGCGCTGGACACCGGCGAGACGGTCTCGGCCGACGAGGAGGTGTTCTGGCGCGCCGACGGCACGCCGGTGCCGGTCGAGCTGGTCGCCGCGCCGGTGGTGGAGGACGGCGAGGTGACCGGCGTCGTGGTCTCCTTCCGCGACCTCACCGACCGGCTCGCCGCCCGCCGCCAGGCCGCGGAGCTGCAGCGGCTGGCCGCGGAGAACGCCGCCGAGCGGGGGCTGTCGCACCGGCTGCAGCGGGCGCTGCTCACCCCGCCCCCCGAGCCCGACCACCTGCACGTCGCCGTCCGCTACCGGCCGGCCGCGCACGGCGCCCGGGTCGGCGGCGACTGGTACGACGCGTTCCTGCAGCCCGACGGCGCGACGGTGCTGGTCATCGGCGACGTCGTCGGCCACGACAGCGACGCGGCCGCGGCGATGGGCCAGCTGCGCGGGCTGGTGCGGGCCCTGGCCTGGGACAACGAGGAGACACCGGCGCGGACGCTCGCGCGGGTGGAGCGCGCGGCGCGCGGGCTGGCGGTGAGCACGCCGGCCACCGCGGTCCTCGCCCGCATCGAGCGGCTCCCCGACGTCCCGGTGGCCGGGGTGCGCCGGCTGCGCTGGAGCAACGCCGGCCACGTGCCGCCGGTGGTGCTCGCCCCCGACGGGACGACCACCCTGCTGCAGACCCGACCGGACCTGATGCTGGGCGTGGACCCCGACGCCCCGCGGCGGGACCACACCGTCGACCTGCCCGACCGGTCCACCCTGCTTCTGGTCACCGACGGCCTGGTCGAGCGGCGCGGCCTCGATCTCGACGACGGCCTCGCCGCGCTGCGGGAGGCGCTGAGCGACCTGGGCGAGGAGCCGCTGGAGCGCCTCTGCGACACGCTGCTGGCGCGGCTGGTGGCCGGGCCGGGCCGCGACGACGTCGCGCTGGTCGCCGTCCGCACGTACCCGGAGGACCGCCCGCGCCCGCCCGAGGCCGGCCCCAACCGGCTGCCGCCCGGCGTCGACTGACGCCCGCGCTCAGCCCTCGGGCCGCAGCAGCCGGAAGGCGTGCCCCCAGGTGCCGGTGCGCGCGCCGACCGCGACCCAGGCCAGGCACATCGGCTCCAGCCAGCGGCTCGCCTCGATGCCGCCGAGGTCGACGACGTCCCAGCCGGTGTCCCGCAGCAGCCCGGTGACGGTGTCCTTGGCCGCCTGGTCGTCCCCGCCGATGAACATCGACGGCGGCCCGCCGGGCAGCTGCGGGTCGACCATGAGCGCGTTGCCGACCGTGTTGTAGGCCTTGACCACCCGCGCGCCGGGCGCCGCCCGCTGCACCCGCTCGCCGAGGGAGTCGGTGTGGCCCACGAAGAGCTGCGGGGACCCGGTGGAGGCGTCGAGCGGGTTGGTGGCGTCGACGAGCACCGTCCCGTCGAGCTCGCCGGCCAGCGAGCCCGCGAGCGCCTCGGCGGCCGAGCCCCGGACCGCCAGGACGACGAGCTCGGCGGCCGCGGCCACCTCCGCGGGCGGGCCGGTGGGCAGGCCCCCGACCTCGGCCTGGCGGGTGCCGATGCGCACCTCGTGCCCGTGCCGGGCGTACCCGCGCGCGAGCGCCTGGCCGACCTGACCGCTGCCCAGGATGCCGATCCGCATGGCGGGCAGTGCACTCCCCGCGCCGGACGGCGACAAGGGGCCCGGACGCGCCGGCGCCCGCCCCGGCGGCTGCCGGGACGGGCGCTGGTGACGCGATGGAACGGCCCCCTCGCAGGGGCCCGCGGCGAGCTGGCGAGCCGTGGGGGGCGAGGGGGACCTTCGTCAGTCGAGGACGACGGTGGTCTCGTTGAGGCCGACGTCGGCGGCGAGGACGCGCTCGCCACGGCCGGTCGGCGCCAGCGAGCGCAGCTTCCACTCACCCGGGGCGGCGAAGAAGCGGAACTCGCCCTCGGGGCTGGTGACGACCTCGGCGGTGAACTCGTCGGTGGCGTCCAGCAGCCGGACGTAGGCACCGGCCACCGGGGCGCCGTCGTGCCAGACCTGGCCCTGGATCACCGTCTGGGTGTCCAGGTCGATGCCGGCGAGGGCACCGCCCTGCTTCGGGGCACCGCACATCGGGCTCAGGCCCCCTTCTCGATCGGGACGCCGACGAGCGAGCCGTACTCGGTCCACGAGCCGTCGTAGTTCTTGACGTTCTCGTGGCCCAGCAGCTCGCGCAGCACGAACCAGGTGTGGCTGGAGCGCTCGCCGATCCGGCAGTAGGCGATGGTGTCCTTCGAGGTGTCCAGGCCGGCCTCGGCGTAGAGCTTGGCCAGCTCCTCGTCGCTCTTGAAGGTGCCGTCCTCGTTGGCCGCCTTGCTCCAGGGCACGTTGACCGCGGTGGGGATGTGGCCGGGGCGCTGCGCGCCCTCCTGCGGCAGGTGCGCGGGGGCGACCAGCTTGCCGGCGAACTCGTCGGGCGAGCGGACGTCGACCAGGTTCTTCTGGCCGATCGCCTCGACGACCTCGTCGCGGAAGGCGCGGATGGAGGTGTCGGGGTCCTTCGCCTGGTACTGGGTGGCCGGCCGCTCGACGGCGTCGGAGGACAGCGGGCGGCTGTCGAGCTCCCACTTCTTGCGGCCGCCGTCGAGGAGCTTGACCTGGTCGTGGCCGTAGAGCTTGAAGTACCAGTAGGCGTAGGCGGCGAACCAGTTGTTGTTGCCGCCGTAGAGGACGACGGTGTCGTCGTTGCCGATGCCCTTGGCGCTCAGCAGCTCCTGGAACTGCTCCTTGCTGACGAAGTCGCGGCGCAGGGGGTCCTGCAGGTCCGTCTTCCAGTCCAGCTTGACCGCGCCCTCGATGTGGCCCTTGTCGTAGGCGCTGGTGTCCTCGTCGACCTCGACGAAGACGACGCCGGACCGGCCCAGGTTCTCCTGGGCCCAGTCGGCGGGAACGAGCACGTCGTTGCGGCTCATGGGGGGTGTTCCTCCCTGTGGTGGTGTGCGGTGGTCAGGTGGTGCGGGCGGGGCGGACCCGCCGGACGGTCAGGTACAGCTCGCAGCCGAGACAGAAGCCGGTGGCGGCGTTGAGCAGGGCCGCCACCAGGGCGAGCCCCGTGGCGACGGCGCCGAGCAGCGGCGCGCCGAGCAGGTAGCCCGCCGCGCCGACGGCGGCGAAGACGAACCCGACGAGCTGGGCGAAGCGCAGCGGCGCCTCGGGCTCGCGCTCGCGCGCCGGACCCAGCCGCGGCGCGACGAGGGTGCGGAACAGGACGGCGTAGGGCGCGTGGCGCAGCCCGGCCGCGGCGCCGACGGCGAACACCACCGCCTGGACGGCGACCAGCGGGCCGGAGCCGGTGAGCAGGACGACGGCCAGGACGGCGCTGGTGACCCACGCGGCGAACCGGGGGCCGCGCACGTCGACCACGCGGGCAGGACTCTGGGACATCGATGGGCTCTCCGGACGGCGATCGGGGCACGTCTGGGCGGAGCGGGGCCGCCCTCAGGCGGCGCGACAGAGGCAGCTGCCGACGCGGCACAGGTCGACTGTGCGGCGCGAGGTCAGCAGGGTGCCCACGCGGCGAGGGTAGCCGATCACGACGGCGCCCCCGTGTGGGCGTCGACGACGGCGGTGAGCTCGTCGGGCCGGGGCGCGCCGCTGCTGCGGCCGAGCAGCCGGCCGCGGCGGTCGAGGTAGAACAGCGTGGGGGTGCGGCGGACGCCGAGCTCGCGGACGGCGTCGAGGTGGCTCTCCGCGTCGACGTGCACGTAGGCCAGGCCCGGGCGGGTCGACTCCAGGTGCTGCAGCCGGGCGCGCGTCGTCCGGCAGGGTCCGCAGAACGCGGTGGAGAACTGGACGACGGTGAGGTCGGCGTCCCCGGGCCGCACGCCCAGGCCCTCGAGCACCGCGGTCGGTCCGCCCACCGTCTCCTCCTCCGCCGCGCGCACCCTGCCGTCGCGGGCGCGCACCCACCAGGCCGCCGCGGCGGTCAGGACCAGTGCCGCGACGAGCACCAGCACCCCGGTCCCGCTCATCCCCCGCCCCAACGGGCACCGTCCGGGGGGCATTCCCCGGTCACCCGGTCAGGCGGTGGCCGCGAGGACGACGTCGCTGCCCTCCACCGAGACCCGCACCCCGTCGTCCCCGGGCGTGACACCGGTGAGCTGCAGGTCGTAGGGCAGCTCGACCGGGTAGCGCAGGTCCAGCAGCGCGACGGCCCGGTCGACGACGAGGTCGGGCACGTCGACGCCGGCCGCGGCGGCGTCCTCCACCACGACGACCAGCTCGTCGCCGTCGAGCACGACGTCGCCGGTCGCGGTGAGCGGCACGGTGTAGCCGAGCACCTCGACGGTGCGGGTGACCCGCAGCCCGTCGCCGGCGCGCTCGAGGGTGGTGTCGGCGCCGAGCTCGCGCGAGAGCAGCGCGTAGCTCAGCGTCGCCGTCCCCTGCACCCGGTCGACGGGCACCTGCTGCACCGTGCCCGACAGCGCGTCGGACAGCGGCACGTGCACCCCGCGCAGCGTGACGTCGGCCCGGGTGCCCGGCCGGCCGAGGTCCTCGGCGGTCAGCCCGATGCGCACCTCGTCGTAGCGCCCCTGCACGGCCTGGGTGAGGAAGGGCCAGCCGGTGAGGTCCACCTCGGGCGCACCGGCCAGGGCGCCGGCCTCCTGCAGCGCCGTGGCCACCCGGTCCTCGGCCACCCCCTCGGCGACCCGGTCGACGCCCAGCGCGAGCAGGACGAGCAGGGTCAGGACGACCAGCAGGGCGCGCACCGGTCAGACCACGGCGAGGGCGAGCAGCGCCGGCACGCAGGCGGCCAGCGGCAGGACGGCGTCGCCGAGCACCCCGGCGGCCGCCCGCGCTCCCGCGGCGGACCGGGCGTCGGCCAGGGCGAACGAGGCGGCCAGCCCGGCGAGGGCGGCGACCAGGCCCAGGACCAGGCCGGTCGTCACCCCGGTGACGGTGTCCACCAGGGTGCCGGTGCCGCTGCCCCACAGCGCGACGGCCACGGCCGCGGCCACCGCCAGCAGCACCCCCGGCACGCCGCGGCGGACGCCCTCGGCGACCGCGGGCCGGGGCAGCACGGCGTCGACCAGGTGCCCGGTGACCAGCGCCGCGCCGACGACGAGCAGCGGGGAGCCGGCCGGGTCGCCGTCGTCGCCCGCGAGGTCGGGGAGCAGCAGCAGCGCCAGCGCGCAGACGGCGGTCACCAGCAGCGCGGTGGCGCCGAGCGAGCCGACGACGTCGCGGCGCGGCGGCCGGCGCAGCATCTGGTGCAGCACCGAGGCCAGCAGCGCCGGACCGGCGACGGCGAGCACCGCACCCGGGCCGGGGCGCTCGGCCGCGCCGACCAGCAGGTCGGCGACGACGCCCGCCACCAGCGCGAGCACGGCGACGCCCCGCGCGCCGGCCGGGGCGGTGGCCGCCACCCAGCCGGCGGCCAGCGCCGCCTGCAGCAGCACGACCGCGGCCAGCCGGCCCGGTTCGCCCAGCGCGGCGGGCGCCCCGACCAGCAGCGCGGTGGCACCGGCCACCGCGACGGCGGCGGCCAGCTGCCCCCCGCGCGCGGACGGCCGGGACTCCAGCGCGGTGGTCACGCACCCTCCTCGCCGGGACCCGGCGGCGCCGGGTCGGGCCGCGTCGTCAGCGATGGTGGCAGACACCCGCCGCTCCGGCGCCCGGCGAGCCGGGCGGGTGCCGGCCCGGCGTGTCGCCCTGCGGCAGCTCCCGGACCCGGCGGGCAGCCGTCGGCTATCCTGCGGGCTCGGTTCGACAGCGCCGTCGACAGCCTCCCCGAGGAGACGACATGCGACTCGTGCTCATGACCGCGGCGCGTCAGGCCACCACCGAGGTGCTCCCCGCCCTGGGCCTGCTCGGCCACCAGGTGCGGGTGGTGGCTCCCGAGCTGTCCAGCCTGCTCGACGGCGACTCCGGTGACGTCGTGCTCGTCGACGCCCGGCACGACCTGATCCAGGCCCGCACGCTGTGCGGGCTCCTGTCCTCCACGGGGGTGGCCTCCGCGCTGGTCGCCGTCCTCTCCGAGGGCGGGCTGGTGGCCCTGTCGGCCGACTGGGGCGTCGACGACGTGCTGCTCGACACCGCCGGCCCCGCCGAGGTCGACGCCCGCCTCAAGTGGGCCACCGCCCGCCGGCTCGCCGCGACCACCCCGGCCGACGGTGCCGACGGCGGGGTCACGCAGGCCGGTGAGCTGGTCATCGACGAGCACAGCTACTCGGCCAAGCTCCGCGGCCGGCCGCTGGACCTCACCTACAAGGAGTTCGAGCTCCTCAAGTACCTCGCCCAGCACCCGGGCCGGGTGTTCTCCCGCGCCCAGCTGCTGCAGGAGATCTGGGGCTACGACTACTTCGGCGGCACCCGGACCGTCGACGTCCACGTCCGCCGGCTGCGCGCCAAGCTCGGCACCGAGCACGAGGCGCTGATCGGCACGGTGCGCAACGTGGGCTACAAGCTCGACCAGCAGGTCGCCGACGCCACCGCGGCCGCCGCGCGCGCCGAGGCGGAGGAGCGGGCGACGCCCGCGCCGCTGCGCTGAGCGCCTCCCCCGCCCGCGACACCGGGCGACTCGACCCGGCCGCCACCGCCGCCGTCCTCGCGCTGCTGCGCGCCGCGGCGGCGGCCGACGGCGTGCGCCCGCTGTCGGAGGAGGCGGAGCTGCGGCTGCAGCACGGCGGCCCGCCCGGCGGCCGCGACGTCCTCCTGCTCGACGACGGCGGCGCCCCCGCCGGGTACGCCCGCCTGGAGCTGGGCGGGCCCGGCTCGGACGACGACGCGGAGGCCGAGCTGGTCGTGGCACCCGCCGCCCGCGGCCGCGGCACCGGGGACGCCCTGCTGACCCGTCTCGAGGAGCTGGCCGGCGACCGCCCCCTGCGGGTGTGGGCGCACGGCGACCTGCCGCCCGCGACCGCGCTGGCCACCGCCCGCGGCTACACCCGCGCCCGGGTGCTGCTGCAGATGCGCCGGCCGCTCACCGACGACGACCTCGAGCCCGGCACCGCGCTGCCCCCGGACGTGCACGTGGCCGCCTACCGCCCGGGCCGGGACGGTCCGGCCTGGCTGCGGGTCAACGCCCGCGCGTTCGCCACGCACCCGGAGCAGGGGTCCTGGACGCCGGAGGACCTGCGGCTGCGCGAGGCCGAGCCGTGGTTCGACCCGGCCGGCTTCCTGCTCGCCTGGCGCGGCGACCGCGACGCCGGCGGCACGCTGCTCGGCTCGCACTGGACCAAGGTGCACCCGCCCGGCGACGCCGGCCCCGACCCCGTGGGCGAGGTGTACGTCCTCGGCGTCGACCCCGACGCGCAGGGCCTGGGCCTGGGCCGCGCGCTGACCGACCTCGGGCTGGCGCACCTGCGCGGCCGCGGCCTGGACCAGGTGCTCCTCTACGTCGAGGAGGACAACACCGCGGCGGTGCGGCTCTACGAGGGCCGCGGCTTCGCCCGGTACGCCGTCGACGTCTCCTGGCGGCGCGTGCCGTAGCCGTCCCTCGCGGGACGCGACCGGTCTCCCTCCCGCGCGGGTGTGCCCCCGGCCACTCGACACGCGGTCGTTCACCCGGACGACGGAACGTCGCCGTCACCCGGTCGGCAGAGCCTCCGCAGGCGTTCACCGACCGTTCACCGACGCACCCGAGACCGGCCACCTGCGCTGCCTACCGTCGCTGACCGTTGGTCCCACAGCCCGGCAACGACGTCCGGGTCCCCTCTCCCGAAAGGCACTGGGTTGACGCTCAGCACCAGGTCCCGCGCCGCTGTCCTCTCGACGGCGCTGGCCGGCACCCTCGCGCTCGCCGCCTGCGGCGCGGCCAACGAGTCCAGCGGCTCCTCGAGCGGCGGCGGCAGCAGCGACGCCGGCGCGCAGGAGCTCAGCGGCGACCTCGTCGGCGCCGGCGCGAGCAGCCAGCAGGCGGCCATGGAGGCCTGGCAGGCCGGCTTCGAGGGTGAGCACCCCGACGTCCAGTTCAGCTACGACCCGGTCGGCTCCGGTGGCGGGCGCGAGCAGTTCATCGCCGGCTCCACCGACTTCGCCGGCTCCGACGCCGCGCTGGACGACGAGGAGCTGACCGCCGCGCAGGAGCGCTGCGGCGGCGGTGAGGTCTTCGAGCTGCCCAACTACGTCTCGCCGATCGCCGTGGTGTTCAACCTCGAGGGCGTCGAAGAGCTCGACCTGCAGCCGGCCACGATCGCCGGCATCTTCACCGGCGCCATCACGAACTGGAACGACCCGGCCATCGCCGCGGACGACCCGGACGCGACGCTGCCCGACCAGCCCATCACCCCGGTGCACCGCGGGGACGACTCGGGCACCACCGACAACTTCACCGACTACCTGTTCCAGACCGCCGGTGACGTGTGGACCGCCGAGCCCGACGGCGTGTGGCCGCTGCCCGGTGGCGAGGCCGCCAACGGCACCTCCGGCGTGATCGGCGTCGTCGAGAGCACCGTCGGTGCGGTCACCTACGCCGACGCCAGCCGCGCCGGTGAGCTCGGGGTGGCCCGCGTGGGCGTCGGCGGCGAGTTCGTCGCGCCGTCGGCCGAGGCCGCGGCCGCCGTCGTCGAGAACAGCCCGGCCGTGGAGGGCCGCGGCGAGTACGACTTCGCCATCGAGGTGAACCGGCAGACCGAGGGGTCGGGTGAGTACCCGATCGTCCTGGTCAGCTACCACATCGGCTGCGTCCGGTACGACGACCAGTCCACCGCCGACAACGTCCAGGCCTTCCTGTCCTACGTGGTCAGCGAGGACGGCCAGCAGGCCGCCGCCGACAACGCCGGCAACGCGCCGATCTCGGACTCCCTGCGCGAGCAGGCCCAGGCCGCGGTCGACGCCATCAGCGCCGGCTGACACACCCCGCCCGCGGTGGCCCGGGAGCGTCCGACGACGCCCCGGGCCACCGCGCCGCCCGGAGACGGGCACCCGACACCCACCTGATCGATCCCACGGAGCAGCGGTGACCGCCACGAAGGCCCCGTCCGAGCCCAGGTCCCAGCGGGCCGTCCGCCGGCCGGGCGACCGCATCTTCGCCGGCAGCGCCAAGGCCTCCGGCATCTTCATCCTGCTGGTCCTCGCCGGGGTCGCGGCCTTCCTCGTCAGCGAGGCGGTCCCCGCCCTCACCGCGCCGGCGGAGGACGTCCCCGGGGGCGAGGGCCTGGGCGCCTACGTCGCCCCCCTCGTGCTGGGCACGCTGCTCGGCGCGGTGCTCGCGCTGCTGGTCGCCACGCCCCTCGCCGTCGGGATCGCGCTCTACACCACCTACTACGCGCCGCGGCGTGTCGCGACCGGGATGGGTTACGTCATCGACCTGCTGGCGGCCATCCCCAGCGTCGTCTACGGCTTCTGGGGCCTGGCCGTCCTGGCGCCGGCGCTCGTGCCCCTCCACGTCTGGGCCGCCGACACGCTCGGCTTCCTGCCCTTCTTCGCCGGTCCCGCCTCCACCAGCGGCCGGACGATGCTCACCGTCGGCCTGGTGCTCGCGGTGATGATCCTGCCGATCATCTCGGCGATCTCCCGCGAGGTGTTCAGCCAGGCGCCGGCGCTGCACCGCGAGGCGGCGCTGGCGCTGGGCGCCACCCGCTGGGAGATGATCCGGATGGCCGTCCTGCCCTACGGCAAGTCCGGCGTCATCGGCGGTGCCATGCTCGGTCTGGGCCGGGCGCTGGGCGAGACCATGGCGGTCGCCATCGTCCTGTCCGGCGGCGCCGGCGCCACGCTGAACCTGATCAGCAGCTCCAACCCCTCGACCATCGCGTCGAACATCGCACTGCGGTTCCCGGAGGCCACCGGCCTGGGGATCAACACGCTGATCGCCAGCGGCCTGGTGCTCTTCGTCATCACGCTCGCGGTCAACATGCTCGCCCGCTGGATCGTCAACCGGCGCGCCGACTTCTCCGGAGCCAACTGATGAGCACCGACACCCGGCCGGCCGCCCCGGCCCCCGTGCCGCCCAGCAGGCCGGTCCGCGTCGAGCGCCGCCTGCCCCGCCTCGCCCCGCTGGGCCTCTACCTGGCCGGCCTCGCCCTCGGTGCCGGGGTGTCCGCGCTGACCGGGTCCGGCCTGGCCTCGACCGTCGTCTACGGCGTCGTCCTGGGGACGCTGGCGGTCTACCTGGCCGCCCGCTCCGTCGAGGGCCGCCGCAAGGCCACCGACCGGCTGGTGACCTGCCTGGTGACCACCGCCTTCGCCCTCGCGATGGTCCCGCTGGTGTCGCTGGTCTGGACCGTGCTGGGCAACGGCCTGGCGCGCTTCGACGCGACCTTCTTCACCAACTCGATGTTCCGGGTGGTCGGCGAGGGCGGCGGGGCCTACCACGCGATCCTCGGCACGCTGGTCATCACGGCGCTGGCCACGGCGATCTCGGTGCCGATCGGCCTGATGACGGCGGTCTACCTGGTCGAGTACGCCACCGGCCGGCTCAAGCGGGCCATCACCTTCTTCGTCGACGTGATGACCGGCATCCCGTCGATCGTGGCCGGCCTGTTCGCCTTCGCGCTGTTCACGCTGCTGTTCGGCAACGACGTCCGGCTCGGCGTGATGGGCGCCGTGGCGCTGTCGGTGCTGATGATCCCGGTCGTCGTCCGCTCCTGCGAGGAGGTCCTCAAGCTCGTCCCCAACGAGCTGCGGGAGGCCAGCCTCGCCCTCGGTGTGCCGAAGTGGCGCACGATCGTCAAGGTCGTCCTGCCGACCGCGATCGCCGGCCTGGGCACCGGTGTCACGCTGGCCGTCGCCCGGGTCGTCGGCGAGACCGCGCCGCTGCTGGTCACCGTCGGCCTGATCACCGGCACGAACCTCGACCCGTTCGACGGGCGGATGGCGACCCTGCCGGTGTTCGCCTACTACCAGCTCACCCAGCCCGGGACCGACACCCAGGCCTTCCTCGACCGGGCCTGGACGGCGGCCCTGGTCCTCATCATCCTGGTCATGGCGCTCAACGTCGTCGCCCGCCTGATCAGCCGTCTCCTCGCCCCCAAGACCGGTCGCTGACCGACTCGCACGGACCGACCGACACGGATCGACTGACACGGAGGACACGCACGTGGCCAAGCGCATCGAGGTCTCCGACCTCAACATCTACTACGGCGACTTCCTGGCGGTCGAGGGCGTCAACGTCGCCATCGAGCCCCGCAGCATCACCGCGCTGATCGGGCCCTCGGGCTGCGGGAAGTCGACCTTCCTGCGCTCGCTCAACCGGATGCACGAGGTGATCCCCGGCGCCCGGGTCGAGGGCAAGGTGGTCATGGACGGCCAGGACCTCTACGGCGCCGACGTCGACCCGGTGGACGTCCGCCGGCACGTCGGCATGGTGTTCCAGCGGCCCAACCCGTTCCCCACCATGTCGATCTACGAGAACGTGCTGGCCGGCAACCGGCTCAACAGCAGGCGGATGAAGAAGTCCGAGGCCGACGACGTCGTGGAGCGGTCGCTGCGCGGCGCGAACCTGTGGAACGAGGTCAAGGACCGCCTCGACCGCCCCGGCTCGGGCCTCTCCGGCGGCCAGCAGCAGCGGCTGTGCATCGCCCGCGCCATCGCCGTCGAGCCCGACGTGCTGCTCATGGACGAGCCCTGCTCGGCCCTGGACCCGATCTCCACCCTGGCGATCGAGGACCTCATGACCGAGCTCAAGGACCGCTTCACCATCGTGATCGTCACGCACAACATGCAGCAGGCGGCGCGGGTCAGCGAGTCCACCGGCTTCTTCAACCTCAACGGCGTCGGACAGCCCGGCCGGCTCATCGAGTTCAACCCGACCGAGAAGATCTTCAGCAACCCCGACCAGAAGGCGACCGAGGACTACATCTCCGGCCGCTTCGGCTGAGCCGCCCGCGTCGGCGCCCGGCTCGCACCGTGAGCACCCGGTGCGGACGGCGGGGCGCCCGGTGCGCGGCGTGGGCACCTGCCGCGGACGCGCTCAGCCGCAGCTGACGGGCTCGGCACTCGCCGGGGCGCTGGTCTCCGCGGCGGCCGGGGTGTCGGCGGCCGGCGTCTCCGGGGCCGACGGCACCGGGGCGGCGACCTGCACCGGGACGACGCCGGAGTAGCCCGGGCCCACGACCAGCTGCACGGTGTTGCCGATCGCGTCGCTGGGCTGCAGCACCGCGGTGGGGACGGCGGCGGCGACGGTGCGCGCCTGCTCGAGGACCCCGGGCCCGTGCCGGACGACGGTCTGGTTCACCGTGCCGAGCTCGTTGCCGACCTCGCCCACGGTGAAGCCCTGCTGGCGCATCAGGTCGGCGACCGTGGCGGCCAGGCCCGAGGTGGCGGTGCCGTTGAGGACGTCGACGGTGACCGCGGCGGGGGCCAGGGTGAGCGGCTGCGCCGCGGGCGTGGCGGCCGGCTGCTCGGCGCCGGTGGGCGCCGGGGTGGCGGCCGGGTCGGCGGGCGCGGTGGCCGCGGCGACCACCGGGGCGGCGAGCTCGGCGGGGACCGCGCTGTCCTCGATGACGGAGTCGAACAGCGACCGGACGCCGGCGCCGTCGAGCAGCACGAAGGCCTGGTCGCTGCCGGCGGGCACGTAGCCGACCTGCGCCACCGGCAGGGACGCCCGCTGGACGGCCTCGCCGTCGAGCTCCCCGAGCGCGTCGGCCAGCGTGCGGAGGTCGCCCAGGGTGGTCTGCTCGTCGACGGTGATCGCGTCGGCGGCGCGGGTGAGGAAGCGGGTCAGCTCGACGGTGTTGCCGAGCGTGCCGACGGTCATCGCCGAGCGCAGCGTCGCCGACAGCAGCCGCTCGGTGCGCTCGGCCGCGGCGGCGCCGGTGACGTCGGAGCCGGCGTCCCCGGGCGAGAGGTAGCGCGAGACCTGCCCGCCGGTCAGCTCCGAGGTGCCGGCGGGCAGCGCCAGCGCGGACCCCGCGGTGGGAGCGGTGGGCAGGCAGACGCTGACCCCGCCGATCGCGTCGACCATCGCGGGCAGCCGGCCGAGGTCGACGGCCAGGTAGTGGTCGACCCGCAGTCCCGACAGCTGCTGCACGGCGCGGACCGTGCACGCGGGCCCGCCGGCCAGGAGCGAGGCGGCGAAGGCCTCGGTCTCCGGCTCGCGGAACGCGCCGTCGTCGCCGCGACACCCGGGGGTGTCCACCAGCGCCGTCGGCGGCACGCTGACCAGCACCGCGCGGCTGCCGTCGGCGGCGACGTGCACCAGCAGGGTGGTCACCGCCGCCGGGCCCTCGGCGCCGGGCAGTCCGGTGCCGACGACGAGGTAGGTGGTGGAGCGCTCCTGCAGCTGCGGGACGAGGACCTCGGGCGCGTCGGGGGCGAGCGCCGCGACGCGGGAGACGTCGCGGTCGACGTAGACGTAGAGGCCGGCGTGGTAGGTCACCACGACGCCCACCAGTGCGGCGAGGGCGAGGGCGAGCCGCACCAGCCGGCGCCGGCCGGGGCTGCGCTCGGGCCGCGGGCGCGCCGGGCGGCGGGTGCTGCCGGCGCCGGACATCGCCGGCGCCGTCAGCCCGGGGATCGGTGGGACGGGCGCGGAGCGCAGCACGCCGGTCGTGCTGGTGCCGGGCAGCGGCGGCGCGCCGGGACGGTCACCGGGCAGGCCGGGCAGCGGGGGCACCGGGGCGGAGTGGCGCACCCCGCCGGCGGGACCACCCGGCAGCGGCGGGACGGGCTGCGACCAGCGGACCCCGGGAGGGGCGGCGGGTGCGGGCGGCACGGGGGGCCGCCCGCCGGCGGCGGGGGTCCCGGGCAGCGGCGGGACCGGCCCGGAGTGCCGGAGCCCGCCCGGCAGCGGCGGGACCGGCTGGGACGGGTGCACCCCCGGCGGCACGACCGGGACCGGCGGCAGCCCGCGGCGCGCGCCGCTGTCGGCGGGCGGGACGGGATCGGGCCGTGCGGCGGGCCGCCGGTCGGCGGCCGCGGGCCGCTCGCCGGGGACGGGTGGGAGGGGACCGCGGTGGGCGGGCAGGGACTCACCCGGCTCGAGCGGGATGGGGACCTCACCCGTGCGGCGGGCCGCCCGGCGACCGGTGGCGCCGCCGGAGCGGGCGAGCAGCTGCTCGACGGTGACCGGCCCGGGGTCGCCGGAGCCGCCGCGGCCGTCGGCCCGGCCGTCTCGCCCGCGCTCGTCCCCCACCGGTGTCGACTTCCCATCGTCGTCGTCCGTACCGTTGCGCACCGCACGCGCGGCAGCACACAACGATACGGCCCGCAGGGCTCCTCGGCGGGGAACGTGCCGGTGGACCCGCCGGGACGCCGTCCTCGCGCACCCGGGGCGGCGGGCGTGCGGGCGGAGGCCGGGCACGGGACGGCGCCGGGACGTAGCGTCGCCGCGTGAGGCTGCCGTCGATCCCCGGTCCGTCCGACGTCTTCGGTGCCGTCGAGCACCTGCGCGAGGGGCTCGGTGACGCGCTCGCGCTGGTGCCCCGGCTGGCCGAGGCGGTGCGGCGGTTGGAGGGGCTGCTCGACCGGGTGGACGTGGTCGTCGGCCGCGCGGAGGGACTGGTGGACCGGGTCGACGGCGCGGTGGCCGCCGTGGAGGGCACCCGCCGGTCCGCCGACGACCTGGTGGGCCGGGTCGGGGCCACCGTCGACGCGGTCGACCGGGCCATCGACGCGGTCGGCGGGACGCAGCGCCGTGCCGACGACGCGATCACCGCCGTCGGCGGCACCCAGCAGCGCGCGGACGCCGCGATCACCGCCGTCGGCGGCACCCAGCAGCGGGCTGACGCGGCCATCGGTGCGGTCGAGCAGACCCAGCAACGTGCGGACGCCGCGATCGGCGCGGTCGAGCAGACTCAACAGCGCGCGGACGCCGCGATCGGCGCGGTCGAGCAGACCCAGCAGCGCGCCGACGGCGCCATCAGTGCGGTCGAGCAGACCCAGCAGCGCGCCGACGGCGCCATCAGTGCGGTCGAGCAGACCCAGCAGCGCGCCGACGACGCGATCACCGCCGTCGCCAGCACCCAGCAGCGCGCGGACGAGGCAATCACCGCCGTCGCCAGCACCCAGCAACGCGCCGACGCGGCCATCGGCGCGGTCGAGCAGATCCAGCAACGCGCGGATAACGCCATCACTGCCGTCGGCAACACCCAGCAGCGCGCGGACGACGCGATCACCGCCGTCGCCAGCACCCAACAGCGCGCCGACGACGCCATCACCGCCGTCGGCAACACCCAACAGCGCGCCGACGACGCCATCACCGCCGTCGGCAACACCCAACAGCGCGCCGACGACGCCATCACCGCCGTCGCCAGCACCCAGCAGCGCGCCGACGGCGCGGTCGGGGGCGCCGAGGGGCTGGTCACCCGGATCGACCCGCTGCTCGGCCGCTACGAGCAGCCCCTGACCACGCTGGCGCCGTCGGTGCAGCGGCTCGCCGAGACGCTGGAGCCGCACGAGGTCGAGGCGCTGGTCACCCTCGTCGACCGGCTGCCCACGCTGGTGACCCACCTCGACGAGTCCGTGCTGCCGGTGCTCGAGTCATTGGGCGACGTCGGCACCGACGTGCACGACCTCGTCGACACGATGCAGGACATCCGCGAGGTGGTGAAGGGCTTCCCCGGCTCGAAGCTCTTCCGCCGGCGCGGGCGGGACGAGATCGCCGACGAGAGCACCGACGAGGACGCCGAGGGGGCCCAGGAGCGCACCGGCTCCTGAGCCCCCTCGCGGTCGGTCCGGCGGTCAGGTCTCGGTCGGGTAGCCGAGCGCCCGCGCGACGTCGCCGATCCGCTCGTACGTCTCCCCGTCGGGCAGCCGCTGCAGCTCGGCCACCACGGCGTCGGGCGCCCGGTGGTCGAGCGCCGCCTCCACCAGGCCGGGCCCGTCCGCCGGGAAGTCGGCCCGCACCAGCCAGCGCGCCAGCTCCGCGCGGGCGACCACGGCGTCCTCGGTCATGCCGACCGGAACCCCGCCGATCAACGTGCTGTTCGGGCTCGTCGCGGTGTCCGGCTCGCCCTCGGCGACCGGCTCCACCTCGCGGAACTCCTCGGAGCGCGTGGCGTGCCCGGCCTTGAGCATCCCCTGGATCTCGTGCTCGAGCTCCTCGTCGACGCGCGGGTTGTGCTTGTCGCTGCGCGACGACACGCCGGCGAACTGGTCGTCGGTCTCGCTCACGGTGACCTCCTACTTCTTCTTCAGCGCCGAGGGCTTGTGCACCGCGGTCTTGCCGCTCTTCGCGCTCTCGACCTCGTACTGCGGCTCGTCGGGGCTGGCCTTGACCTTCCGGCCACCGGCCTCGGTCTCCTCGGTGATCTTCTTCTGGACGGTGCCCTCGGTCTCGCTGCCGTGGCTCTTCCAGGCGACGTGGTCGCCCTTCCTGAAGTCGTCGGCCATCCCCGGCCTCCTCGTCTCGGTGGGTGGCACTGCCCTGCCCGCCGCGGGGAGGGGGCACACATCCCCGGGGTGGCGACACCCCGCCGGGGGCGGGAGCGACGCGCGTCACCCCGCCGACCGCGACGATCACCCGGACGAGCACTGGCGCTCCGGCCGTCGTCACGTAGCGTTCACGTCGACGGGGCAGCGCCGGACGAAGCTGCTGCTGAGAGCGCAGTTTACGTCACCCACGGTGACGGGGCCCCGTCCTCGATCGCCGGCCCGGTCGACCTCATTCCCCCGGGGTCGGCCGGGTCGGCCCGCGCCCCTCCCGGTCCCTACGCTCGCCGGCGTGACCTCCCCCGCCGGCGTGCCGCTGCCCGGAGACCCCCGGCCGGTCGACGTCCTCACCGTCGTGTCCGTCGCCGACGTGACGCCGTCGGTGCGCCGGGTCGTCCTCTCGGGCACCGCGGACGCCGTGACCGCGGCGGGGCCCACGGTGAACCTGCTCGTCCCGCGGGTGGGCGACGCCGACCCCCGCTGGCCGTCGGTGGCCCGGGACGGCCGCATCGTCTGGCCCGCCGGTGCCCACGGGGTGAGCCTGCGCAGCTACACGGCCCGCCGCCAGGACGCCGGCCGGGGCGAGGTGGAGATCGACTTCGTGCTGCACGGCGACGGCCCCGCGGCCTCCTGGGCCGGTGCCGCGGAGCCGGGCGCGCTGCTGGGGGTCGCCGGCAGCGGACCGCTGGGGGACCGGCCCGCCGGCACCGTGCTGCTGGCCGGCGACGAGACGGCGCTGCCGGCGATCGGCCGCATCCTGGGCGCCGCCGACCCGGCCACGCGCGGCCTGGCGCTGGTCGAGGTCGCCGACGGCCGCGAGGAGCAGCCGCTGGCCGCTCCGGCCGGAGTGCAGGTGCGCTGGCTGCACCGCGGCGGCACCGCGCCGGGCGAGAGCACGCTGCTGGCCGACGCCGTCGCCGCGCTCGACCGGCCCGAGGGCGCGGACGTCTTCGCCTGGGTGGCCGCCGAGTCGGCCGCCGTCCGGGCGGTGCGCGCCGACCTGCGCGGCCGCTGGGGCCTGTCCCGCGCCCAGCACCACGCGATCGGCTACTGGCGCCGTGGCCGCGCCATGGCCCCCGCGGGGTAGGGAGCGGGCGGGGTAGGGAGCAGGCACCCAGGGAGTTCACAGGTAGCGTCCAGCACGGGTGCAGGCCCGGGCGACACGCTCGCGGCATGACCACGGCAGCCAGGCGTCCCACGGGAGAGATCGTGACCGGGAGCCGCGACGCGCGAGCCACCACGCCGGAGGCACGCCTCCTCGTGGTCGACGACGAGCCCAACATCCGCGAGCTGCTCTCCGCCAGCCTGCGCTACGCCGGTTTCGAGGTGGCCACCGCGGCCGACGGCCAGCAGGCGCTGGCACTGGCGTCGTCCTTCCGCCCCGACCTGCTCGTGCTCGACGTGATGATGCCCGGCCTGGACGGCTTCGGCGTGGTGCGGCGGCTGCGCGAGAGCGGCCGGCACACCCCCGTCCTGTTCCTCACCGCCCGCGACGCGGCCGAGGACAAGGTCTCCGGGCTCACCCTCGGCGGCGACGACTACGTCACCAAGCCGTTCAGCCTCGACGAGGTGCTCGCGCGGATCCGGGCGGTGCTGCGGCGCAGCTCGTCGCAGCAGCGCGCCGCCGCGAGCCCGCGGCTGACCTTCGCCGACATCGAGCTCGACGAGGAGTCGCACGAGGTGGTCAAGGACGGCAGCGTCGTGAGCCTCTCCCCCACCGAGTTCAAGCTGCTGCGCTACCTGATGGCCAACGCCGGGCGGGTGCTGTCGAAGGCGCAGATCCTCGACCACGTGTGGAACTACGACTTCAACGGTGAGGCCAACGTCGTGGAGTCCTACATCTCCTACCTGCGCCGCAAGGTGGACACCACCGAGCCCCGCCTGCTGCACACCATCCGCGGGGTGGGCTACACCCTGCGGCTGCCCCGCGGCACGTGAGCGCACCGCGGCCCGACGAGCGCAGCGGCACCCGCCTCCCGCGGGTGCCGCTGCGCGTCACGCTGGTCGCCCTGCTCCTGGTGCTGGTGGCCGTCGCGCTCACCGCCACCGGGGTCACCGCCACCTCGCTGCTGCACCGCTACCTGGGCCAGCAGCAGGACGTCGACCTGGGCGCCACGCTGGGTGCGGCACGCCAGAACCCCGACGTGATGGCCGCGTGCTGGCAGGACCAGCCCCCGACGCGCTACGTCGTCCCGGACACCTACGTCGCCTGCCTGCGGCCCGACGACGGCGTGCTGGTGGTCGTCTTCGGGCCGCCGTCGGAGGACCAGCTGCCCGAGGTCGACGCCGGGGTCGTCACCGACCTCCTGCAGGGCAACGGCGACGAGGGGGACGGCGACGCCCCCGGGCAGCCCGGGGGCGGGCCCGCCCGGGAGGCGGTCGTGGACTCGGCGGACGGCGACGGCGCCTGGCGGCTCACCGCTCAGCAACTGCCCGGCGGGCCCGTCGTGGTCGTCGGGACCGACCGCGACCGGGACGCCGAGGTGATCGGCCAGCTCGTGCTCATCGAGGTGGTCGTCGGGCTGGTCGTGCTCGCCGTCCTCGGGCTGGCCGGCTACGGGCTGGTGCGCAGCAGCCTGCGCCCGCTGGCCGCCGTCGAGCGGACCGCGCAGGCCATCGCCGCCGGCGACCTCTCCCAGCGGGTGCCGCCCGGCGACGGCCGGACCGAGGTGGGCCGGCTGTCCCAGGCGATCAACGGCATGCTCGCCCGCATCGAGAGCGCCTTCCGCGCCCAGCAGGCCTCCGAGGGGCAGGCCCGCGC
Organism: Geodermatophilus telluris; assembly: GCF_900102745.1. Classification (GTDB taxonomy): domain Bacteria; phylum Actinomycetota; class Actinomycetes; order Mycobacteriales; family Geodermatophilaceae; genus Geodermatophilus; species Geodermatophilus telluris. The sequence continues at coordinate 708,612 of NZ_FMZF01000001.1, forward strand.
CTCGGAGGAGCGGATGCGGCGCTTCGTCGCCGACGCCAGCCACGAGCTGCGCACCCCCCTGACCTCCATCCGCGGGTTCGCCGAGCTCTACCGCCAGGGCGCGGTGGGCACCCCGGAGGAGACCGCCCGGCTCATGCAGCGCATCGAGAGCGAGGGCGCGCGGATGGGCGTGCTCGTCGAGGACCTGCTGCAGCTGGCCCGCCTCGACCAGCAGCGGCCCCTGACGATCACGCCGGTGGACCTCGCCGAGGTCGCCGGCGACGCCGTCCACGACGCCCGCGTGCTGCAGCCGGAGCGGCCCGTCACCCTGCAGCTGGACGACTCGCTCACCGAGGTGCCGGTGGTGCTCGGCGACGAGGCCCGGCTGCGCCAGGTGGTCGGCAACCTGGTGACCAACGCGCTGGTGCACACCCCACCCACCGCCGCGGTGCGCGTCTCGGTCGGGGAGGACACCAGCGGCGGGGGCGACCGGGTGGTGCTGCGGGTCGCCGACGAGGGGCCCGGCATGGCGGCGGAGGACGCCGCGCGCGTGTTCGAGCGCTTCTACCGCGCCGACGCCTCCCGCAGCCGCGTCGCCGGCGGCACCGGGCTCGGCCTGTCCATCGTGGCCGCGCTGGTGGCCGCGCACGGCGGCGACGTCACGCTGGACACCGCACCCGGCCGGGGGGCGGTGTTCACCGTCCGCCTGCCCCGCTCCGGCCCGGCCGGGGGCGACGGGACGGCGCCCCAGCCCGAGCAGCCCGCCGGGCAGCCGCGGCCGCCGTCCGGGCTACCGTCCGCGGGTGACTCCTGACGCCGAGGGCGCTGTCCACGACCCCGAGCTGATGGCCGCGGTCGCCGACCTCGGGGACGCGCTGCGCGGCCTGGTCGACGCCTCGGTGCGGACCACGGTGCCCCCGGCCGAGCTGCGCGAGGTCGCCGCCGCCGTCCGTGCCGCCCGCGGGCGGCTGGCCGCGCGCACCCGCCCGGCCACCCAGCTGCCCGTCCTCGACGACCTGCTCGCCTTCCGCCGCGTCTACAACCCGGTCACCGGGGTGGGCAGCGCGCTGGCCCCGCCGATCCGGTTCCGGGAGGACGCCGACGGCGTGGTCGCCGAGACCTCGTTCGGGCTGGCCTACGAGGGTCCGCCGGGGTTCCTGCACGGCGGGATGAGCGGCCTGGTCGTGGACCAGGCGCTGGGCGTCGCGGCGATCCGCGCGGGGCTGTGGGGCATGACGGCGCGGCTGGAGCTGGACTACCGCCGCCCGGTGCCGCTGGAGACCCCCGTCGTCCTCCGCGCCGCCGTCGCCGAGAACGCGGGCCGCAAGGTCGTCGTCACCGGCACCGTCGCCCTGGCCGCGACGCCGGGGACGCCGCTGGTCGAGGCCCGCGGCGTGTTCGTGCTGCCGCGCGAGGAGCTGCGCGCCACCTACTTCGCGGAGATCACCGACGCCTCGGGCCGGCACGCCCCGCCCTCGCGCCCCACCGACGCCACCGCGCCGGCGGGCGGTGCCGCGTGAGGGACGTCGAGGTCGCGGCCGCCGCCGCGCGGGCGGCCGCCGACGTGCTGGTGGCGCTGCGCGCCGGCGGGCTGACCGGACGCGCGCTCGGCGACGCCGGCGACGCCGCGGCGCAGGAGGCGATCGCCGGCGTGCTGGCCGCGCACCGGCCCGACGACGTCGTCTTCAGCGAGGAGGCCGCCGACGACCGCAGCCGGCTAGGCGCCGGCCGGGTGTGGATCGTCGACCCGCTCGACGGCACCCGCGAGTACGGGGAGACGGACCGGTCCGACTTCGCCGTCCACGTGGCGCTGTGGGTGCGCGGCGGGCTGGGGCCGGCCGCGGTGGCGCTGCCCGCCGTCGGCGAGGTGCTGGTGACCGACCCCGCGCCCCCGCCACCGGCCACCACGGACCGGGCACCGCGGATCGCGGTCAGCCGCACCCGCCCGCCGGCCCAGGCGGCCGCGGCCGCCGCGGCGGTCGGCGGGGAGCTGGTGCCCCTCGGCTCGGCCGGCTGGAAGGTCACGGCCGTGGTGCGCGGCGAGGTCGACGCCTACGTGCACGCCGGCGGCATGTACCAGTGGGACTCCGCCGCACCGGTCGCCGTCGCCCTCGCCGCCGGGCTCACCGCCCTGCGGCTGGACGGCTCGCCGCTGCGCTACAACGAGCCCGACCCCTCCCTGCCCGACCTGCTGGTCTGCCGCCCCGAGTTGACCGCCGGCCTCCTGGCCGCCGTGCGCGCACCCGCGTGACGGACACTGGGGGCGTGACGACCCCCGACTACCGGCTCACCCAGCTGGAGACCCTCGAGGCCGAGTCGATCCACGTGATCCGCGAGGTGGCCGCCGAGCTCGAGCGCCCGGTGCTGCTGTTCTCCGGCGGCAAGGACTCGATCGTCATGCTGGAGCTGGCCCGCAAGGCCTTCGCGCCGGCGCGCATCCCGTTCCCGGTGATGCACGTCGACACCGGGCTCAACTTCCCCGACGTCCTGGAGTTCCGCGACAAGCGGGTGGCCGAGCTCGGCGTGCAGCTGGTGGTGGCCTCGGTGCCCGACGCGATCGCGCAGGGCCAGGTCAAGGAGGAGCCCAACGGCTCCCGCAACCGGATCCAGACGCCGGTGCTGCTCGACGCGGTGGAGGAGCACGGCTTCACCGCGCTGTTCGGCGGCGCCCGGCGCGACGAGGACAAGGCGCGCGCCAAGGAGCGGGTGTTCTCCTTCCGCGACGAGTTCGGCCAGTGGGACCCGAAGAACCAGCGCCCGGAGCTGTGGGACCTCTACAACGGCCGGATCCACCTGGGCGAGTCGATCCGGGTGTTCCCGCTGTCGAACTGGACCGAGCTCGACGTCTGGCAGTACATCGCCCGCGAGGGCATCGCCATCCCGCCGCTCTACCTCGCCCAGGAGCGGGAGGTGGTCGAGCGGCAGGGGATGCTCTACGCCGTCAACGAGTTCGTCCCGGCGCGCGAGGGCGAGCGGGTGTTCCGCGAGTCGGTGCGCTACCGGACCGTCGGCGACGCCAACCTCACCGCCGCGGTGCGCTCCCGGGCGACGACGGTCGAGGAGGTCATCGCCGAGGTCGCGGTGACCCGGATGACCGAGCGCGGCGCCACCCGCGGCGACGACAAGGTCAGCGACGCGGCGATGGAGGACCGGAAGAAGGAGGGCTACTTCTGAAAGGACCTCCCTGCCCCCCGCCACTCGCGCGCTCGCGGCGGGCCCCTGCAGGGAGGCCACGCTGCAGGGCACCACGCGCTCGACGGCGGCGCTTCCGGTAGCGCAGCAGCGCCCAGGCGGTGACGGCGAACAGCAGCATGCCCGCCGGCCAGGCCACGGCCTCCGGGGCGCCGACGCCCAGGGCCTCGGCGGCCACGTAGGCGACGGCGTAGCCCAGCGACACCACCAGCAGCACCGGGACGAGGAACACCAGGCCGCCCACGCGCGCTCCTCCCGCGGGCCCGGTGGCCCTCCTCACACCAGCGTCCCCCGATCCGGCCCCGGACGCTGCCGTCCGCTCCGGCTGGGGATGATGGGGGGCATGTCCGAGCCAGTCGTCGACGTCCACTCGCCCGCCGCCGAGCAGGCGGCCGAGATCGCGACCGCGCGCAAGGACATCCTCCGGATCGCCACCGCCGGCTCGGTCGACGACGGCAAGAGCACGCTCATCGGCCGGCTGCTCTACGACAGCAAGGCCGTCTTCGAGGACCAGTACGAGGCGATCGAGCGGGCCAGCAAGGGCGACTACGTCGACCTGGCGCTGCTCACCGACGGCCTGCGCGCCGAGCGCGAGCAGGGCATCACCATCGACGTCGCCTACCGGTACTTCTCCACCCCGCGGCGGACGTTCATCCTCGCCGACACGCCCGGCCACGTGCAGTACACCCGCAACATGGTCACCGGCGCCTCCACCGCCGACCTGGCGATCGTGCTGGTCGACGCGCGCAAGGGGATGCTCGAGCAGAGCCGGCGGCACGCCTTCCTGGCCTCGCTGCTGCGGGTGCCGCACCTGGTGGTCGCGGTGAACAAGATGGACCTCGTCGACTGGTCGCAGGAGACCTTCGAGGCCATCGCCGACGAGTTCAGCGCCTTCGCCGCCCGCCTCGACGTCCCCGACCTGACCGTCGTCCCGATCTCGGCGCTGCACGGCGACAACGTGGTCACCCGCTCCGACCGCGCGCCCTGGTACCAGGGGCCCTCGCTGCTGCACCACCTCGAGCACGTGCACGTGGCCAGCGACCGCAACCTCGTCGACGTCCGGTTCCCGGTGCAGTACGTGGTCCGGCCGCAGTCCGACGCGCACCACGACTACCGCGGCTACGCGGGCACCGTGGCCAGCGGCGTGCTGCGCGTCGGCGACGAGGTGCAGGTGCTGCCCAGCGGCCTGACGACGACGGTCGCGGCGATCGACGGCCCGCGCGGCCCGGTGCAGGAGGCCTTCCCGCCGATGGCGGTGACCCTGCGGCTGGCCGACGACCTCGACGTCTCCCGCGGCGACCTCGTCTGCCGCCCGGCCAACGCGCCCCAGGCCACCCAGGACCTCGACGCGCTGGTCTGCTGGATGGCCGAGGAGCCGCTGCGGCCGCGCCAGCGGCTGGCGGTCAAGCACACGACCCGCTCGGTGCGGGCGGTGGTCAAGGAGCTGGTGTACCGGCTCGACGTCAACACGCTGCACCGCGACCAGGAGGCCGGCGAGCTCGGCCTCAACGACATCGGCCGGGTCCGGCTGCGCACCACCCAGCCGCTGTTCGTCGACGACTACAACCGCAACCGGGTCACCGGCCGGTTCATCCTGGTCGACGAGGCCACGAACGCCACCGTGGCCGCCGGGATGCTCCCGCCGCACCGCGGCTGACGGGAGCACCCCGGCCGGCTCAGGCCGCGGCGGCGGCTCCGCCGGAGGCCCGCTGCAGCGCCCGGCGGGTGAGCAGCCGGGCCAGGTGGCGGCGGTACTCCTGGTCGGCGTGCATGTCCGCGCCCGGGCTGGTGCCCTGGTCGGCCAGCGCCGCCGCCTCCTCGATCGAGGCCCCCCGGGCCAGCGCCTCCTCGGTGGCGGTGGCCCGCACCACCGAGCCGGCCATGTTGGCCAGCGCCACCCGGCCCTCGACGGCGGCCACCGCGACGATCGGCCAGTCGTTGGCCCGGCGGGTGAACTTCTCGTAGGCCCAGCCGGCCGACCCGGTGCGCGGCACCCGGACCTCGACGATCAGCTCGTCGGGCTGCAGCGCCGTCTCGAAGAAGCCCAGCCAGAACTCGGTGATCGGGATCTCGCGGCGCCCGCCCGGGCCCTGCACCACCACGGTGCCGCCCAGTGCGAGCAGCGCCGTCGGCAGGTCCGACGCCGGGTCGCTGTGCGCGACGGTCCCGCCGATGGTGCCCCGGTGCCGCACCTGCGGGTCGCCCACCTGGCTCGCCACGTACGGCAGGATCGGCACCTCGGCCGCGGCGACGGCGTCCCGCTCCAGCTCGTGGTGCCGGGTGCCCGCACCGATGGCGACCTCCTCACCCTCCACCCGCACGTAGGACAGGTCGCGGATGCCGCTGATGTCGATGAGCACCGACGGGACGGCCAGCCGCAGCTTCATGATCGGCAGCAGCGAGTGCCCGCCGGCGAGGACCTTGGCGTCCTCACCGTGCTCGGTGAGCGCGGCCACGGCCTCGTCCACCGACTGCACCCGCACGTAGTCGAACTGCGAGGGGATCACGCCTCGACCTCCTGGACCTGGGGCACCTGGCCGGCGGCCGGCCCGGCCTGGGCGGCGGACCGCACCGCCCGCACGATGTTGTGGTAGCCGGTGCACCGGCAGAGGTTGCCCTCCAGCCCCTCGCGGACCTCGCGGTCGGAGGGGTCGGGGTTGTCGGCCAGCAGGCCCACCGCCGCCATGACCATGCCCGGCGTGCAGAACCCGCACTGCAGGCCGTGCTCCTCGCGGAACGCCCGCTGCACGGGGTGCAGCTCGCCGTCCGGCCCGGCCAGGCCCTCGAGCGTGGTGACCTGCGCGCCGTCGGCCTGGACCGCCAGCACCGTGCAGGACTTCACCGACAGCCCGTCGACGATCACGGTGCACGCGCCGCACGAGGTGGTGTCGCAGCCGATGTTGGTCGCCGTGAGCCCGCGCACCTCCCGCAGGTAGTGCGCCAGCAGCAGCCGCGGTTCGACCTCGTCGGTCCGCTGCTGGCCGTTGACGGTGATCGAGACCTGCATCAGTTGCCTCCCCGTGCCTGCTGGATGGCCCGGAACACCCGCATCGGGGTGGTGGGCATGTCGATGTGCCGGACGCCGAGGTGGGCGACCGCGTCGATGACCGCGTTCTGCACGGCCGGTGTCGCGCCGATCGTCCCGGCCTCGCCGATGCCCTTCGCGCCCAGGGCGTTCATCGGGGTCGGCGTGGCCATCTCGACCAGTTCGAAGGTGGGCAGCTCGGTGGCCGAGACGAACGGGTAGTCGGCCAGCGTCGACGTCGTCGGGTTGCCGTCCTCGTCGTAGAGGACCTCCTCCAGCAGCGCCTGCGCCACGCCCTGGGCGTAGCCGCCGTGCCGTTGCCCCTCGGCCAGCAGCGGGTTGAGGATCGTGCCGGCGTCGTCGACCGCGATCAGCCGGCTCACCTCGGCCTTGCCCGACTCGACGTCGACCTCGGCGACCACCACGTGCGCGCCGAAGGGGAACGTCGGGGCCGCGGCGGTGAACCGGGTCCGCACCAGCAGCGGCTCGTCGCCGGCCAGCTCGGCGAAGCTGACCCCCGTGCCCGGTGTGCCGCGGACGGCGAGCCCGGCCACGCCCAGGTCGACCACGAGGTCCCCGGGGGCGACCTCCAGCCGCTCCGCGGCGCGCTCCCTGGCCAGCTCGACGAGCTCGACGGCGGCCTGGTGCACCGCCGCGCCACCCTGCTGCAGGCTGCGCGAGCCCATCGTGCCGCCGCCCTGCGGGATCAGGTCGGTGTCGCCGTGGATGACGGTGATCTTCTCGATCGGGATGCCGAGCTGGTCGCTGGCGATCATCGCCCACGCCGTGGCGTGCCCCTGGCCGTGCGGCGAGGTGCCGGTGAGCACGGTCGCCGTCCCGTCGGGGTGGACCTCCAGGGAGGCGGCCTCGCCGGTGCCCGCGCCGTTGTCGGCGCCGGTGATCTCGACGTAGACCGACATCCCGATGCCGAGCTGACGGACGTCCCCGCGCTCCCGGCGCCGGGCCTGCTCGGCCCGGAGCTCCGCGTAGCCCGCGGCCTCGAGCGCCTTGTCCAGGGCCGCGGTGTAGTCCCCGGTGTCGTAGGTCGCGCCCATCGGGGTGGTGTGCGGCTCGCTGAACGCCGGCAGCAGGTTCTTCCGGCGGACGTCGGCCGGGTCCATCCCGATCTCGGCGGCGAACCGGTCGATCGCCCGCTCCAGCGCCGCGGTCGCCTCAGGCCGGCCGGCCCCGCGGTAGGCGCCGATCGACGTCGTCGTGGTGGCCAGGGCGCGCGCCTGGGCGTGCACCTTCGGGAAGCCGTAGACGCCGGGCGCCATGAGCATCGTCAGGGTGGGCAGCACCGCGCCGATCCGCGGGTAGGAGCCGCAGTCCTGGTCGAAGACGATGCTGTACGCCTCGATCGTGCCGTCGCGGCGCCCGCCGATGGTCACCACCTGGTCCTGCCCCCGGCCGTGGAGCATGCCGATGAGGTTCTCCGACCGGCTCTCCGACCAGCGCACCGGCCGGCCGACGTGCCTGGCCAGCCACGCGATGAACGCGTACTCGGGGTCGGCGCCGATCTTCGCGCCGAAGCCGCCGCCGACATCGGGGGTGATCAGGTGGATGAGGTCGGGGTCCATCTCCAGCCAGTCGCCGAACTGGCCGCGGGCCTGCTGCGCGCCCTGGTTGGTGCACCAGGCGGTCAGCCGGCCGTCCTCGCTCCAGGCGGCGGCCGCGGCCCGGCCCTCCAGCGGCACCGGCGCCACCCGTTGGTTGACCATCGGCTGGGTGACGACGACCTCGCAGCCGTCGAAGAAGTCCGCCGGCGCCGGCTCGCCGAAGGCGGCCATCACGTTGGTCCCCGCCTCGGGGAACAGCAGCACCTCGTCGGCGGCCGCCGCGGCGGTGCCCACGACCGCGGGCAGCGGCTCGATGTCGACGGCGACCATCTCCGCGGCGTCCTCGCCCTGGTAGCGCTCCTCGGTGAGGACGACGGCGATCGGGTCGCCCACGAAGCGGACCCGGTCCGAGGCCAGCCAGGGGCGGGTCATCGCGGCATTGATGAACGGGAAGGGCGGCGGGATCGGGACGAGGTCCGTCACGTCCTCGGCCGTGACCACGGCGACGACGCCCGGCGCCTCGCGGGCGGCGGAGACGTCGACCGACAGCAGCCGGCCGTGGGCGACGGTCGAGCGCACGAAGGTCGCGTGCAGCGCCCCCGCGAGCCGCTCGTCGGTGAGGTCGTCGGTGTACACCGCGCCGCGGGTGAGGAAGAGGGGGTCCTCCGTCCGCACCACGCGGGTCCCCAAGATGCTCATCCGGCCTCCCTGGTCTGGGGTGTGGTCCGGCTCACTCTGTCAGACCACCCGGCCGTCCCGGCACCGGTGTGGTGGAGTGGCCGCGATGGACCACCGGGACGGGACGACGGCGCCCGCACGCGCGCGCCTCGCCGGGTTCCTGCTCGTGGCGGCCGTGGTCGCGGTGGCGCTCAACCAGCGGCCCGCGGTGGTCGCGCCCGCCCCGCTGCTCGGGGACCTGCGCGCCGACACCGGGCTGTCCGCCGCGGCGGCCGGGCTGCTGACCACCCTGCCCGTCCTCTGCTTCGGCGCCTTCGCACCGCTGGCCCCGCGCCTGGCCCGCCGGATCGGCCTGGAGACCGCCGTCGCGGCGTCCCTGGTGCTCCTGGCGGCGGGGATCGCGCTGCGGCTGCTCCCGCCGGTGGCGCTGCTCTACGCCGGGAGCCTGCTGGCCGGCGCCTCGATCGCGCTGGCCAACGTGCTCCTGCCGGCCTACGTCAAGCGCGAGTTCACCCGCCCCGGCACGGTCATGGGCCTGTACTCGGCGTCGCTCAACGTCGGGGCGGCGGCCGGGGCGGGGCTCACCGTGCCCCTCGGGGCCGCCCTGGGCCTGGGCTGGCGGGGAGCCCTGGCGCTGTGGCTGCTGCTGGCCCTGGCCGCCCTGGCGCTGTGGCTGCCGGTGGCCGGGACGGGCCGCTCCCCGGCCGCCCGGGCGGCCGCCGGTGACCTGCCGCCCGGTGGGGCGTGGGCACTGCTGCGGGTGCCGCTGGCGGTGCAGGTGACGGCGTTCCTCGGGCTGCAGAGCGTGCAGTTCTACGCTGTCGGCGCCTGGCTGCCCACGCTGCTGGCCGACGCGGGGATCCCCGTCGGGGAGGGCGGGCTGATGCTGGCCTTGGCCAACGGCACGGGGGCGGTGGGTGCGCTCGTGCTGCCCGCCGTGGCCGGCCGGACGCGCGGCCAGCGCCCCCTGGTCGCCGTCGTGGTCGTCGCCTACGTGGTCGGCCTGACCGGCCTGACGTTCTCCCCGGGCAGCGGCACGCTGCTGTGGGTGGCGCTCTTCGGCGTGGCGCAGGGCGGCGGCTTCGCGCTGGCGCTGACGCTGGTGGTGCTGCGCAGCGCCGCCCCGCTCACCGCGGCCCGGCTGGGCGGGGTCGCCCAGTGCCTGGGCTACCTGCTGGCCTCGCTGGGGCCGGTCGTGCTGGGCGTGCTGCACGACCTCACCGGCGGGTGGACCTGGCCGTGCGCCCTGCTGCTGGTGCTGGTCGCGCCGATGGCGGTGGTGGGGTGGGGTGCCGCCCGCGACGCCGTCGTCGACCCGTCGCGGGAGCCGGAGCCGGAGCCGGCCGCGGGCCGGTGACCGGCGCCCGCGGCGCCCTGCCCGGCGCGGGCCGGGCAGGACGGCCGCTCAGGCGTCGCCGTCCGGCGGCGCGGGCGCCTGGGCCGGGTCGCCGTCCCAGTCCTTGCCGGCCTGGTAGGCGTGGCCGGAGGCGCTGTCGGTCTGGTCGGCGACGGTCTGCGCCATCTCCTCGTCGCTGAGGCCCTCGCCGGCGCTCTCGGTGTGGCTGGTGGGCTCGCTCATCGCGTCTCCTCCGTCGGGGATCGGTCCCGACAGCCGTCCCCGGAGACCCCTCGGGCGAAACGCGCGCGGGCCGCCGGTGCCTCAGTCGACCGGGGGTCCGACGACGAACCAGACCCGCTTCCCGCCGTCGGCGTCCTCGGCCCCCCAGCGGTCGGCCACGGCCTCGACGATCTGCATGCCCCGGCCGCGGGGCTGGTCGCCGCGCAGCTCCCCCACCACGGGCCGCACCGCCGAGCCGTCGGCCACCGCGATGCGCAGCCAGCCGTCGGAGAGCTCCACCTCCAGCGAGAGCACGGCCTCGCCGCCGACGTGGTCGACGACGTTGGCCACCAGCTCGGTGACCAGCAGGGCGACGTCGCCGTCGTCCTGCGGTGCCTGCCAGGCGCGGACGAGCTCGTGGACGAGGTGGCGGGCCGCCGGGACGCTGCGCGCGGCCGGTGGCAGGTCCATCCGGGCGGTGAGCGTGGACACGGTGAGCAGCCCCCTGACGGGTCGGGGTGCGACCGGCCCGTTGTGCGAGATCTAACGGGACACGACCATCCTCTCCACGACGGTCCAGCGCAACCCCCCTTGCACGCAACGCCTCTCACCCGTCACGGCCGTTGCAGGCAACGGGCGTTCAGAAGTATGGTGCGCAACACGGTCGCGCACGCGGTCGCCGACGCGGAGGAGGAGCGGTGGACGCAGCACCGGTGGCAGAGCCGGTCGAGGACGCCGGGACGGGCGACACCGGGACGGGTCCCCGTCCGGCCGCGGCACCCTCCGGGGAGGACACGGCCGTGCGGGCGCTCGAGGACCTGGTCCGGGAGATCGACCGGTGCGCCGCCGAGCTCCAGAGCGCCCGGGCGCGGGCCGAGTCGCTGCTCGCCGACCGGCGTGCCGGGCACAGCTGGCTGGACATCGTCACCCGCGAGAGCCGCCCGCTGGTGGTCGAGCGGATCACCACGGTGCTCTCCGCCCTCTCCGGCGCCGGCTCCACGTGGCGGCGGGCGCAGGCCCGCGCCCTGCAGGAGGAGCGGGTGAGCATCAACCGCATCGCGGCGATGTTCGGCGTCACCCGCCAGCGGATCTCCGCCCTGCTCCGCGAGGGCTCCCCCGCCGACCCGTCGGACGCCGGCTGACCGACGTCCGCCGCCGGGCCTCCCGGGAGCGGCCGGCTACGCCGTCAGGGCGTCGATGGCCTTGTAGACGCGCTGCTCCGACACCGGCCGCGGCGTGCCCACGGCCTGCGCGAAGAGGCTGACGCGCAGCTCCTCGACCATCCAGCGCACCCGGGCCACCGGGTCGTCGGGCGCCCCGGTGGCGGGCACCTCGCGCCGCAGCTGCTCGTACTCGGCGGTCACCGCGGCCACCTGCTGCATCCACAGCGCGTCCCGCGCCGCGTTGGCCGGCAGCTTCTCCAGCCGGTGCGCCATCGCGCGCAGGTAGCGGACGAGGTCGGGCAGCCGGCGGCGGCCCGCGTCGGCCACGAACCCGCGGTGCAGCAGCCCGCCCATCTGGCGGCGGAGGTCGGCGACGGCCGCCTCGGGCACCCGCCGCCCCGGCGCCGCGCCGATGGCCACGGCGACCTCGCGGGCCTGGGTGAGCACCGCCTCCACCCGCCGGACGGCGTCCTGCGTCAGCGGCAGCAGCTGCTGCCGCGCCGTCGCCACCAGGGCGGTGAACGCGGCCTCGTCGCGTGGCGGGCCGCCGGCGGCCGCGACGAGCTCGTCGGCCGCGGCGTCGACGCAGTCGTCGACCAGCGCGGGGATCTCGCCGTCGGGGTTGAACTGCAGGGCCAGCCGGCTGCGCGGACCGAGCCCCTTGACCACCTGCCGGGCGGGCGAGCCCGCGACGAGCAGGAGCAGCCGGCGCGCGCCGCGCCAGGTGAGCCGGGTGGCCTCGGCCTCACTGGAGACCACCCGGACGCCGGCCGTGGCCCCCTCGTCGACCAGCGCCGGGTACGCCGTGACCACGTGCCCGCCGCGGCGGACCTCGACGGTGCGCGGCAGCTCACCGAGGGTCCACCCGGTCAGGCCGGTGCGCTCGAGGTCGGAGGCCGCCCGGGCCAGGCTCGCCCGGGCCTGCGGTGCGACCTCGGCGCGCAGCGCGGCGAGCTCCTTGCCCTGGGCCAGGGTGCGGTTGCGCTCGTCGACCACCCGGAAGGTCGCCCGCAGGTGGTCGGGCACCTGCTCGGGACGCCAGGCGTCGGGCGGGACGACGACGGCGGCGGCTCGGCGCAGCTCGCGCTCCAGCGCCGGCAGCAGCGGCTCGGTCGGCGCGATGCGCGGCAGCACCTCGCGCACCCGGTCGGGGATGGGCACGAGCGCCCGCCGCAGCTGCTTGGGCAGCGTCCGCAGCAGCGCGGTGACCAGCTCGCCGCGCAGGCCGGGCACGGTGAAGGCCAGCGACTCGCCGGAGGTCTGCTCGGCGACGGTGTCGAGCACCGCCAGCGGGACGTCGACGGTGACGCCGTCGGTCGGGGTGCCCGGCGCGAAGGCGTAGGACAGCGGCAGGGTCAGGCCCTGCGTCAGCGGCACCTCGTCGGGGAAGTCCTCGACGCGGACCTGCCCGGCCGTGGCCGCGTTGGTCAGCATCTCCGGCGTGAACGTGAGCAGGTCGGGCGTCTCCCGCCGCGCCTGCTTCCACCACCGGTCGAAGTGCCGCGTGGAGACGACGTCGGCCGGGATGCGCGCGTCGTAGAGCTCGAAGACCGTCTCGTCGTCGACCCGGATGTCCCGGCGGCGGGCCCGCTCCTCCAGCTCGGCCACCTGCTCCAGCGCCCGCTGGTTGTCGGCCCAGAAGCGGTGGTGCGTCGTCCACTCGCCCTGCACGAGCGCGTGCCGGACGAACAGCTCCCGGGAGACCACCGGGTCGATCGAGCCGTACTGCACCCGGCGCCCCGCGACCAGCGGTAGCCCGTACAGGGTGACCCGCTCGCTGGCGACGACGGAGCCGCGCTTGGCGTCCCACCGCGGCTCGGAGTACTCGCGCCGGACGAGGTGCCCGGCCAGCCGCTCGACGTCCTCGGGGTCGACCCGGGCCACGGTGCGGGCGAACAGCCGGCTGGTCTCCACCAGCTCGGCGGCCACCACCCAGCGCGGCGGCTTCTTCGCCAGCGGGGTGCCGGGGGCGATGACGAAGCGGGCCCCGCGGGCGCCGAGGTACTCGCGGGAACCCCGCCGCCGGGACGCGTCCCTGCCGCCCTTGGCGTCCTCGACCTGCAGGCCCACCTGCGACAGCAGGCCGGAGAGCAGGGCGGTGGTGATGCCGCGCTCGTCGGGCTCGGCGGCCGGCGGGGTGAGCGTCATGCCCAGCCGGCGGGCGGTGCCGCGCAGCTGGCCGTAGAGGTCCTGCCACTCGCGGATGCGCAGGTAGTGCAGGAACTCCCGCTTGATCGTGCGGCGGAACGCGCTGCCCGACAGCGCGTCGGCCTGCTCGGCCAGGTACCGCCAGAGGTTCAGCAGGCCGAGGAAGTCGGAGTGCTCGTCGGCGAAGCGGGCGTGCGCCTGGTCGGCGGCCTGCTGGTGCTCGGCGGGCCGCTCGCGGGGGTCCTGGATGGTCAGGCCCGCGGCGATCACCAGCACCTCGTCGAGCACGCCCCGCCGGTCGGCCTCGACCACCATCCGGCCCAGCCGCGGGTCCAGCGGCAGCTGGGCGAGGGCCCGGCCGGTCGGGGTGAGCCGGCCCCGCTCGTCGAAGGCCCCGAGCTCCTCGAGCAGCGCGCGGCCGTCGGCGACGGCGCGGCGGTCGGGCGGGTCGATGAACGGGAAGTCCTCCACCGCGCCCAGGTCGAGGGCGGCCATCTGCAGCAGCACCGAGGCGAGGCTGGTGCGCAGGATCTCCGGGTCGGTGTACTCCGGGCGGCCGTCGAAGTCGTCGGCGGTGTAGAGCCGGATCGCGATGCCGTCGGCGACCCGGCCGCAGCGGCCCGAGCGCTGCCGCGCCGAGGCCTGGCTGATCGGCTCGATCGGCAGCCGCTGCACCTTGGTCCGCGCGCTGTAGCGGGAGATGCGTGCGGTCCCCGGGTCGACGACGTAGCGGATCCCCGGCACGGTCAGCGACGTCTCGGCGACGTTGGTGGCCAGCACGACCCGCCGCCCGGTGTGCGGCTGGAAGACCCGGTGCTGGTCGGCGGCCGACAGCCGCGAGTACAGGGGCAGCACCTCGACGCCGGGGAAGCGCTCGGTCAGGACGTCGGCGGTGTCGCGGATCTCCCGCTCGCCGGCGAGGAAGACCAGCACGTCGCCGGGCCCCTCGGCCACGAGCTCCTCGACGGCGTCGCCGATGGCGGTGACCTGGTCGCGGTCGGGGTCGGCGTCCGCGTCGTCGGGGTCCACGACGGGCCGGTAGCGCACCTCCACCGGGTACGTGCGGCCGCTGACCTCGACCACCGGGACGTCGGCGCCGTCCACCCCGAAGTGCTTGGCGATCCGGTCGACGTCGATGGTCGCCGAGGTGATGACGACCTTCAGGTCGGGGCGGCGCGGCAGCAGCTGGGCGAGGTAACCCAGCAGGAAGTCGATGGTGAGGCTCCGCTCGTGCGCCTCGTCGACGATGATCGTGTCGTACTGGCGCAGCAGCCGGTCGTGCGCGATCTCGGCGAGCAGCACGCCGTCGGTCATCAGCTTGACCAGCGTCCCGTCGCCGACCTGGTCGGTGAACCGGACCTTCCAGCCGACCGCGCCGCCCAGCGGGGTGTCGAGCTCCTCGGCGATCCGCTCGGCCACCGTGCGGGCGGCGATGCGCCGCGGCTGGGTGTGGCCGATGCGGCCGCGCACCCCCCGGCCGAGCTCGAGGGCGATCTTGGGCAGCTGGGTCGTCTTGCCCGAGCCGGTCTCCCCGGCCACGACGACGACCTGGTGCTCGCGCAGCGCCGCGGCGATGTCGTCGCGGCGCGCACTGACGGGCAGCTGCTCGGGATAGGTGACCGCGGGGACGGCGGCCCGCCGGCGGGCCATGCGCTCCTCGGCGGCGGCGACGTCGGTGGCGAGCTTCGCCAGCGCCCGGTCGCGGGCGGCGTCGTCCCGGGTGCGGCGCAGGGCCTCGAGCCGGCGGCCCAGCCGGTGCCCGTCCTCCAGGGTGAGCCCGGCCAGCCGCGCGCGCAGGTCGTCGGGCGGGGTGCTCACGCGGGTCTCCTCGTCGTTCCGGGACGGCACGGCCGGTCGTCGGTGGGCAGGGGGCCGGTGACCGGGGCGCGGGGATCCCCACCAGGGTCCCACCGCGGTGAGGGAGCCGGGACGTGCGCCGTGCCACTTGCGTGCGACGTACAACTGATTGCTTGCTACGGACAACAGGTTGTACCGTGCACGTGTTCCTCTCCTCCGTCCCCGGAGCTCCCGTGACCTCCTCCCCCGCCCTCCCGGGTGCGGCGCCCCCGTCCGACCGGCTCGCGGAGCTGCGCACCCTGAGCGAGCAGCTGCCGCGCTTCCTGCGCGTCCTGCACGCCCTCAAGGCCCAGGCCACCGAGGGACGGGAGCGCGCCGCGCTGGTCCTGCTGTTCCCGCTGGTCCGTCTCGGTCCGCTGCGGCAGGGCGCCCTCGCCGAGCTGGTGCACGCCGACCCGTCCACGGTCAGCCGGCACGTCGCGGTGCTCATCGAGCACGGGCTGGTGCAGCGCGTGGCCGACGAGACCGACGGCCGGGCCAGCCTGCTGGTCGTCACCGACGCCGGTCACCGGTCCCTCGAGCAGCTCCGCGCCGAGCGCGAGGCCCACCTGGCCCGGGTGACCGCCGACTGGCCCCCGGAGGACGTCCACACCCTCGTCTCGCTGTTCGGTCGCCTCGTCGACGACCTCGCCGCGTCCCTCCCGACCGAGCCCGCCGCCGTGCCGGCCGCCCCGTCCCCCAGAGAGAAGTCATGACCGACTCCACCCGCACCACCACGGCCGAGCGCCGGGACGCCCGCGCCGCGGCCGCCGCGCCCGGAGCGGACGGCGCCTTCACCCACCGGCAGATCCTGACGATCATCGTCGGGCTGATGGTGGCGATGTTCCTCGCGGCCCTCGACCAGACCGTCGTCGCCACCGCCATCCGCACCATCGCCGACGACCTGCAGGGCTACGACCTGCAGGCCTGGGCGACGACGGCCTTCCTGATCACCTCGACGATCAGCACGCCGCTCTACGGCAAGCTCTCCGACATCTACGGCCGGCGGCCCTTCTACCTGTTCGCCATCGGCGTCTTCGTCGTCGGCTCGGTGCTCTGCGGCCTGGCCGACTCCATGTACCAGCTCGCCGCCTTCCGGGCGATCCAGGGCATCGGCGCCGGTGGCCTCATGTCGCTGGCCCTGGCGATCATCGGCGACATCGTGCCGCCGCGGGAGCGCTCCCGGTACCAGGGCTACTTCATGGCCGTCTTCGGCACCTCGAGCGTCCTCGGCCCGGTGATCGGCGGGTTCTTCGCCGGCCAGACCTCGCTGCTGGGCGTCGACGGCTGGCGCTGGATCTTCTACGTCAACGTGCCGCTGGGCATCCTGGCGTTCGCCGCCGTGTTCCGGGTGCTGCACCTGCCGCACCACCGCCAGGACCACCGCATCGACTGGCCCGGCGCGCTCGCCCTGGTCACCTTCATCGTGCCGCTGCTGATCGTCGCCGAGCAGGGCCGGCTGTGGGGCTGGACCTCGGCCCGCGCCCTCGTCTGCTACGGCATCGGCGCCGTCGGCCTCGTGCTGTTCCTGCTGGCCGAGCGGGCGTACGGCCACGAGGCGCTGCTGCCGCTGCGGCTGTTCCGCAACCGCAGCTTCACCATCGCCACCGCGGGCAGCGTCGTGGTCGGCGCCGGCATGTTCGGCGGCCTGCTGCTGCTCCCCCAGTACCTGCAGATCGTGCACGGCTCCAGCGCGACCGTCGCCGGCCTGCAGATGATCCCGCTGGTCCTCGGCATCATGATCGGCGCGATGAGCTCGGGCGTCACCATCTCGAAGACCGGCCGGTACAAGGTCTTCCCGCTGGCCGGCACCGTGCTCATGACCGCGGCGCTGGTGTCGATGTCGTTCGTGGTGGGCGCGGAGACGTCGATCTGGACGCTGGTGCCCTTCATGGTCCTGCTCGGCACCGGCCTGGGCTTCAACTTCCAGCCGGCCGTCCTGGCGGTGCAGAACGCCGTCGCGCCGGGCGAGATGGGCGTGGCCACCTCGTCGGTCACCTTCTTCCGCCAGATGGGCGCCACGATCGGCACCGCCGCGTTCCTGTCCGTGCTGTTCAGCCGGCTGCCGGTGGAGATCGAGGGTGCGCTGACCGCCTCCACCGACCCCCGGGTGCAGCAGGCGCTGCAGAGCGGCCAGCTGCAGGGCGGCGGGGACCTGTCGGACACCTCGTTCATCCAGGACCTGCCGTCGTTCCTGGCACTGCCCTTCAAGACGGGCTTCTCGAACGCGATCGACCTGGTGTTCCTCATCGCGGCGTGCGCCGCGGCGCTGGGCTTCCTGGTCTTCCTGTTCCTGCCGCAGCTCGCACTCAGCGACAAGTCCGGCATCCAGGCCGCGCGCGAGGCGGCGGCCCGGACCGCCGGGGCGGCCGACCCCGACGACGCCGGTGAGCAGGTGGCGCAGGCCGCGGGCGCGGCGGCCCCGACGTCGACCGCGCCGCCCACCGGCCGCCCCGGGAACGCCCACGTCGGCGGTGTCCACCGGCGGCCCACCGGCCGGCACGGTGCCGTCGAGGGGGCGCCGACCGGTCTGGCGTCCATCCCCGGCGACCACCTGGACGGCGGCGCGGCCCGGCCGCGAGGCTGAGCGCCGCACGACGACGGAGGCCGCCCTGCGCAGGACGGCGGACGGGGCGCGGGGCCGGAGGCTCCCGGCCGGGACGGCGTGGCAGGGCTCAGCGCAGGTCGGGGACAGCACCTGGCCGCGGTGGAGGCCGGTAGGCCGACAGAGTCAGGGCACGAAGACCGCGCGCACGCAGCCGTCCTGCTTCTCCTTGAACAGCTCGTAGCCGCGCGGTGCGTCCTCCAGCGGCATCACGTGCGTGGCGAGGTGCTCGGTGACCAGCTCGCCGCGCTCCATCCACTCCAGCAGGCGCGGGATGTAGCGCGGCCCGTGCACCTGGGCGCCGCGCAGCGTGAGCCCCTTGTTCATCACCGCGCCGAGCGGGAACTTGTCGACCATCGCGGCGAAGACCCCGAGGGTGAACACGCTGCCGCTCTTGCGGCAGGCCATGACCGCCTCGCGGACCGCCGTCGGCCGGTCGGTCTGCAGCCGCAGCTGCTGCTTGACCTGGTCGTAGACCCCCTGCGGGCCGGGGCTGTGCGCCTCCATGCCCACGGCCTCGATGCAGACGTCGGGCCCGCGGCCGCCGGTGCGCTCCCGCAGCTCCGCCGCAACGTCTGTGGTCGAGTAGTCGATCGTCTCCGCACCGGCGTGCGTGCGGGCCTGCTCCAGCCGCTCGGGCAGCCGGTCGACGACGAACACCCGCTCCGCGCCGACCAGGGCCGAGATCCGGGCGACCATCTGCCCGACCGCGCCGGCCCCCCACACCGCCACGGTGTCGCCGGGCTGCACCCCGCCCAGGTCGACGCCGGTGAAGGCGGTGGAGGCGGCGTCGGAGGCGAACAGGGCCCGGTCGTCGGGCACGCCGTCCGGCACGACGAAGCTGCCGACGTCGGCGAACGGCACCCGCACGTACTCCGCGTGGCTGCCGGCGTACCCGCCGACGGCGTGGGAGTAGCCGACGCAGCCGCCGATCGACTGCCCCCACAGCCCCTCGGTGATGCCGGGGTTCGGGTTGCTGTTGTCGCACAGCGAGTACAGCTCGTGGCGGCAGTACCAGCAGTTCCCGCAGGAGACGAACGAGGCGACGACGACGCGGTCGCCGACCCGGCGGTGGCGCACGCCGCTGCCGACCTCGACGACCTCGCCCATGAACTCGTGGCCGATGACGTCGCCGGCGCGCATGAACGGGATGTAGCCGGAGAGCAGGTGCAGGTCTGACCCGCAGGTGGTCGTCCGGGTGACCCGCAGGATCACGTCGTGGTCGTTGAGCAGCTGCGGCTCCGGGACGTCCTCCACCGACAGCCGGTTCACGCCCGTCCAGGTCAGCGCCCTCACAGCAGGCCCTCCCGCCGGGACGCGGCCACCGCGCCGTCCAGCAGCCGGCCGCCGGGGGTGTCGGGCCGCTCGCCGTGCGGGCGCGGGTCCATCCGGAGCACCTCGCCGACCTCGACCAGCTGCTTGGCCTCGCGCAGCGCCTGCCGCAGCCGGCCGATGTCGTCGTCGGTGGCCGGCCCGCGGAACCGGGCGGCGAGCTCGGTGCCCTTGTCGCCGGGTGCCGGAGTCACCCGCGTCTCGACCCGGTCCCCCAGCGCGGCGAGCGGGGACGGCAGGTCGGCCAGCCGGTCGGGCTCGGCGAGCACCGTGACCGCGCGCCACCGGCGTGCGGCGGTGGCCGGGTCGTCCTTCGCCGACGCCGTGCCGACGCCGGGCAGCCGCACGTGCTGCAGCCGCCCGAGGAGGGCCGCACCCGCGTTGCTGGTCAGCCCCGCGGCGCGGCCGATCACCTGGTCGAGGTCCATGGGGACCGGCTACCCGGGACGCGCCGGTCCTCAACCGGACGGCGCGGTCCGCGGGCCTATCGTGGGCCGGTCGGGCAGCGCGCCCGCCTCTCCCGCCACCGTCGTCCGTGGAGGCCGTCGTGTCCTCGCTCATCCTGTCCCGCCGCGACCTGGAGTTCCTCCTGCACGAGTGGCTGGAGGTCGAGACGCTCACGAAGCGGCCGCGGTTCGCCGAGCACTCCCGCGAGACCTTCGACGCCGTCATGGAGCTCGCCGAGCAGATCGCCACCGAGCACTTCGCGCCGCACAACCGGAAGGCCGACGAGAACGAGCCGCGCTTCGTCGACGGCCGGGTGGAGATGATCCCCGAGGTCGCGCAGGCGCTCGCCGTCTTCCGCGAGTCCGGGATCATGGCCGGCACCTTCGACGAGGAGTACGGCGGCATGCAGCTGCCGCAGACCGTGGGGCAGGCCGCGTTCGCCTGGTTCAAGGCGGCCAACGTCGGGACGTCGAGCTACCCGTTCCTGACCATGGGCAACGCCCGGCTGCTGCTGGCGCACGGCTCGCAGGAGCAGAAGGACACCTACGTGCGGCCGATGCTCGAGGGCCGCTGGTTCGGGACGATGGCGCTCTCGGAGCCGCAGGCCGGGTCCTCCCTGGCCGACATCACCACCCGCGCCGAGCCCCAGGACGACGGCACCTACCGGCTCACCGGCAACAAGATGTGGATCTCGGCCGGCGACCACGAGCTGACCGAGAACATCGTCCACCTGGTGCTGGCCAAGATCCCCGGCGGTCCGCCCGGGGTGAAGGGCATCTCGCTGTTCGTCGTCCCCAAGGTCCTGGTCACCGACGACGGCTCGCTCGGCGAGCGCAACGACGTGGTGCTGGCCGGGCTCAACCACAAGATGGGCTACCGCGGGACGACGAACACGCTGCTGAACTTCGGCGAGGGCGTGCACCGGCCGGGCGGGCGGGCCGGCGCCGTGGGGTACCTCGTGGGCGAGCCGCACCAGGGGCTCTCCTACATGTTCCACATGATGAACGAGGCCCGGATCGGCGTCGGGATGGGCGCGACCGTGCTCGGCTACACCGGCTACCTGCACGCCCTCGACTACGCCCGCACCCGCACGCAGGGGCGCCCGGCGAGCAACCGGGACGCCTCCTCGCCGATGGCGCGGCTCGTCGACCACCCCGACGTCCGCCGGATGCTGCTCGCCGCCAAGAGCTACGCCCAGGGCGGCCTGGCGCTGGGCCTGTACTGCGCGCGGCTGGTCGACGAGGAGCGGACCGCCGAGACGCAGGAGGAGCGCGAGCGCGCCCACCTGCTGCTGGACACGCTCACGCCGATCGCCAAGGCGTGGCCCTCCCAGTGGGGACCGGTGGCCGACGACCTGGCCATCCAGGTGCACGGCGGCTACGGCTACACCCGCGACTACCCGGTCGAGCAGTTCTACCGCGACAACCGGCTCAACCCCATCCACGAGGGCACCAACGGCATCCAGGCCCTCGACCTGCTGGGCCGCAAGGTCACCCTGCACGGCGGGGCCGGCCTGGCGCTGCTGGCCGAGACGATCACCGCGACGACGGCGCGGGCGGCCGGCACGCCGTTCGCCGACCTCGCCGCCGACGTCGACGCCGCGCTCTCCCGGCTGGTGGCGGTGACCGGCACGCTGTGGGGCACCGGCGACCCGGCACTGGCCCTGGCCAACGCCAGCGCCTACCTCGACGCGGCCGGGCACACCGTCGTCGGCTGGCTGTGGCTGGAGCAGGCACTGGCCACCCGCGACGAGACCAGCGACTTCCACGAGGGCAAGCGCGCCGCCGCGCGGTTCTTCCAGCGCTGGGAGCTGCCGAAGGTGCACACCTGGCTGGACCTGCTGGAGTCGCTGGACCGGACGGTGCTCGACACCCCGGAGGCCCACCTCTGAGGAGACACCGGCGCCCCGCGGCTCCTGCGACAGGAGCGGCGGGGCGCGCCGGGTGCGGGTGGCTCCTCGGGAGCCGGAGGGCGGCCTAGACGGCGCGCGCCCCCACGGGCTCGGCCGCGGCACGCGGGGCCGAGGCCGCCGCCCGCTGCTCGCGCTCGTACCGCGCCGTCGTCGAGGTGCCCATCGCGATCACCAGTCCGGTCAGGACCAGGAAGCCCACGAGAGCGACCACAGGCCACAACACCATCGCTGAACGTCCCCTTGCTGTTCGTTCCCCCGCTGTCGGGACCGTTCCCGCAGCACGTCGTCGGAGACTGTGTCCCCCGCTCGGCGCCCTCTCAATCGTCGTCGCGCGCTGTTCACCTGAGGGGTGGGGTGAGAGTCCTCACCCCGTGGGGACACCGGTGCCGCCGTGGGGTGAGCGGTCGGGGCATGGTGTCATCGGGGCGTGTCCGCCGGTCCGCGAGCCGGGCGAGCCGGCGCCGTGTCGTCGTCCGCCCCGCCGCGTCCTGCGCTGCTCGTCCTCGCCCTGTCACTCGGTGTGACGACGCTGTCGCTGCTGCAGAGCCTGGTGGTGCCGGTGCTCGGGCCGATCGGCGAGCAGCTCGGCGTCTCCCCCGCGGCCGCCGGGTGGGTGCTCACCGCCAATCTGCTCGCCGCCGCCGTCCTGACCCCGGTGCTCGGCCGCCTCGGCGACACCCGCGGCGAGCGGCCGGTGATCGTCGGCATCCTGGCGGCGGTGGCGGTGGGCACCCTGCTGGCCATCGTCACCCACTCGCTGCCGCTGCTGCTGGCGGCCCGGGTGCTGCAGGGCTCCTCCTACGGCCTGTTCCCGCTGTCGATCAGCGTGCTGCGCCGCGAACTGCCGCCCGGGCGGCTCAGCGTGGCGATGTCGGTGGTGAGCAGCACCCTCGGCGTCGGCGGCGTCGTGGGACTGGTCGCCGCCGGCCTGCTCACCGGCGACGGCGGCGACTACCGGCGGCCGTTCTGGATCGGCCTGGGCGTGACCCTGGTGTCGCTGGTCCTCGTCGCGGTCCTGCTGCCGCGCCGCGCACCCACGGCCACCGGCCGGGTCGACTGGCTCGGCGCCGTCGTCCTCGGGATCGGCCTGGTGCTGCTGCTCCTGCCGGTCTCGCAGGGCAACGCGTGGGGCTGGACCTCGCCGGTCACGCTGGGCAGCGCCGCCGGTGCCGTCGTCGTGCTGACCGGGTGGGTGCTGCTGCAGCGGCGGCGCGCCCAGCCGCTGGTGCGCCCGGCGCTGCTCACCGACCCGCGGATGCTGGTGCCCAACCTGGCCGGGCTGACCACCGGCGTCGGGTTGTTCGTCTCCTTCCTCGTGGTCATGCAGTACGTGCAGACACCGCCCGCGGCCGGCTACGGCTTCGGCGCCGGCGTGCTCGAGGCCGCCGTCGTCTACCTGCTGCCGGGCGGCGTGGCCGGCATCCTGCTCGCGCCGGTGGCCGGGACGATCGTCGACCGGCTCGGGGCGCTGCCCACGCTGCTCGCCGGGGCGGCCGCCGGCATCGCCGGGTTCACCGTGTTCGCGGTGGCCCGCGGTGAGCCCTGGCTGGTCGTCACGGCCGGGCTGCTCACCCAGGTGTGGGTGACGGTGGCCTACGCGGCACTGCCGACGCTGGTCGTGCAGGCCGTGCGGCGCAGCGAGACCGGGGTGGCCAACGCGGTCAACTCGATCGCGCGGGCGGTGGGCCAGGCGGCCGGCAGCACGGTCACCGTGGCCCTGCTCGGGGCCGCCCTGGACCCGGCCACGGGGTTCCCCCGCGCCTCGGCGTTCACCGCGGTGGCGCTGCTGGGCCTCGCGGCCGCCGCGGCGGTGGCGCTGGTCAGCGTCGTGGGGATGGTGCAGGCCCGGCGGCGCGGCCCCGGCGAGCCGGACGGCGACGGGGACGGGGACGGCGCCGAGCGGGCGACCGCGTGCGCCGGGGAGTGGTCGCCGGTCTCCGGCATCCGCTGACCGGAGCCGCGACGCGCCCGGGTGATCACCGGGAGCATGGAACGGCGCCGTCCGGGGCACCTCAGGGTCGATCGCGCACCCGCCCAGTCCCGGAGGACGACGATGGCCCGCCCCACCGGCTCCCGTGCCGCCAGCGAGAAGGCGCAGACACGGTTCAGCGGCAACACCACCGGAGACCCGGCGCCGCACGACGACAAGGTGAACTCCACCCGGTTCGACAACGCGCCCCGAGGAACCGACACGAAGACGACGTTCTTCGCCACGGTCAAGCGCACGCTGACGGAGTTCAGCGAGGACAACCTCACCGACTGGGCGGCCTCGCTCACCTACTACGGCGTCCTCGCGCTCTTCCCGGCGCTCATCGCGCTGACCTCGATCATCGGACTGCTGACCACGCCGCAGCAGCTCACCGACGCGCTGACCACCGTCGTCCCCGCCAGCGCCGCGGACACCCTCGGCCCGGTCATCGAGCAGGTCGCCGGCAACCAGAGCACCGCCGGCTTCGGCCTGGTCATCGGTCTCGTCGGCGCCGTGTGGTCGGCGTCGGGCTACGTGGGTGCCTTCACCCGCGCCTCGAACGTCGTCTACGAGACGCCCGAGGGCCGCAAGATCTGGAAGCTCAAGCCGCTGCAGCTGCTGGTCACCCTGATCGGCATCCTGTTCGCCGCCGTCATCGTGGCGATGCTGGTGCTCAGCGGCCCGGTGGTCGAGGCCATCGGCTCGGCGATCAACGTGGGCCCGACCGCGCTGACCGTGTGGAACGTGGTCAAGTGGCCGGTGATCCTGGTGGTCCTGGCGCTGATGATCGCCGTCCTCTACTACTCGACGCCGAACGTGAAGCTGCGCGGTTTCCGGTTCATCAGCCCCGGCGCCGGCGTGGCCATCCTGGTCGCGGTGGTGGCCTCGGCGCTGTTCGCCTTCTACGTGGCCAACTTCGGCAGCTACAACAAGACCTACGGGGCGCTGGCCGGCGTGGTCGTGTTCCTGATCTGGTTCTGGCTGATCAACCTGGCGCTGCTGTTCGGCATCGAGTTCGACGCCGAGAAGGAGCGCACCAAGGAGCTGAAGGACGGCGTGCCGGGGGCGGAGAAGGAGATCCAGCTCGACGCCCGCGCCGAGCCCAAGGCCCGCAAGACGAACTAGCGGCACCGAGCACACGCCAGTGGCCCCCTCCCGACGCGGGAGGGGGCCACTGGCGTGTGGTCAGCGGGCGGTGGGCGGCCCGTCGCCGCGGCGGGCCGGCGCGGTGCGCTCCACCAGGCCGGCGAGCGCGGCCAGCCCGCGGCTGACCACCTGGCCGGCCGGGGCCGCCACCGGCACCTGCCGGACAACGGTGTCGACGAGGTCGCGGCCACGGTCGAGCAGCGACAGCGGCAGGCCCGACAGCGCGTTGCCCGGCGGCCGGCGGGACACCGTCGGGTGCGGGCGGGTCGGCGCGACCCGGCGCACCACCTCCCACCGGCGGCCCAGCCGGCGCAGCCCCGCGTCGTCCACCCGTTCCAGCAGGTGGGGGAACAGCACGTCCTCCTCGTCGCGGACGTCCTCGCGCAGCACCTCGACCAGCCGCGCGAGCCGGGCCGGCCGCTCCGGGTGGTCGGGGCCGCCCTCCTCGAGCGCGGCGACGAGCTCGTTGACCTCCTGGTGCTCGGTCTCGATCCGCCGGGTGAGCGCGTCGCCGTCGGGCAGCACGCGGCGGAACACCGGCCAGAGCACGGTCTCCTCGGCGAAGGCATGGCTGAACACCAGCCGGCCGACCCGGGTGAGCACGTCCTCCTGGGCGCGGCCGGTGGTGGCGTCGAGCTCGTGCAGCAGTCGGTCGAGCTCGACGTGGTCGGCGCGCTGGCGCACCAGCACGCTGCCGGGGCCGCCGAGCTCGTCCTCGGTGCGGTCGGCGGTGGATCGGGGCACGGGGGCTCCTCGGGACGGGTGCGGGTGCGACCCGCCGTCCCTGCCCTCGCGGCGCGGTCCGCATGCCGCCACCGGCGCGCCCGGTGTGCGCCCGGTGTCGACGCGGTGCTCCCTCCGGCGGCCGGGAGACCGCCCCGGGTCGACGACGGGCGGGCTCCCGCGCAGGTCACCGGGCCCGCGCCGGGTTGCGCGGGGAGTCCGCGGGTAGGGCGGGCGCACGGGACACCGCGGTCCCACGCGAGGAGGCACCCATGGCCGACCGGCCCACCGTCACGTCGGACTTCTACGACCTGGAGGCGCTGCTCGACGACCAGGACCGGGAGACGCTGCACCGCGTCCGCGCGTTCATGGACGACGAGGTCGAGCCGATCATCAACCAGTACTGGACCCGCGCGGAGTTCCCCCGCCAGCTCATCCCCCGGCTGGCCGAGCTCGGCATCGCCGGCGCCCAGTACTCCGGCTACGGCTGCCCCGGCCGCTCCGCGCTCTTCGACGGCATGGTGGCCATGGAACTCGGCCGCGGCGACCCCTCGGTGGCCACCTTCATGGGCGTCCACGGCGGGCTGGCCATGGGCACGCTGCAGCTGTGCGCCTCCGACGAGCAGAAGGAGCGCTGGCTGCCGGCCATGGCCCGGATGGAGCTCATCGGCGCCTTCGGCCTCACCGAGCCCGAGCACGGCTCCGACGTCGCGCGCGGCATCCAGACCACCGCCCGGCGCGACGGGGACGAGTGGGTCCTCGACGGGCACAAGAAGTGGATCGGCAACGGCAGCTTCGCCGACCTGGTCGTCATCTGGGCCCGTGACGTGGACACCGACCGGGTGCTCGGCTTCGTCGTCGAGGCACCGGCGCCCGGCTTCTCCGCCGTCGACCTCGAGGACAAGATCGCCCTGCGCGCGGTGCAGAACGCGCTGATCACCCTCGACGGCGTCCGGGTGCCGGAGGAGAACCGGCTGCAGAACGCGAACAGCTTCCGCGACACCGCCAACGTGCTGCGGGCGACGCGGGTGAGCGTGGCCTGGTCGGCGGTCGGCTGCTCCCGGGGCGCCTACGAGCACGCGCTGCGCTACGCGATGGAGCGCGACCAGTTCGGCCGGTCGATCACCTCCTTCCAGCTGGTGCAGGACCTGCTGTTCCGGATGCTCGGCAACATCACCGCCTCGGCGGCGCTGTGCGCCCGCGCCTCGCAGCTGCAGGACTGCGGCATGCTGCGCGACGAGCACGCCTCCATGGCCAAGGGCTACTCGACGATGCGGATGCGCGAGACGGTCGGCTGGGCCCGCGAGCTGATGGGCGGCAACGGCATCCTGCTGGAGAACCACGTGGGCCGGTTCGTGGCCGACGCGGAGGCCATCTACTCCTACGAGGGCACCCGCGAGGTGAACAGCCTCATCGTCGGCCGCGCGATCACCGGCACCAGCGCGATCGCGTGAAGGACCTCCTCGCCCCCCACCACTCGCGAGCTCGCGGCAGGCCCTGCGAGGAGGCCACCTGATCGGCAGGGAGGTCCGTCACCTGCCGTCCCACCAGCCGGCGGCGGCCTCCCGCGGGGTGCGGCCGTCGGCCACGGCACGGTTGAGCCGGATCAGGTCGATCGTCGTCAGCTGGGCGCTGACCGCGTCCAGCGCGGCGGTCAGCCGGTCGCCGGCCTCCTCGGCCACCGCGGTGCGCACGACGGGCACCACGTTCTCGCGCGGCTGCAGCGAGCGGTCGTCCCGGAGCAGCAGCAGCGCGGTGTCGACCAGGTGCGGGTCGGTGGTCTCCAGCATGCCGACGTCGATCTGGCCGGTGAGCAGCGCCTCCACGGTGGCCGCCCGCGAGGGCATGCTGCGCACGGCGGCGAACCGCAGCCCGTAGACCTCCTGCAGCCCGGGCAGGCAGAAGGGCCGCTCGGGACACTCGGGCGGCGCGCCGAAGACCAGGCCGGGGGCCAGCGCGGCCAGCTGGGTGAGGGTGGTCATGCCCTCGCGCACGGCCAGCTCGGTCCGGACGACGATGCCGTTCTGGTCCTCGGCCGCCGCGGCCGCCAGCACCGTCAGGCCGCGGGGCGCCAGCGTCCGGGCCAGGGCCTCGCGCAGCACGGCGGGGTCGTCGCTGGCCGACCCGGCGCCGGGCCGGAGGAACTCCGACGCCGTCCCGAGGTAGTCGACGACGAGGTCGACCACGCCCTGCTCCAGCGCCGGGAGCACCACCTCGCGGGTGCCGATCCCGTGCTGCACCGAGACCTCGATGCCGGCCCGCCGCAGCGCCTCGGCGTACACCTCGGCCAGGGCCTGGTTCTCCGGGAAGTCGTAGGAGGCGAGGACCACCGCGCCGTCGGCCCGCGGGGTCGGACCGGCGTCGGGGTCGGTCGCGCCGCAGCCGCCCAGCGCGGCCAGGACGGCGAGCAGGGCGACGGCCAGGACGGCGGGGAGCGGGCGGGGACGCACCACGGCGGACCTCCCGAGGAGGCGGTGCCCCGCGGCGGGCAGGGCGGGGGCCACGCTAGCCCGGGACCAAGGTCGATGGTCGGCGGGACGCATCGGGTGCAGCATCAGCCGGCATGGCGGCCACGGCACGGGCACCGGCGACCGGGCCCCCCGCACCACGGGCACCGGCGACGGGACCGGTGCCGGCCGCGCCGCGGCCGGACCTGCCGCCCATCCGGCGCGTGCACCGCCGCCGCCGGCCCTCCGGCGAGCCGCCGCCGCTGCCGCGGCACCTCAGCGCCTCGGGCCGGTGGTGGGTGGCGCTCAGCGGCGTCGTCGTCCTCAGCGGGGCCGTCGTGGTCCTCACCGGCAGCGTGGCGCTCGTCGACCTGGCCGACACCCGCGTGCTGCAGGCGCTCGCCGCCACCCGCTCCCCCGGCCTGAGCCGGGTGGCGGAGGTGACGGGCGTCCTCGCCACCGGCCGGGCGATCCACCTGCTCTGGCTGGTCAACCTGCTCGTCCTGGCCGTGTTCCGGCGCTGGCGGCACCTGTTCGTCTGGATGGGCGTCGGCCTCCTGGTCATCCAGACCGCCGCCACCGCCGCCGCCACACTGCAGCGCCCGCGGCCCTACGAGGTGGCGGTGCTCGGGCCCTGGTCGGGCTTCTCCATGCCCTCGGTGCCGATGGCCGCGCTGGCCGCCTTCGCCGTCAGCACGCTGTACTCGCTGGTGCCCGCGGGCCGCCGCCGCAACGCCGGCAAGTGGGTGGTGTGCGGCCTGCTGCTGGTCACCGCCGCCTCCCGGCTCTACCTGGCACAGGACCACCCCACCGACGTCCTCGCCGGCGTCGTCCTCGGCGTCACCCTCCCCCTGGCCGCGTTCCGCCTGCTGACCCCCAACGAGGTCTACCCCGTCGTCTACCGGCGGGGCAGCCCGGCGCACCTGGACGTGTCCGGCGCCCGCGGGGAGGCCATCACCCGCGCGCTGCAGGACCAGCTCGGCCTGGTCGCCACCGCCGTCAAGCCCTTCGGCCTGGCCGGCTCGGGCGGCTCGACGCCGCTGAAGATCACCGTCAAGGCCGGCGACGCGGCGGAGGAGGAGGAGAGCTGCGTCTTCGGCAAGCTCTACGCCGCCACGCACGTGCGCTCCGACCGGTGGTTCAAGCTCGGCCGCACCCTGCTCTACGGCCGGCTCGAGGACGAGAAGCCGTACCACAGCGTGCGCCGGCTGGTGCAGTACGAGGACTACGTGCTGCGGCTGCTGTCCGACGCCGGGCTGCCCGTGCCGCACCCCCTGGGCATCGTGGAGATCACCCCCGAGCGCGAGTACCTGCTGGTCGCCGAGTTCCTCACCGGCGCCCGGGAGATCGGCGACCCCGAGGTCGTCGTGGACGACGCGGTCATCGACCAGGGCCTCGCCGTCGTCCGGAGGCTGTGGGAGATCGGCGTCGCCCACCGCGACGTCAAGCCGGCCAACGTGATGGTGCGCGACGGCACGCTCTACCTCATCGACTCGGCGTTCGCCGAGGTGCGCCCCAGCCCGTGGCGGGAGGCCGTCGACCTGGCCAACATGATGCTGGTCCTGGGGCTGCGCACCGACGCCGCACGGGTGTACGCCCGGGCCCGGCTGTGGTTCTCCGACGAGGAGATCGCCGAGGCCTTCGCGGCCACCCGCGGGCTGACCATGCCCTCGCAGCTGCGCCGGATGCTGCGGGCCCAGGGCCGCGACCTGCACGCGGAGTTCCTCCGGCTGCTGCCCTACCGGCTGCCGCCCGTGCGCATCCAGCGGTGGACCTGGCGCCGGGCCGGGCTGAGCCTGGTCACCGCGGTGGTGCTGCTGCTCATCGTCGCCGTCGGCGTCGACCTGCTCGGGTCGCCGCTGTGACCCGGTCGAGGCGGACCGCCGCCGCGGCCGCCCTGCTCGCCGCTCCCCTGCTGGCCACCGGCTGCGGCGGCGACACCAGCGTGAGCGACGAGCTCCCGGCGTGCGCGAGCGGCGACGACGCCACCGCCGCGCACGGCGTGGTGCTCATGGCCCAGGCGGTGCCGACGGCGACCTGGCTGCCGTGCGTGGAGAGCGTCCCGGTCGGCTGGACCTTCACCGGCCTGGACGCGCACTCCGGCGCCGCGCGGTTCTGGCTGGACTCCGACCGCGACGGCGCGCACGCCATCGAGGTGCAGCTGGACGCCGACTGCGACACCACCGGGGCGACCGAGATCCCCAGCGAGCGCGAGGGGCTGCGCCGCTTCGAGCGGGTGGAGCAGGTGAGCCCGCGCTTCCTGGGCGAGCGCTACTACGTCTTCCCGGGAGGCTGCCTCACCGTCGTCTTCCGGCTGTCCGGGGACAACCGGGGCGAGCCGCTCGCCCTGGCCACCCAGAGCCTGGGCGTCGTCAGCCGCGAGGACCTGGCCGCGCAGGTGCACGAGGAGAGCGGCGGGCGGCTGCAGCTCGACCCGCCCGCCGCGGAGGGGGACCCGTCATGACCGCCGTCGCCCCGCAGGCCCCGCCCGCGCGACCGCCCCGGGGCCGGCCGCTGTGGCGCCGGGTGCTCCCGCCGCTGTTGTCCCTCGCGCTGGTCGTCGCCGTCTTCGTGTGGTTCCTGCCGCAGTTCACCAGCCTCTCCGACGTCTGGTCGGCGGTGCGCGGCATGTCCTGGACGGCGCTGGCCCTGCTCGGCCTGGCCGCGGTGTGGAACCTGGCCACCTACCAGTTCGTGATGGTCGCGACCATGCCGGGCCTGCGGCTGCGCGAGGCGACGGTGTCGACCCTGACCACCACGGCGGTGTCCAACACCGTCCTCGGCGGCGCGGCGCTGTCGCTGGGGCTGACGTACGCGATGAACTCCTCGTGGGGCTTCTCGCGGTCGCGCACGTCGGTCTCGCTGCTGCTGTCGGGGCTGTGGAACAACTTCGCCAAGCTGGCCCTGCCGGTGGTGGCCCTCGTGCTGCTGGCCCTCACCTCCGCCGACCCCGGTCCCGGCCGGGTGGCCGCCGGGCTGGCCGGTGTCGCCGGGCTGGTCGCCGCGGTCGTCGTCCTCGGCCTGCTGCTGCACAGCCGGGAGGGCGCGGCCCGGATCGGCACCGCCAGCGGACGGGTGGCCTCGGCGCTGGTCCGGCCGTTCGGGCGCCCGCCGGTGACCGGCTGGGACCGGGCCACCACCAAGTTCCGCGACCGCACCGCGCTGCTGCTGCGGGCCCGCTGGCACTGGCTGACGCTGACCACCCTCGTCAGCCACCTGTCGCTGTTCGCCGTGCTGGTGGTCGCGCTGCGCGCGGTGGGCGTGTCCGCGGCGCAGGTCGGGGTGGTGGAGACGCTGGCGGTCTTCGCCTTCGCCCGGCTGCTCACCGCGATCCCGTTCACCCCGGGCGGGCTGGGGGTGGTCGAGCTGGCGCTGATCACCGGCCTGTCGGCGGCCGGCGGCGACCGGGCGCTGGTGGCGGCGGCGGTGCTGGTCTTCCGGGGGCTGACGTACGTGCTGCCCATCCCCCTCGGCATGGGCACCTACCTGTTCTGGCGGCACAACCGCTCGTGGCGGCGGGAGCCCAACTCCGCTCCGCGCACGGAGCTGGTGCCGGAGACGGCGTGACCGGCCGCGCGGGCACCCGCCCGCGCGCCCCGGTCGTGCGGCGCGGCCGCGACGCCGCCCTGGCCGCGGCCGGCGCGCTCGTGCTGGTCCTCGCCGCGCTCCCGGTCGAGCGCACGAGCGTGCCCGCGGCCGAGGCGGCGGTGTTCCACGCGGTCAACGGGGTGGCGCTGGTGCCGTTCGTGCTCGTCTGGCCGGTCATGCAGCTGGGCAACGTGCTGGTGGTCCCGGCGAGCGCGCTGGTCGCCGCGGCGCTGCGGCACTGGCGCCTGGCGGCCGGGCTGCTGCTCGCCGGCGCCGGCACCTACCTGGCCGCCAAGGGCATCAAGGACGTCGTGGTGCGCGGCCGCCCCGACGGGCTGCTCGACGGCGTCGTCGTCCGCGGGGCCGCCGCCCGGGGCCGCGGATTCCTCTCCGGCCACGCCGCCGTCGTGACCACCGTGCTGACCGTGGCCTGGCCGTGGCTGGGCCACCGCGCCCGGGTCGCCGGCGTGGCCGCGGCGACGGCGGTCTGCCTCGCCCGGGTGTGGGTCGCGGCACACCTGCCGCTGGACGTCGTCGGCGGCGTGGGGCTCGGCCTGCTGGTGGGCGGCGTGGTGCTGCTGCTCGTCGGCCGCCCGCCCTGACCCCGTCCCCCTGCCGGTCGCCGGGACCTGTGCTTGAGTGGCGTGGGCCACGCACGCGAGCTGGAGGAGTCCGGGGATGACCAGCACCGCCCCCCGTCCGACGCAGGACCGCCCCCGTCGGCGGCCGGTCGCCGCCGAGCAGACGGAGGCCACCGAGCCGGCGTCCGAGGCCGTGATGGGCCTGGACATGGTGCTCGTCGACGGTGCCCGCGGTCCGCTGCGGCGGATGGTCCCGCCGGCCCGCACGGTGGGCCGGCTCGGGGCCGCGCTCGCCCGCAAGCCCGACGTCGTGGCCCGCCGCTCCGGCGCGCTGGTCCGCGAGCTGGGCGGCATCCTCCGGGGCAGCTCGGAGATCGCCCCCAACCCGAAGGACCGCCGCTTCGCCGATCCCGCCTGGACGGGCAACCCGCTGCTCAAGCGGGTCATGCAGGCGCACATCGCCGCCGCGCAGACCGCCGCGGAGCTGGTCGAGGCCGCCGACCTCGACTGGCAGGACGACGAGCGCATCCGCTTCACGCTGACCAACGTCGTCGACGCCCTCGCGCCCAGCAACAGCCTGCTCAACCCGCTGCTGTGGAAGGCGGTCATCGACACCGGCGGCCGCAACGCGGTCAGCGGCGTGCGCCGGATGGTCAGCGACCTGGTGTCCCCGCCGCGGGTGCCCTCGATGGTCGAGCCCGACGCGTTCGCCGTGGGCGAGGACCTCGCCGTCACCCCCGGCGCGGTGGTGCTGCGGACCGACGTCTTCGAGCTCATCCAGTACCGGCCGACCACCGAGCGGGTGCGCAGCGTGCCGCTGGTGATCGTGCCGCCGACGATCAACAAGTACTACGTCACCGACCTCGCGCCGGGCCGCAGCATCGTGGAGCACTACGTCTCCGCCGGCCAGCAGGTGTTCATGATCAGCTGGCGCAACCCCGACGAGCGGCACGCCGAGTGGGGGCTGGACGCCTACGGGCAGGCCGTCCTCGACGCCATGGACGCCGCCGAGCGGATCACCGGCAGCGAGCAGGTGGCCCTGCAGGGCTTCTGCTCCGGCGGCATCATCCAGGCGATGGTGCTCGCCCACCTGGCGGCCACCGGCGCGCTCGACCGGGTGGCGGCCAGCAGCTACGCCGTCACCGTCCTCGACTGGTCGCACGCGGGCACCATCGGCGCGCTGATGGACGAGAACGCGGTCCGGGAGGCGACGGAGAAGTCGCGGCAGAAGGGCTACCTCGACGGCGCGACCCTGGCCGAGGTGTTCGCCTGGCTGCGCCCCAACGACCTGGTGTGGAACTACTGGGTCAACAACTACCTGCAGGGCAAGCCGCCGCCGGCCTTCGACATCCTCTACTGGAACGCCGACACCACCCGGATGACCGCGGGCCTGCACCACGACTTCATCGAGGTCTCGATCGGCAACCTGCTCACCAAGCCCGGCGCGGCGACCATGCTCGGCTCGCCGGTCGACCTGTCCGCGATCGACGTCGACGCCTACGTCACCGCCGGGATCGCCGACCACCTGTGCCCCTGGCAGTCCTGCTACCGGACGACGCAGCTGCTCGGCGGGCGCAGCCGGTTCGTGCTGTCCACCGCCGGCCACATCGCCTCGCTGGTCAACCCGCCGAGCAACCCGAAGGCGTCCTTCCAGGTGGCCCCGTCCACCCCGGCCGACCCGGAGGAGTGGCTGGCCGCGGCCGGCAAGGAGAAGGGCTCCTGGTGGCCGGACTTCATGGCCTGGCTGGGTGAGCGGGCCGGCGAGGAGGTCCCGGCGCCGGAGTCGCTGGGCAGCGCCGACTTCCCGGTCCTCGTCGACGCGCCGGGGACGTATGTCTTCGACAAGTGACCCGGCGGCGACCCCGGCCGGGCGGCGGCCCCGGCCCGGCCGGGAGACCGTCCGGACGCTGACCGTCGGGGGCCGCACGCTGCGGGTGGCCGAGCGCACGGGGGACGGCTCGCGCCCGCCGCTGGTGCTGATGAACGGCATCGGCGCCAGCCTGGAGGTGCTGCAGCCCTTCGTCGACGCGCTCGACCCGCGCCGCACCGTCGTCCGCTTCGACGTCCCGGGGGTGGGCGGCTCGCCGCCGCCGGTGGTGCCCTACGTGCTGGCCACGCTCACACCGGTGGTGTCGTCGCTGCTGCGCCGGCTGGGCCACGAGGACGAGGTCGACGTCCTCGGCCTGTCGTGGGGCGGCGGGCTGGCGCAGCACTTCGCCGTCCAGCACCGCCGCCGGTGCCGGAAGCTGGTCCTGGCCGCCACGGGCACGGGGTCGCTGATGGTGCCGGCGCACCCGCGGGTGCTCTCGCACATGCTCACGCCGCGGCGGCACCGCGACGCGGGCTACGCCACGCGGGTGGCCGGGGAGCTCTACGGCGGCACGGTGCGCTCGGACCCGGAGCGGGCGGCGCGGGCGCTGCACGCGCACAGCCGGCTGGGTCCGCGGCGCGGCTACTACTACCAGCTGGCCGCGAGCGCGGGCTGGAGCAGCCTGCCGTTCCTGTCGCTGATCCGGCAGCCCACGCTCGTGGTCGCCGGCGACGACGACCCGATCATCCCGTCGGTCAACGCGCGGATCCTGGCGCGCGGCATCCCCCGCGCGCGGCTGCACCTCTACGGCGGCGGGCACCTGGCGCTGGTCACCGAGGCGGACGAGCTGGCGCCGGTGGTCGACGCGTTCCTCGACGAGCCGTGACGCGGGGCCGTTAGAACCCGCAGGCCACCCCGCCGTCGACGAAACCGCGCCGGAAGTCGTCGACCAGCTCGAAGCCCGACAGCCTCGCCACCGGGACGACGGCCGGCTCGGTGGCGTACCGCAGCAGCACGACGGCGGCCTCGTCGACGTCGCCCGGCGAGATCTCGACGTCCAGCCCGTCGACCGCGCCCCGGTGCACCTCGCGGACCAGCCAGCCCGTCGCGCACACCGAGGCCGTGACGGCGGCGGCGTCGTCGACGGACAGGCCGCGCTGCTCGCGCACGGCCATCGCGTAGGGCAGGCCGAGCAGCGTGGGGACGGCGAAGTCGCCGACCTCCACGTACGCGGGTTTGACCAGGTCGCCGCCGTCGTAGCGCACCGAGTCGTCCCCCGGGCAGTACTGCAGGTCCCGCTCGTCGCCCGTCCCGCCGCACACCGCCCCGGCGCCGTCGGCGGCGCGCAGCTCGGGGGCGTCCAGCACGCCACCGAGCGGGTCGGTGCCGGGGAAGCCGCGGGTGAGCGCCTGGTCCCAGAACGCGGTGAGCAGGTCGTCGGTGTTCGCGACGACCTCCTCGTAGGGCAGGTCGCCGCCGGTGGCCGCCTCGTCGCCGTCGAACTCCTCCTCGGTGTAGAGCCGCGAGGAGTCGAACGCCGCGCACGCCGCCGGGCCGTCGGCGTAGCCCTCCTGGAACGCGGAGAGCTGGTCGAACACCGAGCCGTGCGCGTCCTCGGCGTCGGGCGAGGAGCCCACCTCGTCGCCGAAGTACACGTAGCCCAGCAGGTAGGGGTCGAGCTGCTCCGCGCGGACGGCGAAGTGCGCCGACTCGCCGCGCACCACCCACTGCGTCCACGCCCCGGCGAAGCACTCGGCCTGCGTCTCGGCGACGATCGAGGGGTCCTCGAGGCCGGCGTGCGCCTGGACGGCGTGCGCGATCTCGTGCGCCACGATCTCGGCCACCACGAAGGGCCCGTAGTCCTCCGCCAGCCCCGTCATCCACGCCCGGTCGTAGACCACGAGGTCCTCGTCGGGGCAGTAGTAGGCGTTGTCGGCCAGGTCCTCGACGTCGTCGGAGAAGCAGGGGCCCTCCGGCAGGTCGGCGGGGTCGGTCTCGGCGGGGTCGATGGACCAGAACCCGCCGTCGACCGGGCCGAACGGGCCGCCGAACACCTCGGGGTAGGTGGCGTCCCAGTAGCTGAGCACGTCGGCGAGCGCGTTGCGGGCGATCCGGTCGGTCTCGTCGCCCTCCTCGGCCAGGTGCACGGTGAGGTCGGCGTCGGTGGCGTCGGTGCGCACGCCGCCGGCCGGGCTCGCGACACCGACGACCACGGTGCTGCAGCCGGTCGCGGTGAGCGCGAGGGTGAGCAGCGCCGCGGCGGCGGGGGGACGGACGCGCACGGCTCCCCCTCGGGTCGGGCGGACGGCGCGGTCGGCGTCCGGGTCGCAGGACGGGAGGCTGCCCCGGCGCCGCCGCCCGGTCAACGGGGGCGCGCCCCGCTCAGGCCAGGCAGTACACGACGCAGCCGCTGGCCGCGCCCCCGAGGGGGTGCACCACGAAGCCACGCACCCGCAGCAGGTCGAGCAGCGCCGCGTTGAGCACCTGCTGGACGTCGACGTCGGCGTCCGCGCCGTGCACCTGGTCGACGCTCATCCGGTCGTGCTGGCGCCAGCCGGCCACCACGCCACCGAGCCCCGGCTCGACCGCGAGGCACACCCCGCCCAGGGCACCGCGGGGGCCCGTGGCGTCCCACAGCGGCAGGCCGGACTCGGCGAGCGCGGCGGTGACCTCGACCAGGAGGGTGACCATCGGGTCGTCGTCGTCGAGGTCGGCATCCCACTCCTCGGGCAGCCGGTCGAGCTGCTCGCCGAGGTGGGCCAGCCACGCGGAGTCCTGCGCGGAGACCCGCCGGAGCACCGTGCCGTCGGCGCGCAGCGTGCCGTGCAAGGCACGGGCGGACCCGTCCAGGTCGGCGGCCAGCGCCGCGCACAGGGCGTCGGTGCGGGCGGGGAACGGCCCGGCCACCGCGTACAGCCCCGGCCGGTCCTCCGACCCGTCGACCAGCCACCACGCCGTCGCGCCCTCGGTGCCGGCGACGCGCCGGCCGGCCGGGTGCGCGGCCACGCCCACCGCGGTCCGCCCCGCCGGGAGGGCCTGGCCGCCCCCGTCGGTCCGCGCCGCGTCGCCGGCCGCCGCAGCGGCGGCCGGACCCGCACCACCGGCCGGACCCGCCGGGCCGGTGGGGGCCGGCCGGCCCGCACCGGCGGCCGGGCCGGCGCCGGAGCGGGCGCCGGCCGGCGACCGCACGGCGTTCCGCTCGAACTCGTAGCGGGCCGTCGAGCTGCGACCGAGGACGACGACCAGCCCGGCCAGCACCAGGAACCCCACGACGGCGACCACCGGCCACACGACCAGCTCGACGAGCCCCGCCGGCACCACCGGGGTCACCACGCGCACCAGGAGCGCTGCGGGCCGGCACCCCAGCCGGCGGCCCGGTGCACCCACGTCCGGACCCGGCCGAGCGGGTCGGCGGGGCGGTGGTCGGACGCCGGAGCGTCGCCGGCGGGGTCGAGGCCGAGGAGGTCGAGCAGGTCGACCAGGGCCAGGCCGTCCAGGGGCAGGCCGTCCTCGTTCGCGGTGGCCGGGCGGCGCGCCAGGAGGGAGGGGGCGCTCACGCCGGTCACGCCCCGCCGCGGACGACGCAGCCGCCGGCCACGCCACCCAGGGTCTCGACGTCGAACCCGCGCACCAGCAGCACGTCGCCCAGCGCGGTGTTCATCACCCGCTGCACGACGGCGTCGGTCTCCGCGCCGTGCACCTGGTCCACGCTCATCCGGTCGTGCTGGCGCCAGCTGACCACCACGCCGTCCAGCGCGGTCTCCACGGCCAGGCAGGCCCCGCCCAGCGCGCTGCCGGCGCCGGTCGCGTCCCACAGCGGCAGGCCGGACTCGGCGAGCGCGGCGGTGACCTCGACCAGCAGCGTGGTCAGCGGGTCGTCCTCGGCCAGGGCGCCGGCGCCGTCCTCGGGCAGCCGGTCGAGCTGGTCGCCGAGGTGGGCCAGCCACGCCAGGTCCTCCGGCGAGGGCCGGCGGTGCAGGCCGCCGTCGGCGCGGCGCACGCCGTACACCGGTCGCACCGGCTCGTCGTCGTCGCCGCGCAGGGCGGCGGCGAAGCCGGCGCCGGAGCGGTCCGGGAACGGGCCGGCGACGAGGCGGTCGGGGCCGTCCTGGCCCTCGACCACCAGCCACCAGCCCAGGCGCACCTCGTTGTCGAGGCGCAGTCCACTGCTGCGGAGTGCCACGTGATCCACCGTTCATCCCGTCCTTGGGGCCGCCGTAGGGGAAGTGCGGCGGCACCCGCCACCGCCGGTGAGGGCGGCGCGAGTGAGGGAAGTGTGGAGTCCGGCGGGGTCCGCGGGACGCGCCGCGGCACCCGCTGGGACGGCACGTGTTCGTATCGTTGTGGAGCCGCTCCCCCAGGTCGGTGACCTGCCCCTGGAAACGCCCACATGTCGACCAGGACGGCCCGGTCCGAGCGTGCAGGTCTGCCGAGAGGCGCCGCTGACCTCGGCGGACCCCGCCGCGACGGCGCGCCGCGGCCGGGAGGACCTGCGGCGCCGTCCGCGACGCGCTGGCGGCGGTCGGTGCTCCCGGAGTAGAAACGGCACCTGTCCGGGGGCCGGTGCCGGCGGACCCCGGCCCGGCGAGAGGTGGCGCGGGCATCGTGAACGCGGAACAGGAGCGCCGGGCACCGGCGGGGGTCCTCGTCATCTTCGGCGCCTCGGGCGACCTCACCGCCCGCAAACTGCTGCCGGCGCTCGAGCAGCTGGCCGACCAGGGCGCGCTGACCCCCGAGGTCGTGCTGGTCGGGGTGGCCCGGACGCCGATGTCCGACGGCGAGTTCCGCGACTACTGCCGGCAGCGCGCGCCCGGTGACGGCGGCGAGCGGTGGCACGCGCTCACCGAGACCGCCCGCTACGTCGCCGGGGGCTACGACGACCCGGCCACCTACGCCCGGCTGGCGGAGGTGCTCGAGGAGTGCGACCGCGCCCACGGCACCGCCGGCAACCGCGTCTACTACTTCTCCACCCCGCCGCGGCTGTTCGGCCCGATCGCGCTGAGCCTGGGCAAGGCGGGGCTGAGCCGGCCGGACGACGGCGAGTCGGTGCGCGCCGTCATCGAGAAGCCCTTCGGCTGGGACGAGGACAGCGCGCGGGAGCTGTACGCCGACCTGACCACGGCCTTCAGCGAGGAGCAGATCTTCCGGATCGACCACTACCTGGCGAAGGAGACGGTGCAGAACCTGCTCGCACTGCGCTTCGCCAACTCGATCTTCGAGCCGATCTGGAACCGCACGTGGGTCGACAACGTGCAGATCACCGTCGCGGAGACCCTCGGCGTCGGCGAGCGCGGTGGCTTCTACGAGACCACCGGCGCGATGCGCGACATCGTGCAGAACCACGTGCTGCAGGTGCTCTCGCTGTTCCTCATGGAGCCGCCGACGTCGTTCCACCCCGAGGCGATCCGGGACGAGAAGGTCAAGCTGCTGCGCGCGATCCGGCCGCTGGACGAGGAGGCCGAGATCGCCGCCAACGCCGTCCGCGGCCAGTACACCCGCGGCGGCACGCGCGAGGACCTGATGGCCGGCTACCGGGAGGAGCCGGGGGTCGACCCGCTGAGCTCCACCGAGACGTTCGTGGCGATGCGGCTCGACATCGACAACTGGCGCTGGACCGGCGTCCCCGTCTACGTGCGCACCGGCAAGCGGCTGCCCGCGCGGGTCACCGAGGTGGTCATGCAGTTCCACCAGCCGCCGCAGCTGCCGCTGTTCCCGGGGCCGTCCTCCGAGCTGGAGCCCGACGCGCTCGTCGTCCGCGTGCAGCCCGACGAGGGGCTGAGCCTGCGCTTCGGCGCCAAGGTGCCCGGCCACGCGTTCCGCGTGCAGAAGGCGTCGATGGACTTCTCCTACAGCAGCTTCACCGAGCAGTCCCCCGACGCCTACGAGCGGGTCATCCTCGACGCGCTGGTCGGTGACCCGACGCTGTTCATCCGCGCCGACGAGGTGGGCCGGTCCTGGCGGATCGTCGACCCGGTGCTGCGGTTCTGGGCCCAGGACGACCGGCCGATCCCGCTGTACCAGGCGGCCACCTGGGGCCCGCCCGAGGCGAACGCCCTGGTCACCCGCGACGGCCGCAACTGGCGCCTGTCGTCCTGACCGGTCGCCCCGGTCAGTCGTCCCCGCCGCCGACCCCGAGGGCGGCGCGCACGTCGTCGAGGGCGGCCGCGAGGGCGGCCGCGCCGTCGGCGGTGAGGCGGTCACGGCGCTGGAGGTCGTCGAGCCGCTCCTCGAGGTCGCCGACCTCCCGGCCGGCCTTCTCGGCGTCCCCGCGGGCCACCGCCTCCTCGATGTCGCGGACGCGGCGGTCGACGTCGCGGAGTCCCTGCTCGGTCAGGGCGCCGGAGGTGGTGGCGCCGTCGACGGTGGCGCGCAGGCCCGCGAGGGCGGTCGGCACCGGGTCGGCGGCCGGCGCCGGCGCCGGCGCCGGCGTGGGCGTGGGCGCCGGGGTCGTCGGCACGACGGACGAGGTCGGGGCCGGCGCGGGAGCGGGGGTGCTGGCCACGGCGGTGGTCGGGGCCGCGGTGGTGGTCGTGGGGGCGGCGGCCGGCGTCGCCGGGTCCTCCCCGGAGCCGGCCAGCACGGCCGCCCCGGCCACCGCGAGCACCGCGATCCCCCCGCCGAGGGCGGCGAGCAGGCGCCGCGGCCGTCGCCGCGGGGCGTCGCCGGCCGCGGGACCGGCGACGGTGGGCAGCACCAGCGTCGCGGAGCTCCCCGGGCCGGCCGCGGCGGGGAGGGCCCCGGCTGTGGCACCGGCGAGGGCGCCGGCGACCGCCGCGGCGGACGGCCGGGCGGCGGGGTCCTTGTCGAGCATCCGGGCCAGCAGGCGGTCGAGCGCGGCGGGGGTCTCCGGCCGCAGGGACGCCGCGGACGGCGCCGGCGCGTGCAGGTGCTGGGCGAGCACCGCCGCGCCGTCGGCGTCGAAGGGCGGTCGGCCGGTGAGCAGGGTGAACAGGGTCGCCCCGAGTCCGTAGAGGTCGGCCGCGGGCCCGGCCGGCGCACCCGCGATGACCTCCGGTGCCAGGAACGGCATGCTGCCCATGACCAGCCCGGTGCCGGTCAGCGAGGTGCTGGTGGCGTCGGTGAGCCGGGCGATGCCGAGGTCCAGCAGCAGGCACGACCCGTCGGCGGCCAGCGCCAGGTTGGCCGGCTTCACGTCCCGGTGCACGATGCCGGCCCCGTGCGCGGCGGCCAGCGCCTCGGCGACCTGCCGGCCGTAGCGGGCGACGTCGTCCACCGGCAGCGGCCCGTCGCGGCCGACCAGGGTCAGCAGGTCGGGGCCGGGGAGCAGCGGCATCACCAGCCAGGCCGCGCTGGCGTCGACGCCGAAGTCGAAGACGCTGACGACGAACGGGTGCTCGAGGGCGGCCAGTGTCTGCGCCTCGCGACGGAAGCGGGCCGTCCCGGCGGTGTCGGCGACGGTGAGGTCGAGCACCTTGACCGCGACCCGGCGGCCGAGGACGGCGTCGGTGGCGGCGTAGACCGTGCCCATGCCGCCGCGTCCGAGCACGCTGTCGAGGCGGTACCGCCCGCCCAGCGTCCGCGCGTCCACCCGCACTCCCGTCGTCCCCGGCACGTCCATCGGCTCCGAGCATGCCTGCCGCGGACGGCGGACCGCCGGACGCAGCGCCGGTGCGCGTCCGGGCGCTCAGACCTCCAGGACCGCGCCCCGGTCGGTCGGCCGGCCCACGCCGCGGCCCAGCGGCGTCTTCTCGCCGGCCTCGACGGCCAGCGGGAGGCGGTTCTCGGCGGGGGGCGTCGGGCAGGTGGCCAGGTCGGTGTAGGCGCAGGGCAGGTTGGCCGCCCGGTTGAGGTCGACGAGCACGGAGCCGTCGGCGTCCGGCGGGGGCAGCTGCAGCGACCGGAAGGCGTAGGTGGTGCGGCCGGAGGTCTCGTCGGAGAAGAGGACCGACAGGGCGCCGGGGGTGTGGCCGGGGAAGGCGGTGAGCGACAGCTGCCGGCCCTCGAGCTCGAACTCGATCCGCCCGGGGGCGTCGTAGACGTGCTGCACGCCCTCGAGGACGCCCGGGACCGGCGTCGGCCGCGGCGCGTCGAAGGCGACGAACCGACCCGGCACCGCCCAGCGGGGGTCGGCGGGGTAGGCGGGGGTGCCCGGGTACCCGAGGCGCAGCGGCGACCGCGGGTCGCGCAGCCGGACGACGTAGCGGCCGCCGCGCTCGGCGACCTCGACGGCGGTGTCGCCGGAGGTGCTCAGCACGCTCTCGCGGAGGCCCAGGTGGCCGAAGACGTGCTCACCGGTGACCGGGGTCCCGTCGACGACGAGCTGCTCGCCGTCGGCCAGGGTGACGACGACCCCCTGCTCGCCGGCCGACCAGAGACCCGGCGCGCCGGGCACGGCGGTCGGCTGCTCGTCCAGCCACACCAGCGCGGTGACGGCGAGGAAGCCGTGCGGGGAGGCGAGGACGGCCTCCTTCTGCCGGTGCCACTCCTCCCACTCCTGGGCGAAGGTGCCGGTCCCGGGGACGGTGGCGGTCATGGGGTACCTCCAGGTCGGGTCGTCGGACGGTGGGGCCTGCCGGGGACAACCGGCGGGACGGCGCCCCTCTTCCGCCCGGGTCAGACCTCGTCCAGCCGCTGCACGCCGGCCGCGTGCCGGCGGGCGAGCTCCTGGTAGATCGACGGGTTGCCGTCGACCCACACCGCGGCGCCCTCCGACAGCGGGCCGCGCACGCGCGCGGGAGCGCCCACGGCGAGCACCTCGTCGGGCACCTCCATGCCCGGCGGCACGAGGCTGCCGGCGCCGACGAGCGCCCGGCGGCCGATGCGGGCGCCGTCCTGCACGGTGGAGCCGTTGCCGACCAGCGCCTCGGCGCCGATGACGCACCCGTGGACGACGCAGACGTGCCCGATGGTCGCCCCGGGACCGATCTCGGTGACCGGGTCCTCGCCGCCGTGCAGCACGGAGTTGTCCTGCACGTTGGCCCCGGCGCGGACGACGATCCGGCCGAAGTCGGCGCGCAGCACCGCGCCGTACCAGATGGACGCGCCGGCCTCGACGACGACGTCGCCGACCAGCGTCGCCGTGGGCGCCACCCACGCGTCGGGGTGCACCTGGGGGGATCGGCCTTCGAAGGAGAAGAGCGGCACGGTCGGGCAGCGTAGGCACGCCGTCGTGAGGGCCAGGACCCGGCAGCCGGCGACCGTGGGCGGCGATGGTCGTCGGCCCTGCGGCGTGCCGCGACGACAGCGGTCTGCTCGAGCAGGTCCGCAGCCGCCGACGCTCTCGCCGTGACTCAGCCGTCGGTGGGGTCTCCCGTCTGGGGCTCGACGGGAGCTGCGTCCTCCGCGTCGGCCGTCTGGGTGACGGTGGGCGCGTTGATCGCGAGCGACAGCGCGGCGGCGTCCCCACCGTCGCCGCCATTCCCGCCGTCCTCGCCGTCCTCACCCGCGCCGCCGTCGCCGCCGGCACCTGCCGCACCGCCGGTCGCACTCGCGGCTCCGGAGGTCGCGTCGCCGGTGGTGGCGGTGTTCGCGGCCTCGGCGGTCCCCGTGACGGCGACGGCGGTGGCCGTCTGGTCGATGGTGGGGGTGTTCACCGCCGCGGAGACCGCGGTCGCGTCCCCGCCGTCCCCGCCGTCCCCGCCGTTGCCGGCGCTGGCGTCGAGCTCGATGCTCTGATCACCGTCGCCGCTGTTCGGTGAAAACTGCTGGGTGATCGGGCCGGTGGTGATCGTGCCGCCGGTGCTGTCGGCGCCCCCGTCGCCCCCGGCTCCGCCGTTGCCGCCAGCAGCCTCCGCGCTGCCCGACGTGGCGTCCCCCGTGGTGGCGGTGTTCGCGGCCTCGGCGGTCCCCGTGACGGCGACGGCGGTGGCCGTCTGGGTGACGGTGGGGGTGTTCACCGCCAGGGACTCCGCGGTCGCGTCCCCGCCGTCCCCGCCGTCCCCGCCGTTGCCGGCGCTGGCGTCGAGCACGATGCTCTGGTCGCCGTCGCCACTGTTCGGCCGGTCCCGCTGGGTGATCGGGCCGGTGGTGATCGTGCCGCCGGTGCTGTCGGCGCCCCCGTCGCCCCCGTCGCCGCCGTCCCCGCCGGTGGCGGTCACGCCACCTGCCGTCGCGTCGCCCGT
Organism: Geodermatophilus telluris; assembly: GCF_900102745.1. Lineage (GTDB taxonomy): Bacteria > Actinomycetota > Actinomycetes > Mycobacteriales > Geodermatophilaceae > Geodermatophilus > Geodermatophilus telluris. Next base: position 752,392 of record NZ_FMZF01000001.1, read on the forward strand.
GGTGGCGGTGCTCGTGGCATCGGCGGTCCCCGCGAGGGTGACGGCGGTGGCCGTCTGGGTCACGGTGGGGACGTTCAACGCCAGGGACACCGCGGTCGCGTCCCCGCCGTCCCCACCGTCCCCGCCGTTGCCGGCGCTGGCGTCGAGCACGATGCTCTGGTCACCGTCGCCACTGTGCGGCAGGTCCTGCTGCATGGTCGGGCCGGTGGTGATCGTGCCGCCGGTGCTCCCCGTGCCGCCGGCTCCTCCGCTGCCTCCGGCACCGCCGGCGGCGGTCGCGTCACCGGAGGTCGCGTCGCCGGTGGTGGCGGTGTCCGTGGCCGTCGCGTCCCCGGTGAGGGCGAAGGCAGTCGTCGTCTGGGTGACGGTCGGGACGTTCACCGCCAGGGACACCGCGGTCGCGTCCCCGCCGCCCCCGCCGGCTCCGCCGTTCCCGGCGCTCGCGTCGTAGACGACGACCTGGTCCCCGTCACCACTGTGCGGGAGATCGAGTTGGATGATCGGCTTTCGGCTGATCGTCCCGCCGGTGCTGTCCATACCGGCTCCGGTGTCGACGACGACGGTCTGGACGCCCTCGCCGCTGTGCGGCAGGTCCCGCTGGATGACGCGCGGTGTCGTCGAGCCGGTGGCTCCACCGGGAGGGGCGGCGAGCGCTTGCATCGAGCCGCCGAAGACCAGCGCGCCGGCCAGGAGGGTCGCCGCCGACGCCCGAACGGCCGTCCGAGAAGCCATGATCCGCCCTCCGTCGTGCACGTCCTGCGAGGAGGACCCGGCCCACGGCCGGCGAGACACGCCCCTGATGAGCGCGCCGGTGGCGCGTAGCGGTGACCGTAGGGGCGACGACGAGGAGGCCGACAGGGACCAAGTGCCCGGCATGACCGAAGGCCGCGCTGGTGTGGACCCGTTGCAGACCGTGGGGATGCAGGTCGTCCCTCGGGGTGCAGAGTGCCGACCCGCACGTCCACGGTGGGCCCCGTGGGGATCGAACCCACAACCGCGGATGAAGGTCTCGTCGGACGTGACAGGCAGTGGCGCCGGACTCTCCCGTCAACCGTGACCGTGGCACACCGCCACGGGCTGGGACCGAGCGGACCGACGGGCGGTTCGACTGTCGCAGCCGCACGAGGACGGTCACGGTCCGCTGTGAGCTGGACACCCGCCACCGCCACGGCGGTTGAGCCGCCAGCAGCGACGACAGGGGCGACCTCCGCCTGCTCGGCCTCGCTCGCGCGAGGGACGCGCCGCCGGTGCAGGACCCATACGGTCCCTGGTCGACCGCCGCAGGACAGGACTCAGCTCTGAGGGAGCACCGGTGACCGCACGTCGCGCCATGGCCCTACTGGGGCTTGCCGCTGTCTTGACGGCGACGGTCTTCGTGGCTGTACCGGTACAGGCCGTCACCGCGAGCGGAGGCTCGAGCTGCGGGACCGTGTTCGGCGGAAGCGAGACGATCTACGTACAGGCTTGCATGCAGGCCCGTGTCGAGCGGTGGCTGTACGTCGTGCCCATGACTCTCGCTGGGTTGGTCGCCTTCACCTACGGCGTCGCGGGTCGACGCCCGCGCCGGTCGGTCAACTGAGCATGAGGGGCGCCGTGCGAGAGCTCATCGCCATCGGCTTGATCGCGTTCGCGCTGACAGCGTGCGCCGAGGAGTCGTCGCCGGCGAGCAGGTACCAGGAGGAGCAGGAGTTCCTCGATGAGTACCTCCGCTGCACTGACGCTGAGACGGGCGCGATCATCGAAGACCGCCACGACGACTGCCACCTGGACGGCTGAGTCGCGAAGCACCATCGTCGTGGGCTCGTCCCGCTGGGTCGTCCCGACGATGACGGATGTGCCGCGGGGAGCTCACCGGTGACCGGAGGCGACGCGACAACCGGCCGCCCAGCAGGACGTGCTGCTCAGCACGGTGGGCCCCGTGGGGATCGAACCCACAACCCGCGGATTAAAAGTCCGCTGCTCTGCCAGTTGAGCTAGAGGCCCGCGCCGTCGAGTCTCCCAGACCGGCCGAGGTCACCGCCCGCGGCGAGCCGCCCGGCGCCGGTCGGCACGGCGTCCTCACAGCACGTCGAAGGCCACCAGCAGGAGCAGGGTCAGCAGGGCCGAGACCAGGAGGCTGCCGAGGCAGCCGAGCCGGCTGGAGAAGAGGAAGAACACCGACCGGGGGTGCCCCCGGCCCACCGGCCGGAACCCTCCGTCACCGGAGAACCGCCCGACCGGAGAGGAGCACCCGATCAGGCGATCGCCACGGGCACGCCCGGCTACGTAGCGTCATCGTCAGCGCGGCGGACCACCGCCCGCGCGCCAGACCCCGGTCCGGCCGCCCGATCCCCCCGGGTGGCCGGACCGGTTCCACGTCGGGGGCCGCTCAGCAGGCCCGGTCGACCAGTGCCGCGAGCTCGTCCCGGTCCGCCTGGTCCATCGGCAGGTCCACCGGCACCTCGTCGTCGTCCCCCACCTGCAGGCCGAGCAGGAACAGGTAGGGCTGCTTGGCCTCGGCGAGGGCGTGCGGGTCGCAGCGGGCCATCGTGAAGCGCAGCCCGACCTCCAGGGTCGACTCCCCCGCAGCCAGCGTCCGGGGCAGGTCGGCGTCGGCGGAGTAGTGCACGTTGCCCTCCAGCCGCGTCACGGTCACCGGCCGGTCGTCGTCGCCGGCGCGGGTGAGGGTCAGCGTCCCGGTCACCGCGTCCCCGTCCGGGGTCAGGCCGCGCACGTCGGCCGCCGCGACGGCGAGGACGGTCCGCGCCGCGCACTCCTCGTCGTGGATCCGGGTCAGCACCTCGGCCGACAGCGGCACCCGCAGCTGCTCGGTGCGCCCGTCGGGGCGGACGACGGTCAGCCGGGCCGCCGCGGGCTCGGCCGCCCACCCGCAGTCGGCCTCGCCGTACGGCGCGGGGACGTCGAAGGTCCGGCCGGGCGGGACCTCGACGTCGACCGGCCGGTCGGGCAGCGGCGCGAAGCCGGGCGACTCGAGGGCCACCGAGGTGACGGTGAACGGCTCGGCGCCGGTGCCGGTGACGGTCACCTGCACCTGGCCGCCGACGGCCTCGTCGGTGCGCCACTGCCGCACCTCGGCCTCGATCCCGGGGACGGCGGGCACCGACGGGCCGGTCGGCAGCGCCGGGCCGCTGGAGGGCGCCGAGGCGGTCGGGGGTGCCGGGGCGGGCGCGGTGCCGGAGGCCTCGGAGCACGCGGCGCACAGCAGGACGGCGAGCACCACCGCCGTCCGCCGCATGCCGCGGCAGCGTAGGCGCTCGCGGCGGCTACTGGTGCCGGCTGGGCAGCCGCGCCATGACGCGGCCGGCCTCCATCCGGACCTCGAGCTTCTCCTGCGGGTTGGCCGCCGGCCCGCGCCGCGGCTCGCCGCTGTCCAGGTCGAAGGCCGAGTCGTGCCACGGGCAGACGAGGCAGGTGTGCCCGCGGACCTCCTCGACGCTGCCCTCGTACAGCGGCCCGGCCAGGTGCGAGCAGGCGCCGACGAAGACGTCGACCCGCCCACCGCGGCGGACGACGGCCAGCGGGGCGGCCACCCCGCTGCCTCCTGCGGTGCGCAGCGCCGGCCGGCCCTCGGGCAGGTCGTCGAGCGGGCCGAGGTCGATCCAGTCCGACGTCAGCGAGCGGGCCGCCGTCGCCGCGTGCGAGGCGCCCGAGGACTGCGCGTAGGACATGTGCCCGCCGACGGCGGCCGAGCCGGTGGCGATCCCCAGCCCGGCGTAGGCCAGGACCCGGCCGAGGGTGCCGCGCCCCTGCGCGCGGGCCACGAGCGAGCCGACGTAGAGCCCCAGGGCCACGGTGTTGGACACCGCGTGCAGCGCGCCGAGCCGGCGGACGCCGATCTCCTGCTCCGACCAGTCCGCCGCCCCGGCCATCGCGGCGGGCACCGAGACGGCGACCCCGGTGCCGATGAGCACGGTCGCGGCCGGCCGCAGCGGCGGGATGGCGTCGAGCAGGCCGGCCGAGGCCCAGCTGCCGACGGGCACCTGCACGAGGACGGGGTGCAGCGGGTGGCCGAGCCACGTCCCGTGCAGGGCGTCCTTGACCACCCCCGGCTTGAGCACCGCCTGCACGCCCTTGCGGGCCGACTCGATGGCCCGGTCGAAGGTGTTGACGTCCGCGAGTCGGTCGAGGATCCCCATCAGGCTCATGCGCGGCCCCTACCCGCCCGGAGCAGCGGTGATGCCGCCGGGACGTGGTGGATCACACACCCTCCGTGCCGACTGTCAGCGAGTACACAGTTCGCCGACGGGGAAGTGTCAGCGACCGGCGAGAAACTGCTCGCCGACCGGTCGGAGAAGCGAGACGCTGGACGCCTGGAGGGAGTTGCCGTGACCTGCCCGTCGCTGTCCCGCCCCGTGGCGGTCGCCGATCTCGTCGGCGACCTCGCCGCGCGCGTGCGCTCGGACGACGGAGTCGGCCAGTTCTCCCGGTTCGTCCTGGTCGGCGGGTTCTCCAGCGCCGTCTACGGCGTGCTGTTCGTCCTGCTCCGCGGGCTGGGCGAGGTGCCCGCCAACCTGGTCGGCGCGGCGCTGTCGTCGGTGCTGGCCAACGAGCTGCACCGCCGGCTGACCTTCCGCGCCGGTGAGCGCGTGAGCTGGTTCGCCGCGCAGTGGGAGGGCGGCGCGCTCGCCCTCGCCGGGATGCTCGCGACCAGCCTGGCGCTCACCTGGTTCAACTCCACGGTCGCCGATCCCCCCGTCGTCGCCGAGATGCTGGTCATCGCCGCGGTGACCGCGACGATCGGCACGCTGCGGTTCCTGGCGCTGCGCTGGGTCTTCCGCCCGCGCCCCGTCTGAGTCCCCCGACCGGGTTTACGACCTCTGGAACACGAGCACCCAGGGATGTGTTGTTGAACTCGCAACGACCCGTCCCGTTCGTGTTTCGGAAATCGAGGACCCCGTGACCAAGATCGCCGTCGTCTACTACTCGTCCACCGGCAACGTCCACCAGCTCGCCGCCGCCGTGGCCCAGGGTGCGGAGGAGGCCGGGGCCGAGGTGCGCCTGCGCCGGGTGCCCGAGCTCGCGCCGGAGGAGGCCATCGCTTCCAACCCGCTGTGGCGCGCCCACGTCGACGCCACCGCGGGCGAGGTCCAGGAGGCCACCCCGGCCGACCTGGAGTGGGCCGACGGCTACGCCCTCGGCACGCCCACCCGCTTCGGCACGCCCGCCGCGCAGATGAAGCAGTTCATCGACACCCTCGGCGGCCTGTGGTTCACCGGCAAGCTGGCCAACAAGGGCGCCACCGCCTTCACCAGCGCGCAGAACGTCCACGGCGGCAACGAGACGACGATCCTCACGCTGTTCAACGTCTTCTCGCACTTCGGCGCGGTCATCGTCCCGCCCGGCTACACCGACCCGCTGCTGTTCGAGGCCGGCGGCAACCCCTACGGCACCTCGAACGCCTCGGGCGGCAAGTCGGCGACCGCCAGCGAGGCCGAGCTGGCTGCCGCCCGCTACCAGGGCCGCCGGCTGGCCGAGGTCTCGGCGAAGCTCGCCGCCTGACCTCCGGCCGGCCGCGCCATACGCCGCGCGGCACGCCGCGCGATGAGGGCGGCCTCCCTGCAGGGTCCCGCCGCGAGCTCGCGAGTGGCGGGGGGCAGGGAGGTCCTTCGACTGATCCCAGCGCGTCCCACCCGACGTCCCACGGTCGGGTGGGACGCGCTGCGGTGCGGGAGGACGCGCCGGGCGCCCCGGTCACTAGCCTCGTCGTGGTGAGCGAGCCGACGGCGTCCCCGGTCCCCGGCCGCGGGCGCCGGTGGGTCCGCGCCGCCGGCCGCTGGGCGTCCCGCCTGCTCGTCGCGGTGGGTGGCGCGCTGGTCGGCATCCTGCTCATCGGCCGGGTCGAGGCGCCGATCGGCCCCTTCGACGCCTCGCTGTCCTTCACCCCCACCGGCGGCGGCGCCACGGTCGAGGTGCCGCCGCTCGGGTCGCTCGCCGTCGACGCCTACGACGGCCCGCTCGGTCTCGACGTCCAGCTGCGCCGGGTGGACGAGGCCCGCATCCAGGCGCTGGTCTCCGACCCCGTGCGGCTCGACGGCCTGGTCGACCGCGTGAGCGACGACCTGCGCGCCGCCGTCGTCCGGCTGGCCTGGACGACGGCCGCGGCCGGCGTCGGTGGCGCCGTGCTGACCTCGCTGCTCGTCTTCCGCCGGCGCCGCGAGCCGCTCGTGGCCGCCGGCGCCTCGGTCCTGCTGCTCGCCGGCACCGCCGGGCTCGGCGCGGCCACCTGGCGCCCCGAGGCGCTCTCCCAGCCCACCTACACCGGGCTGCTGGTCAACGCGACCAGCCTCATCGGCAGCGCCGAGGACATCGTGGCTCGCTTCAGCGCCTACCGGGCCTCGCTGGAGGACCTCGTCACCAACGTGGGCACGCTGTACTCGACGCTGTCGGCCCTGCCGGCGCCCGGCGGGCCCACCGACACCGTCGCCCTGCTGCACGTCTCCGACATCCACCTCAACCCGGCCGGCTTCGACCTCGTCCGGCAGGTGGCCGACCAGTTCGGCGTCGACGCCGTGCTCGACACCGGCGACATCACCGACTGGGGCAGCGAGCCGGAGAACCAGCTCATCTCCTCGATCGGGCAGCTCGGCGTGCCCTACGTCTACGTCCGCGGCAACCACGACTCGGCGATCACCGCGGGCCTGGTGGCCGCCCAGCCCAACGCCACGGTCCTGGACGACTCCGCGACGACCGTCGCCGGGCTGACCGTCGTCGGCGCCCGCGACCCCCGCTTCACCCCCGACAAGGACGCCACCGGCGACACCGAGTCGCTGGAGCAGACCGGCGAGGACCTCGCCGAGCTCGCCGAGGAGCAGCCCGAGCCGCCGGCCCTGGCGATGGTGCACGACCCGAAGCAGGCGCCCCCGCTGGACGGCGTGGTGCCGCTCGTGCTGGCCGGGCACACGCACGACCGGGAGGTGGAGACCCTCGACGGCGGGACGCTGCTCATGGTGCAGGGGTCCACCGGCGGCGCCGGGCTGCGCGGGCTGCAGGGTGAGTACCCCGAGCCGCTCACCTGCACGGTGCTCTACCTCGACCCGGAGGACGGCGCGCTGGTCGCCTACGACGACATCACGCTCGGCGGCCTCGGCGAGACCGAGGCCACCATCGTGCGCACCGTCGTCCCGGAGGAGACCACCCCCGAGGACGCCGGCACCGACGGCGACGGCACCGACGGCGACGGGGCGCCCGCCTCCCCGACCGGCTGAGCGGACCGCCCTACCCTCGCGGCCATGGCCACGACGACGCGCACCACCCGCCTGACCGCCGGCCTGCTGGCCGGGGGCATCGCCCTCGTGCCGCTGGCCGGCTGCTCGTTCACCTCGCAGAACTTCTCCTGCAGCGCCTCCTCCTGCACCGTCACGCTCGACGGGCAGGGGTCGGAGGTCGAGATCCTCGGCACCACGGTGGCCCTCGGCGGCGTGCAGGACGGCCGCGCGACCATCAGCGTGGGTGGCGCGAGCGTGTCCTGCGGTCAGGGCGAGAGCGTCACCGCCGGGCCCCTCGCCCTGGAGTGCACGAGCGTCTCCGGCGACTCCGTCGAGCTGCGGGCCACGCTCAACTAGGCCGCACCGTCGTCAGGGCTGGTCGGCGACCTCGACGACCAGCCGCGACGGGTCCTCGAGCAGGTACACCCGGAACGGGGCCTCCGAGCGCGTGCCGACGAAGGCGACCGTCGTCCCCTCGTAGGTCGCGTCGAACACCACCTCGGTCACCGTCCGCGTCCCCTCCCCCGGCAGCGGGTCGGCGCTCGCGTACTCCTCGGCGCCGGTGTCGTACGGGTAGCCGGCGCCGGTGACGGTGACCTGCAGGACGGCGTCCCCGGCGACCGCGACCGGCTCGCCGCTGCCCTGCGACGACGCCGCGTCGACGTAGCGCACGTCCCAGCCCGGCGTCCCGGTGCCCTCGACCTCGAGCACCACCCGGTCGAAGCCGTCGTGCCGGCCGGTGCGGATGTCGGTGACCGTCACGCGGGCGTCGGCCGACGCCTCGGCGGTGTCGGGCGCGGTGTCGGCCGGGAAGGCGCCGTCCGCGGCAGGAGCGGTGGTCACGGCGGGCGGGGCCGAGGAGGAGCCGGCCGACGACGAGGACCCCGCGGACGCCGATGACGACGCGGCGCCCGACGACGACGCGGTGCTCGGCTGCTGCTGGGCGCACCCGGTGAGCAGGACCGCCGCCGCGAGGACGGCACCGGCGGGGAGGGAGGTGCGGCGCTTCACCGCGACAGCGTCGCAGCCGCCGGCTCCCGCGCGCGGCACCCGCAAGCCGTGTCGCGCCACCCCGGACGGGCGGCACCCCCGTGGAGGGAGGGGTGTGCGAGACCCGCCCGCGGTGCCGTGTAGAGTCCTCCGTGCCCCCGGCGAACACGAGCCCCCATCGTCTAGCGGTCCAGGACGCCGCCCTTTCAAGGCGGTAGCACGGGTTCGAACCCCGTTGGGGGCACGCACCACCAGCACCACACAGCAAGGCCCTGTAGCGCAGTTGGTTAGCGCGCCGCCCTGTCACGGCGGAGGTCGCGGGTTCGAGTCCCGTCAGGGTCGCTTGCCCGGTGGAACGTCACCGGGAGGGGCAGGTAGCTCAGTCGGTACGAGCGCTCGCCTGAAAAGCGAGAGGTCGGCGGTTCGACCCCGCCCCTGCCCACACACTCCCCCGGACGGTGCCCGGTGAGGCTGCACCGCCGCGACCCGGCCGCCGACGCGGCCCTCGCCGTCCGGCTCCTCGCCCTCCAGCGCGCCGCCTACGCCGTCGAGGCACGGCTGATCGGCGACGACCGCATCCCCGCGCTGCACGAGGACCTCGCCGCGCTCCGCGGCGCGGGCCTCTCCTGGCTGGTCGCCGACGACGGCAGCGGGACCGTCACCGGCGCCGTCGGCTGGCGCGTGACGGCGCACGGCCTCGACGTCGACCGGCTGGTGGTCGACCCGGCGCACGCGCGGGAGGGCACCGGGCGGGCGCTGCTGGCCGCCGTCCTGGCCGAGGCCGCGGGGATCCCGGTGACCGTCTCCACCGGCCGGGCCAACACCCCCGCCCGCCGGCTCTACGCGGGGGCCGGCTTCCGGGAGACCGCGGAGCGGGAGGTGCTGCCCGGCCTGTGGGTGGTCGACGCCGTCCACGAGGAGCCGGGCTAGACGCCGACCACCCGGTCGGCCACCACCTGCTGGTACACCTGCGCGTGCACGGCCCGCACCGCGGCGAGCTGCTCGGCGCGCCACGCGCGGTCGGCCGGCCGCGGCATCGGCCGGGTCAGGGCCGCGCCCACGGCCGCGGTGAGCGACACCGGGTCGAGGCCGTGCTCCTCGTCGTCGCCGTAGAGCACGACGTCGGACCACTGGTCGGCGAACCAACCGCAGCCGGGCGCGACCACGCGGGTGCCGACGTCGCGGCAGACCTCCAGGTCGCGCGAGTGGGTGCCGCACCGCTCGGGCAGCACCGCGACGTGCAGCTCCTGCAGCTGCTGCGCCCAGCGCGCCGGGTCGCGGGGGACCACCTCGAGCCCCTCGGCGACCGCCAGGTCGGGGTCGGGGGGCAGGTGCTCCCCCGGCCCGAGGAACACCCGAAGCCGCCCGCCGCCGGACACCGCGCCGGACAGCGCCGCGCGGACCAGGGCGGCCGGGTCGGTCGCCGTCCCGGCGTCGCCGAGCGCCAGGCCGACGAGGCCGCGCTCGGCGCCGCCGTCGGGGTCGGGCCGCACCAGCGACGGGTGGGCGACCGCGATCGCCGTCCGGCCGAAGCGCTCGGCGATCTCGTCGGCGGCACCGGGCGTCAGGGTGAGGACGACCTCGGCGGTGGCCAGCAGCGCCCGCAGGTGCGCGTCGTGGCGCGTCGAGCCGGGGGCGCGCAGCTGGTGCACGGTCACCACGAGCGGGGTGCCGGTGCGCCGCAGCGCCTCCGTCCAGCAGACGACCTCGTCCTCGGGCAGGTGGCCGAAGCCGCTGTGCACGTGGACGACGTCGACCTGCGCGGCGTTCGCGGTCAGGTAGGCCGGGTCCAGCCACGGGCTGCGGTCGTGCGCCGGCCCGACGCGGGCCACCTCGGGAGGCAGCACCGCGTCCACGTAGGGGTCGGTGTGCGGCACCGTCACGACGCGCAGTCGTGGCGACGACGGAAGTGCGGGGACCACGCGTGCGAGCACTCCTCCTGCGGTCGAGCACTGCGACGGCAGGGGCGGTGCTCCTCGACGAACTCCGTGGGTTCCGGTACCCCGATCCCGTGCCACACAACCGTCTGCGTCCCCACCGGGTGGCGCGGGTCGCACGAAGGGGTCAGCGGCGGCCCTCGCGCGCGGCGGCGTAGGCGGGCGCGCGGAAGCGGGCCATCGGCCCGTCGGCGAGCAGCCCCGGCGGCGGGTTGCGGACGGCGTCGAAGCGGACGTCGGGGTCGAGCCCGTCCACCACCGCACCGAGGGTCAGCCGCGCGAACGGCACCCACTCCCCCGCCGCCCCGCGCGCGACGAGCAGCCGGAAGACCGTCCCGGGCGCCCGCTCGGCGACCGGCCCGGGGTCGGAGGGCACCCGCCGCGGCCCGTCCGGCACGGCGGCCAGCCGCAGCGTCCCGGCCGGCGAGCGGTAGCCCATCAGCGAGCCGTAGGCGGTCACCGCGTCGACGCGCGGCACCGGCAGGAAGCGGGTCCGGCGGCCCCGGCCCGCCGAGGACAGCAGCAGGTCCACCGGCCGGTCGCCGGTGGGCAGGCGCACCGCGAGGCCGAGGAGGTCGGGCAGCGGCGCGGGCAGGCCCGCGCCCCGCGAGAGCCGGACGACGGCCGGCTCGCGGGCCGGCCCGGTCAGCCACCGCACGCCCCAGTCGGGACCGCCGGAGCGCTCGAGGACGGCGTCGAGGACCGCGCCGCGCGGGTGCATCGGCTTGCCCTGCCGCCGCCGGGCCAGGGTGCCCAGGGGCACCGCCGCCAGTCGGCCGGCCAGCCTCGCTGCGTCCTGCACTGCGTCCTCCCACCGGTACGGGTCCGTCCGCACCGGGCGGGGCCCTACCCGGACGGCGGCTGCGGCACCCGGGCCGGGCGCGTGGGCAGCGCCACCGCGGCGGCCGCCGACAGCGCGCCGCCGACGGCGACCAGCACGAAGGCCGGCGCTCCGGACCCGCCGGCGACCAGCGCGGGCAGCAGGCTCGTGCCGGCGATGCTGCCGACGTACCGGCAGGTCGACCACACGCCCGAGGCGAGGCCGGCCCGCTCGGGCGGCAGCGCCTCCAGGCCCGCCACCTGGACGGCGGCCGCCGCGAGGCCCTGGCCCACGCCGCAGCCGGCGAGCAGCACGCCGGCCAGCAGCGGCTCCGCGCCAGGGTCGGTCCCGACCAGCCCGGCGCCGGCCACGGCCACCAGGACCCCGCCGAGCACGGCCGGGCGGCGCCGGCCCCACCGGTCGGCGAGCTGCCCGCCGCCCAGCGCCGTGACGCTCGCGCCGACCAGCAGGCACAGCAGCAGCGGGACCGCCGCGGCGCTGCCCACCAGCAGGGGGACGACGAGCAGCGCGGTGTACAGCGCGGCGTTGCCGGTGGCGACCGCGAGGCCCGCCGCGGCCACCGTGCGGATCCCGAGGACGCGGACGTCGAGCACCGGCGCCGCGGTGGCGCGCTCGTGCGCGGCGAACCAGGCACCCCCGGCCGCCACCAGGACCGCACCGGCGGCCAGGACCGCTGCCGGCAGGGAGCCCGCCCGGCCGAGCAGGACGGCGCCGCCGCCGAGCACGGCGACCAGCAGCAGAGCGCCGGTGAGGTCGAAGGGGGTGCGCGTCGCCGGGCCGCGCGCCTCCTCCGGCAGGGCCCGGGCGGCCACCAGCAGCGCCGCGACCGCGACCGGCACGGTCACCAGGAAGGCACCGCGCCAGCCGGCCAGCCCGGTGGCCAGCCCGCCCAGCGCCGGGCCGGCGGCGGCCGCGGCGATCGCGGTGGCGCCCACCGCCCCGAAGGCGCGGCCCCGGCGCTCGGCCGGCACGGCGACCCGCACCGTGGCGGCCGCGTTGACCAGCGCGAGCGCCCCGCACGCGGCCTGCACGCAGCGGAGGACGACCAGGACGGCCAGGTCGGGCGACGCCGCGGCCAGCAGCGCCGCCACCCCCGAGGCCGCCGTCCCGGCCAGGCAGCTGCGCCGCCGGCCCCACCGGTCGCCGAGCGCGCCGGCCACCGGCTGGCAGGCCGCCGTCACCACCAGGTAGGCGGTGACCAGCGCGACCACGCCAGCCGTGCCGGCCTCCAGGGCCGCGCCGATCCGCGGCAGGGCGACGGCGACCGATGTCGAGCCCAGCGGCACCAGGGCCGTCACCAGGCAGGCGCCGAGGACGACGCCGCGGGCGCCCGGCCGGGCCGGCGCGCTCACACCAGGGTGGTGATCGGCCGCCGCTGCAGGAGGACCGGGGCGCCGCCGGGGATGGCCCACTCGACGTCGCTCGGGTCGCCGAACAGCGCGTCGCAGCGGTGGGCGAGGTCGGCGAGCGCGGCCAGGTCGGCGTCGGTCAGGCAGGGCCGGCGCGCGCGGCCGCCGTCGACCGCCACGGTGGCGGTGCCGCCGCCGGGACGGGGGACGACGGCGCGGTCCTTGACGCCGACCACCGACTCCAGCAGCCGCCCGTCCGGGTCGAGCCGGAACAGGTCGGGCGTGACCAGCCCCTCCACCACCGCCTCCCCGAGTGCCCAGCTGGCCTCCACCACGAGCTGGTCGGCGCCGGTGACCGGGTCGCGGGAGAACAGCACCCCGGCGACGGTCGGCGTCACCAGGCACTGCAGCACGACGCCGCAGCCGGCCGCCCCGGGGTCGCCGCGGGCCTGCCGGTAGGCCAGCGCCGACGGCGCGCACGCCGAGCCGGCCACCCGCAGCACCGCCGCGACCGCCTCCCCGGGGTCGGCCACGTTGAGCACGGTCAGGTGCTGGCCGGCGAAGCTGGACCGGGCGCCGTCCTCACCGACCGCCGAGGACCGCACCGCGAGGGGCCCGCCGAGGGCGGCCGCCGCGTCCCGGACCACCGCGCGCGCGGCGGCGTCCTCGGCGGCGCGGGCGACGAGGTCGGCGGGCAGCGCGGTCCCGGCGGGCACCGGCAGCCCGGCGCGCGCCGCCACCCCGAGGGAGACCGCTTTGGCGCCGTAGACGTCGGCGTCCGCGACCTCCGCCAGGGGCAGCGGCCCGGCGGTCACCGGACCGTGACCGTGCCGGTGGTGCCGTCGACGAGCACCCGGGCGCCATCGGGCACGACCCGGGTGGCGTCCTGGCAGCCGACGACCGCGGGGATGCCGAACTCGCGCGCCACGATCGCGGCGTGCGAGAGCAGGCCGCCGCGGTCGGTGACGATCGCGGCCAGGCGCGGCAGCACCAGGTTGAACGCCGGGCCGGTGTTGGTCGCGACCAGGACGTCGCCGGGCTGCACCCGGCCGAGCTCGTGCGAGCCGGCCAGCACGCGGGCGGTGCCCTCGACCACGCCGGCGCTGACGGCGGTGCCGCGGACGGTGCGGTCGGAGCCGGCGCGCGCGGCGTCCCGGAGCACGGCACCCACGACGAACCCGATCGCGTCGTGGATCCGGGCGGCCGCGGGCGGCAGCCACTCCGAGGGCAGCGGCGGGCCCGGCGGGGGGCCGAACAGCGGCGGCATGTCCCGGTAGTCGGCGGTCCGCCGCCACCGGACGCGCTCGGCCACCTCGTCGGCCGTGGGCCCGGCGCCGCCGAGCAGCAGCGCGTCGACCTCCGCCGGGGCCAGGTCGACGGCGTGGTCGGCCTCGGCGAGCAGGCCGTGCGCAGTGAGCCGGCGGCCCACCTCCAGCAGCGCCCGGCGGGCCGCGCTGCCCTGCAGCCGGTCGCCGTACACAGCGCGCTCGTCGCGCAGCCGGTAGACCAGCCGGGCCTCGCCGAGCAGGTCGTCGAAGAGCGCGCGGTGCTCCTCGGGGACGGCGGCCCGCACGCGTGCGACGGCTGCCTCCGCACCGGGGACCGCGGCCGCCCGGGACGCGCCCAGCGCGGCGCGGACGCGGTCGACCACCAGGCCGGGCGCCTCGAGCGAGCCGGGCTCGGCCACCGCGTCCTCCCCGTCGAGGGGCATCGCGGCGAGCGCGGACAGCCAGCGGTCGGCGCGGGCGCCGACCTCGCCCTCCCGGCGCAGCAGGCGGCTGAGCACCTCGTCGGCCGCGACGTCGTCGGCGAGGACCAGGTCCCGGGCCTCCCCGTCGTCGGCGAGCGCGGCCACCAGCGCGGCCAGCTCCTCCGGAGCGCCCTCGCTCACCGGGCTGGCCCCGGCGAGGCAGGCCAGCACGTCGGCCGGCGGCAGGCCGGTCCACCGCACCGTGTGGACGACGAGGTCACCGACCGGCAGCATCGCCGCGGCGTTGTGCCGGTGGTGCTGCAGGTGCCCCTCGGCCAGGGCCTGGGCGCAGTGGTCGACGTGCTCGGCGAGCCCGGCGTCGTCCAGCTCGGCCAGGTCGACGGCGGTGAGCGCGCGGTGCAGCCGCAGCAGCGCCGGCTTGACGGACTCGTCCCACAGCCGCAGGTCGGCGCGCCAGCGCCGCTCGGCGAGCACCGCCTCGGCGGTGGCCATCCGCTCGGCCAGTGCGGGCACGGTGGTGAGCAGCTGCCGGAACACCGGCTCGGGTGGCGGGCCGGCGGCGTCCGGGGGTGCGCCGACAGCGCGCAGCCGCTGGTAGACGAACCCGCCCACGACGGTGGTGTCCAGGCACTCGAGGACGCTGCCGTAGCGGGCCAGCGTGTCGACGAACCCGGCCATGGCCGGCTCGGGGAAGACGGCCGGGTCGGCGCTGAACGCGCACAGCGGCCGGGCGACGTGGCTGGCGTCGAGCAGCCAGGTGCCGGGACCCGGCGCGCTCCACCGGGCCGCGCCGGCCGGGGCGGTACCGACCGCGTCCGTGCCGCTCTCCGCCATGGCAGCCTCCCCGGGTCGCTCCGTTGGCCGAGCAACCTAGGACCCGGCGGACAGCCGCCCCAGGGTCCAAGGGCTCCGGCTGCTCCTGCCGACAGCGGCCCCCCGCGACACGCCGTCGACGGGCGACACCTGCCCGAGTCGGCCGCCAGGGTCCGTCGTCTTCTGCCCTGGGAACGGACCGTTCCACTACTTAACGTGAGGGAGTGCTCACGACGCTCCTGGTCATCGGCGGGGTCCTCGCCGGACTCCTGGTCCTGCTCGCCCTGATCGTGTCGCTGAGCGCCCGGCCCGCGACCCGCCCGGGCAACCGGGCCGCCGACTGGCGCGCCGACGCCGGCCGCAAGCACCCCGACGCGTGGTCGCCGCTGACCGGCACCGCCACCGAGGAGATGCGCGCGGTCTGACCGCCCCCTGACACCGGCGTCCCGGCGGCTGCGGGCAGCGCGCCGCCGGGACAGCCCGGACCCCTGCCGGTCAGCGCAGCGGCCGCCCCCACTCGGTCTCCGAGCGCAGCACCGGCTTGAGCACCTTGCCCCCGGGGTTGCGCGGCAGCACCGCCGGCCGCACGGACACGAACTGCGGCACCTTGAAGTCGGCCAGGTGCGCGCGGGCGTGGGCCAGCACGGCGTCGACGTCGAGCTCGGTGCCCGGCAGCGGCACCAGGACGGCACCCACCTTCTCGCCCATGACCGGGTCGGGGACGCCGACCACCGCGACCTCGAAGACCCCCGGCGCGGCGGCCAGCGCGTTCTCCACCTCGACGCAGTACACGTTCTCGCCGCCGCGGTTGATCATGTCCTTGGCCCGGTCGACGACGTAGGTGAAGCCCTCCTCGTCGATGCGCGCGAGGTCGCCGGTGTGCAGCCAGCCGTCGACGAAGGTCTGCGCCGTCGCCTCCGGCTTGTCCCAGTAGCCCTGGACCACGTTGGCACCGCGGACGAGCAGCTCCCCCACCCCGGTCCCCGGGTCGGGGTCGGCCACCCGCAGGTCGACCACGGGTGCGGGGAAGCCGACCGAGTCGGCGTGGGTGTCGGCGTACTCGTGCGGCAGGAACGTGGAGATCGACGAGGTCTCCGACAGGCCGAAGCCGTTGCCCACCCGCGCCGACGGGAAGGCCGCCTTGATCCGCTGCACGAGGTCGGGCGCGATCGGCGCCCCGCCGTAGGTGGCGAACCGGACCCCGCTGACGTCGACGTCGGCGAAGCCGGCCTGGCTGATCGCCAGCCAGAACACCGCCGGCACGGAGGTGACGACCGCGACCCGCTCCTCGGGGACCGCCCGTAGGAACCGGCCCACCTCGAACGCCGGCATGACCACCGCGGCCGCCCCGCCCTGCAGCGCCACCAGCAGCTGGCTGTTGCAGCCGGTGACGTGGAACAGCGGCACGCTGATCAGGTTGCGCAGCGACGGGTCGTGACCGGAGAGCCCGACCACCCGGCGGGCGGTCTCGGTGTTGCTGAGGAAGTTCTCGTGGCTGGTCATCGCGCCCTTGGGGAAGCCCGTCGTCCCCGAGGTGTAGAAGACCGCCGCGAGGTCGGCGCGCTGCAGGTCGTCGGTGACGTGCGGCTCGCCGTCGGGCAGCGGGGCGCCCGGGGCGAGCACCACCCGGGCGCCGCTGTCGTCGACGACGTACTGCGCCTCGGCGTCGGTGAACCGGGTGTTCACCGGCACCGCGACCGCCCCGGCCATCAGGGTCCCGACGAAGGCGAGCACCCAGTCGGCGCCGTTGCCGAGCCGGATCGCCACCCGGTCGCCGCGCCGCACGCCCGCCGCGCGCAGCCCGCCCGAGACCCGGGCGGCGGCGTCCCACAGCTCCTGGAAGGTCAGCCGGGGCCCGTCGAGCTCGACGACGGCCTCGCCGCCGGGGTCGCGCTCCACCGAGGTGCGCAGCATCGCCACCACGGAGTCGGGCAGGTCGGTGTAGTGCTTGACCCCGGCGGCGTCGCGCTCGACACCGCTCTCGTCGAACGGGTGGATCGCCATCAGTACGTCCCGACGTTCTCGAAGTACCGGCGCGGGTTGTCCACCAGCATCGTGGTGATCTGCTCCTCGGTCACCCCGTGCTCGCGCAGGTAGGGCAGCACGTCGTCGTGGATGTGCGTGTAGTGCCACTGCGGCAGCAGGTCCATCACGCCGGGTGCCAGCCAGTCGATGTAGCAGGAGGCGTCCTGCGAGAGCACCATCCGCTCGGCGTGGCCACGGCGGCACATCTCCACGACCGTGTCGGCGCGGGCCTCGAAGGTGGTCTCGAGGTTGATGCCGAAGCGGTCCATGCCGAGGACGAACCCGGCGTCGGCCAGCTGCGACAGGTGGTCGACGTCGGTGGTGTCGCCGCTGTGGCCGAGGACGACGCGGCCCGGGTCGACGCCCTCGTCGCCGAGCACCTCCTGCACCTGGAGCCCGGTGTGGCTGCCCGGGTGGGTGTGCACGGTGATCGGCACGCCGGTGGCGCGGTGCGCCTTCGCGACGGCGCGCATGACCCGCTCGACGCCGGCGGTCATCCCCTGCTGGTCGATCGCGCACTTGAGGAAGGCGGCCCGCACCCCGGTGCCGGCGATGCCGTCCTCGATGTCGCCGACGAACATGTCGACCATCGGGTCGGGGACCTCGGCGCCGACGGCCGCGTTGAGCGCCGGGCCGCGGTGGTGGAAGAAGAACGGGACGTCGTCGTAGGTGTAGCAGCCGGTGGCGACGACGATGTTGAGGTCGACCTGCTCGGCGATGCGCTGGATCCGCGGGACGTAGCGGCCCAGGCCGATCACGGTGGGGTCGACGATGGTCCGGACGCCGGTCGCGGCCAGCTCCCGCAGCTTCTGCACCGCGTCGGCGACCCGGTCGTCCTCGCTGCCCCACTCGTCGGGGTAGTTCTGCTGCACGTCGGCGGTGAGCACGAAGACGTGCTCGTGCATGAGCGTCGGGCCGAGCTCGGCGGTGTCGACGGGGCCTCGGACGGTCTGCACCTGCGGCACGGGCGGGTCCTCCTGATCAGGGATGCAACACGGAGGGCAGACGTTAACGCTCCTGTGACCCGCGCCACGAGCGGGTCGGCCGTCTCGGGTGCACTTCTGCGGAGTCGCCCCGTGCACGTCCGCGGACGTGCACCGTCGCGGGTCAGGCCACGAGCTCGGCGGCGCGCTCGCCGACGAGGACGGCGGTCGCGGCCGGCCCGCGGGTGGGCACCTCGGGCAGCACGGAGAGGTCGGTCACCCGCAGCCCCGCCACGCCGCGCACCCGCAGGTGCTGGTCGACGACGGCGCCCGGGTCGCCGTCGGGGCCCATGCGGGCGCTGCCGGCCAGGTGCTGGGCGGTGGCCAGGTGCGCGGCCACCCAGGCGTCCAGGGCCCGGTCGTCGGCGAGGACGGCGTCGCCCGGGTCGGGGCGGCCGGCCACCAGCGGGGCGAGCGCCCGGGTGCGCAGCAGCGCGGCGGCCAGCCGGACCGCCTCGCGCAGCCGCCGCCGGTCGGCCGCCGTCGCCAGGTAGCCGTGCCGGACCCGGGGCGGGACGGCGGGGTCGGCGCTCGCCAGGGTGAGCTCCCCCCGGCCCTCCTGGCGGTACAGCCCGGCGGCCAGCGACAGCGTGCGGTGGTCCCCGCCGCCGCCCGGCACCACCCGGCCCCAGGGCCGCAGCCACGGCAGCACCTCCAGGTCGCCGGGCACGGCGGAGCCCTCCGACGTGGCGTTCAGGCAGCTGTGCAGCGGCAGCGGCCAGTCGCCGTCGGGCAGGCCGGGGACCGGCGTCCAGGGCAGGTACACCAGCGGGTGGTCGGACAGGCCGGCGCCGACGCCGGGCGCGTCGACGACGACGTCGACGCCGTGCGCCCGCAGCGCCCGGGCCGGGCCGACGCCCGACAGCAGCAGCAGGTGCGGGGAGCCGATCGCGCCCGCGGCGAGCACCACCTCGTCGGCCGGCAGCCGCCCGGCGTCGGTGTCCAGCCCGACGGCGCGGCCGTGCTCGACCAGCACCCGCCGCACCCGCACGCCGCCGCGCACGGTCAGGCCCGGGTGCCCGCGTCGCGGCGAGAGGTAGGCCATCGCGGTGTTGACCCGCACGCCGTCGCGCACGGTGAACGGCACCGGGCCCCAGCCGGGCGGGCCGCCGGCGTTCTTGTCCGGCTCGTCGAGCACGCCGAGCTCGGCGGCCGCGGCGGCGAGGGCGTCGGTCAGCGGCGAGCCGGCGGTCGGGCGGCTGACGGGGAGCGGCCCGTCGGCGCCGTGGCCCGGCCGGTCGCCGTACTGCCGGTCGGCCTCGAGCCGGCACCAGGCGGGCAGGGTGGCCGGGAGGCTCCACAGCCCGTTGCCCGCCGCGGCCCAGCCGGCGTGGTCGGCGGGCGTCGCGCGGACGAAGTAGCCGCCGTTGACCGCGCTCGACCCGCCCACCCCGCGCCCGCGCGGCAGCGGCGCGCGCACGCCGGGGGCGAGCTCACCGGTCAGCGACCAGTTCGCCGGGTGCCCCGGGAGGGTGGCCCGCAGCGTCGTGGCGTCGCGCAGGTCGGCCGGGAAGTCGACGGGCCGGGCGTGGTCGGCACCGGCCTCGAGCAGCAGCACGCGCCGGCCGGCGTCGGCGAGCCGGGCGGCCAGCGCGCAGCCGGCGGACCCGGCGCCCACCACCACGACGTCCCAGCCGGGGGTCACAGCCCCAGCGCCCCCGGCAGGTCCAGCCGGCGCACCTTGCCGGTGGAGGTGCGCGGCAGCTCGGCCACCGGGTGCAGGCTCTTGGGCCGCTTCGCCGGGGCCAGGCGCTCGCGGGCCCAGGCGGCGAGCTCCGCGGGGTCGGCGTCGCCGACGAAGGCCGCGACCACCCGCTGCCCCCAGTCGTCGTCGGGGACGCCGACCACCGCGCTCTCCACCACGCCGGGGTGCGCGTCGAGCACGGCCTCCACCTCGGCCGGGTAGACGTTGACCCCGCCGGAGATGACCAGGTCCTCGCGCCGGCCGTCGAGCCACACGGTGCCGTCGTCGTCCACCCGGCCGAGGTCGCCCACGGTGACCCGGTCGCCGCGCCAGGCGGCCGCGGTCTTCTCCGGTGCGCGCCAGTACTCGAAGCGCGCCCACCGGGGCACCGCGCACCACAGCTGGCCGGCCTCGTCGGTCTCCAGCCGCCGCGCGGGCCGCGCGCGGCCGACCGAGCCGGGGTGCGCCAGCCAGTCCTCCGGCGAGCAGACGGTGAACTGCGCCTCGGTGGAGCCGTAGAACTCCCACACGCTGCCCTCCGGGGCCGCGGCGAGCACCGCCCGCTTGAGCGGCTCGGGGCAGGGCGCGCCGGCGTGCACCAGCCGGCGGAAGGAACTCCAGTCCACCCGGCCGTGCGCCAGCAGCCGCTGCAGGTGTGTGGGCACGCAGAAGGTCGTCGTCGGCCGCGCGGTACCGATCACCGCGGCCGCGCGGGCGGCGTCGAACGGCCCCGGGAGCAGCACCTCCCCGCCGGCCAGCAGCGTGTGGACGGCGAAGCGCAGCGGCGCGGAGTGGTGCAGCGGGGACAGCACCAGGTGCCGGTCGGCCGGGCCGAAGCCCCACAGCGCGATCTCCTCCGCGGCCAGAGCCCGGGCGTCGTCCTCGGCGAGCACCCCCGACCACACGCCCTTGCGCCGGCCGGTGGTGCCCGAGGTGTAGTGCACCGGCCGGGCCAGCGGCACGTCGGCGAGGTCGGCCGCGGCGTCCCCGGTGAGCAGCCGGGCGGGGTCGGCACCGACGTCGAGGGCCGGGTCGGCGTCCTCCGCCAGGGCCGCCCGCTCGGCCGCCGGCAGCGCGGGGTCGAGGACGACGGGAACCACCCCGGTGCGCAGCGCACCCAGGACGACGGCGAGCAGCGCCGGGGAGGCGGCGGCCGAGACCAGCAGCCGGTCGCCCGACCGCAGCCCGGCCGCCCGCAGCGCCGCCGCGGCCCGCCGCTGGTCGGCCTCGCTGTCGGCCGCCCGGACGACGGGCACGTCCGTCACGCCGGGCTCACGGCAGCGCGACCCGGTCGCCGTCGAGCCGCACGTGCCCCTCGGCGGCCAGCTTGGCCAGCGTGGCGCGCGTCGACTGGGCGGCGGCCGGCCACAGCTCCCGCGGCACCTCGGCGTAGACGTCGGCCACCAGCGCGTCGACCGTGCCGGCGCCGCGCACCATCGCCGCGAGCAGCTGCGCCTCCCGGAACGCGCGGTGGGCGAGGTAGAAGTCGAGGACGGCGGTCGGGTCCTCGGTCAGCTCCGGCCCGTGCCCGCAGTACAGCGCGCTGGGGCCCAGGTCGTGCACCCGGCGCAGCGACTCCAGGTAGGCCACCACGTCACCCTCGGGGTGGGTGACCACCGACGTGCCGCGGCCCAGCACGTGGTCGCCGACCAGCACCGCGCCCGACTCCAGCCGGAAGGCCAGGTGGTCGTGGGTGTGCCCGGGCGTCGGGACGACGTCCAGCGTGGTGCCGGCCAGCCGCAGCCGCTCCCCCGGCTCGAGCACCCGCCCGCCCGGCCCGGCCACCGCCGTGTCGGCGGCCGCGACCGGGGCGCCGAAGCGGGCGCCCCACGGCTGCGCGGCCTCGGCGTGGTCGCCGTGGTGGTGGGTGACCAGGACGGCGGCGCAGCGCGCGCCCCGGGCGGCCAGCACCTGCTCCACCGCGGCGAGGTGGGCGGGGTCGTCGGGGCCGGGGTCGACCAGGACCGCCTGGCCGCTGCCGGGCGCGCCGACGACGTAGGTGTTGGTCCCGTCGAGGGTCATGCCGGACGGGTTGGGCGCGAGCACCCGCGTGACCAGCGGCTCGAGGTCCGCCGTCCGCGCCATCTCGCCGGGCGCGGGCAGGGCCCAGCTGGTGCGCGGATCGGCCGGGGCGTGCACACCCGGCACCGTAGCCGCGCGCCGGGGCGGGCCGCCCGCCCGGCGGCTAGCCTCGCCGCATGCGCTCCCTCTGGTCGAGGTCCCGTCCCGTGCTGGTCGCCGCGGCAGCCACCGTCGCGCTCACCGCCTGCGGCGGCGGCGACGGGGGCAGCGAGGAGGCCGCGGAGTCCACCAGCGCCGAGACGAGCTCGAGCGCGGCGTCGTCCACCGGCGCGAGCAGCAGCGCACCCAGCGACGACCCGGCCGTCGCTCAGTTCTGCACCCAGTCCGCCCAGTTCGAGGAGCTGGGCAACCAGCTGACCGCGGCCACCCCCGAGCAGCTGCCCGGCCTGCTCCAGCAGGCCGCGGGCGCCTTCGACGCCGTCCAGCCGCCGGCCGAGATCGCCGGTCCCTGGACGACGGTCGGCGACGCCGTCCAGGCGTTCTCCGACACCGCCAACTCCGTGGACGCCACCACCCCCGAGGGCCAGCAGCAGCTGCAGGCCGCGGCGCAGCAGTTCCTCACGGTGGCCAGCGGACCCGACGGCACCGCGGTGCAGGAGTTCAGCCAGCAGAACTGCGGCTCGGCCACGCCGACCTCCTGAGACAGGCACGCGACGGCGGCCCGCCACCCCTCCCGGGGGCGGCGGGCCGCCGTCGCGTGCGCGTCCTCAGCAGCCGCTGATGCTCACGCCGCGGGCGCGCAGCCACGGCACCGGGTCGACCTGACCGCCGTACATGGCGCCCGACGGGTGCACCTCGAAGTGCAGGTGCGGCCCGGTCGACTGGCCGCGGTTGCCCACCTCGGCGATCAGCTCGCCGGCGTCGACCCGGTCACCGGTGTCCACGTACTCGGCGTTGACGTGCCCGTAGACGGTGATCGCGCCGTCGTTGCCGCGGATGTAGACGGCCGTGCCGAAGCCGGTGGCCGGGCCGGTGCGGACGACGGTGCCCGACGTGGCCGCGTAGATCGGCGTCCCGATGGGCGCGGCGATGTCGACGCCGCCGTGCAGGGTGCCCCAGCGGGAGCCGAAGCAGCTCGACGTGCGGCCCGAGGTCGGCTTGACGTAGCCGTAGCCGCCGGAGACCGGCCCGTCGGCGTCCTCCGACGAGGACGAGGAGGACGACGCGTTCGCGGTCGCGGCGCGGGCGGCGGCGCGGGCGGCGGCCGCGGCGGCGGCGGCCTCCTCCGCGGCACGGGCCGCGGCCGCGGCCGCGGCGGCCTCCTCGGCGGCCTTCTGCCGCTGCCACTCCTGGTACGCGTCGCGGGCGCCCTGCAGCTCGAGCAGCTGGATCTGGGCGGCCTGCAGCTGGGCGTCGAGGTCGGCCTTGTGCGCGCTGGCCGCCTCCACGGCGCCCTGCTGCGCGGCCACCTGCGCGTCGGCGGCGTCCTTGGCGGCGGCGGCCTGCTCCTCGGCGGCGGCCATCTCGTCGCGGGTGACGCGGGCGGCGGACTCGGCGTTGGCCTGCCGGACGCGGGCCACCTCGACCTCCTCGAGCACGTCGACCTGGGTGTCGGCGACGTACTCCAGCAGCGCGGCCCGCTGCACCAGCTCGCCGGGGCCGGCGGAGTCCAGCAGCGCGGACGCGGTGGCCAGGGCCGGGTCGTTGACGTACCTGTCGCGGGCGAAGCCGGCGATCCGGTCGATCGCGGCGTCGACGGCCTCGGTCGCGGCCTGCAGGTCGGCGGCGGCCTGGGCTGCGGCCGCCTGGGCCTGGGCGAGGGCCTCCTCCGCGGCCAGGTAGGCGGTGCCGGCGGCCTCGGCCTGGACGGCGAGGCGCTCGAGCTCGGTCTGCGCGACGGCGAGCTCGGCCTGCAGCCGGCCCACCTCCGCCGCGGCGGCGTCCTGCGCGGCCTGCGCGTCGGCGAGCTCGCCGTCGCTCGGGTTGACCGGAGGGGCGGGGACGGCCAGGGCCGGGCCCGCGGCGCCCACCAGCAGGGTGGCGGCGAGCAGGCCGACGAGTGCGCCGCGCACGCCCCGGCGCCCGCGGGCAGCGGAGGCGGTGCCGGGCGTACGCCGGCCGGATCGGCCCTGCGACATGGATCGCTCCCTGGGGACGAGGGGTGGCGGGGGCCGGTGCAGCGTCGCACCGGTGACGGCGTGTCACGCGGGCAACACGCGCCTCCGTCGTCACTCCGTGACCACGGGACCCGCGTCCCCCATCCGTCACACCAGTTGTCGTCACCCGGAGGGGGGACCTTGAGCGGTCGGCGGGTGTTTCCCGCGTCACGGCCGTCCCGGACGCGTGTCTAGGCTCACCCACCGTGGTGGAGGTCTTCGGGTCCGGTGCCGAACAGGTGGTCTTCTGCTCCGACCCCGGGTCGGGGCTGCGGGCGGTGATCGCGATCCACTCGACGGCGCTGGGGCCCGCCCTCGGCGGCACGCGCTTCCACCCCTACGCCAGCGAGGACGACGCGGTCGCCGACGCGCTGCGGCTGGCCCGCGCGATGTCCTACAAGAACAGCCTGGCCGGGCTCGACCTCGGCGGCGGCAAGGCCGTCGTCATCGGCGACCCGCGCACCGACAAGACCGAGCCGCTGCTGCGGGCCTACGGCCGGTTCGTCGAGTCGCTGGGCGGGCGCTACCTGACCGCCTGCGACGTGGGCACCGCCAACGCCGACCTCGACGTCGTCGCCCGGGAGACCCGCTTCGCCCACGGCCGCTCCGAGGTGCTCGGTGGGTGCGGCGACTCCTCCGTGCTGACCGCCTTCGGCGTCTTCCAGGGGATGCGGGCCGCCGCCTCGCACCGGTGGGGGTCGCCCACGCTGGCCGGGCGGACCGTCGCCGTCGCCGGCGTCGGCAAGGTGGGCAGCTGGCTGGTCGACCGGCTGGTGTCCGACGGCGCCGACGTGGTGGTCACCGACGTCGACCAGGCCGCCGTCGAGCGGGTGCTGGCCCGCCACCCCGGCGTCGACGCCGTGGCCGACACCGCGACGCTGGTGCGCACGCCGGCCGACGTCTACGCGCCCTGCGCCCTCGGCGGCGCGCTCGACGACGACACCGTCGACGTGCTGCAGGCCGAGGTGGTCTGCGGCGGCGCGAACAACCAGCTCGCCCACGCGGGCGTCGCCGACGCGCTCGTGGCCCGCGGCGTCCTCTACGCGCCCGACTACCTGGTCAACGCCGGGGGCGTGATCCAGGTCGAGGACGAGCGGCACGGCTTCTCCTTCCCGCGGGCCGAGGCCCGGGCGGCGGGCATCTACGACACCGCGCTGCGGGTGTTCGAGACGGCCGCGGCCGAGGGCGTCTCCCCCGCCGTGGCCGCCGACCGGCTCGCCGAGCAGCGCATCGCCGCGGTCGGGCGGCTGGCCACCATCCGCCTGCCCCGCTGAGCGGCCCGCCGACGCCCGCGGGACCACGGTCGGGGGACGGCGGGGGGAGGACCCGTGCCCGCCGTGCGTCCGTGTCGTAAGCTCGGTCCAGACACAGTCACTCAGTCGGGGTCGCCACGCGGGCCGTCCAGCCCGTGAGCTGGGCTCCCGTTCTCCGTTATGAGGGGGTCGAGCCGATGGGGCGCGGCCGAGCGAAGGCCAAGCAGACGCGCGTGGCCCGTGAGCTCAAGTACAGCTCACCCAACACCGACCTCTCCGCGCTGCAGCGCGAGCTGGCCGGTTCTCCGTCGACGTACACCGCTCCGGCGGCCAAGGACGACGACGAGGACGACGACGACTACACCGACCGTTGGGCGGACGACGACGCCGACGACGACTGGGCGGCCAGTCGCTGACCTGCGACTGGCCGCAGCGGTCCCGGACCGACGCCGCGCCGTCGTCCCTCCCGGGGGACGGCGGCGCGGTCCGGCGTGCCCGCGGTGAGGTGCGTCCTACCTGACCGCGGTGCGTCCCACCTGACCGCAGCGCGTCCCACCTGACCGCCCACGGTGCGGTAGGACGCGCGACGATCAGGTCACCTGGTCGTCGCGCGGGCCCCGCTCAGCGGTAGGAGCCCACCAGGCGGGCGCCGGTCCCGGTGCCGACCGTGCCGGCCACCCACGCGGGCACCCCGCGGGCGGTGAGCAGGCCGACCGCCCGGTCGGCGTCCGCGGCCGCCACGACGGCGACCATGCCGACGCCGCAGTTGAACGCCCGCTCGGACTCCGCCCGCGGCACGCCGTGCGCCTCCAGCAGGTGCACCGCCGCGGGCAGCGCCCAGGTGCCGCGGTCGAGCACGGCCTCGAGGCCCTCGGGGACCACCCGGGCGGTGTTGCCGGCCAGGCCGCCGCCGGTGATGTGCGCGAACGCGTGCACGCCGTCGACGCCGAGCTCGGCGACCAGCGCGAGGCAGTCGAGGGCGTAGACGCGGGTGGGCTCGAGGAGCACGTCGCCCAGCGGCCGGTCCAGCTCGGACGGCGTGGCGGCGAGGTCCAGCCCGGCGGCGGCGACCACGCGGCGCACCAGCGAGTAGCCGTTGGAGTGGAACCCGGACGACGCCATCGCGACGACGGCGTCGCCCTCGCGGACCCGCTCGGGGCCCAGCACCGCGTCGGCCTCGACCACGCCCACCGCGGTGGCGGCCAGGTCGTACTCGTCGGCGTCCATGAGGTCGCCGTGCTCGGCGGTCTCCCCGCCGACCAGCGCCGCGCCGGCCTGCTCGCAGCCGGCCGCGATGCCGGTGACGATCGCCGCGACGCGCTCGGGGACGACCTTCCCGCACGCCACGTAGTCCTGCAGGAACAGCGGCTCGGCGCCGCAGGCCACCAGGTCGTCGACGACCATCGCGACCAGGTCGACGCCCACCGTGTCGTGCCGGTCCAGCTGCCGGGCCAGGGCGATCTTGGTGCCGACGCCGTCGGTGGAGGAGGCCAGCAGCGGCCGCCGGTAGCGGCTGGTGTCGAGGGCGAACAGCCCGGCGAAGCCGCCCAGGCCGCCCACCACCTCCGGCCGGCGGGTGCGCTCGACGGCCGTCCGCATCAGCGTGACGGCCCGCTCGCCGGCGTCGATGTCGACGCCGGACGCCGCGTAGGTGAACCCGCCGGCGCCCCCGGACGGCCGGGTCACGGACGGCGGAGCGCGTCGTCGGCGCCGCCGGGCACCGAGGGGCTGCCGGCCTGCTGGCCGGTCCAGCCGCTGACCGCCCGGTCCGCCTCCGACACCTTCGGCATCGGGGTGCGGCCGATGCCCTCGAGGAGGTGCTTGCCCAGCACCCCGGACTCGCCCAGGGCGATCGGGTACTCGCCGGTGAAGCAGGCGGTGCACAGCCGGCTGGCCGGCTGCTCGGTGGCCGCGACGAGGCCCTGCTCGGAGACGTAGGCGAGCGAGTCGGCGTTGATCGAGGCCCGCACGCCGTCGACGTCGAGGCCGTTGGCGATCAGCTCGGCGCGGCTGGCGAAGTCGATGCCGTAGAAGCACGGCCACTTCACCGGCGGTGAGGAGATGCGGACGTGCACCTCGACCGCGCCGGCCTCCCGCAGCATCCGGATCAGCGCCCGCTGGGTGTTGCCGCGCACGATGGAGTCGTCGACGACGACCAGCCGCTTGCCGCGGATGACGTCGCGCAGCGGGTTGAGCTTGAGCCGGATGCCCAGCTGCCGGATGGTCTGCGACGGCTGGATGAACGTGCGCCCGACGTAGGAGTTCTTGACCAGGCCCAGGCCGTAGGGGATGCCGCTGGCCTCGGCGTACCCGACCGCGGCCGGGGTGCCCGACTCCGGCACCGGGATGACCAGGTCGGCGTCGGCCGGGTGCTCCTTCGCCAGCCGCCGGCCGATCTCGACGCGGGCGGCGTGCACGCCGCGGCCGCCGATCGTGGTGTCGGGGCGGGCGAGGTAGACGTACTCGAACACGCAGCCCTTGGGCTCCGCGGCGGCGAAGTGCTGGCTGCGCAGGCCGTTCTCGTCGATGGCCAGCAGCTCGCCGGGCTCGACCTCGCGGACGACGGAGGCGCCGACGATGTCCAGGGCCGCGGTCTCGCTGGCCACGACCCAGCCCCGCTCGAGCCGGCCGAGGACCAGCGGGCGCACGCCCTGCGGGTCGCGGGCGGCGTAGAGCGTGTCCTCGTCCATGAACGTCAGGCTGAACGCGCCGCGCAGCTGCGGCAGCACCTCCATGGCCGCCGCCTCGACGCTCATGTCCGGGCGCGCGGCGATGAGCGAGGTGACCAGGTCGGAGTCGGTGCTCGCGCTGAACGCGCCGGGGACGCCGGCGTCGGCGGCCCGGCTGGCGAGCTCCGCGGTGTTCACCAGGTTGCCGTTGTGGCACAGCGCCAGCCCCGTGCCGGCGTCGGTGGTCCGGAACGTCGGCTGGGCGTTCTCCCAGGTGGAGGAGCCGGTGGTCGAGTAGCGGGTGTGCCCGACGGCGAGGTGGCCGCGCAGGCTGCCCAGGGTCGACTCGTCGAACACCTGGCTGACCAGGCCGAGGTCCTTGTAGACGACCACCGAGGCGCCGTCGGACACGGCGATGCCGGCCGCCTCCTGACCGCGGTGCTGGAGGGCGTAGAGACCGAAGTAGGTCAGCTTCGCGACCTCCTCCCCCGGCGCCCAGACACCGAAGACGCCGCAGGCGTCCTGGGGGCCGGGAGCAGAGGGGTCGAGGGCGTGCGTCAGCCGTCCGTCACCGCGAGGCACCTCCCGAGCGTACCGGCGTCGCGCGCCGGGCCGGGGTGGCGCCCGACACCCCGGCCCGTCGTCCCGGAACGGTCCCCACGCCTGCCGGAACCCGGACCGGGGTACGGGCGTTGGGCACCCGTACGTCGAGAGGAGCCGACATGCCCAGCGACCGGCCCGACCCCCAGGAGTTCCTGGAGATGGCCCAGCGCATGCTGCGCGGGCTGTTCGACCAGCCGCGCGGCGGGGACGACGCGCGCGACGACCCGTGGGCACGGGCGACGCAGGAGCGCCGTCGCGAGCCCAGCCCGGAGGAGCGGCGGGAGAACCTCACGTTCGCCCTGGCCACGCGCGCCGTCGAGGCGCTCGAGGACCTCGCGCTCAACGTCGCCGCGATCCGCCAGCGCCTGGAGCGCACCGCGCCGGCGGAGGAGACCCGGGACGACGCCGACCGGGAGTGACCCCGCTCAGGACACGGTGCTGATCTCGGCGGAGACGCGGGTGTCCTCGCCGTGGCCGGTGTGCACCACCGTGTCGCCGTGCAGGGTCAGCAGCTTGCTGCGGATGGACCGCACGATCGTGGGGTGGTCGCTGAAGCTGCGGCCGGTGGCGCCGGGCCCGCCGTGGAAGAGCGTGTCACCGGTGAAGACGGCGGCCAGGTCGGGAGCGTGCAGGCAGGTGCTGCCGGGGCTGTGACCGGGGGTGTGCAGCGCGGTCAGCGAGGTCCCGGCGACGCGGAAGCGGGTGCCCTCGGCGAGGTCCTCGTCCGGCCGCGCCTCGGCGTGGACCATCTCCCAGAGCATCCGGTCGGCGGGGTGGAACCAGATCGGCGCGCCGGTGGCCTCGCGCAGGTCGACCGCGGCGGTGACGTGGTCGTTGTGCCCGTGGGTGAGCACGATCGCGGTCACCCGGCGGCCGCCGACCGCCTCGAGGATCGGCTCGGCGCGGTGGGGGGCGTCGACGACGAGGACCTCGTCGTCGTCGCCGACCAGCCAGACGTTGTTGTCGACGTCGAAGTCCTGCCCGTCGAGGCTGAACACCCCGGAGACGACGGCCTTCTCGATGCGGGCGGCCATCAGAGGACGACCACGCTGCGCAGCACGTCGCCCCGGTGCATCTTCTCGAACGCCGTCTCGACGTCGTCGAGGCCGATGGTCTCGGTGACGAAGTCGTCGAGGGGGAAGCGGCCCTGCCGGTGCAGGTCGGCCAGCATCGGGAAGTCGCGGGAGGGCAGGCAGTCGCCGTACCAACTCGACTTGAGCGCCCCGCCGCGGCCGAACAGCTCGATCATCGGCAGGGTCAGCTGCATCTCCGGCGTCGGCACCCCCACCAGCACCACCCGGCCGGCGAGGTCGCGGGCGTGGAAGGCCTGGGTGAACACCTCCGGGCGGCCGACGGCGTCGATGGCGACGTCCACACCGAACCCGCCCGTGAACCCCCGGATCGCCTCGACCGGGTCGGTCTCGCGGGAGTTGACGGTGTGGGTGGCGCCGAACTGCCGCGCCCAGGCCAGCTTCCGGTCGTCGACGTCGACGGCGACGATCGTGGTCGCCCCGGCCAGCCTCGCCCCGGCGATCGCGGCGTCGCCGACCCCGCCGCAGCCGAACACCGCCACCGACTCGCCGCGCTGCACGCCGCCGGTGTTGATCGCCGCCCCGACGCCGGCCATCACGCCGCAGCCGAGCAGCCCGGCGGCCGTCGCCGGGGTCTGCGGGTCGACCTTCGTGCACTGCCCGGAGTGCACCAGGGTCTTCTCGGCGAACGCGCCGATCCCGAGCGCGGGGGAGAGCTCGGTGCCGTCGGCCAGGGTCATCTTCTGCGCGGCGTTGTGCGTGGCGAAGCAGTACTGCGGCTGGCCCTTGCGGCAGGCGCGGCACTGCCCGCACACGGCCCGCCAGTTCAGGACCACGAAGTCGCCGACGGCGACGTCGGTGACGCCCTCACCGACCGCCGAGACGGTCCCGGCGGCCTCGTGGCCGAGCAGGAACGGGAACTCGTCGTTGATGCCGCCCTCGCGGTAGTGCAGGTCGGTGTGGCAGACGCCGCACGCCTGCACGTCCACGACGGCCTCGCCCGGGCCCGGATCGGGCACCAGCACCGTCTCCACGGTCACCGGTGCTCCCTTGCCGCGGGCGACGACGCCCCTCACTTCGTAGGCCATGACGGGAGCCTAGAGAAAGGACCCTCCTGCTCCCCAACGCTCGCCAGCTCGCGCCGGGCCCCTGCAGGAGGGCCGAAGCGTCGTGCGGCATGCGATGACGGGCAACGATTCGGTCACGCCGTCCCCCGGACGGGCTGCTCACCGCGCGGGACGTCGGGGGCGGACGTACCGTTCCCGCTGGTCCGTGACCTCGCACACAGACCTGTCCGGGGGGAACCCGTCGTCGTGACCGGAGGTCCGTCAGTGGCAGTACCGAGCTTCCTCGCCCGGGAGCGCATCGTGGCGCGACCGGGCTTCAACCGCTGGCTCATCCCGCCGGCCGCGCTGGCGGTGCACCTGTGCATCGGCCAGGCGTACGCGACGAGCGTCTACAAGTCCGCGCTCGTCTCGCACTTCGACGCGAGCCTGACCGCGATCGGCATCATCTTCTCGATCGCGATCGTCATGCTCGGCGTCTCGGCCGCGCTGTTCGGCACCTGGGTGGACCGCAACGGTCCCCGGGCGGCGATGTTCACGTCCGCCGTCTTCTGGGTGGCCGGCTTCGTCGTCGGCGGGCTGGGCATCGAGACCGGCCAGCTGTGGCTGCTGTACTTCGGCTACGGCGTCCTGGGCGGGATCGGCCTGGGCATCGGCTACATCTCGCCGGTGTCCACGCTGATCAAGTGGTTCCCCGACCGCCCGGGCCTGGCCACCGGCATGGCGATCATGGGCTTCGGTGGCGGTGCGCTCATCGCCTCGCCGCTGTCGCGCCAGCTGATGAACTTCTACGACCCGGCCTACGACGGCACGGCCGGCACCGTCCCCAACGGCGACGCCGTCGCGGCGCTGTTCTTCACCCTCGCCGCGATCTACCTGGTCTTCATGATGTTCGGCGCCTTCATCGTGCGGGTGCCCGCCGACGACTGGAGGCCGGCCGGCTTCGACCCGTCGTCGGTCAAGCAGAAGGCGCTGGTCACCACGGAGAGCGTCTCGGCGGCCAACGCCATCAAGACGCCGCAGTTCTGGCTGGTGTGGACGGCGCTGTTCTGCAACGTGACCGCCGGCATCGGCATCCTCGAGCAGGCCGCGCCGATGATCCAGGACTTCTTCCGCACGAACGGGACCTCCACCGTCGCGGCCGCCACCGCCGCCGGCTTCGTCGGTCTGCTGTCGCTGTTCAACATGGGCGGCCGGTTCGCGTGGTCGACGACGTCGGACTACATCGGGCGCAAGCCGATCTACATGGTCTACCTCGGCGTCGGCGCCGTCCTCTACGTCCTGCTGGCCACCGTCGGCAGCAGCGCCACCTGGCTGTTCGTGCTGCTCGCCGCGCTGATCATCAGCTTCTACGGCGGCGGGTTCGCCACCGTCCCGGCCTACCTGCGCGACCTGTTCGGCACCTACCAGGTGGGCGCCATCCACGGCCGGCTGCTGACCGCGTGGTCGGCCGCCGGGGTGGCCGGGCCGCTGATCATCAACGGGGTCCTCGACACCCAGGGCACCCCGGGTGAGCTGGTCGCGGCGAACTACCGCCCGGCGCTGTTCATCATGGTCGGCCTGCTGGTGATCGGCTTCGTCGCCAACCTGATGGTCCGCCCCGTGTCCAGCCGGTGGCACGAGCCGAAGGCCACCACCCCCGCCACCGCCCGCGCCGACGACGAGAGGAGCGCCGTCCGATGAGCCACTCCTTCTCCGACGACCGGCCGTCCACGCACACCCCGGTGGGGCTGATCGCCGTCGCCTGGGCCCTGGTGGGCGTCCCGCTGGTCTACGGGCTCTACAACACCATCAAGGCCGCCAGCGCCCTCTTCGGCGGCTGACCCGCACCACGCGACAGCGCCCCCGTCCGGTCCTCCGGGCGGGGGCGCTGTGCTGTGCCGACCGTGGTCATCGCAGGGGGCTCAGCGGGAGGTGTGGGCTCAGGTCGGCGCGGTTGCCGCTGGCACTGACCGCACCGGCCGCCACCGCCTCGGCCCAGCGCAGCTCCCCCGCCGCCAGCCGCAGCCACGTGGCGGCGTCGGTCTCGACGACGTTGGGCGGGGTCCCGCGGGTGTGCCGCGGGCCGGGCACCAGCTGGACGGCGACGTGCGGCGGCACCCGCAGCTCCACCGACCGGCCGGGCACCTGCTGGGCCAGCCAGCGGGCACTGGTCCTGACGGCCGCGCCCAGCACCGACCGCGGCGGCTGCTCGGCCGCGCCGGCCAGCCACGGGCGGACGGCGTCGACGGCGGCGCGCAGCTCCTCGGCGGGGATCGGCTGCTGGGCGGGCATCAGCGGGTGGGCGTCAGCTGGTGGGGACGGTCCCCGCGGGGACGCTGCCCACGGTGGCCTCCGGCGTCCCGAACAGCGTCGGGAGCGTCGCCGTCCACGCGGCGCGCAGCCCCTCCAGCGGCAGCTCGCCGACGCCCTCGACGGCCAGCGCGTCCCCGCCCGTCGTCCCCAGCTCGGTGACGGCGACGCCGGCCCACTCGGCCGTCGTCCGCACCGCGTCGGGGTCGGTGGTGGTGACGACGGCGCGGGCCCCGGACTCGCTGAACAGCGCGGTGAAGGCGTCGTCGCCCAGCCGCAGCGTCGCGCCGGTGCCGTACCGCAGGGCCGACTCGGCCAGCGCCTGCGCCAGGCCGCCGTCGGCGAGGTCGTGCGCGGAGGTGACCAGGCCCTCGCGGCCCAGCGCGCCGAGCAGCTCGCCCAGCGCGCGCTCGGCCGCGAGGTCGACGGCCGGCGGGCGGCCGCCGAGGTGACCGTGGACGACCGACGCCCAGGTCGAGCCGCCGAGCTCCGGCCGGGTCTCGCCGAGCAGCAGGACGGTCTCGCCCGCGGCCCGCCAGCCGGTGGGGACGCGACGGCGGACGTCGTCGTGCACGCCCAGGACGCCGATGACCGGGGTCGGGTTGATCGCGACGTCGCCGGTCTGGTTGTAGAGGCTGACGTTGCCGCCGGTGACCGGCAGGCCGAGCTCGCGGCAGGCGTCGGCCAGCCCGCGGACGGCCTCGGCGAACTGCCACATGACCTCGGGCTCCTCCGGGGAGCCGAAGTTCAGGCAGTTGGTCACCGCCAGCGGCCGCGCACCGCTGACCGCGACGTTGCGGTAGGCCTCGGCGAGGTTGAGCTGCGCGCCGGCGTAGGGGTCGAGGCGGGCGAAGCGGGCGTTGCCGTCGAGGGCCAGCGCGATGCCGCGGTGGGTCTCCTCGTCGATGCGCACCACGCCGGCGTCGTCGGGCTGGGCGAGCACGGTGTTGCCGCGCACGTACCGGTCGTACTGCTCGGTGACCCACGTCTTGTCCGCGCCGTCGGGGCTGGCGACCACGGCCAGCCAGTGCGCGGTCAGCTCCTCCGGCGTGGCCGGGCGGGGCAGCGCGGCCGGGTCGTCGGCCTGCAGGTCGTCGAGGTCGGCGGGGCGCGCCACCGGCCGCTCGTAGACCGGGCCCTCGTGGGCGACGGTGCGCGGCGGGACGTCGACGATCCGCTCGCCGTGCCAGTCGACGGTGAGCCGGTCGCCGTCGGTGACCTCACCGATGACGGTGGCCAGCACGTCCCACTTGCGGCAGACGGCGAGGAAGTCGGCCACCTTCGCCGGCTCGACGATCGCGCACATGCGCTCCTGCGACTCGCTCATCAGGATCTCGGCCGGCGTCAGCGTGCTGTCGCGCAGCGGGACGCGGTCGAGGTCGACGTGCATGCCGCCGGTACCGGCGCTGGCGAGCTCCGAGGTGGCGCAGGACAGCCCGGCACCGCCGAGGTCCTGGATCCCGGTGACGAGGTCCTGGGCGAAGATCTCCAGGCAGGCCTCGATGAGCAGCTTCTCGGTGAACGGGTCGCCGACCTGGACCGAGGGCCGCTTGGCCGGCCCCTCGGCGTCGAAGGTCTCGCTGGCCAGCACGCTGACACCGCCGATGCCGTCGCCCCCGGTGCGGGCGCCGAAGAGGACGACCTTGTTGCCCACGCCCTCGGCCTTGGCCAGCCGCACGTCCTCGTGCCGCATCACGCCGACGCACAGCGCGTTGACCAGCGGGTTGCCGGCGTAGCACTCGTCGAAGAGCAGCTCGCCGCCGATGTTGGGCAGGCCCAGGCAGTTGCCGTAGCCGCCGACCCCGGCGACCACGCCGGGCAGCACGCGGGCGGTGTCGGGGGCGTCGGCGCGGCCGAAGCGCAGCGAGTCCATGACGGCGACCGGCCGGGCGCCCATGGTGAGGATGTCGCGGACGATGCCGCCCACGCCGGTGGCCGCGCCCTGGTAGGGCTCGACGTAGCTCGGGTGGTTGTGCGACTCCACCTTGAAGGTGACCGCGTAGCCGTCGCCGACGTCGACCACGCCGGCGTTCTCGCCGATGCCGACGAGCAGGTGCTCGCTGCGCGGCAGGTCGCCGAACTGGCGCAGGTGCACCTTCGAGCTCTTGTAGGAGCAGTGCTCGCTCCACATCACCGAGTACATGGCCAGCTCGGCGGTGGTGGGCCGGCGGCCGAGGATGTCCCGGATCCGGGCGTACTCGTCGCTCTTCAGGCCCAGCTCGCTGTAGGGCTGCTCCTCGTCCGGGGTCTTCGCGGCGACCTCGACCGTGTCCAGGCTCATGCGCCGACGACCGCCGTCAGCACGCTGGTGAAGAAGCCGAGGCCGTCGGTGCTCGGGCCGGTGAGGTCCTCGACGGCGTGCTCCGGGTGCGGCATGAGCCCGACCACCCGGCCGTCGTCGCTGGTGACCCCGGCGACGTCGCGCAGGCTGCCGTTGGGGTTGCCCCCGACGTAGCGGACGGCGACCCGGCCCTCGCCCTCCAGCCGCTCGAGCTCGGCCGGGGCCGCGACGTAGCGGCCCTCGCCGTTCTTGACGGGGACGACGATCGTCTGTCCCTCGGCGTAGCTGCCGGTCCAGGCGGTGTCGGCGCGCTCGATCCGCAGCTGCTGGTCGCGGTTGCGGAAGTGCAGGTGGCTGTTGCGGGTGAGCGCGCCGGGCAGCAGGCCGGCCTCGCAGAGCACCTGGAAGCCGTTGCAGATGCCCAGCACCGGCATGCCCTGGCGCGCGCGGTCGACGACGTCCTGCACCAGCGGCGCGCGGGCGGCGATGGCGCCGGCGCGCAGGTAGTCGCCGTAGGAGAACCCGCCGGGCAGGACGACGGCGTCGACGTCGCGCAGGTCGTGGTCGGCGTGCCACAGGGCGACCGGCTCCGCGCCGGCCAGGCGCACCGCGCGGACGGCGTCGACGTCGTCCAGGGAGCCCGGGAAGGTGATGACACCGATGCGCACGGGGGTCCTTCTCAGTCGGTGGGGAGGTGCAGCTCGACGTCCTCGATGACCGGGTTGGCCAGCAGCGTCTCGGCGATCTGCTGCAGCTCCGCCTCGTCGGGGGTGCCCTCGACGTCGAGGACGAAGTGCTTGCCCTGGCGGACGCCGGTCACCTGGGTGTGGCCGAGCCGGCCGAGCGCGCCGAGCACCGCCTGCCCCTGGGGGTCGGAGATCTCCGGCTTGAGGACGACGTCGACGACCACCTGGGGCACGGCTCCCGAGCGTACCGGGCGCCTCGTGGCCGCCGAGATCGGTGATGCCCGCTCCGCCCCCCTCCCTGTCGAGATCCCGTGATCTCGCACCTCTGGCGCCGACCGGGCGGGCGAGATCGCGTGATCTCGTCACCGGAGGGCCCGGCGGATCTCCGCGACGACCTCGTCCGGGCGGCCGAGCACGTCGGACGACGTGAAGCGCAGCACGGTCCAGCCGGCCCCCACCAGGCGGTTCTGCCGGCGCGTGTCGCTGACGAAGACGTCCCGCTCCCGGTGCACGTCCCCGTCGAACTCGACGAGCAGCCGCTGCTCGGGCCAGGCGAGGTCCGCCCTGCCGAGGAACCCGCCGGCACCGTCCCGGACGACGTACTGCAGCTGAGGCGCAGGCAGGCCGGCCTCCTGCACCACCCAGCGCAGCACGGACTCCATCGGCGACTCGGCGCGCGGGTCCGCGACCGGGAGCACCTCCTGCGCCCGTGCACAGCCGCGACCGGTGGGGCGGCGGGCCAGCTGGCGCTCGAGGTCGGCGCGGGTGCACCACCGGGCGAGGACCTGGTCGGTGACGGCGAGCAGGGCCGCGGGCTGGAGGACACCCGCGAGATCCCGCCACGTCCGCGCCGGCGCGGTGACGGGTAGTCCCTCCCGATTGACGACCTCGTCGTCCTCCAGCGCGACGCGGTGGATGCGTCGGTCGCGTCGGCTCTCCGCCCGTCCGGCGGCCGCCACGATGACATCCACCCGTCGGTCATCACGGTCCTCGAGCGGGATCTCGACTCCCCAGAGGGCGGCTGCGGTGCGGTGGCTGGCGACCGCCTGTGGCGGCGCGGTCAACAACACGGCAGCCAGTCGGGCGCGCGCATCACCGGCCATCGAGACCGGCAGGTAGGTGTCTCGCGAGAGGTGGAGCACTCCTGGCTGCTGCAGGTGCCGGTCGGTGAACCCCGCGGCGTGGGCGGCGGCCCGCGTGAGGGGACCGGTGATGTGGAACCGCGGTCGACGCTGCACCCCGGCACCGTGCCGCGCTCGGCAGGTCGCTCGCTCCGGCTGTCCACAGCCCCGTCGAGATCGCGTGATCTCGACCCCCAGAGCGGCATCGGCGAGGCGAGATCACGTGATCTCGACGGAAGGGGGGCCGATCAGAAGCCGGAGACGAGCAGCCGCCACACCGCCTCGGGGGCCTCCCAGTGGGCGTTGTGCCCGGCGCCCTCGACGAGCACCGCGTCCGGGTCGACCCGCCGCATGGCGTCCGCCCCCACCATCGGGTCGGCCGACCCCGCCGCCAGCCGCAGCGGCGCCTCCGCCCGCGACAGCACCTGCTCGACCGGGGGGCCGACGGCGCCGAACGCGCGCGGGTCGAAGGCGACGGCGAACCCGCCCTCGGGGACCTCGCGCACCCCGGCCAGCGCCACCGGGTCCTCGGGCGCCACCAGGCCGGCCAGCCCGGCCAGCCGCAGGTGCCGCTCGGCGGCCTCGGCGGCGGTGGCGAACACCTGCGCCGGCCGGGCGGCCATCGCGCGGGCCCGCGCGACCTCGTCGTCCGTCCAGTCGATCTTCACGCCCAGCGCGACGACGCGGGACACCTCGACGCCGTACCAGCCGCCGGCGAGCACCGCGCCGACCACCCCGCCGAAGGAGTGGCCGAGCACGGTCACCCGGGAGGCGCCCGCGGCCAGGGCCGCCACGTCGGCGGCGTGCACGCCGTAGCCGTAGGGCGGCTCGGCCGGTGACCGGCCGTGGCCGCGCAGGTCGGGCACCGCCCAGGCACCGGGCCAGTCGCGCTCGACCAGCGGCAGCAGCCGGCTCCACACCGCGCCGGTGGCGCCCAGTCCGTGCACCAGCAGGAGCAGGTCGCCGCCGGAACCGCCGGAGCGGTACGAGATGCCGCTACCCATCCGCCCCGCCATGGCGACGGACAGTAGCGCCGGTCATGCCCGCCGGGGCTGTGTCATGTCGTCCCGGTGGTGAAGCTCCACGTCACCGGGCTCGACGCCAGTGGGTTGCCGGCCAGGTCCGTGATCCCGCCGCCTCCTCCGGTGACCGTGACGGTGTACTGCGTGCTCGGCGCGAGAGGGGCGTCGGGGTCCAACACCCACTGGTTCGTCGTGCCGTTCCGGCTGACCGCTGCGGTCACGACCTCACCGCTCGTTGTGTTCCTCAAGGAGAAGGTGGCGGCGGTGACGTTCTGCACCGGCTCGCTGAAGGTCGCCGTGACGTTCGCGGCCAAGCGGACGCCGGTGGCGTTCGTTCCGGGCGATCGCGCCGACACCCGGGGCGCCGGCCCCGTCAGGAACGACCATGTCTGCGAGGCCAGGGCGTTGCCCGCCGCGTCCCGGACGGCCGCAGGCCCCCCGGTCAGGGCCGCGGTGAACCGCGTGTCCGGAGCGAGGTCGACGGCGGGGTCGAGCACCCACTGGTTGGTGGTCCCGTTGCGGCTCACCGTGGCGGACACGACCGCTCCGCTCGGATCGGTGAGCGTGAAGGAGGCCGTGTCCACACCCAGCACGGCTTCACTGAACGTGGCCGTGACGTTGACTGTCGGCGCCACGGCGGTGGCCCCGTCCGCCGGGGAGCGGGTCCGCACCGTGGGTGCAACTGTGTCCCCACCACCGGTGGTGAAGTTCCAGGTGGTGGTCGGCAAGGGGTTGCCGGCGGCGTCACGGATGGCGGCCGGACCCCCGGTCAGCGTCGCCGTGTACGCCGTACCCCTCGCCAGGTCGGCTGCCGGGTTGAGCGTGGCCACCCGGGTGTTGGGGTCGTAGGTGACAGCAGCGGACACCGCTCCTCGGGTCGCGGCGTTCAGCAGGGTGAAGGTGGTCCCGCTGACGCCTTGCACCGGCTCGTCGAACGTGGCGGTGATGTTGGCGCCGACCGCGACACCGGTCGCTCCCGCCGCGGGGACGGTCACAGCCGTGGGAGCCGTCGTGTCCGGGGTCCCGGTCGTGAAGCTCCACGTCAGCGGGTCCGGGGAGAGCGGGTTCCCGGCGAGGTCCCGGATTCCGTCGGGACCGCCGGTCAGGGTGGCGGTGTACGCAGTCGCCGCGCTGAGGTCCGTGGCCGGGTCGAGGACCCACTGGTTGCCCGTCCCCTGGCTCACCGTGGCCGGTACGACCTGGTCGTCCGGGCCGCGGAGGACGAACGTCGCGTCGGAGACGCCCTGGACGGGCTCGGTGAACGTGGCGGTGACGGAGACACCCACTGCGACGTCGGTGGCCGATGCGCCGGGGCTGGTCGACGCCGACGGAGGCGTCACGTCCGAGGTCCCTCCCGCCACACCGATCTCCGCGTGCACGTAGCTCCTGATGCTGTCCGCCGACGCCAGCACCACCAGTCCGGTCTGGTCGGTGACCGGGTCCTTCGCACCCGTGGCGTTGTCGACGGCTGCAGCGACGTCCACGAAACGCTGCCCACGTCCAGGGGGGAAACTCTGGGCGCCCAGCGGGGACTGCTTGTAGTAGACGTCTCCCCCACCCGTGGGAGCGGTGGCGAAGAAGTACAGGAGCTGGTTCGTCGCGTCGACCATGATGATCGGTCGCGTCATCCTGTCGGCCACCGTTCCGGCCGAGACGAACGACCAGGTCCCCGCGCCATCCGGGCCCGGCGTCCGGGTGAGGACACCGACCAGCGGGGCGGCAGGATCCACGGGGTTGGCGAGGTCGGCGGAGGTCTTGACCGCGGCGAACACGCGGCCCTGGGGGTCCCCGACGAGCTGCTTGAGGTTGATGTGGTCGTCAGCGGTCAGCGGCCCGGCCAGGGCGTCCTCCACCCGCCACACGCCGTCCGGCTCGTTGTCCCGGTGGACGGCGAACCGCATCGCACCGGACTCCTGGTCCGACCACATGAGCCCGATGCTGTCGCCGAAGGAGATCAGTGCGGAGAGGTCGTCGGCGCTGATGACCGTGTCGGGGACGGCGGGCTGGAACCCCGCGGTCCAGCTCGTCCCGCCGGGCCCGTTCGAGTGCGCCACCCACACGCGGGTGGCGCGGGTGTAGGTGACCCACAGCCGGCCGAGCGAGTCCTGGTCGATGGTCGCCGACTCGGAGCCGCCACCGCTGTTTAGGGTGATCGGGAACCCCGGAGCCACCGTCCACGACCGGCTGGCAGAGTCGTACGTGAAGGCGTTGACCTGGAGATTCGAGCCGGTGGCGCGGCTGGCCACGTAGAGCTTGCCATCACGCGCGCTCCAGAGCGCGTCACCGGTGCTGTTCACGCGCGCGTCGACCTGGGTGCCGGTGTTGCGCCAGGTGTGGTCGGGCATCAGCTCGTGGATGTGGACGAGGCTCCCACCGGCGTTCACCATGAGCGCCCACCAGGAACCGTCGAGGTACCAGAGCTTGCTCTGCGGCTTGTCCTGACTCGGGCGGGTCACGGAGGCCGAGTAGGTGTGGTCGACGTAACTGACCGGCGTCCCCGGGACAGCGGACGCGACCGGCGGCCCTGCGAGCTGCCCCAGGACGACGGCTGTGAGGACCGCTAGGACCACGGACCACCGTGCACGACAGCGGGCGAGCGGTTCGACGGATGCCACGGCCATCGGGGACTCCCGGGATTCGGCGTCACGAGCCGACCCCAGTGCTCTGGAGGTCACCAGCCGGCCCGGTTCTGGTGGCGGGAACGTAGGCGATGCACGATGCGGGTACCAGCGCCTGTCCGCTATCCACACCCTATTTCGCACCCGGTGAGGACAGTTTCACCGCACGCGCACGAAACCCGTACGCAGTGTTGTGCCACGGCCACGGTGCGGCGTCAGCGGAAGGTGGTGCCCGTCAGCCGCTCGTAGGCGGCCACGTAGCGCTCGCGCGTGGCCGCGACGACGTCGTCCGGGAGCTCCGGCGGCGGGGAGACGCGGTCCCAGCCCGAGGAGGTGAGCCAGTCGCGGACGTACTGCTTGTCGAACGACGGCTGCGCCGCGCCCGGCGACCACGACGACGCCGGCCAGAACCGCGACGAGTCGGGGGTGAGCACCTCGTCGCCGAGCACGAGGGCACCTCCGGAGAGTCCGAACTCGAACTTGGTGTCGGCCAGCACGATCCCCGCGCCGGCGGCGACCTCCGCCCCGCGCCGGTACAGCGCCAGCGTCAGCTCGCGCAGCTCCTCGGCGCGGGCGGCGCCGACGAGGGAGACCACGCGCGCGAAGCCGATCGCCTCGTCGTGCTCGCCGACCGCCGCCTTGGTCGACGGCGTGAACACCGGCTCGGGCAGCCGCGAGCCCTCGACCAGGCCCGGCGGCAGGACGACGTCGAGGATCGCGCCGGTGCGCTCGTACTCCGTGGTGCCCGAGCCCGACAGGTAGCCCCGGGCCACGCACTCCACCGGCAGCATGTCCAGCCGCCGCACCAGCACCGCCCGGCCGGCGACGTCGGCCGGCACGTCGGTGGCCGACAGCAGGTGGTGGGTGGCACCGAACGCCGACAGCACCGGCGCGAGCTGCTCGAACCACCACACCGACAGCTGGGTGAGCACCCGCCCCTTGTCCGGGATCGGCGTGGGCAGCACGTGGTCGTAGGCCGAGATGCGGTCCGAGGCCACCAGCAGCAGCCGGTCGTCGCCGGCGTCGTAGACCTCCC
Organism: Geodermatophilus telluris; assembly: GCF_900102745.1. GTDB lineage: Bacteria > Actinomycetota > Actinomycetes > Mycobacteriales > Geodermatophilaceae > Geodermatophilus > Geodermatophilus telluris. Next base: position 793,784 of record NZ_FMZF01000001.1, read on the forward strand.
GCACCTTGCCGCGGGCGACGAGCGGGAGGTCCATCAGGTCAGCGCCGCGAGCCGGTCGAACAGCGGGCCGAGCTGCCGCACGTAGCCCTCGGGCCGGCAGATGCCGTCCAGCCGCGCCTCGTCGAGCGTCACGCCCGAGGCCGCCGCGCGCGCCCGGAGGGTCTCGCGGAAGGGCGTGCCGCTGTTCCAGGTCTCCATCGCCGCCGTCTGCACCAGCGCGTAGGCGTCCTCGCGGGAGAGCCCGTCCTCGACCAGCTCCAGCAGGACGGCGGAGGTGTAGATCAGCCCGCCGGTGGAGTCGAGGTTGGCGCGCATCCGCTCGGCGTCGACGACGAGGTTCTCCACCAGCCCCGTGGTCAGGTGCAGCAGGTAGTCGGTGGTGACCGCGGCGTCGGGCAGGAAGACCCGCTCCGTGGACGAGTGCGAGATGTCGCGCTCGTGCCACAGCGGGATGCCCTCCATCACCGGGACGACGGCGGCGCGCACCACCCGCGCCAGCCCGGCGATCCGCTCGGAGCGGATCGGGTTCTTCTTGTGCGGCATCGCGCTGGAGCCCTTCTGGCCCGAGCCGAAGGCCTCCGAGAGCTCCCGCACCTCGGTGCGCTGCCCGTGCCGCACCTCGAGCGCGACCGCTTCGCACACCGTCGCGATGACCGCCAGCGCCGCCACCCACTCGCTGATCGAGTCGCGGATGACCACCTGGGTGGAGGCGTCGGCCGGCCGCAGGTCCAGCGCCCGGGCGACGGCGACCTCCACCGACGGGTCGATGAGCGAGTACGTGCCGACGGCGCCGGAGATGGCGACGACGCCGACGCGCTCGCGGGCCGCCCGCAGCCGGTCCCGGGAGCGGGCCGCCGCGAACGCCAGGTCGGCGACCCGGTGGCCCCACACGTCGGGCTCGGCGTGCACGCCGTGGGTGCGGCCGACCTTGATCGTGTCGCGGTGGGCCAGGCCGTGGTCGCGCAGCGCCGTCACCAGCCGGTCGGCCTTGGCCAGCAGCACGTCGGTGGCCTCGGTGAGCTGCACGGCGAGCGCGGTGTCGAGCAGGTCCGACGAGGTCATGCCGTGGTGCACGTACGCCGCGGCCGACCGGGGCTTGGTGTTGTCCGCCCAGGCGGTGAGGAAGGCGATGACGTCGTGCTGCGTCGTCTCCTCGATCTCGGCCACGCGCGCGGCGGTCGGCGGCGGGGCGCTGCGCACCGGCTCCACGACGTCGGCCGGGACCCGCCCGGCGGCCGCGTGCGCCTCCAGCACCAGCGTCTCCACGCGGCACCACAGCTCGTACTTGTGCTCGTCGCTCCAGACCCGGCCCATCTCGGGGAGCGTGTAGCGCTCGATCACGCGGGTACCGCCCGCTCCCGGTCAGCTCGTCCCAGCACGGGGACATCCTCCCGCAGGGCTAGCGTGATCGAGAACGGGCCCCACCCACCCCGCGGAGGACCACGATGCTGCGACGGGCCAACCACCTGGTCGCCCGGGCGCGCGAACGCATCCGCACCGCGGCCGAGCACGACCCGCACGCCTGGCCCGAGCGCGACGACGACCGGGCGATCCTCGTGCACGACGACGAGGCCCCGCCGCCGGACGACGACCCCGACGACAGCCCGCCGCTCGGCAGCCCCGCGCCCGACGCCCCCGACCTCGACGGCCCGCTCGGGCCCGGCGGCGTCAGCGGGCCGCCCGAGGGCGGCCGCCCGCACCGTCCGGCCGAGCGGGGGCGCCGGCTGCTGGGGCCCGGCCGCGACGTGCCGCACGGCGAGGCCACCGTCCCGGGCGGCCTGCACACCGCGGCGGCGTGGTCCTGGCGGCTGATCGCCGTCCTCGTGGGGCTGTACGTGCTGCTGTACGTGGCGGCCTACGTCGCCGTCGTCATCGTCCCGGTGCTGGTGGCGCTGCTGCTGGCCGCGCTGCTGCAGCCGGGGGCGGCCGCGCTCATCCGGCACGGCTGGCTGCGGTCGCTGGCCGCCCTGGTCATGCTGCTCGTGGGGCTGGGTGTGGTCGCCGGGATCATCACGCTGGTCGTCGCGCAGGTCAGTGCCGGGTTCAGCGACCTCGCCGACCAGGTCACGCAGGGCCTCGACCAGATCCGCGACTTCGTCGTCGAGACCTTCCCGGTCACCCAGCGGCAGATCGACGAGGCGCTCACCGCCTTCCAGGACTTCGTCGCCGGCAATCAGGAGGACCTCGCGTCGGGGGCCCTCACCACGGCCGCCACGGTCGGCGAGGTGTTCACCGGCGTGGCCCTGACGCTGTTCACGCTGTTCTTCTTCCTCAAGGACGGCCGGTCCATCTGGCTGTGGCTGGTGGGCCTGTTCCCCCGCGACGCCCGCGCCTACGTCGACGAGGCCGCCCGCCGGTCGTGGCGGACGCTGATCTCCTACGTCCGGGCCACCGTCGCCGTCGCGCTGGTCGACGCGGTCGGCATCGGCATCGGGCTGGCGGTGCTCGGCGTCCCGCTGGTGGTCCCGCTGGCCGCCCTGGTCTTCCTCGGCGCGTTCATCCCGATCATCGGGTCGTTCCTGGCCGGGTCGGTCGCCGTGCTGGTCGCCCTGGTGGCGGTCGGCCCGATCAAGGCGCTGATCGCGCTGGCCGTCGTGGTGCTGGTCATGCAGCTGGAGGGGCACGTCCTGCAGCCGCTGCTGCTGGGCAAGGCGGTGCACGTGCACCCGCTGGCCGTCGTCCTCGCCATCGCCGCCGGGCTGCTGGTGGCCGGCATCTTCGGCGCGCTGATCGCGGTGCCGGTGGTCGCCTGCGCCAACGTGGCCGGCACCTACCTCTCGCGCCGGCACGAGGGTCCGCGGCCGCCGGAGCCGCGTCCCGAGCAGGCCCGCCCCGCGGTCGGCGTCCGCAGCTGAGGCGCGCGGCGGCCCTCCTGCAGGGGCCCGCCGCGAGCCTGCGAGCGGTGGGGGCAGGAGGGTCCTCCCGGCGCTGCGGTGCGGGAGGACGCGCCGGGACGGGGTGCGCCTACACCTCCGGGACGGCGATCCGGCCCTCGACGGCGGCCAGCGCGATGTCGCTGCGCCAGTGCGCGCCGGCCAGCCGGACGGCGGCCACCCGCTCGTAGGCGGCCTGCCGCGCGGCGGCGAGGTCGCTCCCGGTCGCGGTCACCGCGAGCACCCGCCCGCCGGCCGAGCGGACCGTGCCCTCGGCGTCCACCGCGGTCCCCGCGTGCAGCACGCCCTCGCCGTCGGCGCCGGTCACCGGGTCGCCGGTGCGCGGCCGCTCGGGGTAGCCGGACGCCGCCACGACGACGGTCACCGCCGCACCCGGGCGCCAGCGCAGCGGCGGGTGGTCGGCGAGCGTGCCGGTGGCCGCGGCGTGCAGCAGCCCGGCCAGCGGGGTCTCCAGCAGCGGCAGCACCACCTGGGTCTCGGGGTCGCCGAAGCGGGCGTTGAACTCCACCACCCGCACGCCGCGCGAGGTCAGCGCCAGCCCGGCGTAGAGCAGGCCGGCGAACGGCTCGCCGCGGCGGCGCATCTCGTCCACCGTCGGCTGCAGCACGGTGGCCAGCACCTCCGCGACCAGCCCGTCCGGCGCCCACGGCAGCGGCGCGTAGGCGCCCATCCCGCCGGTGTTGGGCCCGGCGTCGCCGTCGTCGCGGCGCTTGTGGTCCTGCGCGGGCAGCAGCGGCAGCACCGTCGTCCCGTCGGTGACGGCGAACAGCGACACCTCGGGCCCGTCCAGGAACTCCTCGACGAGCACCGCCCCGCCGGCGTCGAGCACCGCCCGCCCGTGGGCGACGGCGGCGTCCCGGTCGGGAGTGACGACGACGCCCTTGCCGGCGGCCAGCCCGTCGTCCTTGACCACGTACGGGGCCGCACCGCCCAGCTGCCGCGCCTCGTCCAGCGCGGTCTCCAGCTCGGCCGCCCCGCCGACCGGCCAGGAGCGGGCGGTCGGCACGCCGGCCGCGGCCATGACGTGCTTGGCGAAGGACTTGCTGCCCTCGATCTGCGCGGCCTGCGCCGACGGGCCGAAGCAGGCGACCCCGGCCTCGCGGACGGCGTCAGCGGCCCCGGCCACCAGCGGCACCTCCGGGCCGACGACGACCAGGTCGGCGCCCCAGCCGGTGGCCAGCGCGGCCACCGCGACCGGGTCGGCGACCTCGAGCGGCGCGGCCTCGGCGATCCGCGCCGTGCCCGCGTTGCCCGGCGCGCAGGCCAGCGCGGTCACCGCGGGGTCGGAGGACAGAGCCACGCACAGGGCGTGCTCCCGGGCACCGGAGCCGACGACGAGCACGCGCACGGACCGCGACCCTAGACGCCGCGCCGCCGGACGCCACCGAACGCCCCTCCGGGTGGCACGCTCGGACGCGGGCGGACGCCCTCCGCACGACCGGCCGAGGGGGATGGGCCGATGTCCCTGTCGTGGACGGTGCCGGGATCCCGGCCGTCGACACCGAGCGGACTCCTGGCCGCGGGCGCGGCGGTGTGCCTGCTGGCCGGCTGCGCCGCCGCGAGCGGTGGGAGCGGCACCGCCGGTCCCCCGTCCGCGGCGCCCGACTGGCGGGCGGCGACCTACCGCGTGACGTGCGACGGGATCGTCCCGGACGGCATCCCGGTGACGCTCACCGACGGGGCCGCGCAGGTGCCGGCGGACGGGAGCCGGCCCCCGTTCTACGACCACTACGAGGTCCGGTGGGAGGCCGACGCCCGGGGCGACGTCGACGGGGACGGCGAACCGGACACGGTGGTGCTGCTGCAGTGCTCGCCGCAGCCGTCCAACGGCATCGTCGAGGAGGTGCAGGTGTTCACCGCGTCCGGTGACCGGCTCGGCCTGCTGCCCAGCCCGCGCACCCTGCGCGAGGGGACGCCCCTGCCGCCGCTCTACGACCCGGCCGGGCTGTCGGTCCGGGACGGCGACGTCGTCGCCGCGATGCGCGCCTACGCGCCGGGGGACTCCCACGCCAGCGGCCCGTCGCTGCCCCTCACCGTGCGCTGGCACTGGGACGGGCAGGACTTCGTCCGCGTCCCCTGACCCGGACCGGGCGCCTCAGCGCACCCGGTTCGGCTGCGCCCGCATCGCCCGGTGCAGCGCCTTCACCCGGGCGTGCTCGGTGGCCCGGGCGCGGGCGTCGGCGCGCAGCAGCTGCCGGTGCGCCTCGGCCTGCAGCTTGCGCCAGCCCAGCAGCCGCGCCGGGTCGAGCCGGCCGTCGTCGATCGCGGCCGCGACCGCGCAGCCGGGCTCGGTGCGGTGCGCGCAGTCGCGGAACCGGCACTGCGCGGCGAGCTCGGCGACGTCGGCGTAGGCGGTGTCGACGCCCTCGTCGTCGTAGAGGCCGAGCTCGCGCATGCCGGGCGTGTCCACCAGCAGCCCGCCGCCGGGCAGCACGTGGAGCGCGCGCGCCGTGGTGGTGTGCCGGCCGCGGCCGTCGGCCGCGCGCACCTCGCGGGTGGGGGCCACCTCGCGGCCGGCCAGCGCGTTGGCCAGCGACGACTTCCCGACGCCGGAGGGCCCGACCATCGCCGCGGTGCGCCCGGGACCGAGCAGCGCCCGCACCGCGTCCACCCCCTCCCCCGTGTGCGCGCTGACCGCGAGCACCTGCACGCCGATCGCCTCCTCGGCCACCTCCGCGACGGCCGCCGCGACGTCGTCGCACAGGTCGGCCTTGGTGAGCACCACGACCGGGGTCGCCCCGCTCCCCCACGCCACCGCCAGGTAGCGCTCCACCCGGCGGGCGCGGGTCGGGCCGGCCAGCGCGTCGACCACCAGCACCAGGTCGAGGTTCGCGGCGACCACCTGCGCGGCCGACGTCCGCCCGGCGACGGTGCGGGTGAACGCCGAGCGCCGCGGCAGCAGCGCGACGGCGAGCTCGCCGCGCAGCGCCACCCAGTCGCCGACCGCCGGTGCGGTCACGCCGTCGGGGTCGTGCAGCGCGGCCGCCGGGTGCACCCGCCGCTCGCCGTCGTCGGCCAGCACGGTGAGCCGGCCGCGGTCGACCCGGGCCACGCGGGCGGGCTCGGTGCCGGGCGGCAGGTGGTCCAGCAGGTCGGCCGACCAGCCGATGGAGGAGAGATGCGTCACGTCCCGGATGGTGGCCCGCAGGTCAGCGCGCCGTCTCCCCATTTCTCGGCGACTCGCCAGCCGCCGTTCGCCATCCCGACACCTCGGTCGGGTGTTCTGGGTGGCATGCACGCGACCGAGTCGCTCGCGACTCACGCAGCGGCCCGTCTCCCCCGCGCGGTCGTCGTCGGGCACCGCGGTGCCTGCGCGTACCGCCCCGAGCACACGATCGCCAGCTACGAGCTGGCCATCGACATGGGCGCCGACCTCATCGAGCCCGACATCGTCGTCTCGCGGGACGGCGCGCTCGTCGCGCGGCACGAGAACGAGCTGTCGCGCACCACCGACGTCGCCTCCCGGCCCGAGTTCGCCGACCGGCGCACCACCCGCCGGGTCGGCCGCAAGAAGCGCACCGGCTGGTTCGCCGAGGACTTCACCCTCGCCGAGCTGCGCACGCTGCGCGCCGTCGAGCGCTTCCCCGGGCTGCGACCCACCAACACCGCCTACGACGGGCAGTACGGGGTCCTCACCCTGGAGGAGGTCGTCGAGCTGGCGCGCCGCCGGTCCACCCCGCAGCGGCAGGTGCGCGTGCTGGCCGAGCTGAAGAAGCCCAGCTGGTCGGCCGAGCGCGGCCAGCCGATGACCGAGCTGGTCGCCGATGAGCTGCGGAGGCTGGACACCGCGCGGCCCGACGGCACCGTGGTCGTGCAGTCCTTCGACGTCGCGGCGCTGCGCCGGCTGCGGGCCGACCTCGGCGACGACGGCCCGACGATGCTCCAGCTGGTGGACGTCTGCGCCCCCGACGACTCGCTGCTCACCAACGCCGGGCTGCGCGCGGTGTCCACCTACGCCCAGGGCATCGCGCCCAGCCGCGACCGCATCCTGCTGCGCGACGCCGACGACGAGCTGACCGGCGTCTCCGACCTGGTCGACCGCGCGCACTCCGCGGGGCTGCTCGTGGTGCCGTGGTCGCTCGCCGCGGAGAACGCCTTCCTGCCCCGCCACCTGCGGGTCGGGGACGACCCGGCCGGCATCGGCGACCTGCACGGCGAGGCGCGTCTTCTGCTCGCGCTCGGCGTCGACGGCGTCATCACCGACAACCCCGACGTGGCGGTCGCCGCCCGCGCCGAGCTCGAGCCGACGCAGCCGGTCCGCCCGGTCGCCGTCTGACCCCCACCCGACGGGCGCCGCCCTGCGAGGCGGCGCGAGGAGTGGGGGCCGGAGGCTCCCGCGATCGAGTGCCGGGTGGGGCTCCGCGCAGGTCGGGCACGGCACCTGGCCGCGGTGAGGTCCGGAGGACCTCAGATCAAGTCGTGGACGACGACGTTCTCGTCGCGGCCGGGCCCGACGCCGATCACGCTGACCCGCGCGCCGGAGAGCTCCTCGACCCGCCGGACGTAGGCCTGCGCGTTCGCGGGCAGCTCGTCGAAGGTCCGGCAGTGCCGGATGTCCTCGAACCAGCCCGGCATCTCCTCGTACACCGGCCGGGCGTGGTGGAAGCCGGTCTGCGTCATCGGCATCTCGTCGTGCCGGACGCCGTCGACGTCGTAGGCGACGCAGATCGGCACCGTCTCCAGGCCGGAGAGCACGTCGAGCTTGGTGAGGAAGTAGTCGGTGATCCCGTTGACCCGGCTGGCGTAGCGGGCCACGACGGCGTCGAACCAGCCGCAGCGCCGGTCGCGGCCGGTGGTCACGCCGACCTCGCCGCCCTGCTTGCGCAGGTACTCGCCGCTGGCGTCGAACAGCTCGGTCGGGAAGGGGCCCGAGCCCACGCGGGTCGTGTAGGCCTTGAGGATCCCGACCACCCGGGAGATGCGGGTGGGGCCGATGCCGCTGCCGGTGGCGGCGCCGCCCGCGGTCGGGTTCGACGACGTCACGAACGGATAGGTGCCGTGGTCGACGTCGAGCAGCGTGCCCTGCGAGCCCTCCAGCAGCACCCAGTCGCCGGCGTCGAGCGCGTTCGCCAGCATCAGCCGGGTGTCGGCGATGCGGCCCTTGAGCTGCTCGGCGTAGCCGGCGTACTCCTCGACGACCTCGTCGACGTCGATGGCCCGGCGGTTGTAGACCTTGACCAGGACCTGGTTCTTCTCGACCAGCGTGCCCTCGAGCTTCTGCCGCAGGATCGACAGGTCGAGCAGGTCGGCCACCCGGATGCCGGTGCGCGCCACCTTGTCGCCGTAGGCCGGGCCGATGCCCCGGCCGGTGGTGCCGATCTTGCGCTTGCCGAGGAACCGCTCGGTGACCCGGTCGAGCGCCCGGTGGTGCGGCATGATCAGGTGCGCGTCGGCCGAGATGACCAGCCGCGAGGTGTCCACGCCGCGCTCCTCGAGCCCCGCCAGCTCCCCGATGAGCACCTGCGGGTCGACGACCACCCCGTTGCCGATCACCGGCGTGCACCCGGGCGTGAGGATGCCCGACGGGATGAGGTGCAGCGCGTAGCGCTCACCGTCGGGGGTGATCACGGTGTGCCCCGCGTTGTTGCCGCCCTGGTAGCGGACGACGAAGGGGACCCGGCCACCGAGGAGGTCGGTGGCCTTGCCCTTGCCCTCGTCGCCCCACTGGGCACCGATCAGCACGACTGCCGGCATCGGGTGGCGCACCCCTTCGTCGTCGACGCCGGACGTGGCCCGGCCGGTCGAGTGGCAGGGTATCGGCATGTCCCTCGTCGAGTTCGACCTGCGCGGTCTCGAGCCCGGGCAGGCGCCCGAGCGGGCCGCCGTCGCGGGGGCCGCCGGAGCCGGGTCGCTGCTCGTCCGCGGCCCCGTGCCCGCCCTGGCCGCCGTGCTGGCGGCGCTGCACGGCGCCGGCCGGACCGCCGAGGTGCCCGTCTCCTGGGAGCCGGCCGACGACCCGTCCTCGCGCGGCCTCGCGCGCGACCTGGGCGTCGGCACCGGCGGCGAGCGGGAGCTGTCGCTGGTGCGCGACGACCACGGCGGGGTGCTGCTGCAGCACGGCCGCTACGAGGCCGCCGAGCGGGGCCGGCTGGCCCTGGCCGCGCGGCTGGGGGTGCAGGCGCACCACGACGACGCGCGGGTGGCCGACGGCGAGGTCGCCCGCATCGACGTCCGGCCCGACTGGCGGGCGGTCGACTCGCTCCGCGTGGCGGTCACCACCGTGCTGCTCCGCCCGCCGCGGCGCAGCACCGGCCGCGCGCTGCAGCTGGCCAGCGACCCGGCCCAGGTCACGCGGGACGGCGTCCCCTACGCCCGGCCGGTGACCCGCTGGACCTGGTACGCCGACGACCGCGTCCGCTGGCGCCTGGCGCCCTGAGGGGCAACCCGCCGTTCCCCCGGGTCGTGGACACTGGGGGCACCGAGCCGAGGAGGTCCCCCTGCGCCCGTTCCCGTCCGGGGTGCCGTGCCGGTGACCGCCGGCCGCCTGTCCGCCCGCGGGGCACCCCCGCGCCGGCGGCTGCTCGACCGGCTGATGACCCGGCCCGGCATCGTCCCGGTGCTGGGCCTGGTGGTGGTCGTCGTGCTCTTCGGGGTGCGCGTGCCCGGCCTGCTCAGCGCCGACGGCCTGGCCGGGGTGCTCGACGCGGCGGCGCTGCTGGGCATCGGCGGCGTGGCGGTCGGGCTGCTGCTGGCCGGCGGCCACTTCGACCTGTCCATCGGCACGCTGGCGGTCTCCACCGCGGTCCTGACCGGGGTGCTCGCCGGTCCGGGCGAGTGGGGCACCTGGTCGGCCCTGGGCGTCTCGCTGGCGGCGGCGCTGGGCGTGGGGCTGCTCAACGGCTGGCTGGTCGTGCGCACCGGGCTGCCGAGCTTCCTGGTCACCCTCGCGACGGCGCTGGTGCTGCAGGGCGTCACGCTGGCCGGGATGCCGCTGCTGGCCGGGGCGCCGCGGGTCAGCGGCCTGGACGAGGCGCCGGGCTGGGGGGCGGCGGCGGCCCTGTTCGGGTCGACGGCCGAGGTCGGCGGCGGGGTGTTCCCCGTCGCGCTGCTGTGGTGGGCCGCGCTGACCGCCGGCGCCGGCTGGCTGCTGTGGCGCACCCGCTTCGGCAACCAGGTGCTGGCGATGGGCGGCGCCCGCCGGGCGGCCCGCGAGCTGGGTGTGCCGGTGGCGCGCACGACGCTGACCCTCTACGCGCTCACGGCGGCCGCGGCCTGGCTGATCGGCACGCTGACCCTCGTGCCGGTGGCCAGCGTGGCCGCCACCCCGGCGCTGGCGACCGCGATCGACTTCGTGGTGGTCGCCGTCATCGGCGGCTGCCTGATCACCGGGGGTCACGGGTCGATGGCCGGCGCCGCGACGGGTGCGCTGCTCTACGCCGTGGCGCGCCGCGGTGTCGAGCTGTCGGGCTGGGACCCGCGGTGGTCGCAGGCGCTGCTCGGCGTCCTGCTGCTCGTGGCGCTGGTGGTCGGCGGCGGGGTGCGGGGGCGGCTGCGCGCCGCACCACGCTCGTGAGCGCCGTCCCGCCGGTGCTGGAGCTGCGCGGCCTGACCGTCCGCTTCGGCAGCGTGGCCGCGCTGCACCGGGTCGGCGTCACGCTCGACGGCGGCCGGATCACCTGCGTGCTCGGGGAGAACGGCTCAGGCAAGTCGACGTTGGTGTCGGTGCTGTCCGGGCTGACGCCGCACGACGAGGGCGAGCTGCTGCTCGACGGGGCGCCGGTGCGCTTCGGCAGCCCCCGGGCCGCGCGGGCCGCCGGGATCGCCACGGTGTGGCAGGACCTCGCCGTCGTCCCGCTGCTGTCGGTGTGGCGCAACCTCGTGCTGGGCGCGGAGCCCACGCGGGGCAGGTGGCCGCTGCGCCGGCTCGACGTCGACGCGGCGCGCGAGACCGCCGTGCGGGCGCTGGAGCGGGTCGGCGTCACCGGCGTCGACCCCGACCAGCCGACCAACTCGCTGCGCCCGGGCGAGCGGCAGAGCCTGGCGATCGCCCGGGCGCTGCACTTCGGCGCCCGCGCGCTGGTGCTCGACGAGCCGACCGCGCCGATGACGATCGCCCAGCAGACGATCGTGGGGCAGGCGGTGCTGCGGGCGCGGGCCGAGGGCCTGGCCGTCGTCCTGGTGACGCACAACCCGCGCTACGCCCACCTCGTGGGCGACCGCTACCTGCTGCTCGCGCGGGGTCAGGTCGCCGGCGACCTGACCCGTGCCGACGTCGACTCCGACGACCTGACCCGGCTCATGGCCGGCGGCGAGGAGCTGACCGCGCTCACCGCCCGCCTGCGCGAGCTGCACCCCGAGCTCGGCGAGCGGTGAGCGGCCGGCGCGTCAGGTGAAGATGCTGACCCCGCCCGGGCCGACGAGCAGGCCGACGATGATCAGCACGATCCCCCAGAGCAGCTGCCTGCGGACGATCGCGAGGACGCCGGCGACGACGAGGACGACGGCGAGGATCCAGAGCAGGGTGGCCACGTGGCACCTCCTGTGACGGGCACCTGATCTTGGTGCCGAGCAGGGGAAGTGTGGACCCGTTCGGGCCGTCGCGCGCGTCCAGCCACCCGGTTCAGGGAGCCAGTGACGGATCGCAGTCGTGCAGGAGCTGCGTGCACCGCTGCTGCTCGTCGACCTCGCCGATCGCCTCGGCCGCGCGGGCCAGGACGGTGACGCAGCGAAGGAAGCCCCGGTTCGGCTCGTGCGACCACGGCACCGGGCCGTAGCCCTTCCAGCCGTTCCTGCGCAGCGCGTCCAGGCCGCGGTGGTAGCCGGTGCGGGCGTAGGCGTAGGCCTCGATGGTCCGGCCGCCGTCGAGCGCGCCCTCGGCCAGCGCCGCCCATGCCGCGCTGGCGCGCGGGTGCCCGGCGGCGACCGCGGCGGGGTCGGCGCCCGCGGCGAGCGCCGCCTCCGCGTCGGGGTCGCCGGGCAGCAGCGTGGCCGGCGGCTCGCCGAGCAGGTTGTGGGAGTGCGTCATCGCCGTCAGGCGCCCTGCGACTGGCCGGCCGACAGCAGGTCCTCGCAGGCCTCGACCACCCGCGCGGCCATGTTGGTCTCGGCGAGCTTCATGTAGGTGCGCGGGTCGTAGGTCTTCTTGTTGCCGACCTCGCCGTCGACCTTGAGCACGCCGTCGTAGTTGCTGAACATGTGCCCGGCGATCGGCCGGGTGAAGGCGTACTGGGTGTCGGTGTCGACGTTCATCTTCACCACGCCGTAGGACAGCGCCTCGCGGATCTCCGACTGCGCCGAGCCCGAGCCGCCGTGGAACACGAAGTTGAAGGGCTTGCTGCCCTCGGCCAGGCCCAGCTCGGAGGTGACGACCTCCTGACCCTGCTTGAGGACCTCCGGGCGCAGTTTGACGTTGCCGGGCTTGTAGACGCCGTGCACGTTGCCGAAGGTGGCGGCGAGCAGGTAGATGCCCTTCTCGCCCAGGCCGAGGGTCTTGGCGGTGGCCACGAAGTCGCCGGGGGCGGTGTAGAGCTTGTCGTTGATGTCGTGGCTGACGCCGTCCTCCTCGCCGCCGACGACGCCGATCTCCAGCTCCAGCACGATCTTGGCCGCGGCGCACTTCTCGATGAGCTCCTCGGCGATCTGCAGGTTCTCGTCGAGGTCGATGGCCGAGCCGTCCCACATGTGCGACTGGAACAGCGGCGCCTGGCCGGCGTCGACGCGGTCCTTCGATAGCGCGATCAGCGGGCGGACGTAGGCGTCGAGCTTGTCCTTGGGGCAGTGGTCGGTGTGCAGCGCGACGTTGACCGGGTACTTCTCGGCGACGACGTGCGCGAACTCGGCCAGCGCGACGGCGCCGGTGACCATGTCCTTCACCCGGGTGCCCGAGCCGAACTCCGCGCCTCCGGTGGAGAACTGGATGATGCCGTCGCTGCCGGCGTCGGCGAAGCCGCGCAGCGCCGCGTTGACCGTCTCCGAGGAGGTGCAGTTGATCGCCGGGTAGGCGAAGCCGCCCTCCTTGGCCCGGCTGATCATGTCGGCGTAGACCTCGGGGGTCGCGATGGGCATGCGGGCTCTCCTCGTCGATCGGCGCTCGTCGCGGTCAGCATCCCACCTGCGGGGGCCGCGCCGACAGCGGGCGTCAGCCCCGGCGGCGGACCACCTTGCCGGGGTTGAGGATGCCGGCGGGGTCGAGCGCGTCCTTGATCGAGCGGTGCACGTCGACCGACACCGGGCCGATCTCGCGCTCCAGCCAGTCGGCCTTGAGCGTGCCGACGCCGTGCTCGCCGGTGATCGTGCCGCCGAGCGAGAGGCCGAGCTCGAGGATGGCGTCGAAGGCCTCCAGCGCCCGCGCGCGCTGGTCGGCGTCGGTCGCGTCGAACACGATCGTCGGGTGCATGTTGCCGTCGCCGGCGTGCCCCATGACGCCGACGACCAGGCCGTACTGCGAGGAGATCGCGTCGCAGCCGTCGATGAAGGTGGCCACCCGGGAGCGGGGCACGGCGACGTCGTCGAGCAGCACGCTGCCCAGCCGCTCGAGCGCCGGCAGCGCGGCCCGGCGGGCGGCGAGCAGCAGGTCGCCCTCGGCGGGGTCGGCGGTGGAGTGCACGAGGTCGGCGCCGGCGGCCTCGCACAGCCGGGTCAGCTCGGCGATCTCCGCGAGCGCGGCCGCTCCCCCGGCGTCGGACCGGGCCACCAGCAGCGCCTGGGCGTCGCGGTCGAGGTCGGCCCGCAGCATGTCGTCGACCGCGCGGATGCAGGTGCGGTCCATGACCTCGAGCATGCTGGGCACCACGCCGCTGGTGACCACCGACTCGACGACCTGGCCGGTCTGCGCGCTGGTGGCGAAGGTGGCCACCAGGGTGACCGGGTCGGTGGCCGGTGCCGGGCGCAGCGCCAGCGTCGCCTCGGTGATGACGCCGAGGGTGCCCTCGGAGCCGACGAACAGCCGGGTGAGGTCGTAGCCGGCGACGCCCTTGACGGTGCGCCGCCCGGTGCGCAGCACCCGCCCGTCGGCCAGCACGACCTCGAGGCCGAGCACGTAGTCGGTGGTGACGCCGTACTTCACGCAGCACAGCCCGCCGGAGTTCATGGCCAGGTTGCCGCCGAGGGTGCACCAGTCGTAACTGGCCGGGTCCGGCGGGTAGAACAGCCCCGCGGCGGCGACCGCGTCGCGCAGCGCCTTGTTCACCACGCCGGGCTGGACGACGGCCAGCCGGTCGGCCGCCGACACCTCCAGGACGGCGTCCATGCGGGTCAGCACCACGGTGATCCCGCCGTCGACGGCGTTGGCCGCGCCCACCAGGCCCGAGCCCGCACCGCGCGGGACCACCGGGATGCCGTGCCGGGAGGCCAGCTCCATCACCGCGACGACGTCGTCGGTGCTGCGGGGGAAGACCACCGCGGCGGGGGTGCCGGCCTCGGCCGTGAGGGCCTGGTCGCGGGCGTAGGCGACGGTGACGTCGGGGTCGGTGCGGACGGCGTCCGGCCCGAGCGCGGCGGTCAGTTCCTCGACCCAGGCGGTGGTGAGCGCGGTCACCGCCCCACGGTACGGGGGTGCTCGATGATCAGGTGACCTGATCATCGAGCGTCCTACCTGACCGTGGGACGTCGGGTAGGACACTGCACGATCAGGTCACCTGATCATCGCGCGGCCGCCTCACCCCAGGCCGAGGTCGGCGAGGGTGAACGCGGCGCGGTACTCCAGCCCGGCGGCCTCGACGGCGGCCCGCCCGCCGCGGTCGACGATGACGGCCACCCCGAGGACCTCGGCCCCGGCCTCCTGCAGCGCCTCGACGGCGGCGAGCGGGCTGCTGCCGGTGGTGGAGACGTCGTCGACGACGAGCACCGCCCGCCCGGTGACGTCGGGGCCCTCGATGCGGCGCTGGAGGCCGTGCGCCTTGCCCGTCTTGCGGACCACGCAGGCGTCCAGGAAGCCCTCGCCGGCCGCGGCGGCGTGCAGCATGGCGGCGGCCACCGGGTCGGCGCCGAGGGTGAGCCCGCCGACGACGTCGTAGCGCAGGTCGCCGGTGAGCTGGCGCATCACGCGGCCCACCAGCGGCGCGCCCTCGTGGTGCAGCGTCAGCCGCCGCATGTCGATGTACCAGTCGGCGTCCTGACCGGAGGACAGGGTGACCCGCCCGTGCACGACGGCGAGGTCGACGATCAGCTCGAGCAGGCGGTCGCGGTCGGGGCCCTTCTGCATGGCGCGGACCCTACGCACGCCGCCGGTCCGGCTCCCCCCGTGGGAGCCGGACCGGCGGGCCCGAGGGTGGCCTCCCTGCAGGCCCCCGCCACGAGCCTGCGAGTGGCGGGGGGCAGGGAGGTCCTCCCTCAGGCGGTCGGGGCGAGGACCTGGTCGACGATGTAGACGGTGGCGTTCGCCGTCTGCACGTTGCCGCAGATGACCGAGGCCGGGGTGCCGGTGACGGTCTGGGCGACGGTGAACGCCTCGCCCGAGCCCTCGATGGTGACCTCGTCGCCGTTGAGCGTGGTGTGGGTGCCCGCCAGCTCCTCGGGGGTCAGGCGGCCCTGGATGACGTGGTGCGTGAGGATCGCGGTCAGCTGGGCGTTGTCGGCGAGCACGGCCTGCAGCTGGTCGGCCGGGAGGGCCTCGAAGGCCGGGTTGGCCGGGGCGATGACGGTGACGTCCTGGGCGCTGTTGAGGGTGTCGACCAGGTTGGCGGCCGTGACGGCCTGCACCAGGGTGGACAGCACCGGGTTGTTGCTCGCGGCGGTCGCCACCGGGTCGTCGGTCATCCCGGTGAACGACCCCTCGCCGTCGGCGGGGACCTCGGCGCAGCCGGCACCGAAGGGCTCGTCGCCGGCCGGCTCGGCCATGGGGCTGCTGCTCTCCATCGCGTCCGGGCTCTCCGCCGCCGACGAGCTGCTGTCGGAGGCCGAGCTGTCGGTGGAGCCGCTGTCGGAGGAGCCGCAGGCGGTCAGCGTCACCGCGAGGGTTGAGGCGGAGGCCAGCAGGATGCCGCGGGTCAGGGTGTTCGTCACGAGGTGCTCCTTCGTTCGTCGTCGTCCGTGGGGTCCCTCCCGGCCCGTCGGAGGGGACGGGAGAGGCGTCTGCGGCCGGCGGCCGAGACGGGTCCGTGGGGTGCGGGGACCGCTACGTGGCGATCACCCGGATGGACTGCAGGCCGCTGGCCCCGTCGGGGAAGGGGGCGGCGCGTTCCCCGGTCTGCACCTCGCCGTCGGCCGCGGTGGCGCGGACGGTGAGCTGGTGGGAGCCGGGGGCGAAGTCGTGGGGCAGCACCCACTGGCGCCACAGGTCGGCGTCGACCTGCGGGGACAGCTGCGCCTCCTGCCACTCGCCCTCGTCGATGCGCACCTCGACCCGTGCGATGCCGCGGGTCTGCGCCCAGGCCACCCCGGCGATCGCCGTCCGGCCGGCCGGGAAGCGGCGCAGCGGGGCTGGGGTGTCGATGCGGGAGAAGAGCTTGACCGGCGCCTGGCGGGCCCAGTCGCGCTGCGTCCAGTAGACGTCGAAGGCGTCGTAGGTGGACGCCTCGATCTCGGTCAGCCACTTGCACGCCGAGACGTAGCCGTAGAGGCCGGGGATGAGCATCCGCACCGGGAAGCCGTGCTCGACCGGGAGCGGCTCGCCGTTCTGGCCGAAGGCGAGCATCGCGTCCTCGACCTCGAGGGCCGCGCGGGTGGAGGCGCCGATCGTCATGCCGTCCTGCGAGCGGCAGACCAGCTGGTCGGAGGCGGACCGGATGCCGTTCTCCCGGAGGAGCGCGCCGAGCGGGACGCCGGTCCAGCGGGCCGTGCTGGCCAGGGTGCCGCCGACCTCGTTGGAGACGCAGGTGAGCGTGATGTCGCGCTCGATCACGTCGTCGCGGTCGAACAGGTCGGCCAGCGTGTAGGTGCGCGGCGCGTCGAACATCCCGCGCAGGGTCAGCGAGTACTCCGACGGCCGGATCTGCGGCACGGTGATCGCGGTGTCGACGCGGTAGAAGTCGCGGTTGGCGGTGAACAGCGGCGTCAGGCCGGGGACCTGCTCGGCGAGGTCGGCGCCGGGGGGCAGCGCCGGGGCGGGGGACGACGGCGCCGGCAGGGCGAGGTCGCCCCGGGCGGTGCTGACGTCGAAGCGCCGCTGCAGCAGCCGGCCGGCGCCGCCGGTGACCGCGGCCGCGCCCAGGGCGACGCCGCCGGTGACGAAGAAGCGGCGGCGGTCCATGCCGGTGCCCTTGCGGTCGGCCATGGCGAGGGTGCCGCGCAGCCGGTCGAGCAGGACCTCGTCGGCGTGCCGCCGGGAGGCGTCGGTCGGGGAACCGGCCGGTGAGGTGGCGCGGCGTGCCGGGACCGGCAGGGTCAGCGGCCGGACCAGCGCGAGCAGCGCCACGGCGCCCACGGCCGCGCCGGCCAGCGAGGGCAGCGCGCCGAGCGGGCCGCCGGCGGGGCGGGTGACGGCGGCCAGCGCGCCCAGCAGCCCGAACACCGCGGTGCCGGCCACGCCGAGCCGGCGCGAGCGCAGCGAGACCAGGCCGAGGACTCCCGCGTACAGCGCGACGACGACCAGGGTGCCGACGACGAGGGCGACCTTGTCGTCCTCGCCGAACGTCGTGACGGCGAACTGCTTGACCGGCTCGGGGACCAGCGTGATGACCGCGTCGCCCACCGCCACGACGGGCGAGGAGGACGGGCCCACGAGACCGGCCACGAGCTCGGCGACCCCGAGCGCCACCGCCGCGGCCAGCAGGCCGGCGAGCGCCGCGAGCAGCCGGCGCGGGCCCCGGCGGGCGGGGCGCTGGGCCCCGCCCGGTCCGGTGGCCGGCGCTGCGGCGTGCTCGGTGGTGGTCACGCACTGTCTTCGCCGTCGACCGCCCGGTGGGTTCAGCTACGCGGTCACGGTTCGGTAACGAGCCGTCAGCGCAGCCCGGCCTGCCGGCACGCGGTCATCGCCCGGTACCAGTCGCTGGAGGGCCTCAGCGCGAGCGCGACGACGCCGACCAGCGTGATGAGCAGCGAGAACACCGACAGCGAGTCGAGGAAGCCCGAGCCCGCGATGCCCCCGCCGGTGCCGGACCGGGCGCTCAGGCCGAGCAGCACGCTCAGCCCGCCGAGCACCAGCAGGACCAGCCGCGCCCAGTTGCGGCCCTTCCAGGCCAGCCAGATGAACAGCGCCTGCAGCGCGGTCAGCAGCAGGCCGATCACCGCCCCGAGGACGATCCCGGCGCGGACGACGTCCTCGGTGACCGACGGGTCGTCGACGGCGGCCGACGCCTGCGCGACCAGCCCGTCGACGTCGGAGAGCTGCACCACGGAGGCGACGAGGCCGAGGATGAAGGCGGCGAGGAAGGCCCCGATCCCCACCCGGACGGTGGTCGGCCGCTCGGGCGCCTCGGGCGGGAGCTGCGGACCGGGCGCCGAGGGGGCGGGGGCGTAGCCGTACCCCTGCTGCGGCGGCGGCTGCCAGCCGGGCCGTCCCTGCGGCGGCCCGCCGTGCCGGGGGTCCTGGCCGCCCTCTCCTGACGTCATCGCCTGCTCCCTGTCATCCCTCGGTGTCCGCCCGATCGTCACCGACGGCGCAGGTCCGGGCCAGGACCGGCGGCCGATCGACACCGGATCGGTGCGGACGCGCGAGGGCCCGCCGCCCCGGTCGGGACGGCGGGCCCTCGAGAGAGGTCCTCCCTCAGCCGCGGCGGACGGTCAGGCCCTCCTCGGCGAGGTCCGCGGGCGCGTCGACGACGACCTCGTCGCCGTCCCGGATCTCGCCGGCCAGCAGCGCGCGGGCCAGCGGGTCGCCGATCGCCGACTGCACCAGCCGGCGCAGCGGGCGGGCGCCGTAGACCGGGTCGAACCCGTTGATCGCCAGCCACTCGCGGGCGGCGTCGGTGACCTGCAGGACCAGCCGGCGGGCGGCCAGCCGGCGGGCGAGCACGCCGACCTGGATGTCGACGATCCCGGCCAGCTCCTCGCTGCCCAGCGCGCGGAACACCACGACGTCGTCGAGCCGGTTGAGGAACTCCGGCTTGAAGTGCGACCGGACGACGTCCATCACCGCCGCGCGCCGCGCCTCCTCGGGCAGCGACTGGTCGGCGATCACCTGCGAGCCGAGGTTCGACGTGAGGATCAGGATGGTGTTGCGGAAGTCCACCGTCCGCCCCTGGCCGTCGGTGAGCCGGCCGTCGTCGAGCACCTGCAGCAGCACGTCGAAGACGTCGGGGTGGGCCTTCTCCACCTCGTCGAGCAGCACGACGGTGTAGGGCCGCCGCCGGACCGCCTCGGTGAGCTGGCCACCGGCCTCGTAGCCGACGTAACCGGGCGGCGCACCGACGAGGCGGGCCACCGAGTGCTTCTCGGAGTACTCGCTCATGTCGACGCGGACCATCGCCCGCTCGTCGTCGAAGAGGAACTCCGCCAGCGCCTTGGCCAGCTCGGTCTTGCCGACGCCGGTGGGGCCGAGGAAGAGGAACGAGCCGGTCGGCCGGTCGGGATCGGCGATGCCCGACCGCGCCCGGCGGACGGCGTCGGAAACCGCGCGGACGGCGTCGGGCTGGCCGACGACCCGCCGGCCGAGCTCGTCCTCCATCCGCAGCAGCTTCGCCGTCTCGCCCTCGAGCAGCCGGCCGGCGGGGATGCCGGTCCAGGCCTGCACGACCTCGGCGATGTCGTCGGGGCCGACCTCCTCCTTGAGCATCGACTCGCCGGTCTGCACCGACTCCTCGGCCGCGGCCAGCGAGCGCTGCAGCTCCGGCAGCCGGCCGTAGCGCAGCTCCGCGGCCCGGGCGAGGGCGCCGTCACGCTCTGCCCGCTCGGCCTCGGTGCGGACCGCCTCGAGCTCCTCCTTGATCCGCTGGATGCGCTCGATGGCGGACTTGTCCTGCTGCCAGCGGGCGGTCAGCTCGTCGAGCTCCTGCCGCCGGTCGGCGAGGTCGGCGCGCAGCGCGGCCAGCCGGTCGATCGAGGAGGGGTCGTCCTCCTTGGCGAGCGCCATCTCCTCGATCTCCATGCGGCGCACGGCGCGCTCCACCTCGTCGACCTCCACCGGGCGGCTGTCGATCTCCATCCGCAGCCGGCTGGCGGCCTCGTCGACCAGGTCGATGGCCTTGTCGGGGAGGAAGCGGGCGGTGACGTACCGGTCGGACAGGGTGGCGGCGGCGACGATCGCGGCGTCGGTGATCCGCACGCCGTGGTGCACCTCGTAGCGCTCCTTGAGGCCGCGCAGGATGCCGATCGTGTCCTCGACGGAGGGCTCGCCGACGAACACCTGCTGGAAGCGGCGCTCGAGCGCCGGGTCCTTCTCGATGTGCTCGCGGTACTCGTCGAGCGTCGTGGCGCCGACCATGCGCAGCTCGCCCCGGGCCAGCATCGGCTTGATCATGTTGCCGGCGTCCATCGCGGAGTCACCGGTGGCGCCGGCGCCGACGATGGTGTGCAGCTCGTCGATGAAGGTGACGACCTGCCCCTCGGCCTCGGTGATCTCCTGCAGGACGGCCTTGAGCCGCTCCTCGAACTCACCGCGGTACTTGGCGCCGGCCACCATCGCGCTGAGGTCCAGCGCCATGAGTCGCTTGCCCTTGAGGCTCTCCGGGACGTCGCCGGCCACGATCCGCTGGGCCAGGCCCTCGACGATCGCCGTCTTGCCGACGCCGGGCTCGCCGATGAGCACCGGGTTGTTCTTGGTGCGGCGGGAGAGCACCTGCACGACGCGGCGGATCTCGGTGTCGCGGCCGATGACCGGGTCGATCTTCCCCTCGCGGGCGCGCTCGGTGAGGTCGACGGCGAACTTCTCCAGCGCCTGGAAGGTGCTCTCCGGGTCGGCGGTGGTCACCCTGCGGTTACCGCGGACGGTGCGGAACGCCGCCAGCAGGGCGTCGCGGGTGGCGCCGGCGCTGGTGAGCACCGCGCCGGCCTCGCCCTCCGAGCCGGCCAGGCCGACCAGCAGGTGCTCGGTGGAGACGTACTCGTCGCCGAGCGCGCTCGCCTGCTCACCTGCGGCGTTGACCACGCGGAGCAGCTCGCGCGACGGCGACGGCGCGGCGACGGTGGCGCCCGAGACGCTGGGCATCCGGCGCAGTGCCGCCTCGGCCTTGGCGCGGACGTCGGCCGGGTCGGCCCCGGTCGCGGTCAGCAGCGGGCCGGCGATCCCGTCGGTCTGCTGCAGCAGGGCCACCAGCAGGTGCAGCGGCTCGAGGGCGGCCTGCCCCCGGTCGACGGCGAGCCGCTGGGCGGCGGCGAATGCCTCCTGGGAACGGGTGGTGAGCTTGCTCTCCATGGTCGGTGTGGACGGTCCTCTCGTCGGGCGGGTGGCCAGGGGTGGCCCCGGACTGGTCGGGTGTCGTGACCTGCAACGACCCAGGACTTGAGTCTGTTCCGCTCAAGTCTGCCGTCCTCCGGGGGCAACGCGACCTTGCCCCCGAGGGGTTGACGCGCCACACAACTGCATGCCACGCGACTTGCTGACTCCTACACTCGTCGCCATGACCCAGACGTCCGAGGAGCCCCGCCTCCCCTCGCCGAGCGTGGCCCTCGACGACCAGCTCTGCTTCGCCCTGTACGCGGCCTCGCGCGCGATGACCGCGCGCTACCGGCCGATGCTCGAGGAGCTGGGCCTGACCTATCCGCAGTACCTCGTGATGATGCTGCTGTGGGAGGAGGACCAGCAGACCGTCGGCCAGCTCGGCCAGCGGCTCGCGCTCGACAGCGGGACCCTCTCCCCCCTCCTCAAGCGGCTCACCTCCGCGGGCCTGGTCACCCGCCACCGCCGGGTGGAGGACGAGCGCTCGGTGTCCATCGCGCTGACCGACGAGGGCCGCGCCCTGCGGGACCGGGCCTTCGCCATCAGCCAGGACATGATCTGCGCGCTGCGGCTGGACGTCGACGACTTCGCCGACCTCAAGCAGACCCTGAACGTGCTCACCCAGCGGGTGAACGAGGCGCCGCGCGGCTCCTGACCCGTCGGTGGGTTGCGCCCAACCCACCGGGGTAGGGCGGCGGGGTCCGGCCGGCGAGACGACGTCGGCACCCCGAGCGGAAGGCACCCGCATGCCCACCCGTACCGCACGCACCGCCTGGAACGGCACCCTCGAGCAGGGGTCGGGCCAGGTCGAGCTGAGCAGCAGCAAGGTCGGCACCTACGAGGTCAGCTTCCCCAAGCGCGCCGCCGACGAGGCCGGGGGCACCACCAGCCCCGAGGAGCTCGTCGCCGCGGCCCACTCGGCCTGCTACGCCATGCAGCTGTCGGCCAACATCGCGCAGGCCGGCGGCACCCCGCAGTCCCTCGAGGTCACGGCCGACGTCTCCCTCGGCCCGGACCCGGCGGGCGGCTTCCGGCTCACCGGCATCCAGCTGAGGGTGCGCGGCGAGGTCGAGGGCCTCGACGCCGCGGGCTTCGAGAAGGCCGCGCAGGAGGCCAAGGCCGGCTGCCCGGTCAGCAAGGCCCTGACCGGCGTCGACATCTCCCTGGACGCCGCTCTCGAGTCCTGACCCCCGGCACGACGACGGCCCGCCCCCCTGTCGGGGAGCGGGCCGTCGTGCTTTCCCGGCCCCCTCGCAGGGGCCCGCTGCGAACTCGCGAGCGGTGGGGGGCGAGGGGGTCCTTCCTCAGCGGGCCGTGCCGACCCGGTCGTCGTCGGCGAGGGCGGGCTCGGACTCGCGCTGCAGCCGCTCCTCGCCGCTCTCGGTGCGCAGGGCGACCTCGCGGATGAGCAGGATGGCCGCGACTGCGACCACGGCGATCACCGCGGAGACCAGGAAGATCCGCCCCGTCGCGTCGCCGTAGGAGACGCGGATGAGCTCCTGGATGGCCGGCGGGGCGTCCGCGAGGCTGGCCAGCCCGACCTCACCCGACCCGCCGGCGGCGGCGGCCTCCGGCGGCAGGCCGGCGGCGATCAGGTCGCCGACCCGGGCACTGAGCACGGCGCCGAGCACCGAGACGCCGATCGTGCCGCCCAGGCTGCGGAAGAAGGCCACCGCGGAGCTGGCCGCGCCGAGGTCGGCGGCCGCGACGGTGTTCTGCACGGCCAGCACGAGGTTCTGCATGGTCATGCCGATGCCGACGCCCAGGACGAAGAGGAAGACGCCGAGCAGCACCATGTCGGTCTCGTGGTCGATCGTCGCGAGCAGGCCGAACCCGGCGACGACGAGCAGTGAACCGGCCACCAGGTAGCCCTTCCACCGGCCGTACCGGGTGATCAGGATGCCCGAGGCGGTCGAGGAGACGAGCAGCCCGCCCACCATCGGGATGGTGAGCAGACCGGCGGCCGTCGGCGAGTAGCCGCGGGAGATCTGCAGGTACTGGCCGAGGAAGACGGTCGAGCCGAACATCGCCACACCGATGGCGACGCTGGCGACGATGGCCAGCGTCGTCGTCCGGTCGCGGAACAGGCGCAGCGGGACGATCGGCTCGGCCGCGCGCAGCTCGGTGACGACGAAGGCGACGATCGCCAGCGCGCCACCGGTCAGGAACAGCGCGGTCTCCAGCGAGGCCCAGGCGAACTGGTCGCCGGCCAGGGTGACCCAGATGAGCAGCGCGGAGACGCCGGCGGTCAGGAAGGCCGCACCGAGGTAGTCGATGCGCACCCGGCGCCTCGTCACGGGCAGGTGCAGGGTGCGCTGCAGCAGGACCAGCGCCACGACGGCGAAGGGCACGCCGACGTAGAAGCACCAGCGCCAGCCCAGCCAGCTGGTGTCGACGAGCAGGCCGCCGAGCAGCGGGCCGCCGACCGTGGCCACCGCCATGACGCCGCCGAGCAGACCGGAGTACCGGCCGCGCTCGCGGGGGCTGATCATCGCGGCCATCGCGATCTGCACCAGCGCCTGGAGGCCACCGAGGCCCAGGCCCTGCAGCACGCGCCAGCCGATCAACGTGCCGACCGACTGCGACAGGCCGGCCAGCATCGAGCCGACGATGAAGACCACGATGGACAGCTGGATGAGCAGCTTCTTGCTGAAGAGGTCGGCGAGCTTGCCCCAGATCGGGGTGGACGCCGTGGAGGCGAGCAGGGTGGCGGTGACCACCCAGGTGTACTGGCTCTGGCTGCCGCGCAGGTCGGTGATGATCGTGGGCAGGGCGTTGGAGACGACGGTCGAGGACAGGAACGCCACGAACATCGCCAGCAACATCCCCGAGAGCGCCTCGAGGATCTGGCGGTGGCTCATCCGGCCCTGCTGCTCGACCGGCGCCTCGGGAACGGGGGCGGTCCCGGCCGGCGCGGTGCCGGCCGGGACGGGGCCGGGGGCGGCGGTCTCGGGTTCGCGGGTGGTGGTCACGGTGCTCCTGGACGGGTCGCGGTGGGTCGGGTACGGCCGCGACGTCGGTGGCGCGGGTGGGGAGGCGGGGGGACGGGCGCCGCTCACGAGGCGGCCCCGACGGGCTGGCGGGGCGGCGTGGCGGCGCGGTCGAGGTCGGCGGCCAGGCGCTCGACCAGCTCGCTGAGCAGGCGCGCGTCGTCCTCGTCCCAGTCGGCGAGGGCGGCGGTGGCCCACGCCGAACGCAGCTCGCGGGTGCGCGCGAGCGCCGCGGCACCGGCCGGGGACAGCCCGATCAGGCTGGCCCGGCCGTCGTGCGGGTCGGGCCGGCGCTCGACGTAGCCGTCCCGCTCGAGCGCGGCGACCTGCCGGCTGACGACCGAGACGTCGACGCCGGCGTGCCCGGCCAGGGCGCTGCAGCGCTGCTCGCCGTCCCGCTCGAGCGGGACCAGCAGGGTCCAGCCGAAGGAGGGCAGGCCGCCGTAGACGGACTCGGCGGCGCGGGAGGAGACGTGCCGGCCGGTGCGCAGCAGGTGCGTGACGCCGGCGACCAGCCGGTCGCGGGTGGTGGGGGTGAGGGGCATGACGTCCTCGGGGAGAAGTGCTTGTAGACCGCAACCATACGTCTACTTGGTTGCGGTCGGCAACTTCTCTGGCCCGGCGTGTCAGCCGGCCTCCCGCCGGCCGCCCTCCCGGAGCTCGGCGGCCAGCGCGGCGGCGGCCGACTGCAGCAGCGGCACCACCCGCGACACGGCGTCCATGCCCAGCCGGCCGGCCGGCCCGGACACCGAGATCGCGCCGGCCGCCCACCCGCCGGGCACCGGGACGGCGACGCAGCGGACCCCGGCCTCCTGCTCGCCGTCGTCGACCGCGTAGCCCTGCTCGGCGATCCCCGGGAGCTCTCCGAGCAGCAGGTCGGGATCGGTGACGGTGCGCTCGGTGCGCACCGGCATCCCGGCGCTGGCGAGCAGCCGGCGGGCCTGCTCGGGCGGCAGCTGGGCGAGCAGCACCTTGCCCACGCCGGTGCAGTGCAGGTGCACCCGCCGCCCGACCTCGGTGAACATCCGCATCGAGTGCCGGGACGGGACCTGCGCGGCGTAGACGACGCGGTCGCCGTCGAGCATCGCCAGGTTGGCCGTCTCGCCGATGGCGTCGACCAGCCGCGTCAGGTGCGGCTGGGCCCAGGTGGCCAGCGTGCGCGAGGAGCACTCCCCCAGGTGGATCAGCCGCGGGCCCAGCACGTAGCGGCGCGACGGCAGCTGCCGCACGTAGCCGCGCCCGACCAGCGTGCGCACCAGCCGGTGGATGGTGGACACCGGCAGGCCGCTCTCCTCCGCCAGCCGGCTGATCGCCACCTCGCCACCCGCGTCGGCCATCAGCTCGAGCAGCACGAACGCCCGCTCGAGCGACTGGACCCCGTCCGCCGCCCCTCCGGCCACCGCTCCACCTCCGCCCGCCCGGGTCGGGCCCCGGCTTGACCCCGCGTGATCCGGCGCACTACCGTCCGGCCGACGTTTTCCGGAATGTAGACCCGTACTTCCACATCGCGGAACCCGTGACGGGGCGCTCCCGAGGCGGTCCCGGCGAGTGCTCCGACGTCCCGCCCCTGCCGGCCGCGAGCGGATGCCGTGACCGGCGGAAGCGGGTACACCCATCCCATCCACACCGACGCGACGAGGCGGACGGGAGGCCGGCACGTGAGCGGCATGCACGGCACGGAGACGACGGCGGGACCGGTCGAGGGACCCGTCCCCCCGGAGGAGACCAGCGCCACCGGCGAGGCGGGCAGCAACCCGGAGGCCATGGCCGCGGTGGTCCGCGCGGTCGAGGCGGCGCTGCCCCCGGACTCGGTCGTCAGCGACCACATCCGGCTGCGCACCTACGAGTGCGACGGGCTGGCCCACTACCGGGTGACGCCGGCGCTGGTGGTGCTGCCCGAGACCACCGAGCAACTGGCCGCCGTGGTGCGGGCCTGCTCCGAGCACGGCGTCCCGTTCGTCGCCCGCGGGTCGGGCACCGGCCTGTCCGGCGGCGCCCTCCCCCGGGCCGACGGCGTCCTGGTCGTCACCTCGCGGATGCGCACCATCCACGAGGTCCGCCCCGAGGACCAGCGGGCGGTCGTCGACCCCGGCGTCATCAACCTCGACGTCACGCACGCGGCGAGCCCGCGCGGCTACTACTACGCCCCCGACCCGAGCAGCCAGCAGATCTGCTCGATCGGCGGCAACCTCGCGGAGAACTCCGGTGGGGCGCACTGCCTGAAGTACGGCTTCACCACCAACCACGTGCTCGGCGCGGAGTTCGTGACACCGCAGGGCGACGTCGTCCAGCTCGGCGGGATGGCCCCCGACAGCCCCGGCTACGACCTGCTCGGCGCCGTCGTGGGCTCCGAGGGCACCCTCGGCATCGCCACCCGCACGATCGTCAAGCTGACCCGCCTCCCGCAGGAGGTGCGCACGGTGCTGGCCGGCTTCGCCTCCACCGACGACGCCGGCGCGGCCACCTCGGCCATCATCGGCGCCGGCATCGTGCCCGCGGCGATCGAGATGATGGACGCGCTGGCCATCGAGGCCGCCGAGGCCGCCACGAAGTGCGACTACCCGGCCGGCGCCGGTGCGGTGCTGGTCATCGAGCTCGACGGCGCGGCGGTCGAGGTGGAGCACGAGTTCGCCGAGGTCGAGCGGATCTGCCAGGAGCACCACGCCTTCGCCACCCGGGTGGCCACCGACCCGGCCGAGCGGGCGCTGATCTGGAAGGGCCGCAAGTCCGCCTTCGCCGCCGTCGGCCGGATCAGCCCCGACTACATCGTCCAGGACGGCGTCATCCCGCGGACGGCGCTGCCCGGGGTGCTGCGGTCGATCGCCGAGCTCTCGGAGTCCTCCGGCGTGCGGGTGGCCAACGTCTTCCACGCCGGCGACGGGAACCTGCACCCGCTGGTGCTCTTCGACGACGCGGTGGAGGGCGCGGCCGAGGCCGCCGAGGAGGTCAGCGGCGCGATCCTCGACCTCTGCATCTCCCACGGCGGGTCGATCACCGGCGAGCACGGCGTCGGCATCGACAAGGCCGCCTACATGCCGAAGATGTTCAGCGACGAGGACCTCGACACCATGCAGCTGGTCCGCTGCGCGTTCGACCCCGACGGCGTCGCCAACCCCGGCAAGGTGTTCCCCACCCCGCGGCTGTGCGGCGAGGTGCCCGGGAGGAAGAAGGGCGCCCCGCACCCGCTGGTCGCGGCCGGCAAGGCGGAGGCGTTCTGATGACCGCCGTCGGGCTGGACCTGGGTGCCGCGCGCACCGCACTGTCCGCCGCCTGCGGCGAGGTCGCCGACGGCACGCCGGCCGACGCCGTCGACGGCGTGACGCCGGCGCTCGTCGCCCGGCCGGGGTCCACCCCGGAGGTCGCCGAGGTGCTGCGGGCGGCCGCCGCGCACCGGCTCGCCCTCGTCCCGCGGGGCCGCGGCACCAAGCTGACCTGGGGCCGGCCGCCCGAGCGGGCCGACCTCGTCGTCGACCTGAGCCGGATGGACGCCGTCTTCGACCACGCCGCCGGCGACCTCATCGTCGAGACCCAGGCCGGGACGACGCTGGCCGAGGTGCAGCGCACCGTCGCCGGCGCCGGTCAGCGGCTGGCGCTGGACGAGACCGTGCCCGGCGGCAGCATCGGCGGCACGCTGGCCACCAACGCCAGCGGCCCCGGCCGGGTCGCCTTCGGCACCGCCCGCGACCTGCTCATCGGCGTCACCGTCGTCCGCGCCGACGGGGTGGTGGCCAAGGCCGGCGGCCGCGTGGTGAAGAACGTGGCCGGATACGACCTCGGCAAGCTGGTCATCGGCTCGTTCGGCACGCTCGCCGTGGTGACCGAGGCGGTGTTCCGGCTGCACCCGCTGCCGGCCGCCCGCAGCGTGGTCGCCGCGCCGTTCGAGCGGCCGGAGGAGGCCCAGCGCCTGGTGCAGGCGGTGCTGCAGGCCCAGGTCGTGCCCTCCGCGGTCGAGGTCTCCTGGCGCCCCGGGGGTACCGGAACCGTCTCGGTGCTGCTCGAGGGCATCGAGGCCGGCGTCGAGGGCCGCACCGCCACCACCCGGCAGCTGCTGGGTGACGCGTCCAGCGCGGCCGCCGAGCTGCCCGAGGGCTGGGCCGCCCACCCGTGGGCGGGCCTGCCGGGCCGCCCGACCGCGCTCAAGGCGACGTTCGCCCTCTCCGGGCTGGCCCGGGTGCTCGAGGCCGCCCGCGCGGCGGCCGCCGACGCCGGGCTCGACCTGGACCTGCGCGGGTCGGCCGGGGCGGGCGTCCTGTACGGCGCGCTGGCCACCGGCGCCGAGCCCGCCGCGGTGGCGCGGGTCGTCGAGCGGCTGCGCGCCGAGTGCACCGCCGTCGGGGGTGCGCTGGTGGTGCTCGACGCGGCTCCCGAGGTCGCCGCCGCGGTGGACGCGTGGGGCCCGGTGCCGGCGCTGGACCTCGTGCGCCGGGTGAAGGAACGGTTCGACCCGGAGCGCCGCCTGGCGCCCGGCCGGTTCGTGGGAGGCCTCTGATGACGACGACCCCGGAGCGGCCGGTGGAGCTGGGCATGCCCGGCCGCGGCGCGTTCGACGAGCACCACCCGCCGTCGAAGGAGCTGATCAGCGACTGCGTGCACTGCGGGTTCTGCCTGACCACCTGCCCCACGTACACGCTGTGGGGCGAGGAGATGGACTCCCCGCGCGGGCGCATCTACCTGATGAAGTCCGGGCTCGAGGGCGAGCCGATGACCGACTCGATGGTGCAGCACTTCGACGCCTGCCTGGGCTGCATGGCCTGCGTGACGGCGTGCCCGTCGGGTGTGCAGTACGACAAGCTCATCGAGGCCACCCGCGCCCAGGTGGAGCGCAACCACGACCGCTCGCCGGGCGACCGCGCTCTGCGCAACGCGATCTTCGCGCTGTTCCCCTACAAGCGGCGGCTGCGCGCGCTGCGCGGACCGCTGCGGCTCTACCAGCGCAGCGGCCTGCCGAAGGTGATCCGCCGCAGCGGCCTGCTGGAGCGCCTGGCGCCGAAGCTGGCCGTGATGGAGAGCCTGGCGCCGCCGCTGGAGAAGCGGGAGCCGATCCCCGCCCGGACGCCGGCCACCGGCACCCGCCGCGCCGTCGTCGGGCTGCTCACCGGGTGCGTCCAGGGCGAGTTCTTCCCCGGCGTCAACGCCGCCACGGTGCGGGTGCTGGCCGCGGAGGGCTGCGACGTCATCGTGCCGCAGTCGCAGGGCTGCTGCGGGGCGCTGTCGGTGCACAACGGCCGCGACGACGAGGCCAGGCGCTTCGCCCGCCGCACGGTCGAGGCCTTCGAGAGCGCCGGCGTCGACTGGGTCGTGGTGAACGCGGCCGGCTGCGGCTCGAGCATGAAGGAGTACGCCGACCTGCTCGCCGACGACCCGGCCTACGCCGAGCGGGCGCGGGCGTTCACCGACAAGGTGCGCGACGTCTCCGAGATCCTCGCCGAGCTCGGCACCGTCGCCCCGCGGCACCCGCTCGAGGTCACCGTCGCCTACCACGACGCCTGCCACCTGGCGCACGCCCAGGGCGTGCGGGCGCAGCCGCGGGCCCTGCTGCAGGAGATCCCCGGCCTGCAGCTGCGGGAGATCCCCGAGGCGGCGATCTGCTGCGGCTCGGCCGGCATCTGGAACGTGCTCAACCCCGAGCCGGCCCGGGAGCTCGGCGACCGCAAGGCCGCCAACATCGTCTCCACCGGGGCGGCCCTGCTGGTGACGGCCAACCCCGGCTGCCTCATGCAGGTGGCCTCCTCGCTGCAGCGGCGCGGCGCGGACATCGGGATGGCGCACACCGTCGAGGTCCTCGACGCCTCCATCCGCGGCCTGCCCACGTCCGCGCTCGGCGTCTCCACCTGAGCGCCCACCGACTTCCCCTGCACGACCCGCACCACCCCCACCCAGCCTCGTGCCCTCACCGTCGAGGGAAGGAGCCCCGTTGTTCGAGCAGGTCGTCGACCCCGTCGGGGGGTCACTCGCACTCAGTGCCCTGGTGGCAGCGATACCGCTGCTCACGCTGTTCGTGCTCCTCGGCGCGCTCAAGGTCAAGGCCTGGCTCGCCGGCCTGATCTCGCTGGCCGTCGCGCTGGTCCTGGCGATCCTGGCGTTCCGCATGCCGGTCGGGCAGGCCGTGCTGTCGGCCACCGAGGGCGCGGCCTTCGGCTTCTTCCCGATCCTCTGGATCGTCATCAACGCCATCTGGGTCTACAACCTCACCGTCGCCACCGGGCACTTCGACGTGCTGCGGCGGTCGTTCGAGAAGGTCAGCCCCGACCAGCGGATCCAGGCCATCATCGTGGCCTTCTGCTTCGGCGCCCTGCTCGAGGCGCTCGCCGGCTTCGGCACGCCGGTCGCCATCAGCGTCGTCATGCTCATGACGCTGGGCTTCCAGCCGATGAAGGCCGCCGCGGTGGCGCTCATCGCCAACACCGCACCGGTCGCCTTCGGCGCCCTGGCCACGCCGATCGTCACGCTGGCCACGGTCACCTCCGGCGTCAGCGACGACGCGCGGCTCACCGTCGACACCCTCGGTGCCATGGCCGGCCGGCAGACGCCGATCCTCGCGGCGTTCGTGCCGCTGGTGCTGGTGCTGGTCGTCGACGGCAGGCGCGGCCTGAAGGACACCTGGCTGGAGGCGCTGGTCGCCGGCGTCGCCTTCGGCGTGGCCCAGTTCGTCGCCGCCAACTACATCTCGGTGCCGCTGACCGACATCATCGCCGCGCTGGTCTCCGCGGCCGCCGTCGTCGCCGTCGTCCGGATGCGGAAGGCGACGTACGAGCCGGTCACCGCGGCCACCCTGGCCGGTGGGACCGGGGCCGGTGGTGGCGCCCGGGATGCTGGTGGCACCGTGGCCGCCGGTGGCCGCGGCCGCGACCGGGGCGGCGTCGGCGCCACCGCCGGCGAGGAGCTCGGGGACGCGCCGGGCCGCCAGGCGGCGCGCGACCCGCATGCCCCCTCGGCCGGCACCGGAGGCGCTCCGTCGGTGCCGGACACCCCGGCGGAGGTCGCCAAGGCCTACGCCCCCTACGGGATCATCATCGTGATCTTCGCCCTGGCGAACCTCGCGCCTGTCAAGGCCGCGCTGGCCCAGGCGCCGTGGACGACGACGTTCCCGTGGCCCGGGCTGAACGTGTTCGCGGCCGGCTCGAGCGAGGAGCTCGCGTCGACGACGTTCACCTTCAACTGGCTG
Organism: Geodermatophilus telluris; assembly: GCF_900102745.1. GTDB lineage: Bacteria > Actinomycetota > Actinomycetes > Mycobacteriales > Geodermatophilaceae > Geodermatophilus > Geodermatophilus telluris. Next base: position 825,026 of record NZ_FMZF01000001.1, read on the forward strand.
CCCGCCGCCGGCACGCTCATGATCATCGCGGGGCTGCTCACCATGTTGGTCCTGCGGGTCTCGCCCGGGCGGGCGCTGAAGGCCTACGTCGACACCTACCGCGAGCTCAAGTGGGCCATCGTCACCGTCATGGCGGTGCTCGCCCTGGCCTACGTGCTCAACCAGTCGGGCATGACCAGCCACCTCGGCCGGCTGCTGGCCGAGACCGGCGGCTTCTTCGCCTTCCTCTCGCCCATCCTGGGCTGGATCGGCGTCGCGGTGACCGGCTCGGACACCTCGGCCAACGCGCTGTTCGGCGCCCTGCAGGTGCAGGCGGCGACCAACGCCGGCCTGGACCCGGTGCTGCTGGCCGCGGCCAACTCCTCCGGTGGCGTCATGGGCAAGATGGTCAGCCCGCAGAACCTGGCCATCGCGGCCGCCGCGGTGGGCATGGCCGGCCGGGAGGGCGAGCTGTTCCGGAAGGTCTTCGGCTGGAGCATGCTGCTGCTCCTGCTGATGTGCCTGATCGTGGTGCTGCAGGCCTCACCGGTGCTCGACTGGATGGTGCCCGGGTCCTGAGAGCAGGACGACCTGCACGAGCGACGGCGCCCCCGTACCGGACCGGTACGGGGGCGCCGTCGTCTGCGAGTCAGCCGCGACCGCCGGACTCCGCCTCGCGGGCCTCGCCGAGCCGGTTGAGCCGGGCCAGCAGGTCGCCGAGCGTGGCGACGTCCTGCGCCGGCCAGCCCGAGAGGTCGGCCTCCCAGCGGGCGCGGCGCACCTCGCGGATGCCGGCCAGCCGGGCCGCCCCCTCCGCCGAGGTGCGCAGCACCTGGGCCCGCCCGTCGTCCGGGTCGGGCTCGCGGGTGACCATGCCGAGGTCGACCAGCGAGGCCACCTGGCGGCTCACCGTGCTCTTGTCGAGGCCCAGCCGGGCGACCAGGTCGCTGGCCCGCAGCGGCCCGGCGTCCTGCAGCAGGGCCAGGAGCCCGTACGCGGCGCCGTCGAGGTCGGGGTGCAGCTCGCGGGCCAGCCGGGTCGAGATCGCCCGCGACCGGCGCAGCAGCAGGCCGATCTCCCGCTCCAGCCGGACGAAGGACTCGTGCGCGTCCGGACGCGGCGCGGCGCTCACCGCTCGCTCCGGGGGTGCCAGACGACCAGCGCCGAGCTGGCCTGCCGGACGGGCACCAGGTCGGCCCGGCGCAGCGGGGTGCCGAAGCCGCTGCGCAGCGCGGACTCCGCGGCGATGCGGCGGCGCTCGGAGTCCTCGAGGTCGTCGACCAGCTCGTGCACCCGTTGCCGCAGCGCCTCGACCTGGGACTCCAGGTCGATGATCCGCTTGATGCCGGCGAGGTTGACGCCGTCCTCCTGGGAGAGGCGCTGCACCTCCCGCAGCAGGGCGACGTCGCGCGGGCTGTAGCGCCGGCCCCCGCCGGGCGTGCGGCCCGGCGTCACCAGGCCCAGCCGGTCGTACTGGCGCAGCGTCTGGGCGTGCATGCCGGCCAGCTCGGCGGCCACCGAGATGACGAAGACAGGGGCGTCGTCGGCGACGGCGCGGGCGGCGTCGCGCCGCTCCCGCCCGTCGACGCTCACCGGGAGCTCCCCTTGTCCGCGCCCTTCCCCACCGCCGCGGTGATCTGCGGCCGCGGGTCGGGCAGCTCGGCGTCGAGGGTCTTGACCGCCCGCTCCGCCTCGGCCGACAGCCGCTGCGGGACGGCCACCTCGACGGTGACCAGCAGGTCGCCGGTGCGGCCGCGGCCGGGGACGCCCCGCCCGCGCACCCGCAGCGTCCGCCCGCTCGCGGTGCCCGGCGGCACCTTGAGCGTGACGTCGCCGTCGAGGGTGGGCACGGTCAGCGTCGTCCCGAGGACGGCCTCGGCGAAGGTGATCGGCACGGTGAGCGTCAGGTCGTCACCCCGGCGGCCGAACAGCTCGTGGTCGCTGACGTGCACCACGACGAACAGGTCGCCGGCCGGGCCGCCGCGGCGGCCGGGCGCGCCCTTGCCGGCCAGCCGGATGCGCTGGCCGTCCTTGACGCCCGCCGGGATCCGCACGGTGATGGTGCGGGTCTGGGTGGTGACGCCGTTGCCGGCGCAGGTCGGGCAGGGGTCGTCGACCACCGACCCGCTGCCACGGCACGCGCGGCAGGGCTCGGAGAAGGCGAACGCGCCCTGGCTGCGGCTGGTGACCCCCGCGCCGCCGCACACCTCGCAGGTGTGCGGGGAGGTGCCCGGGCGGGCGCCGCTGCCGTGGCAGGTCGGGCAGGTACCGGGGCTCTGCATGCGCAGTGGCACCGTCACCCCGAGGACGGCCTCCTCGAACGACAGCGTCGCCTCGGTCTCCACGTCCTGCCCGCGGGCCGGGCCGGACGCCGCCTGCGAGCGGGCCCGGGCCGACCCCGGCGCGGCACCGCCGGCACCGCCGAAGAGGTTGCCGAAGATGTCGCCGAGCCCACCGGCGCCGGCGCGGCCGGCCCCGCCCCCGGCGCCCCCGAAGAGGTCGCCGAGGTCGAAGGGCTGCCCGCCGCCGGAGCCGCCGGGGAAGCCGCCCGGGAAGCCGGCCCGCGCGCCGGCACCGCCGGAGCCGAAGAGCCGCCGGGCCTCGTCGTACTCCCCGCGCCGCTTGGGGTCGGAGAGCACGTCGTAGGCCTCGGAGACCTCCTTGAAGCGGGCCTCGGCGTCGGTGTTGCCCGGGTTCTTGTCCGGGTGCAGGTCGCGGGCCAGCTGGCGGTAGGCCTTCTTGATCTCCGCGGCGTCGGCGCTCTGGGAGACGCCCAGCGCGGCGTAGTAGTCCTTCTCGATGAAGTCCCGAGTGCTCATCGGGCGCCTCCTCTCCTCACGTCGCGACGGCCGGTCAGCCGGCGGCCGGGGTCTCCCCCGGCGCACCGCTGCCGGTCGTCTCGGGGGTGGCCGGCTCCGCGGCCGCGCCGCCGGCCGGGTCGGTCACGGCCACCATGGCGGTCCGCAGGACGCGGTCACCACGGCGGAAACCCTGCCGCAGCACCGTCGTCGCCGTCGGCACCTCGACGGTGTCGGACGTGTCGTGCAGGACGGCCTCGTGCAGCGCCGGGTCGAACGGGTCGCCGGCGACGCCGAAGGCCTGCACGCCGAGCCCGTCGAGGACGCCGAGGACGCGGTCGGCCACCACCTTGAAGGCGCCGGTGAGGTCGCCGTGGTCGCGGGCCCGCTCGATGTCGTCGACGATCGGGAACAGCTGGGTGGCGAACCGCTCGGCGGCCTGGTCGGCGACCAGGCTGCGGTCGCGGTCGACGCGCCGCCGGTAGTTGGCGTACTCGGCGGTCACCCGCTGCAGGTCCTCGGTGCGCTCGGCCAGCTGGCGGGCCGTGTCCCCGGCACCGTCGTCGCTGCCTGCCGCGACCGCCTCCGGGGTGACCTCCGGGCCGGCGACCGTCTCGTTCTCGCTCATCTGCTCCCCTGGCGATGGGTCGGCTGTGGACGGGCCCGGCGGGGCGCCGGCCGGCTGCTCGCCGGCCGGCACCCGCACCGCGCCGCTGACGGGGTCGATCCGCCGCTTGTCACGGATCACGACCCGCGGCTGCTCGTCCCCCTGGCTCATCGGCGGTCGGCGTCCTCGTCGACGATCTCGGCGTCGACGACGTCGTCGTCACCGGACGGGGCCGAGGCACCGGCCGCGCCCGCGGCACCCGCGCCCGCACCGGGCACGCCGTCACCGGCGGCGCCGGCCTCGGCCTGCTGGGCGTAGAGCGCCCCGCCGACCTCCTGCGAGACGCGGGCGACCTTCTCCTGCGCCGACTTGATGGCGGCGATGTCCGAGCCGCCGAGGGCGGAGCGCAGCTCGGTGAGGGCCTCGCCGAGCTCCTCCTTCTTGTCGGCCGGGATCCGCTCGCCGTTCTCGGCCAGGAACTTCTCGGTCTGGTACTGCAGCGACTCGGCCAGGTTGCGGGTCTCGGCCTCCTCGCGGCGGCGCTTGTCCTCCTCGGCGTGGGCCTCGGCGTCGCGCATCATCCGCTCGATGTCGTCCTTCGGGAGCGCCGAGCCGCCGGTGATGGTCATCGACTGCTCCTTGCCCGTGCCGAGGTCCTTGGCGGACACGTGCACGATGCCGTTGGCGTCGATGTCGAAGGCGACCTCGATCTGCGGGACACCGCGCGGCGCCGGCGGCAGGCCGGTCAGCTCGAACATGCCGAGCTTCTTGTTGTACATCGCCATCTCGCGCTCGCCCTGGAAGACCTGGATCTGCACGGAGGGCTGGTTGTCGTCGGCCGTCGTGAAGATCTCCGAGCGCTTCGTCGGGATCGTGGTGTTGCGCTCGATGAGCTTGGTCATGATCCCGCCCTTGGTCTCGATGCCCAGGGACAGCGGGGTGACGTCGAGCAGCAGGACGTCCTTGACCTCGCCGCGGAGGACACCGGCCTGCAGCGCGGCACCGATGGCGACGACCTCGTCGGGGTTGACGCCCTTGTTGGGCTCCTTGCCGCCGGTCAGCTCGCGCACCAGGTCGGACACGGCCGGCATGCGGGTCGAGCCACCGACGAGGACGACGTGGTCGATCTGGCCCACGGAGATGCCGGCGTCGCGGATGGCCTGGTTGAACGGCGCGCGGGCGCGGTCGAGCAGGTCGGCGGTCATCCGCTGGAACTCGGCGCGGGTGATGGTGACGTCGAGGTGCAGCGGGCCCTCGGCGCCGGCGGTGATGTAGGGCAGGTTGACGTTGGTCGACTGCGCGCCCGACAGCTCGATCTTGGCCTTCTCGGCGGCCTCACGGAGCCGCTGCATGGCCAGCTTGTCCTTGGACAGGTCGATGCCGTTGGAGACGTTGAAGGTCTTGACCAGGTGGTCGACGACCTTCTGGTCCCAGTCGTCGCCGCCGAGGTGGTTGTCACCCGCGGTGGCCTTCACCTCGATGACGCCCTCGCCGATCTCCAGCAGCGAGACGTCGAAGGTGCCGCCGCCGAGGTCGAAGACGAGGATCGTCTGCTCGGTCTCGCCCTTGTCCAGGCCGTAGGCCAGCGCGGCCGCGGTGGGCTCGTTGACGATGCGCAGGACGTTGAGGCCCGCGATCTCGCCGGCCTCCTTGGTGGCCTGCCGCTGCGCGTCCTCGAAGTAGGCCGGGACGGTGATGACCGCGTCGGTCACCGGCTCGCCCAGGTAGGTCTCGGCGTCCCGCTTGAGCTTCTGCAGGATGCGCGCGCTGATCTCCTGCGGCGTGTAGCGCTTGCCGTCGATCTCGCCGGTCCGCCAGTCGGTGCCCATGTGGCGCTTGACCGAGCGGATGGTGCGGTCGACGTTGGTGACCGCCTGGTTCTTGGCCGACTGGCCGACGAGGACCTCGCCGTTCTTGGCGAACGCGACCACCGACGGGGTGGTGCGCGAGCCCTCGGAGTTCGCGATGACCGTCGGCTCGCCGCCCTCGAGGACGGTGACGACGGAGTTGGTGGTGCCGAGGTCGATACCGACCGCTCGAGCCATGGAGCTGGCCTCTCTTCCGTGTCTGCTGGTGTGTCGTTGGTCTGCTGGTGGGTGGTGCTGGTCCGGAGGTCGTCGGGCAGGCCCCGGCGCGGCACTCGTCGGCCGCCTTGCGTCGGGTTCGCTCAACTTTCCTGCCCACACTAACGGCACTCCCGGCACGGGTGTTCCCCGGCCTGCCGCGGCCCTCCCCCGTGACGTGGCCCACAGCCGCGAGTCGAGCCGGCCGGCCTGGTCACGTGGCGCCCACCCTCATCCCGCGGTGCCCGGCCTCGCTCCGCGGTGCCCGACCTCGCTCCGCACCGCGAGGTCGGGCACCGCACGGCGAGGTCGGCGACCGTCCACCGCGCCGACCGGCGTCCACAGGGAGGCGCACGGGGCGCACCCGGGCTCGGAGCCTCGCCAGACTCGCCGCGTGCACCCCGTCCTGCGCGCCGCCGCTGACCGTCAGTGGGGACTGTTCACCGCCGTCGACGCCCGCCGGGCCGGGTACGGCCACGACGAGATCCACGCCCTGCACGGCGCCGGGACCTGGGTGCGGCTGCGGCGGGGCGTCTACACGACCGCCGAACGCCTGGACGCCCTCGGCGGGCGCCCGCACGGCCTGGAGTGCCTCGCCGTCCTGCTGTCCCTCGACCGCCCGGACGCCGTCGTCAGCCACGGTTCGGCCGCCCGCCTGCTCGGCCTGCCCGTGTGGGACGGACTCGAGCGCACGGTCCGGCTGACCGACCCCCAGCAGTGGCGGACGGGGGCGGGCTTCCGGGTCAACTGCGCGCCGCTCCACGCCCACGAAGCGGTCCGGCACGGCCCCGTCCGCCTCACCTCGCCGGCCCGGACGCTGGTCGACTGCGCCCGGGAGTGGCCGCTGGAGGACGCTGTCGTCGCGATGGACGCCGCCCTCCTGGCCGGCCGGACGACCCTCCAGGAGCTGTCCCTCGTCACGGCGGCGCAGCCCTGCTGGCGTGGGGCACCGCGGGCGCGGCGGGCGATCGACCTCGCCGACGGGCGCGCCGAGTCGCCCCTCGAGACCCGGGGCCGACTGCGCATCGTCGGGTCGGACCTGCCGTCACCGGAGCTACAGGTGGCGATCCGCGCCGGCGGGCGACTCGTCGGCGTCGTCGACGCGTGGTTCGACGACGCCGCCGTCGCCGTCGAGTTCGACGGCCGGGTGAAGTACACCGACCCCTGGCACGAGCGCTCACCGGGCCAGGTCGTGTGGGGGGAGAAGCGGCGGGAGGACGACCTCCGCGCGCTGGGCATCCGCGTCGTCCGGGTCGCCGACGCCGACCTCGGTGCTCCCTGGCCGGCGGTGGCCCAGCGCCTCGGGTCCCTCCTCGCCACCTCCGGACCGGCGACACGACGGTTCTCGGCCGCGCCCCGCGCTCTGGGCAGGCGGCGGTCGGCCTGAGCCGGCCCCACGCAGCGGTGCCGGGCCTCGTGCTGCGCGGTGAGGTCGGGCACCGCACGGCGAGGTCGGGACGGCGATCCGTCCGTGCTCACGCGACGTGAGCCCGGTCACCCCGCCGGCGCGACGCCGCCGCACCGGAACACCTCCGCGAGGTGTTCCAGCGAGTGCCGGGAGCCAACAACGCCCAGGTGAGGCCACCTCCCGGTGGACGCCGAGCACCGCGCGACGCCTCCCGATCGGGGCGCGGCGCCCACGGTTACCGCTGAGTAACCCGTGCTCCGGCCAGCTATCGTGCTGGGCGGCGTGGGCACAGGCGCCCACGCGCGATCCGCCGCCGGTCCGCGGGCCGGTGGGGACGGCGGCGAGACCCCTCTCGCGCGGTCCGGGCGGACGGAGCAACCGACGCCGCTGGGCGTGGGGAGAGGGAATCATGACGGGCCCCCTGCAGATCGTGCTCGGCACGATCAGCGTGCTGTTCCTCATCGTGGCGGTTGTCTTCGCCTACCGCGCCGTCCGGGCGATGGTGCGGATCATCCGCACCGGCCAACCGGACTCCACCCGCAACGGCCCGGTCGGCCCGCGGCTGAAGACGCTCGCGGTGGAGTCGCTCGGGCACACCCGGATGCTCAAGTGGTCGGCCATCGGCGCCGCCCACTGGTTCGTCTTCGTCGGCTTCTACGGCCTGTTCCTCACGCTGGTCGAGGCCTTCGGCGAGGTGTGGGACCCGGCCTTCCACCTGCCGCTGATCGGCGAGTGGAGCCTCTGGAACCTCTTCGCCGACGTCATCGGCGCCGGCACGGTCCTGGGGATCCTGTACCTGATCTACCGGCGGCAGAAGGACCACCCGCGCCGGCAGGGCCGCACCAGCCGCTTCGCCGGCTCCAACGAGGGCCGCGGCTACTTCGTCGAGGCCGTCGTCCTCACCGTCGGCATCTGCATCCTGCTGATCCGCGCGCTGAAGGTGTCCTCCGGGCTCACCGAGGCCCCGACCTGGTCGCACCCGTTCGCCAGCCTGCTGGCCACCGTGCTGCCCGACAGCCCCGATCTGCTCAGCGTCGTCGCCTTCGTCAAGATCGTCGTCTCGCTGACCTGGCTGGTGGTCGTCAGCCGGATCCTCAACATGGGTGTCGCCTGGCACCGCTTCAGCGCCTTCTTCAACATCTACTGGAAGCGCAACGACGACGGCTCCGTCGCGCTGGGCCCGCTGCAGCCGATGACCTCGAACGGCAAGCCGATCGACTTCGAGGATCCCGGCGAGGACGACGTCTTCGGCCGCGGGAAGATCGAGGACTTCACCTGGAAGGGGATGCTCGACTTCACCACCTGCACCGAGTGCGGGCGGTGCCAGAGCCAGTGCCCGGCGTGGAACACGGGCAAGCCGCTCAGCCCCAAGATGGTGATCATGGACCTCCGCGACCACCTGTACGCGAAGGCCCCCTACCTGCTCGGCGAGAAGACGGCGTCGGAGACCGCGCCCGACTACGACGTCCTGAAGCCCAGCGACGAGCAGGTCTGGGCCTCGGGCTACGCCCGCATCGAGGGCACCAACGACGCCCAGGCGCACCGCCCGCTGGTCGGCACCCTCGAGGAGGGCGGGGTCATCGACCCCGACGTGCTGTGGAGCTGCACCAACTGCGGCGCCTGCGTCGAGCAGTGCCCGGTGGACATCGAGCACGTCGACCACATCGACGACATGCGCCGCTACCAGGTGCTCATCGAGTCCAACTTCCCGTCCGAGGCCGGCGTGATGCTGCGCAACCTCGAGAACCGCGGCAACCCCTGGGGCGTGAGCCCGAGCACCCGCGAGGACTGGATCAAGGAGATGGACTTCGAGGTGCGGATGGCCGACGGCCCGCTGCCCCACGAGGTCGAGTACCTGTTCTGGGTCGGCTGCGCCGGCGCCATCGACGACCGCGCCAAGAAGGTCACGAAGGCCGTCGCCGAGCTGCTGCACACCGCCGGCGTCGAGTTCGCCGTCCTGGGCTCGGGCGAGACCTGCTCGGGCGACCCGGCCCGCCGCATGGGCAACGAGTTCGTCTTCCAGATGATGGCCCAGGAGAACGTCGAGACGCTCAACGGCGTCTTCGAGGGCCGCGTGCCGGGCATGCGCAAGATCGTCACCACCTGCCCGCACTGCTTCAACTCGCTGGGCCGGGAGTACCCGCAGGTCGGCGGCGAGTACGAGGTCGTGCACCACACGCAGCTGCTCAGCCAGCTGGTGGAGGAGGGCCGGCTCACCCCGGTCACCCCGGTCGACCGCAAGGTGACCTACCACGACCCGTGCTTCCTCGGCCGGCACAACAAGGTCTACACGCCGCCGCGGGAGATCCTCGACAGCGTGCAGGGCCTCTCCACCCAGGAGATGCACCGCTGCAAGGACCGCGGCTTCTGCTGCGGCGCCGGCGGCGCGCGCATGTGGATGGAGGAGAAGATCGGCAAGCGGATCAACGTGGAGCGCACCGAGGAGGCCCTGGGCCTCGACCCCGACGTCATCTCCACCGCCTGCCCGTTCTGCATCACGATGCTCTCCGACGCCCTGACGTCGAAGAAGCAGAACGGTGAGGCCGCCGAGCACGTCGAGGTCCTCGACGTCAGCCAGATCCTGCTCCGCTCGATGGCCCCGGTCGGCACCCCGGGCACCGAGCACGGCGCCGAGGTCGGCACCGCCGACGACGACGTCGCCGGCACCGGCTCGGCCGCCACGGGACACGGCCCCCAGGCCTGAGGAAGGCCCCCTCGGACGCCGTCGGCGAGGCAACCGCCTCGCCGGCGGCGTCCGTCGTCCCGGCCGCGGCGCTGACCAGCGGATTGGTTGCACCGCGCACCCACCAGGCACCATCGGGGGGTGACCCGCACCGCCCCCCTCCCCACCAGCACCCCGCCGGCCGCCGCGGACCGGCGTCGCGGGCTGGTCCTCGTGGCGGTGGCCATCGTGCTCACCGCCACCAACCTGCGGACGGCGGTGGCCTCGGTGGGGCCGGTCCTCCAGGAGCTCGAGCGCGGCCTCGGCGTCTCCAGTGCGGCGGCCGGTGTGGTCACCACGATGCCGGTGGTCTGCTTCGCCGCGATCGGCTTCGCCGGGCCGCCGCTGGCCGCCCGGTTCCGCGACGCGCACGTGCTCGCCGGGGCGCTGCTGACCATGGCGGCCGGGCTGGTGCTGCGCGCCGTCGTCGACTCCTTCCCGCTGTTCCTCGCCGGGACGGCGCTGGCGATGGTCGGCGGGGCGCTGGGCAACGTGCTGCTGCCCGGCCTGGTGAAGCGCTGGTTCCCCGAGCGCACCGGCCTGCTGGTGGGCGCCTACAGCGCCGCGATGGCCATCGGCGGCGCCGTCGCCGCGACCGCCACCGCGCCGATCGCCGCGGCCGCGGGCCCCGAGGGCTGGCGCTGGGCGCTCGGCGTCTGGGCGGTGCTGGCGCTGCTCGCGGCGCTGCCGTGGGCGTTCACCCCGCACCACGCGGGCGCCTCGCGCGGCAACCACCGCGCCGTCCGGCTCGGCCCGCTGTGGCGCAGCCCCACGGCGCTGGTCCTCGCGCTGTTCTTCGGGCTGCAGGCGACCCAGGCCTACGTCGTCATGGGCTGGTCGGCGCAGTACCTGCGCGACGCCGGGCTCAGCGCCGCGACGGCGGGCCTGCTGCTCGGGATCAACTCGGTGGTCGTCGTCCCGGTCAACGCCGTCGCCCCCGCGCTCACCGTGCGCCAGCGGCTGCAGCGGCCGCTGCTGCTGGGCTTCATGGCCTGCTACGTCGTCGGCTGGGGCGGGCTGTGGCTGGCCCCGCGCAGCGTGCCGTGGCTGTGGATGTCGATCCTGGCCCTGGGCATGGGGACGTTCAGCATGGTGCTCGCGCTCATCGGCGTCCGCGCCCGGACGCCGGAGACCACCGCGGCGCTGTCCACGTTCACCCAGGGCTGGGGCTACGTGCTGGCCGCCGCCGGCCCGCTGCTCGTGGGCGTGCTGCGCGACGTCACCGGCGGCTACACCGGCATGTTCTGGCTGGTCGCGGCGACCACGGTGGGACTCACGGTCACCGGCTGGCTGGCCACCCGCCCGCGCACCGTCGACGACGAGCTGCCCGGCTGGTCGCCCGCGGCGGTCAGTCCGGCAGCGGCCGGGTCTCCGCGCGACTGAAGTTGCGGTAGGACCGCGACGGCGTGGGGCCGCGCTGGTCCTGGTAGCGCGAGCCGTACACCGCCGAGCCGTAGGGGTGCTCGGCGGCCGAGGTCAGCCGGAACAGGCACAGCTGGCCGATCTTCATCCCCGGCCACAGCGTGATCGGCAGGTTCGCCACGTTGGACAGCTCCAGCGTGATGTGCCCGGTGAAGCCCGGGTCGACGAAGCCCGCCGTCGAGTGGGTGAGCAGGCCGAGGCGGCCCAGCGAGCTCTTGCCCTCCAGCCGCGCGGCGAGGTCGTCGGGGATCGAGACCACCTCGAGCGTCGACCCGAGCACGAACTCCCCGGGGTGCAGCACGAACGGCTCGTCGCCGTCGGGCTCCACGAGCGTGGTCAGGTCGTCCTGCTGCTGCGCCGGGTCGATGTGGGTGTAGCGGGCGTTGTTGAAGACCCGGAAGTAGCGGTCGAGCCGGACGTCGATGCTCGAGGGCTGCACCAGCCCCGCGTCGTGCGGTTCGATGCCGAGCCGCCCCTCGGCGATCGCGGCGCGGATGTCGCGGTCGGACAGCAGCATGGCGCGGAGTCTAGGGAGGCCGGCCTCATCCTCCCGGGTCAGACCCGGTGCCCGCTCCCTCCGCCCGGCCGGCCCGCGTGCCGATGCCGTCCCGCCGGCCCGTCGGGGGCCGGCGTCGCCCGGGCGCGCTCCCGGGCCGGGAGGAGGGGACGTGTCGACCCTGAGGAGGCGCACCCAGGCGGGTGTGCTGGTGACGGCCCTGGTCGCCGGCTACGCGGGAGCGGCGGCCTACACGGCGCTGGCCGCACCCGCCGTGGCGGTCGCCGGGGACTTCGGTCCCGGTGACGGGCTGACCCGCTACGTGGTCACGGCCACGACCGGGGACGCCGCCGGGCTGCTGGACCCGCTGGCCGCGCTGGAGGGCGTGGCCAACGTGCAGCGGCTCAGCGACGGCCGGGCCCTGGTGGCGACCGGCTCGCTCGACGAGGACGACCTGGCCGCCGTCGCCGGCGTGGCCACGGTCGAGCCCTCCCCCACCGCCGAGGTGTTCGGCACGGTCAGCGACCCGCTGGTGCCCGGCTACGGCTGGCACCTGGACAACACCGGCCGCAACGCCCCGGGGCAGACGGCCGTCCCCGACGCCGACACCGACGCCCCCGACGGCTGGGCCGGAGGCCGCGGCTCGGGCGTGGTCGTCGCCGTCGTCGACACCGGGTACGACTCCGACCACGAGGACCTCGCCGGCGCGCTGTGGACCGACCCGGCCGAGGGGTGCGGCACCCTCGACACCGACCGCGACGGCCGGGCCGGCGACTGCCACGGCTGGAACTTCACGACCAACTCGCCCGACGTCGACAACGGCGCCAACGGCAGCCACGGCGCGAGCGTCGCCGGGACCATCGCCGCCCGCGCGGACAACGCCCGCGGCGGCGCCGGCATCGCGCCCGAGGTGTCGATCATGCCGCTCGTCGTGGGCAGCGGGAGCGGGGTCGACGTCCTGCTGGGCGCCGAGGCCATCCGCTACGCCGCCGACCACGGCGCCGACGTCGTCAACGCCTCCTGGGGCGGCCAGCTCTCCGGCTGGCCGCTGGAGGTGCTGCGCTCCGCGGTGGCCTACGCCGGGTCCAAGGGCGTGCTGGTCGTCGTCGCCGCGGGCAACGACTCCGCCGACCGCGACCGCAGCCCGGTCTACCCGGCCAACCTCACCGAGCCCAACGTCATCACCGTCGGCTCGAGCACCGCGGCCGACACGGTGAGCTCCTTCTCCGCCTACGGCGCCACCGCGGTCGACCTGTTCGCCCCGGGCAGCCGGGTGCTGTCCACCTGGAACGACGGCGGCTACCGCCTCGTGGACGGCACCTCCTTCGCCTCGCCGCTCGTCGCGGGCGCCGCGGCCCTCTACCGGGCCGCGCTGCCCGACGCCACGGCCGCGCAGCTGCGCCAGGCGCTGCTCGAGGACGTCGACCCGGTGGTGGCCTTCCGCGGCCGCTCGGTCACCGGCGGCCGGCTCTCGGTCGCCGGCCTGGCCGACGCCGGCCTGGGGGCGGTCGACTACGCCTTCTCCGCGATGACGGCACCCGCCGGCGTGGTGGCCCCGCGGGTCGCGGTGACCGGCACGGCCGCGCCCGGCTCCTTCGCCGTCACCCTGGGCCTCGGCATGCTGCACGAGGGGACCGTGTGGGCCGTGGCCGACGTGCCCGTCGTGCTCGACGGCGCCACCGTGACCACGGACGACGCGGGCCAGGCGACCTTCGCCCTCGGCGCCCGCAGCACCCTGGGCGGCCTCACGCTGTCCCCCACCCTGCCGCTGACCGACGGGCGGTACGTGCTCACCGTCCAGCTCACCCGCGACGGGGTGCCGCTCGGCACCACCCGGGCAGCTCCGCTGCTGGTCGGCACGGAGGTCCCGGCCGGTCCGGGCACGGGCGGCGGCCAGGACGGAGCCGGCACCCCCGACCCGGGGACCGGCCCGGGCTCCCTGCCCGGCACCACCCCGGGGACCACGCCCGGCACCGCCCCGGGGACCCCGCCGGACAGCGGTTCCGGCAGCACGCCCGGCACGCCGCCCACGACGCCGCCGGGCACCTCGCCGGACGGCGGCGCCGGGACCGGCCCGGGGACCGGCTCCCCGGACGCCGGCTCCCCCGACACCGGCGCGACCCCGGGCACGGGGGACCCCGGCTCGGACGGCTCCGGCGGCTCGGGCGGCTCCGGCGGCTCGGGCGGCTCGGGCGGCTCGGGCGGCTCGGGCGGCTCCGGCGGCTCGGGTGGGCCCGACACCGGCGACGGTGCCGGCACGCCCGACACCGACAACGGCTCGGGCACCGGCGACCCGGGCTCCGGCGGCTCGGGCGGCTCCGGCGGGACCGCCCCGGAGCCCGGCGGCGGCACGGTGACCTACCCGGAGGTGGGCCTCTTCCGGATCACCTCGGTCAGCCCGGTGCGAGTCGACGTGAGCGGCGGCACCCAGGTGCGGATCACCGGTCTGGCGCTGCCCACCGGCGCCCGGGTCCTCGTCGGGGGCACGGCGGCCGGGCAGGTGGTGCGCTCCTCGACCACCGAGCTGGTCTTCCGCACCCCGGCGCGCGCCGCCGGCCGGCACGACCTCGCGGTGTTCGCGCCCGACGGCCGGTCCCAGGTGCTCGACGACGTGCTGGAGTTCGTCGCCGCCGGCGCCACGCCGCCGGCGGACACCCCCGCCCCGGGGGACGCCGGCACCGACCCGGGCACCGCCCCCGCGCCGGGCACGCCGGCGCCGGCGCCGGCCACGCCGCCGACCACGCCGGTCCCGGGCACCCCGCCGGGCAACGGTGCCTCCCCGACGCCGCCGAGCACCGCCACCGGCCCCGGTGGCCAGCGGCTGGTGCGCTCGGCCCGCCTCGCCGCGCTCCCCGCGTCGGTGTGGACGCAGGACTGCTCGTCGTCCTGCCGGGGCGTCGTCCTGGGCGCCTGAGGTCCCGGGCCGGACCGGGGGCCCCGCGCCCCCGGTCCGGCCGGGACCTTGGTCCCGACCTGACGGGCTCGACTGACGTCCGCCCACCCGCCTGCCGATAGCCGGGGCACGACCGACCAGAGGCAGGAGGACACCGCGTGCTGGACACCACCCCGCGGACGACCGCACGACGGGACACGCGCCCACCGGTCCGCCCGACCGGGGAGGAGCGCACCTTCTCGGCGGAGGAGCTCATCGTGTCCAAGACCGACCCGCGCGGGGTGATCACCTACGCCAACGACGTCTTCCTCCGCGTCGGCGCCTACACCCTCGACGAGGTCATCGGGCAGCCGCACAACCTGATCCGGCACCCCGACATGCCGCGCGCGGTCTTCGAGCTGCTGTGGGACACCCTGGCCGCCCGCCAGGAGCTGTTCGCCTACATCGTCAACCTCGCCGCCGACGGCGCCCACTACTGGGTGCTGGCGCACGTGACGCCGTCCTACGGCGCCGACGGCTCGGTCGTGGGCTACCACTCCAACCGCCGCAGGCCCTCCCGGCGTGCGCTCGACCGCGTCCGGCCCCTCTACGAGCAGCTGCTCGCCGAGGAGCGCCGCCACCCCAACGCCCGCGCCGCCGTCACCGCCTCCTCGGCACTGCTCGAGCAGCTCGTCGCCCGGCAGGCCGCGTCCTACGAGGACCTCGTCTGGACGATCGTCACCGAGGAGGAGAACTGACGTGGGCCGCTCCCGGAACCGCGACGCCGACGAGCTCGCCGTCCACCGCGCCTTCGTGCGCCGCCTGACCGAGACCTGCGAGGCGGCCGCCCGCGGTGACCTCGAGGCCCGCGCCGTCCCCGTCGAGGGCTCCGACGCCGTCGCCGAGCTGGTCGCGCTGCAGCACGGCGTCAACCGCACCCTCGACGTCAGCGACGCCTTCGTCCGCGAGTCGCGCGCCGCGCTCGCCTCGGCCGCCGAGGGCCGCTTCCACCGCAAGGTGCTGCTCACCGGGCTCCAGGGCGCCTACCGGCAGGCGGCCACCGACATCAACGCCGCGCGCGACGCCATGCAGCAGACCGCCGGCCGGGTCACCGAGGCCCAGATCTCGCGCCTGCGGCTGGCCGACGACTTCGAGTCCGTCGTCCTGGCGATGAGCGAGCAGGTGGCGACGGCGGCCACGGAGATGAGCGCGTCGGCTGCGGGCCTGACGACGGCGGCCGAGGCGGCCGCGTCCGAGGTCGGCAACGCGACCGAGACCCTCGCCTCCCTCACCCGGACCTCGGCCGAGATCCGCCAGGTCATCGCGCTCATCGAGTCGGTGGCCGCGCAGACCCGGCTGCTCGCGCTCAACGCCACCATCGAGGCGGCCCGCGCCGGCGAGGCGGGCAAGGGCTTCGCCGTGGTCGCCTCCGAGGTCAAGGACCTCGCCGACCAGACCGCGCAGGCGACCGAGCGGGTCACCGCCCAGGTGGAGGCGATCCGGGCGGCCTGCGACGACGTCACCGCGGTGATGGGGACGGTCGGCACCACGGTGGCCGACATGAACGGCCTGGTGGACGGCATCGCCGCGGCCGTCGACGGGTCCGCGTCCCTGGGCGCGACGGCCACCGACGTCACCGGCCTGTCCCAGATGGCCGAGAAGCTGCGGTCCGAGGCGACCGGCTTCCTGGCCGAGATGCGCCGCTGAGCCCGGTGCCGACCGACGCAGGCCCCGGCGGGCTCCCGGCGCCCGCGGGTACCGTGGCCGCCAGTGCGGCGGCCGGTCGGCCGCCTGGTCCTGATGCCGGGCGGGTCCGCCCCGGCCTGCGCGCGGGGAGGGTCGTCCTGGAGGTGCCCGTGCCCGCGGATCCCGCCGTGGGCCCCGACACCGGGAGCGTCTTCGCCGGCGGCGGCGAGAACGGCCGGCTGATGGCCGCCTTCGACTGGTCGACGACGCCGGTCGGGCCGGTGGAGCGCTGGCCGGCCGCCCTGCGCCACGCCGTCCGCACGGTGCTGGCCTCGCGCTTCCCGATGATCCTGACCTGGGGACCGCGGTACACGCAGTTCTACAACGACGCCTACGCCACCCTCATCGGCGCCAAGCACCCCGCCGCGATCGGCGAGGACCTGCGGGTGACCCTCGCCGAGGGGTGGGCGGCGCTGCAGGAACCGGTCGAGCACGCCATGGCCACCCGCGAGGCGTCCTGGATCCCCCAGCTGCTGCTCCTGCTCGAGCGCGCCGGCTACCGCGAGGAGACCTACTTCACCGTCTCCCACGCCCCCGCCTTCGGCGACGCGGGTGAGGTCGCCGGCATGCACGCGGTGTGCACCGAGGTGACCCGCCAGGTGGTCGCCGAGCGGCGCCAGCGGCTGCTGCACGCGGTGTCCACCGCCGCCGGCCGGCGGGAGGACGAGCGCGACCTCGCCGTCCGGGTCTGCCGCGCGCTGGACGACGGCCTGCTCGACGTCCCCCTCGCCGCCGTCTACCTCACCGGGGACGACGGCGGGCGGCTGCACCGGGCCGCGGTCACCGGGGTGGACGCGGAGCGGCTGCCCGCCGTCGCCGCGACCGCCGGGGAGCTGGCCACGGTGGACGTCGCCGGCCTCGGCGTCCCCGGTGGTCCGTTCGGCGACCCGGTCACCGACGCGGTCGTGCTCCCGCTGTCGGGCGGGTCCGGCCGCGAGCCGGTGGGCGCGCTGCTGGTGGGCGTGACCCCCAACCGGGCGCTGGACGCCGAGTACCGCACCTTCCACGAGCTGCTGGCCGGACAGGTGGCCGGCGCCGTCGTCGACGCGCGGGCCTACGCCGCCGAGCGCGCCCGCGCCGAGGCCCTGGCCGAGCTCGACCGCGCCAAGACCACCTTCTTCTCCGACGTCAGCCACGAGCTGCGCACCCCGCTGACCCTCCTGCTGGCGCCGATCACCGACGCCCTGACCGACGCGGGCGGCGAGCTGCCGCCCGCCGTGCGCGACCAGCTGGCCCTCGCGCTGCGCAACGGCCAGCGGCTCAAGCGGCTGGTCGACGACCTGCTGGAGTTCGTCAGCATCGAGTCCGGCCGGACGGCGGCCGTCCGGGTCGAGACCGACCTGGCCACCGCCACCGCCGAGCTGGCCGGCGTCCTGCGCGCCGCCGCCGAGCGGGCCGGGCTCACCCTCACCGTCGACTGCCCGCCGCTGCCGCGCCCGGCCGCCGTCGACCCGCGGATGTGGGAGAAGGTCGTCCTCAACCTGGTCGCCAACGCGGTCAAGTACACCTTCGTCGGCGGGATCACCGTCTCGCTGCGCGCCCAGGGCGACGAGGTCGTCCTGCGCGTCTCCGACACCGGCGTGGGCATCCCCGCCGCCGAGCTGCCCGCGCTCTTCGAGCGCTTCCACCGGGTCACCGACTCCCCCGCCCGCAGCCGGGAGGGCACTGGCCTGGGCCTGGCGCTGGTGCGCGAGCTGGCCGCACTGCACGGCGGCACGGCCGACGTCGAGAGCGAGCCCGGGGTGGGCAGCACCTTCACCGTGCGGCTGCCCTTCGGCGAGCCCGACACCACCGCCGTCCCGCTGCCGGGAACGGCCGCCGTCCGCGGCGCCGCGCTGACCCCCTGGGACGACGGCCCGACCTGGTCCGACCGCCCGGCCGCCCACGACGGCGTCCTGGGCACCGTGCTCGTCGTCGACGACAACGCCGACATGCGCGCCTACCTGACCCGACTGCTGTCCCCGTCCTGGACGGTGCGGACGGCGCCCGACGGCGAGGAGGCGTTGCGCGAGGTGGCCCGCGCGCGGCCGGACGTCGTGCTGACCGACGTGATGATGCCCGGCGTCGACGGCTTCGGGCTGCTGCGGGCGCTGCGCGCCGACCCGGGCACCGGCGCCGTCCCGGTCGTCATGCTCACCGCCCGAGCCGGGCAGGAGGCGGCCGTCGAGGGCTTCGACGCCGGCGTCGACGACTACCTGGCCAAGCCCTTCGAGTCCGCGGAGCTGCTCGGCCGGCTGCGCGCGGTGCTCGAGCGCTCCCGCGGCCGCCGCGAGCCCGCGCCCCCGGCCCCGGCCCCGGCCCCGGCCCCGGCAGGCCACCCGGCGCCGCGGCCGCCCCGCCCCCGGGACGAACGGGTCACCCCCACCGTCCCCGCCCCGGTCAAGTCCGCCACCGCGTCGGCGACCGTGTGGCGCTTCCCGTCCACCCGCGCGTCCATCCCGCCGCTGCGGCGCCGGCTGCGCGCGCTGCTCGCCGACGCCGGGCTCGACGAGGACCGCGCCTACGACCTCGTCCTGGCCGCCTGCGAGGCCGCCACCAACGCCGTCGAGCACGCCCAGGACCCGACCGAGCCGTTCGTCGACGTGCGGGTGGCGGTGGACGACGACGCCGTCGAGATCGCCGTCCGCGACCACGGCCAGTGGCGCGAGCGGACCGCGAGCATGGACCGCGGCCGCGGGTCGATGCTCATGAGCGCCGTCGCCGACGTGGTGGCGACCCCGGGTCCGGACGGCACGACGGTCGTGATCCGCAGCCCGCGCCCCTCCGACGGGGGCACCGCGGCCTGACCGGCGCCGCGGCTTGCTACGCTGGCGGACGGCTCCAGGGCCACCGCGGGTGTAGTTCAATGGCAGAACATCAGCTTCCCAAGCTGACAGTGGGGGTTCGATTCCCCTCACCCGCTCCCATCCGAGACGTCACCCACGCGCTCGCCCCGGTCCTGGACCTCTGCCCCCCCCGGTCGACCGCTGGGTATGGGGTCCGCCGCTGTCGCGAGCCCGCCGGGGACACCGCGGGACACTGCCCGAGCAGCTCGGAGGCCGTGGCAGCCTCTGGGAGGTGACCAGCTGGAGCATCGCCCTCGCCGTTGCTGCCGCGGTGCTCGGCCTGGCCGGCCTGACGATGAGCGTCCTCGGCTACCTCGACATCCAGCGCGAGAAGGCGAAGCCCAGCACCTGGCACGACGTCGGCGAGATCCGTGAGTTGATCGGCGACTCCGTGGTCGGCGCGAACTTGTGGCGGACGTACCTGGCGGTGGGCCTCACCGCGGCCAGCGTCGTGGTCGGCGCCGCGAGCAGCATCACGGGGAGCTTGGCCAACTGAGACGTCAGCAGGCCCACGAGGCACATGGCGACCGGCCTGTTGACCGATTGACGGCAGAGGTGCTGACTTCACCGACGACTCGAGCTGGCCCCGTCCCCACACGCTCCTCACCTGCGGAAACTGTCGTACCCGGGTCGTAGGTTCGGTTCGTGGAGCAGATCGGGGAGGACGCGCCGCCGTGCGACGGCGGTCTGCTCGACCTGCTCGTCGCGGGTGCGCCGGAGGTGCAGCGCTTGCCGGTGGCGTTGCTGTCGCGGGAGCAGAAGGCCGCCGAGCTGGCGCGGGTGCAGGCGCGCAAGGCGATGGACGCCGCGTACGAGGCCGAGCTGGTCCTCGGGCTGGCCGACGACAGTCCCGACGACCTCGACCCACCGCCCGGGACACCGGGGGCGCGACGGGGGTCGTGGGCGCCGGACCCCGAGCTTCCGGGTGTCTCGGAGTTCTTCACCGCCGAGCTGGCGGTGGTGCTCAACTGCGGCCGCCGGTCAGCGTCGCTGCTCGCGCACCGGGCCTGGGTCTACCGGGAGTCGCTGCCCGCGACCTGGGCGGCGCTCGCTTCGGGGCTGCTGGACGAGGCGCGGGTGAAGGTGCTCGTCGACGTGCTGCAGCACACCGACCCGATCGTGGCCCGCGAGGTCGAGGCCCGGCTGATCGGGCAGGCCGCGGGCTGGACCACCCACACCTTGCGCAAGCGCGCCGTCGCGGCGCTGCTGGCGGTCGATGCCGACGCGGTCGATGCCCGACGCAAGGACGCCGAGCGGCAGGCCGACGTGCGGGTCTATCCCTCCCCGCGGGAGGGCATGTCCACGCTGGCCGCGGACCTGCCGGCGCCGGTGGCGGCGGCCTGCGTCGACCTGGTCGACCAATTGGCCGTGCTCCTGAAGAAGGAGGGCGACGAGCGGCCCATCGGGCAGCTGCGTGCGGCGGTGCTGGCGGATCTGATCCAGCGGCCGTGGGACACCAGCCGTCCGGCGGTGACCGCGCACCTGCAGCTGATCGCCAGCCTCGAGGCGCTGCGCGGGGAGTCGGCCGAGGCGGGCGAGGTCAACGGGCTGCCGATCACCATCGGCCATCTCCGCGAGCTGCTGCGCGCACTCGACACCCTCGGCCTGCGCACCCCGGAGGGTGGGTCGGTGACGCTGGCGCTCACCGAGGACGACGGCGCGCTGCGCGCCACCAGCACCCTCGACCAGCTCCGCCGCCTCGCCCGCCGCGGCTGCCCGGAGCACCCGGACGACGGGTGCGGGTGTGCGGTGCTCGACCGGCCCGCGCCGGTCGATCGGTACGACCCGAGTGCGGCGCAGCAGACCTTCGTGCACACCCGCGACCGCACCTGCCGCTTCCCCGGCTGCGGCCAACGCGTGGGGTGGGCCGACGCCGACCACGTCATCCCGCACGCACACGGCGGCGCCACCGACTGCGCGAACCTGTGCTGCCTGTGCCGCAGCCACCACCGCCTCAAGACCTTCGCCCGCGGCTGGCGGTTCGAGATGAGCGCCGACGGGGTGCTCACCGTGACCACCCCGTCCGGGATCACCCGCACGACCAGGCCACCGGGGATGCGACCACCACCAGGCGCCGCCACCACGGAGCGAGCGGACGACACGGGTCCACCACCGGAGGAGCCGGCCGAGCCCGACGAGGACCTGCCGCCCTTCTGACACCCGGCGCGCCGGCAGGGCCATCCGCGACCACCAGAAACGCTCGTGGGCACCCGACAACCCGGTTGTCGGTCCCGGGCGCGACTGCGAGGGTCGCCGCGTGCCCGAACCCGGACCGCTGGTCTCGGCCCTGCGGACCTGGGCGGCGCGCGGCGTCGGGGACGAGGAGGCCGCGGCGTCCGCCCGGCGGCTGTGCGCGGCGGCCGGCACCCACACCGTGGTGCTCGTCGAGGGGCTGAGCGACCACGAGGCCGTGGTGGCGGTCGCGGCGGCGCAGGGGCGCAACCTGGCCGCGGAGGGCGTGTGCGTCGTCCCGATGGGCGGGGCCACCAACGTCCGCCGCCACCTGGCCGTCCTCGGGCCCCGCGGGCTCGACGTCCGCGTCGCGGGCCTCTACGACGCCGCGGAGGAACCCGTCGTCCGCGCGGCACTGGCCCGACACGGGTCGGGGCCGGAAGCCCCGGCCTCCCGGGCGGACCTGGCACGACGCGGCTTCTTCGCGTGCGTCGCCGACCTCGAGGACGAGCTGATCCGGGCGGTGGGCACGGCGGGCGTCGAGGCGGTGGTCCGGGAGCAGGGCGAGTCGCGCGGGCTGGCCACGCTCCGGCACCAGCCCGCCCACCGGGGACGTCCTCCGGAGCAGCAGCTGCACCGGTTCCTCGGCACCACCAGCGGCCGCAAGGCCCGCTACGCGCGGGCGCTCGCCGAGCGGCTCGACCCGTCGGCGACGCCCGCCCCGCTGGAGGGGCTGCTGGCCGCGACCCGGCTCGGCGCACTGCCGGCACTCTCTCCAGCGTGAGCCCACCGCGGCGCAGCGCGCCCGCCCGCTCGTGGACACCGGGTCGACCGCCGGCGCCCCCGGGACCCGTCGCAGCCGCCGCGACCGATGAGTCCGCCGCCGGGCGCCGGTCGAGAGGGCATGAGCGCGGCGGAGGTCGTGGCCGTGCCGGCGGTCGACGACGGCCCGGCCTGGGCGCGGGTGGCCCTGCTGGTCACCCGGGGACGCGCCGTCGTCGTCACCGTCGACCCGCAGGCGTCCGTCGACCTGGCCACCGTCGACCTGCTGGCCCGGCTGGTCCTCGCCGCCCGCCGCTCCGGCGGGTGCCTCGTGGTCGACCCGCCGCACCCGGGTCTGCGGCGGGCCGCCGCCCTCCTCGGTCTGCGCGAGGCCCTCGGCCTCTGAGGGCGGCTCAGTCGGTGCCGGACTCCATCGCCGCCCGGTCGAGCAGCTCCTCGTCCCCGCCGCGGGCGCCGAGCGAGGCGATCGCCTCGGCGCCGCCCTCCGGCATGGCGCCGATGAGCCCGGTGGCCGCGGCCTGCGCCGCACCGACCAGCGCGGGCTGCTCGGTGCCGACCATCCCGAGGGCGGCGTACTGCTCGAGCTTGGCGCGGGAGTCGGCGATGTCGAGGTTGCGCATGGTCAGCTGCCCGATCCGGTCGCCGGGGCCGAAGGCGGGCTCCTCGGTGCGTTCCATCGACAGCTTGTCCGGGTGGTAGCTGAACGCCGGCCCGGTGGTGTCGAGCACCGACCAGTCCTCGCCGCGGCGCAGCCGCAGGGTCACCTCGCCGGTGACCGCCATGCCGACCCAGCGCTGCAGCGACTCGCGCAGCATGAGCGCCTGGGGGTCCAGCCAGCGGCCCTCGTACATGAGCCGGCCCAGCCGGCGGCCCTGCAGGTGGTAGGTCTCGAGGGTGTCCTCGTTGTGGATGGCGTTGACCAGCCGTTCGTAGGCCGCGTGCAGCAGCGCCATGCCCGGTGCCTCGTAGATGCCGCGGCTCTTGGCCTCGATGACCCGGTTCTCGATCTGGTCGCTCATGCCCAGCCCGTGCCGGCCGCCGATCGCGTTGGCCTCGAGCACCAGGTCGACGGCGGAGTCGAACTCCTTGCCGTCGATCGACACCGGCCGCCCGTGCGCGAAGCCGATCGTGACGTCCTCGGTGGGGATCTCCACGGCGGGGTCCCAGAACCGCACGCCCATGATCGGCTCGACGATCTCGATGCTGGCGTCGAGGTGCTCGAGCCGCTTGGCCTCGTGGGTGGCGCCCCAGATGTTGGCGTCGGTCGAGTAGGCCTTCTCCGCGCTGTCCCGGTAGGGCAGGCCGTGCGCGGTCAGCCACTCCGACATCTCCTTGCGGCCGCCGAGCTCGTCGACGAACTGCGCGTCCAGCCACGGCTTGTAGATCCGCAGCGACGGGTTGGCCAGCAGGCCGTAGCGGTAGAAGCGCTCGATGTCGTTGCCCTTGAACGTCGAGCCGTCGCCCCAGATCTGCACGTCGTCCTCGAGCATCGCGCGCACCAGCAGCGTGCCGGTGACCGCGCGGCCCAGCGGGGTGGTGTTGAAGTAGCTGCGCCCGCCCGAGCGGATGTGGAAGGCGCCGCAGGTCAGCGCCGCCAGGCCCTCCTCGACCAGCGCCTCCCGGCAGTCGACGAGCCGGGCGATCTCCGCGCCGTACGCCCCGGCGCGGCCGGGCACCGAGGCGATGTCGGGCTCGTCGTACTGGCCGAGGTCGGCGGTGTAGGTGCAGGGGACGGCGCCCCGGTCGCGCATCCAGGCCACCGCCACGGAGGTGTCCAGACCACCCGAGAAGGCGATCCCGACGCGTTCGCCGACGGGCAGCTGGCTGAGCACCTTGGACATGGCATCAGTATGCACGACCCTGCATGACGACTCACAGGTGGGCCACCCACCCGGCTCAACCCCCGGTGGCCACCGGTCGGTCGGGGTCGCCGCTGTACTGCGACCACGAGCCGGGGTAGAGCCGGCCGGCCGGCAGCCCCGCCCGCTCCATCGCCAGCAGGTCGTGGCAGGCCGTCACGCCGGAGCCGCAGTACACGACCACCGGGTCCGCACCCGTCACGCCCGCGGCGGCGAACCGCTCGCGCAGCGCGGCGGCGGGGAGGAAGCGCCCGTCGCCGTCCAGGTTCGCCCGGCACGGCACGTTGACGGCGCCGGGCACGTGCCCGGCCCGGGGGTCCACCGGCTCGTGCTCGCCGCGGAAGCGGGCGGGCTCGCGGGCGTCGACCACCAGGTTCGCCGGGTCGACGGCGTCCTCGATCCCGGCCAGCCGCTCGGCCGGCCACGGCCGGGCGGTGAACGCCGCGGGCCGGACCGCGGGCTCGGCCTGCTCCAGCGGGCCGTCCCAGGCGGCGAGCCCGCCGTCGAGCAGGGCCGCCTCGTGGCCGGTCACCCGGAGCAGCCAGACCAGCCGGGCGGCGATCACGCCACCGGCGTCGTCGTAGGCCACCACGGTGTCGTCGTCGCCGATGCCCAGAGCGGCCAGGCCGGCGGCGAAGACCTCCGGGTCGGGCAACGGGTGGCGGCCCTCGGCGGGGCTGCCGGGCGCGGCCAGCCAGCGGTCGAGGTCGACGAACACCGCGCCGGGCAGGTGCCCGGCCTCGTAGGCGGCGCGGCCGGACCGGCCGTCGAGGTACCAGCGGACGTCGGCGAGCCGGACGCCGCCGCGGTGGTCCCGCCACCAGGCGACGTCGACGACAGGGGGCAGCACGCCGGCGACCCTACGGGCGCCGTCTGCGAGCCTGGCCGCGTGCTGCTCTCCCCCGCCGACGAGGCCGGCCTGGTGGCGCGGCTGCGCGCGGCCGGCTGCGTCTTCGCCGAGGACGAGGCCCGGCTGCTCGCCGGTGCCGCGGCCGACGCCGCCGACCTCGACGCGCTGGCCGGACGCCGGGCCGCCGGGTCCCCGCTGGAGCACCTGCTCGGCGCCGTCGAGTTCTGCGGGCTGCGGATCGCCGTCGGCCCGGGCGTCTTCGTCCCCCGCCAGCGCACGGCGGCGCTCGTCGCGCGCGCGGCGGAGGTGGCGCGGGCCGTCGCCGCCCGGACCGGACGGCGACCGGTCGCGGTCGACCTGTGCTGCGGCTCCGGCGCGGTCGGGCTGGCACTGGCCACCGCCGTGCGCCTGCACGAGCTGCACGCCGCCGACGTCGACCCCGCCGCGCTGCCCTACGCGCGGCGCAACCTCGGCCCGGTCGGCGGCCAGGTGCACGGCGGCGACCTCTACGGCGCCCTGCCGCCGCGGCTGCGCGGCCGGGTCGACGTCCTCGTCGTCAACGCGCCCTACGTGCCCACCGCCGCGCTGGACCTCCTGCCGCCGGAGGCCCGGCTGCACGAGCCGCGCACCGCGCTCGACGGGGGTCCCGACGGACTGGACGTGCACCGCCGGGTGCTCGCCGGCGCGCCGGCCTGGCTCGCCCCCGGGGGCGGCCTGCTGGTCGAGGTGGGCGCAGCCCAGGCGCCGGCGCTGGCGGCGGCCGCCGGCGCGGCCGGGCTGGACGTCCGGACCGACACCGACCCCGACGACGGGACCACCGTCGTCACGGCCACTCCCACCTGCGGATCGGCCGTCTGAGTTCCGCTTTCCGGGTCCTTGGTCCCTGTCCGAACGGGCAGGTGGACGCGAGGATCGTCACATGGCCGACACGCCCGTGGAACCGCTCCGGCTGGCTCCCCTGCTGCCGCGCCGCCCCCGCCCCCGCCTCGTGGTGCACGTCGACGGCTCCCCCTCCTCCTACGGGGCCCTCGTGTGGGCGCTGCGCGAGGCGGCCCGCCGGGACGGCACGGTGCTCGCCGCGGGCGTGGTCGACGGCTCGGCCGACAGCCTGGTGCCGGTGCCGCGCGGGGCCGGCGAGCGGCAGCGGGCCGAGGTGCTGGCCCAGGTCGAGGCGCAGGTGGTGCGGGCGATCGCGGAGACCGGCGTGACCGGCCGCGTGCGCACGGCCACCGTGGAGCAGCCCGTCTTCGACGCCCTGGAGGCCGCCGGCCGCGGCGGTGACCTGGTGCTCGTCTCCGGATCCGGCCGCACGCTGTTGCGACCGGTCGTCCCCCGCTCCCACGGGCGCCGCCTGGCCCGCGGCGCGTGAACCCCCCCGCCGTCGACCGGCGGAGGCAGGACAGACCCTCCGGACGGGCCGTGACCCCGCCCGGCCCGGAGGGCCCGCCGACCGGGGGAGAACCGGCGCTGGCCGCCGCGGTGCGGGCCGCGGCCGCGGGCGGTCACCTGGAGGCGACGCTGCGCGACCTCGTCGAGGCCGCGGTCGCGCACGTCGACGCGACCTACGGCGCGCTCGGCGTGCTCACCCGCGACGGCAGCCGGCTGGACCGGTTCGTCATCGCCGGGATGGACGACGGCGACGGCGAGCGCATCGGCCGGTTGCCGGCCGGGGACGGCATCCTCGGCCAGCTCGTCGAGCACCCGGTGCCGCTGCGGCTCGCCGACCTCGGCGCCCACCCGGCGTCCGTCGGCTTCCCCGACGGGCACCCGCCGATGCGCTCCTTCCTCGGGGTCCCGGTGTGCGTGCGCGACGCCGTCTTCGGCCACCTCTACCTCACCGAGAAGCGCGACGGCGGGCCGTTCACCGAGGCCGACGAGGAGGCGGTGCTCGCGCTGGCCGCCGCGGCGGGGCTGGCCATCGAGAACGCGCGGCTCGCCGAGGCCGCCGAGCGGGGCCGGGCGTGGGTGCAGGCGGCCACCGAGGTGTCGACGACGCTGCTGTCGGGCGCCGACCCGGTCGCGGTGCTGCAGACGGTGGTCGAGCGCGCGCACCTGCTCAGCGGGGCCGACCTCGCGGGCGTGCTGGTCGCGCAGGAGGACGGCGCCGGCGCGCTGACCATCGTCGCGGCCGCGGGGCCGGCAGCCGACGAGCTCGAGGGCGTGCACATCCCCCTGCGGGACACCCACGTCGGGCGGGTGCACCGCACCGGGGTCGGCGAGCTCGTCGACGACATCCGCGCCGACCCGGTGCACGGCCGGCACGCGCCGGTGGCGGTGGAGCTCGTCCCGGACTACCGGTCGGCGGTCATCGCGCCGCTGGGTCGCTCGCTCGGCACGGTGATCTGCCTGCGCCGGGACGGGCGCGAGCCGTTCGACACCGAGGACCTCGACGCGCTGTCGGCCTTCGCCGCGCAGGTCGCCGTCGCCCTGGAGCTGGCCCGCAGCCAGCTGCGGGAGCGCCGGCTGCAGGTGCAGGCCGACCGCGACCGCATCGCCCGCGACCTGCACGACCACGTCGTCCAGCGGCTCTACGCCACCGCGCTCAGCCTCGACCGGGTCGGCCGGGCGCTGGAGGACGCCGACCCGTACGCCGCGCACCGGGTGGGCCGCAGCGTCGACGAGCTCGACGCCACGATCGCCCAGATCCGCTCGACCATCTTCGGCCTGCACGACGGCGCCACCGCCCCCGCCGGGCTGGGCCGGCTGCTCACCGACGCCGTCCGGCAGGCCACCGAGGGCTCGGCGGTGCAGCCGGACCTGCGGCTGCGCGGGGACCTCGAGGGACTGCCGGCCGCGCTGGCCGCCGACGTGCTCGCCGTCGTGCGCGAGCTGGTGAGCAACGTCGTCCGGCACGCGGACGCCACCCGGGTGGCGGTGACCGTGGACGCCGGTGACCAGAACCCCTCCGGCGAGGTCGTCGTGGTGGTCACCGACGACGGCCGGGGCCTGCCGGCGGTGTCGGTGCGCAGCGGCCTGGCCAACCTCGCCGAGCGGGCCGCGTGGCACCGCGGCCGGCTGACCACCGCCGGGGGCCCGGCCGGGACCCAGGTGACCTGGACGGTCCCGCGCCCGCCCGCGTGACCGCTCAGCCGGGCCGGTGCCCGCGCAGCTCGGTGGCCAGGATGGCGGCCTGGGTGCGCCGCTCCAGGCCCAGCTTGGCCAGCAGGTGGCTGGTGTAGTTCTTCACCGTCTTCTCCGCCAGGCCCATCCGCTCGCCGATCTGCCGGTTGGTCAGGCCCTCGCCGATGAGCGCCAGCACGCTGCGCTCCTGCTCGGTGAGCACCGCCAGCCGCCGCGAGACCTCGCCGTCGGCGCGGGGTCGCCGGCCCGGGCCGTTGGTCAGCGTGCCGCCGGACGCGACGGTGTGCACCGCCGAGACCAGGTCCGCGCCGCGCACCTGCTTGACCACGTACCCGGCCGCGCCCGCGGCGAGGGCGGCGGCGATGGCGTCCTCGTCGGCGTAGCTGGACAGCACCAGGCAGCGCACCGCGGGCAGCCGCTCGCGCAGCAGGCGGACGAGGTCGGCGCCGTCGCCGTCGGGCAGCCGCATGTCCACGACGGCGACGTC
Organism: Geodermatophilus telluris; assembly: GCF_900102745.1. Classification (GTDB taxonomy): domain Bacteria; phylum Actinomycetota; class Actinomycetes; order Mycobacteriales; family Geodermatophilaceae; genus Geodermatophilus; species Geodermatophilus telluris. The sequence goes on from NZ_FMZF01000001.1 coordinate 853,196, forward strand.
GGGCCGGACGGCGGGACCGCGCGCGAGCGCCTCGGCGACGCTGCCCGCCTCCCCCACCACCACCAGCCCGGGGTCGTCCTCGAGCACCTCGGCGACACCGCGACGGACGACCTCGTGGTCGTCGATCAGGAACACCCGGACGGGGGACGAGGTGGCGGACACGGGCGGCCTCCCCTGCACGGCGGCTGTGGTGACACAGCGTAGTGCCGGATCGGCTCCGACGGCGCGTTCAGGCGGGCAGCAGTAGCGCTGCGTACAAGGTCAGTCCCGGACCGAAGGCCATCGCGACGACCGGGCCGTCGACGTCGGCCAGCTCCTGCAGCACCAGCAGGACGGTGGCCGACGAGCAGTTGCCGTGCTCGGCCAGCACCCGCCGGGAGGCGCCCATCTGCTGCTCGCTCAGCCCGAGCTCGTCGCGGACGACGTCGAGGATCCGCGGGCCGCCGGGGTGCACCGCCCAGCCGGCCACGTCCTCCACCCGCAGGCCGGCGCCGTCCAGCAGCTCGGCGACCACGTCGCCGACGTGCCGCGACAGCACGTCGGGCACCCGCGGCGACAGGCCCATCCGGAAGCCCAGGTCGGTGACGTCCCAGGTCATGTGGTCGGCGGTGGAGGGGTCGGTCCGCGCGACCACCCCGGCCAGCCGCCGCCCGCGGCCGGCGCCGGGCTCGACGACGACGGCGGCCGCGGCGTCGGAGAACAGCGCGTGCGCGACCACCTGGTCCAGCTCCCGCCGGGCCGGCTGCACGTGCAGGCTGGTCAGCTCGCAGCACAGCAGCACCGCGGGGCGGGAGCGGGCCGTGACGAAGTCGCCGACGGCGGCCAGCCCCGGGACCGCCGCGTAGCAGCCCATGTGGCCGACGAGCAGCCGCTGCAGGCCCGGCGGCATGCCGAGGTCGCTGGCCAGCCGGATGTCCAGGCCGGGGGTGGCGTAGCCGGTGCAGGTGGCCACCGCGAACAGGCCGACGTCGCCCGGCGCCAGGCCGGCGTCGTCCAGCGCACCGGCGACCGCCTGCTTGCCCAGGGGCAGCGCCTCCTGGACGTAGCGGGCCATCCGCGCGCCGGTGCTCCACCGGCTGAGGTCCTCGTCGACGGGGTTGGCGACGGCGTGCCGGCTGCGCACCCCGGAGCCGTCCCAGATCCGGCGGGCCGCCCGCACGCCCGCGTAGTGCCGGGCGAAGAAGCCCTCCCAGGCGGCGTCCTGGTCCAGGGACGCGGGGAGCGCGGCGCCGGCGCCGGTGAGCACCGCGGTGCTCACCGGCGCTGCCCCGGGGCCGACGTGCTGGTCAGCAGCGAGGTCATGCCCCGACCGTACGTGCGGCCCCGGTGGCGCGCTCCCGCGGTTCCCCGTCCTCCCGCTTGCGCCCGTAGCCGGCGAAGAGCACCGCCGTCGTCGGGAGCTCCCGCATGCGCACCACCGCGCGCCGGCCGCGCCGCCAGGCCAGCACGTCGCGCAGCGACGGGCGCAGGCCCACCAGCCGGAGGTCCAGGCCCAGCCGGTCGGCCGCGGCCAGCAGCCGCCGCCGGTCGACGAACAGCGCGGGGTCGTGGATCCCCGGTGGCGGGCCGCCCGGCAGCCGCTCGGCGATCCGGACGGCGATCAGCCCCGCCAGCCGGGTGGCGGCGATGGCGTCGACGACCAGCGTGCCGCCGGGCCGCAGCACCCGGGCGGCCTCGGCCAGCACAGCGACGTCGTCGTCCACGTGCTCGAGCACCTCCCCGGCCACCACCACGTCGGCGCACCCGTCGCGCAGCGGCACGGCCAGCACCGAGCCGCGGACGGCGAGCACCCCGTGCCGCGCGGCCACCGCGAGCCCGGGCCCGTTGAGGTCGACGCCCACGTGCCGGTAGCCCAGCCGCGCGGCGTGCGGCGCCATCAGCCCGCCGCCGCAGGCGAGGTCGACCAGCAGCGCGCCCGGCCCGGCGGCCGGCGGGACGTGCCCGGCGCGCGAGGCGGCCAGCCAGTGCAGCATCGCGAAGCCGCCGGACGCCTCCCACCACTGGTCGGCGAGGGCGTCGTACTGCGCCGGGTCGTTGCGGCGCGGGTCGTCGAGGCGCACGCGGCGGACTACTTCTTCAGCGGGTCGTGGCCCCAGTTCATCAGCGAGTACCGCCACCGGGAGTCCTCGACGTCCTCCTTCGCCGGCTCCTGCGCGAGGTGCCGCTTCACGTAGCCGTGCACCTTCTTCATGTGGGCGTAGTCCTCGTCGGTGAGGTCGCCCTTCTCCTTCCGCAGGATCTCGACGATCCGGCGCCCGGACTCGTGCCCGGTGGACTCCCCCGAGCCACCGCTCTTCTGGCCGACCGACTGCGACTCGTCGCTGTCCAGCCACCTCTGCAGCTCCGCGGCGCTCATGTTGACCGCCTCGTCGAAGTCCTTCGTGATCGTGTCCCGGTCGTCGTCGGCCACGGTGCCTCCTCGGTCGCGTGCTGACGCCGGTACCGCGCCGCCGACCTCGGGAAACGGGTGTCGGGCCACGAGGCCGCCGGGTACCGGGTCCGGCGTGGGCGGGGAGGGGCCGGGCGCCGAGGACGGCACGCCGCCGCGCGTCCGCTCCCGGGCGGCCGCCCTGCGCAGCGCCCGGGCGCGCGGCGAGACCCTCGACCAGCTGCTCGACCGCAACCTCGCCGAGCTGCTGCAGGAGCTGCGGGTGGCGATCACCGGAGTGCAGGTGCTGTTCGCCTTCCTGCTCGGCCTCGCCTTCACCCAGCGGTTCACCGAGCTCGACGCCTTCGCGCTGACCGTCTACACGGTGACCCTGCTGGCGACGGCGCTGGCCACGGTGGTGCTCATCGCGCCGGTCTCCTTCCACCGGCTGGTGTTCCGGCGGCGGCAGAAGGCGGCGCTGATCGCGATGGCCGACCGGATGCTGGTGGTCGGCCTGGCGCTGCTGGTGCTGGCCATCAGCAGCGGCGTGCTGCTGGTGCTCGACGTCGTCCTGGGGCGCGGTCCGGGCCTGCTCGGCAGCGCGCTGGTGCTCCTCGTCGCCGTCGGCCTCTGGTACGGGCTGCCCGTCCGGGCCCGGCGCGCCGGCAACGGGTACGGCGACGAGGAGGGCGACGAGGAGGGCACCGAGGAGGGCACCGAGGAGGGCACCGACCCCGGACCCGCCGGTGGGGGCGACCGGCCCGCAGGATGAGGGCCCGCACCCCCGCCCCTCCCGGAGGTCGTCCGTGTCCGTCACCGTCGTCGGCAGCCTGAACGAGGACGTGCTGGTCGCCGTCGGGCGGCTGCCCGGTCGCGGGGAGACCGTGGTCGGCCGGGAGGCGGTGCTCGCGCCCGGCGGCAAGGGCGCCAACCAGGCGGCGGCCGCGGGACGGCTGGCCGGGTCCGGCGTCGCGATGGTCGGCCGGGTGGGCGACGACCCGGCCGGCGCGCGCCAGGTGGCCGCGCTCGGTGAGGCGGGGGTGGACACCGCGCGGGTGCTGCCGACGGCGGGCACCCCCACCGGCTCGGCGACCATCCCGGTGGAGGACGGCAGCGGCGAGAACCTCATCGTCGTCGTCCCCGGCGCCAACGCCGCGCTGGCGCCGGCCGACGTCGAGGTGCCCGAGGTGCAGCGGGCGGCGGTGGTGCTGCTGCAGCTGGAGGTGCCGCTCGCCGCGGTGCAGGCGGCCGCCGACGCCGCGACCGGGACCGTCGTCCTCACCCCCGCCCCGCCCCGGCCGCTGCCGCCGGAGCTGCTGGCGCGGGTGTCGGTGCTGGTGCCCAACGAGCACGAGCTGGTACAGCTCGCGGGCGCCGACCCCGGCGAGCGCTCGCCCGCGCAGCTCGCCGGGCTGGCGCGCGGGCTGGGGGCCGCCGCGACCGTGGTGACCCTCGGTGCCCGCGGCGCGCTCGTCGTCCCGGAGGAGGGGCCGGTGCTGCTGCAGGCGCCGCCGCCGGTCGAGGCGGTGGACACCACCGGCGCGGGAGACTGCCTGGCCGGCGCCCTCGGCGTCGCGCTCGCCCGGGGTGCGGACCTGCGCGACGCGGTGCGCGAGGCCGTCGCGGCGGCGGCGCTGTCGACCACGGGGGCCGGCGCCCGGGGCGCGCTGCCCGGCCCCGCCGCGGTCCGGGAGCGGCTGGCCGACGTGCCGCCCGCGGTCCCGGTCGGCCGACCGCCGGAGGTTCACCCGGCCGGTCACGGGGCAAGCCCCGGGAGCACCGTCCCGAGACCCGAGGAGGACGCCGTGACCGAGCCCGAACGGCCCCCGCGCACGCCCGAGCGCGCGGAGGGCGACCCCGGCGAGCAGCAGACCGACGACGGCCGCACCCCCCGCTCGGAGGACCCCGCCGAGGGGCAGCCCCTGGGCGACGGCCCCGCCGACAGCCCCGGCTGACGGCGGACGGACCCGTCCACCCCTCCCGTGCGCCCGTGACCGCGCGCGGGAGGGGGCCCGGGTGGCGGGTGGCGGCGTCGTCCCACGGGTCCCACGGCTCACCACCGCACCGACCAGCGCGTTCGCCCCTCGGTCACCCGGAGCGATCACCCGTGCCGGGGGACCGGCGCGCCGTGGACTGATCCGTCACGGGAGGCGGCACCATCCCCGGTGTGACCGCCGTTGCCCTCCCCCTCGCCGACGCCGACAGCCCGGCCCCGGTCCGCCGCAGCCGCGCGGAACGGGAGGCGATCGTCCTCGACACCGCGGAGCGGCTCTTCGCCGGCCGCAGCTCGCGCAGTGTGGGCATGGACGAGCTCGTCCGCGAGACCGGTCTGGGCAAGATGACCGTCTACCGGCTGTTCCGGAGCAAGGACGAGCTGGTCGGCGCCTACCTCGCGCGCAAGGCCGCCACGGTGCTGGCCAGCATCGACGCCGAGCTGCACCGCCTGGCGCACGACCCGCGCGCCGCGCTGCTGTCGGTGGTCGACGTGGTCGAGCGCGACGTGACCCGCGCCGGTTTCCGCGGCTGCCCCTTCACCAACGTCAGCAGCGAGTACGACGACGCCCAGCACCCGGCCCGCGTCGCCGCCGCCGACTACAAGTTCGAGCTGCACGGCCGCCTCGAGCGGCTCGCCGAGCTGGTCGCCCCGGGCGCGGGTGAGGACCTCGCCGCGCAGGTGCACCTGATCCTCGACGGCATGTACCTCTCCGGCGGTCTGCTCGGTCCCGACGGCCCCGCCGCCCACGGCCGCCGGCTGGCCGAGCGCCTCGTCGACCTCGCCGTCGACATCGCCGCCGAGCGCGCGGGGACGCACCCCGCCCTCGCCACCCCCGCCTGAGCGCGCACCCCCGCCCGGCGGCACACCGGCTCGCCGGGCGGGGTCGCGACGCAGCCCGCAGGATGGGCCGGTGACCGCCGACCGCAGCCGCCCCGACCTCGACGACACCACGGTCGAGGGACTGGGCAAGCTCTCCGAGGCCCTCGAGACGATCGAGCAGGCCCGCGGCCAGCTGTACGGGTTCCACCAGCACTCGGGCAAGGCCGACCTGCTGCTGCAGGACGCCGTCGAGCTGTTCCGGGAGGCCGGCCACACCGAGCTGGCCGACGACCTCGACCGCGACCTCGTCGGCCGCAACGTGATCGCCGACCGGTGGACCTTCCAGATCGTCGAGGACTACGACGCCTCCTACTGGTCGGTGTTCCGCGCCTTCGACGAGCGCGCCCGCACCGAGCTCTCCGACGGCGACCGGCACGTCTACGAGGCCCGCATGAAGCAGCGCGAGCGCAGCGCCGGGCACCCCGCCCACGAGGCCGGCCCGTCGCTGTCGGAGTGAGCCCGCGCGGTCGCCGGCCGGCCGCCCGGGACGCAGACTGCCGAGGGTGAGCACCCCCGAGCAGAAGATGCCCGAGCCGGAGACCCCGCGCTCCGTCGGCCCCCTCGGCAGCGACAGCTCCGGGCCGCCGGCCCCGGACTCCGACGGCCCCGAGGACACCGGCCCCGCGGACGGCGCCGCCGGTCCCTCCTGGCCACCCGCGGGGACCGAGCCGGCCGCGCACCGCGACTGAGACCGGTTTGGCCCGGGGCCGGGGCGGACAGACCCCGGGGATGACCTCCCCCGGCACGCCCGCCGAGCCCCGGCCCTCCGCCCCGGGCACCGACCCGCTCGCGACCGGCTACGGCACCCGTCCCACCGGCACCCCCGGCGCCGCACCCGCCGGCACCTCCCCCGCCCCGGCGCGGTCCCCGGGTCCCTCGCGCGTCGGCCGGGCCGGGCGCACCGCCGGCCGCGGTCTCGCGCTCGCCCTGCTCATCGCCGTCACCGTGGTCCTGGTGCTGTTCGTCGTCTTCAACGGCGAGACCGTGCCGATCAGCCTCGTCTTCACCGACGTGCGCGCCCCGCTGGTCGTCGCGCTGCTCATCGCCGCGGCGCTGGGGGCCCTGATCGCGGCGCTCCTGGGTGCGGTGCTGGCCGCCCGCCGGCGCAACCGCTGACCGGCACCGGACACCCCGACCCACCCCCTGCGGGCGTGTCCCGCGGTCCTGCCTTGCTCCTGGTTACCCGCCGGTAATACCGTTCGTTACCGGCGGGTAACGACGCTCGCCGCAGCGGCACGGAGCACGGGAGCGACGGCATGGGCCACTACACCGCGAACCTGCGGGACCTCGAGTTCAACCTGTTCGAGTTCCTCGAGACCAAGGACCGGTTCGGCACCGGGCCGTTCGAGCAGATGGACGCCGGGACCGCGCGCGGCGTGCTCGCCGAGATCCGCCGGCTGGCCGAGGGCCCGCTCGCCGAGAGCTTCACCGACGCCGACCGCAACCCGCCGGTCTTCGACCCGGCCACGCACTCGGTGACGCTGCCGGAGAGCTTCACCGCGTCGGTGCGCGCCATGGAGGACGGCGAGTGGTACCGCCTCGACCTGCCCGAGCACCTCGGCGGCTTCGGCGCCCCGCACGCCCTGACCTGGGGCGCGTTCGAGATGGTGCTCGGCGCCAACCCCGCCGTCTTCATGTACGGCTCGTGGGCCGCCTTCGCCGCCGTCCTGCACGAGCTGGGCACCGCCGACCAGAAGCGCCTCGCCGAGCTCATGCTGGAGCGGAAGTGGGGCGCCACGATGGTGCTCACCGAGCCCGACGCCGGGTCCGACGTCGGCGCCGGCCGCACGCGGGCCGTGCAGCAGCCCGACGGGTCGTGGCACCTCACGGGCGTCAAGCGGTTCATCACCTCGGCCGAGCACGACCTCTCCGACAACATCGTCCACCTCGTGCTGGCCCGCCCCGAGGGTGCCGGGCCGGGCACCAAGGGCCTGTCGCTGTTCGTCGTCCCCAAGTTCCACGTCGACCTCGAGACCGGTGAGCTCGGCGAGCGCAACGGCGTGTACGTGACCAACGTCGAGAAGAAGATGGGGCTGAAGGTCTCCACGACCTGCGAGCTCACCTTCGGCGACGGGCCGGTGCCGGCGCGGGGCTGGCTGGTCGGCGACGTCCACGACGGCATCGCGCAGATGTTCCGGGTGATCGAGCACGCCCGGATGTTCGTGGGCACCAAGGCGATCGCCACCCTGTCGGCCGGCTACCAGCAGGCCCTGGCCTACGCCAAGGAGCGCGTGCAGGGCGCCGACCTCACCGCGACGTCGAAGGACGCCCCGCGGGTGACCACCACCCACCACCCCGACGTCCGGCGCTCGCTGATGCTGCAGAAGGCGCACGCCGAGGGCATGCGGGCGCTCTACCTCTACACCGCCACGTTCCGCGACCGGGTCACCGCGGCCGAGGCCGCCGGCACCGCCGACGGCGAGGAGGCGCGGCTGGCCGCCCGCGTCAACGACCTGCTGCTGCCGGTGGTCAAGGGCTACGGCTCCGAGCGCGCCACCCAGTTGCTCACGAGCGAGTCGCTGCAGTGCCTCGGCGGGTCGGGCTACCTGCAGGACTACCCGATCGAGCAGTACGTCCGGGACTCCAAGATCGACACCCTCTACGAGGGGACGACGGCGATCCAGGGGCAGGACTTCTTCTTCCGCAAGATCGTCAAGGACGGCGGTGTCGCGCTGACCTGGCTGGCCGGCCAGGTCCAGGCCACGATCGACGCCGAGGTGGGCAACGGCCGGCTCAAGGAGGAGCGCGCCCTGCTGGCCACCGCCCTCGCCGACGTGCAGGGCATCCTGACCGCGATGTTCGGGCAGCTGACCGCCGCCCAGGACGACGTGACCAGCCTCTACCGGGTCGCGCAGAACACCACCCGGCTGCTCATGGCCGCCGGGGACCTGGTGACCGGGTGGCTGCTGGTCCGCCAGTCGGAGGTCGCCCTCGCCGCCCTGGCCGGGGAGGTGCCCGAGCGGGACCGGTTCTTCTACGAGGGCAAGCTCGCCGCCACCCGCTTCTTCTGCACGCAGGTGCTGCCGCGGCTCTCCGCCGAGCGGGCCGTCGCCGAGGCCACCGACAACGCGCTCATGGAGGTCCCCGAGGCGGCGTTCTGAGCCGGCCGCCTCCCCCGCGGGAGGCGGCCGGCCCCGCCGGGCGGTGCCCGACCTCGCGCTGCGCGGTGAGGTCGGGCACCGCCGCGCGAGGCCGGCTCCCCACCGGGGGTCGTTTCGGGGGGGCGACGGCGGGCATGGCACCCGACGACAGCGCCGTCGGACAGGAGGAGCCCGTGAGCGACCCCCAGGGCAGCGACCGGATCCAGCAGGGCGTCCCGACCGCCTCGGCGACCGGGGACGACAGCAGCACGGACGCCGGCTCGTCCTTCGACGACGTCCCGCTCACCGCCGACGAGGCGATCGAGCGGGACGCCGCCAGCGGTGACGACCTGCCGGCCCGCGCCGACTCCGACGTCGCCCGGGCCCGCACCGACGGCCCGTCCGGCGAGGTGGACCGCCCCACGCCGCGCTCCGGAGGAGGCAACGACCGATGAGCGAGTCCGACCACACCGGGTACCGCGAGTCCCCCGACACCGCCGACGGGCCGGCCGACAGCAACCTGGTCGACGGCGTCCCGGGCGAGGACCGCGCGGACGCCGGGGAGAGCGACACCGTCCTCACCACCGACGACGAGGCCCAGCACGACGACTCCGTCGTCCGCGGCGGCAACCAGGCCGGTTAGCCGATCCAGCCGTGGCGGCGGGCGACGGCGACGGCGGCGTGCCGGTTGGCCGCGCCGAGCTTGCCGGCGGCGGAGGACAGGTGGTTGCGCACCGTCCCCGGTGACAGGTGCGCGCGGGCGGCGATCTCCTCGACCGGGGCACCCCCGGCCGCCAGCTCCAGCACGTCGGCCTCGCGGGGGGTCAGCGGGCTGTCCCCGGCGCTGATCGCCTCGGCGGCGAGCTCCGGGTCCACGTAGCGGCCACCGCGGGCCACGGTGCGCACGACGTCGGTGAGCACCGGCGCCGGAACGGTCTTGGGCAGGAAGCCGCGCACCCCGGCCGTCAGCGCGCGCTTGAGGTGCCCGGCCCGGCCGTGGCCGGTCACGATGACGACCGCGCAGCCCGGCAGCAGGGTGCGCAGCCGGCCGGCGACGGTGATGCCGTCGAGGTCGGGCATCTGCAGGTCGAGGACGGCGACGTCGGGGGCGTGCGCCCGGGCCATGGCCAGCGCCTCGTCGCCGGACGCGGCCTGCGCGACCACCTCGAGGTCGTCCTCCAGCGCGAGCAGCGCGGCGAGCGCCGAGCGGATGAGGTTCTCGTCGTCGGCGAGCAGCACCCGGATCACACCCGCACCCCCACCGGGACGCTCGCGGTCAGCACGAAGCGGTCGCCCTCGCGGCGGGCCGAGAGCCGCCCGCCGGTCGCGGCCAGCCGCTCGGCCAGGCCGGTCAGCCCCGCACCGCGGTCGCCGTCGGCGGTCACGCCGTCGTTGACCACGCGCAGGTCGGCTCCCCCGCCCGAGGTCGACAGCCCGATGGTGCAGGTGCGCGCGCGGCTGTGCCGCAGCACGTTGGTCACCGCCTCGCGCACCACCCAGCCCAGCGCGGTCTGCACCGCGGTGGGCAGGGCGACCGCGTCGTCCTCGCCCGTGACGGTCACCTCGACCCCGGCGGCCCGCAGCACCGACCGGGCACCGGCCAGCTCGCCGGGCAGGTCGCTGCCGCGGTAGCCGCGGACGACGTCGCGCACCTCGCGCAGCGACTCCTCGGCCACCCGGCTGATGTCGGTCAGCTCCGCCACCGCGCCCTCCCGCCCCCGGCGCACCAGCTCGGCGGCGAGCTGGCTCTTCACCGCGATCGCCGAGAGGTTGCGGCCCATGACGTCGTGCAGGTCGCGGGCGAAGCGCAGCCGCTCCTCGGCGACGGCGAGCTGCGCCTGCACGCCGCGGGTGCGCTCCATCTCCTGCACCACGTCGAGGATCCAGACGGTGAAGCGGAACGCGGTGGCCAGCGCGACCAGGGTGACCGCGATCGAGACGCCCACGACCAGCGCGGCCGCCGGCGGGTTGCCCTCGGCCAGGGACAGCCCGCCGGCGAGCAGCCCGCCGGCGGCGGCGCCGGCGCAGAGCGGGCGGGTGGGCACCGTCACCGACAGGCCGAGCAGGACCGCGGCGCTGACCAGCCCCACGACCCAGGGCAGCGCCGGCGAGGGCCCGTCGGCGGTGGCCGGCACCGCGGCGCCGACGGTCACCGCCCCGGCGACCACGGCGACCGTCAGCGCCGTCGGGTCGGGCCGGGCGGTCCGGTCGGCGAACCCCCGGTGGGTCAGCCACAGGCAGGCGCCCGTCGTCGCGAGGGTGGCCGCGCCCAGCAGCAGCACGACCCACCGGCCCGGCCCCGCCCAGTCGGCGGCCACCGCGAGCAGCAGCAGCGGGGGCAGCAGCACCAGGGTCGAGTAGTACGACCAGCGCGTGTAGAGGTCGATGCGCTGGGGGTCGGTGCGGCTGCTCCACCAGCGCGCGACGGTCGGCACGGCACCCATGCTGCCGTACCGACCGCCGGTCGCCGGGCGGGCCAGGCCTAGCGCTTCGGCGCCCAGCGGAACCACCGCAGGCTCAGCGCGCCGGCCACGAGCACCCAGGCCAGCAGGGTGACCACCGGGCCCAGCGCGGCCCACCACAGGTCGGCCCCGGCGACGGCCGCGCCGTCCCAGGTCCGGCCGGACAGGCCCAGCTGGACCAGCTCGACGACCGGCGTCAGCGGCAGCAGCCGGGCGACGGTGGCCAACACCTCGGGCAGCGCCGTCAGCGGGAAGAACAGCCCCGAGGCCGCGGTGGCCGCGACGACGACGGGCAGCGTGGTGACCTGGGCGGACTCCGGCGTCCGGGTCCAGACGCTGCTCAGGGTGGCCAGCACCACCATCAGCACCGCACCGAGCAGCACGGCCAGCACCGGCAGCACCGGGTCGACCGGGGCGCGCCACTCGCCGAGCACGACGACGCCGACCGCGACCACGGCCATCTGGACGGCGGTGACCAGCAGCGTGGGGACGGCGGTGGCGGCGAGCACCTCGCCGTCGGTGAGCTCGCCGGTGCGCATCCGCTGCAGCACCAGGGCCTCGCGCCGGGCGACGTAGGTGACGACGAGGTTGTAGTAGGTCAGGAAGACCAGCGTGAAGCCCGCCGCGGCCGCCAGCAGCGCCTGGCCCAGCGGCGCCTCGTCGGTGCCGAACAGCGGCACCAGCGCGACGAGCAGCAGCGGTGAGAGGACCGAGTTCACGACCGCGGTGCGGTTGCGCAGCAGCAGGAGGGTCTCGGCGCGGGCGAGGGCGCCGACGCGGCGGAGGCGGGAGGGCCCGGCGGTCGCGGCCGGGACGGCGGGTGCGGTGGTGGCGGTCATCGGGGGCTCCTGTCGGGCGGCGGGTCAGCCGAGGTCGGCGCCGTCGGCGACGGCGAGGAAGGCCTGCTCGAGCGAGGCGGCGCGGGCCTGCAGGCCGGGCAGCACCACGCCGGCGCGGGCGGCCCAGGCGAGCAGCTCGGCGAGCACCGGCTGCAGGGCGTGGGTGTGCCACTCGACGCGCGGGCCGGCCGAGACGACCGTGACGCCGGCGGGCACCGGCGGCCGCGGCGCGCCCGGGTCGAGGCGGAAGGACACGGTGGCCGGCTGGCTGGCGGCGATCTCCTCGCGGGTGCCGGCCACCACGACCGTGCCGGCGCGCATGATCGCGATCCGGTCGGCCAGCTGCTCGGCCTCCTCGAGGTGGTGCGTGGTGAGCACGACCGCGGCGCCGTCGTCGACCAGGCCGCGGACCAGCCGCCACACGGTGCGGCGGCTCTCCGGGTCCAGGCCGGTGGTGGGCTCGTCGAGGACCAGCACCCGCGGGCGGCCGAGCAGCGCCAGCGCCAGGTCGAGCCGGCGACGCTCCCCGCCGGAGAGGCTGCGCACGCGGACGTCGGCACGGCCGGAGAGGCCGACCTGCGCCAGCGCCTCCCCGACCGGACGGGGTGCGGTGAGCGTCCCCGCCCAGGTGCGGACGGTCTCGGCGACGGTCAGGTCGCCGGGCAGGCCGCTGTCCTGCAGCAGCACGCCGAGGTGCGGGCGGACGGCGGCCCGCTCACGGCGCGGGTCGGCGCCGAGGACGCGCACCGAGCCCCCCGCGGCCGGGGCCAGGCCCTCGAGCACCTCGAGCGCGGAGGTCTTGCCGGCGCCGTTGACGCCGAGCAGCGCGAGGACCTCACCGGGGCGGACCTCGACGGAGATGCCGCGCACGGCCTCGAACGAGCCGTGGCGGCGCCGCAGGTCGGTGACCTCGACCGCGGGCGGGACGACGGGTGCCGGGGTCGGCGCGAGGGCGGGTGTGGGGTGCACGGAGGGACCTCCTCGGGTGCCCGTCGGCCGGGGGTCGGCCGCTGTGGGCCGGGCACGCCTCCACGCTCCCGCCGGCTCGGGCCGGGCACAGGTGCCGTCCCTCACGACCTGGACCGGGACGCACACGGGCCCCCCGTGACGTGTGTCACGGGGGGCCCGTGTGGTGGGGCGGCCGACCTACACGGCGGCGGTGGACCGCCGTCCCGCGGCCTCGACGGCGTCGTCGGCGCCGAGGTCGCGGACGCGGGTCTCGCCGTAGGACAGCACGGCGGCCAGCGTGATGGCGGCGCACACCGCCACGTAGACGGCCACCCGGCCCGGGGTCGGGTCGCCGAAGCTGCCGAGCAGCGCGACGGCGATCAGCGGCGCCGGGGCCCCGGCCACGACCGAGGCGAGCTGGGCGCCGATCGAGACGCCGGTGTAGCGGGCCTTGGTGCCGAACAGCTCGGCGAAGAAGGCCGCCTGCGGGCCGTACATCGCACCGTGGAACAGCAGGCCCACGACCAGGCCGAGGACGACCAGCCAGAAGCTCTCCGTGGCGTAGAGCGCGAACAGGGCGAAGGCCCACGCGCCGGTGCCGACGGCCCCGAACAGGTAGACCGGGCGCCGGCCGACGCGGTCGGACAGCGCGCCCCACAGCGGGATGGTCACCAGGTGGACGGCGGAGGCCACCAGCAGCGCGTTGAGCGCGAAGGAGGCGTCCAGGCCGAGGGCCTGGGTGAGGTAGGCGGTGGTGAAGGCCGTCAGCACGTAGAAGGCGACGTTCTCGGCGATGCGCGCGCCCATGGCCACGAGCACCTCGCGCTTGTACCGCTTGAGCACGACGGCGATGGGGGCCTCCTCGGCGGCACCGGTCGCGCGGGCCTTCTCCTCGGCGATCCGCTGCGCCTCGAGGAACACCGGCGACTCGCTCACCGCCAGCCGCACCCACAGGCCGACGAGGATGAGCACCGCCGAGAGCAGGAACGGGATGCGCCAGCCCCAGGCGGCGAACGCCTCGTCGGACTGGAACGCCGCCAGCACGGCCAGGACGCCGGTGGACAGCAGCTGCCCGGCCGGGGCGCCGGCCTGCGGCCAGGAGGCCCAGAAGCCGCGGTGCTCGGGCCGGCCGTGCTCGGAGACGATGAGCACCGCGCCGCCCCACTCGCCGCCGAGCGCGAAGCCCTGGACCAGCCGGAGCAGCACCAGCAGCAGCGGTGCGGCCGCGCCGATCGTGGCGTAGGTGGGCAGCAGCCCGATGGCGAAGGTGGCGCCACCCATCATCAGCAGCGAGACGACCAGCAGCTTCTTGCGGCCCACGCGGTCGCCGAAGTGGCCGAAGACCAGGGCGCCGATCGGGCGGGCGGCGAAGCCGATCGCGTAGGTCGCGAACGACAGCAGCACGCCGGCGAAGTCGGAGGAGTCGGGGAAGAACAGGGGGCCGAAGACGAGGGCGGCGGCCGAGCCGTAGAGGAAGAAGTCGTACCACTCGACGGTGGTGCCGATGATGCTCGCGCCGACGACGCGGCCGAAGCGCCCTCGCTGGCGGGGCACCGGGGACGGTGCGGTCATGCGGGTCTCCTGGGGGACGTCGGGGTCCGGTCGGGGTCCGACGCTAGGCAGGTGCGCGGGCCGGCTCCATGTGCTCTCCACCAGTCTTGTGACGACGCTCATGTGTGGGCGCGACAGGTTCCGGAACCACGTCGGCCGGGTCGCACCGCCGCTGGCTGTGTGCGTCCGACCCACCGGAGATCGGCGGAGTGTGTGGACCACACCCGTGGGAGGGCGGCGCCCCCACCCCCTACCGTGCCCCCATGGGCGCGGAGGACCTGCAGGGTCGGCGGGCGATGGTGACCGGTGGCGGTTCGGGCATCGGGCGGGCGGTGGCCGCGCGGCTGGCGGAGGCCGGCGCCGCGGTGGTCGTCGTCGACCGGGACGCCGCGGCCGCCGAGGAGGTGGCCGCCACGGTCGGGGGCACCGCGGTGACCGTGGACCTCTCCGACCTGGCCGCCGTCGACGCGCTCGACCTCGACGTCGACGTCCTGGTCAACAACGCCGGCTTCCAGCACGTCGCGCCGCTGCACGAGTTCCCCGTCGAGGTGTTCTCGACCATCCAGCGGCTGATGGTCGAGGCGCCGTTCCGGCTGGTGCGCGGGGCGCTGCCGCACATGTACGGCCGCGGCTTCGGCCGGATCGTGAACGTCAGCTCGGTGCACGGGCACCGGGCCTCGCCGTTCAAGTCCGCGTACGTGACGGCCAAGCACGCGCTCGAGGGCCTGTCGAAGGTGGTCGCGCTGGAGGGCGCCCCGCACGGCGTCACCTCCAACTGCGTGGCACCGGCCTACGTGCGCACGCCGCTGGTCGAGGGCCAGATCGCCGACCAGGCGCGCACCCACGGCATCTCCGAGGACGAGGTGGTCGAGCAGGTCATGCTCGCCCCGGCGGCGCTCAAGCGGCTCATCGAGCCGGCCGAGGTGGCCGACGCGATCGCCTGGCTGTGCTCGCCGGCCGCCACGTCGGTCACCGGCACCTCCCTGCGCATGGACGGCGGGTGGACCGCCCACTGAGACAGGACCCCCTACCCCCCACGGCTCGCAAGCTCGCGGCGGGGCCCTCCAGGGGGCCTGGAACCGAGAGGATGCCGGTCGTGGCCCGGAGCGCAGCACCGCCCGCCGACGGCACCGGCCGGGCACCCCGCGCCACCTCCGCGGCCGCCGAGTACCTGCGGCTGGTGCTCGACGACGCCGCGGCCATCGAGTTCGAGGGGCCGCTGGTGCGCGCCCGGGCCTCCGGCGCCGACGCCGCCACCCTCGCCGAGCTGGAGGACGTGCGGCTGCTGGCGCTGCAGGTGCGCGCCGCGTTCGCCGCCCGCCGTCGCCGGGAGTCCGAGCTCTCCGCGCTGTTCGACACCGCCAGCGACCTGGCCACGCTGCGCGGCGTCGACTCGGTGCTGACCGCCATCGTGCGGCGCGCCCGGCAGCTGCTGGGCACCGACGTCTCCTACCTGACGCTCAACGACGACGCCCGCGGCGACACCTACATGCGGGTCACCGACGGCTCGGTGTCGGCCCGGTTCCAGGCGCTGCGGCTGCCGATGGGTGCGGGTCTGGGCGGGCTGGTGGCGCAGACCGCGGCGCCCTACGCGACCGCCAGCTACTTCGCCGACCCGCGGTTCCACCACACCGACGAGATCAACGACGGCGTCCGCGAGGAGGGCCTGGTCGCCATCCTCGGCGTCCCGCTGATCCGCGGGTCGCAGGTCATCGGGGTGCTCTACGCCGCCGACCGCACCGAGCGGGCCTTCGACCGCTCCGAGGTGTCCCTGCTGGGCTCGCTCGCCGCGCACGCGGCGATCGCGATCGACAACGCCCGCCTGCTGGAGGAGACCCGCACCGCGCTGGAGGAGCTGTCCGCGGCCACCCGAGAGCTGCGGGCGCACACCGAGTCGGTCGAGCGGGCGGCCGGGGTGCACGACCGGTTCATCGACGTCGTCCTGCGCGGCGGCGGGGTCGAGGGCGTCGCCGCCGCGGTCACCGAGGCCCTCGGCGGCCGGATCGCGGTGCTCGACGAGGAGGGGCGCCCCACCGGTGGGGACGGCGGCGCCGACGCCCTGCCGCCCGACCCCGCGGGAGCGCTGGCGCTGGCCCGCGCCACCGGCCGCACGGTCCGCGACGGCGAGTGGTGGACCGCCGCGGTCACCGTGGGCAGCGAGCTGCTCGGCGGCCTGGTGCTGCAGCAGGCCGCCGACCTCTCCGACGCCGACCAGCGGATCCTCGAGCGCGCCGCGCTGGTGACCGCGCTGCTGCTGCTCATCCGGCGCACCGCCAGCGAGGCGGAGGGCCGGGTGCGCGGCGAGCTGGTCGACGAGCTGCTCACCGTGCCGCTGCGCGACCCCGACGGGCTGCGCGAGCGGGCCCGCCGGCTGGGTGCCGACCTCGACCGGCCGCTGGCGGTGGTCGTCGTCCGGGTGCCGGAGCAGGGCCGGGGGCGGGCGCTGGCCGCCGCCACCCACCTGGCCGCCACCCGCGGGGGCCTGGCCGGGACGCGGGACGGCCGCGTCGTGGTGTGCCTGCCCGACCTCGCCGCCGGGGAGGCCGCCGCGCTGGTGTGCCGGGAGGTGACCGCGGCGGTCGGCCGGCCGGTGACCGCGGGCGGCGCCGGGCCGGTGGACGGACCGGCTGCCGTGGCGGGCGCCTGCGCGGAGGCCGGGCGCTGTGCGTCGACGCTGGAGGCGCTCGGGCGGGCGGGCGAGTCGGCCAGCGCCGACGAGCTCGGTTTCGTCGGGCTGCTCGTGGGCGAGGGTCGCGACGTGCCGGGGTTCGTCAGCGCGACGCTCGCGCCGGTGCTCGACTACGACGCCCGCCGCGGCACCGACCTGGTGGCCACGCTGCGGGCCTGGTTCGACACCGGGAGTTCCCCCGCGCGGGCGGCGGAGGTGCTCAACGTGCACGTCAACACCGTCACCCAGCGGCTGGACCGGGTGGGCCGGCTGCTCGGCCGCGACTGGTCGGCGCCCGACCGCGCGCTGGAGGTGCACCTGGCGCTGCGGCTGCACCGGCTCACCGCCGTCGACGACGGCTGAGCGGCTCCTAGGCTGGTGCGGTGACCGCCGTGCTGCCCCGCCTGAGCGCGGCGGAGTGGACCGCGCGGGCCGCGGCGCACGACGCGCGCGTCGAGCAGTGGACCGCCCCGCACCGGGAGCGCCGTCGCCGCGGCGAGCGCCACCCGGTGCTCGACTTCCTGTTCACCTACTACTCCGAGACGCCCGGCCGGCTGCGCCGCTGGCACCCCGGAGCCGGGGTCGCGCTGGCGCCGTCGGCCGACGGTCCGGCGCCGCACGCGGCGTGGCGGTGGTACGCCACCGACGGCGACGGGACGGTGCGGCTCGACGTCGCCGCCCTCCTGGCCGACCGGGAGCCGACCGTGCGCTTCGTGCGGGAGCTGCTGGCGGCCACCGCGTCGCGGCCGGCGCAGACCGGCTGCTTCGGGCTGCACGAGTGGGCGATGGTCTACCGCGCCGACGAGCGCCGGCACGCCGTCCCGCTTCGGCTGGGCCGGGCCGGCACCGACGCCGTGGTCGAGTCGCACCCGGTGCGGTGCAGCCACCACGACGCGTTCCGGTTCTTCACCCCCGAGGCCGTCGGCCTCAACCGGCTGCGGCCGACGCGGGAGACGCAGGTCGCGATGGAGCAGCCGGGCTGCCTGCACGCCACGATGGACCTCTACAAGTGGGCCTACAAGCTCTCCCCCGCCGTCCCCGGGGAGCTGGTGGCCGACTGCTTCGCCCTCGCCGTCGAGGTGCGCGAGCTGGACATGCGGGCCTCGCCCTACGACCTCGCCGGCCACGGCTACCCGCCGGTGCGGATCGAGACGCCGGAGGGCCGGGCCGGGTACGCGGCCGCGCAGCGGGCCTTCGCCGCCCGCGCCGCCCCGCTGCGGCAGCGCCTCGTCGGCCTCTGCGACGCGCTGCTCGGCTCCTGACCTCCGGCGGCCGGGGCGGGCGCGCCGACGCCGTACGGTCGGGAGCGTGACCTCCGCACCCTCCGACCGCTGGCTGCGCCTCGACGGCACCACCAACACCCGGGACCTCGGCGGGCTGCCGACCACCGACGGCGGGACGACGGCGTTCGGCCGGGTGCTGCGCAGCGACAACCTGCAGACGCTCAGCGACGACGACGTCCGCCGGCTGGTCGGCGAGCTGAGGCTGCGGGACGTGGTCGACCTGCGCACGACCGCCGAGGTGCTGCTCGAGGGCCGCGGCCCGCTGCGGTCGGTCGAGGACGTCACCCACCGGCACTTCACGCTGCTGCCCGAGCGGGGCCACCACACCGACGTCTTCGCCGTCGAGGAGGACGAGCTGCCCGACCTGCCGGCCGACTGGGCGGAGACGGTGCTGCCGCGGCAGACCACCGCGGCCGACGAGGTCGAGCCCCCGGCGGTGCGCGCCTACCTCGGCTACCTGCACCACCGGCCGGAGAACGTGGTCGCCGCGCTGCGGGCGCTGGTCGACGGCGAGGGCGGGGGCGCGGCGGTCGTGCACTGCGCGGCGGGCAAGGACCGCACGGGCGTGGTGGTCATGTTCGCGCTCGCGGCGGCCGGCGTGCCCGACGAGGAGATCGTGGCCGACTACGCGATGACCGCCGAGGTCATCGACGACCTGGTGGCCAAGCTGCGCGAGTCGCCGACCTACGCCGAGGACATGACCCGGCGCGACGTGGCCAGCCACACGCCGCGCGCCGAGACGATGCGGCGGGTGCTCGCGGTGCTGCGCGAGCGGCACGGCGGCCCGCTCGGCTGGCTGGCCGCGCACGGCTTCGGCGCCCGCGAGCAGGCGGCGTTGCGCGCGCGCCTCCGCGACTGAGCCGCGCGGCTCAGGTGGCCTGACGCGGGGAGGGCGCCGGCGGGCGGTCGCGGTGCTTGTGCCGGTACATCGCGGCGTCGGCGTCGCGCAGCAGCTGCTCGGCCACGGCCGCGACGTCGGCGACCGGGCCGCTGCGCACCGCCACGCCGGTGCTCGTGCCGACGTCGACGGGGGTGCCGTCGAGCCGGAAGGGCTCGGCGAACGCCTCGTCCACCCGGGCGACCACGCTGTCGGCGTCGGCGGGACCGCCCAGCCGCGGGAGCAGCACGGCGAACTCGTCGCCGCTGAGCCGGCCGACCGTGTCGCCGGGGCGCACCGCGGCGCGCAGCCGGGCCGAGACCTGGCGCAGCAGCTCGTCGCCGGCCGCGTGTCCGAGGGTGTCGTTGACCGCCTTGAACCGGTCGAGGTCGCAGAACAGGACGCCGACCGCGCTGCCGTCCGGGACCGCGGCGAGGGCCGTGGCCAGGCGCTCGCGGAACAGCACCCGGTTGGGCAGCCCCGTCAGCGCGTCGTGGGTCGCCTGGTGGCGGACGGTCTCCAGCAGCCGGGCCTTCTGCAGCGCCGTGGAGGCCTGGTCGCCGACACCGCGCAGGCGGGCGAGGACGTCGGCGTCCACCGCGCCGCCGGACTGCCCCTCCGACCAGCTGGCGGTGACGACCCCCAGGAACGTGCTGCCGGCCAGCAGGGGCACGGCGACCGCGTCGCTGACACCCAGCGAGGTGAGCAGCCGCCGCATGGGCGCGCTGCCGCCGGTGGGGCTGAGCACCCGCGGCTCGCGGTCGCTGAGCATGCCGAGGAGCTCCGGGACCTCCTCGGCCCGCAGGGAGGTGGTGCGCATGACCGTCTCCCGGTCGGCGGGCAGCCCCACGGTGGCCGCCGTCGACAGGGCGCCGGCGGCCGGGTCCCACAGCATGACCGCGGCGTTGTCGCAGCCGACGATGCTGGGCAGCGCGCGGGCGACGGTCGCGCAGGTGCTCGGGACGTCGGCCGCCTGGGCCAGGCCGTGCGCGAGGTCGAGCAGGGCGCCGGCCCGGCGGGTCTCCAGCCGGCTGCCCTCCAGGGCCATGACCAGGTCGAGGGCGGCCGCGGCGTGCCCGGCGTACGCGGCGAGCATGGCCCGCTCGTCGCCGAGGCCGCCCTCGCCGGGCCGGTGCAGGGCGGCCAGCCGGCCGTGCGTGCGCCGGGCGGACCTGACGTCGACGACGACCGCGCCGGGTCCGAGGTCCTCCCCGGCCAGCAGCCGGGCGGTCAGGCCGGGCACGTCGGCGTCGGGCAGGCCGGCGCTGTGCACGAGGGGCGCGCCGCCAGCGGGTGCGGAGACGGCGAGCAGGTAGGCGGGGGCCAGGACGGCGGCGGCGGCCCGCTCGACGATGCGCGGCAGCACGGTGTCGAGGTCCACGCCGTCGACCAGGTCGGTGGCCGCCGACTGCAGGCTGCGGACCTGGATGCGCAGCGCGGCCAGCTCCGGGTCGGCCGCCGTCGTCGCGCCGCGCCGGCGCCACGGGAGGCGCTGCCGCCGGTCCCAGGACAGGTGGTAGACGCAGGCCTCGTAGCCCGAGGACTCGCACTCCTCGTGCACGACCTGCGCCGGCGCCAGGCCGAAGACGGTGGGGACCATGCTGATCAGGCCGCGGGCGTAGTCGCAGTCGAGGCGCGAGTGCACGTAGCCCTCGTGCAGCTGGTACCGGATGGTGGCCGTGGTGGCGCCGGCCTCGAGCACCTGCATGGTCGAGGTGGTGCTGAAGTTGGCCACGGCGCGGGGCAGCCGGGCGTAGACCTGTCGCGGCGTGCCCATGGCGCGCACCAGCAGCACCACCGCGGCGTTCATCCCGTTGCGCAGCGCCTCGGCGCCCATCGGGAACATCGCGTCGGGGTCGCCGAGCACCTCGGTGGCCGCGGTGAACAGCCGGATGCGGGTGTCGTAGCTGGTCCAGGTGGACGGCTCGGAGAGCTCCTCGGCGGTGAAGGGCACGCCGGCGCGGCGCAGCGTCTCCTCGACGGCGGCCTCACCGGCGCGCTCGCGCACGTAGGAGACGAGCAGGCCGGTGGTCACCCCGGACGTCTCGCGCGCCTCCCCGCCGGCGCGGGGGGCCACCGGGTCCGGGCCGGTGCCGGGCCGGGGGTCTGCCCCGGGGCGTACTCCACTCACGCCGTCCCATCGGCACCGGACGGCTCCGGGTTGAGCCGCCCACCCCCAAGGGGGGACCCCCCGGTGCGACGATCAGGTGACCTGGTCATCGAGCGTCCCACCCGACCGTGGGACGTCGGGTGGGACGCGCTGCGGTGCGGGAGGACGTCGGCTGCGGCGGCCCGGACGAGGCTCGGCCCCGGACCGCGGGTGCGGGCCGGGGCCGTGAGGTGGCCGGTCACCCGCTCCGGGGAGCGGGGTCCTTTCTCAGACGCGCGACGACCAGGCGCTGTTGGCCATGGTGAGCAGCTCGTCGCGCATCGCCGGGCTGCTGCTGCGGGCGAGGGCCCGGTCGAGGGCGCGCTGCGTCCGAGCCGCCTGCCGACGCTGCCGCCAGGTGGTCCCGCTGTTCATGTCCGTCGTCTCCTCTGCTGGGCTTCCGGTGGGGTGCACCAGTAGTAAAGCAGGCAGGACGACGGATATTCCGACGATGCGAAGGTCGTGTCCGTCACTCCCCGACGATCGTTCACCCGTCGGGGTGGGGTCGGCCGGTGCGGCCGACCCCCGACCCCCTCAGCCCCGGAGCAGCACGGCACGTGCCGCGGCCCGGCCCGCACGGGGGTCGTCGGCGGCGAGCGCGGCCGCGGCGGCCTCCTGGCACGCGGCCAGGTCGACCGTGGCCAGCCGGGCACCGACGCCGGCGACGGCCGGGGCGGCGCAGGACAGCGAGGTGACCCCCAGCCCGACGAGGACGCAGGCCAACAGCGGGTCGGCCGCGGCCTCGCCGCAGACGCCCACCGGCTTGCCCGCCCGGCGCCCCGCGGCCGCGGCGGTCTCCACCAGCGCGAGCAGCGCCGGCTGCCACGGGTCGGTGAGGTCGGCGAGGTCGGCCGAGAGCCGGTCGGCGGCCAGCGCGTACTGCGAGAGGTCGTTGGTGCCGATCGACAGGAAGTCGACGTGCTGCAGGACGCGGTCGGCGAGCAGCGCAGCCGAGGGCACCTCGACCATGACGCCGGGCACCAGGCCCCGGGCGCGCACCCGGGCGGCGAAGTCGGCGGCCTCCGCCACGGTGGCCACCATCGGCGCCATCACCCACGGCGAGGCGCCGGTGCGCCGCGCGGCCTCGGCGACCGCGTCGAGCTGGCGGTCGAGCAGGCCGGGGTCGCGCCGGGCCACCCGCAGGCCGCGCACGCCCAGGGCGGGGTTGGCCTCCTCGGGCGGGGTGGCGAACTCCAGCGGCTTGTCCGAGCCGGCGTCGAGGGTGCGCAGGACGACGCGGCGGCCGGCCGCGGCCTCGAAGACGGCGGCGTAGCCGCGGGCCTGCTCCTCCACCGTCGGCTCGGCGGCGCGGCCGAGGAAGGCCAGCTCGGTGCGGAACAGCCCGACACCCTCGGCGTGCGCGGCGACCGCGAGGCGGGTGCCCTCGCCGTCCTGGACGTTGGCCAGGACGGGCAGCGGCACGCCGTCGCGCGTGGCGGCCGGGCCGGTGTAGCCGGCCAGCGCCGCGGCGGCCCGGCGCGCGGCCTCGAGCTGCCCGGCGGCCGCGTCCGGGTCCGGGTCGACCGTGACGGTGCCCTCCTCCGCGTCGAGCAGCACGGTGGCACCGGCGGGCACGGCGTCGAGACCCTCGACGGCGACGACCAGGGGCAGGTTGAGCTGGCGGGCGATGATCGCGGTGTGGCTGGTCGTGCCGCCCAGCCGGGTGGCCAGGCCGACGATCCGGGCGGGGTCCAGGCCCGCGGTGTCGGCGGGAGCCAGGTCGTCGGCCAGCAGCACCGAGGGCACCTCGGGCGCGGGCACCCCGGGCTCGCCCTGGCCGGTCAGCTCGGCGACGACCCGGTCGCGGACGTCGCGGACGTCGGTGACCCGCTCGGCCATGACCCCGCCGAGCGAGGTGAAGACCTCGACGAACTGCTGCGCGGCCTGGACGGTGGCCACGGCGGCGGGGACGCCGGCGGCGATCCGCTGCTCGACCGCGCCGAGCAGGCCGCGGTCGCGGGCCAGCCCGGCGGTCGCCGAGAGCACCTCGGCGGTCATGCCGGTCGCGGCCGCGGCGCGCTCGGCGAGCCGGCCGGCCACGGTCTCGGCGGCCGCGGCGAAGCGTGCCTTCTCCTCCGCGCGGGCGGCCTCCGGCAGCTCCTCGAACGCCTCGGCCGGCAGCTGGACGGCGCCGGCGGGGCGCACCACCGGGCCGAGGACCACGCCGGGGACGACGGGGGTGCCGGTCAGCACGCCGGAGGCGGGGCGCTCGGCGGTGGGGGCGCTCGGGGTGGTGGTGGACATGTGCACCTCATCGGGTCTGCAGGCGGTCAGGGCAGGACACCGTCGTCCGTCGGTGACCAGACTCACGACTCGGTGTTGACTTGTCAACGGATCCCACGTAGAACAACACAGACACAAGCCAAGACCCACACATTCGGGCACGAATGTGATCCGGATCAGGCACCCGGTGGAACGACGAGGAGGTGGGCCGGTGTACGCGGAGGAGCGCCAGCAGGCGATCGCCACGCTGGTCACCGAGCAGGGCCGGGTCGCGGTGACCGCCGTGGCCGAGCAGTTCGGGGTGACCACCGAGACCGTGCGCCGCGACCTCGCCGTCCTCGAGCGGTCCGGGGTGCTGCGCCGGGTGCACGGTGGAGCGGTCCCGGCCGCGGCGCTCACCCTGGTCGAGACGGCGCTGGCCGAGCGCAACGCCACCCGGGCGGAGGCCAAGCGCAAGATCGCCGCCGCGGCGGCCGACCTGCTGCCCGGTCCCGGCGGCAGCCTACTGCTCGACGGCGGCAGCACCACCGCGGCGCTGGCCGAGGTGCTGCCCGCCGACCGGAACCTGTTCGTGGCCACCAACTCGGTGCCGATCTCCGCCCGGCTGGCCACCGCCGCCGGGCTGACGCTGCACGTCCTCGGCGGCCGGGTCCGGGGGCTCACCCAGTGCGCCGTCGGCGAGACGCCGGTGCGGGCGCTGGCCGAGCTGCGCGTCGACGTCACCTTCCTGGGCGCCAACGGCATCACCCCCGGGCACGGGCTCACCACGCCCGACGAGGCCGAGGCCTCGGTCAAGCGGGCGATGGTGCGCGCCGGCCAGCGGGTCGCGGTCCTCGCCGACGGCAGCAAGCTCGGCCGCGAGCACCTGGTCCGCTTCGCCACCCTCGACGAGGTCGACGTGGTGGTCACCGACAGCGGCGCGGACCCGGCGGTCGTCGCCCGGCTCGAGGACGGCGGCGTCGAGGTCGTGGTCGCGTGAGCCGCGGCCGCGTCGTCACGCTGACGGCCAACCCCAGCCTCGACCGCACCCTCGTCCTGCCCGGCGAGCTCGCCCGGGGCGGGGTCGTGCGGCTGGGCACCAGCTCCACCGAGCCCGGCGGCAAGGGCGTCAACGTGGCCCGCGTGCTGGCCGCCGCCGGTACCGACGTCACCGCCGTCGTCCCCGCCGAGGACGCCGACCCGCTGGTCACCGCGCTGCGGGCCCTGCGCCTGCCGCTGGTCACCGTGGGCACCGGCGCCCCGGTGCGCACCAACTACACGCTCACCGAGCCCGACGGCACGACCACCAAGCTCAACGAGCCGGGCACCCCCCTGGACGCCGGCACCCGGGCCGCGCTGACCACCGCGCTGGCCGCGGCCGCCGAGGGTGCTGCGTGGGTGGTCCTCTCGGGCTCGCTGCCGCCGGGCACCCCGGCCGACTGGTACGCCGACCTGGTCCGCGCGGTGCGCGGCTCCGGTGCGCGGGTCGCCGTCGACACCTCCGAGGCACCGCTGCTGGCCCTGCTCGCCGCCGGCCCCGACGCCGCGCCGGACCTGGTCAAGCCCAACGCCGAGGAGCTGGCCCAGGTGGCCGGCACCACCGAGGCCGCGCTGCTCGCCGACCCCGCCGCCCTCTCGGCCGCGGTGCGCGGCCTGCACGACGGCGGCATCGCCGAGGTGCTGCTCACCCTCGGCGGCGACGGCGCCACGCTCTCCACCGCCGACGGCGAGGTGTGGTCGGCCCGGCCGCCGCGGACCACCGTCCGCAGCACGGTCGGCGCCGGCGACTCCAGCCTGGCCGGGCACGTGCTCGCCGACCTCGCCGGCGCCCCGGCCGCCGAGCGGCTGCGCCGCGCGGTCGCCACCGGCGCGGCCGCCGCCGCACTGCCCGGTTCCGCCCTCCCCACGCCCGACCAGGTCGACCTGGCCGGCGTCTCCGCACAGCCCGGCCTGCCCGGGTCCGTCCCGCCCGCACCACCCGCAGCACCGCCCGCACAGCAGCCCGTCCCGGCCGCCGGCCGGGACGTCCCCTGACGCCCCGGAAGGTCCGTCATGTCCGCACTCATCACCCCCGAGCTGGTCGTCCTCGACAGCGACCTCGGCTCCGACAAGGCCACGGTGGTCCGCCGGCTGGCCGGCCTGGTGGCCGACGCCGGCCGGGCGACGGGCGCCGAGGCGCTCGCCGGGGACGCGCTGGCCCGCGAGGCCCAGGCGGCCACCGGGCTGCCCGGCGGCATCGCCATCCCGCACTGCCGATCGGCGGCCGTGACGCAGGCGTCGCTGGCCTTCGCCCGCCTGCGCCCGGGCGTGGACTTCGGTGCCGCCGACGGCCCGGCCGACCTGGTCTTCCTCATCGCCGCGCCCGCGGCCGGCGACGCCGACCACCTCACGCTGCTGTCCGCGCTGGCGCGGGCCCTGGTGCGGCCGGACTTCGTGGCCGCCCTGCGGGCCGCCGCCACCCCGGCCGACGTGGTCGCCCTGGTCGAGGAGGTCGTCTCCCCGCAGCCGGCGACCGGCGCGAGCGCGGCCACCTCGGTCCCCGCACCGGCCACCTCGCCGGCCGCCGCGGACCCGGCGTCCACCGACCGGACGTCGGCCCGCCGCCGGATCGTCGCGGTCAGCGCCTGCCCGACCGGCATCGCGCACACCTACATGGCCGCGGACAAGCTCACCGCGGCCGCCCAGGACGCCGGGGTCGACCTCGTCGTCGAGACCCAGGGCTCCTCGGGCTCCACGCCGCTGGACCCCTCGGTCATCCGGGCCGCCGACGCGGTGATCTTCGCCGTCGACGTGGGCGTCCGCGACCGCGACCGGTTCGCCGGCAAGCCCGTCGTCCAGTCGGGCACCAAGCGGGCCATCAACGAGCCCGACGTCATGATCCGCGAGGCGCTGGCCGCCGCCGACGACCCGAACGCCCGCCGGGTGCCCGGCTCGGGTGCGGCCGGGGAGCCCGCTGCCGCCGCGGCCGGCCGCCCGTCCACCGCCGCGGAGATCCGCCGCTGGCTGCTCACCGGCGTGAGCTACATGATCCCGTTCGTCGCGGCGGGCGGTCTGCTCATCGCGCTGGGCTTCCTCTTCGGCGGCTACCAGATCGTCAGCAGCAACCCCGACGTCGAGGGGCAGAACTACGCGCTGAGCTGGGTGCTGAACAACTCGTTCTTCGACCTGCCGAGCGCCTCCGGCGTCGAGGGCCTCAACGACGGCTTCTGGGGCTACCTGGGCGCGGTCTGCACCGTGCTCGGCCAGGCGGCCTTCGGGTTCCTCGTGCCCGCGCTGGCCGGCTACATCGCCTACGCGATCGCCGACCGCCCGGGCATCGCACCCGGCTTCGTCATCGGCGCGGTCTCGGTCAGCGTCGGCGCCGGCTTCCTCGGCGGTCTGGTGGGCGGCATCCTGGCCGGCCTGGTGGCCCGGTGGATCGCCTCGTGGAAGCTGCCCGCCGGCGTCCGCGGGCTGCAGCCGGTCGTGATCATCCCGCTGCTGGCCACGCTGATCTCCAGCGGGATCATGGTCGCGGTGCTGGGCCGCCCGCTGGCCGCCGCGCTCGAGGGCCTGGGCAACTGGCTCAACGGCCTCAGCGGCACCTCGGCGGTCCTGCTCGGGATCATCCTCGGCCTGATGATGTGCTTCGACCTCGGCGGCCCGATCAACAAGGCGGCCTACCTGTTCGCCACCGCCGGCCTGGCCTCGCAGACCAGCGGCTCCCTGGTGATCATGGCCACCGTCATGGCGGCCGGCATGGTCCCGCCGCTGGCGATGGCGCTGTCCACCGCGATCCGGCCGAAGCTCTACACCCCGGCCGAGCGGGACAACGGCAAGGCCGCCTGGCTGCTGGGCCTCTCCTTCATCTCCGAGGGCGCCATCCCGTTCGCCGCGGCCGACCCGCTGCGGGTCATCCCGTCGATGATGCTCGGCGGCGCGACCACCGGCGCGATCGTGGCGGCCAGCGGCGTCGAGCTGCGGGCGCCCCACGGCGGCATCTTCGTGTTCTTCGCGATGAACAACGTGGTGGTCTTCGTCCTGGCCCTGGTCGCCGGCATGGTGGTCGGCGGCCTGGCGGTCACCATCGCCAAGAGCATCGGCCGCACCAAGGCCGAGGAGGCCGTCCCGGAGGACGCCGTCGACCTGGCCCACGCCCACACCGCCACCCCGGCGTCCGGGGTCAGCGCGCCCGCTCGCGCCTGACCGGGCAGGCTGTCCCCCAGCACCGGAACCCACCCCACCAGAAGCGAGGACGACTGATGCCCAGCCAGACCGTCACCGTCGGCTCCCGGGTCGGCCTGCACGCCCGCCCCGCCGCGCTCATCGCCGAGGCGGTGGGCAAGGCCGGCGTCCCGGTCACCCTGGCCACCCCCGGCGGTGCGCCGGTCGACGCCGGGTCGCCGCTGATGATCATGACCCTGGGGGCCCAGAAGGGCACCGAGGTGACCGTCACCAGCGACGACCAGTCCGTCGTCGACCAGATCGCCGGCCTGGTCGCCCAGGACCTGGACGCCGAATAAAGGACCACCCTTCCCCCCACGCTTCGCAGGCTCAGCGCGGGACCCTGAAGGGCGGCCGTTCCAGCAACGACGACGGCGCCCGTCCCCTCGGCCGGAGGGGGCGGGCGCCGTCGTCGTTGCGGGATCGGCTCCCTCGCAGGGGCCCGGCCCGAGCTCGCGAGGGACGGGGGCGAGGGGGTCCTGCTACTGGTCGGGGCGGGAGACGTCGCCGCGCCAGGCACCGGTCTCGCTGCCGCGGCTCTCGATGAACTCCTTGAACCGCTTGGCGTCGGCCTTGACCTGACGGTCGTCGAAGCCGAGCGCGGCGCCGGCCTTCTCGACGATCCCGGTGGGCTCCCAGTCGATCTGGATCATCACCCGGGTCTTGGTGTCGTCGAGGCGGTGGAAGGTCACCACGCCGGCGTGCTTGGCACCGCCGCTCGTGCTGGTCCAGGCCACCCGCTCCTCGGGGTGCTGCTCGGTGATCTCGGCGTCGAACTCGCGCGTGACGCCGTCGATGTTGGTGACCCAGTGGGTGCGCGTGTCGTCGAGCTGGGTGATCCGCTCGACACCACCCATGAACTGGGGGAAGGACTCGAACTGGGTCCACTGGTCGTAGGCGACCCGGATGGGGACGTCGACGTCGACGGACTCCTGCACGCTGGCCACGGGACTCGCTCCTCTGGCTCGGGTTCTCGTTGCGGTCACGGTCGCCCTACCCCCGCCCGCAGGCGTGGACACGTGGGATCCGCGCAGGCCGGCACGCCGTCCGCGCCGCCACGGACGCCTGCGGACCGGCACACTCCCGGCTGTCGGAGCACCTCGCGCGGGAGCGGAGGACGGGTGACCGGAGAACGCACGGCGACGGTGGTCGGCGGGGGCATCGCCGGCCTGGCTGCCGCGGCCGCGCTCGTCCGGACCGGCTGGCAGGTGACCGTCCTGGAACGGGCCCCCGAGTTCGGTGAGGTGGGGGCCGGTCTGGCGGTCACCCGCAACGGCATGGCCGCGCTGGACGCCCTGGACGTCGGCGACCGGGTCCGCGCGGCCGGGTGCGCCACGTCCACCGCCGGCACGCAGGACCGGCACGGGCGCTGGCTGCTGCGCGTCCCGGCCCCCGGGGACGAGCCCGACCCGGTCAACCGCCTGTGGGGCGTGCACCGGCAGCATCTGCACGCCGCACTGCTGGGCGCCGCCGGGGACGCCGACCTGGTCACCGGTGCCGCCGTCGTCCGGGTGGTCCCCGGGGACCCCGGCGGGGAGCCGGCGTCGGTCACCTGGCGGTCCGGCGGCGCCGAGCACACGCGGACGTCGGACCTGCTCGTGGCCGCGGACGGGATCCGCAGCGCCGTGCGGGCGCAGCTGTTCCCCCGCGCCCGGCTGCGCTACAGCGGGTGGAGCAGCTGGCGGGCGGTGGTCGACGTCGCCGGCACCGCGGGCGACCGGTTCGTCGCGGTCTGGGGACCGCAGGCCGAGTTCGGCACCGTGCCCATCGGCGCCACGCAGGTCTACTGGTACGGCTACACCCGCTCCCCCGAGGGCGTCCGGCACGACGACGAGCACGCCGCGGCCGTCGCGCGGTTCGCCGACTGGGCGCCGCGCGTGCGCGCCACCGTGGCCGGCACCCCGCCCGGGCGGCTGGTCCGCCACGACGTCCACCACCTGCAGGACGGGCCGGACTCCTACGTGCGCGGGCGGAGCGTCCTGGTCGGCGACGCGGCGCACGCGATGCTCCCGACCATGGGACAGGGCGCCAACACCTCGCTCGAGGACGGCGTGAGCGTGGGTCGCCTGGTGGCCGCGCCGGTCGCCGCGGGCACGCCGCTGGCCGACGCGCTCGCCGCCTACGACGCCGCCCGCCGTCCGCGCTGCCGCCGGATCGCCCGGGAGTCGCGGGTGACGGCGCGCATCGGCGCCCACCTGCCCGGCGGCTGGCCCCAGCTGGCGCGCAACGCCGTCCTCCGGCGGCTGCCGGCGGCCCTGCTCGTGGACGCCGGTGCGCGCGTCGTGCGCTGGACACCGCCGGCGGCCGTGCCCGGCGGCTGACCGGGCACGGCGCCGGGCGGGTCAGAAGGCCAGCGCCGTCCCGGGGTCGGACAGCAGCGCGCCGACGTCGGCCAGGAACCGGGAGCCCAGCTCCCCGTCGACGATCCGGTGGTCGAACGACAGCGCCAGCTGGGTCACCTGCCGCGGCCGCACCTTCCCCTTGTGCACCCACGGCAGCTCGCGGACCGCGCCGAAGGCGAGGATCGCCGACTCGCCGGGGTTGAGGATCGGCGTCCCGGTGTCGACGCCGAAGACACCGACGTTGGTGATGGTGATCGTGCCGCCGGTCATGTCGCCCGGCGCCGTCCGCCCGGCCCGGGCCGTCTCGGTCAGCTCGGTCAGCGCGGCCGCGAGCTCGGCCAGCGAGAGCCGGCCGGCGTCCTTGACGTTGGGCACGAGCAGACCGCGCGGGGTGGCCGCGGCGATGCCCAGGTTGACCTGCCCGTGGACGACGATCTCCTGCGCCGCCTCGTCCCACGAGCTGTTGACCATCGGGTGCCGGCGCGCGGCCAGCAGCAGCGCCTTGGCCACGAACAGCAGCGGGCTCACCTTGACGCCGGCGAACTCCGGGCGGGCGGCGATCCGCTGCCGCAGCTTCATCATCCGCGTGACGTCGACGGTGAGGAACTCGGTGACGTGCGGCGCGGTGAAGGCGCTGGCCACCATCGCCTGGGCGGTCGCCCGCCGCACGCCCTTGACCGGCACCCGCTGCTCGCCGGCGGTCGCCACGGGCGCGGCGGCGACGACGGCATCAGGGACGGCCTCGGGCGCGGGCCCGGCCGCGGCGGCGGTGACGTCCTCGCGGGTGATGACCCCGCCGGCGCCGGTGCCGGTCAGCGCGGCGAGGTCGACGCCGAGGTCCTTGGCCAGCTTGCGCACCGGGGGCTTGGCCAGCGGGCGCAGCCGGCCGCGGCCCGGGGCGGCCCCGAGCGCGGTGGCGGCCTCCTCGGCCGCGGCGTGCGCCTCGGCCTGCCGCCCGACCTCCAGGCCGCCGTGGCGCACCGGCTTGACGGTCATGTCCGGGGCGGTGGCCAGCAGCGGCGGCCGGTCCTGACCGCCGGAGCCGTAGTCGGCACCGGGGGTGGCCGCCGGTCGCGCGGGCGGCGGGCCCCCGCGGCGCGGGCGACGGCGGGCCTCGGTGGTGCGCGGCCCGTAGCCGACCAGCACCGCCGTCCGGCCGCCCGGTGCCGCACCGCCGATCAGCCCCGCGGCGGGCTCGGCGGACTCGGCCGGCCCACCGGCGGCGGCCTCGGCACCCGCACCGGCCGGCGCCGGGGCCGCGGCGGGGGCGTCGGCGCCGTCGTCGATGGTGATGATCGGCGTGCCGACGTCGACGGTGGTGCCCGCCTCGAACAGCAGCGCGGTCACCGTGCCGGCGTAGGGCGAGGGCAGCTCGACGGCGGCCTTGGCCGTCTCCACCTCGCACAGCGGCTGGTTGACCGTGACCGTGTCGCCGACGGCGACCAGCCACTGCAGGATCTCGCCGTCGGTGAGGCCCTCACCGACGTCGGGCAGCTTGAACTGACGCAGGGCCATGTCCTCAGAACCCCATCACGCGGTCGACGGCGTCGAGCACCCGGTCGAGGTCGGGGAGGTACTCCTCCTCGAGCTTCGACGGCGGGTAGGGCGTGTCGTAGCCGCCCACCCGCAGCACCGGGGCCTCCAGGGAGTGGAAGCAGGTCTCGGTCACGCGGGCGGCGATCTCCGCCCCGAGGCCCAGGGTGACCGGCGCCTCGTGGACGACGACGCAGCGCCCGGTGCGCCGCACCGAGTCGAACACCGGCTCGAGGTCGAGCGGGCTGATCGTGCGCAGGTCGACCACCTCCACCGAGCGGCCCTCCTCCGCGGCGGCCTCGGCGGCCTGCAGCGCCGTCTTCACCATCGGGCCGTAGGCCAGCACGGTGACGTCGTCGCCGCCGCGGACCACCCGCGAGGCGAACAGCGGGCCGGGCGTGGCGCCGGTGTCGACCTCGGCCTTCTCCCAGTACCGCCGCTTGGGCTCGAGGAAGACGATCGGGTCGGGGTGGGCGACGGCCTGCTGGATGCCCCAGTAGGCGTCCACCGGGTTGCTGACCGCGACCACCTTCAGGCCCGGCGTGTGCGCGAAGTAGGCCTCGGGGCTCTCGCTGTGGTGCTCGACCGCGCCGATGCCGCCGCCGAAGGGGATGCGGATGACGATCGGCATCGGCAGCCGGCCCCGCGAGCGGGCGTGGATCTTGGCCACCTGGGTGACGATCTGGTTGTAGGCGGGGAAGACGAACCCGTCGAACTGGATCTCGCACACCGGTCGGTAACCGCGCATGGCCAGGCCGACGGCGGTGCCCAGGATGCCGGCCTCGGCCAGCGGGGTGTCGACGACGCGGTCCTCGCCGAAGTCCTTCTGCAGGCCGTCGGTGATCCGGAAGACCCCGCCGAGCCGGCCGATGTCCTCGCCCATGAGCACGACCTTGGCGTCGTCCTCCATGGCCCGGCGCAGGCCGAGGTTGAGGGCCTTGCCGATGGTGAGCGTCTCGGCCATCAGTGACCACTCCCCTCGAAGGAGGCCTGGTAGGCCTCGAACTCCGCCTGCTGCGCGGCCAGGGGCGGCGTCTGCTCGGCGTAGACCTGGTCGAACATCGCCGTGCCCGGCGGGTCGGGCATCTCCACGGTGCCCGTGCGGATCCGCTTCGCCAGCTCGTCGGCCTCGGCCTCGACGGCGTCGAAGAAGGCGGCGTCGGCGACGCCGCTGCGCGACAGGTACGCCTTGACGCGGGCGATCGGGTCGCGCAGCTTCCACTCCTCCAGCTCGCTGGCCAGCCGGTAGCGGGTGGGGTCGTCGGAGGTCGTGTGCGCGCCCATCCGGTAGGTGAACGCCTCGATGAACGTCGGCCCCTGGCCCTCGCGGGCGGCGGCCAGCGCCGCGCGGGTCACGGCGAGCACGGCGAGGACGTCGTTGCCGTCGACGCGGACGCCGGGGAAGCCGAAGCCGGCCGCCCGCTGGTACAGCGGCACCCGTGTCTGGCGCTCCAGCGGGACGCTGATCGCGTACTGGTTGTTCTGGCAGAAGAAGACGACCGGGGCGGAGAAGCTGGCCGCCCAGATCATCGCCTCGTTGACCTCGCCCTGACTGGTGGCGCCGTCGCCGAGGAAGGCCAGCGCGGCGCTCTCGGCGCCGTCGCGCTGCAGGCCCATGGCGTAGCCGGTGGCGTGCAGGCACTGGGCGCCGATGACGACGGTGTAGAGGTTGAACGCCGTCGCGACGGGGTCCCAGCCGCCGTTGTCGACACCGCGGAACAGGCTGATGACGTGCAGCGGGTCGACGCCGCGGGTCCAGGCCACGCCGTGCTCGCGGTAGGTGGGGAAGGCGACGTCGCCGTCGGCCAGCGCGCGGCCGGCGCCGATCTGGGCGGCCTCCTGGCCGAGCAGCGAGGCCCAGATGCCGAGCTCGCCCTGGCGCTGCAGGGCGGTCGCCTCGACGTCCCACCGGCGCACCAGCACCAGGTCGCGGTAGAGGTCGCGCAGCTCCTCGGCGGAGACGTCGATCGCGTAGTCGGGGTGCTCCACCCGCTCGCCCTCCGGCGTCAGCAGCTGGACGAGGTCGGGCTGGGCCGGGAGGTGGGGCGCTGCCGCCCCCGGTACGGGGTCGACCACCTCGGTGGTCGCGCTGGACACGCTCACGTGCTCCTCCTCGCCGTCGTCCGCGGGCCACCGGGGTCACCGGTCGGGCTCGCGGGATGGGACGTCCTGCGGCGCCCGGGTGTGGCGCCACTCACACATCGTGGCACGGCCCGCGTGTGAGCGAGCACACCACCACCCGGTCGGTGTGCGCAAGTCCCCGGAGCGGAGTTGAGCAGGATGTGGTGACCGCGGGGCGCTGCGGTGTCAGACTGACGCCGTGCCCGCGCCCCCGGACCGCCTGGACGCCACCGACGCACGCCTGCTGCAGGCCCTCGGCACCGACCCGCGCGCCACCGTGATGGCGCTGTCGCAGCGGCTGGGACTGGCCCGCAACACCGTGCAGGCGCGGCTGGCCCGCCTGGAGGCCGGCGGGGTGCTGGCGCCGTTCGAGTCCCGGGTGCGCCCCGAGGCGCTGGGCTACCGGCTCTCGGCCTACGTGACCGTGCAGGTGGTGCAGCGCGGCCTGGAGGAGGTCGCGGCCGCCCTGGCCGCGCTCCCCGAGGTGCTCGAGGTGACCGCGCTGTCGGGCGCGGCCGACCTGCTGGTGCGGGTGGTGGCCGTCGACGCCGACGACCTGTGGCGGCTGACCGAGCAGGTGCTCGCGCTGCCCGGCGTCCAGCGGACCGACACCGCGCTCGCGCTGCGCCGCTACGTCGACCACCGGATGGGCCCGCTGCTGGAGCGGGCGGCCGGTGCCGACCAGCACCCTCCGGTGGGGTAGGGAGGGCGGGTGCCGACCCCGCTGCCCGACCTGCTCGCCGAGCTCCTGCGCGCCTACGGCCCCTGCGGCGAGGAGGGCGCGGTGCGTGACGTCGTCCGCCGCGAGCTCGAGCCGCTGGCCGACGAGGTGGCGGTCGACGCCGCGGGCAACCTGGTCGCCCTCGTGCACGGGACGGACCGGTCCGCCCCGCCGGTCCGGGTGACGGCGCACCTCGACGAGCTGTCGATGGTCGTCAAGCGGGTCGAGCCCGACGGCACGCTCCGGGTCAACTCCCTCGGCGTCATGTACCCGGGCAACTTCGGCCTGGGGCCGGTCGCCGTGCTCGGCCGGCGGGAGACGCTGACCGGCGTGCTCACCCTCGGGTCGGAGCACACCACGCCGGAGAGCCCGCGGATCTGGCAGACCAAGCCCGACGGCGGCGACCAGGCGATGGACTGGACGCACGTGTACGTCTTCACCGGCCGGTCCGCCGACGACCTCGCCGCCGCGGGCGTCCACCCCGGGACCCGCGTGTGCGTGCACGCCGACCGGCGGGAGCTCACCACGGTGGGCGACTTCCTGGGGTCGTGGTTCCTCGACGACCGGGCGGCGCTGACCGCGCTGGTCGCGGCGGCGCGGCTGCTGCGCGCCGACGGCGGCCGGCCGCCCGGCGACGTCTACCTGGTGGCCACCTCGAGCGAGGAGATGGGCGGCATCGGCGCCCTGCACGCCAGCCGCACGCTGCCCGGCGACCTCACCCTGGCCCTCGACGTCGGCCCCGCGGAGGCGGAGTACCAGGTGACCGTGGACGGCGGGCCGGTGGTCGCCTACGCCGACGATGCCGTCGTCTACGACCGCGCCGTCGCCGACGCGCTCGTCGACGTCGGCCGGGAGCTGGGTCTGGACCCGCAGACGGCGGTGTGGCAGTCCTTCGACTCCGACGCCTCGCAGGCCAAGGCCGCGGGCCTGACGGCGCGCGCGGCCCTGCTCAGCCTGCCCACGCTGAGCACGCACGGCTACGAGGTGCTGCACAGCGGCACGGTCGACCGGACCGCCCGGCTGCTGGCCGCCTTCCTCGCCCGGCCGGTCCCGCCGGTCAGCGGCTGACCCGGCGCACCCGCACCGGGCCGCGGGCGGTGCCGACGTCGACCACCGCGCCGCGCTGGGTCACCTCGACCGTGCCGCGCTCCGCCAGCCGGCCGGCCGCGGCGCGGGCCTCCGGCATCAGGTCGCGCCAGCCCTCCGGGGCCACCGCGCGGGCCGCCTCCGACGGGCAGATCGTCGCGCCGGGCGTCCGGGCGTCGAGCAGCGCCTCGATCGCGCGCTCGAGCGCGGCGCCGGCGTCGTCCACTCCCCCACTGT
The DNA here is from genome assembly GCF_900102745.1 of Geodermatophilus telluris. Lineage (GTDB taxonomy): Bacteria > Actinomycetota > Actinomycetes > Mycobacteriales > Geodermatophilaceae > Geodermatophilus > Geodermatophilus telluris. The sequence continues at coordinate 888,741 of NZ_FMZF01000001.1, forward strand.
GCCCCCGTTTGCCCTGGTGAGCGCGGCGGGTACCGCGGGCGGCATGGCGAGACGCACTCCCGTGGGGACGTTCGGCAAGGGCAGGCGGGGCATCACCACGCTCGGCTGGGCGGTGCGCGGCGCGGCGGCCGGGGCGGCCGGGACCACGGCGCTCAACGCCGTCACCTACCTCGACATGGTCGTCCGCGGCCGCGGCACCAGCTCGACGCCGGAGCAGACCGTGGAGAGGCTCGCGGAGAAGGCGCACGTGCCCATCCCCGGCGACGAGGAGCACCGGTCGAACCGGGTCCAGGGGCTGGGGCCGATGACCGGGCTGGTCGCCGGCGTCGGCGTGGGCGTCGTCGTCGGGCTGCTGCGGGCCTCCGGCTTCCGGTCGCAGCCGCTGGTGGGCACGGCGCTCACCACGCTCGGCGTGCTCGTCGCGGCCAACGGGCCGATGACCGTGCTGGGCATCACCGACCCGCGCTCGTGGTCGGCCACCGACTGGGCCAGCGACCTCGTCCCGCACCTGGCCTACGGCGCCGTCGTCAAGACCACGATGGACGCCTTCGACCGCCTGTGAGGACGTGCACTCCCGCGGGAGGGCGGCCGTTCCCTCACGGCACCGACCAGCCGCCGGGGTCGACGCCGCCGGGGACGGGGGCGGCGGGGTCGTAGGGCGTGCGGGTGAAGACGAAGGTGCCCACGTCGAGGTGGTCGGCGGCGATCCGCAGCGGCTCGCCCGCGTAGTAGCCGTCCAGGCCCAGCCAGGTGCCGTCGCCACGCCGGCAGAAGCGGCTGGCCCGTCCCGGGCGCCCGGGCAGCGGCCCCAGGTGCAGCAGCCCGCCGGGCAGCGCGCGCAGCACCACCGGCGCCGGTCCCCAGTACCAGACGCCCAGCTGCTCCAGCGGCACCGGCGACGGCGCCGGCCGCCACGCCTCGACCACCCGCGGCTCGGCGGCCCGCAGGTCGGCGAGCAGGCCGGGGACCAGCACGTCCAGGCCGCTGGTGGTGTTGGCCAGCGAGACCCCGCCGGTGCCCTCCTCCCGGTCGACGAACACCCCGGCGAGGAAGCCGGGCATCGAGCCGCCGTGGCCGGTCAGCGTGCGCCCGTCGACCCGCAGCACCTGCAGGCCCAGGCCGTAGGCCGACCAGGCGGGCGAGGACGGGTCGACGCCCGCGGGCACCGCCATCTCCTCCAACGTGGCCGGCGAGAGCACGTCGCCGGTGTCGCCGAGCAGGAAGGCCGCGAAACGGGCGAGGTCGGCGAGCGTGGCCCACAGCTGCCCGGCGGCGGCCATCACGCCGGCGTCGTGCTCGGGCTCGGGCAGCACGACGTCGGCCCACGGGTGCACCGCCCACCCCTGCGCGGCGCGGCCGGACGGGCGCGGCGTCGTCCGGGTCATCCCCAGCGGCGCGAGCACCTCGGCGGTGACGGCGTCCGCCCAGGACCGGCCGCGCAGCCGGGCCACCAGCTCACCGAGCAGGCCGAAGCCGAGGTTGGAGTAGTGGAAGCGGCGCGCCTCCCCCAGGACCACGTGCCCGCCGGCCAGGCCCAGGTCGGCCAGCGACCCGCCGGGCACCCGCTCCCACCAGCCGCCCGGGCTCTCCGCGGCCGCGCCGGCGAGGTGGGAGAGCAGCTGGCCGACGCTGCGGTCGCCGAGCGGCGTGCCGGGCACGTGCCGGTCCAGCGGGTCGTCGAGCGCGAGCCGGCCCTCGTCGCGCAGCCGCAGCACGGCGACGGCGGTGACGGTCTTGCTGATCGACCCGAGCCGGTACTGGACGTCGGTGTGCGGCGCGGCGACGTCACCGCGACCCGCCGACCAGGCCAGCCCGCCGTCGCGGACCACCCCGGCCACCAGGCTCGGCGCCCGCCCGTCGCGCTGCACCCGGGCGGTGCGGGCGAGCAGGGTGCGGGCGGTCGCGGGCAGCACGGGCTCGGCCATGCCCGGAACCGTAGGTCAGGCCCGCGCGGGCACCCGCAACCGGCCGGTGCGCCCCGCCCAGCGCTCGAAGACCACGGTGGCCAGCGGCGGGACCGAGGCGGCCAGCGCGAGCAGCGTCGTCCACCGGGACCAGCCCAGCACCCGCGCCGCGGCCAGCGCGACGACCAGGTAGGCGACGAACACCGCCCCGTGCACCGGGCCGAAGAACTGCACGCCCGCCTCCGAGGTCTGCGGCACGTACTTGACGTACATCCCGGCCAGGAGGCCCACCCAGGACAGGGCCTCGGCGACGGCGACGGCGCGGAAGGCGAGGGCGACGGTGCGCGGGTTCATCGGGGGCGGGTCCTCCGGGGTCGAGCGGCTCTCCCCGCTCCAACGGCGGGCCGCCCGCGGGTGTCCCGCCGTCCGGTGTGACCTGCGTGGCAGGGGCCGGGGGGCCCCGCCGCTCAGACCAGGCGGCGGGCGCCGGCGTAGCCGCCCATCGAGTCGACGCTGGCGACCTTGACCACGTCGCCCGACGTGGGCGCGTGCACCATCTGGCCGTTGCCGATGTAGATGCCCACGTGGCTGACCGGGCTGTAGAAGAACACCAGGTCACCGGGCTGCAGCTGGGCGCGGGAGACCGCGGTGCCCATCTTCGACTGCATGCTGCTGGAGTGCGGGAGGCTCACGCCGGCCGCGCGGTAGGCGTACTGGGTGAGCCCGGAGCAGTCGAAGGAGCCGGGCCCGGCGGCGGCCCAGACGTAGGGCTTGCCGCGCTGGGCCATGGCGGTGGCCACGACGGTCGAGGCGGCCCCGCTGTCGCCGGCCGGGACGGCGGTCGTGGTCTCGGCGGAGGCGGACGACGAGGCCGGCGCGCTGGTCGCGGCGGGCTCGCTGCGCTCCTCGTCGCGGCTGGCCCGGGTGTCCTCGGCGGCGTGCGCGGCCGCGGCGGCCTCCAGCGCGGCGCGCCGCTCCTCGGCGCTGAGCCGGGCGTAGTCGGCCTGGTAGTCGGCGATCTGGTGCTCGAGGTCGGCCTGCTGGGCGGCGACGTCGTCGTAGAGGCGCTGCGCCTCGGCGGCGGTCTGCGCGGCCTGCGCCTGCGCGGCCGTGGCGGTGTCGGTGGCGGTGACGGCCTGGCCGAGCAGCTCGTTCTGGTAGCCGGCGACGCCCTGCAGGAGGGTGACCCGGTTGACGAACTCGTCGGCGTCGGCGCTGGTCATGAGCGCCTGCAGCGAGCCCATGCTCTCCCCGGTGTAGGCCGAGCGGGCGATGCCGACGACCTGCCGGCGGGCGGTGTCGACGGCGGCCTGCGCCTCGGCGAGGGTGGCGGCGGCGGCCTCGGCGGCGGCCTGCTGGGCGGCCAGGGTCTCGCGGGCCTCGTTGAAGCGCTCGGTCACGACCTCGAGCTCGTGCCCGCGGGCGGCGACCAGGTCGGCGGCCGCGGCCGCGCTGGTCGGCTCCTCGGCCGCGGCCGGCGTGGCGGCCAGCCCGGCGCCCAGGCCGAGGACCCCGGCGAGGGCGAGGACGGCCCGGCGGCGCGACCGGGTGGTCGCGGGCGTGCCGGGGACGGTCGTGCGGGGGAACGCCACGGTCGGCGACTCTCCTTCTCCCAGGCCGCCTACCGGGTTAGCTGACGGGTTCGGGCGTGGAGTCGCCCGGCGCGCACGCGCGCCACACCCCAGGACTGCGATGGGTCCCCGGCCCGGTAACCCCGCGGGGTCACCGGCTCGACGGCGTCCGCGGGGTGTCACCCAGGCCGGTGACGGAGCGCCCCGTCGGACACACAGAGAGTAGGCAGCGTGACCCCTGCGTGACAATCCCCTCCGTGTGATTCCGTCAGCGTGATCCCGGTGACGGCGGGCACAGCCCCGCCGGGCGCCGGTTTGGGACGGGCCCGGGCCGAGCAGGAGGCGGGGCATGTCCTCCTCCACCCGGATGCGCCTCGCCCGGCCGCTCGTCGTGCTCGCCCTGCTCGGGTCCGTGGTCGCCTGCGGCGACAACACCGACTTCTCCCGGGGGCCGACGAACTGCGACTCGGCCGGGGAGAACGCCAGCAACGAGAACGACGCCAGCTGCCAGGAGACCGGCGAGAACCCGGGCAACGACGCGCCGACGACCGACGACGCGAACCCCGGCGGCTGAGCACCGCGTCGGGACCGGCGGCGGGCACGGGCTGGTGGCGTGAGCCGGTGAGCCCTGGACGGACGTGGACGGCGGCCCGGCTCGGCGCCGAGGCGCGGACGCTCCTGGGCAGCGCGCGCCACCAGCTGCACGGCCGCGACCTGGCCCTGATCGCGGCGGGCCTGACCTTCTACGCCGGCATCGCGGTGGTGCCGCTGCTGCTGGTCGCCGTCCGGCTCACCGCGCTGGTCACCTCGGCGGAGGAGGTGCGCGCCCTCACCGCGCGGCTGACCGAGCTGCTGCCCGCCCAGCTGGGCGCCCCGGACGCCGTCGAGCGGCTGGTGGCCGCGGGCGTGCGGGTGGACCTGCTCGGGTTCCTGCTGGCGCTGCTGCCCATGTCGCTCTACGGGGAGGGCCTGCGCCGGGCGCTGCTGCGGTTCAGCCAGCGGCAGGAGACCCTCACCGCCTGGCGGGGGCGGCTGCTGGCGATGCCGCTGGTGCTGCTCACGCCCGCGCTGCTGTACCCGCTGCTGCTGGCCGCCTCGGTGATGGCCGACCTGGCCCGGGAGGACGGCGCCGCCCCGGCCTTCGGCCGCTTCGCCGTCGGCTACTACTCGGTGCTGTTCGTGCTCACCGTGCCGCTGCTGTGGGGGTTCGGCGTGGTGGCCGGGGTCCGGCGCCGCCGCGCCGCGCTGGTCACCGGGGCGCTGTTCACCGCGGCCTGCCTGTCGGGGTTCCTGCAGGGCTTCGTGCTGTTCCTGTCCCTGCCGCTGGACCTCGGGGCGCCCTTCGGCGGGCTGGTGGCCGTCGGCGCGGTGGTCGCCGTCGCCCTGTGGATGTTCCTGCTGCACCTGGTGCTGCTCGGCGGGTGGCTGCTCACCCAGGCCCTCGACGAGCGGCTCGGCCGGCCTCAGCCCGGGGGACCCCCGGGCGGGCCGCCGGGCGGGGACGACGGCCGCCCGTCCGGAGCGGGCGCGGCGGGCGCCGTGGGCGGCTCGGGCGCCGGGGGGGCCCCCTCCTCCGGGGCCGGCGCGGGCGCCGGCTCCGGCGGGGGCGCGGGCTCCGGCTCGGGCGCCGGTGCCTCGGCGGGCGGCTCCGGTTCGGGCTCCGGTTCGGGTTCGGGCTCCGGCGCGGGCTCCACGTAGTCGCTGCCGTTGCTCACCAGGACGAGGACCTCCTGGCCGGGGACGGCGCGGCTGCCGCGCGGCGGGCTGGTCCCCAGCAGCGTGCCCGCGGGCTCGTCGCCGTCGACCCGCACCGTCCGCGGCACGAACCCGGCGTCGGTGAGGGTGGCGGTGCAGCTGCGCACGCCCGAGCAGCCGGGTACCGGGCGGGTGTTGCCGTTCATCACCGTCTCGTCGGCCGGCGGGAACTCCCCGCTGCCCCGGGCGTCCAGGATCGGCGCCATGGCGTCGCGCCAGATGGTGGCGCCCTTGCCGCCGCCGAACCCGCCGACGTCCTCGTTCTCCTTGGGGTTGAGCACCATGACGCTGGCGGTGATCTCGGGGGTGTAGCCGACGAAGGCCACCGAGTAGTTGTCCTGCGAGGTGCCGGTCTTGCCGGCGATCTGGTGCCCGCGCACGTAGGCGCGCGACCCGGTCTGGCCCGGGTTCCCCGGCTCGACGTCCTTGCGCAGCATCTGGTTCATCGTGGTCGCGACGCCCGGCGGGATGGCCTCGGGCGTGCACCGGTCGCCCACCGGCAGCGGCTCGCCGTCGGCGCCGACCGCGGGCTCGCCGTGCTGGTCGAGCACGGCGGTCACCGGGACGACGTCGCACTGGGTGCCGCCGGCGGCGAAGGTCGAGTACGCGCTGGCCAGCGCCAGCGGGCTGGTGGCCTCCGACCCGAAGGTGAACGAGCCGCGGTTCTCGTCGACGATCTGCTGCGCCAGCCCCGGCGGGCTGAACTGGAACAGGCCCATCGCCTCGGCCATCCGCACCGGCTCCTCCACGCTGCCGAGGGCGTCCTCCAGCGCGAGGAAGTAGGTGTTGGACGACTGGTAGAGCGCCGTCGTCAGGTCCAGGGTCGGCCGGTAACCCGACCCGGCGTTGCGCACGCAGTACCGGCCGTCGGTGTCACGGCCCTGGCAGGGACCGGAGTAGACCCGCGACACGTAGGGCTCGGGCGCGGTGAGCGTGTAGTAGGAGGAGTACCCGCGGGCCAGCGCCGCCGCGGCGACGAACACCTTGTAGGTCGAGCCCGAGCCCTGGCTGGGCCAGGTGTTGAGGTTGAACGACTCCTGCCGCGGGTCGGACCGGTCGTAGCCGAACACCCGGTTGACGCTCATCGCCAGCAGGTGGCCGGTGCCCGGCTCCACCGCGGTGAACATGCCGGCCAGCGAGTCGTCGACGGCCAGCGTCTCCAGCACCGCGGCGTCGCCGGAGCGCTGCAGCTCGGGGTCCAGCGTCGTCTGGACGACGTAGCCGCCGTTGTCGAGCTGCTCCTGGGTGAGCCCGAGCTCCTGGGTGAGGTGGCGCTGCACGAAGTCGCACACGTAGGGGCCGACGGTGGCCTGCGCGCACCCGCGCGGCGGCGCGGGGGCCGGCGCCAGCCCCAGCGGCTCGGCCTGCGCCGCGGTGGCCTCCTCGGCGCCGACGAGGCCCTGCTCGGCCATCCGGGACAGCACCTCGTTGCGGCGGGCGAGGGCCGCGTCGGGGGCGGTGAACGGGTCGTCGGAGGTCGGGCTCTGCACCAGCCCGGCCAGCAGCGCGGCCTGCGGCAGGGTGAGCGCGGCGGCGTCGACGCCGAAGAAGGCGCGGGCGGCGGGCTGCACGCCGTAGGCGTTGGAGCCGAAGTAGACGATGTTGAGGTAGCGGGTGAGGAGCTCGTCCTTGCTGTAGACGTCCTCGAGGGCCAGCGCCAGACGGGCCTCGCGCAGCTTGCGGCCCAGGGTCTGCTCGGTGGCCGCCTGCCGCTCCTCCGGGGTGTCGGCCGTCTGCAGCAGCGTCTGCTTGACCAGCTGCTGGGTGAGCGTCGACCCGCCCTCCTGCACGCCGCCGGCCGCGAGGTTGGTGACCAGCGCGCGCAGCGTGCCCTGCACGTCGAGGCCGCGGTGCCCGTAGAAGCGGGCGTCCTCGATGGCGACCATCGCCTGCTTCATGACCTCGGCGATCTCGCCGGGCTCCACCGGGTCGCGGTTCTCGTCGTAGAAGTACGTGACGGGCTCGCCGTCGGCGGCGAGCAGCACGGTGTTGCCCGGTGGCGGGTCGACGGTGAACTCCGTGGGCAGGTCACCGAGCAGGCCGGTGGACTGCTGCGCCGCGACCGCGGGCACGCCGACCCAGGGCAGCAGCAGGCCCGCCACGAGCGCCCCGGCGACGACGATCGTCGCGGCCAGGCGCAGCAGCGCGTCCCCCCGGCTCCACTGCCGGTCCATGGGCTCCCCTCCTCGGCCGCGCCCATGGAAACGGAGATCGACAGGGACCACAACCACCCGCGCCGAACGAGTGGTCCCGGTCACCCCGCCAGGGGCGCCGGCAGGTCGTCGCGGTGCAGGACGACGAGGGTGCTCACCGCCCGGGTGAGCACCACGTAGAGCCGGTTGAGGCCGCGTGGCTCGGCGGCGGCGATGGCCGCCGGGTCGGCGACCACGACCGCGTCGAACTCCAGCCCCTTGGCCAGCGTCGCGGGCACGACGGCGACCCGCCCGGCGGCCGCGCCGTCGTCGGCCAGCACCGCGGCGGGCAGCCCGGCGTCCCGCAGCGCCCCGGTCACCGCCGGGACCGCGGCGTCGGCGCAGACGACGCCCACCGACCCGGGCCCGGCGGCGAGCGCGGTGACGACCTCGGCCAGCGGGCCCGCGAGGTCGGCGACCGGCCGCACCTCCAGCGCCCCGGCCTCGTGGCGCACCGCGGTGGCCGCGGGCAGGCCCGGGGCGATGGCCGGCAGCAGCCGGTTGGCGTAGTCGAGCACCTCGGCGGGCACGCGGTAGCCGCGGGTGAGCGGCCGGACCGCGGTGTCCGGGCGGCCGAGCCCGGCCAGCGTGGGCGCCCAGTCCGACGGCGACCACGGGCTGGTGGCCTGCGCGAGGTCGCCGAGCACGGTGAGCGAGCCGGCGGCCAGCCGGCGGGCCACCGCGCGGCACTGCATGGGCGAGAGGTCCTGCGCCTCGTCGACGACGACGTGCCCGTAGCCGGGGGTGCGCTCGAGGAGCCCGGCGGCCTCGTCGACGAGCACGGCGTCGGCCCCGGTCCACGGCGCGGTGCGTGGCGAGCGGGTGGCCGGCCGCAGCAGCAGGGCCTGCTCGTCGTCGGTGAGCAGCCCGCGCGCGGCCCGGGCGAGGACGGCGGGGTCGGTGAGCAGCGCGGCCACGAGCCCCTCGGCGTCCCGGGCGGGCCAGACGGCGTCGCAGAACGCGCGCACCTCCGGGCTGCGGGCCGCGCGGCGGGTCTCGGCGTCCGTCGGGCTGCCGCCGGCCTCCTCCTTCTGCCGCCGCGCGTCCTCGGCCAGCAGCATCGCCAGCCGCTCACGGCCGGCCGAGTAGTGCAGGCGCTGCTGGTCGTCGGCGCCGCGGCCGCGTCGGCGCAGGTCGTCGACGTGGCGCTTGAGTCGCTCGACCGGCACCCGGTACCGGCGGCCGGCCAGTGGTACCAGGACGTCGTCCGCGGGCTTGGCGATCGCGCCCCACAGCGCCCGCTCCAGGACCTGCGCCATGCGGGCGTCGCCCTTGAGGGCCGCGACCTCCGGGCGGTCCTGGGCGCGCACCGGGACGCGCGCGGTGAGCGCGGCGACCGTCGTCTGCTCGACGTCGACCTCGCCGAGGGTGGGCAGCACCTGCTCGATGTAGCGCAGGAACGCCCGGTTGGGGCCGACGACGAGCACGCCGGTGCGCGCCAGCTGGCCGCCGTGCGTGTAGAGCAGGTAGGCGGCGCGGTGCAGGCCGACGGCGGTCTTGCCGGTGCCCGGGGCGCCCTGCACGCAGACCGACTCGGCCAGCGGCGCGCGCACGATCTCGTCCTGCTCGGGCTGGATGGTGGCCACGATGTCGCGCATCGGGCCGCTGCGCGGGCGCTCGATCTCGGCCCGCAGGAGGGCACCGTCGCCCTCCTCACCGGCGCCGAGCAGCTCGTCCTCGTAGCCGGTGAGCTCACCACCGGAGAAGCCGAAGCGGCGGCGGCGGACCAGACCCTGGGGGTCGGCCGCACTGGCCCGGTAGAAGGGCCGGCTCATCGGCGCCCGCCAGTCGATGACCACCGGCCGGCCCGCGGCGTCGCGGACGTGGCGGCGGCCGATGTGGAAGGTCTCCTCCCCGGTGTCGGTGCGGCCGAAGAACGGCGGGACGCCGGGGTCGGCGGCCAGCGAGCGCAGCCGCTCGGCACGGGCGGCACCGAGGCGCTCGGAGGCCCAGGCGTCGACGCCGGCGTCGACGACGGCGGAGGCGGCGGCGCGCATCCCGGTCAGGCAGTCCCCGGCGAGGGCCAGGTGGGCGCGCTCGGCGGCGAGGACGGGGTCGGTCGCGGCGGGGGTGGTGTCGGTGGGGGGCGTGTCGGTCGGTGTCGTGTCGGTCGGGGTCGCGGACACGGTCGGAGGACGCTACGCCCTCCCGCGCGCCCCGTCACGCGGGTTTCCCGGGGCAACTCCGCGGAAGTGCACGGGGCGACTCCGCGGAAGTGCACCGGGGCGTGGCCGTGTGGTGCCGCGGGCCCGTGGGGAGGTACCGGGCATGCCCGACACGATGCTCGCCGGCCGGTTGAACGTGCGCACCAGGAGGTTCGAGGTCACGGAGGTCCCGCGGCCGACGCCCGGTCCCGGGCAGGTGCTCGTCGAGGTGCGGGCCGCCGGCATCTGCCTGTCCGACGTCCACCTGGTCGACGGCACGCTCAGCCCGCTGTTCCTGCAGGGCGAGGAGGTCACGCTCGGGCACGAGGTGGCCGGCGTCGTCGCCGACCTCGGGGAGGGCGTGACCGGCTGGCGGCCCGGCCAGCGGGTCACCCTCCAGGCCGGCGAGGAGGTCGACGGCTGGATCCACACCCGGGGCGTCGACTACGACGGCGGCTGGGCGCAGTACGCGCTGGCCACCGTCGGCACGCTGGTGCCCATCCCCGACGAGCTGCCCTTCGAGCAGGCCTGCATCATCCCCGACGCGGTGTCCACGCCGTGGGCCTCGATCGTGCGCACGGCCGGGGTGCGCGCCGGTGAGCCGGTGGGCGTGTGGGGCATCGGCGGGCTCGGCGCGCACGCCGTCCAGCTGCTGCGGCTGGCCGGGGCGGCGCCGATCGTCGCCGTCGACCCGGTGGAGTCGGCGCGGGAGCGGGCGCTGGCCCTCGGCGCGGACCTGGCGCTCGACCCGTCGGAGGACGTCGCGACGCGGGTGCGCGAGCTGACCGGGGGCCTCGGGCTGTCCCACGCCTTCGACTTCGCCGGGGTGCCGCCGGTGCGGGAGCAGGCGGTGCGCTGCCTCGAGCGCGACGGCGGGCTGGTGCTCGTCGGCCTGACCGACCAGCCGCTGACCCTCCGCAACGGCACCCAGTTCTCCTACTTCGGCCAGCGGCTGCTGGGCCACTACGGCTCCGAGCCGCAGCACGTCGAGCAGCTGGTGCGCCTGGTCCGGCACGGCCGGCTGGACCTGTCCCGCTCGATCTCCGGCACGCTGCCGCTGACCGAGGCCGCCCGTGGCATCGAGGCGCTCGAGCGCAAGGAGGGCAACCCGATCCGGCTGGTCCTGCTCCCGAACGGCTGAGAGACGACACGGCGGTCCTCCGGACCGCACCGCGGCCCGGTGCCGTCCCCCAGCGGCGCTGAGCCGTACCCGCCCGTCCTCGCGCAGCCCTCCGGGCCCCACTCGTCAGGTCGACCCCTGACGGGGGTCCACGACGTGCACCCGGACGGCGCGGAACTGCGCCGGGGTGGCCAGCAGGACCTGCTTGGTGGGCTCGCCGACCTCCAGCGCGGGCTCCCGGCGCAGCGCCGCCAGGGTCCGCAGCCGCTGGTCGGCCAGCACGTCGTCGACCATCCCGCGGTCGCCGCCGGTGAACAGCGCGGTCAGCTCGCCGGCGTGCGGCAGCAGCACCCGCGCGGCGGTGTCCGCGGCGGCGGCCACGACCGCGTCGGCCTGGTGGGCCCGGCGGCGGGCGAAGCGCTGCTGCGACCAGCCGCCGGCGGCGCTGCGACCCTGCACGAGGCGGGTGTCGACCTTGGAGACGACGAGGTCGCCGCCGGCGAACACGCCGGCCGCCCAGCGCCCGCGGCGCACCAGCAGGACGGCGGCGTGCCGGGGACGGCGGGCCTCGGCGGTGAAGGTGGTGAGCAGCGGGGCCGACGGCGCCCAGCCGAAGGGGGCCCGCAGCGTGACGGTGGTGCCGTCGGCGCAGGTGAGCCGCAGCGCGCCGTCGTCGTCGACGGTGGTCTCCAGCGCGCCGTGCCGGGCGACGACGCCGTCGACCCACCGGCCGAGCCGCTCGGGGACGACGCCGAGGACGCGGCCGCCGCCGGCCGCGGGGCGGGGCCGGGTCAGCGGGCCACTCAGCGGGCCAGGGCGGGCTCGGCGGCGTGCTCGGCCGGCACGTGCAGCAGTCGCTGGAAGACCAGGACGACGACGCCGGCCAGCCCCGCGGACACCGTGGCGACGAGGAACGACGCGTTGGCGCCGTAGGTGTCGACGATCTTGCCCGCGACCGAGGTGCCGACCGCGACACCGAGCCCCAGCGCGGTGCCGATCCAGGTGAAGGCCTCGGTCACCGCCGACCGCGGCACGATCAGCTCGGCGAGGGTGAACGAGCTGATCAGCGACGGCGACACGGCCACGCCGGCGACGACGACCAGCGGGATCATCACCCACACGTTGCCGACGAGCGAGAGCGGCACGGTGAGCACGGTCAGCGCGCCCAGCACCACGAGCAGCCGGTGCCGCAGCGGGTGCCGCCAGTGCACGGCGCCCCAGCCGATGCCGCTGGCCATCGAGCCGACGGCCAGGCCGGCGATGAGCACGCCGGACAGGCTCATCGCGTCGACCTCGTCGGCGAAGGCGACCAGCGCGATCTCCAGCGTGCCCAGGATCGAGCCGACCGCGGCGCCCACGACGAAGAGCACCTTGAGCCCCGGCGTCCGGATCGCCGCGGGGCCCCGGCGGGCCTCGTGCCCGTGCGGCGGCGGCTCGGTGCGGCCCTGCGCAGCGAACAGCAGGGCGCCGACGACGGCCAGCACGAAGGCGGTCACCACGCCGGAGGTGGCGTGTCCCGTGGTGGAGAGGAAGGTGACCAGCACCGGCCCGACGATGAAGACGAACTCGTCGACGACGGACTCCATCGCCAGCGCCGCGGGCAGCCGGGTGGTGCCGCGCAGCAGGTGCGTCCAGCGCACCCGGATCATCGAGGCGACCGGCGGGATGCACGCCCCGGCCAGACCGGCGGTGACGAAGAAGGTCCAGCGCGGCCAGTCCTCCTTGACCGCGGTCAGGAACAGCGCGCCGGCGGCGGCGAACACGACGACCACCGGGAGCAGCGTCCGGCGCTGGCCGTGGGTGTCGGCCCACCGGCCGAGCAGCGGCCCGGCGATCGCGGTGGTGACCGCGCCGGCGGCCGCGACCGCGCCGCCCAGGCCGTAGGACCCGGTCTCGGAGGCCACGAGCAGCACGCAGCCCAGACCGACCATCGACAGGGGCAGCCGGCCGATGAAGGCGGCGAGCACCATGGGCAGCGCGTGCGGCGTGCGCAGCACGTGCAGGTAGGGATTGGGCACCGGGGATGGACCTGTCGTCAGGGGACGCCGTGCGCCCGCCACGCTAACCGACGTCGCCGCGCACAGCAGTCGGACAGCTCCGTTGCGTGCCGGGACGGCAGCGGGCCCCGCCCCGGACGACGCTGTCCGGTGCGGGGCCCTGGACCCGCGCGGGCGGCCCTCCTGCAGGGTCCCGCCCCGAGCGTCAGCGAGGGGTGGGGGGCAGGAGGGTCCTTCTCACGCCAGCCGGCTCTTGAGGATCTCCAGCTCGTCCCACATGGTGCTGGGCAGCTTGTCCCCGAACTTCTCGAACCACTCGGTGATCTGCGGGATCTCCTGGCGCCACTCGTCCTTGTCGACGGCGAGCGCCTGGCGCACCTGGTCCTCGGTCATGTCCAGGCCCGAGACGTCGAGCGAGTCCGCCGTCGGGACGTGGCCGACCGCGGTCTCCTCGGCGGCCGCGGTGCCCTCGATGCGCTCGACGACCCACTTGAGCACCCGGCTGTTCTCACCGAAGCCCGGCCACAGGAAGCCGCCGTCCTCGTCGCGGCGGAACCAGTTCACGTAGAAGATCCGCGGCAGCTTGGTGGAGTCGTGCATCTTGCCGGTCTCGACCCAGTGGCCGAAGTAGTCGCCGGCGTTGTAGCCGATGAACGGCAGCATCGCGAACGGGTCGCGGCGGACGACGCCGACCGCGCCGGTGGCCGCCGCCGTCGTCTCCGAGGACAGCGTGGCGCCCATGAACACGCCGTGGTTCCAGTCCCGGGCCTCGGTGACCAGCGGGATCGTGGTCTTGCGGCGGCCGCCGAAGAGGATCGCCGAGATCGGCACGCCCTTCGGGTCCTCGTACTCCGGCGCCAGGATCGGGCACTGGGTGATCGGGGTGCAGAAGCGCGAGTTCGGGTGCGACGAGGGCTCGTCGGAGTCCGGCGTCCAGTCCTGGTGCTTCCAGCTGGTCAGGTGCGCCGGCGGCTCCTCGGTCATGCCCTCCCACCAGATGTCGCCGTCGTCGGTGAGGGCGACGTTGGTGAAGACCGAGTTGCCCTTGTCGATCGTGCGCATGGCGTTGGGGTTGGTGTCCCAGCCGGTGCCCGGGGCGACGCCGAACAGGCCGAACTCGGGGTTGAGCGCGTAGAGCCGGCCGTCCTCGCCGAAGCGCATCCAGGCGATGTCGTCGCCGAGGGTCTCGACCTTCCAGCCCGGGATGGTCGGCTCGAGCATCGCCAGGTTGGTCTTGCCGCAGGCGCTCGGGAAGGCCGCCGCGACGTAGTAGGTCTTCTGCTGGGGGCTGACCAGCTTGAGGATCAGCATGTGCTCGGCGAGCCAGCCCTCGTCGCGGGCCATCACCGAGGCGATCCGCAGCGAGTAGCACTTCTTGCCCAGCAGGGCGTTGCCGCCGTAACCCGAGCCGTAGGACCAGATGGCCCGCTCCTCGGGGAAGTGCACGATGTACTTGGTGTCGCTGCAGGGCCACGGCACGTCCTCCTGGCCCTCCGCCAGCGGGGCGCCGAGGGAGTGCATGGCCGGCACGAACGGCCGGTCGCTGCCCATCGCCTCGAGGATGTGGCTGCCGATGCGCGCCATGACGCGCATGGAGACGACGACGTACTCCGAGTCGGTGAGCTCGACGCCGAACATCGGGTTCTCGGCCTCGACCGGGCCCATGCAGAACGGGATGACGTACATCGTCCGGCCGCGCATGCACCCGCGGTACAGCTCGGTCATGATCGACTTCATCTCGTCGGGGGCCATCCAGTTGTTGGTGGGCCCCGCGTCGGCCTCGTCGACCGAGCAGATGAAGGTGCGGTCCTCGACGCGCGCGACGTCGCTGGGGTCGGAGGCGCACCAGAACGAGTTGGGCTTCTTCGCCAGGCGGGTGAAGGTGCCGGCGTCGACCAGCTTCTGGGTGAGCCGCTCCCACTCCTCGTCGGTGCCGTCCACCCACACCACCTGGTCCGGCTGCGTCAGCTCCGCCATCTCGCGCACCCACGCCAGCAGGCGGGCGTGGGTGGTCGGGGCGTTGTCGAGACCGGGGGTGGCCACGGAAGTCACGGCGTCTCCATCCTCTGGGCACGCCGGGTGCGGTCACCACCGGCGCCGGTGCCTGCTGGGTCCGGGACGGCGGAACGGGTCCGGCCGTCGGGTCGGGTCAGCGTACAAGCGGGGACACCCGCCTGTAACGGTGAGAGATGTTACGTCTAGGACGTCTTGCCACGCGCGCCGTGGTCCCCCGGAAGAGGCCAGGCCAGCGCGGTGTTGGGCTCCTGGCGTGACCAGTCCCACACCCGCGACGCCCGCCCTGCTGACCCCGCTGACCCTCCGCGGGGTCACCCTGCCCAACCGCCTCGTCGTCGCCCCGATGTGCCAGTACTCCGTCCGCGACGGCCTGGTCGGCGACTACCACCTCGTGCACCTGGGCCGCTTCGCCCTGGGCGGCTTCGGCACCGTCGTCGTCGAGGCCACGGCGGTGACGCCGGAGGGGCGGATCAGCCACGGCGACGTCGGCCTGTGGTCCGACGGGCACGTCCCCGGGTTGGCGCGCACCGCGGAGTTCCTGCGCGCGCACGGCGCGGTCGCGGGCATCCAGCTGGCGCACGCCGGCGCCAAGGCCAGCAGCCACCGCCCGTGGGAGGGCGGGGCGGCCGTCACGCCGGAGGACGCCCGGCCGGGTGAGGCGCCGTGGCCGACCGTCTCGGCGAGCGCCGTCCCCGCCGGGCCGGGCTGGCCGGTGCCGCACGAGCTCACCGTCGCCGAGCTCGGCGAGGTGCGCGAGGCGTTCGCGGCCGCCACCCGCCGGTCGCTGGCGGCGGGCTTCGACGTCGTCGAGGTGCACGCCGCGCACGGCTACCTGCTGCACCAGTTCCTCTCGCCGCTGTCCAACCGGCGCACCGACGGCTACGGCGGCTCGCGGGAGGCACGCACGCGGTTCCCGCTCGAGGTGGTCGAGGCGGTGCGCGCCGAGTGGCCCGAGGACCGGCCGCTGTTCGTGCGCGTCTCCGCCGTCGACGGCTCCCCGGGCGGGATCACCCTCGAGGACACCGTGGCGTTCGCCGCCGAGCTGCGCGCCCGCGGCGTGGACGTCGTCGACGTGTCCGGCGGCGGGCTGGGCGGCTGGCAGCACCCCCTGGGCTACGGCTACCAGGTCCCCTTCGCCGCCCGGGTCCGCGCGGAGGCCGACGTCGCGGCGATGGCCGTCGGGCTGATCGTCGACCCGCACCAGGCCGAGGCCGTCGTCGCCGCGGGGCTGGCCGACCTCGTGGCGGTCGCCCGGGAGGCGCAGGAGGACCCGAACTTCGCCGTGCACGCCGCCCGCGAGCTCACCGGCCGCTACGACGCCTACCCCGTGCAGGCGGGGCCGCGGCTGGGCCGGCGGCGGGAGTTCCTCGGCATGCTGGGCCCGTGGACGGGACCCGGGCCGGTGCAGACGAAGGACCCCCGTTCCCCCCACCCTTCGCCCGCTCAGGGCGGGCCCCTGAACGGGGGCCGGAGGAACCAGCCTGCGGCGCCGTGACCCGTCGCCGGGCGCTGGTCGCCGTCGCCGCCGTCCAGCTCGCCGCCGGAGTGGCCGGGCAGGCGCTGGCGCTGCGCCGCCGTCGCGCGTTCGACACCCCGCTGCTGGCCGGCGACCCGGCCCGGGTGGGCCGCGACGCGTGGTGGGCCGGGACGGCGCTCGGCCCGCCGGCGTGGACCCTCGCCGTCCACGGGTGGGCGCTGGCCCGGCTGGCCGCCCGACCGGACGCGCGCGCTGCCGCGGTGCTCGGGTGGGTGGGCGCCGCCCTGGTGCCCGGCTACCTGCAGGAACGGCTGGTGCGGCAGCGGCTGGCCTCCCCCGCCGCCGAGCCGGCGGAGACCGCGGTGGTGGCCGTGGGGCTGGCCACCGCGGGGGCGATGGCGGTGCTGGGCGCTCAGGCCTCCGGCGCGCGGCCGTAGGCCGGACCGGTCTCGGCGAGGAAGGCGTCCCAGCCGGCCGGGGCCGGGCGCCCGCCCACCTCGGCGTCCAGCTTGTCGAGGTACCAGTGCCAGCCGAGCGCGACGTCGGTGACGTCGGTGCCGGCGGCGAACCGCTGGACGAGGTGCAGGGTGCTGCGGCCGCTCTCCACGGTGACCGCCACCTCGACCCGCCAGCCCTCCTGGTCGGGCCACTCGACGACCAGCCGCCGGGGCGGGTCGCACTCGACGATCCGCAGCGCCTCGGCGGCCGGCTCGGCCTCGTGCGTCATCGTGAACGTGCCCGAGCCGCCGGGCGCCCGCTCGCCGTCGTAGCTGCCGATCCAGCGGGCCAGCCGGCCGGGCTCGGTGAGCGCCGCCCACACCTCGTCGGGGCCCTGTCCCCACGCGCGCCGGAACTCCAGCCGCAGCCGGCCGTCGGGCTCCTCGGTGACCACGCCGCGGCGGTCGGTGGGGACGTCACGGGGCTGGGCTGCGGTCACGGCGTGCTCCTCCGTCGGGGACGCCGACCCTGCCGCAGCCGGCCGGGGTTGTCAGCACGCCGGCACGGGCAGGGAGGGCGCATGACCGTCACCGACCCCGACGTCCCCGACCCGCTCAACGACCCCCGGACGACGCAGGCCGACCCCGGTGCCTACGGCGAGGGCGCCGACCTCGCCTCGGCCGGGGACGACCCGGCGGCCACCGGCGAGGACGAGCTGTCCGCCGAGGACGCGGGGACCACGGCCGGGCAGACCCTCGCCGACGACGCCGGCGGCGGCGACGTCACCGGCGGTGCGTTCTCCGGGGCGTGAGCCGACCCCGCCGTCCGTGACGGATCGGTCCGTTTCCGCACCCCGGCGGCGGGGAACCTGCTCGGGCGCCCACCCCCGTCGACGAGGAGGTAGTCATGGCCACCGGTGAGACCGGCTTCGAGGACGTCACCTTCGACCTGATCTCCGTGCAGTACCACTCGCTGAAGGCCGGGCACGACTACGGCCAGTACGTCCGCGACGCCGAGAACGCGGGACTCGACGACATCGCCGCGTTCTTCCGCGAGGTCATGGAGCAGGACTCGGCGCGCGCCCGGCGCTGCCACGAGTTCCTGCGGAACATCTCCGGCACCGAGCAGGGCGGTCCCGCCACGACCTGACCCCACGACGACGGAGGCCCCACCCGAGCCGGGTGGGGCCTCCGTCGTCAGACGGCGCAGGTGTCGCCGTCGCAGCCCTCGGCGGCGGGGACGGTGGTCAGCGGGGCGCGCTCGGCCCAGGCGCGCTCGACCAGCTGCAGCAGCAGCTCGGCGGGCTGGGCGCCCGCGGCGCCGTACTTCCGGTCCACCACGAAGAAGGGCACGCCGGTGGCTCCGAGCGCCTGCGCGGTGCGGGCGTCGTCGAGGACGGCGGGGCGGTAGCGGTGGTCGGCCATCGCGGCGCGCACCTCCGCCTCGTCCAGGCCGACCTCGACGGCCAGCGCGGCGAGCGCGTCGACGTCGAAGACCGACCGGCCCTCCTCGAAGTACGCGTGCAGCAGGCGCTCCTTGGCCTGTGCCTGCAGGCCCCGCTCGGCGGCCAGGTGGAGCAGCTCGTGGGCGAGCAGCGTGTTGCCGCTGACGCCGTCGGCCAGCGAGTACTCGAGGCCCTCGCCGGCCGCGGTCTCCTCGACGTGCCGCACCATCGCCCGCACCTCCTCGACCGGGCGGCCGTACTTGGCGGCCAGCGCGGGCAGCGTCGGGTGGGTCTCGCCCTCCGGGATCGACGGGTCGAGCTGGTAGGACCGCCAGACCACCTCGACGGATTCGCGGTGCGGGAACCGCTCGAGCGCGGCCTCCAGCCGGCGCTTGCCGATGTAGCACCACGGACAGACGACGTCGGACCAGACCTCGATGCGCACGGAGGCCCTCAACCGCGGCCCGGTCGGCGTCATTCCGGCCGGTGCACCTCCGCGCGGGCCCGGCCGTCGCCCGGCGTCGGGTCGAGGAACACGTAGCGGACACCGCTGTGGAGGGCGACCAGCCGCCGCTCGGCCTCGTCGGAGGCGCGCTCGACGTCGGCGACCGTGGCGTCGTCGGCGAAGTCGACCTTGGCCGAGACGATGAGCTGGCCGGGGCCGATGACCGAGGTCATCAGCACGGGGACGTCGACGACCTGGTCCAGCGCGGTGATCTCGGCGCGCAGCTGGTCCTCGACGGTCCGGGGCACCGACTGCCCGATCAGCAGGGAGACGTTGGTGCGGGCCAGGGCGCCGGCGACGACCAGCAGCAGGACGCCGATGAGGATCGCCGCGAGGCCGTCCCACACGGGGTCGCCGGTCACCTGCTCCAGGAACAGGCCCAGCGCGGCGAGCACCAGGCCGACGAGCGCCGCGCTGTCCTCGAAGGTGACCGCCTTGACCGTGGTGTCGGTGGTCTCGGCGAGGTAGCGCCGCCACGTCGTCCCCCAGCGGCGGGCCGAGCCGCGCACCTGCCGGACGGCCTTGAGCCAGGACGCGCCCTCGAGCAGGAAGGAGACGCCGAGGACGACGTAGGCGATGAGCGGGTCGCCCTGCTCCTCGCCCTCGACGATCGTCTGGACGCCCTGGTAGAAGGAGAAGCCCGCGCCGAGGGTGAAGGTGGCCAGGCAGGCCAGCAGCGCCCAGAAGTAGGTCTCCCGCCCGTAGCCGACCGGGTGGCGGGCGTCGGGGGCGCGGGTGCCGCGCTTGAGCGCGACGAACAGCAGCACCTCGGTGATCGTGTCGGCGAGCGAGTGCGCCGCCTCGGACAGCATCGCCGAGGAGTGGCTGACCAGGCCCCCGACGAGCTTGGCGATCGCGATGCCGAGGTTGGCCAGCCCGGCGACGACGACGGTGCCGGTGGACTCACCGCCCGACTCGCCGGCGCTCGCCTCCTCGGTCAGCGCGTGCGTGCGGGTGGGCACGGGCTCGGTCATGGCCGCTCCCGTGCCCACCCGTTGCCCGGCACAACCACCGGGCGCGCGACGATCAGGTGACCTGATCGTCGAGCGTCCTACCCGACGTCCCACGGTCGGGGAGGACGCTGCACGGTGAGGGAGGACGCGGCGGGATCAGGTCACCTGGTCATCGACGTCGTCAGCGGACGCCGACGAGGTCCACCACGAAGACGAGGGTGGCGCCGGGCTTGATCACGCCGCCGGCACCGCGGTCGCCGTAGGCCTTGTGCGCGGGGATGGTGAGCCGCCGGCGGCCGCCCACCCGCATCCCCTGGATGCCCTCGTCCCAGCCCTGGATGACCATGCCGACGCCCAGGCGGAACTCCAGCGGGTCGCCGCGGTCCCAGGAGGCGTCGAACTGCTCGCCGCCGTCGTGGGTGACGCCGACGTAGTGGGCGCTGACCAGGTCGCCGGCCGTGGCCTCGGGGCCGTCGCCGACGGTGATGTCCTCGATCACCAGGTCGGCGGGCGCGGGGCCGGTGGGCGGCTCGACGTCGGGGCGGGTGGGCTGGGACATCGGTGCTCCTCGGGTCGGCGCCGGGTGGTCCCGACGGGGTCCCGCCCATCCAAACAGCGCGCCGGCGGGGTCGCTCACCGCCCCCCGGAGACGTCGAGCAGGCTGCCGGTGCAGTAGCCGGACTCCTCACCGAGCAGCCACAGCACCGCGGCGGCCACCTCCCCGGGCAGCCCGGCACGGCCCATCGGCACCGTCGGCGCGATCCGGGCGACCCGGTCGGGCTGGCCGCCGCTGGCGTGGATGTCGGTCTCGACGATGCCGGGGCGCACGACGTTGACCCGCACGCCCTCGCCGGCCACCTCGCGGGCCAGGCCGATCCCGAGCGTGTCGACGGCGCCCTTGCTGGCCGCGTAGTCGACGTACTCGCCGGGCGAGCCGAGCCGGCTGGCCGCCGAGGACACCAGCACGACCGACCCGCCGGTCCCGCCGTGCCGGGTGGACATCCGCCGCACCGCCTCCCGGCAGCACAGCACCGCCCCGAGCACGTTGACGGCCAGCACCCGCTGCACCCGCTCGGCGGTGAGCTCGTCGACCCGTGCCCGCGGCGCGACGACGCCGGCGTTGGCGACCAGGCCGGTCAGCGGGCCGAGCCGCTCGGCGGCGGCGAACGCGGCGAGGACGTCGTCCTCCACCGCGACGTCGGCCCGGACGGCGAGCCCGGGGCGCCCGGCGGCCTGCACGTCGGCGACGACGGCGGCGGCCGCGGCCTCGTCGTCGCGGTAGGTGAGGACGACCGACCAGCCCGCGGCCGCGGCGGCGCGCGCGGTGGCCGCGCCGATCCCGCGGCTCCCGCCGGTCACGAGCAGCACACCGGGAGGCACGGTCGGCGACCGTAGCGCGCAGGTGCGGGTGGCGGTGCGACGTGCTGGGCTGGGCCCGTGCCCGACCCGTCGCCGTGGTGGACCCGTGCCGTCGTCTACCAGGTCTACCCGCGCTCGTTCCAGGACTCCGACGGCGACGGGATCGGCGACCTCGGCGGCATCCTGCAGCGGGTCGACCACCTCGCCGACCTCGGCGTCGACGTCGTCTGGCTCTCGCCGGTCTACCCCTCGCCGCAGGCCGACAACGGCTACGACATCAGCGACTACCAGGGCGTCGACCCGCTGTTCGGCAGCCTGGAGCAGCTCGACGGGGTGATCGCGGCGCTGCACGAGCGCGGCATCCGGCTGGTGATGGACCTGGTGGTCAACCACACCAGCGACGAGCACCCGTGGTTCGTCGAGAGCCGGTCCTCGCCGGACTCGCCCAAGCGGGACTGGTACTGGTGGCGGCCGCCGCGCGACGGCATGGCACCGGGGCAGCCGGGCGCGGAGCCGACCAACTGGCACTCGTTCTTCTCCGGCCCCACCTGGGAGCTCGACGAGGCGAGCGGCGAGTACTTCCTGCACCTGTTCGCCGCCAAGCAGCCCGATCTGAACTGGGAGAACCCCGAGGTCCGGCACGCGGTCCACGCGATGATGCGCTGGTGGCTCGACCGCGGGGTCGACGGCTTCCGCATGGACGTCATCAACATGATCAGCAAGGCCGTCGCCCCGGACGGCTCGCTGCCCGACGGCCCGCCGCTGCCGGGCCTGCCCCACGGCGACGGGACGGCGCACTTCCTCAACGGCCCGCGCATCCACGAGTACCTGCAGGAGATGCACCGCGAGGTGTTCGCCGGCCACCCCGAACCGCTGCTGCTGGTCGGGGAGATGCCCGGCGTGACGATCGAGCAGGCGCGGCTCTACACCGACCCCGCGCGGGCCGAGGTGGACATGGTGTTCCAGTTCGAGCACGTCCAGCTCGACTTCGACGGCGACAAGTGGAACCCCCGGCCGCTGCGGATGCGCGACCTCAAGGCGTCGCTGGGCCGCTGGCAGGCCGGGCTGGCCGACGTCGGGTGGAACTCCCTGTACTGGGACAACCACGACCAGCCGCGCGCGGTGTCCCGCTTCGGCGACGACTCGCCGCAGTACCGGCGGGACTCGGCGACCTGCCTGGCCACCCTGCTGCACCTGCACCGCGGGACGCCCTACGTCTACCAGGGCGAGGAGCTCGGGATGGCCAACTTCCCGTTCACCGCGCTCGAGCAGTTCCGCGACGTCGAGTCGCTCAACCACCACGTGCAGGCGGTGTCGCACGGCGCCGACGCCGACGAGGTGCTGGCCGCGATGCGCCGGATGAGCCGGGACAACGCCCGCACGCCGGTGCAGTGGGACGCCTCGCCGAACG
This sequence comes from Geodermatophilus telluris, assembly GCF_900102745.1. Taxonomy (GTDB): domain Bacteria; phylum Actinomycetota; class Actinomycetes; order Mycobacteriales; family Geodermatophilaceae; genus Geodermatophilus; species Geodermatophilus telluris. The sequence goes on from NZ_FMZF01000001.1 coordinate 911,027, forward strand.
CCGGGTTCACCACCGGGACGCCGTGGATCGCGGTCAACCCCGACCACGTCGAGTGGAACGCCCAGGCCCAGCGGTCGGACCCGGACTCGGTGTTCGCCCACCACCGGCGGCTGATCGCGCTGCGGCACGAGGACCCGGTGGTCGCGCTGGGTGACTTCAGCATGCTGCTGCCGGAGCACGACGAGGTCTACGCCTTCACCCGCTCCCTCGACGGCCGGACGCTGCTCGTCGTGTGCAACCTGAGCGCGACGCCGCAGCCGCTGGCCGGGCTGCTGCCGGAGGCGGTGGCCGCGGAGGTCGTCCTCGGGAACCTGCCCGAGGACGACCCCGCGGTCCTGCGCCCCTGGGAGGCGAGAGTCCTGCGCCTGCCGTAGGCAGTCCGTCCCGCTCCTCGGCCCCGTCCCGGGTCCCGCCCCGAGCCTGCGAGGGGTGCGGAGGACGGGGTCCTTCGTCAGGCCGGCTCGCCGACCCGCTCGCCCTCGTCCTCGGGGAGCACGTCGAGCGGGTGGGCGAGCTCGTCGGCCGGCAGCCGCCAGGCCAGGACGGCGAGCACCGCGAGCACGGGCGGCACCAGCCCGGCGAGCAGGAACGTGCCGGTCAGGCCCACCGACTGGCTGACCGGCCCGGCCAGCGCCATCGACAGCGGCATGAACGCCAGCGAGACGAAGAAGTCCAGGCTGGACACCCGTCCCAGCAGCGCCGGTGGCACCCGCCGCTGCAGCAGCGTGCCCCAGATGACCGTGCCGGCCTCGAACGCCGCCCCGAGGAGCGCCGCCGCCGCGATCATCGGCCACAGCTGCGACGTCGCCCCGAACACGACCAGCGGCACGCAGCCGGCGCCCCACAACAGGTTCATCACCGTGAGGTAGCGGCGCGGCAGCCGCAGCGAGGCGACGACGGCCGAGCCGACCGCACCGCCGATGCCGAACGCGGCCAGCACCCAGGCGTGCTCGGCGGGACCGCCGCCGGCCCGGTCGCGCACCGCGAAGGGCACCAGCACCTCGAACGGGCCCATGATCAGCAGCACCATCAGCGAGGCGAACAGCAGCGTGGCCAGCAGCCACGGCGTCCGGACCATGTAGGCCACGCCCTCGCGGACGTCGGCCAGCAGCCCGGGACGCTCCCCCTCCCGGCGGACCGGCAGCGTCGGCAGCGCCGCCACGCAGGCGGCCGCGGCGGCCGAGGTCAGCGCCGTCGCCAGCAGCGCCGCACCGGGTGAGAAGAGGGCCACCAGCAGGCCGCCGGCCGCGGGGCCCGCGGCCATCGCCAGCGCCGGGCGGACGACGCCCTCGAGGCCGTTGGCCGCCAGCAGCTCGCCGGGCGGGACGACCCCGGGCACCAGCGCGGAGTAGGCCGGGTAGTACAGGCCCGTCGCGATCCCGCCGGCCAGCGCCGCCGCGGCCAGCGGCCCGAGCGCGAGCGCACCGGCCAGCGACAGCAGGGCGACCGTGCCGACCGCCACCGTCTGCAGCAGCGCGACGCCGAGCAGGATCCGTCGCTGCGGCACCCGGTCGGCCAGCGCGCCGCCGAGCAGGGTGCTCGCCAGCATCCCGGCGGCCTGCAGGGCGGTGGCCAGCGACAGCGCGCCCGGCCCGCCGCCGAGCTCGACGACCTGCCAGACCAGCGCCACGGTCCACAGTCCCTGCGCGAACAGCGACAGGCCCATGGACGAGGCCAGCAGGCGGTAGTCGCGGGAACGCAGGGGCGCGAGTGCGCGCGGCAGCGTGGCCATCTCCCCCTCCGTCGTCGGCGGGCGCACCGTCGCGCCCGGACCCCATGCTCGCGGAGGGCACCGACAGGAGGCACGCGGTTATCCGGAGGAGAGCAGGAACGGTCGGCGGCTAGGGTCCGGCAGCCGTGGGGGGACTGGTCGAGACGCTGCTGCCGGCGCGGATGGGGACCCCGTTCCGCTGGCTGGTCGCCTCCTCGTGGGTGAGCAACCTCGGCGACGGGGTGGCGGTCGCGGCCGGGCCCCTGCTCGTGGCCGGGCTGACCCGCGACCCGCTGGTCGTGGCGCTGGCGGCGCTGCTGCAGCAGCTGCCGTGGCTGCTGTTCGGCCTGCACGCCGGGGTGCTCGCCGACCGGGTGGACCGCCGGGCGCTGGTGGTCGCCGTCGACCTCGCGCGCGCCGGCGTGCTCGCCGTCCTCGTCCTCGCGCTGGCCACGGGCGACGTCGGCATCCCCGCCGTCCTGGCCGCGCTGTTCGTGCTGGGGACCGCCGAGGTGTTCGCCGACACCGCGGCCGGGACGCTGCTGCCGATGGTCGTGCCGCGCGCCGACCTGGGTACCGGGAACGCGCGGATGACCGCCGGGACGCTGACGATGAACCAGCTGGCCGGGCCGGCCGTCGGGGGCGTGCTGTTCGTGGCCGGCGCCGCGTGGCCGTTCCTCGCCCAGGCGGTGCTGGTGGCGCTCGGGGCGGTGCTGGTCTCGCGCGTGCGGCTGCCGGTGGTCCAGCGCCCGGCCCAGCGGGCGACCGTGCGCCGCGACGTCGCCGAGGGGCTGCGCTGGACGTGGGGCCACCCCGCCGTCCGCACGCTGACGCTCACCATCGTGCTGTTCAACGTCACCTACGGGGCGGCGTGGTCGGTGCTGGTGCTCTACGCCGACCAGCGGCTGGGGCTGGGTGCGGCGGGGTTCGGCCTGCTCACCACCGTGGTCGCCGTCGGCGGCATGGCGGGGACGGCGTCCTACGACTGGCTGGAGCGGCACGTCGGGCTGGCGCACCTCATGCGGGTCGGGCTGGTGATCGAGACGCTGACCCACCTCGTGCTCGCGCTCACCCGCACGCCGTGGGTGGCGATGGCGGCGCTGGCCGTCTTCGGCGCGCACGCGTTCGTGTGGGGGACGACGTCGCGCACGGTGCGGATGCGCGCCGTGCCGGCCGGCCTGCAGGGGCGGGTGGGCAGCCTCTACGCGATGGGGGTGTTCGGCGGCATCCTGGTCGGCCAGGCACTCGGCGGGGTGATCGCCCGCGTCTGGGGCGTGACCGGCCCGTTCTGGTTCGCCTTCGCCGGCTCCGCCGTCCTGGTGACCGTGCTGTGGCGCGAGCTCGGGCACGTCGCCCACGCCGACGCCGAGGCCCTGGCCGCACCCGGGGCCTCCTCCCGGTGAGTCGTGCTCTGCCCACACCTGTGGGCAGAGCACGACTCGCCACCGGACCCCATCGGGAGGACAGCTCACAATACCTTCACAGATCTCACACCAGTGTGGTAGGAAGTGCGCATGGCCGTCCCCGACCGACTCGACGTGACGCTGCGGCTGGTGCGCAACGCCGGCCGCGCCTCGCTGGCCGACCTGGCGGCGCGGCTGGGCGTCTCGGAGATGACGGTGCGCCGCGACCTCGACGCGCTGCAGGCCCGCGGCCTGGTCGAGCGGGTGCGCGGCGGCGCGGTCGCCGTCGCCGAGCCGGAGAGCGCCGCCGGGTTCACCGCCCGCGCGGGCTGGCAGGCCGGGCTCAAGGAGCGGATCGGCCGGGCGGCGGCCGCCCGGGTCGAGCCGGGCGCCACCGTGCTGCTCGACGCCGGGACGACGACGGTGCACGTCGCCCGGGCGCTGGCCGACCGCGCCGCCGCGGGCGAGGGCCCGTTCACGGTCGCGGTCGTGAGCCTGCCGGTGGCCGACGCGCTGGCCGACCGGCCCGGCGTCCGGCTGCTGGTGGTCGGCGGGGAGGCGCGCCCGGGCGAGCGCAGCCTCGCCGGCCCGCTGACCGCCGCAGTGCTGCGGCAGCTGACCGTCGACCTGTTCGTCATGTCGATCGGCGCGGTCGACGCCCGGGCGGGCTGGTCGGAGTTCACCCTCGAGGACGCCGCGGTCAAGCAGCTCGGCCTCCAGCAGGCCCGCGACACCCTCGTCGTCGCCGACGCCTCGAAGCTCGGCGTCCGCGCCTTCGCCTCGGTGGCCCCGCTGGACGCGGTCGGCCGCCTGGTCACGGACGGCAGCGCCCGCGACCCCCAGCTCACCCCCGCGGCGCAGGAGACCCTCGCCGCGCTCGACGACGCCGGCGTGGAGGTCGACTTCGTGTGAACGAGCCCCTGATGATCCTGGTCGCCGGCCCCTACCGCGGCGGCACCGGCGACGACCCGGAGCGGATCGCGGCCAACCACCGCGCCATCCAGCAGGCCTGCCTGCAGCTGTTCCGCGCCGGCCACCTCGCCGTCAACGGGGAAGACCTCGCGTTGCCGCTGGCCGAGCTGGCCGGGTCGACGCGGGTGGGCGACGCCGCGTTCGACGAGGTCTTCCACCCGATGGGCCGGCGGCTGGTGGCCCGCGTCGACGCCGTGCTGCGGCTGCCCGGCGCCTCGGCGGGGTCCGACGAGATGGTGGCGCTGGCCCGGGCCCGCGGCGCGGCGGTCTACACCAGCCTCGACGAGGTGCCGGCGGTGACGGAGTGACCGGCGTCCTCGGCGTCGACGTCCCGGACGCGCGGGGGCGGACCGGGCTGGACCGCGCCGGGCGCGACCTCACCGGCAACCCCGACGTCGTCGTCCGCGACGTGGAGCTGCTCTCCAGCTCCTGGTACGTCAACCGGCGGACGACGTTCGAGCGGCGCGGCCGCGACGGCGTCTGGCGCACCGAGCAGCGCGAGACCCACGACCGCGGCAACGGCGCGACGGTGCTGCTGTACGACACCGACCGCGGCACCGTGCTGCTCACCCGCCAGTTCCGCCTCCCCGCCTACGTCAACGGCTCCCCCGACGGGCTGCTGGTCGAGACCGCCGCCGGGCTGCTCGACGAGCAGGACGCCGAGTCCGCCGTCCGCCGGGAGGCCGAGGAGGAGCTCGGCGTCGCCGTCGGGCCGCTGTCCCGGCTGCCCGACCTCTTCATGAGCCCCGGCTCGGTGACCGAGCGGCTGGCGTTCTTCGCCGGGCCCTACACCCCCGCCGACCGGGTGTCGGCCGGGGGCGGGCTGGCCGAGGAGGGCGAGGACATCGAGGTCCTCGAGCTCTCGTTCGACGAGGCGCTGGCCTGGGTCGACGACGGCCGCATCGCCGACGCCAAGACGGTCCTGCTGCTGCAGTGGGCGGCGCTGCGCGGCCCGTTCTCGGCGCGCCGTCCCTCAGCGGGTGCCGCGCTCGCGGGCCAGCGCCGCGTAGTGCTCGACGAGTGACGCGTCGTCGACCGCCCCGGGGTTGACCGCCTTCTCCGGCGCCACGCCCTGGAACAGCCGCTTGAGCGGCACCTCCAGCCGCTTGCCGGTGCGGGTGTGCGGGACGCCGGGCACGACGAGCACCTCGTCGGGCACGTGCCGCGGGCTGGCCTGGCTGCGGATGGCGGCGCGGATCCGGTCGCGCAGCTCGTCGGTGAGGTCCGCACCCGGCGCGAGCTGCACGAACAGCGGCATCCAGTAGCCGCCGTCGCGCTGCTCCACGCCGAGGACGACGCAGTCGAGCACCTCCGGCACCGACTCGACGGCGGCGTAGATGTCGGCGGTGCCCATGCGCACGCCCCCGCGGTTGAGGGTGGAGTCCGACCGGCCGGTGATCAGGCAGGTGCCGCGCTCGGTGACCTCCATCCAGTCTCCGTGCCGCCACACGCCCGGCCAGGGCTCGAAGTAGGCCTCGCGGTAGCGGGTGCCGTCGGGGTCGTTCCAGAAGTACAGCGGCATCGACGGCATCGGCTCGGTGATGACGAGCTCGCCCAGCTCGCCGACCACCGGCCGGCCCTCCTCGTCCCAGGCGGCCGCGGCGACGCCGAGCATCGGCCGCTGCAGCTCCCCGGCGGTCACCGGCAGCAGCAGCGTGCTGCCGACGAACCCGGTGGCGACGTCGGTGCCGCCCGACACCGAGGCGAGGAACACGTCGCGCTTCACCGCGTCGTACACCCAGTGGAACGCCGACGCCGGCAGCGGCGACCCGGTGGAGCCGATCGTCCGCAGCGCCGAGAGGTCGTGGGTGTCCCCCGGGCGGATCCCGGCCTTCTCGCAGGCGGTGAGGTAGCCGGCGCTGGTGCCCAGGTAGGTGATCCCGGTGCGCGCGGCGAGGGCGAACTGCGCGTCGACCGAGGGGTACGCCGGGGCGCCGTCGTGCACCACCACGGTCGCGCCGCGCAGCAGCGCCGAGGTGGCGATGTTCCACATGATCCAGGCGGTGGAGGCGTACCAGTAGAACCGGTCGCCGGGGCCGACGTCGCCGTGCAGGCCCAGCTGCTTGTGCTCCTCGAGGACGACGGCGCCGTGGCCGTGCACGATCCCCTTGGGCAGCCCGGTGGTGCCCGAGGAGTAGACGATCCACAGCGGGTGGTCGAAGGGCAGCGCCTCGAACTGCGGCTCCTGCTCGTCGGCGACGGCGTCGGCCCAGGACAGCGCGCCGTCGGGCACCTCCTGCTCGAACAACCGGGGGACGGCGACCGTCGTCCGCACGCTCGGCAGCGCTGCCCGGAGCTCGGCGACGACGTCGCGCCGGTCGTACTCGCGGCCGTTGAACCGGTACCCGTCGACGGCGACCAGCACGGTCGGCTCGATCTGGGCGAACCGGTCGAGGACGGCGCGGGTGCCGAAGTCGGGCGCGCACGACGACCAGACCGCGCCGATGCTCGCCGCCCCGAGGAAGGCCACCACCGCCTCGGGCACGTTGGGCAGGTAGCCCGCCACCCGGTCGCCCCGCCGCACGCCGAGCCGGCGCAGCGTCGCGGCGAACGCGCCGACCTGCCCGCACAGCCGCCCCCAGGACACCTCGACGGGCTCGGCGTCCTCGGCCACCGCGACCAGCGCGGGGTGCTCGTCGGTGGCGTGGCGCAGCGCCTGCTCGGCGAAGTTGACCGTCGTGCCGGGGAACCACTCGGCGCCGGGCATCTCGCGGCGGGTGAGCACCCGGTCGTCGGGGACGCGCGGGAGGACCCCCGACCAAACGGCGACGTCGGCCCAGAACTGGTCGGGGTGCTCGACCGACCAGCGCCAGATCGCGTCGTAGTCGGTCGGGTCGAGGTCGAGCCCCCGCCGCTCGGCCGCCTCCCGGGCGAAGGAGGCCAGCCGGGTGGCCTCCGCGCTCTCGCGGGTGGGCTGCCAGAGCACCGGGGCGGCGGTCGGGTCGGCGGTCACGGTCGCACCCTGCCACCGCGCCGCGCCCCACGCCTCTGCGACCATCGACGCGTGACCGAGCCCGAGCGCAACGTGCTGGGCGGCGAGCTGCAGCCGTGCGGCACGGAGCCGCTGACGGGCTTCTACCGCGACGGCACCTGCAGCACGGGCCCCGACGACCTGGGCAGCCACACCGTGTGCACGGTCGTCTCCCAGGAGTTCCTCGCCCTGCAGCAGGAGCTGGGCAACGACCTCACCACGCCGAGGCCGGAGTTCGGCTTCCCCGGCCTGCGGCCCGGCGACCGCTGGTGCGTGGTGGCCGCGCGCTGGCTGCAGGCCTACCGGGCGGGCGCGGCGGCCGGCGTCGTGCTGGCGGCCACCAACGCGCGGGCGCTCGACGTCGTCCCGCTGGCCGCGCTGCGCCAGCACGCCGTCGACGTGCCCGACGACGTCAGCAGCCTCGAGTGACCACGAGCGAGAGGACCCCCGTGACCGACCTGCTCGACCAGCCGCTCTCGACCCTGCAGGGCGAGGCGACCACCCTCGGCGCGCTCACCGGCGGCGGCCCCGCCCTGGTCGTGAACGTGGCCAGCCGCTGCGGCCTGACGCCGCAGTACACCCAGCTCGAGCAGCTGCAGCAGGAGTACGGGCCGCGCGGGTTCACCGTGGTCGGCGTGCCGTGCAACCAGTTCGCCGGGCAGGAGCCGGGCACCGCCGAGGAGATCGCCGGGTTCTGCTCGGCCACCTACGGCGTCAGCTTCCCGATGACCGAGAAGCTCGAGGTCAACGGCGCGGGCGCGCACCCGGTGTTCCGGCAGCTGACCGCGGCGCCCGACGCCTCCGGTGCGGCCGGCGACGTGCAGTGGAACTTCGAGAAGTTCCTCGTCGACGGCGACGGCGCGGTGGTGGCGCGGTTCCGCCCGACCACCGACCCCGGCGCCCCCGAGGTCCGGACGGCGATCGAGGCGCTCCTCCCCCGCTGACCTCCCGCTCCCCGGGCGGGTTCCGCCCGTTCCGGGCCCGATCGGACCCGGGGAGCACGGAGCGCGCCCGCAGAGCGGTCCCGCGCACCCGGCGGGAGCATGGGGACATGGCCGACCTGCACTTCTACTTCGACCCCGTCTGCCCGTTCGCCTGGCTGACCAGCAGGTGGGTCCGCACGGTCGCCGCGCAGCGCGAGTACGACGTCGACTGGCGGTTCGTCTCGCTGCGGCTGCTCAACGCGCACGTCGACTACGACGCCCACTTCCCGCCCGAGTACGAGGCCGGGCACACCGCGGGACTGCACCTGCTGCGGGTCGCCGCCCGCACGCGGGAGGAGCACGGGCGCCCCGCGGTCGGCCGGCTCTACGAGGCGATGGGCCGGCACGTGTTCGAGGACCCCGCCGGCCAGCCGCCGCCGGAGCGGGCCACCGGCCGCGAGTTCCTCGGCACGGTGCTCGCCGAGGCCGGCCTGCCCGCCGACCTGGCCGCCGCCGTGGACGACGACGCGTGGGACGACGCCATCCGGGCCGAGACCGACGAGGCGCTCGGCCTCACCGGCCGCGACGTCGGGACGCCGATCCTGCACTTCCGGCCGCCGGAGGGGGTGGCCTTCTTCGGCCCGGTCATCAGCCGGCCGCCGACCGCGGAGCAGGCCGTGGAGCTGTGGGACCACGTCGTCGGGCTGGCCCGCTTCCCCGGGTTCGCCGAGCTCAAGCGCAGCCTGCGCGAGCGCCCCCAGCTGCCCGCGTTCGGCGCCACCGGCGACGAGGTCGGCGTCCAGGAGGACTGGCACCAGGGCAGCCGCCGCCTGAAGCACTGACGCAGTGCCGGGTAAGGTGAGCCTCACCGAACCCGACCGTCCGGAGCCGCCGGTGTCCGTCCCCAGCGCGACCCGCGCCGCCGCGGCGACCCCGCCTGGTGCGATCCCCGCCGGCCGGACCGCGCGCACCCGCCGCCGGCTCCTCGGCCTGCTCGCCCTCGTCGTCCTGCTGGTCGCGGCCTGCGCGGCGAGCATCGCCGTCGGCAGCCGCCCGATCGGCCTGGGCACGGTCTGGGAGGTCCTCACCGACCGCTCGCTGCGCACCGAGGAGGCGGTGATCCTGTGGGACCTGCGGGTCCCGCGCACCGTGCTCGGCGTGCTGGTCGGCGCCGCCCTCGGCGTCTCCGGCGCCCTCGTCCAGGGCCACACCCGCAACCCGCTGGGCGACCCCGGGCTGCTCGGCATCACCGCCGGCGCCTCGTTCGCCGTCGTGCTGGCGATCACGCTGCTCGGCGTCGGCACCCCGGCCGGGTACGTGTGGTTCGCCTTCGCCGGGGCGCTGGCCGGCACCGTCGCCGTCCACGTCCTCGGCTCGGCCGGCCGGGGCGGGCCCACCCCGGTCACCCTCGCGCTCGCCGGCTCCGCGCTGAGCGCGCTGCTGTTCGCCCTGGTCCGCGCGGTGCTGGTCAGCGACTCGAACTCCCTCGACGCCTTCCGCTTCTGGGTGGTCGGCGCCCTGGCCGGCCGCGGCGCCGACGTCGCCTGGCAGGTGGCGCCGTTCATCGCGGCCGGGCTGGTGCTCGCGCTGCTCAACGCGCCGGCGCTGGACCTGCTCGGCATGGGTGAGGACGTCGCCCGCGGCCTCGGCCAGCGCGTGTGGCTCGCCCGGCTTGTCGGCCTGGGCGCGGTCACCCTGCTGGCCGGCGCCGCCACCGCCGCCTGCGGCCCGATCGCCTTCGTCGGCCTGGTCGTGCCGCACGCCGTCCGGGCGTTCACCGGGCCGGCGCACCGCTGGCTGGTGCCCTGCGCCGGTCTGCTCGGCGCCGTGCTGCTGCTCACCGCCGACGTCGTCGGCCGGGTGGTCGCCCGGCCCGGCGAGCTGCAGGTCGGCATCGTGCTCGCGCTCGTCGGCGGGCCGGCGTTCGTGGCGCTGGTGCGCCGCCGGCGGACGGCGGCCGGCCTGTGACCGCCGGCGCCCTGGCGCGGACGGCGCCGCCCGACCCCGGCGGACGCCCGGGCGGGCGGGCGGTCAGCGTCCGGGTGGGCCCGGCCTCGGCGCGCTTCCGGTGGCGCTCGGTCGTCGTCCCGCTGGTGGCGGCGGCCGCCGTGGTGCTGCTCGGCGCCCTGAGCCTGGGCCGCGGCGACTACCCCATCGGCCTCGGGGACGTGCTGCGCACCCTGGCCGGCGCGGGCACCGGGGGCCAGGCGTTCGTCGTGCTGGAGCTGCGCGCCCCGCGGACCGTCGTCGGCGCGCTGGTGGGGCTGGCCCTCGGCCTGGCCGGGGCGCTGTTCCAGACCTTCGCGCGCAACCCGCTGGCTTCCCCCGACGTCCTCGGCATCACCCAGGGGGCCTCGGTGGGCGCGGTCGCGGCCATCGTGCTCGGCGGCGGCACCTCCACCGGCGCCCTCCTCGGCGGGCTCGGCGTCCCGCTCGCCGCCCTGCTCGGCGCCCTCGTCGTCGGCGCGCTGCTGTTCGTGCTGGCCTGGCGCGCGGGCATCGACGGCTACCGGCTCGTCCTGGTCGGCATCGCGCTGTGGTCGGTGGCCCAGGCGCTCACCGACTGGCTGCTCACCCGCGCCGAGGTCTACGACGCCGCGGCGGCCTACGTCTGGATCACCGGCTCGCTCAACGCGCGCACCTGGGACCAGGCCGCGCCGCTGGCCCTCTCGCTGCTCGTCCTGGTCCCGCTCGCGCTCGCCGCGGGCCGGGTGCTCGGCGCGCTGCAGTTCGGCGACGACACGGCCCGCGGGCTCGGCGTCCGGCTGGCCGCCGCCCAGGGCGCCGTGGTCGTCGTCGCCGTCCTGCTGGTGGCGACGGCGGTGGCCGCGGCCGGGCCGATCGCCTTCGTCGCGCTCGTCGTCCCGCAGGTCGCCGTCCGGCTGACCGGCGGCTCCCGGCCGCCGCTGCTCGCCTCGGGCCTGCTCGGCGCGGCGCTGGTCGTCGGCGCCGACCTGCTCACCCGGACCGTCCTGCCCCAGGCGCTGCCCGTCGGCATCCTCACCGCCGCCGTCGGCGCGCCCTACCTGCTCTGGCTGCTCGTCCGCGGGAGGCGGACCACCGCATGACCTCCACCGAGACCGCGCCCGTGCCCGCACCGGCGGCCGACCGACCGGTGCGCCTGGCCGCCGAGTCGGTCAGCCTCGCCTACGACGACCGGGTCGTCGTCCGCGACCTGGACCTGTCGCTGACCGACGGCTCCTTCACCGCGATCGTCGGGCCCAACGGCTGCGGCAAGTCCACCCTGCTGCGGGCGCTGGGCCGGCTGCTGCGCCCGCAGGCGGGGCAGGTGCTGCTCGACGGCCGCTCGATCGCCCGGACACCGACCCGCGAGGTGGCCCGCGTCCTGGGCCTGCTGCCGCAGACGCCGCTGGCGCCGGCCGGCCTCACCGTCGCCGACCTGGTGGCCCGCGGCCGGCACCCGCACCAGAGCTGGCTGCGGCAGTGGTCGCGCGAGGACGAGGCGGCCGTGGCCGAGGCGATGGCCTGGACCGACCTGGGCGGGCTGGCCGACCGCCCGGTCGACGAGCTCTCCGGTGGGCAGCGGCAGCGGGCCTGGATCTCGATGGCGCTGGCGCAGGGGACCGACCTGCTGCTGCTCGACGAGCCGACCACCTACCTGGACCTCTCCCACCAGATCGACGTCCTGGAGCTGGTGACCCGACTGCACGCCGAGCGCGGGCGCACCGTGGTCGTCGTGCTGCACGACCTCAACCTCGCCGCCCGCTACGCGCAGCGGCTGGTGGCCATGCGCGACGGCGTCCTGGTGGCCTCGGGGACGCCGCACGAGGTGCTCACCGAGCGGCTGCTGGCCGACGTGTTCGACCTCGAGGCCCGCGTGGTGCCCGACCCGGTGGCCGGCACCCCGATGGTGGTCCCGGTCCGCCGCCTGCCCCGCTAGTTCTCCGCGACGCCCTCGCGCCAGTAGCCCATGAAGGCGACCGAGCGGCGGTCGACGCCGAGGTCGCCGACCAGGTGCCGGCGCAGCCGCTTGACCACCCCGGCCTCACCGGCCAGCCAGGCGTAGCAGCCGGCCCCGGCCGCGGGGTCCTCCGGCACCTCCCACAGCAGCCCGGTGTCGAGGTCGACGTCCTCCGGCGCCGGGGCGGGCGCGGCGGCGACGCCGAGGTCGACCAGCGCGGCGTGCACCGCGGGCACGAGCAGCTCCCCGCGCGGCCGGCCGGAGCGGAACAGCCAGTGCACGGTCACGCCCTCGGGCAGCACCAGGTTCTGCGCGTCGCCGGGCCCGGGGACCTCGAGGACGGCCACGGCGCGGCGCCCCGGCACCGGGGGCAGCGACTCCAGGACGGCGGACACCGCGGGCACCGCCGTCTCGTCGCCGACCAGCAGCAGGCAGATCGCGGTGGCCGGCGGCGCCCACTCGACGCCCCACGCGCGGCCGCGGCCGGGCCGGTCGGGGCCCATGAGCACGACCGGGTCGCCGGGCCGGGCCGCGGCGGCCCAGGTGGCGGCCGGGCCGGCGTGCCCGTCGTCCACCCCGTGCAGGACGACGTCGAGGTCGACCTCGGCCTGCTCGGGCCGGGCCGCCCGCACGGTGTAGGTGCGCAGCACCGGGCGCCGCCCGTCGGGCAGGGCGCAGTACGCCGGGTACCACTCCCCGCCGGCGGCCTGGAGCTCGGCCAGGGCCGCCGGGTCGGGGGCGAGCACCAGCTTGACCCGCTGGTCGTCGCCGGCGACCCCGAAGCCGCCCAGCTGCGGGCCGGTCAGCGTGATGCGGACCGTGCTCGGGCCGAGCGGGCGCACCCGGGCGACGACGGTGTCGAAGAAGAGCCACTGCGGCAGCTCGGCCACCGCGCGGGGCGCCACGCTCGTCGTCACACCGGTCTCCGTTCGCCAGGGACGGCCCGTGCGGACCGCAAGTAAGGCAAGGCTAACCTCTGCCGCACCGGCGGGGAACCCCGCCCCCGACCCGCGAGGAGATCCCGTGTCCCGACCCACGCGCCCGATCGGCGCCTCCCTCGCGCTGGCGACCGTGCTCGCCGCCAGCGCCTGCTCCGGCGGCGGGAGCGAGGCGGAGGCCGCGTCCGGCGGACCGGGCTGGTCGTTCACCGACGACGTGGGCACCACCGTGGAGCTCGACGCGCGGCCCGAGCGGGTGGCCGGCCTCAACGACGTCGCCTCGTCGCTGTGGAACCTCGGCATCGCGCCGGTGGCCACGTTCGGGCAGACCTCCGCCGCCGACGACGTGCAGTTCGAGGGCCGCGACCTCTCCGGCGTCGAGGTCGTCGGCGAGAGCTACGGCCAGCTCGACCTGGAGGCACTAGCCGCGGCCGACCCCGACCTGGTCGTCACCACCGTCTACCCGGTCGACGCCGAGGGGACCCTGGACGACACCCAGCCCCTCTACGGCTTCGAGTCCCTCGAGCAGCAGGAGCAGGTGGCGCGGATCGCGCCGATCGTGGCGATCGCCTGGCGCGGCTCGGCCGCCGAGGTCATCGAGCGCACCAACGAGCTCGCCGCGGCCCTCGGCGCGGACCTCGACGGCGCGGAGGCGACCGCCGCCCGGGAGGACTACGCGGCGGCGTCGGCGGCGCTCACCGAGGCGGCGTCCTCCGGCGTCACCGTGCTGCCGGTGGCCGCCTACCCCGACGAGGGCTTCTACCTGGCCAAGGCCCCCGACGACCCGTCGCTGCGGCTGTACTCCGAGCTCGGCGTGCGGTTCCTCGACCCGGGCGGCGAGGGGTACTTCTGGCAGACGGCGAGCTGGGAGCAGGTGCCGCAGTACCGCAGCGACGTGCTCCTGTACTCGCTGCGCGGGGCCATGACGCCCGAGGAGATGGCCGGCCAGCCCACCTACGGGCTGCTGCCCGCCGCGCAGGCCGGGCAGGTGCACCCGTGGGAGTACGTCGGCATGGACTGGGCCGCCCAGGCCCGCTACATGGAACGCCTGGCCGGCTGGCTGGCCGAGGCCCAGAAGGTCAGCTAACGCGACAGCGGCGCCGGCGTCTCGGGGACGGGCGCCGGCGCCGGCCCGGCGGCACGGGTCCGCGCGGTCTGGGCGAGCGCGATCCCGGTGAGGACGACGAGGCCGCCGGCCACCTGCCAGCCGCTGAGCACCTGCTCGAGCCAGAGCCAGGCGACACCTGCGGCGAACACCGGCTCCACGGTGGCCACCAGGCCTGCGGTGGTGGGCGGCAGGTGGCGCAGCGCCGCGATCGACAGCCAGAACGGCGTGATCGCGCCGAGCACGACGATCCACAGCACCAGCAGCCACAGCGGCAGGGTCAGCGAGCCGAGGGAGACCGGCACCCGCTCGCCGAGCACACCGGCGTCGAAACGGGCGGTGAACGGCGCGACGACGGCCCAGAACAGCCCGGCGGCCACGAACGTCCAGGTGGTCAGCGCGACCGGGTCGCGGGTCGCCGTCCCCCGCTCGCCCATCAGGTAGTAGGTGGCCAGGCACACGGCCGCGGCCAGGCCCGCGCCGACGCCGACCGGGTCGAGCGACCCGCCGCCCTGCCAGACCTGCGCCACCAGGACCAGCCCGGCCAGCGACAGCCCGAGTGCCAGCCAGATGCGCGGCCGCACCGGCTCCCGGCGCACCAGGCGGACCCACAGCGCGATCCCGATCGGCGCGGTCATCTCGAACACCAGCGCGATGCCCACCGGGAGGCGGCCGATCGCGACGAAGTAGAGGAACTGGGTGAGGGCCACGCCCACCACGCCGAAGACGGCGAGGAAGGGCACCTCGCGCCAGGTCAGCCGCAGCCGCCGCGGCGAGACCAGCGCCAGCGCGGCCAGCAGCCCCACCGCCGCCCCGCCGCAGCGCAGGGCCGTCAGCCAGGTCGGCGGGATGCCGGCCTGCAGCGCGAGCGTGGAGACGGTGCCGTTGACGGCGAACAGCCCGGCCGCCGCCACGGTGGTCAGGTAGCCGACGGCGGGACGGCGGGTGTGCGGCACCCGTCCGACTGTAGCGGTCGTAGTCAGCTACGACACCTACCGGCCACACCCGGCCCGTCGTCGGCGCGGCCGACACCACAGTCGGCGTGCGGGTGGCGTGCAGCCGGGGCGGGCACCCTCGACGGCGTGACCGAGCTCCGACCGCCGTGGTCCCCGCGCCGCCGCCGCACGCTGGGCTGGCTGGCCGGCGGCGCCGTCGTCCTCGGTATCGCGGCGCTGGTGCTGCCCGCGCAGTTCGGGGTGACCGCGGCGTTCCTGGCCGCACTGTGCGGGTTCCTCTTCGTGGCCGCGCTGGTGCTGTTCTTCGCCGTCCCCGGGCCGGACACGACCGGCACGCTGCTGCGCTCCTCCCCGCTGGCCGGGGCGGTCACCGTCGTGGCCGTGCTGCTCTGGCTGTCCACGGAGGGCCAGCCGCTGCGCTGGATCTGGGCGGCGGCCGCCGCCGGCGGGCTGGTCTGGGTGGCCACGGCGCTGTGGCTCACCCGGCGCGGCTGACCCCGGGAGCCGTCCCGCCCGGCCCCTGGGCAGACTGCCCGGCGTGCAGCTGCCCGCCGCGTTCTACCTGCCCGACGGCGACGGCCTGGTCGCCACCGCGCTGACCATCGGCCCGTGGGACCCGGGCCTGCAGCACGCCGGGCCGCCCGCCGCGCTGCTGGCGCGGGAGGCCGAGCGGGTGAGCGGGATATCCGGCGGGCAGACGGTGCGGCTGGCCTACGACGTCCTCGGGCCGGTGCCGGTGGGCCCGGTGCGGGTGGCCGCCCGGGTGCTGCGCCCGGGGCGGCGCATCGAGCTGGTCGAGGCGACGCTGGAGGCCGGTGGCCGGACCGCCATGCGGCTGACGGCGTGGCGGGTGCGGACGGCGGACAGCGCGGACACCGCGAGCCCGGCGGTCCCGCACCCGGTGGGCCCGGAGGACAGCGCGCCGGCGCAGTTCTCCGCCTTCCGCGAGGAGGTCGCCTACCACCGGTCGCTGGAGTGGCGGGCCGCCACCGGCTCGCTGGGCGAGGCCGGGCCCGCGGCCGCCTGGACCCGGCCGCTGTGCACCCTGGTCGAGGGCGAGCCGATCACACCGCTGCAGCACCTGCTGGTGATGACCGACGCGGCCAGCGGCATCTCCGCCGAGCTGGACTGGTCGCGGGCCACCTTCGCCAACGTCGACCTCGTCGTCGCGCTGTTCCGGCAGCCGGCCGGCGAGTGGCTGGGCATGGACGCCGCGACCACCCTCGGCCCCACCGGGGTCGGGCAGTGCGCCGCCGACCTCCACGACACCCGGGGGCGCCTCGGCCGCTCGCTGGCGTCGCTGTTCGTCGAGCCGCGCTGAGCGCCCTGCCGGGCACAGCCGGTTGGATGGGGGGCGACCCGCACCCGAGGGGAGGACCGGACCTGCCATGGGGCCGCTGACCGACCTGCTCGACTGGCTCGCCGGCCGGGGCCTGGAGATCGTGCTGATCATCCTGGGCTCGGTGCTGCTCGCCCGCTTCATCACCTGGGTGGGCGGCCGGATCACCGCCCGCATCGACGCCCGCTCCACCGGCGGTGACGTGCTGGTGCGCTCCGAGGCGGCCAAGCACCGCCACTCGCTGACCCAGGTGATCACCTGGTCGCTGATCGTGCTGGTCTACGCGGTCGCCGTCTTCTACGTGCTCGACAAGCTCGGCGTCCCGGTCACCGGGCTGGTCGCCCCGGCCACCGTGATCGGCGTCGGCCTGGGCTTCGGCGCGCAGCGCATCGTCGGCGACGTGCTGGCCGGGTTCTTCCTCATCACCGAGCGGCAGTACGGGTTCGGCGACGTCGTCTCGATCCAGGTCGTCGGCGGGGGCGACCCGGCCGACGGCACCGTCGAGGACGTCACGCTGCGGGTCACCCGGCTGCGCTCCGCCGACGGCGAGGTGATCACCCTCCCGAACGGGCAGATCGTCAAGGTCGTCAACCTCTCCCGCGACTGGGCCCGCGCGGTGGTCGACGTCCCGGTGCCGACGACGGCCGACGTCACCCGGGTCAACGAGATCCTCCGCGACGTCGGCAGGCAGGCGTTCGCCGACGCCGGGCTGCGGCGGCTGCTGCTCGACGAGCCCAGCGTCATGGGCGTGGAGAGCATCGACCTCGAGCAGGTCAACGTCCGGGTGGTCGCGCGCACGCTGCCCGGGCGGCAGTTCGAGGTCGGCCGCGACCTGCGCGCCCGCATCGTGCTGGCCTTCCGCCGCGCCGGGCTGACCCTCACCCCCGCCCCGCCGCCGGAGCCGGCCGCGCCGGCGGCGCCCTCCAAGCAGGGGGCGCAGTGACCGTCCCCGGTACCCCGCGCCCCGACGAGGAGCGGTCCGCGGGCGGTGACCCCGCCGCCCGGGGCCGCTTCGGCCTGACCCGCCGCCCGCGGGTGCCGGGGCACATCGGCCGGGCCCGCACCTCGACCGTGGTGCTGGTGGTGCTCTTCCTCGGCCTGGGCCTGCTGCACCTCTACGTCCGCCCCGAGTCGGTGTCCCCGGCGGGCGACCCCGGCACGCCCGTCGTCACCACCCCGGCGCCGGCACCGGGGACGACGCCGGGGCCGGCGACCACCGCGCCGGCCACGACTCCCGAGGCGCCGGTGACCGACGAGCCCACGACGACCGCGCCGACGACGGACGGGACCTCCCCTGAGGAGGACACCACCGGACCGACGACCACCACGCCGGTGCCCACGACGGCACCGGCGCCCGCGCCGACGACGGCCGACACGCCCGAGCCGACGACGAGCGCCCCGACGAGCTGACCCCCTGCCGGACCTGCCCGGCGTCCCGCTAGGGTCGGCGCAGGCTCCTGAGCGACAGCGCGAAGTACCTGGCTGGCTGTCCGGCAACCTCCTCCTCCGTCTGAGGTGCTCCCAGGGGAAGAGCCGGCCGTGCGGCGACCGCCGTGCGGCAAGGACGGAGCACCTGTGCGCCGCAGGTCCTCCGGACGAGAGGAGACGGCGCGTTGACCGACCCGAAGAGCTGGAGTTTCGAGACCCGGCAGATCCACGCCGGCACCAGCCCCGACCCGACGACGGGCGCCCGGGCGCTGCCCATCTACGCCACGACGGCCTACCAGTTCCGCGACAGCCAGCACGCCGCGGACCTGTTCGCCCTGGCGGAGATGGGCAACATCTACACGCGGATCATGAACCCGACGCAGGACGCCCTCGAGCAGCGGGTGGCCTCCCTGGAGGGCGGCGTCGCGGCGCTGGCCGTGGCGAGCGGGCAGTCGGCGACGACGCTGGCGATCCTCAACGTCGCCGAGGCCGGCAGCCACGTCGTCGCCTCCGCGTCGCTCTACGGCGGCACGTACAACCTGCTGCACCACTCGATGCCCAAGCTCGGCGTCGAGGTGTCCTTCGTCGAGGACCCCGACGACCCCGAGGCCTGGCAGGCCCTGGTCCGCGAGAACACCAGGGCGTTCTTCGGCGAGAGCATCGGCAACCCGAAGGGCGACGTCCTCGACGTCTCCGCGGTGGCGGAGGTGGCCCACCGCAACGGCGTCCCGCTGATCGTGGACAACACGATCGCCACGCCGTTCCTCGAGCGCCCGCTGGAGCACGGCGCCGACGTCGTCGTCCACTCGGCGACCAAGTACCTCGGCGGTCACGGCACCGCGATCGCGGGGGTCATCGTCGACGGCGGCGGGTTCGACTGGCGCAGCGGCCGGTTCCCCGGCTTCACCACGCCCGACCCGACCTACCACGGCGTGGTCTACGCCGACCTCGGCGCCCCGGCCTACGCGCTCAAGGCCCGTGTCCAGCTGCTGCGCGACCTGGGCCCGGCGATCTCGCCGTTCAACGCGTTCCTCGTCGTGCAGGGCATCGAGACGCTGTCGCTGCGGATGGAGCGGCACGTGCAGAACACCCTCCGCGTCGCCGAGTTCCTCGAGGCGCACGACGAGGTCGACCGGGTGAACTACCCGGGACTGCCCTCCTCCCCGTGGCACGCCGCGCAGCAGCGCTACGCCCCGCGGGGCGCCGGCGCGGTGCTGACCTTCGAGCTGCACGGCGGCCGCGCGGCGGGACAGCGGTTCGTCGAGGCCCTGGAGCTGCACAGCCACGTGGCCAACATCGGCGACGTCCGCAGCCTGGTCATCCACCCGGCCTCGACCACCCACTCCCAGCTCACCGAGGAGGAGCAGTTGACCACCGGCGTCACGCCGGGGCTGGTCCGCCTGGCCGTGGGCCTGGAGGGGATCGAGGACATCCTGGCCGACCTCGAGGCCGGGTTCCGCGCCGCCAAGGGGGCCTGAGGTGACGGGGGTGCGGGACGCGCCGGCGTCCCGCACCCCGCCGCGCACCGGCGGGTGGCGCGACGGCGACCCCGTCGGGCACCGGCTGTTCCTCGACCTCGACGGACCGGTCCACCTCGAGCGCGGCGGGGTGCTGCCCGGCGTCCGGGTCGCCTACGAGACCTGGGGCGAGCTCGCCCCCGACGGCGGCAACGCGGTGCTGGTCGAGCACGCGCTCACCGGCGACAGCCACGTCACCGGCCCCGCGGGCCCCGGCCACCCGACGCCGGGCTGGTGGGCGTCGCTGGTGGGCCCGGGCGCGCCGCTGGACACCGACCGGCTGTTCGTCGTCTGCGCCAACGTCCTCGGCGGCTGCCAGGGGACGACGGGGCCGTCGTCGACCGCGCCCGACGGCCGGCCGTGGGGGCCGCGGTTCCCCGAGGTGACGGTGGCCGACCAGGTGCTGGTCGAGGCCGCGCTGGCCGACGCGCTGGGCGTGCGCCGCTGGGCCGCGGTGATCGGCGGGTCGATGGGCGGCATGCGGGCGCTGGAGTGGGCCGTGGCGCTGCCCGACCGGGTGGCCGGGCTGTTCTTCCTCGCCTCGGGGGCCGCGGTCACCGCCGACCAGCTGGGCACCCAGACCACCCAGCAGGCCGCCGTCCGCGCCGACCCGGTCGCCGGCCTCGGCATCGCCCGGCGGATCGCCCACCTCACCTACCGCAGCGCGTTCGAGCTCGAGGAGCGGTTCGGCACGACCGTGCAGGCCGACGGCCGGTTCGCCGTCGCCTCCTACCTGGAGCACCACGCCGACAAGCTGGCCCGCCGCTTCGACCCGGGCAGCTACGTGGTGCTCACCGAGGCGATGAACACCTGGGACGTCGGCCGCGGCCGCGGCGGGGTGGAGGCCGCGCTGGCCCGGGTGACCGCGCGGGCGGTCGTCGCCGGGGTGGACAGCGACCGGCTCTACCCGCTGGCGCTGCAGCAGCGGGTCGCCGACGCGCTCGGGGTGCCGCTGCAGGTGGTGTCCTCGCCGTACGGGCACGACGGCTTCCTCGTGGAGGCCGACGCGGTGGGCGCGCTGGTGCGCGGGCTGCTCGGCACCTGACCCTCCCCCGTCGAGATCGCGCGATCTCGCACGTCCCGGTGCCCCCGCGCGTGCGAGATCACGCGATCTCGACAGACTGGCGGGGTGAGCGACGACGACCTCGACGCCCTGCGGCTGTCCTGCGACCGGGCGCTGAGCGGGCACGGCCCGGTGCGCGCCGACGCCCTGCTGGCCACGATCCCGCCCGACACCGCGGTGGACCGCTACGGCGCCGGCGGCGTGGTGGCCGAGCTGGAGGCCGAGGTGGCCACGCTGCTGGACAAGCCCGCCGCGGTGTACCTGCCCAGCGGCACGATGGCCCAGCAGGCGGCGCTGCGGGTGCACGCCGGGCGCACCCTGCGGCGCACCGTGGTCGCCCACCCCCAGTGCCACCTGTTCCAGCACGAGGGCGGCGCGCTGGAGCGGCTGCACGGCCTGGTCCCCCGCCCGGTCGGCGACCGCGACCGGCTGCTGCTGCGCGCCGACCTCGACGCCGTCGCCGAGTCACCGGCCGCGCTCGTGGTCGAGCTGCCGCAGCGCGACCTCGGCGGGCAGCTGCCGCCGTGGGACGACGTCGTCGAGCAGGTGGCCTGGGCGCACGACGTGCACTCGGTGGCCCACCTCGACGGCGCCCGGCTGTGGGAGGCCTCGGCGGGCTACGACCTGCCGCCGGCGGACCTCGCCGCGCCCTTCGACACCGTCTACGTCAGCTTCTACAAGGGCATCGGCGCGCTGGCCGGGTGCTGCCTGGCCGGCCCGGCCGACCACGTCGCCGAGGTGCGCGAGTGGCGGCACCGGCTCGGCGGCACCCTGTTCGGCCTCTGGCCCGGCGCGGCCTCGGCGCTGACCTGCCTGCGCGAGCGGCTGCCGCGGATGCCCGAGTACCTGCAGCGGGCCCGGGAGGTGGCCGACGCCGTCCGCAGCCTGCCCGGCGTGCGGGTGGTCCCCGACCCGCCGCAGACGCCGATGCTGCACCTGCTGCTGGCGACCACCCCGGACGCCTTCCGCGCCGCCGCGCGCGCCCTGGCCGAGGAGGGGCTGTGGACCTGGCCCTCCCCCGCGACCACCGGCGACCCGGGCGTGCTCCGGGTGGAGCTCGGGGTGGGCGACGCGACGACGGCGCTGCCGGTCGAGGAGGTCCGCGCCGCCGTCGCCCGCCTGGCCGGCGCCGTCTGAGTGGTGAGGTGCTGGAACGGCCACCCTTCAGGGGCCCGCGCCGAGCGTGCGAGGCGTGGGGGGAAGGGTGGTCCTTCCTCAGTCGGCGGCGTCGCCCGGGGTGTAGCCGGCGGGCGGCAGCGGGCGGCGCACCACCGGCCGGACCTTCCGCGCCGCGGCCAGCCGCTCGGTGTAGCTCTGCGCGTTGAGCCGGATGTGGGTGAGGTCGTCCTCGGTGGCCGGCCGGATCACCTTGGCCGGGACGCCGGCGACCAGCGAGCCGGGCGGCACCTGCGTCCCCTGGGTGACGACGGCGCCGGCGGCCACGATCGAGCCCGAGCCGATGTGCGCGCCGTTCATCACCACGCTGCCCATGCCCACCAGCACGTCGTCGTCGACCCGCGCGCCGTGCAGCACCACCCGGTGCCCCACGGTCACCCCCCTGCCGACGACGAGCGGGAAGCCCGGGTCGGAGTGCAGCGTCGAGCCGTCCTGCACGTTGGAGCCCTCGCCGATCTCGATGACCTCGGCGTCGGCCCGCGCGACCGCGCCGTACCAGATGCTCGAGCGCGGCCCCATGGTCACCGCGCCGACGACCACCGCCGTCGGCGCGACGAACGCCTCGTCGTCGATGGCCGGCGCGCCGAAGGGCAGTTCCGCGATGTAGTTGTCCGCCACGGCCTCCACCCCAGCACACCCCGGGGCCGCGCGGGCAGACTCGCCCCGTGCCCGCCCCGCTGCCGCCGCTGCCCACCACCGTCGTCGGGAGCCTCCCGCAGCCGGCCTGGCTGATCGACCACGACCGCCTGGCCCACCAGTTCCCGCCGCGGGTGCGCGCCCGGGAGCTGTGGCGGCCGGCCCCGGAGCTGCTCGAGGAGGCCCAGGACGACGCGACGCTGCTGGTCGTGCGCGCCCAGGAGCGGGCCGGCCTGGACCTGGTCGGCGACGGCGAGCAGCGGCGGGAGTCCTACTCCAACCACTTCGCCACCGCGCTGGAAGGCGTCGACGTCGACACCCCGGGCACGGTGCTCAACCGGTCGGGGCAGCCGATCCCGGTGCCGCGGGTGGTCGGCGGGATCCGCCGCCGCGGCCCGGTGCAGGCCCGGGACGTCGCCTTCCTCCGCGCCGCCACCGACCGCGCCGTCAAGATCACCCTGCCGGGCCCGTTCACCATGGCGCAGCAGGCCCAGGACGAGCACTACGGCGACGACCGCGCGCTGGCCCTGGCCTACGCCGACGTCGTCCGCGAGGAGATCGCCGACCTGTTCGCCGCCGGCGCCGACGTCGTCCAGGTCGACGAGCCGTGGCTGCAGGCGCGGCCGGAGGTGGCCCGCCGGTACGGCGCGGAGGTCGTCACGCGGGCGGTGGAGGGCGCGCCGGGGCCGGTACACCTGCACCTGTGCTTCGGCTACGCGGCGATGGTCGCCGAGCGGCCCGAGGGCTACTCGTTCCTGCCCGAGCTCGCCGACACCCCGGTGGACACCGTCTCGGTGGAGACCGCCCAGTCCCACCTGGACCCCGCGTCGCTGCGGCCGCTGCGCGGCAAGGGCGTCGCGCTGGGCGTGCTGGACCTGTCCACGCCGGAGGTCGAGACGCCGGAGGTGGTGGCCGACCGGGTGCGGCGGGCGCTCGACGACGTCGACGTCGAGCGGCTGGTGCTCACCAGCGACTGCGGCCT
The DNA here is from genome assembly GCF_900102745.1 of Geodermatophilus telluris. Classification (GTDB taxonomy): domain Bacteria; phylum Actinomycetota; class Actinomycetes; order Mycobacteriales; family Geodermatophilaceae; genus Geodermatophilus; species Geodermatophilus telluris. The sequence continues at coordinate 934,069 of NZ_FMZF01000001.1, forward strand.
GAAGTACCTGCCGCGCTCGTCCGCCGAGGGCAAGATGCGCTCGCTGGCGCTGGCCGCGGAGGTGCTGCGCACGGAGCTGTGAACACGGAGCTGTGAACACGGAGCTGTGAGCACGCGCTGTGGGCACGGCCCTGTGCTGACGGCCCGCGCCGCGCCAGGATCGCCGTCGTGACCCCGCCGACCGACCTGCCGGTGCTCGCCTTCCCCGACCAGGCCGCCTTCGAGGCGTGGCTGGAGGCCGAGCACGCCACCGCGCCCGGCTGCTACGTGAAGCTGGCCAAGAAGGGCGCCGGGGTGCCGTCGCTGACCCACGCCGAGATGGTCGAGTCGCTGCTGTGCTTCGGCTGGATCGACGGGCGCACCAACCGGCTCGACGAGCGCTTCTACCTCATGCGGGTCACCCCGCGGCGGCCGCGCAGCGTGTGGTCGCAGAAGAACGTCGCCGCCGTGGAGCAGCTCACCGCGGCCGGCCGGATGCGCCCGGCGGGCCTGGCCCAGGTCGAGGCGGCGCGGGCCGACGGCCGCTGGGAGCGCGCCTACGCCGGCCCGGCCACCATCACCGTGCCCGACGACCTCGCCGCCGCCCTGGCCGCCGAGCCGGCCGCGCAGGAGGCCTTCGCCGGGCTGGACGCGACCAACCGCTACGCGGTGCTGCACCGGGTGCACACCGCGGCGACGCCGGCGACGCGCGCGAGGCGGGTCGCCGCGGTGGTCACGATGCTGGCGGAGGGTCGCCGGCCACACCCGGCCGCTCCTGCCAGAACCGGGCGTCGCGCCGGCGCCACAGGAGCATGAGCACGACCCCGGCGAGCAGGATGCCGACGCCGATGACCAGCGGCGGGCCCACCCCGAACCACGCCTGACCGCCGTAGCTGTTCGCCGGGTCGGCGAGGTCGCGCACCGACAGGACGAGCAGCCACAGCAGCACCGCGGCACCGGCCAGCGGGCCGGCGCCGAGCAGCAGCAGGTCGCGCACGCCGCGGGTCAGCCGCCGGCGGAAGAACCAGGCGCAGGCCAGCCCGGTGAGGGCGTAGTAGAGCGCGATGAGCAGCGACAGCGCGGTGATCGAGTCCAGCAGCGCGTTCTCGCTGACCAGGTGCACGCCGACGTACCAGGCCACGGCCACGGCGGCGACCCACCAGGTGGAGACGTCCGGCGTCCGGAACCGCTGCGACACCGACCCGAACCGGGCCGGCAGCGCCGCCCGCCGCGCCATCGACAGGGCGGTCCGCGACGCCGGGATGACCGTCGTCTGGGTGGAGGCGACCGCCGAGGTGGCGACGGCGACCAGCACGACCCAGTCCCACCCGCCGAGCACCTGCGCCGACAGCAGCGCGAACACCGCCTCCTCCTCGTCGGCGTTGCCGGCCAGGAAGCCGGTGCCGGCGAAGGAGACGACGGCGACCGCGACGCCGAGGTAGGTGAGCAGCAGGACGACGGTGGAGAGCACCCCGGCGCGGCCGGGCGCGCGCAGCGGGTCGCGGGTCTCCTCGGTGAGGTTGACCGCCGACTCCCAGCCCCAGTAGGCGAAGACGCCGAGCAGCAGCCCCCCGGTCAGCGCGGTCCCGCCGGCACCGGAGGGGTCGAGCCAGTCCCAGGACGGCGTCAGCCCGCCGGACGGCGCGTCACCCCGCACCCCGCGGACGACGGCGACGACGGCGAACACCGCCAGCGCGACCGTCTGCGCCAGGACCAGCCCGTTCTGCACCCGCGCCGAGAGCTCGGTGCCCAGCACGCACAGCGCGGCCATGAGCACGACCAGCAGCACGCTCAGCGCCACGACCAGCGGCGTCGAGGCCTCCCAGGAGTCCAGGCCGAGGGCCAGCAGGGTGAACCGGACGCCCACCTCGGCCAGCGAGCCGACCACCAGGACGCCGGTCATCGCGATCGCCCACCCGCCGATCCACCCGGTGGTCGGGCCGAAGGCGCGGGTGACCCAGGAGAACGTGGTCCCGCAGTCGGGGTCGGCCCGGTTGAGGGCCGCGAAGGCCCCGGCGATGAGCAGCATCGGCACGAAGGAGGCGAGCACCACCCCGGGGGCGTGCACGCCCACCAGGGCCACGACCGGCCCGATGACCGCGGCCAGCGAGTACGCCGGTGAGGTGGCGGCCAGGCCGATGACCAGCGCGTCGAGGAAGCCGATGGCCTCCGGGCGCAGCGCCGGCTGCGGACGCTGCGCTGCCCGGGTCACCCCGGCACGCTACGTCCGCCGCTCAGGCGACGCGGACGGCGCCCCGGTAGCCGGACATGTCCACGCTGGTCACCGCGACCGGCGAGCCGAACGTGCGGGCGTGCACCATCTTGCCGTCGCCGACGTAGATGCCCACGTGGCTGACCGGGGAGTAGAAGTAGACGATGTCGCCGGGCATGAGGTCGGCGCGGGCCACCGGGGTGCCCATCGACGCCTGTGCGCCGCTGGAGTGCGGCAGCGAGATGCCGGCCGCCGCGTAGGCGTACTGGGTCAGTCCCGAGCAGTCGAAGCCGTCCGGGCCGGAGGCGCCCCAGACGTAGGGGTCGCCGAGCTGCGCCAGCGCGGTCTGCACGGCGACGGCGGCGGCCGGGCCGGGTGCGGCGGCCGCGGCGACCTCGGCGGCGGGCGCGGCCAGCGTGGGGCCGGCGAGCGCGGTGGTGACCACGGTCTGCTCGGCGGCCGACAGCCGGGCGAAGTCGGCCTCGTAGGCGTCGGCCTCGGCCCGCACCTGGGCCTGCTGCTCGTGCAGCGCGGCCAGCGCGGCGGCGGCCTCGCCACCGGCGGCGTCGGCGGCGGCGCGGGCCTCCGCGGCGCGCGCCTGGGCGGCGGCCACCTCGGTCAGCACGCCCTCGGTGTGGTCGGCGATGAGCTCCAGGGTGGTCATCTGGGCGACCAGGTCGTCGGCGGAGTCGCTGCCGAGGAAGGCGGCCACCCGCGACCGGGTGCCGCCGGTGTAGCCGGTCTGGGCGATGGCGCGGATCTGCGGCGCGTACTGCGCCAGCGTCGCCTCGGCCCCGGCGGCGGCGCGCTCGGCGTCGGCGGCGGCCTGCTGGCGGGCCTCGACGGTGAGCTCGGCCTGGTGCACCTGCTCGTCGAGCACGGCGAGCCGACGGCCGGTCTCCTCGACCAGCGCGGCGGCCTCCCCGGCGGTGGCCGGCGCGGCCGAGGCGGCGGTCGGGGCGAGCACGAGGACGAGCAGGCCGGCGGCGGCGACGGCCGCACCCGACCAGCGGCGACCCGTCGTCCGGTTGCGCTGCACTGTCGCCGTCCCCCCTGCCGCCGGTGGCGGCTCCTCCACGTCCTGCACGGACGGTAGGGAGCCCGCCACCGCAGGGTGACGACGGCGCGCGGGCCCGGCAGCGCGGCCGGGTCACACCGGACCCACCGGGCGCGGGGACCCCACGCGTCCCACGGGGCCCGGCAGGGGTCAGGAGCGGGTGCGGTGGCTGCGGTCGGGGGCGAGCGGCACGAGCGCGTCGGCGACCGCGCCGGTGACGAACGAGTAGACGGCCTTGCCGGCGAGGTCGACGACCTGGTCGCGGCGCGACCAGGTCCACGGCGGGTCACCGACGCCGGTGGCGTTCTCCAGCGTCTGGTCGGTGGCCAGCCGCACCGAGGTGAACCAGGCCGAGCCGCGCCAGCCGCGCAGCCCGCTGGCCGACCAGACCCCGCGCAGCGCGCCCACGGCGGCACCGGTCCCCCAGTGCATGAGGTGGTTGCGCAGCAGGGGGCGCTCCGACCCCGGGGGCCGGCGGCCGGTGGCGAGCGCGGTGAGCGTGCGGGCCGGCACGTAGGAGTCCGGCCGGCCGGTCACCTGCTGCTCGGCCTTGGTCGCCGCCGTCATCGCCGCGGTACCGGCCAGCCCGGCGAGGGCACCACGCAGCGCGGCTCGTCCCAGCACGGGCCCGGGATACCCAGCGGGGCCGGCGCCACACGGCACCGGCCCCGGTCAGGTCCTCGTCGCCGGAGCTAGCCGGCGAGGGGCTCCTCGGCGTCGAGGCCGGCCACCTGCTGCAGGTCGCGCAGGACCGCGGCGAGCTCGTCGGCGGTCCAGGGCTCGCAGCAGTCGCAGCCGTCCGGGCCGAAGCTGGCCAGCCCGAGCGTGCCGCCGGCCTGGTCCTCGTCGATGGCGAGGGTGCCCGAGACCGGGTGGCGGTGGCAGGCGCACGCGGCGGCGCACAGCCCGATGCCCCAGCCGGAGACGACGACGGTGCGGCCGTCGTCCCAGATCGTGCCGACCTGGAAGACGGAGGGCTTCTGCGTGCGGGTCATGGCGGGCTCCCCTCGACACCCCCGTCCCTGGGGGCTGGTGCGGTCGCGGGAGAAGGTAGTGCGCAATCGGTGTTTGAGCGGTGCACCCGTGCGGTAGAGAGGCTGGTTTCGTCGCCGCCGCCCCACGCGCCCCAGGAGCGACGCCGCTCAGACGTCGGTGACCCGCAGCCCGGCGTGCGCCTTGTACCGCCGGTTGACGCTGATCAGGTTGGCGGTGAGCGCCTCGACCTGGTGGGCGTTGCGCAGCCGCCCCGCGTAGACCCCGCGCATCCCGGGGACGGTGCCGGCCAGCGCCTGGACCAGGTCGGTGGCCTCCCGGTCCTCGCCGAGCACCAGCACGTCGGTGTCCACGGCGGTGACCTCCGGGTCCTCGAGCAGGACGGCGCTCACGTGGTGGAAGGCGGCGACCACCCGGCTGTCGGGCAGCAGCGCCGCGGCCTGCTGGGCGGCCGACCCCTCGGGGACGGCGAGGGCGAAGGCGCCCTGCTTGTCGAAGCCCAGCGGGTTGACGCAGTCGACGACGACCTTTCCGGCCAGCTCCGCGCGCAGGCCGGTCAGCAGCTCGGCGTGCCCGTCCCAGGGCACCGCGACCACGACGACGTCCCCGGCGCGGGCGGCACCGGCGTTGTCCGCGCCGGAGACGTCCCCGCCGGTGGCCGACGCCAGGTCGGCGGCGGCGGACTGCGCGCGCCCGGCGTCGCGGCTGCCCAGCACGACGCGCACGCCGGCCGCGGCGAAGCGCCGGGCCAGGCCGCGCCCCTGCGGGCCGGTGCCGCCCAGCACCGCCACGGTCAGGCCCTCGGGCAGGGTGGTGCCGCTCGCCTCGGTCACTGGACGCCTCCTCGCTGCGCTCCCCGGTGGAGCACCCGGGCGGACGCTAGCGGGCGCCCTCGCCCGATCGATGCGCAGGGTTCCCGTCGGCGCCGACGGCGCGCACCCAGACCGTGGTCAGGGTCCGCAGCAGCGCCTCGCGGTCGAAGTCGCGGCCGAGGGTGAGCCACACGTAGCAGGTGTGGTCGACCATCGCGCCGAGGACCTCCGCGGCCAGCACGGGGTCCAGCGCGCGGTCGGCGACCCCGGCCGCCTGCTGGTGGGCGATCCCGCGGGCGGCGCGCTCCACGAACGCCTCGCGCACCTGCAGCCGCAGCTGCCGCAGCTCGGGCGTGAACGTGCCGACCTGCTCGATCAGCGCGATGACCCGCGCCCGCGGGCGGTAGGCGTCGACGAAGCGCTCCATCGCCGCGTGCGCACGCTCGTAGGGCGTCCCGTCGTGGACGTCGGTGCGCAGCGCGACGAGCAGCTCGTCGGCCACGGCGGTGGCCACGGCCCGGAAGACGGCGTCCTTGGAGTCGAAGTAGGTGTAGAAGGTGCCCTGGGCGACCCGCGCCTCGGCGACGATGTCGGCCACCCGGGTGTCGAGGAACCCGCGCCGCTCGAAGACCCGGCGCGCGGCGTCGAGCAGGGCGGCCTTGCGCGCCTGGCCCCGGTCGGTCAGCGGCCCGGCCTCGCGGCGCTCCTGCTGGCCGGGGCCGCCCGCCATGCCGACGCCGGCGACCCGCGGTGCGCTCACGGGCCGCCCTCCCCCGACCCCGCGAGCTGCGCGCGGCCGCGGTCGAGCAGGCCGGCGCGCCGGCGCTCCACCTCGGCGGGGTCGTGGCGCGCCGCCCACTCGGCGGCGGTGGCGGCCTCGACGGCGAACCCCTCGCCCACGGCGGCGGCCTCGACGTCGCGGTAGGAGCGCAGCAGCCGGCGGACGGCGGCGCGGTCGTTGCCGGCGATGGTGGCCGCCAGCCGGTGCGCGGTGGGCAGCAGCTCGGCGTGCGGCACGACCTCGGTGACCAGGCCCGCGCGCAGCGCCTCGGCGGCGGAGAGGTGGTCGCCGGTGAGGCTCATCCGGCGGGCCAGGCCGCGGCCGACGGCCAGCGGGAGCAGCACGGTCAGCCCCCAGCCGGGCAGGACGCCGACCCGGGCGTGGGTGTCGGCGAAGCGGGCCCGCTCGGAGGCCACCAGGACGTCGCAGTGCAGCGCCAGCTCCAGGCCACCGGTGACCGCCGCGCCGTTGACCGCCCCGACCACCGGCGTGGACAGCCGCGCCCACGGCTGCCAGGACGGCCGCCCCTCGTCGCCACCCGCGGACGGGTCGATCCCGCCGCTGCCCAGCTCGCGCAGGTCCAGCCCGGCGCAGAACGCCGGGTCCGCGCCGGTGAGCACGACGGCCCCGACGGCGTCGTCGGCGTCCAGCGCGGCCATCGCCTCCCGCAGCCGGGCCAGCAGCCCGGGCGAGAGCGCGTTGCGGACCGCGGGCCGGTGCAGCGTGACGGTGGCGACCGGTCCGTCCCGCTCGACGAGGACGACGTCGGGCTCGGTCACCGCCGTCAGGCCGGCTCGAGGACGGCGTCGGCCAGCCGGGCGGCCGCCGCGGCCCGCCCGCCGAGCAGCGCCGCGTCGCTGACCGCGCGCTTGTAGTGCAGGTGGGTGGGGTGCTCCCAGGTGAAGCCGGTGCCGCCGTGCACCTGGACGGTGCCCCTGGCCACCCGCAGGTGCGCCTCGGTGGTGACGACGGTGGCCAGGTCGGCGGCCAGCGCGGGGTCGTCGGTGCCCTCGTCGGCGGCCCACGCCGCGTGGTAGGCGGCCGACCGGGCGTGCTCGACGTCGACGAGCATGTCCGCGCAGCGGTGCTTGATCGCCTGGAACGAGCCGATCGGCCGGCCGAACTGCAGCCGGGTGCGGGCGTGCTCGACCGCGGAGTCCAGCAGCCGCTGGGCGCTGCCGACGGCCGCCGCGGCCAGCACGACCGCGGCGGTCCGGCGGGCGGTGGCGACGGCGTCCGCGGCGGCCCCTGCGGACCCGACCGGGCGGGCCGCGACGCCGTCGAACCGCAGCCGGGCCTGCCGGCGGGTGAGGTCCAGGCCGGACTGCACCTCGCGGGTCAGCCCGGGCGCGCCGCCGTCGACGAGGTGCAGCGCCGGCCCCTGCTCGCCGGCGGCCAGCACGAGCAGCGCGTCGGCGGCCGCGCCGTCGAGGACGTGCGCCTGCCCGCCGGTCAGCGTCCCGCCGTCGGTGGTCACCGACGGCTGCGCCGGCGCCCAGGTGCCGCGGTCGTCGGTGGCGGCCAGCGCGAGCACCGTCGAGCCGTCGAGGACGCCGGGCAGCAGCTCGGCGGCGACCGCGTCGTCGCCGGCGGCCAGCAGCGCCGGGACGGCGAGGGCGACGGTGCCCAGCAGCGGCCCGCCCAGCAGCGTGCGGCCGGTCTCCTCGGCCAGCAGCGCGAGCTCGACCAGCCCCGCGCCGGCGCCGCCGTGCTCCTCGGGGACGGCGAGGCCGAGCAGCCCGACGTCGGCGCCCAGCCGCCGCCAGACGGTGCGGTCGAAGCCCTCCGGGGTGCCCATCAGCCGGCGCACCTCCGCCTCCGGGGACCACCGGGTGCACACGTCGCGGGCGACCTCGCGCAGCGCCCGCTGCTCGGCGGTGAACTCGAACTCGACCACGGGCCGGTCCTCTCGGGTCAGAAGGTGCCGCCGTCGACGACGACGCGCTGGTCGGTGAGGTAGGCGCAGGCGGGGTCGACCAGCGCGCGGACGACGGCGGCGACGTCCTGCGGGGTGCACACCCGGCCGAAGGGCGAGCCGGCGTCGAGCGCGCGGATGTCGGCTCCCTCGCGGGTGGCCCGCACCAGCCGGCGGCCCATCTCGGTGTCCACCAGGCCGGGGGCGACGATGTTGACCCGGACGCCGTTGCCCCGCTCCTCGCGGGCCAGCACGTGGGCCATCGCCTCGGCGGCGGCCTTGGCCATCGCGTAGGGCGCGCCGCCGGCCGACCACGCGCCCGCGGCGACGCTGCTCACGACGACGACGTCCGAGCGCGCGTGCCGGCGCAGGTGCGGCAGCGCGGCCCGGACCAGCTGGTGCGGCCCGACCGCGTGGACGGCGAGCAGCCGGGACACCTCCTCGGCCGTCGTCTCGCCCACCGGCAGCCCCCGGCTGGCGATGCCGGCGTTGCTGACCAGCAGGTCGAGACCGCCGAACTCCGCCACGGCGGCCTCGACCGCGCGGGCCGACGCCGCCGGGTCCTCGACGGAGGCCTGGACCGGGAGCACCGCAGCGCCCTCGCCGGTGAGCGTCCCGGCGAGCTCCTCGGCGGCGGCCCGGTCGCGGCGGTAGGTGAGCGCGACGGCGGCACCGGCCCGCGCCAGCTCGGCGGTGATCGCCGCGCCGATGCCGCGGCCGCCGCCGGTGACCAGGGCGACCCGGCCGGTGAGCGGCCCCCGCTCAGCCACGGGGGACCTCGCGCCACGGCCGGTTGGTGTCGGTCCGGGGCTCCCCGGGCAGGCCGAGCAGCCGCTCGCCGAGGATGTTCCGGAGCACCTCGGACGTGCCGCCCTCGATGGTGTTGGCGCGCGAGCGCAGGAACGCGCGCTGCACGTCCCCGGCCCCGGCGGTCTCGTCGGTGGCGTCGTCGACGCCGTCCGGCGGGTCGTAGGAGCCGTAGAGGGTGGCCTCGACGCCGAGCAGGTCCATGCAGAAGTCGTAGACCGCCTGGTTGAGCTCGGCGCCGACCAGCTTGGGGATGCTGCCCTCGGGCCCGACCGGCCGGTCGCCGCTCTCCACCCGCTGCCGCTCGCCGGTGAGCCGGGCGGCGTCGGCGGCGGCGAACAGCTGGGTGAGCCGGTCGCGCAGCGTCGGGGTGCGCAGGTCGGGGCGCTCGCGCCAGAGCCGCAGCGCCGTGCCGATGCTGCCGCTGCCCCGCCGGCTGCTGCCGCCGCCGATGGCGCGCCGCTCGTTCATCAGCGTGGTCATCGCGACCCGCCAGCCCTGCCCGACCTCGCCCAACCGGTGGCTGTCGGGGATGCGGGCGCCGTCGAGGTGGACCTCGTTGAACTCCGCGGCGCCGGTCATCTGCCGCAACGGGCGGACCTCGACGCCGGGGTCGGTCATGTCGAGCACGAAGTAGGTCAGCCCGCGGTGCTTGGGCACGTCGGGGTCGGTGCGGGCGAGCAGCAGCGCGCGGCGGGCCCGGTGGGCGAGGCTGGTCCACACCTTCTGGCCCTCGACCACCCAGGTGTCGCCGTCGAGGACCGCGCGGGTGGCCAGCCCGGCGAGGTCGGAGCCGGCGCCGGGCTCGCTGAACAGCTGGCACCACAGCTCCTCGCAGGTGGCCAGCGGGCGCAGCAGCTCCGCGGCGACCTCGGGCCGGGCGTGCTCGACCACGGTGGGCGCGGCCATGCCGTAGCCGATCGGGTTGATCGCGAAGGGCACCGGCCCGCCGGCGCCCTGCAGGACCGAGTCGGCGAGGTCCTGCAGGCCGGCCTCGACGCCGAGCCCGCCCGAGCCGTGGGGGAAGTGCACCCAGGCGAGGCCGGCGTCGAAGCAGGCGCCGAGGAACTCATCGCGCGGGGTGGACGCCGGCGGGTGCTCGGCGACGACGCGGCGGGCGGTCTCCGCCACCAGCTCGCGGTGGCTCGTGGGGGCGGTGGTGGTCACCGGGGACCTCTCTCGGGCAGCGGGGTCGGGCGGCTCGGTCAGGCGTCGTGGAAGACGGGCGCGCGGCGGCCGCGGAACGCCTGGGCGGCCTCGTCGGCGTCCCGGGTGTAGGTGGCGAGGATCTGCGTGCGGTTCTCCAGGTCGATGCCGGCCTGCAGGCTGCCGACCTCGAGCTGGCTCCACATGACCTCCTTGGTCAGGCGCACGCCCATCGGCGAGTTGGCCAGCACCGCGCGGGCGGTCTCCAGCGCGGCGTCGAGCACCTCGCCGTCGGGGACGACGCGGCTGACCAGGCCGGTGCGGTCGGCCTCGGCGGCGTCGACGAGCCGTCCGGTGAGCAGCATCTCGAAGGCGCGGGAGGCGCCGACCAGCCGCGGCAGCAGCCAGCTGACGCCGATGTCGCAGCCGGACAGCCCGAGCCGCACGAACGCGACGCCGAACACCGCGCTCGCCGCGGCGACCCGGACGTCGGAGGCCAGCGCGAGGGCCAGTCCCCCGCCGGCCGCGGGTCCGTTGACCGCGGCGACCACCACCTGCGGCAGCCCGCGGAGCTTCGGCACCAACGCGGCGATGTGCTGCTGCAGCGCCAGCCGCCGCTGCGGGCTGTCCTCCTCGCCCCGCCGTCCCTCGCCGCCCATGTCGTAGGCGGTGAGGTCCAGCCCCGCGCAGAAGCCGCGGCCGGCGCCGGTGAGCACCAGCACCCGCACCGACGGGTCGGCGGCCAGCCGGTCGAGGGTGGCGTGCAGCTCGCGCAGCAGGTCCGGCGACAGCGCGTTGAGCCGCTCGGGCCGGTCGAGGGTGAGCACCGCGATGCCGGGCTCGGGGGACTCCAGGCGCAGGGTGGTCGTCACGGGCGTCTCCCTCGGTCAGGTGTGGCTCAGCGGCCGGTGAAGCGCGGCTCGCGCTTGTCGAGGAAGGCGGCGACGGCCTCGCGGAAGTCGGCGGTGCCGAAGTTGACCTCCTGGCTGCGCGCCTCGTCCTCCAGCGCCCGCTCCAGGCCGACCTCGAAGGAGTCGGCGAGCATCCGCTTGGACGAGCGCAGCGCCACCGGCGGCCCGGCGGCCAGCCGCGCGGCCAGCGCCGCGACCGCCGCGTCGAGCTCCTCCGGCGGCACGACCTGGCGCACCAGCCCGGCCTCCAGCGCCTCCGCGGCGTCGACGACCTCGCCGAGCAGCACCAGCTCCCGGGCCCGGCGCAGCCCCACCAGCCGCGGCAGCAGCCACGAGCCGCCGAAGTCCACGGACAGGCCGCGGCGGACGAAGATCTCGGAGAACCGCGCCCGGTCGGTGGCGACGACGAAGTCGCAGCCCAGGGCGAGGTTCATGCCCGCGCCCACCGCGACGCCGTCGACCCGGGCGATCGTCGGCACGGGCAGCCGGTGCAGCGCCAGGCAGGCGCCGGTCACCTCGGCCATGCCCGCCAGCGGGGCGGCCGGCCGCTCGTCGCGGGCGGCGAGGTCGGCGCCGGCGCAGAAGTCGGTGCCCGCGCCGGTCACCACCAGCACCCGGGCGTCGGAGCGGCCCACCTCCTCGAGCGCCTCGCGCAGCAGCCGCCAGGCCCGCGGCGGCACCGCGTTCTTCCGCCGGGGGTTGGCCAGCGTGAGCGTCGCGACGTCGCCGTCCCGGGTCAGCGCGACCGGTGCCGGATCGCCCTCGGGGGTCACAGGTCGGCCGCCAGCTGCTTGAGCTGCTCGACGGTGCGCAGCCGGTCGGCCCGCTCGGGCTGCACCAGGGAGGTGACCAGCGTGGTGACACCGGCGTCGCGCAGCGCCGCCAGCCGCTCGGCCACCCAGCCCCGGGGGCCGACCAGCGAGGTGGCCTCGACCATCTCGGCGGGCACCGCGGCGGCGGCCTCCTCCTTGCGCCCGGACAGGTAGAGGTCCTGGACGGTGGCGGCGGCCTCGGCGAAGCCGTAGCGCACGGTCAGCTCGTTGTAGAAGTTCTTGCCGCGCGCGCCCATCCCGCCGATGTAGAGCGCGAGGCCCTCCCGCGACCGCTCGCGCAGCTCCTCCAGGCCCTCCCCGATCGCGCACGGGACGCCGACGCGGACGTCGAGCGGCCCCAGCGCCGGGTCCCGCTTCGCCCGCCCCGCCTCCAGCGACGGTCCCCAGATCTCGGCGGCCCGCTCGGGGACGAAGAAGATCGGCTCCCAGCCCTCGGCGATCTCGGCGGTCATCTCGACGTTCCTCGGCCCGATCGAGGCCAGCGCGACCGGGATCCGCTCGCGGACCGGGGTGTTGATCAGCTTGAGCGGCTTGCCCAGGCCGGTGCCCTGGTCGGGCGGCAGCGGGATCGTGTAGTGCTTCCCCTCGTACACCACGCGCTCGCGGCGCCACACCATCCGGCAGATCTCCACGATCTCCCGCAGCCGGCCCAGCGGCGCGTCGTAGCGGACGCCGTGGAAGCCCTCCACCACCTGCGGCCCGCTCGCGCCCAGGCCCAGGGTGAACCGCCCGTCGGAGACGGAGTCCAGTCCGGCCGCCGTCATCGCGGTGAGCGTGGGGGTGCGGGTGAGCGCCTGGAGGATGCCGCTGGTCAGCTCCACGCGCTCGGTGACCGCGGCCAGGTACCCGAGCTGGCTGACCGCGTCGAAGCTGTAGGCCTCGGCGATGGACACCAGGTCCAGGCCGGCCTTCTCCAGGTCGGTGACCTCGTGGGCCGCCTCGCGGAAGCCGCCGCTGTAGGCGATCCGCATGCCGATGCGCATGGCCCCGCCGTCCCCTCTGCGTCGTGCGGTGGGTGCGACGTCGCCGGTGCCGTTCAGGTGACGCTGACGTCAACGTCGGGCAGTCAAGCCCTGCGGTGGGTGCGGTGTCAACGCCCGCCGGGGACGCCGGGACCCGGCGTTGACGCCGCCGATCACCCGCTGCCAGGGTCGGGGCGCCCGGCACCGCCGCCGGACAGGAGGTCCGCATGACCACGCTGGACGACCCCGCTCCGCCTGCCCGCGGGGAGGTGCCCGGCTCCGCGCTGCCCGCCCGGCTGACCGCGCTGCTCGCCGACCTCGACGCCTTCGTCGCGGCGGAGATCGACCCGCTCGAGCAGCAGGACGACAACGTCCGCTTCTTCGACCACCGCCGCGAGTTCGCCCGCACCGACGTGGAGGCCGGCGGCGTGCCCCGGGCGGAGTGGGAGGAGCTGCTGGCCGAGGTGCGCCGCCGCGCCGACGCCGCCGGCTGGCTGCGGTACTCGCTGCCGGCCGAGCTGGGCGGGCGCGACGGCGGCAACGTGGACATGGCGGTGGTCCGCGAGCACCTCGCCCACCGCGGGCTGGGCCTGCACAACGACCTGCAGAACGAGCACAGCGTCGTCGGCAACCTCGTGGTGCCGCACCTGCTGCACCTGTTCGGCACCGCGGAGCAGCGCGAGGAGTTCGTCGAGGCGCTGGTCACCGGCGAGCGCCGGATGTCCTTCGCGCTCACCGAGCCCGACCACGGCAGCGACGCCACGTGGATGGACACCCGCGCCGAGCGCCACGGCGGCGACTGGGTGATCACGGGGCGCAAGCGCTGGATCACCGGCGTGCACACCGGCACCCACCTGCTGGTCTTCGCCCGCACCTCGGGCCGCCCGGGTGAGGCCCGCGGGATCAGCGCCCTGCTGGTGCCGATCGACGCGCCGGGCCTGTCGGTGCCGCACTTCTGGTGGACGCTCAACATGCCCACCGACCACGGCGAGGTGGTGCTCGACGGCGTCCGGGTGCCCGGCTCCGCGGTGCTCGGCGCCGAGGGCGAGGGGCTGGCGGTGGCCCAGACCTTCGTGCACGAGAACCGGATCCGCCAGGCGGCGTCGGGCGTCGGCGCGGCGCAGTTCTGCATCGACCGCTCGGTCGAGCACGCCCGGCAGCGGCACACCTTCGGCAGGCCGCTGGCCGAGCGGCAGGCGATCCAGTGGCCGCTGGTCGAGCTGCACACGGAGGCCGAGCTGGTCCGCACGCTCATCCGCGCCACCGCGGCCGACCTCGACGGGCTCACCGCCCGCGGCGAGCCGGCGGTGACCATCGGCCACCGCGTCTCGATGTGCAACTACCGCGGCAACCGGCTGGTGTGCGACGCCGCCGACCGGGCGATGCAGGTGCACGGCGGCATGGGCTACTCCCGGCACCTGCCCTTCGAGCACATCTACCGCCACCACCGCCGCTACCGGATCACCGAGGGCAGCGAGGAGATCCAGATGCGGCGGGTGGCCGGGCAGCTGTTCGGCTTCCTGCGGTGACCGCGGGGCCGGCGAGCGCGCTCGCCCGGCGGCTGACCCGGGTCTCCGGCCGGCCGGTGGCCGTCGAGGACCTGACCCGGCTCACCGGCGGGGCCAACCGCGAGACGTGGGCGCTCACCGCGGTGGACGCCTCGGGGCGCCGGGGCCTGGTGCTGCGCGGCGGCGCCGGCACCGGGGGCGCGCCGCTGGCGGTGGAGGCCGAGGCGATCACCGCGGCCGCCCGCGCGGGCGTGCCGGTGCCCGAGCTGGTCGACGTCGGCAGCGGGGAGGACGGCCTGCCGGCGGAGCACCTGCTCATGGGCCGGGTGGACGGCGAGACGATCCCCCGCCGGCTGCTGCGGGACGAGGCGTTCGCGGCGGCGCGGGCGGGGCTGGCCCGCGAGCTCGGCGCGGTCCTCGCCCGGCTGCACGCCGCCCCGCTCGACGGGCTGACCGCGGTCCCCGCCGCCGGCGACCCCCTGGAGCGGCTGACGACGACCTTCCTCACCGGCGGGCCACCTCCGCCCGGGCTGGCGCTGGGCCTGCGCTGGTTGGCCGAGCACCGCCCGCCGGCACGCGGTCCGGTGCTGGTGCACGGCGACTTCCGGCTGGGCAACCTGATGATCGGCCCGGACGGGCTGCGCGCCGTCCTGGACTGGGAGCTGGTGCACCGCGGCGACCCGCTGGAGGACCTCGGCTGGTGCTGCGCCAAGGTGTGGCGCTTCGGCTCGCCGCTGCCCGCCGCGGGGGTCGGCACCCGCGAGGAGCTGCTCGACGGCTACGCCGCGGTCGCCGGGTGGCGGCCGACGGCGGCGGAGCTGCACTGGTGGGAGCTGTACGGCACCGTCCAGTGGGGCCTGATGACGCGGGCGATGACCGAGCGCCACCTCTCGGGCGCCGAGCCCTCGGTGGAGCTGGCCGCGATCGGGCGGCGCGCGGCCGAGCAGGAGTTCGACGTCCTGCTGGCGCTGGGTCTCGACCGCCCCGACGACGCGGCGCCCGAGGACCCGGCCGGCGACGACGAGCTGCTCTTCGGCCGGCCCACCGCGGCCGAGCTGGCCGCCGCGGTCGGCGACTTCCTGGCCGGCGAGGTGCGGGCGGCCACCGGTGGCCGGACGTCGTTCCACGCCCAGGTGGCGGCCAACGTCGTCGCCACGGTGCACCGCGAGCTGCTGCTCGGCGACGGCGCCCGGGCGCGGCGGCGGGCCCGGCTGGCCGGCCTGGGCGTGGCCGACGACGCGGAGCTGTCCGCGGCGATCACCGAGGGCACCCTCGACGACCGCTGGGAGGCGGTCGTCGACGCCGTCCGCGAGGGCGTGCGCGACCGGCTGCGGGTGGCCAACCCCCGCCACCTCGCCGTCCCCGACGCCTGACCCGGGCCACTGCCGGGCGACCTGCTACCGGTCCTGGATCAGGAACCAGACGACCCACACGAGCGCGAACACGCCGAGGACGACGAGGAGCTCGTCCAGCGGTGGGAACGGATACGTGATCGGCGGTGGCTCGTCCGCGACGACCAGCACCGTCGTCCTCCGATCGAGCCGCCTGCAGGTCCACCGTCTGGATCGACCAGGACCCCGGTGGTCCTGGAGGGCTGGTCGCCCGACGATCCGGCGCGTTGCCGGGAATCCTCGCGCAGTGCGGGCGCTGCAGCGCCGGCACCGCGCGAGGAACGCCCGCACAGCCGGTCCCGACACTCCTGGGGCGTTCTCCGACCTCCCGGAGTGCTGCAGGACCCCGGGAGACCGCGGAACGCCCCGGGAGCGGGCGCAGGCCGCTAGCTGGCCGGCGACACCGAGCTCATGTTGAAGTCCGGCACCCGCACCGGCGGCATCGCGGCGCGGGTGAACCAGTCGTTCCACTCCCGCGGCAGGGTCCGCTCGGTGCGGCCGGCCTGCGTGATGCGGCCCAGGAGGTCCACCGGCGACTCGTTCCACCGGAAGTTGTTCACCGCGCCGGTCACCTCCCCGCCCTCGACGAGGAAGACGCCGTCGCGGGTCAGGCCGGTGAGCAGCAGCGTCTGCGGGTCGACCTCGCGGATGTACCAGAGGGTGGTCAGCAGCAGGCCGCGGTCGGTGGCCGCGACCATCTCGTCCTGGGTGGCGGTGCCGTCCGGCGACTCCAGGACGAGGTTGTCGACGGCGGCCACGGCCGGTGCGGTGGTCCGCAGCGCCCACGCCCGCGGCCGCACCAGGTTGGTGAGCACGCCGTCGCGGATCCAGTCCACGGCGGGGGTGGCCATGCCGTTGTCGAACACCGACGCCGCGCCCGAGGAGCTGCCGACCACCTGGAAGGTCGCGGTCTCCAGGCCCGGCTCGGCCGGGTCGCTGCGCAGCGTCAGCGGCAGCTGCGCCAGCCGGTCGCCGATGCGGTTGCCGCCCCCGGTGCGCGCGAAGACGTTGCGGCCCTCGTCGGCGTCGCGCGCCTCCATCGTCCAGTACGCGTAGAGCATCAGGTCGCTCACGGCCGACGGCGGCAGCAGCGTCTCGTACCGGCCCGCGGGCAGCTCGACGCGGCGCTGCGACCAGCCGAGCTTGCGCTCGACGTCGGCGGCGAGGTCGGGCACCGAGACGTCGCGGAAGTCGCGGGTGCCCACGCCGGACCACACCGAGCGGCTGAAGTCGGTGCTCTTGCCGTTGAGCTCCACCCGGCCGGAGGGCTGGTCGTGCCGCAGCCGCAGGCCGGTCGAGGTGCCGAGGTAGGTCGTGGTCAGCGAGTGCTCGGCGTAGCCGAACAGCAGGTCGCCGCGGCCGCGGGCGGCGCCGAAGGCCTCCCCCAGCGCCGGTGCGAACTCGGTGAACACCTCGATGGAGGTCTCGGCCGGGTCGGCGTCCCAGTCCCCCGCCCCCGGTGGCACCTCGCTCAGCAGCGGGACGGCGTCCTCGGCCGGGCCGGCGTCGCGGGCGGCCTGCTCGCTGGCGGCCACTAGCGCGGCGACGTCCGGCGTGCCGGTGCGCGCGACCGTGCCGGCCGCCATCCCGGCGCCGCCGTCGACGAAGGAGACGACGACGACCTGCCGCGAGCGCATCGCGCCGTTCGTGGTCAGGCTGTTCGACGCCCACCGCAGGTTGGCCTCGGTGCTCTCCACGACGTAGGCCACGCAGCCGTCGGCGGTCGAGGCGGCCAGCACCTCCTCGACCAGCTGCTGCGCGGTCCGTGCGCTCATCGCCCGCCCTCCTGCACCGTGTTGAGGATGGACACGCCCTCGAAGAGCGCGGCCGGGCAGCCGTGGCTGACCGGCGCGACCTGGCCGGGCTGGGCCTTGCCGCAGTTGAACGCCCCGCCCAGGCGGTAGGTGGACGGCCCGCCGACGGCGCGCATCGAGCCCCAGAAGTCCGTCGTCGTCGCCTGGTAGGCCACGTCGCGCAGCTGCCCGGCGAGCTCCCCGCCCTCGATGCGGTAGAAGCGCTGGCCGGTGAACTGGAAGTTGTAGCGCTGCATGTCGATCGACCAGCTCTTGTCGCCGACGACGTAGATGCCGCGCCCCACGCCGCCGATCAGGCCGGCGAGGTCGGGGCCGTCCGCCGCCGGCTGCAGCGACACGTTGGCCATCCGCTGCACCGGCACGTGGTGCGGCGAGTCGGCGAACGCGCAGCCGTTGGAGCGGGTCATGCCGCCGAGCCGGGCGGTGTTGCGGTCGACCTGGTAGCCGACCAGCACGCCGTCGCGCACGATGTCCCAACGCTGCGCCTCGACGCCCTCGTCGTCCCAGCCGATCGTGGACAGGCCGTGCTCGACCGTGCGGTCGCCGGTCACCTGCATCAGCGGCGAGCCGTACCGGAGGCTGCCCAGCTTGTCGACGGTGGCGAACGACGTCCCGGCGTAGGCCGCCTCGTACCCGAGCGCGCGGTCGAGCTCGGTGGCGTGGCCGACGGACTCGTGGATGGTCAGCCAGAGGTTGGACGGGTCGACGACGAGGTCGTAGCGGCCCGGGTCGACCGACGGCGCCTTGGTCTTCTCGCGCAGCAGCTCGGGGATCTCGGCCAGCTCGCCGTCCCAGTCCCAGTGCCCGCCGGTGACGAACTCCCAGCCGCGGCCGACCGGCGGGGCGAGGGTGCGCATGCTCTCGAAGGCGCCGGTGGCGCGGTCGACGGTGAGCGCGTCGAACACCGGGTGGATGCGCACCCGCTGCTGGCGGGTGCGGGTGCCGGCGGTGTCGGCGTAGTACTTCTGCTCCTTGACGTGGGTGCAGCCCGACTGCACGTGCTCCACGCCGTCGGCGGCCAGCAGCCGCTCCGACCACTCGGTGAGCAGGCCGGTCTTCTCCGCGTCGGGCACCTCGAACGGGTCGACGTCGTAGGCCGACACCCAGCTGCCCTCGTGCGGCGGCTCCGGCGCGAGCTCCACCCGGTCGCTGGCGACCGCGGCCGACACCTGCGCCACGGCGACCGCCTGCTCGGCCAGCCGCACCGCCTCCGCGGCGGTGAGCACGACGCCGGCGGCGAAGCCCCAGGTGCCCTCGTGCACCACCCGGACGGCCAGGCCCAGGTCCTCACCGTCGGTGAGCGCCTCCAGGCGGGCGTCGCGCAGGCTGATCGACTGGGTGCGGATCCGCTCCACCCGCAGGTCGGCGTGCTCGCAGCCGAGGTCGACCGCGCGGGTCAGCGCCGCCTCGGTGAGCGCGGACAGGGGCAGGGCGAGGAAGGACTCGTCGACGTCCCGGGGTTGCGGCACCGCCCCTGTCTACCAGTCACCCCGCCACCCCCTCCGGGCACTTCCGCGTAGGTGCGCGGGGGCCGTGCCAGCATTCGCGGCGTGCCCCCGACCGGCGTCCGCCGACGCGCCGACCTCGCCGCCGCGCTCCTGCTGCTCGCGGCGTCCACCGCGGTCGCCGTCCTGGCGCTGGCGACCGCGCGCGGCGTCGTCCCGGTGGGGGACGACGCGGTCGCGACCGAGTTCGTCAGCGGCTGGTGGTGGCTGGCCTTCCTCCTCGCGCCCGTGCCCGCGCTCGTCGCCCGCCAGCGGCGCGCGGCGGCGCGGGCCCTGACGGTCGCGCTGGTCGGACCCCAGTTCGTCGCCGCCGCGGTGTGCGCGGCGCGGTACCGCTCGTCGGGCTGGGGCGACGGCCTGGAGGCGTTCGCCTTCCTGCACCCGCTGCTGCTCACCGCCGTCGCCACGGCCCTGGCCGCCGCGCTGCGCCGGCGCGGCTAGAGGGCGGACGGCGGGGTACCGGGACCGCCATGACCGCCCCGGGCACCGCCGACGACGTCACCCTCACCTTCGGCGGCAACGCGACGACGCTGCTGCGGCTGGGCGGGTTCACGCTGCTCACCGACCCGAACTTCGTCGGCCGGGGGGAGCGGGTCTACCTGGGCAAGGGGCTGTTCGCCAAGCGGCTGACCGACCCGGCGCTGCTGCCGGAGGACCTGCCCGACCTCGACGCCGTCCTGCTCTCCCACCTGCACGGCGACCACTGGGACCGGATCGCCTACGCCCGCATCGACGGGGCCACGCCGGTGGTCACCACGCCGGCCGCGGCCCGCGCGCTGTCCTCGCGCGGCTTCGCGGCGACGGCGGACCTGCGGCCCTGGCAGGTGCACGAGATCGGCCGCGGCGAGGAGACGCTGCGGATCACCTCGGTGCCCGGCGTGCACGGCCCCGGCCCGCTGGCGCGGGTGCTGCCGCCGGTGATGGGCAGCGTGCTGGAGCTGGTCCGCGGCGGCGAGGTGTCCTGGCGGGGCTACATCACGGGCGACACGCTGTTCCGGCCGTGGCTGGGCGAGGTGCTGCAGCGCTGCGGCCCGCTCGACGTCGTCGTCCCCCACCTGGGCGGGACCCGGGCGCTCGGCATCACGGTGACGATGGACGGCCGGCAGGGCGCCGACCTGGTGGAGCTGCTGAAGCCGCCGGTGACCGTGCCGGTGCACTTCGACGACTACGACCGGTTCGCCTCGCCGCTCGGCGACTTCGTGCGGGAGGTCGCCGAGCGGCGGGTGCCCGGGGAGCTGCGGACGGTCGCGCGCGGGGAGACGATCTCGCTGCGCCCGTGAGCGCTCAGCGGGTGAGCAGCTCGTCGAGGCGCTCGTAGCCCTGCACGACGCCGACCTCCATGCCGCTGGCGAGCATCGCGTCGCGGTCGGCGAAGGAGTCGCACAGCGAGGTCGCGGTCAGCCGGGTGCGGCCGTCGCCGAGGTCGGTGAGCACCAGCTTCTCCAGGGCGACGCCGTCGGGCACGCCCTCGAAGGTGAACGTCTGCACGATCAGCTCGTCGGGCCGGACCTCGTGGAAGCAGCCGTGGAAGCCGTACTCGCCGTCCGCGTCCCGGTGCACGTAGCGGTAGGAGCCGCCGGTGCGGCAGTCGTAGTGGTCGATCCGCATCTCCAGCCCGCGCGGGCCCAGCCACCGCACGAGCAGGTCCGGGTCGGTGTGCGCGCGGAACACCTTGGCGGGCGGGGCGTCGAACTCGCGGGTGATGCGGATCAGCGGGACCTCCGGGTCGGCGGCGATCTGCGTCTCGCGCGTGCTGGTGGTCATGACGGGTTCCCTTCTCGTGGGGTGTCGTCCGGCAGGGACCGGAGGACGTCGTCGAGGCGGCGGTAGCGCTCCTCGGCCTGGCGGCGGTAGCGCTCGATCCACTTCGTCATCAGGTCGAACACCTCCGCCTCGAGGTGCACCGGGCGGCGCTGGGCCTCCCGGCTGCGGCTGACCAGGCCGGCGTCCTCGAGCACCCGCAGGTGCTTGGAGACGGCCTGCACGGTCACGTCGTAGGGGGCGGCGAGCTCGCCGACCGTGGCGTCGCCGACCGCGAGTCGGGCGACGATGTCGCGCCGGGTGGGGTCGGCCAGCGCCGCGAACACCCGGGAGAGCTCGTCCGCGGCCATCTCGCGCTCCTTGTTCAACCGTCTGGTTGAGGAAGAGGTTAGGACCGTGCGCCAGGCCTGTCAACCGTCCGGTTGAGGAACGGCCGGCGCCCGTCCTACCGCACCGCAGCGCGTCCCACCCGACGTCCCACGGTCGGGTCGGACGCTCGACGATCAGGTCACCTGATCGTCGCCGCGCCCACCCGGCCGGCGAGGCGGGCGGCGCGGTCGGCCACCTCGGCCCGCAGCGCGCCGGCGTCCACGCCGGTCACCGCGCCGTCGGCGACCACCCGCCGGCCACCCACCCACACGTCCCGCACCAGCCGCGACACCCCCGACCAGACCAGGTGGGTCAGCCAGTCGGCGTCGTCGCCCACCGGCTCGAAGCCGAGGTCGCGGGTGTCGACGTGCACCAGGTCGGCCCGCCGCCCCACCGTCACCTGCCCGAGGTCGGGCCGGCCGATCGCGTCGGCGGCCCCGCCGGTGGCCAGCCAGAACGCCTCGGCGGCCGTGAGCGCGGTGGCCGACGCCTCCCGCAGCCGGGCCAGCTGCGCGGCCAGCCGGACGTCGGCGAGCAGGTCCAGCCCGTCGTTGGACGCCGGCCCGTCGGTGCCCAGGCCCACCCGGATGCCGCGGTCGAGCATGTCGCGCACGCGCGCGAGGCCGCTGGCGAGCTTGGCGTTGCTGGCCGGGCAGTGGGCGACGGCGACGTCGTACTCGGCCCACAGCTCCAGGTCGCCGTCGTCCATGTGCACGCAGTGCGCGGCCAGTACCCGCCCGCCGAGGACGTCGTGCGCGGCCAGCAGCGCCGGCACCGACAGCCCGTGCGCGGCCAGCAGGTCGGCGCCCTCCGTGGCGGTCTCGGCCACGTGCAGGTGCAGCAGCAGGCCGTGCTCGCGGCAGAGCTCCGCGGCCCGGCGCAGCAGGGGCAGCGGCACGGTGTAGGCCGCGTGCGGGCCCAGGCCGTACTCGACGCGGCCGTCGTCGGCGACCCCGGTGGCCAGCTCGACGGCGGCGGCCATCTGCTCCTCCAGCGGCGGCATCCCCGGCAGCGGCACCATCGGCGCGGGGACCACCACCCGGGCGCCGGTGGCGGTGACCGCCGCGGCGATCCGCTCCGGCGAGAAGTACATCTCCACACTGGTGGTGACCCCGCCGCGCAGCATCTCCGCGGACGCCGCGGTCATCGCCACCTCGACGTCGTCGGGGGTCAGCCGCGCCTCCCGCGGCCACATCACCTCGCGCAGCCACCGGTCCAGCGGCAGCCCCTCGCCCTGGCCGCGGAAGAGCACCATCGGCGCGTGCGAGTGGGTGTTCACCAGCCCCGGCACGAGCAGGCCGGGCAGCGCCACGACGTCGGCGTCGCCGGCGGGCGGGGCGTCCGCGGCCGGCCCGACCCAGCCGATCCGGCCGTCGTCGACGTCGACCACGGCGTCGGGGACGACGGTGCCCGCCCGGTCCCCCACGACCACGGCCCGGGCGGTCAGGCGCTGGCGCATGGCGGCACGCTAGCCCCAGCGGCCCCCCGCGTCCCGGCGACGTCCGGGCGGTCCGGAGGGGGCGCCTCTACCGTGGAGCCATGTCCCTCCTCGCCGCCGCCGTCTCCGACCAGGGCGGGATCACCGGCTTCCTGCTCGACCTCGTCGAGCGGCTGGGGCCCGTCGGCGTGGGGTTCAGCATCCTGCTCGAGACGGTGATCCCCCCGATCCCGAGCGAGGCGGTCCTCGGCCTGGCCGGCATCCTGATCAACGCCGGCCAGATGAACATCGTCGCCGTCATCGCCTTCGCCACGCTCGGCTCGATCCTCGGCGCGCTGTTCTTCTACTACGTCGGCCGCGCGCTCGGCCCGCGCCGCTCGCACGCCTTCCTCGACCGGCTGCCGCTGGTGGAGACCGCCGACGTGGACAGGACCTTCGCCTGGTTCGAGCGGCACGGGCGCTCGGCGGTGTTCTTCGGCCGGATGGTGCCGATCGTGCGCAGCTTCATCTCCGTACCCGCGGGCGTGGTGCGGATGCCGATCCTGCAGTTCGTCCTCTACTCCGCGGCCGGCAGCCTGATCTGGAACACCGTGCTGGTCACCCTCGGCGTGCTGGCCGGTGACTTCCTGCAGGACAACCTGCACTACCTCGACTACGCGGTGGTCGCGGCGTTCGCCCTCGGCATCGGCTACCTGGTCTACAAGCGGGCCCAGGACGTGCGCCACCACCGGCGCCGGCGCACCACCGCCGGCCGGGCGGACGACGCCGGCGAGCGGCCGGCCGCGTGAGCGCCCGGCGGCCGCACGTCGTCGCGTTCGACGTCAACGAGACGCTGCTCGACCTCTCGCCGGTCCGCGCGGAGCTGGTGGAGCTCGGCCTGCCCGGCCACCTGCTGGCCACCGTCTTCGGCCGCACCCTGCAGACCGGGTTCGCCGCCACCGTGGCCGGCACCTGGCTGCCCTTCCGCGCCGCGTTCGACTCGGCGCTGGCCCAGCTCACCGACCTCGCCGACGACGACCGCGCCCGGGTGGCCGACGCCTTCCTCGAGCTCTCCCCGCACCCCGACGTCGAGCCCGCGCTGCGCCGGCTGACCGCGGCCGGGGTGCGCGCGGTGACGCTGACCCACGGCTCCCCCGGCGTGGCTGAGGCCGGGCTCGAGCGCGGCGGCATCACCCCGCTGGTCGAGCGCACGCTCAGCAGCGAGACGGTCCGCGCCTGGAAGCCGTCGCGCGAGGCCTACCTGTGGGCGGCCGGGACCTGCGGCGTCGCCCCCGAGCGGCTGGCGCTGGTGGCTGCGCACGGCTGGGACGTGCTGGGCGCCACGCGGGCCGGCCTGACCGGCGCCTGGTTCCCCCGCGGCGAGCGGGTCTACCCGCCGGCCTACCCGGCCCCGGCGGTCGTCGCGCCGGACCTCGCCGGCGCGGTCGAGGCGCTGCTCGCGCTCCCCGCGTGAGGCTCGTCGACACCCCGCTCGGGCCGGCCGGTGTGCACCGCGACGGGCCGGACGACGGGCCGCTGGGCACGCTCGTGCTCGGCCACGGCGCCGGCGGCGGGGTGGGCTCGGCCGACCTGACCGCGGTCACCGCGGCGGCGGCCGGCGCGGGCTGGCGGGTGCTGCGGGTCGCGCAGCCGTGGCAGGTGGCCGGCCGGCGGATCGCGCCGGCCCCGCCGCGGCTGGACACGGCGTGGACGGCGGTGCTCGGCACGCTGCGCCCGGAGCTGACCGGGCCGCTGGTGCTCGGCGGCCGCAGCGCCGGCGCTCGGGTGGCCTGCCGGACCGCGGAGCTGCTCGGCGCCGACGGCGTCCTGGCGCTGGCCTTCCCGCTGCACCCGCCGGGCCGGCCCGAGCGCAGCCGCGCGCCCGAGCTGGCCGCGGCCGGGGTGCCGCTGGTGGTGGTGCAGGGGGCCACCGACGCGTTCGGCCGCCCGGCGGAGGTCGCGGCGGCGCTCACCGGGGTGCCCGCCGCGTCGGTCACCGCCGTCCCGGGAGACCACTCGCTGGGCCGCGACCCGGCGGCGGTGGCCACGGCGGCGCTCGCCTGGCTGACGGACCTGGCCGCCGTCCGGGCCTGACCACCGCCCGCGGGTGCGGGCGGTGGCCGGGCGCCGGGCGGGTCTAGCGGCGGCGACGCCGGCGGACCACCAGCACGACCAGCAGCAGCACCGCGGCCACCCCGGCGGCCGGGGCGGCGAAGCGGGCCGCCGCGGCCCCGCCGGCGACCTCGAGGAGGTCGATCGGCTCGGGCTCGGCGGCCGGCGGGCGCGGGGCGGCCGACGGCGTGCTGCGCGGCGGGGCGCCGGTGGCCGGCCGGGTCGGCGGCGCGGTGGGACCGGACGGCGGGCCGCTGGGCGCCGCGCCGGTGGTCGCGGGCGCGGTGTCCCCACCGGCGGCCACGGCGGTCGCCGGCGCGGTGTCGGTGGAGCCGGCCGCGGTGATCGGCGTGGTGGGCGGGTCGGCCGCCGCGGTGTGCTCCCCGGTGCTCCGGTCGGTGGCGGCGGCCGCCGCCTCGCGGGTCGCCGTCCCCGCCTGGCGCACCTTCTCCGCCACGGCGTTGTCGCCCGGCGTCTGCTCCACGGAGGCGGCCACCTCCTCCACGACGCCGGTGGCGGTGGCGGTGGCGGTGACCGAGCCGGGGGCGTCGACCCGCGCCGCCTCGGCGCGCGCCGCGTCACCCTGCGCGTCGCCCTCACCCAGCTGGGCGGCGAGCTTGTCGGCGAACTGGCCGAGCAGCTTGTTGCCGACGTCGGTCATCACGCCGCGGCCGAACTGGGCCGGCCGGCCGGTGATGTTGAGGTCGGTGAGGACGTCGACCCGCGTGCTGCTGCCCTCGTCCTTCAGCTGGGCGGTGATGAGCGCGGCCGCGGTGCCGTTGCCGCGCTGGTCCTTGCCGCGGCCGTCGATGACGGCCTTGTGCGCGGCCTCGTCCTTCTCGATGAAGGACGCCTTGCCCTGGTAGGTCAGGTTGATCGGCCCGAGCTTGACCTTCACCCGGCCGGTGAAGGAGTCACCCTCGACCGAGTCCAGGGCGGCGCCGGGCATGCACGGGGCGATGCGCTCGATGTCGAGGAGCACCCGCCATGCCTCGTCGACGGGCACGGGGACGGTGAACGAGTTCTCCAGCTGCACGGTGCGACCTCCGGGGTGGGTGAACGCCTCGGCCGGTCCGCCCCGAGGGGCGGGCCGGCCGAGGGTGGGACGGGCGGAGCCGGGGTTGTGCCGGACGTTACAGCCCGGCTGCGGCGGTGACCGCCCGGCGGGTGAGCACCTGCACGAGGTGCTCGCGGTAGTCGGCCTGGGCGTTGAGGTCGCTGCTCGGGCTGGTGCCCTCCGCCGCCGACCGCGCCGCCGAGGCGACCGCGTCGGGCGCCGCGGCGGCCCCGGACAGGGCCGCCTCGGTCGCCGAAGCGCGCAGCGGGGTCGGGCCCATGTTGGTCAGCCCGATGCGCGCCTCGGCGATGTGCCCGTTCTCCCGCCGGACCGCGGCCGCGACGGCGACGATGGACCAGGCCTGCGCCACGCGGTTGAACTTCTCGTAGCGCACCCCCCAGTCCCCGGCCAGCTTCGGCACCCGGATCTCGACGAGGACCTCGCCCTCCTCGAGCGCGGTGGTGAGGTAGTCGACGAAGAACTCCGACGCCGGCACCGTCCGCCGCCCGCCGGGTCCGGCGACCACCAGCTCCGCGTCCAGGGCCAGCGCCACCGCAGGCAGGTCGCCGGCCGGGTCGGCGTGCGCCAGCGCGCCGCCGAAGGTGCCCCGGCGGCGGGTCTGCCGGTCGGCCACCGTCTCGGTCGCCTCGGCGACGAGCTTCGCGTGCTGGGCGATCAGCGGGTCGGTGATGACCTCGGCGTGCGTCGTCATCGCGCCGATGACCAGCGCGTCCCCCTCGTCGCGGACGCCGCGCATCTCGGCGACCCGGCCCAGGTCGACGATCGTCTCCGGCGCGGCCAGCCGCAGCCGCATGACCGGGATCAGCGACTGGCCACCGGCCATGATCTTGACGTCCTCGCCGCCCTCGGCGACCGCCTGGACGGCCTCCTCGACCGTCGTCGGCCGGACGTACTCGAACGGGGCGGGGATCATGGCTTCACTCCAGAGTCGTTACGGCGGATCACCGGTCACCTCCGAGAGCGGACTGCGGGGTGGAGACACCGGCGGTGGTCTCGGTCTGGGCGCCGCCGTAGGCGTTGGACCCGGCCGTGGCCCGGTCCCCGCCGTCGCCGCCCTGGTGGATCGCCCGCCAGACGCGCTCGGGGGTCAGCGGCATGCGGATGTCGGACACGCCCAGGTGCCGGACGGCGTCGAGCGCGGCGTTGACCACCGCCGGCGTGCTGGCGATGCAGCCGGCCTCGCCCACGCCCTTGGCGCCGATCGGGTTGCCGGGGGCCACGTGCACGGTGTTGCCCGTGTCGAAGTGCGGCAGGTCGGCGGCCGAGGGCACCAGGTAGTCGACGAAGGTGCCGGTGGTCAGGTTGCCGTCGGCGTCGTAGACGGCCTCCTCGTAGAGCGCCTGCGCGATGCCCTGCGCCAGGCCGCCGTGGACCTGCCCCTCGACGATGAGCGGGTTGACGATCGTGCCGACGTCGTCGACGCAGGCGTACTTGCGGATCTTGACGAACCCGGTGTCGGTGTCGACCTCCATGGCGCACACGTGCGTGCCGTGGGGGAAGGAGAAGTTCACCGGGTCGAAGGTCGCGTCCGCGTCGATCGAGGGCTCGACGTCCTCCGGGTAGTCGTGCGCCGCGAAGACCGCGAGCGCGATCTCCTGGATGCCCAGCCCGGAGCCCGGGGTCCCGCGGACGGAGAACTTGCCGCCGGTGAACTCCAGGTCGTCCTCGCTGGCCTCGAGCAGGTGCGCGGCGACCTTGCGGGCCTTGGCGATCACCTTGTCCGCGGCCTTGAGGACGGCGGTGCCGCCCACGACCAGCGAGCGCGAGCCGTAGGTGTCCATGCCCTTGGGCGCGACGGCGGTGTCGCCGTGCAGCACCTCGACGTCCTCGAAGGGGACACCGAGCTGGTCGGCGACCAGCTGGCTCCACGCCGTCTCGTGGCCCTGTCCGTGCGGCGTCGAGCCGGTGACCACCTCGACCTTGCCGGTGGGCAGCATCCGGATGGACGCCGACTCCCAGCCGCCCGCGCCGTAGGACAGCGAGCCCAGCACCCGGGAGGGGGCCAGGCCGCACATCTCGGTGAAGGTGGAGAAGCCGATGCCCAGCTGCACCGGGTCGTTCGACTCGCGGCGGCGACGCTGCTCCTCGCGCAGCTCCGGGTAGCCGAGCAGGTCGAGCGCCTGCTGGGTGGCCGCGTCGTAGTCGCCGCTGTCGTACTCCAGGCCGGCCACCGTGGTGAACGGGAACTCCTGCGACTGGATCCAGTTCTTGCGGCGCAGCTCGAGCGGGTCCATGCCGAGCTCGACGGCGAGCTCGTCCATGATCCGCTCGACGGCGAAGGTCGCCTCGGGCCGGCCGGCGCCGCGGTAGGCGTCGGTGGGCACCTTGTTGGTGAACACGCCGTCGCACTCGAAGCGGTAGGCCGGGAACTTGTAGATGCCCGGGAACATGAACGCGCCCAGCGCCGGGACACCCGGGGTGATCAGCCGCAGGTAGGCGCCCATGTCGGCGAGCAGCCGCACGCGCAGGCCCTTGACGTTGCCCTCGCGGTCGGCGGCGACGTCGATGAACTGCACCTGGTCGCGGCCGTGGTGGGCGGTCATCAGCGACTCGCTGCGGGTCTCGGTCCACTTGACCGGCTTGCCGAGGCGGCGCGCGACCAGCAGCGCGAGGATCTCCTCGGGGTTGACCTGCAGCTTGCCGCCGAAGCCGCCGCCGACGTCGGGGGCGATCACGCGGAGCTTGTGCTCGGGGATGCCGGTGACCATCGCCAGCATCACGCGCAGGATGTGGGGGATCTGGGTGGCCGACCACATCGTGTAGTTGTCGCCCTGCGGCTGGACGACGACGGAGCGCGGCTCCATGAACGCCGGGATCAGCCGCTGGTTGACGAACCGCCGGCTGACCACGACGTCGGCGTCGGCGAACGCCTGCTCGGTGTCGCCGCCGGTGCCGGCCTCACCGGCGTCGAAGACGAAGTGGTAGCTGGTGTTGGTGCCGAGGTCGTCGTGGACGAGGTCGGCACCGTCGCGGACCGCCTCCTCCATGTCGAGCACCGGCGGGAGCAGGTCGTAGTCGACGTCGACGAGCTCGACGGCGTCGGCGGCCGCGGTGCGGGAACGGGCGACGATGACCGCCACCGCCTCGCCCACGTGGTTGACCCGGTCGACGGCGATCGAGGGGTGGCCGGGGTTCTTCATGTCCGGCGTCACCGGCCAGGCGCAGGGGATCGAGCCCTGCTCGTCGGCGAGGTCGCGGCCGGTGAGGACGGTGACGACGCCCGGGGACTCCTTGGCCGCGGACACGTCGATGGCGGTGATGCGGGCGTGGGCGACCGGGCTGCGCACGACCGACAGGTGCAGCATGCCGGGCAGCACCATGTTGTCCGTCCAGGTGGTGCGCCCGGTGATCAGGCGGGCGTCCTCCTTGCGCTTGCGGGCCTTGCCGACCTCCTTGTCCGGGCCCTGCACCTGGGTGGTGGCGGCGTCCTCGGTGACCGTCATGCCTGCGCTCCCGTCGTCTCCGGGGTGGCGGCCGAGCCGGACAGCTCACCGGCTGCCTGCTGCACCGCGCGGACGATGTTCTGATAGCCGGTGCACCGGCAGAGGTTGCCCTCGATGCCCTCGCGGACCTCGGTGTCGCTGGGGTCCGGGTTCTCCTTGAGCAGGTCGATCGAGGCCATGATCATCCCGGGCGTGCAGTAGCCGCACTGGAGACCGTGCATCTCGTGGAAGGCCTTCTGCACCGGGTGCAGGGTGCCGTCCGGTGCCGCGATGCCCTCGATGGTGGTGACCTCGGCGCCGTCGGCCTGCACGGCCAGGACGGTGCAGGACTTCACGGCCTGCCCGTCGAGGTGGACGGTGCAGGCGCCGCAGTTGCTGGTGTCGCAGCCGACGACCGTGCCGACCTTGCCCAGCGCCTCGCGCAGGTGGTGGACCAGCAGCGTCCGGGGTTCGACCTCGTCCGTGTAGGTCACGCCGTCGACCTGCATGCTCACCCGTGTCATGGATCCTCCGCTGTCGTTGCAGGGGGCGAACGCGCCCGGTCAACGGGCGCCCTGCGCGGAGTCTGTCAACGGCGGAGTGACTTAGGCCACGCTTACCTGATCGACGGGGTGGCGCGGTCCCGCAGTCGCGGAGCGAGCGACCTCTCGCTGCCGCAGCCGCGGACGTCCCCGCCGCGTGTCGGGCGCAGCGCGGACGTTGCAGCGGTGTTGCAGCCGGCCGGTCAGGCCGCGGCGCGCAGCTCCCGCCGGCGCAGCCGCGCCGAGGCCGCCAGGGCGACCAGGCCGGCGGCCGCGAGCGCGGCGCCGACCAGGCTCGGCGCGGTGTAGCCGTGGCCGGCCGCGATCACCACCCCGCCCAGCCACGCACCGAGCGCGTTGGCCGCGTTGAGCGCCGAGTGGTTGAGCGCGGCGCCGAGCATCTGCGCCTCGCCGGCGACCTCCATGAGCCGCAGCTGCAGGCAGACGACCAGCGTGGAGGCGCTCATCGCCAGCAGGAGGACCACCCCGAAGAGGGTGGGCCCGGTGGCCGCGGCCGGGCCCACGACCAGCAGCAGCGCCAGGACGGTGACCATCGCGCCCACCAGCGAGCGGAACAGCGCCAGGTCGGCCAGCCGGCCGCCCAGCGCGGTGCCGAGGAACCCGCCGACGCCGAAGGCCAGCAGCACCCACGGGACGGCCCCGCGGGCGAGTCCGGTGACGTCGGTGGTGATCGGGGCGATGTAGCTGTAGACGGCGAACATGCCGCCGAACCCGACGGTGGCCACGACCAGCGTCAGCAGCACCTGCGGCCGGCGCAGCGCGCCCAGCTCGGTGCGGATGCCGGCGTCGCCGCGCTGGGGCGTCGCCGGGACGACGGCGAGCACGGCGGCGACGGTCAGCGCGGCCAGCACCACCACGGCCCAGTACGCCGACCGCCAGCCCAGCGTCTGCCCCAGCCAGGTGGCCGCGGGGACCCCGGCGAGGGTGGCCGCGGCCAGGCCGAGCATGACCGTGCTGACCGCCCGCCCGCGCAGCGCCGGCGGCACGAGCGCGGCGGCGACCAGCGAGGCGACACCGAAGTAGGCGCCGTGCGGCAGGCCGCTGACGAACCGCGCCAGCAGCAGCGTCGTCGACCCGGGTGCCAGCGCGCTGAGCACGTTGCCGGCGAGGAACGCCGCCATCAGGCCGACCAGCAGGCCGCGGCGCGGCAGTCGCGACCCCAGCGCGGCGATGACCGGGGCGCCGACGACGACGCCGAGCGCGTAGGCGGAGATGACGTGGCCCGCGGTGGGGATGTCGACGCCGACGCCGGTGGCGATGTCGGGCAGCAGCCCCATCGTGACGAACTCGGTGGTGCCGATCGCGAAACCGCCCAGGGCCAGCGCGACGAGGGCCACCGCCACGCGCGGGGAGCCCAGCGAGGTCGGCGCGGGGGCGGGCGGGGCGGCGGCGGACCCGGTGGCGGAGGCGGTCACGTTGCCGTGCCAAGGCCTCCGGCGCGGGTCGCATTCCCCGGCCGGCGTGTCGGGCCGCCCGCCGTGCCGGGTCAGCCGCGCGGTCCCCGGCGCAGCGCGAGCAGGTGAGCGGCGACCGCGGGCCGGCGCGGCGACCCCGCGGGCAGCACCTCGAGCAGCGCCTGCCAGGCGGCGGCGTCGTCCCTGGCCTCGGGCAGCGCCGTCCAGCGCAGCAGCAGCTCCGGCCGGCGGCTCGCCAGCACCGCGGCGCGCAGCGCGACGGCGGTGCGCCAGCGGGCCGCCGCGACGCCGGGCGCGCCGGACCGCGGCAGCACCGGGCCGGGGTAGCGGTCCAGGGCGGCGGTGACCGCGCCCCGGTCGAGCAGCCGGCGCAGCGCGCCGACGTCGGTGTCCAGCGGGCCGAGCAGCCGGTAGGGCCGCGACCCGACCAGCTCGGGGCCGACGAGGCGGCGCAGCCGGGACAGCTCCGCGCGCACGGTGACCGCGGCGCCGCCGCCGTGGCACTCCGCGGCCAGCCGCTCGGCGCTGCGGCCCTCCCCCGTCACGGCGGCCTCGGCGAGCAGCAGGAGCAGCTCGGAGTGCCGCAGCGACAGCTCGACCGCCCCCTCGGCGCGGGTCAGCCGCGCCCGGTCCCGGCCGAGCACCTCCAGCAGCGGGGCGGTCTCGCGCGCCGGTGCCGCCGCCGTGCGGGTGGGCCGCTCGTCGCGCTGCTCCTCGCGGTGCAGCCAGCGCAGCTCGGACTCGACCGCGGCGACGGTGGCGCGCACCAGGGTGAGCACGTGCGGGCTGGCCACGTGGTCGCCGCCGGTGACGTCGATGGCGCCGAGCAGGACCCCGGTGACCGGGTGGTGCACCGGCGCGGCCGAGCAGCTCCACGGCTGGACCGGGCGGCGGTAGTGCTCGCTGCCGAAGAACTGCACGGGGTGGTCGAGGGCCAGCGCCGTCCCGGGGGCGTTGGTGCCGGCGACGTCCTCCGACCAGCGGGCGCCGGGCACGAAGTTCATGTTCTCGGCCAGCCGGCGCAGCCGGGAGTCGCCCTCCACCCACAGCATCCGGCCGTCGGCGTCGGTGACCGCGACGATCATCCGGTCGGCCTCGGCGTCCTCGACCAGCAGGCGCCGGATCACCGGCAGCACCGGCGCCAGCGGGTGGCCGGCGCGGTAGGCGGCGAGGGCGTCGTCGAGCAGGTCCACCGGCGGGCCCTGGCCGTCGGGGTCCACGCCGCTGCCGAGGCTGCGCACCCAGGAGTCGCGGACGACCGGGCGCACCGCCGGTCGCGGCGGCGGGGCGCCGCGGGTCACGAACGTCTCGTGCGCGGCGCGCAGCTGTCGGGTGAGCCCGGGCGTGGGCCGGCCCTCGGGCAGCGCGAGCCACGGGCTGACGCCGGTCACGAGGAGGTCCGGGGGCTGGGACTCATGGCCGCCCCATGGTGACGCGGATCGCACGCCCGCGCCAGGGTGCGATCCCGCAGGTCAGCCCTCCGGGAGGGGCCGGTCGACGATCAGGTCACCTGATCGTCGCGCGTCCCACCCGACGTCCCACGGTCGGGTGGGACGCGCTCCGGTCAGGTGGGACGCCGCCCGGCCCGGGTCCCCCGTCGTCGCGGCGGGGCGATGTCGGGTGGCGCGGCGGGCAGCAGGGCCCGGGCGTCACGGGCCCGCAGCGCCCCGGCCCACAGCCCGGCGCCGTAGGCGAGGTCCTCCAGCCGGCGGGCGGCGGCGAAGCGCAGCAGGCCCACCCGGTCGCGGTGCGGCAGCCACGCGAGGACGGCGTCGGCGGCGGCCAGCACGGCCAGCCGGCGGCGGGCCCGGCGGGAGGCCAGCGCCGCGGCGGCCGCCAGCGGCCAGTGGTGCCGGGTGACGGCGCGGGCCAGCGTGCGGGCGCCGGCCGCGCCGCCGCGCACGACCAGGGCCGCGGCCAGCCCGTACGGCGCCGGGCGGCCGGGACCGGCGAGCCGGCGGGCCAGCCGGACGGTGGAGGCGGCCAGGGCGCCCGCGGCCAGCACCCGCCCGGGTCGCCCGCCGGCCACCGCGGGCACCAGCGCGGCCGCCGTCCACGGGGAGACCACCACGGGCGCGACCAGGCTGCCGTGCCGGGCGGCCAGGGGCGCCGCGCCGGTGCCGTAGACGGCGCGGCGGCGCAGCCAGGCCCCGGTCGTGCTCGGGTGGTCGTGGGCCACCCGGGCGGCCGGCTCGTAGCGCACCCGCCAGCCCGCGGCGGCCAGCCGCCAGACCAGGTCGACGTCCTCGGCCACCCGCATGCCGGCGTCGAACCCCTCCCCCAGCGCGGCACGGCGGGCCAGCAGGGCGGCGCTCGGCACGTAGGACAGGCCGCTCAGCGGCGCGACCGGCCCCGGCACGGGCCCCATGTCCAGGGCGCTGACCGCCGTCTCGTAGGGCGTCACCCAGCCCGGTGCGGTCGACGGCAGGGCGGTCACGCGCGGCGCGACCAGCGCCAGCCGCGGGTCGGCCATCTGCGGCAGCAGCGCGGCCAGCCACCCGGGTCCGGGCACGCAGTCGGAGTCGAGGAAGGCCACCAGGTCCGTCGTCGCGGCGCGCAGGCCGGTGTTGCGCGCCGCCGCGGGCCCGCGCGACCGCTCGTGGCGGAGCACCTCGGCCCCGGCGGCCGCGGCGGCGAGCGCGCCGGGGTCGGCCGAGCCGTCGTCGACCACGAGCACCCGCACGCCGGCGGTGTCCGGGTCGGCGCGCAGCGCGGCCAGCAGCCGCGCGACGCCGCCGGCCCGGTCGCGCACCGGGACGACGACGGTGACGTCGGCGGGGCCGGGCGCCGGGCCGGCGGGCTCGGGGACGGCCACCCCCGCGTCGAGCAGCCGGGCGGCGAGCGCGGCGGTGACCGCGTCGGTGACGGGGAGCCGGTCGCCGGCGAGCAGGGCGCGGGCGCGCGCGCTGAGGCGCAGCAGCCGCAGCGGCGAGCCGCCGAGCAGCACCGCGCCGTCCTCCCGCCGCCGCGTGCCGGGTGCCAGCCGGACGGCGTACCCGTCGGGCAGCCGGGCGTCCGGGGGCGGCGGGACCCCGGTCACCCGGCGAGGACCTCGGCGGTCGTCGTCAGCTCGACCAGCGGCGCGTAGAGGCCCATGAGGTGCAGCGCCCGGCGGTGGTCGTCGTCGCTGGAGCCCGCGCAGGCGTCGGTGACCACCCGCACCGGGACGCCGGCGTCGGCGGCCGGCAGCACGGTGGACACCACGCAGCAGTCGGTGGCCACCCCGGCGACGGTGAGCGGGCCGCCGGCGACGACCCCGGCCAGCTCCGGGCCCCACTTGCCGAACGTCGGTGCGTCGAGCACGGGGGCGCCGCCGGGGTCCTCGACCAGCCGGTACAGCGGCGCGTCGGGCGGCTGCAGCGCGAACGGGTACTGCGCGTAGTAGTCCACCCAGGCGCCCTCGGGCTCGGCCGGCGCGACGAAGCGGGTGAACACCACCCGCCCGTCGAAGGCGGCCACCAGGTCGCGGACCCGTGGGCGGACCTCCTCGAAGCGGGGCGCCGTCCAGGGGGAGTCGGGGTCGCCGAAGACGTGCTGCAGGTCCACGACCACCAGCCAGCCGGGGGGAGTGCTCACGGGCGGAGGCTAACCGGGCGCCCCCAGGCCGGAGAGGAAGGTCAGGCTAACCTCACCTGGACCCGACGCGAGGAGAACCGCCATGCCGTTCCACCCCCTCACCCGGCGCGCCGCCCTGGGCGTGGCCGCCCTGACCACCGCCGGGGCGCTGGCCGCGTGCGGCTCCGGTGGCGACGCGTCCGGGGACGCGTCGGCGTCCTCGGCCGGGGGCGGGGACGGGACGTTCCCGGTCACCGTGAGCACCGCCTTCGGCGAGGTGGAGATCCCCGAGGAGCCGCTGCGCGTGGTGGCGCTCGGCTGGTCGGACGCCGAGACCGCCCTGGCGCTCGGGGTGCAGCCGGTGGGCGCCAGCGACTGG
This sequence comes from Geodermatophilus telluris, assembly GCF_900102745.1. GTDB lineage: Bacteria > Actinomycetota > Actinomycetes > Mycobacteriales > Geodermatophilaceae > Geodermatophilus > Geodermatophilus telluris. The sequence continues at coordinate 968,766 of NZ_FMZF01000001.1, forward strand.
CTCGGCTTCGGCGGCGAGGGCGTGGGCCCGTGGGCCGAGGGCCGCTACGACGAGGCACCCGAGGTCATCGAGACGCTCGAGCCCAGCCTGGAGGCCGTCGCCGCGCTCGAACCCGACCTCATCCTCGACACCCGCTCCGACGGCACCCGGGAGCGCTACGAGCAGCTGCAGCAGATCGCCCCGACCGTGGGCATCCCCGAGGGCGCCGAGCAGTACCGGACGACGTGGCAGCAGCAGCTGGAGCTCGTGGGCGAGGCGCTGGGCCGCACCGACGAGGCCGAGCAGCTGCGCGCCGGCCTCGAGCAGCGCTTCGCCGACGCCGCCGCGGCGAACCCGGCCTTCGCCGGCACCGAGGTCGCCGTCGGCGCCTACACCTCCGAGGGCTTCGGCGCCTACGTGCGCGGCGACACCCGGGTGGACTTCCTGGAGGCGCTGGGCTTCACGAACAAGCCGGCGGTCCAGGAGCTCGCGGGCGAGAGCTTCTTCGTCCCGGTCTCCGACGAGCAGGTGGCGCTGCTCGACGCGCCGCTGACCGTCGTCTTCCCGATCTTCGTCGACCCGGCGCAGGTCACCGGCAACCCGCTGTGGCAGACGCTGGGCTCGGTGCAGGCCGGCAACGCCCTCGTGCTCGACGACGAGACGCTGGTCAACGCCTTCTCCAGCGGCTCGGTGCTCGGTACGGGGTACGCCCTCGACAACGCCGTCCCGCTGCTGGCGCAGACCCTCGCGGACTGAGCGCCCTCAGCGCACCACCGGAGGCCGTCCCGGCACCGCCGGGGCGGCCTCCTGCGCCCGCACCGCCGGCCGCCGCAGCGCGAGGGCGCCCAGCAGCCCGACGGCGAAGGCGGCCAGCACGCCGAGGTTGGCGAAGGCCCACGCGCCCTCCCGGCCGCCCAGGCCCAGCGGGCCGAGCAGGTAGCCCTGCCAGTCCAGCCAGCCGGCCAGGCCGTTGGTGACCAGCCCCCAGCCGAGCACGGTGCCCAGCGCCAGGAGCAGCAGCGGCACCGCCGGGACGGCGCCGTAGCGACCGCGGGGGTCGTAGAGGTCGGCCTCGGCGTAGTCGCGGCGGCGCAGCGCGAGATCGCCCAGGAAGACGCCGCACCAGGCCGCGACCGGGACGCCCAGGGTGATGAGGAAGCCCTGGAACTGCACGAAGAAGCCCCCGGTGGCGAGGAAGACGACCCACACCGCGCCGAGCACCATGAGCGTGCCGTCGATGCCGGCCGCGACCGGGCGGGGCACCCGGACGCCGGCGGCCAGCAGCGACAGGCCCGACGAGTAGATGTCCAGCAGCGCCCCGCCGACCAGGCCGAGCACCGCGACGACGACGAAGGGCACGAGGAACCAGGTCGGCAGGATCGAGCCCAGCGCACCGATCGGGTCGGCGCCGATCGCGGCCGACAGCTCCGGGTCCGAGGCGGCCAGCAGCAGCCCGGTGCCCAGCAGCACGACCGGGGCGAGTGCGCCGCCGGCCGTCGTCCACCCGACGACGCCGCCGGTGGAGGCGGTGCGCGGCAGGTAGCGCGAGTAGTCGGCCGCGGCGTTGACCCAGCCGAAGCCGTAGCCGGTCATCGCCAGCACCAGCGCGCCGACCACGGCCGCCGTCGTCCCGCCCGGGGTGGCGGTGACCGCCGACCAGTCGACCTCCCCGGCGACGAGCACCACGTAGACGACGGTGAGCACGCCGCTGACCACGGTGATCCACCGCTGCATGCGCATGATCGCGTCGAAGCCGAGGACGCCGCCGGCGACCACGAGGCCCGCGACGACGAGCAGCGCCACCACCTGCGTCGCCGTCCCGCCGCTCCAGCCGAGCTGGCCGAACACCGTGGCCGTGGCCAGGGTGGCGAGGCTGACGAGCACCGTCTCCCAGCCCACGGTGAGCACCCACGACAACACGGCGGGGACCCGGTTGCCGTGCACGCCGAAGGCGGCGCGGCTGAGCACCAGGGTGGGCGCCGAGCCGCGCTTGCCGGCGATCGCCACCAGCCCGCAGAGCAGGAACGAGACGACGATGCCGACGACGCCGGCCACCAGGGCCTGGCCGGCCGAGATGCCGAAGCCCAGCAGGAAGGAGCCGTAGGCCAGGCCCAGCACGCTCACGTTCGCGCCGAACCACGGCCAGAACAGCTGCCGCGGGGCACCCCGGCGCTCCTCCTCGGCGATGACGTTGATGCCGTTGGTCTCGACGGCGACCCGGCCGGCCGGTGCCGCGTTCGCGGGGACCTGGTCGGCGACCGGCTGGTGGGCCACGGTGGACTCCTCTGCTCCGACGGCGGTGGCCGTCATCCTGCTGCAGGAGGCACTGTGCCCGACCACCCGCGCGCCCTGGTCCCCACCGGCCACGTCGAGCCCGTGCCGCGGCGCGTGCGGGCGGTGCTGGGCGGCGTCGTCGTCCTCGACACCCTCCGCGCGCGGTACGTGTGGGAGTGGCCGCCCTACCCGCAGTACGTCGTCCCGGTCGACGACGTGGCACCCGGCGTGCTCGCCGACGAGGGGGAGACGGCGGAGACGCCGGTCGGCACCGCGGCGCGCCACGGGCTGCGCGCCGGCGGCCGGGAGCGGCCCGGCGCGGCGCTGGTGCACACCGGCGACCGGGTGCCCGAGCTGGCCGGCCACGTCCGCCTGGACTGGGCCGCCCTCGACGCCTGGTTCGAGGAGGACGAGGAGGTCTTCGTCCACCCGCGCAACCCCTACTCCCGCGTCGACGCGATCCGTTCGTCGCGGCGGGTGCGGGTCGAGCGCGACGGCGTGGTGCTGGCGGAGTCGGCGTCGCCGGTGCTGGTCTTCGAGACCGGGCTGCCCACCCGCTCCTACCTGCCGCGCACCGACGTCCGCTGGGAGCACCTCGCACCCAGCACCACGGTCACCCAGTGCCCGTACAAGGGCCGGACCAGCGGCTACTGGTCATTGCTGGGGGTCGACGACGTCGCGTGGTCCTACGACTTCCCGACCCGCGAGCTGACCCCGATCGCCGGCCTGGTCGCCTTCTACGACGAGGAGGTGGACGTCGTCGTCGACGGCGTCCGCCAGGAGCGGCCGCGCACGCACATGCGCTGACTCTCAGCGCAGCCGCCCGTCCGCGCCGACGTCCCAGCGCCCGACGGCCGCCGTCAGCCGGGCGGCGATGCCCGTGAGCAGGCGCGCGCCCTCCTCCGCCGAGGCGCCGGCCGGGTCGCCGAGCACGCCGGTCGGGCTGACCCCGCGCACGCCCTCGGCGCGCAGCCGGGGCAGCAGCTCGGCGATCGGCGCGGTCTCCCCCGCGACGGACCGGTCGGTCCGCACCACACCTGGTTCCACGTGCAACAGCAGCGACGTCTCGGTGCGCCCGGCGTGCGCGTCACCGCCGGCGACGCCGCAGGGGAACCAGGCGGCGTCGCGGCCCTCGGCGCGCAGCAGCGGGACGGCGGAGCGCAGCGCGTCGAGGTTGCCGCCGTGGCCGTTGACGACGAGCAGCCGACCCGCCCAGCGGCAGGCCGAGCGGCCGTACTCGACGAGCAGGGTGGTCAGCGCCGCGGTGCCGAGGGAGACCGTGCCGGGGAACCCCTCGTGCTCGCCGCTCGCGCCGTAGGGGACGGCCGGTGCGACGACGGCGTCCAGCCCCGCTCGCCGGACCACCGCCTCGGCGACGGTGGTGTCGGTGGCCAGCGGCAGGTGGTGGCCGTGCTGCTCGACCGAGCCCAGCGGGACGACCAGCAGCGGGCGGTCGGGCAGCTCCGGCCAGACGGCACCGGCCAGGTCGGGCACCGGTGGGCCTAGGCGGCGGCGGGCACGTCGTCGGCCACGTCGTCGGGCAGCTCCCACGGCCGGACGACGACGACCAGGACGGCGATCGCGGTGACCAGCGCGCCGACCACGACCGTGCCCATGGCGACCGCGTCGTTGCCGAGCAGGCCGACCAGCGGCGCGACGACCGCGCCGACGCCGAACTGGACCGCGCCGAGCAGCGCCGCGGCGGTGCCGGCCGCCTCGCCGTGCCGGGACAGCGCCAGCGCGGGGGCGTTGGGCAGTGCCAGGCCGGAGCTGAACAGCACCGCCCACAGCGGGAGCGCCACCGCCCACAGGCCACCGGTGCCGGTGGCGGCGAGGCCGAGCAGCACCGCGCCGGCCAGCGCGCCGCCGATCGTGCCGGCCACCAGCACCTGGGCCGGGGAGAACCGGCGCAGCACGACCGGGTTGAGCTGGGTGGCGGCGATCAGCCAGACGGCGCCGGCGCCGAAGAGCAGGCCGAACTGCTGCTCGTCGAGGCCGAACTGGTCCTGGAAGACGAACGAGGAGCCCGACACGTAGCTGAACAGCCCGGCCATGGTCAGGCCCGCGACCAGCACGAGGCCGACGTAGGTGCGGTCGCGCAGCAGCGCCCGGTAGCCGCGCAGGGTACCGGCCGGCCCGGCGCTGCGCCGCCGCTCCGGCGGCAGGGTCTCGCGGACGGCCAGTGCCCCGACGGCGAGCAGCAGCAGCCCGTACACCGCGAGCAGCAGGAACACCCCGCGCCAGGAGGTGATCCGCAGGACCTCCCCGCCGACCGTGGGCGCCAGCACCGGGGCGGCGCCGAGCACGAGGAACAGCCGCGACAGCATGGTCGCCGCGGCACGGCCGGAGAACAGGTCGCGCACCACCGCGAGGGCGATGACCGCGCCGGCCGCCGTCCCCACGCCCTGCAGGAAGCGCAGCAGGCCGAGGACGGTGATCGACGGGGCGACGAGCACCAGCAGCGAGGCGACGACGTGCAGCGCGGTGCCGGCCAGCAGCGGCCCCTTGCGGCCCAGCGCGTCCGACAGCGGGCCGAGCACGAGCTGGCCGAGCGCCAGGCCGACCAGGGTGCCGGTGAGGGTGAGCTGCACCGTCGCCGAGCTGGTCTGCAGGTCGTCGGCGATCGTGGGCAGGGCGGGCAGGTACATGTCGACGGTGAGCGGGCCGAGCGCCACGAACGCGCCGAGGGTGAGTGCGGTGCGCGCCGTCCCCGGCCGGTCGGTGCGGGCGGGCGCGACGGCCGGCCGGTCCTGGGTGGTGGTCACGACGTTGCGCAAGGCAACCGGCTGCCCGGGCATTCCGGGACCGACCGTGTCATCCGCCTCAGGCGGGGAAGGGCACCTGCATGACGACGGAATCGACGCGCAGGGTCGCCGAGCTCATCCAGGGCCAGAAGTTCGGCTTCCTCACCACCACCACGCCCGAGGGCAAGCTCACCAGCCGGCCGATGTCGCTGCAGGAGGTCGAGTTCGACGGCGACCTGTGGTTCTTCGCCGAGCGGTCCGCGCCCTGGCTGACCCACATCGCCGCCTCGCCGCAGGTCAACGTGGGCATCGGGTCGGGCGGGGAGTGGATCTCGCTGACCGGGCACGCCCTCGTCGTCGACGACGTCGCGAAGAAGAAGGAGCTGTGGAACGCCGGCGTCGAGGCGTGGCTGCCGCAGGGCCCGGAGGACCCGTCGGTGGTCCTGGTCAAGGTCGACGGCGACTCGGCGGAGTACTGGGACAGCCCGGGCAACCGGCTGGCCACCGCGCTGAGCTTCGCCAAGGCCAAGGTGACCGGCCAGCAGCCCGACACCGGCGACCACGAGAAGGTCCACCTCGACTGACCGCGGGGCCGACGCCCGGGTGCGGCGGCCGCCGGCCGCCGCACCCGCCGTCCGCTACTTGACCACCGACCCGGCGTCGACCGGCAGCTGGACGCCGGTGACGAAGCGGGCGTCGTCGCTGACCAGCCACAGGACCGCGTTGCTGATGTCGCCCGCCTCGACCCACGGCACCGGCATGGCGTTGAGCCCCTGGAACAGCGGGGCGACGTCGTCCTGGGTGACCTCGTCCTCGGGCTTGTCCGGGACGAAGTTCCCGTAGGTCTTGCGGTTGTGGATCATGTCGGTGCTGACCGCCGTCGGGTGCACGGAGTTGACCCGGATCATGTCCGGCGCGAACTCGTTGGCGAAGGTCTTCACCAGCCCGACGACGCCGTGCTTGGCCGCGACGTAGTGCGCGAGGTTGCCCAGGCCCTTGATGCCGGCGGTGGAGCTGGTGAGCACGATCGCGCCGCCCTGGCCGTGCGCGCGGATGTGCGGGACGGCCGCCCGCACCGTCTTGAAGACGCCGGTGAGGTTGATGTCGATCATCTCGTCCCACATCTCGTCGGTGAGGTCCTCCACCGGCGCGAAGCTGGCGATGCCGGCGTTGGCCAGCACGATGTCCAGGCGGCCGAGCTCGGCCACCCCCTCGTCGACGGCCGCGCGCAGGGCGGCGGTGTCGCGGACGTCGGCGACCCGGGTGACGATCCGCCGGTCGAGCGCCTCGACCTGGCGGGCGGTCTCGGCCAGGTCGTCCTCGGTGGCCATCGGGTAGCCCACGGTCGGGACGTCGGCACACCGGTCGACGGCGATGACGTCGGCGCCCTCCTGCGCCAGCCGAAGGGCGTGGCTGCGGCCCTGGCCGCGCGCCGCGCCGGTGATGAGAGCGACCTTGCCGTCGAGCTTGCCCATCCGGACTCCCCTGGTCTGCGCTGACGTGGGACGACGTGTCGTCACCTCCAAACTATGCGGATGGTGCGCAGGGAGCAATGGCCGGGGTGGCCGGACATCCCAGCGGACTGCCAGCCGCCGTCCCGCTGCCGGTCAGGGACGGCGACGACCCTCGGGGGCGCCCCCGTCCGGGCGCTCCGCGACCGCGGGGCGCCCGGGGAGGGGGTCCAGCCACCCCGGAGGTGTCCCGTGCTCACCCTCGCCGTCGTCGTCGCCCTGTTGCTGACCATGACGCTGGCCGACCTCGCGCCCGGCCTGCTGCCCGAGGGGTCGGGTGCGGTGGTGGCCCCGACCCGCTGAGGCGCCTCAGCCGAGCCGGAGGCCCGCCAGCGGCGACTCGTCGCAGGTCTTGGCCGGGATCGACGGCATGCCCAGCAGCGTGGGCTGGCCGCGGACGGGGCCGGTGTGCGAGTGGTCGAGGTGGCTGCGCGGCGTGACCAGGTCGAGGTCGCGCGCGGCCAGGGCGGACTCGCCGTACCCCTGCACGCACTCGGGGTCGGGACCGTCCAGCGGCAGGCCGGTGAAGAACTTGGCCGCCATGCAGCCGCCGCGGCAGGCGTCGAAGTGCGCGCACTTCGTGCACGCGCCGCCGGTCTGCGGGCTGCGCAGCTCCTGGAAGAGGTCCGACTGCTGCCAGACCCGCTGGAAGCCGCCCTCGCCGCGCACGTTGCCGGCGAGGAACTGCTCGTGGATGGCGAACGGGCAGGCGTAGACGTCGCCGACCGGGTCGATGAGGCAGACCACCCGCCCGGCGCCGCAGAGGTTGAGGCCCGGCAGCGCCTCGCCGTAGGCCGACAGGTGGAAGAACGAGTCGCCGGTGAGCACCCGGTCGCCGTTGGCCAGCAGCCAGGCGTAGAGCTCGCGCTGCTGGGCCTGGGTGGGGTGCAGCTGGTCCCACACGTCGGCGCCGCGGCCCGACGGGCGCAGCCGGGTGATCCGCAGCTGCGCGCCGTAGCGGTCGGTCAGCGCCCGGAACTCGTCGAGCTGGGAGACGTTCTCCCGCGTCACGACGACGGAGACCTTGAAGTCCTTCATCCCCGCCTCGGCGAGGTTCTCCAGCGCCTGCGTCGCGGTCGCGAACGAGCCGGTGCCGCGGACCCGGTCGTTGACCTCGGCGGTGGCGCCGTCGAGGGAGATCTGCACGTCGACGTAGTCGGTGGCCGCGAGCTGCCGTGCCCGCGCCCGGTCCAGCTTGACGCCGTTGGTGGAGAACTTCACGCCGACGTCGTGGCCGATGGCGTAGTCGAGCAGGTGCCAGAAGTCCGGCCGCACCGTGGGCTCGCCGCCGCCGACGTTGACGTAGAAGACCTGCATGCGCTGCAGCTCGTCGATGACGCCCTCGGCCTCCGCGGTGGAGAGCTCCCGCGGGTCCCGCCGTCCCGAGGAGGACAGGCAGTGCACGCACGCCAGGTTGCAGGCGTAGGTGAGCTCCCAGGTCAGGCAGATCGGGGCGTCGAGGCCGTACTCGAACTGGTCGACCAGCCGGCCGCCGGTCGGACGCTGGGGGACGACGGCGGTCACAGGGACTCCCGGGGTTCGATCATGTTCGAGCGGGCGAGGTCGGCGAGCGCGCGGAGGTAGGCGGGCCGCTGGGCCTCGGGGACGCCGCACGCGACGAGGGTCGCGTCGGCGCTCGGGTGGTCGGCCAGCGTCTCCACGACGGTGACCAGCGTCTTCGACTTGAGGAACGACAGCTTCCGGTTGCCGAAGTGGTAGACGAGCGCCCCGAAGGGCTCCGGCCGCAGCGCGACCGACCGGGCGCGCCGCCAGGGCAGCGCCGGGTCGAACACGGCGGCGGCCGGAGCGGAGGTCACCGCGGCGACCGTCAGTAGACGCCGCACATGCCGTCGATGGAGACCTCCTCGACGAGGGACTCCTCGACCAGCACCTCCTCGGTCGCGGCGATCGGGGTCTCGGCCTGCGTCTCGGTCTGGGTCGTCTCGGGCATGCGGACCTCCGGGTTCCGGGGGACGGGGATGGCGAGGACGTTAGAGACACCGGGTGCCACCGGCAAGCGCGCCCGTGTCCCCGGTCACGGTCCCCCGTCCGGTCGGTCGGGGCACCCCTCCCCGACCGGGTGGGACAGGATGGGGACGTGAGCACGCCGCTGCGCCGAGCCGTCGCCGTCGTCCCCCGGCCCGGCCCGGCCACCCCGCGCGCCGTCGGCGGCGTCCGGGCGGCGACCCGCGCCCGCATCGAGCAGGCGGCGCTGGAGCTGTTCACCGCGGCGGGCTTCGAGCAGGTGACGATCGAGGAGATCGCGGCGGCCGCGCACACCAGCCGGCGCACCTTCTTCCGGCACGTCGGCGGCAAGGCCGACGCCGTCTGGGGCGACTTCGCCGGGCACGTCGACCGGCTGGCGCGGCTGCTCGGGGCGGCCGGCGACGACGTGCCGGTGCTGCCCGCCGTCTTCGGCGCCTACGTCGAGGTCAACGACTACGCCGACGCCGACCTGCCGCTGCTGCGCCAGCGGATGCGGCTGATCCTCACCGAGCCGGCGCTGCTGGCGCACTCGCAGGTGCGCTACGCCGACATCGACCGGGTGGTGGCCGACTACGTGGCCCGCCGCTGCGGCCAGGACCCGGCGGCGCTGCTGCCGCGGATGGTGGCCACGGCGACCCGCGCGGCGGCCACCACCGCGTTCGAGGTGTGGCTCGCCGACGGGTCGGCCTCCCTCGCCGACACGCTGCGCGCCGCGTTCGACCAGCTCGCCGGCGGGTTCCCGCAGCTGCGCGCCCGGGCCTGACGCCACCCGCTCGCGGACGCCCCCGGGTGGGTCACCCCTCCGGTACCGCGCGCAGGCCCTCGAGCAGCCGGTCGACGTCGGAGTCGTCGGTGTAGGGCGCCATCCCCACGCGCAGCCCGCCGGTGTCGCCGAGCCCGAGCCGCCGGGAGGCCTCGATCGCGTAGAAGCTGCCCGCCGGGGCGTTCACGCCGCGGGCGGCCAGCGCGCGGGACACCTCGGCGGCCGGCCGGTCGGCCCAGGTGAGCAGCAGGGTCGGCGTGCGGTGCCGGGCGCGCGACCACAGCGTGACGCCGGGCAGCTCCCCGACGGCGTCCTCGACGCGCCGGCGCAGCCGGTCCTCGTGCGCCTCGACGGCGGCCAGGCCCGCGACCAGCCGGGAGCGCCGGTCGCCGTCGGTCCCGCCGAGCGCGGCCAGGTAGTCGACCGCCGCCGTCGTGCCGGCGAGCAGCTCGTAGGGCAGCGTGCCCAGCTCGAAGCGCTCGGGGACGGCGTCGGTCGAGGGCAGCAGCTTGTCCGGGTGCAGCGTCTCCAGCAGCGCCGGCGCCGCGACGACGCAGCCCAGGTGGGGCCCGAGGAACTTGTAGGGCGAGCAGGCGTAGAGGTCGGCGCCGAGCGCGGCGACGTCCACCGCCGCGTGCGCGGTCAGGTGCACGCCGTCGACGTAGGCCAGCGCGCCCGCCTCGTGCGCCAGCGCGGTGAGCGCCGGGACGTCGGGCCGGGTGCCGATCAGGTTGGACGCGCCGGTGACGGCCACCAGCCGGGTGCGGTCGGTGAGCACCGCGGCGACGGCCTCGGGCGTCAGCTCGCCGGTGGCCGGGTCGAGGTCGGCCCAGCGGACGGTGGCCCCGCGCGCGGCGGCGGCCTGCACCCACGGCCGGACGTTGGCGTCGTGGTCGAGGCGGGTCACCACCACCTCGTCGCCGGGGCCCCACCCGGCGGCCAGCGCGCGGGACAGGTCGTAGGTCAGCTGGGTCATCGACCGGCCGAAGACGACGCCGCCGGGGTCGCCGCCGACCAGGTCGGCCACCGCGGCCCGGGCGGCCACCACGACGGCGTCGGCGGTGCGCTCCGCCTCGGTCACCGAGCCGCGGTTGGCGATCGGCGAGCCGAGCGTGGCCGCCACGGCGTGCGCGACCTGGCGCGGGACCTGGGAGCCGCCCGGCCCGTCGAAGTGCGCGGCACCGGCCCGCAGCGCGGGGAAGTCCGCCCGGACGGCGGCGACGTCGTAGGTCGTGGCTGTGGTCACCCCCGCAGCATGCCCGGCCCCCTCCCGGACCAGGGGCCGAGGGCCCTGGCCGGTCGGGCAGGGGCACCTGACCGGACGGTCCGACCTGCTCCTCCGGACGGCCGGTTCCTCCCGCCGAGGCCTGCCGGTGGGGGGAACGGCGCTCGTACCGTCCGCGCCGACGGCACCGCTGGCAGACGGAAGGACCCCTCCCATGCAGGTCGAAGAACTCCTCAAGCCCTTCCCCATCAAGGAGTTCCACCCGTTCCCGCGGGCCCTCATGGGCCCCGGCGCGCACGAGATCATCGGTCCCGAGGCGCTCAAGCTGGGCTTCAAGAAGACGCTGATCATGACGTCGGGCCTGCGCGGGTCGAACATCGTCGAGAAGATCGCCGAGTCGATGCGCTACCACGGGCTCGAGGTCGTCGTCTACGACAAGGTGGAGTCCAACCCCAAGGACTACAACGTCATGGACGCCGTCGCGCTGTACCAGGAGAACCAGTGCGACAGCTTCGTCTCCATCGGCGGCGGCTCCAGCCACGACGCCTGCAAGGGCGCGCGCATCTCGGTCGCCCACGACGGCCGCAGCGTCAACGAGTTCGAGGGCTTCAACCAGTCGGAGAACCCGAAGAACCCGCCGCACATCGCCGTCTCGACGACGGCCGGCACCGGCTCGGAGACCTCCTGGGCCTACGTCATCACCGACACCACGACCGACCCGGACAACCCGCACAAGTACGTCGCCTTCGACGACCACTGCCTGGCCACGCTGGCGATCGACGACCCGGTCCTCTACTTCGACTGCCCGATCGACTACACCGCGCAGTGCGGCTTCGACGTCCTCGCGCACGCCAGCGAGCCCTACGTGTCCCGGCTGGACTTCCCGCCGTCGCTGGGCAACGCGCTCTACGCGATCAAGCTGACCAACCAGCACCTGCGCCAGGCGGTGTGGAACGGCCAGGACCTCGGCGGCCGGCAGGGGATGATGTACGCCCAGTACATCGCCGCGCAGGCCTTCAACTCCGGCGGCCTGGGGATCATCCACTCGATCAGCCACGCGGTGAGCGCCTTCTACGACACCCACCACGGGCTGAACAACGCGGTCGCGCTGCCCCGCGTCTGGGCGTTCAACATGCCCACGCAGTACCAGCGCTTCGCCGACATCGCCGAGGCCATGGGCGTGGACACCCACGGCATGACCGCCCCGCAGGCCGCCGACGCCGCCCTGGCCGCCGCGATCCGGCTGCTGCGCGACGTGGGCATCCCGGAGAAGTTCACCGACGTCACCCAGGACAGCTACTCCAAGAACCGGCTGGGCCAGGGGCCGACGACGTTCTACGAGCAGGCCACCGTCATCAAGGGCGACGACACCGACGTCGACCGGATCACCCACCACGTGCTCGGCGACGCCTGCACCCCGGGCAACGCCAAGGAGTGCACCTTCGAGACCGTCCGGCCGGTGGTCGAGCACTGCATGAACGGCGACCTCGACGACCTCCTGTCCTGACCGACCCACCGGAGGGGCGGGGTGGCCGTGCCATCCCGCCCCTCCCCCGCACCTCCCCGCCCGAGGAGCCTCGTTGAGCGTGCAGCCCGTCCCCGCCGACCCCGCGCCGGCCGACTTCGACAGCCCCGACGACGTCGCCCGCGCGTTCGCCGAGCAGGGGTACATCACCGACCGGCGGCTGGCGACGACGACGTTCGTCATGAGCCGCCTGGCCAAGCCGCTGCTGCTCGAGGGCCCGGCCGGCGTCGGCAAGACCGAGCTGGCCAAGACGCTGGCCGCGGCCACCGGCCGCCGGCTGCTGCGCCTGCAGTGCTACGAGGGCCAGGACGAGACCAAGGCGCTCTACGAGTGGGACTACGGCAAGCAGCTGCTCTACACGCAGATCCTGCGGGAGAAGACCGCGCAGCTGCTGGCCGACACCGACACCCTCGAGGCGGCGGTCGACCGGGTGGCCGGCGCCGACAGCGCGTTCTTCAACGAGCGGTTCCTCGCGCCCCGGCCGCTGCTGGAGGCCATCCGGTCGGAGGAGCCGGTGGTGCTGCTGGTCGACGAGGTCGACCGCGCCGACGAGGCGCTGGAGGCGGTGCTGCTGGAGATGCTCGCCGAGTACCAGGTCTCGGTGCCCGAGCTCGGCACCTTCGTGGCCGAGACGCCGCCCTACGTCGTGCTCACCTCGAACAACACCCGCGACCTGTCGGCGGCCCTCAAGCGCCGCTGCCTGCACCTGTTCCTCGAGTACCCCGACGCCGACCGCGAGCTGGAGATCCTGCGGTCGAAGCGGACGGGGCTGGGCGACGCCGCGGCGCGGCGGCTGGTCGACGTCGTGCGCGGCCTGCGCGGCCTGGACCTGCGCAAGGCGCCGAGCATCTCCGAGACCATCGACTGGGCCCGGACGCTGGCGGTGCTCGGCGTCAGCGAGCTCGACGCCGACGTCCTGGCCGACACGGTGTCCGTCGTCGCCAAGTACGAGCGCGACGTCGAGCGCTCCCGGCAGGCGCTGCCGCGGCTGGTCGACCCCAACGCGACCGTGCCGGCCGCGCTGGAGCACGGGCACACCCACGCGCACGGGTCGCACACCCACGGCGGGCACACCCACGACCACGGGGACCACGGGGACCACGCCCACGCGGAGCACGGCCACCCCGCCGACGACGGCCGCCGGGTGCGGGCGGCGAAGGACACCCCCGGCCGGCACGACGACTCCTTCGGCGCCCGCGGTGGCCCGGCGGACGCCCCGGCCGCCCCGAAGCAGGTCCGGGCCGGGCAGGGCGCGCGGTCGTTCCCCGGCAACCGCGGTGGCGCGCGGCGCCGGCCGGTCTGATGGAGGCGGCGCTGCACCGGTTCGTCCGGCTGCTGCGGCTGCGCGGGATGCGGGTCTCCACCGCGGAGGCCGTGGACGCCTTCGCCGCCGCGGCGGCCGTCGGGGTGCGCGACCGGGCGGCCCTGGAGGCGGCGCTGGGCGCGGCGCTGCTCAAGGACCGCCGGGACGCCGAGGTCTTCGCCGACACCTTCGCCCGGTTCTTCTCGCTGCGTCCGGTGGTGGAGGACGCCGAGGGGCACGGGCACGCGCACGACGACCTCGAGGACACCGGCGAGCTCACCCGGATGACGTGGTCGCCGGAGCCGCCCACCGACGTCCAGGAGGGGCACAGCCACGGCAAGCCGGTCGACATCCGCGACTTCTTCCGGCCCGAGGACCTCGCCGCGCAGTACAACCTGCACCAGGAGGCGAACAAGCTCGACCTGGCCTCGCTGACCGAGCAGATCGTGCTGTCCTCGGAGAGCCCCGCCGGACCGGCGGACGACGCCCAGCAGGTGCAGCTGGAGGTGTCCCGGCTGCACGACCCCGGCCTGCCCGGCGACCTGGTGCGCGCCGGCGGCACCCCGATGGACGTCGAGCTGACCGTGGCCCAGCAGCAGGCGCTGCGCGACTGGCTGGCCGACCCGGTCGACGACCTCGACCCCGAGCTGGCCGAGGCACTGCGCCGCCAGCTGGCCGGGGTCATCGAGGACCTGCCCGAGCTGCTCGCCGCGCACCTGCAGAAGCTCGCCGAGATGACCGAGCTGGCCGTCGAGGAGCGCGAGCTGGCCCGGGCGCCGGTGGAGAAGGTCACCGAGGCCGAGCGGGCGCGGATCGAGGAGTCGCTGCGCCGGCTGGCCACCTCGCTGCACGGCGGGCTGACGCACAAGAAGCGCCAGTCGCCGCGCGGCCGGGTCGACGTCTCCCGCACGATGCGCCGCAACCTGCGCTACGACGGCGTCCCGTTCCGGCCGGTGACCACCCGGCTGGCCGAGGACAAGCCGCGGCTGGTCGTGGTGGCCGACGTGAGCCTGTCGGTGCGGACGACGGCGCGCTTCAGCCTGCACGTGGTGCACGCGCTGCAGGACATGTTCGCCCAGGTGCGCACGTTCGCCTTCGTCGACGACGTCGTGGAGATCACCGACCTGTTCGACGAGCACCCCCTCGAGCACGCGCTGGGCCTGGTGTTCGGCGGGGACGTCGTCGACGTCGACGCCTCCAGCGACTACGGCACGGTGTTCGCGACGCTGGCCGCCGACCACTCCGGCGCGTTCACCCGCCGCTCCACGCTGCTGGTCCTGGGCGACGGCCGCGGCAACGGCAACGCCCCGCGGCTCGACGTCTTCGGCGACCTGACCCGGCGGGTGCGCGAGACGATCTGGCTGACGCCGGAGCCGCAGTACTCCTGGGCGCTGGGTGGCTGCGACCTGCCCGCCTACGCCGAGTTCTGCGACCGGGTGGAGGTCATCCGCGACCACTCGGGGCTGGAGAGCTGGGCGACCGACGTCGTCACCCGGGCCTCCTCCCGCTGATCAGCCGCTCCCGGGCTCCCGGCGGGGCCGCGGCGGCCCGCCGCCCCACGCCGGGGGCCCGCCCCGGGGTGGCCCGCCCAGGGCGGCGATCCGGTCGAGCTCCGCGGTGTCCGCGGGGCCGAGGGGCACCTCGCCGGCCGCGAGGAGGTCCTCCAGCTGGGCGACCGAGGTGGCGCTCGGGATGACCAGCACGTTCGGCGAGCGGACCAGCAGCCACGCGATCGCCACCTGCACGGGGCTGGCCGCCACCCGGGAGGCGACGGCGTCGAGGGCCGCCGCCTGCGCCGGGCCCATCTCCCCCACCGGGAAGAACGACGTGTAGGAGACCCCCTCCAGCGCCGTGTAGGCGATCCCGTCCCGGGCGAGCTCGTCGACCAGGGCGTCGTCGGTGCGGTGGATCAGGTTGTAGTGGTTCTGCACGCACGCCAGCGGCGCGACGCCGCGCGCCTCGGCGACCTGCCGGGCGGTGGTGTGGCTGATCCCGAGCTGCCGCACCAGCCCCTCCTGGCGCAGCCGGTCCAGCGCCTCGAGCGGCTCGCCGACGGAGCGCTCCGCGGGCTCGCCGAGGCCCGGCATCCGCAGGTTGGCGACGGGCAGCGCGTCGAGCCCGAGGTGCGCGAGGTCCTCCTCCACCGACCGGCGCAGCCCGTCCGGCGTCAGCGCCTCCTCCCAGCCGCCGTCCGGCGTCCGGCGGGCGCCGACCCGGGTGACGATCACCAGGCCCTCGGGGTAGGGGTGCAGCGCCTCCCGGATGAGGTCGTTCACCACGTGCGGCCCGTAGAGACCGCTGGTGTCGAGGTGGTCGACGCCGAGCTCGACGGCCCGGCGCAGGACGGCGAGCGCCGCGCCCCGGTCGGCCGGGGGCCCGCTGACCCGCGGCCCGGTGAGCTTCATGCCGCCGAACCCCAGGCGGTGCACGGTCCGGTCGCCGAGGGGGACCCGTCCGGACCTCGTGGCAGTGGTCGTCATGCCGCGCGAAGCTAGGCTCGGCCCGACGCCGGCCGACACGGTCCGAGGACGCGGTCCGGCGTGCCCGTCACCCGATGTGGAACGGGATCGAGCGTGTCGTCGACCGGCCCAGGCGTGTCGCGGCGTGTCGTCGGCGTGTCGCAGGCCCGGTGCGAGACTCCCCGGGTGACCGCCGAGCTGACCTTCGCCGACTCGATCCTCGTCGCCGCTCCCCCGGAGGCGGTGTACGACCTGGTCAGCGACGTGACCCGCACCGGCGAGTGGAGCCCGGTCTGCGTGGCCTGCTGGTGGGACGAGGGCGCCACCGGCGCCGTGGGCGACTGGTTCACCGGCCGCAACGTCACGCCGGACCGCACGTGGGAGACCCGCAGCCTGGTGGTCGCCGCCGACCGCGGCCGGGAGTTCGCGTGGGCGGTCGGCGGCTCGCGGGCGCGCTGGGGCTACACGCTCGAGCCGGTGGACGGCGGCACGCGGCTGACCGAGTCGTGGGCGTTCCTGCCCGACGGGCTGGCGTTCATGGTCGAGCGCTACGGGGAGGCGGCGCCCGAGCAGGTCGAGCTGCGCACCCGCATGGCGCACGAGGGCATCCCGGCGACCCTGGCCGCGATCAAGCGGGTCGCGGAGGCCTGAGCCGGTGCACGTCCGCGGGAGTGCTCAGATGAGGCCGAGCTTCGAGCCCGCGTAGACGGCCTCGGCGCGGCGGGACACCGCCAGCTTGCGCATCAGGTTGGTGACGTGGAACTTCGCCGTCGTCGCCGAGATGTAGAGCTCGCGGCCGATCGCCTCGTTGGACAGGCCCCGGGCCAGCAGCGTCAGCACCTCCCGCTCGCGGCCGGTCAGCTGGGGGGACGACGGCGCCGCGGCGGCGGGCGCGGCCAGCGAGCGCACCACCATCGCCGCGCTGTGGCTGTCGAAGGCGCTCTCCCCGCGGCGCACCGCGCGGATGGCGGCCACCAGCGCGACGGCGTCGACGTCCTTGAGCACGTAGCCGCGGGCGCCGCGCTGGATGGCCTCGAGCACCAGCCGCTCGTCGAGGAACGTGGTCACCACGAGCACGCCCGGGGCCGGCGCGCGGGCGGTGAGCTCGCCGCACAGGCTCAGTCCCGCGACGTCGGAGCCGGCCGAGAGCTTGAGGTCGAGCAGCACGATGTGCGGGCGCGCGGCGGCGACGAGGTCCAGCGCGTCGGCGGCCGTGGCCGCCTCACCGACCACCTCGATGTCCGGCTCGCGCTCGAGGATGGAGCGCAGCCCCTGCCGGACGATCGCGTGGTCGTCGACGATCACCAGCCGGATCGGGTCAGTCACCGGTCTCCTCCGGGGGCGTCGGCTCGGGGACGAGGGGCAGCCGGACCTCCACCCGCACCCCGCCGAGGCGGGCGCGGGTGAACCGCAGCGAGGCGCCGAGCTCGCGGCAGCGGGAGTCGATGTTGCGCAGCCCCCGGTGGTAGCCGTCGTCGCGCCGGGCCGCGGCCCGCAGCGCCCGGCGCAGCGTCTCGGGGTCGCCGGTGCCGTCGTCGGCGACCGACAGCCGCAGCTCGGCGGGCCGGTAGCCCAGCCGGACGGTGGCCCGGGCGGCGTGCGCGTGCCGGGCGGTGTTGGCCAGGCACTCCGAGGCGATCCGGAACAGCTGGTGCTCGGCCTCGGGCGGCAGCACCCGCGGCCGGCCCTCCACCCGGACGGCGAGGGCCAGCCCGGGCACCGTGGGCAGCCGGTCGAGCAGCGCGGGCAGCCCGGGGCCGGTGACGTCGGCCTCGTGCACCGACAGCGCGTGGATGGCACCGCGCAGCCGCTCCACCGCCTCGCGGGTGAGCGCCTTGGCGTGCCCGAGCCGCTCGTGCACCTCGGCGTGGTGGGCCACCTCGGGCCGGCACCACTCGATGGTCATCCCGGCCGAGAGCACGTGCTGGGCCACGCTGTCGTGCAGCTCGCGGGCGATCCGGTGCCGCTCGGCGTCGACGGCCTCCCGCTGCGCGGCGACGTCGAGGCGGTGCTCGGCCTCGGCGAGCTGGCGGTGCCGCTCGGCGAGGTCGCGGGCGCGCTGGTCGGCCTCGGCGTAGAGCCGCTCGGTCTGCCGGCGCAGCGCCTCGGAGCGGGCCAGCAGGTGGTCGGCGTGCAGCGCGACGGCCGACTGGTTGGCCACGATGCGCAGGATGGTCAGGTCGGTGGGGGTGGCGGTGCGCCGCGGCCCCCCGCAGGCGACCAGCGCGCCCACCGGGTCGCCGTCGACCACCAGCGGGACGACGACCGCCCCCTCGGCGGTCTGCCACGCCTCGGTGGCCGCGGCCGCCAGCGCCGTCCGCACCGGCCCGGCGACCACCCCGGGCAGCGCGGCCGGCTCCCCCACCGGCCGCCCCGCCGGGCCGCGGCCCACCAGCCGGGGCCGGGCCAGCGGCAGGGCGTCGTCGGCGAGGGCGAGCACCACCCACGGCGCGCCGAGCTGCTCGGCGGTCGCGTCGACGACGGCCCGGCACAGCGCGTCGGCACCCTCGCCGGTGGCCGACAGCACCTGGGCGATGTGCCCGAGCTGGTCGAGCGCGCGGTGCAGGTTCTCGGCGGTCTGCCGGTACTCGGCGTACCAGCTGGGCTTCGACGAGCGCAGCCCGGTGAGCTCGGGGATGCCCGGCGCGCTCATCGGTCGGCGCCCTCCCGGGACCCGGCGGTCACAGCGCGGCCCGGAAGAGCGCGGCGACGTCGGCGCGGTCGGCGTCCCGGGGGTTGGTGGACAGGCACGCGTCGCCGAGCGTCGTCGTCGCCAGGGTCTCCACGTCGGCCTCGGTGACCCCCAGCTGGGACAGCCGGCTCGGGCAGCCGAGGTCGGCGGCCAGCCGGCTGACGACGTCGGCGGTCACCTCGGCGACGACGTCGGCCGGCAGCCCGGTCACGTCGACGCCCATGGCCCGCGCCACCGGCACGAACCGCTCGGGCACCGCCCGGGCGTTGAACCGGATGACGTGCGGCAGCAGCACCCCGTTGACCACGCCGTGCGGCACGTCGAGCAGCCCGCCGACCTGGTGGCTCATCGCGTGCGTGGCGCCGAGGATCGCGTTGGTGAACGCCAGCCCGGCCTCCAGCGACGCCTGCGCCATGCCGGTGGTGGCCGCCGTGTCGCCGGGGACGTGCAGCGTGCGCCGCAGCGAGCCGCAGATGAGCTCGACGGCGTGCAGCGCGTGCACGTCGGTGAGCGGGCCCGACGCCCGGGACACGTAGGCCTCGATGCCGTGGGTGAGCGCGTCGAGGCCGGTGGCGGCGGCCAGGTCGTCGGGCATGGTGGTGAGCAGCCGCGGGTCGGTGACCGAGATGTCGGGCACCAGCGCCCGGCCGATCAGGGTCGCCTTGAGTCGCCGGGTGGTGTCGGTGATGACGGCGAACTGGGAGACGTCGGCGCCGGTGCCGGCCGTGGTGGGGCACATGACCGTCGGCGGGATCGCCGCGGTCACCTTGTCCACGCCCTCGTAGTCGAGGATGTGCCCGCCGTTGCTCGCCACCACGGCGACCGCCTTGGCCGCGTCGATCACCGAGCCGCCGCCCAGGCCGACGATCACGTCGCAGCCGCTCTCCAGGTAGCGCTGGGTGCCCTCGACGACCTCGGCGTCCTTGGGGTTGGGCGTCAGCCCCGACCAGACGGTGGGCCGCAGCCCCGCCTCGGCGAGGTGGCCGGAGAGCTCGGCGAGCCAGCCGGCCTCGATCAGCCCCGCGTCGGTCACCACGAACGGCCGGCGGGCGCCCAGCCGGCGCGCGGCGAACCCGGCCTCGGAGAGGGCGCCCCAGCCGAAGACCACCTCGGGCACGAGGTACTTGGTGAACCCGCCGCGCGCCGGGGCGGCGGCCGGCTCGGGGCGGGTGCGCAGCTCCCGGTCGAGCGACACGCGGGCCGCGGACGAGGCGGCCCGCAGCGGGACGGCGGTCACCGCGCCGGGCGGGACGGCGGGGCGGGGGGGCGGTCAGCGACGGGCACGGCGACCTCCGGGGAGCGGGCGGCCCGACCACGATAGCGGCCGTCGTGACGCCCGTCACACAGTCGCGCGCGACCCGACCGGCCCCCTTCCCGGCCGGGTGCGCGCCGGTGGGCGGCTACCTGCCGAGGATGCCGCCGATCGCGCCGCCGAGGCCGCCGCCCTGGCCGCCGCCACCGCCGGTCACCATGCGGATGAGGTCGGCGGGCTCGAGGCCCAGCTTCTGCAGCAGGCCAGCGTGCTGGTCGGTGTCCACCTGGCCGGGGAGCTCCTGGTCGGCCTGCTGCGCCTTGGCGTCGTCGCCCTGGGAGCGCAGCAGCTGGAGGATGGTGTCCTTGTCGATCTGCATGGGTGGCCTCCTACCCGGAGGCCCCCGGCCGATGCGTCAGCGCGCCGATCGCACGACCCGGTCGGGCCGGACGGCGACCCGCGTGGCCCGCCCGGCCCGCAGCCAGGCGGTGAGCGTCCCGTCGACGTCCTCGACCGTGTGCCGCCGCCCGCCGGCCTCGACCGCCAGGACGGCCCCGGCCGTCTCCAGCACGGCCGGCCCGGGACCGAGGACGTCGTCGAGCCGGCACTCCCGGCCGTCCACCCGCACCCGGGCCCGCGGCACCAGCGTCCCGGCCAGCCGGCGACCGGCCCGGCCGCGCCGGTCGACCAGCGGCCCGCGGCGCAGTGCCGG
This sequence comes from Geodermatophilus telluris, assembly GCF_900102745.1. Taxonomy (GTDB): domain Bacteria; phylum Actinomycetota; class Actinomycetes; order Mycobacteriales; family Geodermatophilaceae; genus Geodermatophilus; species Geodermatophilus telluris. The sequence goes on from NZ_FMZF01000001.1 coordinate 989,191, forward strand.
CGTCCGGCTGTCGGTGGCGTAGGCGGCCACCGCCGGCACGCGGCCCACGGCGGCGAGCACGAGCCGGCGCACCGGGGCCGCGGCCGCTCCCCCGCCGGTCATCAGCCGCCCGACCAGCACGGCCAGCCGCACCAGGGCCCGCGCGTGCGGCGCCCGCTCGGCCTGGTGGGTGTCGAGCAGGTCGTCGTCGGCCGCCCCGGTGACGACGTCGGCCACCTTCCACGCCAGCTGGTGCACGTCGCGCAGCCCCAGGCCGAGGCCCTGGCCCACGAACGGCGGGGTGAGGTGGGCGGCGTCGCCGGCGAGCAGCACCCGCCCGCGGCGCCAGCGGTCGGCCACCCGGGCGCGGTGCACGTACTCGGTCGCCCGCACCACCTCGGCGTCCCGGGCGCCGAAGGGGGCGAGCAGGGCGGGGAGGTCGACGTCGTCGGGCGTCTCACCCGGCAGCAGCCGCGCCTCGAACCGGTACCGGTCGCCGCTGACCGGCATGAAGGTCGCCGCGCGAGCCGGGTCGCACACCTGGTGCACCCCGGGCCACACCGGCAGCGGCGCGGCCGAGCGCAGGTCGGCCACCAGCCAGCGGTCGGGCCGGCCGAGGTCGCGCATCCGGGCGCCGAGGAGGCCGCGCACGGTGCTGTTCGCGCCGTCGCAGCCCAGCACCGCTGCGGCGACGACGTCGCGGCGCGAGCCGTCCGGATCGGAGAGGGTCACCGTGACGGACCGGTCCGACTGCTCGCTGCCGGCGAGCTCCACGCCGGTCACCTCCACGCCGGTCACCTCCACGCCACGGCACACCTCGACGTGCGGGGCCCGGGCGACCGCGGCGCGCAGCACGTCCTCGAGGTCGGGCTGGTGGAACATCGAGGCCTGGGGCCAGCCGTGCCGGCCGGCGTCCGGGCGGCGCCGGAACTCGGCGAGGACGCGGTGCCGGGCGTCGAGCAGCCGCAGCCCCGCCATCGGGCGGCTGCGCGCCAGGAACTCCTCGACCACCCCGGCGTCGGCCAGCGCCCGCAGCGCCTCGTCGTCCAGGTGCACCGCCCGGGGCAGGCCGTACGGCCCGGGGCGCCGGTCGACCAGCAGCACGTCGAGCCCGCGCCGGGCCAGCAGCAGGGCCGCGGTGCTGCCCACCGGGCCGGCGCCGACGACGACCACCGGCGCGGGACCCGACACGTCCCCATCGTCGCCGACCCGCTCCCCGACCGGCTGACGGGCCTGCCGCCCGCACTTGACGACGCTTCCGTCCCGAAGAAGTCTGTGGCGCGGCGCACGTGCGCCGGGACCCCGCCGACGAGGGCGGGGCCGGACGGGAGGACGAGGGTTGAAGACCAAGGGCGCGATCCTGTGGGGTGTCGGCGAGGAGTGGTCGGTCGAGGAGATCGAGCTGGGCGATCCCAGGGAGGGTGAGGTCCAGGTCCAGGTGGCCGCGTCGGGGCTCTGCCACAGCGACGAGCACCTGGTCACCGGTGGCACGCCGGTCGCCTTCTACCCGGTCATCGGCGGCCACGAGGGCTCGGGCATCGTGACCAAGGTCGGCCCGGGCGTGACGGGGCTGCAGGAGGGCGACCACGTCGTCACCGCGTTCATCCCCGCGTGCGGGCAGTGCCCGCCGTGCTCGAAGGGGATGCAGAACCTCTGCGACCTCGGCGCCAACCTGCTGGCCGGGACGGCCATCTCCGACGGCAGCTACCGCGTGCAGGCGCGCGGCAAGGACGTCATCCCCATGTGCCTGCTGGGCACCTTCTCCCCCTACATCACGGTGCACCAGGCGTCGGTGGTGAAGATCGAGCCGGACATCCCGCTGGAGATCGCCGCGCTGGTCGGCTGCGGCGTCACCACCGGCTGGGGCTCGGCCACCAAGGTCGCCGACGTCCGGCCCGGGGAGAACGTCGTCGTCATGGGCGCCGGCGGCGTGGGCATGAACGCCGTCCAGGGCGCCGCGGCGGCCGGGGCCAAGCGCGTCATGGTCATCGACCCGGTGGCGCGCAAGCGCGAGTGGGCGATGGAGCTGGGCGCCACGCACACCTTCGAGTCGGCCGAGGAGGCCACCGAGAAGGTCAACGAGCTGACCTGGGGCCGGATGGCCGACAAGACGATCATCACCGTCGGCGACATCCAGGGCGAGGACGTCCAGGCCGCGCTGACCCTCACCGGCAAGGGCGGCCGCGCCGTCGTCACCGGCATGGGCAACGCCGCCAACACCGACGTCAAGCTCAGCCTGTTCGAGCTGACCCTGCTGCAGAAGGACCTGCAGGGCGCCATCTTCGGCGGCCTGGCCCCGCGGGCGGCGATCCCCGAGCTGCTGAGCCTCTACCAGGAGGGGCAGCTCAAGCTCGACGAGCTGGCCACCACGAAGTACGCGCTCGAGGACATCAACCAGGGCTACCAGGACATGCGCGACGGCAAGAACATCCGCGGGATGGTCGTCTACACCGACGCCGACCGCTGAGCCGTGCACCCGGGCCCGCCGGCACCACGCCGGCGGGCCCCGGTGCGTCTCAGCCCCGCAGCTCGGGGAAGTCGGTGTCGGCGTAGTCGGTGCCGGTGCCCCGCGGCGCCGCCTCCTCCTCGCGCTGCCGCAGCTCGACCCGGCGGATCTTCCCCGAGATCGTCTTGGGCAGCTCCGCGAACTCCACCCGCCGCACCCGCAGGAACGGCGCCAGCCGCTCGCGGGCGTGCCGCAGCACCGCCAGCGCCGTCTCCGGCCCGGGCTCCCAGCCCGGCGCCAGGGTGACGTAGGCCTTGGGCACCGCCAGCCGCACCGGGTCGGGCACCGGGACGACGGCGGCCTCCACCACCGCCGGGTGCTCGATCAGCACGCTCTCCAGCTCGAACGGGCTGATCTTGTAGTCGCTGGCCTTGAACACGTCGTCGGTGCGCCCGACGTAGGTGATGTAGCCGTCGGCGTCCCGGGTCGCGACGTCGCCGGTGTGGTAGTACCCGCCGGCCATCGCCTCGGCCGCCCGCTCCGGGTCGCCCTGGTAGCCGGTCATCAGGCTCAGCGGCCGCTGCGAGAGGTCCAGGCAGATCTCGCCGTCGTCGCCCTGCTGCCCGGTGACCGGGTCGACCAGCACCACCGGCACGCCCGGCAGTGGCCGGCCCATCGAGCCCGGCCGCACCTCGGCACCGGCCGGGTTGCCCACCGACGCCGTCGTCTCGGTCTGGCCGTACCCGTCGCGCAGGGTGAGCCCCCAGTGCCGGCGCACCTGCTCGATGACCTCGGGGTTGAGCGGCTCGCCGGCGGCGATGACCTCCCGCAGCTGCCCGGGCCCGCCCGACAGGTCGGCCTGGATGAGCATCCGCCACACGGTCGGCGGCGCGCAGAACGTGGTGATCCCGGCCTTGCGGACGCGGGTGAGCATCGCGGTGGCGTCGAAGCGCCTGTAGTTGGCCAGGTAGACGGTCGCCTCGGCCGCCCACGGCGCGAAGAAGCAGCTCCACGCGTGCTTGGCCCAGCCCGGCGAGCTGATGTTGAGGTGCACGTCACCGGGCTGCACGCCCAGCCAGTACATCGTCGACAGGTGCCCGACCGGGTAGCTGACCTGGGTGTGCTCGACCAGCTTGGGCCGGCTGGTGGTGCCGCTGGTGAAGTACAGCAGCAGCGGGTCGCCGGGCTCGGTGCCCGGGTGGCCGAGCGGCGCGTCCGGCGCGCCGGCGGCGTCGGCGTAGGGCGCCCAGCCGGCGGCCTCCCCGCCGACGACCACCCGTCCGTAGTCGCCCGGGACGTCGGCGAACTTGCCGGCCTCGGCGACGTCGGCGACGACGTGGCGGGCGCCGGTGCGGCCGATGCGGTCGGTCAGGTCGGCCGGCGGCAGCGCGGTCGTGGTCGGCATGATCACCGCGCCGAGCTTCATCACGGCGAGCATGGACTCCCACAGCTCGACCCGGTTGCCGAGCATGAGGACGACGCGGTCGCCGCGCCGCACGCCGCGCTCGCGCAGCCACGCGGCCACCTGGTCGGAGCGGCGGGACAGCTCGGCGAACGACCAGCGGCCCTCGCTGCCGTCGTCCTCGCTGATGACCAGGCCGGGCCGGTCGACGCCGCGGGCGACCTCGTCGAACCAGTCGACCGCCCAGTTGAACGGCCCCTCGATCACCGGCCAGCGGAACTCGGCCGCCGCCCTCACGGGGTCGCCGCGCAGCGCGAGCAGCTGGTCGCGGGCGGCGCGGTAGGCGGAGGTGGCGGTGCCGGGCATCGGCGGCTCCTCGTCGGGCGGGGTGCGGACCGGTGCATGGTCCGCCCGGCTCCCGGCGCGCCGCCACCCCCGTTCGCGCCGGTCGGCCGGAGGGCCGCCGGGGCCGCCGGGCGCCCCGGTGACCTGCGGTAACGTGACCCCGGTCACGAGCGTCGCCGCCGAGCGAGGAGGTCTGAGCGTGTCCCTGCCGGCAGCCGCGCGCCCCGACGACCGCGACGCGCTGCGCGCCGCCGTCCGGGAGGTCCGCGCGGGCTCGGGGATGAGCGTGGCGTTCGCCGGCCCGGTGGGCAGCGACAGCGTCCGCATCGAGGAGATCGTCGGCGCGCGCACCCGCTACCTGCGGGGGCTGGACGTGCGCTCCGGCGCGGGGCTGGGCGGCCGGGTGCTGCGGGAGGGCCGGCCGGCCGGCGTCGAGGACTACTCCAGCGCGCTGGACATCACCCACGACTACGACGGCCCGGTGCTGGCCGAGGGGCTGTGCACGGTCGCCGCCGCGCCGGTGCTGGTCACCGGCCGCCCGCGGGCGGTGCTCTACGCGGCCAGCAGGGAGAACGGGTCGGTGGGCGACCGGGTGCGCGACGCGCTGGGCCGGGCGGCGGCGCGGATGGCCGCCGAGCTCGCCGTCCGCGACGAGGTGGACCGCCGGCTGGCCCTGATGGCCGCGGCGTCCTCCGGCCCGCCGGCCGACGCGGACCCGGCCCGGTGGGAGGAGGTGCGCGCCGTGCACGCCGACCTGCGGCTGGCCGCCCAGGCCACCGAGGACGCCGCGCTGCGCGACCGGCTGCTGGCCGCCTGCACCCGGCTGGCGGCGCTGGGCGGGAGCCGCGAGGAGTCCGGGCCGGGACCGGCCGTGCCGGTGCACCTGTCCGGCCGCGAGGTCGACGTGCTCACCCAGGTGGCGCTGGGCTGCAGCAACCGCGAGGCGGCCGCCCGGCTGTCGCTGCGCCCGGAGACGGTGAAGAGCTACCTCGGCTCGGCGATGACCAAGCTCGACGCGCACACCCGCCTGGAGGCCGTCGTCCGCGCGCGCCGGCTCGGCCTGCTGCCCTGACGGCGGCTCAGCGCCGCACGCGGGCCAGGGCGGCGCGGGCGTCGTCGTCGAGGCGGCGCACCAGCTCGCCGGCGGGCAGCGGCTCGACCAGGCGGTGGGCCTGCCCGGCCCACATGTTGACCCCGCCGGCGTCCCCGGCCGCTCGGGCGGCGGCGCGCAGCGGCGTGGTCAGGTGGTGCACCTGCGGGTAGGCCGACGGCGCGGCCGCGGAGTGCTCGGTGAGGAAGCGGTTGACCAGCCCGCGGGCGCGCCGCCCGCTGAAGGCGCGGGTCAGCGCGGTCGCCCCGACGGCGGTGAGCGCCTCGCGGTGCGCCGGGGAGGTGCCGGCCTCGGGGCAGGCCAGGAACGCCGTCCCGAGCTGGGCGGCCTCCGCGCCGGCCACGAGCACCGCGGCCACCGAGGGCCCGTCGACCAGCCCGCCGGCGGCGACCATCGGCAGGTCCGCGGCCCGGGCGACCAGCCGCAGCAGCGCCAGCAGCCCGTACTCCCCCGCCCCGTCGTCGTCGCGGAAGCCGCCGCGGTGCCCGCCGGCCTCGACGCCCTGCACGACGAGGGCGTCCGCGCCGACGTCGCGGGCGGCCACCGCCTCCTCCGGGGTGGTGACCGTGACCAGCACCAGCGCGCCGGCGTCGTGCAGCGTCGCGACGACGTCCGGGCGGGGCAGGCCGAAGGTGAACGACACCACCGGCACCCGCTCCTCGACGCAGACGGCGACCTTGGCCTCCCACGCGTCGTCGTCGTCGTACCGCGGGTCGCCGAGCTCGACGCCCCACCGGTCGGCCTCGGCCCGCAGCTCGGCGGCGTAGCGGCGCACCGCCTCGTCGTCGGCGCGGGGCCCGGGCAGGAAGACGTTGACGCCGACCCGCGCCCCCGTCATCCCCCGGACGGCGCGGACGTCGTCGCGGACCGCCTCCGGCGTGCGGTAGCCCGCGGCCAGGAAGCCGAGCCCGCCGGCCTCCGACACCGCGGCCGCCAGGGCCGGCGTGGACGGCCCGCCGGCCATCGGCGCCTGCACGACCGGTCGGGTCAGCTCGAGCACCACGCGGCCATCCTCACCCCAGCAGGCGGGTGAGCGCCGGGCCGAGGTCGCGCACCGTGCGCACCATCTGCGCCGTCCCCCCACCGCGGGCGGCCAGCGACCGGGCGGCCTCCTCGGCCTCGGGCGTGGGCAGCGGGCAGAGCACGTGCAGCCGGTCGAACCCGCCGAGCGCGGACTCCGGCGGGTCGCCGGTGGTGTGCAGGCAGTCCGACAGCAGGACGACGACCCGCTCGTCGGCGACCTCGGCGGCGAGCTGCTGGCGCGCGGCGCGCAGCGCACCGGCGAGGTCGGTCATCCCGTGGCCGCGCAGGGTCAGCAGGTGGGTGACGACGTCCTCGGCGGCCCGGCGCTGCCCCTGCCGCTGCACCACCTCGACCTCGCGGCCGAAGGTGATCAGGCTGGTGTGCAGCCGCTCGTCGCCGGTGAGCACGACACCGGCCGCGGCGACCGCGGCGATCGCCACCCCCAGGCCGGTCATCGAGCCGGAGGTGTCCACGGCCAGGCACACCGCCCGCCGGAGCCCGGTCCAGCGGCGGGTGACCAGGTCGCCGGGCTGCAGCGGGGTGCCGAGGTCCCAGCGGTCGAGGGTGCGGTCGAGGTCGAGGTCGCCGTCCCCGCGCCGGTCGGGCACCAACCGGCGGGTGCCGCGGGTGCGGGTGCGGCCCACCCGCCCCACCTGCAGGAACACCCGGCCGGCCAGCCGCCGGGCCGCCGCGCGCAGCTCCCGGTCGGTGGCGGCGGCGAGGTCGGTGAGCAGCGCGGCCGCGGCGTCGGCGTCCTCGGCCATCAGCGCGGCGAAGGCCTCCTCGTCGAGCTCCCCGACCTCGGGGCTGACCTCCTCGAAGGCCTCGTGCCGGGCGGCCATCTCCCGGCGGCTGGTCTGCCGGCGCGTGCTGCCCCCGCCGCGGCGGTCGCGGCGCAGCGAGGACGCGGAGTCAGGGCCCGCCGGGGACTCCGGCGGGCCCTCACCTTTTCCCGAGCCGTCCCCGGGGTCGGGCTCGGCGGGCGGGGGGTCCTGCTCGTCGGGCGGGGGTGGGCCGGTCTCGGGCCAGACGTCGTCGAGGATGTCGTCGATGACCGCCTCGGGGGTCCGCTCGACGCCGTCGGCGACGCGGATCCGGCCCGACAGCGCGGCGTAGGCGGCGTCCCGGGCGGTCTCGCGGGCGCCCTCGGCCCCCAGGCCCGACTGCCCGCGCACGTCGAGCAGCCCGCCGAGCAGCAGCACGAGGTCGGTGGCGCCGCGCACCGAGGAGCCCATCCGGACGTCGCGGTGCTCGCGCGAGGCACGCACCAGCCGGACGGCCAGGCCGATCAGCGCCGGCGGCGCCCCGGTGACCGCGCCGACGATCGCCCGCTCGGCGGCGGCGTCCTGGTAGCCGAGCACGACGCGGCACATGCGGTCGGCAATCGCCTGCCCGACCCGCGCGGTGCCGATGGCGTCGAACGGGTTCATCGCGGCGATCAGCCGGAACCCCGCCGCCGCCCGCACGTGACCCAGCCGCGGCACGGTGATCTCGCCCTCGGTGAGCACCGTGATGAGGACGTTGAGCGTCTCCTCGGGGATCCGGTTGAGCTCCTCGAGGTAGAGCAGCCCGTGCCCGCGCATCGCCGTCAGCAGCGGCCCGTCGGTGAAGCTCTCGGGCACGTACCCCTCGGCGAGCACGGCGGCGGGGTCGTACTGGCCGATGAGGCGGGCCGGCGTCAGCTCGGCGTTGCCCTCGACGAAGACGACCTCCTGGCCGGCGTCGGCGGCGATGGCGCGCAGCAGCGTCGACTTGCCCGTGCCCGGCGGCCCCTCGAGGACGACGTGCCGGTTGGTGCGCAGCGCGACGGCGAGCACCTCGCGCTCCCGCTGCAACCCGATGACCGGGTGCGGCGCGGTCGGGTTCCCCACGCGGTTCCTCCCTCGGCTCCTGCCTCGACGGCGGACGGCGAGGCCTGCACACCGGCCCGTGCGGACCAGTGTGCAGGCCTCGGGGAGGTCAGGCCGGGGTGCCCTCCAGCGGCGGGGTGTCGAACACGATCACGCCGCGGATGTTCTTGCCGTTGACCAGGTCCTCGTAGCCCTCGTTGACCTGGTCGAGGGTGTAGGTCTTGGTGATCAGCTCGTCGAGCTTGAGGTCGCCCGACTGGTAGAGCTCGATCATCTTCGGGATGTCGTGGAACGGGTCGCCGGAGCCGAACAGGCTGCCCTTGACCGTCTTCTCGAACAGCGTGAGCAGCGAGCTGCTCAGCTCGATGTTGTTCTTCGTCGGGTCGGCCAGGCCGGTGATGACCGCCGTGCCGCCCTTGCGGATGGTGTTGACCGCGTCGGTGACCACCTTGGCGTCGACCACGCCGACGGTGATGATCGCCTTGTCCGCCCCGACGCCGCGGGTCAGCTCCTGGACCAGCTCCTGGGCCTCCTCGGCGGTCTCGCAGCTGTGCGTGGCGCCCAGCTGCTCGGCGGCCTCCCGCTTGTTGGGCAGCGGGTCGACGGCGATCACGTTGCGCGCCCCGGCCAGCGCCGCGCCCTGCACGCTGTTGATGCCGATGCCGCCGATGCCGTAGATGACGATCGTGTCGCCGGGCTCGGTGGCCGCCGCGTGCACCGCGGACCCCCAGCCGGTCGGCACGCCGCAGCCGATGAGCACGACCTTGTCCAGCGGCAGGTCGGGGTCGACCTTCACCGCGGAGTTCTCGCTGATCACGGCGCGCTCGGAGAACGTGCCGAGCATGCACATGCCGCCGTAGTCGTTGCCCTCGGCGTCGTGGAAGCGGAACGTGCCGTCGGGCAGGTTGCCCACGAGGATCGACGCGCCCATGTCGCAGAGGTTCGACTTGCCCGTCGAGCACCAGCGGCAATGGCCGCAGACCGGCAGGAACGAGCAGACGACGTGGTCGCCGGGCTGCAGCCGGGTGACGCCCGGCCCGACCTTCTCGATGATCCCGGCGCCCTCGTGGCCGCCGACGATCGGGAACTGCGGGACGATGTCGCCGTGCCGCAGGTGCTCGTCGGAGTGGCACAGGCCGGCGGCGACGTAGCGGATGAGCACCTCGCCGGCCTTCGGCTCGTCGAGCTCGAGCTCGGTGATCTCGAACGGCTGCCCGGTGTCGCGCAGCACCGCTGCCCTGGTCTTCATCGACCCTCCCGTCCTCGGCCGCCGCGGCTCGACGGCACGTCCTCGGTCCGGCCATCGTTCGGCCGCCGGTGTGACGGGGGCCACCCCCGGACGGGGGTGGCCCGGGGTGGGGACCTCAGCGGCGGCGGGGCAGGACCCGGCGGGCGTCCCCGGCCCGCGCCGCGTCCAGGGGCACCGCGCTGGTGAGCACGGCCGGCCCCAGCCGCAGCACGCCGTCGGTCAGCGGCGCGCACCGCACGCCACCGCGGCCGCGCAGCCCGCGGTGCGCGCCGGGCGCGAGCACGGTGTCCAGCCAGGCGCACGGGTGGGCCGGGCGGCCGCCCTGCAGCAGCACCACGCCCTCCCCGCAGTCGAGGGCGAACCGCTCACCGCGCAGCGCCTCGACCTCCGCCCCGCGCAGGACGACGTTCCGGCGGGCCAGCAGCGGGTCGAGCGGGCCGGTGCCCAGCTCGGCGGCCAGCGCCTCGACCGACTCGGCGGCCAGCACGGTGACGGCGGCGTCCCGGTGCGCGGGCCGGCCGGCGTAGCGGTCCCCCACAATCCCGTGCCCGGCGCGCACCTCGACCCGCGCGACCCGGTCGCCGTCCTGGGCCGGGACACCCCCGCCGGGCCGCCCGTCGTAGCGGTGCACCGGCGAGACCAGCAGTCCCACCACCTCGACGTCGCAGGTGAACGGCAGGTCGGCACTCACCTCCCACTCCCCGTGATCATCGGCAGGTGGACGCCCGGCACGCCGGCCGCGACGACCACACGCCGATGACCACGGCGGGTCGTCGGGGTCCGGGAGACCTCGTCACCGTTCCGCGGTGCGGTGGATGGGCCCCTCGGTGCCGGTCAGCCGCTCCCCCGACCCGCCCCAGCGCCCGGCGATGATCTCGGCGGCGATGGAGACGGCCGTCTCCTCGGGGGTGCGGGCGCCGAGGTCGAGGCCGATGGGCGAGGAGAGCCGGGTCAGCTCGTCCTCGGTCAGCCCGGCCTCGCGCAGCCGGTCCAGCCGCTCGTCGTGGGTGCGCCGCGACCCCATCGCGCCGACGTAGGCCACCGGGAGCCGCAGCGCCACCTCCAGCAGCGGCACGTCGAACTTCGGGTCGTGGGTGAGCACGCAGAGCACCGTGCGCTCGTCGATCCGGCCGGCGTCGACCTCGGCCTGCAGGTAGCGGTGCGGCCACTCGACGACGACCTCGTGCGCGTCGGGGAACCGGCGGGCGGTGGCGAACACCGGCCGCGCGTCGCACACGGTCACCCGGTAGCCGAGGAAGGCCCCGACCCGGGCGACGGCGGCGGCGAAGTCGATGGCGCCGAACACCACCATCCGAGCGGGCGGGGCGAACGAGGAGACGAACAGGGTCAGCTCGTCGCCGCGCCGCTCGCCGTCGTGGCCGTAGGTCAGCGTGCCGGTGCGACCGGCGGCGAGCATGCCGCGGGCGTCGTCGGCGACGGCGTCGTCGAGGCGCTGCAGCCCGAGGGAGCCGGAGCTGCGGTCGGGCCAGAGCACCAGCCGCCGGCCGATCCGGTCCTCCGGCCCGCGCACCACGGTGACGACGGCGACCGGCTCGTGGCGGCCCACCGACTCGGCGATCTCGCCCAGCTCGGGGAAGGACTCGCGCGACACCGGCTCGACGAAGACGTCGAGGATGCCGCCGCAGGTCAGGCCGACGGCGAAGGCGTCGTCGTCGCTCACGCCGTAGCGCTCCAGCGTCGGGACGCCGGTCTCGACGACGTCCTTGGCCTCCTCGTAGACCGCCCCCTCGACGCAGCCGCCGGACACGCTGCCGACCGCGGTGCCGTCGGGTCCGACCAGCATGGACGCCCCGGCCGGCCGCGGCGCCGAGCGCCAGGTGGCCACCACCGTCCCCATCCCGACCGTCTCCCCGGCCTGCCACCAGCCGACCAGGTCGTCGAGCACGTCACGCACCGTCGTCCACCTCTCTGTCGCCCGCCTGCTCAGGCACGGGAGATCACCCCCGACAACTCCTCGAAGGCCGCCAGGCTGTGCCCGGCGACGAACGCGTCGACCGAGGGCAGCGCGGCCTGCATCCCCGCGGTGAGCGGCTCGTAGCCGTCCCGGCCCTTGTGCGGGTTGACCCAGACCACGGCGTGCGCCAGCCGTCGCAGCCGCGCCATCTGCTCGCCCAGCAGGTCGGCGCTGCCGCGCTCCCAGCCGTCGCTGCACACGACGACGACGGCTCCCCGGGCGGTGCCGCGCTGGCCCCAGCGGTCGAGGAAGGCCTTGAGCACCTCGCCGAGCCGGGTGCCGCCGGACCAGTCCGGGATGGCCTCGCCGCTGGCGGTCAGCGCGCGGTCGGGGTCGCGCAGCCGCAGCTCGCGGGTGACGCGGGTGAGCCGGGTGCCCACGGTGAAGACCTCGGTCGAGGCCGGCCGGGCGCGCACCGCCGCGTGCGCGAAGCGCAGCAGCGCGTCGGCGTAGGGCGCCATGGACCCGGAGACGTCGACCAGCAGGACCACCCGCCGGGGCCGGGGCCGCGCCCGCCGGTGCAGCAGCCGGGTGACCTCCCCGCCGTCGCGCAGCGCCCGCCGCACGGTCCGCGAGGCGTGCACCGAGCCGTGCGGGGCGGCGCGGCGGCGGCGGGACGCGCGCATCGGCGTCGCCGGCACCAGCAGCGCGAACAGCCGGCGCAGGTGCTCCCGCTCGGCCGGCGTGAGGTCGGCGACGTCGCGGTGCCGCAGCACCTCCTGGCCGCTGGCCTGCGCGGCCAGGTCCGGGCTGTCCTCGCCCTCCTCGCCGGTGCCCGTGCCGGCGTCCAGCGGCGCGGAGGAGGCGAGCGTGGGCGGCTTCTGCGCCGCGGGGGTGGTCCGCCGGGGCGCCTCGCCGCCGAAGTACGCGGCGAAGGCGGCGTCGTAGCGGTCGAGGTCGTCGGGCCCCGCGCACAGGGTCAGCCGGCCGGCCCAGTAGACGTCGGTCGGGTCGAGGACGTCGAGCGCGGCGACCGCCGAGAGCATCGCCTCCACCCGGTCCGGTGAGGCCGCGACCCCGGCCGCCCGCAGCGTCCGCGCGAACCCGAGCACGACGCCGACGACGTCCCGCTCAGCCGCCACCGAACAGCGCTCCGCGGGCGAGCGAGTGCACCCGGTCGGTGTCCTCGCGGTACTTGAGCACCGCCCCGAGCGTGCGCGCGGCGAGGTCGGGGTCGAGGTCGCGCGCGCCGAGGGCGTGCAGCGCGGTGGCCCAGTCCATCGCCTCGGCCACGCCGGGGGGCTTGAGCAGGTCGAGCGTGCGCAGCTTCGCCGCCGCCCGGGCCACCTCGCGCGCCAGCTGCTCGGTCACCTGCGGCAACCGGGTGCGCAGGATGGCGACCTCGCGGTCGAAGTCCGGGTGCTGCAGCCAGTGGTAGAGGCAGCGGCGCTTGAGCGCGTCGTGCACCTCGCGGGTGCGGTTGGAGGTGAGCACCACCAGCGGCGGGACCTCCGCGCGCACGGTGCCGAGCTCCGGGATGGAGATGGTGAAGTCCGACAGCACCTCGAGCAGGAAGGCCTCGAACTCGTCGTCGGCGCGGTCGACCTCGTCGACCAGCAGCACGCTGGGGGAGTCCTCCAGGGCCTGCAGCAGCGGGCGGGCCAGCAGGAAGCGGCGGTCGTAGAGGGAGGCCTCCAGCCGCTCGGTGTCGCCGGTGGCGTGCGCGGCCTCGGCGGCGCGCAGGTGCAGCAGCTGGCGGCCGAAGTCCCAGTCGTAGAGCGCCTGGCTGGCCTCGAGGCCCTCGTAGCACTGCAGCCGGTAGACCGGGCGGCCGGTGACCTCTGCCAGCGCCCGCGCCAGTGCCGTCTTGCCGACCCCGGCCTCCCCCTCCAGGAACAGCGGCCGGCGCATGACCAGGGCCAGGTAGGCGGCGGTCGCCAGCCCCTCGTCGGGCAGGTACCCGGTGTCCCGCAGCGCGGCGGCCAGCGCGTCGGGCCCGTCGAACGGGACGCCGGGCGCGGACGACGGGGCAGCCGTGGTCTCGGTCACGCCGCGAGCATCCCACCTCCGGGACGGGGGGACCCACCGCCGGTCGGGCAGGTGCCCGCCCGCTCACGGCGCGACGGCCGGCCGGAGGAGGTCCTCCGGCCGGCCGTCGCGGTCAGGTGGTGGGCGTCCCTCCCGCAGGAGGGGGCGCTCAGCGCCCGATCTTGCCGTCGTTGTCGCGGTCGAGGGCGTCCTTCGCCTTCTGCACCAGACCGCGGTCGTCGCGACCCGTGGTCCCGGTGCCCGCGACGCCGGTCGTGCCGCCGTCGACCTCGATCTGCTCCTTGCGGACGTCGCCGCTCACGGTCTCCTGACCGGTCACGGTCTCGGTGTCCAGGCGGACGCGCTCGACAGGGGTGGCCTCCTTGGAGACGACGGGACGCTCGGCGTGCAGCGTGACCTCGTGCTCCTCCTCGGAGATGGTCGGGCCGTCCATGGCGTTGGGCATGTTCGACTCGGTGATCGGCTCGCGCTCGACCCGGACCTCCTCGCGCGAGACCGGCACGGTCTCGGTCACGTTCTCGGTCACGACGTACTTGCGCAGCCGCGCCCGGCCGACCTCCTCGCGGCGGGTGCCCACCTCGAGGTGCTCCTCCGAGCGGGTCATCGCGTTGTCGGTCGTCGGGCCGGAGGTGTCGCGGCCGACAGTGCCGGCGCGGTTCTCCATCCGGTCCGGGATGCCGTCGCGGTCGCGGTCGCCCACGGTCCCGGTGGTGCCCGCGGCCATCCCGGCGGTGCCGGTGCCCGCGGTGGTCAGGTCCTGGTCACCGCGGGTCTGGTCCATCGAGTAGGTGCCCGCGGTGCCGGTGTCCGTGGTGCCGCGGCCCGTGGTCTGCGTGGTGGTCTGGCCCGTCGTCTGCGTGCCGGAGCCGTAGCCCACGCCGTAGTACCGGTACAGCTCCTGCTCCTCCTGCGGGGAGAGGTGGCCGTCGGTGTCGATCTTCGGGGCGTCCTTGACCTGGGCCTTGCTCACGTGCACGCGCAGGCCGTCGTTGGTCAGGTCCGCCTCGCGGAGGGGGACGAAGGACTCCTTGGTGCCGAACAGACCGGTGCGCACCGTGGCCCACTCCGGCTGACCCGTCTCGTCGTCCAGGTAGACCTCCGAGACGGAGCCGATCTTGTCGCCGGAGTCGTCGTAGACGTCCTGTCCGATCACGCGGCTGATGGTGTCGGTGCCGATCATCGTCGTTCTCGCTCCCATCTGAGCTCTGGTGTTTCGGTCGTGTGGATGGGTGACCAGGGAGGACGCCCCGAAACGGACGGAGTCGATCTCTTCGGGCGGCGACGCCGGGTGACCGCCGTCGCCGACGCGCGGAGACCGTCCCGGCGGTCGGTTGGTCACGGCGTCCGCGCAGGTCAGTGCGGCGCCGAGCAGATCCGGACGACGTCGTCCGCCGTCCGACGCGTCGTCACGCGCCGCGAGGACCCTGCCGCCCGGGCGTGTCGTGCACCGGGCACGGCGCGCCGCCACCACGTGGCCGCCGTCATCGGCTCTCCTGGGGAGGTGCCGCCCCGCTCGCCCTACGACGACCTGGTGCACCCGCGCACGGTGAGGAAGCCGCCGCCGCAGGTGGCCGCCGAGCGCGACCTCGTCGTCGAGGACCCCAGCTCGGGGTTCGTCGGTGCCGTCGTCCGCTGCGAGAAGGACGTCGTCCACCTCGAGGACCGCTTCGGGCGCGTCCGCGCCTACCCCCTGGGCCCGGGCTTCTGGGTCGACGGGCGGCCGGTCGCGCTGGTGCGGCCGACGCCGAAGGGCCCGGTGACGCCCACCCGCAGCGCGTCCGGGTCCACCTACGTCGCCGGGGCGCGGGCCCGCGTCGCCCGCGAGGGCCGCGTCTACGTCGAGGGCAAGCACGACGCCGAGCTGGTCGAGAAGGTCTGGGGCCACGACCTGCGCATCGAGGGCGTCGTCGTGGAGCCGCTGCACGGCGTCGACGACCTGCCGGGCATCGTCCGCGACTTCCGGCCCTCGGAGGGACGGCGGCTGGGCGTGCTGGTCGACCACCTGGTCCGCGGGTCGAAGGAGTCGCGGATCGCCGAGCAGGTGACCGGCGAGCACGCGCTCGTCGTCGGCCACCCGTTCATCGACATCTGGCAGGCGGTCAAGCCCTCCGTCGTCGGCATCCGCGCGTGGCCGACCGTGCCGAAGGGTGAGGACTGGAAGACCGGCGTCTGCCGCCGGCTGGGCTGGGAGGACGACACCGGCTACGTCTGGGCGCAGCGCATCCTGGCGCGCGTCCGCACGTGGACCGACCTCGAGCCCGCGCTGATCGGCCGCGTCGAGGAGCTCATCGACTTCGTCACCCAGGACTGACGCCCGTCCGCCTCCCGTCGAGATCGCGCAATCTCGACCGCTGTGCCGCCCGGGACGGGCGAGATCACGTGATCTCGCCCGTCCCGGGCGCGGGAGGTCAGCGGGGCACGTAGTCGAAGGTGTCCGGGTCGGGGCCGGTGCGCTCGCCGCGGTCGAGGCCGGTGAGGGCGGCCATGTCGCCGGTGTCGAGCTCGAAGTCGAACAGCGCGAAGTTCTCCTCGACCCGGCTGCGGGTCACCGACTTCGGGAAGACGACGTCGCCGCGCTGCACGTGCCAGCGGAGCACGACCTGCGCCGGCGTGCGGCCCGTCTTCTCGGCGATGCGGGTGACCACCGGGTCGCCGAGCACCTTGCCCTGGGCGATCGGCGACCAGGCCTCGGTGACGATCTCGTGGTCGGCGTCGAAGGCCCGCACCTCGTCGTTGGCGAGGTAGGGGTGCACCTCGATCTGGTTGACCGCCGGGCGCAGCTCGCTCTCGGCGAAGAGCCGCCGCAGGTGGTGCGGGTTGAAGTTGGAGACGCCGACGGCGCGGCACCGGCCGCTCGCGTAGATCTCCTCCATCGCCTTCCACGTCTCGACGTAGTCGACGTCGATCGTGGGCAGCGGCCAGTGGACGAGGAACAGGTCGAGCTGGTCGAAGCCGAGGTCGGCCAGCGTCTGGTCGAAGGCGCGCAGCGCGTCGTCGCGGCGGTGGAAGCCGTTGTTGAGCTTGCTGGTGACGAACACCTCCGACCGGTCGACGCCGGACTCGCGGACCGCCTGGCCGACCTCCTTCTCGTTGCCGTACATCTCGGCGGTGTCGATGTGCCGGTAGCCGACCTCGAGCGCGGTGCGGGTCGCCTCGACGGTCTCCTCCGGCGGGATCTGGTACACGCCGAAGCCCAGCTGCGGGATCTCGACGCCGTTGTTCAGGCGGATGGTGGGCACGGTGGCCACGGGCTCTCCCTCTCGGTCGTGGACGGTGGGCGGCGCGCCACTCCATGGCGCGCCAGGCTCCCCGTCCTGCGCGGCTACCCGCCGACCGCGTCCCCAACCCGTGACACGGGTCCCTCGACCGCGGCCGCCGGGCGGCGGCGCAGCAGCGGCGCCCCGGCCAGGGCGATGAGCGCGGCCGCGGCGGCCGCCAGCGCCGGGACGGCGAAGGCCCGCTGGGCGCCCCACGCGTCGACGGCGGCACCGGCCAGCGCCGAGCCCGCGGTGACACCGAGGGTCAGCCCGGTGTTGGTCCAGGCCAGCGCCTCGGTGAGCGCCGACCGCGGCACCCGCGACTCGGCCAGCGACGCCCCCGACACCAGCACGGGCGCGACGGCGAGCCCGGCGAGGAAGCCGGCGCCGACCAGCAGCGGCAGCGAGGAGACCGTCCACAGCGCCTGGGCGGCCAGCCCGAAGGCGACGGCGGTGACGAGGAAGCGGGCGGCCAGCGAGCCGCGCAGCCGGGCGACGCCGTAGGCCAGGCCGGCCAGCAGGCTCCCCCCGGCGTAGAGCGCCAGCGCCAGGCCCGCGAGCGCCGGCGCGCCGACCGACTCGGCGAACCCCACGACCACGACGTCCATGGCGCCGAAGACGGTGCCCACCCCGAGGTAGGCGGCGCACACGACGAGCACCGCGGGGGTGAGCGCGGCCGTCCGCCGCCGCGCCGGTCCGGCGGTGTCCGGCACGACCGGCGGCTCGGTGCCGCGCTGCCGGGCCAGCCAGACCCCGCCGACCGTGCCGAGCACGATGCCGGTGGTGAAGCCGGCGGCCGGCGCCACGAGGGTGCCGAGCACGGTGACCAGCGGCGGGCCGACGACGAACACCACCTCGTCGACGACGGCCTCGAAGGCGAAGGCGGTCTGCCGGCGCTCGGCGTCGGCCAGGGCGGCCGCCCACCGGGAGCGCACCATCGCGCCGATGTTGGGCAGGCTCGCGCCGGTCAGCGCGGCGAGCAGGAACCAGCTCCAGGTGGGCGCGTCGCCGACGACGACGGCCACCAGCGACAGGCCGGTGACCAGGTAGGCGGCCATGGCGCGGCGCAGCACGGCGCCCTGCCCGCGGCGGTCCATGGCCCGCGACCACAGCGGCCCGGCGACGGCGGCGGAGAGCGCCAGCGTCCCGGAGACGGCGCCGGCCAGCGCGTAGCTGCCGGAGTAGCCCTCGACGAGCAGCACGGCGCCCAGGCCCAGCATGGGCAGCGGCAGCCGCGCGACCCAGCCTGCGAGGGAGAACCAGGCCGAGCCCGGGACGGCGGTGAACAGGTGGGCGTACGGCCCGAGGACGGGGCGCAGCACGGTGCGGGGTGACACGGGTTCTCTCGCGCTTCCTGGCCACAGGCGAGTGCGGGGGTGCCCGCCGGACCCTCGGGTGGCGTCCTCGACGGTAGCCAACCGGCCGGTCCGGCGTCGTGCCGGTTTCCGCGGTGCCCGCGTGTCGTCCCGCTGGTACATGAAAGTTCATGCACTCTGGGTGACGTCCCGCACACCGTCCGAAGGAGCCCCGTGGCCCCCTCCCCGCGGCAGCACCGCCCGCTGCCCCTCCGCCTCCTGCTGGTCCTGCTGCTCGCGCTGACCGCCCTGCTCGTCCCCGGCACTGCGTGGGCCGGCAGCGACGACGGCGCCGGCGAGGGGGGCGGCGCCGGCGGCGACTTCTCCGTCACCGTCAACGGCCGGACCTACAACCCCGCCGCCGGTCGCGAGACCCGCCTGCAGGGCGTGACGCCGACCGGGCCGATCGTCGTCCGTGGCACGCACGTCACCTACAGGATCGACCCGGCGACGCTGGGTGTCTACGACTACACGCTGACCGGCGCGCCGAGCCCGGAGCGCATGGTCACCGCCCCGACCGTCGTGTTCGCCGCCAAGGTCCCCGTCCTCACCGCGACCCAGCTCGGTGGCGTCCGGATCAGCGACCTGCGCCTGCGCGACGACGTCCTGGTCACCGAGTTCAGCACCGCCGCCGGCAAGTTCAAGGTCCAGTCGAAGGACGCCCCGCAGGGCGGCATCTTCCAGATGGAGCAGGAGTTCGGCACCGCGGTCGAGTTCGTGCACACCCTCGGCACCGGCCTCTACTACTTCGTCAACCCGTACACCGGGAAGGTCAACTTCGGCGACGGCGTGGCCGCCGACGCCACGCACCAGATGCTCCTGGGCAAGGACAGCCCGCAGGTGGCCACGAAGCTCGCCCAGACGGCCACCTCGACCCGCTGGTCGGTCGCCTCCGGCGGCCGCATGGGCGGCGTGCTCGGCGAGGACTCGGTCGAGCTGTCGGCCGGCGCCACCAACTGCACGACCGACTGCCAGGCGCAGAACCGCATCCAGGGCTCGGTGCCGGTGCCGCCGGACCCGATCGCCCCCACCCCGATCGGCTGAACCACCCACCGGCGTGCAACGTCGGTGCAGCACTCCGCATCCGCGGACGCGGCGGGAAGACCCCGTCGCGTCCGCGGATGCGGCGTCTCCGGGCCCGTCCGGCGCAGCTCGGCGACGCGATCGGGTTCCGCCACTACATTCGCAGGCGTGAGCGCGACCCCCCTCCCCGACCCCCGGACCCGTCCCTCCGACGGCGCCCCGGCCGGCGTCGCGCCCGGGACCGGCGGGCTGGTCGACCGGCACGGCCGGGTGGCCACCGACCTGCGCGTCTCGCTGACCGACCGCTGCAACCTGCGCTGCACCTACTGCATGCCGCCCGAGGGGCTGCAGTGGCTGCCCAAGGTCGAGCAGCTCACCGACGACGAGGTCGCCCGGCTGGTCCGCATCGGCGTCGAGGAGCTCGGCATCCGCGAGGTCCGCTTCACCGGCGGCGAGCCGCTGCTGCGCCCGGGACTGGTCGGCATCGTCGCCGCGGCCACCGCGCTCGCGCCCCGGCCCGAGGTCAGCCTCACCACCAACGCCATCGGCCTGGCGCGCGTCGCCCCCGCCCTGGCCGATGCCGGCCTGGACCGCATCAACGTCAGCCTCGACACCCTCGACCGCGAGCGGTTCCGGCAGCTGACCCACCGCGACCGGCTCGACGACGTCCTCGCCGGGCTGCGGGCCGCCCAGGACGCCGGGCTCACGCCGGTCAAGGTCAACGCGGTCCTGCTGCGCGGCATCAACGAGGCCGACGCCGTCCCCCTGCTCGACTTCTGCCTCGAGCACGGCTACCAGCTGCGCTTCATCGAGCAGATGCCGCTGGACGCCCACCACGCGTGGACCCGCGGCGAGATGGTGACCGCGGAGGACATCCTCGAGCGGCTGTCGGCCGCGCACGACCTCACGCCCGACACCGAGGAGCGGGGGTCGGCTCCCGCCGAGCGCTGGCTGGTCGACGGCGGGCCGGCCACGGTCGGGGTGATCGCCTCGGTCACCCGCTCCTTCTGCGGCACCTGCGACCGCACCCGGCTCACCGCCGACGGCCAGATCCGCAACTGTCTGTTCGCCCGCGAGGAGTCCGACCTGCGGACGGCGATGCGCGAGGGCGCCAGCGACGCCGAGCTGGCCGACCGCTGGCGGATCGCCACGCTGGCCAAGCTCCCCGGCCACGGCATCGACGACCCGAGCTTCCTGCAGCCGAGCCGGCCGATGTCGGCCATCGGCGGCTGAGCCCCGTGGCCGGGACCGTCACCGTCCGCTACTTCGCCGGCGCCCGCGCGGCCGCCGGCGTGGACACCGAGACCCGCGCGGCCGGCACGCTCGAGGAGCTGGTCGGCGCGATGGTCGCGGCCCACGGCGAGCGGCTGGGGAAGGTGCTCACCGCCTGCTCGTTCCTGGTCGACGGGACGCAGACGCGCGACCGCGCGGTGCCGCTGTCGCCCGGGGCCACGGTCGACGTGCTGCCCCCCTTCGCGGGAGGATGACCGTCCGCCTGTGAGCAGGCCTGCCCGTCCGAACCCCTCCTCCCCCCGGGTCGCGCCGTGATCGAGTGGCTGCTGGTCCTCGTCGGCGTCCTGCTCGTCCTGGCCTGCGCCGGCTTCGTGGCCTTCGAGTTCTCCCTGGTCACCGTCGACCGGGCCACCGTCGAGCGGGAGGCCGCCGCGGGTGTGCGCGGGGCGCCGGGCGTGCTCGCCGCGCTGCGCACGCTGTCCACGCAGCTGTCGGGCGCCCAGCTCGGCATCACCGTCACCAACCTGGCCATCGGCTTCGTGGCCGAGCCCTCCATCGCGGCGCTGCTGCGCGGGCCGCTGGAGTCGGTGGGCCTGTCCGGCGCCGCGGCCCGGTCGGTCTCGATCACCCTCGCCCTGGTGCTGGCCACCGTGCTCACCATGGTCTTCGGCGAGCTGGTGCCCAAGAACGTGGCGATCAGCGAGCCGCTGCGCACCGCGAAGGCGGTCGCGGGCTTCCAGGGCGGCTTCACCCGCGCCACCGCGCTGGTCATCCGGCTGCTCAACGGCTGGGCCGACGTCCTGCTGCGCCGGCTCTTCGGTGTCGAGCCCCAGGAGGAGCTGGCCTCGGCCCGCTCCCCGGAGGAGCTGACCTCGCTGGTCCGCCGCTCGGGCCGGCAGGGGACGCTGCCGGCCGAGACGGCGGTGCTGCTGGAGCGCGGCCTGGCCTTCGGTGAGCTGCGCGCCAGCGACGCCGCCACCCCGCGCACCCGGATGACCACCGTGGACGCCGGGGCGCCGGTCGCCGCGGTGCTCACCGTCGCCCGCGAGTCGGGTCACTCGCGCTTCCCCGTGGTCACTCCCGCCGGGGTCGACGACGTGGTGGGGATGGTGCACGTGAAACACGCCCTCGCCGTCGCCCGCGACCGGCGGGAGGACACCCCCGTGTCGGCGGTGATGCTGCCGGCGCTGTTCGTGCCGACCTCGCGCCGCCTCGACGACCTGCTCGGTGACCTGCGCCGGGGCGGCCTGCAGATGGCCGTCGTCGTCGACGAGTACGGCGGCACCGACGGCGTGGTGACCGTCGAGGACCTCGTCGAGGAGCTGGTCGGCGACCTCAGCGACGAGCACGACACCGAGACCGGGGACGCCGTCGTCGACCGCGGCGACGGGACCTGGTCGGTGTCGGGCCTGCTGCGCCCCGACGAGGTCGCGGCGGCCACCGGCCTGGCCGTCCCGTCCGACCGGCACTACGAGACCCTCGGCGGCCTCGTGCTGCACGTGCTGGGCCGCATCCCCGACGTCGGCGACCGGATCGAGGCGCGGCCCACGCTGCCGCCCGAGCTGGCCGCCGAGGCCGAGGGCCTGCCGGCCGGGGTGTGGGTGCAGGTCGAGCGGGTCGACGGCACCCGCGTGGAGCGGGCCGTCGTCGGCGGCCTGCCCGCGACGTCCGGCGACGAGCAGGAGGACGACCGTGGGTGACTGGGTCGGCGTCCTCGTCGCCGTCGTGCTGCTGCTGGCCAACGCGTTCTTCGTCGGCGCGGAGTTCGCGCTGATCTCCGCGCGCCGCTCGTCGATCGAGCCGCTGGCCGAGGCCGGCTCGCGCCGCGCCCGGACGACGCTGGCGGCGATGGAGCGGGTGTCGCTGATGATGGCCGGCGCCCAGCTCGGCATCACCGTCTGCTCGCTGGGCCTGGGCGCCATCGGTGAGCCCGCGGTCGCGCACCTGCTCGAGCCGGTGTTCGCGCTGCTGTCGGTGCCCGAGGCGCTGGTGCACCCGATCGCCTTCGTCCTCGCGCTCACCCTCGTCGTGGCGCTGCACGTGGTGATCGGCGAGATGGTGCCCAAGAACCTGGCGCTGGCCGGACCCGACCGCGCGGCGCTGGCGCTGGCCCCGCCGCTGGCCGCCGTCGTCACCGTCCTCAAGCCGGTCATCGTCGCCCTCAACGCGCTGGCCAACGGCGCGCTGCGGCTGCTGCGGGTGCAGCCCCGCGACGAGGTGGCCAGCGCCTTCACCCGCGACGAGGTGGCCGGCCTCATCGACGAGTCGCGGGCCGGCGGCCTGCTCGACGAGCGCGGCCACGAGCTGCTCACCGGCGCGCTGGGTCTGGAGGACCGCGACACCCGCTCGGTGCTCATCCCGCGGGCGGCGCTGACCGTCGTCGCGCCGGGCGACGGCACCGCCGCCGTCGAGCGGGCGGCCGCGGCGACCGGTTTCTCCCGCTTCCCCGTGGCCGACGGCGACCGGCTGCTCGGCTACGTGCACGTCAAGGACGTGCTGGTGCCCGACGGCGCCCCCGAGCCACGGGTCCGCGACATCACCCGCCCGCTGCCGCGGGTGGACGCCGCCGACGACCTGCGCCGCACCCTCGGCGTCATGCAGGCAGGGCGGGCCCAGTTCGCCGCGGTGGCCGACGGCGGCCGGGTGGTCGGCGTGGTGGCCCTGGAGGACATCCTGGAGGAGCTCGTGGGCGAGATCCGCGACGCCGCCCACCGGGACTCGGCGACCCGGAACACCGAGAGGACGGGAGCACGATGAGCTTCATCGACAAGGCGAAGGCCAAGGCGGAGGAACTGCTCGGCCGGGCCGAGGAGGTCTACGGCCAGTCGCACGGCGACGCCGCCGCCCAGGTGGCCGGGGAGGCGCACCGGCTGGAGGCGGAGGTGGAGCTGGAGGAGGAGCGCGCCCAGGAGGCCGCCCGCGGCTCCGGCACGCCCCGGCCGACCGACGAGGACGGCCGCACGGTCGGCTGACCGGCGCGGGGCTCAGCCGTCCGGGCGCGGGGCTCAGCCGTCCAGGCGCAGGGCTCAGCCGTCCAGGCGCAGGGCGACCAGGGCGACGTCGTCCTCGGGCCGGTCCTGCACCAGCCGCTCGATGAGCTCGTCGCAGAGCGCGCCGAGCGGGCGGTCGGCGAGCTGACGGGCCGCGGCCACCAGCCGGGCCATGCCCGCGTCGAGGTCGCTGCCGCGCCGCTCGACCAGCCCGTCGGTGTAGAGCAGGACCGTCGTCCCGGGTTCCAGGGCGATCCGCGACTCGGTCCGCGGGCCGGCCGGGTCGACGCCGAGCAGCAGGTCGCCGGGGCCCTCCGGCAGGGCGACCGGGGTGCCGCCGGGCCGCAGCAGCAGCGGCGGCAGGTGGCCGGCGTTGGACCAGCACATCCGCGTGCGCCCGGTCCCGGCGTCCTCCGGCAGCCGCTCGAAGCGGGCCACGGCGGCGGTGGCCAGCGTGTCGACGCCGAGGGTGGCCATCGCGCTGTCCAGCCCGCGCAGCAGCTCGGCCGGGCCGGCGTCGCTGTAGACGGCGATCCCGCGCAGCAGCGAGCGCAGCTGCCCCATCGCCGCGGCCGCCGCGGTGTCGTGCCCGACCACGTCGCCGATGACCAGCGTCGTCCCCCCGCCCGGCTGGGCGAAGGCGTCGTACCAGTCGCCACCGACCCGCGCGGCCTCGGCGGCCGGGGTGTAGCGCACCGCGATCCGGCCCAGCTCCGAGCGGCGCGGCCGGGTGAGCAGGCTGCGCTGCAACGCCTCGGCGAGCTGGCGCTGGCGGGCGAAGAGCCGGACGTTGTCGAGGGCCAGGCCCACCCGGCCGGCCACCTCGCGGGCGGTGAGCGGGTCGACCGGGCTGGCCCCGGCGAGGAAGGTGAGCGCGCCGATGACCCGCTCCCGGCCGGGCAGCGGCACGGCCAGCACCGCCGGCGTGCCCAGCGCGCGGTAGAGCGCGTGCGCCTCGGAGTCGGGCATGGCGGCCAGCACGTCGGCGCCGTCGGCGGCCACGGTCTGGCCGGCCAGCGCCCGCACCACCGGCGCCACCGCGGGCATGGCCGGCAGCCGCACCGCCGCGTACCGGGCCAGGACGTCGCGGAGGGCCGGGTCGCGGTGCCACGACCCCAGGTCGCGCGGGCGCCCCTCGTCGTCGAGGACGGTGAGCAGGCAGCCCTCGCCCAGCTCGGGCACCACCAGGCGCGGGATGCGGCGCACCGCCTCGGCCAGGTCCAGCGTGCCGGTCAGCTCGCCGCCGACCCGGGCCAGCAGCGCCAGGCGGTCCTGCGCGAGCCGGCGGTCGGTGACGTCGGAGAGGTAGAGCGCCAGGCCGCCGTCCAGCGGCACGGCGCGCACCTCGAACCAGCGGTCGAGCGGGGCCGGGTGGAAGGCCTCGACGGTCTGCGCGTGCCCGGTGGCCACCGCCTGGCGGTAGGCGTGGCCGAACTCGCTGTCGACGGTGGCCGGGAACGCGGCCCAGTAGTCGGTGCCGACCAGCTCGTCCCAGGTCCGGCCGAGGACGGCCTCACCGGCCGCGTTGACGTAGGTGACCCGCCAGTCCGCGTCGACGGAGAGGTAGCACAGGGGCATCGCCTCGAGGTGGGCGTCCCGCTGCGGCGCGACCACGGGCGTGCACCTCCCGTCGCTGCGGTGACGGCCGGAGAGCGCCCCACCCTCGGAGTCAGCGCCTGTTGTGCCACGGGCGTCCGACCCGGTCAAGCACCCGCGCCGCGGCGCACCACCGGACTCAGGGGCAGGCGACCCACTCCTCGGCGCCGTCGGTGAAGACCTGCCGCTTCCAGATCGGCAGCCGCTTCTTCACCTCGTCCACGAGCTCGGCGCAGGCGCGGAAGGCCTCGCCGCGGTGCGCGGCGCTGACCGCGCAGGCCAGCGCCACGTCGCCGATGCCCAGCAGGCCGACCCGGTGCGAGACGGCGACCGCGCGGACCCCGGGCCGGGCGGCGAACTCCTCGGCCAGCTCGACGACCACCTGCTCCGCCGTCGGGTGGCCGACGTACTCCAGCTCGGTCACCGACCGGCCGCCGTCGACGTCGCGGACGACGCCGGAGAAGGAGACGACGGCCCCGGCACCGCGGTCGGCCACCGCCTGCTCGTGCTCGGCGACCGACAGCGGCTCGTCGACGACTCGGGCGATCAGAAGGCCGGCGGTCACGGCGCCGAAGCTACCCCGCCGGGCGGCACGTCGAGGTCGACCGGGTCGGCCAGGCCGGTGCAGTCGACCTCGGTGACGGCGTGCGCGGCCAGGTAGCGGCGGGCGCCCTCGTCACCCGTGGCGGTGGTGGCCACCCCGGCCCAGTGCTCCCGGCCCAGGAGCACCGGGTGGCCGCGGACGCCGTCGTAGGTGGCGACGGCCAGCGCGTCGGGGGCGGCGTGCGCGGCGACCGTGCGCAGCGCCTCCGGCGTCATCCCGGGCATGTCCACGAGGGTGACCAGGGCGGCGTCGACCCGCCCCGGCCAGCCGCGCAGGCCGTCCAGGCCGGTGCGCAGGCTCGAGGCCATGCCGGTCTCCCAGTCGCGGTTGGCCAGCACGGTGGCGCCGTCGAGGTCGGCGGTGCGCCAGACGTCCACCGCCCGGGCGCCGAGGACGACGAGCACCGGGTCGCACACCGCCCGCGCCGTCCGCACCGCCCGCTCGACCAGCAGGCTGCCCCCGTACTCGACCAGGGCCTTGGGCATCCCGTAGCGGCGTCCCCCGCCCGCGGCGAGGACCAGACCGGCGACCGTGCTCACGCCCGCCAGCCTGTCACCGCGCTCCTGTCAGCGTGCGTAGACGGTGACCTCGGAGGCCTTGACCACCGCCCACACCGGCGAGCCCGGCGCCAGCCCCAGCTCGGCGAACGCGGTCGCGGTGACGTCGGCGAGCAGCGGCACCTCGCCGTCGAGCTCGCAGCGCACCGTGGAGCCGTGCGGGGTCGCCCCGGCCACCCGCGCCGGCCAGGCGTTGCGCGGGCTGCCCGCGGGCCGGGACGGGTAGAGCGCCACCGACTCCGGGCGGATGGCCACCAGCACCGGGCCGGCCGCGGGCTCGGCGACCGCGACCGTCCCGCCACCGGCCAGCCGCACGGTCAGCCCCTCCCCCGTGCCGGGCAGCAGCGAGAGCCCGACCAGCCGGGCCACGTAGTCGGTGCGCGGGTGCCGGGCGACGTCGGCGGGCGTGCCGGCCTGCACGACGGCGCCGTCCTCGACCACCAGCACCCGGTCGGCCAGCGCCGTCGCGTCGACCGGGTCGTGGGTGACCAGCACGGTGCTGCCCCCGAACTCCGCGAGGTGGCGGCGCAGCTCGGCGCGCACGGCCAGCCGGGTGCGGGCGTCGAGCGCCGACAGCGGCTCGTCGAGCAGCAGCAGCGCGGGGTCGCCGACGAGCGCGCGGGCCAGCGCCGCCCGCTGCGCCTGCCCGCCGGAGAGCTGCCCGGGCCGGCGGGCGCCGAGGTCGGCCAGGCCCACCCGGTCGAGCCACCCGGCCGCCGCCCGCCGCGCCGCGGCCCGCGACGCCCCCCGGGTGCGCGGGCCGAAGGCGACGTTGTCCAGCACCGACAGGTGGGGGAAGAGCAGGTGGTCCTGGAAGACCATGCCGAGGGGGCGCCGGTGGGCGGGCAGGTGCACGCCGGCCGCGACGTCGTCCCACGGCCGCCCGTCGACGGCCACCCGGCCACCGTCGGGCGGCAGCAGGCCGGCGAGCACACGCAGCAGCGTGGACTTGCCCGCGCCGTTGGGCCCGAGGACGGCGAGCACCTCGCCGTCGGCGACCTCGAGGCCGACGTCGACGGGGAGCGTGCCCCGGCGGACGACGACGTGCGCCTGCAGGCTCACCCGGCCGCTCCCCCGCGGCCGAGCCAGCGGTCGCGCAGCAGCAGGAGGGTGGCCACCGAGACGAGGAGGAGGACCAGGGAGAGCACGATCGCCGCCTGCGGGTCGCGCTGCAGCGCCAGGTAGACGGCGAGCGGCATCGTCTGCGTGGTGCCGGGAAAGTTGCCGGCGAAGGTGATCGTGGCGCCGAACTCCCCCAGGGCCCGGGCCCAGCACAGCACCGCGCCCGCGGCGACGCCCGGGGCCACCAGCGGGAGGGTGACCCGGCGGAAGGTGGTCCAGCGGTCGGCGCCGAGGGTGGCGGCGGCGTCCTCGTAGCGGGCGTCGGCGGCCCGCAGCGCGCCCTCGACGCTGATCACGAGGAAGGGCATCGCCACGAACGTCTCGGCGATGACGACGGCGGCGGTGGTGAACGGGATGGTGACCCCGGTGGTCCCGGCCAGCCAGCTGCCGACGATGCCCTGCCGCCCCAGCACGAGGAACAGCGCGACGCCGCCGACGACCGGGGGCAGCACCAGCGGCACGGTGACCAGCGCCCGCAACACCGCCCGGCCCCGCGCCCGCGAGCGGGCCAGCACCCAGGCCAGCGGCACGCCGAGCACGACGGAGACCGCGGTGGCCAGCGTGGCCGAGAGCAGCGACAGCCGCAGCGCCTGCCCGACGCCGGGCGCGGTGAGCAGCGTGCCCAGCTGCGTCCAGGGGGTCCTGACCAGCAGCCCGGCCAGCGGCAGGACGAGGAAGGCGACCGCGAGGGTGGCCGGGACCAGCAGCGGCGCCGGCGTGCGCTCGCGCCTCACGGGGCGCGGAAGCCGGCCGCCTCGAGCGCCTGCTGCCCCTCGGCGGAGCGGACGAGGTCGACGAAGGCCCGCGCGCCGTCGGGGTTGGGCGCGGCGGCCAGCGTGCACAGCGGGTAGTCGGTGACGGCGTCCTCGGCCTCCGGGAAGGCGATGCCCTCGACGGCGTCCCCGGCGGCGACGACGTCGGTGGCGTAGACCAGCGCGGCGTCGACCTCGCCGAGCTCCACCTTGGTGAGCGCGGCGCGCACGTCCTCCTCCTGGGTGTCGGGGCGCGCGGTCACGCCGGCGGCGGCGAAGACGTCCTCGGCGGCCGCGCCGCAGGGCACCTCGGGGGCGCAGACGGCGAGGGTGAGGTCCTCGCGGCCGAAGTCGGCCAGCCCGGTGACGCCGGCGGGGTTGCCCGCGGGGACGGCGATCTGCAGCACGTTGGCGGTGAAGACGGCCGGCTCGCCGTCGGCCAGGCCGGCGTCGGTGACCACCGCCATCTGCGTGCCGTTGGCCGAGGCGAACACGTCGGCCGGGGCGCCCTGGGTGAGCTGGGTGGCCAGCGCCGAGCTGCCGGCGAAGTTGAACTGCACGGTCAGCCCGTCGTGGTCGTCCTCCAGCCGCTGGCCGAGGTCGGTGAACACGTCGGTGAGCGAGGCCGCCGCGAAGACGGTCACCGTGCCGGTGGGGCCGCCCGGCGACGCCTCGGCCGTCGACGCCGCGGCGCCGTCGTCGCCACCGCCGCACCCGGCGGCCGTCAGCACCGCCGCCGCCAGTGCCGCGAGGACCCGTCCGCTCCGCATGCGCGGGACACTAGCGCGTCTGAGTCCGCCGGTGCGGAGGCGTCACGGCACGTCGACGCTCACCTGCGTCGCCTTGACGGTGGCGACGGCGCGCACGCCGACCTCGAGGCCCAGCTCGTCGGCGGCCTCCCGGGACATCAGCGAGACCAGCCGGAAGGGCCCGGCCTGGATCTCCACCTGCGCCATGACGGTGTCGCGGACGACGCGGGTGACGATGCCGGCGAGCCGGTTGCGGGCCGACGAGCCGCGGGTGGCGCCGGGCTCGGGTGCCTCGTGCAGGTCCGCGGCGAGCCGGGCGAGGTCGGCGCCGTCGACGTGCGCCGGCCCGCCGCCCTCGCGCGAGGCAGCCAGCCGGCCACTGTCCACCCAGCGGCGCACCGTGTCGTCGCTGACCCCGAGCAGGGCCGCGGCCTCGGCGATCCGGTAGCTGGTCGTCACCCGCGGCAGGCTAGTGGCCGGCCCCGCGCGACCCGGGGTGTAGGGCCGCCCGCCGGGGGCAGGGAGGACGCAGCCGGCAGCCGTCCGGTCGAGGGGGACAGGGGGACGCGACGAGCATGCGCCGGTGGCGCGGTCCGCTGATCGTCTCGGTGGCGTACCTGGGGTTCTGGCTGGGGCTGGACGCCGTCGCCAGCGTCTTCCAGGCCCGGCAGGAGGTGTCGCTGTGGTACCCGCCCACCGGGCTGAGCTTCGCCCTGCTGCTCGTGTTCGGGCTGCGCTACGCCCCGCTGCTGCTGCTGACCGACCCGCTGCACGGGCTGGTGGTGAGCGGACCGGACGTCAGCTGGGTCAGCATCGGGCTCAGCGCCGTCGTCAGCACCGTCGTCTACACGACCGCGGCCTGGCTGCTGCTCCGTCGGCTGCGGATCGACCCGCGCCTGCCCGGCCAGCGGGACGCCGTCTGGCTGCTCGCGCTGGCCGCCGTCGCCGGGCCGTTCGTCGTCGCCGTCGTCCAGGTCCTCCAGTACACGGTCGTCGGGCTGCTGACCTGGGGTGAGCTGTTCCGCGGCGTCCTCGGCTTCTGGTCCGGCCGGGCCACGGGCGTCGGGGTGCTCACCCCCGCGCTGCTCGTCGCGAGCCGGGCGGTGCCCGCGCTGTGGCGGGACCGGCCGCCGCTGCCCGGCCCGCCCCGGGACGGGCCCGGGCACGAGCGCCCGGTGTGGCCGGGCCGGCTGCGGCCGCGGTGGGCCGGCCGGCTCGCCGCCCGGGTGGTGGACGAGCGGCTGGAGATCGCCGGGCAGGCGGCGCTGCTGCTCGCGACGCTGTACCTGGCCTACGGCGAGCCGGCGGTCGGCGGGCTGGACCTGGCCTACCTGGTGTACGTGCCGCTGATCTGGATCGCCGTCCGCGGCGGGCTGCCCCGCGTGGTGTTCGCCGTCCTCGTGGCCAACGCCGTCGCCGTGGCCCTGGTCGGCCGGGACGTCGTGGACAGCCCGCTGCGCCTGCAGCTCGGCCTGGTGACCCTCACCCTGGCCGGCCTGATGCTCGGCGCGCTGGTCACCGGGCGGCAGGCCAGCGTCGCGGCCGCCGAGCACGCGGCCGTGCACGACTCGCTCACCGGGCTGGCCAACCGCGTCCTGCTCATGGACCGCCTGGAGGCCGCGGCGCACCGGGCGGAGCGCAGTCCCGACAGCCGGTTCGCGGTGCTCTACTGCGACCTCGACGGCTTCAAGGGGGTCAACGACCAGCTCGGGCACGACGCCGGCGACGAGCTGCTCGTCGCGGTCGCGCGCCGGCTGGAGGGGGCGGTGCGGCCCGGCGACCTGGTCAGCCGCCTCGGCGGGGACGAGCTCGCCGTCCTCCTCGACGGCGTGACCGGCGTCGAGGAGGCGGCCGGGGTGGCCGAGCGGCTGCTCGCCGCGCTGGCCGAGCCGTGTGCCCTCGACGGCCGGGAGGTCGTCGTCACCGGCAGCGTCGGGGTGGCCGTCGCCGACGCCGAGGGGCTGGCCCGGCCGCGGCTGCGCGAGGGGCGCGGGGGCCCGGCCGGCCCGGACGGCGACGGGCACGCCGAGGAGGTGCTCCGGGCGGCCGACATGGCGCTGCAGCGCGCCAAGGCGACCGGGGGCAACCGCTACGAGGTCTTCAACGAGCCGCTGCGCCGCCAGACCCGGGACCGGCTGGGCCTGCGGGCGGCGCTGCGCCACGCGGTCGGGGCCGGCGCGGTGACCGTCGCCTACCAGCCGATCGTGCGGGTGGCCGACGGCCGGCTGGCGGCCGTGGAGGCGCTCGCCCGGTGGCGCGACCCCGAGCGCGGGGAGGTGCCGGCGGCCGAGTTCATCCCCGCGGCCGAGGAGACCGGGCTGATCCACGAGCTCGGCGTGCAGGTGCTCGAGCAGGCCTGCGGCCAGGCCGCGCGGTGGCGACGGGTCTTCGGTCCCGCCGCCACCCCGCGGGTGGCGGTCAACGTCTCGACCCGTCAGCTGCTGCTCGCCGACTTCGCCCCACGCGTCCTCGGCCTGCTCGACCGCCTCGGGCTGCCCGCGGACGCCCTCGAGCTGGAGATGACCGAGTCCTGCGCCGTGGAGCCGGGGGCGCGGGCGGCCCTGGAGCGCTTCACCGCGGCGGGCGTCACGCTCGCCGTGGACGACTTCGGCACGGGGTACTCCAGCTTCGCCGCGCTGCGGGAGCGGACACCGCAGGCCTTCAAGCTCGACCGCTCCTTCGTCGCGCGGCTGCCGGACGACCGCCCGACCGACGCGATCGTGTCCGCCGTCCTCGCGCTGGCCGGGCACCTGGGCGCCACCGTCACCGCCGAGGGCGTGGAGACCGAGGAGCAGCTCCGGCGTCTGCGGGAGCTGGGGTGCCCCCAGGTCCAGGGCTTCCTCCTGGGCGGACCGGCGAGCGCGGAGCGGATCGAGCGGGACTGGCTCAGCGGTCCGCGGTGACGCGCCGGGAGGTCTGTGGACGACGGCCCGGCGTCCACAGGCGTCCCGGGCGGTGTCCGGCCGCCGGGGCAGCATCGCCGGCATGAGCACCCCGACCGCCGACGACGCCTGGCTGCGCGACCTGCTGCTCGGGGGCGACTGCCGTCCCGGCGGCGACGACGCGGACGGGGTCGCCGGCGTCCTGGCCGCGCGCGACCCCGGCGTGGACGGGTCCGGCGCCGCCACCGACGCGCTGCTGTCGGCCCTCACCGACGTCTGGGAGCGCGGCTGGCAGCCCGCCGACGTCGCGCACGCGGTCCGTCGCGGGTCGGGCGCCCGGACGGCGCGGCTGGCGGTGGCCCTGCTCGCCGAGGACGCCCGGGTGACCGGCGCGGCGTCGCGGGCGCCGGGACCGTGGGTTGAGCAGCTGAGTGAGATCGGGGCGCTGGCGGAGGGCACCCCGGCCGGGGTCGCGGGCTGGTACCGGGCGGAGGGGCGGCCGGCGGGTGAGGCGTGGCGCGAGGTGCTGTGGCTGGCCACCACGCTGCGCACGCTCCCCCGCGTGGAGCGGCTGCTGCCCCCGCCGTCCGCCTGGGGTGCGGGGACCCGCCGCCCGGTGGCGGCGTCCCCGCCCGACGACGCGCGGGTGCTGCGGCGCATCCGGGCGCTGCTGGCCAAGGCGGAGTCCACGGAGTTCCCCGAGGAGGCGGAGGCGCTCACCGGCAAGGCGCAGGAGCTGATGACCCGCCACGCGGTGGACACCGCACTCCTCGACGGCGGCACGGCGCCACGCCGCACGGACGTCGCCACCCGCCGGGTGCACGTCGTCGACCCCTACGTCCGGGCGAAGGTGCAGCTGCTCGACGTGGTCGCCCGCGCCAACGGCGTCCGGCTGGTCTGGTACCCCGACCTGGGCATCGCCACCCTGGTCGGCGTCGCCACCGACCTCGACGCGGTCGAGCTGCTGTTCACCTCGCTGCTGCTCCAGGTCGGCCAGGCACTCGGCGCGGCCGAGCGGGCGGCCGGCCGTCGGTCGGCCTCCCGTGCCTTCCGCCGCGCGTTCCTGCTGGGCTACGCCGGCCGCGTCGGGGAGCGGTTGACGAGCGCCCGCGAGCAGGCGACGACGGCCGCGGCCACGGAGCGCGGGGTGGACCTGCTGCCCGTGCTGCGCTCCCGGCAGGAGACCGTCGAGGAGGCGTTCACCGAGCTGTTCCCCGGCGTGCGCAGCAGCCGCAGCCGCTCGTCCGTGGACGGCGCCGGCTGGCGGGCCGGTCGCTCCGCCGCCGACGCCGCCGACGTCGGTTCCCGCCGCCTGCGGTAGCCGACCCGGCCGCGTCTCCGCGGGAACGGTACCCGCCTCTGACCTGCACTTTCTGTCACTGGTGACACCTACGATCCGAACACGTGATCGATCAGGAGGCGTCGTGTCCGAGCCGAGCAGCACCCCCCACCCGTCCGGCAGTCCCCTGCCCGAGCTGGCCCGGGCCATCACCGCCGGCGCCGTCCGGCTCGCGGCCGCCACCGCCGCCTGGCTGCGCCTGGTCGCCGAGTTCGACGAGCGCGGCGGCTGGCACGGCTGGGGCACCCGCTCGTGCGGGCACTGGTTGTCCTGGCAGTGCGGGCTGGCGCCGGGCGCGGCCCGCGAGCACGTGCGCGTGGCCCGGGCCCTGCGGTCCCTGCCCCTCGTCGAGACGGCGTTCGCCGACGGCCGCCTGTCGTACTCCGAGGTCCGGGCGCTCACCCGCATCGCCGAGCCCGACACCCAGCAGTCGTTGCTCGACCTCGCGCTGTCGGTCACCGCGGCGCAGCTGGAGCGCTTCGTCCGCTCGTGGCGGCGCGCCGGCCGCCCCGATGGCGACCGTCCCGAGAGCCGGGAGTCCTTCGACTACTCCTGGGACGACGACGGGATGCTGGTCCTCCGCCTGCGGATGCGCGCGGAACCCGGTGCAGAGGTGCTGGCCGCCGTCGAGTCGCTCGCCGAGCGCGAGGCCCGCCGCGAGCGGGCGCAGAACGCACGCACCCGGGAGGCCGGTCCGGCGCCGGGCTCGGGCTGGCAGGAGCGGCAGGAGCTGCACCGCCGCTGCGCGGACGACGACGAGCTGACCGGCCTGGCCCGCGAGCGCACCACCGCCCGCCGGCTGGCCGCCCTCGCGTCACTGGCCCGCGCCGGTGTCCACGCCGACCGCCGCCCCGGCGACCCGCCCCGGCGCGAGGTCGTCGTGCACGTCGACGCGGCCGTCCTCGCCGACGACTCGGCCGCCGGACGGGCGCACCTCGACGGCGGTCCCGCCCTGACTCCCGCCCAGGCACGCAGCGTGCTCTGTGACGCCACGGTCCTCACCATGCTGGAGCGCGGCGGGGAACCGCTCGCCCTCGGTCGCAGACGGCGGCGGGCGAGCACGGGCCAGCGGCGGGCCCTCCTGCGGCGCGACGGCGGCTGCGCCCGCCCCGGTTGCCCGGAGACGCGCGTCGAGCGGCTGCACGCCCACCACCTGCGGCACTGGCTGTTCGGCGGGCGGACCGACCTGGACAATCTGGTGCTGCTCTGCGACGTGGACCACGGCCTCGCGCACGACCTCGGCCTGGTGATGACGCGCGCCGACGGGCGGCTCGTCGTCACCGCACCGGACGGGCGCCACGTCTGGGGCACCGCCGACGCCGCCTTCCGCGGCGGCCTGGCCGGTCTCGACGACCACCCGCCCACCGCAGGAGCCGGGACCGAGCCGACCACCGCCGACCCCCTCACCGGCGTCCACCCGATCGACGAGGTCGTCGGCCGCCGGCCGGTGCCCGCTCCCCGCCGGACCGGGGACGCCCGGGCGACCGGGCACGCCGGTGCGAGGAGGGCGCCGGCCGGGCGGCGGGGACGCCCCGGCGGGAGCCGTCCGACCCGCGGGGTGCCCGTGTCGACAGGACCCTCCGCCGGTCCGCGCGCCGGCCGCACGTCCGGCCCCGCGGGCGAGAGGCGGTCCGGGCGGCAGGACGCCGCCGCCATGGGCAAGACCCTGTTCCCCGCGGGCGAGCCGCTCCTCGCCGACGGGATGCCCGTGACCGGCGAGCGGATGGACCTGCGGTACGCGGTCGGGGTGCTCATGGACCACCGCGACCGGCTGCGCCGGCTCACCGGCGGGGACGCGGCGTCCGGCGGCTGAGCGCGTTCCCGCGGAGACGCGGCCCAGCCGATCCCCCGCGTTCCCGCGGAGACGCAGCCCACCCGTTCCCGCGGAGACGCGGAGACGCGATCACGACGAGGCGGCTCGGCGTCCAGCAGCGTTCCGTTTGCCGATCTCGGGCCCCGGGCAGCGCGTGCCGGTGCCCCGAGAGAAGCAGGACAACCCCGCCGGGGGTTCGGCCTCCGTCCGGACCCGCCGGCTGCGGGAGACGGCCCGCGACGTCCTCGGCTTCGACGGGTTCCGCCCCGGCCAGGAGCAGGCCATGCAGTCCGTCCTCGCCGGCCGGGACACGCTCGCCGTGCTGCCCTCGGGCGCCGGCAAGTCGGCCGTCTACCAGGTGGCCGGCCAGCTGCTCGACGGGCCGGTGCTCGTGGTCTCGCCCCTCATCGCGCTGCAGCGCGACCAGGTCGAGCGGCTCGCCGAGCTCGGTGACGCCGTCGGCCGGGCCGCGCAGCTCAACTCCAGTCTGTCGGCCGGTGACCAGCGGGAGGCCGTGGAGGGGCTGACGGACGGAACGGTCCGCTACCTGTTCCTGGCCCCCGAGCAGCTGGCCAAGCCCGAGGTGGTCGAGGCCGTCCGCGACGCCTCCCCCGCCCTGTTCGTCGTCGACGAGGCGCACTGCGTCTCCGCGTGGGGCCACGACTTCCGCCCCGACTACCTGCGGCTCGGCCAGGTCGTCGAGCAGCTCGGCCACCCGACGGTGCTGGCGCTGACCGCCACCGCCGCCCCGCCGGTGCGCGCCGAGATCGTCGAGCGGCTGTCGATGCGCGACCCCGAGGTCGTCGTCGCCGGGTTCGACCGCCCCGAGATCCGGCTGGAGGTCGACCACCACGCCGACGCGCACGCCAAGCGGCAGGCGGTCGTCGACCGGACGGCCGGCGAGGTCGAGGCCGGCCGCGGCCCCGGCATCGTCTACAGCGCCACCCGCAAGGGCACCCTCGACCTCGCCGAGGCGCTCACCGAGCGCGGCCTGCGCGCCCGGCCGTACCACGCCGGCCTGAAGAAGACCGAGCGCGAGGACACCCAGCGCGCGTGGATGGACGACGAGCTCGACGTCGTCGTCGCCACCACCGCGTTCGGGATGGGCATCGACAAGCCCGGCACCCGCTTCGTCGTGCACGCCGAGCCGGCCGACTCCGTCGACAGCTACTACCAGGAGATCGGCCGGGCCGGCCGCGACGGCGACCCCGCGCTCGCCGTCCTGGTGTACCGGCAGGAGGACCTCGGCCTGCGCCGCTTCTTCGCCGCCGGCGCCCCGGCCGAGGAGGAGCTGCAGCAGGTGGCGGGGCTGGTCGCCGCCGCGCCGGCCGCGGGAGTGGACGACGGCGTCGACGTCAAGCAGCTGCGCGAGGAGACCGGCCGCGGCGCCACCCCGCTGGCCCGCGACCTCAACCTGCTCGAGCAGGTGTCCGCCGTCGTCCTCGACGACGAGGGCGCCGCCCACCCCGCCGAGGGCGCCCCGGCGCCCGGCGAGGCCGCCCGGGCGGCCCGCGAGCTGGCCGAGCACCACGAGCGCGTCGACCAGAGCCGCGTGGAGATGATGCGCGGCTACGCCGAGACCACCGAGTGCCGCCGCCAGTACCTGCTCGGCTACTTCGGCGAGCAGCTCGAGGAGCCGTGCGGCAACTGCGACAACTGCTCGGCGGGCACCTCCCACGAGCAGCCCGCCGGCGACGACGCCGACACGCCCTTCGCGCCCGAGACGCCGGTGGTGCACACCGAGTGGGGCCCCGGCGTGGTCATGCGGGTGGAGGACGACCGCGTCGTCGTCCTGTTCGAGGAGGTCGGCTACAAGACGCTCGCGCTCGCGGCGGTCGAGCGCAACGACCTGCTGCAGGTCCGCGGGGCCTGAGCGCCGGTGGCGGCCCACCCCATCGGGCGCTCGCCCTGCGCGACCGCGCGGGGCCGTCGATGATCAAGCGGATGTCCGGGCGCGGCGCCCGGCTGGGAGGAGTGCACGGGTGAAGGTCCTGGGGATCAACGCCATCTACCACGACCCGGCGGCGGCGCTCGTCGTCGACGGGGAGGTCGTGGCCGCGGCGGAGGAGGAGCGCTTCAGCCGGCGCAAGCACGGCAAGCGCCCGCTGCCGTGGAGCGCCTGGGAACTGCCCGAGCTGTCGGCGGCCTGGTGCCTGAGGCACGCCGGCATCCGCCCCGAGGAGCTCGACGCGGTCGCCTACTCCTTCGACCCGGCGCTGATGGTCACCCCCGAGGAGACCGGCCTGTTCGACGACGGCGACGTCATGCGCCAGAAGTACGCGCAGATGGCGCCGGACTTCCTCGCCCACGCGCTGCCGGGCCTCGACCCCGCGAAGGTGCACTTCGTCAAGCACCACGTCGCGCACGCGGCGTCGGCCGGCAAGGCGGCGCCGCAGCGCGACAACGCCGTCCTCGTGCTCGACGGCCGCGGCGAGGCGCACAGCCACCTGGCCGGGCGTTACGTCGACGGGCAGCTGGAGGTCCTGGCCGGGCAGTCGCTCCCCCACTCCCTGGGCCTGATGTACGAGGAGCTCACCGACCACCTGGGCTTCCTGCGCAGCTCCGACGAGTTCAAGGTCATGGCGATGGCCTCCTACGGCAAGCCGCGCTTCCTCGGCGAGCTGTCCGAGCTCATCCGGGCCACCGGCGACGGCGGCTTCGTCACCGAGCGCATCGACTTCACCGAGTTCGCCCCCCGCCTGGGCAAGGACGAGCCGTGGACCGAGGCCCACGCCGACCTCGCCGCCAGCGTGCAGACCCGGCTGGAGGAGGTGCTGGTCGACCTGGCCCGCTGGGTGCACGAGCAGACCGGCGAGAAGACCCTCACGATGGCCGGCGGCACCGCGCTCAACTGCGTGGCCAACACCCGCATCCTCGCCGAGAGCCCGTTCGAGCAGGTCTGGGTGCAGCCGGCCGCCGGCGACGCCGGCACGGCGCTCGGCGCGGCCCTGCACGTGGCCGCCGAGCTCGGCGAGCGCACCGAGCCGATGCCCGGCGCGGCGCTGGGCCGCGGCTGGACCGACGACGAGATCGAGCGGTGGCTCGAGACCGCGGCGATCGACTACGAGCGCCCGGACGACGTCGCCGAGGCCGTGGCCGAGGTGCTCGCCGACAACGGCATCGTCGCCTGGTTCCAGGGCCGCAGCGAGTACGGTCCGCGGGCGCTGGGCCACCGGTCCCTGCTGGCCCACCCCGGCTTCCAGGCCAACCTCGAGCGGATGAACGACGTCAAGGGCCGCGAGCAGTTCCGCCCGGTGGCGCCCATGGTGCTGCTGGAGCGGGCGCCGGACATCTTCAGCCGCGGCCCGATCCCCTCGCCGTACATGCTGTTCGTGCACGACGTCGCCGAGGAGTGGCGCGACCGCATCCCCACGGTCACCCACGTCGACGGCACCGCGCGCATCCAGACGATCGACCCCGACACCGAGCCGCTGGTGCACCGGATGATCTCCGCCTTCGAGCGGCGCACCGGGCTGCCCGTCGTCGTCAACACCAGCCTCAACACCGCCGGCCGGCCGATGGTCGACGACCCCCGCGACGCCCTGGAGTGCTTCGGCTCGGCGCCGGTCGACCTGCTGGCCATCGGCCCGTTCGTCGTCCGCCGACCGCGACCGACGCCGCGCCCCTGAGCAGTGGCCGGGCCCGCCCGCGGGCGGGCCCGGCAGCCGGCGTCCCCCCACGGGGTGAGGACGCCGAACCGGGACGGCGGCAGCGCGCGAAGACCGCGTGCACCACCGCCCCGCCGGTCACGGTCCGGACACGACGCTCCTCCGTATGGATGAGTTCCGGTTCCCCCCGACCCGCCGGGGTACCGCTGGAACGACGCGCGCCACTCGGCCGCGCACCACACACTCGGAGGACCCCATGGCATCGACCGGTTCCGCCGGCGCCCGCCCGGCCAAGGCCTGGCCGCAGACCCTCTCACTCGTCTTCGGCGTGGTCTACCTGCTCGTCGGCATCGTCGGCTTCTTCGTCACCGGCTTCGACTCCTTCGCCGACAACGCGCAGGACGAGATGCTGCTCATCTTCATGATCAACCCGCTGCACAACATCGTGCACATCGTCATCGGCCTGGCCGGCATCGCGCTGTCCCGCACACTGGCCGGCGCCCGCACCTACGGCTGGCTGCTCGCCGTCGGCTACGCCGCCGCCTTCGTCTACGGCCTCATCGCCATCGGCCAGAGCTGGGACTTCCTCAACGTCAACGCTGCCGACAACGTGCTGCACGTGGCCACCGCGATCGTCGGGCTGGTCATCGCACTGGGCCCGGTGAACGACCGGATCGCCCGTCCCACGCACGCCTGACGCGACCCCGTCCCAGGACGGGACCGCGGAGCCGGGCACCTCTGGAGGTGCCCGGCTCCTCGTCGTCCCGGGCCCGGGGGAGGCGGCGGAACGGGACCGGACCCCGGTGCGACGGCGGTCACGCAGCGGTCTACCTTCCGACCATGGACTTCGCCCTCTCCGCCCGAGCCGAGGACGTCTGCGGCCGGATGTGGGACTTCATGCGTGAGCAGGTCTTCCCCGCCGAGCCGGTCTACGACGCCTGGCGCGCCGAACGCGGCCACGACGACCACGGACACCCCCCGGTCCTCGAGGACCTCAAGAAGGAGGCCCGTGCCCGCGGCCTCTGGAACCTGTTCCACCACGAGCTCGGTGGTCTGAGCAACCTCGAGTACGCCTCGGTCGCCGAGGTCATGGGCTGGTCGCCGGTCATCGCCCCCGAGGCCACCAACTGCGGTGCGCCCGACACGGGCAACATGGAGACGCTCATGCTGTTCGGCACGCCCGAGCAGAAGCAGCGCTGGCTCGACCCGCTGCTGGAGGGCGAGATCCGCTCGGGCTTCGCGATGACCGAGCCCGACGTCGCCTCCTCCGACGCGCGCAACATCCAGACCTCGATCGTGCGCGACGGCGACGAGTACGTGATCAACGGCCGCAAGTGGTGGACGTCGGGGGCCGCCGACGAGCGGTGCCAGATCTTCATCGTCATGGGCAAGACCGACCCCGAGGGCGCCCCGCACCGGCAGCAGTCGATGGTGCTGGTCCCGCGCGACACCCCGGGCCTGGAGATCGTCCGGCACCTGCCGGTCTTCGGGTACCAGGACCAGCACGGCCACTCCGAGCTGCGCTTCACCGACGTCCGCGTGCCGGTGTCGAACATCCTCGCCGGCGAGGGCGACGGCTTCATGATCGCCCAGGCCCGGCTCGGCCCCGGCCGCATCCACCACTGCATGCGCGCCATCGGCATGGCCGAGCGCGCGCTCATGCTCCTGGTCGAGCGGGCCAAGCAGCGGGTCGCCTTCGGCCGGCCCCTGGCCGAGCAGGGCACGGTGCGCGAGGCGATCGCGCTGTCGCGCATGGAGATCGACCAGGCTCGGCTCTACGTGCTCAAGACCGCCGACCTGATCGACAAGTACGGCGCCAAGGGCGCCCGCACCGAGATCTCGGCCATCAAGGTGGCCGCGCCGCGGGTCGCGCTCGACGTCATCGACCGGGCCATCCAGGTGCACGGCGGCGCCGGCGTCAGCAACGACACCGTGCTGGCCCGCTTCTACGCCAGCGCACGGACGCTGCGGATCGTCGACGGCCCCGACGCCGTGCACGTCCGCGGCGTGGCCAAGGAGGAGCTCGCCCGCGAACGCCCCTGGGTCGGCTGACGGAGGACCCCCTGCAGCGGGGACCCACCGACGTCGCGGGGGCGGCACCCGGCCGGGTGCCGCCCCCGCCCGTGTCCGGGGGTCAGGGGGTCAGGGGGTCAGGGACGAACCGAAGCCCCCGCCCGCCAGCTTGGCCATCAGCTGGGTGCGGTCGAGGCCGACCTCGGACAGCGCGTCGCCGTCCCGGTCGGTGTCGATCTCGTCGGGCAGGCGCGCCTCGACCTTCTCCGCCGTGTCGTTGTCACCTTCGGTGCGCAGCACCCGCAGCAGTTCCTGCTTGTCCAGCTTCACGTGCTTCCTCCGTCCTGGGGACCCACCGTCCCCCGGAGTGTGGTGCGGCCCACCCCGGGCGGCAAACGGGCGGCCGGTCCGCGCCGGACACGCCGGACCCACCTGGGCCGACGCCGTCCACGCGGGCCGTCCGCAGCCGTCCCCCCGCGCATCCCGCGACGTCGAGGAGGCCCCCACCGGGGCCCTCCCGGCCCTACCGTGGCCCCCCGGCCACACGCGGGGCCGGCCCGACCCGTCCGACGGGGGACGCCATGAGCCAGCCGCCCGGAGCCCTCCCCTGGGGCCAGCCGCCCGCCTGGGGTCAGCAGTCCGGCGGGGGTCAGCAGCCCGGCGGGGGCCAGCAGCCCCCACCCCCGTGGAGCCCGCCCCCCGCCTGGGGTCAGCAGCCCGGCGGGCCGCCGCCGTGGTCACCGGCTGCACCCCCCGCCGCCCCGCCGCGCCGGTCGCGCCGCGGGCTGTGGATCGCCGTCGGCGCCGCGCTGCTCGTGCTCGTCGTCGCGGCGGGCGTGGTGGTCTTCCTGCTCACCCGCCCGGTCGACCCGCCCACCGGCGTGACCGCCGAGCTCGCGGACGACGGCGTCGCCGTGCGCTGGGACGCCGTCGAGGGCGCCACCGGTTACGAGGTCCGCCGCGACGGCGACGTGCTGGGCACCACCGCCACCACCAGCTACGTGGACGACGGGACCGAGAGCGGCACCGAGTACCGCTACTCGGTGACCGCGCTGGAGGACGGCGACCGGTCCGAGACGGTGCCCGCCACCGACCCCGTGGTCACGCCGGTCGCCCCGACCGCGCGCATCGCCCTGACCACCGACGGCGCCGACGTCGTCGTCGAGTGGGACACCGTCACCGGAGCCGACGCCTACGAGGTGAGCCGCGACGGCACCGTCCTGGCCACCGACCTCACCGACGCGACCTACCGCGACGCCGGCGTCCCGCTGGGCGACCACACCTGGCAGGTCACCGCCGTCGACCGGGACGGCGCCGGCAGCACGGCCGAGGCGCAGAGCGCGTCGCTGTTCACCCGGGGCCCGTGGCAGGAGGCGTGGGAGCTGGCGACGGCCTTCCCCGAGCTGCTGCCGGCCGAGCCCGGCGGCCTCGGCTGGTCCGACGGCACGTGCGACCGGGCACCGCCCGAGGGGGCGCAGGCCCTCGTCGTCTGCGACTACCCCACCGGCGTCCACGTCGAGATCAGCCAGTTCGCCGACCGGGCGCAGTGGCAGGCCCGGCTCGACGCCGCGCTGGCCGGGAGCACCGGGCCCGGCACCTGGTCCTACGGCGACGGGCCGGCCCAGGGTGACCTGCTGGAGAGCCCCGACGGCGGGCTGGCCTGGAAGTACCTCACCTTCTACGCCCAGGACCTCTCGCTCGTCGGCGTCTACGTGGCCTGGGAGGGCCACACGCAGGACGACATCGACGGCGCCTGGTTCGCCGAGGCGCCCTTCTAGGACCGCTCAGCGGGCGCGGGACCGGCGCAGCAGCAGCGCCCCGGTCCCGAGCAGCGCGGCCGCCAGGACGAGCTGCCCGGCGCCCACGCCCGCCCGGCCGCTGCCGAACCAGGTCGGTGAGCTGACCAGCAGCACCGCGCCGATGCCCAGCACCAGCAGCGCCACCAGCCGCTCGCGCCGCGCGTCCCGTGGGGTGCCCATGCCGCCTCCGCTCCTGCCGGGACCGGTCCCGGCTGCCGACGAGCCAACCAGACGGCGGTCCGGCGGCGCCGCACCCCTCACCGGCACCCGGGCGCAGGTCAGCCGTTCTTCGACGGCGGCTCCCCCGCGTCCAGGGCCTCCTGGGCACGCACCGGGTCGAACGCGCAGGCGTCGCCGACGTCGGTCGCGGGGACGGCCGGCGGCGGCTCCGGCGTCTGCCCCGCCGCGTCGGCCTCCGAGCCGGCGGCCTGGTCGCCCGGGGCGGCGGGCGGCGCGGACGACGCCGGCGCGGCCGGGGCGATGGACTCCTGCACGATCTGCCGCATGCGGTCGTAGTCGGGGTAGGCCGGGTCGATCACGCTGTCGTCGAACACGACGCTGCGGATCTCGGCGTCCTTGACCATGAACGCCACGTCGACGAAGTCGTCGAGCACGGACCGCGGGATGTCGGTGCTGACGATGTCCTGCGTGGTCGCGGCCAGCTCCTGGTACTGCTCGAGCAGGGTGATCGGGTCGGCCTCGTCGATGATCGCCTTGATGGTGCACCGCTGGCGGTCCATGCGGTCGTAGTCGGTCAGCCCGTAGCGGCCCCGCGCGAACTGCAGGGCGGTGTACCCGTCCATCCGCTGGTCCGGGCCCGGCGCGATGTAGTCGTCGGGGAGCTCCTGGCCGGTGATGCCGTTGATCGGCACGTAGTAGTTGACGTTCACCGTGATCCCGCCGAGGGCGTCGACCAGCCGGCTGAACCCGTCGAGGTTGACCAGCACGAAGTAGTCGATGTCGAGGCCCAGCGCCTCACCGACGCCGAGCTTGAGGAAGTCCGCGCCGGGGTCGTCGGTGGGGCCGAGGACGTCGGGGTGCGCCGCGGGCCCGTTGCGGTAGACGGAGTTGAGCAGGCTCTCGCTCTCGCTGCCGGCGTCGAAGCCGTCCGGGTAGAGCTCGGCGAGCGGGCTGTCGGCGGGGAAGGGCAGGTCCTCGAGGTTGCGCGG
The DNA here is from genome assembly GCF_900102745.1 of Geodermatophilus telluris. Taxonomy (GTDB): domain Bacteria; phylum Actinomycetota; class Actinomycetes; order Mycobacteriales; family Geodermatophilaceae; genus Geodermatophilus; species Geodermatophilus telluris. The sequence goes on from NZ_FMZF01000001.1 coordinate 1,032,421, forward strand.
CAGGCTGAACAGCGCCGTCGCGCCGGTGTCGGTGTCGATGCTGGCCACGATCACCGTGTCGGTGCGCACGCCCTCGCGGCCCTCGCCGCCGTCGCCACCGAGCAGCAGCACGTTGACCCGCTCCTGCGTGCCGAACGGGTCACTCTCGTCGTCGACGGTGGCCGACCGGCGGTCGTCGCCGAACACGCCGTCGAGCAGCCCCTGCTGGGCCACCGCGGCCTCGCCGACGCGGAAGGCGGGGTAGGCGGCGCCGGCGACGAGGGCGGCCACGAGCAGGGCGCCCACGGCGAGGCGGGGCCGGCTGCTGCGACGAGGCAGCAGCGAGCGGTAGCCGGTGACCACGACGGCGGCCCACGCCAGCAGCAGCACCACGAGGCCGACGAGCACCCAGGTCAGCCGGGTCGGGTCGACGGCCAGCCGGGCGGCGGTGCGCTGCCCAGCGGTGGCCAGCCAGACGCCGCCGCCCAGGAGCAGCAGGAAGACGAGCAGGACGGCGGCACCCAGCCGGCGCCGCCCGGACGCCAGGAACGCGGTGCCGGGGACGACGGCGTTGGCGACGGTCAGCCCCAGGACGGCGGCCAGCGACCGCCGCTCGGGCCGCCGCCGACCGCGCCGGCCGTCCTCCGCCGCGGGTACCGGCGGGAGGGCCGGGGCGTCGCCGATCGGGCGGGTGAGGTCGTCGCGGCTCACCGGCGCACCCGTCGGGCGGCCCCGGTCATCGCGTCGTCCGGACGGCGGTCATCCGGCCATCGTCCCACTGGTCCCTGGCAGTCACGGCGGCTCCGTACCCCGTGAACGCGCAGGTCACCCGATGGGACGTGACCTCGGTCTCGGTCCACCGCCGACGGCCGGGACGGCACCCGCATAGGGTCGGTGCTCGTGCGCCTCGCGACGTGGAACGTCAACTCCATCCGCACCCGCGCCGACCGGGTGGCCGCCTGGCTGCAGCGCCGCGACGTCGACGTCCTGGCGCTGCAGGAGACCAAGTGCCGCGACGACCAGTTCCCGGAGCAGCGCTTCCGCGAGCTGGGCTACGAGGTGGCGCACGTGGGCCACTCGCAGTGGAACGGCGTCGCCGTGCTGTCCCGGGTCGGCCTGACCGACGTCGAGGTGGGCTTCCCCGGCATGCCGACCTGGGCGGCGAAGGAGGGCGCCGACCCCACTGTGGAGGCCCGGGCGCTGGGCGCCACCTGCGGCGGGGTGCGGGTGTGGAGCCTGTACGTGCCCAACGGCCGGGCGCTGGGCGACCCGCACTACGACTACAAGCTCGAGTGGCTGGCCGCGCTGCGCACCGCGGCCGGCGGCTGGCTGGCCGCCGACCCCACCGCGCAGGTGGCCCTGGTCGGTGACTGGAACATCGCCCCGCAGGACGACGACGTGTGGGACGTGCGGGTGTTCGCGACCTCCACGCACGTCTCCGAGCCCGAGCGGGCGGCGTTCCGGGCCGTGGTCGAGACCGGGTACACCGACGTCGTCCGGCCGCTGGCACCCGGCCCGGGCGTCTACACGTACTGGGACTACACCCAGCTGCGCTTCCCGCGCCGCGAGGGCATGCGGATCGACTTCCAGCTCTGCTCCCCCGCGCTGGCCGGCCGGGTGACGAACGCCCTGATAGACCGCGAGGAGCGCAAGGGCAAGGGCGCCAGCGACCACGCCCCCGTGGTGGTCGAGCTGTCCGACTAGCGGTGCGCCGGGGCGTCGTGTCCCCCGTGCGCGGCGCGGGTAGCAGCAGCGGCACGGCCTCCGGGTGCCCGGGCTCCCGGGCGGCCCAGACCCGGCGGTCCTACCTCGTGGCCGCCGGGTCGCCCCCGTGCCCCGTCCGGGGCGGCCGGGGGACCTCGCCGGTCTCCACCAGCCGACGGGCGATCTCCCGCAGCTTGACGTTGCTCTGCTGGGACAGCCGGCTGAGCACGCCGAAGGCCTGGTCGGCGGTGATCCTCAGCCGCTCCATGAGGATGCCCTGCGCCTGCCCGATGAGGGTCCGGGTGGCCATCACCGAGCGCAGGTGCTCCTCGGTGCGCGCGCTGGTGACCGCGACCGCGGCCTGGGCGGCGAAGGCCAGCGCCTCGCCGCGGGTCTGCGCGTCGAAGGCACCCCGGCGGGGGGAGTACAGGTTCAGCCCGCCCAGGCTCTCCTGGTCGGCGTCGGTGAACAGCTGCAGCGACAGGCTGCTGCGGATGCCGGTCTGCTCGGCGACGGCCCGCGACCACCGGGGATAGCGCTCGTCGGCGGTCATGTCGTCGATCTGGAAGGTCTCCTGCTCCCAGATGGCGTCCAGGCACGGCCCCTCGGTGAGCTCGTACTGCAGCTCGTCGGCCCGGGCCGCCCGGTCGTCGCTGGTCGCCGGGGTGTCCACCTCGCGGCGCTGCCGGACGAGGGACACGCTGGCCCACACCTGCGGGCCCAGGGTGGCCGCGGCGGCGTCGACCACCCGTTGCAGGGTGTGCTGCTCGTCGGGCTCGTTGAGCAGCTCGCGCGCGACGGCGGCCAGGCGCTCGTCGAAGTCACGTTCTCCGGGCACGCCGGATCTCCTCGTGTCGGCCACCGTCCCGGCTGTTCGAGGCTGGCGACCTGCGGGGCCTCCCCCGCACCACCGTGGATCGTGCACGCCGCCTGCCGGGACCGGCAGGACGAGGACGTGCTCCGCGGGCTGCTCCCGACGGGTCCGGCTGCGTAGCCTGTCGCCCAGGACCGGCAGTCGGCCCGTCGGCTCCGCACCCCAGGAGGCCGCATGTCCGTCCCGCAGGCGCGGCCCGGTCTCGTCCAGCGGTCCTCGTTCTCCTCCAGCGACGAGGCGGCGGTCACCGAGTTCATCCGCCGGATGTACGCCGACAACACGTCACGCTTCGCGCCGATCAGGAACGGCGCACGGTTCTCGGCACTCACCCACGACACGCCCGTGATCGGCGCGGACCGCGTGCGCACGTCCATCGACTACACCGGCACCTCTGGCGAGGGCTTCTCCGACTACGTCTTCTTCGTCGTGCACGCCGGCAGCGTGCAGGTGGGCAGTCGCGTCTCCGAGACGGTCGCGTCCGCCGGGGACGTCGCCTTCTACCCGATCGGCGTGTCGGTCGACTTCGCCATGCACGGTTTCGACGTGACCACCGTGCGACTGCCGGCCGAGCGGATCGCGCGGGTCGCCGAGGACGCCACGGGTCTGCCGGGCACGGGGCTGCGGTTCTCCGGCACCACGCCCGTCTCGCCGTCGATGCACCGCTACTGGCGGTCGCTGCTCGGCCTGGTCAGCGGAGCCCTGATGGACCCCGTGTCCCCGCTCGACTCACCCCTGCTCGCCGAGGAGATGGCGCGCGCCGTCGCCACCGCTGCGCTGCACGTCTTCCCGAACACGACGCTGAGCCGTCAGCACGTGCCCGGCCCCGGCGTCGTCGCACCGGCAGCGGTCCGCCGGGCCGTCGCCCACATCGAGGCCCACGCCCACCTGCCCCTGCGCCTCGACGAGATCGCGGCGGCAGCGGGGACCAGCGCCCGCGCCCTGCAGTACGGGTTCCGGCGGCACCTCGACACGACACCCCTCGGGTACCTGCGTCGCGTGCGGCTCGAGGGCGCGCGCCGGGAACTGCGCGACGCCGACCCGGCGCGCGGGGACACCGTCGCCGCCGTCGCCCGGCGCTGGGGGTTCGCCAAACCCGACCGTTTCGCCGCCGCCTACCGCTCGGCCTACGGGGTCCCGCCGAGCCACACGCTGCGCACGTGAGCGGGCCGGCCACCTCATCGGACGGGTAGCGGCGCCTCCCATCGCGACCTCCGGCCGGCCCGGCCGCACCGTGCCCCCGAACAGCTACGCGGTGCCAGGACCGGCGACGGCAGCACCGTCACCGCCGTCGCGGCCCGCGGGGGTCGCACCCCTCGCCGCTGCACCGGCCGCCGCTGCACCGGGCGTCACCGCGCCGCTCACGGCGCGCTGCCCGGCCAGACACTGCGCGCTGGACGCGAGGTCGGCGGCCAGCCACGTCCGACGGACCTCCAACTGCCGGCGGAGGGCCTGCGCCCGTGCCCGGAAGACCTCCAGCTCGTCGGCCAGCTCGCGCGCGGCTCGCCGGGCCTGGTCCGCGTGCGCACGGTCCAGGTGGGCACGGTCCACCGCGGTCCCGGGACGACGTCCCGGGACCGGTCCCACCGCGCGGACCGTGTCGGCCACTGCGTCCTCCGCGTTCCAGTCCCCCACGTCTCGGCGCCCCGGACGACGGCGCCGGGTGCGGACACGGTCCGCCCGGGCTCGGCGCGACCCGCTCGTCGCAGTGACCACCGCCCTCGGCGCCACCACTCAGTGAAGACGCCGACCCGGCCCCCGCGCTCGTCGCCGGCCTGCGCTGCTGCGTGTCGTGGGGGTGTCGGTGCGCCTCCCGGGGGTGAGCGGACGGGGGAGCTCTCCGGCAGGGGACCGGGGCGGGGTCCTAGCGGAGCTCCCGCGGGTCCGGCCGGGCCCCGGCGACCGGCCGCGACGCCAGCAGCACGGCTCCGCCGGCCGCCAGCCCGGCGGCGGTCAGGAACGCCGCCGGGATCCCGCCCGCCGACGCGACGAGACCCAGGAGGAGCGGACCGCCGCCGAGCCCCAGGTCGATGAACACGCTGGCCGTCCCCGCGGCGCTGCCCCGCTGGGAGGGCGGCACCCGGCTGAACACGGCCGCGAACACCGCCGGGGTCAGGAAGGCGGTGCCCACCGCCAGCGAGGCCGTCCCCGCGAGGAGGCCCTCCGCCGACGGCACCGCGGCGACGAGGGTCAGGCCGGCGGCCGAGGCGCCGAGGGCCGCGGCGGCCAGGCGCAGCGGTGGCACGCGGTCGGGCAGGGTGGCGAACACCGTGCGGCAGACGACCACGACGAGCCCGAACAGCCCCAGCACCGTGCTCCACGCGTCCAGGCCGATCCGGGCGGCGTGCAGGGGGGCGAACGCCGTGAAGCCGCCGACAACGGCCACCCCGGCGAGCAGGCCGATCCCGGGGAGCAGCACGGCGGGGTGGAGCAGCGGCGGTGCGGCGGACGGCCCGGACACCGGCTCCAGGGTCTCCGGCACCCGGGCGGCGAGCAGCGCGGCGACGGCCAGCAGCACCGCGCCGCCCGCCCAGACGGCCGCGAAGCCACCCGAGCCGAGCAGCGCCTGACCGACGACAGGCCCGACGGCGATCCCGACGTAGAGGGCCAGCGAGTTGTAGCTGAGCGCCTCACCGGCCCGGCCGGCCGGCGCCAGGTCGGCCAGGGCCGCGAAGCCGGCGACGACGTACAGCGCCTCCGCCGCCCCCAGCAGCAGGCGCAGCACCACCAGCCAGGCCAGGTCGGTCACCAGCAGGTGACCGAGCACCAGCACGGCGAGCAGCGAGGCGCCGCCGACCAGCAGCGGTCGGCGGCCGTGGCGGTCGGCCCACCGGCCGGCCAGCGGACGCAGGACCAGGGTCGTCACGCCGGACGCGCCGACGGCGACGCCGACCGCGGCCGGCCCCCCGTCCAGCGGCCCCGTCACGAAGAAGGGGGTCACCCCGAGCAGCGCGCCCGTGGCGGTGCAGTAGGCCAGGTCGGACACGGTCAGCGCGACGAACGCCGGCGTGAACAGCGTGTCCGGCCGGCGCCGCATGGCGCGGCACGCTACTCCCGGGACCCGTTCCCGGACCGGGCCGCGCTCAGCCGGGCTGCTGCGCGCCGACCGCCGACGGGCGGACCGCGGTGTCCGCGGCCGGTGCGCTGCGCTGCCGGCCGGCCCGCGCCTGACGGAACCGGGACAGCACCGACCGCTGCCCGAAGGCGCCGGTCAGGCGGTCGAGGAAGACCGCGAGCAGGACGACGGCCAGCCCGCCCTCGAAGCCGCTGGCGACGTCGAGCTGGGTGACGGCGCGGACGACGACCGCGCCGAGCCCCGCGGCGCCGAGCAGGCCGGCCGTGACCACCATCGACAGCGCCAGCATGATCACCTGGTTGACGCCGGCCATGATCGCCGGCAGCGCCAGCGGCAGCTGCACCTCGCGCAGCACCTGACCGGGCCGGGCGCCGAAGGCCTGCGCGGCCTCGACCACCTCGCGGTCCACCTGGCGGATGCCCAGCTCGGTGAGCCGGACCCCGGGCGGGATGGCGAACAGGATCGTCGCCACGACGCCGGGCACGACGCCCACGCCGAAGAAGAAGACGGCGGGGATCAGGTAGACGAACACCGGCGTGGTCTGCATCGAGTCCAGCACCGGCCGGACCGCGACGCTGACCGCCCGGTGCCGCGCCGCCAGGATGCCGAGCGGGACGGCGATCGCCGCGGCGATCACCGCGGCCACGAGCACCAGCGCCAGCGTCTGCATCGTCTCGACCCAGAGCTCGAGCGACACCACCAGCAGGAACGCCAGCAGCGCGTAGAGCGCCAGCCACGGGCCGCGCAGCAGCAGCGCCAGCACGGTGAAGACCACGATCCAGACCACCGGCGGCGGGGAGACCAGCGCGTCGGTCAGCCCGTCGACGAGGACCTGCATGACCGCGGAGATCGCGTCGAACAGCCAGGGCACCGCGGCGAGCAGCCAGTCGATGAGGTCGGCGACCCACTGGCCGAGCGGGAGGTGCGGGATCACGGGCGCCTCCCCCGGACCGGGACGGCCGACAGCGCGTCGAGCACCGCCGCCCGCGGGACGACGCCGAGCAGCCGCCCGTCGCCGTCGAGGACGCCGAGCGGCACCGGGTGCCGGCCGACGAGGTGCACGAACTCCACGACCGGCCGGTCGGCCCCGGTCGTGGCGAAGTCGGCGACCAGCTCGTACGGGCCGATCGCCGTCCGGCCCTCCTGCACCGCCCGGGCGAGCAGGTCGTCGCGGGCCACGCCGGCGACGCGCCGCTCGCCGTCGAGCACGTAGACGCCGTTGGCCTCCGCCCCGCCCAGCGCCCGGAGCACGTCCCCGGGCCGGTCACCGACCCGGGCGGTCAGCCGGGGCTCGCGCAGCAGGTCACCGGCGGTGAGCACCCGGGTCCGGTCGACGTCGGAGGTGAAGTCGGCGACGTAGTCGTCGGCGGGCGCGGAGATGATCTCCGGGCCGGTGCCCAGCTGCACGGTGCGGCCGTCCTTGAGCATGAGGATCCGGTCGCCCAGCCGCATGGCCTCGTTGAGGTCGTGGGTGATGAACACGATCGTCTTGGCCAGGTCCGACTGCAGCCGCTCCAGCAGGTCCTGCATGTCGCGGCGGATGAGCGGGTCGAGCGCGGAGAACGGCTCGTCCATCAGCAGCACCTCGGAGTCCGCGGCCAGCGCGCGGGCCAGGCCCACGCGCTGGCGCATGCCCCCGGAGAGCTCGTCGGGCCGGGCGCCGGCCCGGTCGATGAGCCCCACCGTCTCCAGTGCCCAGTCCGCCCGCTGCCGCTGCTCGGCGGCGGGGGCGCCGCGGACCTTGAGCGCGTACGCGGCGTTCTCGCGCACCGTGCGGTGCGGGAGCAGCGCGAAGTGCTGGAAGACCATGCTGATCTTCTGGTTGCGCACCGTCCGCAGCGCGGCGTCGTCGAGCGCCCGCAGGTCGCGGCCGTCGACCTCGACGGTGCCGGCGCTCGGCTCGATGAGCCGGTTGAGCAGCCGGACCAGCGTGGACTTGCCCGATCCCGACAGGCCCATGACGACGAACAGCTCCCCGCGCTCGACGGCGAAGTCGACGTCGTGGACCGCGAGCGTGGCCCCGGTCCGGCGCAGGATCTCGTCGCGCCCGTGGCCGTCGGCGGCCAGCCGCAGCGCCTCCTGCTCCCGCGCGCCGAAGACCTTCGTCAGGCCCGTGACGCGCAGCACCGGCGGCGCCACCGTCAGCCGATCCACTCGTCGATCTGGTCGCCGTGGGCGTCGACCCACTCGCGCGCCACGGTGGCGACGTCCTCGCCGTCGACGTCGACCGCCTTCTGCATCTCCTCCATCTCCTCGACGGAGATGCGGAAGTCCGTCAGCAGGTCGACGAAGCCCGGGGCCTGCTCGGCGAGCTCGTCGCTGGCGGCGATGTTGGCGCTGTAGGAGGGCATCGCGCAGGCGCCGTCCCCCTCGGTCAGGCAGCCGTCGGTGTAGGGCGTGGGCTCCTCGAGCTGGACCATGTCGTACTGCGCGAACACCGCGTGCGGGTGGTAGAGGTACAGCACGATCGGCTCCTCGCGGCTGTAGCTGTTCTCCAGCTGCGCCAGCTCGGCCGCCTCGCTGGACACCACGTGCTCGAGGCCGATGCCGTACCCCTGCAGCCGCTTGGCGTTCTGCTCGGTGGTGATGTAGCCGGGGTCGGCGTCGTAGAACTTGTTCCCCAGCTCGTCGGCGTAGTCGTTGAGCTGGGTGACGCTGGTCAGCCCCTCCAGCGGCCCGCCGGGCTCGACGGCGTAGGCCGGCACGAACCAGCCCTGCGCGGCGTCGCCGTACGTCTCCGACACGATCTGCACCCGGTCGCTCGCCGAGTCCGCCAGCTCCTGCTGGTTGGGCAGGGCGACCTCGGTGAGCAGGTCGACGTCCCCGCGCTGCGCCCCGGCCCAGGCCGCGGCCGGGTCCAGCTGCGTGGTGGCCAGGGAGGACACGCCCAGGTCGGGGTGGTCGGCGGCGATCTCGCCGAGGATGCCGTTGGTCAGCCCCGCCGCGGTCCAGCTGAACTGCGCCGCCTGCACGGTGATGCCGTCACCGCTGCCGCCGCTGCCGCCGCCCGACCCGGCCTCCTCGCTGGTGCACCCGGCGACGGTGGCGGTGAGCAGGGCGGTCAGGGCCACCGCGGACGCGCGGGGCCGGAGGGGGGTGCGCTGCATGGGGCTCTTCTTCCGTGGGGGCGCCGGACCCGGACGGGTGCGACGGGGGTGGAGCGTGCCACGAGGCGCAGACCCCGGGTGGGGCCTGCGCCTCGTCGCGCGCTGGGGAGGACTGCGGTCGGGCCGGCGGCCCGCGGGTCAGCGGGCCGCCGGCCCGACCGGTGCATCCCCGCGGAGGGTGATGCGGTGCATGACGCGGCGCTGGTCGCCATAGTCCCGGTTGGCGTAGTGCACCGTCGAGCGGTTGTCCCACATGACGACGTCACCGACCGACCAGCGGTGCCGCACGATGTGCTCCGGCTTGGTGATGTGCGCGTAGAACAGGTCCAGCAGGTACCGGCTCTCGGCGTCGGACACGCCCTCGATGTGGGAGACGAAGCCGGGGTTGACGAACAGGCCCTTGCGGCCGGTCTCCGGGTGCACGCGCACGACGGGGTGCGCCACCGGGACCAGGGCGCGGAACTCCTCGCCCTCCCACTTCGTCCGCTCCTCGCGCTGGGCGAGGTAGTAGCCGAACTCCCGGGTGCCGTCGTGCACCGCGACGAGCTGGTCGGCCAGGCGCTGCACGGGCTCGCTCAGCGAGCGGTAGGCCAGCTCCAGGTCGGCCCACTGGGTGTCCCCGCCGGTGGGCGGGAGGACGACGGCCCGCAGCACCGACCCGAGCGGGGGCCGGCGCACGAAGGTGACGTCGGTGTGCCAGACGTCGGCGAAGCCGCCGGTGGCGCTGTCGAGGGCGTAGATCTCCGGGTGCTGGTCGTCGACGCCGGGGACGACGGGGTGCGACTCGGTGACCTCGCCGAGGCGGCGGCCGAGCGCGATCTGGCTGTCCGGGTGCAGGTCGTGCTGCTCGGAGAAGAACAGCACCTTGTACTCGGCGAGGGCGGCGCGGACGGCGCGGACCTGGTCGTCGGTGGCGCGGCTGAGGTCGACGCCGTGGACGCGGGCACCGATGGTCGGCTCGAGGCGCTCGAGGTCGAGGGCCCCGGCGTCGTCGTCGGCGGGCGTGGTCGGGGCAGCGGCGAGCAGGGTCATGCGAGGTCTCCGGAGGTGGGTGCGGGCAGGCGGGACGGGGCGGGGGGTCAGGCCCGACAGAGCGCGCTCGCGCACCGCAGCAGGTCGACGTGCCGGCGCTCGACGAGCGCAAAGCACACAAACCCGACCAAGTGCATGCGGATTACCGTAGCGGGTGCTCCGCCTCCCGGGACAGGGGGTCCCGGCCGCCCGCCGTCCTCCCTGCGGGTGACGCGCGCGGCGCCCGGGGACCGGTCGGCGGCCCGACCTGCCGAGACAGGAGGGGTCGGTCCGGACGGGAGGGGTGCGTGGTGGCGCAGTCGGGCGTGCGGGTCGCGACCCTGTCGCGGCGGCGCGGGCCTGTGGCACCGTCTGAACCCATGTCGCGCCCGGCCGGGGACCAGACGCTGGGCGACCTGGCGCGCTCGGTCCGGGTGGTCGGGCCGGACACCCCCGTCGCCACCGTGGAGGCGCTGCTGCTGCGCCGTCCGGCGGGCACGCCGTGGCTGGTCGTGCAGGGCACGGACGGCCCGGTGCTCCTGGGCCGCGGCTGGCTGGAGGCGATGCGGGCCGGGACCGGCAGTGACGGCGTCCCGCCGGCCGGCTCCCGCCCCGTCGCGGAGGTGGCGCCGCGGGGCACGCTCGTCGTCCCCGCCGGCTCCACCGTCGGCGAGGCCGCGGCCCTGCTGGCGGAGCGGCGGCGCAGCGGGGAGGACGTGCCCGAGGCGATCGTCGTGGTCTGCGCCGAGGACGTCGGCGTCGTCCCGGTCGCCACGCTGTTCGAGCAGCTCGCGCACCACTACGCGTACCGCGCCGTGCACGACCCGCTCACCGGCCTGCCCAACCGGCTCTTCCTCGAGGACCAGGTGCAGCCCCCCGGCGGCTTCCGGCCCGGGGCGCTGTTCTTCGTCGACCTCGACCGCTTCAAGGACGTCAACGACCACTTCGGCCACGCCGCCGGCGACGAGGTGCTGGCCCAGTTCGCCCGGCGGCTGCGCTCGCTGGCGCGGTCGGGCGACCTGGTGGCCCGGCTCAGCGGCGACGAGTTCGTCCTGGTCACCGCCGACCGGCTCGGCCGGGACGAGGCCGACGCGCTGGCGCAGCGCATCCTGCTCGCCGCCGACGCACCGGTGGTCGTGCGCGGCGCGAACGGCAGCGAGGAGCTGGTCGCCATCGGTGCCAGCGTGGGAATCGCGCAGGCCCCGGCCGGGGAGGGCCCCGCGGGACCGGACGCGCTCGACCGGCTCGTCACCGAGGCCGACACGGCGATGTACCGGGCCAAGACCCTCGGCCGCGGCCGCTGGGCGCACTTCGCGCCCGAGCTGCTCGAGGACCGCGAGCACGGCGACGTGGTGCGGGCGCGGCACCTGCTGGAGCGCCGGCTGCGGGCGGCGGTGGACCGCGGCGGGCTCAGCGTGCAGTACCAGCCCGTGGTCGCGCTGCCCTCCGGCCGGACCACCGGCGTCGAGGCGCTGGCCCGCTGGCACGACGAGGAGCTGGGCTGGGTCGCCCCCGACCGGTTCGTCCCGCTCGCCGAGGACACCGGCCTGATCGTCGACCTCGGCCGGTGGGTGCTGCGCACCGCCTGCCGGGAGGCGGCGGGCTGGCCGGTCCCGCCGTCCGGGCCGGCCCCGACCGTGGCGGTCAACGTGTCCCCGGTGCAGCTGGTGCAGCGCGGCTTCGTCGACGAGGTCGTGGCGGCCCTGGCCGAGTCCGGGCTGGCGCCCGACCGGCTGTGCCTGGAGATCACCGAGACCGCGGCCATCACCGACCTGGCGGCCACCGCGGCGCGGCTCGAGGAGCTCCGCGGGCTGGGCGTGCGGCTGGCCCTCGACGACTTCGGCGCCGGCCACTCGGCGCTGTCCCTGCTGCGGCACCTGCCGGTGGACCTGGTGAAGATCGACCGGTCGTTCGTCGAGCGGGTCACCACCGACACCGCCGACGCCGTCCTGGTGCGCCTGGTCGTCGAGGCGGCGCACGGGCTCGGCCGCAAGGTGTGCGCGGAGGGCGTGGAGACGCCGGAGCAGGCGCGGCAGCTGGTCGCGCTGGGCTGCGACTCCGCGCAGGGCTGGCTGTTCGGCCGCCCGGCCGACGTCCCCGCTCTCGCCGCCCGGCCCGGCACGGTGGGGACGGACGAGGTGTCCGGCCCGGCACCGCTGCCCCTGGCCGGCAGCGACGAGGTGGTCGTCGTCTCCACCCCCGGCCGCGTCATCACCTACGCGTCGGCCACCGCGGGCCCGGTGCTCGGGTGGCTGCCGCAGGAACTGTTGGGCGCGTCGGTGCTCACCCTGCTGCACCCCGAGGACGTCGACCGCGTGCTCACCGGGCAGCCGGTGGCGCGCGACGGCGGCGCGGAGGGCACCGTGCACCGCGCCCTGCACCGCGACGGCACCGTGCGGTGGCTGCGCACCTCGGTGCAGCGGCTGACCGACGCGTCGGGCACGCTCCGCGAGGTCGTCACCGTGTCCCGCGACGTGACGGCGGCGGTGGCGGCCCAGGAGGCGCTGGCCGAGAGCGAGTCGATGTTCCGGCACGCCTTCGACGACGCGCCGATCGGCATGGCCCTCACCGACCTCGACGGCCGCTTCATCCGCGTGAACAAGGCCTTCGCGGCCCTGGTGGGGCGGGCGCCGGAGGAGCTGGCGCCGATGACCGTCGCCGACGTCACCCACCCCGAGGACCTCGCCCAGGACGACGCCAACCTCACGGAGGTCCGCACCGGCGCCGTCGACGGGCACCTGGTGACCAAGCGCTACCTGCGCGCCGACGGCACGGCCTTCCTCGCCCGCGTGCACGCCGCCGTCGTCGTGGACCGCTCGCAGCGGCCCTCGCACGTCTTCGCCCACGTCGTCGAGCTCGGCGGCGACGTCCCCGGCGTCGCGCCGCGGGGCTGAGCGGCCTCCCCGGTCACCCCGGCCGGCGGCCGAGCTCCGCCAGCAGCCCGGCCTCCCGGGCGGCGCTCAGCCCGGCTCCCCGCGGCCGGTCGAGCCCCTGCGCGCGCTCCCACGCCAGCAGGTCGGCGAGCAGCTCCTCCCGGGGGCGGTGGCGCAGCCCCGCGGCCGCCGCGCGCGCCCCGGAGCGGGCCGACCAGCCCCGGTCCTCCGGCGCCGGCAGCCACAGCGCCATCGACTCCTCCCCCATCCAGGGCTCGACGCCCCGCTCGAGCAGCCAGTCGGAGGACGCGGGCACCACCGGCCCGGTGTGCCCGGCCACCGTGCGGGAGGCGGCCACCCACTCGCCGAACGGCACGACCGGGCCGACGGCGTCGAACACGCCGGTGACGGACCGGTCCGCGCACCCGACCAGCCAGCCCGCGAGGTCGCGGACGTCGACCACCTGGGTGGGCAGGTCGGGGGTGTCGGGCACGAGCAGCGGCCCGTGCGGGTCGCGCGCGGCGCGGGCGACCCAGGCGCCGGAGCGGCCGGTGTGGTCGCCGGGGCCGCCGACGAGCCCGGCGCGGGCCACGAGCAGGCGCTCCCCCACCGCGGCCCGGGACAGCTCCTCGCAGGCGACCTTGGCCGGCCCGTACAGCTCCCGCCCGACCCGCGGCTCGTCGGTGGCCCGGCCCACCGGGTCGGTCTCGTCCCCGCCCGGCGTCGTCCGGGAGGCGTAGGCGCTGACCGAGGAGACGTAGGTCCAGTGCCGGGCCCGGTCGCCCAGCGCCGCCAGCGCCTCGCGGACGGACGCCGGCTGCCAGGACACCTCCACCACGGCGTCCCACTCCCGGCCGGCGACCGCGTCGTAGGCGCCGGGGCGCTCGCGGTCGGCGGCGACCAGCCGGGCGCCGTCGGCCACCCCGCCGGACCGCCCGCGCGCCAGGCAGGTGACCGCGTGCCCCCGGGCCAGCGCCTGCCGCGACACCTCACGGCCCAGCCAGGCCGTCCCGCCGAGCACCAGCACGTCCACGTCCCCACCCTGCCACCGGGGCGCCGGCCGGCAGGGGCCGTCCGCTCCCGGCGCAGCGGGCCCGGCCGCCCGCTCAGCCGCCCAGCAGGCCGTCGACCACGGTGGCCAGGCCGCCGGCCAGGGCGATCGTCAGCGCGCCGGTGCGGGCGACGGCGGGCGGCACCCGGGTGGCCAGCGCCGTCCCGCCCACCACGCCGGCGGCGAGCGCGGCGGCCGCGGAAGCCCACGTCGTCCCCGGCAGCACGGGCATCCCCCGGACCGCCACCGCCGTGGCGCCGACGGCGGCGAAGCACAGCTGTGCGGTCGCCGCGAAGGCGGACTGCGCCCACCGGGTGGCCACCGCGTACGCCGTGAGCGCCGGACCGCCGACGCCCGCGGTCGCGGTGAGGAAGCCGGTGGCCGCGCCGGCGACCAGGGTCGTCCCGGGGTGCGCCGGCCCCGGCGGCCCGCCGACGCCCCAGCGGCCCAGGGCCAGGACGGCCAGCAGCGACAGGACGACGGTGCCGCCGACCAGCACCTGGAGCACGGCGACCGGGACCGCCCGGGCGAGGAGGGCGCCCGGGACGACGGCAGCCAGGGCGGGCACCAGCAGCAGCACGCCGCGGCGCAGGTCGACGTCGCGGTACACCTGTCCCAGCACCAGCAGCGCCACCGCGACGCCGAGCGCGTTGGCGACGAGGACGCCGGTGACCGGCCCGGTGAGGAGCACGAGGAAGGGCGCCGCGACGAGGCTGAAGCCCAGGCCGGTGACCCGCTGCGTCACCGCCCCGGCGGCGACGGCGGCCGCGAGGCCCAGGGTGGGCAGCCAGGCGCCGGACACCTCCCGACCCTCGCCGACGGCGGCGTGCAGGGCGACCCGGAGCACACCCGGCCGGCCGCCGGCCGGGGCATGGGCGGCACCCGGCGGGTGTTGCACCAGGCGATGACCGCGCTGCTCACCCCGCCCGTCGCCCCCTCCCCCGCCGACCTCACCGTCCTCCCGGCCCCGTCCCGGCTGTGGACGCCGAAGCGGGTCCTGGTCACCCGCTCGGCCGCCGAGCGCCCGCACGGTCAGCGCGTCCTCGCGCGGCTCGAGGCCGCCGGCGTCGACGGGATCGAGCTGCTGCGCGGTGACCGGCTGCCCTCCCTGCGCGGCGACGACGACCGCGCCGCGTTCATGGCCGCCAAGGACACGATGGCGCTCGTCGTGCCGCCGCCGTCCAAGCGGAGGCTGCAGCCCATCCCGCCGTCGGCGGACTTCCGGCTCGACCTCGCCGAGGGCTGCCCGGCGCACTGCCAGTACTGCTACCTCGCCGGCTCGCTCGGTGGCCCGCCGATCACCCGCGTGTGGGCCGACCTCGACGAGGTCCTCGACGGCCTCGACGGCTACGTCGGCCGCGGGACGATCACCTCCGGCACGCTCGAGCGCGGCGGTGAGGGGACGACGTTCGAGGCGTCCTGCTACACCGACCCGCTGGCCATCGAGCACCTGACCGGCGGCCTGGCGCGGATGGTCGAGCACTTCGGCACCCACGAGTGGGCCGGCCCGGTGCAGCTGCGCGCCACCACCAAGTTCGACGACGTCGCCGGCCTGCTGGCCCTCCCCCACGGCGGGCGCACCCGCCTGCGGTTCTCGGTCAACGCGTCCTCGGTCGACCGCCGGTTCGAGGGTGCGACGGCCAAGGTGCCGGCCCGGCTGCGGGCGCTGTCGGCGGTGGCGGCGGCCGGGTACCCGGTCGGCGTCACCATCGCGCCGATCATGCCGGTGGAGGGCTGGCAGGAGCAGTACGCCGAGCTGCTCGACGGCATCGCTGCCGCCGTCCCGGCCGGGCACGACCTGACCGTCGAGTGCATCACCCACCGCTTCACGCCGGGCAGCAAGGAGACGCTGCTCGACTGGTACCCGCGGACCAGGCTCGAGATGGACGAGTCCCGCCGCACCACCAAGCGGGGGAAGTTCGGCTCGGTCAAGCACGTCTACCGCAAGGAGACGATGGCCGAGCTGCGTGGCTGGTTCGAGCCCGAGGTCGCCGAGCGGCTGCCCGAGGCCCGCCTCCTGTACTGGACGTGAGGCGGCTCCCGGCCTCCCGTCACCCGAGGGTGACGGGAGGCCGGGACGTCCTCAGGCGGGGATCAGGCCGTTCGGGTTCAGCACGTACTTCTTCGCCGCCCCCTGGTCGAACTCCTGGTAGCCGCGCGGGGCGTCCTCCAGCGGGATCACCTCGGCGTTGACCGCCTTCGCGATCTGCACCCGGTCGTGCAGGATCGCCATCATCAGCTGGCGGTTGTAGCGCATGACCGGGCACTGGCCGGTGGTGAACGCGTGCGACTTCGCCCAGCCCAGGCCCAGCCGGATGGACAGCGAGCCGACCTTGGCCGCCTCGTCCACCGCACCCGGGTCACCGGTGACGTAGAGGCCCGGGATGCCGAGGGCACCGCCGGCCCGGGTGATGTCCATCAGCGAGTTCAGCACGGTCGCCGGGGCCTCCTGCTGGGAGCCGGGGCCGTGCCCGCGGGCCTCGAAGCCGACGGCGTCGACGCCGCAGTCCACCTCGGGCTCACCCAGGATCTCCGCGATCTGGTCCTTCGGGTCGCCCTTCGAGACGTCGACGGTCTCGCACCCGAAGCTGCGTGCCTGAGCGAGTCTGTCGGCGTTGAGGTCGCCCACGATGACCACCGCGGCGCCGAGCAGCTGGGCGGAGGCCGCGGCCGCGAGCCCGACCGGGCCGGCTCCGGCGATGTAGACCGTCGAGCCGGTGCCGACGCCGGCGGTCACGCAGCCGTGGTAGCCGGTCGGGAAGATGTCCGACAGCATCGTGAGGTCGCGGATCTTGGCGAGCGCCTGGTCGCGGTCGGGGAACTTCAGGCAGTTCCAGTCGGCGTACGGGACCATCACGTACTCGGCCTGGCCGCCGGTCCAGCCGCCCATGTCGACGTAGCCGTACGCCGAGCCCGGCCGGTCGGGGTTGACGTTCAGGCAGATGCCGGTCTTGCCCTCCTTGCAGTTGCGACAGCGCCCGCAGGCGATGTTGAACGGCACGCTGACGATGTCGCCGACCTGGAGGAACTCCACGTCGGAGCCCTTCTCGACGATCTCGCCGGTGATCTCGTGGCCGAGCACCAGACGTTCGGGCGCCGTCGTGCGCCCGCGGACCATGTGCTGGTCGCTGCCGCAGATGTTCGTGGCCACCGTCCGCAGGATGACCCCGTGGGGGGTCTTGCGGCCGACGTTGGCCGGGTTGACCCCCGGCCCCTCCTTGAGCTCCAGCCCGGGGTAGTCCAGGTCGGCCACCTCGACCTTGCCCGGCCCCATGTACATGACAGCCTTGTTGCCAGCCACACGCGTCCCCTGACTCTTCTCGTCCGGGGACGGGTCACCGCCCGCCCCCGTGTCGCGTCCGCGCCGGTCGGTGCGGGCGTCCCCCCGCCCGTCGCGGTCCCCGGGCGGGTGGCCTATGTCACACCACCGGGTGACACGCGGCAAGAGGAGTGCGCCCCGGACGGCCCGGGGAGGCCCGTGCCTACCCTGGGTCCCCGTGCTCGTGCTGCTGCCGCCCTCGGAGACCAAGTCCCCCGACGGCGACGGCACCCCGCTCGACCTCGCCGCGCTCGGCTCGCCCGAGCTGACGCCGGTCCGCGCGACGCTGGTCGACGCGCTGGTCACCCTGGCCGCCGACCCGCCCGCGGCCCGCGCCGCGCTGGGCCTCTCCCCCGGCCAGGACGCCGAGATCGCCCGCAACGCCGCGCTGCGCAGCAGCCCCACGACGCCGGCCGCCCGGCGCTACACCGGCGTGCTCTACGACGCCCTCGACGTGCGCTCGATGACCCGCGCGCAGCGGGCGCGGGCCGACCGGCGGCTCGCCGTCGGCTCGGCGCTGTTCGGGCTGCTGCGGGCCACCGACCCGATCCCCGCCTACCGCCTGTCAGCGGGCGCCTCGCTGCCCGGGCTGCCGACCCTGCGGACGCTGTGGCGGCCGGCCCTCGGCCCGCTGCTGGCCGGTACCGGCGAGCTCGTCGTCGACCTGCGCAGCGGCGGGTACCGGGCACTGGCCCCGGTGCCCGGCGCGGTCACCGTCGAGGTCCTGAGCGCGCGGCCCGACGGCACGCGCGCGGTGGTCAGCCACGCCAACAAGGCGCACAAGGGGCGGGTGGCCCGCCTGCTGGCCACCACCACGGCCGAGCCGGACGGCGCGGTGCGGGTGCGGGCGCTGCTGCGGCGCGCCGGGTTGCACGTGGAACACGACGGCGGGACGGCGCTCACCCTGGTGCTCCCGCCGGTCTGACGGGCTGCCGGTCACGGATGGTGAGGGGCGGTGTGTGAGCCGTCAGACCTGTTGGCCGCAACCCGGGTCCCCTACGATGCTCTGCGGCAGCCCGTTCGAACAGCGGACGGACCGACTGCCGCATCGAGTCGGCTCCGAGCCGGACATGAGAGGTTCGGTGGACGACACGTCGCGGCCCCACCCGGGGGGTCCGGTAGCTGACCCGCGCGCGGCCGCGGAGGTCCTCCAGGCCGACCGGCCCCGCGCCGACGCCGCCCGCCGGCTCCGGCTGCGCGACGCCAGCGCCGCGCTCGACCGGATCGCGGAGCTCGCCGCCCGGCTCCTCGGCGCCCCGATCGCGCAGGTCTCGCTGCTCGACGACGTCCAGGTCGTCGTGTCGGCCGTCGGCCTGCCCGCGGGCACGGTGGGCAGCGAGACGCCCCTGGAGGCCTCCGCCTGCGCGGTCGCCGCCGCGGAGCGCACCCCCTACGCCGTCCCGGACGCGCACGCCGACCCCCGGGTGGGCGACCTGCCGCCGGTGACCGCCGGCGCCGTCGGCGCCTACCTGGGAGCGCCCCTGGTCGACTCCGAGGGCCACACCGTCGGGGTGCTGTGCGTGGTGGCCCCCGCGCCGCGCCCGTGGTCGGACACCGACGTCAGCACGCTGCGGCAGCTGGCCGACGCCGCCGTCACCGAGCTGGAGCTCGCCGCGCTCACCACCGCGTACGAGAGCGACCGGCTGCGCTGGGGGCTGGCCATCGACGCCGCGGGCATCGGCACCTTCGACTGGGACCTGCGCACCGGCGAGCTGACCTGGGACGCCCGGCTCATCGAGATGTTCGGCTACACCGCCGAGACCTTCGGTGGCGACATCGAGGCGTTCAACCGGCGGGTGCACCCCGACGACCTGGCGCGGGTCACCGACGCCCTGCAGGTCAGCATCGCCGCCTGCGGTGACTACGAGGCCGAGTACCGCGTCGTGTGGCCCGACGGCGAGACCCGCTGGGTGCAGGCCCGCGGGCGCACGCTCAGCGACGAGGCCGGCCGGGCCACCCGCGTGCTGGGCGCCGCCTACGACACCACCGCCGAGCGCGCGGCCGGCGTGCGGGTGACGCGGGTGCTCGAGGCCATGCCGGCCGGCTTCTACTCCCTCGACCGGGAGTGGCGCTTCACCCACGTCAACGCCGAGGCCGAGCGGCTGCTCGGGCGCACCCGCGACGAGCTGCTCGGCCAGGAGCTGTGGACCGCGTTCCCCGCCGCGCCCGGCAGCGTCTTCGAGGAGAACTACCGCGCCGCCGTGCGCACCGGGACCCCCGTGCAGTTCGACGCGCACTACCCCGCGCCGCTCAACGGCTGGTACGAGCTGCGGGCGTGGCCGAGCCCGGAGGGGCTCTCGGTCTACTTCCTCGAGGTCACCGAGCGCCGCCGGGTGCAGGACCGCGCCGAGCGCAGCGCCCAGCGGCTGGCACTGCTCGCCCAGGTCAGCGCGGAGCTGGCCGGCGCGCTGGACGCGGAGTCGGCGACCGCCCACCTGCCGCGGCTGGTGGTCCCCGCGCTGGCCGACTGGTGCATCGTCACCGTGGTCGACGCCGACGGCCGGCCGCGCGACGTGGGCCACTGGCACGTCGACCCCGCCGCCCGCGCGCTGGTCGAGCGCTACGCCGCCGTCCGGCTCGACACCATGCCGGCCACGGCGCCGCTCATGCGGGCGCTGCTCACCGGCGAGCCGGTCATGGAGACCGCCGACGCCGTCCGCGGCCTGCTGCCCGAGGGCGAGGCCCGCGACCTGCTCACCACGCTGGCCCCCGAGTCGGGGGTCTGCCTCCCGCTGCGGGGCCGCGACCGCACGCTCGGCGTCATGACGCTGTACTTCCGGCGCGGCTGGGCCCCGCGCGAGGAGGACCTGGCCACGGCCCAGGACGTCGCCGCCCGGGCCGGCCTGGCGCTGGACAACGCCCGCCTCTACGGGCAGCAGCGGGCCCTGGCCGAGGGCCTGCAGCGCAGCCTGCTCACCGAGCCGCCCGAGCCCGACCACGCCGAGATCGCCGTCCGGTACCTGCCGGCCGCCGAGGCCGCCCGGGTCGGCGGCGACTGGTACGACGCCTTCCTGCAGCCGGGCGGGGCGACGATGGTGGTCATCGGCGACGTCGTCGGGCACGACACCGAGGCCGCCGCCGCCATGGGGCAGCTGCGCGGGCTGCTGCGCGGCATCGCCACCTACAGCGACGCCGGCCCCGGCGAGGTGCTGCGCGGCCTGGACGCCTCCATGGCGCTGCTGCAGACCCGGGTGCTGGCCACCGCGACGGCGGCCCGCTTCGAGCAGACCGCCGACGAGCTGCGGCGGGGGGTCACCCGGATGCGCTGGGCCAACGCGGGGCACCTGCCGCCGCTGGTGGTCAACCCCGACGGCAGCGTGGCCGAGCTGGCCTCCTGGCGCGGCGACCTGCTCCTCGGCGTCGACCCCCGGGCGACCCGCGAGGAGTCGGTGGTGACCCTCGACCGGGGCGCGACCGTGCTGCTGTTCACCGACGGGCTCATCGAGCGGCGCGACGCCGACCTCGACGCGGGGATGACCCGGCTGCGGGAGGCGCTGCGGGAGCTGGCCGGCCGGCCGCTGCAGGAGCTGCTCGACGAGGTGCTCGAGCGGCTCGTCGACGGCCGGCCGGAGGACGACGTCGCCCTGGTCGCGGTGCGCCTGCACCGCCAGGACCGGCCGCGGCCGCTGGACGCTGGTCCCAACCGCGTCCCCGACCTCGTCCCGGACGACCCGGCGAGCCCCCTCCCCTAGCGGGAGGAGGGGGCTCGCCGGTGCCGGCTACCGGTCGCGCAGCTCCCGGCGGAGGATCTTGCCGGTGGTGGTCTTGGGCAGCTCCTCGACGAACTCCACCGACCGCGGGTACTTGTAGGCCGCCATCCGCTCCTTCGCCCAGGCGACGACCTCCTCGGGCGTCACCGAGGCGCCGGGCTTGAGCGAGACGAAGGCCTTCACCGTCTCGCCGCGGTAGGCGTCGGGCACCCCGACCACCGCGACCTCGCGCACCGCCGGGTGGCCGTAGAGGACGTCCTCGACCTCGCGGGGCCACACCTTGTAGCCGGCCGCGTTGATCATGTCCTTCTTGCGGTCGACCAGGTAGAACCAGCCCTGCTCGTCCATGAAGCCGACGTCGCCGGTGCGCAGCTCCCCGCCCGGCAGCGACTCCGCCGTCGCCTCCGGCCGGTTCCAGTAGCCCGGCACGACCTGCGGCCCGGACGTGGCGATCTCCCCCACCTCGCCGGGCGGCAGCTCGCTGCCGTCCTCGCCCAGGATGCGGACGACCGTGTTGTAGACCGGGACGCCCACCGACAACGCCCCGGAGTTCGGGTCCACCGGCGCCCGCACGCCCATGGGGACCGCGTGCGAGGGCGAGTTGGTCTCGGTCAGGCCGTAGATGTTGTGGATGTAGCGGCCCGTCCTCTCCTCGAAGGCGTCGGTGACCGCGGGCGCGATCGGGGCGCCGCCGGAGTAGAGGGTGCGCAGCGACGCGAAGTCCTCCCGGCCCACCCCCTCCACGCCCGACAGCGCGATGAACACCGTGATCGCCCCGACGGTGAACGTCGGCCGGTGCTCGCGGATGGCGTCGAGCACCACCTCGGGGTGGAACCGGTGGGCCAGCACCAGCGGGCAGGGCAGCAGCAGCGCGAGCGCGACGTGCCCGACGAGCCCGGTGATGTGGAACAGCGGCGCGACGCCGAGGACGACGTCGTCGGGCGTGAGCCGCATCCACTCCCGGTAGGTGCAGGCGTTGAACACCATGGTCGCGTGGGTGTTCATCGCGCCCTTGGGGCGTCCGGTGGTGCCCGACGTGTAGGTCAGGATCGCCACGTCGTCCCCGGCGAGCGGCACCGGCGCCGGGGTGCGCCCGGCGTGGGTCCGCAGCAGCTCGGCCAGGTCGAGGGTGCCCTCCTGCCGCGACCGGACGACGTCGCCGAGCACGCGGGCGTCGTCGCGGGACTGGTGGTCCAGCGGCGAGCAGGTGACCACGGTCTGCACCTTGGTCTCCCCGCTGGCGACGACGTCGCGCGCCACCGACTCGTAGAGCTGCTCGAGGCACAGCAGCGCCGTCGCCCCGGAGTCGCTGAGCAGGTAGGTGAGCTCGCCGGCCTTGTTCATCGGGTTGATCGCCACCGCCGCGCCGCCGGCCTTCCACGCGCCGAGCAGCGCGATGACGAACGCCGGGTCGTTCTGCACGTAGACGCCCATCCGGTCGCCGGGCGCGAACCCGTTGTCGGTGAGCGCGACGGCGAGGGCGTCGGAGGCGGCGTCGAGGTCGGCGAGGGTGAGCTCGCCGTCGAAGTAGCGGATCGCCACGGTGTCGGGCGCCGCCGCGAGGGAGGCGCGGAAGACGTCGAGCAGCGTGTCGTGCTCGGGGGTGATGTCGGCCGGCTGGCCCTCGCCGTAGAGGGACAGCCACGGCCGGTCGGCGTAGACGCTCATCGTCGTCCCCTCGGGCCGGTCACTTGACGGCGAGCGGGTTGACCGGGGCGCCCGTGGCCTGGTGGATCTTCAGCGGGGCGGCGGCGTAGAGGAAGGTGTACTGGCCGTCCGCGGCGCAGTCCTCGGCCAGCTCCTCCAGGTCGGCGATCTCGCTGAGGGTCACCCCGAGGTTGCGCATCAGCGCGCAGTGCAGCGGCAGCGCCGTCCCGTTGTTCGGGTCGTAGGTGACCTCGTTGGCGATGGTGTCCGTGGTCAGGTTGGGGATCTCCATGTCCTGGAACCACCGCACCAGCTCGGGGCTGTAGACCAGGCCGGGCTCGTTGAAGCCCTCGTAGAACGCCTCGCCCTGGTCGAAGAACAGCTGCAGGAAGTTGGTCCGGATCAGCAGCACGTCGCGCTTCTCGATCGGGGTGCCCTGGGCCTCGGCACAGGCCACGAGGTCCTCGTGGGTGAAGGTCTCGCCCTTGTCGAGGTGGGGCTTGCCGCGGAAGCGGGCCACGTCGAGCAGGATCCCGCGGCCGACGACGCCCTTGCGCGCGATCGGCTCGACACTGGCCCGGTCCAGGCCGCCGACGGTGGAGCGCGCGTCGTAGCCGTTCCAGATCTGTCCGTCGTACCAGACGTGGCCGAGGGCGTCGTACTGCGTGGAGCCCTGGAGGAAGGCGTTGATCTTGTCGTCGGCGTAGTGCAGGCCGCCGGGGAACTGCGGGGCGTCCGGGGAGTCCCAGGAGGCCTCGTCGAGGATCATCGTCCGCTCCGCCGGCGAGCGCCCCGGCCAGACCGGGTCGCCCTTCGGGTCGCCGATCAGCCGCTGGAGGGTGAAGACCTTCCCCTGCCGCACGTGCCGCACGCCGCGCAGGACCTCGTCGGCGGTGAGGTAGTTCAGCGCCCCGACCTCGTCGTCGTCCCCCCACTTGCCCCAGTTCTTCGGTGCGTCGGCGAGGACCTCGGTCATGGCGGGCACGTCGGCCACGGTGTCTCCCTGCTGTCGGGCCCCGGACCAGCACGTCCTCCGGGGCGGGAAAGGTGGCCAGCGTCACAAACCGGTAACGGCCGTGTCAACGCGGAGCGGACCGCGCCGTACCGGAGGCCCGCGCCGCCGCCCCGCCGCCCCGCTGCTCAGCGCGGGCGCTCGCGGCGGACGGTCACCTTCCGGCCCTTGACCGTGCTCCCCCGGAGCGCCGTGATCACGTCCTCGGCGGCGGCCGCGGGCACCTCGACCAGGCTGAACCGCTCGGCGATCTCGATGGCGCCGACGTCGCGGCCGCGCAGCTCCGTCTCCCCCGCGATCGCGCCGACCAGGTCGCCCGGGCGCACCCCGGCGCTGCGGCCGGCGCCGATGAACAGCCGCTCCGTGTCCCCGCCCGGACCCGACCGCCCGCGCGGCGACCGCCCCTGGCCGCGGTCGCCGCGGTCGCCGTCCCGCCGGGGGCGCTCCGGCCGCAGGGTGACCTCGGGGATCTCCTCGTCGTCGTCCGGGCCGGTGGTGGCCTCGTGGGCGAGCTTGACCGCGGCCAGCGCCACCTCGACGACGTCGAACTCGTCGGTGAGCGAGTCGACGACGGTGCGGAAGCGCTCGAGGTCGTCGCCGAGCAGGCTCTCCCGGAGCGCCGCGCGGGTGAGCTCGAGCCGGCGGGCGCGCAGGTCGGCGACCGTGGGCACCCGCTCGACGTGGATCGGCGCGCCGGTGACCCGCTCGATGGTCTTGAGCATCCGGTGCGCCCGCGGCTCGACCAGCGTGATCGCCACGCCCTCGCGCCCGGCGCGGCCCACCCGGCCGATGCGGTGCACGTAGGTCTCCGCCGCGGCCGGCACGTCGTAGTTGACGACGTGGGTGAGCTGCTCGACGTCGAGGCCGCGCGCGGCGACGTCGGTGGCGACCAGCAGCTCGGCGGTGCCGCTGCGCAGCCGGTTCATCACCCGGTCGCGCTGCTCCTGGCTCATCCCCCCGTGCAGCGCCTCGGCGCGGTAGCCGCGGCCGTTGAGCGTCTCGGTGAGGTCGTCGACCTCGTCGCGGGTGCGGCAGAAGACGATCGCCGCCGTCGGGCTCTCGACGTCGAGCACCCGGCCCAGCGCCGCCGGCTTGGCCGCCCGGGCGACGACGAACGCCGTCTGGCGCACCCGCGGGGCCTCGCCCTCGACCGGCACCTCGCGGGCCACCTGGATGCGCAGCGGGTCGCGCAGGTGGCGGCGGGCCATGCTGTCGAGCCGGCGCGGCATGGTGGCGCTGAACAGCACCGTCTGCCGCTGCTCGGGCACCTCGTCGAGCAGCGCCTCGAGGTCCTCGGCGAACCCCATGTCGAGCATCTCGTCGGCCTCGTCGAGCACCACGGTGGCGATGCCGCCCAGGTGCAGGCTGCCGCGCTGCAGCAGGTCCAGCGCCCGCCCGGGGGTGGCCACGACGACGTCGACACCGGCCTCCAGCGCCCGCAGCTGCCGCGGGATCGGCTGCCCGCCGTAGACCGGCACCACCCGGGCGCCGAGGTCGCGGCCGTAGCGGTGCAGCGCCTCCGACACCTGGATGCACAGCTCCCGGGTGGGCACGAGGACCAGCGCCAGCGGGTCGCCGCCGGGCCGGTCGTCGGGCAGCCGCTGCAGCACCGGCAGCGCGTAGGCCGCCGTCTTGCCGGTGCCGGTGGCGGCCTGGCCGAGCAGGTCGCGGCCCTCGACCATCGGCGGCACGGCCTCGCGCTGGATCGGCGTGGGCTCCTCGTAGCCCAGGCGGCCCAGCGCCGCCAGCAGCTCGGGCCGCAGCCCCAGGTCGGCGAAGGTCGCCGTCTCCTCGGCTCCCGCCGCCGTCTCCGCCGCACCGCTCATGGGGAGATCGTCCCCGCCGCGCCGCCGGTCCAATCCGCCGGGTCGTGGCGCCGCCCGCGCGCCGGTCCCGCGGTCACCGGGGGACGGCGGACCGTGGCACCCTCCCCGGGTGACCGCCACCACCGCTGCCGACGACGACCTCTGCCTGCGCCCGGCCACCGAGCTGGCCGCCCTCGTACGGAAGCGCGAGGTGTCGGCGCGCGAGCTGCTCGAGGCGCACCTCGCCCGCATCGAGCGGGTCGACCCGCAGGTCAACGCGATCGTCACGCTCGACGCCGAGGGCGCCCGCGCGGCCGCGGACGCCGCCGACGCGGCGCTGGCCGCGGGCGAGGAGGTCGGCCCGCTGCACGGCCTGCCCGCAGCGCACAAGGACAACCACCTCACCGGCGGCATGCGCACCACCTGGGGCTCGAAGCTGCACGCGGACAACGTGCCGCTGCACGACGAGCTGGTCGTCGAGCGGCTGCGCCGCGCGGGCGCGGTCCGGGTGGGCAAGACCAACGTGCCCGAGTTCGCGGCCGGCTCGCACACGGTCAACGAGCTCTTCGGGGCCACCCACAACCCCTGGCGGCACGGGCTGTCGGCGGGCGGGTCCAGCGGCGGCGCGGCCGCGGCGCTCGCCGCCGGGCTGGTGCCGGTCGCCGAGGGCACCGACATGGGCGGCTCGCTGCGCAACCCGGCGGCGTTCTGCAACGTCGTCGGCCTGCGGCCCACGCCCGGCCGGGTGCCGACCTGGCCGGTGGCGATGGGCTGGTCGACGCTGTCGGTGGACGGGCCGCTGGGCCGCACGGTGGCCGACGTCGCCCTGGTGCTGTCGGCGATCGCCGGACCCGACCCGCGCGCGCCGCTGTCGCTGTCCGACGACCCGGCCGGGTTCGCCGCGCCGCTCCCGGAGGAGGTGCCCGGCCTGCGGGTGGCCTGGGCGCCCGACCTCGGCGGCCTGGTGCCGGTGGACCCGGCGGTCTCCGCCGTGCTCCGCGAGGTGCTGCCGGTGGTCGAGTCGCTGGGCGGCACGGTCGAGGAGGCCTGCCCCGACCTCCGCGAGGCCGACGACGTGTTCGGCACGCTGCGCGCCTGGCTGTTCGACGCGACCTTCGGCGACCTCGTCCGCCGCTCGCCGGAGGCGGTCAAGGAGACCATCCGCTGGAACGCCGCGGCCGGTGCCGCCCTGAGCGGGTCCGACGTCGCCCGCGCGGAGCTGGCGCACACCCGGCTGCACGAGCGGGTGGTCCGCTTCTTCGACCGCTACGACGTGCTGCTGGCGCCCACCACGCAGGTGCTGCCCTTCCCCGTGGAGCTGGAGTACCCCACCGAGGTCGCCGGGGTGCCGCAGGCGGACTACCTGGGCTGGATGCGCTCCTGCACGCTGGTCTCGGCCACCGGGTGCCCCGCGCTGTCGCTGCCCGGCGGGTTCACCCCCGACGGCCTGCCCGTCGGCCTGCAGCTCGTCGCCGCACCGCGCGCGGACCGGCGGCTGCTGGAGGTCGCGCACGCGATCGAGCAGGCCACCGGCCACGGCCGCCGCCGTCCGCCCCTCTGACGCCGGCCCGCTCTGACACCGTCTACGGCTCTCTAGTCACCGCCCTAGAGAACCGCAGACGAGGTCATCGACGGCCCGAGCGGGGCGGGGGCGGGGCGACAGGGGTGCCGGAGGACTCCTCCAGCACGTCGGCGGCCGAGCCGACGATGAGCGGGTCGGGGTCGCCGACGACGTCGCAGTCCTTGTCCTCGTAGTCCAGCCGGCACAGCACGTGCCGCATGGCCTCGAGCCGGGCGCGCTTCTTGTCGTTGCTCTTGATCACCGTCCACGGCGCGTGCTGCGTGTCGGTGTGCAGGAACATCGCCTCCTTGGCCTCGGTGTAGGCGTCCCACTTGTCGAGACTGGCGAGGTCGGTGGGCGAGAGCTTCCACTGCCGCACCGGGTCGATCTGCCGGACGACGAAGCGGGTCCGCTGCTCCCCGCGGGAGACCGAGAACCACAGCTTGAACAGCCGGATGCCGCTGGCGACGAACATCCGCTCGATCTCGGGCGCGTCCTGCAGGAACTGCTGGTACTGCTCGTCGGTGCAGTAGCCCATGACCCGCTCGACGCCGGCGCGGTTGTACCAGGACCGGTCGAACAACACGATCTCGCCGGCCGCGGGCAGGTGCTGCACGTAGCGCTGGAAGTACCACTGCGTCTGCTCGCGCTCGCTGGGCTTGTCGAGCGCGACCACGCGGGCGCCGCGGGGGTTGAGGTGCTCGGTGACGCGCTTGATCGTGCCGCCCTTGCCGGCGGCGTCGCGGCCCTCGAAGACGATGACCAGCTTCTGGCCGGTGTCCTTCACCCAGCCCTGCAGCTTGAGCAGCTCGATCTGCAGCCGGCGCTTCTCGATCTCGTACTCCCGGCGCTGCATGCGCTCGGTGTAGGGGTAGCCCTCGCGCCAGGTCTCGACCAGGGCGCCGTCGGGGCCGAACAGCTGGCGGTCGTCGTCCCAGTCCTCGTCGCTGTCCTCGTCGGGCAGGGCGTTGAGCCGCCACCGCGACAGGTCGAGGACGTCCGCCTCCCGCGGAGCCCGGGTGGTGCGCGGCGGGTCGCCTGTCGCCGGGTCGGCGGTGTCGCGGTCGACGAGCGCGTCGGGCTGCACGGGGTCTCCCTCCGGACGGGTCAGGGTCCGGTGCGGCGGTACCCCGACCGGGGGCGGGCACTCGCCGAGCGCGCGGGTACCGGCACGGCGGACTCCAGCACGTGCGCGACCGCGTACTCGGCGAGGGCGGCCAGCGGGCGCGGTGCCCTGCCGGGCTCCAGGGCGGGCAGCAGGTGCACCTCGACGACGTCGCCCGCGGCCGGCCGGACGGCGACCGGGCAGACCGCGGCCTGCGCGTCGACGGCGGGCGCCAGGGCGTCGGCGCGGAAGCGGCCCGGCCCGCCGTCGGTGGTCCCGCCGGGCACGGTGACCACGGTGTCCCCGCGCCGGAGCAGGGCGGTGACCGCTGCCCGGGTGGCCCCCGACCCGTCGTCGACCAGGAGGCCGCCGCGGCGGGCCAGCACCCGGGCCAGCGGCGCCCCGGCGAGGGTGGCGTCGACCACCGGGGTGCCGGGGACGGCGGTGGCCAGCGCGAGGACATCGGTCCAGCAGCGCGCGTTCGTCACCACGAGCCGTGGGCCCCGCGGCCAGCCGGCCGCGGGGCCGACCACCCGCACGCGCAGGCCGAGCGCGGTGAGCAGCTCCGCGCAGGTGCGCACCCGCAGGCGCTGCCGCCGCCGCTCGCCGCCCCAGGAGGCGGTCGCGGCGCGGACGGCGGTGCGGGCGAGGACGGGCGTGAGGGCGGGGGTCGGGGCGTCCACGGGACCTCCTGGCGGCGGGTGCGCGGTCGTCCCCGAGCCTGGGCGGCGCGGGTGTCGCCCGGGGAACGGCCGGGCGGCGGCCGCGGGTCGGCTCCCGGAACGCCGGACGCTCCGGGGCCCGGGACCGGCGGACGGCCGGTCCCGGGCCCCGGGACGGTCGCCCGTCAGCCGAACAGCACGCCGCTCATGACGTCGTGCAGGTGCGTGTTCGGGTAGTAGCCGACCAGCTCCTCGCTGCCCGGACCGTCCGCGGTGACCACGGTGGGCACGCCGGTGTGCGCGGTCGTCGTCCAGTCCAGCGCGAAGTCGTGGGCGCCGTCGGTGCCCGCGACGGTGAACGGCCCGTCCTCACCGGACACCGTCTCGCCCTCGACCGCGGTCTCCTGCGGCAGGGTGCCGCCGGGGCCGCTCTCGTCCTCGGCGTCGACGTCCTCGATGGTGAGCCCGCCGCACTCGTGGTCGCCGGTGACGATCAGCAGGGTGTCGGGGTGCTCGGCCACGTAGGCGCGGGCGACGTCGACGGCGGCCTCGAGCGAGCGCATCGCCTCGAGCATCCGCGTGCCGTTGTTGTCGTGGCTCATCTCGTCGACGCCCTCCTCCTCGACCACGAGGAAGAAGCCGTCCTCGTCCTGGGAGAGGACGTCGAGGGCCGTGGTGGTCATGTCGGCCAGGGAGACGACCGGGTCGAACTCGTCGCCCTCGCCCTCGGGGCGCTGCTGGAACATCTCCTCGTTGGCGAACAGGCCGAGCAGCAGGCCGGAGTCGGCCGCGGCGAACTCCTCGGCGGTGCTCACGTACTGGTAGCCCTGCGCCTGGGCCTGCGCCACGAGGTCGCCCTGGGTGCTGCGGGACACCTCCGGGTCCTCCTCGTCGCCGGCGCGGGGCGGGTAGGTGCCCTCGTCACCGGCGGGCAGCCACCAGTCCTCGCCGCCGCCCAGGATGACCTCGGGCCGGCTGACCTCCAGGTACTGGCGGGCGATGTCGTCCTGCGCGGCGCGGTCGGTGCTGGTGGCGAAGAAGGCCGCCGGGGTGGCGTCGGTGACCTGCGCGGTGGTGACGATCCCGCCGGCCAGCCCCGCCTCCTCGGCCTGCTGGCCGAGGGTGGGCAGCGGCTCGCCGTCGACGTCGACGCTGATGGCGCCGTTGTACGTCTTCACGCCGGTCGCCCAGGCCGAGGCCGCCGCGGCGGAGTCGGTGACGGTGTCCTCCGGGTCGCGGGCGTCGGTGGTCTGCAGCCCGGCGACGGGGAGCTCGTCCATGGCCAGCTGCCCGTCGAAGCCCTCCTGGTCGAGCCGGGCGGCCTCCCGGTGGGCGGGGCCCATGCCGTCGCCGTTGACGAAGATGACGCTGCGCGGGTGGCCACTCCCCTGACCGCCGTCGCCGCCGGGGTCCTCCGCCCCGGCGAGGGCGCCGGTCAGCGGCAGGAGGGCGAGCGTCCCGCCCGCGACCGCCACCAGGCCCGCGGTCCGCCAGCGGCGTCCCGTCCTCGACTCGCTCATGTCCGTCCCTCCCGCCCGGGAGCCGTTCCCGGCGCGAGGTCACCGTCCGCGCAGACCGCCACCCGCAGGCGTGCGACGCGTGGACGTCCGGTGAACGGTTCCCGGGACACGCCGCGTCACCGACTCCAGGCGACGGACCGGTTCCTCACAGTCACTGCCCAGGACGCGCCCAGGAAGCAGCGCGGGTGACGTCGGATCAGGGGCGGCGCAGGCCGCGCAGCGTCCGGACGGCGACCAGCAGCTCGGGCAGCTCGTGCCGGTCCCCCGCCGCGAGGTCGGCGAGCTGGGCCGCGGCGCGGCGCTGACCGGCGTCCCAGGAGTCCGCCCAGGCCGCCACCAGCGCGGCGGCATCGGCCGGTCCCCGGCGGCCGGCGAGCACCTCCGCGGTGAGCTCGGCCTGCTCGGTGGCGAGGTCGTCGCGCAGCGAGGCGCGCGCCATCGACGGCCAGCGCCGGTCGCGGGGCAGCGCGATGACCAGCTCGCGCAGCGGCACCAGCGCCAGCCGCTCGGCCAGCTCCTGCGCCACCTGCCCGGCCAGCTCGATCGGCGCGCCGGTTCGCTCGGCGACGACGGCGAGGTCGAGCGCGGCCGGCAGCAGCGGCGCCGCGGCCACCTCCCCCGCCAGGGCCGCCGGGACGCCCGCCCGCTGCAGGTGCGCCGACCGCTCGGCGTAGGCCGCCGCCTCGTCGCCCAGCAGCCACCCGGGCAGGCCCGCCCGCACGGCCGCCACGGGTGCGGCGAACCGGTCCGTCACGCGGCCGACGGGCACCGCGGCGCCGCCGACCAGCTCCGGCAGCCGCAGCAGCCAGCGGGTGGCCCGCTCGGCCAGCCGGGTGGCCTCGGTGCGCAGCTCCACCTGCACGGGGGCCGGCACCCGGTTGTCCAGCGGCCGGACGGCGTCCCAGAGCCGGTCGACGCCGAACACCGCGCGCGCCGCCGCGTGCGCCCGCACCACGCCGACGAGGTCGACGCCGGTCTCCTCGGCCAGCCGGAACAGCCCGGTGACCCCGGCGGTGTTGACCGCCCGGTTGGTGAGCGCGGTGGCCACGATCTCCCGCCGCAGCGGGTGGGCGGCGACCGCCTCGGGGAAGCGCTCGCGCAGCGCCTGCGGGAAGTAGTCGGTCAGCAGGCCGGCGAGCGCGGGGTCGTCGGGCAGGTCGGAGGCCAGGACGGCGTCGCTGACCTCGAGCTTGGCGTAGGCCAGCAGCACGGACAGCTCCGGGCTGGTCAGCGCCTGCCCGTCGCGCCGCCGCTGGGCCAGCGCCCGCTCGTCGGGCAGCGCCTCGACGGCCCGCGCCAGCCGGCCCGAGCGCTCCAGGTGCCGGAGGAAGCGCTCGTGGGCGTCGAGCAGGCTGCGCGCGGAGCTCACCTCGGTGGCCAGCGTGGCGTTCTGCGCGTGGTTGTCGGTGAGGACCGCGGCGGCGACCTCGTCGGTCATGTCGGCCAGCAGCGCGGCGCGGCCCTCGGCGTCGAGCTCGCCGGCCTCGACCACCCCGTTCAGCGCGATCTTGATGTTCACCTCGTGGTCGGAGGTGTCCACGCCGGCGGAGTTGTCGATCGCGTCGGTGTTCACCCGGCCGCCGGCCAGCGCGTACTCCACGCGGCCGCGCTGGGTCAGCCCGAGGTTGCCGCCCTCCCCCACCACGCGCACGCGCAGCTGCCCGCCGTCGACCCGGACGGCGTCGTTGGCCTTGTCCCCGACGTCGAGGTGGCTCTCGGTCGCGGCCTTGACGTAGGTGCCGATGCCGCCGTTGAACAGCAGGTCCACCGGCGCGAGCAGCACCGCCCGGATCAGCTCGACCGGCGACAGGCTGTCGACGTCCTCGGCCAGGCCCAGCGCGGCGCGCATCGGCTCGCTGACCGGGACCGACTTCGCCGTCCGCGGCCACACGCCGCCGCCGGGGCTGATCAGCGCGGGGTCGTAGTCGGCCCACGACGAGCGCGGCAGGTCGAACAGCCGGCGGCGCTCGGCGAAGGAGGTCGCCGCGTCGGGGGTAGGGTCGACGAACACGTGGCGGTGGTCGAAGGCGGCCACCAGCCGGATGTGCTCGGACAGCAGCATCCCGTTGCCGAACACGTCGCCGGACATGTCGCCGACGCCGACGACGGTGAACTCCTGGCTCTGCACGTCGACGTCGAGCTCGCGGAAGTGCCGGGTCACCGACTCCCACGCGCCGCGGGCGGTGATGCCCATGGCCTTGTGGTCGTAGCCGACCGACCCGCCGGAGGCGAACGCGTCCCCGAGCCAGAAGCCGCGCTCGAGCGCGACGGAGTTGGCCAGGTCGGAGAAGGTCGCCGTGCCCTTGTCGGCGGCCACGACGAGGTAGGCGTCGTCGCCGTCGTGCCGGACCACCCGCTCCGGCGGCACGACCTTCCCGCCCACCAGGTCGTCGGTGAGCGACAGCAGTGCCCCGATGAAGAGCGTGTAGCAGGCCTGCCCCTCCGCCAGCACCTCCTCGCGGGAGGCGCCCTCCGGGAGCGGGGTGCGGACGACGAAGCCGCCCTTGGCGCCGGTGGGCACGATGACGGTGTTCTTCACCATCTGCGCCTTGACCAGGCCCAGCACCTCGGTGCGGAGGTCCTCGCGCCGGTCGGACCAGCGCAGGCCGCCGCGGGCGACCGCGCCGAAGCGCAGGTGCACGCCCATCACCCGCGGCGAGCTGACGAACACCTCGCGGGCCGGGCGCGGCTCGGGCAGGTCGGGGACGGCGTGCGGGTCGAGCTTGATCGCCAGGGGCGCGGGCCGGGTGGCCGCGGGGGCGAAGTAGGTGGTGCGCTGGGTGGCGGTGACGGCGGCCAGCAGGCTGGTGAGCACCCGGTCGGCGTCGAGGGAGTCCACCCGCCCGATCGCCTCCCGCAGCGAGTCGACCAGCGCCTGCTGGCGGGTGGCCCGGCCGGCCTCGCGGCCCGGGGAGAAGCGGGTCTCGAACAGCGCCACCAGGCGGGCGACCACGTCGGGGTGCGCGGCCAGCACCCCCTCGACGTAGCGCTGGCCGAACGGCAGCCCGGCCTGGCGCAGCCACTGCACGTAGGCGCGCACCACGGTCACCTGGCGCCAGTTGAGCCCCGCGAGCAGCACCAGCGCGCCGAGGCCGTCGTCCTCGGCCTCGCCGCGCCACACCGCGGCGACCGCCTCGGTGAACCGCTCGGGCAGCGAGCCCGGGAAGGGCAGGTCCCCGCCGGGCGCGGTGAGCCCGAAGTCGTAGATCCAGGCCGGCGGGGCGCCGATCCGGTCGATCTCGTAGGGCCGCTCGTCGACGACGTCGACACCCATGTGCTGCAGCACCGGCAGCACGTCGGACAGCAGCAGCCGCTCCCCCACCCGGTAGACGGTCAGCCGCGGCTCGGCGGCGCCCGCGCCGCGCGGGCGGCGCAGCCGCAGGCCGAGCTCGCCGGGCGCCAGCGCGTCGAGGCGGGCGAGGTCCTCCACGGCCGTGGCCGCCGGGAAGTCCTCCTGGTAGGCGGCCGGGAAGGCGTCGGCCACGCGCGCGAGCACCTGCTCGGCCTCGGCGCCGTGGCGCTCGGCGAGGGCCTCGGCGAGGTCGTCGGTCCAGCTGCGGGCGACGGCGGAGAGCTCCTGCTGCAGCGCCTCGACGTCCACCCCGCCCGGCGTCGGGACGCCGTCGCGGCCGACCGGCACCCGGACGACGAAGTGCAGCCGGGCCAGCACCGACTCGGTGGAGCGCGCGGTGAACTCGATGTCGCGCCCGCCCAGCCGGGACAGCAGCAGCTGCTGCATGGCCAGCCGGACCTCGGTCGTGTACCGGTCGCGCGGCAGGTAGACCAGCGCCGACCAGAACCGGCCCCACGGGTCGCGGCGCAGGAACAGCCGGGTGAGCCGGCGCTCCTGCAGGTAGAGCACCGACAGGGCGACCGGCAGCAGCTCGCCGGAGGAGGCCTGGAACAGCTCGTCGCGCGGGAGGGTCTCCAGGACGTCGACCAGGGTCTTGCCGGTGTGGCTGTCGGCCGGCACGCCGGAGCGGGCGACCACCTCGGCGACGCGGCGGCGCACCAGCGGGACGTCGCGGACCCCGGCCGCGGCCGCCGCGGTGGGGAACAGCCCGACCAGGCGGTGCTGGCGCGCCGGGCGGTCGCCGTCGGCGGGCAGGGTGACCGCCACGAGGTCCAGCCAGGCCCGGCGGTGCACGGTGGAGCGGATGTCGGCCTTGGTCACCGTGAGCAGCGCGGGGCCGAGGGCGCCGGGCGCCTCGGGCAGCGCCGGGGCGGCGTCGCTGCGCAGCACGCCCAGGCCGCTGCCGGGGACCGCGCGGACCGCCGTCCCGACCTCGACGTCGCGGCCGCCGAGGAAGACGAAGTTGCCGTCGGCCAGCCAGCGCAGCAGCGCGGCGGCCTCGGCGGGGTCGTCGGCGGGATCGGTGACGTCGGCGCTGCCGTGCTCCTCCAGGCGGGTGGCCAGCTCGAGGGCCCGGGCGGCGGTGCGCGGCGCGTCCTCGTCGACGGCGCGGACGTCGGCGAGCACGGTCCGCAGGCCGGCCACCAGGTCACCGGCGGCCTCGTCGTCCAGCGGGCCGTCGAGCACCGCGGCGATCCACGACTCGGCCAGCGCGTCGGGGCCGCACGAGCCCACGTCGGTCAGGCCGCTGTCGCAGAAGGCGCGCAGCGTGCCGGTGACGTCGCGGCGGACGACGACCACCGGGTGCACGACGTGCTGCAGGCCCACGCCCTGCCGGACGACCTCCGCGGTGACCGAGTCGACGAGGAAGGGCATGTCGTCGGTGACCACGAGCAGCAGCCCGCGGCCGTCGGTCACCCGCTCGACGGCGACGGTGGCCGACCCCTGCGGCCGGACGGCGGCCACCCGCAGGTGGCGCAGCGCCAGGCTCGCGAGGTCGGCGGGCTCGTGGCCGAGGACCTCGGCGGCCGGCTCGCTCCAGTAGTACCGCTGCAGCAGCGCGGGCAGGTCACCCGTCCCGCAGCCCGCGGGCAGGGCGCCGGCCGCGTCGCCGGCCGCGGCGCTCGCGGCCCGGGCGAGCAGGGCGCGCTTCTCGTCGTTGGCCGCCTCCAGGGCGGCCAGCTCCGGCGGCAGGTCGGAGGCGCCGTTCTCCTGGGGTGCGGGTACCGGACCGGCCTCGGACGTGCTGACCACGACAGCCCACGCTAGTGCGCCGCGTGGTGCCCGTCACCGCGACCGCTCCCCCCGGCGTGCCGCGCCTCCCGTGTCGCGCGTCAGCCCCGGTCGAGGACGGTGTCGGCCAGCCAGCCGACCACCGCGAGGACCAGCCCGCCGACGACCGCGGTGCCGAAGCCGTCGACGTCGAGCCGGTCGGACAGCGCGGCCGTCAGCCCGAGCAGCGCGGCGTTGACCACCAGGAGGAACAGCCCGAGCGTCAGCAGCACCGCCGGGAGGGACAGGAACCGCAGGATCGGCCCGACCACCGCGTTGACCACCGCGAACAGCAGCGCGACCCACAGGAAGGTGCCGGTGACGCCGAGCGGCGCGTCCTGGTTGCCGACGACGTCGATCCCCGGGAGGTACTGGGCGAGGAGGTAGAACGCCACCGCCATGACGACGACCTTGAGCGCGAACCTGATCACGCCGTCACGCTAGTGCCGGTTCCTGGGAGCACCCTGTGTCTGCGGCCGTCTAGGGCTCTCTCGCGTCCACGCGAGACAGCCGCAGACGGACCTCACGGGACCGGCGTCTGGGTGTAGAGGGCCAGCCGCCAGCGGCCGCCGACGCGGACGTAGAGGCTGGTCATCGCCCCGGTGAACGGATCGCCGTCCGCGTCCCGCCAGGCCCGGCCGGTGTAGACCAGGGCGGCGGCGCCGTCCCCGGCGGCCACGACGCGGACGTCGGTGAGCTCGTAGCGGTGCCAGGGCGGGGACTGCCCCAGGGCCGCGACCACGGTGGGCCGGTCGAGCACGCTCCCGTCGGCCAGCACCATCAGCCCGTCGTCGGCCATGACCCCGCCGTAGAAGTCGGCGCCGGTCGCCGCGCACAGGGCGTCCCAGCCGGCCCGCTCCAGGGCCAGCAGCTCCTCGGTCACCTGCTGCTCCACGGCGCCAGCCTGGGGCTCGCCGCGGCCGGGCGCGACCCCCTGCCGCACGGTCACCCGACGGGCAGGGCGTCGACGACGTGCGGCAGGGCCTCGGCGACCAGGTACAGGCCGAGGAGGGCCAGCACCCAGGCCGTGGCCTCGCCGGAGTTCCGCGACAGCCACCCCTCGAACCGGGTGAGGGCGGGGGTGAGCCGGTCGTGGAGGGCGGCGCGGACGGCCAGCAGCACGAGCGCGGGCAGCACCATGAGCAGGCAGTAGCCGGCCAGGACGGCGACGGTCGGCCCGGCCCCGACGCCCGCGGTGGCGAGCAGGGCGAGCGCCGCCAGGTAGGGGACCATCGACGCCGCCTCGACCCCCACCGCGGCGACGGCGAGGGTCACCACCGCCCCGGGTGGCCCGTCCCCGCGGGCGCGGTCGCGCCACCGGCCCAGCCGCCCGGGGCCGCGGGCGGCCCGCCGCCGCTCCCTGCTCGCGCGGCGCCGCTCCTTGCCCGCCCGCGTCCACGGCTCGACGGTCAGGCCGAGGACGAGCAGGACCGAGCCGGCGACGAGCTGGGCGACCCGGCCCGCGGGGGTGGCCAGCAGGGACCGGAGCGGGTCGAGCAGCTCGCCGGCACCGAGGGCGAGGACGACGCCGAGCAGCAGGTAGCCGCCGGCGACCGTGCCGAGGAACAGCAGCACCCGCCCGGCGCGGACCCGTCCGGGGGCGGTCATCAGCCACAGCGGCAGCACCAGGGTGCCGATGCTGGTGCTGTCGACCAGGGCCAGTCCGGCCAGGGGGAGCAGGAGCGCGAGGTCCACGGGTCCTCCGTCCACGTGGCAGCACAGGTGTGCTGCTGCGCGGAAACTAGCACAGTCGTGCTAGGAAGTCGCCGTGCCCAGGACCGTGGACGCCGAGCAGCGCCGCCGGGAGCTCGGCGAGGCCGTGTGGCGGGTGATCCGGCGCGACGGCGTCCCCGGGGCGTCGGTGCGCAACGTGGCGCGGGAGGCCGGCACGTCGATGGGGTCGCTCCGGCACTGGTTCACCACCCAGGACGACCTGCTGCGGTTCGCCATGACGCTGGTGGCCGAGCGGGCCCGGGCGCGGGTGGTCGCGGTGCTCGCCGCCTCGGACACCGTCGACGACCGCGGGCTGCGCGCGCTGGAGGAGGTGCTGCCGCTCGACGAGGAGCGCCGGGCCGAGACCGAGGTGTGGCTGGCACTGACCGCCCGCGCGCTGGTCGACCCGCGGCTCGCGGCGCTGCGGGACGCCTCCGCGGAGGACCTCCTCGCCCTGTGCGCGCTGGTGCTGCGCGAGCCCGGCGCCCTGCGGGCCGGCCTGGACCCCGGCCTGGAGGCCGAGCGGCTGTACGCCGTCCTCGACGGGCTCGCCGTCCACGCGCTGACCCGGCCGGCCGCGCTGCCGGCCGACCGCGCGCGGCAGGTGCTCGCGGCGCACCTCGAGGCTCTGCGCGACACGCGCTAGTCACCTCTACCGATCTCTACCCCCGGGCCTAGACGGGGCCATACGGTGCTCGACGTGGACCCCGTGCGGAACCCCTACGCCCCGGGCGCCGGCCAGCGCCCGCCCGAGCTGGCCGGCCGCGACGACGAGCTGTCGGCCTTCGACGTCGTCCTCGAGCGGATCGCCCGCGGCCGGCCCGAGCGCTCGCTGGTGCTCACCGGGCTGCGCGGCGTCGGCAAGACCGTGCTGCTCAACCAGCTGCGCTCGGCGGCGATCGGCCGCGGCTGGGGCACCGGGAAGATCGAGGCACGACCGGACCAGTCGCTGCGCCGGCCGGTGTCCTCGGCGCTGCACATGGCACTGCGCGAGCTGCGCCACCCCGACCAGGAGTCGATGGACGCCGTGCTCGGGGTGCTCAAGGCGTTCGCCCAGCGGCTCAGCCCGGCCGACGCGAAGCTGCGCGACCGGTGGCAGCCGGGCATCGACGTCCCCGCCGGCACCGGGCGGGCGGACTCCGGCGACATGGAGATCGACCTGGTCGAGCTGCTCAGCGACGCCGCGGGGCTGGCCGCCGACGTCGGGAAGGGCATCGCGCTGTTCGTCGACGAGATGCAGGACGTGCAGCCGGCCGACGTCTCGGCGATCTGCGCGGCCTGCCACGAGCTGTCGCAGCAGGGGGCGCCGCTGATCGTCGTCGGCGCGGGCCTCCCCCACCTGCCGGCGGTGCTGTCGGCGTCCAAGAGCTACTCCGAGCGGCTGTTCCGCTACCTGCGCATCGACCGGCTCGACCGGCCGGCCGCCGACCGGGCACTGCTGGCCCCGGCCGAGCGGGAGGAGGTCACCTTCGAGCCCGCCGCCCTCGACGCCCTCTACGACGCCGCCGACGGCTACCCCTACTTCGTGCAGGCCTACGGCAAGGTCACCTGGGACGTCGCGGCCGCCTCCCCCGTCACCGCCGCCGACGTCGCGATGGCCGCCCCGGTGGCCGAGGCCGAGCTGGCCGTCGGCTTCTTCGGCTCCCGCTACGACCGGGCCACGCCCGCCGAGCGCGAGTACATGCACGCCATGGCCGAGCTCGGCGGACCGGCGGGGACGGCGGTGGCGACGGCGGAGGTCGCGGCCACCCTGGGGCGCAAGCCGGCGTCGCTGTCCCCCGCGCGCGACTCGCTGATCAAGAAGGGGCTGGTCTACTCCGCCGAGCGCGGCCAGATCGCCTTCACCGTGCCGCACTTCGGCCGCTACCTGCTCCACCACCCCGACTGAGGCGTCCCCGCGACGACCGGGCGGCCTGGTCGCCGGGCGCCCCACCCGACCGTGCGGCGTCCCACCCGACCGTGCGGCGTCCTACCCGACCGTGGGACGTCGGGTAGGACGCGCCACGATCAGGTCACCTGATCATCGCGCACGGCCGCCGGTGGTTGGGGCGCGCAACCGGGGGAACGCAGAGAGCTGTGCCGGAGGTGCTGCAGGCGGGGCTGTGGGGGCTGTTGGGCGGGGCCGCGCTCGTGCTGGGCGCGCTCGTCGCCTGGTACGTCCGCGTGCCGCGCACCGTCATCGCCTCGGTCATGGCCTTCGGCGCCGGCGTGCTCTTCTCCGCCGTCGCGTTCGACCTGGTGGCCGAGGCGGCCGACACCGGCGGGCTGGTACCGACCGCGATCGGCTTCCTCGGCGGCGCGGCGGCCTACCTGGCGGCCAACGCGGTGCTCGCCCGGCGCGGCGCCCGGCACCGCAAGCGCTCGGGCGGTGAGGGGCCCGAGCAGCAGCCCTCCGAGGACGAGCAGGCCGGCAGCGGCGCGGCCATCGCCGTGGGGGCGCTGCTGGACGGCGTCCCCGAGTCCGTGGTGCTGGGGCTGGGCCTGCTGGGCGGCGGGTCGGTGAGCGCCCCGGTGCTGGCCGCGGTGTTCATCTCCAACGTCCCCGAGGGCCTGTCCAGCGCCGCGGGCATGAAGGCCAACGGCCGCTCGGCGCGCTACGTGTTCGGCGTCTGGGGCGCCATCGCGCTGGCCAGCGGGCTGTCGGCACTCCTCGGCTACGCCGTCCTGGGAAGCGCGCCGCCGTCGGTGGTCGCCGTCATCACCGCGGTGGCGGCCGGCGCGATCCTCACGATGGTCGCCGACACGATGATCCCGGAGGCGTTCGAGCGCACCCGCACGTGGACCGGCCTGATCACCGCCGTCGGCTTCCTCGTGGCGTTCGCGATCGAGCGGCTCGGCGCGTGAGCGGGCAGGGTGGGTCCGTGACCGAGCTGCGCGAGCCCCGGCAGATCGCCGTCCCGGTCGACGGCGGCGAGCTGTCGGCCCTGCACTGGGCGGCCGACGCCCCCGGCTCCCCCATCGCCGTGCTCGTCCACGGGATCACCGCCAACGCGATGGCCTGGGCCCGCGTCGCGGATGCCCTGGCCGGCGAGTTCGAGGTGGTCGCCCCGGACCTGCGCGGGCGCGCCGGCTCGGCGGGCCTGCCCGGCCCCTACGGCCTCGAACGGCACGTGGCCGACGTCGCCGCCGTGCTCGACCGCTTCGGTGCCGACGGCGACGCCGGCGCGGACGCCGCCGTGCTGGTGGGCCACTCCATGGGCGCCTTCGTGGCCGCGATGGCCGCGGCCGGGGCCGCCCGCGACGCCGTGCACGGGCTGGTGCTCGTCGACGGCGGCCTGGCGCTGCCCCAGCCCCCCGGCGCGGACGTCGACGCGATGCTCTCCGCCGTCCTGGGCCCGTCGCTGGACCGGCTGTCGACGACGTTCCCCGACGTGGCCGCCGTCCGGGCGTTCTGGGCCCGGCACCCCGCGGTGGGGCCGTGGGTCGACGACCCCGCCGTGGCCGCCTACCTGGCGCGCGACCTCGCTCCCGGGGGGCCGCCGCTGCGCAGCGCGTGCGTGCCCGAGGCGGTCCGCGTCGACGGCGGCGACGTGCTGCTCAACGAGCGGGTGCTGGAGGCCACCACCGACCTGCCGGTGCCCGCGACGCTGCTGTGGGCCCGCCGCGGCCTGCTCGACCAGGTCCCGGGGCTCTACGACGAGGTCCGGCTGGCCGGCCTGGGCCTGGAGCCGTCGGGGATCACCGCCCGCGAGGTGCCCGACACCAACCACTACTCCGTGCTGTGGGCCGACCAGGGCGTCGCCGCCGTCGCCGACGCGGTGCGGGCGGCGGCCG
The DNA here is from genome assembly GCF_900102745.1 of Geodermatophilus telluris. GTDB lineage: Bacteria > Actinomycetota > Actinomycetes > Mycobacteriales > Geodermatophilaceae > Geodermatophilus > Geodermatophilus telluris. The sequence goes on from NZ_FMZF01000001.1 coordinate 1,073,046, forward strand.
CCCGGGGCTAGGGAGAGGACCCCCTCCTCCCCACCCCTCGCAGGCTCGGGGCGGGACCCGGGAGGGGGCCACCGGTGCCAGGTACCGGCGGGACCACCTCGGGCCCGGCCTCCCGGGGCCGCTCGCCGCGCAGGGGGTGCGCCCGGACGGCGAGCACCGCGACGTCGTCCTCGACGCCCCCGCCGGTCATCTGCTCGAGCAGCTCGTCGCACAGCTGCTGCAGCGGCCGGTCCGCGGCCCCCGCCAGCAGCCCGCGCACCTGCGCCCGTCCCTCGTCGAGCGGGACGCCGCGGCGCTCGAAGAGACCGTCGGTGAACAGCAGCAGCGTGGCGCCCTCCGGGACGGCGGCCTGCCCGTCGGCGCGCGGACCGTGCCAGCCGATGCCCAGCGGCGGCCCGACCGGTGCGGTGAGGTCGCGCACCGTGCCGTCGGGCAGCAGGAGCACCGGGTCGGGGTGGCCGGCCGAGGCCCACCGCAGCCGGCGCAGCCCGGACGCCCGGTCGGCCTCGTCCTGCTCCACCCGGCACACCAGCGCGGTGGCCATCGCGGGCACGGCCAGGCCGACGAGGGCGTGGTCGACCCGGCGCAGCACCCCGGCGGGCTCCTCGAGACGGTCGAAGGCGATGCCGCGCACGAGCGTCTTGACCTGGCCCATCGCCGCGGCGGCCTCGATGTCGTGGCCCATCACGTCGCCGATGACCAGCACGGTGTCGCCGTCGGGCTGGAGGAACGCGTCGTACCAGTCGCCGCCGATGGAGACCCCGCGGGTGGCCGGCCGGTAGCGGACGGCGAGCTCGAGGTGGTCGGGCTGCACGGGCGGGGAGAGCAGGCTGTGCTGCATCCGCTCGGCCACCTGCGCGGCGGCGCTGGCCAGGCGGGCGTTGTCCAGCGCCAGCGCCGCCCGGCGGGAGGCGATCTCGGCGGTGCGCAGCTCGTCGTCGGTGTGCGGGCCGCGGCCGGGGCCGTTGACGAGCGTGAACGCGCCGAAGAGCTCCCCGCGGGCGAGCAGCGGGAAGGTGGCCACCGCGGAGGGCCGCAGCGGCGCGAGGGCGGCCCGGCTGGCCTCGTCGGCGGTCATGGCGAGCACGTCGGCGTCGGTGAGGTGCGGGATGACCACCGGGCGGCCGCTGGCCAGCGCCGTCGGCACCGGCGCGCTGGGCCGGTTGGTGCGCACCCGCAGGTCGGCGTAGCGGTGCATGACCTCGACCATGGCCGGGTCGCGGTGCGCCCGGCCGACGTCGCGGCGGCTGCCGTCGGGGTCGACCACGCTGACCAGGCACCAGTCGGCCAGCAGCGGCACGACGAGCCCGGCCAGCCGGGCGACGGCCTCGTCGACGTCGGTGGTCGCGGTCATCGCCTGGCTGATGTCACCGAGCAGCACCAGGTGCCGGGCCGCCGTCTCGGCCCGGGCGGCGGCCTCGGCGGCGCGCGCGGCCGCCTCCTCCCGGGCGACGACGGCCGCCGCGCGCTCCTCCTCCACCCGGTGCCGGAGCGTGACGTCGTCGTAGGTGACGACCAGGCCGGCGGGCGTGAGGAAGGCGTCGGCGCGGAACCACCTGCCCAGCGGGGCGAACCAGGCCTCGGTCGACCCGGACAGCCCGGTGTCGCGGACCCGGCGGTACAGCAGGTCGAAGGGGCCGCCGACGGCCTCCGGGAACGCGTCCCAGACGACCCGGCCGGCGAGCTCCGGGACCGTGCGCTCGAGCGCGGCCGCACCGGCGGGGTTGATGTAGCGGAACCGCCAGTCCCCGTCGAGCACGAACAGCGGCCGGTCCATGCCCTCGACGGCCTGCGCGAGCAGCTCGTGGGGCGGCTGGGCGGCGCCGTCCGGGGTCATGGGACCCCATGCTGCCGCACGGCCGGCGGGGCCCCGCGTCGCGGCGGGCCGACGGCACGCCGGCGGGTCATCCGGTCCGGGTCCGTCCGCATCGCGGGGCAGCGCACGGTTGGGCGCCGGGTCGGGTGGGCACCCCCTCGGGGTCCGAGAAACAGGACGGTGACGGAGAGAGGACATGGGGCGACTGACGTGGCCGCTGCGGCCGCTGCCGGACGGCCGCGGTGAGCTGTGGCGCTGGGACCTCGGCGGGATCGCCGAGCTGCCCGCCGCACGCGCCGGCCTGCGGGACCACCTCGGCTCGATCGGCTTCCCCCAGCACGAGGACCCGGCGACCGACCGCCTGGTCCTGGCCTTCGACGAGCTGGCCTCCAACGCGCTGCGGCACGGGCTGTGCCCGGTCGTGGCCACCGTGGTCGCGGGGACGGGCGGCTGGCTGCTCGACGTCAGCGACCGCGACCCCGACACCATGCCGGCGCCGGCCGTCGACCGGGACCCGTCCCAGGGGGGCCTCGGCCTCTACCTGGTGGCCCGGCTGTCGGTCGCGCACGGCTGGTACGTCGACGACGGGTGCAAGCACGTGTGGGCCTGCCTGCCCTCGGCGCTCGACGAGCACGCGGCGGCGCCCGCCTGACCGGGGCGGCCCGGACGCACCGCAGCCGCCCCGGCCGGTGGCCGGAGCGGCTGCTGGGTGGTGCGCCCGGGGCGGCGGGGACAGCTGTCCCGGCGCCGCCCCGGGGCGATGGTGACGTGCTGGAACGGCCTGCCTGCAGGGGCCCGCGCCGAGCGGAGCGAGGCGTGGGGGGCAGGGAGGCCCTTTCTCAGGGCACGACGAGGGAGAGGCGGCCCTTGCCGTAGCCGGGGACCTCGACGGCGAGGTCGAGCCGGTTGAAGGCGGCGAGCATGCCCGCGACGTCCCCGGGCAGGTCGTCGCCGGGCGCGTAGGACGCGTGCAGCTTCGAGTGCGGGGCACCGGGCACGTTGAACAGCGCCGACAGCACGTTGACGACCTCGTGCAGCGCCTCGACGAGCATCGCCGTCAGCTCGCCGTCCTCCTCGACGGCGTCCTGCACGCCGCCGGGCGGCAGCAGGGCCAGCGCGCCGGCGGTCCAGGCCGCCAGCGGCAGGTCCATGACGCACAGCGCGTTGACCGCCATCGTCGGGCTGACGTAGACGGCGACCGAGACGGGGTCCTTCTCCGTCGGCGTCACGGGAGCGCCGGGGGTGACCCCGACCGGCTTGCCGACCAGGCCGGACAGCATGTCCTTGACGGCCTTGGTGTCGGGCAGGACGACGGTCAGCGGCGCGGTCACGCCAGCACCCCGTCGAGGTGCTCGGTGAAGGTGTCGGCGGTGAACGGCTTGGCGATGAGGAACAGCGCGCCGGCGTCGGCGGCCTTCTCCCGCATCTCGGCCGAGCCCTCCGAGGTGACGAACCCGAACGGGACGGTCGAGCCCGAGCCGCGCAGCGCCTGCAGGCACTCCAGGCCGGTCATGTTCGGCATGTTCCAGTCGGACAGGACCAGGTCGGGACCCTCCGAGCGCACCTTCTCGTAGGCGTCGCGGCCGTCCTCGGCCTCGACGATGTCGTGGTCGTCGTAGCCGGCCTGCCGCAGGGTGCGGATGACGATCTGCCGCATCACGCGGCTGTCGTCGGCGACCAGGATCTTCACAGGGGCACCTCGTTCTCTCGCTCGGCGAGCACGGACTGCACGCGGACGGTGAGGGGGGAGCCGCGCCACAGGAGGGCGACGCGGACGGAGTCGGCCTCGCGGCCGGACGGCGGGGTGGTGCCGACCTCGGGCAGGCCGAGGACCGACGGGCCGGGGAGGACGGCCTTGACGTTGCCGCCGACGACGTTGGCGAGCTCGCCGAGGGCGTCGTGGACGTCCTCCTGCTCGACCACCGCGGGCGCGTGCCCGCCGAGCAGCGCCCGGGTGAGGTCGAGGGCGGTGTCGCGGCCGCAGGTGAGCACGACCGCGCCGGTCCAGGGGCCGACGATCTCGACCCAGGAGCTCAGCGCGTCGGCCGGCAGCGGGGCCGGCAGCGGGACGAGCACCTCGTCCTCGCCGACGAGGGCCAGCCAGGCCTGCTCGGCGATCTCGCACACCGTGGCCTCGTGGAGCAGGTCGGCGATGGCCGGCGGCGCGTCGGTGGCCCGCCGGCGCAGGCCGGCGTCGCTGACGTCGGTCACAGCGAGACCTCCTGCGGGAGCAGGCCGAGCAGCGCCAGCTTGTCGCGGATGGCGTCGGCGGTGAACGGCTTGATCACGTACTCGTGGGCGCCGGCGGCCAGGGCGCGCACGATCTGGCCGTGCTCGCTCTCGGAGGTGACCATCATCAGCGTCACCGGGCGCCACGCCGGGTTGGCCCGGACGGCGTTGACGAACTGCAGGCCGTCCATCACCGGCATGTTCCAGTCGATGGTGCACAGCTCCGGCACCCAGCCGCCGTGGAGGACGTCGAGCGCCTCCTGGCCGTGGCCGGCCTGCCGCGTCTCGTAGCCGAACCCCTCGAGGGTCCCGCTCACGATGCGCCTCATGGCGCGTGAGTCATCGATCACCAGTGCACGCACGGTCATGCCCCCTTCAGCGGGCGGTAGACGGAGGTGCGGCCGACGACGACCCGGCTCCAGGAGTCGTCGACGCCGAGAGTGGTCTCGGCAGCACCGAGGAACAGCCAGCCGTCGGGGCGCATGAGCTCGCGCACCCGGCGGAGGATCGCCTGCTTGGTGGGCAGGTCGAAGTAGATGAGCACGTTGCGCAGGTAGACGACGTCGAACGGGCCCATCCGCGGCAGCGGGGCGGCCAGGTTGCACTCCCGGGCGCTGACCATCCGGCGCAGCGTGGGGGAGACCTCCCACTCGCTCCCGGCCCGCTGGAAGTGGCGGACCAGCATCGGCGCCGGCAGCCCGCGGTTGACCTCGAGCTGGGTGAACCGGCCGGCCCGGGTGCGCTCGACCATCTCGCGGGAGAGGTCGGTGGCGGTGATCGCGACCCGCGAGGCGGCGTTGGGCATCGCGTCCTCGAGCAGCATCGCGATCGTGTAGGGCTCCTGCCCGCTGGAGCAGGCCGCCGACCAGATCTGCAGCCGCTCGGCCGGTCCGCGGCCGGTCTGCAGCGCCGGCAGCACGGTCGACGTCAGCGCGGTGAACGGGTCGCCGTCGCGGAACCAGGACGTCTCGTTGGTGGTGAGCGCCTCGACGATCTGCCGGGTGTCGTCCGGGCGGGGCCGGCTGCGCACCTGGTCGACGAGCTGGTCGACGTCGGTCAGGCCCATCTTGCGGGCCACCGGCAGCAGCCGGGCCTCGACCAGGTACTCCTTGCCGGGGGCGAGCACGATCGCGCTCTCCCGGTGCACCAGCTGGCGCACCCAGTCGAAGCGGGTGGCGGTGAGCGTCATCGTCGGGCTCCCGTCGCGAGGGTCGGGGGGGCGGGCTGCGGCGGGGTGACCGGGGTGGCGCGGGCGAGGTGGCGGGTGATCGCCTCGGCGACGCGGTCCAGGGGCAGCACCTCGTCGGCGAGGCCGGCCGAGGCGACGGCGCCGGGCATGCCCCAGACGACCGAGGTGGCCTGGTCCTGGACGACGACGGTGCCGCCGGCGTCGCGGACCGCGGAGGCCCCGGCGCGGCCGTCGGCGCCCATGCCGGTGAGCACCACGGCCAGCACGGCGCCGTCGTAGGCGGCCACGGCCGAGCGGAACAGCGGGTCGACGGCGGGCCGGCAGAAGTTCTCCGGCGGGCCCTGCGACAGCATCGTGGTCGCGCCGCGGCCGGTGCCGCGGACGGTGAGGTGGAAGTCGCCGGGCGCGAGGTGCACGGTGCCGGGCAGCAGCGGCGTCCCGTCGGCGGCCTCGACCACGCGCAGGGCGCACAGCCGGTCCAGGCGCTGGGCGAACTGGCGGGTGAACACCGGCGGCATGTGCTGGGTCAGCAGCACCGGCACCGGCAGGCTCGCCGGCAGGGTGGGCAGCACCTTGGCCAGCGCCTCGGGACCGCCGGTCGAGGAGCCGATCACCAGGACGGCGGGCGCCTTGTGCGGCGTGCTGCGCGGCGCCGGCGGCCGGGCGGCGACCGGGGCGGCGACCGGCCGGGGGAGGCCGGTGACCGGGCGGCCGGTGAGGGCCTTGATCTTGGGGATGAGCTGCTCGCGCACGCTCTCCATCGACTGCGCGACGCTGCCGACGTTGGCCGGCTTGGTGACGTAGTCGTTCGCGCCGGCCGACAGCGCGTCCAGCGTCGCCGAGGCACCGCGCTCGGTGAGCGTGCTGAACATGACGATCGGGACGCGGTTGCGGCCGGCGCGGATGGCGCGGACCGCCTCGATGCCGTTCATCTCCGGCATCTCGATGTCCATGGTGACCAGGTCGGGCTTGAGCGCCTCGAGCTTGCCGAGGGCCAGCTTGCCGTTGACCGCCGTGCCGACGACCTCGATGCCGGGGTCACCGGACAGCACGTCGGTCACGATCTTGCGGACGACGACGGAGTCGTCGACCACCAACACCCGGATCGGGTCCACACGTCCTCCTGCTGCTGCCGCGCGCTGCACCCCGGGGCGGGGTCGCACCTCGGGTCTCGGCACCGGGTGACGTCCTGTTGAGCGCAATCCGGTCGGCCGCGCTCCGGGTGTGCCCCGGGCGCGGCGCTGCCTGACAGGGAGGTTGTCGGCCGGGAGGCGGGCGGCCTTGACCCCGGCGGGGGAACCGTTACGGAACCTCGGGTGACCGCGGCCCCGGCGGGCACATGTCGACCCGCCCGGCCCGCGCGGGAGGGCGCGGGCCCGGCGTCAGCGGCGGGGAGCGGTGAGCCGGGTCCAGGGGGCGCGCAGGACGCCGGTGGTGTCCTCGCCGAGCAGGTCGCCCATGGTCATCGCCTGGACGACGCCGGCGAGGGCGTTCCAGCAGCCCGCGGCGCCGTCGTGCGCGGAGAAGCCGCCGTCGACGAACGCGCGGACGGCGAGCAGCTGGGCGGTGGCCAGCGTCCGGGTGCGGCCGGCGACGTGGGCGGCCCAGGAGGCCTCGTGCATCGCGGCGGCCCAGGGGCGCTGCCCGGCGCGGACGTCCTCGACGGCGGCCCGCCAGCGCTCGCGGCCCCGCGCGTCGAACGCGCCGACGACGGCGAGCACGGAGCGCAGCTCGGGCGTGGCCGGGCCGAGGTCGGCGTCCGCGCCGCGGGTGGCCGCGTCGCGGACCACACCGGTGAAGGGCAGCACCAGCTCGCGGCGGACCAGCGGCGGCAGCACGTCGGCGGCCCAGGCGCCCACCGCGGCGTCGGCGAGGACGTCGGCGGCCTGCTCGCGGGTGTCGGTGGGGACCCGCACCAGGCCGGGGTGCTCGGGACCGAGGACGTCCTCGCGCAGCAGCCGCTCCAGCGCGGCGGTGCTGCCGATGGTGCCCCGCTCCAGCTGGGCGACGAGCACGGCGGTGCGGTCCTCGCCCGTCCCGGGGGTCACCGACCGCAGCTGCGGGACGGCGGCGGCGAGCTCCCGGGCCCGCCGCGCGCGGACGGCGAGCACGGTGCGCTGCTCGCGGTCGGCGCCGTGCGTGCGGGCGGCGCGGGCGAGTGCGCCGGCCTCCCGGGGACCGGCGACGAGGCCGGTGAGCAGCACGTCGGCGACGGCGCGTCCGGCGGGCAGGCGGACCAGGTCGAACCCCAGCGTCGCGGCGCTGACCAGCGAGTACGGCACGTCTCCCCCTCCGACGGCACCGCCCGGGAAGAGGGCGGTCCGTCCATGCTGGGGGCGGTCCCGGCGCAACGCCACGCGGCCGTCACCCGATCGCCGGAGGGGCGGAGGGTGACGGCCGCGTGTCGGGCGCCGTCAGGTGGTGCTCCAGTGACGCTGGGTCACCGGAGGTCGGCTCGCAGGAGTCGTCCCGCTACGCGCCGACGGCCTTCTGCACGTCGAGGGCGAGCAGCAGCTTCCCGTCGAGCTTGTAGGCGCCGCGGATGAGCTCGCGGGCCTGCCCGTCGAGGGTGTCCGGCGGCGTCTCGAAGTCGTCGGCGTCGACGTCGACGACGTCGGCGATGGAGTCCACGAGCAGGCTCACCGCCTCCCCGTGCAGGCGGACGACGATGACGACGGCGTCGGTGCCGGCCGGCCGCGGCGGTCGGCCCAGCCGCTCGCGCAGCTCGATGGCGGTGACCACCTGGCCGCGCAGGTTGATCAGGCCGGCCACGGCCGGCGGCGCCAGCGGCACCCGGGTCAGCCCCTGGCTGCGCAGCACCTCCTGCACGTGCTCGACCTCGACGCCGTAGAGGTCGCCGTCGAGCCGGAAGGTGGCCAGCTGGCCGCTGGTGGCGCGGGCGGGGGTGTCGGTCGCGGTCGTCACGTCAGACCTCCAGCAGCGAGGACGCGGGGGTGTGGTCGGTGGCGTAGAACGCCGGGTCGGCCGCGAGGATCGCCGCGCGGACGTCGAGCAGCTCGGTGACCTTGTCGCCGAGGACGGCGGAGCCGAGCAGGCCGAGGTCGTCGATGTCGCTGCGGACGGCGGCGCCGCCGTCGACGATGTCGAGGATCTCCTCCACGACGATCGCCACGCTGCGGCCGTGGTCGCTGTAGACGATCACCTCGAGGACCTCGCGGTCGCTGGTGCCGTAGGCGCCCAGGTGCCGGTCGAGCCGGACGATCGGCAGGATCGCGCCGCGGTACTGCACGACCTCCCGGTTGCCCACCCGCTCCACGGACTCGGTGCGCACCTGCTCCAGGCGGGTGACGGTGTCCAGCGGGATGGCCACGCGCCGGCCCTCGCCGATGGCGGCCAGCAGCATCCGCTGCCGCTCGCCCTCCGCGGCGATGCTGCGGGCGGCCGCCGCCTCGCGGGACTCCTGCCGCTCGGCGGTCTCGGTCCGCAGCGCGCGGCGGGCGAGGGCCTGCACGTCGAGGATGAGGGCCACGGTGCCGTCGCCGAGGACGGTGGCGCCGGAGTAGAGGCCGATCGCCTTGAGCTGGCCGCCGACGGCCTTGACCACGATCTCCTCGGTGTTGATGACCCGGTCGACGACCAGGCCGAAGCGCCGGCCCTCGGAGCGCAGCACCGCGATGACCACGTGGCCGTCGTGCCGGTCGGAGGTCAGCCCGAGGACGTCGGTGAGCCGGACCAGCGGCAGCAGCTCGCCGCGCAGCCGGTAGACCGGCGCCCCGCCGACCTCCTCGACGGCGTTGGCGGCCTTCTCGGCGTCCAGGCTGACCAGCTCCTGCAGGCTGATCTGCGGGATGGCGTAGCGGTCGCCGGCGCACTCGACGGTCAGCGCCGGGACGATGGCCAGGGTCAGCGGGATGCGCAGCCGGCAGACGGTGCCGCGGCCGGGCTCGGACTCGACCTCGATGGTGCCGCCGATGGCCTCGATGTTGGTCTTGACGACGTCCATGCCGACGCCGCGGCCGGAGACGTTGGTGACCGCCGCGGCCGTCGAGAAGCCCGGCAGGAAGATCATCTGCAGGACGTCCTGCGGGCCCATCCGGGCCAGCTGCTCGGCGGTGACCAGGCCGCGCTCGACGGCCTTCGCGCCGAGCTTCACCGGGTCGATGCCGGCGCCGTCGTCGGCGACCTCGACCACGACCTGGCCGCTCTCGTGCCGGGCGCGCAGGGTGAGGCAGCCCTCGGCGGGCTTGCCCGCGGCGCGGCGGCGGTCGGGGGACTCGATGCCGTGGTCGACGCCGTTGCGGACCAGGTGGGTCAGCGGGTCCTTGACCGCCTCGAGCAGCGTCTTGTCGAGCTCGGTGTCCTTGCCCTCCATCTCCAGGCGCACGGTCTTGCCGCACTGGATGCCGAGGTCGCGGACGACGCGCGGCAGCTTGGACCAGATGTGGTCGATCGGCTGCATGCGCGTCTTCATGACGCCCTCCTGCAGCTCGCTGGCGATCAGGTTGAGCCGCTGCGAGGCGCGCACCAGGTCGGTGTCGGTGGAGCGGCCGACGTACTGGACGATCTGGTTGCGGGTCAGCACCAGCTCGCCGACCAGCAGCATGAGGGAGTCGAGCAGGTCGACGTCGACGCGGATGGTCGAGTCGGCGACGGCGCGGCGCTGCGCACCGCCCTGCGCCTCGGGCCGGGCCGCCCCGGTGGCGGGCGCACCGGCGGCGGCCGCCTCGCCCGGGACGTCCTCGTCGTGGCCGTCCTCGTGGGCCTCGTCGTGCGCCTCGTCGTGCGCCTCGTCGTGGGCCTCGTCGTGGGCCTCGTCGGCGACGTCCCCGTGCGCGTCGTCGGCCGACCCGGCCACGGACCCGACGGCGACCTCGGCGACGACCGTCTCGGCGGCCCGGACCACGGCCGCGGCGGCGACGGGCGCCGGCGCGGGCGTCGCCGGTGCCGGGGCGGGCACCGGGGTGTCCTCCATGGCGGCGCTGATGGCGGCCACCACGGCGGAGACGTCGACCGCGCCCTCGCCACCGGTGGTCTCGATGGCGGTCAGCAGCGAGCGCACGGTGTCGACCATGCGCAGCAGCACGCTGGTGCGCTCGGGGGTCAGGGACAGCACGCCGTCCCGCAGCCGGGAGAGCATGTTCTCCCCGACGTGGGTGACCTCCTCCAGCCGGTTGAAGGCCAGGAAGCCGCTGGTGCCCTTGATGGTGTGGATCGTGCGGAAGATGCTCGAGAGCCGCTCCCGCGAGTCCGGCTCCTGCTCCAGGGCCACCAGGTCCGTGTCGAGCTGGTCGAGGTTCTCGTGGCTCTCGACGAGGAACTCCTCGACGATGTCGTCCAGACCGTCCACCGCTGCCTTCTCTCTCGCTGTCCGGGGTGGGGCACCCCGCTGGGTCTTCGACGCCGGCCCGGTCCGTGTTGAGGCGAACCCCGGGCGGCGTCGGTCGTCGGGATCTGTCATCGGCAGTCGCGCGCCCGGAGCCGACCGTCGGCCGGCGGCCTCCTAGTAGGTGAAGCGCGCGACGCTGGTGCGCAGGTCGGCGGCCATCCGGGCGAGCTCGTCGACCGCGGTGCGGGTCTGGGTCAGCGCCTGGGTGGTGGAGTCCGCGGCGGTGGAGACCCCGGAGATGTTGTCCGCGATCTGCCCCGACCCCTGGGCGGCCTCCTGCACCGAACGGCTCATCTCGTTCGTCGTCGCCGTCTGCTCCTCCACCGCGGAGGCGATGGTGGTCTGCCGGTCGCTGATCTGGGCGACGATCTGGGAGATCTCCCCGATCGCGCCGACCGCGGCGCCGGTGTCGGCCTGGATGGCCTGCACCCGGCGGGCGATGTCCTCGGTCGCCTTGGCCGTCTCCTGCGCCAGCTCCTTGACCTCGTTGGCCACCACCGCGAAGCCCTTACCGGCCTCACCCGCTCGGGCGGCCT
>NZ_FMZF01000002.1 GCF_900102745.1 Geodermatophilus telluris
CCGGAAGTGGAAGCACCGCGAGGTGTGGAGCTGACCGGTACTAACAGGCCGAGGGCTTGACCACACATCCCCACCCGTCAAGCAACCAAGAAGAAGTCTCGCGTCCACTGTGCGGTTCTGAACGCACCCAACCCACCCTCCGAGCAGGCCTCGGCGGGGCCGGTGTGGGTACATGTTCACAGTGTTACGGCGGTCATGGCGAGAGGGAAACGCCCGGTCCCATTCCGAACCCGGAAGCTAAGCCTCTCAGCGCCGATGGTACTGCCCCGGGAACGGGGTGGGAGAGTAGGACACCGCCGGACAACCATTTCCGGAAGGGCCTCCACCACACGGTGGAGGCCCTTCCGCATTCCTCCACCCCGTGCACTGTCCCGGGTGACGGCCGCGTCGCTACGGTGACGCCGTGGACGACGCCGTCAGGCCCTTCACCGTCGACGTGCCGCAGGACGACATCGCGGACCTGCGACGCCGGCTGCGTGCCGCGCGCTGGCCGGAGCCGGCGACCGTCGACGACTGGTCGCAGGGCGTCCCGGTGGCCTGGCTGCGCGAGGTCTGCCGCTACTGGGCGGAGGACTACGACTGGACCGTCGTCCAGTCCCGGCTGAACGCGGTGCCGCAGGCGACCACGGTGGTCGACGGCCTGTCCGTCCACTTCCTGCACGTGCGGTCCCCGCACGAGGGCGCGCTGCCGCTGGTGCTGACCCACGGCTGGCCGGGTTCGGTCCTCGAGTTCCTCGACGTCCTGGGGCCGCTCACCGACCCCGAGGACCCCCGCGACGCCTTCTCCGTCGTCGTCCCGTCGCTGCCCGGTTACGGGTGGAGCGGGAAGCCGACCACCCCGGGCTGGGGGCCGGCGCGCACCGCCGACGCCTGGGCCGAGCTCATGAGCCGGCTCGGGTACGAGCGATTCGGCGCGCAGGGCGGGGACATCGGCTCCTTCGTGTCGGCCAACCTGGGTGCCCGCCACCCCGACCGGCTCGTCGGCGTGCACCTCAACATGGTGGTGACCGGCCCCCCGGAGGGGCAGACGCAGTTCGACGAGCGCGAGCAGCACGCGCTGGACCGGCTGCGCACCTTCCGTACCGAGGGCTCCTCCTACAGCCAGCAGCACCGGACCCGGCCGCAGACCCTCGGCTACGGGCTCACCGACTCGCCGGTCGGTCAGGCCGCCTGGATCCTCGAGAAGTTCGCCGCCTGGACCGACTGCGACGGGGACCCGGTGACCGCCCTCGGCATCGACCGCCTGCTCGACGACGTCTCCGTCTACTGGTTCACGCGGACGGCGACGTCGTCGGCGCGGATGTACTGGGAGATGGCGCGGGCACCGCAGGAGCGCGAGCCGCAGGTCGGGGTGCCGACGGGTGTCTCGATGTTCCCGCACGAGATCTTCCAGCCGCCCCGCGCCTGGGTGCAGCGCCAGCTCACCGACCTGCGCGCTTGGCGCGAACACGACAGCGGCGGTCACTTCGCCGCCCTGGAGCGCCCGGCGGAGCTGGTGGCCGACGTCCGGGAGTTCTTCCGGCCGCTCCGGTAACCGCCGTGACACATCCGGCGCATAGCGTCGGGCTCCGCTGACCCCCGGAGGACCACGCGTGCACCTCTCCCCGCACGAGCAGGAACGGCTGCTGCTGTCCTACGCCGCCGAGCTGGCACGACGACGGCGCGCGCGGGGACTGCGGCTGAACCTGCCCGAGGCGACGGCGATCGTCACCGACCACGTGCTCGAGGGCGCCCGCGACGGCGTGCTGGTCGCCGAGCTCATGCAGTCCGGGCGCACGGTGCTCACCCGCGACGACGTGATGGACGGCGTCCCCGAGCTGCTGGAGGAGGTGCAGGTGGAGGCGACCTTCCCCGACGGGACCAAGCTCGTGACCGTCCACCAACCGATCCCGTGATCCCCGGCGAGGTGATCCCCGCGGAGGGGACGATCGAGACCCGGGAGGGCGTGCCGCGGGCCGAGCTCGAGGTGACCAACACCGGCGACCGGCCGGTGCAGGTGGGCTCGCACGTCCACTTCGCGCAGACCAACCGGGCGCTGGCCTTCGACCGGGCGGCCGCCCGCGGGCACCGGCTCGACGTCGCCGCCGGGACCGCCGTCCGCTTCGAGCCCGGCATCACCCGCACGGTGATGCTCGTGCCGCTGGCCGGCGCCCGCGTCGTCCCGGGCCTCACCGCCGAAGGAGGCCTGCGCTAGTGGTGCAGCTGTCCCGCGAGCGCTACGCCCAGCTGTACGGCCCCACCACCGGCGACCGGGTCCGGCTGGCCGACACCGACCTGCTGATCGAGGTCGAGGAGGACCGCTGCGGCGGCCCCGGCCGGGCCGGCGAGGAGGCGGTGTTCGGCGGCGGCAAGGTGATCCGCGAGTCGATGGGCCAGGGGCGCGCCACCCGCGCCCAGGGCGCGCCCGACCTGGTGATCACCGGCGCGGTCGTCCTGGACCACTGGGGCGTCGTCAAGGCCGACGTCGGCGTCCGCGACGGGCGGATCGTGGCGCTGGGCAAGGCCGGCAACCCCGACACGATGGACGGCGTCCACCCCGACCTGGTGATCGGCCCGGGCACCGAGGTGATGGCCGGCAACGGCAGGATCCTCACCGCCGGCGGCATCGACTGCCACGTCCACCTCATCTGCCCGCAGATCGTCCCCACGGCGCTCGGCTCCGGGGTCACCACCCTCATCGGCGGCGGCACCGGCCCGGCGGAGGGCTCGAAGGCCACCACGATCACCCCGGGCGACTGGTACCTGGCCCGCGTGCTCGAGGCCATGGACGCGTTCCCGGTGAACGTCGCGCTGCTGGGCAAGGGCAACACCGTCTCGCAGGAGTCGATGGAGGAGCAGCTCCGCGGCGGGGCGAGCGGCTTCAAGCTGCACGAGGACTGGGGCTCGACGCCCGCGGCGATCGACGTCTGTCTCACGGTCGCCGGGCGGCACGGGGTCCCGGTGGCCCTGCACTCGGACACCCTCAACGAGACCGGCTTCGTCGAGGACACCCTCGCCGCCATCGCCGGGCGGAGCATCCACGCGTACCACACCGAGGGCGCCGGGGGCGGTCACGCGCCGGACATCATCACCGTCGCCGGGCACCCGAACGTGCTCCCCAGCAGCACGAACCCGACCCGCCCGCACACGGTGAACACCCTCGACGAGCACCTCGACATGCTGGTGGTCTGCCACCACCTGGATTCTTCGGTGCCGGAGGACCTGGCCTTCGCGGAGAGCCGGATCCGGCCGACGACGATCGCCGCCGAGGACCTGCTGCACGACCTCGGCGCCATCTCGATGATCGGCTCCGACGCCCAGGCGATGGGCCGGGTGGGCGAGGTCGTGCTGCGCACCTGGCAGACGGCGCACGTGATGAAGGGCAAGCGCGGGTCCCTGGCCGGCGACGGCGCCGCGGACAACCTGCGCGCCCGCCGCTACGTCGCCAAGTACACGATCTGCCCGGCGGTGGCGCACGGCATCGACGCCGAGGTGGGCTCGGTGGAGCCGGGCAAGCTCGCCGACCTGGTGCTGTGGGACCCGCGGTTCTTCGGCGTCCGCCCGCACGCGGTGCTCAAGGGCGGCATGGTCGCGTGGGCGCAGATGGGCGACGCGAACGCCTCCATCCCGACGCCGCAGCCGGTGCTGCCGCGGCCGATGTTCGGCGCGTACGGGAAGGTGCCGGCGCGGACGTCGCTGCACTTCGTCGCGCCCGCCGCGCTGGAGGCGGGACTCGCGGACCGCCTCGCCGTCGACCGGCGGCTGGCCGCGGTCACCGACACCACCCGGTTGACCAAGGCCGACCTGCCGGAGAACACCGCGCTGCCGGAGATCCGCGTCGACCCGGACACCTTCACGGTGACCGTGGACGGCGAGGTGTGGGAGCCCGAGCCCGTGCGCGAGCTGCCGATGGCGCAGCGGTACTTCCTGTTCTGATGACGGCCTCCCTGCTGACGCTGGCCGACTCGCGGCTCCCCGCGGGTGGGCACGCGCACTCCGGCGGGGTGGAGCAGGCGGTCGCGGCCGGGCTCGTGCGCGACCCGGCGTCCCTGGCGGCCTTCCTGCTCCGCCGGCTGCAGACCGCCGGTGCCGTGGCGGCCGGGCTCGCGGCGGCCGCGACGACACTGTCGTCCTCCGGACGACACCGCGGCCAGGTGCCGTCCCCGGTGGCGCCGAGCCCGACCAGCCCCTCCTCGGAGGAGCCTCCGGCCCCGTCCTCGTCGGGACTCGTCGCTGCGCTCCTGGCACTGGACGCGGAGGCCGACGCGCGGACGCCGTCGCCGGCGCTGCGGGCCGCGTCCCGGCAGCAGGGGCGCGGGCTGGTGCGGGTGGGCCGCCGCGCCTGGCCCTCGCCGCCGTGGGACGCGCTGCCGGCCGCACCGCACCACCCGGTCGCGCTCGGTGTCGCCGCGGCCGCCGGTGGGCTGACGCCCCGCGACGCCGCCGCAGCCGCGGCCTACCTGTCGGTCAGCGGCCCGGCGACGGCGGCGCAGCGGCTGCTCGCGATGGACCCGCTCACCGTCGCCGCCGTCACCGCGCGGCTGGCCCCGGAGATCGACGCCGTCGCCGACGCGGCGGTCCGGGAGGGGCTGCCCGCCGACACCGACCCGCTCCTCGACCTGCTCGCCGAGGTGCACGTCGTACGGAAGGGCAGGTTCTTCGCGTCATGACCACCACCGGGAGCGCACGTGCCACCTGACCACGACCTGCAGGACTACGTCGACGCGGAGGCCCCGCACCGGCACGGCGGGCCGCTGCGCGTCGGCCTGGGCGGCCCGGTCGGCTCGGGCAAGACCGCGCTGGCCGCGGCGTTGTGCCGCACGCTGGGCGGCGAGTACGACCTCGCCGTCGTCACCAACGACATCTACACGACCGAGGACGCCGACTTCCTGCGCCGCCACGCCGTCCTCCCCGACGACCGGATCGAGGCGGTGCAGACCGGCTGCTGCCCGCACACCGCCATCCGCGACGACATCACCGCCAACCTCGACGCCGTCGAGCTGCTCGAGGCCCGCCACCCCGGGCTGGAGCTGGTGCTCGTCGAGTCCGGGGGCGACAACCTGACGGCGAGCTTCAGCTACGGGCTGGTCGACGTGCAGGTGTTCGTCGTCGACGTCGCCGGCGGGGACAAGGTGCCGCGCAAGGGCGGGCCCGGGGTCACCGCGAGCGACCTGCTGGTGGTGAACAAGACCGACCTCGCGCCGCTGGTGGGCGCCGACCTCGACGTCATGCGGCGCGACTCGGCCCTCGTCCGGGGGGACAAGCCGACTCTGTTGATCTCGCTGCGCGAGGACCCGGCCGCCACCGAGGTGGCCGCGTGGGTGCGCGAACGGATCAGGGTGCGCGCGGCCGCGTGATCACCCGGGTCGAGGTCGTCGCGCGGCGGGGGCCCGGCGGGCGCACCGTGCTGCCGGTGGTCCGCAGCTGCGGGCAGCTGGCGGTGCGCCGGACCGGTCCGTCCACGGTCCACCTGGTGGCGACGGCGTTCGGCCCGCTCGGTGGCGACGACGCCGAGATCCGGCTGGTGGTCGAGGAGGGCGCCACGCTGGCGGTCCGCACGGTCGCGGCCGCCATCGCGCTGCCCGACCGCGCCGGCGACCGGCCCTCGGCGCAACGGGTGGTCGCCGAGGTGGCCGGGGAGCTCGACCTGCGGCCGGAGCCCACCGTGGTGACCGCCCGCGCCGACCACCGGGCCTCGGTGACGGCCACGCTGGCGCCCGGCGCCGTCCTCACCGCCACCGAGCAGGTGCTGCTCGGCCGCACCGGCGAGGAGCCCGGCCGGTGGACCGGCACGACGCGCGTGGTCGTCGGCGGGCGACCGCTGCTGCACACGACCGTCGGCCTGGGGCCGGGGGCGCCGGCCTGGCTGCCGCCGGTCGCGCCGCGCGCCTGGGCGTCCACCGTGCACGTGGGGCAGGCTGCCGGGGTGCGCACCGCCGAGGACGCCGTCCGCCTGCCGCTGGAGAACGGCTGGGTGGCCACCGCGTGGGGCGCCGAGCTGCACACCGTGGTGCGCGCGGTGGAGGCGGTCGCGTGAGCCTCGTCGTCCGGGCGCGGCGGGTGGTGCTGCCCGACGGGGAGCGGGCCGCCGCCGTGCACACCGACGGAGGCGTGGTCACCGCGGTCACCGGCTTCGACGACGTCCCGGCCGGCGCGGTCACGCTGGCCGACGACGAGGTGCTGCTGCCGGGGCTGGTCGACAGCCACGTGCACGTCAACGAGCCGGGCCGCACGGAGTGGGAGGGGTTCGCCACCGCCACCCGCGCCGCGGCCGCCGGCGGGATCACCACGATCGTGGACATGCCGCTGAACTCCGTGCCGGCCACTACCACGCTCGAGGCGCTGCGGGCCAAGCGGGCGGTCGCGGCCGGGCAGGTCGCCGTCGACGTGGCGTTCTGGGGCGGCGCGGTACCGGGCAACGCCGGCGAGCTGCGGGGCATGCACGAGGCCGGCGTCGTCGGGTTCAAGTGCTTCCTGCTCGACTCCGGCGTCCCGGAGTTCCCGCCGCTGGACGACGCCGGGCTGCGCGCCGCGCTCGCCGAGCTCGCGGCGTTCGACGGGCTGCTGATCGCGCACGCCGAGGACGCCACGGTGATCGACGCGGCGCCGGAGCCCGCGGGGGCCAGCTACGCGGCCTTCCTCGCCTCCCGGCCGCCCGCGGCGGAGGAGACGGCGATCGGCCGGCTGGTCGCGGCCACGCGGGACACCGGCGCGCGCAGCCACGTCGTCCACCTGGCCGACGGCGACGCGCTGCCGCTGCTGCGCGCCGCCCGGGCGTCCGGGGTGCGGGTCACCGCGGAGACCTGCCCGCACTACCTGACCTTCGCCGCCGAGGACGTCCCCGACGGCGACACCGCGTACAAGTGCTGCCCGCCGATCCGCGAGGCGGCGCACCGGGAGGCGCTGTGGGCCGCGCTGACGGCCGGCGACGTCGACCTGGTGGTCAGCGACCACTCGCCGTGCACGCCCGAGCTCAAGCGGCCCGACGTCGGCGACTTCGGGCTGGCGTGGGGCGGCATCGCGGGCCTGCAGGTGACGCTGCCCGCGGTGTGGACCGGGGCACGGGCGCGGGGGATCGGGCTGGCCGAGGTGGTGCGCTGGACGGCGGCGGCGCCGGCGCGGCTGGCGGGGCTCCGGGACAAGGGCGTGATCGCGGTGGGGAAGGACGCCGACCTGGTCGCGTTCGCGCCCGACGAGCGGTTCACGGTCGGCCGGCTCGAGCACCGCAACCCGGGAACGCCCTACGCGGGGCGGGAGCTCACCGGCGTCGTCCGGCGGACCTGGCTGCGCGGGCGGGAGGCCGACGGCAGCCCCCTCGGCCGGCTGCTGCGCCGAGGGGGCCGCTGACGGTCAGGAGTCCCGCTCCTCCTCGGCGGCCTGGTCCATGACCTTCGGGTCGTCGGTGGAGCCGCCGGCGGGATCGGCGTTGCCCAGCGCGGTCTCGGCGGGCATCTGCTGCACGTGCTGGCGGGCGCGCTCCCGCAGGTCGTCGGTCGGCTCGGACACGGGTCCTCCTCGGGGTGGGCGTGAGACGCGGGACCCCTACCCCGGGCGTGCGACAGTGACCCCCGCGACCGAGCTCGCGAGGTCGCGCACGGACACAGCAGCGCTGTCGGTCACGACGCCGACGAGCGCCAGCGAGGAGGAGTCGTGAGCGACCCGTTCGACCTGCCCGACCTCGCCGTCCGCACGCAGGGCGGCGCCGTGGTGGCCGCCAACGACGAGTTCTTCGCCGGCAAGGAGAACCTCGTGCTGCCCGGTCCGGCACGGGCCCGCGACGACTTCGGGGCGCGCGGCAAGGAGTACGACGGCTGGGAGACCCGCCGCCGCCGCGAGCCCGGGCACGACTGGGCGGTCGTGCGGCTCGGCATGCCGGGCGTGGTGCACGCCGTCGTCGTCGACACCGCGTTCTTCCTCGGCAACTACCCGCCGCGAGCGTCGCTGGAGGGCGCCTCGGTGGAGGGGCACCCGCCGGCGTCCGCCCTGGCCGACGTCGACTGGGCGCCGCTGCTGCCGCTGTCGGACCTCGCGGGCGGCACGGCCAACCGGTTCACCGTCGAGCCGGGGCCGCGGGTCACCCACGTGCGGCTGTCCATCCACCCCGACGGCGGCGTCGCCCGGCTGCGGGTGCACGGCGAGGTCGTGCCCGACCCGCGGCTGCTCGACGCCGGCCCGTGCGACCTGGCCGCGCTGGAGAACGGCGGCCGGGTGACCGGGGTGAGCAACGCCTTCTACGGCAGCCCGCACCAGCTGATCGGCCGCGGCGAGGCCCGCTCGATGGGCGAGGGCTGGGAGAACGCCCGGCGCCGCGACGACGGCAACGACTGGGTCGAGGTGACGCTGGGCTGCGAGGGCACGGTGACCCTCGCCGAGCTGGACACCTCGTGGTTCCTCGGCAACGCGCCCGGAGCGGCCTCGCTCACCGGCACGACGGCGGACGGCACGGAGGTGGAGCTGCTGCCGGTGACGCCGCTGCAGCCCGACACCCGCCACCGGTTCCGGCTGCCCGGGGACGCCGCGGTGACCGCGGTGCGGGTGGACGTCCTCCCCGACGGCGGCATGGCCCGGCTGCGGCTGTGGGGCCGCCCGACCGAGGCCGGCCGGGCCGCCCTGCAGCAGCGGTGGGAGGCCACGGCGCGCGGGTAGGGGCCGTCGGTGGCGACGATCGCGATCACAGGGTCCACCGACGGCATCGGCCGGGCGGCCGCACGGCAGCTGCTCGGCGACGGGCACACCGTCGTCCTGCACGCGCGCAGCGTGGTGCGGGGCGAGCCGGTCGCCGAGGAGCTGGGCCGGCTCGGCGACGTCCGGCTGGTCACCGGCGACCTGGCCGACCTCGACGAGGTGCGCGCCCTGGCCGACCGGCTCGGCGACGTGGACGCCCTCGTGCACAACGCCGGCGTGTGGCCGTCGGCGGGGGCGGCGCCCAGCGCGCAGGGCCACGAGATCGCGTTCGCCGTCAACGCGCTCGCCCCGCACCTGCTCACCGCGCTGGTGCACGAGCGGGTGCGTGGGCGGCTGGTGTTCCTCGGCAGCGGCATGGTCGGCTCCGGGCGCGTCGACCCGGACGACCTCGGCACGCCCCGCGAGCCGCGGCGCGCGTACGCCGACTCCAAGGCGCTCGACGTCGTCCTCTCGCTCGGCTGGGCCCGCCGCCTGCCCGCCCTGCGCGTGGGCGCCGTCGACCCGGGCTGGGTGCGCACCAAGCTGGCCTCCGCGGGCGCGCCCGGTGACGTCGAGGACGGCGGTGCGCGGGTGGCGCTGGCCGCGGCCGGGGACTGGCCGGGCGGCTACACGGCCGGCCGCCGCCCGGCGCGCACCCCGCGCGCGCTGGAGGACACCGGCCTGCAGGACCGGGTGCTCGCCGCGATGGACGAGCTCGCCGGGATCCGGGACTGAGCGCTGTTCGGCCCCCTGCAGGGTCCCGCCGCGAGCCTGCGAGTGGCGGGGGGCAGGGGGTCCTTCGTCACGTCCCGGTGATGTGCTCCGGGCGGACCGGGACGCGGGTCAGCGGCAGGCCGGTGGCCTGGCGGATCGCGGCCAGCACCGCCGGGCCCGACGAGATGTTGGGCGCCTCGCCGACGCCGCGCAGGCCGTAGGGCGCGTGCGGGTCGGCGTACTCCAGCACCTCGATCCGCATCGGCGGCACGTCGAGCACCGTGGGGATGAGGTAGTCGGTGAACGAGGGGTTCTGCACCCGGCCGTCGCGCACCAGGACCTCCTCCATCACCGCCAGCCCGAGCCCCTGCGCGGTGCCGCCCTGGATCTGGCCGACCACCGCCTGCGGGTTGATCGCCTTGCCCACGTCCTGGGTGCAGGCCATCTCCACGACCTTGAGCAGGCCGAGCTCGGTGTCGACGTCGACCACGGCGCGGTGCGCGGAGAAGGCGTACTGCACGTGCGCGAAGCCCTGGCCGGTCTCCGGGTCGAGGGCCTGGGTGGGCCGGTGCCGCCACTCGAGGGTCTCCTCGACCGCGTCGTCGCCGAGCACCTCGGCCAGCGGCAGCTCCAGGCCCTCCGCCACGACGGTGCCGTCGAACAGCCGCAGGTCGCCCACCGGCCGGCCGGTCAGCCCCGCGGCCCGCTCCAGCACCCGCGCCCGCACCGCCTCGCACGCGGCCTTGACCGCCCCGCCGGTGACGTAGGTCTGCCGGGACGCCGACGTGGAGCCGGCCGACCCGACGTCGGTGTCCTTCGGGTGGATGACGACCCGGTCGACGCCGAGCTCGGTGCGGGCGATCTGCTGCTCGACGGTGACCAGGCCCTGGCCCACCTCGGCCGCCGCGGTGTGCACCGTGACGGTCGGCTCGCCACCGACCACCTCCAGCCGCACGCGGGCGGTGGAGTGGTCGTCGAAGCCCTCGGAGAAGGCGACGTTCTTGTAGGCCACCGCGTAGCCGACCCCGCGGCGCACGCCCTCGCCGTGGGTGGTGTTGGAGACCCCGCCGGGCAC
This sequence comes from Geodermatophilus telluris, assembly GCF_900102745.1. Classification (GTDB taxonomy): domain Bacteria; phylum Actinomycetota; class Actinomycetes; order Mycobacteriales; family Geodermatophilaceae; genus Geodermatophilus; species Geodermatophilus telluris. The sequence continues at coordinate 10,433 of NZ_FMZF01000002.1, forward strand.
CTCCCGCAGGTCGAGGGTGCCGGGCGGTTCGGGCAGCGGCATGGCCGCCAGCCGGCGCAGCAGCTCGGCCACCGGCGCCGGGCTGTCGACGACCTGGCCGGTGGGCGTCGGCGAGCCCTGCTCCATCGCGTTGCGGCAGCGCAGCTCGACCGGGTCCATGCCGAGCTCCGCGGCCAGGGCGTCCATCTGCGCCTCGTAGGCGAAGGCGGTCTGCACCGAGCCGAACCCGCGCATCGCGCCGCACGGCGGGTTGTTGGTGTAGGCGCCGTAGCAGTCGACGTGCACGTTGGGGACGACGTAGGGGCCGATGCCCATCGTCCCGGCGTTGCCGACGACGGCCGGGGTGCTCGAGGCGTAGGCGCCGCCGTCGAGGTGGATCTGCGCCCTCACGTAGACCAGGTCGCCGTCGCGGGTGGCGCCGTGCTCGTAGCGCATGGTCGCCGGGTGCCGGTGCACGTGGCCGAAGAAGGACTCCTCGCGGTTGTAGGACATCTTCACCGGCTTGCCGGTGCGCAGCGCCAGCAGGCAGGCGTGCACGTGCATCGAGAGGTCCTCGCGGCCACCGAAGGCGCCGCCGACCCCGGCGAGGGTCAGCCGCACCCGCTCGGGCGGCAGGCCCAGCGCCGCGCACACCTGCCGCTGGTCGACGTGCAGCCACTGGGTGGCGACGTGCAGCTCCACGCCGCCGTCCTCGGCCGGCACCGCCAGCCCGGACTCGGGACCCAGGAAGGCCTGGTCCTGCATGCCGACCTCGTACTCGCCGGTGACGACGACGTCGGCGGTGGCGTGGGGGTCGCCCTTGCGCACCTTCAGGTGGCGCACCAGGTTGCCCTGCGGGTGCAGGTGGGCGCTCTCCCGGCTCAGCTCGGTGACCGGCGCCTCCGTCTCGTGCACCTGGTTCCAGGTGGGGTGGCCCAGCGCCTCGCGGGCGTCGGTGACCGGCTCCCACACCTCGTAGTCGACGACGATCCGCGCCGCGGCCCGGCGGGCGGTCTCGGGGTGGTCGGCGGCGACCAGCGCCACCGGCTCGCCCTGGTAGCGGACGACGTCGACCGCCAGCACCGGCTGGTCGGCGAGCTCCAGGCCGTAGGTCTTGGAGCCGGGCACGTCGTCGGAGGTGAGCACGGCGTGCACGCCGGGGACGGCCAGCGCCGGGCCGACGTCGACCGAGCGGATGCGGGCGTAGGGGTGCGGGCTGCGCAGGGTGACCCCCCACAGCATGTCGTCCATCCACAGGTCGCTGCCGTAGGCGAACTCGCCGCGCACCTTGAGGACGCCGTCGGGGCGCGCGGCGTCGTCGCCGACCCGCCCACTGCCGGGGCCGGTGAGGTGTGCGGGCGCGCCACTGGGGGTGCGGGTGGGGGCGCTCACCGGGCGTCCCCCGCCGTGCGGTCGGCGGCCAGCCGGACGGCGTCGAGGATCTTCTCGTAGCCGGTGCAGCGGCACAGGTTGCCGGCGAGGGCCTCGCGGATCTCGGCGTCGGCCGGTGTGCGGCCCTCGGCCCGCGCGCGGGCGAGGAGGTCGTCGGTGGCCACCAGCAGCCCGGGCGTGCAGAAGCCGCACTGGACGGCGCCGGCGTCGAGGAAGGCCTGCTGCACCGGGTGCAGCTCGCCGGGCGCGGCCAGCCCCTCCACGGTGCCGACCTCGCGGCCCTCCGCCTGCCCGGCGGCGACCAGGCAGGCGCAGACCGGCAGCCCGTCGAGGTAGACGGTGCACGAGCCGCACTCGCCCTGCTCGCAGGCGTTCTTCGAGCCGGGCAGGCCCATCCGCTCGCGCAGCACGTAGAGCAGGCTCTCGCCCTCCCAGACGTCGTCGACCTGCTGCTCGGTGCCGTTGACGGTGCACGTCAGGCGCACGTCGTCGCCTCCTTCCGGTAGTCGGCCCACGCCCACGTGAGGGTGCGGCGGGCCATGACCGACAGCGCGTGGACGCGGTAGCGGGCGGTGCCGCGGACGTCGTCGATCGGGGCGGCGGCCGCGGACACCAGCTCGCCGAAGCGGGTGGCGGTGCTCGCGGGCAGCTCGCCGCGGGAGTCCCAGAGCCCGTCGAGCTCGCCGGCGAGGAACTCCTCGGCCTCCGGGGCCCGGCGCGGGGTGGGTGCGGCCGACCCGATGCCGGTGCCGACGGCGCGGCGGTCGGGGTGCAGCGCCAGGCCGAAGGCGGCGACGGCGATGACCATCGCGTTGCGGGTGCCGATCTTGCTGTACTGCTGCGGGCCGCTCGGCGGGCGGATGCGGATCGCCGCGATCAGCTCGTCGTCGGCCAGCGCGGAGCGCTTGACGCCGGTGTAGAAGCCGGTGACCGGGATGCGACGGGTGCCGCGGACGCTCGCCACCTCGACCTCGGCGTCGGCGGCCAGCAGCGCGGGGTGGGCGTCGCCGGCGGGGGAGGCGGTGGCCAGGTTGCCGCCGACGGTGCCGCGGTTGCGGATCTGCGGCGAGCCGATGGTGCGGGCGGCCATCGCCAGGCCGGGCAGCCGGTCGCCGAGCTCGGTGATCACCCGGGCGTAGGGGACGCCGGCGCCCAGCCGCACCACGCCGTCCTCGGTGTCCCACTGCTGCAGCTCGGGGACGCGGGTGAGGTCGAGGAGCAGCGACGGGCGCAGCCGGCCGAAGTTCACCGCGACCATCACGTCGGTGCCCCCGGCGACGGGGACGGCGTCGCGGGAGGCGGCCTTCGCCTCCAGCGCCTCCGCCCACGTCGCGGGCTGCAGGAACTCCATGGGCACTCCTCGGGCGGTGTGGGGACGGCCACGGTAACGCCGCCGCGTCACGGGGAGGTCGCACCTCGCGGCGGGCAGGATGCGCCCGTGGAGACGACTGCCGACCTGCTGGTGCACGACGCCGACCTGGTGGCCACCGTCGACGACGGCCGCCGCGAGATCGCCGGGGGCTGGGTGGCCGTCACCGGCGGGGTGGTCAGCGGGGTGGGCGGGCCGGGCGACCCGCGTCCGGCGGCGGCGCGGGCGGTCGACGCGCGCGGCTGCCTGGTGACGCCGGGGCTGGTCAACACCCACCACCACCTGTACCAGAACCTCACCCGCTCCTACGCCCCGGCGCTGACCGGCGGGCTGTTCGACTGGCTGGTGACCCTCTACCCGCTGTGGGCGCGGCTGGACGAGGAGGCCGCCTACGTGTCGGCCTACGTGGGGCTCACCGAGCTCGCGCTGGCCGGGTGCACCACCTCCACCGACCACCTCTACGTGCACCCGCGCGGCGCCGGCGACCTGATCGGCGCCGAGGTGCGGGCCGCGCAGGACCTGGGGGTGCGGTCGCACTTCACGCGCGGGTCGATGTCGCTGTCGGAGAAGGACGGCGGGCTGCCGCCGGACTCCGTCGTCCAGGACGACGACGAGGTGCTCGCCGAGTCCGAGCGCCTGGTGGCGGCCCACCACGACCGCTCCCCGCACGCGCTGACCCGCATCGCGCTGGCGCCGTGCTCGCCGTTCAGCGTGTCGACGTCGCTGATGACGCGGACCGCGGAGCTCGCCGAGCGGCTCGACGTCCGGCTGCACACCCACCTGGCCGAGACGCAGGACGAGGACGCGTTCTGCCTGGAGCGCTTCGGCCGCCGCCCGGTCGACCACCTCGCCGACGTCGGCTGGATGACCGACCGGACGTGGCTGGCGCACGTCGTGTGGCCCTCCGCCGACGAGGTGGCCCGGCTGGGCGCGGCGCGGGTGGGGGCGGCGCACTGCCCGTCGTCGAACATGGTGCTGGGCAGCGGGCTGGCCCCGGTGGCCGAGCTGCGGGCGGCGGGGGCGCCGGTCGGGCTGGGCGTGGACGGGTCGGCGTCGGCCGACGCGGCCTCGCTGTGGCTGGAGGCCCGCACCGCGATGCTGCAGGGCAAGCTGCGGCACGGCGCGGCGTCCTTCAGCGCCCGCGACGCGCTGGAGCTGGCCACCCGCGGCGGCGCGGCCTGCCTCGGGCGCACCGGCGAGATCGGGCAGCTGTCGGTGGGCGCCTGCGGCGACCTGGCGGTGTGGCCGCTGACCGGACCCGCGTTCGCCGGGGCGCTGTCGGACCCGGTGGAGGCGTGGCTGCGGTGCGGGCCGGTGGCGGCGCGGCACACCGTCGTCGGCGGGCGGTTCGTCGTCGAGGACGGCGTCCCGGTGCACCCGGGCCTCGACGCGCAGCTCGCCGTCCACCGACGGGTGTCCGAGCGCGTGCAGGCGCCCCGCTGACCGTGCACATCTGCGGAAGTGGACGACTAGAGGGCGGCGGCGAGGGCCTCGAGGTCGTCGACGGTGGCGTCCAGGTGCGGGGACACCCGCAGGACGGGTGAGGTCATCTCCTCCGGCGCCCGCTCGGGCAGCGCGGCGGTGGTGACGATGCCGTGCTCGGTGAGCAGCCGCGCCCGGGTGGCGACGACGTCGACGCCGTCGGGCGGGCGCAGCGTGGTGGTGGCGGTCGGCTCGTCGAGGGGCTCGACCACCCGCCAGCCCGCCGCGCCGTCGAGCAGCTCCCGCGAGACCCGGCCCAGCGCCGCCAGCCGGGCGCGCACCCGGTCGGGCCCGGCCGCCAGGTGCTCCCCGACGGCCAGCACCAGCCCGACGCGGCCGGCCACGTGCGCCTCGCCGCTCTCCAGCGCGCGCAGCGGCGGCAGGTCGGCCGGCGCGGGCAGCACCGGCCGCAGCTCGGCGGTCACCGGCGGCCGCACGCACAGCACCCCCACCCCGCGGGGCCCGGCCAGCCACTTGCGGGAGGTCGAGTAGACGACGTCGGCGCCGAGGTCGACGTCGAGGTGCCCGAGCGACTGCGCGGCGTCGAGCACCAGCGGCACGCCGTGCGCCCGGCACAGCGCGGCCACCTCCGCGGCCGGCTGGACGACGCCGCGGTGGCTGGCCACGTGGGTCAGGTGCACGAACCGCGGCGGGTCGCCGGCCAGCAGCCGCTCCAGCGCGGCCAGGTCGGCCCGGCCGTCGCCGTCCACGGCCAGCGGCACGGTCTGCAGGCCGGCGTCGCGCAGCATCGCCGCGTTGGGCGCGTACTCGCCGGGCAGCCGGGCCACCCGGGAGCCGGCGGGCAGCCGCCAGGCCGCGAGCAGGGCCGCGAGCGCCGCCTGCGCGGACTCGACGAACACCACGTCGGCCGCGGCCATCCCGGCGAGGCCGCCGAGGACGCTGCGGCCCTGCTGGAGCAGGTCGGCGGCGGTGGCCTCGGCGACGTACCCGCCCAGCTCGGCCTCGTGCCGCGCGTGGTGGGCCACCGCCTCGAGCACCCGGTTGCTCTGGCGGCTGCACGCCGCGGTGTCCAGGTGCCGCCCGGCCGGCCGCGGGCGCGCGGCCCGCCAGGAGTCGCCGAGGTCCTCGTGCGGGAGCAGCAGGTCGAGCGCGGTCACGACCCGACGCTAGGCCAGCTGGCCGCGGGCCACCGAGACGCCGGAGTGCGTCGGGTCGCCGTCGAGCTGCTCGATCGAGACGTCGACCACCGGGTACTCGCCGAGGTCGAGGCCGGCGGGCAGCTCGAACTGCTCGGAGCCGGTGCGCACCACGCCGAGCGGGATCAGCCCGGAGACCGACTCGGTGAGCAGCCACGCCTCGTAGTAGCCCTCGGCCGGGGCCCCGGCGGCCAGGTCCACCTCGAGCACCAGCGTGCCGTCGGCCCGCTCGACCACCTCCGCCCGGCCCGACGCGTCGCTCTCGGCGAGCGGGTCGAGGGTGGCGGCGGCCACCGGGACGCCGCTGCCCCCGGCGTCGTCGCCGCCGCGGAGGGCGACCGCGCCGGCCCCGATGGCCAGCCCGGCCACCAGCGCGGCGGCCGCGGCCAGCAGCACCCGGGAGCGGCGGGGCCGCAGCGGCACGACCGGGGCGAGCGGGGGGTCGGCGGGCGGCGGGACGGGACCGGCGCCCACCGGCAGCGGCGGGCTGTCGGGCACCCCGGCGGGCGGCGCGGAGGCGGCGACGACGTGGGCCCGGGGCGCGACACCGACGCCGGTGGCCGCGGCGATGCCCGCCCACAGCCCCGGCGGTGGCGCCACCGGCGGGCCGGGCGCGGCGAGCTCGGGGACGGCGAGTGCCTCGACGCCGCGGCGCAGCGCGGCCACCTCGTCGCCGCACCGGGCGCAGCCGGCCAGGTGCGCGGCCTCGTCGGCGGGCAGCGGCTCACCCAGCGCCGCCAGCCCCAGGTCCTCAGGCGTGCAGTGCCGCACCGTCCACCTCCAACCGGTCCCTCAGGCGCTCCAGCGTGCGCCGGATGTGGCTCTTGACCGTCCCCAGCGGCAGCCCGGTGCGCTCGGCGATCTGGGTGTGCGTGAGGTCGGCGAAGAACGCCAGCTCGATGATGCCGCGCTGGGGCTGGCCCAGGCGGTCCAGCTCGCCGAGCAGCAGCACGCGGTCGGCGACGGCGGAGTCCACCGGCGCCGGGCCGACGGCCGGCAGGCGCTGCGCCTCGGCCGCGGCGGCCTCCGCGGCGCGGCGCTGGCGGTCCCGCCGCGCCCACGTGTCGGCGATCTTGTGCCGGGCCACACCGACCAGCCAGGCCGGCAGCGGACCCTGCTCGGGGCGGAACCCGCTGCGGCCGGTCCAGGCGGAGACGAAGGTCTGCTGGGTGACGTCCTCCGCGTCGGGGCCGGGGCCGAAGGCGCGCACCGCCATGCCGTGCACCTGGGCGGCCCAGCGCTCGTAGGCCCAGGCGAGCGCCTGCTCGTCGCCCGCGGCGAAGCGCCGGCCGACCTCGGCGTCGTCCGGGCCGGAGGCGTCCGGCGCGGCCGGCGTCGCCTCGGTCGTCACCCACCCGACAGTACGGGGCCGCTGGGAGGTGCGGGGCCCGAGCAGGTCAGTCATGACGGGCCGGCTCGGCGACGACGACCACGTTGTCGCGGTAGCCGCCGACCTCGGGGAGGAACGGTCCACCGCAGGTGACCAGGGTCAGCCGCGGCGGCCCGTCGCGCCGGAACAGGGCGTCCACCGGCAGCGCCTGCTTGTCCAGCAGCTCTCGGCCGACGACGACCCAGCGGGTCACCGTCCCGGCGGCGTCGGTCACCAGCACCTCGTCGCCGGGCCCGGTCTCCCGCAGCGGCGCGAGCGCCCCGAGACCCTGCTCGACGTCGTCGACGTGCCCGGCGACCACCGCCGAGCCGGGTGCGCCGGGCGCCGGGCCGAACCGGTACCAGCCGGCGCGGTCGACGTCGCCGGGCAGCTCCATCTGGCCGTCGCCGGTGACCCCCGTGGCGTCGACCGGCGCGTCGATGCCCCGGGCCGGCACCTCGAGCCGCACCGGCGGGACCACCTCGGCGGGCGGGGCCGGCGCGGCGTCACGGGCGGCCACCGTCGGGCCCGTGGGAGGGGCTGGGGGCGGCGTGCCCAGGGCCTCCTCGACGGGGGCGCCCGCCGCCGCGGCGGGCCGGGTCAGCTCCCACGCGGTGGGCACGCCCACGGCGAGGGCCAGGCCCAGGGCCACGCCGGCGGCGGCGGGTCGCACCGTCGTCCTCCCGTCAGGCGCGGGTCGTGGCCAGCCGGCGGGCGGCCAGGCCGGCACCGAGCAGGCCGAGGGCGGACACACCGAGCAGCGGCAGCGGCAGGCCCTCGTCGGCGGCGCCGTCGACGAGGCCGGCGGTGCCGCCGGGGACGCCGGAGGGCGCCGAGCCCGGGCCGCCGATCGTCTGGACGGCGAGCTGGTAGCCGGCGTCCTGCGAGCCCCACGCGTAGACGACGGTGGTGGCGCCCTCGGTCACCGTCAGGTCGGCCGGGCCGATCGCGACGGTGTCGGTCCCGGCGAGGACGACGTCGGCGCTCACCGTGCCGGCCGGGACGGTCAGTGCCGCCTCGTTCGGGTTGGTCAGGCCCGGCGCGACCACCTGGCCGCCGGCGCGGACGTCGACCGCCGGCGCGGCCGCCGTGTGCCGGACGACGACCCGGCCCTCGCCCGCGGCCACCGCCGAGGTGTCGTTGACGAACGGCGTGAGCACCGGCTGGCCGGACTCGGTCAGGTGCGCGGCCACCGTGGCGTTCGCGCCCGCGGGCACCTGCACGCCGTCGGCCGAGACCAGCGGCGTGCCCGAGCCGTCGGCGGCGTCGGCCGGGAACAGCGCGAGGTCGTAGCTGCCGGCGGGCAGCTGCAGCGGGTCGGTGAGCGTGCCGGGCTGGAAGTCGTCGATCAGCCGCTCGCCGTTGGCGTACACGTCGACCGGGGTGTCCGGTACGGCGTGCAGGACGGAGACGGTGGCGGTGTCGGCCGCGCTGGCGGGGGCCACGCCGAGCGCGAGCAGCGCGCCGGCGCCGACGACGGCGGTGGTGCCGAGGGTGCGGGTCCTGGTCACGGGGTCCTCCGGGGTCTCGGGGGTTGCTGACACCCCCTCTTCCGCAGGACCCCCGCGACCGGATGCAGGCGGGTCAGGCGGGCCCGGAGAGGGAGACGCCGAAGTCGCCGTCGGGGTCGGTCCACCAGTGCGTCATCCGCAGGCCGGCGTCGGCGAGCTCGGCCTCGACCCCCTCGCGGCGGAACTTGGCCGACACCTCCGTCCGCAGCTCCTCGCCCGCGGCGAAGCGCACCGCCAGGTCGAGCGCCGGCACCCGCACCACCTGGTCGGTGCGCGAGCGCAGCCGCATCTCGATCCACTCGTCGGCCGCGTCCCACAGGGCGACGTGGTCGAAGGCGTCGGGGTCGACGTCGGCGCCGAGCTCGCGCCGGAGCACCCACAGCACGTTGCGGTTGAACTCCGCGGTGACGCCGGCCGCGTCGTCGTAGGCCCGCACCAGCCGGTCGGGGTCCTTGACCAGGTCGGTGCCGAGCAGCAGCGAGTCGCCGGGCTGCAGGCCGGCGGCCAGGTCGCGGAGGAAGGCCGCCCGCGGCCGCGGCTCCAGGTTGCCGATCGTCGAGCCGAGGAAGGCCACCAGCCGCCGCCCGGAGCGGGGCAGCAGCCCCAGGTGCCGGGTGAAGTCGCCGACGACGGCGTCGACGCCGACCCCCGGGTACTCGGCCGTGATCGCCGCGCCGGCCGCGTCGAGCACCGACGGGTCGACGTCGACCGGCACGAACCGGCGCAGCGTGCCCGCGTCGCGCAGCGCGTCGAGCAGCAGCCGGGTCTTCTCCGAGGTGCCGCTGCCCAGCTCCACGAGCACGTCGGCACCCGACACCGCGGCCATCTCCCCGGCGTGCGCCTCGAGCACCGCCCGCTCGGCGCGGGTGGGGTAGTACTCGGGCAGCCGGGTGATCTCGTCGAAGAGCGCGCTGCCGCGGGCGTCGTAGAACCAGCGCGGCGGCAGCGTCTTCGGCGTCGCGGTCAGCCCGGCGAGGACGTCGGCGCGCAGTGCGGCCGCGGTGTCGTCGGGGGCCAGGTGGCGGGTCAGCGAGTCGGTCACGGAGCTCCTCTGCTCGGCGTCGGCGCCAGTGCGGTGACGGTCAGGCCGTCGGGGGTCACCTCGACCAGCGAGCGGTCGGGCAGGTCGGTCCAGGCGGGGTCGTCGTCCCAGGGCTCGCTGGCCAGCGCCGTCCCCTCGTCGGTGACCAGCGCCGAGAGGGTGTCGCCCCAGGTGGTGGCCAGCAGCCGGGTGCCGTCGGCGGCCAGCAGGTTGAGCCGGGCGGCGGGGTCGGCGGCGCCCACCTCGCGGACGACGTCGCCGAGCGCGTCGGCACCCCGGTCGAAGACCAGCGCCGCCAGCAGAGCGCTGTCGACGGTGGACTCGGCGTCGCGCACCGCGGGCAGCACCGCGCGGTCGACCCGGCCGTTGTGCGACAGCAGCCAGCGGCCGTCGGTGAACGGGGCGACGGCGCTCTCCTCCAGCGGCATGCCGACCGTGGCCGAGCGGACGGCGGCGACCACGCAGCCCGACGACAGCACCGGCGCCACCGAGGCGAACGACGGGTCGCCCCACAGCGGCCGCGCCGAGCGCCACCGGGCCGGCTGCGGGCGGCCCGGCGCGAAGAAGCCCACGCCCCAGCCGTCGGCGTTCACCTTGCCGTACCGCTGCCGCCGCGGCGCCCAGGACTGCACCAGCAGCGACGACGGCGGCTCGAGCACCAGCTGCGCCAGCGTGCGCGGCCGGCCCAGCCAGGCGAGGTGGCGGCACACCGCTACGCGTCCCAGGCCAGCCGGAAGCCGCTGAAGACCTGCCGGCGCACCGGGTGGTCCCAGTTGCGGAAGCCCGGCCGCAGGATCGACGACGCCACCGACCACGCGCCGCCGCGCAGGACCCGGTAGTCGCCGCCGAAGAACGGCGCGGAGTAGTCGGCGTAGAGCATCGGCGTGAAGCCCGGCCACGGGGCGAAGCCCGACGACGTCCACTCCCAGACGTCGCCGACCAGCTGCTCGGCGCCGTAGGCCGACGCCCCGGCCGGGTAGGCGCCCACCGGGGCCGGCCGCAGCGCGGTGCCGTCGAGGTTGGCCAGCGCCGGCGTCGGGTCGGCGTCGCCCCACGGCCAGCGGCGCCGCCGCCCGGTGACCGGGTCCCAGGTGGCGGCCTTCTCCCACTCGGCCTCGGTGGGCAGCCGCGCCCCGGCCCAGGCGGCGTACGCCTCGGTCTCGAAGAACGTCACGTGCTGCACCGGCTCGTCGCCCGGGATCTCCTCCAGGACGCCGAAGCGGGTCCGCACGGTGCCCTCGGGGCTCCAGTACAGCGGCCGCTGCAGCCCGGCCTCCTGCCGGTGCGCCCACCCGCGCGCCGACCACCACCGGGGGGTGTCGTAGCCGCCGTCGGCGACGAAGGCGGCGTACTCGGCGTTGGTCACCGGCACCCGGCCGAGGCGGAAGGCGGGCAGGTCGACGACGTGCGCCGGCCGCTCGTTGTCCAGGGAGAACGGCTCGTCCGCGGCGTCGACGCCGAGCACGAACGGCCCGCCGGGCACCGGGACCGACGTGCCGGCCACCCCCGGCCGGCCCGGCGGCAGCGGCGTGCCCGCGCCGAGCAGCGGCGGTCCGGTGCGGATGGCCAGCGCCTGCAGCATCGTCTCGTCGTGCTGCTGCTCGTGGCTGACGACCATCGCGAAGTCGAACGGGTCGCCGTCGTCGTCCCGGCCGAGCCGCTCGAGCCGGTCGAGCACCCGGCCGCGCACCTCCCGGCCGAAGGCGCGGGCCTCCACCGGCGGCAGCAGCGGCAGCCGGGCGCGCACCGCCCGCGGCTGGGCGAACGCGTCGTAGAGCGCCTCCACCGCCGGCGGCAGCAGCCCGGGACGGCGGGCGTCGCCGCGGCGCAGCAGCCAGAGGTCCTCCTGCTGGGCGACGTGCGCGAGGTCCCAGACCAGGGGGCTGAGCAGCGGGGTGTGCTGGCGCAGCAGCTCGGGCTCGTCGTGGTCGGTGAGCAGCAGGGTGCGCGCCCGGGCGGTCTCCAGGTCGCGGGCGAGCCGGTCGCGGGTGTCGGTCACCGGGGGGCCTCCGTGGCGGCGAGCAGGGCGGCGGCCGGCCCGCCGGTGCGCGCCGCGTCGAGCAGCGCGTCGCCCGGGCAGCGGCCGCGCCGGGCCAGCTCGGCGAGCGCGGTGACGTCGTCGCGCAGGGACGGGTCGACGGCGGGCAGCGCCGCGGTCAGGCAGCGCAGCGCGGCGGTCCGCAGCTCCGGGTCGGCCAGCCCGTCGCGGGCGGCGCGGTCCCAGGCGCCGGCCACGGGGGCGGTGGCGTCGGCCGCGGCGTCGGCGGCGGCGGGGTCGTCGAGGAGGGCGGCGGTGACCGCGGCCAGCGCCGGCCACCAGGGCTCGGGCGCGGCGTCGAGGTAGCGGATCTCCAGGTAGCCGCGGGGGTGCACCGGCGGGAACAGCGTGGAGAGGTGGTAGTCGAGGTCGGCAGCCGTCGGCCGGCGCCCGCCCAGGGGAGCCGCCCCGGTGACCCAGTCGGCGAAGCGGGTGCGGCCGGGCACCGGCTCGGCGTCGCCGGTGACGGGGTCGCGCACCAGCATCACCGGGGCGGCCAGCGCGTACGCGGCCCACTCGCCGGCCGGGTCGGCGCCGCCGAGCAGCGGTCCGCAGCGGGCCTGGTCCAGCGCACCCCACACCTGCTGCCGGGAGGAGCGCCAGCCCGTGGCGCGCCCGGCGAGCAGCGGGGAGCAGGCGGAGACGGCGACCAGCACCGGGCCGAGCTGGTGGGCCAGCGCCACCCGGCGGCTCCACCCGGTGGTGGGGCCGGCGTCCACGTTGACCTGCAGCGACGCGGTGGCGGTCATCATCGCCGTCCCCGGGTCGCCGCAGCCGACGGCGGTGAAGTGCCGCTCCATGGCGCGGTACCGGGGCGCCGGGCACACCCGGGCCGGGTGCCGCAGCGGGTCGCTGCCCACCGGCGCCAGGCCCAGCCGGAGCGCGGCGAGCGCCCGGGCCAGCACGGCGCGGTCGGCCCGCAGCGCGGCGACCGCCGTCCCCGCGCCGGGTGCGGGCGGACCGGAGAGCTCGACCTGCCCTCCGGGCTCCACCGTGAGCCGGCTGCCGCCGGGCAGCGCCGGGACGGTGGCGAGCGCGGCGGTCACCCGGCCCCACGGCACCCGCGCGGCGGGGCGGTCGAGGTCGACGAGGTGGGCCTCGAGCTCCAGGCCCACCCTGCCGAGCGGTCCCGGCCGCAGCGCGGCACCGCTGACGTGCGCGACGGCGGCGTCCAGGTCGAGCGCCGTGCGCTCCTGCACCACGGGCGTCACGGGTCCACCCCCCTCCAGGTCCGGACCGGTCGACGGGCGACCGCGGGTCGGTGCGGGGGCGGCCTCTCGCGGCCGTCCTCGACTCCCATCCACGCACGCTCCGGAGCCGGTGACAACCCCTCCGGGCGGCCGCTCCCGTGCCGGGTGACGGCGTCCGCGGGACGATGCCCCGGTGGAGGGACCCCGGGACCGGGACACCGAGGGGCGCGCCCGCAACGCCCGGCCGCGCGACGCCCTGGGCCGCCCGCTGCCCCGCGGGGCGCAGGGGGAGGAGCGCGCGCCCGAGGGGGTGCCGCGGACGCCGGACGAGGCGCTGGCCGAGGCCCAGCGGCTGCTCGACGCCGGCCGCCCCTTCCACGCCCACGAGGTGCTCGAGGACGCCTGGAAGGCCGCGCCCGAGGCCGAGCGGCAGCTGTGGCGCGGCCTGGCCCAGCTGGCCGTGGGGCTCACCCACGCCGCCCGCGGCAACGACCGCGGGGCCGGGCGGCTGCTGGAGCGCGGTGCGGGCAACGTGGCGGCCTACGCCGGGGCGCCGCCGCACGGGGTCGACGTCGCCGGGCTGGTCGCCTGGGCCCGCGCGCTGGCCGCCGCCCCGTCGTCGCCGGGCAGCGCCGTCCCCGGCCCGCGGCTGCGCGTGGCGGACCCGCGGGGCCGGGTAGGAGGAGGGGCGTGACCGGTACCCGACGCGCGGACGGCGCGCGCGCCGCGGCGGCGGTGGTGACGGCGGCCCTGGTCGTCCGGGCGGCCGGCCGGCGCGAGCGCGGCGCGCTGCTGGTCGGCTGACCCTCGGCTCTCGACCCGTGACGGCGACCCGGGCATCGTGGTCGTCGGGCATCGTGGTACCCGACACCGACCGGCAGGCGAGGGCCGGGTGAGGAGGAAGCCGTGAGGAGCTACGAGGCGGTCACCCGCATCGACGCGGGCCCGGACGAGGTCTGGCGGCACCTGGTCGACGTCGGCAGCTGGCGGGACTGGGACTCCGGCGTCGACCGGGTCGAGGGCCGGGTCGCCCTCGGCGAGCGGCTCACGCTGTACGCGACCATGATCCGCAGCCGCCCGTTCGGCGTCACGGTCACCGAGCTCCGGCCGCGGGAGGCCATGCGCTGGCGCGGCGGGCTGCCCCTCGGCCTGGCGGTCATCGAGCGGACCTACGGCCTGGACGCGCAGGACGACGGCACGACCGTGCTCACCGTCCGCGAGGACCAGACCGGCCCGCTGGCGTGGGTGACCGAGCGCGCGACACCGGACCTCAACCCCTCGTTCCGCCAGTTCTGCGCCGGTCTCAAGGCCCGCGCCGAGGCGGCCACCCGCGCCTCGGGCTGAGGAGCGCGCCCGGCCGGGGCGAACTCTGTGACCGCAACGACGCCCCACCCCGGCCTCCGGTGCAGGATGGGGAGCCGTGAGCAGCGTCACGCAGACCGGATCCGGACCGCAGCCCGCCACCGGCGACGCGTCGCCCGGTGAGCCCGCCGCCGTGCCCCGCGGGCCGGTCACCTCGGCGTCCTACTCGATCACCGTCCGGCTCACCGCCGACGGCGACCCGGCCTCGATCGGCCGGATCGCCACCGCGGTGGGCCAGGCCGGCGGCGCGGTGACCGCCATCGACGTCGTCGAGTCCCGGTCCGACGGGCTCACCGTCGACGTCACCTGCTCGGCGGCCGACGCCGCGCACTCCGAGGAGATGGTCGACGCGCTGCGCGCCGTCCCCGGCGTGACGGTGCGCAAGGTCAGCGACCGCACGTTCCTGCTGCACCTGGGCGGCAAGCTCGAGATCGCCTCGCGGGTGCCGCTGAAGACCCGCGACGACCTCTCGATGGCCTACACGCCGGGGGTCGCGCGGGTCTGCCTGGCGCTGGCCGAGCACCCCGAGGACGTGCGCCGGCTGACCATCAAGGGCAACACGGTCGCCGTCGTCACCGACGGCTCGGCGGTCCTCGGGCTCGGCGACCTGGGCCCGGGCGCGGCGCTGCCGGTGATGGAGGGCAAGGCCGCGCTGTTCAAGCGGTTCGCCGACATCGACGCCTGGCCGATCTGCCTCGACACCCAGGACGTCGACGAGATCGTGCGCGCCGTCGAGCTGATCGCCCCGGGCTTCGGCGGCATCAACCTCGAGGACATCGCCGCGCCGCGCTGCTTCGAGATCGAGGCCCGGCTGCGCGCCAAGCTCGACATCCCGGTGTTCCACGACGACCAGCACGGGACGGCGATCGTCGCCCTGGCCGCGCTGCGCAACGCCCTGCGCGTGGTGGACAAGCAGCTGCCCGACGTCCGCATCGTCGTCGCGGGGGCCGGGGCGGCCGGGTCGGCGATCGTGCACCTGCTGCTGGAGGCCGGTGCCGGCCAGGTGCTGGTGTGGGACCGCGAGGGCATCCTCTCGCCCGACGACGACCGGCTCTCCCCGGCCAAGCGGTCGCTGGCCGAGCAGACCAACCCCGCGTGCACCCGCGGGGAGCTGCCCGACGCGCTGGCCGGCGCCGACGTCTTCATCGGGGTGAGCGCGGGCAACGTGCTGCCGGTGGAGGCGCTCGCCGGGATGGCCGAGCGCGCGGTGGTCTTCCCGATGGCCAACCCGACGCCGGAGGTCGACCCGGTGCGGGCGCGCCAGCACGCCGCCGTCGTCGCCTCGGGCCGGTCGGACCTGCCCAACCAGATCAACAACGTGCTGGCCTTCCCCGGCGTCTTCCGCGGGCTGCTCGACGCCCGCGCCACCGAGATCAGCGACGGGATGCTGCTGGCCGCGGCCGAGGCGCTCGCGGCGGTGGTGCGCGACGACCAGCTCAACGCCAACTACATCATCCCGAGCGTGTTCGACCCCGCGGTGACCCCGGCCGTCGCGGCCGCCGTCGCCGAGCAGGCCCGCACCGAGCCCGGCGCCACCGCGCCGGTCACCGACCGCACCAGCCTGACCGGCTGACCCGGGCACTTCCGCGGAAGTGCCCGGTGCGACTCCGCGGAAGTGCACCCGGACGGGGACGACGGACGGCGGCGACGGCGGGGATCATGACGGGGTGCCCGAGTTGCCCGAGGTGGAGGCGCTGGCCGCGTTCCTCCGCGAGAACGCCGTCGGCCGCGTCGTCGCCCGCGTGGACCTGGCCGGCCTGCAGGCGCTGAAGACCTTCGACCCGCCGCTGTCGGCGCTGGCGGGGCTGGAGGTCACCGGCGCCGCGCGGCACGGCAAGTTCCTCGACCTCGACGTCTCCGGCCTGCACCTCGTCGTGCACCTCGCCCGCGCGGGGTGGCTGCACTGGCGCACCGGCCTGCCCGCCGCGCCGCCCAAGCCGGGCAAGGGGCCGCTCGCGCTGCGGGTGCACCTCGATGACGGCAACGGCTTCGACCTCACCGAGCAGGGCACCCGCAAGGGCCTGGCCGTCCACGTCGTCCGCTCGCCGGCGGAGGTGCCCGGCGTCGCCCGGCTGGGCCCCGACGCCCTCGAGGTCGACCGCGACACGTTCGCCCGGCTGATGGCCGGCCGGTCCGGGCAGCTCAAGGGCGCGCTCACCGACCAGACGGTGCTCGCCGGCATCGGCAACGCCTACTCCGACGAGATCCTGCACACCGCCCGGCTCTCGCCGTTCAAGATGGCCGACAAGCTCACCGACGACGAGGTGCTCCGCCTGCACGACGCCGTCCGCGCCACGCTCACCGACGCGCTGCAGCGCCAGGTCGGGCAGCGGGCGGCCACGCTCAAGGGCGAGAAGCGCTCCGGCCTGCAGGTGCACGCCCGCACCGGCCTGCCCTGCCCGGTGTGCGGCGACACCGTCCGCGAGGTGAGCTTCGCCGACACCTCGCTGCAGTACTGCCCGACCTGCCAGACCGGCGGCAAGCCCCTGGCCGACCGCCGGATGTCGAAGCTGCTGCGCTAGTCGGGGAGCAGCGAGACCAGGCGGGAGAGCGTGCGGGCCAGGGCCGCGCTGGCCAGGCCGCCGTCGCCGTGCGGGTGCGGCCGGTCGGCCGCCGAGCCCACCGCCGTCCACCAGTCGGTGAGCGGCGGCGGGGCCAGCACGTCGACCCGCTCGCCGGGCCGGGGGACGACGACCTGCACGCCCCGGGCCGCCGCCGCGACCAGCGTGCGCTGCACCGGCTCGGCCCAGCGGTGGAACGCCAGGTTGAACGTGGCCCAGTGGATGGGCAGCAGCACCCGGCCGCCGAGGTCACCGTGCGCGCGCAGCGCCTCCTCGGGGTCCATGTGGATCGAGTGCCAGGCGTCGTTGTAGGCGCCGACCGGCAGCAGGGTGAGGTCGAAGGGGCCCAGCTGCGCCCCGATCCGGCCGAACGCCGGGTGGTAGCCGGTGTCGCCGCCGAAGAACACCCGGTGCCGCGGGCCGGTCACCGCCCACGACGCCCACAGCGTGGTGTCGCGGTAGAAGTAGCGCCCCGAGAAGTGCCGGGCCTCGGTGCAGGTGAGCGTCAGCTCGCCGACCGTCGTGCTGCCGTGCCAGTCCAGCTCGACGATGCGCTCCTCCGGCACGCCCCACCGGCGCAGGTGCTCCCCGATGCCCAGCGGGACGACGAACGGCGCCGCCTGCTCCTCGACCAGCGCGCGCACGGTCGGCAGGTCGAGGTGGTCGTAGTGGTCGTGGGAGATGACGACGGCGTCGACGGGCGGCAGCTCGGCCAGCGGGACCGGCGGCTCGTGCAGCCGGGTGGGCCCGATCAGCGGGGACGGCGAGACGCGGTGGCCCCACACCGGGTCGAACAGCACCCGGGCGCCGTCGACCTCCACCAGCGCGCTGGCGTGCCCGAACCAGGTGACGGCGAGCTCGGCGGCCGCGGCGGGCAGCTGCGCGTGCGCCAGCGGGATGGGGCCGCCGGGCAGCCCGACGTGCCGCTCCTCGTGCCACTGCCGCATCAGGCCGTCGCGGGTGTTGGCCGGCGCGAGCGCGGGCGTCTCGAGCGTGTTGTGGAACTTGCCGTCGGAGAACTGCGGCGAGGCGGCGACCACCGGCCGCAGCCGGCGGCGGTGCGCGCCCAGCGCGGTCGGCAGCCCCCACGCGGCGCGGGCCACCCAGGCGGCCGGGACGGCGAGGACGGCGGCGGTGAGGGCGGTGCGGCGGCGGGCTCGGCTGCGGGGTGGCACGCCCTCCAGCATCCCAGCCGTCCGCGGGCGGGGGCGCGGGTGCCGGGGGTCAGGGCGTGGGGTCCTCGGCCGGGTCGGCGAAGTCGAACGGCGGCGTGGGGTCCTGACCCTCCGCGGCGACGACGGCGTCGACGGTGACCGCGCCGGCCTGCGCGAAGACGAACGTCAGCGGGATCGACTGCGACGAGCGCAGCGACTCCGCCAACCCGGTCAGCGTGATCGACGGCGCGCCCTCGGCGCCGACGTAGACGTTGTCGTCCTCGGGCACGGCGACGGCGAACTCCCCGCCGTCGCCGTCGACCGCGTCGGCGAACGGGCCGGTCACGTCGACGAGCACGTCGGGGGTGTCCCCGCTGTTGGCGATCCCGAGGAACAGCCGGGCGTCCTCGCCCTCCTCGTAGACGCCGTCGAGCGGGTACTCGAGCTGGACCTGCAGCACCGACAGGTCGTCGCTGAGCCGCTGGTCGGGGCCGACCGCGCCGCCGCGGACCTCCGGTCCGGGCACGGACAGCGGCTCCTCGGCGCTGCAGGCGGGCAGCGCGACCGCCAGCAGGGGCGCGGCCAACCAGGCGCGACGACGGCGGGGGGTGCTGGACACGGGCGTCCTCCTCGACATCGGGGTGCGGTGCCGTACGGTTACCCGGCACCGGTGGAGGGACGCCAACTGTTGCCGTAATGCAACATCGGAGGGCACGTGGACGCCGCGGACGAGGTGCTCGTCGGTCTGGCCCGCACGGTCGTCGGGATCTCCACCCGCGCCGCGGCCGAGCTCGGCGGGGTGTCACTGGTGCAGCTGCGGGCGCTGACCGTGCTGGCCGAGCTCCCCGACGCGCCGCTCGCCGACCTGGCCCGCGGCGTCGGCGGCAGCGTGTCGACCACCAGCCG
This sequence comes from Geodermatophilus telluris, assembly GCF_900102745.1. GTDB lineage: Bacteria > Actinomycetota > Actinomycetes > Mycobacteriales > Geodermatophilaceae > Geodermatophilus > Geodermatophilus telluris. The sequence goes on from NZ_FMZF01000002.1 coordinate 28,945, forward strand.
GCTGGTGGACCGGCTGGTCTCCGCGGGGCTGGTCGACCGCCGCCCCTCCACCGCCAGCCGCCGCTCGATCAGCCTGCGCCTGACGCCCGAGGGGGCGCAGCTGCTCGACCGCTACGACCGGCTGCGGCTCACCGAGCTGCGCGCGGGGCTGGCCGGGGTGCCCACCGGCCGGCGCGAGGCCGTGCTGGGCGCGCTCGCGGAGTTCGCGTCGGCCGCGAGCGGAACCGCCTCCCCGGAGCGGCGGGACGAGGGCGGGGAGTCCGCGTGCTTCCTGCACCTGGTCTGTCCCGAGTGCGGCCGGGTGGCCGACGAGGCCCCGCCCACCCGCTGTCCCGGGTGCGCCGCCGAGCTGACCGGCGACTGACCCGCGCCCCGACGTCCTCCCGCACCGCAGCGCGTCCTACCCGACGGTGGGCGGTCAGGGAGGACGCGCGGTGATCAGGTGACCTGATCACCGCCACCCCCCACCGCGGTCGCGCCCCGTGCCGGGCCCCGGCACCCCCGCGGGGCCACGCCGTTCGCCCGGTCAGGTCACGTTCTCGTCCCGTTGCGCACAATCGGACGGAGTCGATCGCTATGGTGAGCGCGCTCACACCCGTGGCGACACGTCGACCACGGTCCACGACGACGAGGGAGCGACCCGTGACCCCACCCGCCGAACGGCGGTTGCTGACACCGGAGGAGTACCGGCAGGCGCAGGACTCCCCGGAGTTCACCGAGCTGCGGCGGCGGTTCCGCCGCTTCGCCTTCCCGATGACGGTGGCCTTCCTGGCCTGGTACCTGCTCTACGTCCTGCTCTCCACGTACGCGCCGGACTTCATGGCGACGCCGGTCTTCGGCAACGTCAACGTCGGCATCCTGCTCGGGCTGGGGCAGTTCGTCTCGACCTTCGTGATCACCCACCTGTACGTGGCGCACGCCGACCGGCGGACCGACCCGATCGCCGACGAGATGCGCGAGCGGCTCGAGCACCACGACTACGCCCCCGGCGCCCGCGGCACGACCGGCGGCACCGATCTGAGCAAGGGCGGTGCCACCCGTGGCTAGCGTGATCGCGGCCGACGGCGGCGCGACGGGGACCATCGGCAGCCCCGCGATCAACATCTCCATCTTCGGCGTCTTCGTGCTGATCACGCTGGTGATCACCTTCCGGGCCAGCCGGAACAACACCAGCGCGGCCGACTACTACGCCGCCGGCCGCAACATCAGCGGCACCCAGAACGGCCTGGCCATCGCCGGCGACTACCTCTCGGCGGCGTCCTTCCTGGGCATCGCCGGCGCCATCGCCGTCTACGGCTACGACGGGTTCCTCTACTCGATCGGGTTCCTCGTCGCCTGGCTGGTGGCGCTGCTGCTCGTCGCCGAGTTGATGCGCAACACCGCGCGGTTCACCATGGCCGACGTCCTGGCCTTCCGGATGCGGCAGGGTCCGGTGCGCACCGCCGCGGCCATCTCCACGCTCGCGGTGTCGCTGTTCTACCTGCTCGCGCAGATGGCCGGCGCCGGCGGTCTGGTCACCCTGCTGCTCGGCGTCACCGGCGAGGCGGCGCAGGCGCTGGTCGTCGTCCTCGTCGGCGCGCTGATGATCGTCTACGTGCTGGTCGGCGGCATGCGCGGCACCACCTACGTGCAGATCATCAAGGCGTCGCTGCTCATCGCCGGCGCCCTGGTGATGACGCTGTGGGTGCTCACCGAGTTCGGCTTCAACCTCTCGGCGCTGCTCGGCGACTCCGCGGCCAACGCCGTCGAGGGCCGCGACGTCCTGGCGCCCGGCGCCCAGTACGGCGCCACCGGCACCTCGAAGCTGGACTTCGTCTCCCTGGGCCTGGCCCTGGTGCTGGGGACGGCGGGCCTGCCGCACGTGCTCATGCGCTTCTACACCGTGCCGACGGCGAAGGACGCCCGCCGCTCGGTGGTCTGGGCCATCTGGCTGATCGGCATCTTCTACCTGTTCAGCCTGGTGATCGGCTACGGCGCCGGCGCGCTGGTCGGGCCGGAGACCATCCTCGGGGCTCCCGGTGCGGTCAACTCCGCCGCTCCGCTGCTGGCCTTCGAGCTCGGCGGGACGGTGCTGCTCGGCATCATCGCCGGCGTCGCCTTCGCCACGATCCTCGCCGTGGTCGCCGGACTGACGATCACCGCGTCGGCCTCCTTCGCGCACGACGTCTACGCGTCGGTGATCAAGAAGGGCAACGTCCCGCCGAACGGCGAGGTGCGGGTCGCCCGCATCACCGCCGTCGTCATCGGCGCGATCTCGATCGGCCTGGGGATCCTGGCGCTGCAGGCGGGGCTCAACATCGCCTTCCTGGTGGCGCTCGCCTTCGCCGTCGCGGCGTCGGCGAACCTGCCGACCATCCTCTACACGCTGTTCTGGCGCCGGTTCACCACGCAGGGCGCGCTGTGGTCGATGTACGGCGGGCTGATCGCCTGCATCGTGCTGATCGTCTTCTCGCCGGTCGTGTCCGGGGCGCCGGTCAACCCGGCCACCGGGCTGTCCCCCTCGCTGTTCCAGGACGTTGACTTCCACTGGTTCCCGCTGAACAACCCGGGCATCGTGTCCATCCCGCTGTCGTTCTTCCTCGGCTGGCTGGGCACGGTCCTGTCCAAGGAGAAGCCGGACCTGGACAAGACCGCGGAGCTCGAGGTGCGCTCGCTCACCGGGATCGGGGCGGAGAAGGCCGTCCAGCACTGAAGGAGGACCCCCGTGCCCCCCACCGCTCGCACGCTCGCGGCGGGGCCCTGCACGGGGGCCGTTCCAGCACGTCACCAGCCGAGGCGCGCGTCCCCTGTCCGGGGGGCGCGCGCCTCGCGCGTCCGGGCGCCGGGTGGCGTCCTCCCTCACCGCAGCGCGTCCCACCCGACCGTGGGACGTCAGGTAGGTCCTCTCCCTGATCGTGGCGCGGCGGGCTCAGGCGGCCCGGACGGCGGCCGGGGCGGGGTCGGCGGCCAGGGGCTCGGCCGGGAGGGCGGCGTCGACCGCGCGGACGGCGGCGGCCGTGCCGGGCGCGGTGCGGCGGGAGCGGCGCAGCGTCCAGCGGGCGACCAGCGCGGTGAGCACGACCAGCCCGGCTAGGGCCTCGCGGGCCGAGCCGGTGGCGGCGGCGGCCACCGCGACCGCCAGGGCCGTGGCGTAGACGGCGGTCAGCAGGACCGCGGGGGTGGGCAGGTGCACGGGGACCTCCGGGAGGAGGCGCCCGCCGGGCCGGCGGCCGGGCGGAGAGGAGCCCGGACGCCGGCGCGGCGACGGCGCGGTGGATCGCGGTCAGCGGGTCACTTGAGCAGGTCCTTGGCCTTCTGCAGCATCGTGTGGGCCTCGGTCTGCGGCGTGCTGTAGAGGCGCGGGTCGCCGGGCGGCAGCGTCGGGGCGTCCGCGGTGGCCTCGATCGCCGCGGCGCGGAAGGTGCCCTTGCCGTCGATCGACGGGCCCGAGGCCCAGCGGCCGTTGGCGGCCTCGGGGCCGTCGGAGGCCTGGATGAAGGTGAAGCCCAGGTCGCCGACCTCCTCGTCCAGCGGGAAGGCCTCCGGCACCGGCAGCCCCTCGATGCCGTCCTCCTTGAGCTGCTCGAGGGCGGCCAGCCACTGCTGCTGGTGCATGTGGTCACGGGTGATGAGGAAGCGGAGCATGTCCTTCACGCCCGGGTCGTCGGTCATGTTGTAGAGCCGGGCGACCTGCAGCCGGCCCTGCATCTCCGCCGTCGCGTTGTACATGAAGTCGGCGTAGAGGTTGCCGCTGGCGGTCACGTACGCGCCGGTCCACGGGTTGCCCATGCTGTCCATGTAGGACGCCGCCTGGCCGTTCTGGATCAGGTGCTGCGGGTTGTGCTGCCCGTAGCCCGCGGCGGCCTCCTTGGTGCGGTCGGCGGCGTCGGGCTTGAGCGGCGCGTGGTCGAGCAGCCGGTCGATCATCGTGATGATCATCTCGACGTGCGCCAGCTCCTCGGTGCCGATCGAGAGGAGCATGTCCTTGTACTTGCCGGGCAGCCGGCAGTTCCAGCCCTGCAGCAGGTACTGGGTGGCGACGGTCATCTCGCCCCACTGACCGCCGAGGATCTCCTGCATCTTGCGGGCGAAGTCCGGGTCCGGGCCGTCGGGCTTGGCCTCGTACTGCAGGGCGTGGGTGTGCGTGAACACGGGCTCTCCTCGGTGCGTCGTCGCGTCGCCGCCGCTGCGGTGACACCCCGGATCTGCCCGTGGCCCGTGGCCCACCCGTGCCGTCCCCTGGCCCGCCGGTGCCATTCCGTCCGTCGGCTCGCGTCCGGTGCCGCGGCCGTGCCCGGCCTCGCGGTACGGCGGCCGACCTCGCGGTGTGCGGCGAGGTCGGCGTCCGTACGGCGAGGTCGGGCGGGCACCCCCGGGCGACCGGTGCCGCGGGGACCTCCGCGGTCAGCGGTCGGGGAGGGCGACGGTGAGGGTGAGGCCGGCGCCGGTGAGCGCCCAGACGACGTGACCGCCGAGGTCCCGGGTGTGCCGCTGCACCGACCACAGGCCCAGCCCGGTCAGGTCGACCGGTGGGACGTCGCGGCGCAGGTACTGCACCACCCGGTCCGGGTGGGCGACCTCCTGGGTCAGGGCCAGGCGCACCCAGCCCGACCGGCAGGTCACCGTCAGCAGCACCGGCGCCCCCTCGCCGTGCCGGTGCGCGTTCTCCAGCAGGTTCGTGAGGATCCGCTGCACCCGAGCGTCGCCCACCGCGACGTCGGAGGCGCGGTCCTGCACCGCGACGGTGAGCAGGACGGCGGGCAGCCCCGCGGCGGCGGCGGACGCGCGGACGACGTCGCCGAGCGGCCGCCGCACCGGACCGCGCCGCTCGGCCCCTCCCGTGGCGTCGGCGGTGCGCAGCATCGAGGACAGGTGCGCGGTCTGGGCCCGGGCGAGGTCGAGCACCTCGCCCCGGTCGGGGCCGGCGTCCGGGACGGGCCGGTCGAGGGTGCGCAGCAGCGCCTCGAGCGCGGCCAGGGGGCTGCGCATGTCGTGGCACATCGCCCGCAGCAGGGCGGACTCGGGCGTCGGGGGTGGCTCCGGCTCGGGGCGGGGAGCGTCCGCGGTGCGCCGCAGGTGGGCGCGCAGCACGGAGGCCAGGTCGGTGAGCAGCCGACCGGACCGGTCGGTCCGCGGTGTGTCGGGGGCCAGGGTCACGGGCACCTCCGGGGGTGCGCTCGGCCAGTCCCGCCGGGCGCGACGGGTCGGACGAGGAGGGTCGTGTCGACCGACGCCGCTGCTGAGCGTCCGAGTCACGTGGACGTGGTCGTCGTGGACGACCACCCGCTGTTCAGCCGGGGGCTGTCCCTGCTGCTGCCGGGGGTGAGCGAGGGCCGGGTGCGCGTCGTCGCCACCACCGACGACGCGTCGGCCGCCGCCGCGCTGGTGCGCCGGCACCACGCCGACGTCGCCGTCGTCGACCTGCACATGCCGCCGCCGGGCGGGGTGCGGGCGATCGCGGCGATCCGCCGGGCCGACCCGGTGGTCCGCGTCGTGGCGCTGTCGGGGCTGGCCGAGGCGGACGCGGCGCTGGAGGCGCTGCGCGCCGGGGCGGCCGGGTTCCTGCCCAAGACCGCCGACCCCGAGTCGCTGGTGCGGCCGCTGCTGGCCGTCCTCGACGGCTGGTCGGTGCTGCCCGAGGCGCTGCTGCGCCAGCTGCTGGCGGACGCCGCGCCCACCGGCGAGCAGACCGTCGCCGACCGGCTGACCAGCGACGAGCGGCGGCTGTGGCGGCTGGTGGCCGACGGCACGAGCACCCTCGACATCGCCACCACGCTGCACGTCTCCGAGCGCACCGCCAAGCGGCTGGTCGCCTCCCTGCTGCGCAGCCTGGGCGTGGCCACCCGCGTGGAGGCCGCAGCGCTGGCCGGCCGCGTCGGCCTGGGGAAGGGGACCGGCGGACTGCGCTGAGCGGCCGGCGGGCCGCGGAGCGGGCGTCATCGCGGGCTCGGCTACCCGCACCGGAGATCGACACGCTGCCGTTCCGCAGACCTGGCCCCGAGGGGCCAGCCGGTCAGCCCTCCGGGCCGCCCGCGGTGGCCCAGGGTTCGGAGGCGGCCTCGGTGAACGGCCCCACGTCGGCCGCGGCCACGTCGACCGCCGCGTAGCCGCCGGTGCCCGCGCCGACGCAGGCGACCACCGTGGCCAGCCCCGCGCGGCGCTGGAACAGGCTCTGCCGCACCTGCCAGCCGACGACGGCGCGCCGCTGCAGCACCGTCTGCTCCCGCACCAGCAGCCCACTGCGGACGGCGAACGACCGCGGCCCGGCGGCGTGCCCGAGCGCGGCGTAGCGGCCCAGCCCGAGCGGCACGCCCAGCACCGTGAGGACGACGCCGGCGGCCAGCAGCCCCCACCACCCGGTGCCCGCCGTCAGCAGCGCGCCGGCCGCGGTCACGACCAGCCCGGAGCCGATCGCGCGGGCCAGCCGTCGCCGCCGCGCGGCCGGCGGGTGGGCCACCAGCGGCCCGGGGTCGTCGACCAGCAGGCCCAGCAGCCGCACCGCCTCCCCGCGCGGCCCGAGCGGCAGCACCTGCCCGCGCCGGTTGGCCGCGCCGAGTCCGGTGACGAGCGCGCCGACCCGCGCGGCCCGCACCACCCGCATGCCCAGCCCCTCCGAGAGGGTGCCGCCGCGCACCCGGTCGACCTCGAGCTCGGTGTGCCGCCGGGTCACCAGTCCGCGGACGGCGACCAGCGAGCCGCCGCGGCGGACCAGCCGGAACCCCCAGTTGACGACGGCGGCCCCGAGCACCGCGCCGAGCGCGAGCAGCAGCAGCGCCACGACCAGGGTGAGCAGCAGCACGCGGGTGTCGGTGAGGTCGGGCCCGGTGAGGTCGGGGCGCAGGCCGGGCGGGAGCTCCTGCAGCAGCCGCGACAGCGCGCCCACCGCGGCCAGCGGGACGGCGAGGTAGCTGGCCACCAGCGGCGCGTAGAGCAGCCAGCGCGGGTCGAAGCGGGCCAGTTCCTCCTCCGCCGGCGCCTCCTCCGGCAGCGGCGGGGCGGACGGGTCCGCCGCCGCGCCGGACCGGCGGTGGGTGAGCACCGAGGTGCGCAGCCGGTCGCCCTCCGCCCGGGTCAGCCCGTCGACGACGACCTCCTCGTCGCCGCCGGTCACCGAGCCGGCCGCGGCGTCGACGCGCACCCGCACCAGGCCGAACAGCCGGTGCAGCGCCGGCGCCTCGACCTCCACGCCGCGGATCCGGTCGTTGGGCACGGTGCGCACCGAGCGGGCCAGCAGGCCGCGGGTGACCACCACCGCGCCGGGGGTGTCGGCGTAGGTGGTGCGCCACCAGGTGAGCGCGGCGAACAGCAGCGACAGCGCCGTCACCGCCAGCACGAGCCCGACGACGACGCCCGGGCCGTCGACCCCCACCGCGGCCACCACCGGGATCGCGGCCGGCACCACCTGGCGGGCCTGCCGGAAGGTGATCGTGTGCACCAGCACGACCAGCGGGGAGGTGCGGCGCGGGGCGGTGACCTCCGGCGCCGTCTGCCAGGGGGCCGTCGTCACGTCGCCTCGTCGCGGACCTGCTCGGCCCGCCGGGCGAGGTCGTCGGCGACCCGGTGGGCGACCGCGACCTCCAGGTGCGGCACCCGCACGGTGCCCTGCGAGGAGGCGGTCAGCACCGCGACGCTGGCCAGGCCGTAGAGCTGCTGCAGCACGCCGCGGGTGACGTCGACGGTCTGGATGCGCGCGACCGGCACCAGCGTCCAGGTGCGGGTCAGCCAGCCGGTGAGGGCGTGCACCGTCTCCTCGGTGACCTCCCACCGGTGCACGCGCCAGCGGATCCACGGCCGCACGCCGATGGCGACCACCGCGTAGACGGTCAGCAGCACCGGCAGCAGCCAGCGCAGCAGCGGGACCGGCCCGCCGGCCGACGCGGGCACGGCCAGCACCAGCACGGCCACCAGGACGCCGTAGACCAGCGTGCCGAGCACCCCCTGGGTGACCCACAGCCAGATCGCGGAGCGGGACAGCGACCAGGCCGGCACGCGGACCGGCGGCGCGGGGGGAGCGGACATCGCCGCCCATCCTCCCAGCCCGCACGCGGTCCGGCCGGTGCCCGCCACACCTGGGACAGTGGGGTCGTGATGCCGCAGCAGGTCCCGACCGTGCCCGCCGACGAGGTGCCCGAGGACGCCGTGCTGCTCGACGTCCGGGAGGACGGCGAGTGGGTGGCCGGCCACGCCGAGGGCGCCACCCACATCCCGATGGGCGACGTCCCCGCGCGGCTGGACGAGGTGCCCGAGGCGGACCCGGTCTACGTCGTCTGCCGCAGCGGCGGCCGCTCCGCGCGGGTGGCGGCCTGGCTCAACCAGAACGGCTACGACGCGGTGAACGTCGGCGGCGGGATGGGCGCGTGGGAGGCGGCCGGCCGGCCCCTGGTGAGCGAGACCGGCCAGCCGCCCTTCGTGCGCTAGACCCTCAGCTGGACGGCGCGCGGTCGGCGAACCGGCTGCGCAGGTCCTTCTTGGAGAACTTGCCGACGCTGGTCTTGGGCACCTCGTCGATGAACTCCACCGCGTCGGGCATCCACCACTTGGCCACCAGCGGCTTGAGGTGGTCCAGGATCTCCTGCTCGGTGGCGTCCTCGCCCTCCCGCAGCACGACGCAGGCCAGCGGCCGCTCGTCCCACTTCGGGTGCGGGATGCCGACGACCGCGGCCTCCTTCACCTTCGGGTGGCTCATGATCGCGTTCTCCAGGTCGACCGAGCTGATCCACTCGCCGCCGGACTTGATCAGGTCCTTGGTGCGGTCGGCGATCCGGATGGAGCCGAAGGAGTCCATGGCCGCGACGTCGCCGGTGCGCATCCAGCCGTCCTCGGTGGTGAGCTCCACGCCGGCGTCGGGGTTGTAGTAGTCCTGCGCGCACCACGGGCCGCGCACCTGCAGCTCGCCGGTGGCCTGGTCGTCCCACGCCTGCGGCTCGAGGCTGTCGGCGTCGACGATGCGCGCCTCGACGCCGAGGAACGGGATGCCGGCGCGGGCGCGCTGGTCGGCCTTGGCCGCGTCGTCGAGGTCGTCGAAGCGGGGCGGCAGGATGCCCGAGGAGGCGACCGGGTGGGTCTCGGTCATGCCCCACGCCTGCAGGATCGGCAGCCCGACCTGCTCGCGGTAGGCCTCGCTGAGCGCCTTGGGCACCGCCGACCCGCCGCAGCCGATGTCGCGCAGCTTGTGCGGCTTGCCGGCCAGGTGCGGCAGCACGCCCTGCCAGATCGTCGGCACGCCGGCGGTGAAGGTGACGCCCTCGTCGAGGATCAGCTTGGCCAGTGCCTCGGGCTGCATCATCGAGCCGGGCATGACCAGCGAGGAGCCGGCGGCCGGCGCGGCCTGGGCGATGCCCCACGCGTTGGCGTGGAACATCGGCACCACCGGCATGGCGACGTCGCGGATGCCGAGCCCGAACGCGTTCGGCGCCATCACGCCGGTGGTGTGCAGCCACGTGGACCGGTGCGTGTAGACGACGCCCTTGGGGTTGCCGGTGGTGCCGCTCGTGTAGCACATCGACGCGGCGCGGTACTCGTCGGTGACGTGGAAGTCGACGGGGGAGGCCTCGGCCAGCAGCGCCTCGTAGTCGAGCACGCGGGGGTCGTCGGGGATCTCGTTGTCCCCGCCGTCGTCCATGACCACCACGTGCCGGACGGTCTTCATCGTGTCGATCAGCGGCCACAGCAGCGGCAGCACCGTGCGGTCGACGAAGACGACCTCGTCCTCGGCGTGGTTGGCGATGTAGGTCAGCTGCTCGGGGAACAGCCGGATGTTGAGGGTGTGCAGCACCCGGCCGGACGACGGCGCGGCGAAGTACAGCTCGAGGTGGCGCTGGCTGTTCCAGCCGAAGGTGCCCACCCGGCCGTCCTCGCTGATGCCGAGGTCGTCGAGCACGCCACCGAGCCGGCGGGTCCGCTCGGCCCACTCGGCGTAGGTGACCCGGGTGACGCCGTTCGGGCCGTTGGTCGCGATCGTCCCGTCGCCGTAGTGCTGCTCGACGTGCCGGAAGATCGCGTCGATCGTGAGAGGGAAGTCCTGCATGAGCCCGCGCATGGCCGCATCGTGCCAGTGACCGGGCTCACGCTCCACAGCTGGGCGGACCGTCCCGTCCGCTGCCTCAGGTCGGCAGCGGGTACTCCGCGAACCGGCTGCGCAGGTCCTTCTTGCTGAACTTGCCGACGCTGGTCTTGGGCACCTCGTCGATGAACTCCACCGCGTCCGGCAGCCACCACTTCGCCACCAGGGGCCGCAGGTGCTCCACGAGCTCCTCGGCGGTGAGCGTCGCGCCCGGCCGCAGCACGACGCAGGCCAGCGGTCGCTCGTCCCACTTGGGGTGCGGGATGCCGACGACGGCGGCCTCGGCGACCGCCGGGTGGCTCATGATCGCGTTCTCCAGGTCGACCGAGCTGATCCACTCGCCGCCGGACTTGATCAGGTCCTTGGTGCGGTCGGCGATCCGGATGGAGCCGAAGGAGTCCATGGCCGCGACGTCGCCGGTGCGCATCCAGCCGTCCTCGGTGGACAGCACCACGCCCGGGTCGGGGTCGTGGTAGTCGGCGGCGCACCACGGGCCGCGCACCTGCAGCTCGCCGGTGCTCTCGTCGTCCCAGGGCAGCGCGTCGGTGGTGCCCGGCTCCACGACGCGGGCCTCGACGCCGAACACCGGGATCCCGGCCCGCGCCCGCTGCGTCGCCTTGGTGTCCTCGTCGGCGTCGGCGAAGCGGTGCGGCACCAGCGCCAGGGAGGCCACCGGCGAGGTCTCGGTCATGCCCCAGCCCTGCAGCAGCGGCAGGCCCACCTGCTCCCGGTAGGCCTCCGACAGCGCGCGCGGCACCGCGGAGCCGCCGCAGGTGATCCGCCGCAGCTTGTGCTCGCGGCCGGCCAGGTGCGGCAGCACGCCCTGCCAGATCGTCGGCACGCCCGCGGTGAACGTCACGCCCTCGGCCACCATCAGGTCGGCCAGAGCCTCGGGCTGCATCACCGGCCCGGGGAAGACCAGCCCCGCGCCCGCCGCGGGGGCCGCGTAGGGGATGCCCCAGGCGTTGGCGTGGAACATCGGCACGATCGCCATCGCGACGTCGTCGACGGACAGCGCCAGCGCGTTGCCGCTGAGCACGGCCATCGTGTGCAGGTACGTGGAGCGGTGCGAGTAGACGACGCCCTTGGGGTTGCCGGTGGTGCCGCTCGTGTAGCACATCGAGGCGGCCCGCCACTCGTCGCGGACGCCGAACTCCGCCGGGGACGCCTGCGCCAGCAGGTCCTCGTAGTCGAGCACCCGCGGGTCGTCGGGGACCTCCGCGTCGCCGCCGTCGTCCATGACCACCACGTGCCGGACGGTCTTCATCGTGTCGACCAGCGGCCACAGCAGCGGCAGCAGGCTCCGGTCGACGAAGACGACCTCGTCCTCGGCGTGGTCGGCGACGTGGGTGATCTGCTCGGGGAACAGCCGGATGTTGAGGGTGTGCAGCACCCGGCCGGTGCAGGGGGCGGCGAAGTAGAGCTCCATGTGCCGGGTGGAGTTCCAGGCGAAGGTGCCCACCCGGCCGTCGTCGGTGACGCCGAGGGTGTCGAGCACCCCGCCCAGCCGCCGGGTCCGCGCCGCCCACTCCGCGTAGGTGGTGCGCCGGACGCCGCCGGGGCCGTTGCTGACCAGCTCCCGGTCGCCGTGGTGGTCCTCGGCGTAGCGGAAGATGGCGTCGATGGTGAGCGGGGTGTCCTGCATCAGGCCGCGCATGGCCGCATCCTGGCAGTGACCCAGGTCACCCGGTAGGCCCCGGTCGGGTGCTCACGGGGTGAGGACGACGGGCAGCTCGGCCAGGCCGCGGATGACGAACTCCGGACGGCGCCGCGCCGGGCGGGCCAGCTCGAGGTCGCGGGTGCGGGCGAGCAGCGCGCCGAAGGAGGCCTGCAGCTCCACCCGGGCCAGCGGGGCGCCGATGCAGAAGTGCACACCGGCGCCGAAGGAGACGTGCGGGTTCTCGGTGCGCCCGACGTCGAGGGTGTCGGGGTCGGGGAAGACGGCGGGGTCGCGGTTGGCCGCGCCGAGCAGCGCGGCGACCTTCTGGCCCGCCCGCACGGTGACCCCGCCCAGCTCGACATCGGCGGTGGCGGTGCGCTCGAACAGCTGCAGCGGCGAGTCGAAGCGCATCAGCTCCTCGACGGCGGTCGGCAGGAGGGCGGGGTCCGCCCGCAGCCGCTGCAGCTGGTCGCGGTGCTCGAGCAGCGCGAGCAGGCCGTTGCCGCTGACGTTGACCGTCGCCTCGTGGCCCGCGTTGAGCAGCAGGACGCAGGTGGTGACCAGCTCGTCCTCGGTCAGCCGGTCGCCCTCGGCGTCGCGGACGGTCACCAGGTGGGTGAGCAGGTCCTCGCGCGGGGTCCGGCGCCGCTCGGCGGCCAGCTCCCGGAGGTAGCCGACGAACTCCGCGGCGGCCCGCTCGGCGGCGTCCTCGACGGCCTCGGTGCGGCCGTACTCGTACATCTTCACGATGGCGTTGGACCACGGCCGCAGCAGCGGCCGGTCGGCCTCCGGGACGCCGAGCAGCTCGGCGATGACGCCCACCGGGAGCTGCTCGGCCATCCCGGACAGGACGTCGACGGGTTCGCTGCCGCTGGAGCGCTCGACCAGGCCGTCGGCCAGCTCGGCGGCGTAGCGCTGCACCCACGGCCGCAGCCGCTCCACGTGCCCGCGGGCGAACGCGGCGCTGACCAGCCGGCGCAGCCGGGTGTGGTCGGGTGGCTCCATCTCCAGCAGCGCGTTGCGGTGGACCAGGTTGAACGCGCCGAACCGGTCGGCGGGCTCCCGGTCCCGCCAGATGCGGCCCAGCCGCCGGTCACGCAGCACGGCGTTGCTCTCCGCGTGGGTGAACGCCAGCCACAGCCCCAGGCCCTCGTGCCACTGCACCGGCGCGACCGCGCGGGCGGCGGCGAAGGCGGGGTAGGGGTCGGCGACGACGGCCGGGTCGGTGAGGTCCAGCGGTGCCACGGACGGCACCCTAGGCGGCGCGGAGCGGCGCCGAGGCCCACCTACGCTGGGCCGCATGGCCCGATCCGCGACCCGCCGCCGTCCCGCGTCCGCACCCGTCGCCGAGGGGATCAACCCCAAGGCCCCGTGCCCGTGCGGGTCGGGCCGCCGGTACAAGCACTGCCACGGCTCGGGCTACGCGCCGCCGGTGACCCGTCCCTTCGAGGGCCTGCCCGGCGAGCCCGACTGGGTGGCGCTGCGCGAGCTGGTGCCGGCCGCCACCGCGCCCCTGAGGACGACCGGGGGGCGGGACGTCACCCTCGCCAGCGTGCTGCCCGGCGGCGCTCCCGCGCTGGTCCGCAGCAACGGCGAGATCCTGCTCGGCGTCCAGCTGCAGGCCGCCTCCGACGACGTCAGCCGTGACATCGGCACCGCGCTGGCCGCCGCCCTGGAGGCCCCGGCGGGCGCGCCGGTGGACCCGGGCCCGGTCGGCGCGGCCGGCTCCTCCGGGCCGCGGCTGCAGGAGCTGCTCGACCTGTCCGCGCCGCTCGAGGTCACCGTGCACGAGGACTTCGGCTTCTGGCTCGAGGGCACCGACGCCGGTGCCGCGGCCCGGGCCGGCCTGGAGCGGGCCAACGAGGCCGTGCTGCCCACCGAGCGGCTCGAGGGCCTCGGCGCCGCCTACTGGGTCCGGCCCGGCAGCGAGCGCGCCCACCTGCGCTGGGTGCGCCCGGAGGCGGAGGAGCCGCTGCTCGACGCGCTCGCCCGGCTCTCGGCGTCCGAGCAGCTGCTGCTGGGGGAGGGCACCCGCTACGCCGGTGCCTTCCGTGCGCACGGCCTGGTCGTGCCGGTCTGGGACCTGCCCGCCGACACCCCGGCCGCGGAGTGGACCGGCCCGGCCGCCGAGTTCGGCGCCCGGCTGGAGCAGGCGCTCACCGTGACCGACCCGCTCACCGCCGACGAGCGCCGCGCCCGCGCCGGCCTGCTGTCCCGCCAGGTCACCCTCCGCTAGGACCGGCCGCAGGGTCTCCCCGCCGCAGGTCGTGCTCTGCCCCGCCAGGCGGGGCAGAGCACGACCCTCCGTGGGACCACCCGTGCCCGCTCCTTCGTGCTCTGCCCCGCTCCCGAGGGCAGAGCACGACCTGCGGCCGGGGTGACCTGGCCCGGGCTAGGGGAGCGGGTCGCGCGCCACGGGGCAGGACATGCACCGCGGCCCGCCGCGGCCGCTGCCGAGCTCCGAGCCCGCGATCCGGACCACCTCGATGCCGGCGGCCTCGAGCGCGGCGTTGGTGACCGTGTTCCGCTCGTAGGCGACCGCCAGCCGCGGCGCCAGCGCCAGGGTGTTGTTGCCGTCGTCCCACTGCTCGCGCTCGGCGGTCACCGGGTCCAGGCCGGTGTCGATCACCCGCAGCCGGTCGATGCCCATCGCTGCCGCGGCGGCGGCGAGGAACGGCTGCGGCCCGCGGACGACCAGGTCGGTGGTGTCGTCGTCGTCCGGTGCGGTGTCGGCGGTGACGGTCCAGGCGACCAGCGAGCCGGCGACGGCGGGGTAGACGACCATCGCGTCGACGTCGACCATCGTGGCGACGGTGTCCAGGTGCATCGTGGCCCGCTGCTGGGCGATCGGGACGACGAGCACCGTGTGCGCCAGCCCGCGGGCGAACACCCGCCGGGCCAGCCGCTCCGCGCCACCCGGCGTCGTCCGCTCCCCGACGCCCACGGCCAGCACCCCGGGCGCCAGCAGCAGCACGTCGCCGCCCTCGAGGTGCTCCAGCGACGCGTCGTAGAGCTGCTCCACCCCGGCGAAGCGCGGGTGGTGGGTGGCCACCGCCCGGGCGATCGTCGCCTCCCGGTGCCGCGCCGGCATGGCCAGCGAGGCCACCGCGACCTGGTCGCCCACCCACACCGACGAGTCGCGGGTGAACAGCAGGTTGGGCAGCGGCGGGACGACGAAGTCCCCGCGCTCCATGAGCCGGTAGGCCAGCCCGCTGCCGCCGCGCAGCTCGTCGTGGGCCAGACCGGCGATGAGCGTGGTGGCCAGGTCGCCGGGCGCCAGGCCCGACAGGTGCGCCACCGCGGCCCGCCGCAGGGTGGCGCCCAGCCGCGGGTCGTCGACCGCGGCGGCCACCAGCTCGTCGCGGGCCCCGGGGTGCTCGAGGACGTCGGTCAGCAGCCGGTCGAGGTGCAGCACCTCGACGCCGCGCTCGGCCAGCGCGGCGGCGAAGGCGTCGTGCTCCTCCTGCGCCCGGGCCACCCACGGCACCCCGTCGAAGAGCAGCTCGTCGGTGTTGCGCGGCGTGAGCCGGCGCAGCTCGGCGCCGGGCCGGTGCAGGACGACGGTGCGCAGCCGCCCGACCTCGCTGGTCACGCCGAGCGGACGGGGGCCCATGCCGCCCGAGGCTGGCACAGCCGGGGTCCCGCTGCCGGGCGGCGCCACCCGATCGGGCACAGTGGCCGGCGAGGGGACACCGCCGTCCCACGACCCCGGGAGGACCCGCGTGCACCTGTTCGACCTCACCGGGAAGGTCGCCGTCGTCACCGGCGGCACCCGCGGCATCGGCCTGATGATGGCCCGCGGGCTGCTGCAGGCCGGGGCGTCGGTCTACGTCAGCTCGCGCAAGCCCGAGGCCGGCGAGCAGGCCGTCGCGGAGCTGTCGGAGCACGGCCGGGTCGAGTCGATCCCGGCCGACGTCAGCACCGAGGCCGAGTGCGTGCGGCTGGCCGAGGAGGTGGGCCGGCGCGAGGAGCGCGTCCACGTGCTGGTGAACAACGCCGGCGCGACGTGGGGCGAGCCGTTCGAGACCTTCCCGGCCTCGGCGTGGGACAAGGTGCTCGACCTCAACGTCAAGGCGCCGTTCTTCCTCACCCGCGCGATGGTGCCGCTGCTCGAGGCGGCCGCCAGCGACGACGACCCGGCTCGGGTGGTCAACGTCGGCAGCATCGACGGCCTGCACGTGCCGCAGCTGCCCACGTACTCGTACTCGTCGAGCAAGGCCGCGGTGCACCAGCTGACCCGGCACCTGGCCAAGGAGCTCGGGCCGCGGCGGATCACCGTCAACGCCGTCGCCCCGGGCCCGTTCGAGTCGAAGATGATGGCCGCCACGCTGGCCGCCCGCGGCGACGAGATCGCCGCCAGCTCGCCGCTGGGCCGCATCGGCCGGCCCGACGACATGGCCGGCGTCGTCGTCTACCTGGCCAGCCGCGCCGGCGCGTACGTCACCGGTGCGGTGATCCCGGTCGACGGCGGGCGGGCCACCACCCTCTGAGGAAGGCCCCGACGGTACGGCTGCCCTGAGCCGTCAGGCCGTGCGAGCGGGACGGCGGCGCGGCGGGCGGTGCGCGGTCTCGGCCGGCACCCGCGCCAGGTGCGCCTCGGCCAGCGCGACCTGCGGCGGGGAGCCGACCCGGCGCCCCTGCTCGCGGGCGCCGGTCCACCAGTCGCGGGCGGCCACGGTGTCGCCGGTGCGCTCGGCGACGCGGCCCAGCAGCTCGTCGTAGGCGCCCAGGCTGAACGCCGTCGTCCCGAGGACCGCCTGCCGGCCGCGGAAGGGCAGCAGCTGCACCGTCGCCACGGTCAGCTCGGCCTCGTCGCCCAGGTGCAGCGCCGTCTCGGCCCGGAGCAGCACCGCCACGTCGCTGGCCCAGTCGCGGATCACCGTGCGGCCCCAGCGGGCCCGCAGCCGCCGCGCCCCGGCGAGGTCCCCGGACTCCGCCGCGGCCAGCACCGCCATGAGCTGCAGCAGCGGGTTGCCCTCGTCGCCGGCGGACACCAGCAGGTCGAGCGCCTCGGGCAGCCGGCCGTCGGCGCGGCGCAGCGCGAACAGGTGCGCGGCGTGGACGTGCCGGGCGTGCGGGGTGACCCGCCGGTAGAGCTCGTGCGCCTCGGTGGTCAGCTCCTCGGCGCGGCCGGCGTCCCCGGCCAGCCAGGCGGCCCCGGCCTGCTGCCACAGCACGTGCGGGCGCACCTCGGGCCCCGACAGCGAGGACGCCAGCCGCCGTCCCGCCTCCAGGTCGGCCTCGTAGCCGGCCCGGTCGGTCAGGTGCAGCCGGATCGCCGCGCGGTGCAGCCGGGCGTAGAACTCGGTGCGCCGCGGCAGCCCGCGCCCGGCCAGCGCCAGCGCCTCGTCGGTGGCGGCCAGCCGCCGCTCGGCGGCGTCGGGCCGGCCCCACACGGCCAGCGTCTGGTTGTTGAGCACCCGGCCCAGCAGCTCCGGGTCACCGACGCCGCGCGCGAGCTCCACCGCGCGCTCGGCGTACCGGACGCCGCGCTGCAGGTCCTCGCTGTAGGCCAGCTCGACCCCCAGGGTGCCCAGCAGCCGGGCGGTCAGCCGGTCGCGCTCGGCGTCGTCCGGCGCGAGCTCCTCCCGGTGGGCGAGCAGGTCCTCCAGCAGCGCCACCATCTCGGGATCGACGACGCCGTGCGGCCGCCAGTTCTCCAGCGTCGGCGAGCCCCAGACCGCGGCCGACTCCAGCAGGCAGCGCCGGTCGCCGAGCTCGCGGGCGACGGCGATGGCCTCGGCCACCACCTCCCGCGCCTCGGTGCGCTGACCGCTGCGCAGCAGGTCGTTGCCCAGCGCGGTGAGCAGGTCGTGCCGGGTGCGGGCGGCGTCGGGCACGGCCGGGTCGACCAGCCGCAGCGCCCGGCGGGTGTGCGCCGCGGCCTCGTCGTCGGCCAGCCGGGTGCGGGCCACCGCGGCGGCCGCCGTCGACCACCGCAGCCCCGGCTCCGGGCCGGCCACGGGTGCCGCCGCCACCGCGTGGTGCGCCAGCCGCTCGACGAGGGCGTCGTCGGCCCGGCCGGCGGGGGCGCGCCGCTCCAGCGCGGCGGTCAGCCGGGCGTGCAGCCGCGCGCGCCCCAGCGCCGGCAGGTCCTCGACGAGCACCTCCTGCACCAGGGCGTGGCAGAACCGCCAGCTCCACGGCGCGCTGCCCGCGGTCAGCAGCCCGGAGGCGACCGCCGCGTCCAGGGCGCCCAGCGCGGTCTCGGCGGTCTCCCCGGCGGCCTCGAGCAGGTCCAGGGTCACCTCCCGCCCGGCGACGGCGGCCAGTTCCAGCACCGGCCGGGCGCCCGCGGGCAGCCGGGCGAGCCGGCCGCGCAGCACCTCGGCCACCGACGGCGGCACCGGTGCGCGGTCCAGCCCGCCGGCACCGCGCAGCCACCGCGACAGCTCGACGACGAAGAACGGGTTGCCGGCGGTGCGGTCGTGCACCGTGGCCGCCAGGGCGGCGTCCCCGCCCTGCGCGGCCAGCAGCCGGCCGACGTCCCCGGGCGGCAGGCCGGACAGCGGGAGCGTCGTGACGGCGGGCTCGCGGGAGAGCCGGGCCAGGCCGTCGGCGACCGCGGGGGGCAGCTCCTCGCCGGCGGTGCGCACGGTGACCAGCACCAGCAGCGGCACCCGCGGCAGGTGCCGGGCGAGCAGGCCGAGCAGCTGCACCGAGGTGGCGTCGGCGCCCTGGAGGTCCTCCAGCACCACCAGCAGCGGGCGGTCGGCGGTGGCGGCGACCAGCCGGGCGCGCAGGTCCTGGAAGAGCCGGAACCGGGCGGCGTCGGCGTCGGCGTCCCCCTCGGCCGCCGCCACCGGGTCCTGCCCGAGCTGGTCGAGCACCTGCGCCCACGGCCACAGCGGTGGTGCGCCGCCGTCGTCGGCGCAGCGGCCCTCGGCCACCGCCCAGCCGGCCGACCGGCCCATCGCGGCCACCGCCTCGGCCAGCCGGGTCTTGCCGATGCCGGCCTCGCCGCCGAGGACGACCACGCCGGCCCGCCCCGCGGCGGCCCGCTCCGCGACCTCCCGCAGCCGGGCCAGCTCGCCGTCGCGGCCGACCAGGCCCGCGTCGTCCGGGACGGCCAGCGGCGCCGGAGCTGACGGCGGCGCGACCACCGGTCGCGGTGCCCGGCGGGCCAGCCCGGGGTCCTGCCGCAGCACCGCGCGCTCGAGCTCGCGCAGCTCCGGACCGGGGTCGATGCCCAGCTCGTCGCGCAGCAGCGCGGTGCAGCGGCGCAGCGCGTCGAGGGCGTCGGCCTGCCGGTCGGCGGCGTAGAGGGCGGTGACCAGCCGGGCCCACAGGCGCTCGCGCAGCGGGTGCTCGGCGACCAGCGGCTGCAGCTCGCCCACGGCGGCGTCGGCGCGGCCCACGCCCAGCAGGGCCTCGCCGCGGCGCTCCCGGGCGTGCACGTGCAGCTCGGCCAGCCGCATCCGCTCCGCGGCGCCGGGGCCCTCGCCCAGCTCCGGCAGGGGCTCGCCGCGCCACAGCTCCAGCGCACGGTCGAGCACGGTGAGCGCGCGGGCGGGGTCGCCGCCGTCGAGGGCGCGGTCGCCGTCCTCCACCAGGGCGGCGAAGCGCAGGCTGTCGAGGTCGGCGGCGTCGACCTGCACCAGGTAGCCCGGTGCGCGGGTCAGCAGCACCCGGGCCGCCTGCCGCGGGCCGCGCTCGGGTTCGAGCACCCGGCGCAGGTGGGACACGTAGGCCTGCAGGGTCCCGGTGACCGTGGGCGGCGGGTCGTCGTCCCACAGGGCGGTGACGATCCGCTCGACGGGCACCACCCGGCCGGCCTCGGCGAGCAGCAGGGCCAGCAGCGCGCGGGGCTTGGCGCCGCCGACGTCGAGGGGCCGGCCGTCGGGGCCCGTGACCTCGAGTGGTCCGAGGACGCGGTACCGCACGGGCCGGATCCTGGCAGGTCCGGGCGGGTGGCGGGAGGGGGTGCACCGCCAAGCCGGCCGCAAGCGGCGGCCAAGTCGCCCCCGCCAGGGTCGGCGCCGTCCCCGACCCGTCCCTCCCAGGAGCCCCCGTGACGCAGGCCGCCGACCCGGTGCGGCACCGGCTGCCCAAGAACCTGCGCCGGCGGGCCGCCACCCCACCGGCCCTGCCCCCTCCGGGCTGGGACGCCTCGCGCGACGACCAGGTGACCTGATCGTGCGGTGTCCCACCCGACCGTGGGACGTCGGGGAGGACGCGCCATGACCAGGTCACCTGGTCATGGCGCAGACGGCTCAGGCGGGGACGGTGGCCGCCGAGACGAAGCCCTGCAGCGGGTGGATCTCCGGCGGGTCGGTGATGCCGACCTCCTCGAGGACGGGCGCGAGCTGCTCGCCGAATCGCCGGCAGGAGTCCTCGGACTCCCACACGTCGATGATGCGGAAGCCCTGCGGCCCCTGTCCCGCGAGGTGCACGAGCAGGCCGCCGACCGGCCAGTCGGCCGGTTGCTCCATGCGGTCCCGGCCGCCGGTGAAGCGCCGGACGGCGTCTTCGTACCGCTGCTGCGTGACGGTCGGTCCCTGGAGCACGAGCACGATGGGCACGGCGACCTCCTCGTCGGTCCTGCGGGTGCGGGGACCGTAGGACCGGGCGAGGCGCCGTCGACCGGACGGGTCCGTCCGCCCGGGAGCGTCCCGCGTGCCACCACCCGCCGGAGTCGCCGCGCCCGCCGGAGGACCTCCTACGCCTCGGCGGCAGCGGGAGCGGTGGTGAAGCCGGTGCGCGGCATCGCCGTCCACACCGGGTCCCAGCGGGCCAGCGCGGCGAGCAGCCCGCGCAGCCGGAACCAGGCGTGCAGCTGCCGGTAGCCGACGTTCTCCAGGGCGCCGGCCAGCAGCAGCGCGCGCAGGTCGGCCCCGCTGCGGTAGCGGTGGAAGGTGAACTCCTCGACGGCGACCACCGCGGTGGACACCAGCACGCCCAGCGCCAGCGCGACGGCCACCATCAGCGTGGCCGTGCCCGGGTCGAGCAGCCCGAGGACCGCGGCCACGACGACCGAGGCCAGCCCGAGCACCTCGACCACCGGCCCGAGCAGCTCGAAGACCAGGAAGAACGGCAGCGCCAGCAGCCCGACCGGGCCGAAGCGCGGGTTGCCCACCATCCGGCGGTGCTTCCACAGCAGCTGCGCCAGCCCGTGCGACCAGCGCTGCCGCTGGCGGCCGAGCACCGCCCAGGTCTCGGGCACCTCGGTCCAGCACACCGTCTCGGGCACGAAGACCATCCGCGAGGGCCGGCCCGCGCGGCGCAGGTGCTCCTGCAGGGTGACGACGAGCTCGGCGTCCTCGGCCAGCGACCGGGGGTCCAGCCCGCCGACCTCGACGACGGCGTCGCGGCGGAACAGCCCGAACGCGCCGGAGATGATCAGCAGCGCGTCGGCGTCGGCCCAGCTGGTGCGGCCCAGCAGGAACGAGCGCAGGTACTCCACGGCCTGGATGCGCACCAGCCAGCGCGTCGACAGCCGGGGCTCGAGCACCGCGCCGCGGTCGGTCAGCGCGGCGTTGGCCGTGCGGATCACACCGCCGGCGCCCACCACGTGGTCGGGGTCCTCGATGAAGGGCCGGGCCACCTTGAGCAGCGCGTCGGGCTCGAGCAGCGAGTCGGCGTCGACCATGCACACCAGCGGGTGGCGGGCCAGGTTGAGCGCCACGTTGAGCGCGTCGGAGCGCCGCTTGACGCTGGTCTTGCGGACGACGGTCAGCGGGTCGCCGGTGGTGGCCCGGTGCACCGAGAGCACCCGGCCCTCGACCGGGGTGTCGGCCGTCCAGCGCGGGGTGACCGGGGTGAGGCCGTAGCGCTCGGCGACCAGCTCGAAGGTGCGGTCGGTGGACCCGTCGTCGACCAGCACCACCTCCAGCAGCGGGTAGCGCTGGGAGAGCACCGCGGCCAGCGTGTCGAGGACACCGGCCTCCTCGTCGTGCGCCGGCACGAGCACCGAGACGCCGGGGGTGAGCGGGCTGGCGAACACCCGGTCGAGGCCCTCGGCGCCGATCCAGCGCAGGTTGGTCACCACCCGGCGGGCTCCGACGAGCACCAGCAGCAGCATCGAGGTGTCGAGCACCAGGACGTAGCCGAGCACCGTCCAGTTCATCGTGGTGACGGCGGAGGTCAGCGCCTCGCGCATCAGGCGGCCCTCCGCAGCCGGGCGTCGCGGGGGCGGGGCCGGTTGGACAGCGCGGCGCGCGCGGCCTCGCCGACCCGGCCGGCGTGCCAGGCGTGCGCGGCCAGCCGGGCGCGGCCCTCCTCGCCGGCACCGGCCAGCGCGTCGGCGCACTCGGCGCGGACGGCGTCGTCGCCGTCGGCGAACCGCGCGGCGAGCAGGTCGATCGCCTCGTCGTCGCCGATCCGGCCCAGGGCCTCGGCGGCGGCCCGGCGCAGCGCCGGCACCGCGGTCTGGGCCAGCGCCGCGCCCAGCGCCGGGGTGGCGGTGGGCACGCCGATCCGGCCCAGCGCGGTGGCCGCGCTGCCGCGGACGGCGGCCGGGCGGCGGGTGTCGGCGACCAGGCCGAGCAGCAGGGGGAGCGCCTCGACGTCGCCGTGCAGGCCGAGCAGGTCGGCGGCCAGCGCCTGGGCGGCGGGGGAGGGCGGGTCGGTGACCGCGGCGCGCAGGTCGGGCAGCACCGGGGTGCCGAGGTCGAGCAGGGCCATCCCCACGACGCCGGCGGGCACCCGCCGCGAGCGGGCCAGGGCGCGCAGCAGGGGGCCGGCGGCGCGGGTGTCGCCGGCCTTGCCCAGGGCGCGGGCGGCGGCGCAGCGGACGTCGGCGGCGCGGTCGGTGAGCAGCGCGGTGAGCGCGTCGGTCTGTCCGGGGTCGCCGGCGTTGCCCAGCAGGGCGGCCGCCCGGCCCCGGCGCCACGGCGCGCGGGCCGACAGGTCGGCGGCGGCCCGGGTGACCACGCCGCGGCGGGCGAGCAGCCGGCCCAGCGCGGCCCGGTCGGCGCCGCGCAGCTGGGGGAGCAGGTCGAGGACGAGGTCGTCGAGCGCCGCGGGGGCGGCGTCCAGGCCGGCCAGCGCGGCGGCGCCGTCCTCGTCGTCGTCCAGGGCGGCCCAGACCTGCGGCGTGAGCTCCGCCCGGCGCCGCTCCTCGCGGGCCAGCCGCCGGCCGCGGCGGGCGTGCTCGACCGCGACCGCGGCCAGCAGGAGCAGCACCGCGGCGGTGAGCAGCAGGGTCGCCACCAGCGCCGCCGTCGTCAGGGTGGTCACGGGGTGAGCGCTCCCGGTGGCAGAGCGGCGGTGACCCGGCTGACCAGCTCCCGGGGGCTGAAGGGCTTGACCACGTAGTCGGTGGCGCCGGCGACGAAGCCGCGCTCGACGTCGCTCTCCTGCGCCTTGGCGGTGAGCAGGACGACCGGCACGGAGGCGACCTGCGGGTCCGGGTCGGCGCGCAGGGCCGCGCAGACCTCCAGGCCGTTCATCCGCGGCATCATCCAGTCGAGGACGACCAGGTCGGGGCGCAGCTGGCGGGCGGCGGCCAGGCCGGCCTCCCCGTCGGACTCGACCGAGACGCGGGCGCCCAGCCGGCCGATCTTGAAGGCGACCAGGCTGGCGATGGCGGGGTCGTCGTCGACGACCAGGACGTGGGTCACGCGGGGCTCCCGGCGAGGTGGGTGGGGGTGGTGACCGCCGGCAGGCGGACGGTGAAGACGGCGCCCTGGGGGCCGGACTCGGCCGACACCGTGCCGCCGTGCGCGGCGACGGTGTGCGCCACCAGCGACAGGCCCAGGCCGGTGCCCGGCAGCGCCTGCGCGCCGGCGTGGGCGGTGCGGTAGAAGCGGTCGAACACGTGCGGCAGCTCGACCTCTGGGATGCCGGGGCCGCAGTCGGCGACGGCGACGAGTACCTCGCCGCGGTCGGGGCCGCAGGACAGCCGGACGGCGGCACCCTCGGGGCTGACCTTGGCGGCGTTGGACAGCAGCTCGGCGATCACGCCGCGCAGCCCGCCGGCGTCGCCGCGCACCCAGGCCGGGCCGGTCAGGTCGGGCACCAGCCGCTGCCCGCGCCGGGTCAGCTGCCCGGCGACCTCCTGCGCGGCGGCCGCGGCGACGGCGGCGAGGTCGACGTCGGCGTCGTCGAGCACCACCAGGCCACCGGAGTCCAGGTGCGCGGTGGTCAGCAGGTCCTCGATGAGCCGGCGCAGCCGCTGCGACTCCCGCTCGACGGTGGCGAGCATGAGCGCCTGCAGGGGGGTGAGCGGCCCGGCCTCGCCGTCGAGCAGCACCTCCAGGTTGCCGAGGATGCCGGTCATCGGCGTGCGCAGCTCGTGGGAGACGGCCGCGACGAAGTCGCCGCGGAGGGTCTCCAGCCGCCGCTGGTGCTCGGCGGCCCGCCGCTCACCGGCCAGCGCCTCGGTGAGCGCCCGGTGGGTGGCCAGCTCGGCGGAGGTGTCGCGCAGCAGCAGCACCAGCTCGGTGCGCTCGCTGCCGTCGGGGGCGGTCGCCGGCACCGGCGGGGAGCTGGCCGCCGACACCGGCACGAGGGTGCCGTCGGCGTGCCGCAGCCAGGTGTCGACGGCGAGGTCGGTCTCGCCGCGCAGCGCCCGCTCGACCAGGCCGGCCAGCCCGCCGCCGGCCAGGCCGTCGGCGACGGCGGCGCGGGCGAGGTCCCACTCCAGCCGGGTCCCCGGCGTCCGGCCGACCAGCCGGGCCAGGGCCGCGTTGACCCGGCTGACGGCGGCCGGGGCCGGCCCGGCGGCGGTGGCCAGCAGCGCCATGGGCGTGGGCGCGGTGTCGAACGCCGTCCGGAACCGCCGCTCGCTGGTGGACCGGGCCGCGTCGATCGCCCGGAGCCCGACGACGTCGCGGCAGGTGACCAGGGCCAGCGGGGCGCCGTCCGGTCCGGTGGCCGGCGCCGCGGAGATCTCCCACACCGCGCCGGGCGCGCCGGTGACCGCGGCGTAGTCGACGGCGAACTCGGCCGTGCCCGCCCGGCCGGCCAGGGCGGCGGCGACCAGGCCGTCGACGTCGGCGGCGAAGGAGGCCAGCACGACCTCGGTCACCGTGCGGCCGAGCACGTCGGCCTCGGTGAGCCCGCGCCGGGACAGCCAGGTCCCGCGGCAGAGCAGGAACCGGTGCCCGGAGTCGAACAGGCAGACCGTCAGGTCGGGCAGCTGCCGGGTCAGCGCGCCCAGCAGCGCCGGCCAGCCCGGCGGGGGAGGGGTGGTCACGACGCCCGTCCCAGCGGGGTCGCGGCGGCCAGCTCGGTGAGCCCGGGCGCGAGCGCGGCCGCCGCGGCGGCCAGCCGGTCGGTGAGCGGCGCGAGGTCGGCGGCCGGGGTCGCGGCGCGCTCCTCGAGGGCGGCGGCGAGCGCGGCCAGGGAGCCCGCGCCCACGCTGCCGGCGCTCCCGCGGAGGGCGTGCGCGGCGGCGGCGACGGCGGGGCGGTCGCCGGTGGCCACGGCGAGGGCGGCGTCGGTGACCAGCACGGCCGCGCGGTCGCGGAAGGTGGTCAGCAGCGAGGCGCGCACGGGCGCGACCTCCTCGGGGTCGTCGTCCTCGAACAGCTCGTCGAGGCGGGCGCGGACGGTGGTCAGGTCGTCGTCGACCGGGGGGAGGGCGGCGGCCGGGCGGGGGGAGGGCACCGCGGCGCCGACCAGCTCGAGCACCGCCTGCAGCTCCTCGGGCGTCCAGGGCTTGGGGAGGAAGCCGTCCATGCCGGCCTCGCGGTAGCGGGCGCGGTCCTCGGTGAGCGCGCTCGCGGTCAGCGCGACGACGGTGGTCCGGGCGCGGCCGTCGGCCGCCTCGGCCGCGCGGATGCGGCGGGTGGCCTCCAGGCCGTCGACGCCGGGCATGTGGCAGTCCATGAACACCGCGTCGTAGCCGCCGGCGCGCACGGCCTCGACCGCCCGGGCGCCGTCCGGGACGACGTCGACGGCCAGGCCGCGGGCCTCCAGCGTCACGCGGGCGACGAGCCGGTTGACCTCGTCGTCGTCGGCGACGAGCACCCGCAGCCCGGGGACGGCGGCCGCCACCGGTACCGGGACGGGGTCCTCGGCCGGGCGGGCCTGCCGCAGCGGCAGGACGACGCGGAAGGTGGTGCCCGCACCGGGCTCGCTGCAGGCGGTGATCCGCCCGCCCATCCGCTCCACCAGGCCGGCGGCGATGCTCAGCCCCAGGCCGGTGCCGCCGAAGCGGCGGGTGGTGGAGGCCTCGGCCTGGGTGAACGGGGTGAACAGGCGGCCGAGCTGGTCGCCGGTCATGCCGATGCCGGTGTCGGTGACGGCGAGGACCACGGTCGCGGCGTCGCCGTCCACGGTGAGGGTGACCGAGCCGGACTCGGTGAACTTGACCGCGTTGGACAGCAGGTTGCCCACGACCTGGCGCAGCCGGCCGGGGTCGCCGGTGCGGTGCCGGGCCAGCCCGGGCGCGGGGGCGACGACGAGGGACAGCCCGCGGTCGGCCGCGGCGCCGCGCACCGGCAGCGCCGCCTCGTCGAGCACCTCCAGCAGGTCGAGCGGGACCTCCTCGAGCTCGACGGCCCCGGCCTCGACCTTGGCGGAGTCCAGGACGTCGTTGACGATCCGCAGCAGCGTCCGGCCCGAGCGCTCGGCGGCGCCGGCCCACTCGCGCTGCCGGTCGTCGAGGTCGGTGTCCAGCAGCAGCGAGGTCAGGCCCAGGACGCCGTTGAGCGGGGTGCGGATCTCGTGGCTCATCACGGCGAGGAAGGCCGAGGTGTGCGCCATGGCCTGCTCGGTCAGGCGGGCCTGCTCGTCGGCGTCGGCGCGGGCCCGCTCCAGGCCGGCGATGAGGCGCCGCCGCTCGTCGTGGTGCAGCGCGACGACCAGCGCCACGATGCCGGCGACGACGACGTAGGCCTGGGCCAGCCCGGCGCGCAGCCACAGGTCGGCGACGGCGAAGGGTCCCCGCCCGCCGAGCGTCGTGACGACGACGAAGACGCCGGCCAGGGTGACCTGCGCCGCGGCGACGGTCGGGTCGAAGCGCAGGGCGAGCCACATGCCGAAGGGCAGCAGCGCGAAGGCCACCGGGACCGGCGTGCCGACGCCCAGGACCAGCACGTAGGCGCCGGTGGTGAGGAGGGCGACCCCGGCCAGCTCGGCGAGGCGGGCCCGGCCCAGCGGGACGCGGACGGTGCCGGGGTCGACCAGCAGCAGGGCCAGCGGGGCGAAGACCAGGATGCTCGCGGCGTTGCGGACCGCCCAGGTGGCCACGGTGGCGAGCAGCGGCCCGCCGTCGAGCAGCCAGAGACCCACCGGGCCGAGCCCGCCGGTCACCAGCGCGGAGCCGACGGCGGCGGCGGCGAGCGCGCCGAGGTCGGTGGGGCGCCGCAGCCGCCACACGTCCGGGGTGCCCCACCGGCGCTGCAGCCGGGAGAAGACCGCGCAGGCCACGACCGCCTGCACGGCGTTGGCGACGCCGAGCACCGCCGCCTCGGCCGGCCCGAGACCGGTGAGCCCGTTGACCGTCCCGGCCACCGCGGCCAGCACGACGGCGTCGACCAGCAGCCGGCGCGGGTGCACCCAGGAGGCGGCCAGCCACAGCACGCCCACGGCGGCGGCCGGCCACACCAGCGCGAGCTGGGAGCCCTCGAGCCGGGTGGCCCGGCCGAGCACGCTCGCGGCCGCGTACACGGCGGCGGCGCCGACCGTGACGACCGGCCAGGGCAGCCGCGCGGCGGTGGCCGCGAGGCGCCCGGCGGTGCCCCCGGGGCCGCTGGGGCTGCTGTGACTCACGGGTCGGTCATCGGCGGTCCCGTCCCGGTGCTGAAGCGTTGTGTCCGACTGGTTGACCGACCGGCGGATCACCGTCCCGCGGCGGTCGACTTGTGCCTGCCCGCGCCCGTGCCTCCCGGGGTGTCCCCCGTGCTCCGGGGGTCCTGCAGGACCCCCGGAGCACGCGGAACGCCCCCGGTGCGGCCGGGGTCAGGCGCCCTGGCGCGCGGCGTTGGCCTGCACGGCGGTGCTCACCCACCCCGCCAGGCCGGGGGTCCGCCGCTCGTAGTGGGCGGTGAACCGCTCGTCCTCGACGTACATGCGGCCGAGTCCGGCGTGCATCTCCGGCGGGCAGTCGTAGAAGTTGCGGCTGATCTGCTGCCGCGCCTCCTCGGCGAGGTCCATGGCCTGCGGCGAGTCCGGGGCCACCCCGGCCTGCAGCGCCGCGGCCATCCGCGCCTCGACGTCCTCGCCCTCGGCCTTGATCCGGACCCAGTCCTCCTTGGTGTACGCGCGGGTCCTGGCCTGCGACTGCGACCACGCCTCGGTGTCGCCCCAGCGCTCCTCGGCCTCCTGCTCGTACTCCTCGGGCAGCCAGTCCCCGAACAGCTCGAACCGCTCCTCCGGGGTCAGCGAGATCCCCATCGCCATCGCCTCCATCTCCTTCTCGACGGCCGCGACCATCGCCTGCGTCCGCTCCAGCCGGTCCCGCAGCAGCCGGTGCTGCCGGCGCAGGTGCGCGGCGGGGTCGGCGGACGGGTCGTCCAGCAGGGTCGCGACCTCCTCGAGGGGGAACCCGAGCTCGCGGTAGAGCAGCACCTGGTGCAGCCGGTCGAGGTCGGCCGCCGAGTAGCGGCGGTAGCCGGCCGCGGTGCGGCCCGACGGCGACAGCAGGCCGATGCGGTCGTAGTGGTGCAGCGTGCGCACCGTGACGCCGGCCAGCGCCGCGACCTCTCCCACGTTCATCTCCGGGTCCCTCCTCCCTGACGGGGACGAGTGCACAGCCTGACGTCGCGTCAGGGTCAAGCGCGATCGTCGCGTCAGGGCCGAGCGCGATGACCGGACCTGGGTGAGGATGCCGGGGTGGCTGCTCCGGACGTCTCGCCCGTCGACCCCTTCCCGCGGCAGCGGGTGACCGTGCGGGGCACCGAGATGGCCTACGTCGACGTCGGCGAGGGCGACCCGATCGTCTTCCTGCACGGCAACCCGACGTCGTCCTACCTGTGGCGCAACGTCATCCCGCACGTGCAGCACCTGGGCCGCTGCCTCGCGCCGGACCTGGTCGGGATGGGGGAGTCGGGCAAGCTGCCCGACCCGCGGCGCGGCACCTACTCCTTCGCCACGCACGCCGCGCACCTCGACGCGTTCCTCGACGCCGTCGGCGTCCACCGGCGGGTGACCCTCGTGCTGCACGACTGGGGCTCGGCGCTCGGCTTCTCCTGGGCGCACCGGCACCCCGAGCAGGTGCGCGGGCTGGCATTCACCGAGGCGATCGTCACCCCGATGACCTGGGCCGACTGGCCGGCCGACGCCCGGAGGATCTTCCAGACCATGCGCGGCGACGACGGCGAGGCGGCGGTGCTGGACAAGAACGTCTTCGTCGAGCGGATCCTGCCCGCCTCGACGCTGCGCGGGCTCACGCCGGAGGCGCACGAGCGCTACCGGGCGCCCTTCCGCGAGCGGGAGGACCGCTGGCCCACCCTGGAGTGGCCGCGGCAGATCCCGATCGCCAACGTCCCGCCGGCGGTGCACGACGTCGTCGGCCGGTACGGGTGGTGGCTGCGCACCAGCGCCGTGCCCAAGCTGTTCCTCAACGCCGACCCCGGGTCGATCCTGGTCGGCCGGCAGCGGGCCCTCGTGCGCAAGTGGCCGGCGCTCACCGAGGTCACCGTGCCGGGGTCGCACTTCGTGCCCGAGGACAGCCCGCACGAGATCGGCCGCGCGCTGGCCGACTGGATCCCGACGCTGCCCTGAGGCCGCGGCCGGCCGACGGTGTGCGCCGGCGCCCTGTTCCCGCCGGAGTTCCAGGGCCTGGGCGCACACCGTCCGGCGGCTGTCGGGTTCGTCCAAGACGGCGCGGGCGCGGGGCGGCAGGGTGACGGGCATGGCGATCACGAACGGCCGTCCCGACGGCTACACCACCCTCACCCCGTTCCTCGTCTGCTCGCCGGCCGCGGAGGCGATCCGCTTCTACGAGGAGGTCTTCGGCGCCACGGTGGTCAGCCGGATGGACGCCCCCGACGGGACCGTCCCGCACGCGGAGCTGCAGTTCGAGTCCGGCCGCCTGCAGCTCGGCGACCCCAACCCGCAGTTCGGTCTGGCCGCGCCCCGCCGCGAGGGCGACCTGGTGAGCAGCTCCACGTGCGTCTACGTGGCCGACGTCGACGCCGTCGTCGCGAGGGCGGTGGAGCGCGGTGCCACCGTGCGCGAGGAGCCGGCCACCTTCGTCACCGGCGACCGCTTCGGCTCGGTCTACGACCCCTTCGGCCACCGCTGGGCGGTGATGACCCGGGTCGAGGACGTCAGCCCCGAGGAGGCCGAGCGCCGGCTGGCCGAGTGGGCCTCCTCCGGCGGGTTGGACGGGTAGCGCCCGTTCCGCCGACGCCCACCGGACGTGCGAGTCAGCTGACCGCGGTGAGGCTGGCGAACACGATGATGTTGTCCTCGTAGTCCCCCGTGTCTTCGTCGAACGCTCCGCCGCACGTGATCAGGCGCAAGCCCGCGTGGTCGATGTCGCCGTAGACCTCCTCGGTCGGGAAGTCGTTCTTGGCGTGCTCCTCGACCCGGTCGACGCGAAAGGTGGCAACGGTGCCATCGGCGCGGTCGATGACGACGGTGTCTCCGGTGAGCAGCTCCCGAAGCCCGTAGAACGCGCCCGGTTCGCCCTCCCAGTCGACGTGGCCGGCCAGGACGGCAGGCCCGAGTTGACCGGGTGTGGGGCTGCCGTCGTACCAGCCGACGGGATAGGCACCCGGCGGGACCTCCATGGAGCCGTCGCGCTCCAGGCCGAGTTCCATGACCCGGGATGTGACCCCCAGGGCCGGGATCTCGACCCGAGTGGGAGTGCTGGCCGGGAGTTGCGGTGAGGTGCCTGCTGCACTGACCAGCTGAGCTGGGGGTGTGGACGGGGTCGTGGTGACCGGCAGGGCGACCACGGCTTGGGGGAGGTCGAGTCGGACGGGGTCGCTCGTGTCCTGGGGCAGGACGACGATCGCCGCGACCCCTGCGGCGGCGAGCACCGCGGAGGTGGCCGCCCAGGCTCGGGCGGCGGGTGGTCGGGCGCTCCGCTCAGCGCGGCGACGAGGTCGTCCGTATCGGGTGACCTGGGGTGGCCGGGCGAGCAGGGCCTCGAGCTCGGCGTCGGCGTCCGTCGTGGGCGCTGGGGCCAGCGGCGGGGGATACGCCCCGACGATGCGCACCGCGCCACCCGCTCCGACCCTCGAGGGGCCGGAGCGGGTGGGGCGTGCGCGATGGTGCACGTCGGAGCGGTCAGACGGTCGCGCGGGAGCTGCGCCGGGCCGCGATCGCCGCTCCACCGGCCGCAGTCAGGGCGACGCCGCCCAGGACGTAGGGGAGCGCGCTGGCGTCGCTGGACGAGCTGCCGTCGCCGGCAGCCACGGACCCCGCCGGACGGCTGGTCACCTGGCTCGTGGTGCTGGGGGCCACCTGGCTCGTGGTACCGAGGGCCATGGCACTGGTGACGGTCCCCGGGCTGGCGACGTAGTCGTGGTCCTCGCAGGCCTGGGCGTCGTTGTCGCGGTCCAGCTGGTTGGGGTCGCTCGGGTTGGCGTTGTAGACAGCCTGGGCGTCTGCCTGCGAGACGAAGTCCGGACAGTTGTAGGTGTCGGCGGCATTGGCGGTGCCGGAGAAGCCGAAGGACAGGGCTGCGGTGAACAGGACACCGACAGCGGCGCTGGTACGACGCATGATGCGGAACTCCAGAGAGCTACGGGACGAGACGGGTGTCACCCTCACATGGCGATCCCGTTCCGATACGGCGTGTTCAGTAAGCGTCGCTGCCAACACTCAGCCGATCACTTGGTGACCGTCGCCATTCGATTCACACCAGCCTCATGCGTACCGCGGAGTCGTCGCCTCGGCCGGGGCGGCCCGGGGATCGCGCACGGTGCTTCTGTACGTGGAGCGGTCCCGGCTGCGGACGCCCCGGACCTCAGCGCCGCCACGCCACGTGCTGCGCTCTCGAGTGGGCCGCTTGAATACGCGGCACCGGTTCCGGCGCCCGTGTCCGCGGAACAGGATCCCTAGTCGAGCGCGCGGCGGCGGAAGCCCACCAGCCCCAGCACGCCGAAGACGACGAGGAAGCCGGCCAGCGCCAGGGCACACACCCCGAGCGGCAGGTGCGGCACCGCGGGCGCCATCTCCGCCCGCAGCGCCTCGCTGACGTAGGTGAGCGGGTTGACCGCGCACACCACCTGGAACCAGCGCAGCGACTCCAGCGCCGGCCACGGGAACTGGGTGGAGCCGGTGAACAGCAGCGGGGTCAGCACGACGGCGAACACGACGTTGATCCGGTTGGGCTTGACCCACGTGCCCAGCACCATCCCGATCGAGGCGCCCACGAGCGACCCGAGCACGAGGAAGGCGGCCAGCACCGGGACGTCGGACGAGGTGACCGGCAGCGACCCGAGCACCCACCAGCTGACCGGGAACATCACCAGCGCGGCCACCAGCGCGCGCAGCGTGGCGAACACGATCTTCTCGACGGCGACCAGCGCGGTGGGCAGCGGCGCGAGCAGCCGGTCCTCGATCTCCTTCGTGAACGAGAAGTCGATGACCAGCGGGAAGGCGGTGTTCTGCAGCGCGGTGAGGAACGCGGCCAGCGACACCACGCCGGGCAGCAGCACGTCGGCGTAGCCGTTCGACGTGAAGCCCAGCTCGGTGAGCACCTTGCCGAAGACGAACAGCAGGAACACCGGCTGCAGCACGACCTGCAGCAGGAAGGGCACGAACTCGCGGCCGGTGACGAACACGTCGCGCCACAGCAGCGCGGCGAACGCCCGACCGACGCTCGGCCGGGCGGGCCGGGTGCCCGTCGTCCGCGGTGTCTCGACGGCGGTCACCGCAGCTCCCGTCCGGTCAGGCTGAGGAAGACGTCCTCGAGGCTGGGCTCGCCGAGCCGGACGCCGGTCAGCCGGGCACCGCGGGCGCTGAGCGCCTCCGACACCGGGCCCACCGTCGTCGCGGCGTCGGCCGACAGGTACAGCCGGGCGCGCAGGCCCGCCGCGTCGGCCACCGGCTCGACCCGCTCGGCCTGCGGAAGCGCGCCGAGCGCGGCGAGCACCGCCTCGTCGGTGTCGCCGCCGGCCCGCTCGACGTCGACGTCGAGGGTGGCGCTGCCCGGCAGCGAGCGGGTCAGCGCGGCCGGGGTGTCCAGGGCCAGCAGCCGGCCGTGGTCCATGATCCCGACCCGGTCGGCCAGCGAGGCGGCCTCCTCCATGTCGTGCGTGGTCAGCACGACGGTGATGCCGTCGGCGCGCAGCTCGCGCACCTTCTCCCACACGTACAGCCGGGCCTGCGGGTCCAGGCCGGTGCTCGGCTCGTCGAGGAAGACCACCTGCGGGGCGTGCATGAGGGCCCGGGCGATGAGCAGCCGCTGCGCCATCCCGCCTGAGTAGTCGTCGACCTTGTCCCCGCCGCGGTCGCCCAGGCCCAGGCGCCCCAGCAGCTCGTCGGCCCGGCGGTTGCGCTCGGCGCGCCCGACACCGTGGTAGGCGGCGTGGAAGACGAGGTTCTGCCGGGCGGTGAGCGAGCGGTCGAGGTTGGATCGCTGCGGCACCACCGACAGCCGGCTGCGCGCGGTCACCGGGTCGGCCGCCACGTCGACGCCGGCCACCCGCGCCGTCCCTCCCGTGGGCAGCACCCGGGTGGTCAGCACGCCGATCGTCGTCGTCTTGCCCGCGCCGTTGGGGCCGAGCAGGCCGAAGACCTCGCCGCGGTCGACGGTGAAGGAGACCCCGGCGACGGCGTCGACCGACCGGCCCGGGTAGCGCTTGACGAGGTCGGTGACCTCCACGGCGGCGTCCATCGACGGCGATGGTCCCACCGTCGGGCGCCCCGGCGGCGCCGGTCAGACCAGCGCGCGCACGGTCTCCACGGCGGCCAGCACGGCGAAGACGACGAACAGCACCGCGGCCACCCGGCGGATGAGCGCCACCGGCAGCCGGTCGGCCAGCGCCTTGCCCAGGAACACCGCGAGGGCGGACACGGTGAGCAGCGCGGCCCAGGCGCCGACGAACACCGACACCGGCGCGTCGAAGCGGGCGGCCAGGCCGGCGGTGGCCAGCTGCGAGAGGTCGCCCCACTCCGCGGCGAACAGCACGCCGAAGGAGACGGCCGCCGCCCGCAGGAACGACGTCTGCTCCCGCGCGTCGGCGGCCTCGCCGCCGTCCTCGGGCCCCTCG
The DNA here is from genome assembly GCF_900102745.1 of Geodermatophilus telluris. Classification (GTDB taxonomy): domain Bacteria; phylum Actinomycetota; class Actinomycetes; order Mycobacteriales; family Geodermatophilaceae; genus Geodermatophilus; species Geodermatophilus telluris. The sequence continues at coordinate 62,708 of NZ_FMZF01000002.1, forward strand.
CCCGCGCTGCGCCAGAGCAGCACCGCGCCGACCAGGAAGAGCACCGCGACCACCCCGGTGACCAGCGCCTGCGGCAGCAGGGACAGCAGCGAGCCGGCGGTCACCGCGATGGCCACCTGCAGGCCGAAGGCGGTGCCGACGCCGACGAACACCGGCAGCGGCGCGAACCGGGTGGCCAGGACGAGGCTGGCGAACAGCGTCTTGTCCGGCAGCTCCACCGGGAGGACGAGGAGGAACGCCGTCGCGACGACGGACAGCACGATCACGGGTGGGTCTCTCTTCCGCTCGGCACGGCCGGGCGGGGGCGCACGCCTCCGACCGGCAGTGCGACGACTGCTCTGGTCGAAGGTCTCGCCCACCCGCGCGGGGCGCGGGCCCGCTGACCGGGCACCCGGGGGTGCCAGCGTGTCGACCAGCGGACGGGGGGCTACTCCCCTTCTCGGCCGCCCACCCTAGCCGACCGGGCCGGAGAACCCGCGTGCGCCGGGGTGTGGTCCCGGTTACCGTCCGGCCGTGCCCTTCCGTTGACGCCCGGCGTCCGACCCGCTCCCGCCGGCGGCCCGCCCGCTGGCCCGCCTCGCCGTCGCCTGGACGGCGCTGTCGGGCCTGGCCCCGGTCTACCCGCTGTACGCGCTGCTCTTCCTCGACACGGGGCTGTCCGCGGCGCAGGTGTCGGGCCTGTTCGCGCTGTGGTCGCTGACCGGCCTGCTGGCCGAGGTGCCCACCGGCGTGCTCGCCGACCGGTGGTCGCGCCGGGGCGCGCTGGTGCTCGCCGGGGTCCTCGAGGCGGCCGGCTTCGCGGTGTGGACGGCGGCGCCCGGTCCGGTCGGCTTCGCGGCCGGCTTCGTGCTGTGGGGCGTCGGCGGCGCGCTGGTGTCGGGCGCGGCCGAGGCGCTGGTGTACGACGGGCTGGCCGCCGCTGGCGCCGGCGACGCCTACCTGCGGGTGCACGGCGCGACGACGGCGACCGAGCTGCTGGTCCAGGTGCCCACGGCGCTGCTGGCGGGGGTGCTGGTCTCGGTCGGAGGCTACCCGCTGGTGGGCTGGGCGAGCGTGGCGGTGTGCCTGGCGGCCGCGGCGCTGGCCACCCGGTTCCCCGAGCCGCCGCGCACCGGCGGCGATCCCGACGACGGCACGGACGGCGGCGAGCCGGAGGTGCCGCTGCGGACGGCGGCCGCCACGGCGCTGCGCCGGCCGGGCCTGTGGCCGGTGCTGGCCGCGGTCGCGCTGCTCGGCGGGCTCGACGCGATCGAGGAGTACTTCCCGCTGCTGGCCCGCGACCAGGGCGTGCCGACCGCGCTGGTGCCGGCCGCCGTCCTCGTCGTCGCGCTGGCCGGGGCGGCGGGTGCGGCGCTCGGCGGCCGGGCCGGGCGGCTGCCCGTGCGGGCCCTGCCGGTGCTGCTGGCGCTGTCCGCGGTGCTGCTCGCGGGAGGCGCGCTGGTGGCGCACCCGGTCGCCCTGGCCGCCGTCGCGGTGTCCTACGGGCTCTACCTCGCGGTGCTCGTGGTGGGGGAGGCGCGGCTGCAGGAGCAGGTGCCCGGGCCGGTGCGCGCCACGGTCACCTCGGTCGCGGGTCTCGGGATCGAGCTCGCGTCGCTGCTGGTCTTCGCCGCCTGGGCCCTCGACGGCGCCCTGGCGGTGGCGGTGCTCTTCGCGGTCGTCGCGCCGATCACGTGGTCGGCCTTCCGGCCGACACCGCGGCCAGGAGCCGTCCCCGACCTGCGTTGAGCCCTGCCACGCCGTCCCGGCCGGGAGCCTCCGGCCCCGCGGCCGGTCCGCCGTCCTGCGCGGGGCGGGTCACCTGGCGGTGCGCCTCGCGATGCGGGCGGCGAAGACGCCGGCGGCGTGGCCGTTGTCGATCGTGCTGACTACGACGCCCGGTGAGGCGGCGTTGAGCACGGTCAGCAGCGCGCCGAAGCCGCCGAAGGAGCCCGGCTGCCCGGTGGAGGTGGGCACCGCGACGATCGGGACGTCGGTCATCGCGGCCACGGTGGCGGCCAGCGACGCGTCCAGCCCGGCGACGACCACCAGGCAGTCGGTGTCGTCGAGCAGCGTGCGGTCGGTGAGCAGGGGCCGCAACCGGCTGCCCCCGACGTCGTCCACGCGCACCACCTCGGTGCCGGTGACCCGGGCGACGAAGGCGGCCTCGGCGGCCACCGACGCGTCGGCGGTCCCGGCGCACAGGACGCCGACCCGGCCGCGCGGCTCCGGGATCGGACCGACGGCCGCCGACATCGCCACGGCGTCGACGGTGGTGGCCGCCTCGTGCGCAGCGGCCAGCGCGACGAGGGTGTCGGCGGTCGCGCGCACCACCAGCGCGGGCCGGTCGGGGTGCTCCGCGCGCGCCTCGCGCACCAGCGCGAGCACCTGCTCGGTGCTGCGGTTGACCCCCCAGATGACGTCGGGCTCGGCCGCTCCGGGGCGGCTCGGCGGGGCGGGCGCGAGCCGGGGGGCGAGCGTCGGCTCGCCCGGGCTGCCGGTCGACAGCGGCGGGTCGGCCGGGCGCTCGGCCAGCAGCGCGGCGAAGCCGCCGACCGGGTCCAGCGGCGAGGCCTGCACGGTGACCCGCGGGGACGGCTCGGCGGGACGGGCGGGGGCGTCCGCGGGGGCGGCGTCCGGAGCGCGGGTCTGGGTCGCCGTCGAGAGCCGGACGACGCGGTCGCGGCCGCTGCGCTTGGCGTCGTAGAGCACGCCGTCGGCCGCGGCGAACAGCGTGCGGCGGTCGTCGCCGCGGGTGGCCGAGGCGATGCCGACGCTGATGGTCACCGGCACGGTCACGCCGTCGGCGGCCCAGTCGTGCGCCGCGACGGCGCGGCGGATCCGCTCCAGCGCGTGCTCGGCCTGCTCGGCGGTGGTGTCGGGCAGCAGGACGACGAACTCGTCGCCGGCCCACCGGCACACCTCGTCGGTGTCGCGGCAGCCGGCCAGGAGCAGCTCGGCGACCGTGCGCAGCACCGCGTCGCCGCCGGGGTGCCCCACCGCGTCGTTGATCGACTTGAACCGGTCGACGTCGACCACCGCCAGCGCGGGGGTGGTGCCGGCGCTGAGCAGCCCGTCGAGCCGGGCCTCGGCGTAGCGCCGGTTGGGCAGGTGGGTGAGCGGGTCCTCGTAGGCCTGGCGGCGCAGCTGCCCGGCGGCCCGCTCGTTCTCCAGCAGGCTCTTGCGCCGGCCGAACAGCTCCACCCAGCGGGTGCGCCGCTCGTCGACCCGGTCGAGCTCGTCGGCGAGGTAGGCCTGCAGGTAGGGCAGCGCGCGGCCGGCGTCGTCCAGCTCGGCGTGCAGCGTGCACAGCTCGCGCAGCGCGGCCCGCCGCAGCCGGGGCAGGCCGTGCTCGGTGGCCAGCGACAGCGCCTTGGCCAGCTGCTCGTCGGCGCCGCGCCCGTCGCCCTGCCGGCGCAGCGCCCGCCCCAGCGCGAGCAGCGCCGAGGCCAGCAGCGCCCGGTCGCCGGTGGCGCTGGTGACGCGGACGGCGGCCCGCAGCGGCCCGCTGGCGGCGACGTGCTCGCCCAGCCCGACCAGCGCCCAGCCGTGCACCACCTGCGCGGCGACGATGCCCTCCGCTTCGGGGGGCAGCTGGGCCAGCGCCTGCTCGGCCAGCCGGCGCGCCTCGGCGAAGTGGGGACCGGCGGAGCCGGGGTCGCCGTCGTCGAGCAGCGCCTCCCCGAGCTCGGCGCACAGCTCGGCCAGGCAGGTGGCCGCGCGGGCGGCGAGCACGTCGGGGTCGCCGTCGTCGGGACCGAGCAGGCCCTGCCCGGCGGCCGCGGTGGCGGCCTCCAGCGCGCGGCGCTGGTAGTCCAGTGCCAGCGGCATCAGCTCGAGGTCGGCCAGGACGCCGGCCAGCGTGCCCAGGGTGTCGACCAGCAGCGCCCCCGGCGGCAGGTCGGGGTCGAGCAGGCTCGCGGCCTCGACCGCCTCGTCCATCGCGGCGTCGATCCGGCGCGAGAGCAGCTCGATGCGCGCGTGCCGGGCCAGGCCGGCGGCGCGCTGCAGGTCGTCGTCGGAGGCGTCGAAGGCGGCCTTGGCCGAGCGCACCAGGGCGATCGCCAGCGCGGCGTGCGAGGCCGACGCCGAGCGCGGGTCGCCGTCGGGGCGCTCCGCGGTCGCGTCGAGCAGCCCGGCGACGCCGGCGTGCAGGTCGAGGGACTCCGTCGTCGCGGGCGCGTCGATCGGCTCCCCGACGACGCTGAAGCCGGCCACCCGCAGCCGGCGCACGAGCAGCTCGGCGCGCAGGGTGTCGGCCCACGCCCGGCCCAGGGACGGCGGGGTGTCGGACCCGCCCGGCCCCGACCGCTCCGCCGTCGGTTCCGCCTCGTAGGGCGAGGAGGGGTCGACCACCGACAGCAGCCGCTCGGCGTCGTCGAGCTGCCAGTTGGCCAGGGCAGCGGTCACCCGTTGGTGCAGGGCTCCGGGTGGCACCAGCGCACTGTGCACGCCGTCCGCGGGGGAGTCGAGCACCGGGCCGGGGGCACGCCGGTCGCCGGACGGCGCGTCGTCCGTCGCGTCACGCGCGTCCCAGGCGGGGCCGCGCGTCACGCCGTCGTCCCCTCGGCCGGCCCGTCCCCGGCGTCACCGACCAGGCCGGGCGCGCGCACGCGGTTGCGCCCGCCGCGCTTGGCGGAGAACAGGTGCAGGTCGGCGGTGTCGAATAGCGAGCGCCAGCCGGGCGGGTCGCCCGCGCCGTCGGCCGGCGCGGTGGCCAGCCCGATGCTCACCGTGATCGGCTGCGCCAGCGGCAGGTCACCCCAGTCGGCCTCGGCCACGGCGGCGCGCAGCCGCTCCACGGCAGCCAGCGCCTGGCCCTGGCCGGCGGTGGGCAGCACCACGAGGAACTCGTCGCCGGCCCACCGGTAGACCTCGTCGTCGACCCGGCTGTGCTCGCGCAGCAGCGCGGCCACCCGGCGCAGCACCTCGTCGCCGTGCAGGTGCGAGGTGTCGTCATTGACCTCCTTGAACCGGTCGACGTCGACGACGGCCAGCGACAGCGGCTCCGTGCCCAGCCGCAGCCCGGCCAGCCGGCGCTCGGCGCTGCGCCGGTTGCCCAGCCCGGTGAGCGGGTCCTCCAGCGCGTGCCGGCGCAGCACCGCGGCCTGCCGCTCGGCCTCGCGCAGCCGGCTGCGCCGGACGAACATCTCCGCCCACAGCTCGCGGCTGCGCGCGTGCGCCCGGCCGGTGTCGGCGCGGTAGGCGTCGAGCCAGTGCAGCGCCTCGGCGGGCCGGCCCATCGCGGCGGTGGCCTGGCCGAGCTCGAGCAGGCACTGGCGGTAGCGGCGCCGGTCGGCGGTCGCGGCGAAGGCCCCGGCGGCGTCGACGAGCAGGTCGGTGGCCTCCTCGGCGTGCCCGCCGCCGCTGTGCATCTGGGAGAGCCGGCCGAGCAGCCGGGCCAGCGCCAGGTCGGTGTACCCGCGCAGCCACGTGCTCCCCGTCCGGTGCACCCGGCGGTGCGCGCTGCGCAGCGGGCCGAGGGCGTCGTCGAGGTCGTCGTGGCAGGCAAGCGCCCAGGCCTGGACGACGTCGAGCAGGTCGAGGTCGTCGGGGTCGGGCTCGACGTCGAGGGCCCGGGCGTCGGCGGCGTGGGCCAGCGCGCTGCCGGCGAGCTCCACGCTGCGGGCCACCTCGCCGCGGCGGCGCAGCGTCTGGGCCAGCTCGGTGGACTGCTGTGCGCACAGCCGCAGCAGCTGCCAGCGGTCGGCCAGGCCGGGCAGCGCGGCGGACACCCGGCGGCCCTGCTCGGCCTGGGCCAGCGCCAGCTCCTCGAGGTCGAGCGCGGTGAGGGTCCGCGAGAGCCACAGGTGGGCCTGGTGCAGCGCGGGCGTCGGCTCGCCGGAGCCGAGCTGCTCGGTGAGCAGGCTCGCGTCGACGGCCAGCAGCATCGCCGCGTCGGGGTGGTCACCGGCGGCCTCGACGTGCGCCAGGTAGGCCAGGGCCAGCGCGGTCGACGGCGCGGGCGGACAGGCGGCCAGGGCGTCGCGGGCGGCGGCGACGTCGTCGGCCGCGGCGTCCGGGTGGCCGTCGACGAGGGCGCGGCGGGCGGAGAGGGCCGCCCGCCAGGCCGCCCAGCACGGCTCGCTCCCGGCGGCGAGAGCGGACTCGACGGCGTCGAGCTCGGTGCGGAAGGCGCCGGCGTCGTCCCGCCCGCTGGCGGCCAGGACGCGCCACAGCGCAGCGTCCAGGTCACCGTGGGTCACGGGAACAGGGCCGGGAGTCACGCGTTCCTTCCGCTCGACGGGGTGTCCGGCCGCCCGGCCGGTGGCCGGCGACCCCCGTGCCGACCTGGGGGTCCACCCGGCCGCACTACCCTCGTCGGGTGCCCGAGACGTCTCCGACACGGTTCGCCTACCTCGGCCCCGAGGGTACCTTCGCCGAGGCGGCGCTGAGCACCGCACTGGGGCCGGACCGGGGCCTGCGGCAGCCGGCGCCCAGCGTCCCGGCCGCCCTGGCGGCGGTGCGCGCGGGCGAGGCCGACGCGGCGCTGGTGCCGCTGGAGAACTCCGTCGAGGGCTCGGTGCCGGCGACGATGGACGGCCTGGCCGACGGCGCCCCGCTGCTCATCACCCGCGAGGTGTTCCTCACGGTGTCCTTCGTCCTCGCCGTGCGGCCGGGGACGCGGGCCGCCGACGTGCGCAGCGTGGTCAGCCACCCGCACGCGCTGGCCCAGACGGCGCGCACCGTGGCCACCTGGCTGCCCGGCGTCCCCGCCCTGCCGGCCTCCTCCACCGCCGCCGCGGCCCGGGCGGTCGGCGCGGGCGAGCACGACGCCGCCGTCTGCGCGCCGATCGCCGCCGAGCGCTACGGGCTGGTGCCGCTGGCCGAGGACGTCGCCGACCACCCCGGCGCGGTCACCCGGTTCGTGCTGGTCAGCCCGCCCGGCGGCCTGCCCGCGCCCACCGGCAACGACAAGACCTCGCTGGTGGCCGTCGTCGGCGACCGCACCGGCGCGCTGCTCGACGTGCTCACCGAGTTCGCCGTCCGCGGGATCAGCCTCACCCGCATCGAGTCGCGGCCCACCCGGGAGCGGCTCGGCGTCTACTCGTTCTCCCTCGACTGCGAGGGGCACGTCGCCGACGCCCGCGTGGGGGAGGCGCTGGCCGCGCTGCACCGGGTGTGCGACGACGTCCGCTTCCTCGGCTCCTACGCCCGCGCCGACGACCGCACCAACCGCCCGGTGCCGGAGGTCGCCGCCGACGCCGCCTTCACCGACGCGCACGCCTGGCTGGCCCGCCTCCGCGCGGGCGAGGTGTAGCCGGCGCTCCCCTCCGCGATCATCGGCGGGTGGCTGCCGCCGCCGGCGTGCCGAGCCGCCACCTGCCGATGATCACGGTGCGGAGGCGGCCGTCAGACGCGTTCCAGCTCGCGCTCGGGCTCGGGTTCGGGCCGGTGGCGGGCCAGGCGGCCGGGCCACCACGTGCGGTCGCCGACCAGGTGCACGGCGGCCGGCACCACGACGGTGCGGACGACGAAGGTGTCCAGCAGGACGCCGAACCCGACGATGAACGCCAGCTGCACGAGGATCAGCAGCGGCAGGACCGCCAGTGCCCCGAACGTCGCGGCCAGCACCAGCCCGGCGCTGGTGATGACCCCGCCGGTGACGGCGAGCGCCCGCAGGACGCCCTCGCGGGTGCCCAGCCGCTGCGACTCCTCGCGCGCCCGGGTCATGAGGAAGATGTTGTAGTCGATCCCCAGGGCGACGAGGAAGACGAAGCCGATCAGGATGATCGTCGGGTCGCTGTCGGCCGTGCCCAGCAGCGGCTCGAACAGCAGCGCCGAGACGCCCAGCGTGGCGGCGAAGCTGAGCACCACGGTGGCCACCAGCAGCAGCGGTGCCACGATCGCCCGCAGCAGCAGGGCGAGCACCAGGGTGATGACCAGCAGCACCAGCGGGACGATCACCCGCAGGTCCCGGGCCGCGGTGTCGAGGGTGTCGAGGTTGGCCGCCGTCGTCCCGCCGACCAGCGCCTCGGGCTCGACGTCGCGCACCGCCTCGCGCAGGTCGGCGACGGTGCGCTCGGCCGCGATGCTGTCCGCGGCGTCGGTGAGCACCGCCTGCAGCTGCACCAGCCCGTCGACCTCCCGCGGCGCGGCGTCCGGCGCCGGCGGGCCGTCGTCGCCGGTCACCGGGGTCACCGCGGCGACGCCGGGCACCTCGCCGGCCGCGGCGGCGACGTCGGGCCAGGTGCCGGCCGGCGTGACGACGACCGCGGGGCTGCCGCTGCCGGCGTCGAAGTGGCGGGCCAGCGCCTCCTGCCCCTGGGCGCCCTCGGGGTTGCCGCGCACCGCCTCCGACAGCGGCAGGCCGTCGGCCTGGAAGGTGGGGGCGAAGACCCCGGCGGCGACCAGCCCCGCGACGCTGATCGCCAGCACCCGGCCCGGTCGCCGTCCCACGGTGTCGGCCACGCGCTGCCAGCCGCCGGTCCGCTTCGGCGAGCTGCCGTAGCGGGGCCGGAAGGGCCAGAACGCGGCCCGGCCCAGGAGCACGAGGACGGCCGGCAGGAAGGTCAGCGAGGCGACCACGGCGAGCACCACGTTGACCGCGGAGATCGGGCCGAGGCCGCGGTTGGAGGCGAGGTCGGAGAAGAGCAGGCAGAGCACGCCCAGGACCACGGTGGCACCGGAGGCGAGGATCGGCTCGACCGAGCGGCGCAGCGCCGTGCGCATGGCGTCGACCGGCGACTCCTGCGTGCGCAGCTCCTCGCGGTAGCGGGCGACCAGCAGCAGGCCGTAGTCGGTGGCCGCGCCGACGACGAGGATCGAGGCGATGCCCTGGCTCTGCCCGTTGACGGTGATGACCCCCTCGCGGGCGAGCAGGTAGGAGATCGCCTGCCCGGCGGTGAGCGCCAGGCCCGCGGTCCCGATCACCAGGAAGGGCAGCAGGGGACTGCGGTAGACCACCAACAGGATGAGCAGGACGACGCCGAAGGCGGCCAGCAGGAGGAGCCCGTCGATGCCGGAGAAGCCGTCGGCGAAGTCGGCGAAGACGCCGCCGGGGCCGGTGACGTAGGCGGTGGTGCCCTCGACGTCGTCGACGGTGCGCAGCTCCTGGACCACCTCGGGCAGGGCCTCGCCGAGGTCGGTGCGCAGCGGGACGACGGCCTGCACCGCCTCCCCGTCGGCGCTGGGGATCGGCGGGGAGACCTCGCCGGCGAGCGCGTCGGCCTCCTCCGCGGTGGCGGTGACCTCGCCGAGCGCCTCGCCGATCCGCGCCACGGTGGCCTCGTCGAGCCGGCCGTCGCCCTCCCACACCAGCACGACCGGCAGGGCGTCCTCGGTGCGGAAGCGCTCCTGCAGCTCGCTGACGCGGGTGGACTCCGCGCTGTCGGGCAGGAAGGCGGCGTTGTCGTTCTCCTGGACGCCGGTCAGCTGGCTGCCGATGCTCGCCAGCGGGCCGGCCAGGCCCAGCCAGAGCAGGGCGACCACGGCCGGGAGGAGCCAGCGGAGGAGGGACGTGCGTCGGGACATCGGCCGGGCCTCTCGGTGCTCTAGAATCTCGACGATCGAGAGGATAGGGTGGACGGCGGGTCGACGGCAAGCGGGGAGCAGGCGGTGACGGACCGGGACACGCGCATCGACGTCGGCCTGCTGCTGCGCCGGCTCGCGGTCGAGCTCGACGCCGTCGGCCAGCGCTTCGCCGACGAGCAGGGCCTGGGCCGCACCGACGTGCGGGCGCTGACCGCGCTCATGGACGCCACCCGGGACGGGCGCGGGCTCACCGCCGGGGGGCTCGGCACGGCGGTCGATCTGAGCTCGGCGTCGGTGACCGCCCTGGTCGACCGGCTCGAGCGCATGGGCCACGTGCACCGCGAGCGCGACGAGGCCGACCGGCGGCGGGTCGTCGTCGCCGTGTCCGACACCGCGATGGCCGCCGGCCGGGAGTTCTTCGGTGCGCTGCAGGAGGACCTGGTGGCCGCGATGGAGGGCTACACCGACGCCGAGCTCGCCGTCGTCCGGCGGTTCCTCACCGACATGACCGAGGTGATCACCCGCCACTCGCGGCCGCGCTGAGGCCTCAGAGGTAGAGGCCGGTGGACTCCTCGATCCGCTCGGCGGCGACGGCGTGCACGTCGCGCTCGCGCAGGATGATGAGCTCCTCGCCGTGCACCTCGACCTCGTGCTGGTCCTCGGGGGAGAACAGCACCTGGTCGCCGACCTTCACCTGCCGCACGCTCGCGCCCACGCCGCGGGCCTCGCCCCACACCAGCCGCTTGGCCACCTGCGCCGTCGCCGGGATCAGGATGCCGCCGGTCGACCGGCGCTCGCCGTCCTCCTTGCGCAGCGCGACCAGGACGCGGTCGTGCAGCATCTTGATCGGGAGCTTGCCCGCGGGGTCGGCCACGCCGGTCACGGTACGCGGAGGGAAGGCGCGGGAACGGCCCCGTCCAGGGGCTCGCCCCGAGCCTGCGAGGGGGGAGGGGGACGAGGTCCGTCACCCCCAGCCGAGCTCGTGCAGGCGCTCGTCGTCGATGCCGAAGTGGTGCGCGATCTCGTGGACGACGGTGACCGTCACCTCCTCGACCACCTCCTCGGCGGTCGTGCAGACGTCGCAGATGGCCTCGCGGTAGACCATGATCCGGTCGGGCAGGGCGCCGCCGTACTGCCAGCCGCGCTCGGTCAGCGCGTACCCCTCGTAGAGGCCCAGCAGGTCGGGCTCGTCCTCGTTGCGGTCCTCGACGAGCACGACGACGTTGTCCAGCAGCGCCATCAGCTCGGCGGGGACGGCGTCGAGGGCGTCGGCCACGAGCGACTCGAAGACCTCCCGCGGCAGCGCCCTCACCAGCTGGTCGGCAGCGGCCGGCCCTCCTCGTAGCCGGCCGCGCTCTGCACCCCCAGGACGGCGCGCTCGTGCAGCTCGTCGACGGTGCGCGCGCCGGCGTAGGTGCACGACGAGCGCACCCCGGCGACGATCCCGTCGACCAGGTCCTCGACGCCGGGACGGGCCGGGTCGAGGTACATCCGCGAGGAGCTGATGCCCTCCTCGAACAGCCCCGCGCGGGCCCGCTCGAAGCCGCTCTGCGCCGCCGTCCGCGCCTTGACCGCGCGCGCCGACGCCATGCCGAAGGACTCCTTGTACAGCCGGCCGCTGCCGTCGTCGTGGATGTCGCCGGCCGACTCGTAGGTGCCGGCGAACCAGGAGCCGACCATGACGTTGGCCGCGCCCGCGGCCAGGGCCAGCGCGACGTCCCGCGGGTGGCGGACGCCGCCGTCGGCCCACACGTGCCTGCCGAGGCGGCGGGCCTCGGCCGCGCACTCCTCGACGGCGGAGAACTGCGGCCGGCCGACGCCGGTCATCATCCGCGTGGTGCACATGGCGCCGGGGCCCACACCGACCTTGACGACGTCGGCACCGGCCTCGACCAGGTCGCGGGTGCCCTCGGCGGTGACCACGTTCCCGGCGACCACCGGCGTCGACCCGGCCACCGCGCGCACCGCGCGCACCGCCTCGACCGCCTTCTCCTGGTGGCCGTGCGCGGTGTCGACGACGAGCACGTCGACGCCGGCGGCCAGCAGCGCCGAGGCCTTGCCCGCGACGTCGCCGTTGATGCCGACGGCGGCCGCGGTGAGCAGCTCGCCCCGGGCGTTGACCGCGGGCGTGTAGAGCGTGGAGCGCAGCGCGCCCTTGCGGGTGACCACGCCGACCAGCCGCTCGCCCTCCACCACCGGCGCGGCGCTGACCCGCTCCTCGGCGAGCACGTCGAACACCTTCGGCAGCTCGGTGCCCGCGGGGATGGTCAGCGGGTGGGCGGCCATGACCTGGGAGAGCTGGGTGAAGCGGTCGACGTGCTGGCAGGCGCCGTCGGTGACCACGCCGACCGGCACGTCGTCCTCGACCACCACGACGATCCCGTGGGCGCGCTTGGTCAGCAGCGACAGCGCCTCGGCCACGGTGGAGGTGGGGCTCAGCGTGATGGCGGTGTCGTAGACCGGGTGCCGGGCGTGCACCCACGCGACGGCCTCGCCGACGACGTCGACCGGGATGTCCTGCGGCAGCACGGCCAGCCCGCCGCGGCGAGCCACCGTCTCGGCCATCCGCCGGCCGCTGATCGCCGTCATGTTGGCGACGACGACCGGGATCGTCGTGCCCACCCGGTCGGGCGTGGTGAGGTCGACCTCCAGCCGGGAGCCCACGGTGCTGTGGTTGGGCACCATGAAGACGTCGGCGTAGGTGAGGTCGGTGGCCGGGCGGTTGCCGCCGAGGAAGCGCATGGAGCCGAGTGTCCCAGGACCGGCCCCGCGGCGGGGCCGGCCTCAAGGTCGCCCGCCCCGCGGCCGACACCTCATCCGTGCCTCCCCTGCGCCGCACCCGGCCGGACCCCGACGCCCGGCCGCTGCGGGTCCTCCTGCGCCGCCCCCTGCTGGTCGGTCTCGCCGCGGTGACGGCGCTGGCGCTGACCACCGTCGGCGTGGTGGTCGCCATCGTGGGGGTGCTCGGGCCCCGGGTGGACCGCGCCGACGAGGCGCTGCGCGCCCTGCAGGACGGCCACATCGCGATGATCGACCAGGAGACCGGCCTGCGCGGCTTCCTCGTCACGCGCGAGGAGCGCTTCCTGCAGCCCTACGAGGACGGGGCGCGGGAGCTCGCCGCGCTCGACGTCCGGCTGGGCGAGCTGGCGCGGGGCGACGCCGAGCTGGCCGGCCTGGTCGCCGACCTGCGGGCCGCCGAGCAGGAGTGGATCGACGGCTGGGTGCGGCCGACCCTGGTGCGGCAGCCCGCCCTCGGCGACACCGCGGCCCTGGGCGACCTGCTCGCCGAGGGCAAGGAGCTCTTCGACGCCTACCGGGCCGTGGAGGCCGAGGCGCGCGCCGCGGTGGAGGCCCGCCGGGCGGAGGCCGCGACCGTCATGGGCGGGGTGCTCCTGGCCGGTGCCGTCCTGGGCCTGGCCGTCGCCGTCGCCCTCGCCGTCGCCGTGCGGCGGGCGAACCGCCGGCTGACCGCGCAGGTCCTGCCGCCCACCCAGCAGGTGCGCGACGCGCTCGCCGCGCTGACCGACGGCCGGCTCGACACCCGGCTGGCCGGGACCGGTCCGGAGGAGCTGCGCGACATCGCCGGGGACGTGAACGCGCTGGGCCGGGCGCTGCGCGACCGCGGCGCGCTGGTGGCGGCCCGCGAGGCGGAGCTGGTCGCCGCGCGCGACCAGGCCGAGCGGGCGGGTCAGGCCAAGACGGCGTTCCTCGCCACGATGAGCCACGAGATCCGGACGCCGCTCAACGCCGTCCTCGGCCTCACCGACCTGCTGCTGACCACCGACCTCGACGAGGACCAGCGGGCCCACCTGGAGACCATCGCCGGCAGTGGCGACAGCCTGCTCGCGCTGATCAACGACGTCCTGGACTTCTCCAAGATCGAGGCCGGCGAGCTCGACCTGGAGGCGGCGCCCTTCGACCTCGACGGCCTCGTCTACGACGTCGCCCAGCTGCTCGCCCCGCAGGCCGCCGGCAAGGGCCTCGACCTGCTGGTCGACGTCCCGGCCGACCGCTCCTGGCACGTCGTCGGCGACGGCACCCGCCTGCGCCAGGTGGTGGTCAACCTGATCGGCAACGCGGTCAAGTTCACCCACTCCGGCCAGGTCGTCGTCTCCGTCGCCGGCGAGCCGCACGGCGACCGGCTGCGCTGCCGTGTCGCGGTCTCCGACACCGGCATCGGCATCCCCGCCGAGCAGCGGCACCGGCTGTTCCGCTCCTTCAGCCAGGTGGACACCTCGGCCACCCGCTCCTACGGCGGCACCGGTCTGGGGCTGGCCATCAGCCAGCGCATCGCCCGCGCCATGGGCGGCGACATCACCGTGGACAGCGAGCCGGGGGCGGGCTCGACCTTCACCGTCACCCTGGACCTGCCGACGGCGGGCGCGGGTGTGCCGCCGTCGGCGGGGGAGGGCCTGGCCGGCCGCCGGCTGCTGGTCGTCGACGACAACCGCACCAACCTGCGGATCCTGGAGCACCAGCTGTCCCGGTTCGGCGCCGAGTGCCTCGTGACGACGAGCGCGGACGAGGCGCTGGCGACGGTGCGCGCCGGCGGCCTCGACGCCGTCCTCCTGGACCTGCACATGCCCGGGGTCGGCGGGGAGGAGCTGGCCGCGCGGGTGCGGGAGGTGCCCGGCGGCGCCGGCCTGCCGCTGGTCCTGCTGAGCAGCTCCACCCGGGTCCAGCCCGACGTGGCACCGCTGTTCGCCGCCCGGCTGCACAAGCCGGTCCGCCCCGAGCGGCTGCTGCGGACGCTGCGCGCGGTGCTCTCGCCCGGCGGCCCCGTCGAGACGCGCGGCACCCGCCGCCCGGCTCCCGGCGCCCCGGACCCGGGCCGGCGGCGGCTGCGGGTCCTCGTCGCCGAGGACCACGCGGTCAACGCCCAGCTGATGGCGCTCTACCTGCGCCAGCTCGGGCACGACAGCGAGCACGTGACCGACGGCGCCCAGGCGATTGACGCGGTCCGGCGCGGCGGGTGGGACGTGGTGCTCATGGACGCGCAGATGCCGGTGACGGGCGGCATCGAGGCCACCGCCGCCATCCGCGCGACGCCCGGCGCGCAGCCGCGCGTCGTCGCGGTGACCGCCAGCGTCCTCGACGCCGACCGCAGCGCCTTCCTCGCCGCGGGCGCCGACGCCTTCCTCACCAAGCCGGTCCGCCTGGCCACCCTCGGGGAGGCGCTCGACGACTGCGCCGACCTCGGGCACGTGCCCGGCGCCGCTGCCGGCACCGACGAGGTCCTCGACCCGGCGACGCTGGCCGAGCTCGAGGACCTCGGCCCCGACGCCCTGCAGCAGCTCTACGGCCAGTACCTCGACGGCCTCGACCGGGCGGTGGACGGGCTGGCCGGCGCCGTCGCCGGCGGCTCCTGGGCCGAGGACGACGAGGCGTCGGTGGCCCGGCTGGCCCACCGGCTCACGGGTGGCAGCGCCGCGCTCGGCGCCGTCCGCGTCGCCGGGCTGTGCCGGTGGCTGGAGACGGCGGCGGGTGCCCCGGCGCCCGAGCTGGCGCGTGCCCTCGCCGACCTGCGCACCGAGAGCGGCCGGGTCCGGGACGCCGTCGGCCGCTGGCTCGCCCTGCTGCCGGGCGCCTGAGCCGGTCGTGGGGGCTCTCTACGATCGAGGGGTGATCGACCTGCGCCTGGTGCGCGAGCACCCCGACGTCGTCCGTGCCAGCCAGCGTGCCCGCGGCGCCGACGAGTCCCGGGTCGACGCCCTGCTCGCCGCCGACGAGGCCCGTCGCGCCGCGGTCAAGCGCGGCGACGACCTGCGCGCCGAGCAGAAGGCCGCCTCGCAGGCGGTGAAGGGGGCCTCGGCCGAGGAGCGCCCCGCCGTGCTGGAGCGGGCCCGGGCGCTGGCCGCCCAGGTCAAGGAGGCCGAGGAGGCCCAGCGCGCCGCCGACGCCGCCCTGCGCGCGGCGCACCTGGCGATCCCCAACGTCGTCCACGACGACGTCCCGCCCGGCGGCGAGGACGACGCGGTCACCCTGCGCACGGTGGGCGAGGTCCCGTCCTGTGACTTCGAGGTGCGCGACCACCTGCAGATCGGCGAGGCCCTCGGCGCGATCGACACCGAGCGCGGCGCGAAGGTCTCCGGTGCCCGCTTCTACTTCCTCACCGGCCCCGGCGCCCTGCTGGAGTTCGCCCTCGCGCAGCTGGCCATCTCGCGCGCGGTGGCCGCCGGCTTCACCCCCGTCGTCGCCCCCGCCCTGGTCAAGCCCGAGGCCATGGAGGGCACCGGCTTTCTCGGCGAGCACGACGAGGAGGTCTACAAGGTCGAGCGCGACGACCTCTACCTCGTCGGCACCTCCGAGGTGGCGCTGGCCGGGATGCGGATGAACGAGGTCCTCGACCTCTCCGCCGGGCCGCTGCGCTACGCCGGCTGGTCCTCCTGCTTCCGCCGCGAGGCCGGGTCCTACGGCAAGGACACCCGCGGCATCATCCGCGTGCACTGGTTCGACAAGGTCGAGATGTTCAGCTTCTGCCGGCCCGAGGAGGCCGCCGCCGAGCACCTGCGGCTGCTGGCCTGGGAGGAGGAGTTCCTCCAGGCCCTCGAGCTGCCCTACCGGGTGGTCGACATCGCCGCCGGCGACCTGGGCACCAGCGCCGCCCGCAAGTACGACATCGAGGCCTGGTTCCCGTCGCAGGGCACCTACCGCGAGCTGACGTCGACGTCGGACTGCACCACCTTCCAGGCGCGGCGGCTGGCCATCCGCTACCGCGACGAGGAGGGCCGGCCGCAGACCGCGGCCACCCTCAACGGCACGCTGTGCGCCATCGCCCGCACCATCGCCTGCCTGCTCGAGGTGCACCAGCGCGCCGACGGCTCGGTGCACGTCCCCGCGGCGCTGCGGCCCTGGCTGGGCGGCCACGAGGTGCTCACCCCCGGCATGACCCTGGCCGCGCCGGTGCCCGCGTGACCGGGGCCGCGCCCCGGCCGGTCATCTCCGGGCACGTCCCCTCACCCGAGTCCGACCGGGTGGTCGAGCCCGGCGACCTCGGCGGCTGGCGGCCCAAGCTGGTGGCCAGCGACCTCGACGGCACGCTGCTGACCTCCGAGGGCGTGGTCAGCCCCCGCACCCGCGCGGCGCTGGAGGGCTGCTGGGCCGCCGGCATCCCGGTCGTCGGTGTCACCGGGCGCGGGCCGCGGCTGCTCGACAGCGTCCGCGCCGCGCTCGACCGGCGGGGCATCGCCGTCCTCGCGCAGGGCGGCTTCGTCGTCGACCTCGAGCGCGACCAGGTGCTGCGCACCGTGGGGCTCCCCCGGGCGGAGGCGACGGCGGTCATCGAGCGCATCGAGGGTGTCGCCGGGGAGCTGATCGTGGCCGTCGAGGACGCCGCCGAGCAGGCCGAGGCGTACGCGCCGCTGCGCGTCCAGCACGGCTTCGACTGGCCCTACCCCGAGCCCGCGCACCTGCTGCCGCGCCACCAGGTGCTGCCCCAGGGCGCGGTGCTCAAGGTCTTCCTGCGCTCCCCGTCGCTCGGCCAGGACGAGCTGCTGGCGCGTGCCCGCCGCGTCGTCGACCCCGCCGAGGCGGAGGTGACCCACGCCGGCCTGGGCTTCATCGAGGTGCTGCCGCCCGGCGTGACCAAGGCCACCGGCCTGGCCGTGGCGCTGGAGCGCTACGGCGTCGGTTTCGGCGACGTGCTCGTGTTCGGCGACATGCCCAACGACCTGCCGATGATCGGCGCGGTCACCGAGGCCGGCGGCCGCGCGGTCGCGGTGGCCAACGCCCACCCCACCGTCCGCGCCGCGGCCGGCGCGCTGACCGGAGGGCACGACGCCGACGGCGTGGCCCACTACCTCGAGGCGGTGCTGGCCGGTGTCTGACTGGCGTCCGCGGCTGATCGCCAGCGACATGGACGGCACGCTGCTGCGCTCGGACGACACCGTCGGCGACGCGACGCTCGCCGAGCTGCAGCGGTGGGCCGACGACGGCGTGCCGCTGGTCCTGGCCACCGGCCGGCCCCCGCGCTGGATGCGCCGGATCCGCGAGGTCGTGCGCACCGGCACCGCGGTCTGCTGCAACGGCGCGGTGCTGCTCGACCTCGAGCGCTTCGAGGTGCTCGAGGAGGAGGCGCTGCCGCCGGCGGTCCTGGCCGAGATCACCGGCGGCCTGCGCGCCGAGCAGCCGGGCACCTGGTTCGCCGTCGAGTACGGGCTGGAGTTCCGCCACGAGCCGGTCTACCGGCCGCGGTGGGACGTGGACGCCCCGGGCGTCGCGGAGGCCCCGCTCGAGGAGATCGTCGCCGCCCCGGCGGCCAAGCTGCTGGCCCGCCACGAGGACATGGACCGCGACTCCTTCGTCGCGCTGGTGCAGCAGGTGGTCGGCGACCTCGCCACGGTGACGACGTCGTCGTCGGACGCGCTGGCCGAGATCTCCGCGCGCGGCGTCACCAAGGCCACCGGCCTGGCGCGGGTCGCCGCCCGGCACGGCGTCGGCCCGGAGGACGTCGTCGTCTTCGGCGACATGCCCAACGACATCGCGGCCTTCGACTGGGTGCGCGAGGGCGGCGGCCGCGCGGTGGCGATGGCGCACGCGCACCCGGAGCTGCTCGCCGCGGCCACCGACGTCACCGGCACCAACGACGACGACGGCGTCGCCGCCTTCCTCGCCTCGCTGTAGGGGCGGGGCGATGATCAGGTCACCTGATCGTCGAGTGTCCTACCCGACCGTGGGACGTCGGGTGGGACGCGCTGCGGTGCGGTAGGACGCGTCGTCAGGCCGCGGCGTCGGTCCGGCCGGGTTCCGGGGTGCGGACGACGGAGAAGCGCCTCGGGCCGGTCAGCGGCGTCGCCAGCAGACCGGCGATCCGCGCGGACACCGCGCGCAGGGCGCCGAGGTCCTCCTGCGCGACGCGCACCACGCGGACGTCGAGCTCGCGGATCCGGTCCTCCCGGCGCTTCTCGTCCCACAGCACGTCGGCGCCCGTGCGTCCGGGCCGCGGGTCGACGTACTTGACCCGGCCGTCGAACTCGACGGCGACCGCGGCCTCGTCGAACCAGGCGTCCACCCGGGCGACGAACCCGCGGGGCCCGTGCAGCTCCACCTGCAGCTCCGGTCGGGGCAGCCCGGCCGCCACGAGGGCCAGCCGGCCGCGGGTCTCCAGCGGGGACTCGGTGCGCCCGTCGGCCAGGTCGAGCGCCCGGGCGGCCGCGCCGATGCCCAGCCAGTGCGACTGCGCCAGCACGGTGGCCCGGACCTCGGCGCGGCCGACCCGCTTCTGGTGCAGCGCCTCGTCGAGCGCGACGACGGCGTCGGCGAGCGGCCACTCCCGCGCGCAGTCGACCAGCGTGCGGGCCGGCGAGGTCACGGCCAGCGGTCCCTCGGCGAGGACGTCGCCTTCCGGCAGTTCGGCCGCCGAGATCCGGTAGCCCCGTCCGCGCCGCCACTCGTCGACGTGGGTCAGTCGCACCGCGGCGTCGAGCGACCGGGGCAGGACCAGCCGGTGGAACCGGGCGGCGGAGTCGTGGCTGACCACGGGTCCGGGGCCGAGCACGGTGAGGGCGGCGACGCACTCGACGAGGTGCCGGGCCCGCGCGTCGTCGGCCAGCGCCAGCCACGTCGCCGTCTCGACGTAGACGCCCCGGCGCAGGCGGTACCAGCGGCCGGAGCCGACGGCGGACCGGATCTCGTCGGGCCGGAGGCCGGCACGCCGGGCGTCGGCGACGGTGAAGACGCCGAGACGGCGCCGGGCGGCGGACTCCAGGAGTGGGTGCACACGCGCAGTCTGGGAGTCGGAGAGCACGCCTGGCGCGACTCCGCCGAACCTGTGGACGGGGCGTCCTCCCGCACCGCAGCGCGTCCTACCCGACGTCCCACCGTCAGGTCGGACACTCGATGATCAGGTCACCTGATCATCGCCCCGCCCCTACAGGTACTGGCCGCCGCCGGGGCGGACGTCGGGGGCCGCGGGACCGGGCAGGGCCCGCCGCCGGATCTCCTCCAGCTGCGCCCGTGCGGCCATCTGCTGGGCGAACAGCGCCGTCTGGATGCCCTGGAAGACGCCCTCCAGCCAGCCGACCAGCTGGGCCTGGGCGATGCGCAGCTCGGCGTCCGACGGGGTGACGCCCTCGCTGAACGGCGAGGTGATCCGCCGCAGCTCCTCCGACAGCTCCGGCGCCAGGCCCTGCTCCAGCTCCCGGATCGAGGAGGCGTGGATGTCGCGCAGCCGGGCGCGGCTGGCGTCGTCGAGGGGAGCGGCGCGCACCTCCTCGAGCAGCTGCTTGATCATGGTGCCGATCCGCATGACCTTCGCGGGCTGCTCCACCATCTCGCCCATGCCGGACGTGCCGTCGCCGTCGTCCGCACCGGCGACCGGCACGGGCATGGTGCCGACCGGCCGGCCGTCGGGGCCGACGACGACGACCTGCTGCGGGCGTTCGGTGCCGTTCTGCGGTGCCGTCATGCCCTCCATCCTGCCCCGCGCCCACGGGCGGCGAACGCGGGGAGCAGGGTCGGCGGGCGACCGTGCCGTCTAGGGTCGGCCGCATGGGACCGGGGGAGCCGCGGCTGGACGTCGCGCGCGTCCGCGGCCTGTTCCCCGGCCTCTCCGACGGCTTCGTGCACACCGACGCGCCGGCCGGGACGCTGGTGCCCGAGAGCGTCGCGCACGCCGTGTCCTCCGCCATGCGCGTGCCGGTCGCCAACCGCGGCGGCGTCTTCCCCTCCTCCGCCCGCACCGAGGGCCTCGTGGCCAGCGCCCGCGCCGCGGTGGCCGACCTCGTCGGCGGGGTCTCCACGGGCGTGGTCCTCGGCGCCAACACGACGACGCTGACCTTCGCCGTCGCCCGGGCGCTGGCCCGCACCTGGCGCTCGGGCGACGAGGTGGTGGTCAGCCGCCTGGACCACGACGCCAACATCCGCCCGTGGGTGCAGCTCGCCGAGCGGGCCGGGGTCGTCGTCCGGTGGGCCGAGGTGGACATCGAGACCGGCGAGCTGCCCGCCTGGCAGTACGACGAGCTGATCACCCCGCGCACCCGGCTGGTGGCGGTGACCGCGGCGAGCAACGCCATCGGCACCCGCCCCGACGTCGCCGCGATCGCCGCCCGGGCGCACGCGGTCGGCGCGCTGGTCTACGTCGACGCCGTGCAGGCCGCCCCGCACGTCCTCCTCGACCGGGCCGCGCTGGGCGCGGACTTCCTCGCGGTGTCGGCCTACACCTTCTGTGGCCCGCACGTGGGCGCGGTGGTGGCCGACCCCGACCTGCTGGCCGACCTGGTGCCCGACCGGCTGCTGCCGGCGCCCGACCGGGTGCCCGACCGCTTCGAGACCGGCACGCCGCCCTTCGAGCTCTACGCCGGCGTCACCGCCGCCGTCGACCACCTCGCCGGCCTCTGCGAGGACACCGTGGGCGGCCGCCGCGACCGGCTGCGGGCGTCCATGGCCGCGGTCGCCGCCTACGAGGGCGGGCTGTTCGACTGGCTGGACCAGGCGCTGCGCGCGATGCGGCACGTGCAGGTGGTCGGCTTCCCCGAGCACACCACGCCGACCCTGTCGTTCACGGTGACCGGCATGCGCCCCCGGCAGGTGGCCGTGGAGCTCGCCCGCCGCGGCGTGTGCGCCTGGGACGGCGACTTCTACGCGCGCGAGCTGTTCGACGCGCTGGGCGTCAACGAGGCCGGCGGCGCCGTGCGGCTCGGGCTGGCGCACTACAACACCGCCGAGGAGGTCGGCTACGTGATCGACTCCGTGGCGGCGCTGCGCAGCGCCCTCTAGTCAGGCGTCGGGCAGCAGCAGCACCTTGCCCACGTGCTCGCTGGACTCCACGACCCGGTGCGCCTCGGCCGCCCGCGACATCGGCAGCCGCCGGTCGACGATCGGGCGCACCACGCCGCGCTCGACGTCGGGCCACACGTGGTCGCGCACCGCCGCGACGATCTCCGCCTTGCCGCCCCGGCCGGTGGGCGGCCGCGAGCGCAGCGCGGTGGCGTGCACCGACGCGCGCTTGGCCAGCAGCCGGCCGAGGTCGAGCTCGGCCCGCGTGCCGCCCTGCATGCCGATGACGACGAGCCGGCCGCCGACGGCGAGGGCGTCGACGTTGCGGGCCAGGTAGGCGGCCCCCATGTTGTCCAGGACGACGTCGACCCCGGCGCCGTCGGTCTCCTCGCGGACCCGCTCGACGAAGTCCTCGTCGCGGTAGTTGATCGTCACCTCGGCGCCCAGCTCGCGGCAGACGTCGAGCTTGGCCTGCGTCCCGGCGGTGGTGAACACGCGGGCGCCGGCGCGCGCGGTGAGCTGGATCGCCATCGTGCCGATGCCGCTGGAGCCGCCGTGCACGAGGAAGCGCTCGCCGCGGCGCAGCCCGGCGAGGGTGAAGACGTTGGACCAGACGGTGCAGGTGACCTCCGGCAGGGCGGCCGCGGTGGCCAGCTCGACGCCCGCCGGGCGCGGCAGCAGCTGCACGGCGGGGACGGCGACCCGCTCGGCGTAGCCCCCGCCGGCCAGCAGGGCGCACACCTCGTCGCCGACCGACCAGCCGGTGACGCCCGCGCCGACCTCGCTGACCACCCCGCTGCACTCCAGGCCCAGCACCGGGCTGGCGCCCTTCGGCGGCGGGTAGTTCCCGGCCCGCTGCAGCAGGTCGGCCCGGTTGACGGCGGTGGCCGCGACGTCGACGACGACCTCGCCGGGGCCGGCCACCGGGTCGGGGACCTCCCCCCAGCCGAGGACCTCGGGTCCGCCGGAGCCGTCCGTGGTGACCGCGCGCATGGCCCCGACCCTAGGAGGACGCCGCCCGGCGTGCCCGTGGCGGGACGGGCACGCCGGGAGGCAGGGGGGTCCTGCTCAGGCGCGGGCCTTGAGGTCCTTGCGCAGGATCTTGCCGGCCGCCGACTTGGGCACCTGCTCGATGAACTCGACCGCGCGGATCTTCTTGTGCGGCGCGAGCCGCTCGGCGGCGTAGTCCATGACCTCCTGCTCGGAGATCTCCGCGCCGGGCGCCCGGACGACGAAGGCCTTGGGCAGCTCCTCGCCGCTGTCGGCGTCCTTGACGCCGATGACGGCGGCGTCTGCGATGGCCGGGTTGTTGACCAGCACGGCCTCCAGCTCGGCCGGGGCCACCTGGTAGCCCTTGTACTTGATCAGTTCCTTGACCCGGTCGACGACGGTGTAGCAGCCGTTCTCGTCGACGATCGCGACGTCACCGGTGTGCAGCCAGCCCTCGTCGTCGAGGGTCTCCCTCGTGGCCTTCTCGTTGTTGAGGTAGCCCTTCATGACCTGCGGGCCGCGGACCCACAGCTCGCCCCGCTCGCCGGGGGCGGCGTCCTCGCCGGTGGAGGGGTCGACCAGGCGACACTCGGTGTTGGGCAGCGCCAGGCCCACCGAGCCCTTGGGCACCGAGGTCGCGCCCTCGGGGAGCCGGGTGGCGTCGGGGGTGGTGTGCGAGACCGGCGACAGCTCGGTCATCCCGTAGCCCTGGGCGACGACGACGCCGTCGGCCGCGCCCTTGCGCAGCCGGTCCTGGGCGGCCTGGGCCAGCGCCTCGTCCAGCGGCGCGGCCCCGGAGGTGATGCTGCGCAGGGAGGACAGGTCGAACTGGTCGACCATCGGGTGCTTGGCCAGCGCCAGCACGATGGGCGGCGCGACGAAGGCCCGGGTGATCTCCTGGTCCTGGATGGTGCGCAGGAACTGCTCGAGGTCGAACCGCGGCAGGGTGACCACGGTGCCGCCCCACTGCAGGCCCTGGTTCATCAGCACGGTCAGGCCGTAGATGTGGAAGAACGGCAGGACGGCGATGATCCGCTCGTCGCCCTCGTGCAGCTCCACCAGCGGGCGGGACTGGCTGACGTTGGCCACCAGGTTGCGGTGGGTGAGCATGACGCCCTTGGGCAGGCCGGTGGTGCCGCTGGAGTAGGGCAGCGTGACCAGGTCGGTCGCCGGGTCGATGTCCACCTCGACCGAGGGGGCGTCACTGGAGATGAGGTCGAGCAGCGAGGCGTGGCCCTCGGCGCCGTCCATGACGACGACCTCGTCGACCGGCGACTGTTCGACGGCCTCCAGTGCCCGGTCGAGGAACGGCGAGACGGTGATGAGCACCTTCGCGCCGGAGTCCTTCAGCTGGAAGGCGACCTCGTGCGCGGTGTAGAGCGAGTTGATCGGGCTCATCACGCAGCCGGCGCGGGCGATGCCGTGGAAGACCACCGGGTACCACATGGTGTTGGGGCACAGCACGGCGACGACGTCGCCCTTGCGCAGCCCGCGGGCGGCGAGGGCGGCGGCGACGCGGTCGACGTAGGTGGCCAGCTGGCCGTGGCTGATGGAGTCACCGGTGAGGCCGTCGACCAGGGCCGGGGAGTCGGGCCGGGAGGCGCCGCCGGCGAGGACGAACTCGGGGACCGACAGGTCGGGGATCTCGACGTCGGGGTAACGACTGGCCAGTGCCACGGGGTGCTCCTCCTGAGGGACGGGTGACGCCAGTCTCACACCCCGGGCGTGCCGCGGGACACGGGGGTTACTGGCCGGTCACCTCATCGGGGCCACAGCACCGACTGGGTGCAGCGGAACAGCGCGAGGGTCTTCCCGGCCCCCGAGGAGACGACGGCGTCCCACACCTGGGTGCTGCGCCCCGCGTGCACGTTCGTGGCGACGGTCTGCACCCGGCCCTCGCGGACGGTGCCGAGGAAGTTGCTCTTCAGCTCGATGGTGGTGAAGCCGGCCGCGCCCTCGGGCAGCAGCGCGCGGGTGGCCAGGCCGCAGGCGGTGTCGGCGAGCGCGACGACGGTCGCGGCGTGCAGGTAGCCGTTGGGGGCGAGCAGCTCCGGGCGGACGTCGAGGGCGGCCTCGAGCCGGCCGGGCTCGTGCGCGGTGACCGTCAGGCCGATCAGCCCCGGCAGCGTGCCCGGCAGCAGCGCGTTGAGCTCGTCGGCGGAGAGGAAACCGGTGGCGGCCATGCGCCGGACGGTAGCGAGCGGGGGGCGCGCCACGATCAGTGCAAGGACCTCCCCTGCCCCCCACCGCTCGCAGGCTCGCGGCGGGCCCCTGCAGGGAGGCCGGCTCGATCACGGCGCGTCCCACCCGACGTCCCACGGTCGGGTGGGACGCGCTGCGGTGAGGGAGGACGTCCTCCGGTGGGGAAGGACCCACCGCCACCCGGCCGGCCGGTCAGGGGCCGGTGAACTCCGCGGCGGCCCCGCGGAAGCGCCGGCGGTGCGCGCGCACCCGCCCCCCGCCGGTGCGCCGGCGCAGGTGCAGCCGCTCCCGGTGCGCCTCCGCCGAGTGGACGACGGTCACCGGGCACGGCGCGTGCAGCACGCACTGCATGCTCGTCGAGCCGAGCAGCATCGAGGAGAACCCGCCGTGCCCCCGGCTGCCGACCACCAGCAGGTCCGCCCCGGCGGACTCCCGGATGAGCGCGTCCGCCGCCGAGCCGAGGACGGCGGTCACGTGGATCACCGGGTGCGGCTCGGGCACCTCGCGGAGCGCCTCGGCGACAGCGCTCTCGGTCCGCTCCACCGCGGTGCGCTCGGCGGCCCGGTACCGGGCCTCGCCGACCGCGTCGAAGTCCATCCACTCCTCGGGCGGGCGGTGGGCGACGACCACCTCGACCGGCACGTCCCGGCGGACGGCGTCCTCGACGGCGAACCGCACCGCGGCCCGCGCGCCCGCCGACCCGTCCACGCCGACGACGACCCGGTGTCCCCGCGCCTGCGGCTGCTCGACGTCCCCGGCCTGCTCGCTCATGACGGCCTCCTCGGTACCGCCCCCGTGGGGCCCGGTACCGCCACGGGCGTGCCCCGATCGTCGTCCGGTGGGCCCTCGGCGACAAGCACCCCGGCCGCCGCCGGGCCGCCGAACTCGCGGCGTGGTGCCCGGGCTCGCGCTGCGCGGTGAGGGCGGGCACCGCGAGGTGGGGCCGGGCACCGCGGGACGGGGACGGCGGGGCGGCCCCCTCAGGCCAGGCCGCGGACCGTCCGCGCCGGCGGCCGGTCACCGCGGATGGAGGCGACCATGTCCAGCGTCTGCCGGGTCGCGGCGACGTCGTGGGCGCGGAACACCCGGGCGCCCAGCCACGCGCTGACCGCCGTCGCCGCCAGCGTGCCGGTGAGCCGCTCGTCGAGGACGACGTCGAGGGTCTCGCCGACGAAGTCCTTGTTCGACAGCGCCACCAGCACCGGCCAGCCGGTGGCGACCAGCTCGTCGAGCCGCCGGGTGGCCTCCAGCGAGTGCCGGGTGTTCTTGCCGAAGTCGTGCCCGGGGTCGACCAGCACCCGGTCGCGCTCCACGCCCGCGGCGACCGCCGCCTCGGCCAGCGCCGTCGTCCGGGCCACCACGTCGGCCACGACGTCGGCGTACTGCACGCGGTGCGGCCGGGTGCGTGGCGGCAACCCACCCGCGTGCGTGCACACGATCCCCGCACCGGCCTCGGCGGCGACCGCGGCCAGCTCCGGGTCGACCCCGCCCCACGCGTCGTTGACCACGTCGGCCCCGGCGGCCAGCACCTCGCGCGCCACCTCCGCCCGCCACGTGTCGATGGAGATCGGCAGCTCGGGGTGGGCGGCGCGGATGGCCGCCACCAGGTCCACCGTCCGGCGGACCTCCTCGGCGGGGGAGACCTCCTCGCCGGGCGCGGCCTTCACGCCGCCGACGTCCACCATGTCCGCGCCCTCGGCCACCACGCGGTCCACCCGCTCGACGGCGGCGGCCAGCTCGTAGGTGGCGCCGCGGTCGTAGAACGAGTCGGGCGTGCGGTTGACGATCGCCATGACGACCAGTGCGCCGTCGGGGACGTCGAGCCGGCCCAGTCGCAGCACCCGTTCCTCCGTCCCCGCAGCCGGTGTGGTGGAGTCAGCCAACCAGACCACCGTGAGGGAGGACGTGCGATGGCGCAGACCACCGTGGACGGCGTCGAGGGCGTGCAGGGCCTCGTCGGGCAGCACCTCGGCCACAGCGACTGGGTGGAGGTCACCCAGGAGCAGGTGAACCAGTTCGCCGAGGCGACCGGGGACCACCAGTGGATCCACGTCGACCCGGAGCGGGCGAAGCGGGAGAGCCCGTTCGGCGGCCCGATCGCCCACGGCTACCTGACGCTGTCGCTCGTCCCGTCGCTGCTGCCGCAGATCGTCGAGATCACCGGCTTCCGCATGGGCGTCAACTACGGCACGGAGAAGGTGCGCTTCCCCTCGCCGGTGCCGGTGGGCAGCCGGGTGCGCGCCGGCGCCACGCTCGCCTCCGTCACGCCCTTCGACGGCGGCGTCAGCATGAACATGGACGTCACCGTCGAGGTCGAGGGCGCGTCCAAGCCGGCGATGGTCGCCACCGTCGTCTACCGCCGCTACCTCTGACGCCGTCCGCGGAGGCGCACCAGGCGCCTCCGCGGACCGCGGCCTCCGTCAGGTCACGATCGCCTGGTTGACCAGGGCGCGCAGGTAGGCCCGGATCGGCAGGGTCGACGAGGGCAGCAGCTGCGTGAAGAACGTGACGACGACGTCCTCGACCGGGTCGACGTAGAACGCGGTGGACGCCGCCCCGCCCCAGCTGTAGTCGCCGACGCTGGCCACGCCGCCGTAGCGCACCGGGTCGATCACCATCGAGAAGCCCAGCCCGAAGCCGACCCCGCGCAGCGGCGTCTCGGCGAACAGCGGCCGGCCGAAGGTCTCCAGGTCGGCGTCGCCGGGCAGGTGGTTGCGGGTCATGTGGGCGATCGTGCGGGGGCCCAGCAGCCGGCCGCCGTCGAACGAGCCGCCGCGGCGGAGCATCTCGGCGAAGCGCACGTAGTCACCCGCCGTGCCCACCAGCCCGCCACCGCCGGAGAGGAACGCCGGCTTCGACAGCGCCGCGGCGCCCATGGTGTCCAGCGGCGCGTACCCCGTGGCCGCCCCGCCGGGCCGACCGGGGACGGCGGAGTAGAGGCGGGCCAGCGAGGCGGGGTCGTCGTCCTCCCGCAGACCGAAGGAGGTGTCGGTCATGCCGAGCGGCCCGAAGACCCGCTCCTGGAAGAAGACGTCGAGCGGCTGCCCCGACACGACCTCCACCAGGCGGCCGAGGACGTCGGTGGACACGCCGTAGTTCCACTCCGAGCCGGGCTGGAAGACCAGCGGCACCGACGCCCACTGGCGGCAGACCTCGGCCGAGTCGGCCCCCGGCGGGGTGCCCCACTCGTGGCCCATCGCGCGGTACATGGCGTCGACCGGGTGGGCGTGGTGGAAGCCGTAGGTCAGACCCGAGGTGTGGGTCAGCAGGTGCCGCACCCGGATCGGCTCGACCTGCGGCTGGGTGACCGGCTTCTGCGCCGACCCGGCCACGTAGACGCGGGTCTCGGCGAACTCGGGCAGCCACCTCGCGATCGGGTCGGTGAGCTCGAAGGCGCCCTCCTCGTACAGCATCATCGCCGCCACCGAGGTCACCGGCTTGGTCATCGAGAAGATCCGCCAGCGGGTGTCCTCCTCCACCGGCAGGCCGCTCTCGACGTCGCGCATCCCGGCCCGGCCCACGTGGGCCAGCCGCCCCCGGCGGGACACGGTGACCAGGTAGCCGGGCAGCTGCCCGTCGTCGACCCAGCGGGCCAGCCGCCGGTCGAGGCGCTGCAGCCGCGCGGGGTCGAGCCCCACCTCGGCCGGGTCGGTGTCCAGGGCCAGTCCGCTGCTCACGCGTTCCTCCGTCCCGCGCCGTCCGCCCGCCGGGCGGCGCCTGCCCTCGCATCCTGACCCACGCGGTGGTGGGCCCGGTCACAGGGGCAGGCGCCGCCCCGACGGCGGGAGGTCAGACCGGGACGTCGCCGGGCGACCGCCGGTCACACCGGGACGTTGCTGGCGGCCTTCTTCAGGTTCGACCCGGCGCTCACCTTGACCGTGTTGGCCGCGGGGATGTCGATGGACTCGCCGGTCTGCGGGTTGCGGCCGGTCCGGGCCGAGCGCTGGGTCCGCTCGACGGTGAGCAGGCCGGAGACGGCGACCTTCTCGCCGCGGGTGATCGCCTCGACGAGCTCCTCCTGGAGGCCGTTGAGGACGGCGTCCACGGTGGAGCTCGGCACGTCGGCGCGCTTGGCGATGGCGGAGACGAGTTCGGCCTTGTTCACGGGGATCCTCTCGTGGTGTCGCGGCCGCGCGGGCTCGGCGGGCCGCCGTTCGGGATGCCGCCGCGCTGCGCGGCGGCCGCCCCGGGCGGGCGCCCGGGGGACGGCCGGTCCCCGTGGAGGCGGTCCGGCCCGGGGCACCGTGTCACGTCCGCGGGGGATCTGGCCAGTCCACGGGGCCGTCGGCGCCCCGGCAGCGGTCCCGCCGAGGGCCGCCTAGCGTGGGGGTGTGCCGCAGCTCCCCGGGACCGACCTGACCGTCAGCGACCTGTGCCTCGGCGGCAACGTCTTCGGCTGGACCGCCGACGAGGCGACGTCGCACGCCGTCCTCGACCGGTTCGTCGACGCCGTCCCGAGCACCCGGCGCCCGTTCGTCGACACCGCCGAGATGTACGGCGACGGCCGCTCCGAGCAGATCCTCGGCGGCTGGATGGCCGAGCGCGGCCTGCGCGACCGCGTGGTCGTGGCCACCAAGGCCTCGCCGCAGCAGAAGGCGCACCCGCTGGCGGCCGGGGAGATCCGCGAGGCCGCCGAGCGCTCGCTGCGCAACCTGCGGACCGACCGCATCGACCTGTACTACGCGCACTACGACGACGAGACGACGCCGCTGGAGGAGACGCTCACCGCGTTCGACGAGCTGGTGCGCTCGGGCAAGGTGCTGTACGTCGCGGCGTCGAACTACTCGCCCCAGCGGCTCACCGAGGCGCTGGAGACCTCCGAGCGGCTGGGCCTGACCCGCTACGTGGCGCTGCAGCCGCTCTACAACCTGGTGGAGCGGCCGGTCTACGAGGACGGCCTGCGCGACGTCGTCGCCGCGCACGGGCTGGGCTGCCTGCCGTACTTCTCGCTGGCCAAGGGCTTCCTGACCGGTAAGTACCGGGCCGGGGAGCGGGTCGACTCGCCGCGCGCCCGCGGCGCGATGGCCTACGCCGGCGAGCGCGGCGACCGGGTGCTGGCCGCGCTGCAGGAGGTCGCCGCCGCGCACGGGGTGACGGCGGCCGCGGTGGCGCTGCGCTGGCTGGCCGACCGGCCCACGGTCACCGCGCCGATCGCCAGCGGCCGCGACGTCGACCAGCTCGCCGACCTGCTGCCGATGCAGGACCTGGTGCTCACCGACGACGAGCGCGCCGCGCTGACCGCCGCCTCCGAGTAGCCCCGGCCGCCTCGCGCACGCCGGGGTCGCGACTAGCGGGCGGCGGCGGCCGAGGCGAGGTCCTCGACCCGCACCAGCCCGAGCACCGCGCCCGCGGTGTCGGTGCAGACGACGGGGTCGAAGCGGTGGGCCGGGGGCCGGGTCAGCGCCCGGTGCAGGGTCTCGGCGACGGCGTCTCCGCGGTGCGCCCGCAGCGAGACCGGGGCGGTGTGCACGGCGCCGGTGCGCGGGTCGGCCAGCCGCAGCGCCAGCGGCGCGCCCGACGGGTCGACCAGGACCACCGGTGGCACCCCCGGCGTGGGCTCGGTCGCCGCGACCTGGCGCACCGGGCGCAGCAGTCCGGCGACGGAGTCCGCGGTCCGGGCGCGGGCGGCCTGCGCCCGCACCAGCGCGGCGACCTCGGGGTGCAGCGGGGCGAAGCCGGGCGCCGGGCGGCCGAGCAGCCAGCCCTGCGCGAGCGGGACGCCCAGGCGGCACACGGCGGCCAGCTCCCCGCGGGTCTCGACGCCCTGCGCGAGCAGCCAGGAGCCGGTGCGGCCGGTCAGCCCGGACAGCACCTCGGCGATGGCCTGGCGCACCGGGTCGGCGTCGACCCCGGCGAGCAGGGCCCGGTCCAGCGCCACCAGGTCCGGCCGCAGGGCGGCGACCTGGTGCAGTCCCGACCAGCCCGCGCCGGTGTCGTCGAGGGCCACCAGGGCACCGCGGGCGCGCAGCGCGGCCACCTGCACGCGCACCGCCGCCGGGTCGGCCACCGGGTCGTGCCCGGTCAGGCCCAGGACGACGCCGCGCAGGTCCGGCCGGCCGGCCAGCACCGCCTGCACCGGCCGGCTGTCGAGCAGGTGCGGCGCGACGTTGATGACGAGGAAGGTGCCCCGGGGCAGCCGCGCGACGGCCGACAGCGCCCGGTGCAGCGCGAGGGCCTGCAGCTCCGCGGCCACGCCGGCGTCGGCGGCCGCGGCGAACCACACCTCGGGGCCGGCGGTGCCGGGGAAGCGGGACAGCGCCTCGTAGCCGGCGACGCGGGCGCGGGTGAGGTCGACGACGGGCTGGAAGACGACGTCGAGGTCGGCGGGGTCGGCCAGCAGCGGCCGGCAGTCCGGCAGGCGGGTGGTGAGGGTGCCCGGCATGTCCCGGGTGGTCGTCGACCCCGGTCTCCCGCTTGACCCGCGCCAGGCGGAGGATCACCCGGTCGGGGGAGCACCCACCGGACGCGCTCGTCCGTATCCGGCGGTGCGCGTGGCACCATGGTCCGCTGCGGCCGTCCGGGCCGCACGCGCACGAGGAGGGGTCGTGTCCGTCCCCGTGCCGTTGCAGGGTCCTGACGTCCTGCACGACGCCCACCGCGTCGCCGCCGCCCGCCGTCTCCTGGTCGAGGTGCCCGGTCCGGCGGCCTACGACCGGCTCTCCGGCCTGGCCGCGCGGCTGCTGGGCGCCGACCACGCGAAGGTCACCATCTTCACCGACCAGGACACCGTCGTCGGCGGGTACGGCCTGCCACCCGGCGTCGTGGGCGGTCCGGCGCTGCTCACCGGACAGCTGTCCGCGCGGGTGGTCCGGGACGGACGGGTGCTCGTCGTCGCCGACGCCCGCGCCGACGACCGCGTCGCCGACCTCCCGGCCGTCACCTCCGGGGAGGTCGTGTCCTACCTGGGCGCGCCGCTCGTCTCGGCGTCGGGCCGGGTGGTCGGCGCGCTCGCCGTCTACGACCCCACCCCGCGGGCGTGGCACGACGACGACGCCGCCCTGCTCGAGCACCTGGCCGCCTCGGTGGTCGCCGAGCTCGAGCTGTCCGCGGCCCGCTCGGCGATCGGTGCCTCGCTCGCCCGGCTCGACGTCGCCCTGGAGGCCAGCGAGGTCGGCATCTGGGAGCACGACCGGCGCACCGGCGTCGTGTCGTGGGACGAGCGGTGCGCGGCGGTGCACGGCCTCGAGGGCGCCCAGGAGTTCACCGACGTCGACCGGATGCTCGCCGAGCGGATCCACCCCGACGACCACGCCGCCGTCCGGCAGGCGATGGCCGAGGCGTTCGCCGGGTCGGGGGAGTACGTCGTCGAGTGCCGGGCGCTGCACGCCGACGGCGGGATCCGCTGGACGGTGTCGCGCGGGCGCGTGGTGCGCGACGTCCGCGGGGAGGCGGTGCGGGTGCTCGGCACCGTCGTCGACGTCACCGACACCCGGGAGCAGTCCGCCCGGCGGATGGCCGCGGTGCAGCGGGCGGCCGCGGTGGCCGAGGTCGCCGCGGAGCTCGCCAGCGCGACCGCGCCGTCCCAGCTGGCCGAGATCGCGCTGCGCGGCGCGCGGGTGCTGGGCGCGTCGTCGAGCGCGCTGGCCGCCTTCGACGGCGACGGCACCCTGCGGCTGCACCTGGGGCAGCGCCTGGCCGACGCCGCCGCCGCGGCCGCGGCCGAGGCCGACGTCGCGGTGGACCTGACCGACCGCGGTGTGGTCGTCGAGCTCGACGACGAGCTGCCCACCCAGTACGCCGCCCGTCACGGCGAGCGCTTCCTGTTCCCCGACCTCGACGCGGCGGTCGCGCGCTTCCCGCGGATGGCCGAGGTCGGCCCGGTGCTGGGCGTGCGTGCGATGGCCGCGCTCCCGCTGCGCGTCGAGGGCCGGCTGCTGGGCAGCTTCGTCGTCGTCTGGGACACCGAGCACGCCTTCGCCGCCACCGACGCCGAGCTGCTCGACGCGCTGACCGCCCAGATCGCCACGAGCGTCTCCCGCATGCGCTCCCGCGCCGAGCGGGCCGCCGCCGAGGCCGAGCTGATGGCGGCCAACCGGCGGCTGCAGCTGCTCGCCGAGGCCGGGCAGGTGCTCTCGGGCAGCCTGGACATCACCGAGCAGCTCGACCGTCTCGCCGACCTGGTCGTGCCCGCGCTCGCCGACTGGTGCTGGATCGTCGTCACCGAGGAGCAGGGCCGGCTGCAGGAGGTGGCCTGGGCGCACCGCGACCCGGGCCGCCGCGAGGACGTCGCCGCCTACGTGCGCGCGATGGTGCCGGGGATGAGCGACGAGCACGCCGCCCGCGTGGTCACCCGCACCGGCCGCCCGCTGGTGGTGCCGGAGCTGGACCCCGAGCGGATCGCCCGCTCGCTGCCCGACCCCGCCGACCAGGAGACCCTGCTGCGGCTGGGCCCGCGGTCGGCGCTGATCGTGCCGCTGGTGGCCCGCGGGCACGTCATCGGCGCGCTGGGCACGGCCAACGGCGCCGAGCGCGGCCCGCACACGCCCGAGGAGCTGGAGACGGCGGTCGAGGTGGGCCGCCGGGCGGGGCTGGCGCTGCAGTCGGCCCGCCTGTACGCCCAGCAGCGGGACCTGGCCGAGGTGCTGCAGCACAGCATGCTCACCGCGCCGCCCCGGCCCCCGGGTTCGGAGATCGTCGTCCGCTACCGCCCCGCGTCCGAGGGCGCGGAGATCGGCGGCGACTGGTACGACGCCTTCGTCGAGGCCGGCGGGCACACGGTGCTGGCCATCGGCGACGTCGTCGGCCACGACCGGCACGCCGCCGCGATGATGGGCCAGCTGCGCGGGCTGCTGCGCGGCATCGCCTACGCCGGTGACCCCTCCCCGGCCGAGGCGCTCACCCGGCTGGACCGCGCTGCCGTCGGGCTGGACCTCGGGGCCATGGCGACGGCGGTGGTGGCCCGCCTCGAGCGGCGGCCCGGGGAGCCGGCGCTGCTGCGCTGGTCGAGTGCCGGTCACCCGCCCCCGGTCGTCGTCGACCCCGACGGCGGTGTCCGCCTGCTCGACCCCGGGCACGCCGACCTGCTGCTCGGCGTCGACCCCGGACGGCCGCGCACCGACTGCACCGCCGTCCTGCCGGCGGGCAGCACGGTGCTGCTGCACACCGACGGGCTGGTCGAGCGGCGCGACCGCGACCTCGACGCGGGCACCGCCGAGCTGCTCGCGGTGCTGCGCGACACGGCCGGCCTGCCGCTGGAGGAGCTGTGCGACCGGGTGCTCGCGCGGCTGTTCCTGCCCGACGCCGAGGACGACGTCGCGCTGCTCGCCGTCCGGGTGCTGTGACACGGCGGTCCTCCGGACCGCACCGCGGCCACGTGCCGTCCCCGGCTGGCGGGGAGCCCGATCGTCGCCTCGTCGCGGGACCCTCCGGGCCCCACTCCTCGACGACACCGCGACCACCTGCCGTCCCCGGCTGGCGGGGAGCCCGATCGTCGCCACGTGCCCCAGCGCGTCCCACCGCACCGGAGCGCGTCCTACCGCACCGCAGCGCGTCCCACCCGACGTCCCACGGTCGGGTAGGACACTCGATGATCAGGTCACCTGATCATCGCCGCCCTCACAGCTCGGTGACGTCGTAGGTGTGGCCGGCGGCGCGCAGCCGCTCGACGAGCACGCCGTCCAGCGCGGTCGCCGGCGTGAGCGATCCGGCGCGGTCGGGCAGCCGGTCGGTGTCGATCGCCAGGCCCAGGGCGACCTCGCCGAGCATGACCGACGTCGCCTTGTACCCGGGGTCGCCGGGGCCGGCCGCGGTGGCCCGGTAGCGCCGTCCGCCCTCGGTCGAGGCGTCGACCACCATCCGGAAGAAGCCCTTCTCCCGGGTCGCCTCCGACGGGCCGCTGCCGGGCGCGGGCAGCACCCGGTCGAGCAGCGCGCGGGTCGGCGGGAACGCCAGCGCGCCCAGCCCCGCGGCCAGGCCGGTGGTGATGCCGGCGGCGGCGAGCGCCCCGGGGAGACCGCGGCCGGCGCTCATCGACTCCCCGTAGCGCATGCCGCGGCCGTAGGCCCACTCCTGCAGCGCGTTGCTGCGCCGCACGATCCGGGTGTTGAACGGCGCCATGACGAAGGGGGCGGTCCACCGGCCGTCGGCGGCCAGCGCGGGAGGGGCGGCGTCCGAGGGCTGCCGGGTGGCCGGCTCGGCGGCGCGGTCGGGGGAGAGGGCGTAGGGGTCGCCGATCAGCCGGCGCACCTCGCGGTCGGTGGCCATCGCCTCGACCTGCCCCAGCATCGAGGCGACCGTGCCGCCGCTGAACCCGCCGCGGACGGTGGCGACCAGCCGGACGTCGGTGAGCCCGCCGGCGCCGTCCTCCCGCGCCCGCTCGGCGAGCAGCCACACCGAGAGGTCGGAGGGGATCGAGTCGTAGCCGGCGGCGTGCACGATCCGCGCGCCGGACTCCCGGGCGACGGCGTCGAAGCGGTCGATCGCCTCGCGGACGAAGAGCACCTCGCCGGTGAGGTCGGCGTAGTGGGTGCCGGCGCGGGCGCACGCCTCGACGACGGGCAGGCCGTAGCGGGCGTAGGGACCCACGGTGGTCACCAGCACGCGGGTGCCCTCCGCCAGCCGGGCCAGCGACGCCGGGTCGCCGGTGTCGGCCTCCAGCAGCGGCCAGCGGCGCCCCGCGTCCGGCAGGTCCGCCGCGACGGCGGTGAGCTTGTCGCGCGACCGGCCGGCCAGCGCGACGCGCAGGTCGGGCGGTGCGCTCCGGGCCAGGTACCCGGCGACCAGCCGGCCGACGAAGCCGGTGGCACCGAGGAGGACGACGTCGTGCTCGCGGTCGGGCTGGCTCACGGCACCCATCCTGGCCGCCCGCGGCCGGCCGGCGCGACCGCGGCGGCTCGCGGTGCAGCGGCGGGGCGCCGGCGCTAGCTTCCAGCCACACCCGCCGAGCGCCGCAGGAGGCAACCGTGGCCGTACGCCCGCCGGACGAGACCGAGGTCGCCGCGCTGGCCTCCTCGTGGGGCATGAAGCCGGACGAGGCGGAGGTCGCCGCCTACACCCCGCTGGTGGCCGCGTTCCTCACCTCCTACGACGCGGTCGAGGAGTTGTACGCCGGCACCGCCCCCGAGGCACCCGCCGGCCGGTCCGGCTCCCGGCCCGACGACGCGGACAACCCGCTCGGGGCCTGGTACGTGCGCACCGAGATCCGCGGCGCGGCCGACGGCCCCCTGGCCGGCCGCACGGTGGCGGTCAAGGACAACGTGGCGGTCGCCGGCGTCCCGATGATGAACGGCAGCCACACGGTGGAGGGGTTCGTGCCCGCCCGGGACGCCACCGTGGTCACCCGCCTGCTCGAGGCCGGCGCCACCGTGACGGGCAAGTCCGTCTGCGAGGACCTCTGCTTCTCCGGCGGCAGCCACACCTCGGTCACCGGCCCGGTGCACAACCCCTGGGACCCCACCCGCACGACCGGCGGCAGCTCCAGCGGCAGCGCGGCGCTGGTCGCGGCGGGCGAGGTCGACCTGGCGCTGGGCGGGGACCAGGGCGGGTCGATCCGCATGCCGGCCGCCTTCTGCGGGATCGTCGGGCACAAGCCGACCCACGGCCTGGTGCCCTACACCGGCGCCTTCCCGATCGAGACGACCCTCGACCACCTCGGCCCGATGACGCGCACGGTCGCCGACGCCGCGGCGGTGCTCGACGTCCTCGCCGGCCGGGACGGCGAGGACCCCCGGCAGCCGGCCGACCTGGCGCCCGACGGCTACGCCGCCGCCCTCGGCGGGGACGTGGCGGGGCTGCGGGTCGGCGTGGTGGCCCAGGGCTTCGGCTGGGAGGAGCTGTCCGAGGACGGCGTGGACGACACCGTGCGCGCGGCGGCCGGGCGGCTGCGCGAGCTGGGCGTGGAGGTGGTCGACGTCGACCTGCCGTGGCACCGGCACGCGCTGCACGTCTGGAACGTCATCGCCACCGACGGCGCGACCGTGCAGATGATCGAGGGCAACGGGTACGGCCACAACTGGGAGGGCCGCTACGACCCCGAGCTGGTCGCCCACTACGGCCGGCGGCGCCGGGAGACCACCGACCGCTGGTCGCCGACGGTCACCGCCGTCGCCCTGACCGGCCGCTGGTCGCTGGAGCGGGAGCAGGGCCGGCACTACGCGATGGCACAGAACCTGGCCGTCGAGGTCCGCCGGCACTACGACGCCGCGCTGGCCGACGTCGACCTGCTGGTGATGCCCACCGTGCCGATGGTCGCCCGGCCGATCCCGGCGCCCGACGACCCGCTCGAGGTCCGGGTGTCGCGAGGCCTGGAGATGATCGTCAACTGCGCGCCGTTCGACGTCAGCGGGCACCCGGCCACCAGCGTCCCGGCGGGGCTGTCGGAGGGCCTCCCGGTCGGCATGATGCTGGTGGGCCGCCGGTTCGCCGACGCCACCTGCCTCCGGGTGGCGCACGCCTTCGAGCAGCTCGTCGGCGGCTTCCCGTCCCCGCCGGCCCGCTGAGCGGCCCGCGCCTCAGCGGGTCCGGCGGCGCAGCCGCCGGCGTCCGTCGGGGCGTCCCGGGCGTGCGCGCGCCAGCCGGCTGCGGGCGCGCCCGGGCAGGTCGACGGCGACCGGCGCCTCCCAGCCGCGCCACACCGACAGCACCCGCAGCGTCGCCACCAGCACGATGACGACCAGCGCCACCGGGATCGGGGCGAGCCCGGCCGGGCCGGCGAGCACGGTGAGCGCGGTGGCCCCCAGCAGCGCGGCGACCGCGTTATACGGGCCCGGTTGCACGATGTCGGCCCGCTGCGCGAGCAGCACGTCGCGGATCACCGCGCCGCCCACGGCGGTCAGCGTGCCGATGAACACCACCGAGGCGCTGGGCAGTCCGGCGAGCTGGGCCTTCTGCGCGCCGATCACGGTGAACAGGCCGAGGGTGAGCGCGTCGAGGACCACCAGCAGGCGGGTCAGCCGCGACAGCCAGCCGGAGAAGTAGAAGGTCACCGCCGCGGTGATGGCCACGGCGGGCAGGTAGCGCGGGTTCGTCAGCGCCACCGGCGGCCCGCCGGCCAGCAGCACGTCGCGGACCAGCCCGCCGCCGAGCCCGCCGGTGACCGCCAGCAGCAGCACGCCGGAGACGGGGAACCCCTCGCGCGCGGCGAGCAGCCCGCCGGTGAGCGCGCCGACCACGATCGCGGCGAGGTCGACCACCGCCGGGACGGGCAGGGTCTCGGCGGCCGCGGCGAGGGTGCTCACGAACGCCCATCCTCCCGCCCGGCCGTCCCGGACCCGCTCACCCGGGAGGGGGAGGCCGGCCGCGCCGGGGTGGACCGGCGGCCCGCGGTGGCCGATGGGGGCGCATGAGCCGCACCGGGCGCCCCCGAGCCGGAGGGACCAGGCTGTTCGCCGCCTACGCCGCGGCCAGCCTGGTGCCGGTGGTCGTGCTGGGTGCCGTGCTCGCCGCGGGCATCCGCCAGGACGCCGTCGACCGCGCGCTGGAGTACGGCCGCGCCCAGGCCGCCGTCGTCGAGGAGATGGCGATCGGCCCGGCGCTGCGCGGCCAGGACCTCGGCACCGGGCTCACCGAGGCCGAGCGCGAGCGGCTGTCGGCGGCCACCGACCTGGCCGTCTTCCGCGGGTCGATCCTGCGGCTGCGGCTGCGCGACTTCTCCGGCGCCGTGCTCTTCGCCGACGACGGCGCCGTGGGCCCGGTCGAGGCGCTGCCCGACTACCCCGCCGGCGAGGACGTCGTCCCGAGCACCGGGCCGGGCTTCGCCCTCGCCGCGGGCGGCGGCACCGACGTGGCGCTGCTCGACCGCGACGGGCTGGCCGTGGGCCGGGTCATCCGGGTGCTGCAGCCCATCGTGGCCGACACCTCCGGGCGCTCGATCGGCGTGCTGGAGCTGCTGCTGCCCTACGACACCGTCGCCGCCGAGGTGGAGGCGGCCACCACCCGCACCTACTGGCGTCTCGGCGCCGGCCTCGGCGTGCTGTACCTGGTGATCGGCGCGATCAGCTGGTCGACCACCCGGCGGCTGCGCCGGCAGGCCGCGCAGGCCGAGCACGACGCGCTGCACGACCCGCTGACCGGGCTGGCCAACCGCGAGCTGTTCGCCCGCCGGGTGGACGCCGAGCTCCAGCGCGGCACCCCGGGCGCGGTCGTGCTCGTCGACCTCGACCGCTTCAAGGAGGTCAACGACACCCTCGGCCACCACGCCGGCGACCAGCTGCTGCGCGAGGTGGGCGTCCGGCTGGCGGCGACCGTGCGGGCGGGGGACACCGTGGCCCGCCTGGGCGGCGACGAGTTCGGCCTGCTGCTGCCCGGCCTCGACGACCCCGCCGGTGCGCGGGAGCTCGTCGAGCGGGTCAGCGAGGCGCTGGCGGCC
Organism: Geodermatophilus telluris; assembly: GCF_900102745.1. Taxonomy (GTDB): domain Bacteria; phylum Actinomycetota; class Actinomycetes; order Mycobacteriales; family Geodermatophilaceae; genus Geodermatophilus; species Geodermatophilus telluris. Next base: position 101,373 of record NZ_FMZF01000002.1, read on the forward strand.
GAGGCCGTCGTCGACGGGGTCCCGCTCGCCGTGGAGGCCAGCTGCGGCATCGCCATGCACCCGGCCGACGCCGCCGACGTCGAGACGCTGATGACCTGCGCCGACGCGGCCATGTACCAGGGCAAGCGCGGCGCCAGCGGCATCGTCGTGTTCGACCGGCGGTCCACCGCCCCCTCGGCGCACTCCCCGGCGCTGCAGCTCGAGGCCCGCCGCGCCCTGGAGGACGGCGACCTGCGGCTGCACTACCAGCCGCAGGTGGACCTGGCCACCGGCCGCACCGTCGGCGTCGAGGCGCTGCTGCGCTGGCAGCACCCCCGCCGCGGGCTGCTCGGCCCCGGCGAGTTCCTGCCCGCGCTGGAGCAGTCCGGCGTCATGGGCGCGCTCACCGAGTGGGTGCTCCGGCAGGCGCTGGCCGACTGCGCCGCCTGGGTCGCCGCGGGCGAGGACTGGACCGTGTCGGTCAACGTCTCGGTGCGCAACCTGGAGGCGCCCGGCTTCGCCGCCACCGTGGCGCGGCTGGCCGCCGAGGCCGGGGTGCCGCCGTGGCGGCTGCACCTGGAGGTCACCGAGACCGCCCTGCCGGCCGACCTCGCCGCCGCGTCGGCGTGCCTGGCCGAGCTGGCCGCGCACGGCTTCGGGGCGGCGCTCGACGACTTCGGCGTCGGCTTCGCCAGCCTCTCGCACCTGCGCTCCCTGGCGCTGACCGAGGTCAAGGTCGACCGCGCGTTCGTCACCGGCGTCGACGCGCACGCCGAGGACGCCGCCGTCGTCCGGTCCCTGGTCGAGCTCGCGCACGGCCTGGGCCTGTCGGTCTGCGCCGAGGGCGTGGAGACGCCCGAGGTCGCCGACTGGCTGCGCTCGGTCGGCTGCGACCGCGCCCAGGGCTGGCACTTCTCCCGGCCACTGCCGTGGCCGGAGCTCACCCGCGCGGCCGGCCTCGTGCCCGCGCTCCCCGTGGAGGTCCTCCCGTGACCCGCTCGACCCGTGCCCTCGCGGGCGCCGCCGTCCTCGCCGCCGTGCTGGTCACGGCCGGGTGCGACGGAGCCGACCACACCGCCGAGGCGGCGGGGCCGACCGTCGGCCTCGACGAGGCGCTGCACGCCGCGCTGCCCGAGGACGTGCGGGAGGCCGGCGTCCTCACCGTGGCCAACGACCCCTCGTACCCGCCCGCGTCGTCCTTCGGCCCCGACGGGCGCACGATCGTCGGCTTCGAGCCCGACCTGGGCGCGGCGCTGGGCGACCTGCTCGGCGTCGAGGTGCGCTTCGAGGCCTCGCCGTTCGACACCCTGCTCGACGACCTGGCCGCCGACCGGTTCGACCTGGTGATGAGCGCGGTCACCGACACCGCCGAGCGCGAGCAGCAGGCCGACTTCGTCAACTACTTCCGCGCCGGGTCCTCGATCGTCGTGGGCCGGGGCAACCCGCTGGGCATCCACGACCTGGCCGGGCTGTGCGGCCGCAGCGTGGCCGTCGAGGCCGGGACCGTGCAGGTGGGGCTGCTGGAGCGGGCGCAGGGGGCGTGTGCGCTGCGCATCGACGTCCGCGAGGTGGCCACCAACGACGACGCGCTGCTCGAGCTGCGCACCGGCCGCGCCGACGCCGTCGTCGCCGACTACCCGCCGGCGGTGTTCGTGACCACCGACCCGCGCACCCAGAACAGCTACCAGCTGGTCTCCGACACCCAGTACGAGCCGGGCCTGTACGGCATCGCCGTCGCCCCGGACCGCACCGGGCTGCGCGACGTGCTCACCACCGCGCTGCAGCGGCTGGTCGACGACGGCGTCTACCAGGAGCTGCTCGACCGCTGGGAGGTCGGCCACGGCGCCGTCGACGCGGTGACCGTCAACGGCGCCCTGCCCACCACCGAGTGACGCGTGTCGGGGCCGCTCGATGATCAGGGGACCTGGTCGTCGAGTGTCCGACCCGACCGTGGGACGTCGGGTGGGACACGCTGCGGTGCGGGAGGACGTCGCCGGCCACGGGTGCGCCGACCGCGTCCCTCCGGTGAGGTGGACGGCGTGGCCCACCGCGACGACCCGACCGCCCACCCCCGCCCGCTGCTGCGCCGGCCGTGGACCTCGCTGGACGGCGACTGGGACTTCGCGGCCGACCCCGACCTGACCGCCACCGCCGGCAGCGTCGCCCTCGACCGCACCGTCCGGGTGCCCTACGCCCCGGAGACCCCGGCCAGCGGCATCGGCTGGACCGGCCCGCTGCACCGCGCCTGGTACCGCCGCCCGCTGCCCGGCCGGCAGGGTGACCGCCGCACCGTCGTCGGCTTCGGCGCCGTCGACCGGGTTTGCGACGTCTGGGTCGGCGGTGCGCACGTCGTGCGGCACGAGGGCGGGTACACGCCGTTCCGGGTCGACGTCACCGACCACCTCGGCGACGGCGCCGACCTGCTCGTCCGGGCCGACGACGACCCCCGCGACCTCGAGGCGCCCCGCGGCAAGCAGGACTGGCGCGACGAGCCGCACGCGGTCTTCTACCCGCGCACCACCGGGATCTGGCGCACGCCGTGGCTGGAGCACGTGGCCCGCGAGCACGTGGCCGACGTCGTCTGGCGCGGCGACCCGCACACGATGCGCGTGCACGTCCGGGTGGAGCTGTCGGTCCCGGTGACCGGCGCCCGCCTGCACCTGCGGCTGCGCGCCGGCGGCCGGCTGCTCGCCGACGACTCGGTCCGGGTCGACGGCGCGGTCGTCGAGCGGACCCTGCCGGTCGGCGACGGCGGCACCGACGACCGCTGGCACCTGACCTGGGAGCCGCGGCCCGACCCGGTGCTGCTCGACGCCGAGATGGCCCTGGTCCGCGACGACGGCGAGGTGCTCGACGAGGTGGCGAGCTACACGGCGCTGCGCTCGGTGGAGGTCGACGACGGCCACCTGCTGGTCAACGGCCGCCCGGTGCCGCTGCGGCTGGTGCTCGACCAGGGCTACTGGCCGCACACCGGCGCCACCCCGCCCGACGTCGCCGCGCTGCGCCGCGACCTCGAGCTCACCCGGGCGCTGGGCTTCACCGGCGTCCGCAAGCACCAGAAGACCGAGGACCCGCGCTACCTCGCGCTGGCCGACCGCGCGGGCCTGCTCGTCTGGGCGGAGATGCCCTCGGCCTACCGCCCCGGCCCGACGGCGGCGGCCCGGCTGCTGCGCGAGTGGGCCGAGGTCGTGGTCGCCCACCGCGGCCACCCGAGCGTGGTCGCCTGGGTGCCGCTCAACGAGTCGTGGGGCGTGCCGGAGGTCGCCGGCGACCGGGCCCAGCGCGGCCTGGTCACCGCACTCGCCGGTGTCGCCGACGCCCTCGACGGCACCCGGCCGGTGTCGGCGAACGACGGCTGGGAGGCCCTCGGCGGGCAGCTGCTCGGTGTGCACGACTACGAGCAGGACCCGGCGGTGCTGGCCGCCCGCTACGCCACCGCGGCCGACCTCGAGCGGCTGGCCGGCGGACGGCGCCCCGACGGCCACCTGGCCGACCTCGACCGGGCGGGGGTGGCCGGCCGCGCCGTCGTGCTCTCGGAGTTCGGCGGCGTCGCCCTGCGCGCGCCGGGGGACGGCGGCTGGGGGTACGCCGACGCCCGCTCCCCGGAGGACCTGCTCGCCCGGTACCGCGACCAGTGGGCGGCGGTGCACGCCAGCAGCGCGCTCGCGGGTGCCTGCTGGACGCAGCTCACCGACACCTACCAGGAGGTCAACGGCCTGCTCACCGCCGACCGGGTGCCCAAGTGCGACGTCGCGGCGCTGCGGCGGGCCACCGTCGGCGAGGCCTGACCGGAGGGGTCACGGGCGCGCAACGATCACCGGCTCGACCTGCGGGACGGCGGCGTCCGGGCCAGGGTCGGCACCGACGACGCCGACGAGCTCCGGAGGTACCCCGTGCGCACGAACCGGCTCCTGCCCCTCGCCGCGGCCGCGGCCCTGGTCCTGACCGCCTGCGGGGGCGGCGGGGAGAGCGTGGACACCGGCGGCGGGGGCGGCGGCGGGGAGAACACCCTGGTCGCGGCCGTCAGCGCCGAGCCCGACCAGTTCGACCCGCACGTCACCAACGCCTACGCGAGCTTCCAGGTGCTGGAGAACGTGTACGACACCCTCGTCGTCCCGTCCGCCGAGGACCTCACCATGCAGCCGAGCCTGGCCGAGTCGTGGACCACCAGCCCCGACCAGCTGAGCTGGACGTTCACCCTCCGCGACGGCGTGACCTTCCACGACGGCAGCGAGTTCGACTCCGCGGACGTCGTCTACAGCTACCGGCGGATCATCGACGAGGAGCTGTCGAACGCCTACCGGTTCGCCACGGTCGCCGACGTGCAGGCCCCCGACCCGCGCACCGTCGTCATCACGCTGACCCGGCCGACGCCGAACCTGCTGGAGCTGATCGGCGCGTTCAAGGGCATGGCGATCGTCTCGGAGAACGCCGCCGACGAGTTCGACCTGCAGAGCGAGGCCAACGGCACCGGCCCGTTCCGGCTGGAGAGCTCCGACGCGAACGGCACCGTGCTCACCGCCTTCGAGGACTACTGGGGCGGCGCGCCGAGCATCGACGGCGTCGAGTTCCGCTACATCACCGAGGCCAGCTCGGCGCTGACGGCGCTGCGCAACGGCGAGGTGCAGTGGACCGACAACGTGCCGCCGCAGAACGTCGCCGACCTCGAGAGCGACGAGGAGGTCGAGCTCGGCTCGGTCACCAGCGTCGAGTACTTCTACATGTCCATGAACTACGCCGTCCCGCCGTTCGACAACCGGGACGTGCGGCGGGCGATCGCCACCGCGGTCGACCGGGACGAGGTCACCCAGGCCGCCCGCTTCGGCGCGGCGCAGACCAACCAGACGGCGATCCCCGAGGGCAGCCCGTTCTACCTGGACTACGCGCCGTTCACCCCCGACCAGGACGCCGCCCGCCAGCTGCTCGAGCAGGCCGGCGTGCAGACGCCGCTCACGATGGGGCTGATGGTCACCGACGAGTACCCCGAGACGGTGGCCGCCGCCCAGGTGATCGCCAGCCAGCTCGAGCCGATCGGCATCGACGTGGAGATCCAGGAGGAGGACTTCGCCACCTGGCTGGACCGCCAGTCCCAGGGCGACTTCGACGCCTTCATGCTCAGCTGGATCGGCAACATCGACCCGGCCGACTTCTACGAGAACCAGCACCTGTCCACCGGCGGCAGCAACTACCAGGGGTACGCCAACCCGCAGGTCGACGACCTGCTCACCCGCGCCGCCACCGAGGTCGACCAGGCCGCCCGCAAGGACCTCTACGACCAGGCCGCGCGGATCATCGTCGACGACGTGTCCTACCTGTACCTCTACAACCCCGACGAGGTGCAGGCCTGGGCGCCGGGGCTGACCGGCTACCAGGTGCGGGCCGACGCCGCGATCAACTTCGAGACGGTGGAGCTGCCCTGACCGGGTACCTGCTCCGCCGGGCCGGCCAGGCCGTCGTCGTCCTGGCCGGCGTGAGCGTCCTGGTCTTCTCCCTCATCCACCTCGTCCGGGGCGACCCGATCCGCCTCGCCCTCGGCACGCGGTTCTCCCAGGAGACCTACGACGCGCTGCGGGAGCGCAGCGGGCTGGACCTGCCCCTGGTCCAGCAGTACCTCACCTGGGCGGGGCGGGCGCTCACCGGCGACCTGGGGGTCAGCTTCCGCAGCGGCGAGACGGTCACCTCGCTGATCGCCGAGCGGCTGCCGGCGACGCTGACGCTGGCGCTCGCCTCGCTGGTGGTCGCGCTGGTCATCGCGCTGCCGCTGGGGATGCTCTCGGCGCTGCACCCGCGGTCGCTGGTCGACCGGTTGGCCACCGTGGTCAGCCAGTTCGGCATCTCGGTTCCCGACTTCTGGCTGTCGATCATGCTCATCCTGGTCTTCGCCGGGACGCTGGGCTGGCTGCCCTCGGGCGGCTACGTGGCGCTGACCGAGGACCCGCTGGGGTGGCTGGAGCGGCTGGTGCTGCCGGCGGTGGCCACCGGGGTGGTGTCCGGGTCGGTGATCACCCGGTTCGTCCGGTCGAGCATGCTCGAGGCGCTGGGCTCCGACCACGTGCGGACGGCGCAGGCCAAGGGCGTGCCCACCCGGCAGGTGCTCACCTGGCACGTGCTGCGCAACGCGCTGCTGCCGCTGGTCACGGTCACCGGCGTGCAGCTGGCCTACCTGCTCTCCGGCGTCGTCGTCGTGGAGATCGTCTTCTCCTGGCCGGGCCTCGGGCAGCTGGCCTACCAGGCGGTGCGCGACCGCGACTTCCCGGTGCTGCAGGGCGCCGTCCTGCTCTTCGCCCTGGTCTTCCTCGTCATCAACCTGCTGGTGGACCTGCTCTACAGCCGCATCGACCCGAGGATCGCCCGCCGATGACGCAGCTGCCGACCCCCGGCGCCACCCCGGCCGCCCCGCCGCCGTCCGAGCCCCCGCCGACGGCGGCCCCGCCCCGGCCGCGGTGGCGGGAGACCCTCGGCCTGCTCGCCCGCAACCCGACCGCCGCCGTCTCCGCCGTCGTCCTGGTGCTCATCGTGCTGATGGCGGTGTTCGACGAGACGCTGGCGCCCGACGGCCCCAACGAGCAGGACCCGTCGTTGCAGCTGCAGCCGCCGAGCCGGAGCCACCCCTTCGGCACCGACGAGTTCGGCCGCGACATCCTCAGCCGGGTGGTCCTGGGCGCGGCCACGTCGCTGCGGGTGGGGTTCGCCTCCGTCGCGTTCGCCCTGGTGGTGGGCACGCTGATCGGCCTGCTGGCCGGCTACTACGGCCGGTGGGTCGACGACGCGCTGATGCGGCTGATGGACGTGCTGTTCGCCTTCCCCGCGGTGCTGCTGGCCATCGCCATCGTGGCCATCCGCGGCGCCGGGCCGGCCAACGCGATCCTCGCCATCGGCATCGTCTACGTGCCGATCTTCGCCCGGGTGACCCGCGCCAGCGTGCTCGGCGTGCGGGAGGAGGTGTACGTGCGCGCCTCGCGGTCGGTGGGCGCCTCGGACTGGCGGCTGATCACCCGGCACGTGCTGCCCAACGCGGCGCCGCCGATCATCGTGCAGACCTCGATCAGCCTGGCCTTCGCGGTGCTGGCCGAGGCGGCGCTGTCCTTCCTCGGTCTCGGCCCGCGCCGGCCCAACCCGTCGTGGGGGCTCATGCTCGCCGACGGGCGCGGCTTCATCGACCAGGCCTGGTGGTACACGGTCTTCCCGGGCCTGGCGATCGTGGTCACCGTGCTGTGCTTCAACCTGCTCGGCGACGGCCTGCGCGACGTCCTCGACCCGCGGCAGCGCACCCTGATGGCCGGCGGTGGGCGGTGACGGCGCCCGTGCTGGAGGTCGAGGACCTGCGGGTGGACCTGCGCACCCCGCGGGGGACGGCGCACGTGGTCAACGGGCTGAGCTACACCGTCGGCGCGGGGGAGACGGTGGCCGTGGTGGGGGAGTCCGGCAGCGGCAAGAGCGTCTCGGTGCTCGCGCTGCTGGGCCTGCTGCCGGCGCGGACGGCGACGGTCACCGGGCGGGCGCTGCTCGGCGGCGAGGACCTGCTCACCATGTCGCCCGAGCGGCTGCGGCAGGTCCGCGGTCCCGGCGTCGGCATGGTCTTCCAGGACCCGATGACCTCGCTGAACCCGGTGCTCACCGTGGGCCGGCAGCTCACCGAGGGGCTGCGCGCGCACGGCTCGCTGTCGCGCGCGGCGGCCCGGGCGCGGGCGGTGGAGCTGCTCGGCGAGGTGGGCCTGCCCGATCCCGGCCGCGCGGTGGACCGCTACCCGCACGAGCTCTCCGGGGGCATGCGGCAGCGGGTGGTCATCGCGATCGCGCTGGCCAACTCGCCGTCGCTGCTGATCGCCGACGAGGCGACCACCGCCCTCGACGTCACCGTGCAGGCGCAGATCCTCGACCTGGTCGAGCGGCTGCAGACCGAGCACGGCACCGGCGTCGTCTGGATCACCCACGACCTCGGCGTCGTCGCCGGCACCGCCGACCGGGTGCTGGTGATGTACGGCGGGCGCTGCGTGGAGGACGGCACGGTCGACGACGTCCTCGAGCGGCCGGAGCACCCCTACACGCGGGGCCTGCTCGGCGCGCTGCCCGACCTGGCGACCGACGACGACGCCGACCTCGCCACCATCCCCGGCACGCCGCCCCCGCCCACCGACCTGCCGGCCGGGTGCGTGTTCTGGCCGCGCTGCCCGGTGCGCGGCGACGCCCGCTGCGAGACCGAGCAGCCGCCACTGGCCGTCGTCGGGTCCGCGCGCGCGGACCTGCCGCACCGGGCGGCCACCTGGTGCGCGGAGGGGGAGGCGTCGTGACGTCGACGACGCAGGAGGTGCTGGTCTCCGCGCGGGGCCTGGAGGTGCACTTCCCCATCCGCTCGGGCGGGGCGCTGCGCCGCACGACGGGGGTGCTGCGCGCCGTCGACGGCGTGGACCTCGACGTGTACCGCGGCGAGACGCTGGGCCTGGTCGGGGAGTCCGGCTGCGGGAAGTCGACGCTGGGCAACGCGCTGCTGCGGCTGGTCCCGCCGACCGGCGGCACGGTGGCCTTCGACGGCGCCGACGTCACCGGGATGGGCCGCCGCGAGCTGCGGGAGCTGCGCCGGCGCGCGGGGATGGTGTTCCAGGACCCGTTCGCCTCCCTCGACCCGCGGCGCACGGTCGCCCAGACGGTCGCCGAGCCGCTGGAGGTGCACGGCCTGCACCCGGGGCGGCAGGCGCGGGCCGCCCGGGTGCGCGAGCTGCTCCAGCTGGTCGGGCTCGACCCGGGCGTGGCCGCCCGCTACCCGCACGAGTTCTCCGGCGGCCAGCGGCAGCGGGTGGGCATCGCCCGGGCGCTGGCCGGTGAGCCGGACTTCCTGGTCTGCGACGAGGCCATCGCCTCGCTCGACGTCAGCGTGCAGGCCCAGGTGCTCAACCTGCTGCGCCGGCTGCAGCGGCAGCTCGGGCTGACCCTGCTCTTCATCTCGCACGACCTGTCGGCGGTGCGGCACGTGTCCGACCGGATCGCGGTCATGTACCTGGGCCGGGTGGTCGAGGTGGGGCCCGCGGCCGCGGTCGCCGCCGAGCCGCAGATGCCCTACACCCGGGCGCTGCTGTCGGCGGTGCCGCTGCCGCACCCGCGGCTGGAGCGCTCCCGGCAGCGGATCGTGCTGCGCGGCGACGTCCCCTCGCCGTCCCGGGTGCCCAGCGGCTGCCGGTTCCGGACCCGCTGCCCCGACGTCTTCGAGCCCTGCCCCGACGTCGACCCGGCGCTGCAGCCGGTCGGCTCCGCGCCGGGACACGTCGCCGCCTGCCACCTGCACGGGGTGGTGGGCACGCCGGTCGAGCGCGAGCGACCCGACGCGCCGGTGGACGCCGGCGACCCGGCCGCCCGCCGCTGACTCCGGGGTGACCTGCTGGGTCCGTCGGGCAATGAGCCATCGAGCGGGGTGTGATCGTGTCGGCGCTGACGAGCGGATGAAGACGATTACGCTGCGCTGAGTGACGACCACGGAAGGTGCTGTCTCGGGGGATCGCTCGGCACGCGGAAGCAGCAGAGCGAGGAGAGTCTGGGTCCGGGTCGTCGCCGCGTCCCAGATGCTCGGCGCTCTGCTCACTCTGGTCGTGGGTGCAGGTCTGTTCACGGCCCTGTACACCGAGAAATCGGCTGACAACCGCTCCCAAGCCGAGTTCCTCCGGAACGAGCGCATCGAGGCGTACGCGCAGTACCTGGCTGCCGCCGAGGAGGCGTACGACGCCCTGCGCTACTTCCTGCCCGACAGCGTGGAGACGGGGACCGACGTCCTGTCCACCATCACTCCACCGCCCACGGAGATGGCGCGAATCGACGAACTCCGTGATGCCGAGCAAGAGGCTCTAGGGCGAGTGCGCCTGCTGGCACACGACTGGAGCGACGAAACGGGCGCAGGGCCCTCGCGTTCTGCTGACGCCGTGTCGCAGGCGATCCTGTCCGGCATCAGGTGGTTCGACTTCGTGGCCGAGTGTCGGAGTGACCCCGCCCGGGACGAGGACTGCGACGGCGCGGACGTTGCCACCTCACCGGCGCCTGGGTCCTCGGCTGATGGGGCGAGCGAGAGCCGCGTGGCCTTCCTGTCCTACGACGCGGCGAGGGGCCGGTTCACCGCGGCAGCACGGGATGAACTCGAGGTGACGGCGTCCGACTAGCGTCACCGCGATGGGTCCCGCCTCGGTCGAGGCGCCACCCACGACCCCGGGCCGCCGGAGACCCGCGGCTGGTCCGCCCGGCCACCCGCCGCTGGCGCCGGGTCAGGCCCGGCCGCTGCGGGTGGGCCGGCGGCCCTGGCGCGACCCGGACCGGGGAGCCCGCCGTCCGTCCCGCCCGCCGGGGCGCGGGTGCCCGTCCCGGGCCCGGCCGCGGGGCGCGCTGCACGGGCGGCAGGTGGAGAACCACGGGGCGATCGGCGTCCCGCACTCGGCGCAGGCCGACGACCGGCTGACCGCGATGGCGTCGGGCAGCATCTCGCTGATCGCCTCGGCGCACTCCTCCTCGACCCAGGACGCGTCGTCGGGGTCCAGGCCGGCGACGCCGGGGAACTGGCGCAGCAGCATCTGCGCGTCGCGGGCGGCCGCCGCGGCCTGCTCGTAGTCCTCGACCGAGCCGCCGACCGGCACGTCGGGCAGCACGAGCTCCGGGGCGACGGGCAGCCCGGCCGCGTGCCGCAGCGCGGCCCGGGCCAGCACCAGCCAGCGGGTGCGCCGGGGCGGGTTGTAGTCGATGGCCAGGGTGACCAGCCGCCAGACGGTGTGCAGGTCGCCGACGGCGCCGAGCGGTCCGCGCAGCAGCGGCAGCAGCGCCTGCACCCGCAGCACCAGGCCGGTGACGTCGTCCGGCGCCATCGCCTCGTCGCGGGTGGCCGCGCGCGCCCAGGCCTGCCAGCGGACCAGCGCCTCGGGCAGGTCGGCCGCCTCCCGCGCGCCGAGGTCGGCCAGCTCCGGCCGCAGCCGCGGCGCGCGGCGGGGCAGGTCGCTGGCGCGGTCGCCGCGGGCGACCTCGGCACCGAGGGACACCAGCGCCACCGACGGCTTCAGGCCGCGCACCCCGGTGAGGACGCCGACCGTGCCGTGTCCGGTCAGGCCGTAGCGGCCGGCCCGACCGGCGATCTGCGCGGCCTCCCAGCTGCGCAGCGGCCGCAGCTCCGTGCCGTCGAACTTGGTGGTCTCGGCGAACAGCACGGTGGCGGCCGGGACGTTGATGCCGTGGCCGATGACGTCGGTGGTGACCAGGACGTCGAGCTCCCCGGTGGTGAACCGCTCGATGACCTCGCGCCGGGTCGCCGGGGGCAGCGCGCCGTAGAGGACGCCGACCCGGCCCGGCCGGTGCCGGTCGAGCTCGGCGGCGACGGCGTAGACGGTCTTGCGGGAGAAGGCAACGACGAGCGTCTGCGGCCGGACGCCGGTGGTGCGCACCGGCGCGCGCAGCACGTCGAGCCGGGACAGCCGCTGGTGGTGGACGACGTCGACCGAGCGGGCGTCGTCGACCAGCGGTGCGAGCAGCGGGTGCGCCTCGGCGGCGGAGACGAGGTGCATCTCGCGGAACTCGCCGGTCAGCAGCAGCCGCGCCCAGTGGTGGCCGCGCTCGGGGTCGGCCACCCAGTGCGACTCGTCGAGGACCAGCAGCTCACCGCGCAGCGGCGCCTTCTCCACGGTGCAGCAGACGACCGGCGCGTGCGGGTCGACCTCCTCCTCGCCGGTGGACAGCCCGACCGTGCCCGCGGGCAGCAGTGCGGAGAGCTTGGCGTAGGCCTCGTGCGCGAGCTGGCGCAGCGGCGCGGCGTAGACGCCCGAGGCGGTGGCGGCCAGCGCCTGCAGCGACTCGTACGTCTTGCCGGAGTTCGTCGGGCCGAGGTGGAAGACCACGCGCTCGGGCGGCGTGCTGCGGACGGGCAGCTCCGGGGCGGCGCCCTCCACCCACGACTGCTGGGCCCGGCGCTCCTCGCGGGCGGCCTCGCGCTCGGCGGCGCGGTCGGGGCTGGTCGCCGGGCGCTCGTCGGCGGGCAGCCGCCGGCGGCGGCGGGCGGTGGACGGCGGGAGGACGGTCTCGGGCAGGGGGTGTCCTTCGGTCGGCGTGCGGGCAGGAGGTCGACACGAGGAGCTCGCGGACCCTTCCCTGCCCCGAACACCGGCCGGGCCCGGTTCATGCCCGTCGCCGGGACGCGGACGGGCCGGGCAGCCGCGGCTGCCCGGCCCGTCCGGGACGGCGTGGCTCAGCGCCGGCGGTCGACCCCGTCGGTGTCGACGTCGATCTGCTCCTTGCGGACCTCGCCGCTCACGGTCTCCTGACCGGTGACCGTCTCGGTGTCCAGGCGCACGCGCTCGACCGGCGTGGCCTCCGTGGAGACGACGGGACGCTCGGCGTGCAGCGTGACCTCGTGCTCCTCCTCGGAGATGGTCGGGCCGTCGAGGGCGTTGCCCACGTTGGCGTCGGTGATCGGCTCGCGCTCGACCCGCACCTCCTCGTGCGCCACGGGCACGGTCGCCGTCTCGCGCTCGGTGGTGACGTACTTGCGCAGCCGGGCGCGGCCGGCCTCGACCCGCTGCGTGCCCACCTCGAGGTGCTCCTCGGACCGGGTCATGGCGTTGTCGGTGGTGGGGCCGGAGGTGTCGTGGCCGACGGTGCCGGCGCGGTTCTCCAGCCGGTCCGGGACGCCGTCGCCGTCGCGGTCGGTGCGGGTGCCCGCGGTGCCGGCCGCCGCCTGCGTGGTGGTCTGCGTGGTGGTCTGGGTGGTCTGCGTGCCGGTGCCCAGGCCGTAGTAGCGGTAGAGCTCCTGCTCCTCCTGCGGGGACAGGTGGCCGTCGGTGTCGATCTTCGGGGCGTCCTTGACCCGGGCCTTCTCGTAGGGGAACCGGACGCTGTCGCCGGACACCTCAGCCTGCGCCAGCGGGACGAACGTCTCCTTGGTGCCGAACAGGCCGGTGTGCACCGTCGCCCACTCGGGGCGGCCGGTCTCGTCGTCGAGGTAGACCTCGCCGATCTTGCCCAGCTTGTCGCCGTCGCGGTCGACGGCGGTGGTGCCGATGACCTGCTGGATCTGCTGCTCGGTGATCACACGTGCTCCTCGGGGTCGGGCGCGGGGGTGCGCGCACGGTGCTCTGGTGCGCGTCGACCTGCCCCCGGCGGGGGCGGCGGCTCTCTGGGTGCCCACGTGTTTACGACGTAAACACAGCTCCTGTCGTGGGCGGCCTCACCGCCGGCTCCCGCCCCGCTACCCAGCCGCGGCGGGGAGGATGCGGGGAGTGCGGTCCGCGCACGGGAGGGGAGGTCCGCGTGGTCGACGACGCGCAGGACCCGGACACGCCGGAGGCGCGCGGTGGGGCGGCCGCCACCATCCCGACCGCACCGCCGGGCGCGGGGCGCCGTCCGCTCGACCGGCGGCAGGTGCTCGGAGCGGCGATCTCCTTCATCGACGAGCACGGCATCGACGCGCTCACCATGCGCCGGCTCGGCGGCCACCTCGGCGTCGAGGGGATGGCGCTCTACCGCCACGTGCGCAGCCGCGAGGGCCTGCTCGACGGCGTCGTGGAGACCGTGGTCGACGAGCTCTACGGCGACCCGGACGTGTTCCTCGAGCCCCGGCACGGCTGGCAGGACTACCTGCAGCGGCTCGCGCACGGGGTCCGGCGGATCGCGCTGGCCCACCCGGCGGTGTTCCCGCTGGTGGCCACCCGCCCGCCGGCGGCACCCTGGGTGCGGCCGCCGCTGCGCAGCCTGCGCTGGGTCGAGTCGTTCCTCGACGCGCTGACCGGCAGCGGCTTCTCCGACGAGGCCGCCGTCGCCGCCTACCGGGCCTACACCGGCTTCCTCCTCGGGCACCTGCTGCTCGAGGTCTCCGCCCGAGGCGTGCCGATCAGCTCGCACGACGAGGAGTCCGACGCCGCGCCCCCGCCGCCCGGGGCGCTCGACGGCTACCCGCACGTCCGCCGGCTGGAGCCGCTGCTGTCGGAGGACGAGTCGGCGGCGGAGTTCGAGGAGGCCCTCGAGGAGCTGCTCGAACGGCTGGAGCGGATCCTCCGCGAGTCCCGCCGCGGCTGACTCCCGGCGGACGACGCCCGGTGTCGACCTGCTGCGGTCCCCGGCGGGCGGAGACCGCAGCAGGTCGACACCGCGCCCGTGGCCGCGGCCCGGGCGCGGCGCCGGGATAGCCTCGACCGGCCAGGAGGGCTCGCCTAGTGGCCGATGGCGGCGGTCTTGAAAACCGCTACGGGGCAACCCGTCGTGGGTTCGAATCCCACGCCCTCCGCTCGTGCTCAGCAGTCCCGCCCGACTCGTGGGTCGGCGGCAGGCTCGTGCCCGCGACGACGGTGCTGTCGCCGCACGTCGAGATCCGGTATCACTCGGCCGGGTGGGCGCCTCCGAGTAGGGCTGGGTCCGGCGGGGACAGGTGACATCGCCGCCAGATCCGCCGCACCGCCTCGGACACGTGTCGAGCACAAGGACATCGGCGATGAAGGCACTGACCACACGGTTGCGCAGGATGGTCGGCAACTACGCCTTGGTGATCATCATCGTGGGCGTCGGTGCCACGGTCGTTCTCATGACGAGCGGAGCGAATGGTCTGTGGGAGAAGCTCCTCAAGTCGTTCGTCACGATCCTGGTGTTCGTCGTCGCATCCACCTTGGTGGGAGTGGTGAGAGGGCTTGCCAAGTACCGGATCGCCAAGGCGACCAAGCCTCACGAGAAGGTGGTCGAGCCACTCGTCACATCCGATCGCGAGTACTGCCTGGTTCTCCGATCCTTCGGGGAGGACGGGCAGATCGTCCTCCCCCGCGAGTCCAGGAGAGGGCGAGTTGGACTCGCGTACGGACTGACGCCCAACCTGACCATGGAGCAGGTGGTCGCCACTGCCGTCAGTGAGTCCCTGAGAATGCCGACGTACGCGATCGTCGACCAGTCGGTCACCCTCGCACCACCGGGTCTCACCTTCGTCCGCGTGGCCGACGATCAGTGGAAGGCTGTCGTCTCCAGGTTGATACGACGAGCGCACACGGTCGTCCTGCTCCTGGGTCGGGACAAGGAGATCGGCGCCGGTTTCGCCTGGGAGATCGAGCACCTCGTCCAGAGCGGCATCAGTTCCAGGGTGGTGCTGACACTGCCTCCACCCGATCAAGACGAGTACTCCCATCAACGCGCACTCCACCAGGCCGCGGTTCTGCTGGCACTCCTCACGTCGACGGGAGACCTGTCGGGGCTCGAACGATTCCGCGTCCTGGAGTACGAGATGCAACTCCCGCCCACGACCCTGGTCGTCGCGACCACGGAGACGAGTGCGATACGCCTCTGGCACCTCAAGGACAGCGCCACGACGCCGCGGGCGGGACTGTGGAACCGGGTGAAGGCCTATCGAGGGCCGGTCCATGTCACGAACTTGCAGTACAAGGGTGCGATGTCGGAGGCCCTGGCCGAGACCGAGAAGCAGCTGAGAGGCAACAGCTTCTCCGCTCGCTACCCCCTCGGATCGAGGTGATGCCGGCATCCGTCGTGTCGGCGTCCAGTTGCGTGGGGTCCGTCGCCCGCGGCGCGTCCCGGGCGGCTCGCGGGCTGCCGCGCCGGTCGCAGCGGCTGACCGCGACGGCCGGGCCCCGCTGCCCTACCGTGTCGTCCTCCCGAGCAGCGGAGTCGACAGGGGGGCTCATGGACGACGGCGTCCCGGGGGCCGCCGGCCACGCGGACACCGTGGCCGCGCTCGAGCGCAGCCGGCGCTGGCTGGCCGAGGCGCAGCGGCTGGCGGCCATGGGCAGCTGGGAGTGGGACGTCGTCTCCGACGTGGTGACCTTCTCCGACGAGCTGTTCCGCGTCTACCGGCTCGACCCGGCGACGGTGACGCCGACCTTCGAGACCTGCCTGGCGCTGGTCCACCCCGAGGACCGCGACCGTGCCCGGGAGGCGATCGGCGCCGCGCTGGCCATCGGCGGGGTCTTCGACTTCGACCACCGCGTCGTCGCCGGCGACGGCGCGGTCATCCGGGTGCGGGCGCGCGGCTCGGTGACCCGCGACGCCGAGGGCGCGCCGCTGCTGCTGGTCGGCACCGCGCAGGACGTCACCGAGCGGGTGGCCATCGAGGCGCGCCTGCAGGAGAGCGAGCACCGGCTGCTGGAGGCGCAGCGGGTGGCCCGGCTGGGCCGGTGGGACTGGGACGTCCGGACCGACACCCTCACCTGGTCCGACGAGATGTTCCGCATCTTCGGCACCCCGCCCGCCGGCCTGGTGCCCACCGTCGACGGCTACCTCGCGCGCATCCACCCCGACGACCGCGGCCAGGTGCTGCAGATGCTGGCCGACGTCCGCGCCGGCCGGGAGGAGTACGCCCTCGAGCACCGGGTGCTGCGGGCCGACGGGGAGGTGGGCTGGGTGAGCTGCCGGGCCGCCGTCGTCCGGGACGACGACGGCGTCGAGGTGCGCATCCACGGCACCGCCACCGACGTCACCGAGCGCAAGACCGCGGAGCTGTCCGTGGCCCGCGCCGCCGAGGAGCTCGCCGAGCAGGCCGCGCAGCTGCGCCGGCTGGCCTTCACCGACCCGTTGACCGGGCTGGCCAACCGGGCGCTGTTCCACGAGCGGCTCCGCTCGGCGCTGGCCGCCCGTCACGAGGGCGGGGTCAGCGTGCTGCTGCTCGACCTCGACGACTTCAAGGACGTCAACGACGTCCTCGGCCACCACGTCGGCGACCAGCTGCTCGTCGAGGTCGCCGGCCGGCTGTCGCGGTGCACCCGCCCGGGGGACACCGTCGCGCGCCTCGGCGGCGACGAGTTCGCCGTCGTCCTGCGCGACGGCGACCACGGCGAGCGGGTGGCCGAGCGGGTCACCGCGGTGCTCGACGCGCCGGTGCGGCTCGGTGACCGGCAGTTGGTGCCGACGGCGAGCATCGGGCTGGCCCGCGTCGGCCGCGACGAGCAGGTGGCCGCCGACGTGCTGCTGCAGCGGGCCGACATCGCGATGTACGCGGCCAAGCGGGGCGGCAAGGGCCGGCACGAGGTGTTCGACCGCCACATGTCGGTGGCCGTGCTGGCCCGGGCCGACGTCGAGGACGGGCTGCGCGCGGTGATCGAGCGCGACGGGCTCGTCGTCCACGTGCAGCCGATGGTCGACCTGCGCCGACGGGAGACGCTGCGCGTGGAGGCCCTCGTGCGCTGGCCGCGGGCCTCGGGCCTGGCGCACCCCGCCGACTTCCTGCCCGTCGCCGAGCGCAGCGGCCTGGTGCGCGCCCTCGGCCAGCAGGTGCTGCGCACCGCCTGCCGGGAGCTGGGCGGCTGGCTGGCCGCCGACCCGCGCCGGTCGGTGGCGGTCAACGTCTCCCCGGTGCAGCTGCGCGAGCCCGACGTCGCCGCCGCCGTCCTGGCGATCCTCGCCGACACCGGCACCCGCCCCGCCCAGCTGGTCCTCGAGGTCACCGAGTCGGTGTTTCTCGAGGCGGGGCCGCGGGTGGTCGCCCAGCTCGACGAGCTGCGGGCGGCGGGCGTCCGCGTGGCGATCGACGACTTCGGCACCGGCTACTCCTCGCTCGGCCGCCTGCAGGACCTGCCGGTGGACAGCGTCAAGATCGACCGGGCGTTCGTGCAGCAGGTGGTCCGCGGCGACGAGTCGCTGCCGATCCTCACCTCGATGGTCGTCATGGCGCACAACCTGGGCCTCGACGTGACCGCCGAGGGCGTGGAGACGCCGGTGCAGGCGGCCCGGCTGCTCCAGCTGGGCTGCGACCACCTGCAGGGCCACCACCTGGCGCGGCCGGTGCCGCCGGCCGAGCTGTCGGCGGCGGTGGCAGCCGCCGACGACGCCGTCCGGGCCGCGGCGCGCGGGGCCGGCCGGCCGTGCCGGCCCACCGTGCTGCTGGTCCCCGCGGGTGGCCGGGTCGACCCGGCGGTGCCCGGCGCGCTGCTGCGGGCCGGCCTCGAGCCGGTGGAGTCGGGGGCGGCGGAGGGTGTGCTGCTGGTGGCCGACGACGGCGGGGCGGCCCTCGGCCGGGTCGCGGAGCTGCGGGCCTCCCCGTGGCTGCGCGACGCCGTGCTCGTGGTCGTCTGCGCGTCGGCCGACCGCCCCACCCGCGCCCGGCTGCTCACCGCGGGCGCCGACGACTGCCTGGTCGACCCCGGTTGCCCGGTCGAGCTGGCCGCGCGGGTGCGCGCCGCCCTCCGCACCGCCGCCCGCTGACCCCGCGGCTCCGTCAGCGGAGCCGGCGGGCGGTGGCCAGCAGGGTGCGCGCGGTGAGCCGGCCGTCGGCCAGGCCGAGGGCGACGACGTCGTCGAACACCCGCCGGTCGGCCGCGGCGGCGCGGAAGGCGGCGTCCATCGCCACCGGCCAGCGGCTGATCCACGACGCCGCTGACGCCGACCGGTGGTGGGCGCCCAGCCGCCGCCGCAGCGCCCGCCGGTGCACCCTGCCCGCGCCGGCCCCGGCCGCCGCGGCCCGGCCGGCCAGCGCGCCGGAGAGGACGGCGTAGAAGATGCCCTCGCCGGTCATCGGGTTGACCAGCGACGCGGCGTCACCGGCCAGGAGCACCCGGCCGTCGGGCTGCCGCGGGCGGCCGGTCGACAGCGGCAGCCGGTGCGCGCGCAGCCCCTCGGGCCGCACCCCCGGCAGCAGGCGCTGGAGGCCCTCGACCAGCGCGGCCCGGGTGGCGCCGCCGGACACCAGCTCCCCGTAGCCCACGTTGGCCCGCCCGTCCCCGAGCGGGAACGACCACGCGTAGGCCGGCCAGCGCTGCTCGGTGGTGACCAGCACCTGCGTGCCGGCCTGCCCCGGCAGCTCCGGCGCGTAGCCGCGCAGCGCCACGGCCATCCGGTCGTCCCGGTTGCGGGGCAGGCCCACGGCCCGGCGGACGACGGACTCCGCGCCGTCCGCGCCCACGAGCACCCCCGCGGTGAGCACGCCGTCGACGTCCACCCCGTCGGGGCCGGGGGTGACCGTGCGGACGGTGTGCCGGCGCAGCTCCGCCCCGCGGTCGACGGCGACGGCTAGCAGGCGGGCGTCGAACACCGCGCGCGGGACCACCGACGAGGGCCGCCGGGTGTCCCGCTGCACGGCGGCCCCGCCGGGGGAGCGCAGCGACAGCCGCGGCACCGGGGGGTGGCCGGCGGTGAGGGCTGCGACGTCGACACCCAGACCGGTCAGCACGTCGAGCGCCTCCGGCGCGATCCCGTCGCCGCAGACCTTGTCGCGCGGGAAGTCGGCGCGGTCGAGCACGAGGACGGAGGCGCCGGTGCCGAGCGCGGACAGCGCCGCGGCCGCCCCCGCCGGGCCGCCGCCGACGACCACGACGTCCCAGCGCTGCACGCCCGCGACGCTAGGCAGCCGGGGCGCCGGCGGCCAGCCGGGGTCAGGCGCGCGGCGGCGGCCCGCCGTCGGCCCACTTGCGCGGCGGGTGCTCGTAGCCGTCGACGAACGCCAGCAGCTCGCCGGCGTCGCGGACCACGCCGAGCGCGTCCAGCCGGCGCCGCTCGAGGTAGCCGTCGTCGGCCATCCGGCCCAGCTGGGCCAGCAGCGGCTGCCAGAACCCGTCGACGTCGAGCAGCGCCACGGGCTTGGCGTGCAGGCCCAGCATCCCCCAGGTCCAGGCCTCGAAGAGCTCCTCGAGGGTGCCGGCGGCGCCGGGGAGGGCGACGAAGGCGTCGGCGAGCTCGGTCATGCGGGCCTTGCGCTCGTGCATGGAGGGGACGACCTCCAGCCGGGGCAGCCCGGGGTGGGCCAGCTCGTCGTCGACCAGGTGCTGCGGGATCACCCCGACCACCTCGCCGCCGGCGGCCAGCGCGGCGTCGGCGACGGTGCCCATCAGCCCGACGTGCCCGCCGCCGTAGACGACCCCCACGCCGGCCTGCGCCAGCCCGGTGCCCAGGGCGGCGACGGCCTGCCGGTGCGACTCGGGCCCGGGCCGGCTGCCGGTGAAGACGGCGATCCGCACGGGCCGCTCAGCTGCCGTAGTAGCGGTAGACCGGCTCGGCGACGCAGGCGGGCTTGTCGCTGCCCTCCCGCTCGACCACCGCGGCGAAGGTCAGCTGCAGCCCGCCGGCGAACTCGGTGACCTCCGTGAGCGTGGCGGTCAGCCGCACCCGCGAGCCGACCGGCACCGGCGAGGGGAAGCGCACCTTGCCGAGGCCGTAGTTGACGCCCATCGCGGTGTCGGTGACCACGAGGACCTGCGCGAACAGCGGCACGAGCAGGGACAGCGTGAGGTAGCCGTGGGCGACGGGGCCGCCGAAGGGGCTCTCGGCCCTCGCGCGCTCGACGTCGACGTGGATCCACTGCTGGTCACCGGTGGCGTCGGCGAACGTGTCCACCCGCTCCTGGGTGACCTCGAACCAGTCGCTGGTGCCCAGCTCCCGGCCGAGGAGACCGGAGACCTCGGCCATCGTCGTCGTGGTGGTCACGGATCCTCCTGCTCCTCGGCTGCTGCCGCGGGATCCTGCCAGTGCGGTTCACTGGAGGGCGTGGCGACTCCCGGCCTGACCCCCACCGACGGCTGGACCACCTGCGCGCTGGGACACCGGCACTGGGGGCGGGCCGGCGCCGCCGGGCTGCTCGTCCACCGCGACGGCGACGCCGGTCCCGAGCTGCTGCTGCAGCACCGCGCGCTCTGGTCGCACCACGGCGGCACCTGGGGGACGCCGGGCGGCGCGCTGCACCTGGGGGAGTCCCCCGAGCAGGGCGCGCTGCGCGAGGTCGAGGAGGAGCTGGGGCTCGGCGCCGCCGACCTGGTGCTCGGCGCCCGCTCCGTCGACGACCACGGCGGCTGGGCCTACACCACCGTGCTGGCGCGCCCGGCCGGCCCGCTCGACCCCGCCGGCCTGCGGCTGGACGGCGAGAGCACCGGCGTGGCGTGGGTGCCGGTCGCCACGCTGCACCAGGTGACGCTGCACCCCGGCCTGGCCGCGTCGATGGACCGGCTGCGCCCCCTGCTCAGCGAGCCGCCGGCGGCCTGACCGTCACCGTCAGCGCCCGGTGGTCGCCCACCCGCAGGTGGTGCGCGGCCGGGTCCGACCCGGCGAGACCGTCGCCGAGGGCGAGCAGGTGGTCGAGCTGCGTGCGCGGCGCCGCCGCCGGGAAGCTCGTCTCGCTCACCAGCCGGGTGGCGCCGGCCAGCCGCGCGGGCAGGCCGCCGGGCAGGTTGAGGTCACCGGCGAGCACCACCGGGCCGGGCAGGGACGCCGCCCAGCGCCGCAGCCGGCGCAGCTGCCCGATCGACGTCGGTGGGGCGAAGGACAGGTGGGTGCCCACCACGGTGAGCCCGTCCAGGCAGGCGGCGACGGCGACCCGCGGCTCGTCGGGGATCCACCACAGCCGCGCCCGGCCGGTGGCGGGGTCGGGGGCCCGCAGCGGCAGCCGCGCCCGCCCGGCGCCCAGCCCGAGGACCTCCCAGCGGCGCACCGGCCGCCGGCTGACCAGCGCGATGCCGTAGGCGGGCACGGGCACCGCGGTGTCCGGGCCGCGCAGGTCCGGCTCGGCGGCGGCCCAGGTGCGGCGGAACGGGCTCGGGGTGCCGGTCAGCGTCGCGGCGGCCCGCCAGTCCGCGGCGCCGAGGGCGTGCGCGACGACGGCGGCCTGGTCGGTCCCGCCCGAGCGCGGCTGGCCGGCGTCGACCTCCTGGACGGCGAGCACGTCGACGTCGAGGTCGCCGACCGCGGCGGCCAGCGCGGGTGCCGCCAGCACCCGGCCGTCGGGACCCCGGCCGGAGGCGAGGTTCAGGGTGCCCACGCGCAGGGCGGCGCCGTCGGGCACCCGCGGGACGCTACCGGCGGGCCGCGCGCCCCGCCGTCCGTCGTCCTACCGCACCGCAGCGCGTCCCACCCGACGTCCCACGGTCCGGTCGGACGCGCGATGATCAGGTTCCCTGATCATCGCGGGCGCTCCGCCCGGGTCGGGCCGGGATGCCGGAGCGCGGCTAGGTTGCTGGCATGAGCGCCCGCGCCGACGTCTCGGAGATCTTCGACAGCGGGGCGTGGGCGCCGGTCGAGGGGTTCGACTTCGGTGACGTCACCTACCACCGCGCCGTCGACGCCGGCGTCGTCCGGATCGCCTTCGACCGGCCCGAGGTGCGCAACGCCTTCCGGCCGCAGACCGTCGACGAGCTGATCGCCGCGCTCGAGCACGCCCGGCTGAGCACCGACGTCGGCTGCGTGCTGCTCACCGGCAACGGCCCGAGCCCGCGGGACGGCGGCTGGGCCTTCTGCTCCGGCGGCGACCAGCGGGTGCGCGGGCGGCACGGCTACGAGCACGAGGTCGGGCGCACCAGCGGGCGGCTGCACGTGCTCGAGGCGCAGCGGCTGATCCGGTTCATGCCGAAGGTGGTCGTCTGCGTCGTCCCCGGCTGGGCGGCCGGCGGCGGGCACAGCCTGCACGTGGTCGCCGACCTCACCCTGGCCAGCGCCGAGCACGCGCGGTTCAAGCAGACCGACGCCGACGTCGGCAGCTTCGACGGCGGGTTCGGGTCGGCCTACCTCGCCCGGCAGGTCGGGCAGAAGTTCGCCCGCGAGGTCTTCTTCCTCGGCGAGGAGTACTCCGCCGAGGACGCGCACCGCATGGGCATGGTCAACCGCGTCGTCCCGCACGCCGAGCTGGAGAGCACGGCGCTGGACTGGGGACGCCGGATCGTGTCCAAGAGCCCCACCGCGCAGCGGATGCTGAAGTACGCGTTCAACCTCCTCGACGACGGCCTCGTCGGCCAGCAGCTGTTCGCCGGGGAGACCACCCGGCTGGCCTACGCGGCCGAGGAGGCCGTCGAGGGGCGGGACGCGTTCCTGGAGAAGCGGGACCCGGACTTCTCCCGGTTCCCCTGGCACGTCTGAGAGGTGCTGCGGTGATCGTCGAGGTGGTGGGGGGCGCCGACGAGCGTCCCGAGGTGCGGGTCGTCGACACCGACGACCTCACGTCGTTGCACCTGGCCCTGGGCGAGGTGACCGACGAGGAGGCCGACGAGGCGCTGCGCGCGGGCGGGCTGGGCCGGGTCGAGGGGGACACCGGTCACCTCGACACCGCGGCGCTGCGCGCCGCCGCGGAGCCTGCCGACGCCCCGGGCGACTGGGGGCAGCGCTGGGACGCGATGGTCGAGCACGCCCGCGGCAGGGGCTGGGTGTCCGAGGACGGGGCCACCCTGCAGGTGCACGTCGAGAGCGCCGCCGGGGCGTGAACGGGTGGTTGCCCCGGACCGTTCGGGTGAGGCGGCGGTGACTCAGGGGGTTCCGGTCGTTGTGGTCACTCCAATGACGAGTCAGTATGTGGGTGTGCGCAATCAGATGACGCGCGAACGGATCAGTCCGTGAGCGGAACTCCCGGGCGGCCGCTGAGCGCCGAGCTGTCCGAGCAACTGGTCGGCGTCGCCGTCGACATCCTGGCCGACGAGGGCTGGAGCAGGCTCAACAGCGACCGGGTCGCTGCGCGGGCCCGCGCGGGCAAGGCCGGCATCTACCGGCGCTGGCCGTCGATGTCGGCCCTCGCCCGCTCGGCCGTCGGCCGCTTCACGCTGGTGGAGGTCCCCGAGGACGGCGGCTCGGCGCGCGGTGACCTCGTCGAGCTGGTGTCGTCCTGGCGGCGGCCGCTGTCCCGCGAGGAGCGGGCCGTGGCCAGCCTCGTGGGCGCCGCCCGGCACGACGAGGACCTCCGCGCCGGGCTCGACGCGGCGCTGGTCCGCCCGCTCACCCAGGTCGTCGAGGTCCTGGGCGCGCGCTGGGACGAGCGCGGCGAGGAGGTGCCGGCCGAGCGGCTGGCCCTGCTGCGCTCGGTCCTCGAGGCGTTCTGGTGGCAGCGGCTGACCGCTGCCGGCGACGGCGCGATGGTGGCCGAGCACGTCGAGCAGGTGGTCGACGACGTGCTGCTGCCGATCGTGCTGCCCGCCGCGGAGCCCGCGCGCCGCTGACCGGTCGCGCGCCCGTGGGGACGGGCGTCAGGAAGCGCGCAGCGCGCCCGTGCGGGCCGCCTCGGCCACGTGCGCGGTCACGTCGGTCTCGTAGCGGCGCAGCAGCCGCTCGGCCAGCTCCCGCGTCGCGGCCGCGTGCGCCGGCACGTCCTCCGGTGCCGGGAGGGGGTGGCGCGGCTCGGTCACCAGCACCCGGGTGGTCGCCAGCCAGGTGGCCGCGACCAGGCCGGCGGTCGCCCGTGGGTCCGCCGGGGCGGGCTGCTCGGCGTCGGGACCGGTCCAGGCCGCCAGCAGGGCGGCGCGCAGCCGCCCCTCGGCCTCGAAGTGCAGCTCCCGCTCGGCGGCCTGCAGCGCCGGGGAGCCGGCCAGGGTGGTGACCATCCGCCGGCCCTCGACGGTGCCCAGCGACGTCACGTAGTCGGCCACGGCGGTGACCAGGTGCTGGCGGAGCGCGGTCAGCGCGGGCATGCCGGGCCGGCGCTCCCGGACGGCGACCGAGGGCGCGTCCACCCACGGCGTCCGGTCGGACCAGTAGAGCTCGTCCTTGGTGGCGAAGTGGTTGAACACCGTCTGCACGGCGACGTCGGCCGCGGCGGCGACGTCGGCGATGGTCACGGTGTCGAACCCCCGCTCGGCGAAGAGCCGCTGGGCCGTCTCACGGACGTGCGCGCGGGTGAGCGCCTTCTTCTGCGCGCGACGGGACTGCTCACTCACGGTAGAAACGCTAACAACTCTCTGTGCTCGATCGTACGGGTGCGGGACGAGATCGACCGGTCGGGTGGGGTCCCGGTCCTCGGCTCCGGCGCCGTCCCCGGGCCCGGCCGGTACCGGCGGGCCGCCGACGGCGTCGTCGCGGGGCACCCGTCGATGGTGCCGCACGCCGCCCGCGTGCGGGCTGCCCGGCCCGGCTCCGGGGGTTGAACGGCGGTTGCCCGGCGCCCGGGCTGGGCAGCTGTCCGCCATGAGCCTGCGGGTGGGTCTGGTCGGGGCCGGCGGTGTGGGTGCCCGCCACGGGCACACGCTGCGCCGTCTGGACGGCGTCGAGCTGGTGGGCGTCACCGACGCCGTCCCAGCCGCGGCCGCGGCGCTGGCCGGCGAGCTCGGCGTCCCGGCGGTCGACGACGTCGGGCGACTGCTCGGGTCGGGGCTGGACGCCGTCTGGCTGTGCGTGCCGCCGTTCGCCCACGGGGAGCTCGAGCTCGCGGTGGTGCGCGCCGGCCTGCCGCTGTTCGTGGAGAAGCCGCTGGGCGCGGGGCTGGCCGTGGCCGAGGAGGTCGCCGCTGCCGTCACCGCGGCCGGGGTGCCGACGGCGACCGGCTACCACTGGCGCCACCTCGACACCGTCGCCCGGGCCCGGGCGGTGTGCGCGGCCGCCCCGCCGCGGGTGGTGGCGGCGACCTGGCTGGACAGGGTCCCCCCGCCGGCGTGGTGGGCGGATGCCGGGCGCTCGGGCGGGCAGGTGGTCGAGCAGGCCACGCACGTGCTCGACCTCGCCCGCTGGCTCGCCGGGGAGGTGGCCGAGGTGCAGGCGGTCGTCGCGCCGTCGTCGGCGTCCGGGCGGTCCGTCGACGACGCGACCGCGGCGCTGCTGCGCTTCGAGTCCGGTGCGGTCGGCACGCTGACCGCGGCGTGCGTGCAGCCGGTGAAGACGCGGGCCGGCATCGAGCTGTCCTGCGCCGGCGCCGCGGTGGAGCTGACCGAGACCTCGCTGGTGGTGACCACGCCCGACGGCAGCCAGCGCGTGGAGCCCGCGGTGGACGCGCGCACCGCCGTCGACCGGGCCTTCGTCGACCTGCTGGTGACCGGGACGAGGGCCGAGGGGCTGGTCGACCACGCCGAGGCGCTGCGCACCCACCGGCTCGCCGTCGCCGTCGCCGAGTCGGCCCGCACCGGCGCCCCCGTCCGGGTGGGTCGGTAGCGCCCCGGGTCAGCGGGCGGGGATGCGGGACCGCGGCGAGCCCGACCCGCGCAGCGTGCGCACCCGGGCGCGGTGCAGCACCTCGGCGTAGACCCGCTCGTAGGCGTCGGCCATGACCGCCGGGGCGAACCGGCGCCGGGCGTCCTCGGCGCAGGCCCGCGGGTCGATCTCCCCGAGCCGGGTGAGCGCGGCGGCCAGTCCCGGCTCGTCGTCGCGGAGGAAGCCGGTGCGGCCGTCGTCGACCAGCGCGGGCAGGCAGCCGCGCGGGGTGCCGACCACCGGCGTCCCGGCGGCGAGGGCCTCGCAGACCGCCGTCCCGCCCGGCTCCTCCCAGCGGATCGGGGTCAGCAGCGCCCGCGCCCGGCGCAGCAGGTCCGCCTTCGCCGCGCCGCTCACGCTGCCCACCCAGCGGGCGTCCGCACCGTCGAGCAGGGGGTCGACGGCCTCGAGGAACCAGGCGACGTCGGGGTGGGCGAGCGCCGGGTGCCCCGGGGTGGCGAGGGCGGCGTCGAGGGCGGCGCGGTCGGGCAGCGGGCCCACCGGCCCGGCCAGCACGACCGGGACCCCGGCCGCGCGGGCCGCCCGCACCGCGGTGTCGGTGCCCTTGAGCGCGCAGACCCGGGCGAGCACGAGGACGGCGTCGTCCCGCTCCCCGTGCGGCAGCGGCGGCGGGCCGTCGACGGCGACCGCCAGGGGGATCGCCGCCAGGGTCTGCCGGCGCAGCCGCTCCGGGCCGCGGGCGACCTGGCTGTCGGACACCCCGGCGAAGAACACCCGCCCGCGGCCGTCGAAGCGCTCGTAGAAGGCGGCGTTGCGGCGCAGGTCCCAGTGCAGGGTCTGCAGGACCGGGGGCGCGGCCCGGCCCAGCGCGCCGAGGATCGCCGGGCCGACCACCTCGAGGTGGGTGTGCACCAGGTCGAACCCGCCCGCGGTGGCCGCCTCGGCGACCGCCAGCGCGTGCGCGTGCGCGACCCCCACCACCTGGGCGTAGGGCGCGCCGAGGACGTCGAAGCGGCCGGCCGGGAAGGCGCTGACCAGCCCGTCGGTGGGCAGCGGGGAGTCCCCCGACGCGGCCAGGACGACGGTGTGCCCTCGGGCGCGCAGCTCGGCGGTCAGCGTGGCGACGACGTTCTCCAGGCCGCCGTAGCCCTCGGGCGGGACCGGCAGCCACGGGCCGGCGTCCATCAGCACCCTCACGGCCGGCTCCCGCCGGTCTCGGCGCGCACCGCGCTCATCGGTGGCCGTTCGGTGACCCCGACGTTCCAGCTCACCGCCTCCACTCCGTCGGCGGTGCGGAGGAACTGCAGCAGGTCGGCGGCCGGGGCGCCGGCGTGCGGGCGGCGGGACAGCGCGGTCTGCAGGATCTGCCCGGCCATCCGGCCGAGGGCGGCGTCGGACTGGTGGCCGTGCCGGCGGGTGCCGAGGTCGACCTGGGCCAGCGCGTCGACGCCGGCCAGGGCCGCGAGGTCGACCAGCAGGCCGAACTCGACGCCGTACCCGGAGACGAACGGCACCTGCTCCAGCAGCTCGCGCCGCCCGGCGTACTCGCCCGACAGCGGCTGGACGAACCCGGCGAGCTCCGGCCAGAACGCGTTGAGCAACGGCCGGGCGACCAGCTCGGTGACCCGCCCGCCGCCGGAGGGGACGATGCCCTCGGTGGTGCTCAGCGGGCGGTCGTAGAGGGCCTTGACGTAGCCGATGCCCGGGTCGGTGAGCAGCGGGCCGAGCAGCCCGACGACGAACTGGGGGTCGAAGCCGACCAGGTCGGCGTCCACGAAGACGACCAGGTCACCGCTGGTGGCCGCCAGCCCCTTCCACAGGGCCTCGCCCTTGCCCGGGACCCGGCCGTGCGCGGCCAGCACGGTGGTCGTGTCCACGACGCGCGCCCCGGCCGCGGCGGCCACCGCGGCGGTGCGGTCGGCCGACCCGCTGTCGACGACGACCACCTCGTCGACCAGCGCCACGCGCCGCACCAGCTCCTCGCGGACCGCGGTGACGATCGCCCCGACGGTGGGCTCCTCGTCGAGCGCCGGGAGCACGACGCTGACCGTGGCGCCCTGCGCCCGTCTGGCCTCGGCCAGCTCGGCGGCGCCCCAGGTGGCGGCGGAGAAGGTGCGCCGGCGCAGCCAGCGGCGGACGTCAGGGCGCACAGGCTGCTCCCCTGGTCGGGTGCCGGTCCTTCTCCCGGCACGGGACCCCCCGTCGCGCCACTATGCCGTACCCGGCGCCGTCCGCCACGGGGTGAGCGCTGTCCGGGGGGCAGCACGGTCGTGCTCTGCCCACGCGGGCGGGGCAGAGCACGACCGTGCCCGGGAGGGGATCCGCCGCGGGTCCCCCGGGCTCACACCCGGCTGCGCTCCCGCAGGGCGGTCGCGCTGTCGGGGCCGACGGCGGCGTCCGCGCCGTCGGGCTCGGGGTGGCCGAGCTCGGTCAGCCAGCCGCGCAGCACCCGGTGCAGCTGCTCGGCGCCCACGACCTCGCCCGGCGCGGTGAGCACCCGCGGGTGGGCGAGGAACCCGTGCTGCTGCGGGCCGCCGAGCCCGCCGTGCGAGCCCACGTGCGGCTCGAACGGGCTGGCCTCGTCGGTGTCGGGGTCGTAGCGGCTGTTGACCACCACGTCGGGGCAGTGCGGGAAGGCCGACACCCGGGCCACCAGCGCCGGCGCGTGCTCGCCGTAGGGCCCCAGTGGGTCCTCCCCGAGCACCTCGCCGGTGGCCAGCCGGTGCAGCCCGTCGCGGCCGAGCACCACCGGGCCGTGCTGCTCGGAGTGCACGAGCAGGAAACCGACGCCGGGGTGGTCGACCAGCGCCGGCAGCAGCTCGGGCCAGTGGTGCTCGACCTCCTCCAGCGGGACCCGGCCGGGCAGGTCGGGGAAGGAGACGCCGGCCGTGTGCCCGGAGACGACGACCACCACCCCGGGCGCCACCCGCGCCACGCGCCCCGGCGCGCCGGACGGCGTGCGGTGCCGGTGCTCGGCGGCCCCGGCGGTCTCCACCCGCTCGCGCAGCCGGCGGGCGACCACCCCCGGCCCGGACGCCGCCTCGGCGAGGGCGGAGGCGACCTGCCAGCCCTCGGCGGGGCGGCGGCTGTCCCGGGGCTCGGCGCCGCGCAGGTCCGCGGGTGGGGCGCCGCCGCTGTGCCGCCCCACGAAGGCCTCGATGGTCTCGCCGAAGCGCTGGGCGAACGCCTCGCCCTGGGTCTGGCCGTGGTCGGAGAGCAGCACCAGGTGGTAGGGCCGCGGCGCCAGCGCGCCGGCCCGCGCCAGCCGGCCGATCTGCTGGTCGATGCTGCGCAGCACCTCGAGGGTGTCGAAGCGCTCGACGCCGGAGTGGTGGGCGACCTCGTCGTAGCCGAGGAAGTCGGCGTAGACCACCGGCCGCCCGGCGAGCATGTCCTCGAGGATCGCGGCGACGACGACGTCGCGGGCGATGACCGTCGTCCCCGGCCGGGCCAGCGGGTAGAGCCCGCCCCGGCTGACCCGCGGCCGGACGTCGGCGCGCCGCTGCCGGGCCGCGGCGACCAGCTCGCGGTAGACGTCGGCCAGCGAGGTGCCCAGCGTGCGGACGGCGTTGACCGGGTTGGCGAAGTAGGCGTAGTAGCCCGCACCCACCCGGTCCCGGCGCCGACCGGCCCGCCGCGTGGTCACCAGCGGCAGCGAGCTCATCGTCAGGCTCACGTGCGGGGCGTCGCCGCTGAACAGGTTGCCGCGGCTGGCCCCGCCGCCGGCGAGCAGTCCCCGGCCGTCGGAGTGCCGGCGCTCGACCTCGGCGGCGTCGGCCGGGTGCGACACCTGCACGACGTGGTCGCGGTCCTTCTCGTAGTACCGGAACCCCACGACGTCGTGGTTGGAGCCGTGCAGGATGCCGCACACCGCGGCGCCGGTCTGCGAGCTCCAGTCGGTGTGCCAGGAGGTGAGCGCGTGGCTGCCCGAGCGCAGCCAGGCGGCCAGCGTGGGCATCGACCCGTCGCGGACGGCGCGGCGGGCGACGTCGGCACCCAGCCCGTCGATCTGCAGGAACAGCACCCCGGGCGGGCAGGGCGCCAGGGCCGCGGCGCTGCCGGCGCGGCGGCGGGCGCGGCGGAAGAAGAGCTCGTCCTCGTCGACGGCCAGCGCGCTGCTCACCACCGCGCCGACCGCGGCCATGGCGACCACGACCAGCACGCCGGTGCGCAGGTCGGCCACCACCACGCCGGGGACGGCGAAGGAGACGGCGAGGACCACCGCCCCCAGCAGCAGGAAGCTGCCCAGGCCCAGGGTGAACAGCGCCACCGGCAGGGCCACCCGCATCACCAGCGGCCAGACCACGGCGGAGAGCAGGCCGAGCAGCAGCGCGACCAGCGGCGGCTGCCACCAGCCGCCCGCGGCGAAGCCGTCGAGCCAGCGGTCGAGGACGACGAGGGCCAGCGTGCTCAGCAGCCAGGTGAGCAGCACGCGGGCCGTCGTCCGCCCCCGGCCGAGCACCCGGCCGCCGGCGGCTCCGGCGGGGCTGCTCACGCGGGGCCGCACGGGGTCGGGGCGGACTCGTCGTCCGGCTCGGGGGCCGGGTGCCGCCGGCGGCGCGCGCCGACCAGGTTGAGCACCCCGCCGGCGAGCAGCACGAGCACGGTGGCCACCAGCGTGGCCACCAGGGGGTTGTCGAACACACCGCCGCTGACGACGCCGAGCAGGGCGTAGGCCACCGCCCACAGCGTCGCGGCCAGCAGCGACGCCGGCAGCAGCCGCCGCCACGGGTAGGCCAGCGCCCCGGCGGCGAGCAGCACCGGGATGCGCCCGGCGGGCAGCAGCCGGCCGACGACGACGATCAGCCAGCCGTGCGCCCGGAACTGCGCGCGCACCTCCTCGATCCGGTCGGCGTGCTGGCCGCGGGACACCCAGCGCACGGCGGCGGGCCCGCCGAACCGGCAGACGGCGAAGGTGACGACGTCACCGATCCACGCGCCCAGCGTGGACAGCAGCAGGACCAGCGCGAGGTCGAGTCGGCCGGTGCTGGTGGCCAGGGCCGCGGCCGCGCCGACCACCGCCCCGGTGGGCACCACCGGCACGATCGAGCCGAGCAGCACACCGCCGAGCACCACGGGGTAGCCCAGCGAGGAGCCGTCGGTCCAGCCCGAGGCCAGGGTCGCGGTGCTCACGCCGCACCCTCGGAGGCGGTGGGCAGCACGACCGGGTCGCCGGGCGCGGTCAGGGCCACCGCGGTGGGCAGGCCCCGGGCGGCGACCGCGGCGGCGAAGGCCAGCGGCGGCTCGGTCAGCAGCCGCCGGTAGCGCCGGGCCAGGCCGGGCAGCGTCGTCCCGCCGGGGACGGCGAGCGTGCCCCAGTGCACCGGCACGGCCACCCGCGGGCGCACCCGCGCCACCGCCTCCGCCGCGCGCCGCGGGTCGAGGTGCCCGGGTCCCAGCGTCGGGCCCCAGCCCCACACCGGGACCAGCGCGACGTCCACCCCACGGCCGCCGATGCGGGTCATGCCGTCGAAGAGGTCGGTGTCGCCGCAGGCGTAGACGGTGCTTCCGGCGCCCTCCACCAGGTGCCCGACGGCGGCGGTGTCGGGCCCGTGGGTCAGCCGCGGGCCCCAGCGGTGGCCGCTGTGCCGGGCCGGGACGGCGGTGACCCGCAGCCCCCGGTGGGTCAGCGACTCGCCCGCCGCCAGCTCGTCGACCCACGGGAAGCCGCGCGAGCTCAGCCACCGCCCCGCCCCGCGGGGCACCACCACCCGCACGTGGCGGCCCAGCAGCCGCAGCGACGGCAGGTGCAGGTGGTCGGCGTGCAGGTGGCTGACCAGCACCAGGTCGACGCCGGCCCACGCGGCGTCCGGCAGCGGGGCGGCCACCCGGCGCAGCGGGCCGACCCGCGGGGTGAGCACCGGGTCGGTGAGCACCGTGCTGCCGGCCAGCTCGACGCGGACGGTCGAGTGACCGAGCCAGTGCAGCTCCGGGTTCGCCACCCGGCCAGTATCGACCCGGGGACCGACGACCCGGCGTGCCGTCGCGCGACCGGGTGGCCGGCGTCCCCGTCCCGGGGTGCGGGGCGCACCGGCTGGTCCCACCATCGCTGCCATGACCTCAGCGGGAGCAGACCCGGGGTCGTCGGGGACCGACCTGGCGGCGCAGCTGCGGCGCATGGCGCTGCACCTGGAGACCGCCGCCGTGCTGGAGCTCCGGGCCGCACGCGCGGAGCCGCGGCAGGGCGCGGTGCTGCGGCGCCGCGCCGAGCAGCGCCGCCAGGAGGCCGCGCGGCTGCGCGAGCGGCTGGCCGCCTGCGGCGCCGCGCTGCCGCCGCGCGCCCGTCGCCCCACGGCCCCGTCGGCCTGAACCCCTTGCCGGCCGTGGCCACCTGGGCGGACGTGCGGCGCCTGGCCCTCGCCCTGCCCGCCACGACCGAGGGCACCTCCTACGGCTCGCCGGCGTGGAAGGTGCGCGACCGGGCCTTCGTCTGGGAGCGCCCGCTGCGCCGCGCGGACCTCGAGCACCTGGGGGACGCCGCCCCGGCCGGTCCCGTGCTGGCCGCCGCGGTGGCCGACGAGGGCGTCAAGCACGCCCTGGTCGCCGACGACCCCGCCGTCTACCTGACGACGCCGCACTTCGACGGGTACGCCGCCGTCCTCGTCCGGCTCGACGCGGTCGACGTCGACGAGCTCGCCGAGCTGGTCACCGAGGCCTGGCTGGCCCGCGCGCCGCGACGCCTCGCCCAGCAGCACCTCGCCGACCGCGGCTGCTGAAGGACCCTCCTGAGCACTCCCGCGGGAGTGCACGGAGCATCCGGACGACGTCGTCCGGCACCGCCCGGTCCCGTCCGCGCGCCGGATCGCGCGCGGAGTGGCAGAGTCCACAGCGTGAAGACCTGGCTCGACGCCTGGCCGGTGTTCCGGCAGCTGACCGGCCCCGACCCCCTCGGCCGCGGCGCCGCCGCGCGCAGCAAGGACACGGAGAACGTGGTGAGCCGCACGGCCACCGCCGACCGCGTCGTGCAGAGCGTCTGCCCCTACTGCGCGGTGGGGTGCGGGCAGCGGATCTTCGTCGAGGACGAGCGGATCGTCCAGATCGAGGGCGACCCCGACTCGCCGATCAGCCGCGGCCGGCTCTGCCCCAAGGGCAGCGCGAGCAAGTCCCTGGTGACCAGCCCGACGCGGGTGACCAAGGTCCGCTACCGCCGGCCGTACGGCACCGAGTGGGAGGACCTCGACCTCGACACGGCGATGGAGATGATCGCCGACCGCGTCCTGGAGGCCCGGCGCAAGGGCTGGCAGGACGAGAACGACGGCAAGCGCGTGAACCGCACCGTGGGGTTGGCGAGCCTCGGAGGGGCGACCCTCGACAACGAGGAGAACTACCTCATGAAGAAGCTCTACAGCGCCCTGGGCGCGATCCAGATCGAGAACCAGGCGCGCATATAGCACTCCGCCACGGTGCCCGGTCTGGGTGCCTCGTTCGGTCGTGGCGGCGCCACGAACTCCCAGGAAGACCTCGCGAACTCCGACTGCATCGTCATCGAGGGTTCCAACATGGCCGAGTGCCACCCGGTGGGTTTCCAGTGGGTGGCGGAGGCCAAGGCGCGCGGCGCGAAGGTCGTCCACGTCGACCCGCGGTTCACCCGGACCAGCGCGATCGCCGACCTGCACCTGCCGCTGCGCATCGGCACCGACATCGCCTTCCTCGGCGGGCTGATCAACTTCGTCCTCGAGAACGACCTGTACTTCAAGGAGTACGTGGTCGCCTACACCAACGCCGCGGCGCTGGTGAGCGAGGACTTCGTCGACGCCGAGGACCTCGGCGGCCTGTTCTCCGGCTTCGACCCCGAGCACAACACCTACGACGAGTCCAGCTGGCAGTACGAGTTCGAGGAGCCGCCACACTCGGGCTCCGACGACCCGGCCGGCGCCGCCGCGCAGGACGAGCTCGAGGACCACCCGGAGATCCGCAAGACCGACAAGGCGCAGGCGGCCGGCAGCGGCGGCCCGCCGATCGCGGCCAAGCCGAAGCGCGACGAGACGCTGCAGCACCCGCGGACGGTCTTCCAGATCCTGAAGCGGCACTTCGCCCGCTACACCCCGGAGACGGTCGCCGAGGTCTGCGGCGTCGAGCCGGCGGCGTTCCTGCAGGTGGCCCGCTGGGTCACCGAGAACAGCGGCCGGGACCGGACGACGGCGTGGGTGTACTCGGTGGGCTGGACGCAGCACAGCGTCGGCGCGCAGTACATCCGCACCTGCTCGATCCTGCAGACGCTGCTGGGCAACATCGGCCGTCCCGGCGGCGGGATCCTGGCGCTGCGCGGGCACGCCAGCATCCAGGGCTCGACCGACGTCCCCACGCTGTACAACCTGCTGCCCGGCTACCTGCCGATGCCGCACGCGATGCAGCACGGGTCGCTCGACGAGTACTGCGCCGACGCGGCCGGCAAGGCCGGCTTCTGGGGCAACAAGCGGGCCTACGCGGTCAGCCTGCTCAAGGCCTGGTGGGGCGACGCCGCGACGCCGGAGAACGACTTCTGCTTCGACCACCTGCCCAGGATCGACGGGGACCACAGCTCCTACCGCACGATCAAGGACATGATCGAGGGGAAGGTCTCCGGCTACTTCCTGGTCGGTGAGAACCCGACGGTCGGGCACCCCAACGGCCGGATGAACCGCTTCGGGCTGGCCAACCTCGACTGGCTCGTCGTCCGCGACCTGCAGCTGATCGAGTCGGCGACCTTCTGGCAGGAGTCCCCGGAGATCGAGACCGGGGAGCTCGCGCCCGAGACGATCGCCACCGAGGTCTTCTTCCTGCCGGCGGCGTCGCACGCGGAGAAGGAGGGCACCTTCACCCAGACCCAGCGGCTGCTGCAGTGGCGGCACAAGGCCGTCGAGCCGCCGGGCGACGCGAAGAGCGACCTGTGGTTCTACTTCCACCTCGGCCGCATCCTGCGCGAGCGGCTGAAGGACTCGACCGACCCGCGCGACCGGCCGCTGCTCGACCTCACCTGGGACTACCCGACGCACGGCCCCGACGCCGAGCCCAGCGCCGAGGACGTGCTGCGGGAGATCAACGGCGTCGGCCCCGACGGGCGCGCCGTGTCCGGGTACCTGGAGCTCAAGGACGACGGGTCGACGTCGTGCGGCTGCTGGATCTACTCCGGCGTCTACGCCGACGAGGTCAACCAGTCCGCGCGCCGCAAGCCCGGCCGTGAGCAGGGCCAGGTCGCCTCCGAGTGGGGCTGGGCCTGGCCGTACAACCGGCGCGTCCTCTACAACCGCGCCTCGGCCGACCCCGAGGGCAGGCCGTGGAGCGAGCGCAAGAAGTACGTGTGGTGGGACGAGGAGGCCGGCCGCTGGACCGGCGTCGACAACCCGGACTTCGAGGCGACCAAGCGGCCGGACTACGTGCCGCCGGAGGGGGCCCGGGCGCAGGACGCGATCGGCGGCGCCGACCCCTTCATCATGCAGGGGGACGGGAAGGCCTGGCTGTACGCGCCCGCGGGCGTCGTCGACGGGCCGCTGCCGACGCACTACGAGCCGGCGGAGTCCGTCGTCGAGAACGCGCTGTACAAGCAGCAGGCGAACCCGACGATCGAGCACATCGAGGGCCCGTGGAACCGGGAGAACCCCTCGCTGAGCCCGGTCTTCCCGTTCCAGGTGACCACCTACCGGCTCACCGAGCACCACACGGCCGGCGGGATGAGCCGCACGCTGCCCTACCTCTCGGAGCTCCAGCCGGAGTTCTTCGTGGAGGTCAGCCCGGAGCTCGCCGCGCTGCGGGGACTGGTCAACGGGGAGTACGCCACCCTGGTCAGCACGCGGACGGCGATCGAGGCCAAGGTGCTGGTCACCGAGCGGGTGCGGCCGATCCGGCTGCGCACCGGCCAGGTCGTGCACCAGATCGGGATGCCCTACCACTGGTCCTACAGCGGCATCTCCACCGGAGACTCGGCCAACGACCTGCTCGGGATCGTGCTCGACCCGAACACGCACATCCAGGAGGACAAGGTCAGCACCGCCGACATCGTCCCGGGACGGCGCCCGCGCGGTCCCGCGCTGATCGACTTCGTGGAGGGCTACCGGCGCCGCGCCGGGGTGGAGTCCGGCCGGGTGGGCGTCAACGGGCGCGACCCGGTGGCCGCCGAGGCCGGCGAGGGGTCGCAGCTGTGAGCGCAGCAGGGAGGAGGCCGGCATGACCACGATCAGCTCGGCGAGCGCGGCCTTCACCGGCAACGACCCCGAGAACCGGCTGTTCGGGCCGGTGCCGGACGTGACCGGCCAGTCCGGCTACGACGGCGACCACCCGGCGCGGGTGGGCTTCTTCACCGACACCTCGGTGTGCATCGGCTGCAAGGCCTGCGAGGTGGCGTGCAAGGAGTGGAACACCCTGCCGATGGACGACGCGAACGGCGTGCGCGACGTCATCGGGCTGTCCGGGATGTCCTACGACAACACCGGCCAGCTCGGGGCCAACTCGTGGCGGCACGTGGCGTTCATCGAGCAGGCGCGCACCGTCGACCTGCCGATGCCGACGTTCGGGCGCCCGGGGGACGACCGGCACGACGGCGGCCCGTCGGTCCCCGAGGGTGAGAACGACGAGAGCCTGGCGCGGGCGCAGCAGTCGAGCGTGCTCAACGCCGAGGCGCTGAGCGAGTTCGACCCGCAGACCGGCCAGACCGGCACCGACAAGCAGATCCGGTGGCTGATGAGCTCCGACGTCTGCAAGCACTGCACGCACGCCGGCTGCCTGGACGTCTGCCCCACCGGCGCGCTGTTCCGCACCGAGTTCGGCACCGTCGTCGTGCAGGGCGACATCTGCAACGGCTGTGGCTACTGCGTGCCCTCGTGTCCCTACGGCGTCATCGACCAGCGCAAGGACGACGGCCGGGTCTTCAAGTGCACGATGTGCTACGACCGGCTCACCGACGGGCTGC
Organism: Geodermatophilus telluris; assembly: GCF_900102745.1. Taxonomy (GTDB): domain Bacteria; phylum Actinomycetota; class Actinomycetes; order Mycobacteriales; family Geodermatophilaceae; genus Geodermatophilus; species Geodermatophilus telluris. The sequence continues at coordinate 137,992 of NZ_FMZF01000002.1, forward strand.
AGCCGGCCTGCGCCACCGCGTGCCCGACCCAGTCGATCCAGTTCGGCAACCTCGACGAGCTGCAGGCCCGCGCCGACGCGCGGCTGGCCACGCTGAAGTCGCAGGGCGTGGAGACGGCGCGGCTCTACGGCCGGGACGAGGACGACGGCGTCGGCGGCGCGGGGGCGTTCTTCCTGCTGCTCGACGAGCCGGAGGTCTACGGCCTGCCGCCGGACCCGGTGGTCACCACCCGCGACCTGCCCTCGATGTGGCGGGCGGCGGCGGCCGGCGCCGCGATGATCGCCGGTGTCGTGATCTCGTCGTTCGTGGGGCGGCGGCCGTGACGGAGGGGCTGACCGCGCCGGGCGCGGGGTGGCGGCGGGCCGACGGCCCGGCGGCGGAGGCCCGCGGCAAGCGGCGGCGCAAGGGCGGGCGGCGCGGCGGTGGCGGCGAGGTCGCCATGGTCGACGACGCCACCTTCACCTCCTACTACGGCCGCCCGATCATCAAGCCGCCGGTGTGGAAGTCGCCCGACGTCCCGCTGTACCTGTTCCTCGGCGGGATGGCGGGGTCGTCGTCGATCCTGGCGGCGGTCGCCGACGTCACCGGCCGGCCCACGCTGACCCGGGTGGGTCGCTACACCGCCGGCGGCGGGGCGCTGGCCTCGGTCGTGTTCCTCATCCACGACCTCGGCCGGCCCGAGCGGTTCCTGCACATGCTGCGGGTGTTCAAGCCGACGTCGCCGCTGTCGGTGGGCTCCTACATCCTCGCGCCGTTCAGCGGGGCGGCCGCGGCGACCGCGGCCGTGGAGCTGCTCGGCTGGTTCCCGCGGCTCAAGCGCCTCGGCGGCGTGGGGTCGGCGCTGTTCGGCGGCCCGCTGGCCACCTACACCGGCGTGCTGCTGGCCAACACCGCGGTGCCCTCGTGGCACGCCGCGCACGACCAACTGCCGTACGTCTTCGGCGGCTCGGCGATGGCGGCCGGCGGCGGCGTCACCATGCTCTTCACCCCGGTGGCCGAGGCGGCGCCGTCGCGGCGGACGGCGGTGGCCGGCGCGGCGATCGAGCTCGCGGTGATGCACCGGGTGGAGCACGACCACGGGATCGTGAGCGAGCCCTACCTCGAGGGCCGTCCCGGGACGCTGCTGCGCGCGGCGAAGGCGTGCACGGCCGCCGGCGCGGCCCTGACCGTCGTCGCCGGCCGGCGTCGTGCCGGTGCCGTGGTGGCCGGGCTGCTCCTGGCGGCCGGGTCGCTGCTGACCCGCTTCGGCGTCTTCGAGGCCGGCCTGGTGTCGGCCCGGGACCCGAAGTACACCGTCGTCCCGCAGCGCGAGCGGCTCGCCGCCCGGGAGGCCGCCGCGCTCGACGGGCACGCCCCCACCATCACCCGCTAGCCCGACCGGCCCGCCTCCCGGGCCGGATCCACGTCCGCATCGTCCCGGTGTGTCTGGTGCACGTTCCGATCACGTTCCGTAGCCTGGTGGTGGCAAGGTGCCGCCACGGGGGCCGGGAACGGCTGGGGGAAGCGTGCCGTGGTGGGGATGGGTGCTGGTCGCCTGGCCGGTGGTCGCACTCGTGGTGGCGGTGGTCCTCGGTCGGCTGATCCGGATGGCCGACCGCCGCGACCTGAAGGGTGACCGGCCCGACGAGGACCCGCCGTCCGAGGAGGGCACCGGCGGGGGAGGTCAGCGGACGCCGCGGTAGCGGACGACGCTCCCGGCGCCGGACGAGCGGGCGGTGGTCAGGCACAGCGTGGCGCGGCGCAGCACCTCGCGCGCGGGCAGTCCCTCCTCGAGGACCGCGATGCCCACGCCGGCGCCGAGTCCCGGGTGGCCGAGCGCACCCACTCCGGCGGCGAGCCGGAGGGCCACCGCATCGGCGTCGGCCGGGTCGCCCCCGACGAGGACGGCGAACTCCGCCGGGCCGGAGCGGCCGATCCAGTCGTCCCCCCGCAGCGAGGCGGCCACCAGGCGGGTGGTCGCGTCGAGCGCCGGGGCCGGCGTCGGCCAGGTGTCGTCGCGGCGCAGGAGGCCGAGCACGAGCAGGGCGGCCGGACGCCGCCGGGCGGCGGGGAGGCGGGCGGCGAGCTCGGCAAGGACGTCGCCAGGGCCGGGCAGCAGTGCGGTGCAGCCGTCGGTGGCAGTCAGGTCGAGGGCGACAGTGTCGTGCGCAATGGTCATGCCGGGCTGATCGGCTCCGCCGCACGGGCCCGCGAGCCGGGACTGGGCCGCCCCACCCCGAGGGGGGAGCCCGGTCCGTCGTCCTCGGACGGTCAGGGGGAGGGCGGCGGGGCCGGGAGACGTCCCCTCCGTGGGCACCGGGCACCCACCCGGCTACTGTGCTGCCGGTGCTCCGCTGGGTGTGCGTCGCCGTGGCGGGCGTGGTGCTGTCCGGGTCCGCGCTCCTCCTGGTGGCCGGGCACCACACCTACGACGGCCCCGTCCTCCTGCAGGTGTCGGCGACGCACGGCCTGCACGTGGGGGACCTGTTCGTCGTCGCCGGGTGGGCCGTGGCGATGACCGTGTTGGGGCTCCTGGCCCGGCCGCGCCGGCCGGTCAGCCGAGCAGGCCGGCGCGGGCCTTGGCGGTGAGCGCGGTGCGCACCGCGTCGTCGACGGTGGCGGAGAACGCCGGGTCGGCCTCGGCGCGGGCGAGGACGGCGTCGAGCATCTCGGCGTAGACGTCGGCGTCCACGGTGAGCACCAGCGTGCCGCCGGCCTCGAGGAAGCGGGTAGCCCGCTCGCCGGGCGGGATGCCCTGGACGGCGACCGCGGCGCCCACGTCGTCGGTCATCACCGGGCCGTCGAAGCCGAGCTGCCCGCGGAGCACGTCGGTGACGACCACCCGGCTGAACGTCGCCGGCGCCGACGGGTCGATCGCCGGGTAGGTGGCCGACGAGAGCATCACGAACGGCTCGGCGGGGGAGTCGGCCAGCTCGCCGAAGGCGGCCACCTGCTCGCTGTCGGCGGTGGTGACCGGGTCGGCGACCCCGGCGGCCTCGTCGGTGTTCTGGTCGACCAGGCCCAGGCCGGGGAAGTGCTTGAGCGTGGAGGTGACGCCGTGGTCGGCCAGCCCGTCGACCACGGTGCGGACGTCGGCCACGACGTCGGCGGCGGTGCTGCCGTACTGGCGGCCGAACGCACCGATCGGGTCGTTGTCGGCCTCGGTGCCCGCCGGGACGACGTCGGCCACCGGCGCGAGGTCGAGGGTGACGCCGGCCGCGGCCAGCGAGGCACCGAGGCCGTCGGCCAGCGCGGCGAGCTGGTCGGGCGGCAGCTGGCCCTGCTCGGCGGCCGACGGCAGGCGCTCGAACCCGGGGCCGCGCAGCGCCTGCACCTGACCGCCCTCCTGGTCGGCGGCCACCCACGGGCCCGGGCCGGTCGCCGTCTCCGCCCAGCGGCCGGTCACCTCGGCGAGGTCCGCGGCGGGGGCCTGCGACCGGCCGGCGAGGAAGACGCCGCCGACGCCGTCCTCGACCAGCGCGTCGCCGGCGTCGAGGCCGGTCAGCGGGACGCCGACGACGAACAGCTGCGCCACCTGCGCGCGGCGGTCGAGGTCGGCGAGCGCCGCGTCGACCTGTGCGTCGAGCGCGTCCTCCGGCGCCGGGCTCGGTGTGGGCGAGGTCGTCGCAGTGCTGGTGGCGGAGGTGCTCGACGCGGTCGACGGCGAGTCGCTGCCCGAGCAGGCGGTGAGGAGGCAGATCAGCGCGCAGAGGGCCGGCAGGGACCGGGCGGGCGCGGGCGGGCGCATGGAGCTCCTCGGACGGCGGACGGGGGACCGGTCCCAGTCTGACCGGTCGCCCCGTCGCGGTCGGGGACCCCTGGGGCACCATCGGGCGGGTGGCGAGGGCGGGGGTGCGGGCAGCGGTCCTCGTCGCCCTCCTCGCCGCGGCGGTCGGAGTGGTCCTCGTCGTCGACCTGCCCGACGCGGACACGGTGCGCGCCTGGCTGGCCGGGACCGGGCCCGTCGGTCTGCTGGTCGTCACCCTCGGTGTCGCGGCAGCGCTGGTCGCCCCCGTGCCGAGGACGGCGGTGTCGCTGCTGCTCGGCGCCGTCCTCGGCTTCTGGACCGGGCTGGTCGTCGCCGTCGTCGGCGGCACGCTGGGCGGGCTGGCCGCCTTCGGCCTGAGCCGGGCGCTGGGCCGGGACGCGGTCACCCGGCTGGCGGGCCGGCGGCTGGCGGCGGTGGACCGGGCGCTCGCCGGCCGGAGCCTCGGCGCGGTCGTCCTGGCGCGGCTGTCACCGCTGTCGTACACGCTGGTCAGCTACGCCGCCGGGGTGACCGGGGTGCGGCTGCGTCCCTACGCGGTGGGCACGGCGCTGGGCATCGTGCCCGGCTCGGCGCTGCACGTCGCGGCGGGCGCGTCGGCGGGCCGGCTGCTGGGGTGGGTGACCTCGCCCGGCGGGCTGCTCGTGGAGGGGGCGGTGCTGCTGCTCGCCGTCGCCGGGGGCGTGGCGTGGTGGCGCCGGGGCCGGTCGCGGTCCGCGCCGGGCCCCTGAGGTCACCCCGATCACGGCGGCGGGCGGTTACCCTCCTCCGGCCGAGACGCACCGCGCGAGCGGGAGCGGTCCCGGCCACCGTGGACGGGGAGGTCAGGGTGTCGCAGGAGGACCTCGCGCGCCGGTTCGCCGGGGACGTGGACGAGACCAGGCGGGTGTGGTCGCCGTCCGGTGAGCCGGTGCTGCCGCCGCCGCCCGGTGGCTGGCCGGTGCCGCCGCCGCGCGCGGCCGCCACCACCATCCGGCCGGTGCCGCCGCAGCAGTCGCCGTCCCCGCTCTGGGACGCGCCGCCGGCCGCCCCGGGACCGGTGTCCGGTCCGGCGCCGCTGTCCCCGGCACCCGCCCGCCGCGGGTCGGGGCGCACCGTGCTGGTCACCGCCCTGGTCGCCGCGCTGGCGGTCGGCGGCGGCGTGGCGACGTGGTTCGCCCTCGGCGACGGCTCGGACGGGACGACGCCGGCGGGCCCGACGACCGCCGCCGCCGACGCCACCACCGGCAAGGACCTGGACGACGCGACGTCCCCGGCGCCGGCGCCGGCCGCGCCCACGGCGTCCCCCGAGGAGCAGGCGCTGGCCGACCTGCAGGCCCTGCGCGACGAGTCGCTGGCCCGGGTCGTCCTCGACGGCCGTTGGGTGGCGCAGGTGGCCAGCAAGGACGTCGGGATCACCGACCCCCTGCAGACGGCCGCCAACGGCACCCACCAGTTCTTCGCCGCCGACATCCTGCAGGAGAGCCGGGCCGCGCTGTCGGTCGTGGAGGACCCCTCGGACCTCTACGTGCTGTGGAGCACCGACTTCGGCCGGGCCTCGACCGCCCCCGACGGCGACCCGTACTGGGTGACCCTCGTCGACGGCGACTTCGCGAGCGAGGGCGCCGTCGACGCGTGGTGCGCCGGCGCCTACCCGCAGCTGTCCGCCGAGCAGCTCGCCAACACCTGCGTCGGTCGGACCCTCACCCCGCCGCACGAGTGAGTGGAGCGCCGACCGAGTCACCGGACTGGTCGGTGCAGCTCGGGCGCATCGGTGAGGTCGTCCGGATGTTGCCGTGCCACGGGGCCCGACCCGGTCGACCATCGGGGCGCAGCCACCCGACAGCCACGACCTCGAACAGGCTGGCCCCCGCCCGTCTTCATCAGTCCGAGGGGGAAGGTGAGCACCTGACGGCAGCACGCCCCGTCCTACGGCGAGCGGCTGCCGTTCCGGACGAGCAGCAGTCGACACATCGTCGTCGACGGTCCTGCGATCGCCGGCGAAGCGAGGACCGCACGGGTTGGTCGACAGGCGAGGTGCCTCCTCGGGGCGAGGTCCTGCGGGAGCCGTGCCAGGCCCCATGATGGCTAGGCTGCCGTCGTGTCCTGGCTGATCACCGGCGGGGCCGGTCACACGGGACCCTCCGTCGCCGTGGCGTGCAGCGTCGGCGGGCGCGGGGTGCTGGGCTCGGGCGCCCTCACCCCGAGGCCGACCGAGGGGGTCTGCGGCGCGCCGCTCGTGGCCGGCGTCCACGCTGGACCAGCGGGATCCCCCGTCTGCGACCGCTAGTGGCCCTGCACCGGTACCGGGAGATCCGGTCGGCTCGCTTTCCGCTGGGGCCGCCGGACCGCTGCGACACGACGATCATCGAGGCATTCGACGACGCGTGGCTGCTCATCGAGCACGCACCCGGCGGCGCAGAACTCGTGGGGATCGCCGAGGACTACGACGCCGCCCGAGCCTGGTTGGTCGAGGAGCTGCAGGAACCCGAGGACCCCCAGGAACTCAAGGACCCCCAGGAACTCGAGGACCCCCAGGAACTCGAGGACCCCCAGGAGCCCTGATCCCGCGTTCCGGCTCAGCGCGTCAGGGGAGCACCCCCATCTGCCGCAACGCGTCGACTACCCGCTGCGCCGACTGCTCCGGCGTCGAGGTCGTGGTGTCGAGTCGGAGTTCCGGGTCCTCAGGTGGCTCGTACGGAGAGTCGACCCCGGTGAAGTTCACCAGTTCGCCGCGCCGGGCCTTGCCATACAGCCCCTTGACGTCCCGCTGCTCGGCGATGGCCAGCGGCGTGTCCACGAACACCTCGCAGAACTCACCCTCGTCCACCAGCGTGCGAGCCATCAGGCGTTCGGCCCGGAAGGGGGAGATGAAGGACACCAGCACGACGAGTCCCGCGTCGACCATCAGCTTGGCGACCTCGGCGACGCGGCGGATGTTCTCCACGCGGTCCGCCTCGGTGAAGCCGAGGTCCCGGTTCAACCCGTGCCGCACGTTGTCGCCGTCGAGCAGCGTGGTGTGCACCCCGAGCGCGTGCAACCTCTTGTCGACCATGTCGGCGATCGCCGACTTCCCGGCGCCGGACAGCCCGGTGAACCAGACGACGCAGGGCCGGTGACCCTTGAGTGCGGCGTGCGCCTCCTTGTCCACCGTCAGTGCCTGCCAGTGGATGTTCTGGGACCGCCGCAGCGCGAAGTGCAACATGCCTGCGCCGACCGTCGCGTTCGTCAGCCGGTCGATGAGCACGAAGCCACCCATGTCCCGGTTGTCGGCGTACGGGTCGAAGGCGACCGGCCGGTCCAGGCTGAGGTTGCACACCCCGATCTCGTTAAGTGCCAGCGTCGTGGCGGATGCGTGTTCGAGCGTGTTGACGTCCACGCGGTACTTGGGCCGGCTCACCGAGGCGGCCACGGTCCCAGTGCCGAGCTTGAGCAGGTAGGGGCGGCCCGGCAGCATCTCGTGCTCGGCCATCCAGACGACGTGTCCCTCGAACTGGTCGGCGGCGCCGGCGGGCGACGCGGCGGCGCACAGCACGTCGCCGCGGCTGACGTCGATCTCGTCGGTCAGGGTGATCGTCACCGACTGCTCGGCCACCGCCTCGTCCAGGTCGCCGTCCATCGTGACGATGCGCGAGACGGTGCTCTGCTGCCCTGACGGGACGACCCGAACGCGGTCGCCGACCCGGACACGGCCACCGACGATGAGACCCGAGAACCCCCGGAAGTCGTGGCTCGGCCGGTTCACCCACTGCACGGGCAGCCGGAAGGGGCCGTCCTGCGCCGGCGCGGCCACCTGGACCGTCTCGAGGTACCCGATCAGCGTGGGGCCGTGGTACCAGGGTGTGTGTGGACTGGGCTCGGTGATGTTGTCGCCACGCAGGGCCGACACCGGGATGCAGACGACGTCGGTGAGCCCGATCTGCTCGGCGAACGCCCGGTACTCGGTCTCGATCGTGTCGAAGACCTCGTGCGAGTAGTCGACGAGGTCCAGCTTGTTGACGGCGACGACGACCTTGCGGATGCCCAACAACGAGACCAGGTAGCTGTGCCGACGCGTCTGGGTGAGGACGCCACGGCGGGCGTCGATCAAGATGACCGCCACCTCGGCCGTCGACGCCCCGGTGACCATGTTGCGGGTGTACTGCTCGTGACCAGGGGTGTCCGCGACGATGAACTTCCGCTTCTCAGTGGCGAAGAACCGGTACGCGACGTCGATGGTGATGCCCTGCTCGCGCTCGGCGGCCAGGCCGTCGACCAGCAGCGCGAAGTCCAGCTCGCCCCCCTGCGTGCCGACCTTCCTCGAGTCCTCCTCGAGCGCGGCCAGGTGGTCCTCGAACACGAGGTGTGACTCGTACAGCAGCCGCCCGATCAGCGTCGACTTGCCGTCGTCCACGCTGCCGCAGGTGATGAACCGCAGCATGGTCTTGTGCTGGTGGGCCTCGAGATAGCCCTCGACGTCCTCGGCGATCAGGTCGGAGGCGGCCATCAGAAGTAGCCCTCCTGCTTCTTCTTCTCCATCGACCCCGTGGAGTCGTGGTCGATGACCCGGCCCTGCCGTTCCGACGTCGTGGTCAGCAGCATCTCCCGGATGACGGCCGGCAGCGTGTCCGCCGTGCTCTCCACCGCGCCGCTGAGCGGGTAACAGCCCAGGGTCCGGAACCGGACGCTCCTCAACTCCGGCTCCTCGCCGGGGAACAGCGGCATCCGCTCGTCGTCGACCATGATCAGCGTGCCATCGCGCTCGACCACAGGGCGCGGGGCCCCGAAGTACAGCGGGACGATCGGGATCTCCTCGAGGTAGACGTACTGCCAGACGTCGAGCTCGGTCCAGTTCGACAGCGGGAACACCCGGATGTTCTCGCCCTGGCTGTGCCGGACGTTGTAGGTCCGCCACAGCTCCGGACGTTGCTGCTTGGGGTCCCAGCGGTGCTGGGCCGACCGTACGGAGAAGATCCGTTCCTTGGCCCGGGACTTCTCCTCGTCCCGCCGGGCACCGCCGAACGCCAGGTCGAAGCCCCACTTGTCGAGAGCCTGTTTGAGCCCCTGCGTCTTCCACATGTCCGTGTGGACCGCCGAGCCGTGGGTGAACGGGTTGATCCCCAGCTCGAGGCACTCGGGGTTCTGGTGCACCAGGAGTTCGAGCCCGAGCTCGACTGCGGTCTTGTCCCGGAACTCGTACATCTGCCGGAACTTCCACGTCGTGTCCACGTGCAGCAGCGGGAAGGGTGGGGGCGAGGGGTGGAAGGCCTTTCGCGCCAGGTGCAGCATCACCGAGCTGTCCTTGCCGACGGAGTAGAGCATGACCGGGCGCTCGCTCTCCGCGACTGCCTCCCGCATGACGTGGATGCTCTCGGCCTCCAGACGCTGCAGGTGCGTGAGCGTCCGGTGGGGCAGTGTCGCCTGCGTGCTCAACGGTGTGCTCCTGCCTGTGCGATGACCGACATCAGGTGTGGTGCCAGCTCCGGCCGGCAGACCACGAGGTCCGGGAGGTGCGGGTCCGGCTGGTTGTAGCGAAGGGGTGAGCCGTCCAGACGGGAGGTGTGCAGTCCCGCCGCACGGGCGACGGCCACGGGGGCCGCCGAGTCCCACTCGTACTGCCCGCCGCCGTGCACGTAGAAGTCGACCTCGCCGCGGACCACCGCCGCCACCTTGAACCCGGCCGATCCCATGGCGACCAGTTCAGCGTCCATCGCCGCGGCCACGGCGGTGGCGATGGACGGCGGTCGGGTACGGCTGACCGCCATGCGCAGGGGTGCGGCCGGATCCCGGTCCGGGACCACCGGCGACGTGGCCGACGTGAGGACGACGTCGAGCCCCGGGAGCGCCACCGCGCCGGTGACGAGGTCGGCGTCTGCCCACAGGGCCACGTGCACGGCCCAGTCCGATCGGTCCTCCGAGAACTCCCTGGTGCCGTCCAGCGGATCGATGATCCACACCCGTCGTGCACCGATGCGTGCGCCGTCATCAGGCGCTTCCTCCGACAGCACGGCGTCCGACGGGCGAGCTGCCGCCAGGCCGCCCGCGAGCAGGGTCTGCGCCTCGGCGTCACCGCGCGTCCTGACCTCTTCCGGCGGGGAGCCTTGCAGCGCGCGGCGCAGGTCCCGCAGTCGCTGTCCGACCGTCCGGGCCAGGACAGCAGCGAGCTCGGCGTCGGACAACCCCTCGGTCAGTGGCGTGGTGGACGGGTCGTCTCGCATCGACGTCCTCACTGCTCCCGGTTCCGGAGGGGCCTGCGCCGGGCGGAGGGTGGTGGGACGAGCCCGGTGTGCCGCGACATGGTGCACGCCCGACCTGGTCCGGGGAACCGTTCCGTCCACGAGCGTCGGCAGGAGCATCCGTCCGGCCTCACTCGACCGGCGCGATCGGTGTCACGTGGCCGGCGCGTCCGGCGCGGCCGGGGGCGGCCCGGCGACGCTGCTGCCAGACCAGCGGGGCCAGACCGTGTCGGGAGCGCACCCAGGCCCATCCCCCGGCGCCCGCGACGAGGGCGGCGACGACGATCCCGAGCACCGTGCTCGTCGACGCGCCGAGCAGCTTGGCTCCTGACGCCAGGAGCACGATCGCGAGCGCCCGACGCACCAGCCCACCGGGGGAGTGCGACGAGACCTGCGCGCCGAGCCAGACGCCGGGAATGGCACCCACCAGGACGCTGCCGGTCAGGCCGAGGGTGAAGTCGCCGAACAGGATGTGGCCGACGGAGGCGGACGCGACCAGGGGCACCGCCTGCACGAGGTCGGTGCCGACCAGCTGTCCCGCCTTCATCGACGGGTAGAGCAGCAACAGGGTCACGATCATCAGCGAGCCGGCGCCCACGGAGGTCATCCCGACCACCAACCCACCCCCGGCCCCCACGAGGACGGTGACCAGCCGGCGCACGGGGACCCTGGTCAACGACGTCTCCGGCGCCTCGGGGTGGCCGGTGGCTCGGCGTCGTTCGCGTGCCAGCAGCTTGAGGTAGGACTTGGCCACCATCGACAGGGACGCCAGGACGAGGACGACGCCGAGCGCCACGAGCAGGACCTCCTGCAGGTCCTCGCCGGAGCCGAGCAGTCGGAGGAGCAGGACGCCGGCGAAGGCACCGGGGACCGAGCCCACGCACAGCCACGTGACCAGGCCCAGGTGGACGGTGCCGCGGCGCAGGTGCACCAGTCCGCCGATCGGTTTCATGAAGAAGCTGGCGACCACGTCGCTGGAGACGGCGGCCAGGGGGGAGATCCCGAAGAAGAACACCAGGACGGGGGTCATCAACGCGCCGCCGCCCATGCCGGTGAGGCCGACCACCACGCCGACCAGCAGGCCGGCCACGGCGATCGCCGGGTTCCACCAGTCCATGAGCCCCCCTTCGCGCCGGGCGAGCAGGGCTGCGTCCGTCCGGCGCGACTCGGCACTGACGAGGAAGGCGACCATAGGGCCTGTCGCCCCACAAGGGAGGAATTCCGTCTCTTCGGTCGGCTCTCACGCGCGGGGCGCCGGATCGGCTGTTCCTCGGGTCGTACCTGTCCTACGGTCGCCGGGCCGAGCACGACGTGAGGGGTGGGGGGGCGCCGTGCGGATCCTGCTCTGCGACGATCACAGACTCTTCCTGGAGACCCTCGCGGTCACCCTCCAGGCCCGTGGGCACGAGGTCGTCCTCACGACCTCACCGGCCGAGGCCGTGCGGCGGGTGGAGACGGACGACCCCGCCCTCCACGTCCCCGACCTCTACGTCACGGAGCTGCGCTTTCCCGGAGGAGCCGGCCTCGTCGCGCTGGAGGCCCTACGGGCCCGTCACCCGACGTGCCGTGGCGTGGTCCTCTCGGGGACGATCGGTCCGCAGGACGCGGAGGCCGCCGTCGCAGCAGGTGCGGTCGCCGTTCTGTGCAAGGACGATCCTCTCGACGCACTTCTCGACGCGTTCGACCGGATCGCCGCTGGGGTCGAACCGACGCCGCCGGTCGCACGCCCCGTGTCGCTCCCGGTCGCGGTGCACCGAAGAGGTGGTCAGGGCCGCCTGCACCGGCTGCTGGGTGACCTCACGCACCGGGAGCGGCAGGTGCTCCAGTGTCTGATCGACGCGGAGGACACGGTGTCGATAGCCCGCTCGCTCGGCGTAGCGCCCAGCACGGCCCGCACCCACCTGCAGAACGTGTTCCTCAAGCTGGGTGTCCACAACCGTCTCCAGGCGGTCGCACTCGTCGCCGGACCGGAGGGGGACGCGGAGTCATGAGTGCTGCGCGGTCCCGGCGACGGAGGTGAGCACCGCTCACGCCCGTGCCCCAGGGCCCCCACGCGTTCCTCCTCGACCCAGTGCGCCGACCCTCCGCCTGCTCCTGGCCCACGGCCATCGTTCCTTCGTCGAGGCGCTCGCCATCCGACTCGACGCCGAGAAGGGGATGCGGGTCGTCGCGGCGGTGTCGCACCCCCGGGACGTACAGCACGTCGTCCGCGCGCATCCGGTCGACATCGCCGTCCTGGCCGTGGGCGCCGGCCAGCCGGAGTTCCTCGAGGAGGCAGTCGATCTGCTGAACGCGCGAGCCGAGCTCCGGCTCGTCGCGGTGGCCGAGGTCGAGGACCCGGCGCTGCTGGCGCGGGCCGTGCGGATGGGCTTCCGCGGATGGGTGCCGAAGAACGTCGGCGTGGCCGCTCTCATCACCGCACTGCAGGAGGTCCGCCAGGGAGGGACCGTCATCCCGCCCCTGTCCCTGACGGGTCTGTTGGCACACCTGCTGGATGAGGAGCGGCAGCAATGGGAGGCGGCGCGACCCTTGGCCGCCCTCACTCCTCGAGAGCGTCAGGTGCTGACCGCCATGTGTCGGGGTGCCAGCCGACAGCGCATCGCAGCCGATCTGGCCATCTCGCCGAACACCGTGCGCACCCACGTGCAGAGCGTCCTGCGCAAGCTCGACGTCCACTCGTCCCTCGCAGCCGTCACCCTCGCCCGACGCGCCCGGTTCGGCTGAGCACCAGGGGCGTCCACGTCTCCTCCCCCCTTTCCTACGTACGTCGGGTCATCACCATGACGGATCCCCCTCCGCGGGGAGCCGTCTAGCGTCCGACGGACTGGGAGCCCATCCAGTTCAGACACGGGGGATCTCATGCTCCGGACCGGTCTCGTCGTCGTCCGCGCCGCGGATGGCAGTGCCACCGCCCACGGCGCCCGGCGCTGTTGCTGAGCGATGACCCAGCACGGGGGAGGGCTGGCCGGAGGCGAGGAGTCTGCCGTCTCGCCCGCCGGCCACCGGTCGCGGTGGCACTCGCTCGGAGTCGCGGACCGGACCCACCGACTGACCGGTCACCCACGCGCGTCGGTGCTCCCGAACCCTCCGGTGCGGGATGCGCACCAGGTCGGGACGGCGCGCGCCACCCGCGAGTTCCTGCTCCCCGAGAACTACCTGGACGCGGCGCCCTGTGCGGGGACCGCCGGAGGGGTCGAATCACGGTCCGGGCGGTCGATCGCCCGCGTCGTGTGGATCCCGTTCATCGTCGTGTGTGCAGATCTCGCCGCCTTCGCGGCAGCCACGGCGCTGACCTCGGAGCCCAGTCCCAAGCTCGTCGCTCTCCTGACCATCGTGCTGGTCCTCTTCCACGTGGGCGGTCTCTACCGGCCGAGGTTGACGCTGTCGGTCCTGGACGACGCGCCGGCCATCGTCGGACGGGCGCTTGCCGCGGGCGCCGCAGCGATGGTGCTCGGCGGACTCGACGACGGGGTTGCCGGGACCGCGCGACTGGCCACCAGCGCCGCCTTCGGCGCGCTGAGCGTCGTCACGCGGGCGGCCGCCTACTCCGTAATCCGATGCGCACGACGGCGGGGCCGGCTGTACCAGCGCACCTTGCTGCTGGGGGCCGGTACGTTGGCCGGGTACCTCGCGGCCAACCTGGTGGCGCATCCTGAGTACGGGCTGCGTCCCGTCGGCATGCTCGACGACGAGCCGCTGCTCACCGAGGAGGAACGGGCCGTCCCCGTGCTCGGGGGGTACACGGACCTGAACAACGTCCTGCTGGGCGAGCGGGTCGACGTCGTCGTCGTCACCTACGGTTCCCTCCGGGAGCCCCTGATGATCCCCCTCCTGCGTGCTTGCGACCGTCTGTCCTGCGAGATCTTCTTCGTCCCCCGGCTCTACGAGATGCACACCGTCACGAGGGACACCGAGCTGCTCTGGGGTGTGCCGCTCGTGCGGATGCGTCGCGCCGCCTTCCGATCGGGTGCGTGGATGGCGAAGCGCGTGACGGACCTGGTCATCTCCGGACTCGGGCTCTTCCTGCTGCTGCCCCTCCTGGGGTGCTGCGCGGTGGCGAGCCGAGTGGAGACCGGGTGTGTGTTGTTCCGCCAGATCCGGATCGGCATGGACGGGCGGCCGTTCACTCTCCTGAAGTTCTGTTCGCTCCGGCCCGCGGTGGAGTCGGAGGCCGGCACGCAGTGGAACATCGGCGAGGACACGCGCGTGGGACCGTTCGGCCGGTTCATGCGCCGGACCTCGTTGGACGAGCTCCCACAGCTGTTCAACGTGCTGCGCGGTGACATGAGCCTGGTGGGTCCGCGGCCGGAACGGCCTCACTTCGTGGACGAGTTCACCCGCCAGTACCCGTGGTACACGGCGCGCCACCGCGTCCCCGTGGGGTTGACCGGCTGGGCGCAGGTCCACGGCCTGCGCGGCGACACGTCGATCGCCGACCGCGCACGATTCGACAACTTCTACATCGAGAACTGGTCGATGTACGGAGACGTCAAGATCCTCCTCCGTACGGCAGCGCAGGTGCTGCGCGCAGCCGGCCGCTGAGCGGTCCGGATGTCTTTGATGCCCGACTCCTCGGCGGACCCGGGCCGGTGGGTCACTGCGTGCTCAGGACGCGCGCCGCCGAAATGCGTAGACGGCTGCCAGCGGAGCGAGGGCGAGCACTCCCAGCCCGACGTAGAGGGGAGTCCTCGTCGCCGCTCCGGGCAGATCGACGACGACGCGTGCGGCGTCGGAGCGGTTCCCTGCGTCGTCGACGGCCACCACCTCGTACTCCACGGACGCGGCCACGGTGGTTGCCGTCGCCACCCGCGGTCGGTCCTGGAGGGACGTCGCAGTCACCGTGGCGATCGGCTCCCCGTCGCACGACACCTCGTAGTGGTGCACCGGTACCCCTCGGCCGGCCGGCACCCAGCGGTCCCCGTCTGTCGCCGGACTCCAGGAGAGGACGAGGGTGTCGGGGGAGATCGCCCGCCCCTGCAACCGCCCCGGCGGCGTCGGGGGGGTGTGATCGGCCGGATCGACACTCGGCACTGCTGGGCTGATCGGCCGTTCGGCGTGCCGATACGCCTTGTCCCTGGTGTTGCTCGCCAGCACGACGAGGCCGGATCGCTCGTCCGCCGGCTCCTGGGAGACCGTCGGGGCAGCGAGCCCACCCTCGGGGGCGAGCACGAACAGGTCGCCTCGGCCGGGCGCGAACTTCACATCGTCGAGCGGGGCCTGCTTGTCGACGATGCTGCCGTTCACGGCGGCGAACAGGTGCAGCGTCCGCGTCGCTCCGTCGACAGCGAGAACCGGCTCGGCGAGCCCGTCTGCGATCGTGCCTGCCGGTACGACCGACCACTGTCCGTCCGGTGTCCGGAGGAGCACGTCGACCACCGGGGTGTCGGGGGCGGCGTCAGCGTCCGCCCAGGTCGTCACGGCGGCAGCGAGGGAGTCGGCCGGTTGCCCGGGTAACCGCACGAGGCTGAGGTGGCTGTCGGCCGCCGGGGTCGCGGGCACCGGCTCGCGCAGCCAGACACCGGGCGGATCGCCGTCGGAGCGGGACGCGAAGACGAACCGACCCGAGCCGTGATCGGACCACAGGAGGCCCAGGCGGTCGTCATAGGCAACGAGGGCCGCGACCTCCGGGGTCCTGCCGTCACCGGCCTGGGCGAACGCGGGCAGTCGCACCCAACCGGCACCACCGTCGTCGCTGTACGACACCACCACTCCGGTGACGGTGGCGAAGGCGACCCAGAGCCGCCCGGTGGAGTCCTTGGCGATGGTGGGCTGCGGACCGCTGCGGGGCGTGACGGCCCGAGGCGGGTCGCTCCGGTAACCACGGGCGCTCGGGTCGAACGTCAGTCGGACGTAGTCGAGGGCCCCGTCGCTCCGGCGGTAGAGCACGTGGACGCTGTCCCCGTCGGGCAGGACGTCGCCCCCGTCGGCGGCAGCAGTGGTCACGGCGGTCGGAGTCGGGCGCCACGAGTGGTCGGGCATGAGTTCGAACACGCGCAGCGTGCGACCGGTCGGCTCGAGGAGCAGCGCCCACCACGCGTCGGCGGCGAACCACATCTTGTCCTGGTTCCCCGCGCGTGTAGGGGGCGTTGCGAATTCGACGCTGTACGACGTGCCGGTGTAGGTCTGTGGTCGGTCTCCGGCAGCAGTCGCCATCGGCGCCAGCCCGACGGCGAGCGCGGCGGAGGCGAGCAGGGCGGGGAAGGCGGATCTGAGTCGCACCACCCGTCTGGCCGGGGAGGTCATGCTCGCTCTGGCTCCGGCACGTTGCCGACCGAGCGGACGTCGTCCACCTCACGGGAGGGAGGCGCCGTTCCGTGGACCCGGTGGGTGCCGCCCTGGAGGTATCTCGGCCGGACGTCCACGAGCACGACTCCCACGAGCCCGCCGTCGACGTAGTCGGAGGTGAGGCGTCCGAGGCGACCTCGAGAGATCCCACGTCGCGCCACGGCGACGACCGACACGCCCGTCGTCGTGGGGTCGACGGTGTCGAACGGTGACCCCCCGTCGACGAGGACCAGTCCTCCGGGCTCAGCAGTGGCCGGTCCCGCACCGTGCCGTCCGACCGCGTGCCGGTGGACGGCGTCGATCAGGTGCCCGTGCGCCTCCAGGCGCACGGGCCGCAACGACGCGAGGGCTGCTGCGGCCATCACGTAGATCCGACGCCGCACCTCTGCGCCGGAGGTCGGGCTGACGAGCAGGAGCCGGCCGCTCGGCAGAGTGGCGAGCCAGCGCGTCACCGCGGGCATCCCCCGCACCCCGAGCGGTCCCGGGAAGCCGTTGCGCGCCCCGCTCGGGAGGTGCACCGTCCCGAGGAGCGGGACTCCTGCTGTCTCCTCGACGTCCTTGGCGTCGAGGATCGGGCGGCGCACCGCGGCGATCAACGCAACCAGACCGGTGCCCAAGAGCAGGCCGGCTCCGGCCCCGCCGGCCGTCAGGGTCATCGCGGAGACCGTGCTGAGCGGCTCGGTGGGCACGACTGCCGGCGACGGGATGGTGAACTCCGCAACGCCGGGACCTGTCCGGTTGAGCTCGTCGACGTAGGCGGCCGCCGCCAGGTCGGCCAGGCGCGCCGCTGCTGCCGGGTCGGTGTCCCGAGCCTGCACGGCGATGGCGATCGAGTTGGGACCGGTCACCACCGAGACCTTGTCGGGGATGAGCGCCCCGGTCCCACCCGCGACACTGGGGTCCTCGGCGACCGCGGCTGCGACGGAGCCATCGCTGAACACGGCCTCGGCCAGGCTGGGCAGCACCTCGGGGTTCACGGTGAGCTGCCGGGCGACCACCAAGGTCTGGGCCTGGTAGACCGGCGGCGTCTCGCCGAGGACGAGGGGCGCCGCAGCCATGGCTAGCACGCAACCCACGACCACCCAGGCGTAGTGCCGCAGGCCCCACGCCAGGCGGCTGCCCTGTCGTGCTGCACCAGTGCTCAACGCGACGTCCTCGCTCTCCACCGCTGGCCGCAGTGGGCCCGCACCATAGCTGCTACGGCTGGGGAAGGGATGACGGTAAGGTGCGCCCTCCTCCGGCGGCCGCTCGGCCGCATCCGACCACTGCGCGGGAGCTGGCGTGAGCAGGGTGTTGCTGGTCGGCAAGGGGGCACCGGACCGCGGCGGGATCCCGACCTTCCTGGAGACCTTGCTGGGGAGTCGGCTCGCCGAGGAGCACGACGTGCGCTTCCTCAACGTGGCGCACGCGGGTACGCCGGAGGGGGGGCGCATCACGACGGGAAACATGGTGCGCACGGTGCGCGACGCGTTCGCGGTCTGGAGGAGCTCCGGGGGCCAGGACGTCGTTCACGTCCACTCCGCGCTCGCACCGGCAGTGACCGTCATCCGGGCGGCCCTGCTGGCGTTGGCGGCGCGTGTCCGCGGTTGCGCCGTGGTGATCCACGCCCATGGTGGGAACATCCAGACCTGGTTGACGACGCCCTGGCGGCGGGCGCTGCTCCGGGTGGCCGTCCTCCCGGCGCACCGCGTCGTCGCGGTCTGGACCGCGGGGTTCGAAGCCCTGCGCACGGTACTTCCCGAACACCGCGTGGCTCTGATCGACAACGGGGTGCCGCTCGGCGACTTCAGTGGCCCACCGTCGGCTCACCAGCCGCCGCGCGTGCTCTACGTCGGGTTGCTCACCCCGCGGAAGGGCGTGGTGGACCTGCTCACGGCCGCGCGACTGCTGCGCGAACGCGGTGTGGCTCACGAACTGTGGCTCCTCGGCGGGACGCCGGACGAGGGCCCGGCGGCGGAGGCCGAGGTGCGTGCGGTCCTGGACGCTGACGTGCGCGTGCTCGGTACCCGGCCGCCCGAGCAGATGCCTGCCGCCTTCGCCGATGCCGACGTCTTCTGCCTCCCGTCCTGGTGGGAGGCGATGCCCCTGTCGGTTCTCGAGGCGATGGCGGCCGGACTCCCCGTGGTCGCCTCGGACGTCGGCGACATCGGGCGGGCTGTCGCCGACGGGGTGACCGGTTACGTCGTCCCTGCGAAGGACCCGGATCAGCTCGCCGCAGCCCTCGAGAGACTGCTCGTCGATCCGGAACTGAGGCGGCGGATGGGTGCCGCAGGCCGTGAGCGGGTGAAGGCCATGTTCTCGAGCGACGTGACGGCCCGAGAGGTGTCCGCCTTGTACCGACGACTCGTCCGGAGTGCCTCGTGACCATCCTGTGCTACCACTCGGTGCACGCCCGGTGGAAGTCGCCGCTGGCGGTCGAGCCCCATGCGTTCGTGCGACAGGCGGCTTGGTTGCGGAGCAGTCGGCGCGTGTTGGGCCTCGAACAGGCCCTCCACCGACTCGACGCCTCGGGGCGGTTGCCTCGTGGCGCCGCGGCCTTGACGTTCGACGACGGGTTCGCCGCGTTGCACGAGCATGTGCTCCCGGTGCTGACCCGAGAACGACTGCCGGCCACCGTGTTCCTGGTGGCTCAGACCCTGACCCCGGCCGGCCAGGCAGTCGACTGGGTCGACACCCCGGGCTCCGAGCCGATCACGACACTCAACCTGGAGCAGGTCCTGGAGATGCAGGACGCCGGCGTGGACTTTCAGTCACACAGCTGGGCCCACCACGACCTGACCCGGCTCTCGCAGGCCGAGTGTGAGAACGACCTGCGGCGGAGCCGGGAACTGCTGTGCGACCTGCTCGGCCGCCGAGTCACGCTGTTGGCCTATCCACGGGGCCGGCACGACCGGCACGTCCGCACGGCTGCAGCGCGCGCCGGGTACACGCACGCCTTCGCCCTGCCCGAGGGGCCAGAACTCCCTGACCCGTACGCCATCCCCCGAGTCGGGATCTACCGGGGGAACGGGCAGTTGACCGTCCGCGTCAAGACGTCCCGGCCCTACCTGCGGGTGCGGACGTCCAGGCACGTCTCGACTGGGGTCAAGGCGGTCAAGCGGGTCACACGGACGCCCGGGCGTCCCGGGCGCTGAGGACTCACGCTCCGCCGGTGCGTGCTGCGCCGGTCAGCAGGGGATAGCGGTAGTACAGCAGGAAGGGCCAGGCGAGCGCCCGGACCACCAGTTGCCGGCGTCGGGGCATGCGCCGGCGCCACTCGTCGTCGAGCGAGATGCGGACCGGACCGACCCGGAAGCGGTTCGGGTTGCCTTCCACGGTGTGGTGGACACCCAGGACGACGGTCCGGTCGTCGATGAAGGGCGGTGCGGCGTCCTCGTGCAGGAAGGTCAGGACGCGGCCCACGGTCGCCTCCGGTGCGGCCGCGAAGTCCTCGTAACGGAGGAAGAGCCATCGGTCCGGCGGCACGAAGCGACGTAGCGCCTCGGCGCTGAGGCAGTTCTCCGTCCACCTCGCCATGCTCGGCACGAGGCGGCGAGTGGCCATCGTCCGGCCGGCACCGGGAATCGGGACGGTCTTGTTCCGTCGCTGCCAGGAGAACGCGACCGCGCCCGGATCGCGCACGATGTGGAGCACGTAGTGGTCGACCTGGTCGAGGCCGGCCATCACGGCGGCGTCCTGGGCGCGCTTGGAGCTGTCCACGAGCACCCGTGCGCCCGTCACCTCGGCGATCGCGGGGATCAGCCGTGCGGTGATCCCGCGCACCTCGTCGAGCGCCGCCCACCCCGTACGGCCCGTCGCCGCTGTGCGGATGACGCGCAGGCGGCGTCGCCGGGGTGCGAGCGCGTCCTGGGCTGCAGCGATCGCGGTGACTGACTGAGGCGCTCCGCCTCCCGCCTTCACGAGGACGGCAGACCACACGGGGCACTGGTCCGGTGGCAACCCGCAGCCGCAGGAACGCTGCTCGAGCAGTCCGCGCCGCCAGAGCCACCGCAACTCGCCTACGTCGACGACGCCGTCGGCCTCCCCGAGGGCACCGGCGAGGATCGTGGTGCCGCTGCGCCCCGGGCCGACGATGGACAGCACCTTCGTGCGGCTCATCTGGCGCAAGGTACCGGTCCCGGGACTACCCGTGTGTGCGACGATCCCCGGCGTCCGGGAGGAGGGGTCACGTGCTGCTGGCGGCCCTGGCACCGCTCCTGGTCGCCTATGCCGTCGCGTGCTTCCGTGACCCGCTGCGCTGGGCGCTGCCGGCTTACGCCGTCTCCATCCCGTTCAGTTCGCTGTTGTCCTTCGGAGCGGGTCCGTTCTCCTCCGCGTCGTCACTGCTGGGCTTGCTGCTCGGGGTCGCTCTACTGACCCAGTTGATCACCACGCGGCGGAGCAGTCCGCGTCTGTCGCTGGCGATACCGGTGTGGTTGGCGTTCCTCGCGCTGTGTGGACTCTCCGTGTTCTGGAGCATCTCGCCCTCCGTGACCGTCAAGGCCGTCGCCGTCTTCGCCAGCCTCGTGCTCCTGTTCTTCGCGCTCGCTCTGACCCGATTCGATCGGGCGAGCCTGCGGCGCTTCGAGAGCGCTCTCCTGGTCGGCGGCATCCTGGTGGTCTGCTACGGGGCCGCGCAGCTGCTGTTCCTCGGGGGCCTGCCGTCCTTGGACGGCAAGTCCGCGCGGCTGGGCAACGACCTGCTCGACCCCAACAACCAGGCCGCGGCCCTGCTCCTGCCGCTGGCCCTCGCAGCTGGTCGGAGCCTGGCGGGGGAGCGGACCTGGCGATTGCTGCACGGTGCGGCCGCCCTCGTGCTGGTGGGCGGCATCCTGATGACCGGCTCCCGTGGCGGGCTGCTCGCCAGCGTCGTCGTGGTCAGCGCCGTCCTGCTCCTCGGTGCCGGCTCACGGCTGACCAGAGCCACCCTGGGAGCGGCTGCCGGGGTGGTACTTGCAGTCGTCCTCATCCTGCAGCCCGCCGGGATCGGGCAGCGTCAGGTCCAGGACACCCTGGACTCCTCGGGCAGGACCGACATCTGGACAGTGGGCCTGCACGCCTGCCAGGTGTACTGCCTGACCGGTGCTGGCTGGGGTGGGTTCCCCGTCGTGTACCGGGAGCAATTGGTCGCGGTCCCCGAGGCCCGCTTCTCACCGCGGGGCACCATGTACCAGCCCCACAACATCTTCCTCCTCGCTCTCGTCGAGGCAGGCGTGCTGGGGCTGGTGCTGGTGGCCCTCGGTCTCGGCGTCGCACTGGTCAGCGCCCTACGCCTACCGAGAGACATGCGCGGCCCTCCGGCGGCGGCGATGTTGGGAACGCTGGTGTCGTCCTTCTTCCTGTCCAACCTGGAGTTCAAGTTCTTCTGGGCGCTGCTGGCCTACATCGCGATCTCGGTGGTGCTCGCCGACGATCAACGCTTGCCACCGGCTCACCCGAGGGTTCTCCGGCGCTTCCCGATCACGGGGTCGACCAGCCGGATGACCACAGCCTCTGGTGAGTCGACGGCCCTGTCCCCGCCACCGCGGGCGGGCCCTGCTGGTCCTCGGAGCCGCGACGGTGAACGACAGGTAGAACGAGGCTGACGTACATGCGGACGGACATCCTGGTGTGCCCGACGTCGAAGCAGCCGTTGCGCGAGGTCCCGCTCGAGGTAGCCGAGCGAGACCTACCGCGGGGGAGCGCCTTCCAGGCGCCTCTCCTCACCGGCTGTCAACCGGTCGGCCGCACCCCGACCGTCTGGTTGAGGGCCGATGGGCGGGGCGCCTACCCCGTCGAGGACGGCTTCCCGGTCCTGCGTGCACCGGAGATGTTGACGCCATCCGATCAGGAACGCGTAGTCGACGTGACGGTCGAGCCTTATTCCGAGGTCTACTCGGAGTTGCTCCACTACAGCGGCATGGGCCGTGCCGACGCGGCCTCGATCGACAGCTCGACCGCCTTGCGCGACATGCGGCGGTTGACGGATTTGGCCGAGTCCGGTCGAGTCGCCTTCCCCGACCCTCCGGGAACGTGGTTGGACGCGAAGTACGAACTCGGTGCGCAGTACGACGCCTTCCGGCACCTGCGGCCCTTGCGGGGGGCCCGGGTGCTCCAGCTGGGCGGCAGTGGCCTGCACGCGGTCCGCTTCCTGCTCGCTGGTGCGGAGGAGGCCTGGCTGGCCAGCCCGATGACCGGAGAACTGCTGTTCGGCACGGCGCTCGCCGCCCGGTGCGGCGTAGCCGACCGGCTGCACTCCGTCGCAGGCCTGGCCGAGGAGTTGCCGTTCGCCGACAACAGCTTCGACGCCATCTACTCACAGGGGTGTGTGCACCACTGGGTGGTTCCGCTCGCCGGGCCGGAGTGTCTGAGGGTGCTGCGATCGGGCGGCCGGTTCGCGGCAGTTGAGCCCTGGCGGGGCCCGCTGTACGGGATCGGCACCAAGCTGCTCGGCAAGCGGGACCGCAACGTGGAGTGCGTCGTCCTCACGGCCGGCCGGGTCGCGGTACCGTTCGGGGGGCTGGACGCGCTGACCGTCGTCCACCACGGCGCACTCACCCGGTACGTGCTGCTGGCCCTGACGAGGGCAGGGCTCAAGTTCGACCGCCGGGTCGTCTGGCGCATCGGCCGCATCGATGACGCGATCAGCAGTGCCATCCCGCACCTGCGCGACACGGGGAGCAGCGTCGCCATCCTGGGGGTTCGCCCCGGCGTGGCCAGGACGGATGCGGCGGGCGACATGACTCACCAGATGTCGATCTCGTGACGTCGTGGCCATGACGCCGGAACCCCCCGGTAGAGGGTGCACCCGCCGCAGGCAGGGCCGACTCGTCGTGGGCCTGGCCGTCCTCACCTCCGTCGCCCTGGCGATCACGCTCCTCGTGGTGAACCGCGAGAAGGCGGCCGGGCCCAGCGCGGACCGCGCCGGCGTGGGCGCGCGCCCGTTCATCGCCTATGGGGAGGACTCCTTCTTCCGCACGCCGTTGCCTGACGACGTACCCGTGGATCCGCAGAGCAGCCAGGGCATCGCCTTCATCAAGCGCGAGGACGAGAGTGACCACCCGGTCATCCGTGGAGTCGAGGGCGACGAGTGGGGGATGCCCTTCGCCATCGGCACCTGTGAGGACCCCGTCTGGCGGTTCACCGGCGACGTGCCGCAACAGGTGGCCTGGTTGGGGACCGACGGGTTCCACGCGCCGAGCTGGCTGGGTGACGCCTTGACCCTCACCAGCGACTCCCCGCTGGTGGTGATCGACCGGTGCGGGTCACCCTCGATGCCCGAGGGCATGTCCGTGTGGGGGTTCGCGGCGATGCCCGGCCCCCGGCACACGATCGAGGTGGCGGACGCCGGGGCCTTCCGGCACGACTCCAACGGGCTGGACGCGCGCAACCCGTTGTCCGACTCCGACCTCAACTTCAACAGCCGTGGAGCGATACCCGACGGGATGTTGATCCGAGATGACCTCCTCGCCTGGGCAATGGCCCACGACGGGGACCTCGGACACGTGCTTCACGTCTTCTGGCTGGAGACCGACACCTCGGCCGGCTTCGTGCACCCCATGGTGGGCGACGAGAACCGCAAACGAGGCTGGGGCCCGGAGGGCATCCGACTCCGGATCAAGCCCGATGTCGACCTGGCCGCACGGAACTGTGATCCCGCCGGACTGGTGGTGGCGCGGACTCTGCAGCGCTACGGCGGTTACCTGGGCGACAACGCCGGAGGCCCGACCGCCATCAAGGGTCAGCAGGGCAGCGCTCTCCTCACCCGTGACGCCCTCTCGTGCGTGACCTGGGACGACTTCGCGTTCGTGCAACGTGGATGGGACGGGTCGACGACTGGTTGACGGCCGCCGAGCGCCCTCACGACTGGTCGGGTGTACCGGCGTTCGGCATGCCGGGGAGACCCGGAGCCGCGGCGAGTGGGTCTCTCCGCAGGCCCCGTGCGCCACGTCCGTACGTGGCCAACAACAGTCGGGCTTCCGCGCTGCCGCCGAGGTGCTCGGACACAGCGGTGTGCAGGGCAGTGCTACCGATACCCACCGGCACGACGAGGACGGTGACGGTGGTGTCCGGTGGCGGGATGAGGTCGGACGTCTCCGTACCGTCGACCAGGGTGACCGTCGGTCCGTGCCTGGGCTGGTGGCCGTTGGACGGATCGAGTGGGCCATCGGTCACCGGAGGCCGCCCAACGGCGCCCGCCGGCTCCGTCGCGGGCACCAGGCGGGTGTCGCGGACACGTGCCAACAGGCTGCCCAGGGCCGAGCCGACCTGCTGCCGGACTCGTTCCTCGTACGGCCGGCTGACCAGGACGGCGGTCGGCGTGGACAGCCTGAGCAGGCGCCGGCAGACCGGCACGAGGCCGGCGACGTCCTCGGGTCGAGGCTGTTCGTCGCCCCGCGTACGGGGGACGGTCACCAGGCCCAGGGCCGGCACACCGGTCGCCTCCTCGGCGCTCGCCGCGTCGAGTACGGGCCTGCGGGCGATGAGCAGCAGGCACACGGCGGCCAGACCCAGCACCAGCCCGCTGCCGACCCCGAGTGGTGCGGCGAATATGGTGCCGATCCCCTTGTCCTCGGCTGCTGGCGCCTCCGCCGGGCTCTGCAGCGCGAACGAGCCGACGCCCACCCCGGCGGCGTTCAGGGCCTCGATGAAGGTGTCGGCAGCCGCGTTGGCGATGGCTGCCGCCGTCTCGGGGTCGGGGTCGTGCCCGACGACACCGAAGACGATGGAGTTCTGCTCGGCGATCAAGGACACCCGGTTGGGGACGATCGCGGCGAAGTCGCCCGTGTCCCCGAACGTCGCCGAGATCGTCCGGGCGACTTCCCCGTTGTCGAAGACGGCCTGACCGTATCGGGGGAGGGCATCCAGATCCATGTCGAGTTGCCTCGCGATGACGACGGCCTCGGCGTCGGCTGGCAGGGTGTGCTGGACATCCAGGAGCGGCGCCAGCACCCCGCCGAACAACAGGCAGGCGGCGAAGAGGACGCGGTAGCGGCGTAGCCCCCACCGGAGCACGGTGACGGCGTCGGGACCGGCCGGCCTCATCGGTGGTCTCTCCATGACCTCATGGCACCGCCCCGTGGTCGTCGTCCGGTCGGAGCAGCCAAGCACGTCGAGACGGTCGACACCACGGATCCAGCCGCCGCTCGAGGCGGGCCGTACCTCAGGACATCCGCTCCAGGACGGACTCGACCGGAGCCACCAGTGATTCCAGGCGAAGGGGGTGGGGGTGCCGCAGCGCGTGTGCCTCGCGACCGGCCAGGATCTGCTCCAGGAGGCGGCACTCCAGCGCCGGGGCGTCCTCCACCCCCGGTGCCCGCCGCTCGGGGAACAGGAAGCGGAACTGTCGGTAGAGCGTGAGGAACAGGGCACGCTCGTCCTCGAGGGAGGCGCGCATGCGGGCAGCCACCCACGCGCCGGGTACCGGTTCGACGCTGACTTCCTCTCGATCGTGACTCTCGACCAGCACCACGTGGTCGAGCCGGCCGTGCAGCGCGACGGCGAGGTCACCGAACACCTGCGCCGGCGGGATGCGGACGTTGGCCTGCCGCGCCAGCACCGGAGCGGCGCGGCGGAGGACGGAGGCGGGCAGTCCGTGCAGCAGCCCGGCCAGGTGTGTCGCTGACGACGCCACCGCGGGGAGGGCGCGGAGGCGGGCGCGGGTACCGCGAGGGAGCCCGGCACGCAAGGCCGGCAGCTGTTCGAGCTGCCACTGCCAGACCCGGATCGGCTCCGGGATGCCGTGCATCCGTCCGTCCGCGGTGAGGTAGACCCACTCGTCGCCGACGTACCGCGCGCCCCGCGCCGCGAAGGCGAGCAGTGTCTCGGTCTTACCGCCCTTGGCCCAGCCGGTGGCGAGGACGCCGACCCCCCGGTAGGTGAAGGCGGAGGCGTGGAGGGGGAGCACCCCCTTGCTCAGGGCGGTCAGGTTGATGATGGCGAGCAGGTGCGGCACGTGGCCGGTGCGTCGTTCGCACACGATGTCGCAGCGCTGGCCGACCGTCTCCACAGGGAGCAGCGTCCGGGCGCGGATCCCGTCCCTGCCGCGGAGGAGGTAGAGGTCGTCGCCCGCGGCTGCGCAGTCCGGCCCGGCATGCACCATCCGTCGTGGCTCCGGCAGCTCGTCGACGAATCGCACGGTGATGTCCGGATCTCCCGTCAGCGGTGCGATCAGAGGCCCGATCTGCCGGACGAGGGTCTCGACGTCCCGGTCCTGCCCGTCGAGCACCCGGATCCTCACGAAGCCGTGCAGGTCGAAGTCCACGTCCCCCCGGAGTGCAGCCGGTCCGGTCCCTGTCTGCATCGACGTGCTCACCGTGCCGCCCGGGGTGCCAGCCGCTGCGACGGGCGGGACCGGGCCTCGACGCGCCAGCCGACGTACAGCGCGTGGAACGCCGTAGGCACGACGAGCCGCGCCCGGTCAGCGCTCCGGGCGGGCGCAGGGGCCCCCATCGGTGTCATGGGATCACCTCTCGCTCGGGGTCATCGGATGAGCCACCGCGCCAGCGGCACCCTGCGAAGTGCTGGGAAGGTGTCGGCCAGCTCGATCGCGTTGCGGCTGACGAGGAGGACGACGATCCAGGCGACAGCCCCGCCGGCCAACCCCACGGCCAGGCCCGGCTGGACCGTGGCCTGGAGGATCCAGAGCGCCGACGCGGCCGCCAGGATCACCAGGTAGCAGGGCAGCAGCCGACGGTCGACGAAGCCGGTGTCGAGGGAGCGTCGGAGTGCCCACTGGTTGAGCAGGTTCTGGACGACCAGTGCGCTCAGGTTGGCCACCGCGACGCCGACGGCGCCGTAGCTCGGCACGAGGGCCAGGTTGAGGGCCACGTTGAGCACCGTGACGCCGAGGTTGACGCCCACGAGGTAGCGGATGCACCCGGTCACCTGCAACGTGTAGGCGTTGAACCCGAGGACGACGCTGAAGTAGTAGCCGACCGAGAGGAGCGCGAGGACGAGCCCTGAGTCGACGTAGCGTTGGCCGAACAGGAGCACGGTGAGGTCGGGAGCGAGCGGTCCGGTGAGCACGAACACCGGGAACGTGAGCACCGCCACGAAGCCTGCGGTGTGCCAGTAGGACTGACGTAGGCCGTTGAGATCCGTCCGGGTGAAGAGGCGTGCCGCGAGCGGCAGGAAGAGCGGCGCGAAGGCTTGCTGTACGGCGTTGTTCAGCCGTGAGGGGTTGAAGACCGCCCGGTAGCTCGCCACTTCGGCTGCGGAGTGGTGGAGGCCCAGGATGAGGACCCCGCCGACCGTCAGGGACAGCAGGAAGAGTTCGCCGGTGAGCAGAGGGAACGAGAAGGAGAAGACGGCGCGGTAGGGCAGGACGACGTGGCGCGGCCGCAGCAGCCGGAGCAGGTCGCGCTCCCTGAGCACGCGGACGAACACCAGCGCGGACACGACCAGCCCGACGACGCCCGCTGCGACGTACCCGATGGCCAGGAAGGTCACCGACGAGCCGGTGAGGGCCAGGCAGACGACGACGACGAGTCGCAGACCCGGTGTGAAGAGGTACTTGCGGACGAAGATGGCGCCCGGTCTGCTGAACGCTGCGAAGAGGGAGACGAACACCTGATCCAGCGCGTCAAGCGGTCCGAGGAAGACCAGGATGAGAGCCACCCGGACCGTGGCCGGGTCCTGGACCGCTGACTGGACCAGGATGTCCGACAACAGGAACAGCACAGTCAGTGACACGGCGCTGGTGATCAGGATGGTGGCCACCGCGAGGACCATGCTGCCGAACATGCGGTCGTAGTCGCGTTCCTCGTCGTACTTCGCGAGGAAGCGGCTCAGGAGCCGGCCTTGACCGAGGGACAGCAGTGTCTGACCGGCAGCGGCGAGCGCGAGCGCGTAGGCGAAGCCGCCGTACTCGGTCTTCGTCAGGGCGCGCACGATCACGATCTGGGTGGCCGTGGTCAGGAGCACGGTCAGCACGCGGCCTGACACCAGGAGGGTGGAGCCGCGGACCTGGGACCTGCGCAGGTCCGCGGTGCTGGCTGGGTCCCGGGCCTCGGCCGTCGTGGCGGTCGCGGGAGAGGACGGCCTGTCCGAGGAACCGGGCGGTCGGCCGGACGCAGCCGCGCCCCGTCCTGCGCTCATCCCCGTTGCCCCCTAGGACAGCATCCCCAGCCCGATCGCGCCGAAGGATCGGGACGTTAGCGGGTCGTGAGGCCGTGGAGGTGGGCGTTCCTCGTCGCCGCTGTGATCCGGGACCACGGTGCGGGCTGTCCGGTGGCGCGGGGACAGGCGGCCGGCGGGTGTACCGCCGCGAGGTCCGAGCCCATGGACGAGGTCGATCTGAGCATCTAGTGTCCCGCGACACCGACGGGCCGGCGGGTCGACCAGTCGTGACTCAGCCGTCGTCGAGTGCGGCGGCGCGGCTGGTCGCCCTGAGAGCCCGTGGACCGGAGCAGGGAGGCGCCGGGCCGTCCTGACCCGCAGGAACCTGTGGACCGCGGGTCCGGTACGGGCGCCCGTTGTCCTTCGACGATCGTGGGGGAGAGCCGGACCGATGCAACTCACGGGGGGCGCGGCCGGAGGAGCAGGTGGAGCTGATCCGGTGGTCACGGGCATCGTGCGGATGGTCGTCGAGTGCTCCTCCGCTACGCCCGGGCAGCGCCAGTGATCAGCGTGGCGCTCATTGGTCCGGATGGGGCCGGCAAGAGCACCATCAGCGAGCAACTCGGACGCCAGCCGATGCCCGCGCCGGTAAAGCGGATCTACATGGGGGTCAACCTCGAGGCCAGCGGCCTCATGCTGCCCACGACCCGACTGGCGCTGGCCGTGAAGAAGGCGCGGGGTAGGCGGTCGGACATGGTGGCTCCCGGCGTGACGTCACCGCGAGCGACCCGCAACCCCGCGCGGCGTGCGGTCAGGGGAGGGGCGCAGGTCCTCCGTCTGGTGCTCTGGCTGGCCGAGGAGTGGTTCCGCCAGCTCGTGGCGGAGTACCACCGGCGACGGGGGGCGATCGTGGTGTTCGACCGGCACTTCTACGCCGACTACTACCCGTTCGACCCAGCGGCGGACCGCCGCCGGTCACTCACCGCCCGCGTCCACGGCCACCTGTTGCAGAAGGCCTACCCGAAGCCCGACCTGGTGATCTGCCTCGATGCACCCGGCTCCGTCCTGTTCGACCGCAAGCACGAGGCATCGGCGGAGTGGCTCGAGAAGCGACGGGAGCAGTACCTCCAGCTCGCCGACGTCATACCCCGGTTCGTGGTGATCGACGTCGATCGCCCGTTGGCAGCCGTCACCCGTGACGTGGCGGCCGCCATCACCGACTTCTTCGAGGAGAGGCGCGCGTGAAGATCCTCCTTGCCAGCTCGATCGACCCGACGGCCATCGAGGCGCTCGAGGCGGACCACGACGTGGTGCGGGCCTTCAACGCGCCCGAGGAGCAACTCGTACGGCTGGTACCGGACCGTGAGGCGGTGGTGTTCCGGAGCGGGGTCAGGATCACGGCAGCGGTCCTCGACGCCGCCCCCAACCTGGCCCTGCTGGTCCGTGCCGGCTCCGGGCTCGACAACGTGGACATCGCAGCCGCCGGCGAGCGGGGGGTCCGGGTGGTGCGGGTGCCCGGTTCGTCGGCGCAGCCGGTGGCCGAGCTGACCTTCGCACTACTGCTCAGCCTGGTGCGGAAGGTGTCGCTCGCCGACCGCCTGCTCCGGGACGGTCACTGGCCCAAGTCGCAGCTGGGAGGACCGCTGCTGGCAGGGAAGACGCTCGGCATCGTCGGGGCGGGGCGCATCGGCAGCCGCGTGGGCGAGATGGGCGCGGCCTGGGGCATGCGCGCCATCGGCTGCGTCGACAACGACGCCTCGGCCGCGGCGAGCGCCCTCGCGGCCCGGGGGATCGCCCTTACCGACTTCGACACGGTGGTCACCGAGGCGGACTTCCTCTGTCTGCACCTCCCGCTCGACGAGCGCACCCACCACATCATCGACGCCCACGTGCTCTCGCGCATGAAGCAGGGCTCGTTCCTGGTCAACGTGGCCCGCGGCGGGGTGGTGGACGAGTCGGCGCTCTATCCCGAGCTCACCGAGGGCGGCAAGCTGCTCGGGGCGGCCCTGGACGTGCACGAGCACGAGGGGGAGGGCGTCGTCTCACCGTTCGCAGCCCTGCCCAACGTCGTCCTCACCCCGCACATCGGGGCGATGGCCTGGGACTCCCAGCGACTCATCGGCGAGCGGGTCGTCGAACTGCTCGGCGCGCACGAGCGGGGCTGCCTGGACGAGTCGTTGACCGCCGAGGAGCTGGTGCCCGGTTCGGGGTCGTGACACCTGTCGAGCTCGGACCGGCGACCGCCGTGAACGGGAAGCACGAAGGGGAAGAGGGACGGTATGGCAGTCAATCGGGCTGAGCGGAAACGCGCCGCGATGCGGGCCGGCTTGGCGGCGGAGGGACCGTACGTGGCGGTGGGCGCCCACGACGCCATGAGCTCGCAGCTCATCGAGGCCTACGGCTTCGACGCCGTGTGGGTCAGCGGCTTCGGCATCGCCACCATGACGCACGCGCTCCCCGACCTGAACCTGACGACGATGACGGAGACGTTGGCGGCGTCCGTCCGCATCGACGGCGCGACCGATCTCCCCGTGCTGGCCGACTGCGACAACGGGTTCGGCGGCCTGACCAACGTGGTCCGCACGGTGGTGGAGTTCGAGCGCGCCGGCATCGCCGGCGTCTGCATCGAGGACAACCTGTTCCCCAAGCGGAACAGCCTCTACACCGGTGAGTCCAAGCGGGAGCTCATCCCCACAGAGGAGCAGGCGCGCCGTATCCGTGCCGGTAAGAACGCCCAGGAGACCGACTCGTTCGTCCTGGTGGCCCGGGTCGAGGCGCTCATCGCCGGACACGGGGTCGAGGCGGCGTGCGAACGCGCCGACGCCTACGTCGAGGCGGGGGCGGACGCCATCCTCATCCACTCGAAGGACAAGTCGCTGCAGGAGATCGAGGGCTTCCTCGCCGGCTGGGACGGCCTCGGCAGGACACCGCTGGTGGCGGTGCCGACGCTGTTCCCGGACTACACCGACCACGAGCTCTACCAGAAGGGCTTCCAGATGGTCATCCTCGCGAACCACCCGATGCGAGCGGCAGTCCAGGCGATGGAACAGACGTTGGACGTGCTCCGGTCGGAGCGCAAGGCGGCGGCTGTCGACCCGCACATCGCATCGGTGGACCACGTGTTCGAGCTGGTCAAGACGAAGGAGACGATCGCGCTCGAGGAGACCGGAGGTTGACGGCACGGTCGACGGCGCACTGCGGACCACCCCGGTGAGCCGGCCGCCTGCCGTCGTCATAGGGCTGGACACCATCACCGGCCTGCAGACGGCCCGTACGCTCTCCTCGCGCGGTGTGCCTGTCGTCGGGCTGAGCAACGACCTCCGTCACTACGCCTGCAGGACCCGGGCCTGTGTTCGGGTCCTGCAGGCGGACCTGCTCGGTGCACCGCTCGTCGACGCCCTGGTCGAGCTCGGACCAGAGCTCGACGGACCAGCGGCGCTGTTCCCCTGCACCGACGTGTCCGTCCTGCTGGTCTCCCGTCATCGCGACCGGCTGGCTCCCTGGTACCGCATCGCGCTGCCGGACCACGACGTGGTCGAGCTGCTCATGGACAAGAGCACCTTCCTCCGTCATGCCCAGGCCACCGGTCTACCCATCCCGGGTACAGCCTTCCTCGACGACCGGGGCGACGCCGAGGAGGCGGCTCGGACGCTGACCTTCCCGGTGGTCGTCAAGCCACCGATCAAGTCACCGACCTGGCAGGGCCACACCAACCTGAAGGCCTTCCAGGTGCAGGACGCCTCGGAGCTCCTCGAGGTCTACGACCGCGTGTCGGCGTGGTCGGACTGCCTCATCGCGCAGGAGTGGGTCGCCGGCGGCGTCGACTCCCTGTACTCGTGCAACGCCTACTTCGACCGGTCCTCCCGGCCGCTCGTGACCTTCGTCGCCCGCAAGATCAGGCAGTGGCCGCCGCTCACCGGCACCAGCAGCCTGGGGGAGGAGTGCCGCAACGACGAGGTCCTCGACGGCACCGTGGCGCTGTTCCGGAGCGTCGGGTACGTAGGTCTCGGCTACGTGGAGATGAAGCGGGACGCGCGCACCGGCCGGCACCTCGTCATCGAGCCGAACGTCGGCCGGCCCACCGGGCGCTCTGCCATCGCCGAGGGCGGTGGGGTCGAGCTCCTCCTCACGGCCTACTGCGACATGGTCGGTTTCCCGCTGCCGGAGGCGCGGCAGCAGCGCTACGTCGGTGCGAAGTGGATCGACGACCGTCGGGACGTGCAGTCGGCGCTCTACTGGGTCCGCCGCGGTGAGCTCACGCCGCTGCAGTGGTGGCGTTCGGTGCGCGGTCCCAAGTCCCACGCGGTGGCCTCCCGCTCCGATCCCCTGCCGCTCGTCCACGACCTGCTGCAGTCGACGGGCAGAGCCGTTCGGTTGATCGCCGCACGCTCCGGCCGGCTGCTCAGGCAACGGTGGCCGGTCCGTCGCCCGGCGCCGCACGGTCCGTGACCGAGCGGCCGGCTCGTGGCCTCCGCCGAGCTCAGGCCGCCCGGTGGGTGCCCAGCCAGTCCGGGCGGCCGGCGATCCCCGCCGCGTCCAGCATGGTGACGAGCCGTTGGTTGTGCGGGGCGTAGAAGTCGGTGAGCCGTTCCCGAGTGGGGGCGTCCATGCGGACTTCGGCGGCATCACCGTTGACGCGGTAGTAGGCGCTGCGCAGGGAGCGCTTGAGGCCGGGGTGCTGAGCGAAGAAGCGTTCGCTGCGCCGGTTGACGAAGAGCGCGCCCATCTGCAGTCGCTTGTTCTTGTACTGCACGGTCTTGTTCTCGATCGCGTAGGAGAAGCCGGCGCACACCGTCCGGTCGATCCCCAACCAGTCGCACAGGTCCTCGACCACGTCCCGCGGGGCAGACACGACGTACTCGAAGTACTCGACGCGAAGCCGCTCACCCAGCACCTCGAGCCACGGTTCGAGCCACGTGTCGTAGCAGCCGCCACCCAGACCCCAGAAGGGCTGGTTCTCCCGCCGTCCGTCGGTGCCCTCTCGGTGGAGGTGCACGCAGCGGTCGACGTACTCCGGAAAGGTCATCTCCTTGGGTATGCGTGCCGTGCTCCGCACGAACCGGTACCAGGACCAGCACCGCTGGACGGGGTCCCGGAAGCTGACGATCGCGCGGGCGTCCGGCAGCAGGCGGTCGACCGCCTCGGCCACCGTTCGACCGCCCGCGTAGTAACCCGGCGTCGCCTCCATCCGATAACGCTCGCCGCTGTGGTGGCTGAAGTGTCGGCTGTAGGTCTCGAGTGGCGGGAGTGGCTCCCCGTACCGCAGTGCGGAGAAGTACCGCAGCTCCTTCAGATCGGCGGGGCACACGTCGGGGTGCTGGGCCAGATAGCGGAACAGGGACGTCGTCGCAGCCTTCGCCACCCCGATGATCAGGAGGTTCGGGAGGTGTGGTGCGGCTGCTGGCGAAGTCACGGCCATGCTCCCTGTGCTCGGACCCTGTGCTGGTCTGGTGGTCGGCGGGGTGATCCTGCGCGAAGCGGAGCGGGAAGAGCAATCCGGAGGTCCCGGTTCGAACCGGGATCCGTGCGGGCCCTGGAGTCCTCATCGTCGGGCTCCCTCCGCTCACGCACCGTGAGGTGGTGAGCCCGCGATCTCGCCGCGGCGCCGCCTGATCCGACTCCAATCGTCGGGGCGGGACGAGGGGTGCCGATCGGCGACCGACACCACCAGAATGGCGCTGTGCTCGCGACGCTCCTCCGCAGTGCCGACCGCGCGCGTCATCACGCCCGGCGGCCGGTGGCGCGCGCCCCCTATCTGTGGGACCTCGCCATGCTGGTGCGGCCGGAGAAGCGGGAGACGCTGGCCCGCCGGGGAACGGCGATCGTGATCGAGGGGTTCCTGCGCTCGGGCAACACGTTCAGCGTGGCGGCGTTCCGGGTCGCCAACGGTCACGATCTGCACGTGGGGCGGCACCTGCACGGTGCACCGCACGTGCTCCGCGCAGTTCGCCTGGGACTGCCCACGGTCGTCCTCGTCCGTGAGCCGGGGGATGCGGTCCTGTCCTACCTGATCCGCCGGGACTCGCTCACCCCGCACGACGCCGTGCTGGAGTACCTCGACTTCTACCGGACGGCCTGGCCGGCTCGGGAGGGCTTCGTCGTCGGTCCGTTCGACCGGGTCACCGGGGACTTCGGCGGCGTCATCGACGAGGTGAACGCGCGGTTCGGGACGTCGTTCATGCGTTTCGAGCACACGCCGGAGAACGAGGCGAACGCCTTCCGGCTCGTGGAGGACATGAACCGGCTCGAGTCCGGGGGCGAGGTCGTCGAGACCCACGTGGGACGGCCCTCGGGAGCCCGCGCCCGGCGCAAGGAGGAGTTGCGTGAACTCCTGAGCCGGCCACGGACCGCTGCTCGGCTCCGGGAGGCGGAGGCCCTCTTCCAGCGGTACACGGACCTGGCCGCTCAGCGGGCCCGCTGACCGGCGGACCTCACCGCCGACGGCGGGCCAGGTCACCCACTCCCTGCCAGAAGCCGAGCCCCCAGCCGACCTGCATGGCGACCACCGCTGCTGGGATGACCCGGCGGTCAGCACCGGGTTGGGCGTGCCGCGCGATCACGGCGCCGAGGGCTGACACGGCGAGGACGTAGGCCAGGGCGGCGGCCCCGCCGAGACGAGGGTGACGGAGCGAGACGGCCGCCGAGCCACCCAGCCACAGCACCAGGAGGGGTGGCGCCACGTGTCTCGGGTGCAGGCTCTCCGGGTGCCTCCGGGCTACCAGCGGCTTACCGCGCCCGTACCGTCGGTACTGGCGGAACAGGTCCCGGAGGCTCTCCCGTGTGTTCCACGCGATCTCCAGGTCCGGGTCGAGCAGCAGCTCGCCTCGGCGGCGGATGCGCTGGTCGAACTCGAAGTCCTCGTTGTTGGGGACGTCCTCGTCCCAGCCGCCGAGCTCACGCACGGCTGCTGTGAGGTATGCCCCGAAGGGGATGTGGTCCACCACCGCCTCGGCGGTGGCGTAGTGGTAGCTGGATCCTCCGACGGCGAGCGGCGAGTTCAGCACGGTCGCGATCGCCCGGCCGGCGGGCGTGCGGGCCACCGCCGTCTTGCGGCCTCCGACGCCGGCCCAGCGCCCCTCCTCCAACCGGGCCACGGCGCGAGCGAGGTATCCCTGCGGTATCACCGAGTGGGCGTCGACTCGTACCAGCCACGTCCCGCGAGCCGCCCCGAGGGCGGCGTTCAGACTCGCCGGGATCGAGGGTGTGGGATGCCGCAGGACGGTCATCCGTGGGTCACGCGCTGCCCGGTCGAGCAACTTCTCGGTGGTGCCGTCGGTGGACCCGTTGTCCACGACCACGACCTCGAACGTGACCCCCTCCTGCACGAGCACCGAGTCGAGGCACGTGTCGATGGTGGACACCTCGTTGCGCGCGGGTACCACGACCGTCACCTGCGGCGACACGTCAGGGCCCGGGACATCCCACCCGGCTCTCCTCTCGGGCATCCCACCCCCCCTCTCCTCGGCTTCCTCAGCCGGTGTGGCGCGCGGGGCCGGCCGCTGCCCTGGCCGTGGGTCCCGGGACCTTATCGAACCAACAGGACGTTGCCGGTGCCTCCGCGCGCGGTACTGGACCGGGAGGACTGCCTCGACCGGAGATCGATGGGTCGCCGCCCCAGGCCGGTCCGGCCGTGGCTGCACGGCGACGGCGACGGCGAGGGCGCTGGGACTCGATCGTCAGGGCGGTGCGGACGGTGGTGGGAGAGCAGCCCAGGTGAGGTCCCGGTCCCCCGTGATCCGGTGACTCCCGAGGGTCGAGCGGTGGATCGGGCACGTGCGAATCGAATCCGGTCAAGGGCGCCGACAGTCAATGAGCGGCGCAGAGTAGTGGCGTGTAGGTGCTCGGTGACGGCCCTTGCCAATGGTGAACCGGAGTCACACGATGTGCTCTCGCGCGGTCGACCAACACGTTCAACTACCTGAGGGCAGGGGTGGACAGGGTGCTCGTCACGGGAGGGGTCGGTTTTCCGGAGACTCATGTCCGTAGGCGTTCACTCGCAGGGAGTTGCCAGGTCAGCGCCGAGGGGCATTCGGTGCCCAGTACGGCGCACGAGGTCTACGACCCGACACGAAGCGGACATTTCCACGTCATGGGGAGTGGCGGGATCGAGGACGCAGACGACGCAGCTGCGGTGAATCCGGTCCCTCATTCCGCGAGCCCTCACTTCCCACATGGCCACGAACGGTCGTCTGTCGGGATGTCTGGGGTCGCCGGCGCCGGGTGGCCGCGCTCCCCCGAGCACGTGCACGAGGGCCGCACGCTCCCCCTCAGGATCGAGCGGAGTGACGTGCGGTGGCCCGCTGTGCGCTCGAGGCCCGGAGGCTGCTCGGCGTGTGCCGATTCAGCGGTCCCCCGAGGGTTCCGCTCTGGGAGGGCCGCGTGCCACGTCGAGGTCCTGACATCCCACCGCCAGGCCCTGGACGGGGAGCCGTTGCTCGTGGCTGGTGACGGCAGCCGGACGCCGTGCGGCTCTCCCGTCCACGACCTCGTCGAGGACGGCCTCCGGCTCACTCCCTCCGGACACACGGCTCCGATCGACACCGGTGACCCGGCCGAGGTCGGCGTCCTGGACCTCGTACGGGCGGTCGACGGCGGCCGCGAGCAGGTGGCGGTCCATGCCCCCTGAGGCACGAACCGGCGGTCCCATCGACCTCCCGGTCGAGGACGTCGGCGCGTCACCCGTCACTCCTGGCCCCTCACCGACCCAGGACGGCGCGCTCTCGCCTCAGCCGGCAGACCAGCGACGTCGGAGCGCCCGTCGGATGCTCAGACCCGACGGACGGACGCACTACCGCGCTCTGGCCGTCGCGGACGTGGACCTCGACAGGGGAACTGCCTCACCCCGCCCGCCGGTCATCGGTCCGGAGCACCAACCGGAGGGCGTCCACGCACTCGTGTGGCTGCACGGCCATCCCATCGGAGAACTGACCCTCCCCGGGGATCCGCAGACGCTCCTGCCCGGCCTGCCCGGTGTGGCTGCTCGGGAGCTGGCCACTGCCGTGGACGCGCACCTCCTGCGTGATGCGCTCGCCACGTGCGGGGGGCTGGAACGCGCCCGCTCCCGCGGACTCCACTCCATCCCCCACCCGAGAGAGACCCTGGACACCTCGCAGATCACCGTGGCCGTCTGTACCCGCGACCGGCCGGAGGACCTGCGTCGCTGCCTCGCTGCCATCCAGCTCCTCGAGCCGGCACCCGCAGCCGTCCTGGTCGTCGACAACGGGTCCGCCGACGACCGGACCCGCCGGGTGGTCGAGGCGTTCGGTCTCTCGTGCGTCCGCGAGCCGCGGCTGGGCCTGGACTGGGCGCGCAACCGTGCCCTCCTCGAGGCCAGGACCGGGATCGTCGCCTTCACCGACGACGACGTCCTCGTGCACCCCCGGTGGATCGCGGGCATCGCGAGGGCCTTCACCGAGGAGCCCGGGGCCGTGGGGGTCACCGGTCTCGTCGCGCCGGCGGAGCTGGCGACACCGGCTCAGGTGCTGTTCGAGGCGTACGGGGGCTTCGGCCGTGGCTACGCACGGCAGTGGATGTCGGTCGCGGTCGAGACGGGTGAGGTGGCGGCGCGGGTCCACCCGGGCACCGGCGGTGCGGGTACCGGGGCGAACATGGCGGTCCGTCGCGAGGAGACGCTGGCGCTCGGGGGGTTCGATCCTGCGCTCGACGTCGGTACGCCGACCGGCGGCGGGGGGGATCTGGAGATGTACTTCCGCGTGCTGGCCGCCGGCCACCTGCTCGTGTACGAACCCTCGGCTGCGGTCTACCACGTGCACCGGCGCACCGAGTCCCAGCTCCTGCGGCAGATGAGGGGGCACGGCACCGGGACCTACAGCATCTTCGCGGGGGCGGCACTCCGGTACGGCAAGGTGCAGGCCGGTGAGTTCCTGGCGTTCGCTCTGTGGTGGGCGCTGCACCGGCACCTCAGAGCCCACGTCGGGCAACTGCTCCGCCGCCGACCGCTGCCCTGGGCGCTCGACCGTGCCGAGACCCGCGGCATGTGCGCCGCGGTGCTCGGCCGCTACTACACCCGCGCCCGGAGGCAGGCCGTCCAGCAGCAGGGCGAGAACCCGGACGAGCCGCGAGCTCCTGCTCTCGTCCGGCCCCGGGCCCGCAGGACTCGAGACCACACGCCCGACCCGGTCGTCACCGTCGACCTCGCCCGTGACGGCGGTGAGAGCGCCCTCCGACAGGGGTCTCCGGTCGGTGACAGCCGGGCTCGCCGCGTCCGCCTCGTCGTCGAGCGGAACGGGGTCGCGCAGGCGCACCTCGTGGTCAGGACCGGTGGATCCCCCCTGACGCCGTCGCGGCTGCGGTGGAGTCTGGTCCAACGCCTTGGACCGGCCGTCCTCGAACCCGGGGCGGTGTGGCAGGAGCCTCCGGGACCACGGGCCCGTCGTGGCTCGGGCAGCGACGCGGTCGCCCCTCACGTGCAGATCGTCGTCGTGTCCGACGGCGCGGAGGTGCACGGACGACCGGCGCTGGACGCGGTGTCGGCACAATCTGATCTCATCGGTGCGAGCGTCACGTACGGTGACTCCCCGGGTGCCGCCCGACCGGGCGAGCACGGCCGGGTCCGGCGTCACACCATGGCGGGTGACGGTGGTGCACAGCCGGCGGAGGAGGTGCTGGTCCTCCTGCGCAGCGACCTCCTCGTCGCTCCCGGGTGGTTGCAGGAACTGCTCGTTCCGCTCGCGGACCCGGGTGTCGCAGTGGTCACCGGCCGTGTGCTCCCCGCTGGGCAGAGCGGCACCTACGCCCAGTGGCGGGACTACCAGGACGTGCTCGACCGCGGGCCCCACCGGGCGGTGTTCGACGGCGACTGGCTGCGCTCGTCCCGGGGTCCTGCTCGGCTGTGGGAGATCGGCACGTTGGCGAACGCCGCCGTCCGGTGTTCGGCGTTGTCCCGACTCCCGTCCGTCGCCGGTCCGGCTGCCCTGACGGGAGCCGTCGTCAGCGAGGACTTCTTCTACCGGGTCCTGCACGCCGGCGGGCGCATCGCGTACGCGCCTGCCGCCGTCGCCCGCCGCGTCGCCGCCCCTGCGGACCGGACCTCGGTGCGTGCGGAGGTCGCGTCAGCGGCGACCGCGCACGTGGCCTCACTGCTCAACGTCGTCGTGGAGCACCGGGATCTTCGGGGGCTGGTGCGACTCGGTGTCGTGCTGCCCCGTCAGCGCCTGCGCAGGATCTGGCACGTCCTCCGGGGCAGGGACGACATCCCGGCTGACCTCGTCGTCGCGGACCTGGCCGGTCTGGTGCGCGGACTCGCGTGGTGGAGATGGCGGGCGGGATGACGGGCGGACCGCTCGCCTGGGCGCTGAGGACCGGAGGGGTCCCGGTCCCCCGGTCGCGTGCCGTGCAGGTGACGCTCCACCTGACCGCGCGCGAGTTCCGCATCCGCTACCAGGCCGCCTTCTTCGGGTGGCTCTGGGCACTGGCGCCCGCCGTGGCGCGCTTCCTCGTCCTCGGGCTGGTCTTCTCGGCGCTCGTCGCGGGTGGTGGTCCCGACTACCTGGCGGAACTCGCCGTCGGCGTCCTCGCCTGGAACTGGTTCTCCGCGGGAGTGTCGGCCTCGGGGAGGAGCGCGGTCGACCGTCGCGACCTGCTGGGCCACCCGACTCTCCCGCGGGAGGTGGTCCCGGCGGTGAGCGTGCTGACGGACGCCTTCGACTACTTCGCAGCTCTCCCGGTCCTGCTCCTGGTCGTCTGGCTGGACACCGGCACGCTGCCCGTCACCTCCGTCCTGCTGCCCACCCTGCTGGTCCTCCAGGGTCTGCTCATCCTCGGTCTGGGCATGGCCGCGTCCGTGGCCGACGTGTACTGGCGGGATGCCCGCCTCGCCGTCGACCTCGTCCTCTCCCTCGGCTTCTTCGTGACCCCCGTCTTCTACACGGCACAGGCGCTCGCCGACGAGGGGCTGGCTGCACTGGCGTCCTGGAACCCGATGGCCGGCCTGATCAGCGCTCAGCGGCAGCTCCTCGTCGAGGGAGTCGTACCGCCGGTGACGGACCTCCTGCCCCTCACGGCGGTGTGCGTGGTCGTGTTCCTCTCCGGCTGGATCGTCTACCGCCGTCACGCACCGACCTTCCTGGACCAGCTGTGACCGAGCCGGTCCTGGTCCTCGACCGGGTGGGGAAGCGCTTCCGGCGTGGCCGAGCCCGCTCACTGCGTGAGCGCTTCACCCGCCCCACCGCCGCACCCCGCTGGGTCCAGGTGCTCGACGACGTGAGCCTGAGTGTCCGGCCGGGCCAGGTGGTCGGAGTCGTGGGGCGCAACGGCGGCGGCAAGTCGACCTTGCTGCGCATCGCCAGTGGGCTCACCACACCCACCAGCGGCACGGTCCGCAGGCGCGCGGCGGTCTCCGGCCTGCTCACCCTCAATGCCTCTGCGAGCGGCGAGCTGTCCGGGGCGGACAACGCCGTCACGGCGGCTGTCCTCGCCGGCCTGAGCCCCGCCGAGGCCCGGCGGCGGCTGCCCGACATCCGGGACTTCGCCGAACTGAACGACGCAACGCTCCACGAGCCGTTGCGGACCTACAGCGACGGGATGAAGCTCCGCCTCGCCTTCGCCGCGGTGGCCGTCACCCGGCCGGACCTGCTCCTGATCGACGAGGTCATCGCAGTCGGGGACCTGTCCTTCCAGGAGAAGTGCCTGACCCACGTCGAGGGCCTGCGCGACCGTGGCTCCGCGGTCCTCGTCGTGTCGCACGTCATGAGCCAGTTGCGGCGGTTGGCCACGGACGCCGTGTGGCTGCGCTCCGGCCGCGTCCACGCGCGCGGGACCGCGGCCGAGGTGATGGACGCCTACGAACGGTCCATGGACGAGCGCGCAGGACCTCCCGTCCCCCTCGCGTCCGGTGGCTACCGGAAGGGGACGGGTCAGGTCCTCATCACGTCGATCACCTGCACGGGCACCCAGGACACAGGACCCGGGACCACCGCCCTGGGAGGCGGGCTGTCCGTGGCAGTCGAGTACCGGCGTCAGGTGCCGGCGGACTCGGCTCACTTCGGGGTCTCCCTGCGGCGGGCGGGCACGGACACCGCTCTCCTGGACCTGACGACGGACGGGAGTGGCGCCGGCGCTGTCCCGCTCCACGATGACGGTCGGGTGGTCCTGACGGTGGACCGGCTGGACCTCGAGCCCGGCACCTACTGGGTCGACGCGGGGATCTACGCCACCGACTGGGAGGTGCCCTTCGACTACTGCTGGGACGCGACCCAGGTCCGCGTCCTGGGGGTCCCGTCCCACGGGCCGGTACAACCGCCGCACCGGTGGGCCGTCGGGTGAACGGTGCCGTCGGACCACGCCGAGCGAGGTCACCCCGGGAGCCGTCGTCGGAGGAGACTACGGTGACGACGGGGGAGCCCGAGACGCCTCAATCGCGAGACGCCACGGAACCCTATGCGCGGGTCCTCCACATCGACGTGGACACCCCGGACTGGTCCCTGGTGGCGAGCCGGCGTCGCTCGAGGACGTTCTTCGTCCTCTGGCGCGCGGAATGCGCGGTGGGGCACGTCTGGGTCGACGAACGCGACGACCCGACACCGGCCGTGCAGCGGGCCCTGGTCACGGCGCCTCGGGCCCCCGCCGTCGCAGGTCCCGTCACGCCGCCGAGCACGGTCAGCGTCGTCATCTGCACCCGTGACCGGCCGGGTGCGCTGGTGCGCT
Organism: Geodermatophilus telluris; assembly: GCF_900102745.1. Lineage (GTDB taxonomy): Bacteria > Actinomycetota > Actinomycetes > Mycobacteriales > Geodermatophilaceae > Geodermatophilus > Geodermatophilus telluris. The sequence goes on from NZ_FMZF01000002.1 coordinate 179,899, forward strand.
GTCTGGCGAGCTTCGGTAACCAGAGCCGCCGTCCCGACGAGGTCATCGTGGTGGACAACGCATCGCGCGCCGCAGCGGAGACACAGGCCGCGACGCTGGCCGCAGGTGCCACCTACATCCGGGAAGACAGACCCGGACTCGACATCGCCCGCAACACGGGCATGCTGGCGGCGAGATCACAGGTCGTCGCATACACGGACGACGACACGGAGTTGCACCCCCGATGGCTCGAGTGCCTCGTCGGCGCGTTCTCGGAGGACCACGTCGTCGCCGTGACGGGTCTGGTCCTCCCCGCGGAGCTCGACACGGAACCACAGTGGCTCTTCGAGCGGGACTGGGGGTTCGGCAAGGGGTACCTCACCCGAGACTTCGACGAGGTGTTCTACGAGGACACCCGGACGAGGGGCTGCCCCGCGTGGGAGGTGGGCGCAGGCGCGAACATGGCGTTCCGTGCGTCTGTCGTCGACAGGGTCGGGCTCTTCGACGAGCGGCTCGACGTCGGGGCGGCCGGGTGCTCCGGCGACTCGGAGTACTGGTACAGGATCCTCGCGGACGGCGGCACCTGCCGGTACGAGCCGTCGGCGATCGTCTACCACCACCACCGACGGGATCTCGAGGGGCTGGCCCGTCAGCTGCGGTACTACATGCGCGGCCACGCGGCCGCCCTCCTGGTGCAGTACGAGCGGACCGGCGATCGGGGCAACCTCCGGCGCCTGGTCCTGAGCCTCCCCGCCTGGTACCTGCGCCTGGTCGCCCATCGCATCTGCGGGCGCACGGACGCACCCACGACCGCCCTGCTCCCGCAGGTCCTCGGACTCCTCTCCGGCGTCGCCTTCTACCTGCGTCGTTCACCCCTCGTCCCCCGGGTTCTCCGACATGGCGGGTAGCGGACCGGCGCCGGGGGTGACGGTCGTCATCCCGACCAGGGATCGGCGGCGGCTCCTGATGCGGACCCTCACGTCGGTGCTGGCACAGGTCGACGTCCCGCTCCACGTACTCGTCGTCGACGACGGCAGCACCGACGGGACCGCGGATGCGGTCGACGCGCTGCACTCACCCGCGGTGAGCCTGGTACGCCACGAGCAGAGCCTCGGGGTCTCCCGGGCCCGGAACTCGGGCCTCGCGGATGCAGACACGCCCTTCGTGGCCTTCACTGACGACGACGACCTCTGGGCTCCCACGAAGCTGCGGGACCAGTTGGCCGGCCTGGACTCGTTCCCCGCGGCCCGCTGGTCCTGCACGGACGCCGTGCACATCGACGGACGCCTCCACGTGATCACCTATGCCGAGGCTCCACCGTCCGGTGACGTGGCTGCCGTCATGACGCGTCGCATGGCCGTGCCCGGTGGCGGATCAGGGGTCCTGGTGCGGACGTCACTCGCCCGCTGCGTCGGGGGGTTCGACCCGGACTTCTCGATCCTCGCGGACTGGGACTTCTACCTCCGGCTGGCACTGTGCTCACCGGTGGCTGCGGTACACGCCCCTCTCGTCGGTTACTACGTGCACGCCGACAGCATGTACCACGATCCGCTCGGCCTGGCCGACGAACTCGACCGGCTCCGCCAGAAGTACTCGCACCCGGTCCCCCTGTGCTCCGGTTCCCGGATCAGGAGGGTGCAGTTCTCGCCGGACCTGCCACGGTGGTACGTGCGGTCGGCTGCCATGGCGTACGCGCAGGGCGACGTGAGAGCAGCACTGAGGATCTTGAGGGACGGCGCTCGGAGCGCTGGCGGGTGGTCGATCGCCGGACGACTGCTCGGGCGCATCGTGCGGAGGGCCGGTCGTCGTCTGGGGACTGCGCCCGACGAAGGTGCGCCCGCCCGGTGGGTGCCCTTCGAGAAGTGGCCCCACGTCTGACCGGTCGGGTGACGGGCGACGCTGGCGTGCTCGTGGGCGTCGGCGGTGGTGTCCGTGGCGCTGCGCCTGACCGGCGGAGCGCGGCGTCGCGGGACTCGACCGCGAGGGTGTCCGGCTCACCTCCTCGCCCGAGCTGCAGAAGCCGCGTCCCCACGGGCGAGCCGACGCCTGACGATCATCAGCCGACGGTCACGCGGACTGCTCCGTGGTCTCCGCCGGCTCCGGGACCGGCGACGACGTCCGCGGTCCACCTCCCGGCAGATGGGTCCCTGTCACCGCCACGCGGACCGAGTCGGCTGCTGTGCCGACAGCCGCGGGAGGTCCTCGGCCACCTCGAGGTGCACAGCTCCGCTCCGGTCTCATCACGCCCACGCCGGCGGCAGGGAGCCGATGGGGTGGACGGCTCTAGGGTGCGGCGCATGTCGTGGCTGGTCACCGGAGGCGCCGGGTACATCGGGGGACACGTCGTCGCTGCGATGAGGGAGGGTGGGGAGTCGGTCGTCGTGCTGGACGACCTCTCCAGCGGGGACCCCGGACGGGTGCCCGACGGCGTGCCCCTGGTCACCGGGGACCTGCTGGATGCCGTGCTCCTCCGGCGGACGATCCGTGATCACGAGGTCGGCGGCGTGGTGCACATCGCGGCCAAGAAGCAGGTCGAGGAGTCGGTGCGGCGACCGCTGTTCTACTACCGGCAGAACGTCGAGGGTCTCCGCGTGCTGCTCGACGAGGTGTCCGAGGCCGGTGTGAGCTCCTTCGTCTTCTCGTCCAGCGCAGCCGTCTACGGGGCCCCGGACGTCGACGTCGTCGACGAGGACACGGACTGTCGGCCGGTGAACCCGTACGGGCGGACCAAGCTGGTCGGTGAACACATGATCGAGGAGGTCGGAGCCGTCACCGGCCTGCGGTACGTCAACCTGCGCTACTTCAACGTCGCGGGGGCCGCCGAGCCGACCCTGGCCGACCGAGGGGTGTCGAACCTCGTCCCGATGGTGTTCCGGCAACTGGCCGCGCGGAGGCCACCGCGGATCTTCGGGAACGACTACGACACCCCGGACGGCACCTGCGTGCGTGACTTCATCCACGTGGCGGACGTCGCGTCTGCCCACGTGGCCGCTGCAGACGCCCTCGCCGGGGGACGGGTCCGCGGGCTCACCGCCAACATCGGTCGGGGGGAGGGCGTCTCGGTGCAGGACATGGTCTCCACCATCAGAACCGTCACGGGAACCGCTGCGGAGGCATGGTCGAACCCGGTCGTGGAGCCGCGGCGGCCGGGTGATCCGGCGCGCGTGGTGGCGTCGGCGGACCGGATCCGGGACGTGCTCGGCTGGCGGGCCCGCTGGGACGTCGAGGCCATGGTGCGGTCCGCGTGGGAGGGGTGGGCCGCGAGCTCAGGGGCCGGCGACCTCCGCCAGGTGCCGGTGGAGGCGCCCGCCGGTCCGGCGGCGAAACCGGTCCGAGCCGACGGGCGCGGCGGGGACTGAGCGACGGGCGACTGAGCGGGTTCGTCACACGAGGCCGCACTGCCGCCAGAGCATCGGCGGCGGTCCGCTGGTGTCGCCCTCAGTCGGCGAGGTCTCCACCCTGCTCAGGCCGAGCCGGCCCGGAGCTGTCCGGGAGGATCAGGCGCACCGGCCGGTGATGGCCCTCAGGCGGGTGGACCACGAGTGTTCGTCGTACGGCAGCGGGTCCACCTCGTCCGGCGACGACACCAGCACCCGCAGCGTCGCCACAGCGAGCGCGTCGTCCTCCGGGAGTCTCACGACCCGGTCCGCCAGCTGCTCGGAGACCGGGATGCCGCGGACCGCGACCCGGAAGCCGGCAAGTGCGTTGAGGAGCTTCGCGGGCGTGATGGAACCGACCCTCGGACCGCGGTACGCGAGCAGGGCGACCCGCCAGTGCGAGATGCGCCGGGGCAGGTCCTCGATCGAGACCGCAGGCAGGAGGGTGACGCCGGCATCCGCCAACTGGCGACCCACCGCTGGGTCCTCGACCGGACCCACCGTCTCGACCCGGAGCCCTGCTCGGGCGGCCGCGCACAGCAGATCCACGTCCACCTCCCGGTGGAGCGCCCCGAACCACCCGATGACCTCCTCCCGCTGTGCGAGCGGTGTCCAGTCGTGCGCGAGGAACGGGTCGTCCACAGCGGGCGGGACGACCGCCACGGGACGGCCGAGACGCCTGCTCAGGCCGTCGGCCACGACCGGGTTGTCACTGACGACGCGCCAGTGAGCGGGCATCGCTCCTTCGGCTGACAGGACGGCCTTCGGCGGGTGGAAGGAGCGTGGTGCCTCCGCCCAGGAGACGACGGCGTCATACACGACTCGGGCTCCCCGCTCGGCCAGGCGGCGGGCGACCTCGAGGTAGGCGGTGCTGGGTACGTAGACCACCACGTCCACGGGTCGTCCACCGGACCGCGCGAGGATCCGCTCAGCCAGCACCCGTGCCCAGGCGCGCGGGAACAGCACGGCCAACGGGGACGGCGCCACGAGTCGGACGCCGCGCGGCACCGAGGACGGGACGGCGTGCTGGCGCTGCCCCCGCAGCCGTGACAGCGGAGTGAGGACCAGTTGACGCAGGCGCCGAGGCTGGCTCTCCACGAAGACCACGTCGGCACTGGTGGCGGCAGCCGCGGCGAGGCTGTGGTGGCGCTGCCACAGGTAGCCCCAACGGACGCTGGACAGGAACACGGTCACCGGTCGGGGCGTGTGCCCGATCTCCCGTGCGTCGTCCGACCTGTCCGAGGCGTCATCGCTGTCCGGTACCGATGTCATGTGGCTGAGTATTTCGATTGATGACTGCAACTTCGTCCCCCTCCGTGGGGGGTGTCGCGTCCTTCCGGCATTCCCGGAGTCGGAGTCCGGGCGCCCGCCTCAGGTGTGGGAGATGAGCAGCCCGACGCTGCCATAGCTGTCGGCCGCCTCGGCACGGAAGGTGACGGCCAGGTTCCCGGACGAGGTGCCGATCTCGTGCGAGCAGGTGAACTCGGGAGCGGTGGAGAACCCGCGCGGCTGCTCCTCGCGGATGACGATGACGGTCCAGTCGTCCGTCTCGTTGACGCGGCTCGCGATGGCGATGTCCGCGCTGTACGTCGCTCGCACGGTGCCGTCGTCCCGCCCTGCCGCAGCGATGACCACGTGGACCGGTACCACCGTGTGGTCGTCCATCCGAGGCAACGGGATCTCGAGTCGCTGCGCTGCGTCACCGGACCACTCGACCCAGTCGGCCAGCGCCAGGGGCCGGTCGCCGTAGGTGAGAGTGCGTCGGTTCGCGGAGTCGCCGACCTGACCGGACGTCCGCAGTCCGCCGGCCGAGGCGACGACGGTGCCCGCTCCCGGCCCACCGCTGCGGAGGACGACTCCTCCGTGGTCTCCCGTCGTCGTCAGGAGGCCCAGCGCCACGTGGATGTCCGGGGACGCGTTGTGGACCGCGGTCATGGGGACCGCGTGGTCCTGGACGACCGTCAGGTTGCTGATGCTGGCACCGGCGGATGCCACGTCCGAGGCGAGTGACGCGAACTCGATGGCGTGACCGCCCGAGGTCGATCCCCGGATGATCAGCCTCTCCATGCTCAGCGACTGCTGCATGCTGACGAGGCGGATCGCGGCCTGCGAGTAGTCCTCGACGTGGATCCCGCTCAGGTCGGTGTCGTAGGCGTGGTGGATCTCCACGGCAGGTCCGGCGATCCGGCCGTACACGTGGACGTCGCCGATCTTCCACCCGCCGGCCGAGCCGACGGCCAACGCGCCGGCTGCGTCGACGGCGCACTCGAGGAAGCAGTGGTGGAGGTAGCCGTCGGTCAGTTTCCCGTTCCCCGGTTCACCGAGGTACATCCCCACGCCGTGGCACAGGCGCACGTCGACCTCGGTGATGCGGTTCTCGACCAGCGACGGCCCGGGGAACGGCGTCCCGTTCTCGTCGGCTGAGGTCAGCTGCACCCCGTGTCCTCCGCACGAGTAGACCGTCAGGCGCTCCAGGCGGGAGTAGTAGTCGCGGAGCACGATCCCGTGGGACTCCTCGTGCCCCTCCTCGCCCCGGAGCGTGAGGTCGTGCAGATACACGTCACCACCGGGGCCCCCGCCGTCGTGGAACCAGTTGCTGCTGGCCATGACCGGTCGTCCCGGGGTCACCTGCTGGACGACGGTGTTGACCCTCGATCCGCCGACGTCGATCCCGCTGGGGAGTCGGAGGGCCTCCGACACCAGGAAGACCCCGGCCGGGAAGAGGACCCGGCGGCCGTCCCGGGCAGCCGTGTCGATCGCCGCCTGACACGCGGCGGTGTCGTCCACCTGCCCGTCGCCGACTGCGCCGTGGTCGCGCGGGTCGACGTGAGTCCGCGACGGACCTGGCGGTCGCGGCACGTCGTCCGCCGACACCGCGTGCCCGGTCAGCAGTCCGCCGCCCACCGCAGAACCGCCGAGGGCCAGTGCCCGCCGTCGAGACAGCCGGCGGTCCTCGCTCGTCATGTCTCGTCTCGTCCGCTGTGTGCAACGGTGACCGACAGGAGGGGCGGCCGTCTGCTCACGGTCGGTCTGCCGTCTCCTCGTCCTCGGCTGCGCGTGAGGTCGACTGCGGCCGTTCAGCCGACGCGACCGGGCGTCCGTCCCCCGTGCCCGCTGTCGCTGTCCTCCCGTCATCCGCCGATGGAGGACCGTCGACTCCGCTGGCGGCGACAGCGGTCTCGGGAGCGGAACCGTCCGCTGCAGCCGCGCGTCTGCCGGCCCGTGAGCCGGAACGGTGCGCGGAGCGTGGACGGTCCGGCGGGTCGTCGCTGTAGCCGTACGCGTACGCGCCGGTCGTCCGGGCACGAGGCGGGACCATCGTCAGCACGGCGCCCAGCACGCTCGCCCCGACACGGTCGAGGACCTCCCGGCTGGACTCCAGGGCCTCCCGTGGTGTCTTGCCGAAGCGCGCACAGATGACGACCCCGTCGACCCGCGACGCGAGACCCACGGCGTCGGCCACGGGGAGGAGGGGAGGTCCGTCCACCAGGACCACGTCGCTGCGCGTGCGGAGCTGGGCGAGCACCTGGCTCATCGCCTCAGACGACAGCAGTTCACCGGGGTTGGGTGCCTTGGGGCCGGACGCGAGGACCTGGAGACGACCGTCGCCGTGCGGCTGGAGCACGTCGTCGAGGTCCGCGGTCCCGCTGAGGATGTTGGTGAGGCCGACACCGGTGACCCTGCCGAGGTAGCGCGCCGCTCGGGGACGGCGGAGGTCGGCCTCGACCAGCGTCACGGACAACCCGGTCTCACTCAGCGCCAGAGCGAGGTTCACCGTGAGCGTGCTCTTGCCCTCCCCGGCCAGGGGGCTCGAGACGAGGATCACGCGAGGAGGCTGGTCGACGCGCAGGAACTGGAGGTTGGCGCGCACCTGGCGGAAGCCCTCGGCCACACGGCTGGTGTCGTAGGGGCGCATCACGTGCGCCTCGGCGAGCTGGGCGTCCGTCACGATGTCCCCGATGACGGGGGCGCCCACGGCCGTGGCGGTCGCGTCGTCGTCCTTCACGGCTGTGTCGCGCCGGCCGCGGAGAACGGCCGCGCCCATCCCGGCCAGCAGACCCAGCGCAGCGCCGAGGGGGACGTCGCGCGCGGTACGCGGTGAGCTGGGCTCCGTCGGCAGCTCCGGGCTGGCCACGACCGCGATCCGGACGGGGGAGGTGGTGGCGTCCTCGGGGGTCTCCAGCCGTGTGACGAGCTCACCGAACTCATCCGCCACCGAGGAGGTGATGGCGAGGGCTCGCTCCGGCTCCGGATCGGTCACCGTGACGTCCAGCAGTACCGTCTCGGGCACGACCGTGGCCTCGATCTGGGACTGGAGTTCATCCGGTGTCGTCGCGAGGTCCAGACGGTCGATCACGGTGGCCATGAGGTCCCGGCTCTCGAGCAGCTGGGCGTAGGAGGCCACCCGTTCCTGGGAGAACTGGCTCCCCTGGACGGCGGTGGCCAGGTCGTCCGTGCCGACCGTGGACACGAACAGCCGGGTGTTGGTCTCGTAGAGCGGGGTCGACGCCATGACGACCGCTGTCGCCAGGCCTGCACCCAGGAGAGCGCCCAAGACGGCCAGCCACCATCCGGCCCGCAGCGCGCGGATGTACTCGGCGTAGGGCATGCGGTTCTTGTCTCCCTCCAGCAGGACGGACGAGGTCCCACGATCGCAGTCGTCAGCCAACACCGCACGGGAGGCGGCCGCCTCGCCCGAACGGGGGAAGTCGCCGAGTGCGCGCCCGACACCGTCGTCAGGGACACGCGCAGGCGGAGCCGGCCTCCTACCCTCCATCTGTGCCACAGGCTCCTGCCGGTCGAGCGGACACTGCGCCGCAGGCCCTGAGCGCGGGTTTCGTCCGCGCCTACGCCGCCATGTGGGTCCTCGGGTTGGGCTTCCTGTGGTGGCCTCTCCTGCTGCTGCGGACCCTCGGCGTGCGCCGGCGTTCCCGCCCACCGCAGTTCCTACCGGCGGCGATCGTCCTCTGTCTCGCGCTGTCCCTGCTGGTGGCGGTCCTGCGCGGGGCGGAGTTCGGCCGTGTCCTGGGAGCCGGCTACAACATCGTCGTCTGGGTGAGCCTCCTGGCGCTCACCACCGTGACCATCGACTGGCGGTCGCTGTCGAGGGGGATCGCCCAGCTGGCGGGTCTGCAGAGCATCGCCGTCCTCGTCGCCCTGGCGACGCACCCTCTCCTGAGCGAACTGCGTCTGCCCGCGGCGTACGTCCTGCCGGGGGCCATCGCCTCCGACCCTGCGTTCGAGAGCTTCACCACCGTCCGCCTCGTGCGGGTGGACTACTTCGGTGAGACGGTGCTGCGTGCGGCCGGCTTCTTCGGGAACTCGACGTGGGCCGGCGCCCTGGCGGCGCTCGGGATCCTGGTGACACCTGCGCTCCTGCGCGGCGCTTCCCGGCGGGCCGTCCTCGGCTACGGCGCCCTGCTGGCACTGGACGCGGTCACCCTCTACCTGTCCTACTCGCGGAACACCTGGCTCGGTCTGGCCGCCGCCGCGGTGGCGGCAGGCGTGCTCGTCCTGTGGCGGCGCCAGCAGTGGTACCTGCTCACCGCCCTGGCTGCCACCACGGTGGGTGCCGCCGTGTACGTCATCAGCACCGTGGACTTCACCGAGCTGTTCGCGAACGTGAACAGCGTCCGTGAGGGGTCGCTGGACGCGCGGACGGCCATCTACTCGTTGACCTGGCAGGCCGTCGTGGACTCGCCCTTCCCGCTGCTCGGCAGCGGTGTGAAGGAGCGCGTTCCCGGCCTGGTGGCGAGTCTGGGCACCCACGGCACCTACCTGGGGCTGCTCTACCGCGGTGGTTGGTTGGCCGTCGTCCTCCTCGTCCTCTGGCTGGGCCTGCTCGCCCTGCGCGCGTGGCGGGCAGGGACGCCGCTCGCCCTCGGTGGGGTCGTCTTCGCGACCGTCTGGTTCGTCGCGGAGGACCTCGACGCGGGCCACCTCGCGCCCCTGGGCCTCGTCGTCGCGCTCGCGGTCCTCGGAGGGGGGACCGGCTCACGCTCGTCGGTGTCGAGGGACTCTCCCAGGTCCGTCGTGGAACTACCGACGCCCTGAGGTCGCGACCCGGCTGGCACGGCGCACAGCGATCACAGCGGCCAGACGGGCAGTCGTCAGTGCTCCACGTGCGTACCGGCCGAGCAGTCGGCGTGGGTGTTGCCTGAGCCGCCACACCCACTCCAGGCCTCGTCCCCGGAGAGCGGCCGGCGCACGCTGCTCGTGCCCCACGACGAAGCCGAACCAACCTCCGCAGGTCAGGTAGACGGCCGGCGGGAGGGCCTCGCGCAACGCGCTCAGGAAGAGCATCTCCCTGGGTGAGCCGAGCCCGACGATCACCACGTCCGGTCGCGTCGTGTGCAACCGGGCGACCAGGGCGTCCGTGTCCACGTCGTACCCGCTGACCGCGCCGACGACGTCGAGCCCGTGATCACCAGCCAGGCGTTGTCCCGCGGCTTCGGCCAACCCCGGAGGTCCGCCGATGAGGAAGACGCGACGCCGTCCCGCGTCGGCGTGCGCCTGCAGGACCCTGGGGCCGAGGTCGGTCGTCGGTGCCCGTTCGACGGAACGCGCACCGCTGAGCCGGGCCAGGAGCACGATGGCTGCCCCGTCGGCATAGGTGAGGTCGCCGGACCGGTAGGCGTCGACCACCCGCGGGTCCGTCACCGCGTTGAGTCCGCCCACGTGCAACGCGAAGGCCAGGACCGGTGCAGTGGCGGCCTCGGACAGGGCGACGACCACGTCGTCCTCGGTCGCGTCGACCACGGGCACACCGGCCACGTCGACGGTGGGCAGTCGGGTGCTCGTCATCCGGTCCCCCCGGTGATCTGGAGCAGGCGTCCCTCCCAGGAGACCTCCTCTGCGGGCAGGTGGGGCAGGACCCCCGGGTCCTCGACCAGGTCGCTGAGGGCGGCCACCGCTGCAGCGTCGTCAGCTGGGAGCGCGGTCACGAACCCCGCCAGCGACGCGGGGACGGCGATGCCGCGGACGGCCACGCGGAACCCGACGAGGGCGTTCACGAGCTTGGCCGGGGTGATGGTCCCCGCGCGTGCGCCCCGATACGCGAGCACGGCCACGCGCCAGTGGTCGATGCGCCGCGGCAACTCGTCGACGGGGACCGAGGGGAGGCACTCGACCCCGGCCGCCGTCAGGCGTTGACGCGCAGCGGGCGTCTCGATCGGCCCGATCGTCTGCACGCGCACGCCGGCTCGGCTCAACGCGCACAGCAGGTCGATGTCGGTCTCTTCACGGACCGCTCCGAACCACCCGGCCACGTGGTCCCGGGCCATCAGGTCCGGCCAGGAGTGCGCGAGGAAGGCGGTGTCGGCTGCGGGGAGCACCACGGGCACCGGGCGGTGCAGCACGCCCTCGAGCTCGCTGGCCAGCGCCGGGTTGTCGCTGACGACCCGCCACTCGGTCGGTAGGGCGATCTCCGCCTCCCGCGCGCGGCGGGGTGGGTGCCAGTGCGCCGGCGCGCGCGACCAGTCGACGACCGCGTCATAGGTGACGCGCGCACCGTGCCGGGCGAGTTCGTGCGCGAGACGGAGGTAGGCCGGCGTCGGCGCGTACAGGACGACGTCCAGGGACGCTCCCCGTCCTGCCTCACGCACCACCCGACGTGCCTGTGCCCGAGCCCATGCACCCGCGGAGAACAGGGACAGCGGCGTCGGCCGCACCAACCGCACGGCCGGTGGGGGAGGGGTCGGTGCGGGTCCGAGCTCACCTCCGCGGCGGCGCAGGAGGTGGCCGACGATCTGCGCGAGGCTCCTGGGCTGGCTCTCCACGAACACCACGGAGCCGCGGTCGGCGGCCGCGACCGCGATGCTCTGGTGACGTTGCCAGAGATAGTCCCACCTCACGGTCGCGAGCAGGACGAGGACGGCGCGGTGTCCCGGTCCGCCGGTCGGGGCCGAGTGGTGGTCGTGCCCGCCCGTCGCGGACGGGCGGTGGTTGCGACGCCGGACGAACCACGCCAGCGCGGCGTACGCGACCGGCGTCACGGCCGCGATCAGGACGTAGGACCGCGTCGTCACGGCGACCACCAGGGTCACCACCATCGTCGCCACCGTGGCCACGAAGGCGGCCACGCCGACGTACCGGGTCAGGCCGAGGTGGGTCGCGCGGGCCTGCGTCTGCAGGAACCAGGCCTGGGGGACGGCGCTGAGCGCTGCGATGGCAGCGACCGGCCAGAGCGCCTGCGGCTGGTAGGAGGAGGGCAGCAGCACCAGCAGAGCCGGTCCGGCGACCAGCGCCCCGGCCGTCGCCAGTGCCGTGACGCTGAGCATCTGGTCCCGGCGCGCGGTCGGCTCGTCGCGCATGAGCCCGGGGAGCCAGTGGTTGGTCAGTGCGGTGCCGGCCAGAGCGGCCAGGTTCCCGACCGCGTACGAAGCCTGATAAGGAGCGAGGGCGGCCGTGCCGAGGGTGGCTCCGATGACCAGCCGGTCGCCCATGGCGAGTGCCACCGCAGCGGCACCGGAGACGGCGAGAGGCAGCGACAGGGTCACGCGCTGCCGATGAAGTGACGCGGCGGTCCTGCGGAACCAGTCGCGAGGTGCCCAGCGGAGACTGACGGACACCGCCACGGCCACGCCGACCGTCCAGGTGAGCAGGTACGCCGTGAGCGAGCCGGTCCACAGCGCCGCCGCAGCGGCCAAGGAGACGGACAGGGGGCCGATGGCCACCGTGAGGGCCGCCCACACGGCGGCGAGACCCCGGGTGGCCACCAGGGTGAGGACGATCGAGGCAACGGCGTTCAGTGTCCCGAGCAGGCAGACGAAGACGGCGATCCTGCTCCCGGACGCTGCGGCGACCACGGTGCTGACCAGTCCCAGGCCGAGCACCGGAAGGACCGAGCCACGCTCGAGGTGACGACGAGGCCCGTCCGCGGCCCAACTCGCGACCAGGCCGGGGAGCCCCAGGGCGATCACGGTGGTGGCGATCTGCTGACTTGCTGCGACCAGGGCGATGTTGCCGTAGTCGCTCCGGCTCAGGGCGCGGGTCAGGACCGGGATGAGGGCCGCACTGATCAGCGCCTGCACCCCAATGGCGACGAGGTACAACGCCTGCTTGCCCACGAGCCGCGTCGCCAGCTGCCGGCGACGTGAGGTCAGGTCGGGCCCTCGACCTGCAACGGCCACCCGCCGACCTCCGCGATCCACCTCCGAAGCCCCCGCTGTCGGAGTCACCTGCCCGGACGATAGATCGTCCGGGCCCCGCGCGCCCACGAGGCCCAGCCCGCCCCCCTCCGTCGAGGAGGTCGGGTCGGACCACTCGACGGGGAGGGGAGCTGGCTCACCGGGGCACGCGCCGGTGTCTGACCAGCGGCCCGCAGGTCCGGCACGTGGACCCGGAGCTGGTGGCGGGGGACGGCGGTCGCCTGGGCGCCTCGTGACCAGGCCGTCCCGTCCTATCCTCTGTCCTGGTGGCCGGGGGTCCTCGGCACGTCGTCACACGAGCCGCACGGGGGTCCGGCCATGACGGTGGTCGAGGGTCGCGACGTCCGGAGCCGTGGCGCGGGACCCGTCGCCAGTGCTGGGTGGGTGCGGTCCACCGGCCGGACCGAGGGTGCGGGCGACTGGGTCCCCCCCGCCGGCCCCGTCCATCGCGCCGTGCTCGGGACGGCCCTCCGGAGGACCACCGCTGCCGTCCTCCGTGAGGCCGGACCCCACTGACGTCGCAGGAGCGTCCGTTGCGCCGGGACAGGTCCTCCCCGTCACGTCTCACCGTGCTCCTCGTCTGCACGGGCAACATCTGCCGCTCCGCACTCGCCGAGCGACTCGGTCGCGCCTACCTCGACGAGGCGCTCGGCGCGCACGCGGACGAGGTCGTGCTGGTCAGCGCTGGTGTGCGTGCGGTGGTCGGTTCGGCCATGCACCCCCACAGCGCGCTGGTGCTCCGCGGCCTCGGTGGGGATCCGGAGGGGTTCCGGGCCCGACAGATCCGCGCGGCGACGACCATCGACGCCGATCTCGTCCTCACGATGACCCGGGAGCACCGCCGCGAGGTCCTGGCGCTGGCTCCGCGCACGCTGTCGCGCACCTTCACGCTCCGGGAGGCTGCGGACCTCGTCCGCTCGGTCGCCGCCGATCCGCCCGGTGCCGTGCTGGCAGACCGGGCCCGCACCCTGGTGCGCGAGCTCCACGACGCACGTCCTCGCCGACAGAGCAGCCCTGACGACGACATCCGCGACCCGATCGGCCTCCCGCTGGACGTGCACCAGGAGATCGGTGAGGTCATCGCCGCGGCACTCATCCCGCTGCTCGAGCGGATCGCAGGGCTGGCCGGACCCCGGACGTCCGCGGACGCCCCTGACGTGGCGTGAGGTCGGCAGCTCCACGTGGAGCACCGCCCCATCGACGCAGCGCCGGGACACGAGCCGGCGCCCCAGGATCGGCGGAGGGCGCGGCCGGCTCCGGCGGCTGAGCCCTCAGTAGGCGCCGGCGCCGCGCAGGACCGCCCCCGCGGTCTTCGCCAGGATCATCAGGTCGAGCGCCAGCGACCAGTTCTCCACGTAGCGGACGTCGATGCGCACCGAGTCGTCCCAGGAGAGGTCGGAGCGGCCGCTGACCTGCCACAGGCCGGTCAGCCCCGGCTTGACCAGGAACCGGCGGTGCATGTCGACCCCGTACTGCTCGACCTCCTTGGCCAGCGGCGGACGCGGGCCGACCAGGGACATGTCGCCCCGCAGCACGTTGATCAACTGCGGGAGCTCGTCGATCGAGTAGCGGCGCAGCACGCGTCCGACGCGAGTGACCCGTGGGTCGGACCTCATCTTGAACAGCACGCCGTTGCCCTGGTTCTGGGCCGCCAGCTGCTCGACCAGGCGCGGCGCGTCCTGCACCATGCTGCGGAACTTCAGCATGGTGAAGGTCGTCCCGCACCTGCCGACCCGCTCCTGCCGGAAGAGCACGGGACCCGGGCTGTCCAGGCGTACGGCCACGGCGACCGCCAGCAGCGCCGGCGCCAGGAGGAGCAGCCCGAGGGCGGCCACCGAGCGGTCCACGAGGTCCTTCGTGACCCGGCGGACGCCGGTCAGCTCGGGACGCTCCACGTGCAGCAGCGGCAGGCCGGCGACCGGTCGGATGTGCACCCGGGGTCCCACCACGTCGGTGACCGCAGGGGCCAGGAGCAGCTCGGCCTCGGTGTCCTCCAGCTGCCACCCCAGTCGCCGGAGGACCCCACCGTGGATCTCCGGCCCGGGCAGCACGGCGACCGTGTCGACCTCGAACCGCTGGACGACGTCAGCGACGTCGGAGACGCCGCCGAGGACGGGCAGGCCGTTGAACGCGTCGGCGCCGCTGGACTGCTCGGAGGCCGGCAGGCAGCACCCGATCACCCGGTACCCCTGGTGGGGAGACCGTTGCAGCTGCTCGTCGAGGGCGGCGATCGGTTCGCGCGAGCCGACGAGGAGCGTCGTCTGCAGGTTCTGTCCCTGCTGGCGTTCCCGGCGCAGCCAGTGCCGGTGCGCCACCCGCCCCAGCAGCGTGAGGATCGTGGCCAGGGGCAGCGTCACGACGACGAGGCCGCGGGCCACCTCGAGCTGGAGGCCCCAGGACACCGTCGCGACGACGGCGAGCACCGCGACGGCCGCGTCCAGCACGCGGCGGTACTCCTCGACGCCGATCCAGAGGAACCGCTCCTCGTAGGTGCGGGCCAGGACCATCGCCGGCGTCCACACGACCGGGACGAGCAGCGCCTCCCACAGGAGCGGCCGCGGGTCGTCCGCCGCGAGCACCTCGAACCACAGCACGTATCCGACGAGTCCGGCGAGGGTGGCGAGGACGGCGTCCAGGACCGCTGTCCGCCACACGTACCGACGGCGCCACGCCCGCCGTGCCGCGGTTCCCTCGCCCCGGATGCCGGGGGCGAACAACTCCCAGCCGTCCCGGGGGGAGGGCGGGGAGGCGGACCGTCTCGAGCCGTGGACGCTGGTTGCGGACATGGCCTCACTCCCCGTTGACCCCCGTGGCCGGCGGGCGTCCAGCCAGCTGGACGCCCGCGCCGTGTCATTGCGCCACGGCGGTCACCACTTGACAAACTCGGGGAGTTCCCATCACGCCAGGTCAGGGTGCCGTCACGGAGGCGGTACCGAGCGGTGCGCCTGGCTCTGCAGAGGACCGCCCGGCGCGGCGCGCGGAGTGATCCTGGTCCCATTGCGCGCCATACGGCGGCGCACAATCGATATGCTGCCGGCGTCGTGGTGACGCGCTCGCGGGCCCGACAGTCCATGCACGCCAGCGCTGTACGGGGGTCAGCCGTGTCCTTGCTCGCTGTCCGCGACCAAGCGGTCCAGCACCCGACCAGGTCGGTCGACGCCGGCTGGTCCCGCTTCGCCGGTCGACTGCGCGGCGACGGGACCGTCGCCCGACGTGCGTGGCGCCGCACGTACGTGCGCCGCGCGCTCGTGCTGGACGCCGCCTCCGCCGTACTGGCCGCGGCTGTCGGCTACCTCGTCCGCTTCGGCCCCAACGGCAGCGAGGTCACCTACGCCTCCATCGGTTTCGCCCTGGCCCTGCCCATGGCCTGGGTCCTCGCGATGCTCGTCGGCCGCGCCTACGAGGAGCGCTTCCTCTGGGTCGGTCCCGAGGAGTTCCGCCGTGTCTTCGACGCCGCGGTCCTCCTCCTCGCCGCGGTGGCCACGGTGTCCTGGGGACTGTCGATCGACGTCGCCCGGGGCTTCGTCGTCGTCGCCCTGCCCCTCGCCACGGTCCTGACGCTCATCGTCCGCGTGGTGCACCGCCAGTGGCTGCGCCTGCAGCGCGGCCGCGGCAGGCACCTGCAGACGACCCTCCTGGTCGGGCACCGCAGCGGCGTTGCGGCCCTCGACGAGCAGATCGACCGCGAGGCCCACCACGGGCTGAAGGTCGTCGGTTGCTGCCTCCCCACCGGGTCCGCGCGGGGGGCCGACGCCTTCAACGGACTCCCCGTGCTCGGAGGGCTCGACCAGGTGGCCGCGGTGGTGCGTGAATACCAGGTCGACACCGTCGCCGTCCTGCCCTGCCCCGAGCTGGACGGGGCGGCGCTGCGCCGGCTGGGCTGGGACCTCGAGGACACACCGGCCGAGCTGCTGCTGGCGCCCGCCGTCACCGAGATCGTCGGCCCGCGGGTGCGCATCCGGCCGGTCAGCGGCCTGCCGCTGCTGCACGTGGAGCGCCCCGAGCTCCGGGGCGTGCGCCGGCTGACCAAGGAGGCGTTCGACCGCACCAGCGCCGCCCTCGGCCTCCTGCTGCTCCTCCCGCTCCTGCTGGCCGTGGCGGTCGCCGTCAGCGTGACGAGTCGCGGTCCGGTGTTCTTCCGCCAGGAGCGGGTAGGTCGGGACGGCGTGCCGTTCCGGATGGTGAAATTCCGCAGCATGGTGGTCGACGCGGACCGCATGGTGGACGCGCTGGCCGCCGGGACCGACGGGAACGGCGTGCTCTTCAAGAAGAAGGTCGACCCGCGGGTCACCCGCGTCGGGCGCGTGCTGCGCCGCTACTCGATCGACGAGCTCCCGCAGCTGATCAACGTGCTGCGGGGCGACATGTCCCTCGTCGGCCCGCGCCCGCCGCTGGCCAAGGAGGTCGAGCAGTACGGGGTCGACATGCACCGCCGGTTCCTGGTCAAGCCGGGGCTGACCGGCCTGTGGCAGGTCAGCGGCCGCTCCGACCTCTCCTGGGACGACTCGGTGCGCATCGACGTCCGCTACGTGGAGAACTGGTCCCTGGCCTTCGACGCCATGATCCTGTGGAAGACCGTGGGCGCCGTCCTCCGGGGCTCCGGCGCCTACTGAGCAGGAGCGGCGGCCTGGCGGGATCCCGCCCGGACCCCTCAGGCGACGACGTGGCGCAGCGCGGTGCGGGCCGGCCCGACGCCGCACAGCGCGGCCACCAGCAGGACCGGCCCGTGCTCGGCGACGAGGACGGTGAGGGCCAGCCAGGTCGAGCCCAGGAGGAAAGCCACGACCGGATCCTGGGGGTCCGCACCGGGCCGGGGTGCGCACGCACGAGGTGTTCGGGGCGCGTGTGAGCCGACGTGGTTGCGGTGGCGAGCGGGACGGTCCGGGGGCACCACGGGCAGCGCCGGCCCCTCCCGTCACCCGGGTGACGGGAGCGACGGCGGTGGGTCAGCGGGGCACGTCGGGCAGCGCCTGGGCGGCGAACTCGTCCGCGTTCTGCGACAGGGTGTCGTTCTGCAGGTAGGCCCACATCCGCTGGCCGCCCACCCGGTCGAGGTAGACGACGCTCGCCGGGCCCTCCATGCCGGTGCCCAGCACCGGCGCGGTGAAGGAGTCGACCGCGTCGGGCCGCAGGTCCCGCATCGAGTAGGCCAGCCCCAGCAGGTCGGTGTCGGCGAGCGAGTCGTCGACGGCGACCGAGCTGGTCACCGCCAGCAGCGCGGCGTCGAGGCGGCCCGGGTCGGTGAAGGTGTCGGTGGTCAGCAGCTGGCTGAACACCGCCTCGATGAACTGTTGCTGCCGGCGCACCCGGTCGAAGTCGCCGCCGGGCAGCCCGTAGCGCTGCCCCAGGTACCAGCGCGCCTGGTCACCGTCGAGGTGGTTGACCCCCGCCGGGAAGGTGTACGGCCCGTTGCTGGTGGTCTCGGCGACGACGACGTCCACCCCGCCCAGGTCGTCGGTGACCTGGATGATCCCCTCGAAGTCGATCGCGACGTAGTGGTCGATGCGCACCTGGGTCAGCTGCTCGACCGTCTGGACGAGCAGCGCGGGCCCGCCGTAGGCGTAGGCAGCGTTGATCTTGGTCGTCCCGTGGCCGGGGACGTCGACCCAGGAGTCGCGGGGGATCGACACCAGCTGGGCGTGCTGCCGGTCGGCGGAGAGCCGGGCGATCATGATGGCGTCCGACCGGCCGCCCTCGGCGATGCCGGCGTCGGCGGTGGCCCGGGTGTCGGTGCCCACGAGGAGGAAGGTGACCGGCTCGTCGCCGGCCTCGGTGGCCGGCGTCGCCGGCGCGGGGCGGGCCTGCTCGTCGAGGCCGGCGAAGACGTCGGCCACCCGGTCGATGTTGCCCGCGTAGCGGTCGGTCAGGTACCACAGCCCCCCGCCGGCCAGCACCACCAGCACGGTGACCAGGACGCCGAGGGCGACCAGGAAGCGGCGCAGTCCGCTCCTGCGCCGCGGCGGCTGCGTCGTGTCCGGCTCGTCGACGACCAGCGTCGACCCGTCGACCCGCTCGTTCTCCATCTGGACCCCCGTGACTGTCGGGCACCGACGCTACGGCGCGTGGGCGCCGGCCGGACCGGGGAGCCACTCCTCGGGGTGAGGCCGGCGGCGGGCGGTGTCGGGACCCGTCCGTCCCACGTGCCCCGCCCGACCCTCCTGAGGGGGCGGTCGCTCAGGTCCGGCCCGGTGGGTGCCGATGACGTCACCGTGTGGACCTGGATCGTCGGTGGGCTCGTGGTGTGGGCGCTCGTCGCCGCCGTGCTGGGCGTGGTGATCGGCCGGAGCATCCGGCTGGCCGACGTCCGGTCGCCGGGCACCCCGGTGGACCGGCCCCTCCCGGCCGCGGCCTCCGACGGCGTCGTCACCCGGCGGGCCGGTGCCCGACGGCGCATCCCCCTCTCGCCCGTGGGCGTCGGCCTGGCCGCCACCGCCGTGGCGCTCGAGACCGCCGGCTTCGTGCTGCGGCTGACCGACGCCGACGGTCCGCTGTCCCGGGTGCTGTCGATGGACGCGCCGTCGTCCCTGCCGCGCCTGTACGTCGCCGGCCTGTTCGCGGCTGCCGCGCTGGCCGCCGTCGCCGCCGCGGGGCGCACGCCCGCGCGTCGCGGCTGGTGGCTGGCGGTCGGGCTGGTCGCCGCCGGCATCGCCGTCGTCAAGGCCGGTGGCACGGTCCACGAGGACGCCGTGCACGCCCTGACCGAGCGGCTGGGTGCCGCGGGCGCCGTGACCGTCGGCGTCGCGCTCCTCGCCGTCGTCCTCCTCGTCCTCGCCGTCCTCACCCGGGCCGAGCGGCGCGACCGGCGCCGGGTCCTGGGCGCGCTGGCGGCCTACGGCGTCGCCTCCGTGGGCCTCTCGGCCGTGTCGGCGGTCGCCGGCAGCTGGGCGGTCACGGCCACCTACCTCGAGGAGTCCGGTGAGGCGCTGGCCGGCGTCGCCTTCCTCGTCGCCGTCCTCGTCGGCGTCGCGCCCCGGCTCGTCCTGCCCGCCGACGTGGTGCTGCGCCGCCGTGCCGACGCCGAGACCCTGGACGCCACGGCGGTCCGGCTCCCCGGGCAGCGCGGGGCCACCGGCCGCTGACGGCCTCCTGAGGGGAGGTCCCACCCAGCGCGGCCGCCACCGGGGTGGTGCACTTCGACGACGACGTGTCCCGAGGTGGGGAGGCGAGGATGCGGATCTCGGTGATCGGCTGCGGCTACCTGGGCGCCGTGCACGCGGCCTCCATGGCCGAGCTGGGGCACGAGGTGGTCGGCATCGACGTCGACCGGCGCAAGGTCACCGCGCTGTGTCAGGGGCGGGCGCCGTTCTACGAGCCGGACTTCCCCGAGCTGCTGCGCCACTCGCTCGGCTCGGGCCGTCTCTCCTTCAGCACCGAGATCGACGACGCCGCCGACGCGGACGTGCACTTCCTCTGCGTGGGCACCCCGCAGAAGCACGGGGAGTACGCCGCCGACCTGCGCTTCGTCCAGGCCGCCGCCGAGTCGTTGCTGGCCGTGCTCCGCCCGGGTCAGCTGGTCGTCGGCAAGTCCACCGTGCCGGTGGGCACCGCCGCCGAGCTCGCCGCCGTGTTCGCCGAGAAGGTGCCCGGGGCGCTGCTGGCGTGGAACCCGGAGTTCCTCCGCGAGGGCTTCGCCGTCCACGACACCCTCGAGCCCGACCGGCTGGTGTACGGCCTGCCCGCCGGGGACGACGGCGCGACCGCCGAGCGCCTCCTCGACGACGTCTACGCCCCCATCGTGGCCCGCGGCACCCCGAAGGTGACCACCGACTTCGCCACCGCCGAGATGGTCAAGACCGCCGCCAACTCCTTCCTGGCCACCAAGATCTCCTTCATCAACGCGATGGCCGAGCTGTGCGAGGCCACCGGCGCCGACGTCAAGCAGCTCGCCGACGCCATCGGCTACGACGACCGCATCGGGCGGAAGTTCCTCAACGCCGGCCTCGGCTTCGGCGGCGGCTGCCTGCCCAAGGACATCCGCGCCTTCATGGCCCGCGCCGGCGAGCTCGGGGCCGATCAGGCGCTGACCTTCCTGCGCGAGGTCGACAACATCAACATGCGCCGCCGCATCCGGATGGTGGAGCTGGCCCGCGAGGTCCTCGACGGATCGCTGCTCGGCAAGCACGTCGCCGTCCTCGGCGCGGCGTTCAAGCCCGACTCCGACGACATCCGCGACTCCCCGGCGCTCAACGTCGCCGCCCAGCTGCAGCTCCAAGGCGCGGTGGTGCGGGTGACCGACCCCGCAGCGGTGGACAACGCCCGCCGGCTGTGGCCGCAGCTGGACTACGCGCCCACGCCGGAGGAGGCCGCCGCCGGCGCGGATGCGGTGCTGGTGCTCACCGAGTGGAAGCAGTACCGCGAGCTCGACCCCGAGGGTTTCGGACGAGTGGTGCGGCAGAAGCGGGTGCTCGACGGGCGCAACGCCCTCGACCGGGAGGCCTGGACCGCCGCCGGCTGGACCTACCGGGCCCTCGGCCGCCGGACCGACTGACAACCCGGTCTCCACCACGGGACGGACGGTTCCGTCCCACCAGGCATGGCGCGCGCCGCGCCGTGCCCTTACCATCCGGGGCACGAGGGGACGCCCACCCAGCGCGGTGGACGTGGGAAAGGCTGTGCGGTGCACGCTCCGGGCGAGGACCAGCTACCCAGTCGGCGCGCCCTCCACCCTCACGACCCCCTTCCTGCTGACCGGCCGCGCCTGCGGGCGGTCGAGGACCCGCTCCCGCCGACCGGCCCGCCGTGCACCTGCGGCCACGGGAAGACGGCCCACGAGCACTACCGGCGGGGCCGGGAGTGTGCCCTCTGCCGCTGCTCCTCCTACCGTCGTCGCAGGTGGTTCCGCCGCAACCGCGCATGAGCCAGCGCTCCGGGACAGCCGGGACGACTGCCCACGGACGACGCGGCGACTACGGAGCGTGAGACACGCCAGGGGTGCACCCAAATGGGACCCCTCGACCAGTTGAACGACGGACCAACACCACGCCAAGGTCGTCACCGGGTGTACCCGGCTCCTGGCCGGGTGCCCCGCCGCGGTGCGACCGGCGCGCCGAGGTGGCGAGGAGGGCAACGTGCTGGTCGACGAGGACTGCGGAGGAGCGCTCGGCTCCGTCGCGGTGCCCGTCCCCGGCCGCGGCCCGCTCCGCCGGACCCTCGGCCGCGGTCTCGCGCTCCTCGTCCTCCTCGCCGGTGCCTGGCTCCTCCTCGCGCTCGTGGGCGGTACCGCCCGCGCCGACGACGCCGTGCCGGCCGCCGACGACGCCTCCGCGGGCTGGGGAGACGACGGCAGCACCGGGCACGCGACGTCCGAGCCGGTCGAGGAGCCGGCCGGGACGTGGCCGGTGGCCGCCGAGGACCCCGTGCCGGTGGAGCCGGTCACGACGTGGGAGCCTGCGGACCCGGTCGAGCCGACGCCCGTCCCGGACGCCCCGGCTCCGGACGCCCCGGTGACGGAGCCCGAGCCCCCGATCGCCGCCGAGCCCCCGGTCGCCGCCGAGCCCCCGGTCGCCGCCGAGCCCTCGGTCGGCACCGACGCCGGCACCCCGGACGCCGGTACCCCGGGGACGACGGACCCGGCTCCCGCCGCCCCGGCCACCCCGACGGAGCCGGTCACCACCGAGCCCGTCCCGACCGAGCCAGGCACCACCGACCCGACCACCACCGAGCCTGCCCCGACGGACCCGGCCGTCCCGACGGACCCCGCCGCGACCGACCCCGCCACCACCGACCCCGCCACCACCGACCCCGCCACGGGGGCCGCGACGGCCGGCAGTGTGGGCGCCGGGGCCCCGGCGACCACTGACGAGGCCACCGGCGACGCCGCGCCCACCGCCGGGCCGGACGTGCTCGCGATCCAGGCCGACGCCCCGCTCGCCGCGGCGGAGGCCGGCCCGGCCGACCCCGCCGGGACGCCGACCTGTGACGGCAGCGAGGACCCCGCGGCGCCGGCCCCGGCGGAGACGGCCGCACCGTCCCGCGGCGGTCACGACGACACCACGACGTCCGTCCGGCGCGAGCCCCCTGCGGGTCCCGCCCCGGACGGTGGCATCGAGGTCGCCGCCGCGCCCGCCTCCGTCGCCCCCTCGACGGCTCCTGCCGGCGCTCCCGCACCCGCTCCTCCGCTCCCGCCGCCGCTCCCGCCGGCACCGCCGGCGGTGCCGGCGGGCTCCTGCGTCACGGGGGCCGGCGGCAGCTACGCCGGCACCGGCGGGGGGCAGAACGGTGGGTCCGCGACGGACCTCGCCGTCCTCGGCCGGGGTCTCCCGGCCCCACCCCTGGCCGCTCCCGGCCTCCTGCACGGCTCTGCCGTCGACCCGGTCACCCACCGCGCCGACGAGCCTGGTTCGTCTCCGGACTGAGACGCACGGGTGGGTCCCACGGCCCACCCCTGCCCCGTGGTCGTGCTCCGGCACCCCGCCCGGCACCACACCTCGGCCCGCCCCCCAGCGCCACCCCGGCGCTCCCGCGCCACCGTCCCGTGGACCCGTCCCGGTCCCGGCGGCGCGGACGAGGCAGCGGCCGCAGTCCCCGAGACCGCGCACCAGCACCGAGAGCTGAGACATGACCGACACGCAGAGCCACACGCCCGTCCGCATCCCGGCCCAGCCGGGCCCGCAGGCCCGCATCCACCACGTCCCCGTCCGCACCGCGGCGCCGCGCGTGAGCGTCGTCATCCCCACGTACAACGAGGCCCGGAACCTGCCGCACGTCTTCGCCCAGCTCCCCGCGGGCCTGCACGAGGTGGTCGTCGTCGACGGCCACAGCGTCGACGGGACCGTGGAGGTGGCCCAGGCGCTGCGGCCCGACGTCCGGATCGTCCGGCAGAACCGCCGCGGCAAGGGCAACGCCATGGCCTGCGGCTTCGCGGCCGTGACGGGCGACGTCGTGGTCATGCTCGACGCCGACGGCTCGGCCGACGGGCAGGAGATCGAGCGCTTCGTCGCCGCGCTGTCGGCCGGCGCCGACTTCGCCAAGGGCACCCGCTTCGCGGGCGACGGCGGCAGCAGCGACATCACCGCCGTCCGTGCGTGGGGCAACCGGTGGCTCAACCGGATCGCCAACGTGCTGTTCGGCACCCGCTACACCGACCTCTGCTACGGCTACAACGCGTTCTGGACGCACTGTCTGCCGGCGCTCGAGCTCGACCCCGGCACGCAGACCGACGACGCGACGCTGTGGGGCGACGGCTTCGAGATCGAGACGATCATCAACACCCGCATGGCGAAGGCGGGCATGAAGATCACCGAGGTGCCCAGCTACGAGCACCCGCGGCTGCACGGCACGAGCAACCTCAACACCTGGCGGGACGGGCTCCGCGTCCTCCGGGCGCTGGTGGTGGAGCGGTGCAACGGCCGGGGGCGCGCCGTGCTCGCCGAGGTCGGCCACCTGACGCCGCGACGGGAGGACGGCGCCGTGGTGGAGGGCGCCGCCCGGGGCTCCAGCCGGACGGCGTGACCGCCCGCGGCCGCGCGGCCGGCGTCCCGCCACCACGGGGGCGGCGGGCAGTCGGCGGACCGCGGCCGCGGAGCGGTGGGGCCGGTGGGGTGTCCGGTGTGAGTGGTCCCGCTGGAGGGTGACACCTACAGCGTGTCACTGTCCAGTAGCAGAGCGGAGGCCTAGGTTGATCCCGTCGGACGCGCCCCCCGGGGCCGAACCCCCAGGAGGTCGCCATGCAGCCGGTCCGTACCGCCCCGCCCGTCGAGAGCCCCGCCCCGCGGCGGTCCGCCGTGCGCCTGGCCGCCGCGGCAGCCGCTCCTGTCGCCGCCGCGTGCGACTGCGGGCACGGCAAGCAGGCCCACCAGCACTACCGCCGGGGGAGCGACTGCGCCTTCTGCGGCTGCGCGCGCTACCACCGTCCGCTGCTGCGCCGCCTGATCTCGCTCGCCCGCTGAGCCACGCGCCACCGCGCGACCTGCGAGGGCGGGCCGGCCCGGTGCCCGGAGCGGGCGCCGACCGGTGACCGGCGGGTCCCCGGGTGCGGCCGGTGCCGGTGGGGCGCGTGTGACGACCGTGGCGAACGAGGTGGACGAGCACCTCGGGACGGACGGGTCCGCCCCGTCCCCCTCCGCGGCGGCCGCCGAGCGGTCGGGTCGCCCCTGACCAGGCCCGGAACGACGCGGATCTCGGCCAGGTAACGGCCGGGTGCTCAAGATCTGCCCGAAGTCAAGCGTGAGATTCATCAAGCTTGTGCGGACCGTGTTCGGGCAATGACAGACAGCTACTGTCAACGACATGCAGCACCGCGCGCCGCGTCGCCCCCGGTTCTTCGTCACGACCTCGGTCATGGCCCTGCTCGTCGGCAGCGGCGGCGTGGTGGGCGGTCTGCTCGCCGAGAGCGCCCCGGTGTCCCAGGAGGCCGCCGTGAGCAGCCCCGACCTCGCCGAGGCCGCCCGGACGCGGTGGCAGGACGCGCAGCGCGCCTCCCGCGAGGCCGCCTCCCGTTGGCCCGGGGGCGGTCGGCCGTCGACGCCGACGACCACGCCGGCACCCACCGCTGCCGTGCCGCCGACGACCGCGGCACCGGTCCCCACCGCCCCTGCGACGCAGACCCCGACCGCGAGCGCCACCCCCGTCCCGACGACGTCGGACCCCGCGCCGGCCGCCACGCCCTCCAGCCCCGCGACCGGCGGGACCGCCCCCACCACGCAGGCCGGCAGCGGCACCACCGGCGGGACCACGAGCGGCAGCACGGGCAGCAGCACGGCCGTCAGCCCCGCGGTCAGCGCCGCCGGCTTCGACTCCGTCGAGGAGTTCGCCACGCCGGTCCCGGCCGGTACCTGGCCGTCCGACGGCCGGGCGCCCACGGCCTACCCGAAGTACGTCTCCTACCGTGACGGGACCTCGAACACCTACTACCCGTCGCAGGTGCTCAGCGTCCACGACGGCGTCCTGGACTGGAACGTGCGCAACAGCATGGGCGCCGCCGTCCTGCCCTTCGGGTACCAGGGGTTCACCTACGGGACGTACACGGTGCGCATGCGGACCGACAACTTCCCCGACTACCACATCGCCTTCCTGCTCTGGCCGAACACCGACAAGTGGACCCACGAGCTCGACGGCCCCGAGTCGGACACCGACAAGACCAACCCCTACTCGGCGGTCCTGCAGTCGACCGACCCGGTCCGCTTCCTGCCGTCGGACCCCAAGCCCACGACGCCCATCTCCTGGAACGCGCCGGAGTTCCACAACTACACGTGGCAGTGGGGCCCGGACTTCGTGGCCTTCTACCAGGACGGCGTGCAGATCTCCCGGGTGACGAGCAACGTGCCCAACCAGGGCATGCACCCGGTGATGCAGGTCGAGTTCGAGAAGGCGGGCGTCAAGCCGGCCGCGTCCATCTCCGGCCACGTCCTCGTCGACCGCGTCATGTACGACCCGAGCTACACGATCGCGGTCCCCACCGTCTGAGGTCGCGGGCTCACCCCTTCGGGCGGGGAGCCGCCGCTCCCGCCCGCCCCGCGCGGTACCGTCCCGGGGCCCGGCCGCCGGAGTCGGGGCAGGGGACGAGAGGGTGGACGGTGACTCCTCAGCAGGCGCCGGGGACCGGGGGGAGCGCCGTGCCCGCCCTGTGGTGCGGCGAGCTCGAGCTGGCCGGCGAACCGGCGGTCACCGGCATCCGCGCCTACGCCGGCCAGCGCCGGGCGCGGGTCCTGCTGCGGCTGCACGGCGACCCGCTCGGCTACCTGGAGGTGCCGGTCACCGGTGCCGGCCCGGACGCCGCAGAGGTGGCCCGCACCGGCGCCGAGCGCCACGTCGGGGCGATCGCCGCCCACCTGGCCGCCGAGGGCGTGGACTGGACCGTCGGGGACCCGGTGCCCGCCCCGGCGAGCGGGTGCCCCGGCCGGTTCGCCTCCGACACCGAGGTCACCGTCGTCGTCTGCACCCGGGACCGGGGGGAGGCGCTGGCGGAGTGCCTCGAGCGGCTGGCGGCCCTGACCCACCCGCACCTGGAGCTGCTGGTCGTCGACAACGCCCCTTCCGACGACAGCACCCGCCGGGTGGTCGAGTCCTTCGCCGCCCGGGACCCCCGCTTCCGGCACGTGCTGGAACCGCGGCCCGGGCTGTCCCGGGCCCGCAACCGCGGCCTCGCCGAGGCCCGGGGCGCGGTCATCGCCTACACCGACGACGACGTGGCCGTGGACCCCGGCTGGGTCCAGGGCCTGCTGCGGGGCTTCGCGCGCCGGGCCGACGTGGGCTGCGTGACCGGCCTGGTGGCCACGGCCGGCATCGACACCGGCGAGGAGGCCTACTTCGACGCCCGCGCGGCCTCCTGGTCGACCCGCTGCGAGCCGGAGATCTACGACCTGGCCGGCGACGCGCGCGACGACGCCCTCTACCCCTACTCGGCCGGGATCTTCGGCACGGGCGCGAACTTCGCCTTCGACACCGCGATGCTCCGGGAGCTCGGCGGCTTCGACGAGGCGCTCGGCGCGGGTGCGCCGACCCGCGGCGGTGAGGACCTCGACGTGTTCGTCCGGGTGCTCCGGGCCGGCCGCGCGCTGGCCTACGAGCCGGCCGCCGTCGTCTGGCACCACCACCGCGCCGACCCCGCCGCCCTGCTGCGCCAGCTGTACGGCTACGGCACCGGGCTGACCGCCTACCTCACCAAGTGCCTGCTGCAGCGCGACGTCCGCCGGGACGTCATCCGCCGGGTCCCGCGGGGGCTCGCGCGGGTGGTCCGGATCCGGCAGGCCACCGACGAGCGGCTGGGGGAGGGGGCGCGGGCGCCGCAGGGCGCGCTCGCCAGCGAGCTGCGCGGCTACCTCGCCGGCCCGGCGCTCTACCTCCGGGCCCGCCGGGAGGTCGGGCGCAGCCGCGCCGGCGCGTAGCCGTCGTCCCGGCGGGGCCCCCGCCAGGCCCGCAGGGCGACCACGCCGACGGCGGCGACCAGCACGCCCGCGTAGACCGGGTACGGCAGGTGCGCCGACGTCGGCAGCAGCGGCCAGAGCAGGGGCACGCCGGGTCCGGAGGCCAGGTCCCGGACGACGTGCAGGACCACCCCGAGGGCCAGCCCCGCCAGCCGGGTGCGCTGCGCCCGCCAGACCCCCGCCGCCACGAGCAGGACCAGCACCGTGGTCACCGAGTGGCTGACCGGGCGGCCGCCGTCGGCGGTGACCTCGGCCCCCAGGTAGAGCGGCACGTGGTCGAGGTCGATGAGCACCGCCCCGGCGAGGGCCCAGAGCACGAGCCGGCGGGACCGCACCCCGGCCGCGGCCAGCAGCAGCCCGGCGGTCAGCAGGTGGGCCGGCTCGTCGAGCAGCGCCTCGGCCGGCACCGACCAGTGGCGCAGGGCGAGCAGCCGGTCGATCCCGAGGACGGCGACGAGTGCCGCGACGGCGCCGAGGACCACACGGGCACGGGCCGCCACCCCGCCGTCCTGACCGGCGCCACCCGGCAGCGGGCGCCCGTCGATCCCTGCCACGGTCCTGCACAACGCGCGGGCTCCGCCCGGTGTCCCCCGCGACGCCGTGGCCCCGGTCACGTGGGCGGACCGTTACCACGATCGTTGCGCTCCGTAGCCGAGCCCGGCTCGGACACGCCGTCCTCCGGTACCCTGGAGCCCGCAAGGTGACGGACAGCTACCTGAGGAGCCCCCCATTTCCGGAGCAGGCCCGGTCCTGGACCCGCACGAGACCGGTGCCGGCGGGACGCCCCCCGCCGGTGACCCCGGGGGCCGGGCGGCCCGTCGTGCACGGGCGCTGCTCGCCGGCGTCCGCCCCCGCACCTGGGTCGTCGCCGGGATGGTGCTCGTCCTGCTGGTGGGGGGTCTCGTGTGGACGTCGTGGGACCGGCACGACAGCACGATGCCCGTCGGCGACCTGGACGGCTGGCGGCAGACCTTCACCGAGGACTTCCAGGAGGACGTGCCGCTGGGGTCGTTCCCCGGCGCCCCCTACGAGGAGAAGTGGACCGGGTACCAGGGCTTCACCGACACCTCGGGCGAGGGCCGGTACGAGACCGCGCACGTCGTCTCCGTGCAGGACGGCATCCTGGACATGTACCTGCGCACGGAGGACGGCACGCCCCTGGTGGCCGCGCCGGTCCCGCTGGTCAGCGGTTCGTGGGGCGGCCAGCTCTACGGCCGGTTCGAGGTCCGCTTCCGGGCGGACCCGGTGACCGGCTACAAGACCGCCTGGCTGCTGTGGCCGGACTCCGACGAGTGGGCCGACGGCGAGGTCGACTTCCCGGAGGGGCCGCTCGACGGCGAGTTCTACGCCGCCAACCTCTGCGTGGGCGAGCCGGGCACCTTCTGCTACCGCAGCGAGGACCTCGCGACCTTCACCTCGTGGCACACCGCGGCCATCGAGTGGACGCCGGCGGGGGTGACCTTCTACCTCGACGGGGAGGAGGTCGGGCACTCCGACGAGAGCCCGTCCAAGCCCATGCACTGGGTGCTGCAGACCGAGACCGACCACGGCGAGCCCCCGGCCTCGTCGTCCGGGCACGTCGAGATCGACTGGGTCACCATCTACGAGATGACCCCCGACCACCCGGACGCCGAGCAGACCGCGTCCTGACCGGCGCCCCGGGCCGGCCTCCCCGCGCCACCGGTCGGGGCGGCGCGGGGGCGTCGATCAGGTGGGCGGGATCCCCGGGCCGACGTACTGCAGGACCCAGGTGCCGCGCTCCTGCCGCACCACCTGCCAGTCCGGGTCCGACCGCAGCGTGGCCAGCAGGTCCTCGTAGCTGCCCTGCGGGTAGGTCCGGTAGTAGTCGTCGTAGACCTGCATGCTCTCGGTGAAGACGACGTACACCGGTGCCCCGTCGGCCCGGCTGAAGACGACGTCCTGCAGGGCGTCGACGCTCAGCGGCAGCGACTCGGTGACCGGCTCGCCCGCGTAGAACGCCGCCTCCCGCAGGGCCTGGTCCAGCGCCACGTCCGCGTCGCTGCCCGTGGTGCCGCTGTCCGGGTCGCCCCCCGCCGTGGACAGCGTGGGGTCGCTCCACCCGCGGCCGGGCCAGTTGCCGTCGACGGCGATGACGAGGGACTCGTCCGGCTGCGCCTCCAGGAACCGGGCGGCGCGGATCTCCTCCGGGCGGATGCTGTTGACGTACCAGGGGCCGAAGGTGGCCTGCGCGACGGCGACGCCGGCGACGACGGTCCACGCGGTGGCCGCGAGCGGGGCGAGCACCCGCACCCCGCGCCCCTCGCCCGCGAGGGCGGTCGCCAGCGCCGGCCCCAGGACGGCGACGCAGCCGACGGTCGAGTACAGCGTCACGCGGAGGATGGCCTCGCCGCCGTAGTTCTGCGCGGCGAGCAGCGCGAACGGCGAGAAGGTGACCGCGGCCTGCACCACGACGTCCCGGCGCCGCCACGCCTCGCGCCAGCCCTGGCGCCGGAGGCGGACGAGCAGGACACCCAGCGTGGACAGCCACAGCAGCACCGCGGTGCCGCGGGCGAACAGGCCCGCCGTGTCACGGCCCAGCGCCGGGACGGGCGCGACGTTGCCGGCCGCGTTGGAGACGATGTCGAAGCCGCTGAAGATGCCGTAGGACGCGACGGCGTCGTACCGCGACGCCAGGTAGCCCAGGGCGACCACGGCCATGGCGGCGGGCAGCCACCACGGGGCCCGGCGGATCACGGCCAGCACCACGGTCAGGCCCAGCAGCCAGAACGGGGTCAGCTGGTGCGTCGGGACGACGACCACGTAGAGCGCGAGGGCGAGCACCGCGCTGGTGCGGCTGTCCGGGGACCGGACCAGCAGGACGAGGAAGCCCGCGGCGAGGCAGATGGCCACGGCCTGGGGGGAGAAGTAGTCCTGCCCCACCCAGTTGAAGAGGACGACCAGCGCGGCCGCCGCCGCGGCGCCGACCGGGCGGGCGCCGTAGGCACGGGCCAGCGCGGCCGCGGCGACGGCGAGCAGCACGTGCACCATCGCCGGGAACCAGCGCGCCGTGTCGAGCGTGGCGACCCCGCTGGCGTCGCCGAAGAAGGCGGCAGCGGTGAACATGCTCGGCCAGTTCATGTAGATGTTCGTGCCGCCGAGCACGTGCTGGCTGTCCTGCAGGACCGTGACGATGCCGATGTGCTTGTAGGTCCACGTCGCGTTGGGCACGGCGGAGGCCGCCGCCGCGGTGACCCGCAGGACCAGCGCCAGGGCCACCGCCGAGCCGGCGACGACCGCCGTCCGCCCGAGGCGCAGGCCGGCGACCAGGACCGCGAGCGCGACGACGAGCGCGGCCGTGAGCTGCCAGGGGCCCGACACCAGCAGGCCGAGGACCGACGGGTCGGAGGTGCGGATGCGCGGCAGCGCGATCGCCCACAGCACGACGGACAGCAGCAGGCCGGCGCCGAGCGCCAGCGTCGACGACCGGGGCCGGGGCAGGGGGAGGGGCGCCAGCCCGCTCCTCCGCAGCGCCAGGGCGGCGACCACCAGGGAGGCCGCCGCGACGACGGCGAAGCCGAGGCGGGGGATCCACACCCCCGTCCAGCCGCCCAGGGTCGACAGCGCCAGCAGGACGGCGAGCCCCAGGAGCGGTGCCACGGCGGCCCGCGTCATCGCGGGGAGGCGGAGCCCGGCCGTGATCGCCGTGCCGGGCGCGGTGAGCCAGAACAGCAGCAGGACCAGGCCGCGGACGGTGGTGCCCAGCCCGCCGTCGTCCGCGGGGAAGCCGGCGAGGACGACGAGCGCCAGGACGGAGGTGACGACCGCGAGCAGGGCCGCCCAGGAGTCCCGCCCCCGACGCGGGCGGCGGGTGGCCGGACGGACGTCCCGCGGTGCCGTCGCGACCTCCGCCGGGCCCCCCGACGGTAGTATGAGCTCCGACACCCGCTGTGCCTCCCGCCGATTCGTGTGGATGACGCCCGGCCTCGACGCCGTGGCTGGGACCGCGGTGCGCGGGTCCTCGGCGCGCCTGCAGTGCGGCGCGCGCTTCCCATGGTGCCGTCCCCGCAGCGCACCGGGCCAGTGCCCACCCCCGTCGGGTGAGGCCACTCACCCGGTCGGAGCGCTCCTGGTCACGGGCCGGTCACGTGCCGTGTCGCAGCGCCGTCCCGCGCGGACGGGGCGGCCGCCTCCCGCTCAGGCTGCGACGGGACCGCGTCGCCGGACGATGGCCAGCAGCTCCCGCAGCACCGACGGGAAGGCCACGGCGAGCGTGCCGGCGGCCGCGGCCGCCCCGCCCACCACCACGACGGCCAGCAGCAGCGGCGTGGGCAGGGGCAGCAGCGACAGCGCGACCCCCACGGCGGCCACCGCCGCCCCCACCACCAGGGACGGGAGGACCGAGCGGGCCAGCACCCACCACCGCAGCTGCAGCATGCGTGCGGCGACGACCTGGACCACCACCGCGAACAGCAGGGAGGTGGCGAACTGGGCCCAGGCCACACCCACGATCCCCCACTGCAGGGCGGCGAGGGCGAGGGCGGGGACCAGCACGGCCAGCCGGGCCAGCGACACCACCAGCGACAGTCCGGGCCGGCCGAGGGCCTTGTAGACCTCGTTGGAGCCGCCGGACAGCGACCGGCAGGCGCAGTACAGCGCCAGGGCGACGAGCGGGGCCACCGACGCCCCCCACTGGGGACCGAACAGCAGCGGCACGAGCAGCGGCGCGGTGACGGCCAGGCCCACCCCGGTCGTCACGCCGTACAGGGCGTAGACGCGCAGGCTGAAGAGGTAGCCGTTCTGCAGCCGGCCGAGGTCGCCGCGCATCTTCGTGTACAGCGGGAAGACGACCACCGAGAGCACGAAGAAGACGTTGAGGATCACCATCTCGGGCAGCCGGAAGGCCAGCGTGTAGTAGCCCAGGGCGGTGGCGCCGAGGATGCGGCCGACGACGAGGTAGTCGACGTCGAAGACGAGCTTGGCCAGCAGCGTGCTGCCGGCCACCGGGGCGCCGTAGCCCAGGACGCTGCGGACGTCGGCCCGCCCGGCGCGCCAGAACGCCACGTCCGGCCGCTGCGGCGTGAGCAGCCACGCGGCGACGACGTAGGACACCGCGCCGGCCACCGTGCCCCCGACGATCGCGTAGGCGCCCGCGCCGGCGAAGGCCAGCACGACCGACACCACGCCGGTGACGACGGTGCGCACCATCGCCGCGGCGACCACCCGGCGGAACGCCAGCTCCCGGCGCATGAGCGCGTCGGGCAGCGCGGCCAGCGAGTTGCAGAACAGCGACAGCGACAGCAGCCGCACCAGCGGCTCGACCTCGGGGTGGCCGAAGAAGCCGGCGATCAGCGGCGCCGCCAGCTGCACCAGGCCGAGCAGCAGCAGGCCCGCGACCAGCGAGCACAGCAGCGCCGCCCGCTCGGCGGCCCTCGTGCGCTCGAGGTAGATGAGGGCCTGCGCGACCCCGGCGTCGGCGATCGCCTCCGCGTAGACCAGCAGGACCAGCGCGAGGGAGACCAGGCCGAACTCGGCGGGGGTCAGCAGGCGCGCGAGCAGCACCGTGGTGAGCAGCGTGACCAGCTTGCCGGCCACCTGGGCGCCGCCGAGCCACGCGGCCCCGCTGGCGCCGGCGCGGGTCAGGTCCTGGCCCTCCGGCGGTCGCTGCGCGGGCGGCTCGCTCGCCGTCGCGACGTCGTCCGGGCCGGCGGTCACCGGGGACCGCCCGGGGGCGACGGGCGGGCCGTCGTCGGTCGCGCCGCCGTCGGACGGGGTGCCGTCGGGCCGGCTGTCGTCGGTGGCCTCCGCGCTGCGGGCAGGCTCGACCGGACTGTGGCGACCCATGTCAGCGAGGGTACGTTCCGGGCCCGCACGGGCCCGTCGCGTCGGTCACCGGTCCACCTGGGAGAGGGACGCGCGGCACTCCTCGAGGTACTCCTCGGCCACCGTGCGCCAGGTGCGCACCGGCTCGGCCGGGGTCGCCGGACCGGGCCCGGCGGCCTGCCCGGTCAGCGCCTCCCGCACCAGCCGGACCAGCTCGCCCTCCGACCCCGCGACGCGCAGCAGCGGGTGCGGCGGCTGCTCGCGGGCACCGGCCGCGGTGGCCACGACCGGGAGCCCGGCGGCCAGCGCCTCGGTGACGGAGTTCCGGATGCCCAGGCCGTGCCGGTCGGGGAAGACGGCGACGTCGGACTCCGCGAAGACGTCGGCCATCGAGGGGACGTTGGGCCGGACCTCGACGCGGTCCTCGGCCAGCGCGAGCACCGCGGGGGTCGGCTGCCGGCCGGCCAGCAGGAACCGGGTGCCCGGGGCCTGCTCCCACACCTGCGGCGCGACCTCGCGCACGAGCACGGTCGCGCTCTCGATGTTGGGCTCGTAGTGCAGGCTGCCCACGAAGCAGACCGTGGGCGGCCCCGGCACGCGCACCCGCGGCCCGGCCGGGGTCTCGGTGCCGTTGGGGACGGCCCGCACCGGGCGCCCGAGCAGCGCGGACCAGCGCTCGGCGTCCCGCTGCCCGACGGTGAGCAGCCGCACCCGCTGCGGCAGGGCCCGCTCCGCGACGAGCGCCTGGCGCGCCTTGCGCGCGCGGAAGCGGCGCCGCAGGCCGGTGGCCAGCTCCACCTCCATGCCCAGGCGCATCGACCACGGGTCGACCGCCTGCAGCACCACGGGGCCGCGCACCGCGTGGACCAGCGGGGTGACGTGCGGACCGTGCACCAGCGTCACGTCGGCGTCCGCGGACAGCCGGGCGACCGCCGCCCGGGCCTCGGGCGTGCACACCGCCTCGGCGCCGGGGTGGGCGCGCGAGACCAGCGAGCGGAGGAGCGCGAGCCGCGGGTCGCGGGGGCGCAGCAGCTGCACGTCGGCGCAGCGGGCCGCGACCTCCGGCGGCACCGGCACGTCGCCGGTGTAGGTCAGCAGCGTGACCTCGACGTCGTCGGGGAGCGCACCGAGCACCCCGTAGGGGATCAGCGAGCTGCCGTCGCCCCGCTCCGGGTCCCGGTTGGGCACGCCCTCGGTGACGTAGACCAGCCTCACGTCCCGGTCCCCCTCACAGCTGCTCCACCCGGTCGAGCGCGTGCCGCCACAGCGCCACGTCGCGGTCCGCGGCGACGGCCGCGCGCGCCTGCTCCGGCGTGGGCCGTCCGGCGTCCTCCGACGACGACGCGCCGGCCGGGACCAGGCGCTCGGCCAGCGTCGCCGAGGACCGGGCCCAGGCCAGGACCACCACCTGCGGCAGCAGCGCCGGGTCGATCCCCCGCGCGCGGAGGTGGTCGGCCAGCAGCGGCCGGGCCCAGGCGGCCGGGCCGGTGAACGTGGCGTCGAACGCCTCCCGCTGCCCGTCGCGCGTCCACGCGCCGCGCCGCGCCTCGCCCAGGTGGCCGAGGAGGAAGACCAGGTCGTGCCCCGGGACGCCGTGCTCGTCGGCCCGCTCCCAGTCGATCACCTGCAGCGAGCCGTCGGCGGCCAGGAAGAGGTTGGGGTGGCTGAGGTCGGCGTGCTCGAGGACGGCCGGCACCGCGACGTCCCGGAGGGGGGCCAGGACGGCGTGCGTGCGCTCAACGAGTCCGGCCAGGTCGCCGCCGTCGTCGCCGACCAGCTCGACCAGGGACCGCAGCGGCCGCTGCACCGCGCGCTCGTACCAGCCCGCGTTCGCGTCCGCGGGCCGGGTGACCGGGAGGGCGGAGACGAACGCCACGCCGGCGGCCACCGCGGCCTCCGGGTCCTGGCGCACGCGGGCGGGGTCCAGCTCGGCCCCCCGGACGACGGTCTCCACGAGCACGGCGCGGTCCTCGTGCTCCACGAGCCCGACCAGCTGCGGCGCGCCCACGCCGGTGCCGGCGAGCAGGCCGAGCACGTGGGCCTCGCGCCGGGTGCCGCTGTCGTCGCCGGCGCGGCGGGGGACCTTGACCACCAGCTCGGGGCGGCCGCGCGCGCCGGACACCATGCCGACCACGTGCCGCGAGGTGGTGAACCGGGGCGTGAGCACGGAGGTGCGCATGCCGCGCACCCGCCGCTCGTCCAGGCCGAGCGCGGCGCGGTGCTGCCGCAGCAGCTCCTCGACGAAGGTCACGGGACCTCCGGCCGTCGTCCGACGGTGCTGCCCTCGGGAACCCCGGCCGGGAAGACGCCGAGCGCCACCGCGGCCCGCCCGGCCAGGGACAGGGCCCGGCCGAAGCGCACGGCGCCGTGGCGGGACAGCGCGTCGCGGACGAGCGCCGGCGCGTCCAGGGGCACCATGCGCGAGCAGGTGCGCAGGTCGGGCGCGTGCCAGTGGGCGACGACGTCGGTGAGCCCGGCGGCGCGGAACGCGCGCGGCCAGCCGAGCAGGGTGCGCGGCCCGGCGGCGTGCAGGTCGCGGCGGACCTCGGCGTACACCCAGCCTCCGGGGCGCACGGCGGCGGCCGCGGCGGCGAGGTCTGCGGCGGTCGGCTGCACCAGCACCACGACGTCGGGCGCGGCGTCGGCGACCGGCCGCCAGTCGGGACCGGGCCGGACGACGTCGACCTGCAGCAGCCGCAGCGCCGCGAGCAGGTCGTCGTCGGGCGTGCCGCCGCAGGCCACCACGCGCAGGCGGGTCGACGGCAGCAGGAACCGCCAGTCCAGGCGCCGCCACAGGTGCAGCGGCAGGTCGGGGGCCGCCGGGTCCGCGGGGGCCCCCGGGTCGACGTGCGGTCCGGTCATCGGCGCCGTCGTCCGCCGGAGCGGGCGGGACCACCGGGAGGCGGCGCGGCCAGGGCCTCGACCCGCTCCCACACGACGGCCAGCGCCCGCCGCCGGACCTCGTCCGCGGGTGCGCCGGCGTCGAGCACGACCATGCCCGGCAGCCGGTCGCGCAGCGCGAGGTAGGCCTGGCGGCGCTCCTCGAGCACCTCGGGGGAGTGCTCGCCCTTGCGCCGGAACATCAGCTCGCCGGGGGCGTCGAGCAGGAGCAGCACGTCCGGGGAGGGCCCGAGCCGGAGCATGGCGGCGTTGGCCACGCGGTCACCGAGGCTCGACCCCGGCGCGGCGAGCAGCGCGTCGTAGACGAACCGGTCGACGACCACGAGCCGTCCGCGGGCCCGGTGCCAGCGCGCCTCGCCCACGCTGCGGACCACCCGCAGCAGCAGCCGGCCGAGCCGGCCGCCGGGGACCCGGCGCACGTAGGGGTCCCAGCGCGTCTCCTGCCACATGCCCATGTACACGTACCGCGTCGGCAGCGGCACCTGGGCGGTGAGCGCGTCGGACAGGGTGGTCTTGCCGGCGCCGTCGGGGC
Source organism: Geodermatophilus telluris (assembly GCF_900102745.1). Taxonomy (GTDB): domain Bacteria; phylum Actinomycetota; class Actinomycetes; order Mycobacteriales; family Geodermatophilaceae; genus Geodermatophilus; species Geodermatophilus telluris. The sequence goes on from NZ_FMZF01000002.1 coordinate 216,482, forward strand.
CCAGGACGGCCACCAGGGAGCCGGGCAGCCGGTCGGCCCGGCGGGGAGCGGGCAGCCGGCGGGCCGCGCGGCTGCCCAGCGTCCGGGCCGGCAGCCGCAGCCCCAGCTCCCGGGCCCAGCCGGCGCGGAGCTCCCCGCCCAGCCGCACGGCCTCCTCGACCCGGCCCGCGCCGACGGCCGCCAGCAACCGGTCCGCACTCCCGGGACCGCCGTGGCGGTCGACGAGCGCGGCGGCGGGGCCGTCGGTGCCGGCGACCCGAGCGGCCGCGGCGGCGGGCTCGACCCGCGACGGCGCGATGGTGCCCTTGTCGAGCAGCTGGTGCAGGAGGTAGAGCCACGCCTCGTCCTGCGGGGCGAGCCGCTGCAGGCCCCCCTGCAGGTGCCGGCGGGCGAGGGCGCCCGCGGCCAGGTCGGTGCGGAGCTCCTGGTAGGTGCCGAAGGCGACCTCGGTGACCACGTCGAGCTTGAGCCAGAGGTCCTCGGCGGAGTCGTAGCGGTGGTAGAAGCGGTGGCTGCCGTGCCCGGCCGCCGGGAGGCGGGTCAGGCCGGCCGCGCGGAGCCCGGCGTCCAGGACCGGCAGCGCGGCCGGGTCGACGAGGACGTCGACGTCGCCGGACGGGCGGCGCAGCTCGTCGGCCCCGCGCACCAGCGCCCACGCCGCACCGGTGCGGTCGAGGGCGTCGAAGGCGGCCCGGATGGTCGGGTGCACCTCCGGGGCGTCGCCGGTCCCGCCGGGTGACCCCGGCGCTCCGACCGCCTCGGCGCGGGCCTGGCCGGCCATCCCGTCCCCCTGTCTGTCGCTGGCCCCGCCGTCGGCGGGTGCCGGTCGTCGGTCCGACGTCGGGGGCGCGGCGTGCGCCCCCGTCCTGCCCCGCCCTCGTCCCGGGCGGGCCGGGGTCACAGCCCCCAGCTCACGTCCTTGCGCTTGACGACGGCGGGGACGCCGGCGACCAGCGTCCCCGGCGGGACGTCGCGGGTCACCACGGAGTGCGCCGCGACCACGGCGCCCCGGCCGATGGTGACGCCCTTCATGATGGTGGCGCCGAAGCCGATCCAGACGTCGTCCTCGACGACGATCGGCGCGGACTGCGGCTTGCCGTCCATGTCGTGGTTGTCGCTGTCGCGGAAGGTGACGCGGTCACCGATGATCACGTTGTCGCCGATGGTGATCGACCGGTAGCAGGAGAGCCGGATGTCGACGTTGGAGCCGCTGCCGTGGCCGATCCGCAGGACCGCTCCCGACGCCACCCCCACGCGGAGCCCGCTCATGAACGAGCCCCGGCCGGCCACGTGCACCTGCGCGCCGTCGCGCACCACGAAGTGCCCCGGGTAGAGCGGCGCCCCGCCCGCCCACTGCCGGCCCAGCGTGAACTTCTCCCCGATGGAGAGCTCCGCGCTGCGGGCCACGCGGAAGGTCACCTTGCGGTACACGACCAGCTTGCTGCCGTGCCGCAGGGACGGCAGGGGGTTGATCCGGAGCAGTTCACGAGCGGCGGACACGACGTCTGACCTTAGGGGAGGAGGAGCCCGGTGCCGTCCCCCGTCGGGGTGGACGGCACCGGGCGGGGCCCTCAGGCCGAGCGGGCCTCGATGGCCGGGCGCTCCGCGGCCAGCAGGGCCTCGGCGGTCTCCGGCGTGGCCACCGGCGCCGACGCGGCGAGGGTGCGGTCGCCGCGGCGGACGTGCCGGCTGCCCCCACGGTTGACCCGCTCGATGGCGAGCGCGCGCAGGACCCGCAGGCCGTCCCGCCACGTGTTCAGGTTGCTCTCGCCGTGGATGCGCTCGAACTCGAAGCTCGGCACCTCGACGATCCGCAGCTTCGCCTTGGCGACGCGGGTGTTGATGATCGTCTCGATCTCGAACCCGTCGCCCCAGCGCTTGCGGTCCTCGTCGTGGTCGCCCGCCTTGAGGTCCAGGACCGTCAGGCAGTGCTCCCAGAAGGCGTTGTAGCCGTAGCACAGGTCGGTGTAGCGGGTGCCGAACAGCACGTTGGCCGAGCGGTTGAGCCACCGGTTGCCCCAGGCGCGCATGCGGGTGATGTCCGCGCTGCCGCCGCCGTTGGCGAAGCGGGTGCCCTTGGCGTAGTCCGCGCCGTCGACCAGGGCCTGCACGAACCGCGGGATCTCGCGGGGGTCGGCCGAGCCGTCGGCGTCCAGCATGACCACGATGTCACCGGTCACCGCCGCGAAGCCGCACGCCATGGCGTTGCCCTTGCCCCGGCGGTTCTGCCGCACGATGCGCACGTCGGGGCGCAGCGAGCGGGCGACGGCGATGGTGTCGTCCACGCTGCGGCCGTCCACGACGATGACCTCGTACACGTCCTCGGGCAGCAGCGAGAAGACGTGCGGGAGGTTGCGGGCCTCGTTGTAGGTGGGGATGACGACGCTCACCCGAGGGAGCGCGCCGGCCGGCCTCTCGAGCGGGGACGCGTCGGAGGTGTCGCGGTGCATGAGGGTCCTCTCCTTGCGGAAGGGCCCGGTTTCGCCACTGCTCACTGCCGGACTCTGGCGACCAGGGTTCGTCCGGCAGGTCATCGCTGCCCTGTCTGTGCTTCGGTGGTCGATCCCGTGGTCCGGTGTCCCGAGGCCCTCCTTGGCCTCACGACGCCACTCCGGAGCGCTCGACTGCTGCGCCGCCTGGGCCCCCACGGGTGACCTTCGAGTGAAACGACTCGGTCCATGTGTCTACAACAGAGGTCATCTGCTGTCCATCGGACCGCGCGCCGCCACCCGTCCGGGGACGACGGCCGGTTCCCGACCGCGACCGGGAGCGGGCGGACCGGCGAGGGCCTCCGCGCGGCCGTCCCAGGCGTGTCACTGCCCGAGCGTCAGGGCACGTTGACCCTGCGCCACGACGAGGGGGCGGGACGACGTCCGGGCGGGGGCGCGGTGGGGCGCGCTCCGCGAGCCTGTGTCTCTCCTCACCCGTCGAGCTGGTCGTCGGTCAGGCCGTCCCGCCGGGGGTCGTCGAGCACCTCCTGCAGCGCCCGGGCGGCGTCCGCGTCGCCGGACAGGGTCGAGCGCAGGAAGTCCGTCGTGGTGGCGAGCACCGTGGCGAAGCTGGGGTCCTCCGGCTTGCCGTAGGGCGAGCTGTGGGTGGCCTCGCGCAGCCCCAGGAAGGCCTTCGGGGCCGGGGCCGCCTCGAACGCGGCGCGCCCGTCCGCCACCGGGATCGTGTCGTCAGCGGTGCCGTGCTCGAACAGGGTCGGCACGCCGGGCTGGGCGAAGGACGCCCCGAAGCCGGTCAGCGTCCCGGCCAGCACCACCGCCGCGGTGATCCGCTCGTCGGCGCAGCAGGTGTTGAGCAGGCCGATGGTGGTCACCGCGCCGCCGGAGTGCCCGGCGGCGGCGACCGCCGAGGGGTCCAGCCGTCCCTCGAGGACGTCACCGGCCGTGGTGTCGAGGGCCAGCACCTGGGTGAGCACGAAGGAGACGTCGGCGGGCTGGTTGAGCACGTCGGTGTAGACGGGGTCCACGTCGGCGTTGGTCAGCGGGAAGGTGGGCGCGGCGACGACGAACCCGGCCGAGGCCCACCCCGAGAGCAGGTCGTCGTACGCGGCGGGTCCCGACGTGATGCCGTGGCTGAAGACCACGACGGGGTAGGGGCCCTCGCCGTCGGTGGGGTACCAGACCGTGGTCGGCAGGTCCCGGCCCGCCACCTCGTCGCCGGGCTCGCCCGGCGTCGGGTCGGTGGCGCGGCTGGTGTCGGTCAGCTCGAGGGTCCGCGTGTCGACCGGGTGGGTGTCGACGGCCGCGGCCGTGGTCGAGGTGCCCGCCGGCGGGGACGCCGACGGCTCGGACGTGCCGCAGCCGACGGTCGTGCCGACGAGGAGCCCGGCGAGGACGGGGGGCAGGAGGCGTCGGAGCCGCGGTCGGGACACCGCCCGAGCATCCCCCACGGACGACGGGTGGCCGCCGAGGGGAGTCAGCGGTCGTCGTCCTCGGCGATCCCCCGCGCGATCTCCTCGACGTGCGGCGAGCGCAGCAGCGAGTTGTGGTCGCCGTTGAGGGTGACCACGTCGATCGGGCCGGGCAGCAGCGCCCGCCACGCCTGCGGGTCGTCGGGGTTGAGGTGGCTCACGTAGACGCGGACCCGCCCGGACCACGGCTGCGGCCGGTGCATGAGCGAGGTGCGCACGCCCAGCTCGCGCAGCCCCTCCATCCGCGTCGCCGAGGGGCGGACGAGGGGACCGAGGAGGGCGACCACGCGTCGGCGCCACAGCTCGCGCGGTGGTGGGGTCGCGTCGTCGGCACCGCCGACGGGCGGGTCGGACAGCGCGAACAGCACCTCCGACCGCTTGCCGTCGGTCGAGGGCAGGCCGGCGCGCCGGGCGAGGCTGGGCGGGGCGAAGGTGTCGATCAGGGTCACCGCCCGGACGTCCTCGCCCGCCGCCGTGAGCAGCCGCGCCACCTGCAGGGCGACCAGGCCGCCCATCGAGTGGCCCACCAGCCGGTAGGGACCCGACGGCTGCAGCTCGCGGACCCGTCGCAGGTGCCGGCGGGCGGCCATGCGCACGGTGAGGTCGGGCAGCGCCCACTCCTCGAGCCCGTGCGGCTGGAAGGCGAAGACCGGCTGGTCGGGCCCGAGGGCGTCGGCCAGGGGGAGGAACGCCTGGCCGCCGGCGCCCGCCCCCGCGAAGCAGAGGACCGGCGGCCGCTCCCCGGTCGCGCGCAGCGCCACCAGGCTGCCGTGCCGCCCGCGGCGGCGGCCCGGGGCCGGCGCGGCGTCGGGCCCGGACCCCGCGCCGTGCGCGGCGAGCACGGCGGCCAGCTCCCGGACGGTGGGCGCCTCGGCCACGTCGGAGGTCGACAGCACGACGCCGTACTGCTCGGCCATCCGGGTGAGCAGCTCCTCCACGGTGAGGGAGTCGCCCCCGAGGGAGGTCAGGCTCACGTCCCGGCCGACGTCGCGGCGGCCGAGCACGGTGGCGAACAGCTCGGCGACCCGCCGCTCCCACTCGCCCTGCGGCGGCTCGTCGGACGGGGGAGCGGGACGCGGCAGGGCGCCGCGGTCGACCTTGCCCCGCTCGGTGCGCGGCAGCTCGCCGAGCAGCCGGATCTCCGCGGGCACCATCCAGCTCGGCAGGGCCGCCACCAGTCCCCGGCGCAGCTGCGCCGGGGAGGGCGTGCGGCCGGCCCCGTCCGGGACGGCGTACCCGACGAGGCGGGCGTCGGAGCCGGTGGGGACCGCGAGGACGGCGGCGTCGGCCACGCCCGACTGCCCCCGCAGCGCCGCCTCCACCTCGGCCGGCTCGACCAGGTACCCGCCGACCTTCACGGCGTCGTCGGCCCGGCCCAGCACGTGCAGCACGCCGGCCTCGTCGAAGCGCGCCCGGTCGCCCATGCGGAACGACTGGCGCCCGTCGTCGGTGGCCCGGAACACGTCGCCGCCGCCGTCGAGGTAGCTGGAGAGGAAGGGGGCGGTCACCCGGAGCCCGCCCACCTCGCCGGGGGGCAGCACGCGGCCCTCGCCGTCGACGACCTCGACGTCCTTGGTCTCCACGGGACGGCCGGCGGGGACCGCGCCGTCGGGGAGGGGGTCCTCCGGGCCGAGCGGCAGGAAGGTGATCTGGCAGGTCTCGGACGAGCCCAGCCCGTTGACGACGGTCACCGGCCCCAGCCGCTCCCGGGCGGTGCGGACGTCGCGGGCCTGCAGGGCCTCGCCCGCGCACGCCACCAGCCGCAGGTCGTCCAGCGGCTCGCCGTCGGGGGTGGCGCCGGCGACCGCGCGCAGCAGCGAGGGCGTCAGCGAGGTGACCTGCACGCCCTCGCGGCGCAGCCAGTCGGGCACCCCGCGGATGCCGGCCGCCCGCGGGTCGAGGACGTGCAGGCTCCCGCCGGCCAGGAGGGTGCCGAACACGCAGTGCTCGCCGAGGGAGAACGACGGCGGCAGCAGCTGCGCGACGCGGGTGCCCGGGCCGATGCCCAGGTGGCGCGCGGTCAGGGCGGCCTCGGCCAGCACCAGCCCGTGCGAGTGCACGACGCCCTTGGGACGGCCGGTCGACCCGGAGGTGAACACGATCGTGGCCGGACTGGTCAGCGCGGGCCGGGGACCGTCCGGCTCCGGCGTCCCGGCGGGGAACTCCCCGCCGGGGGCTACCACCTCGTGGAGGTCCGCGACGACGGGCGCGTCGCGCAGCCCGGCGACGCGGTCCCGCAGCGCCGGCTCGGCCAGGCAGAGCGCCGCCCCGGCCATCTCCTGGATCTGCTGGAGGCGGCCGACGGGCAGCTGCGAGTCCAGGACGACGAGCGGGCGGCCGGAGAGCACCACGCCGACCATGGCCACCACGAGGGCGGCGGAGGGGGTGCCCAGGACGGCGACCGGCGCGGTCTCGGCGACGGTCTCCGGGGTGAGGGTGCGCAGGCGGCGCGCGCAGGCGGCGGCGCGGTCGGCCAGCTCCGCGTAGGTCAGCGAGAGGTCCGGGGAGGTCACCGCCAGGGACGCCGGCCGGGCCGCGACCACCGCACCGAGCGCCGCGGCCACCGAGCCGGCCCCGGCGGCCGCCGCGGGACCGTCGGCCGTCCCGGGATCGGTGTCGGTCATGGCAGCACCCTCGAGCTCGGTCGGTTCGGACATCGGAGCAACGCTAGGTCCCCGCTGATCCGGCCGCGACGCCTCCCTCCGGACGCGGTGCTCGCCGGGGTCACCCGGAGCGTCGTGCGCGCACCCGGGCCCAGGCGTAGCTGGTGGCGGTGAGCAGCGCGCCCTCGACGATGGCCCACGCCCGCGCCGCACCGGCGCGGTCGCCGCGGGCCGCCTGCCGCAGGCCGCGGACGATCCCGGACGGCAGCGTCTGCCGGACGTAGACCCGCTCGCTGGACAGCGCCTGGTCGGTCCCGGCCAGGCGGCTGACCAGCGCCTTCGAGCGCCCCTCGGCCCGGCAGCGGCGCCGGAAGTAGCGCCGCGTCACCCGGTCGGCGGGCACGTGGTGGTGGCACCGGGCGTCCGGCTCCACCAGGACGCGGCTGCCCGGCCGCGCCCGGCGTGCCCGGATGGCGAACTCGGTCTCCTCGCAGCCGGCCGCGTCCTTGCCCAGCCGGCCGATGTCGCTGTCGAAACCACCCGCGTCGGTGAACACGTCGCGCCGGAAGGCCATGTTCGCGCCGATCGGGTTGCGGACCTCGGCGCGCGTCCGGGGCAGGCCCTGGTAGCTGCAGCCCACGACCCACAGGAACTCGTCGGGGAACCACGCCGGCCGCGGCGCGCGCCAGTCCGGCAGCACGCCGCCGCCGACGCCGATGACGTCGTCCCCGGTGAAGGCGGCCAGCAGGCGCTCGGCCCACTCCGGCTCCGCCGCGGCGTCGTCGTCGAGGAAGGCGACCACGTCGCCCTCGGCGACCGCGACGCCGGTGTTGCGCGCGCCGGAGAGCCCGCGCGGGCCGGTGTTGGGCACGCACGTGACGTCGGGGAAGGCGGCCCGCGCGCGCTCGAGCAGCTCGTCGTTGTGGTCGGCCACGACGACGACCTGCGCGGGCGCGACCGTCTGCCGCCGGAGGCTGGCCACGGCCTGCTCGATGTCGCTCCAGCGTTCGAGCGTGTAGGCGCAGAGCACGACGCTCAGGCGCAGGTCGTCGGCCCGCAACGGGCCCTCGGGTCCGTCGGGCACCCCGGGAGCATAGGACCGACGGGTGCGGGAGCCGGTCCGGTCGCCGGACGGCCCCACCCGGAGGGGGCACCTCCGGGTCGTCCACTGTTTTCCCCGTGGCCTTTCCCCGGACCCCCCTCGTCCGGGCAGAATGGAGCCGTGCAGAGGGAGGCCCCGGCGGTGTTGCTCGAGCTCGGCCAGGTGCTGGGCGCCGCACGGTGCCGGTGCGGTGACGGCCGGGTGTGGCACGAACACCACCGCCGTGGCAGCGACTGCTCCTTCCCCGGGTGTCCGTGTGCGCGCTACCGGAGGGCATCGGTCATCCCGACACGGTGATTCCGGGCGAGGCTCACCCTGCGTCATCGGCCAATTGCAGGAATAGCATCTGCGTCGGTGGAGAAACACCGTCAGTGAGCGGCCGATGATGCTCAGTCATCGAATGCCCTACTGTGACGGACAATGAAGATCATCACCCTTTGCGGGCATGGTGATCTCCGTTAGCTTCCCTCTCCGGTGTGTTGCGGACGTCCGCAACGCCGCTGCCGGCCGCTGCTGCGGTCGGCGCGGATCCGTCACGGGGAGAGGCAGTAGATGAGCAGGCTACGGAGAGCGGTTCACGTCCTGGTGGCGAGCGCGCTCGTCGCTCTGGGCGTGGTCGCCGGGGGCGGCGTCGCGGCCGCGGCGCCCGGGGACATCGGTTACGTGGGGCCGTCGTTCGCGGGGGCGGTCAACCCGCCCACCGCGGACAAGCCGCAGAGCAAGCTCTGGCACACGGACGGCTCCTGGTTCGCCGTCATGTTCGACTCGGTCTCGAAGACCTGGCACGTCTTCCGGCTGGACCGTCCCACCCAGACGTGGGTGGACACCGGCGTCGTGGTGGACACCCGCGCCAACACCTCGACCGACGCCCTGTGGGACGGCTCGCGCCTCTACACCGCCTCGCACGTGGTCACCGTGTCCGGTGACAGCGGCAGCAAGCCGTCGGTGGGCAACAGCCCGGCCCGGCTCAACCGGTACAGCTACAACGCGGCGACGAAGTCCTTCACCCTCGACGCGGGCTTCCCGGCCACGATCACCACCCAGTCGTCCGAGTCGATGACCATCGACAAGGACTCGACCGGGAAGATCTGGGCGACCTGGACCCAGGTGAGCGGCAACTCCACCTCCGGCTACACCAGCGCCGTCTACGTCAACTCGACGACCACGTCCGACAGCGCGTGGGGCACCCCCTTCGTGCTGCCGGTGGCCGGGGCCAACCCGGCGCCCGACGACATCTCCGCGGTGGTCAGCTACCGCGGGTCCATCGGCGTGCTCTGGAGCAACCAGCGCGACGCCACCGTCTACTGGGCGATGCACCGGGACGGCGACGCCGTCGGCACCTGGCGCGGCGCGCCGGCCATCCGCGGCAACAAGGCCGCCGACGACCACCTGAACGTCAAGGCCCTGCAGTCGGATGCGGCCGGGCGGGTGTTCGCCGTCCTGAAGACCGGCGCCGACACGATCAGCGGTGCCCCGTCCACCTCGGCGCAGATCCTCGTCGCCTCCTTCAAGCCGGCGACCGGGGCCTGGACGTCGGCGACGTTCGGGACGCTGGCCGACTGCCACACCCGCCCGCAGCTGGTCCTCGACGAGCAGAACCAGCGGGTGCGCGTCGTGGCGACGGCGCCGACGGCCTCGGGCTGCGCCTTCTCCGGCGCCGCGGGGACCATCTACGAGAAGTCCGCGCCGATGGACACCCTCGCCTTCACGTCCGGCCGGGGGACGCCGGTCATCCGCGACGCGGCGTCGGCGAACATGAACAACCCGACGGTGACCAAGCAGGCGGTCAACGGCTCCACCGGCTTCGTCGTCCTGGCCAGCAACACCTCGACCGGCCGGTACTGGCACGCCGACATCCCGCTCGGGACGCCGGCGCCGGCTCCCGCGCCGACGGCGAACTTCACCTCGGCCGCGTCGACCAGCAACTCGCTGGCCTGGCAGTTCACCGACACCTCGACCGGGGCCCCGACGTCGTGGGCGTGGGACTTCGGCGACGGCGGGACCGCCACGGTGCAGAACCCGGCGCACACCTACGCCGCCGCGGGCACCTACACCGTGCGGCTCACGGCGACCAACGCCGGCGGGTCGAACACCGTCACGAAGTCGATCACCGTGACGGCGCCGGCGCCGAACCCCACCCCGACGGGTGCGGTCACGGCCGGTGCCTCCACCACGGCGAGCAACGCCACCGGCTCCGCGTCGGTCACCGTGCCGGTGCCGGCGGGTGTGGTGCCCGGTGACGTCCTCATCGCGCAGTTCACCACCAACAACGCGCCCACCGTCGCCGCGGCGCCGGCCGGCTGGTCCACCATCGCCCCGCGGACGGCCATCGGCTCCGGCGCGGCGCTGTTCGCCTACTACCACGTGGTCACCGGCGCGGAGCCGGCGTCCTACACGTGGACGCTGTCGGCGGCACAGAAGTGGAACGCCGGGATGACCGACTTCCACGGGGTGAACACGGCCACGCCGTTCGACACGGCCGCCACGACCGCGGTGGACACGTCCTACGCCCGGGCGTCCCTGGCCGTCCCGGGGGTCACCACGGTCACCCCGGGCGCCATGCTCGTCGGCGGGGTGGGTGAGGACTCGTCCTCGATCGCCGTGACCCCGCCGGGCGGGGCCACCGAGGCCTTCGAGAGCGCTGGTGCCCAGGTCACCGAGCTGGCCTACCGGGCGCTGCCGACGGCCGGGGCCACCGGGACGCAGACCTGGACCTTCGCGGCGAACGCCGCGTCGGCCGGCTGGCTGCGGGCGCTGCGACCGGCGAGCTGACCGGTCGGGGAGGCGGCGCCGTCCGCCTCCTCGGCCAGCCCTCCACCCGCGATCCCGCGTGTCCTCCCCGGCACGCGGGATCGCGGCGTTCCGGGACCCGTGCCGGCCGAGGTAGTGGGTCCCGGCGCGACCACCGGCGGGTCAGCCGGTGGTCCACTCCAGGAGCTCGTCGGCGGTCCAGGTGTTGACCACCCGCTCGGGGTCGACGCCGGTCTCGACGGCCCGCTCGCAGCCGTTGGCCTGCCAGTCGAGCTGACCGGGGGCGTGCGCGTCGGTGTCGACGGCGAACGAGCAGCCGAGCTCCACGGCGAGGGCGAGCAGCCGCAGCGGCGGGTCCAGCCGCTCGGGCCGGGAGTTGATCTCCACCGCGGTGCCGTGCTGCGCGCAGGCGGTGAACACCGCCTCGGCGTCGAAGGCGCTCTCCGGCCGGGGCCGCTGGCGCCGCCCCTCGCGCTGCTCGCGCGGGATCAGCAGCCGGCCGGTGCAGTGCCCGAGGACGTCGGTGTGCGGGTTGGCGACGGCGGCGAGCATCCGCTCGGTCATCGCCGCGGACTCCGCGCGCAGGTCGGAGTGCACGCTGGCCACCACGACGTCGAGGCGGCCGAGCAGCTCGTCGGTCTGGTCGAGGCTGCCGTCGAGGTGGATGTCGCACTCGATGCCGGTGAGGATCCGGAAGGGGCGCAGCTCCTCGTTGAGCTCGGCGACCACGTCGAGCTGGCGCTCGAGCCGCTCGGCGCTCAGCCCGTTGGCGACCGTCAGCCGCGGGGAGTGGTCGGTGAGGGCGATGTACTCGTGGCCCAGCCCGATCGCCGCCTCGGCCATCTCGCGGATCGGGCTGCCGCCGTCGGACCAGTCGGAGTGGGTGTGCAGGTCGCCGCGCAGGGTGGCGCGGAACTCGGCGACGTCGTCGGCGAGCGGCACGAGCTCGGCGTGCGTCTCCTCGAGCCGGGCCAGGTACTCGGGCACCTCGCCGGCGTGCGCCTGGACGATCGCCGCGCCCGTCTTGGGGCCGATGCCGCGCAGGTCGGTGAGCGTGCGCGTGCGGATCCGCCGGTCGAGCTCCTCGGGCCCGATCGTGTCGACGACGGCGGCCGCGGTGCGGAACGCGGCGACCCGGTGGGTGGGCTCGCGGGCGCGCTCCAGGAGGAAGGCGATCCTCCGGAGCGCGGCCGCGGGCGGGAGCGGGGTGGTCAGCTGGCCTTCCGGAGCTGCTTCTGGGCCTGCTTCTCGGCCTTGGCGGCGCGCTTCTGCGCCTGCGCGACGCTCTTCTCCGTGGCCGTGGAGGCGCGCCGGGCGGCACGGCGGGCGCGGTAGCCCACCGACGGCCGGCCCTCGGTGTCGACGGCGGCGATGAGCAGCCCCCCGAGCAGGCCGGCGTTCTTGAGGAAGTTCGACAGCTGCCCGAAGCGCTCCTCCGGGTCCTCGTGCTCCCAGAACCGGTGGCCGGCGAGCGTCGTCGGCACGATGCTGCCGGCCAGCGCCAGCGCGGACAGCCGCGGCAGCTTGCCCAGGGCGAACAGCGAGCCGGCGCCCACCTTGATGCCGGCGTCGATCTTCACCCACTGCTCGACGTCGCGCGGCACCTGCACCGGCAGCTGCTGGTCGGCGGCCCGGGTGATCTGGTCGACGACCGGCTGCGCGCCCGGCACCCGGGTCTGCGGGTTGCGCAGGGTGTCGATGCCGCCGTAGACGAACGACGCTGCGAGCAGGGGCCGGGCGATCCGGCGGACCAACATGGAGGACCTCTTTCCCTCGGGGACGTGCGCTGCGGTGTCCTGGTGCCCGCCGAACGGCGCGGGACACCCTGGTCGCGACCGTAGTGATCCACGCGTCACCCCGCCCGTCCAGGGCGCGCGGCAGGCGTCAGTCGGTGCGGCTGCAGTACACGGTGAGCGACGGCCGCTTGCGGAAGAGGAAGGACGAGGTCGCGGGTGCGGTCTCCCCGTCGTAGGCCAGCGGCTCGGGCCCCGACCACAGCTGCACCCGCACCTCCGGCGCGGCCGCGGTGGCGTAGCCGGAGCTGCGGTCGCTCACGCCCAGCAGCGCCCCGAGCACCGCCCGGGTGCGGCTGAACGGGACGTCGGCGCGCAGGTACTGGACGTCGAGCAGCCCGTCCTCCAGCCGCGGCCGCCACGCCGGTGCCAGTCCGCGTGGGGTGTAGCGGCAGTTGCCGACGAACAGGACCCACACCTCGACCGGCCGGCCGTCGACGACCATCGACACCGGCGCCCCGCCGCGCAGCACCTGCGCGGCGGACACGGCGGTGGCCAGCCAGCGGCCGAGCCGGCCCTCGAGGGCGTCGCGCCGGCGGACCATCTCGGGGTAGACGCCGATGCTCGCGGTGTTGAGGAAGGGCACCCCGTTGACCTCGGCGACGTCCACGCAGACCGCCCGGCCCTCCTCGACCGCCGCGGCGGCCTCCTGCGGCGTCTCGACGCCGAGGTCGCGGGCGAAGTGGTTGAGCGTGCCGGCCGGGACGACGACGAGCGGCAGGCCGTGCTCGAGGGCCACCGCAGCCGCGGCGGCCATGCTGCCGTCCCCGCCGGCGACCCCGAGCGCCCGGACGCCGCCCGCGCGGGCCGCGTCGGCCAGCAGCTCGCCCACCCCGCGCTCCGGCGAGGCGGTCAGCACCTCGGCGGCCGGCAGCAGCTCCCGCACCTCCGCCGCCGGGTCGTACCCGTCGGGGCCCGAGCGGGGGTTGACCGCCACGACGAGGCCCGCGCCGCCGGGCAGCGCCGGCGCCGCCGACGCCGGGCGCACCCGTGCCGGCTCGGTCGGCCGCACCGGCCACCAGCGCCGCCCGGCCAGGGCCACCCCGGTGCCGATGGCCAGCCCCGAGACGACGTCGCCGGGGTAGTGCACGCCCACGTGCACCCGCGAGTAGCCGACCGCCAGGGCCAGGGGAGCCAGCGCCGCCCCGGCCAGGGGGCTCTCCAGGGCCACGCCGGTGGCGAAGGCGCCCGCCGAGGACGAGTGCCCGCTGGGGAAGGAGAAGGTGTGGTGCGCCCGCGGCAGCCGGCGGTGGCTGGCCAGGTTGGCGAGGTCGGGCCGCACCCGCCCGACGAGCCGCTTGAGGACGGCGTTGACCACGGTGCTGGCCACCGCCAGCGAGCCCACTCCGCGCACCGCGCCGCGCCGCAGCGGCCCCCGGCGCAGGCCCAGGAGCAGGGCGACGCCGAACCAGAGCTTGCCGTGGTCGGCGGTCATCGACAGCCGGCGCAGCCACCGGTCGGCGGGCGAGTCGGGCAGCGCCCCGATCGCGGCGTGCAGCCGGGCGTCCCAGTACCGGAGCCGCAGGGGGGTCACCCGCGGGACGTTACGGCTCCGTCCGGGACGGCGTCAGACCTTCCGGCGGGCCCGGTAGGCGGCGACGGTCGACCGGCTGGCGCAGGTGTTCGAGCAGTAGCGCCGGCTGGCGTTGCGCGAGGTGTCGACGTAGACGTCGTCGCAGTTCTCGGCCGAGCAGACGCCCAGCCGCTGCCACCCGTGCTGGGCCACCACCTGCGACAGGCCCATCGCCACCGTCGTCGTCAGCTGCTCGAGCGCGGGCGCGTCGGGGCGGGCGTAGTGCAGGTGCAGCTCGCCGTCGTGGTCGGTGGCGTAGGGGTGCGGCCGGGCCAGCGCGAGCAGCTCGTTGAGCCGGGCGATGACGTCGTCCTGCGTGGTGGCGACGGCGACCGCCCGCACCAGGTCGGCGGTCGCGGCCGCCCGGCGCGCCTCGGCCGGGGCGAGCTCGAGGGGCGTGTCGACCGTGAACCACTCGTCGTGGGCGCGCAGGAACGCGTCGGCCCAGGTGGGGTCCGCGTCGCGGTCGGTGTTGGCCAGGTCGATGGCCAGCTCGACCGCGTTCGACCCGTAGGTGTCGTAATCCATGTGACTCCCTACCGCCCCTGCTAGTGTGTAGGTGGTCAACGCTGTTTGACCGACTACTGTTCCTGATCTGCGAGCGTTGAAGCGGGTTTCGTCGTGCGTTCCTACCTGTCGGTCTGGCGGTTGCCGTCCGCCCCCGTCCTGCTGGTCGGCGGGTTCGCCGGCCGGTTGCCGTCGGCGATGGTCCCGCTGGCGCTGCTGCTCATGGTGCAGCAGCAGACCGGTTCCTACGCCGTCGCCGGGCTCGCCTCGGCCACCTACGGCCTGGCGATGGCGGCCATGGCCCCGGTGCTGGGGCGGCTGGCCGACCGGCGCACCCCGCGGCCGGTGCTGCTGGCCCAGGCCGCGGCCTACCCGCTGCTGCTGGGCCTGCTGGTCGCCGCCGTCCTCGGGGGTGCGCCGACGGTGGCCGTCGTCGGCGCCTCGGCCGCCGCCGGCGCCGGGACGCCGCTGGTCTCCGGCGCGGTCCGGGCGATGTGGTCGCGGGTCGACCCGCGCGTGCGCGGCACCGCCTACGCCCTCGACGCGACGGCCACCGAGCTGGTCTTCGTGGCCGGCCCGACGCTCGTCGCCACCCTGGCGGTGCTGGCCGCCCCGGCCTGGGCGCTGGCCGTGGCGGGCGTGCTCGCGGTGGCCGGCGCGACCGGCGTCGCGACGTCGTCGGCCATGCGCGGGTGGGTGCCGGCGCCGGCGGGGCCGCGGACCAGCCCGTTCGCCACGGTGCTCGCCCCCGGCATGCCGCGGGTGCTGCTCAGCGGCACGGCGCTGATGCTCGGCTTCGGCGCCCTCGAGGTCGCCGTCCCGGCGTTCGCCGACTCGGCCGGCTCGCCCGGGCTGTCGGGCCTGCTGCTCGCGCTGTGGTCGCTCGGCTCGGTCGCCGGCGGGCTGTGGTTCGGCGCCCGGGTGGTCAGCGCCTCGCTGCCGCGCCAGTACCGCTGGCTGCTGCTCGGCGTGACCATCGGGCTGGCCCCGCTCACCGCGGCGTCCAACCCGTGGGTGCTCGGTGCGCTGCTGTTCCTCGGCGGGACGGCGATCGCCCCCACGCTGACCGTGCAGAACTCCCTGGTCGGCGCGCTCGCCCCGGCGCACGCCACGACCGAGGCCTTCACCTGGCTGTCCACGATCGCCACCGGCGCGTCGGCGCTCGGCGCGGCCTGCGGTGGCGCGCTGATCGAGGGCCCGTCCGGGGTGACCGGCAGCCTCGTGCTGGCCGTCGCCGGGGCGGCGCTCGCGGTGCTCGTGACGCTGGTGCCCGGCCGCCGCCCGCTGCCGGCCGCCGCGGCGGAGCGGGTGGCGGTCTGACCCACCCTGGGACCCCGCGGGGAGGCGCTGGTAGTCTCTTCCGCGGTGGTTCCGGGGGGACTCGGACCCCGGGAGGCTTCGCCTAGTCCGGTCTATGGCGCCGCACTGCTAATGCGGTTTGGGTTAATCCCCATCCCGGGTTCAAATCCCGGAGCCTCCGCGCACGACAACTGCACAGCACGCACCCGTAGCTCAACGGATAGAGCATCTGACTACGGATCAGAAGGTTAGGGGTTCGAATCCCTTCGGGTGCACGTCTGGTTGAGACAGCACCGCGGCCCCGTCCTCCTCCTGGAGGGCGGGGCCGCGGTGTCTCCCGGGTCGGGTGCGGTGCGTGGCCGCACGGGGGTGTGGATGTGTGGGGCGGGGGGCCGGTCCTGGCGGTCTGGCCGCGTTGGTCGATCCACCGAGCTGTC
This sequence comes from Geodermatophilus telluris, assembly GCF_900102745.1. Lineage (GTDB taxonomy): Bacteria > Actinomycetota > Actinomycetes > Mycobacteriales > Geodermatophilaceae > Geodermatophilus > Geodermatophilus telluris. Next base: position 232,466 of record NZ_FMZF01000002.1, read on the forward strand.
GGTGGCCACTCGTTCGCCGGCTGCCCCCGCCCACGACCACTGTGAGCCGCGTCACAGCGAGAGTCAACCCCGGCCGCCCACCGGGCGTGTCGGCCCTGCGCCCCGACCCCGCCCTCCCGGCCCCGCCCACCCGGCCCCGCCCACCCGGGCTCAGCCCACCCGGCGCAGCACCTCCGGGGTGAGCTCGCCCACCGAGGTGTGCCCGGTCAGGCCGAGGGTCAGGTCGAACTCACCGAGCACGTCGGAGACCACCTGCCGCACCCCGGCCTCCCCGGCCAGCCCGAGCCCCCAGGCGTAGGGCCGGCCCAGGAGCACCGCCCGGGCGCCCAGGGCGACCGCGACGAGCACGTCGGCGCCGCTGCGGACGCCGCTGTCGAGCAGCACCGGCGCCCGGTCGCCCACGGCCGCGACCACGTCGGGCAGCGCGTCCAGGGCGGAGATCGAGCGGTCCACCTGCCGGCCGCCGTGGGTGCTCACCACGACGCCGTCGACGCCCTCGTCCAGCGCCCGGCGGGCGTCGTCGGGGTGCAGGACCCCCTTGAGCAGGATCGGCAGCCGGGTGCGGGCGCGCAGCCAGGCGAGGTCGGCCCAGGTGATCGAGGGCCGGGAGTAGATCGCCTGGAAGGTCTCGACGGCGGCCCGCGGCAGCGGCGAGCGCAGGTTCTCCCGCAGGGGGCCGGGCCAGGCGCGGGCCATGCCGACCATCGCCAGCACGGCGGCCAGCGTCGGCCGGGGCTGGCGGTCCCGCCCGGCGGCCGCCCCCGCCTGCGCGGGGGCGGCGTCCCCGGCCTCGGCGACCCGCCGCTCCACCAGCCGGCGGAACACCGGGTCGGAGGTGTACTGCGCGATGCCCTTGCCGAGCGCGAAGGGCAGGTGGCCCAGGTCGAGGTCGCGCGGGCGCCAGCCGAGCATCGTGGTGTCGAGGGTGACCACCAGCGCCTCGCAGCCGGCCGCCTCGGCGCGGGCGACCAGGCTCTCCACCAGCTCGTCGGAGGTGGACCAGTAGAGCTGGGACCACCGCGGCGCGTCGCCCATGGCCTGCGCGCACGTCTCCATCGGCACCGACGCCTGGTTGGAGAAGACGAACGGCACGCCCAGCGACGCCGCGGCGCGGGCCACCGCGAGGTCGGCCTCGCGGTGCACCAGCTCCAGCGCGCCGACCGGGCCGAGCAGCAGCGGCGCGGGGATCCGCCGGCCGAACAGCTCGACCGACGTGTCGCGGGCGCTGACGTCGCGCAGCACCCGGGGGACGACGGCCCACCGGTCGAAGGCCGCCCGGTTGGCCCGCTGGGTGTGCTCCTCGCCGGCGCCGCCCGCGACGTAGGCGTAGGCCCGGGCGGTCAGCCGCGCCCGCGCCCGGCGCTGCAGCGGCCGAGCGGTGGTCGGGACGAGCGGTGTGCGCCCGTACACCCCGGCGCGGTAGACCTCGTTCTGGCGCTGGCGTCCGGTCCCGGCTGCTGAGTCCACGACCGTCACCGTAGTGACCGCGCTCACGGGTTCCGGACCCGTACCGGCCGGTACGACACGCGCAGGTGACGACACGCCGTGCGCCGCGGACGACGCGCCGTGGACTCCTCGTCCGCACGCGGTGACGCACCGCATCATGGGGGCCGCGTCCCGGGCGGAACCACCGCGCGGGACGCCGCACGACCGCTCGAGGGGGAATCCGTGCCGGTCGGGACGACGCTGCGGCGTCCGCCCCGCCCCGTCCTGACGACGGGGCTCCTGCTGCTGTCCACCGTGGCCGGCGCGCTCGCGCTCGGCGTCGCCACCGCCCTGCCCGCCTCGGCCGCCGACGACCCCTCGCGCCCCGACGCGCTGGTCACCCACGGACCCAGCTGCCGCACCGGCGGCGTGGTCGTCGAGGTCACCGCCGGGACCGTGGCCTACGCGGTCACCCTCACCACCACCCGCCACCCCGAGGGCGAGGACTCCGCCGAGGTCCAGCCCGGCGTCACGGTGGTGCTGCGCACCGGTGACGTGGAGTGGGGCGAGACCATCGACACCCGCCTGGAGTACACCGCCCTCGACGGGTCGGGCCTCACCCACGTCGACGAGCTCGACGGGCACGACTACACCCGGCCCTCCGAGGCCGACTGCGCGGCGATCACCGCGCCCCAGCCGCCGCAGGACGTCTCCCCGGCGCCCAGCTCCGAGCCGGGGTCCGAGACGGGAGCGGCGCCGGGGTCCGGACCGGGCTCGGCGCCCCCGGCACCCGAGGTGCAGCCACTGCCCGGCGCGCCCGCCCCCTCGCCGGGCCCCGGTGCCCCGGCCGACGGCCCGGTCGCCGGCGGCCCGGCCGCGGGCGCCGTCTCCGCCTCGGCGCGCCAGGTGCCCGCGGGCGGCCGGGTGGTGCTCACCGGCACCGGGTTCACGCCGGGCGAGCCGGTCACCGTGCGGGTGGCCGACGGCGAGGTGCTCACCACGGTCGCCGCCGGGCCGGACGGGACCGTCGAGGTGACCGTCCGGATCCCCGGCGGTGTGTCGGCCGGGCCGGCCACGGTGCAGCTCGCCGGGGCCGACTCGGCGGTGACCGCGGCCGTGCAGCTGCAGGTGGCCGCCGTCGCCACCCCGGTCGCCCCGGAGCCGCTGCCGGTCCCGCTGGTCGCCGCCGGCCTGGCGCTGGTCGTCGGCGCGGCCGGGCTGGTGCTGACCGCCGCGCGCCCCCGCCCGGACGCGGCCCCCGCCTGGCCGACCGGGAGCGCCTGAGCGCTCCGTCGGCGAGACTGGTCGGGTGGGCCCCGAGGACGTGCTGGCGAGCACCGCCCCGCCCGACGCCGTCCCCGCTCCCGAGGTGCCGGCCGACCCCGCGGCGCTCTCCGGCGTCGCGCCGCGGTCGGCCGAGACGTGGCTGCGCATCGTGCAGGTGCACGACCGGATCACCCACCGCGTCGACTCCGCGCTGCACCGCGAGCACGACCTGTCGCTCACCGGCTTCGAGGCGCTGCGCCGGATCGCCGAGGCGCCGGGGGAGCGGGCCACGATGGGCGAGGTCGCCGAGGCCCTGGGCCTGTCGCGGGCCGGGGTGACCAGCACCGTGGGCCGGCTGGTCGGGCAGGGGCTGGTCGTGCGCGAGCGGCGTCCCGGCGACCGGCGGCTGCTGCACGCCCGGCTCACCGACGCCGGCCGCGACCGCGTCCGCGCCGCCGCGGCCACCCACGACGAGCTCGTCGCGCACCTGCTCACCCTGCTCGGGAACGACGCGGCCGTCGTCACCGACGCCCTGGCCCGGGTCTCCGCGGCCACCCGCATCCGCCGCTGAGGACGGACCCCTCGCCCCCGCCCGCTCGCTCCGCTCCCGTGCGGGCCCCCGCGCGGGGGCCGTTCCCGTCAGTCACCCCGGGGAACTTCAAGCCCGTAGTGTTTGCGGGCCACCGTGTCCGGGCAGGGCGCGATCATGCTCGCGGAGTGCACCGTCGTCGTGCCGACCATCGGTCGGCCGTCGCTCGACGTGCTCCTCGACGCCCTCGCCGCCGCGCCGGGACCCCGACCGGCCGGGCTGGTGGTGGTCGACGACCGCCCCGACGGGCCGCCGTTGGCGGTCGACCGGCCGGGACTGCCGCCGGTGCGCGTGGTCCGCACCGGGGGCGGCGGGCCGGCGCGCGCCCGCAACCTCGGCTGGCGGGTCGCGCGCACCCCGTGGATCGCCTTCCTCGACGACGACGTCGTCCCCGACCCCGACTGGTACCGGCGGCTGGACGACGACCTGGCGGGCCTGCCCGCCGACGTCGCCGGCAGCCAGGGCCGGGTCCGGGTGCCGCTGCCGGCCGACCGCCGGCCCACCGACTGGGAGCGCGGCACCGCCGGGCTGGCCACCAGCTCGTGGATCACCGCCGACCTGGCCTACCGCCGCGCCGCGCTGTCCGCCGTCGGCGGGTTCGACGAGCGGTTCCCCCGCGCCTTCCGCGAGGACTCCGACCTCGCGCTCCGCGTCATGGACACCGGCGGCCGATTGGTGCGCGGGCAGCGCCGGATCACCCACCCGGTGCGGCCCACCGACCGCTGGGTCAGCGTGCGGGTGCAGGCCGGCAACGCCGACGACGTGCTCATGCGCCGGCTGCACGGCCCGGACTGGCGCCGGCGCGCCGACGCCGCGCTCGGCCGCCGCCCGCAGCACCTGGCCGTCACCGCCGCGGGCGCGGCCGCCCTCGGCCTGGCCGTGGCGGGCCGGCCCCGCGCGGCGCTCGCCGCCGCGGCGGCCTGGGCGGCCGGCACCGCGGAGTTCGCGTGGGCCCGGATCGCACCCGGCCCGCGCGACCGCGCGGAGGTGACCACGATGGCGCTGACCAGTGCCGCGATCCCCCCGCTGGCCACCTGGCACTGGCTGCGCGGCGTGCTGCGCCACCGCCGGGTGACGCCGTGGCGCGGGCTGCCCGAGCTGGTGCTCTTCGACCGCGACGGCACCCTGGTCCGCGACTACCCCTACAACGGCGACCCCGAGCTGGTGCGGCCGGTGCCCGGCGCGCGCGAGGCGGTGGACGCGCTGCGCGCCCGCGGCGTGCGCGTCGGGGTGGTGAGCAACCAGTCGGGCGTGGCCCGCGGGATCATCACCCGCGACCAGGTCGACGCCTGCATGGCCCGCCTCGAGGAGCTGCTCGGCCCCTTCGACACGGTCCAGGTCTGCCCGCACGGGCCCGACGACGGCTGCTCCTGCCGCAAGCCCGCCCCCGGCATGGTCAAGACGGCCTGCGCCGAGCTCGGCGTGGACCCGGCGCGCACCGTCGTCATCGGTGACATCGGGGCCGACGTCGAGGCCGCCGCGGCCGCCGGCGCCAGCGGCCTCCTGGTGCCGACGCCGGTGACGCGGAAGGAGGAGGTCGCCGCCGCCCCCCGCGTCGCGGCCACCCTGACCGCCGCGGTCGACGACGTCCTGGCGGGCCGGTGGTGACCCGGCGCCGGGGGACCGTCCTCGTCGCCCGGCTCGACAACGCCGGCGACGTCCTGCTGCAGGGGCCACTGGTGCGCGCGGTGGCCGCCTCCGCCGAGCGGGTCGTCTTCCTGGCCGGCCCCGCCGGTGCCGAGGCGGCCGCGCTGCTGCCCGGCGTCGACGAGGTGCTGACCTGGGCCTGCCCGTGGATCCTCGGCGACCCGCCGCCGGTCGACGCCGCCGACCTGGCCGCGCTGACCGACCGGGTGCGCGCGCTGGCGCCCGACGAGGCCGTCGTGAGCACCTCCTTCCACCAGTCGCCGCTGCCGCTGGCGCTGCTGCTGCGGGCGGCCGGCGTCCCGCGGATCAGCGCGACGAGCGTCGACTACCCGGGCTCGCTGCTCGACGTCCGGCACCGGGTGGACCAGGACGACGAGGTGGACCTGCCCGAACCCGAGCGCGCGCTGTCCCTGGCCCGTGCGGCCGGCTTCGACCTGCCCGACGGCGACGACGGCCGGCTCGCGGTCCGCCGCCCGCTGCCACCGGCCGGCGGTCTCGAGCCCGGGTACGTCGTGGTGCACCCCGGCGCGTCGGTCCCCGCGCGCGCCTGGCCCGCCGAGCGGTGCGCCGAGGCGGTCGAGGCGCTCGCCGACGCCGGCCACCGGGTGCTGGTCACCGGCGGGCCGGGGGAGCGGGCGCTGACCGCCGCGGTCGCCGGCACCCGGGGGGTCGACCTGGGCGGGACCACGACGCTGGCGCAGACGGCGGCACTGCTCGACGGCGCCGCGGCCGTCGTCGTCGGCAACACCGGCCCGGCGCACCTGGCCGCCGCGGTCGGGACCCCGGTCGTGTCGCTGTTCGCGCCCGTGGTGCCCGCCGCGCGGTGGGCACCGTACGGCGTGCCGACCGTGCTGCTCGGCGACCAGGACGCCCCCTGCCGGCTCACCCGGGCCCGCGAGTGCCCGGTGCCCGGCCACCCCTGCCTGACCTCGGTGACGGCGGACGACGTGGTCGCCGCGGTGGAGAAGCTGGTGAGTGCGTGAAGGTCCTGGTCTGGCACGTGCACGGCTCCTGGACGACGGCGTTCGTCCAGGGGGCGCACGAGTACCTGGTGCCGGTGGTCCCCGGCCGGGGCCCCGACGGGCTGGGCCGCGCGCGCACCTGGGACTGGCCGGCGTCGGTCCGCGAGGTCACACCGGAGCAGCTGCGCGAGGAGGACGTCGACGTCGTCGTCCTGCAGCGGGTGCGCGACCTCGAGCTGGTGCGCGCGTGGCTCGGCCGCGAGCCCGGCCGCGACCTGCCGGCGGTCTTCCTCGAGCACAACGCGCCCGGCCTGGAGGACGGCGCCGCGCCCGTCCCGTACACCCGGCACCCGCTGGCCGACCGCGACGACGTCCCGATCGCGCACGTCACCCACTTCAACCGGCTCTTCTACGACAACGGCCGCGCGCCCACGACCGTGGTCGAGCACGGCATCGTCGACCCCGGCGAGCGCTGGACCGGCGAGCTGGCCCGCGCCGCCGTCGTCACCAACGAGCCGGTGCGCCGCGGCCGGACGGTGGGGGCCGACCTGCTGCCGGGCCTGGCGGAGGTCGCCCCGGTCGACGTCTTCGGCATGGGCCTGGCCGGGCTGCACGAGCGCTACGGCCTCGACCCCGGCCGGGTCACGCTGGTCGACGACCCGCCGCAGGCCGCGATGCACACCGAGCTGGCCCGCCGCCGCGTCTACGTGCACCCGGTCCGGTGGACCTCGCTGGGGCTCTCCCTCCTCGAGGCGATGCACCTGGGCATGCCGGTGGTGGCGCTGGCGGCCACCGAGGTGGTGGAGGCGGTCCCCGCGGGCGCCGGGGTGGTGTCCACCCGTCCCGAGGTGCTCTGGGACGCCGTCCGCACCTACCTGCACGACGAGGACGCCGCCCGGCTGGCCGGCAAGGCGGCCCGCGCCGCCGCGCTGGAGCGCTACGGGCTCCCCCGGTTCCTCGCCGACTGGGACCGGCTGCTCGGAGAGGTGACGAGATGAGGACGCACCGGCGCACCGGCGCACCCCTGCGCGTCGACCTGGTCAGCGAGCACGCCTCGCCGCTGGCCGCGATCGGCGGCGTGGACGCCGGCGGGCAGAACGTGCACGTGGCGGCGCTCGCCGCGGGCCTGGCCGCGCGGGGCCACGAGGTCACCGTGCACACCCGCCGCGACGACCCCGGCCTGCCCGACGAGGTCCCCACCGACGACGGCTACGTGGTCAGCCACGTGACCGCCGGGCCGGCCGAGCCGCTGCCCAAGGACGACCTGCTGGCGCACGTGCCGGCGCTGGCCGCCGGGCTGCGCGCCCGCTGGGCCGTCACGCCGCCCGACGTCGTGCACGCGCACTTCTGGATGAGCGGGCTGGCCGCGGTCGAGGCGGCCGGCAGCCTGCTCACGCCGGTGCCGGTGCTGCAGACCTTCCACGCGCTCGGCTCGGTCAAGCGCCGCCACCAGGGCGCCGCCGACACCTCGCCGGCCGACCGCGTCGAGCTCGAGCGGAACCTGTGCCGGGCGGTCGACCACGTCGTCGCCACCTGCAGCGACGAGGTGTTCGAGCTGCGCCGCCTGGGCCTGTCCCGCGACCGCGTCTCGGTCGTGCCGTGCGGCGTGGACACCACCGTGTTCACCCCGCGCGGGCCGGTGGCGCCGCGCACCGCCCGGCCCCGGCTGCTGGTGCTCGGCCGGCTGGTGGAGCGCAAGGGCCAGGAGGACGCCGTCCGCGCGCTGGCCGCCGTCCCCGGCGCCGAGCTGGTCGTCGTGGGCGGTCCCCCGCCGGACGCCGTCGACGCCGATCCGGAGGTCCGCCGGCTGCGGGCGGTCGCCGCCTCGCTGGGCGTCGCCGACCGGGTCTGCTTCGCCGGGTCGGTGGCCCGCGCCGACGTGCCGGCGTGGGTGCGCTCGGCCGACGTCGTGCTGGCCGTGCCCTGGTACGAGCCGTTCGGCATCACGCCGCTGGAGGCGATGGCCTGCGGCCGCCCGGTGGTGGCCACCGCCGTCGGGGGGCTGCAGGACTCGGTGGCCGACGGCGTCACCGGCGACCTCGTGCCGCCCCGCGACCCCGGGCGGCTCGGCGCCGTGCTCGCCGCGCTGCTCGCCGACGACGAGCGGCGCGCCGCCTATGGCGCGGCCGGCGTCCGGCGCGCCCGCGACCGCTACCGGTGGGCCCGCGTGGCCGCCGACACCGAGGCCGTCTACCGGCAGGTCCTGTCCACCCGGCGTCCCGTCGAGGCCGTCCGATGAGCGTCCCCGGAGGTCGCCCGATGAGCCCTGCCCCCCTGTCCGAGGCTCCCCGCCACGCCCACGAGAGCACGGCCGGCGAGGTCGTCTCGCCCGACTCGTGCACGCACCTGACCGGCCGCGACCACGTCGCGTCGCTGACGCACGCCCTGCGCAGCCTGGACGCCTCGGTCGACACCCTCGACCGCTGGGGCGCGCTGCTGGCCGACGTGCTGTGCGGGGAGACGCGCGGGCGGCTGCTGGCCGCCGGCAACGGGGGGAGCGCCGCGCAGGCGCAGCACCTCACCGCCGAGCTCGTGGGCCGCTACCGCGCCGACCGGCCGCCGTTCTCGGCGATCTGCCTGACGGCGGAGACGTCCTCGCTCACCGCGATCGCCAACGACTACCCGGCCGACGAGCTGTTCGCGCGGCAGGTCGAGGCGCACGGCCGCGCGGGCGACGTCCTGGTGCTGCTGTCCACCTCCGGCCGCAGCCCCAACGCCGTCGCCGCGGCCCGGCGCGCGCGGGAGTGCGGCATCACCGTTCTGTCGGTCACCGGACCGGCGCCCAACCCGCTGGCCGCGGCCTCCGACGAGGCGGTGTGCATCGACTCCCCGTGGACGGCGACCGTGCAGGAGTGCCACCTGGTCGCCCTGCACCTGCTGTGCGCGGCCTTCGACGCGGCGGTGCTGGCCGAGCCCGCGCGGGTGCCGCAGACCCGCCTCGGGGTCGCCCGGTGAGGCCGCTGGTGGTCGTGGGGGACGCCCTCCTCGACGTCGACCTGGTCGGCACCTCGTCGCGGCTGACCCCCGACGCGCCGGTGCCGGTGGTCGAGGACCTCGAGATCCGCGAGCGTCCCGGCGGCGCGGCGCTGGCCGCCGTCGTCGCCGCGCAGGCCACGGACCGCGAGGTCGTGCTGGTGGCGCCGCTGGCCGACGACGAGGGGGCCGCGCGGCTGCGGGCGCTGCTGTCCGGGCGGGTGCGGCTGGTCGCCGTCCCGGCCACCGGCGGCACCGCGGTCAAGCAGCGGGTGCGCGTGGGCGACCACTCGGTGGTGCGCCTGGACAGCGGTGCGCCCGCCGTGACCCTGGGCGAGCTCCCGGCCGAGGCGGTCGAGGCCGTCCGCGGGGCCGCCGCGGTGCTCGTCGCCGACTACGGCCGCGGCACCACCGCCGACGCGGGCGTCCGCGCGCTGCTGGCCGAGGCCGGTGGCCCGGTGGTGTGGGACCCGCACCCGCGGGGCGCCGACCCGGTGCCCACCGTGCGGCTGGTGACGCCCAACGGCGCCGAGGCCGCGCGCGTGGCTCCCGGCCCCGCAGGCGACGGCCTGGCCGCCGTCGGCGCGCGGGCGGAGGCGCTCATCCGGCACTGGGGGGTGGGCGCGGTCGCCGTGACCCTCGGCGCCCGGGGCGCGCTGCTGTCCTACGGCGAGGGCGCGCCGATGGTGGTGCCCGCCGTGCCGGTGACCGGCGGCGACCCGTGCGGCGCCGGCGACTCGTTCGCCGCCGCGGCGGCGCTGGCCCTGGCCGACGGCGCGGTGACCGGCGAGGCGGTGGCCGCGGCGGTGGCGTTCGCCGGCCGGTTCGTCGCCGCGGGCGGTGCCACGGCGTGGGACGCCCCCGCCGTGCGCGAGCCGAACGTGGCCGCCGAGGACGGCGTGTCCGCGCTGCTGGCCCGGGTGCGCGGCGCCGGCGGCACGGTGGTGGCCACCGGGGGCTGCTTCGACCTGTTGCACGCCGGACACGTGGCCACGCTGCGCGCCGCCCGCGGGCTGGGGGACTGCCTGGTCGTGTGCGTCAACTCCGACGACTCGGTGCGCCGGCTCAAGGGCCCCTCGCGGCCGCTGGTGACCGCGGAGGACCGGGCGCGGGTGCTGGAGGCGCTGGAGTTCGTCGACGCCGTCGTGGTGTTCGACGAGGACACCCCGGCGCAGGTGCTCGACCGGCTGCGGCCCGACGTCTGGGCCAAGGGCGGCGACTACGCCGGCGCCGACCTGCCCGAGGCCGCGGTGCTGCGCCGGTGGGGCGGGCAGGCCGTCGTGCTGCCCTACCTGGACGGGCACTCGACCACGGCCCTGGTCGAGCGCTCGCGCACCTGAGGCCGTGCACCTCCGCGGAGGTGCACGGCCGGTCGCGGTCGTGCTGCGGCCGCTGGGGCTCGGTGACCTGCTCACCGGCGTCCCCGCGATCCGCGCGGTGCGGGCCGCGGTGCCGGACCACCGGCTGGTGCTGGCGACGACGGCCGCGCTCGCCCCGCTGGCCGGACTGGTCGACGCCGTCGACGAGGTGCTGCCCGCCCGCGAGCTCGAGCCGCTGGACTGGACCGGGCCGCCGCCGGAGCTCGCGGTGGACCTGCACGGCAGGGGACCGGCCTCGCACGTCGTCGTCGCCGACCTGCACCCGGCCCGGCTCCTGACCTTCGCCAGCCCCGGGTACCCCGGGCCGACCTGGTACCCCGACGAGCACGAGGTGCGGCGGTGGTGCCGGCTGGTGTCCGAGGGCCTGGACGTGGACGCCGACCCCGACGCGCTCGACCTCGCCGTCCCGGCCGTGCCCCCGCCGGTGACCGGCGCCGCCCTGGTCCACCCCGGCGCGGCCTTCCCCGGCCGGCGCTGGCCGCCCGGGCGGTTCGCCGCCGTCGCCCGGGAACTGGCCGGCGCCGGGCACGACGTGCGGGTCACCGGCGGGCCGGCCGAGCGCGACCTGGCGCTCGCGGTGGCCCGGGACGCCGGGCTGGGGGAGGAGGCGGTGCTCGCCGGCCGCACGACCACCCTCGAGCTGGCCGCCACGGTGGCCGCGGCTCGGGTCGTGATCAGCGGCGACACCGGCGTCGCCCACCTGGCCAGCGCCTACCGCCGGCCCTCGGTGGTGCTCTTCGGGCCGGTGTCCCCGGCGCTGTGGGGGCCGCCGCCGCGGCCGCAGCACGTGGTCCTCTGGCACGGTGACGGCACCGGCGACCCCTGGGGCACCGAGCTGGACCCGGCCCTCGCGCGGATCACCGTCGAGGAGGTCACCGCGGCCCTGGAGTCCCTCCTGGCGGGGGGCGGCGACGATCAGGTGACCTGATCGTCGAGTGTCCGACCCGACCGTGGGACGTCGGGTGGGACGCGCTGCGGTGAGGGAGGACGGCGGTCAGCGCTGGCGCAGGGCGTCGAAGAGGACGCCCTGGAAGTCGGTCGGGTCGACGGCGGAGTACGCGGCACCACCGGTGGCCTCCGCGATCTGCTCCAGCGCGCCGACGTCGGCGTCCGGGCCCAGCGCGACGCCGATCACCTTCACCGGCCGGTCGGGGTCGGCCTCGTCCCGGAGGGTCTGCAGCAGCGCCTCCAGCGAGGTGCCGTCGTCCTCGTCGGTGCCGTCGGTGACCATCAGCACGCTGTTCACCGCGGTCGGGTCGTAGTCCGCGCGGGCCGCGCGGACCGCGTCCAGCGTGGTGTCGTACAGGCCGGTGCCGCCGGGGCTGAGCCGGTCGGGGATGGTGTCGAGCTCGGCGTCGAGCAGGTCGCGCTGGCTGCTGCCGTCGACCTCCGACTCCAGGGCCCGGGTGGGCACCGCCTCGGTCCAGTCCCGGTCCTCCTCCAGGTCGCGGGCGAAGAACCACAGGCCGAGCGAGAAGGTGCCCGGCACCAGCGTGAGCGTGCTCTTGGCGGCGTCCCGGGCCAGCGTCGCCCGGGTGCCGTCGCCCGCGGGGGCCTCCATGGAGGTCGAGACGTCGAAGACCGTGAGGATGCGCGAGGGCGCGGCCAGCCGGGACAGCTCGGTGAGCAGCGCCTGCACCGACTCGGCGTCGACGTCCACGGTGCCGGGCGCCTCCTGCGGCACCGCGTCGCCGGCGTCGGTGGGCGCGGTGCCCTCGGCGTCGCGGAACCCGGCGGCCAGGACGGCGGTGCGCGCGGTCGCCGAGGTCAGCGTCCGGACGACGGCGTCGACGGCCGAGCGGTCGTCGTCCGCCACCGTCCCGACCCGCAGGACCGGGTAGTCCAGCCGCGGCGACCCCTCCGAGGGGTAGACCGGCACGAGCGCGGAGTCGGCCGCCTCCCGGGTGGTGGCGACGACCTCCTGCTCGCTCACCGGCACCAGCGGTGCGTCGGCCGCGTCCGAGCCCGCCGCCGCCAGCGCGTCGGCCGGGCTGGCGGCCGGACCGCGGCGGGCGGCCAGCACGGCCTGCACGACGGCGTTGTCGGCGGACTCGTCGCCGCCGAGGGAGGTGCGCAGCGCGGCGAGCGCGGCGAGCCCCTCGGCGCTCTCGGCGAGGTCGGGCACCGCCACCGGGCGGTCGCCGCTGAGCGCCTCGGCCCACGACGGCGGCTCCGCGCCCCAGCCGAGCTCGTCGACGGCCGCCCGGCTGGTGCCCAGGACGACCGGCGAGGTGGCCATCGAGCCCGACGCGTCGAGGGTGACGTCGGCCGCCCGCACGGTCCACAGCGAGCTGTCGGGCACCCACACCTGCGGCAGCGCGGCGTCGTCGAGGGCCTGCAGGTCGCCGACGGTCTGCAGCGGCTCCTGCGCGCTCACCTCGGCGCCGGCGCAGTTGCCGTCCCCGAGGTCCCGGGGCTCCGCGAGCAGGTCCTGCGCGACCGGGGCGAGCTCGGGGGCGACGGTGACCCGGACGGTGCGCGTCTCGTCGCAGCCGCCGCCGGACCCGGCCAGCCACCACACCAGCCCACCGGCGACCAGCGCGACGACGACCAGCGCGACGACGAGGGCGACGGGCGCGGGGCGGGCCGGCAGGCGGCGCGCGGAGGTGGTGTCGGCGTGGCGGCCCATGAGCGCTCTTTCGTGAGTGTCCGGTCATCAGGCGTACCCACGACGCCGGGCTCCAGCGTAGATGTGAACCGGGTCCCGGTGCTGCGGGGGAGGGCCGCCCCGCGGCCCGCGGGCGGGTGCGTCAGCCGGCCCGCAGGGCCGCCGTCCGGCGCTGCTCGGCGAACCAGGCGACCGTGCGGCGCAGGCCGTCCTCGGAGGGCACCGTCGGCCGCCAGTCGAGCAGCTGCTCGGCGCGGGTGGTGTCGGGGCGGCGCACCTTCGGGTCGTCGACCGGCAGGTCGACGAACGAGATCGGCGACGACGACCCGGTCAGCTCCACGATCCACTGCGCCAGCCGCAGCATGGACAGCTCGTCGGGGTTGCCGATGTTCACCGGCCCGGGCTGGTCGGAGAACGCGAGCGCGAGGATGCCGCGCACCGTGTCGTCGACGTAGCAGATGGAGCGCGTCTGCGAGCCGTCACCGGCCACGGTCAGCGGCCGGCCGGACAGCGCCTGCCCGACGAACGCGGGGATGGCCCGGCCGTCGTCGGGGCGCATCCGCGGGCCGTAGGTGTTGAAGATCCGCACGATGCCGGTGTCGGTGCCCTTCGACGTCCGGTAGGCCGTCGTCATGGCCTCGCTGAACCGCTTGGCCTCGTCGTAGACCCCGCGCGGTCCCACCGGGTTGACGTTGCCCCAGTACTCCTCCCGCTGCGGGTGCTCCAGCGGGTCGCCGTAGACCTCCGACGTCGACGCCAGCACGTAGCGGGCGCCCTTCTCGTGGGCCAGGCCGAGCGTGTGCAGCGTGCCCAGGCTGCCGACCTTCAGCGTCTCGATCGGCATCTTCAGGTAGTCCAGCGGGCTGGCCGGCGAGGCGAAGTGCAGCACCAGGTCGACGTCGCCGGGCACGTGCACGAAGTCAGTGACGTCGCAGCGCACCAGCCGGAACCCGGGGTGCTCCATCAGGTGGACGACGTTCTCCGGCGACCCGGTGAGGAAGTTGTCCAGGCAGACGACCTCGACACCGCGGTCGAGCAGGTGCTCGCACAGGTGCGAGCCGAGGAAGCCGGCGCCGCCGGTCACCACCGCCCGCCGGATCGTCCGTGCCGCGCGCACCATCGCTGCTCCCGCCCTCCGTGCCGTCGTCCCGGGCTGCCTACCCGGAGATCAACTCCCGACACTTCGGGAGCTGAGTGTTCCGCCGGACGGCCCGCCCCGCGACACGGCGACGGGCCGCCGGCCTCCCGGAGGAGACCGACGGCCCGGAAAGGACCCCGTCCTCCTCACCCCTCGCAGGCTCGGGGTGAGCCTCTGGACGGGGCCACCCGCATGCGAGGGGTGAGGAGCAGCGGACCTCTGCTAGTTGACCGGCTCCTCGTCCGGGATGCCGCTCTCCGGCGGGGTGGTGGCCTCGCCGTCGTACTCCTCGATCTCGGCGTCGCCGTTGTCGGTGACCAGCACCGGCGTCAGGTCCTCCGAGCCCTGGCCCACGATCCGGCTGACCAGCATGCCGCTGTAGCCGGCGTGCTTGTCCTCGGAGTAGCGGAACGGCGCGAAGCCCGGGCCCTCCCAGTCCGCACCGGCCTGCTCGACGGCGGCGACCAGGTCGTCCCGCGTCGGGTTCTGGCCGGCCGACTGCAGCGCCTGGATCATGGTGTAGGCCATCGACATGCCGTAGGCCCGGTAGTTGGTGAGCTCACCCTCCTGGCCGGACTCGTCCCAGACCCGCTGGTAGAGCTGGATCCACGGGTCGTCCGGGGTGTCGACGGTGGGGATGTACTCGGTGGTGAGCACGCCGTCGAGCAGGCTGGCGTCGCTGACCGCGCCCTCGGAGAAGCGGGCCAGCAGCGAGCCGACCAGCGCCGGGTCCGAGCCGACGTTCGAGTAGAACCACTGCGGCTGGTAGCCCAGCTGCAGCGCGGTCAGCTGCGACAGCGCGGTGTAGCTCGGCACGTTGAAGCCCAGGACGAGGTCGGCACCGGCGGCCTGCAGCGCGGAGATCTGCGGGCGGACGTCGGTGTTGCCGGGGACGTAGGTCTCCTCGGCGACGATCTGGTCCTCGAGGAACTGCTTGGCACCGGCCGCGCCGTCCTCGCCGAAGTCGTCGCCCTGGAGGAACAGGCCGACCTTGGCGTCGGGGAAGTTCTCGGCCACGTACTGACCGATAATCTTGCCCTCGATCTCGTAGTCGGGCTGCCAGCCGAAGGTGTAGGGCTTCTCCTCCGGGTCGTCCCACAGCCGCGAGCCCGACGACACGAACAGGTCGGGCACGCCCTCGCTGTTGAGGAAGTCGGTGACCGCGTTGTGGGTCGGGGTGCCCAGGCCGCCCATGATCGCGAACACCTCGTCCTCGAGGACGAGCTGGTTGACGACCTGGCTGGTGTTGGTCGGGTTGTAGGCGTCGTCGCGGTAGATCCACTCGATCTCGCGCCCGTTGACCCCGCCGTTGGCGTTGACGTAGTCGAAGTACGCCTGGACGCCGGTCGGGATCTCGCTGTAGCCGGGCGCCGCGACGCCGGTCAGCGGGTAGTGGGCACCGATGCGGATGGTGTCCTCGGTGATGCCGACGTCCGAGGCCTCGTTCTCCTCGTCGCCGCCGCCGCCACCGCCACCACCACCGCCGCCGCCGCAGGCGGCCAGGGTGGAGGCGACGGTCGCCGCGGCCACGAAGCTGACGAGGCGTCGTGAGGATCGTGTCAAGGGTTCTCCTCTGTGCGGACCCGGGCGCCTGTGCCCGGGAGTCTGGGTGGGCGCCGGTCAGCCGCGGGCGGAGCGGCGGGCGCGGGACCGGAGCAGGGCGAGGCGGATCGAGCCGACCAGTCCTGCCGGGGCGAAGAGCATGACCACGACGAGGATCACGCCGTAGACGACGTAGCTGATCTCGGCGGCCTGGGCGGCGTCCATGTCCAGCGACTCGCCGGCGTCGCGCAGCAGCCGCGGCAGGAAGACCAGCAGCACCGAGCCGACCAGGGCGCCGAAGAGGCTGCCCAGGCCGCCGATGACGATCGCGGTCAGCAGCGACAGCGAGAGCACGATGGTGAACGCCGTCGGTGCGGTGAGCCGGACGACGAGGGCGAGCACCGCGCCGGCGAGGCCGGCCGCCGCCGCGCTGACGACGAAGGCCACCACCCGCCAGGTCCCCAGGGAGATGCCGGCCAGCTCGGCGGCGACCTCCTGGTCGCGCACCGCGCGCCAGGTCCGCCCGACCCGGCTGCGCATCAGGTTGGCCAGCAGGAAGTAGGTGATCAGCAGGCAGGCGACGCTGATGTAGGCGATCCACTTGACGCCGGAGGGGGAGCCGCCCGACAGCGTGCGGATCGCCTCGGTGAACCACTCCGGGCGGTCGGGGCTGGAGACCGTCAGCCCCTGCTCGCCGCCGAGCGTCTCCTTGAAGTAGAGCGCCAGGCCGGGCAGGCCCACGGCGAGGGCCAGCGTGGCGCCGGCCAGGTAGGGGCCGTGCAGGCGGGCCGCCGCGACGCCGACGACCGCGCCGACCAGCGAGGTGAGCGCGACGGCGGCCAGGAAGATGACGACCAGCGGCAGCGGTTCCTCGGCGTCGAGCATCAGCGCCGTGGTGTAGCCGCCGACGGCCATCAGCGCGCCGTGGCCGAGGGAGATCTGCCCGTTGAGGCCGGTGAGCACGGTGAGCCCACCGGCGGCGATGGCGTAGTAGGCCACGTAGCCGATCTGGGCGTTGAAGCCCAGGTCGGTCGACTCGAGCAGGACGACGGCGCCGACGGCGCAGAGCACCAGCACGAGCAGGTGGCGCAGCAGGGTGTTGCGCGGCAGGAACGTGCGGCCGCCGGTGGCCTGGGCCGAGGAGGCGTTGGACGCGGCCGTCGCGCTGACCGGGGCGTCGGAGGTGGCCGCGCCGGCGGCGGAGGCGGGGGTCTGCAGGTCGCTCACGGCGCTCACGCCCTCCGGGTCTGGGTCGTCGAGAAGAGCCCGCCGGGCCGGACGAGCAGCACCACCACGAGGACGACGAGCGCGGCGAGGCCGACGAGCTCGTCGCCGACGTAGCCGCGCACGTAGCTGAGCAGCAGGCCGAGCAGCAGCCCGCCGACGACGGCGCCGACCGGCGAGTCGAGGCCGCCGAGCACCGCCGCGACGAAGCCGAAGACGATCAGCGCGTCCATGTAGGTCGGGGTGACGAAGGTGACCTCGGCGGCGATGAGCATGCCGGCGAGGGAGCCGACGACGGCGGCCAGCGCCCAGCCGAGGGTGAGCATCCGGCCGACCCGGACGCCGAGCAGCCGGGCGACCTCCTGGCCGAAGGCGGAGGCGCGCATCGCCAGGCCGACGCGGGTGAACCGGAACAGTGCGGTGAGCCCGACCATGACCAGCAGCACCGCGCCGAGGGTGAACAGGGTGTTCGGGCTGAGCGCCAGGCTGTTGTCGCCGACGCGGAAGCCGATGGTGGAGAAGGGGGCGACGAAGGCCCGCTGGTTGACGCCGAAGAGCACCGAGATGAGCGCCTGGATGGCGATGAACAGACCCAGCGTGACGATGACCGCGTTGAGCTCGGGGCCGCCCTCCACCGGCCGGATCACCAGCCGCTCGACGACCGCGCCGATCACCAGGCCGGCCAGCAGCGCGACGACCAGGCCGACCCAGTAGGACTGGCCGGACTCGATGAGCGACAGCGCGATGAACGTGGTGATCGCGGCCATGGCGCCCTGCGCGAAGTTGACGATCCGGGTGGAGCGCCAGATGAGCACGAGGGCGAGCGCGAACGCCGCGTAGACCGCGCCGGTGATCACCCCGCCGAGGGTGAGGTTGACGAACTGCTGCACGGAGGGGCTGCCTTCCTGGTGGTGCTGAGGAGCGGGGTGGCGGCTAGAAGCCGAGGTAGGCGTGCCGGAGGTCCTCGTCGCCGGCCAGCCGGGCGGCGTCGTCGGTGACCACGACGCGGCCGAGGTTGAGCACGACGCCGGTGTCGGCCACCGACAGCGCGCTGCGGGCGTTCTGCTCCACCAGCAGCACCGACAGGCCCTCGGTGTCGACCAGGTGGCGGACCATCGCGAAGATCTGCGCGACGATCCGCGGCGCCAGGCCCAGCGACGGCTCGTCGAGCAGCAGCACCTTCGGCCGGGCGAGCAGCGCGCGGCCGATGACGAGCATCTGCCGCTCGCCGCCGGAGAGCGTGTGCGCGGTCTGGGTGCGCCGCTCGGCGATCCGCGGGAAGAACGAGTAGACGCGGTCGAACTCCTCCGACGGCACCTTGCCGCGGAACAGCGCGCCCACCCGCAGGTTCTCGTCGACGGTCAGCTCGGCGATGACGCCGCGGCCCTCGGGCACGTGCGCCATGCCCTTGGTGACCATCGCCTCGACCGGCGCCCGCGTGACGTCCTCGCCCCCGAGCAGCACCCGCCCGGCGGTCGGCCGGACCAGGCCGCTGATCGTGCGCAGCAGGGTCGTCTTGCCCGCGCCGTTGGCGCCGAGCACCGCGGTGATCCGGCCGTGCTCGGCGCGCAGCGTCACGTCCTGCAGCGCGCGCACCGGCCCGTAGGCGGCGCTGAGGCCCTCGACCTCGAGGACGGCGGGTGCGGTCGCCGTCCCGCCGGTCGCCGCGCCGGACGTGCCGACGGCGCCGGCGCCCGACGCGGTGCTGCCGTGTGCGCCCGTGTCAGCCACGCTGCGTCCCCCCGTCGGTGGCCGCGAGCTCCGCGGCGTCGGCCTCGGCGTCGACGGCGTCGCCGAGGTAGGCCTCGGTGACCGCCGGGTCGTTCTGCACCTGCTCCGGGGTGCCGGCGGCGATCTGCTGGCCGGAGTCGAGGACGGTGATCTGGTCGCAGACGCGCATGACCAGGTCCATGTGGTGCTCGACGAGGAGCACGCTCATCCGGCCGCTGAGGTGCTGGATGAGCTCGCCCAGCTCGCGCATCTCGTCCTCGGACAGGCCGCTGGCGGGCTCGTCGAGCAGCAGCAGCTCCGGCTCGGCGACCAGGGCGCGGGCGAGCGCGACCCGCTTCTGCACCGGATAGGGGAGGCTGCCGGGGTAGCGGCCGGCGTACTCCTCCGCGTCGAGCTCGGCGAGCGCGCCCAGCGCGCGCTCGCGCAGGCGGGCCTCGTCCTTGTCGGCGGTCGGGATCGCGAGCAGCGCGGAGAGGAAACCGGCGCGGGCGTGCTTGTGCGCGCCCACCATCACGTTCTCCAGCACCGTCAGGCCGGGGAAGAGGCCCACGCCCTGCAGGGTGCGGGCGATCCCGAGCTTGGCCAGCTGGTCGGGCCGCAGCCGGCGCAGCTCCCCGCCGCGCCAGGTGATCCGGCCCTCGGTCGGGCGGACCAGCCCGCAGGCGACGTTGAACATCGTCGTCTTGCCGGCGCCGTTGGGGCCGATGAGGCCGTGCACCTGGCCGGGCTCGACGGTCAGCGAGACGTCGGTGAGGGCCTTGACGCCGCCGAAGGCGACGCTGATCCCGGTCATCTCCAGCCGGGAGGTGGGCGGTCGGTCCTGCCTGGGCGTACTGCTGCCTGTGGTTCCGGGCGGCTGCGCCAAGGGGCCCACGTCTCCTCTGCGTCGGGGAGTCCCCGGGCCCGCGCACGGCGCGGGCCTCGGTTCGGTCACGGCTCCGTCCGTAAGAGCCTGCCGTCCGGTGAACGCCGTCACAATGGGCTGACCGCACAGTGATGGGGACCGCGTGTTGTGCTGTGTGCGATGACCAGCGGAGGTGGGCGGGTGCAGACGGCCGCGTCGGGCAGCGGGCCGGAGGCCGGGGTCGAGGAACGGCCGGACGTCCGGCGGTGGCTGGCGGGGCTGGTGCCCTCCCTGCTCGAGCGGCTCGACGCGATGACCGACCGGATGGCCGGGATCCTCGTGGAGACCGAGCCCGCCTACCGCGCGGCGCTCACCGGCGGCGACCCGCGGGTGCGGGCCACGCTGCGGCGCAACATCGAGGTGAGCATCCGGGGGCTGCTGCCCGACGTCCCGGCCACCTACCACCAGACCCACGCCGAGGGCGCCCGCGCGGTGGGCAGCCAGCGGGCGGCGCAGGGCTTCCCGCTGGAGGCGGTGCTGCGGGCCTACCGGCTGGGCGGGCAGATCACCTGGGAGGCGCTCGTCGCGCTCTCGCGCGAGGGTGACCGGCAGGACGACGCCCTGCTGCTGGAGGTCGCCGGGTCGCTGTGGCGGACCAACGACCGCGGGTGCAGCGCCGTCGCCGAGGGTTACCGGGCCGAGGAGCGCCGCCGGGCGGGCCTGGGCGAGGCCGAGCGGCAGCGGCTGCTCGACGGCCTGCTCGACGGCCGTGGCGGCGACCCCGCCTTCGTCCGGGCGGCGGGTGAGGCGCTGGCCGTCCCGCTGCGCGGCCGGCTGGTCGTGGTCGTCGCGCCGGCCCGGGACGACGGGACGCCCGCGCTGGCCGACCCCGCCGCGGCGCTGCTCAAGCGCGGGACCCGCTCGGTGTGGGGGGTGCGGGCGCAGGCGCAGGTGGGCGTCGTGACCCTGGGTGCCCGCCGGCTCCCGGAGCTGCTGGCCTGGCTGGGCGCGCTCGCCGGCGGGCCGGTCGGCGTCTCCGCGGCGGTCGAGGACGCGGCCGCCGTCGCCGGCGCCTACCGGCTGGCCGAGACCGCCGCGCGGACGCTGCCGGCCGGCGTCGCCCGCGTGGCGACCATCGACGAGCGGCTGCCCGAGGCGCTTCTCAGCGAGTCACCGGAGATCGCCGACCGGCTGGTCGGCCAGACCCTCGGCCGGCTGATCGAGCTGCCCGAGGACGAGCGGGAGGTGCTGCTGGAGACGCTGTCGGCCCTGCTGGACGCCGACGGCTCGCCCACCCGCGCCGCGGACCTCCTGTACTGCCACCGCAACACGGTCATGCACCGGCTGCGGCGGATCGAGTCGGTGACCGGCCGCAAGCTCACCGATCCGCGGTCCCGGTTGCTCTGGCAGCTGGCCCTGCTCGGCACCGGCCACCACGACGCCGGCCAGCGCCGCCCGGTCCGCGACTCCGCTTAGCAACGCGCTGGAACGGCTCCCTCGCAGGGGCCCGCGCCGAGCGGAGCGAGGCGTGGGGGGGGCGAGGGGGTCCTTCTGCTATTGGAGATAGCCCTCGACCTCGGACCTCGGGCGCACCTCGGCGCTGTCGGGGTCCTCGTCGTACTGCCGCTTGGCGTCCCGCTGGCGGACCAGGTCCCAGAGCTGGTCGCGCTCCTCCTCGACCTGCCGGAGCCGGGCGCGCTGCTCGTCGGTGTGCTCGCCGCTCTCCCGGAGCCGGTGCTCCTCCTCGACCAGCGCGTCGATGCGGCTGCGGATCTCGCTGTCGTCCATGACCGCTCCCTGCCCGCCGCGGCGGAGGCGAAACGGTCAGGGCTCGGGCACCCAGCCCTCGACGAAGGCGGCCAGCCGCCGGGTCACCGCACCGCCGGCCCGGCCCAGGGCCAGCAGCGCCGCCCGGTCCAGGGGCACGCGCACGGTCCGCCGGCCCGGGACGGCGGTGCGCACCGCGTGCCCGGCGGCGACCAGCTCGGGCCAGGGCCGTGCCAGCTGCGCGCGCACCCGGTCGAGCGCGGCGGCCGTCGGCCCGGCGTTGCCCTCGACCATCGCGGTGACGAACGCGGGGTCGCTGCCGATCACGCGGGTGCCGTCGCGGAAGCTCCCGGCCGCCAGCGCCAGGGCGAGCGGCCCGGCCTCGCCGGCGGCCGCGGCCAGGGCGGCGGCGAGCAGGTGCGGCACGTGGCTGACCGCGGCCACCGCGTCGTCGTGCGCGGCGGCGGTCACCGGCACCACCTCGGCGCCGGCGGCCAGCGCGACCTCGGCCACGCGCAGCCAGCGCGGCAGCTCGGTGCCCGGCTCCAGGCACAGCGCCCAGCGCGCCCCCTGGAACAGCGCCGGGTCGGTGGCCTCGTGGCCGGACCGCTCGGTGCCGCACATCGGGTGCCCGCCGACGAAGCGCCCGTCCAGCGCCGCGCCGACGGAGGCCAGCACCGGGCCCTTCACCGAGCCGAGGTCGGTGACCGTCGCGGCCGGGTCGACGTCGACGCCGTCGAGGGCGGTGGCCATCGCCGGCAGCGGGACGGCGAGGACGACGACGCCGGCGAGCTCCCGGGTGACCGCCACGCCGCGCGCGGCCGCCGCCTCGCGGGCCGCGGGGTCGACGTCCCACCCGCGCACCTCGCGGCCGGCGGCCACCAGCGCGGCGGCCAGCGACCCGCCGAGCTGGCCGAGACCGACGACGCCGACCGGCGGCGCGGGCACCGTCGGGACCGGCAGGCTCACGCCGTCGCCCACGGGCGGTCGGTGCGGAAGACCCGGGCCAGCGCGGTGCCCACCAGCCGGCCGTCCTCGCCGCGGGCGTCGATCCGGTAGACGGCGGTGCGGCTGCTGCGGTGCAGCTCGCTGCCCTCGGCGACCAGCCGCTCGCCGGGCCGGCCGGGGTGCAGGAACTCGGTGTGCACGTCCTGGGCCACCGCGACCGTGCCGTGGCTGTTGCTCACCGCGGCGTGCACGACGTCGAGCAGCGCCATCGTCGCGCCGCCGTGCGCGGTCCCGACCGCGTTGAGCAGGTGCGGGCCCACCGTCATCGACGCCCGGGCGTACCCGGGCCGGACCTGCTCCAGCTCGATGCCCAGGTGGACCGCCAGCGGGTCGGCCGCCAGCCGGGCGAGCAGGGCGGGGTCGACGTCGGCTCCGTCGTCCGGAGCGGGATCGGCCATGATCGGAGGCTATGCCGTCCTCCCCGCGCCCCCGGTTCCCGGCATGACGCCGCGGTCGTTCCTGCTCACCCCGGAGCTCGGCGACTACGTCCGGGCCAGCTCCGCGCCCCTCGACGAGGTGGCCACGGACCTGGTGGCCGAGACCGCCGCCCTCGCCGAGCGAGGGGAGGCGCCGGCCACCTTCCAGGTCGCCGTCGAGCAGGGCGTACTCATGCAGCTGCTCACCCGGGCGCTGGGCGTCCGCCGCGCGATCGAGATCGGCACGTTCACCGGCTTCTCCGCGCTGTGCATCGCCCGCGGCCTGCCCGCGGACGGCTCGCTGCTGTGCCTGGACCGCAGCGAGGAGTGGACCGCCGTCGCCCGCCGGTACTGGACGCGGGCCGGCGTGGCCGACCGGGTCGAGCTGCGGCTGGGAGAGGCGCTCGAGCAGCTGCGCGCGCTGCCGGTGGAACCGGTGTTCGACCTCGCCTTCGTCGACGCGGACAAGACCGGCTACCCCGCCTACGTCGACGAGCTGCACCCGCGGATGCGCCGCAACGGCGTCGTGCTGCTGGACAACACGCTGCGCAGCGGCCGGGTGCTCGACCCGCAGAGCGACGACGACCGGGCGCTGGTGGCGCTCAACGCGGCGCTGGCCACCGACCCGCGGTTCGAGACGGTGCTGCTGCCGCTGGCCGACGGCCTGACCGTGCTGCGGGTCCGGTGAGCGCCGCGGACGCGGCGGCGGCGCCGTCGAGCTGGGCGGTGCGGGTCGCCCGCCCGGACGGTCGCTGGCGGGTCGAGCTGCTGGCCGCCGACGCCGGCGACGAGCTGCCGGTCCTGGAGCGGGCGCTCGGCGAGCCCGGCCGGGGGGAGTGGCCCCCGCCGTTCGTGGTCGTCGTCGACTCGCGGCTGTACTTCGTCGTCCTGCGGCACGGCCCGGGCGGGATGGTCCGGGCGCTGATCTCCGACGCGACCATGCAGGAGTGGGTGCTGGGCGCCGAGGTGGTGGAGCGCTACGGCATCGCCGTCGACGAGGACGGCGCGTTCGACGACGACGAGACCGGCTGGCCGGGAGGGGACCTCGACGTGTTCGCCGACGACGGGCTGCCCGCCGACGAGCTGCGGCCGATCGTGACCGCCGACGACCTGTGGGCCGACGAGATGGTCGCCCGCATCGCCGTCCGGCTGGGCTTCGCCGACGAGCTGGCCGCGGCGGTGCGGTCGTGACCGCGACCGTGCGCGCCGTCGTCTTCGACCTCGGCGGCGTGATCACCGAGAGCCCGATGCTCGCCTTCGCCGCCTACGAGCGCGAGGCCGGACTGCCCGAGGGCCTGATCCGCCGGCTCAACAGCACCGACCCCGACACGAACGCCTGGGCGCGCTACGAGCGCAACGAGCTCGACGTCGAGGGGTTCGTCGACACCTTCGAGGCCGAGGCGCTGGCCGCCGGTCACCGGGTGGACGCCCGCCGCGTGCTGGCGGCCCTGGCCGGGGAGGTGCGACCGGAGATGGTCGAGGCCGTCCGCCGGCTCCGCGCCGCGGGACTGCCGCTGGGGATGGTGTCGAACAACATCGCACCGATGGAGCGCACCGGGCGGCTCGGTGAGCTGATCGGCCTGTTCGACGCGGTCGTGGAGTCCTCCGTCGAGGGCGTGCGCAAGCCCGAGCCGGAGATCTACCGGCGGACGCTGGACCGGCTGTCGGCGGCGGTGGGCCGGGAGCTGGCCTTCGCCGACTGCGCCTACCTCGACGACCTCGGCATCAACCTCAAGCCGGCGCGGGCGCTGGGCATGCACACGATCAAGGTGGCCGACCCCGCCGAGGCGCTGGCCGAGCTGACGGCGCTGGTCGGCTTCCCGCTGACGTGACCGGTCCGGCCGACGACGCCGTCGACGCGGCGATGGCCCGCGCCCTGGAGCTGGCCGCCGCGGCCCAGGAGTGGGGCGACACACCCGTCGGTGCCGTCGTCCTCGGGCCCGACGGCGGCGTGCTGGCCGAGGCGGCCAACGAGCGCGAGCGGACCGGCGACCCCACCGCGCACGCCGAGGTGCTGGCCCTGCGCGCCGCCGCCCGGGTGCACGGCGACGGCTGGCGGCTGACCGGCTGCACGCTGGTGGTGACGCTCGAGCCGTGCACGATGTGCGCCGGCGCCAGCGTCCTGGCCCGCGTGGCGCACGTCGTCTACGGCGCCGACGACCCCAAGGCCGGCGCCGCCGGGTCGCTGTGGGACGTCGTCCGCGACCGCCGGCTCAACCACCGGCCACGGGTCACCGCGGGCGTCCGCGCCGGGGAGAGCGCGACACTCCTACGCGCCTTCTTCCGCGCGAAGCGGGGCCTGTAGTCTCTCCGGCGGTGGCGTGTCCGAGCGGCCGAAGGAGCACGCCTCGAAAGCGTGTGAGGTGCAAGCCTCCGTGGGTTCAAATCCCACCGCCACCGCCAGCAGGACCGAGACGGCGGCGCCCCGCACGGGGCGCCGCCGTCGTCGTCTCCTGGCGCGTCAGGCGACGACGTCGAGGTCGATGAGCAGCCGGCCGTCGTCGCCCCGCACGAACGTCACCGCGTGCGTCTCCACCAGCCGGTCGCCAGGGGCGAGGAACTCGACGTCCGTCGTCGCCGTGATGACGTCCCCCTGCTCGACGACGTCGCGGACGTCGAGCAGGTTGATGTCCGACCAGCGGCTGAAGAAGTCCTCGTAGTAGCCGTAGCTGGCCCGTGACTGCAGGGTCGGGCCGGTGAGGTCGTAGGCCGCGGCGGTGTCGCCGGGCAGCAGCGCGTAGTACTGCTCGAGCGTCTGCTGCGCCTCCGTCGCCGGGTCGGCGGCCGCGGGAGCGGTCGTCGCGGCCGGCGGTGCGGACGCCGACGTGGTCTCCGGCGCCGGCTCCGCGGTCGTCTCCTCCGCCGACGGCTGCGGGGTCTCGGGCGTGGGGGTCCCGGTGGCGGCGCCGTCGGTCCCCGAGGGGGCGGCGGACGAGGAGGTCCCCGCGCCGGCCTGCGGGTCGGCGCCGCCGTCGCGCAGGCCGGCCCACAGCAGCCCGCCGCCGACGGCGAGCACCACCAGGGCGAGCAGCGCCACCAGCAGCGGGCGGCGGCGGCGCGGACGGGCCCCCACCAGCGGGCCGGGGTGCTCCGCGGGCGGGCCGGCGGCCGGCGCCGGCTCCCCGGCGGGCAGGTCGGTGCGGGTGTCGCCCCGCTGCGCCGCCCCGGCCTCGGTCGGCGGGTCGGGCTCGGCCACCGGCACCGGAGCCGGCACCCCGGCCGGCGTGGGCGGGGACACCGGCGGCAGGGGGGCGGCGCCGCCGGACCGCTCGCCGTCCGGGGTGCCCGGCCGCAGGTCCGTGCGCGCCAGCAGCACCGTCGTCGTGTCGCCGTCGCGGCCGGCGGCGAGCTTGGCCAGCTCGTCGCGCACCTGGGTCATGTCCGGCCGGTCCGCCGGCTCGGTGGCGAGCATGCGGGCGAGCACGCGGGTCAGCGACCCCGCGCGCCGCGGCGGCCGGACCTCCCCGCCGGCCACCTTGTGCAGCAGGCGCAGCGCGTTGTCGTCCATGCCGAACGGCGGCTGGCCCTCCAGGCAGGTGTAGAGCGTCGCGCCGAGCGAGAAGACGTCGCTGGCCGCCGTCATCTCCACGCCCTGGGCCACCTCGGGGGCCAGGAAGGCCGGGGTCCCGGTGATCTGGCCGGTCTGGGTCAGCGTGACGTCGCCCGCCGCGTGCGAGATGCCGAAGTCGGTGATCTTCACCAGGCCCTCGACGCGCGGGCCCTCCCCGATGAGCACGTTGCCCGGCTTGACGTCGCGGTGCACGATCCCGGCCGCGTGCACGGCGGCCAGCGCGTCGGCCAGCTGGGCGCCGATCTGGGCCACCTGGTCGTGCCGCAGCGTGCCCTCCTGGGTGAGCACCGCGGACAGACTGCGCGAGGGCAGGTACTCCATCACCAGGTACGGGATGCCGTCCTCGAGGACGACGTCGTACACGGTGACGGCGTGCGGGTGGCTGAGCCGGGCGGCGATGCGGCCCTCGCGCAGGGCGCGCTGCCGCTGCTCGTCGCCCAGGTATGGACTGGTGCCGGCCGGGAGGCGGATCTGCTTGACGGCGACCTGCCGGCCCAGCAGCTCGTCGCGCCCGAGCCAGACCGAGCCCTGACCGCCGCCGCCGATCTGCGTGAGCAGCCGGTAGCGGGCCGCGACGAGGCGGCCCGGCGCAGTGGTGGTCACCGGAGGCCCTTACCCCCGGGTGTGGCGTGGTCGAACCTGCAGGTCAGACCGAACTCGGGACGCCGTAGCGGCGGGCGTACTCCTCCTGTGCACCCGACGGCAGCGCGTCGTACAGCTCGCCCAGCTCGGCGACCGCGTCGGGCGCCAGGTCGTCGAAGAGCCGCTCCCAGGTGGGCGGCTCGTCGTAGCTGCGGGTGAGCAGCAGCTCCCAGGCCTGCGCCTGCCGGTCGCGCTTGCTGCGCTCGGCGACGAACTCCGACAGGTAGCGGTCCTTGGCGGCCGCCTTCTCCTCGCGGGTCGCCGAGGGCGGCAGCCCCGCGGGGTCGGCGCCGTGCAGGACGGCCACGATGGCCGCCACGACCTCCGGTCTGACCTGCCCCGGATCGCTCATCCGCCCTGCCTCCTCGTCGCCCCGCGACAGCTGTTCGTGTCGTCGTTCGTGTCGTCGCCTCGGTGAGGCGTGCGGTGTGGACGCCCTCGCTGACGTCCGACGGGACGGCGCGGGGTCGTCGCACGCTCCCGTGAGGGGTCCAGCCTGCCCCGTGCCGCGCCCGCGGACCACCCGGGGCGGCGCGCGGCCTGCGCCGGGGACCGGGACGGCCAGGGCGGTCCGCTACCATCGGCGGGCACGGGAGGATTCGCCTAGTGGCCTATGGCGCTCGCTTGGAAAGCGGGTTGGGGGCAACCCCTCGGGAGTTCGAATCTCCCATCCTCCGCACGTCGGCGACGGGCCCCGGCAGGCAGCCGGGGCCCGTCGCCGTTCAGGCCCCCGCCGCCGCGACCGCCCGGGCGCGGCGGCCCAGCTCGCGCAGGTAGAGCCCCGCGACGGCGGCCAGCAGGAGCGCCCCTCCGGCGGCGGCGGCCGGCGCCAGCCGCTCGCCGAGGAACGCCGTGGCCAGGACGGTCGCCGTCAGCGGCTCGAGCAGCGTGACGATCGACACCACCGCGCCCGGCAGGCTGCGCACCCCGGTGAAGAACAGGCCGTAGGCCAGGGCGCTGGGCACCAGCCCGAGGTAGAGCAGCACGGCCAGCGCCACCGGGTCGGACGGGACGGTCAGGCCGTGCGCGAAGGCGACGGGCGTGAGCAGCAGCGCGCCGAGCACGAACCCGACGAGGGTGACCGGGGTGCCGGCCGGCACCCCGCCCCCGGCCAGCGTGACGACGGCGTAGCCCAGTGCCGAGCCGGTGGCCGTCAGCGCCCCGAGCAGCACCGTCGTCCCGGTGTCGGCGCCGGCGGAGACGCCGACGAGCAGGCCGAGCCCGACGAGGGCGACGCCGAGGGCGAGCAGCGTCGCGCGGCTCGGCCGGCCGTGCCCGAGCAGCGTGCCGCCGACGGCGACGAGCAGCGGCGCCACGCCGAGCGCGACCAGCGTGGCGATGCTCACGCCGGCCAGCGCGACCGCGGAGAAGAAGGCGAGCTGGTAGGCGGCCAGCCCGGCACCGATGAGGACCAGGCGGACGGCGAGCGGGCGGGTCACCCGGACGGCGGGACCGCGGCGCCGGGCGGTGACCGCCCAGGCCGCCGACAGCGCCACCGCGCCGACGGCCAGGCGGTACCAGGCGGTGTCGAGGGCGGTCAGGCCGCTGCGGTCGGCCAGCACGCGGCCGCACAGGCCGGAGGTGCCCCAGCAGAGGGCGGCGAGGACGACGAGCAGGAATCCGCGGTTCCCCGACGAGGGTCCGCGGTTCGCCGCGGCGGACCCGCGGCGGACCGCGGGGGAGGAGGGGGTGGACATGACGCTCCTGGGCGCTGGTTCCGGACGGGGAGGCGGTCCGGAGCACGGCGCAGCAGCGGCCGGCGCGAGGGTCGGCCGCGGGTCTCAGCCCGCGGTGCTCCGGGTCAGGAGCGGGGCGGGGGCAGGACGAGGGCGCGCCGGGGCGACATGGGGCGGAGCCTACCGGCCGGCGTCCTCTACAGTGGTGTGCAGACCCCTCGTGTGGCGTCACCCTGTGAACCTCCCCAGGGCCGGAAGGCAGCAAGGATAAGCGGGCTCTGGCGGGTGCGCGGGGGGTCCCTTCTTTCTCCCCCGATCGGCCGGTCGGCGTTCCCTCCACTCCGGCGGCACGGCACCCTGTGCTTGAAGCGTCAAGGAGAGGAGCCCCGTGGCCCGTCGTCGTCACGTGTGGTGGGTCGTCGGGGGCGTCGCCGCGCTGGTCGTGCTCGGCCTGGGCCTCGGCCCGCTGGTCTACGCCGCGTCCCAGGAGGACGCCGCGGCCGCCCCGACCGTGCAGGCCCAGCCCTCCGGCGTCGAGCTGGCCCCCGACACCGACGGCACCTGGACCGTCGGCCCCGGCTCGTCGGCCGGCTACCGCGTCGACGAGGTGCTCAACGGTGCGGACGTCACCGTGGCCGGCACGACCGACCGGGTGACCGGCTCGGTCGTCGTCGAGGGCGGGGACCTGGCCACCGCCGAGGTCGTCGTCGACGTCGCGAGCACCCGCACCGACGTCGGTCAGCGGGACGCCTACTTCCGCGACGACGTCATGGAGGTCGGCACCTGGCCCACCGGGACGTTCGCCGTCCAGGGCCCGGTGGACCTCCCCGAGCTGACCGGCACGCCGGTGACCGTCCCGGTCGCCGGCCAGCTCACCCTGCGCGACACCACGCGGCCGGTGCGGGCCGACCTGTCCGTCGTCCGCACGGCCGAGGGCGTCGAGGTCTCCGGCGCCGTCCCCGTCGTCTTCGGCGACTTCGGCATCACCCCGCCGGACCTCGGCTTCGTCCGGGTCGAGGACACCGGCCAGGTCGAGTTCCTGCTCCGGCTGGCGCAGTGACGCGTCCGGCGTCCGGGTGCTCCCGGCTCGTCGGCCCCGGCACGTAACCTCGCCGCGTGGCTCTGGCGCTCTACCGGAAGTACCGCCCGGCGACCTTCGCCGAGGTGGTCGGCCAGGAGCACGTGACCACCCCGCTGGTCAACGCCGTCGACGGCGGGCGGATCAACCACGCCTACCTGTTCAGCGGCCCGCGCGGCTGCGGCAAGACGTCCTCGGCGCGCATCCTCGCCCGCTCGCTCAACTGCGAGCAGGGGCCCACGTCGACCCCGTGCGGGGTGTGCGCGTCCTGCGTCGCGCTCGCGCCCGACGGCCCCGGGTCGCTCGACGTCATCGAGATCGACGCGGCCAGCCACGGCGGCGTGGACGACGCCCGCGACCTGCGCGAGCGGGCGTTCTTCGCCCCGGTGAGCAGCCGCTACAAGGTCTACATCGTCGACGAGGCGCACATGGTCACCACGCAGGGCTTCAACGCCCTGCTCAAGGTGGTCGAGGAGCCGCCGGAGTTCCTGGTGTTCGTCTTCGCGACGACGGAGCCGGACAAGGTGCTCCCCACCATCCGCTCGCGCACCCACCACTACCCGTTCCGGCTGGTCCCGCCGACGACGCTGCGCGGGCTGCTGGAGCGGACGTGCGCCGCCGAGGGCGTGCAGGTCGAGCCCACGGTGTTCCCGCTGGTGGTGCGGGCCGGCGGCGGGTCGGTGCGCGACTCGCTGTCGATCCTCGACCAGCTGCTGGCCGGCGCCGGACCCGAGGGCGTCACCTACGCCAGCGCGGTGGGCCTGCTCGGCGTCACCGACGACGCGCTGCTCGACGAGGCCATCGACGCGCTCGCCGCCTCCGACGCGCCGGGCGTCTTCCGCGCCGTCGACCGGGTGGTGGAGGCCGGGCACGACCCCCGCCGGTTCGCCACGGACCTGCTCGACCGGCTGCGCGACCTCATCGTGCTCGACGCGGTCCCCGACGCCGGCGGCAACGGCCTGCTCGACTGCCCGCCCGACCGGCTGGACCTCATGAGCCAGCAGGCCCGCGCGCTGGGCTCGGCGACGCTGTCGCGGATGGCCGACACCGTGCACGAGGGGCTGACCGAGATGCGCGGGACGACCGCGCCGCGGCTGCTGCTCGAGCTGGTCTGCGCGCGGATGCTGCTGCCGGCCACCGACGACTCGGCCGCCGCGACGCTGCAGCGCCTCGAGCGCCTGGAGCGGCGGCTGTCGATCGCCGGTGGCGGCGGTGCGGTCGCCGACGTCCCGGCGGACGTCCCGCCGGCCCGCGAGCCGGCCCGCGAGCCGGCCCGCCCGGCCCCGGCCTCGGCCTCGGCCCGGGAGGAGCCCGCCCCGGCCGAGCGCGGTGGCCCGTCCCGGCGGGAGTACGTGCGCCCGTCGCAGCGCACGCAGCCGGCCGCGCCGGCCGCGCAGTCCGCACCGCAGCCCCCACCTCGGCCTGCCGCGCCGCCCCCGCCCGCCGCAACCCCGGCCCCGGCGCCTGCCCCGGCCGCGGCGGCCAGCGGCGACTGGCCGGAGACGACGGCGCCCGGCTCCGGCGCGTCCCGCCCGGCGGCACCGGCCCCTGCCGCGGACGACGACTGGCCCGAGACGACCCCACCGGGATCGGGCACCGGCCTGCCCGCGACGCCACCGGCGGCGGCGCCCGCACCGGCAGCCGCGCCGGCCGCCCGTCCCGGCGTGCGGGTGGCCACCGGAGAGCCGGACATCCCGCTGCCACCCGAGCCCACCGACGACGAGGACTGGCCGCACGCCGCGCAGCCGGCCGCCGCCCGCGCCGCCGCCGAGCGGGTGGCGCAGCCGCGCCCGCCGGCGTCGCCGCCCCGCGCGGCGGCCGAGTCCACGCCCGCGCCGCGCGGCGGGGAGCCCACGCCGGTGGTGTCGGCCAACCCGGAGGGCGCCGCCGCGGGCGGGGCGGCCGGGGGTGACGGTGCGCTGACCACCGGCGACGTGCGCCGGGTGTGGCCCGAGCTGCTCGCCGTCGTCAAGCGGCACAAGCGCACCACCGAGGCG
The DNA here is from genome assembly GCF_900102745.1 of Geodermatophilus telluris. Taxonomy (GTDB): domain Bacteria; phylum Actinomycetota; class Actinomycetes; order Mycobacteriales; family Geodermatophilaceae; genus Geodermatophilus; species Geodermatophilus telluris. Next base: position 263,949 of record NZ_FMZF01000002.1, read on the forward strand.
CTGCTGAAGAACGCGCAGGTGCACGAGCTGCGCGCCGGCGTGCTGACGCTGTCCACGTCCTCACCCGCGCTGGCCCGCCGGATCGGCGACGACCTGAACAAGGACGTGCTCCGCGAGGCGCTCAACGAGCTGCTCGGGGTGCGGTGGAAGGTCGAGGCGGTCGTCGAGGGCGCCGCGGGCAGCGGCGGCCGCGGGGGTGCCGTGACGCCGGAGGTGGCCCGCGAGGCCGCCCGCGCCGCCGAGGCCGCCGAGGCGCGGGAGCTGCTCGCCGAGCGGGCCGCGGAGGCCTCCGCCGACGGCGACCGGGAGCACGTGCCGGCGGTCGATCCCGAGCAGGCCGCGCTGGCGCTGCTGCGGTCCCAGCTCGGCGCCCGCCCGGTCGACTCCTGACCCGCCACCGGGTCGCCGTCCCCCGGATGTCGGTCGCGCGGCCTACGCTCGACGCATGTTCCCCGGTGGTGGCCAGCCCGACCTGCAGGCGATCCTCCAGCAGGCCCAGCAGATGCAGCAGGCGCTGGCCGCCGCGCAGGAGCAGCTGGCCGCCGAGGAGGTCACCGGCTCGGCCGGCGGTGGGCTGGTCACCGCCACGATGACCGGCGACGGCGAGCTGACCGCCGTCACCATCGCCCCGGCCGCCGTCGACCCCGACGACCTCGAGACGCTGCAGGACCTGGTCGTCGCGGCCGTCCGGGACGCCTCCCGGCTGGCCGGCGAGCTGACCGCCGACCGCATGGGCCCGCTGGCCGGCGGCCTGGGCGGGGGCCTGCCCGGTGGCGGCCTCCCCGGCGCCGGCGGCGTCCCCGGGCTCCCCGGCGCCTGACCGGCGCCCGCCCACCCCACTTCCCCGAGGAGCACCGTGTACGAGGGGGCCGTCCAGGACCTCATCGACGAGCTCGGCCGCCTGCCCGGCGTCGGGCCGAAGAGCGCGCAGCGCATCGCCTTCCACCTGCTGGCCGCCGAGTCCGCCGACGTCGGCCGGCTCGTCGCCGCCCTGCAGCGCGTGCAGGCCGAGGTCCGCTTCTGCGTGACCTGCTACAACGTCGCCGAGGCCGAGCAGTGCCGGATCTGCCGCGACCCGCGCCGCTCCGACGACGTCATCTGCGTGGTCGAGGAGCCCAAGGACGTCGTCGCGATCGAGCGCACCCGCGAGTTCCGCGGCCGCTACCACGTGCTCGGCGGCGCGATCAGCCCGATCGAGGGCGTCGGCCCCGACGACCTGCGGGTCAAGGAGCTCATGACCCGGCTCATGGACGGCTCGGTCACCGAGCTGATCATCGCGACCGACCCCAACCTCGAGGGGGAGGCGACGGCGGCCTACCTCGCGCGGCTGGTCGGCCCGCTCGGGCTGGCGGTGTCCCGGCTGGCCAGCGGCCTGCCCGTGGGCGGCGACCTGGAGTACGCCGACGAGATCACGCTGGGTCGCGCGTTCGAGGGCCGCCGCCGCATCGACGCCTAGGGGCGCCCGTCGGACCGGCCCGCTCCCGCGCAGGTCGGGGGCGGTGTCGACAAGGTCACAGGATGGTGTCGATGGGCCGCCGCGGCTCACGACCGTCCGCCCGGCGCACCTAGGGTCCGACGCACGTCCGCGTGGCCTGATGCCGCGCGGCCGCCCTAGTCGCAGACACCCGGCCCAGCGTGGGGTCGAGAAGGCAGGTCTCCCGCGATGCAGCGTCGACCACAGCGTGTGCTGGCCGCCTCGGCGGCGGCACTCACCGCCGTCACCCTGGCCGCCTGTGCCTCGAGTGACCGGGACTCCGGTTCCGGCGAGGGAGGAGGCGAGGAGGCGCAGTCCGGGGGCACCCTCGTCTTCGGCGCGGCCGGCGACCCGGCCATGTTCGACCCGGCCTTCGGCAGCGACGGCGAGACCTTCCGCGTCGCCCGCCAGATCCACGAGGGCCTGCTCGGCAACGAGCTCGGCGGCACCGAGCCGGTGCCCGAGCTGGCCGAGGACTACGAGGTCAGCGAGGACGGCCTGGAGTACACCTTCGCCCTCCGCGAGGGCGTCAAGTTCCACGACGGCACCGACTTCAACGCCGAGGCCGTCTGCTTCAACTTCGACCGCTGGTACAACTTCGAGGGTCTGGCCCAGAGCCCGAGCGCGTCGTACTACTACCAGGCGGTCTTCGGCGGCTTCGCCAGCACGCCGGACACCCCGAGCATCTACGAGAGCTGCGAGGCCAGCGACGAGAACACCGCGGTGATCCGGCTGACCCAGGTCACCTCGAAGTTCCCGGCCGCGCTCGCGCTGCCCGCGTTCTCCATCCAGAGCCCCACGGCCCTGCAGGAGTACGACGCCGACAACCTGTCGGGCAGCGAGGACGCGCTCAGCTACTCCGAGTACGCCCTGGAGCACCCGACCGGCACCGGTCCGTTCAAGTTCGAGAGCTGGGACCGCGGCAACGGCGAGGTCACCATCGTCCGCAACGAGGACTACTGGGGTGACCCGGCGCTGCTCGACGAGATCATCTTCCGGACGATCTCCGACCAGAACACCCGCCGGCAGGAGCTGCAGGCCGGCTCGATCGACGGCTACGACTTCGTGGCCCCGGCCGACTACCAGACGCTGGAGGACGAGGGCCTGCAGGTCCTCGTGCGCGACCCGTTCAACATCCTCTACCTGGGCTTCAACGGCGGGAACGTCCCCGGCACGAACGCCAACCCCGCGCTGCAGGACCCGCGGGTGCGCCAGGCGATCGCGCACGCCATCGACCGCGAGACGATCGTGAACTCGCTGCTGCCCGAGGGGGCCGAGGTCGCCACGCAGTTCATGCCGCCGACCGTCGACGGGTGGGCCGACGACGTCACCACCTACGACTACGACCCCGAGCGCGCCCGGCAGCTGCTGCAGGAGGCCGGCGCCGAGGGGACGACGCTGCGGTTCTTCTACCCGACCGAGGTCAGCCGGCCCTACCTGCCGGACCCGGCGGCGCTGTTCCAGGTGATCAACCAGAACCTCGTCGACGCCGGCTTCACCGTCGAGCCGACCGCGCTGCCGTGGAACCCGGACTACCTCAACGCCGTCCAGGCGGGCCAGGCCGACATCCACCTGCTCGGGTGGACCGGTGACTACAACGACGCCTACAACTTCATCGGCACGTTCTTCGCCGAGGCGTCGAACGGTCAGGCGTCGGCCGAGTTCGGGGCGTTCAGCAACCCGGAGATCTTCGCAGCTCTCGCCGAGGCCGACGCCGAGCCCGACCCGGGTGCCCGCACCGAGCAGTACCAGGAGGCCAACCGGCTGATCATGGACTACCTGCCCGGTGTCCCGATCTCGCACTCCCCGCCGGCGCTCGTGGTGGCCGAGAACGTCCAGGGTCTGGAGCCGAGCCCGCTGACCGCCGAGGTCTTCTCGACGGTCTCCCTCAGCGACTAGCCCCCGGTGACCGGCCGCGCCGGGGCAGGAGAGACTGCCCCGGCGCGGCCGGCCCGTTCCCGGCCCGGAGAGGTGACCCGAGGACGTGCTCCGCTTCGTCGTCCGGCGGCTCCTGCAGCTGATCCCGATCCTGCTGGGGCTGTCGGTGCTGCTCTTCGCCTGGCTGCGGGCGCTGCCCGGCGGCCCGGCCCAGGCCGCTCTCGGTGAGCGCGCCACCCCCGAGGCCATCGCCCGCTACAACGAGCTGTTCGGCCTGGACCAGCCGCTCTACGTGCAGTACCTGCGCTTCCTCGGCCGCGCCGTCCAGCTGGACTTCGGCAACTCCGCGCGCACCGGCCGCCCGGTCACCCAGGAGTTCCTCGAGCGGATGCCCGGCACGATCGAGCTGACCCTGTTCGCCATGGTCTTCGCCATCGGCGTCGGCATCCCGCTGGGCTACCTGGCCGCGCGCCGGCACGGCAGCTGGCTGGACTCCGCGTCGGTCATCGGTTCGCTGCTGGGTGTGGCCATCCCGGTCTTCTTCCTGGCCTACCTGCTGCGCCTGCTGTTCGCCGTCGAGCTCGGGTGGCTGCCCGGCTCCGGCCGCCAGGAGGTGCGCATCGACGCCACCCGGATCACCAACTTCTACGTCCTCGACGGTCTGCTCACCCGCGAGTGGGACGCCGCCTGGGACGCCTTCACGCACCTCGTGCTGCCCGGGATCGCGCTGGGCACCATCCCGCTGGCGATCATCGTCCGGATCACGCGGGCCTCGGTCCTCGACGTGGTCAACGAGGACTACGTCCGGACGGCGAACGCGAAGGGCCTGTCGACGTCGACCGTCCGCCGCCGGCACGTCATCCGCAACGCCCTGCTGCCGGTCGCGACGACGATCGGCCTGCAGACCGGCCTGCTGCTGTCGGGTGCGGTGCTCACCGAGTCGGTGTTCGCCTTCGGCGGCGTCGGCTCGGCGATCTTCGACGCGATCTTCGCCCGGGACTTCGCCGTCCTGCAGGGCTTCATCCTCATCCTGGCGGTGGTCTACGTCCTGGTGAACCTGCTGGTCGACATCTCCTACGGCCTGCTCGACCCGAGGGTGAGGGTCCGATGAGCTCACGTGGCGGACGGGGGCAGGGCCGGTGACCGCGGTCGGCGACGTGCGCCGGCGGCGCATCGACGAGCTGGCCGCGCGCGCGGGCCAGGTCCCCGAGGGCGAGGGTGGCGTCTCGCTCACCAAGAGCGCCTTCCGGCGGCTGCGGCGCAACCCGGTGGCGATCACGGGCGCGGTCATCGTGGTCGTGTTCCTGGTGGTGGCCGCGTTCGCCCCGCTGCTGGCCCCCCGCGACCCGCTGGCGCAGACACTGCTCGGCGAGATCCGGCCCGGCTTCATCCCCGGGGCCCAGGAGGGCTTCCCGCTGGGTGCCGACGAGCTGGGCCGCGACCTGCTGTCCCGGCTGATCGTCGGCTCCCGTCAGTCGCTGCTGATCGGCGTGGTGTCCACCCTGCTCGGGGTCGTCGTCGGCATGGCGCTGGGTGTCCTGGCCGGGGCCTTCGGCGGCTGGGTGGACACCGTCGTCATGCGCTTCATCGACATCATCCTGTCCATCCCGAGCCTGCTGATGGCGATCAGCATCTCGGTGCTCCTGGGCCAGAACCAGTGGTCGCTGGTGATCGCCATCGCGGTCACCCAGGTGCCGGTCTTCGCCCGGCTGCTGCGCGGCTCGATGCTCGCCCAGCGCGGCAGCGACTACGTGCTGGCCTCCCAGGCCCTCGGCATCAAGCGCAGCCGGATCGTGTTCGGCCACGTCCTGCCGAACTCCCTGTCCCCGCTGATCGTGCAGGCGACGCTCTCCCTGGCGACGGCGATCATCGAGGCCGCCGCGCTGTCGTTCCTCGGCCTCGGCGATCCCGACCTCGCCCGGCCCGAGTGGGGCGCGATGCTGTCCAACGCACAGGACTTCCTGTCCGTGCGGCCGGAGCTGGCGATCTACCCCGCGCTCTGCATCATCGTCGTCGCGCTGGGCTTCACGCTGCTCGGCGAGTCGCTGCGCGAGGCGCTCGACCCGAAGTTCCGGAGGTGACCCGCGTGATCGTCGAGGACGTGCCGCCGGACAGCGTCGACCGCAGCGGCCTGCCGGTGCTGGAGGTCGACGAGCTCACCGTGACCTTCCGCCGCCGGGGCGAGCAGCCGACCCGCGCCGTCGACGGGGTCAGCTTCGCCGTGGCGCCGGGGGAGACCGTCGGGCTGGTGGGGGAGTCCGGCTGCGGCAAGTCGGTCACCTCGCTGGCCGTCATGGGGCTGCTGGCCCGCCGCGGCGTGGAGGTCGGCGGCTCGGTGCGGCTCGACGGCCGCGAGCTCGTCGGGGCGCCGGACCGGACGCTGCGGGAGCTGCGCGGCGCGGACATGGCGATGGTGTTCCAGGACCCGCTGTCCTCGCTGAACCCGACGGTGCCGATCGGCACCCAGGTCACCGAGGTCCTGCTCGAGCACCGCGACCTCTCGCGCAAGGAGGCCACCGCGCAGGCGACCGACCTGCTCGACCGCGTCGGCATCCCCGACCCGGCCCGCCGGCTCAAGGAGTACCCGCACCAGCTCTCCGGCGGCATGCGGCAGCGGGCGCTGATCGCCATGGCGCTGGCCTGCCGGCCGCGGCTGCTCATCGCCGACGAGCCGACGACGGCCCTCGACGTGACCATCCAGGCGCAGATCCTCGAGCTGCTGCGGGAGCTGGTCGTCGACTCCGGGACGGCGCTGGTGATGATCACCCACGACCTCGGTGTGGTCGCCGGGCTGTGCGACCGGGTGCACGTCATGTACTCCGGGCGGATCATCGAGTCGGCCGACCGCCACGAGCTCTTCGCCCGGCCGCGCCAGCCCTACACCGGCGGGTTGCTCGCCTCGGTGCCCCGCCTCGACGGCGCGCGGGGTGCGCCGCTGCACCCCATCCGCGGGTCCGCGCGGGACGTGATCCCGTGGGCCGAGGGCTGCGCGTTCGCGCCGCGCTGCGACCACGCGCAGGACGACTGCCTCACCGAGGTGGCCGGCAGCACCGTCCCGCTGGAGTACGACGGCCCCGGCCGCGAGCTGCGCTGCCGCCACCCGATCGAGTACCCGAGGTCCCCCAGCGGGGCCACTGCCGCCGGAGCCGCCCGATGACCGCCGACCCGCTGCTGCGCGTCGAGGGCCTGCAGGTCCACTTCCCGATCAAGCGGGGCGTGTTCGTCGACCGGACGGTCGGACACGTGCGCGCCGTGGACGGGGTCGACCTCACCGTCGAGCGGGGGTCGACCTACGGCCTGGTCGGCGAGTCCGGCTGCGGGAAGTCGACGCTGGGTCGGGCGGTGCTGCGGCTGGTCGAGCCCACCGCTGGACAGGTGTGGTTCGACGGCACCGACGTCGCCTCGCTGTCCGGCGAGCCGCTGCGGCAGATGCGCCGGCGCATGCAGATGGTCTTCCAGGACCCGCTGGGCAGCCTCGACCCGCGGCAGGACGTCGAGTCGCTGCTCTCCGAGCCGCTGCACGCCCACGGCCTCGGCGGCGGCAAGGCCGGGATCGCCCAGCAGGTGCGCACGCTGCTCGACGCCGTCGGCCTGCCCAGCGCAGCGCTGCGCCGCTACCCGCACGAGTTCTCCGGCGGGCAGCGCCAGCGCATCGGCATCGCGCGGGCGGTCGCGCTCGAGCCCGACCTGCTCATCGCCGACGAGCCGGTGTCCGCCCTCGACGTCAGCGTCCAGGCGCAGGTGCTCAACCTGCTCGAGGAGCTGCAGGAGCGGCTCGGGCTGACCTACCTCGTCATCGCGCACGACCTCGCCGTCGTCCGGCACATCAGCGACGTCGTCGGCGTCATGTACCTCGGGTCGCTGGTGGAGCAGGCGCCGGCCGACGACCTCTACGCCGAGCCGCTGCACCCCTACACCCGGGCGTTGATGAGCGCCGTCCCGGTGCCCGACCCCGTCGTGGAGGAGAACCGGGAGCGGATCCTGCTGGCCGGCGACCTGCCCTCACCGGCGAACCCGCCGAGCGGCTGCCGGTTCCACACCCGCTGCCCCTGGCGGCAGGAGACCCGGTGCGACGACGAGGTCCCCGTGCTGCGCGAGCTCGGCACCGGGCACCTGGTCAGCTGTCACTGGGCCGAGGAGATCCGCGACGGCGCCCTCACGCCGCGCAGCGCGGAGGAGGTCGCCGCCACGATGGGCGTCTCCGTCCGGGCGACCGGCGCGGAGAACCCCGAGTCCGACGCGCTGGTGCAGGGCCTCGACGCCCCCATCGAGCGCCGCTAGCCCTCCACCACGACGTCGTCGCCGCGGCGCAGGGCCCGGCGGACCCGCAGCTTGAGCACCCGGGCGTAGCCGCGGACGAACTGGGTGTAGCCCGGGGTGGGGCCGTGGTAGCCGAGGAAGCCGCGTGGGCCCTCCACCATCTCGCCGGTGCGGACGTCGTAGCGGGCGCCGTGCCACGGGCAGACCAGGCAGCCGTGGGCGTCGAGGCTGCCCTCCGACATGTCGGCCAGCTGGTGCCGGCAGCGGCGGGAGACGGCGAAGTACTCGCCGTCGCGGTTGCCGACCGCCCAGGAGCCCGCCCGGCGCACCGCCCCGGGGGGCAGCTGGCTGGCGGGGATGCGGTCGTCGTCGCTCACGGGTCCTCCTCGGGGCCGGATCTGGGCTGACCGTCCCCTACCCGGTCGTGCGCGTCCTACCCGGCCGCGCGGAGGAGCGCCGGTGGAGGGGATCCGGGTGCGGGACCGTGGATCCCCTCCACCGGTCGGGAGTGACCGTGCGTCTCGCTACCGGCAGGGGAAGCTGTTGCTCTGCGACAGCTCGGTCGAGCGACCGTCGATCGTGAAGAGCCCCCGCACCGTCACCGTGTACCGAGCGCCGTGCACGCACGACTCGTTGTAGAAGGTGGAGCGCGACGACCCTGCCGGGACCCCCAGGGTCGCCTGGTACTTCCAGGCGAAGTCCCCGCCGCCACCGCCCGAACCGTCCGGGTAGGTGACGCTCACCCTGACCCACCTCGAGATGGCGACGGTCTTGTACGACGCGCAGCCGTACACGCGGAACTCGACGTTCCACCGGTCCGGATCGTGGGAGGACTGGTGCGGGTAGTTCACCTGGACCCGGCAGCCCTGGAGCCCTGTCTCGGCCGCGCTGGCACTCGGGGCCACGGCGATCGGCGCGAGCACGAGGAACAGCGTCGCGACGACGCTCGCGAGAAGTGATGGACGACGCACGGAGTACACCCTTCGACGGGGACAAATGCACACGAGCGCCAGGAGTCTGCGATGAGTGGTGCGTCGAAGATCTGGCCGGGCCATTACTACTCGTGGTCGACACGTGCCGTCAAGGAGTGCGACAACGCCCCGCAGCCGCCTGGTGAGAATGGTCAGAGGAATGGTGAGAGGCGCGCACGGGCACCGCGCCGAGGCATTTCCGCGACCTGCGGGACCCGCAGTGGTCGCGCACGCCGATCCTGCGCGAGGGATTCCTACGGGCGCCCGCGACCTGCTGTCAAGACGGGCACCGGCGTGGTTCCGGGACACGCCGGTCCGGGCCGGCCGAGGAGTCCGGTGCGCGCGGATCCGGCCGTCGACGCCTCGTCGACCTGCGGCGTCCTGGTAGCTGGGCCGTCGACTCGAGTTCCGGGGTCCCGGGGGTCGGGCGGGGGCCGGGTCCGGCGGCCCGGTCGGCCTGCGGTGCGCAACGGGTCGTCCTCGTGATCCCGCCGAGGTGCCGGAATCGGTCGTGCGCCATTCTCGTGGCGTTCGCGATCGGTGCAGAAGTCGTGTCCGCGGGGTGGTGAAGGCCTCTAGGATGTTGCCCATGGATCCGCTGCCGGACCTCCGGGAATTCGACGTGCACCCATTTCCCCTGAGAGTGGCGGTGCACTGGGTGGAAGACGGTCTGCAGGTCGAGCTCGTGGTCGTCACCGCGGCGGATGGTTCGGGTTATTCGTCGGTGCCCATCACCTCGCACACCGTTCCGTACGCCGCCGACCGTGGCTCCGAGCGATCCGTCGACGTGGGTGCCGCCGTGGAGGAGTCGCTCGCGGTGTTCGCCCACAGGCTCGCGCGGGCCGTCGGTGGCGAGGGCGGCAGCGGCAGCGGCAGCGGACCGGGGAGACCCTGAGCGGTCGGTGCGCAGGCCCCCACGGCCGGCGTCGAGGTCGTCGGGACGCCCGCCCCGGCCCGCTCTCCGGGGGTCGAGGGCGGAGGAGTCGCCTAGGGTCGCCTTCGTCCCCGCGTCCCGACCGGAGGTTCCCGTGCGCCGGTTCACCCTGGTCGTCGGTGTGCTGGCGGTCCTCGTCCTGCTCGCCCCCCCGGCGTCCGCCGTCCCGCCCTTCGACGTGCCGGGCCAGGTCACCGACCAGAGCGGTGTCGGGTTGGACGAGGCTCGGGTGCAGGACGCGCTGGACGAGCTGCGCGAGGCCACGGGGACCCAGTTGTTCGTCGTCTTCACCGAGTCCTTCGACGGGCTCGACGGCGACAGCTGGACCGAGGAGGCGGCGCGGCTGTCCGGGCTCGGTGGCAGCGACGTCATGTTCGCCGTCGCCACGGAGGGTCGGTACGGCTTCTCGGTCGACGAGTCCCGGTACACGCGTGCCGGGGTGCAGACCATGGCCGAGAGCCGCGTCGAGCCGTTGCTGGCCGACCGGGACTGGACCGCGGCGACCGTCGCGTTCGCCGAGGGTCTGCAGGGTCTCGCAGCGGACACCGGCGCCGGTGCCGGGACCGGCGGCGGGGGAGGTGGTGGCTCGGCCCTGGTCGTCGTGGGGCTGCTCGCGGTCGGCCTGCTCGTGCTGGTGCTCGTCGCCCGGGCCCGCAGTCGGCGCCGTGCGCTGGAGCCCCCGCCGGTGACCCGACTGCAGCGGCCCGACCCGTACGCCGGCGTCCCCACCGAGGAGCTGCAGGGCCGGGCGAGCGCCGCGCTGCTCGAGCTCGACGAGGCGGTGACGACCTCGCAGCTGGACCTCGACTTCGCCAGGCTGCAGTACGGCGAGGCCGCCGTCGCCGGGTTCGGGGAGGCGCTGGCGCAGTCACGGCAGGAGCTCACCCGGGCGTTCACGCTGCGCCAGCAGCTCGACGACGAGATCCCGGAGGACGAGCCGACGCGGCGGGCGATGGTCACCGAGATCCTCCAGCTGACCGCCGCGGCCGACGAGCGGCTCGACGCCCAGGCCGAGGCCTTCGCCCAGCTGCGCGACCTCGAGCGCACCGCGCCGCAGGTGCTCGAGGGGCTGGCACCGCGGATCACCGCACTGCACGGCCGGCTGCCGCAGGACGAGCAGCGGGCGGCCCGGCTGCAGCGCCGCTACGCCGCCTCGGCGGTGGCGCCGGTGGCCGCCAACCTCGACCAGGCCCGCGCCCGGCTGGCCGCCGCCGAGCAGGAGGTCGCCGAGGCCCGCGCCGCGCTGGACGCCGGCCGGCCGGGCGAGGCGGTGGGTGACCTGCGGGCCGCGGAGGACGCGATCGCCCAGGTGGGCACGCTGCTCGACGCCGTCGGCCGGCTCGAGCGCGACCTGGAGGCGGCCACCGCGCGCCTGCCGCAGGTGCGCGCCGGGACCGAGGAGGACCTCGCCGAGGCCCGGGCGCTGGCCGCGTCCGGCGACGCCGGCGGCCTGCGGCCGCAGATCGCCCGCGCGGAGGCCGCCCTGACCGGCGCCGACGAGGCGATGGGCACCGGCGGCGGCGCCCTCCCCGACCCGCTGGCCGCGCTGCGCCGGCTGGAGGAGGCCGGCCTCGCGCTGGAGCAGGCGCTCGCCGTGGCCCGCGACGCGCAGACCCGCGCGCGGCGGGCCGCGGCCGCGCTCGACCAGACGCTGCTGCGGGCGCGCTCCACCGTGGCCGCGGCGGCCGACTTCGTCGCCACCCGCCGGGGTGCGGTCGGGCCCGAGGCGCGCACCCGGCTCGCCGAGGCCCAGCGCCACCTCGACGTCGCCGCCGGTGCCGGCCGCAGCGACCCCGAGGGCGCGCTGCGCGAGGCCCAGCTGGCCGACCAGCTGGCCCAGCAGGCGCTGCAGCTCGCGCAGGACGACGTCGCGACCTGGTCCAGCGGATACGGCGGCGGGTACGGGGGTGGCGGGTACGGCGGCGGCTTCGGGCCGGGGTACGCGCCGGGGTACGGCGGCCGCGGCGGCGTGGACCTCGGCAGCCTGGTGCTCGGCGGCATCCTGGCCGGCGGGATGCGCGGCGGCATCAGCGGCGGGAGCCGCGGTGGCGGCTTCGGTGGCGGCTTCGGCGGTGGCGCCGGCGGCGGCCGTCCCCGGGGTGGCGGGTTCGGCGGTTCACGCAGGCGATCCGGCGGCGGCCGCTTCTGACCCCTGCACTCTCGCGGACTCGCGCGCGGCGGGGCGGTGGGACTGTCGGCTCCGAGTGGCACGGTGACCTCCCCCGACACCCGAGGAGGCGACGATGCCCACCCGTGACACCCCCTGGCCCGACGGCACGCCCTGCTGGATCGACTACGGCGCCCACGACGTCGCCGCGGCCAAGACCTTCTACGGCGACCTGCTGGGCTGGGACTGGACGGAGGACAGCCCCGAGTTCGGCGGCTACGTCAACGCGCTCAGGAACGGCCGCCAGGCCGCCGGCCTCGGCCCGCTGATGGAGCCGGGCGCCTCCCCGTCGTGGACGACGTACTTCGCCGCCGCCGACGCCGCCGCCACGTGCGACCGCATCCGGGCGGCCGGCGGCACCGTCGTCGTCGAGCCGATGGAGGTCGGCCCGATGGGCACGATGGTCGTGGCCCGCGACCCGCAGGGGAACCAGTTCGGCCTGTGGCAGGCCGGCACGCACACCGGCGTGCAGGTGCACAACGAGCCCGGCGCGCTGGCGTGGAACGAGGCCGCGGTCGACGACCCCGCCGCCGCGCGCGAGTTCTACGCCACGGTCTTCGGCTTCCGCTACGCCGAGGTCCCCGGCGCCGAGGGGTACACCACCTTCGCGCTCGGCGACCGCCCGGTCGGCGGGCTCGGCGGCACCAGCCCCGGGGCGGCGAAGGGGTGGGCCACCTGCTTCTCCGTCGCCTCCGCCGACGACACCGTCGCCGCGGTCGAGGCCGCCGGGGGAACGGTCACGATGGCGCCGATGGACACCGAGTTCGGCCGCTTCGCCGTCGTCACCGACCCGTGGGGTGCCTCCTTCGAGGTCATGCAGTAGGAGGACCCCGTCGGCCGTCCCGGCGGGTCAGGAGCGCAGCTGCCCGTAGGTGTGCTCCGGGGTGAACCGGACGACGAGGCGCCGGTCGGCCACCATCGCCGACCGGTAATCCTCCCAGTCCTCGTGCTCCCCGGAGACACCGCGGTAGTAGGCGACGAGCTCGTCGGCCGCGGCGTCGTGCGGGTCGGCGGCCACCGGGGTGAGCTCCGCGGTGCCCTCGACGGCCACCCACGACCAGAAGTCCGGCGAGGACACGTGCAGGGTCACCCGCGGGTCGGCCTGCAGGTTGCGCGTCTTGGCCCGGTCGGCGGTCACCGACACCCGGAACAGCCGCTGCGCCGGGTCGTAGGCGTAGCCGACGTTGGACAGCTGCGGCCGGCCGTCGCGCTTGACGGTGGCCAGCACGCCCCAGCGGTGCTCGGCGAGGAAGGCCAGGTGCCGGTCGTCGGCGCTCACCGGACCCGCCCCCGGGCCCGCAGCGGCACCGACGGCAGCGCCGGCGCGAGCTGGCGGTCGCCCTCGTAGCCCTCGACGACGCCGAAGCGTGCGTCCTCGGCGTTCCACTGCTCGGCGTAGGCGGTGATCTCCTCGCCCGAGCGGCCGACGAAGTTCCACCACATGACCAGCTGCTCCTCGAAGGGCTCGCCGCCGAGCAGCAGCAGTCTCGCGGCCGCCTCGGTCCGGATCCGCACCGACCGGCGGCCGGTGCCGAGGTAGACCATCGCGCCGTGGGCCAGCGGCGCGCCCTCGACGTCGGCCCCGCCGGAGGCGCCGAGCAGGGCGTGCTCGAAGTCCGGCTCCAGCGGCAGCTCGACGTCGGCGCCGGCGGCGAGGTCGAGGTCGACGCCGAGGATCGGGGTGTGCGCCGTCGCCGGCGACGTCGCCCCGCCGAGGTCCCCCATCAGCACGGTGGCGGTGACGCCGTCGGAGGTGAAGCCCGGCAGCGCGGCGTGGTGCTCGAAGGCCGGCGCGGTGTCGCGCGCGGAGCCGGGCAGCGCCACCCACAGCTGCGCGCCGTGCAGGTAGCGCGGGTGCGGCACCGGCGACTGCTCGGAGTGTGCGATGCCGTGGCCGGCGGTCATCAGCGCCAGCTCCCCCGGGCCGAAGGTGACGTCGCTGCCCAGCGAGTCGCGGTGGTGCACCCTGCCCTGCAGCAGCCAGGACACCGTCTGCAGTCCGGTGTGCGGGTGCGGCGGGACCTGCATGCCGGGGCCGCCGGCGACGTCGTCGGGGCCGTAGTGGTCGACGAAGGCCCAGGCGCCGACCATCCGCCGTCCCAGCGTGGGCAGCAGGCGGCGGACCATCGTGCCCTCCCCCAGGGGCACCTGCTTGCCGGGCAGCAGGTCGAGGGCGGGGCCCGCGGCGGTGTCGGCCAGGCCGCCCACCTCGCGCGGGCTGGGGCGGGGTTCGGTGGTGCTCACGGTGGGGGCCTCCGGGCGGTGGGCGGGTCAGCGGGGTTCGGGCGCGGTGGGGCAGCGCAGCGCGGCGAGGTCCCAGCCGGCCCGGCGGGCGCCGGCGGTGTAGGCGCTCTCCAGGAAGTCCAGGACGGTGGCGCGCGGGTCGGCCGCCGTCCGCACGTCCTCGTAGGGCAGCAGCGCGAGGTGGGCGCCCCGGCTCTCGATCCAGCGGGCCGCGGCCGGCCGGAGCGGCTCCTCGGCCAGGCCCGCCGGCTCGGGGGCGGTGTAGGAGTAGAACGCGGGCTCGGGGACCTGGGCGTCGCCGAACCAGAACCCCGCGCTGATCACCTCGTGCGAGTAGGCCTCGCGGGTGACCGGGTCGACCGCCTCCGGCTGCGTCACCCGCTTGTCGGAGAAGCGGGTGACGGCGAGGTCGAAGGTGTGCCAGAAGTGGTGCACCGGGCTGGTCTTGGCGTAGCTGCGGCCGGCGAACTCCTCGAGCACCTGGGCCACCTGGCCGAGCACCACCCAGTAGCGGGTCACCGCGGCGCGGTCGTAGGCGCCGTGCTGCTCGTCCTCGGCGAACGGCGTGCGGTCGGCCAGGTCGAACGGCACGGGCTGCTCGACGGTCGCCGGCAGGCCGAGCGCCGACAGGCTGCCGAGCAGCTGGCGGTGGAACGCCGCCACGCTGAGGCCGGGCAGCGGGAAGGACGTCCGCCGTCCGTCGGCCACGGTGACCTCCAGCCGGTGGTCGACCAGGTCGAGGTCGACGGCGAAGACGGGGTCGAAGCCCATCGGTCGGGTGGTCAGGCCCCGGCCGGTGAGGTGGAACGGGACGTGCCACCAGTGGTTGCGCCGCGGCGCGTTGGCCAGCCGCAGCTTGCCGACGACCTGCAGGAACCGGTGCAGGGTCTCCTTGGTGTCGGACCACTCGGCCAGCGGGACGGGCGGGAAGACGGGCACGGGGTCTCCTGGCGTCGGGAGGGCGTCGCGGCCAGCATGCAGCCCCCGGCGGCGGCGCGGAAGCCGCCGCCGGGGACCGGGCTCACTGACCGGTCTCGCCGCGGACCGTGTCGTGGGGCACCCGGAGTGCGGGGACGCTGCCCAGGCGGCCGGCCCGGAAGTCGTCGAAGGCGTCGACGACCTCCTGCCGGGTGTTCATCACGAACGGCCCGTACATCGCGATCGGCTCCCGGATCGGCCGCCCGCCCAGGACGACGACGTCGAGCGCGGGCGTCCGCGACTCCTGGTGCACCGCGCCGCGCACCGTCACGGTGTCGCCGGGGCCGAGGACGGCGAGCTGCCCGGTGCGCACGGGCGCGGCGTCGATGCCGACCGACCCGGCGCCGGAGAGCACGTAGACCAGCGCGTTGAACGAGGGGTCCCAGGGCAGGTCGAGCGTCGCACCGGGGGAGACGGTGGCGTGCACCATCGCCATCGGCGTGTAGGTCGAGCCCGGCCCGCGGTGCCCGGCGACGTCGCCGGCGATCACCCGCAGGAAGGCGCCGGCGTCGGCGCTGGCCAGCAGCACCGACGCGTCGGCGCGCAGGTCCTGGTAGCGCGGCTCCACCCACTTCTGCGCGCGCGGCAGGTTCACCCACAGCTGCAGGCCGTGGAACAGCCCGCCGCTGGCCACCAGGTGCTCCGGCGGCCGCTCGATGTGCAGCACGCCGCCGCCGGCGGTCATCCACTGCGTGTCGCCGTTGCTGATCGTGCCGCCCCCGCCGTGGGAGTCGGCGTGCTCGAAGGTGCCGTCGATGATGTAGGTGACGGTCTCGAAGCCGCGGTGCGGGTGCCAGGAGGTGCCCTTCGGCTCGCCCGGCGCGTACTCCACCTCGCCCATCTGGTCCATGTGGAGGAACGGGTCGAGGTCGCGCAGGTCGACGCCGGCGAAGGCGCGGCGCACCGGGAAGCCCTCGCCCTCGAAGCCCGACGGCGCGGTGGTCACCGAGCGGGTGCGACGCCGGACGGTGCGCGGCGCGGGCAGCGGCACGCGGGGGAGGGTGGTGGTGTCCTCGACGGTCACGGCAGGCATGGCCGGCCTCCTCTGTTGAGAGCTCAACTAGTGGGGACCGTAGCACCGGAGCGGCCCCCTGTGTTCCCGGCGCGGTTTGCCGCGCCGGCGATCCGGTCAGGCACCGGCCGTGGACGCCGCCCACCGCCGGACCGGCTGCCCGAAGCGGATGGTCTTCGGGCCCTGCGGCGGCGTCCGCGACGAGGGTCGCTGCGAGGTCGCCGAGCACGCCTGCGTGTTCCTCGACGACCCCGCCCCGCCCTGGACCGCCCCGATGCCGGCGCTCGCCCCACCGCGACCGGGCAGCCTGCTCGACCGCGCCCGCACCCGGCCGGTGGTGCTCACCGACCTGACCGTGACGCCCTACGACCCCACCTCCCTCCGGCGGGTGGTGGAGGTGCTCGCCCCGGTCTCCGACGGGCTGCTGGTCGGCGAGCACGCCAACCGGCCCGACTTCCCGCCGACGTTCGTCGCCGCCGAGGTGCTCGACGCCGGCGGACGGCCGTGGACGACGCTCGCCTGCCGCGACCGCAACCGCGTCGTCCTCGAGCAGGAGCTGGCGGGGCTGGCCGCCGTCGGTGTCGACGGCGTCCTGTGCGTGACCGGGGACGCGCGCGGCCCGGGCGTCCGCCCCGGCGTGACCCAGGTCTTCGACCTCGACGGCACCCGGCTGGCGGCGCTGGCGGCGGCCGCCGGGCTGACCGTCGCCGTCCCCGAGTCCCCCGCCACCCCGCCGGTGCCCCGTCGCCCGGCCCGGGTGGCGGACAAGCAGCGGGCGGGTGCCCAGGTGTGCGTCCTCAACCACGTCCGCACGCCGGCCGAGGTCGCGGTCTTCGTCGCGGCGGCGCGGCGGGCCGGGGCCACGCTGCCGTTCGTGGCCGCGGTCGCCGTCTACACCGACGAGCGCTCGGCGCGGGTGCTCCAGCGCTTCCCCGGCCTGCACGTCGACGACGCCGCCGTCGAGCAGGTGCTCGCCGCACCCGACCCCCGGGCGGCCGGCATCGCGGTCGCGGTCGCGGAGGCGCGGGCCCTGCTGACCGTCCCGGGGGTGGTCGGGGTCAACCTGTCCGGCCTGGCGTCGGACGGCGGCGAGGACGCCGGCGCGCGGGTGAAGGCGGAGGTCGCCGCCGCGATCGGGGAGGCCGGGGAGATCGGGGAGGTCGGGTGAGCGAGCTGGAGAGCGAGGCGATGGAGGCCGAGTTCGGCACCGTCGCCGGCTGGACCGAGGAGGCCGTGCGGGCCCTCGGTGCCGAGCACGCGGTCCCGGCCGGGTGCCGGGGCACCGGCAGCGAGGCGGCGCTGCGCTGGCTCGCCGACCGGCTGGCGCTGACCCCGGGCAGCCGGGTGCTCGACGACGGCGCCGGCGTCGGCGGCCCCGCCGGGTGGCTGGCGGCCGACCGCGGCGTCCGCCCCGTCTGCGCCGAGCCGATGCACGCCGCGGCGGGCGCGGCCCACCGGCTCTTCGGCCTGCCGTCGGTCACCGCGCTCGCGCAGCGGCTGCCCTTCGCCGACGCCGCGTTCGACGCGGCCTGGTGCCTCGGCGTGCTGTGCACGACGTCGGACAAGGCCGGCGCGCTGGCCGAGCTCCGGCGCGTGCTGACCGACGGCGGCCGGCTGGGCCTGCTGGTGTTCGTCGCCGACCGCCCGCTGCCGCCGCCGCTGCCCGAGGGCAACGACTTCCCGGCCGAGGCGGAGCTGCGGCAGCTCCTGGACGCGGCCGGGCTGCGGCTGGACGAGACCGCCACCGCCGACCTGCACGACAGCCCGCCGGAGTGGGCCGCGCGCGCCGACGCGGTGGACGCCGAGGTGGCCCGCCGGCACGGGGGCGACCGGCGGTGGCGGGAGGCGCAGGAGCAGGCCGGGCGGGTGGGCCGGTTGCTCTCCGGCGGCGCGCTGCGGCCGTGGCTCGGGGTCGCCCGGGTGGGCTGACCCGGGCGCCGGACGGTCACGAGGCCCGGTCGGCCAGGGCGTCGAGGTCGTCGGGGTCGTCGTCCGCGGCGGCGGGCGGCCCGTGCTCGGCGATGAGCGCGAGGTTCGCCACCTCGGCGTCGTCGAGGTGGACGGCGTCGAGCGGGTCGGTCGTGTCGAGCACCCGCGTCTCGTGCCCGCGGCCGACGACGAGCACCACGTCGGCACGGCCGGCCGCGCGCACCGCGGCGAGGATGGCGGCCCGCCGGTCGAGGACCGTGCGCACCGCGGCCGGTGCGCCGAGCAGGCCGACCCGCAGCTCGGCCACGATCGCGGCCGGGTCCTCACCGTGGCTGCCCTCGTTGGTCAGCCACACGACGTCGGCCGCACGGGCCGACGCGCCGAGGCCCTGCCGCTTGTAGCGGTCCCGCCGGCCGCGGGCGCCGAGCACCAGGTGCACCCGCCCGCCGGGCCGGCAGAGGTCGCGGGCCGTGGCGATGGCCGCGGCGAGGGCCTGCGGGGTGTGCGCGTAGTCGACGACGACCAGCGGTCGCCCGGCGCCGCCGAGCACGGTGTTGCGGCCCCGCGGCGGCGCCACCGCGGCCAGCCCGGCGGCGATCTGCGGCGCCGGCACCCCCAGCACCCGGCCGGTGGCCCACGCGGCGGCCAGGTTGGTCACGTGCACCCGGCCCACGAGCGGGCTGCGCACCCGGTGGCCGCCGGTGTCGTCGGCCAGCAGCACCTCGGTGCCCCCGACGCCGGTGCGCCACCCGAGCACCCGGACGTCGGCGTCCCCGGCGGCACCCACCCGCGTCACCGGCACCGGCGCCTGGTCGGCCAGCCGCCGCCCCCACGGGTCGTCGACGACGACCACGCCGGCCGACGTCCGGTCCCGCTCGAACAGTCGCGCCTTGCTGGCCCAGTACTGCTCGACGGTGCCGTGGTGGTCGAGGTGGTCCTCCTCGAAGCCGGTGAAGACGGCGACGTCGAAGGCCAGCGCGTCGATGCGGCCCATGTCGAGCGCGATCGAGGAGGCCTCCACCACTGCCTGCAGGGCGCCGGCGTCGAGCATCCAGCGCAGCAGCTCGTGCAGCTCCGGGGCCTCGGGCGTGGTCAGCGACGTGCCGCGCGAGCGCCGGCCGACCGTGGCGCCGAGCGTGCCGACCACCCCGGTGCGGGCACCTGCGGCCTCCAGCACGCCGCGGACCAGCGTGCTCGTCGTCGTCTTGCCGTTGCTGCCGGTCACGCCCACCAGCCGCAGTGCGCGGGCCGGGTCGCCGGCCAGCAGGGCACCGAGGGGGCCGAGCTGGGCGCGCACCGAGGGCACCCGCAGGTGGGGGACGTCCGGGGCGACCGGCCGGTCGACCAGCAGCGCGGCCGCGCCGGCCCGCACGGCCGCCGCGGCGTGGCGGTGCCCGTCGCTGGTGGCGCCACGGACGCAGGCGAACAGCGCGCCGGGGACGACGCGGCGCGAGTCGGTGACCAGGCCGCGGACGGTCAGGCCGGCGTCGCCACCGGTGCGCGTGACGGGGCCGCCGGCGGCGGCGCGGGCACGGCGGTCCACCTCCGACCAGGGGACCGCGGGCAGCACCGGGCCGACGCTAGGCGCGCCCCGGAGCCGGCGCCGATCGGGACGGCACGATCCGGTGGCGCGCCGCCCATCCCCCCGCCCGCGGTGACCCGTCGGTCACTCAGCGCAGCAGCCGGGCGACGCCGGTCGGGCCCTCGTCGGCCTGCTCGGGCGGGAGGACCTCGGTGCGCTCGGCCAGCCGGGGCCGCCACGCCGCGGGGGCCGACGCCAGCCAGCCGGCGCCGGCGTCGGTGAGCCGGCCGTCGGAGCGCAGCGGCGCCCACCCGCGCAGCGAGCGCAGCCCCTCGGCGGCGGTGACCAGGGTCCGGGCCACCCCGCGGCCGCGGTAGACCGGTGCCACGGTCACCGCGTCGACCAGCCCGGAGCGGGTCCACCAGCGGACCTCGCCGATCCGGTCGGCCGGGCGGACGCCGGCGGCGGCCAGCTCGTGCGGGCCGACCAGCGCGCCCGGCGGGAAGGCCGTGCCGCGGTGCGCCAGCAGCGACGTCGCGGGCAGGGCGCTCGAGGCGTGGTGCACCTCGGCGAACCACATCGGCGGGCACCGCTCCGCCAGCTCCTCGGCCACCTCGATGCGGGTCACCCGGCCGTCGGCGGCCCGGTGGCGGACGTCGACCAGCCAGCCGGTGGGGCGGCGGCCGCGGGCGTCGACCGCGGTCATGTCCACCGGGGTCCCGTCGGGGAAGCGGTCGGAGTTGACCGCCACGAGCGAGTACTCGACCGGGCCGGGGCCGCGGCGCAGCAGCCGCGCCCACCACAGCGTCCCCGTCGGGGGGCGGGGGGCGGGCAGCGGCGGGACCGCCCGCAGGCGGGGTCCGGCCGGCGCCGCGACCGCCGTGTCCTGAGCTGCCGTGTCGTGGGCCGCTGCCGTGGTGCTCATCGGGTCCTCCGCTCCTCCGCCCCCGTGGTGCCGGGGAGTGCTGCCCTCGACTCTCCGGGCGGGCCTTGCGGTCCTCTTGCGGTCCGCTAGCGCTCCGGCGGAGGTGCCCGTCCCGCCTCCTGACGGAGGCGGGACGGGCGCCGGTGATACTGGGACCCTCATGACCCGGACCCGGCGGTGAGCGCCCCGCTGAACCTGCTCAACCTCGAGCGGGTCACCAAGGCCCACGGCACGACCGTGCTGCTCGACGACGTCTCCCTGGGCGTCGCGGCCGGCGAGCGGATCGGCGTCGTCGGCCGCAACGGCAGCGGCAAGTCCACGCTGCTCGGCGTCCTCACCGGCCGCGAGGATCCCGACTCCGGCCGGGTCACCCGGCGCGGCGACCTCGCCGTCGGCGTCCTCGACCAGTCCGGCACCCTGCCGCCGGGTGCGACCGTCCGCGACGTCGTCCTGCCCGCGTCGCTGTTCGCCGCCGAGCACGAGTGGGCCGCCGACGCCGCCGTCCGCAGCGTGCTGACCGGCCTGGAGCTCGACCGGCTGGGCCTGGACTCACCCGTCGCCCCGATGTCGGGCGGCGAGCGGCGGCGGGTCGCGCTGGCCGCCCAGCTCGTCCGCCCGCTGGACCTGCTGGTCCTCGACGAGCCGACCAACCACCTCGACGTCGAGGGGGTGGCCTGGCTGGCCGACTACGTGCGCAACCGGGTGGGCGCCCTGGTGGTGGTCACCCACGACCGCTGGTTCCTCGACGAGGTGTGCACGCAGACGTGGGAGGTCGCCGACGGCGCCGTGCACGCCTACGACGGCGGCTACGCGGCCTACACCCTGGCGCGCGCCGAGCGGGCCCGGATCGCGGCGGTGACCGAGGAGCGGCGGCTCAACCTGGTCCGCAAGGAGCTGGCCTGGCTGCGCCGCGGCCCGCCGGCGCGCACCAGCAAGCCGCGCTTCCGCATCGAGGCGGCCGAGGCGCTCATCGCCGACGAGCCGCCGCCGCGCGAGACCATGGCGCTCAAGGGCTTCGCGGCCCGCCGGCTGGGCCGCACCGTCTACGACGTGGAGGACGTCGACGTCGCCGTCCCCACCGACGACGGCCCGCGGCCCCTCTTCGACGACCTCACCTGGCACGTGGGACCGGGGGACCGGATCGGCGTGGTCGGCGTCAACGGCGCCGGCAAGACGACGCTGCTGCGGCTGCTGGTGGGCGAGGTCGAGCCGCGGGCGGGGCGGGTGGTGCGCGGGCAGACGGTCGCGCCGGCGTACCTGTCGCAGCACGTCACCGAGCTGCCGGCGCGGCTGCGGGTGCTCGAGGCGGTGCAGGAGATCGCGCGGGTGGCGCGGATCGGCGGGCAGGAGATCTCGGCGTCGTCCCTGGCCGAGCGGTTCGGGTTCCCGGCGTCGCGGCAGTGGACGCCGGTCGGTGACCTCTCCGGCGGCGAGCGGCGGCGGCTGCAGCTGCTGCGGCTGCTCATGGCCGAGCCCAACGTGCTGCTGCTCGACGAGCCGACCAACGACCTCGACATCGACACGCTCACCCAGCTCGAGGACCTGCTCGACTCCTTCCCCGGCACCGTGCTGGTGGTCAGCCACGACCGGTACTTCGTCGACCGGGTGTGCGACTCGGTGGTGGCGCTGATGGGCGACGGCTCGCTGGCCGCGCTGCCCGGCGGGGTGGAGGAGTACCTCGACCGCCGGGCCGCGGGCGAGGCCGCGCTGCCCTCGGCGGCCACCGGGCCGGCCCCGGCCGCCGCGCCCGCGCCCGCCGGGCCCTCGGCGGCCGAGGTGCGGGCCGCCCGCAAGGAGGCCGCCCGCCTGGAGCGGCGGCTGGAGAAGCTCGGTGCCGAGGAGGAGCGGCTGCACGCCGACCTCGCCGCCGCGGCCACCGACCACGCGCGCGTGCTGGAGCTCGACGGCCGGCTGCGGGCGCTGCTGGCCGAGAAGGAGCAGGTGGAGACCGACTGGCTGGCCGCCGCGGAGCTCGCCGAGGGGTGATCCCCTCCTACCGCACCGCAGCGCGTCCTACCCGACGGTGGGCGGTCGGGTAGGACGCGCGACGTCTCAGGTGGCCTTCCTGCAGGGTCCCGCCGCGAGCTCGCGAGTGGCGGGGGGCAGGGAGGTCCTTCCTCTGGTCATGGCTCGCCCGGCTCAGGCGGCGACGGCGGCCTCGGCGCGGGCGCGCCGCACCATCCGCAGGCCGACGACGACCGTCGGTCCCGCGCCGACCGCGGCCAGGGCGCCGTGCACCAGCGGCGAGAAGGGGATCGCCGCGGAGGCCACCAGGCAGCCGACGGCCGGCAGCAGCAGCCACCAGCCGGTGACGCCGGCCCGGGCGAGGCCCGCGTAGCCCACGATCGGGCCGAGCAGTCCGAGCAGGGTCAGCACGCCCACGACCGCGACCCCGGTGTTGGCGCCGACGGCGTCGTAGAGGCCCAGGGCGGTCGCCGGGTCCAGCTCGCGGCCGATCGCGCCGGTCCAGTAGTCGTAGAGGACGAAGCCGGCCACGGTCACCAGGCCCAGCGCCGACATCAGCGCCCCGACCACGGTGGGGACGCGCCCCCGGCGGCCGCGGACCAGTGCGGGGACGCCCAGCCAGGCCAGGGCCAGGGCCGTGTTGCCGTAGTGCAGGAGCATCGCCGAGAGCGTGGTCCGGCCCTCGTCGCGGCCGAGCGCGGCGATGTAGTCGGCCGCCGCGGGGGAGTCCTGCGGCGGGGAGGTCACCATGCCGGCGACGTAGAGCAGTGATCCCGCGACGAGCGCGCCGCCGGCCAGCGTGAGCATCAGGGCGCCGGTGCCGCGCGCGGGGCGCTCGGTGGTGTCGGGGGTGCGGGTGGGGAGCGGGGAGGTGGTCATCGGTCCTCGTCGGTCGGGCACCGCATCGGTGCGGTGCGTCGGCGAGGACTCTGCGGCCGGGAGGGCGCCGGGCACGTCCGTCCCGGCGGACCGACCGGTCTCCGTCGTGAGGGGGAGGCGCGGCGCCCGTCCATCGGCCGCGCGGGTGATCCCGGCCGGTCCCGGCGGCCCCTAGCGTGCTCGCCGTGCCCCGCTGGTCCTCCTCCCCGTCCGTCCGCCGGCTGGCCTGGCCGGTCCTCGGCGCGCTGCTCGCGCTGCTCTCCGTCGTCGAGACGGCGACCGACGAGGCGTTCGACTACCCGCTGGCCACCTCGCTGCCCGGGGTCGCCGTGGGTGCGGTCGTCGCGCTGGGCGTCCGCCGGCCCGGGCCGGCCGCGGTGGCCGGCGCGCTGAGCGTGCTGGGCAACTACGCGCTGGGCACCCCCGGCCCGGGAGGTGCCCAGCTGATCGGGATGGCCGTGCTGGTCGGGCACGCCGCCGCCGTCCTGCCGGTCACCCGCGGGGTCCGCGCCGCCGCGCTGGCGACGGCGGTCGTCGTCGGGGCCGGCCTGGTGCTCGGGCCCTCGACGTGGGAGAGCGTCTTCTACCTCGTCGTCAGCGGGACCGCGTACGCCGTCGGGGCGCTGGTGCGGCGCTCGCGGGAGCGCGCCCGCGAGCTGCAGGTGCTCGCCGCGCGGCTGACCGAGCAGCAGGAGGCCGTGGCCGCCGCGGCCACCACCGCCGAGCGGGCCCGCATCGCCCGCGAGGTGCACGACTCGGTGGCGCACGCGGTGAGCGTGATGGTGCTGCAGATGGGCGGCCTGCGGCGGCTGCTGCCCGACCACCCCGAGGCCCAGGAGGTCCTGCTCGGGCTCGAGCGGCTCGGCCGCGAGTCGGTCGACGAGATGCGCCGGGTGGTCGGCATCCTGCGCGAGTCCCCCGGCGGGGACCCCGCGCCGCAGCCGTCGCTGTCGCGCCTCGACGCCGTGCTGGCCGAGCTGCGCGCCGGCGGGATGCCGGTCGAGCTGGCGGTCACCGGCGAGCCGGCCGAGCTCCCGCAGCTGGTCGACGTCTCCGCCGTCCGGGTGGTGCAGGAGGCGCTGTCCAACGTCGTCCGGCACGCCGGGGCCGCCGCCACCCGGGTGGAGGTCGCCTGGAGCCCGGGGCGGGTGACGGTCACCGTGACCGACGACGGCCGGCCCCGCGTGGAGCCGGTCCCGCACGCGCCCGGCGGGCACGGGCAGCTGCACATGCGCGAGCGGGTCGCCGTGGCCGGCGGCGACCTCGACGTCGGCCCGGTGCGCGGCGGCGGCTACCGGGTCCGGGCCGGGTTCCCGGTACCGGTGGTGTCCGCGCCCGCGGCGGTGGGGGCGTGACCATCCGGGTGGTGCTGGTCGACGACCAGTCGATGGTCCGCACCGGGCTGCGGATGGTGCTGGCCGCCGAGCCCGACATCGAGGTGGTCGGCGAGGCCGGCGACGGCGCGGCCGGCGTCCGGGTGGTCACCGAGACCCGGCCCGACGTCGTCCTGCTCGACGTCCGGATGCCCGGGGTGGACGGGCTGGAGGCCGCGCGGCGGATCGTCGACGCCGGCCTGCCCACGCGCGTCGTCGTGCTGACCACCTTCGACGAGGACGAGTACGTCGCCGCGGCGCTGCGGGCCGGGGTGAGCGGCTTCCTGCTGAAGGTGGCCCCGCCGGAGGACCTCGTCGCCGCCGTCCGCACGGTCGCCGCCGGCCAGGGCCTCCTCGACCCGGCGGTGACGCTGCGGGTGATCCGCTCCTTCGCCACCGCCCCGGCCCCCGACCCGGCCCGCGCGGGCGCCCTCGCGCAGCTGACCGAGCGGGAGACCGACGTCCTGGCGCTCGTGGCCGCCGGGCTGTCCAACGCCGAGATCGCCGCCCGCCTGTACCTGGGCGAGGCGACGGTGAAGACGCACGTGAGCCGGGTACTGCTCAAGCTGGGCCTGCGCGACCGGGTGCAGGCGGTGGCCTTCGCCTACGAGTCGGGGCTGATCACGCCCGGAAGGTAAGCTGAGGGCACCGCCGGCCGTCGTCGACCGACGTCTGTGGTCCCCGAGCCGCCCTCGACTCCCGGGAGACCCGTGATCGCACTGCTGTCCCTCCACCTGCTGGCCGCGCTGCTGGCTCCCCTTCTCGTGCGGTGGTGGGGCAGACAGGCCTTCCTCGTCCTGGCGCTGGTCCCGGCCGCGGGCCTCGTGTGGACGGTGCTGCAGCTGCGCGCGGTCCTCGCCGGCGACGACGTCCGCGAGACCGTGTCGTGGATCCCCGCGCTCGACCTCGACGTGGCGCTGCGCCTCGACGCCCTGGCGCTCACCTTCGCCGCGCTGGTCACCGGCGTCGGCGCCCTGGTCTTCGTCTACTGCGCCCGCTACTTCGGGCCCGACGACGAGGGCACCGGCCGCTTCGCCGGCAACCTGACCGCGTTCGCCGGGTCGATGCTCGGCCTGGTCCTCTGCGACGACATGCTGCTGCTCTACGTCTTCTGGGAGCTCACCACCGTCTTCTCGTTCCTGCTGATCGGGGGGTCGGGACGGCGGCTGGCCGCGCGGCGGGCGGCGTCGCAGGCGCTCATCCTGACCACCGCCGGCGGGCTGGCCATGCTGGTCGGGCTCATCCTCGTCGGGCAGGCCAGCGGCTCCTTCCTGCTCTCGGAGGTCGTCGCCGACCCGGGCAGCGGCACTGCCGTGGTCGCCGGGACGGCGCTGGTGCTGGCGGGCGCGGTCACCAAGTCGGCGATGGTCCCCTTCCACTTCTGGCTGCCCGCCGCGATGGAGGCCCCGACCCCGGTCAGCGCCTACCTGCACGCCGCCGCGATGGTGAAGGCCGGCGTCTACCTCGTCGCCCGGCTGGCCCCCGGGCTGGCCGACGTCCCCGGCTGGCGCCCGGTGGTGCTGGGCCTGGGCGTGGCGACCATGCTCGTCGGCGGCTACCGCGCGCTGCGCCAGAAGGACCTCAAGCTGCTGCTGGCCTTCGGCACGGTCAGCCAGCTCGGCTTCCTGCTCACGCTGGTCGGCGGGGGCAGCCGCGAGCTGGCCGCGGCCGGGCTGGCGATGACGCTGGCGCACGCGCTGTTCAAGTCCACGCTGTTCCTCACCGTCGGCGTCATCGACCACGCCACCGGGACCCGCGACCTGCGCCGGCTGTCCGGCCTCGGCCGGCGGCTGCCCGTGCTGGCCGCGATCGGGACGGCCGCCGCGGCGTCCATGGCCGGGCTGCCG
Organism: Geodermatophilus telluris; assembly: GCF_900102745.1. Lineage (GTDB taxonomy): Bacteria > Actinomycetota > Actinomycetes > Mycobacteriales > Geodermatophilaceae > Geodermatophilus > Geodermatophilus telluris. The sequence continues at coordinate 290,307 of NZ_FMZF01000002.1, forward strand.
CCGCTGCTGGGGTTCGTCGGCAAGGAGGCGGCGTTCGCGGCGCTGTGGGACGCGGGCCTGCCCGACCGCACCGCCGCGGCCGTCGTCCTCGCCGGGCTGGTCGCGGGGTCGGTGCTCACCGCCGCCTACACCGCGCGCTTCGTGTGGGGCGCCTTCGCGCGCAAGCCCGGCGTCGAGGGGGCCGGGGTCGGGCACCCGCCGGAGCCGCTGTTCCTCGCCGCCCCCGCCGTGCTGGCGCTGGCCGGGCTGGTCCTCGGGCCGGCCAGTCCGCTGCTGGAGCCGCTGGTGGCCGGCTACGCGGACACCCTGCCGCTGCTGGCGCCGGAACCGGAGCACCTGGGCCTGTGGCACGGCTGGCAGCCGGCGCTGGTGCTGTCGGCGGTGTCGATCGCCGGCGGTGCGGCGCTGTTCGCCGTCCGCGGGCGGGTGACGCAGCTGCAGCGGCGGCTGGCCGTCGGCGCCTCGGCCGACGAGGGCTACTGGAACGTCGTCCAGGCCGTCGACCGGCTCGCGGTGCTGGTCACCGGCACCACCCAGCGCGGCTCGCTGCCGGCCTACCTCGGCACCATCCTGGTCGCCGTCCTCGCGCTGCCCGGCACGCTGCTGCTCACCCGCGCGCCGTGGCCGGGGGAGTGGCGGGCGTGGGACACCCCGGTGCAGGCGGTGGTGGGCGTCGTCGTGGTGACCGCCGGTGCGCTGGCCCTGCGGATCCGGCAGCGGCTGTCCGCGGTGCTCGTCGTCGGCGTCACCGGCTACGGCCTCGCGGTCGTCTTCGCGTTGCAGGGCGCCCCCGACCTGGCGCTCACCCAGTTCCTCGTCGAGACGCTCACCCTCGTCGTCTTCGTGCTGGTGCTGCGCAAGCTGCCCAAGGACATCACCGAGCGGCACCGGCCCCGGGAGCGCGCCGTCCGCGGGGTGATCGCCGTCGCGGTCGGCGCCTTCATGGCCGCCGTCGGGGCGGTGGCGCTGTCCGCCCGCACCGCCGCGCCGGTGTCGCAGGACTGGCCCGGGCCGGCGTACGAGTTCGGCGGCGGCAAGAACGTGGTCAACGTGACGCTGGTCGACATCCGCGCCTGGGACACCCTCGGCGAGATCTCGCTGCTGGTCGTCGCGGCCACCGGCGTGGCCAGCCTGGTCTTCCTGCGACGGCGCACCGGCGGCGTCGACCGGGTCGACCGCGAGCAGCTGGCGCAGCGCCGGCAGCGCAGCCGGCGGGCGCCGCGCGACCGCTGGCTGGCCGCCACCTCGACCCTCGACCCGGCCCGGCGCTCGGTCGTCCTCGAGGTGGTCACCCGGATCCTGTTCCACACGATCGTCGTCTTCTCGCTCTACCTGGTGTTCAGCGGGCACAACGAGCCCGGCGGCGGCTTCGCCGGCGGGCTGGTCGCCGGCCTGGCGCTGGTGCTGCGGTACCTGGCCGGCGGGCGCTACGAGCTGGGCGAGGCCGCACCGGTGGCGCCCGGCCTGCTGCTGGGCTGCGGGCTGCTGTTCGCCGGCGGCACCGGGGTGGCCGGGCTGCTGCTCGGGGCCGGGGTGCTGCAGACGGCGGTCCTGGAGACGACGCTGCCCGTGCTCGGCGACGTCAAGCTCGTGACCTCGCTGTTCTTCGACCTCGGCGTGTACCTCATCGTCGTCGGGCTGGTCCTCGACGTGCTCCGCAGCCTGGGCGCGGAGCTGGACCGCCAGGAGGACCAGGAGGACCCGATCGAACTGACCCCCGGGGAGGTGGTGCTGCGATGACCCCCACGATCGTGCTGCCGGTGATGATCGGCGGGCTGTACGCGGCCGGGGTGTACCTGCTGCTCGACCGCAGCCTCACCCGCGTGCTGCTCGGCTTCGTGCTGCTCGGCAACGCGACCAACCTGCTGGTGCTGTCGGCCGGCGGGCCGTCCGGGCTGGCGCCGATCCTCGGCTACGGCGACCCGGAGGGGTTCAACGACCCGCTGCCGCAGGCGCTGATCCTGACCGCCATCGTCATCACGTTCGGCGTCTCGGCGTTCGTGCTGGCGATCATCCACCGCTCCTGGCGGCTGGCCCGCAACGAGGCCGTCGGCACCGACGAGGAGGACCGCCGGGTCGCCGCGCGGCGGGCCACGGACGCCGACGAGCTCGACCCCGACGACCTCGATCCGCAGGACCGCGCCGCCGGCCACGCCGACAGCCTGGCCGCGGACCCCGAGGACCTGGCCGACGACGTCGACGTGCCGGCGGGGAGCGGCACCCGGTGATCGAGGTCCTCGCCCCGCTGCCCGTGCTGCTCCCGCTGCTGGGGGCGGCCGGTGCCCTGCTGGTCTCCGGGCACCCCACCTACCAGCGCACCCTCAGCACGGTCGTGCTCGCCGTGGTGCTCGCCGTCTCGGTGACGCTGCTGTTCCTGGCCGACGGCGAGGGGGCGAGCGCGGTGTCCGTCGGCGGCTGGCCGGTGCCGCTGGGCATCGTGCTGGTCGTCGACCGCCTCTCGGCGCTGATGCTGGTGGTCGCCTCGACGGTGGCGCTGGGCGTCCTCGTGTTCGCCGTCGGCCAGGGCGCGGCCGACGGGTCGGAGGAGACGCCGCTGTCGATCTTCCACCCGACGTTCCTGGTCCTGGTGGCGGGCGTCGGGAACGCCTTCCTCGCCGGCGACCTGTTCAACCTCTACGTCGGCTTCGAGATCCTGCTGATGGCCTCCTACGTGCTGCTCACCCTCGGCGGCACGGCGGCGCGCATCCGCGGCGGGGTCACCTACGTCATCGTCAGCCTGACCAGCTCGCTGGTCTTCCTGGCCGGGATCGGCCTGGTCTACGCCGCGACCGGCACGGTGAACATGGCCCAGCTCGCCGTCCGCCTCGGCGAGCTGCCCGAGGGCACCCAGGTGCTGCTGCAGTCGATGCTGCTCATCGCGTTCGGCATCAAGGCCGCGGTGTTCCCGCTCTCGGCCTGGCTGCCCGACAGCTACCCGACCGCGCCGGCCCCGGTCACCGCCGTCTTCGCCGGCCTGCTCACCAAGGTCGGCGTCTACGCGATCATCCGCACGCAGACGCTGCTGTTCCCCGGCGGCGCGCTCGACGACGTGCTGATGTGGGCGGCGCTGGCCACGATGCTGGTCGGCATCCTCGGTGCCGTCGCGCAGAGCGACCTGCGCCGGATGCTGTCGTTCACCCTGGTCAGCCACATCGGCTACATGGTGTTCGGCATCGCCCTGGGGACGGCGGCGGGCCTGGCCGGCGCGGTCTTCTACGTCGCCCACCACATCGCCATCCAGACCACCCTGTTCCTCGTCGCCGGGCTGGTCGAGCGGCAGGGCGGCACCACCTCGGTCAACCGGCTCGGCGGGCTGGCCCGGCGCTCGCCGCTGCTGGCCGTGCTGTTCTTCGTGCCCGCGATGAACCTGGCCGGCATCCCGCCGCTGTCGGGGTTCATCGGCAAGCTGGGCCTGCTGCAGGCCGGCGTCGCCGACGGCAGCCCCGCGGCGCTCACGCTGGTCGCCGGCGGGGTGGTCACCAGCCTGCTCACCCTGCTCGCGGTCGCCCGCGTCTGGACCCGCGCCTTCTGGCGGTCCCCGAACCAGTCGCCGGCCGACGACACCGCCGCGGCCGCGGCCGCCGACGCCGGGCCGCAGCGGGCCGGAGGGGCGGACGGGGCCGACGACGACGGCGCGGCGCCCTCCGGCGACCGGCCGCGCACCGCCCTGCAGGACGCCTGGCGCCGGCACACCGCGGTGGCGACGGCGTCCGAGCCCGACCTCCCGCCCGCGGCGGGCGCCGTCCGGGCGCTGCGCCCGCTGCCCCGGACGATGGTGGGCGCCACTGCCGCGCTGGTCGCGCTCACCGTGGCCCTGACCGGTCTCGCCGGGCCGCTGTACGGCCTCGCCGACCGGGCCTCGGTCGACCTGGTCGAGCGCACGCCCTACGTCGCGTCGGTGCTGGACGAGGGGGACGGGTGAGCGTCGAGCCGGCCGCGACCCGCCTGCGCCACCAGGTCCCCCTGCTGGCCTGGCTGGTGCTGGTCTGGATGCTGCTGTGGGGGACCTGGTCGTGGGCGAACCTGCTCTCCGGCCTGGCCGTCGGGCTGACGGTGCTGGTGCTGCTCCCGCTGCCGCACGTGGTCGGCGGCGTGCGGCTGCGGCCCCTGCCGGTGCTGCTCTTCCTCGGCCACTTCGTCACCGACCTGGTGGTGTCCGGGGCCGAGGTCGCCTGGCAGGCGCTCCGGCCGCAGGGGCTGCGCCGGACCGCGATCGTGCAGGTGCAACTGCGGGCCGACTCCGACCTGCTGCTGACGATGGTCGCCGAGGCGACCTCCCTGGTCCCCGGCTCCCTGGTGCTGGACCTCGACCGGGACCAGCGGGTGATGACCCTGCACCTGCTGCCGGTCCGCGACCGCGACGACGTGGAGCGCAAGCGGGCGCACGTCCTCGTGGTCGAGGAGCGCCTGGTGCTGGCCTTCGGCTCGGCCGACGACGTCGCCGCCCTCGAGCGGGACCGGGCGGAGGTGGCGGCGCCGTGACGGTGGTGGCGGGCGCGCTGTACGCACTGATCGGCGGGGGAGCCCTCCTCGCCCTCGTCCGGCTGGCCCGCGGCCCCTCGCTGCTGGACCGGGTCGTGGCCACCGACACGCTGCTGGTGATCATCTCCGCCGGGCTGGCCGTCCACGCCGCGCTGGTGCGCGACCCGACCCTCGTGCCGGTGCTCGTCGTGGTCGCGCTGCTGGCCTTCGTCGGGTCGGTCTCGGTCGCCCGATACGTCGGCGGCATGCTGCTTCGGTCGCGGACCGAGGACGGCCGGGACGTCGGCCTGCCGGTGGCCGCCGAGGAACGGGAGAGCCGGTCGTGACCGCACTCGCCGACGTCGTGGCGTTCGCCTGCCTGCTGGCCGGCGCCTTCCTCTGCCTCACCGCCGGGCTGGGACTGGTCCGCTTCCCGGACGTGCTGTCCCGCATGCACGCCGGCACCAAGCCGCAGGTGGTGGGCGTGCTGCTGGTCATGGTCGGGGCCGCCATCCGGCTCGGCGGCTGGTCGAACGCCTGGATGCTCCTGCTGGTGGCGGCCTTCCAGCTGCTGACCGCACCGGTCAGCGCCCACCTGATCAGCCGGGTCGCCTACCGCCGCCGGCACGTCCGGCGCGACCTGCTGCTCGTCGACGAGTTCCGCGGTGCCGGCCACCAGGACGACGGTTACCGGGGCGACGAGCCCGGCGACGCCCCACCCGAGGACCCGGGGTCCCACCCGGGCGGCTGAGACCGGGGCGTGCACCGCACGCCCCGGTCCCGGCGCTCAGCGCTGCGCGCGGTTGACCGCGGAGACGACGGCACGCAGCGACGCGGAGACGATGTTCGGGTCGATCCCGACGCCCCACAGCACGCGGTCGCCGACGGCGCACTCGACGTAGGCCGCGGCGCGCGCGTCCCCACCGGCACTGAGCGCGTGCTCGGCGTAGTCCAGGACGCGGACGTCGACGTCCAGGGTCTTGAGCGCGTCGACGAAGGCCGCGATCGGGCCGTTGCCGCGGCCCTGCACGGTGACCGGGACGCCGTGGTCGGTCAGCTCCACGACCATCTCGTCGAGCTGGTCGCCGTGCGCGGTGTGCCGGTGGCCGGCCAGCGCGAAGCGGCCCCACGGGGCGTCGGGGTCGGGCAGGTACTCGCTGCTGAAGGCGGCCCACATCTGCTGCGCGGTGACCTCACCGCCCTCGTCGTCGGTGTGCCGCTGGATGACCGCGCTGAACTCGATCTGCAGCCGGCGCGGCAGGTCGAGCTGGTTCTCGGTCTTCATGATGTAGGCCACGCCGCCCTTGCCGGACTGGCTGTTGACCCGGATGACCGCCTCGTAGCTGCGGCCGACGTCCTTGGGGTCGATCGGCAGGTAGGGGACGGCCCACGGCATCTCGTCGACGGTCCTCCCCGCGGCCTGCGCGTCGGCGGCCAGGGCCGAGAAGCCCTTGTTGATGGCGTCCTGGTGGGAGCCGGAGAAGGCGGTGTAGACCAGGTCGCCGCCGTAGGGGTGCCGCTCGTGCACGCCGAGCTGGTTGCAGTACTCGACGGTGCGGCGGATCTCGTCGATGTCGGAGAAGTCGATCTGCGGGTCGATGCCCTGGCTGAACAGGTTCAGCCCCAGGGTGACCAGGTCGACGTTGCCGGTGCGCTCGCCGTTGCCGAACAGGCAGCCCTCGATGCGGTCGGCGCCGGCGCGGTAGCCCAGCTCCGCGGCCGCGACGGCGGTGCCCCGGTCGTTGTGCGGGTGCAGGCTGAGCACGATCGAGTCGCGGCGGCCGATGTTCCGGTGCACCCACTCGATCTGGTCGGCGTAGACCGTCGGCTCGGCCATCTCGACGGTGGCCGGCAGGTTGATGATCGTCGGCCGGTCGGGGGTGGGCTCCCACACGTCCGTGACCGCGTTGCAGATCTCGACGGCGAAGTCGAGCTCGGTGCCGGTGAACGACTCCGGGCTGTACTGGTAGCGGATCTCGGTGTCGCCCATGTCCTCGGCCAGCTTGCGCACCAGCTGGGCGCCGTGGACGGCGATGTCGACGATCCCGGCGCGGTCGGAGTTGAAGACCACCCGCCGCTGCAGCGTCGACGTCGAGTTGTAGAGGTGCACGATCGCCTGCTTGGCGCCGCGCAGGGACTCGAAGGTGCGCTCGATCAGCTCGTCACGGGCCTGGGTGAGCACCTGGATGGTGACGTCGTCGGGTACCAGGTCGTCCTCGATGAGCTGGCGGACGAAGTCGTAGTCGGTCTGGCTCGCGGCCGGGAAGCCGACCTCGATCTCCTTGTAGCCCATCCGCACGAGCAGCTCGAACATCCGCCGCTTGCGGTCGGGGGTCATCGGGTCGATCAGCGCCTGGTTGCCGTCCCGGAGGTCGACGGCGCACCAGCGCGGAGCCGTGGTCGTCACGGTCTCCGGCCAGGTGCGGTCGGGCAGGTCGACCGGCACGAACGGCGTGTAGCGGTGGACCGGCATCCGGGACGGGCGCTGGGGGTTGCGGGCGTGCGGGTGCTGCGGGGTGCTCACGGGGGACTCGACTCCTCTGGCGCGGGCTGGACTGTCGCTCCTGTGGGGCGGTCAGCAGGCGCCGGGGACGCACTCACGTCGCGGCGGGACTCCGCGGCGAGGGGGCCGACCTAGGAGAGGGCCTCGCCGCGGCGGGTAAGCAGGAGGCTGCCGCGCACGACGACCACGGTAGCAGCGGGTCAGCTCAGGTCACAGCCACAGGTGCAGTCCCGGGCGTGCCTCGGCGGCCCCGACCGGTCGTCGAGCTCGTCGCACTCCGGCGGGCAGGAGCAGTCGAAGCGCAGGTCGGCCGGTGCGAGTTCCCCGGCGTCGAGGCGGCGCCGGCGCTCCTCCTCCCGGGCCCGCCGCGCCGCCGCCCGTCGCGCCGCGGCCCGCTCGGCCAGACCGTCACCCGGCTGCGGCCGCTGGTGGTCGGGCGGTGTCCCGCGGAGCTCCCGGACCTCGTCGCGGGTCCGCCGATCACGGGTGAACGTGTACGTCACCGGTGGCCGGTCGTAGCGGTGCGGCCCGTGCCACCACCCCTCGTCGCCGTGCCGGGTGTCGAGGTGGGCGGGGTAGCGCCGGCCGCCCTCGTCCCGGACGGCGCCGGCGTCCATCGGCGCGACCACGGCGCCCTCGCCGTCGACCAGCGCCAGCCGCAACCCCGCCAGCCCTGCGACGCGGGACAGGACCCGTGCGTCGAGCCCGCGCTCACCGCTCTCGATGGCGGCGACCGAGGACTTGGACAGCCCGCAGGTCCGGGCCAGGTCGCGCTGGGACCAGTCCGCGGTCCGGCGGATGCGCCTGAGCAGGCCGGGGAGGTCGGCGTCCGTCACGTCCCCAGCCTCGGCCGCCCGATGGCCGGGGACACAGGCGACACGTCCACCTGGGGACGGTCGTGCTCTGCCCACAGGAGCGGGGCAGAGCACGAGCTCCCCGGTGGTAGGGAGTGCACCCTCCTTCGTGCTCTGCCCACGGTGGCGGGGCAGAGCACGACTCAGCTCGGGGGAAGGTGGGCGGTCCCGCCGGTGGGTCGGCCGGCGTCAGAAGTCGCCGCTGAGCCGGAGCCGGAGGGGGCGGCCGTCGGGGTCGTCGACGAGCCGGTAGAGCGGTGTGGCCCACAGCCGGGTGACCCGGGAGAGCTTCTCCGGCCGGTGGTGGCGCACCCGGCCGCGCGGTCGCGGGCCCCGGCGGCCGCCGGCGTGCCAGGCGTCGAGCTCGTCGGCGCAGGCCTCGAGCGTGGTGACGAACGCGTCGGGGTCGAGCAGGTCGGCGTCCTCGCTGCCGTCGTCGGCCCGGTCGGTGTGCTCGCGGGTCAGCCGCAGCCGCAGGTCGCGGGCGAAGGTGCGGGCGCCGTCGCCGGTGCCGGTGGGGTCGCGCGGTTCGCGGGGGTCGAGCGTGGTGTCGAGGACGGCGCTGGACAGCTCGCTGTCGTGCGTCCAGGACCGCCGGTTGAAGTTGTCGCTGCCCACGCTGGCCCAGACGTCGTCGACCACGCACACCTTGGCGTGCACGTACACCGGCGTGCCCTCGTGGTTCTCGAGGTCGAACACGTGCACGCGGTCGCGGCCGGCCCGGTGGCACATCTCCAGCGCCTGCCAGCGGCCCACGTACTGCGGTGTCCTGGCGATGGCGCCGTCCTGGTCGGGCACGCGCGGGACGACGACGACCAGGTGCAGGTCGGGGTTGTCGCGCAGCGCGTCGGCGAACAGTCGGGCGACGTCGGCCGACCACATGTACTGGTCCTCGAGGTAGATCAGCCGCCGGGCCCGCTGGATGGCCTTCGAGTAGCCGCGGGCGATGGAGCGCTCGCCGTCGGGCGCGAACCGGTAGCCCCGGCGCAGGGACGGGTAGGTGCGCAGGGTCTGCACCAGGTGCGGCCCCATGGGAGGCGGGGCGGGCAGCTGCGGGGCCAGCCGGTCGGCGTACATCCGGCTGCGGCGCAGGCGGTCGACGAGGTGGGCGACCGGGTTGCCCTCGTCGGGGTCCTTCGGGTCGTCCCACCGCTCGCGGAAGACCGTGTCCAGCGCCGCCACGGCCGGTCCCTGGACCATCAGCTGCACGTCGTGCCACGGCGGCGTGGGGCCGTAGGCCTTCGCCATCGGCAGCGACTGGGGGTCGCCGCGGTGGTCGGCGTCGTCGCGGCGGCTGTGGCACAGGTCGATGCCGCCGATGAAGGCGGCGTCCTTCGTGGCGTCCTGGTCGTGCCGGCAGACGACCAGCTTCTGGTGGTGGCTGCCGCCGCGGCGCACCCGCTGGTCGAGCACGACCAGCCCGCCGCCGTCCTCGACCTCCCGGTCCAGCGCCCGGTTCTCCCGCTTGCTGAACGACAGCCAGTCCACGTGCGAGCGCCAGACCAGCCCGCGCACGGTGACGCCCCGCCGCACCGCCTCGGTGAACAGCTGGGCGACCGTCGGACCGCCGGGGCGCAGCTGCTCGTCGGGGTCGCCGCGCCAGTCGGTGAAGAACAGGTGGTCGTCCTCGTCGAGCGCCTCGACGCACTCGACCAGCCGGTCGAAGTACTCGGCGCCGTGCACCAGCGGCACGGCGAGGTTGCCCTCGGTGTACGCGGGCAGGTCGGTCGCCGGGTTCCCCCGTTCCTCGGGGCTGAGCAGCCAGTCCTCGGGGTCGGTCACCCCGTGATCACAACGCGCGCGGCGGACGGGCGCAACGGGGTGGCGCCGGACGTCGCGCACGGGGACACGTGCGCCCATCGGTAGCCTCATGCCCCGTGGCCCTCGTCGTGCAGAAGTACGGTGGCTCCTCCGTGGCCTCCGCCGCCCACGTCAAGCGCGTCGCGGAGCGCATCGTCGCGGAGAAGGAGGCCGGCAACGACGTCGTCGTGGTCGTCTCCGCGATGGGCGACACCACCGACGAGCTGCTCGACCAGGCCAGCCAGATCACCGACGAGCCGCCCGGCCGCGAGCTGGACATGCTGCTCACCGCCGGCGAGCGGATCTCCATGGCGCTGCTGGCCATCGCGATCAGCACGCACGGCTACGAGGCGCGCTCGTTCACCGGCTCCCAGGCCGGGGTGATCACCACCTCCAGCCACGGCAAGGCGCGGATCATCGACGTCACGCCCGGCCGGCTGCGCTCGGCGCTCGACGAGGGCTCGATCGTCATCGTCGCCGGCTTCCAGGGCGTCAGCCAGGACACCAAGGACATCACCACGCTGGGCCGCGGCGGGTCGGACACCACCGCCGTCGCCGTCGCCGCCGCGCTGCGGGCCGACGTCTGCGAGATCTACACCGACGTCGACGGGGTCTTCACCGCCGACCCGCGGATCGTGCCCAACGCCCGGCGCCTGGAGACGGTCACCTACGAGGAGATGCTCGAGCTGGCCGCGTCCGGCGCCAAGGTGCTCATGCTGCGCTGCGTCGAGTACGCCCGCCGCTACGGCATCCCCGTGCACGTCCGCAGCTCCTACTCACAGCTCCCCGGCACCGTGGTGACCGGCTCGATGGAGGACCTCAGCGTGGAACAGGCGATCATCACCGGCGTCGCGCACGACCGCAGCGAGGGCAAGATCACCGTCTACGGCGTCCCGGACCGCCCGGGCGAGGCCGCGCAGATCTTCCGCGTGCTCGCCGACGCCGAGATCAACATCGACATGATCGTGCAGAACGTCTCGGCCGAGGCCAGCAAGCTCGCCGACATCTCCTTCACGCTGCCCAAGAGCGACGGCCCGGCGGCCATCGCGGCGCTCGAGCGGGTCAAGCACACCGTCGGGTACACCGACGTCCGCTTCGACCAGCACATCGGCAAGGTGAGCCTGGTCGGCGCCGGCATGCGCAGCCACCCCGGCGTCTCGGCCCGCTTCTTCGGCGCCCTGGCCGACGCCGGCGTCAACCTCGAGCTGATCAGCACCTCCGAGATCCGCATCTCGGTGGTCTGCCGCGACACCGACGTGGACGTCGCCGTCCGCGCCGTGCACGACGCCTTCGACCTCGGCACCGAGGAGGCCGAGGCCGTGGTCTACGGAGGGACCGGACGATGACCAGCACGAGGGACGACGGCCTGCGGGTCGGGATCGTCGGCGCGACCGGCCAGGTCGGCGCCGTGGTGCGGCGGCTGCTCGTCGAGCGGCGGTTCCCGCTCGCCGAGGTGCGCTTCTTCGCCTCCGCCCGCTCCGCCGGCAGCACCCTGCCGTGGGCGGACGGCGAGGTGACCGTCGAGGACGCCACGACCGCCGACCCCACCGGCCTCGACATCGCCATCTTCTCCGCGGGCGCCTCCACCTCGCGGGCGCAGGCGCCGCGGTTCGCCGAGGCCGGCGTCACGGTGATCGACAACAGCTCGGCCTGGCGGCGCGACCCCGACGTCCCGCTGGTGGTCAGCGAGGTGAACCCGCACGCCCTCGACGACGTCCCCAAGGGCATCATCGCGAACCCGAACTGCACCACGATGGCGGCGATGCCGGTGCTGCGGCCGCTGCACGACGAGGCCGGGCTGGTCCGCATCGTGGCCAGCACCTACCAGGCCGTCTCCGGCAGCGGCATCGCCGGCGTCGAGGAGCTCGACTCGCAGGTCCGGGCCGTCGTCGACAAGGCCGCCGAGCTGACCCACGACGGCGCCGCCGTGGCCTTCCCCGAGCCGCAGAAGTACGTGCGGCCGATCGCGTTCAACGTGCTGCCGATGGCCGGCTCGGTCGTCGACGACGGCTCGTTCGAGACCGACGAGGAGCAGAAGCTCCGCAACGAGAGCCGCAAGATCCTCGGCATCCCCGACCTGCGGGTCTCCGGCACCTGCGTGCGGGTGCCCGTCTTCACCGGGCACTCGCTGTCGCTCAACGTGGAGTTCGCCCGGCCGCTGTCGGTCGAGCGGGCCACCGAGCTGCTGTCCTCCGCGCCCGGCGTGCAGCTCACCGACGTGCCCACCCCGCTGCAGGCGGCCGGGCAGGACCCGAGCTACGTCGGCCGCGTCCGGCAGGACCCCGGTGTCGACGACGGCCGCGGCCTGGCGCTGTTCGTCAGCAACGACAACCTGCGCAAGGGCGCCGCGCTCAACACGGTGCAGATCGCCGAACTGCTGCTCGACCGGCGCCGCTAGCCCGCGCGACGGCGGCCCGGTGCGCAGCAGGTCCCGCCCCCGGGCCGCCGTGTCCCGGGCCGCCGTGTCCCGGGTCGCCGGCCAGGCGGGGGTCGTGCTGGCGCTGGTCGCCCTCGCCGCCGTCGTCTCGGTGGTGGCGCCCAACGACCCCTGGCACGACTTCTTCGACCTGCGGGTCTACCGCGGTGCGGTCGCCTCGTGGCTCGAGGGCCGGCCGCTCTACGACTACACCTACGGCCGCAGCCCCTACGGGTTCACCTACCCGCCGTTCGCCGCGCTGCTCGTGGCGCCGATGGCGGTGCTGCCCTACGCCGCCGTGGCCACCGGGCACACGCTGCTCAACCTCGCGGTGCTGGCCGGGCTGGCGTGGTGGCTCGTCACCCCGCTGGCGCGGCGGCACGGCCGGCCGCTGCCGTTCGCGTGGCTCGCGGCGCTGCCGGTGCTGTTCGTGCTCGAGCCGGTCCGGGAGACGATCGGCTTCGGGCAGGTCAACCTGCTCCTCGCCGCGCTCGTGCTCGCCGACGTCGCGGCCCTGCGCCGGGGCTCGCGCTGGGCGGGGGTGGGCACCGGCCTGGCCGCGGCGGTGAAGCTGACCCCGGGCCTGTTCGTCGTGTACCTGCTGCTCACCGGGCGGCGGCGGGCCGCCGGGGTCGCCGCGGCCACCGCGGCGGCGGCCACCCTGCTGGCGTTCGCGGTCGCCCCCGCGACGTCGTGGCGGTTCTGGACGCAGACGCTGTGGCAGACCGAGCGGGTCGGCCGGCTGGACAAGACCTCCAACCAGTCGCTGCTGGGCGGTCTGGCCCGGCTCACCGACCCGGCCGACCCGCCGCGGGCGGTCTGGGCGGTGCTCGCGGCCGTCGTCCTGGTGGCCGTCGTGGCCCGCGCCGTGCGGGCGGCGCGGGCAGGTGACGAGCTGGCCGGGGTGGCGCTCACCGGGCTGGCCGCGTGCCTGGTCAGCCCGATCTCCTGGTCGCACCACTTCGTCTGGCTGGTGCCGGCGCTCGTCGTCCTCGTCGACGTCGCCGCGGGCAGCCCCACCGCACCCGGCCGGTGGCAGGCCCGCTCCCGCGTCGCGGCCGGGGCGCTGGCCGCCGTCGCCGCGGGGGTGCTGGCCTCCTCGGCGATCTGGTTCGCCGAGGCCGACCCCGGCTCCCACCACGACCTCGGCGTCGCCGGGCTGCTCGTCGAGGACCTGTGGCTGCTGCTGACCCTCGTCGTGGTGGTGGCCCTGCCGGTCAGGGCCGGACGTGCCGCAGCGCGAACGACAGCGCCGTCTCCACCTGCCGGATCGTCTCCTCGATGACCAGTGAGCCGTGGCCGGCGTCGAACCGGTACACCTCGTGCGGCTTGCCGAGCTCCCCGAGCCGGGCCAGGTAGTTGTCGATCTGCCGGATCGGGCAGCGCGGGTCGTTGGCGCCGGCCACGACGAGCACCGGCGCGGCGACGTCGGCGACGTAGGTGATCGGCGAGGAGCGCACGTAGACGTCGCGCACCTCCTCCGGCGAGCCGCCGAACAGCGCCCGGTCGTAGGCCCGCAGCCCCTCCATCTCGTCCTCGTAGGCGGCGAGGTAGTCGGCCACCGGCACCTCGGCGATGCCCGCGGCCCACCGCCCGGGCTGCGTGCCCAGTCCCAGCAGGGTGAGGAAGCCGCCCCAGGAGCCGCCGGTGAGCACCGCGCGCCCGGGGTCGAGGAGGCCCTCGGCGGCCAGCGCGTCGTACACCGCGGCGACGTCCTCGAGCTCGGTGAGCCCCGGGCGGCCGGTGAGCGCGTCGCGCCACGCGCTGCCGTAGCCGGTGGACCCGCGGTAGTTGACGTGCACCACGGCGTACCCGGCGTCCACGTAGGCCGCCCGGCGGGCGCGGTAGGAGTCGTCGTCGGCCGCCTCGGGGCCGCCGTGCACGAGGAAGGCGGTGGCGTACGGCGGAGGACCGGCCGGCCGGACGACGAGCGCGTGCACGTCCCCGCCGGGACCGGGCACCCAGCGGTCCTCCACCGGGTACGCGGCGGGCGGCTCCTCGCCGGGCGCGGCCAGCACCACCGGCCCGTCGGCGCGGCGGACCACCGGCGGCCGCTCGGACGACGACCAGGCCAGCTCCACCGTGCCGTCGGGCCGGGCGGTGGCCCCGCGGACGACGCCGGGCGGGGTGTCCAGCCGCTCCAGCGTCCCGCTGGCCAGGTCGTAGCGGTACAGCTCGCTGCGGGCGGCGTGGTCGTGGCCCACCAGCAGCGCGGACCCGTCGGGGTACCAGCCGGCGGTCACGTCGCCGGGCAGGTCGAGGACGATCTCGGTCTCGGTGCCGTCGGCGACGTCCCAGACCAGCAGCTCCTCGCGGCCACGGCGCTCGTGGCCGACCAGCAGCCGCCGGTCGCCGGGGAGCGGCGCGAACTCCAGCGCGTGCAGCCCCCGGCCCTCGCCGTCCCACTTCTCCGCCACCACGTCGGGCGCGTCCTCGGTGGTCGTGGCGGTGCGCAGCACTCGCAGCGCCGGGTAGCGCGGGTCACCGTGCTCGGAGTGCGAGACCACCAGCAGCTCGTCGTCGAGCGTCAGCGCGTCCACCGACGCCGGGTCCGGGTGCCGGTACACCACCCGCGGCGTGCCGCCCGCGGGCGCCAGCCACAGCTCGCTGCCGTCGTCGGTGGAGCGGCCGACCGCCACGAGCGAGGAGCCGATCTCCAGGCCGGCCGGGTACGCGGGGCCCACCTCGGGGACGGCGACCCGGTCCTCACCGCCGGCGAAGGGCTGCACCATCCAGACGCCGAACTCGTCGCCGTCGGTGTCGGCGAACCACCAGACGGTCTCGCCGTCGGGGGAGAGCGTGCCGATCAGCGTGCCGTTGGGCCGGTCGGTGACCTGGCGGTGGGTGTCGGTGGTGCGGTCCCAGGCGTACTGCTCGACGACGCCGCTGACGTCGGAGGCGTACAGGTTGCGGTGCGGGGCGTGCAGCGCCCAGTCGGGCAGGCTCACGCGGGGCGCCCGGAACCGGGCCTGCCACCGGGCGGTGACCTCGGGCGGGAGGGCGGGGGTCACGGACGCGCTGGCGGACGCGGTGGCGGGCTCGGCACTCACCCGGTCATCGTCCCCCGGCGCCCGCCCCGGCCGCGGACCCGGTCCGACTGCTCCGCTCGGCCAGCACCCGGGTGTGCTCGGCCGCGGCGTCGCGGACGTCGCCGATCAGCAGCTCCAGCACGTCCTCCAGCGCCACCAGCCCCGTCGTCTGCCGGTCGGTCACCACACCGCCCAGGTGCGCCCCCTGGGCGCGCATCTCGGCGAGCACCTCGGGCAGCTGCGTGCCGGGGGCCAGGGGCACCAGCGGGGTGACGTGCTCCTCGGGGACCGGCCGGTCGCGCCCCTCCGGGCCGATGCCCAGCACGTCCTTGACGTGCACGAAGCCGACCAGGCGGCCGTCGTCCTCCTGCACCGGGTAGCGGCTGAAGCCGTGCTCGGCGACGACGGCCTCGAGCTGACGGGGCGTGGTCGAGCGCGGCACGGTGACCACGGTGTCCATCGGCAGCAGCACGTCCTCGACGGTGTGCTGCTCGAACTGCAGCGCGCCGGCGGCCAGCTCGCTGACCTCGGTGCCCAGCAGGCCCTCGCGCCGCGACTGGGTGATCATCGAGCGGATCTCGGCCTCGTCGAAGCTGGCCGCCACCTCGTCGGTGGGCGTGGCGCCGAAGAGCCGCACGAACGCGTTGGCCGTGGTGTTGAAGAACCAGATGACCGGCTTGAGCAGCCGGCTGAAGGTGGCCAGCGCCGGCCCGAGCACCAGGGCCGCGCGGTCGGGCCCGGCGATGGTGATGTTCTTGGGCACCATCTCGCCGAGCACCATGTGCAGCACGGTCACCAGCGACAGCGCGACGACCAGCGCGATCGGGTGCAGCAGCGCGTCGGGGACGTGCAGGGCGTGCAGCGGCGCCTCGATCAGGTGGGCCACGGCCGGCTCGCCGACCGCCCCCAGCCCGAGCGAGCACAGCGTGATGCCCAGCTGCGCGCCGGCCATGTTCTGCGAGACGTTGCGCATCGCGGCCAGGGTCTTGCCCGCCCGGGCCGAGCCCTCCGCGACCCGCGGCTCGATCTGGTCGGCGCGGGCGGACACCAGCGCGAACTCCGCGGCCACGAAGAAGGCGTTGCCCAGCAGCAGCGCGACCAGCACCAGGAGGCTCACCGCGTCGCTCACGCCGCGGCCTCCGCCCGCGCCCGGGCCCGCGAGGCCGTCGCGCCCGGTGGCAGCACCACCGTGCGCTCGGCGCGCACCCGCGCCACCCGCCGTCCGTCCAGCGACTCGACGGTGAGCCGGGCGCCGTCGAGCTCCACGGTGTCGCCCACCTCGGGCAGCCGCTGCAGCACCTCGGCCAGGTAGCCGGCCAGCGTCTCGTAGCGGCCCTCGGGCACCGGGATGCCGGTGCGCTCGAGGACCTCGTCGGGGCGCAGCAGCCCCGACAGCAGCCAGCGCCCGTCGTCGACCCGGCGCAGCGTGCGCAGCGGCCGGTCGGTCTCGTCGGTGATCTCGCCGACCAGCTCCTCGACGATGTCCTCCAGCGTCACCACGCCGTGCGTGGCGCCCCACTCGTCGACCACCAGCGCGATCTGCAGGCCCTGCTCGCGCAGCAGGTCCAGCAGCCGTTCCAGCCGCAGCGACGAGGGGACGGCGAGCACCGGGGCGGCCAGCTCCCCGGCGGTGCGCAGGTGCCGCTCGTCCTCGGGGACGGCGACCGCGCGCTTGACGTGCACCACGCCGGTCACCTCGTCGAGGTCGGAGCCGTAGACGGGGAAGCGGGAGTTGCCCGACTCGGTGGCCGCCGCGAGCACGTCGGCCGCGGTGGCGCTGGCCCGCACCGTCCACAGCCGGGTGCGCGGCGTCATCACGTCGGTGGCGTACTTCTGCCGCAGGCCGAGGGAGCGCTCCAGCAGGCGGGCGGCGACGGGGGAGAGATCGCCCTCCTCGGCCGACCGACGCGCCACCGAGGCCAGCTCGTCGGCGCCGCGGGCGGAGTCGAGCTCCTCGCGCGGCTCGAAGCCCAGCCGCCGCACGATCGCGTTGGCCAGCCGCTGCAGCGCGGTGACGACGACCCCGGAGACGGCGGTGAACGCCCGCATCCCCGGGGACACCACCTTGGCGGTGCGCAGCGGGTCGGCGATCGCGAGGTTCTTGGGACCGAGCTCGCCGAGCAGCATCTGCAGCGTGGTGGCCAGCGCCAGCGCCAGGCCGTAGGAGACCGCGGTGACCGCGCCGCCGGACAGGCCGACCGCCTCCAGCGGGCTGCGCAGCAGCTGCCCCAGCGCCGGCTCGGCCAGGTAGCCGACCACCAGCGTGGTGAGGGTGATGCCCAGCTGGGCGGCGGAGAGCTGGGTGGACAGGGACCGCAGCGCGGTCACCACGCTGCCGGCCGCCGCGTCACCGGCCCGGGCGGCCTCCTCGGCGCGCCCGCGGTCGACGGTGGTGAGCGAGAACTCGGCGGCGACGAAGAAGCCGGTGAGTGCGGTGAGCACCACGGCGGCGAGGAGGAGCAACCACTCGGTCATCGCGCTCCCCGGTGCCCGCCACGGGGGCCGCCCAACCGGGAACGGCCGATCCGGGTCCGGAGACGACTCAGGGGCCGCCCGGAGGCGGCCCCTGAGGGAGGGTCGGGGTGACAGGATTTGAACCTGCGGCCTCGTCGTCCCGAACGACGCGCGCTACCAAGCTGCGCCACACCCCGGTCGTGCCTGGACCACTCTAGCCGAGCCGCGCCACCGGCCCGGCCCCGGGTCACCCGGGCCGGGCGGTCAGCGTGAGCAGCGTCGCCTCGGGCGGGCAGGCGAAGCGGGCCGGGGCGTAGGGGCTGGTGCCGAGCCCGGCCGAGACGTGCAGCCAGGTGCCGTTGGGCCGGCCGGGTGCGGGCGGGGTCCACCGGTGCAGCCAGCGGACGCGGGCCCGGTCGATGCCGCAGTTGGTCACCAGCGCGCCGTAGAACGGGACCCGCAGCTGGCCGCCGTGGGTGTGCCCGCACAGCAGCAGGTCGTAGCCGTCGGCGGCGAACCGGTCGAGCACCCGGGGCTCGGGGGAGTGGGCCAGCCCGACCCGCAGGTCGGCGGCCGGGTCGGCCGGCCCCGCGACGAGGTCGTAGCGGTCCCGCCGCAGGTGCGAGTCGTCGACCCCGGCGAAGGAGATCCGCCGCCCGGCCACGGTGAGCTCACCGGCGGCGTTGGTGAGGTCCAGCCAGCCGCGGGCGGTCAGCCCGTCGCGCAGGTCGCGCCAGGGCAGCGGGTCGCCGTGCACCCGCTTGTGGTCGCGCTTGAAGTACTTCAGCGGGTTCTTCGGCCGGGGCGCGAAGTAGTCGTTGGACGCCGTCACGAAAGCGCCGGGCCGGTCCAGCAGCGGGTCGAGGGCGCGCAGCGTCGGGCCGACGGCGTCGACGCCGGCCAGGTTGTCCCCGGTGTCGACGACGAGGTCGGGCTCGAGCTCGGCCAGCGCGGCCACCCACTCCTGCTTGGACCGCTGGCCGGCGGTCATGTGCAGGTCGGACAGGTGCAGCACGGTCAGCGGCGCGGAGCCGGGCGCCAGCACCGGGACGTCGAAGCGGCGCAGCGTCCACCGGGTGCGCTCGTACAGCGAGGCGTAGGCCAGCGTCGTGGTGCCCGCCGCGACGGCGGCCGTGGGCAGCGTGTACCAGCGCACGGCGCCGAGCGTACGGGCCGGGCCGCGGCGGGGTGCTTGCCCGGTCGTGCCAGGCTGGGGCCGTGTCCGCCCTCAAGGACCGGCTCCGCGCCGACCTCACCAGTGCCATGAAGTCCCGCGACGAGCTGCGCACCGCGACGCTGCGCATGGTGCTCGCCGCGGTCAGCGCCGAGGAGGTCGCGGGCAAGGAGGCGCGGGAGCTCTCCGACGACGAGGTGCTGGCCGTGCTGCGGCGCGAGGCCAAGCGACGTCGCGAGGCGGCCGAGGCGTTCGGCGGCGCCGGCCGCGCCGAGCAGGCCGACCGGGAGCGCGCCGAGGGCGAGGTCGTGGCCGGCTACCTGCCCGCCCAGCTCGAGGACGCCGACCTCGCCGCGCTGGTCGCCGACGTGGTCACCCGCACCGGGGCCACCGGCATGAAGGACATGGGCCGGGTCATGGGCGCGGCCAACGCCGAGGTGGCCGGCCGGGCCGAGGGCTCCCGGGTGGCCGCGGAGGTGCGCCGCCAGCTCGGCTGAGCGGCGCACCCCTCCGGCAGGAGGGTCCCCGCCTCAGTTCCCGCGACCGCCGCCGCCACCCCAGTTGCCGCGGCCGCCGCCGTTGCCCCCGCCGTCGTTGCCGCCACCGTTGCCGTCGTCGTCCCCGTCGTCGCCGCCACCCTGGGGAGCGGCGCCGCTGTCGGCGGCCGGAGCCGGGGCCGGCGGCGGCGCGGCGGGGCCGAGCAGGGCCGGGTCGCTCGGCGGGAACGCCGAGGTGGGCTTGTCGGCCAGGTAGGGCGCGAAGGCGTTGTGCCAGATGGTGGCCGGCAGGTTGCCGCCGTAACCGCCGACGTCCTGCTGCTCCTTAGGGTTGAAGACCATGACGCTGGCCGCGTACTCCGGCATGACACCGACGAAGGCCACCGAGTCCCGGCCCTGCGCGGTACCGGTCTTGCCGGCGATCACGTGGCCGGGGACGGCGGCGCGGGTGCCGGTGCCCTCGGGGCTGGCGGTGTCGCCGACGAGGATGTTGGCCAGCGTGTTCGCGATGTTCGGCGGGATCGCCTCCGGCGTGCAGTTGCCCTCGGTGACCAGCGGCTGGCCGTCCTCGCCGGTGAGCGGCTGGCCGGCGCGGTCGAGCACCTGCTGCACCGGCACCGGGTCGCACTGGGTGCCCTGGGCGCCGAGCGTGGAGTAGGCGGTGACCAGGTCCAGCGGGCTGGTGGCCTCGGCGCCGAGGGTGAAGGACCCGAAGTTGCCGTCGATGATCTCGTCCGCGGAGTTCTGCGTGGGCTGGTCGAACGTCATGCCCATCCGCTCGGCCATGCGCACCGGGCCCTCGACGCTGCCGAGGCGGTCCTCCAGCGCGAGGAAGTAGGTGTTCGACGACCGGACCAGCGCGCCCACCATGTCGAGGGTGTCGGGGTAGTTGCCGACGTTCTCCACGCAGTACATGCCGTCGGACTGCTCGCGGTCCCCGCCGCACGAGGGGCCGCGGAACACCCGGGAGGTGTACTGGTTGCCCGGCGTGCTGATCACCGTGCTGGCCGGGATGCCGGCCTCCAGCGCCGCGGCGGCGGTGAACACCTTGTAGGTCGACCCGGCGCCCTTGCTGGCGGCCGAGTGCAGCACGACCGACTCGCACTGCGGGTCCGAGCAGCCGAACTGCCGGTTCACGCTCATCGCCAGCACGTCGCCGCTGCCCGGGCGGACCGCGGTGAACACGCCGGCGAGCCGGTCACCCATGGGCAGGGACTGCAGCACGGCCTGGTCGCCGAGGGCCTGCAGCTGCGGGTCCAGCGTCGTCTGGATGGTCAGCCCGCCGTTGTCCAGCTGGTCCTGGGTGATGCCCAGGACGCCGGTGAGGTAGCCCTGCAGGTAGGCGCAGAAGAAGCCGCCGAGGACGGCGTCGATGCAGCCGTTGGGCGGGTTGATGCCCGGCGCGACCTGCACCGGCTGGGCGGAGATCTCGGTCAGCTCGGCCTCGCTGACGTGGCCGAGGTCGAACATCCGCTGCAGCACCTGGTTGCGCCGGGTCTGCGCGTTCTCGGGGTTGGTGATCGGGTCGTCGTTGGCCGGGCTCTGCACCAGGCCGGCCAGCATCGCCGCCTGGGGCAGGCTGAGGTCGGCGGCGTTGACGCTGAAGTACTTCTGCGCGGCGGCCTGGATGCCGTAGGCGCCCTGCCCGAAGTACACGATGTTGAGGTAGCGGGTGAGGATCTCGTCCTTGGAGTAGGTCTCCTCCAGGGCCAGCGCCAGCCGGGCCTCGCGGAGCTTGCGGGAGATGTCCTGCTCGGTGGCGGCCTGCCGCTCCTCGGGGGTGTCGGCGGTCTCCAGCAGGGTCTGCTTCACCAGCTGCTGGGTCAGCGTCGAGCCGCCCTCCTGCACCGACCCCGCGGCGACGTTGGTGACCGCGGCACGCAGCGTCCCCTGCACGTCGAGCCCGTTGTGCTGGTAGAAGCGCGAGTCCTCGATGTCGACCAGCGCCTGCTTCATCACGTCGGCGATCTGGTCGGCCGTCACCACGGTGCGGTTGTTGGCGTAGAAGTTGGTGATCAGCGAGCCGTCGGCGGCCAGCACGCGGGAGTTGCCCGCCGGCGTGGCGTCGGTGAGCTCGACCGGCAGCGCGTCGAGCAGCGAGGCGGAGTCGCGGGCGACGAGGCCGCCGCCGGCGACGACGGGCGCCAGCACACCGGCGACGAGGGCACCGGCGACGACGATCATCGCGGCGAGCTTGGCCAGGACCCTGGCGCGGGCGGGAGTCGACATCACCCGCCAGGGTACGGCGCGCCGACCCTCCCGGAGCCCGAGCTCAGGCGCGGCGCGCGGGCAGCACCCGGGTGCGCGGGACGCCCGTCGGCGTGTCGCCGTCGGGACCGGTCAGCGCCTCGGCCATCACCTGCAGCCCGTCGAGGTCGTGGACGTCGCCCGCGGCCGCCGGCACCGTCCGCAGCGCCACCTCGGGGTGGGCGCTGGTGAACCGGTCGGCCAGCCGCTGCTCGCGGGCGGCCAGCGTCATCCGCTCCGCGTGCACGCGCAGGGCCCCGGCGGCCAGCGCGCCGGCCGGGTCGCCGTCGTCCCCGATCGCCTCGGCGGCGGCCTCCGCCCGGGTGGCCGACAGCGCGGTGCTCGCCGGCGGGTGGGTGCGGTTGAGCACCAGCCCGGCCAGCGGCATGCCCTCGGCCGAGAGCCGGTCGACGAAGTAGGACGCCTCGCGCAGCGCGTCGGGCTCGGGCGTGGCGACGACGACGAACCAGGTGCCCGGCCGGCGCAGCAGCTCGTAGGTGGCGGTGGCCCGCTCGCGGAAGCCGCCGAACATCGTGTCCAGCGCGGTGACGAAGGCGGAGATGTCGCGCAGCAGCTGCCCGCCCAGGACCTTGCTGATGATCCGGGTGAAGACCAGGAAGCCGGCGCTGGCGAACCGGAACCCGGCCCGGCTCGGCGCGGTGAGCAGCCGGATCATCGTGCCGTCGAGGAAGCGGCTCATCCGGTTCGGGGCGTCGAGGAAGTCCAGCGCCGACCGCGACGGCGGGGTGTCGACGACGATGAGGTCCCACTGGCCGCCGGCCCGCAGCTGGCCCAGCTTCTCCATCGCCATGTACTCCTGCGTCCCGGCGAAGGACGACGACAGGGTCTGGTAGAAGGGGTTGGCCAGGATCTGCTCGGCCCGCTCCGGGGTCGAGTGCGCCACGACGATGTCGTCGAACGTGCGCTTCATGTCCAGCATCATCGCGTGCAGCTCGCCCGCGGCCCCCGGGACGTCGACCCGCCGCGGCTCGTTGTCCAGCTCCACCAGACCCAGCGACTGGGCCAGCCGGCGGGCGGGGTCGATGGTGAGGACGACGACCCGCCGGCCGGCCTCCGCGGCGGCCAGCGCCAGGGCGGCCGACGTCGTCGTCTTGCCGACGCCACCGGAGCCGCAGCAGACGACGATCCGGGTGTCCTCCGCGGCGATCAGCGCCGCGAGGTCCATGGGTGGGGCCAGCCGGTCGGCCGCGGCGCGCGAGCGGGCCGGTCGTCCCGCGGTGCCCGGGGTCTCCTCCGCCGCGCTCATGCCGCCACCTCCGCGCCCAGGTGCTCCTCCAGCCGGCCGGCCAGCTCGAACAGGCAGCCGAGGTCGATCGGGGCGGCCAGCAGGGGCAGCTCCGCCGTCGGCCGGCCCAGCGACTCCACCCGGGCGCGCAGCGCGTCCTGGGCGGCCCACGTCCGGGCGTGCTCGACGGCCTCGGCGGCCAGCGCGTCGGCCAGCGCGCCGTCGCCGCGCAGCCCGGCCGCGGTGAGCCCGGGCGCGAGGTCGGCGCCGGTCAGCCCGCCGTCGGCGGCCCGGGCCAGGCCCTCGGTCGGCAGCGCCGGCTCGGTGGCCATGTTGACGATCACCGAGCCCACCGGCAGGCCGACCTCGCCCAGCTCGGCGATCGCGTCGGCGGTCTCCTGCACCGGCATGTCCTCGAGCAGGGTGACCAGGTGCACCGCCGTCTGCGGGGAGCGCAGCACGGCCATGACGCCGTCGCTCTGCGTCTTGATCGGACCGGAGCGGGCCAGGCCGGCCATCTCGCCGGTGACGTTGAGGAAGCGGGTGATCCGCCCGGTCGGCGGGGCGTCGACGACGACGGCGTCGTAGACCTGCCGGCCGCCCTGCCGGCGGGTGACCGCCTCCTTGATCTTCCCGGTGATCAGCACGTCGCGCAGGCCCGGGGCGATCGTCGTGGCGAAGTCGACGGCGCCCATCCGGCGCAGCGCCCGGCCCGCGCGCCGCAGGTTGTAGAACATCTCGAGGTACTCCAGCAGGGCCTCCTCGACGTCGATGGCGAGGGCCCGGACCTCGCCGCCGCCGCGGGTGACCGCCACGCGGCGCTCCTCGTAGGGCAACGGCGGGGTGTCGAAGAGCTGGGCGATGCCCTGGCGGCCCTCGCACTCGACGAGCAGCACGGTGCGCCCCTCCGCGGCCAGGGCGAGGGCGAGGGCGGCCGCGACCGTCGTCTTGCCGGTCCCGCCCTTCCCGGTGACGACGTGACAGCGCACGGGCAGGGGCGAGGGGCTCACCCCGACCAGCCTAGGAGCCGCGGGACCGGCCTGCTCCCCGCTGTCCGCGAGCTCACGGCGGGACGGCGCAGCAGGGCCCGGAGCGCGGTCGTCGGCCTGCGCTAGCGTCGTCCCCCATGAGCGAACCGGCCCGCCGCCGCTGGGAGTACGCCACCATCCCGCTGCTGATCCACAACACCAAGGCGATCCTCGACTCCTGGGGCACCGACGGGTGGGAGCTGGTGACGGTGCTGCCCGGCCCGGGCGGCGCCGAGCAGCTGGTCGCCTACCTCAAGCGCCCGGTCGGCTGAGGCGCCCGCGATGACCCAGGCGCAGGGCGCTCCGGCGCCGGCCCAGAGCTGGACCCGGCGGCTCGCCGAGCTCGGCATCCGGCTGCCTCCGGTGGCGGCCCCCGTCGCCTCCTACGTGCCCGCGGTGCGCAGCGGCCAGCTGG
Source organism: Geodermatophilus telluris (assembly GCF_900102745.1). GTDB lineage: Bacteria > Actinomycetota > Actinomycetes > Mycobacteriales > Geodermatophilaceae > Geodermatophilus > Geodermatophilus telluris. Next base: position 314,431 of record NZ_FMZF01000002.1, read on the forward strand.
TGTTCACCTCCGGCCAGCTGCCCTTCGTCGAGGGCGGCCTGCGGCGCACCGGCAAGGTCGGCGGGTCGGTCGACCCCGAGGACGCCGCCGCCGACGCCAAGCTGTGCGCGCTCAACGCGCTGGCCGCCGTGCACGAGCTCGTCGGCCTGGACTCCGTCGCCCGGATCGTGCGGGTGGTCGGCTACGTGGCCAGCGCCGAGGGCTTCACCGGCCAGCCGCGGGTGGTCAACGGGGCCAGCGAGCTGCTCGGCAAGGTGTTCGGCGAGGCCGGCCAGCACGCCCGCAGCGCCGTCGGCGTCGCCGAGCTGCCCCTGGGGGCGCCGGTCGAGGTCGAGCTCACCGTCGAGCTGCGGTGAGCCAGGAGATCAGGCCCGCGGCCACCGTGCTGCTGCTGCGCGACGGCGCGGCCGGCCTCGAGGTCCACCTGCTCCGGCGGACCCGGGGGATGCCGTTCGCCGGCGGCATGACCGCCTACCCCGGCGGCGGGGTGGACCCGCGCGACGCCGACACCGACGTGGCCTGGGCCGGCCCGGAACCGGCCGTGTGGGCGGCCTCGCTGGGCTGCGACGAGCGGCTGGCCCGCGAGCTGGTCTGCGCCGCCGTCCGGGAGACCTTCGAGGAGGCCGGCGTGCTGCTGGCCGGCTCGCCCGACGGCAGCGGCGGGGCGGCCGGCATCGTGCCGTCGGTGACCGGCGACGACTGGGAGGCGCAGCGGCAGGCGCTGCTCACCCGGGAGCTGTCCCTGGCCGAGCTCCTGGCCGCCCGCGGCCTGGCGCTGCGGGCCGACCTGCTGCGGCCCTTCGCGCACTGGGTGACGCCGCCGGCCGAGACGCGGCGCTACGACACCCGCTTCTTCGCCGCGGCGCTGCCCGTGGGGCAGGAGGCCCGCGACGTCTCCGGCGAGGCCGACGAGGTGAGCTGGCTGACACCGGAGGCCGCGCTGGCCGAGATGCGCGCCGGCACCCGGCCGATGCTGCCGCCGACGATCCACACCCTCGGCCAGCTCGCCGCCTTCCCCGACGTCGCCGCCGCGCTGGCCGGCAGCCCGCCCGAGCCGCTGAGCCCGATCATGCCGACCTTCGCCGAGGAGCCCGACGGCCGCTGGGCCGTGCTGCCCGACGGCACCCGCATCCGCCTGGTCGTGCCGCTCCCGTCGTGACCCTCCGGGCCCGTCCCCGGGCACGGCACCGGGCCTGCGCGAGAGCCCCCGGTCCGGTCGGAGCGAGGGCTCTCGGGTGTGGACCGGTCGCGGGGGCCCGGAGGGTCTCCCGACCGGGACACGGGGAGCGGCTCGGCTCAGGCCGGGACGGCACCTGGCCGCGGTGCGGTCCGGTGGGACCGCGGTGTCATCGCGTCCTACCGCGCGCGGCGGCGGAGGCGGTCCTCGTCGAGGACGACGACCGACTTGCCCTGCAGCTGGATCCAGCCGCGGTGCACGAAGTCGGCCAGCGCCTTGTTCACCGTCTCGCGGGAGGCGCCCACCAGCTGGGCCAGCTCCTCCTGGGTGAGGTCGTGCTTGACCCGCAGGCCGTCGGCCTCGCGGCTGCCGAAGCGGTCGGCCATCTGCAGCAGCGCCTTGGCCACGCGGCCGGGGACGTCGGTGAAGATCAGGTCGGCCACCGAGTCGTTGGTGCGCCGCAGCCGGCGGGCCAGCACGCGCAGCAGCTGCTCGCCGATCTCCGGGTGCGCCTCGATCCACGGGCGCAGCACCGACTGCGGCATCTTGGCCAGCCGGACGTCGGTGACCGCGGTGGCGGTCGCGGTGCGCGGCCCCGGGTCGAACACCGACAGCTCGCCGAACTGGTCGGACGGCCCCATGACGGCGAGCACGTTCTCCCGGCCGTCGGGGGAGCGCCGCGAGAGCTTGATCTTGCCGCTCAGCACGATGTAGAGGCTGTCGCCGGGCTCACCCTCGTTGAAGACGACCCGGCCCCGGGGCAGCGTGATCGTCTCCAGCCGGTTGGCGACCGGGTCGACGGCCTCCTCCGAGAGCCCCTGGAAGATCCCGGACTGGGCCAGCACCTCGTCCACCACGTCGTCTCTCCACCCCACCGTCGCTCGACCCGCGGGGCAGCAGCACCCGCATCCGCAGGCAGTCTAGGGGGCTGTGCCGACCGTCACCCCTCCGGCGGGGGGCACCTGACCCGCGCGGGGGAGGCGGTCCGGCCGCGGGAGGTCGGGCTCAGACGAGCGGTTCGGCGCCCTGGCGCACCCGTGACCGGCGGCGACGCCGCCAGCGGGCCATGGCGCGGCGGATACCGGAGGCGGCCAGCGTGTCCACCTCGCCGGGCGTCGCCGACTCGAGGAACTCGGCCACCTCGCGCGGCGACGTCGGCCGGCGCAGGGGCTCCTCCACGCGCTCCATGACGAGCAGGAAGGCGATGACCATCGGGGGGAAGAGGATGACGATGAGCGCGACCACGTCCACCTCCCGGGTCCGGTCGCGAGCGGGCACGCCCTGGTGGGGCCCGGTACCGCCATGGTGGCACGGCCCGGACGGTGTCGCTGGCGACGCCTACCCTCGACCGCGTGTCCCCGCCGGCCTACGCCCGCCCGTCGGAGCGCCGCGCTCCCGCCCGCCGCCCGGCCGGCCCGCCCTTCGACCCCGACGAGACGCCGCTGGCCCGCACCCGGCGGGCCCGCCGGATGGCGCGCGAGCTGGCCGTCCTGCACCCCGACGCGCACTGCGAGCTCGACTTCACCAACGCCTTCGAGCTGCTGGTGGCCACCGTCCTGTCCGCGCAGACCACCGACAAGACGGTGAACAAGGTCACCCCGGCGCTGTTCGCGCGCTACCCCGACCCGGTGGCGCTGGCCGGGGCCGACCGCGCCGAGGTCGAGGCGATCCTCAAGCCCACCGGCTTCTTCCGCGCCAAGGCCACCTCGGTGCTCGGCCTGGCGCAGGCGCTGGTCGAGCGGTTCGACGGCGAGGTGCCGGAGCGGATGGCCGACCTGGTGACGCTGCCCGGGGTGGGCCGCAAAACGGCGAACGTCGTGCTGGGCAACGCCTTCGGCGTGCCGGGGCTGACCGTCGACACCCACTTCGGCCGGCTGGTCCGCCGGTTCGGCTGGACCGCCGAGGAGGACCCGGTCAAGGTCGAGGCCGAGATCGCCGGCCTCGTCCCCAAGCGCGACTGGACCATGTTCAGCCACCGCGTGATCTTCCACGGCCGTCGGGTCTGCCACGCGAAGAAGGCCGCCTGCGGCGCCTGTGGCCTGGCCCGCTGGTGCCCGTCGTACGGCATCGGCCCCACCGACCCCGAGGCGGCGACGAAGCTGGTGAAGACGCCCGCGGCGTCGGACACCGAGTGAGCACCGGACGGCGGGCGGGCGCGCTGCTGCTCGGGCTCGTGGCCCTGCTGCCGGCCTGCACCGCGTCCGGCGAGGACGACGGCGGGACGGCGGCGGCCGCACCGACGACCTGGCGCGCCCCCCTGGCGGCCTGCCCCGAGCAGCCCGACCGCCCCGCGGCCGGCGCCGAGACGCTGCCGCCGGTGGAGCTCGGCTGCCCGGGCGGCGGCACCCTCGACCTGGGCCGCGCGCCCGGTGTCCCCGCGGTGGTCAACCTCTGGGCGAGCTGGTGCGGCCCGTGCCGGGAGGAGCTGCCGCTGGTGCAGGACCTCGCCGACCTGGCCGGCGACCGGCTGTCGGTGGTCGGCGTGATCAGCAAGGACGGCGTCCCGCAGGCGGACAGCTTCGCCGCCGACGCCGGCGCCACCTTCCCCAGCGCCTACGACCGCGACGGCACCCTGATGTCCGAGCTCGGCATCCAGGCGCTGCCGTTCACCTACCTGCTCGACGCCGACGGCGCCCTGGTCCACACGCAGGTCGGGCCGGTCGCGTCGGTGGACGAGCTGCGCACGCTGGTCGCCGAGCACCTCGGGGTCCAGCTGTGACGGGGGTGCTGCCCGACGCCGACCTCACCGGCCTGCCGGGCCCGGTGCGCCGGCTGCTCGACGCCGGCCCCGACCTGCCGCTGCGCCACCGGATGCCCCGCCCCTCGGCCACCGCGCGGCGGTCGGCGGTGCTCATCCTCTTCGGCGAGGGGCCGCACGGCACCGACGTCCTGCTCATCGAGAAGTCGGCGCGGCTGCGCACCCACGCCGGGCAGCCGGCCTTCCCCGGCGGCGGCGCCGACCCGGGGGAGGACTACCCGGTCGGGACGGCGCTGCGCGAGGCGCAGGAGGAGGCCGGCGTCGACCCGGACGGCGTCCGCGTGCTGGCCACCCTGCCGGAGCTGTTCCTCGGCCCGTCGGACAACCTCGTCGTCCCGGTCGTCGCCTGGTGGGACGACCCGAGCGACGTCGTGGTCGGCGACCCGCGGGAGGTGGCCCGGGTGGCCCGCGTGCCGCTGGCCGAGCTCGCCGACCCGGCCAACCGGTTCCGGGTGCGCCACCCGTCGGGCTACGTCGGCCCGGCGTTCGGCGTCGCCGACATGGTCGTGTGGGGGTTCACCGCCGGGCTGCTCGAGGCGCTGCTGGAGGCCGCCGGGCTGGCGCGGCCGTGGGACGTGCGCGACGTGCGCCCGCTGGAGGAGTCCGGCACCCGGCCGGCCGCCGTCCCCGGTGCCCTCGGCGAGGGCGGTGCCGAGGACGCCGCCGCGCCGACGGTGGCGAGCCCCGCACCGGACGGCGGTCCGGCGCGTACGGTTCCGCGGCGATGAGCGCGACGAGGGGACCGGCCGGTCGCGGCCGGGCGCTGCTGGGCGGCCTGCTGCTGGCGGCCGGTCTGCTGGCCGGCTGCGGGTCCGGCGACGACGGCGGCCCGGCCGCGGCGCCGGCCGCGACCGACCCGTCGCTGGGCACCGTGACCGTGGCCGAGGACGGCGTCCAGGAGGTCACGATCCAGACCCCGGACGACTACGTCTTCCTGCCCGACGCCTTCACCGTCGCGCCCGGCCGGGTGCGGCTGACCGTGGAGAGCACCGCCACGCAGGCCACCCACAACTTCCGCTTCACGCCCGGCGCCGGCCCCGAGGAGATCGCCGAGGAGATCCCGCTGCTGGCCGCGGGGGAGTCCCGGACCATCGAGTTCGAGGTCACCGCGCCCGGCGAGCACCCGTACGAGTGCAGCTTCCACGTGCAGCTCGGGCAGACCGGCGTCATGACGGTGTCGGGCTGATCCGTGTCGCTGGTCGACCTCGTCCTCGTCGCGCTCGCCCTGGTCTTCGCCTTCTCCGGCTTCCGCCAGGGCCTGCTGGTCTCGGCCACCTCCTTCCTGGGCTTCCTGGGCGGCGCGGTGCTCGGCGCGCAGCTGTCCGGCCCGGTGGCCGACCGCCTCGACGGCTCCCCGGTCACCCGGGTGTTCGCCGCCCTGGTCGTGGTCCTGGCCGGGGCGCTGCTCGGGCAGGTGCTGGCCGGCGCGGTCGGCCGGGCGGTGCGCCGCCGGGTCACCTGGGAGCCGGCCGAGGTGGTCGACGCCGTCGCCGGCGCGGTGGTCTCGGCGGTCGCCGTGCTGCTCGTGGCGTGGATGGTCGCCACGCCGCTGGCCACCGCGCCCTTCCCGGCGGTCGCCGGCCAGGTCCGGAACTCGGCGCTGGTGCAGGCGGTCGACCGGGCCGTGCCCGACAGCGTCCGCGCGGTGTACGACTCGCTGCGCGAGGCCATCGACCGGCGGGGCCTGCCCGACGTCCTCGACCCGCTCACCCCCACCCAGGCCCGCGAGGTCGAGGTGCCCGACGAGGCGCTGCGGTCGAGTCCCGTCGTCGGCCGGGTGCAGGGCTCGGTGGTGAAGATCAGCGGCGTCGCGCCGTCGTGCTCGCGGCAGATCGACGGGTCGGGCTTCGTCTACGCCCGGGAGCGGGTGATGACCAACGCGCACGTGCTGGCCGGCGTCGGCGACCCCGTGGTGCTGGCCGAGGGCGAGGAGTACGCGGCGACGCCGGTGTACGTCGACGAGGAGATCGACGTCGCGGTGCTCGCCGTCCCCGGCCTGCCGCAGGTGCCGCTCGCCTTCGCGCCCGAGCCGGTGACCACCGGCGACGACGCGATCATCATGGGCTACCCCGGCGGCGGGGACCTGTTCGTCGGCCCGGCCCGCGTCCGCGACCGCGGCGACATCAGCGGCCCCGACTTCCGCAACGCGCAGACCGTCGAGCGCGAGGTCTACGCCCTGTTCGGCGAGGTGCGGGCCGGCAACTCCGGCGGCCCGCTGTTCGACCCGGCCGGCCAGGTCCTCGGCGTCGTCTTCGCCTCCGCGATCGACGACCCGTCGACCGGCTACGCGCTCACCGCCGAGCAGGTCGCGTCGGCCGCCCGCCAGGGTGCGGCCGGCACCGCCCCCGTGGACACCGGCCCCTGCGAGTAGAAGGACCTCCTCGCCCCCTGGAAGGACCTCCCTGCCCCCCACCGCTCGCAGGCTCGCGGCGGGCCCCTGCAGGGAGGCCGACAGCCGCTCGTGGCGGGCCCCTGCGAGGAGGCCGTTCCAGCGCGTTACTTGGCCCAGGTGGTGATGGCGTCGTTGACCTCGGCGGGGGTCTCCTCGGGCGGGAAGTGCCCGGTGCCGGGCAGCTCGCGCCACGCGTAGGCCCCGGCGACGTAGCGGCCCGAGCCGCGGGCGGTGCGCGGCAGCACCAGCGGGTCGGCGGTGCCGTGCAGCTGCAGCGTCGGCGCGGTGACCGGCGAGGCCATCCGGCGGGCGTAGCGCAGCCCGTCGGGGCGCAGCTGGGAGCGGCCGGCCCAGCGGAAGTACTCCATCGACCCGTACGCGGCCTGCGGGATCCGCGCCGCCGACCGGTAGCGCCGCACCGCCTCGGCGAAGTCGGCGGTCTGCGTCCAGGCCGGCCCCGCCCACCGGCGCAGGTACTCCGCGACCGGGTCGTCGTCGGCCCGGGTCAGCCGGTGCTCGGGCCAGCGCGGCACCTGGAAGCCCAGGACGTGCCGCAGCGCGCGCCGCTGGGCGCGGTCGGCGAGCCCGGCGCGCAGCAGCCGCGGGTGGGCCATCGAGACGACGACCAGCCGGCGGACGCTGCGCGGGTGCAGCGCGGCCATCGTCCAGGCCACCAGCGCACCCCAGTCGTGCCCGACGACGACGGCGTCGCGCTCCCCGAGCGCCCGGACCAGCGCCGCCGCGTCGCTCGCCGCCGTCGGCAGGTCGTACCCGCGCGGGGGCTTGTCGCTGGCGCCGTAGCCGCGCAGGTCCGGGGCGACGGCCCGGAAGCCGGCGTCGGCGAGCGCGGGGAGCTGGGCCCGCCAGGTCCACCAGTACTGCGGGAACCCGTGCAGCAGCAGCACCAGCGGACCCTCGCCGGCCTCGGCCAGGTGCAGCCGGACCCCGTTGGCGGAGGTGTCGCGGTGCACCCACGGCCCCGGCAGCAGGACGCTGGTGGCGTCGGGCCGCTCGTCGGTGGGGACGGCGGCCGGGGCCGGGCGCCCGCCGCGCCGCCCGGGAGCGGGACTCAGACCAGGTAGGTGTCGGGGCCGCGGCGCTCGACCCGGCCGTTGCTCACCGTCGGCAGGGCGCGGCGGCGCTGACCGGGCTCCTCGCGGTGCATGACGTCGGGCAGCTCGCGCAGCGACTCGAGGGTGCGCTCCGGCTTGTCGATCTTCTTGAGCATCCGCAGGCCGACCAGCCCGGCCACGCCGGCGATGACGAGCAGCAGGACGGTGACGATGAGGTAGGACACCCAGCGCGGCAGGCCGAGCGCGGTCAGCGCCTCGGCCAGGGTGACGAACAGGTAGATGCCGGCGAAGGCCAGCAGCACGCCGGCGACGGCGAACAGCGCGATGCTGACACCGGCCTTCTTCGCCGAGCGGCCGATCTCGGCCTTGGCCAGCTCGATCTCGCCGCGGACCAGCGTGGACACGTCGGCCATCGCGCTCTGCACCAGCGCGCCCACCGACGGGTCGGTGTGCGCGGAGACGGCGGACGTGGCGTGGCGCCCGCTGGCCGGGGTGGACGAGGACACGCTGTGGGCCACGGGGGCTCCTCCCTGCTCTGGCGACCGCGGCGCGGCCTGTCGCAGGTGATCGTCCCGCATCCCGGACGGACCCGCGCCCCGACCTCCCCGATCGTGCACGGGGGAGGCCGGGACGGGTCGGTCCGTCGGTCCTCGCTAGTCCTCGGAGGAGGAGTTGGCGGGGAGCTTGTCCTTGATCAGGTTCATCACCGAGGAGTCGGTCAGCGTGGTGACGTCGCCGAGCTCGCGGTTCTCGGCGATGTCGCGGAGCAGCCGGCGCATGATCTTGCCCGAGCGGGTCTTGGGCAGCTCCTGCACGACCATGATCTGGCGCGGCTTGGCGATCGGGCCGATGTCCCGGGCCACGTGGGTGCGCAGCGTCTGCACCAGCTCGTCCCCCGAGTCCTCGGCGCTGCCGCGGAGGATGACGAACGCGACGATGCCCTGGCCGGTGGTCGGGTCGCTGGCACCGACGACCGCGGCCTCCGCCACCGCCGGGTGGGCGACGAGGGAGGACTCCACCTCGGTGGTGGAGATGCGGTGCCCGGACACGTTCATGACGTCGTCCACCCGGCCGAGCAGCCAGATGTCGCCGTCGTCGTCCTTCTTGGCGCCGTCCCCGGCGAAGTAGACCTCCGTGCCGAACCGCGACCAGTAGGTGTCGACGTAGCGGTCGTCGTCGCCCCAGATGGTGCGCAGCATCGACGGCCACGGCTCGGTGAGCACCAGCAGGCCGGTGGTGTCGTCGCCGAGCTCGTTGCCCTCGTCGTCGACGACCTTGGCCGAGATGCCGGGGAAGGGCGTCTGCGCCGAGCCGGGCTTGAGGTCCGTCACGCCGGGCAGCGGGTTGATCATGTGCGCGCCGGTCTCGGTCTGCCACCAGGTGTCCACGATCGGGCAGCGGCCGCCGCCGATGTTCTTGTGGTACCAGAGCCAGGCCTCGGGGTTGATCGGTTCTCCGACCGAGCCGAGCACGCGCAGGCTGGACAGGTCGAACCCCGCCGGGACGTCCTCGCCCCACTTCATGAAGGTCCGGATCACCGTGGGCGCGGTGTAGAGGATCGTCACCCCGTACTTCTCGATGATCTCGAACCAGCGGCCGCGGTGCGGGGTCTCCGGGGTGCCCTCGTACATGATCGAGGTGGCCCGGTTGGCCAGCGGCCCGTAGACGATGTAGCTGTGCCCGGTGACCCAGCCGATGTCGGCCGAGGTCCAGAAGACGTCGGTGTCGGGCTTGAGGTCGAAGGACGCCCAGTGCGAGTACGCGACCTGGGTGAGGTAGCCGCCCGAGGTGTGCAGGATGCCCTTGGGCTTCGCCGTCGTCCCGGACGTGTACATGATGTAGAGCGGGTGCTCGGCGTCGAAGGCCTCGGGCGTGTGCTCGGTCGACTGCCGGTCGACGACGTCGTGCCACCACAGGTCGCGGCCCTCGGTCCACTCGACGTCCTGCTCGGTGCGGCGGACGACGAGCACGTTGCGCACGCTGTCGGTGCGCGCGACCGCCTCGTCCACCGCCGGCTTCAGCGCGCTGGGCGCACCGCGCCGGTAGCCGCCGTCGGAGGTGACGACGACGACGGCGCCGGAGTCGGTGATCCGGCTGGCCAGCGCGTCGCTGGAGAAACCGCCGAACACGACCATGTGGACGGCGCCGATGCGGGCGCAGGCCAGCATGGCCACGACCGCCTCGGGGATCATCGGCATGTAGACGGCCACCCGGTCGCCGGCCTGCACCCCGAGCTCGAGCAGCGCGTTGGCCGCCTTGCACACCTCGTCCTTGAGCTGGGCGTAGGTGATCGTGCGGGTGTCGCCGGGCTCGCCTTCCCAGTGGTAGGCGACCTGCTCGCCGTGGCCGTCCTCGACGTGCCGGTCGACGCAGTTGTAGGCGATGTTGAGCTTGCCGCCGACGAACCACTTGGCGAAGGGCGGGTTGCTCCAGTCGAGCACCTGGTCCCACTCCTGCGCCCAGCTCAGCCGGCGGGCGGCGGACTCCCAGAACGCCAGGCGGTCGCGCTCGGCCTCGGCGTAGACGTCGGCGCCGACGTTCGCCTGCGCGGCCAGCTGCTCCGGCGCCGGGAAGCGGTGGCCCTCCTGCACGTCCGACTCGCTCACGGTGCGGCTCCCTCCATGTCGTGCGTGGGGTCGCCCCGTCGCGACCCGGCGTGTCCCAGCACACACCGTAGGGCCCGCCCGGATGGTGCGTGAGCCCCCGCAACGTCGGTGCAGCGGGACGGCCAGACTGGGCCGGTGGACGGCGGCCCGCAGGCGCAGGTGGCGGCCCGGGTGCCCGGCGCGGCCGGCCTCGGGCTGCTGGCGCCGCCGTCGGCCCGGCCGCTGCCCGCGGAGCTGCTCGCCGACCCGGCCTGGACCGCGCGGCGGGTCGCGGCGCTGGGCCGCCGGTACCGCAGCGCCGACCGCCGCGTGCTGGCCACCGTCTGGTGGTACTCGGCATCGGCGGTGCTGCTCGCGCCCCTCGCCGCCGGGCTGGCCACCGGCCGGCCCCTCTCGGCACGGCTGGCCGACACCACGCTGTACGAGCTGGCCGGCGGGCCGCTGGTCGCCGCGGTCTCGGCCGCGCCGGCCGGACCGGACCCGGCGGGGGAGCTGCGCGCGGCACTCGCCGCGGCGGTCGCCGCGGTGGCCGAGGCGGGCGGGGTGCGCGAGCGGCCGCTGTGGGCGGTGGCCGCCGACTCCCTCGCCGGCCGGCTGCTCGCCGTGGGCCGGGCGCTGGACGCCGTCGGCCCGATGACCGCACTGGCCGCCCCGGTGGCCGCGGCCGTGGGGTCCCCGTTGCCGGCGCCGCGGTTCACCGACGTCGGCGGCACCCGCTTCGTCCGGCGGGTCTCCTGCTGCCTGCTCTACCGGCTGCCGCCCGAGCCGATGTGCACCGCCTGCCCGGGCCGTCCCCCCGAGCACCGGCGGGTGCTGCTGGAGGCCGCCGCCGGGCAGTGGTGACGGGCGGCTACGGCAGGAACAGCATCGAGTCGCCGTACTCGTGCCACAGCCAGCCCCCCGCGGTGGCCGCCCGGTACGCGGTGTCCACGAGCTCCGTCCCGGCCACGGCGTGCAGGAGCAGCAGGTGGCTGGCCTCGGGGGCGTGCAGGCCGGTGACGAGGCCGGTGACCGCGCGCGCCGGGTGGTCGGGGCCCAGCACCAGGTCGGTCCAGCCCTCGCCGGGCCGGGTGACCCCGTCGTCCCCGGTCACCGTCTCCAGCGCGCGGGTCGCCGTGGTGCCCACCGCGACCACCCGCCTCCCCGCCGCCCGGGTGGCGTTGACCAGCCGCGCGGTCACCTCCGGGACGCGGTAGCGCTCGGGCGCCGGCGGCTCGTGCAGCTCGGGGCTGGAGACGCCGGCGTGCAGCACCAGCGGCACCACGGGGACCCCGCGGGCCAGGAGCCGCACCAGCAGCCGGTCGGTGAACGGCCGCCCGGCGCTGGCGTTCTCGGCGCTGCCGGGCTCGGTGGCGTACACGTTCTGCGCCTCGGCCAGCCGCACCGGCGCCCGCAGGTAGCCGTAGCGCACCGGCTGCCCGTGCTCGGCGAGGTAGGGCACCAGCGCGACGGCCGGCGTCACGTGCGCCCGCCAGAGCCGCGACGGGCGCGCCGGGTCGGGGAAGCCGGTGCGCAATCGCAACCGCACACCGCCGGGCAGGCCGAGCTCCGTGCCGGGCTCCAGGCCGGTCTCCGGGCCGTCGTTGCCGGGGCGGCGGACCTCGACCACCCAGCTGCCGTCGTCGAGCGCCGTCGACACGTGCAGCGGCACGACCCGCCCGTCGGCGCGGCGGGCCTCGAGCCGGGCGGCCAGCGTGGCCGAGGTGTTGACCACCAGCAGGTCGCCGGGCTCGAGCAGGTCGGGCAGGTCGCGGAAGCGGGCGGCGGTGGTGCTGCCGGGCCGCACGGCCATCAGCCGGACGCCGTCGCGAGACAGCCCGCGGTGCTCCGGCGGCTCGGTGGCCTCGCTGCCGGGCGGGAGGGCGAAGGCGGTCACCGCGCCGCCTCCGCCGGGAGGAGGTCCGCGGCGCGCAGCCGGCCGCTGGGCGGCGGGTCGTCGAGCAGCCGCAGGAACGCCGGGACGACGTCCTCCGGGGCGGGCAGTGGAAGGACCTCCCCGCCCCCCGCCACTCGCGAGCTCGCGGCGGGCCCCTGCGCGGAGGCCACGGGCGCGGCGGCCCGGTGCATGTCGGTGGCCATGTCGCCGGGGTCGACGGCGTACACCCGCAGCGCGGGGTGCTCGACGGCGAGGACGGCGGTCAGCAGGTCCAGGGCGGCCTTGCCGGCGCCGTACCCGCCCCAGCCCGGGTAGGCCTCCACCGCGGCGTCGCTGCTGACCGACACCACCGTGCCGCCGGCCCGCTCGAGCGCCGGGAGCACCGCCTGCACCAGCGCCAGCGGCGCCACGGTGTTCACGGCCAGCACCCGCTCGAGGGCGGCGGGCGGGAGGTCGGCCAGCCGGGGCAGCGGGGTCGGGCCGAGGTCGCTGGCGTTGTTCACCAGCAGGTCGAGCCGGTCGCCCACGGCGGCGGCGAGGTCGGCGCGGTGGGCGGGGTCGGTGACGTCACCGGGCAGGGCGGTGACCCGGCAGGCAGCGGGCAGGGCGGCGACGGTGCGGGTGAGCCGGCCGGCGTCGCGGGCGTCGACGACGAGCCGCCAGCCGCGGGCGGCGAGGGCGGCGGCCAGGGCGGCGCCGAGGCCGCGGGAGGCACCGGTGACGAGTGCGGTGGGAGGTGTCATGGCGCTACCCTCGAACTTCAAGTCCACTTGAGGTCAAGGGGGTGCGGTGGACGGGCTGTCGATCGGTGAGGTGGCCGCCCGGGCCGGGCTGGCGCCGTCGGCGCTGCGCCACTACGAGGCGCAGGGGCTGGTCACCGCCACCCGCACGGCCGGCGGCGCCCGGCGCTTCCCGCGGTCGGTGCTGCGGCGGCTGGCCTTCGTGCGGGCGGCGCAGAACGTGGGGCTCTCGCTGCCGGAGATCCGCGAGGCGCTCGGCACGCTGCCCGAGGGGCGGACGCCGTCGGCGCGCGACTGGGCGCGCCTGTCGCGCGGCTGGCGCGACCGGCTCGACGCGCAGATCGCGGCGCTGGAGCAGCTGCGCGACGGGCTGTCCTCGTGCATCGGGTGCGGCTGCCTGTCGCTCACCGCCTGCGCGCTGTCCAACCCGGGCGACGCCGCCGCGGGGGAGGGGACCGGCGCGCGCCGGCTCTCGCCACTGCTGCGCCGCACACCGCCGGCGAGCAACGCCGTCCCGGCACCTCGCGCACCGAGGCACGGCGGGGCAGGATCCGGGACGGGGCCGTCCACCCCGTCCACCGGATGAGGAGAGCCGCATGACGCTCATGCCCGCCGCCTTCATCGGTCACGGCAACCCGATGAACGCCCTCGAGCGCAACCGCTACACCGACGCCTGGCGGGCCCTGGGGCGCTCGGTGCCCCGGCCGCGGGCCATCCTGGTGGTCTCGGCCCACTGGTACGTGCACGCGACGGCGGTGACGGCGATGGCCAGGCCGCGCACCATCCACGACTTCTTCGGCTTCCCGCCGGAGCTGTTCGACGTCAGCTACGACGCCCCGGGGCTGCCGGAGCTGCACGAGCAGGTGGCCGACGTCGTCTCCCCGACCTGGGTGGGCGCCGACCTCGACAGCTGGGGCATCGACCACGGCACCTGGTCGGTGCTGCTGCACGCGTTCCCCGAGGCCGACATCCCGGTCGTGCAGCTGTCCATCAACGCCCTCAAGGGCGCCGACTACCACCTGCAGATGGGCGCCGCGCTGGCCCCGCTGCGCGAGGACGGCGTCCTGGTGGTCGGCAGCGGGAACGTGGTGCACAACCTCGGCGGGGTCAGCCGCGCCATGCCCGACGCCGGGTTCGACTGGGCGCAGCGCTTCGACGAGCAGGTCAAGGAGCTCATGCTCACCGACCCGGCCGCGGTGGCCCGCCTCGACGGGCACCGCGACTTCGACCTCGCCGTCCCGACGCCCGACCACTTCCTGCCGCTGCTCTACGTGGCCGGCATGGCCGGCGCCACCGGGACGACGGCGGACGTGCTCGTCGACGGCTACGCCTACGGGTCGCTGTCGATGACCTCCTACACCGTGGGCACGCCCGCGCCGAAGGCCGAGGGCAGCGGCTTCGCCGCCCCGCTGCCCGAGGCGCCGCCCCCGGACGGCGCCAACATCTAGCGCGCCGGGCCGGGCTCGGTGGCCAGCCGCACGACCTCGCCGACCACCCAGACGGCCGGCGGGCGGACGCCCTCGTCGGCGAGCGCCCGCGCGAGGCCGGTGAGCGTGGTGCGGACGACCCGCTGGGTGGCCGTCGACCCGTCGGCGACGACGGCGACCGGGGTGTCCGGCGCGCGGCCGTGCTCGACGAGCGCCGCGGCGATCGCGCCGGCGGTGTCGACGCCCATGAGCACCACCACGGTGCCGCGCAGCCGGCCCAGCGCCGGCCAGTCGACCAGCGAGGCCGGGTGGCCGGGCGGCACGTGCCCGGAGACGACGACGAACTCGTGGGTCAGCCCGCGGTGGGTGACCGGGATGCCGGCCAGCCCCGGGACGCCGATCGCGCTGGTCACGCCCGGCACGACCTCGACCGGCACGCCCGCCGCGACGCAGGCCTCGAGCTCCTCCATGCCGCGGCCGAAGACGAAGGGGTCGCCGCCCTTGAGCCGCACCACCCGCTTGCCGGCCAGCGCGTGCTCGACCAGCAGCGCGTTGATCTGCTCCTGCGCCATCGACCGGCCGCGCGGCAGCTTCGAGGCGTCGATGACCTCGACCTCCGGGGGCAGCGAGGACAGCAGCGACTGCGGCGCCAGGTGGTCGGCGAGGACGACGTCGGCCTGGGCGACCGCCTGCTGGCCGCGCACGGTGATCAGCCCCGGGTCGCCCGGGCCGCCGCCGACGAGCACGACGCTGCCGGCCCGCCCGCCCTCGGGCTCGCGGGCGGCGCGGTCGCGGATGCTGCCGTCGGTCAGCCCGGCGACGACGGCGTCGCGGACGCCCACCGCCCGCTGCGGGTCCCCGCCGCCGTGCACGCCGACGACGAGGTCGCCCTGCCGCCCGACCGCCGGCGTCCACACGCTGGACGCCGACCGGTCGTCGGCGCGGGCGCAGAACACCCGCAGCCGCTCGGCCTCCCCGGCGACGGCCGCGTTCACGGCGGGGTCGTCGGTGGCGGCCACGGCGTACCAGGCGCCGTCGAGGTCGCCGGGCTCGTAGCGGCGGCGCACCCAGGTCAGCGACCCCGGGGCCACCAGCGCCTCCAGCGCGGGGGTCACCTCGGGGCTGACGACGGTGACGCGGGCGCGGGCCTCGAGCAGGCCGGCGACCCGCCGGTGCGCGACCTGCCCGCCGCCGACCACGACGACGCGGCGGTCGAGCAGGCGCAGGCCGACGGGGTAGACGACGCCGCTCGCGGGGTCGACGGGCGTGGCGCTCAGCGGTGCTCCTCCGGGACGGCGGCCGGCAGCGACGTCGTCGTCGGCAGCGGACCAGGGATCTCCGCACCAAGGATCGCAGCGAGGTCCGCGGCGAACGCACGCGAGGTGCCCGGGTCACGGACGGCGACCCGGAGGTGGTCGGCGTCGAGCCCGGGGAAGGTGTCGCCGCGGCGCACCGCCCAGCCCCGCTGCCGCAGCGCGGCGCGCACCCGCGCGCCGCCGGGGACGCGCAGCAGCACGAACGACGAGCGCGGCTCCCCGACGACCAGGCCGGGCGGCAGCGCGGCCAGCAGCGCGGCGCGGTGCTCCGCGAGCTCGCGCGCCGCGGCGTCGGCCTCCGCGCGGGCGGCGGGCGTGGTGCAGGCGGCCGCGGCGGCCAGCGCCGGCGTGGACAGCGGCCAGTGCGGCTGGGCGGCGGCCAGCGCGGCGACGAGCTCCGGCGGGCCGAGCGCGTAGCCGACCCGCAGGCCGGCCAGACCCCAGGTCTTGGTCAGGCTGCGCACCACGAGGAGGCCCGGCAGGTCGTGGCGGGCGGCGAGCGACCCGGGCTCGCCGGGCACGGTGTCGGCGAACGCCTCGTCGACCAGCAGCACCCGGCCCGGGCGGGCCAGCGCGGCGACCTCGGCGGCCGGGTGCAGGACCGAGGTGGGGTTGGTCGGGTTGCCGAGCACGACCAGGTCGGCGTCGACCGGCACCGGCCCCAGGCGGTGGGCGGGCGGCTCGAGCAGCAGCCGCTGCACCGGGTGCCCGGCCGCGCGCAGCGCCGCCTCCGGCTCCGTGAACGACGGGTGCACGACCACCGCCCGCCGAGGCCGGAGCGCCCGGGCGGCCAGCACGAACGCCTCGGCGGCGCCGGCGGTCAGCAGCACCTCGGCGGGGTCGCGGCCGTGCGCGGCGGCCACCGCGGCGCGGGCGGGACCGGCGTCGGGGTAGGCGGCGACGTCGTCGAGGGCGCGCCGCAGCACGTCGCGCAGCCACGGCGGGGGCGTGCCGGCGCGGACGTTGACGGCGAGGTCGACCAGGCCGGGGGCCAGCTCGCGGTCGCCGTGGTGGTGCAGGTCGGTCACGCGGCCACCGCGACGGTGACCCGCCCGTGCACGGTCTTGCCGACGACCAGCCGGGCGCCGCCGAGCAGCGCGGCCGCCTCGGCCACCGACGCCGTCCCCACCGCGGCGGCCACCCGCGCGGACGGCGAGGGGACGGGCACCCCGGCGAGCGCCGCGGCCGGGTGCCCGACCAGCGGCCAGCCGCGGGTGGCGGCGGCCGCGGCCACCCCGGGCTCGGCCGCGCGCACGTCGAGGGTGGCCAGCGCGGTCACCCGGGCGCCGGCGGGCAGGACGGCGTCGACGGCGGCCAGCACCTCCGCGGCGGCCACGCCCGCGACGGCGCCCACGCCGACGGTCACGTCCACGTGCCGACGCCCGGCCGGTCGGGCAGCGCCGCGAGCAGCGCGGCGGCGTCGCGGGGGAGCGGGCCGCCGGGCAGCAGCCCGAGCGCCTGCAGCCGGGCGCCGACGGTGAGCGCCCAGGGCCGGTCGAGGCGGGCGCGGGCGAGCAGGTCGTCGTCGGCGAGGAGGCGCTCGGGCCGGCCCTGCACCACCCGGCGGTCGACGACGACGGCGACCTCGTCGGCCCAGCGCAGCGCGAGGTCGACGTCGTGGGTGCTCATCACGACGGTGGAGCCCGACCCCCGCAGCCGCTCCAGCGCCGCCAGCGCCTCGGTGACGGCGGAGGGGTCCAGGCCCGCCGTCGGCTCGTCGAGCAGCAGCACGCACGGGCGCATCGCGACCGCCCCGGCGATGGCCACCCGCTTGCGCTCGCCGTAGGACAGCTGGTGGGTGGGCCGGGCCGCCAGCGCCTCGACGGCGAGCAGCCGCAGCGCCTCGGCCACCCGCTCGCGCACCTGCTCCTCGGTCAGGCCGAGGTTGAGCGGGCCGAAGGACACGTCCTGGGCCACCGAGGCGCTGAACAGCTGGTCGTCGGGGTCCTGCAGGACCAGCTGCACCTCCTGCCGGTGCGACCGCAGCCCGCCACGGGTGTGCCGCAGCAGCGCGCCGTCGACGGCGACCGCGCCCGCGTCGGGCCGCAGTGCCCCGGACAGGCAGCGCAGCAGCGTCGTCTTGCCCGAGCCGTTGGCGCCCAGCACCGCCAGCCGGCGCCCGGCGGGGACGGTGAGCGAGGCGCCGTCGAGCACCCGGCGCCCGCGCTCGTAGCCCACGACCAGCCCCTCGGCGGTCAGCGACCGGTGACTCACGCCACCCAGCCCACGGTGAGCAGCGCGGCCAGCCCGGCGGCGGAGGCGGCGAGGAAGGCGGGGGAGGACGGCAGCGCCTCGGGCAGCACCCGGAGGCCCGTCTCCATCCCGCGGCCGGCCAGCCCCTCCTGCATGCGGCGGGCGCGGTCGAAGGAGCGGGTGAGCACCGCGGCGGCCAGCGCGCCGGAGGAGCGGTAGGAGCGGCGCACCGAGGAGTAGCCCATCCGGTCGGCCTGCGCCTCGCGGATCGTGCGCAGGCTGCCCAGCAGCACGAACAGCAGCCGGTAGGTCACCGACGCGACCTCGACCACGGCCGCCGGGACCCGCAGCCGGCGCAGCGCGGGCAGCAGGTCGCTCATCGGCGTGGTGGTTGCCAGCAGCAGCACCGCGGCGCCGCCGGCCACCGAGTGCCCGGCCAGGTCGCCCGCCCGAGCGGCCGCGCCGGGCGCCCAGCCCAGGCCGCCGCCGTCCACCGAGACGACGGCGGTCAGCGCGCTGGTGGCGACGAACGCCAGCGGCCAGCGCACCGCCCGGCCGAAGGTGCGCGCCGGCACCCGCGCCGGGCCGAGCGCGAGGACGACGGCGGTGAGCGCCACCAGCACGCTGCCCGGCCACGCCGGGAGCACCAGGGCGCAGACGACCAGGCCGCCGCAGAGCGCCAGCTTGTCCAGCGGCGCGCGCGTGCGCCAGGCGCTGGCCCAGGCGGCGTCGTCGACCGCCAGCCCGGCGCTCACGTCTCGTCCGTGGGCTGCCGCTCGGGCGGGGCGGCCCGGCGGCGGCCGCGCAGCCGGCCGAGCACGTAGCCGAGCACCCCGCCGCCGACCGCGGCCTGCAGGGCGAACAGCCCCGACTCCACCTCCTTCGACGACGGCGCGAACACCGACTCGAACCACGGGGTGTAGCCGGACTCCTCGATCGCCGCGCTGGCCTGCCCGTCGGTGCCCGCGTACCCGGCGTCCCCGCGGAACGCGAGCGGCAGGGCGACCAGCGCCAGCACCGCGAGCACCAGCAGCGCGGTGACCAGCCGGCGGCGGGTCACCCGCGCTCCTCCGCCGGCGCCGGTGCCAGCAGGCCCAGGCGCTCGAGGTCGGGCCGGGCGCTGACGGTCAGCACCCGGAACAGCAGCACGCCGAGCAGGCCCTCGGCCACCGCCAGCGGCACCTGGGTGAGGGCGAAGACACCGAGGAACTTCACCGCGGCGCCGGCGAACCCGCTCGCCGCGTCGGGGAAGGCCAGCGCGAGCTGCAGCGACGTCGTGACGTAGGTGGCGAGGTCGGCCAGCGCGAGGGCGACGAAGACGCCGGGCAGCAGCCCGGCGCCCAGGGCGCGCGCCAGCCGGTAGGCGCCGTAGCCGGCCCACGGCCCGACGACGGCGAAGGCGAACGCGTTGGCGCCCAGGGTGGTCAGCCCGCCGTGCGCCAGCAGCAGCGCCTGGAAGAGCAGGACGACGGTGCCCAGCAGCGCCATCACCGGCGGCCGGAACAGCACCGCCCCGGCGCCGGTGCCGGTCGGGTGGCTGGAGCTGCCGGTGACCGAGGGCAGCTTGATCGCGCTGAGCACGAAGGTGAACGCGCCGGCCGCACCGAGCAGCAGCGTGGACTCCGGGTGCTCGCGCACCTCCCGCACCACCGCGCGGGCGCCGTGGACCACGAACGGGGCGGCCGCGACCGTCCAGCCGATCGCGTGCGGGGCGGGCAGGAACCCCTCAGCGATGTGCACGCCGCACCTCCTCCGGGACGGCCGCCGCGCAGGCGGCCACGAACCGCTCGGGCAGGGCGGGGGACCCGGCCCAGTGCAGGTGCAGGTAGGAGGCGTGCACCGAGCCGGTGGCGAAGCCCTCCGGGCCGGCCTGCGCCCACTGCCAGGCCGGGGTGGCGCCGGCGCCGGGTCGCGCGTGGGTGCGGTGGAACTCGTGGCCCCGCACCCGGGTACCGGCCGGGGCGAGCACGCTGTCGGCGACGGCGACCGCGGCCCGGTAGCCGAGGGTCAGCCGGGGCGACATCGCCGTCGCCACGTCCAGGACGCCGCACATCGGGTGCCCGTCGAGCTCGCGCGAGAGGTAGAGCAGGCCGGCGCACTCGGCGGCGACCGGGCCGCCGCGGGCGGCGAGCGCGGCGACGTCGGCGCGCAGGGCCGCGTTGGCCGACAGCGCCTCGGCGTACACCTCGGGGAAGCCGCCGCCCACCACCAGCCCCGCGGTGCCCGGGGGGAGGGCCTCGTCGCGGAGCGGGTCGACGGTCACCACCTCGGCCCCGGCGGCGGCGAGCAGCTCGGCGTTCTCGGCGTAGCCGAAGGTGAAGGCGGGCCCCCCGGCGACGGCGACCCGCGGCCGGCCCTCGACCGGGGTGACCTCGGCGGCCGGGTCCCAGGGGACGGCGTCCAGGGCGGGCGCGGTGCGGGTCAGGCGCAGCACGGCGTCGAGGTCGACGCCGCCGGCCACCACCTCGCCGAGCCGCGCGACGGTGGCCAGTGCCTCGGCCGACCGCTCGGCCGCCGGGACCAGTCCCAGGTGCCGCGACGGCGTGCCGAGCTCGGCCAGCCGCCGGACCGCGCCCAGCACCGGCACCCCGGCCGCGCCCAGCGCCTCGCGCAGGATCTCCTCGTGCCGGTCGCTGCCGACCCGGTTGAGCACCACGCCGCCCAGCCGCACGCGGGGGTCGAAGGTGGCGAACCCGTGCACCAGCGCGGCCACGCTCTGCGCCTGCGCGCTCGCGTCGACGACCAGCACCACCGGCGCCCGCAGCAGCCGGGCCACGTGCGCGGTGGAGGCGAACCCCGGCTCGACGTCGGGGGAGGTGGCGCCGTCGAACAGGCCCATGACGCCCTCGACGACGGCGACGTCGGCCCCGCGGGCGCCGTGCAGGAACAGCGGCACGACGCGCTGCTCGCCCTGCAGCACCGGGTCGAGGTTGCGGCCCGGGCGCCCGGCGGCCAGGCCGGTGTAGCCGGGGTCGATGTAGTCGGGGCCGACCTTGTGCGGGGAGACGGCCAGTCCGCGGGCACTGAGCGCGGCGACCAGGCCGGTGGCGACCGACGTCTTGCCCGCGTTGCTCGACGGGGCCGCGACGACGACGCGCGGGATGCTCACCACTCGATCCCCCGCTGACCCTTCTGGCCGGCGTCCATGGGGTGCTTGACCTTGGTCATCTCCACGACGAGGTCGGCGGCCTCGACCAGAGCGGGCGGGGCGTCCCGGCCGGTGACGACGACGTGCTGCGCGCCGGGCCGCTGCGTCAGCGTCTCGACGACGTCGTCGACGTCCACCCAGCCCCACTTCAGCGGGTAGGTGAACTCGTCGAGGACGTAGAAGCGGTGCGCCTCGGCGGCGAGGTCGCGCTTGATCTGCGCCCAGCCCTCGGCGGCGTCGGCGGCGTGGTCGACCTCGGTGCCCTGCCGGCGCGACCAGCTCCAGCCCGAGCCCATCTTGTGCCAGACCACCGGCCCGCCCTCGCCCGTCTCGGCGTGCAGCCGGCCGAGCGCGGTGAGCGCGTTCTCCTCGCCCACCCTCCACTTGGCGCTCTTGACGAACTGGTAGACCGCGATCGACCAGCCCTGGTTCCACGCGCGCATGGCCATGCCGAACGCGGCGGTGGACTTGCCCTTCATCTCGCCGGTGTGCACGGCCAGCAGCGGCCGGTTGCGCCGCTGCCGCGTGGTCAGCCCGTCCTGCGGCGTGACGGCGACCTGTCCCTGCGGCACCGTCAGGCCGCCTCTCGGACGGCGCGCACGGTGCCGGCGAGCGTCTCGGCCGCCAGCTCCTCCAGCCGCAGCGTCTGCGCCCCGAAGTGGGCGCCGAGGACGCCGGCGAGCCCGAGCCGCACCGGTCCCGACTCGCAGTCGACGACGACGCCCGCCGTGCCCTCGGCGGCCAGCCGCTGCGCGACCGCGTGCGCGGCGCCGACGGCGTCGGTGCCCCGGGTGCCGGTGGCCCGCCCGTCGGTGACCACGACCAGCAGCGGCCGGCGCCGCGGGTCGCGCACCCGCTCCACCCGCAGGGTCTCGGCGGCGCGCAGCAGGCCCGCGGCCAGCGGGGTGCGGCCGCCGGTGGGCAGCTCGCGGAGCCGGGCCGCGGCCGCCTCGACCGACCAGGTGGGCGGCAGCGCCAGCTCGGCGTCGGCGCCGCGGAAGGTGACCAGGCCGACCTTGTCCCGGCGCTGGTAGGCGTCCAGGAGCAGCGACAGCACGGCGCCCTTGACCGCGCCCATCCGCGCCCGGGAGCCCATGGAGCCGCTGGCGTCGACGACGAACAGCACGAGGTTGCCCTCGCGGCCCTCGAGGGTGGCCTGGCGCAGGTCCTCGCGGGCCACCCGCAGGCCGGGACCGCTGCGCCCGCGGGCGACCTGGTGCGGCGCGGCGGCCAGCACGGTGTCGACCAGGTGCAGCCGGGTCACCGGGCCCGAGGGGCGGGTGGAGCCCACGACGCGCCCGCGCTCGGCCCGCGCCTTCGACCGCCGTCCCGCCGCGCCCGCACCGACGCCCGGGACCTCCAGCCGCCGGGCGCGGAACGGGTCCGACGGCGCGACCGCGGCCCGCTCGGACGCCGACGCCGACCCGCCCGTCCGGTCGAGATCGCGCGATCTCGGCTCCCCGTCCGCGGGGCCGGCGTCGAGATCGCGCGATCTCGACGGGGAGTCCGGGCCGGCGCCGTCGCTGTCGTCCGGGCCCGCGGGCGGCGGGGGAGCGCCCCCACCGCCGCCGTCCGGGCCGTCGGGAGGCGGGGGCTCCTCGTCCGGGCGGCTGTCCTCGAGCGCCTGGTCGAGGGTGTCGTCGTCGAGACCGGGGGCGTCGAAGGGGTTGCGCCGGCGCCGGTGGGGGAGGGCGAGGCGGGCGGCCACGCGGACGTCGTCCTCGGTGACGGCGTCGCGGCCGCACCAGGCGGCGTGCGCGATCGCGGCGCGGGCGGTGACCAGGTCGGCGCGCAGCCCGTCGACGTCGAACGCGGCGCACACGGCGGTCACCTGGCGCAGCGCGTCGTCGGAGAGGACGACGTGCGGCAGCCGGGCCCGGGCGTCGGCGATCCGGGCGGCCAGCGCGGTCTCCTCGCCCGCCCACGCCGCGGCGAACCCGGCGGGGTCGGCGTCGTGCGCGAAGCGGCGGCGGACCACCTCGGCGCGCTCGGCCGGGTCGCGCGGCGCGGCCACCTCGACGGTGAGGCCGAAGCGGTCGAGCAGCTGCGGCCGCAGCTCCCCCTCCTCGGGGTTCATCGTCCCGACCAGCAGGAAGCGGGCGGCGTGGCGCACCGAGACGCCCTCGCGCTCGACGTAGGCGGTGCCCAGCGCGGCGGCGTCCAGCAGCAGGTCGACGAGGTGGTCGTGCAGCAGGTTGACCTCGTCGACGTAGAGCACCCCGCGGTGGGCGGCGGCCAGCAGCCCGGGCTCGAAGGCCTTCACGCCCTCGGTGAGCGCCCGCTCGAGGTCCAGCGAGCCGACCACGCGGTCCTCCGAGGCGCCCACCGGCAGCTCGACCAGCCGCGCCGGGCGGGTCAGCCCCGGGGCACCGGGGTCGTGCGGGCCGTCGGGGCAGGCCGGGTCGGGGACGGCGGGGTCACAGGCGAAGCGGCAGCCGGGCACCACGGCGACCGGCGGGAGGACGGCGGCCAGCGCGCGCACCGTCGTCGACTTCGCGGTGCCCTTCTCGCCGCGCACGAGTACGCCGCCGATGGCCGGGGAGACGGCGTTGAGCAGCAGGGCCAGCCGCATGTCGTCCATGCCGACGACGGCGCCGAAGGGGTACGTCATGCGGGGGCACGGGTCCTCTCCCCGGGTGTCCACGCCCGGAGGTGGCAGGAGGCGGCGGCGGGAGTTCCTGACTCCCCGGCCTCCTGGTCGGGAGGCCGGGTCACAGTGGCGGGACCGCGCCGGAGTCGCACCGGGCTTCCTCCACTGCCGTCGCTGTGGCCCGGTCATGGAACCACGCGGGGTCGCGCCCGCGACAGGGCGGGCCGGTCACTTGACGGAACGGAAAACGACCGCCAGTCTTTCCGACATGGAAAGCAACGACGTGGACCGGGACGCCGCCGCCGCGCAGCTCGCCGCCCTGCAGGCCGACCGGGCGGCGCTGGCCGACCGGCTCGAGCACTCCGGGGTGTGGTGGCCGTGGGACGTCGGTCTCGGTGTCTGGGTGTTCCTCCTGTTCGGTGCCCAGTCACTGCGCGGCACGTGGGCGGCCGTGGTCACGGTCGTCCTGACCGTCGTCGGCGTCTGGGGCGCTCGGTTCGCGTTCCGGCGGACCACCGGCACGTGGATCAGCGGCTGGCGCCGGGGCCGGACGCAGCGGGTGGTGTGGTCGTGGGTCGCCTTCGTCCTCGTCGTGTTCGTGACCGCGTCGTTCGCCGAGCACGAGGTGGGTCTGCGCGGGGCGATGGCGGTCGCCGGTGCCGTGCTCGGCGTGGCGCTCGCCGCCGTCAACCGCTGGTGGGTGCGCGTCTACGCCGTCGAGCTGCGGAGCGGGGTGTGACCGCCGACAGGCACGACCTCGGGGCGGCCGACGCCGCCGCGCAGCTCGCCGCCCTGCAGGCCGACCGGGCGGCGCTGGCCGACCGCGTCGTGCAGCCGTGGTGGTACGACGCGCTGCTCGGCGCCCTGATCGCGGGCTTCCTCGCCAGCTACTCGCTGCACAGCACCTGGGCCACCGCCGTCGCGCTCGTGGTCCTGGTGGTCGCGATGCGGCTGATGGTGGCTCTCTACACCCGGCTGACCGGCCTGTGGGTGAACGGGTTCCGCGCGGGACCCACCCGGCGGGCGATCCGCGTGTGGGTCGTCCTGTACGCCGTCGTGCTGGGCGCCGCCGCGGTCGCGGAGTACCTCCTCGACCTCCGCGGTGCGATGGCCGTGGGCGGCGTGGTGATCGGGATCGGCCTGGCGCTGATCAGCCGGTGGTGGACGCGGATCTACGTCGCCGAGCTGCGGAGCGGGGTGTGACCGCGGTCGCGCCGCACTTCGACGCGGTCATCCACCCGCCGCCGCGGCTGCAGATCTGCGGGCTGCTCGCCGCCGTCGACACGGTGGAGTTCGCCGCCGTCCGCGACCGGGTCGGGGTGAGCGACTCGGTGCTGTCCAAGCACGTCAAGCAGCTGGAGGAGGCCGGCTACGTCCGGGTCAGCAAGGCGACCGTCGCCTCCCGCCAGCGGACCAGCCTGTCGCTGACCCGCGCGGGACGGCGGGCGTTCGACGCCCACGTCGCCGAGCTGCGCCGCATCGCCGGCGTCTGAGCGTGGCGCGCGTCCCCCCGCGCCGGCTCGCCGACGCCGCCGGCGTGGTCGCCGGGGCGGCGCTGGCCAGCGTGCTGCTCGACGTCGCCGGGCTGCCCTCCGCGCCGCTGTTCGGCGGGCTGCTCGCCGGCCTGGTCCGCGGGCTGGCCGGCCGCACCCGCCCGGCGGTGCCCCGGGCCGCCACCGCCGCCGCGCAGGCCGTCGTCGGCGTCTCGATCGGGACGCTGGTCGACCTCGCCACGCTGGCCGCGATCGGCGAGGACTGGCTGCCCGTCCTGCTGGTCACGCTGGCCACGCTGCTGCTCACCGTGGCCGCCGGGCTGCTGCTCCGGCTGCAGCCGGGGATCAGCCCGGTCACCGGCGCGTTCGCGATGATCGCCGGCGGCGCCTCGGGCATCACCGCCATGGCCCGCGACCTCGGCGCCGACGACCGCATGGTCGCCGTCCTGCAGTACCTGCGGGTGCTGCTCATCGTCGTGCTCATGCCGGTGGTGGCGACGGCGCTCTACGGCGCCGACCCCGGCGCCGGCGGCACCGTCGCCGCCCCGGACGGCCCGGGCCCGGCCGCCGGGGCCGCCTTCACCGCCGCCTGCGGGGTGGCCGGGTACGGGCTGGCGCGGCTGGTGCGGCTGCCGGTGCCGGCCCTGCTCGGCCCGATGCTGGTGGCCGCCGCCGTCGACCTCGGCGGGCTCTCGGGCGGCGCGACCGTGCCCGGGGCGGTGGAGGCGGTGGCCTTCGGCGTCATCGGCCTGCAGGTCGGGCTGGCCTTCAGCCGGGAGAGCCTGCGCACCATCGGGCGGGCCCTGCCGCTCGCCCTGGCGATCATCGTGGGCCTGGTCGCCGCCTGCGCCGGGCTGGGCGCGGTGCTCGCGGCGGCCACCGGCGTCCCCCAGCTCGACGCCTACCTCGCGACGACGCCCGGCGGCCTCTACGCGGTGCTCGCCACGGCCACCGGCACGGGCGCGGACACGACGTTCGTGCTCGCCGTCCAGGTGCTGCGGCTGTTCGTCATGCTGCTGGCCGCGCCCCTGATCGCGCGCCGGCTGCGCCGCCGACCGGCCTGAGCGGCGCCCCTGACCGGTGGCACCGCGCGCCTACCCTCGACCGGGTGAGCCGCGCGCCGGAGGAGGAGACCGAGCTGTCCGACGTGGAGACTGCCGTCGTGGACGCCACCGCCGAGGAGCAGGACGCCGTCCTGCTGTTCGTGGGCGGCCCCCTCGACGGGCGGGTGGAGGTCCGCGCCGCCCGCCACGGCGACCCGCTGCCCACGGTCACGCACGTGCACCTGCACGACGGGCCGAAGGTCGTCTCGCGCTACGACCTCCAGCCGCTGCCCGGCCGCGCCGGCGTCTACCACCTGCGGTCCGCGGCGCCCCGCCCCGGCCCGGCCGGCCGCACCGGCTGACACCCGTCACCACCCCCGGTGGCGGCCGGCACTGCCGTCCCGGCGGTCGTCGGGGCCAGCGTGGGGCCGTGCGCGAGACGGTGCCGCTGCTCCACGTCGCGGCCGGGACCGCCACCGGCTGCTCCCTGGCGCTCACGGCGCGGGGACCGGGCTGGCTGGTGGCCCCCGGTGTCCTCGCCGCGGGGCTCGCGGGGGCCGGCGCACTGGCCCGCAGGCGTGGCTGGCCGCACTGGCCGACCGCACAGCCACACCCGCTGGGCGACTCCCACGTCGCGCTGGCCACCGGCCTGCTCGTCGCGCAGACCGGCAGCCCGGTGGTCTGGGTCCTGCCCACCCTCGTCGCCCAGGTGCCCGTCGCGCGGGCGAAGCGCCGACTGGCCGCGACCGCCTGACGCCTCACCAGCCCTGGGTGCGCCGCGCCGCCGCCACCACCTGCCCGAAGAGCGCACGGTCGAGCGCCGCGCCCTCCCGCCGCACCGCGGCCGGGTCGAGCACCAGCAGCCGGTCGAGCCGCACCTCGCTGGGCCGGCCGCGGCCGTCCCACCCGCCGGTGCCCACGTCCATCCAGGACCGGCCGTGCCGCGCCTCGTCCCCGGCGTCGCGGTCGTGGTCCTTGCTGGTCAGCGCGAGCCCGACCAGCTCCTCGCCGCGGCGGCCGAGCACCAGCACCGGGCGGTCCTTGCCGCGCCCGTCGCCCTCCTCGTAGGGCACCCAGGTCCACACCACCTCGCCGGGGTCGGGGCGGCCGTCGGCGCGCGCCCGGTAGGCGGTGTCGATGCCCGGGGTCGCCCGCGGTGCCCGGCCTGCGCGCGCGGCGCGCGGGCGCGCGGGTGCCGCCACCCGGCGGACGACGGGGGCGGCGGCGGACACCAGCCGGGTGAGGACGTCGGCGAGTCGGCGGGCCATGCGGGCACCGTACGGACCGGGGTCGTCGTCGTCCCTGCCGTCTCGTTCGTCACACCTGTACCAATCCGAGCCGGTTCTGGTTGCGGAGCGTCCGGAGCGGGCACCATCGGGTCACGGGGCCGAAGCCGCCCGGCCCCGGGAGAGGGGGGCTCCCATGACCTCGGCCCAGCCCGTGATCCCTGCCGCGCCGCGCTCGCGCGAGGTGCGCGCCAGCGTCCTCGCGGCGTTCCAGCTCGTCGAGGACGCCCGCTACCTCGGCACCGAGCGCCGTCCCCGGCGCACGCGGGTCCGCCGGATCGCCGAGCGCACCGTGGTCAGCCGCCGCCTGGCGCGCGACGTCGAGCGCGCCTGACCCTCCTCGGCGCACGGCAGCTAGGCCACGCAGAACTCGTTGCCCTCGGGATCGGCGAGCGTCGCCCACTCCATGGGGCCGATCGAGGCCCGGTGCAGCTCCCGCGCGCCGAGGCCCACCAGCCGGGCGACCTCCGCCTCCCGCCGCTCCGCGCCCACGTGCAGGTCGAGGTGCACGCGGTTCTTGACCGTCTTGGGCTCGGGCACCCGCTGGAAGAGCACCCGTGGCCGCCCGGGGTCGGGCGAGGTGAGCGCCGCGCCGACCGCCCAGACCAGCGTGCCGCGGTGCGTCGTGGTGTCGGCCTCGGTGGCCTGCCCCTGCTCCACCATCCGCCGGATGAAGGCCTCGTCCTGGGGCTCCACCTGCCAGCCGAGCGCCTCGGCCCACCAGTCGGCGAGGGGGTGCGGGTCGGTGGAGTCGATCGTCACCTGGAACTCGGTCGCCATGCGCGGAGCCTGGCAGCAGCCGGTGACAGGACCACAGCTCGAGGACTACAGCTCCAGGGCGAGCCCCGCGCGGATGGTGGCGTCGTCGGGCAGCGGGGTCTCCAGCCCGCAGTGGTCGCGGATCATCGTGCCGAACGGCGGCAGGGAGCTGCGGTCGATCCGGCTCGCCGGGTCCCACAGGCCCGAGCGCATGACGGCCTTGGCGCAGTGCAGGTAGGCCCGCTGCACGGTCACCACCATGACCGAGCGCGGCTCCCGGCCGAACTCGGTGAGGTCGAGGCCGAGGGCGTCGGCGGGCAGCAGCTCGGCGGTGCCGAACACCTTGAGCGTCTCCTCGAGGCCGGGCACGAAGAACAGCAGCGCCACCCGAGGGTTCACCGCCACCTTGCGCAGGCTGTCGAGCCGGTTGTTGCCCTGCCGGTCGGGCAGCACCAGCCGGTGCTCGTCGAGCACCCGGACGAAGCCCGGGTCGCCGCCGCGCGGGGAGACCTCCGGCCAGCCGTCGGCGTCCGCCGTGGCCAGCGTGAGGAACGGCGACAGCCCGATCAGGGCCCGGCAGTGGACGTCGAGGTGGTCGATCTCCTTGTCCCGCACCAGCTGCGAGGGCGGGCGGTAGGAGGCGAGGACCGGGTCGGGCTGCACGCGACGACGGTAGCGGCCGCTAGCGTCGCGCCGTGCCGGTCACGTGGAGCTCCCCGGTCCGCTTCGTCGAGTGCGACCAGCAGGGCGTGGTGTTCAACGCCCACTACCTGGTCTGGGCCGACGAGGCCTCGAT
The DNA here is from genome assembly GCF_900102745.1 of Geodermatophilus telluris. Taxonomy (GTDB): domain Bacteria; phylum Actinomycetota; class Actinomycetes; order Mycobacteriales; family Geodermatophilaceae; genus Geodermatophilus; species Geodermatophilus telluris. Next base: position 343,104 of record NZ_FMZF01000002.1, read on the forward strand.
GGTGTGGTGGGCCGCGGTCGGGCTGCCGTGGGACGAGCTGGTGCCGCGCGCCGACCCGGTGGTCAAGGCCAGCTCCCTGGAGTGGTCCTCCGCGGCGCGCTGGGGGGACACGGTCACCGTCGACGCCGAGCCCGAGCGGCTCGGGCGCAGCAGCCTGACCGTGCGCTTCACCGTCCGCGTGGGGGAGCGCGTCTGCTGCGCCGTCCGCACCACCTACGTGGCCGTCGCCGACGGCGTCGCCACGCCCTGGCCCGACGACGTCCGCGCCCGGCTGGCGGACGCGCTCAGCGCGGGCTGAGCGCCCCCGGCGGCAGCAACGGCAGGTCCGCCGGCGGCCCCTCCTCGACCAGCCGCCACAGGGCGCCGGTGTCGGCGTGCTCGGCCACCAGGTCGCCGAGGGTGTCCAGGCGTGCCTCGCGCACCGCGGCGAACGAGGTGTCCGGCAACGGGAGGAACCGCCGCCCGCTCGCCCGGGCCACCTCGGCGAGGAAGGCGCGGCGGAAGCCGTCGTTCTCCATCGCCCCGTGCCAGGTGGTTCCCCACACCGACCCCGCGCGGCCGCCGTCGAGGAACGGCTCGGCGCCGCCCTCGTCGTAGGTCACCTGCCCGTGGTGGATCTCGTAGCCGTGCACCGGGTGCCCGAGCGCGTGGCCGGCCGGGCGGCCCAGGGTCTTCTCCCGCGCGAAGCGGACGTCGGCGGGCAGCAGTCCCAGCCCGGCGACCGTCCCGGCCCGCGACTCGACGTCGTCGGTGATGGTGCGGGCGAGCATCTGGTGGCCCCCGCAGATGCCCAGCACCGGGCGGCCCGCGGCGGCGTGGCGGGCCACCGCGTCGGCCAGCCCGCTCGCGCGCAGCCACGCGAGGTCGGGAACGGTGGCGCGGGTGCCGGGCAGCACCACGAGGTCGGCGTCGGCGAGCTCCTCGGGCCGGGTGACGAAGCGGACCAGCACGCCGGGCTCGGCGGCCAGCGCGTCGAGGTCGGTGGAGTTCGACAGCCGCGGCAGCCGGGCGACCGACACCCGGAGGACGTCCTCGCCGTGCGGCGGGCCGGCCGAGGAGACACCGGTGGGGATGCCGAGGGAGTCCTCGACGTCGAGCGCGGCGCCGGGCAGCCACGGCAGCACGCCCAGCGTCGGCCGCCCGGTGAGCTCGGCGAGCCGGTCGAGCCCGGGTCGGAGCAGCCGGACGTCGCCGCGGAACTTGTTGACCAGGAACCCGGCGACCAGCCGCTGGTCGGCCGGGGGCATGAGCGCGACCGTGCCGTAGAGGGCGGGGAAGACGCCGCCGCGGTCGATGTCACCGACGACGACCACCGGCAGGCCCGCGGCGGTGGCCAGACCCATGTTGGCGATGTCGTCGGCGCGCAGGTTGATCTCGGTGGGGGAGCCGGCGCCCTCGCAGACGACGACGTCGAAGCGCGACCGCAGGTCCGCCAGGCAGCCGAGCACCTGCTCGAGCAGCGCCGCCTTCATCGGCCGGTAGGACAGCGCGGTCACCTCGGCCACCGGCCGGCCCAGGACGACGACCTGGCTGGCGTCCTCCCCGCCGGGCTTGAGCAGCACCGGGTTCATCGCCGCCTCGGGGGGCACGCCGGCGGCGGCGGCCTGCACCACCTGCGCCCGGCCGATCTCGGCGCCGTCCGGGGTGACCACCGAGTTGTTGCTCATGTTCTGCGCCTTGAACGGCGCCACCCGCACGCCCTGGCGGGCCAGCCAGCGGCAGATGCCGGCGGTGACCACCGACTTGCCGGCGTCCGAGGTGGTGCCGGCGACGAGCAGGGCGCCGCTCACCCGACCTCGCGGGGCACGCCCCAGCCCGCCTTCTCCTGGCCGGAGAGGTCGGCGATCGCCTCCATGATCCGGTCGGTGACCTCCCGGCGGGCGCGGCCGTTGCCGGCCCGCCCGGCGTGCTCGGGGAAGGTCAGCGGCTCGCCGAAGACCACGGAGAACCGGTGGGGGCGCGGCCAGCGCGACCCCACCGGCTGGATGCGGTCGGTGCCGGTGACGGCGACCGGCACGACCGGGCAGCCGGCGGTGAGGGCCAGCCAGGCCACCCCGGTCTTGCCGCGGGCCAGCCGGCCGTCGCGGGAGCGGGTGCCCTCGGGGTAGATGCCGAAGCCCTCGCCCTGGCGCAGCACGCCGAGCGCGGTGTCGAGCGCGGCCTGCGCGGCGCGGTGCGTCTCGCGCTCGACGGGCATGGCGCCCAGCGCACCGAACAGGGTGCGGGTCAGCCAGCCGCCGACCCCGGACCCGGTGAAGTACTCCGCCTTGGCCAGGTAGTGCACGCGGCGCGGCGCGGAGAGGGGGATGACCATGCTGTCGATGAACGACAGGTGGTTGCTGGCGATGATGAACGCCCCCTCGGCCGGGACGTTGCCCCGGCCGCGCACCCGCGGCCGGAACACGAGCCAGAACAGCGGCCGCAGCACGAAGCGCGCCACGAGGTAGAACACGCCGGTCTCCCCTCCTCGGGCCGCGGGCCGGCGTCCGTCCCACCGGTCCGCGCCCCGGGCATCCTCCCCCGTCGCACCGCCCGCCGAGGAGGCAGGGCGCCGGGGGAGGCGGGGTCACCCGCGTGGCGCGGTCAGGGCACGCGGCGGTCGGGCGGGCAGGCGTCGCGCAGGATCGACCGCACGTCGGCGGGCAGCGGGCCCTGCCCCGACGCCGAGGCCACCAGCTCGAGGGCGACCTCGCGGACCTTGCGGTGGGTGTGGCTGGAGATGTGCGCCAGCAGGTCGAAGGCCACCTGGTCGCCGCAGCCGGTGAGCAGCATGAGCACGCCCTTGGCCTGCTCGATCGGTGCCCGGCTGGCCATCGCGGTGCGCAGCTGCGCCACCTCGGTCTCCAGTGCCCGCACCCGCTCCTCCGCCGTGGGGGAGCCGGCCGAGGGCGCCTCGACGACCAGCCCCTCGACCGCGGTCACCGCGCCGTCGTCGTCGAGCTGCGGCTCGCCGAGGAAGACGACGGGGCGCTCCCGGCCGCCGGTGGTCAGCCGGACCTCCAGGCAGAACGCCTGGGCGCCGGTGACGGCGGCCGACAGGGCGTCGATGGTGCGCGGGCGGTCGTCGGGGTGCTGGGCGGCGACGAGCACCTCGGTGCAGGGCCCGGGGGAACCGTCCGTCAGCCCGTGCAGCGCGGCCATCTCCTCCGACCACTCCCACGTGCCGCCGAGCCGGTCGTAGCGCCAGCGCCCGGCGAGGCGGGTGCGCCGCGTGGTCAGCGGGGAGGGGGCCGGGGGCCGGGGCAGCTGCGGGGCGGCCGGACGTGGCTCGGGGGCGGCGTGCCGGTGGACGGTGCGGGACATGGTCGACGTCATGGCGTGCTCCGGAGGACGCGCGCCGGGCGGGGCCCGGGGAGAGCGCCGCTCAGCCGTGGGTTCGACCTCAGGCGGTATGCCGGCTGGGCCGGCCGCTCGTGGCCTCCCTGACCTTAGTCGTCCCGGGCCCCGGGCGCGAGCTTTCGGGACGACCTGGTTCCTGCTCTCCGCCGGGCGGTGCCCGAGGGAGCACCCGCCCGGCGGCCGCGGACCAGCCGGGCGGTCGCGGCCAGGGCGGCCGCGGCCAGCCAGACGGCGCGGGAGAGCCGCACGGCGCGGACGACGTCGCCGCTGCCGGGAGCGCGGCCGTCCCCGAGCACCGGCCGGTCCTCGACCCGGGTGCCGTAGACGTTGCGCCCGCCCAGCCGCAGCCCCAGCGCGCCGGCCGCCGCTGCCTCGCAGCGCCCGGCGTTGGGGCTGGGGTGCGCGGCGCCGTCGCGGCGCCACACGCGCAGCGCCTCACGGGCCGAGCCGCCGACCAGCGGGGCGCCGGCCACGGTGAGGGCGGCGGTCAGCCGGGCGGGCAGCCAGTTGGCGACGTCGTCGGCGCGGGCGGCGGCCCAACCGAACCGGGCGTACCGGGGAGAGCGGTGGCCGACCATCGCGTCGAGGGTGTTGACCGCGCGGTACCCGAGCAGGCCGGGCAGCCCGGCGAGCGCACCCCAGACCAGCGGCGCGACGGCGGCGTCGGAGGTGTTCTCCGCGACCGACTCCACGGTGGCCCGGGCCAGCTCCCCCGCGTCGAGCGTGGACGGGTCCCGCCCGGCCAGGGTGGGCAGCAGCGCGCGGGCGGCGGGCAGGTCGCCGGCGTCCAGGACGCCGGCCATCGCGGTGGCGGCGCGGCCCAGCGAGGTGCCCCCGAGCACCGCCCAGGTGGCCAGGGCGACGACGGTCGTGCGGGCCGCCGGCCGCCGGCGGGTGGCCCGGTCCAGCCCCGCGCCGAGCCCGGCCGCCGCGGCCACGAGGACGGCCGCGTACCCGGCGCCGGCCGGCCGCGCGTCCCGCCAGACGCGCCGCTCCAGCGCCCCGGCGACCGTGCCGAAGCCGGCGACCGGGTGCCGGCGCCGCGGGTCGGCGAGCAGGAGGTCGGCGGCCGCGCCGAGGGCCAGGCCCACGGCGGTGGGGACGTCTCGGCGGGGCGGCACGGCGTCCATCCTGCCGAGGCCGGTTCCTAGGATCGCGGCCATGCGCCTGCCCGGCCGTTACGACGGCGTCGCCCGGCCGATCGTCACCTACGGCAGCAACGAGGTGCTGCACCGGCCGACCGCGCCGGTCACCGAGTTCGACGAGCGGCTGCGCCGGCTGGTGCTGGACATGTTCGCCTCGATGCGCGAGGCCGACGGCGTGGGGCTGGCGGCCAACCAGATCGGCGTCGACGCGCGGGTGTTCGTCATCGACTGCCCCGACGCGCGTGGCGCCGACGTCGTCGGCTACGTCGTCAACCCCTCGCTCACCCTGCTGGGACCTGCCGACGGCGAGCCCGCCGAGGAGGTCACCGAGGAGGGCTGCCTGTCCGTGCCCGGCCCCTACGCCGAGCTGCCGCGTGCCTTCCGCGCCCGGGTCGACGGCGTCGACGTCACGGGCAAGGCGGTGTCGATCGAGGCGACCGGGATGGCGGCGCGCTGCCTGCAGCACGAGGTCGACCACCTCGACGGCGTGGTCTACGTCGACCGGCTGCCCGCGGAGCTGCGGGAGCGGCTGCTGGCCGAGGCGGCCGGGCCCGAGGGCGAGCTCCCGGCGTGACCGGCACCGCGGACACGGCGGTCGCGCCGGTCGTCGTCGTCGGCATCGGCGCCGACGGCTGGGACGGGCTGCCCCCCGCCTCGCGCGCCGAGGTGGAGCGCGCCGAGGTGCTGATGGGCAGCGCCCGCCAGCTGGACCTGGTGCCGGCCGGCGTCGCCGCCCAGCGGGTGCCCTGGCCCTCGCCGCTCACCGAGGCGCTGCCCGGGCTGGTCGCGGAGCACGCCGGCCGGGCCGTGGTGGTGCTGGCCAGCGGCGACCCGATGCTGTCGGGGATCGGCACCACGCTCACCCGGCTGCTGGGCGCCGAGCGGGTGCGGGTGCTGCCGGCGCCGTCGTCGGTCTCGCTGGCCTGCGCCCGGCTGGGCTGGGCGGTCGAGGACACGGAGGTGGTCACGCTGGTGGGCCGCCCGATCGAGCTGCTGCACCCGCACGTGCAGCCCGGGCGGCGGCTGCTGGTGCTCGGGTCCGACGGGGAGACCCCCGCCCAGGTGGCGCGGCTCCTGGCCGAGCGGGGCTACGGGCAGAGCCTGGTCACCGTGCTCGGCGGGCTGGGCGGCCCCGACGAGGAGGTGCGCACCGGCACCGCGGCCACCTGGTCGCAGCCGGCGCCGGCGCTGGTGGTCACCGCCGTCGAGTGCCGGGCCGAGCGCGGCACCATGCCGCTGCCCACCACGCCGGGCCTGCCCGACGGCGCCTACGAGTCCGACGGGCAGCTGACGAAGGCGGAGGTGCGGGCGGTCACCCTGTCCCGGCTCGCCGCCGTCCCCGGGCAGCTGCTGTGGGACGTGGGCGCGGGCGCGGGCTCCATCGGCATCGAGTGGATGCGCGCGCACCCCACCTGCCGCGCCGTCGCCGTCGAGGCCTCCGCCGAGCGCGCCGAGCGGATCGCCCGCAACGCCGCGCGGCTCGGCGTCCCCTACCTGCGCGTGGTGCACGGCCACGCGCCGGACGTGCTGGCGCGGCTGGGCGCCCCCGACGCGGTGTTCGTCGGCGGCGGGCTGACCACGCCGCTGCTGGTGGAGACCTGCTGGGACGCGCTGCCGGTGGGCGGCCGGATGGTGGCCAACGCCGTCACGGTGGAGAGCGAGGCGGTGCTCGCCCGGTGGCACGCGGAGGTGGGCGGCGACCTGGTGCGGGTGGAGGTGTCGCGCGCGGAGCCGGTCGGGTCGTTCACCGGCTGGAAGCCCGCGATGCCGGTGACGATCTGGTCGGTGACCCGGTGGTGATGGGGCAACTCCGCGGAAGTGCCCCGTGCACTCCCGCGGAGTCGCACGGGGAGGTCGGCCCGTGACGGTGTTCTTCGTCGGGGCCGGCCCGGGCGCCGCGGACCTCGTCACGCTGCGGGCGGCGCGGGTCATCGCGAGCGCCCCCGTCTGCCTCTACGCCGGCGCGCTGGTGCCCCGCGAGCTGCTCGACACCGCCCCGCCGGGCGCCCGGCTGGTCGACACCGCCGACCTCGACCTCGACCGGATCACCGCCGAGCTGGTGGCCGCGCACGAGGCCGGGCTGGACGTCGCCCGGCTGCACTCCGGCGACCCGTCGGTGTACAGCGCGATGGCCGAGCAGATGCGCCGGCTCGACGCCGCCGGGGTGCCCTACGAGGTCGTCCCCGGGGTGCCGGCGTTCGCCGCGGCGGCCGCGTCGCTCAAGCGCGAGCTGACCGTGCCCGGGGTGGGCCAGACGGTGGTGCTCACCCGCACCAGCGCCCGGTCGACACCGATGCCGCGGGGGGAGGAGCTGGCCGCCTACGCCGCCACCGGCGCCACGCTGGTGCTGCACCTGGCCGTGCAGCGGATGGCCGAGCTCGCCCCGCAGCTGGCCGAGCACTACGGCCCCGACGGCCCGGTCGCCGTCGTGGCCCGGGCCAGCCGGGACGACGAGCTGGTGCTGCGCGGCACGCTCGCCGACATCGCCGGCCAGGTCGAGGCCGCGGGGGTCAGGCGGACGGCGGTCGTCGTCGTCGGCCCGGTGCTCACCGCCGCCGAGTTCCCCGACAGCCACCTCTACTCGACGACGCGATGCAGGTCTCAGGCCTGACCGACGATCGTCCCCGCGCGGTCGACCACCACGACGTCGACCGCGACGGGCGCCCCGCGCAGCACGCCGAGCGCCGTCTCCCGGGCGCCCGCGGCGACCAGGTCACCCAGCGGCAGCCCGGCGGCCTGGCACTGTCGCAGCGCGTCGAGCGCGGTGTTCGCCCCGCGCACGCCCGCGACCAGCTCGGGCGAGCCGCCCGCGCCGGCCACCCGCGTCGCGAGGGAGTCGAAGGAGACCTGCGAGCGGCCCGAGTGCAGGTCGAGGTGGCCGTCGGCGAGCTTGGCCAGCTTGCCGATGCCGCCGGCCACGGTCAGCCGTGGCACCGGGTGGCGGCGCAGGTACTTCAGCACCGCGCCGGCGAAGTCGCCCATGTCCAGCAGCGCGTCCTCGGGCAGGCCGTACAGCTCCTGCACCGTCCTCTCGCTGGTGGAGCCGGTGCACCCGGCCACGTGCTCGCGCCCCGCGGCGCGGGCGACGTCGATGCCGCGGCGGATCGAGTCGATCCACGACGAGCACGAGTACGGGACGACGACGCCGGTCGTGCCCAGCACCGACAGCCCGCCGAGGATGCCCAGCCGCGGGTTCCACGTCTTCCGGGCCAGCTCCGCGCCGTTCTCGATGGACACCTCGACGACGACGTCGCCGCTGCCGCCGTGCCGCGCCGCCACCGCCGCCACGTGCTCCCGCACGAACTGCCGCGGCATGGGGTTGATCGCCGGCTCCCCGACGGCCAGCGGCAGCCCGGGCTTGGTCACCGTGCCCACGCCCTCCCCGGCGCGGAACGTCACGCCGCTGCCCGGCCCGCCGTGCGTCACCCGGACGCCGACCAGCGCGCCGTGGGTGACGTCGGGGTCGTCGCCGGCGTCCTTGACGACGGCGGCGCTCGCGGCACCCGGCTCCAGCGACTCGCGGGCCAGGGCGAAGGCCGGGTGCCGGTCGCCCGGCAGGTCGATGGTCACCGGGTCGGGGAACTCGCCGGTGAGCAGCGCGGTGTAGGCCGCGGTGGTGGCCGCCGTCGCGCACGCGCCGGTGGTCCAGCCGTGCCGCAGCCCCGCGGCGCCGTCCCTGCTCACGGGCCCATGATCCCCGGCGCTCCGGCGTGAGCGGCCGGGTGCTGGTCCTCGGCGGCACGGGCGAGGCCCGGCGGCTCGCGGCGGCGCTGGTGACGGCCGGCGTCGACGTCCTGTCCAGCCTCGCCGGGCGGGTGGCCGACCCGGTGCTGCCCGAGGGCGGCGTGCGGGTGGGCGGCTTCGGCGGCGCCGACGGGCTGGCCGCGTGGCTGGCCACCCACCGGCCGCGGGCCGTCGTCGACGCCACCCACCCCTTCGCCGCGCGGATCACCGCGTCGGCCGCCGCGGCCGCGGCCCGCACCGGGGTGCCCCTGCTGCGGCTGCAGCGCCCCGGCTGGACGCCCGGGCCCGGCGACCGGTGGACGTGGGTGGACTCCCTCGCCGACGCGGCCGATGCGGTCCGGGACGCCGGCACCGTCTTCCTCACCACCGGCCGGCAGGGGGTGGGCGCGTTCGCCGGCCTCACCGGCCGGGTGCTGGTCCGCTCGGTGGACCCGCCCGACGGGCCGCTGCCGGTCGGGGCGGAGCTGCTGCTGGCCCGCGGCCCGTTCACGGTGCAGGCGGAGGTCGCGCTGCTGCGGGAGCACGGCGTCGACGTCGTCGTCAGCAAGGACTCCGGCGGGGCGATGACCGAGGCCAAGCTCGTGGCGGCGCGGGAGCTCGGGCTGCCGGTGGTGCTGGTCCGCCGCCCGCCGCTGCCCGCCGGGGTGCCGGTCGTGGCGACGGTCGAGGAGGCGGTGTCCTGGACAAACCGGTTGAGACGCACCCGTGCCGGAACGGAGGATCGCCCCTCGTGGAACCGATGACCGAGCAGCAGGTGCGGCGCTCCTTCGTGAACTGCTCGAAGGGCGAGGCCGGCGCCGCCACCCTCCCGCGCGACCTCGCCGACCTGCCGTGGGACGAGCTCGAGGTGCTCGGCTGGCGCGACCCGAAGGCGCCGCTGCGCGGGTACCTCGTCGTCCAGCGGGAGCACGGGCCGGTCGGCATCGCGCTGCGCGCCGCGGAGTCGCGGATGTCGGCCCGCCGCAGCGTCATGTGCCTGCTCTGCCGCTCGACGCACCCCGGCGACGCCGTCTCGCTGTTCACCGCGCGCCGCGCCGGGGCGGCCGGTCGCAACGGCGACACGGTGGGCACCTACGTGTGCGCCGACCTCGGCTGCGCCACCCGCGCCCGCACCGAGATCCCGCCGTGGCTGCGCGACCGCGACCCCGTCGAGGTGGGCGAGGAGCGGGTCGCCGAGCTGCGGGGGCGCGTGGCGGAGTTCGTCGACGCCGTGCTGCGGTGACCCCGCTGGTCCTGTTCGACCTCGACGGCACGCTGGTCGACTCGACGCCGGGCATCGCCGCCTCGGTGCGGGTCGCCGCGGCCGCCGTCGGCCTGCCCGAGCCGACGCCGGCGCAGCTGCGCGACCTCGTCGGCCCGCCGCTGCCGGACGGCTTCGCCACCGTCCTCGGCGTCCCGCCGGCCGACGTCGACCGCGCGGTCGCCGCCTACCGGGCGCACTACTCGGCCGGGGCGCTGTTCGACGTCACCGTGTACGAGGGCGTCCCCGACCTGCTGCGGACCCTGCGCGCCGCCGGCTCCGTGCTCGCGGTGGCCACCAGCAAGCCGGAGGCCTTCGCCGTCCGGGTGCTGGGGCACGTGGGCCTGCTGCGCGCCTTCGCCAGCGTGCACGGCGCCACGTTCGACGGGACGGTGCGGCACGAGGACCAGGTGGTGGCCGCGGCGCTGGCCGCCCACCCCGGCCGTCGGCCCGCCGTGCTGGTGGGCGACCGCGCGCACGACGTCCTGGGCGCGGCCGCGCACGGGCTGCCCTGCGTCGGCGCCGGCTGGGGTCCCGGTGGCGCGGACGAGCTGGCCGGGGCGGGGGCCGCGGCCGTCGCCGCGGTGCCCGGGGAGGTGCCCGCTGCACTGGCACGGGTAACGGGGCCCGCGACGGGCTAGACACCGGTCGTGACCGCGCCCCCGCTGACCGACGCGCTGCAGGAGCTGCACGACGCCGTCGCCGCCGCACCCCTGGGCCTGGCGACCCCGTCGCGCGACGCGACCCTGCGCACCGCCCGGGCGGTGGTCGACCAGGTCGACGACTACCTGCTGCCGCGGCTGCGCGACCTCGACGCGCCGCTGCTCGCCGTGGTCGGCGGCTCCACCGGCGCGGGCAAGTCCACGCTGGTCAACAGCGTGCTCGGCGCCCGGGTCACCACCCCCGGCGTGCTGCGGCCGACCACGCGCGCCCCCGTGCTGGTCTGCTCACCGGCCGACCGCGCCGCCTTCTCCGGCGACCGGGTGCTGCCCGGGCTGGCCCGCACCACGGGGGAGGGGGACGTCGCCGGCGGGCTGCGGCTGGTGGCCTCGGAGGCGCTGCCGGCCGGGCTGGCGCTGGTCGACGCCCCGGACGTCGACTCGGTGGTGGAGACCAACCGCGACCTCGCCGGCCAGCTGCTGTCGGCGGCGGACCTGTGGGTGTTCGTGACGACGGCGGCCCGCTACGCCGACGCCGTCCCCTGGGACCTGCTGCGGACGGCGCAGGAGCGGGGCACCGCCCTGGCCGTGGTCCTCGACCGGGTGCCGCCCGAGGCCGTCGACGAGGTGGCCGCCGACCTCGCCGGGATGCTGCAGCGCGGCGGGCTGGGCGCGGCCCGGCTGTTCGTCGTCGAGGAGCGGCCCCTGACCGACGGCTTCCTGCCCGAGGACCAGGTGGCCCCGCTGCGCGGCTGGCTGCGGGGCCTGGCCGCCGACCAGGAGCAGCGCGCCGCCGTCGTCCGGCAGACGCTGGCCGGGGCCCTGGAGAGCCTCGACGGCCGGGTGGCGGCGGTGGCGGCGGGCGTCGACGAGCAGGCCGCCGCCGCGGGGGCGCTGCGGTCGGCCGCCGACGCCGCCTACGACGGCGCCCGCGACGCGGTCAGCGAGGGCGTGAGCAACGGCAGCCTGCTGCGCGGCGAGGTGCTGGCCCGCTGGCAGGACTTCGTCGGCACCGGCGAGTGGATGCGCTCACTGCAGAACCAGGTGGGCCGGCTGCGCGACCGGCTCGCCGCGGCGCTGACCGGCCGGCCGACCTCGCCGGACTCGCTGCAGGGCGCGCTGGAGTCCGGCGTCGAGACCCTGCTGCGCGCCGAGGCCGACCGCGCCGCCGACCGCACGGTCACCGCCTGGCGGGCGCTGCCCGGCGGCCCGGGGCTGCTGGCCGGCCGGGAGGAGGAGCTCTCGGGCGTCTCACCGGACTTCGCGCCGGTGGCCGCCGAGGAGGTCCGCGACTGGCAGGGGTACGTGCTCGGCCTGGTGCGCGAGGAGGGGCGGGACAAGCGCTCGCAGGCCCGGCTGCTGTCGTGGGGCGTCAACGGCGCCGGCGCGGTGGTGATGGTCGCCGTCTTCGCCTCGACGGCGGGGCTGTCCGGCGCGGAGCTCGCCATCGCCGGCGGGACGACGGCGGTCGGCCAGCGGGTGCTCGAGGCGGTGTTCGGCGACGCCGCGGTGCGCGCGCTGGCCACCCGGGCCCGCGCCGACCTCGACGCCCGCGCCGACCGGCTGCTGCGCTGGGAGGAGGACCGCTTCGAGGAGCTGCTGGCCGACACCGCGGTCGCCGACGACGCCGCGGACCGGTTGCGGGCCGCCGTCGCCGCCCTGGCCGCCGCTCGCGGGGCCGCCGCGTGAGGGCGCGCGAGCTGTCGCTGGCCGACCGGCTGGCCGCGCTGCGGGAGGCGGTCGGCGTCGCGGAGGGCCGGCTGGAGGTGCCCGAGGTCGGCACCGCGCGGTCGCTGCTGGCCAAGGCCGGCGCCCGCGAGGCGCTCGGCGACGCCACGGTGGTGGCGCTGGCCGGGGCCACCGGCAGCGGCAAGTCCACGCTGTTCAACGCGCTGTCCGGCGCCGAGGTGAGCACGCCGGGGGTGCGGCGGCCGACCACCGGCGTGGCGCACGCCAGCGTCTGGGGCGAGCCCTCCTCCGGTGCCCACGGCGCCGACCGGTTGCTCGACTGGCTGGAGGTGCCGCGCCGGCACCGGGTGGCCGACCCCGACCCCGCGCTCGACGGGCTGGTGCTGCTGGACCTGCCCGACCACGACAGCGTGCGGCTGGAGAACCGGCTGGAGGTCGACCGGCTGGTGCAGCTGGTCGACGTCCTGGTGTGGGTGCTCGACCCGCAGAAGTACGCCGACGACGCCGTGCACACCCGTTACCTCGCGCCGCTGGCCGGGCACGCCGGGGTGCTGCTGGTGGTGCTCAACCAGGTGGACCGGCTCGACGAGGCCGCGGCCGTGGCCTGCCTGACCGACCTGCGCCGGCTGCTCGACGAGGAGGGCCTGGCCGGCACGCCGGTGCTGGCCACCGCGGCGCGCACCGGCGTCGGGCTGCCGGAGCTGCGCGCCGAGCTGGCCCGCCGGGTGGGGGCGCGCAAGGCGGCCACCGACCGGCTCACCGCCGACGCCCGCGCCGCCGCGGGCGCCCTGGCCGGGCACTGCGCGCCCGACCTCGGCCCCGACCGCGGACCCGGCCGGGCCGCCCGCGACGAGCTCACCGGCGCGCTGGCCGACGCCGCCGGGGTGCCGGCCGTGGTGGCCGCCGTGGAGCGCTCGGCCCGGCGCAGCGGCACCGCGCACACCGGCTGGCCGGTGCTGCGCTGGACGGCGAAGCTGCGCGGCGACCCGCTGGACCGGCTGCACCTGGGCGACGAGCGGGTGCGCACCTCGCTCCCGCAGGCCGGCGCGGTGCAGCGGGCCGGGATGGACGCCGCGCTGCGCCGCGCCCGCGACGACGCCGGCCGCGGGCTGCCGACCGCCTGGCGCGACGAGCTGCGCCGGACGTCGGAGGACACCGAGGAGCGGCTGGCCGACCGGCTCGACCGCGCGGTGGCCGGGACCGACCTCGGCCCGGACCGGACGCCGCTGTGGCAGCGCGCCGCCGGTGGCCTGCAGTGGCTGCTGGTGCTGACCGCGCTGGTGGGCGCGCTGTGGCTGCTGGCGCTGGCCGGACTCGGGTTGCTGCAGCTGGACGACGTCGTGCCGCTGCCGCGGGTGCAGGGCATCCCGCTGCCCACGCTGCTGCTGGTGGGCGGGCTGCTCGCCGGGCTGTTGCTGGCGCTGGTCTGCCGGCCGCTGGTCGCGGCGGGGGCCAGACGCCGGGCGCGGACGGCGCAGCGGCGGCTGGCCGCGCGGGTGGCCGAGGTGGCCGACGAGGAGGTGCTGGCGCCGCTGGCCGAGGCCCGCGCCGACCACGACCGGTTCTGCGCCGCGGTGGGTCGCGCACGATCCTGAGGTCGCCGTTCGGGGGCGACGGTGGGCGCGCGTGCGCGGTTTGGGGGCTGGAACGGTGCGTCGGCGCACACCGTCGCCGGCGGGCAGCCGCGACGTCAGGCGGCCAGCGGCTCGGCGGGCTCCTCGGCGAGGGCGGCGGCGGGCCGGCGGCCGGAGACCCGCAGGCCCACCGCCGCGCCCAGCGCGAGCAGGACGACGGCGGCGCCGTAGACCTCGGCGACCACCTGCAGCCCGACCGCGCCGACGGCGACGCCCGCGACGATCGCCGGGATGCTGAACGCCAGGTAGCCGACGACGAAGACGCTCGACAGCAGGCCGGCCCGCCTGCCCGGCGCGACGCCGGCGGTCACCAGCGCGACCGCCCCGAGGAAGGCCGCGCCGAAGCCGATCCCCGACACCGCGGCGGACAGGAAGAACAGCCACAGGCTCCCGGTGGCCACCGCGACGAGCAGGGCGCCCACCGCGACCGCGAACACGAGGCAGCCGGCCCCCATCGACCGGCGCGGCGGCAGGTCCCGGGCGAGCAGGCTGCCGAGCACGCCGGCGCCCTGCATGCTCAGGATGAGCAGGCTGCCCACGAGGTGGTCGGGAACCCCGAAGACGCCGGCGACCAGCGACGGGCCGAGGGAGAGCACCAGCCCGCCCATCGCCCACAGCGCGACGAGCGCCGGGACGGCGATCGCGAACGCGCGGCGCTGCGGCCGCGGCACCTCGACCCGGGGACGCAGCGAGGCCAGCGCCCCCGGCAGCCGCGGCGAGGACTCCGGCAGGGCGTACACCAGCCCGGCGCCCAGCACGAAGGCGACGGTGAGGACGCCGAACACCCACGGGGTCGGCTCGGCCAGGCCCTCGATCGCCAGGCCCGCGCCCACCGCGCCCAGCGACAGGCCCAGGCCGGGGGAGACGCTGTTGACCAGCGGCCCGAGCGGCCGCTCGCCGCGCTGCAGGTCCAGGAGGGTGGCGCCGAGCGACCCGGTGAGCGCCCCGGTCGAGAGCCCCTGCAGCACGCGCGCGGCCAGCAGCCAGCCCACGCCGTCGGCGGCGAGGAAGGCGACCATCGCGACGGCCTGCAGCAGCAGGCCCCCGGCCAGCACCGGCCGCCGTCCGACGTGGTCGGACAGCCCGCCCACCACCAGCAGCGCGGCCAGCAGCGCGAAGGCGTAGATGCCGAACACCAGGGTCAGCACGCCGGGGCCGAAGCCGAACTGCTCCTGGTAGACGCGGTAGAGCGGCGAGGGGACACCGGAGGCGGCCAGCACGAGCACCAGCAGCACCGCGGCGGTCCAGAACGCGGCCGGGTGGGGGAGTCGGGCGGTCGGCACGGGTCAGGTCAAGGCGCGCGCCCCGTCGGTTGTTCCCTGCAACGGCGTGTCAGGCCGGATAGCGGCGGGGCGTGTACACCTGGCCGGACGGCGTCACCCGCGTCTGCGACGACCCGACCAGCACCAGGCAGCGCATGTCGACCGTCTCGGGGTCGAGCTCGCCGAGGGTGGTGACGACCACGGACTCCTCCGGCCCGCCGACGTCCCGGCCGACGACGACCACGGTGCCGGGCTTGCGCACCTCGAGCAGGACGTCGAGCGCCTGGCCGAGCTGGTGCGGCCGCGCCCTCGACCGCGGGTTGTACAGCGCGATCACCAGGTCGGCGGCCGCGGCGTGGCGCAGCCGGTCGAGGACGACGTCCAGCGGCTTGAGCACGTCGGACAGGCTGATGACGGCGAAGTCGTGCCCCAACGGCGCGCCCACCCGCGAGGCCACGGCCTGTGCGGCGGTCAGCCCGGGCAGCACCCGCACCGCGACGCCGGCGTGCTCGGGCCGGGCCGCCACCTCGAGCACCGCGGCGGCCATCGCGAAGACGCCGGGGTCGCCGCTGGAGACCACCGCGACCCGCCGGCCCGACCGGGCCAGCTCCAGCGCCTGCGCGGCCCGGTCGGCCTCCACCCGGTTGTCGCTGGGGTGGCGGGTCTGCCGCGGGTTGGCCGGCACCCGGTCGAGGTAGGGGCCGTAGCCGACCAGGTCGTCGGCGGCGGCGACCGCGTCGGCGGCCTCGGGCGTCGTCCAGCCGCGGGCGCCGGGCCCGAGGCCGACGACGACCACCTCGCCGGTGCGCGGCGCGTCGTCCGGGCGCTCCGGCGAGTTGCCCGGACCGGTGAGCGGGCTGGGCAGCAGCGCGAGGGAGAAGTAGGGGACCGACTCCGGGTCGACGTCGGCCAGCGGCAGCGTGCGCTGGCGGTCGGTCGTGGCCCGCTCCACGTAGAGCGCGCGGTCGAGCACGCCGGCGGCGTCGAACGCCTCGCGCACCTGCGGGAACGTGCGGCCGAGCTTCAGCACCGCCGCCGAGTCGGTGGTGGCCAGCCACTCGGCGAGCTCGTCGGCGGGCAGCGTGCCGGGCAGCACGGTGAGCACCTCGTCGCGCTCGACCAGCGGGCGGCCGACCACCGCGGCGGCGCCGCTGACGCTGGTCACGCCGGGCACGACCTCGGTGGGGTAGCGGGAGGCGAGCCGCTTGTGCATGTGCATGTAGGACCCGTAGAAGAACGGGTCGCCCTCGGCCAGCACGACGACGTCGCGGCCGGCGTCGAGGTGGGCGGCCAGCCGGGCGGCGGCGGCCTCGTAGAACTCGTCGATGGCGCCCTGGTAGCCGCCGGGGTGGTCGGTGGCCTCGGTGGTGACCGGGTAGACCAGCAGCTCCTCGACCTGACCCTCGCGCAGGTACGGCTCGGCCACCGCGCGCGCCACCGACCGGCCGTGCTGCGCGGCGTGGAAGGCGACGACGTCGGCGGCGGCGATCAGCCGGGCGGCCCTCACCGTGACCAGCTCGGGGTCGCCGGGGCCCAGCCCGACCCCGTACAGGCGCCCCGTCACTCGACGTCGCTCGCGATCGCGTTCACGGCCGCGGCGGTGATCGCGCTGCCGCCCCGCCGTCCGCGGACGACGAGGAACTCCAGGTCCGAGGCCGCCAGCGCCTCCTTGGACTCGGCGGCACCGATGAAGCCGACCGGGATGCCGAGCACGGCGGCCGGCCGCGGCGCGCCGGCGGCGACCATCTCCAGCAGGTGGAACAGCGCGGTGGGCGCGTTGCCGATGGCGACGACCGCGCCGTCGAGCCGGTCGCGCCACAGCTCCAGCGCGGCGGCGGTGCGGGTGGTGGCGAGGTCGGCGGCCAGGCCCGGCACCCGCGGGTCGTCGAGCGTGCAGACGACGTCGTTGCCCTCCGGCAGCCGCCGCCGCGTCACACCGGCGGCGACCATCTGCGCGTCGCAGAGCACCGGGGCGCCGGCGTCGAGCGCCTCGCGGGCCCGGGCGACCACGCCGGGGCTGTGGGCCACGTCGTCGACCAGGTCGACCTGCCCGCAGGCGTGGATCATCCGCACGACCACCCGGCCGACGTCGTCGGGCAGGCCGTGCAGATCCGCCTCGGCGCGGATCGTCGCGAACGACTGCCGGTAGATGGCGGCGCCGTCCCTCTCGTACTCGTACACCGGCGCGAGGCTACGTCCCGCCGGGGAGCGGGTAGCGGGACGGGCATGGCCCTCCCTCGCGTGCTCGTCCTCGTGCTGGCCGGTGGCGCCGGCGGCCGGCTCCAGCTGCTCACGGAGAACCGCGCCAAACCGGCCGTCCCGTTCGCCGGCGTCTACCGGCTCATCGACTTCCCGCTGAGCAACTGCCAGCACTCACAGATCGCCGACGTGTGGGTGTCGATCCAGCAGCACCCGACCTCACTGGCCGAGCACCTGGCCAACGGCCGGCCGTGGGACCTCGACCGCACCACCGGCGGCCTGATGACGCTGCCGCCGTTCCAGGGCACCGAGCGCGGTGGGTGGAACACCGGCACCGCCAACTCGCTGTGGCGGCAGGCCGACCTGATCCGCGCGTTCGGCGCCGATGCGCTCGTCGTGGTCAGCGCCGACGCCGTCTACGAGCTGGACTACCGAGAGGTCGCCGACGCCCACCTGGCGTCCGGGGCCGAGGTGACGATGGTGACCACCGAGGTCGCCGCCGACGACGCCTCGCGCTACGGCATCGTGGAGGTCGACGGCGAGCGGGTGACCGGCTACGCCTACAAGCCCGACGAGCCGGCGACCACGACGGCCACCAACGAGGTGTTCGTCTTCCGCCCGGGGCCCACCCTGGACCGGCTCGAGCAGCTGCGGTCCGAGCACGGCGAGGAGGGGCTCGAGGACCTGGGCACCCACCTGCTGCCCGCGCAGACGCAGGACGGCGGGGCCCGCGCGCACCCGCTGCGGGGCTACTGGCGCGACGTCGGCACGGTGGAGTCCTACTGGGAGGCGCACCAGGACTTCCTGTCCGCCGAGCCGCCGATCGACCTCGACGCCCCGGACTGGCCGATCCACACCCGCGGGGGCCGGCGCAGCGCGGCCCGGGTGCTCGACGACGGCCGGATCGAGAACAGCCTGCTGTCCGGCGGCACCCGCGTCTCCGGCGACGTGCGCGGCTCGGTGCTCTCGCCCGGCGTGGTGGTGGAGGCCGGCGCGACCGTCGTCGACTCGGTGCTGCTGCCCGGCGTGCGGGTCCGCTCGGGGGCGACGGTGACGCGCGCGGTGGTCGACGACGGCGTCGACGTAGGCCGCGGGTGCACGGTCGGCGGTGACGGCGACGTCACCCTGGTGGGCAGGCGGGCGCAGCTGGCCGAGGGCACGGAGATCGCGGCCGGCGCCCGCTACCCGGAGGACGAGCCGACGCGGTAGCCGTCGGGGGTCGCGACGACGTCGAGGACCTCGCCGCGGGGCCGGCCGCAGCGGCGCTCGCACCCGGCCCAGTGCACGCGGACACCGCCGGGCAGCGTCCCGCCGCCGACCGCGGCGGCCGCGTCGGCCCGCACGTCGGCCAGCGACCTCGCGCACCCGGGGCGGCCGGCGCAGGCGGTCACCCGCGTCCACGGGCTGTCGGCGTCGAACACCACGCCGGTGCGGTGCAGGTCGACGGCGGCGTCGTCCACGCGGTCCTCGGCGAGGTCGGGGACGACGACGCTGCGCCAGGGGGTCAGCTGCACCTCGTCGGCGAGCGAGGCGAGCAGGTCGGCCTGGCCGGCGGAGAGCCGGCCCAGGGGCAGGACGCCGACCAGCGCCGTCCGGCCGTCGGCCTGCGCCTCCGCGCCGACGGGGCCGGCCTCCGGCGCCCCGGGCAGGCCGGCCGGGGTGACACGGGGGCCGGGCAGCCGGGCCGCCACCCGCGCGGGGCCCTCGTCGAGCTCGGCCAGCCGCCACGCGGTGCCGCCCTGCGCGGCGCGCTCGGCGGAGAAGGCGCGGGTGGCGGCCAGCAGCAGGCCGATGGCGTCCGCGGGGGCCGCGCGCAGCCCGCTGTCGGTGCCCGCGAGCACCAGGGCCACCGAGGCGGGGGACAGCGCGAGCAGGCCGACGTCGCCCCCGAGCCCGGTCACGTCGCCGCGGCCGTCGTCGAGGGTGGCGAGGAAGCGGCCGGGGAGGCCGGCGAGGGCGGGGTCGGCGCACAGGCCGGCGTCCAGGGCGGTGACCCACGGCCGCGCGTCGAGGTGCCCGCCGGCCCGGCCGGTGAGCGCGCTGGCCAGCACGTTGCGCACCCGCTCGTGGCTCTCGCTGGGCAGCAGGCCGGCCGCGGCCAGCCGGGCGCCGAGCGCGGCCGGCGCACCCGGTGCGAGCCCGCGCAGCTGCAGGTTGCCGCGGCTGGTCAGCTCCAGCGCGCCGTCGCCGAGGTCCCGCGCGGCGGCGGCGAGCACCCGCAGCTGCGCCGCGGTGAGCAGGCCGCCGGGGACGCGCACGCGGGCCAGTTCGCCGTCGGCGGCCGGGTGGGTCTGCAGCGCGCCGGGGCAGGCGTCGGCGCGGGCACGGGCGGTGGTCCGGGCTGCGGTGGTCATGGCGCCCGCGAGGCTACGACGCGGGCGCCACGACCCCGCGGGGTTCAGGCCTGGTGGCGGGCCCGGTCGAAGGACATCCACACCTCGCGGCGCTCCTTGCGGGTGGTCACCTGCCCCATCGCGGCCACGCGGCGGCGCTGCTCGAAGGAGGCCACGTGCTGGACGACGGCCACCTCGGCGGCGCGCATGGCCCGCTCGGCGGCGAACTCGGCCGGCGTCGACGGGTACTCGTCGGCCGAGACCGGGGAGACGTCGTCGTCGGCGGACTCCCGCGCGTACGGGCTGTCGGGCGGCAGGTGGCCGCCGACCCGGCCGTAGGCGCCGAGCAGGAGCAGCACCGCCCCGGCGACGACGGAGAAGCCGACGTTGCTCAGTCCGAACGCCAGGACGTTGAGGTCGGTGTTGAGCACGGCGAGGTTGGCCAGCGCGGAGACGAGGAACAGCACGCCGATGACGATCATGACCGTCGAGGCGGTGCGCGGGCTGCGGAAGGCGGCGACGACCAGCACGACGGCGGTCACGATCGAGATCGTCGACAGCAGGCCGTTCGAGGACAGGCCGAGGACCTGCTCGCCGTCGGTGGAGAAGAACGCCAGCCCGTTGGCGAAGCCGAGGACGCCGAAGACGGCGATCACCCCGGCGACGGCGAACGCGCCGATGCGCTGCACGGTGTAGACGCGGGCGCCCTGCCCGGCCGGGGCGTCGGCGGGCCCGTCGGCACCCGGCTCGGCGGCACCCGGCTCGGTCGCCGGGGACGCCCCGGTGGCGGGCGGCTCGGCGGGGGTGGAGGTGGAGCGGGCGGTCGCCGGTGCGCGGTCGGCCGTCCGGTGGCGGTGCAGGGACAGGGCCATGACGGGGCTCCTCGGGTTCGGGTGGTGCCGTACCGGTTGTTCCCAACTCGATGGCGTACGGATGCACCTGGTTCCGGACTCCCTCGTCCCGTGTTCCACCCGGGCGTGTCGGACCGGGAAGAGGCGGAGCGGGGACGCGGTTGACCGGCCGTGACCCAGCGGAACGACCTCGATCTGCACTCGGAGTTCCTGCGCGCCGACCTGTTCTTCTCGATGGGCCAGCCCGTCGAGGCCGCGCGCCTGCTCGAGCCGCTGGTGGCGGCGGAGCCGGGCAACGCGGCGGCCCTGGAGCTGCTCGCCCGCAGCTACTTCGGCTCCGCGCAGCTGCGGCGGGCCGAGGCGGCGCTGCTGCGCCTGGTCGACCTGGCGCCGGCCAACGGGTGGGCCCGCCGCGCGCTGGCCCGCACGCTGGAGCGGCAGAACCGCCCGGCCGAGGCGCGGGTGCACCACCGCCTGGCCGACGCCCTCGGCGCCGGCTGACCCCCGTCGCGGCGCCGGTCGCGCGGCGGCCGGCGCCGCGACGGGCGGTAGCGTCTGACCGCGTGTTCGTCCTGCTGTCCACCAGCGACACCGATCTGCTCTCCGCCCGCGCCAGCGGCGCCGACTGGCGGCTGGGCAACCCCGCCCGGCTGGGCGACGACGGCACCGCCGCGCTGACCGAGGGCGCGCAGCTGGTCGTCGTCCGCCTCCTCGGGGTGCGCCGGCAGTACGAGGAGCTGCTCGCGCCGCTGCTGGCCGGGCCCGCGCCGGTCGTCGTCCTCGGCGGGGAGCAGGTGCCCGACGCCGAGCTGATGGAGCTCTCGACCGTCCCGATGGGCGTGGCCACCGAGGCGCACGGCTACCTGGCGCAGGGCGGCCCGGACAACCTCGTGCAGCTGCACCGGTTCCTCTCCGACACGGTGCTGCTCACCGGGGAGGGCTTCGAGCCGCCGTCGGTGGCGCCGGACTGGGGGGTGCTGCAGCGGCCGTCGTCCGGCACCGGCCCGCGGGTCGCCGTCCTCTACTACCGGGCGCACCACCTCGCGGGGAACACCGCCTTCGTCGAGGCGCTGTGCGGGGCGATCGAGGAGGCCGGCGGACAGGCGCTGCCGGTGTTCACCTCCTCGCTGCGCAGCGTGTCCGACGAGCTGCTCGACGTGCTGCGCACCGCCGACGCGCTCGTCGTCACCGTGCTCGCCGCCGGTGGCTCCCGGCCGGCCACCGCGCAGGCCGGCGGGGACGACGGCGCGTGGGACGTCGGCCAGCTCGCCGCGCTGGACGTGCCGGTGGTGCAGGGGCTGTGCCTCACCCGGTCGCGGGCGGAGTGGCTGGCCGACGACGACGGCCTCTCACCGCTCGACGTCGGCAACCAGGTGGCCATCCCCGAGTTCGACGGCCGGCTGATCAGCGTGCCGTTCTCCTTCAAGGAGACCGACGTCGACGGGCTGACGCACTACGTCGCCGACCCCGAGCGGGCGGCGCGGGTGGCCGGGACGGCGGTGGCGCACGCGCGGCTGCGGCACACCCCGCCCGCCGAGCGCCGGATCGTGGTGATGCTCAGCGCCTACCCGACCAAGCACGCGCGCATCGGCAACGCCGTCGGGCTGGACACCCCGGCGTCGGTGGTGCGGCTGCTGGCCGCCATGCAGGGGCAGGGCTACGACACCGGCCCGTTCGACGGCCCCGACGCGCTGCCCGGTGTGGCCGACCTCGACGGCGACGCGCTGGTCCACGCGCTCATCGCCGCGGGTGGCCAGGACGCCGACTGGCTGACCGAGGAGCAGCTGTCGGGCAACCCGGTGCGCATCCCCGCCGCGGACTACCGGCGCTTCTTCGACACCCTGCCGGCCGACCTGCGCGGCGCGATGGTCGAGCACTGGGGCGAGCCGCCGGGCTCGCTGTTCGTGGACGACTCGGGACCCGACGGCCCCGCCGTCGTCTTCGCCGCGCTGCGGGCCGGCAACGTCGTGGTGATGGTGCAGCCGCCGCGCGGCTTCGGCGAGAACCCGATCGCCATCTACCACGACCCCGACCTGCCGCCCTCGCACCACTACCTGGCCGCCTACTGGTGGCTGCGGTCGGTCTTCGGCGCGCACGCGCTGGTGCACGTCGGCAAGCACGGGAACCTGGAGTGGCTGCCGGGCAAGACCGTCGGCCTGTCGGCCTCCTGCGGGCCGGACGCCGCGATCGGGGACCTGCCGCTGGTCTACCCGTTCCTGGTCAACGACCCGGGGGAGGGCTCGCAGGCCAAGCGCCGCGCGCACGCCACGCTGGTCGACCACATGGTCCCGCCGATGGCCCGGGCCGACTCCTACGGCGACATCGCGCGGCTGGAGCAGCTGCTCGACGAGCACGCGAACGTCGCGGCGATGGACCCGGCGAAGCTGCCGGCGGTCCGCGCGCAGATCTGGACGCTGCTGCAGGCCGCGAAGCTCGACCACGACCTCGGGCTGGCCGAGCGCCCGGAGGACGACCACTTCGACGAGATGATCCTGCACGTCGACGGCTGGCTCTGCGAGATCAAGGACTCGCAGATCCGCGACGGCCTGCACGTGCTCGGGACGCCGCCGTCGGGTCAGGACCGGGTCGACCTGGTGCTGGCGATGCTGCGGGCGCGGCAGATCTGGGGCGGCGCGGTGGCGCTGCCGGGGCTGCGCGAGGCGCTGGGCCTGACCGAGGACGGCAGCGCCGGCCTGCGGGCCACCGACGCCGTCGAGGCGCAGGCGGAGGCGCTGGTCGCGGGCATGGAGGCCGCCGGCTGGACGGGCGGCGCCGTCGGGCCGGTGGTGCGCTCCGTGCTCGGGCGGGAGGACGCGACGGTCGCCGACGTGCTGCGGTTCGCCGTCGACGAGGTGGTGCCACGGCTGGAGCGCACGACCGACGAGCTCGACGCCACGCTGCACGCCCTCGACGGCGGGTACGTGCCGGCCGGGCCGTCGGGGTCGCCGCTGCGCGGGCTGGTCAACGTGCTGCCGACCGGGCGGAACTTCTACTCGGTCGACCCCCGGGCGGTCCCGTCCCGGCTGGCCTGGGAGACCGGCCAGGCGATGGCCGAGTCGCTGCTGGAGCGCTACCTGGCCGACACGGGGGAGTACCCGCCCTCGGTGGGCCTGTCGGTGTGGGGGACGTCGGCGATGCGGACCTCCGGTGACGACGTCGCCGAGGTGCTCGCGCTGCTCGGCGTCCGGCCGGTGTGGGACGACGCGTCGCGGCGGGTGACCTCGCTGGAGCCGGTGCCGCTCGACGAGCTCGGCCGGCCGCGGATCGACGTCACGGTGCGGATCTCGGGCTTCTTCCGGGACGCCTTCCCGCACGTGGTGACCATGCTCGACGACGCGGTGACGCTGGTGGCGGGGCTCGACGAGCCGGCGGCGCGGAACTTCGTGCGCGCCCACGTGGAGGCCGACGTCGCGGGGCACGGCGACCGGCGGCGGGCGACCACCCGGGTGTTCGGCTCCAAACCGGGCGCCTACGGGGCCGGGCTGCTCTCGCTGATCGACTCCCGCGACTGGCGCGGCGACGCCGACCTGGCCGAGGTCTACGCGGTGTGGGGCGGCTACGCCTACGGCCGCGACCTCGACGGCGTGCAGGCCCGGCCGGACATGGAGGCGGCCTACCGGCGCATCGCGGTCGCGGCGAAGAACGTCGACACCCGCGAGCACGACATCGCCGACTCCGACGACTACTTCCAGTACCACGGCGGGATGGTGGCCACGGTCCGCGCGCTCACCGGGCGGGCACCGGCGGCCTACGTCGGCGACTCCACCCGCCCCGAGCAGGTGCGCACCCGGTCGCTGACCGAGGAGACCTCGCGGGTGTTCCGGGCGCGGGTGGTCAACCCGAAGTGGCTGCAGGCGATGCGCCGGCACGGCTACAAGGGCGCCTTCGAGCTGGCCGCGACCGTCGACTACCTGTTCGGCTACGACGCCACGACCGGCGTGGTGGCCGACTGGATGTACGAGCAGCTCACGCAGACCTACGTGCTCGACCCGGAGAACCGGGAGTTCCTGGAGCGGTCCAACCCGTGGGCGCTGCACGGGATGGCCGAGCGGCTGCTCGAGGCGGTCGACCGCGGGATGTGGGCCGAGCCGGACCCCGCGGTGCTCGCCGGGCTGCGCCAGGCGTACCTCGACACCGAGGGTGACCTCGAGGGTGGGGAGACGCCGGCCCAGCAGGGCGCCGCGACCTGAGCCGACACCCGCGCGCAGCGTGACGGCGCGCCGGGATCTGGCCGGAACCGACGCGTAAACCCTGTGCGCTGGGTAACCCCGGGCGCATGGGCATCCTCAACCGACTCCTCGGAACTGCTGAGACCACGGCTCGTCGGGGCGCCGCCGGTGGCCGCGCCGCTGCGGGTCGCACCGCGGCCGGCGGCCGTGGGATGGGCGGCCGCGGCATGGCCACCGGCCGTGGGATGGGCCGCGGGATGGGCCGCACCCGCATGGCCACCCCGCCCCGGCGCACGGGCCGCGGGGTGCCGAGCACCGCGGCCTCCGGTGGCCTGGGCCGGCTGCTCGGGTCGCTGACCGGCCGCCGCTGAAGCAAGGGCCACCCTCCTCGCACGCTCGGCGCGGGGGAGGGTGGCCGTTCCAGCACCTCACCTCCCCGCACTCGCTCCGCTCGTGCCGGGGCCCTGCGAGGGGGCCGTTCGCTCACGTCACCGAGGTGGCGGCGACCAGCAGGACGACGGTCGCCGCCACCTCGCCCATCGCCCCCATCACGTCCCCGGTCACCCCGCCGAGGCGGGTCGTCGCGCGGGCCCGGAGCCACTCGGCCGCGAGCAGGCCCACGACCCCCCCGGCGACCAGGACCGCCGCCGCGGCCGGCCCCGCGACCGACCACGCCGCCGTCCCGGCCAGCGCCGCGGTGACCACCAGCCAGCCGCCCAGCCACGGGCGCGACACCGTGCCCGCCACCGCCTGACCGAGGGAGGACCCCTCGGCGGTGCGGACGCCGGGCAGGCCCGTGCGCGCCATCGCCAGCCGCGCGACGACCACGGCCGCCCACAGCGCCAGCCAGCCGCCGTCCCGCCCGAGCAGGGCCGCCGCGGCCGCCGCCTGCAGCAGCAGGACCAGCACCAGCGTGACCACGCCGAACGGGCCGACGTCGCCCCGGTGCATCACCTGCAGCGCGCGCTCCCGGCCGCGCAGCGGACCGAGCCCGTCGGCGGTGTCGGCCAGCCCGTCGAGGTGCAGGCCGCGGGTGAGGACGGCGAGCACGGCCAGCGCCGCCACCGCCCCGGTCAGTGGGGACACCAGCCGGGCCCCGAGCACACCCGCCCCGGCCGCGACCGCGCCGAGCCCCAGCCCCACCAGCGGCGCCCACGGCAGCACCCCGCGGGTCGACGCCGCCGCCGCGGCCGGCACCCGTACCACCGTCAGCAGCGCCACCGACTCCAGCGGGCCGGCCCACCTCGGCCGGGCGCTCACCGCA
Source organism: Geodermatophilus telluris (assembly GCF_900102745.1). GTDB lineage: Bacteria > Actinomycetota > Actinomycetes > Mycobacteriales > Geodermatophilaceae > Geodermatophilus > Geodermatophilus telluris. The sequence goes on from NZ_FMZF01000002.1 coordinate 368,632, forward strand.
GCCGCTGCGGCAGGCCCGCGACGACGAACCACACCTCGTCGGCGGTGCCGGCCAGCCGCTGGTTGACCTCGCCGAGCGCGTCGCGGAACAGCCGCCCGGCCCGGGATTCCGGGACCACGCCCAGGCCGACCTCGTCGCTCACCGCCACCACGTGCGCCGGCGTCATCGCCCAGGCGTTGACCAGGGCGTCGACGCGGCCGGCCAGCCGGTCGGGGGCGCCGGGCTCCTCGCGCCACACGCCGGTCTCGTCCATGAGCGCGGCCACCCACGTGGTGACGCTGTCGACCAGGACCGTGCCGCCGCGCAGCAGGTCGCTGGGCGCCGTCGTCTCCACCGTCGTCCAGCCGACCGGGCGCCGGGCCCGGTGCGCGGCCACCCGGCGGGCCCACTCGGCGTCGTCGGCGACGGGGGCCGAGGTGGCCAGGTAGACGACGTCCGCGCGGTCGGCGACCAGCGACTCGGCGTGCGCCGACTTCCCCGACCGCGAGCCGCCGAGGACCAGCACCCGGCTCACGGCGCGGGCTCCCCGGCGAGCTCGAGACGCGTCACCGTGCCGTTGTGCGGGGTGACGGCCGGCAGGTCGGCCGGGCCGCGGCCGGCCGCCACCGCCTGCGCCGCCCGGATGGTGTCGCCGTGGGTGACCAGCGCGACGACGTCGGCCGGCGGGTCGGCCGAGAGCCGGGCGAGGAGGTCCGCGACCCGCCCGTGCAGCTGGGCCAGGCTCTCGCCGCCCTCGGCCGACCAGTGCGGGTCGGTCCAGTCGACGACGTCCCACAGCTCGCGGGACGGCCGGCCCTCCAGCACGCCGTAGCCCTGCTCGCGCAGGGCGGGCGTCGTGGTGAACGGCAGCCCGACGGCGCGGGCGCAGTGCTCGGCGGTCTGCACCGCCCGCAGCAGGTCGCTCGACAGCACCGCCCCGGGCCGGAGCGCGGCCAGCTCGGCGGCCGCGGCGGCGGCCTGCCGGTGCCCCAGCTCGGTGAGCGGCACGTGCGCGGTCTGGCCCTGCATGAGCCCGGCGGCGTTCCACTCGCTCTGGCCGTGCCGGACGAGGAGGAGGGTGAGCGGGCGCGCCATGGTGGTCGCCGAGCGTAGGGCAGGCGACGGCGGGGTCCGGCCGGGGTGCTCGTACCGTCGGGGCGTGACCATCCCCGTCCGCCCGGGCGCCGCCCGTCCCGCCGGCCGGCCCGCGGGGCCCGACCCGCTGGCGCCGCTGCTCGACCTCCCCGGCGTGCGGGAGGCCGCCGACGCCGCACGCGCGGGCATCGACCGGCTGCTGGCGCACCGGCTGATGCGCAACCGGTCGGCCGAGGTCAGCACCGAGTCGGCGCTGCGCGGCGCCCGGGCGTCGGCCGCCCTCGACGGGGTCGACGTCCCGCTGGCCGACCTCCGCGCCGGCTCGGTCGACGACCCGGTGGTGCAGGGCTCGCTGCGCGTCTCGGTGGCGCTCGGGTCGATGGTCGACACCTGGTCCCGCGCGCCCGGGCAGGTGCTCGCCCGGCTGCACGTCCTGGCCGCCGCCGACCTCGCCGACCGCGCCGACCTCGGCCGGCCCGCGCCGCACGCCGGCCCCCGGCTCACCGGGCTGTTCCAGCTCGTCACCGGCACCTCGACGGTGCCCGCGGTCCTCGTCGCCGGCCTCGCGCACGGCGAGCTGGCCGCGCTGGCGCCCTTCGGCACGGCCGACGGCGTCGTCGCGCGGGCCGCCGGCCGGCTGACCGTCATCGGGCGGGGGCTGGACCCCAAGGCGGTGTCGGTGCCCGAGGTCGGGTTCGCCGAGCTCGGCGCCGAGGAGTACCGGGCGAGGCTGGCCGGCTACGCCTCCGGCGGTCCCGAGGGCGTGGCCGCCTGGCTGGTGCACTGCTGCCGCGCCACCGAGCTCGGCGCCCGGGAGGGCCTGGCGATCGCCGAGGCGATCCTGCGCGGCTGACGCCGGCCTGCGCCCCGCACCGGCCCGGGGGACAGTGGGCCGGTGCGGTACCTCGACGTCGACGGGCTCGGCCGGGTCAGCCGGATCGGGCTGGGGACCTGGCAGTTCGGCTCCCGGGAGTGGGGCTACGGCGAGGAGTACGCCACCGGCGCGGCGAGGGACGTCGTGCGCCGCGCCCGCGACCTCGGCGTCACCCTCTTCGACACCGCGGAGGTCTACGGCTTCGGCCGCAGCGAGCGGATCCTCGGCGAGGCGCTGGGCGACGAGCGCGCCGAGGTCGTCGTCGCGTCGAAGCTGTTCCCGGTCGCGCCGTTCCCGCCGGTCGTCCGGCGCCGGCTCGCGGGCAGCGCGCGGCGGCTGGGCCTGCAGCGGGTCCCGCTCTACCAGGTGCACCAGCCCAACCCCGTCGTCCCGGACACGGTGACGATGCCCGGGCTGCGCACGCTCCTCGGCGAGGGCCGCATCGGCGCCGTCGGCGTCTCCAACTACCCGCTCGGGCGCTGGCGGGCCGCCGACGCCGCGCTCGGCCGGCCGGTGACCAGCAACCAGGTCCAGTTCTCCCTCGCCCGGCCGGGCGCGCTGGACGACCTGGTGCCCTTCGCCGAGCGCGAGGGCCGGGTGGTCATCGCCTACAGCCCGCTCGCGCAGGGACTGCTCGGCGGCCGGTACGACGCCGACCACCGGCCCGGTGGCGTGCGGGCGGCCAACCCGCTGTTCGGCACCGAGAACCTGCGTCGCGTGCAGCCGCTGCTCGACGTCCTCCGCGAGGTCGCCGGTGCCCACGGCGTCCGGCCGGGGACGATCGCCCTCGCCTGGTTGGTGTCGCTGCCCCGGGTGGTGGTCATCCCCGGGGCCTCGAGCGTGGAGCAGGTGGAGGCCAACGCGGCGGCCGGAGAGATCGACCTGCGCGCCGACGAGCAGGCAGCGCTCACGGCGGCCGCACGGGCGTTCACGCCGGTCTCGGCCGCACGCACGCTGGTCGACGGCGTCCGGGAGCGGCTGGGGGTCTAGGGGACGGCCCTCCCTCAGGCCCCGCGGCGCCGCCAGCGCCCGGGGGGCGGCACGGGGAGCGCGACGGGTGCCGCGGCGACGACGCGCAGCGCCCGTCGCCGCGCGTACCAGGCCAGCCCGGCCACCGCGGCCCCCACGCCCACGGCCGCGCCGCGCACCACCGGCGCCGGTGGCACCGGGAAGCGGGAGCGCATGGCCACCGGCCGGGTGAACTCCAGGACCGGCCAGCCGCGCTCGACCGCGGCCCGGCGCAGCGCCCGGTCGGGGTTGACCGCCGTGGGGTGGCCGACCGCGGTGAGCATGGGCAGGTCGGTCATCGAGTCGCTGTAGGCGTAGCAGTCGGCCAGGTCGTAGCCGCTCTCGGCGGCCACCTGCCGCACCGCCACGGCCTTGTTCTCCCCGTAGGCGTAGAAGTCGATCTCGCCGGTGTAGTGGCCGTCGGCGGTCACCATCCGGGTGGCCACCACCCGGTCGGCACCGAGCATCTCCCCGATGGGCTCCACCATCTCCGCACCGCTGCTGGAGACGATGACGATCTCCCGCCCGGCCGCCCGGTGCTCCTCGATGAGGTCGGCGGCCTCGGCGTAGACCAGCGGGTCGACGATCTCGTGCAGCGTCTCCCGGACGATCTCGTGCACCGTGGCGACGTCCCAGCCGGTGGCCATCCGGGTGATCTGCGCCCGCATCCGCTCCATCTGCTGCGCGTCGGCGCCGGCGAGGGAGAAGGTGAACTGCGCGTAGGCGCCCTTGAGCACGGCGCGGCGGTTGATCAGCCCGCCGGCGAAGAACGGGCGGCCGAAGGCCAGCGTGCTGGACTTGGCGATGACCGTCTTGTCCAGGTCGAAGAACGCCGCAGCGCGGGTCACAGCTCACGACTGTAAGCGGGCCGGCGGGGTGTGACGGGGATCGCGCCGCCGTCCACACCCGTCCGGGTCATCCACAGGTCGCGGCGGCTCGGTCGCGGAGCACCCGCACTGCGCTGGGCTCGGGCGCGTGCCCGCTCGCCACGCCCCGACCGCCCACCCGTCCCCGCCGGCCCGACCGGTGGTCGTCAGCTCCGACGAGGAGCTGCTCGACGACGTCCTCCGCCTGCTCGCCACGGCCGGGACCGAACCGGAGGTCGCCACCGGCGGCCCCGCCCTGCGCCGCGCCCACCGCGACGCCGCCCTGGTGCTGCTCGGCGCCGACGCGCTGGCCGGTGCCGCGGTGCGGGCGCTGCCCCGCCGCCCGGGCGTGGTCGTGGTCGCGGCCGACCCGCTGCCGCCGGCGGCGTGGGCGGCCGCGGTCGAGCTCGGCGCCGAGCGGGTCGCGGTGCTGCCCGCCGACGAGGCGTGGCTGGTCGCGCGGGCCGCGGGCGCGGTGCGCTCGCCGGTCGAGCGGGGACGGCTGGTGGTCGTCGGCGGCAGCTGCGGAGGCGCCGGCGCGAGCACGCTGGCCGCCGCGCTCGCCCTCACCGCCGCCGCGGAGAGCGGGGGAGCGCTGCTGGTCGACGCCGACGTGTGGGGCGGGGGCCTCGACCTGCTCCTGGGCGCCGAGGACGCCGCGGGCCTGCGCTGGCCGGCGCTGGCCGGCACCCGCGGGCGGGTGGCCGGCGACGCGCTGCTCGCGGCGCTGCCGGAGGCGGAGGGCGTCCACGTGCTGGCCGCTTCCCGCGAGGACCCGGCGCCGCTGCTGCCCGAGGCGCTGACCGCGGTCGTCGACGCCGCCCGGTCGGCCGGGCGGTCCGTCGTGGTCGACCTGCCCCGTCCCGGGCCGGGCGGGACGGGCCTGGCCGAGGCGGCGCTCGCCGAGGCCGACCTCGCCGTCCTGGTGGTGCCCGCCCGGCTGCGCGCCGCCTCGGCCGCCCGGCTGCTGGTGTCCGGACCGCCCGGCGGGCCGGCACCCTGGTCGGCCGCCCGCCTCGTCGTGCGCCCGGTCCCCGGCGGGCTGTCCGCCGAGGACGTCGTGGCGGTGACCGGGCGCCCGGTGGCCGGCGAGCTGCCCGCCGACCGCGGGCTCGCGGCGCGCGGCGAGCGCGGGGAGCCGCCGCCGGTCGCCCCGCGCAGCCCGCTCGGTGCGCTCACCCGCCGGCTGCTCGGCGAGCGGGTGGGCCGGGAGCGGGCGGCGTGAGCGCGCTGCCCCTCGTCGAGCGGGTCCGCGCCCGCCTGGCCCTCGAGCCGGGCCCGCCCAGCCGGGCCGCCGTCGCCGCGCTGGTGCGGGAGGAGGCCGGCCTGCTCGGGGACCCCGACGTCCTCGACGCGGTGCGCGACGCGGTGCACGAGCTGGCCGGTGCGGGGCCGCTCGAGCCGCTGCTGCGGGAGCCCGGCGTCACCGACGTGCTGGTCAACGGACCCGACGAGGTCTGGGTCGACCGCGGCGCCGGCCTGGAGCGCGCCGGCCTGCGCTTCCCCGACGAGGACGCGGTCCGCCGGCTGGCCGTGCGCCTGGCGGCCGGTGCCGGGCGCCGGCTCGACGACGCCGCGCCCTGGGTGGACGCCGGGCTGCCCGACGGCACCCGGCTGCACGCGGTCCTCCCGCCGGTCTCCGGTGCGGGCACCTGCCTGTCGCTGCGGGTGCTGCGCCGCTGCTCCCTCGATCTGGCCGACCTCGCCGACCGGGGCACGCTCCCCGGTGGGTCGGCCGACCTCCTGCGGGGCCTGCTCCGGGCCCGGCTGGCCTTCCTCGTCACCGGCGGAACGGGCTCGGGCAAGACCACGCTGCTGTCCGCGCTGCTCGGTGAGGTCCCCGCGGGCGAGCGGATCGTCCTGTGCGAGGACGCCGCGGAGCTCACCCCGGCCCACCCGCACGTCGTCCGGCTGCTCACCCGCCCACCCAACGTCGAGGGCGTCGGGCAGGTGACGCTGCGCGACCTCGTCCGCCAGGCGCTGCGGATGCGGCCCGACCGGCTGGTGGTCGGCGAGGTCCGCGGCGCGGAGGTGACCGACCTGCTCGCGGCGCTCAACACCGGCCACGAGGGCGGCTGCGGCACCCTGCACGCCAACCGGCCCGGCGAGGTCCCGGCCCGGCTCGAGGCGCTCGGCGTGGCCGCGGGGCTGGAGCGCCGGGCGGTGCACAGCCAGGCCGCGGCGGCGCTGGCCGTGGTGGTCCACCTCCGTCGGACGGGGGCCGGCCGGCGGGTGGAGGAGGTCGGTGTGGTGCGCCGCGACGGCGACCTGGTCGCCGTGGAGCCCGGGTGGCGCGCCGACGGCGGCCCGTGTCCGGGGGAGCGCCGGCTGGCCGCCCTGCTCGCGGGCGGGACGACGGCGTGACCGCCGCGCTGCTGCTGGTCGCGGTCGCGGCGCTGCTGTGGCCCGGAGGGGCGGCGCTGCGACGACGGCGCCTCCGGCGGCTCACCCGCGGGCACCGGCCGCCGGGGCGCCCCGCGCTGCCACCCCCGGCCTGGCCCGCGCTCGCCGGTGCCGCGGCGGGAGCCGGCGGGCTGCTGGTGAGCACCCCGCTGGTCGCCGCCCTCGCGGCCGCGGTCGCGGGCGCGGGGGTCCGGGCGCTGCTGCGGCAGCGGGAGGGCCGCCGGGACGAGGAACGGCTCGACGCCCTCGCCGACGCGCTGGCCGCTCTCGCCGCCGAGCTGCGCAGCGGCCGGCCGCTGGAGGCCGCCACCGCGTCCGCGGTCACCGTCTGCGCCGACGACGGCAGCGGCGCGGCGCTCGCCCGGGCGCTGCGGGCGCCGGGCAGCGGCGCGGAGGCGCTCGGGACCGACCTGGACCGGGCGCTGACCCGGGTGGCCGCGGCGGTGCGGCTCAGCGAGCGCACCGGCTGCTCGCTGGCCGCCGTCGTCGGTGCCGTCGAGGACGACCTGCGCGCCCGGCGGCGACAGCGGCTGGAGCTGCGCTCGGCGACCGCCGGCCCCCGGGCGAGCGCCGCGCTGCTGGCCGGGCTGCCGCTGCTGGGGCTGGCCATGGGCAGTGGCATCGGCGCCGACCCGTGGGCGGTGCTGACCACCACGGTCGCCGGGCAGGTGCTGCTCGTCCTCGGGGTGGCGCTGGAGGCGGCCGGACTGAGCTGGTCGGCGCGGCTGGTGCGCCGCGCGCTGCGGTGAGCGGTCCGCCGGCACTGGCCGCCCTGCTCCTGGCCGGTGCCCTGCTCGCCTGGCCGCCGGCGAGCGCGCGGGTGGCGGCCCGGGTGCGCACGGTCGGCGGGGCGCCGTCCCGGCCGCGCGCCGGCCGCCCGCCCGGGCCGGCCGGGCCACCGCCGGCCGGGGTGCGCCGCCTCCTGCTGCCGGCGGCGGCCGGGCTGGCGACCGCGCTGCTGCTCGGCGGTGCCGCAGGGGTGGCGGCGGGGGCCGGCGTCGCGGTGCTGGCCGACCGGGTGCTGCGGCGGTCCGGACGCGAGGTCGACGCAGCGGCGGAGCTGGTCCCGGAGCTGCCGGTGGCCTGCGACCTGCTGGCCGTCTGCCTCGCGGCCGGGCTGCCGGTCGCCGGTGCCCTCGCCGCCGTCGCGCCCGCCCTGCCCGGGCCGCTGGGGGACGCCCTGACCGGCGTCGCCGGACGGCTCCGGCTGGGCGCCGCGCCACGGGTCGCGTGGAGCGCCGCGCCGGGCCCGCTGGCCGGGCTCGGCCGGGTCCTGGTGCGGGCGGGGGAGTCCGGCGCCGCCGCGGTACCGGCGCTGCGGGTGCTCGCCGCCGAGGCGCGGACCGCGGCGCGCAGCCGGACCGAGGCCGGCGTGCGCCGGGCCGGGGTGTGGGTGCTCGCCCCGCTGGGCCTGTGCTTCCTGCCCGCCTTCGTCTGCCTCGGGGTGGCGCCGCTGGTCATCGGGATCGCCGGGCAGGTGTTCGGGTGACCACCGTCGCGCGCGGCCGGGGTGCGCCGGGGAGGGCCACCGGGTAGCCGGGCGGCATGGACCTGCTGGCGATCCCCCGTGCCCTCACCTCGACCACCCTCGCCCTCGGCACGGCGCTGCGCGGTTCCCGCGTCGTCCACCCGCGCGGCCGGGCCTGCGCCGCGAGGGTGGTGGCCGACGGGGACGGCGCCTGGGGCGCCCGGGTCCTCGACGAGGCGGGCACGCACGACGTCGTGGTCCGCGTCTCCCGCGGAGCCGGGCTGCCCCGGCCGCTGCCCGACGTGCTCGGCCTCGCCGTCCGGTTCCCCGGCCGGGGGCGGGACGGCGGGCCGCTGGACGTGCTGGTCAACACCGCGGGCAGCGCGCCGGGGCTGCGGCACGTGTTCCTGCCGCACCCGCTCGGCCGGACGTACTCCTCCGTGCTGCCCCACCGCACCGGCACCGGGCGCCTCGTGGTGCTCGGCGCCCGCGCCGACGACAGCGGTACCGGCTGGGAGCTGCTGGCGGCACCGCTCACCGGCGGCTGGACGCGCTGGGGGCGGCTGACCCTCGGGGCGGAGCTGCCCGCCACCGAGGCCGAGCGGCTGCGCTTCCGGCCCACCCTCGGCGCCGACGACCTGCGGCCGGTGGCGTTCCTCCGCGAGGTGCGCGACCGGTCCTACCGGGAGAGCCAGGCGCTGCGCCGCTGAGCCGTCCACAGGGACGGTCCCCGCCCACAGGTCCGCGCGAGTGCTGGAACGGGGCGGGGCGCGGCCGCAGGGTCGGGTCGTGCCCCGCAGCGGCGGGGCGGACCCGAGGAGGACCCCGTGACCGTCGACACCCGCACCCCCGACCCGGCCGGCGACGACGTCGCCCCGCCCCTGCCGACGCGCGCCCCGCGGCGGGGGCTCGCCGCCCGCTGGCGACGCGTCCGTGCCGAGCCGGAGGCCGGGATGAGCACCGCGGAGTACGCCGTCGGCACCGTCGCGGCGTGCGCCTTCGCCGCGGTGCTGTACCAGGTGGTCACCGGCGGCTCCGTCGTCAGCGCCCTCGGCGAGCTGGTCGAGTCCGCGCTGACCGTCCTGTCCTGACCGTGCGCCCGTCCCGGACCGGGGGACGGCGGGAGGCCGGGATGGTCACCGCCGAGACCGCGGTCGTGCTGCCCGTGCTCCTGCTGGTGCTGGCCGCCGTCGTGGCCGCGGTGGTGGTGGTCGGCGCGCAGCTGCGCTGTGTCGACGCCGCCCGGGAGGGCGCCCGCGCCGCGGCCCGCGGAGAGGACGCTGCCGTCGTCCGCGCGGTGGCCGCCCGCGCGGCTCCCGACGGCGCGGTGACCACGGTGGCGGTCGCCGGCGGCGAGGTCCGGGTGACGGTCAGCGCCGAGGTGGTCCCGGTCGGGCCGGTGCGCCTCGGCGTCGAGGTCGGCGCCACCTCTGTCGCGCGGCTCGAGCCGGGGGTCGGCGCGTGACCGCCGACCGGGAGCGGGGCTCGGCGACCGTGTGGACCGTGGCGCTCGCCGGGGTCCTCGTCGCGGTCGGGCTGGCCGCGGTGCTCGTCGGTGCCGCCGTCGTCGCCCGGCACCGGGCCGGCGCGGCCGCCGACCTGGCCGCCCTGGCGGGCGCCGCCCGGGCGGTGGCCGGCGACCCCGCCGCGTGCGACACCGCCGGCGAGGTCGCCCGGGCCAACGGCGCCGCGCTCACCGCGTGCACCGTCGCCGACGGCGCCGTCGTCGCGGTGACCGTCGAGGTCGCGGTCCGGCTCGGGCCACTCGCCAGCCGGACGGCCCAGGGGCGGGCCCGGGCCGGTCCGGTGGCGCCGTGACCCGGCCTACCCGGCGGGCGCCGGCGCGGGCGAGAGGTGCTCGTGGACCGCCAGCCACCGCCCGGGCGCCTCGCGCTGGAAGACGATGGTCTCCCGCTCGCGCAGCTCCTCGCGCCCGGCCCGGGTGGAGACCGTGGTCTGCACCTCGTGGGTCAGCACCGCGGTGTCCCCGAGCACCTGCACGCGGGTGCCGGAGGTCCGGCAGCCGAGGACGTGGAAGTCGTCGTCGCGCACCCAGGCGGCCCACTCGCGCCGGTACTCCTCCCGGGAGGGCAGGAGCCGGTCGGTGCCGTGGAACAGGAACGTCGCGTCCTCGCGGAAGCAGGCGAGGTAGCGGTCCACGTCGTCAGCGCCGAAGGCCGCGACGAGCGCGCCGGCGGCCTGCAGCACCTCCGCCTCGGCGCCGGGGGCGGCGCTCACCGGTCCACCGACTCGGCGGTCGGGGCGAGCGGGGTGCGCCGGCCCGCACGGTGGACCGACGCGCGCGGGTCGTCGGTCACCGGCGGCGGCACGGCCTCCCGCGCCGGGACCAGCCGCGGGCCGGCCGGGCCGAAGACGTACCGGGGCTCGGGGAAGGCGAACAGCAGCGCCAGGTAGACGACGGCGGCCAGCCCCAGCGACATCGGCAGGCTGACGTCCACCCCACCGGCCGCGTTGCGGAACGGGCCCTCGATGAGCGGCGGGTAGTTCGCGAAGAGCAGGCCGACGACCGCCGAGGGGATCCAGGCCGCCATGCCGCGCCAGTTGACGCCCTCGGAGAACCAGTAGCGCCCGCCCACCCGGCCCTGGTTGAAGACCTGCACGTCGGCGGGGGAGTAGTGGCCGCGCCGCACCCAGTAGCCGATCATCATGATCACCATCCACGGCGTCGTGCAGATGACGATCGCGCCGATGAAGGCGTTGACGCTGGCGAGCAGGTCGAACACCAGCCGGCCGACCAGGATGAAGACGAAGGCCAGCGTCCCGATGACCAGCGAGGCCTGCACGCGGTTGAGCCGGGGGAAGACCGAGGAGAAGTCCAGCCCCGTCCCGTACAGCGAGGTGACGCCGGTCGACATGCCGCCGAGGAAGGCCACGACCATGAGCAGGACCGCGTACCACAGCGGGGAGACCTGGATCAGCGCGAACACGTAGTCGGCCTCACCGGCCACCAGGGTCGCCGTCCCGACGCCGAACAGGAACGGCACCAGGGTGGCCAGCTGGCCGACGAAGGTGGCGCCGAGCAGCCGCGACGGGCGGGTGTCGGCGGGGATGTAGCGCGACCAGTCGCCGAGGAACGCCCCGAAACTGACCGGGTTGCCCATGACGATCAGCGCCGAGAGCACGAACGTCGGCCAGAAGCCGCCCAGCGCGTACGCCTCGGGGCCCGGGTCGTAGGAGAAGTCGAACAGCGTGGCGTAGGCGACCAGGCCGAGCAGCATCAGCACCGTGTTCGCCAGCACCACGACCTTGTTGACCAGCAGCATCAGCTGGTAGCCGAAGACCACCACGACGATGACCAGGGCGCCGAGGACGGCGTAGATGACGCCGCGGAGCAGGTCGGAGTCGCCGGTGCCGAACAGCCGGGTCGAGGCGCCCACCAGTGCGTCCCCGCTCACCCAGACCGAGATCGAGTAGAAGGAGATCGCGGTCAGCAGGGACAGGAACGAGCCCAGGACCCGGCCGCGGACGCCGAAGTGCGCGCCCGAGGAGACGGCGTTGTTCGTGCCGGTGCGCGGGCCGAACAGCCCCATCGGCATGAGGATCAGCGCCCCGACGACCACGCCGGCGACCGTCGCGGCCACCGCCTCGACCAGGTCGAGACCCAGCAGCACCGGGAAGGTGCCGAGGATGACGGTGGCGAAGGTGTTGGCCCCGCCGAACTGGATGCGGAACAGGTCGAAGGGCCTCGACGTCCGCTCGGCGTCGGGGATCGTGTCGATCCCGTGCTGCTCGACCTCGGTGGCCCGCGGCCGCCGCTGCTCGGCCGCCAGCCCGGCGACCTCCGCTCCGCTCATGTGCACCACTCCCCGGGAAGGCGGTGGTCGGACCACCGCGGTGCGCAGAGGGTAGAGGCGGGTTGCCCCCTGGACAACAGCCGTTGCACGGGAGTTGACTCCGCGGGGCGACGGGACGCCAGGGACGACGAGGGGGACGGCATGGCGGGGGAGGTCCGGCGGTTCACCCGGCCGCACGACGCGGCCGACGCGCTGGTCGGTGCACGGCTGCGCGCCGCCCGGCAGGCGGCGGGCCTGACTCTCGCGGCCGTCGCCGACCGGGCCGGGCTCACCAAGGGGTTCCTCAGCCGCCTCGAGCGCGACGAGGTCTCGCCGTCGGTCGCCTCCCTCGTGGCGGTGTGCAGCGTGCTCGGCATCGGCGTCGGGCAGCTGTTCGAGCCGCCCGCCACCTCCCTGGTCCGCGCCGGCGAGGCCCCGCCCACCAACTTCGGCGGCGCCGGCGTGCGGGAGGTGCTGCTCACCGCCGGGACCCAGCGGGCGCTGCACGTCATCCGCTCGGTGGTCGAACCCGGCGGCGGGGGCGGCGACGAGCTCTACGCCCTGGCCTGCGACGTCGAGTTCGTCCACGTGCTGCGCGGCCGGCTGCGGCTGCTGCTGCCGGGCGAGGTGGTCGACCTGCACGAGGGGGACGCGTTCACCATGCCCGGCACCACCCCGCACACCTGGCTCAACCCCTCGACGGCCCCCTGCGAGGTCCTGTGGGTCCTCACCCCCGCCCCCTGACCGCCGTCCCCCGAGGAGCCCCGGTGACCCGCCCCGAACCGCCCGTCCGCGACATCGTGGACCTCTCCCACCCCCTCGACGACGACACCCCGGTCTACCCGGGGGACCCGGTCGCCCGGTTCAGCCCGGCCACCACCGTGGCGGCCGACGGCTACAACGTCCTGCACGTGCGGATGGGCTCGCAGACGGGGACGCACGTGGACGCGCCGTACCACTTCCTCGAGGACGGCCTCCGCATCGACGAGGTCCCGCTCGACCACTTCCTCGGCCCCGCCGTCGTCGCCGACGTCCGCGGCAAGCCACCGCACGGCCGGATCGAGTGGGCCGACCTCGCGCCGTGGGCCGACCGCCTCGGCCCGGGACGGATCCTGCTGCTGCACACCGGGTGGGACGCGCACTGGGGCACCGACGCCTACTTCGACCACCCCTACCTCACCGGCGACGCCGCCGCCCGGGTGGTCGCCGCCGGCGTGCGCACCGTCGGGCTGGACGCGCTGAGCCTCGACGAGACCGTCCTCGGCGGTGAGCCCGCCGACGGCTTCGCCGCCCACCTCGCGGTGCTCGGCGCGGGAGGCGTGATCGTCGAGAACCTGCGCGACCTGGGCCGGGTGCCCGCCGTCGACCCGGTCGTCAGCGTGCTGCCGCTGCGGCTGGCCGGTGCCGACGGCGCCCCGGTGCGCGCCGTGGCCTTCCGCACCGGCGGCTGAGGGGACCGGTCAGCCGACGCGGGCCGCGGTGGACGGCGCGAGCGACCAGGCCGCGGGCACCGCCTCGGGGGCGAGGGACGCGGGGGCGGGCGCCAGGTCGAGCACCATCCGCGTGGGCTGGAAGGCCTCGGCGTAGCCGATCCGGGCGTGCGCCCCCCAGTGGCGCGCCGAGGCCACGACGGCGTCGGGCTCGACCATCGCGGACATCTCGACCTGGGAGGCGTGCGCGGCGAGGGCGGTGAGCTTGCCGGTGACGTAGGCGGTGACGTCGACGTAGACGGTCGGCGTGAACGCGAGGGTCGAGGGGCTCTGGTAGTGCAGGACGCGGGGCAGCCGCCGGGCCGCGGCCAGGGTGGCACCGGCCACCGCGCGGTGGTCCTGGTGGCTGTCGTCCGGAGCGTGCACGTAGACGAGGTCGGCCTGCGTCGCCTGCAGCACCTGCTCGATGCGGCGGACCGTGCGGGAGTCGGCCGCGACCTCGCAGTCCTGGAGGCCACCCCACACCAGCCGGGCGCCCAGCAGACCCGCCGCCCGCTCCTGCTCGGCGCGGCGGCCGGCGACGCGGACGTCGTCCCCGGGACCGTTCTCCCCACCGGTCACGACCAGCATCGTCACCGTGTCCCCCGCCGCGGCGTGGGCCAGCAGCGCGCCGCCGCACCCGAGCTCGATGTCGTCGGGGTGCGCGCCGATCGCCAGGACGCTGCGTCCCGTGCTCCCCGTCCGTCCGCCGTCCATGGCCGGTGTCCTCCACGACTCGAGGCGGCCAGCCCGCCCGACACCTCCTCATCGGCGGGTCCGGCGTCCCGGTGCAGCACGACGGCCGGCCCTCCCCCCTCCGGGTGAGGACCGGCCGTGGTGGCGTCCGGGTCGCGGGCGGCGTCAGGCCGGCGGCGCGCCCGCCCCCGGGGGACCCGGGCGACGGCGCCGGGACACCGCGAGGGACGCGGCCCCGACGAGACCGGCGGCGGCCAGCACCATCGGGGCGCCCAGGCCGTTGCCGTCGGCCGGCAGCTCGGTCTCGGACGGGCAGCGGGTGCTGCCGTCGCGCGAGGCGGTGACGCTCCGGCTGTGCACCTGCCACTCGACGCTCGGCGTGGACGCCGGCACCCGCACGGAGAAGGCGCCGTGGTGGGTGCCCGGCGCGAACGAGGTGACCTGGGGGCCGTCGAGGGCGGCGGGGGTCAGCTCGTTGTCGAAGCCGCGCGACTCGTCCCAGGTCAGCGGGGTGGGGTTCTCGTAGCCGAAGACCGCGGTCCACGACCCGTCCTGCACCGGGAGCACGCAGGTCACCAGCGGTTTCATCGGGCCGCCGGCGGCCGACCCCACCCCGGGTGTCCCGAGCACGACGACGGCACCCGCCGCCGCGGTCACCGCCAGGCGCGTCCCGAGGGACGGCCGCCGGTGCCGCCTGTTACCTGCCATGGTCGAACCCCTCCTGACCGGGCGCACGACCGCCCACCAGGGGGCCATCGGCCGGCGGGGCCGGGGACTGCAGGGCTGCGCCCCCGGGTTCACCCCGTGGGGTGATCAGCTCGCGGCGGGGCACCGCCGGCCGGTGCCGCGCAGCACGGCGAGGGCGAGGTCCGCGGCGGCGGGGAAGGAGTCGGTGACAGCCCACGCGGCCGGCCGGTCGGGCGCCGCGGCGTGCTCGCCCTGCCGGACGCGGATCGCCCGCGCGCCCACGGCGGCGGCGACGGCGACGTCCTTGCCCGGCCGGTCACCGATCACCAGCAGCCGGTCGGCGGGGACCCCGAGGCGGCCGGCCAGCTCCAGGAGCCCGGCGGGGGCGGGCTTGCGCGCGGCCCGGCCGCCGAGCGCGTCGGTCACCACGACGCCGCCGAGCAGCGGGCCGAGCCCGGTCGCGGCCACCTTCGCGGCCTGGATCACCGGGTTGCCGTCGGTGAGGCAGCCGACCGGACCGACCTCCGCGAGGGCGGTGAGCGCCGCGACGACCCCCGGGTAGGGCGCGAGGACGGCGGGCGCGTGGGCGGTGAACGCCGCCACCAGCGCCGGGACCCGCGCCGGCACCTCCGCGGCGGGGACCCCGGCGGCCAGCAGCGCGCGGTCGATGGTGCCCCCGGTGTCGGAGCCCGCGGCGAGCTCGCGCAGGAGCGCGGCGTGCACCCGACCGCCGTCGAGCCCGGCCGCCGTGGCGGCCGCGCCCACGGCCGCGGCGGCGCCGGCCAGGTAGGCGGCCTGCGGGTAGAGCGTGTCGTCGAGGTCGACCACCACGCCCAGCGGCGGGGGTCCGGTCCACGGCGGTGCCGGTCGCGCGCTCACCAGGGCAGCCGCCCGTCGGAGAAGTCCGGCTCGTCGAGGGCCAGCAGCGCGTCGGTCGCCGCGTCGGCGAGCAGGGCCGCGACCTGCCGGCCGGTCGTCCCGTCACCGTAGGGGCAGGGCAGCGTCGCGGCGCGGGCCTGCCCCTCGGCGGAGGTGTGCCGCGCGGCGGCCGCGAGGACGGCGTCGGCCGCGGCGTCGTCGGCCAGGCTGGCCAGGGTGGTGGTGCCGGCCTCGACGCCCTCCCAGCGCGGCGTGGACCCCCGCAGCACCACGACGGGGACGCCGAGGAAGGCCGCCTCCTCCTGGATGCCGCCGGAGTCGGTGACCGCGAGGCGCGCCGACGCCAGGGCAGCCAGCAGCGCGTCGTACCCGACCGGGCCGGTCACGCTGATCCGCGGGTGCGCCAGCCCGGCGTCCAGGCCGGTGGCCGCGAGCCGGGCGGCCGTGCGCGGGTGCACCGGGAAGGTCACCGGCCCGACCCGGTCGGCCAGGGCGCGCACCACCCCGACCAGCCGCGCCAGGCGCCCGGGGTCGTCGACGTTGGTGGGCCGGTGGGCGGTGACCAGCACGCCGGACCGCTCGCCGGCGGGCACCGGGCGGACCCCGCGGGACACCAGGGTGTCGACCACCGGGTTGCCGACGACGAACACCCGCTCGGCGGGCACCCCCTCGGCCGCCAGGAAGGCGGCCGCCCGGCGGGTGGGGGCCAGGTGCAGCGCGGCGACCGCCGCGGCCACCCGCCGGTTGACCTCCTCGACGCTGCGCGGGTTGAGGCTGCGCAGCCCGGCCTCCAGGTGCGCGAAGGGGACCCCGGCGCCGCGGGCGGCCAGCGCGTAGGCGGGGACGGTGTTCGTGTCGCCGAGGGCCAGGACGACGTCGGGCCGGTCGCCGGCCAGCGCCCGCGCCGCATCGGCGTGCAGCGCCCCGAGCCGGGCGGCGGGGTCGCCGTCCGGCAGGGTGAACCGGCGGCCGGGGGCCAGGCCCAGCGCCTCCTGCAGCCGCGACGACAGCGCCGGGTCGGTGTGCTGGCCGGTGTCGACGACGTCGACGTGGTGTCCCGCGGCGGTGAGCGCGGCGACCACCGGGGCGAGCTTGACCACCTCCGGCCGGGTGCCGAACGGGACCAGGACGCGGCGGCTGCGGGTCACGCCCGCACCCGCGCCGGCCGGCAGGGGTCGGGGACCGCGGCGCCGTCGTCGGCGGTGTAGACCTCCGCGAAGTACCGGCTCATCCGGACGCCGGGGGTGAACCACAGGTGGGGGAGGTCCGCGCCGGGGTCGCGGACGCCGGTCAGATAGGCGCTGACGACGTCCGCGCCGGCCGCCAGCGTCAGGGGCAGCCCGCCGGAGAAGCGCGGGTTGACCTCGACGACGGTGGCGCGGCCGTCGTCGGCCACGAAGCCCTGCACGTTGGCCGGGCCGGTGAGCCGCACGGCCTCCAGCGCGCCGGCGACCACGTCGGTCACGGCCGGGGAGTCGAAGGTGGTGCCCTTGACCGAGATGCCCGCCCGGGTGTCGTCCCGCCACCGGGGCACCACCGTGAGCAGCCGGCCGTCGCGGGCCACGAGGGCGTCGGCGGTGAACTCCCGGCCGCCCAGGCGCGTCTGGGCGATCAGCGAGGGGTCCTCGCGCAGGGCGTCGGCCACGGCGGCACGGGAGTCGAGCAGCCGCACACCGCGACTGCCCCGGCCGGCGCGGGGCTTGACCACCCACGGCCCCGGAACCGCGGCCAGGCCCGCCCCGGTGTCCGTGGTGGCGGGGTGCGGCACGCCGGCCGCGTGCACCGTCCGGGCGAACGCGGCCTTGTCGCAGCACAGCGCCACGGCGGTGGGGTCGGGCAGCCACGTGGCCACCCCGGCCCGGGCCAGCTGCGCGGCGCCGGCGGCGAGGGCGGGGAGCTCCTCGGCCACCGTCCCGACGAGGGCGTCGGCCCCGTGGGCCGTGGCGACGCCCACGAGCGCGTCGACGAAGCGGGCGTGGTCGGCGCGGGGGACGGTCGCCCCGGCGGTGGCCAGGGCCGTGCCCGCGGCCGTCGGGTCGGCGTCGACCGCGACGACCCGGTGGCCCAGCGCCACGAGGCGGCGGACCACGGCGACGCCGGCCGGGCCGCCGGCGCCGGTGACGAGCACCGCCGGGCCGCCCGGGTCCTGCGGCCGCCCCGGGGTGGGCGGGGTCGGCGAGGCCGGCCGGGCCGGCAGGGTCGAGGTCACCGGGGAACCTCCGGGAGGTCGGGCGTGCGGGGCGGGCGGGCGAACGTGGCGGGGCGCGGGGGAGGGACGGCGTGCGCCGGCGGGCGCTGCGAGGGGACCGGCGTCGCCGCCGTCGTCGGACGGGCCGGGGGCAGGGGGACGGCGATCCGGCAGACGGGGACGGTGACGTGCGTCCCCGCGGGAGACGCCGGCAGGGGGTCGGGGCCGGCGTCCTGCGGTCCCCGGGCCATCAGCCACCCCCGGGCCCACAGCCGCAGGGCGGCCACGCGGTCGCCGGTGACCGGTTCCCACTGGCGTGCGGCCACGGCCTCGGCGAGGGCGTCGAGGACCACCGGGTCCTGCTCGTAGGTGGCCACCGCGACGAGCGACGCGGCGTGCGCCCCCAGCCCGTCGGCGACCAGCTCGCCGATGCGCTGCACCCGCTGGTGCGCGGGCAGGTGCCCCAGCCGGTAGTCGATGCGCCGGGCCTCCCGGCGGGCGGCCAGCCACGCGGAGAGCCGGGCCGGGAACACGTAGCGGTACAGGAGCCCGGTGACCGTGACCCGCCGCCGTCCCCCGTGCCGGACCTCGTCCCCCGCCGCCCGGTAGCCCAGCCCGGGCCGGGCCCAGCTGTCGGGACGGCGCGCGGTGTGCCGGCCCTCGACGTCCTGCTCCGCGCGGTCGAGCGCGGGGAGGGCGATCCACACCATGAGCAGGAAGCCGCCGAGCGTCGCGACCAGGTTCCACAGCGTGCCCACCCAGTCGTGGAACCCGACGAGGGCGTCCTCGCCCCACCACAGGCCGGCGAGGGCGGACAGCAGCAGCCGGCCGTGGTTGAGCACCAGCAGCGCGGCGACGGCGACGAGCAGGCCCGCCACCGCGTGCAGCCCGCGTCCGCGGAGCACCACGGCGGTCAGGGCGACCAGGCCCAGCACCGACAGCACGGACGAGCAGGACAGCGTGACGACCGCGTCGATGATCTCGCCGTCGCCGCGGAACAGCAGCACGTGCGTGGGCACGACGCCGGAGGCCTGCCCCGGGGCGAGCCACCCCAGGACGCGGGCGAGGACGGCCGCCTCGAGCTCCTGCAGGGGCCGGGCCAGGTAGCGGAAGCCCAGCAGGCAGATGGCCGTGGCCAGCACCAGGTCCAGCGCGACCGGCAGCAGCCGCCGGTTGGCGCCCCGCCACGGGCTGCGCCGGGCCGGCGGGAGGGCCACGCCCCCGGCGGTCACGGTCGCTCCCCGGGCCGGCCGGGACCAGCGGCGGCGACGGCGGCGGCGGCGAAGGAGCGCGGCCGGGTCGCGGTGGTGGGGGCCATGGGGTCCGTGGCGGCGGGCGCCGGGTCCACCGTCGAGACGGCGCCGGACCGCGTCGTCTTCACCCAGGTGTAGGGCCGGCCGAGCATGCCGTCGACGTAGGCGCGCGAGGTGATCCAGATGGACAGCGCGAAGGCGGGCAGGAAGCCGAGCAGCCGCCACGCCGACCGCCGCTCCACCCGGCCGACCAGCAGGCCCACGCACAGCTCGGCCAGCGGGCCGATGAACAGCAGCATGGACAGCGGCAGCAGGCCGACCAGGGGCAGGTCACCGATCCCGAACGCCCGCAGCACGGTGAGCAGCAGGCCCAGGCCGCTGAGCATCGGCACGTGGTAGACGGCGAGGAAGAGGGAGGTCTCCACCTTCTCCAGCGGTGAGAGGTGCGGCGTGCGCATCAGCGGCCACCAGTAGTCGCGCAGGCACTTCTGGTGCCCGCGCGCCCAGCGGTAGCGCTGCTTCCAGAAGCGCTGGGCGCTGACCACCGCCTCCTCGAAGTCGATCGCCGAGACGTCGTAGCGCACCCGCTGCCCGGCCGCGAGGATGCGCAGCGTCAGGTCGGTGTCCTCGGTGACCGTCTCGGGGTTCCAGCCGCCGAGCGCGCGCAGCGTGGACATGCGGACGGCGCAGTTGGCGCCGCCGTAGGCGGGCAGCTCGAACAGCGCCTGGCGGCCGTACTCGTTGACGAGGTAGCCGGAGAGGTAGTCGACGAAGACCGTTCCGGCCATGTGCGAGTCCCGGCCGTTGCGGATCACGCAGCGGCCCATGACGGCGCCGACGACCGGGTCGCGGAAGTGCCGCACCAGGCGGCGCAGGGCCGAGGACTCGGGCTCGTGGTCGGCGTCGAAGACGAGCACGACCTCGGCCTCGACCAGGGCCAGCGCGTCGTTGAGCGCGCCGGACTTCCCCCCGCCGGAGCCGGGTGGCCGGTGCAGCACGCGCAGCCGCGGCTCCCGGGCCGCCCAGGCGTCGAGCTTGGCGCCGGTGGCGTCCTCGGAGCCGTCGTCGACCACGACGAGGGTGAGCCGGTCGGGCGGGTAGTCCAGCGCCAGCAGCGCCGCGACCATGCTGTCGACGACCAGTTCCTCGTTCTTGCACCCGACGAGGACGGCGACCGGCGGCGTGTAGGTGTCCAGGCCGACGTCGGCGGCGAGCAGGTCGCGCTCGGCCCAGCGGGCGGCGGCGACGGCGAAGGCCAGGTGCCGGCAGAAGTAGACGCCGAACACGACGTTGAGCGCGCCGGCGAGCACACCGAGGACGGGGTCGAGCCCGAAGACCAGCGCGGCGACCGGGGTGAGGACGACGTAGCCCGCGAGGACCAGCGGCCGGCCCTCCGGGCGATCGGTGCCGTGTGCCACGGGTCCTCCTCCTGCAGGCGGCGGGAACGCGCCTGCGCCGCCTCACGGGTGGATCGGCAGCGGGAGGGCCCGGCTCAAGCGGAAGGAGCGGCCCGGTGGTGCGCGTCCGCGGTCTGCGGCGGTCGCCCGGTGCGGGCCGTCAGAAGACGAGGCCGTCCTCCTCGTGACCGGCGGGAGCCGGCGTGGCGTCGGACGCCGGTGCGGGGTCGGGAGCCGGTGCGGCGGCCGGCCGGCCGGTGACCGGGCGGCGCAGGAGGCCGCGCACCGGGCCGGTGCGGACCTCGGTGAGGCCGTCGGCGTCGTCGTCGGCGTCGCCCGGTGCCGCCTCCGCGGCGGCCAGCTCGTCGAGGACGACGTCGAGGACGCGGACGGCGCCGGCCTTGTCCAGCGGGTCGTTGCCGTTGCCGCACTTCGGGGACTGGACGCAGGAGGGGCAGCCGGCCTCGCACTCGCAGCTGGCCACGGTGGCGCGGGTGGCGGTGAGCCACCGGCGCAGCGCGGCGAAGCCCCGCTCGGCGAAGCCGGCGCCGCCGGGGTGGCCGTCGTAGACGAACACGGTCGCGGTGCCGGTGTCGGGGTGCAGGGCCGTCGACAGGCCGCCGAGGTCCCAGCGGTCGCAGGTGGCCAGCAGCGGCAGGATGCCGATGGCGGCGTGCTCGGCCGCGTGCAGCGACCCGGGCAGCGCGAGGTCGTCGACGTCGGCGCGGGCGACCGCCTCGGCGTCCAGGGTGAGCCAGACGGCCCGGGTGCGCAGCTGCCGCGGCGGCAGGTCCAGCGGGAACTCGGCCAGCACCTCACCGGTGCCGGCCCGCCGCCGCTGGTAGGCCACCACCTGGTTGGTCACGTCGACGACGCCGGTGTGCGCGGTGACGGTGCCCAGCCGGCGGGTGCGGTCGGTGGACACGATCCCGAGGTCGGTCACGTCGCGGGCGACGGTGGTCCACTCCGGCGCCTCGGCGTGCACCACGGCGCAGGCGTCGTCGAGGTCGAGCTCGTCGACCACGTAGGTCTCGCCGCGGTGCACGTACAGCGCGCCGGCGTGCATGGTCGCGTGCGAGGCGCCGCCGTCGACGGTGCCCAGCAGGCGGCCGGTCTCGCCCTCGATGATCGCCACCGGCTCGCCGCCGCTGCCGCGGATGTCGACGTCGGGACGCCCCCGGCCGGCCCAGTACCAGCCCGCGGGCCGCCGGCGCAGCTCGCCGGCGGCGACCAGCTGCTCGAGCTGCGCCTCGGCGACGGGACCGCCGAAGTCGGGCAGGTCCTCGGGGGTGAGCGGCAGCTCCGCGGCCGCGCAGCACAGCTGCGGTCCGAGGACGTAGGGGTTGGCGGGGTCGGTGACGGTGGCCTCGACCGGCCGGCCGAAGACGGCGCGCGGGTGGTGGGCCAGGTAGTGGTCGAGCGGGTCGTCCCGGGCGACGAAGACGACCAGCGACTCCCGCTGGGCGCGGCCGGCCCGGCCGGCCTGCTGCCACAGCGAGGCCAGCGTGCCCGGGTAGCCGGCCAGCACGACCGCGTCCAGCCCGGCGATGTCGATGCCCAGCTCGAGGGCGTTGGTGGTCGCCACCCCGAGCAGGTCGCCGGCCGACAGCGCGCGCTCCAGTTCGCGCCGCTCCTCGGGCAGGTAGCCGCCGCGGTAGGAGTCGACCCGGCGGAGCAGGTCGTCGCGGCCCCGCTCGGCGAGCAGCCGCCGCGTCTGCTCGGCGACCGACTCCGCGCTGCGCCGGGAGCGGACGAACGCCAGCGTGCGCGCGCCCCGCTCGACGAGGTCGGCGAGCAGCCCGGCCGCGTCGGCCGCCGCCGAGCGGCGCAGCGGCGCACCGTGCTCGCCGGTGCGCTCGGTCAGCGGCGGCTCCCACAGCGCGAACGTGGCGCCCGGCCGGGGGGAGCCGTCGTCGGTGACCGCGACGACCGGCGCCCCCACCAGGCGGGTGGCGGCCGCAGCCGGCTCGGCCACGGTCGCCGAGGCGAGCACGAAGACCGGGTCGGCACCGTAGCGGCGGCAGATCCGGCGCAGCCGGCGCAGCACGTGCCCGACGTGCGAGCCGAACACGCCCCGGTAGGCGTGGCACTCGTCCACGACGACGTAGGCCAGCCGGCGCAGCGTCGAGCTCCAGCGCTGGTGCGCCGGCAGGACGCCGCGGTGCAGCATGTCGGGGTTGGTGACGATCCACCGCGAGTGGCGGCGGACCCAGTCGCGCTCCTCGGCGGGGGTGTCGCCGTCGTAGGCCGCCGGGCGGACGGAGGGGTCGGCGAGCGCCGCGACCGACGCCAGCTGGTCGCGGGCCAGCGCCTTGGTCGGTGCGAGGTAGAGCACGCAGGCGCGCGGGTCCTCCGCGAGCCGGGTCAGCGCGGGCAGCTGGTAGGCCAGCGACTTGCCCGAGGCCGTGCCGGTGGCCACGACGACCGACGTGCCGTCGTGCGCCAGCTGGGCGGCCTCCACCTGGTGCCGCCACGGTTCCCGGACCCCGGCCTCCTCCAGCCGCAGGCGCAGGCCGGGCTCGACCCACGCCGGCCAGGGCAGGGTGCGGCTCTCCCGCACGGCGAGGCGGTGCACGTGCGTGACGGGCCGCTCCTCGTCGGCGGTGCCGGCGAGGAGGTCCTCGAGGAGCTCGCTGCCGGGCGGGACCGCCGTCGACGGGGGACCCGCGGACCCGTGCGACGCCGCCGCGGTGTGGACCGCCGGGGTGC
The DNA here is from genome assembly GCF_900102745.1 of Geodermatophilus telluris. Lineage (GTDB taxonomy): Bacteria > Actinomycetota > Actinomycetes > Mycobacteriales > Geodermatophilaceae > Geodermatophilus > Geodermatophilus telluris. Next base: position 391,397 of record NZ_FMZF01000002.1, read on the forward strand.
CCGGTGCCGGGTCCCGGCGGGCGTCGTCCCGGCGGTCGTCGTCGTGGCCGGCACCGTCGTGGCCGACACCGTCGTGGCCGGCCTCGTCGTGGCCGGCACCGCCCCCTGGAGCACCCTCCTGGCCGGTTGGGGGAGCAGCCGGCCGGACCGGGTGGAGCGTGGTCACCCCACCACTCTCACACCCGTGGGCAACTCCCCGCCCGGCTCCGACCGCGCTGTGCGACGGGGGTCGGAGGAAGGGGGCTTCCGCAGAGTGTGATTCCCGTTACATTGGCGCGACGTCCGCGGGGTGAGCCCCTACCCCGGGGCGAGCTCTCCGCCGACCGGGGCCGCGGGGCCGCCCGGTGGCACCCGACCGCTGGGAGGTCTTGATGCCGGACAGTCATCTCTCCGGCGGGGACGTCGTCCTCGTGACGGCAGCCCTCGTCGTCTCGCTCGCCGCACTGCTCTTCGCCGGGTCCCTGGTCAGAGCCGTGGTGGCCGCCGACCAGGGCACCGCGCGCATGCGGGACATCGCGCGGGCCGTGCAGGAGGGAGCGGGGGCCTACCTGCGCCGCCAGTTCCGCACCCTGGGCGTCTTCGCGGTCATCGTGTTCCTCCTGCTGCTGGTCCTGCCGGTGGCCGAGGGCGGCTGGGGGACGCGGATCGGCCGGGCGGTGTTCTTCCTCGTCGGCGCCCTGTTCTCCGCGTCGGTCGGGTTCATCGGGATGACGCTGGCGACCCGCGGCAACGTGCGGGTGGCGGCAGCCGCGCGCACCGGGGGGTACCGGCCGGCCTTCCGGATCGCGTACCGCACCGGCGGGGTCTGCGGGATGATCACCGTCGGCCTGGGGCTCTTCGGTGCCGCGCTGGCGCTGCTGCTGTTCGACGACACGGCGCCCGTCGTGCTCGAGGGCTTCGGCTTCGGCGGCGCCCTGCTGGCCATGTTCATGCGGGTCGGCGGCGGCATCTTCACCAAGGCGGCCGACGTCGGCGCGGACCTGGTCGGCAAGGTCGAGGCGGGCATCCCCGAGGACGACCCGCGCAACGCCGCGACGATCGCCGACAACGTGGGCGACAACGTCGGAGACTGCGCCGGGATGGCCGCCGACCTGTTCGAGTCCTACGCCGTCACCCTGGTCGCCGCGCTCATCCTCGGGCAGGTCTTCTTCGGCGCCGTCGGCATGGTCTTCCCGCTGGTCGTGGCCGCGATCGGGGTGCTCGCCTCGGTCGTCGGCATCCTCGCCAGCAACCCGGGCAAGAACGACTCCAGCGGCCTGGCCCCCATCAACCGCGGCTTCTTCACCTCCGCGGTCGTCTCCCTCGTGCTCGTCGCCGCCGCGGCCTTCACCGTGCTGCCCAGCGTCGCCGACGTCCCCGACTCGGTGGTCGACCCGCAGGTCCTCGGCTTCGTCGCGGTCCTCATCGGCATCGTCCTGGCCGCGGCCATCCAGCTGCTCACCGGCTACTTCACCGAGACCAGTCGCAAGCCGGTGCGCGACGTCGGCCGCAGCTCGCTGACCGGCCCGGCCACCGTCGTTCTCTCCGGCATCTCGCTGGGCCTGGAGTCGGCCGTCTACGCGGCCGTGCTCATCGGCGGCGCCGTCTACGGCGCCTTCCTCATCGGCGGCGGCGCCGCGCTCTACGCCGTCGCCCTGGCCGGCTGCGGCCTGCTCACCACCGCGGGCGTCATCGTCTCCATGGACACCTTCGGCCCGGTCAGCGACAACGCGCAGGGTATCGCGGAGATGTCGGGGGACATCGACGAGGACGGCGCACGCGTGCTCACCGACCTCGACGCGGTCGGCAACACCACCAAGGCGATCACCAAGGGCATCGCGATCGCGACGGCGGTGCTCGCCGCCACCGCCCTGTTCGGCTCCTACAACCAGCAGGTGCTCGTCGCGCTGGAGGGCGTCGACCTCGGCGAGGCGTTCAGCCTGGTCGAGCCGGACAACGTCGTCGGCGCGGTGATCGGCGCGGCCGTCGTGTTCCTCTTCTCCGGCCTCGCCATCAACGCCGTCTCCCGCGCCGCGGGGCGGGTCGTCTTCGAGGTGCGCGAGCAGTTCCGCACCCGCCCGGGGATCATGGACTTCTCCGAGCGGCCGGACTACTCCGCCGTCGTCGACATCTGCACCAAGGACTCGCTCCGGGAACTGGCGACGCCGGGCCTGCTCGCCGTGCTGGCCCCCGTGGCGGTCGGCTTCGGCCTCGGGTTCGGCCCGCTCGCGGCGTACCTGGTCGGCGCCATCGCGGCCGGGACGCTCATGGCGGTCTTCCTCGCCAACTCCGGCGGTGCCTGGGACAACGCCAAGAAGATGGTGGAGGACGGTGCCTTCGGCGGGAAGGGCAGCGAGGCGCACGCCGCGACCGTCATCGGCGACACCGTCGGCGACCCGTTCAAGGACACCGCCGGCCCGGCGATCAACCCGCTGATCAAGGTGATGAACCTGGTGGCGCTGCTCATCGCCCCGGCGGTGGTCGGGCTCTCGGTCGGCGAGGACGCCAACACCACGGTGCGCCTGCTCATCGCGGCGGCCGCCACGCTCGTGGTCGTCGGTGCCGTCGTGTTCTCCAAGCGCCGGTCGGTCGTCGTCGGCGGGACCACCGACGAGACCACCGGGTCGCTGACCACGAGCGCTCCCTGACACCACGCCGCGAGCCTCCGCCCGGCACCTGCCGGGCGGAGGCCCGCGGCGCGGGCTGTGGACGGGCACCCCGGCTGTGGACGACCCGGCGCCGTCCGGCCCCACCCGCTCCTAGCGTCCGCGGCGCCGGTCCACCCCGGGCCGGCGCCGACGCCGGGAGGATCCCTTGTCCGTGGAGATCGCCGTCCAACTCGACGCCGTCCAGGCGCTCGGTGCGGAGCTGACCGCCCTCGCCGCCGAGCTGTCCGGGGACGCCGACCTGTGCCGGTCCACCGCCGGGTCCCTGGCGACGGCGACGCCCGGCGAGGTGGCCGAGCACGCCGGCGCCACCGGGCAGGCGTGGGTGACGCTCGTCGACGCCGTGGTCGCCGGGGCCGACGCCGCGGGGCGGACGCTGCTGGCCGCGGTGCACGCCTACCGGCTGCTCGACGCGGCCGTCTCCGATCGGCTGCTCGCCCAGCGGGCCGCGCCCGTCGCCGCGGCGACGGCGTGAGCGCGCCCGGCCTGACGGCCGTCGCCGCCTGGGACACCGCCCTGCTCGACGGCGCCGTCTTCACCCTCGAGGCGGTCGGCGAGCGGCTGCCGCCCTGGCGGGCGCGGGTGGAGGCCGTCGCCCGTGCCCTCGCCGACGCCGAGTGCTGGTCCGGCCCGGCCGCGCAGGAGGCCGCCCGGGCCCTCGGTGAGGTCTCGGCGGTGGTCACGGCGGTGACCGGTGCGCTGGGCACCTCCCTCGACCGGCTGTGGGACACCGCGCGGCAGGCGCGCACGGCGCAGGAACTGGCCGGCCGGGCACTCGCCGAGGCCGCGGCCTCGGGCGTGACCGTCGACGAGGACGGCGGTGTCGTGACACCCGCCCGGGTCGCGCCCCCGGCGGGCGCCTCGCCGGAGGCGCTGGCCGCCCACCACGCCGGCGCGGCCGAGGAGGTGGCCGCCGCCGAGCGGGTCGCGCGGCTGGCGGCGGACGCGCTGCACGCGGCGGCCGCGGCCGCGGCGCACGCGGCGGGCACGGGCGAGCCGCTGGCGGCGGTCGACGCCGTCACCGCCGGGGTCCCGGCGGACTTCGCCGGGCTGTCCGCGGCCGTCGCCCGCGCGGGCGTGTGGCAGCCGTCCTGCCTCCCGGTGGCCGGGACGTCCCCCGCCGCGGTGGCCGCGTGGTGGGCGGCCCTGTCCGACCCGGCCCGGCAGTTCCTGGTGCGGGCCGAGCCCCGCCTGGTGGGCGGCCTCGACGGGCTGCCGGCGTGGGCCCGCGACCGGGCCAACCGGCTGGTGCTGGAACGCACGCTGGCGGACCCGGACAGCACCGGCCACGCGGCCGCCCGGGCCGCTGCCGCGGAGATCGCGGCCGAGGAGGCGGCCGGCCGGCCCGTGCAGCTGTGGGTGTTCGACCCGTGGCTGGAGCGGGCGGCCGTCGCCTACGGCGACCTCGACACCGCCGACACCGTCGGGGTGCTGGTGCCCGGGATGACCAACGTCGTCGGCGAGGACCTCGACGCGCTGGGGGAGAGCGCGCAGGCGGTCGCCGCCGCCACAGTCGACGCCGCACCGGCCGCGTCGGTGGCCACCGTGGCGTGGTTCGGGTACCGACCGCCGGCGGGCGTGGGCTCGTGGCGGGCCCTGCTCAGGGGCGCGGCCGAGCAGGGCGGCAGGGCGCTCGCCGGCGACCTCGCCGGGCTGGCGGCATCCCGGGCGGCGGACCCCGTGCGCGCCGGTGACCCGAGGGTGACCGTCATCGGGCACAGCTACGGGACCCTGGTGGTGGACGAGGCCGCGGACGTGCGCGGTGTGCTCGCTGCCGACGCGGTGGTGCTCCACGGCAGCCCCGGCATGGAGAACGACGCCGCGGGTCTCGAGGCCGCCGAGGTGTACGAGGCGTCCTCGCCCGCCGACCCGATCACCTGGCACGACGCCCACGGCGGGTACCCGACGTGGCGCGAGGACTTCGGCGCCGTCGCGCTCCCCACGGGGCCGGTGATGATGCACTGGGAGTACTACGACGCGGCCTTCCCGACGCTGACGGCGACCGGCGAGGTGGTCGCCGGGGTCCACCGGCCGGCGTGAGGGAGCGGACCGGGAACAGGCAGCGGACTGCGCCGTTGGTGCGGGTGACGGCACGCCCACGCGGGGTCGCCAGCCGGTGTCGTTCCGTCGGCGTGGCCTACCGTGGCCCGCCGAGGGGGCGCACCGGAGCCGACCACCGCGCACCGCGCCGCCACGAGACAGCACCACCGACAGGAGCACCGTGCCCACGAAGACCGCGAAGAACGGCGAGAGCGCCGGCCGCACCGCCGGCGGTACCAGCACGCCCGCCCGGCGCCGGACCGCCGCCACCGGGGCCGGCCGGCCGCTGGTCATCGTGGAGTCGCCGACCAAGGCCGGGAAGATCGCCGGCTACCTCGGCAGCGGCTACGTCGTGGAGGCCAGCGTCGGGCACATCCGCGACCTGCCCCGCAACGCCGCCGACGTGCCGGCCGAGCACAAGGGCGCGTCGTGGGCGCGGCTCGGCGTGGACGTCGACAACGCCTTCGAGCCGCTGTACGTGGTCAGCCCCGACCGCAAGCAGCAGGTCACCCGGCTCAAGCAGCTGGTCAAGGACGCGAGCGAGGTCTACCTCGCCACCGACGAGGACCGCGAGGGCGAGGCGATCGCCTGGCACCTGGTCGACACGCTCAAGCCGCGGGTGCCGGTGCGCCGGATGGTCTTCCACGAGATCACCCCCGAGGCCATCGCCCGGGCGGTGGCCAACCCGCGCGAGCTCGACACCGCGCTCGTCGACGCGCAGGAGACCCGCCGCATCCTCGACCGGCTCTACGGCTACGAGGTCAGCCCGGTGCTGTGGAAGAAGGTGCTCCCCAGGCTCTCCGCCGGCCGCGTGCAGTCGGTGGCCACCCGCATCGTGGTCGAGCGGGAGCGGGAGCGGATGGCGTTCACCGCGGCCGACTACTGGTCGCTCGACGGCGTCTTCGCCGTCCCCGGCCGGACCGGTGCCGACGCGGGGGAGCCGACGACGCTGCGTGCCCGCCTGGTCAGCGTCGACGACAGCCGCGTGGCCACCGGCCGCGACTTCGACCCGGCCACGGGGCAGGTCACCGGCGACGTCGTGCACCTCGACGAGGCCGGCGCCCGCGGACTGGCCGCCCGGCTCGAGGGCCGCCAGGTCACCGTGAGCCGGGTCGACGAGAAGCCCTACCGGCGCCGTCCCTACGCGCCGTTCACCACCTCGACCCTGCAGATGGAGGCCGGTCGCAAGCTCGGCTGGTCGTCGGCACAGGTCATGCGGGTGGCGCAGCGGCTGTACGAGAACGGCCACATCACCTACATGCGGACCGACTCGACCAACCTCTCCACCGAGGCGATCAACGCCGCCCGCACCCAGGCCCGGGAGCTCTACGGCGACGCCTACGTCCCGGCCGAGGCCCGCCGCTACAGCAAGAAGGCCAAGGGCGCGCAGGAGGCGCACGAGGCCATCCGGCCCGCCGGTGACTCCTTCCGGACGCCGGGCCAGCTCGCCGGGCAGCTCGCCCGCGACGAGTTCCGGCTCTACGAGCTCGTCTGGCAGCGCACCGTCGCCTCGCAGATGGCCGACGCCGTCGGGCAGACCGTCAGCATCCGGCTGGCCGGGCGCAGCACCACCGACGAGCGGGTCGAGTTCACCGCGTCGGGCCGCACCATCACCTTCCCCGGCTTCCTGCGCGCCTACGTGGAGTCCCGCGACGAGGGGTCCGGCGGCGGCGAGGACGAGCACGGCAGCGACGACGCCGAGCGGCGGCTGCCCCGCGTCGAGCGCGGCCAGCAGCTCGACACGCAGCAGCTCGAGCCCAAGGGGCACACCACGAGCCCGCCGTCCCGCTACACCGAGCCGAGCCTGGTCGCCCGGCTCGAGGAGCTCGGCATCGGCCGCCCGTCGACCTACGCGTCGATCATGCAGACCATCCAGGACCGCGGGTACGTGTGGAAGAAGGGCTCCGCGCTGGTGCCCTCCTTCGTCGCCTTCGCGGTGGTCAACCTGCTCGAGCAGCACTTCGCCGCGCTCGTCGACTACGACTTCACCGCCTCGCTGGAGAACGAGCTCGACGAGATCGCCAGCGGGTCGCTGGGGCGGGTCGACTGGCTGACCGAGTTCTACTTCGGCGGCGAGGGCCGGCACGCCGGCGGCATCGCCGCCTCCGGGGGCCTCAAGACCGTCATCGGCCAGCAGCTGGAGGAGATCGACGCCCGCGGCGTCAACTCCATCCCCCTGCGCGCCACCGGGCCCCACGGCGAGCCGGTCGTGGTCCGGGTCGGCCGCTACGGCCCCTACCTGCAGGCCGGGGGCGAGGACGGCGCCCGGATCAGCATCCCCGAGGACCTCGCGCCCGACGAGCTGACCAGCGAGAAGGTCGCCGAGCTGCTCGCGGCGCCCTCGAGCGACCGCGAGCTGGGGACCGACCCCGACAGCGGCCACCCGGTCGTGGTCAAGGCCGGCCGCTACGGCCCCTACGTGACCACCGTGGTGCCCGACGGCAGCAAGGAGGCCCCGCGCACCGCCAGCCTGTTCCGGACCATGGCGCCGGAGACCGTCACCCTCGAGCAGGCGCTGCAGCTGCTCACGCTGCCGCGCACCGTCGGCACCGCGCCCGACGGGGAGGAGATCCAGGCGCTCAACGGCCGCTACGGGCCCTACCTGAAGAAGGGCAGCGACTCGCGGTCGCTGGAGAACGAGGAGCGGCTGTTCACCGTCACCCTCGACGAGGCGCTGGCCGTCTTCGCCCAGCCCAAGCAGCGGGGACGGCGGGCCGCCGCCGCGCCGCTCAAGGAGCTGGGGCCCGACCCGGTGAGCCAGGGCCAGATCACCGTCCGCGAGGGCCGCTTCGGCCCCTACGTGACCGACGGCGAGACCAACGCGAGCCTGCGCAAGGGCGACGAGGTGGAGACCATCTCCCTCGACCGCGCCGCCGAGCTGCTCGCCGACCGCCGCAGCCGCCCGGCCGCCACCAAGAAGAAGGCGGCCAGGAAGGCCACGAAGACGACGGCGGCCAAGAAGACCACCGCAGCGACGAAGACCACCGCGAAGAAGACCACCGCGAAGAAGACGACCGCGAAGAAGACCGCCGCGTCCGACGCGGTACCCGCGAGCTGACCCCTGCCGTGACCGGCTCGATCGACCCCGCCGCCTGGCAGCGGCGGCGGACGTCGTTCGGGTCGGTCGCGGCCGACTACGCCGCACTCCGGCCGGGCTACCCCGCCGACGCGGTGGCCTTCCTCCTCGGGGACCGGCCGCTGCGGGTGCTCGACCTCGGTGCCGGCACCGGCCTGCTCACCGACGCCCTGCTCGCCGCCGGGCACGAGGTGGTCGCCGTCGACCCGTCACCGGAGATGCTCGACCAGCTGCGCGCCCGCCACCCCGGCGTCCCGGCGCACGTGGGCGGCGCGGAGGACGTCCCGCTGGCCGACGGCAGCGTCGACGCCGTCGTCGCCGGGCAGGCCGCGCACTGGTTCGACCCGGACGCCGCCGCGCCCGAGCTGCGGCGGGTGCTGCGACCCGGCGGCGTGGTCGGGTTCGTCTGGAACGTCCGCGACGAGCGGGTGCCGTGGGTCGCCGCGCTCGGGGCCGCCCTCGCCGCCGAGGCCCGGGGGCACGAGGCCGACCAGGGCGTGGTCGAGGCGTTCGCCCGTGCCCTGCCGGCCGACGTCGAGACGACCGGGTCGGGCACCGTGCAGCGGGTGACGCCGGAGCAGGTCGTCGCCGGCATCGGCACCCGCAGCTACGTGGCCACGATGACCCCGGCCGCCCGCGCGGCCTTCCTCGGCGGCATCCGCGACCTGCTGGCCACCCACCCCGACACCCGGGGCCGCGACGTCCTCGAGCTGCCCCACCGCACCGACGCCCACCGGCTCACCCTGCGCTGAGCGGCGCCCGGCCCACCGCGAACACCCGGCGGAACGGCAGCACCGTCGTCCCGTCCGGGCGCGCCGGGTAGGCCGTCCGCAGCGCCGCGGCGTACCCGGCGGTCAGCGCGGCCGCGGCGTCGTCGTCGAGCAGCGCCAGCACGGGCCGCAGCACGGTGCTGCGCACCCAGCTCAGCACCGGGTCGGGGCCGCGCAGCACGTGCAGGTACGTCGTCTCCCACACGTCGGCCGCCAGGCCCGCGCCGGCCAGCACGTCGAGGTAGCCGGCCGGCTCGGGCACCGGGTCCGGCGGGGGAGCGGCGGCGGCCAGCCGCCCGGCCCAGGCCGGCGAGGTGCACAGGTCGGCCAGCAGCCGGTGCGTCGGCGCGGCGTGGTTGCCCGGCACCTGCACCGCCAGCCACCCGCCCGGCGCCAGCTCCGCGGCCCAGCGGGCCAGCAGCGCGGCGTGCCCGGGCACCCAGTGCAGGACCGCGTTGCTCACCAGGACGTCGACCGGTGCGGCCGGCCGCCAGTCCCGCACGTCGCCGAGCTCGAAGCCCACCCGGCCCGGGACGGCGTGCGCGGCCGCGGCGGCCAGCATCTCCGGAGAGGAGTCGACGCCGGTCACCCGCGCACCCGGCCACCGCGCGGCCAGCGACGCGGTCAGCGCACCCTCGCCGCAGCCCAGGTCGACGACGACCCGCGGCGCGTCGGCGTCCACCCGGGCGAGCAGGTCGGCGAAGGGCCGGGCCCGCTCCCCGGCGTGGCGCAGGTACAGCGCGGGATCCCAGGCGGCGTCCACGGGCCCCGACCGTAGCGCCCCGGGGACGTCGGACCCGGCCGGTACCGTGGACCGGCCACCGGGAGGCCCGGCGGCCGCACGCCCCGAGGAGCCCCGCGATCGACGCCCACCCGCGCCCGCCCGGCCGCGGCCTGTTCGTCGCCTTCGAGGGTGGCGAGGGCACCGGCAAGTCCACCCAGGCGCGGCTGCTGTTCGACTGGCTGGGGCTGCACGAGCTGCCCGCGCGGATCACCCACGAGCCCGGCGGCACCCCGCCGGGCGCCCGCATCCGCGCGCTGCTGCTCGACCCGGCCACCGGCGACCTCGCGCCCCGCGCCGAGGCGCTGCTCTACGCCGCCGACCGCGCCCACCACGTGCACGCCGTGGTGCGCCCGGCGCTGGAGGCCGGCGAGGTCGTGCTCACCGACCGCTACGTGGACAGCTCGCTGGCCTACCAGGGCGCCGGCCGCACCCTCGATCTCGACGAGGTGCGCCGGATCTCGGCCTGGGCCACCGGCGGTCTGCTGCCCCACCTGACCGTGCTGCTCGACCTGCCGCCCGAGGCGGGGCTCGCCCGCGCCCTCGGTCGCGCCGCCGCCGACCGCCTGGAGTCGGAGTCGCTGGAGTTCCACCAGCGGGTGCGCGCCACCTTCCGCGCGCTGGCCGCCGCCGACCCCGGCCGCTACCTGGTCCTCGACGCGGAGCGGCCGGCCGGGGAGATCGCCGCCGCCGTCCGCGAGCGGGTCGGCGCCCTGCTGCCCGGGCGGGTCGCGTGAGCGCCCCGGCCGGCGGCGTCTGGGGGCAGGTCATCGGCCAGCCCGGGGTGGTGGCCGAGCTGCGGGCCGCCGTCGCCGACCCCACGGCGATGACCCACGCGTGGCTGTTCACGGGCCCGCCGGGGTCGGGCCGGTCGGTGGCCGCCCGGGCCTTCGCCGCCGCGCTGCAGTGCCCCGACGGCGGCGACGGCACCTGCCACGCCTGCCGCACCGTGCTGGCCGGCACCCACGCCGACGTGCAGACCGTCGTCCCCGAGGGGCTGTCCATCGGCGTGGTGGAGGCCCGCGAGCTGGTCCGGCTGGCCGGGCGGGCCCCGTCGCAGGGCCGCTGGCAGGTCGTCGTCGTGGAGGACGCCGACCGGATGACCGAGCAGGCGGCCAACGCGGTGCTCAAGATGATCGAGGAACCGCCGCCGCGGACGGTGTTCCTGCTGTGCGCGCCCAGCCTGCACCCCGAGGACGTCCCGGTGACCATCCGCTCCCGCTGCCGGGTGGTCGGCCTGCGCACCCCGCCGGTCGACGCCGTCGCCGACGTGCTGGTGCGCCGCGACGGCGTCGACGCCGCCCTCGCGGCCTGGGCGGCCGGCGCGGCCGGCGGGCACGTCGGGCGGGCCCGGCACCTGGCCCGCGACGAGACCGCGCGGCTCGCCCGCAAGGCGGTGCTCGACGTCCCGCTGCGACTGGTCTCGCTCGCCGCCTGCCTCACCGCCGCCGACGACCTGGTCGGCGCGGCGAAGGAGGAGTCCGACCGTGCCGCCGCGGAGCTCGACGGCGCCGAGACCGAGGCGGTCAAGGCCAGCCTCGGCGTCGGCGCGCGCGGACCGGGCGTGGCCGCCGCCAGCCGCGGCGCCGGCGTGCTCAAGGACCTGGAGAAGCGGCAGAAGAGCCGGGCCACCCGCATCGGCCGCGACTCCCTCGACCGCGCGCTGGTCGACCTCGCCGGGCTCTACCGCGACGCCCTGGTGCTGCACGCCGCGCCCGGCGAGCAGCTGCCGCTCGACCACCCCGACCGGCGGGCCGACGCCGAGGAGCTGGCCCGCCGGATCGGTGCCGAGGGGGCGCTGCGCCGCATCGACGCCGTCCTGGCCTGCCGCACGGCGCTCGAGCAGAACGTCAAGCCGCAGGTGGCCGTCGAGGCGCTCACCGTGGCGCTGCGCCTCCCGGCGGGGTGAGAGCGGACCGACCCGGTCCGTGACGTAGGCTGTGCACCGCACGCCCGCCGCCTTAGCTCAGTCGGTAGAGCATCTCACTCGTAATGAGAAGGTCGTCGGTTCGATTCCGACAGGCGGCTCTCCTCCTGACCCGTCCGGGGAACACCGGACGTCGTCCCCATCCGGTAGACAGCGAGCGCGCCGACGACGACGGCGCCCACCGGACGGAGGCAGCATGAGCACCGCCACCAGCAGCGACCAGCGGTCGCCGGCCCCGCACGCCGCCGACAGCCACGACCTCATCCGGGTGCTCGGGGCGCGGCAGAACAACCTCAAGGACGTCAGCGTCGAGATCCCGAAGCGCCGGCTGACGGTGTTCACCGGCGTCTCGGGCTCGGGCAAGAGCTCCCTGGTGTTCGGCACCATCGCCGCGGAGTCGCAGCGGCTGATCAACGAGACCTACAGCGCCTTCGTCCAGGGCTTCATGCCGTCGCTGTCGCGGCCGGAGGTCGACCTGCTCGAGGGCCTGACGACGGCGATCATCGTCGACCAGGAGCGGATGGGCGCCAACCCGCGCTCCACCGTCGGCACCGCCACGGACGCCAACGCGATGCTGCGCATCCTGTTCAGCCGGCTCGGCACGCCGCACGTCGGACCGCCCACCGCGTTCTCCTTCAACGTGCCGACGCGCAAGGCCAGCGGGGTGATGAGCACCGAGAAGGCCGGCGGCCGGGTCGAGAAGGCCGTGGTGCGCGACGTCGTCTACCTCGGCGGGATGTGCCCGCGGTGCGAGGGCATGGGCTCGGTCTCCGACTTCGACCTCACGGCGCTCTACGACGCGACGAGGTCGCTCAACGAGGGCGGCCTGATGGTCCCCGGCTACAGCACGGAGGGCTGGTACGGCCGCCTGTTCCAAGGCATCGGCCTCGACCTGGACAAGCCGATCGGGCAGTACACGAAGCGGGAAATGGACGACCTGCTCTACAAGACGCCCACCAAGATCAAGGTGGAGGGCGTCAACCTGACCTACGAGGGCGTGATCCCCCGGGTCCAGAAGTCGATGCTGTCCAAGGACGTCGACTCGCTGCAGCCGCACGTCCGGCGCTTCGTCGAGCGCGTGATCACCTTCCAGACCTGCCCCGAGTGCGACGGCACGCGGCTCACCCCGGAGGCCCGGTCCTCCACGATCGACGGCAGGAGCATCGCCGACCTCTGCGCGCTGCAGATCAGCGACCTGGCCGACTGGGTGCGCACGCTGCGCGAGCCCTCCGTCGCCCCGCTGCTCACCGGCCTGCAGCACCTGCTCGACTCGTTCACCGGGATCGGGCTGGGCTACCTCTCCCTCGACCGGCCCGCCGGCACGCTGTCCGGGGGAGAGGCGCAGCGCACCAAGATGATCCGCCACCTCGGGTCGTCGCTCACCGACGTCACCTACGTCTTCGACGAGCCCACCATCGGCCTGCACCCGCACGACATCGAGCGGATGAACCGGCTGCTCCTGCAGCTGCGGGACAAGGGCAACACGGTGCTCGTCGTCGAGCACAAGCCCGAGACGATCGCGATCGCCGACCACGTCGTCGACCTCGGCCCGCTCGCCGGCACGGCCGGCGGCGAGATCGTCTACCAGGGCGGCCTCGAGGGGCTGCGGGCGAGCGGCACCCTCACCGGGCGCCACCTCGGCTACCGGGCGGCGCTCAAGCCCGAGGTGCGCACGCCGACCGGGCGGCTGGAGGTGCGCGGTGCGAGCACCCACAACCTCCGCGACGTCGACGTCGACGTCCCGCTCGGCGTCCTCTGCGTGGTCACCGGCGTCGCGGGCTCCGGCAAGAGCTCGCTGGTCCACGGCTCCGTCGCGCCGAGGGACGGCGTGGTGGTCGTCGACCAGGGCGCCATCCGCGGCTCGCGGCGGAGCAACCCGGCGACCTACACGGGCCTGCTCGAGCCGATCCGCAAGGCGTTCGCCAAGGCCAACGGCGTCAAGCCCGCCCTGTTCAGCTCCAACTCCGAGGGCGCGTGCCCGACCTGCAACGGGGCCGGCGTCATCTACACCGAGCTCGGGGTCATGGCGACGGTGGAGTCCCCGTGCGAGGAGTGCGAGGGCCGGCGCTTCCAAGCGTCGGTGCTCGAGTACCGGCTCGGCGGCCGCGACATCGCCGAGGTGCTGGCGATGTCGGTCGCCGAGGCCGAGGAGTTCTTCGGCGCGGGCGAGGCGCGGACGCCGGCGGCGCACGCGGTCCTCGACCGGCTCGCCGACGTCGGGCTGGGCTACCTGACGCTCGGCCAGCCGCTCACCACCCTCTCCGGCGGCGAGCGGCAGCGGCTGAAGCTGGCCACGCAGATGGCCGAGAAGGGCGACGTCTACGTCCTCGACGAGCCCACCACCGGCCTGCACCTCGCCGACGTGGCCAACCTGCTCGCGCTGCTGGACCGGCTCGTCGACGCCGGCCGGTCGGTGATCGTCATCGAGCACCACCAGGCGGTCATGGCGCACGCCGACTGGATCGTCGACCTCGGCCCGGGCGCCGGCCACGACGGCGGCCGGGTGGTCTTCGAGGGCACGCCGGCCGACCTGGTCGCCGCCCGCTCCACCCTCACCGGTGAGCACCTGGCGGCCTACGTCGGTCGCTGAGGGGCGCCCGTCCCCCGGACGGGGGATCCGCGGCCGGGTTCCGCTCACGTCGGGTGAGGCGGGTGCCGATGCCCTCCTCGACACCCCAGGGGGACGTCCCCCGGGCGAGCGAGCAGGAGGACGGGCATGGCGACGCCGGGACTGGACCACCCGGAGGAGCGGGCGGTCGTCGACGTGAAGGCCGAGAGCCGTGACGACGTGCTGCTCAGCTTCGTCGAGCAGGTGACGGGCGGCGAGATGGTGCTCAGCGTGGGCACCGACGCCGCGAAGCGCCGGGTGCGCCTCGACGTCGGCGAGCGGGTGGAGCTGATCTGGCGCGGGCCCGAGGAGCTGCGCTCGGTGCCGGCCGAGCTGGTCGAGGTCGTCGCGGGCGACGACCCCACCTGGCGGGTCAGGACGACCGGTCCCGCCTCGCGCGGGCAGCGCCGGGCGGCCGTGCGCGCCCCCCTGGCGGTGCCGCTGGAGCTGGAGCTCGGCAAGGGCGTCCTCGGCGGTGCCACCCTCGACCTCAGCGAGGGCGGCAGCCGCTGCCTGTTCGTCGAGCCGCCCGCGGGGACGCCGGCGATCGAGGTCGGCGCCGTCCTGGGGGTCACCCTCGACCTCGACGGCACGCGCCTGCGCTTCGACGCGGAGGTGATCCGTCGCCACGAGCGGGAGGACGGGCGCCCCGAGCTGTCGCTGCGCTTCCTCGGGCTCGGCGAGAAGCGGCAGGACGCCATCCGGCGCCGGGTCTTCGCCGAGCTGCGCGACCTGCGCTCCCGCGGCCTCATCTGACCCTCCCGGCTGCAGGAGCGGCCCCCGCCTGCCGATCCCCCCGGGGACGGGACGGCACGCCGCCGACCCGCGGGCGCACGAGGAGGACCGCGTGGCGAGGGTGCTGGTCGTCGAGGACGAGGACACCACCCGGCTGCTGCTCGAGGCCCGCCTGCGCTGGGCCGGCCACCGGGTGCGCGCCGTCGCCTCCGCGCCGGAGGCCCGCGCGGTGATCGAGCACGCCTTCACCCCGGAGGTCGTGGTCACCGACATGTTCATGCCCGGCGGCAGCGGCCTGGGCCTGGTCTCCGACCTGCGCGCCGACCCCGGCTCGGCCACCGTCCCGGTCGTCTTCCTCAGCGGCCGCGCGCTGCCCGGCGACGTCGCCGCCGGCCGGGCCCTGGGCGCGGCCTACCTGCAGAAGCCCTGCACCGCCGGGGAGCTGACCGCGGCCGTCGCCGAGGTGCTCGGCACCCCGGAGACGGCGCTGGAGGGCGTGGTGCGCCGGCGCGTCGGCGACCTCGGCGCCGTCGACAGCGACGAGGAGCGCGAGCTCGTCGCCACCCTGCTCGAGCTCTTCGTCGCGCAGGCCCCCACCGCCGTCGCCGCCGTCGAGTCGGCCGTCGCCGCCGGCGACGTCGCGCTCTTCGGCCAGGCCGCGCACCGGCTGCGCGGCGCCGCGGCCGAGCTCGGCGCCGAGCCGCTGGCCCGCGCCTGCGCCGACTGGGACGACGCCGCCGCCGCGGGCGACCTGCCCGACCCGGCGGAGGTCTCGGCCGTCCTGGCCCGCGAGGTGCCGGCCACCTGCGCGGTGTTCACCGCGCTGGCCGCCGAGCTGCGCCAGGGGCCCCCGGCGGACGGCGACCCCGAGGGCTGAGGGCGTCGGCGAGGATGCCGCCGTGGACAGAGCCCGGCTCAGCGCGATCGCCCACCGCTGGCACCCCGTCGCCGCCCCCGTCTCCGACGCGAGCCTGCACCGCCTCCTCGACCGGCTGGCCCCACCGCCGCAGGGCCGGGTGCTCGACCTCGGCTGCGGCTCCGGTGCGTGGCTGCTGCCGCTGGTGGCCGCCCACCCGGGCCTGACCGGTGTCGGCGTGGACACCTCCGGCCCCGCGCTGGACGCCGCCCGCGACCGCGCGGCGATGGCCGGCGTGCTGGGCCGGGTCGAGTTCGTGCAGGCCGACGCCGCGACCTGGCGGGCCGGGCCGTTCGACGTCGTCGTCTGCGTCGGTGCCACCCACGTCTTCGGCGGCCCGGCCGGCACCCTCGCCGCGCTGAAGGGGCACCTGCGCCCCGGCGGGCGGGTGCTGTTCGGCGACGGCTTCTGGGAGGCCGGCCCGAGCCCGGCGGCGCTGGCCGGGCTGGGCGCCGAGCCGGGGGAGCTGCCCGACCTGCCCGGGCTGCTGGCCGAGGCCGGCCGCGCGGGGCTGGAGCCCGGCTACGGCCACCTGAGCACCCGCGCGGAGTGGGACGAGTACGAGTGGTGCTGGACCGGGGCGCTCACCGACTGGGCGCTCGGTGAGGCGGCCGGCGCCGACCGGGAGGCCGCGCTGGAGGCCGCGCGCACCCACCGCCGGCAGTGGCTGGAGGGCTACCGCGGCGAGCTGGGGTTCCTGACCGTCGTCCTGCACGACACAGAGGGCTCCGTCGTCCTGCACGACACCGGCGGCTGACCGGCCCCGACACGACGGCGGCGGTGCACCCCCGGAGGGTGCACCGCCGTGCGTCGTCCGTCGTGCGCTCGCCGGGGGAGCAGGCCCCCGGGGTCGTCAGTGGCCGCCGCCCTCCGCGGCCCGCTTGATCGAGGCCTCGATCTCGGCCTGGGCCTCGGCGCGGCCCACCCAGTTGGCGCCCTCGACCGACTTGCCCGGCTCGAGGTCCTTGTAGGTCTCGAAGAAGTGCTGGATCTCCAGCCGGTCGAACTCCGAGACGTCGGTGATGTCCTGGAGGTGGGCCATGCGGGGGTCGGTGGCCGGGACCGTGAGGACCTTGTCGTCCCCACCCGCCTCGTCGGTCATCCGGAACATGCCGATGGCCCGGCAGGTGATCAGGCACCCGGGGAACGTCGGCTCCTCCAGGAGCACCAGGGCGTCGAGCGGGTCGCCGTCCAGGCCCAGGGTGTTCTCGATGTACCCGTAGTCGGCCGGGTACCGGGTGGAGGTGAACAGCATCCGGTCGAGCCGGATGCGTCCGGTGGCGTGGTCCAGCTCGTACTTGTTCCGCTGGCCCTTGGGGATCTCTACCGTCACGTCGAACTGCACGGCACGTAGTGTGGCCCACCGGTATCAGGTCCACCGGTGCAGGTCCGCCCGGGGGTCACTCCCTGGGGGTGGGAACGATCGCGCCGAGTGGGTCGACGTCGGTCAGGCCGAGCTACGGGCGGCTGCGCAGGCGGCTGCTGCTGACCGTGGTGGTGCTCGTGGTCGTCGCCGCGCTGGCGGTCGCCGGGCTGGTGTTCCTCCGCGGCGACGACGCCGTCCCGGACGCCGCCGGCCCGGCCGCGGTGCTGCCCGAGGTCGGTGCCCCCGGGCCGGTGCTCGCCGCGCTGTCCGACGCGGCGCCCGCGCCGGACCCCGACGCGCTCACCGCGCTGCTGACGCCGCTGCTGGCCGCCCCGGCGCTGGGCGGCGGCGTCTCGGCCGAGGTGGTCGACGTGGCCGACGGGCGGACGCTGTTCGCGCAGGGCGCCGACGACCCGGTCACCCCCGCCTCGACGGCCAAGCTGCTGACCGCCGCTGCCGCGCTGACCACCCTCGACCCCGAGGACACCCTGGAGACGCGGGTCGTCGCCGGGGCCGGCCCGGGCGAGGTGGTCCTCGTCGGCGGTGGTGACCCCACCCTGTCGACGACAGCACCCTCGCTCACCTACCCGGGCGCGCCCACCGTCGCCGACCTCGCCGCGCAGGTGCGCGCCGCGCTGCCCGCGGGGACGGCGGTGACCCGCGTCGTCGTCGACGGCTCGCTGTTCGAGGGCCCGCTGACGGCGGAGGGCTGGGGGCCGGAGGACGCGCCGTCGACCTACGCGGCGCCGGTCACCGCCACCGCCGTCGACGGCGCCCGGACCCGGCCCGGCGAGGACCCGCGCAGCGGCTCGCCCGGCACCGACGCCGGGCGCGCGCTGGCCGCCGCGCTGGGCGCCCCCGGCGCGACCGTCGAGCTCGGCGAGGCGCCCGACGGCGCGGCCGCGCTGGGCAGCGTCCGGTCGGCCCCGGTGGCCCGCCTGGTGGAGCAGGCGCTGTCGCAGTCGGACAACCTGCTGGCCGAGTCGCTGTCGCGGCACGTCGCGCTGGCCCGCGACCTGCCGGCGAGCTTCGACGGCGCGGCGCAGGCGGTCCCCGAGGCGCTGGAGGAGGCGGGCCTCGACGTCGCCGACGTGGAGCTGCACGACGGCAGCGGGCTGTCCCGGCTGGACCTGGTCACCCCGGCGGTGCTCACCGGGCTGGTCACCGGCGCCGCCGACGGCTCGCTCGAGGGCACCTCGGCGGTGCTGTCCGGCCTGGCGGTGGCCGGCTACGACGGCACGCTGGCCGACCGCGGCGACACCGACCCCGCGACCGCCCCCGGCGCCGTCCGCGCCAAGACCGGGACGCTGCTCGGCGTCCACGGCCTCGCCGGCACCGTCGTCACCGCCGACGGCCGGTTGCTGGCCTACGCGCTGGTGGCCAACGGCACCTCGGGCGGCGGTGGGCCCGAGGAGGCCGCGCTCGACGCCGCGGCCGCGGCGCTGGCCGCCTGCGGCTGCAGCTGAGGGCCTGGGCGCCCAGGCCCCCCGCGTACGGTGAGGCGATGAGCAGCAGCGCACTGGTCGACTGGGAGCTCGCCGGGCGCACCGCCCGCCGGCTGACCGGGCCCGGACCCGGGACCACCCGGGAGGAGGCCGCGGCCGTCGTCGCCGAGCTGCACCGGGCCTCCGCCACCGCGGTGGCGCACGTCGAGGGCCTCACCGGCCTGCGCCCGGTCGAGGGCGGGCCGGTCCCCGAGGTCGCCGTCGTCGACCGGCCGGGCTGGATCGACGCCAACACCGCCGGCATGGCCGCGCTGCTCGACCCGCTGGCCGGTGCCCTGCTCGAGCGCTCGGAGAGCCGCCCCGGGCCGCTGGCCACCGCGATCGGCTCGCGGGCCACCGGCGTGCAGGCCGGCGGGCTGCTGGCCTTCCTCTCCTCGCGGGTGCTCGGCCAGTACGAGGTCTTCGGCACCGGCGGCCGGCTGCTGCTCGTGGCGCCCAACATCGTCGACGCCGAGCGCCGGATGGGCGTCGACCCGTCGGACTTCCGGCTGTGGGTGTGCCTGCACGAGGTCACCCACCAGCTGCAGTTCACCGCCTTCCCGTGGCTGCAGGACCACCTCGAGGCGCAGATCACCGAGTTCGTGCAGGCCACCGACCTCTCCCCGGACGCGCTGCGCGACCGCATGGCCGACCTGGTCCGCGGCCTCGCCGACGCCGTCCGCGGCGGGGACGACGACGCCGGCTCCCAGGGCCTCATGGCGCTGGTCCGCGACCCCGCCCAGCGTGCCGTGCTCGACCGGGTCACCGCGGTGATGAGCCTGGTCGAGGGGCACGCCGAGTTCGTCATGGACGGCGTCGGCCCCGACGTGGTGCCCTCCGTGCGCACCCTGCGCAAGCGCTTCGCCCAGCGCCGCAAGGGCCGCAACCCGCTCGACCGGGTGCTGCGCCGCCTGCTGGGCCTGGAGCAGAAGATGAAGCAGTACGCCGACGGGCGGCACTTCGTCGGGGGCGTCGTCGACCGGGTCGGCATGGACGGCTTCAACCGGGTGTGGTCCGGTCCGGAGACGCTGCCCCTGGTCGAGGAGCTCACCGACCCCGCCCGCTGGGTCGAGCGGGTGCACGGCCGCCCGGCCGTGACCGCCTGACACCCGGACCCCGGTGAGCGGGCCGCCCCCGGCGGTCGCGGCCGTCCGCAGCGCCGTCCGCCCCGGCCTGCGCGCCTGCCCGCAGCCGGTGCTGGTGGCCGTCAGCGGGGGAGCCGACTCGCTCGCGCTGGCCGCCGCGGTCGGGTTCGAGGCGCCGCGCGCCGGGGTGCGGGCCGGCGCCGTCACCGTCGACCACGGCCTGCAGCCGGGCTCGGCCGCCCGCGCCGCCGCCACCGCCGAGCTCGCCCGCGGCCTGGGGCTCGACCCCGTGCTCGTGCTGACCGCCGACGTCCGGCCCGGCGGCGGCCCCGAGGGCGCGGCCCGCACCGCGCGCTACGCCGCGCTGGACGGCGCGGCGGCCGCCCACGGCGCCCGCGTGGCCCTCGGCCACACCCTCGACGACCAGGCCGAGACCGTGCTGCTGGGGCTGGGCCGCGGCTCGGGCCCGCGGTCGGTGGCGGGCATGGTGGCGCACCGCCCGCCCTACTGGCGGCCGCTGCTCGCCGTCCGGCGGGCGACCACCCGCGAGGTCTGCGCCGCGCTGGGCCTGCCGGTGTGGGACGACCCGTGGAACACCGACCCCGCCCACCGGCGCGCCCGGGTGCGGGCCGAGGTGCTGCCGCTGCTCGAGGACGTCCTCGGCGGGGGAGTGGCCGCGGCCCTGGCCCGGACGGCGGACCTCCTGCGCGAGGACCTCGACGCCCTGGACGCCCTGGCCGGGGCCGAGCGCGCCCGGCTGGCCGGCGACGGCGGGCTGCCCGCCGCGGAGCTCGCCGCCCTGCCGGCCGCGCTGCGCCGCCGGGTGCTGCGCGGCTGGCTGCGCGACGCCGGCGTCCCCGACCTCGCGGCGGTGCACCTCGCCGCCGTCGACGCGCTGCTGACCCGCTGGCGGGGGCAGGGGCCGGTGACCCTGCCGGGCGGTGCCGGGGCGCTCCGGACGTCTGGCAGGCTGGTGCTGCGGCCCGCCGGCTGCGAGGGCTCGACCGCCCGGCCGGCCGCCGACCCCCGCCCGGTCCCCCAGCCCGAGGAGCAGCACCCGTGAGCGAGACCGCCTCCGCCCCGCAGGGCGCGCTGGGCCCCGACCACGGCTACGGCCCCGACATCGACCACGTGCTGCTCTCCGAGGAGCAGATCCAGGCCAAGATCGCCGAGCTGGCCGCCGAGATCGCCCGCGACTACGCCGGCCGCGAGGTGCTGCTGGTCGGCGTCCTCAAGGGCGCGGTGCTGTTCATGAGTGACTTCGCCCGCGCCCTGCAGCTGCCGACCCAGATGGAGTTCATGGCCGTCTCCTCCTACGGCAGCTCCACCAGCTCCTCCGGCGTCGTCCGCATCCTCAAGGACCTCGACCGCGACATCTCCGACCGGCACGTGCTGGTGCTCGAGGACATCATCGACTCCGGACTGACGCTGTCCTGGCTGCTCAAGAACCTGGGCGGCCGGCGCCCGGCGTCGCTGGAGGTGTGCGCGCTGCTGCGCAAGCCCGACGCGATCAAGGTCGAGGTGCCGGTGCGCTACGTCGGCTTCGACATCCCCAACGAGTTCGTCGTCGGCTACGGCCTCGACTACGCCGAGCGCTACCGCGACCTGCCCTACATCGGGACGCTCAAGCCCGAGGTCTATGCGTGACACGGCGGTCCTCCGGACCGCACCGCGGCCAACTGCCGTCCCCCTGTTGCGCTGAGCCCATCCGCCGCACCCTTCGCGGAGCCCTCCGGGCCCCACTCGGGCACGGCCCTCGCGGGGCGGCTCCGGCCGGCACCCGCCACTGCGTGCCGTACCCCACCTGGTCCCGGCGCCTCCGTCGCGCCCGGTGAGGACCCTCCGGGCCCGTCCCCGGGCGCGACACGACCCCGGGGACCCGCGCGGGTGACGGCGGCGACCGTCCAGCTCGCGGACAGGGGCTGCACAGGCGTCCCGGTGTACCGTCGGGCGCAACGACGCTGGACCGCGCGAGGGTGTCCGCCCGGCTCGCGCGGCGCGTCACCCGGACGATCAGGAGGGTCGACGGGCCAGGCCGGAGCCCTCCGGTCGCCCGGCATCGGTGTATGGAACGCAAGAAGATCTTCCGCTCCGTGTGGTTCTGGGTCGTGCTCGTCGTCCTGGTGGCCCTCGGCCTGTCCTCGTTCCTGGGCGGTGGCTCGGACTACAAGACGGTCGACACCTCCGTCGCGCTGCAGCAGATCGAGGACGGCAACGTCTCGTCGGTCACGATCAACGACAAGGAACAGACCCTCGACCTCGACCTGGCCCAGCCGGTCGACGGTGAGGACAAGATCAGCGCGGCCTACCCGATCGGGGCCTCCGACGACGTCTTCGCGCTGGTCTCCGGGATCGGGAGCGACGGCAGCTCGAGCGGCGACGGCGTCGACTTCACCACCAACGTCACGCAGGACAGCGTCTTCGTCAGCGTCCTGATCAGCTTCCTGCCCTTCCTCATCCTCCTGCTGCTGCTGTTCTGGCTGTTCAACTCGATGCAGGGCGGCGGCCGGGGCGTCATGGCCTTCGGCAAGTCCAAGGCCAAGCAGATCACCAAGGACAGTCCCAAGACGACCTTCGCCGACGTCGCCGGCGCCGACGAGGCCATCGAGGAGCTGCAGGAGATCAAGGACTTCCTGCAGAACCCGGTCAAGTTCCAGGCCGTGGGCGCCAAGATCCCCAAGGGCGTGCTGCTGTTCGGCCCGCCCGGGACCGGCAAGACCCTGCTGGCCCGCGCGGTGGCCGGCGAGGCGGGCGTGCCGTTCTTCTCGATCTCCGGCTCGGACTTCGTCGAGATGTTCGTCGGTGTCGGCGCCAGCCGCGTGCGCGACCTGTTCGAGCAGGCCAAGAGCAACGCCCCGGCGATCATCTTCGTCGACGAGATCGACGCCGTCGGCCGCCACCGCGGTGCCGGCATGGGCGGCGGGCACGACGAGCGCGAGCAGACGCTCAACCAGATGCTCGTCGAGATGGACGGCTTCGACGTCAAGGGCGGCGTCATCATGATCGCCGCCACCAACCGGCCGGACATCCTCGACCCGGCGCTGCTGCGCCCGGGCCGCTTCGACCGGCAGATCGCCGTCGACCGGCCCGACCTCGAGGGCCGCAAGCAGATCCTCGGGGTGCACGCCAAGGGCAAGCCGCTCGCGCCCGACGTCGACCTCGAGACCGTCGCCCGGCGCACGCCCGGCTTCACCGGCGCGGACCTGGCCAACGTGCTCAACGAGGGCGCCCTGCTCACCGCGCGGAACAACGGCACGGTGATCACCGACGCCGTCCTCGAGGAGGCGATCGACCGCGTCATCGCCGGCCCCGAGCGCAAGACGCGGGCGATGAGCGAGAAGGAGAAGAAGGTCACCGCCTACCACGAGGGCGGCCACGCCCTGGTGGCGCACGCACTGCCCAACCTGGACCCGGTGCACAAGGTGACGATCCTGCCGCGCGGCCGCTCGCTGGGGCACACGCTCGTGCTGCCGACCGAGGACAAGTACACCCAGACCCGCTCGGAGATGATCGACACCCTCGCCTACGCCCTGGGCGGGCGGGCGGCCGAGGAGCTGGTGTTCCACGAGCCGACCACCGGTGCCGGCAACGACATCGAGAAGGCCACCTCGATGGCCCGCGCGATGGTCACCCAGTACGGCATGAGCGCCAAGCTGGGTGCGGTGAAGTACGGCAGCACCGACTCCGAGCCGTTCCTCGGCCGGGACATGGGCTCGCGGCCGGACTACTCCGAGGCCGTCGCCGCCGACATCGACAGCGAGGTGCGCGCACTCATCGAGGCCGCGCACGACGAGGCGTGGGAGATCCTCGTCGAGTACCGCGGCGTGCTCGACGCGCTCGTCCTCGAGCTGATGGAGAAGGAGACCCTCTCCAAGGAGGACATGGCCCGCATCTGCTCGCCGGTCACCAAGCGGCCCTCGCTGGCGCCCTACAACGGCTTCGGCAAGCGGACGCCGTCGGACCAGCCGCCGGTGCTCACCCCGGCCGAGGCCGCGGCCCAGGCCAACGGCAACGGGCACGCGAACGGCAACGGCGCGACCCTGGTCAAGGGCGGCAGCACCGCCGTGGGCGACGTCGGCGCACCCGCGCAGAGATGAGCGAGCTCCCGGAGGAGGCGGAGGACGAGGTCCGCGTCGACCTGTCCCGCGTGGACACGGCGCGGGCCGAGGCCGCGGTCCGCGAGCTGCTGCTCGCGGTGGGGGAGGACCCCGACCGCCCCGGGCTCCGGGACACCCCCGGGCGGGTGGCCCGCGCGTACGCCGAGACCTTCGCCGGGCTCTGGCAGGACCCCGCCGAGATCCTCGCGACCGTCTTCGACGAGGACCACGACGAGCTGGTGCTGGTCAAGGACATCCCGATGTACTCGACCTGCGAGCACCACCTGGTGCCCTTCCACGGCACCGCGCACGTCGGCTACATCCCCGGCGAGGACGGCCGGGTGACCGGGCTGTCGAAGATCGCCCGGCTGGTCGACGTCTACGCCCGGCGGCCGCAGGTGCAGGAGCGGATGACCCGGCAGATCGCCGACGCGGTGGACGAGAACCTCAAGCCGCGCGGCGTGCTCGTCGTCATCGAGGCCGAGCACCTGTGCATGGGCATGCGGGGCATCCGCAAGCCCGGCTCGACCACGGTCACCTCGGCGGTGCGCGGCATCTTCCGCGACAACGCCGCCACCCGCGCCGAGGCCATGGGCCTCGTGCTGGGCCGGTGACCACCACCGTCCTCCCGCGGCCGGGGCGCTGCGTGGTCATGGGCGTCCTGAACGTCACCCCCGACTCCTTCTCCGACGGCGGGTGCTTCGCCGACGCGCCGACCGCGATCGCGCACGGGCTGGCGATGCACGCCGCCGGGGCCGACTACGTCGACGTCGGGGGCGAGTCGACCCGCCCGGGCGCGGACCGCGTCGACGCCGACGAGGAGTGCCGCCGGGTGGTGCCGGTCGTCCGCGAGCTGGCGGCCGCCGGCGTGCGCACCAGCGTCGACACCACGCGGGCCGAGGTCGCCGAGGCCGCGCTCGCGGCCGGGGCGGTCCTGGTCAACGACGTCAGCGGCGGGCTGGCCGACAAGAACATGGCCGACCTGGTCGCCGAGACCGGCGTCCCCTGGGTGCTCATGCACTGGCGCGGGCACAGCCGCGAGATGCACGCCGCCGCCCGGTACGGCGACGTCGTCACCGAGGTGTGCGCCGAGCTCACCGCCCGCGTGGAGGACGTCGTCGCCGCCGGGGTCGACCCGCGGCAGTTGGTGCTCGACCCCGGGCTGGGCTTCGCCAAGCGCGCCGAGCACAACTGGGCGCTGCTCGGCGGCCTCGACCGGCTGATCGCCCTCGGGCTGCCCGTCCTGGTCGGCGCCTCCCGCAAGACCTTCCTCGGCCGGCTGCTCGCCGGGCCGGACGCCGAGCCGCGGCCGGCCGAGCAGCGCGACGCCGCCACCCTCGCCACCACGGTGCTCGCCGCCGAGGCCGGCGCCTGGGGCGTGCGGGTGCACGACGCCGCCTCCTCGGTGGACGCCGTGCGCACCGTCGAGGCCGTGCGCACCGCGCGCGGGGCCCGCCGTGGCTGACGCCCACCCGCCCCGCCACCCCGACCGGATCGCCGTCCGCGGGCTGACCGCGCACGCCCACCACGGGGTCTACGGCTTCGAGCGCGAGCAGGGGCAGACGTTCTCCGTCGACGCCGTCCTCGAGGTCGACACCGCACCGGCGGCCGCCACCGACGACCTCGCGCTGACGGTGAACTACGCCGACCTCGCCCAGCGGCTGCACGGCGTCCTCACCGGGGAGCCGGTCGACCTGCTGGAGACGCTGTGCCGGCGGCTGGCCGACGTCTGTCTGGCCGACCCGCTGGTGCAGGCCGTCGAGATCACGGTGCACAAGCCGCAGGCCGACCTCGGCGTCCCCTTCGACGACGTCACCGTCACCATCCGGCGCGAGCGGTCATGACGCGCGCCGTCCTCTCCCTCGGCGCCAACCTCGGCGACCGCGCCGGCGCGCTGCGCACCGCCGTCGAGGCGCTCCGGGCCGACGGCCTGGTGGCCCGCTCGGTGCTCTACGAGACCCCGCCGTGGGGCCCGGTCGAGCAGCCGCCCTACCTCAACGCGGTCGTGTTCGTCCGCGGCGACCGCGACGCCGCCGGGTGGCTGGCCCGGGCGCACGAGCTCGAGCAGGCCGCCGGGCGCACCCGCGAGGTGCGCTGGGGCGCCCGCACGCTCGACGTCGACGTGGTCACGGTCACCGGCGACGACGGCGTCCCGGTGCTCTCCGACGACCCGGCGCTCACCCTGCCGCACCCGCGGGCGCACGAGCGGGCGTTCGTGCTGGTCCCGTGGCTGTCGCTGGACCCGACCGCCGTGCTGCCCGGGCACGGCCGGGTGGCCGACCTGGTCGCCGCGCTGCCCGCCGAGGACGTCGCCGCGGTCGTGAGGTGGGAGCACCTGCAGTGAGGCCGGTGAACCGGCGGGACCTCCTCGTCGTCACGGCCGGGCTGGCGGTGGCCGCCTGGCTGGTCGTGCGCGCCACCTACGGCAGCCTCCCGCCGCTGCGCTGGTGGCTGCCCGTGCCGCTGGCCCTGCTCGCCGTCGCCGAGGCGCTCGGCGCCCGCACGCTCCGCGCCCGCCTGGCCGCCGAGCGCGCCGCCCGCCGCGGTGCCACCCACCCGCGGGAGGGCGGCGACCCCACGCCACCGCTGGTCCGCCCGGTCGAGCCGATGCTGGTGGCCCGGCTGGCGGTGCTCGCGCAGGCCAGCGCCTTCGTCGGCGCGGCCTTCGCCGGCGTGTGGGCCGGGGTGCTGCTGCACGTGGCACCCGCGGTGTCCCGGCTGGAGGCTGCGGCGGGCGACACGGTCACCGCGGTCGTCGGGGTGCTCTGCGCCGCCGCGCTGACCGCGGCGGCGCTGTGGCTGGAGTCGGTGTGCCGCGTGCCGCGCGACCCGTCGTCCTCCGAGCGGCTCCACGGCCAGGAGCCCTCCCCCTGACGCGCTGCGGCCCTCTCGTGGTCTAGCGCGCCGGCACCGCGGCACCCGCGGTCTCGGGCACCGTCCCGTCCACCGAGCGGCGCAGCGCCCGGTGCAGCGACTCGGGCGTGAGCACCCCGAGGAAGACCTCGCCGTCGAGCACCGCCACCCAGCCGGCCTCGTGCTGCAGCATCGTCGAGAACGCCGTCTTCAGGCTGGCCTCCACCGGCACCCACGCGTCCATGCGGTGCGACGCCGACCCGACGGTGCCCGGGCCCGCGGCCCGCTCGCCGGAGAGCCACCCGTGCAGCCGGCCGTCGTCGTCGAGGACCACCGCCCAGCGTGCGCCGGCCGCCTGCAGCGAGGCGCGCGCGTCGGCCAGCCCGTCGGCCGCGTGCACCACCGGCGGGCGCTCGAGGTCGTCGACGGAGATGCCGGTGACCGCCAGCCGCTTCAGGCCCCGGTCGGCGCCCACGAAGTCGGCCACGAACCCGTTCGCCGGCCGGCCGAGCAACTCCGCCGGCGGCGCGAACTGCTCCACCCGCCCACCGGAGCTCATCACCGCGATCCGGTCGCCGAGGCGCACGGCCTCCTCGATGTCGTGGGTGACGAACACGATCGTCTTGCGCACCGTCTCCTGCAGCCGCAGGAACTCCCCCTGCAGCCGCTCGCGCACCACCGGGTCGACGGCGGAGAACGGCTCGTCCATCAGCAGCACCGCCGGGTCCGCGGCCAGCGCCCGGGCCACCCCGGCGCGCTGCCGCTGGCCGCCGGAGAGCTGGCTGGGGTAGCGGTCGCCGTGGACGGCGGGGTCGAGGCCCACCGTGGCGAGCAGCTCGTCCACCCGGGCGCGGGTGCGGCGCCGGTCCCAGCCCAGCAGCCGCGGCACCGTGGCCACGTTCACCCGGACGGTCTGGTGCGGGAACAGGCCCACGTTCTGGATGACGTAGCCGATGCGGCGGCGCAGCCGGTCGGCGTCGACCCGGGTCACGTCCTCGCCGCCGAGCAGGATCCGCCCCGTCGACGGCTCGATGACCCGGTTGATCATCTTCATCGTGGTGGTCTTGCCGCAGCCCGAGGGGCCGACCAGGACCGACAGCTCGCCCGCCGCGAAGGTCAGGTCCAGGCGCTCGACACCGACCGTGCCGTCGGCGTAGGTCTTGCTGACCCCGTCGAGCCGGATCTCCTGTGCGGTGCCCTCCGCACCGCCGGCGGCAGTAGCGTCCACGGGGTGACCTCCCTGGGTGCGCGTCCTCTGCTGGACGCGGTGAGCGACCCCGCCGTGGGGCTGCTCGCGGTGGACGAGGCCCCGAACCCGTGGGTGGACCCGTCCTACGTGACCGACAACTGGGACTCCATCCTGGCCTACACCGGCGAGCACGTGCGCCTGACGGTGCTCGCGGTGGTCATCGGGGCGGTGATCGCCCTGCCGCTGGCCCTGCTGGCGCGGCGCAGCCGGTTCCTGTCCGCCCCGGTCCTGGGCCTGTCGACGGTCGTCTACACGATCCCGTCGCTGGCGATGTTCGCGCTGCTGGTGCCCTTCACCGGGCTGTCGTCGAACACGGTGCTCATCGGCCTGGTGGCGTACTCGCTGGTCATCCTGGTGCGCAACTTCCTCGCCGGGCTGCAGGGCGTGCCCGCCGACGTCCGCGAGGCGGCCCGGGGGATGGGGCTGTCCCCGGCCCAGGCCCTCTGGCGGGTGGACCTGCCGCTGGCGCTGCCGGCGTTCATGGCGGGGCTGCGGATCGCCACGGTGTCCACGGTCGCGCTGACCACCGTCGGCGTCCTGGTGGGCCACGGCGGGCTCGGCCAGCTGATCACCGGCGGGTTCGCGGCGAACTTCTACCGCGCCGAGATCGTCACCGGCGCCGTCGGCTGCGTGCTGCTGGCGCTGCTGGCCGACGTCCTGCTGGCCGGTGCCGAGCGGGCACTGACCCCCTGGGTCCGGGCGGTGCGGGCGTGAACGACTTCTCGCGGGCGCTCGTCTACCTCAACGACCCCTACAACTGGAGCCGCCCCAACGGCATCGCCGACCTGGCGCTGGAGCACCTGGTGATCTCCGCGGTGGCGGTGCTGGCCGCGGCGGTCCTCGCGCTGCCGGTCGGCGTCGCCCTGGGGACGGCGCGGCGCGGCGCCGGGCTGGTCGTCGTGCTGTCCAACGTCAGCCGGGCGGTGCCCACGCTGGCGCTGCTCACCCTGTTCGCGGTCAGCCCGATCGGCTTCGGCAACCGGGCCACCACCATCGCGCTGGCGGTCTTCGCGGTGCCGCCGATCCTCACCAACACCTTCGTCGGCTTCCGCGGCGTGGACCCCGAGGTCCGCGAGGCGGCCCGCGGGATGGGGATGAGCCGCGGCCAGGTGCTCGCCCGGGTCGAGCTGCCGCTGGCCCTCCCGCTGGTGACGACCGGCATCCGCACCGCCGCCGTGCAGGTGGTGGCCACGGCGGGGCTGGCCGCGCTGGTCGGCGGCGGCGGGCTGGGCCGGCTGATCAACCTCGGGTTCGGCCAGCAGGACTACGGCGTCATGATCGCCGGCGCGATCCTCGTGGCCGGCCTGGCGCTGCTGACCGAGGCGGTGCTCGCGCTGCTGTCCTGGGCGCTGACCCCCGGACCCCGCCGCCTGCCGTTCCTGCAGGTCAGGACCGCGAACGGGGGCAGTCCGGTTCCGGAACCGACGGCGAGCGGCGTCCCGCTGTGACGCGGGTCGCGCCGTGCGGCCGGGCTGGGTAACGACCCCGCAACACATCCGCGCCGGGATTGCCCCGCCGCCGACCGCGGGGGTTGCATGTCCGGCGCGGGGACCCCCGCCAGACACGCGTCGCGGCCGCCCGCCGCACGGGACACAGAAGGCGGACACATGCGTCAGCCACGCGCCCTCACCCCCCTCCTGCTGGCCGGGTTGCTGCTCACCGCCGCCTGTGGGGAGTCCGGCTCCTCCGGCACCGGCGGCGCCACCGGCACGAGCGGCTCGGCCGCGTCCGGTGACGCCTGTGCCCCGGTGGCCGGCGACCAGCTGGTCGTCCTCGAGGACGACCAGCAGCTGCAGAACGCCGACAACATCGTGCCGGCGGTCACCGCGGCCACCGCCGCGGCCAACCCGGCGCTCGTGCCGGCGCTGGACGCCGTCTCGGGCGCGCTGACCACCGACCAGCTCATCGAGATGAACGCCGCGGTGGACCTCGAGCGGCAGAGCGCCGAGGACGTCGCTGCCGCGTGGGTGCAGGACAGCGGTGTGACCGAGGGCCTCGAGCCGGGCAGCGGGCCGATCGTCGTGGGCGCGGGCAACTTCACCGAGTCGACCATCCTGGCCAACGTCTACGCCGGGGTCCTCGACGCGGCGGGCTTCGACGCCTCGGTGCGCGAGGTGGGCAACCGCGACCTGTACCTCCCGGCGCTGATCTCCGGCGCCGACCTGCAGGTCTTCCCGGAGTACCTGGCCACGGTGACCGAGGCGCTCAACGCCCAGGTCAACGGCGCCAACCCGACGCCGATCGCCAGCGGCGACGCGCAGGCGACCCGCGACGCGCTGCAGCCGCTGGCCGACCAGGTGGGGCTGACCTTCGGCACGCCGTCGGAGGCCGCCGACCAGAACGCCTTCGCCGTCACCCAGGAGTTCGCCGACTCCCTCGGCGTGACCACCCTGTCGGAGCTGGCCGACGCCTGCGGCGACGGCTCGCTGGTCCTCGGCGGTCCGGCCGAGTGCCCGACCCGGCCGTTCTGCCAGCCCGGTCTCGAGGAGACCTACGGCCTGAAGTTCGCCGAGTTCCGCGAGTTCGACGCCGGTGGCCCGGCGACCAAGGCCGCCATCCAGCAGGGCGAGGTCTCCATGGGCCTGGTCTTCAGCAGCGACGGCGCCCTCGCGCAGGGCTGAGGTCCCTCGCTCCGGCGCGCAGGACGGCTGCGCGCCGGAGCCGGAGGCTCGCTCACCGTTACCCTGAGCCGATGCGGGGAGGAGTGCAGACGGTGGCCCGACGACCTCCCGGCCCGGCCGGCGCGCCCGGGCTGCGCGCCGTCGGGCTGGCCCTCGGCGCCTGCCTGGCGCTCGCCGCCACGGTCGTGGTCTTCCTGACCGAGGACGCCCGGGTGCTGCGGGTCTCCGTCGTCGCCGTCGCCTGGGCCTGCCTGCTCGCCGCGGTGGCGGCCGGCCGCCGGCCGGCCCGCGACGCCGAGGTCCCCGACGTCCCCGACACGGCCGCTCTCGAGGCCGAGCTGCGCCGCGCCTACGACGCCGAGCTCGAGCGCGAGGTCGCCGCCCGCCAGCGCTACGAGCTGGAACTGGAGAACGAGGTCCGGCGCGAGGCCGAGCAGTCGATGCGCCGGGAGCTCGACGCGCTGCGGGCGGAGCTGGCCGGGCTGCGCGAGGGGCTGTCCGGCCTGGGCGCCCTGCGGGCGGAGGTCGGTGCGCTGGCGGGTCCCCTGGCCGAGCTCGGTGCGCTGCGCGCCGACCTGGCCGAGATCGGCGGCCTGCGCGCCGACGTCGGCCGGCTGCGCGCGGAGCTCACCGAGCAGCTCACCGGGGAGATGCGCGTCGAGCGGCTGGTCATGCACACCCAGTCGGTGCGGACGGCGGCCGGCCGCGAGCCCCTGGAGCCGGCCGCGACCTGGAGCGGCGAGCTCGACGCCGACTGGCCGGCACCCGCGGTGACCGTGGCCGCCCCGGCCGTGGCGCGCGAGCCCGAGCCGCCCGCCCGCCCGCTGCCGCTCCCGCCGCTGCCGGCGCGCCCGGAGCCGGCCGCGTCGCCGTCCGCACCGCCGTCCGCACCGCCTGCTGCGTGGCCGGCCGGGCGCGGACCGCTCGACCCCGCCGACGCCGCGCCGCGCCGCCGGCACACCGACCCGCTGGCCGCCTCCGCCCCGCCGCCCGCTGAGCAGCTGACCGTCGAGCGGCCCGCGCTGCACACCGCCGCGGCCGGCCACGCCGCGCCGTCCCCGGGAGTGCCGGGGGAGGAGCCCGACGCGACCGGGTCGGCGCGGCTGGCGCAGATCCTCGCCGAGAGCGGTGTCACCCCGGGCGGCCGCCGCCACCGCTACCGCGACTAGCGGTCCGCTCAGGCGGGACCGCGGGAGAGCGCGCCGCCGTCGAGCACCAGCGTCTGGCCGGTGACCCAGCCGGCGCCCAGCAGGTAGGCCGCGGCCTCGCCGACGTCCTCGGGCTCGCCGAGCCGGCCGGCCGGGTACGCGCGGGCGGCCTCCTCCTCCCGGCCCTCGTACAGCGCGCCGGCGAAGCGGGTCTTCACCACCGCCGGTGCCACCCCGTTGACGGTCACCCGGGGCCCGAGCTCCACGGCCAGCTGGGTGACCAGGTTGACCAGCGCCGCCTTGCTCACGCCGTAGCCGCCGATCATCGGCGAGGCCTTGAACCCGGCCACCGAGGCGACGACGAGCACCGAGCCGCCGTGCTCGGACATCCACGCCCGCCAGGCCTCCTGCACCAGCCCGAGGGTGCCCACGACGTTGGTGTCGAGGATCTTGCGGAAGGCGTCGAGGTCGAGGTCGACCATCGGCCCGTAGACCGGGTTGATCCCGACGTTGCCCACCAGGTGGTCGAGGCTGCCGAACCGCTCGACGGCCGTGCGCACCGCTTCGGCGCGGTGTGCGGCGTCCCCGGCGTGACCCGGCACGCCGACGGCCACCCCGGGGCCGCCGAGCGCGTCGACCGCCTCCTCGAGCGCCTCGGCCTTGCGGGCGGTGAGCACCACGCGCGCCCCGCGGTCGACCAGGCTGCGGGCGATCGCCAGGCCAATGCCGCGGCTGCCGCCGGTGACCAGTGCGGTGCGTCCCTCGAACGTGCCCACGCCACTCCTCCGTCCCGCCGGCTCCGCTGCCGGTCGCGCCGCCGCTCACCGTAGGACCGGTGCGGAACGGCGCCGTCCCCACCCCGTCGGGTGACCCACCCCACAGGGGCGATCCGTTGCAGCGCGGCGCGGGCGGTCCGACACTCGCCTTCGGCGCTGGTCCGCGTGGCACACCCGGCCGCAGCGGAGCGGCGCCCGCCCCACCCGCACCACCGGCACGACCCCACGGCCGCCGACGACGACGGCCGGACCCGAGTCCGGTACCCGCCAGGGACTGGAACGAGAGGTGCACCGATGCCTGCTGCCCGCAGGACCTCCCGCGCCGCCGGTGTCCCGCCGGCCCACCGCGCCCCCGCCCGCCTCCGCGTCGGCGTCGTCGGCGCCGGACGCGTCGGCGCCGTCCTGGGCGCCGCCCTCGCCACCGCCGGCCACAACGTGGTCGCCGCCTCCGGCCTGTCCGCCGCCTCCGCCGAGCGCGCCGACCGGCTGCTGCCGGGCGTCCCGCTGCTCCCCGCCGACGAGGTCGTCGCCGCTGCCGACCTGGTCGTGCTCGCCGTGCCCGACGACACCCTGCCCGGGCTGGTCGCCGGCCTGGCCGGCACCGGCACCTGGCGCGCCGGCCAGCTGGCCTTCCACACCTCCGGCGCGCACGGCCTGGCGGCCCTCGCCCCCGCCGAGCGCGCCGGCGTCCTGCCGCTGGCGCTGCACCCGGCGATGACCTTCACCGGCGCCCTCGAGGACGCCGACCGGCTGACCGGCGCCCCGTTCGGCGTCACCAGCCGCCCCGAGCACCGCGCCGTCGCCGAGACGCTGGTGCTGGAGATGGGCGGCGAGCCGTTCTTCGTGGCCGAGGACGACCGGCGGCTGTACCACGCCGCCCTGGTCACCGGCGCCAACCACCTGGTCACGCTGGTGGCCGAGGCCGCCGACCTGCTGCGCACCGCGGGCGTCGGCGACCCGTCCCGGGTGCTCACCCCGCTGCTGACCGCCGCGCTGGACAACGGCCTGCGCCGCGGCGACCGCGGGCTCACCGGACCGGTCAGCCGCGGGGACGTCGGCACGGTGGCCGACCACCTCGAGACGCTGACCGAGCGGGCCCCGGAGTCGGTGGCGGCCTACGTCGCGATGGCGCAGCGGACCACGGAGCGGGCGCTGGCCTCGGGCCGGCTCCGGCGGCAGGAGGGAGCGCCGCTGCTCGACCTGCTCTACGAGGCGGCCGACCCGGCCGGTTCCCGGTGAGCGCGCCCGCGGTCCCGGCGGTCGCGGCCACCACCGCCGAGCTGTCCCGGCTGCGCGCCGCGCTGCCCGGCCCGGTCGCCCTCGTGCCCACCATGGGCGCCCTGCACGAGGGGCACCGCGCGCTGGTCCGTGCCGCCCGGGAGCGCGCCGGCAGCGTCGTCGTCTCGGTGTTCGTCAACCCGACCCAGTTCGGTCCCGGCGAGGACCTCGACCGCTACCCGCGCACCTGGGACGCCGACCTCGCCGCGCTGACCGAGGAGGGCGCCGACGTCGTCTTCCACCCGCCGGTGGAGGAGGTCTACCCGCCGGGGGCGCTCGGCGTGACCGTCCACCCGGGCCCGCTGGGCGCGGTCCTCGAGGGCGCGGTGCGGCCCGGCCACTTCGCCGGCGTGCTCACCGTCGTCGCCAAGCTGTTCGGCCTGACCCGGCCCGACCTGGCGTACTTCGGCGAGAAGGACTACCAGCAGCTGACGCTGGTCCGCGCCATGGTGCGCGAGCTGGCGCTACCGCTGGAGGTCGTCGGCGTGCCGACCGTGCGCGAGGCCGACGGCCTGGCGCTGTCCTCGCGCAACCGCTACCTGTCGGCCGCGCAGCGGGCCACCGCGGCCGCGATCTCCCGCGCGCTGCGCGCCGGTGCCGACGCCGGCCCGCGGGGTGCCGACGCCGTCCTCGCCGCGGCCGGGGCGGTGCTGGCCACCGCGCCGGAGCTCGTCCCCGACTACCTCGCGCTCACCGACCCCGACCTCGGGCCCCCGCCGGCTGCCGGCCCCGCCCGGCTGCTCGTCGCCGCCCGCGCCGGCAGCACCCGGCTCCTCGACAACGCCCCCGTCACCCTGGGAGAGCCCCGATGATGCGCACGATGCTCAAGTCCAAGATCCACCGGGCGACGGTCACCCAGGCCGACCTGCACTACGTCGGCTCGGTCACGGTCGACGAGGACCTGCTCGACGCGGCCGACCTGCTCCCCGGCGAGCAGGTCGCGATCGTCGACGTCACCAACGGCGCGCGGCTGGAGACCTACGCGATCCCCGGCGAGCGCGGCAGCGGCGTCCTCGGCATCAACGGTGCCGCCGCCCACCTCGTGCACCCCGGCGACCTGGTCATCCTCATCAGCTACGGCGTCATGGACGAGACCGAGGCCGAGAGCCACGTCCCGAGGATCGTGCACGTCGACGGCGACAACCGCGTCGTCGAGCTGGGCGGGGACCCCTCGGCGCCCGTGCCCGGAGCGACCGGACACCGGCGCAGCGACCTCGGCGTCCCCGTCCGGTGACCCTGGCTCCTCCCGTCACCGGGCTGCCCGTGCGCCTGGCCGCCCCGGCGGCGGGCTGGGAGCTGGCCGCCGACGTCTGCGTCGTCGGCTCCGGCGTCGCGGGGCTGTGCGTCGCGCTGCACGCCCGGGCGGCCGGCCTGTCGGTCGCCGTCGTCACCAAGGTCCGGGTCGACGACGGCTCGACGCGCTGGGCGCAGGGCGGCATCGCGGCCGTCCTCGACCCGGCCGACACCCCGGAGGCCCACGCCCGCGACACCGAGGTGGCGGGCGCGGGCCTGTGCGAGCCCACCGCGGTGCGCGCGCTCGTGACCGAGGGCCCGGCGCGGCTGCACCAGCTCATCGGGTGGGGCGCCGGGTTCGACCGGGACGCCGCCGGGGCACTGCTGCTCACCCGCGAGGGCGGCCACTCCGCCGACCGGATCGTGCACGCCGGCGGCGACGCGACCGGGGCGGAGGTCATGCGCGCGCTGTGCGAGGCGGTGCACGCCGACCCCGGCGTCACCCTCGTCGAGCACGCGATGGTGCTCGACCTGCTCACCGACGCCGGCGGCCGGGCCGCCGGCGTCACGCTGCACGTGCTCGGCGAGGGGTCCGAGGACGGCGTGGGCGCCGTCCGGGCCCGCGCGGTCGTGCTGGCCACCGGCGGCATGGGCCAGGTCTACGCCGCGACGACGAACCCGGCGGTGTCCACGGGGGACGGCGTGGCGCTGGGCCTGCGCGCCGGGGCGGTGGCCACCGACCTGGAGTTCGTCCAGTTCCACCCGACGTCGCTGTACCTGGGTCCGGGC
Source organism: Geodermatophilus telluris (assembly GCF_900102745.1). GTDB lineage: Bacteria > Actinomycetota > Actinomycetes > Mycobacteriales > Geodermatophilaceae > Geodermatophilus > Geodermatophilus telluris. The sequence continues at coordinate 426,874 of NZ_FMZF01000002.1, forward strand.
GCCCGCGGGCAGCAGCCGCTGGTCAGCGAGGCGCTGCGCGGCGAGGGCGCGGTGCTGCGCGACGGCGCGGGGGAGCGGTTCATGGTCGGGGCGCACCCGCTGGCCGAGCTCGCCCCGCGCGACGTCGTCGCCAAGGGGATCACCCGGGTGCAGCTGCGCGACGGCGTCGACCACGTCTGGCTCGACGCCCGCGGCGTGCCCGACCTCGAGCACCGCTTCCCGACCATCGTGGCCAGCTGCCGCGCCGCCGGCGTCGACCCGGTCACCGACCTGGTGCCGGTGACGCCGGCCGCCCACTACGCCTCCGGCGGCCTGGTCACCGACCTCGCCGGGCGCACCACCGTGCCCGGCCTCTACGCGTGCGGCGAGGTCGCCTGCACCGGCGTGCACGGGGCCAACCGGCTGGCGTCGAACTCGCTGCTGGAGGGGCTGGTGTTCGCCGCGCGCATCGGCGCGGAGCTGGCCCGTGGCCTGCCGCCGTCCGCGCCGGTCCGCGCGGCCGCGCCGGCGACGGCGGGGCTGCTCGACCCGGCCGGCCGGCGCACGGTCACCGACACCACGTCCGGGCGGGTCGCCGCGCTGCGCTCCGGCGCGGGCCTCACCGAGGCCGGCGGTGTGCTGGCCGGGCTCGCCGCCGGGCTGGCGGAGGGCCGCGGTGCCGACCCGGGCGTGGCGAGCTGGGAGGCCACCGACCTGCTCACCGTCGCGAGCGCGCTCACCGCCGCGGCGGCCGCCCGCGAGGAGACCCGCGGGTGCCACTGGCGGGAGGACCACCCCGGGACCGAGGAGGAGTGGCGGGTGCACCTCGACGTGCGGCTCGACGACGACGGCCGGCTGCGGCTGACCCGCCGCCCCGTGGGCGCCCCGGCGGTGCCGCCGTGGTGAGCGCCGACCCCCGGTCGCTGGAGGGCACCGGCCTGGCCGAGGCGTGGGTCGACGAGCTGGTCGAGCGCACGCTGGCCGAGGACCTCGCCGGCGGCCCCGTGCTGCCGGGCGCCCCCGACCTCGCCGTCGCCCTGGACGTCACCAGCGCCGCCACCGTGCCGCCGGCGCAGTACGGCACCGCCGACCTGGTCGCCCGCGCCGGCGGCGTGGTGGCCGGCCTGCCGGTGGCCGCCCGCGTGTTCACCCGCCTCGCCCCGGGCGCCACGCTGGTGGCCGGCGCCGCCGACGGCGACCGGGTGTCCCGCGGCGACGTGCTGCTCACCGTGCGCGGTCCGGTGCGGGCGCTGCTGGCCGCCGAGCGCAGCGCCCTCAACATCGCCAGCCGGGCGAGCGGCATCGCCACCGCCACCCGCGCCTGGGTCGACGCCGTCGAGGGCACCGGCGCGGTGGTGCTGGACACCCGCAAGACGACCCCAGGCCTGCGGCCGCTGGAGAAGTACGCGGTGCGCTGCGGCGGCGGGTCGAACAAGCGGATGGGCCTCTACGACGTCGCGATGGTCAAGGACAACCACGTCGCCGCCGCCGGGTCGGTGGCCGCGGCCGTCGCCGCCGTCCGCGAGCGGGCGCCGCGGGTGCCGGTGCAGGTGGAGGCCGACACCCCGGCCCAGGCGCTCGAGGCGGTCGAGGCCGGCGCGGACTTCCTGCTGCTGGACAACATGCCGCCGGCGACGCTGCGCGAGGTGGTGGCCCTGGTCGCCGGCCGGGCGGAGCTGGAGGCCACCGGCGGGCTCACCCTCGCCGTCGCCCGCGAGGTGGCCGCGACCGGCGTCGACTACCTGTCGGTCGGCGCGCTCACCCACTCCTCGCCCGTCCTCGACCTCGCCCTCGACCTGCGGGGCTGACCCGTGTTGCTCACCGTCGACGTCGGCAACAGCCAGACCGTGCTGGCCACCTTCGACGGCGCCCGGCGGATCGGCTGCTGGCGGGTGACCACGCACGCGCGGGCCACCTCCGACGAGCTGCGGATGCTCTGGCGCGGGCTGCTGCGCGACACCGAGGTCACCGGGGTGTCGGCCTGCTCGACGGTGCCGGCGCTGCTGCCGGCGCTGCGCCAGCTGCTGGACTCCCTCGAGGTGCCGGTCGTGCTCATCGGCCCGGGCGTGCGCACCGGCGTCCCGCTGCACGTGGACAACCCGCGCGAGGTCGGCGCCGACCGGGTGGTGACCGCGCTGGCGGCGCACGAGCTGTTCGGCCGCTGGCCCGACGGGCGCGGCCGGCCCGTGGTGGTCGTCGACTTCGGCACCTCGACCAACGTCGACGCCGTCGGCCCCGACGGGCAGTTCCTCGGCGGCGCCCTGGCGCCGGGCGTCGAGGTGAGCCTGGAGGCGCTGGCCAGCCGCGCCGCGCAGCTGCGCTCGGTGGAGCTCACCGTGCCGGCCCAGGCGATCGGCAAGAACACCGTCGCCGCGCTGCAGTCGGGGCTGGTGCTCGGCTTCGCCGGCCTGGTCGACGGGCTCGTCGCGCGCATCGCGGCGGAGCTGGTCGGCCAGTTCGGGGCCGCCCCGGTCGTCGTCGCCACCGGGGGGCTGGCGCCGCTGGTGGCCGACAGCTGCCGCTCGATCGGGGAGCGGGAGCCCGACCTCACCGTGCACGGGCTGCGGCTGGCCTTCGAGCGCCACCAGGCCGGCGGCCGCCGCTGACCGCCGTCCGGGCGAGGTGGCGCGGCCCACGGCCGTAGGCTCGGGCGCCGTGACCGACGAACCCCCCGGCCAGCCGGACGACGAGCTCCCCGAACAGCTGCGGGTCCGCCGCGGCAAGCTCGACCGGCTGCGGGAGGCCGGCGTCGACCCCTACCCGGTCACGGTCCCGCGGACGACGTCGCTGGCCGACGTCCGTGCGGCCCACCCCGACCTCGAGCCCGACACGCTGACCGGGGAGCGGGTCGGGGTCACCGGCCGCGTCATCTTCAGCCGCAACACCGGCAAGCTGTGCTTCGCGACGCTGCGCGAGGGCGACGCGGAGCTGCAGGTCATGCTCTCCCGCGACCGCGTGGGCGCCGACGCGCTGGACGCCTGGAAGGCCGACGTCGACCTCGGCGACCACGTCGTCGTCGAGGGCGAGGTCGGGACGTCGCGGCGCGGCGAGCTGTCGGTGTTCGCCGACTCCTGGCAGCTGGCCGCCAAGGCGCTGCGCCCGCTGCCGGTGGCGCACAAGCCGATGAGCGAGGAGCTGCGCGTCCGCCGCCGCTACGTCGACCTCATCGTCCGCGACGAGGCGCGGCGCACCGTGCGCCAGCGGGCCGCCGTCGTTGCCGCGCTGCGCGCCGGGCTGTCCGGCCGCGGCTTCCTCGAGGTCGAGACCCCGATGCTGCAGACCGTGCACGGGGGTGCGGCGGCCCGGCCGTTCCGCACGCACATGAACGCCTTCGACCTCGACCTGTACCTGCGCATCGCGCCGGAGCTGTTCCTCAAGCGGTGCATCGTCGGCGGCCTGGAGAAGGTCTTCGAGATCAACCGCAACTTCCGCAACGAGGGCGCCGACAGCTCGCACTCGCCGGAGTTCGCGATGCTGGAGTTCTACGAGGCGTGGGCCGACTACTCCGACGTCGCGCGCACCACCCGGGAACTGGTCCAGGAGTGCTGCGCGGCGCTCTTCGGCGACCACACCGCCCGCCACCACGACGGCACCGAGGTCGACCTGTCGGGGGAGTGGCCGCAGGTGCCGCTCCACACGCTGGTCTCCGACGCCGTCGGCGAGGAGGTCACCCCGGAGACGCCGGTCGAGCACCTGCGCGCCCTGGCCGATCGGCACGACGTCGGCGTCGACCCCGCGTGGCTGCCGGGCAAGGTCGTCGAGGAGCTGTTCGAGGCGCTGGTGCAGCACTCGCTGCAGGCCCCGACCTTCGTCGTCGACTACCCGGTCGACACCTCGCCGCTGACCCGCGCGCACCGCACGACGCCGGGCCTGGCCGAGAAGTGGGACCTCTACATCGGCGGCATCGAGCGGGGCACCGGCTACTCCGAGCTGGTCGACCCGGTGGTGCAGCGCGAGCGGTTCACCCAGCAGGCGGTGCTCGCCGCGGCCGGTGACCCGGAGGCGATGGTCCTCGACGAGGACTTCCTCGAGGCGCTCGAGTACGGCATGCCGCCCTGCGGCGGGGTCGGGATGGGCATCGACCGGCTGATGATGACGCTCACCGGCCTGGGAATCCGCGAGACGATCCTGTTCCCATTGGTGCGGCCGCTGTCCTGAAAGGGACCGTCCCGTATTCGCGGTGTTTTCTCCCCCTGAATGGGCGGGTCACGCCGCGTGATTGGTGCGGTCGGTCGATTGTGTGGTCGAATGACCGCAGAGTCCGGAGCAGGCGGACGACAATCGGATACCGGCGCCCTGCCGGAGAGTGCGAGGAACAGCGACAATGGCGCGCAAGGTGCAGGTCATCCTCAGCGACGACCTCGACGAGGACCTCCCCGCCGACGAGACGGTAAGCTTCTCCCTCGACGGCACGAACTACGAGATCGACCTGTCGGAGAAGAACGCCAGGGAACTGCGCGACTCGTTCTCGCGTTACGTCCAGGCCGCGCGCAAGGTCGGCCGCGGTGGCGGGCGCGCCTCGGGTGGCGGCCGTTCCCGGGCCACCGGCGGCGGTGGCCGGATGGACCGCGAGCAGGCCGGTGCGATCCGCGACTGGGCCCGGAAGAACGGCCACAACGTCAGCGACCGCGGCCGCATCCCGGCCAGCGTCGTCGACGCCTACGAGGCCGCTCACTAGAAGGACCTCCTCGCCCCCCACCCCTCGCTCCGTTCGGGGCGGGCCCCTGCGAGGAGGCCGTTCCAGCACGTCACCCGTGCGGGGCGGGCCCCTGCGAGGAGGCTGTTCCAGCACGTCACCGGTGGCCCGGCCCCTCGAGGGGCCGGGCCACCGGCGTCCCCGGGCAACGCGCCGTCCGCTGTCGGCGTAACGGGTCCGGAACACCGTCCGGGCACCATCGGTTGACCCAGACAGCCACCCACCGCACCGCCGGTCGCCACCGACGGGACGGCGTGGTCCGTGACTACAGTGGAAAGACCGGTGCCCCAGCGCGCCGACGGACGTCGGGTGCTCCTCCCCGCTCGTGGGGAGGACAGTGCCGGACCAGCCGGTCAGAGGAGATCAGCAGATGTTCGAACGGTTCACCGACCGAGCCCGTCGGGTGGTCGTCCTGGCCCAGGAAGAGGCCCGGATGCTCAACCACAACTACATCGGCACCGAGCACATCCTCCTGGGCCTGATCCACGAGGGTGAGGGTGTCGCGGCCAAGGCGCTCGAGTCCCTGGGCATCTCGCTCGAGGGCGTCCGCCAGCAGGTCGAGGAGATCATCGGCCAGGGCCAGCAGGCGCCCTCCGGCCACATCCCCTTCACCCCGCGGGCGAAGAAGGTGCTGGAGCTGTCGCTGCGCGAGGCGCTGCAGCTCGGCCACAACTACATCGGCACCGAGCACATCCTGCTCGGCCTCATCCGTGAGGGCGAGGGCGTCGCCGCCCAGGTCCTGGTGAAGCTGGGTGCCGACCTCAACCGCGTCCGCCAGCAGGTCATCCAGCTGCTCTCGGGCTACCAGGGCAAGGAGCCGGCCGCGGCCGGCGGCCCCTCCGAGGGCACCCCGTCGACGTCCCTGGTGCTCGACCAGTTCGGCCGCAACCTGACCCAGGCCGCGCGCGACTCCAAGCTCGACCCGGTCATCGGGCGGGCCAAGGAGATCGAGCGGGTCATGCAGGTCCTGTCGCGGCGGACCAAGAACAACCCCGTCCTCATCGGCGAGCCCGGCGTCGGCAAGACCGCCGTCGTCGAGGGCCTGGCCCAGGCGATCGTCAAGGGCGAGGTCCCCGAGACGCTGAAGGACAAGCAGCTCTACACCCTCGACCTCGGCGCCCTGGTCGCCGGGTCGCGCTACCGCGGTGACTTCGAGGAGCGCCTGAAGAAGGTCCTCAAGGAGATCCGCACCCGCGGCGACATCATCCTGTTCATCGACGAGATCCACACCCTCGTCGGGGCCGGTGCCGCCGAGGGCGCGATCGACGCCGCCAGCATCCTCAAGCCGATGCTGGCCCGCGGTGAGCTGCAGACCATCGGCGCCACCACGCTCGACGAGTACCGCAAGCACCTGGAGAAGGACGCCGCCCTCGAGCGCCGCTTCCAGCCCATCCAGGTCGGCGAGCCGACGCTGCAGCACACCATCGAGATCCTCAAGGGGCTGCGCGACCGGTACGAGGCGCACCACCGGATCAGCATCACCGACGGCGCCCTGGTCGCCGCCGCGACGCTGGCCGACCGCTACATCTCCGACCGCTTCCTGCCCGACAAGGCGATCGACCTGATCGACGAGGCCGGTGCCCGGATGCGGATCAAGCGGATGACCGCGCCGCCGGACCTGCGCGAGTTCGACGAGCGGATCGCGACCATCCGTCGCGAGAAGGAGTCGGCGATCGACGCGCAGGACTTCGAGAAGGCCGCGTCGCTGCGCGACAAGGAGAAGCAGCTCCTGGGCGAGAAGGCCGAGCGCGAGAAGGCGTGGAAGGCCGGCGACATGGACGTCGTCGCCGAGGTCGACGACGAGCAGATCGCCGAGGTGCTGGCCAACTGGACCGGCATCCCCGTCTTCAAGCTCACCGAGGAGGAGACGACCCGGCTGCTGCGCATGGAGGACGAGCTCCACAAGCGCATCATCGGCCAGGAAGAGGCCATCAAGAGCGTCTCGCAGGCGATCCGTCGCACGCGGGCCGGTCTGAAGGACCCGCGTCGCCCCGGCGGCTCGTTCATCTTCGCCGGCCCCTCGGGTGTCGGTAAGACCGAGCTCGCCAAGGCGCTCGCGCAGTTCCTCTTCGGTGAGGACGACGCCCTCATCCAGATCGACATGGGCGAGTTCCACGACCGGTTCACCGTGTCGCGGCTCGTCGGTGCCCCTCCCGGTTACGTCGGGTACGACGAGGGTGGCCAGCTCACCGAGAAGGTGCGGCGCAAGCCGTTCTCGGTGGTCCTCTTCGACGAGATCGAGAAGGCGCACGCGGACGTGTTCAACACGCTCCTGCAGGTGCTGGAGGACGGCCGGCTCACCGACGGTCAGGGCCGGATCGTGGACTTCAAGAACACGATCCTGATCCTCACGACCAACCTCGGGACGCGGGACATCTCCAAGGCCGTGGGTCTGGGCTTCCAGGTCGGCAACGACACCCAGTCGAACTACGAGCGGATGAAGCTCAAGGTCAACGAGGAGCTCAAGCAGCACTTCCGGCCGGAGTTCCTCAACCGCATCGACGACATCGTCGTGTTCCACCAGCTGACCGAGGACGAGATCATCGAGATCGTCGACCTCATGGTCGCCCGCGTGGAGGGCCAGCTGGCCAACAAGGACATGTCGCTGGAGATCACGCAGGACGCCAAGAAGCTGCTGGCGGCCCGCGGGTTCGACCCGGTGCTGGGTGCCCGGCCGCTGCGCCGGACCATCCAGCGCGAGATCGAGGACGCGCTGTCGGAGAAGATCCTCTACGGCGAGCTGACCGCCGGTCAGATCATCGTGGTGGACGTCGAGGGCGAGGGTCCGACCGCGACCTTCACCTTCCGCGGCGAGGCCAAGCCGATCGACCTGCCCGACACCCCGCCGGTCGCCCTCACCGTGGGCGACGACGAGGACGGCCAGAGCGGCCCGACCTCGCTCGAGAAGGGCCAGTGAGGGCCCGCCAGGTCCACTGAGGTCCAGCACAGGGGCCGTCTCCCGCGAGGGAGGCGGCCCCTGTGCCGTTCCAGGGACCCCGCGTGATGATCAGCAGAAGGACCTCCCTGCCCCCCACCACTCGCGAGCTCGCGGCGGGACCCTGCAGGGAGGCCACCTCACCACCGGGTGTCCGACCCGACCGCCCACCGTCGGGTGGGACGCGCTGCGGTGGGGGAGGACGCGTTCCCAGGGAGGAGGCGGTCGTGGCCCGCGGTGACCACCCGAGGCGGACGCCGGTCTACGGCGGCCTGCTGATCGCCGCCGCGATGGTCGGCGCCACGCTGGTCGTCGTCGAGGGCGCCGGCCTGCCGACCCCCGTCCGGGCCGTCCTGCTCGTCCTGGCCGGCCTGACCGCCCTCGCCGGCTGGCTGATGACCTTCCGCGACCTCACGCCGCGCCGCTGACCGGCCGGCGCCGTCAGGCGGGCAGCGCGAACCGGCCGTCCTCGGTCTGCTCGACCAGGCCGTCGGCCAGCAGGGAGTCCAGGCAGCGGGCGCGCTGAGCGGCGTCGTCCCACGCGTCGTCGAGGGCGGACGCCGCCACCGGGCCCTCGGCGGCACGCAGGACGTCGAGCAGCCGGCCGCGCACCTGGCGGTCGGTCCCGGCGAACCGCTGCACCCGCCGGGGTGGCCCGTCGGCGGCGGGGCACCCGGCCAGCCGCCAGGCGCAGCGCTCGCGGACGGGGCAGACCGCACAGCGCGGCGTCCGGGCCACGCACACCAGCGCCCCGAGCTCCATGGCCGCCACCGAGAAGCGCACCGCCCGGTCCCGGTCGGCCGGGGCCAGCGCCGCGACGTCGGTGAGGTCCGAGGCCCGGGCGGTGCCGGCCTCCGCGCGCCCGTGCACCAGCCGGGCCACCACCCGGCGCACGTTGGTGTCCACCACCGGCTGCGGCCGGCCGTGGCCGAAGCAGGACACGGCCCGCGCGGTGTAGGTGCCGACGCCGGGCAGCGCCTCCAGGGCCGCCACGTCGGCGGGCACGGCGCCCCCGTGCCGCTCCACGAGCGCCACGGCGGTCTCCCGCAGCCGCAGCGCCCGGCGCGGGTAGCCGAGCTTGCCCCAGGCGCGGATGACCTCCGCGGGCGAGGCCGCGACCAGGTCGGCCGGCGTGGGCCACCGGTCCACCCAGGCGCGCCAGACCGGCTCGACGCGGGCGACCGGGGTCTGCTGCAGCATCACCTCGCTGACCAGCACCGCCCACGGGTCCACCCCCGGCCGCCGCCACGGCAGGTCGCGCGCGGCGGTGTCGTACCAGTCGACGAGGGTGTCCCCGATCTCGGCGGTCGGCACGGCAGGGGCGTCCACGGGGGTCCAGTCTGCCCGGCCGGGACCGCGGCGTGCCGGGGAGGAGGGGTCACCGGCCGCCGACTACGGTCCTGTGCGTGCTGCACCCGGTCGGGCCCCTGCCCGCCGCCGTCTACTGGCGACGGCGGCTGCTGGTGCTGGTGCTGCTGCTCGCCGTCCTCGGCGGGGGCGGGTGGGTCGGCGTCGCCCTGCTCGGCGGCCGGGACGGCGACGCCGCGGCCGCCGAGGCGACGGCCACGAGCACCGCCGCGCAGCCTCCCGCGCTCGACCGGGTGGTCCCCTCGCTGGCCAGCGTGCAGACCCCCACCCCGACGCCCACCGCCGCCCCGTCACCGTCCGAGCCGTCACCGCCGGAGCAGGAGGCCGGTGCGCCGTGCAGCGACGACGTCCTCGCACTCGAGGTGCGCTCGCCGGGCTCGGTGCCGGCGGGCTCGCAGCCGGTCCTCGAGCTCGTCGTCACCAACACCGCGGCCGTGCCCTGCACCCGCGTGCTCGACCAGGAGCTGCAGGAGATCGTGCTGCTCGACGGGTCCGGCGCGCGGCTGTGGGGGAGCAACGACTGCTTCCCCGAGCAGAGCGACGACACCCGCACGCTCGCCCCGGGTGAGCAGGTGGTGTTCCCGCTGACCTGGGGCGGGCTGACCAGCGAGCCGACCTGCACCGCCGAGCGCGTGCCGGTGGGGCCGGGGCAGTACGTGCTGCGCGCCCGGCTGGACACCGAGACCAGCCCGGACGCCGCCCTCCAGGTCACCTGAGTGTGGCCCTCCTGCAGGGGCCCGCTGCGAGCTTGCGAGCGGTGGGGGGCAGGAGGGTCCTTTCTCAGCTGTAGCGGTCGAGGATCGAGGTCTCGGCCAGCCGGGACAGGCCCTCGCGGATCCCGCGGGCGCGCGCCTCGCCGACGCCCTCGACGGCGAGCAGGTCCTCGATGGTGGCGGCCAGCAGCTTCTGCAGGCCGCCGAAGTGGTCGACCAGCCGGTCGATGATCCCGGCCGGCAGGCGGGGCACGCGCGCCAGCAGCCGGTAGCCGCGGGGGCTGACGGGGGAGTCGAGGGCCTCGGCCGAGGTGGGCAGGCCGTAGCAGCGGGCGACCGCGGAGAGGTCGAGCAGCTCGGTGGCCGACAGCGCCCGCAGGTCGGTGAGCACCTGCTCGATGCTGCGGGGCCGCCGTCCGCCGCCGCCGGGGAGGTAGTCGCGCACCAGCAGCGCGCGGTCCTCCTCGACCCCGGCCAGCATCTCGTCGAGCTGCAGCGCCAGCAGCCGGCCGTCGGTGCCCAGCTCGACGACGAAGCCCTCGATCTCGTCGGCGATCCGGCGCACCATCTCCAGCCGCTGGCTGACGCTCATCGCGTCGCGGACGGTGACCAGGTCCTCGATCTCCAGCGCCGACAGCGTGCTGGCCACCTCGTCGAGGCGCAGCTTGTAGCGCTCCAGCGCCGCGAGGGCCTGGTTGGCGCGCGCCAGGATCGTCGTCGGGTGCTCGAGGGTGTAGCGCCGCCCGGCCACGTAGACGCTGATGATGTGCATGGACTGGCTGACCGAGATGACCGGGAAGCCGGTCTGCACGGCCACCCGCTCGGCGGTGCGGTGCCGGGTGCCCGACTCCTCGGTGGGGACCGTCGGGTCGGGCATCAGGTGCACGCCGGCGCGCACGATCCGCAGCCCGTCGGAGGACAGGATGACCGCGCCGTCCATCTTCGCCAGCTCGCGCAGCCGGGTGGCCGACAGCGCGACGTCGAGGGCGAACCCGCCGGTGCAGATCGACTCCACGACCCGGTCGTAGCCGAGCGCGATCAGGGCGCCCGTGCGACCGGCCAGGATGCGCTCCAGGCCGTCGCGCAGCGCCGTCCCGGGGGCGATGCGGCCGAGGAGCTCCCGGAGGGCGACCTCGGAGTCCACAGCGGGCGGCACGGGCGCTCCTGACGTCGACGTGGTGCGGCGGCCGAGTCTACGTGGCACGCCTGCCGGCCGGTCGCGAGCGGGGTGCGGCGGGCGGGCGGCTCACCCGGGGAACAGCGAGGACAGCGCCGCGCCGAGGTCGGGCACCTCCATCAGCCGGATGCCCTTGGGGGCGGGGCCGGCATCGGGCGGCACGAGCGCCAGCCGGTAGCCCTGCCGGGCGGCCTCGGCCAGCCGCCGCCCGGTGCCGCCGACCCGCCGGATCTCGCCGGACAGGCCGACCTCGCCGAGCGCGATCAGGCCCTCGGGCAGGGGCGTGTCCCGGGACGCGGACGCGATGGCCAGCGCCAGCGCCAGGTCGGCCGCGGGCTCGGCGATCTTCACCCCGCCGACGGAGGCGGCGAACACGTCGGCGTCGGCCAGCCGCACGCCGCCGCGCCGCTCGACGACGGCGTTGACCATCGCCACCCGCTGGGAGTCCAGCCCGCTGACCGCCCGCCGCGGGGAGCCGCCGCCGGCGCTGGTGGCCACCAGCGCCTGCACCTCGGCCAGCAGCGGCCGGCTGCCCTCCATGGTCACCGTGACGCAGCTGCCCGGGACCGCGGCGGTGCGCCGGGAGACGAACAGGTGCGAGGGGTCGGGGACGCCGACCACGCCGCCGTCGCCGATCTCGAAGCAGCCGATCTCGTCGGCGGGGCCGAACCGGTTCTTGGTGGCCCGCACCAGGCGCAGGGTCGAGTGCCGCTCGCCGTCGAAGGAGACGACGACGTCGACGAGGTGCTCCAGCGACCGGGGGCCGGCGATCGCGCCGTCCTTGGTCACGTGCCCGACCAGGATGGTGGTCATCCCGCGGGACTTGGCGACGGCGGTGAGCGCGGTGGCCACCGCCCGCACCTGGGTGGCCCCGCCGTCGGTGCCGTCGACGGCCGGGGAGCGGACGGTCTGCACGCTGTCGAGGACCAGCAGCGACGGGGCCACCTGCTCGACGTGGGCCAGCACCGCCGACAGCTCGGTCTCCGCGGCGAGGTAGAGCCGGTCGTGCAGGGCGCCGATCCGCTCGGCGCGCAGCCGCACCTGGGCCGCGGACTCCTCCCCGGAGACCACCAGCGTCGGGCCGTTGCCCTCGGCGACGCGGTGGGCGACCTCGAGCAGCAGCGTGGACTTGCCCACCCCCGGCTCGCCGGCGACCAGGACCACCGCGCCGGGCACCAGCCCGCCGCCGAGCACCCGGTCGAACTCGGGGATGCCGGTGGGGACGGCGCGCGCGCCGGTCAGCTCGACCTGGGCGATCGGCCGGGCGGGGGCGGTGACCGGGCCGGCCGCCACCGAGCGCAGCGCCGCGGCCGGCGGTCCGGCCTCCTGCAGCGTCCCCCAGGCCTGGCACTCGGGGCAGCGGCCGACCCACTTCGCCGAGGCGTAGCCGCACTCGGTGCAGCGGTGGGCGGGGCGGGCGGCCTTCACTCCGGACGGGGGCATGCCGCCACGGTAGGTGCGGCTACCGACACTCCCGGGGAGGACGCAGGGGGCCCCGCGTCACTCCGCCTCGGTGTTGGGCTCGTCCGACTCCTCCTCGGTGTCGAACTCGAAGGGCTCGCCGCGCTCGACCTCCTCCTCGGGGCCGGCCACGACCGCCTGCACGGTGATCTCGCCGGCCTGCTCGAAGGTGAAGGTCAGCGTCAGGTTCTGCCCGGGGGTGAGCGGCTCGGCGAGGTCCTGCAGGGTCACCGTCGCGCCGTCCTCCCGCCCGATGTAGAGGGCGGTGTCGGCGGGGACGTCCAGCGACAGCTGCGAGCTCGCCGTCGGGGAGGCGCTGGTCGGGGCGGCGGCGGTGGGCGGCGCGGCCGGGGTGGCGCCGGTCGAGCCCGGGGTGGGCGTCGCCGTGGGCTGGTCGCCGGCGGGGGAGGACGGGGAGGGCGTCGGGCCGGTGCCGGCCACCTGCAGGCCGCTGAAGCCCTCGCCCTCGATGTCGGTGAGGGTGTCGTCGGCGTTCGACGTGTTGACGACCGTGACGATCAGCTCGGCGTCGTCCCCCTCCTCGTACTGCCCCTCCTCGGGGTAGGCGATCAGCACCTGGCGCAGCAGGACGTCCTCGACCTGCGCCTGGGGGCCGACCTTGTCGCGGTCCTGCGTGCCGGTCTGGGAGACCTGCCCGGCGCTGCAGGCACCGAGGACGACCGGGGCGATCACGAGGGCACCCATCACGGCGGCGCTCTTCGCGCGGTTCACAGCGGTCGACCTCCAGCGGGGAACACGTGCCGGCCACCGTGGGGATCGGTGGCCCGAGTCGCGCCGAGCCTAACGGTCGACCCACCATGTCCGCCGGGAGGTGAGGCGGGTGGAGCGACCGGCGACGGGCGGTGCGGCGGCGGGGGAACGGGACCCGGCGCTGGCCGACTTCCCCGAGCGGTCGCCGGGCACCCGCCGCTGGCTGTTCGCCGACCAGCTCGGCCCGCACTTCCTCGACGCGCCCGACCAGCCGGTCCTGCTCGTCGAGTCGAAGGCCGTCTTCGCCCGCCGCCGGTTCCACCGGCAGAAGGCGCACCTCGTGCTCTCCGCGCTGCGCCACCGCGCCGCCGAGCTCGGCGACCGGGCCGACCTCCACCGGGTCACCACCTACGCCGAGGCGCTCGACCGGTACGACGAGCCGCTCAGCGTCTGCGCGCCCACCACCTGGAGCAGCCGCGACTACGTGCTGCAGCGCCCCGGCCTCGAGGTGCTCGCCGCGCGCGGCTTCGTCAGCAGCCAGGGCGAGTTCGCCCGGTGGGTCGAGGGCCGCGGCGGCCGCCGGCTGCTCATGGAGGACTTCTACCGCGACGCCCGCCGCCGGCTCGGCGTCCTCATGGACGGCGCCGAGCCGCTGGGCGGGCGGTGGAACTACGACCAGGAGAACCGCGAGCCCGCCCCCCGCGACGGCCGCTCACCGGCGCCGGAGCCGTGGTGGCCGGCCGAGGACGAGATCGACGAGCAGGTGCGCGCCGACCTCGACCGCTGGGAGGCCGACGGCGAGGTCTCCTTCGTCGGGGACGACGGCCCGCGGCTGTTCCCGGTCACCCGCGAGGAGGCGCTCACCCGGCTGCACGACTTCCTCACCCAGCGGCTGGGCGTCTTCGGCCCGCACGAGGACGCGATGCTCGCCGGCGAGCGCTGGCTGGCCCACTCGCTGCTGTCGCCGGCGATGAACCTCGGCCTGCTCGACCCGCTGGAGGTGGTGCACGCCGCCGAGGACGTCGCCCGGGCCCGCGCCGCCGACGGCGACCCGCTGCCGCTGAACTCCGTCGAGGGCTTCGTCCGGCAGGTCATGGGCTGGCGGGACTACATCTGGCACACCTACTGGCACTTCGGCCGGCACTACCGGCACGCCAACGCCCTGCGCGCGACCGAGCCGGTGCCCGGCTGGCTGGCCGACCTCGACGACGGCGCCGTCGACGCCGCGTGCCTGTCCGGCGTCCTCGGCGACCTGCGCCGCGACGGGTGGGTGCACCACATCCCGCGGCTGATGGTGCTCGGCAACTACGCGCTGCAGCGCGGGATCGACCCGCTGGCGATGACCGACTGGTTCCACCGCACGTTCGTCGACGGCTACGACTGGGTGATGGTCGCCAACGTCGTCGGCATGAGCCAGCACGCCGACGGCGGGGCGCTGGCCACCAAGCCCTACGCCGCCGGCGGCGCCTACATCGACCGGATGAGCGACTACTGCCGCGGCTGCTCCTACGACCCGCGGCAGCGCCTGGGCGAGGACGCCTGCCCCTACACGGCCGGCTACTGGGCCTTCCTGGAGCGCAACCGCGAGCGGCTGGCCGGCAACCTGCGGATGCGCCGTCCGCTGCAGGGCCTCGACCGGCTCAAGGACCTCCCGCTGGTCGTCGAGCAGGAGGTCGCCCGGGGCACCAGCCCGCCCTGACCGCCTCCCCGGACGGGGGACAGCGGTCCAGTTCCGTGCCGCACCTGCCGATGCCTGCTCCGCACAGGGGGAACGGCAGGAGGTGCGGATGGCGACGGGACCGGCGTTCGACGACGTCCTCGCGGCGGCCCAGGCGGGCGCGGCGTGGGCCTTCGAGGTGCTCTACCGCGACCTCTCCCCGGCGGTGACCGGCTACCTGCGGGTGCACGGCGCCGCGGACGCCGACGACCTGGCCAGCGAGACGTTCCTCGCGGTGTTCCGCGGCCTCGGCGGCTTCTCCGGCGACGAGGACGCGCTGCGCTCGTGGGTGTTCACCATCGCCCACCGGCGACTGGTCGACGAGTGGCGCCGGCGCAGCCGCCGCCCCCAGCTGGCCGACGACGGCGCCGACGCGCTGCCCGAGACGCCCGGCGGCGACGTCGAGGACGACGTCCTCGCCCGGCTGGGCACCGAGACCGTGCACCGGATGTGCGCCGACCTGCCCGCCGACCAGCGCTCGGTGCTGCTGCTGCGGGTGCTCGCCGACCTGACCGTGGAGCAGGTGGCGGCGGTGATGGACCGCTCGACCGGCTCGGTCAAGGCGCTGCAGCGGCGCGGGCTGCGGACACTGCGCGCCCGGCTCGAGCCGGCCGGTGCCCCCCGGACGGGTGAGACGGCTGTGGCGGGGCGCGCACCCTTCCCGGCCCGCCCGGCGATGACGGGAGCGAGATGACCACGCCAGCCGACGCCCGGACCGACGAGGAGGCCTTCGCGGCCTGCCTCGCCGGGCGGCCCGTGCCCACGGGCGCCGCGCACCTGACCGCGTTCACCGACGCGGTCCGGGCCGCGGCCACCGCGCCCGGGCGGCCCTCCGCCGCCCTGGCCGAGCTGCTGGCGACCGGTCTGCTCACCGACCAGTCGGAACCGTCCACGCGGACGACCGGGCAGCCCGCCCGGGCCTCACGGAAGAGACCCCGCATGATCCTCAGCACCCTCACCGCCAAGCTCGCCGCCGCCGGCATCGCCGCCAAGGCCGCCGCCGCGACCGGCGTCGTCGCCGTGGCCCTCACCGGCACCGTGACGACGATCGCCGCCACCGAGGAGCCCACGGCCCCGGTCGAGACCGTCGTCGACAGCCAGCCCGCCGACGGCGAGGGCACCGGCGAGGTCCCCGCCCCGGTGGTCACCACCCCCGAGGACGGCGAGCCCGCGCCGGCCGACCCCCAGCCCGCGCCGGTGGTCGTCGAGCCCGCGCCGGCCGACCCCGAGGCGCCGGCGCCGGTCGTCGGCGACCCGGCCGAGGTGCCCGGCGACGACACCGAGGAGCCGGAGCTCTCCGCGTCGGGCCTGACCGAGACCGAGTGGGCCGCCGGCCCGGCCGTGGGCCAGTCCTTCGGCTCGTGGGTCAGCGAGGGCGCGACCATGGGCTGGGCCACCGGAGAGCGCGTCAGCGCGGCCGCCCACAAGCGCAACGCCGACCGCCAGGCCGCCCGCGCCGGCGTGGCCCCGGCCCCGGCCCCCGCGCCGGCGCCCGCCCCGGCCCCCGTCCCGGTGGACGACACCGCGCCGGCCCCGGTCCAGCAGGCCGCTCCCGCCCCGGCCCCGGCCCCGGCGCCTGCCGCGACCGGCACCGGCGGTGGCCACGGCAACGGCGGTGGCAACGGCAACGCGGGCGGCAACGGCAACGGCAACGGCCGGAAGTGAGCCAGGGCGGGGCCGTGCTCAGGTGAGCGCGGCCCCGCCGGCCACCAGCAGCACCACGTCGAGCACCGTCAGCAGCAGCACCGCCGGGAAGGCCGCGCGGCGGAAGCGGGCCGTCCCGGCCAGCGCCGCGACCACGACGGCCGGCACGGCCAGCACCAGCCCGGCCCAGCCCCACCAGGCCGGAGGGCCGGCCGGCCCGAGCACCAGCACCAGGGACGCCGTCCCCAGCAGCAGCGCACCCAGCACCGCCGAGGCCCGGGCGCCCAGCCGGTGCGGCAGCCCGCGCACCCCGGTGGCGAGGTCGTCGTCGAGGTCGGGCGCCACGTTGGCCAGGTGCGCCGCCGCCCCCAGCGCCGCGCCGGCGACGGGCAGCCACCACGGCGCCACCGGCACCCCCGGCGCGGCGGCCACCACGCCGGCCGGGAGCGCGCCGAAGCCGGTCAGGTAGGGCAGGCCCGACGCCGCGGTCCGCTTGAGCCCGGCGTTGTAGGCCCACCCGCTGGCCACCAGGACCAGCAGCAGCAGCCCGGGCACCGCGCCCAGCAGCAGCGAGAGGACGACGGCCGCCGCGGCCGCCGCGAGCGCCGCCGTCCGCAGCACGGCAGGGGCCACGGCCCCCTGCACCACGGGCTTGTCGGTGCGGGCGACGGCCCGGTCGCGGTCGGCGTCGAGCCAGTCGTTGCTCCAGCCGATCGAGGCCTGACCTGCGAGGACGGCCACCCCGACGAGCGCCGCGCGCCCGGCGGGCAACCCCGCGGCGACGGCGAGCAGTGTCGCGACGACGGTCACCGCGGCCGCCGGCGGGGCGTGCGTGGCGAGCACGAGGGCCCGCACGAGGGAGACCCGCGAGGGGTGCGCACGCACACCGACCACGCCCCTGTCAACCCCTCCCGACGACTTCACCAGGCCTCTGACCTGCGCAAACGAGCAGACGGTCCTGTCCGGCCGTCAGTGTGCCGTGCTAACCTGGAGTCAGCGAAAGGGGTCACAATCACATGGGCTTCACTGTCGGCGAGACCGTCGTCTACCCGCACCACGGTGCCGCTCTGATCGAGGCGATCGAGACGCGGGTCATCAAGGGTGAAGAGAAGGCCTACCTCGTGCTGAAGGTCGCCCAGGGCGACCTGACCGTGCGCGTGCCGGCCGACAACGCAGAGATCGTCGGCGTCCGCGACGTCGTCGGTCAGGACGGGCTCAACCGCGTGTTCGAGGTCCTGCGGGCCCCGCACACCGAGGAGCCGACCAACTGGTCGCGCCGCTACAAGGCCAACCTCGAGAAGCTGGCCTCCGGCGACGTGAACAAGGTGGCCGAGGTCGTCCGCGACCTGTGGCGCCGCGACAAGGACCGTGGCCTCTCCGCCGGTGAGAAGCGGATGCTGTCCAAGGCCCGCCAGATCCTGGTCAGCGAGCTCGCGCTCGCCGAGGGCACCAACGAGGACAAGGCCGAGGTCCTGCTCGACGAGGTCCTCGCCAGCTGAACCCCGCACACCCTCTGCTCCACCCGGCCACTCCCGTGTCCGCTGTCGGCGTCGTCGCAGCGGCCGGGAGTGGTTCGCGTCTGGGGGCCGACCGGCCCAAGGCGCTCGTCGAGCTGGCCGGCCGGCCGCTGGTCGCCTGGGCGGTCGAGACGCTGCTCGCCGGCGGGGTCGACGAGGTCGTGGTGACCGTCCCCGCCGCCGAGCGCGCGGGCTTCGCCGCCGCGCTGCCCGGCCGGGTGCGACTGGTCGAGGGCGGCGCCACCCGCACCGCCTCGGTCCGCGCCGGCCTGGCCGCGGCCGGCCCGGGGGCCGACGTCGTCCTCGTGCACGACGCGGCCCGCCCGCTCACCCCGCCCGACGTCGTCGCCCGCGTCCTCGCCGCGCTCGCGGCCGGCGCGCCCGCCGTCGTCCCGGTGCTGCCCGTCGTCGACACCACCGTCGTCGTCGACGACGGCGGCCTGGTCACCGACGCCGTCCCGCGGGCGCGGCTGCGCCGGGTGCAGACGCCGCAGGGCTTCCACCGCGCCACCCTGGTCGCCGCCTACGCCGGCCTGGCCGAGGGCGTGGAGCTCACCGACGACGCCGCCGTGGTGCGCGCGGCCGGCGTCCCCGTGGCGACCGTCGAGGGCGACGAGCGCGCCGCGAAGGTGACCGTGCCGCACGACCTGCACCTGGCCGGGCTGCTGGTGGCCCGGTGACCGGGCTGCCGCGGGTCGGCCTGGGCGTCGACGTGCACCCGGTCGAGGCCGGCCGCCCGTGCTGGCTGGCCGGCCTGGAGTGGCCCGGCGCCGACGGCTGTGCCGGGCACTCCGACGGCGACGTGGTCGCGCACGCCCTCACCGACGCCGTCCTGTCGGCCGCCGGGCTCGGCGACATCGGCGGCCTGCTGGGCACCGACGACCCGCGCTGGGCCGGCGCCCGCGGGGTCGCCGTCCTCGAGCACGTGCGGGAGACCCTCGCGGCGGCCGGCTGGCGGGTCGGCAACGCCGCCGTGCAGCTGGTCGCGCCGGCGCCGAAGCTCGGCCCGCGCCGGGCGGAGGCGGAGGCCGCGCTGTCGGCCGCGCTGGGCGCCCCGGTGAGCGTCACCGCCACCACCACCGACGGGCTCGGCCTGGTCGGGCGGGGCGAGGGCCGGGCGGCCATCGCGACCGCGCTGGTCGTCGGGGCGGGGTCCGTGGACTCCGCGCCCCTCTGATGCAGCGCTCCGTAGACTCCGCGCAGTGAGCCTCCGCCTGTACGACACGGCCGCCCGCGCGGTCCGCGACTTCACGCCGCTGCGTGCGGGACAGGCCTCCGTGTACGTCTGCGGGCTCACCGTGCAGGGGCCGCCGCACGTGGGCCACGTGCGCGCCGCGCTGGTCTTCGACGTGCTGCGCAGCTGGCTGGAGCGGGGCCACGACCTCGACGTCACGCTGGTCCGCAACGTCACCGACATCGACGACAAGATCCTCGCCAGGGCCGCCGACGCCGGTGTCCCGTGGTGGGCCTGGGCCTACACCAACGAGCTGGCCTGCACCCGCGCCTACGACGTCCTCGGCGTCCGGCCGCCCACCTACGAGCCGCGCGCCACCGGCCACGTGCCCGACATGGTCGAGCTCGTCGAGCGGCTGGTGGAGCGCGGGCACGCCTACGCCGTCGACGGCGACGTCTACTTCGACGTCCGCTCGTTCCCGGAGTACGGGGCGCTGACCCGCCAGCGCCTGGAGGACCTCGAGCCGGCCGCCGACACCGACACCGACGAGCGCAAGCGCGACCCCCGCGACTTCGCGCTGTGGAAGGCGCACAAGCCCGGCGAGCCCGACACCGCCGCGTGGCCGACGCCGTGGGGCCGCGGTCGGCCGGGCTGGCACCTGGAGTGCTCGGCGATGGCGGAGCGCTACCTCGGACCGGACTTCGACGTCCACGGCGGCGGGCTGGACCTGCGCTTCCCCCACCACGAGAACGAGCAGGCGCAGTCGCGCGCGGCCGGCGACGGGTTCGCGCGGTACTGGCTGCACAACGGCTGGGTCACCCTCGGCGGCGAGAAGATGAGCAAGTCGCTGGGCAACACCGCGCTGGTCGACGAGGTGGTGCGTCGGGTGCGGCCGGTGGAGCTGCGCTACTACCTGGTCGCCCCGCACTACCGCTCGACCATCGAGTTCACCGACACCGCGCTGGCCGAGGCGGGCGCGGCGTACCGGCGGGTCGAGGCGTTCGTGCAGCGGGCCGCCGAGCGGGTGGGCGCCGAGCACCCGGCCGGGCTCCCGGAGGCCTTCCGCGCGGCCCTGGACGACGACCTGGGCACGCCGGCCGCCGTCGCCGTCGTGCACGACACCGTCCGGGTGGGCAACACCGCCCTGGCCGACGGCGACGACACCGCGACCGCCGCCGCGCTCGGTGCGGTCCGCGCGATGCTGGCCGTGCTCGGCCTGGACCCGCTCGACCCGCGGTGGGCCGGCGGCGGCGGGGACCGGCTGGCCGAGGTGACCGACGGGCTGGTCCGGCTGGCGCTCGACCAGCGGCAGGCCGCCCGCGCCCGCAAGGACTACGCGGCGGCCGACGCGCTGCGTGACCAGCTCACCGCCCTCGGCGTGCAGGTCGAGGACACCCCGCAGGGACCCCGATGGGAGCTGACCCGCTGATGGCCGGCAACAGCCAGCGCCGCGGCCGCACGAGCGGTGCCGGCAAGAAGGGCGCCACCGCCGGCACCGGTGGCAAGAACCGCCGGTCGCTCGCCGGCCGCGGGGCCACCCCGCCGGCCGAGATGCGCCCCGGCCACCCGGCGCAGCGCCGCGCGCAGGCCGACGCCCGCCGCCGGGCCGACCGCGACCGCAGCCGCCAGCGCGCCGAGGAGGCCCCGGAGCTGCTGCTGGGCCGCAACCCGGTGGTCGAGGCGCTGCGCGCGGAGATCCCGGCGACCGCGCTCTACGTCGTCACCGGCGACGGCGGGCGCACCGACGAGCGGATCACCGAGGCGGTGCAGCTGGCCGCCGACCGCGGACTGCCGCTGCTCGAGGTCGGGAAGGCCGAGTTCGACCGGATGTCGAACGGGGCGCTGCACCAGGGCATCGGCCTGCAGGTCCCGCCGTACTCCTACGCCCACCCCGACGACCTGCTCGACGTCGCCCGCGACTCCGGCCGGCCGCCGCTGGTGGTGGCCATGGACGGCGTCACCGACCCGCGCAACCTCGGCGCCGTCGTCCGCTCGGCGGCCGCGTTCGCCGCGCACGGGGTCGTCGTCCCGCAGCGCCGCGCCGTCGGCATGACCGCCTCGGCCTGGCGGACCAGCGCCGGCGCCGCCGCCCGCCTGCCGGTGGCCCGCGCGGTCAACCTCGCCCGCGCGCTGGCCTCCTACCAGGACGCGGGGCTCATGACCGTGGGCCTGGCCGGCGACGGCGACACCGACCTGCACGAGTTCGACGGCCTGGCCGACCCCGTCGCGCTGGTCGTCGGCGCGGAGGGGGCGGGGCTGTCGCGGCTGGTCCGCGAGCGCTGCGACGTCGTCCTGCGCATCCCGATCGCCCGCGACACCGAGTCGCTCAACGTCAGCGTCGCGGCCGGCATCGCCCTCTACGCCGTCGCCCAGGCCCGCCGGTAGCGGCCGCGCCGGGCTCAGCCGAGCAGCTGGGCGACGGTGTAGATGACCAGGCCGGCGAGGCCGCCGACGACGGTGCCGTTGATGCGGATGAACTGCAGGTCGCGGCCCACCTGCAGCTCGATGCGGCGGCTGGTCTCCTCGGTGTCCCAGCGGGCCACGGTGGCGCCGACGACGTCGGCCAGCTCGCCGGCGAAGCGGTCGACCAGGTAGCCGGCCACCCGCACCGACTGCCGCTGCACCCGCTCGCGCACCCGCGGGTCGGTCTGCAGCAGCCGCGCCGCGTCGCGGACCAGCCCGGCCACCCGCGCCCGGAGCTCGGAGTCGGGGTCGGCGGCAGCGGCGAGGAACGCGGTCTTGGCGTTGGTCCACAGCGACGAGGACCAGGTGCGCACCGCCGGGTGCTCGAGCAGCTCCTTCTTGAACGCCTCGACCCGCGCGGCGGTGTCGGGGTCGGTGCGCAGCGCGTGCACGTAGGCGCGCAGCCGGGCGTCGTAGACCCGGCGCAGCTCGTGGTGCCGGTCGGCGCCCACCTCGTCGAGGAAGGACCGCACCCCGGCGAAGACCCGGTCGAACACCCGGTCGTCGACCCAGTCGGGCACCCAGGAGGGGGAGGCGTCGCCGAGCTGGGCGCGGAAGACCACCCGGTTGTCCTCGAGGAAGCGGGCCAGGTAGCGCAGCGCCGCCGAGAGCACCTCCTGGTGCCGGTCGCCGTCGACGACCAGCTCCAGCACCCGGGCCAGCACCGGCGCGGCCGGCGTCTCGTGCAGCTTGCGGTCGACCAGCCCGGCGACGGCGTCCTGCACGTCGTCGTCGCGCAGCAGGTCGGTGACCCCGGCCAGCGCGACCGCGGCGTCGGCGGCCAGCCGCTCGGCCCGGCCGGGAGCGGCCAGGAAGCCCCCGAGCCGGCCGGGGACGTCGACGGTGGC
Organism: Geodermatophilus telluris; assembly: GCF_900102745.1. GTDB lineage: Bacteria > Actinomycetota > Actinomycetes > Mycobacteriales > Geodermatophilaceae > Geodermatophilus > Geodermatophilus telluris. Next base: position 449,277 of record NZ_FMZF01000002.1, read on the forward strand.
CAGCTTGTCCTCGACGACGGCGCGGGTGAGGAAGTTCTCCTGCACGAAGGTGCCCAGGCTGGCGCCGATCTGGTCCTTCTTGCGCGGGATGATCGCCGTGTGCGGGATCGGGATCCGCAGCGGGTGCCGGAACAGCGCGGTGACGGCGAACCAGTCGGCCAGCGCGCCCACCATCGAGGCCTCGGCGGTGGCCCGCACGTATCCGACCCAGGCCCCCGCCTCGGATCCGGCCAGCACGCAGGCGAGGAACACCGCCGCGGCCACCAGGAACAGCCCGGTGGCCAGCCGCTTCATCCGCCGCAGGCCCTCGGCGCGCTCCGGGTCGTCCAGCGAGGAGGCCAGCGGAGCGCTCGGGGACGACGACACCCTCCCGAGCCTAGGAGGCCCGGGAGGGTGCCGTCGGGGCGCGGGAGTCAGCTGCCGCTGCTGCCGAGCGTGACCTCGACGGTCGTCGTCCGGCCGTCGCGCTGGACCGTCAGCGTCACCCGGTCACCGGGGGCGGCGTCGCGCACCGCGGCGGTCAGCTCGGTGGAGGTGGTCACCGCCCGGTCGCCGACGGCGGTCACGACGTCACCGGCCTGCAGCCCGGCGTCGGCCGCGGCGCCGCCCGGGTCCACCCGCACGATCTGCGCCCCGGTGCCGACCTCGCTTCCGGTGTCGCCGGCCGCGGTCTGCGCCTGCACCCCGAGGACCGCGTGGGTGGCCGAGCCGGTGGCGACGATCTCCTGCGCGATCCGCTGCGCGGTGTTGCTGGGGATGGCGAAGCCCACGCCGATGTTGCCGCTCTGCGTGTCCTGGCCCGGCGCACCCGAGGCCACCGAGGCGATGGCGGTGTTGATGCCGACCACCTCGCCGGCGGCGTTCACCAGCGCGCCGCCGGAGTTGCCCGGGTTGATCGCCGCGTCGGTCTGCAGCGCGTCGATGACCGTCGCGTCGTCCCGGGTGGAGCCGGTGGCCACCGCGCGGTTCGTCGCGCTGATGATCCCGTCGGTGACGGTGTCGGACAGGCCGAGCGGGGCGCCGATGGCCACCGCGAGGTCGCCGACCTGGACGTCGTCGGAGTCGGCGAAGGTGGCCGGGGTCAGCCCGTCGGCCCCCTGCAGCTTCACCACGGCGAGGTCGGAGGTCGGGTCGGTGCCGACGACGGTGGCGTCGTAGAGCGTGCCGTCGGAGGTGCGCACCTGGATGGTCGCGCCGTCGGTGCTGCCGTCGAGGGTGACCACGTGGTTGTTGGTGAGCACGTAGCCGTCCGCGGAGAGCACCACGCCCGAGCCGCTGCCGGAGCCCGAGCCGCCGGTGACGTACACGGTGACGACGCTGGGCGCGGCCGTGGCGGCGGCGGCGGTCACCGCGGTCGCCGTCTCGGGGTCCTTGACGACGACGCTCTGCGCGGTGGCGGCCGTCGGCGCCGCGCCGCCGCCGTCGGCGGTGAGCGCGACCACGCCGGCCCCGGCGCCGCCGCCGATCAGCGCCCCGGCCAGGAGGCCGGCGACGCCGAGCCGCAGCCGGCCGGTGCGACGGGGAGCGGGAGGGACGGGCGGCACCAGCGGCGGCGGCACCGTCGCGGTCGCGGTCCCGCCGGAGGGGTGCCAGGACCCGCCGGCCGGGGGCGGGGTCCACCCCGGGGTCGCGCCGGTCGGCTGCTGCGCCGGGTGCTGCTGTCCGTCGGTCACTGTCCTGCGCCTCCCTCACGGGCGGCCGTCCGCCGCCCTCGACGACCACGGTGGTCCCGGCGTCTGGCGGGGCGCTGGAGGGTGCCTGTGAGGTCGCTGGACGTCCTCACCGGGGCAGGTCGGCCAGCACCTGCCCGCGCGCGACCAGCTCGGTGACGATCCACACCGCGGCGACCTCGGCGGCCAGCAGCCCGACCAGCACCAGCAGCTGGGCCGCACCGGCCGCCAGCGGGCTGCCGCCGCCGAGGAGCACGCCCACGTAGGCGCCCGGCAGGGTGACCAGCCCCACGGTCCGCGTCTGGTCCAGCGGCGGCACCAGCGCGGTGGCGGCCGAGGCACGGGCCACCAGGAGGACGGCGTCGCGGGGGAGCAGCCCGAGCGCCAGGGCGGCCTCCACCTCGCCGCGGCGGCCGGCGAGCTCCTCGCGCAGTCGCCGTCCCGCCAGCGAGGTCGCCGTCATGGCGCCGCCGACGAGGATCCCGGCCACCGGGACGACGGCGACCCCGCGCAGCGGCACGGAGCCGCTGGCCAGCACCAGCGCCACCACGGGCGCGGCCCCACCGGCCACCGCCAGGCCCGCCGTCGCCACCCGCCGCGGGGCGCCCGGGGCGCGCAGCGGCAGGCCGCTCACCCGCCCGGCCGCGGTGACCGCCGCGACGGCGAGCATGAGCAGCACGAAGGCCGCCGACAGCCACAGCGACCCGACGACGGCCAGCAGCACCGCCGAGACCGCGGCCAGCTGCACGGTGGCCCGCAGCGCCGCCACCACGACCGGCCGCTCCTGGCCGAGCCCGGACAGCCGGCCGCCGGCCGCGGCCAGCGCGGTGAGCAGCACGAGGACGACGGCCAGCCGCGGCCCGAGGTCGACGACGGAGGTGCCCACGGGCCGCGATCATGCCGTCGGCGACCCGCGGGACGACGACACGCCCGGCCACGGTGTGCAACCGCGTGGTGGCTGGGTAGGGGGCGGTCCCGACCGCTCCTCCCGGAGCCGGCCGGGTCCCGTGCCCGGCCTGCCCCCCTGGAGGCTGTCCGATGTCCGACCGCGGCCTGCCCGTCCGCCTGCTCTCGGGCGTCGCCGCCCTCGCCCTGGCGGCCGTCGCGGTCGTCGGCGGCCTGGCCCTGCGGCCGCCCGGGCTGCTGGCCGTCGGGCTGGCCGCGGTCGTCACCGCCTGCCTGGCCGCCGGGGTGGCCCGCGAGTCCACCGACGGCGGTCCCGCGCCGCTGGAGGCCGCGTGGCGCACCGGGGCGGCCACCATCGGGGTCCTGCTCGTCCTCTCCGGCACCGCCGCGCTCGGCGGTGCCACGCTCACCGCGGCGGCCGCCGCGCTGCTCGTCGTCGCGGGGTTCGGCGTCTGGCTGCTGCGCGCCGGCCGGCCCGGCGCGCGCCGTCCCGGCCCGGTCGCGGTGCCGCCGCCGGTGACGCCGGCCGGGCCGCAGCGGCCGGGGACCGCCGGGTCAACGGGCCAGTCCGGTGCCCGGGTGCTGTCCTTGCCGCCGGTGGCGACGCTGTCGACGGTGGCGCTGGGCCGCGAGTGGCTGGGCACCACGGCGGCCCTCGCCGGCCGGCTGGACCCGGCGGCCCGCCAGGCCGTGGTCCGCCGTCGCCAGGAGACGCTCGACGAGCTCGAGCGCCGCGACCCCGAGGGCTTCGCCCGGTGGCTGGCCGAGGGGCCGCTGCCCGGCAGCGACCCGGCCGACTGGCTGCAGGAGGGCCCGGCCGCGGGCACCGGCGCGGCCTGAGCGCACGGCCGTCGCGGGGGCCGTTGACCGGCCCCACCGCACGGTCGGACACTGGCTCCCTCGCGGAGGGGGCCGGCCATGGCGTGGGACCTCAGGGGCAGTTACGCCGAGACGTGTTCGTGCGAGCTGATGTGCCCGTGCAACCTCTCGTTCGACCACGGCGCGACCTACGACTTCTGCCGCGCCACCCTGGCCTTCGCCGTCCGCCAGGGGCAGGTCGAGGGCACCGACGTCGGGGGCCGTCGCGTGGTGACGATCATCGACACCCCGAAGGTCATGACCGACGGCAACTGGCGGCTCGGCCTCTTCGTCGACGAGGACGCCACCGACGCGCAGTTCGACGCGCTGACGCGGGTCTTCGGCGGGCAGCTCGGCGGACCGATGGCCGCGCTCGCCCCGCTGGTCGGCGAGGTCGTGGGCGTCGAGCGGGCGGCGATCGACATCCGCGACGACGGGCTGCTGCACAGCGTCCGCGTCGGGGACGTCATCGACTTCGAGATCGAGGACATCGTGCCCTTCGGCGTCGAGGACGGCCGGCCGGTCCGCTTCGACGGGATGTTCCACCCGGCCGGGTCGGACCTGACCATGGCCGAGGCCCGGCGCTCGCGGATCGACGCCTTCGGCATCCGGTACGAGGGCAGGACGGGGCTGTCCACCGCCGAGTTCTCCTGGGCCGCCTGAGCCGATGAGCGCCCCGGCGCCCGAACGCGTCCCCGGGGGAGGGGGCCTCGCGCCGGCCCTCGCCGCCGTCCGCGCCCGGTCCGGGCTGGTGGCCGCGCTGTTCGTCCTCGCCGGCGTCGGCTGGTGGTGGACCGTGCGCCGGATGGAGGGCATGGACGGGGGCCCGTGGACCGCCCTGGGGACGCTGGGCTGGTTCCTCTCGGTCTGGGTCGTGATGACGGCCGCGATGATGTTCCCGTCGGTCGCGCCGACGGTCGCGCTGTACTCCCGGATGACCCGGCGGCGCTCGCCGCTGTCGCCCCCGCTGTTCGTCGCCGGCTACCTGCTCGCGTGGACGGCGGCGGGGCTGCTCGCCTTCGCGCTGCTGACGATCGTGACCCGGGCCGCCGGCGACGTGCTCGCCTGGGACCGCGCGGGCCGGTGGGTGGCCGGCGCGACCCTCCTCGTCGCGGCGGTCTACGAGCTGACCCCGCTCAAGGACGTCTGTCTCGGCCGGTGCCGCAGCCCGCTGGGGTACCTCCTCGGGTCGTGGCGCGAGGGCCGGTGGGGTGCCCTGCGGATGGGTGCGGGCCACGGCGCCTGGTGCGTGGGCTGCTGCTGGGCGCTGATGGCGGCCCTGTTCGCGCTGGGCGTCATGAGCGTCGTCTGGATGGCCGTCGTCGCCGCGCTCATCGCCGTGGAGAAGACGCTGCCGTGGCGGCGCGTGGCCACCTGGGGGACGACGGCCGTGCTCCTCACCCTGGGCCTGCTCGTGCTGACCGCGCCGCAGGCGGTCCCGGCCCTGACCGTCCCCGGTGCCGACGGGACGGGCGGGATGGAGCCGATGGGGGCCGCGCCGCCGTGACCCCCGGCGCCGCGGGAGTCGGCCCCGGCGGTGTCCCTAGACTCGTCCCGGGACGTGTTCCCGTGTCCCGCCGGCGTGGGGTATGGGAACAACTGCGTTCACCTGCGTCTTTTCGGGATCCGCTGGTGGTTGCCCTGTCCCGTTCGGGGACGCGAAGTAGCCGATCTCGGAATGCGGCTGGGCCTCTTCTGGAACGTCCCCGCCGCAGCCGGTCCTACTCCTCGACGGTGACCCCTTCCGCTGCCAGCCGTGCCCGGGCAGTCTGCGCGCGCTCCCGCGCTGTCTCCGCAAGACGCCGCTCGTTGGCCGCTCGCCGAGCCATTCCGGCGGACCTCACCTCGTCCAGCTCGCCAAGCGCTGCCTGCGCCAGCACGTCGGCCGTGGAGTCGTGGAAGACAGCCGCGCGCTCGTGCGCCGCGATGGCCTCCCATTCGCGCGCGACAGCACGGTCGAACGCACGCTGCTGGCGCTCGGCACCCTCGTCCAGGTCGCGCACGCACCCAGTGTGCCGGGTAAGCAGCAGGAACGAAGGCACCTCGGCCTCGAACTGTCACCGGCGACCGGCCCGCCTCCGTAGCCGGCCACCTGTTCCATGCGGGCGGGCGCCACGTCACCGCCGCCGGTGAGTTCGCAGTCCCAGACCCGCACACCGGGCGCGTGCCGCGCTTCAGGGACAGCGGCATGCCGCTTACCCGGGACCCGATCTCCCGGGACTCCACGGATGCCACGGGGACTTCCAGCATGCCGTGGGGCGGTCGATCAGCGGCAGCGCGGAGACCTGCGGTCGGCGGCACGGATCATCTGTCGGTGGAGTTCGAGGGGGTCGATGCCGGCGATAGCGGCGGCGTGGATGAGGCTGGCGAACTCGGTGACGTGGCGGGCGGCGGCCCACAGTCGCAGCGACCCGGCGGAGAAGCCGAGCTCGCGGTTGAGGTCCGCGATCTCGACGGCCTTGCCGATCTGCTGGTCGGCAGCGATCCGGGCACTGTCGCTGTCGAGGGCTTTGCCACCGGTGTAGATGACTGATTGGCCCGATGCGACGCGGGAGGCGTTGCCGGGCTTGTCCTTCGCCTTGCGCTCGGTCCGCCAGTCGGTCAGCGCCTCGGCGGCCCACGGGTCGAGCGCGACGGTGCGGGGGGCGATGCGGTGCAGCGTGGGGCCGGTGACGGCGAGCTGCCCGGGGAGGCTCATCTGCGGGGTCGCGTCCGTCTGGACGTGCGCCCAGAGGACTTGAGCGGCCTCGGCGGCGGTGGCCGAGGACGAGCAGATGGCGACGGCGGCGGCGGGCAGTTGCTGCGTCCGGGAGGTCACGGCCAGGCGGGTGGCGAGTCGCAGGATCAGCATCTCGTCGTGGGTGGCGGTCCTGATCGCGACCAGGTCGGCATCGGCCTTGCGGGTCCTGGTCTGCTGCGCGTTGCCGCGGCGGCGGCCGCGCTCGTCGGTGCGGATCTCACCGCGGACGGGGTCGATGCCCGCGGCCGGGCTGACGTCATCGAACAGACCGGCGTCGTAGAGCGCCAGGTAGGCGCCGTGGACGACGTTCTTGCGCAGCCGGCACACCTCTCCGGCAGCGCGGCCGGAGGCGTGGATGAACTCGGTGATGAGCTCGGTGGGCACGTCGTGCCAGGTGGTAGCGCCGGCGGCGGTCGCGGTGGTGCTGAACGCGACGAGGACGCCGAGCATGTTCGCGGTGGTGTCTGGGTCGGGGCTGACCTGCTGCCAGATGTCGGCGATGACGGGCAGGGTCGCGGTCAGGTCGCCGGTCATCTCGGCGGAGACGTCGACGGCCTGGTCGAGGTCCGCCAGGAACAGCGGGGCGATGGTCGGGTCGGTGCGACGCAGGATGCGGGTGTAGTCGTAGCGGTCGGTGGTGGGCTGCAGCACGAGGGGCTCCGGTCGGTGGTCGCGGTGTGAACGCGGTGCACCGTCCGGAGCCCCTGTGGCGTTGTCAGTCGCCGGTCAGGCGGCGAGCAGCTCCTCCTTGACTGAGGTCGAGTTGATGCTCGAGATGGTCGCGGGGAGGTCGGCCAGCTCGCGCGCGAGGTCGGCGGCGGCCGCGGGGTGCCGGTAGGCCAGGTGGGCCCAGGCCTCGGTGTTGTGCAGCAGGGCGGAGAAGACCAGGTCGAGCAGCTGCGCCTCGCGGCCCCAGCTGGCGTGCCGGTCCTTGACGTAGAACCGCTTCTCCAGCCAGCCGAAGAAGCTCTCGATCTGGTTGCGCTTACCGAAGGTCAGGCAGTACTTCTCGAACAGCGCCTCGGGGATGACGCGCACGTTGGCGATCATCGACCGCCAGGGCACCCGCCCGTCCTTGACCGGCTTGGTCCAGCGCAGCTCGAGGGTGACCGTGAAGTCGCCGCCGTGCGCGCAGCTGCCGGTGAGGGTGAGCAGCAGGTAGTACCTGCCGTCGGTGTCGCGCCGCCGCCCCACACCGGTCGGCGTGAGCATGCCGAGCTTGCGGACCCGGCTGCCGCGCGTAGCCGGGAGGTCGGTCTCGTAGACGGCGCCGTCGTCGGCGACCAGGTGGTGGTCGTGAGCCACGCCGTCGACCTCGTGGCAGACGGTGTCCAGCGGGGTGTCGTAGGTGAGCTTGGCCTGGTCCTTCTTGACCCCGTAGCGCCGGATGGTGGTGCCGGTGAGGTGCGCGTTGGCCGGGTCGGCCTGCGCCTCGCCCTTGTTCCGGGCGCGGGCGGACTGGGGGTTCACGACGTAGACGCCGAACTCGGAGACGAGGTCCTGGTACATGCCCGGCTTGCCGACTCCGTCGATCGTCAGCACCGGGAACACATGGCCGGCGCGGCTGTAGATGCCGCGCAGGACGCGCATGGCGACCGGGTCCTCGCCCTCGCCCGGGTCGCCGATGTCGAGGCCGAGGACGACACGGGTGTAGGTGTCGAGGCCCTTCGTGGTGGCGACGACGTTGTACAGACCGTGCTTGGCGCCGTGCTCCTTGCCGCGGGCGTCGGTCACGTCGTGGTGCACGCGGGGCCGGCCCTTCTTCGCGCGGCTGCCGGTCACCTGCAGGACGGGGTTCCCATCCGTGTCGCGGACGACCTCACCGTTGTCGTCGACGACCTGCTCCTGGCGCACGTCGGAGGGGGCGTTGAGGACGGTGCCGTCGATGGCGACGATGTCCCACACCGCAGGGTCGATGAGCTCCCGGGGCACGTCGCCGCCTTCGGCGGCGCGCACCGCCAGGGCCAGCGGGATGGAGATGTCGGTGAGCCGGCCGACGAGGTCCGGCAGCGGGCTGGTCTTCTTCTCGGGGAAGAAGCGGCGCTTGCGCCACTTGCGGTAGCTGTAGCTGCCACCGGGGATCTCGCCGTTGGGCAGGGCGTCGGGCAGCAGGACGCGGTGCTCGAACCAGAACTCCTTGCGGATCTCGGTCCACACCTGCGGCAGCTCCTGATCGAGCTGCTCGTTGCTGGCCAGTTCGCGCATCGCGCAGCCGTAGAACACCCAGTACAGGTCGGGCAGGGGCGTGGGACGGCCACCACGGGCCCGGGGCAGCGCGGCGGTGAACGCCGGCAGCAGGGGGCTCCGGATGAGGGTGCGGAACACGACGAGGTTGGCGGTGGCGCCGCCGCGGCCCTCCTTCTTCCGGCGCGGGCCGGCCAGGGGCAGGGCGATCAGCGCGGGCCGGTCGTCGATCAGGAACGGGGTCGCCGGGCTGTTGGCCGTGAACTGCGCCTGGTAGCCGCTGGCCGCGGGCTTGGTGGGGCGGTGCATCGGGTGGTCCTTCGGGGGACGTCGGGTTGGGACGTCCGGGGACCGTTCGAGCCGGACACCGCATCGGCAGTCGCCCGCAAGGTCGGGCGAGGCCAGATGGCGACGAGCCCCGGCGGGTGGCCGGGGCTCGTCGTGGTGGGGGTTGCGGTCAGGCCGCAGCGGGCGGTGCGGTGCTGCTCCGGGCCGCGGCGCGGCAGATCCCGCAGGCATCCGGCCGGGGGGTGTCGGTGGCGTGCAGCCGGCCGGCGTCGGAGCGGATCCAGTCCGGGTAGTGCTGCTGCCAGGTGACGGGGAAGCGGGCGCGCAGCAGTTCTTCGACCAGGTGGGTGGCGCGGGCCAGGACGTCGGCGCCGGGCAGGTCGTGGGCGAGGTGCTCGATCGCGGCGGCGGCGAGTTCCTCGCGGTGTTCCAGCAGCTGGCGGCGGAGCAGCCGGTGCGCGGGCTGGAGCGGTGTGGGCATGAGTACCTCCGTTGGGCGGCGCGGGGACCGGCGGATGTGCCGGGGGCGCGGAGCGGTCGTCCGCTCGGTCGGGCACCGTTGCGGCAGGGGATGGGACGGCAAGTGCGTCAGTCCCAGTCGTGCAGCGCGCCGGAGGTGGCCAGCCGGGCGAGCCGGCGGCCGGCCCGGTCGGCCTGGCTGCGGACCGCGGCCATCAACGCGCCGTACTCCCGGGCGCAGGGGATGCCGCGGGTCAGGTCACCGGCGCAGTCCGGGCAGGTGACGGGCGTGCCGTCGAGGGCCAACACCAGCAGCAGGTAGCGCACCCGGGCCTCGGCGGCCTCGACCACCGTGGTGGGCCGGCAGCCCAGTCCGGCGACCGCATCGGTGGCGTCGGGGTGCAGGCGGGCGGCGAGCAGGCGCACCGCGGCGGCGTCGGGGAGCCGGTGGAGCTGCTCGGTGGGGCGGGGGGTGTGGGCGCTGTTGGCGGGCATGGGCGGTCCTTCCGACGGGGTGGGCGTGGGACGGGGGGTTCAGGCGGCGAGCCGGAGGGGTGCCGCTGAGTTGGCCGCCGCTGCGGCGTGGTGCGCGGTGAGGGCGTTGGTGAGCAGCCCGAAGCACAGAAAGTCCAGGAGCTGCCGACGGCCGCCGAGGCTGGCCGCGCGGTCGACGAGCAACGTCCGCTTGAAGCCGGAGTTGTGGGACTCGCTGTCGCTGCGCAGCGGGAACAGGTTCTTGAAGTCGTCCTCGCCCTCGGCAATCAGCCGGACGGCGTCCGGGCGGCCGGTGTCGCCCTCGTGCTGCGGGTGCGGGGTGATCCAGGCGAGGAACTCACCCGCCGGGCAGGGGACGGTGTAGCCGGCGGTGAAGTGGTAGCGGCCGTTCTTGCGCCGCGGTCGCTTGACCTGCCTGCGCACCAGCCGGGCGAGCACCACCGGGGCGCCCTCAGCGTCCAGGCCGACCTCGCTGACCGCGCCGTCCACCGCGGCCAGGGTGTGCGTGCACGGCCCGCTCGCGGTGTCGTGCTCCCAGGTGCCGAGGGCGTACCAGCGGGGGTTGCCCTCGGCCGGGGTGGTGCGCCGGCGGCCGGGGGAGCGGGAGGTGGAGTGCACCTTGTTGATCACCACGACGCCGCAGGTCTCCATGACGTCGTTGATGTGCCGTCCCCGCCAGGCGCCGTCGTAGACGGCCGCCTGGATGCCGGAGCCGGCGACGTCGTGCACCCGCTTGAACAGCGCCACGGCGGTCTCGGCCTCGGCGCCGGGGCGGGGCACCCGGTCGACGGCGAGCACGATCCGCTGGTGCGGACCGTCGCCGCGCGCGTACAGCCCGACGAAGTTCTGCCCGTGGACCGGGCCGGTGTGGCCGTGGTGCTCGGCGCTGTCCGGGTCGTGCCGCTTGCGCGGGGCGTCGATCTCGTTGCCGGCGGCGTCGAGGTAGACGGTGCGGGTGCTGCCGTCCTCCTCCTTGACGCGCTTGGCCGCCGGCGGGCGGTAAAGGGGCGAGACGACCGTTCCATCTCCATAGACGACGCGGCTGCGGTGCGGGTGGCAGAGCGACCCGGGGCCGTCGGCGCGCAGCAGCCCGGCGTCCTGGGCCTGAGCGACGGCGAGCTCGGTGAACTCCTCGCACAGGTCCTCGAGCACCTCCGGAGCGGTGAACCGCCGATTGCGGGCGTATTTGTAGGCGTCCCAGCCCGGTGCCCGCCGGGGCGGCGCCGGGATCTCCAGGTCGGGCCGCTCGCGGCGCATCTGCTCGACGGTGTCGACGATGACCGACCACGAGTCCGCCTGAGCGAGCTCGATCTCCACCCGGGCGCCGGACCGGAAGACCCGCGCCAGGACCCCGTACGCGAGCAGCAGGTACGGCGGGAACTCGGCGGGCCGGCCGACCGGCCGCCGCTCCACCAGCGCCCCGAGCTGGTAGAGCGCGGGCAGCCGGAACACCGCCCGGACCTGCTCCATCGTGGTCAGCCCCGTGCTGCGGGCCCTGCGGCGGCTCATCGGGCGCCCCGCCAGTCCAGGCCGATGTGTGCGGCGGTGATGTCCAGGCTGCGGTGCCCGAGCACACGGGCCACCTGCTCGATCCGGGCGCCCCGGTCGTACAGGCACCGCCCGGCCCAGTGCCGCAGCGACGCGGGCCGCACGTCGGGCTCGGCCCCGAGCCCGGCCGCGGCAAGCACGTTGCGCAGCGCGTTGCAGGCCGAGGCCTGCGCCTTCGCTCCGCCCGGCGGTGCCGCTCCCGCGTAGCAGAGCAGCGTGTCGGTGGTCGCGCCGTTCTCCAGCAGGGTGGTGACCCGGCGGCGCAGCACGCGCTGGCCCCAGGCCGACAGCTCACCCCGGCGGGCGTCGAGGTCGCGGGTCCCGGGCAGCTGGACGGCGGTGGGTCGATCCAGGTCGTCGACGTCCCGGACGCGCAACATCGTGACCTCGCTGGACAGGGCGGTGGCCTCGCCCAGCGCCCACGCGACCGCCCGCATCTGCGACCTGGCCCCGGCACCCATCTGCGCACTCGCCCGGCACAGCCCCACCTCGTCGTCGGTGAGCGGCCGGGCGACCAGCGGGCCCCGCGGCGGCAGAACCAGGTCCAGCGTCGGGTCGGAGGTGTGCAGGCCGAGCGCCCGCAGCGTCCGGAACAGAGTGCGGAGCGCGGTCCGCCGCGCATGCCGGGTGGCCAGCTCCGGTGCCGCGCCCTGCCGGGTGCGTGCTTCCACGAACGCCGCGGCGTTCGCGGCGGTCACCTGGGTGAACGACCCGAGGCCCTGGGCGTGCAGCCGCCGCGCGAACGCCGCGGTGGTCTCGGTCAGCCGCGCGAGCGTCCCGTCGGTGTGCGTCCCGGCCCTGCGCCACTGCTCCAGCGCGAGCGCCAGTTCGTCATCCAGCGTGCCGGCCGGATCCGGAACAGCCTGATGGTGGCCGTTCGGGAGGCCGGTGATCCTGCGTGCCACAGATCGCCTCCGGACCGGGGCCCACACGTCCCCGGACGGCGCGCACCGTGCTGGCACCATTCCCGGCTGCATTCGCCGAGGAGGGCACTTCCCGCATTTCCTGTGACGGTCGAGATACGGTGCGTCACCGCATGTCCGGGGAGGAAATGGTGAACGCAGGCAGTTCCGTACTGGCGATCGTCGACGCGATGGACGGCGCTCCGGTCGTGTGGTGGGTGGACCTCGGCCCCCGCGTCGCCGGGATGTCCCGGCTGAGCGGCGCGTGGGTAGTCGACGGTGCCGATCGCGGGCAGACGCTGCAGGCGCTGACCGCGACCCGCGTCGCCCTGTTCACCGCCGACGGCGAGATGGCGCTGAAGGAGCACGAGGTCGCCACCGAACGGTTGCTCGACCCCGAGGCGACCCTGGCCGCGGTGATCGCCGTCCGCGACGAACTGCAGGCCGCCTACAAGGAGGCCGCCAAGACGAAGAAGAACCTGACCGCACCGCGGTGGCCGACTCTGCCCGAGCCGCTGGACATCGAGGCCGTGCATGTTCCAGGCGGGGATCCACGAACCGCGCGCGCCCTGGGCATCGGCCGGTGGCTCAACGACCTGTGCCGGGCCTGGGACGCGGTCGAGGACGAGCGGCTGAAGCGGAGCTACATGCGCGAGCTCGGCGGCCCGGCCGACCGGCCGCTGCCGGCCGTCATCCGGGATGCGTCGCGGAGGGCGGCGGCGTGACGGGGTTGCTGCCGGCGCCCCGGCCGCCGCTGGAGGGCGCGATCGGCTCGGTTGCCGGCGGACTGGACTTCGTGGCCATCGACGTCGAGACCGCCAACGCCCGGCGCGGCTCCATCTGCTCGATCGGCGCGGCTGTCGTCCGTGACGGCGTCGTGGTCTCCACCCACTCGTGGCTCACCCGACCCCCGGCGGGTCTGGACCACTTCGACGGCATCAACATCAGCCTGCACGGCATCACCCCGGGCATGGTCGCCGACCAGCCGTCCTTCGCCGATCGGCTCGACCAGCTGCTGGAGCTCTCCGGCGGGCTGCCGCTGGTCGCGCACAACGCCGCCTTCGACATCGCGGCGCTGCGTGAGGCCTGCGTCGCCGTCGACCGGGAGTGGCCGACCACCGACTACGCGTGCTCGCTGATCATGGCGCGGCGGGCGCTGGACCTGATCTCCTACCGGTTGCCGATGGTGGCCGCCGAGTGCGGCGTGGATCTCGCGGCGCACCACGAGGCGGGCTCGGACGCACTGGCGTGTGCGCACGTCGTCCTGGAGATCGCGCGCCGCCGGGGTGCCGACAACCTCGGTGCCCTGCTCGCGGGCCTGCAGGTGCTCACCGGACGCCTGGAGGCCGCGGCCTGGGCGGGATGCCGCGGCACGTCGACCTACGCGGGACCGCAGCTGCCCGACGTCGCGGCCGACGCCGATCCGGAGCACCCGCTGTACGGGCAGGTCATGGTCTTCACCGGCGCGCTGAGCATCCGCCGACAGGACGCCTGGGAAGCCGTCGCCCGCTGCGGCGCCGTCGTGGAGAAGGGTGTCAACAAGCGGACGACGATGCTCGTCGTCGGGGACGGCTTCACGGGCCACGACCCCGCGGACTTCTGGACCGGCAAGGCGGCGAAGGCCGTGCTCTGGCGAGAGAGGGGCCATCGCATCGAGGTCCTGACCGAGGGCGACCTGGTGGACCTCCTGGCTGAGACCCGCACCTCCGGCGTCCGGGACGCCGTCCTCGCCTGAGACCGGCAGATGTCTGTCACCGTCGCAGTGGCCATCATCGTGCGCTGCGGCCTCCGGACGATCAGAGGTCGGGATCGGCGAGATCCTCGCGGGTGATGATCACCGGCCGGGCCTTCCCCATCTTGCTGGCGCTGACGGTGGGAAGCGCACGAACCGCGATCAGGTGGACGCGGACGCCCCCGATGTCGACGAACGGGGGCCACTGCTTGCCCGTGCCGTCGGTCGGCAGTTCGAGGGTGCGGCCGCTCAGGTTGATCACGACGAGGTAGGCGGCTGACTTGCCGTAGTCCTGCGCGTAGTGGATGACCTGGTGGACGCCGGAGGCGATGCCGCGCTTGTCGTGGCTGCCCGCGTCGAACACCTTGACCTCGCAGACGAGCGGGTCGTCGGTATCCAGCTCGCCGATGACGTCGGAGAGACCGGAGGCGGACTTCGGCTGTGAGAACGGCATGTCTAGGCCCTGGTCGAACAGAAAGCGCCGGAGGTGATCGTCGTACACCTTCTCGCCCTGGCGCGTGTTCGCCGAGTAGCGCTCGTACAGGTCCTCTCGGTCGAACCATTCGACTCGGCGGACGTACCGCTCGAGGTAGTAGAGGACGCTGCTCTCGCTGCCGATCCGCTCACCCAGGTAGTCGAAGAGCGGCATGACGACCGCCTCGGTGACCTCACGGAGGATGGTGTTGATGTTGCGCTCACCGCTGATCATCGTCATCGGACGGTTGTGAGCCGGGGCTTCATCCTCGGCCACGAGCTTCAGCCACTCCCAGATCAGGCGGGCGCGTCCTCCCTCGGTTCTGGTCAACCAGACCAGGTTCTGGGCCTGCGCGCACGCCTGTTCCCAGTCGTCGACCGTGACGTCCGGCTCCGCGCCGGCGATGTCGGTGAGGATCGCGCGCAGCCCGGGCTGGTTCGAGATCCAGTCGCATACAAGGGCGGCTTCGTGCCCGTACGCGGTGTAGCTGGTCGTCATCAGTCGGCGAAGGCGGTCGCGGAGCGCCACCTGAAGGTCCTGCTGGTACCTCACCTGAACATCCCTCCGAGTTGACGCGTCAGGTCATCCACCGCGTTGTCGATGTCAGTGGCGGCGTTCTGCACTGATCCGTCGGCATCCGTGAGCCAGATCCGGCATCGACAGGCCGGGCAGAGGACGGCGCAGTGCGCGACGACCTCCACCAGCCGGATCCACACCGGGTACTCGCAGTTCGGGCACGGCGCCTCGATGTCGCTGTCGAGCAGTTCCGACCGCAAGCTGCCGCCCGTCATCTCGCCCCCCGCAGACGTTCTAACCCAGTCCCTTACCTGCCGTCGGACGCTAACCGCAGGGAGTGACATCAAGCACGTCGCACAGACCATTGACGTCCGTGCGGTAGCTCGAACCATCCCTGTCGGCTCGAGGAAGGCGAGCTGGACGGCTACCGCCCGCCGGGCTCCGCTCCAACGAAGTGAACAGTGATGAACCCAGCTGCGTCGACGCGACACCGACGTGCTGTTCGCACCGGTGCACCGGAGGAGGTGGTGTGCCGCATCGGTGACGAGGGAGCGCGGTGATCGTAGGGGCACTTCCCGGCCCAAGCGTGGGACGACGGCGGGTGCGCCGGTGGCATGGAGGAGGTGATGAGCAGCTACCGGGCACCAGACACTGGTCAGGCAGGCCAGCCGGCTTCGGGCGGTGGGGCCGGCCGCCGGGGGAAGCAGTCCTCGGAGGACGGCGCGGGTGTCATGCCAGGGTGGGGCCGTGTCCGGGCGAGCCGACCGTGTTCTGGTGAAGGTCAATCGGGCCGAGCAGCTCCTTGAGGAACTACGCCAGCTGATCGGGGTGTACGCCCACCAGCACTTCCAGCCCATCCCGGCGCGGCTGGTCGTACAGCCGGGAGGTGGCTATTTCCAGGTGGACGGTCCCATCCCGCTCTACGGCCACGGGCCGCACGCCGCCGTCATCGGCGACGTGGTGCACAACCTCCGCAGCTCGCTCGACCACCTGGCGTGGCAGCTCGTCGAGGCGAACGACGGCACCCCGAGTGACAAGCCGGGGGAGCAGACCGCGTTCCCCATCAGGGACGTGCGCAGAAAGGAGCTGCGCATCCACGGGGGTGTCGACCCTCGGGCGCTCAAGGTCATCGACGACCTGCAGCCCTACAACGTGCTCCCGGAGTCGCCGACCGACGCCGATCTGTGGCACCTGCACCGGCTGGACATCGTCGACAAGCACCACGGGCTGCTACTCGCCCCGGTGCGCCACGAGGCGGTGATGTGGGGGACCCCGGGGGTGTACGAGGGGCAGTTGGTCGTCGAGCGGTTCGTCGACGACGGCGCCGACTACCGCTTCGTGCCCGATCGCCCCACGGATACCGGCGCGCGGGCGGAGACGTCCCTGCTCGTGGCGCTGGGACCCGGGCTACCCGGAGAGCGCCTTCCGGTGGTCACGCGGCTACGGGAGCTGCTCGCACTGGTTCGCGACGACATCTGCACGCAGCTGTTCTCGTTCCTGTAGGGGGCACTGCTCTGCTGGCCCCGAAGAGCTGCGAAGATGTTCCCTGCGTAGTTCCTGTCTCCTTACCGGGACTTGTTCCCATGCTTCGCCGGCGTGGCGCAACTGGTAGCGCACCCGACTTGTAATCGGGCGGTTGGGGGTTCGAGTCCCCCCGTCGGCTCCCTCGCCGGACGTGGTCGGTCGAACCGGTCAGTCGAAGCTGCCCGCGCCGTCCACGCGGTAGGGGTGGCGCTGCTCGACGCGCGCGGTCCGGGCGCGCTCGGCGCGCTCCTCGCGCAGCCGGGCGGCGGTGCCGGCGGGGTAGCCGGCCTTGGCCACCCGGTGCTCGGTGGTCTCGACCATGAGGGCGAGCGAGTACATGAGGCCGACCAGCAGGCCGCCGAGCGCCGCCGTCAGCCGGTAGGCGGCACCCACCGGGACGAACATGCACGCCACCACCAGCGGCGTCAGCTGCACCACCGAGCGGGCCAGGTGCCGGCGGGCCCACCCGGGGCGGGTGGTGTCGGCCAGCACCCACGCCGACAGCCCGCGCGGGAGGCGGCCGCCGAAGGCGTAGCGCAGCCACTGCCACGGGTTCGGCCGGGCGGGGGCCGGGGAGGGTCGGTGCTGGGTGCGCACGCCTCGACGGTAGGCCCGTCCGGCCGCTCGCGCCGCCCCCCGGGACGCGGGCCGTTGTGCGCGTTCCCCGGCCGGGTGGAGACTGCCGCCGCCGAGGGAGGGAGGCGCCCGTGCAGATCGCCCACCTGCTCCGCCGGAAGGGTCCCGGCGTGGTCACCGTGGCACCCGCCGCGACGGTCCGGGAGGCGCTCGCGCTGCTGGCCGAGCACCGCATCGGGGCGCTGCTCGTGGCCGCCGAACCGGGTGCGGTCGACGGCGTCCTGTCCGAGCGCGACGTCGTCCGCGGGCTGCACGCCTCGGGCCCGGAGGTCCTCGACGGGCCGGTGTCGGCGCTGATGACCGCCGACGTGCACACCTGCCCGCCGACCTCCTCCGTGCACGACCTGGCCCGCACGATGACCGACCTCCGGGTCCGGCACGTGCCCGTCGTCGAGGACGGCCGGCTGCTGGGCATCGTCTCGATCGGCGACGTCGTCAAGGCCCGGCTCGACGAGCTCGAGGAGGAGCGCGCCCACCTCGTCGACTACATCCAGACCCCCTGAGACCGGTCCTGAGCCGGGCTCAGGACCGGCCCGCCGGCGGGGCGTACGGTGCGGCGCGTGGACGAGCGGCGCACCGGGACGGCGGCGGGGCTGGCCGCCTACGGGCTGTGGGGCCTGTTCCCGCTCTACTTCCCGCTGCTCGAGCCCGCCGGCGGGCTGGAGATCGTCGCCCACCGCGTGGTCTGGTCGCTGCTGTTCGTCGCGCTGCTGATCACCGCGCTGCGCCGCTGGTCGCTGGTGCGCGCCGCGGTCACCGACGTCCGGTCGCTGCTGGTGCTGGCCGGCGCGGCGGTGCTCATCGCGGCCAACTGGCTGGTGTTCGTCTACGGCGTCAACTCCGGCCACGTGGTCGAGACCTCGCTGGGCTACTTCATCAACCCCCTGGTGAGCGTGCTGCTCGGCGTGGTCGTGTTCGCCGAGCGGCTGCGCCCGCTGCAGTGGACGGCGGTGGGCCTGGCCGCCGTCGCCGTCGCCGTCCTCACCTGGGACTACGGCCGCCCGCCCTGGATCGCGCTGACGCTGGCAGCCACCTTCGGCGGCTACGGCCTGCTCAAGAAGCTGGTGCGGGTCGAGGCGGCGCCGGGGCTGCTGGTGGAGACGGCGCTGGTGCTGGTGCCGGCGCTGGTGGTCCTC
The DNA here is from genome assembly GCF_900102745.1 of Geodermatophilus telluris. GTDB lineage: Bacteria > Actinomycetota > Actinomycetes > Mycobacteriales > Geodermatophilaceae > Geodermatophilus > Geodermatophilus telluris. The sequence continues at coordinate 467,346 of NZ_FMZF01000002.1, forward strand.
GGGGTGCTCGAGGGCTCCGGGCAGGGGACGGCGGGGGAGGGGACCGGACACCTGCTGCTGCTGGCCAGCTCCGGCATCGCGACGGCGGTGCCGCTGCTGCTGTTCGCCGCCGCCGCCCGCCGGATCCCGCTGTCGACGGTGGGCCTGCTGCAGTACCTGACGCCCCTCATGCAGCTCGCCATCGGCGTGTTCGTCTACGGCGAGCCGATGCCCCCGGCGCGGCTCGCCGGGTTCGCCGTGGTGTGGGCCGCGCTGGCCGTCTTCACGCTCGACAGCCTGCGGGCGGCCCGCGCGGCCGGGCGCCGGGCGGCCGCCGAGCAGGTGCCCGCCGCCGCGTGAGGAGGTCGCCCGGTCACGGATCGCCGACGGCCGCGCGCGACACGGCGCGGAGTGTCGGCCCCCGGGCCTACCGTCGTGGGTGACGGCTTCCCCCCGATCGAAACGGACGTCCCGGCCATGACACCCGACCCCGCGGTCTCCCCGCCCGAGGGCACGGCGTCGAGCGAGGGCGCCGCGCAGCCCGCGGGCCTCACCCGGCGCGAGCACGAGATGCTGGCCTTCGAGCGGCAGTGGTGGCGCCACGCCGGCGCGAAGGAGACGGCCATCCGCGAGCAGTTCGGCGTCGCCCCGACGCGCTACTACCAGGTGCTCAACGCCCTGGTCGACCGGCCCGCGGCGCTGGCCGCCGACCCCCTCCTGGTGCGCCGGCTGCGGCGGCTGCGCACCGCCCGGCGCCAGCGGCGTTCGCCTCACCTCCTGGGCAAGGGCTCCCCGGCCATCTAGATTTGGTCACCGTGGGCAGGCACGCGGCGCCAGGTGGTGACCAACCGGACCGGCCGGCCGCCGTGGTGGCCGGTGGCCGGCGCCGCACCGACGGCCCGGCCGGCGGTGCCCGGCCGGGGGCTCCGGCGCCCGCCGCGCCGCGCGCCGACCAGGTCGAGCCGGGCGACCACCCGACCACCCCCGGCCGCAGCCGCGCCGACCGCCGGCGCGACGCCCTGCTCGGCGGCGACCCCGACCGGCGCCGCCCGCTCACCGGCCGGCCCGCCGGTGCCACCGCGGCACCGCGCCCGGTCGAGCCGCCGGCCGCCGCCCGCCCGGCCCGGCCCGAGGTCCGGCCGGTGCGCGCACCCGAGCCCCCGGTCGCCCGCGCGCGCCCGGTCGAGCCGGCGCCGCTGACCCGTCCCCGCCTCCCGGCCCCGCCCGCCGCCGCCCCGGCGCGGCCCGAGCCGGAGCCCCCGGCCCGCCCGGCCGCGCCCGAGACCACCGTCGCGCCGTTCCAGGCGGTGCCCACGCCCCAGGTCGACGACGCCGAGCCCGCCGCACCGGGCATCGACCCCTGGGACCAGCCCGCCCGGCCCCCGGCCCGCGGCCGGACCGCACCCGCCCGGCGCCCGGCCGCCGTCCGGGCGCGGGCGGCGGCCCCGCCGGCCGCGCCCGCCCGCCCGGCACCCGCCGCACCGGTCGCGCCCCCGCCGGTCGCGCCCCCGCCGGCAGCCCCGCCGTCGTCCCCGGCGCCCAACGGCGGTAACCCGGCCTACCGCGACTGGACCCGCCCCTCCGGCCCGGCCGCCGCCCGGGCGGCCGCGCCGCCCACCGAGGCCATCCCCGACCGGGACGTCGCCCGCTCCCGCACCGCCGAGCCGGCCCCGGCCACCGAGGCCATCCCCGACCGCGAGGTCGCCCGCGACCGCGCCGAGCCCGCCCCGGCCACGGAGGCGATCCCCGACCGCGGGCCCGGCGAGCGGCGCCGGGACGAGCCGGCGACCGGCCCGGACACCGGCGTCGTCGGCGGCCGCGCCGCCCTGCGCGCCGAGCGCCAGGCGCGGGAGGCCGAGCGGCAGGCGCTGGAGGCCGAGCGACGCAAGGCCGCGCGCCGGGCCGGCGTCTCGCGGGCCGCGCTGCGCGCCGCCGACGACCAGGGCGCCCCGCCGCGCCGCGGGCGCACCGCGGTGGGCCTGCTCGCCGTCGTCGTGGTGGCGCTCGTCGTGCTCGGCGTCTACAGCTTCGCCTCGCCGGCCGCCCAGGAGGCCGGGTCCACCGGGACCACGCCGACCACGACGGCGCCCTCGGTGGCGCCCACGTCCGGCCCGCTGCCGCCGCTGTCGGTGACGCCGCTGCCGCCGGTCGAGGAGGCGCCGGCCACCCCGGTGCGGGTGCCGGTGACCGTGCTCAACGCCACCCAGGTCGGCGGGCTGGCCGCCGACGTGGCCGGCTCCCTGGCCGGGCAGGGCTGGCCGACCGCCGGGGTGGGCGAGTACCAGGGCAGCGAGGTCGCCACGACCACCGTCTTCTTCAGCGAGGGCGACGAGGCGCAGCGCCAGTCGGCCGTGCAGCTCATGGACGCCTTCCCCCAGGTGACCGTCGGGCCCTCGCTGCGGTTCTTCGAGGTCCCCGGCGTGGCCGACCCGGGCCTGGTGGTCGTCGTCACCGGCGAGTGGCAGCCCTGACCCGATCCCCGCGGAACACCGGTGCGGCGCCGTCCGTTGGCCGCAGCGTGCGTCCCCACCGCGGGCCCGTGCGTCTCCGCCCGCGCTCCGGCGCCCGCGCGGCCCTCGGTGCCCTGACCGCCCTGCTGTCCGCCGGCACGGTGCTCGTCTCGCTGCCCGCTCCCGCCCTCGCGGCCGAGGACGTCGCCACGGAGGACGCGCGGGTGCCCTCGGGCTCCGGTGCCGACGCCGTCGAGCTGGACACCACGCTCTACCTGCCGGCCTCGGCGACCGGTGACGACCCGGCCCCGGCCGTCGTCCTCGCCCACGGCTTCGGCGGCAGCAAGCAGTCGGTGGCCGACGACGCCCGCGACCTCGCCGGCCGCGGCTACGTGGTGATGACCTACTCGGCGCGCGGCTTCGGCGCCAGCACCGGCCAGATCGGCCTGGACGACCCCCGCTACGAGGTCGCCGACCTCTCCACGCTCCTCGACGTGCTCGCCGAGCGCGACGACGTCCTGCGCGACGGTGACGGCGACCCGCGGGTGGGCGTGGCCGGCGCTTCCTACGGCGGCGCGCTGTCGCTGCTCGGGGCCGCCTACGACGACCGCGTCGACGCCATCGCCCCGCAGATCACCTGGAACTCGCTGACCGCGGCGCTCTTCCCCTCGCAGACCGGCAGCGCCGACGCCACGACGCCCGCCGCCACGCCCGCCACCACGCCCGCGGCCACCCCGCAGGACGCCGACGCCGGCGTCTACAAGCGGCTGTGGGCCGGGCTGTTCTTCGGCGTGGGCGCCGTGCCCGTCGACGGGCTGCTCGACCAGTTCGGGGGCGGCGGCACGGAGGCCACCACCGGGGACGGCGAGGGGGCCGGCGGGGATCCCGGCGGCGGCAGCGGCGGCGGGGCGGCGGCCGCCCCGGCGTCGGTGCCCGACCTGCCGGTCGACCCCTCGGCGCTCGACCCGGCCGCCGTGGAGCAGGCGCTCACCTGCGGCCGCTTCCGCGCCGACATCTGCGCCGCCTACCAGGACGCCGCGGCCACCGGCACGCTGACGCCGGAGATCGCCGCGGTCCTCGACCGCAGCAGCCCGGCCGGGGTGCTCGACCGGGTCACCGCGCCCACGCTGCTGGTGCAGGGCACCGAGGACTCGCTGTTCGGCCTCGGCCAGGCCGACGCCAACGCCCGCGGCATCGCCGCGAACGGCACCCCGGTGAAGGTCGTCTGGTACGCCGGTGGCCACGACTCGCAGGCCTCGGAGCGGGAGACCGCGGAGCTGCGCGACCTGGTGGCCGGCTGGTTCGACTGGCACCTGCGCGACGAAGGCGACCCCGCCCGCGGCGCGGACCCCGGCACCGGCTTCCGGTTCCCCGCGCCCACCGGCATCGGCAGCGGCCTGGGCACCGTGCAGGGCGGCAGCCAGAGCGTGGTCGCCGGCGCCTACCCCGGGCTGGACGGCGGGACGCCCGTCGAGCGGGCCGAGCTCGCCGTCGCCGGGCCGACCCAGCCGGTGGTCACCCCCGCCGGCGGCACCCCCGCCGCGATCACCACCGTCCCCGGCCTGGGCGCGCTCGCCTCGGCGCTGGCCGGCACCGCGGTGGAGATCCCCGGCCAGTTCGCCGCGTTCTCCACCGAGCCGCTCGGGGACGCGGTCGAGGTGGTCGGCGCGCCCACCGTCGACCTCGCCGTCGCCTCGCCCAGCGGCAGCGCCACGCTGTTCGCCAAGCTCTACGACGTCGGCCCGGACGGCGCGCAGACGCTGCCCGGCGGCCTGGTCGCGCCGCTCGCGCTCACCGGGCTGTCGGCGGACCCGACCGCGCCCACCGAGGTCACGGTCACGCTGCCGGGCATCGTGCACCGCTTCGAGGCCGGCCACACGATGCGCGTCGTCGTCTCCTCCACCGACCAGGCGTTCGCGCTGCCGGCCGAGTCCACCGTCTACTCCGTGGCGCCGGCGGGCGCGGACGACGGCGGCGCCGTGCTCGCCGTCCCCACCGTCGAGGGGCAGCCGCAGGCCGACGGCGGCACCTCCCGCTGGTGGTGGCTGCTGGCCGCCGTCGTGGCCCTCGGCCTGCTCGGCGCGCTGGCCGGGTGGCTGTGGGGCCGCCGCCGGCGCCGGGTGACCTCCGTCGTCGAGCCCGACGGCGAGGACGTGCCGCTGCGCTTCGACGGCGTCACCAAGGCCTACAAGGACGGCTTCGTCGCCGTGCGCGACCTGTCCTTCGAGGTGCGCCGCGGCCAGGTGCTCGGCCTGCTCGGCCCCAACGGCGCGGGCAAGACGACGTCGCTGCGCATGCTCATGGGCCTCATCCGCCCGACCGAGGGGCGGATCAGCGTCTTCGGCCACGCCGCCGGGCCCGGGGCGCCGGTGCTGTCGCGGCTGGGCTCCTTCGTCGAGGGCACCGGGCTCATGCCGCACCTGTCCGGCCGCGACAACCTGACGCTGTACTGGGCCGCCACCGGCCGCCCGGCGGCGGACGCGCACATGGCGGAGGCGATCGAGGTCGCCGGCCTCGGCGCGGCCATCGACCGCCCGGTGCGCCGCTACAGCCAGGGCATGCGCCAGCGGGTCGCCATCGCGCAGGCCATGCTCGGCCTGCCCGACCTGCTGGTGCTCGACGAGCCGACCAACGGGCTGGACCCGCCGCAGATCCACGCCATGCGCGAGGTGCTGCGCTCCTACGCCGCCACCGGCCGCACGGTCATCGTCTCCAGCCACCTGCTCAGCGAGATCGAGCAGACCTGCACCCACGTGGTGGTCATGGCCAAGGGGCAGAAGATCGCGCAGGGCACCGTCGAGGAGATCGTCGGCGCCGGTGGCGCGGTGCTGGTCGGCCTGTCCGACCCCGCCGACACCGACCGCGCGGCCGCGGTGCTGTCCGGGCTGCCCGGTGTCACCGTCGAGCGCACCGACGAGGGCCTGGTCGCCGACCTCGGCGACCGCACGACCCGCGCGGCGGCGCTGCAGGCCCTGGTGGCCGCCGACGTCGCCGTCGACCAGTTCACGCCGCGGCGCCGGCTCGAGGACGCCTTCCTGGCCCTGGTGGGGGAGAGCTGATGACCGCGACGGAGCACGTGCAGCCCACCGGCGCGGTGGCCGGCTACCGGCCCGAGCGGACGCTGCGGCTCGGGGTGGAGCTGCGCCGGCAGTTCAAGCGGCGGCGCACCATCGGCGTGTTCGCGCTGATGGTCGCCCTGCCGCTGGTGCTCATCGCCGCACTGCAGCTGGGCGCCAGCGAGGAGGCGCAGACCAACAGCCGGATCAACCTCGTCGACGTCGCCACCGCCAGCGGGCTGAACTTCACGCTGTTCGTGCTGTTCGCGACGACGAGCTTCTTCCTGGTCGTGGTCTACGCGCTGTTCTTCGGCGACACCGTGGCCAGCGAGGCCCAGTGGGGGTCGCTGCGCTACACGCTGGCCACGCCGGTGCCGCGCAGCCGGCTGCTGCGGCAGAAGTTCGCCGCCGCGCTGGTGCTCTCGGTGAGCGCGCTGCTCACCCTCGCCCTGGTCGCCGTCGTCGCCGGCGGGATCGCGTTCGGCTTCGCGGAGATCCGGACGCCGATCGGGGTGACCCTCCCGCAGGGCGAGGGCCTGCTGCGGCTGGCCGGGATGCTCGGCTACCTCGCCGTCCACCTGCTCGTCGTCGGCACCCTGGCCTTCTGGCTGTCCACCGTCACCGACGCGCCGCTGGCCGCCGTCGGCGGTGCCGTGTTCACGATGTTCGTCTTCGCCATCCTCGACCAGGTCGAGCAGCTCGGGTCGATCCGCGACTGGTTCCCCACCGCGGAGGAGTTCGCCTGGACCGACCTGCTGCAGACGCCGGTCGACTCCTCCGACCTCTTCCGCGGGGTGGTGCAGTCACTGGTCTACGCCGCCGTCTTCACCGCGCTGGGCTTCCGCCACTTCGCCCGCCGCGACGTCACGAGCTGACCGCCGGGCCGGGGGACGCCGGCAGCACGACCGCGTCGAGCATCCGCGCCGGCCCGCCACCGTAGGAGGTGAGCCGGCGCCGCAGCGGTCCCGGCAGCGACGCCAGCGACCGCAGGACCAGGGGCGTGAGCCGCGCCTGCGCCCGCGACCCCGGGACGAGGGTGCGCAGCACCGCGGGGCCGATCCGGCGGCTCTGCCGGACGGGCTCGGCCATGGCGCGCTCGTAGGCGGCCAGGCCCGCCGCGGGGTCGCGACCGGCCCCGGCGACGGCGGCGGCCAGCAGGTGGGCGCCGACCACCGCCAGGCTGGTGCCGCCGCCGACCGCCGGCCCGGGGCAGTACCCGGCGTCCCCGACCAGCGTCACCCGCCCCCGGGACCAGGTGTCCATGCGGACCTGGCTGATCGCGTCGAGGTAGAAGTCCTCCGCCTCCGGGAGGGCCCGCAGCAGCCGGGGCACCTCCCAGCCCAGGTCGCCGAACGCCTCCCGCACCAGCTCGCGCTGCCCGGCGAGGTCGCGGTGGTCGACCGGCAGCTCCCGGTCGGTGCGCAGCAGGAGGACGGCACGCGCCCGCGAGCCGTCGCCGACGCCGTAGAGGGCGACACTGCGGCCGACGTCGGCGAGGGCCAGCGCCCGCCCGCCCAGCTGCTCCCAGGGCAGCGAGAACACGGCGAGGTAGCCGCCGAGGAACAGCTCCGGCACCTCGCCGAACACCAGCCGCCGCACCCCGGAGTGCAGCCCGTCGGCGCCGACGACCAGGTCGACGACCCGCTGCGCCCCCGAGGCGAGGGTGACCTCCACCCCGCTTCCGGAGTCGGTCAGGGCGGTCACCTCGTCGCCGAGGACGTACTCCACGTCGTCCCGGGTCGCGGCGACGAGCAGGGACACCAGGTCGCCGCGCAGGACCTCGACGTGCCGGTCGGAGACCCCGGCGGACAGCGCCTCGACGTCGACCTCGACCGGGCGCCGCCCCGGACGGACCCAGGCCAGCGTCTCGGTCCGCGTCCGCGCGTCCCGCACGGCGTCGGCCAGGCCCATCCGGGCCACGACCTCCACGGCCGGGCCGAAGAGGTCGACGGCGTGCCCGCCGTCCCCGGCGCGCAGCGCGGGGCGGCGCTCCACCACCGTGGGGACCAGGCCCCGCCGGTGCAGCCACCAGGCGAGCGCGGGCCCGGCGACGCCGGCCCCCGAGACGAGCACCGTGGTCATGGCAGCACCACCGCCTCCCGGGGAGGTCCTACTCCGGACGCCGCCCGGGGCTCAAGGACCCCGGCGACGGCGCTACAGGCTGGCGCGGACCGCCTGGGCCCAGCCCTCGCCCATCGGCGCGTCGGTGACCGAGACGTTCGGGACGGCGGCCAGCAGTCCGGCCATGCCCTCGACGTCGGCGCCGTTGGCGGTGATCCACAGCCGGCCGACGGCGGGCGCCATCTCCAAGTCGCTGGCGCTGTCGCCGACCGCGACGGCGTCGGCGGGGTCGATGCCGCGCCGCTGGAGGTCCCAGGCGATCGCGACGCCCTTGTCGATGCCGCGCGGCATGAGGTGGTAGACCCGCGCCAGCTGCCCCTCGGGCGCCAGCCGCAGCCGGGCCGACGCCGGGATGGCGCCGTTGTCCTTCAGGGTGAGCCAGCCCAGGCCGCGCTCGGCCAGCCAGGCGTCGACGGCGAGCGGGTCGACGAACCCGCGCAGCAGCGCGTCGCCGTCGTGGGTGGCGTGCCACGGCGCGTGCCACTCCAGGCGGCCGGGGTTCGCCGCGCACAACGCCTCGACGACGCCGAGCTCGGCCATCACCGCCATCGGCGTCCGCCCGGCGTGGGCCTCGGGCAGCGCGCCGGTGAGCTGGTGGCGCGCCCGGCCGCCCTTCCAGGTGACCAGCGAGCCGAGCTCGGCGATCGCGCCGTCGGCGGCAAAGATCCGCCCGGCCTCGGTCACCTGGTCGGCGGTGCGGCCGCTGACGATCACCAGCGGGACGCCGGCGGTGTGCAGCTCGAGCAGGGCCGCGGCCGGCTCCGCCGTCGGCGTGCCCTCCGCGGTGTGCCAGAAGGACCCCCGCGGGCCGACCATCGTGCCGTCGAGGTCGGTGTAGACGATGCGCGCAGCCACACCGGTCAGCATGGCCGGTCGGCAGAGCCGGGCTCGGGGGCGGCTCCGGCGGCCGGGTAGAGTCGGCGGCGTTCCACTCATCCAGAGGGGCAGAGGGACACGGCCCGGTGAAGCCCCGGCAACCGCGCACGCGCCAGCGTGCGAGAGGTGCCAATTCCGTCCCGCGCGGCTCGACGGCCCGACGCGGGGAAGATGAGGAGGTAGTCGTCGCATGACCCTGACCGCTCCCGGTTCTCTCCAGACCGACTCCGCGGGTGCTCGCCCCGCCGCCGGTGGCCCGGTGCCGCCCAGCCCCGCCCGCGGCCTGGTCTGTCGCAACTGCGGCGCCACCTTCGGCCTCATCGCCGAGCACGCGTGCGCCGAGTGCTTCGGCCCGCTGGAGGTCGACTACGACCCCGAGCGCCTGCGCGCGGTCACCCGCGAGCAGATCGAGGCCGGCCCGCAGAACATCTGGCGCTACGCCGCGCTGCTGCCGGTGGGCCAGGACCCGGCCGACCGCGTCTCGCTCGACCCGGGCATGACCCCGCTGGTGCGGGCCGACCGGCTGGCCGCCGAGCTCGGGATCACCGGCGGGCTGTGGGTCAAGGACGACTCGGCCAACCCCACCCACTCGTTCAAGGACCGCGTGGTCAGCCTCGCCGCCACCGCGGCGAAGCGGCTCGGGTACAGCAAGATCGCCGCCGCCTCGACCGGCAACCTGGCCAACTCCGTCGCCGCGCACGCCGCCCGCGTCGGGCTGCCCTCCTACGTGTTCATCCCGGCCGACCTCGAGCCCGGCAAGGTCGTCCAGTCGGCGGTGTACGGGCAGACGCTGGTCGCCGTCGACGGGTCCTACGACGACGTCAACCGGCTGACCAGCGAGCTCGCCGAGACCGACGAGTTCGAGGACACCGCCTTCGTCAACCAGAACGTGCGGCCCTACTACGCCGAGGGCTCCAAGACGGTGGGCTACGAGATCGCCGAGCAGCTCGGCTGGCGGATCCCGGCCCAGGTGGTCATCCCGATGGCCTCCGGCTCGCTGCTGACCAAGGTGGACAAGGCCTGGCGGGAGCTGGCCGCCGCCGGCGTCGTCGAGGCCACCGAGTGGCGCGTGTTCGGCGCCCAGTCGGCCGGCTGCGACCCGATCGCCACCGCCTTCGACAACGGCTGGGACGTCGTGAAGCCGGTCAAGCCCACCGGGATCGCCAAGTCGCTGAACATCGGCAACCCCGCCGACGGCCCCTACGCCCTCGACGCCATCCGCCGCACCGGCGGCTCGGTCGGCCGGGTCGGCGACGAGCAGATCGTCCAGGGCATCCGCGACCTCGCCCGCACCACCGGCGTGTTCGCCGAGACCGCCGGCGGCGTGACCGTGGCGGTGCTCCGGCAGCTGGTCGAGGACGGCCGGCTGGACCCGACGAAGGAGACCGTCGTCCTCAACACCGGCGAGGGCCTCAAGACGCTCGACCCGCTGGAGCCGGTGGTCGGCCCCACGCACCGGGTGGAGCCCTCGCTGCGGTCGGCGCGGGCGGCCGGGCTCATCGGGTAGCGGCGCGGGCCCGGTCCCCGGCGCCCACCAGCGGGTGAGCGCACCCCCCGATCGGGCCAGGTGTCCTGCGTGCGGTGACTCCCCAGGCAGCGCTCCCTGCTGTACGTTTCCGCGCGGTTGTCAGTTCCACGTTCGTGTCCGACGGGCGGAAGAGCTGTACCCGGCCCCCGGACATCGGGGTCCGTCCGCACGCACGAAACGTGGGAGCACACGTGGCACAGGGCACCGTGAAGTGGTTCAACGCCGAGAAGGGCTTCGGCTTCATCGCCGTCGACGGCGGCCAGGACGTCTTCGTCCACTACTCGGCCATCCAGATGGACGGGTACAAGAGCCTCGACGAGGGCCAGCGGGTCACCTTCGAGGTCGTCCAGGGCGAGAAGGGCCCGCAGGCCGACGCGGTGCGCGCCGGCTGAGCCACGCCCGAGCCGTGCAGCGGCCCGGTCCCCGTCCCGGGGGCCGGGCCGCTGTCGCGTCCGGGGCCGCCCGGCCGGCGGACGCCCCGGCCGGGAACAGCCCGCCGGCACCCCCCGTTCTTGCACTCGGCAGGTGCGAGTGCCAGACTTCCGATTGGCACTCGACAGTGCCGAGTGCCAATCAGGTCGGAACGGTGAGGCACTGGAGCGCGGGCCACAAGGGAGCCCGCCGCGCCGGTGTCGTCCGTCGCGGGCGCCGGTCCCGGCCGTGCAGCGATCCATGCATGGAGGACATCACCACATGGCCAAGATGATCGCCTTCGAGGAAGAGGCGCGCCGCGGTCTCGAGCGGGGCATGAACACCCTCGCCGACGCCGTCAAGGTGACGCTCGGCCCCAAGGGCCGCAACGTCGTCCTCGAGAAGAAGTGGGGCGCTCCCACCATCACCAACGACGGTGTGAGCATCGCCAAGGAGATCGAGCTCGAGGACCCCTGGGAGAAGATCGGCGCGGAGCTGGTCAAGGAGGTCGCGAAGAAGACCGACGACGTCGCGGGTGACGGCACCACCACCGCCACCGTGCTGGCCCAGGCGCTCGTCCGCGAGGGTCTGCGCAACGTCGCCGCCGGCGCCAACCCGATGGCCCTGAAGAAGGGCATCGAGAAGGCCGTCGCCTCGGTCACCGAGTACCTGCTCTCGACCGCCAAGGACGTCGAGACCAAGGAGCAGATCGCCGCCACCGCGTCGATCTCCGCCGCCGACCCGGCCATCGGCGAGCTCATCGCCGAGGCGATGGACAAGGTCGGCAAGGAAGGCGTCATCACCGTCGAGGAGAGCAACACCTTCGGCCTCGAGCTCGAGCTCACCGAGGGCATGCGCTTCGACAAGGGCTACATCTCGCCCTACTTCGTCACCGACGCCGAGCGCATGGAGGCCGTCCTCGACGACCCGTACGTGCTCGTCGTCAACTCGAAGATCAGCTCGGTCAAGGACCTGCTCCCGCTGCTGGAGAAGGTCATGCAGTCGGGCAAGCCGCTGGCCATCATCGCCGAGGACGTCGAGGGCGAGGCCCTCGCGACCCTGGTCGTGAACAAGATCCGCGGCACCTTCAAGTCGCTGGCCGTCAAGGCCCCCGGCTTCGGCGACCGCCGCAAGGCCATGCTGACCGACATCGCCATCCTCACCGGTGGCCAGGTCATCAGCGAGGAGGTCGGCCTCAAGCTGGAGAACGCCGGCGTCGAGCTGCTCGGCCGCGCCCGCAAGGTCGTCGTCACCAAGGACGAGACGACGATCGTCGAGGGCGCCGGTGACAGCGACCAGATCGCCGGGCGGGTCAACCAGATCCGCGCCGAGATCGAGAAGTCGGACTCCGACTACGACCGCGAGAAGCTGCAGGAGCGCCTGGCCAAGCTGGCCGGTGGCGTCGCCGTCATCAAGGCCGGTGCCGCGACCGAGGTCGAGCTCAAGGAGCGCAAGCACCGCATCGAGGACGCGGTGCGCAACGCCAAGGCCGCCGTCGAGGAGGGCATCGTCGCCGGTGGTGGCGTCGCCCTGGCGCAGGCCACCGCGGTCGCGTTCGAGAAGCTCGACGTCGAGGGTGACGAGGCCACCGGTGCCAACATCGTGCGTGTCGCGCTCGAGGCGCCGCTGAAGCAGATCGCCGTCAACGCCGGCCTCGAGGGCGGCGTCGTGGCGGAGAAGGTGCGCAACTCCGAGGTGGGCCACGGCCTCAACGCCGCCACCGGCGAGTACGTGGACCTGGTCTCGGCCGGCATCATCGACCCGGCCAAGGTCACCCGCTCGGCGCTGCAGAACGCCGCTTCCATCGCGGCGCTCTTCCTCACCACCGAGGCCGTCATCGCCGACAAGCCGGAGAAGGCCGCCCCGGCCATGCCCGGTGGCGACGGCGGCATGGGCGGCATGGACTTCTGACGAAGGACCACGTCGCTCCCCACGACGCGCTCCGCGCGCCGCGGGTCCCGGCGACGTAGCCGTTCCATCGCGTCACCTGCACCACCAGCACTGCCCGGCAGGGGCGGTCCGCTTTCGCGGGCCGCCCCTGTCGGCGTCTGCGCGGCCGGTGTCCGTGTCGAGAACGCGTGATCTCGGCGTCAGCGGAGCCCGGAGGCGTCGAGATCGCGCGATCTCGACGGAGGGACGAGCGCGTCAGTCCCGCGGAGGCGGGAAGCAGCAGAACTCGTTGCCCTCCGGATCGGCCAGCACGTCCCAGCCGATCTCGCCGGCGTCCTCGTCCGCCTCGTGGCCCGGGCGCTCGTCGGACGCCCGCACCGCCGCCGCCCCGGCGGCCTGCAGCGCCGCGGAGTCGCCGACGACGTCGAGGTGCACGCGGTTCTTCACCACCTTCTCCTCGGGCACCGGGTTGAGCCAGATCAGCGGCCCGGCGCCGGACGGGTCGACGATCGGCACCGGCCACTCCCGTGGCCGCGTCCAGCCCGGCTCGGGTGGCGCCACCTCGTCCCGGCGGACGTAGCCCATGGCGGCGCACCACCAGTCGGCCAGGGCCTGGTGGTCGCGGGCGTCGATGCAGAGGTCCTTGAAGCGGGCGGGTGCGTCAGCCATGGGGGCGCAGGGTAGGCCGACGGCGTGGCCGTGGTGATCGGGACGTCGGGGTGGCAGTACCGCGACTGGCGCGGCCGCTTCTACCCGCAGCGGCTGCCGCAGCGCCTGTGGCTGGAGCACCACGCGCAGCACTTCGCCACCGTGGAGAGCAACGCCGCCTTCTACCGGCTACCCGAGCGCGACACCTTCGCCGCCTGGCGCGAGCGCACCCCGCCCGACTACCGCTGGGCGGTCAAGGCCAGCCGCTTCCTCACCCATGTCAAGCGGCTGCGCGAGCCCGAGGAGCCGGTGGCCCGCCTGCTGCGGCACGCCGAGGGGCTGGGGGACCGCCTCGACGTCGTCCTGCTGCAGTTGCCTCCGACGCTCAAGGCCGACGCCGGGCTGCTGCGCGACTGCCTGGCCTGCTTCCCGCCGGGCGTCCGGGTGGCCGTGGAGCCGCGGCACGAGACGTGGTGGACCGACGAGGTGCGCGCCCTGCTCGAGCGCTACGGGGCTGCGCTGTGCTGGGCCGACCGCGCCGAGCGGCCGGTGACGCCGCTGTGGCGCACCACCGGCTGGGGTTACCTGCGGCTGCACACCGGCGCCGAGGGCTGGGGGTACCCGCCGGCGGTGCTGGAGGAGTGGGCGCAGCGGCTGGCGGCCACCTGGGCCGACGGCGAGGACGTGTTCGTCTACCTCAACAACGACCCCGGCGGGGCCGCCGTCGTCGACGCGGTGGCGCTGGCCGGCGCCGTGCACCGCGCGGGCCGCTCGCCCACCCGGGTGCCCACCTCCGAGCAGGCCAGCGGCCTGGCCTGGACGGCGGCCTGAGCTCAGTCGTCTCCCCCGCCGTGGCCCGACGAGCCGGACCCGCCGTGCCCGGAGCCGCTGGAGTCGTCGTCGGAGTCGTCCTCGTCGGAGTCGTCGAGGTCGCCGGCGGAGTCGGCACCGGAGTCGTCGGCCTCGTCGGCGTCGTGGGAGCCCGTGACCGGGGCCGGGGCGGACGGGGTGGCGTCGTCCTCGGCGTGGTCCCGGCCGCTGCCCGAGCCCGAGCCGCTGCCCGAGCCGGAGCCCGAGTCGGCCGACCCCGGGCCGGAGTTCGCCGAGCCGGGACCGGAGTTCGACGAGATCGGGCGCGGGCCGGAGGTCGTCGGCCGCGCCGACGTCGGGACCGCGGTCGGGCCGGCGGTCGGCCCGCCGGGCACCTCGGCGCGGTCCTCGTCGGAGTCGTCGGAGTCGTCCGAGTCGTCCGAGTCGTCCGGGGAGTCGGGCGAGTCGGGCGCGTCGCTGTCGTCTGCGGCGTCGGAGGTCGGCGCGGCCGGCGTCGGGAGGACCGCCGTCGGGTCGGCGCCGGGGGTGTCGTCGGAGGGCCCCGCGACGTCGGCCCGGTCGGCGGAGTCGGGCAGGTCGAAGGGCGTCACGGTCTCCAGGACGCCGGCGACCCCGTCCTGGACCGGGCCCGGGAGCACCCCGGTGGCGCCCGCGCCGGTGACCCCGACGACGGCGATGCCCACCCCCGCCGCGGCCTGGGCCACGGTGGAGGCGGACGTAATCTTGGCGAGGACGGCGGTCAGTCCCGGCAGCAGCGGCATGCGGGTGTGATCGGCACCTCACCCGGGAACTTGAACCGTCAAACAGCCAGCGCGGCAGGATCCTCCCGATGGGCGACGCCGAGCTGCTCGGCGGCCTGCCCGAGCACCCGCTCGACGGCGAGCGTGTCGGCCAGCGGCATCGTCGCGCTCTCGGTGCGCCCCTCCTGCAGGCAGCGGGTGACCTCGGCCAGCTCGTGGGAGTAGCCGACCCCCGACGCCGGCCGGGTGATCGTCTCGGGCTCCGCGCCGGTGCGGTGCAGCACGATCGTGTCGGGGTGGTGGAAGCGGGGGAGGACGTCGATCCACCCCTCCGTGCCGAACACCCGCGCCTGGCCCGGCGTCGGGTAGCGCAGCGAGGTGGTCAGCGTCGCGCAGCGGCCGTCGTCCCAGCCCAGCAGCAGGCCGGCCTCGGCGTCCACGCCGGTGGGGTAGGTGGAGCCCGCGGCGGTGACCGTGTCGGGCGCCCCGAGCAGCATCTGCGCGAAGGACACCACGTAGACGCCGAGGTCGAGCAGCGCCCCGCCGCCGAGCTCGAGGGCGAACAGCCGGTCGGCGGGGTCGTAGACCCGGTCGACGCCGAGGTCGGCCTGCACCGACCGCACCTCGCCGATCGCGCCGTCGGCCACCAGCTCCCGCAGCGCCACCACGGCCGGCTGGAAGCGGGTCCACATCGCCTCCATGACGAAGACGCCGGCGTCGCGGGCGGCGGCCACGACCTCCTCGGCGCCGGGCGTCGTCGCGGTGAAGGCCTTCTCCACCAGCAGGGGCTTGCCGGCCTCGATCGCGGCGAGGGCGACGGCGTGGTGCTGGGCGTGCGGGGTGGCGAGGTAGAGCACGTCGACGTCGGGGTCGGCGAGGATGTCGGCGTAGGAGCCGTGGGACCGCTCCAGCCCGTGCTGCCCGGCGAAGGCCGCGGCGCGCTCGGCCGACCGCGAGGCCACCGCCACCGGACGGGCGTCGGGGACGTGCGCGAAGTCCCCCACCACGTTCTGCGCGATGCGCCCCGGCCCGACGACGCCCCAGCGGATCTCCCTGCTCACCCCGACGACGCTAGCCGGGGCGCGGCAGACTGACCCGGTGACCGTCCTGATCGACTCCCCGGTGTGGCCCTGGCGGGGACGGCGGTGGTCGCACCTGGTCAGCGACGTCTCCTACGAGGAGCTGCACGCCTTCGTCGCCGCCGAGCTCGGCATCCCGCGCCGGGCCTTCCAGGGCGACCACTACGACGTCCCCGAGGAGCTCTACCCCGTCGCCGTCGCCGCCGGGGCGCAGCCGGTGGGCGCCCGCGAGCTGCTCAGCCGGCTGCTGGCGGCGGGGTTGCGGGTCCGGAAGCGCGCGAGCGCAGCAGGGCCAGCTCCGCGCTGAGGTTGGCGCGCGCCCGCGGTTCCCAGCCGGCGGCCACGCCCGGCAGCCGGTAGAGCGCCGGCAGTGCCAGCAGCGACTGCAGGACGGCGATCCGCCCGGCGGTGAACTCCGCGTCGGAGAGGTGCCCGTACTCCTCGCGCACCGCCGACGCGTACGCGGCGTAGGCCTCGGGCGGGCCGGCCAGCACGGCCAGGTCGGCGTCGCAGAGCACCGCGCCGTTCGCGTCGCCGGGGGCCGGGTCGTGGCCCGCGGTGAGCAGCACCAGCCGGGCCACCTCGTCGAGCCGGTCGCCGGGTACCAGCCCGCGCAGCCCGGCACGCGCCCGCTCGGCGCTGACCTGCTCGTTGTCGCCGCGGCGCGGGTCGTACACGGCGTCGTGGTACCAGGCGGCCAGCGCGACCGCGGCCGGGTCGGCGGCGTCGACGCCCAGCTCGGCCACCAGGCCGAGCACGGCCGCCAGGTGGTGCAGGTCGTGGTAGCGGCGGTGCGGCTCACTCCAGGCGGCGACCAGCGCCGCCCACTCGGTGCGCGCGGTGGGGGAGTCCTGCGTCAGCGCCGCGAAGTCCTCGTAGCCGATCACGCGACCCCGCAGCGGCGGAGGGTGAGCAGCGCCAGCGCGCGGGCGACCGCGGTCACCTCGGCGACCGGCACCCGCTCGGCCGGCCCGTGCGCGAGGTGCAGGTCGCCGGGGCCCAGGTGCAGGGCCGGGACGCCGGCGGCGGCGTAGAGCCGCAGGTCGGTGCCGGCCGTCACCGCGCGCTCGGGGGGCGGCGGTCCGCCGGCGTCGACGACGGCGCCCCGCACCTGGCCGAGGAGCTCGTGGCCGGGCGGCAGCTCGTCGCTGGCGAAGGCGCCGCCGGTCCAGGCCACCCGCACCGGGTGCCCGGCCAGCCACGGGTGCCCGGCGCAGAGGGCGGCGACCCGGGCCTCGAACGCGGCGCGGGCGGCCTCGACCGGCTCGCCCAGCCGCACGCCGTAGCGGCCCTCGGCCACCAGCCGGTCGGGCACGCTGGAGGCCCAGTCGCCGGCGTGCACGGTGCCGATCGACAGGCCGAACGGGAACCGCTCGCCGGCGAAGCGCGGGTCGGCGTCGCGCTGCCGCTCGGCCTCGAAGGCGCGCAGGTCGGCGTGCACCTCGGCGAACAGCTCCACGGCGCTGACGCCGCGGTCGCGCATGGCGGCGTGCGCGGCGTGCCCGGTCACCTCCAGCCGGAAGGTGAGCGCGCCGGCCGCGGCCGTGACGACGGCGCCGTCGGTGGGCTCGGGGATGACGCACGCGTCGCCGCGGTGGCCCCGGGCCAGCGTCGCCCACGCGCCCAGGCCGCCGTCCTCCTCGCCGACGACGCTGTGCAGCGCCACCGGCCGGCGCAGCCGCACGCCCGCCGCGCGCACCGCCGCGAGGGCGGCCAGGGCGGAGACCAGGCCGCCCTTCATGTCGCAGGCGCCGCGGCCGTGCACGGCCCCGCCGGCCAGCCGCGGGGTGAACGGGTCGCCGGGCCACCGCGCCCGGTCCCCGGTGGGGACGACGTCGGAGTGCCCGCACAGCACCAGCGCCGGGTCGCCGTCCTCCGCGCCGGGCAGCGTGCCGACGACGCCCCACGCCTCGTCGCGCTCCACCTCCTGGCCCGGCGCGTCCGGGGCGGTCGCGGCCGCGGTGAGGTCGACCGCCCACCGGTCGACGTCGCAGCCGAGCACCTCGAGCTCCCCGGCCACCAGGGCCTGCACCTCGCTCTCGGCCGCGGTGCCGCCGACCGAGGGCACCGCCACCAGCCGGCAGAGCAGGTCGACCGCCGCGGCCTCGTCGACGGCGTCGAGGACGGCGGCCTCGGCGGGGGTCGGGGCGGCCACGGCTGGCGAGTCTGACACCTCCCCGCCGGCGTGTGTCAGCGCGGGCGGGAGGGGTACCGTCGGATCTGTCCGGACCGGGCGATCTGTGTCCCCGGGTGCCAATTGGATACCGCCTCCACGGACTACCGCCCCGGCCTCGGCCGGGGGCCTGGAGCCGTGTTGTGCAACTCGCCGCGAGGCGACCAGAGCCCGGTCCGGACCTCAGCTCCCCAGCGCCCACCCGCACGGGTCGGCCAGCGCCGCCGCCTCGGCGGGACCCCACGATCCCGGCGCGTACGGGCGCAGCTCCGGCGGGTCGTCGAGCACCGGCCGCACGGCCCGCCAGGCCTGCGCCAGACCCGCGCCGGTGGTGAACAGCGACCGGTCGCCCACCAGCACGTCGTGGATCAGCGAGGCGTAGGCCGGCAGCGGCTCCCCGCCGGGGACCGACGCGAGGTCCAGCGCGGCCTGCGCCACCGCCAGCTCCAGGTCCGGTCCGGGCCGTTTGGCCACCAGTCCCAGGTCGAGCGCGCCGGCACCCGCCAGCGACAGCGAGACGGTGTTCCCGCCGCCGGGCACGACGCCGACCGGCCCGTCGGGGCGGCGCAGCACCAGCGTCACCGTCTGGTGGCCCTCGGCCATCCGCTTGCCCGTGCGCAGCAGGAACGGCACGCCGTGCCAGCGGTCGGTGTCGACCCACAGCCGCGCGGCGACGAAGGTGTCGGTGCTGCTGTCGTCGGCGACGTGGTCGAGGTCGCGGTAGCCCTCGAACTGGCCGAGGACGACGTCCTCGCGGGCCAGCGGCCGGAACGCGGCCAGGACCGCCTCGCGCGCCTCCTGCAGGTCGGCCGCGCGCAGCGACACGGGTGGCTCCATGGCGACCTCGGCGGCGACCTGGAACAGGTGGGTGACCAGCATGTCGAGGACGGCGCCGGTGGCGTCGTAGAACTGCGCGCGGTCGGCGACGTCGAGGGTCTCCGGGACGTCGACCTGCACCTGCGCGACGTGCTCGCGGTCCCAGATCGAGGAGAACAGGCCGTTGGCGAAGCGCAGCACGTGCAGGTCCTGGGTGCCCTCCTTGCCGAGGAAGTGGTCGATGCGGAAGACCTGGTCCTCGTCCAGGACCGAGTGCACCAGCTCGTCGAGCTCGCGGAACCCGTCGGGGGAGGTGCCGTAGGGCTTCTCGTAGACCACGCGCGCCCCCTCGGTCAGGCCGTGGGTGTGCAGCGCCCGGGTGATGCCCTCGAAGGCCTCGGGTGGGACGGCGAGGTAGTGCACGAGCTGGGTGCCCTCCCCGAGCTCCTCCCGGGCCTGCGCGACGACGTCGACCAGCCGGCCGGGGTCCTCGGGCGTGTGGCCGCCGCCGGCGAAGCGCAGCCGCTCCCGCAGCCCGGCCGAGGGCTCGCCGTCGCCGTGCTCGGCGAGCGCGTCGCCGACCAGCTGCCGGAAGTCGTCGTCGGAGCGCTCGCCCCGGCCGCTGCCGACCAGCCGCCAGTCGCGGGGCAGCAGACCGCGGCGGTCGAGCTGGTCGAAGGCCGGCAGCACCATCCGGGCGGCCAGGTCGCCGGTGGCGCCGAAGAGGACGAACACGGTCGGGGGCAGCTCGGGCACGGTGGGCTCCTCTCGTCGTCCCCAGCCTGGTCCCCCCGGCGATCCGCCGCTCGACGCGCCGGACGTGTCCGCGGTCACTAGCGTGTCGCGGCATGGCACGCACAGCGGCGACGGAGCAGGCGGGCGGGCAGCACCGGCTACCGGTGCGGACCCTGGTGTCGGCGAGCATCGGCAACGCCGTCGAGTGGTTCGACTGGACGGTGTACGCCACCTTCCTCGTCTACTTCGCGGGGCAGTTCTTCCCGTCGGACAACGAGGCGCTCGCGCTGATCGGGACGACGTCGACCTACGCGCTGGCGTTCTTCTTCCGGCCGCTGGGCGGCATCGTCATCGGCCGCTTCGCCGACCTGCGCGGCCGCAAGGCCGGCATGCTGCTGACCATCCTGCTGATGGCCGGCGGCTCGCTGGTGATCGCGATCCTGCCCACCTACGAGCAGGTCGGCTGGTTCGCGCCGGTCCTGCTGCTGCTCGCGCGCATCGCCCAGGGGCTCAGCCTCGGCGGTGAGGTGTCCGGCGCCTCGGCCTACCTGGCCGAGATCGCCCCGCCCGAACGCCGCGGCCGCTACTCGGCGTTCTTCTACATCTCCACCGGCTCGTCGCTGCTGCTGGCCTCGCTGCTGGGTGTGCTGCTCACCGCCGTGCTCGACCAGCAGCAGCTGGAGTCCTACGGCTGGCGCATCGCCTTCGCCATCGGCGGCCTGCTCGGCCTCGTCGGCCTCTGGCTGCGGCGCTCGCTGACCGAGAGCGAGAGCTTCGAGGAGAACGCCGAGAAGGCGCGGGCCACCACGCACCCGCTGCTGCGCACCATCAAGGAGCACCCGAGGTCGGTGCTGCAGCTGTGCGCGATCACGCTGCTCAACACGCTGTCGTACTACACCTTCTTCAGCGCCCTGACGCCGTTCGCGATCAACTACCGCGACGCCGACGGCAACGACGTCTTCATCGCGCTGTCGGTCGGCACCGCGCTGTTCATCGCGCTCTGCTACCCCTACGGCGCGCTGTCGGACCGGGTCGGCCGCAAACCGGTGCTGCTGGCCTGGGCGGCGGCGACCGCGGTGCTGGTGGTCCCGCTGTCGTTCCTGGTCCGCGACGACCTGTTCTCGCTGATCATCGTGTTCTGCGTGGGCCTGGGCCTCTACGCCGCGATGGCCTCGCTGGCACCGGCGATCATGAGCGAGCTGTTCCCGACGGAGCTGCGGGCCACCGGAATCGGCGCCTGGTACAACCTCACCGTCGCGACCTTCGGCGGCACGGCGCCGCTGGTCATCACCGCGCTGTCCAACCGCGACATGCCGATGGTCTTCTTCTGGTACGTCGCCGGTGGCGCGGTGGTCGCCTTCCTCGCCATCCTCACCCTCCGCGAGACCAAGGGCACCGAGCTGCGCTGAGGCGCCGTCTGAGGGGACCTCAGACGGCGGCGGCCGGGCAGGACCGCCCGGCCGCCCGATGCCCGGGCCGGGGCCTCAGGCCGACCGTGGTCGTCGTCCACCACCGGACGACGACGCGAGGAGACGGTCGTGACCACGTACTACCCCAACCCCGGACTCGAGGCGGAGCTGGCCTACCGGCGCGAGCTGCTGCAGGAGCTCGGGCGCGGCACCCGCACCCGGCGCACGTGGCGGTCGCGGCGGTCGCACCGGGCGTGACGGCGGCGACGGTCCCGTCGGCGCCCCGTGCCACGATCGGCGGCGTGCCGCGGTGGGACGAGCGGCCCCTGGTGGGCCGGGACGGGGAGCTCGCCACCCTCGTGGCCGCCGTCGACCGGGCCGCGGCCGGCCGGGGTGCGGCGGTGCTCGTGGCCGGCGACGCCGGCGTCGGGAAGTCCCGGCTGCTCGACGAGCTCGCCGCCCGCGCCGCCGGCCGCGGCCTGCGGGTGCTCACCGGCCACTGCGTCGACCTCGGGGACGTCGGCCTGCCCTACCTGCCCTTCGTCGACCTGCTGCGGCCGGTCGCCGCCGACCTCGGCAAGGGCGCGGCCGGTCTGTTCGCCGCCCGCGCCCGGGCCGCGGGGGAACCCGACGTCCCCGACCTCGGCAGTCCGCCGGCGCTGCGCCCACCGGTCGACGACGGCCGGCTGCAGCTGTTCGAGGCCACCGCCGCCGCCCTGAGCGGGCTGGCCGCCGAGCAGCCGCTGCTGGTCGTGCTGGAGGACCTGCACTGGGCCGACCGGTCCAGCCGCGACCTGCTGCGCTACCTGCTCGCCCGGCTGGCCGACGAGCCGGTCGCCGTGGTGGCCTCCTACCGCTCCGACGACCTGCACCGGCGGCACCCGCTGCGCCCGCTGCTGGCCGAGCTGGTGCGGCTGCCCGGCGTCGAGCGGCTCGACCTCGGCCCGCTGCCCGACGCCGCCGTGGAGGAGCTCGTCCGCGGCCTGGCCGGCGGGGTGCCCGACCGGACGGTGGAGGACGTCGTGGCCCGCGCCGAGGGCAACGCCTTCTACGCCGAGGAGCTGCTCGCCGCGGGGCTGGCCGGCGAGACGCTGCCGCTCGCCCTCACCGACGTGCTGCTGGCCCGGGTGGAGCAGCTCGGCCCGGCCGCCCAGCAGGTGCTGCGGGTGGCGGCGGTGGCCGGGCGGCGGGTGCGCCACGAGCTGGTGGCCGCCGTCGGCGGGCCGGCCCCGGCCGAGCTGGAGCGGGCGCTGGCCGAGGCGGTGCACTCCCACCTGCTCGTCGTCTCGCCCGACGGCGCCTACCGGTTCCGGCACGCGCTGCTGCGGGAGGCCGTGCTGGCCGACCTGCTGCCCGGTGAGCGGGTGCGGCTGCACGCCGCCGTCGCCGCGCACCTGGCCGCCGTCCCGGGCGCCGGCACCGCCGCCGAGCGGGCCCACCACCTGCAGGAGAGCAACGACCTCGCCGGCGCCCTGACCGCCTCGCTGGAGGCGGCCGACGAGGCGCGGCGGGTGGGTGCCCCCGCCGAGCAGCTGCAGCACCTGGAGCGCGCGCTGGCGCTGTGGCCGGCGGTGCCCGACGCCGCGGAGCGCGCCGGCCGCTCGCAGGCGGTGCTGCTGCTCGACACCGCGGCCGCCGCCCGCCGCGGCGGCGAGCTGCACCGCGCGGTCGCGCTGCTGCGGGCCGCGCAAGACGTGCTCGGCCCCGACGGCGACCGGGAGCTGCGGGCCCGCGTCCACTACACGCTCGCCCAGGCGCTGGCCCGCGTGGAGGACCAGGAGTCCGCGCTGCGGGAGACCACCGCGGCGATGGCCCTGGTGCCGGCTGCGCCGCCGTCGCCGGTGCGCACCTGGGCGGCGGCCACGCACGCGCGCGCCTGCTTCGAGGTGGGCCGCCGGGAGGAGGCCGCGGCCGCCGCGGAGGAGGCGCTGGCCGCCGCCGACGCGCTGGGCCTGGACAGCGCCTGGGCCGACGTCGCCGTCTCCCTGGCCCGCTCGCGCGGGGGCGCGGGGCTGACCGCCCGGCTGGAGGAGGCGCTGGCCCGCGCCCGCCGGTCGGGCGACCCCGACGTGGAGATGCGGGTGCTGTTCAACCTGGCGATCGTCGCCCACGAGGACGGCGCGTCGGAGGAGACGCTGCGCTGGAGCGACGCGGGGCTGGCGCGGGCGCGGGAGCTCGGCGTCGAGTGGTCGTTCTACGCCGCGGAGCTGCGGCACCTCGGCGTCCTGTCGCGGTACGTGCTCGGCGACTGGGACGGCAGCCTCGCGCTGGCCGACCAGCTGGCCCGGGTGCCGGAGATGGCCGCGCACGTGCGGGCCGACGGCCTGCTGGTGCAGGTCGGTCGCGGCGACCCGGCCGCGGCGGCCCGCGCCGCCTGGGCGCGCGGCCTGGTGCGGCGGCTGGGCGCGCACGCGCTGCTGCTGGTGGCCACGGCGGGGGCGGAGCTCGAGCTGGCCGGGTGGGCGCCCGACCCGGCGGCCGCGCTCGCCACCGGCCGGGCCGCCGCCACCCGGCTCGAGGAGCTGTGGGGTGCCGAGCGCATCGTCGTCCTCCGGCTGGCCGCGACGGCGCTGGCGCCGGTGGCCGACGCCGCCGCGACGGCGCGGCTGACCGGCGACGCGGCGGCCGAGCGCGGGTGGGTCGCCGGCGGGGAGGAGCTGGTGCGGCTGGCGCGCGCGGCGGTCGCCGACCACGAGCGCGTGGCGGGGGAGTACGGCGTCGAGGCGGCGGCCTGGGTCGCGCGCCTGGAGGCGGAGGCCGCGCGGCTGGCCGGCCGGGCGGCACCGGAGCTGTGGTCGGCGGCGGTGGCGGCGTTCGGCTACGGGCACGTCTACGAGCAGGCGCGCAGCCGGTGGCGGCTGGCCGAGGCGCTGGTGGCCGCCGGTGACCGTGATGCCGCTCTGGAGCCGCTGGCCGCGGCCGCCGCGACCGCCCGGGAGCTGGGGGCCGCGCCGCTGCTGGCCGCGGTGACCGCGCTGGCCCGGCGGGCGCGGCTGGACCTGCCCGGTGCCGGCCGGGTGGCCCCCGCCGCGGCGGTGTTCACGCCGCGCGAGGCCGAGGTGCTCGCGCTGCTCGCCCGCGGCCGCACCAACCGGCAGATCGGCGGCGAGCTCTACATCAGCGAGAAGACCGCCAGCGTGCACGTGAGCAACATCCTGGCCAAGCTCGGCGCCGGTTCCCGCACCGAGGCCGTCGCGCTCGCGGCCGCCCGCGGCCTCCTGCCCGCCTCCTGAGGGTCGCGGGTCAGTACGTCTCGTCGGTGGTCGTCCGCCGAGCCGGCGCACCCGGGACGCGGGGGTCGTAGGCGTCGGTGCGGGTGACCCGGCGGCGCGGGCCCCACACGGCCACCTCGAGCACGATGCCCAGGGCGCCGGCGGCCATCAGGATCCAGCCGACCACCTGCAGGTCGATGCCACTGACGTCCAGGCTCAGGGCGAAGGTCAGGACGGCGCCCAGCGCGAGCAGCACGATGGCGGTTCCGAGACGCATGCCGGTTCCCCTCCTCGCGGCGGGACCGTTCCCGGGCCCGTCCCGGGGTCCGCTCGCCGCGGCGCCCGGGTGCCCCTGCGTCCGGGCGGCGAACCGGCTGGTGCCCGGAGATGACCCGAACGGGTGTCCTGTGCACTCCCGCGGAGGTGCACACCGTCCTCAGAGCATGGTGCGGAGGCGTTCCCGGCGGGCGCGCAGCACCTCGACCGACGCCGAGGCCGACGGCGGGCCGGGCACCGACTTGCGCAGCTCGGTGTGCACCACCCCGTGCGGCCGCGAGGTCTTCGCCGCGACGCGGGCGACCAGCCGGTTGACCTCCCGGCGCAGCTCGGCGGCGTCGCGCCAGGAGCGGCCGGCGTCGTCCTCGTCGGGGTGGTCCTCGACGACCGGCAGCTCGCCGGTGTCGTCGTCGTGCACCCGCTGGGCGATCCGCAGCCGCAGCTCGTCGTCGCGGCGGGCCAGCAACGACGCCGTCTGCTCGGCGGTCAGCAGGCCCGGGATGCCGAGGAAGTCCTCGTCCTCGGGCGCCACGGCGACGCCGC
Organism: Geodermatophilus telluris; assembly: GCF_900102745.1. GTDB lineage: Bacteria > Actinomycetota > Actinomycetes > Mycobacteriales > Geodermatophilaceae > Geodermatophilus > Geodermatophilus telluris. Next base: position 492,119 of record NZ_FMZF01000002.1, read on the forward strand.
CGTCGGAGCCGGTGTGCGCCGTCCCGCCGTGCAGCACGTGCGCGAAGCGGGCGTCGGCCTCCAGCGCCTCCCACTGCTTGAGGCCCACCGGCTCGCGCTCCTTCGGCGGCAGCGGGTCGAGGTCGAGCGCCTCGGGGTCGGCCGCCTTGGGCGGCGGCATGACGTGGTTGCGCTCCTTCTCCATCGACGCGGCCAGCCCGAGCAGCGGCCGCACGGCGGGGAGGAACACGGTGGCGGTCTCGTGCGACGCCCGCGAGCGGACGACGCGGCCGACGGCCTGGGCGAAGAACAGCGGCGTCCGGTAGGAGGTCATCCAGGCGAGCACGGCGGCCCGCGGGACGTCGACGCCCTCGGAGATCATCCGCACGCAGACGGCGATCCGCGCCGACCCGGTGGCGAAGCGCTCGATCTTCTTCGACGCCTTGGGGTCGTCGGACAGGATGAGCTCGGGCGCCTTGCCGGTCACCCGGCGGACGATCTTGGCGTAGGCGCGGGCGTCGTCCTGGTCGCTGGCGAGGATCAGCCCGGCGGCGTCGGGCATGCCGCCGTGCTCGCGCAGGTGGGTGATCCGGTCGTCCATCGCGGCGACGACGTGCGGCACCCACTGCCCCTTGGGGTCCAGCGCGGTGCGCCAGGCCGCCATCTCCACCGAGCGGGTGCCGGCCTCCGACAGCGACGCGGCGACCACCTCGCCGGCGGAGTTCCGCCAGCGCGCGGTGCCGGTGTAGGCGGCGAAGACGACGGGGCGGACGACGCTGTCGGCCAGCGCCTCCTTGTAGCCGTAGGTGTAGTCGGCGCGGCTGACCAGCCCGGCGCCCTCGGACGAGTCGCCCTCGAAGCCGTCCTCCTCGTAGCGCACGAAGGGGATCCGCTCGTCGGGCTTGGTCCGGAACGGCGTCCCGGTCAGGCACAGCCGGCGGGCGGCGAAGCCGTAGGCCTCCTCGATGGCCTCGCCCCACGACAGGCCGTCGCCGGCGTGGTGCACCTCGTCGAGGATCACCAGCGTCTTGACGGCGGTGGCGCGGGCGGCGTGCAGCATCGGCTTGCCGGCCACCTGCGCGTAGGTGGTCACGTAGCCCTGGGTGCCGGCGCGCACCGGGCCGACGGCGTTGGTCAGGCCGGGGTCGAGCACGATGCCCACCCGGTCGGCGGCGTCGGCCCACTGCAGCCGCAGGTGGTCGGTGGGGCAGACGACGACCACGCGGGCCACCTCGCGCCGCTGCAGCAGCCGCGCGGCCAGCGTCAGGGCGAAGGTCGTCTTGCCCGCGCCCGGGGTCGCGGTGACGAGGAAGTCCTTCGGGGACGCGTCCTCGTAGCGCTCGAGGGCGGCCTGCTGCCACGCCCGGAGCGGTCGGCTGGTCGTCTGCGGGGCGACCGCCCCGGCCCGTGCTGCACTCGCCATCTCGCGGCCCATCCTGCCTGGCGCGGGCCGGACACGCCCGACCGGCCACCTCCCGCGCGCCTCGCGGACGGCGTCGTATACGGCAGCTCCTACACTGCGCTGACCTGCGGAAACGGGGACAGCGTGACTCGCCTCACAGTGCGGCCGGACCGGTCCGTCCCGCCTCCTGGACCCCACCCGTCCCCGGGCAGACTGGACCCGTGGCGGGGGGCGCGGTGCTGCGCTGGCTCACCCGGCCGGACGACGTCGGCGTCCCGCTGGCCGCGGCACTGGCCGCCTGCTGGCGCGAGGTGTCCGACGCCGGCGGCGCCGTCGGCTTCCCCTTCCCGCCGGTGGACCCCGCCGAGGTCGCAGCGGCGGTCGCGGCGACGACGCTGCGGCTCGACCCGCGGCTGTGCCGGCTCCTGACGGCCACCGTGGACGGCGAGCTGGCCGGCTGGCTGCTGCTCACCGGCAACGCCGCTCCGCTGACCGCGCACTGGGCCTCGCTGTCCCGGGTGCAGACCGCACCGGCCCACCGCGGCACCGGTAGCCCGGCGCGCTGCGGCTGGCCGACGACGACCTCCGCGACGAGGTCCTCCTGCAGCTGGACCTGCGGCCGGTCAGCCCCCGCCCCTGAGCAGGCGCAGGTGCGGGCCGGTCGGCTCGTCCTCGCGGAGGTCGGGGACCTCGGGCAGCCGCGCCGCCCGGCGGACCCGGTTCTCCGGGACGTCGAGCACGCGGGCCAGGTGCGAGGCCAGGCGCGGGCTGATGAAGGCCCGGCCGGGGCTGCGGGTGAGCCGGTCGAGGACCTCCGGGGCGACCGCCCCGCGGGCGCGCAGCGCGGCCTCGTGCACGCTCAGCCCGAGCTCCCACAGCCGGCGCCGGACGAGGTCCTGCAACTCGGTCGAGTCCACCTGCCGACGATAGGCCGGACGGCGGCCTCGGGGCAGCCCCGGCGACGGTCGGGCCGACGGCGCGCACGCGGTCCCGCGCGCGCCCCGCCGGCCTCCGGGCTCATCCCCGGGCGGGGGCCTCCGCCCGGCCGCCTGCCGCCCGACGGCGGGCGAGGAGCACCGCCGCCACCGCGGCGACCAGCGCGACGGCCGCCACCGCCGGGAGCACGGGCTGCCCGCCGGAGAGCAGCTCGTCGACGACGTCACCCTCGCCGCTGCTGGCGTTGAAGGTGGCGTGCAGGACCGCGACGGCCAGCACGCTCCCCGCCGTCAGCCGCAGGAACAGGCCCACCACCAGCCGGACCAGCACGGCGGCCAGGAAGAGGTAGGCGACCGCGCCGAGCAGCCCGGACGCCGTCAGCTCGGTGGCGAGCAGCATCGGCAGGTGGATGCCCGCGAACGCGACCGCGGTGAGCACTGCGGCGGCCACCAGCCCGTGCCGGTGCTCGAGGCGGGTCTGCACGAACCCCGCCCACACCGTCTCCTCCCACAGGTTGATGACGACGACCGCGATCACCAGGTCGACGAGGGCGCCGCCCAGCAGAGAGGGCAGCTCCGCGGCCGTGACCGACCGGCCGAGGGCCGCCCCGACCGCGAGGGTGGTGACGGGGAGGGCGAGCAGGACCGCGACCCACTGGCCGACGCCGAAGCGCCACCGGACCGCGCGGGCGAGCAGCGCGCGCACCCCGGCCCGCCCGTCGGCGACGGACGTCACCGCGACCACCGTCGGCAGCATCACCAGCAGGGTCAGTGCGAGGACGAAGGGCTCGTCGGGCAGCGGGCCGCCGGGGACGATGCCGTGGAAGGCCAGGGCCGGCACCGCCAGCAGTGCCCAGCCCACCGGCAGGGTGACGGCGAGGAGTGCGGTCACCGGGTGGCGCCCGACCCAGGCGCGCAGGCCCCGCGGGCCTGCCGCGGTCCGGGGAGGAGGCGGAGCCGGGGTGTGCTCGATGGCGGACATGTCAGGACCTGCCTCTGTCGCGAGCGGGTGGGGTCCGGTCCGGCAGCGGCCGGACCGGGTGGACGCCGGCGAGCCCGAGGGCGGCGGTGTCGCGGGCCAGGACCACCGCCGTGCCGTCCGCGGCCTCGACCAGGCACAGGCAGCGCCGGTCGGCCGGGACGTGCCAGCCGCCGCACCACCGGATCGGCGTCCCGGTGGCCGCCAGCCGGCGGACGGCGAGGCGGAGGGCGGCGGACATGCCCTCCTCGTCCCGCCCGTCGGGTGAGCTGCCGCGGAGCTCCACCAGGAACAGTCCCCGCTCCCGGGCGGGGGGCGGGTGCTCCGGCGAGCGGCCTGCGTCCACCCGGCCACCGTGTCCCGCGGGCTCGCCGGGCACATCGGGAGGACCCCGGAGGGAGGTACGGATCCCGGCCCGGGACCGTACGGAGTCGCTACGGTCGGGCGGCATGGCGAGGCCAGGCACCCCGGACGGTCTCCTCCGGCTGCCGGCCGAGCGCAGCTCCTTCGTCGGGCGCCGGGCCGAGCTGGCGGAGGTCCGCCGGCTGCTGTCCGCCGCCCGGCTGGGCACGCTGGTGGGGCCCGGCGGCGTCGGCAAGACCCGGCTGGCCCTCCGCGCCGCCGCGGACCTGCGGCGCTCCTTCCCCGGCGGCGTGGCGCTCGCCGACCTCGCCCCGGTGTCGGACCCCTCGTCGGTCGTGGAGCGGGTCGCCGCCGCGCTGGACGTGCGCGACGTGTCGGCCTCCTGGCTGCCCGCCCGCGTCGCCGAGGTGGTCGGGGACCGGCAGGTGCTGCTCGTCGTCGACAACTGCGAGCAGGTGCGCGACGCCACGGCTGTCCTCGTCGACACGCTGCTGGCGGCCTGCCCGCGGCTGTCCGTGCTGGCCACCAGCCGGGTCCCGCTGGACGTCGACGGCGAGGCGCTGCTGGCGGTGCCGCCGCTGCCCGTCCCGCCGCCCGGGGCCCCGTCCACCCCGGACGACGCGGTGCACCTGCTCGTGCAGCGGGCGACGGCGGCGGTGCCCGGGCTGGCGCTGACCCCGAGCGACGCGCAGGTGCTCGCCGACGTGTGCCGGCGGCTGGACGGGCTGCCGCTGGCCGTCGAGCTCGCCGCCGTGCGGCTGCGCACGCTGAGCCCCGCCGAGCTGGCCGCCCGTCTCGACGACCGCTTCGCGCTGCTCGCCCGGTCCGGGACGGCGGCCGCCGAGCGGCACCGCACGCTGCGGGCGACCGTGCAGTGGAGCGCCGACCTGCTCGCGCCGGCCGAGCGGGTCCTCTGGCGGCGGGCGTCGGTCTTCGCCGCCGGGTTCGACCTGGCCGCCGCGGAGGTGGTGTGCGCCGACGAGGCGCTCCCCGCGTCCGCGGTGCTCGCCGCGCTCGACCGCCTCGCCGAGGCCTCGCTGCTGGTGGGCAGCCGCGCCGGGGGCGGGCGGCGGTTCCGGATGCTGGAGACGGTGCGGGCCTACGGCCGGGAGCTGCTCGCGGCGTCCGGGGAGGAGGCCGCCGTGCGGCGGCGGCACCGCGACTGGTGCGCCGGCGTCGTCTCCGCGGCCGCCGCGGAGCTCGCGGGACCGGCCCAGGTCGCCGCGCTCGACGCCGTCGACGCCGTCCACGCGGAGGTGGGCGAGGCACTGCAGGGGGCGCTCGGCGCCCCCGGCGAGGAGGAGGTCGGCCTCGCCCTCGCGGCCGACCTGTGGCTCTACTGGGCGGCCCGGGGTCACCTGGGGGAGGGGCGCCGGCACCTGGCCGCGCTGCTCGCCGCCTGCCCGCGGCCGACGGCCGTCCGGGCGCGTGGCCTGCTGGCGGCGGGTTACGTGGAGCTCACGGCCACGGACCCCGACGCCGCCGTCCCGCTGCTCGAGCAGGCGCGGGAGCTGGGCGCGGTCACCGGGCCGGCGCGGGTCCCGGCGCTGGCCACCCAGTTCCTCGGGCAGGCGGCGCTCTTCCGCGGTGACCTGGGGGCCGCCGACCGGCTCCTGCGCGAGGCGGCTGCGGTCCTGGGGACGGCCGACCCCCGCCACGAGGCCTTCTGCCGGGCCGACGTCGGGGTGACGGCGTTGCTGGCGGGGGACCTGTCCGCGGCCGCCGAGGCGTTCGAGCGCGCCCTCGCACTGGGCGCCGACCCGTGGACGCGCTCGCACGCGCTGTGGGGGCTCGGTCTCGTGCGGCTGGCGGCCGGCACGCCGCACGAGGCGGCGGGACTGGAGCACGCCGCGCTGCAGCTCATGCGGGACGTCGACGACCGCAGCGGGACGGCACTGTGCGTCGAGGCGCTGGCGTGGGTGGCCGCCGCCGAGCAGGACTGGGAGAGAGTGGCGCGGCTGGCCGGTGCCGCGGACGGGGTCTGGCGCTCGATCCCGGCGGCCCTGCCCGCGCCCCTGGGTGGGCGGCGGGAGGAGTGCGCCCGGGCGGCCCGGCGCGCGCTGGGGGAGCGGCGGTGGGCGGCCCTGCACGGCGAGGGGGCGGACCTGTCGCGGGCGGCGGCGGTCGCGCTGGCCCTCGGCGACCGCGCGCCGGTGCCCCCGCCGCGCACCGAGGCCGACCCGCTCACCCCCCGGCAGCGGGAGGTGGCCGCGCTGGTGGCGCAGGGGATGACCGACCGGGAGATCGCCTCGCACCTGGTGATCTCGCCGCGCACCGCCGAGTCGCACGTCGAGCAGATCCTGGCGCGCCTCGGGTTCCACTCGCGGGCGGAGATCGCCGCGTGGACGGCTGCCCGGGGTTCAGCCGGGCACTGACCAGCCGTACGGCGGCCCCGACCGTGTGCCGTCGTGCCGTCGTGCCGTCGTGCCGTCGTGCCGTCGCCATGACGCCGTCCACGTTGAGCTTTGCTTCGACGAACCCCCTGCTCAGCGACTTGTGCAGTGATCGTCTCGAACGTATGATCGAACACGTGGACGACGTGTTGACCGCTCCGGTGCCCTCGGCGCCACCGGTCGGCCTGTCGTCCGGTGCTCTGGGTGCGGTGCAGGCCGCCGACCGGGAGATCGCCCGCCAGACCGCGCTGCGTGCCCGGGCGGTGGCGGAGTTCGCCGCGTCTCGGCCGGCGTCGGCCGACCGGCCGCCGGGCGCGCCGGGGGCGATGGCGGCCGAGCGGTGGGCCGGGCGGGCCGGGGTGCTGCGGCCGGTGAGCGAGTGGGCGGCGCAGGAGTTGGCGGTGGCGCTGGCGCTGTCCGAGCCGGCCGCCGAGGCGCTGCTGGAACGCTCGCTGACGCTGGTGCACCGGCTGCCGGCGGTGCTGGCCGCGCTGGAGGCCGGGGTGCTGCACCCGGGGCACCTGTGGCCGCTGCTGGAGCACCTCGCCCCGGTCGCCGACGACGCGCTGCGCGCCGCACTGGAGGGCGAGCTGCTGGCGTGGGTGGCGGGGCGGGCGGTGAGCACCCCGGCTCAGCTGGGCGCCAAGGCGCGCCGGCTGGTGCTGGCCCGCGACGCCCGGGCCGCGGCCGACCGCCTGGTCCGGGCGGTGCGCCGGCGCGGGATCGAGGTGCGCCCCGATCGGGTGGCGGGGATGAGCGTGGTGACCGCGCTGCTGAGCACGCCGGAGGCCCGCGCCCTGCTCGCGGCACTCGGCGCCTACGCCGACGCGCTGCCCACCGATCCTGCCGATGGCCGGAGCCGGGGGCAGCGGATGGCCGACTGCCTGCTGGACCTGGTGCTGCGCCCCGGGGAGAGCGGTCGGGCGCCGGTGCAGGTGACGCTGACCGTGGTCGCGCCGGTCGGGGCGCTGCTCGGCGGGGACGCCGCCTGCGAGATCGACGGGCAGGTCGTGCCGGCCGAGGTGGTGCGCGCTCTGCTGGCCGCCCTCGCCGGGATACCGGTCGCCGTCGCCGAACCGGATGCGGGCGCCGCGGCGCCGGACGCCACCGGCACTGACCTCCACAGTGAGCCCGACACCGACCGCCACACCGACACCGAGACCGACGCCGAGACCGACGCCGAGACCGAGCCGCACACCGGCGGGCGCGTCGACCGCGGGGCGACCGCTCACCTCGCCGCGCAGCTGGGCTGGCAGGCCCGCGAGCAGCAGGAGCTGGAGCGCTGGTGGGCCGAGTGCGAGCGGCGGGTGCTGACCGGCGAGCACGAGCCCGGCCCCGATCCGGTGCCCGGCGAGGAACTCCTGCGCTGGCTCACCGAACACGGCCCTCCACCGAAGTCCGGTGAGGACCTCGGGGAGGGGCCGGCACCCGATCTAGACGCACCGCCCTCGGCGGCGCCGCCCTCCGATCCCGGCGAGGGATGGTGGGCGCGCGCCGACCGCGCCGTCGATGACGCCTCCGCCGCACTGCTGGCCGCCCAGCAGGCGATCGGGCACGCCCGCCGCCTGGTCGCCACCGCCGACCACGCCGACACCACCGACGAGACCACCCGGGCGCACGGCCCCGCCGGACGGGCCGGGGTCGCCCGCGACGCGCTCACCGCGCTGCACGCCGCCACCGACGAGCACCGCGACGCCCTCGCCGCGCTGCTGCAGCGCACCGCCGGTGGCGGACTGGCCGACCGGCCCCGCCTCGCGCTCACCGACGCCCTCACCGGCGCCCTGCTCGCCCTCACCGACCTGCCCGCACTGCGCCGCGCCGACCGCGCCGGCACCGGCCTGCACCGCCCGCCGGCCACCGACGGCTACCGGCCCGCCGCCGCCCTGGACCGGTACGTGCGCGCCCGCGACCGCCGCTGCCGCTTCCCCGGCTGCCGCCACCGCGTCCCCCCCGGCGGCGAACTCGACCACACCCGCCCCTGGCCGGACGGCGAGACCTCGGCGGCCAACCTGGCCGGCTTCTGCACCCGCCACCACCGCGGCAAGCACCAGGCCCCCGGCTGGCACCACGACCTCGCACCCGACGGCACCCTCACCGTCACCACACCCACCGGGCTCACCGCCACCACCACACCCCCGCCCTACTGAGCGGGCGGGCGCCGGACCAGCGGGTCAGTGGGTGAGCTTGAGCCCGATGACGCAGCCGATGATCCCGAGCAGCAGGAAGATGCGGACCGCCGAGACCGGCTCGTCGCCCGACCACATGGCGTAGCCCGCGGTCAGCGCGGCACCGATGCCCACCCAGACGGCGTAGGCGGTGCCCACCGGCAGGCTGCGCATCGCGTAGGCGAGCCCCAGCATGCTGGCGACGATCGCGACCAGGAACACCACCGTCGGCGCCACGCGCGAGAAGCCCTCGGTGCGGCCGAGGGCGGTCGCCCACACGGCCTCGAGGACACCGGAGAACACGAGCACGATCCAGGACACGAGGACTCCCGTGGTCGCCGTCTTGTCGCTGTCCGGGTACGGCGCCGCTCGTCCGGGGGCCCCTCGACCGGGTCCCGTCCCCACCATGGCACACGGGAGCCGGCCGGGGCGGTGAGGTCGGCCACCGCCCGCTCCTAGGCCCGGCGCCGCCGAGCGAGCACGAGCGGGTGGCCCCCGTCGCGGGAGAACACCGCCGCCCGACCTCCGGTCACCCACCACACGGGCTGGTCGCCGGCGAGGGTTGCCGGACCACCGTCCGGGAGGTCGGGGTCGGGGTCGGGAGGCTCACCCGGTTCGGTATCGGGTGTCGGCCACCAGGGCCCGCGAGTCGACCGCCAGACCGTGCCGTCAGGGGTGCGGAACAGCAGCGCGCCCCGCCCCGCCGTCACGTGGACGCGGACCGGCTGCCAGGAGCCCCGGCTGAGCAGGCGGTCGGCGCGCCACACTCCGCTGAGCGTCCAGACCGCCAGCGCCGGTGCGAACAGGACGCCGACGACGGCGACCACCGCCGGCCACGTGGTCCACGGCGGCTCGTACACCACGTCGTCGATCGTCAGGCGCGACGGGTCCGCGGGGTCGTACCAGACCACGACCGGGTCCCCGGCCTCGTACCCGTCGGCGTGGGCGCCCAGGTCGACCGGCCGCACCACGTCCTCTCCCGCGAGGTCGAACTCGACCAGGGCGCCGCCGTGACTGCTCCTGGAGTCCGGCTCCACCTGGACCACGGTCCCCTCGGCCCGCGCGCCGGCCAGTCGCAGTTCGCCGTCGGCCCTCGTCATCACGCCGATCAGGCCCAGGAAGACGATGGCGCAGACGACCCCCAGCGCGGTCGACGCCCACACGCTCCGGAACGCGCGCCGGAGTGCCGTCTCCGTCCGGTCGAGCGTCCGGGCCGGTGCCGCCGGCACCCCGGGAGGTACGAGCGGACCGACGGGCGGCCCCGCCACGCGCAGACGTGCCCGGCGGCGCGCCACCAGCCAGAGCCTGAGCCCGCCGGCGACCACGAGTGGCCCGGCGACGGCCGTCCACCCCGGGGCGAGCCACGCCGGGGTGGTCACCGCGGCTTCGGGGGCCGTCCAGTCGACGAGGACCGGCAGCGCGCTGCCGGGCGGCTCGCCGAAGCAGTCCGAGGCGACGCGGTGCGCCGTCCCGGCCGGGTCGGACCACGAGACCGTGCACGACCAGCCGTCGTGGTCGCGCTCCACGGTCGCCGTGGCGAGGTGGCTCGACAGCACCGCGAAGAGGAGGGGAGCCGACCACAGCCCCGCCAGTGCGAGGCAGCCGATCGCCCACCAGGTCCGGCCGGGCGGTCGGGGCGGGGGAGCGGTCGACGGCAGCACGGTGGGACATCGGCGCTGGAGCGCCGGTCCTGGAGCCGTGCGGTGGCTCAGTCGGCGGGCTCGTCCACCCAGTCGGGGCCGTTGACCTCACCGGGGCCGGCCAGGTCGGCGGCGTCGACGATCGTGTACGCGTAGCCCTGCTCGGCGAGGAAGCGCTGCCGGTGGGCGGCGTACTCGGCGTCGAGGGTGTCGCGGCTGACCACCGTGTAGAAGTGCGCCTGCCGTCCGTCGGCCTTGGGCCGCAGCACCCGGCCGAGCCGCTGCGCCTCCTCCTGCCGCGAGCCGAACGTCCCCGACACCTGGACGGCGACGGCCGCCTCGGGCAGGTCGATCGAGAAGTTGGCCACCTTGGAGACGACCAGGGTGTCGACCTCACCGCGCCGGAAGGCGTCGAAGAGCTTCTCCCGCTCGCGGTTGGTGGTCGAGCCCTGGATCACCGGCGCGTCCAGCGCCTGCCCGAGCTCCTCGAGCTGGTCGAGGTAGGCGCCGATGACCAGCTTCTGCTCGCCGGGGTGCCGCTCGAGCACCCGGCGGATGACCGGCAGCTTCGACGACGCCGTCGCCGCGATCCGGTACCGCTCCTCGGGCTCGGCGACCGCGTAGGTCATCCGCTCCTCGTCGTCGAGCGCCACCCGCACCTCAGTGCACTCGGCCGGTGCGATGTAGCCCTGGGACTCGATGTCCTTCCACGGCGCGTCGTAGCGCTTGGGGCCGATGAGGGAGAAGACGTCGTCCTCGCGGCCGTCCTCGCGCACCAGCGTCGCGGTCAGGCCCAGCCGGCGGCGCGACTGCAGGTCGGCGGTGAGCCGGAAGATCGGCGCGGGCAGCAGGTGCACCTCGTCGTAGACGATCAGGCCCCAGTCCTGCGCGTCGAACAGGTCCAGGTGCCGGTACTCGCCCTTCCGGCGCGTGGTCATCACCTGGTAGGTCGCGATGGTGACCGGGCGGATCTCCTTGCGCTCGCCCGAGTACTCGCCGATCTCCTCCTCGGTCAGCGACGTGCGCGCGATCAGCTCGCGCTTCCACTGCCGCCCCGAGACGGTGTTGGTCACCAGGATCAGCGTGGTCGCCTTGGCCTCGGCCATCGCCGCCGCGCCCACCAGCGTCTTGCCCGCACCGCAGGGCAGGACGACGACGCCCGAGCCGCCGGCCCAGAAGCCCTCGACGGCCTCCTGCTGGTAGTCGCGCAGGTGCCAGCCGTCCTGGGCCAACTCGATCGGGTGCGCCTGGCCGTCGACGTAGCCGGCGAGGTCCTCGGCCGGCCAGCCCACCTTGAGCAGCGCCTGCTTGAGCCGGCCGCGCTCGGAGGGGTGGACGACGACGGTGTCGGGGTCGATACGGGCGCCCAGCATCGGCGCCACCCGCTTGGAGCGGATGACCTCCTCGAGCACCGCGCGGTCGGTGCTGCTGAGCACCAGCCCGTGCACCGGGTTGTTGACCAGCGTCAGCCGGCCGAAGCGGTCCATGGTGTCGGCGACGTCGACCAGCAGCGCGTGCGGCACGGGGTAGCGCGAGTAGCGCACCAGCGCGTCGACGACCTGCTCGGCGTCGTGCCCGGCGGCGCGCGCGTTCCACAGCGCCAGCGGGGTCACCCGGTAGGTGTGCACATGCTCGGGGGAGCGCTCGAGCTCGGCGAACGGCGCGATGGCCGCCCGGCAGTCCCGCGCCTGCGGGTGGTCGACCTCGAGCAGCAGGGTCTTGTCCGACTGGACGATGAGGGGTCCGTCGTTCACGGGGATGGTGTCTCTCTCCGTCGCTGGGAGGTGCGGGGGCGCACGCGTGCACCCGGTCCACCGACGGTAACGCCGGGCGGGGACAGGTCCTTCCGCCCCGGCGGGAGCGCCGCGCACCGCCCGCCTCGGCACCATGAGGTCGTGACCGACGACACCGAGCGCGCGCGGCTCGCCGAGGGCTACCGCGCGTTCAGCGCGGAGTCCGCGACCGAGACGCCGCAGTGCTCGGCTGATCCCGGGCTCCGGCTCAGCCGGCGGCGTCCTCCTCGTCGGCCAGCGCCACCGAGGTGATCCGGTGCACCGCGAACGTGCGGTTCTCCTGGCGGCGCTCGTCCCAGCCCTGCAGGAAGCCGCCGGCGAGCGACACCGGCTGCACCACCCGCTGGCTGCCGCTGCCCTGCGCGTCGACGTAGCCCAGCCACACCGGCACGCCCTCGCGGATCGCGCGGGATAGCAGCTCCAGCGTGCCCGCGGTGGTCACCCCGGGCACCTGGCGCACCGGCGCGGCCGGGCGGGCGGCCAGCGCGGCGTCGCCGGCGCGGATCTCGCGGACCGTCGCCTCGGCCTCGGCGGGCGTGAGCGGCCGCCCGGCCGGCGACGGCGGCGGGCCGGGACGGCGGCCGGCGGCGCGCGGCCGCGCGGGCGGCCGGGTGAGCACCGCCCCGCCGGGCGACTCGCCGGCCGGGGCGTACCCCGCCGACCGCAGCACGGTGAGCACCTCGTCGGCGCCCAGCCCGCTGACCAGCACCCCCGGCGCCAGCCGGCGCAGCTCCGCGGACGCCGTCCGCCGGTCGCCGAGCACCTGGGAGAGCAGGCCGTGGTCGTCGGAGCGGACGTAGCTCTCGATCGAGCCCACCCGCAGCCGGCCGTGCTGGCGGGCGACGTCGTCGACGAGGTAGTCCAGCGCCTGCGGCACCGGCGTCCGCGAGGCGCGGGCGAAGAGGTCGTGCAGGTCGGTGGCCGACCAGCCGGCGTCCAGCGCGCGGCGCACCGAGGACTCCGACACCCGGAACACCGTCGCGCCGCCCGAGGACTCCACGTCGGCCACCACCGAGAGCGTGTCGGCCAGGCCGGCCACCAGCGGACCGGGCGCGACCAGCGTCAGGTCGGGCTGGGCGAGCACGTGGTCGACCGGCTCGGGCAGCAGCCCGGCCATCCCGTCGGCCGCGCCCTCCTCGCCGCGCGCGAGCAGGCCGCGCCCGCCCGAGGACAGCACCCCGCCGACGAGGACGCCGATCCGCCCGGCCTCGGCGAGCATGTCGGGCACCGGCGCCAGCCGGTCACCGCGCCGCGGCGTGCGCCACCGCAGCAGCGTGACCAGGTCGTCGGCCGCCAGGCCCCGGCCGGGCGGGGAGTCGGCCAGCACGGCCAGCGCGGAGCGCCGGATCGCCGGGGCGGTGTGCCGCACGAGGTCGGGGGAGAGCGCGTTGACCGCCTTGCCGGCGACGTCGCGCTGCCCCACCAGTGAGGGCAGCCGGGTGCTGTCCAGCCAGCCGGCGGCCAGCGTGGCCCACCGATCGGGCAGCGGCTGCTCGCGCCACAGGTCGTAGCCGCGGGTGGGCAGCCACTCGTCGCGGTGCGGGCCGCCGACGTCGAGCAGGCCGGCGGCGAAGGCCAGCTCCAGCAACCAGCCGGCGTCGTCCTCGGACACCGACAGCGACCGCGCCAGCCGCTTGCGGTCCCGGACGGCGACCCCGCCGCTGCGCAGCAGCCCGGCCGGCTCCTCCTCCAGCACCGCGAGCAGCTCGCCCACCCGGCCCACCGCCTCCAGCGCCGCGCCGGCGGCCTGCCGGTCGACGACGGCCGGGTCGCGCTCGACGGTGGCGGGCTCGGGCCGCAGCCGCGGCGGTCCGTAGGGCAGGTCGCCGCGCAGCAGCAGCCCGATCTCGCGCGGCAGCTCCACGTTGAGCGCGTCCACCCGGGCCAGCAGGCCGGCCTGCAGCAGCCGGCGCGCGGGGGAGGCGGCGCCGCCGCCGGTCTCGGGCAGGTGCCCCACCGGCCGGTCACCGGCCAGCCGCTCGAGGACCTCCCGCTCGGCCGGCGCGAGCGCGCCGACGGCGGCCGGCAGGTCGGCCGGCAGGGTCACCCGCAGGTCGGCGGCGCGCCGGCCCAGCCCGGCCGGGTGGCGGACGGCGCGGCGCACCTGGTCGGGGGCGTGCAGCACGTCCTCGCCCCACAGCAGCGCCCGGGTGGTCAGCCGCTCGACCGCCGCGTCGAGGACGTCCTCGGGCAGGCCCGGCAGCTCGCCGGCGAGCTCGGCGACCTCGACGCCGTCGGCAGGGGAGAGCAGGACGACGTCGAGCACCTGCAGGGTGGCCGCGTCGAGCTCGTCGAGCGCCCGGTCCACCGACACCGGCACGGCCAGCCGCCCGGCCAGCGCGACGACGTCGGAGGGCGCGGGCCGGGCCACGTCGGGGCGCGCCGCGAGCAGCGCCGCGAGCTGGGCGTCGCTGCGGGTGCGCAGCCACGCGGCCAGCGTGGCGGGGCGGTCGGCAGGCATCCGGTCAACGCTACGTCGGCCCCGGCCCGCGTGCCGCCGCGGTCCCCGGTCCGCCTGCCAGCATGGGAGGCGTGCACCCGGCCGCCGACGACCCGCACACCCGGACCGCGCTCGAGGGCTACCGGGCCGGCGCGCTGCGGTGGCTGGCCGGCGGGGTCATGGCCGTCGTGCTCGCGGTCCTGCTCGGGGCGGCCGCCGTCGGCGTCGCCGAGGACCGCGGCCGCCCGCTGCCGCTGGCCGGCACGGTCGTCGTCGTGCTGGTCGTCGGCGGCGTCGTCGCCGCGGGCGCCGGGCTCGGCGCGCTGCTGCGCGCGCTGCGCTGGCGCCGCGCGCTGGCCGCCGTCCCGTGGCAGCGGGGCCTGCTGCGCATCGCCGGCCCGGCGATCGTCGCCTTCGAGCCCGAGGGCTACGACGAGTGGGACCCCGACGACGAGCCGGTCCGGCTGCGGCTGGTGAGCACCTCGGTGTGGCGCACCCGCCAGGTGCAGGGGCTCGACGGCGGGGAGGTCCGCGCGGCACCGGTCGGGTCGCACCGGTGGGTGCTCACCGCCGAGGGCCTGCCCACCCTCTACGGCGCGCGCACCGCCCGCCGTCCCCGCTGACGCCGTGTCGCACGGGGCCTGGTGCGGGTAGGACGCCGGGCACGGGAAGATGGCACCCGACGCGCACCCCGGGTGCGCCCGAGCACGGAGGCGACATGGCCAAGCGCAAGGAGAAGCACGCCCACCTGGTGGAGCCCACCTGGGGCCAGTCGGAGGGTGCCGGCCCGCCGGTCACCGAGCTGCTCGGTGAGGTGGCCGGCCCGCTGTCGCCCTTCGGCGAGGACCACAGCTTCCCGTTGCCGGCCGACCGCATCCGCTACGCGCACCCCACTGACAAGCCCAACCGGGCCGGGGTCCAGCTCCCCGAGAACCGGCGCCGCTGAGCGCCCCCGCGCCGCCGTCCGGCCGTGGACGGCGGCGCGGGGCCCGGTCCGCTCAGGCGGGACCGCAGGGGACGACGAGCGCCCGGTGGTCCGACAGCGGCAGCCGCACCGCCTCGGCCTCGCCGGTGGCCACGACCTGCCCGCGGGCCAGCACGTGGTCGAGTTGCCGGGTGGGCTCGCCGGCCGGGAAGGTCGCCCCCGAGGCCAGCGACCGCAGCCCGCTGACCCGCTGTGCCTGGCGCGGTTCCATGTTGAGGTCGCCGAGCACCACCAGCGGCTCGCGGGTGCCGGTCAGCGAGCGCACCAGCCGGCGCAGCTGCACGGAGTTCCACCCCGGCACGAACGACAGGTGCGTGCACGCCACGGTGAACTGCCCGTCGGGGGCGTCGAGCACCGCGGCGACGGCGACCCGCGGCTCGTCGCCGACCAGCTTCGGCGCCCGGGCGCCGCGGAACCACACCGGGACCCGCCCGCGCAGCGCCGGCAGCCGCACCACCCGCCAGCTGACCACCGGGAAGCGCGACAGCAGCGCGATGCCGTAGCTGGCCGACCCCGGCTGCTCGTCGCCGGTCGCCGCCATCCACGTGCCGCCGGGGGTCCCCGCCAGCGCGGCGACGAACTGCGAGTCGACCGCGCCCATCGCCTCGGCGGCCACCGCGGTGAGGTCGGCGTTGCTCGAGCGCGGCTGGTCGCGGTCGACCTCCTGCAGCCCCAGGACGTCGGCGTCCAGCGTCTTCACCGCCGCGGCGAGCCGGTCGACGTCGACCCGGTCGTCCTCCGGAGAGCGCCCGTGCAGGATGTTGAAGGTCGCGATGCGCACGACGAGTGCCATGCCCGGGGTCGGGTAGCTGCACGCGCGTGATGCCCGACGACCGCGACGAGATCCGCGACCTGCTCAAGCGCACCGCCGTGGCCCTCAAGGAGGGCGGTGTCCCGTTCGCCCTGTGCGGCGGCTACGCCGCCTGGGTGCGCGGGGCGCCCGAGCCCGACCACGACGCCGACTTCCTCGTCCCCGCCGCGGAGTCCGAGCGCGCCGTCAAGGTCCTGCACGACGCCGGGCTGACGGTCGAGGACCCCGCCGAGGACTGGCTGACCAAGGTCGTGCAGGGCAACTCGTTCGTCGACGTCCTGTGGCGCACCTGCGGCCACCCGGTGGAGAGCGACCTCATCGACCGGGCCGAGGACAAGCCGGTGCTGTCGGTGCACATGCCCGTGCTGGCGGCCACCGACATCCTGACCACCAAGCTGATGGCGCTCGACGAGCACTACTGCGACTTCTCCCGGCTGCTGCCGGTGGCGCGGGCGCTGCGCGAGCAGGTCGACTGGGACACCGTGCGCCGCGAGGTGGCCGAGAACGACTTCGCCGTCGTCTTCCTCGACCTGCTCGGCCGCCTCGGCGTCGTCGAGTCGCTCGCCCGCGACTGACCCCCAAGGGGGGGGCGGGCACGGGACCGGTCCTCCCGGAAACCCCTCCGCCGGGGTGACGGCGATGACTAACCTGGGGCGCGACAGCGGCCGACGGGTGCCGCACCCGTCCCCCGGCCGCGCGCCGGGGCCGCCCACGGACGACGACTGAGGGATCAACGTGCCCACCGGCAAGGTCAAGTGGTTCAACCCCGAGAAGGGCTTCGGTTTCCTGGCCCGCGAGGACGGTCCCGACGTCTTCGTGCACAAGGACGCCCTGCCGTCGGGCACCACCGAGCTCAAGCCGGGCCAGCGGGTCGAGTTCGGCATCGTCGCCGGTCGCCGCGGTGACCAGGCGCTGCAGGTCCGCGTGCTCGACCCGCTGCCGTCGGTGGCGGCCAAGGTCGCCGAGCGGCACCGCAAGAAGCCCGACGAGCTCGTCCCGATCATCGAGGACCTCATCCGGCTGCTCGACGACGTCTCCACCTCGCTGCGGCGCGGCCGGCACCCCGACCGCGCCGAGTCGCGCAAGGTCGCGGCGGTGCTGCGGGCGGTCGCCGGCGACCTGGAGGCCTAGGAGGTCAGCCGGCGGGGCTGGCGGGGGCCGACGTCGGCGTCGGCTCGGTGCCGAGGTCGCCACCGGCCCGCAGGAAGCCGATCGGCCACGAGCCGGTGAGCAGGCACTCGCCGTGCCGGTCCTCGACGACGACGAGGTAGAACGCGGTCGGCACGACGTCGGAGCTGTTGATCCCGTCGAACGTCGTCGTCCCCGGTTCGACGTCGACCTCGCCGATCCGCTCCTCGAGGCGCTCGTCGAAGACCTGCACGCCCCAGCCGTTGCGCGCGACCTCCTCGGGCACGGTCAGCGCGATCGGGGTGTCGGGGGAGACCTCGACGACGGGCGGGGTCACCTGGTAGCGCTGCCCCTGGCCCTCGGCGCAGTACTGGGTGGGGCGGGCGGTGACCTCCTGCGGCCCGGCGGTCACCGTCACCTCCGGCGGTGGCGCCGACGCGTCGTCCCCGCACCCGGCCAGGGCGGCCGCCAGCACCCCGGCCAGCAGCGCGCCGGTGGTCCTCGTCGTCCTCACCGGCGGCGGACCTCCGGCACGGTCGGTGCGTCCGGGACGGTCGGGGCGTCCGGCACGGGGACGGGCACGGTCGGGGCGGCCGGGTCCACCGGCACCCAGGCGCGGCGGCGCGGCGTCCACAGCACCAGGCCGACGGCGAGCACCAGCAGCGCCGCGGCGACGGTGAAGCCCAGCCAGCCGATCGGCGGCAGCGCGATGCCGATGGCGCCGCCGAGCACCCAGGCCAGCTGCAGCACCGTCTCCGAGCGGGCGAAGGCCGAGGCGCGCAGCCCCTCGGGCACCTCGCGCTGGATGATCGCGTCGAGCGCCGACTTGCCCAGCGCGTTGGCCACCGCGGCCACGCCGGCCACCGCGGCCGCCGTCGCGAGGCCGAAGAACACCGCCGCCAGCACGGTGACCGCGGCGGCCGCCCCGGCCGACCAGACGACGACCCGGTCGGGGTCGGCGGCGTGCAGCCGCGAGCCGATGCCGGTGCCCAGCACGCTGCCCGCACCGGCCGCCCCGGCGATCGCGCCCAGGGCCAGGGTCGCCTCCCACCCGGTGACGGTGGCCTGCACGAGGAACGCGGAGAAGATGGTGAGGAACCCGCCGAGGCCGCGCAGCGCCGCGTTCGCCCGCAGCGCCAGCACCACGTGCGGGTTGACCGGCCGCCGCCGGCGGCCCGGCTGCGGCAGCGGACCGGTGCTCAGGACGTCGGCCGGCTGCTCGCCCGTGGGGACGTCGACGTGCCGGGGCAGCCGCACCGCCCACACACCGGCGACGACGAAGACGGCGGCCGTGGCCCACAGCAGCCCGCGGAAGCCGGCCGCCCAGGCGACCCCGGCGCCGAGGCCGCCGAAGACCCCCGCGGTGACCAGCCCGAAGACCGACAGCCGCGCGTTGGCCGACGTCAGCGACATGGCCCGGGGCAGCACCCGCGGGACGACGGCGGCGCGCAGCACGTTGTGCGCCTTGGACAGCACCAGCACGCCGAGGGCCGCCGGGTAGAGCCACAGGTCGGCGAAGTGCGCGGCCATCACCAGCGCCAGGGCGGCGCGGCCGAACGACGCCGCGCCCAGCGCCCAGCGGCGGCCGCGCTGCAGCCGGTCGAGCAGCGGGCCGATCACCGGCGCCACGATCGCGAACGGCGCCATGGTGACCAGCAGGTAGAGCGCGACGTTGCCGCGCTGGGCGTCGGTGGTGGCGGCGAAGAACAGGGTACCGGCCAGCGAGACGGCGATCATCGCGTCGCCGGCCATGTGCAGGGCGTTGACCCACAGCAGGTGGGTCAGGCCGCTCTCCGCGGCGCCGTCGGCACGGCTCGCCGCCCGGACGCGGGCGACCGTGGCGCCGGTCAGCTCGCGGGTGCGCGCCACCGCGACCCGGGTGACGGTCACCCTCGGCTGCGGCGGGGGAGGGGCGGCGCCGGGCTGCGCGGGGACCGTCGGCAGGTCGAGCGGGGTGGTGTCCACGCGGTCGGTCGCGTCCGGGCCCGGCGGCACGGGGACCGGTCCCCGGCGCAGGAGTCCCCGGCGGGACCCGGGCGGACGCGAGGACGGCACGCCCCCATCGTGCCGCACCTGCCTGGACGCGGGCTGTGCCCGCGGTCCCGGCCGCCGCGGGCATCGGCGACAATGGCCGCGTGCACCCCGACTCCGCCGACGGCGACGTGCTGCCCGCCGCGGTCGACCTCGCCCGCGCCGCGGCCGAGGAGACCGCGGGTGACCCCACCCTGGTCGGCGAGCACCTCGGCGCCACCGCCGAGCCGCTCGGTGCCCCCGGCGAGGGCGTGCCCGCCGGGGCGCTCGGCCAGGTGCTCACCCACTCCTTCGCCAGCCGGCAGCCTGGCTACGTCGGCTGGTACTGGGCGGTCACCCTCGCCCGCGTCCCGGGCACCGACGAGGTGACCGTCGACGAGGTCGTGCTGCTGCCCGGGGACGCCGCGCTGCTGGCCCCCGCCTGGGTGCCCTGGCACGAGCGGCTGCGGCCCGGCGACCTCTCCGTCGGCGACGTGCTGCCGGCCACCGAGGACGACCCGCGGCTGGTGCCCGCCTACACCGCCGACGACGACGCCGCGGCCGACCCGGAGGCGCAGGCCCTGGCCACCGAGCTCGGGCTGGGCCGCGAGCGGGTGATGTCGGCGGAGGGCCGCGCCGCCGCGGCCGCGCGCTGGCTGGCCGGCGACCACGGGCCGCGGTCGGCCATGGCCCGGCAGGCGCCGGGCCCGTGCGGCACCTGCGGCTTCTTCCTGCCGCTGGCCGGGTCGCTCCGCGGCCTGCTCGGCGCCTGCGGCAACGAGTACTCCCCGGCCGACGGCCGCGTCGTCGCCGTCGACTACGGCTGCGGCGCACACAGCCAGGCCACCCTGGCCACCGGCGAGCCGGCCGAGGTCGTGACGTCGGCCCGCTACGACACCGCGGACTTCGACGTCCTGTCCGACTAGCTAGTCCCTGCGACCCAGTTGGCCCTGGGCCCGCATGATGCCCAGGCCCACACCGGGCAGCAGGATCCCCGCGACGCAGGTCCAGGTCCACACCCGGTCCACCCGGTCGCCGAGCAGCAGCAGGACGACCAGCGCGAGTGCCCACAGCGCGGTGCCGGCCAGGACCACGCGGACGGTGTCGACGCGCAGCGGAGGCGGGGCCTGCTTGAGCGGGGCGGGCACGGGCCGACCCTAGGCGCTCCCGTCGCGCGACCGGCACGGGGCCGACACGCGCGTGTGGCACGCTGTCGCCGCTCGTCGCCCGGTAGCCGCAGTCCGCAGGAGCCCCCATGCCCGAGAAGTCCCGTCCCTCCGGCGGTGCGCGCGCCGCCGCCCGCGCCGGCGACACGCCCGCCGACGTGGCGGCCGCGCCGGCGCCGCGGCGCAGCGAGGGACCGCGGGTGCGGCCGCGCAACGGCCTGGACCGCTACTTCTCGATCAGCGCCCGCCGCAGCACCGTCGGCCGCGAGGTGCGCGGTGGCCTGACCACCTTCTTCACGATGGCCTACATCGTGGTGCTCAACCCGATCATCCTGTCGACCGCCGACGTCACCGGGGAGACGCTGCCCTTCGCCGGCGTCGCCGCCGTCACCGCCCTGGTGGCCGGGGCGCTGACCGTCCTCATGGGCGTGGTCGGCCGCTACCCCTTCGCGCTGGCCACCGGGCTCGGCATCAACGCGATCGTCGCGGTCTTCGCCGCCACCCAGCTGTCCTGGCCGGAGATCATGGGCCTGGTCGTGCTCGAGGGCCTGCTCATCACCGTGCTGGTGCTCACCGGGTTCCGGCGCGCGGTGTTCGAGGCCATCCCGCCGCAGCTGAAGACGGCGATCGCGGTCGGCATCGGCTTCTTCCTCACCATCATCGGGCTGGCCGACGCCGGGGTCATCCGCCCGGGCGCGCCGCTGATCAGCTTCGGCGTCAACGGCCAGCTCGCCGGGTGGCCGCTGCTGGTCTTCGTCATCGGGCTGCTGCTGACCGCCGTCCTCGTCGTCCGGAAGGTGCGCGGCGCGCTGCTCATCGGCATCGTCGCCTCGACCCTGCTGGCGATCGTCGTCGAGGAGATCGCCGACGTCGGCGTCCGCGCGCCCGACGGGTCCAACCCGCGCGGCTGGGCGCTGCAGCTGCCCCGCTGGCCCGACGAGGTGGTCAGCGCCCCCGACCTGTCGATCATGGGGCAGTTCTCGCTGTTCGGCGGGTTCGAGCGGATCGGCGTGGTCGCCGCGCTGCTCATCGTGTTCTCGATCATGATCGCCGACTTCTTCGACACGGTCGGCACGGTCACCGCCGTGGGCGCCGAGGGCGGCCTGCTCGACGAGAAGCGCAACCTCCCCGGCTCGCAGCCGGTGCTGCTGGTCGACTCGGTGGCCGCCGCCGCGGGTGGCGCGGCCAGCATCTCGTCCAACACCACCTACGTGGAGAGCGCCGCCGGCGTGGCCGACGGCGCCCGCACCGGGCTGGCCAGCGTGGTCACCGGCGTGCTGTTCCTGCTCGCGATGTTCTTCACCCCGCTGGTGCAGATCGTGCCGTCCGAGGCCGCCGCGCCGGCGCTGGTGGTCGTGGGCGCGCTCATGATCAGCCAGATCCGCACGCTGGAGTGGGACGACATGTCGCTGGTCATCCCGGCCTTCCTGACCATCGCGCTGATGCCGTTCACCTACTCGATCACCAACGGCATCGGCGCCGGGGTGGTCAGCTGGGTCCTGCTGCGGACGGCGGTCGGCCGGTGGCGCGACGTGCACCCGCTGATGTGGGTCATCGCCGTCGCCTTCGTCGTCTACTTCGCGCTGGAGCCGCTCCAGCAACTGTTCTGAGGACGGCTAACGGTCCGGGTACGCTGACCGCCGTGACCCGGTCGACGCTGGACACCGCGGCACTGGCCCACGACCTCCGGCTGGCGGTCATGCGGTTCTCCCGGCGGCTGCGCAACCAGCGGGTCGACACCTCGGTCACCCTCACCCACCTCGCGGCGCTGTCCACCCTCAAGCGGCACGGGGCGATGAGCCCCGGCGAGCTGGCCGCGCACGAGCGGGTGCAGCCGCCGTCGATGACCCGCGTCGTCGTCGCGCTCGAGGCGATGGGGCTGGTCACCCGCAGCCCGCACCCGACCGACGGCCGGCAGGTGGTCATCGAGCTCACCCCCGCCGCCGAGGACCTGCTCGGCGAGGAGGCCCGGGCCCGCGAGGCGTGGCTGTCCAGCCAGCTGCAGCGGCTCACCCCCGAGCAGCGCGCCACCCTCCGCGAGGCCGCGCTGATCATGGAGGAGCTCGCCGGTGGGTGACGTCCACGGCCGCTGACACCACCCCGGCCGCGACCGCGCCCCCGGCCGGTGGCCGGGGCCCCTTCCGGTCGCTGCGGGTGCACAACTTCCGGCTCTACGCCTCCGCCAACCTGGTCAGCCTCACCGGCACGTGGATGCAGCGCATCGGCCAGGACTGGCTGGTGCTGCAGCTCTCCGGCGACAACGGCGTCGCCCTGGGCCTGACCACCGCGCTGCAGTTCGGCCCCACGCTCGTGCTCGGCATGTACGGCGGGGTGCTGGCCGACCGCTACGACAAGCGCCGCGTCCTCGTCGTCACCCAGGCGCTCATGGGACTGCTGGCGGTCGTGCTCGGCGTCCTGGTGGCCACCGGGACGGTGGCGATCTGGCACGTGTTCGTGCTGGCGGCGGCGCTGGGCTCGGTCTCGGCGATCGACGCCCCGGTGCGCCAGGCGTTCGTCTCGGAGATGGTCGGCGGCGACCTGCTGCCCAACGCCGTGGGGCTCAACTCGACGATCTTCAACGGTGCCCGGCTGGTCGGGCCGTCGCTGGCCGGGCTGCTCATCGGCGCCTCGGGCGGGGACACCGCGCCCGCGTTCCTCGTCAACGCCGCCAGCTTCGCGTTCACCATCGGCGCGCTGCTGCTCATGCGGCCCGGGGAGCTCGACCGCAGCCCCCCGGTGGCCCGCGGCCGCGGCCAGCTGCGCGCGGGTCTGGCCTACACCTGGGCGCACCCCGACCTGGTGCTGGCGATGGTGCTCGCCTTCGTCATCGGCACCTTCGGCTTCAACTACCAGGTGACCATCGCGCTCATGGCCCGCGAGGTCTTCGACCTGGGCGCGGAGGCCTTCGGGCTGCTGTCGACGACGTTCGCGATCGGCTCGCTCACCGGCGCGTTCCTCTCCACCCGGCGCAGCACGCGGCCGAGCCAGCGCTTCCTCGTCGGCTCGGCGGTGGTCTTCGGCCTGCTGACCGTCGCCTGCGGGCTGGCGCCCGGCTACACCGCCTTCGCCGTCCTGCTGGTGCCCGCGGGCGCGTCCGCACTGCTGTTCAGCGTGGCCAACAACAGCTTCGTGCAGCTGGGCACCGACCCCCAGGTGCGCGGGCGGGTGATGGCGCTGTACTTCACCTGCTTCATGGGCGGCACCCCGCTGGGCGCGCCGCTGATCGGCTGGGTGTCGGAGCACCTGGGCGCCCCCTGGGGGTTCGTCCTCGGCGGGCTGGTCGTCGTGCTGGCCGGCGTCGCCGCCGGCCTGGTGCTGGCCCGCCGGCGGCGCACCGCCCGGGCCTGACCGGGGCGCCTGGCGGACGGCGGCGCACCGTCGTACCGTCACGGCCACCGTCCCCATGGCTCGACGGAGCGCCATGACCGAGGCACTGCTGCAACTGCTCGCGATCACCGGCATGCTCGTGGGCAGCTTCGCCGCGATGGGCGTGGCCTTCCGGCTGTTCTCCGGCCAGCTGCAGATGGACCTGCGCGCGCGCCGCACGGTCCGGCGGCGGGCCCGGGGGCTCGACCCTCCGCCCGAGCCCGTGCACCGCCCGGTCGAGCAGGTCGCCGCCGACCTGCGCCGGCTCGCCGCCCAGCTCGACCGGGTCCCGGCAGGGTCCCCGGCGGTGCGCCGGCGCGGCTTCCAGGCCGCCTACGACGACGTCCTCACCGAGGCGGCCGGCCAGCTCGCCGTCCCGCACGGCCTGGCCACCCTGCCGCCCGGCCCGGCGCGCGACGTCGAGCGGCTGCGGCTGGAGACCGCGCTGGCCGGGGCCGGCCTGGTGCTGCGCTGAGCGAGCCGGCGGCGCTGCGGCTGTTCGTGTCGGTGGCGCCGCCCGCCGGGGCGCGCGCCGACCTCGCCGCCGCCCTGGCGCCGCTGCGCGACGTCCCCGGCGCGCCCCGGTGGGGCGACCCCGCCCGCTGGCACCTGACGCTGCTGTTCCTGGGCGCCGTCCCGCCGGCGCTGCTGCCCGGGCTGACCGCGGCGGTGGGGGAGGCGGTCGCCCGGACGCCGCCGGTGGTGCTGCGGCTGGCCGGCGCCGGGCGGTTCGGCCCACCGCGGCGGCCGCAGGTGTGCTGGGCCGGGCTCGACGGCGACGTCGCCGTCCTCACCGCGCTGGCCGGCCGGCTCGCCGACGCCGCCCGGTCGCTGGGCCTGCCGGTGGAGGACCGGCCGTTCCGGCCCCACGTCACGCTCGGCCGCTGGCCGCCCCGCCGGCCGGCCGACGGCGACCTGCCCGACCGGCTGGCCGGCTACCGGGGGCCGGCGTGGCCGCTGCGCGAGGTGGCCCTGGTGCGCAGCACCGCCGGCCGGCACGAGCCGCTCACCGTCTGGCACCTCACGGAGTGAGTCGCGCCGAGGAGCGGGGGCCGGAGGCCTCCGCGATCGAGGAGCGGGACGGGCTCCGCGCAGGCCGGGGACCGCACGTGGCTGCGGTGCGATCCGGAGGATCGCGATGTCATCGCTACCACGCGTACTCCTCGGGCGCGGTGCGGTAGCCGGGGAAGACCTCGTCGAGCCGGTCGAGCTGCGCCTGCTCCAGCCGCACGTCCAGCGCCGACAGCGACCCCTCGAACTGCTCCAGGGTGCGCGGCCCGACGATCGGCGCGGTCACGCCGTCCTGGTGCAGCAGCCAGGCGAGGGCGACGTCGGCCGGCGCCAGGCCCCAGTCGCGGCAGGAGTCCTCGTAGGCCTGCAGCGCCGGGCGGTGCTGCTCGATCCGCGCCCGGTTGCGTTCCAGGTGGCGCCGGTCGCCCTCCTGGTCGCCGAGGACGCCGGCGAGCAGGCCCTGCGCCAGCGGGCTCCACGGGATCACCCCGATGCCGTACCGCCGCGCCGCGGGCAGCACCTCGAGCTCCACGTGCCGGGTGAGCAGGTTGTAGTGCGACTGCTCGCTCACCAGGCCCAGGGAGCCGCGGCGGGCGGCGGCCTCGTTGGCCGCGACCAGGTGCCAGGCGGCGTGGTTGGAGGACCCGACGTAGACCACCTTGCCCTGCGCGACCAGCGTCTCGCAGGCCTGCCAGACCTCGTCCCACGGGGTGGCGAGGTCGACGTGGTGGAACTGGTAGAGGTCGATCCAGTCGGTCTGCAGGCGGCGCAGCGACGCGTCGGCCGAGCGCACCAGGTTGCGGGCGGACAGGAACGTGTCGTTGGGCCAGTCGCTCATCGACCCGTACACCTTGGTGGCCAGGACGGTGCGCTCCCGGCGGCCGCCGCCCTGGGCGAACCAGGTGCCGAGCACCTCCTCGGTGCGGCCCTTGCCGGCCTCGAAGCCGTAGACGTTGGCGGTGTCGAAGAAGTTGACGCCCGCCTCGTGCGCCCGGTCCATGACCGCGTGCGCGTCGCCCTCCTCGGTCTTCCAGCCGAAGTTCATGGTGCCCAGGCAGAGGCGGGAGACCGACAGGCCGCTGCGTCCGAGGTGCGTGTACTCCACGTCGAGGGAGCCTGGCACCCTGGCCGCCGTGCCGCAGACCGAGACCGGACCGTCCGCCTTCGACCGCGCCACCGCGGTCACCCGCACCGAGGGCGGCGGCCTGCGGGCCCGCCTGGACCCCGGCTGGGACGTGGGCAACGGCGTCCTCAACGGCGGCTACCTGCTCGCCGTCGTCGCGCGGGCGGCGCTGGCCGACAGCCCGCACCCGCACCCGGTGGCGCTCTCGGCGAGCTACCTGCGCGCCACCCCGGGCGGGCCGGCCGACCTGGCGGTCACGCCGGGCCCGGCGGGGCGGACGCTGGCGCACTCGACGGTGCTGCTCAGCGGTGCCGCCGGTCCGTCGCTGTCGGTCCAGGTGACGACGGCGACGCTGGGCGCCGGCCCGACCGAGCACAGCGTCAACCCCGCGCCGGAGCTGCCCGCTCCGGACGGGTGCGTGGCCACCCGCACCGCCGAGGGCGGCCCGGCCGTGGGGCTGGCCCGGCAGCTCGACACCCGCCTGGACCCGGCGACGGCGGGGTGGGTGGTCGGCCGGCCCTCCGACCAGCGGGTGCTGCGGGCCTGGATCCGGCTGGCCGACGGCCGCGCCCCCGACCCGCTGGCGCTGCTGCTGTTCGCCGACGCCCTGCCGCCCACCGCGTTCGCCGTCGGGAAGCCGGGCTGGGCGCCCACGGTGCAGCTGCAGGTGCTGGTGCGGGCGCTGCCGGCGCCGGGCTGGTGCCTGCTCGAGTCGCGCTCCACCGAGGTGACCGGCGGCTGGTCCGACGAGGAGTGCCGCATCTGGGACGCCACCGGCCGGCTCGTGGCCCAGGCCCGCCAGCTCGCCCGGGTGGCGCGCTAGCCGGGGAGGACCACCTCGCCGGTGAGGTAGCGCTGCACGGTGGGGGCGACCGCCGCGACCAGCTGCTCCGGGGGTGCCGACGCCAGCGGCTCCACGCGCAGCACGTAGCGGATCATCACCACCCCGATCAGCTGCGAGGCGACCAGTGCCCCGCGCGCCTCGGCCTCGGCCGGCGGCAGGTCCAGGGTGCCCACCACGCGGCGCAGCACCCGCGCGACGAGGAACTCACGCAGCAGCCGCGCCGTCCACTCGCTGCCCAGGGCCGAGCGCACGAGGGCCAGGCCCGCCGGGCGGGCCGGGCCGTCCCACACCCGCAGCAGCATCCGCACGATGTTCTCGCCGAGCCGGTCCGGGCCCTCGGCGAGGATCTCGGGGAGCACCTGCGCCGGGTCGACGGGTGCCTCCACCGCGGCCAGGAAGAGCTTGTCCTTGGTGCCGAAGTAGTGGTGCACCAGGGCGGGGTCGACGCCCGCCGCGGTGGCGATCGCCCGGATCGAGGCCCCGTCGTACCCGCGCTCGGCGAACGCCGCGCGGGCGGCGGAGAGCACCGCCGCCCGCGTGCCGGGGTTGCCGGGGCGCCGCCCGGTCCGCCGTGCCGTCGTCAGCTGGTCCTCCTCCGCAGGGTCGCCGCCGCCAGGGCGAGGGCGAGCACGGCGGCGCCGGCCACGATGCCGACGTCGGTCCACATCGTGCCGGTCTCCGCGGCCGAGCGCCCGACCTCCTGCAGGGCCTCCACGGCGTAGGTCAGCGGCAGCACGTCGCTGATCGCCTGCAGCCAGCCGGCCATCTGCTCGCGCGGCACCAGCAGCCCGCAGAGGAAGAACTGGGGCAGCACGATCACCGGCATGAACTGCACCGCCTGGAACTCGCTGCGGGCGAACGCGCTGGCCAGCAGCCCCAGGGCCACGCCGAGGACGGCGTTGGCGACGGCGATGAGGACGACCAGCCACACGGAGCCGGCGATGTCGAGGTCGTAGAGGGTGGTGGCCACCGTGACCGTGACGACCGCCTGCGCCGCCGCGGCCAGGCCGAAGGCGGCGCCGTAGCCGAGCAGCAGGTCCAGCCGGGACAGCGGGGTGGTCAGCAACCGCTCGAGCGTGCCCGAGGTGCGTTCCCGCAGCATCGCGATGCTGGTGACCAGGAACATCACCACGAACGGGAAGATCCCCAGCATCGTCAGCCCGACCCGGTCGAACGTGCTCGGCTGCCCCGGCAGGGACGGCACGTCCTTCCACAGCAGGTACAGCAGCCCGAGCAGCAGGCTGGGCAGCAGCACCATCATCGCGATGGTGCGGTGGTCGTGGCGCAGCTGCCGCAGCACCCGGGCGGTGGTGGCGCCGGTGAGCCGGGGGCTCAGCACGGTGGTCACGGTGCTCACGCCGCCACCTCCTGCTGCTGGGCCCGCACCAGGCGGAGGAAGGACTCCTCGAGGTCGTCGGTGCCCGACTCGGCGCGCAGCTGCGCGGGGGTGGAGTCGGCCAGCAGCCGGCCCTCCCGCAGCAGCAGCAGCCGGTCGCAGCGGCCGGCCTCGTCCATGACGTGGCTGGAGACGACCAGCGTGGTGCCGGCCGCGGCCAGCGCGTGGAAGCGCTCCCACAGCTCCACCCGGAGCACCGGGTCCAGGCCCACCGTCGGCTCGTCGAGGACGAGCAGCTCGGGCTCGCCCACCAGCGCGCAGGCCAGCGAGGCCCGGCCGCGCTGGCCGCCGGAGAGGTCGGCGACCAGCTGCCCGGCGGCGTCGGTCAGGCCCACGGCCGCCAGGGCGTCGTCGGCCGCCCGGGTGCCGCGGCCGTACAGCGCGGCGAAGTGGCGGGCGTTCTCCCGCACGGTGAGGTCGGGGTAGACGCTCGGCGCCTGGGTCACGTAGCCCACGCGCGAGCGCAGCCCGGGGCTGCCCGCCGGCTCGCCGAGCACGGTGACCGTGCCCGAGCGGACCTGCTGCACGCCCACCAGCGCGCGCATCAGGGTCGTCTTCCCGCTGCCGCTGGGGCCGAGCAGGCCGGTGACCCGGCCCGCCGGCACGGCGCAGGACAACCCGGGGATCACCCGGCGGTGCCCCCGGTCGACGACCAGGTCGGTGACGGTGACGGCGTCGGTCATGGCGGCCTCCCGAGGACGAGAACTCAACGCCTGATGAACTCAACGGTAGATGAGTTGTCAACGGGGTCGTTGGTCCCTGCCTGCGGTCAGCCGTGGCGGCGGGCGACGGCGTCGAGGGCGGCGATGACGAGGAAGGGCAGCGCCGCCCACAGCGCCAGGACGACGACGGCGCGCGGCACGCCGCCGCCGGCGAAGTAGACCGCGTCGCGCAGCCCCTGGACGGCCACGCCCGAGGGCAGCACCGAGGCCAGCGGGGCCGCCCACCCCGGCAGGTACTCCGCGGGGTCGCTGCCGGTGCTGGTGGCCGCGCCGAGGATGAGCAGCACCGCGGTGGCCGCGAAGGTGCCCACGCCGCCGAGCAGCCGCAGGGTCAGCGCGGCGAAGGCGCCGGAGGCGAGCGCCAGCAGGGCCACCAGGCCGCCGACGGTCCACGCCGACCCCGGCACCGCGTCGAAGACCGCCACGCTCAGCAGGGCCCCGGTGGCACCGGCCGCGGCCGCGAACAGCCCCGAGCTGGCCAGCCGCAGCCGCAGCGCGAGCTGCGGCGCCACCTGGTAGCTGGTGATCCCGAACAGGAAGCCGCCGAGCACGACAGCGAAGGCCGTGTGGTCCAGCGCCCGCCCGCGGCTGTCCTGCGCGGTCAGCGGCACCACGTCGGTGACCGCCAGCTGCTGCCCGGCCTGCCGGGCGACCGGGGCGAAGGCGCCGGTGAGCGTCTCGGTCACCCCCTGGCCGTGGGCGCCGGCGGTGAGCAGCTGCGGTGCCGGGCCGTCGAGCACCAGGGCGCCGCGGACCTCGTCGCGGCGCACCGCCTGCTCGGCCGCGGCGGCGTCGGGCAGCGCCACCAGGCGCAGCGCGCCGGGCTGGGTCTGCGAGAGCTGGGCGCGGACCCGGTCGACCTGGTCGGCGGTGCCCACGACGCCGACCGGCAGGTCGCGGGGCGTCGCGGTGGTGGAGATCGACAGCTGGACGACCAGGTAGAGGCAGCCCACCAGCACCGCGACCAGGGCGGGCAGGACGATGCCGCGCAGCCCCGCCTTGGCCGGCGAGCCGTCGGAGCGCTCCCGCTCGGCCGTCTGGTCGGCCGGGCCGGGAGGAGGCGCGAGCCCGCCCGGCATCAGCGGCTCTGCTCGGCGCCGAGCGCGGTGCCGAGCAGGTGGCCGGAGGTCCAGGCGCTCTCCACCTTCGACGGCGCCCGCCAGCCGTCGCCGCACGCGCCGATGCCGTCGACGCGGCCGAAGGGCTCCTCCCGGGGGTCGGCGGGCCGGGCGAAGGTCCAGCGGTGCACGTGCGTCCAGGCCGGTGCCGCGTCGATGCCGAGCACCCGCCGCACGGCCGCGGCGACCGCGGGCGCGGCGGCGTCGGGGTCGGCCAGGTGCGCCGCGGCGGTGTCGCCGGTGGTGTGCGCCACCAGGACCGGTGCGCCGTCGCCGCGCCGGTCGCCGTCGTCGGCCACCCACTCGAGCACCGGGTCGTCGTGCACGAAGGCGCCGTGCAGGTCGGCCGGCCAGCGCCGCTCGTCCCAGCCGAGCGCGACGGCGAGGCTGGGCTGCCACTCGCGCTCGCCGAGCAGCCGGTCGGCGAGGTCGTCGGGCAGCAGCCGGCGGGCCTGCGGGTCGGGCAGGGCCAGCACGACGGCGGGCACGTCCTCGCCGTCCACCCGCGGACCGGCCTCGACCCGGGAGACCGCGCGCTCCTGGACGACGTCGAGGCCCTCGGCCAGGTCGGCCACCAGCGACCGCAGCCCGCCGGGAGCGGCGTAGCGCACCGGGCCGCTGGTGGTGCGCTCGACGCCGTCCGGGCCGGCGACGGCGAAGGTGTCGGTCCAGGGCCGGGCCAGTCCGCGGGAGACCCAGTCGGCGACCACCGCGGTGAAGGGGGAGTCGTCGGCGGCGGTCAGGTAGGAGGCGCCGAGGTCGGTGACCCGGCCGGACAGGGTGCGGGAGGCCATCCGTCCCCCGGGGCGGCGACCGCGGTCGAGGACCCGCACGGGGACGCCGGCCGCGGTGAGCGCGCGGGCGCAGGCCACGCCCGCGATGCCGGCACCGACGACGACGGTCGAGTTGGACACCACTGGATCCTGCGGGCAGGGCGCCGCCGGCGCTCGGGGAGGATCGGGTCGTGCCCGCCCCGATCCCCGTCACCGACGTCACCGACGAGCGGGTCGCGGACTTCCGCGACCTGCACGCCGGCGACCGGCCGGCCGGGCGGCCGCGGGGGAGCGGTCCGGTGGTCGTGGAGGGCGTGCCGGCGGTGCAGCGGCTGCTCGCCTCGCCCTACCGGGTGCGCGCGGTGCTCGGCGTCCCCGGGCGGCTGGCGCAGCTCGACCTGCCCGAGGGCGTGCCGGCGTACGAGATGGACAGGTGGGCGCTGTCGGAGCTCATCGGCTTCCGGCTCACCCGCGGGGTGCTGGCCTCCGCCGACCGCCGCCCGCCGGCCGGCGTGGACGCGCTGCTGGCCGGGCCCGACCCGGCCACGCCGCGGCGGCTGGCGGTGCTGGAGGCGCTCAACGACGCCGAGAACCTCGGCTCGATCGCCCGCTCGGCGGTGGCCCTCGGCGTCGACGGCCTGCTGCTCGACCCCCGCTGCGCCGACCCGCTCTACCGGCGGGCGGTGCGGGTGTCGATGGGTCACGTGCTGGCACTGCCGTTCGCCGTCCTGGCCGACTGGCCCGGCGGGCTCGACCTGCTGCACGACGCCGGCTACCTCACCGTCGCGCTCACCCCGGCCGCCGACGCCGTCGACCTCGCCGACGTCGACCCCCGCGCGCACCCGCGGACGGCGGTGCTGCTGGGCGCCGAGGGGCCCGGCCTCACGCCGGAGGCCCAGGCGGCGGCCCGGGTGCGCGCCCGGATCCCCATGCGGGCCGGTGTCGACTCCCTGGGCGTCGCGGCCGCCGCCGCGGTCGCCTTCGCGACGCTGCGCTAGTCGCGGCGGGGCCGTCGCGTCAGTGGCGCAGGGACCAGCGGGCGAGGATGGCGCGGGCCTGCTCGGCCTGCGGCGGAGCGCACACCACCTCGTACCGGCTGGCGACGACCTGCGAGACGCTGGTGAAGTCGCGCTGGCCCCGGGTGGCCGCGTAGCCCATGGCACCGAACAATGCGCCGAAGAGCAG
This sequence comes from Geodermatophilus telluris, assembly GCF_900102745.1. Taxonomy (GTDB): domain Bacteria; phylum Actinomycetota; class Actinomycetes; order Mycobacteriales; family Geodermatophilaceae; genus Geodermatophilus; species Geodermatophilus telluris. The sequence continues at coordinate 523,846 of NZ_FMZF01000002.1, forward strand.
GCCGATCAGCAGGCCGGTCAGCACCGAGCTGATCCAGCTGGTGCCGCTGGGCGCGAAGATGCCGAGCAGCAGGCCGACGAACAGACCCCACCAGGCGCCGCTGGCCGCGCCGGCGCCGATCGCCCGGCCCCAGGTCAGCCGGCCGGTCACCCGCTCGACCATCCGCAGGTCCGACCCGATGATCGTCACGTTCTCGACCGGGAACTTCTCGTCGGACAGGTGGTCCACCGCGGCCTGCGCCTGCTGGTAGCTGTCGAACGTCCCCACCTGGACGCCGCCCAGCGGCATCGACACCGACATCGGCATGTCTCGCTCCACTCCCGCGCGTGCTCGTGCGTTCGCAGGAGGGGTACCCGCGCCACCCGGTGGGACACGTCCGGTCGGTCACACCCGCGGCGGTCGGTGGTGGCGGCTCAGTGGTTGCGGCGGACCCCGAAGACGATGTCCTCCCAGGCCGGGACGCGGGCGCGGGGGTCCTCGTCCTCGGTCTCGCCGGGGCGCAGCACGACGGTGTCGTGCTCGGAGACGTCCTCGTCGGGCGGGGGCGTGGCGCGCCGGGCGGTGGCCGGCTCGGCGGGCGGGCCACCGCGCTCGGGGGTCGGCGCGCGCTCGGCGACGGCGCGGTCGGGGGCCGCGGCCCGGTCCGGGACGGCGGCGCTGCGGTGCAGCGGCAGACCCGGGCGCTCGGCCGGGACGCCGGGGACGACGCGCACCAGGCGGGTGCCCTCGGCGAAGTCGCGGGTGGCGGCGTCGAGCGGGCTGACCGTGCGGGCCGGCAGGTCGTAGACCCAGGCGGTGGTGCCCTCCTTGGCGCCGGCCTGCCAGGCGGCGCTGACCACCCACGTGCCGTCCTCGGCCCGGGCGGCGTCCCAGCGGACGGCGTCGAGGTCGGCGCCGAGCAGCCGCAGCCGCTCGGCGAGGAACTGCTGCAGGGCGACGCCGGGCGTCCCCTCCGACAGCCGCACCCGGGCCTCGCGCGCCTGCTCGGCGATCCGCGAGCGCTCCTGCAGCACCGGGTGGGCGAAGCGCATGATCCGCTCGACCCGGGTGCCCGAGGCCGCGGCCACCTGCTCCGGCGTCTCGCCGGCGCGGATGCGCTGCTGGATCACCCGGGGCGACAGCGCGCTGTCGACCTCGATCTGGCCCAGCCGCCGGGTGTCACCGCGGGCGGCCGCGCGCAGCCGGTCGTCGACCGGCAGGGCGAAGCGCTCCTCCTCGCCGTCGGCCGTCTCGAGGGCGAGCAGCACGCTGCGGCCGTCGTCGGACAGGCCCACGAGGCGCAGGGTGCGCACGGCGACCTCCTCGGACGGGCTCGCGACGGCGGGCGGGACGGGACCGGCCCGGGGGACACCGGACCACGCGCGAGGCTATCCGCGCGCACCGGGGGCGCGCTGCACGCCGCGCCGGGTAGTGGGCGGAAGGGGCGCGCAGGGCGGCGCCGGGTGCTGCGGGGACGGCGGCGGCCGCTCCTAGACTCGGCGTCCATGCTGACCGGTCCCCGGGACGACGGCCTCGTCCGCGACGACAGCCTCGACGACGTCGAGCCCAACGAGCGCTTCCTGCCCTCCCCGGTCGACGCGGGCCAGAAGCGCCTGCCCATCGACATGGACTACGTCCAGCGCGTGATGGTCGAGCTGCTCACCATCCCCAGCCCCTCGGGCCGCACCGACCACGTCATGCAGCTCATCGGCGGGGAGCTGCGCGACCTGGGGCTGGACTTCGAGGTGACCCGCCGCGGCGCGCTGATCGCCGAGCTGCCCAGCCGCTCGCCCGGCGCCGACCGGACCGTGGTCGTGCACGCCGACACGATCGGCTGCATGGTCAGCCAGCTCAAGGACAACGGCCGGCTGGCGATCGTCCCGGTGGGCACGCACAGCGCCCGCTTCGCCGAGGGCGCGCGGGTGACGATCTTCAGCGACGACGTCTCCGGCGACTACTGGCACACCGGCACGATCCTGCCGATCAAGGCCAGCGGGCACCGCTACGGCGACGAGGTCGACGAGCAGGGCGTGGGCTGGGACTTCGTGGAGGTCCGCGTCGACGAGGTGGTGCACAGCCGGGCCGACCTCGAGCGCCGCGGCATCCAGGTGGGCGACTTCGTCGCCATCGACGCGCAGCCGGTGATCACCGGCAGCGGGTTCGTCAACTCGCGGCACCTCGACGACAAGGCCGGCATCGCCGCCGCGCTGGGTGCGTTCAAGGCGATCGTCGACTCCGGCATCGAGGTGCCGGTGACCGCCCACCTGCTGGTCACCATCGCCGAGGAGGTGGGCCTGGGGGCCAGCCACGGCCTCGACGCCGACGTCGCCGAGCTGGTCTCCATCGACACCTCGGTGGTCGCGCCGGGCCAGGCGTCCTCCGAGCAGTGCGTCAACATCGCGATGCAGGACTCGACCGGGCCCTTCGACTACCACCTGACCCGGCACCTGATCGACCTGTGCCGGGTGCACGAGGTGCCGCACCGCCGCGACGTCTACAAGTACTACCGCTCGGACGCGGCCTCCGCGCTCGAGGCCGGCGCCAACACCCGCGCCGCGCTCATCGGGTTCGGCATCGACGGCAGCCACGGCAACGAGCGCACCCACCTCGACGGCATCCGCAGCACCGCCGAGCTGGTCGCGCTCTACCTGCAGACCGACCTCACCTTCCGCAGCTGGGACCGCCGTCCCACCGGCGACCTCAGCGACTTCCCGAGCACCGCCGTCCAGCCCGCCGACGGCGAGCAGGCGCGTTGAGCGAGCGGGCCCGCCCGCTCACATGCGCTCGACGACGAAGTCGACGCAGGCGGTCAGCGCGCTGACGTCGTCGGGGTCGACGGCGGGGAACGTGCCCACCCGCAGCTGGTTGCGGCCGAGCTTGCGGTAGGGCTCGACGTCGACGACGCCGTGGGCGCGCAGCGTGCTCGCCAGGGCCGCGGCGTCGACCGACGGGTCGAAGTCGATCGTCCCGACGACGAGGCTGCGCTGGTCGCGGTCGGCCACGAACGGCGTCGCGAAGGGGGACTTCTCCGCCCAGCCGTAGAGCCGGTGCGCGGACTCCTGGCTGCGCGCCACCGCTCCCGACAGCCCGCCGAGGCCCAGCATCCAGCGCACCTGGTCGGCGAGCAGGAACAGCGTGGCGACGGCCGGGGTGTTGTAGGTCTGGTCCTTGGTGGAGTTGTCGACGGCGACCGACAGGTCGAGGAAGCCGGGGATCCACCGCCCGGAGGCCTTGATCTCGGCGACCCGCTCCAGCGCGGCGGGGCTCATCAGCGCGATCCACAGGCCGCCGTCGGAGGCGAAGGACTTCTGCGGTGCGAAGTAGTACGCGTCGGCCTGCGCGACGTCGACCGGCAGCCCGCCGGCGCCGCTGGTGGCGTCGATGAGCACCAGCGCGTCGTCGTCGGCGTGCCGGGGGCGGACGACGGGCGCCATGACGCCGGTCGAGGTCTCGTTGTGCGCCCAGGCGTAGGCGTCGACGCCGGCCTGCCCGTGGGGCAGCGCGAGCGAGCCCGGCTCGGCCCGCGCCACGACCGGCTCCTCGAGGAAGGGCACCTCGGCCACGCCGGAGGCGAACTTGGCGGAGAACTCGCCGTAGGTGCCGTGGGCGCTGCGCCGCCGGATCAGGCCGAACGCCGCGGCGTCCCAGAAGGCCGTGCTGCCGCCGTTGCCGAGCACCACCTCGTAGCCGTCGGGCAGGTCGAAGAGCTCGGCGAGGCCCTCGCGCACCTGCCGCACCAGCCCCTTGACCGGTGCCTGGCGGTGCGAGGTGCCCATGACCGCGGCGCCGTCGGCGGCCAGGGCCCGCAGCGCCTCGGGGCGCACCTTCGACGGGCCGCACCCGAACCGGCCGTCGGCGGGCAGCAGGTCGGCGGGGATCTGGATGGTCATGTGCGGGGTGCCTTCCGGTGCGGGGGGCGGACGGCGACGGCCCGGGTCCGCGGTGGCGGGCCCGGGCCGTCGGGCCTGGTGAGGTGGTTCAGGCGGGGCTGGGGGCGGCCTCGTCGATGGCCTTGACGGTGATGGTGTCGAAGCCGTCGACCTCCTCGGGCCGGCGCGGGCCGGGACCGATGTAGCGCGCCGACGGGCGCACGAGGCGGCCGGTCTCCTTCTGCTCGAGGATGTGCGCGCACCAGCCGGCGGTGCGGGCGCAGGTGAACATCGAGGTGAACATGTGGCTCGGGACCTCGGCGAAGTCGAGGACGATGGCCGCCCAGAACTCGACGTTGGTCTCGATCGGCCGGTCGGGACGCCGCTCGCGCAGCTCCTTGAGCGCGGCGTTCTCCAGCGCCAGCGCGGCGTCGAAGCGCGGCGCACCGAGCTCCTTGGCGGCCTTGCGCAGCACCCGGGCGCGCGGGTCCTCGGCGCGGTAGACGCGGTGGCCGAAGCCCATGAGCCGGTCGCCGCGGTCGAGCAGGTCCTTGACGTACTTCTCCGCGTTCCCCTCCTGCTCCACGCCGTCGAGCATGTGCAGCACCCGGGAGGGCGCGCCGCCGTGCAGCGGGCCGGACATGGCCCCGATGGCGCCGGACATGGCCGCGGCGACGTCGGCGCCGGTGGAGGCGATGACGCGGGCGGTGAACGTCGAGGCGTTCATGCCGTGCTCGGCGGCCGACGTCCAGTAGGCGTCGACGGCGGCGACGTGGCGGGGGTCGGGCTCGCCGCGCCAGCGGACCATGAACCGCTCGACGATCGTCTTGGCCTCGTCGATCCGGCTCTGCGGCACGGCCGGGACACCGATGCCGCGGGCGGACTGGGCGACGTAGGACAGCGCCATGACCGCGGCCCGGGCGAGCTGGTCGCGGGCCTCCTCGTCGGAGATGTCCAGCAGCGGGCGGTAACCCCAGAACGGCGCCAGCATGGCCAGCGCGGCCTGCACGTCGACCCGCACGTCACCGCTGTGCACCGGGATGGGGAAGGGCTCGGCCGGCGGCAGGCCGGGACCGAACTTGCCGTCGACCAGCAGCGCCCAGACGTTGCCGAAGGTGATCTTGCCGACCAGGTCCTCGATGTCGACCCCGCGGTAGCGCAGGGCGCCGCCGTCCTTGTCGGGCTCGGCGATCGTGGTCTCGAAGGCGATGACGCCCTCGAGGCCGGGTACGAAGTCGTCGGCCATCTCGCATGCTCCTCTGCGCGCGATCCTCGTGCGCACGGGCCACGGCGCACGACTGCAGGGCGACCCTAGGCGGTGCGCCCGGGAACCAGACAGGCGGGGCTGCCACCCAGCGGAACGCCTCCCGGAGCCGGCCCGGGACGGCGGTGTCAGCATGGTCGGGTGCCCGACCTCTCCCGCATGCGCAGGGACTACGACCGCCCGGGCCTGCGCGAGGAGGACCTCGCGCCGACCTGGCTGGAGCAGTTCGACCGCTGGTTCCGCGACGTCGTCGCCGCCGACCTGCCCGACCCCAACGCCGTCGTGGTCGCCACCGCGGACGCCGACGGCGCACCCGACGCCCGCATCGTGCTGGTGAAGGGGTACGACGAGGCGGGGTTCGTCTTCGGCACCAGCTACGCCTCGACCAAGGGGGCGCAGCTGGCGGCCAACCCGCGGGCGGCGCTGGTCTTCCCGTGGCACGCGCTGCAGCGCCAGGTGCGGGTGACCGGCCGGGTCGAGCGCATCGGCGACGGCGCCTCCGACGACCTGTGGGACCCCCGCCCGCGCGAGGCCCAGCTCGCCGCCGTCGCCTCGGTCCAGTCGACCGTCGTCGACTCGCGGGAGGAGCTCACCGAGCGGGTGCGGCTGCTCGACGAGGGGACGACGACGGAGAAGGTGCCCCGGCCGCCGACCTGGGGCGGCTACCGGGTGGTGCCCGAGAGCATCGAGTTCTGGCAGGGCGGCCCGGGGCGGCTGCACGACCGGCTCCGGTTCGTCCGCGACGACGAGGAGGGCGGCGGCTGGGTGCTGCAGCGGCTGGCCCCGTGAGGAAGGCCCCCGCTGCCTCCCGCGGCTGGGCCATCGACACCAGCCCGCTGCGCAACCCGGCGTACCGGCGGCTGTTCTGGGGCCTGACCGCGACGATGGTCGGTCAGCAGATGACGCTGGTCGCCGTCCCGTTCCAGGTCTACGCGCTCACCCGCGACTCGCTGCTGGTCGGCGTCACCTCCGTCGTGACGCTCGTCCCGCTGGTCGTCTTCGGCCTGCTCGGCGGCGCGATCGCCGACGCGATGGACCGGCGCCGGCTCATGGTGGTCACCGGCGTGGGGTCGGCGGTGACCAGCGCGCTGCTGGCCGTGCAGGCGCTGCTGCCGGGGGGCGGCGACCTGGCGCTGCTGTGGCTGCTGGCGGCCGCCGTCTCCGGGTTCACCGCGGTCAACCAGCCCGCGCGCAGCGCCGTCATCCCCGCGCTCGTGGGCACCGAGGGGGTCCCGGCGGCCAACGCGCTGGCCATGACCGTCCGGCAGGCCGGGGTGATCGTGGGGCCGCTGCTGGCCGGCGTGCTCATCGGCGCCGGCGACCTGTTCCTCGCCTACGCCGTCGACGCGGTCACCCTCGCCTTCGCCGTGCTGATGATCCGCGGCCTGCCGCCGCTGCCGCCGGGTGGGCGGACCGGGCCGCTGCGGCTGGGGGCGGCGCTGCGCGGGGTGGGGGAGGGGTTCGCCTTCCTGCGCACCCAGCCGGTGCTGCTGATGACCTTCGTCGTCGACGTGGTCGCGATGCTGTTCGCCTGGCCGCAGGCGGTCTTCCCCGAGCTCGCCGAGGGCCGCTACGCCGGCTCGCCCAACAGCCTGGGCTGGCTCTACGCCGGCATCTCCATCGGCGCGCTGCTCATGGGGCTGACCTCGGGCTGGGTGTCGCGGGTCGACCGGCAGGGCGCGGTGGTGCTCGCCGCGATCGCGGTCTGGGGCGTGGCGATCATCGGTTTCGGGCTGGCGCCGAGCCTGTGGGTGGCCGTCGCCTGCCTGGCGGTGGCCGGCGCCGGGGACATGGTCAGCGCCGTGCTGCGCTCCTCCATGCTGCAGACCGCCGCGCCCGACGAGATGCGCGGGCGGATGCAGGGGGTGTTCCTCGTCGTCGTCGCCGGGGGCCCGCGGCTGGGCGACCTGCGCGCGGGCGCGGTGGCCAGCGCGGTCGGCGTCAGCGCGGCGATGGTCTCCGGCGGCGTGGTGATCGTCGTGGCGATGGTGGTCGTGGCACTGGTGGTGCCCTCGTTCCTGCGCTTCCGGGCGTCGCGCGCCCTCAGCTGACGGGCGCGACGTGCAGCCCGACCTCGACGTTGCCCCTCGTGGCGCGGGAGTAGGGGCAGACGGTGTGCGTGCGCTCCATCAGCGCCCGCGCCTGCTCCGCGTCGAGCTGCGGCAGGTGGCCGGTGAGGTCGACGGCCAGGCCGAAGTCGCCGGGCTCGCCGCGCAGGAAGTGCACCTGCGCGGTGACCGACGAGCCGTCCAGGGCCTCCGGGGACAGCCCGAGCGGCCTGAGCGAGAAGCGCATGGCGCTGTGGAAGCAGGCCGCGAACCCGGCGGCGAACAGCTGCTCGGGGTTGGTGCCCGGGCCGCCGTCGCCGCCCATCTCGGCGGGGCGGGACAGCTGGACGTCCAGTCGGCCGTCGGAGGAGGCGACCTCCCCGGTGCGGGCGCCGGTGGCGGTGGCCTCGGCGGTGTACAGGCGGTCCACGTCGTCCCCTCTCAGGCCAGGGCGCCGGCGACCACGCGCAGGTCGGCGACCAGCGCGTCGTAGGCCTTCGGGCGGTCCTCGTCGGGCACCCGCAGCACCGCGGAGGGGTGCGCGGTGGCGAGCATCCAGGTCTGCGCCGGCTCGTCCTCCTCCGGCTCGTCGACGCCGCTCTCGGCGCGGGCGACGCCGGGCGGCGTCCACGGCATGAGCTTCCCGCGCTCCTTGGTGATCCGGAACGACGGCGAGATGAGCGCCTTGGCCGCCGTCGCCCCCAGGCAGACGACCACCTCGGGCTTGAGCACCTCGAACTCCGCCTCCAGCCACGGTCGGCAGGCGCGGATGTGCTCGGCGCCGGGCGACTGGTGGATCCGCCGCTTGGGCGTCGGGGTGAACCGGAAGTGCTTGACGGCGTTGGTCACGTAGGCGTCGCGGCGCTCGATGCCGGCGTCGGCCAGCGCGCGGTCGAGCAGCCGGCCGGCCGGGCCGACGAACGGCTCGCCCTTGCGGTCCTCCTGGTCGCCGGGCTGCTCGCCGACGAACACGATCCGCGCCGTCTCCGGGCCCTCGCCGAACACCGTCTGGGTGGCCGGCTCCCACAGCTCGCAGGCCCGGCAGCCGGCCGCGGCGGCGCGCAGCCCCTCGAGCCCGACGCCCGACGGCGGGCTGGCGGGGGAGTTCTCCTGGCTCATGGACCGATGACACCCCAGGTCGGCCGGGCGCGCGAGGCGGGAGCCGCACCGTCGACGGCACACGTCTCGTTCCGGTCCCGAATCGGCTCGCATCCTGTCGGCCGGGCCGCCCGCGTCGATAGCGTGGCCGCGCACGGGGGGACGGGACGGAGGACGAGTGCTCGAGTTCGACGGGCTCCACAAGAGCTACGGCGACCACCACGTGCTGGAGGGTGTCGGCTTCGCCGTCGCCCCCGGCTCGATGTTCGGCTTCTGCGGCGCGAACGGCGCCGGGAAGACGACCACGATGCGGATCGCGATGGGCCTGGCCCGGCCCGACGCCGGGCAGGTGCGCTGGCGCGGGCGGCCGCTGGACGAGGAGGGCCGCCGCCGCATGGGCTACATGCCGGAGGAGCGGGGGCTGTACCCGAAGATGCGCGTCGGCGAGCAGCTGACCTGGTTCGCCCGGCTGCACGGCCTCGACGCCGCCGCGGCCGCCCGCGCGGCCGAGGAGTGGTCCGACCGCCTGGGCCTCGGCGAGCGCCGCCGCTCCCGGGTGGAGGAGCTGTCGCTGGGCAACCAGCAGCGCGTCCAGCTCGCCGCCGCGCTGGTCAGCCGCCCCGAGGTGCTCATCCTCGACGAGCCGTTCTCCGGCCTCGACCCCGTCGGCGTCGACGCGCTGGCCGACGCGCTGCTCGACCAGTGCCGCGCCGGGGTGCCGGTGGTCTTCTCCAGCCACCAGCTCGACCTCGTCGAGCGGCTGTGCGACGCCGTCGGCATCCTCGCCCGCGGCCGCATGGTGGCCACGGGCACGGTCGACGACCTGCGCCGCCGCGGGTCGGGCGGCCTGCTGCGCGTGGTCGCACCCGACGCCGGCCCCGGCTGGGCGGCCGCCCTGCCCGGCGTGCGCGTCGTCTCCGAGCGGACCGGCGACACGCTGCTGGAGCTCGCCGACGGCGCCGACGACCAGGCGGTGCTGGCCGCCGCGCTGCGCACCGGCCGGGTCAGCCACTTCGCCCGGCGGGAGGCCACCCTGGTCGAGCTGTTCCGCGAGGCGGTCGCCGACCCCGCGCAGCGGACCGACCGCGAGGAGGTGGCGGCGTGAGCGAGCTCGCGAGCTCACGAGTGGACGGAGCAGCGCCGGTCACGCGGCCGACGAGCGCCAGCGAGGAGGACGCGTGAGCGCGCCGCTGTCGAGCGGGCAGCTGGTCCGCCTGGTCGCCGCCCGGGAGGTCTCCACCCGGCTGCGCGACAAGACCTTCCTCATCAGCTCCGCGGTGATGCTGTTGATCATCCTCGGCGTCCTGGTCTTCCAGGTCGTGCTCAACTCCAGCAGCGACGAGAGCCGCATCGGCGTGGTCGGCGACCCCGGCGCCGTCGGCCCGGCGCTGGAGGCGCAGGGCGAGGCGCTCGGCCTCGAGGTCACGGTCGTCTCCCTGGACGACGACGCCGCGGCCCGCACCGCCGTCGAGGACGAGGACGTCGACGCCGCCGTGCTCGACCCCACCGGCCGCGCCCCGGAGCTGCTGGTCCGCGAGTCCGACGCCACCGTCGAGGGTGTGGTGTCCGGCGCCGTCGGCGCGGTGGCGCTGCAGCGGGTGCTCGCCGAGGCCGGCGTCGACCCCGGCGGCCTGCCGCAGGTGACCGTGACCGCGCTCGACGAGTCCTCCGCGGCGGACGGGCAGCGCACCGTCGTGGCGATCGTCGGTGTGGTGCTGCTCTACAGCCTGATCATCCTGTTCGGCCAGTTCGTCGCGCAGGGCGTGGTGGAGGAGAAGTCGAGCCGGGTGGTGGAGCTGCTGCTGGCCACGATGCGGCCCTGGCAGCTGCTCGCCGGCAAGATCCTCGGTCTCGGCGCCCTCGGCCTGGCGCAGATCACGCTCATCGCCGTCATCGGGGTCGGCGGGGCGCTGGCCCTCGACGTCGTCGACGTCCCGGGCGACCTGGTCGGCACCGTGGGCTGGGTGCTGTTCTGGTACGTCCTCGGCTACGCCCTGTTCGCCTCGCTGTTCGCCGTCGCGGCCTCGTTGGTGAGCCGGCAGGAGGACCTCGCCAGCGTCATCACCCCCACCTCGCTGGTGCTCTTCGTCGGCTTCTTCGTCGCCATCCAGGCGGCCACGAACCCCTCGGGGACGCTGGCCGTGGTGACGTCGTTCGTGCCGGGGCTCTCGCCGATGGTCATGCCGGTGCGGCAGGCGGCCGGCGAGGTGGCCCTCTGGGAGGTGGGTGTCGCCGTCGTCCTCATGGTGGTCGCCACCGTCCTGGTGGTCCGGCTGGGCGGGCGGGTCTACTCCGGCGCGCTGCTGCGGACGAGCGGCCGGACGAAGGTGCGGGAGGCGCTGCGGGCCGGGCGGGCCTGAGCGGGGGACACCCGCGCGGAGCAGCGCCGGACACGTTGGGGTGACCTCACCCCGACGGAGGGCGTGCGTGCAGGTCAGGGCCGACATCATCGGCGCCATGACGGAGGACCTGGACGCGCGCCTCTGGCGGCTGCAGGCCTCCGAGGACGCCGACGAGCTCATCGACCTCGGCTGCGACCTCGCCGACGTCGGCCGGCAGACCGACGCCGAGTGGTGCTTCCGCCGGGCCGCCGCGCTCGGCGACGCCACCGGCTACTACGACCTGGGCAACAGCCTGGCCGCGCAGCAGCGCTGGGCCGAGGCCGCCCACGCCTACGAGGTCGCGCTGGCCGGCGGCGAGCCCGACGCGTGGCGCAACCTCGGGCTGGTGCTCGAGCAGCTCGGTGACCTGGCCGGCGCCATGGCCGCCTACCGGGGCGCCGCCGAGGTCGGCGACACCGAGGGCGGGCTGCAGCTGGCGTTCCTGCTGCGCGAGCAGGGGGAGCGGGAGGAGGCGCTGGAGGTCGCCGAGCAGCTCGCCGCCGCCGGGGACGAGGAGGCCGACGCCGTGGCGGCCTGCTGGCGGTGGTGCGCCACCCTCGACCCGGCGCTGGAGCCGCGGCTGCGGGCCGGTGCCGCGCACTTCCCGGCCGCCCGCGCCGACCTCGCCGCGCTGCTGCTGCAGACCGGCCGGGAGGAGGAGGCCCGCGCGGTGCTCGAGCGCGGCGCCAAGCTCGGCGAGCAGGTGGCCTGGCTGCCGCTGGGCAACCTCTACCGCGAGCAGCTCGGCGACGACGAGGCCGCCGAGGAGGCCTACCGGGCCGGCATCCAGGCCGGCGACGTCTACTGCCACCACAACCTGGGCGTGCTGCTCGCCGACCGCGGCGACCTCACCGGCGCCGCGGAGGAGTTCGAGCGGGGCGCGGAGGCCGGCGACCAGCTCGCCGCCGCCGCGCTGCGGCTGCTCCAGGAGAGCTGAAGGACCCCGCCGCCCCTCACCACTCGCAGGCTCGCGGCGGGCCCCTGCGGCGGGGCCGGGTCAGGTCGCCGGGCGGACGCCGGTCAGCGGGCCGCGGTAGGGGTTGGCCGGCGGGCCGGAGACGCCCGGCCGCACGGTGAACAGCCGCCCGGCGTCGGGCTCGTCCTCCCCGCCCCCGCGCGCGGTGCTGACGACGAGCAGGTCGCCGGCGAAGGCGCAGCTCGACGTGTGCGCCACCGGCACCTCGACGACGGCGAGCAGCTCACCCTCCGGTGACCAGCGGCGCACCTGCCCGCCGCCCCACATCGCCGTCCAGAGGCAGCCCTCGTCGTCGACGGTGAGCCCGTCGGCGACGCCGTCGGGGCCGCCGGTCTCCAGCAGCACCCGGCCGTCGGTGAACGCGCCGCTGCCGGGGTCGTAGGCGAAGGCGTGCACCAGCCCCGGGCCGGAGTCGGCGAGGTAGACGGTGCGCTCGTCGGGCGACCAGCCGATGCCGTTGGAGACGGTGAGCCCGTCGAGCACCGTGGTCACCGTGCCGTCGGTGTCGAGGCGGTAGAGCGTGCCGGCACCGGGGCGCTGGTCGAAGGCCATGGTGCCGGCGAGGAAGCGGCCCGCCCGGTCGCAGGCGCCGTCGTTCATCCGGGTGCCGCCGTCGGCCTCGCTGCCGCCCTCGCCGGGCAGGTCCACCAGCACACGGGCGGTGCCGTCCGCGGCGAGGTGGGTGAACCCGCCGCCCGCGCCGGCCAGCCAGCCGCCGGCCGCGGCCGGGACGACGACGCCCACGGTGTCACCGGCGCGCACGGCCGCGGTCTCGGTGAGCCGGTCGCCGTCGAGGGCGGCCCGCCGGACCAGGCCGGCGCCGATGTCGACCCACAACAGCTCGGCGCGCCCGGCGTCCCAGGTGGGGCCCTCCCCGTGGTCGGCGGGGTCGGGGGCGGCGGGCGCGGCGCGCAGGGTCAGCACCCGGAGGGCTGTGCCCGTGTCACCCGCACGTCACACGGGCGGTCGATACTGCCGCCGTGTCCGAAGCCACCGTCGACGTCGCCGACCTGCGCCTGCCCGGCCGCGACCCCGAGGGGGACGGCCGTGCCGACGACGCCCCGCTGCGCGAGGACATCCGCCTGCTGGGCCGGGTGCTCGGGGAGGTCATCGCCGAGCAGAGCGGGCCCGACGTGCTGGAGCTGGTCGAGGCCACCCGCCTGCAGGCCTTCGCCGTCCGCCGGTCGGAGGCCGACCGCGCCGGGCTGGCCGCGCGGCTGGGCGACCTCGACGTGCGGGCCACCAACCACGTCATCCGCGCGTTCAGCCACTTCTCGCTGCTGGCCAACCTCGCCGAGGACCTGCACCACGAGCGCCGCCGCCGGCACCACCGCCGCGCCGGGTCGCCACCCCAGCCGGGCAGCCTGGCGGCCAGCTTCGCGCTGCTCGACCGGGCCGGCCTCGACCCCGACGACGTGGCCCGCGAGCTGGCCGGGGCGCTGGTCGTCCCGGTGGTCACCGCGCACCCGACCGAGGTGCGGCGCCGGACCGTCTCGCAGGTGCAGCAGCAGGTCAGCGACCTGATCCGCGAGCGCGACCGGTCGGCGCCGGGCGAGGTCGACGAGGCCGCGTGGGACGCCGCGCTGCACCGGTCGGTGCTCACGCTCTGGCAGACGGCGCTGCTGCGGCTGTCGCGGCTGCGGCTGGTCGACGAGATCGACGAGGCGCTGCGCTACTACGACCTGTCCCTGTTCCGGGTGGTGCCGGAGATCAACGCCGAGTTCCGCCGGTCCCTGCGCGAGCGGTGGCCGGCCGGCGGCCTGCCCACCGGGCCGGTGCTGCAGCCAGGCTCGTGGATCGGGGGCGACCGCGACGGCAACCCGTTCGTCACCGCCGAGGCCGTCCGCCGGGCGAGCAGCCGGCAGGCGGAGACCGCGCTGGGCCACCACCTCGCCGAGCTGACCGAGCTCTACCGCGAGCTGTCCATGTCCGACCGGCTGGTCACCCCGACCCCGCCGCTGCGCGCGCTGGCCGACGCCTCCCGCGACGACTCCCCGTTCCGCGGCGACGAGCCCTACCGCCGGGCGCTGCTCGGGGTGCACGCGCGGCTGGCGGCCACCGCCCGGCGGGTCGTCGGGCACGTGCCGGGCACCCCGCCGCACGCCGAGCTCGAGCCCTACGACGGCCCCGGCGAGCTGCTCGCCGACCTCGCCGTCGTCGACGCCTCACTGCGCAGCCACGGTGCCGACGCGCTGGCCGACGACCGGCTGGCCCGCCTGCGCGACGCCGTCGACGTCTTCGGCTTCCACCTCGCCGGGCTCGACCTGCGGCAGAACTCCGCCGTCCACGAGGAGGTCGTCGGGGAGCTGCTGGCCTGGGCCGGCGTCTGCGCCGACTACGCCGCCCTCGACGAGGCGGCCCGCGTGGAGCTGCTGGCCGGGGAGCTGCGGGTGCGCCGGCCGCTGGTCCGGCCGGGCGCGGAGCTCTCCGAGCTGGCCCGCGGGGAGCTCGACGTGCTGGCGGCCGCCGCCGGGCAGGTGGCGCTGCTCGGCCCGCGGGCGGTGCCGAACTACGTGATCAGCATGTGCGGGTCGGTGAGCGACGTGCTGGAGGTCGCCGTCCTGCTCAAGGAGGTCGGCCTGCTCGACCCCGACGGCGCGGACGGGCCGGCCTGCCCGGTGGGCATCTCGCCGCTGTTCGAGACGATCGCCGACCTGCAGGCGGCCGGGGCCACGATGACCGCCGTGCTGGCGCAGCCGGTGTGCCGCGCGCTGGTGGCCGACCGCGGCGACGTCCAGGAGGTCATGCTCGGCTACTCCGACAGCAACAAGGACGGCGGCTACCTGGCCGCCAACTGGGCGCTGTACCGGGCCGAGCTCGCGCTGGTCGAGGTGGCGCGGCGGGAGGGCGTGCGGCTGCGGCTGTTCCACGGTCGCGGCGGCACCGTCGGCCGCGGCGGCGGGCCCAGCTACGAGGCGATCCGCGCCCAGCCGCCCGGCGCGGTCGCGGGCTCGCTGCGGGTCACCGAGCAGGGCGAGGTGATCGCCGCCAAGTACGGCGAGCCCGGCCTGGCCCGCCGCAACCTCGAGGCGCTGGTCGCCGCCACGCTGGAGGCCACGCTGCTCGACGTCGAGGGCCTCGGCGACGATGCGGAGGAGGCCTACGCGCTGCTCGACGACCTCGCCGGCCGGGCGCAGGCCGCCTACCGGGAGCTGGTGCACGAGACCCCCGGCTTCGTGGAGTGGTTCCGCGCCGCGACGCCGATCCGCGAGCTGGCCGAGCTCAACATCGGCAGCCGGCCGCCGTCGCGCAAGGCCGGTGACCGGATCGCCGACCTGCGCGCCATCCCCTGGGTGTTCAGCTGGTCGCAGTCGCGGATCATGCTGCCCGGCTGGTACGGCACCGGCACGGCGCTGGAGTCGTGGATCGGCGACGACCCGGCCCGCCTGGCGCGGCTGCGGGAGCTGCACGGTCGCTGGCCGTTCCTGCGCACGGTGCTGTCGAACATGGGCATGGTGCTGGCCAAGACCGACCTGGGCCTGGCCGCCCGCTACGCCGGGCTGGTGCCCGACCCGGAGCTGCGGGCGCGGGTGTTCGACCGGATCCGCGAGGAGCACGAGCGCACCTGCCGGGTGCTGCTGGCGGTCACCGGCGACGAGCACCTGCTGGCCGACAACCCCGCGCTGGCCCGCTCGATCCGCAACCGGTTCCCCTACCTGGAGCCGCTGCACCACCTGCAGGTGGAGATGCTGCGGCGCCGCCGGACCGGCGACGACGACGAGCTGGTGCGCCGCAACATCCAGCTGACCATCAACGGGATCGCGACGGCGCTGCGGAACTCGGGCTGAGCTGCGTCACCGGCAGGCGGTTGCGGTCCAGCCAGGTGGCCAGGCGGGCGCCGTCCCACGGGCGGCGCCGGCGGGCGGCCGCGGCGAGCAGCCCGCGCGGCAGCTCCAGGGCGGCCAGGGCGATGCCGGCCGCGCCGGGCAGGTCGCCGTCGCGCAGGTGTGCGGCGACCGCGCGCACCCGGCCGGCGAGGAGGGACGGCATCGCCCGCAGTGGCCGGTCGGCGTGCTGGACCCGCAGCACCTGCACCGTGCGCGCGTAGTGCCACTCGCGCAGGAACACCCCGCGCGCGGTGCGGCCCTCCTTGCCGTGCCGGAAGCGGACGTCGGGCACGCGCAGCAGCAGGTGCCCGGCGGCCCGCAGCCGGCGGGAGGCGTCACGGTCCTCGTTGTAGAAGAAGTAGAGCGGGTCGAAGCCGCCGGCGGCCAGGAACTCCGCCCGCCGCACGAGCAGCGCGGTGCCGCCGAGCTCCGCGGCCTCGAACGGCGGGCCGGGCGGGTCGTCGTCCTCCCCGGGGCCGTGCACGGCGGGGGCCGCCCACACCGCCCGCGGCTCGGCGTCGAGGACCTCGGCCAGCCGGTGCAGCACCCGGGGCTCGGGCTCGCCGTCGGAGTTGACCAGGAGGGCGTAGCGGCCGGTGCACGCGGACAGCGCCAGGTCCATGGCGCGGGCGAAGCCGAGGTTGCGCGGCGCGCTCAGCACCTGCTTCTCCGCGTCGGGGTAGCGGGTGGCCAGCTCGGCGCGGGCGGCGGCCGAGGTGGCCGGCGCGGCGGCGTTCTCCACCAGCAGCACCCGGCCGCGCCAGCCCGGGCCGGTCACCGCCGCGAGCGCGGCGTGGTGGCGGGCGAGCAGGGCGGGCGGCTCGCGGTGGACGAGGAGGACGACGTCGACGTCGTCGAGGCCGGCGCGGGGTTCGGGCACCGCGGCGCCCTACCCCGTCCGGTGGCCTACCTTGCGGGGGAGGACGGCGGGGAGGCGGGGGACCGTGGGCGAGACGGGTGCGATGCGGGTCGCCGCGTCCGGGGAGGACCTGCAGGCCGCCGTCGAGCTGCTCGGTGTGAGCCCGGCGGCGCTGGCGCCCGAACTGCTCGACCCCGGCGCGCGGCTGCTCGTCGGCGACGGCGCCGCGGCCCACCTGCGGCGCCGCTGGACCGACGAGGGCACCACCGAGGCGGTCGTGCTGCACCGCTCCACGCACGTCACCGGCCGCGACGGGCTGCTCGCCGTCGCCTCCGCCTGGGGCTGCTCGCAGGTGCGCGACGCCGGCACCGGCCGCGTCGTCGCGGTGGCGCCGCCGCCGGCCGGCGCGCCCCTGGCCGAGCGCTTCGCCCACCTCGCCGCGCTGGCCGCGACCCGGGTGGAGGTGGCCGTCGCGCTGGCCCGCGACAGCGGCCGCGACCGGGTCAAGGCCGACGGGAGCTGGTCGTTGGCCGCCGACGAGGCCGCGCACGCCGCCGCCGCCGAGTGCCTGGCCCCCCTCGGCGTCCCGGTGCTGTCGGAGGAGCGCGTCGACCGCGACGTGCCCGACGCCGAGCCGTGGGTGGTGCTCGACCCGCTCGACGGCACCGGCAACTTCCGTGCCGGCCTGCCGCCGTGGGCGTTCTCGGCGGCGCTGGTGCAGCACGGCCGCCCGGTGGCCGGGCTGGTGGTCGACCTGTCGTCGGGACGGCGGTGGGCGGGGACCGCGGGTGCCGGCGCCTGGCGCGACGGCGTCCCGGCCCGCGTGCGGCCGGGGACCACGCTGGTCGCCCCGACCGCGCCGACCGGGCGCGGGGTGCTCGTGCCGTCGACGGCCCGGCGGGTGCGGGTCACCGGCTGCACCGCCGTCGACGTCTGCCTGGTCGCCGACGGGTCGGCCGGCGCCTGGCACAACCTCGACCGCGGTGGCACCCACGTGCACGACGTCGCCGGCGGCCTGGCCGTGCTGGCCGGCGCCGGCGGGGTGGCGCTCACCGACGACGGCGCGCCGCTGCGGCTGGTGCCCGACACCGAGGTGCTCATCCGGTTCGCCGCGGCGGCCACCGCCGACGGTGCCCGCGAGCTGATCGCCGCGGTCCCGCGCTAGCGGCCGGCGGCCGCCCGGACCGCGGCCAGCAGCGACTCGCGCTCGTGCAGCGTGGTGCGCGCCCGGCCGCGGGTGGCGCCCAGGGCCACCTCGGCGTCGTCGATGGCCCGCCAGTCGTCCAGCAGCACCGGCTCGGCGCCGCGGGCGCGCAGCGTCTGCACCAGGTCGTCGCGGTCGCCGTGCGGGGCGATGACACCGGCCTCGGCGTCGGCGAGCAGCGACGCCACGGTCTCCCGGGCGTCGTGCTTGTTCGTGCCGACGACGCCGGTGGGCCCGCGCTTGATCCACCCGGCCACGTACTCCCCGGTCGACGGGACGCCGTTGCGCAGCACCCGACCGTCCTCGTTGGGCACCGTGCCGCTGCGCTGGTCGACCGGCAGCCCGGGCAGGCCCTGCCCGCGGTAGCCGACCGAACGGACGACGAGGTCGGTGGGCAGCACCTCGTACTCGCCGGTGCCGACGGCGCGGCCCTCGGCGTCGACCGTCGTCCGCTCCACCTCCAGGCCGGTGACCCGCTCCTCGCCGAGCAGTCGCACCGGGCGCCGGAAGAAGCGCAGCTGCACACGGGCGCGGCCGGGCTCGGCGCGGTGCGTCGCGTAGCCGCGCAGCACGTCGACGTTGCGGGCCACCAGCCGGTCGGGGGGCGGCGGCTCGTCCTCCCCGGGCAGGTCGGCCGGGTCGACCAGCACGGTGGCCTCGGCCAGCTCGCCGAGCTCGTCGAGCTCCTTGGTGGTGAACGACGCCTGCGCCGGGCCGCGCCGGCCGAGCACGGTCACCTCCTCGACCCGCTTCCCGGCGAGCGCGTCGAGGACGTGCTGGGGCATGTCGGTGGGCTCGAGCTCCTCCGGGGTGCGGGCCAGCACCCGGGCGACGTCGAGGGCCACGTTGCCGACGCCGACGACGACCGCCCGCCGCACCCCGGCCAGCGCGGCCTCGACGCGGGCCCGGTCGGCGTCGGGGTGGCCGCAGTACCAGGCGACGAGGTCGGTGGCCGCCAGGCTGCCGGGCAGGTCCTCGCCGTCGATCGACAGCGGCCGGTCCAGCGCCGCGCCGTAGGTGTAGACGACGGCGTCGACGTGCGCCCGCAGCTCCTCGAGGGTGATGTCGGTGCCCACCTCGACGTTGCCCACGAAGCGCACGCCGGGGTCGTCGAGGGCCCGGTGCAACGTCTCCCGGATGGCCCGCATCTTGAGGTGGTCGGGGGCGATGCCGTGCCGGACGAGGCCGAAGGGGGTGGGCAGCCGGTCGAGCAGGTCGACGGTCACCGGCACCGGGGAGCGGCGGGTGAGCGCCTCGGCGGTGTAGATGCCGGCCGGGCCGGCGCCGACGACGGCGATCCGCAGTGGCCGGCCGCCGTCCGGTGCGGGAGCGCTGTCGTCGGGCACGACTGGGATCCTGGCCCGGCGGGGTAGGGGTGCGCCAGCGCACCACCCGCACTCCCGACCACCGCAGCAGAGGGGACCGCCCGTGTCCGTCGTCGTCATCGCCACCATCAGCCCGCAACCCGAGCACGCCGAGGAGGTCCGGCAGGCGGTGCTCGACACGGTGCCGCGGGTGCACGAGGAGCCCGGCTGCGAGCGCTACTCGCTGCACCAGGGCCGCGACGGCGCGCTGGTGATGGTGGAGAAGTGGGAGAGCCCCGAGGCGCTGGCCACCCACGGCAAGGCCGAGGCGCTGGCCGCGCTGTCGGGCCGGCTGGAGGGCAAGCTCACCGGGGCCCCGACGGTCACCGTGCTCGACGCGCTGCCCGCCGGCGACCCGGGCAAGGGCGCGCTCTAGCGCCGCTCCCCGTCGAGATCACGGGATCTCGCACGTCACGGGCCGCCCCGGCGTGCGAGATCCCGTGATCTCGGCAGTCGTCAGACCGCCTGGCAGACGGGGCACCAGTGCAGGTTGCGGCCGACCATCTCCTCGGTGCGCACCTCGGTGCCGCAGATCCGGCAGGGCAGGCCGGTGCGCCGGTAGACGTAGTGCGCGTCCTCGCGGCGCACCGCGCCGGAGCGGCGGGACCGGTCGGCCGGGTGCGTGGTGACGATCCGGCCCATCCGGACGCCGGCGCGCATGAGCACCACCAGGTCGTCCCACAGCGCCTGCCACTCGGCCGCACCCACCTCGCGGCCGGGCCGGAACGGCGAGATCCGGTGCCGGAAGAGGATCTCGGCGCGGTAGACGTTGCCCACGCCGGCCAGCACCGACTGGTCCATCAGCAGCGCGCCGACCGCCGTCCGGCTGCGGCTCACCCGCGCGTGGGCCAGCGGGCCGCCGCGGCGGGTGCGCAGCGGGTCGGGGCCGAGCCGGTCGAGGATCGCGTCGACCTCGGGCTGGGTCAGCACGTCGCAGGCGGTGGCCCCGCGCAGGTCGGTCCACACGCCCTCGCCCTTCGGCCCGTCGGCGACCCACCGCATGCGCAGGGCGCCGCGCGGGGTCGGCGGGTCGCCCACGCCGGTCGTGTACGTGCCGTAGAGGCCCAGGTGCACGTGCAGCACGTGGCCGCCGAAGTCGGCGAACAGGTGCTTGCCGTAGCTGGTCACCTCCTCGAGCACCCGGCCGTCGAGCAGCGCGGCACCCGCGGCGAAGCGGCCCTGCGGGCTGGTCACGTGCACCGGCCGGCCGGCGAACAGCCCGGTCTGCTCCTGCGCCAGCCGGTACAGGGTGTGGCCCTCAGGCACCCCGCACCTCCTGGTAGCGGGCCAGTGCCACCTGGCGCTCCTCGGCGTGGTCGACGACCGGCGCGGGATAGCCCCCCGGCGGGCCGCCGGGCAGCAGCCAGGGCTCGTGCACGTACCGGTCGGGGACGTCGCGCAGCTCGGGCACCCAGCGCCGCACGTAGACGCCGTCGGGGTCGAACTGCTGGCCCTGCCGGGTCGGGTTGAACACCCGGTAGTACGGCGAGGGGTCGGTGCCGGTGCCGGCCACCCACTGCCAGCCGTGGTGGTTGCTGGCCAGGTCGCCGTCGACGAGGTGGTCGAGGAAGTAGCGGGCGCCGCGCCGCCAGTCGATGTGCAGGTCCTTGCACAGGAACGAGGCCACGACCATCCGCACCCGGTTGTGCACGTAGGCCTCGCCGTGCAGCTGCCGCATGCCGGCGTCCACGATCGGGTAGCCGGTGCGGCCCTCGGCCCAGGCGGCGAAGTGCTCGTCGGCGGCCAGGCCGGTGTCGTAGCGCATGGCCCGCATCTGCGGGTTGAACGGCTCGCGTGCCGTCTCAGGGCGGTGCCACAGCACGTCGGCGTAGAAGTCTCGCCAGACGAGCTCGCCGACGAACTTGTCCACCGCATCGGCGTGGTCCCCGCCCAGCGCCTGCGCCTCCGCCAGCAGCGTGCGCGGGTGCACGGTGCCGTACTTCAGGTGCGCCGAGAGCCGGCTGGTGGCGTCGGTGCCGGGGGTGTTGCGGCCGGTGGCGTAGCCCAGCAGTCGCTGGTCGCGGAACTGCGCCCACACGTCGCGGCCGGCCCGCTCGCCCGCGGCGGGCAGCACGGTGTCGCCGAGGTCCTGGGCGGGCGGCAGGTCGCCGGCGGGCAGCCCGTCGGCCCACCGGACGCCGGCGGGCCGCTCGGCGGGGGAGTGCACGCCCCGGGCCCGCCAGGCCCGGGCGAAGGGCGAGTAGACCCGGAACGGCGTCCCGTCGTCCTTGAGCAGCCGGCCCGGGGTGACGCCGTAGGGCGAGCCGGTGCGCACGAACGGCACCTCGCCGAGCGCCCGCTCGACGGCGGCGTCGCGCTCCCGGCCGTAGACGCCGGCGTCGAACGAGACGTGCACGCTCCCCGCCCCGGTCTCGCGGACCAGGTCGGGCAGCACGCGCACGGGGTCACCGGAGCGGACGACGAGCGCGCCGCCGGTCTGCTCGCGCAGGTCGGCCAGGCAGTTCCGGAGGAACTCCCGGCGCGGCGGCCCGGAGGGCTCCCACAGCCGCGGGTCGACGACGAAGACCGGCAGCACCGCGCCCCCGTCGCCGGCGGCCTCGACGGCGGCCACCAGCGCCGGGTGGTCGCTGAGCCGGAGGTCGCGGCGGAACCAGAGGAGGGCGGTCGGCACCAGCGCCACGGTAGGTGCGCGGGCGCGGCCCTGCAGGTCAGCGGTCGGCGGTGGCCAGGCCGAAGTGCGGCTTGTCGTCGTCGGCGACCAGGTCCAGCGTCTCGGGGTGCTGCTGGATGTAGTGGCGCACGAAGGAGCAGTAGGGGAGGACGGTCAGGCCGCGCTCGCGGGCCGCGTCGAGGACCCCGCTCACGAGGGCCTTGCCGATGCCCCGACCGCCCATGCCCGGGTCGACCTCGGTGTGCGGCAGGGCCATGGTGCCGTTCTCGACGTGGTAGCTCGCCAGGCCGACGACACGGTCGCCGACCCGGATCTCGAAGCGCCCCCGTTCGGGGACGTCGACCACCGTGGTCTCCATCGTTGCGTTCCCACCTCCGCAGGTCCCCCGGCGCCGTTGCCGCGGGTACGACGTGTTCCTGAGACGGTAACGCCTCGCAGCCCCGGGGGTTTCCCACGCGCCGGGGATGTCACCCGGAGGTCGTGGTCGCCCAGGGACCTGCGGAGGGCCCTCCGGACCATCCTCGTGGCGGGCGACGCGACCGGTCGGCGTCGATACGGTGCGGTTCCGTTCACCTCACCGCGAGCCGCCAGGGAGCCCACGTGAAGACCCGGAGCGCAGTCCTGCACGCCCAGCCCGGCGAGTACGAGGTCACCGAGGTCGAGCTCGACGGCCCCCGGCGGGGCGAGCTGCTGGTGCGGATGGCCGCGGTCGGGCTCTGCCACACCGACGACCACGTCGCGGTGGGCGACAGCCCCGCCTCCCGGCTGCCCGTCGCCGGCGGCCACGAGGGGGCCGGCGTGGTCGTGGGCGTCGGCCCCGAGACCCCCGGCTGGGCCGAGGGCGACCACGTGGTGCTCAGCTTCACCGCGGTCTGCGGGGAGTGCCGGATGTGCTCCACCGGGCGGCAGAACCTCTGCGACCTCGGCGGCCGGCTCTTCGGCGGAGGGCGGATCGACGACCCGACCAGCTTCCGGATGACCTACGAGGGGCGGCCGGTGGTGCAGGCCCACGGGATCTCGGCGCTGAGCGAGCACACCGTCGTCGACGTCCGGTCCGTGGTCCGCATCGACCCGGACGTGCCGCTGGACAAGGCCGCGCTGGTCAGCTGCGGCGTCGCCACCGGGTGGGGGTCGGTCACCCACATGTCCGACGCGCGGGCCGGCGACGTCGTCATCGTCATGGGGGTCGGCGGCGTCGGGATCAACAGCGTCCAGGCCGCCCGGGCCATCGGCGCCCGCGCGGTCATCGGCGTGGACCCGGTGGACTTCAAGCGGGAGTGCGCCGAGAAGCTGGGGGCCACGCACACGGCCGCCACCATGGAGGAGGCGAGCGCGATCGCCCGGTCGCTCACCGACGGGCAGGGCGCCGACGCGACGATCGTGACCGTCGGCGTCGTGGACGGCGGCCACGTGGCCGAGGCGGTGGCCTCGGTGCGCAAGGCCGGCACGGTCGTGCTCACCGGGACCGGCGGGATGCGGCAGTCGGGGATCCCGATCAACAACACCATGTTCACCGTCTTCCAGAAGCGGCTCCAGGGCGCGCTGTTCGGCGGCTGCAACCCGCGGTGGGACATCCCGCACCTGCTGACCCAGTACGCCGCCGGCACGCTGCGGCTCGACGAGCTCGTCACCCGGACGTACACGCTCGACGAGGTCGCCCAGGGCTACCGCGACATGCGCGCGGGCCACAACATCCGGGGCATGGTGCGCTTCGACTGAGGGCCGGCCGGGCGCTGGGCGAGGACGACCGTGCCCAGCGCCAGGGCCGTGCCGGCCAGCTGCAGCGGCACGAGGGACTCGCCGAGCAGCAGCCAGCCGGCGGCCGCGGCCACCACGGGGGAGAGCAGCCCGAGGAAGGTGACCCGGCCGGTGGGCAGCAGCCCGACGCCGCGCAGCCAGAGCGCGTAGGCCAGGGCGGTGTTGACCGTGGCCAGGTAGAGCAGGCCACCGGCCTGGCCGGCGGTCGGCGTCGCCGGCAGGCCCTCGAGGGCCAGGGCGAGCGGGAGCAGCGCGAGGCCGCCGGCGGCCAGCTGCCAGCCGGTGAACGCCAGCACCGGGACCGGCCGGCCCCACCGCTTGGTGAGGACGACGCCGGTGCCCATGCAGGCGGTGCCGGCCAGCCCGGCGAGCAGCCCGATTGGGTCCAGCGCGACCGGACCGGTGACGACGATGAGCGCCACCCCGGCCACCCCGAGCAGGCCCAGCAGCAGGGTCCGGCCGCGCAGCCGCTCGCCGAGCAGCGGCACGGCGAGCACCGCCACGAGCAGCGGCTGGGCCGCGCCCAGCACGGCCGCGATCCCGCCGGGCAGCCGGTAGGCGGCGACGAAGAGCAGCGCGAAGAACGCCCCGATGTTCAGGACACCGAGCACGGCCGCCTTCGCCCACCAGGCACCGTGCGGCAGGCGCCGGCCGACGGCGACGAGGAGCAGCCCGGCGGGCAGGGCCCGGACGGTGGCGGCCAGCAGCGGGCGGTCCGGCGGCAGCCACTCGGTGGTGACCACGTAGGTGGTGCCCCACGTCACGGGCGCGACGGCGGTGGCGAGCGTCAGCAGGCCCAGCCGGCGGCGGGCCGGCGCGACGGCGCCCGGGGCGGGGAGCGTGGCGGTCATGCCGTCATCGTTCGCCCCCAAGTATCTCGATGTCAAGATACTTGGCAGCGTGCATCTCGCCGCCGTTCGGTGTGGCAGGCTGGGGCGCGTGATCGGGCGGGACGGCGTCGACGAGATCCGCGAGCAGTGGGCCGGGGAGCGGCCCGACCTCGACACGGAGGCCATGGCGGTGTTCGGGCGGATCTACCGCGCGGCGCGGCTGGCCGGGGACGTGCAGGAGCGCTGCTACGCCCGCTTCGGCATCACGCGGGCGGACTTCGACGTTCTCGCGACCCTGCGCCGCGCGGCCGGGCCCGAGGGCCTCTCGCCGGGCCGGCTGACCGCGGCGCTCATGCTGAGCACCGGCGGGACGACCAGTCGGCTCGACCGGCTGGAGCGGGCCGGCCACCTCGTCCGCGTGCCCGACCCGGCCGACCGGCGGGCGCTGCTGGTGCGGCTGACCGACAGCGGCCGGGCGCTGATCGACGAGGCGGTCACCGCCGGGCTGGCCGAGCAGCAGCGGCTGCTCAGCGACCTGTCCCCGGCCCGCCTGCGCCGGGTGGACGACGACCTGCGCGACCTGCTCGCCTCGGTGGAGCGGCACGCGACCGAGAGCCGGGAGGACTGAGGCGACCGTGATCGAACTGCGCACCGCGGGGGAGCTCGACGCCATGCGCGCGGCCGGGGCGGTGGTGGCCGACATGCTGGCCGCCGTCCGGGCCGCGGCCGCGCCGGGCGTGCGGCTCACCCAGCTCGACGAGGTGGCCCGCGACGTGCTGGCCGCGGCCGGGGCGACGTCCCCGTTCCTCGGCTACGCCCCGCTGCCGACCACCCCGCCGTTCCCGGGCGTGGTGTGCCTGTCGGTCAACGACGTGGCGCTGCACGGCATCCCCACCCCGCAGGTGCTCGAGGACGGCGACCTGCTCAGCGTGGACGCCGGCGCCACGCTCGACGGCTGGGTCGGCGACTCGGCGACCACCTTCCCGGTGGGTGCGCCGCGGTCGGAGGACCTGCGGCTGGTCGACACCGCGCAGCGGGCGCTGGAGGCGGGCATCGCCGCGGCCGTCGTCGGCAACCGGGTCGGCGACGTGTCCGCCGCGATCGGGGCGGTCGGCCGGGCCGGAGGTTGCGGGATCAACACCGACCAGGGCGGGCACGGCGTCGGCCGGTCGATGCACGAGCCGCCGAGCGTGCCCAACGAGGGGCGCGCCGGGCGGGGGGTGCCGCTGCGCGCCGGGCTGGTGATCGCGATCGAGCCGTGGTTCCTCGCCGGCGGCTCCGACGACTACCGGGTCGACGCCGACGGGTGGACGCTGCGCAGCGCCGACGGCAGCCGCGCCGCGCACGTGGAGCACACGGTCGCCGTCACCGAGGACGGCCCGCGCGTGCTGACCGCGCCGCGCTGACCGCCCGGCCGCCGGAGCGGGCCGGGTCCTCCGACCGCAGACGCGTCCCGCTCGGAGCCCTACGGTCCCCCCGTCCGACGTGGCCACACTGCGTGAGGGGGACGGCGATGACGGACGACACCCGCACCGTCGTGGAGGCGTACCTGGGGGCGCTGCTCCACGGTGCCGAGTTCGAGCGGTTCCTCGCCTCCGACGTCGTCTGGACGACCACGGAGACCGGACAGGAGACCCGTGGGCGGCGGGCGGTCCGGGACCTGATCGTCGGCCTGCACACCCAGGTCTTCGACGCCCGCCCGGAGCTCGTGGCCCTGGTCTGTGGTGGGGGGACCGCGATGGTCGAGGCGGTCTTCGATGCGACGCACACCGGGGACTTCGCCGGTGTGCCGGCGAGCGGAGCCCACGTCCGCATCCCGTACGCGGTGGCCTACGACGTGGGCGACGGGGTCGTCACCGCGCTCCGGGCGTACGTCCCCATGGCGGCGCTCCGCGCCGGACTCGCGGGAGCCGGCCGGCCGGCGGACGCGGTGCCGGCCTCCTGAGCACCGGGACCCCGGGTGGGGACTCGAACAGATCGAGGCCTCGATCGCGGCCGGGGGTCACATCGCGCACGGATCCGTCGTGATGGGCCATCCGGGCCGAGCATCATGGCCCTGTGGTCGCGCAGGGGGTGGAGGCGCTCCAGGTGGTCCTGAGCAGCCTGCGGACTGAGATCGGGGTGCCGGTTCTCGTCGCGCAGCACCCCGGGGCGAGTTCGTGGCGGCTGGACGAGGTGCTGGCTCGCACCTCGCGGCCCGACCGGTCCGCCGCCACCCACCGCGCCACGTACGGCGTCCTGCCGAGCCACACCCCGCGCACCTGAGCGCCGGGGCACGAGCCAGTGGAGGAACGCGTCATGGCCACGGGGACCCCCATCCCAGCGCGGCGCTTCCGGTACACCACGGCCGACCGGATGGAGGCCAGCGACTTCCTCGACCGCGCCTACGGGGCGCGGCTGCGGCTGGGCGGCTTCCCTGACACCGGCCCGCTGGTGACCCTCGACCAGGTACAGGCCGGAGCGCTCACCCTCGTCGACTTCCGGCTGGCGTCCGATCTCGTCTTCGAGGCCACGGGCCAGGACGACGTCATGATCAACACCG
Source organism: Geodermatophilus telluris (assembly GCF_900102745.1). Classification (GTDB taxonomy): domain Bacteria; phylum Actinomycetota; class Actinomycetes; order Mycobacteriales; family Geodermatophilaceae; genus Geodermatophilus; species Geodermatophilus telluris. The sequence continues at coordinate 550,477 of NZ_FMZF01000002.1, forward strand.
TCCTCGACGGGAGCATGGTCTACGACAGCGGCAAGGCCGGCCACGGCTTCCGGCCCGGAGACGTCGGCATCGGCAACCACCCCCACATGAAGGACCTGGTGGCCCGGTCCCACGCCCTGCACCTGCACACCGTCGGCCTGCCGGCCTCCCTGCTCACCGAGGTGGCCGGCCGCGACCCCGCGGAGGACGGCTCGTCGTGGGAGCTGCTGTCCCTGCGGCCCGTCGACGGCGGCGACGGACGGTGGCGCCGGACCACCCGGTTCGTCGACGACCTGCTCGCCGAGCCCGAGACCGCCGCGTCGCCGCTGCTGCTCGGGCCGGCCGCGCGGCTGCTCGCGGCCACCGCCCTGACGATCTTCCCGAACACCGCCGTGGCCGACCCCGCGGCCGCCGACAGCCTCGACGCCCACCCCGGCACGCTGCGGCGCGCGACCGAGTTCATCGACTCGCACCCCGACCTCGACATCGGCGTCGCCGACATCGCCCGCGCCGCCTCCGTCACCCCGCGCGCGGTGCAGCTGGCCTTCCGCCGGCACCTGGACACCACGCCGACCGCCTACCTGCGCCAGGTGCGGCTGGCCCAGGCGCACCGGCAGCTACGCGACGCCACCTCCGGCGACGGGGTCACCGTGACCGCCGTCGCCGCCCGGTGGGGGTTCACCCCCAGCCGGTTCACCGAGCACTACCGCGCCGCCTACGGCGTGCTGCCCAGCCACACCCTGCGCACCTGACCCGCCCTGTGCGGCCAGCAGCCGGCGGCTCCAGGCCCCGGCGCAGCTGCTCCACCCGCTGCCGGCCGTCGCGGGCCTCGACGACGCGCGGGGCCGCGGAGCGCCGGGCCGACTGGGCCGCCGCGGCGCGACGCGCCGCCACCTCGGCCCGGTCCCTGGGCGCCGCGCGCGGGGACCCCGCCTGCGCTCAGGGGCGCCCCGCCTGTTCGAGACGACCGACCGCGCGCGACCACCCGCCATCAGCGGACGGGCCGGCCGGGGGCGGCGCCGATCGACCGGTCACAGGGCCGCACATCGTGGAGGTGTCGGTTCGCCTGGCGGGACCTGCCGGTCAGTGCCTGGCGGAACCGGGCGCGGCAGCGCGCGTCCACATCTGCAGCGCCAGGCGGCGGTGGTCGTCGGCTCGCGCGCGCGCCCACGCCGCCCGGTCCTCGTTCGGCGCGGGCGAGTCGGCGATGCCGACGGCGGCGTCCGCGGCGGCAGCCATGTCGTCATAGCTCAACGCCACGGCCGCGAAAGTCGTGGCGGCCGCCCGGATCGCCTCGGCGGCCTGCTGGACGGCAGCGGCGTGCCGCTGAGCGAGCAGCGATCGCTCCGGCGCCACCGTCATGACCCGATCGTGAGCGGGGGACGAACGGTCGGCTAGCACCGCAAGCGAAGGCTGGGACGTGCGGATTCGCCCCCGCGCGAAGCGGCGCCGGCCATCGTGGTCCTGCGGCGAGTGACAGGCGGTGACAGCTCGCCCTGGGGCAGCTGGGCTCCCGGTCCCTCCTCCGGAGGTACGCAGCGAGCGTCCCCAGGAATCCGTCAGTTCAGGGGCGCCGATCTCGGCCGCATCGAGTCGATCTCCGTCGCCGCTCAGCGACGCACCGGAACAGCGTGCAGAGGCGGCTGGACGGCGGGACGCTGGCGGTATGGCATCGAAGGACCGGCCCGCTGGTGCGGACGGCCTGGGGAAGGACGACGTGGCTCGCAAGGCATGGCGGCAGCGCCACCTCGCCGCGGAGCTGGACGAGCGGCGAAAGCAGGTCGGCGAATCGCTCGCTGCGACCGCCGGCGACATCGCCGCAACCGAGGGGAGGATCGCGAAGACGCTCGACGCGGTGGCGAGAAACCGGCCGGACAGGGCTGCTCACCTCCATGAGCTGGCCGAACACGCGCGCGCGCAGGAGCACATCGAGACGTCGAACGCGGAGCGGCGTCACGAACGTGCCCGGTCCGACTGCCCGGAGCAGTAGCGCCGCTGCAAGTGCCACGAGCGAAGAGAGCTGAGACGCCAGGTTCTTCGTCCCGGTCCTCGGCTGGACCGGGCTCCGCTGGGGAGAGACGGCCGCCCTCCGCGTCCGGCGGGTCGACCTCCTCCGCGGCCGCATCGAGGTGGCCGAGTCGGTGACCGAGGTCGAGGGGAGCTCGATCTTCGGGCCCCCAGTCCCACGTGCGCCGCTGCGGGTCGGCAACTCCCGGCGCGACCGGTTCGACCGCGCGGCCGGCGCCGTGGGGCCGGCCGGCCTCGTGCCGCTCGAGCTGCGGCACACCGCGGCCTCCCTCGCCATCGCCTCCGGCGCCTCCATCAGGGGCGTCCAGTCGACGCTCGGGGACGCATCGGCGGCGATGACTCTCGACCGCTGGGGCCACCTCGTCGGCGACGAGCTGGACGCCGTCGCGGAGCGGATGGACGCCGCTCGTGCGGACTGGATGCGGACCGAGGGCTCCGGCGGGAGCGACCGCCGGTCAGCGGGCTGAGCGGATCAGTGTGCTGACCAGCGGCTTCGCTGGTGCCCCCGGCAGGATTCGAACCTGCGACACACGGTTTAGGAAACCGATGCTCTATCCCCTGAGCTACGGGGGCTCACCGGCCGCCGGCCGGGTGGGGACTGCCGCACGAGGTTAGCGGGACTGCCCCCGGCGCCTCCGGCTGGCTACCGTCGGTCCATGGTGGTCCTGCTGGCCGAGCTGCTGGTCCTCCTGCTCCTGGCCGGCCTGCTGCTCTACGGGCTGGGCGTGTGGTCGGCGCGCCCCGCGCTGCCCGCGGGCACCCGGCCGCCCGTGCGCCGCCGCCCGCGGCGGTCCGGCGCCGTCCTGGCCCGGTGGGCGCCGGCGCACGACGAGGTCGACGGGCGGACGCGGGTGCTGCTGCGCCGCTCGTACCCCGGCCCCGACGGGCTGCCGGTCGTGCTGGAGGACCGGGTCTACACGGCCTTCGCGTCGGACGACCCGGCCTGGGAGGCGCGCTTCACCGAGGCGATGTCGGCCGCGCGGTTCCGCTGCTCGTTCCTGAACGCCGAGGACTCCGCGGACTGAGCGGCCTCGGCGGCCGTCTCCTCCACCAGCCGCACGATCGTCCGCGGCCGGTCCGACTGCGGTGCGTGCCCGGCCCACAGCAGCGGCACGAACCGGGACCCGGGGACCAGCGGCAGGTAGCGCACCGTCTGGCCCGAGGAGATCCAGTCGGCCACGCCCTGCACGAGGGTGACCGGGCAGTCGATGCGGTCCAGGCCGCGCGGGACGTCGAGCAGCAGCCCCCACAGCAGCGTGCGCCACCAGTCGCGGGCGTCGGCGAACCCCTCGCGGGCGCCGATCGCCTCCTCGGGGGAGGTGGACCACGGACGGGCCTTGAGCGGCGCCAGCAGCGCCGCTCGGCCCAGCGCCGAGCGGGACAGCGGCCCGACCAGCTGCGCGCCGGTGCGCATGACCACGCGGGCCAGCGCCATGCCGGTCCCCTGCACGACCCGCTCCGGCGGCACGTTGAGCCCAGACGGCGCGATCGCCACCACCGACCGGGCCCGGCCGCGGCGTGCCAGCTCGATCGCCACCCGGGCGCCCAGCGAGTTGCCGAGCACGTGCACCCGGCCGATGCCCTCGTCGTCCAGCGTGCGCTCCACGGCGTCGGTGACCGCGGCGACGGTGGGCCGCTGTGCCAGGGCCGGCGACCGGCCCACCCCGGGGAGGTCGACGTCGACGACGTCGAAGCGCTCGGTCAGCGCGGGGAGGACGGCGGCGAAGTCGCGGCGCGAGCTGCCCCAGCCGTGCAGCAGCAGGAGGGGCTCGCCGGAGCCGGCTCGGGTGCGGGAGAGCGTCGGGGTCACCCATCCGGTCTACCCAGGGGGCGGTCCGGGCTCCCGGTGAGACCTGTCACGTCCCCGCGCTCGGCTGTGGACGGCGGACCGCGGTGTGGACGGCGGACCGGACGGCGTCGGCGGCTCGCCCGAGCCTGGCCTCCCACCGATCGAGGAGGCACCCGTGGAGATCAGCACACCCGAGGAGATGGAGCAGCACCTCGCCGCCGTGGGGGTGGCGCTCACCGCGCCGGAGCCGGCCGAGGGCGTGCTCTGCTACGCCGAGCGCATGCTCACCGGCTTCGGCTGCGACGGCACACTGCGCTGGGCCCGGCGGTGGCGCGACCTCCGGGTGCCCCGGGCCACCGGCCAAGAGCGGCGGCTGGGGTCGCGCGGCGGGCACTGCGACTGCGAGGTCTTCCTCAACGGCTGGACGCTGCGCGAGGACCTCTGGGTCGACGACGAGGACGGCGCCCCCACCTGGCCGGCCGAGCGCCCGCCGTGCGCGGGAGTCGGCCCGCGCTCGTCGCAGCCCTGCGGCAACGGGCGGCCCTGGCGCCGCGACCGCTGGTGACGAGGGCAGGATGGAGGCCATGGGACAGGTCGTGGCCACCGCCGAACGCGTCGTCGCAGCCCCGGCGGACCGGGTGCGCGCCGGCCTCGCCGACTACCTGGGCACCCGCTCGCGCGTGCTGCCCGAGCAGTTCAGCGAGTACCGGGTGGAGGCCGGCGGCACGGGCGCGGGCACCCGCGTGCACTGGCGGTTCGCCGCGACCTCCAAGCGGGTCCGCGAGCAGGAGGTCGAGGTCAGCGAGCCCGACGGGACGCTCGTCGAGCGCGACACCCGCTCCTCGATGGTCACGACCTGGACCGTCGTCCCGACCGGCGCTGACCGCAGCACCGTGCGGGTGCGCACCACCTGGGACGGCGCCGGCGGCGTCGGCGGGTTCTTCGAGCGGACCTTCGCCCCCGGGGGGCTGCGCCGGGTCTACGACGACCTGCTCGGCCGGCTGGAGCGGGAGCTGGCCACCGCCGCCTGAGGTCGCGGCGCGGGTGGCCGCGGCGGGGGACCATGGGCCGGTGAGCGCCGCCCTCCCCGCCGTCGAGCCGCCCCGGACCGCGGTCCCCGGTCTCGACGAGCTGGCCGACCTGGTCGCCGACGGCGACGTCCTCGTCCTGTCCGGCGCCGGGCTGTCCACCGACTCCGGCATCCCCGACTACCGGGGCGCCTCCGGCTCGCTGCGCCGGCACACGCCGATGACCTGGCAGACCTTCCGCCGCGACCCGCGCGGCCGGCACCGCTACTGGGCGCGCAGCTACGTGGGCTGGCCGCAGATGGCCGCCGCCCGGCCCAACGCCGGTCACTCCGCCGTCGCCCGGCTGCAGCGGGCCGGGCTGCTCGGCGGCGTGGTGACCCAGAACGTCGACGGGCTGCACCAGGCCGCCGGCGCCCGCGACGTCGTGGAACTGCACGGCGGGCTGGACCGCACCGTCTGCCTGGCCTGCGGCGACGTCGCCGGTCGCGCCGGGCTGCACCGCCGGCTGCGGGCTGCCAACCCCGGGTTCGGCCCGCGCGTGGACGAGGTGAACCCCGACGGCGACGCCGAGCTGCCCGACGAGGTGCTCGACGGCTTCGTGATGGTCGACTGCACCGCGTGCGGCGGCGGCCCGCTCAAGCCCGACGTCGTCTTCTTCGGCGAGACGGTGCCGCGCGACCGGGTGGACGCCTGCTTCCGGCTGCTCGAGGACTCCGGCAGCCTGCTGGTCCTCGGCTCCTCCCTCACGGTCATGAGCGGCTACCGCTTCGTGCTGCGCGCCGCGGAACTCGGCATCCCGGTCGGCGTGGTGAACCTGGGCCCCACCCGCGGCGACGCCAAGGTCGACGTCAAGGTGGACGCCCCGCTGGGCGCGGTGCTGCCCGAGCTCGCCCGCCGCTGCGGCGCGTGACCCGCCGGGAGGTCGAGCACACCGACGACGGCCGCTGGCTGGTCGTCGACGGGCGGCGGTGGCGGGCGGCCGACCCGTCGCTGCCCGACGACGTCCGCGCCCGGCTGCTCTCGCACCTGGGCAGGGCCCGCTCGGCGGTGCGCACGGGCGCCGACCCGGCCGCCGTCCGGGCCGCCCGCGACCGGGTGCAGCTGGCCAAGACCGGCCTCGGCGAGCGCGGGCCGGCGTGGTGGGAGCAGGACGACGAGGCCCGTCACGCCCGCTGGGAGGCGGCGCTGGCCGCGCTCGACGCGACCGGCGGTTGACGCCTCCCCGGGACGGGCAGGAAGACCCGCGATGCAGACCTTCCTGCCGGTGGCCGACTTCGCGGAGAGCGCGCGGCTGCTCGACTCGCCGCGCCTGGGCAAGCAGCGGGTGGAGACGCTGCAGGTGCTGCGCGCCCTCGAGCTGCCCGACTACGGCTGGACCTCGCACCCGGTCGTGCACATGTGGCGCGGGCGGACGGCGGCGCTGGTCGTCTACGGCCTGGCCATGGTGCGCGTGTGGCGCGAGCGCGGGTTCGCCGACAGCACGCACACGCTGATCGCCGAGTTCGCGCCCGACGTCGAGGGCGCCACCCAGGACGAGCTCGCCCGCGCCGGCCTGCTGCCCTCGTGGGTGGGCGACGAGGCGGTGCACCGCTCGCACCGGTCGAACCTGCTGGCCAAGGACCCGGACTTCTACCGGCCGCTGTTCCAGCCGCTGTTCGGCGCCGAGCCCGACGACCTGCCCTACCTGTGGCCGGGCGCCGACGAGGTACCGCCCGCCCCCGAGCCCGAGGGGACCCGGGTGTGGGTCGTGCGGCCGCGGGCGCACAACGAGCTGGGCGCGTGTCTGGCCGCCGGCGTCGTCGGGCTGGGCACCCAGTCGGGGGTCGACGTGGACGCCACCGGGCTCTCGCCGGCGGAGCTGCGGGCCCTGGCCAGGGAGCTCTCCGGACGGCGGCCGAGCAAGGACCTGCGGCAGCTGTCGACCTTCCTCGACGAGATCCGCCCCGGTGACCCGGTGGCGCTGCCGATCGAGCACGGCGCCGGGCTGCTGGTGGGGGAGGTCCTCGGCGACTACCTGTTCCAGGGCCGCGAGCTGCTGCCGCACCGCCGGCCGGCCCGCTGGGACCGCGTGGTGCCCCGCGCCGCGGCCCGCCCGCCGGCCACCCTGCAGGACCCGCGGGCGCTGTTCTCCGTCGTCCTGGACCCCGACGTCCTGCCACCGGCGCTCGCCGGCACCACCTACCGGGAGCCCGCCCTGCCGCTGGTGTAGCCGGCGCGCACCACGGTGGTCCACGCCTCCCGGTGCAGTCGCCGCAGCTCCAGCCACGGCGCGAGCTCGGCGTCGGCCGGGCCGCCCATCGCGTCCAGCGCGGCCCGGCCGTCGAGCCGGGAGGTCAGGCGCAGGCAGGCGAGGTCCCACGCGACCGGGCCGGCGCAGGTGTCCTCGAGGTCGGTCCACCGCCACCCGTCCGGTGTGGCCAGCAGGTTGCCGGGGTGCGCGTCGCCGTGCAGCACCTGGCCGGGGCCGCCCGCCAACCGGGGCCGCAGCCGCGCGACCCGCTGCGCCACCTGCGCGCGGACGGCGGCCGGCACGCCCCACTCGCCGGCGTGCTCGGAGAAGGCGGCGAGGTCGTCGAGCGGGGTGTCCAGCGGCGTGCCCGTGGTGCGGACGTCGCGCAGCGCGGCATGCAGGTCCGCGAGCGCGGCGGCCACCTCGGCCGGCCCCGGGGCCCGCGGCAGCACCTCGACGTGCCGCCAGAAGGTCAGCACCAGGCCGCCGTGCTCGTGCGGTCCGGGCGGCAGCAGGTCGCTCGGCGCGACCACCGCGGCGCCGGCCGCCGTCAGCGCCGCGCCGAGGGCGACCTCGCGACCGGCCGGTCGACGGGGGTCGCGGCGCAGCAGCGGGGTCAGCGTGGCGACCCGCGCGACCACCGGGGCCGGCGCGAGGTGCACCACGGCGTTGACGCCGTCGTGCAGCACCCGCGGCTCGCGCACCCGGACGCCGTGCGTGGCGGCCACCGCGGAGGCGGTGGCCGCCGCGCGGTCGGCGCGGGTGCTCACCCCTCCGGCAGCGGCACGTTCTGCAGCCGGACCTGGCCGCGGGCGACGAGCTTGCCGTCCTCGGCGCGGGTCAGCTGCACCAGCCACAGCTGCAGGGTGCGTCCCTGCTGCACCGGCTCGGCGAGCACGTGCAGCCGGCCGGCGGTCACCGGCCGCAGGAAGTCGGTGCTGTTGTTGACCCCGACGGCGAACTGGCCGCGGTCGGCGACCGCGACGCTCGCGCCGATCGAGGCCGCCGACTCGATGACCGCGCAGTAGACGCCGCCGTGCACGACGCCCCACGGCGTGTGCTGGTCGGGGCCCAGCTCGACGGTCCCGGTCACCCGGGTGCCGGTCATCTCGTCGGGCTCGAAGCCGGTGGCGGCGACGAAGGCGCTGCTCGACGCGCGGTCCACCCGGGGCAGCTCCGGCCCGCTCACGCGGCGTCCCACACCAGGCAGAACGGGTGGCCCACCGGGTCGGCGTAGACGCGGAAGTCCCCGCCGCCGCCCGGCAGCTTCCGCGCCCCGAGCGCCAGCGCCCGCGGCTCGGCCTCGTCGACGTCGGCCACGTAGACGTCGAGGTGGAACTGCTGCGGCCGGGCGGGGTCGGGCCAGTCCGGGGGCACCAGGTCCGGGGCCTGCTGGAAGGCCAGCCGGTACCCGCGGCCGGTGACCACGACCCAGTCGTCGCCCGGCCCGCCCCTGCTCACCTCCATCCCGAGCAGGTCGGCGTAGAAGGTGGCGAGCGCGTGCGCGTCGGGCGCGTCGATCACGACGGAGTGGAGCTGACCGATCATGGTCCCCATCCTGCTGGCTGCCGGGGCCGCGCACCCGCCGGGGACCGGCCGTCCTCCGCCGGGATCCGGCCGGGAGGCAGGATCGGACCCGTGACCGCACCCCCTCCGCCCGTGCTCGGCTCGCTGACCTGGGTCCCCGCCGCCGACCGGCCCGACCTGCTCGGGGAGCCCGTGGTCGCGGCGCTGCCCGCGCTGCCCGGGCCGGTCTGGGTCGCCCCGGTCGACGACGACCTGGCCGACACCGCCGCCTTCACCGAGGCCTACGGGGTGCCGCTCGAGGCGTCGGCCAACTGCGTGGTCGTCGCCGCGCGGCGCGCCGGGCAGACGACGCTGGCCGCCTGCGTCGTGCTGGCCACCACCCGCGCCGACGTCAACGGCCTGGTCCGGCGGCACCTGGGCGCGCGCAAGGCGTCCTTCGCCCCGCAGGACGTGGCCGTCGCCGAGACGGGGATGGCCTACGGCGGCATCACGCCGGTCGGCCTGCCGGGGTCGTGGCCGGTGCTGGTCGACGCGGCGGTGGCCGCCGCCGACCTCGTCGTCGTCGGCTCGGGCACGCGCGGCGCCAAGCTCGCCCTGCCGGGCGCGGCGCTGGCCGGGCTGGCGGCCGCGGAGGTGGTCGAGGGGCTCGGGCTGCCGGTGCAGGAGGCCCCGGCACCGGCGCCGGTCGCCGCGGCGGAGCGGGCGCCCGACGACCGCGACGTGGGCTGGGGCGAGCGGCCCGACGAGCGCGAGGACGACCGGCGCTACCTGGAGGACCGGCCCCCGCACTGGGGCAGCGACTGACCACGGCGGACCGGCTGCGACCGGCCGGCTGCGACGGACCGGCTACAGCGCCGTCGTCCCCGGGCCGCCCGGCGTCCCGCCCGGCGGGGTGGCCTGCTGCGCCCGCAGCAGGTCGCGGATCTCGGCGAGCAGCTCGACCTGGGTGGGCGCCACCGGCCCGGGCTCCTCACCCCGCGCCCGCCGCTCGGCGATGGTGCGCAGCGGCAGCACGACCACGAAGTAGACGACCGCGGCGGTCAGCACGAAGGTGATCACCTGGCTGACGAACGCGCCGTAGGTGAAGTCCTGGCCGTCCACCGTGAACCGGCCGCCCACCTCGCCGCCACCGGTGACCAGCCCGATCAGCGGGGTGAGGAACGAGTCGGCGAAGGCGTCGACGACCGCGGTGAACGCCGCCCCGATGACCACCGCGACGGCCAGCTCGACCACGTTGCCGCGCAGCAGGAAGTCCTTGAATCCCCTCAGCACGGCGCCCATCACCTCACGGCGGCCCGGGCAGGCTCAACGTGAGCGTGGCGGTGGTGGCGGCAGCGGCGAGTGTGGCGGCGGTGGCCTCGTCGACGGCGAGCACGAGCAGCCCGCCGTCGTCGCCCTGCGGGGCGGCGAGCACGAGCGCGGCCCGGGCGACCACCTCCGCCCGCGGCGCGCCCGGGGCGGTGGCCAGCACGTCGACGCGGTCGCCGGCGCCGGCCAGCCCGGCGACGGCGAGGTCGGCCAGGCGGACCGGCGCGGCCACCTGTCCGTCGGGGAGCAGCGCGGTCAGGCCGGGGCCGAGCAGGCGGACGTCGGTGACCGGCTCCCCGGCCCGCACCGGTGCGGCGAGCACCCGCCCGGCGAGCGCGGCGGGGTCGGTCGCCGACCCGGCGGGGACGGCGCCGGCCGGCAGCTCGGTGGTGGCCAGCTCCGCCGTCGTCAGGACCGCGCCGGCGGGCAGGTCGCCGGCGGCGGTGACCACCGGGGTCCCCGGTGGCGGCGCCGCGGCGGGCGCGGGTGGCGGCCGCAGGGCGAGCACGAGCGCCCCGGCGACGAGGGCCGCGGCGAGGCAGCGGCGCAGCAGCAGGACGGGGGAGCGGGGTCGGCGCAGGCGCGGCACGGACCCAGGCTGGCCGGGACGCACCCTCCGGCGGTGCCCCGCCGGAGGGCTGTGGACGGCGCTCCGGGCTGTGGACGCGCTCCCGTCAGGAGGCGGCGGCCTTCGACCCGCTGGAGGTGGACGACGAGCCGCTCGACGAGGTGGCGGCCGCCTCCTTCTTCGGCGTCGCCGTCGTCGAGGACGAGGAGTCCGACGACGAGGTCGAGGACGACGAGCCCGCCGACTCCGAGGAGGAGGCCTTCGACCGGCTGTCGGTGCGGTAGAAACCCGAGCCCTTGAACACGACGCCGACCGAGCCGTAGACCTTGCGCACCGGGGTGCCGCAGGTCGGGCACTCGGCGACGGGGGCGTCGGTGAAGGACTGCACGACCTCGAACTCGTGCTTGCCCTCGGGGTTGGTGCAGGCGTACTGGTACGTGGGCACGGCGGCTCTCCTGGTCGTGCAGGGGCGGGCGGGTCCGGCACCCGCCACGGGGCTGGCACTCGGGACCCTCGACTGCCAATGATGCGCCACGCGGCCCGCGCCGTCCACGTCCGGTGACCCGTTCGCGGTCCGCGTCGTCGCCGACCGGCGTCCCGGGAGGCGGAACGGGTCCGTACGCGCCGGTAACCTGCCGCGCGTGACGCAGCCCTGGCTCGACGAGACGCAGCAGCGCGCGTGGCGGGCGTGGCTGACCGCCGCGGAGCTCCTGCCGCGCGAGCTCGACGCCCAGCTCCAGCGCGACGCCGGGCTCACCCACGCCGCCTACACCGTGCTGGCGATGCTCTCGGAGGCGCCGGGGCGCAGCCGGCGGATGAGCGACCTCGCCCGGCGGGCCAACCAGTCGCAGAGCCGGCTGTCGCACACCGTCGCCCGGCTCGAGGCCCGCGGCTGGGTGCGCCGTGAGCGCTCCGCCGACGACGGCCGGGGCAACGTCGCGGTCCTCACCGACGCGGGCTGGGACGTCGTCCGGTCGGTCGCGCCGGGGCACGTCGCCGCGGTGCGGGCCGCGCTGTTCGACCCGCTGACGGAGCAGCAGACGCGGGCGCTGTGCGAGGTGCTCGAGGCCGTCGTCCAGGGCCTGGACCCCGACGCCAGCCGTCGGGTGGCGCACGGCAGCGACGTCGTCCGCTGACCCCCTTCCCGAGGAGGTGGGGCGCGACTAGGTTGCGCCCCGTGGGAGCGCGACTGGCCGCCTACCTGAGCTACCGCGACGCCCCGGCCGCCCTGCGCTGGCTGGAGGCCGTGGGCTTCACCGTCGTCCGGCGGTCCGACGCCGAGGACGGCACGGTGGCCCACTCCGAGGTCCGCTGCGACGACGTCGTCCTCATGGTCGCGAGCTACGACGCCGACTACACCCGGCCCCCGCTGGTCGGGCAGTCCACGGGCTCGGGGCTCTACCTGGTGCTCGACGACGCGGGCGACGTCGACGACCGCTTCGCCCGCGGGGTGGCCGCCGGCGGCACCGCCGTCCTCGCCCCGCAGGACACCGAGTGGGGCACCCGCCGCGCCCGCCTGCTCGACCCCGAGGGCCAGGAGTGGAGCTTCGGGACCTACGCGCCCGGCAGCACCTGGTAGCCCGCCGTGCCCGACGCCGAGCAGGTGTCCTGCCCCGAGCGGGCGGCCTGGGCGGGGCCGGCTGGAGCAGCACGCGGCGACCTCGGGCGGGGTGCGGCTGGTGTTCGACGAGGGCCCGGGGGCGGGTGACGACGGTCGTCGCCGAGGCCGCTGAGGAGCGCCGCGCCAACCGGTGGCGCCAGTCGTCGGGCAGCCGCTGACCCCGTCCTCCCTCACCGCAGCGCGTCCGACCCGACCGTGGGACGTCGGGTAGGACGCTCGATGATCAGGTCACCTGATCATCGCCCGGCGCGGCGTCACGAGGTCAGCCAGGCCCGGACCGCCTCGTCCGAGCCGCCGAGCACCGGCGGGGCGCCGTGGTCGCGGCGGGTGGTCTCGGTCTCGCCGTCGGGACCCGGGGCGAAGAAGCGCAGCGGCGGGCCGGGCAGCTGCAACCGGCCGAGCGTGGCGTGGTCGACGTCGACCAGCAGGCCCTGCGACCGGGTCTGCTCCCAGCCGTAGACCTCGTCGATCGTGCGCACCTTGCCCGCGGGGACGCCGGCCGCGGCCAGCCGGGCGAGCAGGGTCTCCGGCTCGATGCCGGCGAACACGTCCTCGAGCAGCGCGATCACCCGCTGCCGGTTGCCCACCCGCTCGCCGTTGGTGGCCAGGCCCTCGGCCTCCGGGTCCAGCCCGAACTCGGCGCACAGCCGCCGCCACAGCCCCTCCGACCCGCAGGACAGCTGCACGCTGCCGTCCTTGCAGCGGAACAGCCCGTAGGGCGCGATCGAGGGGTGGTGGTTGCCCTGCGCGCGGCCGACCTGCCCGCCGACTGTCCACGCCGTCCCCTGGAAGGCGTGCACGCCGACGATCGCGGCCAGCAGCGAGGTGCGCACCACCTGCCCGCGACCGGTGCGCTCCCGCTCGTGCAGCGCGGCGAGCACGCCGTAGGCGCCGTACATGCCGGCCAGCAGGTCGCCGATCGGCACGCCGACCCGCTGCGGGTCGTCCGGGCCCGGGCCGGTCAGCGACATCAGCCCGGCCTCGCCCTGCGCGATCTGGTCGTAGCCGGCCCGGGTGCCCTCGGGGCCGTCGTGGCCGAAGCCGCTGATGGAGAGGGTGACCAGCCGCGGGTTGAGCTCGGCGAGCACGTCGGTGCCGAAGCCGAGGCGGGCCAGCGTGCCGGGGCGGAAGTTCTCCAGCAGCACGTCGGCGCGGCGCACCAGTTCGCGCAGCAGCTCCTTGTCGCCCTCGTCCTTCAGGTCGAGGGTCACCGACTCCTTGTTGCGGTTGGCCGACAGGAAGTACGTCGACTCGCGGTCGCCTTCGTCGGGCTGCACGAACGGCGGGCCCCAGCCGCGGGTGTCGTCCCCGCTGCCGGGGTTCTCCACCTTGATCACCCGGGCGCCCAGGTCGCCGAGCATCATCGCCGCGTGCGGGCCGGCCAGCGCGCGGGTCAGGTCGACGACGAGCACGCCGTCCAGCGGTCCGGTCACGACAGCCCTCCGGGGGTCTCTAGAGCCAGCCGGGGACGACGAAGACCAGCCAGGCCAGGAACGGCCCGACGACCACGACGATCCCGGAGTAGGCGAGGATCTGCTTGTAGAAGCGGTCCCGGTCGACGTCCTGCGCGTTGGCCAGCACCAGCGCGCCGTTGGTCGAGAACGGGCTCACGTCGACGATCGTGGAGGCGACCGACAGCGCCACCACCACGCCCACCGCGCCGATCGAGCCCTCCTGCAGGAAGGGCACGGCCAGCGCGATGGCGACGCCGATGATCGCCGTCGACGACGCGAAGGCCGACACCACCCCGCCGATGTAGGCCAGCAGCAGCGCGATGAGCAGCGGCACGCCGAGGCCGATGACGGCCTCGCCGACGTAGTCGATCGTGCCGGCCTCCTGCAGCACGAACACGAAGGTCAGCACGCCGGCGATGAGCAGCACCGTCGACCAGCTGATCTGGCTGACCGCGCCCTTGTGCCGGGCGGCGGCGAACAGCGCCAGCACCGTGGCCACGGTGATCGACACGAAGCCGATGTCGAGGTCGAAGACCAGCGCGAGGACCGCGACGGCGGCCAGCCCGACGAGGGTGAGCACCTGGTCGAGGGTCACCCGCGGGGACGGCTGCGCCGCGGCGTCGTCACCGACGTCGTCGCCGTCCCCGCCGCCCACCGCGGGCCCGGGCGGGGCGCCGTGGCCGCGCACGGGGGTGGTCACGGCGCGCTCGGCGTCCGCGTGCCCGGCCCCGGCCGGCACGGTCGCGCTCACCCGGCGGCCGATCAGCTGCCGCCCGCCGAGGACGAGGAAGAGCACCAGCGCGATGGCCAGGTTGAACAGCAGGCTGCCCAGGAAGACGGCGAGCTCGTTGCCGGGCAGGCCCTCCTGGTCGACGATCTCGTTGACCGTGACGCCGTAGACGCTGATCGGCGAGAAGCCGCCGCCCTGCGCGCCGTGGATGACCATCATGCCCATGAGCAGCGGGTTGATCCCGTACCGCCCGGCGAAGCCCAGCGCGATCGGGGCGATGATCGCCACCGCGGCGGGGGAGAGCGCGCCGATGGCGGTGAGCAGCGCGGTCACCGCGAACATGACCCACGGGATCGCGGCCACGTACCCGCCGACCAGGCGCACCGCGCCGCGCACCAGCAGGTCGACGGTGCCGTTGTTCTGCGCGATGGCGAACAGGTAGGTGACGCCGATCAGCGTCACCACCAGCTCGGCGGGGAAGCCGGCCAGGATGTCGTCGGTGCTCAGCCCGACCGACAGCGTGCCCACCAGGAACGCCGCCACGAACGCCAGCGCGCCCATGTTGATCGGCAGGAACGTGGCGATCGCGAAGATCGCCACGAGCGCCAGGATGGTGACGATCTCCGGTGACACACGGCCTCCCTGCCCTGCCCGACGGGTCGGCCCACCGTGTCACCTACCGGCGGGTACGGCCTCCCAGCCCCCTGCCGGGGTGACCACGGCGCTCACCGGACGGTCGTGGTCGAGCGCCGGCAGCCGGTCGACGAGCTCGTCGTCGAAGACCAGCGCGACCACGACGGCGTCGTGCCGCACGTGCCGCAGCGCCCGGTCGTAGTAGCCGCCGCCGCGGCCCAGCCGCGTGCCCGTCCGGTCGACGGCGAGCGCGGGGACGACGACGACCTCGGCGGCGCCGATCGCCGTCGGTCCCAGGCGCGGCCCGACCGGCTCGAGCAGCCCGAAGCGGCCCGGCGCCAGCCGGCCGGTGTCGACCGCCCAGTGCAGCTGCGCGTCGCCGTCGGGGACCACCGGCAGCAGCACCCGCGCGCCCAGCTGGGTGAACGCGGCCGGGAGGCGCCCGTGGCCCGGCTCGGTCTCGTCGGGCACGAAGGCCGCCAGCGTCCGCACCCGCGCCAGCTGCCGCAGCAACGCGGTGGTGACGGCGGCCGCGGCCGTCGCCCGGTCGGTGGGGGAGCGGTCCCGGCGCTGGGCGCGGAACCGGTCGCGCAGCGCCGCCTTGACCGGTTCTGCGTCCTGCGGGGCGGTCACCGCAGCAGGCTAGAGCCCGCCGCGGACCGCCCGGCGCGTCGGCCGCGCCTCCCCGCTGCCGCGCGCGCCGTCCCCGGCCGCCCGGCGGTCCGGCGCCGCCCGGTGGCTAGGCTCCGGGTGTGCAGAGCTCGCGGACCCGCCCGGCGCGCAAGGCCGTCATCCCCGTCGCCGGGATGGGCACCCGGTTCCTCCCCGCCACCAAGGCGGTGCCCAAGGAGCTGCTGCCGGTCGTCGACCGCCCGGCCCTGCAGTACATCGTCGAGGAGGCCGCGCGGGCGGGCCTGGCCGAGGTCCTCATGGTCACCGGGCGCAACAAGGCCGCGATCGAGGACTACTTCGACCGCACGCCCGAGCTCGAGGCGGCCCTGGAGAAGAAGGGCGACGCCGCCCGGCTGGCCGCCGTCGCCGAGTCCACCGACGTGGCGCAGGTGCACTTCGTCCGGCAGGGCGAGGCCCGCGGCCTGGGCCACGCCGTGCTGCAGGCGGCCGCCTTCGTCGGCGACGAGCCCTTCGCGGTGCTGCTCGGCGACGACCTGATCGACGCGCGCGACCACCTGCTCGAGCAGATGCTCGCGGTGCAGGCCGAGCACGGCGGCTCGGTGATCGCGCTGCTCGACGTCGGCGCCGAGAACATCGACAAGTACGGCGCGGTCGCCATCGAGGAGGACGTCCAGGAGGGCGTCGTCACCATCACCGGCCTGGTGGAGAAGCCGCCGGTCGACGAGGCGCCGAGCAGCCTGGCGATCATCGGCCGCTACGTCCTCTCGCCCGAGGTGTTCGCGGTGCTGCGGGAGACCGCGCCCGGCCGCGGCGGGGAGATCCAGCTGACCGACGCGCTGGCCACCCTGGTCGAGCGTGGCGAGCCGCTGCACGGCGTGGTCTTCGACGGCCGCCGGTACGACACCGGGGACAAGCTCGACTACCTCAAGGCGGTGGTCCGGCTGGCCGCCGAGCGGGAGGACCTCGGCCCGGCGCTGCGCTCCTGGCTGACCGAGTTCGTGGCCGACCTGCCCGCCGAGGGCGCGTCGCAGGCCTGACCCGGCCCCCGCAGGGGGGACCATCGAGGCGATGAGCGAGTACAGCCCGGGCGGGGCCCCGGCGGCACCCCGGGACACGACGGCGCTGGACCTGCGCAGCGGCGCGACCGTCGACCCGCCCGCCGTGCACGCGACCGCGCAGATCGACCGCGGGCAGGTCCCCCCGCCGCGCCCGGCGCCCGAGCCGGAGCCGGAGCTGCGGTCGGTGGAGGCGCACCTCGACGAGATCCTGGCCGCCGTCCCGCAGCCGGAGCCGATCGAGCTCGCCGTCCTCGACGCGCAGGGCCTGCTCTGCGCCGAGGAGGTGGTCAGCGCCCGCGCCCTGCCGGCCTTCGACCAGGCCGCCCTCGACGGCTACGCCGTCCGCGCGGAGGACGTCGTCGCCGCCGCGCCCGACGCGCCGGTCGAGCTCGCCGTGGTGGGGGAGACCGTCGCCGGGGCGGCCGGCCTGACGTCGCTGGCCCCGGGGCTGGCGCAGAAGGTCTCCGCCGGGGCGATGCTGCCCGCCGGCGCCGACGTCGTCGTCCCGGCCGTGTGGACCGACGGCGGCGTCGTGCGGGTGCAGGTGCACGCCGGCCCGGCCGCGGGCAGCTACGTGCGCCGGGCCGGCGACGACGTCTCGCCCGGCACCGCCGCCGTCCACGTCGGGACGCCGATCGGCCCGGCGCAGATCAGCCTGCTGGCCGCCGTCGGCCGCGACCGGGTGCAGGTGCGCCCGCGGCCGCGGGTCGCCGTCCTGTCGGCGGGCAGCGAGCTGGTCGACATCACCACCCAGCCGGCGCCGGGCCAGGTGGTCGACGTCAACACCTACGCGCTGGCCGCCGCCGCCCGCGACGCCGGGGCCTCCGCGTACCGCTGGGGGATCCTGCCCACCGAGCGCCGCCGGCTGACCGAGGTGCTGGAGAGCCAGCTGCTGCGCAGCGACCTGGTGCTCATCGCCGGCACGCACGCCGCCGAGGGCGACCTCGTGCAGGAGGTGCTCGCCGAGCTGGGCCCGATGCGCTTCCGTCAGGTGACGATGCACCCCGGCGCGGTGCAGGGCTTCGGCCGGCTGGGCCGCGACGAGGTGCCGGTGATCTGCGTGCCGGGCGAGCCGGTGGCGGCGCTGGTCTCCTTCGAGGTCTTCGTGCGTCCGGCGATCCGCTCGATGCTCGGGAAGCGGCAGCTGTTCCGGCGCACGGTGCAGGCGATCTCGGCCGAGCGGCTGGTCTCGCCGCTGGGCTACCGGCAGTACCTGCACGGCCAGGTCATGCGCCACCCCGACGGCGGCTACGTCGTCGAGCCGCTCGGGGACGGCGAGGAGGCGCTGCTGGCCCGGATGGCCCGCGCCAACTGCCTGATCGTCCTGGACGAGGACGTCACCGAGGTCGCCGAGGGCGGGCTGGTGACCGTCATGCCGCTGCTGCTGGGCGGCTGAGCTGGACCTCGACCCGCTGCAGCACCCCGGCTGGCCCGCCCGCCTGGCGTACGGGCCGGTCGAGCTGCACCCGCTGCGCCGCGGTGACGCCGCGGAGTGGAGCCGGCTGCGGCTGGCCAACGAGAGCTGGCTGCGGCCGTGGGAGCCCTCGGCCGGGGTGGCGTGGTCGGTGCGGCACACGCCCGCGGCCTACCGGGCGATGCGCCGCTCGGTGGCCCGGCGCGCCCGCAGCGGGGGCTCGCTGCCCTTCGCCGTCCGGGTGGAGGGGCGGCTGGCCGGGCAGGTGACCGTGGACAACGTGGTGCGCGGCGCGCTGCGCTCGGGGTCGCTGGGCTACTGGATCGACCGCGGCGTGGCCGGCCGGGGGATGGCCTCGCTGGCGGTGGCGCTGGTGTGCGACCACGCCTTCGGCCCGGCCGGGCTGCACCGGCTGCAGGCCGACATCCGGCCGGAGAACCAGCCCAGCCAGCGGCTGGTCGAGCGGCTCGGCTTCCGCCGCGAGGGCCTGCTGCGCCGCTACCTCGACATCGACGGCGACTGGCGCGACCACCTGTCCTACGCGCTGCTGGCGGAGGACCTCCCGGGCGGCGTGCTGGGCCACTGGCTGTCCTCGGCGTCCCGCACCTAGCACGCTGACCGAGCGTGTCCGGATGACTCCGTGTCGACACGCCGCCCGCGTCGCCCCTTCCGTCCCACAACACTCCCGCGACACGCCCGCGCGCCTCCCTCTCCCGGGTGGGGCGCGTGCATAACCTGCCGCGGCAAGTGACTCGTGTGACGGGTGGTGTTCTCGATGGGGTCAGGCGTGCTGCTCGCCGCTCTGGTCGTGCTGTGGTTCGTGGTGCTGGTGCCCATGGTGGTGACCCGCGACACGTCCTCGACCCGTGCGGAGGTCGCCGAGGGCCGGACGCTGCAGCGCCGGCGGGCCGGTGACCCGGTCCGCTCCGCGGCGACCGAGCGGGTCTCGGTCGACCGCGAGACGCTGCGCCGCACCGGCGAGCTGCGGGTCGACGTGCACGCCGTCCGCCGGCGCACGCTGGCCGGGCTGGTGACGCTGACGGCGCTGGCGCTGGCCGGTGCGCTGCTCGTCTCGCCGTGGCTGTGGCTGCTGCAGGGGCTGCTCGACGTCGCCCTGGTCGGCTACCTCGTGGTGCTGCGCGCCGCCGTCCGCCGCGAGCAGGCCGCCGCCCGCCGCGCCGCCCGCGCCGCCGCCCGCGTGCGCCCCGCCGCCCGGCCGGCCCCGCGGCCGGTCGCCGAGCCGCTGCGCGCCGAGCCCGTGGTGGAGGAGGTGCACCACACCGTCGGCCTGCCGCACCCGAGCCTGCCGCTCGCCCCGGTGCACCCGCTGCGCCCCGGTCGCGTCGTCGCCGCCCGGACGCCGGCGCCGGCCGGCTGGCAGGACAGCGCCGTCGTGGGCCTCGACGACGACGACATCGGTTTCGCCGACGTCGACCTCTACCAGCCCCGCGTCGTCAACGGCTGACAGAAGGACCCCCCTGCCCCCCGCCCCTCGCAGGCTCGCGGCGGGACCCTGCAGGGGGGCCACCGACCGGCGCCGCCCCCGTCGCGGCGCCGGGACGGGCGGGCGGTAAGCTCGTCCGCGTCGGGGCTGTAGCGCAGTCCGGTAGCGCACCTCGTTCGCATCGAGGGGGTCAGGGGTTCGAATCCCCTCAGCTCCACCCGTCCCGACCCAGGCCGGGCCCACCAGGGCCCGGCCTGGGTCGTCTCCGGGGCCGTGTGGCCGTGGCCCCCTCACCCCTCCCTCACCCGGTCGGGTGACCCCTCTCGCCGTCGCCCTCAGTGGTCGTCCCCGCGCGCCGATGCCTGCTGTGTCCAGCACGCAGACCCCCCTGCGTCACTCCACGTGAAGGAGGCATCGTGCGCGTCTCCCTGCGCCGCGGTCGCCGATCCGTGCTGGCCGGCGCGGTCCCCGTGGGTCTGGTGCTGAGCATGGCGCTCACCTGGAGCTCGACCCACGCGGCCTTCTCGGCCAGCACCAACAACCCGGGCAACTCCTGGCAGACCGGCAGCGTCGTGCTGGCCGACAACGACAGCAACACGGCGCTGTTCCAGAGCACCGTGGAGGTCGGCCTCGTCCCCGGGGCCGCGAAGTCCCGCTGCATCCGGCTCGACTACACCGGCGACGTCACCGCCGACATCCGGATGTACGTCGGCCTGCCCACTGGCGGTGTGACCACCCTCGACACCTTCCTGGTCATGAGCGTGGAGCGCGGGCAGAACGTCAGCGCGTCGACCGCGGTGGCCCCCGACTGCAGCACCGGGTTCACCCAGAACGCCACCCGGACGTTCCTGTTCAACACCGCCCAGGCCAACGACCCCGCCGCCGACCAGGCGGCCACGCTCGCCGCGCTGCGCAGCCGTGCCGACTACGGCACCGGGCTGTCGCTGGGCGCCCCGGTCGCCCCGGGGACGTCGCTGACCCTGCGCGTCTCCTACTCGGTGATGGACAACAACAACGCGCAGCGGACCCGCTCCGACGCCACCATCACGTGGGAAGCGCGCAACACGTGAGCACGCCCGCCGCTCCCTCGTGGGCGTCCCGGGCCGCGGCCACCGGCCGGATCGCGGTGGCGGTCGTCCTGGTGGCCGTCGCCGGCCTGGGCGTCCTCGCCCTGGCCCCCCGGCTCGTCGGCTTCGAGGGCCACGTGGTCGTCTCCGGCTCGATGGCCCCGCGGCTCGCCGAGGGCGACGTGGTGCTGACCCGCCCGGTCGCCGTGGCCGACCTCGAGCCGGGGCAGATCCTGCTGTTCCCCGACCCCTCGGGTGCCGACCGGCTGGTGGTGCACCGGCTGGTGTCGTTCGACGACAGCGGCGCCCTGGTCACCCGCGGCGACGCCAACCAGAGCAACGACACCACGCACGTGCCGGCGGCCAGCGTCATCGGCCAGGTGCAGCTGCGGGTGCCCTACGTCGGCCTCCCCGCGTACTGGCGGGCCGAGGGCCGGTGGGGCTCCATCGGGGTGACCGCCGTCCTGCTCGCCGCGGCCGCCGTCGTCGTGGCCGGCCGCTCCGGCGACGCCCGGGGCCGCACCACCGCCGACCGCGGGTCCGCGCCGCGGGGTCGCACCACCGCCGACCGGCTCTCCGCCGCCGCGACGGTGCGCCCCGCCGTCTGACCCGTCGGCCGCCCCGCTCAACAACCACGCCGCGGAGCCGATGAGACCAGGAGGCCCGTACCGCGCCGGGGAGGAGGACAGCGTGCGCCGAGCACCCCAGGGCACGCCCCGGCGCGCCGCCGCCTGGCTCGTCGGTGCCGCCCTGTTCGCCGCCCTCGCCGCCGAGGGGCTGCCGGTGGCGACCACCCCCGCCGCCGCCGGCACGAGCGCGGTCAGCCTGGTCGACGACCGCGGCGGTGCCGCGCTGTTCACCTCCACCGGCCTGACCCCGGGGCGCACCGAGAGCGCCTGCGTGGCCCTGGCGGTCACCGGTTCGGCCGAGTCGCTCGGCGAGGTCGAGCTCAGCGCCACCGGGACCGGCGGCGACCTCGCCCCGTACCTGCGGGTCGGCATCGAGGCCGGCACCCTGGCCGACCCGTCCCGGTGCGCCACGTTCAGCGGCGTGCCTGTCTGGAGCGGGACGCTCGCCCAGCTGCCCACCGACGCCACCGCCGGCATCCCCACGGGCTGGCGACCGGACTCGGCGTCCCGGGCGGTCTTCCGGCTCACCGTGTCCGTCCCCGACGACCCCCGGGCGCAGGGCCGCCGCGCGGCGGCCACCTTCGTCTGGGCGCTCGACGTCGAGCCCCACCCGCCGGCGCCGGCGCCCACCTCCTCGCCGGTCGCGGCCCGCACCCCGGAGCCGTCGCCGACCCCCACGCCGACCCCGACCCCCACACCGGAGCCGACGCCGGAGGTGCTCCCCGCACCCACTCCCGAGCCGACGCCCACGCCGGAGGTCCCGAGCCCGACGCCGCTCCCGTCGGACGAGCCGCCGCCGACCAGCGACGTCGTCGAGGCCGAGCCGCTGGAGGCCCCGCCGGCGACGGTCGCCGAGGCGGTCGCGCAGGCGGTCGCCCAGGTGGCCGCCGCGGTGGGGGAGACCGCGGTCGCCGTCGCCCAGGACGGCCAGTTCCCGCTCGGGCTGGTGGGCGTGGTGGTCGGCTTCCTCTTCGTCCAGGGCCGGCTCGACCGGCGGGACCCCAAGCTGACGCTCGCCCGGGTCAGCACCGACGTGCACGACTTCCAGGACTTCCCCCGAACGCCGAGGACCACGACATGAGCTCCGACCCGGGCGCCGCCTCCTCGTCCGCACCCCAGGACCTCGACCTCCTGCCGCTGGCCGACCGGCTGCGGTGGCTGCTGGCCGTCCGCACCGGCCTGGTCGTCGCGCTGCCCCTCGCGGCCTGGCCGCTCACCCGGACGGCGCAGACGCTGCCCCTGGAGTACCTCGTGCTCCCCGGGGTGGCCCTGCTGGCGTTCGGGCTGCTGCTGCAGAGGCTGTCGGGCCGGGGGCGCCGGTGGGCCGTCCTGGCGATCACCGTGCCGCTCATCCTCGACGCGGTCCACCTCGGGTGGGCGCTCTACGTCACCGGGGGCATCGGCAGCCCCGTCGTCTACGTGATCGTCCTGCACGTGCTGGCCGTCTCGCTGCTCGGCTCGTTCCGCAGCGGCCTGAAGCTGGCCCTGTGGCACTCGCTCGTCGTCATGTGCGTGCTCGAGGGCATCACCACCGGCTCGCTGCCCGCGCGTGGCGTCGAGGGCTTCGACACGATCACCTACAGCGTCTTCCTGACCGTGGTGTGGGTGACCGCGGTGACCACCGCCGTCCTCGGCGCGGTCAGCGAGCGCGAGCTGCGCCGTCGCCGCTACGACGAGGAGGCGCTGCGCCGGCTCGCGGCCGCGCTGCACGAGGCGGAGAGCACCACCGCGGTCGCCGAGGCGCTGCTCGACTTCACCGTCGACGCGGCCGACGCCGCCGTCGCCGCGGTGCACTGCCACGTGCCCGCCGGCAACGCCGGCCCGGCCGTCGACCTGGCGCTGCGCCGGCGCGGCGACGACGAGGTCGAGGTGCTGCGGGAGGTCGGCGCGCCCACCGAGGGCTCCCTGCTCGACGAGGTCGGCCGGCGCGGCAGCACCTTCCTCGCCGCGATGACCGCCCCCGACCCGTGGGTCGACGAGGTGCTCGACGGCGCCCGCCGCGTCGTGGCCATCCCGTTCGGCCTCGACGGCCAGGGCAGCGGCGTGCTCACCTTCACCGACGACGCCCGCACCGGGTCGCGCATCCAGCAGCGCCGGGTGGGCGTCGCCGAGCAGGCCGTGGCCCACGCCGCCACCGCCTTCGCCCGCGTGGCGCTGCTCGAGCACCTGCAGCGCAGCGCGCTCACCGACGGCCTCACCGGGGTGTCCAACCGCCGGGCGTTCGACGCCGCGCTGGACCGGGAGCTGTCGCTGGCCGCCCGCACCGACGCGCCGCTGGCGGTGCTGATCTTCGACCTCGACCACTTCAAGAAGCTCAACGACACCTTCGGCCACCAGGCCGGCGACGACGTCCTGCGCGGCGTCGGCGCGGCGCTGCGGACCAGCGCGCGACTCGGCGACGTCGTCGCCCGCTACGGCGGTGAGGAGTTCGCCGTGGTCATGCCCGGGGCCCAGGCCGACGACGCGATCGCCTTCGCGCGGCGCATCCGCACGGTGCTGGCCGGCGTGGAGGCGCCGCGCACGATCACCGCCAGCGTCGGCATCGCCTGCCACCGCGGGCCCGGGGTCGCGGCCGCCGACCTGCTCGGCGCCGCGGACACGGCCCTCTACGCGTCGAAGGCCGGCGGACGCGACCAGGCCCGCATGGCCGGCGTCGAGGGACCGGTCAGCGGGGTGGAGGTCGACGACCCGGTCGTGCCGGTGCAGTACCCGTGGCAGGAGCCGGCCGCGGCGCACTGACCGCGACGGCGCGGACCCTCAAGCCGGGACCGCGACCGGCCGATGCCAGGGCGGAGGCCCCCGGGACGGGGCCCGGACGGGGAGGGGGGCGATGAGACGGTCCCGGCGACTGGCCGCGGTGGCCTGTGCCCTCGCCGTCCTCGCGCTGACGGTGTGCCTGCCCGGCGCCTCCGCGCGGTTCAGCTCGCTCACCGGGAACCCGGCCGGCGCCTGGACCACCGACGGCGTCACGGCACCCACCGGGTTCTCGGCCGCCACGACGTGCGCCCCCGCCCCGGCGATCACCCTCCGCGCGGCCACCTCGGCCACCGCCCAGGGCTCGCTGACCCTGCCGGCGCCCGCGGGCACGCAGGCCGGTGACGTCCTGGTCGCCCAGGTCGGGCGCGGCACCAGCGCCACGTCCTCGACCCCGCCGGCCGGCTGGACGCACGTCCGCACCGACTCCTACGCCGGCGGGCTGGCCTCCGAGGTGTACTGGAAGGTGGCCGGACCCGGGGAGGGCAGCGCGACGTTCGCCCTAGCCCCCGGCAGCACCGTCACCATGGCCGGGGGCATGGCCGCCTACACCGGCGTGAGCACCAGCGACCCGGTCGACACCTCGGCCGGCACCTCGAGCAACGGCACCACGGTCACCACCCCCGCGGTGACCACCGCGACCGCCGGCACCCTGCTGGTACACCTGACCACCAGCGCCCGCGACGCGTACCCGGCCCCGACCGGCACCACCGAGCGGTGGCGGCAGGTCGCGGTCACGGGCACCGGCGGCGTGAGCGGCGGGGACGAGCAGTTCGCCGGGCCCGGGACGACGCTCGCGAGGACGTCGTCGGCGCCCAGCGGCGTGGCGGCCTCGTGGGTCGGGCAGACCGTCGCGCTGCGGCGGGCGCCCGGCACCCCGTCGGCGGCGCTCACCTGGACGGCCAGCCCGAGCACCTGGGCGACCGGCTACCGCCTGGAGCGCAGCTCGGGCGGCACGGCTCAGCCGCCGCGCGACGTCACCCCCATCGGTGCGACGTCGGCCACCGAGGGGCCGCTGGTCAACGGCACCGCGTACACCTTCCGGCTGTGGGCCTACCGCGGCACCTGGACCTCCACCTCGCGGACGGCCTCGCTGACCCCCGCCTGCTGAGGCCCGCCCGTCGCGCGACGTCCTCCCTCCGGGGGAGGAGTCGCGCAGCCGGCGGCTCAAGCCGGCCCGGCCCGCCGCCGATGCACCCCGCGATGCGCCCGCGCACACGCGGGGCCGGGACGGAGGACGGCGATGACCCGGTCGAGGCGTCCGCGGCGGCTGCCCCGCCGCGCGCTGGCCGCCGTCGCCTGCGCCGTGGCCCTCCTCGCCCTCACGGCCGGGCAGCCCGGTGCGGCCGCGCGGTTCACGTCGGTCACCGGCAACCCGGCCGGCGCCTGGGCCACCGACGGCGTCGCGGCGCCGACCGGCTTCTCGGCGGCCCCCACGTGCGTGACGACGGCCATCACCTTCCGGGCCGCGACGACCGCCACCGGCACCGGGACGCTCACCCTGACGGTGCCTCCCGGCACGGTGCCCGGCGACCTGCTGCTGGTCCACATCGCCCACGCCTGGACCGGCGCACCCTTCTCGGTGCCCGCCGGGTGGACCTCCGTCCGCGCCGACAACAGCGCCAACACGATCGTGTCCACCCTCTACTGGAAGAAGGCGGTCACCGGGGAGCCGAGCGCGACGTTCGGCTTCCCCGTGGGGAACACGGCCACGATGGCCGGCGCCATGGCCGCCTACACCGGGGCGGACACCACCGCTCCCGTGGACGCCCACGACGGCGTCGTCAGCACGGGTCCGACCGCGTCCACCCCGGCCGTGACCACCGCCACCGCGGGCACCCTGGTGCTGCGGTTCGTCAGCAACGCGCACGAGTCCTACCCGGCGCCGGCCGCCACGACCCAGCGCTGGCGCGTCGGCACGGTGCCGGGGCTGGGCGGGTACAGCGCGGGCGACGAGCAGGTCGCCGGCGCCGGCCCGGTGGCCTCCCGGTCCTCGGCATCGCCCAGCGGCACCTCGGCCGCGAGCGTGGCGCAGACCCTCGCCCTGCGGCGGGCCCCCGGCACCCCGGCGGCGGCGCTCACCTGGACGGCCAGCCCCAGCACGTGGGCGACCGGCTACCGGCTGGAGCGCAGCTCGGGCGGCACGACCCAGCCGCTCCGCTCGATCACCCCCATCGGCACGACGTCGGCCACCGAGGGGCCGCTGGTCACCGGCACCGCGTACACGTTCCGGCTGTGGGCCTACCGCGGCACCTGGACCTCCACCCCGGTGACCGCCTCGGTGACCGCCGCCTGCTGACCCGCGGGTCGGGAGGGATCGACAGCACGGCGCCGCCCACTTCGTCAACCCACGCGGTGGCGACCTCCCCGCCGCGGGCCCGCGAGCGGCCTACCGTTCGTGCCCGTGGCACCAGGGGAGCGTCCGGTCGCCCTCCTGCGGGAGGCGCTGGCCGTCGAGGTGCTGCTCGACGGCACCTGGCACCCGGCCGAGCTGCTCGGCTGGCGGCACGACGCCCCCGACTCCGCCCGGCTGCGGGTCCGCCTCGACCGGGACGGCGGCCCGCGGGTGCTGTGGGTGCCGCCGGCGCTGGTGCGGCTGCCCGTGCCCGGCGCCGTCCCGGCCCCCCGGCGGTCGGCCCCCGCGCTGCCGGCGCCGCACCGGGCCGCGCACCCGCCGGTCCGCCGGTCGGCCCCCGCCGCACCCTCCGACGCGCCGGTCGCCCCGCCCGCCGCCGGTGCGTCCGCCGGAGGGACGTCCGCCGCCGAGCTCCGGCTGCAGGTCGAGCTGCTCAAGCTGCAGGCGTGGGTGCGCGAGGAGCGCCGCCGCGTGGTCGTCGTCCTGGACGGCGGCCGGGACGCCGGCCAGGCGGGGATCGCCGCCGCGCTCGTCGAGCACCTCGACCCGCGGTGGGCCCGGGTGGTGACCGGCGCGGCCGACCGCGCCGCGCTGCTGCCCTCGCCGTGCGGCATCCTGGTCGCCGACCGCTGCTGGTGCGGCCCGGCCCCGGTGGCGGTGGACGAGCTGGTCGCGCGCGAGCGGGCGCTGCTGGACGGCGGCGTGCAGCTGGTCAAGCTGTGGTGCTCGGTGCGCCGTCCCGACGCCGACCCGGTCGCCGAGGCCGCCCTGGTCGGCGCCACCTCCACGCCCGGCGCGCCGTGGACGGTGCTGGCCGCCGACGACGAGCCGCGCGCCCGGCTGGCGGCGCTGCGGCACGTGCTGGCGGCGCTGGACTACCGCGGCCGCAGCGACGACGCCCTCGGCCGGCCCGACCCGCTCGTGGTGGCCGCGGTGCCGCCGCTCGCCGTCCGCGCGTGACCGACGTCGCCGCCGCCGTCCGCGCCGCCGTCCTCGTCGCCGTGGCCGCCGGTGACCGGTCGGCGCTGCGCGACGGGCAGGTCTAGCGCTGGACCTGCGGCTGACCCGCGCCGCGGAAGTCGGGTCGGCGCTTCTCGACGAACGCGCGCACGCCCTCGCGGCCCTCCGGGTCGGCGGCCGACTCGGCGATCAGCCGCGCCTCGTCGTCGAGCTGCTCCTCCAGGGTGCGGATCGCCGCCCGCCGGACCAGCCCGCGGGTGCGCACCATCGCGCGCACCGGGCCCTGGGCCACCCGGTGGGCCAGCGCGACGGCGGTGTCGCGCAGGTCCTCGTCCTCGACCAGCCGCGCGACCAGCCCGAACTGGTGGGCCTCGGCGGCGGTCAGCGCGCCGTCGGTGAGCATCAGCTCCAGCGCGCGCGGCGCGCCCAGCGCCCGGGTGAGCGCCCAGGAGCTGCCGCCGTCGGGGGAGAAGCCGAGCCCGCCGTAGGCGGGGCGGAACTTCGTCGAGCGGGCGCAGACCACGACGTCGCAGGCCCCCACCAGCCCGACGGCCGCGCCGGCCACCGCGCCCTGCACGCCGGCGACCACCGGCACCGGGCTGTAGAGCAGCCGCCGGACCACCTCGTGCCAGTCGTGCGCCAGGCGGCCGACGAAGGCGCCCGGGTCCTCGGCGCCGGCGAAGGAGCGCACGTCGCCGCCCACGCAGAACCGCTCGCCGTTGCCGAGCAGCAGCACCGTCCGGGTCTCCTCCGGGCGGGCCTCCAGCGCGGCGGTCAGCTGCTCGGCCATGGCCGGGTCGAGCGCGTTGCCGGCCTCGGGCCGGTCCAGCGTGATCGTCCAGACGTCCCCGTCGAGGGCGGTGAGGACACGCGGGCGGTCGGTGGTGGTCATCAGTGGTCCTCCCGGAGCCGGTTGCGACCACCGTAGGGCGCAGGCCCGGACGCGCACTCCGCGACCACCCGGCCGGGCAGCCGGGGGGTCAGAACCAGGACGGGAACCACATGCGCAGCAGCCACTCGGCGTGCGGGAGCGGCCGCCCGGCCAGCACGGGATAGAAGAACGCGAACGTGCCGGCGACGACGGCCACGTAGCCGCTCACCGCGGCCAGGCCCACGGTGCGCCGCCCCGGCGCCGCCCCGGGCCGGCCGAGGACGTCCTGCAGCACCAGCGTCACGGCGAGCACGAAGAACGGCAGCACCGGTGCGGTGTAGAAGGCGAACATGGTGCGCTCGGGGTTGAGGAACCAGGTGCCCCACCCGGCGGCGACCGCGACCGCGACGAGCACCGACGCGGGGTCGCGCCGGGCGACGATCCGCCAGAGCAGCCAGACCAGCGCCGGCGCGAAGGCCAGCCAGAGGGTCGGCGTCCCGACCATGAGGATGTAGCGGATCACCTGCGCGCCGGACTCGTCGGTCAGCCCCTGCGGGTTCCACAGCAGGATCGGCCGGCCGTTGACCAGCCAGGTCCAGGGGCCCGACTCCCACGGGTGCGGCGTCGACAGGCCGTTGTGGAAGCCCCACCACTCGACGTGCATGTGCCACCACGAGCGCAGCGCGTCGGGGACCCACGGCACGGCCGTCTCCGGGTTGCGCTGCGCCCACCAGCGGCCCTGCGCCGTCTCGCCCAGGAACCACCCGGTGAAGCTGGCCAGGTAGGTGAGCACCGGCACGGCCGCGAGCGCCCAGGTCGCGCCGGGCAGGCCGCGGCGCAGCGCCGTCGCCGTCGGCCGGGGGACGCCTGCCGCCCGCCAGGCGGCGCGGTCCCAGAACAGCGACAGCACGGCGAAGAAGGCGAGGAAGTACAGCCCGCTCCACTTCACCGAGCAGGCGCAGCCGAAGAGGAACCCGGCGGCGATCCGCCAGCCGCGGGGCCCGAGGCGGAAGCCCGTGGCCGGCACCGGCAGGGACGCGCGGACGCGGGCCCGCACCCGGTCGCGGTCCACGACCAGGCAGGCGACCGCACCCAGCACGAGGACCTGCAGGAACACGTCGAGCAGGCCGATGCGCGACACGGTGAACTGGAAGCCGTCGAGGGCCAGGAGCAGCCCGGCGACCACGCCCAGCAGCGTCGAGCCGGTCAGCCGCCGCGCCAGCCGCACGAGGACGACGACGCTGACCGCCCCCGCCACCGCGGACGGGAACCGCCAGCCGAACGAGTCGTAGCCGAACAGCCCCTCGCCGGCGGCGATGAACCACTTCCCGAGCGGCGGGTGGACGATGAAGGTGTAGCCGCGGTTGTACTCGTGGCCCCAGGTGAGCAGGTCGTGCGCCTCGGGCGGGTAGTAGGCCTCGTCGAACAGCAGCGTGTCGGGGTAGCCGATGCCGACCAGCCGGCTGACCAGGGTGAGCACGCCGAGCACCCCCGCGAGCACCCAGGACAGCAGCCGGTCGCCGGGCAGCGGTGGGGTGCGGTCGACGCGGGGCCGGGGGAGCGGCAGGCGGCGGGGCGCGCGCGGCGGCGGGCCCGGCGGGTCCCCGGCGTCCGTGCGCTCGGGAGCCAGGACCGCCATGCGCCTCAGGGTAGGTGCGCCGCCGGGGCGGGCCGGCGTGACAGGCTCGGGGGCGTGACCGGACGGCTGGTGCTCGGTGGTGCCCCGCTGGGGCAGCCCGGCGACGTCGGCCCGCGGCTGCGCCGGGTCATGGCCGAGGCCGACGTCCTGGCCGTCGAGGACACCCGGCGGCTGCACCGGCTGGCCACCGACCTCGAGGTGACGCTCACCGGCCGGGTGGTGACCTTCCACGAGTCGGTGGAGCGCTCCCGGCTGCCCGGGCTGCTCACCGCGCTCGACCAGGGCCAGACCGTCCTGCTGCTCACCGACGCCGGCATGCCCTCGGTCTCCGACCCCGGCTACACGCTGGTGCGGGCGGCGATCGAGGCCGGGGCCGAGGTGACGTCGGTGCCCGGCCCGTCGGCGGTGACCACGGCGCTCGCCGTCTCCGGGCTGCCGGTGGACCGCTTCTGCTTCGAGGGCTTCCTGTCGCGCAAGGCCGGGGAGCGGCGGTCGCGGCTGGCCGGGCTGGCCGGCGAGCGCCGCACGATGGTCTTCTTCGAGTCGCCGCACCGGCTGGCCGACGCGCTGGGCGACTGCGCCGCCGCGTTCGGCTCCTCGCGCGAGGCGGCGGTGTGCCGCGAGCTGACCAAGACGCACGAGGAGGTCCGGCGGGGGCCGCTGGCCGAGCTCGCCGCGTGGGCCGCCGAGGGCGTGCGCGGGGAGATCACGCTCGTCGTGGCGGGGGCGTCGCCGGAGCCGGTGTCGCTCGAGCCGGCCGAGCTGGCCGCGCTGGTGGCGGGGGAGGAGGCCGCGGGCGCGACGCGCAAGGACGCCATCCGCGCCGTCGTCACCCGCACCGGCCTGCCCCGCCGCACCGTCTACGACGCCGTCGTCGCCACCAAGGACGCCTGAGCGCCGGCACGACGCCGTGCGCCCACCGGGGCCATCGGCCCGGGCGGTGCCCCGACAGGTGCACGGTCGTGCCGACCTGTGGACGGCGTCAGCGGGGAGACCCTGCGTGCGGCACGGTGCCGCGGTGTCCCGACCCCCGTCGCAGCCGTCGCGCCTGACCACCGGCCCGTTCCGGGGCACCACCGCGGTCGCCCGCGGGTTGCTCACCGCCGACCAGCTCCGCAGCAGCGCGTGGCGGCGGCTGTTCCGTGACGTCTACCTGCACCGGGACGTCCCGGTCACCCACGAGCTGCGGGCGGTGGCCGCGGCGGGGCTGCTGCTCCCCGGTGCGGTCGTCTCGGGGCGGAGCGCGGCGGTCCTCTGGGGGGTCGAGCTGGCCGGGGCCGGCGACGACGTCGAGCTGACGGTCCCGCCGGGGCGCCACCCGGTACGGGTCGGCGGGCTGCGCGTGCGGCGGGCGTCGCTGGCCCGGGACGACGTGGAACGCCGACGGGGCGCCCTCGCGACCACGCCGGAGGCCACCGCCCTCGACCTGGCGCGGCGGCTGGGGGCGGACGACGCGGTGGTGGCGGTCGACCGGGTGCTGGCCTCCCGCCTCGTCGACCTCGAGGACCTCCGCGTCCGGGCGGTGCGGTGCACGGGCCGCGGGAGCGCCCGGGCGCGCGCCGTCTGCGCACTGGCGGACGGGCGGTCGGAGTCCCCGCAGGAGACCCGGCTGCGGCTCCTCCTGCTCCGGGCGGGGCTGCCCGCGCCCGTCCCGCAGTTCACCGTCCGGGCCGGCGGCCGCTTCGTGGCCCGCGTCGACCTCGCCTGGCCCGCGCTGCGCGTGGCCGTCGAGTACGACGGTCGCTGGCACGCCGAGGCGGGCCGGTTCGCGCGCGACCGCCGGCGGCTCAACCGGTTGCAGGAGGCGGGCTGGCGGGTGGTCTTCGTGACCGCCGAGGACCTGTTCCGGCCGCTCGAGCTGACCGCGCGCGTCGACCGGGCGCTCGCGGACGCCAGAGTGCGCTCGTCGGGCCCACCGACCGGCGGGTGACCCCGACGAGCGCACGGTCGGCGTGCTCGGCAGGGCTCAGAGCCAGCCGTTGCGCTTGAAGCCGCGGTAGAGCAGCAGGCAGGCCAGCAGGATGACCAGCAGCACCAGCGGGTAGCCGAACCGCCAGCGCAGCTCGGGCATGAACTCGAAGTTCATCCCGTAGATGCCGGCGATCGCGGTGGGGACGGCGACGATGCCGGCCCACGCCGAGATCTTGCGCATGTCCTCGTTGTCGGCCATCGAGGTGCGCGCCAGCGAGGCCTGCAGGATCGACGACAGCAGCTCGTCGAGGGCGCCCACCTGGTCGCGCACCCGGATGGCGTGGTCGAGCACGTCGCGGAAGTAGGAGCGCATCGCCTCGGGGACGACGTCGACGGCCCGCTCCGAGAGCTTCTGCAGCGGCACCTCGAGCGGTCCCACCGCCCGCCGCAGCGACATCAGCTCCCGCTTGAGCTGGTAGAGCCGGCCGATGTCGTCGGTGCGCTGCGGGCTGAACACCGACGCCTCGAGCTCGTCGACGTCGTCCTGCACCTGCTCGACGACGTCGACGAAGGTGTCGACGACGAGGTCGGCCACCGCGTAGAGCACCGCCGCCGGCCCGTGGCAGAGCAGGTCGCGCTCCTCCTCCAGCCGCCGCCGCAGGTCGGTCAGGTCGTTGTGGTCGCCGTGCCGCACGGTGATCACGTGGTGGGCGCCGACGAACACCATGACCTCGCCGGTGCCGACCACCTCACTGGTGGCGGTCAGCTCCTCGTGCTCCACGTACCGCGCGGTCTTGAGCACCATGAACAGGTCGGCGTCGTAGCGCTCGAGCTTGGGCCGCTGGTGGGCGTAGACGGCGTCCTCGACGGCGAGCGGGTGCAGCCGGTAGCGGCCGGCGATGGCGTCGAGCTCGGCCTCGGTCGGCTCGAAGAGGCCCAGCCAGACGAACCCGCCGCGCTCGACGGCGACGTCGAGCGCCTCCATGGGGTCCACCAGCGGCTCGCGCCGGCCCTCCACGTAGACCGCGCAGTCGACCACCGCGCCGGTGTCCGGCGCCCGGCCCCGCGGTGCCCGGGGTGCCCCGGCCGGTCGCGGACGGGGACTGGGCACGTAGGGCCCCGCCGCCCCCTCGGTCCCCAGGTCGCCCACCGTCGGCCTCCTCCCGTCCCCGCCGGGCGGCGGGCGAGGGAAGCGTAGGCGTGCGGCGCCCGACGCCCCGTGCCACGCTGCCTGCTGGGGGGCCGGCCGCCACCGAGCCGGCGTCGCACGCACGAGGAGGACGCCGTGGCCGCAGGGACCCGCCGGATCAAGTCCGTCGAGGACTCCATCCGCGACACAGAGGAACCCGAGCACCGGCTCAGGAAGAACCTCTCCGGCCTCGACCTCGCCGTCTTCGGCGTCGGGGTGATCATCGGGACGGGCATCTTCGTGCTCACCGGCGAGGTCGCCAAGACCACCGCCGGGCCCGCGGTGGCGATCTCCTTCGTCATCGCCGGCGTCGTCTGCGGCCTGGCGGCGGTCTGCTACGCGGAGTTCGCCTCCACCGTCCCGGTGGCCGGGTCGGCGTACACGTTCTCCTACGCCACGCTGGGCGAGCTGGTCGCCTGGATCATCGGCTGGGACCTCGTCCTCGAGCTGGCGCTGGGGGCCGCGACGGTCTCCGTCGGCTGGTCGGGCTACCTCAACCAGCTGCTCGGCGACCTCGGCATCCCGCTGCCGACGTCGATCGCGGGGGAGACCGCGACGGTCAACATCCCGGCGATCTTCATCGCGCTGGTGATGACCGGGGTGCTCGTCCTCGGCATCAAGCTGTCGTCGCGGGTGACCAGCGTGATCGTGGCCATCAAGGTCGTCATCGTCCTGCTGGTGATCGTCCTCGGCCTCTTCTACCTGACGGCGGACAACTACACGCCCTTCGTCCCGCCCGCGGAGCCGGCGGCCGAGGGCGAGGGTGGCTGGCACGCCCCGCTCATCCAGCTGCTCGGGTTCACCCAGGGCACCTTCGGCTGGGGCGGCGTGATCGCCGGCGCCTCGATCGTGTTCTTCGCCTTCATCGGCTTCGACATCGTCGCGACGGCGGCCGAGGAGACCAAGGACCCGCGCAAGGACCTGCCGCGCGGCATCATCGGCTCGCTGGTGGTCTGCACGCTGCTCTACGTCGCGGTCTCGCTGGTCGTCGTCGGCATGCAGCCCTACTCGGAGCTGTCCACGGAGGCGCCGCTGGCGGAGGCCTTCAGCAGCGTCGGGCTGTCGTTCGTCTCCAGCGTCATCTCGCTCGGCGCCCTGGCCGGGCTGACCTCGGTGGTCATGATCCTCATGCTCGGCCAGTCCCGCGTGCTGTTCGCGATGAGCCGCGACCACCTGCTGCCGCCCGGCATGGCCGCCGTCCACCCGCGGTACGGCACGCCCTACAAGATCACCATCGGCACCGGCGTGTTCGTGGCCGTGCTGGCCGGCTTCCTGCCCCTGGGGACGCTGGCCGAGCTGGTCAACATCGGCACGCTGTTCGCCTTCGTGCTGGTGTCCCTCGCCGTCATCGTGCTGCGCCGGACCCGGCCCGACCTGCACCGGGCCTTCCGCGTGCCGCTGGTGCCCTTCCTGCCGATCGTCTCGGCGCTGGCCTGCTTCTACCTGATGCTCAACCTGCCGGCCGACACCTGGGTGCGGTTCGTCATCTGGATGGCGATCGGGTTCGGCATCTACTTCCTGTACGGCCGACGGCGCAGCCGGCTGGCCGGCGCGGAGGGCGTGGCCGCGGCCGAGCGGGCGGTCGCCGACCGGGCGGCCCGCGAGCGGCGGTGAGCCACCCGGAGGGGTGAGGCGGGCTCCGGCGCACCTCCGGAGCCCCCGCCCGCGCGACGACCTGACCGGTGACCGACGTCCCCGGCCAGGAGCAGACCCGTGGCGACCAGCGTCCTCGACGCCCCCCTCCCGACGACCCCCGCCGTCGCGACCCGGCGGCCGCCGGCGGTGCTCGCGCTCGCCGCGGTCTGCGGCGTGGAGTCGCTGGCCCTGCTGGCGGCCGGGCTGACCGGTCTCGACGGGCTGCTCACCGCGACCCCGGCGCCGCCGGCGCCCGTGGTGGTCGCCGTCCTCGGGGGGCTGGCCGGCTGGATCGTCGCCTGTGCGGGCAGCGCGCTCACCGTCCTCGAGGGGCCGGGGTGGCGGATGGCGGCGGTCGTCGCCGGTGCCGAGGTCGGGCTGCTCGTCGCGCTGGTCGCCGTCGGCCAGTCCACCGCGCTGCTGGACCGGCTGCCCGCCACCGTGCCGCTGCCCGCCGCCGCGCTGCTCGCCCTCGCCGTCCCCGTGGGCAAGCTGCTGCTCACCTCGGCGCCCTCGGTGCTCACCTGGGCCCGGACCGCCCCGCCGCGGCAGCGGGAGCCCGAGCCGGTGGCCCACCCGCGGCTGCGCGTGCTCACCCTGGCGGTCATCGGCCTGGCGCTGTGCGCCCTCGCCGTCACCACCCCCGTGGCCGGCGAGCCGCCCGTCCCGGCCACCGCCGTCGCCGGCGGCTGACGGCCGGTCAACCGGCTGGACGCCGCCACCTAGGCTCGGGGCGTGAGTGATCGGCACATCCTGACCGCCGTCGCGTGGCCCTACGCCAACGGCCCGCGGCACATCGGCCACGTCTCCGGCTTCGGTGTCCCCTCCGACGTCTTCAGCCGCTACCAGCGGATGGCCGGCAACCGGGTCCTGATGGTCAGCGGCACCGACGAGCACGGGACGCCGATCACCGTCGCCGCCGACGCCGAGGGGGTGTCCCCGCGCGAGATCGCCGACCGCAACAACCGGCTGATCGTCGACGACCTGCAGGCCCTCGGCCTGTCCTACGACCTGTTCACCCGCACCACCACGGTCAACCACGCGCAGGTCAGCCAGGAGATCTTCCTCGGCCTGCTGAAGAACGGGTACGTCTTCCCGCAGACGACGCTCGGCGCGATCAGCCCCTCCACCGGCCGCACGCTGCCCGACCGCTACATCGAGGGCACCTGCCCGATCTGCGGCTACGACGGCGCCCGCGGCGACCAGTGCGACAACTGCGGCAACCAGCTCGACCCCACCGACCTGATCAACCCGGTCAGCCGGATCAACGGCGAGACGCCGCGCTTCGTCGAGAGCGAGCACTACTTCCTCGACCTGCCGGCCTTCACCCGCTCCCTCGGCGACTGGCTGGACAGCCGCCGGGGCTGGCGGCCCAACGTGCTCAACTTCGCCAAGAACCTGCTCACCGACCTCAAGCCGCGCAGCTACACCCGCGACATCGACTGGGGCGTGCCCATCCCGCTCGACGGCTGGCGGGACCGCCCCGACAAGCGCATCTACGTCTGGTTCGACGCCGTCGTCGGCTACCTGTCGGCGTCCATCGAGTGGGCCCGCCGGTCGGGCGACGACGACGCCTGGCGCCAGTGGTGGCAGGCGCCGGACGCCGACGCCTACTACTTCATGGGCAAGGACAACATCGTCTTCCACGCCGAGATCTGGCCCGCCCAGCTGCAGGGCTACAACGGCGAGGGTGACAAGGGGGGCAGCCCCGGCTCGCTGGGCCGGCTGGCGCTGCCCACCGAGGTCGTCTCCAGCGAGTTCCTCACCATGGAGGGCCGCAAGTTCTCCTCGTCGCGGCAGGTGGTCATCTACGTCCGCGACTTCCTCGCCCGCTACGACCCCGACGCGCTGCGCTACTTCGTCGCCGTCGCGGGCCCCGAGACCCAGGACACCGACTTCACCTGGGCGGAGTTCCTCCGGCGCAACAACGACGAGCTCGTCGCCGGCTGGGGCAACCTGGTCAACCGCACGGTGTCGATGGCGGCGAAGAACGTCGGCGCCGTCCCGACGCCGGGGGAGCTGACCGACGCCGACCGCGCGCTGCTGGCCTCGACGTCGTCGGCGTTCGGCCCGGTCGGCGACCTGCTCGCCCGCAACCGGCAGAAGGCGGCGGCCACCGAGGCGATGCGGGTCGTCGGCGAGGCGAACAAGTACCTGTCCGACCAGGCGCCGTGGAAGCTCAAGGAGGACCCGGCCCGCCGGGACACCGTGCTGCACACCGCGCTGCAGGCGGTCAGCGACTGCAACGCGCTGCTCACGCCGTTCCTGCCGCACTCGGCGCAGAAGGTGCACGAGCTGCTCGGCGGCACCGGCGTGTGGTCGCCGGCGCCGCGCGTGGAGGAGGTCACCGACCTCGACGACGGCTCGCCCTACCCGGTCATCACCGGCGACTACGGCGACGCGCAGGCGGTGTGGGCCTCCCGCCCGCTGCCGTCGGGCACGCCGCTGTCCCCGCCCACCCCGGTGTTCCGCAAGCTCGACGAGTCGATCGTCGCCGACGAGCTGGCCCGGCTGGAGGGCGGCGGGAAGTGAGTCGCTCCGCCTCGTCCCGCGCCAACCGGCGGGGCGAGCCGCCGCCGTCGCCGGAGCCGCTGCCCGCGCCGGCCCTGGACAGCCACACCCACCTCGACATCGTGCTCAACGGGTTCCGCACCGACGAGCCCGCCGACGACACCGCGGTGGACGCGGAGATCGCCGCCGCGACCGCCGTCGGCGTCCCGCGGCTGGTGCAGGTCGGCGTCGACGTCGCCTCCTCGCGGTGGTCGGCCGCGCTGGCGGAGCGGCACCCGCAGGTGCTGGCCGCCGTCGCCGTCCACCCCAACGAGGCCGGCGGGGGCGCCGCCGACGACGACGCGCTGGCCGAGATCGACCGGCTGGCCGCGCTGCCGCGGGTGCGCGCCGTGGGGGAGACCGGCCTGGACCGGTTCCGCACCGGCCCCGAGGGCTGGGCGGCGCAGGAGGCATCCTTCCGGGCGCACGTCCGGATCGCGAAGGAGCACGGGGTCGCGCTGGTCGTCCACGACCGCGACGCGCACGAGGAGGTGCTGCGGGTCGTCGACGACGAGGGCGCCCCGGAGCACGTCGTGATGCACTGCTTCTCCGGCGACGCCGCCTTCGCGACGGCGTGCGTCGAGCGCGGCTTCGTGCTGTCCTTCGCCGGCACGCTGACCTTCGGCAACGCCGGCGACCTCCGCGCGGCCGCCGCGGCCACCCCGGTCGACCAGCTGCTCGTCGAGACCGACGCGCCGTTCCTCACCCCCGTGCCGCACCGCGGCCGGCCGAACGCCTCGCGGCTGGTGCCGCACACCGTCCGGGCGCTCGCCGAGGTCACCGGGGTGGAGCTCGGGCAGCTCTGCGACGCGCTCACCAGGAACGCCGAGCGCGTGTTCGGGGAGTGGTGAGGGACCCGGTGCCCCCCACCACCCGCACGCTCGCGCCGGGCCCCTGCACGGGGCCGACCGATCGGACCTCGCGGGCAGCCGTCCACCCGACCGGCTGAGCCCGGAGGCGGGGCACACTGGGGACGTGGGTCGCCTCATCGCCGTCGTGCTCTTCATCGCCGTCCTGGTGCCCGGCGTGCTGCTCGCGCGGGCCTGGGCGCTGGCTGCCGGCCGGCGCGCGGTCGCCTCGGCCGCGGTGGAGTTCGCGACCCCCACGCCCGAGGGCCTGGCCACGCTGCAGCGGCAGGCGCAGCACGGCCGCCGGGTGCGCCGGCTCGGCCTGCTGCTCGGCCTCGTCGCGATCGGGGCGAGCATCGTCGTGTTCGCCGAGGCGTCGGTCTTCCTCTGGCTGCCGGCCCTGGTCATCGGGCTGCTCGCCGGCGTCGTGCTGGCCGAGGCCACCCGGCCACGCCCCCGCTGGCGGCTGTCCACCCCGCCGCGCCGGCCGCGGCGGGGGGAGCAGATCTCGCCGTGGCTGCTGTGGACGACGCGGGCGGTCGTCGTCGCCGAGGTCGCCGTCGCGGGCCTGCTGTGGCACCGCGGCGACCTGCCCGACTCGGTCGGCTGGGTGGCGGTCGTGGTGCCGCTCGCCACGTGGCTGCTCGCCGAGGTGGCCCTGCTGCGCGCGCTGCTGCGCCCGCTGGCCGGCGAGGGTGCCGACGTGCCGGTCGACGAGGCGCTGCGCACCTGGACGGCCCACCTGGTCGCCGCCGCCACCAGCGTCCTGGCCCTCCTCCCGCTCGGGGCGCTGCTGCTGGCCGCGGGCATCGACCTCGGCGACCGGGTGACCGAGAACGTCGACCTGCTGCCGGTCGCCCTCGTCGCGGGGGGCTTCGCGAGCCTGGCCGCGGGCCTCGCCGTCGCGGTCTTCCTCGTCACCTGGCTGCGCCCCGTGCGCACCAGCGAGCGGGCGCTCGCCGGCTGACACCGGCTCCGGAGGCCGGGCACACACCGTGACCTCGATCACCGGCTGACCTCACCGAGCGCACCCGTCACACCCGTCCCACGCGGCGCGTCCGTCGCTGACCGTGTCGGCGCGGCTCCGTGTCGACCTGTCGGCTCCCTGGTTTGCTCTGCGTGCACCGTTGCACCACGCACCGCACTCGTTATGGTGCCGTGACCGACAGCCGGGGTGGGACCGACCCGGGCGGCGTCCGGCGGCCCGGGTACCCCCTGGCGTCGCCTGCTGCCCGGAGGGGGACCGCGCCCGGTCCCCCGACCCGTGGAAGAGCCGTGCCCAGACCGCTGAAGCTGCCCCTCCTCGCCCTGGTCCTGCTCGGACTGGTGGGCGGCTCCCTCGCCTGGTACGCCGCGCAGAAGTCGGTGACCCTGACCGTCGACGGGCAGGTCCGCGAGGTCAGCACGTACGCCGACACCGTCGGGGAGGTGCTCGAGGCCGAGGGGCTGCAGACGCGGTCGCACGACGTGGTCCTCCCCGACGCCGACGCCGCGGTCGGCGACGGCGACACCGTCGTGCTCAACCGCGCCCGCCCGCTGCAGCTCACCGTCGACGGCGTCTCCAGCACGGTCTACGTGACGGCGCTGTCGGTGGACGAGGCGCTCGAGCAGCTCGGCTACCGCGGCGAGGGCCTGGTGCTCTCGGCCAGCCGCAGCGACCGGCTCCCGCTCGACGGCATGGCGCTGTCGATCTCCCGGCCCAAGGACGTCGCGCTCGTCGTCGACGGCGTCACCCGCGTCGTGACCACGACCGCCCCCACGGCCGGCGACCTGCTCGCCGAGCAGGGCGTCGTCCTCGGCGAGCAGGACCGCACCAGCCTCTACCCGACGCAGCCGCTGCTGGGCGGGATGCGGCTGCAGGTCTTCCGCGTGCAGGTCTCCGAGGTCGCCCAGACCAGCCCGGTCGCGCACGCCACCGTCGAGAATCCCGACCCGGAGGCTTACGAGGGCGAGCGGACGGTCACCCAGGAGGGCGTGGACGGCGAGCAGACCACCACCTTCCGGATCACCGTCGTCGACGGCGTCGAGACCGCCCGCGAGCAGCTGGGCACCGCGGTCACCGTCGCGCCGGTCGACGAGCTGGTCAGCGTGGGCACCAAGGAGCGCCCCGTGGCCGCCGTCCCGGCGTCGACCAGCGGGCTGGACTGGAACGCGCTGGCCCGCTGCGAGGCCGGCGGCAACTGGGCGATCAACACCGGCAACGGCTACTACGGCGGCCTGCAGTTCAACCAGAGCACCTGGCTGGCCAACGGCGGCGGGCAGTACGCCCCGCTGCCGCACCAGGCCTCCCGCGACCAGCAGATCGCCGTCGGCGAGCGGCTGTACGCCGCCCGCGGCGCCTCCCCGTGGCCGTCCTGCGGGCGACTCCTCTGAGACCGCCACGTCCGAGCCGCTGAACACCCCCGAGCACGCCGACGGGCTGCTGGGCCCGGCCGCGATCCGCGACCTGGCCCGGCAGCTCGACCTGCGCCCGACGAAGTCCCTCGGCCAGAACTTCCTGCACGACGCCAACACCATCCGGCGGATCGTGCGCACCGCCGAGCTGCGCCCCGACGACGTCGTGCTGGAGGTCGGCCCCGGCCTGGGCTCGCTGACCCTGGGCCTGCTGCCCGCCGCCACGGCCGTCACCGCCGTCGAGATCGACCCGCGGCTGGCCGAGCTGCTGCCCCGCACCGTCGCCGAGCGGCGACCGGACCTGGCCGGGCGGCTGACCGTCGTCGAGGCCGACGCGCTCCGGCTGAGCGGGCTGCCCGGCCGCCCTCCGACGGCGCTCGTGGCCAACCTGCCGTACAACGTGGCGGTGCCCGTCCTGCTGCACCTGCTCGAGCTGCTGCCCTCGCTGCGCCGGGCGCTGGTCCTCGTCCAGGCCGAGGTCGCCGAGCGGCTGGCCGCCCCGCCGGGCAGCCCGGCCTACGGCGTCCCGTCGGTCAAGGCCGCCTGGTACGGCCGCGCCCACCGCGCCGGCAACGTCGGTCGCCGCGTCTTCTGGCCCGAGCCCAACGTCGACTCCGGGCTGGTCGCCCTCGACCGGACCGACCCGCCACCGGGGGACCGCGCCGCCACCTTCGCCGTCGTCGACGCCGCCTTCGCCACGCGCCGCAAGGGTCTGCGGGCCGCGCTGGCCCGCTGGGCCGGCAGCCCCGCCGCGGCCGAGGCGCGGCTGCGCGCGGCCGGCATCGACCCGTCCACGCGCGGCGAGCAGCTGTCGGTGGCCGACTTCGCGCGGCTGGCCGCGACCGCCCCGTGAGCTGGTCCTCGCCCGGCGGCCCCGGGCACACCCGCGGGGACGGCACGGTCACCGCGCACGCCCCCGCCAAGGTCAACGTCTCGCTCGCCGTCGGGCCGCTGCGTCCCGACGGCTTCCACGGGCTGCAGACGGTCTACCTGGCCGTCTCGCTGCTGGACACGGTCACCGTGCGCCGCGGCGAGGGTCTCTCGGTCACCGTCACCGGCGAGGGCGCCGGCGGTCCCGACCCGGTGCCCACCGACCGGCGCAACCTCGTCTGGCAGGCCGCCGAGCTGCTGGCCGAGCAGGCGGGCGTGGCCGCCGAGGCCGCCATCGCGGTGGACAAGGCGATCCCCGCAGCGGCCGGGCTGGCCGGCGGCAGTGCCGACGCCGCGGCCGCCCTGGTCGCCCTCGACGCGCTGTGGGGCACCCGCGCCACCCGGGGCGACCTGACCGCCCTGGCCGCGCGGCTGGGCAGCGACGTGCCCTTCGGCCTGGCCGGCGGGGTGGCCCTGGGCAGCGGCCGCGGGGAGCAGCTCACGCCGGTGCTGGCCCGGCGGCAGTGGCACTGGGTGCTCGGCGTCGCCGAGGGGGGCCTGTCCACGCCCGCGGTCTACGCCGAGCTCGACCGGCTGCGCGCGGCGGGCCGGGCACCCGAGGGCGAGGGCACGCCGTCACCGGAGCCGGTGCTGGCCGCGCTGCGCAGTGGGCCGCCGCGGGCGCTGGCCGCGGCGCTGGGCAACGACCTGCAGGCCGCGGCCGTCTCGCTGCGGCCCGCGCTGCGGCGGGCGCTGCGCGCGGCCACCGACGCCGGGGCGCTCGCGTCGCTGGTCAGCGGCTCCGGGCCCACGGTCGCCGCGCTCGCCCAGGACGAGGACGCCGCCGTCCGGCTGGCCGCGGTCCTGGCGGGGGAGGGCGTGTTCCGCACCGTCCGCGTCGTCCACGGCCCCGTCCCCGGCGCCCGCCTCGTGGGCTAGGCGGCGGCGGGCTGCCGGCGCTTGGCGGCCAGGCGGACCGGGTCGGGCCACTTCACCGAGTGCGCCCAGCCCAGCTTCTCGAACACCCAGATCACCCGGGCGCTGATGTCGATCTGCCCGCGCAGCACGCCGTGCCGCGCGCAGGTCGGGTCGGCGTGGTGCAGGTTGTGCCAGGATTCGCCGCCGCTGAGGACGGCCAGCGGCCAGAAGTTGGTGGCCCGGTCGCGCGAGGCGAACGGCCGGCTGCCGACGACGTGGCAGATCGAGTTGATCGACCAGGTGACGTGGTGCAGCAGCGCGGTGCGCACCAGGCCGGCCCAGAAGAACGCCGTCCAGGCGCCGGCCCAGCTGCCGGTCACCAGGCCGCCGATCGCGGTGGGCAGCGCCAGGCTGAGGAAGGCCCACACGATGAACAGCCGGCTGGTGACGCGCAGGGCGCCGTCCTTGAGCAGGTCGGGGGCGTAGCGCTCGGCGTTGGTCTGCCGGCGGTCGAACAGCCAGCCCAGGTGGGCGTGGAACATCCCCTTCAGCAGCGCGCGGGCGTCGTCGCCGTAGCGCCACGGCGAGTGCGGGTCGCCGTCGCGGTCGGAGAAGGCGTGGTGCCGCCGGTGGTCGGCCACCCACTGCACCACCGGGCCCTGGATGGCCATGCAGCCCACGACCGCCAGCGCGATCCGCAGCGGCCGGGTGGCCTTGAACGACCCGTGGGTGAAGTACCGGTGGTAGCCGACGGTGACGCCGAGCAGCGGCACGAAGTAGAAGGCGACGAGCAGGCCGACGTCGAGCCAGGACAGGCCCCAGCCCCACACGGCCGGCACGACGGCGGCCAGCGCGAGGAACGGGACGAGGACGAAGACGTAGAGCGTGAGCTGCTCGAGGTGGCCCTTCTCCTTGCCCAGCGCGTTGGCCGGCAGGCCGCGGTCGGGGTCGGCGGGGCGGAAGGCCGTGGGTCGGGTGGCGGTGGGGGCGGACACGTGGCCTCCAGGGGTCGTCCGTCGCGATGCCGCTCCGGCGCGACGGCCGGTGGCTACGGGGCCGTAACCTACGTCACCCGGGACGGCGCCGCCGGTCCAGGCCCCGGGTGCCCCGGCACCGGCTCCCGCGCCCGCTCCCGGCCCGCCCCCTAGGCTCGTCGGGGTGGTGCCGCACCGGGGCGGTGCCGCGGTGGGGGATGGGGTAATCGGCAGCCCGCCGGCCTTTGGAGCCGGGAAGTCTCGGTTCGAGTCCGAGTCCCCCAGCAGCGCCGGGGCCGCGGAGGCGCCGGTGCCGGGTCGCCGCGGCCGGCGGTCCGCCCACCGTCAGAGGAGATCCGTGAGCCCGCAGCAGGCAGTCGCCGCCGTCGTCGTCCTCGCCGCCGGGCAGGGGACCCGGATGCGCTCGGCCACGCCGAAGGTCCTGCACGAGGTCGGCGGCCGCAGCATGCTCGGCCACGTGCTGGCCGCGACCGCGCCGCTGGGTGCCGGGGAGACGCTCGTGGTGGTCGGCGCCGGCCGGGAGGCGGTGGCCGGGCACCTGGCCGCCGTCGCGCCCGGCGCCCGGCCGGTCGTCCAGGACGAGCAGCGCGGCTCCGGTCACGCCGCCGCGGTGGCGCTGGCCGCCGTCCCCGACCTGGGCGGGCCGGTCCTGGTGGTCAACGGCGACGCCCCGCTGCTGCGCGAGCGGACCGTCACCGACCTGGTCGAGGCGCACCGGGCGGCCGGCGCGGCGCTCACCGTGCTCACCGCCCGGGTCGCGGACCCGACCGGCCTGGGCCGGATCGTGCGCGACGGCACCGGCGCGGTCACCGGCATCGTCGAGGAGCGCGACGCCACCCCGGAGCAGCGGGCGATCACCGAGGTCAACGCCGGCGTCTACCTCGGTGACGCCGCCGCGCTGCGCGGTGCGCTGGCCCGCATCGGCCAGGACAACGACCAGGGCGAGGTCTACCTCACCGACGCCGTCGGCCTGCTCGTCGGCGACGGCGAGACGGTGGCCGGCACCCCGGCCGAGGACCCCGACGACGTCCTGGGCTGCAACGACCGCGTGGAGCTCGCCGCCCGCCGGCGCACCCTCAACGACCGCGTCCTCGACGACCTGATGCGCGCCGGCGTCACCGTCGTGGACCCGGCCACCACCTGGGTCGACGTCACCGCGACGGTCGCCGCCGACGCGCTGCTCGAGCCCGGCGTGCAGCTCCGGGGGACGACGTCGGTCGCCACCGGGGCCGTCGTCGGGCCCGACACCACGCTGGTCGACACCACGGTGGGGGAGGGGGCCAGCGTCGTCCGCTCGCACGTGCTCGGCTCGAGCATCGGCCCGGGCGCCTCCGTCGGCCCGTTCAGCTACCTGCGGCCGGGTTCCGACCTCGGCCCCGGCTCGAAGGTCGGCGCGTTCGTGGAGACCAAGAACGCCCGGGTCGGCGAGGGCTCCAAGGTGCCGCACCTGTCCTACGTCGGCGACGCCACCATCGGCCGCGGGGCGAACGTCGGCGCGGCCACGGTGTTCGTCAACTACGACGGCGTGGCCAAGCACCACACGACGATCGGCGACCACGTGCGGATCGGCTCGGACACCATGCTCGTGGCCCCGGTCACCGTGGGCGACGGCGCCTACACCGCGGCCGGGTCGGTGATCACCCACGACGTCCCGCCGGGGGCCATGGGTGTGGCGCGGGCCGCACAGCGCAATGTGGCAGGCTGGGTGCGCCGCCGCCGGCCGGGCTCTGCCGCCGCGCGGGCCGCCGAGGCGGCCACCGGACCGGGCTCCGGCGCCGAGGGCGACGACGCGGGCGGCCAGGGCCCGTCGGACACCACGACCAGTAGGGGCAGTTGAGCCGATGAGCGCCATCCGGCAGACCACCAGCAAGAGCCTGATGCTCTTCTCCGGC
Source organism: Geodermatophilus telluris (assembly GCF_900102745.1). Taxonomy (GTDB): domain Bacteria; phylum Actinomycetota; class Actinomycetes; order Mycobacteriales; family Geodermatophilaceae; genus Geodermatophilus; species Geodermatophilus telluris. Next base: position 595,399 of record NZ_FMZF01000002.1, read on the forward strand.
CGGGCCTTCCCCGAGCTGACCGCCGAGATCGCCGGGCACCTGGGGGTCACGCCGACGCCGACGGCCTCCTACGAGTTCGCCAACGGCGAGCTCTTCGTCCGGTTCGAGGAGTCCGTCCGCGGCTGCGACGCCTTCATCGTCCAGAGCCACACGGCGCCGATCAACACCTGGCTGATGGAGCAGCTGCTCATGGTCGACGCCGCCAAGCGCGCCTCGGCCAAGCGCATCACCGTCGTCGTCCCGTTCTTCCCCTACGCCCGGCAGGACAAGAAGCACCGCGGCCGCGAGCCCATCTCCGCCCGCCTGGTCGCCGACATGTTCAAGACGGCCGGCGCCGACCGGTTGATGACCGTCGACCTGCACACCGCGCAGATCCAGGGCTTCTTCGACGGCCCGGTCGACCACCTCTTCGCCCTCGACCTGCTCGTCGACCACGTCAAGGACCGCTGGGGCGACCGCGACATCACCGTGGTCTCGCCGGACTCCGGCCGGGTGCGCGTGTCGGAGCGCTGGTCGGACAAGCTCGGCGGCGTCCCGCTGGCCTTCATCCACAAGACCCGCGACCCGCTCAAGCCCAACGAGGTCGTCGCCAACCGCGTCGTCGGCGAGGTCGAGGGCCGGGTGTGCATCCTGGTCGACGACATGATCGACACCGGCGGCACGATCGTGAAGGCCGCCGAGACGCTGTTCGACGCGGGTGCCGCCGACGTCATCGTCTGCGCCACCCACGGCGTGCTCTCCGGTGCGGCGGTCGACCGGCTCAAGAACAGCCGGGTCAGCGAGGTCATCGTGACCAACACGCTGCCCATCGAGCCGGAACGCCAGTTCGACAAGCTCACCGTCCTGTCGATCGCGCCGCTGCTCGCCCGGGCCATCAAGGAGGTCTTCGAGGACGGCAGCGTGACGTCGCTCTTCGGCGGCGCGTCGTGACACTGTCGCCCTCCGGGCTCCGACCGCGGCCAGGTGCCGTGCCCCTGGTGCGCTGAGCCCCACCCGTCCGACGTCGGGGGACCCTCCGGGCTCCCGCTCCGCCGGACCCGCTTCGCGGAGTGCCTGGCCCGTCCCGCCTCGGGGGACCCTCCGGGCCCCCGCTCGACGGGACCGCTGCGCGTCTCCCGCGGCTCACCGCGTATCCTCGGTACTGCCCGGCGAGGGAGCGGTCCGCCCGACTCCGTGATCGACGTGCGTGTGCTCCTCCCGAGGTGTGCCGCGCGCGGCCGCCGGCCCACCGGCCGATCCACCTGAGGAGCACACCACCGTGGCTGACTTCCGCCTCGTCGCCGAGGCCCGCACCGAGTTCGGCAAGGGCAGCGCCCGCCGGACCCGCCGCGCGGGCCGCATCCCCGCCGTCCTCTACGGGCACGGCCAGGACGTCGTCCACCTGTCGCTGCCGGCGCTGGAGTTCGCCGCCGTGCTGCGCAACGGCGGGACCAACGCCCTCATCACCGTCGTCCTCGACGGCCAGGAGCAGCTCGCGCTCACCAAGTCGGTGCAGCGCGACCCGCTGACCCGCGTGCACGAGCACGTCGACCTGCTCGTCGTCCGCCGCGGTGAGCGCGTGACCGTCGACGTCCCCGTCGTCGTCGTGGGCGAGGCCGCCGCCGAGACCCTGGTCAGCGTCGAGCTGAACACCGTCTCGGTCGAGGCGCCGGCCACCTCGATCCCCGAGTCGGTCGAGGTCGACGTCACCGGCCGCGAGGCCGGCAACGGCGTCACCGCCGCCGAGCTGTCCCTGACCGGTGGCGCCACCGTGCTCACCGACCCCGAGGCGCTGGTCGTCAACGTCATGGCCGCCCCGACCGCCGAGCAGCTCGACGCCGAGCTCGCCGAGGCCGAGGCCGAGGCCGGCATCGAGCGCGAGGAGTCCGCGCCCGCCGAGGAGGGCGTCGGCGAGGGCGACGTCGTCCCCGAGCCGCTGGCGCAGGGCAGCGGCGAGTCGGTCGAGTCGACCGAGAACAGCTGAGGTCCCCGCTGACCGAGAGCACGACCCGCAGGGGCGCCGGCACCGCCGGCGCCCCTGCGGCGTCCGCTCCCTCCGAGGGGCCCTTCCTCGTCGTCGGCCTGGGCAACCCCGGCCCGGGCTACGCGGGCAACCGGCACAACGTCGGCGCCGTGGTCCTCGACGAGCTCGCCGCCCGGATCGGCACGCGGCTGTCCCCGGGCAAGGGCAAGCGGGCCCGGACGCTGGTCGGCGAGGGCCGGCTGGCCGGCCGCCGCGTCGTCCTGGCCCGGCCGACGACGTACATGAACGAGTCCGGCGGCCCCGTCCGCGGCCTGCTCGACTACCACTCGATCCCCGCCACCGACCTCGTCGTCGTCCACGACGAGCTCGACATCCCCTTCGCCGCGGTCCGGCTCAAGCGCGGCGGCGGCGAGGGCGGGCACAACGGCCTGCGCTCGATCAGCCGGGCCACCGGCACCCGGGACTACCTGCGGGTGCGCGTCGGCATCGGCCGCCCGCCCGGCCGCCAGGACCCGGCCGACTTCGTGCTCAAGGACTTCTCCGCGACCGAGCGCAAGGAGCTCGACCTGCTCGTCGCCGAGGCCGCCGACGCCGCCGAGGAGCTCGTGGCCCTCGGTCTCGAGGCGGCGCAGAACGCGGTGCACCCCCGCAGCTGACCGGGGGACCCCGGCGTCACCTTCGGGTGAACCGTCACTCTCCGCATTGACCCTTCCATGACGCTCTGTGAGTGTTCTTGCTGCGTCGTGGGGGGACACGGCTCGCGGAGGACGCGAGCGCCGTGCACGGTCCGTAGCAGGCCCTCCTCCCGTGCACGCAGCGTGACGAGCGTGAGGGGGAGACGTGCTGCTGGACCACCTGGGTGCCGGACGGGGGACCGCGACCGCGGCGGTCGTGCCGGTGCCGCGCCTCGTGCCGGACGCCGTGGCCGTGGCGCCCGCGGCCGCCCGACCGGCCGGCGCGCGCCGCTGGGCCGGCCGCTACGCCGCGGCCCTGGTCGCCGGCGAGGTCGCCGCCGCGGCCACCGCCTCCGCCGCCGTGCTCCTGGCCCACTCCGCCGAGCTGACCGCCGGGTCGCCGCTGCTCTGGGCCGCCGGCGCCCTCCCGCTGTCGTGGCCGCTGCTGCTCCTGGGCACCGGCGCGCACGACGAGCGGGTCTTCGGCACCGGCAGCGAGGAGTACCGCCGCGTCGCCCGCGCCGGCTTCCTGCTGCTGGCGCTGGCCAGCCTCGTCTCCTACGTCGGCCAGCTCGAGCTCAGCCGCGCGCTGGTCCTCGTCGCCGTCCCCGCCCTCACCGCGGTCACCCTGCTCGTCCGCCTGGGCGCCCGGTGGCAGCTGCGCCGGCTGCGCGCGCGGGGGCGCTGCACGAAGCGGGTCGTCGTCGTCGGGCGGGGCGGGGCCGTGGCCGAGCTGGTCACCCGCCTGCGCCGCGAGCGCGCCGCCGGGCTGGAGGTCGTCGCCGCCTGCGTGACGCCGGAGAGCCGCGCGCGGGTGGCCGACGCGCTCGGGGTGCCGGTCGGCGGGCTCGACGACGTCGCCGAGACCGCAGCCCGGCTCGGCGCCGACACCATCGCGGTCACCTCCGCCAGCGAGACGGCCGCGGAGTACCTGCGCCGGCTGTCCTGGCAGCTCGAGGGCACCGGGGTCGAGCTGCTCGTGGCCCCCGGGCTGATCGAGGTGGCCGGGCCCCGGCTGCACATCCGCCCGTTCGAGGGCCTGCCGCTGCTCTCCGTCGAGCAGCCCCGCTTCGAGGGGTGGCAGCGGGTGGTCAAGGGGGGCCTGGACCGGGTCGCCGCGGCGCTCGCGATCGTCCTCGTCGCCCCCGTGCTGCTGGCCATCGCCGCGGCCGTCAAGCTGACCAGCCCCGGGCCGCTGCTCTACCGCCAGGAGCGGGTCGGCGTGAACGGCCGGTCGTTCACGATGTACAAGTTCCGCAGCATGGTCGTCGACGCCGACCGGCAGGTCGACGCGCTGCGGACGCAGAACATCTCCGACGGGCTGCTGTTCAAGGTGCGCGCCGACCCCCGGGTGACCCCCGTCGGCCGGCTGCTGCGGCGGCTCTCCCTCGACGAGCTGCCCCAGCTGCTCAACGTGCTGGGCGGCACCATGTCGCTGGTCGGGCCGCGGCCGCCGCTGCCGAGCGAGGTCGCCCGCTACGACAGCTCGGTGCACCGCCGGCTGCTGGTCAAGCCCGGCCTGACCGGCCTCTGGCAGGTGTCCGGCCGCAGCGACCTGCCCTGGGAGGAGGCCGTGCGCCTGGACCTCCGCTACGTCGAGAACTGGTCGCTGACCATGGACCTGCTCATCCTGGTCCGGACCGTGCGTGCCGTCCTCGGCCGCTCCGGGGCCTACTGACCCCACCTCGAGCTCGCCCGGCTCCCGCACCGACCCGTCGGTGCGGGAGCCGCTGCGTTCAGCCGACGGGGAGGGCGACCTCACCGAGCGTGGCCCCACCCGGCCCGAGCGCCGACCAGGGGGTGGCGAGCAGGAGCACCGCCACCCCGCCGGCCGGGAACCCGGCGCGGACGTCGCTGCGGGCGGCCGGGTCGCCCCGGCCGTCGTCGAGGGTGGCCGCCAGCTCCCCGACCGACGGGGCGTGCCCGACGACGGCGAGCGTCCGCACGTCCTCGGGGACCTCCCCGAGCACCGCGAGCAGCGCCGGCACGGTGTTGTCCCAGACGCGCTCGTCGACGACCGGCCGCGGGTCCGGTCCCAGCGCCGTGGCCGCCCGCTCCCAGGTCTGCACCGCCCGCCGGGCGGGGGAGAGGACCACCCGGTCGGGCTCCAGCCCGGACCGCGCCAGCCAGGCCCCGATCCCCGCGGCCTGCTGGGCGCCCCGGTCGGTCAGCGGCCGCTCGGCGTCGACCGGGCCGGCGGCCGCCTGCGCGTGGCGGACGAGGACGAGTCGGTGCGGCTGCACCGGTCGAGTCTGGCACCGCCCGCCGCAGCGCACCGGGGGCCGGGCCACCGACCGCCGGCTCGGCCCCGTCGACGTCACGCGCCCGCGACGGGACGACCAGCAGCCTGCGAGGCCCCGGACCCCGCAGCCCGCGAGGCCCCGGACCTGCGACCTGGACCCCGGGACCCCGGGGTCCGGGGACGCACGACGGGTCCGGCTCCGCGGCGACGGACGCCGCGGAGCCGGACCCGTGCCGGTCAGGCGGTCAGGCGGCCGGGCGCAGGGCCACCAGCCACCCGCCGACGGCGGTCGCCTTGGGCAGCCGCCAGGTGACGCTGCCGCTGGGCCCCGCGCCGGTCGTGGCGCGGGCGGCCAGCTCGGCGGCCTGGGCGCCGCTGCTCTCCCCGAGCTCGGTCCACCCGCTCGGCGGCTCGATGCCGGCCGCCGAGCTGTCCAGGCCGATGCCCCCGACGAGCAGGGCGCCCGGGGTGACGGTGCTGACCCCGGGGAGGGTCAGGCCGGTCGCGGTGAAGGTGCGGTCCACCGCGGTCACCGGCGCGGTGTCGAGCGGCGTGGTCCGGTCGACCCCGCGGAAGCTGCCCACGACCGCGCCCCACTTCTGCGCGGCCGACAGCCGCCAGGTGTAGGACGCCGGCTCCGCGGCGGCGCTGGCCACCACGTGCGAGTAGACGAAGACCCGCGCACCGCCGCCGATCGAGACCGGCGCCGAGAGCACCGGGGTCCAGCCGGCCGGCGCGCTGCTGACCGTCGGGCCGCCGTCCGCGGTCACCTGCACGAGGAGGACGTCGCCGTCGGCGATCCCCGCCGGGCGGGGCACCGTCACGTCCGGCACGGCGGTCAGCGACACCGCCGTCACCGCGGGGCCGGGGGTCACGGGCCCGCCGGCCGGCGGCGGGGTGCCCGGCTCGGTCACGGTGACCGTGGCGGTGGCCGGGGCGCTGGTCCCGGTCGCGTTCGTGGCGGTGAGGCGGACCGTGTACGTGCCCGGCGCGGTGTAGGTGTGCGCCGGGTTCCGGGTGGTCGCGGTGGTGCCGTCGCCGAGGTCCCACGCCCAGGAGGTGGGGCTCCCGGTGGAGGTGTCGGTGAACTGCACCGCCAGCGGTGCCGGGCCACCGGTCACCGAGGTGGTGAACGACGCGGTCGGGGCCACCGGGCCCGGCGGCGGTGTGGCCGGGCCGGACGCCGGCCGCAGCGCGCGCAGCCAGCCGCCGGAGGCGGTGCCCTTGCCCAGGGTCCACGTCGCCGGGCCGGTCGCGCCGGGTGCGGCCGTGGTGCGGTGCGCCAGCTCGGCGACCTGGGCGCCGGAGCTCTCCCAGGCCTCGGTCATCCCGGCCGGCGGCGTCACCGCGGTCGCCGAGCTGTCCAGCCCGATGCCGCCGACGAGCAGCGCACCGGCCGTCGTCGTGGTCACGCCGGGCACGGTGAGCGCGGCCGAGGTGTACCCGGTCTGCACGGCGGTGCTCGCCGGCGAGTCGAACGGGGTGGTGGTGTCCACGCCGCGGAACGCGGTCATCCCGGCGTTCCACTTCTGGGCGGCGGAGAGCTGCCACGTCCAGGACGCCGGCTCGGCGGCCGGGTCGCCCACGACGTGCGCGTAGGCGAACAGGCGGGCGCCGCTGTGCACCGCGACCGGCGCGGTCAGCACCGGCGTCCACCCGGCCGGGACGGTGGCCACCGACGGGGCCCCGTTCGCGGTCACCTGGGCGACGAGCACGTCACCGGCGGCGACGCCCGCGGGGCGGGGGACGGTCACCGCGGTCCCGGCGGTGGCGCCGGTCGCGGTCGTGGACGCGCCCACCGAGATGCCCGCGGGCGGCGGCGGGGGCGGCGCCGTGACGGTCACCGTCGCGGTGGCCGGGGCGCTCTCGCCGACGGCGTTGGTGGCGGTGAGGCGGACCGTGTACGTGCCCGGCGCGGTGTAGGTGTGCGCCACCTCCCGGGTCGTGGCGGTGGTGCCGTCCCCGAGATCCCACGCCCAGGACGTCGGCCCGCCGGTGGAGGTGTCGGTGAACTGCACCGCCAGCGGCGCCGGGCCCTCGGTCACCGAGGTGCTGAAGGACGCCGTCGGCGGCGCGGGCACCGGGCGCAGCGCGCGGACCCAGCCGCCCGCGGCGGTCGCCCGGCCCAGGGTCCAGGTCAGGTCGCCGGTCGGGCCGGCCGCGGCGGTCTGCCGGGTGGCCAGCTCCGACACCTGGCCGCCCGTGCTCTCCCAGGCCTCGGTCCACGCCGCGGGCGGGGTGACGCCGGCGGTGAGGTTGTCCAGGCCGAGGCCGCCGACGAGCAGCGCGCCGTCGGTGACGGTGGTCAGGCCGGGGACGGTGAGCCGGGTCGCCGCGTAGGTGGTGTCGACCGCGGTGCTCAGCGGGGTGTCGAAGGGGGTCTCGGGGTCGGCGCCGGTGAAGGCGGTCATGCCGCCGCCCCACCGCTGTGCCGCCGACAGCGTCCAGGTCGCGGTGGCCGGCTCGGTGGCCGGGTCCCCGACGACCCGGTGGTAGGCGAACACCCGGGCGCCGCTGCCGAGGGCCAGCGGCCGGGTCAGCAGGGGGGTCCAGCCGGTGGGGACGGCCGCCATCGTGGGCGCGGCGTCGGCGGTGATCTGCGCGACCAGCACGGTCCCGGCGGTCAGCCCCGCGGGCAGCGGGAGGGTGACCTCCGCGGCGGCCGTCGTCGCGGCCGCGGTGGTCGACGCGCCCGCCGTGACGACGCCGCTGGCGGTCGCCGCGGCGGTCACCGTGACGGTGGCGGTGGCCGGGGTGCTCGAGCCCGTCGCGTTGGTGGCGACGAGGGTGACCGTGTACGTGCCCGGCGCGGTGTAGGTGTGTGCCGGGTTGCGGGTGGTCGCGGTGGTCCCGTCACCGAGGTCCCACGCCCACGAGGTCGGCGTCCCGGTGGAGGTGTCGGTGAACTGCACCGGCAGCGGGGCCGACCCGGACGTCGTGGAGGTGGTGAACGACGCGACGGGGGCCACCGGCGCCGCCGGCACGGCGGCGAGGTCGGCGTGCCAGTAGCGCTGGGTGGCCTTCTGGCTGGCCAGGACGACGATGCCGCTGGCCGCGGTGACGCTCTGCTTGGTGCCGGTGACGTCGTTCATGTTGGCCGAGGCGACGTCGCGGATCACCGGGGTGCCGCGCCCCGCGGCGAAGACCGGGTCGGCCATCGGCGCGGTCTTGTCGTAGATGGTGCCGGGCGCGCCGGCGAAGGGGCACCCGCCGCTGGTGGGCGCCGTGGCCAGGACGTGGACGGTCTGGTGCTCCTCGTCCAGGATCAGCAGCGGCCGGGTGTGGCAGTCGGCCAGCGTGCCGACCGTCGTCGCCGACCACGCACCGGTGCCCGGCTTGAAGCTCAGCAGCCGGATCTGCGGGTCGGTGGGCGCGGCCGTCGGGTCCCCGTCGAGGCTGGTCTTGACCACCGCGAACACCCGGCCGGAGGTGTCGGCCTGCACCGCCTTGATGTTCAGGTGGTCGTCGGCCTGCCGGTTCCCGCGGATGGCGGCACTGCCCCGCCACGAGGTGCGGGAGGTGCCGTCGTCGTGGACCGCCCAGTACACGGTGCCGTCGAGCTGGTTGCTCCACAGCAGCCCGATGCGGTTGCGGCCGAAGGCCACCACGCTGGAGACGTCGTCCTGCGACACGGCCGACCCGGCCACCGGGACGACGAACGGCGTCCCCCAGCTGCTGTCGCTGCCGGTGGTGGAGTTGACGTACACCGAGCTCGTGTAGCCGCCGCCCGCGGCCGCGCTGACCTGCGTCCAGGTGGCCCACAGGGTGCCGGTGGAGTCCTTGTCGATGGTGAGGGACTCGCTGGAGTACTGGGTGATGGCCACGGGGAAGCCGGCGTCGAGCCGGTAGCCGCGGTCGGCCGACCAGCTGTAGCGGTAGAGCCGGGCCGGGCTGTTGCCCAGGGACGGGGTGGCGCTGGTGTCGCTGGAGAGGCTCACCACGTGCGAGGCGACGTAGAGCCGCGTGCCGTCCCACAGCACGTCGGCCAGCGTGTTCGGCCGGTCGTCGACCTGCACGCCGGTGTCGACCCACTGCTGGGTCGCCCGGTCCAGCCGGAAGAGGTGCCAGGTCCCCGACTCCGTGTGGAACATGTTCGCCCACCACGAGCCCTGCGCGAACCAGAGCTTGCTCTGCGGCTTGTCGGACGTCGGCACGTAGGAGGCGCCGGCGTACGAGGGCCCCGGGTACCCGACGTCCCCCGTCGCCGCGCTCGCCCGGTCGGGACCGACGACCAGGCCGCCGACCGCCAGGAGGGCGGCGAGGACGACCACGACCAGACTGCGGACTGCGCGCACGAGTGTTGCTCCCCCGTCGTTGCACCGACCCGTGGGCGGCGCTCGGACGGCGTCCCGCTCCACGGATGATCTCGATCGACGCTAGGTGACCGAGAGTGAGCGTCGCGTCCCCCCGCGAGGTGACACCCGCGCGGGGCGGGCCCGCCGGCCCGGCCCGCTCAGAGGTCGAGGACCGCCAGCATCGCCTCGGCGATGGCGGCGTGTCCCGCGTCGTTGGGGTGGAACTGGTCGCGGACCGCCCCGCTGGCCAGCACCGACCCCTCGGGCCCGCGCAGCGTCTCGTCGACGTAGAGCGGGCTGAGCGGGACCACGACGCCGCCGTGATCGGCGCAGACCGGCCGCAGCTCGCGGTCGAGGGGGGTGGCGAGCTCCGGGCCGTTCCACACGCCGTCACACAGCAGCGTGGCGTCGGGGGCCAGCGCGCGGACGCCGTCGAGCAGCGCCGCGTAGTCCGCGCCGAACTCGGCCGCGGTGAGGGCGACCGAGTCGTTGGCGCCGACCTCGACGACCACCAGGTCGAACGGCCCGGACACCCCGGGCAGGTCCTCCGCCGCCTCGGCCGCGCTCCAGCCGGGGCCGCCGACGGTGGCGGTCTCGACCGGCCCGCCGGCCGACAGCGCGGCGGTGACGCGGGCCCGGTAGGTCAGGCTCTCGTCGCTGGCGAAGGAGCCCCACATCAGCGAGTCGCCGATGAACAGCACCCGCAGGGCCCGGTCGGCCGGCCGCGGCACCGGGACGGCCGCCCGGGTGGACGGGGCCGGCCCGGTGGCGGCGGGTTCGGTGGCGGCGGGCCCGGTGGCGGTGGACCCGGTGCCGGTCGGCTCGGCGGCACCGGCCGCGGGGACCGTGTCCTGCCGCAGGGCCGAGGGGCCGACGACGGCGAGGCCGGCCAGGCACAGCGCCATGGCGGCGAGGGCCCAGGCCGGCGGCCGCTCCCACCGCCCGCCCCGGGAGCGGTGGGTCCGGCCGTCGGGGGAGGCGTGCCGGGCGCGCATCAGTCGGTCCGGCGGCCGAGGGCCCGGTAGGTCCAGCCGGCGGCGGTCCAGGCCTCGCGGTCGAGGGCGTTGCGCCCGTCGAGCACCCGCTTCTGGCGCACCACGGTCCCGAAAGCGGCCGGGTCGAGCTCGCGGTACTGGCGCCACTCGGTGAGCACCAGCACCGCATCCGCGCCGGCGGCGGCCTCCTCCGGGGTGGGCGCGTAGTCCAGCTGCGGCCACAGCCGGCGGGCGTTGTCCACCGCCGCCGGGTCGGTCACCCGCACCACCGCGCCCTGCAGCTGCAGCTGGGCGGCGACGTTGAGCGCCGGGGAGTCGCGGATGTCGTCGCTGTCGGGCTTGAACGCCGCGCCGAGGACGGCGACGTGCTTGCCGAGCAGCGATCCGTCGAGCACCTCGCGGGCCAGCTCCACCATCCGGATGCGCCGGCGCATGTTGATGTTGTCCACCTCGCGCAGGAACGTCAGCGCCTGATCGGCCCCGAGCTCGCCGGCGCGGGCCATGAAGGCGCGGATGTCCTTGGGCAGGCAGCCGCCGCCGAAGCCGAGGCCGGCGTTGAGGAACTTCCGCCCGATGCGGTCGTCGTAGCCGATGGCGTCGGCGAGCTGCTTGACGTCGGCGCCGGTGGCCTCGCACAGCTCGGCCATCGCGTTGATGAAGGAGATCTTGGTGGCCAGGAAGGAGTTGGCGGCGGTCTTGACCATCTCGGCGGTGGCGAAGTCGGTGGTCACCTTCGGGGTCCCCCGCGCCACGATGGGGGCGTACACCGCATCGAGGAGGCGCTCGGCGGTCGCGCCGTCGTCCCCGGCGGGCAGGCCGTACACCAGCCGGTCGGGCTCGAGGGTGTCGTGGACGGCGAAGCCCTCGCGGAGGAACTCCGGGTTCCACGCCAGCAGCGCCCCGGGCACCTTCTCGCCGACCAGCTCCGCCAGCCGCGCCGCGGTGCCCACCGGCACCGTGGACTTGCCCACCACCAGGTCGCCGGGGGCCAGGACGCCCAGCAGCGACTCCACGGCCTCCTGCACGTAGCGCAGGTCGGCGGCGTACTCCCCGCGCTTCTGCGGGGTGCCCACGCACACGAAGTGCACCTGCGCGCCGGCGGCCTCGGTCACGTCGGTGGAGAACCGCAGCCGCCCGGTGGCCAGCGTGCGGGCCAGCAGCTCCTCGAAGCCCGGCTCGTAGAACGGCGCGCGCGCCTCGTTCAGCGCCGCGGTCTTCGGCCCGTCGACGTCGATGCCGACCACCTCGTGCCCCAGCTCGGCCATCGACGCGGCGTGCACCGCCCCGAGGTAGCCACACCCGACCACCGAGATCCTCATCGACACGGACTCCCCCTGAACGACCCGGTCCGCCGACCGAGCGGCCGGCGGCGCACCCGGCGGACGCCGGGCGGCGAGCCGGGATCGTGACACCCCGGGGAGCCCCCAGGAAGGCGGCGGGAGGGGGAGGCGGGCGTGGGGCCCCCGGAAACAACCCCTAGGGGGGAGGCCTCCGGGAGGAGCGGGTCCGGCCGGTGCGGCCGCACCTATCGTCCGTCGGGCGCGGCTCGGGCCGCGGGCCGTCCGGCCACATCCGACTCGGGGGAACGAGGACGCACGATGAACTTCGGTGAGCTGCTCCGGGCGCTGCGGCGAGGGTGGTGGATGCCGGTGCTGGGCCTCCTCCTCGGAGGGGTGGCCGCCGTGGCCGTCACCGCGGGCACCACGCCCGTCTACACCTCGCACACGCAGCTGTTCGTGGCCACGACCGACTCGACGTCCACCGCCGAGGCGTTCCAGGGCAACCAGTTCGCGGAGAAGCGCATCGCCTCCTACGCCGAGCTGCTGACCAGCCAGGAGCTGGCCGCCCGGGTGGTCGCCGAGCTCGACCTGGCCGAGACCCCGGCCCAGCTGGCCGCCCGCGTCGAGGCGGCGCCGGTGTCCGGCACGGTGGTCCTCGACGTCAGCGTCACCGACCCCTCGCCCGGCCAGGCGCAGCGGATCGCCCGCACGGTCGCCGACGAGTTCATCGCGGCGGTGGCGGAGCTGGAGACCCCGGCCGGCTCCCTGACGTCGCCGGTGCGGGTCACCGTCTTCGGCGCCGCGGACCTGCCCCGCTCGCCCAGCGCGCCGCAGCCGGTGCTCGACCTCGCCGTCGGCCTGGTCGTCGGCCTGGCCCTGGGCGCGGCCACCGCGGTCGTCCGGGCCCGGCTGGACCGCTCGCTCAAGGACCCCGACGAGGTGACCGAGCTGGCCGGCGCGCCGGTCATCGGCGTCGTCCTCCGCGACGACGAGCTGCAGCAGCGGCACCGGGTGGACCTGCAGGGCTCGAGCCGCTCGGCCGAGGCCTACCGGCACCTGCAGACCAACCTGCAGTTCCTCGACGTCGACACGCCCCCGCGGGTGCTCGTGGTCTCCAGCGCCATGCCGTCGGAGGGGAAGACGACGGTCGCGGTCAACCTCGCGCTCGCCCTGGCCGACGCCGGGCAGCGGGTGGTGCTCATCGAGGCCGACCTGCGCCGGCCGCGGGTGACGAGCTACCTCGGCCTGGTCACCGGGGTGGGCCTGACCAACGTCCTGACCGGGCGGGCGCACGTCGAGGACGTGGCCCAGCCCGTCGGTGAGGACGGCGGCCTCGTCGTCGTCGGCGCCGGCCCGACGGCGCCCAACCCGGCCCAGCTGCTCGCCTCCGGCGCCATGCGCGCCCTGCTCGAGCACCTCCGGGAGACCCACGACTACGTCGTCCTCGACGCCCCGCCGATGCTGCCCGTCGCCGACGCGACCGGCCTGGCCGTCCTCGCCGACGGCGTCCTGCTCTCCGTGCGGCACGGCAGCACGACGCGGGAGCAGCTGCAGCGGACCCGCGCCACGCTCGACCGCGTGGGCGCCCGGACGGTCGGCACCGTCCTGAACATCGTCCCGGTGCGGGACGACGTCAGCGCGGCCTACGGCTACAGCGCCGAGTACGGCGCCGCGCCGGCGACCGCCGCGCGGTGACCGGCCCCCGGCCCGTGGGTGCCGCGGAGCCGGCCCCCGCGGCCGCGTTCCGGCTGCTGTTCGTCTGCACGGGCAACATCTGCCGGTCCGCGGCCGCGGAGCGGCTGGCCCGGCGGCGGCTCGAGGAGCTCCTCGGGCCGGCCGCCTCCGGCGTCCAGGTGCACAGCGCGGGGACGCGGGCGGTGGTCGGCGCCGCGGTCCACCCGCACACCGCCGCGGCCGTGCGCGCGCTCGGCGGGGACGTCGAGGGGTTCACCGCCCGCCGGCTGCGCGCGCCGTTGGTCGCCGCGGCGGACCTGGTGCTGACGATGACGCGCGAGCACCGGCAGTCCGTGCTCGCCCTCGAGCCGCGGGCGCTGTCCCGGACCTTCACCCTCCGCGAGGCGGCCGACCTGGCGCGGCTGGCCGAGGGGTCCCCGGAGCTCCCCGGGACGCCCGGCGGCGACCCGCGCGAGCTCGTGGGCCGGCTGGCCGCGGCCCGTCGCCTGCGGGCCGGTGGTGCGGGGGACGACGTCGACGACCCGATCAGCGGGCCCCCGGAGGCGCACACCCGTGCCGTCGAGGACGTCGCGGGGGCCCTGGCACCGGTCCTCGACCACGTCCTGCGCTGCCCGGCGGTGCGCTGACGCCGGCTCCCGTCAGGCGGCCGAGCGCCGCAGGGCCGCGGAGAAGCGGGCGGCCAGCTCCGGGGTGTGCTCGGCGGCCAGCAGGTCGTCGTGCGCGCCGGGGACGTCGACGACGGTCAGGTCCGGTGCGACCCGCCGCCACGCGTACAGGTGGTTCAGGACGACGGGCGGTCGCCGGCGGGCCCGGAAGTAGCTCACCGGCCCCGGGTGGCGGCTCCAGCGGTGCGCGTGGAACAGCTCCTCGCCGCGGGCCAGCTCCCGGTCCGGGGCCGTCGCGGGCGCCGGGGAGGCGGCGCGGCGACGGCGGAGCAGCCGGTCGGCGACCCGCCGGCGGAACTGGCCGGCCGTGACCTCCCCCATGCCCGGCAGGGTGTGCGCCAGCCTCCCGGCCAGGTGGTAGAGCCGCCGGGCGCCGTCCGACAGCTGGCTGCTCGGCGGGAGCGTGTCGAGCAGGCCGAGGAAGGTGACCTCGCGGCCGCGGGCGGTCAGCAAGCCCGCCATCTCGAAGGCCACCAGCCCGCCGAAGGAGTAGCCCGCCAGCCGCACCGGACCGTCGGGGACCAGCGCGGTGAGCGTCTCCACGTGCCGGCGGGCGAGGTCGGCCAGGGACAGCGTGCCGACCGCGTGCCCGGTGCCGGGGTGCGCGGTCAGGCCGTACACCGGGGCGTCGGTCTCCAGCGCCTGGACCAGCGACCGGTAGAGGTCGGTGTCGCCGTGGACCCCGTGCACGAAGACCAGCGGCGGGACGCCGGCGGCCCCCTCGCGGAGGCGCTCGACCGCGTCGGCCGGTGCGGGGTCGGCGGCCAGCGCCGCCCGCAGCCCCCGGACGGTGGGGTCGGCGAGGAAGTCGTCCATGCCGATCGGCCGGCCCAGCTCCCCGCGCAGCCGGCGCAGCAGCGTCATCGACTGCCGCGACGTGCCGCCGGCGTCGAAGAAGTGCGTCCCCTCGTCCACCGGGGCGTGCAGCACCTCGGCGAACGCCCGCGCGACGCCGTCGGGAATGTCGTCCACGGCCTCGCGGCGGGCCGCGTCGGCCCGCGCCGCCTGCTGCGCCGCCGTGGCGATCCCGGCCAGGCTGGCCGGGTTCCGCAGCGCGGCCAGGTTGCGCACCGGGACGCCGTCGAGCGTGTCCCGGGCCGCGCGCTCGGACTTCTTGCCGTTGTGCGTCACCGGCAGGTCCTCGACCTGCAGCACCAGCGAGGGCACGTGCGCCGCGGAGCCCTGCCGCCGCAGGACGGCGCGGACCCGCTGCGCCAGGTCGTCGTCCAGCGTCGTGCCCGGGGTCAGGACGACGAGCAGGACGAGCCGGGCCGCGCCGGGGCGGGTCGGGTCCTGCTGCTCCAGCGCCATCGCGTCGGCGACCTCGGGCAGCCGGCGCACGATGGTGTAGATCTCCGACGGCCCGATCCGGATGCCGTCGATGTTGAGCACCCCGTCGGAGCGGCCGTGCACCCGCGCCGAGCCGTCGGCGGCGATCTCGATGCGGTCCCCGTGGGTCCACACGCCCGGGTGGTCGGCGAAGTAGGCCTCGTGGAAGCGCCGGCCGTCGGGGTCGGCGAGGAAGCCGACCGGCCGCGACGGGAACGGACGGCGGCAGACGAGCTCGCCGACCTCCCCGAGCACCGGGACGCCGGCGTCGTCGAGCGCGGCCACGTCCAGGCCGAGGCTCAGCGCCTGCGAGCGCCCCCGCTGCACCGGCAGCTCCGGGTGGCCGAGGACGAAGCAGCCGACGATGTCCGTGCCGCCGGAGACCGACTGCAGGGGCACGTCGCCCACGGCGTCGGCCAGCCAGTCGAACTGCCAGTCGTGCAGGACCGCGCCGGTCGACAGGACCGCCCGGAGCGCCCGCAGGTCCACCGCGTCGCGGGGGCGGTAGCCCTCGTCCTGGCACAGCTGCAGGTACGCGGGGCTGGTGCCGAAGACGGTGACGCCGTGCTCGGCGACCAGCCGCCACAGCGTCTCCGGCCCGTCGACCGGGCCGTCGTAGAGGACGACGTGCGCGCCCACGGCCAGCGCGGAGAGCTGCCAGTTCCACATCATCCAGGCGGTGGTGGTGTGGAAGTACAGGACGTCCCCGCGCCGCAGGTCGCCGTGCAGGCGGTGCTCCTTGACGTGCTCGAGCAGCGAGCCGCCCGCGCCGTGGACCATCGCCTTCGGCGGGCCGGTGGTGCCGGAGGAGAACATCACCCACAGCGGGTGGTCGAACGGCAGTCGCGGCCAGTCCTCCGGCGCGGCGCCGTCCGGCACCGCGGCGACCAGCTCGGCCAGGCGGGCGACCGGCACGCCGCCGACGGCAGCGAGCGGCTCGTCGTCCAGCACCAGCACCTGCCGCACCTCGGGCAGGCCGGCGACCAGCGCGGCCACCCCGTCGCCGTCGGCGCCGGCGCCGGTGCCGGTGCGGTCGACGAGCAGGACCGCCGGGCGGACCTGCCCGAAGCGGCCTAGCAGCGTGCCCGGTCCCATGTCCGGGGTCGCCGAGGACAGCGTCGCGCCGATCGCGGCCACCGCGAGGGCGGCGACGACCGTGCCCGCGTGGTTGGGGGCGACGCTCGCCACGGTGTCGCTGGGCCCGACGCCCGCGGTGCGCAGCGCGGCGGCGGTGCGCGCGACGGCGCTGCGCAGCTCGCCCCGGGTGAGGTGCTCGGCCGGGCGGGTGGCGTGCACGGAGGTCAGGGCCGGCGCGTCGTCGTCGCCCAGCGGGCAGAGGACGTTCTCGGCGTAGTTCAGCCGGACGCCGGGGAAGAACCGGGCGGTCTCGACGTCGTCGCCGGTGCAGACCGGCTCGCTCGTGCCCTCCCACAGCAGACCCGACCAGTGCAGGAGGGCCTGCCAGAACTCGCGGGAGGACGACACCGAGAACTCGTGCAGCGCCGTGGCGCCGCGCAGCTCGCGGCCGGCCAGCTGCTCGCACACCGCGCGGAAGGACGCCAGCTGCGGCTCGCCCGGCGCGGCGCGCCCCACCCCGGGCGCCGTGGTCGACCGGGTCACCACGGGCTCCTCTCCTCGATGACCGGGACGACGGGCCGGCCGGTGGCCAGGCTGGCCAGGTGGCCGTCGGGCACCGGCACGGCCACCAGCTCCCACGCGCCGGCCCGGCCCGCGTCCCCGCCGGGGGTGGGCACGGTCGCCGGGTCCCGGCGCAGCCCCACGCCCTCCGCCTTGAGCACGGCCTCCTTCTGGGTCCACCGGCGGGTCAGCGCGCCGGCCCGCTCCGCCGGGGGCAGCGCGGCGACGGCGGCCACCTCGGCGGGCGCGAGCCAGCCCTCGGCGGCGGCGTCGCGCCAGTCCTGCTCCCGCTGGGGCTCGACGTCCACGCCGACCCGGGTCCCGTGCGCGACGGCGACCAGCGCCAGTCCGTCGCCGGTCGAGCAGGAGACGTCCAGGCCGGATCCGGCGGCGGCGCCGGCGAGGACGGGGCGGCCGTCGCGCCGGTCCAGCGGGACCTCGCCGGGCGCCGTCGCGAGGAGCTCCCCGAGGACCTCCCGCAGCACCGCCCGCACGAGCACCCGACGACGGCGGACCGCCGGGGTGCCGCGCTCGGCACGCGCCCGCTCGGCGGAGCTCAGCAGCGCGGCGGCCCGCGGGACGTCCCAGCGGCCGTCGGTCAGGTCGAGCAGCCACACGTCACAGGTGACCCGGCGGCTGCTCCGGCCACGGTCCCGGACCGCGGGCGGGGTCGTCGCGGTCCGCTGGGTGAGGAGGGGCATCGGTCCCCGAACGTAGGCCCTGACCGGCCGGGCGGCCACCCTCCCCCCCGGTTCCCGGGGACCCGTGCGGGGGACGTCACACGCCCGGACGGGTGCGCGGGGGTCGGCCCGGCGGTGCCGGGCGGGACCGTGCGGCGGCCAGGACCGACAGCTCGTCGCGGAACAGCCGCCGGGAGGCGAGCAGGGCCGCACCGGCCGCCAGCAGGCCGCTCACCACGGTGCCGAGGACGACGACCGCGTCGGGCGTGGACGGGCGCAGCAGCGCGGCCGCGGGCCAGGCGGCCGCGGCGGTGGCGACGGCGACCGGCAGCGACCGCGCGTAGCTGCGCAGCACCCGCCCGACCAGGCCGGGGCTGATCCGCGCCGAGAAGACCAGCATCGTGGCGAAGTGCGCGACGATCGCGACGGACGCCCCGACGGCGACCCCGGGAACACCCCACGCGCTGCCGACCGCGCAGCCGACCGTGACCTCGGCCGCGTACAGCCACTGGCGCCACGCACCCCCGAGGACCGCGCCGGTGGCCCGGGTGAGGGAACCGCTGATCTTGTAGGCGGTGCGCGGCAGGAGCACCACGGCGAAGACCTGCAGCGGCAGGACCACCGACGTCCAGCCCGGGCCCAGCAGGACCGCGACCACCTCGGGGGCGAGGACGAGGAGCAGCACGCTGACCGGGAGGGTGAGCAGGGCCACCAACGACCCGGCCAGGACGTAGGCCCGGGCGAGCCGGTCGCGGTCGTCCTGGATCCGCGACAGGGCCGGGAAGAGCACCTTGTCCGCGACGGTCCCGATGAGGTTCGCGGGCTGGACCAGCAGCTGGTAGGCGCGCGAGTAGGCGCCGAGGGCGGCGGGGCCGAGCGTGGAGGTGACCACGAGGTTGTCCCCGTTGAGGCCGACCCAGTTGCCCAGCTGGGCCAGCGAGTAGGCCGACCCGAACCCCAGGACCCGGCGCGCCGACCGGACCGCCACCGGCCAGGACGGCGGTCGCACCGGGTGGCGGACCAGCGCGTACGCCCCCACGGCCGTCACCAGCGCCTGGACCACCTGCCCCCACACCAGCGCCGCCGCACCCGCTCCGGCGGAGGCCAGGGCGACGGTCGTGCCGAGGTACCCGACGCCGTAGGCGCCCAGCTCGACCAGCACGAGGGCGCGGAAGCGCAGCTGCCGCTGCAGCAGGCCCAGGGACACCGAGCCCAGTCCGCCGAGGACCAGGACGACCGACAGCAGCCGCAGGAACCAGGAGTCGGCCGGCAGGCCGACGAGGGGGCCGATGACGGGGGCGGCCAGGAACAGCGCCGCGGCCAGCAGCACGCCCAGCCCGGCGGCCACGGAGAAGGCGGTGGCCACGTCCTCGTCGCGCAGCTGCCGCGACTGCACGAGGGCCGGGCCGATGCCCAGCTGCCCGAGCACCACGGCCAGGCCCATCACCACGGTGGCCGCCACCGCGGTGCCGAACTCCTCGGCGGTCAGCAGCCGCGACAGGACGACGATCGAGACGAGCTGCAGCAGCGCCTGCCCGAGCGCGCCGACCATCGACCAGGACAGCCCCCGGACGGCCGAGCGGGCCAGGGACCGGTCGGGCCCCGGAGCGGCGGGCGCGGCCGGGTCGGCGGTGTCCGGGGGGCTCACCCGCGCAGCGACGCGACGCCGACGACGGCGCCGCGGGCGGCCCGCCGGGCCGCGCGCAGCACCCGCGGGCGGCTGCGCTTGACCGCCGTCCGCAGGGTGAGCAGCAGCCACGCCAGGGCCATCCCCGGCTCGGCGAGCGGCGCGACGGCCCACGCCGGCCGGGTCAGCAGCAGCCGCCGCGGCACCCCGGTGACCCGGGGGGAGAACACGGTGAGGACGGCGCCGGCGGAGGAACTGACGCCCAGCGGCGTGTCGACGTCCGGCGACCGGTCGTCCCGTCCGCGGACGGTCGGCGAGTCGAGCAGCGCGGGCCGCTCGCCCGGGAACGCCTGCAGGAACTCCCAGTCGATGACCTTCAGGCCCTCGACCGCGTCGCTCACCAGGTTCAGCGGCGTGAGGTCGAGCAGGAAGCCGCCGCGCTCGTGCACGGTCCGGGCGAGCCGGGCCAGCGCGCGGCTGGTCGCCGGCGTGAGCTGGGCGTGCGGGCCGTCGGGGAGGGGACGCCGGACGTGCGCCCGGGTGTCGGTGTAGCGCGGCGACAGCAGCCAGGTGTCGCCGGCCTCCAGCAGGGCGGGCACCTCGGGGAGGTCGGCGAGCTCGGTGCGGGCCCGCAGCTCCCGCTCCAGGAACCGGCGGGCGCCGGGGTGGAATACCTTGCAGACGCACTTCCCGAACTCGGGGTGGTCGACGACCGCGGTCACCGCGCGGCGCCGCCCGCTGGGCAGCAGCTCCACGACCGGGTACGGGAAGGCCGTCGCGGCGCGCAGTTCGGCGATCCGCGCGCGCAGCCCGGCCACGAGAGCGGGGTCGTCGAGGGCGTCGAGGTAGTCCAGCGCCTGCCGGGCGTTGTCCGAGCTGTGCAGCGGGTTGAACCGCGCCCCCGCCGGCCGCCCGGCCAGCAGCCGGCGGCGGACGGCGAGCTTCGAGGCGGTCACCCGCTCCGGCGAGGAGGTCGCCCCCTCGACGACGGCGGCGAGGTCGAACGCGACGACGTAGGCGGCCGGCCCGCCGCCGCTGACGGCGAAGGGACCGGCGCCCCAGTTGCCGCCCCGCACCCGGGCGCGGACCCGCGCCGCCTGCGCGGGGTCGAGCGGCACGGTGGCCAGGGGCTCCCAGCCCTCGCGGACCAGCTCCGCGCGCACCCGGTCGAGCAGCCCGGCCGCCTGCTCCCGCACCACGAAGACGGCGAGCCCGGGGAGGTCGGCGTCGGCGGGTCCGAACTCGCGCTCCAGGGCGTCGCGCAGCCACGGGTTGGCCTCGGCGAGCTTCTCCAGGGTGTCCAGCGGCGGGCGCAGCCCGCTCGCCGCCAGGTGCGCGTCGAGGTCGGCCAGGGTGAGCCGGACCGACAGCCCGGCGTCGGCGGCCAGACCGCCGAGCACCGCGACGTAGTCGTGCTCGGGAGAACCGGTCGCGGGGGACCCGCCGGGCTCGGCGGGCAGCCCCGACCGCAGCCCCTTGTGGTAGGCGACGTGGTAGGCCATCGAGTCGAAGTGGTCGGCCGGGGAGGGCACCCGGTAGCGCCCCCGCCACAGGACGGCGCGGTCGAGCACGCGGGCGGCCAGCGCGGGGGAGAGGTACGGGATCCCGCGGAAGTCCGAGCCCGGGAGCCCGGTCTCGGAGTAGACGTCGAACGCCTGCCGCGCCGGCGCCACCCGGTGCGACGCCAGCAGCGACCGCAGCCGCGGCAGGTCCTCGTCGGCCACCAGGACGTCGACGTCCTCCCCGGGCTCGACGTCCGGCAGCGTCTCGAACCAGCGGAGGACGGCGTAGCGCACCCCCTGGCGGTTGAGCTCGTCGAAGAACTGCTCGAGCGAGAGCCCGGCCCGCAGGTGCCGGCGGGTCGCCTCGCGCGGGGCCAGCAGGCCCAGTCCCACCCCGGTCAGCACGCGTCCGTCCATCCCACTTCCCCCGTGTCCCGCCGACGGCACCGGTCCGCCGGCCCGTCCCGCCCGACGGCGCGCCGGTGCCCGCGCCGTCCTCTGTCCTGGATCCTCCCGGTCCCCGGGCCGTCCGTCGGGACGGCCGGGGGCGCCCTCACCCCTCGGAGGCAGCCACCGCGGGGCGGGCGACCGGCGGCCGGCCGGCTGCCGCGGCCCGGTGCAGGGCGCCACGCGCCCCGCGGGCCGCCGCCCGGACGGTGCGCTGCACCGAGGGCAGGGCCAGGAGGCCCAGCAGCCCGGGCAGCACGACGCCGGGGACGACGTCGCCCGCGGGGAGGTAGGACGACGATGGGCGCCCGTAGTCCCGGTGCCGGGACAGGCCGCGCCACCACAGCACCGCCAGCCGGACCCGGGTCGCCGCCGTGCGGACCGGGCCGGGCAGCCCGGCGAGCGCGGCGTCCGCGTGGGCGACCAGCAGGTCCCGCTCGGCCTGCACCGCGGCGACCACGTTGCCGGTGATCGTCCCGCCGTGGACCGCCCGTGCCGTCACCGGCACGGTGCGGTTCCACAGCCGGCCGCCCGCCTCCGGCTCGCCGGCGAGGACCAGCCAGAAGGCGTAGTCGACCAGCCGCCGCACCGCGGGGAACCCCCCGACGCGGACCGCCGGCTCGCGGCGGACCAGCGTCGAGGAGCTGACGAAGGGGTTGCGCTGCCACAGCCCGCGCAGGTCGACCGGGCGGGCCGGGTCCAGCCGCGGGGCGTCCGGCGCGGCCGAGGTGTCGGGGACCTCGCCGAAGCCGAGCACCCAGGCGTCCGGCTGCGCCGCCACCGCCCCGGCGAACAGCCCCGCGGCGCCCGGCAGCAGCCGGTCGTCGCTGTCGAGGACCAGCACCCACGGTGCCCGGGCCCGCTCCAGCAGCGCCTGGCGGGCGGCACCCACCCCGCGGTTCTCGGCCGCGTCGACCACCTCGGCGCCGGCCGCGCGGGCCCGCTCCACGGTCGCGTCGGTGCTGCCGTCGGAGTGGACGAGGACGCGCAGCGGGGCCGGCTCCTGGGCGAGGGCGGAGGCGACGGCCGCGGCGATGGAGTCCTCGGCCTGGTAGGCCGGGACGAGGACCTCGTAGCTCAGCGTCATGCGGGTGCTCCCTGCAGGTGTGGCGTTGTGGTGGGGGCCGCCGTCCCGGCCTCGCCGGACCCCGGCGCCGCCGCGGTGCCCGCGTCCCGGGCCGGCAGCAGCTCGGACAGCAGCACCAGCAGCACGGTCAGGCACGAGGGGTAGAGCAGCACCGGGTCGGAGACGCTCGCGACGACGGCGTAGGCCAGCAGCACCTGGGCGGTCCGCGAGCCCCGCGCCGCCCCGAGCAGGACGGCGAGCCCGACGGCGGCCACGACGGTGCCGACGCGGCCCACCTCCAGCCACAGCTGGACGTAGGTGCTGTGCGCGCCGAGCTCGTCGCCCATGACCGACACCGTCTGGCCCCAGCCGATCCCCAGGAGCTCGTGCCCGCGGGTGGCCTCCAGCGCGTCCTGCCACTGCCCGAGCCGCCAGCCCGAGGCGTTCTGCCCGGACAGCCCCCCGGTCCGGGAGATGCTCTCCAGCCGGGTCAGCACGGTGGTCCCGACGAACGGCAGCGCCACGACCGCGGGCACCAGCAGGCCGAGGAAGCGCCGGGCGCGCAGCCACACCGCCGGCAGCAGCAGGACCAGGAACACGAGCAGGGCGGCACGGCTGCCGGTGAGGAGCAGCGCCGTCAGCAGGACCGCGGTGGAGGCGACCCGCAGGGCGGTGAACCGCCGGGCGTAGACCTGGTACAGCAGGACGAGGCAGATCGTGTAGGCGGCGAAGTTCGGGTGCCCGAACAGGCCGCCGAAGCGCAGGCCCACCCCCTCCGCGGTGCCGAACGCGGCGGGGTAGCCGGTCAGCGGCTGGGCGAGGAGCACCAGCGCGCCCACGGTCACCGCGACCTCGACCCACGCGACGGTGCGGGAGCGGGCGGCCGGGGTCGAGTTGACCAGGACGAGCGCCAGCACGGCCAGGGACAGGAAGCGGACGGTGCCCTGCAGGCCGGCGCCCCCGTTGGCCGCCGCGGCCAGGGTGACGGCGAGTGCGAGGGCGACCGGCCAGGCGGCCAGCGGCGTCCCCGACCGGCGGCGCGCCAGGAGCCAGGCGGCGCCCACGGCGGCGCCGTAGAGGACCGCGACGTTGTCGGCGGTCACCGGGCCGGCCGCGTAGCCCGACAGGTACAGCGGACCGCCGACCATGGCGGCCAGGGCCGTCTCGCGCGGCCAGCGCACCGACGCGGCGAGGACGGCGAGGCCGAGGACCGCCGCGACGGTGGCCAGGGGCGCCAGGAGGAGGCCGGCGACGGCGGCCACGACGGCGGTGCCCGGGACCAGGGGCCACAGCGCGGACGCGAGCCGGGCGGGCCCCGGGTCGGCGCTCACGTGCCGGCCCGGGCGGCGAGTGCCAGCAGGAGCAGCGCGCGCGGGCTCTCGACGAGGTAGCGCCGGCCGAGCCGGCGGGGCTGGTGGACCAGCCGGTAGGCCCACTCGAGGCCGACCCGGCCCACCCAGCCGGGGGCCGCCGGCATGTCGCCGGTGGCCATCTCCACCGCGCCGCCCACCCCCACGACGAGGCCCCGGGGGAGGAGCTCGGCGAGCGCCTGGCCCAGCGGCTCCCCGCGCGGCGCGCCGAGGGCGACGAGGACGACGTCGCAGTCGCGCGCGGCGACCTCCCGCGCGACCGCCGCCACGTCCCAGGTGCGGGCGTCCCCGTGGTGGCTCCAGGCCAGGGTCACGTCGTTGCGGGCGAGCTGCTCGGCGAACGCGGCCGCCACCTCCGCCCGCGTGCCGAGCAGGGCGACCCGCCGCCCGGCCAGCGTGGGGTCCTGGAGCAGCGCGTCGACGATCTCGCGCCCGGTGACCCGGGCGCAGTCGCGGCCGCCGCGCCGGGCGAGCCAGGCGAGGGGCCACCCGTCGGCGGAGACCAGGTCGGCGGCCATCGCGGCCTCCGCGGCGCGCGGGGAGGTCGCGATGAGGTGCACGTGCTGGAGGTTGACCGTCTGCACGCGGACGGGCCGGGTCCGCCAGGGCGTGGCGAAGACCTCGTCCAGGCAGCCGACCAGCCGGCCGTCCTGGGCGCACGAGCGCCAGAACCCGGCCACGCGGCCGGCGGGTGTCGACGTCAGCACGGGGTTCCTCCTCGGGTGGACAGGACGCGGGCGGGGTTGCCGGCCACGGAGGCGGCGGGGGGGACGTCGTGCAGGACGACGCTCCCGGCCCCGACGAGCGCCCCCTCGCCGACGCGGATCGCGCCCAGCAGGACCGTGTGCGGGCCGACGTCGACGTGGGCGGCGAGCACCGGGCAGTCCTCGTCGGTGCGGCGGGCGCCCAGGGTGGTGCTGTGCCGGAGGGTCACCGACCCGCCGATCCGGGTGGCCCGGTTGACCACCAGGCCCATGCCGTGGTGGATCGCCAGGCCGGGGCCCACGGCGGTCGAGACGGGCAGGTCGATGCCGAACAGGCGCAGCGCGACCAGGCGGTAGAGCAGCATCAGCGGCGCGGCCGGCAGGCGGCGGAGCCGGCCGCCGTCGCCGCGGGCCCGCTGGGCGAGGCGGAAGAGCAGCAGCACCAGCTGGATGCCGGGCCGGCCACGGTTGGCCGACCAGTCCTGGAAGGGGCCGGGGCGGTTCCCGGGAGCGGTCGGCACGCCTCAGGCCGCCCGGTAGGAGGTGGCCAGCGCCCGGCTCACGGCCTCGACGCTGCAGTGCTCCTGCGCCCAGGCCAGGCCGCGCGCGCCCCAGGCGGCGCAGGTCAGCGGGTCGGCGAGCAGGTCGCCGAGCCGGGCGGCGAGCCCGGCCGGGTCCCCGTCGACGAGGGCGACGCCCTGCTCCTCGCCGAGCTGGTCGATCTCCCCGACGGGGGTGGTGACCACGGGGACCCCGAGGGCCAGGCTCTCCAGGACGAACATCGGCAGCGCCTCGTCGCGCGAGGGCAGGCAGGCCACGCGCGCGGAGCGGAGGACGCCGAGCAGCTCGGCGCGGCTGAGCGCGCCGGCGTAGGACATCCCCTCCGGCAGGTCGGTCACGGGGAGGTCCCCGGGGGGCCCGCACAGCAGGCAGGTCGCCCGCGGGTGGCGGCGGCGCACCTCCGGCCAGGCGGCGACGAGCCGGTCGACGCCCTTGCGGTGCCCGACCACGCCGCCGAAGACGACGTCGGCGGTGTGCGGCGGGGCCGGCGCGGTGCGCAGCTCGTCGAGGTCGACCGGGTTGAGCACCGGCCGCACCGGGGTGTCCGGGCACAGCGCGGCGACGCGGGCGCCCGCGTGGGGCCCGAGCGGGAACACCAGACGGCAGGCGTCCAGGACCCGCCGCACCAGCCGCGGGTGCCGCTCGGAGAACTCGCCGAAGCGGGCGCCGTGCAGTGTGGCCGCCGTCCGGATGCCCAGGGCGCGGGCGACGAGCAGTACCGCGCCCTCGCGGACGAACGACCCGCCCTCGCTGAGGTGGGCGTGCACCCAGTCGGGCCGCCGGTCCCGCGAGCGGAGCAGCCGGGCGAGCACGCCCAGCGTGGCGGTGAGCCCGTGGTCCCGGGAGGACGGCGTCCAGGTGGCGGCCGTGGTGGCCCGCACCCCGGGGTCGGGCGAGCGGGTGAGCAGGGTGATCACCGTCGCCATCCCGCCCGCGGTCCCCGCGTCGGGCCCGACGTGCACGACGTGCAGCTCCTCGCTCACGCAACCCCCCGTTGTCCCGAAGCCGTCGGAAGGAGGTTGCGAGCCGTTCAGCGCCCTGTCACCGCACGACTACCCCAAGGAGTGAGATCGGCGAGGAGGACCACACGGTCGGGGAGGGGCTGCGGGCGATGGCCCACGCGGGGTGACGGTGGTCTCGCGGCCGGGCGGGTGTCGGCGCCGCGGACTAGCCTGGAGGACCGGCCCCCCGTGCACCCGGCGCGACGTGTGTGGCCCCCGGCCTCAGGAGACGGTCCCGTGACCCTGCGCGGCGTGCTCGACGTCGTCCTCACCGATCCCGGCGTGGCCCGCGTGGTGGCCGCCGCCGGGTCCGCCGAGCTCGCCGTCCCCGCGCCGCCACCGGTGCAGCCGCTGGTGGCCGCCGCGCTGGCCGCCGAGGCCCCGGGCGCGGGCGTGCCCGTCCTGCTGGTCACCGCCGGCGAGCGCGACGCCGACGTCGCCGCCGACCTGCTGCGCTGCTTCCTGCCCGGCCGCCGGGTGGAGACCTTCCCGGCGTGGGAGACGCTGCCGCACGAGCGGCTGTCCCCGCGCGCGGACACGGTGGGCCGCCGGCTGGCCGTGTTGCGCGACCTCACGCACCCCGGCGAGGACGGCGGCATCGACGTCCTGGTGGCGCCGGTCCGCAGCGTGCTGCAGCCGCTGGCTCCGGGCCTGGGCGACCTGGTGCCGGTCGAGCTGCGGCCCGGGGACACCGCCGAGCTCGACGACGTCGCCCGCGCCCTGGCCGACGCCGCATACACCCGCGTCGAGCTGGTGGAGAAGCGCGGTGAGTTCGCCGTCCGCGGTGGCCTGCTCGACGTCTTCCCGCCCACCGAGCCGCACCCGGTCCGGGTGGAGTTCTGGGGCGACGAGGTCGACGAGCTGCGCTACTTCTCCGCGGCCGACCAGCGCTCCCTCGACGAGCGGCCCGAGCGGCTGTGGGCCCCGCCGTGCCGCGAGCTGCTGCTCACCGACCGGGTGCGGGAGCGGGCCGCTGCGCTCGCCGTCGAGCACCCCGGGCTGCTCGAGGTGCTCGGCAAGCTGGCCGAGGGCATCGCCGTCGAGGGCATGGAGTCGCTGACCCCGGCGCTGGTGGAGGGCGACCTGCAGCTGCTCACCGACCTGCTGCCGGCCGGCACCCACGTGCTGGTCGCCGACCCCGAGCGGGTCCGCAGCCGGGCCGCCGACCTGGTGCGCACCGCCGAGGAGTTCCTCGCCGCCTCCTGGGCCACCGCCGCGGAGGCGGGGGAGGCGCCGCTGGACCTGGGCGCGTCCTCGTTCCGCGACCTCGCCGACGTCGAGGCCGCCGCCCGCGGCCGCGGGCTGCCTTGGTGGACCACCGGCGCGTTCACCCTGGCACCGGACGACGAGGGGTCGGTGGCGCTGGACGCCGTGCCCGTCGAGCGGTTCTCCGGCGACCTCGACCGCGCGGTCGAGGCGCTGCGCGGCTGGACCCGTGACGGCTGGCGGGTCGTGGTGACCTTCGCCGGCCCCGGCCCGGCCCAGCGCGCCGCGGACCAGTTCACCGGCGCCGACCTCGGCGTGCGGCTGGTGCCCGGGGTGGAGGCGGCGCCCGAGACGGGGCTGACCTCGATCACCCAGGGCAACCTGGAGTCCGGCTTCGCCTTCCCCGGCACCGGGCTGGCGCTGGTCACCGAGCACGACCTCACCGGTCAGCGCGGCGCCACCATGCGCGACGCGCAGAAGCTGCCGGCCCGCAGCCGCAACGCCGTCGACCTGGTGCAGCTGCAGCCCGGCGACCTCGTCGTCCACGAGCAGCACGGCATCGGCCGCTACGTGGAGATGGTCAGCCGCACGGTGCACGGCGGGCAGCGCGACTACCTGATCGTCGAGTACGCGCCCTCCAAGCGGAACCAGCCGCCGGACCGGCTGTTCGTGCCCACCGACGCCCTCGACCAGCTCACCCGCTACGTCGGCGGGGAACAGCCGGCGCTGTCCAAGCTCGGCGGCTCGGACTGGGCGAAGACCAAGGGCCAGGCGCGCAAGGCGGTCAAGCAGATCGCCGCCGAGCTCATCCGGCTGTACTCCGCGCGGATGGCCACGAAGGGGCACGCGTTCGGCCCCGACACGGTCTGGCAGCGCGAGCTCGAGGACGCCTTCCCCTACCAGGAGACCCCCGACCAGCTCGGCGCGATCGAGGAGGTCAAGGCGGACATGATGAACCCGGTCCCGATGGACCGGGTCATCTGCGGCGACGTCGGCTACGGCAAGACCGAGATCGCCGTCCGCGCCGCGTTCAAGGCGGTGCAGGACGGCAAGCAGGTCGCCGTCCTGGTGCCGACGACGCTGCTGGCCAACCAGCACTTCAAGACCTTCGCCGAGCGGTTCGCCCAGTTCCCGGTGACGGTGGCCGTGCTCTCCCGCTTCCAGTCCGACGCCGAGAGCGCCGAGACGCTGCGCAGGCTCGCCGCCGGCGAGGTCGACGTGCTGGTCGGCACCCACCGGCTGCTGCAGCCGACCACCCGGTTCAAGGACCTCGGCCTGGTCATCGTCGACGAGGAGCAGCGCTTCGGCGTCGAGCACAAGGAGTACCTGAAGACCATGCGGACGGCGGTCGACGTGCTGTCGATGTCGGCCACCCCGATCCCGCGCACGCTGGAGATGAGCCTGACCGGCATCCGCGAGATGTCGACGATCCTCACCCCGCCCGAGGAGCGGCACCCGGTGCTGACCTACGTCGGTGCCTGGGACGACAAGCAGATGGCCGCCGCGATCCGCCGCGAGCTGCTGCGCGACGGGCAGGTCTTCGTCATCCACAACCGGGTGCAGTCGATCGACAAGGCCGCGGCCAAGATCCGCCGGCTGGTGCCCGAGGCCCGTGTCGCCGTCGGCCACGGGCAGATGAAGGAGCACGAGCTCGAGAAGATCATGGTCGGCTTCTGGGAGAAGGAGTACGACGTCCTGGTCGCGACGACGATCGTCGAGTCCGGCCTGGACATCCCCAACGCCAACACCCTGATCGTCGACCGCGCCGACACCTTCGGCCTCTCGCAGCTGCACCAGATCCGCGGCCGGGTGGGCCGCGGCCGCGAGCGCGCCTACGCCTACTTCACCTACGACCCGAGCCGGCCCCTCACCGAGACCTCGGTCGACCGGCTGACCACCATCGCGCACAAGACCGACCTCGGTGCCGGCATGGCCGTGGCGATGAAGGACCTCGAGATCCGCGGCGCGGGCAACCTGCTCGGCGGCGAGCAGTCCGGGCACATCGCCGGGGTCGGCTTCGACCTCTACGTGCGGCTGGTCGGCGAGGCGGTCACCGACTACCGCGCCTCGCTCACCGGCGAGGAGGCGCCCGCGGAGCCCGCCGACGTGCGGGTGGACCTGCCGGTCGACGCGCACCTGCCGCACGACTACGTCCCCGGCGAGCGGCTGCGCATGGAGGCCTACCGCAAGGTCGCCGCGGTGCAGGACGACGAGCAGGCCCAGGCCGTGCTCGACGAGCTCACCGACCGCTACGGCGCCCCGCCGGCCCCGGTGCTCAACCTGCTGGCCGTGGCCCGCTTCCGCGCCGCCGTGCGCCGGCTCGGCGTCACCGAGGTGTCGCTGCAGGGCCGGTCGATCCGGGTCGGGCCGGTGCCGCTGCGCGAGTCGCAGCAGATGCGGCTGGCCCGCCTCGCCGACGGCGCCACCTACAAGTCGGCCGTGCAGACGATCTCGCTCAAGGTGCCCGTCGGCCCCGACCGGCGCACCCCGCTGCGCGACGTCGCGCTGCTGGAGAACCTGCACTCGCTGCTGACGGCGGTCGTCGAGCAGCCGGTGGCCGCCGCGTCCTGAGCCGGGTGTCCCAGGGTCGTGTGGGAGCCTGCCCGGGTGCGTCTGCGTCGTCCCCTCGCCGTCCTCCTCGGCCTCCTCGCCGCCGTGTCCCTGACCGGCTGCCGCACCTCGCCGTCGGTCGCCGCCTACGTCGGCGACGAGCAGGTGACCGCCGAGGAGCTGCAGGCCGCCGTCGACGAGCGGCTGGCCGACCCGGCGATCGCGGAGGCCGTGGGCGGCGCGGGGGGCGACTTCAGCCGCCAGGTGCTCACCCTCCTCCTGCGCGAGGAGGTCTACGCGGCCGCGGCGCAGCGCTACGACGTGGCGGTCACCGACGCCGACGTGTCCGGCTTCGTCGACCGGTCGCTGGCCGGGCAGGACGCCGAGGCGCTGTTCGCGCAGGCGGCGAGCCAGGGCTTCTCCCGCGACGACGTGCTGGAGAGCGCCCGCCAGCAGCTGCTGCGCCGGGAGCTGGCCGAGGCCGCGGGGGAGGCCGAGCCGCTGGACGAGGCCGCGCTGCGCGCCCGCTACGAGGAGGTGCGCGGCGGCCTCGAGCAGGTGGAGCTCGGCTACCTCGTCGTCCCCGACCAGCTCACCGCCGACGGCGTCGTCGCGGAGCTGACCGCCGACCCCGCCGCCTACCCGGCGGTCGCCGCGCGCTTCCCCGGGCAGAACACGCTGCCCGCGGTGCAGCCGGTGGCGCTCGCCGACGTCCCCGCGCCCCTCGCCGACGGGGTGACGACGGCCGCGCCGGGCACCGCGTTCGCCGTGACCGTGCCGCAGGTGACCGGCGTGGTCGTGGTCTACGTCGGCCAGCGCGCCACCCCCGCCTTCGAGGAGGTGCGCGGCCAGCTGGAGGACGAGGCCGCCACCGGCGCCGAGGAGGCCGGGGCGGCGCTGGTCGACGAGGTGCGCGCCGACCTCGACGTCACCGTGAACCCGCGCTACGGCGCGCTGGAGGACGACGTGGTCCGGCCGGCCGACGGCGGGGTGGTGGACCTGCTCGACGACGCCGCGGACCCGGGCACCGGCACCACCGGCTCGGGCGGCTGAGCCGGCGGTCCCGGAGACTGGCCGGGTGCCCGTCGCGCTCGCCGTCGTCGTCCACCCCGCCCTCCCCGGCCTGCTCGGCCCCGCCGCCTGGCAGGCCCTGGCCGGTGGCCGCCCGGTCGTCGCGCTGCCGGGTGCCGCCGCCACCGCCGACGCGCTGCGCGCCGAGGGGTGGGCGGTCGACGACGTCCCCGACGCCGCGGCCGCCGCCGCCCGCCCCGACAGCGTCGTGGCCCTGGTCGCCGCCGGCACCGAGGTCGACGCGGGGGACGTGGTCGGCTCCCCGGTGCCCGCCGGGGCGCGGCTGCTCGACGTCGTCGCGGTCATGGACCGGCTGCGCTCGCCCGGCGGCTGCCCGTGGGACGCCGAGCAGACGCACGCCTCGCTGCGCGGCTACCTGCTCGAGGAGGCGCACGAGGCCTACGACGCGATCGTCGACGACGACCCGGTCGCGATGCGGGAGGAGCTCGGGGACGTGCTCCTGCAGGTGGTCTTCCACGCGCGGGTGGCCGCCGAGGCCGGACCGGGGCGCCGGTTCGACGTCGACGACGTGGCCGGCGACCTGGTGGACAAGCTGGTCCGCCGGCACCCGCACGTCTTCGGCGACGCGGGCCCGCGCGACCTGGCCGCGGTGGAGGCCGGCTGGGAGGAGATCAAGAAGGCGGAGAAGCAGCGGCGCTCGCCCACCGAGGGGGTCTCCCGCTCGCAGCCGGCCGCGTCCTGGGGCGCGGCGCTGGTGCGCCGGGCCGCCCGGGCCGGCCTCCCGACGCCGGAGCCGGCCGACCTGCGCTCGGCCGCGCCGGAGGAGCTGGGGGAGCGGCTGCTGGCGGTGGTCGCCGCGGCCGAGCGGCGCGGGTGGGACGTCGAGGACGCGCTGCGGGAGGCGGTGCGCCGCTACGCCGGGGAGCTCGACGCGGCCGCCGGCGCGGCCGCGCCCGACGGCCTCAGCTGACGAGCAGCCGCTCGGCGGGCGCGGTGGTGACCCGCGGCGCGGTGAGCATCGCCTTCAGCGCGCCGAGCAGGCCGAGTCCGGCGACGGCGACGGCGCACCAGGTGCCCGGCCCGAGGGCGCGGGTGTCCCAGCCGGCGTCCGCCAGCCGGGTGACGACGGCGGCGGCCACGGCGAGCGCCACCGCCAGCGCCAGCACCCCCGACACCCGGTGCCCGCGGGCGGGACGGAGCAGCAGGAGCCCGAGGACGCCGAGCACGGCACCGCCGGCCGCGACCACCGCCGGCTGCCACAGGCCGGTGCGCCCGAGCTCGGCGACGCCCTCCCAGGCCGCGTCGACGGCGTCCGCCACCAGGGACAGCCCGGTGGCCAGCCCGTGCCGCTCCCACGGCAGCCACAGGGCCGCCGCGTCGGCGAGGCCGGCCAGCAGCAGGAGGGCGCCGCCGAGGAGGTCGGGGTGCCGCACGTAGACCAGCCGGTCGGGGCTCGCCGCCACGCCCGCGACCTCCGGGCCGTCCGCGACCGGCTCCACGTCCGCGGCCTCGCCGTCCCCGGCGGTGTCCGGGGGGAAGCCGAGGACGGTCGGGCCCGCCTCGGCGTCGGGGTCCGCGGGGGGTGCCGGGGGCGCGGCTCCGGCGCCGTGCCCGGGGGGTCGCTGCTGCTGGCGCTCGGTCATCGGGTCCTCCGACGGCGCGGACGTGGGGAGGCGTCCGCTGGCAGGAGGTTACCGCCGATGCGGTTCCGCCGGGGCCGCTGCGTGACCGCTCCGTTACAGGAGTTCCGGCCCCGCGCCGCGTCGCGCGAGCAGCCCGGCCCGCCTCGCTACGCTGCCCCCGTGCCGAGCATCGATGCCGTAGGCGCGCGGGAGATCCTGGACTCGCGCGGGAACCCCACCGTGGAGGTCGAGGTCGCCCTCGACGACGGGACGATCGCCCGGGCGGCGGTCCCCAGCGGCGCCTCCACCGGCGCCTTCGAGGCGGTGGAGCTGCGCGACGGCGGTGAGCGCTACGGCGGCAAGGGCGTGACCAAGGCCGTCGACGGCGTCCTCGACGTCATCGGCCCCGAGCTGGTCGGCTACGAGGCCACCGAGCAGCGGCTGGTCGACCAGCGCCTGCTCGACCTCGACGGCACGCCCGACAAGTCCCGCCTGGGCGCCAACGCGCTGCTCGGGGTGAGCCTCGCCGTCGCCCGCGCCGCCGCCGAGTCCACCGGCCTGCCGCTGTTCCGCTACGTGGGCGGGCCGTCGGCGCACCTGCTGCCGGTGCCGATGATGAACATCCTCAACGGCGGCGCCCACGCCGACAGCAACGTCGACGTCCAGGAGTTCATGATCGCGCCGATCGGCGCGGCGACCTTCGCGGAGGCGCTGGCCACCGGCGCCGAGTGCTACCACGCGCTGAAGTCGGTGCTGAAGAAGGACGGCCTGTCCACCGGCCTGGGCGACGAGGGCGGCTTCGCGCCGGACCTGTCGAGCAACCGGGCGGCCCTGGACCTCATCGCCCGCGCCGTCGAGCAGGCCGGCTACTCGGTGGGCACCGACGTCGTGTTCGCCCTCGACGTGGCCGCCACCGAGTTCCACTCCGACGGCCGCTACGCCTTCGAGGGCAAGCAGCTCTCGGCCGACGAGATGGCGGAGTACTACACCGGCCTGGTCGACGCCTACCCGATCGTGTCCATCGAGGACCCGCTGTCGGAGGAGGACTGGGACGGCTGGGTGTCGCTCACCCGGGCCCTCGGGGAGCGCGTGCAGCTCGTCGGCGACGACCTGTTCGTCACCAACCCGGCCCGGCTCGGCGACGGCATCGAGCGGGGCGCGGCGAACGCGCTGCTGGTCAAGGTCAACCAGATCGGCACGCTCACCGAGACCCTCGACGCGGTGGCCCTGGCCCACCGCAGCGGCTACCGCTGCATGATGAGCCACCGCTCCGGCGAGACCGAGGACACCACGATCGCCGACCTCGCCGTGGCCACCGACTGCGGGCAGATCAAGACCGGCGCCCCGGCGCGCAGCGAGCGGGTGGCGAAGTACAACCAGCTGCTGCGCATCGAGGAGGAGCTCGACGACGCCGCGCGCTACGCGGGCGCGGCCGCCTTCCCGCGCCTGCGGACCTCCTGACCCGGTGAGCGCGGGCACCGCCCGGCGCCGCTCGACCGGCCGGCCGCTCTCGCACGCCGCGTCCCGGCCGGTGCCGGCCGGGACGCGGTCGGGTGCGGGCAACCGCCCCGCCGCAGCCCGTCCGGGCCGCTCGCGCACGCCCCGCCCGACCTCGCGTGCGGCGGCGGCCCGCCGGCCGCTGTTCACCGGCCGCGCCGTCGTGCTCGTGGGACTGGTGCTGCTGCTGGCGCTGACCCTGGCCGGGCCCTTCCGGCAGTGGCTCGAGGGTCGCGCGGAGCTGGCCCGGCTCGCCGCCGAGGGCACCGCCCACGACCGGCGGATCGCCGACCTCGAGGCCGAGCTGGAGCGCCAGGCCGACCCGGCGTGGGCCGCCCGCGAGGCCCGCGAGCGGCTGGCCTACGTGCTGCCCGGCGACCGGCTGGTGGTCGTCGTCGACGGCGAGGCCGCGCAGGGCGACGCCGGCACGCTGCCCGAGGTCCCCGACACCGACCGCCCCTGGTACGAGGAGCTGCTCGGGTCGGTCGCGGAGGCCGACGACGCCGGAGCGGGGGAGTGACCGCCCCGGGGGAGCGGGTGCGCGAGCCGATCACCCCCGAGGAGCGCGCGACCGTCGGCCGGCAGCTCGGCCGCCCGCCGCGCGCGGTGCGGGCGGTGGCGCACCGCTGCCCGTGCGGCCAGCCCGACGTGGTGCAGACCTCCCCGCGGCTGGACGACGGCACCCCGTTCCCGACGCTGTACTACCTCACCTGCCCGCGCGCGTCCGCGGCGGCCAGCCGGCTGGAGTCGGCCGGCCGGATGCGCGAGTGGCAGGACGACCTGGGCACCGACGCCGGCCTCGCCGCGGCCTACCGCGCCGCGCACGAGGCCTACCTCGCCGAGCGCGACGCCCTGGGCGAGCTGCCCACCCGCGCGACGGCCGGGGGCATGCCCGACCGGGTCAAGTGCCTGCACGCGCTGGCCGGCCACGCGCTGGCCGCCGGCCCCGGCGTGAACCCGGTGGGCGACCGCGCGGTGGCCGAGATGGGGCAGTGGTGGGCCGGCGGCCCCTGCGCGCTGCCCGACGGGGAGCCGGCGTGACCCGGGTCGCCGCCGTCGACTGCGGCACCAACTCCATCCGCCTGCTCGTCGCCGACGTGCCGCCCGAGGGCGCGCACACCGACCTGCTGCGCCGCATGGAGGTGGTGCGCCTGGGCCAGGGCGTCGACGCCACCGGCCGGCTGGCGCCCGAGGCGATCGAGCGCACCCGCGTCGTGCTCGCCGAGTACGCCGCGCAGGCCCGCGAGCTCGGGGCCACCGCGGTGCGGATGGTCGCCACCAGCGCCACCCGCGACGCGGCCAACCGGGCCGACTTCGAGGCGATGGTGACCGCGACGCTCGGCCAGCCGCCGGACGTCGTCCCGGGGGACGAGGAGGCCCGGCTGTCCTTCCTCGGCGCCACCGCCTCCCTCGACGCCGCGGCGGCCGCGCACGGCGGCCCGCCGCCGCACCCGCCGTACCTGGTCGTCGACATCGGCGGCGGCTCGACCGAGTTCGTGCTCGGCGACGCCGGTGGCGTGCGGGCGGCCCGCTCGGTCGACGTCGGCTGCGTGCGGCTGACCGAGCGGCACCTGCACGGCGACCCGCCCTCCGCCGACGAGATCCAGCGCGCCGAGTCCGACGTCCGCGCGGCCCTGGCCGAGGTCACCGCCGCCGTGCCCGTGGCGGAGGCGGCCACGCTGGTCGGCGTGGCCGGCTCGGTGACCACCGTGGCCGCGCTGGCGCTGCGGCTGCCGGCCTACGACCCGGTGGCCATCCACGGCTCGCGGATCGGGGTGGGGGCCGTCCGGTCGGTCACCGCGGGGCTGCTGACGGCCACCCGCGAGCGGCGCGCCGCGTACCCGGTCATGCACCCGGGGCGGGTCGACGTCATCGGCGCCGGCGCCCTGGTGCTGCGGGTGCTCATGGACGCGTTCTCGCTCGACGAGGTCGTCGTCAGCGAGCACGACATCCTCGACGGCATCGCGCTCGGTCTCGCCCGGGGGCGCTGAACCCTCGGGGCGCCGGGCTCAGGGACCCTCGTTGAGGCCCGGGGGCAGCTTGCCGGTCAGCGACTGGTAGAGCGCGGCCGCCCCGCGGGCGGCCACCAGCCGACCGGCCGCCACGGTGACGCCGGAGAACGCGGCCCACGCCAGGGCCTCCGGCCAGCTCACCCCGGGCG
This sequence comes from Geodermatophilus telluris, assembly GCF_900102745.1. Lineage (GTDB taxonomy): Bacteria > Actinomycetota > Actinomycetes > Mycobacteriales > Geodermatophilaceae > Geodermatophilus > Geodermatophilus telluris. The sequence continues at coordinate 631,201 of NZ_FMZF01000002.1, forward strand.
CCGCCGGGTTCTTCGGCGGGTTGCTGCCGCGGGCGGCGTACCAGGCCGCGTCGGTGAGCTTGCGGGCGGCGATGCCGGACGGGACGGCGAGCCCCGTGCCCAGCAGCTTCCAGGTCAGCGGCGCCTTCTCCATGCGGGCCATGGGGTGATCATGCCGTCCGCCCGCCGACGGCGCGGCCCGGGCCGTCTGGTGCACTGGGCCCGTGGCACCGGACGCGCAGGGCTTCCCCGTCACGCGGACCCCCGCCGGCGTCGCCCGCTCGGCCCGCGGCGCCCGCGACCTCGCCGCCCTCGACGCCCGCGTCTCCGGCTGTCGCGCCTGCCCGCGGCTGGTGGCCTGGCGCGAGGAGGTCGCCCGGGTCAAGCGGGCCTCCTTCCGCGACGAGGACTACTGGGGCCGCCCGGTGCCGGGCCTGGGCCCCGCCGACGCCCGCATCGCGGTGGTCGGGCTGGCGCCGGCCGCGCACGGCGGCAACCGCACCGGCCGGGTGTTCACCGGTGACCGCAGCGGCGACTGGATCTTCGCCGCGCTGTGGCGGGCCGGGCTGGCCAGCCAGCCGACGTCCACGCACGTCGGTGACGGCCTGGAGCTCACCGACGTCCGGGTGGCCGCCGCGGTGCGCTGCGCGCCGCCGGACAACGCGCCCACCCCGGCCGAGCGCGACACCTGCAACCCGTGGCTGGCCCGGGAGCTGGCGCTGCTGCCGCGGCTGCGGGTGGTCGTCGTCCTCGGTGGGTTCGGCTGGACGGCGCTGTGGCCGGTGCTGGCCGCCGCGGGCCACGCGCTGCCCCGGCCGCGGCCGGCGTTCGGCCACGGCGTGGAGGTGACCCTCGAGGGGCCGCGCGGGCCGCTCACCGTGCTGGGCAGCTACCACGTCAGCCAGCAGAACACCTTCACCGGCCGGCTGACCGAGCCGATGCTCGACGCCGTGCTGACCCGGGCCACGGAGCTCGCGCGCCCCTAGGCTGGGCGCATGACCAGTCCCGGTCCCGCGTCCCGTCCGGTGGTCCTCGTCGTCGGCGGCGGCTACGTCGGCCTGTACACCGCGCTGCGGCTGCAGCGGAAGCTGTCCCGCGGCCGGGCGGAGATCGTCGTCGTCGACCCGCAGCCGCACATGACCTACCAGCCGTTCCTCCCCGAGGCGGCGGCCGGCTCGGTGGAGCCGCGGCACGTGGTGGTGCCGCTGCGCCGCACCCTGAACCGCTGCCGGGTGGTGACCGGCGCGGTGGCCGCGCTGTCGCACGCCGAGCGGAAGGCGCGGATCGTGCCGGCGGAGGGGGCGCCCTACGAGCTGTCCTACGACGTCCTGGTCATGGCGGCCGGCTCCGTGGCGCGCACGCTGCCCATCCCGGGCCTGGCCGAGCACGGCATCGGCTTCAAGACCGTCGGCGAGGCCATCTACCTGCGCAACCACGTGCTCAACCGGCTCGACGCCGCCAGCTCCACCGACGACCCCGAGGTGCGCCGCCGGGCGCTCACGTTCACCTTCGTCGGCGGCGGCTACGCGGGCGTGGAGGCGTTCGCCGAGCTCGAGGACATGGCCCGCTACGCCGTCGAGCACTACTACCCGCGGCTCTCGCCCGGCGACATGCGCTGGGTGCTGGTCGAGGCGATGGGCCGGATCCTGCCCGAGGTCGACCTGGACATGGCCGCCTGGACGGTCAAGCAGCTCACCGCCCGCGGCATGGACGTGCGGCTCAACACCCGGCTGGAGTCGGTGTCCGACCAGGGCGTCGTGCGGCTCAGCGACGGCGACGAGTTCGCCAGCGACACCCTGGTGTGGACGGCGGGCACCAAGCCCAACCCGCTGCTCCGGGAGACCGACCTGCCCCTCGACGAGCGCGGCCGGCTGCGCTGCGAGCCCACGCTGCAGGTGAGCGGGGTCGAGGGCGCCTGGTCGGCCGGTGACCTGGCCGCCGTCCCCGACCTGACCAAGGACTCTCCCGGTGCGACCACCGCGCCCAACGCCCAGCACGCCGTCCGGCAGGCCAAGCGGCTGGCCGACAACGTCGTCGCCGTGCTGAACGGCCGGGAGCCGCAGCCCTACCGGCACGAGTACGCCGGGTCGGTGGCCAGCCTCGGCCTGCACAAGGGCGTCGCGCAGGTCTACGGCGTCAAGCTCAAGGGCTGGCCCGCCTGGTTCATGCACCGCAGCTACCACGTCAGCCGCGTGCCCACGTTCAACCGCAAGGCGCGGGTGGTCGCCGACTGGACGCTGGCCTCGGTGTTCCGCCGCGAGGTCATCGCCCTCGGCCAGCTGCAGGACCCGCGCCGGGAGTTCGTCACCGCGGCTGCCGGCGGCGCCACCGGCCAGCTGCCCGCGCCCACCGCGGCCGACCGCGCCCAGTCCGGCTGACCACCTCCCCGGGGCCGCGAGGTCCCGGGCAGTGCGCCCCCGTGGCCCAACCGGCAGAGGCAGGCCCCTTAAAAGGGTCGCAGTGTGGGTTCGAACCCCACCGGGGGCACTCCTGTGCCGTCCTCACGACTTCTTCCGGCCTATTACACCATCGGCCGCAGGAAATACAGGGCTTGACGTCCTCGGTGACCTGTTTGACAAGGTGACGTCCAGTGAGTGACCGATCGCTCACGCTCGACGTCCGAGGGAGTACGTATGAGTCTGGTCCATTCCGCGCGCCGGTCACGGGTCACCGTGGTCGGCGCCACCGGCGCCCTGGCGCTGGCGGGCAGCGTGGTCCTCGCGCTGCCGGCGAGCGCCGCGCCCGGCGGCTGCGAGACCCGCAACAACAACACCGTCGCCAAGCTGACCGAGTGCGTCACGGTCGACGGCGTCCTGGAGCACCTGACGGCGCTGCAGGGGATCGCGGACGCCAACGGCGGCAACCGCGCCTCCGGGACCCCGGGGTACACGGCCTCGGTCGCCTACGTCCAGCAGCGCCTCGAGGCCGCCGGCTACGACGCGACCGTCCAGGAGTTCGACTTCCCGTTCTTCCAGCTGCGCAGCAGCTCCTTCAGCCGCGTCGCGCCCCAGCCGACGACGTATGCAGTGGGCACCCAGTACCAGCCGATGACCTACACCGGCGGTGGGGTCGTGGACGACGGCGTCGTCGTCCCCGTCGACCTCGGCTCCGGGAACAGCGGCTGCGAGGCCGCCGACTTCACCGGCTTCGTCGCCGGCCAGGTGGCCCTGGTCCAGCGTGGCTTCTGCCCCTTCGCGCAGAAGGCGGCCAACGCCCAGACCGCCGGGGCGTCCGCGGTGATCGTGGCCAACAACGTGCCCGGGGTCCTCAACGGCACCCTGGGCGCCCCGGGGACCCGCATCCCGGTCATCGGTGTCGACCCCGACCTCGGGGCCGCCCTCGCCGCCCCGGGGACCACGGTCGACCTCACCGTCGATGCCACCAGCGAGATCCGCAAGACCCAGAACGTCACCGCCGAGCTCGCCGGCCGGACGAGCGACAACGTCGTCATGGCCGGTGCCCACCTCGACTCCGTGCTCGCCGGGCCCGGCATCAACGACAACGGCTCCGGCAGCGCGGCGATCCTCGAGGTCGCGGAGAACATCGCCAAGGTCAAGCCCACCAACACCATCCGGTTCGCCTGGTGGGGCGCCGAGGAGCTCGGCCTGCTCGGGTCCAACAACTACGTCGCCACGCTGCCACAGGCGGAGCAGGACCGGATCGCCCTGTACCTGAACTTCGACATGGTCGGGTCCCCGAACTTCGCCCGGTTCATCTACGACGGTGACCAGTCGACGTTCCCGGCTCCCGCTGGCACGCCGGTGCCGGAGGGCTCGGCGGACATCGAGTACGTCCTCGAGGACTACTACGAGGCCCAGGGCCTCTGGTACGAGGGCACCGAGTTCAGCGGCCGCAGCGACTACCAGGCGTTCATCCGCGCCGGCATCCCCTCCGGTGGCTTGTTCACCGGCGCCGAGGTGCAGAAGAAGCCCTATCAGGTGCCGCTGTACGGCGGTGAGGCCGGCGTGGCCTACGACCGCAACTACCACCAGGCCGGGGACACGATCGCCAACGTGAACCGGACAGCGCTGGACCAGAACTCCGACGCCATCGCCTACTCGGTGCTCACGCTGGCCTACGACACGGCCCGCGTGAACGGCGTGACCGGCACCCCGGTGCCCGGTGGCACCTACGAGGAGGACCCGGCCGACCGCCAGTGGCGGGTCACCGCGCAGCAGATGGCCGGTGGCGGCGGGCTGTCCCCGGACCACGACCACGAGCACGACCACGGCGGTGAGGCCATCTGACCGGCTGACCCGACGGCGACCCGGGGGCGCGGCACCGCACGGTGCCGCGCCCCCGGCGCGTCCGCTCACCCGGTCGGGGTGCTGCGCCGAGCGCGGAACGCGGGGGCCACCTGCTGCGTTGTAGTGATCGAGTGGGGTGCGAGGACGCAGCCCACCGACCGACGAAGTCACCTCGAGGAGATGACGATGCCCAGCCACAACCCGGTCTTCGGCCGGGGCTTCGCCAACGCCGCGTCCGGCGGTGGCCAGCAGTACGGCCAGCAGGGCTACGGCGCTCCCGGCTACGGCCAGCAGTACGGCCAGCAGGGCTACGCCGCTCCCGGCTACGGCCAGCAGTACGGCCAGCAGTACGGCGCCCCGCAGGGCTACGGCGCGCCCCAGGGCTACGGCGCCCCGGCCCCCGCCGGCCAGCCGTTCAGCCCGCCGGCCACCCGCTACATGACGATGGACGACGTCGTCCAGAAGACCGGACTGTCCTTCCTGGTGACCGTCCTGTCGGCCGCCGTCACCTGGGCGCTGCTCCCGCAGGAGCTCGCCTTCGGCCTGGCGCTGCCCGCCGTGCTGGTGGCCTTCGTCCTGGGCCTGGTGATCAGCTTCAAGCAGATCGCCAACCCGGCCGCCACCCTCGCCTACGGCGCGCTCTACGGCGTCGCCCTCGGTGCCATCAGCGAGGCGTTCAACAACGTCTACCCCGGCATCGTGACGCAGGCGGTGATCGGCACCTTCGGTGTCTTCGCCGGCATGCTGGTGGTCTACAAGACCGGCGCCATCCGGGTCACCCCGAAGCTGACCCGCTGGGTCGTGGGCGCGCTGTTCGGCGTCCTGGCCCTGGTGCTGGTCAACCTGGTGGTCGGCTTCTTCGTCCCCGGCGGCCTGGGCCTGCGTGACGGCGGCCCGCTGGCCATCGTGTTCAGCCTGGTCGTGATCGGTGTGGCGGCCTTCTCGCTGCTGCTCGACTTCGACATGGCCGACGAGGCCATCCGCCGCGGCGCCCCGGCCAAGTTCGCCTGGTACATCGCCTTCGGCCTGCTCGTCACGGTCGTCTGGCTGTACCTGGAGATCCTGCGCCTGCTGTCCTACTTCCAGGACAACTGAGCACCGGCCCCACCGCCCCGGCGGCGGGGCCCCGCACGACAGTGGCCCGGTCCCCTCGCGGGGGCCGGGCCACTGGCCGTTGGTGACGTACTGGAACGGCCCCCTCGCAGGGTCCCGCCGCCGGCCCCGTCCCGAGGCTCACCCCGAGCGTGCGAGGGGTGAGGAGGACGGGGTCCTTCCATGGCGGGGGGCGAGGGGGTCCTTCGTCAGGACAGGCGCTCGAGCACCATCGCCATGCCCATGCCGCCACCGACGCACATGGTCTCCAGGCCGAAGGTCGCGTCCCGGGTCTGCAGGCCGTTGATCAGCGTGCCGGTGATGCGGGCGCCGGTCATGCCGAACGGGTGGCCGACGGCGATCGCGCCGCCGTGCACGTTGAGCTTGTCGATGTCGATGCCCAGGTCGCGGTAGCTCGGGATCACCTGCGCGGCGAAGGCCTCGTTGATCTCGACGAGGTCGATGTCGTCGATGGTCATGCCGGCCCGCTGCAGGGCGAGCTTCGAGGCGTCGACCGGGCCGTAGCCCATGATCTCCGGCGACAGGCCGGTGACCGCGGTGGACACGATCCGCGCCAGCGGGGTCAGGCCGAGCTGGCGGGCCTTGGTGTCGCTCATGACCACCACGGCGGCAGCGCCGTCGTTGAGCGGGCAGGCGTTGCCGGCGGTCACCCGGCCGTCGGGGCGGAACACCGGCTTGAGGCCGGAGATGCCCTCGAGGGTGGTGCCCGCGCGCGGGCCGTCGTCCGTGCTGACGACGGTGCCGTCGGGCGTGGTGACCGGGGTGATCTCCCGCGCCCAGAAGCCCTCGCCGATCGCCTTCTCGGCGAGGTTCTGGCTGCGGACGGCGAACTCGTCCATGTCCTGGCGGGAGACGTCCTTGAGCAGCGCCAGGTTCTCGGCGGTCTGCCCCATCGCGATGTAGACGTCGGGGACCTCGCCGTTCCCGCGCGGGTCGGTCCAGGAGTCCGCGCCGCTCTCGGCGACCTTGGCCACCCGCGCCTGCGCGTCGGTGAACGCCGGGTTCTGGGTGTCGGGCAGCGAGTCGCTGTTGCCCTTGACGAACCGGGACACCATCTCCACCCCGGCGGAGACGAACACGTCACCCTCGCCGGCCTTGATGGCGTGCATCGCCATGCGGGTGGTCTGCAGCGACGAGGAGCAGTAGCGGGTGATCGTGGTGCCGGGCAGGTGGTCCATCCCGAGCAGCACGCTGACCACGCGGCCCATGTTGTAGCCCTGCTCGCCGCCGGGCAGGCCGCAGCCCAGCATCAGGTCGTCGATGTCCGCGGGGTCCAGGGCCGGGACCTTGTCGAGTGCGGCCCGGACGATGGTGGCGGCCAGGTCGTCGGGGCGGAAGTCCTTGAGCGACCCCTTGAACGCGCGGCCGATGGGCGAGCGCGCGGTCGCGACGATGACTGCTTCGGGCATGGGGTCCTCCACGATGAGGCGGGCCCGGCCGGGGGTGCCGGGTGTCGGGTCACCCCGGAAACTACTCCCGGGTAGCGGCGGGGACGGCGGTGGCGCCCGGCGCCGTCCCGGTGGTGTGGCGTGGCTCACGCACCGGGCGGCGACTGCCCGGCCGGGACGTGCGCCGCGCGCAGCTCCTCCGGCGAGGGCAGCTCGGTGGGCCGGCGCCGCAGCAGCCGCGCCCAGGTGCCCAGCGGTCCGGTCTGCGAGCCGCGCACCTCCGTGGCGCGCACCTCCGTGCCCGGCCGGCCGGCGGCGCGCGCGGCGGCCCGGGCCACCGGGCGGACGGCGCCCCGGCGACGGCGCCGGCCCTCGGCACGGGCGGGCCACACGCCCACCGCGTCGGCCAGCGCCGGCAGGATCACCGCGGCCGCCGCCGCGTAGCCGGCCGCGCTGGGGTGGAACTCGTCGATGCTGAACAGCGTGCGGTCCTGCGCGAACGACGGGCCCAGCACCGACCCCAGCGAGACGGTGCGCCCGCCGGCCTCCACCACCGCGATGGTCTGCGCCGCGGCGAGCTGCCGGCTCCACCGGCGGCACAGCAGTCGCAGCGGCTGGCCGATGGGGCGGACGGTGCCCAGGTCGGGGCAGGTGCCGACGACGACCTCGGCGCCCCCCTCGCGCAGCCGCCGGACCGCGTCGGCGAGGTGGCGCACCGACACCGCGGGGCGGGTGCGGGTGGTGACGTCGTTGGCGCCGATCATGATGAGTGCGACGTCCGGGTGCTCGGCCAGTGCCCGCTCCACCTGCGGGTCCAGCTCGCAGGACTCGGCGCCGGAGACCGCGACGCGGACCAGCCGCACCGGCCGCTCGGCGAGCTCGGCCAGCGCCGCGGCCAGCAGCACGCCGGGGGTGTCGGCGGCGCGGTCGACGCCGAGCCCGACGGCGCTGGAGTCGCCCAGGACGGTGAACACCAGCGGCTTGGCGCGACCCCGGCCGCGGCCGTAGACGCCGTCGCCTGAGGGCGGGTCCTGCTTGGAGGTGCGCGCCTCGACCCGCCGGCGGGCACCGCGGGCCTGCAGGCGCAGCAGGCCGAGCAGGCCGGCGCCGGCCAGGCCGGCCCCGCCGCCCCCGTAGGCGGCGCCGGCCGCCAGCCGTCTCGCCGTGCCCGCTCGGGTCACCGCCACCCCCGTCGTCGTGCCGTGCCACCGCCTGTCCCGCAGGCTATCCAGCCTCTACGGTGCCCCCCGTGTCCGAATCCCCCCGAGGGGTGGCCGGTGAGGGGACTCCCGGCGACCGCAGCGAGCTCATCGTCGGCGTGCTCGTCGACGCCTTCGCCGACCTGATGGCCGCCGACGCCGACGCCTTCCGCACCAAGTTCCGCAAGATGGCCGCCGACCCGTTCGCCTTCTACCGCGGCAGCGCCTGCCTCTTCTACGCCGACATGGACGTCCTCGACGACCGCTGGTGCGACGAGCGCACCGCCCGGGTGTGGATCCAGGGCGACCTGCACGCGGAGAACTTCGGCACCTACATGGACGGCTCGGGGCGGATCGTCTTCGACGTCAACGACTTCGACGAGGCCTACGTCGGGCACGTCAGCTGGGACCTGCGCCGCTTCGCCGCGAGCTTCGCCCTGCTGGCCTGGCGCAAGGCGCTCGGCGACGACGTCATCGGCGAGCTGCTGGCCGGTTACCTGCACGCCTACCTCGACCAGGTCGAGGCCTTCACCCGCTCCGACGACGACCGGTCCTTCGCGCTGACCACGGCGAACACCGAGGGCGCGGTCCGCCGGGCGATCCTGGAGACGACCGCCCGCACCCGCGGCTCGCTGCTGGACCGGATGACCGTCGTCGAGTCCTACGAGCGGCGCTTCGCCGACGGCGGCCGCACCCGCCGGCTCGACGACGCCGAGCGGGAGCGGGTGCTGGCGGCGCTGGAGCGGTGGCGGGGGACCGTGGTGCCGCCGGTGCGCCGCCGCGACGTCGCCTACGACGTCAAGGACGTCATCGGCACCGGCGGCTTCGGCATCGGCAGCGCCGGCCTGCCCGCCTACAACGTGCTGCTCGAGGGCTACGACCAGGCGCTGGAGAACGACGTCGTGCTCTCCCTCAAGCAGGGCAACGTGGCCGCCCCGAGCCGGGTGGTCCGCGACCCGCGCGTCAGCGGCGCCTTCGAGCACCACGGGCACCGCACCGCGGTCAGCCAGCGGGCGCTGCAGGCCAACGCCTCGCAGTTCCTCGGGCACACCGAGATCGGCGGCGTCGGCTTCGTCGTCCAGGAGCTCTCGCCCTACGAGGTCGACCTCGAGTGGGACGACCTCACCGAGCCCGAGGAGATCGCCCCGGTGCTCGCCCAGCTCGGCCGGGCGACGGCGAAGGTGCACTGCGTCGGGGACGCCGACAGCGACCACGAGCTCGTGGATTTCCAGACCGAGGAGGCGATCGTGGCGATGGTCGGCGGGCGCCGCGAGGAGTTCGTCGCCGACCTGGTCGACTTCGCGCACGCCTACGCCCGGCAGACGCAGGAGGACCACCGCCTCTTCGTCGACGCCTTCCGCGCCGGCCGCATCCCGGGCATCCGCTCCAGCGGCTCCCACCCGATCCGCCCCGGTGAGGCATAGGAAGCTCTACCCACGTCCTGGGTGCCGGGACGCAGGTAGAGCTTCCTCTGCCTCACCGGGACCGGCGGCCCCTCCGGGAGCGCAGGTAGTCCGCGACGACGTACTCGCCCAGTCGCTCGCTGTCGGGGGTGAACACCCGGCCGCCGGCGCGGGCGGTGATGTCGTGCACGAAGTGCACCAGCCCGGGCTCCGGGTCCAGCGCGAACACGTTGAGCGTCGCCCCCGACCGGGCCACCCGCTCCACCTCGGCGACGGTCTTGGCGATGGTCTCGGGCATCGGCGGCCAGCAGAAGTACGGCGTGCCGTCGTCCTCCAGGTGCGCCGTCGGCTCGCCGTCGGTGACCACCAGCACCACCGGCTCGGCGTCGCGGTGCTGGCCGAGGAACCGGCGGGCCAGCATCAGCCCGTGCTGCAGGTTGGTGCCCTGCAGGGTGTCCACGCTGAGCTCGGCCAGCGTCTCGGGCCGCAGCACCTGCGCGGTCGAGGAGAACCCGATGATCTGGATGGCGTCCTGCGGGAAGCGGGTGGTCACCAGCGAGTGCAGCGCCATCGCCGTCGACTTGGCCGCGCCCCAGGTGCCGCGCAGCGCCATGGAGTAGGACAGGTCGACCAGCAGCGCGACCGCGGCCCCGGTGCGCCGCTCGGTCTCGACGACCTCGAAATCCTCGACGGCGATGCGGACGCGGCGCTCCCCGTCCCGGTGCGGCTCGCCGGCGGTGCGCAGCACGGCGTTGCGGACCGTGCGGACGACGTCGAGCGGCTGCTCGTCGCCGAACTGCCACTCCCGCGAGCTGCCGGTGAGCTCCCCGGCGGAGCCCGCGTCGGCGACGTCGTGCTCCCCGCGGCCGGTGGCGTCGAGCTTGGCGAACACGCGCCGCAGCGCGGTCGCACCCAGCCGGCGGACCGCCTTGGGCGAGAGCTCCAGCTTGCCGTCGGAGCGGTTGAGGTAGCCCTGCCGCTCCAGCTCGCGCTCCATCTGGCGCAGCGCCGCGAGGTCGTCGACGGCCTCCCGGCCCAGCGCCTGCTCGAGCAGCTCCTCGTCGACGTCGGCCAGCGAGGCGCCGGCGTAGCCCTGCGAGAGCTGGTTGGACAGCGCCTCCAGGTCGGCGAGCTCGGCCACGGCGCTGGTCGCGTCGCCCAGGCCCAGGGACTGCTCGCCGTCGGGCACCTGGCCGTGCTGGCCCCACGGCAGGTCGGGGCGGGCCTGGCGCAGCGCGTCCTGCAGGTGCGCCATCTCGCTGGCCAGCCCCAGGTCGGACATGGTCTGCGCCATCAGGTCGGCCAGCTCGGCCCGCTGCTCGGGGGAGAGGCCGGCCATCATCCGCTCCTGCGCGGCGGCCCGGCGGGCGAGGGAGTCGACCAGCTCGTCCACCGACTGCGGGTCGTCGGGGAAGAACTGCCCGTGCTTCTCCATGAACTCGCGGAACTGCTCGTCGGTGTCCTCGCCGCGGTTGTGCGCGTCGAGCAGCTGCGAGAGGTCGGCGACCATGTCCTTGACCGCCTGCAGGTCCTGCTCGGTGGCGTTCTGCAGCGCCTGCTTCATGTTCGCGAAGGAGCTGTCGAGCACCTCCCGCCGCAGCAGGTCCTGGATCTGGTCGTAGGCCTGCTGGGCCTCCGGCGAGCGGAACGGGTAGTCCTTGAGCGCGCGGACGGCGCCCGCGGTGTCCTGCGGCAGCGCGTCGAGCTCGGCCTCGGCCAGCCGGGCGGCGTCGTCGGGGTCGGGGAACAGCTCCCGGCGCTCGGCCTCCACCGCCCGGTCGAGCAGCTCCCGGACCTCCTGCAGCGTGCCGTCCATCCGGCCCGCGGTGCGCGCCTGCCGCAGCCGGTCGCGCACCGAGCGCCGCAGCTCGTCGAGGCCGCGCCGGCCGTCCATGCCGCGGCGCAGCAGCTCGCGCAGCGCCTCGCGCACGCCGCTGCCGCCGAGCACCGAGTCGCCGATCTCGTCGACGGCGCTGCCCAGGTCGTAGGGCGGCGCGAGCGGGTCGGGGCCGCCCCGCCAACGGCCGTACCGGTAGCCCTTGCCGGGCCTCCTCACCACGTCAGGCCCCGTACACCGTGCGGGCGCCGTCGGTGTCCTTGGCCAGCCGGCGGGTGAGGTAGAGCCCCTCGAGGGCGAACTCCACCGCCGCGGCGGCCTGCTCGGCCGACTCCTCGCCCTCGGGCACCCCGAGGCGGCCGAGCAGCTCGGCCAGCCGCGGGATGGTGCCCAGCTGGCCGAGCAGCGCCGCGCCGGGCACCAGCTCGCCGGACTCGACGGTCTCCCCGCCGGTGAAGTGCTCCTGCAGGCCGGTCAGGTCCAGCCCGCCGCAGCGGGCGCGGAAGGTCTGCGCGGTGGCCTGCCGCAGCAGGTGCTCGAGCACCTCCAGCTCCCGGTCGTCGTCCGGGTCGGAGCCGGCGTCGGCGAACTCGACCTTGCCGCGGCTGGCCGGGACGACGCCGGGCAGGTCCACCACCCGCGCCACCGGCCGGGTCTCCCCGGCGACGGCGGCCCGGCGGACGGCGGAGGCGGCGACGGTCTCCAGGCCCGCGATGGCGAACCGCGCGGAGACGCCGGAGCGCTGGTCGACGTGGCTGGACTCGCGGACCAGCCGGGTGAACCGGGCGACGATCTCCACCAGGTGCGCGGGGACGACGGGCGCGTCGAACGGGTCGTGCCGGTCCCCGCCGACCACCCACGAGGTCTGCGCCTCCTGGGTGAGCAGCCGGATCTCGTCGGCGAGCTCGATCGGGTAGTGGGTGCGCACCTCGGCGCCGAAGCGGTCCTTGAGCGGGGTGATGATCCGCCCGCGGTTGGTGTAGTCCTCGGGGTTGGCGCTGGCGACCAGCAGCAGGTCCAGCGGCAGCCGCACGCGGTAGCCGCGGATCTGGATGTCGCGCTCCTCGAGCACGTTGAGCAGCGCGACCTGGATGCGCTCGGCGAGGTCGGGCAGCTCGTTGACGCTGAAGATGCCGCGGTTGGTGCGCGGGACCAGCCCGTAGTGCACTGTCTCGGGGTCGCCGAGGGTGCGGCCCTCGGCCACCTTGATCGGGTCGACGTCGCCGATGAGGTCGCCGACGCTGGTGTCTGGGGTGGCCAGCTTCTCGCCGAAGCGCTCGCTGCGGTGCAGCCAGCCGACCGGGGTGTCCTCCCCGTGCTCGGCGATCTGGCGGTGCGCCCACACGCTGATCGGGTGCAGCGGGTGCTCGTTGAGCTCGCTGCCGGCCAGCACGGGGGTCCACTCGTCGAGCAGCCCGACGAGGGTGCGGATGAGGCGGGTCTTGCCCTGGCCGCGCTCGCCGAGCAGGACCAGGTCGTGGCCGGCGATGAGCGCGCGCTCCACCTCCGGGACGACGGTGTCCTCGAAGCCGACGATGCCGGGCAGGGTGGGCTCCCCGGCGCCGAGGCGGGCGAGCAGGTTGGCGCGGATCTCGGCCTTGACCGGCCGGAAGGCGGCTCCGCGGGCACGGAGCTCGCCGAGGGTCGTGGGTGCGGGTGGGGTCTGCGCTGGGGCCCATGGGGAGGCGCTGTCCGTCACCTCAGCCACGGTACGACGCACCGGGACCGTCGGGGAACGGGCGGCGCGGACCCGGCCTGCGAGGATCCGCCCGTGACTGCCGAGCTGGTGACCGGGGACGACGTCGCGGCGGCGGCCGCGCTGCTGGAGGGCGTCGTCCGGCGCACCCCCCTCGAGCACTCGCGGGCCCTGGCCGACCGGGTCGGCGGCCCGGTGCACCTCAAGTGCGAGAACCTGCAGCACACCGGCTCGTTCAAGTTCCGCGGCGCCTACGTCCGGCTGTCCCGGCTGACGGCGGAGGAGCGGGCGCGCGGGGTCGTGGCCGCCAGCGCCGGCAACCACGCGCAGGGGGTGGCGCTGGCCGCGCGCATGCTCGGCGTCTCGGCCACCGTCTTCATGCCGGAGTCCGCGCCGCTGCCCAAGGTCGCCGCCACCCGCGGCTACGGCGCCGACGCGCGGCTGGTCGGGGTCGACCTGACCGCGGCGCTGGCCGCGGCCGTCGCGCACGCCGAGCGGACCGGGGCGGTGTTCATCCACCCCTTCGACCACCCCGACGTGATCGCCGGGCAGGGGACGGTGGGCACCGAGGTGCTCGAGCAGTGCCCCGGCGTGGCCACCGTCGTCGTCTGCACCGGGGGCGGCGGGCTCGTGTCGGGGGTGGCGGCCGCGGTCCGGGCGCAGCGGCCGGACGTGCGCGTCGTGGCGGTCCAGGCCGCCGGGGCCGCCGCCTTCCCCGGGTCGCTGGCGGCCGGGCGCCCGGTGCCGCTGCAGGGGGTGGCGACGATGGCCGACGGGATCGCCGTGGGCGCGCCCAGCGACCTCACCCTCGCGCACGTCCGCGACCTGGTCGACGAGGTGCGCACGGTGGGGGAGGAGGACCTCTCCCGGGCGCTGCTGTTCTGCCTGGAGCGCGCCAAGCTCGTCGTCGAGCCGGCCGGCGCCGCCGCGGTGGCCGCCGTGCTGGCCGACCCGGAGGCGTTCGTGCCGCCGGTGGTGGCGGTCGTCTCCGGCGGCAACGTCGACCCGGTGCTGATGATGAAGGTCGTCCAGCACGGCATGGCCGCGGCCGGGCGCTACCTGCGGCTGCGGCTGGCCGTGCCCGACCGGCCGGGGTCGCTGGCGGCCGTGCTGGCGGTCCTCGCCGGCGCCGGCGCCAACGTCCTGGAGGTCGAGCACGAGCGGACGGCGACCCGCCTGGACCTCGGCCAGGTGGAGGTGTTCGTCGTCCTGGAGACCCGCGGCCCCGACCACGCGCGCACCGTCGTCGCCGGCCTCGAGCAGGCGGGGTTCGCCGTCGCGGAGGCCTGACCCGGGCGGTCGATGAGTTCGGCGCGCCGCACCGGTCGAGAGGGCATGGACCTCGTACGCCGCTGGCGAAAAGCAGTCGGGAAGTGTCGGCCCTCACACCTAGTTTCACGGGCATGAACGACGCGATCCTCGTCGAGGGACTGCAGAAGCGCTTCGGGTCCAACACGGCACTGGCCGGGGTGGACCTGACCGTCCCGGAGGGCAGCGTGCTGGGCCTCCTGGGGCCCAACGGCGCGGGCAAGACCACGGTCGTCCGCATCCTGACCACGCTGCTGCAGCCCGACGGCGGTCGCGCCGAGGTGGCCGGCGTCGACGTCCTCCGGGAGCCCGACCGGGTGCGCTCGCTGATCGGCCTGACCGGCCAGTACGCCGCCGTCGACGAGTACCTCACCGGCTTCGAGAACCTCGAGATGGTGGGCCGGCTCTACCGGCTCGGCAAGCGCGAGTCGCGCGCCCGCGCCGAGGAGCTGCTGGAGCGCTTCGACCTCACCGACGCGGCCGACCGGCCGGCCAAGACCTACTCCGGCGGCATGCGCCGGCGGCTGGACATCGCCGCCTCGCTGATCGCCCGGCCGCGGGTGCTCTTCCTCGACGAGCCCACCACCGGGCTCGACCCGCGCAGCCGGCTGGGCATGTGGGAGTTCATCGCCGACCTCGCCGGCGGCGGGACGACGATCCTGCTGACCACCCAGTACCTCGAGGAGGCCGACCGGCTGGCCGACCGGATGGTGGTCATCGACCGCGGCCGGGTCATCGCCCGGGGCACCGCCGACGAGCTGAAGGCGCAGGTGGGCGGCCAGCGGCTGGAGTTCACCGTCACCGACGCCACGGTGCTGCCGGCGATGGTGGAGCGGCTGCGGCCGCTCGCCGTCGACGAGCCGCACGTCGACGAGCAGGCCCGCCGGCTGAGCATCCCCGTCAGCGGCGGCGCCGAGGTGCTGGCCGACGCGCTGCGCCGGCTCGACGGGCAGACCGCCGCGGTGTTCGACGTCGGGCTGCGCCGGCCCGACCTCGACGACGTGTTCCTGGCGCTCACCGGCCACGGCGCGGAGGAGAGCGCCGCCGAGGAGGGGGAGGCCGGGCCGGCCCCCGGCGTCGACGAGACCCCGGCCGAGCCGGTCCCCACGGGAGGTGTGCGATGAGCTCGCTGTCCGCGACGCTGTCCGACAGCGTCGTCATCACCAAGCGCAACCTGATCAAGGTCAAGCGGGTGCCCGACCTGATCGTGTTCGCGACGCTGTCGCCGATCATGTTCGTGGTGCTGTTCCGCTACGTCTTCGGCGGCGCGATCGGCGGGCTGCCGCCGGGCATCAGCTACGCGGAGTTCCTGCTGCCGGGGATCTTCGCGCAGACCGTCGTCTTCGGGTCGACGATCACCGGCGCGAGCCTCGCCGACGACCTGCAGAAGGGGCTCATCGACCGGTTCCGGTCGCTGCCGATGTCCCGCTCGGCGGTGCTCATCGGGCGCACGGTCGCCGACGCCGGGCTGAACGTCGTCTCCATCGCGGTGATGGCGCTGACCGGGCTGCTGGTGGGCTGGCGGATCCGCTCCTCGTTCGGGGAGGCGGTCGCGGGGTTCCTCGTGCTGCTCGTCTTCGCCTACGCGGTCTCGTGGCTGATGGCGATGGTGGGGCTGCTGGTCCGCACGCCGGAGGTGGTCCAGAACGCCAGCTTCATCGTGATCTTCCCGCTGACGTTCGTGGCCAACACCTTCGTCCCGCTGGAGACCTTCCCGTCGGCGCTGCGGGTCTTCGCCGAGTGGAACCCGGTCTCGGCGGTCACCCTCGCCTCCCGGGAGCTGTTCGGCAACGTGCCGCCCGGCTACCCGGTGCCCGACGCGTGGTCGATGCAGAACCCGGTGCTCTACACGCTGATCTGGACGGCGGTCATCCTCGCGGTGTTCGTGCCGCTGTCGGTCCGCCTCTACCAGCGCACCTCGACCCGCTGAGCCCACTCGTCCCGGCGGCGGAGCCGCCGTCGCCGGGACGAGTGGGGGCCGGAGGCCTCCGCGAGGAGCGGCGGGTCCGGCTCGACGGCGGCCGGGGACGGGTCCTGGTCGCGGTGCGGTCCGGGAGGACCGCGGTGCCATGGCGGAGACTGGCGCTCGATGAGCGCCGAGCCCGCCCCCGCCGTGTCCGCCGACAACCCGCTGCTCGCCGAGTCGCCGCTGCCGTACGGGCTGCCGCCGTTCGCCGACACCAGCCTCGAGCACTGCCGGGAGGCGGTCCTGGCGGGGATGGCCGAGCAGCGCGCCGAGCTCGCGGCGATCACCGGGTCGGCCGAGCCGCCGACCTTCGTCAACACCATCGAGGCGCTCGAGCGCTCCGGCGCGCTGCTGCGCCGGGCCGAGGCGGTGTTCGGCAACCTGTCGTCGTCGCTGTCCTCGCCGCGGCTGCGGGAGATCGAGCGCGAGCTCGCGCCGCTGGAGGCCGCGCACGCCGACGCGCTGCGGCTGGACCCGGACCTCTTCGCCCGCGTCGACGCCGTCCACGCCGCCCGGCACTCCTCCGGCCTGGACCCGGAGGCGGTCCGGCTGGTCGAGCGCCACCACCTCGACCGGGTGCTCGCCGGTGCCCGCCTCGACGCAGCCGGCCGCGCCCGGCTGTCGGAGCTCAACCGCGAGCTCTCGGAGCTGTCCACGCGGTTCGGGCAGAACCTGCAGCTGGCCACCGAGGCCGCCGCCGTCCGGGTGACCGACGCCGCCGACCTCGACGGGCTCGCCGAGGAGGAGGTCGCCGCCGCGGCCCGCGCCGCCGCCGACCGCGGGCTCGACGGGTTCGTGCTGCCGCTGCTGCTGCCCACCGGCCAGCCGGTGCTGGCCAAGCTGCGGGACCGCGAGCTGCGCCGGCGGGTGTTCGAGGCCTCGGTGTCGCGGGCGTCGTCCGGCGAGCACGACAACGGGCCGGTGGCCGTGGGGATCGCCCGGGTGCGGGCCGAGCGCGCCCGGCTGCTGGGCTTCGCCACCCACGCCGACCTGGTCCTGGCCGACCAGACCGCGGGCAGCACCGCCGCCGTCGACGCGATGCTCGCCCGGATGGTCGGGCCCTCGGTGGCCAACGCCCGCGCGGAGGCCGCGGTGCTGGCCGAGGTGGCCGCGCGGGACGGTGTGACCGAGCTGGCGGCGTGGGACTGGGCCTTCTACAGCGAGCGGGTGCGCGCCGAGCGGTACGCGGTGGACCGGGCGGCGCTGCGGCCCTGGTTCGAGCTCGACCGGGTGCTCGTCGACGGCGTCTTCCACGCCGCCGAGCTGCTCTACGGCCTCCGCTTCACCCCGCGCCCTGACCTCGCCGGCTACCACCCCGACGTGCGCGTGTGGGAGGTCAGCGGTCCCGACGGCGAGGGGGTCGGCCTCTACCTCGGCGACTTCACCGCCCGCGAGGGCAAGCGCGGCGGGGCGTGGATGAGCTCGTTCGTCACCCAGTCGCGGCTGCTGGGCACCCGGCCGGTCGTCGTCAACAACCTCAACGTGGCCCGCGCGCCCGAGGGTCGGCCCACGCTGCTCACCCTCGACGAGGTCGACACCCTCTTCCACGAGTTCGGCCACGCCCTGCACGGGCTGAGCTCCGCGGTCACCTACCCGCGCTTCTCCGGGACGGCGGTGCCGCGCGACTTCGTCGAGTTCCCCAGCCAGGTCAACGAGATGTGGGCGCTGTGGCCGGAGGTGCTCGGCCACTACGCGCGGCACGTCGAGACGGGGGAGCCGCTGCCGGCCGCCGTCGTCGAGGCGCTCGACGCCGCCCGGTTGTGGGGCGAGGGCTTCGCGACGCTGGAGTACCTCGCGGCCACCCTGCTCGACCAGGCCTGGCACCGGATCACGCCGGAGACCGAGGTCGGCGACCCGGCGGAGTTCGAGCGGCGGGCGCTGGAGGAGGCCGGCGTCGCCGTCGACCTGGTGCCGCCGCGCTACCGGACGACATACTTCCAGCACGTCTTCGCCGGTGGCTACGCGGCGGGCTACTACTCCTACATCTGGTCGGAGGTCCTCGACGCCGACACCGTGGAGTGGTTCACGGAGCGCGGCGGGCTGCGGCGGGAGAACGGCGACGTCTTCCGCGACCGGCTGCTCTCCCGCGGCGGCTCGGTGGACCCGCTGGAGGCCTTCCGCGCCGTCCGCGGCCGCGACGCCGACCCCGGCCCGCTGCTCCGCCGCCGCGGCCTGGTCCCCACCTCGCCGTGATCACCGGCGGGTGGCTGCCTGACACGCCGGCGGTCGCAGCCACCCGCCGATGATCACGGGCGGAGGACGGCGGTGTCACAGCCAGGGGAGCGAGAGGACCAGGTCGAGGTCATCGGGGGCGTCGCCGTCGCGGACGAGCCGGTTGGGCTGGCGGTGGCCGCACGCCGTGCAGCGGTGCACCACCTGCCAGCCCTTGCCGGACTTCTCCACCAGACCGATCGGCTCCATCGGTGCCCGGCACTCGCTCGCCCGGTCGCCGGGCAGGTCGTCGACGTGCAGCGACCACAGGCACCACGGGCAGTGGTTGCGGTAGTGCCCGTCGGTGTTGGCCGGGACGGCGGCCGAGCAGTGGACGCAGGCGAAGCCGGTGTTCTCCGCCCGCCGGGAGCGGGCCACGCGCACGGGGAGGGCCCGGGTCAGGGGACGAACGGCTCGACGGCGACGACCTCGACGGTGATGTCGCGGCCGTTGGGCGCCTGGTAGGTGACCGAGGTGCCCGGCTCCGAGCCCAGGATCGCCGAGCCCATCGCCGACTCCGGGGAGTAGACGGCCAGGTCGGTCGTGCCGGCGATCTCCCGCGAGCCGAGCAGGAACTTCTCGGTCTCCTCGTCGCCCTGGAAGCGGATCGTGATGACCGTGCCGAGCTCGGCGGTGGTCGCCGTCGTCGGCGGCTCGCCCACCCGCGCCTTGCGGAGGAGGTCGGTCAGCTGCCGGATCCGGCCCTCCTGCTTGCCCTGCTCCTCCTTGGCCGCGTGGTAGCCGCCGTTCTCCTTGAGGTCGCCCTCCTCGCGGCGGGCGTTGATCTCGGCGGCCATGGCGGGCCTCCCGGCCACCAACTGGTCGAGCTCGGCCTTGAGCCGGTCGTGGGCCTCCTGGGTCAGCCAGATGCCCTGCTCGTTCTCAGTGGGGGTGGTCACGCGGGGTACTCCTGCACGGCTCGGGAGCTGCCTCCCGGTCGAGAGGCGGCGACGTCGATCCGACGAAGCTAACACCGGCCGACGGCGGGACGCACGGACCCGAGGACCGGTCCGGGGACGTGGGAGGTACCGGGGAACACAGTGACGAGCAGCACATCCACCGTCCGGATGGCCGGGTCCGCGGCGTCGCGCCGTCGACTCGGGGGACACTGGTCCGGTGACCGAAGCAGACCCGTTGCGCCTGCTCGCCGTGCACGCCCACCCCGACGACGAGTCGAGCAAGGGCGCGGCGACCATGGCGAAGTACGTCGCCGAGGGCGTCCAGGTGATGGTGGCGACGTGCACCGGCGGCGAGCGCGGTTCGGTGCTCAACCCGGCGCTGGACCGGCCCGAGGTGTGGGAGCGCCTGCCGCAGCTGCGCGCCGAGGAGATGGCGCGCGCCCGCGAGATCCTGGGCGTCGAGCAGGAGTTCCTCGGCTTCGTCGACTCCGGCCTGCCCGAGGGCGACCCGCTGCCCCCGCTGCCCGAGGGCTGCTTCGCGCTGGTGCCCACCGAGGAGGCGGCCGCCCCGCTCGTCGAGCTGATCCGCCGCTTCCGCCCGCACGTCGTGCTCACCTACGACGAGCGCGGCGGCTACCCGCACCCCGACCACGTCAAGACGCACGACGTCTCGGTGCTGGCCTTCGAGGCGGCCGGTGACCCGGAGCGCTACCCCGACCTGGGGGAGCCCTGGCAGCCGAGCAAGCTCTACTACCACATGGGCTTCACGCTCACCCGCACGCGGGCGCTGCACGAGGCGATGCTCGAGACCGGTGCCGAGTCGCCGTACGCCGAGTGGCTGGCCAACTGGGACCCCGAGCGGGACATGTCGCACCGGGTGACCACCCGGGTGCCCTGCGCCGAGTACTTCCCGGTGCGCGACGCCGCGCTGATCGCGCACGCCACCCAGATCGACCCGCACGGCCGCTGGTTCGCCTGCCCGATGGACCTGCAGCAGCGGGTGTGGCCGACGGAGGACTACGAGCTGGCCCGCTCGCTGGTGGACTCCACCGTGCCCGAGGACGACCTGTTCGCCGGCATCCGCAGCGAGGTGCCGGTCCCGTGACCGCGGTCCTCGTCCAGGGCGTCCTCGCGCAGGGCGTGCTGGCCGCCGAGGAGCAGCTGCCCGAGGACGTCGGCAAGTCCGGCCCGCTGGGCCTGTTCCTGGTCCTCGTGCTGCTGGTCGCCGCCGCGCTGCTGGTGAAGTCGATGAGCGGGCACCTCAAGCGGCTGCCGCGCAGCTTCGACGCCCCCGACGACGACGGGCCCGCGGTCGTCGTCCCCGACACCCCGGCCGAGCTGGTCGACCGACCGCGGCAGCCCGGGCAGGACCTGCTCGACACGCTGCGCCGGGCGCCCCGCGCCATCGAGGGCCCCCGCCCGGAGCGCGGGGACGGCGGCCGGACGGACCCGCCGGCGCACTGACGCCGGCGGGCCGCCCCGCGGCTCACCAGTGGTGCGCCACGTCGACGACGAGCCGCGACCCGTCGCCCGGGCCGTCCAGGACCAGCACCCGGAACGGCAGCCGGGCGCGGACGCCGAGGCCGAGGGTGCTCTCGCCCTCGAAGGACTGCGCCCACGCGACCTGGCGGAAGGTGCTGTACCCGGTCACGTCGACCGCCTCGGCGTCGTTCGCGGGGTCGTAGGTCGGCACGCCGCTGCTGGTGTACGCGGGCGTGTGCACCAACACCTGCAGGTCGGCCGCGCCGCGCAGCGGGACGAGCTCGCCGGAGCCGTCCTGGAGCACCTCGCGGACGTAGCGCACGTCGTAGGACACGTCGGACGCGTCGACCCCGTCGAGGTCGAGGACCAGCCGGTCGTAACAGTCGTGCCGGCCGGCGCGGACCCCGTCGAGGGTGCCGCCGCCGTCCTCGACGGCGGACTCCGGCAGCGAGCCCCACGCCGTGCTGCACGCAGCTGCGGCGGAGGCGGGCAGGACGCCACCGGCGACGGCGGCCGCCGCGGCGGCCAGGACGACGGCGGAGCGGGTGCGGGTGGTGCTCATGGCGGGCTCCCGGGGTCAGGGGGGCGGGTGGTGCGGACGAGGAGAGAGTCCACCGACACGCACCGTCACGCCATGGCGGGAAGTGTCCACACCTGTCGAGGTTTTGCTTCACCGATAAGCACATCTCCACGAGGAACCATGCCGTCGACACGGCGCGGTCGAGCACATCCTGCCGTCGTCACCGTCGGGCCACCCACCGTCACCGGTGTTCGCTCTGGGCGTGGTGCTCAGGTGGCCACCCGGCGCTACCGTGTAAGCGTGTAATCAAGCACGCACCCGAGGAGGCCCTCGTGCACGGACACCACCGTTTCGCCGACTCTCCCTTCGCCCGCGCGGGCGCCGGCTTCCGCGGACGCGGGCCCGGAGGCCGCGGCCGCGGCGCCGAGGGGCCACCCCCGGTCGACCGGGCCGAGGTCGCCGGCTGGTTCGCCGGGCGGCTGCCCGACGGCTGGTTCACCGCTCCCGTGGAGATCACCGTCGACCGCGACGAGATCACCGTCGTCGGCACCCTGGCCGAGCCCGACGCCGGTGAGGGCGACCCCGCCGCCGCCCGCGCGGGGCGGATCGCCCGGTTCCGCGAGGAGACCCGCGAGCAGCGCATGGCCGTCGCCGACGCCGCCCAGGCCCGCTACGGCCGCTCGGTGGCCTGGGGCGCCGCGTGCGGCGACGCCCGCGAGGTGTTCACGAACGCCTCGGTGCCGGTGATGACCCGGTTGCGCCAGCCCGAGCGGCTGGTCCTCGACACGCTGGTCGACGCCGGGGTGGCCCGCTCCCGTTCCGAGGCGCTGGTGTGGGCGGTCCGCCTGGTCGGCCGCAACGCCGACAGCTGGCTGACCGAGCTGCGCGAGGCCATGGCCTCGGTGGAGGAGGTCCGGGCGCGCGGCCCGCAGCCGTGACCTCTGCGACGCTGCCGGGGTGAGCCCGGAACTGCTGCGGTCCACCTACGGCGCGCTGTCGGCCACCGTCTCCGACCTGGCGCCGGAGGAGGGCTGGCAGCCCAGCGGGTGTGCCGGCTGGGCCGTCCTCGACCTCACCCTGCACCTGGTGGACGACGCCCGCCGGGGCCTGGTCGCGCTGGCCACCCCGGCGGGCGGCCCGCCCACCACCGACGCCGTCGCCTACTGGCGGTCCTGGCGGCCGACCGCCGGGCAGGACGCCGACACCGCGTGGCGCACCCGCGTGCGGGCCAGCGCCACCACCGGGCTGCCCGAGCTGGCGCCCGTGTACGCCGAGCTGGTCGCGGCGGTGGGGGTGGCCGCCGGGCGGACACGGCCCGACGAGCTGCTGGGCACCCAGGGGTGGGTGCTGCCCGCCGGCGACCTGTGCTCCACGCTCGCCGTCGAGGCCGCCGTCCACCACCTCGACCTGGTGGCGCACCTGGACCGGCCCGGGCCGCCGGCCGCGGCGCTGGCCGAGGTGCGGCGGGTGCTCGAGGGGCTCCTCGGCGCGCCGCTGCCCGCCGGGTGGGACGACGTGACGGCCGCCCGGCGCGGCACCGGCCGCGAGCCGCTGACCGACGCCGACCGGGCGGCGCTGGGGCAGGTCGCGGCCAGGTTCCCCCTGTTCGGTTAGCGCCGGACGCGTACCAGGGACACTGGACGTCGTGCCCGCCGCTGCCGCCGTCCCCGCCGCCACCGACGTGCTCGTGGTGGGGGCCGGTCCGGCCGGGTCCGCCGCGGCCGCCTGGGCCGCCCGCGCCGGGCACGACGTGCTGCTCGCCGACGCGGCCGTCTTCCCCCGCGACAAGGCCTGCGGCGACGGGCTGACCCCGCGCGCGGTCGCCGAGCTCGACCGCCTCGGCCTCGGCGACTGGGCCCGGTCCCGCGCCCGCAACCGCGGGCTGCGCGCCGCCGGCTTCGGCCGGACCTGGGAGCTGCCGTGGCCCGGCGGGGCCTTCCCCGACCACGGCAGCGCGGTGCCGCGCACCGAGCTCGACGCCCGCATCCGCGCCTGCGCGCTGGCGGCGGGGGCGGCGCCGCTGGAGGGCGCGCGGGCCGTCGACGTCGAGCGCGACGGCGACCGGGTGACCGGCGTCGTCCTCGAGACGGCGGGGGAGGAGACGGTCACCGTCGGCTGCCGGCGGCTGGTCGTGGCCGACGGCGTCCGGTCCCCGCTGGGCCGGGTGCTCGGCCGCGAGTGGCACCGCGACACCGCCTACGGCGTGGCCGCCCGCGGCTACGTGCGCTCGGGCCGGGCGGACGACGAGTGGATCTCCTCGCACCTGGAGCTGCGCGGCGCCGAGGGCGAGCTGCTGTCGGGCTACGGCTGGGTGTTCCCCCTGGGTGCCGAGGCCGGGCAGGTCAACATCGGCGTCGGCACGCTGGCCACCGCCCGGCGCCCGGCCGGGGTGGCGCTGAAGTCGCTGCTGGAGGTGTACGCCGACGCCCGCCGCGAGGACTGGCGGCTGCAGGGTCCGGTCGAGACGCCGGCGTCGGCGCTGCTGCCCATGGGCGGGGCGGTGTCGGGGGTGGCCGGGCGCAACTGGGCGCTGGTCGGCGACGCCGCGGGCTGCGTGAACCCGCTCAACGGCGAGGGCATCGACTACGGGCTGGAGACCGGGCGCACCGTCGTCGACCTCCTCGGCAGCGACGACTGGTCGCCGGCCTGGCCGGCGATCCTCCGCGAGCACTACGGCGAGGCGTTCTCCGTCGCCCGCCGGCTGGCCGGGCTGCTCACCGTGCCGCGCTTCCTGCCCGCGGCCGGGCCGGTCGGCATGCGCTCGCGGGCGCTGATGACCGTGGCGCTGCGGGTGATGGGCAACCTGGTCACCGACGAGGACCGCGACCTCGTCGCCCGCGCCTGGCGCACCGCCGGCCGCCTGTCCCGCCGCTTCGACGACCGCCCGCTGTTCGCCTGACCGGCCTCCCCGCAGGGGCCCGCCGCGAGCGTGCGAGTGGTGGGGGGGGGGCGGGGAGGTCCTCCCTCAGCCGACGAACGGCGAGTTGTACATCGCGAAGTAGACGGCGATGTAGTGGCAGATCGCGGCCACGATGGTCATCGCGTGGAACACCTCGTGGTAGCCGAAGACGCCGGGCACCGGGTTGGGCCACCGGACGGCGTAGGCCACCCCGCCGAGGGTGTACAGCAGCCCGCCGGCGGCGAGCAGCACCAGCGAGGTGACGCCGGCGATGTGCAGGATGTCGGTGAGGATGAAGACGGCGACCCAGCCCAGGCCCACGTACAGCGGCACCCCGAGCCAGCGGGGCGCCGTCGGCCAGGAGAGCTTGAGGCAGACGCCGGCCAGCGCGCCCGCCCAGACCCCGCCGAGCACCCAGTAGCCGGTGGGCTGGTCGACGGCGAGCAGCGAGAACGGCGTGTAGGTGCCCGCTATGAACAGGAAGATCATCGAGTGGTCGAGCCGCTTCATGAGCTTCCAGCCGCGCGGTGACCAGCGCCGCCGGTGGTAGAGCGCGCTGATGCCGAACAGCCCGCAGATCGTCACGCAGTAGACGGCGACGGAGAACCCGGCACGGGCGCCGAGCACCGCGCCCAGCGGCACGAGCACCGCGCCGGCGACGACGGCGCCGAAGAAGGCGAACAGGTGCAGCCAGCCGCGCATCCGCGGACGGGTGTCGGGGTGCTCCCAGTCGCCGTCGGCGAAGTCCTCGGCGGTCCAGGTCCGCTCGACCTCCTGGCCCTCGTCGAGGACGGCGGCGACGGCGGGGCCGCGCGGGGCCTCGATCTCGGCGCCGTCGGCCTGCACCCGGACGGGCTCGCGGTCGTCGGCAGCGGCGGTCATGGACCGAGGTTACGGAGCTCCCGGGAGGGGTGCACCGCCGGCGAGCTGTGAGCTCCCCGGCAGTGCCGCGGGCTCCGGGCCGGGCGCGCCGGGACGGCTGCGGAACGTGTGCGGCCGGGGGCCTACTGTGTCCAGCGTGGGGGCGCGCCAGTGGGTCCGCGACGCTCTGACCCAGGTCTACGAACGGCGCCTGGCGCGGCAGCTGGTGGGCGCCGACGTCCCCCGGCACGTCGGGGCGATCATCGACGGCAACCGGCGCTGGGCGCGGGCCACCGGCCTGCTCGACCCCAACGCCGGCCACCGCCGGGGCGCCGACCGGATCGCCTCCTTCCTCGGCTGGTGCGACGAGGCCGGCGTGGAGGTGGTCACCCTCTTCCTGCTCTCCACCGACAACCTCTCCCGGCCCGAGCCGGAGCTGACCCCGCTGCTGCGGATCATCGAGGGCGTCGCGGAGGACCTGTCGGCGCCCGACCGGCGCTGGCAGCTGCGGCCGGTGGGCGCGCTCGGGCTGCTGCCGGCCGAGACCGTCGCGGTGCTCAAGGAGGCCGAGGAGGTCACCCGCGGGCGCCCGGGCGCCCACGTCAACCTCGCCGTCGGGTACGGCGGGCGGCGGGAGATCGCCGACGCCGTCCGCTCGCTGCTGGCCGAGCACGCCAGCCGGGGGACGACGCTCGACGAGCTCATCGGCGTGCTCGACGTCGAGCACATCGCCGAGCACCTCTACACCCGCGGCCAGCCCGACCCCGACCTGGTCATCCGCACCAGCGGCGAGCAGCGCCTGTCGGGCTTCCTGCTCTGGCAGACGGCGCACTCGGAGTTCTACTTCACCGACGTCTACTGGCCCGACTTCCGCCGCGTGGACTTCCTGCGTGCGCTGCGGGCCTACGCTGCGCGGCACCGCCGGTTCGGTGGGTGACAGACTCGGGCGCATGGCCTCCGGCACCGTCGACGTCCCCCTCGAGTACGTCCGGCTGGGCCTGCGCTTCGACCGGCTGGAGGCCGGCTTCGTCGACGCCTACACCGGCGAGAAGCGGATCCGCGCCGAGGTGGAGAGCGAGCCGGCGCCGACGCCGCAGGGCCTGCGCGACCAGGCGCGGGCGCTGCTGCGCGAGCTCGACGCCTCCGGGCTGCCCGCCGACCGGGCCGGGTTCGTCCGCGGCCAGCTCACCGGGCTGGAGTGCAGCGCCCGGAAGATGAGCGGCGAGCCGGTGGGCTTCCTCGACGAGGTGCGCAGCTACTTCCAGGTCGACCTCACCCTCGGCGACCCGGCCGACTACGCCGCCGCGCACGCCGACCTCGACGCGCTGCTGCCCGGCGAGGGCGGCCTGGCCGAGCGGTACGCCGCGCACCGCCGCCGCGAGGAGTGCCCGCCGCAGCGGCTGGGGGAGGCGGTGCACGCGCTGTCCAGCGCGCTGCGCGACCGGGTGCGCGGCCGCTACGGCCTGCCCGAGGCCGAGACGGTGCGCTACGAGGTCGTCACCGACAAGCCGTGGTCGGGCTTCAACTACTACGAGGGCGACTACCGGTCCCGGGTGGCGATCAACGCCGACCTGCCGCACCGCCTGAGCCAGCTGCCGCACCTGGTGGCGCACGAGTCCTACCCCGGCCACCACACCGAGCACTGCCGCAAGGAGCGCGGGCTGGTGGAGCGGGCCGGGCACCTCGAGCACACCGTGTTCCTGGTCAACACCCCCGAGTGCCTGATGGCCGAGGGGCTGGCCGACCTCGGCGTCGACGCCTCGATCGGGGCGGGCTGGGGGCCGTGGGCCGCCGACGTGCTCGGCGACCTCGGGCTGCGCTTCGACGGGCACCTCGCCGAGCGGATCGCCGCGGCCGCCGCGCCGCTGAACCGGGTGCGCCAGGACGCCGCCGTCCTGCTGCACGACCGAGGTGCCGACGCCGACGAGGTGGTCGCCTACATCCAGCGCTGGTCGCTGGTCAGCGCCGAGCGGGCCCGCCAGCAGCTGCGCTTCCTCACCCACCCGCTGTGGCGCGCCTACATCACCACCTACGTGGAGGGCTACGACCTGCTGCACCGCTGGCTGGCGGCCCGGCCGGCCGGGCAGGACGTCGCCGACCGCTTCCTCCGCCTGCTCGACGAGCCGCTGACCCCGGCCGTCGTCACCGCCGAGCTGCCGGCCGGCTGAGCCCGTGTCCCGCCGTGATCCGGGGGAGGCCCGCGTCCTGGGGCTGTGGACGGCGGGCTGGCTGTTCGCGCTGCTGCTGGCCGGGCTGGTGCGCTTCGGCGACCTCTCCGTGCAGTGGCCGGTGCTGCTCGTCCCCGTGCTCTGGGCGGTGGTGGCGCTGCGGCCCCGGCGCCGGGCGCGGGCCCGGGTGCGGCGGGTCCACGAGGGGACCCGGGACGACCTGCGGGGCTGGCCGCCGCGGGAGGACGTCCCGCTCCCGGGCCGCCCGGCGCCGACCCGGGAGATGCCGGCGTCCTGGCAGCAGCCGTGGCCGCCGGGGACCCGCGACCGCCGCCGCGGCTGACCCCGACGGGTGGGGCGGCTGGGACCGGTGGTCCCTCCGACGGAGGACACGCCTCCCGTCCGTCATGTGACCGTCACCTCCCCGCTCTAGCGTCCGGGGTGGACGACGGGCCAGCTCCGCCGTCCACGGGAGGCCCGGTGGGTGCGGACGAGTTCGTCGACCTGGGGGCCGGTGCCCGGCCCCTGTGCCGGGGCCCGGTTCCCTTCGAGCCGGGGCGCGCCGCGCCCCACGGGAGTGCACTCGTGACCGCTCGCCGCACGTACGTCCTCGACACCTCCGTCCTGCTCTCCGACCCCGGCGCGCTGCTGCGCTTCGGCGACGCCGACGTGGTCCTGCCGCTGGTGGTCATCGGGGAGCTCGAGGACAAGCGGCACCACCACGAGCTGGGCTGGTTCGCGCGGCAGGCGCTGCGCTTCCTCGACGACCTGCGGGTGGCCCACGGCCGGCTCGACGCGCCCGTGCCGGTCGGCGAGGAGGGCGGCACCGTGCACGTGGAGCTCAACCACAGCGACGCGGCGGTGCTGCCGGCCGGCTTCCGCAACGACAGCAACGACAGCCGGATCATGGTCGTCGCGCTCAACCTGCGGGCCGAGGGCCGCGACGTCTGCCTGGTCACGAAGGACGTGCCGCTGCGGGTCAAGGCGGCCGCGGTCGGCCTGGACACCGACGAGTACCGCGCGCTGGACGCCGTCGACGCCGGGTGGACCGGGATGGCCGAGCTGTCGGTGGACGACGCCGAGCTCGACGCGCTCTACGGCGCCGGGGAGGCCCTCCTGCCGGCCGCCGCGGAGCTGCCGGCGCACACCGGGCTGGTGCTGCTGTCCTCGCGCGGGTCGGCGCTGGGCCGGGTGACGCCGGACAAGCAGGTGCGCCTGGTCCGCGGCGACCGGGAGGCGTTCGGGCTGCACGGGCGCTCGGCCGAGCAGCGGATCGCGCTGGACCTGCTGCTCGACCCCGAGATCGGCATCGTCTCGCTCGGCGGGCGGGCGGGGACGGGCAAGTCGGCGCTGGCGCTGTGCGCGGGGCTGGAGTCGGTGATGGAGCGGCGGGCACACGCGAAGGTCGTCGTCTTCCGGCCGCTGTACGCCGTCGGCGGGCAGGAGCTCGGGTACCTGCCCGGCAGCGAGGGCGAGAAGATGTCGCCCTGGGCGCAGGCCGTCTACGACACGCTCGGCGCGCTGGTCTCCAGGGACGTGCTCGACGAGATCGCCTCGCGGGAGCTGATCGAGGTGCTGCCGCTGACCCACATCCGCGGGCGGTCGCTGCACGACTCGTTCGTCATCGTGGACGAGGCGCAGTCGCTGGAGCGCGGGGTGCTGCTCACCGTGCTGTCGCGGCTGGGTTCGGGCTCGCGGGTGGTGCTCACCCACGACGTCGCCCAGCGGGACAACCTGCGGGTGGGCCGGCACGACGGCGTCGCCGCGGTGGTCGAGCAGCTCAAGGGGCACCCGCTGTTCGCGCACGTGACGCTGACCCGGTCCGAGCGCTCGCCGATCGCCGCCCTGGTCACCGAGATGCTGGAGGACCTGCCCTTCTGAGGCCCTCCTGGGGTGTTCCTCGTCCTCCTGGGGTCCTGCAGGACTCCCGAGGGACGAGGAACACCCCAGGAGTGGTCAGCCGCCGCGGACCAGAGCCCGGCGGACCCGGGCGCCGAGGCGGGCCGGGGCGGCGAGGTCGTCCCAGGTCCACCGGGTGACGCCCCAGCGTTCGTCGCGGATGGCGTCCTCCCGGCGCTTCTCCTCGAAGACGACGTCGCCGGGGTGTTGGCCGGGCCGCAGCAGCCGCCCGTACTTCACCGCTCCGTCGAACTCACCCACCACCCGGCGGTCCTCCCAGACGAAGTCCGCCCGGCCCAGCAGCGGCCCGTCGGCCGCGTGCACCGGGAACTGCAGCCCGGTCGGGGAGAGACCGAGCCGGTGCAGCAGCACCCGGCTGCGGCTCTCGCCGACGCTCTCGCTGCGCCCGTCCGCGAAGGCCACCGCTCGGCTCGCCGCACGCACGCCGGGCCGTCCGCCGGCGCGCTCCACCGCCGCAGCCAGCGCCGTCTCGCTGCAGACGCCGTCGTGCAACGCCGCGTCGAGGACGACCACGGCCCGCTCGAAGGGCAGCGCGCGGGCGAGGTCGACGGCGGTCCGCGCGGGAGCGGTGACCGGGGTGCCGCCGACGTGCACCACCTCGTCGTCGTCGAGCTCGCCGACGTGGACCACGAGCGCCCGGCTGGCGTCGTTCCACGCCGGCGGCCGCCGCGTGACGTGCACCCGCTGCAGCGGCACACTCCACAGCGGCAGGCCCAGCAGGACGGCGGCCGACTGGTGGCTCACGACGGCCGGCCGCCGCAGTGCCGCCAGCGTCGCCCGCACCAGCAGCCGGTGGCGGACGGCGCCGTTCTCGGGTGCCGGGCCGTCCAGGTAGGCGCCGCGGCGCAGCCGGACCCAGTCCCGGCGCCGGGTGAGGCGTCCGATCTCGTCGTCGGAGAAGCCCTCCTGGAGGGCGTCGGTACGGAGGACGAGGCGGGACGGGAGCTCGGGCACCGGAGGACCGTCGCTGACCGGCGACCCCGCTGACGGTCGTCGGGCGCGACGGTGGAGGACGGCGACCCTGTGGACGGCGCTGCTCCTGGAGTCGACCCCGGTGCCCTGGAGCGCTGCAGCACCCCGAGAGACCGAGATCGGCCCCAGGAGGTGTCAGGGAGCGGGGTCGGGGTCCGGGTCGGCCGGCGAGGGGACGGCGGTGCGGCGGCCGGCCGGCGGGGTGCGCGGCGGCGTCGCGGCGAACCGCAGCAGCGCCACCGCGCCCCAGCCGGCGAGCAGGCACCAGGGCAGCCGCGCGGTGACCTCGTCGGCGGTGAAGTCGCCGCGCAGGCCGAGCGCCAGCACCGGCAGGGCCAGCACGAGCCCCGCCACGAGGACCTCCCAGCGCAGCGGGCTCATGCCTCAGCGGTCTCCAGCCGCTCGCACAGCAGCGAGGCCCAGCGGTGCGCGGTCGCCCGCACGCCGTCGAGGAGGGCCACCGGCACCGGCGTCCGCCCGAGGACGGCGGCGGGGTCGGCGGTCAGGTCGGTGTCCTGGACGACGAGCGCGTCCACGCGGGGGAGCGCGTCGAGCCACGGGCCGACGTCCTCGGGCTTGCGGGTCGCCTCGACGACGGCCCACACGGCCACCGGCGAGAACACCGCCATGACCTGCTCGAGCCAGGTGCGGCCGCCGGCGCGCATCGGGGCGTCGACCGCCACGACGGTCGGCGTGGCCGCGGCGGCGGCCTCCTGCTTGCGCGCCAGCGCGGTCTCCACCGAGGTGATCCGGCTGCCCTCGGCGGCCAGCGCGGCGAGGTCGCCGCGGGTGGCCCACTGCAGCCGGTCGGCGTCCAGGCGCATCGACACCGAGAGCGCGCGGGCGGCGGCCAGCGTCTCGACGCCCGGGCCGACGACGAGCAGCACCTCGCCGGGGCCGGCCGGGGCCGACGGCGCCGCGGGCAGCGCCGCGCCCAGCGCCCGGGTGAGCGCCGCGTAGGTGCCGTGGGCGGCGACCTCGGCGGTGAAGGCGGCGTCGAGGACCTGCTCGGGCACGCCCAGGGCGCGCAGCCGGGCGACGGTGCCGGCCGCCTCGGCCATGCGCGAGTCGGCGAGGTCGCGGCCGGAGGGGCCGCGCCCGCGCACCGAGGGGACGACGACCCGGCCGCCGCCGCGCGTCTCGACCGGCAGGCGGGTGACCGTGGCCAGCCCGGACGGCGGCCGCGGCGCGGCGATGCGGGCGACCGCCTGGCCGGGCACCGGCGGGCGCCGCCGCGCGGGCGGGACCGGCGGGCGGGACAGCAGCGGCGGCACGGCCAGCGCCTTGCCGGGGGTCGGCGGGGGCAGCAGCGACAGCGGGGGCAGGACGGCGGTGGAGTCCAGCGCGACGGGCGCCGGGTCGCTGGCGGTGGCCGCGAGGGCCAGCCGCTCGGACCCGACCTGCTCGGCGACCTCCCACTCGTCGGACTCCGCGGAGGCGTCCACCCACGCCGGCTCCTCGGCCGCGGCCCTCGTGCGGGCGGGGACCGGCGGGCGGCCGCGGTGCACGCCGCCGTGGGTCGAGGCGTTGGCCAGCACCCCGCGCAGGATGTCGGTGAGCGCGTCGTCGGGGGTGTCGTGGGCCAGCGCGGCGCGCAGCACCTCGGCGATCGCCTCCTCGCGGCCGGTGGCCGGACCCGAGGCCAGCTCCTCGGGTGCCCAGGCCGGGGCCACCGGCTGCGGCGCCGGGACCTCGATCGGCGCGACGACGACGGCGGGCAGCACGTCGGTGGTCGGCTCGTCGTCGAGCACGGCGAGCGCGGCGGCCCGGCGCCCGAGGGCCCGGGCTGCCGCGACCTCGGCCACCGGCGCCGGTGCGTCGTCGGCGTCGCCGAGAAGCTCGGCCAGGAGCGACTCCTCGCCGGCGGCCTCGGCCTGCTCGTCGCTCATCGGCTCCTCGGCCGCGGGGGCCGGGCGGGCCGGCGCGGGGGTGCGGACGGCGGGCACCGGGTCGGCCCACATGTCGATCTCGGGCGCCGCGGCCGGCTCCTCGACGGCGACCGTCGCAGCGGCGACCGGCGCGGGCGCGACGACGGGCGCCGGGGCCTCGGCCACCGGCTCGGGCGCCGGGACCGGAGCCGGGGCGGGCGCCGGGGCCTCGGCCACCGGCGCGGGAGCCGGAGCCGGGGCGGGGGCCGGAGCCGGAGCGGCGGCGGGCGCGGGCGCGGGCCCCGCGGCGGTGACCGCGGCCAGCGCGGCGGCGAACGGCACGGCGGGCGCGGCCGGGGCAGCGGGCTGCGGCGCGACCGGGCGGGCGGCGGGCTCCTCCTGTGCCGGGGCGGCGGGCGCCGTCCGCAGCGAGGTGGCGACGGCGTCGTCCACGGCCTCCCGGACCTCGCGGTCGCCGGCGACGACCTGCGCCAGGGCGGCGGTGAACAGCGACGGGCCGGCGGCCTCGGCCGGCGGGGTCGCCGGCGGCCGCGCCGCGGGGCGGTTCGGGCGGCGGGCAGCGGACGCGGCCGGCCGGCCGGCGGTCGCCAGGGCCTCGGCGAAGCCGTCGGCGCCACGGTCGGCGGCGCGGTCGGTGGCGGTCCGGTCGGTGGGACGGTGCGCGGCGCGGGAGGCGGCGCCGGCGTGCCCGGCGGCGGAGGCGTGGGCCGCCGGGCGGCGTCCGGCGGCGGGGAACGCGGCGCGGGAGTAGAGGTCGACCTCGGGCCGGTCGCCACCGCCGAGCAGGCCGGCGAGCTCGTCCACCGGGTCGGGCAGCTCGGCGAGCGGGCGCGGCGTGCGGGCGGCGGGCCGCGCGGCAGCGGGCCGGCGGGACCCGGCCACCGGCCGGATGTCGGAGTCGGCCAGCACGCCGGCGTCGCGGCTGAGCGCCGCCTCGATGCGCCGGGCCGACTCCGACTTCGGCGCGGGGGTGCGCCGCACGGGCTCGACCTCCTCGACCTCGGCGACGAAGCGCTCGGTGGCGAAGAAGCCCAGGACCCCGCCCGAGCGGATCCGGCGCACGCCGGTGATCCGCACCGCGTGGCCGTAGCGCTCGCGCGCGGCAGCGACGGCGGCCTCGGGCGTGGACGCCTCAACGGATGGCAACGGCACCGCTCACCACTCCCAGTGACTCGATCTGGGCCGTGCGGGAGACCTCCGAGTAGGAGATCACCGGCAGGCGGGGAAGGACCTGGCGGACCAGGCGGGACAGGGCCGCCCGGACCTGGGGGGAACACACGAGGACCGGCGAGAGGCCGTGGCTCTCGGCCTCCTCCAGCAGTCCGGAGCAGCCGGTGACCAGGGCGTCGACCGAGCCGGCGTCGAGGGCCAGCACCTGGCCGCCGTCGCTGGTGCGGACCGCCTCGAGGAGACGCTGCTCGAACGCGGGCTCGAGGGTGAGCACGTGCAGCCGCTCGTCGGGGGTGACGTAGGGGTGGCTGATCGCCGAGCCGAGCGCCGCGCGCACGGCCTCGACCAGCCCGTCGACGTCGGTGGAGACCTTCGCGCGGACCGACAGCGCCTCGAAGATGCGCACCAGGTCGCGGATGGACACGTTCTCGGCGAGCAGTGCGTGCAGCACCCGCTGCACCTCGCCGAGGGTGAGCAGCGCGGGGGTGAGCTCCTCGACGACGACCGGGTGGCTGCGCTTGACCATCTCGACCAGCAGCCGGACGTCCTCGCGGCCGAGCAGCTCGGCGGCGTTCTGCCGCACGACCTCGGCCAGGTGCGTGGTGATGACCGAGGAGCGGTCGACGACGGTGGCGCCGGCCATCTCCGCCTGCCGCTGCAGCTCCACCGGCACCCACTTGGCGGGCAGCCCGAACACCGGCTCGCGGGTCGGGCGGCCGGGCAGGCCGTCGAGCGAGTCGCCGATGGCCAGCACGGTGCCGGCCGGCGAGGAGCCCTTCGCGGCGGGGACGCCGTTGAGCCAGATGACGTACTGCGAGGCCGGCAGGTCCAGGTTGTCGCGGGTGCGCACCAGGGGGATGACCAGGCCGGTCTCCATGGCGACCTTCCGGCGCAGCGCCTTGACCCGGTCGAGCAGGTCGCCGCCGCGGGCGCTGTCGACGAGGTCGACCAGGTCGAAGGCCACCTCGAGCTCGAGCGGGTCCACGCGCATCTTCTCGGCGATCGCCTCGGGGGAGTCCGGGGCGGGCTCGTCGGCGACCGCGGGGGCGGCCGCGTCGTCGTCGTCCGGCACGACCTCCTGCATCCGCGAGGCCATGACGAGGAACGCCGTGCCGATGACGAGGAACGGCAGCTTGGGCAGGCCGGGGATCAGGCACAGCGCCAGGGCGGCGCCGCCGGCGATCCGCACCGGCTGCTTGAACCGGCCGAGCTGGGCGAGCAGGTCGCTGCCCATGTCGCCCTCGCTGGCCGAGCGGGTGACGATGATGCCGGTGGCGGTCGACAGCAGCAGCGCGGGGATCTGCGAGACCAGGCCGTCGCCGACGGTCAGCAGCGAGTAGGCCGAGACCGCCTCGCCGGGCGCCATGCCCCGCTGCACGATCCCGACGGCGAAGCCGCCGACGAGGTTGATCAGCGTGATGATGATGGCGGCGATGGCGTCGCCCTTGACGAACTTCGAGGCGCCGTCCATCGAGCCGTAGAAGTCGGCCTCGGCGGTGACCTCGGTGCGCCGCTTGCGCGCCTGCTTCTCGTTGATCAGCCCGGCGTTGAGGTCGGCGTCGATCGCCATCTGCTTGCCGGGCATCGCGTCGAGGGTGAAGCGGGCGCCGACCTCGGCCACGCGCCCGGCACCGTTGGTGATGACGACGAACTGGATGATCGTGAGGATCACGAAGATCACCAGACCGACGACCAGCGAGCCGCCGATCACGAAGTGCCCGAAGGCCTCGATGACCTTGCCGGCGTAGCCGTCGCTGAGCACCAGCCGCGTCGAGGAGACGTTGAGCGCCAGCCGGAACAGCGTCGCGATGAGGATCAGCGACGGGAAGACGGCGAAGTCCAGCGGCCGCTTGATCTGCATCGCGACGAGCAGGATCAGCAGCGACGCGGTGATGTTGAGTCCCAGCAGCAGGTCGAGCACCGCGGCGGGCAGCGGCACGACCAGCATCAGGACGATGGCCACCACACCGATCGGCACGGCGGCCTTCGTCATCCCTCGCACGGGTCCTGCATCGGCAGGTCCAGTCGAGTGCGGCACCGCTCCGGTCGCAGGCCGCCCCACGCGCCCCACCCGCCCCGTGCGTCAGGGCACTCCCGGGGCACTCCCGCGGAGTCGCCCGGTGCGCGTCCGCGGAGTCGCCCCCGGGGTCGGTCAGGACGCGACCGGCGCCCTCCTGCGGCCGGCCCGCGGGAGGCCGGTGACGTCGGGGGCCTCGAAGCCCGGCCGGTGGAAGCCGCCGCGCACGCCGCGCCGGCCCAGCTGCATGACGAAGGCCAGCACCCGCGCCACGGCGGTGAACAGCTGCGGCGGCACCTCCTGGCCGATCTCGCAGGAGGCGTGCAGCGCCCGGGCCAGCGGCACGTCCTGCACCAGCGGCACGCGCGCCTCGGCGGCCTTCTCGCGGAGCTTGGCGGCCAGCTCGTCGGCGCCCTTGGCCACCACCCGCGGGGCGCCGCGCTCGGGCTCGTAGCGCAGCGCGACCGCGACGTGGGTGGGGTTGACCAGCAGGACGTCGGCGGTGGCGACGTCGGCCATCATGCGGTTGCGCGACATGGCCATCTGGGTGGCCCGCCGCTGCGCCTTGACGTGCGGGTCGCCCTCGGACTGCTTGTGCTCCTGCTGGATCTCGTACTTGCTCATCTTGAGCTTCTTCATGATCTGCACGCGCACGATCACGTAGTCGGCCACCGCGATGGCCAGGCCGGTGACGGCCACGACGCGGAACATGAGCACCGCGCTGTCGGTGAAGGTGGACACCACCGTCGACAGCGGCAGCGCGCCGGAGGCCGACACCAGCGTCTGCGCGCGGTTGCTGGTGACGGCGACGACGGTGCCCAGCGCCGCCGTCTTCAGCACCGCCTTGACCGCCTCCCACAACCCGTGGGTGCCGAACATCCGCTTCATCCCGGGGAACGGGTTGAGCTTCTTCAGCGTCGGCTTCATCGGCTTGGCCGACACCGTGACCCCGCCCTGGGCGGCCGAGGCCAGCGCGCCGACGAGCATCAGGCCGATCGCCGTCGGCAGCAGGGTGGACAGGAAGGCGTCCAGCGCCACGCCGAGCAGCCGGGTGACCGCCTCGGGCTCGGGGTGCTCGGCCACCGAGCCGACCTGCACGAACAGCCGGCCGACGGCGTCGAAGGCGTTGCCCACCAGCATCGGCAGCAGGGCGCTGGCCACCGCCACCCCGGCCCAGGTGCCGAGCTCCTGGGTCCGCGGGATCTGCCCCTCCTTGCGCGCCTCCTTGAGGCGCTTCGGAGTGGGCTTCTCGGTCTTCTCCCCGCCCGGTCCGTCCTTGGCCACGGCTCACCCGCTCCGGAGGGCGACCACCGCGCGGGTGGCCTGCTCGAGCAGCGCGTCGAGCGCCGGCGGCAGCAGCGGGAAGGTGAGCCCCAGCAGGGTCAGGGTCAGCATGATCTTCACCGGGAAGCCGATGGCGAAGATGTTGAGCGCGGGGGCGGCGCGGGAGAGCAGCGCCAGGGCGACGTCGGCCAGCAGCAGCACCGCGACCATCGGCCCGGCGATCTGCAGCGCGGCCAGGAACATCGCGGAGAACGCGGTGAGCACCACCTCGGCGACCGCCCCGGCCGGGTACCCGCCCGACACCGGCAGCCCCTCGTAGGAGGTGGCGAAGCCGCGCACGATGAGCAGGTGCCCGTTGCTGGTGAACAGCAGCGTGGTGGCCAGCAGCGAGTGCAGCTTGCCGACGACGGAGTTCATCGTCATGGCCAGCGGGTCGTAGGCCGGCTGGAGGGTGAAGCCGCCGGTGACGTCGAGCAGCTCGCCGGCGAACTGGACGGCGGTGAAGAACAGCTGGACGACGAAGCCCAGCGCCGCGCCGACGGCCACCTCGGTGACCGCGGTGACGAGGAGGAAGCCGGTGGTCGGCTCGGGCAGCCCCGGCGCCACCCGGTCGACCAGCGCGACGGCGAGGGCCAGCGCGAGCGCGCCCTTGACCGGAGCCGGCACGGCGCGGGTGTTGAACGGCGGGGCGAGCAGGACGAAGCCCGCCGCTCGGGCGGTGGCGAGCAGCAGCGCCGCGAGGGTGACCGCCGGGACCTCGAGGTCCATGCCGCTCAGGTCCGCCCGAGCAGCCGCGGCAGCGAGTCGAACAGGGCCTCGGTGAAGCTGACCAGCTCCGCGAGCACCCAGTTGCCCGTGACCAGCAGCGCCACGGCGACGGCGATCATCTTCGGGACGAAGGACAGCGTCGGTTCCTGGATCTGGGTCGCCGCCTGGAACAGCGAGATCGCGAAGCCGACCAGCAGCGCCGTCAGCAGCACCGGGGCGGCGACCTTGGCGGCCACCGTCATGGTCTGCACGGCGATCTCGGTGACGTCGGCGTCACTCACGTGTAGCTCCCGACGAGCGCGGTGGTGATCAGCGCCCAGCCGTCGACGACGACGAACAGCAGCAGCTTGAACGGCAGCGACACGATCGACGGCGGCACCATCATCATGCCCATCGCCATGAGCGCGGCGCTGACCAGCATGTCGAGCACCAGGAACGGGATGAACACGACCAGCCCGATGATGAAGGCGCTCTTGAGCTCGGAGAGCACGAACGCCGGGACCAGCGTCGTCATGCTCACCGCGGCACGGTCCTCGGGCTGCTCCTCGCCCGAGAGCCCGACCATCAGCTCGAGCTCGTCGTCGCGGGTGTTGTCGAGCAGGAACTCCCGCAGCGGCACGACGCCGGCGTCGTAGGCCTGCGAGACGGTGATCGTGCCGTCCATGTAGGGCTGCACCGCGACCTCGTTGACGTCGCTGAACACCGGACCCATCACGAACAGGGTCAGGAACAGCGCGATGCCGGTGAGCACCGAGTTGGGCGGGGAGGACTGCAGGCCCAGCGCGTTGCGGGTCAGCGACAGCACCACGGCGATCTTGGTGAACGAGGTGCACAGCAGCAGCACCGACGGCGCCACCGACAGCACGGTGACCGCGAGGATCAGCGTGATCGAGGTGCTCGGGCTGCCGTTGCCGACCGAGATGTCCACGCCGCCGTCGACGGCGGGCACGGCCGGCGCGGTCGGCGCCGTCGGTGCGGTCGGCGCGGCGGCCGCGGAGCCGGCGGTCAGCACGCCGGCCAGGCCGCAGCCCAGCAGCGCGAGCAGGACGACACCGGCCCGGCGCAGGCGCCCGGGGGCGGGGGAGCGGCCCATCAGCGGCGGACCGTCCGGTCGCGCAGCTGCGTGACGAACGTCGACCAGCCGCCGCGGTCGAGCACCGACCCGGCCAGCACCCCGCCGACCCGGCCGCTCCCGACCCGGGGCGCGGGCAGCGGCTCGCCGTCCTCGCCGTCCTCGCCGGCGCTGCGCGGGGCGGGGACCCGGGCGGCGAGGGTGGCCTCGACCGCCTCCACCGACTCGCCGTCGAGCTCGGCGAGCAGGGTGACCTGCTCCTCGGTCGCGCCCACGACGAGCACGCGGTCGGCGATGCGCACCACGTTGACCGTGCTGCTGCGGCCCAGGCGCTGGCGGGCGACGACGTCGACCAGCCCGGCGGAGGAGCCCAGCCCGCGCTTCTGCGCCACGCGGGCGGCGAACCACAGCACGCCGCCGACGAAGGCCAGCGAGAGCAGCAGCCGGATGACCATCCACGTCACGGCGCGGCCTGCCCGATCTCGGTGGCGGCGTCGGTGACGATCTCGCTGATCCGCAGGCCGAAGTCCTCGTCGACGACGACGACCTCGCCGCGGGCGATGAGCGTGCCGTTGACCAGCAGGTCGGCCGGTGCGCTGGCGGCGCGGTCGAGCTCGACCACCTCGCCGGGGTGCAGCGACAGCAGCTCGCCGACGGTCATCCGGGTGCGGCCGATCTCGACGGTGACCTCCATGGCCACGTGCCGCAGCAGGTCCAGGCTGCCGCGCTGGGTGCGCGGCGCGGCGGTCGGCAGCGTCACCTGCAGCGCGAGGGTGGCCTGGTGGTCGTCGCCCGCCAGCAGCGGGACGGCGACGAACATGCCCTTGTCCCGCAGCCCGTCGAGGGCGGTGACCGGGTCCTCGGTGCGCTCGGCGTCCACCCGGACCCGGCCGAGGGTGGCCGCGGCCGCCTCCAGCGCGGGGCGCAGCGCGGTGGCGACGTCCATCGGGCCGACGGGGGAGTTGTCGAGGGCCTCGACGACGTCGGCGGAGAGCACCAGGACGACGTCGCCGGACACCTCGCCGGAGAGCCGGGCGCTGACCGCGGCGGCCGCGGCCGGCGGGAGGGGCACCGCGTCGGGGTCGGTCACCGCGGCCCCGGGGACCAGCTCGCTGCTGGCCGGGACGAGGACGGCGGCCGCGCGGGCGGCGGCGACGACGACGGCGGTGATCGTCTCCGAGGCCTGGGTGTGGTCGAGGGTGGCGGTCATGCGGGGTCCTTCACGGCCGACGGGGTGGGGACGATGGCGGCGGCCAGCCGACGCCGGTGGTTGCTGGCGATCGCGTGGGCGAACACGACGTCGTTGGTGGTGACCTCCAGCGGCGCGTCGCGCGGGTGGCGCAGCAGCAGCACGTCGCCGACGGTCAGCGACAGCAGGTCCTCGGAGGAGACCTCCAGCGGCGTGAAGCGGACGCTCACGTCGACCGGGACGAGCTCGAGCCGCTCGGCGAGGGCCTCCGCGGCGCGCTGGCGCTCCCGCTGGGCGGACTCCGACAGCTGCGGGGAGGCGGCGTCGGACAGCGCGGGCGCGAACGAGGAGAACGGGAGCACCAGCGTGGCGGCGCCCTCCCGCGTGCCGATCGACAGCGTGAAGCGGGCGACCATCACCGTGTCCGAGCCGGCGGCGGCCTGGGCCAGCGCCGGGTCGTACTCGATGCCGTCGGACACCGGCCGCACGTCGGCGACGTGGGTGAAGGCGGCGGCGAACTCCTGCAGCAGCCGGCTGAGCAGCTGCCCGGTGATGGTGGTCTCCATCGTCGTCAGCGGCCGCTCGGGCTGCTGGGCGGCGCCGGAGCCGCCGAGCATGTGGTCGACGGTGGCCATCGCGATGTCGAGCGGGTAGGCCAGCAGGCCCTTGCCGGCCAGCGGCTCGATGGTGAACGTCGACAGGAACGAGGGCTTGGGCAGCGTCGCGACGTAGTCGTCGTAGGAGTGCTGCTCGATGCCCAGCAGCTCCAGGCGGGCGCCGGTGCGCAGCATCGTCGTCAGGACCGTCGTCGCCTGGCGGGCGAAGGCCTCCTGCGCGATCTGCAGCACCCGCACGTGCTCGCGGGAGAGCTTGGTCGGGCGGCGGAAGTCGTAGGTGCGGGGTGCACCTCGCCGGCTGCGGCCGCCCACGGCCGGCGACTGCGGACCGGGCCCGCTGGGGGCGGTCGGCATCTCGGGGCGGGTCACGGGTCCCTCATCGGCGGGGCCGGAACGCGAACTGACCGGCGGCGCGGTGCGCCGCCGGTCAGCCGGGGAGGGTGTGACGCGTGGTGCGCCGGGTGGTTCCTGGGTGTGACGGGTGGGGCCGGAGGCCACCGGGTGGTCCGGTGGGGGCGCCTCCCGCGGACCTACTGGGTCACGTACTCCGTGAGGTAGACGCCCATGACCATCTCGACGCCCTCCTCGGTGTAGGCCTCGATGATCTGCTGCTCCAGCGACTCCTTGAGCGCCTCGCGGGCACCGGTGACGTCGGCCGGCTGGGCCTGCGAGTAGGTGGCGATGAGGATGTCGAGGGCCTTGGACCCGTCGACGCCGCCGCTGCCGTGACCGCCGGCGGCGGCGTCCGCGGTGTACTCCAGGGTGATGCCGATCTTGAGGTAGCCGCCGCCGGCGAGGTTGACCGCGACCGGCTCGAGGGCGGTGTACCCGCCGTGCTCGGGCTCGACGGCCTCGGCCTCCCCGCTGCCGGCGAAGAGGAGGAAGTAGGCGGCCGCCCCGGCCACGACCAGGAGCGCGGCCACGACGACCAGCAGCTTCTTCTTGCCGCCGCCCTTGGCCTCCTCGCCGTCCTCGGCGTCCTTGGCGGCCTTCTTGTCCTTGGTCTTGGTGCTCACGGGGTGCCTTCCTGTGCGGGTGCGTCGAGGCCGGGCAGCAGCTGGCGGGCCTCGGCCGAGGCGTCGGACACCACGACGATGTCGACGCGGCGGTTGACGGTGATGGCGCTGGGGTCGCTCTCCGGCACCAGGGGGCGGGTGTCGGAGTAGCCCGTGCCCGACAGCCGGTCCTGCGGCACGCCGCCGGCGGCGAGGTAGCGGACGACGGTGGTGGCCCGGTAGGCCGACAGCTCCCAGTTCGACGGCCACGGCCCGCCGCGGGTGACCGGCAGGTGGTTGGCGTGCCCCTCGATCCCGATCTGGTTGGGCAGGGCGGCCAGCGTGGGGGCGACGGCGTCGAGGACGGCGCGGCCCTGGGGCTGCAGGTCGGCCTCCTCGGGCGCGAAGAGCACCGGGTCGGACACGATGTGCACGACCAGGCCGCGCTCGTCGATCTCGTATCGGGCCGTGCCCGCGTGACCGGCGGCGGCGAGTGCGGCGTCGATGGCGTCCCGCGCGGCGGCGAGGTCGTCGTACTCGGCCTGCGCCTCGGCGGCCACCCGGCCGGCCTCCTCGGCGGCGGCCTGGGCGGCCGCGGCGTCGACGTCGTCCTCCGCGGCCGGGGCCGGCGGGATCTGCACGTCGACGGCGGCGTCGAGGGCGTCGAGCACCGAGGCGTCGGAGTTGGTCCCGGCGCTGCTCAGCGCGCTGACCGGGGCGCCGAAGGCCTCGGACAGGCCGCTGGCGAGGGCGGCGAACTTCGCCTTGTCCACCTGGCTCATGGCGAAGAGCACCACGAACAGCACGAGGAGCAGCGTCATCATGTCCGCGTAGGACACCAGCCACCGCTCGTGGTTCTCGTGCTCCTCCTCCTCGTGCTTCTTGCCCCGGCGGCGGCCGCCGTGGCCGCCGCCGCTCATGCCGCCTCCTTGGCGACCTCACTGGGCGGGATGAGCGAGTTGAGCTTGAGCCGCACGGCACGGGGGCTGGTGCCGGCCTGGATCTCGGAGATGCCCTCGACGAGCAGCTCCATCTGCGCGGCCTGCAGCTCGCTGACCCGCACGATCTTGGCGCCCATCGGCAGGAACCAGAAGTTCGCCGCCATGACGCCCCAGAGCGTGGCGACGAACGCCGAGGCGATCATCGGGCCCAGCGCCTCGGGGTTGCTCAGGTTCCCCATGACGTTCATCAGGCCGACGATGCAGCCGACGATGCCGATGGTCGGCGCGTAGCCGCCCATCGTGTTCATGAACTTGGCGGCGACCTTGTCCTCGGCCTTCTTGGCCGCGATCTCGCTCTCCAGGACGGCGCGCAGCTCCTCGGGGTCGGTGCCGTCGATGCCCATCTGCAGGCCGCGCTTGAGGAACGGGTCCTCGATGGCCTTGACCTGCGCCTCGAGCGCGAGCAGCCCCTCCTTGCGGGCCTTCTCGGCGAGGCTGACCAGCGTCTGGATCTGCTCGGTCGCCGGCGGCACCTTGGCCGGCATGACCGCCAGCTTGAACCAGCCGCCCATCTTCGTGAGGTCGCTCATCGTCTGGCCCGACATCGCCGCGCCGAAGGTGGCGACGATGACCAGGATGATCGCCGGCAGGAAGATCAGCGACGTCGGGTCGGCGCCCTCCATGACCATGAAGACCAGGAGGGCGACGAGGGAGATGACGAACCCGATGAGGGTGGAGGGGTCCACGGGCTCAGCGCTCCTCGCGGGCCGGGAACGGCACCACCGACGCGTTCGGGGCGTCGTCGCCGGACGTGGGGGTGCGGTAGGTGCCGCGGTCCATCGCGTAGGCGGTGGCGAGGATGCTCGCCCGGTACTCGCGGATCTCGTCGAGGACGTCCTCGACCGCCTCGGACACGATGTACTTGGTGCCGTCGACCAGGAAGAGCACGGTGTCGGGGTGCCCCTCGACCCGCTCGATGAGGTCGGGGTTGAGCGCGAAGTGCTCCCCGTTCAGGCGCGTCACTGGGATCACGGCGGGTCCTTGCTCGATCGGGGGTGGGGGCGACCGCGGGATCGCCGGTCGCAGAGACCATCGGCCCTGCGCGCGGGCTGCTTGAGCCGAACACCGGCCGCCGCGTCCCCCTGCGGGGTGACCCGGCACCGCATCCCCGCACGTCACACGCGCACCGGCGGCGACGGCGTCCGCGGGCCCGTCCCGTGCCTCCCGGGCGGGATCGGACCCGGGCAGCGCGGAACCGGCCCGCACAGCCGCCCGCCCCGCGACGCGACGCGGCCCGGCACCCGGGGTCGGGTGCCGGGCCGCCGGCGTGGGGGCAGAGAGGTCCTCTATCGCTTCAGGTTGACCAGGTCCTGCAGGATCTCGTCGGAGCTGGTGATCACGCGGCTGTTCGCCTGGAACCCGCGCTGGGCGACGATCAGGCCGGTGAACTCCTCGGCCAGGTCGACGTTGGACATCTCCAGCGCGCCGGCGGTCAGCGAGCCGCGCCCGCCGCTGCCGGCCTCGCCGATGACGGCCTGCCCGGAGTTGTCGCCCACCCGGTAGCTGGTGTTGCCGGCCTTGGACAGGCCGCTGGGGTTGGCGAAGGTGGCCAGCGCCAGCTTGCCGATGGGCTCGCGGACGCTGTTGGAGTAGACGCCGACGATCGTGCCGTCGTTGGACAGCGAGATCGACTGCAGCGTGCCCATGGCGTTGCCGTCGACGTCGTCGGGCGTCAGCGCGGTCTTGCCGCCGAACTGGCGCAGCGTCGAGAGGTCGATGTCGGGACTGGCCACCAGGCCGGTGGCCGGGTCGCGCCAGCTGGGCGCCATGGCGGCCGACGGGGAGAACGCGAAGGAGCCGAGGGAGGGCACCCCGGTGGCCGGGTCGAAGGTGATCGAGGCCGTCGACGGCGTCGTCGCCAGGGGGGCGCCGGTCTCGTCGCTGACCGCCAGCGACCACTCGTTGGGCGTGCCGGTCTTGGTGAAGGCCAGGGTGATCTGGTGCGCGCCGCCCAGCGAGTCGTACATCGTCATCTGGGTCTGCGCCTGGGCGCCGGCGGCGGCGTCCTTGGACAGGTTGCCGGTCAGCGTGCCGCGGGTGCTCGGCTCGGGCGCCATCACCTGGCCGAACGGGATGGTCAGCGGGCCGATGGAGCCGTTCGCGGAGACCACGCCGTCCTGCGCCATCCAGCCCATCAGCTGGGCGCCGTCGGGGGTGACCAGGTTGCCGACGCCGTCGTAGTCGAAGGACCCGGCCCGGGTGAACAGCGTCTCGTTGCCCTGGCTGGTCACGAAGAAGCCGTCGCCGCTGATCATGAAGTCGGTCGAGCGGCCGGTGTTCTGGGTGGAGCCCTGGCCGAAGTTGGTCGTGATGCCGGCGACCTTGACGCCGAGGCCGACCTGCGCGGGGTTGGTGCCGCCGGTCTGCGCGGTCGGCGACGAGCCGTTCCGGATGACCTGGGACAGGGTGTCCTCGAAGACGGTCTGGGACGACTTGAAGCCGACCGTGTTGACGTTGGCGATGTTGTTGCCGGTGACGTCGAGCTTGGTCTGGTGGGCGCGCAGGCCGGAGATGGCCGAGAACATCGAGCGGAGCA
Source organism: Geodermatophilus telluris (assembly GCF_900102745.1). Taxonomy (GTDB): domain Bacteria; phylum Actinomycetota; class Actinomycetes; order Mycobacteriales; family Geodermatophilaceae; genus Geodermatophilus; species Geodermatophilus telluris. Next base: position 675,807 of record NZ_FMZF01000002.1, read on the forward strand.
CGGGGGAGGTCCTCTCAGGAGGGGGAGCGGGGTCGGGGAGCGGCCGGGGCTAGCCGGGCAGCGAGATCTCGGTCAGCCGGCCGAGGGGCACCTCGGCGCCGCTGACGACGGCGGTGGGCTCGTCGCCGCCGAAGCGGACGGAGGAGACCGAGCCGGTCTGCGTCGTCCCGTCCTCGGCGGTCCAGCTGACGGTGTGGCCGACCAGCGCGCCGGCGGACAGCGAGCGCTGCAGGGCGAGCAGCGAGGCGTTCTGCGACGCGATCTCCTCGAGCTTCTCGACCTGGGTGAACGTCGCCGTCTGCGACATGAACTCGGTCGTGCTCGTGGGGTTGCCGGGGTCCTGGTACTTCATCTGGGCGACCAGCAGCTGCAGGAACGTGTCCTTGCCCATCTGGTCGCTGCGCTGCAGCGAGGTCGTGGCGGTGGGCGTCACCGCCGGGGTGCTGCCGGCGCCGGGCACGGGCGTGGTCATCGTCGGCTCCTCTCAGACCCGGACGTCGAGCGCGGTCGACGCGGGGTGGGGTGCGGCGGCGGCCGGTCGGCCCCCGTCGGGGTCGGCGCCGCGCAGCCACGGGCGCGTCCGGTCGTCGGCGGGGCCGCGGCCGCCGGAGCGGTCGCCGGCCTGCTGCTGGGCCTGCTGCCAGCCGGCCTGGGCCTGGGACGACGACGAGCCGGCCGGGTCGCGGTCGACCTGCAGCCGCGAGCAGGTCAGGCCCGAGCTCTCCAGGTCGCGGCGCAGGTCGGGCAGCGCGTCGAGCAGGGCGGCGCGGCCGTGCTCGGAGGCGCCGCGCAGCGACAGGTCGAGCGTGCCGCCGGTGACGGTCACCCGGACCTCGACCTCGCCGAGCGTCTCGGGGGTGAGCACCAGCGTCATGGTGTGCGTGCCGTCGGGACCCGAGGCGAGGGTGGCGACGGCGGGCGCGACCTGGGCGGCGACCGGCTGCGCGGGCGTGGCGACCGGTGCCGGGGCGGCGGGTGCCGCCACGGCCGGGGCCGGCGCCGGGGCCGGGGCGGCCGTGGGCGACGTCGTGGCCGCGGGCACGGACTCGCCGGGGCGGTCCTGCGGCGGGCCGCCGGTACCGGCCTGCCCGCCGTCGGTGGCCGGCGCGGCCGGGACCGCGAGGGCGGGCAGGGGGCCGGGCGCGGACGGCGCGTCGGCGGGCGCGGCGCCGGCCGGGGCGGACGGTGCCGGAGCCGGGGCGGCCGGGACGACGACGAGGCCCTCCGGCAGCGCCGGCGTCCCAGCGGGCACCGGGGTCGCGGCCGGGACGGCCGGCGCGGCGGGGTCGGGCGCCGGCGCGGGCGGCGCGGGCGGCGTCGCCGCGGGGGCGCCGGCCGGGGTCGCCTCGACGCGGGACCGCAGCCCGACGGCGACGCCGGGGACCGGGACCAGACCGGCGGCGACGGCACCGTGGGCCGCGTCCGCGCCGGGGGCGACCGCGCCGGCGGCAGGGGTGCCGGGGGTCGCGGTCCCGGGGCCGCCGGCCGACGCCGCGGCGGGGACCGCGGTGCCCAGCGCCAGCGCCAGCGCCCAGCCGGGCGGGAGGGCGCCGGGCACGGCGGGGGCGGTCTCCTCCTCGGCCGGCGCCGCGTCGTCGTCCCCGGCCGGCCCGGCGTCCCCGGCCCGGTCCGCCCGCTCGGGTCGCTCGGGTCGGTCGGGTCGGTCGGGTCGGTCGGGCCGGTCCTCGCGGCCGCGGGCGCGGCCGGGACGGGCGTCGACGGAGGTGCGGTCGGCGACGGCGCTGTCGAGGGCGGAGGTGAAGCCGGCCGACGGTCCGCCGTCGGCGGCCGGGGCCGGCGCCGGGACGGCGGCCGGCAGGGCGGCCGAGAGGGCGGGTGCGGTCATCGGGTCTCCTCGCTGGTGCCCGCCGGCGGCGGGCCCGACGGTGCGGTGCGGGTGCGGTGGTCCGCGGGGCCGGTCACGACCAGGCCGCCGCGGCGCTGGTGACCCGGCGGACGTAGGACTGGGTCTCCCCGTAGGGCGGGATGCCGCCGTAGCGGCTGACCGTGCCCGGGCCGGCGTTGTAGGCGGCCAGCGCGAGGTCGGTGGAGCCGAAGCGGTCGGTGAGCTGGCGCAGGTAGCGGGCCGCGCCGTCGACCGAGGACGCCGGGTCGGTGGCGTCGACGCCCAGGCCGCGGGCCGTCGCGGGCATGAACTGCATGAGCCCGGTGGCCCCCGCCGACGAGACCGCCGAGGGGTCGAAGCCGGACTCGACCTTCGCCACCGCGGCCAGCAGCGCCGGGTCGACGCCGTGCCGGGCGCCGGCGGCGGTGAACAGGTCGGCGTAGGGGACGCCGGCCAGGCCCGCGCCCGCCGTCGCCGCGGTGGCCGGCGCCGCGGCGGAGGACGCGGGCAGCACGCGGCGGATGAGCGTGGGGGTGCCGACGTCCTGCACCTTCACCGTCTCGCCCTGCTGCGGCGCGGCGATCATCTTCCCGTCGCCCACGTAGATGCCGACGTGGTCGATGCCCGGACGCGACGGCGAGTTGTCGAAGAACACCAGGTCGCCGGGGCGGGCCTCGGCCAGGCTCGCGACCGGGGTGCCGGCGGTGGCCTGCTGGCTGCTGGTGCGCGGCAGGTCGATGCCGAGGTTGCCGTAGACCAGCTGCACGAGGCCGGAGCAGTCCAGGCCGACCGCGGGGTCGGTGCCGCCCCAGGCGTAGGGCACGCCCAGGTACCTCGACGCCTCGGCCACCACCCGCGCCTCCGGCCCGCTGCCGGCCGCCGCTGCGGGGGCGGCGGTCGTCGCGGCGGTGCCGCTCAGCCCGGCGGCCGCGGCCGCGCTCGACCACGCGGCCGACGTCGACGTCGACGAGGCCGAGGCGAAGGTGAGGATCCGGTTCTGGATCTCGGCGATGCGGCTGTGCACCGCGGTCAGCCCGTCCACGGCTCCTCCTCTCCGTTCCCGCCCGTCCGGACGGCGTGCCGGCGGGTGACCAGATCGTCGACCGCGCGCTCCTCGGCCGAGGCCTCGGCGGCCCGCAGCGCCAGGAGGTGCCGCTCGCGCAGCTTCTCCAGCGCGCGGGTCTCCTGGGCCGCTGCCGTCCACCGGGCCCGCAGGAGCCCGGCGTGCTCGGCCGAGGCCTGCGCCGTCGCCCGTGCAGCTCTCACATCGGCAGCCGCGGCGGCCGACGACACCATCGCGGCGAGGAAGACGTGCGCGGGTGCCGACGCGGGGGGCACCCGGGCGGCGAGCGCGGCGGCCTGCTCGTCGGCGCGGCGCTCGGCCTCCCGCGCGGCGGCCGCCGCCTCGGCCGCGGCCCGCTCGGCCGCCTGCTCGGCGGCGCGGCGGACCTTCAGCACCGGCTCCAGGCGGAAGGCGGCCGGCCGGCCCACCTCAGCCCGCCGTCACGAGCCGGTGCAGCATCGACCAGGCGTCGTCGGGGGAGGTGCTGTCCTCCAGCGCCTGGCGCAGGAAGGCGTCGATGGCGGGGGAGAGCACGCGGGCGCGGTCGACCAACGGGTCGCTGCCGGGCTGGTAGGCGCCGATCTCGACCAGCTCCCGGACGTCGCGCAGCGCGCCCATGAGCCGGCGCATCTCGCGGGAGTCGGCCATCCGCGCGGGCGTGGTGACCGCGCCGGCGACGCGGGAGATCGACTCGAGCACGTCGACGGCGGGGAAGTGCCCGGCGGTGGCCAGCTTGCGGGTGAGCACCACGTGCCCGTCGAGGATGGAGCGGGCGGTGTCGGCGATCGGCTCGTTGTGGTCGTCGCCCTCGACGAGCACGGTGTAGAGCCCGGTGATCGACCCGGTGGCGCCCGGCCCGGCCTTCTCCAGCAGCTTGGGCATCATCGCGAAGACGCTCGGCGGGTAGCCGCGGGTGGCCGGGGGCTCGCCGGCGGACAGGCCCACCTCGCGCTGGGCCATGGCGGTGCGCGTGATCGAGTCCATGAGCAGCAGCACGTCGCGGCCCTGGTCGCGGAACCCCTCGGCGATGCGGGTGGCCACGAAGGCCGCCTTGAGGCGCACCAGCGGCGGCTCGTCGGAGGTGGCGACGACGACGACGGTGCGCGCCATGCCCTCGGGGCCGAGGTTCTCCTCGAGGAACTCCTTGACCTCGCGGCCGCGCTCGCCGATCAGCCCGATGACCCGGACGTCGGCCTCGGTGCCGCGGGTGATCTGCGCCAGCAGCGTCGACTTCCCGACGCCGGAGCCGGCGAAGATGCCCAGCCGCTGGCCCTTGCCCACCGGCACCAGGGTGTCCAGCGCGCGGACGCCCACCGGCAGCGGCTCCTCCACCCGGCGGCGGGACAGCGCGTGCGGCGTCTCGCTGGCCAGGTCCACCCAGTCGACCCCGGCGCCGAGCGGGCCCTGCCCGTCGACCGGCCGGCCGAGGCCGTCGAGCACGCGGCCGAGCAGCGCCTCGCCGACCGGCACCTGCAGCGGCATGCCGGTGTTGCGCACCGGCGCGCCGGCGTGCACGCCGCCGAGCTCGCCCAGCGGCATGCAGGTGAGCCGGTCGCGGGCGACGGCGACGACCTCGGCCACGAGCGAGCGCGGGCCGGGGTCGACCTCGACGAGGTCACCGACGGCGGCGACGACGCCCTCGACGGTGAGCGTGAGGCCCATGGCGCCGACGACGGAGCCGGTGAGCTCCGGGCGGGCGGCGCGGCGGGCCCGGGCCAGGACGGCGGCGGCGGCGGACATCAGGACGGGCCCCCGCCCGACAGCACCGTCCGCACCCGCGCCAGCGCCGTCGACAGCTGCGCGTCGACCCGGCGGGGACCGCACTCGGCGACCGCGCCGGCCCGCTCGACGGCGTCGTCCCCGAGCACCGTGACCGACGGCGGCAGGGCGGCCAGGGCGTGCGCCGGGACCTCGGCGAGGTCGTCGGGGTGCAGCCGGACCACCGCGGGGGCGTCGGTGGGCACCAGGGTCAGCGCGCGGCGCACCGCGTCGAGGCCGGCGGTGGTGGCGGTCGACAGCTCCCGGCCGAGCAGGTCCTCGACCAGCGTCACCGCGCCGTCGAGGAGGGTGTCGCGGACGTCGTCGGCCGTGGGCACCGTGGCGGCCTCGAGCGCGGCGACGGCGGCGCCGAGCGCGGCGGTGGCGGAGGCCATCCGCCGCTCCCAGCGGGCCTGCACCTCGGCGAGGCGGGCCGCGGCCTCGGCCTCGGCCTGGGCGACCACGCGGCCGGCCTCGGCCAGGCCCTCCGCGTACCCGGCGCCGTGGCCCTCGGCGTGCGCGAACTCGCGCAGCCGGGCCAGCTCCTCGGCGTAGACGTCGCCGAGGCGCAGCACGCCGCGGCCGTTGGGCACCGGGACGTCGGCGGCGCGCCGGCTCCCGACCCGCCGCTCGACGACCACCTCGGGCGCGGTGGCGACCACGGGGGAGGCGGGCTCCACGGGCGGCGGGACGGGCACCGGCCGCGGCCGCGGCGGCACCGTCGTCCCGGGCACCGAGCGGTAGGGGGCCGCCGCGCTGGCCGAGGCCCCGCGCAGCAGTGCGGACTCACGCGACGAACTCATCGTCCCCACCGCGCGAGATGGTCAGCACGCCCTGCTCCTCGAGGGTGCGGATGACGGCGACGACCTTGCCCTGGGCCTCCTCGACCGTGCGGGCACGGACCGGGCCGAGCAGCTCGATCTCCTCGGCGAGATTCTCGGCGGCGCGCTCGGAGAGGTTGCGGACCACCTTGTCCCGGACGTCGGGGCGCACCCCCTTGAGCGCGGTCGCCAGGTCGTTGGACTGCACCTCGCGCAGCACCAGCTGCATCGAGCGGTCGTCGATCGTGGTGATGTCCTCGAAGACGAACATCTGCGCGCGCACCTGCTCGGCCAGCTCCGGGTCGGAGGTGTCGAGCCACTCGAGGATCGAGCGCTCGGTCGGCCGCGGCGAGCGGTTGATGATCTCGACGAGGGTCTCCACGCCGCCGACGGTGGACATGTCCTGGTGGGCGAGCAGCGAGCCCATCCGCCGGCCCAGCTCCTCCTCCACCAGGCGGACCATCTCCGGGGTGGTGCGGTCCATGGTGGCGATCCGGTGGGCCACCTCGGCCTGCTGCTCGGGTGCGAAGCCCGAGAGCACCTCGGCGGACTGGGCGGCGGTCAGGTGGGCCAGCACCAGGGCGATGACCTGCGGGTGCTCGTCCTTGAGGAAGGTGACCAGCTGCCGGACGTCGACGTTGCGCAGCGAGGCGAAGGGGACCTCGGTGTAGACGACGTTGAGCCGGGCCAGGATGCCCTCGGCCTTGTCCTCGCCCAGGCCCGCGGCGAGGATCTCGCGGGCGAAGTCGACGCCGCCCCGGCCGACGAAGCGCTGGGCGTTCATCAGCTGGTGGAACTCGGTGAGCACGCCGTCGACGTCCTCGGGCTCGATCGACCCGAGCTTCATGATCTCGCGGGTGATCGCCTCGACCTCGCGGGGGCGCAGCATCGACAGCAGGGCGCCGGCCTCCTCCTTGTTCATCTGGGCGAGGAAGACGGCGGCCTTGCGCAGGCCGGGCAGCTCGGGACGCGGCGGCTTGGGGGGCAGCGCGGGCAGGTTGGTCCCGCCCGCACCCACCAGCTGCTCGACGGAGGCGAGCGTCATCGCACGTCACTCAGCCAGCCGCGCAGCATCTGCGCCACCTCGTCCGGACGTTCGCTGACCATGGTCGCGATCTCCCCCCGCACCCGTTGCCGCTCCGCGGCCTCCAGCTCCAGCGCCCGGTTGTCCAGGACGGCGGTGTCGTCCCGTGCGCTGGCCACCCGCAGCCGCTCGAGCTCGGCCATGACGCCCTCGTCCAGCTCGAGCGGGTAGTCCTCCTCGTCCTCCTCGTCCTCGCCGCGGCGGCGCGAGCGCAGCCACACGACGAGGACCAGCAGGACGATGCCGAGGGCGATGGCCCCGGTCTTGATCAGCGACCACATCTGGGCCTGCTGCTCGGCCTCCCGTGCCGCGGTCATCTCCGCGGCCGCCGCGTCGGCGGCGCTGGTGTCGAAGGCCAGCGAGGCGAGGCTGATGTCGTCGCCGCGTGCGGCGTCGAGGCCGACGGCGTTGCCGACGAGGTCCTCGATCTGCGCCTGGTCGAGGCTGCCGGCCACGGTGTCGTTGAGCACGACGGCCACGGTCAGCCGGTTGACCTCGCCGGGGGCGCCGACGGTGTTGGTGACGGTCTGGTCGACGGAGTTGTTCGCCGTCGAGGACTCGGTCTCGTAGTTCGCCTGGCCGGTGCCGGTGGTGCCGTCGGCGGCGTCGGCGGTGTTCTCCGGGCCGAGAACGCCGCCGACCGCGGTGCCGTCGCCGGTGTAGGTCTCCCGGGAGGTCTGCTCCGAGACCGGCGGGGTGCCGTTCGTGTAGCCGTAGGTCGTCGCGGTGCTGTCGCGCTGGGACATGTCCAGGTCGGCGCGCACCGAGACGCGGGCGTTGCCCGGGCCGAGGAAGGTGTCGAGGATCGACTGGGCGTTGGCCGCCAGCCGGGTCTCGTAGTCGGTCTCCATCTGCGAGCGGGCGTCGCCGGACGCCGACGTCACGCCCTGGCCGGCCGCCGAGAGCAGCTGGCCGGTCGAGTCGCTGACCGTCACCTGCTCGGGGTCCATCCCCTCGACGCTGGAGGAGACCAGGTTGGTGATCGACTGGACCTGCTCACCGGCCAGCTCCGTGCCCGGCGTGAGGTCGAGCAGCACCGACGCGGTGGGCTCGCCCTCGTCGGTGGCGAACACCTCGTCCTCGGGCAGCGCCACGTGCACCACCGCCGTCGAGACCCCGTCCAGGGCCTCGAGGGTGTTGGCCAGCTCGCCCTCGATGGCGCGCTGGTACTGCACCTGCTGCTGGAACTCGCTGGTGGTGATGCCCTGCTCGTCGAGCAGCGCGTAGCCGGTGTCGGAGCCGGCGGGCAGGCCCTTGCCGCTCATCTGCAGCCGCAGGTCGTAGACCTGGTCGTTGGCCACCATGATCGTCTGGCCGCCGTCGGCCAGCTCGTAGGCGACGCCGGAGGCGTTGAGCTCGTCGACGATCGCCGAGGCGTCGGTCGAGGCGAGGTTGGAGAACAGCGGCGCCATCGTGGGCGTCGTGATCCACCGGTAGAAGAAGAAGCCGCCGAGGGCCAGCCCGACGACCAGCAGGCCGATGACGACCTTCTGGCCCAGGCTGATCGTGGCGAGGGTGCTCTTCAGCTTCCCCAGCGGACCGGCCAGTGCGGCAGGCATCAGATCGGCATCCTCATGATCTCGGTGAAGGCCTCGACCGCCTTGTTCTTGAGGGTCACGACGACCTCGGTGGCCACGGAGGCCTCCTGGGCGGCGATCATGTAGTCGTGCACGTCGCGCAGGTCGCCGGTGGCGCCCTGGACGGCGAGGGTGTCCTTGGCCGACTGCAGGCTGCCGAGCTGGTCGAGCGCGCCGGTCAGCGCCGCGGCGAAGCCCTCGCCGGAGCCGGCCGCCGGGGCCGCCGCCGCGGTGCCGGCGACGTCGGCGACGCCGGCCATCGCGCCGATGCCGCCGATGCCGCCGACGGTGGGGAAGCTGGGCAGCGAGACGCCGCCGATCGGAGAGGTCACGGTCAGCCCTTCCCGAGCTGCAGGGCGGCCTGGTAGGCGTCGGTCGCCCGCTCCATGGACGCGATGTTGGCCTGGTAGCCGCGCTGGGCCATGATCAGCTGGGTCATCTGCTCCCCCAGGTCGATGTCGGGGTAGCGCACGTAGCCCTCGCTGTCGGCCAGCGGGTGGTCGGGCTCGTGGACCAGCCGGCCCTCGCCGCTGCCGAACTCGGCGCGGGCGACGCGCACCCCGCCCTCGCCGGAGCCGTAGTCGACGGCCTGGGCGACGACCATGCGCTCCTTGAAGGCCTCGCCGTCGGTCGAGCTGACCGTGTTGATGTTGGCGATGTTGTCGGAGACGGCGTCCATCCAGCGGCGGTGCACCGAGAGGGCGGAGCCGGAGATGTCGAGGCTGTCGAACACGTCATGCCGTCCGGAGGGCCGTGCGCAGACCGCTGTACTTGCCGTCGAGCGCGGAGAGGGCGAACTGGTAGCGCAGGCCGGTCTCGGTCGCGATGACCGTCTCGGCGTCGAGGTTGACGTTGTTGCCGTCCTCGCGGGTCGGCTCGAGCGAGCGGGCCATCGAGCCGCCGGAGACGGTCGGGGTGCGGCCCTGGTGCAGCTGGGTGCGCAGCGAGGACTCGAAGTCCGTGCGGCCGGCGAGGAAGCCCGGCGTCTGGACGTTGGCGATGTTGTCCGCGGTGACCCGGGAGCGCTGGGCGAGGCCGCTGAGGGCCGCGTGCAGCGTCGTCATGGTGACGTCGCTGATCATCGGGCGGACCGCCGGTGGGCAGGACGGCAGGACACGAGGGCCTCCGGGTACGTCGGGACACCCCTCGCGCGTGCGCGCAGGAGGGGAGGGGCCGCCGATCCGTGGCGAGAGTGGTGCTGTCCGTGCGGGGTCGTCATCGGCACCCGCGTCCCGGTGGTTGACCGCCGTCCGCCACATGGGTGACGGGGGTTCCGCCCGGGACCGGTGTGACGCGCGGGGTCTGCCGACCGCGCCGGGCGGTGCCCGGCCTCAGCCCGCACCGCGAGGTCGGGCACCACGGCGCGCGGCCGGGTCGACGTCCCCGGCGCCGGCCGGCCGCTGCCCCGGGGGCGGGAGGACCCGCGGACGACGACGGCCGGGCCGCCACGCGTGTGGCGACCCGGCCGGAGGTCGGGGGAGGGGAGGGCTAGAGGGCGCGGTCGACGAAGGCGGCGACCGGGCGGGGGCGGTAGGCCATCCGGGCGGCGAGGTCGCGCTGGCGCTGCGACTGGGTGATCCGCTCGACGAGCTCCTCGGCGACGGCGAGCTGGTGCTGCAGCAGCCGGGCGGCCCGCTCGCGCAGGTCCATCGGCAGGGGGCCCAGGGCGCTGGGCGGCACCCAGTCCTCCATGCGCCGGCCCCAGGCGGCGATCTCCTCGGCGCGGTTGCCCCGGATGGAGCGCTCCGCGTCGATGACCTCGCCCTCCATCTCCTCGAGGACGAGGGTCCACTCGGCGCGGCGCTCGTCCTCCGGCGCGCCGGGGGAGACGCGCTGCAGGGCGGTCATGCGGTGGCCGCCAGGCTCGCGGCCGCCTGCCGCCACGCGTCGCGCAGCGGCTCGACCACCTGCAGGCAGGACCCGACGCGGTTGCGGTCCTGCTTCAGCGAGGCCTGGGTGATCTCGGCGAGCAGCCAGTTGTAGAGCGCGGCGAGGCGGGGACCGCCCTCCCACGCCTCGACCCGCAGGCTGCCCAGCAGCTCGAAGACGATGTCCTGCGCGTGCCGCAGCTCGGGCTCGGCGTCGGCCGGCCGGCCCTGGCCGAGGGCGAGCTGGGCGCGCTCGAGGTCGAGGGCGAGGCGGTCGTACAGCATGACCAGCACCTGCTGCGGCGAGGCGGTGGTCACGGCGTCGCCGAGGTAACGGGCGCGGAGGGACGCGGCACTCATCGAGCTGACTCCTGGGGAAGCGGTGGTACGGACAGGATCGGCCGGTCGGGCGTCAGCTTGAGCTGGGGAGCGAGGCGAGCTGGCCGGCCAGCCAGCTCGACTGGGACTTCAGGGAGCTCAGCGCCGTCTCCATGGCGGTGAACTGGCGGGTGAGCGTGTCCCTGCGCACCTTCAGCCGGGTGTCCCAGTCGGCGATGCGGTCCTTGATGTCCGCGGCCAGGGTGTCGCGGCCCTTGGCCAGGCTGGTCAGCGTCCCGGTCGTGGTGTCGGAGGCCTGTTTGGCCAGCGTCTGCACGCGCTGGGCGAGGCCCTCGACCGCGGTGGTGCCGGCGACGGTGTCCGCGGGCCTGCCGCCCAGCAGGGCCTGCACCTTCGCCGGCTCCTCCTCGAGGGCGGCGAGGAGGGTCTCCTTCTTGAAGGCGATCGTGCCGTCCTTGTTGAGCTGGATGCCCAGGGTGACGGCGGAGGAGGTGCCGATGCGGGTGCCGAACGCGCTCAGGATCGAGCCGGTGAGGCCGGTGAGGGTGCTGTCGCCCTTGAGGACGGCGGTGCTGCCCGGGGCCGAGGAGCTCTGCGCCTTGATCTCCTTGAGCGCCGCGTTGGCGGCGTCCACGAAGGCCTGCACCTTGGCGGCGACGCCCTCGGAGTCGCTGGCCACCCGCACGGTGGTGGTCGCGGTCGGGTCGACCTTCGACACGGTGACCGAGACGCCCGAGAGCAGCTCGGCGAAGGTGTTGGTGGCCGAGGTGGCGGTCAGGCCGTTGCTGAGCCGCAGCTCGGCGTCGCGGCCCGGCGGCTCGGCGACGAAGGCGCTGCCCGCGGTCTCGGTGGTCTCGTTCCCGCCGCGCAGCCAGAACTGCGACGCCGCGCCGGTGGTCGTGCTGGTCACCTGGAGCCGGACCTGGCCCGGGGCCAGCTGGACCACCGTGGCACGCAGGCCGTACTCGCCCTCGTTGATGGCGGCGGCGACGTCGGCGAGGGTGGGCGGGTTCTTGTCCGGCAGGGGGATCTCGGCGACCAGCGCGCCGTCGGCACTCCCGTCGGGCTTGCGGATCTGCAGCGGCCAGCCGGGGTCGCTGCCGCCGGCGCTGGGGGTGCGGACGTCGGTGGCGGCCGAGCTCCACACCAGGTTGCTGGTGACGGTGTGCGCGCTGGACAGCGCGACCACCGAGAAGCTCAGGGCGCTGCCGTTGACCGCCGAGGACGTGGCGCTGGCGGTGACGTCGGCACTGCTGCTGGTGGCCGTCCGCGCGGCGGCGAGGTTCGTCGCAGTGAGCGCCTCGGCCGCGCTGCGCAGGGACTCCATCCGGCTGTTGACCGTGCGGTAGGCGGTGGCGGCGGCGGTGGTGGCGCTCAGCCGGGTCTTCAGCGCCGTCTGCGGCGCGGCCTCGGCCGAGACCAGCTGGTTGATCAGCGTCGTGGTGTCCAGCCCGGACACGAGGCCGTCGACGGCCATCCCTGCCATGTCGGCTCCTCCTGTGTCGGGCGGGTGCGGATGTGGGTGAGGGGGGAGGCGCGGGGCCTCCCCCCTCACCGGGGTGGTGCGGTGTTACCGGGTGGGATCAGCCACGCAGCAGCTGCAGGACGCCCTGCGAGCTGGAGTTGGCCTGGGCGAGCATCGCGGTGCCGGCCTGGGACAGGATCTGCGAGCGGGTGAAGCTCACCATCTCCTGCGCCATGTCCGTGTCGCGGATCCGCGACTCCGAGGCCGACAGGTTCTCCACCGCGACGTTCAGGTTGTTGATGGTGTGCTCGAACCGGTTCTGCACGGCACCGAGGTCGGCGCGGACCGTCGAGACGGTCTTGATGGCGTTCTCGATGGCCGTGATCGCGGTGTCGGCACCGGTCGACTGGGCGAAGACCACCGCCCGGTCGGCCGCCGCCCGCGCCGTCTCGCCCGAGGCGCCGGTGGCACCCGTGATCACGAGGTCGACCGCGCCAGTGCCGCCCGCGGCGGTGGCGGAGGAACCGAAGACGGCGTTGATCTTCGTGACCAGGTCGGCCCGCTGGTCGTCGACGGTGGCACCGGTCAGCTTGACCGTGGCCAGGTCGAGGCTCTTGTTGCCGACGGTGATGGTGCCGTTGAGCTGCTTGAGGTCGTCGAGCGTGTCGAGCTGGGCCGACGAGATGGTCACCGTGCCGGCCGCACCGGCGGTCACCGGCTGGACGGTGACGGCCGTCTTCGCGGTCCCGGCGGTCACGGAGACCCCGGAGACGCCCAGGCCCGTGGTGGTCATCGCGGTGGCCACCCCGACGGAGATCGTCTCACCCTGGTTGGCGCCCACCTGGAAGGTCTTCCCGGTGTAGGTGCCGTCCAGCAGCTTGTTGCCGTTGAACTGGGTGGTGTCGGCGATCCGGTTCAGCTCCGACTTGAGCTGGCCGATCTCCGACTGGATGGCCTTCTTGGCGTCGTCGTTCAGCCCACCGTCGGACGAGGCCTGGACGGCCAGGTCGCGCATGCGCTGCAGGATGCTGTGGGTCTCGGTGAGAGCGCCCTCAGCGGTCTGGACGACCGAGATGCCGTCCTGGGTGTTGCGGACGGCGACCTTCAGACCACCGATCTGCGAGCGCAGACCCTCGGAGATCGCCAGGCCGGCCGCGTCGTCGGCGGCCCGGTTGATGCGCAGACCGCTCGAGAGCTTCTCGAGCGACTTGCCCATCTGCGTGTCGGTGGCCGACAGGTTGCGGTACGAGTTGAGCGCCGCGATGTTGGTGTTGACGCGCAGACCCATGGTGTTCCTCCTTGGAATCAGGTCTTCGGGTTTCCCGCTGCATCCGTGCTGCGGGGCGTGCAGGTGGTGTTACGGCCGGGACGGGACGGGACTTGAGGCGAATCCCGGACTTCTTGCCGGAGTTCTCACTCAGGCGGGTCGGGAGACGCCGTAGGAGCGGGCCGCCGCCGCCCACGCCGCGCGCGGTGCGGGGAGCGGGGGCACGGCCGCGGGCGGGGCGTTGCGGTCGCCGGCGTGCCGGCCGGCCACCCGCTCGACGTAGAGGCGCTGCTGGTTGCGGGCCCGCACGCCGCCGTCGGCCGGCACCGTCCGGCCGTCCCACACCTCGCTCATCGCCGCGTGCAGCAGCGTCAGTGCGCGGGCGCGCATCTGCGAGACGCGGGAGAGCGTGACGCCGAGGTCCGCGGCGATGTCGGTGAGCGACTCGCCCCCGAAGAAGTTGCGCTCGACGACCTCGTCGAGGCGGTCGGGCAGCGCCCGGACGGCGTCGTGCAGGTAGCGCGAGCGCTCCCCCCGCAGCACCGCCCGCTCGGGGGACTCCCCGGGGTCGGGCAGGTCCAGCGAGCCGCCCTCGGCACCGCTCTCGGCGTCGATGCTCACCATGACCGCCCGGTGCACGTCGACCTGCAGCGCGTCGAGCTCGTCGCGGCGCACGCCGAGCTCCCCGGCGAGCTCCTCGCGCGTCGGCGGCCGGCCCAGCCGGATGGTCAGCGCGTCGGCCGCGGCGTCGGTCCGCCGCGCCGCGGCCCGCACCGAGCGGCTGGCCCAGTCGCCCGAGCGCAGCTCGTCGAGGACGGCGCCCTGCAGGCGGGGGAGGGCGTAGGTGGCGAAGGTGGCGCCGGCCGACGGGTCGAAGCGGCGGGCGACCTCCACCAGCGCCAGGCGCGCGCAGGAGAGCAGGTCGTCGCGGCTGACGTGGCCGGGCAGCGAGATCCGCGAGGCCACCGCGTTGACCGCGAACGAGCACAGCGGCAGGTGCTCGGTGACCATCGCCTCCACCTCGGCGGCCGACCGCGACACGGCCGGCGGCGGCGCGCCACCGGGGGGCGGCGCGCTGCGCGGGGTGGCGGGGCGCAGGGCGGGTGGGCGCTCGGTCACCGGGAGGCGGGCTGCTGGCACGCCTCCCTCCTCGGCTGCCCGCACGGGCGACCGCACCACCCGGACCGGGCAACATCTGCCGATCCTGGGATCTCGGCTTGAGGGTCCTTCGCCCGGTGCCGATGGCCTGACCGCTGACGACGCCGGACGGGACCGCCCGCCCGGCAGGACGAGGGAGGCGGTGGCGGACGTGGACTTCCAGCACCTGTCGACGCTGCTGTGGCGGGAGCAGGAGCTGCTCGACCTGCTGCTGTTCAAGGCGGAGGAGAAGCAGTACCTCATCCTGTCGGGCAAGACCCGCTGGCTGGCGCGCATCGCCCACGAGATCGAGGTCGTGCTCGACCAGCTGCGCACGCTCGAGGTGGAGCGCGCCGCGGTGACCGAGTCCCTGGCCACCCGGCTCGGCGTCGGCGTCAACCCGTCGCTGCGCCAGCTCGCCGAGGTGGCCCCCGCGCCGTGGAACGACCTGCTGGGCCGCCACCACGAGGCGTTGCTCGTGCTCGTCACCGACCTGCGCAGCCTCTCCGACGCCAACCGCGAGCTGATCGAGGGTGGCCTGGCCGCCCTCGGCGACGCCCTGGTCTCGGTGCGCCAGCCCTCGGCCGGCACCTACGGCGCCAGCGGCCGCTCCGAGGCCGGCAGCTCCCGCGCGGTCACCCTGGACGGTGCCCTGTGAGTGCCTTCTCCGCCCTGAACACCGCGACGACGGCGCTGTGGGCCGCCCAGCGCGGCCTCGACGTCACCGGCCAGAACGTTGCCAACGTCAACACCGAGGGCTACTCGCGGCAGCGGGTCGACCTGCAGGCCATGGGCGGCACCGCCCTCCCCGCGATCCACTCGGTGAGCAGCGCCGTCGACGGCGGCGTGGACGCCGAGAAGGTCCGGCGGGTGCGCGACGCCCTCCTGGAGGCGCGCGCCCACCTCGAGACGGCCGACACCGCCCGGCTCACCGCGGAGAGCGCGGCGCTGTCCCAGGTCGAGGAGGCGTTCCGCGAGCCCGGCGACAAGGGCCTGCAGAGCATGCTGACCGCGGTCTGGGCCGGCTTCTCCGACCTGGCCAACTCGCCGCTGACGCTGGCCTCGCGCAGCCAGGTGCTCGAGCGCCTGGACACCCTCGCCGACGGCCTGCGCACCTCCCGCGCCGCGCTGGACCAGCAGTGGGACCAGACCCGCGACGGCCTGGCCGCCCTCGTCGCCGACGTCGACACCAGCACCCGGGCCATCGCCGACCTGAACGCCAGCATCCGGCAGGCGACGCTGGCCGGCCTGCCGGTCAACGAGCTCGCCGACCGGCGGGACGGCCTGGTGATGCAGCTGGCGCAGCAGATCGGCGCCACCGCGGTGCCGCGCGCCGACGGCGTCGTCGACGTCACCGTCGGCGGGACCAGCCTGGTCTCCGGCGGCACCTCCGTCGGCCTCGCGCTGGCCGGCACCGCCAAGCCCGACGACGCCACCACCGACCCGCCCCGCCTGGTCACCGTCCCCGGCGGCACGGTGCTGCGCCCCGGCGGCACGGCCGCCGGCCAGCTCACCGCGCTGACCGCCACCGTCCCGGCCTACCGCACCCAGCTCGACGAGTTCGCCCGGTCGCTGGCCGGCACGCTCAACACCGCGCACGCCCAGGGCTTCGACCTCGAGGGCCAGCGGGGCGGCCCCCTGTTCGACGACGGCTCGGGCGCGGCCACCGTCGACCTCACCAAGGTCACCGCCGCCACCATCACCCTGCGGTCGCTGCGGCCCGAGCAGGTGGCCGCGGCCGCGACCGACCCCGCCGCGCTCGGCGGCAGGACGTCGGCCGACGGCCGCAACGCCGACGCCCTGTTCCGGCTCAGCCTCGACACCGCCGGCCTGGACGCCACCTACCGCACGTTCGTGGTGGGACTGGGCGTGGAGTCCTCGGTGGCCGCCCGCAACCTGGAGGTGCAGTCGGTGATCTCCACCCAGGTGGACGCCGCCCGCGAGTCGGTCTCCGGGGTCAACCTCGACGAGGAGATGACCAACATGCTGTCCTTCCAGCACGCCTACAACGCCGCGGCCCGCATGGTGAGCGCGATCGACGAGGCGCTGGACACCCTGATCAACCGCACCGGCGTCGTGGGGCGGTGACCTGAGTGCGCATCACCCAGAAGGCCGTGGCGCAGACCGCGCTGCTCGGCCTCAACCGCAACCTCACCGAGCTGGGCAAGCTGCAGCAGCAGCTCACCTCCGGCAAGGTCGTCAGCAAGCCCTCGGACTCGCCGACCGGCGTCAACCGCGCCATGCAGATCCGGCAGGACCAGGCGGCGGTCACCCAGCAGGCCCGCAACATCTCCGACGCGCAGGGCTGGCTGGACACCACCGACACGACGCTGCGGACCATGTCCGCGCAGGTGCAGCGGGTCCGCGACCTCACCGTGCAGGCGTCCAACGAGGGTGCGCTCTCCGAGTCCGGCCGCAGTGCCGTCACCACCGAGCTGCGGGAGATCCGCAAGAGCCTGATCGGCCTGGCCAACACCTCGGTCGACGGCCGGCCGCTGTTCGGCGGGGTCACCACCGGTGACCGGGCCTACGCCGACGACGGGAGCTACGTCGGGGTCGGCGGCGCCGACGGCATCCCGGTCGTGCCGACCACCCGGCGGATCGCCGACGGCGAGGACGTGCGCATCGACGTCACCGGGTCCGAGGCGTTCGGCGACCCGGCCGGCGTCGACCTGTTCGCCCTCGTGGGGAAGATCGCCGACGACGTCGACGGCGACCCGGCCGCGCTCGGCGGGGACCTCGAGGCGCTCGACGCCTCGCTCAAGCGGCTGCTCACCGGCCTGTCGACGATCGGCGCCCGCGCGGCGCGGGTGGAGTCCGCCGCGCAGACCAACAGCGACGTGCAGCTCTCGCTGAGCCGGCAGCTGGCCGACGTCGAGGACGTCGACCTGCCCAAGACGATCATGCAGCTGCAGTTCCAGCAGACCGGCTACCAGGCGGCGCTGTCGGCCACCTCGCAGGTCATCCAGCCCTCGCTCGTGGACTTCCTCCGGTGACGCTCGCCCCCGTCGCCACGCTGCCCCTGCTGGGCATGGTCACGCCGCTGCCCGGGTTCCCCGAGTTCCGCGACTACGTGCTCGTCACCGCCGACGGGGACGGGCTGCTGTTCTGGCTGCAGTCCCTCGACGTCGGCGGCCCGCGGTTCCTGGTCATCCCCCCGGCCCGGTACTTCGCCGACTACGACCCCGTCCTCCCCGCCGCCCTGCTCGACGAGCTCGGCCTCGACGACCCCGCCGACGCGCAGGTCTACGTGCTGGTGACCGTGCCGGCCGGCGGGCCGTCCGCCGCCACGGCCAACCTCCGCGCCCCGGTGGTGGTCAACCCGGCCAACTGGCGGGCCGCCCAGGTCGTGCTGCCTGATGGACGTCATCCGATCCGGCGGCGCCTCTGCCGATGAAGGAGGGGACGGCGCACCCGCCGTCCGGGCCCGCCCCGGCGGGCACCGCCACGGAAGGCCGAACACACACCCATGGAGGGGTACCCGTGCTCACACTGACCCGCAGCGTCGGCGAGACCATCCGCATCGGCGACGACATCGAGGTGCACGTCGTCGAGGTGCGCGGCGGCACCGTCCGCCTCGGCTTCAAGGCGCCCCGCGAGGTGGCCATCCACCGCGAGGAGGTCTACCGGCAGATCGCCGAGGCCAACCTGCTCGCCGCGCAGGTCACCGCCGACACGCTGGGCGCGCTCGCCGCCTTCGCCCCGCCCGCCGACGGCGGTCCCGGTGCCGCGGCGGCCCCCGCAGCCGCTCCCCGGCCGGCCGTGCCGGGCGCCGCCTCGCCGGGACCGGCCACCCGCTGACGACTCGCCACGGACGCGGGGCCGGCGCCTCGGCAACTTCCGCCGTGGCGCCGGCCCGCCCGAGCCCCACGGGCGCCGGCGTCAGCAAGAACTGACGAAGGTGCCCCCGCAGATTGCGTAGGGCACGGCGAGTTGTGTGCCCGTCACCGTCCGCTCATGCGCCAGAGTTGCCCCGAGCACGTCACAGGGGGCGATGAAGATGCGACACAGCGTTGCAGCAGTGCAGGGTGCCGACGTCGAGGCCGGCACCGGTCCGGCGGCCGACACCGTCGTCGTGCACGTCCAGCTCCGCCCGCGGCGCGGGTCCACCCGCCGCTGCCTCGCCGAGCTGGCCGCGCTGGCCGCGGCCCACCCCGCCGTCGGCTTCGGCGTCAGCGGCCTGGGCAAGGACGAGCGCGTCGTCCGCGTGACCGTCGGCGTCGAGCTCGGCCCCCGCGAGGCCATCGCACGCTTCTCGCCGCAGGCCCAGGCCGCCTACGCCTTCGTCAGCGACCTGTTCACGGTCCTCTACGACCACATGCCGGTGTACGCCACCGAGCCC
Organism: Geodermatophilus telluris; assembly: GCF_900102745.1. Classification (GTDB taxonomy): domain Bacteria; phylum Actinomycetota; class Actinomycetes; order Mycobacteriales; family Geodermatophilaceae; genus Geodermatophilus; species Geodermatophilus telluris. The sequence continues at coordinate 694,374 of NZ_FMZF01000002.1, forward strand.
GGCCCCGCCGAGCGCGCCGCCGCGGAGGCCCTCCTCGGCGCGGCCGACCCCGAGGTCGTCGCCGTCCCCGGCCCCCGCTCCCCGCTGCCGGGCGAGCGCGTCCCCGCCTAGACCCCTCTCGAGGGGCCGCCGCCCCTCAGCCGTCGCCTTCCCCGCGATCGCCAGGAGCACCGGTGACCCACCCCGCCCCCGCCCCGTCCACCGACACCCGCGCGCCGCTCGTCTTCGGCGGCCTCCCCGAGGCCGAGGGCTTCGCCCGGGTGCCCATCACGCCGCGCGACCGGGTGCACTTCCGCGCCGACCGCGAGATCCCGCTGGCACGGCTGCGGGCCGACCTCCCCGACGGCGTGACCGTCAGTCACGACGAGGGGGAGGGGCTCTACCGGGTCGACGGGCCCTGCGGCCAGGGCGGGGTGCTCGCCGACTGGCTCCGCGCCTGGTGCGCCACGCACGGCGCGACCACGGTCGGCCTGCGCGCCGAGGCCGACGTCCGCCGGCGCGCGCCGCGCGACCTGCCGCCGGCCTTCCTCGAGGACCTCTGCCGGCACTACATGCCGGTGAGCCTCAAGCGGCTGCAGCGCAACATGAGCACGATCCGGCTGCACCTGCCCGACCCCGACGACCTCACCCAGCAGGTCGCCGAGTGGATCCTCAAGGCCGTCGGCCAGTACGACGAGACCAAGGGCGTCCCGTTCGGGGCCTTCCTCGCCACCCAGCTGTCGAAGTGGGTGCACGACCTGGGCCGCAACGCCCACGGCCGGACGGCGGCCGACACCGAGAACCGGCAGCAGAAGGCGATCGCCGCCTTCCAGGCCGAGCACCAGCGGCGGCCCACGGAGCGCGAGCTGGCCGCCTACATGGGGCAGAGCGTGGCCACCCTGCGCCGCAACTCGCAGACCGTCGCCACCCTCAACGGGCTGCGCAACCTGCAGTCGCTGGACGGCACGCCGGACGCGACCGAGGTGCTGCTGCCCGACTCCGACGAGGCGCCCGACCAGATCATGGACGAGGCCGAGCAGACGCTGCTCTCGCACGCGCTGACCGCCGCCTGCGCGCCCGACCCCACCGCCGCGCGGGGCCAGCGCGCCGCCCAGCCCAACGTGCTGGGCTGGGCGACCTGGTACCTGACCACCTGGGGCGGGCAGACCAAGACGCAGGTCTCGGCCGACCTGGGCACCTCGGTGCGCAACATGAACGTGCACGCCGACCGCGTCGAGCGGGCGCTCAAGGACCGGCTGGCCGAGCTCAGCGAGTAGCCGGCGAAACGGATCCGATCGGTCCGGCGCACCCGGGTCCATCCGGGTCCGGACCTGCCGATACCGAGAGCGTGACCACGAGTCCTGCCCGATCCCGCGCCGCCGGCGCCGGAGGGGCGGACCCGCACAGCCGTCCGGGGGGAGGTGCACGGTGAGCGTCCTGCCCGCCGGCGACCACGCCGCCGCGGCGCTGCTCCCGCACTGGCTGTCGGAGCAGGACCGCGGCGACCTGGCCACCGTCGTCCGCGACGCGCTGGCCGAGCCGGGGGTGCACCCGGTCGCCGCGGTGCACCTGGCCGACGTGCTCACCGAGCTGCACGTGGCCGCCGCCCGCGACGCCGTCTGGCCCGGGCCGGCCGCCCGCGTGCGCCGGGTGACCGGCTGGGCCGACGACGTGCTGCCGGTGCGCCTCTCGGCCGCCGAGCTCGACAGCGTCCTGGACCTGGCGGACCTGCCGCCGGCCCTGCAGGGCGTCCTCGGCGGTCGCCGCCCGTGAGCTCCCTGCACCCCCGGTCCCGCGCCGGCCTGCTGCAGCGGCTGCGGCCCGGGCCGGTCGACGTCGACCTCCTCCGGGAGACCGCCACCGCCGTGCTCCCCGGCCTGGCCACCGGCGGCCTGCGCGCCGCCGTGTCGGCCGACCCCGTGCGCGGTCCCGTGCTGGTCCTCGCCGAGGACGAGCGCCGGGTGCGCACCCCGCTGCGCGACCTCGCCGAGGACATGACCGACGCCGGCGTGCCCCCGACCGCCGCCGCGGTCGCCGCCGCGCTCACCGACCTCGTCGCCGCCCGCCCGGTGACCGACGCCGCGGCCGCCGCGACCGGGGTGGCCGTCCTCGACTGGACCGACCGGGCCCGCGCCGCCGTCGGCTGGCGGGTCGTCGTCCGCCGCGGGGAGCGCACCGTCGGCTGGGCGCCGTCGGACCGCGCCGACGCCGCGGTCGTGGGCCGCACCCGGGCCGCCGCGCTCGGGCGCGCCGCCGACGCCGGGGGCGTGCTGCGCGTCGAGGGGCCGGTCGCGCTGTGGTCGCACCCCGGCGCGCCGATGCTCGCGTCCGCGGCCCTCGCCGACCCCGCCCGGCTGCTCGCCCGCATCGCCGACGCCGGGCTGCACCTGACCGAGCCGCACGTCGTCGTCACGCCGGTGCGTCCGGTGGCGTGCGCCTCGGCCGCCGTCGCCGCCCGGTTGGGCGAGACCGGCGAGGCCTGCGTCCGCCTGCCCTGGTCGCGCCTGCCCGACCTCCGCTGGCTCTAGAAGGACCCCGTCGCCCCCCACGCCTCGCGAGCTCGGCGCGGGCCCCTGCGACGGGGCCGTTCCAGTACGTCACCGCGGCTACGCCAGGTCGCCGTACTCCCAGTGCCAGGGCTCGGGCTTCTCGCCGCCGGGCCGGGCCCAGTCGGGGTTGACGAAGCCGAACGCGCCGGCGTGCTGGGTCATCCAGGTCCACTGCGGGGTGCCGGCGACGTTGATCCCGCCGCAGAGGTCCACCGCCAGCGCCCAGCCGTGGTTCGACGTCCCCGGCACCGCGGCCAGCGCCGGCTTGCGGCGGAACGCGTCGACCTGCGCGCCCATCGACCGGTAGGAGTCGGTGATGCACAGCGGGGTGCCGAAGGCCGCCTGGTAGGCCTGCGCCAGGGCCGCGTAGCCGGCCGCCGCGTCGCAGCGCAGCGCGTGGCCGCGGGCGACCGGGCACAGCGCCGCGGTCGGGATCCGGCCGTTGGACCAGCCACCCCACGCGGGGCTGACCGGACCGGCCGGCGCGGGGACGGCACCGCAGGCGCCCCGCCCCGACGTCGACACCGGCAGCGGCGCGTTGGGCTCGGCGGGCGCCGGCAGGGTCACCCGGACCGCGCGGGCGTCGGAAGGCACCGAGCGCACGCCCACCTGGTAGCTCGCCGCCGAGGCGCCGAGCACGTCGTCCCCGCCGAGGTAGATGCCGACGTCGAGGCCGCCGTCGGAGACCAGCAGGTCGCCGACCTGCAGCTGCGACGCGGGCACCACGGGCGCGGCGGCCCACTGTCCGGCCGCGGTGGTGGGCAGCGCGTACCCGCCGAGCAGGTAGGAGGCGGCCACCAGACCGCCGCAGTCGTAGGTGTCCGGCCCGGCGGCGCCGGCCACGTAGGGGCGGCCGGCCTGCGACAGCGCGCTGCTCACCGCGGCCACGGTCTCGGCGGGCAGCACGGTCACCGGCCGGTTGCCGGCCACCGCCCACGCCACGCCGGGCACGGCCTGCCCCGCGGCGTCGAGGGCGGGGGAGAAGCCCTCGGGCAGCGCGGCCGGGTCGGCCAGCTCGGCCGCCGACGGCGGCTCGACGCCGGCGGCGGCCAGCTCGGTGAGGTAGCCCTGCCAGCGCTGCAGGGCGGCGGCGTTGCGGGCCTGCTGCTCCCCGGCGGCGGGCACGGTGCCCAAGGCGGCCAGCTGCACCGAGACGTCGAGCCCCAGGTCGCCGGCGGTCTCCCGGATGCCGCCCAGCAGCGAGCGGGCCTGCGCGGTGGCCGCGTCGACGGCGGACTGCGCGGCGGCCACCCGGGCGGCGGCGGTCCGGACGGCGGCCTCGGCGCGCTCGGCGCGGGCGACGGCGGCCTCGCGGTCGCCGGCGGCGCGGTCGGCCAGCGCCTGCCGGTAGAGGACGTCGGGGGTGCCGGCCGGTGCGGTGGCGTCGAGGCCGAGCACCGGCATCCGGGTGAGGGCGGTGGCGCGGTAGAGGTCGGCCGCGGCGGCCCCCACGGTGGCCTGCTCGGCGGCGACGGCGGCGCGGGCGCCCTGCTCGGCGGCGACGGCCTGCTCCACCGCGGTCCGGCGGGCGGCGATCTCGGTCTGCAGCCGGCGGTAGGTGTCGGCGTCCTGCAGCAGGGTGCTGCGGGCGGCCAGCGCCAGGCCGGCCGGGTCGCCGGGCACGGTGGCCGCGCCGGGGGCGGACGTGGTCGGCGCGAGCAGCACGGTGAGCACGGGGACGAGCAGGGTGGCCAGGCCGACGACGAGCAGCCGGGCCCGCCAGGGGCCGCGCGCGCGAGCGGTCCGGGGGGCGCGGCGGGCGGCCGGGCGGCGGCGGGTGGCCGAGCGCTGGCGGGCGGCGGCGGGCCGGGCAGGGCGCGGGCGGGCCCCGGCGGGGGCGCTGCCGGCGGTGCGGGCGGCGAGCAGGGCCTGCAGCGCCTGGGCCTCGCGGGCGGTCAGCGGGCGGCGGGGAGCGGGGACGCCGGCGGTCCGCGGGGAGGCGGTGGTGCGTGGTGCGGGCACTGCGGGTCCCCCGGGCGTCTCGACGGGCGTGGCCGGCTCCGCGGCAGGGGTGCCGTGGAGCGCTCGCCGTCAGATCGACGCGGTGGGGGACCCGGAGGAGGGAGGGGGGAGTCGGTCTCACCCCAGGGGGTGAGGGAGGCCGCCCGGACGGGGGGGCCCGCGCGGAGGTCGGGTGTGCACCTCCCCCGGACGTGCGCGGGGCACGTCCGCGGGAGTGCGCGGGGGTGCGGTCAGCGGTCGGGCGGCCACCAGGCGCCGTGGCGGGGCACCAGCGCGATGCGGTGCTCCGCCCCGTCCTCGGTGGACACGACGAGCTCGACGGCGGTGACCGCCACCGAGTGCTCGTCGTCGAGGCGCAGCAGCCGCCCGGTCGCCAGCGGCACCGGTGGCAGGACGAGGGCGTCCTCGCCGGGCGGCTCGCTGCCCATGCCCGCCCGGGTCAGCGCTCGGCGAGCGGGACGAAGGCCCGCTCGGTCTCGCCGGTGTAGACCTGCCGGGGACGGCCGATCTTGGTGGCCGGGTCGTCGATCATCTCCCGCCACTGGGCGATCCAGCCGGGCAGCCGGCCGAGGGCGAACAGCACGGTGAACATCCGCGTCGGGAAGCCCATCGCCCGGTAGATCAGCCCGGTGTAGAAGTCGACGTTCGGGTAGAGCTTGCGCTCGACGAAGTAGTCGTCGGACAGCGCGATCTCCTCGAGCTGCTGCGCCAGGTCCAGCAGCTCGTTGTTGCCGCCCAGCTTGGCCAGCACCTGGTCGGCGGTCTTCTTCACGATCGCCGCGCGCGGGTCGTAGTTCTTGTAGACCCGGTGGCCGAAGCCCATGAGCTTGACGCCGGGCTCCTTCTTCTTCACCCGCTCGACGAAGCGGCCGATGTCGCCGCCGTCGCGCTGGATGGCCTCCAGCATCTCCAGCACCGACTGGTTGGCCCCGCCGTGCAGCGGCCCGAACAGCGCGTTGATGCCGGCCGACACCGAGGCGAAGAGGTTGGCGTGCGAGGAGCCGACCAGCCGCACCGTCGACGTCGAGCAGTTCTGCTCGTGGTCGGCGTGCAGCACGAACAGCATGTCCAGCGCCGCGGCCAGGTCGGGGTCGACCTCGTAGGGCTCGGCGGGGAAGCCGAACGTCATCCGCAGGAAGTTCTCCACCAGGCCCAGGGAGTTGTCCGGGTAGAGGAAGGGCTGGCCGACGGACTTCTTGTACGCGTAGGCGGCGATGGTGGGCAGCTTGGCCAGCAGCCGGACCGTGGAGATCTCCACGTGCCGCTCGTCGAAGGGGTCCAGCGAGTCCTGGTAGAAGGTCGACAGGGCGCTGACCGCCGAGGACAGCACCGGCATCGGGTGCGCGTCGCGCGGGAAGCCCTTGAAGAACTGCTTGAGGTCCTCGTGCAGGAGGGTGTGCCGCCGCAGCCGGTCGTCGAACTCGGCCAGCTGGTCGGCGGTCGGCAGCTCGCCGTAGATGAGCAGGTAGCTGACCTCGAGGAAGCTGGCCTGCCCGGCGAGTGAGTCGATCGGGTAGCCGCGGTAGCGCAGGATCCCGGCGTCACCGTCGATGTAGGTGATCGCCGAGGTGCACGAGGCGGTGTTGACGAAGCCGATGTCGAGGGCCACCTGGCCCGTCGTCGACAGGAGCTTGGAGACGTCGAGGCCGGCGGACCCCTCCGTGGCCGGCACCACGCGCAGCGGGAGCTCACCTCCCGGGTGCCGGAGAGATACCTCGGGAGTGCGGTCGGCTGCGGCGTTCGCTGTCTCGGTCATCGCACCGCGACGCTACTGGCGTCGGGCCCCGCCGACGACAGGTAGTCGTCCGCGGGGGTGGGCCCGGCACCCCGCCGGGCCCACCCCGGGCCGTCAGGGGTGGGTCATGGACAGGACGTCGAGGGCCTCGTCGAGCTGCTGCTCGGTCAGCTTCCCCTGCTCCACGTAGCCGCGTTCCACGACGACCTCGCGGATCGTCCTGCGCTCGGCCAGCGACTGCTTGGCGACCTTCGCCGCCTCCTCGTAGCCGATGTACTTGTTCAGCGGCGTGACGATCGACGGCGAGGACTCGGCGTAGGTGCGGCACTGCTCGACGTCGGCGACGATCCCGTCGACGCAGCGGTCGGCGAGCAGCCGGCTGACGTTGGCCAGCAGCCGGATCGACTCCAGCACGTTGCGGGCCATCAGCGGCAGCGTCACGTTGAGCTCGAAGACGCCGGTGGTGCCGGCGTAGGTGACCGCCGCGTCGTTGCCGATCACCTGGGCGCCCACCTGGATGACCGCCTCGGGGATCACCGGGTTCACCTTGCCCGGCATGATCGAGCTGCCCGGCTGCAGGTCGGGCAGCTGGATCTCGCCGAGGCCGGTGCGCGGGCCCGAGCCCATCCACCGCAGGTCGTTGGCGATCTTCACCAGGCCCACGGCGATCGTCTTGAGCTGACCGCTGCCCTCGACCAGGGCGTCGCGGGAGCTCTGCGCCTCGAAGTGGTCGCGCGCCTCGGTGAGCGGGAGGTCGAGCTCGGCGGCGAGCTTCTCGATGATCGCGGCGGCGAACCCGGGCGGGGTGTTGATGCCGGTGCCGACGGCGGTGCCGCCCAGCGGCAGCTCGCCGATGCGCGGCAGCGAGGCGTGCAGCCGCTCCACGCCGTAGCGCACCGCTGCGGCGTAGCCGCCGAACTCCTGGCCGAGGGTGACCGGGGTGGCGTCCATCAGGTGGGTGCGGCCACTCTTGACGACCTCGCGGAACTCCTCGGCCTTGCGCGACAGCGCGGCCTCGAGGTGCTGCAGCGCCGGGACGAGGTCGCGCACGATCGCCCGGGTGGCGGCCACGTGGATGGCCGAGGGGAAGACGTCGTTGGACGACTGCGAGGCGTTGACGTGGTCATTGGGGTGCACCGGCGTGCCCGTGGCCTCGGTGGCCAGGGTCGCGACGACCTCGTTGGTGTTCATGTTGCTCGACGTCCCCGAGCCGGTCTGGAAGACGTCGATGGGGAAGTGCTCGTCCCAGGTGCCGGAGGCGACGTCGGCGGCCGCGGCGGCGATCGCGTCGGCGACGCCGCGGTCGAGCACGCCGAGGTCGGCGTTGACCCGCGCGGCGGCGCCCTTGATGGCGGCCAGGGCGGCGATGAGCTCGCGCTCGATGGGCGTGCCGGAGATGGGGAAGTTCTCGACGGCGCGCTGGGTCTGCGCCCGCCACTTGGCCCAGGCGGGGACGCGGACCTCCCCCATGGAGTCGTGTTCGATGCGGTGGTCCTGCTCGGTGGCCACGCTGGCTCCCGTGTGGTGTCGGTGGGATCGCTGCTGCACGCGTGACCCTAGAAGCACCCCGTCGTCCCTCCTGCCCGCAGGCCCGGAGCGGGACCCGGGAGGGGGCCGATCGGGGACCTACGGTTCCCCGGACGTCCCCAGCCCCGAGGAGGGCCCGTGTCCCACCCGCCGTCCGTCGACCCGTCCTGGGAGCCGCCGGCCTGGACCCCGCCGCCGGCACCCACCCCCGCGGGCGCGTGGACGCCGTGGGGGACCTGGGACCCCGCCGCCGGCCGCCCCGTCCCGCCCCCGCCGCTGCCCGCGCCGCCGGCGTCCCCCGGCCGGCCGGGGCGCACCGTGCTCGCCGCGACCGCCCTGGGTGCCGCCGGCCTGGTCACCGCCACCGTCCTCGGCGCGCTGGTGCTGAGCTCGGCCGCCGACGAGCTCGGCCGCGGGATCGGTGCGGGCGTGGCCGAGGCCGTGGGCGCCGGTGGCGTCTACGCCGACCCGTCCTGGACCGGCGGGGCGCTCGGCCCGGTCGAGCAGTCCGACCCGGTGGAGCCCGACGAGCTCGGCCCCGACCCGGTGCTCGACGCCTACGCGCAGAGCTGCTTCGACGGCGACCTGCAGGCCTGCGACGACCTGTTCTACGAGTCGCCGCCGCTGTCGGGCTACGAGGAGTACGGCTCGACCTGCGGGGGCCGGGTGCGGCAGTACGAGGTCCCCGCCTGCACCGACCTGGACTGAGCGCCGCTGCCAGTCGTCCGCCAGCGACCCGCAAGCGCGTCCGGCCAGGCTGTCCGTGACCCCAGGTGCCGCCGGGGACCGTGGGACGGGGCGCCGCCGTCCCGTGACCGCGTTCCGCTCCCGGCCCACCCGGGGCCGACCGAGACTGTCGGGCGCACCCGACCCGAAGCGAGGAGTCCCCACCATGTCCCAGCCTCCCCACCCTCCGCCGGGCGGCACCGACCCCGGGGCGCCGCAGCCGGGGCAGCAGGGCTGGGGCGCGTCCGACGACCCGACCGCGCAGGCCGGTCACCCGGCGCCCCCCACGTCGCAGTTCCCGTCGGGGCAGTACGGCCAGCAGGGGCAGTACGGGCAGCCCGGCCAGTACGGCGAGCGTGACCGGACCACCCCCCTCGGCCCGCCGGGCCAGGACCCGCACCAGGCCCCGTACGGCCAGCAGTACGGCGAGCAGTACGGCCAGCAGCCCCCCGGCGGGTACGACCCGAACCAGGCGCAGTACGGCCAGCAGTACGGGCAGCAGCCCTACGGCCAGCAGCCCTACGGCGCGTACGACCCGAACCAGGCCCAGTACGGCCAGCAGTACGGGCAGCAGTACGGGCAGCAGTACGGCCAGCAGCCCTACGGCCAGCCGCAGCGGCCGGCGAGCAGGCGGAACCTGGTCGTCGCGCTGACCGTCGGTGGGGTGCTGCTGCTCGCGGGGCTCGCCGTCGGGCTGTTCTTCCTGCTCCGCGGGGACGACGGCGGCACCACGGTCGCCGACCCGACCGGCACGAGCACGAGCACGAGCTCGTCGTCCGCGGGCTCGTCGTCCCCGAGCTCCTCCGTGGGCTCGTCGTCGCCCGCGGGCGCGTGCGAGGAGCCGTCGGGGAGCGGAACGGCGGGCGTGCCCGACCCGGCGTCGCCCTGCTCGATCACCGAGCCCGACCCCGACGGGGAGTTCCTCCCGCTGGCCGAGCAGTGCGCGGCCGAGGACTGGACGGCGTGCGACGACCTCTTCTTCGCCACCTCGATCGGGTCGGACTGGGAGGAGTACGGCTCCACCTGCGGCGGTCGCAACGACCCGCAGGGCGGCGGCTGCGAGGAGCTCTACGCCGGTGGCGGCGTCCCGCCGGCCACGATCCCGCCCACCGGGCTCGGCTCGGACCCTGCGCTGAACGCCCAGGCGCAGAGCTGCTACGACGGCGACATGGCCGCGTGCGACGACCTGTTCTTCGCCTCCGACGCCGACTCGGCCTACGAGCGCTACGCCGACACCTGCGCCGGCCGGCAGCCGGAGGGCACCGGCGAGCTGTGCACGGTCAGCTTCCCGGAGTGACGGTGCACTGACCGGCGGAGGCCGGCGCACGGCGGGCCCGGCCCCCCTCGGGGTGCCGGGCCCGCTGCATCGGGGGTCAGTCCTCGGTGTCGTGCCGGTCGAAGGGCACCGCGGAGTAGGCGCGCAGCTTCTCCAGCGCGTGCAGGCTGTCGATCGAGCGGATCGTGCCCGACCGCGACCGCATGACCAGCGACTGCGTCGTGCAGCCGCCGGCGCGGTACTGCACGCCGCGCAGCAGCTCGCCGTCGGTGATGCCGGTGGCCACGAAGAAGACGTCGCCGCGCACGAGGTCGTCGATCTGCAGCACCCGGTCGAGGTCGTGGCCGGCGTCGAGGGCCTTCTGCCGTTCCTCGTCGTCCTTGGGCCACAGCCGGCCCTGCAGCGCGCCGCCCATGCACTTGAGCGCGCAGGCGGCGATGATCCCCTCCGGGGTGCCGCCGATGCCCATGAGCAGGTCGACGCCGGTGCCCTCGCGGGCGGCGGCGATCGCGCCGGCGACGTCGCCGTCGGTGATGAACTTGATCCGCGCGCCGGCCTCGCGGACCTCGTGCACCAGCTGCTCGTGCCGCGGCCGGTCGAGGATGCACACGGTGACGTCGGCGACCGAGCCGCGCTTGGCCTTCGCGACCCGGCGGATGTTCTCCGCCACCGGGGCGGTGATGTCGACGACGTCGGCGGCGGCCGGTCCGGTGGCGATCTTCTCCATGTAGAAGACCGCCGACGGGTCGTACATGGCACCCCGGTCGGCGACGGCCATGACCGCGATGGCGTTCGGCATGCCCTTGGCCATCAGCGTGGTGCCGTCGATGGGGTCGACGGCGACGTCGCACTCGGGGCCGTACCCGTCACCGACCTGCTCACCGTTGTAGAGCATCGGCGCCTGGTCCTTCTCACCCTCGCCGATGACGACGACGCCCCGCATGCTCACCGTGCCGATGAGCGCGCGCATCGCGTCGACCGCCGCGCCGTCGCCGCCGTTCTTGTCGCCCCGCCCCACCCAGCGGCCCGCGGCCATCGCGGCGGCCTCGGTGACCCGGACCAGCTCGAGGGCGAGGTTGCGGTCGGGCGCCGGACGGTCGGTGCGGAAGGTGCTCACCCGCTGAGCCGGGGGTACGGGGCCGTCGGGGACGGGAAGGATCACGGGGACCTCCAGAGGAAGGACCCCGTCCTCCCCACCCTCGCCTGCTCGGAGGGTGCGCTGGACGGGGCCGCGGTCGTGGGGCGGCGGGGTGGGTCGGCGGTGCTGCGATCCTAGGGGAATGAGCACTCCCGGCCCGTCGGGCGAGCAGGCCGCCCAGCAGGGCACAGCACCGCCGACCGACGAGCAGCCGCCCCCGCCGCCGTCCGCGGTGGAGCGGGCCAACCGGATGAGCGCGGCCAACATGATCCGGTCGCTGCTGCCGCTGGTGGTCGTCTCCCTGCTCGCCGTCGGCTGGATCGCCTTCCGGCAGGGCGACCCCGACCCGGTGCGCCCGATCGACCCCACCAGCACCGTCCAGCTGGCCGCGGCCCGCGCCGGCTACGCCGTCCAGGTGCCCTCCGAGCTGCCCGACGGCTACCGGCCCACCAGCGCGCGCACCGACGCCGGGGACGCCGTCGACGGGGCGCCGGTGACCCTGCAGATCGGCTACGTGACGCCGTCGACGGAGTACGCGGGCTACGTGACCAGCGACGACCCGGGCGCCGACCCGCTCACCGACGTGCTCGACGGCGCCGAGCAGGAGGGCACCGTGCAGGTGGCGGGGGAGGAGTGGACCCGCTCGACCACCGGCCGCGGCGAGACCGCGCTCTCCCGCGAGGAGGACGGCGTGACGCTGCTGGTGACCGGCTCGGCGCCCGACGCGGAGCTGGAGACGGTGGCCGCCGCGATCGCGCCGGTGGCGGCGCGCTGAGCCCGGCTCAGTCCGGCTGGTCGCCCGGGGTGGCCGCGGCCAGCCGCTCGCGCGCCCGGTCCAGCCAGTGCTGGCACAGCCGGGCCAGCTCCTCGCCGCGCTCCCACAGGGCGAGGGACTCCTCCAGCGTCAGCCCGCCGGCCTCGAGCCGGCGGACCACCTCGGCCAGCTCCTCGCGGGCCTGCTCGTAGGTCTGGGTCGGCTGCTCGGGGGTCGGTGCGCTCACGACCGCCCATCCTGCCGGTCGACCCGGACGGGCAGCCGCCCACCGGCCACCCGCACCGCGAGCCGCTCGTCGTCGCCGACCTCGGCCGGGTCGCGGACCAGCGCGCCGTCGGCCCGCTGCACCAGCGCGTAGCCCCGCTCGAGCGTGGCCTGCGGCGAGAGCGCCGCGACGCGGGCGCGGGCGTGCTCCAGGTCGCGCTCGGCGGTCTCGACGCGGTGGGTGAGCGTGCGCCGGGCGCGGTCGCGCAGGGCGGAGACGTCGTCGGCGCGGCCGTGCAGCAGCCGCTCGGGGGCGGCCAGCGCCGGCCGGCTGCGCACCCCCTCCAGCCAGCGCACCTGCTGCTCGAGCCGCAGCGCGAGCAGGTGCCGGGCGCGGGCGCGCAGCCCGTCGACCAGCCGCCGCTGCTCACCGATCTCGGGCACCACCCGGTGCGCGGCGTCGGTGGGGGTGGCCGCCCGGACGTCGGCCACGTGGTCGACCAGGGTGGTGTCGGTCTCGTGCCCGACGGCGGTGACCACCGGGGTGCGGCAGGCGGCGATCGCGCGGACCAGGCCCTCGTCGGAGAAGGGCAGCAGGTCCTCGACCGAGCCGCCGCCGCGGGCGAGGACGATGACCTCGACCTCCGGGTCGCGGTCGAGCCGCTGCAGGCCGTCGATGACCGACGCGGCGGCGTTCACGCCCTGCACCAGGCTGTGGTGGACGGCGAAGCGCACCGCGGGCCAGCGCCGCCGGGCGGTGACCAGCACGTCGCGCTCGGCGGCGGAGTCCTTCCCGGTGACCAGCCCGACGACGGCCGGCGCGAAGGGCAGCGGCCGCTTGCGGGCGGCGTCGAAGAGGCCCTCGGCGGCCAGCAGCCGGCGGATGCGCTCGATGCGGGCCAGCAGCTCACCGAGGCCGACGGCGCGGATCTCGGTGGCGCGCAGCGAGAACGACCCGCGGGCGATGTAGTAGTCGGGCCGGGCGCGGACGATGACGCGCGCGCCCTCGGTGAGCTCCAGGCCGGGGCGGTCGGCGACGTCGCGGGCGCAGGTGACCGGCACCGAGAGGTCGGCGGCCGGGTCGCGCAGGGTGAGGAACACCGTCGCCGCCCCGCGGCGGGACAGCTGGGCGACCTGGCCCTCGACCCACACCTCGCCCAGCCGGCCGATCCACTCGGCGACCTTGCGGGCCACCGTGCGCACCGGCCACGGCGCCTCGGGGGAGGAGGGCGCGGTCATGCACCCGAGGGTGCCAGGCGGGACCGACCGTCCCGCCCGGCACCCTCGCCGGGGTCGCTAGCCGCGGGGCTGCAGGGGGCTGGCGTCGACGGCCTGCTGCTCGAGCTTCTCCAGCCGGTTGCGCAGCATGGTGACGAACTGCGGCCGGTTGCTGCCGGCCTCCTCGTAGGCGAGCAGGTCCTGCACCGTGGCGAGCTGGTACCCGCGCAGCCGGCCGCGCAGCTGGGCGATGCTGAAGCTGTCGTAGCCCTCGATCGGGGCCGCGGCCTGCTCGGCGCCGCTCGCCGTGTCGTCGGAGGACGTGTCGGGCTGCTCGTCGACCGCGCCCACCGCGGCCACGGGCGTGCCGCCCTCGTCGGTGGCGGTCGCGGCGGCGGAGTCGGTGCCGGTGCCGGTGCCGGTGTCGGGCTCCTCGGCCGGGCCGGCCTCGGCGCCCACCTCCTCGTCGACGCGGGCGTGCTCCTCGGTGACGACGTCGCTGCCCGCGCCGGTGGCGGTCCCGGTCCCGGCCGCCGCCTCGTCGCCCTCCGGGGCGACGACGCCCTCGTGGGTGACGGTGCCCTCGACGGTGGCGACCTCGCCGTCGGGCGTGACGACGTCGACCTCGGACGGCGCCTCACCGCCCGCGTCGGGCTGCGCGTCCCCGGCCAGCACGCCGGCGTCGCCGGTCGCCCCGTCGCCGGCCGCCTCGCCGGTGGTCGCCTCGTCCGTCGTCGCCTCGTCGGCCAGGCCGATGTCGGTGTCGGGCACGCCGGAGTCGGCGGCGTCGGGCAGAACGGTGTCGTCGCTGCCCACGTCGGGGGCGCCGGCCAGCTCACCGACCGGGGAGCCTCCGGGGTCGCTGGCGGCGGGCGCGTCGTCGGGGGTGGTGGTGTCGGTAGCGGCGCCGGACTCCGGGCCGGTGCCCTCCGCCTCGAGCAGCGCCGACTCCAGCGCGTCCTCGGCGGTGAGCGTGGAGTCGGCCGCGTCGAGGGCGGCCCCGGCCTCCTCGGCGCCCTGCACCTGGTCGGTGATGCCCTCCAGGGCGGCCACGACCTCGGCCGGCGCCGGGTCCGGCGGCAGCCCGGCGGTCTCGTCGTCGACCAGGCCGGCCGCGTCGGTGTCGACGTCGACCTCCATGACGTCGACCTGGGTGAGCCCCACCCGCGCGTCGGTCTCGTCGAGGGCGGAGGCGGTGTCCTCCACGGCGGCGACGACCGCGTCGGCGGCCGGGTCGTCGGGGAGGGCCGCGACCTCCTCGTCGGTGATGGTGCCGGCGGTGGTGTCGACGTCGGGTGCGCGGTCGAAGGCGGAGTCGCGCCGGACGTCGATCGGCTGGGCCACCAGCGGGCCGCCGTCCGCGGACCGGTCCTCGTCGTCGTCGTCGAAGGTGGCCAGCCCCGGCTCGCTCTCGCCCCGGATTCCGGTGAGCACCTCGTCGCCGCGGGCCACCAGGCCCGACCACTGCTGCTGCAGCTTCATCGCGGCCTGCAGGGCGATGCCGATGAGGCGCACCGGCAGTCCCGGCAGGGTCCGGGGGAGGCTGCGGACGTCGTCGAGGACGGTGGCGGCCAGACCGACACTCGCCCGGATCGGCTCGGGGATCTCACGGGACATGGCCCCAGCCTGCCCCAGTGCCCGCGGAACGGCATCGTGTGCCCCGCCCCGGCCACCCGGTCGAGCAGGCCGCACGGTGTGACGTTGGCGACGTTCCGGGACGGCCTCCCTGCAGGGGCCCGCCGCGAGCCGGCGAGTGGCGGGGAGCAGGGAGGTCCTTTCTCTACCATGGGGGCCATGGCTGATCAGCGCGGACGCGTCCTGCTGGCCGATCCCCGGGGCTACTGCGCCGGCGTCGACCGGGCGGTGATCGCCGTCGAGCGGGCGCTGGAGATCCACGGCGCGCCGGTCTACGTCCGCAAGCAGATCGTCCACAACAAGCACGTCGTGGCCACCCTCGAGCGGCGCGGCGCGGTCTTCGTCGACGAGACCGACGAGGTGCCCGAGGGGTCGGTCGTCGTCTTCAGCGCCCACGGCGTCTCGCCGGCGGTGCACCAGGAGGCCGCGGCCCGGCAGCTGCGGACCATCGACGCCACCTGCCCGCTGGTCACCAAGGTGCACCAGGAGGCCAAGCGGTTCGCCCGCGACGACTACGACATCCTGCTCATCGGCCACCGTGGCCACGAGGAGGTCGAGGGCACCTCCGGTGAGGCGCCGTCGCACATCCAGCTCGTCGACGGTCCCGAGGACGTCGCGGCCGTGCAGGTGCGCGACCCCGAGAAGGTCGTCTGGCTGTCGCAGACGACGCTGTCGGTCGACGAGACGCTGGCGACGGTCGACCAGCTGCGCACCCGCTTCCCCGGCCTGCAGTCCCCGCCCAGCGACGACATCTGCTACGCCACCCAGAACCGCCAGCAGGCGGTCAAGCAGATGGCCGCCGAGTGCGACCTGGTGGTCGTCGTCGGCTCGACCAACTCGTCGAACTCGGTGCGGCTGGTGGAGGTCGCGCTGGAGGCCGGCGCCCGGGCCGCGCACCTGGTCGACTACGCCGCGGAGATCGACGAGGCCTGGCTCGAGGGCGTGGGCACCGTCGGCGTGACCAGCGGTGCCTCGGTGCCCGAGGTGCTGGTCAGCGAGGTGCTCGACTGGCTGGCCGCGCGCGGCTACCCCGACGTCGGGACGGTCAAGGCCGCCGAGGAGCGGCTGGTCTTCGCGCTGCCCCACGAGCTGCGGCCCAAGCGCGGCTGACCCGCCCGGAACGCAGCAGGGCCCCCCTCCCGACCGGGAGGGGGGCCCTGGTACGTGCGTGGAACGGCCTCCCTGCAGGGGCCCGCCGCAGGCCCCGTCCAGAGGCTCGTCCCGAGCTCGCGAGGGATGAGGAGGACGGGGTCCTTCCACGGTGGGAGGTCCTCCCGTCAGCGGCGGGCGGCCCAGCGGACGATCGCGA
Organism: Geodermatophilus telluris; assembly: GCF_900102745.1. Taxonomy (GTDB): domain Bacteria; phylum Actinomycetota; class Actinomycetes; order Mycobacteriales; family Geodermatophilaceae; genus Geodermatophilus; species Geodermatophilus telluris. Next base: position 710,407 of record NZ_FMZF01000002.1, read on the forward strand.
CCACCAGGGCGGCGACGGTGGCGACGGCCATGGTCGGGAAGCCGCGGACGAGCACGGTGGCGATCGTCGGCAGGTTGAGGCTGGCCGAGGGGGCCAGGCCCACGTTCACCGCGGCGACGGCGACGAACACCAGCGGCGGGGCGACGGCGGGGGTGAGCAGGTCGCGCCGTCGGACCAGCAGCGTCGCGACGGCCGAGCCGGCGACCAGCGTGACCAGGGTCAGCGTGCCGAGGCCCACGCCGAAGAAGGAGTCGACGGCGCCGCCGGCCAGGGTGAGCACGAAGACCCCGAGGACGGCGACGGCGCCGCGCAGCCGGCTGCCGGACCCCGCCTCGGAGGGCCCGCGTCGGGCGGCGGGGCGCCCGGGGGCGCGGCCGCCGCGGCGGGCACCGGCGTCGTCGCGGTCGGGGAGCGGCGGCACCGCGGCCGAGGGGGTGCGCTGCGAGGGGCGCGCGCCGCCCGCGGCGGGACGGCCGGTCCCACCCGCCCGGCTGGGGGCGGGCACCGCGGGACGGCCGCGCGGCGGGGGCGGCGGGACCGGCGGACGGGCCATGCGCACCGGGCGGTCGGGGCCGGTCAGGTCGGGACGGAGGCTGCCGTGGTGGCGCTCCGGGCGCACTCCGCTGTCCCGCCAGGTGTCGGCTGCACGCACCGAGGCCATGGCACCTCCCCGTCCGGACCGGTGGGCCCCGGGCGGGGCCGCTGTCGGCACTCACGGTAGCGACGGGACCGGGATCGACGGGCCGTTTGCCGGTGTCGCACCTCGACACATCTGCGTGTCGATTTGGCAAGTCTCGGTGAGGGGCGTGCGTGGTGTGACGGACGGGCCGTCCGGGGCGGAGGGGGTGCCGGCCCCGGCGGGTCAGCCGTCCCGGGTCCAGCGCAGGGGGCGCACCTCGTCGTCGGCGGGGTCGCGCTCGGTCAGCAGGGTCCGCTCGGGCAGCGCGGGACGGCCGACCGCCAGGACGGGGTGGTGCCCGGCCCCGATGTCGTCACCGTCGTCGTCACGCTCGTCGGCCGCGTCGTCGGTGCGGTCGTCGGCGGGGCGGAGGGCGCGGACCACGGCCTCGACCGCCGGGGGCGTGGGCACCGGGGTCTCGGCGACGCCGAGGTCGTCGAAGCGGCGGGCGGCGGCCAGCACCGAGCGCTCGTAGGAGCCGACCGTCTCGTTGTAGCGGGCGAGCGTGGCACCCAGCGCCGACCCGAGCCGGGTGAGGTGGCCCGACAGCGTGGTCAGGCGGGCGTGCAGCCGGCGGCCGACCTCGATGACCTGGTCGGCGTCGCGGGCCAGCCGCTCCTGCCGCCAGGAGTGGGCCACCGTGCGCAGCAGCGCCAGCAGGGTGCTCGGCGTCGCGATGACGACGTCGCGGCCGAAGCCGTACTCGAGCAGCCCGGGCTCGGCCTCCAGCGCGGTCGTGAGGAACCCGTCGGAGGGCACGAACAGCACGGTGAACGGCGCCGCCGGCCGGAAGGCGGTGGGGTAGCGGCGCGCGGCGAGCTGGTCGACGTGGGTGCGCAGCTGGCGGGCGTGCGCGGCGAGCCGCTGGTCCCGCACGGCCTGGTCGGTGGCCTGGACCGCCTCGATGTAGCCGGTGAAGGGCACCTTCGCGTCGACGACCACCTGCCGCCCGTCGGACAGGGTGACGACCAGGTCGGGGCGGACGCCGGCGCCCTCGTCGTTGGTCGACGACGGCTGCTCGACGAAGTCGCAGTGCTCGAGCAGGCCCGCGACCTCGACCACCCGGCGCAGCTGCACCTCGCCCCACCGGCCGCGCACGTGCGGCGTCCGCAGCGCGGTGACCAGCGCCGCGGTCTCCTGGCGCAGCATCGCGCTGGTCTGCCCGACGGTGCCCATCTGCTCGCGCAGCTCGCCGTGGGCGGTGGCCCGGGCCTGCTCCATGCCGGCGAGCAGCCGGTGCAGGTGGTCGATCGACTCGTGCAGCGGGTCGAGCCCGGTGTCGGCCGGCCGGCGGCGGGCCAGCAGCGCGACGACCCCGAGCGTGACGGCCGCCCCCAGCAGCACCCCGAGGAGCAGGCCGAGCAGCAGGGAGGCGGCGTCCACGGACAGCAGCGTGCAACACCGCACCGACAACTCCCGGGAGGCGGCCCCGTCCCACTGCCGTGGCCCCCCTGCCGGGTCCCGCCGCGAGCGGAGGGAGTGGCGGGGGCAGGGGGGTCCTCCGTCAGGCGTCGACGGGGACGGGGGCGTGCTCCGCCTCGTGGTCGAGCAGCCAGCGCTTGACCGGCGTGCCCCACCGGAAGCCGCCGAGGCCGCCGTCGGAGCCGAGCACGCGGTGGCAGGGCACGAACAGCGCCGCGGCGTTGCGGGCGCAGGCGTTGGCCGCGGCCCGCACCGCCGACGGCCGGCCGCAGCGCGCGGCGAAGGCGGCGTAGGTGTCGGGCTGCCCGGCGGGCACCGTGCGCAGCACCTCCCACGCGTCCTCGAGGAAGGGGCCGGAGCGCTGCCGCACCGGGACGGCGTCGATCGCGGTGACGTCGCCGTCGACGAAGGCCGCCACGGTGTCGAGCACCGGCAGGGTGTCGGCGCGCTCGACCCAGGTGGGCCGCAGCGCGCGGTGGACGACCGGCAGCAGCTCGGCGACGTCGGCGGTCCAGCCGGCGGCCAGGACGACGTCCTCCCCGTCGACCCCGGTGGTGACGACGACGGTGAACGGTCCGGGCGGGGTGGCCACGGTGGCGTGGCGCGCGGGCGGGGTCATGACGCACTCCGATCGGGGGCGGGGGAGCGGGGGGCGGGGAGGGACGGGCGGGTGAAGAGTGTGGGCGCCGCGAGGGCCCACAGGTGCACCGCGGCGTACGAGCGCCACGGCCGCCAGCGTGTCGCGGCGTCGGTGTCGGAGCTGCCGACGGCGGCCAGGGCGCGGCGCAGCGCGAGGTCACCGGGCAGCCACACGTCGGGGTCGCCGAGCCCGCGCATCACGACCAGCGCCGCGGTCCACGGGCCGATGCCCGGCAGCGCCAGCAGGTCGCGGGCGGCCTCCTCGCGGTCGCAGCCGGGGTCGAGGGCCACCCGCCCCTCGGCGAGCGCGGCGGCCAGGCCGGTCAGCGTGCGGCGGCGGGCGCCGGTGAGGCCGACGGCCGACAGGTCGGCCCCCGCCAGCGCCTCGGGCCGCGGGAAGGCGGCGGTCAGCGTGCCGACCGGCTCGGCCAGCGGCGTCCCGGCGAGCGCGACGACGCGGGCGGTGAGCGTGCGGGCGCCGGCCACCGACACCTGCTGGCCCAGGACGGCGCGCGCCGCGGCCTCCGGGCCGTCCGGCGACGCGGGCACCCGGCGGCCGGGCGCGCCGGCGACCAGCGGGGCCAGTGCCGGGTCGGCGGCGAGGACCTCGTCGACAACGAGCGGGTCGGCGTCGAGGTCGAGCAGCCGCCGGCAGCGGGGGACGGCGGCGCGCAGGTCGCGCAGGTCGGTGAGCAGCAGCCGCGCGGTCACCGCCGGGCCGCCGTCGGCCGCGGGGGAGAGCCGGACGACGCCGGGGCCGGCGGGCAGGTCCAGCACGCGGGAGAACGTCGTGCCGTCCCACTCCTCCAGGCCCGGGACGGCGTGCGCGCCCAGGAAGTGCAGCACCTCCGCGGCGTCGAACGGGGCGCGGGCGGCCAGCCGCAGGGTCAGCCAGCCCGGCGTCCCGCCGTCGCCGCCCGGCCGCCGGAGGCGCAGCTCGGACGGGGTGCAGGCGAACACCTCGCGCACGGTGTCGTTGAACTGCCGGACGCTGGCGAACCCGGCCGCGAAGGCGACGTCGGTCATCGGCAGGTCGGTGGTCTCGACGAGCACCCGCGCGGTCTGCGCGCGCTGGGCGCGGGCGACGGCGAGCGGGCCGACGCCGAGCTCGCCGACCAGCAGCCGGTGCACCTGCCGCTCGGAGTAGCCCAGCCGCGCGGCCAGGCCGGGCACGCCGGTGCGCTCGACCTCGCCGTCGGCGATCAGCCGCATGGCCCGGGCGACGACGTCGGCGCGCACGTCCCACTCCGGCGACCCGGGGACGGCGTCGGGGCGGCAGCGGCGGCAGGCGCGGAAGCCGGCGGCCTGCGCACCGGCGGCGGTGCCGAAGAAGCAGACGTTGGCCGCGGCGGGGGTGCGCGCCGGGCAGGAGGGTCGGCAGTAGATGCCCGTGGTGCGGACGGCGGTGACGAACCAGCCGTCGAAGCGGGCGTCCCGGCTGGCGACCGCGCGGTAGCAGCGCTCGGCGTCCAGGGAGGCGGTCACGGGATCGAGCATGACAGCACGCAGGAGCGGTGACTGGCGGTTTCCGGACGTCGCCGTCGCCGCCGTCCGGGTGCGCGCTGTCACCTCCTCCCGACAGACTGCCGACCATCCGCCGGTGCTCCGGCCGGCGGGGACGAGGGGGACACCGTGATCGATCCACCGACCCGCCGCGGCCCGGGCCCGAGGCCGCCCGTCCGGACCACCGGGCGCCAGGTCGTCGTCTTCGCCGACCGCGACGACCTGCAGGTCGACTGGTCGGCGGCCGGCATCACCGACGTGGCCGACTCCCGCGACTTCGCCGCCGGGCGGGTGCCGGCGCAGACGCTGCGCGAGGCCGGCGCCACCGTGTTCGCGCGGCTGGGCATCGCGGTCGTCGCCGCCGGCCCCGACCAGGTCGGCGCGCTGCGCGCCGCGGCGCGGCCGGTGCTGTCGGTGTCGCCGGAGCTGGTGCACCGGGTGCTGCCGGAGGACACCGCCGGGTACGTGCGGGGCTACCGCGACGGCGTCGCCGACCTCGCCGGGCGGGTGCTCGGCGGCGCGGGCGAGGACGGCACCGCGGCCCCGCCGCTGTTCCAGGACACCGCGACCGCGACCTGGGGCGTGCAGGCCGTGCGGGCGACGACGTCCCCGTACACCGGCAGCGGCATCCGGGTCGCCGTCCTCGACACCGGGCTGGACCTCGAGCACCCCGACTTCGCCGGCCGCACGATCACCGCGGAGTCCTTCGTGCCCGGGGAGACCGCGCAGGACGGGCACGGTCACGGCACCCACTGCGTGGGCACCTCCTGCGGGCCGCGCACGCCCCCGGGCGGCCCGCGCTACGGGATCGCCTCGGAGGCCGAGGTGTACGTGGGCAAGGTGCTCGGCGACGAGGGCAGCGGGGACGACGGCGGCATCCTGGCCGGCATCGACTGGGCGGTGGCCAACGGCTGCGCGGTGATCTCGATGTCGCTGGGCGCCGACGTGGCCGAGGCCCACCCGCCCTACTCCGCGGCCGGGCGGCGGGCGCTGCAGCAGGGCTCGCTGATCGTGGCCGCGGCCGGCAACAACGCCGACCGCCGGTCGGGCGAGTTCGGCTTCGTCGGCGCGCCGGCCAACAGCGTGGAGGTCCTCGCGGTGGGCGCGCTCGACCCGGCGCTGACGGTGGCCTGGTTCTCCGCGCGGAGCCTGCCCTCACCCGGCGGCGAGGTCGACGTCGCCGCGCCCGGCGTGGACGTGCTCTCCACCTGGCCGATGCCCGAGCGCTACAACACGATCAGCGGCACCAGCATGGCCACCCCGCACGTCGCGGGGGTCGCCGCGCTGTGGGCCGAGGCCACCGGGCGGCGCGGCTACGAGCTGTGGGCCACGCTCACCCAGGCGGCGCAGCGGCTGGGCGAGCCGTCGGTCGACGTGGGCAGCGGGCTGGCGCTGGCGCCCCAGGAGGGGGCCGGCGGGGCGTAGCCTCCCGCCATGGCCCTCCCGCTGACGCCGGTCAGCGTCACCGTCGACGACGGCCACCTGGCCCAGGTCGAGACGGTGGCGCAGGCGCTGCGCGACTCCGGCATGGAGGTCGAGCGGGTGCTCGGCTCGGTCGGCGTCATCACCGGCCGCGCCCCGGCCGACGCCCGCCGGAGCCTGCTGGCCGTCGAGGGCGTGACGTCGGTCGACGGGCAGCTGCAGGTCTCGCTGCCCCCGCCCGACGCCCCCGTCCAGTAGCCGGTGGGGACCCTCGCGCGCCGCCGTCCGTTGGACGGGTCGTGCAGGTGCCCCGGCAGGTCGCGTCCCGGCAGCGGAGGGTCGTCGCGCTGGTCGCCGGCGTCCTGGTGCTGCTCGCGGCCGTGCTGGTGGTCCGCTCGGTGACCGCCGAGCCGCCGCGGTCGGCCGAGTGCGCCGCCGCCGGGCCCGCCGTGCGGGTCGACCCCGCCGCGGTCCCGGACGGACCGGTCGCCGGGTACGGCGCCGAGCAGCTGGCCAACGCCGCGGCGATCGTCAACGCCGCCGAGGCGCTCGGGCTGGACACCTGCGCGCAGGTCGTCGGCGTGATGACCGCGATGGGGGAGTCCTCCCTGCGGGTGCTCGACCGCGGCGACGCCGCCGGCCCGGACTCCCGCGGGCTGTTCCAGCAGCGGGACAACGGCGCCTGGGGCTCCTACGCCGACCGGATGGACCCCACCACCAGCGCGACCAACTTCTTCCGGGCGCTGCTGGAGGTGCCCGGCTGGGCGTCGCTGGAGCCGACCATCGCCGCGCACCGCACCCAGCGCAACGCCGACCCGTACCACTACGCGCGCTACTGGGAGCCCGCCGTGGCGGTCGTCTCGGCGCTGGCCGGCCGGCCGGTGCTCGGCGGCTGACCGGCAGCGTCCACCGACCGGTGGACGGCGGACCCACGGAACGGGCGTCCCGGTGGACGCCGCGACCGGCCAGGCTGGGGCCATGACAGCGATCCAGGTGGCGCCGGTCCCGGTGCCGGTCGGGCAGGACCCGGCGGTCCGCGTGCGCGGGCTGGTCAAGCGGTACGGCGGCCGCGCCGTGGTCGACGGCGTGGACCTCGACGTCCGCCGCGGCGAGGTCTTCGCCCTGCTCGGGCCCAACGGGGCGGGCAAGACGACCACCGTCGAGGTGCTCGAGGGCGTGCGCCGGCGCGACGGCGGCGAGGTCACCGTCCTCGGCGAGGACCCGGCGACGGCGGGGCGGGGCTGGCGCGACCGGATCGGCGTGGTCGCGCAGAGCACCGGCGTCGGCGACGCGCTCACCGTGCGCGAGACGCTCGACCACTTCGCCCGCTACCACGGCACCGCCCGGCCCACCGCCGAGCTGCTCGCCGCGGTGGGCCTTCCCGAGGCCGCGGGCACCCGGGTGGCGCGGCTCTCCGGCGGCCAGCGGCGCCGGCTGGAGGTGGCGCTCGGCGTGCAGGGCCGCCCGGAGCTGCTGTTCCTCGACGAGCCCACCACCGGCATGGACCCGGTGGCCCGCCGGCGGTTCTGGGACCTCGTCCGCGGCCTGCGGGCCGGCGGGACGACCGTGGTGCTCACCACGCACTACCTCGACGAGGCCGCCGAGCTCGCCGACCGGGTCGGCGTCCTGGCCGACGGGCGGCTGGTCGACGTCGCTCCGCCCGGCGAGCTCGGTGCGCAGCTGCGGCGGGTGGCCACCGTGCGCTGGACCGAGGACGGCGCGACCCGCGAGGTGCGCACCCCCGAGCCGGCCGCCGTGCTCCGCGACCTGCTCGCCGCGCACCCGGCCGGCGAGGTGCCCGGCCTGACCGTCACCCGCCCCGGCCTGGAGGACGTGTACCTGTCCCTGGTCGGCGCCACCCCCGAGGGAGAGACCCGATGACCGCCGTCCTGACCCCCGCGACGACCCGCCCGGCGCCGCCGTCGGCACTGGCCATCGGCCTGGCCCGCACCGGCCTGGAGCTGCGGTTGTTCGTCCGCGACCCGGCGCAGGTGGTGTTCTCCTTCGCCTACCCGATCGTGATGCTGGTGATCTTCGCGTCGGTGTTCGCCGGCGAGGACCGGCCCGGCGGCGTGCCGTTCGCGCAGTACTTCCTCGCCGGGATCGCCGCCACCGGGATCATGCTGACCAGCTTCCAGGCGGTGGGCACGGCGCTGGCCGAGGAGCGCGAGCGCGGCGACCTGGCCCGCCTGCAGGTCATCGGCACCCCGCCGCTGGGCTACTTCCTCGGCAAGGCCGGCCAGGTGCTGGTGACGACGGTGCTGCAGCTGGCGGTGCTGCTCACCGTGGCCGCCACCGTCTACGACGTGTCGCTGCCCACCGGCGTCGGCCGCTGGCTGACCTTCGCCTGGGTGGTGCTGCTCGGGGCGGTGGCCGGCACGGTGCTCGGCACCGCGGTGGCGTCGGCGGGCAGCAGCCGCGCGGTGGGCAACGGGATCAGCGCGTTCGCCGTCGTCCTGCAGTTCTTCTCCGGGGTGTTCTTCGTCTTCTCCGAGCTGCCCTCGTGGATGCAGGAGGTGGCCGCGGTCTTCCCGCTGAAGTGGCTGGTGCAGGGCATGCGGTCGGTGTTCCTGCCCGACGCCGCGGCCGCGGCCGAGCCCGCGGGCAGCTGGGAGCACGGGACCACCGCCCTCGTGCTGGCCGCGTGGGTGGTCGTCGGTCTCGTGGTCTGCGCCCGCACGTTCCGCTGGCGCCGGACGGCGTGAGCACCGCCCGCCGCCGGCTGGCCGCCGTCCTCGTCCCCGCCGCCGGGGACGAGGGCGGCGAGCCGCTGTCCGCCCGAGGGTGGCGCGCCACCGTCGTCGGGATGCACGTCATCTCGGCGGCGGTCTGGACGCTGGCGGTGGCCAGCGTGCTCTCCGGCGAGGTGACCGCGCCCGTGGAGCAGGGGCCGGTGCTCGCCGTCCTGGCGGTGCTGGCGCTGTCCTACGTCCTCGCCGGCGGGCCGGCGGTGGCGGGCGGGCACCCGCGGCGGGCGCTGGTCCACCTCGTCGTCGTGGTGGTCGCCTTCGGGCTGCTGGGCCGGCTGGCGCCGGGGCTGCTGTTCCTGCTCTTCCTGGCCTACCCGCAGGTCTGGTTCGTGGTGCAGGGCCGGCTGACCGGAGTGGCCTGGACGGTGCTGCTGGCCGTGGCCAGCGCGGTCGGCCCGGTCTCCGGGGCGGTGGCCGGCGGTACCACGCTGGAGGTCCTGCGCGAGTCGGTGGTCAGCCTGGCGTTCAGCCTGGCGCTCGGGCTGTGGATCAGCCACGTGCTGCGGCAGAGCGCGGAGCGGGCCGACCTCATCGAGCAGCTCCGGCGCACCCGCTCGGAGCTGGCCACCGCCGAGCGCGAGCGCGGGGTGCTCGCCGAGCGGGAGCGGCTGGCGGGGGAGGTGCACGACACGCTGGCGCAGGGCTACACCTCGATCGTGGTGCAGGCGCAGACCGCCGCCGCGCTGCTCGCCGCCGACCCCGACGCCGCCCGCGAGCGGCTGTCGGTGATCGAGGAGGTCGCGCGCGACAACCTGGCGGAGGCCCGGGCGGTGGTGGCGGCGTTCCGGCCGGTGGCCCTCGACGGGTCGACGCTGGTCGAGGCGCTGCAGCGGCTGGCGTCCCGCTTCGCGCGGGAGACGGGGCTGGCGGTGCGGGTGGACACCGGCGCGCTCGACGGCGTGCCGGCGCTGCGCACCGACGAGGAGGTGGTCCTGCTGCGCGGGGCGCAGGAGGCGCTGACCAACGTCCGCCGGCACGCGGGGGCCACGGCCGTGGTGCTGCGGCTGGCGCGGGTGGGCCCGCAGGTGTCGGTGCACGTGGAGGACGACGGCGTGGGCTTCGACCCGTCGGCGGTGGCCGCGTCGGGTCTGGAGGGGCTGCGCGGTCGGGTGGCGCAGGTGGGTGGCGAGGTCGACGTCGCCTCGGCGCCGGGCGCGGGCACCCGGGTGACCGTGCGGGTGCCGGGGTCGTGAGCATCCGGGTGCTGGTGGTCGACGACCACCCGGTGGTGCGCGGCGGGCTGGTCGGCTGGCTGGCGGCGCAGCCCGACCTCGACGTCGTCGGGGAGGCCGGCGACGGGCAGGAGGCGCTGGCGCTGGTGGCGTCCACCGCGCCGGACGTCGTCCTCATGGACCTGCGGATGCCGCGGGTGGACGGCGTCACCGCGACCGAGCGGCTCGCCGCCACGCACCCCGACGTGCGGGTGCTGGTGCTCACCACCTACGACACCGACGCCGACATCCTGCGCGCCGTCGCGGCGGGGGCCACCGGCTACCTGCTCAAGGACGCGCCGCTGCCGCAGCTGGCCGACGCCGTCCGTGCCGCCGCCCGGGGGGAGACCGTGCTCGCGCCCCCGGTGGCCGCCCGGCTGGTGTCCCGCATGCGCGCACCGGCCCCCGAGGAGCCCACCCCGCGGGAGCTGGAGGTGCTGGCCGGGGTGGCGCGCGGGCTGACCAACGCCGAGATCGGCCGGGAGCTGTTCATCGGCGAGGCCACGGTGAAGACCCACCTGCTGCGGGTGTTCGCCAAGCTCGGCGTGGACGACCGCACCCGGGCGGTGATGGTCGCGGTCGAGCGCGGCCTGCTGCCCGGCCCCGGCTCGCGCTAGGAACCCTGGTCGCCCGCCCCGGCGGCCGACAGGGTGACCGCATGGCCCGGCTGATCAGCCCCCGCGCGCTGCTCGAGCTGCTGCGGACCGGCGACGCCCGTGCGCGGTGGCGTGCCGCGCAGGACGGGCAGGCCGCCCTGCGCCTGCAGGTCGTCAGCGCCGCGCTCGACACCGGGGTGCTCGACGAGCTGGCCCGGGCGCCCGCGGGCACCGCCGAGCTCGCCCGTCGCACCGGTGTCACCGAGCCCGCGCTGCTGGAGGCCTTCCTGCGCGTGGCGGCCGTGGTCCGGCTCGTCGACGGGGACGGCGCCGGGTGGCGGCTGGGCCGGGCCGGGCGCGCCGTCGTCGGGGACGACCTCGTCCGGGCCTCCTACCAGGGCTTCGGCGGCTTCCACACCGACCTCTACCGCGGGCTGCGCGCGGTGCTCGCCGGCGGGACGCGGCGGCGGGACGTCGCCGAGCGGGGCGAGGTCATCGCCCGGATGAGCGCCGGCTTCGACGTGTTCGTGCACGACCTGCTCGTGCGGACCGTCGCCGAGCGGCGCCCGCGCCGGGTGCTCGACGTCGGCTGCGGTGCCGGGCTGCAGCTCGCCGGCATGCTGGAGGCGGCGCCCGCGGCCTCGGGGGTCGGGGTGGACGTCGACGCCGAGGCCGCCGCCCTGGCCGCCCGGACCCTGCGGGAGCGCGGGCTCGCCGACCGGGCGACCGTCGAGGCGGTCGACGTCCGGACCGCGCTCGCGACGGGACCGGCCGGCGCGCTCGCCGAGCCCTTCGACCTCGCCCTGCTGGCCAACGTCGTCTACTACCTGCCTCCGGCCGAGCGGGTGCCGCTGCTGCGGGCGGTCGCCGGCCTCCTGGCCCCCGGCGGCACGCTGCTCGTGGTCACCACCGCCGCCGCCCCGCAGCTGTTCAGCCGGCACATGGACCTGCTGCTCCGCGCCCAGGACGGCGACATGCAGCTGCCCGACGCCGACTCCCTGGTCCGGCAGCTGGCCGAGGCCGGCCTCGACCCGCAGCCGCCGCGCAGCCTCGTGCCGGGGACGCCGCTGATCGCGGTGTCGGCCACCCGCGGGTGACCCGGGTCACCCGCCGCTACGCTCGCGCAGCACCCGGACCGCACCCGGAGGTGCTCCATGGACGCTGGTGTCGACACCCTGCAGAAGGCCCTGCAGGTCAACCTGGACCTGCGCTGGTACGGCACCATCGCCGAGATCGGGGCCGGCCAGGAGGTGGCCCGCTGGTTCTTCCGGGCCGGGGGCGCGGCGGGCACGGTGGCCAAGTCGATGTCGGCCTACGACATGGCGGTGAGCGACGCCGTCTACGGCAAGGCCGACCGCTACGTCTCCCAGGGCCGGCTGCAGGCGATGCTCGACCGCGAGCTGCAGCTCAACATCGACCGGCTCGGCGACCAGCGCGGCGACGACACCTCCTTCTTCGCCTTCGCCGACACCGTCGTGGCCCGCAGCTACCGCGGGGGCAACGAGTGCCACGGCTGGATGGGCGTGAAGTTCCAGGCGCACCCGCGCGACGAACCCAGCCAGGTCGTCATCCACGTGCGGATGCTCGACGACGAGGCGCCGCAGCAGCAGGAGGCACTCGGCATCGTCGGCGTGAACCTCCTGCACGCCGCCTTCTTCCAGCACCACGAACCCGACCGGCTCGTGGAGAGCCTGCTCGACCGGCTGACCCCCGGCCGCATCGAGATCGACCTGCTGGAGATGAGCGGCATCGAGTTCCGGATGGTCGACAACCGGCTGATGGCGCTCAAGCTCGTGCAGGTCGGGCTCTCCGGTGCGGCGATGTTCGGTCCCGACCGGCGGGTGCTGCAGCCCAGCGAGGCGCTGCGGAAGAAGGCGATCCTGGTCGAGCGCGGCAGCTTCCGCCCGCCGACCGTGGTCAACATCGACATGCTCGAGGCGGCCCGGACGGCGTTCGAGCAGGACCCGGCGGTCGCCGAGCGCGAGGTGCTCGTGCTCACCGAGCTCACCATGGCCAACCTCCGCGCCGGCGGGGACGTCGTCGACCGGCGGGACTTCCTCGCCCGCGCCGACCTGCTGGCCGCCTGTGGCCTGCCGGTGCTGATCTCGGACTACCTGGCCTACCACCGGCTGGCCGCCTACCTCGCCTGGCGCACCGACGGCCGGCTGGGGATGGTCATGGGGGTGCCCAGCCTGCTCGAGCTGTTCGACGAGGCCGCGCACGCCGACCTGCCCGGCGGGATCCTGGAGAGCTTCGGGCGCCTGTTCAAGAACGACCTGCGGCTGTTCGTCTACCCGATGCTGCGCGACAGCCGGGTGGTCACGGTCGAGACGGCCGAGGTGGCCGAGCAGCTGCGGCCGCTGTTCGACTACCTCCACCGGCGCGGCAGCTTCGTCGGCCTCGACCACCAGGCGGACTACCTGCCGATCCTCAGCCGGGACGTGCTCCGGCGGATCCCCACCGACGACACCGGCTGGGAGGCGATGGTGCCGGCGCAGGTGGCGACACTGATCAAGAAGCGCGGCTTCTTCGGCTACGACCGGTCGCGCTGACCCCTGGTCGCGGCTGGCGCACGGTGGCGCGGATCTGTGGACGAGCCGCTGACCTGCGGATTCGTCCTGCAGCCGCCCGTCGGATCGGCTGGACTTCGTACGTGTGTTCGGGTGACGGGTCGACCGGTGACGTGCTGGACGACGTCGCCGCGCTGGTCGCCGAGCGCAACCGGATCGACGCGTTGTTGGCCCGCCGGGTGCGGGCCGCCGAGCTGTCCCAGGCGGCCGAGCGCGACGGACTGAGGTCGATGCGGTCGTGGCTGGCCGGGCACTGCCGGCTCTCGCCTGCCGCGGCCGCCCGCATCGTGGGCAACGGGCGGGTGCTGGCGCACTTGCCGGCGCTGGCCGAGGCCCACGAGGCCGGCCTGGTCACCGCCGAGCAGGTCGCCGTGGCGGCCACCGCGCTGACACCCGGCTGTGCGACACCACGCTGGCCGCCGGCGGTCTGCCGGTGCTGCGCACGGTCAAGCCGCACATCGCCGCGGTGATCGACCTCGACGACCTCGCCGGCACCGCCACCGGCCCGGAGGCCGCCCGGATGGGGTTCGGCGCGGTCGTCTCCGCCGCGAGAGCCCGCTGGCTGGCCTGCGACAGCACCGTCTCCCGCGTGGTCTTCGGCCCCGACGGCGCACCGCTCGACCTCGGCCGCGAACACCGCCTGGCCAACCGGTGTGGCCCCTCCGCAGGGGCCCACCGCGAGCTTGCGAGCGGTGAGGGGGCGGAGGGGTCCTTTCTCTGGTGCACTGGCTCGACGGCGGCGAGACCAACCTGCAGAACTCGGCGCTGCTGTGCGAGCGGCACCACACCAAGGTCCACCACGGCTTCCGCGTCGAGCGACAACCGGACGGGCGGTGGCGGACCTGGCGACCCGACGGCACCGAGATCGGCGTGCCGCCACCGCTGCTGCAACCCGCCGCCTGAGCACCGACCGAGACGCCCGCGCGACCACCCCGACCGGGTCGCTCAGGCTGTGTGCTCCGCAGGGACCGGCGCCCCGGGCGCGGCGAGGGCCCGCTCGACGAGCGCGAGCAGCTGGCGGCTGACCTCGGGACGGCGTTCCAGCTGGACCATGTGCCCGGCGCCAGGGTAGACGGCGAGCTCGGCGGTGGGGAGCGCCTCGGCCAGCGCGCGGCTGTGCTCGACGGGGCAGAGCCGGTCGGCGTCCCCGACGGCGATCAGCACCGGCACGTCGGTGAGGGCGCTCAGTGCGGTCAGCCGGTCGTGGTCGGAGAAGGTGGGCAGGAAGGCGGCCACCGTCTCGGCCGTGGTGCCGCGGTGCACCTCGATGGTGGTCCGCACGTCGGCGGGGTCGGCGGCGCCGCCGAAGACGAGCCACATGTCGGCCTTCCCGACCGCCCGCTTCCTCCCCGCCAGCTCCGCCGTCACCGCGCGCTCGTTGAGCACCGGCAGCGCCTTCTTGACCACGCGGGCCAGCGGCGCCGGCAGCCCGTAGGTGACCGCGTCGAGCCCGCCGGAGCTGGTGCCGACGAAGGCGACGCCGGCCACCCGGTCGCCGAACAGCTCGGGGCGCTGCTCGGCCAGGGCCATGAGTGTCATGCCGCCCATGGAGTGGCCACCGAGGACCACCGGCCCGTCGGGCACGACCTGCTCGAGGACCTGTGCCAGGTCGCGGCCGAGCTGCTCGATGGTGGCGCGGTCCCGCGTCGTCGACCCGGACGCCCCGTGGCCGCGGTGGTCGTAGGTGACCACGGCGAGGTCCGGCCGGGCGTCGAGCAGGTCGTGGACCTGCCCGGCCCACAGGCGGGAGGACTGCACGTAGCCGTGCGCGAGGACGACGGTCGCCGTCGGCTGCTCGCTCCCGGACACCTCGACGTGCAGGTCGACGCCGTCCTCGGTGGTCACGGTCCGGACGCGCCCCCGCGGCAGCGGGGCCGGCGGCGGGACGGGGCTGCGTTCGCGGCCGGCGGCGCGGCGGCGGGCGACGAGGGCGCCGGCCGCGACGGTGAGGGCGCCGGCGGCGGCGAGGGAACGGGTGCGCATGGGGGAGGGCTCTCCAGGGGTGGGTCAGGCGGGGACGGCGACGGGGACGGGGACGCGGCGCGGGCTGCGCAGCTCGTAGGAGTCCGCGTCGAAGCGCCGCATCAGCCGCAGGAACACCGAGGTGCGGGTCGGCCAGAGGGTGAAGTTGCGACCCTGCTCGTCGCGGTACCAGGAGCGGCAGCCGCCGGCGTTCCACACGGTGCCGGTGAGCTCCTCCTGCAGGCGCGCGTTGTAGGCGTCCTGTGCCGACCGGCGCACCTCGATCGCGCCGGCGCCGGCCTCCTCCACCCGCCGCAGCGCCTCGACGACGTAGCCGATCTGCGCCTCGATCATGATCACCACGGAGGTGTGCCCGAGCGCGGTGTTCGGCCCGAGCAGCAGGAACAGGTTCGGGAAGCCCGCGACGGTGGTGCCACGGTGCGCCTGGACGCCGGAGCGGTCCCACTCCTCGCGCAGCGTCCGGCCCTCGCGGCCGACCAGCCGGTGTCCCAGCGGGATGTCCATGACGCGGAACCCGGTGCCCCAGACGATCACGTCGACCTCGTGCTCGGTGCCGTCGGCGGCGACCACGGCGTGCGGTCGGACCGCGGTGACCGGCGCGGCGACCACCTCGACGTTCGGCTGCGCGAGCGAGGCCAGGTAGTCGTCGCTGACGACCACCCGCTTGCAGCCCAGGGCGTAGTCGGGCGTGAGCCGGGCGCGCAGCTCCGGGTCGGGGACCTGCTGCTCCAGGAACCCGAGCGCCTGCCCCTCGAAGAGCCGCCGCAACCGGCCGGCGCCGGTCCACACGCCGAGGCGGGCCTCGCGGACGACGTACTGGCCGCCGCGCGCCAGCCGCAGGAGACCCGGCACCCGGGCCTGCAGCCGGTGCTCGCGCTCGGAGTAGGCGCGGTCCCGGCGCGGGAGCACCCACGGCGGCGTGCGCTGGAAGACGACCACCTCCGCCGCCGTCCTCTGCAGCTCCGGCACAAACTGCGCGGCCGAGGCGCCGGTGCCCACGACGGCGACCCGCTTGCCGGCGAGGTCGACGGAGTGGTCCCAGCGGGCCGAGTGGAACGACGGGCCCTGGAAGGTCTCGGTGCCGGGCACGTCGGGGAGGTGCGGCTCGACGAGTCCGCCGGCACCGCTGACGACGACGTCTACGGTGAGGTCGCCGCGCGAGGTCTGCAGACGCCAGACCAGCGCGTCGTCGTCCCACCGGCCGGACACGACGTCGGTGTCGCAGTACAGGTGGGGGAGGACGCCGTGGTCGGCGGCGACCTGCTCCAGGTACCGCTGGATCTCCGGCTGCCGGGAGTAGACGTGCGACCAGTCCCGCTTCAGCGCGAAGGAGAAGGAGTAGAGGTGGCTCGGCACGTCGACGGCCGCGCCCGGGTAGTCGTTGTCCCGCCACGTGCCACCGAGGCCCGCGGCCCGCTCGAGGACGACGAAGTCGTCCACGCCGGCCCGCAGCAGGGCCACGGCGGTGCCGATGCCGGAGAAGCCGCTGCCCACGACCGCGACGCGGACGTGCTCGGGGAGCGGGCCGGTGGCGGTGGCGTGCCGCGGCGTCGTCGTCAGGGTCACGGGACCTCCTCGTCTCGGTGGTGTGACGAGCGTCGCACGTGTTTCATCCCCGCCGGCAGGCGCCCACCGTTCGTCGTCCGCCCGCGCGGGCGACCCGTAGGCTGGACTCCCGTGAGTCTCACCATCGGGATCGTCGGGCTGCCCAACGTCGGCAAGTCGACGCTGTTCAACGCGCTGACCAAGAACGACGTCCTGGCGGCCAACTACCCCTTCGCCACGATCGAGCCGAACGTCGGCGTCGTCGGTGTGCCCGACGAGCGGCTGGGCCGGCTGGCCGAGCTGTTCAGCTCGCAGAAGGTGGTGCCCGCGACGGTGTCGTTCGTGGACATCGCCGGCATCGTGCGCGGCGCCAGCGAGGGGCAGGGACTGGGCAACAAGTTCCTCGCCAACATCCGCGAGAGCGACGCGATCTGCCAGGTGATCCGCGTGTTCACCGATCCCGATGTCGTGCACGTGGAGGGCAAGGTCTCGCCCCGCGACGACATCGAGACGATCAACACCGAGCTCGTCCTCGCCGACCTCCAGACGCTGGAGAAGGCCATCCCGCGGCTGGAGAAGGAGTCGCGGAAGGACAAGGAGCGCGCCGCGCTGCTGTCGGCCGCGCAGGCCGCCGTCGAGGTGCTCAACACCGGGCAGACGCTGTTCGCCGCCGGCGTGGACCCCGCGCCGCTGCGCGAGCTGACGCTGCTGACCACCAAGCCGTTCCTCTACGTCTTCAACGTCGACGCCGACGAGCTGGCCAACGAGGAGCTCATCGCGGAGCTGCGCGAGCTGGTCGCGCCGGCCGAGGCGATCCTGCTCGACGCCAAGACCGAGGCCGAGCTCACCGAGCTGCCCGCCGAGGAGGCCGCCGAGCTGCTCGAGTCGATCGGGCAGAGCGAGCCGGGCCTCGACCAGCTGGCCCGCGTCGGCTTCCGCACCCTCGGCCTGCAGACCTACCTGACGGCGGGCCCCAAGGAGGCGCGCGCCTGGACCATCCCGGTCGGCGCCACCGCGCCCCAGGCCGCCGGTGTCATCCACACCGACTTCCAGCGCGGCTTCATCAAGGCCGAGGTCGTCTCCTACGACCAGCTGGTGGAGGCCGGCTCGATGACCGAGGCCAAGTCCCGCGGCTGGGTGCGCATCGAGGGCAAGGACTACGTCATGGCCGACGGCGACGTCGTGGAGTTCCGCTTCAACGTGTGATCTGGCCTGTTTCCGCAGCTCAGCGGCTGGTGAGGGTCCGCCAGTCAACACCCAGTCAACAGGATTTTGACTTCCAGGCCTCCGCGGCCCCGGCGACAGCCGCTGGGAACCCCTGAGAGCAGGCGCACTCCGTCGGTTGGGGGCGCGGCAGACGGGTGCTGGAGGTCGAGCGCCTCATCCGTCAGCGATCTTCGGTACGGCTCCGGTCAGCCTCCGGGCCGCGTGACTCGGCGAGCAGCGCCTGGGCGGCGGCGCGCGTCCGGTCCTCGGCGCTCGGCCACAGGTGCGAGTAGGTCGACAGGGTGGTCGTCGCGGAGGAGTGGCCGAGGGCGCGCTGCACCGTGACGATGTCGCAGCCGGCGGCGATCGGCCCCGAGGCGTAGAAGTGCCGGAGGTCGTGCAGCCGCAGACCGGAGACCCCGGCGGCCGCGGTGGCGGTGCGCCAGCGGTGGCCGACGGTGTTCTGGTGCGGCGGCTGATCACCTTCTCCGGTGAACATCCAGCCGCCGCCCCGGTCCTGCCCGGCGACGTGCGCGGCCAGCATCTCGACCAATCCGGGTGCCAGGAACACGACCCGCTCGCTGCCGTACTTGGGCGGCCGGACCTCGACCTGGCCGCGGCTGGCCCGCTGCACCTGGCGGGTGACGGTGACGGTGCGGCGCAGGAAGTCGACGTCCTCCACCCGCAGCCCGGCGGCCTCACCGAGCCGGAGCCCGGCGAACGCGCACAGCGCGACGAACGGGCGGAAGGCCGGGTCGGCAGCGTCGAGGATGGCGCCCACCTGCGCCGCCGTGGGCAGCGTCATGGCCGCCTGAGGACGACGGCGGCGGGGAAGCGCCACCCCGATGCTGGGATCGGTCGGGATGAGCTTGTCCGCGACGGCGCCACGTAGGACGGCGCGGACGTTGTTCATCCGGGTGTGCACCGTTCCGGCGGCGAGCCTGCGGTTGACCATGCCCTTGGCCCAGCCCTCGATGTGCGAGCGGCGGAGTGATCGCAGCGGCACGTCACCGAAGGGCACGGAGCGGGCGGCGAGCCGCATTGCGAGGACCGTCCCCGGGGCCCACACCTGCCGTTCGGACCAGTCGGCGTAAGACTTGGCGAAGGTGACCCGGCCCGCGCCGGGATCGACATAGCGCCCGAGCACCAATGCTGCGCTCAGGCCGGCCGCGCCGCCGCCGACCACCACCAGGTCGTGAACCTTCGCCTCCATGACGATCACCTCCGCGGCGAAGGTTCGCGGGGCCGCCCGATCCCGACAACGATCGTTGCCATTTCCGGGAAGCGCTGGTGGGCTGGCCGGCATGCGGCACTCGGCGGCGATCGCGGCGGCGCTGGCCGAGGTGGGGGCCACGGCTGAAGCGGGTGCGCACCCAGCGCGACATCACCCTGACCCAGCTGGCCGCCGCCACCGGCATCTCCAAGAGCACGCTGTCCCGGCTGGAGGCCGGGCAGCGCAAGCCCAGCCTGGAGCTGCTGCTGCCGATCGCGCAGGCGCACCGGATCCCGCTGGAGGAGCTGATCGGCGCCCGCGAGGTCGGCGATCCCCGGGTGCGCTTCATCCCGCGGCGGCGCAACGGCCGCATCGTCGTGCCGCTGACCCGCAACCCCGGCGGGCTGCAGGCGTGGAAGACGATCATCCCGCCCGAGCTCGGCGAGCCCGAGCTGCGCACCCATGAGGGCTACGAATGGCTCTACGTGCTGGCCGGACGGGTGCGACTGATCCTTGGCGACCACGACCTCACCCTGGGCCCCGGCGAGGTCGCCGAGTTCGACACCCGGCTGCCGCACTGGTTCGGTCCGGCCGACGACCAGCCAGTGGAGACTCTCAGCCTCCTCGGCCGCCAGGGGGAACGCATCCACGTCCGCGCCGCCCCCCGCCGAACCGACCACGACTGATCCGGTTGCGGCGGGGCGAAGGGCATCGACACCATTCGTCTCCGACTGCCACGATGCGTCTCCGGAGCCGACGGTGTGGCCGGTGACCAGAGTCGTCGACGCCGGGGCTTGGCCCCTCCAGGGAGGCGGTCGCGGTGGGGCCCCTGCTCACGACCAAACTGCACGTTCCGCGGCGGCGGCGTGGCCTGGTGGTGGCCCGACCCCGGCTCAGCGAGCGGCTCGACCGGGGCGGCGACGCGGCGCTGACCCTCGTGTCCGCGCCGGCCGGGTTCGGCAAGACCACCTTGCTCACCGAGTGGCTGGCCACCGCCGACCGGCGATCGACAGCATGGCTGTCCCTCGACGACCGGGACAACGACCCGAACACGTTCTGGACCTACCTCATCGCCGCGCTGCAGACGGCGGTACCCGGCGTAGGGGCCGGCGCATTCGCGCTGCTGCGGGAGCCGCACGCGTCGCTCGACGAAGTGCTCGCCACCCTGGTCAACGAGCTCGACGCGGTCCCCGACGACCTGGTCCTGGTGCTGGACGACTACCACGCCATCGCCACGCCGGAGATCCACGAGCGGATGGCCTTCCTCGTGGAGCACCTGCCCCCGCACGTGCACCTGGTGATCGCCACCCGCGCCGACCCGGCCCTGCCCGTGGCCCGGTGGCGGGCGCGCGGCGAGCTCGTCGAGATCCGCGCCGACGAGCTGCGCTTCACCCCCGAGGAGGCCGCGGCCTACCTCAACGAGGCGATGGGGCTGGCCCTGACCGCCGAACACATTGCGGCGCTGGAGGCGCGCACCGAGGGCTGGATCGCCGCGCTGCAGTTGGCCGCGTTGTCCATGCAGGGCCGCGACGACCCCGCCGGCTTCATCGCTGGCTTCGCCGGCGACGCCCGCTACATCGTCGACTACCTGGTCGAGGAGGTCCTGCAGCGCCAGCCCGATGACGTCCGCCACTTCTTGCTGCGGACCTCCATCCTCAACCGGCTGACCGGCCCGCTCTGCGACGCCGTGGTCGGCCGGGACGGCGGCCGGCCGATGCTCGAGGGCCTCGAGCGGGCGAACCTGTTCCTGGTCCCGCTGGACGACCGCCGCACCTGGTACCGCTACCACCACTTGTTCGCCGACGTCCTTCAGGCGCACCTGCTCGACGAGCAACCCGGCACCGTCCCGGACCTGCACCGGCGGGCAGCGGAGTGGTTCGAGCGCAGCGGCGAGCGGGCCGAGGCGATCGAGCACGCGCTGGCGGCGGCGGACCTGGACCGGGCGGCGGACCTCCTCGAGCGCGTGATCCCAGATATGAACCGGCACCGGGGGGAGGCCACGCTGCGCCGCTGGCTGGAGTCCCTGCCCGACGAGGTGCTCCGCGCCCGGCCGCTCCTGAGCGCCGGCTACGTGGGGGCCTTGATGTCCACCGGAGAGGTACGCGGAGCGGAGGCGCGCCTGGAGGAGGTCGAGCGGTGGCTGGCCGGCCCACCGGGCGGGGCGGACGGCGGCGTCGTGGACGAGGCACGTCGGCGCTTGCCCGGCCAGATCGCCATGTTCCGGTCCGCGCAGGCTCTGGTCTCCGGTGACGTGGACGCCAGCATGCGGCACGCCCGGCGAGCGCTCGATCTCGCGGCGCCGGGAGATCTCGCCACGCGGGGCGGACCGGAGGCGCTGATCGGGCTGGCCTTCTGGACGACGGGCGACCTCGACGAGGGCTACCGCTGGTACGCCCAGGGGATGGCGAGCCTCGACGAGGCGGGCTACGCCACCGACGTGGTCGGCGGCGCCGTCACCCTGGCCGAGATCCGGATCGCCCAGGGCCGTCTCCGCGACGCCATGTCCATCTACCGGCGCGGACTACGCCGCGCCGAGCAGACCGTGCCGGCGCTCAAGGGCGCGGCCGACATGCACGTGGGGATGAGCGAGCTGTTCCGGGAGCGCGATGACCTCGAGGCGGCCCGGGGGCACCTCGTCCGCAGCCAGGAGCTGGGCCCGTCGTCGGATCTGCCCAAGAACGCGTACCGGCGGCGTCTCGCCATGGCGCGTCTCTGCGAGGTGGAGGGTGACCTGGACGGGGCGTTCGAGCTGCTGGACGAGGCCGAGCGCTGCTTCAACAACGACTACTCACCCGACGTCCGACCGATCCCCGCGCTCCGAGCGCGGATGGAGGCTGCGCACGGCCGGCTGGGGGACGCCCTGGACTGGGTCGGCGAACGGGGCCTGTCCGCCGACGACGACCTGAGCTACGTGCGCGAGTACGAGCACGTCACCCTGGCGCGCGTGCTGCTCGCCCGGCACGCCGTGGAAGACGGCGCCGGGGCCTCGCTCCGTGCAGCGACCGGGCTGCTCGACCGGCTGCTGTCCGCGGCGGAGGCCGGGCGCCGGGCGGGCAGCGTCATCGAGATTCTGGTGCTGCAGGCGCTCGCCGCGCAGGCCTGCGGCGACATGCCTGCGGCGCTCGCGGCGTTGCGGCGGGCCCTGTCCCTGGCCGAGGCGGAGGACTACGTCCGGACCTTCGCCGACGAGGGGGCGCCGATGACCGCGCTGCTGCGGTCCGCCGGAGCGTCGGGATCGATCTCGGGTTACGTCCGCCGGCTCATAATCGCCTGCGGTGTCCACGACGACGAGCCCGTCGCCCAGCGTCTGGTGGAGCCGCTGAGCGCCCGGGAGCTCGACGTCCTCCGGCTGCTGGCCACCGACCTCGACGGCCCACGGATCGCCAGCGAGCTGTTCGTGTCCCTGAACACCGTCCGGACCCACACCAAGAACATCTACGCCAAGCTCGGCGTGACCAACCGGCGTGCGGCCGTCCGCCGGGGGCAGGAGCTGGATCTCGTGCGGGGCCGGTGAGGCGGCGTCAGCGCACCCGCCGGACACGGAGGATCGCCGCGCCCGCCAGCGCGGCGCAGGTGCCGGCGACACCGAACAGCACCCCGTAGTCGCCGTCGGCGACCGACAGGACGAACGGAGCCAGCGCGGGCGCGACCGAGAAGGGCAGGGCGCCGGCGATGTTGAGGACGCCGAGGTCCTTGGCGTTGTCGTGGCTCGTCAGCACATCGGCGACGAGCGCGAGGTCGACGGCGGTGTAGAGGCCGAAGCCCAGGCCGCCGACGGCCATGCCGACGAGGTAGCCGTCGAAGCCGGAGGCAATCGCGAGCAGGAACAGCGCCGAGCCGTATACCAGCGCCGCGACGCAGACGAAGGCCTTGCGCCGGCCGGTGCGGTCGGACAGCCGCCCGCCCACCACGGAGGCGACGGCGACGAGTGCGGACTGCGCGAGCGTGCCCAGGAAGATCTGCCGGGGGACGTCGGCCTCGGCGCTGCCCACCTCCTGCAGCAGGTAGTACGCCTGGTAGGTGGTCAGGAACGCGTAGGCCAGGACGAACAGGAATCGGCTGACGAAGGCCCACGCGAAGTCCGGGTTCCGCCGGGGGCTGACGTAGAACGTGCCGGCCAGTTCCCGCAGCGACCACGCCGGCTTCTCCGCCCGGGCGAGCCTGCGGTCGTCGAGCGTGAGGGCGAAGAGCAGGACGAAGAACCCACCGACCGCGCAGGGCACGAGGAACATCGCGAGCTGGTTGCCGGTGACGAGCTGGACCAGGTAGGTGCCGCCCACGGAGGCGACCGGAAGGCACACGCCGAGCACGCCGGACACCAGGCCGCGCTGCGCGGTCGGCACCTGGTCCGGCAGCACCGCCACCATGGCGGCGAGCAGGGCGTTGTTGAGCATCTGGGCCAGGCACCAGCCGGCGAGGACCACCGGGATGCTCGGCGCCAGCGCGACCACGAGGACGCCGAGGGAGCCGCCCAGCAGGCCGATCACCATCCACGGCCGCCGCATGCCCAGCGGTGAAGGGGTTCGGTCGCTGAGCTTGCCGAAGAACGGGTTGGCCACCATGGCCACCAGGCCGCCGACCCCGGTGACCAGCGCCAGGCCCTCCGGCGCCCGTTCGGCGCCGACGAGTGAGTTGATCTTCAGTGCCAGGGTGACCAGGAGGGGCGCCACCAGCACCAGGCACGTGCTCGTGAACCCGGCCGCGTACAGCCAGACGAAGCGCGGGCCGACCCGCTGGGTCGGAGCCGAGCGCACCCCGGGCTCCGCCGCAGGCAGCGGTGGCGGCAGCGGCTCCGGCCCGGCTCCGGCAGCAACGGTGCGGGACACGGGCCGCTCCCTCGACGTGCTGGTCGGTGGTGTCCCCGTGCTGCTGCGGTCCGCGCACCGTAGCCGAGACGGGAGTCGGGCCAACCACGTTCGCGCGTGACGGAATCACCACCTCACTCACATCACGTGGTGATCCCCGCTCCCCACGCCGGCTCCTAGCTTTCGCACATCGACGAGAGAGCGAGCAGCACGTGATGACCACCAACCCGGCCGGCCCGGCGGCCGACTCCCCGCGCTACGAGATCCGGCTACGCGGCCGCCTCGACCCGCGGTGGGCCACCTGGTTCGACGGGATGACCCTCACCACCGCCGACGACGGCACCACCGCCCTGCGCGGCCCGGTGACCGACCAGGCAGCGCTGCACGGCCTGCTGCAGAAGGTGCGCGACCTCGGGGTGCCGCTGCTCTCGGTCACCCCGCTCGACGCGGAGCACCCGCGCACCGCCACCACCTGACCCGCCACCACACCCGAAGGACTCCGCCATGAGCATCAGCGCACCGCCCGCCGCGGCGACCCGACCCGCGAGGACCCGACCCGCGACGGACCCGATGCGACAGACCGCATTCCTCGGCGGCCTGCTGTACGTCATCACCTTCGCCGCCTCGATCCCGGCCGCCTTCTACTTCCTTGCCCCCGTCCTCGACAACCCCGACTACGTCCTGGGCGCAGGGTCCGACGGGCGCGTCATCACCGGCGGCCTGCTCGAGGTGGTCACCGCCATCGCCGGCGCCGGCGCCGCGGTCGTGTTGTTCCCCGTGGTGAGGCGGCAGAACAGCACTCTGGCGCTCGGCTTCGTCGCCTCCCGCCTGCTCGAAGGCGCGATCATCATCATCGGTGTCGTCAGCGTCCTTGCGATCGTGACGCTGCGACAGGACGTCGCCGGAGCGCCCGACGCCGACACGGCCTCGCTGACCACCACCGCCGCAGCACTCGTCGCGGTCCGCGACTTCACGTTCCACATCGGTCCGGGCTTCATGGCGGCCGTGAACGCGTTGCTGCTGGGCAGCCTGATGTACCGGTCCGGACTCGTGCCACGGGTGATCCCGCTGATGGGCCTCATCGGAGCCCCGCTGCTCCTCGTGGCCAAGATCGCGACGGTCTACGGCGTCAACGACGACGCCACCCTGTGGTCGGTGATCGCCCTGGCGCCGATCTTCTTCTGGGAGCTGTCGCTGGGCATCTACCTGGCCGTCCGGGGCTTCCGGCCCGCCGCCGTCGCCGCCCTGCCGACCGCGCAGGCCGTGCGATGAGGGCCGCGGTCTACCGCCGGTTCGGTGGGCCGGACACCGTCCACGTGGCGGATGTGCGGCGGCCGACGGTCGCCCCCCACGACGTCCTCGTCCGGGTGCATGCCAGCACCGTCAGCGTCGCCGACCACCGCGCCCGCAGCCGCGAGGTGCCCCGCGGGCTCGGCCTGCTGGCCGCCGCTGGGATCGGCCTGTTCCGGCCGAAGCACCCGGTGCTCGGCTTCGACGTCGCCGGCGTCGTCGCGGACGTCGGCGCGAACGTCACCACGTTCGGCCCCGGCGACGAGGTGATCGCGATGACCGGCGGGCAGTTCGGCGGGCACGCCGAGTACGCCCGGGTGCCGCAGACCGCCGCGATCGCGCACAAGCCGCGGAACATGACGTTCGAGGACGCCGTCACGCTGGTCTTCGGCGGGCTGACCGCCCGGGGCTTCCTGGGCCAGGCGTTCCTCGGCCCGGGCGCGACGGTCCTGGTGAACGGGGCGTCGGGCGCGGTGGGCACCGCGGCGGTGCAGCTGGCGGCGCACGCCGGGGCGTACGTGACCGGCGTGTGCAGCGGCGCGAACCGCGAGCTCGTCATGTCGCTGGGCGCCGAGCGGGTGATCGACTACACCGCCGAGGACTTCACCGCCGGGCCGGCCGCCTACGACGTGATCGTCGACTGCGTCGGCACCGCCCCGTTCGAGCGAGTCCGGCATCTGCTCAAGCCCGGTGGCGCGCTGCTGCTGGTGATCACCGACCTACCGGGGCTGCTGCGGGCACCGCTGCGCAGCCGGCGGACCGGGCACCTGGTGACCGCCGACGTCGGCACGCCCACCGCCGAGGACCTGGCGTTCCTCGTCGGCCTCGCCGAGGCCGGCTCCTTCCGGGCCGTCCGCGACCGCACCTACGACCTCGGCGACGTCGCCGAGGCGCACCGTTACGTCGACACCGGCCGCAAGCGCGGCAACGTCGTCCTTCGCCTCCGCGGCGAAGAGTCGGCGCCGAAGTCCACCGCCCAGCAGACCGAGGAGGCCTCGTCATGATCGAGGCGCACGAGCTGACCAAGCGCTACGGCGAGAAGACCGCCGTCGACGGGATCAGCTTCACCATCGCCCCCGGGTCGGTCACCGGCTTCCTCGGACCCAACGGCGCCGGCAAGTCGACCACCATGCGGATGATCATGGGGCTGGACCGGCCCACCTCCGGGACGGTCACCGTCAACGGCAGGCCCTACGCCGAGCACCGCTCGCCGCTGAGCGAGGTGGGTGCCCTGCTCGACGCCAAGGCCGTGCACCCGGGCCGCAGCGCCCGGTCGCACCTGCGCACGATGGCCGCCACCCACAACATCCCGTCGTCGCGGGTGGACGAGGTCATCGAGATGACCGGCCTGGCGGCCGTCGCCGGAAAGCGGGTCGGCGGTTTCTCCCTCGGCATGGGCCAACGGCTCGGCATCGCCTCGGCGATGCTCGCCGACCCGCGGACGCTGATCCTGGACGAGCCGGTCAACGGCCTCGATCCCGAGGGCGTGCAGTGGGTGCGCCGGCTCGTGCGCACCCTGGCCGACGAGGGACGGACGGTGTTCCTCTCCTCGCACCTGATGAGCGAGATGGCGCAGACCGCCGACCAGCTCCTCGTCATCGGCCGCGGCCGGATCATCGCCGCGGGCCCGGTGCAGGAGGTCATCGACTCCGTCTCCGCCGCCGCCGTCCGCGTGCGCACTCCACGCGCCGGCGAGCTGGCCGACCTGCTGCAGGCCGACGGCGTCACGATCAGCTCCCCGGAGCCCGGGACGCTCGACCTGCGGGGCATCGACGCCGCCGACGTCGGCGAACTCGCCTGCGCCGCCGGCATCGCGCTGCACGAGCTCTGCCCCCGTAGCGCCACCCTCGAGGAGGCCTACATGAGCCTCACCCAGGACGCGGTCGAGTACCGGTCCGACCTCGCCGCCACGACCTCGGCCGCCACGACCTCGGCCGCCACGACGTCGGCCGTCCCGGAGGAGGGATCCCGATGAGCACGACCGCCGTCGCCGCACCCGTCCCCACGCCGCTTCCGCGTGCCGTGGTCGCGGCCCGCCCCACCTTCGGTGGGGTCGTCCGCGGCGAGCTGACCAAGCTGCTGTCGCTGCGGTCCACCTGGTGGACGCTGGCCACCACCGTGCTGCTGATGACCGGCGTCTCACTGGCCGTGGCCGGCTCGCTGGACTCCATGGCCGCCGACCCCTCGACGGCAGCCGAGCTCGCCGCACTGACCGGCCCGGTGGTCGTCTCCGGCGGCTTCCAGCTGGGCATGCTCGCCATCGCGGTGCTGGGCGCGCTGGTGATGACCGGGGAGTACTCCACCGGCATGATCCGCTCGACCCTGGCCGCGGTACCCACCCGGGTGCCCGTGCTCGCCGCGAAGGCCACGGTGCTGGCCGTGGCCACCGCGGTCGTCGCCACCCTGGGTATCGCCCTGTCCTACCTCGCGACCATGCCCCTGCTGGCCGACCACGACCTCGTCCCGCGTCTCGCCGAGGCCGACACCTGGCGGGTCTTCGGCGGCACCGTCTTCTTCATGGTCGCCGCGGCCCTGTTCGCCCTGGGCGTGGGCACGCTCCTGCGCTCCAGCGCCGGCGCCATCACCGTGGCGTTGTCGGTGCTCCTCCTGCTGCCGACCCTGCTGGTGTTCATCACCCTGGACTGGGTCGAGACGGTCGTCGACTACCTGCCGCTCCCGGCATCGGGCGCCTTCCTCGGTGGCGGCGAGGACTCGCTGTCGGCCGTCGGAGACGAGCTGGCTCCCAGCGCCGGCGTCCTGGTCGTCGCCGCCTACGCGATCGTGCCCCTGATCGCCGGGGCGCTGGCGCTACGTCGACGCGACGCCTGACCCGTCAGATCCCGACACCCGAGCGACTGGGCCGGCGCATGGCCAGCGATTCGGACCCTGCACATCTCGCAAGGCCTCTCCATGACATCGCACACCGAGGAGGACACCATGGACCTGCAACGAACCGGCCGGATCTTCGGGTGGTTGTTCATCGGGACGTTCCTGACGAGCATCCCGGCGCGCCTGCTGTTCATAGACGGGGCGGGCGCGAGTTGGACCGACATGCGGCTCGTCCCGGGAGACGCCTCCACAGCGAGTCTGAAGTGGGGCGCGCTTCTCGAGTTCGGTCTGATCGTCACCCAACTCGGAACCGCTGTCGTGCTGTACCCGATCGCTCGCAGGTACAGCCACACGATCGCGCTCGGCTACGTGAGCGCCCGGACCATGGAGTCCGTCTTCGCCGCCATCGGCCTGATCAGCATGCTGTCGCTGGTGTCGGTGATCAGCGCGATGGACGGGGCGAGCGGCGGCGAGGCGGTCGCACTCCAGGTCCAGGGTGACGGCCTGGCGCACACCTACGAGTGGGCGTTCGAATGGGGGCCGGGACTGGTGGCCGGCATCGGTAACGGGCTGCTGCTCGGCTACCTCATGTACACGTCGGGCCTCGTGCCCCGGCGGCTGGCGCTGCTGGGTCTGGTCGGCGGATCCGTCCTGATCGTCTCAGCCATGCTGATCCTGGCGGGCGTGTACAAGAACGGCGAGGGGCCATCGGGCGTCCTGACGCTCCCAGAGGCCGCGTGGGAGCTCTCGCTCGGGATCTACTGCGCCGCGAAGGGCTTCCGATACTCGAGCGCAGCGGTTACCCAGGCCCACGACCGAGAGCCGCTACCGGCTGCCTGAGAGCCGAGCGAGCTCGAGGTCGGGGCCCTCAGCGCCACGCCGTCCGGCTTGTCCAGTTGGGAGAAGCCGGACGGCATGGCGCTGTCTTGGACAGAGCCGGCAGAACGGCTCGAGACCTCGGACGGCGGGATAGGGACCTCCGCCACTGGCGACCCATGGCTGGAGACGAACGCCACGCCCGACCGCGTGGGCGTCAGTCAACAGCCAGTCAACAAGACTTCCGATCCAGACCACTGCGCACCAATGCCGACCAACAGCGAGACCGCAGGTCAAGGACGACTTTCCAAAGCGTCCAACGAGGATCGTCCACGCTGGACACATTCTGCTTCAACGTGTGAGCCGGGCCCGGACCGTCGACGGCGGTCCAGGGTGGGGCCGCGGGAGCAGCGGACCCGCGAGGGACCCTGCACGTCGCCGTCCCGGTGGAGTCCCGCCACGCGGACCCCACGTCATGCAGCGCACGCGAACGCGTCGTCATCTGCGCACGGGACGACGAGGGATGCGAGGCGCGCGATGGGCACGGGTCAACAGGCAGGGGTCGGGTCCGTCGAGACCGCGGACGAGGCGCCGCACGGGCAGGAGCAGGTCCGCCGGTTGCTGCGGGTGCGGTGCGCGGCCGAGCAGCTGGCGACGGCGCGCCTGCTGGAGCGCTGTGCCGACTCCGCCGCCACGCCGGCACTGGCCGTCCTGCTGCGGGAGCGTGCCGGTGAGCGACGGCGTCGCGGGGAGCGACTCCTGGCAGGGCCGCCGGAAGCCGGTCCCGTGCCCGCGCGGCGGGCGGCGGCGAACACCTAGCCGGTTCCCGGGTCTAGGGGACACGCTCGGGCACCGGCCGTCGCACGTCGGCCCCATCCGGTCCCGACGGAGGGAAGGCACAAGCGATGGCCACGACCCCGACCCGGCCCACCGACCCCGCCGCACTCAACGCCGCCCGCGCCACCGTCGCGTCCCTCATGGCCGGTCACCACGTGCCCGGCCTGTCTGTCGCGGTGACCGACGCCGACCGGCTGCTGTTCGCCGAGGGCTTCGGCGCCGCGGACCTCGCGACAGCCCGGCCGGCCACGCCCGACACGCGCTACCTCTGGTTCTCCATGTCCAAGATCGCCACCGCGACCGTGGCGGTGCGGCTGGCCGACGAGGGCCGGCTCGACCTCGACGCCCCCGTCCGCGACCTCGTCCCCGGCTACGCGGCTCGCTCGGGTGAGCAGCCTCGGGTGCGCCAGCTGCTCGACCACACCGCCGGTGCCGCCAACCCCCTGCCGGTGCGCTGGGTGCTGCCTGCCGCGGCCGGCGACGCCGACGTCTCGGCCGCCACCCGGCGGGTCCTCGACCGGCACGGCCACCCGAAGCGGTCCGCCGGCGGCCCGGCCCGCTACTCCAACCTGGGCTACCTGGTCCTCGCCGAGGTCGTCAGCCACGCCGCCGGCGAGCCGTTCGAGCAGCACGTCGAGCGGAGCCTCCTGCAACCGGCCGGTATGACCGCCACCGGCTACCGCCACCGGGACGGTGCCGACCACGCCACGGGCTACGTGCGCCTGCCCCGACCGGCCACCCCGCTGCTGCGGGCCGCGCTGCCGGCCGGCACCGTCGGCGACCGCCACGGGGCCCAGGTGGCGTTGCGGCCCTTCCGGGTGGCGGGCGCCGGTTACGGCGGGCTGATCGGCCCGGTTCCCGACGCCGCCCGGCTGCTCCGGCTGCACCTGGCCGACGGCGTGGTCGACGGCCGGCGCCTGCTGGCGCCGGAGACCGCCCGCGCCATGCGCACCATCGCGACCCCGGGCCGGCCGTTCGACCTGGGCCTCGGCTGGTTCCGCCGCCCCGCCGACCGGTCCGCCAGGCCGGAGTTCGTCGAGCACTGGGGGACCGGTGGGGGCTTCTGGAACGCCATGCGGCTCTACCCGGGGCTGGGCCTGGGCGTGGTCGTCATGGCGAACACGACCCGCGCCTACGACCACTCCGCGCTGATGAGCGCCCTGCTCCCGGCGTTCACGTGATGAGCGCCCGCGGCCTCCGGTCCCACCGGCGGTCGCGGACGCTCGTCGGGCACGCCGTCCGGAGCCGCGCCTCAGCGCACGGCAGGTGAGGACGGCAGCGCGGCGAGCGCGCGGTGCGGGCGTCGCCGGCGACCAGGCGACGCGTCGGGGCCGGCCGCCACCGGGACCCGACACCGCGCCCTTCCGGAACGGCTCGTCCCTGTGGTGTGCTCCGCTCTCATCCTTCCGCCCCCTACCAGCGACGGAGACGCCATGACCGCCACGCCCACCACGCACGCCCCGCGGACCGTCCAGGTCGGCGACACCGCCGTCGCCGTCCAGGAGTACGGCGAGGGCGAGCCGCTGCTGATCGTCAACGGGACCACCCAGTCGCTGGGCTGGTGGGCCGAGATGGCGCCGGTCCTGGCCGGCCGGCACCGGGTGGTCACCTACGACCTGCGCGGCATGGGCGGGTCCGAGCGCGGCTCGGGGGAGATCAGCGTCGCCTCGCTGGCCGCGGACGCCCTGGGGCTGCTGGACGCCCTCGGCATCGAGCGGGCGCACGTCCTGGGCTACTCCCTCGGCAGCGCCATCGCCCAGGAGCTCGCGCTGGCCGCGCCCGAGCGGGTGGCCTCGCTCGTCCTCTACTGCACCTGGGCCCGCACCGACGGCTTCCAGCGGGCGGTCATCACCGGGCTGGCCCACCCGTGGCGCACCGGCGACATCGAGGCCGCGCTCGGGGCGCTCGGCATCGCGTTCTCCCCGCAGCTGCTCGACGACCCGCAGTTCGGCGAGATGATCGGGCAGATGCTGCCGCTGTTCCCGAGCACCGAGCAGCAGATCCGGACCACCGTCGAGCAGTGGGACGCCGACCTCGCCCACGACACGCTCGACCGGCTCGGTGGCATCACCGCGCCCACCCTCGTCGTCGCCGGGGAGCAGGACCTGCTCACCCCGCCGTGGCACGGCCGGCAGGTGGCCGAGGCCATCCCCGGCGCCGAGCTCGAGCTGTTCACCGGCCCGGGTTCCAGCCACGCGCTCGGCGTCGAGCGGGCCGAGGAGTTCCTCCCCCGCGTGCTCGCGTTCCTCGCCGAGCACCCGCTCGGCTGAGCAGGGGGCGGGCGGCCGGGATCGCCCGCGCCCCTTCTGAGGGGGCCTCCCGTATCGATACTGTGACGTGTACCACTCCACTCGCACGGGAGGTCCCCTCATGACGACGACTGCCGAACGGGCACCCGCCCCGGAGATCCGCAGCAGCGAGGAGGGCACACCCGAGCACGTCGACGTCCTCATCGTCGGTGCCGGGGTGTCCGGGATCGGTGCCGCGCACCACCTGCAGGAGCGGTTCCCCGACCGGTCGTTCGTCCTCCTCGACGCGCAGGACAACCGCGGCGGCACCTGGTGGACCCACCGGTACCCGGGCGTGCGCTCCGACAGCGACCTGTTCACCTACGGCTACCGGTTCAAGCCCTGGCGGGGCCCCTCGATCGCCGCGGGGGAGGAGATCCTGAACTACCTCGACGAGGTCATCGAGGAGGACGACCTCGCCGGGCACATCCGCTACCACCACAAGGTCACCGCGGCGCGCTGGTCGACCGAGGAGCGCCGGTGGACCGTGGACGTCACCCGCGGCGACACCGGCGAGCAGCTGCGCCTCACCACCGACTTCCTGTGGATGTGCCAGGGCTACTACAACCACGCCGAGCCCTACCGGCCGGAGTGGGAGGGGTTCGACCGCTTCCAGGGCGAGGTCATCCACCCACAGCAGTGGCCCCAGGACCTCGACCTCACCGGCAAGCGCGTCGTCGTCATCGGGTCCGGGTCCACGGCCGCCACGCTCATCCCGGCGATCGCCCAGGACGCCGAGCACGTGACGATGCTGCAGCGCTCGCCGTCCTACTGGCTCGCCCCGCCGCTGACCCACGAGCTCGCCGTCACCCTGCGCCAGCTCGACATCCCCGAGGACTGGACGCACGAGATCCTCCGGCGCGCCTACGCCGCCCAGTTCAACGAGCTGGCGCGGCTGTCGCACGAGGCGCCCGACGAGCTGCACGCCTTCCTCATGGACTCGATCACGCCGCTGCTCCCGGAGGGCTTCGACGTCGAGAAGCACTTCACACCCCGCTACCGGCCGTGGCAGCAGCGCATCGCGATCGTCCCGGAGGGCGACCTGTTCGCCGCGCTGCGGGAGGGCAAGGCCTCGATCGTCACCGACACCATCGAGACGTTCACCGAGAAGGGCATCCGGGTCGGCTCGGGCGAGGAGATCCCGGCCGACGTCGTCGTGACCGCCACCGGGTTCAACCTCTCGGCCTTCGGCGACGTCGACTTCACCGTGGACGGCGAGCCGGTCGAGTTCCCCGAGCGCGTCACCTGGCGCGGGATCATGATCACCGGCGTCCCGAACATGGCCTACGTGTTCGGCTACTTCCGGCACAGCTGGACGCTGCGCGCCGACCTCGTCAGCGACGTGGTGGTCCGGCTGTTCGAGACCATGCAGGCGAAGGGCGCCTCGATGGTGGTGCCAACGCTGCGGCCCGAGGACGCCGGCATGCAGATCCGGCCGTGGTCGGACCCGGAGAACTTCAACGCCGGCTACGTCCTGCGCTCGCAGCACGTGCTGTTCAAGCAGGGCGACCGGGAGCCGTGGACGCACATGCTCGAGCACGCCGAGGAGGCCGAGCTGCTGCCGAAGGCCGACCTGGAGGACGGCACGCTCGTCTACCGCTGAGGCCCGCGGGCGCCGGGTGCAGCAGCTGCACCCGGCGCCCGGACCCGTGTCGGCGGACGCTCAGTGAGCGGTCACGCCTGCCCGGGGGTGCCGCCCGACTTGGCCGGCGGGACGAGCGGGTCCGGCAGCGGGCCGCCGGCCTGGCTGTGGGCGTCCGTGCTGGTCACCGGCGGGGGCGGGGGCACCACGGCCTCGACGTCCCCGAGGAGGGTCGCCTCGCCCTCGATCCTCCCGGTGTCGGCGGTGCCGGTGCCGGTGCCGCTCGTCCCGGACCCCGAGCCCCGGGTGCCGGAGCCCCGGGTACCGGAGCCCTGCCCGCCGGAGGCCTGCTGGGTGAGCTTGTCGATGCTGCCCTGCAGCGGCGCCGGCGCGGCGGCTCGCGCCTGCTCCAGGGTCTGCTGCACCTCCGGCCGGCCCAGGAAGCCCTGGGTGGCCTGCACGATCTGCTCGTAGCGCTCGCGCCCGGCGCGCGCACCGAGCACGTAGCCGATCCCGAGCCCGAGTCCCAACGTCAGCTTGCCCACGGCTCTCCTCCTCCAGTCGTGCCCGTCCGGTCGGGACGGCGTCCTCGGAGGGATAGCGCGCGGGACCGGTCGGCAAACCGCTCAGGGTCGGTGGGCGTCGACCACCGTGCGCACCAGGGAGTCGCCGAGGTCGTCGGCGTCCCCCTCGAGCAGCCCCGCGTGCCGCAGCGCGGCCACGCCGTGGGTCACCGTCCAGCAGGCCTGCGCGAGGGCGTGCGCGTCGTCCGCCCGGAGCGTCCCGGCGTCCAGGCACTCCCGCGCCGCCTCGACCACCTGCCCGAGCGAGACCGCCCGGCCGGCCTCGCGGGTGGCCCGGCCGGGGGTGAAGCCGGGGATCGCCGGGCCGAACATGACCGAGAAGAACGCCGGTTCGGCGACGGCGAACCGGCGGTAGGCGCGCGCCGCCGTGACCAGCCGCCCCGGGTCGCCGGCCGGTGCCGGATCGGCCGCCAGGGCCGCGCGGACGGCATCGCCGAGCCGGCGGAAGCCCTCCCCGTACAGCGCGTCGGCGAGGCCGGGCTTGCCCCCGAACAGCGTGTAGACCAGCTGGGTCGAGCCGCCCGCGGCCGTCGCCAGCCGCCGCAGCGACAGCCCGTGCGGCCCCTCCTCGGCGAGCAACC
This sequence comes from Geodermatophilus telluris, assembly GCF_900102745.1. GTDB lineage: Bacteria > Actinomycetota > Actinomycetes > Mycobacteriales > Geodermatophilaceae > Geodermatophilus > Geodermatophilus telluris. The sequence goes on from NZ_FMZF01000002.1 coordinate 744,758, forward strand.
GGGCCGCGACCTCGACGACGCGCGTGCGACGGTCCCGGTCGCCGCCGTGGTCGTCGTCGGCGATGCTGTATGACGCTGTCATGACACTGTTATAGCCTGTCCGCCATGCCGTCTGACGTCATCGACACCGACTACCTGGTCATCGGCGCGGGCGCCACCGGCCTCGCCTTCGCCGACACGCTGCTCGACGAGAGCGACGCGCACCTCACGATCGTCGACCGGCGCGGCAAGCCCGGCGGGCACTGGAACGACGCCTACCCCTTCGTCACGCTGCACCAGCCCTCGGCCTTCTACGGCGTCGACTCGACGGAGCTCGGCAGCGGCCGCAAGGACACCACCGGCCTCAACGCCGGCCTCTACGAGCTCGCGACCGGCGCGGAGATCTGCGGCTACTACGACCGCGTGGTGAGCACCCGCCTCGTCCCGAGCGGGCGGGTCACCCACCTGCCCATGAGCGAGTACGAGGGCGACGGGCGGGTCCGGTCGCTGCTGTCGGGCGCCGTCACGCAGGTGCGGGTGCGCCGCAAGGTCGTCGACGCGACCTACAACAGCCCGTCGATCCCCTCGACGCACACGCCGTCCTTCGCCGTGGCACCCGGGGTCCGGCTGGTGCCGCCGAACGCCCTGCCGGGACTGGCGGTGCACGCGGGACCGCCGCCGCGCCGGTTCACCGTGCTGGGCGGCGGCAAGACGGCCATGGACACCTGCGTGTGGCTCGTCCAGTCCGGCGCCGACCCGGACGCGATCACCTGGGTCGTCCCGCGCGACTCGTGGCTGATCAACCGGGTGACCACCCAGCCGGCGCCGGAGTTCTTCGACGAGGTCATCGGCGGGCAGGCCGACCAGATGGCCGCCTTCGCCGCGGCCACCTCCACCGAGGACCTGTTCCTGCGGCTGGAGGCCTGCGGCGCGGTGACGCGGATCGACCGCAGCCGGACGCCCGGCATGTTCCACCTCGCCACGGTGGCCCCCGGCGAGGTCGAGGTGCTGCGCCGCATCCGCCACGTCGTCCGGCTCGGACGGGTGCGCGCGCTCGAGCCCGGCCGCGCGGTCCTCGACCACGGGGAGGTGGCCACCGCACCGGACACGCTGTTCGTCGACTGCACCGCCTCGGCCGTCCGCCGCCGCCCGGTGCAGCCGGTGTTCCAGGGCGACCGGATCGTGCTGCAGATGCTGCGGCTGCCCCAGCCGGCGTTCAGCGCGGCGCTCACCGCCTGGGTCGAGGCGCACCACGACGACGAGGAGCAGCAGAACCGGCTGTGCGCGCCGGTGGCGTTCCCGCACACGCTCGACGACTACGCCGGCGCGACGATGACGACGATGCTGAACCAGTACCACTGGTCGCAGGACCGCGAGCTGCGCCGCTGGATCCGCGGCAGCCGCCTCGACGGGTTCGGCCGCCTGGTCGCCGGCGTCGGCCGCGACGACGCGCACGGGCAGGCCGTCCTCGCCCGCTACCGGGAGCAGGCGCTGGCCGCGATGGGCAACCTGCCCCGGCTGGCCGCCGCGGCCGGCTGACCGCCGACCGGGGGCGCAGGCACCTGTCCCGCGCCGCGGGGCGCCGCTAGGGTCGGCCGCGCCCGTGGCGGTCCGCGTGCAGGACGAGGCGGCGATGGCAGGCGCAGCACACGTGCACTTCCGGGTCCTCGGGCCGCTGTCGGTGGAGCGCGCGCAGGGGCCGGTCGCCGTCGGCGGGCACAAGCCGCGCACCCTGCTCGCCGCCCTGCTCGTCGCGCACGGCGAGGTGGTGTCCGCCGACCGGCTGGTCGCCGCGCTGTGGGGCGAGACCCCGCCCGACGGCGCCCTGACCGCGCTGCGCGCCTACGTCTCGCGGCTGCGCGGCGTCCTCGGGGACGCCGCGCCCCTCCGGTACCGGCCGCCCGGCTACTGCCTCGTGCTCGACGCCGCGACCCTCGACGCCGCCGAGTTCGAGCGGCGGGTCCGGACCGCGCGGGCCGCCGCGGCCGCCGGGGACCACGGGCGGGTGCTCGCCGAGCTCGACACCGCGCTCGGCCTGTGGCGGGGCGACGCGCTCGCCGAGTTCGCCGACGAGGAGTTCGCCGCCGCCGAGGCGGCCCGGCTCACCGAGCTGCGCACCGGCGCCGCCGCCGACCGCGCCGACGCGCTGGTGGAGCTGGGACGGGCCGCCGAGGCGGTGCCCGAGCTGGAGGCGCTGGTCCGCGCCCACCCGTCGTGGGAGCGGCCCGCGGTGAGCCTGATGCGCGCGCGGTACGCCACCGGGCGCCAGGCCGACGCGCTCGCCGCCTACCACGAGCTGCGCACCCGCCTCGACGACGAGCTGGGGGTGGAGCCGGCCGCGCCGGCCCAGGCGCTCTACCGGCGGATCCTCGTCCACGACCCCGGGCTGGCCGGCGCGCCGCCGCAGGGCAACCTCCCGCGGCGGGCCAGCGGCTTCGTCGGCCGCGGCCGGGAGGTGGAGCGCGTCCTCGCCGCGCTGCGCGCCGGGCCCCTGGTCACGCTGACCGGCGTCGGCGGGGCGGGCAAGTCCCGGCTCGCCGTCGAGGTGGCGGCGCGGGACCGGGACCGCTTCGACGACGGCGTCTGGCTCTGCGAGCTCGCCGGCCTGCCCGAGGGCGCCCCGGTCGGCGACGCGGTCGCCGCCGCCCTGGGCATCCGGCAGCGGTCGGGCCTGTCGGTCGAGCAGACGGTGCTGCACTACCTGCGCGAGCGCGCGCTGCTGCTCGTCGTCGACAACTGCGAGCACGTGCTGGCGCACGCCGCCCGGCTGGTCGGCGAGGTGGTGCAGCACTGCCCGCGGGTGGTGGTCCTGGCGACCAGTCGCGAGCCGCTGGCCGCCGACGGCGAGCAGGTGTGGCCGGTGCCGCCGCTGCCGCTGGAGGACGCCACGGCGCTCTTCGTGCAGCGGGCCCGCGCGGCGGCGCCGGACTTCCGCCTCGACGCGGCGGCCGCGGACGCCGTCGCCGCCATCTGCGGCCGGCTCGACGGGCTGCCGCTGGGCATCGAGCTGGCCGCGGCCCGGATGCGCGTGATGAGCCCGGTCGAGGTGGCCCGGCGGCTGGAGGACGCCCCGCTGCTGGGCGGCGGGCGTGGGCCGGTCGCGCGCCACCAGAGCCTGGAGGCCGCGATCGAGTGGTCCTACCGGCTGCTGCCCGAGCCCGAGCAGCGGCTCTTCCGCGGCATGTCGGTGTTCGCCGGCGGCGCCGACCTGCGCGCCGTGCACCGCGTCGTCGACCCGGAGGCCGCTGAGGACGACGTCCTCGACCGGCTGACCCGCCTGGTCGACCGCTCGATGGTCGTGGCGCGCAGCGGGGTGCACAGCCGCTACCGGCTGCTGGAGACGCTGCGGGCCTACGGCCGGGCGCGCACCGAGGAGGCGGGGGAGGACCGCGCGCTCGCCCGGCGGCACGTCGCCGTCCACGTCGACCTCGCCGAGCGGGCCGGCCGCGGGATGCAGGGCGCCGACGAGCGCGCGTGGGCGGAGGAGGGCCTCGCCGTCTACGACGACCTGCGGGCGGCCTTCACGCGGGCGGCCGCCGACCGGGACTGGGAGCCCGCGCTGCGGCTGGTGACGGCGGTGCCGGAGCTGGTGCACCTGCGCGTCGGCTACGAGGCCTACGCCTGGGCCGAGCAGCTGCTGCGCGTCGTGGACCCCGGCCACCCGCGGTACCCGGCCGCCGTCGGCGCCGCGGCCCGGGGCGCCTGGAACCGGGGCGACTTCGCCGTGGCCACCGCGACGGCGCGCCTCGCCGGGGGCCGGCTGCCGCCGCCCGGGACCCCGCGCATCGCCTTCCCGGGCGACGTGCTGGCCGACGTGGCGCTCTACGACGGCGACGTGGAGGCGGCGCTGCGGCACTACACCGCCGAGGCGGAGCGGGCCCGGGCCGACGGCGACCGCATCCGGCTGGTGTGGACCCTCTACTACGTCGCGGTGTGCCAGGCGGTCGGCCGGACGCCGGAGCGGGGGCTGGCGGCGGCGCGGGAGAGCCTGGAGGTGGCCGACGCGACGGCCAACCCGACGGCGCAGTCGATGGCCCGCTACGCCCTGGGGCTGGTGCTCAAGAAGGCCGAGCCCGACCGCGCCCTGGCGCTGTTCGACGAGGCGGGGGCGCTGGCCGCGGGCGTGCGCAACTTCTGGTGGCAGGGCATCGCCGAGATGGAGGCCGCGGCCACCCGGGCGGTGCACGGCGACCCGGTCGAGGCCGCCCGCGAGCTGGCCGCCGTCCTGGCGCACTGGGAGCGGGTCGGCGACGCCACCCAGCAGTGGCTCAACCTGCGCTACGTGGCCCGGCTGCTGCAGCGGGTCGACGCCGCCGAGGACGCCGCGGCCCTGCACGCCTGCCTGGTCGCGGCCGGCAAGCCCTCGCCGCTCGGGCCGCCGGACCCCGCCGTGCCCCGGCGCGACCCGCGGGCCGCCGAGGCCGCCGCCGTCGCGCTGGCCCGCTCCGCGCTGGGCCGGGTCGCGGCCCCGCCGGTGCGTGCATGAGCGCTGCACGCGCGGTGCAGCCGGTCTGCAACCCGGCCGCGCCACCGTCGTCGCACTGCGGGGACGACCCGCACGACGACAGGAGATCCAGATGACCGACACCATCGACGCCGTCGCCGCCGACCGGGCGCTCAAGGCCAAGCACCGGGCGGTGTGGGGGCTCGGGGACTACCCGTCGGTGGCCCGCGACCTCATCCCCGAGCTGGGCCGGGTCCTGGTCGCGGCCACCGGGGTGCGCCGCGGCGAGCGGGTGCTCGACGTCGCCGCGGGCACCGGCAACGCCGCCGTGCCCGCCGCGCTGACCGGCGCCGAGGTGGTCGCCTCGGACCTGACGCCGGAGCTGTTCCCCGCCGGCCGGGCGTTCGCGGCGCGGACCGGCGCCGAGCTGACCTGGGAGGAGGCCGACGCCGAGGCACTGCCGTACGCGGACGCGAGCTTCGACGTCGTCCTGTCCTGCGTCGGCGTGATGTTCGCGCCGCACCATCAGCAGGCCGCCGACGAGCTCGTGCGGGTGTGCCGGCCCGGCGGCCGCATCGGGCTGGTGAGCTGGACGCCGGAGGGCTTCGTCGGCGAGATGTTCCGGACCATGAAGCCCTACGCGCCCCCGCCGCCGCCCGGGGCGCAGCCGCCGCCGCTGTGGGGCGACGAGCAGCACGTGCGCGGGCTGCTCGGCGACCGGGTCACCGACGTCGTCGCGCGCCGGCAGTCGGTGACCGTCTCCGGCTACGCCTCGCCCGAGGCGTGGCGGGACTCCTGGAAGCAGGTCTACGGCCCGACGATCGCGACCTACCGGGCGATCGGCGACGACCCCGCCCGGGTGGCGGCGCTCGACCACGACCTGGCCGCGCTCGCCGAGCGGTACGACCGCGGCAGCGGGAGCACCGTCCTGGACTGGGAGTACCTGGTGCTGACCGCGCGCCGCACCTGACCGGCCCGGCCGTGACGCCGGTGGCCGTGCCCCGTTCGGCGGGGGGTGGGCCGGCGCGTCCGGCGGTGCTTCACTGACCGGGACGCCGGAGCGGCGGGCGGGCCCCGCCCGCCGCCCCGGCCGGTCGGTCCGCCGTCGAGTCCCTCGGGCGAGGAGCCGCAGATGGGCACGCTCACCGCTCCGCCGCCGTCCCGCACCGCCCGGTCCTCCGCACCACGGGCCCGGCCGTGCGTGGCGGGTGACATCGGTCCCGAGCGCCGGGAGATCGAGTGCGAGCCGGTGGCCGACCCGGTCCCGGCCCGGCCCGCCCCCGCGCCCCCCGTGCCGGCCCAGCCCGCTCCCGCGTGACCGCGCCTCCCCACCCCCCGGACCCCTCGCCGGCCCTGGTGGCCGGGGAGGTGCAGGGGTACCGGCGGTTCCGGCTCACCGACGACGGGCTCTGCCCGCCGGTGCACCTCGACGCCGGGCCCTGGAGCTGGCCGGTCGAGCGGGCCCGGTGCTCCGTCGACGCGGCGCACGTGCCGCCGCAGTGGGGGTGCGGCTGCGGGCTCTACGGCTGGTACCACCCCAGCCACACCGGCCTGGGGACCGGCTGGGGGAACGTGACGGCGGTGGTCGCTGCTCGGGGCCGGGTCGTCCTGGGCGACACCGGCTTCCGGGCGGCCGCCGCGCGGGTCGTCGCGGTCACCCTCCCGCGCGGCACCGGACCGCGCCGGCGGCGCCGGTGGGAGCGGGTGCTCGCCGAGCGCCACCCCGGGGTGGCGGTGTACCGGTCCCGGCGGCGCATGGTCCGCCGGCACCCGCCCGAGGACCTCTACGGGCTGGGCATCGAGGTCCGCCCCAGCACGGCCGTGCGCTGGCGCTGGACCGCCCTGGCGCTGTGGCTGTCCGGCGTCCTGGCCGTCTGCTCGGTGGCGGTGCTCCCGCGAGAGCTGGTCACCGGCCTGGGCGCGGCGGGGTGGCTCGGCGTCCTCGCCTGCTTCGTCGCGTGGCAGGTGGCCCTCGGCTGGCTGGTCTGCCGGGCGTGCCCGCTCCCCGCCGGGCCCGCCTGCGACTGACCCCGCGCCCCGCCGGGGACCGCGCTCGTGACACGCGGTCGGCTGTTTGCGGCCGGTCCTGCCGCCTGCCACGGTGCTTCGGCCCAGGTGCCGCCGGACGGGGGAGACGCGCGTGGACGGACGGGTCGGCGGGGCGCTCACGCACCCGCGGAGGGCGGCGGTCCCGCTGCGCCTCCTGGTCGCGGTCAGCGCCGGTGTGCTCACCGGGGGCCTCGCCGCGTGGGCCTACCACGACGACGTCCTCCGCCCGCTGTCGCACGTGTTCCTGCTGTGGACCGCGACGATCGCGCTGCTCAGTGCCCGGCAGCCGTGGCGGCGGGCCGTCGTCGTGTCGTCGGTGACTCTGCTGGCCGCGGTGCTCGCCTTCTACGTGGGCAAGCAGGTGGTCTACGGGATCGAGTACCCCGGCATGCCGTACGCACTGGACACCGGACAGGTACTGCAGTGGCTGGTGCTGGCCGTCGTCGCCGGCGCGGTGCTCGGGGTGGCCTTCGCGGGCATCGGCACCCCGGGCCGCGCCGGCTCGATCGGGACCGCCGCGGCCCTCGGGCTGCTCGTGGCCGACGCGTACCGGCGCGCCTCCTCCTACCCGGCCGAGGCACCGGTGGTCGTCACCGCCGCGGTCCTGGCGGCGGCCGCGGTCCTGGCGGTGGCACTGCGGTCACCGCGCCAGCTGCCCGGCATCGCCGCGTGGACGGTGCCGGCGGTGCTGGCTGGTCTCGTGCTCGTGTCGGCTCCCGACCTCCTCGAGCAGCTCCTCCTGACCGGCCGCCCGTGACCGGCCGCCGTCAGCCGGCGGTGCCGGCCTGCTCGGCGTACCGGCGGCGGGCGTCCTCCAGCGCCTCGACCGCCTTCGCCCTGCGCTCCCAGCCCCGGCCGCGGGCCTCGGCCGACTTGTCCGGCGCGAGGGCCTCGTAGATCTCGAAGAAGTGCCAGATCTCGGCGATCTGGTGCATCGGCACGTCCTCGAGCTCCTGCAGGTGCTGCTGCCGCGGGTCGTCCGCGGGCACGCACAGCAGCTTGGCGTCCGGCCCGCGCTTGTCGTCCACCCAGAACACCGCGATGACCCGGGCGCGGACCAGGCAGCCGGGGAAGGTGGGCTCGCCGAGCAGCAGCAGCGCGTCGATGGGGTCGCCGTCCTCGGCGATCGTCTCGGGCACGAAGCCGTAGTCGCCGGGGTAGCCGGTCGCGGTGAACAGCATCCGGTCCAGCCGGATGCGGTCGAGCCGGTGGTCGTACTCGTACCTGTTCCGGGAGCCCTTCGGCACCTCGACGATCACGTCGGCTTCCACGGACGTCCTCCTCCGGTGCGCGGGTCCCGGTACCGGCGAGGCCGGCCGCGGCCCGACCCTGGCCCGGTGCCCGCCCGGTGGCAACTCGACCCGGCCGGCGGCCGCCTGCGGCAGGGGTCAGGCGGGCGGCGACACCAGGCCGGTGACGTCGCCGGCGAGCTCCACCAGCCGGTCGCACTGCTCCAGGGACAGCGCGCGGGGCTGCTCGTCGAAGACGCACAGCGTCCCGATGGTCGAGCCGCCGACGACGAGCGGGGCGCTGGCGTAGCCGCGCACGCGGGCGCTGCGGCCGTCGACCCACGGGTTGCCGGTGAACCCCGGCTCCTCGGCGAGGTCGGTGAAGGCGTAGACGTCGGCCGCGGCGCCGGTCACCTGGGCGCAGATCGAGTCCGCGAGCGGGGTGTCGGCGTCGGTGAACCCGTGGCTGCCGACCTGCCGCTGCCGGTCGCCGTCGAACAGGTTCACCGTCGCCCTCGGCATGCCAGTGGCCGCGGCGGCGGCCCGGACCAGCTCGCCGAGCTGTGCGGTGGGTGCCGGGGCGGCGCCCGTCTGGTGGTCGGTCACCGGGGTGTCCTCTCGTCGGCGGTGGGGATCTCGCCGAGGGGATCGGCCGGTCCCGTGGACGACTTGAGCGACCACCCGCCGGCACAGACGCCCGCCGCCCGGTGCCTGAGGGGGCACCGGGCGGCGGGAGGAGCGGAGCGCGCTGCGGCTCAGGCCGCCGCGGGGTGGTGGTGGCAGCGGCCACCGCTGGTGGCGCGGGCGGCGCAGGGGGCGCCGGCCCGGGTCACGCCGCCGCTGTCGCCGCAGCGGGCCGGGCCGGCGGGCCGCTCGACGACGACGGGACGGGGGAAGGCCAGGACGACGGCGTCGGGGCCCTCGGCCGGGGCGGCCGGGAGCGGCTCGGCGGCGGGGGCCGGCGCGGCGCGCCGGGTGGCCCGGCGCAGGAGGGAGGCGGCGGCGAGGCCGGCGGCGAAGGAGGCGAGGGCGGTGGCGAGGTGGCTGGCGCGCATGCCCGGTACATCGGCGGTCCGGGCACCCGGTGGGACCCGCACGCCCCACCCGTCCCACCCGTCGCCCCGGCCGGTCAGGTGCCGCAGAAGGTCGTGTAGGCGCCGAAGGACTCCGGCGCCGGACCGGCGTACCGCTCCAGGCCCGGGCGCTCCTCGAACGGCCGGGTGACCGCGTCGAGCAGCCGGTGCAGCGGGTCGAGGTCGCCGTCCGACGCGGCGGCCAGCGCCTCCTCGACCAGGTGGTTGCGGGGCACGTAGACCGGGTTGACCCGGTCCATCGCGTCGGCGTCCGGGCCGAGCGCCCGCCACCGCGCGAGCCAGCCGTCGATCCCGGCCAGGTCGAGGAACAGCTCCCGCGTCGGCTCGGCCGCGCCGCGCGCCGCGCCCGACAGGCCGCGGGAGAAGGAGGTGAGGTCCACCCGGCCGGCGGCGAGCAGCGCCAGCAGGTCGTCGTACAGCGCCCGCGCCACCTCCTCCTCCAGGCCCTCGGGGAGGCCCAGCTTGGCCCGCATCCCGTCGGACCAGGCGGCGTTGTACGCCGGGCGGAACCCACCGAGCGACGCCACGGCCACCTCGACCGCCGCGTCCTGCTCGTCGGCCAGCAGCGGCAGCAGCGCCTCGGCGAAGCGGGCGAGGTCCCACTCGGCGACGATCGGCTGGTTGCCGTAGGCGTAGCGCCCGCCGACGTCGATCGAGCTGTAGACCGTCGCCGGGTCGAACGCGTCGAGGAACGCGCAGGGGCCGTAGTCGATGGTCTCGCCGGAGACGGTCACGTTGTCGGTGTTCATCACCCCGTGCACGAACCCGACGAGCATCCACCGCGCCACCAACGAGGCCTGGGCGGCCACCACCGCGTCGAACAGCGCGACGTACGGCTGCGGCGCGTCGGCCGCCGCGGGGTGGTGCCGGGCGATGGCGTGGTCGGCGAGCCGGCGCAGCAGGTCGGCGTCGCCGGTGGCCCGCGCGTACTGGAAGCTGCCCACCCGCAGGTGGCTGGCCGCCACCCGGGCGAGGACGGCGCCGGGCAGCAGCGTCTCGCGGCGCACCGGCCGGCCGGTGGCGACGACCGCCAGCGACCGCGTGGTCGGGATGCCCAGGGCGTGCATCGCCTCGCTGACGACGTGCTCGCGCAGCATCGGCCCGAGCGCGGCCAGGCCGTCGGCGCCGCCGCGCGCGAACGGCGTCCGCCCCGACCCCTTGAGCGCCAGGTCCCGCAGCCGGCCCCCGGCGTCGGTGAGCTCGCCGAGCAGCAGCGCCCGGCCGTCACCCAGCCGCGGCACGAAGCCGCCGAACTGGTGCCCGGCGTAGGCCTGCGCCACCGGGGTGGCGCCCTCGGGGACGGCGGTGCCGGTCAGCAGGCCGACGCCGTCGGGGCCGCGCAGCCACGACGGGTCCAGGCCGAGCTCCGCGGCCAGCGGCTCGTTGAGCACGAGCAGCCGCGGGTCGGGGGCGGCCTCGGCCTGCCACGGGACCGCCATCTCCGGCAGCTCGCGGGCGAAGCGGTCGCTCAGGGTGACGGTCGGCGGCGGGGCGACACTCACCCCACGACGGTACGTCCGATCCGCCACCACAGTGGAACGGATCCGTGCTTCGTCGGCTCTGACCTCGGGTAACGCCCCGACCGCGATGTCGGAACGTCCTGCGACGGAGGAAGCACGATGACCACGAAGGTCGAGAAGTCGATCCAGGTCGACGTACCGGTGACCACGGCCTACAACCAGTGGACGCAGTTCGAGGACTTCCCGCACTTCATGGGCGGCGTGAAGGAGGTCCGCCAGCTCACCGACGACCGGATGCACTGGGTCGCCGAGATCGCCGGCGTCCGGCGCGAGTGGGAGGCCGCCGTCCTCGAGCAGGACCCCGACCGCAAGGTCGCCTGGGCGGCCACCAGCGGCGCGACCAACGCCGGCGCCGTCCGGTTCGAGCCCGCCGGGCCGAGCTCGACGATCGTGTACCTGGAGCTGGAGTACGAGCCCGAGGGCCTGGTGGAGCAGGTGGGCGACAAGCTCGGCATCGTCGGGCGGCAGGCGCAGTCCGACCTCGAGCGGTTCAAGCAGCTCGTGGAGAGCCAGGGCTACGCCAGCGGCGCCTGGCGCGGCTCGGTCAACGAGCACGTCGACGTCGGCACCCCCACCACCGCCGACGCGTACGGCTCGCACGGTGACAAGGGCAAGGCCGGCGTCTCGGGCGCGGCGGTCGCCGCCGGCGTGGCCGCGGTCGCGGGCGCCGCGGCGGCCGGGGTGGCCGCGGCGACGTCGTCGTCCGGGAGCCGGCAGGAAGAGGTGCCGGCGCAGCCCACGGAGGGCGTCGTCCAGCCGCAGGAGGTGACCGTCGTCGAGCAGCCGCCGCCGGACGTGGTGGTGCGCGACGACGTGCTGGTCCCCGAGTCGGGCTCCGAGGGGTACACCGCGACGTCGTCCACCGAGGGCGTCGAGCACGACGTGCGGCGCGACGGCGACGACCCGATGATCGGCGGCGGCAACCGCTGACCGCACCCGGTGGCCGGGAGGGACGCAGGTCCCTCCCGGCCACCGTCACGAGGAGGACCCGTGGAGTACCGCACGCTCGGCCGCAGCGGCTGCGCCGTCTCGGCTCTCGCCCTGGGCACGATGACCTTCGGCGCGGAGACCGACGAGGCGGGGGCGCACGAGCAGCTCGACGTGTTCGTCGAGGCCGGCGGCACCCTGGTCGACCTCGCCGACGTCTACTCCGCCGGCGCGGCCGAGGAGATCACCGGGCGCTGGCTGGCCGCGCGGCCGGCCGAGGTGCGCGACCGCGTCGTCCTCGCCACCAAGGGCCGGATGCCGATGGGGGAGGAGCCCAACGCCGTCGGCAACTCCCGCCGCCACCTGCGCCGCGCGCTCGACGACTCGCTGCGCCGGCTGGGCGTCGACCACGTCGACCTCTACCAGCTGCACGCCTGGGACCCGCTCACCCCGCTCGAGGAGACGCTGCGCTTCCTCGACGACGCCGTCCGTGCGGGCAAGATCGGCTACCCGGGCCTGTCGAACTTCCTCGGCTGGCAGGTGCAGAAGGCCGTGGACCTCGCCGAGCGCGAGCACCTCGCCGTCCCGGTGACCCTGCAGCCCTCCTACAGCCTGCTCGTGCGGCAGGTGGAGTTCGAGATCGTGCCCGCCTGCCTCCACAACGGCCTCGGCCTGCTGCCCTGGGGCCCGCTCGGTGGCGGCTGGCTGTCGGGGAAGTACACCCGCGACCAGCGCCCGTCGGGGGCGACGCGGCTCGGCGAGGACCCGGCCCGCGGCATGGAGGCCTACGACCGGGTCGGCGAGCGGGAGCGCACCTGGGACGTGCTCGAGGCGGTGCAGGACGTGGCCGAGGCCCGCGGGGCGTCCATGGCGCAGGTGGCGCTGGCCTGGCTGGCCGCCCGGCCGGCGGTGACCTCGGTGATCCTCGGCGCCCGCACGGTGGAGCAGCTGCGCGGCAACCTGGCCGCCGCCGACGTCGTGCTGGACGACGACGAGACGGCCCGCCTCGACGCGGTCAGCGACCCCGGCGCGGCCGACTACCCCTACGGCGAGATCGGCGTCGAGCAGCGCACCCGAGTGCTGCCCTGACCGCGGCGCGGGAACCCGGCACCCACCCGGGCACCGGGTCCCCGCGGTACTGCTGACGCGGTCCTACTGCCGGCCGGTGAGCCGGCCCGCGGTCTGCACGATCTGCTCGTAGCGCGGCCGCCCGGCCTGGGCGCCGAGCACGTAGCCGGCACCGAGGCCCGCGCCCAGGGAGGCCATCCGCACGACCCGCTTCCCGCGCTTGCGCGCCCGGTGGCCGGCCTTGGCGACCGCCTCGGGGACCTCCTCGACGGCCCGCTCGGCGCGCAGCGCGGCACGCAGGCCGCTCTGCCCGAGCTCGGCGCCGGCCTCGGCCGCCCTCGACAGGGCGGTCACCGCGAGCCCGGCGCCGGCGTCGACCGCCCGCAGCGCCGCCCCGGTCCCGGCGCTCGCGCCGCGCTGCAGGGCGGTGCCGGTCGTGGTCAGCAGCGGGCCGGCCTGCGCGGCGGCCTCGGCCGCGCGGGCCCGCACCACCGGGGCGACCACGGCCGCCTGCTGCCCGACCGCCACGGCCGCGCGGCTCACCGAGTCCACCCCGGCGCGCGACGCCGTCCCGACCGCCTGCGCGGCGTTCGACGCCAGCGGCGCCACCGACGCCGAGAGCTGCGCCAGCCGGGCCCGGCCCGCCGTCGCCTGCGCCGCGGTCTGCCGCCGGGCCCGCCGGCCCACGCGCCCGGCCTGCCGGGACGCCCGCCGTGTCGTCCGCCGTGAGACCCGGCCGGCCCGCCGCGACACCCGCGCCGCCGGCCGCTGCCGGCGACGCGTGAGAGAGAAGACCGTGGCGCCCAGCGCGAGCACCGCGGCCACCGCGGCGGCCACCTGCCCGCCGCGCCCGGCCGACCGGTCGGGGGCCGAGCCGTCGCGGCCGAAGTCGCGGTCGCCCGGCTGGGCCACCGGCGGCGGGGGTTCCGTGGGCAGCGCCTCGGGGTCGCGCGGCGCGACCGGCGCGGGCTCGGCCTCCGTGGCCGGCAGCACGCTCTCCGACGCCTCGGTCGAGTACTGGATGCCGTAGTGCCGGTAGAGCTCGGCCTCCTGCTCGGTGGTGAGCCGGCGGCTCTCGCCGTACCGCGGCGCGGCGAGCACGGCGGTGCGCTCGACGGTCACCCGCACCCGCCCGCCGTCGTCGGCGGCGTCGACCAGCGGCACCGCGACGACGGCGTCGTCCACCTCGGCGTACATCCACTCGGGCGCGCCGGTGTCGTCGTCGGCGAGCAGGTGCGTGACCCGGCCGATCTCGGTCCCGTCGCGCCCGACCACCGTCCTGCCGACCCACTCGCGCACGGAGTCCCGGTCGGGGAGTGCCATCGTCGCCTCCCGGCTGAGTTCGCGGCGGCGCCCGGGTGGCCCGCCTCGTCCCGCGCCGCCGTACCCCTCCGACCTGGGCCCAACCGGAACCGGGCGGGACGCGACCTGCGGTGAGGACGCGGCTACGACGGGGCTGCGCTCCAGTCGACGCGCTCGGCGAGGGCGTGCAGGCGCGCGCCGAGCACGGGGTCGACCGACGACGCCCAGGCCACCCGGCCGAGGACGGCGTCGCGGAAGGTCGCCGGGTCCGCATCGCGCACCTGGCTCGCCCACCCGTGCACCGCGCAGTTGTGCAGCAGCGCCCGCAGCGCGTCCCGCTCCGGCCGGGGCAGGGTGGGCCGCACGTTGACCACGGCGCCCAGCACCTGCTGCCGGCGTCCCGACCCGGCCGTGCGGGTCTTGCCCGGGTGCACGCGGAAGCCCTCGTCCGCGGCGACCGCCGTGACCCGGTCGGCGAAGCGGTCCCGGCGCAGCGCCGCGCCGCCGCTGAACGTGAGGTCGTCGACGTAGCGCGTGTAGACCGCGCCCGATGCCGCGGCCAGGCCGGCCAGCCGGCGGTCCAGGCGGGCGCAGACCAGGTTGGCCAGCGCCGGTGAGGTCGGCGCACCCTGCGGCAGGTGGGGCACGGCCAGCCGCCGTCCCAGCCGGTGGTGGCGGTCGCGGCCGGCCGGGTCGGCGGGCACCGGTACCCGCCGCCACACCGCCACGGGCACCACGGTCGTGGCCAGGCCGGTCAGCGCGTGCGCCACCGGCTCGGTCAGGCCGGCCACCCCCTGCAGCAGCCCCCACACCCGCCCGGCCGGGATGCCGGCGAAGAAGCCCTCGAGGTCCATGCCGAGGACGACGTCGGCGCCGGCGTGCGGCAGCGCCGCCGTCCGCACCGACCGCCCGCGCACGCACCCGTGCGCCGCCGGGTGCACCGGCAGCGGCGCGAGCACGTGCCGCAGCACCCGGCGCTGCGCCTCGCGCAGCCGCGGCTTCGGGGCGGCCAGCAGCCGGACCCCGCCCGCCGGGCGGGGCACGGTCCGCCAGCGGTAGTGCCGCAGCGGCGCGTCGGCGGTGCGCTCCCACGAGCGGACGTCGGTGAGCCAGGCCAGCTCGCCCTGGTCGACGTCGAGCAGGCGGGCGAGCGCGGCCAGGTCGGGCAGGTCGGCCACCGGGGCGCGCACCCGGACGGTGCGGGTGGGCACCGGCTGACGGCGCACCACCCGCGGCCGGACGTCGGCGGCCTGGCCGCGCGCCCAGCCCTCCGTCGTCCGCACGAAGGCGGCCAGCTCGCGCGGGCGGTCGGCGGGGGCGTCCCGGTACGCGGCCAGCACCTCGGCGACCAGCGTCCCCACCCAGCGCGCCGCCCGGGCCTGGCCCAGCGCGACGGCGACCCGGCGCACCGCGTCGCGCCGTCGCCAGGGCCCGGCCAGGAGTGCGGTGGCGATGCCGGAGGCGGTCGCGGCGGCCTGGCGGGGGCGGGTCACCGGGGTGCGCGGCGGGGCGGGCAGCCGCTCCCTGTGGGAGGCGCCGGTGCGTGCGCGGAGCGCGCCGTCCGGCGGGTGGTGCCGATGGTGGCCATGGCGGACAGCCCCGGGGTCGCCCCGGGAGACCGGCCGGTGCCGGTCGTCCTGCCCGTCCCGCCGCACACGCCGCGCACGGTAGCGGCACCGGCGGGTCCCGGGCGCGGTCGCCGGACCCGGCCGTCAGGCGCGGACGGCCTCCCGGACCTCCCGCAGCGACGGGTTGGTCAGGTAGCGCCCGCCGACGACCACGGTCGGTGAGACCTCCCAGCCCTCGGGGTGGTGCGCGCGGACGGCCGCGGCACCGTCCGGGTCGTCGGCGAAGCGCACCGAGCGGTGCGGGAAGCGGGTCAGCGCCATCTGCGCCCGCAGCCTCGCCGAGTGGGGACAGCCCGGCCTGTAGTAGACGGTGACGGCCCGGTCGCCCATGACGGCTCCTCTCGCGCCTGCGCCCGGCAGGGTCCTCCGCTGACCCCGTCGGGGCAAGCGGACCGCCCCGGTCTCGCGGTGCGGCGGGCCGCGGGGCAGGGTGGAGCCGTGAGCTGGCTGGTCACCGGGGGCGCGGGGTACGTCGGGGCGCACGTCGTGCACGCCATGGTGGCGGCGGGGGAGCAGGTGGTCGTCCTCGACGACCTGTCGACCGGCGACGCCGGCCGGCTGACCGGGCTGCCGCACGTGCCGGTGGAGATCGGCTCCGTGCGCGACCGCGGGATGGTCCGGCGGGTGCTGCGCGAGCACGGCGTGACCGGGGTGGTGCACCTGGCGGGGAAGAAGCAGGTCGCCGAGTCGGTGGCCGACCCGCTGCTCTACTGGGCCGAGAACGTCGAGGGCACGGTGGCGCTGCTCGAGGGCTGCCGGGCCAAGGGCGTCAGCCGCGTCGTCTTCTCCTCCAGCGCCTCGGTCTACGGCACGCCCGACGTCGAGCGGGTCGACGAGGACACCGTCTGCCGCCCGCTGTCGCCCTACGGGCGCACCAAGCTGGCCGGCGAGGACCTGCTGCGCGACTGCGCGACCTGGGGCCTGGCCGCCACCAGCCTCCGCTACTTCAACGTGGCCGGTGCCGCGGCTCCCGAGCTCGGCGACCGGGGGGCGGCGAACCTGGTGCCGCTGGTCTTCGCCGCGCTCGACGCCGGCCGGCCGCCCCAGCTCTTCGGCGACGACCACCCCACACCCGACGGCAGCCCGGTGCGCGACTTCGTGCACGTCTCCGACGTCGCCGACGCCCACGTGGCGGCCGCCCGCGCGCTGGCCGCCGGCCGGCCCGGCGGCACCTACAACGTGGGCCGCGGTGAGGGCAGCAGCGTGCGGGAGGTGCTGCGCGTCGTCGCGGAGGTCACCGGCGGGGACACCGCGCCCGAGGTCGTCGGCCGCCGTCCCGGGGACCCCCCGCGGGTGGTGGCCGCCGTGGACCGGATCGGCCGCGACCTCGGCTTCCGGGCCACCCGCGACCTGCGGGAGATGGTCACCAGCGCGTGGACCGCCTGGCGGGCGCTGCAGCCGCTGTAGTGCTCCTGCGGACGGTCGTGCTCTGCCCCCGCGGACGGGGCAGAGCACGACCGTCCCACCGGAGGCAGTCGTGCTCTGACCACGGGTGTGTGCAGAGCACGACCGCGCCGCGGACACCGGTACCGCGGCCGGAGCGCCCAGGTCAGAAGGCGTCCCCGGTCCGCCAGGCCATCTCCTGCAGGGTCAGCGTGTTGCCGTCGGGGTCGGCGAACCCGGCGTAGCGGACCCCGCCGCCCACGTCGACGACCTCGCCGACCTCCACCCCGCGGGCCACCAGGTCGGCGCGGGCCGCCTCGACGTCGGCGACCACGAGGTGCAGGCCGCGGACGGTCCCGGGGGTCCCCTCGTAGGCGGGGACCCCGGTGCCGAAGCCGATCGAGCAGGCCGAGCCCGGCGGGGTCACCTGGACGACGCGGACGCCGTCGGCCGGCCGCACGTCGACGTCCTCGGTGCAGCCGAGCCGGTCGACGTAGAACGCCTTGGCGCGGTCGACGTCGGCGACCGGGACCGGCACCAGTTCCAGCTTCATCTGCACGGGGAGCTCCTCTGCGGGGGGTGGACGGAGGACGGACGGCCGGGGCCCGCACGGCTCACCGGTGCCGACCGGCCAGCTCCCGGGCCCGTGTGTCGCCGAGCAGCACCTCGGGCAGCCCGGCCAGCGCCGCGCGCATCCCGTCGGCCCCGCCGAACTGGAAGCCGAGCTGGGTCGTGTAGCAGGCGCAGGCGTCGGCCCGCCGGACGTGGTCCTGCGGCAGCTCGACCGGGGTCAGCCCGGCCGGCAGGTCGGGCCCGGGGACGGCGGCCGGGTCGCGCAGCACGTAGGGCGAGTCGCGCCACCACAGCACCGGGCGGCCGGTGCCGGCGACGGCGCGCAGCACCTGCAGGTGGTCGACGTGACCGCCCAGCGCCTGTGGGGCCAGCCACAGGTCGCCGGGCAGGCCGGCCAGCGCCGCCCGCACGTCCCGCCACGCGTCGTCGTGGGGGTGCACGCCGGCGAACAGGTCGGCCGCGCTGTCGTACCCGCGGTGCGGGGCCTCGGGCAGGTCCAGGTGCAGCGGCGTGGCGCCCAGCACCGCCATCGCGGCGGCGTCCTCGTCGCGGCGGAGGGACATGTAGTCGACGTCGGCCGGCAGTCCCTTGTCCAGCTGGCAGGCCAGCGCGAAGCCCTCGGGGTCGGGCACGCTGCGGGTGAAGCAGGTGACCACGGTGACCTCGTGCCCGGCGTCGGCGAGCGCGGCCAGCGTGCCGCCGACGGAGAACGCGGCGTCGTCGAGGTGCGGGCTGACCGCGGTCACCCTCACAGCAGGTGCGCCGCGCTCCGGAACCGGCAGGAGAGGTCCACCTCCGGGGGCATCGTCCAGGCGTGCGACGGCGTCGTCCCGGCCACGGCGCGGTACACGTCGTCGATCGCGCGGGCCAGCACCGGCCACGAGTACAGCCGGCGCACCTCCTCCAGCGCCGTCGTCGCCAGCCGTTCGCGCAGCGCGCCGTCGCCGAGCAGCCGGTCCAGCGCGGCCCGCAGCCCCGCGACGTCGCCCGGCGCGTGCAGCAGGCCGTTCTCCCCGTGCCGCAGGCAGTCGACGACGCCGACCGAGTCGGTGCTCACCGTGGGCAGCCCGCTGGCCATCGCCTCGAGCAGCGTGTTGGAGAAGCCCTCGCTGTAGGTCGGGCTCACGAACACGTCGGCCGAGCGGTACACCGCGGGCGCCTCGTCGGGCGGGACGTAGCCGAGGAACGTCGTCCGCCCGTCGGCCCGTGCCCTCGCCTCGTCGAGGTCGGGTCCGATGCCGGAGACGACCAGCCGGACGCCGTCGGGCAGCGCCTCCAGCAGGTCGAGCACGCCCTTGCGGCGGTCGACGCGGCCGTGGAACAGCAGCACCGGCGGGTCCTGCAGCGCGCCCAGCGGCCGCTCGGCCGGGGTGAACCGGCGGGTGTCCGTGGCGCCCGGGACGATCGTGAACCGCGCCGGGTCGCTGCCGAGGTTGCCCACCACCTCGTCGCGGAAGCTGGCGCTGCCGATGAGCACCGCCGAGGAGGCGTCGACGACGGCGCGCATCGCGTGCGCGTGGGTCGTGCAGCAGGTGCCCACCCAGTGCCCGTCGCCGCCCTGGATGCTCACCACCGCCGGCAGCCCGGTCTTCCGCGCTGCGGCCAGCACCGCCAGCCCGGGCGGGTAGCCGTACTGGGCGTGCAGCACGTCGAACGGGCGCTCGCGGTGCAGGCCGACGACCGTGCGGACGATCTCCGCGGTGTCGCCCTCCCAGTCGGCCGGGACGACGGTCTCGCCCCGGCTGGGCAGCGCGTGCACCTCGACACCGGCGGGCACCCGGTCGGCCGGGGGCGGGCCGCCGCCGTAGACGCGGGTGCCGGCCTCGTCGTCGCGGTACTGGCTGACCAGCACCACCTCGTGGCCGAGCGCCACGAGCTCGCGCAGCAGGTTCTCCGCGTAGACGCTCATCCCGCTGACCGCCGGCCAGTAGCGGCGGCTGACGAAGCAGATCCTCACGCGGCCGCCACCCCCTGCGTCTCCGCCTTCCGGAGCGTGGCCATCGACCGGGGCACCATCTCGTGCGCGCGGTGCCCGTCGCGGGAGAGCTCCAGGGTGACCAGCCGGTCGTAGGAGGCGTCCCGGAGCGCGCGCAGCACCGCCGGCAGGTCGACGTCGCCCTCGTCGAGCGGCAGGTGGTCGTGCACGCCGCGGCGCATGCCCTCGACGGCGACCGTGCCCAGGTGCGGCGCGAAGCGGGTCACCGCCTCCTCCGGCGCGTACGCCCCCGCGACGACGCAGTGCCCGGTGTCCAGCGCCAGCGTGGTCCCGTGCGCCTCGGCGGCCAGCCGGGCCCAGCCGTCGCAGTCCTCCACCAGCATCCCGGGCTCGGGCTCCACGGCCAGGGCGTAGGAGCGCCCGCCGTGGCTGTCGACCAGCGCCCGCACGCCGTCGACCAGCCAGCCCCAGGCGGCGTCGCGGTCGACACCCGGCTTCGGCACCCCGGCCCAGAAGCTGACCGCCTCCGCGTCGAGCACCTCCGCCAGGTCGCAGGCCAGCCGCAGGTAGGCCAATCGCCGCGCCCGCCCCTCGGCCGACGCGGTGATCAGCGTGGGCTCGTGCTTGACCCGGGGGTCCAGCAGGAAGCGGGCGCCGGTCTCCACCACCACGCCCAGCCCGAGCTCGTCGCACCGCCGGCGCACCGCCTCGGCCTGCCGGTGGGCGTCGTCGGCGAACGGGTCGAGGTGGACGACGTCGAGGGTGAGCGCCACGCCGGCGTAGCCGCAGTCGGCGAGGAAGGGGAGCGCGTCCGACAGCCGGTGCGAGGTGAGCCCGTTGGTGTTGTAGGCGTAGCGGAGGTCCGTCACCTCTCGAGGACCTCCGCGACCACGTGCCGGCCCGGCTCCCGGTACAGCGCGTACAGCGCCCCCACCCGCCGGTCGGCGCCCGCGCGGTCGAACCAGGCCGGCCCGCCCAGGCGCTCCTCGGCCGCGGCGGTCAGGTGCACCCGCGCCCAGCCGCCGGGGTCGCCGCCCACCGCGGCCAGGGGAGGGTGGGGATCACCGGAGCGCTCGACCAGCCGGCGCACCCCGCGCTCGCCGATCCGGCCGTAGGACATCGTCTCGACCTCCAGGCCGGTCGCCAGCACCTTGGCCGCGACGGCGTCACCGGCCGACGGCTGCAGCTCCACGAGCACGTCGTGCCCGGCGGCCTGCACCGCGCCGACCACGTGCGCGTGCAGGTCGTCCCCGCGCCAGGTGGGCAGGCCGCTCAGCGGCACGGTGGAGCGCCGCGACAGCACGGTGTCCTGCAGCAGGTCGACCAGCGCGCTCGTGCCCATCCGGGTCCAGTCGAGCATCGCCTGCAGCGCGCGGTCCTCCTCGACCAGCCGCTCCGGCGGGTGCCCGCCGCGCCAGTGCTCCAGGTAGCCCGGCGGCGTCGCGGGCAGGACGACGTCGAACGGCCCGTGCATGAACGCCTTGCGGCTGCGCGCCGAGGCGAACTCGTGCAGCGCCTTGCGGACGGCGGTGTCGCGGTCGGGGTGGGCAGCCTCCCCGCACGCCGTGGCCATCACCGGCACCGGCTCCGAGCCGTCCCGCGAGCAGCCGACGGCGTACACGTCGACGACGCCGAACTCCGTCGAGGCGAGCTTGACCACCACGTCGATGCCCGCGGCGTCGAGCCGGTCGAGCAGCGCCCGCGCGTCGGGGTCGGCGATCCCGTCGAGGTCGACGACGACGCCGCGGTCCATGGCGCGGAAGGCGGTGGCGTTGCCGTCGCGCTGCAGCACCTCGAGCAGCGCGTGGGTGACCGCGCGGTCGGCGTCGAAGGCCGCGCCTTGCCCGTTGGTGATGACCGTGGTCAGCCAGCCGCCGGGCGGGGGAGCGCCGGGCAGGTCGTCGGGCGCCGACGCCACCAGCTCGGCGGGCACCTGCACGGTCTCGCCGTCGCGCAGCCGGGTCATCGGCAGCCACTGCAGCGGCCGGTCGTCGTCGTAGGGGCTGCCCGCCTCCAGGCAGAGCTCGCGCGGGTCGGCCACCCGGTCCCGGCCGTACCGGCGGGTCATCTCGGCGTACGAGCCCTCCTCGCGGGAGACGCCCTGGTGCGCGCGCAGCGACAGGGCCATCTCGGCCATCTCGCCCATCGCCCCGGTGCGGGCCTCCTCGCGGGTGGCGCCGTAGCCCAGCCCGCTGCCTCCCGGGTGCAGCTCCGAGGGCGGCAGCACCGCCGAGTGCAGCGGTACGTCGAGGACGTCGATGCCCTCGATCGCGAAGTCCTCGACCGGCGTCGGGAAGCTGTCGCGGTAGCGCTGCGACGGCGTCACGTCGACGGCGGTCACAGCTCGGCCAGCGGGACGGGGGCGGCGTCCGGCGGCCCGGACAGCAGCCGCTGCACCAGGTGCACGACGTGGTCGGTGGTGATCCCCGGGACCATCTCGAACGGCGTCGCGACCACCTCGAAGTCCAGCTCCGCGACGACGGCGAGCATCTCCCGCAGCTCGCCGTGCGACAGCGGGATCTGCGCGTGGAACGCCTTGTGCGCCGACAGCGCCACCGGGTCGCCGTCGGGGGAGAGGTCGACCTTCAGCGAGTCGCCGCAGAAGAGGATCCCGCGGCGGGAGTCGTGCAGCACCGAGTGCCCGGGGAAGTGCCCGCCGGTGCGGTGCAGCGTGAGGTCGGGTGCGAGGGTCAGCACGTCGTCGGCCGGCCAGGTGACCCGGAAGGCCTTCGTCCACACGAGGTCGTGCACGTTGACGCAGACCACCCGCGGCTCGAGCTCCTGCTGCAGCTGCCACAGCGCGCCGTAGCCGTGCACGTGGCTCGAGGCCAGCACGGGGAAGCCGCCCCTCTCGGCGGCCATCCGGCGCAGCTCGGCGAGCATGTCGGCGGTGTACCAGGGCGCGCACTCGAAGCCGACCAGGCCGGTGTCGGTCTCGATCACCCAGCCGCGGCTGTCCAGGCCGAAGCGCGGCTCGGTGCCGAACTCGGTGACGCCGTCCACCGGGGCCGGCCGCCAGAAGCCGGTGACCAGCTCGTCGGCCTGCTTGTCGGTCACGAACTCGAAGCCGTGCTCGGGCAGCGCGTTGCGCACGTCGGCGCACACCGGGCAGACCACGGGCCCGGGCGCCGGCCAGCGCTGCCAGTGCCCGCAGTTGGTGCAGGCGTAGGCGGGCAGGTCGGGCAGCAGGCCGCGGTAGGGGTTGGTGTCGACCCCTCCCTGACGAGCCTGGCTGGACACGTGGCGGGCGCCGTCGTCGGCGGCGGGGTCGGTGGCCCGGTCGATGGCACCGGGCACGTCGGGCGAGCTCACGGGGTCCCTCTCTCCAGAGCGGTGAGGAGCAGGCGGTGCAGGGCGAGGTCACGGGCGGGGTCGAACGGCCACCGAGCGCGGCCCGCGACCGCGTCGGTGAAGGCGGCGAACTGTGCGGTGAACGGCGGGGTGTCGGCGAACGGCACGTCGACCGGGTCGGGGCGGTACAGCGTCAGGGAGCCTCCCGCCGTCTGGCCCATGGTGTCGACGGCGACCGCCATGCCGCGGGTGCCGACCACCTCCAGGCGGCGGCGGGGCAGCGCGTCGGGGGTGTTGAACGCGACGTGCAGGCTCACCAGCACGCCGGAGTCGGTCGTCCCGGTGAGGAGCGCGCCGTCGTCGACGCCGTAGTCGTGCACCCGGGTCTGCAGCAGCGCCGACAGCGCGGTGACGTCCTCGCCGAGCAGCGTGCCGGTGAGGTCCAGGCCGTGTGGGGCGAGGTCGATGGCCGCACCGCCGCCGGCGCGGGCCGGGTCGACCCGCCAGTTGTCGTGCGGGCGGCCGTCGGGCGTCCAGTCGCCGGGCAGCCAGCAGCAGTAGACGATCCGCACCGCGGTGACCGTGCCCAGCTCCGGGACCAGCTCGCGCAGCCGCACGTGCGCGGGGTGCCAGCGCTGGTCGTAGGCCGTGCCGAGGAGGACGCCGGCCCGCGTGCCCGCCTCGACCAGCGCCTGCGCGTCGCCGACGTCGGCGGCCAGCGGCTTCTCGCACAGCACCGCCTTCCCGGCCGCGGCGGCCGCCTCGACCACCTGCCGGTGCCCGGCGTTCGGGACGGCCACGTAGACGGCGTCGAGGCCGGGGGTGGCGAGGAACCCCGCGAGGTCGGTCGTGCGCCGGGGGCCCTCCACCGGCACCCGGTCCAGCGCCGCGGGGTCGAGGTCGTGCAGCGCGACCAGCCGCGCGTCGGGCACGTCGAGCAGTGCGGGCAGCGCGTGGTCGCGGGCCACCCAGCCGCAGCCGGCGACGCCCCACCCGACGCTCACGCCGCCCCCTCCGTCGAGATCACGTGATCTCGCTCGCGGGGAGCCGTACGGACGGTCGAGATCGCGCGATCTCGACCGCCCCACCCGACGCTCACCAGGCCTCCGGGAGGTCGACCAGCAGCCGGCGGCGGGCGGCGTCGGCGGGCAGTGGGTCGGGCCAGCGCTCCGGCAGGTACGACGAGCGCGGCCCGTACTCGGCGGCGTAGCGGTCGCTCGGCCAGGTGCGCACGCCGTCGCGGTAGAGCGGGTTGGGCGACAGCGGCGGCAGCGGCTCTCCCAGGTCGGCGGGCGCGGGCCCCAGCGGGTCACCGGCCACCAGCGCCACCGCCTCGCTGGCGTGCAGGTCGGCGGGGGCGGCCGGCCGCGGCGGGCGGCCCTCGAGCAGCGAGCGGGTCAGCTCGTCGTCGTCGTAGAGCAGGCCGGTGCCCAGCACCTCGGCGTAGCCCTCCGGCGTCAGCGGCTGCCCGTGCGGGTCGGCCACGTGCGCGTGCCCGACGACGACGGTGCCGCCGTCCCCGGCCAGCGCGCGCATCGCCGCCGCGGCCGCGGGCTTGTCGCGCAGGAAGTAGAAGGCGTCGTGGCACATGACGTAGGCCGGGACGCCGACGGCGAGGTCGGGCGCCGCGGTCAGGTCGGCGCACACGTAGCGGGCGTCCGGGCAGACGAACCGCCGGGCCAGCCAGAGCTTGGCCCACACGACGTCGACGCCGAGCAGGTCGCCCGCCCCGCGCCGGGACAGCTCGCGCAGGTGCGCGCCGGTCCCGCAGGCGACGTCGACCACCGGGCGCCGCCCGGGCCAGTGCTGCTGCAGCAGGGCGAGCCCGGCCAGGTGGGTGGGGTCCGACCAGCGGTGGGCGAAGTAGTCGGCCACCCGCCCCATGCCGAGGAGGTCCATGGCCTCGCGGAGCGTGCGCGCGGCGGGGACGCGGGCGAGCTGCTCGGGCGGCGGCGGCGGCTCGGTCCACCAGTCGTCGGCGTCGGCGAGCAGCAGCACCCGGGCCCGGTCGGTCTCCCCGGCGGCCAGCAGCCCGGCGACCTCGTCGCGCAGGTCGTCCCGGCCCGCCCGGGCGAAGGGGATCCCGTCGACGACGGGCGCGTCGAGGAGCAGGCCGGTCACAGCCCGGCCGCCGCCAGCACGTCGAGGTGGTAGCCCTGCACCGGGCCGGCGTGCACCAGCTCCAGGTCGTCGAGCGCCTGGGAGGCGGTGAACGCCGCCGCGCGCGCGTGGTGGTGCACCTGCAGCACCCGGTCGAGGACGTCGGCGGCGTGGAACGCCCGGGCCTCCGGCAGGTCGGCGCCCGGCCGCAGCGCCAGCACCTCGCGCAGCCGGCCGGCCAGCGGGCCCGGCAGCGCCGCGAGCTCGCGCTCCTCCAGCGTCGTCACCACCCGCTCCAGCGCGTTCCCGAGCAGCACCTCGCCGGCGAACCCGGCGTCGGGCAGCACCACGTTGTGCAGGTGGTGGCCCAGGCCGAGCAGGAAGGGCCCGACCGGGTCGGCGCCCACCACCGGCGCGACGAGCGCGGCGTAGACCGCGACGGTGAGGCAGTGGTCGCCGTGGCTCTCCGGCGGTTCGACGACCACCCGCGGCTTCCCCGGCGCGGTGGCGCCGGCCCGCGGCTGGGCGTTGAGCGCGGCGGCGAGCGCCGGTGCCGGGCCGGCTGCCGGCAGCGGCCCCAGCGCCGCCCGCAGCCGTGCGCGCAGTTCCGGGTCGAGCGGGCCGGCGACCTCGTCGAAGCCCCGGCGCAGCACGTCGAGCGCCTCGGCGTCCGACAACCCGGCGGTGGTCAGGACCCCGGCGTCGATGCCGGCCAGCCGGGCGCGGGCGACGGCGGCCGCGGTCTCGGACTCCGCGACCGCGGCGACGTCCTCACCGGCCACCAGCCGCGCCCACGCGCGGGCGAAGGCCTGCTCGGCGAGCGAGCCGGGGACGCCGGCGACGCGGACGCGCTTGGCGTCGCCGATCTCGGCGAGCAGCGGCCGCAGCCCGGCGAGCGCCCGCAGCGTCCCGGGGGAGGCGAGCGCGGTCACCGGGAGGAGGCGCCGGCGGCCAGCCAGTCGAGCAGCGCGGACTCCTGCCGGTGGAAGGCGTGCTCGGGCACGCTGCCGTCGGCGGTCATCGGGGCCTTGAAGAACCAGCCCAGCTGCCGCTGCACGCCGCCCTCGCCGCGCTGCTGCGCGAGGTCGGCGAGCCGGGCGAGCTCCACGGCCAGCGGCGCGGCCAGGATCGAGTCGCGGCACTGGAAGTCGACCTTGACCTGCATGCGCTGGCCGAGGAAGCCGACCAGGTCGATGGCGTCCCAGGCCTCCTTCTGGTCGCCGCGCGGCCGGTAGTAGTCGATGCGGACGACGTGGTCCTCGACCGGGTAGCCCAGGATCGAGTCGAGCACGCTGCCCTTGGTGTTCAGCTTGCTGGCCAGCGAGTCGGGGTCGTCGAGGGCCAGGCCGTCGCGGTTGCCGAGGATGTTGGTGGAGTACCAGCCCTCGACGGTGAGCGAGCGGGCGCGGAAGGCCGGCGCGAGGACCGTCTTCATCATCGTCTGGCCGGTCTTGCCGTCCTTGCCGGCGACCGGCACGCCGCGGGCCTCGGCGAACGCGACCAGCGCGGGGACGTCGGCGGCCAGCGACGGCGTGAAGTTCACGTAGCCGACGCCCTCGGCGATCGCGGCGTAGGCGTAGACCATCGCCGGGGTGATCGCGCGGTCGTCGGCGTCGAGCCCGGCCTCGAAGGCCTCGATCGACTGCAGGGCCGGCGCGGCCGGGTCGGGCCAGCGCTCGGTGGAGGCCAGGTTGACCAGCACCAGGCCGTCGAGGGACTCCTCCTCGCGGAAGCGGCGGAGGTCGGCGCGCACCGCGTCGACCTGCGCGCGGCGCGTCTCGGCGAGGACGACGTTGCCGCCGGTGACGTTGCGGCAGAAGTCGGCGTCCCCGGCCGCCGGCCACGGGATCACCGCCGACAGCGCCGGGCCGGCCTCCTCCAGCTGGCGGGAGTCGAGCACGCCGTGCTGCTCGGCGGCCTTGCGCAGGTCCGAGCCGTCGAGGTCCCACCCGCGGACGACCAGCGAGTCGTAGGACACCAGGCCGGTCGTCTCCTCGGCCGGACCGCCGGCGACCTCCAGCCCGGCGAGCGGCAGCCCGTCGGTGCCGGCCGCCCCGGTCCGGACCAGCTCCAGACCGGCGACGGCGGTCGTCGCGACCGCGCCCCCCAGCCCGACCACAGCGACGCCGACACGACGGGACTCCTGCGACAAGACGACCTCCCCACCCTGGAGGGGTGGCGTCCGCCACCCCTCGCCGAGCCTGGCACAGCGCCCGGGGCCCCGCCGGGTGAACGCCAGATTCTCGTCCGCAACCGAGTGGCCCGCCGTCATCTGTGCAGGTAGGGGTCTCCCGGAGGCCCCGTGGGGGCGCGGCCCGGGCCAGGATGGGGGCTCCCTCCCCGACAGGAGCACGCCGTGACCGTGCCGCCCGCCGCCCAGTCCCAGCCCTCCGCCGCGATGGTCGTGCCGCGCTTCGCCGTCCGTCAGCGGATCACCGTCATGGTCAACCGCTACGAGGTCCGCGCCGTGCAGCCCGACGGCAGCGAGGGTCACCTCCTGGCGATGGCCCAGCAGAAGCGGCTCAAGCTCAAGGAGGAGGTCGTCTTCACCGCCGACGAGGCCCGCACCCGCCCGGTCTTCTCCTTCCGGGCCCGCCAGCGCCTCGACGTGCACGCCGAGCACGACGTCTTCGACGAGTACGGGCAGGTGCTCGGCTCCTTCAAGAAGCGCTTCGGCGCGAGCCTGCTGCGCTCCACCTGGGAGCTGTCGGCGCCCGGCCTGCAGGCGATCGGCCGGGAGCGCCGGCCGTTCCTGGCCGTCCTGCGGCGGATCTGGGAGTTCATCCCCTACCTCGGTGACGTCTGGGTGCCCTTCGTCTTCCACTTCGACTTCGTCGACACCGCCACCGGCGCGCCGGTGCTCGTCGTCGAGCGGCGCAAGAGCATCCGGGACCGCTACGACGTGCACGTCCCCGACCCGCGGCTGGACTTCCGGGTGGCCGCCTCGATGGCCGTGGCCCTCGACGCCCTGCAGAGCCGGTGACGGCCCCTCCCGACGACCTCGACGGCGCCTGCGACAGAAACTCCGGCGGCGCCTTCCTCGACGACTTCGACGGCGACGACCTCGACCGCGACGTCTGGGTGCCGCACTACCTGCCGCAGTGGAGCTCCCGCGCGGCCACCGCGGCGTGCTACGAGGTCCGCGACTCCTGCCTGCGGCTGTCCCTGCCCGACGAGGTGCCGCTGTGGTGTCCCGGTGACCACCCGCCGCTGCGCGTCTCGGGCATCCAGTCCGGCGTCTTCTCCGGGCCGGTCGGCAGCACGGTCGGCCAGCAGCCGGTGCGGCCGGGCGCCGTCGTCCGGGAGGAGCAGCCGGCGCACTGGGGGTGGACGCCCCGGTACGGGCGGCTGGAGCTGCGGGCCCGCGCGACCGTCACCCCGCGGTCGATGGTCGCCTGGTGGCTGGTCGGCCTGGAGGACGTCCCGGAGCGCTCCGGCGAGCTGTGCGTGGTGGAGGTGTTCGGCGACGCCGTCGACCCGGTCGGGGGAGCCGCCGTCGGCGCGGGCACGCACCCGTTCCGCGATCCGCGGCTGCCCGAGGACTTCGCCGCGCCCCGGCCGGGGATCGACGTGGCCGACTGGCACGACTACGCCGTCGACTGGCGCCCGGACGGCGCGACGTTCACCGTGGACGGGCGGGTGCTGCGCGAGGTCGCGGTCACCCCCGACTACCCGCTGCAGGCGATGCTGGCCGTCTTCGACTTCCCCGAGAAGGCGGTGCCGGGGGAGCCCTACGTCGTCCCCGAGCTCGTCGTCGACCGGATCAGCGGGAACCCGGGCGACAGCGGGACGGCGCGCGGCTAGCCTCACCCGCCGTGTCCAGCCGCACCTACCGCGTGGTCGTGCGCGGCGTCCTCGACGGTCTCGACGACGACCGGCGCGCGTGGCTGCGCGACCGGGCCGCCGAGCACGACCTGTTCGCGTCCGCGTTCACCGAGGAGGGGACGACGGCCTACGACGGCCGGCTCGCCGCCTTCAGCCACCGCGTCGTCGTCCGGGTCGAGCCCGGCCCGGACGAGGAGGCCGTGGCGTGCACCGCCGGGGAGCTCTCGGCGCTGCGGTGGCTCGAGAACGCCGGCGTCGGGGCCCGCCGGCTGCGCTCGACGGCCACCTGCACCGACGACGTGCGGGTCCGGCGCCGCTGAGGCTCAGGCCGGCAGCGGGAAGACCAGCAGCGAGCTCGACGCCGTGGCCACCTGCTTGCCGGCCGCGTCGAGCACCTCGCCCTCGGCGAAGGCGACCCGCCGGCCCGGCTTGACCACCCGGCCGATCGCGGTGAGCGGCCCGCTGGCCTGGGTCACCGCGCGCAGGTAGGTGACCTTCAGCTCGATGGAGGTGTAGCCGACGCCGTGCGGCAGCGTGGTGTGCACCGCGCAGCCGGCGACGGAGTCCAGCAGCGTGCAGACCAGCCCGCCGTGCACGACCCCGATCGGGTTGTAGACCGACTCGTCGACGGCGCAGCGGAACTCGACCCGCCCCTCCTCGACGACGGCCATGTCCATCTGCACCAGCTGCGCGATCGGCGGGGGCGGCAGCAGGCCGTCGCGCACCGCCCGCAGCGCCTCCAGTCCGGACAGCTCCCGCCCGCCGGCCGCGGTGACCATCGGGTCGTGCCAGGTGACGGTGCGGGTGCGCGGCTCACCCCAGGACCCCGGGACGGCGGCCGGCGTGCAGGGGATCGCGTCAGTGCTCATGGGCGTGCTCCTCGGCGGGCAGGCCCGACAGCACCCGCCCGGCCGGGGTGAGCACCCGCTCGACGCGGCTCTCGTTCACCGGCACGCCGCACGTCCGGCACACCCACGCGGCCGCGACGGGGTGTGCGGGGTGGCCGGCCGGCGCGTGCTGCAGGCGCACCGGCGGTTCCTCGGCGGCCCACCGGTCGCCCCACTGCAGCAGCGCCTGCAGCACCGGCAGCAGGTCGCGGCCCGAGGCGGTGAGGTGGTAGCCCGAGCGCGGCGGTGAGTCGCTGTACTGCCGTCGCTCCAGCACACCGGCGGCGACCAGCGCGTTGAGCCGGGCGGTGAGCCGGTCGCGGGGGGCGCCGGTGCCCCGGGCGATGTCGCTGAAGCGGTGGTTGCCCAGCGACACCTCCCGGACGACGAGCAGCGCCCACCGCTCGCCCACCAGCTCCAGCGCGGCGGCGATCGAGCAGGGACGCCCGGGGAGGGAGGCCAGGTCGAACGAGGCGGTCACACCGGTCAGTTTGCCGGTCGAACCGACGGAGCGCCACCTCCCGGGACGCCGACGGGCGGGGACCCGTGCAGGGTCCCCGCCCGTCGGCGGTGGTTCCGGCTCGACTAGCTCTTCGGACGCGCGCCGGCGCGCAGGGCGCCGAGGAGGTCGTGGTTGAGCCGCGAGATGTTCTCCATCGAGATGCCCTTCGGGCAGCTGGCGGAGCACTCACCGATGTTGGTGCAGCCGCCGAAGCCCTCGAGGTCCTGCTGGTGGATCATGTTCACCACGCGGTCGTTGCGCTCGGGCTGGCCCTGCGGCATCAGCCCGAGGTGGGTGACCTTCGAGGCGGTGAACAGCATCGACGAGGCGTTCGGGCAGGCCGCCACGCAGGCGCCGCAGCCGATGCAGGTGGCGGCGTCGAACGCGGCGTCGGAGTCCTTCTTGGCGACCAGGATCGAGTGCGCCTCGGGGGCGGTGCCGGTCGGGGCGCTGATGTAGCCGCCCGACTGGATGATCCGGTCCAGGGCCGACCGGTCGACGGCGAGGTCCTTGATGACGGGGAACGCCGTCGCCCGCCACGGCTCGATGTCGATCGTGTCGCCGTCCTTGAAGGACCGCATGTGCAGCTGGCAGGTGGTGGTCTGCGGGTGGTCGTCGAACAACCCGTTGCCGTGCGCGCGACCGTTGATCATGACGCCGCACGACCCGCAGATGCCCTCGCGGCAGTCGTGGTCGAAGGAGACCGGGTCCTCGCCGTCGAGGATGAGCTGCTCGTTGAGGACGTCGAGCATCTCGAGGAAGGACATGTCCGGCGAGACGTCGGTGACCTGGTAGGTCACCATCTTCCCCTTCTCGGCCGCACTCCGCTGGCGCCAGACGCGCAGCTTGAGGTTCATCACTTGTAGCTCCGCTGGGCGAGGTGGACGTACTCGAACTCGAGGGCTTCCTTGTGCAGGACGGGCGGGACGCCCTCCGGCGTCCACTCCCAGGCCGCGACGTACGCGTAGTTCTCGTCGTCGCGCAGGGCCTCCCCGTCGGGGGTCTGGCTCTCCGCCCGGAAGTGCCCACCGCAGCTCTCGTTGCGGTGCAGGGCGTCGACGCACATCAGCTCGGCGAGCTCGATGAAGTCGGCGACGCGCCCGGCGTGCTCGAGGCTCTGGTTGAACCGCCCGGCCTCACCGGGCACGCGCACGTTCGTCCAGAACTCCTGCCGGATCTCGGGGATCCGGTCGAGGGCCTTGCGCAGGCTCTCCTCCGAGCGCTCCATGCCGCAGAGGTCGAACATCAGCCGGCCGAGCTCGCGGTGGAACGACGCGGTGGTGCGGTTGCCGTTGATCGACAGGAGCCGGTCGGTCTGCGCGCGGACCTCCTCGAGGGCCTGCACCGCGGCCGGGTGGCCGGCGTCGACCTTCTCGAACGGACCGCTGGCCAGGTAGTCGTTGATGGTGTTGGGCAGGACGAAGTAGCCGTCGGCCAGGCCCTGCATGAGGGCGCTGGCGCCCAGCCGGTTGGCGCCGTGGTCGGAGAAGTTGGCCTCGCCGATCACGAACAGGCCCGGGATGGTCGACTGCAGGTCGTAGTCGACCCACAGGCCGCCCATCGTGTAGTGGACCGCCGGGTAGATCCGCATGGGGACCTCGTAGGGGTCCTCACCCGTGATCTGGGCGTACATGTCGAAGAGGTTGCCGTACTTGGCCTCGATGGCCGGCCGGCCCAGCCGCTGCATGGCCTCGGCGAAGTCGAGGTACACACCCAGGCCGTTCGGGCCGACGCCACGGCCCTCGTCGCAGACGTTCTTGGCCTGCCGCGAGGCGATGTCGCGGGGGACCAGGTTGCCGAACGAGGGGTAGAGCCGCTCGAGGTAGTAGTCGCGCTCGTCCTCGGGGATCTGCCGCGGGTCGCGGTCGTCGCCGCGCTCCTTGGGCACCCACACCCGGCCGTCGTTGCGCAGCGACTCGCTCATCAGCGTGAGCTTCGACTGGTACTCGCCGTGCACCGGGATGCAGGTCGGGTGGATCTGCGTGTAGCAGGGGTTGGCGAACAGCGCGCCGCGCTTGTGGGCCCGCCAGATCGCCGTGGCGTTGGAGCCCTTGGCGTTCGTGGACAGGTAGAAGACGTTGCTGTAGCCGCCCGTGGCCAGCACGACGGCGTCGGCGAAGTGGGTGCTGATCTCACCGGTGACCAGGTCGCGGGCCACGATGCCGCGGGCCCGCCCGTCGACGACGATCAGGTCGAGCATCTCGGTGCGCGCGAACTGCTCCACGGTGCCGGCGGCCATCTGCCGCTCGAGCGCCTGGTAGGCGCCGTAGAGCAGCTGCTGGCCCGTCTGCCCGCGGGCGTAGAAGGTCCGCGAGACCTGGGTGCCACCGAAGGAGCGGTTGTCGAGCAGGCCGCCGTACTCGCGGGCGAAGGGGACGCCCTGCGCGACGCACTGGTCGATGATGTTGACGCTGACCTCGGCCAGCCGGTGGACGTTGTTCTCCCGCGACCGGAAGTCGCCGCCCTTGACGGTGTCGTAGAAGAGCCGGTGCACCGAGTCGCCGTCGTTGCGGTAGTTCTTGGCGGCGTTGATGCCACCCTGCGCGGCGACGCTGTGCGCGCGGCGCGGGCTGTCCTGGTACCAGAACGACTTGACCTTGTAGCCGGCCTCGCCGAGCGTCGCGGCGGCCGAGCCGCCGGCCAGGCCGGTGCCGACGACGATGACGGTCAGCTTGCGCCGGTTGGCCCGGTTGACCAGCTTGGCCCGGAAGCGGCGCTCGCTCCAGCGCTCGCCGATCGGGACGTCCATCGGGGCCTTGGTGTCGGCGATCGGGTCGCCGACGGTGAACAGGTCGAGGGCCATGGCGAGTGCTCCTACTCGATGATGCCGACGAGGACGCTGAGCGGCGGGATCAGGAAGCCCGCGGTCAGCACCACGGCGAACACCGTGGCGAAGGCGTTGACGGTGCGCTCGCGCGTCTTGTTGCTCTGCCCCAGCGTCTGGGTCGCGCTCCAGACCCCGTGCCGGAGGTGGAAGCCCAGGGCCAGCAGCGCGACCACGTAGACCAGGGTGACGAGCGGGTTGGAGAAGCCGGCGATGGCGCGGTCGTACGGCGTCGAGTCGTGGCCCGCGGGGTTCGCCACACCGAGCGTGAGGTCGAGGATGTGGTAGACGATGAACAGCCCGAGGATGACGCCGCCCCAGCGCATGGTCCGGGAGGCGTAGCTCTGGGCCACCTGCTTGCGCGCGACGTACTGCTGCGGGCGGGCGCGCTTGGCCTGCCGCCACAGCGAGATCGCCGCCCAGGCGTGCGCGACCACGGCGGCCAGCAGGACGACGCGGATGATCCACAGGACGGTCTGCCCGGGGACGGCCGGCTCGCCGATGCGGCGGATCCACTCCGAGTACCCGTTGAAGGTCTGCGCGCCGGCGAAGAGCTTGAGGTTCCCCACCATGTGCGCGATCAGGTACAGGACCAGGATGATCCCGCTGACCGCCATCACGACCTTCTTGAAGACCGAGCTGGTCTTCGCTGCCTTCGGGGTCCTGCGCTGGCCCGAGTGCGTCACCGTCACCACGGCACCAAAGTTAGGCTCGTTACCCACCACTCGGCCATGTGGACACGCAGTGACTCACCTCATGTAAGGGAACCCTCAGCCCAGGTCAGGACGTTGGTGGTCACCCGCCGGGCACACCCACGATCGGAGGAGGACGCGTGGCAGGACCGACCAGGGGCTTCCTCGGACGCCGGCGGGAGCGCGACCCGCGGCTGCCCCCCGGCCAGTACGACGTCGGCAGCGACTGGCCGGTGCTCACCGCCGAGCCCACCCCGCGCATCGCGCCGGAGACCTGGAGCATCAGCGTCGACGGCCGGGTCGAGAACCCGACGAGCTGGACCTGGGACGACGTGCACCGGCTGCCGCCCTCGGAGTACCGCGGCGACATCCACTGCGTGACGACCTGGTCGAAGTTCGACACGCACTTCGCCGGCGTCAGCGTCGACACCCTGCTCGAGGCCGCCCGGCCCACCGCCGACGCGCACTTCGTCATGGCGACGTCGAAGACCGGCTACACGACGAACCTGCCGCTGGAGGACGTCACCGGCGGGAAGGCGTGGGTCGTCTGGGAGTTCGGCGGGCAGCCGCTGCCGGTCGAGCACGGCGGCCCGGTGCGGCTGCTCGTCCCGCACCTCTACTTCTGGAAGAGCGCCAAGTGGGTCACCCGGCTGACCCTGCTGCAGCGCGACCAGCAGGGCTTCTGGGAGCAGAACGGCTACCACGACCGCGGCGACCCGTGGCGCGAGCAGCGCTACCAGGGTGACTGAGCCGGCCGCCGCGCCGGCCGGGATGGGCCCCCGCCGGCTGCGGGCCCCGGCCGGCGGCTGGCGGACGGCGACGGTGCGCGAGGTCGACCGGCCGACGCCGCGCACCGTCCGGCTGCGGCTGGAGGTGCCCGACCGGGTCACCCACCTCGCCGGGCAGCACTACGTCGTCCGGCTGACCGCCGAGGACGGCTACCGCGCCCAGCGCTCGTACTCGCTGGCCTCCGCACCCGCTGACCCGCTCGTCGAGCTGCTGGTCGAGCGGCTCGAGGACGGCGAGGTGTCGGGCTACCTCGCCGAGGTGGTCGAGCCCGGCGACGTGCTGGAGGTCCGCGGCCCGATCGGCGGCTGGTTCGTCTGGGAGGGCGACGAGCCGGCGCTGCTGGTCGGCGGCGGCACGGGCGTCGTGCCGTTCGTGTCGATGCTGCGCACCGCCCGGGAGCTCGGCCGCACCCACCTCCTGCGGGTCGCCGTCTCCACGCGCACGCTCGCCGAGCTGCCCTACGCCGACGAGCTGCGGGAGGCCGGCGCGCTGGTGGTCACCACCCGGGAGGCCTCCGGCATCCGCCCGGCCGGCCGGCTCACCGCGCCCGACCTCGTGCCGCTGTGGGAGCCCGGGCAGACCGCGTACGTGTGCGGCTCGGCGTCGTTCGCCGAGGCGGCCAGCCAGCTGCTCGTCGGCATGGGCGTGCCGGCCGCCGACGTCCGGGTGGAGCGCTTCGGTCCCAGCGGCACGTCCGGCTGACCGGCACCCGGGCGGTCGGGAACCCGCGTCGCGGACGATGATCGGGGCATGACGTCCGCCGTGCCGTCCGCCGTGGTCACCGCCGTCGACACCGTCGACGCGCGCCTGCGCCGCGAGCTGCTGGCCTGCTGGACCGAGGTCACGAACGCCGGCGGCGCGGTCGGGTTCGTCCCGCCGGTCACCGAGGACGACGTCGCCCCGGTGCTCGACGCGCTGCTGGACCGGGTGCGCCAGGGCCGCGAGCGGCTGGTCGTGCTCACCGAGGACGGCGCGCTCGCCGGCTGGGCCGTGCTGTCGCTGTCGCTCTCCCCGCTGCGCCGGCACTGGGCCACGGTGCTGCGGGTGCAGGTGCACCCGCACCGGCAGGGCCGCGGGCTGGGCCGGGTGCTGCTGTCCGGCGTCCACGCCGTCGCCCGGGACAGCGGCCTGGAGATGCTGCACCTGACCGTGCGCGAGGGCTACGGCCTGGAGCGGTTCTACGCGCAGTGGGGCTACCGCGAGTTCGGCCGGATGCCCGGCGCGATCCGGCTGGGCCCCGGCGACGACCGGGAGGAGCTCCACCTCTACGTCCGGCTGTGACCGGCCGGCGACTCAGCCGGCCGCGGGGTCCAGCCCGTCGAGCGTCCCCCGCGAGGACAGCACCGCCAGGCGGGCGAACAGCTCCTCGGCGTACCAGCCCTCCCGCGCGGTCCGCTCGACCACCGCGGCGTGCGGCGCCCGGTCGTAGGCGAAGGCGTTGAGCGCCGCGGCCGAGTCCCAGACGCTGAACGTGCCCTGCAGGCCCAGTGGCGCCTCGCCGATCCCCACGGCCACCCGCAGCCCCGGTGCGGCGTGCAGGTCGGCCGACACCGGTGGCACCGCCGACCAGAACCGGGCCGCCCGGCGCAGCACCAGCCGGGCGCGGGTGACCGCGGCGACCGGCCCGTCCCAGCGCTGCGGCCGCGGGGAGCCGAAGGGCTCGCGGCCCGACCACCGGCCGCGCGTGGCCAGCGGGCGCAACCGCACCGACCACTCCTCGTCGGCGATGCGGCGCCAGCTCGCGGCCACCGGCCCGTCGTCGAGGGCGTCGGCGGCCGCCGCGTCGTCCCACACCGCCAGCAGGCCCCACCGGCGGGGGTCGGCGTCGCGGACGGTGAAGGTGCGCCCGTCGCCGGTGCCGAGCAGCTTGGCGAAGCGCAGCCCCGGCGTCCGGGCCAGCGCCGGGCGGACCGACGCCATCCGCAGCACCGCCCGCGGCACCGCCCGGCCGGGCACGCCCCACAGGTGGACGGTCACGAGGCCGGGGCCGGGTGGGGACACGCCGCCGAGGGTAGGTGTCGCCGGTGACCGACCAGCGCCGCGTCCAGCTCGGCGACACCGACGCCCCCGCCGAGGACGAGGTCGTCGAGGCCTTCGACCGGGTGGTCGGCCAGGGCGCCCAGCGGCTGCACCGCACCTGGCGGGAGGTGCTCACCACCGGGCTGGCCGGCGGGCTGGAGGTGTCCGTCGGGGTGCTCGCGCTGGTCGCGGTCTACGCCGAGACCGGCAGCCACCTGCTGGCCGGGCTGGCCTTCTCCGTCGGCTTCGTCGCCCTCCTGCTGGCGCGCAGCGAGCTGTTCACCGAGGGCTTCCTGCTCCCGGTCACCGCCGTGGTGGCCGGCCGGGCGAGCTGGGCGCAGCTGGCGAAGCTGTGGTCGGGCACGCTGGTGGCCAACCTGGTCGGCGGCTGGGTGTTCCTGTGGATCGTCGCGCACGCGTTCCCGGAGCTCGCGCCCACGATGGTCGAGTCGGCCGCGCACTTCGTCGAGTCACCGCTGGACCTGCGCGCGGTCTGCCTGGCCTTCCTCGGCGGCGTCGTCATCACGCTGATGACCCGGATGCAGAACGGCACGGAGGCCGACGGCGCCAAGATCGTGGCCGCCGTCGCCGGGGCGTTCGTGCTGGCCGGGCTGCAGCTGTTCCACTCGGTGCTGGACTCTCTGCTCGTCTTCGGCGCGATCCACACCGGCACCGCGCCGTTCGGCTACGGCGAGTGGCTGGCCTGGTTCTGGTACACCGTGCTGCTCAACATGGCCGGCGGGCTGCTGGTGGTCACCCTGCTGCGCCTGGTGCGCAGCAAGGAGCTCATCGAGCGGGAGCGCGCGGCCGCCGCCGACGAGGGGTGAGCGCCGCGACGTCTAGCGGGGACCGAAGGCGACCGCCCGGAACGCGTCGAAGACCGCGGGTGGCACGGGCGAGGACCACGCCTGGTTGGTGAGCAGCACCGCGGTGGTGCCGGTGACCGGGTCGGTCCACCAGGTGCTGCCCAGGCCGCCGTCCCAGCCGAAGGACCCGGCGTGCCGGCCGCCGGGCTCGTCGGTGCGCCGGACGCCCAGGCCCAGCCCCCAGCCGCCACCCTCGTCGTCGACCGGGCCGGCCTGCTCGGTGAGCGCCGCCCGCACGGTGTCCGCGCCGAGCACCGGGGCGCCGCCGGCCAGCAGCGCCCGGGCCAGGGCGGTGAGGTCGTCGACGGTGGACACCAGCCCGTCCCCGCCGTCGGGGAAGGGCGGCGGGGACGCCCACTGACCGTCGGCCGGGTCGTACAGCTCCCGCCGTCCGGCGTCGTCCGGGGACGTCCAGTGCGGGCCGAGGCGGTCCCGGGCGTGCGCCGGCACGCCGAAGCCGGTGTCGTGCATCCCCAGCGGCCCGAGCACCCGCTCGGCGAGCACCCCGGGCAGCGGCCGGCCGGCCGCGCGGGCCACCAGGACGCCGAGCACGCTCGCGCCCACGTGGTAGAGCCAGCGCTCACCGGGCTGGTGTGCCAGCGGGACCGACGCCACCCGGCGCAGCCACTCGTCGGGCGGGGGAGCGGCCTGCGGCTGGGGCGGTCCGGCCGGGAGCCCGGCGGCGCCCAGCGCGGCGAGGGTCGGCGTCGGCCAGGGGGCGGTGAAGTCGATGCCCAGGCCGAGACGGGACGTGAACACGTCGCGGACGGTGATCGGCCGCCGGGCGGGCACCGTGCCGGCGTCCGGGTCGGCGGGGTCGACGAGGACCTGCCGGTCGGCCAGTTCCGGCAGCAGCCGGTCCACCGGCTCGTCGAGGCCGAGGGTGCCGTCCTCGACCAGCGTGAGCGCGGCGACCGCGACCACCGGCTTGGTCACCGAGGCGATGCGGAACACCGCGTCCGGCGGGAGCGTGTCGTGCCCGCCGGGGGAGTGCGCGCCGGCCGCGCCCCGGGCCACCTCCCCGTCGCGCTCCACCCGCCAGGCCGCACCGGGCACCGCGCCCGCGGCCACCGCCCGGCCCACCACGCGCTCGACGTCCCGTGCCAGTCCCATGCCGGGGTGACCGCAGCCGGGACGGGGACTCATCGGTGCGGCACCATCCGGGGGTGACCGCGCCCGGCACCGTCGAGGAGTACCTGACCGCGCTGCCCCCGGAGGCGCGGGCGGTGCTGGACCGGGTCCGCGCCGCCGTCCTGCGCGGGATGCCGGGCGCGACCGAGACCATCCGGTACGGCATGCCCGCCGCGATGGTGGGCACCCGGTACGGCCTGCACTACGCCGCCTGGAAGCGGCACGCCGCGCTCTACCCCGTGCCGGTCCTCGACGACGGGCTCGAGGCCGAGGTGGCGCCGCTGCGCTCCGGGAAGGACGCGGTGCACCTGCGCTACGGCCGCCCGGTGCCCGAGGACCTGGTGGAGCGGATCGCCTCGGCGGTGGCCGCCCGCCGCAGCGAGGACAGGTAGCGCCGGGTGGCCAGCCCCTGCACGAAGCGGCTCACCGGCGGCACCGCGCGGGCCGCCGGGGTGGCCAGCCGGGAGAACACCCGGATGGTGACGACGACGTCGCCGTCCCCGGTCAGCCGCACGGTGAACCGCTCCTCGCCGCTCTCCGGGTGGCCGGGCAGCGTGCCGTAGGCGAAGCCGCGCTCGTCGCCGGTGGTCTGCGCCCACACCACCCGGCACGGGATGTCGTAGCCCGGCCGCGGCAGCCCCGCCGTCAGGACGACGACGGTGCCCACCTCCGCCGGTGACCCGGTCGCGCGCACCCGAAGGCCCACGCTGCGCTGCGGCGTCCAGTCGAACACCGCCGCGGCCACCCGCTCGAACACCTCCCGCCCGGTGCCGACGACCTCGGTCCACTCCCCGTGGAGGTAGCCCGCTGGCATGTCCGGGGAGCCGGTGGCGCCGACCTCGGCGTAGGTGAGCGGCGCGTCGCGCAGGCCCTCGGGCGACGCGGCCCGGAACAGGCCCATGCCCCCAGTGTGGACCGGCGTAGGTTGACCGGCACTGTGCTGCCCGCCGTCACCGCCACCCGCTACGTCACCCCGCTGCGCGAGGGTGGCTCGCTGCCCGGGCTCATGGAGGCCGACGACCTGGGCACCTACGTGGTCAAGTGGCGCGCCGCCGGGCAGGGCGTGCGGGTGCTCGTCGCCGAGGTCGTCTGCGGGGAGCTGGCCCGCGCGCTGGCCCTGCCGGTGCCCGCGCTGGTCACCGTCGACGTCGCCCCGCAGCTGGCGGTGGGGGAGCCCGACCCCGAGGTGCAGGAGCTGCTGCAGCGCTCCGCCGGGGTCAACCTCGGGCTGGACTACCTGCCCGGCGCGCTGGACTTCGAGGCCGGCGTCGGCGAGGTCGACGCCGAGCTGGCCGGCCGCGTGCTGTGGTTCGACGCGCTGGTGGGCAACGTCGACCGCTCCTGGCGCAACCCGAACATGCTGTTCTGGCACGGCCGGCTGCAGCTCATCGACCACGGCGCCGCGCTGACCTTCCACCACCACTGGCCCGGCGCGCAGGCCGCCGTCGCCCGGCCCTACGACGCCGCGCAGCACGCGCTGCTCGAGTGCGGGCCCGACGTGCGCGCCGCCGACGCCGCCCTCGCCGGGAAGGTCACGCGCGCGCTGCTCGACGGGGTGCTGGCCCAGGTGCCCGACGCGTGGCTCGAGGGCCCCACCCCGGAGGAGTCCCCCGACGACGTCCGCGCCCGCTACGCCGACCAGTTGCTGGCGCGGCTCGACGCCCGCGGCGCGTGGCTCCCCTCCCTGCTGGCCGCGGCGGCCGCGGGTGGGTCCCGGCGCCGGGCGCCGCGCGGGGAGAACCGCCCCGCCTGGCTCGGCCCGCCGCCCCCGCCGGGGGTGCGCCAGCGGTGAGCCGGGAGACCTTCGAGTACGCCGTGCTGCGGGTGGTGCCGCGGGTGGAGCGGGGTGAGGTGCTCAACGCCGGCGTGCTCGTCTACTGCCGCCAGCGCGACTACCTGGGCAGCCGGGTGCACCTCGACGCCGACCGGCTGCGCGCGCTGGACCCGACGGCCGACGCCGAGGCGATCGGCCGGGCGCTGCAGGCCGCCGCCGACGTCTGCGCGGCCGACCCCGCCGCGGGGGCCGCCGGCCGCGAGGCGCTGGGCTCGCGGTTCCGCTGGCTGACCGCGCCGCGCAGCACGGTGGTGCAGCCCGGCCCGGTGCACACCGGCCTCACCGAGGACCCCGACGCCGAGGCCGACCGGCTGCTGCGGCTGCTCGTGCTGCCGGTCGAGGAGTAGCCGCTCAGGGCAGCAGCGCGTCGATCCGGCGGGCGAGGTCCAGGTCGAGCTCGCTCACCCCGCCGGCGGAGTGGCTGACCAGCGTCAGGTGCAGGGTGCGCCAGCGCAGGTCGACGTCGGGGTGGTGGTCCACCGCCTCGGCGGCGAAGCCGATCCGCACGACCGCGGCCACGGCGTCGGCGAAGGAGGGCAGCTCCACGCTGCGCCGCAGCCCGTCGGCGTCGCCGGACCACCCCGGCAGCTCCCGCAGGGCGGCGGCGACGGCGTCGGGGGACAGGCGCGGGGGTCTGGGCACGGCGCCATCCTGCCGTGCTGGAACGGCCTCGGCCCCTGGGACGAGGTCCTTCAGAGGTGCAGGCCGCACTCCGTCTTGCCGCGACCGGCCCAGCGCCCCGCGCGCGGGTCCTCACCCGGGGCCACCGGGCGGGTGCACGGCGCGCAGCCGATCGAGGCGTAGCCGATCTCCTGCAGCGGGTTGACCGGCACCTGGTGCTCGGCGACGTAGGCGTCGACGTGCTCCTGCGTCCAGGCGGCCAGCGGGTTGACCTTGACCATGCCCCGCTTGGCGTCCCAGTCGACGACCCTGGTGCCGGCGCGGGTGGGGGCCTCGTCGCGGCGCACGCCCGAGCCCCAGGCCGCGTACCCGGCCAGCGCCCGTGCCAGCGGCTGCACCTTGCGCAGCGAGCAGCAGAGGTCGGGGTCGCGCTGGTGCAGCTCGGGCCCGTGCTCGGCGTCCTGCTCGGCCACCGTCTGCGGCGGCGTCACGTTCACCAGGGTGATCGGCACGACCCCGCTGACCCAGTCGCGGGTGCCGATCGTCTCGGCGAAGTGGTAGCCGGTGTCGAGGAAGACCACGTGCACCCCGGGGACCGCCCGGGAGGCCAGGTGCGCGAGCAGCCCGTCGGCCATGGACGACGTGATCGCGAAGTCGTCGCCGAAGGTCTCCCCGGCCCACCGCAGGACCGCCAGCGCCTGCTCGACGGGGTCGGCGATGCCCTCGAAGCGGGCGTCGGCCGCCGCTGCCAGCTCCGGCGTGGGCCGGACCGCCGTCGTCATCCCTGCACTCCTGTCCCGGTGAGCCGCACGGTGAAGGTCCGCAGGCACGCGGCGCAGTGCCACCCGCCCTCGTCCCCGTGCGGGGTCAGCTCCTCGTCCCCGCAGTACGGGCAGAAGAACACGGGCAGCTGCCGTGTCCTTCCCCCGCCGGCCGGCTCCTCCTCCGTCAGAGCAACCACGCTTCTTCCGCGCGGGACACGTAGGCGGCGAACCGCTCGCCGGGCTCGCGCCGCTCGAGGTAGCCGCGCAGCACCCGCTCGCAGTAGTCGGCGGTCTCCGCCTTGGTCACCTTGTGGCCGCGGAACTTGCGGCCGAAGGAGGCCTCGGTGCCGAGGTGCCCGCCCAGGTGGACCTGGAAGCCCTCGACCATCTCGCCGTTCTCGTCGCGCACCATCGAGCCCTTGAAGCCGATGTCGGCGGTCTGGAAGCGGGCGCAGCTGTTCGGGCAGCCGTTGACGTTGATGCCGATCGGCTCGTCGAAGCCGGGCAGCCGCTTCTCCAGCTCGGCGTAGAGGTCCTGCGCGTGCTGCTTGGTCTCCACGATGGCGAGCTTGCAGAACTCCAGGCCGGTGCAGGCCATCGTGCCGCGGCGGAAGGCGCTCGGGCGCACCAGCAGGTCGTGCTCGGCCAGCGCGGCCACCAGGTCCTCGACCCGCTCGTCGGGCACGTCGAGGACGACCATCTTCTGCTGGGTCGTCGTCCGGGTGCGGCCCTGCCCGTACTCCTCGGCGAGGTCGGCGATCCGGGTGAGCAGGCTGCCGGTGATCCGGCCGGTGCGCAGCGCGAAGCCGACGGCGTTGGTGCCGTCCTTCTGCCGGGCCACGCCGACGTGGTCGCGCTGGGCGTGCGCCGGCGCGGACGCCGCGGGACCGTCGGGGAGCTTCGCGTGCAGGTACTCGTCCTCCAGCACCTGGCGGAACTTCTCCGGCCCCCAGTCGGCCATCAGGAACTTGATGCGGGCGCGGTTGCGCTGCCGGCGGTAGCCGTAGTCGCGGAAGACCGAGGTGCAGGCCGCCCACACGTCGGTCACCTGGTCGGGCCGCACGAAGACGCCGACGCGCTGGGCGAACATCGGGTTGGTCGACAGGCCGCCGCCGACCCACAGGTCGTAGCCGGGCTCGCCGTCGGCGTTGCGGACGCCGACGAAGGAGACGTCGTCGATCTCCGGCTCGGTGCAGTGGTCCACGCAGCCGGACATCGACGTCTTCCACTTGCGCGGCAGGTTGCTGAACTCGGGGCTGCCCACGTACTTGGCGACCGTCTCGGCCATGACGTCGCTGGCGTCGATGACCTCGTCCTCCAGGACGCCGGCCAGCGGGCAGTTGAGCATGCCGCGCGGGGTGTCGCCGCAGGCCTCGGTCGTGGTGAGACCGACCGCCTCGAGCCGGCGCCAGATCTCGGGCACGTCCTCGATGCGGATCCAGTGGTACTGGATGTTCTGCCGGTCGGTGACGTCGGCGACGTCGCGGCCGAACTCGGTGCTGATGCCGCCGATGGTGCGCAGCTGCTCGCTGGTCAGCGCCCCGCCGTCGGTGCGCACCCGCATCATGAAGTAGGAGTCCTCGAGCTCCTCGGGCTCCAGCACGGCGGTCTTGCCGCCGGGGATGCCCTGGGCCCGCTGGGTGTAGAGCCCCATCCAGCGCATCCGCCCGCGCAGGTCGCTCGGGTCGATGCCGCCGAAGCCCGTGTGCGCGTAGATGTCGAGGATGCGCTGCCGGACGTCGAGGCCGTCGGAGTCCTTCTTCATCCGCTCGTTGGGGTTGAGCGGCTCCCGGTAGCCCAGTGCCCACTGGCCCTGGCCCCG
This sequence comes from Geodermatophilus telluris, assembly GCF_900102745.1. GTDB lineage: Bacteria > Actinomycetota > Actinomycetes > Mycobacteriales > Geodermatophilaceae > Geodermatophilus > Geodermatophilus telluris. The sequence continues at coordinate 787,857 of NZ_FMZF01000002.1, forward strand.
CTGGGGGGTGTCGCGGCGCGGCGGCCTGGTGGTCGTACGGGGGGTGGTCACGGTGGCACTTCCTCCTGCGCCGCCCGCCGCGGCGCCGGACCGGACGGGGAGGGCGCTGCCGGATCGGGGGCGCAGCGGGCGCTGCGGGGGACCTCGGTGTCAGCGCGCGGGGCGACAGACCGCGCTGCTCACCAGCGCCAGGTCGATGTGACGGCGCGCGACGAGGAGCAGGGCGCGACCGGACACGCCCTCCATGGTCGCACACGGGAGGGCGTGTCCGCGGTCACGTCAGGCGGCCGGCGGCGTCCCGTCCCCGGTGCCGCCGTCCATCGCGGCCCGGATCCGGGCCACCGACTCGGCCAGCGGGGTGGCCGACGTGTCGATGACCAGCTCGGCCCGTGCGGGCGGCTCGTAGGGGTCGTCGACGCCGGTGAACCCGGTGAGCTCGCCGGCCCGCGCGCGGGCGTAGAGGCCCTTGACGTCGCGGGCCTCGCAGACCTCCAGCGGGGTGGCCAGGTGTACGAGCACGAACCTGCCGTGCCGCTCGACCAGCGCCCGGGCCTCCTCGCGCGCCCGCTCGTAGGGCGCGATGGCGGCCACCACGACGGTGCCGCCGTGCCGCACCACCTCGCCGGCCACGAAGCCGATCCGCCGGATGTTGAGGTCGCGGTGCTCGCGGGAGAAGTCGAGCTCGCTGGACAGGTGGGTGCGGACGACGTCGCCGTCGAGGACCGTCACCGGGCGCCCCGCGGCCTCCAGCTCCGCGACCAGGGCGTCGGCCACGGTCGACTTGCCCGCGCCGGACAGGCCGGTGAGGAAGACGGTGACGCCACCGTGCTGCGCGCTGCTCACCCCCCGAGTCTCGCCCAGGCGCCGTGCGCGGCGGCCCGCGGGGCCCGGTCGCCGGGCCTCCTGGGAGCCTGGCGGGGTGGGCGGTCGCTGGGCGGGTGCGCCGCGGTCCGCCCGGGTCGTGGCAGCGGTCGCGGGCGCCGTCCTCGCCTACGGCACCGCGGTGCACGTCGTGCAGCTGGTGCTGGGCGGTGACGACCCCTACCCCGGGCTGCCCGGGTGGCTGAGCGGCTACTTCGTCTCGCTGACGCTGCTCGACCCGCTCGCCGGTGTGCTGCTGTGGCTGCGCCGGCGCAGCGGTGTCGTCCTCACCGTCGGGGTGCTCGTCTCCGACGCCGCGGCCAACGCGTGGGCCGACTACGCGCTCGACCCCGCCGCCGGCGTGACCGTCGGGCGGGTGGGCCAGGCGGTGGTCACGGTGCTGGCCCTGGCCGCGGTGGCGGCCGCGCCGCTGCTGTGGCGGGCCGCGTCCCCGGTCGGCGCGACGCTCAGTCGCCGGCGCGCTCGTCGCTGAAGGAGCGCCACGCGCTCTCGACCGCGGCCAGCTCCGCGACCGGGCCGGGCAACCGCCCGGCGACGACGTCGGCCAGCGTGACCTCCTCCAGCACTCGCCGGTAGGCGGCGCGGGCGGCGACCCAGACGCTGGCCAGCTCCGCGGCGGCACCGGGGTAGCTGACGTCCTCGGGGCGCTGCCCGTGCACCTCGGCGAGGAAGCCCTGCTCCACCCGCATGACGCGGGCGATGGAGATCTCCGACGCCGGCAGCGCCAGGCGGTAGCCGCCCTCCCGGCCCCGCTGGCTGGTCACCAGCCGCGCGTGCTGCAGGTCGCCGAGGATCCCCTGGAGGAAGCGCGACGGGATGTCCTGCGCGGTGGCGATCCGGTCGCACGTCAGGCTCCCCGGTGCCGCCGCGGCCAGCTCGAGGGCCGCGCGGACGGCGTAGTCGACCCGGGCCGTGATGCGCACCGTGCTCCCTCCAGCGGACTCTCCGGGCTCCCATCCTGCCCGGTCTGCCAGGGTGACGGCGTGTACCGGCTGCGCTTCACCACGATCGTGGCAGCGCCGCTCACCGTCGCCTTCGACGTCGCCCGAGCCCTGGGGCGCCCCTGGCCGGTGCCGCTGGCGGAGGTCGAGTCGGTCCGGCCGGTGCGCGACGTGTACGCCCTCGCGCCCGGCGGGCCCTGGCGCTCGCTGGTGCACACGCGCCGGTTCACGGCCACCGGCGCGGGCACCCGGGTCGACGAGGTGGTCGAGTGGGAGACCGTCCTGCCCGCCCCGCTCGGTGCCCTGGCCGACCGGGCGGTGCTGCGCCGGCGGGTGGCGCGGTCGATGCGCCGGCACCTCGACGGTTACGCGGCGGCGGCCGCCCGGCAGGCGCTCGACGTCGTCCAGGTGGTGGGTGCGGCCATCGTGCGCGGCGACCGCGTGCTCGTGGCGCAGCGCGGCGGGACCGGGCCGCTGGCCGGCCGCTGGGAGTTCCCCGGCGGCAAGGTCGAGCCGGGGGAGGAGGAGCTGGCCGGGCTGGCGCGCGAGTGTGCCGAGGAGATGGGCGTCGTCGTCCTGCCCGGGGAGTTCCTCGGCGAGGTGCCCCTGGACGGCGCCGTCGCCGGTGGTGTCCCCGACACCACGACGCTGCGGGTGTGGTCGGCGTGCCTCGTGGAGGGCGAGCCGGTGGCCCGCGAGCACCGGGAGCTGCGCTGGGCGCGGGCAGGCGAGCTCGAGGCGCTCGACTGGATCCCCGCCGACCGCCCCCTGCTCCCCGCCGTCCGGGCCCTGCTCACCCGCCGCTGACGCACCACGGGCGCCGCACCCGTCGGTGCGGCGCCCAGGTGACGTGCTGGAACGGCCCCGTCCAGAGGCTCGCCCCGAGCGGAGCGAGGGGTGAGGAGGACGGGATCCTTCGACTACTTGAAGACGTCCTTGACCTTCTCGCCGGCCTGCTTGAGGTTGCCGGCGGCCTTGTCGCTGGCGCCCTCGGCCTGGAGGTCGCGGTCGCCGGTGGCCTCGCCCAGGCGCTCCTTGCCCTCGCCGGACAGCTCCTGTGCCTTGTTCTTCGCCTTGTCGATGCCGCTCACGAGTGAACTCCTCTCCTCGGGTGGCCGATGCTTACCCCGGTCGGGTCGCCCGGACACCCGGGTCCCCCCGAAGGCGTAAGTCCTGCGGGGGTATGGTCCCCGCGCCGCAACACCTGTCGTCCCGAGGGCGGCAGACCGTGGTCGTTGCGGCACCCGGTGCCGAGGTCGTGAGCCTGGGTCACAAATCGGTGACGGCCGTGGACGGTCCTCACCGGGCGTGCCTAGGGTCGCGACCGGCGTTCCGGCCGTTGCGGGCGCTCCGCCCGCAGCACGCCGTTGCCCCGGCCTCGCGCCGGGGTGCGCACCCACCAGTCCGGTCCCCCCGCTGACGCGCGGGACGAGGGAGGCAACGCACGTGAAGTTGAGCAAGCGCCGGTCGGCGCTCGTCGCGGCCGGGATCTCCGGCGCGCTGCTGCTGTCCGCCTGTGGTGGCGGCAGCGACGACAGCGGCTCCGGCGGCTCCGCTGCCGGCGGTGAGGGTGGCGGCACCTTCAGCGTCTACATCGGCGAGCCCGAGAACCCGCTCGTCCCGGGCAACACCACCGAGTCCGAGGGCGACCAGGTCATCAGCTCGCTGTGGACCGGCCTCGTGCGCTACACCGAGGAGGGCGAGGTCGACTACAGCGGCGTCGCCGAGTCGATCGAGTCCGAGGACAACACCACCTGGACCGTGACGCTGAAGGACGGCTGGACCTTCCACGACGGCTCGCCGGTCACCGCCGAGTCCTTCGTCAACGCGTGGAACTACACCGCCTACAGCCCGAACGCCCAGGGCGCCGCGTCCTACCTGTCGCGCATCGCGGGCTACGCCGACCTGCAGGCGCCGGTCGACGAGGCCACCGGTGAGGCGACCGGCGAGCCGGTCGCGACCGAGATGAGCGGCCTGCAGGTCGTCGACGACACGACCTTCACCGTGACGCTGTCGACGCCGTTCTCCAACTTCCCGGCGATCACCGGCTACAACTCCTTCCACCCGCTGCCGGAGGCGTTCTTCGACGACCCGGAGGCCTTCGGCACCCGGCCGATCGGCAACGGCCCGTTCCAGGCCGAGGAGGACTTCGTCCCGGGCCAGGGCATCACCCTGACCCGCTACGACGACTACGCCGGTGAGGACGCCGCCCAGGCCGACAGCGTCCAGTACGTCGTCTACGCCGACGTCAACACCGCCTACACCGACGTGCAGGCCGGCAACCTCGACATCGTCGACGTCATCCCGCCCGACGTCATCGAGTCGGCCGAGTCGGAGTTCGGCGACCGGTTCATCCGGACCGAGTCCTCGCAGATCACCTACCTGAGCTTCCCGACCTACGACGAGCGCTTCGCCGACCCGCGGGTGCGCCAGGCCTTCTCCATGGCGGTCGACCGCGCCGCGATCTCCGACGCGATCTTCGCCGGCACCCGCACCCCGGCCGACTCGTTCATCCCGCCGGTCATCGACGGCTACCGCGAGGGCAGCTGCACCTACTGCACCCTCGACCCCGAGCAGGCCAACCAGCTGCTCGAGGAGGCCGGCTTCGACAAGAGCCAGCCGGTCGACCTGTGGTTCAACTCCGGTGCCGGTCACGACGCGTGGATGGAGGCCGTGGGCAACCAGCTCCGCGACAACCTCGGCATCGAGTACACGCTGCAGGGCAACCTGGACTTCGCCGAGTACCTGCCGCTGCTGGAGTCGAAGGGCGTGGCCGGTCCGTTCCGCTACGGGTGGAGCTTCGACTACCCGGCCGCGGACAGCTACATCACGCCGCTGTTCACCACGTCCTCGCTGGCGCCGGCCGGGTCGAACTACTCGTTCTACACCGACCCGCAGGTCGACCAGCTGGTCGTCGAGGGTGACCAGGCGGAGAGCCCCGAGGCCGGCATCGAGAGCTACCAGGCGGCCGAGGACATCATCAACGAGGCCATGCCGATGGCCCCGATGTTCTTCACCGAGATCCAGTCGGTGACCAGCGAGAACGTCAGCAACGTCCGACTGGACCTCTTCCAGCACATCGTCACCTCCGAGGTCACCGTCAACAGCTGACCTCACCCCGCAGGACCCGCACCACCCGCCGGGGGCGCCCGTCCGACCAGGACGGTCGCCCCCGGCGGCTCGTGTACCGGGCCCTGCGGCACGATGGACACCGGCGCCGCCGTCCGCACCCGGCGGCGCACACACCCCGAGGGGGACCATGGGCCGCTACGTCGCGCGCCGCCTGCTGCTCACCATCCCGGTTCTGCTGGGCGCCTCGTTCCTGATCTTCGCGATGGTCTACGCCCTGCCGGGCGACCCCATCCGCGCCCTCGGCGGTGACCGCCCGCTCTCCCCGGCCGTCATCGCCGAGCTCCGTGAGAGGTTCCACCTCAACGACCCCCTGTACGTCCAGTACTGGGAGTACCTGAAGGGCCTGTTCCAGGGCGACCTGGGCACCGACTTCCGCGGCCGGCCGGTCCTGGACACCATCGAGCGCACGCTGCCGGTGACGGTCAAGCTCGCGCTGGCCGCCGTCCTGTTCGAGATCGTCATCGGCCTGGTCGCCGGCGTGCTGGCCGGCATCCGGCGCAACAGCTACTTCGACAACGTGGTGCTGGTGTCGACGACGCTGATCGTCTCCATCCCGATCCTGGTGCTGGCCTTCTTCACCCAGCTGCTCTTCGGCCTCAAGCTCGGCTGGTTCCCGATCGCCGGGACCAACGAGGGCTTCTACAGCTACGTCCTGCCGGGCCTGGTCCTCGCCTCCGGCTCGCTGGCCTACGTCGCCCGGCTGACCCGCACCAGCCTGGCGGAGAACCTCCGGGCCGACTACGTGCGGACGGCGCGGGCCAAGGGCCTGCCCAACCGGACGGTCGTCGTCCGGCACACCCTGCGCAACAGCCTGATCCCGGTCGTCACCTTCATCGGGGCCGACATCGGCGCGCTGCTCGGCGGGGCCATCGTCACCGAGACGGTCTTCAACCTGCCCGGCATCGGCCGCGAGGTGTTCAACTCGATCCGTTCCCAGGAGGGCGCGGTCGTCGTCGGCATCGTCACCCTGATGGTGTTCTTCTTCATCTTCTTCAACCTGGTCGTCGACGTGCTCTACGCCGTCCTCGACCCGAGGATCCGCTATGACTGACCAGCAGCAGCTGGACCTGCGCAAGGACGCGGTCGAGGCCGGGACCACCACCGGCCTGGCCAGCCCGTCGGTCGACGTCACCAAGGAGCGGCAGAACAGCCTCTGGAGCGACGCCTGGGGCGACCTGCGGCGCAACCCGCTGTTCTGGATCGGTGCGGTCCTGGGCCTGTTCTTCCTGCTCATGGCGCTGGTGCCGCAGCTGTTCGCCCGCGGGGCCGACCCGCGGGCCTGCGACCTGGCCGACTCGAAGGCCCGGCCGTCGGCGCAGCACTGGTTCGGCTTCGACCAGCAGGGCTGCGACTACCTGGCCAACGTCGTCTACGGCGCCCGCAACTCGCTGATCATCGGCGTCACCGCCGTGCTGGTCATCCTGCTGCTCGGGGTCCTGGTGGGGGCCGTCGCCGGCTACTACGGCGGGGTCACCGACGGGATCCTGGCCCGGATCGCGGACATCTTCTACGCCCTCCCGCTGATCCTCGGTGCGCTGGTGCTGCTGCGGGTCGGCCCCTCGACCGGCATCCCGATCATCAACTCACGCGGCCCCGGCGCGGTGGCCATCGCACTGGCGCTGTTCGGCTGGATGACGGCGATGCGGCTGGTGCGCTCGCAGGTCATCGCGGTGAAGAGCTCGGACTACGTCGCCGCGGCCCGCGCGATGGGGGCCTCGAGCCGGCGCATCCTGGTGCGGCACATCCTGCCCAACGCCGTCGCCCCCGTGCTGGTCTACGCGACCATCACCATCGGCGTGATCATCGCCGCCGAGGCCACGCTGACCTACCTCGGCGTCGGCCTGCAGCGCCCGGCGATCTCCTGGGGCCTGCAGATCGAGGCCGGGCAGGACTCGATCCGCACCGCCCCGCACCTGGTGCTGTTCCCCAGCCTGATCCTGACCCTGACCGTGATGGCGTTCGTGATGATGGGTGACGCCCTGCGCGACGCCCTCGACCCGAGGCAGCGCGCATGACCAACCTCGACCTGACCAAGCCGACCGCGGAGCTCGCCGCGCAGGGCACACCCCTGCTGGAGGTCGACGACCTGCGGGTGGAGTTCCGCACCCGCTCGGGCGTGGTGAACGCCGTCAACGGGGTGAGCTACAGCCTGGGGGCGGGCGAGACGCTGGCCATCCTCGGCGAGTCCGGCTCGGGGAAGTCCGTCTCGGCCCAGGCGATCATGGGGATCCTCGAGACCCCGCCGGCGGTCATCAGCGGCGGCGGCATCTGGTTCCAGGGCCGCAACGTGCTGGAGATGTCGGCCGAGGACCAGCGCAAGATCCGCGGGCCCGGCATCTCGATGATCTTCCAGGACGCGCTGTCGTCGCTGAACCCGGTCTACAGCGTGGGCTTCCAGATCGGCGAGATGTTCCGCGCCCACCGCGGGATGTCGAAGAAGGCGGCGCGGGCGAAGGCCGTCGAGCTGATGGACCGGGTGCGCATCCCGGCCGCGGCCCGGCGCGTCGACGACTACCCGCACCAGTTCTCCGGCGGCATGCGGCAACGCGTCATGATCGCCATGGCCATCGCCCTGGACCCGCGGATCCTCATCGCCGACGAGCCGACCACCGCCCTCGACGTCACCGTGCAGGCGCAGGTCATGGACCTGCTCAAGGACCTGCAGCAGGAGACGGGGATGGGGCTGATCCTCATCACCCACGACCTGGGCGTGGTCAACGAGGTCGCCGACAACGTCGCGGTCATGTACGCCGGCGAGATCGTCGAGCGGGGCACCGTCGACGACGTCTTCAGCCGCCCGTCGCACCCCTACACCGACGGCCTGATGAGCTCGGTGCCGCAGGTGGAGGCCAAGGGCGGACGGCTGCGGCCGATCGCCGGCCAGCCGCCGAACCTGGCCGCCATCCCCAGCGGCTGCCCGTTCCACCCGCGCTGCTCCCGCCGCCGGCTGGGTGCCGAGGCCGCGCCCGGCCGTGACTGCGCCACCGACGTCCCGCCGCTGCGGCTGGTCGTCCCGGGGCGCGAGGCCGCGTGCCACTACAGCGAGGAGGTCCTCGGTGTCGCAGCCGAGTGAGTCCGGGGCGACCGCCGCGTCGTCCCTGTCGAAGTCGTCCCCGTCGAAGTCCCTGCCGGAGTCGTCGCCGTCGTCCCCCTCGCTGGCGGAGCCCGCGCCGTCGGGCGCGCGCGGGGCGACGGGGGAGACCCTGCTGGAGGTCCGCGGGCTGCAGAAGCACTTCCCGCTGACCCAGGGCATCGTCTTCAAGCGCACGGTCGGCCACGTCCGCGCCGTCGACGGGGTGGACCTGACGCTGCACCGCGGGGAGACCGTCGGCCTGGTCGGCGAGTCCGGCTGCGGCAAGTCGACGGTGTCGAAGCTGATCGTCGCCCTGGAGCGGCCCACCGCCGGGTCGATCCTCTACAAGGGCAGGGACGTCGCCCGGATGGGCGGCCGGGCGCTGAAGGACTACCGGCGCGAGGTCCAGATCATCTTCCAGGACCCCTACGCCTCGCTGAACCCGCGGATGACCGTCGGTGACATCGTCGCCGAGGGCTGGGCGGTGCACTCCGACGTCGCCCCGCGGAAGGGCCGGCTCAAGCGCACCCAGGAGCTGCTCGACCGCGTCGGCCTCAACCCCGACTACGTCAACCGCTACCCGCACCAGTTCTCCGGCGGCCAGCGGCAGCGCATCGGCATCGCCCGCGCGCTGGCGCTCCAGCCGGAGGTCATCGTCTGCGACGAGCCGGTGTCGGCGCTCGACGTGTCGGTGCAGGCGCAGGTGGTCAACCTGCTCGAGGACCTGCAGGACGAGTTCGGCCTGTCCTACCTGTTCATCGCCCACGACCTGTCGGTGGTGCGGCACATCTCCGACCGGGTCGCGGTCATGTACCTCGGCCACATCGTCGAGGAGGGCACCGACGAGCAGGTCTACGCCTCGCCGTCGCACCCCTACACGCAGGCGCTGCTGTCGTCGGTGCCGCTGCACGAGCCGCACCTGCGCGGGCAGAAGGACCGGATCCTGCTGCAGGGCGACGTCCCCAGCCCCGCCGACCCGCCCTCGGGCTGCCGCTTCCGCACCCGGTGCTGGAAGGCCCAGGACGTCTGCGCGCAGGAGGTCCCGGCGCTGGTCGACCGCGGGCAGGGCCACCCCAGCGCCTGCCACTTCGCCGAGGCCCGGATGGTCGTCCCCGTCGACGTCGAGTAGTCCCGGCGACGATCAGGTGACCTGATCCCAGCGCGTCCTCCCTCACGGTGCACGGTGAGGGAGGACGCGCTGCGGTGAGGGAGGATGTCTCCCCGTGACCGCTGACCGCCGCATCCTGCTGGTGCACGCCCACCCCGACGACGAGACGATCAACAACGGCGCGACGATGGCGCGCTACGTCGCCGAGGGCGCCGCGGTCACGCTGCTGACCTGCACGCTGGGCGAGGAGGGCGAGGTCCTCGTCCCCGAGCTCGAGCTGCTCGCCCCGGAGCACGCCGACCAGCTCGGCGGCTACCGGATCGCCGAGCTGCGCGCCGCGATGGAGGCCCTCGGGGTCACCGACTGGCGCTTCCTCGGCGGGCCGGGCCGCTACCGCGACTCCGGGATGATGGGGACGCCGGCCAACGACAAGCCCCGCGCGTTCTGGCGGGCCGACCTCGACGAGGCGGTGGCGCACGCGGTCGCCGTCGTCCGGGAGGTCCGGCCGCAGGTCGTGGTCACCTACGACGAGAACGGCGGCTACGGCCACCCCGACCACATCCAGGCCCACCGGGTCGCGATGGCCGCCGTCGACCGCGCCGCCGACCCCGGCTACCGGCCCGACCTCGGGCCGGCCTGGGACGTCGCCAAGGTCTACTGGTGCTGCGTGCCGCGCTCGGTGCTGCGCGAGGGCCTCGAGGCGCTCGCCGCGCTGGGGGAGGACGCGCCCTTCGCGCAGCTCGGCGAGGTCGACGACGTCCCCTTCGCGGTCCCCGACGAGCTGGTCACCGCCGCCGTCGACGGCCGCGCGCACGCCGGTGCGAAGGACGCCGCCATGCGCGCGCACGCCACCCAGATCACCGTCGACGGACCGTTCTTCGCGCTGTCGAACGACCTCGGCCAGGAGGTCCTCGGCGTCGAGCACTACCGGCTGGTCCGCGGGCAGCGCGGCCCCGCCGGACAGGCGCCGCACGGGTGGGAGGACGACCTGTTCGCCGGCCTGACCGGATGAGGACCGTCGACCGGGTCCTGGCCGGGATCGGCGCGGTCCTGGTCGCCGGGTGGCTCGCCCTGGTGGAGGTGTTCTGGCTGCCGCTGCGGGTGGCCGGCGTGCTGGTGCCGCTGTCGGTGCTGCTCGCCGTCGTGGGCAACCTGCTGCTCGTGGCCGGCGCGCACCGGCTGACCGGGTCGCGGGTGGTCGCGGTGCTGCCGGCGCTCACCTGGCTGGGAGTGGCCCTCGCGGCGACCGTCCGCCGTCCCGAGGGGGACCTGGTCGCCGTCGGCACCGGCGGGCTCGGGGCGGTGACCCTCGCCTTCCTCGGCCTGGGCGTGCTGGCCGCGGCGTTCGCGGTGGGGCGCGTGCTGACCGCCCGCCCGGCCGGCGCCTAGCCCCTCAGCGCGCCGCCCGCTGCCGGGGCACCGCGGCCCGCACGTGGTGGCGCTGCAGCCACTCGAGGAACCGCTCGGCGGGCATCGGCCGGGCCACGTAGAAGCCCTGGGCGACGTCGCAGCCCAGGCTCCGCAGCAGCTCCAGCGTCGCGGCGTCCTCCACGCCCTCGACGACGAAGGTCATGCCGAGGTCCTGGCTGAGCCGCTGGGTGCTGCGGACGATGGCGCCGGCCCGCGGGTCCCGGGTCAGCGAGGTGACGAAGCTGCGGTCGAGCTTGAGCTCGTCGACGGGCAGGGCCCGCAGGTAGGTCAGCGAGGAGTAGCCGGTGCCGTAGTCGTCGACCGACAGCCGCACGCCCAGCCGCCGCAACCCGGCCAGCACCTGCTGGCTGCGCGCGGCGTCGGCCATGAGCACGTCCTCGGTGATCTCCAGGACCAGCGCCGCGGCCGGCACACCCCGCGTCTCCAGCAGCAGGGCCACCTGCTCGGGCAGCGCCACGTCCTGCAGGTTGGACACGGACAGGTTGACCGCGAGAGTCAGCTCGTGACCGGCGTCGCGCCAGGTGCCCAGGTCCAGCAGCGAGCGCTCGAGCACCCGCAGCGTCAACCGGCGCATGAGGCCGGCCTGCTCGGCCAGCGGCAGGAAGACGTCGGGCGCCAGCAACCCGCGCTCGGGGTGCTCCCAGCGGACGAGGGCCTCGACCCCGGCCACGTCGCCCGTGCGCAGGTCGAGCTTGGGCTGGTAGTGCGGCACGAGCTGCTCGGTGTCGAGGGCCACGCGCAGCTGCTCGAGGGTCTGCAGCCGGTCGCGGGAGTCGGTGCTGCCCTCCGGCGCCCAGACGCGAGCACCCTCGCGGCCGCGCTTGGCGCCGTACATCGCGGTGTCGGCGCGGGCCAGCAGCAGCGAGCGGTCGCGGCCGTGCTCCGGGCAGAGCGCCACGCCGATGCTCGCGTCGACGTGCAGCGGCATGCCGTCGAGGACGAACGCCTGGCGCAGCGCCGAGCCCAGGCCGTCGGCGACCTCCCGGGCGCGGGCGGCGTCGGCGTCGGGCAGCAGGACGGCGAACTCGTCACCACCCATGCGGGCCAGCAGGTCGCCCGGGGCCAGCGCCTGCTGCAGCCGCGGGCCGACCAGGCACAGCAGGTCGTCACCGACGCTGTGCCCGAAGCTGTCGTTGACCTCCTTGAACCGGTCGAGGTCGAGCATGAGGACGGCGGCCGAGCGGTGCGGCTCGGCGTAGATCGTCCGCTCCACCTCCTCGGTGAACCGGCGCCGGTTGGCCAGGCCGGTGAGCGGGTCGTGGTGCGCCTCGCGGGCCAACTGGGCCAGCCGCAGCTGCTCGGTGGCGCGCAGCGCGGCGTTCTCCACCACGAGCGCGCCCTCCAGCACGATCCGCGCGACCGCCTCGCGGACCGCCGCCGACCACGACACCGGCCGGCCCACCGCCCCGCAGACCACCATGCCCAGCAGGCGGTCGCCCGCCAGCACCGGGACGGCGACGTAGGCCGCCAGGCCCAGCGACTCGACCAGCTGGGGTGCGAGCAGGTCGCAGGCGCGGGCGTCCTCGACGAACACCGGGCGCCGCAGCTCCGCGACCCGCCGCCACAGCGGCGCCTCGGCGGCCGGGCGGCCGGCGACCCGCGCGGTGAGCACCTCCCGCGCCTCGGCCGACCAGCCGACCAGCCGGATGTCCTCGACCAGGCCCTCGCCGTCGACGAGGTAGGCCGCGCCGCGGTCGGTGCCGGCCAGCCGCTGCACGGCGGCGGCGAGCACCCCGGCGGCCTCGGCCACGCCGGTCGCGCCGGCGCCCTCCACGAGCAGCTGCCGGACCGCGCCGGCGACGACCAGCTCGTCGGCGCGCGCCTGGGCGGCCCGTGCCTGCCCGACCACGCCACCGAGGTGGGCACCGGCGGCCGCGGCCAGCCGCCGCACCTCCTGGGAGAACGGCCGCACCGCGGCACTGTCGAGGGTGAGGACGCCGACGACGTCGGGGGCGCGGCCCAGCGGCACGGCCAGCAGCGAGCCGATCGCGAACGACTCCGCCCACCAGTCGGCGAGCAGGTCGCTGCCGCGGTCGGCGGTGGCCGGCACGCCGGTGCGCGCCACCTGCTCGACCAGCCCGATCGCCGAGGAGGCGGCGCGGAAGCGCTGCCAGCCGGCCGGGTCGCGGCGGCCGTCGGCGAAGGCGGCCATGCTGGGCACCGGCCGGCCGTCCTCCAGCAGGAACACGCAGGCCCGGTCGACCCCGCCGAGCGCGGCGAGCCGCTCGCAGGCGGCACCGAGCAGGTGGTCGAGCGAGCGCGCCTGCGGGGCGCCCTCCACGAGCTCCAGCAGCACCTCGGCGGTGACCAGCCGACGGCGCTCGGCGCGGCGGGCGGAGGCGGCGACGAGCGCCGGTGCCAGGCTGCGCGCCGTCCGCCGCACGCGCGGGTCGCGGGCCGCGCGGGCGGGCTCGACGACCAGGGCACCGACGACCTCACCGCCGTGCACCAGCGGGGTGCCCGCCGCGTCGTCGAGCCCGAGGGCGGCGAGCTCCGCGGCGGCCGGCCCGGCGTCGCCGGGCTCCACGGTCACCGGCCGGCGGGCGGTCAGCACCGGGCCCAGGAACGGGGACCGGGCGACGACCTGCGCCGACACCGGGCCGACGGCGCGCGCGCCGTCGGCGGACACCGCGAAGGGCACCGCCAGGCCGGTGGCGGTCTCGTGCCACCACAGCGACAGCCGGTCGGCACCCAGGCCGTGGCGCAGGGCGGCGAGCCGGTGCGCGAGGGCGGCCTCCGCGTCGGACGGCGGGGCGGGCACCTGCTCCGGGTTCGGCGGGACGGTCACACCGGAGAGGATCGGCCGGCTCCCGCACCTCTTGAGACGCGGCGCACACGACCCCCCGACCGGGGGAGGGCGGCCGTCAGGCCGGCGCCCACCGGTAGTGGTACCGGTGGTGCTCGACGAAGCCCGACCGGCGGTACAGCGCCCGCGCCGCGTCATTGGAGGCGGTGACCTGCAGGTACACCCACCGCGCGCCCTCCTCGGCGCCCCACCGGGAGACGGCGGCCATCAGCGCCGAGGCCAGCCCGCGGCGCCGGTGCTCCTCGGCCACCGTCACCGCGGTGACCCCGAGCCAGTCGCCGGTCACCACGCCCCGGGCGACGGCGACCGGCGGTGCGGGTGCGGGCGCCTCGCGGACCGCGGCGAACACCACCCGCGGCGCGCGGGTGAGCACGGCGCGGACGGTCCCGGCGTCGGCGCGGCGCAGGTACCCCGAGGCCGCCAGCCAGCCGTCGTCGGGGTCGCCGGCCAGCTCGACCGGGATGCCGTCGGGGACACCGGGCGCCAGCGGCGCCGTCAGGACCAGGACGTCCTCGTCGCGCGGCCACCCCGCGGCGGCGAACGCGGTGTCGGCCGGCCGGGAGCGCACGCCGGCCAGCTGGGCACCGGGCCGCAGCCCGCGGGCGGCGTACCAGCCGGCGACGGCGTCGACCGCCTCCGGCAGCGGCCGGCCCGGGTCACCGGACACCAGCGCCGTGTTGGCCCGCCCGGTGAACCCGCCCGCCGCGCGCAGCAGCCACTCGCCCAGCGGCTCCTCCTCGGCGGCCCGCCAGCCGCGCGCGGCCAGTCGCTCCAGGTCCGCGACGCCCAGCGGAGATCGGCTCTGTCCCACGACGGTCGATCCTGCGCCCCGCGGCCGGACCCTGCCCCGACGGGGGCACGCGGGCCACCCGTCGCGTTTGACGGGGCCCGGCAGGGCCATACTGGTCGGCAGACACGCGCGAGACCCGGCCGCGGGCCGGTCCGCTGCCCGCACGTCCCCGGGAGGACCCACCGTGACCTACGTGATCACCCAGGCCTGCGTCGACGTCCTCGACAAGGCGTGCATCGACGAGTGTCCGGTGGACTGCATCTACGAGGGCGACCGGATGCTCTACATCCACCCCGACGAGTGCGTCGACTGCGGTGCCTGCGAGCCGGTGTGCCCGGTGGAGGCCATCTACTACGAGGACGACGTCCCGGACAAGTGGAAGGACTTCTACAACGCCAACGTGGAGTTCTTCTCCGACCTCGGCAGCCCCGGCGGCGCGGCCAAGACCGGCAAGGTCGGCCGGGACCACCCGCTGGTCGCCGCCCTCCCGCCGCAGGGTGAGGGCCACTGACCGCCACCTCTCCGGGGACGGCGGCCGGCCGGCTGCCGGACTTCCCCTGGGACAGCCTGGAGGCCGCCCGGGCCCGCGCCGCGCGGCACCCCGGCGGCCTGGTCGACCTGTCCATCGGCACGCCGGTCGACGAGACCCCCGAGCTGCTGCGCGGCGCGCTGGCCGCGGCCGGGGACTCCCCGGGGTACCCGATGGCGCTGGGGACCCGCGCCCTGCGTGAGGCGGCCGCCGGCTGGCTGCGGCGCCGGCTGGGCGTGACCGTGGCCGACCCGGTCGCGGCCGACCCGTCGGTGATCCCCACGATCGGCTCCAAGGAGCAGGTGGCGCTGCTGCCCACGCTGCTCGGCCTGCGCGAGGGCACGGTGCTCATCCCCGAGGTCGCCTACCCGACCTACGAGGTGGGCGCGGTGCTGGCCGGGCTGGCGGTGCGCCGCACCGACACCCCGCCCGACGACGCCGCCGGGGTCGTCCTGGTCTGGCTGAACTCCCCGGGCAACCCGCACGGCCGCGTCCTGTCCGACGACGAGCTGCGCGCCTGGGTGGCCTGGGGCCGCGCGCACGGCGTCCCGGTGGTCGCCGACGAGTGCTACGCCACCCTGGGCTGGGACGTGCAGCCGCGCTCGCTGCTGCACCCCGCCGTCGCCGGCGAGGACCACACCGGGCTGCTCGCCGTGCACTCGCTGTCCAAGCAGTCGACGGCGGCCGGCTACCGCGCCGGGCTGCTCTCCGGCGACCCCGCGCTGGTCCGGCGGGTGTGGGAGGTCCGCCGGCACTTGGGGCTGCTCGTGCCCGGGCCGGTGCAGGCGGCGATGACCGCGGCCCTGGCCGACGACGCGCACGTCGACGCGCAGCGCGAGCGCTACCGCGCCCGCCGCGACCGGCTGGCCGCCGCGGTGCGGGCGACCGGCGCGCGCATCGACCACTCCGAGGCGGGCCTGTACCTGTGGGTCACCCGCGACGAGGACTGCTGGACGACCATCGACTGGCTGGCCGGCCTCGGCGTCGTCGCCGCGCCCGGGTCCTTCTACGGCCCGGCCGGCGCCCGGCACGTGCGGATGGCGCTGACCGCCACCGACGAGCGGATCGACGCGGCCGCCGAGCGCCTCACCGCCTGAGGACGGCGGTCAGCCGCAGTCGCGGGTGAACTCGTCGGTGCCCAGCGCCGTCG
Organism: Geodermatophilus telluris; assembly: GCF_900102745.1. Taxonomy (GTDB): domain Bacteria; phylum Actinomycetota; class Actinomycetes; order Mycobacteriales; family Geodermatophilaceae; genus Geodermatophilus; species Geodermatophilus telluris. Next base: position 803,699 of record NZ_FMZF01000002.1, read on the forward strand.
TCAGGGACTGCGCGAAGCCGTCCCAGCGCTGGTAGGCCCGCGGGAACGCCGAGCGCTGCACGGTGTCGGCGACCACCGTCAGCTCGCCGGTCTGCCACCCCGGGACCCGCACCAGGCGGTCGTAGAACTGGCCGGCCGCGTAGACGGGGTCCTGCACCTGCTCGGGGGTGCCCCAGCCCTGCGAGGGCCGCTGCTGGAACAGGCCGAGGGAGTCGCGGTCGCCGTAGGGCAGGTTGTGCAGCGTCGACTCCTGCATGGCGGTGGCCAGCGCGATGACCACGGCCCGCTCGGGCAGGCCCCGGTCGAGGGCGACCTGCGCGATGGTCCGCGCGTTGGCGACCTGCTCGGCGGAGAGCTCCACCCCGGTCTCGGGCACGGTGCACTCCGCGGTGGCCAGGGTGACCGGGGGCCGCTCGGCGTCCTCGGCGGAGGCGGTGACCGCGACGAGCGCGACGACGGCGAGCACCGCCGTCAGCCAGCCCCAGGACGCCAGGCGGCGCCGCAGGCCCGGCCGGCGGGCGGGCGGCTTCCTCACGGCGGCCGGGCGCGGGGCCGGCTTCCGCGCGGCGGCCGTGCGGGCGGGGGACCGGCGAGCCGACGTCGTCCGGCGGGCCGCGGGGCGGGTGCCGGTCCGTGCGCTCGTCATCGCTGCCGAGGGTAGGCGGGCCCCCGGGCGGGACCCCGGACCTCGGGGGTGCCGGTGGTGTGCCTGGGACTGCCGCGCCGGTGTCGCCGGGGAGGTCCCCACCGCTAGCGTGTGCGAGCTCCGTCCCGTGATCCACCGTCCTGGAGGTCCCGTGCCCGACGTCCTGCTCCCCGGGGTCACCGCCACCCGGGTGCCCACCGCGCGGCTCGCGCAGCACGTGCTGCACGCCGAGGGCACCGACCCGGCCGGCCCCGGCGAGGCGGTGCTGTTCGTGCACGGCAACGTCAGCTCGGCGCTGTTCTGGCAGCAGCCGCTGCTGACGGTCGCCGGGGAGGGGCACCGGGCGCTCGCCGTCGACCTGCGCGGCTTCGGCGGCACCGAGCCGCTGCCGGTCGACGCCCGCCGCGGCGTGCGCGACTGGTCCGACGACCTGGGCGTGCTGATCGACGCGCTCGGCCTCGACCGGGTGCACCTGGTCGGCTGGAGCATGGGCGCGGGCGTCGTCCTGCAGCGGCTGCTCGACGACCCCGGCCGGGTGGCGTCGGTGACCCTGCAGGCCCCGGTCTCGCCGTACGGCTTCGGCGGCACCGCCGGTCCCGAGGGGCGGCGGCTGTCCGACGACGGTGCCGGCTCCGGCGGGGGCGCGGCCAACCCCGAGTTCGTCGCCGCGATCGCCGCCGGGGACGAGGGGGACGCCGCGCCGACCAGCCCGCGGTCGATCCTGCGCGCCTTCTACGTGGCCCCGGGCTCGCTGCCGCTGGACCCGGCGCTGGAGGACGTGTTCGTCGCCTCCATGCTGTCCACCCGGACCGGCGCGGACCACTACCCGGGCGACAGCGTGCCCAGCGGCAGCTGGCCGGGGACGGCGCCCGGGCCGCGCGGCGTGCTCAACACGATGGCGCCGACGGTGTTCGACGTCTCCGGCCTCGCCGACCTGCCGGTCCGCCCGCCGGTGCTGTGGGTCCGCGGCGACGCCGACGCGATCGTCTCCGACACCTCGGCCTTCGACCTGGCCTTCCTCGGCCAGCTCGGCGCGGTGCCGGGCTGGCCGGGCGCGGAGGTGTGCCCGCCGCAGCCGATGGTCGCCCAGACCCGCGCGGTGCTCGACCGCTACGCCGCGGCGGGCGGCACCTACCGCGAGGTGGTGCTGCCCGGCGTGGGCCACTCGCCGCACGTCGAGCGCCCGCAGGAGTTCGCCGTCGCGCTGCTCGAGCACCTCGCCGGGGCGCGCGTCGAGGCGTAGGAGCTCAGGCCGAGGGGACCGGCGGCAGGCCGGCGAGCGACGGGGCGAGCCGCTCGTCGGTCACGTCCTCGTCGGTCATCCGCCCGGACAGGTAGGCGTCGTAGGCCGCCAGGTCGAGGTGGCCGTGGCCGCACAGGGCGGTGACGATCACCTTCGCCTCGCCGGACTCCTTGCAGGCCAGCGCCTCGCGGATGCAGGCGGCGAGGGCGTGCGTCGGCTCCGGTGCCGGGACGATGCCCTCGGTCCGGGCGAACCGGACGGCGGCCGCGAAGCACTCGGTCTGCGGCAGCGCGAGGGCCTCGACCAGACCCAGCTCGTACACGTGCGACATCAGCGGGGACATCCCGTGGTAGCGCAGGCCCCCGGCGTGGATGGGGTCCGGGACGAACCCGTGGCCCAGCGTGTGCATCTTCATCAGCGGGGTCAGGCCGGCGGCGTCCCCGAAGTCGTAGGCGTAGACCCCGCGGGTCAGCGAGGGGCAGGAGGCCGGCTCGACGGCGCGGATGACCGGCGACATCCGCCCGGCCAGCTTCTCCCGCAGGAACGGGAAGGTCAGCCCGCCGAAGTTGGACCCACCCCCGGTGCAGCCGACGATGACGTCGGGGACCTCCTCGACGGCGGCGAGCTGCAGCAGGGTCTCCTCGCCGATGACCGTCTGGTGCAGCAGCACGTGGTTGAGGACGCTGCCGAGCGCGTAGCGGGCCCCGGGGTCGCCGGCGGCGACCTCCACCGCCTCGCTGATCGCGATGCCCAGCGACCCGGGGTGCTGCGGGTCCTCGGCGCGGACGGCCCGGCCGGCCCCGGTCAGGTCCGACGGCGAGCGGTGCACCCGGGCGCCGAACGTCTCCATCATCGTGCGCCGGTAGGGCTTCTGGTCGTAGGAGGCGCCGACCTGCCAGACCTCGCACTCCAGGCCGAACAGGCCGCTGGCGAACGCCAGGGCGGTGCCCCACTGGCCCGCGCCGGTCTCGGTGGTCAGCCGCCGCGCCCCGGCGCGCGCGTTGTAGTACGCCTGCGGCACCGCCGTGTTCGGCTTGTGCGACCCGGCCGGGGAGACGCCCTCGTACTTGTAGTAGATCCGGGCGGGCGTGCCGAGCGACTGCTCCAGCCGGTGCGCGCGGTAGAGGGGAGAGGGCCGCCACAGCCGGTAGACGTCGAGGACCTCGCCGGGGACGTCGACGTAGCGCTCGGTGCTGACCTCCTGGGCGATGAGGTCGTCGGGGAACAGTGGCGCCAGGTCGTCGGGCCCGATGGGCTGCAGGGTCCCGGGGTGCAGGGGGACCGGCGGCGGGGCGGGCAGGTCGGGGACGACGTTGTACCACTGCGTCGGCAGCTGCGACTCGTCGAGCAGGATCTTGTGCGTGCGGTCGGCCACGCCGCCTCCTCGGACTCCGTCCCCCGGGGTGCCGGTGAGCCTAGTGCGGGACCCGCGCCTCAGTCGTTGGCGTGCAGCGCGGTGTTCAGCTCGCCCCAGGTGCCGGTGCGCGGCAGCGCCTCCAGCGCGCCGGTGACGCTGTTGCGGCGGAACAGCAGACCGCTGCGGCCCGACAGCTCGCGGCCCTTGACGACCGAGCCGTCGGGCAGCGTGATCCGCGAGCCGGCGGTGACGTAGCAGCCGGCCTCGACCACGCAGTCGTCGCCGAGCGAGATGCCGATGCCGGAGTTGGCGCCCAGCAGGCAGCCGGTGCCGATCGAGACGACCTCCTTGCCGCCGCCGGACAGCGTCCCCATGATCGACGCGCTGCCGCCGACGTCGCTGTCGGCGCCGACGACGACGCCCGCGCTGATCCGGCCCTCCACCATCGAGGGGCCCAGGGTGCCGGCGTTGTAGTTGACGAAGCCCTCGTGCATGACCGTCGTCCCCTCGGCCAGGTGGGCGCCCAGCCGCACCCGGTCGGCGTCGGCGACGCGCACGCCGGAGGGCAGCACGTAGTCGACCATCCGCGGGAACTTGTCCACCGACAGCACGGTCAGGTGCCCGTGCGCCGCGCGCAGCGACGCCCGCCGGGCCGGGGTCAGCTCGGTGGCCAGCACCGGGCCGGCACTGGTCCAGGCCACGTTGGCCAGCAGGCCGAAGACGCCGTCGAGGTTGACGCCGTGCGGGCGGACCAGGCGGTGCGAGACGAGGTGCAGCCGCAGGTAGACGTCGTGCGCGTCGACCGGCGGGGCGTCGAGGTCGGCGATCGTCGTCCGGACCCCGACCACGTGCACGCCGCGGACGTCGTCGGTGCGCACCAGGCCGGAGAACTCCGGGCCGAGCGCGCCCTCGAGCTCCAGGGTGCCCAGCTGCTGGGTCCCGGTCCTCCCGTCGGCCCCCAGGGCGGGGGAGGGGTACCAGGTGTCGAGCACGGTCCCGGAGGCGGTGACGGTCGCGAGACCGGCGGCGACGGCGGAGCGGGGAGCGGTCACGGTCCCGACGCTACCCAGCGACGCCCGGGTGCCCGCCCTTAGGCTCGGGCACCGTGACCGGCGCGCCCGACCTGGACCTGTCCGCCGACGTCCTCACCCTCACCCGGGCCCTGGTGGACACGCCCTCGGTGTCCGGCGAGGAGCGCGCGCTCGCCGACGCCGTGGAGGCGGCGCTGCGGGCACTCGGCGGGCTGGAGGTCGAGCGGGTCGGCGACACCGTGCTGGCCCGCACGAACCTGGGCCGCGACACCCGCGTCGTCCTCGCCGGGCACCTCGACACCGTGCCGATCGCCGGCAACGTGCCGAGCCGGCTCGAGGACGGGCGGGTGTTCGGCTGCGGCACCAGCGACATGAAGTCCGGCGACGCGGTGATGCTGCGGCTGGCCGGCCGCTTCGGCGTCCCCGGGGCGCAGCCCGCGCACGACCTGACGTTCGTCTTCTACGACAACGAGGAGGTCGAGTCGGTCAGGAGCGGCCTGGGCCGGGTGGTCCGGGAGCGGCGCGGCTGGCTCTACGGCGACCTCGCCGTCCTGCTCGAGCCCACCGACGGCGAGATCGAGGCCGGCTGCCAGGGCACGCTGCGCGCCCGGCTGGAGACCACGGGACGGCGCGCGCACAGCGCCCGCAGCTGGCTGGGCGTCAACGCCGTCCACGGGCTCGCCGGGGCGCTGGCCGCGCTGGCCGCCTACCGCCCGCGCGAGGTGGACATCGACGGCTGCACCTACCGCGAGGGGCTCAACGCCGTGGGCATCGCCGGAGGCGTGGCCGGCAACGTGGTCCCCGACGAGGCGGCGCTCACGGTCAACTTCCGCTACGCGCCCGACCGGGACGAGGACGCCGCCGAGGCACACGTCCGCGAGGTGTTCGCCGAGGCGCTCGCCGCGGGCGCCACGCTCACCGTCACCGACAACGCCGGCGGCGCGCTGCCGGGGCTCACCGAGCCCGCCGCCGCGGCGTTCGTCGCCGCCGTCGGCCGCCCGGCCCGCGCCAAGCTCGGCTGGACCGACGTCGCCCGCTTCGCGGCGCTGGGCATCCCGGCGGTCAACTACGGCCCCGGCGACCCGCAGCTGGCGCACACCCGCGAGGAGTCGGTGCTGGTCGAGCGCCTGCAGCCGGCCGAGGACGCCCTGACCGCCTACCTGTCCGGAGACCCCGCATGACGACCACCCCGCCGCCGAACGGCGCGCGCAAGCCCCGCCCCACGCGCCACCGGGGCCCGGTGATGCTGCGCGGCGGCGAGCCGGACCCGCAGACGGTCGGGACGACCACCGACCAGCGGCTGCTCGACCGCCGCGGGCCCACCGACTGGGTGCACACCGACCCGTGGCGGGTGCTGCGCATCCAGAGCGAGTTCGTCGAGGGCTTCGGCCTGCTCGCCGAGCTCCCGCGCGCGGTGAGCGTCTTCGGCAGCGCCCGCACGAAGCCCGACCACCCGTACTACGAGGCCGGCGTGCGCATCGGCGCCGCCCTGGCCGAGGCCGGCTACGCGGTGATCACCGGCGGCGGACCGGGCGCGATGGAGGCGGCCAACCGCGGCGCGTCCGAGGCCGGCGGGCTGTCGGTGGGGCTGGGCATCGAGCTGCCGTTCGAGCAGGAGCTCAACGAGTGGGTCGACGTCGGCATCAGCTTCCGCTACTTCTTCGTCCGCAAGACGATGTTCGTGAAGTACGCGCAGGCCTTCGTCATCCTGCCCGGCGGGTTCGGCACCCTCGACGAGCTGTTCGAGGCGCTCACCCTGGTGCAGACCCGCAAGGTCACCCGCTTCCCGGTGGTCCTCTTCGGCTCCGCGTACTGGCAGGGGCTGGTCGACTGGATCCGCGGGGCACTGCTGGAGGCGGGCACCATCAGCCCGGGCGACCTCGACCTGTTCACCGTGACCGACGACGTCGACGAGGCGGTCGCGCTCATCCGGGAGGCCGAGGCGGCCCGCGCCGGCGGGGACGGCGGCGGGGGCATGCGGGCGCCGCTGAGCGCGCCGGTCGAGCCGGTCGAGGGCTGAGGACGCCGGTGCTGTCCTTCCTCGTCGGGCTGGCCGCGGTCGCCGTCGTCGGGGCGCTGCTGTTCCTCGGCGGGTCGGTGCTGCTCGGCCGCGGGGAGACCCAGCCGCCGGCGGACCCGGACCGCTCGCCGGTGGAGCTGCCCGACGACCGCCCGGTGACCGGCGCCGACGTGCGGGCGCTGCAGATCCCGGTGGCCCTGCGCGGCTACCGGATGACCGAGGTGGACTGGCTGCTCGAGCAGCTCGCCGAGACCATCGAGGAGCGCGACGAGGTGATCGCCGCGCTGCGGGCACAGCGTGACCGGCCGGCCCGGGCCGCCGACGCCGACACCGACCCCGGGCTCACCCTGCCGGCCGACGGTGCGCCCGGTGGTGCATCCGGTGGCGGGGTCGCCGGCGAAGGACGGGACGTGGACGAGGGAGCGCGCAACGGTGCCTGAGCTGGTCCTGCCGGTGCACGTGGAGGCGCCGCCGGGGCAGGTGTGGGCGGCGCTCACCGACTGGCGCGGTCAGGGGCGGTGGATGCCGGCAACCGACGTCGAGGTGGTGACCGCCGCGGAGGAGGGCGTCGGCGTGCGGCTGGCCGCGCGCACCGGCCTCCCGCTGCCGTGGCGGCGCGGCCGGCACCTCGGCGTGCTCGACACGATGGTGGTCACCGAATGGGACCCGCCGCGGCGGGTGGTCGTCCAGCACACCGGCCGGATCGTGCGCGGACCGGGCGTCTTCGAGCTCACGCCCGCCGGCGGCGGCACCGACCTGGTCCTGACCGAACGGTGGTACCCGCCCTTCGGGCTGCTCGGCCGGGTCGGCTGGCCGCTGGCGCGCCCGTTCGTCGTCGTGGGGTTCCGGGTCGCGTTGCGCCGGTTCGCCCGCTTCGCCCGCACCTACACCGGCTGAGCGGCGGCGCGAACGGCGTCGCGGCCCAGGTACCACCGCCGCCAGAGCAGCGCGGCGGTGACGAGGGTGACCACGGTGCCGCCGTCGTACACCAGCCGCGCGCCCTCCTCGGCGCCGACCGTGCCGGCCGGGGGGTGGGCGTAGAGCACCTTGGCCAGCACGTCGTGCGCGGCGGCGCCGGCGGCCAGGGCGCCGGCGCGGACGGCGACGCCGCGGCGGTGCGGCGTCGGGTCGACGGCGAGCACGGACGCCGTCGCCAGGTACCCGCTGGCCAGCAGGTGCAGCCACACGAGCGGGCCGGCGTCGTGCAGGCCGGTGCCGTAGAGCAGCCACAGGCCGGCCGCGTGCAGCGGGACGGCGACCAGCGGGTCGGTCAGCCAGCGAGCCGGTGCGGCGCGCAGCAGCCGGGACAGCCGCCGCGCGGCGGACTGCGGCAGCGCCCGGAGCGCGAGGGTGACCGGGGCGGCCAGCACCAGCAGCAGCGGCGCGACCATGCCGAGCAGCAGGTGCCCGGCCATGTGCGCGTGCAGGTCGGGGTGCCCGCCGGCGTGGGCGCCCAGCGGCCCGGCGACGGCGACCCCCGCGGCGGTCAGGCCGGCCAGCCAGGCCGCCGTCCGGGTCAGCGGCCAGGGGCTGCGGCAGCGCCAGGTGGCGGCGACGTACGCCGCCCCGGCGGCCAGCAGGAGCACGGTCACCGCACCGGCGCGGTGCCGGCCCGCCGCAGCAGCACCACCCCGGCGACCAGCAGCAGCACGCCGGGCAGCACCCAGCCGACGTCGTAGCCGGTCAGGTCGACGCCGTAGCGGACCTGGTGCAGGCGCAGCAGCTTGTGGTGCACCAGCCCGTCCCACACCTGGAAGGCGCCGGCGCCGGTCAGCAGGGCGCCCCACCACAGCGGCGGAAGGAACCGGCCGCGGCGGCGGGCGTCGGCGAGCAGCGCCGTGCCGGCGACGGCGGCCGAGAAGGTGCCCGCGTGCAGCAGCCCGTCGGAGACCAGCCCCGCCGCACCGCCGGCCCGGTCGTAGAAGTGGTGCCAGTGCAGCAGCTGGTGGAACACGATCTCGTCGACCGCCCCCGCCGTCCCCAGGCCCAGCAGCAGGCCCGAGACCAGCAGCCGTCGCCGGGCCGCGGGTCGCGCCGGTCCGTCGGACACCCGGGACCTCCCGTCGTCGCGTCCCCGGACGCTGCCCGGCGGCGCGGGGCGGGAAACCGCTCAGCGGCCGCCGACGAAGGCCAGTGCCTCCCGCGCGAGGGCGAGATCGAGCGCGGCGTCCGGGCCCAGGGCCACCCAGTCGCGCATCGGCCGGCCGCTGCCGTTGCGGAACGGGCTGCCGGCGCCGGCGGCCAGCAGCGTCTCGACCCGCTCGCGCGGCAGCTTGAGCACCAGGGCCCCGGTGACGGCCATCGCGAAGACCCGCCCGTCCACCGTCAGCGCCGTCGAGCCGAACCGGCGACGCCCCGGCTGCGGCGGGGTCACGCCGGGCTCGCCGGCGAGGGCGTCGGTCAGGGCGGACAGGCGGTCCTCGGCGCTCACGCGGGCAGTGCAGCCGAGGCGGTCCGCCGTCCGCAAGACCCGTCGGCTCGACCCCGCCCCTGGGGCGGGCCGCAGACTGCCCGTCGTGGGCGGACACCTCCTGGCCGGCGAGTTCGCGCGGCGCACCCGGCTCTCGGCCAAGGCGCTGCGGCTCTACGCCGAGCAGGGTCTGCTCGTGCCCGCGCGGGTCGACGCGGTCACCGGCTACCGCTGGTACGCGGCCGCGCAGGTGGGGCGGGCCCGGCTCATCGCGCTGCTGCGGCGGGCAGGCATGCCGCTGGCACGGGTGCGCGACGTCGTCGACCTGCCGGCGGCACAGCGGCGGGCGGCGGTGGCGCGGTGGTGGGCGGGCGTGGAGGACGACGTCCGGGACCGCCGGACGCTGGTGGCGCTGCTGACGAGGGGCGACGAGGAGGACGCGGACGTGCACGAGGTGGAGCTGCGGGACGTGCCGGAGCAGAAGCTGCTGACCCGGGAGGCGCGGCTGACCGTGGAGGAGCTGGACGGGTTCATCCGGGACGCGGCCGCGGAGATCGACGGGCACCTGGCCCGGTCGGGAGCCACGCCGGCCGGGCGCCTGCGCGTCGTCTACCACGGCACGGTCACCGAGGACGGGGACGGCCCGGTCGAGGTCGCGCGGCCGTTCAGCGGGTCGGTCGAGCCCGCCGGGGAGCTGCGGATCCGGCTGCAGCGGGCCGGGCGCGAGGCGGTCACCTGCCTGTCGCGGCGGCAGGCGGAGTTCCCCGGGATCCTCGGCGCCTACGACGCGGTCGGGGCGTGGGTCGACGCGCAGGGGCTGACCCGGGCCGGCAGCCCGGCCGAGGTCTACCTCACCGACCGGGACGACGACCCCGACGCCCCGCACGTCGAGGTCACCTGGCCCGTGGGCTGAGACTCACGCCCGGTCGGCCGCCGGCCCAGGCGTCGCTCACCGCGCCACCTCGGGCAGCGTCAGGAGCTCGCGCGGCCGGCGCTCCCACCGGTCGAGGGGCAGGTCGGCGACCCCGGCGAACAGCCGCGCGCTGCCGGCCTGCAGCGCCTCGGGTGAGGACCACACCGAGATGGCGACGACGCGGCCGCCCTCGGCGTCGTGGAAGGCGCCGATCTCCTCCAGGCCCTCGAGGCCGACGGCGGCCTCGTTGAGCCGCCGCATCGCGCCGAGCAGGGCGTCGAGGTGCTGGGGGTGCGGGTGGTGGACGGCGTGGAACAGGACGCGCGGCACCGGTCCAGGGTGCCCGACGGGCGGGCGTCAGGATGGCCGGGTGAGCGAGCGGGACGGAGGCGGCCGGTGAGCCGTCGCGGGTGGGCGCTGTTCCTGGCGATGTCGGTGATCTGGGGGGTGCCCTACCTGCTGATCAAGGTCGCCGTCGAGGAGACCTCCCCGGTGGTGGTCGTCTTCGTCCGCTGCACCGTCGGCGCGGTGCTGCTGCTGCCGCTGACGCTCGCTCGGGGGCAGCTGCGACCGGCGCTGCGGCACTGGCGGCCGCTGCTGCTGTTCACGGTGCTGGAGATGACCGGGCCGTGGCTGCTGCTGTCCTACGCCGAGGACACCCTGTCGAGCTCGCTCACCGGGCTGCTGGTGGCCTCGGTGCCCTTCGTCGCCGCCCTGGCCGCGCGGCTGGTGGGGGAGGAGGAGCGGCTGACTCCGGTGCGGCTGCTCGGCATGGGGCTGGGCGTCGTCGGGATCGTGGCGCTGCTCGGCTTCGACGTCGAGGGGATCGCGCTGCTGCCGGTGCTGGCGGTGCTGCTGGTCGTGATCGGCTACGGCACCGCGCCGCTGGTGGCCAGCCGGCGGCTCGCCGACGTCCCCGGGGTGGCGGTGAGCGCGCTGGCGCTGGTGGCCACCGCGGTGGTCTACGCGCCGTTCGCGCTGCCGCGGATCGGCCAGGTGACCGCCGCGTCGGCACCGGCGATCGGGTCGCTGGCGGCGCTGGGCGTCGTGTGCACCGCGCTGGCGCTGGTGCTGTTCTTCGCGCTGATCCGCGAGGTCGGCCCGCAGCGGGCGCTGGTGATCACCTTCGTCAACCCGGCCGTCGCCGTCGTCGCCGGGGTCCTGCTGCTCGACGAGCCGTTCACCCTGGGCCTGGCCGTCGGCCTGCCGCTGGTGCTGGCCGGCTGCGTGCTCGCCACCCGGCGCAACGCGCCCGCCCCCGCGGCGGTCGAGACGGCCGTGCCGTAGCGGGACGCCCGTGCCGTGACGCGCCACGGACGGCGAGGACACCCTCCAGCGGACCGTCCGCGGAGGTGGGCGGGCCGATCAGACCGCTGGAGCAAGCGCTGCGGGAGCCAGCGGTGTCGGGGCGATGATCTCGGTGCCGTCGGGGCGCCAGGTGCGCCACCGGCCATCCGGTCGTCGCTCGACGCGGAAGCCGTGGTGCACCTTGGTGTGGTGCCGCTCGCAGAGCAGGGCGCTGTTGGCGAGGTTGGTCTCGCTGCCGTCGAGCCAGTGCACCAGAGAAAGGACCCCTCCGCCCCCCACCACTCGCAAGCTCGCGGTGGGCCCCTGCGGAGGGGCCACACCGGTTGGCCAGGCGCTGTTCGCGGCCCAGGTCCAGCGGTGCGCCGTCGGGGCCGAAGACCACGCGGGAGACGGTGCTGTCGCAGGCCAGCCAGCGGGCCCGGGCGGCGGAGATCACCGCGCCGAACCCCATCCGGGCGGCCTCGGGGCCGGTGGCGGTGCCGGCGAGGTCGTCGAGGTCGATGACCACGGCCACGTGCGGCTTCACCGTCCGCAGCGTGGGCAGACCGCCGGCGGCCAGCGTGGTGTCGCACAGCTGCACCAGCGCATCCCCCAGCCGCTGCGCGCGGCTGCGCTCGTCGCCTGAGGGCCGGTCGGCCTGCACGTAGGACTCCAGGGCCGCCTGCAGCTTCTCTCCACCCACGGCGTCGAGCTCTCCGCGGAAGGACAGCGACCCGTCGGCGTGCTTGGCCAGGCTCAACCGCCGCCCCTCGGTCGGATCGGGCTCCGGGCCGTCGGGGTCGAGCCGGGCCAGGTAGTGGCGGACGGCAGCGACGAAGTCGGCGTGAGGCTGTTCGACGGCCAGGCCGGTGAGCACCGCGTCGACCTCGCCCAGCGCCACGCCCTGCTCGGCGGCCGCGGCCAGGCGTTCCGGCGTCAGCGCGGTGGCCGCCACCGCGACCTGCTCGGCCGACACCAGCCCGGCCTCGTGCGCCTCGGCCAGCGCCGGCAGGTGCGCCAGCACCCGCCCGTTGCCCACGACCCGGGCGGCCGCGACAGCCGGCAGTGCCCGCCCAGCCACGACCGCATCGACCTCAGCCCGTCGCGCTCGGGAGCCTGGGACAGCTCCGCGTCCCGGACCCGGCGGGCCAGCGCGGCGTCGATCCGGTTGCGCTCAGCGACCAGCGCGGCGACGTCCTCCAGGACGTCACCGGTCGACCAGTCACCCGAACACATGTACGAATGGTACTCCACCGAGCCTGGATGATCAAGGTGAAAGACCAGCTCAAGGCCGGTATCCGCGAGTGGCGGCACCACACCGGCGCACCGGTCGCGGACAGTGGACGGGACCGGACTCAACTCCGACCGAGTGCTGCCGAGAGTCGGTCCGGCACCGCTCACCGGTGGTGCCGGACCGGGAGGCAGCAGTGACCCCCATCGACGTCGACTCCGGCCGTGCGCGCAGATCGCGCTCCAGACGTGCCGTGGCCCTCGCCGCCGTCGTCCTGCTGTGTGGCGTCCTGCCCGCGGGAGGTCCTGCACCCCGAGCGGGGGACTCGGCGCTGCAGCCGGCGAGCTTCGCCGACCCGGCACCGCCCACCAACGTGGTCACCGCCTCCGCCGACCGCGCACTGCGGATCTCCTGGACGGCGTCGACCGAGGCCAACGTCTCCAGTTACGACGTGTCCGTCCACGACACCGTCACGAACAGCGACACGGTCACCAACGTCGCCGGCACCGCGACCAGCACGACCGTGAGTGGCCTGCTGAACGGGCGCAGCTACGTCGTCACCCTCCGGACGCGCACGGCTCTCCTCTTCTCGACTGGCGTGGGCAGCACGACCAGCACACCGGTGACCGGCGTCCCCCGGGACTCGGTCCCGCCGGCCGCGCCCAGTGGGGTGGTCGCGACCGCCGGTGAGCGGCAGGTGCGGGTCACCTGGACGCCGAACAACACCGACACGGATGCCGACGGCTACCGCGTGCTGCGCGACGGCGTCCCCGCGACCGACCTGCTCCCGGGAGGGGCCACGGCCTCGTGGACCGACACCGGGCTGGTCCCCGACCGGACCTACGGCTACACGGTCCAGACGCACGACACCTCGGGGAACTGGTCGGCGAGCTCTGTCCCCGTCGCCTCCGCCCGGCCGTTCGACCACACGCCGCCCGCGACCCCGACCGGCCTGACGGCGGCGGCCGGGGACGGTCGGGTGGTGCTGTCCTGGACGGCGAACAGCGAGCCCGACCTCGCGGCCTACGTCGTGCTGCGCAACGGCGCCGAGCTGGCCCGGGTGACCGGGACGTCCTGGACCGACACCGGGGTCGTCAACGACACGACCTACGCCTACCAGCTGGCCGCGGCCGATGCGTACGGCAACGTCTCGCCCGTCAGCGCTCCCGCGGTGTCCGCCCGGCCCACCGACCTGACCGCCCCGGCCACCCCGGCCGGTCTGAGGGCGGTGGCCGGGGATGGTCGGGTGGTGCTGTCCTGGACGGCGAACAGCGAGCCCGACCTCGCGGCCTACGTCGTGCTGCGCAACGGCGTCGAGGTCGCCCGGGTGACCGGGACGTCCTGGACCGACACCGGGGTCGTCAACGACACGACCTACCCCTACCGGCTGGCCGCCGTGGACGGGCACGGCAACACGTCGGCCGCCTCCGACCCCGCCGTGACCGCGCGGCCAACCGACCAGACGGCGCCGGCGACGCCCAGGGGCCTGACGGCGGTGGCCGGAGACGGTCGGGTGGTGCTGTCCTGGACGGCGAACAGCGAGCCCGACCTCGACCGCTACGTCGTCTACCGCGACGGCGCGGAGGTCGTGCGCCTGACCGGTACCAGCTGGGTGGACACCGGGGTCACCAACGACACCACCTACGCCTACCGCCTGGCCGCGGTGGACACCCACGCGAACGTCTCGCCCACCAGCGACCCCGCGGTGACCGCCCGGCCCACCGACCAGACCGCTCCGGCGACGCCCACCGGCTTCGTCGCGACCGCCGGCGACGGGTCCGTGCAGCTCCGCTGGGCGCCGAACACGGAGACCGACGTCGACCGCTACGTCGTCCACCGCGACGGCGTCGAGGTGGCCCGGGTGGCCGGGACGTCGTGGACCGACACGGGGGTCGTCAACGACACCGGTTACGCCTACCGGATCCAGGCGGTGGACGGGCACGGCAACGCCTCGCCGCTGAGCGACCCGGCGGTCACGGCCCGCCCGACCGACCTGACCGCCCCGGCCACCCCGACCGGGCTGACGGCGGTCGCCCGCGACGGCTCGGTGGAGCTGCGCTGGGACCCGGGCACGGCACCCGACGTCGACCGGTACGTCCTCCACCGCGACGGTGCCGAGGTCGCCCGCGTGACGGGGACGTCCTGGACCGACACGGGGGTCGTCAACGGCACGACCTACGCCTACCGGGTCCAGGCGGTGGACGGCCACGGCAACGCCTCGGCCCTCAGCGACCCCGCGGTGACCGCCCGGCCCACCGACCAGACGCCGCCCGCGACGCCGACCGGCCTGGTGGCGGTCGCCCGCGACGGCTCGGTGGAGCTGCGCTGGACCGCCAACACCGAGCCCGACCTCGACCGCTACGTCGTCTACCGCGACGGCGCGGAGGTCGTGCGCCTGACCGGTACCAGCTGGGTGGACACCGGGGTCCCCAACGACACCACCTACGCCTACCGCCTGGCCGCGGTGGACACCCACGCGAACGTCTCGCCCACCAGCGACCCCGCGGTGACCGCCCGGCCCACCGACCAGACCGCCCCGAGCACGCCCACCGGCCTGGTCGCCACCGCCCGGGACGGGTCCGTCGAGCTCCGCTGGGGCGCGAACCCGGAACCCGACGTCGACCACTACACCGTGTACCGCGACGGGGTCGAGGTGGCGCGGCAGCCCGGCACCAGCCGGGTCGACACGGGCCTGGTCAACGACACCACCTACGCCTACCGGCTCCAGGCGGTGGACGGGCACGGCAACGCCTCCGCCCTCAGCGACCCCGCCGTCACGGCGCGGCCGACCGACCAGACGGCACCGGCGGTACCGACCGGCCTGGTCGCCACCGCCCGGGACGGGTCCGTCGAGCTCCGGTGGGACCCGAGCCCGGAACCCGACGTCGACCACTACGTCGTGTACCGCGACGGGGTCGAGGTCGCGCGCCCGGCCGTCGCCGACTGGGTCGACACCGTGGTGGTGAACGACGCGACCTACGCCTACCGGGTCCAGGCGGTGGACGGCCACGGGAACGCCTCGGCCGCCAGCGACCTGCCGGTGACCGCCCGGCCGACCGACCTGACGCCGCCCGCGACGCCGACCGGCCTGGTCGCCACCGCCGGCGACGGGTCGGTCGAGCTCCGCTGGGACGCCGCCGCCGAACCCGACGTCGACCGGTACGTCGTCCACCGCGACGGCGTCGAGGTGGCCCGGGTGGCGGCGACCGGCTGGACCGACACCGGCCTGGTCAACGGGACCACCTACGCCTACCGCGTCCAGGCCGTCGACGGGCACGGCAACGCCTCGCCCCCCAGCGACCCGCCGGTGACCGCCCGGCCCACCGACCGGACGGCACCCGCCGCCCCGACCGGCGTCGCGGCCACCGCGGGGGACGGGCGCGCGGTGCTCCGGTGGGTGGCCGGTCCCGAGCCCGACGTCGCCACCCACCGGGTGCTGGGCGAGGACGGCGGCACGCTGGCCACCGCCGCCGCGCCGGCCACCCAGGTCACGGTGCCGGGGCTGGTCAACGGCACCGAGCGGCGCCTCCGGGTGGTCGCCGTGGACGCCTCGGGCAACGTGGGCCTCCCGTCGGCCGAGGTCGCCGTCACCCCGCAGGCGGCGCGCGTCCCGGCGGAGGGCTCGGGGCACAGCGGCGGCGTCGCGGCGAGCGCGGACGGGCGCTTCGTCGTCGTCGGCACGTCGGCGCGGTGGGAGGCGGCCGACACCAACACCGCCTACGAGCTGTACCTGCTCGACCGGGGCGCCGGGACCGCCCGCCGCATCGCACCGCTGCCGGCCACGGCCACCGGCAGCGGCGACCCGACCAACGCGGCGGCCCCGGCCGTCAGCGACGACGGCCGCTACGTCGCGCTCGCCACGACCGCGGCGCTGCGGCCCGAGGACACCAACCGGCTCGCCGACGTCTACCGGCTCGACACCCGGTCGGGCACCTGGGCGCTGGTCAGCGTGCCGGCCGGCGGGACCGTGCACCCCTCGGTCGCCGGCACCGCGCTGCAGACCGGCGCCGCCGTGTACGCGACCAGCCCGACCGTCGTCCTGTCCGGCGACGGCGACCTGGTGCTCTTCTACTCCGCCCGCCCCGACCTGGTGCCCGGTGACACCAACGGCGTCGTCGACGTCTTCGCCAAGTCGGTCTCGACCGGCGCGGTGACCCGGGTGTCGACGTCGGCCACCGGAGGCGACCTCCCGCGCGCGGCCACCGGCCCGGCGCTCGCGGTCACCCCGGACGGGCGGTTCGCACTGTTCCCGGCGGCGTCGTCCTCCGGCCCCGTGGTGCTCTACCGCAAGACGCTGTCGGGCCCGGGCGCCGGGCAGGCCCTGGTGGTCTCCGCGGTGCCCGCCGGCGGCCGGTCGGTGGAGTACGGCGTGTACCGCGACGCGGGCGACGTGGCGCTCAGCGACGACGGCCGCTTCGTCGCGCTGGTCACCGCCGCGAAGGTGACGACGCCGACGCCGACCGCCGCGTGGGCGACCGGGCTGGCCTACCGCGTGGACACCGTCACCGGCGCGGTGGCCGCGCTGGGCAACGGCCAGACGTCCGTGTGGGAGCACCAGGTCGAGCTCGACCCCACCGGCCGGCACGCGTTCTTCGCCACCACCGCCGCGGAGGTCGCCGGCGACGGCAACGGCCACACCGACCACCTCCGCCGCGACCTCGGCAGCGGGTCGCTCACCCTGGTCACCGCCGACGCCGCGGGCCGCGCCACCGCTGGTCCCACCGGCTCGGTGACCTCCGCCGAGTACGGCCGGCTGCTGGCCACCGACGGCGACCGGGTGCTGGTGACGACGTCGCAGGCGCTGACGCCGGGCGACACCAACCGGCTGCGCGACCTCTACGCCAAGGACCTCGCCGACGGCTCGGTGACGGTGCCCCGGGGCTGACCGGCACCCGGGTCGGCGGGCACCGCGCCGGCCACCGCGGTGACCACCCGCGCGGTGCGCGTGCCGGGCTCGCAGGCGGCGGCCACCGCCAGCGCGTCGGAGAACGAGGCGACGTCGGTGAGCTCGGGCAGGTCGAGCACGGTCAGCCCGGCGTCCTCGAGCGCCTGCCGCGTCCGCTCGGCGGTGTCGGCGCGGGCCGTCGGCACGTCGGGCAGGACCCCGGCCTCGAGGGCCGCGTGCAGGCCGAGCGCCCACCAGCGGCCGTCGGGGGCGGCGCCGAGCACCGCCGTCTGCCGGCTGGTCGTGACCAGCCGGTCCAGGCAGGCGGCCAGCAGCGCCGGCGTCACCTGCGGGGTGCCGGTGCCGATGAGCAGCGTCGGCAGCGCGGCGCCGTCCATCGCGTCGGCGAACGCGGCGGCCAGCCGGGTGCCCGTGTCGCCGTCGGTCTGC
This sequence comes from Geodermatophilus telluris, assembly GCF_900102745.1. Lineage (GTDB taxonomy): Bacteria > Actinomycetota > Actinomycetes > Mycobacteriales > Geodermatophilaceae > Geodermatophilus > Geodermatophilus telluris. Next base: position 821,172 of record NZ_FMZF01000002.1, read on the forward strand.
GGGAGGACCGTGCAGCCGGACAGGTCCAGGTCACCGGGGTCGCCGTCCAGGGCCACCACCCGGCGGGCCACCGGGGTGGCGCGCACCGCGTCGAGGGTGTCGGCGACCGCCGCCCCGGCGATGGCGGCCACCTGGTCCGGGGTGCACGGCGGGTCCAGCGCCATCGTGGTGCGTGCCGGCGCCTCGGCGAGGACCAGCAGCTGGGCGGTGAGGACGGCGTCGGGCACCCGCGGACCGTAGCCGTCACGGGCGGCGCGTCGCCCGGAGCGGGGCACGGGTCCACCCGTCCGGATGGCGCTGTCGGCACCCGTCGCTACCGTCCGCCACGTGGAGCGGATCCGGTGCGCGTGGGGCGACAGCGCCCCGGAGTACGTCGTCTACCACGACGAGGAGTGGGGCACCGAGCTGCACGGCGACGACGCCCTCTTCGAGCGGCTCTGCCTCGAGGCGTTCCAGTCGGGCCTGTCGTGGCTGACGATCCTGCGCAAGCGGCCCGCCTTCCGCGCGGCGTTCGCCGGCTTCTCGATCGACGCGGTGGCCGCCTTCACCGCCGAGGACGAGGCGCGGCTCCTGGCCGACGCCGGCATCGTGCGCAACCGCGCCAAGATCGCCGCCGCCGTCCGCAACGCCCGCGCCGCGCAGCAGGTCCCGGAGGGGCTCGACGCGCTGCTGTGGTCCTTCGCGCCGTCCGCGCCGCGCCCCCGCCCGGCCACGCTGGCCGACGTGCCGGCCACCAGCCCGGAGTCCACGGCGATGGCCCGCGAGCTCAAGCGGCGCGGCTTCGCCTTCGTCGGCCCGACCACGGCGTACGCCCTCATGCAGGCCACCGGCATGGTCGACGACCACGTCGCCACCTGCTTCCGGGTGACCGGGGGAGCCACCCCGTAGGGGCCCAGGTTGGAGTCCCGGCGGGGATACGGGATCATGTCTGCAGAGTCCAGCACCGATCAACAGCCACACCGCTGCCGCTCAGGGGCGTCGGGTGGTCGGCGAAGGAGGCACGCATGGCGGCCATGAAGCCGCGCACGGGTGAAGGTCCCCTCGAGGTCACCAAGGAGGGGCGCGGCCTGGTCATGCGGGTGCCGCTCGAGGGCGGCGGCCGACTGGTCGTCGAGCTGTCGCCGGACGAGGCGCAGGCCCTCTCGGAGGCACTGAAGGGCGCGACCAGCTGAACGCCTCCGCGCACCTGCCCCCGGGCAGCCCCGCGCAGGACGACGCGGCCCCGGCCGCCGGCGGCATGCCGGCGACCGGGGCCGCACCCTTGCCGCGCATCGAGCTGCTGACCGCCCTCCCGCGCCTCGGGGAGGACGACGTCCTGGCCGTGCCGGTCGGCACCGGCGGCACGCTGCCGCCCTGGCTGGAGCGGCCCGCCTTCGGCACGCTCCCGCCGGTGCCCGCGCGTCTGCTGGCCGGCGCGCTCCGCGACACCGGCAACACCGGCAGGCCCGGCGCGGTCACCAACCTCCCCGTCCCCGGCCGCCACCCGCGCAGCGTGGTCGCCGTCGGCGTGGGCGACGGGACGCTGCCGCACCTGCGCTCCTGCGTCGCCACCGCCGTCCGCCGCGCGCAGACCCTCGCCGAGTTCGGCGCCACCCGGCTCGTGCTGCCGGTCGACGGCGCCGCCGCGCCCGCCGGCGCCGACGAGGTCCGCGCCGCCGTCGAGGCGGCGCTCCTGGCCGGCTACCGCTTCCGCGACACGTCACAGCCGCACCCGCCGCGGCTGGTCACCGTCACCGTCGTCGCCACCGACGGCGCGGACCCCGCGGTGGTCGCCGCCGCCCGCGCCGGCGAGGTCACCGGCCGGGCCGTCGCCTGGGCGCGCGACCTGGTCAACACCCCGAGCAGCACCAAGGACCCCGCCTGGCTGGCGCAGCAGGCGGTCGAGCGGCTCTCGGGGCTGCCGCACGTGACGGTCACCGTGCTCGGCCCCGAGGAGCTGCGCGCCGGCGGGTTCGGCGGGGTCCTGGCGGTCGGCGGCGGGTCGGCGTCCCCGCCACGGGTCGTCGTCGCCGCCTACGCCCCGCCCGGTGCCGGCCCGGCCCGCCCGGTGCTGGTGGGCAAGGGGATCACGTTCGACACCGGCGGCATCTCGATCAAGCCCACCGCCGGCATGCGGGAGATGAAGACCGACATGGCCGGGGGAGCGGCGGTGCTCGCCGCGCTCGACGCCGCCGCCCGCCTGGAGCTGCCGGTGGCGGTGACCGCCGTCGTCCCGGCCGCGGAGAACGCGGTGTCGGGGTCGTCCTACCGGCCCGGCGACGTCGTCCGGCACGTCGGCGGGCGCACCACCGAGGTGCAGAACACCGACGCCGAGGGCCGCATGGTGCTCGCCGACGGCCTGGCCTGGGGCCGCCTGGAGCTCGGCGCCACCGTGCTCGTCGACGTCGCCACGCTCACCGGCGCGATGAAGGTCGCCCTCGGCACCCGGACCGCGGGCCTGCACGCGACCACCGACGGGCTGGCCGACGCGCTGTCGACCGCGGCGCTGCACGCCGGTGAGCGGGTGTGGCGGATGCCGCTGGCCGAGGAGTACGCCGACCTGCTCGGCAGCGACGTCGCCGACGCGAACAACGCCCCCGGCAACCCCGGCGGCACCACCGCGGCGCTGTTCCTGCGCCCCTTCGCCGGCGACCTGCCGTGGGCCCACCTCGACGTCGCCGGCCCCGCGCGCGCCGCCTCCGACGACGCCGAGGTGGTCAAGGGCGGCAGCGGCTTCGGCGCGCGCACGCTGCTGCGCTGGCTCGAGGCCGGCGCGCCGCTGGACCCGCCGCCCACGGTGAGCGACTGATGGACGACGACAGCGGCGTCGTCTTCCCCGCCGGCCCCGACGACCGCCGCAGCACCGCGGCGGTGGGCCGGGCCGTGGTCGCCGACGCGCTGCGCCCGGTCGACCCGGTCGGGGCCCGCGCCGCCGAGCAGGAGACCAACTGGCGGGCGGGCTACCTCGTGCACTTCCGCCGGCTGGTCGAGGCCGGCCTGGTCTCCGCCGACGCGGCGCTGCGGATCGCCGGCGCGGGGCTCGACGCCGTGCACGCCCGGCTGCGGGTGGCCGGCGAGGACGGCGAGCAGCCGCTGCCCGCCCTGCTCACCGCGCCCGCCGCCCGGGTGCCGGCCACCCGCGAGGTGACCGGCACCGGTGAGCCCGAGCGCGAGCTCAGCCTGCCCTTCCACGGCTCCCGGCTGCGCGGGGCCGAGCTGCACCGGCGGCTGGACACCTGGGCCGAGCACGGCGTGCTGGAGCCGTCGGCCGCCGAGGCGGTGCGCACCGTCGCCGCGCACCCGGAGTGGCTGGCGCTGCCCGGCCGCACCGTCGCCGTGCTGGGCGCCGGCGCGGAGATGGGCCCGCTGACCGCGCTGCTGCGCTGGGGCGCCACGGTGGCCGGCGTCGACCTGCCCCGGCCCGACCTGTGGCGCCGGGTGCTCGACACCGCCCGCCGGGGCGCCGGCACGCTGCTCGTCCCGGCCGCCGGCGACCTCCCCGAGGGGGCCGGCGCCGACCTCGTCCGCGAGGTGCCCGCGGTCGCCGACTGGCTCGCCGGCCTGCCCGGCGAGCTCGTCCTCGGCGACTACGTCTACGCCGACGGCGCCCTCAACGTGCGCGTCTCGGCCGCCGTCGACGCGCTCACCCTGCGGCTGCAGGCGGCCCGGCCGGAGACGGCGCTGGCCTTCCTGGCCACGCCCACCGACGTCTTCGCCGTCCCGGGGGACGCGGTCGCGCAGTCGGTGCGCAACTACGCCGACCGCTCGCGCTTCGGCAAGCTGGTCGGCCGCCCGCTGCGCACCCTCTCGGCGGGCCGGCTGCTGCAGCGGGCCTACGTGCCCGGCGCCGACCCCGGCATCAGCGACGACCTCGTCGCCCAGCAGGGACCGAACTACGCGCTGGCCAAGCGGCTGCAGCGGTGGCGGGCGGCGGTCGCCCGCCAGGCCGGGACGACGGTGTCGATGAACGTCGCGCCGCCCACCCGCACCCGGTCGGTGGTCAAGAACCGCGCGCTGGCCGCGGCCTACGCCGGGGCGCACCGCTTCGGCGTGGAGGTGTTCGAGCCGTCGACGTCGAACGTGCTCATGGCCGCGCTGCTGGTGCACGACCTGCACACCGGCGGCGGGCCGCGGCACGACCACCCGTGGCAGGACGAGGCGCACGCCGCCGTGCACGGCGGGCTGTGGCGGGCGGCCTACGCGCCGCGCAGCGCGCTGGGGCTCGCCGCGGTCCTGGGTCTGGGCGCGGCGCGCGGCTGAGGTGCGCGGGCCGGGGCGGCCGGCGCGGCAGGATGGCCGGGTGCCGCCGACGTCCCGCCTCCGCCGGCTGCCACCGGTGCTCGTCGGGCTGGCCGTGCTGGCGGTCGCCCTGGTGGCGCTGGTCGCCGTGCGCGCGCCGGCCGGTGCCGAGGCGACGGGGCTCGCCGTGCCGCCGACCCCGGTGCCGCCCACCTTCCCGACCGCCACCGGGCCGGCGCCCGGACCGACGCCGACGCCGGTGGCCCCGGTCTGCTCGCCGCAGGGGCTGTCGGTGACCGCGGGCGAGGTGGACGCCGCCCTCGGGCACCGCGCCGTCGTCCTCACCGTCACCAACTGCGGCAGCCACCCGCGCGAGGTGACCGGCTACGCGGACGTCGCCGTGCTCGACGCCACGGGCGCGCCGATGCCGTTCACCGTCGTGCACGACTCCACCTACACGGTCCGCGACCCCGGCCCGTCGCCGCTGGTGCTGCAGCCCGGCGAGGCCGCCGTCACCGGGGTCTCCTGGTCGGCCACCGTCACCTCCGGCGGCCTCACCGAGGGCCAGGCCCTGCGGGTCGTGCCCGTCGCCGGCGACGTGGCCCAGGTGCTGCCGGTGTGGGTCGACGCCGGCACCACCGGGGAGATCGCCGTCGCCGCGTGGGCCACCGAGCTGGCGCAGTAGGGCTCACTCGCAGAGGGGCTCACTCGCCGACGGCGCCGTCGATCGACTCGCGGACGAGGTCGGCGTGCCCGTTGTGCCGCGCGGTCTCCTCCAGCAGGTGCAGCAGCGCCCAGCGCAGGCTGAAGCGGTTGCCGGTGCGCAGCGGCACGGCCGACAGCGCGTCGAGGTCGCCGGCCTCCGCGACGACCTCGCGCGAGCGCCGGCAGGCCTCCTCGTAGCGGCTGCGCAGCACCTCCGGCTCCAGCGTGGCGCCGGTCTCCAGCTCCCAGTCGGGGGTGGCGTCCCAGTCGACGGCGTCCCACGGCCCGGGGATGGGCCGGCCGGCGAAGCGCTCCACCATCCACGTCTCCTCGACCAGCGCCAGGTGGTAGAGCAGCCCGCCCAGCGTCAGGGTCGACGGCGGGTGCCGGTGCGCGAGCTGCTCCTGGCTGAGTCCCTCGGTCTTCAGCAGCAGGGTCTCGCGGTGGAAGTCGAGGTAGGCGGTCAGCTGGACGAGTTCGGAGGCGGACTCCGGCGGGTCGGTACGCACCGGCCGACCCTGGCACGCCTCCCACGGTCGCGGGACGTTCTCGCACCTGCCACGCAACCCGCCCTTGCGCCGCAGGTCGCGGGCGCTCGCCCGTCCGCCTCAGCTCGTCGCTCCTCGCGCCGCTGACCTGCGGGAACCGTCGTACCCGGGTCGTCGGTCCGGTTCGTGGGGGGCTGCGCACGCCCGAGGGTGGGTCGGCGACGCTGGCGCTCACCGAGGACGACGGCACCCTGCGGGCGACGACGCTGGACCAACTGCGCCGGCTGGCCTGCCGCGGCTGCCCGGCGCACCCGGCCGACGGGTGCGGGTGTCCGGTGCTCGACCGCCCCGCCGCGGTCGACACCTACGAGCACTCCGCCGCCCAGGACGTCTTCGTGCACACCCGCGACCGCACCTGCCGCTTCCCCGGCTGCGGCCAGCGCGTCGGCTGGGCGGACGCCGACCACGTCATCCCGCACGCGCACGGCGGGCCCACCGACTGCGCCAACCTGTGCTGCCTGTGCCGCAGCCACCACCGGCTCCAGACCTCCGCCCCCGACTGGCGGTTCGAGATGAGCGCCGACGGAGTGCTCACCGTGACCACCCCGTCCGGCACCACCCGGACCACCCGACCACCGGGCGTACGACCACCACCGCCACCCGAGAGCCTGCCGTCGCTGGACGGTGGACCACCCTCGGACCGAGCGGAGGACGCGCCGCCGTACTGACGGACGACCGGACCGTCGACGGCGCTGCCGCTCGGACGAGGAGGGGACGTGGACGTGGGCCTGGACCGACTGGTGCGAGCGGACCTCCGCCGGCTCGTCCCCGAGTGCCGGGAGTTCTACGCCGCGCGCGGTGAGCGGCGCGGCCCCTCGTCCCTCGACGAACTGCGCGGAGCCCGTGCGGCGCAGCCCCCGGCACCGCCCGCCGACGAGGTCGTCGAGCACGTCGACGGTGCAGCCCGGCGGCGGGTCCCCGTGCGGGTCCACGTGCCGAGGGGCTCGGAGGTGCGGGGCGTCTACCTCGACATCCCCGGTGGTGGCTTCGTCCTCGGGGCGACGGCAGCCGGGGACGCCCGCAACGCGGCCCTCGCCGAGTCGCTCGGGGTGGTCGTGGTCAGCGTCGAGCACCGGCTCGCGCCGGAGCACCCCTGGTCGGCTGCGCCCGACGACTGCGAGGCCGCGGCGCTCTGGCTCCTCGACCGGGCCGGGGACCGGTTCGGCAGCACCGCGCTGGTGATCGGCGGCAGCTCGGCCGGCGCCACCCTCGCCACGACCACCCTGCTGCGCCTCCGGGACAGGGGGCACGTGGATCGTCTCGCCGGCGCCGCCCTGCAGTTCGGGGCCTACGACCTCAGCGGCCGCACCCCGGCGGGACGGCTCATCGCCGACGAGTACTTCCTCGCGGCCTACGCGGGACACGTGGCCGACCGCACGGTGCCCGACGTGTCGCCCGTCTTCGGTGACCTGCGGGGACTGCCGCCGACCCAGCTCGTCGTCGGCACGGCGGACGTCCTGCTCGAGGACAACCTGGTCATGGCGGCCCGGCTGTGCGCAGCCGGGGTGCAGGTCGACCTGCAGGTCTACCCGGAGGCGCCCCACGGGTTCACCGGACACCCGACCCCCATGGCGAGGGCCGCGCTGGCCGACCGGGACTCCTGGCTCGTCGAGTGCCTCACCGCACGGGCAGGGGGCGGGTCCCGGCGCTCCTGATCGGGGACCGCGGTCCTCAGGCCGGGCCGACGAGGCCCGCGACGATCTCGGCCGACAGGACGACCAGCGGCAGCCCGCCGCCGGGGTGCGACGAGCCGCCGACCAGGTACAGCCCGCGCACCGGCGCGGCGTTGCCCGGCCGCAGGAAGGCCGCGCGGGCGCCGTTGCTCGAGGTGCCGTAGATCGAGCCCCCGACGCTGCCGGTCTCCCGCGCGAGGTCGGCCGGCGTGCGGGTGACGCACCAGCGCACGCGGTCGCGGACGTCGAGCCCGCGTTCGGCCATCACCTCCAGCACCCGGGTGGCGTAGCGGTCGGCCAGGCCGGGGGTGTCCCAGTCGACGCCGCCGTCGGGGTCCTGCCGCGGCGCGTTGACCAGCACGAACCACGACTCGCTGTCGTCGTCGGGCCGGGTCACCGCGTCGTCGGGGGCACTCACGTAGACCGTCGGGTCGGGCACCGGGCGCGGTACGCCGCGGTGCCGGCCGGTGCCGAAGACGGCGTCGAACTCGGCGTCGTAGTCCTCCGGGAACAGGACGGTGTGGTGCGCCAGCCCCGGCGTCCGCCCGCGCAGCGCCAGCAGCAGCACGAAGCCCGACAGCGACGGCGTCGCCCGGGTCAGTCCCCGCCGCACCGCCCGCGTCCGCCGCGACGGCGGCAGCAGCCCGGCGTACAGCGCGGTGGCGTCGGCGCCGGAGACGACGACGTCGGCGGTCATCTCCCCGCCGTCGGCGAGCTCGACCGCCGACACCCGCCCGCCGTCGCGCAGCACCCGCCGCACCGGGGTGCCGGTGCGGATCTCCGCGCCCCGCTCGCGCGCCCGCTCGGCCACCGCCTCCGCCAGCCGGTGCAGCCCGCCGCGCACGTACCAGGAGCCGAACGCCTGCTCGACGTAGGGCACGGTGGCCAGCACCGCCGGCGCCCGCCGGGGGTCGGACCCGGAGTAGGTGGCGTACCGGTCGAGCAGCACCCGCAGCCGCGGGTCCCGCAGGTAGCGGGCACCCAGGCCGCGCAGCGTCTGCCAGGGCGCCACCGTGCCGACGTCGACGGGGTCGCGGGCCAGCCGCGCGAGGGTGGCCGCCCCGCGCAGCGGCGAGCGCAGGAAGGGCTGCTCGGTGATCGCCCACATCGCCTCGGCGCGGTCGAGCAGCGCCCGCCACTGCGCGCCGGCCCCCTCGCCCAGCGCGGCGTCGAGCGCCGCGGGCACCGCGTCGAGGTGCCCGGGCACGGCCAGCCGGGTGCCGTCGCCGAACCGGTAGCCGACGGCGGGGTCGAGGCGCTCGAGGTCGACGGCGTCCTCCAGCGGGCCGCCGGTCGCGTCGAACAGGTCGCGGTGCACCTGGGGGAGGGTGACCAGGCTCGGGCCGGTGTCGAACGCGTGGCCGTCGCGGGTGTACCAGCCGAGTTTGCCGCCGACGGCGTCGGACTGCTCCAGCACGGTGACCCGGTGCCCGAGTGCCGACAGCCGCGCGGCCGCCGCGAGGCCGCCGAGTCCTGCGCCGACCACCACGACCCGCGCCACGCCCCCCACGGTAGTGCCCAGGTCAGGGCCACGACCGGGTGACGGCCGACTGGCGGGACCCCTGCGTCCGGCTCACGATCACCCCACGAGCGGCGCCGCGGGCGGGAGGAGGCGGCATGCGCGTCGGAACGGCAGCGGCCGTCCTCGCGGCCGCCGTCCTGCTGCTCACCGGGTGCTCCGACGTCCACCTGCCCGCGGTCGAGGAGGTGGCCGGGGACTTCGCCGCCGGTGACCCGGCCGTGCGCTGTCAGCTCCTCACCCGGGCCGCCGTCGAGAGCCTCGAGCACGAGGAGCCGGCCGGCTGCGCCACGGCGCTGCAGGACCTGCAGCTGGGGACCGGCGGGGTCGAGTCCGCCCAGGTGTGGGGCACCGAGGCCCAGGTGCGGCTCACCGACGACACGCTCTTCCTCACCGCGACGACCGACGGCTGGCGGGTCGCCGCGGCCGGCTGCGCGCACTCGGACGAGGACCGCTACGACTGCCTGGTGGAGGGCTCGTGAACTCCGTCCGCGCCGTCTTCCTGGCCTACCTGCTGACCGTGCTCGGCGGTGTCGCCTACTGCGTCGTGCTGGCGTTGCTGGGGCGGTGAGACCGGTGCTCCGCCGCGTCGCGGACAACGGGCTGAGCCTGGCCTTCGGGGCGCTGTTCCTCGTCACGCTGGTCGGGCAGGCGGTGGCCGGGGCGGCGGAGGAGAGCGAGCAGCGTCTCGACCAGGGGCTGGACCCGGTCCCGCTCCTCGACTACGTGACCTCGTCGTCGTTCGCCGTCGACGTCATGGAGAACTGGCAGTCGGAGTACCTGCAGTTCTTCCTCTACGTCCTCGCGACCGTGTGGCTGGTGCAGCGCGGCTCGGCGGAGTCCGAGGAGCCGGACCAGACGGGCACGGAGTCCGACGAGGACCAGCGGATGGGTGCCTCCGCCCGGGGCGACTCGCCGCCGTGGGTGCGTGCCGGTGGCTGGCGGGCAGCGCTGTTCTCCCGGTCCCTGGGGCTGCTGATGGGCGGACTGTTCCTGCTCACCTGGGTCGCGACGTCGGTGGCCGGGTGGACGGCGTACAACAGCGAGCAGCTGCAGTCGCACGCCGACCCGGTCAGCTGGGCCGGCTACCTGGCCCGCGCCGACTTCTGGAGCCGCAGCTTCCAGAACTGGCAGTCGGAGATGCTCGCCGTCGGCTCCATGGCGGTGTTCGCCGTCTACCTGCGCCAACGGGGGTCGCCGGAGTCCAAGCCGGTCGGCGCGCCACACGGGGACACCGGCGAGACCGGGTGAGGTCCTCTCTCAGAACGCGTAGCGGATGCGCAGCCAGGGGGCGTGGGCGGCGACGAGCGCCCGCAGCCGATCGACGCCGGCCCGCTTGACGTCGTTGCGGTAGCGCACGTTCCACTGGCCGTTCTGGCTGCGCTTGGGCTGCTGCAGGTCCGGCCGCCACAGCAGGTCCTCGGCCTTCGGGTGCCAGCCGAGGTTGACCTGGTGCAGGTCCCGGTTGTGGGTCAGCAGGATCACCTCGGCGGCCGCCTGGGCCTTGGCGGCGGGGGAGAGGGTGTCGTCGAGCTGCCGCAGCAGCTGCGCCCAGTCGGCCTCCCACCCCTCGCGCAGCACCACCGGCGAGAGGTTGAGGTGCACCTCGTAGCCGGCCTCGACGAAGTCGTCGACGGCGTCGATGCGCTCGGCGACCCGGCTGGTGCGCACGTCGACGACGCGGGAGTCGGCGTCGGGCATGAGCGAGAACCGGATGCGGGTGCGGCCCTGCGGGTCGAGGTCGAGCAGTTGCCGGTTGACGTACTTGGTCGCGAACGACGCCTTGGCCGTGGGCAGCCCGCGGAAGGTGGCGACGAGGTCGGCGACGTTGTCGCTGACCAGCGCGTCGACCGAGCAGTCGCTGTTCTCGCCGATGTCGTAGACCCAGCTGACGGGGTCGACCTGGTCGGGCTCGGCCTTGACGCCCTGCCGGGCGACGTGCCGGCGCAGGTACCCGGTGATCTGCTCGATGTTGGTGAACACCGTGATCGGGTTGGCGTAGCCCTTCTGCCGCGGTACATAACAATATGCGCAGGCCATCGCGCACCCGTTCGCCGTCGAGGGCGCGATCCAGTCGGCCGACCGGCCGTTCGCCCGGGCGGTCAGCGACTTCTTGACGCCGAGCACCAGCGTCTCGGTCTTCACCCGCACCCAGCGGTCGACGTTGCCCTCGTTGCCGTGCAGCTCCGGGATCTTCCAGTGCGAGGACACCTCGACCACCTCGGCGCCGGGGAAGCGGGCGAGCACCTCGCGGCCGCGGGCGGAGTCCAGGGCGGCCGGCTCGGCGTAGACGGTGCGGACGTCGAGCAGGCGGGTGGGGGAGGGGACCGGGGCGGGCGCAGTCGGGACGGCGGACGGCGGGGGTGCGGCTGCCACGCTGGGCACAGCGCTGCCCGGGACGCCCCGATTCCCGCCCCGACCTGCGGGAACGGTCACAGGGGGAGCTCAGGCGGAGCGCGGCGGGACGACGTCCTCGATCTGCAGCCGGCCGCTCTCGAGGTCCTCGGCGAGCTCCTCCACCGAGCGCCCCGCGGCGTAGGCGGCGCTGCGCAGCAGGGTCAGCGCGGTGCCCGCGTCGGTGTCCAGCGCCAGCCCCGCCCGGCCGGCCGCCCGCAGCACCGACGCGCGGCGCACCGCCTCCGGGCCGTGCAGCCAGTCGGGCCCGCGCTCGGCCGGCCAGTCCGACCAGACGGCGGCCTCGGTGAGCGCGGCGGTGACCAGCTCGCCCACCGCGACGGCGGCGAAGACGTCGAGCGCGGGGACCGCCGTCTCGTCGGTGAAGTAGAGGTCCAGCGCGCCGGCGCCGGCGAGGTCCTCGCGCAGCGGCAGGGCCACCGCCGCCCGGAACGGCGTCTCGGCGGTGAGCAGCTCGGCGAAGGGCGGCCACCGGCGGTGCAGGTCGGCGTGGACGGCGAACACCGGCTGCCGGGTCCGCTGCGCCTCCAGGCACGGCCCGGTGCCTGTGGTGAACTGCAGCCGCTCGGCGCACGCGGCGTCCGGGCTGCTCGACCCCAGCGGGATCCGCCGTCCGGCGACGTCGACCACGGACAACCCGGCCCCGTCGACACCGAGGGTGGCGGCGCTGGCGCGGGCGAGCCGCTGGGGCAGCAGCTCCGCGCCGGCCGGGCCGCCCGCGGTCACGTCGTCGAGTGCCGCGGCGAACCGGGTCGCGATGGTCATGCCCCATGCTCCCCCGCGCTCGCGGAACAGGGGCGGCCGGTCAGGTGCTCCGGTCGGGGCGGTGCGTGTAGGCCGCCCCGCGGACCGCCTCGTCGGACTCCAGCCCCGCGCCCAGCGCGCCGCCGACGGTGGCCAGCGAGCTGGTCAGCCAGGCCAGCTCCAGGTAGTCGCCGAGGGCCGCGGGGTGCCCGAGACCCTCGGTGAACAGCGCGTCGGGGACGAGCAGCAGCGCCCCGCCGAGCGCCAGGGTGAACAGCGCCGCGTAGAGCGTGAGCACGCCGATGACCACGGTGGCGACCGTGGCGAGGTTGAACAGCGCCACCTGCTTGCGCACGCGGCGCGAGCGGGTGCGCTCCCACAGCTGGGCGCCGACGACGAGCGTGACGCAGATGGCCACCACCGAGCCCAGGCCCACGACCGACAGCCGCAGCAGGCCGAAGCGGTCGGCCAGCCGCCAGATGTCGGCGGTGACCAGCGCGAACACCCCGGCGGCGATGGCCGCCGTCAGCGCGCGGGAGAGCTGGATGGTCAGCCGCCACGGCCGGTTGGCCCGCACCATGCCGACCAGCAGCCGCAGGTTGCCGGTGAGCACCCGGGCGGTGAACCGGACGCCCTCGGCCGACTCCGCGGGGTCGGTGGCGAGCTCCCGCACCCGCCGGCGCAGTGCCTCCGGGTCGCCGTCGCCGGTCTCGTCCTCGCCGAGCAGGGCGTGCACGAGGCCCAGCGACGTCTGCAGCGCCCGCCGCCGGCGGCCGACCGCGCCGACCGCGGGCAGCGAGAGCACCGCCACGCCGTGCACCGGGCTGGCGTGCGCCACCACGGTGCGGCGGTCGACGGTCAGCGGCAGGTCGGTGACGACGAGGGCCAGGTCCCACTCCTCGGCGAGGAGACGGTCGCGGGCCGCGGCGACGATCTCGGCGTCGTCGGCCGGCGGCTGCACCAGGCCGTCCTCGACCACGCGCACGTCCCAGACGACGTCGGGGTACCGCTCCCGCAGCGCGCCGGTCACGTCGGTGGCGAGGTCGGCGGCCACCTCGGCGGCGGCCCCCGGTGCGGCGACCAGCCCGAGGACGACGTCGGGCGGTGCGGCGGAGGCCACGGCGGGCTCCCCGTCCGGCGCGGGAGCCCCTGCGGTCGCGGTCACGGTCGGAGCTGCCTCTCCCGGCCGGTGCGCCACTCGACCATCACGATGCTGGCGTCGTCCTGCAGCCGGCCGGCCTGGTGGTCCATGACGCTGCCCATCAGCCGGCGCATGGTCTCCGGCGGCGGGTCGCCGGCCAGCTCGGCGCGCACGACGAGGTCGGCCAGCCGCTCCTCGCCGAAGAACGCGCCCTCCGGGGAGCGGGCCTCGACGACACCGTCGGTGTGGAGCAGCACCCGGTCGCCCCGGCGCAGCAGCAGCCGGCACGGCGCGGGCGGGCCCGCCAGCAGGCCGAGCGGGCGGGCCGGCGGGCACGCCGGCGGGCGGACGAGGGCGCCGTCGCGGACCACCAGCGGGTCGGGGTGACCGCAGTTCACCCACTCCAGGACCCCGGTGTCGAGGTCGAGCCGGGCGATCACCGCGGTGGCGAAGCGGCTGCCGTCGAACTGCCCGGCCACCACGGCGTCGACCGCGGCGGCCAGGCCGGGGAGGTCCGACCCGCCGCGCCGGGCGTGCCGGTAGGCGCCGACGGCCGCGGTGGCCAGCAGCGCCGCGGGCAGGCCGTGGCCCACGGCGTCGAGCACCGCCAGGTCCACCAGCGACCCGTTGACGGCGTAGTCGAAGGTGTCGCCGCCGATCTCGTACGTCGGCTCGAGCGCGCCGGTGATGACGACGCGGTCGCCGGCGAAGGTGAGCGGCGGCAGCAGCTCCCACTGGATCTCGGCCGCCAGGGAGAGCTCCCGCCGCCGCCGCAGCCGGGCGAAGACGTCGCTGTAGGCGTCGCGGGTGACCACCAGCTCGGCGACCAGCGAGGCGAACGACCGCGCGTCGTCCTCCAGCCGCGGTGTCGGCTGCCCGGCGAGGACGAGCTCCAGCACGCCGATCCGCTCGGCGCCGTCGAGCAGCGGCAGCCACAGCGTCGCCGGGCCGCCGGTCGCCGGGACGAGCACCGGCTCCACCCGGCGGAAGCAGCGCCCGGCCACGGTGCCGTCGACGACCAGCACTCGCCGGGCCGGCACCCCGAGGCCGGGCACCGGGACCAGCTCGTGCTGCGCGTAGTCGGCCAGCCAGACGACGGCGTCGCGGACGCCCAGGCGGCGGGCCTGCGCCGCGACGGCCTCGCCGACGCCGTCGGCGGGGAGGTGGTGCGAGGCGCGGATCAGCGCCCGCAGCGGGTCCTCCTCGGACGGGATCGGTTCGGTGGCCACGACGGGAGAGCCTCCCACCCGGCCCCGGGTGCGGTCAGCCGCGGGCCTCGAGCACCGCCGAGTACACCTGCACCGTCTGCTGGGCGATCGCCGGCCAGCCGAACTCCGACAGCACCCGCTCCCGCCCGGCGGCGCCCATCGCCGCGGCCCGCGCCGGGTCGTGCAGCAGCTCGGTGGTCCGCGCGGCGAGGCCGGCCTCGAACGCGGCGACGTCGTCGGGGTCGTAGGGGACCAGCAGGCCGGTGACGCCGTCGGCGACGACCTCGGGGATCCCGCCGACGGCACTGGCGACCACCGCCGTGCCGCACGCCGCCGCTTCGAGGTTGACGATGCCGAGCGGCTCGTAGACCGAGGGGACGACGAACACCGTCGCGCCGGTGATCAGCGGCACGAGCTGCTCGCGCGGCAGCATCGCCTCGATCCAGACCACGCCCGGCCGGCGGGCCTGCAGCTCGGCCACCGCGTCGGCGACCTGCTGCCGCTCGGCCGGGGTGTCGGCGGCCCCGGCGCACAGCACCAGCCCGGCGTCGGCGGGCAGCTGCTCGGCCGCCCGCAGCAGGTGGACGACGCCCTTCTGCCGGGTGATCCGCCCGACGAACAGCGCGTACGGGCGGTCGGGGTCCACCCCGAGGGAGCGGACGACGTCGGGCGCGGGCGTGGGCCGGTAGGCCTCGGCGTCCACGCCGTTGCCGACCACCCGCACCCGGGCGGGGTCGAGGTCGGGGTAGGCGTCGAGCACGTCGGCGCGCATGCCGTGACTGACCGCGATGACCGCGTCCGCGGCGAGGTAGGCGGTGCGCTCCACCCACGAGGACAGCCGGTAGCCGCCGCCGAGCTGGTCGGCCTTCCACGGCCGCCGCGGCTCCAGCGAGTGGGCCGTCACCACGTGCGGGACGCCGTGCACCAGCCCGGCGAGCAGGCCGGCGCCGTTGGCGTACCAGGTGTGGCTGTGCACCAGGTCGACCCCGGAGAGGGCCGCGGCCATCTCCACGTCGGTGCCCAGCGCCTGCAGCGCGCCGTTGGCCGCGGCCAGGCCCGGGGGCACCGCCCAGGCGGTCGCGTCGGGGCGCGGGGCGCCGAAGCAGTGCACGTCGAGGTCCGGCCCCGCGGGCAGCGACCGCAGCGCCGCGACGAGGTGCTCGACGTGCACGCCGGCGCCGCCGTAGACGTCCGGGGGCCACTCGCGGGTCACGATCCCGATGCGCACGAGATCACCCTAGGGGCCCCGGCCGAGGTGGGTGAGGTCACGCGGGGCGTCGACAACGGCTACGTTCCCCTCATGCGCGGCGGTCCACGGGTGCTCGGCATCGTCCTTGCTGGTGGCGAGGGCAAGCGACTCGCTCCCCTGACCCAGGACAGGGCGAAGCCGGCGGTGCCCTTCGGCGGCAACTACCGGCTCATCGACTTCGTGCTGTCCAACCTGGTCAACGCCGAGATCCGGCAGATCGCGGTCCTGACGCAGTACAAGAGCCACAGCCTCGACCGGCACATCACCACGACGTGGCGGATGTCGAACCTGCTCGGCAACTACGTCACCCCGGTGCCGGCCCAGCAGCGGCTCGGCCCGCGCTGGTACACCGGCAGCGCCGACGCCATCCTGCAGAGCCTCAACCTCATCTACGACGCGCGGCCCGACATCGTCGTCGTCTTCGGCGCCGACCACGTCTACCGGATGGACCCGGGCCAGATGATCGACCAGCACCTGCAGACCGGTGCCGGGGTGACCATCGCCGGGCTGCGCGTGCCGCGCCACGAGGCGACCGGGTTCGGCGTCATCGACGCGGACGCCGACGGGAAGGTGCGCGGCTTCCTGGAGAAGCCCGCCGACCCGCCCGGGCTGCCGGACTCGCCCGAGGAGAGCTTCGCCTCGATGGGCAACTACGTGTTCACCACCGACGCCCTGCTCGAGGCCCTGCGCACGGACGCCGAGGACGAGCAGTCCGCGCACGACATGGGCGGGTCGATCATGCCGATGCTCGCCTCGGCCGGCGACGCCTGGGTCTACGACTTCTCGACCAACATCGTCCCCGGCGCCACCGAGCGCGACCACGGCTACTGGCGCGACGTGGGGACGATCGACTCCTACTTCGACGCGCACATGGACCTGGTGTCGGTCACCCCGATCTTCAACCTCTACAACGACCGCTGGCCGATCCTGACCCTGCCGCCGCAGCAGCCGCCGGCGAAGTTCGTGCTGGGCGGCCGGGCCGAGGAGTCGATGGTCAGCGCCGGCGCCATCATCGGCGGCGGCTCGGTGCACAACTCGGTCGTCTCCCCCGGCGTGCGGGTCGACCGCGGTGCGCGGGTCGAGGACAGCGTGCTCATGGACGGCGTGCAGATCGGCGAGGGCGCCTACGTGCGCCGCGCGATCCTGGACAAGAACGTCGTCGTCCCGCCGTGGGCGCGCATCGGCGTCGACACCGGGGCGGACCGCGAGCACTACCACGTCAGCGCCGGCGGGGTCGCCGTCCTCGGCAAGGGCGTCCGCGCGATTGTCTGAACGGCCCCGTCCGGAGGCTCGCCCCGAGCTCACGAGGGGTGAGCGGGACGGGGTCCTCCCCCCACTCGTCGCGACGCTCCTGCTGGGCGACGAGGCGCAGGCGCGCTTCGACCGGCTGCGGGCCGAGCACTTCCCGGCCGACCGCAACCACCTGGCCGCGCACGTCACCCTGTTCCACGCGCTGCCGGGGGAGGAGCGGGCCGCCGTCGACGCCGCGCTGGCCGCCGCCGCAGCGCGACCGCCGTTCGACGTCGCGGTGACCGGCCTGCAGCTGCTCGGCCGCGGCGTCGCCTACCGGCTGGCCGCCCCGGAGCTCGCCGCGCTGCACGCGGGCCTGGCCGCGGAGTTCGACCCGTGGCTCACCCGCCAGGACCGCCAGCGGCTGTCGGCGCACGTCACGGTGCAGAACAAGGTGCCGCCGGAGCGGGCCCGGGCGCTGCGCGACCGGCTGGAGGCGGAGTTCGTCCCGCACGCGGTCCCCGCCCGCGGGCTGGGGCTGTGGCGCTACCTGGGCGGCCCCTGGGAGCCGCTGGCCGAGCACCTCTTCGGCTAACCCCGACGGGTGGCCACCAGGAGGCCGGCGCCGATCGGCAGGACGGCGGAGGTGAGCTCCTCGTCCTCGCGCACGGTGCGGGCCAGCTCCCGCCACGCGACGGTGTCGGGGTCGCGGGCCGCGCGGTCGCCGATCCGGTCGCCGGCGAGCAGGCCGTGGCAGGTGAGCGTGCCGCCGGCGCGGACGAGCCCGACCAGCGCGGCCACGTGCGCGGCGTACTCCGTCGGCGGGCCGGCGCAGGCCACCAGGTCGTAGGCGCCGGGGGACAGCCGCGGCAGCACCTCGGCCGCGGTGCCGAAGATCAGCCGGGTGCGCCCCGCCGGGACGCCGGCGTCGGCCAGCGACTGGCGGGCGGCGCGCAGCTGGGCGGGGTCGGTGTCCAGCACGGTGAGGACGCCGTCGCTGCGCATGCCCCGCAGCAGCCAGAGCCCGGCCACCCCACCGCCGCTGCCGATGGACACCACCGCGCGGGCGCCGGCCCCCGCCGCGAGGACGGCGAGCGTCGCACCGACCGCGGGCTCCACCGGGTCCGCGCCGCCGAGCGCGGCGGCCCGGCTGCGGGCGGCGGACAGCACCGGGTCCTCGGCGGCGTAGCGGTCGGCCCACGCGGCGCCGGGGTCGCCCGAGCGCGGTCCCCCGGCGATCGTCACCGGGCGAGGTTACCGACCGTGACGGTCCCGGGCGGGGACCCGAGCCTGGCAGTGACCTGTGAACGCCGGCACCGGGGAACACCGGGCACCTCGTCGTCCGTTGACGCGGTGTGACACCCCAGCGTGCCGCCGTCTCCCCTGCCACTGCTCCGGGGGAGGTCGGGAGCGTGCGCGTCCGCGATACTGGGGACGTGCCCGAGGCCACCGTCCCCCCGTCCGCCGACGACCAGCCCGCCGCGGGCGCCGGTGAGGTGTGGGTCGCCCCGACGTGGGAGCAGGTCGTCCGCGACCACTCCGCCCGCGTCTACCGCCTCGCCTACCGCCTCTCCGGCAACGCCCAGGACGCCGAGGACCTCACCCAGGAGACCTTCGTCCGGGTGTTCCGCTCGCTGGCCGACTTCTCCCCGGGCACCTTCGAGGGCTGGCTGCACCGGATCACCACCAACCTCTTCCTCGACATGGTCCGCCGCCGGCAGCGGATCCGGTTCGACGCGCTCCCCGAGGACACCGAGCGGCTGCCGGGCACCGCGCCGAGCCCCGAGCAGGTGTACGCCGACACCCACCTCGACCCGCAGGTGCAGGCGGCGCTCGACGCGCTGTCGCCGGAGTTCCGCGTGGCCGTCGTCCTCTGCGACATCGAGGGCCTGACCTACGAGGAGATCGCGGCGACCCTCGGCATCAAGCTCGGCACCGTCCGCAGCCGCATCCACCGCGGCCGCGTGCAGCTGCGCCAGGCCCTCGCCCACCTCGCCCCGCGCGGGGCCGCGGCACCGGGGGCCGGTGCATGAGCCTGCCGGAGAGCCACCTGGCGCAGGAGGCCATCGCCGCGCTGGTCGACGGCGAGCTGGCCAGCGGCCCGGCCGCGCGCGCCGCCCGGCACCTCGCCGGCTGCTGGGAGTGCCGGATGGCGGTGCAGGCCCAGCGGGAGGCCAAGGACGCGCTGCACGCCGCGGCCGACGTCGCCGTCCCCGGCGACCTGCTCTCGCGGCTGTGCGCCATCCCCTTCACCGCCGACGTGCCCGGTGGCGGCGGGCTGGGCTCGGTCACCGCCGGCCCCGGCCAGCTGATCGTCACCGGCTCCTCCGGGCGGTGGACCGTCTCCCTCGACGACCCGCCGCAGCGCTCGGCCGCGCCGCACCAGGCCCGCTGGCTGCGCCGCGGGGTCGCCGGCACCCTGGCCGGCCTGGGCCTCGGGGTCGCCGTCCTGGCGGTCAACCTGCCCGACGCGGGCACCGCCGGGACCGGCTCGCCGCCGGCGTCGGTGGCCGGCCCGTCCGCGCCCGAGGAGCGCACCGAGGTCGTCCCGCCGGTGGTCCGCACGCTCACCGGCCCGTCGTCGACCGACGCCACCGCGCAGGGCGGCACGCCCTGACCGGTGGCCCGGGCGGCCGCCGCCCGGCGCGCTGCCGCACCCCGTCCGGTCCGGGGAGGACCCTGTACCCGTGACGTCCCCTGATCCCCGGGAGCCCGAGGACACCGACGCCGGGAGCACCGGCGACCGCACCCCCGACGGCACCGACGCCGCGGCGTTCGCCCGGCCCACCGGCGCCACCGGCTCCTTCGACCCGCCGGAGCGCACCCGGGCCGCCGTCGCACCCCCGCCGCCGGCCGACCCGGCGCAGCAGGCCGCCTTCGGCCGGCCGGCGACCGTCGCCGGGAGCTTCCCCGGCGAGCGGCCCGCCCCGCCGCCGCGGCCGGTCCTGCCCCCACCGCCGGAGGCCGTGCTGCGCGCCTTCCGCGCGCCGGCCGGGCAGGCCGGGTTGCAGGAACCCCCCGGTGGCCGGCCCGGCCGGCGGCGCACCTCGGCCGGGCCGTGGTGGAAGCCCGACGCGCGCAGCGACCCCTGGCGCGACCCGCACGCCCCGGCCGGCCTCACCGGCCCGGCGGTGTTCGCCGAGGAGTCCGAGCAGGAGGGCCCGGTCGTCGTCGACCGCCGGGGCCGCCGCAGGCTGCGGCTGCGCGACCTGTCGGTGCGCGTGGCGGCCCTGGTCGTGCTGGCGGTGCTGCTGGCCGGCGCGCTCGGCGGCGGGGTCGGCTACCTGCTGACCCGCGAGGCGTCCGAGACGCCGCTGCTGGCGCCCGGGACCACGCTGTCGGAGACCGACGACGCGGTCACCCGCGAGCCCGGCTCGGTGTCCGACATCGCCGCGGACGTCGCCCCGGCCGTCGTGTCGATCGAGGTGCGCATCGGGGAGGCGGGGGCCACCGGGTCCGGCGTCGTCGTCGACGGCGAGGGCGGCTACATCGTCACCAACAACCACGTCGTCTCCGGCGCCGACGGCGTCGAGGGGGCGGAGATCCGCGCGGTGTTCAGCGACGGCACCGGGTCCGAGGCCCGCATCGTCGGCCGCGACCCGGCCAGCGACGTCGCCGTCGTCAAGGTGGAGCGGCCCGGGCTGGTGACCGCCTCCCTGGGCAGCGCCGACGACGTCGTGGTCGGCGACCCCGTGGTGGCCATCGGCTCGCCGCTGGGCCTGGCGGGCACGGTGACCAGCGGCATCGTCAGCGCCCTCGACCGGCCGGTGCGGCTGGCGGGGGAGGGCAGCGACACCAACGCCGTCATCAGCGCCGTGCAGACCGACGCGCCGATCAACCCGGGCAACTCCGGCGGCGCGCTGGTCGACGCCACCGGCGCGGTCATCGGCATCAACACCGCGATCGCCTCCCTCGGCGGCGGCAGCGTCGGCCTGGGCTTCGCGATCCCCATCGACACCGCCCGCGACATCGCCGAGCAGCTCATCGCCACCGGCAGCGCGGTGCACGCCTCGCTCGGGGTCAGCACCCGCTCGGTCACCGACGGCGCCCGCAACGGCGCGCTGGTGCTCAACGTCGAGCCGGGCAGCGCCGCGGCCGAGGCCGGCGTCCAGGAGCAGGACGTGGTGATCCGGGTCGACGACCAGCCGGTCGGCAGCTCCGAGGAGCTGGTCGTCGCCGTCGACTCCCACCGGCCGGGCGACGTCGTCACGCTGGAGCTGGTCCGCGGCGGGTCGTCCACCACGGTGCAGGCCACGCTCGACCAGGCCTAGCCCGGCGGGCACCTACGCTGGAGGACCGACGGCAGAGGGGGAGGGCGCGTGTTCGACTCGATCGGCTGGGGCGAGATCGTCGTCCTCGCCCTCGCCGCGCTGTTCATCTTCGGCCCCGAGCGGCTGCCCACCCTGGCGAAGGACGCCGCGAGCGGGCTCAAGCGGGTGCGCGCGGCGCTGACCGGGGTGCGGGCGCAGGTCGACGAGTCCCTGGGTGACGAGCTGGCCGGCCTGCGCGACCTCGACCTGCGCAGGTACCACCCGAAGACGTTCATCCGGGCCCAGCTGTTCGAGGACGAGTTCGACGCCCCGCCGGTGCGCCGCGGCAGCGCCTCCGGGGCCACGGCGGCCAGCCTGGTGAAGCCCGCCGGCGCCCGGCCCCGCGACCGCGCCACCCCGCCGCCCTTCGACGTCGACGCGACCTAGCAGCTGCCCGGGACCCCCGGTCCGGAGCCCTCACGCCCGGACCGTCGGTGACGAGGCCGAGGACGCCCACCACCGTCAGTCCTGCGGTGACCCGGCCGCGACGGTCCACAGGGGACTAGTGCCCTGGCGACGACCGGAGCGGACCGGCAGCCTCCTCACACGGATCGCGGGGAGGTCGAGATGGCGAGTCGGACGGCCAGGGCCACGGTGATCGGCGGAGTCGGGCGGTCTCGACGTCACCTGCTTCGGGCAGCTCCCCGAGGGAGTCCCGGCACCGACCAGGACCTACGTCGGTTCCGCGTCCTGCTACAGCGACACCGGAGCCGTGGGTGACGAGCGCGTCGTCGTCACGACCAACGGCCGGGTGACCCTGACCTGTCACATCCCGCCGGCGTGAGCTGTCAACGCGGAACGGCCCGGCCCCCCGAGGGGGACCGGGCCGTTCGGCGTCAGGGGGTCAGCGGCGGACGGGGGTGAGCCCCAGCGACCGGCCCGACAGCCCGCGGGAGCGGACGGCGAGCGAGTCGGCCACCGCGGAGAGCGCCTGGGCGGCCGCCGACCCGGGCTCGGCGAGCACGATCGGCGCACCGGCGTCGCCGGCCTCGCGCAGGCGGGTGTCGAGCGGGATCTGGCCCAGCAGCGGCACCGGCGCGCCCAGCGTGCGGGTCAGCGCGTCGGACACCGTCTGACCGCCGCCGGCCCCGAAGACCTCCATGCGGGAGCCGTCGGGCAGCTCCAGCCACGACATGTTCTCGATGACGCCGACCACCTGCTGGTGGGTCTGGGTGGCGATCGCGCCGGCCCGCTCGGCCACCTCGGCGGCGGCCTGCTGCGGGGTGGTCACCACGAGGATCTCGGCGTTCGGCAGCAGCTGGGCGATCGAGATCGCCACGTCGCCGGTGCCGGGCGGCAGGTCGAGCAGCAGGACGTCGAGGTCGCCCCACCACACGTCGGCGAGGAACTGCTGCAGCGCGCGGTGCAGCATCGGGCCGCGCCACACGACCGGGGTGTTGCCCGGGGTGAACATGCCGATCGAGATGACCTTCACGCCCATCGACTGCGGCGGCATGATCATGTTGTCGACCTGCGTGGGCTTGTCCTCGACACCGAGCATGCGGGGCACCGAGTGGCCGTAGATGTCGGCGTCCACGACACCGACCGACAGGCCCCGCTTGGCCAGCGCCGCGGCCAGGTTCACCGTGACCGACGACTTGCCGACACCGCCCTTGCCGGAGGCCACCGCGTAGACGCGGGTCAGCGAGCCGGGCTGGGCGAAGGGGATGACCGGCTCGGCGGTGTCGGTGCCGCGCACGGTCTTGCGCAGCTCCGCGCGCTGCTCGTCGCTCATCACGTCGAGGCCCACCTGGACCGAGGTCACGCCGGGGACGGCGGACACCG
The DNA here is from genome assembly GCF_900102745.1 of Geodermatophilus telluris. Classification (GTDB taxonomy): domain Bacteria; phylum Actinomycetota; class Actinomycetes; order Mycobacteriales; family Geodermatophilaceae; genus Geodermatophilus; species Geodermatophilus telluris. The sequence goes on from NZ_FMZF01000002.1 coordinate 843,917, forward strand.
CGGTGGTGACCCGGTTGGTGATCGTCTCGCGCATGGGGCAGCCGGCCACGGTGAGGTAGACCTCGACGCGCACGGCGCCCGGGTCGCCACCGACGCCGATCTGCACGTCCTTGACCATGCCGAGGTCGGTCAACGGGCGGTTGATCTCGGGGTCCTGGACGGTGGCCAGAGCGGCGTTGACGGCGTCGAGCGCCGGCGAGCCGGTCAGCGTGTCGGACATGGGTGCGTGTGTCTCCTTCGACGGGGGGACCCGGCGGCGGCCCGCCGCGCGCGGCGTCCTGCTGCCCGGGTCACCTGCCACTGTACGGCGGTCGGCACGGGGTGCCGCCGGGCTCAGGGGTGATGTGCTGCGCAGTCCTGCCTGGTCGAACGCCCGGACGCGCGCGTCGCTTCCCCGGGGCGACGGCGGGCCGGGCACCGGTCGGTAGCGTCGGGCGCCGTGTCCCGCCCCGCCCGCACCGCCGTCCTGCGCGACGCGGTCGGTCTCGGGGTCGCCGTCGGCCTCTACGGGGTGGCCTTCGGCGCGGCCGCCGACGCCGCGGGCCTCGACCCCTGGCAGGCGCTGGTGACGTCGCTGCTGATGTTCACCGGGGCCTCCCAGTTCGCGATGGTCGGCGTGCTCGGTGCCGGCGGGGGCGGGCCGGCCGCGATCGGCAGCGCGCTGCTGCTGGGCACCCGCAACACCGTCTACGGGGTCCGCCTCGCGCCGCTGCTGGCGCCGCGCGGGCTGCCGCGCCGGCTGGGCACCGCGCACTGGGTCATCGACGAGACGACGGCGCTGGCCGTGGCCGCGCCCGACCGCGGGCTGGCCCGGCTGGGCTTCCTCACCGGCGGGGCCACCATCTACGTCGTCTGGAACGCCACCACCCTGGTCGGTGCCCTCGGGGCGGCGGCGCTCGGGGAGACCGCGCAGGCCGCGCTGGACGCCGTCGTCCCGGCCGCCTTCCTGGCGCTGCTGTGGCCGCGGCTGCGCGCCGGCGCCGAGGAGCCCGCCGTCGCGCGGCGGGTCGCGCTGGGCGGCGCGGCCGTCGCGCTGCTGCTCACCCCGTTCGTGCCGCCGGGCGTGCAGGTGGTGGCCGCGGTGGTCGCCGTGGCCCTCGCCGGCCGGCCCCGGGAGGGCGCGGCGTGAGCCCGGGGACGCTGTGGGCGGTGGTGCTGGTCGCCTCGCTCGGCTGCTACCTGCTCAAGCTGGCCGGGTTGTCGGTGCCCGCGGCCTGGGTGCAGCGGCCGTGGGTCACGCGCGTGGTCACCTTCGTCCCCGCGGCGCTGCTGGCCGCGCTCGTCGCGGTGCAGGCGCTCACCTCCGGCCGGGAACTGATCGTCGACGGCCGGCTCGCCGGGCTGGCCGTGGCCGCGCTGGCCCTGGCGCTGCGGGCGCCGTTCATCGTGGTGCTGGTGCTGGCCGGGGTCACCGGCGCGCTGGTGCACGTCCTCACCGGCTGACCGGGGTGGGGCCGAAGCGGCGGCAGGAGGCGTCCTCCTGGGCCAGCCGGCGCAGCGCCAGCAGCACGGGCTCGAGCAGCACGGTGTGCACGACGACGAAGTGCACGGCCTCGGCCAGCGAGTCGGCCGGCACCTCGGCGACGTCCTGCTCGCCGATCCGGCGGGCGGCCTCGGCGTAGCGGTCGAGCAGCGCGTCGGGTGCCGGGGACCCGGCCGAGCGCAGCGCGGCCAGCGCGCGGGCCAGGGCGACCAGCGCCGGGGACTCCTCGGACACCTGCCACCCCCAGCGCCGCAGGTGGGTCTGCGCCCCGGTGAGGTCGGGCGCGTCGTCCGCGCCGACGCCCGGCAGGGCCCCGTGCGCGACCCCGAGCGCGGCGTGCACCGGGATCCCCGGCGTGTCGACGGCGGCCAGCACCTCCCGCGCCCGCGCCACCGACAGGCCGCCTGGCCCGAGCAGCGCGCGCACCAGGCGCAGCCGGGCGAGGTGCTCCTCGCCGTAGCGGGCGCGGGTCCGCGACGTCGCCTCGCCGGGCGGCAGCAGCCCCTCGCGCAGGTAGTACTTCACGGTCGCCAGCGGCACCCCGGACCGCTGGGACAGCTCGGAGATCTGCACGCCGCCCCCCTGGACGTTGGATAGTCGCGGTGTCTAATCTTGGGTACCACTGCTATCCAACCAGGAGGACGTCATGGCCCGCACCGCCCGTGGACGCTGGACCCACGCGCACGAGGGGGACCTGACCGTGTTCCTCATCGGGATGCGCATCAACCGGTTCACCCGCCCCGACGCGTGGCTGCCCACGATGGCCGCGATGGGCCCGATGCTGCAGGAGCTGGCGCGCGACCCCGACTCCGGCCTCCTCGGCTTCCGGACCGCCCTGGCCTGGCGCGGCCCGGTGCTGGTGCAGTACTGGCGCAGCCCCGAGGACCTCTACCGCTACGCCGCCGACCGGGACGCCGCCCACCGGCCGGCCTGGACGGCGTTCAACCAGCGCGCCCGCCGCGTCCCCGGCGCCGTCGGCGTGTGGCACGAGACCTACCAGGTGGCCCGCGCCGAGACGGTGTACGTCGACATGCCGCCCACCGGGCTGGCCGCGGCGACCACCGCCCGGCCGGTGGGCGGCCGGCTCGACCGCGCCGCCGACCGGCTCGCGAGCTGAGGGGACGCGGCCCGCCTCAGCCGACGGACTCGCGCCGCTCCCGCTCGGCGCGCTCGGCCTGCTTGCGGCGCTTGCGCTCGCGCTTGTCGGCCTCCTCCGCCTCGTCGCCGGCCAGCCGGGTCAGCTCCCCGCGGATGAAGTCGCGGGTGGCCAGCTCACCGATCGCCACCCGCAGGGCGGCCAGCTCGCGGGCCACGTACTCGGTGTCGGCGCGGGTCTGCGCGGCGCGGGCGCGGTCCTCCTCGGCCTGCACGCGGTCGCGGTCGGCCTGCCGGTTCTGCGCCAGCAGGATCAGCGGCGCGGCGTAGGCGGCCTGGGTGGAGAAGGCCAGGTTGAGCAGGATGAAGGGGTAGGGGTCCCAGCGCAGCCGGACGGCGGCGACGTTGAGCACGATCCAGACCACCACGATGATCGTCTGCACGGCGAGGAAGCGGCCGGTGCCGAGGAACCGGGCGATCCCCTCGGCGAACCGGCCGACCGCGTCGGGGTCCAGCCGCAGGTAGCTGCCGAGGCCGCGGGCCGAGCCGCGGGGGACGTCGAGCCGCCGCCCGTCAGCCACGGCGGGCCCGCTCGCGCCAGTCCTCGGGGAGCAGGTGGTCCAGGACGTCGTCGACGCTCACCGCGCCCACCAGCCGGCCCTGCTCGTCGACGACCGGCGCGGCGACGAGGTTGTAGGTGGCGAAGTAGTGGGTGACCTCCGCCAGCGGCGTGTCGGGGTGCAGCGGCTCGAGGTCGTCGAGCACCCCGCTGACCAGCGAGGAGGGTGGCTCCCGCAGCAGCCGCTGGATGTGCGCGAGGCCCAGGTAGCGCCCGGTGGGCGTGGCCGACGGCGGCCGGCAGACGTAGACCTGGCTGGCCAGCGCGGGGGTGAGCTCGGGCTCGCGCACCCGGGCGAGCGCCTCGGCGATGGTGGCGTCGGGGGTGAGGATCACCGGCTCGCTGGTCATGAGGCCGCCGGCGGTGTCCTCGGTGTACTGCAGCAGCTGGCGGACCGGCTCGGCCTCGTCCGGCTCCATCAGCTCGAGCAGCCGGTTGCGGTCGACGTTGGACAGCTCGGCGAGCAGGTCGGCGGCGTCGTCGGGGTCCATCTCCTCGAGGACGTCGGCGGCCCGTGCCTCCTCCAGCGTGCCGAGGATGGTGATCTGCTCGGCCTCCGGCAGCTCGCCGAGGACGTCGGCCAGCCGCTCGTCGTCGAGCGCCTCGGCCACCTCGTGGCGCCGCTTGATCGGCAGGTCCTGCAGCGCGTGGGCGAGGTCGGCGGCGTTGAGCTCGCGATAGGTGGCGATCAGCGTCTCGGCGCCCTGACCGGTCTCCGGCAGACCCAGCCCGACGACCTCGTCCCAGGCCAGCTGGTGCAGCTGGCCGCGGCGGCCGATCCGGCCGGGCTCCTGGACCGCGAGGCGGGTGACCTGCCAGTCACCGGTGCGGGTCTGCTCGATCCCGGCGTCGACGACGCTGCCGCCGCGGCCGGTCTCGCGGATGGTCACCGTGCGGTCGAGCAGCTCGCCCAGCACCAGCGTCTCGCCGCGCCGCTGCTCGAACCGCTTCAGGTTGAGCGTGCCCGACCCGAGCACCACCGCACCCGGGTCGATGCTGGTCACCCGGCCCATCGGCACGAAGATCCGCCGGCGGGCGACGACCTCCACCACCAGGCCCAGCACCCGCGGGCAGGCGGTGCCCACGCGCAGCGCCACGACGACGTCGCGCAGGCGGCCCACGCGGTCGCCGTTGGGGTCGAAGACGGGCAGTCCGGCGAGCCGGGAGACGTACGCCCTGGTCACCGTCGTCACGGGCTGAGGCTACCGTCGGGGGTGTGGCCGCCCCCGCCTCCGTGGAGTACGAGGTCGTCGACGTCTTCGCGGCGCGGGCCTTCGCCGGCAACCCGCTCGCGGTGGTGTTCGACGCCGACGACCTGACCACCGCGCAGTGCCAGGCGCTGGCCGACGAGTTCGCGCTGTCGGAGACGTCGTTCCTCTGCGCGCCCACCGAGCCCGGCGCCTCCTACCGGGTCCGGATCTTCACCCCCTACGCCGAGCTGCCGTTCGCCGGACACCCGAGCGTGGGTGCCGCGCACACCCTCGTCCGCACCGGCCGGCTCCCCGCGGGCAGGCTGCACCAGGAGTGCGGCGCCGGCGTCCTGCCGATCGACGTCACCGAGGACGGCGCCACGCTGACCGGCGGGCGGCCGACGCTGGAGGACGGTCCCGACCCGGTGGCGCTGGCCGAGGGCCTGGGGCTGTCGGCGGCCGACGTCGCCGGGCCGCCCGCGCACGTCGCCGGGTGCGGCCTGCCCTTCGCCTTCCTCGCCGTGCACCCCGACGTCGTCGACCGCGCCGTGCCCGACCCCGCCGCGCTGGCCGGGCTCGGGGTGGGGGAGGGCGTCTCGGTGCTGTCGTGGGACGGCGCCACCGCGTACGCCCGCGTCTTCGCGAACGACCTGCGCTGGGGCGAGGACCCCGCCACCGGGTCGGCCGCGCTGGGCGCCGGCGTCTGGCTGGTGGCCACCGGGCTGGTCGCGCCCGACGGGACGTCGTCCTACACGGTGCGCCAGGGCGAGGCCATGGGCCGGCCCTCGGTGCTCGCGTGCACGGTCACCGCCGACGGAGGCCGGGCCACCGGGGCCACGGTGGCCGGCGCGGTGGTGCCGGTGGCCGCGGGCCGCATCCGGGTCCCGGGGTGAGCTCGGGGCAGGCCGCCGTCGCGCCGTCCCCGTGGGCGGTGCACCGGCCGGAGGGCCGCGACCTCGCGCTCATGGCGGTCGCCGTCGTCGGCGTCTCCTTCTCCGGGCCGCTCACCGCCCTGGTGACCACGTCGTTCCTCGCCATCGCCTTCTGGCGCAACGCCGCCGGCGCCGCGCTGCTCGTGCCGGTGCTGCTCGGCCGGGAGCGCGCCACGCTCACCGGGCTGCGGCCGCGGCAGCTGGGCAGCTCGGTGGCCGCCGGCCTGTTCCTCGCCGCCCACTTCGCCGCCTGGCTGCCGAGCCTGTCGATGACCAGCGTCGCCGCCTCCACCGCGCTGGTCACCACCACGCCGATCTGGACGGCGCTGGCCGCGCGGGTCTCCGGCGTGCGGCTGCCCGCGCAGGTCTGGTGGGGGCTGGTGCTCGCGGTGGTCGGCGTCGCGCTGATCGCCGGGGTCGACGTCACCGTCAGCCTGGACGCGCTGGCCGGTGACGGGCTGGCGCTGCTGGGCGCGGTCTGCGCCGGCGGCTACATGCTGGCCGGCGCGCGGGCGCGCACCCGGCTGGCGACCTCGGCCTACTCCGTCGTCTGCTACTCCACCTGCGCGCTCACCCTGGCCGTGGCGGCCCTGGTGACGACGACGCCGCTGGCCGGGTTCAGCACCCGCGACTGGCTGCTCATCGCCGCGATCACCGTCTGCGCGCAGCTGTTCGGGCACACGCTGCTCAACCTGGTGCTCGCCGGCGTGGGGCCCACCGTCGTCGGCCTGGCCGTGCTGCTCGAGGTGCCCGGCGCGCTGCTCGTGGCGCTGGTGCTGCTGGGCCAGACGCCGCCGCTGCTGGCGCTGCCCGGCATGGTCGCCGTCGTCGCGGGGGTGGCGCTGGTGGTGCGGGCCGCCCGGCCGCCGACGCCGGTCGAGCCCGCCACGTGAGCGTCGTTACCCTCCGGTAGCCGAAGACCCCACCCGCTGAGTCGTCCACCCACCCCACCACCCCGACGGAGGCATCCGTGGCCGAGCTCCGATCCCGTCGTTCCAACCTCGCCGTGCCGGGCAGCAACCCGCGGTTCCTGGAGAAGGCCAAGGGGCTGCCGGCCGACCAGGTCTTCCTCGACCTCGAGGACGCCTGCGCGCCGCTGGCCAAGCCCGGCGCCCGCAAGAACATCGTCGCGGCCCTCAACGAGGGCGGCTGGGGCGAGAAGATCCGCACCGTCCGCGTGAACGACTGGACGACGGAGTGGACCCACCGCGACGTGATCGAGGTGGTCGAGGGCGCCGGCGCCGAGCTCGACTGCATCATGCTGCCGAAGGTCGCCGACGCCGCCCAGGTGGCGGCGCTGGACCTGCTGCTCACGCAGGTCGAGAAGGCCAACGGCCTGCCGGTCGGGCGGATCGGCATCGAGGCGCAGATCGAGACCGCGCAGGGCCTGATCAACGTCAACGACATCGCGTTCGCCAGCCCGCGGATCGAGACGATCATCTTCGGCCCGGCCGACTTCATGGCCAGCATCAACATGAAGTCGCTCGTGGTCGGCGCCCTGCACCCGGACTACCCGGGCGACCCGTTCCACTACATCCTCATGCAGATCCTCATGGCCGCCCGCGCCCGCGGCGTGCAGGCCATCGACGGCCCCTTCCTGCAGGTGCGCGACGTCGACGCCTTCCGCGAGGTGGCCAAGCGCTCCGCCGTCCTCGGGTTCGACGGCAAGTGGGTGCTGCACCCGGGCCAGATCGACGCCGCCAACGAGATCTACGCGCCGTCGCAGGCCGACTACGACCACGCGGAGCTCATCCTCGACGCCTACGACTGGTCCACGTCGGAGGCCGGCGGCGCGAAGGGCTCGGCGATGCTCGGCGACGAGATGATCGACGAGGCCAGCCGCAAGATGGCGCTGGTCATCGCCGGCAAGGGCCGCGCCGCCGGGATGAGCCGCACCTCGTCGTTCACCCCGCCCGAGGACTAGGGGGCCCGGCGCGCCGGGGTCAGGGGGCGAAGGACGCGCCCACGGTGGCGACGACGACGATCGCGACGACGACGCCCAGCACGGCCAGGGCGGTACCGATGCCGCCGATGACGATCCCGGCCAGTGCCAGGCCGTCGCCCTCCTCGCCGGTCTGCCGGATCTGCCGGCGGGCCAGGATGCCGAGCACCAGGCCCGCCGGCGAGGCGACGAAGGCGAAGACCAGCGCGAGGATCGCCAGGGTGTTCGTGGGCCGCCGGTAGGGCGGCCAGCCCGGTGGCGGTGGGCCGTAGGCCTGCGCGCTCCCGTACCCGGACGGGTCCTGGCTGCTGCTCATCGCGTCCTCCTCGGTGCTGCCAGCGGCACCGTAGAGGGCGCGGGGTCCCCGGCGCGGGCGCGCGACCACGGACACGACGACGCGTCCGGAGGGGACTGCTCCATACTCACCGGTAACACGGACACCGGAGTCCCGGAGGAGCAGACGTGGCCCGACTGGCGCAGACCGCCGACCTGACCGACATCCAGCAGGAGATCCTGGCGACGGTCCGCAGCTTCGTGGACAAGGAGATCATCCCGCACGCCCAGGAGCTGGAGCACGCCGACGCCTACCCGACGGAGATCGTCGAGGGGCTCAAGGAGCTGGGCATCTTCGGGCTGATGATCCCCGAGGAGTACGGCGGCCTGGGTGAGTCGCTGTTGACCTACGCGCTGGTGGTCGAGGAGATCGCCCGCGGGTGGATGAGCGTCAGCGGCGTCATCAACACCCACTTCATCGTCGCCTACATGATCCGCCAGCACGGCACCCAGGCGCAGAAGGAGCACTTCCTGCCGCGGATGGCCACCGGCGAGGTCCGCGGCGCGTTCTCGATGTCCGAGCCGGGCCTGGGCTCCGACGTCGCCGGCATCCGCACCAAGGCGGTCCGCGACGGCGACTCCTACGTCATCGACGGCCAGAAGATGTGGCTGACCAACGGCGGTTCCTCCACCCTGGTCGCCGCCCTGGTGCGCACCGACCTCGGCGCGGACAAGGCGCACCAGAACCTGACGACGTTCCTCGTCGAGAAGCCGGCCGGCTTCGGCACCGTCGCCCCGGGCCTGACCATCCCCGGCAAGATCGACAAGATGGGCTACAAGGGCGTCGACACCACCGAGCTGGTGTTCGACGGCTACCGCACGAGCGCGGACGCGATCCTCGGCGGGGAGCCGGGCCGCGGCTTCGCGCAGATGATGGACGGCGTCGAGGTCGGCCGGGTCAACGTCGCCGCCCGCGCCTGCGGCATCTCCATCCGCGCCTTCGAGCTGGCCGTGGAGTACGCGCAGCAGCGGGAGACCTTCGGCAAGCCGATCGTGGCGCACCAGGCGATCGCCTTCCAGCTCGCCGAGATGGCCACCAAGGTCGAGGCGGCGCACCTGATGATGGTCAACGCCGCGCGGCTCAAGGACGCCGGCCGGCGCAACGACGTCGAGGCCGGCATGGCCAAGCTGCTGGCCAGCGAGTACTGCGCCGAGGTGACCACGCAGTCCTTCCGCATCCACGGCGGCTACGGATACTCCAAGGAGTACGAGATCGAGCGCCTCATGCGCGAGGCGCCGTTCCTGCTCATCGGCGAGGGCACCAGCGAGATCCAGAAGACGATCATCAGCCGCGGACTGCTCCGGGAGTACGGCATCGAGCGCTGAGCCGGCGGGTCGGTCCGCGGCGGGACGTGCTCTGCCCCGCGGGTGTGGGCAGAGCACGACCGCGCCCGGATCACCTCGCCGGCCGGCTCAGGTCGTAGACGGTGACGCCGTCGATCGTCTGCGCGGTGTAGTGCTCCGCCACCCACGCCACGATCTCCGCCGACGCCGAGCTGCCGCCGTCGCCGGCCATCCCCAGCCCGCCGCCGACGAACCAGTGGACCCGCCCGTCGGCGACGTACTGCTGGAACTGCTCGAGGGTGGGCGAGGGGTCACTGCCGTTGAACCCGCCGACCGCCATCACCGGCAGCCCGGTGGCCAGCTGGTAGCCGGCGGCGTTGTTGGACCCGACCGCGGCGGCCGCCCAGGTGTACCCGTCGGCGTCCTCGCTGAGCGCGGCCACCAGCTCCTCGCCGACGTCGGAGGCGTCGAGCAACCCGCCCGGCCCGCCGCCGGCGCCGCCTCGGGGGCCGACCGGGACCGCGGTGTTGCCCGGCGCGGTCCCCGGCGCCACCCCGCCCGGTGCGGCACCGCCGGCAGCGGCCGGCGGGCGGCCGAGTGCGGCACCGCCGGGGCCCGCGAAGCCGGCGCCGGCGACGGCCGGACCGGCGCTCGGGATGGAGCCGGTGTGCGGGGTGGCGGCGGTCTGCACGGCGTAGGCGGCCGGTCCGGCGACCCCGCCCAGCAGCCCGGCGGCCAGCACCGCGGCGGCAACGGCGCGGCCCAGCCGGTCGACGACGACCAGCCCGAGCGCCGCGACCAGCCCCACGGCCAGGACGGCCCAGCGCAGCCACGGCAGGAAGTCCGCCGAGCGGCCCAGCAGCACCCACGCCCACAGCGCGGTGCCGGCCAGCACGAGCGCCAGCACCAGCCGCGCCCCGGCCCGGTCCCGGCGCCGCCAGAGCAGCGCGCCGCCGATGGCGACCAGGGCGGCGACCGCGGGGGCGAGGGCCACCGTGTAGTAGGCGTGGAAGATGCCGGCCATCAGGCTGAAGGTCAGGCCGGTGACGGCGAGCCAGGTGCCCCAGGTGAGCAGCGCGGCCCGGCGCGGGTCGGTGCGGGGTGCCCGGCCGACGGTGACCAGCCCGGCGGCCAGCAGCGCCAGCGCGGCCGGCAGCAGCCACCCGACCTGCCCGCCGACCTCGGCGCCGAACAGCCGCAGCAGCCCGGTCTCGCCCCAGCCGCCACCCGGCGCGCCGCCGACGCTGCCGGTCTCCTCGCCGGTCAGCCGGCCGAGGCCGTTGTAGCCCCAGATCAGCTCCCACACGGAGTTCGTCTGCGAGCCCCCGACGTACGGGCGCGACGCCGCGGGCACCAGCTCGACGACGGCGACCCACCAGCCGCCGGCCACGACCGTCCCCGCCCCGGCGCCGAGCAGCTGCAGCACGCGGCGGCGCAGCGTTGCCGGAGCGGCCACCAGCCACACCAGCGCGAAGCCGGGGACGACGAGCACCGCCTGCAGCGTCTTGGTGAGGAACGCGAACCCGAGCAGCACCCCCACGGCGACCAGCCCGCGGGTGGAGGCCCGCTCCAGCGACCGGGTGAGCACGTACGCGGCCGCGGTCATCAGCAGCACGAGCAGCGCGTCGGGGTTGTCGAAGCGGAACATGAGCGCGGCCACCGGGGTCAGCGCCAGGACCGCCCCGGCGAGCAGCCCCGCGCCCGGGCCGGCCACCCGGCGCACGGCCAGGTACAGCAGCCCCACGGTGGCCACGCCCATGAGCGCCTGCGGCACCAGCAGCGACCACGGGCTCAGGCCGAACAGCCGCACCGACAGCGCCATCACCCACAGCGACGCGGGGGGCTTGTCCACGGTGATCGAGTTGGCCGCGTCGGAGGAGCCGTAGAAGAACGCCTCCCAGCTCTGCGAGCCGGCCTGCGCGGCCGCGGCGTAGAAGGCGTTGGCCCAGCCCGACGCCGAGAGGTCCCACAGGTACAGCGCGCCGGTGGCGGCCAGCAGGCCGAGCAGCGCGGGCCGCACCCAGCGCGGGTCGGTGGGGTGCCGGCGCAGCAGCCGGGCGGCCCGGCCGGCGCGCGCGGGTGCCGGGGGAGCGGCGGGCGCCGGGGGTGGCGGCACGGTGGCGGTCACCGGGCGGTCTCCGTCTCGGGGAGGGCGGCCGTGGCGGGCGCGGCCACGGGGGTGCGGGGGGTCCGGGCGCCGCGGAAGACCCAGTCGCGCAGCAGCACGAAGCGCAGCAGCGTGGCCGCGGCGTTGGCGGCGAGCAGCACGGCGAGCTCGACGGCGCGGGCCGGCGAGGGGGCGGCCAGGTGCAGCAGGCCCAGGGAACCGCTGGTCAGGGCGAGGGCGAGGGCGAACACGACGAGCCCCTGCAGCTGGTGGCGGCCGGCCCCGGGCCCGCCGCGGATGCCGAAGGTGACCCGCCGGTTGGCCGCGGTGTTGGCCACCGCGGTCACCAGCAGGGCGACGAGGTTGGCCGGCTGGGCGGCCAGGACGCCGCGCAGCAGCAGGAACAGCAGCAGGTAGGCCGCCGTCGACAGCACGCCGACCGCGGCGAAGCGCACCAGCTGGCCGGCCGGCGACGACGAGTCGCCGGGCAGCCGGTCGGGCAGCGGCCCGCGGCCGATCGAGTCGCGCAGCTGCGCCAGCGGCAGCCGCCCGGTGGCCAGCGCGCGCAGCACCCGGGCGATGCCGGCCAGGTCCGCGCGCGCCGTCGCCACGACGTCGACCCGGCTGTCGGGGTCGTCGACCCAGTCGACGGGCACCTCGTGGATCCGCAACCCGGCCCGCTCGGCGAGCACCAGCAGCTCGGTGTCGAAGAACCAGCCGGTGTCCTCGACCAGCGGCAGCAGCCGCACCGCGACGTCGGCCCGGATGGCCTTGAAGCCGCACTGGGCGTCCGACAGCGAGGTGGCCAGCGTGCGGCGCAGGACCAGGTTGTAGCAGCGGGAGACGACCTCGCGCCGGAGGCCGCGGACCACCCGCGACGAGCGCGCCAGCCGGGTGCCGATGGCCAGGTCGGAGTGGCCGCTGACCAGCGGGGCGACCAGCGGCAGCAGGGCGTCGAGGTCGGTGGAGAGGTCGACGTCGGTGTAGACGAGGACCGGCGCGTCCGACCGCAGCCAGGCCGTGCGCAGCGCGCCGCCGCGGCCGGGCTCCGGGATCTGCAGCACCTCGACCCCGGGCAGCTCCGCGGCGACCCGGTGCGCCACCTCCGGGGTGCGGTCGGTGCTGCCGTTCTCCGCGACGGTGATGCGGAACGACCAGGGCAGGGACTCGGTCAGGTGGGCGTGCAGGCGGCGCAGGCACGGCTCGAGGTCGGTCTCCTCGTCGTGCACCGGGACGACGACGTCGAGCACGGGCCGTCCACGGCCGGCGGTACCGGCGCGGTCGTGCGCGCCGAGCAGGAGCGGGGGCATGACGCCGACGGTCGCGCCCGGGGCTGGGCCGGCCTGGTGCGCGCGCTGGGGATCGGCTGTGACCGGCGGGGCGCCACCGGTGGCCGTAGGTTCGGGGCCGTGCGTGCCGTGGGAGTGGTCCGGTTCGGCGGGCCCGAGGCCCTCACCGTCGTCGACGTGCCGGACGAGCCCCTCGGGCCCGGGCAGGTGCGGCTGCGGGTGCGCGCGACGGCGGTCAGCCCCACCGACACCCACCTGCGCGAGGGCGCCTACGCCGGGCGGGACCCGGTCACGACCCCGCCGTGGGTGCCCGGCATGGACGCCGCCGGCGAGGTGGTCGAGGTGGGCGAGGACGTCGACCGGGTGCGGGTCGGCGACGCGGTCATGGCGGTCGTCGTCCCCACCGGCGCGCACGGCGGCTACCGCGAGGACCTCGTGCTGCCGCAGGGCTCGGTGGCCCGGGTGCCGGCGGGGACGGACGCCGTCGCCGCGTGCACGCTGCCGATGAACGGGCTCACCGCCCGGCTGGCGCTCGACCACCTGGCGCTGCCCCCCGGGTCGGTGCTCGCGGTGACCGGCGCGGCGGGCGCCTTCGGCGGCTACGTCGTCCAGCTGGCGAAGGCCGACGGGCACACCGTCGTCGCCGACGCGTCCGAGGCCGACGAGCAGCTGGTCCGCGACCTCGGCGCCGACGTCGTCGTCCGGCGGGGGGACGACGTGGCCGAGCGGATCCGCGCCGAGTTCCCCGGCGGCGTCGACGGGCTGGCCGACGGGTCGGTGCAGGACGCGCTCGTGCTGCCCGCGGTCCGCGACGGCGGGAAGGTGGCCACCGTGCGCGGCTACCGCGGCGACGGGTCGGGCCGGGTCGAGGTGTTCCCGACCCGGGTGCGCGACTACGCCGAGAACGGCGCCGCACTGGACCGGCTGCGCGAGCAGGTGGAGTCCGGCGCGCTGACCCTGCGGGTGGCCCGCACCTTCGCGCCGGAGGAGGCGCCCGAGGCGCACCGCGCGCTGGCCCGCGGCGGCGTGCGCGGGCGGCTGGTGATCACCTTCTGAGCCCGCGCGGGGCCCCGGTCGCGGCCGGCCGGGCGGGCCTGCCAGGGTGAGGGGGAGTCCCGCGGCAGCGGTGCCCGGGCCGACCGCGGAGGTGGCGCAGATGGTGCACAGGCTCGTCGTCAGCTACGGACAGCCCGACGACCCGGCAGCGTTCGACGCCCACTACCGCGACACGCACACGCCGCTCGCGGTGCAGATGCCCGGCCTGGTGCGGCTGACCACCGGCCGGCCGCAGTCGATGGACCCCTCGCAGCCTGCGCCCTACCTCGTCGCCGAGCTCGACTTCGACTCCGAGCAGGCCATGGGCGCCGCGTTCGCCTCCGACGAGGGCAGGGCGACCGCGCGGGACGTCCCGAAGTTCGCCAGCGGCGGCGCCACCATGACCCACTACGAGGTGAACGAGGTGCACGTCTCCCGGTGAACGGCGCCCAGGCCCTCATCCGCACGCTCGTCGACGCCGGCGTCGACGTCTGCTTCGCCAACCCCGGCACCTCCGAGATGCACTTCGTCGCCGCGCTCGACGACGTCCCGGGGATGCGCGGCGTGCTCACCCTGTTCGAGGGGGTCGCCACCGGCGCCGCCGACGGCTGGGCACGCATGACCGGCCGCCCCGCCGCGACCCTGCTGCACCTCGGGCCGGGCATGGGCAACGGGCTGGCCAACCTGCACAACGCCCGCCGCGGCCGCACGCCGATGGTCAACGTCGTCGGCGACCACGCCCGCTCGCACAAGCGGCTCGACGCGCCGCTGGAGAGCGACATCGACGCGGTGGCCGGCACGGTGTCGGGCTGGGTGCGCCGGTCGCTGACCCCCGAGGACCTCGCCGCCGACGCCGCCGAGGCCGTCGCCGCGGCCGCGCGCGGGCAGATCGCCACGCTGGTGCTGCCCGCCGACGTGTCCTGGTCCGAGGGCGCCGCGGTCGCCGACCCGGTGCCGCCGCGCCCGCGGCCGCAGGTGCCCGCCGCCGTGGTGTCCGACGTGGCGACGGCGGTGGGCTCCGGTGAGCCGACCGTGCTGCTGCTCGGCGGGGACGTCGTGGCCTCCGAGGCGGGGCTGCTGGCCGCCGGACGGGTCGCCGCGGGCACCGGCGCCCGGCTGCTGGCCGAGACGTTCCCCGCGCGGATGGTGCGCGGCGCCGGGCTGCCCGACGTCGGCAAGCTGCCCTACCCGCCGGAGGTGGCGATCAAGGCGCTCGCCGGCACCCGGCACCTGGTGCTGGCCGGCGCCACCTCCCCGGTGCACTTCTTCGGCTACCCGGGCGTGCCGGGGACGCCGGTGCCCGACGACTGCGCCGTGCACGTGCTGTCGGCGCCCGGCGAGGACGGCGTCGCCGCGCTCGAGGAGCTCGCCGGGAAGGTGGCCGGCGGCGCCGAGCCGCGGCTGCTCGAGGCCTCCCGCCCGGAGCTGCCCACCGGCCGGCTGACGCCGCGGGCGGTGTCGGCGGTGGTCGGGGCGGTGCTGCCCGAGCGGGCGGTGGTCGTCGACGAGGCGATCACCTCCGGCGTGGGGATCGCCGAGCTGACCTCCGGCGCACCGCGGCACGACTGGCTGGCGCTGACCGGCGGGGCGATCGGCGACGGCCTGCCGATGGCCGTCGGCGCGGCGGTGGCCTGCCCCGACCGGCCGGTGCTCGTGCTGCAGGCCGACGGCAGCGCGATGTACACCGTCCAGGCGCTGTGGACGATGGCCCGCGAGCAGCTCGACGTCACCGTCGTCCTCTACGACAACGCGTCCTACGCGATCCTGCAGGGCGAGCTGTCGCGGGTCGGCGCCACCGGCGGGGGCGAGCGCGCCGGGCAGCTGCTCGACCTGGGCGGCCCCACGCTGGACTTCGTCTCCCTCGCCACCGGGATGGGCGTGCCGGCCACCCGCGCCGAGACCGCCGAGGAGCTGGCCGGGCAGCTGCGGACGGCGCTGGCCGAGCCCGGCCCGCACCTGGTGCAGGCGGTGCTGCGACCGGCGGGCTGAGCACCTCCCACCCCGCACCCCGCACCCCGATGGGGGGAGCGGCGGGCGGCCCGGTTTGAGTCGGGTCGGTGGCGCGCCGATGAGCACTGCGTGTTCCCGACCCCCAGGGCAGCCGACCGCGCCGTCGGCAGCTCCCCGACGCCCCCGGGCCGCAGCCGCGCCGTCGTCGGCGTGGCCGGTGCGCTCGCCGCGGTCGGCCTCCTGGGCCAGGCCTCCCTCGCCGGCACGGTCGCCGGCACCGCGTCGTACTTCGCCGTCGTGGCGCTGGCCGTGGCGCTCGCCGTCTCCGGCGCCCGGCGCGGGGGCGCGCGGCTGGTCGCCCTCGGCGTCGCGCTGTCCGCGGCCGGCGACGTCGTCTGGCAGGCGCACCACGCGCTGACCGGCGCCGGCACCGCCACCTGCCCGGCCGACGTCCTGTGGCTGGCCTCCTACGGCGTGCTCGCCGCCGGCCTCTGGCGGCTCGCGCACGGCGAGCTCACCAGCCGGGAGCAGCAGCTCGCCGGCTGGATCGACGCGCTGGTCGTCCTGGTGGCCGGCCTGCTGGTCGCCTGGCAGCTCTCCATCTCGGCGACCGTGCACGACGGCTCGCTGTCGGTGCTCGACCGGGTGGTGCAGGCGCTCTACCCGGCGGCCGACGCCGCGCTCATCGCGGTCGTGGTCCGCCTGGTGGCCACCCGGCGCCGCGGTGACCGGGCGCCGCTGGTCGCCACGGCGGCGTGCGCCTGCTGGCTGGTCTCCGACCTCGCCCTCCTCCTGCAGTCGGGCAACGACGGCTTCGGCTCGTGGGGCGACTCCGGCTGGCTGCTCGGCTCCCTGCTCCTGGCCGCGGTCACCTGGGTCCGCCCGGCCGCACCGGCCCCGGCCGCGCCCGGTGCCGACGACGGGCGCTCGGGCCTGGGCCGCCTCGCCGTCTGCCTCGGCGCGCTCGTGGTGCCGCCCAGCGTGGACGCCGTCTCCCACCTCGACGGCCACTCCGCCGGGCTCGCGGTCTTCGTCAGCACGGTGCTGCTGGCGGCGCTGGTCTTCGCGCGGGCGGCGCTGCTGCTGCGCTCCGAGGCCGCCGCCCGCTGCCTGGTCCGCTCCCGGGAGCAGTACGCGGTCAAGCTCGCCGCCTGGTCGGCCGACGCGGTGGTGGTCGTCGACCGGGACCGCCGCTTCCTCAGCGACCCCGCCCCGCTCGCCGCCCTGCTCGGCGTCGAGCCGTCGGAGCTGGCCACCGTGCACGACGCCGTCCGCGTCGCCGGCGCCGACCCCGGGCGCGCCGACGCCTTCTTCCAGCAGGTGCTGGCCAATCGCGGCACCGTCGTCGACGGTGAGCTGTCCACCCGCCACCGCGGCGAGGACCGCTCGCTGGGCATCCGGATGGTCGACCTCACCGACGACGGCGACGTCCGCGGCATCGTCCTGCACGTCACCGACGTGACCAGCCGGCGCAGCGCCGAGCGGATGCTGGTGCACACCAGCCTGCACGACGGGCTGACCGGCCTGGCCAACCGCACGCTGTTCACCGACCGCGTCGGCCAGGCGCTGCTGCGCACCGTGCGCGGCGGCGGCTCGGCCGCGGTGGTGACCGTGGACCTCGACGGCTTCAAGGCGGTCAACGACACCCTCGGC
The DNA here is from genome assembly GCF_900102745.1 of Geodermatophilus telluris. Taxonomy (GTDB): domain Bacteria; phylum Actinomycetota; class Actinomycetes; order Mycobacteriales; family Geodermatophilaceae; genus Geodermatophilus; species Geodermatophilus telluris. The sequence continues at coordinate 860,829 of NZ_FMZF01000002.1, forward strand.
CACGACGCCGGCGACTTCCTGCTCTTCGAGGTGGCCGGGCGGCTGCGCGCCGCGGTGCGCGCCGACGACACCGTCGCCCGGCTCGGCGGCGACGAGTTCGCCGTGCTCGTCGAGCAGCCCGGCGACGGTGAGGCACAGGCCCAGGCCACCGCCGAGCGGCTGCTCGAGGTGCTGACCCGGCCGATCCAGGTCGACGGCACGGCGGTCACGGTGACCGCCGCGGTGGGCATCGCCGTCGGCCGCGGCGACGTCCCCGCCGGCTCGCTGATCGCCGACGCCGACCTCGCGCTGCAGGCCGCCCGGGCCGGCGGCCGGGGCCGGGTGCAGCGCTACGACCCCGGGATGCGCGCGGCCGCCGAGGCCGCCCGCGAGCTGGAGCAGGAGCTGCGCGGTGCGCTGGAGCGCGGCGAGTTCCGGCTCGTCTACCAGCCGGTGGTCACCCTGGCCGACCGGCGGGTGACCGGCTTCGAGGCGCTGCTGCGCTGGGCGTCGCCGCGGCTGGGCCCGGTGGGCCCCGACCGGTTCGTGCCCGCCGCCGAGGCGGCCGGCTTGATCGGCGAGATCGGCGCGTGGGTGCTGCGCGAGGCGTGCGCCACCGCCGCCGCGTGGCGGCAGGCCCACCCCGGCGCCGGCGACCTGACGATGGCGGTCAACCTGTCGGCCGCGCAGCTGACGTCGGCCGGCCTGGTCGAGCAGATCTCGGTCGCGCTCGCCGAGAGCGGGCTGCCCGCCGGCGCGCTGGTGCTGGAGGTGACCGAGACCGCGCTGGTCCGCGACCCCGAGCACGCGGCCGCCTCGCTGGCGGCGCTGCGGGCGCTGGGCGTGCGGCTCGCCCTCGACGACTTCGGCACCGGCTACTCCTCGCTGGCCCACCTGCGGCAGTTCACCGTCGACGTGCTCAAGATCGACCGCTCGTTCGTCAGCACGATGGCCGAGGGCGAGCCGATGCCGGCGATCGTGCGCGGCACCATCGACCTGGGCCGCACGCTGGGCCTGGAGGTGCTGGCCGAGGGCATCGAGCACGAGCACCAGGCGCGGCTGCTGGCCGAGGGGCGGTGCGACTCGGCGCAGGGCTACCTCTTCGCCCGGCCGCTGGAGCGCGCCGACGCCGAGGCCGTGCTGCTGGAACAGGCCGCCTGCCCGGACGCCGCGGTCCCGTCGCCGCGCGCCGCGGGCCCTGTCCCGGCCGTGACCCGGCCGTGAACCGACCTGACCGGGAGGAGGGAGGTGGTCCTCATGCTGCGTCGTCTTCGTCGACTCGCCCGCGGCCGGCTGTGGCGCTGAGCGCCCGTCCCGGCGCCGCGAGGCGCTGAGCCCGTGACGAGGCGCCGCGAGCACCCCGGTCCGCCCGGGGACTCGCGGCGCCTCCGCGTCCCGTCCCGAACCGTCCCGTCCCTGGGGGAGCCGTGCACCTGGCCGACGACGTCCTCTGGCGTGCCAGCAAGCGGGGTCTGCTGGTCTCGGTGCCCGACGGGGACGCCGCCCTGCTCGAGCACCCGCGTGCCACCCGGCTGCCGGACCTCCTGGCCGACGGGCCGGACCGCGCCACCCTGGCCGCGCGCCTCGGCGGGCCGGACGGCGAGCGGCTGGTCGCCGAGCTCGTGGACGCCGGCGTCCTGACCGACCCCACCGACGTCGCGGACCGCCCCGCCGGGGACCCGCGCCGCGACCGCCGCGTGGTGCTCACCCGCTCCGGGCTCGAGGTCGCCGGCATCGAGCGGCCGGCCCGGTGGATCGACCGCCATCTCCTGCCGCTGCTGTGCTCGCTGCCCGGGCGGTTCCTGTTGGCCGCGGTCGTGGTCGCAGGCCTCGTCTCGATGACCACGGGACGGCCTGCCGGGCCCGCGGTCACCGACCGTCCCGTGGTCGACGCGCTGGTGGGCTTCGTCGTCGGCCTCCTGCTCGCCGCGCTGCACGAGCTGGCCCACGCCGTCGCGCTGGTCCACTTCGGCCGCCGTCCGCGCCGGGCGGGTTTCGGCTTCTACTGGGGCGGGATCTCGTTCTTCGTCGACTCCACCGAGGCGCTGACGCTGCCCCGGCGGGCGCGGGTCGTGCAGGCACTCGCCGGGCTGATGGTGGACGTGGTGACCACCAGCCTGCTCGCGATCACCGCGCAGGTGAGCTCCTCGGTGCTGGTCGCGGGGGTGGCCTGGCGGCTCGTCGTCCTGGGGCTGCTCGACCTGGTCACCAACCTGCTGCCGGTCCTCGAGGTCGACGGGCACTGGGCGCTGGCCGACCACCTCGACGAGCCCGACCTCGCCCCCCGGGCACGGGCCGCCCTCGCCGACGCGCTGCGCGGCACCTCCCGCCCGGGGACGCCCCGCTGGATGGCGGTCTACGGCGCGGTGACCCTGGTCGGCGGGCTGGCCCTGCTCGCCGGCGGGGCGCTGGTGTGGTGGTCGGCGTTCGACGACCTGCTGGGCAGCCTGTTCGCCGGGGACCTGGCCGAGGTCGTCGTCGGGGTCCTGCTGGTCACCCCGGTGGCGCTCGGCGCGCTGGTCAGCTCCCTCGGGCTGCTGCTGCAGGGGCTCGTCCCGGACGACGCCGGCCGTGAGGCGGCTGGTGCGCCGGCAGCGCACACCGTCACCGGCGCCCCCGCTCGCGACGCCTAGCCACCGACCCCGACGGCAGCCTCGGGCGCGGGGAGTGCGCCGACCTGCATCAGGAAGCTGGCCAGGTTCCAGTACTCCGTGAGCTCGACGATCTTCCCCTCGCGGATGCGGCCGACGCCCGCGCCGACGATGCGGAACGGGCGGTGGGTCGCGGGCAGGCCGGGCAGGTCGCCGGTGTGCACGCCGGTCATGGCCCACTGCTTGGTGAAGGAGTCGCCGTCGACCAGCACGTGGATCACCTCGAGGCGGAGGTCGCCCCACGCCGCGAGCAGGTCGACGAAGTCCTGCCGGGCGGCCGCCCGGCCCTCGACGCGCTGACCCGTGCCCACGTTGAAGAAGACGCAGTTCTCGTCCATGTAGTCGGCGTACGTCTCGACGTCGTGCCGGTCGAAGGCCGCGCTCCAGTCGAGGACGGTGGACCGGGTGTCGCCGCTCATCGGTCCCTCCGGGGGTCGGTGGGAGTGGTACGGCGGTGAAGTTAGGGAGCACCGGGGCGCCGCGACAGGGCCCGAAGCCCCCGCGTGCGCAACCCGCCTCCAGCTCCGCGGGGGCCGACGGTGTGCGCTGACGGCGCGTTCCGGTCGAGGAAGTGCGCCGTCAGCGCACACCGTCACTCGGCCGCCACCGGCGAGGATGTGCCGGCCGACCTCGCCGACCCCCTGCCGTCGTCACCGGGTGCGGACGAGCGTGACGACGTCAGGGTCGCCAGTTGTCCAAGCCGAACCTGACGAGGTCGGTCATCGCCCGGTACCCCGCATAGACGTCCCGTGTCGGATCGAGTCCGTCCGTCTCGTACCCGCTCGTGACGCCGATGGCGTACGGATCCGTGCCCGCGAAGTACCAGAGCGGTCCGCCCGACCAGCCGGCCGAGACGTGGTGCACCGTCTCGTACTCCCTGCCGGGGTCGTCACTGTCGATGTCGCGGATGCCGAGTGCGAAGTTGACCGCGGGGCGGCCACCGAAGGTGTCCGGGTAGCCGGACGAGATGTAGTCGCGACTCCCGATGTCGCCGTCCCCCGCGCTGCGTGTGCCGAGCCACCCGAGGGCGTTCCCGAGCGGTTGGTACAGCCTGCACACGGCGTAGTCGTAGCCGAAGGGTGAACTGCCCTGTGGCCGGTAGCCGCGGTACTCGGACACGTACGAGGAGCCGAACGGTGTCGGGTTCGAGTCGCCGGATCGGTACGCGGGGATGAACTGCACCCACCAGTTCGCCTGGTCCCACGGCATGACGTGTCCGGCGGTCAGGACGAGGTTCGGTCCCACGAGGTACCCGGTCCCGCCTCCTGTCGGGGTGTAGACCTTGCCGATGGTGCGCCACGGGTACGGGAACCGCTCCGCCTCGGACGCGAACGGCTCGAGGAACACCCGGTCCCTGGTGAGGCCGGAACGCTGGGCGGAGAGCGGGTACGGCGCGAGTTCGGGGAGGAACCGCTGTTCGACCCACGACGGGCGGTATCCCTCGGTGTGTGCGTCGTCCTTCGGCGGTGCTGCACCGGGGTCGAACTCGAGTGCGGTCTGCGCGAGTCCTGGAACGGTGGACCTGATCTGGCCGTCCGACTCGAGGACACGCCAGTCCGCGGTCGCTCCGGGTGGATCGCCGACCCGGAGAGCCGCCGTCTCGGTGTAGTCCGACCGGATGTAGATCCCGCTGTCCGGCTTGATCAGTGCAGCCACGTCGGGCGGCATCGTCTCCGTGGCCGGGATGGGAGCGCTCGCACGTAGTTCGTCCAGCGTCAGCCCGGGAGCCGGAGCGGTGGCCGGTGTCGTCATGGGGTCCTCCTCGTGGTGGGCGCAGAGCTCCGTCGATCGGAGAGCTGCTGGAGGGATCGCTCGGGAGTCGACGCCGGAGGGCACCGGTGCGCTCAGGTGGGTGGACCGCCGCCACGCTAGGTCCGCCGCGTCACCCAGCCGTCACCGCGGCGTCACGCCCGTGCCGGCGCGGCCATCCCCTCGTCTTGCCACCAGGTCGGCACGACCGCGCCGCCAGCCACACGGTTCCGGTGCCACCCTGCTCACCCGGCGGCCGGACGAGGCTCCCCCGGAGCAGGTGCAGCGGGCCGCAGCTCGTGCGCGACGGCCGGTGGTGTGCGCTGATGGCGCACTCCCTCGACCGGAGTGCGCGCTGGGCGCGCACCGTCACCCGGGACGACCGAGGTGCCCGGCCGGCGGTCGCCCGGTCGGGTGGGATCGGCCGGAGCTGTCCACAGATCGGCTGACGGGGCGCCCACGCAGCGTCGCCGCCGACCTATCGTCCCGTCGTCCTGGGCACGGAACGGCTGGTCGACGGGGGTGCGGTGCCGACTGCGACGAGCGCGCTCGACGTCGTCGACGGCGAGGTGCGCGAGCTGATCCGCCGCCGCGGCCTGGACCCGTTCACCGACCCCGCGCCGGTGCGGGTGCTGGTGCGCGACGTGGTCGCCGACTACGCCGAGCGGTCGCTGACCTCGGCGCTGCCGCCGATCGCCGACCCCGACGCCGTGGTGCGCGACGTGCTCGACCGGGTGGCCGGGTTCGGGCCGCTGCAGCGCTGGTTCGACGACCCCGAGGTCGAGGAGATCTGGGTCAACGAGCCCGGGCGGGTGTTCGTGGCCCGGCGCGGCCGCAGCGAGCTGACCACGACGATCCTGGGTGCCGGGCAGCTGGCCGACCTGGTGGAGCGGATGCTGCGCACGTCGGGACGGCGGATCGACATGAGCCAGCCCTTCGTCGACGCGGTGCTGCCCGACGGGTCGCGGCTGCACGTGGTCATCCCCGACGTCACCCGGCGGCACATGGCGGTCAACATCCGCAAGTTCGTGCTGCAGGCGCACTCGCTCGACGAGCTGGTCGCCGGCGGCACGCTGACGACGCAGGCCGCCCGGTTCCTGGAGGCCGCCGTCGCCGCCGGCCTGAACGTGCTCGTCTCCGGCGGCACGCAGGCCGGCAAGACCACCCTGCTCAACTGCCTGTGCGCGGCGATCCCGGCGCGGGAGCGGGTGATCACCTGCGAGGAGGTCTTCGAGTTGCGGGTGCCGCTGCCCGACGTGGTGGCGATGCAGACCCGCCAGCCCAACCTCGAGGGCGCCGGTGAGATCCCGCTGCGGCGGCTGGTCAAGGAGGCGCTGCGGATGCGGCCCTCGCGGATCGTCGTCGGCGAGGTGCGCCAGGAGGAGTGCCTCGACCTGCTCATCGCGCTCAACAGCGGCCTCCCCGGCATGTGCACGCTGCACGCCAACAGCGCCCGCGAGGCGGTGGTGAAGATGTGCACGCTGCCGCTGCTGGCCGGCGACAACATCGGGCACGCCTTCGTCGTCCCCACGGTGGCCGCCAGCGTCGACCTGGTGGTGCACGTGGCCACCGAGCCCTCCGGGCAGCGACGGGTCCGCGAGGTAGTCGCGGTCCCGGGCCGGTCCGAGGACGGCGTGGTGGAGCTGGCCGACGTCTTCACCACGCGCGAGGGCCGGCTGGTGCGCGCGGAGGGCTTCCCGCCGCACCAGGAGCGCTTCGTCGCCGCCGGCCTCGACCTGGCCGCGCTACTGGAGTCCCCCCGGTGATCGGCGCCCTCCTCGGGCTGCTGCTCGGCGTCGGATTGCTGCTGGTGTGGCGCAGCGGTCCGCGGGCGCCGCGGCGGCGGACCGGGCCGCGTCCTCCGGGGCGCCGGGCGCGGCTGCTCGCCGAGGCCGGGCTGACCGGGATCAACGCCGCGCAGCTGGTGGCGCTGCAGGTCGGCCTGGGCCTGCTCGCGCTGGTCGTCGTCCTGCTGACGACGGGGACGGTGACGGTGAGCCTGGCGTTCGGCGTCTTCGGCTTCGCGCTGCCGCACGTGCAGGTGCGCCGGCTGGCCGCCCGCCGCCGCGCCGACCTGCGCGAGGTGTGGCCGGAGGTGGTCGACAACCTGGCGTCGGCGGTGCGGGCCGGACTGTCCCTGCCGGAGGCGCTGTCGGCGCTGGGCACCCGCGGGCCGGAGGTGCTGCGCCCGCCGTTCGCCGGGTTCGCCGCCGACCACCGCTCCAACGGCCGGTTCGGCGAGAGCCTCGACCGGCTCAAGGCCGACCTCGCCGACCCGGTCGGCGACCGCATCGTGGAGACGCTGCGGGTGGCCCGCGAGGTCGGCGGCAGCGACCTGGGCCGGGTGCTGCGGACCCTGGCCACCTTCCTGCGCGAGGACGCCCGCGCCCGCGCGGAGCTCGAGACCCGGCAGGGCTGGGTGGTGCAGGCGGCCCGGCTGGCGGTGGGCGCGCCGTGGGTGGTGCTGCTCCTGCTGGCCACCCAGTCGACGACGCTGGCCGCCTACGACTCGCCGCTGGGCACCGGGCTGCTGGTGGTCGGCGGCGCGGTCTGCCTGCTGGCCTACCGGCTGATGCTGCGGATCGGGCGGCTGCCGCAGGACGTGCGGGTGCTGCAATGAGCGCGTCGCTGCTCGGCATGGTGCTGGGCGCCGTGGCGGCCTCCGGGCTGCTGCTCGTCGTCACCTTCGCGCCGCCGTTCCGGTCGGTGCGGCTGGTCGACCGGCTCGCGCCCTACGTGCACGACACCCCGCCGCCGTCGCGCCTGCTCGGGACCGCGACCGAGCCCGGCCTGCTCTCCGCCGCCCGGCGGGTGTTCGGCCCGGTGGTCGCCGACGGCGCGCGGCTGGTCGACCGGGTGCTCGGCGGCCGTGCCGCCGTCCGCCGGCGGTTGGACGCCCTGGGCGGCGACCAGACGGTGGAGGACGTGCGGGTCGAGCAGGTGGTGTGGGGCGGCCTCGGACTGCTCGGCGCGGCCCTGCTGGCCGGTGTCGGGTCGCTGGCCGCCGGGAGCGTCAACGTGCTGTCGGTGGCGCTGCTGTGCGTCGGCGGGCTGCTCGGCGGGGTGCTCGGTCGCGACTGGTGGCTGACCCAGCAGGTGCGGCGACGCGAGGAGCTGCTGCTGGCGGAGTTCCCGGTGGTCGCCGAGCTGCTGGCGCTGGCGGTGACGGCGGGGGAGAGCCCGACCGCGGCGATCGCGCGGGTCACCCGGCTGTCGGGTGGCGAGCTGGCGCGCGAGCTCGGCTCGGCGCTGGGCCGGGCTCGCGCCGGGATGCCACTGGTCGAGGCGCTGCAGCAGGTGGCCGACCGGACCTCGGTGGAGGCGCTCGCCCGCTTCGTCGACGGCCTGCTGGTGGCCATCGAGCGCGGCACGCCGCTGGCCGAGGTGCTGCGCTCCCAGGCCGCCGACGTCCGGGAGGCCGGTAAGCGGCGGCTGCTCGAGGCCGGTGGCCGCAAGGAGATCCAGATGATGGTGCCGGTCGTGTTCCTGGTGCTGCCGGTCACCGTCCTGTTCGCCCTGTTCCCGGGGCTGATCAGCATCGTCTCGCTGGCGCGGTGAGCGCCGGTGCACAACGGAGGAGGACGACGGATGCGGGCCCTGGCCTGGCTTCTCACGCTCACGGCGGCACTGGCCGCGCGGCTGCGGGGCGGCGATCCCGAGCGCGGCGACGTCCCGGGCTGGGTGATGATCACGGTGATGACGGCGGCCCTGGTGCTGGCCATCCTCGTCCCGTTCCGCGAGGCGATCGTCGCGGCGGTGACCAACGCGCTGGCGTCGGTCACCAATGGCGGTTAGGCGGCCCGGCAGCCCGGACGACGGCGAGCGGGGGAGCGCCGTCGTCGACTTCGTCCTCGTCTCGGTCCTGGTCGTGGTGCTGCTGCTGGCGGTGCTGCAGGTGGCCGTCTACGTGCACGTGCGCAACGTGGTGGTCGCCGGCGCCCAGGAGGGTGCCCGGTTCGCGGCCAACGCCGACGTGCCGGTGTCGGAGGCGACCGGCCGGACGCTGGCAGTCGTGGCCCGGGCGACGACGGAGCAGACGGCCGACGGCCTGCAGTGCACCGCGGCCGAGGAGGTCGACGCCACCGGCCTGACCCTGGTGACGGTGCGCTGCGCGGGCGCGGTGCCCACGCTGCTGGCCGGGCTGGGCGACGTGCTGCCGCTGGAGGTCACCGGCCGGGCGGTGGAGGAGGCGCCGTGAGGTGGCTGCGGGCGCGGCTGGGCAGCGGGGAGCGCGGCTCGGCGCTGGTGGAGTTCGTGTTCGTGGCGCTCGTGGTGTTCGTGCCGCTGGTGTACGTGGTGGCCGGGTTCTCCGCGGTGCAGCGCGGGGTGTTCGCCTCCACGGCCGCGGCGCGGGAGGCCGGCCGGGCGCTGGCCACCGCGCCGGACCCGGCCAGCGGGCTGGCGCGGGCTCAGCGGGCGGCGCAGCTGGCGGTGGAGGACCAGTCGGTCGACGCCACCGACGTCGTGCTCGGCTACGCCCCGCCCGGCGCCGGCTGCGACGCCGCGGGTGCGTACGCGCCGCAGCTGACGCCGGGGGAGGAGTTCTCGGTGTGCGCCACGGTGACGGTGCGCATCCCGCTGCTGCCGGAGTTCGTCGACGCCAACACCGCCACCGGCCAGTTCGTCGTCGAGACCGACCGCTACGTCGACGGCTGACCGGCGAGCGCCTGCTCGCGCAGGGGTGGGGTCGGCTCAGCAGAGGTGTTCGCGCGCCGCGTACACCAACGCGCTCGTCTCCGAGGGGGTCAGCCCGTTGTCGATGAAGCTCGCTCGGACGGCCCAGTCCTCCATGCCGGCGTCGTCGGCATCGCAGACCGTCTCCCCGCTGTCCACGAGGGTGCTGTCCGGGATGTCGAGGAAGGACGAGGACGACTGCCGCACGGTCTCGAGGAAGTCGCCGCTCGAACCCCCGAAGAGCCACCCGATCACCGTGAGAGCCAGCCACGCGGCGCCCACGACGAGGACCAGTGCGCCGACCGCGCCGAGCGCGGCTGCTGCCTGACCCAGGCGATCCGGCTTCTCGTACGCCTCCCGGTCGAACTCCGGGATGTCGACGTGCTGCCTCGTGCTCTCCTTGGCCTCCTCCAGCTCCGCGGCCAGCTCCTCCTCGGTCCAGTCGCCCGCGAGGTGCCGTGCCTCGAACGCGGCGCGGACCTTCTGCCGGGCCGCGACGAACGCCGGGACCTGCTCGTAACCGCCCGCCTCGGCAGCGAGCTCCAGGACCGCGGCGTACCGCCGGAGGCGCTGGGTCTCGATGTACCCCTCGGCACTCTCCTGGGGACTCGCGCTGCGGCGGTTGACCGCGCTCACGGTCAGCCACGGCTGCTTCCAGTGGACCGATGGCACACGCATCTCCTCCGCCGTCACCGACCTCGTCCGCTCCCGGTTGTCGGCACACCGCCGTCCGGGCTCAAGGCCAGTGGGGCGTCGACGACCCCGGGGAGCCCGGGCGGCCCGCCGTCCGGTCGCGCGGCTGACCGCAGGTCGTGAGCATGGGGGTCCCCGAGACGACGAGGAGGCCGGGATGGACGCCGCCCAGCTGCGCGCACTGCAGGCTCCGCTCAAGCAGCGCTACCGCGACGAGCCGGGCTCGGCCTGCGCGACGATGTCCGCCGAGGCGGACTTCTCCGCCCCGGGCATCACCGCCACCGTGCAGACGTGGTCCGGACCCGTCCGCGCCGGCCTGCACCCCTCCACCGGGGGCGACGGCAGCGACGCCTGCTCCGGGGACATGCTGCTGCAGGCGCTGCTGGCCTGCGCCGGCGTGACCATGCGCAGCGTGGCGACGGCGATGGGGGTCGACGTCCGCTCGGCCCGGCTGACCGCGCGCGGGGAGATGGACGCCCGCGGCACGCTCGGGGTCTCCCGCGAGACCCCGGTCGGGTTCGGCTCGATCACCGTGGACGCCGAGCTGGACACCGACGCCGACGACGCCACCCTGACCAGGCTCGGAGAGCTGACCGAGCGGTACTGCGTGGTGGCCCAGACGCTGGCCCGGCCGCCGCACCTGACCGTCCGCCGGGCCGGCGGCTCGGGCTCCTAGGGGCCGACCGCTGTCCCGCGGTCGGTCGTGCTCTGCCCCGCGGGTGTGGGCAGAGCACGACTGCGCCCGGACCTCCTCCCGCCGGGCGGGCCGGCGGGCGGGCCGGCGGGCGCCAGCGTTTGCCGGCCCGACACCCCGCTCCTAGCCTCCGGGCAGGGTCAACAGCGCCCTCCGCGACGGCGACGGGAACGACGATGTCCACCTCACCTGCGGAAGCGCCTGCCCTCGACCGCCGGGCCCTGCGCAAGCTGATGGCCGCCGGGCTGATCGGCAGCTCGATCGAGTGGTACGACTTCTTCATCTACGCCACGGCGGCGGCGCTCGTCTTCGGTGAGCTGTTCTTCCCCAACGCCTCCCCGCTCGTGGGCACGCTGCTGTCCTTCAGCACGTTCTGGGCCGGCTTCATCGCCCGGCCCATCGGTGGGCTGGTCTTCGGCCACTTCGGCGACAAGGTCGGCCGCAAGCCGGCCCTGGTCACCTGCCTGGTCCTGATGGGGTCGGCGACCTTCCTCATCGGCCTGCTGCCGACGGCCGGCTCGATCGGCGTGCTCGCGCCGATCGCGCTGGTCCTGCTGCGGTTCCTGCAGGGCATCGCGGTCGGCGGGCAGTGGGGCGGGGTCATCCTGCTGCTCACCGAGAACGCCGGACGGGACCACCAGGGGCGCGCGGGCACCTTCGGGCAGATGGGCGTCCCCATCGGCGTCATCCTCGGCAACGTCGTCTTCCTGACGGTGAGCGCCACGGTGAGTCCCGAGGCCTTCGTCTCCTGGGGCTGGCGCATCCCGTTCCTGGCCAGCGCCGTGCTGCTGCCCGTCGTCATGTTCATCCAGCTGCGGGTCGAGGACACCCCCGTCTTCCGGCAGCTGCAGGAGCACCACGCCAAGGACCCCGGGGAGCAGGTCGCGCAGGCGCCGCTCACCGAGGTCGTGCGCAAGCACCGCCGGCCGGTGCTGCTCGGCGCGGGGCTGCTGTTCGGCACCAACGCGATCTTCTACATCAGCATCGCCGGGGTCCTGGACTACGCCACCCGCGACCTCGGGGTCGACCGCGACCAGCTGCTCACCATCACCCTCGTCGCCTCGGCGATCTCGGTGTTCGTCATCTACGCCAGCGGCGCGGTGTCCGACCGCGTCGGCCGCCGGCCACCCATCCTGATCGGCGCGGCGGTCATCGCCCTGTGGGCGTTCCCGTTCTTCTGGCTCATCGACACCGCGTCGCTGCCGCTGATCTTCCTCGCGCTCGTCGGCGGGCTCATCGGCTCCTCGCTCACCTACGGCCCGCTGGCCGCCTACCTGGCCGAGCTGTTCGAACCGCGGATCCGCTACTCCGGGGCCTCGCTGGCCTACCAGCTGGCCGCCATCCTGGTCAGCGGGGCCACCCCGTTCCTCATGGCCGCGCTGCTGGCGGCCACGGGCACCACCGCCGCGGTGTCGGCCTACGTCTGCCTGATGGGGCTGATCACCTTCGTCTGCGCGTTCGTCCTGCGGGAGACCCGCACCCGGGAGGAGGTCCGCGGCGGGGCCCTGTCGCCAGCGCCGGAGAGCGGTCGACGAGCGGGCTGACCCCGCGCCCGACACGCCGGGTCCGCCGGACACGCCGGGCCCGGCCGACGCCGCGCGCACCCGGCCCTGGCGGGTGTCCGCCGTCCGCGGCACGGTGCTCGGACGGGGACGAGGAGGCGTGCGAGCGCCGTATCAGCTCCGCTCCGTCCGCCTCCTGGGGGAGTGGCCCGCGTGGGTCACGGCCCGACCACGGAGGGGGACGACGCCGTGCGACACCAGGACTACGAGCGCTACGAGGGCGGCAGCGAGCAGGCGGAGCTGGAGACCTTCGCGGAGCTGGCGCGCGAGCTCATGGCCGTGCAGGAGCGCAACCGCCGGGTGCGGGGCGCACCGAGCGTGGACCGCGCCTTCCACGGCAAGACCGTGCTCGCGCTGCAGGACGGCTGCCTGCGGGTGCGCCAGGACCTGCCGGCCGAGCTGAGCCAGGGCTGCTTCCGGCCCGGCGCCGAGCTCCCGGTCACCGTCCGGTTCTCCAACGCCAGCGGCGTCGCCCAGCCCGACACCGCCCGCGACATGCGCGGCGTCGCGCTGCGCGTCCACGCGGGCGGCGACACGGTGCACGACCTGCTGATGACCAACTGGCCGGTGTCCCCGGCGGCCGACGCCCGGCAGTTCGTGGCGATGGCCTCGGCGGTCGCGGGCCGGACGTCGACCCCGGGCAAGCTGCTGTCCCTGGCGCTGCGGCTGCCCCGCCGGGTCGGCCTGCGCGCCACCGTCCGGATCATCGGCAACCTGGTCCGGTCCGCGCGCCGCTGCGACAGCCTCGCCCGGGAGACCTACCACAGCCGCGGGGCGGTCATGTGGGGAGACGCCGGCCCGGTCCGCTACCGCTTGGCCCCGGCGGCGTCCCCGACCGTCCCGCCGAGCAGCGGCCCGGACAAGCTGCGCGCCGACCTCGCGCGCCGGCTCGCGGCCGGCGACGTCGAGTTCGACCTGCAGGTGCAGCGCCACGTCTCGGAGCGGCGGACGCCGGTGGAGGACACGGCCCGGCGGTGGCGCGGCGACGTCGTGACCGTGGCCCGCCTGGTGCTGCCCCGCCAGGACCTCGACACCCCGCAGGCCCGCCTCGTCGAGCACCGCGTCGACCGGCTGGCGTTCAACCCGTGGAACACCACCGAGGAGTTCCGGCCGCTCGGCAACCTCAACCGGGCGCGGCGGGCGGCCTACGAGGCCAGCAGCGCCCACCGCCTGCACCAGCGGTTCCCCGCCGAGGAGAGCCGGCGCACCGCCCTGCTCAACGAGCTGGTCGGCCGGGTGTTCGCGCGCGTCAACCGGCGCCGCCCCTGGCACCGGCTGCCGTCGCGGCTGGCCCTGCTGAACCTGGCGGTGCTGCGCCGGCAGCTGCGCCGGCACAACCTGGTCGACCCCGACGCGCCGGAGCGGGTCGAGGTGCGGCGCCCCGGACCCACGCCGCCCCCCGAGGCGGTGGCGCACCGGACCGCCGACGGCTCCTGGAACGACCTGTCGGACCCCGGCATGGGTGCGACGGGGGCCCGGTTCGGCCGCAACCTGCCCGTCGACGCCGGCCAGTCCGACCGCCCCGACCCGGTGGAGGTCGCCGAGGCGCTGCTGACGCGCAAGGAGTTCATCCCCGCTCCCTCGCTCAACGTGCTCGCCGCGGCGTGGATCCAGTTCCAGGTGCACGACTGGGTGCAGCACCGCCGCCACCCGGTGGGCGTGCGCAGCATCGACCTCCCGCTGCCGGCCGGCCGCCGCTGGCGCAACACGACCGACGGCGAGCCCGAGCAGGTCATGCGCATCGGCGAGGACGACGGCGACCGCAACCAGGTCTCGCACTGGTGGGACGGCTCGGAGGTCTACGGCAGCGACCCCGCGAAGGCGGCCCGGCTGCGCGAGGACGACGGCCGCGGCGCGCGGCTCCGCCTCGAGGACGGCCACCTGCCCACCGGCCCCGACGAGGTGGTGCTGACCGGCTTCTCCGACAGCTGGTGGCTGGGCCTCAGCGCGCTGCAGACCCTGTTCGCGCGGGAGCACAACGCGGTGTGCGACGCCCTGCAGGACGAGTACCCGGACCTCGACGACGAGCGGACGTACCAGACCGCGCGGCTGGTCGTCTCCGCGCTGATCGCGAAGATCCACACGGTGGAGTGGACGCCGGCGATCCTCGGCACCCCGACCCTGGACACGGCGATGTCGGTCAACTGGCGCGGGGCGCCCGACCAGTGGCTCACCCGCCTCGGCATCCGGCTGCTGGACCCGCACGCCCTCCACGGCATCCCGCGCACCCGGCCCGACCACGCCGGCGTCCCGTTCTCCCTCACCGAGGAGTTCGTGACGGTGTACCGGATGCACCCGCTGATCCCCGACGAGTACGTGTTCGTCGACTCCACCGGCGGCGAGCCGCGCACGCTCCGGTTCGACGACATCTCGGGACGCAAGACCCAGCAGGTCTTCCGCGAGATCGGGCTCGCCGACTCGCTGCGCTCCCTGGGCAGCGCCTGCCCGGGCGCCATCACGCTGCACAACTTCCCCGACGCGCTGCGGCGCTTCGAGCGGGACGGGGAGGTCGTCGACCTCGCGGTGGTGGACCTGGTGCGCACCCGCCTCCGGGGCGTGCCGCGCTACAACGACTTCCGGGCCGGGCTGCACCTGCCCCGGATCCGCGCCTTCGAGGAGCTCACCACCGACCCGGACACCCTGGCCGCGCTGCGGCGGCTGTACCCGTCGATCGACGACGTCGACACCGTGGTCGGCCTGCTCGCCGAGACCCCGCCGACCGGGTTCGGGTTCAGCGACACCGCGTTCCGGGTGTTCCTGCTCATGGCGTCCCGGCGGCTGCAGAGCGACCGGTTCCTCACCGTGGACTTCCGGCCGGAGGTGTACACGCCGCTCGGGATGGACTGGGTCGAGCGGGGGGGCTTCGCCGACGTCGTCCGGCGGCACTGCCCGGAGCTGGCCGGGGTCGTCGGGACCGGCAAGGCGGCGTTCGCCCCGTGGCGCTGACCCGCCGGTCCCGCGACCCTCACGCCGCGCACGCCGGGCGGGCGTCCGCCAGGTAGCGGCTGAGCGCCGGCGTGGCCTCCAGCCGGGCCAGGGTGCGGGCCCGCGTCGGGCCGATGCTGCCCACGGGCATGCCCAGCCGCGCGCTGATCTCCCGGTAGCTCAGCGGCGGGTCGGCCACGAGCAGGAGCAGCAGGTCCCGCTGGGTGCTGGACAGCCCGGCCAGGCCCTCCCGCACGGCCTCGACCTGCTCGGCCTGCAGCAGGTCGGCGTCGACCTCGGGGTCCTGGCCGGCGAAGGCCCGGGTGGCGTCGTCCAGCGGGTCGACCGGCAGCGTCCGCTCGCCGGCGCGAGCCACGCGGAGGCTCTCGCAGCGGGCCGTCGTCGCGATCCAGCCGGGCAGCGCGAGCGGCTCGCGCAGGCGGTCGAGGTGCTCCACCAGGCGCAGCCAGACCACCTGGGCGACGTCCTCGGCGTCGTGCTCACCGAGCCGGAACCGGCCGGTGACGGCGCGGACGAGCGGGGTGAAGCGCTGCACGAGGCACTCCCAGGCGCGGGCCTCGCCGCGGCGGGCGGCCGCCACGAGCGCGGTCAGGTCGGCGCCGGCGTCGTCCCGGGTGGGCGCGTCGTGGGGGGTGTCGAGCACGGTCATGTCCGTCCTCCGGAGCGTCCGTTCGCTGGTGGGACGACTGTCGAGCGGCCGGACGAGGCAGGTCCAAGCCCATCAGGGGCGGCGGGCGCACCCCCAGCCGCGGGCCCGGGCGCGCGCTCCCCGGGACGCGAACGGGACACCTCCAGCGCTGGAGGTCCTACGCTGGAGGTCCAGCTCGCGACGGGGCCGGGGGAAGCCGATGTCGGAGGACGACCTGGCGACGGTGCTCAGCAACGTCGCGTCCGACGCCCGCCCGGCCACCCGGGTGAAGATCGCCAACAGCCCGGAGACGCGCGCCTTCCTCGACGTCGGCCTGCAGCTGCTGTGCGACGACCTGCTCGACCACCGCGGTCCCGACCTGATGGACGACCACGACGCCGGCACGCGGCTGTTCACCGGGCTGTCGCAGGCGCGGCTGATCGAGCGCGCCGAGCACGAGGACGCCCACCGGGAGCACCCGCGGATGCTGACCGTGGGGATGTTCCGGGACCGCTGGCGCTACAAGAGCCGCTACACCGAGGACCTCATCGCCTACCTGCTGCGGCCGGCCCTGGTGGAGCACGCCATCCGCGACGTGGCCGACGCGGCGCGGGGACTGCCCGAGGACCTGCCCTTCACCGAGCTGGTCCGGCAGCTGGTGGCCCGGGTGATGGCCGTGACCCTGAAGGACCAGCTCTGGAGCCTCCAGACGGTCGTCTGGGTCGCCCTGCCGAACCACCCGCTGGTGCAGACCTTCCTCAAGGTCCAGCACGAGCAGTGGATCGCGTACTGGACCGCCACCTACGAGCGGCTCGCCCGCCGCTTCGACCTGCAGCTGCGGCCGGAGTACACCTGGCACGACGTCGCGGAGGTCTTCCACGCCACGGCGGAGGGTGCCCGGCTGCGGGCGCGGGTGACGGGGTCGGCCGCGGTGCTGTCCTCGGGGGACGACGTCCTCGTCGGGGCCATCCACATGCTGGTGCCCGGGCTGTTCCTCAATCCGGAGAGCACCGCGCGGCGGTCCTAGGCGGGCACGCCCGCGAGGGACGGCACGGGACCCGAGCCGTTCCCCTGCGGCGACGGGGGAGGGCCGGGCGGGCTGCCGGCGTCCTCCGGCACGGACAGGCAGCGCCGACCCAGCTCGTAGCCCAGCCGCTTGTAGGAGGAGAACTTGGCCTCGTCGAACCACTGGTCGGCCGTGCTGTCGTGCGGGAACACGGGGTCGGTGGCGGCGTAGGCGAGGACCTCGTAGGGCAGGTCCCGCCAGAGCACCGCCTTGGCGAGCACGAGGACGCCGCTGCGCTGCCCCTCGGGCAGCCCGCTCTCCTCCGGGTAGGTGACCCGCAGGGTGACGACGCCCCGCGCGCACAGCCGGGCGTTGAGCGCGGCCAGCGGGTCCTCCGGCGCGAAGGGCTCCCCGCTGCCGGGGACGAGGTCGAAGAGGTCCACCCCCGGCTCCGGCTCGATCTGCACCCCGAGCTCGTCGCGCGCCAGGCGCAGGGCGGCGGCGAAGGTGCCGGCGGTGGGGGGCGCGTCGCCGCTGGCGTCGACCACGTACACCGTGCGGCACCGGCGGCGGAGCGCCTCGACCAGGCCGAGGTTCTCGTAGTGGCCGCCGTCGGTGACGTGCAGCAGCCGCTGGAAGTACGGGTGCACGCCCAGCACCTCCCGCAGCAGGTAGGGGAAGCGGCGCACGCGGGGCAGGCCCGGCAGGGTCCAGTCGTCGGCCGCGGCGAGCTCCTGGCGCAGCAGCAGGTAGTCCGGGTGGGGCAGCCACGACCCGAGCCGGGCGCCCGAGACGGCCAGCAGGCTCCCGTACCAGGACGACGCCCGGCCCATCGACGAGGCGAAGGCCGCGCCGCTGATGGCCACGGCCGCCTGGACGGTCAGGTCGCGCTGCAGCTGCCGGTGGCAGGCCGCGACCGCCAGCGGCGTCGGGACCCAGCCGACGTCGGGACCCCCGATGTGGTCGCTGCCGAGCACGTAGGAGACGGCCCGCAGCCCGGGGGCGGTGCGGTCGTCGTCGACCAGGTTGGCCGCGGCGGCGAACAGGAACCGCGGTGGCGGCGATCCCCAGTCCTCGGGGTCGACGCGGCCGTGGGTGCTCAGGGTCGTGGGCTCGGCCGGCGGGTAGGGGACGGCCACCCCGCGCTCCGCCCGGACGGCGAAGGCGGCGGCCAGCCGGGTGCGGTAGAAGGGGTGCAGGCTCAGCGCGGTCTCGTCGACGAGCCCCCCGAGGACCAGCCAGACGGCGCCGACGGCGAGGGCGGTCCACAGCGCCGTGGTGTCCGCGTGGGTGGACACGGCCGCGCCGAACACCAGCAGCCAGACGGCACCCAGCAGGACGAGCACGAGGGTGACGAGCAGCAGCCGCACCACCGAGGCCGGCGTCGTCCCCGCTGTCGTGGTGGACCGGGCGCGCCGGCCCAGTCCGGTCACCCTGCGGGGCTTCTTCGCGACGGCGGCCACCAGCGCCGCGAGGTAGCTGAGCAGCACGGTGGCCAGCGGTCCGCCGATGGTCAGGGCACTGCTCTGCCCGGTGCGCGCGTAGAGCCAGCAGCTCGCGAACGTGACGGCCGGGACCGCGAGGACGACGGTGGCCACGACGGCGGTCAGGGCGGCGAGCGGTCCCGCGACGCGCGCCGGCACCCGGCACACCAGCGCGTCGCGGTCCCACCAGCTGGCCAGGACCGCGCCGGCCATCCAGCACAGGCACGCGGCGCCGGCGAGGACGCCCAGCCCCCAGAGGGCGGCCGCGTGCGGTGCCGGGTACTCGACGACCGACGAGCCCCCGGCCGGGACCCGGACGGAGCCCAGCTGGGTGACCGGGACGGCGTCGTAGAAGACCCCGGCCAGCACCCCGACGACGACGGCCCCGCTGAACAGGACGAACAGGCTGCCGACCAGCCCGCGGCCCAGCAGCGCCAAGGCCAGGACCAGCCTGCCCGCCGTGCTCGCCAGGTAGCTGGAGTGCCGCCGGAGGTGGTCCTCGACCACCCCGCCCGGTGCCAGGGCGTGGTCCGGGTCGCGGTCCACGCCGTCGCCGCCGGCCGAGCCACCCCGGGTCAGGGCCTGCACCAGTGCACCGGCGGTGTAGCCGCCGCCGGACACGGACACGACGTAGTCGGCCTCCCGCACCACCGGCCGCAGCGCCTGCAGGGCGCCGAGGGCCACGCTGGCCGAGCGCACACCCCCACCGGACAGGCAGACGGCCACCCGCCGACGGTCCGCGGCCGCGCTCGCCTCCGGCTCCCCCGGCACGCGGTAGGCGTTGCGCCACCGCGTGGAGTCGAGCTGCTCCGGGGGCACCGCACGCGGCACGTTCCCGGGCGGCGGCGGTTCCAGCGGCGGCGGGGCGATGACCCCGTCGGTGCCGAGCCCGGCGGTCCTCCTCAGCGCGCGCGGGTTGTTGCCGAGCGCCCGGGCGCACGTCAGCACGAGACCCGCCAGCGCGGTCAGCGCGGCGGGGACCGCGGCCGACCACTTCACCGTCGCGGCCGCCCCGGCGGCGGTGGCGGACCACCCGGCGCTCCCGCCGTCGTGCAGGAGGACGTTCTCCGCGACGTCGGCGACCACGGTGGCGACCGCGCAGATCAGCCCGAGGTCCGCCACCCGCCGGGACGTCCGGCTCCAGGTCGTCATCCGGGCGAGCCGGCACAGGACGACGAGGGCGTACCCGTAGCCCACCACCAGCGCGAGGTCCGGTCCGAGGGTGTCGCGCACGAGCGCCGGGTCGTCGGGGGGCTCGCCCCCCAGCACGGTGGACACCAGGCCGGGGACCGGCGGGGCGAGGTGCCGGTAGGTCGCCCACCCGGCGGCCGCGGCGGCGACGGCGGACGCGGCGAGCAGGACGGCGGCCGTCCGGGGGATCCGCCCCGTCTCCTGGGCGGTCGGCCGCATCGTCGACCCGCGGCGGCGCCCCGCCGGGGGATCGGCCGCGCTCGGGCCGGGAGGGGTCGACTGGGTGCGGTGAGCGGTCACCGTGTCCTCCGCCGGGGGGTGCGGTCCGGGAGGCGGTCGCCGTCCCCGCGGGGCGCCGGCCGCCGTCGTCCGGAGGGCCGAGGGGGCGTGCAGATACGTGCCGGGTGTCGCCGCGTCGCCGAGCGCCTGGTCTGCACGTGCCCTCACTCCCCGCTGCAGCGGCCCGCCGACGAGGCGTCGGGGAACCGGTGCCCGCAGGTGGCGGCGACCTCCTCGAACGGCGAGCCCACCGGGGTCACCGCGTAGAGCCCGTCGCAGGCGGCCAGGTCGCCGTCCAGGCAGTCCTGCGCCAGGAGGTCGAGGAGCTGCGTGCAGCCGCCGCGGTCACCGCCCGCGCAGGCGGTCAGGAGGGAGGTGGCGAACGGGTCGTCCCGGGTGAGCGGCTCCAGGACGTAGAGCCGGTCGGGCAGGACGAGGTCGGCGGTGCCGCCCCCGCGAGGGGGAGGAGCAGGAGGAGGAGGTGTCGCGCCGGTGTCGGGCGCCGGGGTCGTGTCGGGCGCCGGGCCCGCGGACGAGGGCGAGGGGGTGCCGGTCGCCGGGGCGGCCGGCGGGTCGCCGGCATCCCCGTAGAGGGTCGTCAACGGCACCACCGCCGCGGCGACGACGCCCGCCGCGACGAGTCCCCCGCCGATGGCCAGCCGGCGTCCCCAGGACCTCCCGCGGGGAGCGGATGGGGGACCCGGGACGGAACGGGGTGGGTCGAGGTTGAGCCCGTCGCGGAGCCACTCGTTCTGGCTCGCGCCGTCCCCCTCGCCGTGCCCGCCGCCGCTCGACACGTCGTCACCCCCGGGCCAGGACCATGGCCAGGACCAACAGGGCCACCTGCGTCATGAGCACGACCACGGTGACCCGGTAGGCGGTCATCCGCCGGCGCAGGCGGCGGTCGTTCGAGGCGATGCCCGCGACCATGGCCTGCGTGGCCGCGGTCAGGACCTCGTCGCAGTCCTGGCCCGCGCAGTCGAGGATCTTCCGCGCGCTGGGCCCGAACAGCCAGCCGCGCGTGGGCCAGAGGACCACCATCACGCCGGCGCCCACGACGACGACGCAGGAGAGCAGCAGCCAGCCGGCCCAGGCGGGGAAGACCGGACCCCGCCGGGGGTCGACGTTGAGCAGCCCGACGGTGGCGGCGAAGGACGTGCCCACCGCGGTGGCGGCCAGCAGCGCCGTCGCCCGGTTCCGGACGTTGGCCAGGGTGGCGTCCTGCTCGCGGAGGGCGGTGCGGGCCTCGTCGTAGGCCAGGCGGACCACCGCGTCGGTCACCGCTGCTGTGTTCCGGCCCCGCCGCCCCGCGGTCGAGCGGGCCGGCGGAGGGCGTCGGGGAGCGGCGTCCGCACTCGTGCGGGCGGGACGCGTGCGCGGGCGCCGGCGACCGACGTCGTCCCGGGCTGCTGCGTCGACGGCCGGCGGCACGGGTCAGCCCGGGGTCAGCGGCGGGTTCGGGAGGACGCCGGTCACGTCGATCTCGGCCCGCGACACCTTGCCGTCCAGGTCGTCCCTCGGGTGGTACCGCACCCGGACGCTGCTGTCCTCGTAGGAGCGCTCGAAGGAGTGGACGCCGTACTCGCGGATGTGCCGGCGGGTCGTGATCTCGACCCAGTCGTCGGACCTCCGGCCGCTCGAGTCGTCGTAGAGGCGGATGGTCGTGTTCGCGGGCAGGTCGACGATGCGCAGCGACCGGGCTTCGTCGTTGCGGAAGCCCGGCGTGCGGTTGAAGCGGATGACCGGTGGGTCGTCGTCCTCGGACCACACCCCGACGACGTCGCCCCGGCAGCCGTTGTCCTCGAAGAAGACCAGCGCGCCCACCGGGGACCTCCGTCGCGGTCGTGCGGGACGCCGGGCCGGCCCCGCTCCGGCCGATCGTCGGCTCCGGGCGTCACCGTTGCGTCACCGCGCGACGGTCAGCCGGCGCGGTCGGCCAGCTCGCGGAGGCGGTCGGCCAGCTGCTGCGCCTGCTCGGCGGCCGCCCGCAGCCCGTCCCGGTCGGGCGGGGGAGGCGGCAGCGCCGGGCCGGACGGGCTCATCGGCCCGGCCTCCAGGTCGACGTCGAAGGCGATGTCCTCGGCGCGGTGCCAGGTGGCGAACACCTCCAGCGGGCGGCCGTCCTGGTCCTGCGTCTGGCCCTCCAGCAGCAGCAGGGGAGCGCCGGTCCGGGTCTCCAGCTCGCGGGCGAGGTCGGTGTCGGCGGCGACCGCGCGCACCTGCCGCCGCCCCCCGGTGGGGCGGGCGCCGAGCCGCCGGGTGAGCACCTCGTGCAGCGAGGCGTCGGTGAGCTCCTCGGCGGTCAGCCCGGCGCAGCGGGGGAGCGGCAGGGCGGTGCGGATGCGGGCCAGCGGCCGGCCGTCCACCCGCCGCAGCCGCTCCAGCCGCAGCACCCGGTCGCCGCCGAGCCAGCGGTCCTGCGCCGAGGAGGCCGGCTCCTCGGTGAGCGACAGCACCGCGGTGGTGAC
This sequence comes from Geodermatophilus telluris, assembly GCF_900102745.1. Taxonomy (GTDB): domain Bacteria; phylum Actinomycetota; class Actinomycetes; order Mycobacteriales; family Geodermatophilaceae; genus Geodermatophilus; species Geodermatophilus telluris. The sequence goes on from NZ_FMZF01000002.1 coordinate 882,833, forward strand.
CTCGAGGCCCTCGGCGGCCATCTGCGTGTAGAGCCCGCTGGCGCGCTGTACCAGCCGGTGGTGCTGCCGCGCGGGCGCCACCACGCTGCCCCGCCCGCGGCTGCGCTCCACCAGCCCCTCGGCCACCAGGGTCGACAGCGCCTGCCGGACCACCGAGCGGGCCACCCCGAACCGCTCCTGCAGGGCGACCTCGCTGTCCAGCGCCGACCCCGGAGGCAGGCGGTGGTCGCGGATCTGCGCGCGCAGCGCGTCGGCGACCTGCACGTGCAGCGGCCGCCCCGCGGCCCGGTCGAGAGCCGGCACGGGCACCGAGCCTAGGCGCCGAGCCGGACGGCCGAGGTCTGCGCGGTCTGCCAGACCTGGTCCCAGCCCTGGGCGAGCGCGGCCGCGCGCCGGCAGGACAGCACCAGGCTGCCCTCGCGGGCGATGCCCTGGCCGGCGATGTCGAAGGCGGTCCCGTGGTCCACCGACACACGCACCACGGGCAGGCCGACGGTGATGTTGACGCCGTCGTCGCCGTAGACCGCCTTGAACGGGGCGTGGCCCTGGTCGTGGTAGCAGACGACGACCATCTCGTACTTGCCCTTGACCGCGGCCGGGATCAGCGCGTCGGCCGGCAGCGGGCCCACCGCGTTGACGCCGTCGGCGCGCACCGCCTCGACGGCGGGGGCCAGCACGTCGGCGTCCTCGTCGCCGAAGATCCGGTTCTCCCCGGCGTGCGGGTTCAGGCCGGCCAGCGCCACCTCGGCGTCGGGCCTGCCCAGGGCACGGGTGAAGGCGCCCGCCAGCCGCAGCACCGCCTGCGTGCGCTCGGGGGTGACCGCCTCGATCGCCTGCCGCAGCGACACGTGGGTGGTCAGGTGGAACAGGTAGAGGTCGCCGGCCGACAGCACCAGGCTGAAGTTGTCCACGCCGAACTCGTGCGCGAGCAGCTCGGTGTGACCGGGCCAGGCGTGGCCGGCCGCGTGCATCGCCGCCTTGTTCAGCGGCGCGGTGACGATGCCGTCGACCGCGCCGGACTTGGCGAGGTCGCACGCGGCGACGACGAAGCGGTAGGAGCCGTCGCCGGCGACCGCGCTGAGCCGGCCCAGCGGCACCTCGGGCATCGGTTCGCCGACCTGCACCACCTCGACGGTGCCCGGCTCGTTGGCGGCCGCGCGCGGGTCCTCGATCGGGCGGACCGCGCCGGCGTCACCGCCGACGGCCCGCACCGCCCGGCGGACCGCGCCGACGTCGCCGACGACGACGGGCACGCACTCGGCGCGCAGGTCGTCGTGCCCCAGCAGGGCCTTGGCGGTGATCTCCGGGCCGATGCCGGCGACGTCGCCGATGGTCACGGCGAGCGTGGGCTTGTCCACGACTGTCCTCTCCTCGTGCGGTCTGTTCAGGGTCGCCGGGCGTGCGCGACGGCGCGGACGAGGGTGTCCGGGTCGCCGAAGCCGCCGGCCTTGGTGGTCACCGGGAGCCCGTCGGCGTCCCCGCCGACCAGCCGGCCGTGCGGGACGCCCTCGGTCACCGCCCCGAGCACCTCGATGCCGGTGCACCCCCACCGGTCCACCAGGGCCCGGGCGCCGTCGCCGCCGGTGACCACGACCCGGCCGAGGGGACGGTGGGCGTGCAGCCGCGCGACGAGCCCGGCCAGCGCGGCGGCGACCGCGTCGGCGCGGACCCCGGGGGTGCGCTCCTCCGGTGCGGTCACCAGGACCAGGCCGGGCAGCGGCCCGGCGGGGACGGCGCGCTCGACCCAGCCGGCCCACGCCGCCTCCTCGGCCAGGTCCGCCGCGGTGGGGGCCAGGTGCAGCAGGTCGCCGCCGCACTCCTCGCGCAGGCGGGCCTCCTGCTCGCGCGCGGTCCGGTGCAGCGAGGTGACCAGCACGAGCAGCGGCCCCTCGCCCGACGGCGGCGGCTCCCCGGGGCCGGCGGCCGTCGCGGGGCGCCACCGGCCGGCCAGCGCCCCGGCGAGCCCGGCCGAGCCGGCGGGCACCGCGTCGGGACCCACGCGGTCGACCGCCTCGGCGAGGCGGGCGAGATCGGCGTCGTCCCCGGCGTCGACGGTGACCACCCGGGCGGTGCGGCCGGCCGCGGTGAGCGCGGCGGCCAGCGCGGCCGGGTCGCCGTCGGCCGGCTGCGGGACGTGCACCGAGCCGGGCAGCAGCTCGGCGAGCCGGGAGGTGGCCACCGGGGTGACCGGGTCGCGCCCGGCCGGGCCGTCCTCGAGCAGCCGGCCGCCGGCCAGCACGACGCCGCCGGCGACCACCCGGTCCATGGCCGGGTAGGCGGGGCAGACGACGGCGAACGCGGCCGGCCGCACCGCCGACCAGCTCTCCAGCGCGCCGCGCACCTGAGCGGCGACCGAGCCGCGCACCGTGGAGTCGACCTTGACGTAGAGCCGGTCGACCCCGGAGGCGTGCAGCCGGGTGACGGCGGCGGCGGTGGCCGGGGCGGCGGCGTCGCCCAGGGCGCGGGCGTCGGTGCACTCGGCGAGCACCGCGTCGGCGGGGAGCCGGTCGGCCCCGGGGCGCAGCCGCAGCAGCGTGGGCCGGCCCTGGCGGGCGAACTGCACCGAGGTGTCGGTCGCGCCGGTCAGGTCGTCGGCGACGACGCCGATGCGGCTCACCGGCCGTCCCCCGCCGTCCTCCCGTCGGGTGCCGACGGGGCGGGTCCGCTCACCGTGGCGACCGGGACGTCGACCTCGTCCTCGCTGGTCAGCCCGCCGGCGCGCTTGAGCACGAAGGACGCGACGATCGGCGCGAGGATCGCGGTGACCAGGGCGGAGGCGGCCACCTGGGCGGTCGCCGTCCCGACGTACTCGGCGAAGCGGGGGTCGGCGGCCGCGACGATCCCCGGGGTGGCGATCGCGTTGCCGGCGGTGGTCGCGGCGGCGAAGCCGATGCCGGCCTTGCGGCCCCGGCGCAGCACGAAGCGGTAGCCGACGTAGACCAGCGCACCGGTGATGAGGACGACGGCGACGCCGATCACCAGGCCGCCGATGCCGCCGGTGACGACCGCACCGAGGTCGATGCCGGTGCCCAGGGCGAAGGCGAAGAACGGGATGACGATGTTGGGCACCGGGCGCAGCACCTCGCGCCACTGCGGGTCGAGGTTGCCCACGAGCGCGCCGAGGAGGAACGGCACGAGCGCCGCCACCAGGGTGAGCACGGGGATGTCGCCGAGGCCGGAGGCGCCGAGGAACAGCAGGCTGAAGAACGGGCCGTCGTTGATCGCCGAGGCCAGGTAGGCGCCGCGGTCGCGGTTGTCGCCGTACTTGCCGGTGAAGGCCAGCCACAGCCCGCCGTTGCTGTTGTCGAAGGCGGCCAGCAGCCCGAGGATCGACAACCCCCAGAAGCCGTCGAGGCCCACGACCAGGCCCAGCAGCACGATCAGGCCGGCCGGGATCAGGCTCTTGAACAGCAGGATGACGCCGGTGTGCGCCAGCACCGGGCCGCCGGTGCGGAACGTGACCTGGGTGCCGGTGGCGAAGATCAGCAGCGCGATGAGCGGCAGCGCGCTGTCCTGGAACAGCGCGGTGGTGAAGCTGCCGATGCCCAGGGCGCCCGGGGCGAAGGTGCCGAGCACCGAGCCGAGCACCAGCGGGATGAGCATCAGCCCGCCGGGGATGCGGTTCATCGTGGCGAACAGGGGCACCCGGGACCGCTCGGTGCCGGAGGGGGCGGAACTCATGGAGCACTCCTCGGTGCGCAGCTCTGCGCCGTCAGTTGTGCGTACAAGATGTCCGTACCGTTGTACACGCGACGGGGCCCGAGGGGAAGACGTGCGGGGGGACGGGTGCGCGGGGCAGTAGCTGGGGCCGCCGTCGACGGCGGCCCCCGTGAGCGCGCCCGGAGCGATCGGCACGGGCGGTGACGGCACACCCGAGCCGGGGGACTGCTGCAGGGGGAGGAGGAACGGGAGGGGGTCACCCGGGACGGCGACCGGACAGGGGAGGTCGCCGCCCGGCGCCGGTGGGCCGGGCGGCGACCTCGCGCCGCGTCAGGGGGTCACTCGCCCCAGGGCACGTAGTCGGTGCCGCCACCGAGGGCGGTGAGCACGATCATGCCGACGAACGCCAGCACGATGAACGCCACGACCGCGGCGAACAGCAGCGGGCCGCGCTCCTCGATGCCGCGCTTCTCGGTGGGCGGTGCCGGGGTGCCCGACGCCTCGGTGGCCGGCCGCGGTTCCTCGGCGGGGGCGGACGGGTGGTCGACGGGCGCGCTCATGGTGCCTCCCGGGGCGGGCCGGCCGACGAGGCCGGCGGCCGGACGCCGCTGCCTCGGCGTCCGGTCCCACGCTAGGGCGGGCGGGTGCCGCCGGGGCGGGTCGGAGGTCCCACGCGGCGGTGACCTTCCGCGTCGGCCCTGACGGGCACCGTGACGGCACGCGCGCGGACGGGCGGGGCGGGCCGGCGGCGGGGCGACGGACTCCGGCCCCGTGCGGGGCGGGCCTACCGTCCGCCGGACGGGGCCGCCTCCGCCGGGACGGCAGCGGCCGGGATCGGCATCGGGGAGCGGGGATGGAGCTCACTGCCGGGACGGTGTTCGCCGGCTACCGCGTGCTGCGGCAGCTCGGCGTCGGGGGCATGGGGTCGGTGTACCTCGTGCAGCACCCGCGACTGCCGCGGCAGGACGCGATGAAGGTCATCCACCCGCACCTGTCCTCCGCCCCCGGGTACGCCGCGCGCTTCGAGCGCGAGGCCGAGCTGGCCTGCACGCTCGACCACCCGGCGCTGGTGCGGGTGCACGACCGCGGCTGCGACGAGGGCCGGCTGTGGCTGACGATGCAGTTCGTCGACGGTGCCGACGTCGACCAGGTCCTGCGCCGGGAGGGCCCGATGACGCCGGCCCGCGCCGTCGGCATCCTGGAGGCGGTCGCCGACGGGCTCGACCACGCCCACGCGATGGGCCTGGTGCACCGCGACGTCAAACCGGCCAACATCCTGCTGTCGAAGCGCGGTGTGACCGGGGAGCGCGCCTTCCTCGGGGACTTCGGCATCGCGCACACCAGCGAGGCCACCCGGCAGCTCACCGACACCGGCGCGCTGCTCGCCAGCCTGCCGTACGCGGCTCCCGAGCAGCTGCTCGAGCGTCCCGTCACCGGGGCGGTCGACGTGTACGCGCTCGGCTGCGTGGTGTTCGAGCTGCTCACCGGGCAGCGGGTGTTCCCCCACGCCTCGCCGCTGGTCCTCATGGGCGCCGTCCTCGCCGGTCCCCGGCCCGAGACCTGGGACGCGCTGCCCCCCGGCCGGACGGGGCTGCGGGAGGTGCTGCAGCGCGCCCTGGCCGCGGACCCGGCCGACCGCCCGCCCTCCTGCACCACCCTCGCCGCGGCCGTGCGCGACGCGCTCGCGCCGGTGCCGACGACCGTGGGACCGGCACCGGTGCCGGCCCCGACCCCGGTGCCCAGCCCCGCCCCGGCCGGCGTGGGCACGGCCGCGCACCCCGACCCCTGGTCGGACCGGTCCCCGCAGTCCTCACCCCCTCCTCCGGGCCCGCCGTCGTGGCCGCCGCAGCCCGCCGTCGGGTCGCCGGCCGCCGCCGGCGGGAGCTGGGACGGGCGGGGGACGACGGACCCCGGCCCGCAGGCCGGGCCGGGCGGCTGGGCCGGGGGCCGGTACCCCACCGACCCGTACCCCGGCGGCCCGCACCCCGGTGAGCCACTCCCCGGCGGGCCCTACGCCGGGGGGCCGTACCCCGGTGGCCCGTACGCCGGCGGCACCCATCCCGGTGGCCCGCCTCCCGACGGGTCGCACACCGGCGGTGCGCGGGCGTCCGGGACCGGCTCGCGGGCACCCCGCCGCTGGCCGTGGCTGCTCGCCGTCCTGCTGCTGCTCGCCGCGGCGGCGGTCGGGATCGTCGTCTGGCGGCCCTGGGCGCTTGACCGCCCGCCCTCCCTCGCGGCGGACGCCGGGGCCGAGGGCGTCGAGCTCCGGTGGCAGCCGGTCGAGGGGGCCGTCGCCTACGAGGTGCACCGCGACGGGGTCCTGCTCGACCGGTCGGACGCCACGACCTACCTGGACACCGGGGCGGGCAGCGGAGCCCGCGTGACCTACTCCGTGGCCGCCGTCGCCGGGGACGGTGAGCGTTCGGCCCTGACCACGGGGGAGACGGTGGTCAGCGCGCTGCACCCGGTCGGTGACCTCACCGCCGAGGTCGTGATGACCGGCGTGGCCCTCTCCTGGACGGCGGTCGACAACGCCGAGCGCTACGAGGTCCACCGGGACGACGACGTGCTCGAGCGCAGCGCCGCCGGCTCGTCCTTCCTCGACGAGGACCCGCCCCCGGGCACGCACGACTACTCGGTCGTGGCCGTCGACGAGGACGGGGACGCGCCCTCGTCCACCGCGTCCCTCGTGCAGGAGGTCAGCCCGTGGCTGGCTGCGGCCGACCTCGCGGCGGCCTTCCGCGACCTGCTGCCCGAGACCCCCGGTCCCGGCGGGTGGAGCGACGCCACGTGCCAGACCTACGAGCCGCGCAGCTCGTCCCCGGCCGCCGCGGGGATCGCCTGCACGTACCCGTCGGGCCTCTACCTCGAGCTCACCCAGTACCCGGACCAGGCGGCGCTGGAGGAGCGGATCGCGCAGCTCGACGAGATCGCCGACCCGTCGGCACCGCAGGGCATCGACGGCGGCGGGTGGTACCGGCAGGGCCCACCGGGCACCGACCGGGCCTGGGAGGCGTGGGGCTTCGTCCAACCCGAGCGGCGGCTGATGGAGGTCTACGTCGAGTGGGTCGGCCACTCGATCGCCGACCTGGACGCGGCGTTCTACAACACCGCGCCGTACTGACCCGCGGTGTCCTGCGGGGTCTCCCGTCGACGCGACGGCGGCCGCCCGGTCCGGCGCGGGACCGGGCGGCCGCTCGGTGGGAGCGCGGTCAGCCGCCGCGCTCGATCTCGGCCTGCACGATGCCGTTCACCGCGGTCCGCAGCGCCTCGCTGGAGGAGTCGCCCTCGGCCAGCGCCGCACGCGCGTCCTCGGGCAGCAGGCCGGGGTCGACGTCGTCCAGCCAGGTGACGTCGCCGCCGACGGTGCGGCCCACCCGCAGGCCCTCGTCCCCCTTGCGCAGCACGTACCGCTCGCCGTCGATGTCGAGTGTCAGGTCGTCGCTCATGGGCGGCCACCTACCCGGCGCGGGCCGCCGCACGCACCCCGCAGGATGACCCCGTGGACGTCGTCGAGGTGGTCGTCACCGGTCCGGACGCCGACTGGCTGGCCGGGTACACCCGGACGCTGGTCGAGGAGCGGCTGGCCGCCTGCGGGCACCAGCTGGTCCCGATCCGGTCGGTGTACCGGTGGGAGGGGCGGGTGCACGACGAGCCGGAGGCCCGCGTCGCGCTGCACACCCGCGCCGCGCTGGTGCCGGCGCTCACCGCCCGCACCGCCGAGCTGCACCCCTACGACGTCCCCTGCGTGCTCGCCCTCACCGTCGCCGGCGGCAGCCCCGAGTACCTGCGCTGGGTGCTCGCCGAGACGCGCGAGCCCTGATCAGGGCACCAGCACCAGCTTGCCGCGCACGTGCCCCTCGCGGCTGCGCCGGTGGGCCTCGGCCGCCCGCTCGAACGGGTACACCTCCGCGACCGGCAGCCGGAGGCGGCCCTGCGCGACCAGCTCACCGACCTCGGCCAGCCGCGGGCCGGCGTCGCCCCCGCCCGTGGTCACCTGCACGCCGAGCTCGGCCGCGCCGAAGTCGGCGATGGTGACCACCTTCCCGGGGTCGCCGGTGAGCGCGACGAGGTCGCGCACCGAGCCGCGCCCGACGGTGTCCACCGCGCCGGCCACGCCGTCGGGCAGCACCTCGCGCACCCGGTCGGCCAGGCCCTCGCCGTAGGGGATGGGGACCGCGCCGAGCGAGCGGACGAAGTCGGCGTTGGCCGGGCTCGACGTGCCGACGACGACCAGGCCCCGGCTGACCGCGACCTGCACGGTGCAGCTGCCGACCCCGCCGCTGGCACCGTCGACGACGACCGTGCGGCCGGTCCGCAGGCCCAGCAGGTCGAGCACCCGGACGGCGGTCTCGCCGGCCACGCCCAGCCCGGCGGCCTCCTCGAAGGACGCGTTCGGCGGCTTGGGCGCCCACGCGCGCAGCACCGCGAACTCCGCGGCGGTGGCCGAGCCCAGGCCGAACACCGGGTCGCCCACGTGCACGCCGGTGACGCCCGCGCCGACCTCGTCGACGACACCGGCCGCGTCGGCCCCGGGGACCCGCGGGCCCGCCAGCGGCCGGCCGCCGGCCATCGCACCCGAGACGACCTTCCAGTCGATCGGGTTCACGCTCGCCGCGCGGACGGCGACGCGCACCGCGCCCGGCCCGGCGTGCGGCTCCTCGACCTCCCGGACGGACAGGACGGCCTCGGGGTCCCCGTACTGGCTGTGCACGACGGCGCGCACGGCGCTCACCTCCCGGACGTGGGACGACGTCCGGCTGCAACCGCGGGGACCGCCGCGCCCTTCCCGGTCGGCCCGCCGGCCGCTGCGAGGATGGCGGCGTGACACCGGCCGCCCGCGACACGACCGCCGTCCTCCGCGACCTCGGCGCCGCCCTGCTGGCCGCCCTGCCGGCCGGTGCCGGCCGCCTGCGCTACCGCGCGGTGGTGGTCGGCGACGTCCGCCGCGACGACCTCACGGCGGAGTCCGCCGACGGGCGGGTCCCCGTGGCGGTGCCCGCCGCCGTCCGCACCACCGTCGAGGAGCTCAAGCGGGTCATGTGGACCCCCGAGCGCGGCACCTGGCTGCAGACGGACATGACCCTCGACCGCTCGTCGGGCCGGCTGCTGCCGCTGTTCAACGCCGAGGCCGAGCCCGGTGGCCCGCCCGTGCCGCGGGAGGCGCTGGTCGCCGAGCTTCAGGCCTTCCCCCGGCCGCCGGAGGCCGTCCCCGGGTGGATGGCCGAGCGGATCGGCTGACCGCCCCGAGCGCGGGGCGCACTACCCTGGGTCGACGTGGCCGCTGACTTCGCCGTCGTCCTGGACGAGCTCGACACGACACTGCAGAGCATCGAGTCCGTCATCGACGTCGACCGGCTCCGCCGCGAGGTCGCCGAGCTGGAGCAGCAGGCGGCCGCGCCCGACCTCTGGAACGACGTCGAGGCCGCCCAGGCGCTGACCTCCCGGCTGTCCTACCTGCAGGGCGACCTGCGCCGGGTCGAGGAGCTGCGCCGCCGCCTCGACGACGTCGGCGTGCTGCACGAGATGGCCGAGGAGGAGTCCGACGAGGCCACCGCCGCCGAGGCCGAGCGCGAGCTGGCCGCGCTGCGCAAGGAGATCGACGAGCTCGAGGTCCGCACGCTGCTCAACGGCGAGTACGACGCCCGCGAGGCGCTGGTCACCATCCGCTCGGAGGCGGGGGGCGTCGACGCCGCCGACTTCGCCGAGATGCTCATGCGGATGTACCTGCGCTGGGCGGAGCGGCACAGGTACCCGGTCGAGGTGATGGACATCAGCTACGCGGAGGAGGCCGGCATCAAGTCGGCCACGCTCGCCGTCAAGCAGCCCTACGCCTACGGCACCCTCTCGGTCGAGCAGGGCACCCACCGGCTGGTGCGCATCTCGCCCTTCGACAACCAGGGACGGCGGCAGACGTCGTTCGCGGGTGTCGAGGTGCTGCCGGTGGTCGAGCAGACCGACCACGTCGAGATCCCGGAGAACGAGATCCGCATCGACGTCTTCCGGTCCTCGGGGCCGGGCGGGCAGAGCGTGAACACCACCGACTCCGCCGTCCGGATCACCCACCTGCCCACCGGGATCGTCGTCTCCTGCCAGAACGAGAAGAGCCAGATCCAGAACCGCGCCGCGGCGCTGCGGGTCCTCCAGGCCCGGCTCCTGGTCAAGCGGCAGGAGGAGCAGCGCGCCGAGATGGACGCGCTCAAGGGGGAGGGCAGCAGCTGGGGCAACCAGATGCGCTCCTACGTGCTGCACCCGTACCAGATGGTCAAGGACCTGCGGACCGAGCAGGAGACCGGCAACACCAGCGCGGTCCTCGACGGGGACATCGACTCCTTCATCGAGGCCGGCATCCGCTGGCGCCGTCAGCAGGAGACCGTCGCCGCGTCCTGACGCGGACCGGCGCCACCGCCCCCCGGCGCGCCGTCCCGTCGGGGACGCGCCGGGCCGACTCGCGGCGAACGGGTCGTGGGGAGCCCCCGGAGAGGTACCGTGGCCCCTCGTGATCGAACTGCAACACGTCACCAAGCTCTACCCGGCCAGCGCGCGGCCGGCCCTCGATGACGTGTCGACCGAGATCGACAAGGGGGAGTTCGTCTTCCTCATCGGCTCCTCGGGTTCGGGCAAGTCGACCTTCCTGCGCCTCCTGCTCAAGGAGGACGACCCGACCCGCGGCACGGTCGTCGTCAACGGCAAGACGCTGAACACGATGAGCAAGTGGCAGGTCCCCAAGCTGCGCCGCACGATGGGCTGCGTCTTCCAGGACTTCCGGCTGCTGCGCAACCGCACCGTGGCCGAGAACGTGGCCTTCGCCCTGGAGGTCATCAACAAGCCGCACCGCACCATCAAGCGCGTCGTCCCCGAGGTGCTGGAGATGGTCGGCCTCGAGGGCAAGGCCGCCCGGCTGCCGCACGAGCTCTCCGGTGGCGAGCAGCAGCGGGTGGCGATCGCCCGCGCGTTCGTCAACCGGCCGCTGGTGCTGCTGGCCGACGAGCCCACCGGCAACCTCGACCCCGAGACCAGCGAGGGGATCATGCTGCTGCTGGAGCGGATCAACCGCACCGGCACCACGGTGATCATGGCGACGCACGACTACCACATCGTCGACTCGATGCGCCGCCGCGTGATCGAGCTCAACGGCGGCCAGATCACCCGCGACCAGTCGCGCGGCGTCTACGGCGTCGGCCGCTAGGTCCCCGCCCCACCGCCGACCTGCACCTCACGCAAGGGAACCCATGCGCGTCAACTTCGTCCTCTCCGAGGTGGCCACCGGGCTGCGTCGCAACCTGACCATGACGGTCGCGATGATCCTGACCACGGCCATCTCGCTCGGTCTCATGGGCACCGGCCTGCTCATCGCCGGGATGATCTCCGACATGAAGGAGATCTACTACGACAAGGTGCAGGTCTCCATCTTCCTGGCCGACGACGTCACCGACGAGCAGCGCACCGCGATCGAGACGCAGCTGTCGGACTCGCCCGAGGTGGCCAGCTTCGTCTACGAGTCCAAGGAGGAGGCCTACGAGCGCTTCCAGCAGCAGTTCTCCCAGCAGCCCGAGCTGGTCGAGAACACGCCGCCGGACGCGCTGCCGGAGAGCTTCCGGGTCGAGCTGGTCAACCCCGAGCGCTACTCGGTCGTCGCCGCGGAGTTCCCCAACGGGCAGAACGGCGTGGACCAGGTGCGCGACGAGGGCGACTTCCTCGACCGCCTGTTCAGCCTGCTCAACGGCGCCCGCAACGCCACGATCGCGGTGGCCGTCGTCCAGGCGCTGGCCGCGCTGCTGCTGATCTCCAACACGATCCAGCTGGCGGCCTTCAACCGGCGCAACGAGACCAACATCATGCGGCTGGTCGGTGCCTCGCGCTGGTACACCCAGCTGCCGTTCATCCTCGAGGCCGCGCTCGCCGGGCTGATCGGCGCGCTGCTCGCCGTCGGCGGGCTGGTGCTCACCAAGGTGCTGTTCGTCGACAAGACGCTGGCCGGGCCGATCAAGGCCGGCATCATCCCGCCGGTCGACTGGAGCGCGATCGCCACGATCAGCCCGATCATCGCCGCCGCCGGCGTGGGCCTGGCCGCGGTCGCCGCCTACGTGACCCTGCGCCTCTACGTCCGGCTGTGACACCGTCGGCCTCCGGCCTCCCACCGCGGCCAGGTGCCGTCCCCCGGTCGCGCTGAGCCCCTCCGTCGGACCCGTCGGGAGCCCTCCGGGCCCCGCGCCCGGTCCGACACCCGTGCGCGTCACCGGCCCGCGGCGGGTAGGGGAGGGACGTGACGACGACGGCTGGTGCCACCGCCCACGACACCGCGGACGACCTCGACACCGGCCGGGCCGACGTCCGCCCGGCCCTGCGGCGGCTGGGGGAGGTCGGCGCGTTCGGCGCGGACGACGACGACCCGACCGAGGCGCTGCTGGCCTCGGTGCGGATGCTGCGCCAGCTCGCCGCGGTGTCGCTGTCGACCGCCTTCTCCGCGTGGTCGCAGCGGATGGTGCTCGAGTACCTCCGCTGCTTCCCGCCGCCCGCGCCGCCGGACGGCCTGCTCGCCGCGCTGCGCGCGGGCACCGTGCCCGGCGCCACCGCGCTGGCCCCCGCGGTCGCCGACCTCGCCGGCACCGGCACGCTCCCGGTCACGGCCGTCCGCGACGGCGCCGGCTGGCGGCTGTCGGGGACCGTGGGCTGGGCGTCGAACCTCTTCGACGACGCCGTCGTCGTCGCCCCCGCCCGCACGGCCGACGAGGGCCGGCTGGTCGTGCTCTTCCGCCGCACCGACCCCGGCGTGACGCCGACCCGGCCGCACGACACGCTGGGCCTGCGCGGCACCGGCACCGGCGGGCTGCACCTCGACGGCGTCGCCGTCGGCCCGGGACAGGTGCTCGGCGATGACCTGAGCGCGTTCATGGCCGTGTGCCGCCCGGCGATGATGCTGCTGCAGACCGCCCTGGCACTCGGCCTCGCCGACGCGGCGCTGGCCGCGGCCCAGGAGCACCTCCCCGCCGTGCTGCGGGCCGACGGCGACGCCCTCGCCGAGCGCCGCGACGACCTTGCCCGGCGGCTGGAGGACCTCGCCGGCGACCGGGTGGGCGTCGGCCCCGGCGACCTCGCCCGGCTGCGGCTGGCCGCGCTCGACGTCGCCGCCGAGGCGGTGCGGCTGGAGACCGCGGTCGCCGGCGGGGCGGGGTACCTGGCCGGCAGCGGCACCGCCCGCCGCGTGCGGGAGGCGGCGTTCCTGCCCGTGCAGGCCCCCACGTACGGGCAGCTCCGGCGCGAGATCAGCGCGGCGGGTCCCCGGCAGTAACCTGGGGTCCATGCCGCGGGAACAGGGGCGCAAGCTGATCGCCCAGAACAAGAAGGCGCGGCACGACTACTCGATCCTCGACACCTACGAGGTCGGCCTGGTGCTCACCGGCACCGAGGTGAAGAGCCTGCGGGCCGGCCGGGCGTCGCTGGTCGACGGCTTCGCCACCGTCGACGGCGGCGAGGTGTGGCTGCAGCACGTGCACATCCCCGAGTACACGCAGGGGACCTGGACCAACCACGCCCCGCGGCGCAAGCGGAAGGTGCTCATGCACCGCGAGGAGATCGACAAGCTCATCGGCAAGACCCGCGAGGGCGGCCTGACGCTCGTGCCGCTGGACCTGTACTTCAAGGACGGCAAGGTGAAGGCGACCCTCGCGCTCGCCAGAGGCAAGAAGTCCTACGACAAGCGGCAGGACCTGGCCGAGCGCGACTCCCGCCGGGAGATCCAGCGCGCCTTCGGCCGCTACGTGAAGGGACGTCGGTGAGGGGCATCGCCTACGACCGCTTCGGCGGCGCCGACGTCCTGGACCTCCGCGACGACCTGCCCGACCCGCCCGTCGGTCCCGACACCGTCCTGGTGCGGGTGCACGCCAGCGCGGTCAACCCGGTCGACCTGCTCATCCGGGAGGGCGGGCTGGCCGGCGCGTTCCCGCACCACTTCCCGATCGTGCCCGGCTGGGACGTCGCCGGGGTGGTCGAGGTGGCCGGTCCCGCGGTGACCGGCTTCGCCACCGGCGACGAGGTGTACGGCTACGTCCGCCGCGACGACGTCCAGTGGGGGACGGCGGCCGAGCTGGTGCCCGCCCCGCAGCGCTGCCTGGCGCGCAAGCCCTCGTCGCTGTCGTTCGCCGAGGCCGCCGGGGTGCCGCTGGCCGGGATGACCGCCTACCAGGCACTGACCGAGGCGCTCGAGCTGGGCGAGGGCGAGCGCGTGCTGGTGCACCGGGCGGCCGGCGGCGTCGGGTTCCTGGCCGTGCAGATCGCCGTCGCCCTGGGCGCGCACGTGGTCGGCACCGCCAGCCCGCGCAACCACGGCTTCCTCACCGACGCCGGCGTCGCCGAGGTGCTCGACTACTCGGCCGGGCCGGTCAGCGGGCAGCTGTCCGAGCCGGTCGACGCCGTCCTCGACCTGGTCGGCGGGGAGACCCTGGCCGACGCGCCGGCGCAGGTGCGCGACCCCGTGCGCATCGCCAGCGTCGTCGACCCCTCGGTGCGCCAGATGGGCGGGCGCTACGTCTTCGTCCGGCCGGAGCACGAGCACCTCGAGGAGCTCGCCCGGATGGCCGACGCCGGGCAGCTGCGGGTGCCGGTGGCGCGGGCGTTCCCGCTGGAGCGCCTGGCCGAGGCGCACGAGCTGGTCTCCGGCGGGCACGTGCGCGGCAAGGTCGTGGTCACCCTCCGCTGACCACACCCGGCGTGGCGACCGGCCGCCGGGGCACCGGCCTCCCGGGGAGCCCGCCGGGCGAGCAGCCTGCCCGCATGCCCGGGCCTCGGCGTGCGCTGTCCCTGCTGGTCCCGCTGGTCACGGCGGTGGCGCTGGCCGGTGTCCCGGCGACGGCGGTCGCCGACACCGCGCGGACGCCGGACACCGCGGAGCTGCAGGCCGCGCTGAGCGACCTCGTGCGGCAGCCCGGCGGCCCGCCCGGCGCGATCGTGACGCTGGGCCGCGACGGGGACCTCGACGTCCTCACCGCGGGCGTCGCCGACCTCGCCACCGGCCGCCCGCCCGCGGCCGGGGACGCCGTGCGGGTCGCCAGCGTGGCCAAGGCGTTCACCGCCGCCACGGTGCTGACCCTGGTGTCCCGCGGTGTGCTCTCCCTGGACGACCCCGTCGGCACCTGGCGCCCGGACCTGCCGCCGGCCTGGCAGCCGGTCACCCTGCGCCAGCTGCTCGGGCACACCAGCGGCATCCCGGACTTCAGCCGGAGCGAGGCCTTCGTGGACGCGCTGCTGGCGTCGCTGCAGGACCCGCCACCGCCGCGGGAGCTGCTGTCCCACGCCGAGGACGAGCCCCTGCTGTTCGCGCCGGGCTCGGAGTACCGGTACTCGAACTCCGACAACGTCGTGGCCGGCCTCGTCGTCGAGGCGGCCACCGGCCGTCCCTACGCCGAGGTGCTCGCCGCGCTGGTGCTGCGACCCGCCGGGCTCCGGGCCACGGGCCTCCCGGCCGGGTCGGACCTCCCGAGCCCGTACCTGCACGGCTACGACGTCTCCGAGCAGCCGCCCGAGGACGTGAGCACGGCGATCGCCGCGGGCTGGTCGTGGGCCTCGGGCGGGATCGTGTCCACCCCGGCCGACCTCGCCCGGTTCATCGGCGCCCACGTCCGCGGCGACCTCACCGACCCGGAGACCCGGGCCGAGCAGCTCACCGTCCGGCCGGGCTCGTCGGAGCCGCCCGGCCCGGGGGAGAACTCCGCCGGCCTCGGGGTGTTCCGGTACGACACCCGCTGCGGCACCGTGTTCGGCCACACCGGCAACACCGCCGGCTACACCCAGTTCGCCGCCGCCACCGCCGACGGCGCCCGCACGGTCACCGTCTCGGTCACCGGGCAGCTCACCCCCGCCGGTGCGCCGGAGCTGTTCCCGCACCTGCGGGCCGTGTTCGAGCTGGCCACCTGCGCCGCCGTCGCCGGACACCGGTGAGCCCGGTCCCCGGGCCGCCGCTACGTTCGCTCGGGTGAGCTGCGATCCACCGGTCGACGACGCCGACGTCCCGCGGTTCTGGCGGGAGCTCGGGCTGCCCGGGCTGGTCGACGTGCACGTGCACTTCCTGCCCGAGCGGGTGCAGGCCAAGGTCTGGTCCTACTTCGAGGCCGCCGAGACGCACTACGGCGCCGCGTGGCCGGTGCACTACGCGCTGCCCGAGGACGAGCGGCTCGCCGTCCTCACCCAGCTCGGCGTCCGGGCCTTCCCGACACTGCCCTACCCCCACAAGCCGGGGATGGCCGCCTGGCTCAACGACTGGTCGCACGAGTTCGCCGCCGCGCACCCGCAGGTGCTGTCGTCGGCGACGTTCTTCCCCGAGCCCGAGGCGCCGCGCTACGTGGCCGAGGCGCTCGACCGCGGCGTGCGGGTGTTCAAGGTGCACGTGCAGGTCGGCGCCTTCGACCCGCGCGACCCGCTGCTCGACCCGGTCTGGGCCCGGCTGGCGGAGAGCGGCACTCCGGTGGTCATCCACTGCGGGTCGGGTCCGCTGCGCGGCGAGCACACCGGGCCGGCGCCGATGACCGGCCTGCTCGAGCGCCACCCGCGGCTGCAGTTGGTCGTCGCCCACCTGGGCATGCCGGAGTACCGGGAGTTCCTCGACCTGGCCGAGCGGTACGAGCGGGTGCACCTGGACACCACCATGTTCGCCACCGACTTCACCGAGCGGCTGATGCCCTTCGACCCCGCCGACCGGCCACGGCTGGCCGCGCTGCGCGACAAGGTGCTGCTGGGCAGCGACTTCCCGTCCATCCCCTACCCCTACGCCGAGCAGCTCGCCGCGCTGTCCCGCCTCGGCCTCGGCGACGACTGGCTGCGCGCGGTGCTCTGGCACAACGGCGCCCGGCTGTTCGGGGTGGCCGGGTGAGGCTCGGCCGCCGCCGGTCCCCTCGGCCGGGGGACCGGCGCGCCCGTCCAGCGGGTCAGGCGGTCGGAGGCCGGTAGTCCGGCCGGATCTGCCCGGCCGCGTCGACCTCCTCGGGCGTCATGAGCACGACGGTGCGCAGCCGCGCCACCCCGCTGCCGTTGATGGTCAGCGCCACGGCGGCCGCGGTCCGGGCGTCCGGCAGCTCGACGATCGAGTAGACGTCGTCGGTGCCGAAGGCGAAGTCGAAGGTCTCCACCCGGCCGCCCACACCGGCGCACATCTTCTCGATGGCCGCGCGCCGCGCGGTGCCGCCCGCCGCGAGGACCGCCTGTGCGCCCTCCGGTGCGTAGTCGGCGATGAAGAGGAAGCGGGGCATCTCGACCTCCCGGGCTCGACCCCCGTGCCCGGTCGATGCTGCCGACGGGTCCCGGCGCGGCACAGGTCCTCCGGCACCGGCGCCACAGGACCGGCGTGGCGGCGACGCAGCGTCGGGACGGGAAACCGGTCGCGACGCCGCCCACCCCGACCTACCCTCGCGTCCCGTGCCCGACGTGCTGCCCGCCGACGTGACCGGCCTCCCCGCCGGCCTCACCGCCCGCCCGCTCACCCTCGACGACGCGGACGCCGCGGCGCAGCTGCTGGCCGCCGCCGAGGCCGTCGACGACACCGGCGAGCACGAGGACGCCGACGACCTCACCGAGTGGTGGGGCCGCGAGCTGGTCGACCTCCCGCGCGACGGCCGGGCGGTGGTGACCGCCGAGGGGCGGCTGGTGGGCTGGGCGACGTCGATCGCCCCGCGCGGCGGCCGGGACGCCCTCCGCATCTGGAGCGAGGGCCGGGTGGACCCCGCGTGGCGGGGCCGCGGCGTCGGGCGGGCGCTGCTGGCCTGGCAGGTGCGGCGCGGCACCGAGCAGCACGCCGAGCACGCACCGCCCGGACTCCCGGGCCGGCTGGTCGCGGCGGCCTACCCGGCGATGACCTCGGCCGCCCGGCTGTTCGAGCGCTCGGGCTTCACCGCGGAGCGCTGGTACCACGCCATGGAGCGCGACCTGGCCGACCTGCCGGAGGGGCGCCCCGCCGCCGGCGTGCAGCTGGTGCCCTTCACCTGGGACCGCGACGACGAGGTCCGCCGCGCGCACAACGCCGCCTTCACCGCCCACCACGGCTCCACCGAGCGCGACGAGCAGGCCTGGCGCAGCTGGTTCACCGGGCAGCGGGCGTTCCGCCCCGACCTGTCGGTGCTGGCACTCCGCGACGGCGCGGTGGCCGGGTACGTGCTGGGCTACGTGTACGAGGCCGACACCCGGGCCACGGGGGTGCCGACCGTGCACCTGGGCCAGATCGGCGTCCTGCCCGCCGCCCGGGGCACCGGCGTGGCGACCGCCGCCATCGCCGCGTCGCTCGGGGCCGCCGCGCGGGCGGGCTGCGGCCGGGCCGCCCTCGACGTCGACAGCGAGAACAGCACCGGCGCGCTGGCCCTCTACGAGCGGGTCGGGTTCCGCACCGTGCGGACCCGCACCGCCTGGTCCCACGCCGTCCCGCCGGCCGCCGGGTGATGCGCCCGGCCACGGAGGCCGACCTGCCGCTGGTCGAGGAGGCCGAGCGGGCCTACGTCCGGGACGTCGAGCCCGGGCAGCTCGCGGCCTGGACCGCCGCGCTCGACCGCAACCGGGCGCTGTGGCGGGAGGACGTGGGCCGCACCACCGTGCTGGAGGTCGAGGGGGAGACCGCCGGGTTCGTCGCGTGGACGCCTGCCGACGGGGCGGCGCTGGTGGTGACCGTGCAGGTGCTGCCGCCGTTCCGCCGGCGCGGTTACGGGCGGCGGCTGCTGGAGGCCTGCGCCGCCCAGGCCGCGGCCGCCGGGCACGGCGAGGTCCGGCTCGGCGTGCACCGGGACAACCCCGCCCGCGCGCTCTACGCGTCCGCCGGCTTCGCACCGGCCGGCGAGGACGGCGAGTGCCTCCTCCTCCGTCGGGCGGCCCGGGCCGCTCGCTAGGGTCGCCGGCATGGTCAGCGTCGATCAGCCCGCGTCCGTCGACCCCGCGGTGGCCGGGCGGGCCCACCGCGCGGTCGAGCCGCTGCACAACCACGTGTACTTCGTGCCGGAGACCGAGGAGCACCTCACCGCGGCCGGCCTGCGCCCGGGGCGGATGGTCTACTTCGCCGGCCGCGCCGCCCCCATGGGCGCGGTCGGCCCGGGCGTGGTGACGGCGACGTTCTCGAACTTCTCCCCGGCGGTGGTCGCCCGCCACGTCCCGCGCGCGTGGACGCTGGCCTCCCCGGAGCAGGTGGTCACCGCCCGCGCCGCCGCCGCCCGCGCCTCGCTCACCCGGCTGCTCGGCGGGGAGGAGGCTGCGGCCGCGCCGGAGGTGGCCGAGCTCGGCGACCTGCTCGCCGACGCCTGCTCGGTGCTGACCGCCGAGGGCCGCCCGCTCTACGCCGGGCATGCCGACCTGCCCTGGCCCGAGGACGCGGTCACCCGGCTCTGGCACGCCGCCACGCTGCTGCGGGAGTGGCGCGGCGACGGGCACGTCGCCGTCCTCGTGCGGCACGGCCTGTCGGGGATGGAGGCGCTGCAGACCCACGTCGCCACGGGCCGGGCGTTCCTCGAGCCGGTCGCCCAGACGCTGCGCGGCTGGACCGACGAGGAGTGGGCCGCCGGGTGGGCCCGGCTGGCCGAGCGCGGGCTGGTCGACGGCCGCTCGCTGACCGAGGCCGGGCAGCGGCTGCGCGGCGAGCTGGAGGCCGAGACCGACGCGCTGTCGCTCACGCCCTGGCGGCACCTCGGACCGGACCGCACCGCCCGCGTCGTCGCGCTCGGCAAGCAGCTGTCGGGCACGATCGTGGCCGCCGGTGCCTACCCCGCCGGGGTCTTCGCCGGCCGGTGAGCGCCCGGCTGCCCGACGGGCCCGCCGAGGGACCTGCCGCCGACCTGCTGCGGGCGCGCCGCGGCGGGGTGCTGACCACCCTCGACCGGCTGCTGCTGCACAGCCCACCGGTCGCCGAGGGCTGGAACGCGCTGCTGGGCGCGCTGCGCGGGGCCACCACGCTGCCGGCCGACCTGCGCGAGCTCGTCGTGCTGCGCGTGGCGGTGCTCAACGCGGCGGAGTTCGAGTGGACGTCGCACGAGCCGATCGCCCGCCGGGCCGGGCTCACCGACCTGCACCTGCGGGTGCTGCGCGCCGCCGACGCCACCGCCGAGCCGGTGTGGTCGCCGGTGCAGGCCGCCGTCCTCGCCTTCACCGACGCCTCCACGCGGGACGTCGCCGTGCCCGAGGCGGTCCTCGCCCGCGTGCGGGAGCACCTCGACGACCGCCAGGTGGTCGAGCTCGCGGTGCTGGTGGGCGGCTACGGCATGGTGTCGCGCTTCCTGGTGGCGCTGGGGGTGCCGCCCTCCGACGGGGAGGTCCCCGGCTGACACGCCGGGGTGGACGGCGGGTGGACGGCGGGTGACGTCGTCCCCTCCCGGTGGGCCCGGGCCGGCACCGCGTGTCACGATGGACGACGGCCCGCGCGACGCCGGCCGCCACCGACGGGAGGGAGGGAGAGCGCCGTGCGCAGCGAACCCCCCAGTCCCAGTCCCGAGGTCCTCGCCCGCTAGCCCCCCGGTCGCCGCGCGCCCGGTGCGGAGTCGCGGCGAGGACCGCAGCTGTGTCCTCGCCGTCCAGCGTCCCCGGGAGCCCGTCATGGCCGACCGCCGCCTCGCCCCCCTCTCCGCCCTCGCCCTCGGGCGCCGTCCCCGGCCGGCCCCGCCCCGCCGGGTCGTCGTCCCCGCGCCGCCGCCCGAGCCGGAGCGCCAGTCGCGGCTGGTGGACAACGCCGTCTACGCCGGCGGCCGCCGCGTGGCCACCCCCGGGTCGGCCGCCGAGAGCCACGACTGGCTGACCGAGGGCTTCGACGACCGGATGGTGTGGCTGGGCCTCTACCGGCCCGAGCCGGCCGAGCTGGGTGAGCTCGCCGAGCAGTACGGCCTGCCCGACCTCGCCGTCGAGGACGCCATCCAGGCCCACCAGCGGCCGAAGTTCGAGCGCTACGGCGACACGCTGTTCGTCGTCCTCAAGGCCGCGCGCTACCTCGACGCCGTCGAGCAGGTCGAGTTCGGCGAGCTGCACCTGTTCCTGGGCCGGCAGTTCGCGATCACCGTGCGGCACAGCGAGTCGCCCGACCTGGCCCGCGTGCGGCGCCGGCTGGAGAGCGAGCCGGCGCTGTTGGCCAAGGGCAGCGAGGCGGTCCTCTACGCGATCCTCGACGCCGTCGTCGACGGGTACACGCCGGTGGTGCTGGGGCTGGCCAACGACATCGAGCAGATCGAGACCGAGGTCTTCCGCGGCGACCCGGGCGTCTCGCGGCGCATCTACGAGCTGTCGCAGGAGGTGCTGGAGTTCCAGCGGGCCGCGCGGCCGCTGACCGGCATCCTCGCCGCGATCACCGCCGGGTTCGACAAGTACGGCGTCGACGAGGACCTGCGCAGCTACCTGCGCGACGTCGCCGACCACGTCGTGCAGGTCAACGAGCGGGTGGAGGGCTTCCGCCAGCAGCTGCGCGACATCCTCACCGTCAACGCGACGCTGGTGGCGCAGCGGCAGAACGAGGAGATCCGCGAGCTCACCGAGGCCTCGATCGCGCAGGGCGAGGAGGTCAAGAAGATCTCCGCCTGGGCGGCCATCCTGTTCGCGCCGACGCTGGTGGGCACGGTCTACGGGATGAACTTCGCGGACATGCCCGAGCTGTCGTGGCACCTCGGCTACCCGTTCGCGCTGGTGCTGATGCTGGGCGTGAGCCTGACGCTGTACGCCGTCTTCAAGCGCCGCGACTGGATCTAGGGCGGCCGCCCGCGATCATCGGCGAGTGGCTGCCCCCACCGGCGTGTCGAGCCGCCACCTGCCGGTGATCACGGGTGCCGGGAGCGGCGGGGAACACCGCGGTGGCCTGCCCGGTTAGGATGGGTGCACAACTGCACAGGGGGTGAATGGTCTCGACTGCGGTCGGGTGACCAGGGGAAGCGAGCCGAGGAAGCCGACGATGAGCTCGTTAACCACGCGTCGGAAAACACACAAGCGCCGACAAGAGTCAGCGCGCGTACGCCCTCGCTGCCTGATCAGCGAGTGTGACGCTGTCAGCCCGGGTTCGGTCATCGGCCCGGTGTCTGGCATCAGCTAGATGACTCACCGTGCGTGCCGGTCGCGGGCGCGCACGGGACACCTCACAGCGACTGGGCCTGTCATCTCGACGTGTTCGTGCGATCGGGAGGGCCGAGCAGAGGCACAGCGGACTGCGCTCGGAGAAGCCCTGGTGATGCGTCGCAGGACGCGGGTTCGATTCCCGCCACCTCCACCCCTGTCCCACACGGAGGGCCCGGTCAGCCGACCGGGCCCTCCGTGCGTCCGGGCCCGGTGGCGGCCGGGCGCCACGGGCGCAGCCGCGGGACCCATCCCCGCACGTGGCGCCGGTAGTCCCGGTACTCGTCGCCGTACTCCGCCTCCAGCGTGGGCTCCTCGTAGCCCAGCACGAACAGCACCACGGCGACCAGGACGACGCCGGCGTACACGAGCGTCCCCCAGCTCCCGCACAGCAGCGCCTGCCCGAGGACGATCGCCAGCACCGCGAGGTACATCGGGTTGCGCACGTGGCGGTAGGGCCCGACGACGACGAGGTGGGCGGTCGGCGCCGGCGGCGCGGGCGTCCCGTCGGCCCGGGCGAACCGGACGAACGCGTCGAGCAGCACGACCGCCCCGGCGGCGATCCCGGCGCCCGCCACCACGGCGACCGGCGACGCCCAGCCGCCGCTCCAGGGGATCCGCCACCCCGAGATCAGCCCCGGGACGAGTCCGGCGACGACGCCGGGCGCGAGCAGGAGGAACACCGTCGTGCCGACCCAGGAGCGCACGCGCACGCGGTCCACCGGTCGAACCCTGCCAGGGTGTGCAGCGCGGTGGTCACCCAGCGCGCGGCCGGCAGGCGTCGGTCGCGGCCCGCCTCGGCGGCGTCGGCGCGCGAGGGCCCCGCGTCGCGCGGCGCGCCGTCGAACGACGCGAGCGCAGCGGCCGGGACCGCCATCCCCAGCGTCGATCGCCAGCGGGACAGCCTCCGGCCGTCGAGGTCCTGCTTCAGGCGGGCGAGGTCCTGCGTGACCATCTCTCTGCTCCTCTCGTCCGGCCCGCCGGGCGGCGGGCGGGGGGACCGGTCCGCCGGCGGGCCGCCGGCGTCACCAGTTGGCGGGTGGGTCGCTCGCGGGGAACGAGTGCCGCCCCCACTGGTCGATGACGTCGTCGCGGGCGGCGGCGGTGTCCGTGCTGCGGGCACGGACGCGGACGTCCCCGCGGCGCACCCGGACGGTCGGCGCCGCCTCGGGAAGTGGGGTGCGAGGTGGGCCGAGGACGCCTCCGGCTGCGTCCGGCTGCACGGCGCGGATGAGGACGGTGGTCATACCGGGTATCTCCCGAGGTGTCGTCGTCCACGATCCTGCCCTCCCACCGCGCGGGGATCGAGGGGCCCGGTCGGAGATCTCGGGGGACACCTGCTTGCCGATGAACGGCAGGATCGAGGTCGGGCGCAGGAGGTCCGGGCGGGTCGAGGTGGCCGGTCCCCGGCAGCGGCCTCGTCCGTGGGAGTCGGCGTGTGTGCACGGCACACACCCGGCCCACCGGTGACTGTGCGGCGGACACCTGTCGCCCTCCGTCGAGCAGTCGCAGTCTGTGACCCGGAACACCGCCGGACGGTCGCGGACAAGGGAGTCCTCGTGTCACAGCGCAGACGCACCACACTGACCACCCTCGGCATCGCCGCGGCGCTCGCGCTGCAGGCGGCCCCGGCCGCGGCCGCACCCGGGGGCCCGGGCGCGGGACCGCGGCCCTGCACGGCGGACGACGCCGTCGAGGTCCCCGGCGCGGAGCACAGCGTCACCGCCTGCCTGCCCGACCTGACCACGGCCGGCCTGCAGACGGCCCCGCCCGGGCAGTACACCGACGTCACGGACTGGACGGGGCTGCACGTGCCCGGCACGCAGAACCCGACCGGCGTGCCGGGGCTGCAGGTCGACGGCTACTTCCCCGACACGTCCACCTCCAACACCCTCCACGGCTGGGACCACGACAGCCAGTTCGTGCTGCGCATCCCCGACGACTGGAACGGCGGCCTCGTGGTGACCGGCGCGCCCGGCACCCGCAAGCAGTACGCCTCGGACTTCCTGGTCTCGGACTCCGTGCTGGCCCAGGGCTTCGCCTACGCCTCGACGGACAAGGGCAACAACGGCGTCGACTTCTACCGGGACGGCGTCGCGCCCGGTGACGCCGTCATGGAGTGGCACGACCGGGTGACCGAGCTCGCCGTCGCGGCGAAGGCCGCCCTGCGCCAGCACCTCGGCCGGGCGCCGGAGCGGACCTACGTGGCCGGCATCAGCAACGGCGGCTACCTGGTGCGGTGGCAGCTGGAGAACCGGGCGCACCTCTACGACGGCGGCGTCGACTGGGAGGGCACCCTGTTCACCCCGGACGGGCCGAACCTGTTCACCTACCTGCCCACCGCGGTGCGCTACACCCTGGGTCAGGCCGGTGCCGAGGACATGTACGCCGCCGGGTTCGCGCGCGGCTCCGAGCCGCTGTGGGAGTACCACAGGCAGGTCTACTGGGGGCTGACGCAGAAGACCTACCGGGCCGAGTTCGACCCGGCGTACGACCCGGCGTGCCCGGGACCGACGGCCGGCGCGACGCTGCCCGCCATCCTGGCGCCCTGCCCGAGCGACGCCGGCTACGACACCTGGTTCGCCGACCCGCGGTCGCAGGACGTCCACGACGCCCTGGCCCGGATCAGCCTCACCGGGAAGATCAAGAAGCCGCTGCTCACGCTGCACGGCACGCTGGACACCCTGCTCCCGATCGGCACCGACAGCGACGTCTACGCCGAGATGGTCGCCGACCAGCACCGCGACCGGCTGCACCGGTACTACCGCATCGAGGGCGGCAACCACGTCGACAGCCTGGTGGCGCTCGACCCGCTGCACCTGCGGCCGATGCTGCCCTGCTTCCGCACCGCCTTCGACGCGCTGACGGCGTGGGTCGAGGAGGAGGCGCCGCCGCCGGCGAGCACGACGGTCCCGCGCCCGGCCGGGGTGGTCGCGACCGACCCGGCGCTGCTGGACACCTGCTCGCTGGGCTGAGCAGCCGGTCACTCGAGGGGGTCCCGGGGCGGACGACGTCCGCCCCGGGTCCCCCGGCCGACGATCAGCCGACGATCACCACGTCCTCGGTGAACGCGGTGACCAGCGCCGGGTCGGCGAAGTTGTCCACGTCGGCGACGGCCGCGGCGAACTCCGCGGACTGCCCGGCGGCGGCGAAGGCGTCCTGGTCGTCGAAGGACAGGCTGGCCACGCCCAGGAAGGGCGGGTCGCCCTCGGGCGCGCCGACGGCGTGCTGCTGCACGTAGCGGCGGACGCCGGGCACCTTCGCCGCGATCGGGCCGTGCGTCTCCCGCCAGTAGCGCAGCGCCTCGGCGCGGTCGGTGCCGGGCTTCTCGTGGAGCACGAAGGTGACCGTGAACATCGTCGTCCTGCCTCTCCGGCGACCGCCGCGGCAGGACGCGGCGGCCGCGGTCGTCGGTGCTGGGAGGCCGACGCTAGACCCGCCGTCCACCGGGTGTCCGGGCTCGGACGACGGGCTGGTCCCGAGACGGCCACGTCCGGCAGAGTGACCCGCGTCACCCGCCTGAGCAGAGGAGCCGCCGTGATCGAGAACGCCTTCTACACGCCCGAGGTGCAGGGCGCCTACCAGCTGCACTCGCTGGGCGGCTTCGACCTCGAGGAGGGCGGGTGGATCCCCGACCTCCAGCTGGCCTACGCCACCTACGGCGAGCTGAACGCAGCCCGGGACAACGCGGTCCTCATCCCCACCTGGTTCAGCGGCACGCACGCCACCTGGGAGCAGGTCTACATCGGCCCCGGCCGCGCGCTGGACCCCACCCGCTGGTTCATCGTGGTGGTCAACCAGATCGGCAACGGGCTGTCGACCTCACCGCACAACACCGACGGCGACATCGCCATGTCCCGCTTCCCGCAGGTCCGCATCGGCGACGACGTCCGCGCGCAGCAGCAGCTGGCCGCGGAGCTGTTCGGCATCGAGCGGTGGGCGCTGGTGGTCGGCGGCTCGATGGGCGCGCAGCAGACCTACGAGTGGGCCGTCCGCTACCCCGACCAGGTGCTGCGCGCCGCCCCCATCGCCGGCACCGCGCAGAACACCCCGCACGACTTCCTCTTCACCCGCACGCTGATGGACGCGATCACCTCCGACCCCGGGTGGAACGGCGGCGAGTACCGCTCGCACACCGAGGTCGCCGGCGGGCTGCGCCGGCACGCCGACATCTGGGCGGTGCTCGGGCTCTCGACGGAGTTCTGGAAGACGGAGTTCTGGCGTGGGGTGCAGCTGCCCGACGTCACCTGGTCGACGTTCGAGGAGTTCCAGGAGCGGTTCGTGCAGGCCACCTTCGCGGCCATGGACCCCAACGCGCTGCTGTCCATGGGCTGGAAGTGGCAGCGCGGCGACGTCGCCCGCAACACCGGCGGGGACCTCGCCGCGGCGCTGGGCCGGATCACCGCGAAGACCTTCGTCATGCCGATCGACGAGGACATGTTCTTCCCGGTGCGCGACTGCGCCGCCGAGCAGGCGATGATCAAGGACAGCGAGCTGCGCGTGCTGCCCAGCATCGCGGGCCACTTCGGCCTGTTCGGCTTCGAGCAGACCTACCTGGCCGCGGTCGACCGCAACCTCGGGGAGCTGCTCGACACGGCGGTCTGACCCGCTCAGCTCCCGTCACCGGGCGGGGCCGGGACGGCCCCGCCCGGCGCGTTCGGTGCCGCGCCCTGGGCCTGCACGTCGTCGGCCTCGGCGGTGCCCACCAGCTCGCTGACCCCGGCGGTGTCCTCGCCGTCGTGCCGGTCGCGGCCCTTGGTGTCGTCGCTGCGGGGGTGGTCGACGGCGCTCTGTCGCTCGGTCACGGGTCCTCCCGGTGGGGGTCGGGGACGTCGCCGACGCTCCTACCCGCGGAATGGCCGGCCGTCCCCTCCAGTTGGCCCCCGGCGGAGACCCTGCCGCACCCGAGGAGCACCGCATGACCACGTACGCCGTCACCGGAGCCACCGGAGGACTGGGCCGACGCGCCGTCGAGGAGCTGCTCGACCGCGGCGTCCCCGCCGGTGACGTCGTCGCCGTCGTCCGCCGTCCCGACGCCGCCGCCGACCTCGCCGCCCGCGGCGTGCAGGTCCGCGAGGGCGACTACTCGCGGCCGGAGACGCTGCCCGGTGCGCTGGCCGGCGTCACCCGGCTGCTGCTGGTCTCGGGCAGCGAGCCCGGCGCGCGGGTGGCGCAGCACCGCGCGGTCGCCGAGGCCGCCGCCGCGGCCGGGGTGCAGCGGCTCGTCTACACCTCCATCGCGCACGCCGACACCTCGACCAATCCGCTCGCCCCCGAGCACCGGGAGACCGAGGAAGTGCTGCGCGAGGTCGGCGTCCCGACGACGGTCCTGCGCAACAGCTGGTACGTCGAGAACTACACCCGCCAGCTCGACCAGTACCTCGCGAGCGGCGAGATCCTCGGCGCCGCGGGGGAGGGACGGGTGTCGGTCGCGCCGCGGGCCGACTACGCCGTCGCCGCCGCGACCGCCCTGCTCGCCGACCAGGAGGGCAGCGGCGTGCTCGAGCTCGGCGGCCCCGGGGTGACGCTGGCCGAGCTGGCCGCGGCCGTCACCGAGGCCACCGGCACCCCGGTGCGCTACCGCGACCTGCCGGCCGACGAGTACGCCGCCGCGCTGCAGGAGGCCGGGATGGACGCCGGCACCGCCGGGTTCGTCGCCGGGATCGACGCCTCCATCGCCCGCGGCGAGCTCGACACCGGCGAGGAGACCCTCACCGCGCTGCTCGGCCGCCAGGTGACCCCGCTGGTCGAGGCGGTCCGCGCCGCCCGGGACTGAGGGCGCCCGCACCGTGGGCCCGGCCGAGGCCGCCATCGCCTCCGAGCGGCTGCTGCGGCCCGGCGTGCCCGACTCCGCCGCTCCCGGCTCGGCGAAGGTGCTGCTCGTCCGCTCCGCCGCACCGCCGCTGGCCTCCTCGACGCTGCACCTCGTCCCGTGCGGCACC
This sequence comes from Geodermatophilus telluris, assembly GCF_900102745.1. Taxonomy (GTDB): domain Bacteria; phylum Actinomycetota; class Actinomycetes; order Mycobacteriales; family Geodermatophilaceae; genus Geodermatophilus; species Geodermatophilus telluris. The sequence continues at coordinate 910,480 of NZ_FMZF01000002.1, forward strand.
GACGCCGACTGGGCGCGGTACGCCGACGCGCGGGTGGCCGTGGAGGCGGGCCTCGGCCTGGACGAGCCGGCCGCCCGGGCGATGGTGGCCGGGCTCCGCGCACGTGCCGCACGGCTCCCTCTCCAGCTGTGGCTGGCCCCCGGGACGGACGGCGACCCGGTGGCGGCCGTGGCCGCGTTCCGGCTGCTCGCCGACCCGGCGACGGCTCGGCTGCAGGAGGTCGACGTGTTCCCCGGGCACCGGGGGGCCGGGCGCGGGGACGCCCTGCTCGAGGCGGTCCGCCGCCTGCTCGTCGCCGACGGCGTCACCCGGCTGGTGCTCGGCGCCGACGAGGACGACTGGCCGCTGTCCTGGTACCGCCGCCGCGGCTTCGTGCCGGTCGCCCGGGTGCCGCGGGCCTGACCTCACGTCGACGGCGGCGAGTGGTGCTCGTGGCCGATCAGCCAGCGCCCGAACTGCCCGCGACCCTGTGCCTCCCGGAACGGCCGCCACTGCTGCAGGTGGTCGGGGATGCCGGTGACCGTCATCGGCGGCGGGACCCCGCACCTCGTCGGTGTCCCTGCGGGGCGGACCGGTGCGACCGGCGGATCTCATCCCACGGGGTGAGGTCCGCGACCGGGCTCCAGTGCGGCGCCGTCGGTGCCGATCCCGGGAGCATGAACCCCATCGCGTGCCGCGCCGTCGCGCAGGCCGGCCTGGTCGCCGCCACCGCCTCGGCCGACGACGAGGCCCCCTGGCCGCTGCTGCTCGTGGCCGGCTGGCACACCACCGCCGCCGACCTGGTACTGGCCGACGTCCGGCTGGCCGACGACCTGGCCGCCCTGCCGGTCTGAGGCGCTACTCGGCGCGCGCGAAGGCGCGGCCCGTGGGCCCGTGCGAGCGGACCACGACCAGCACGTCCTCGCTCTGCAGCGTGCCGATCAGCGGGTCGTCGTAGCGCAGCGTGCGCCCGCCGCGGGTGACCGAGAGCACGATGTCGCGCAGGTCGCGCGGGCCGAGCCCGACCTCGCCGGAGTTCACCGTGCGCTGCGAGATGTCGAGCCCCTGACCGCCGGTGAGCAGGTCCTCGACGACGGAGACCACCCGCGGGCTGTCGGTCGACAGGCCGAGCAGCCGCCCCGAGGTCGCCGAGGTCGTGATGACCGTGTCGGCACCGGACTGGCGCAGCAGCTGGGCGTTCTCCTCCTCCCGGACACTGGTCGTGATCGGCACGCTGGGGTTGAGCTGGCGCACGGTGAGGGTGATGAGCACCGACGCGTCGTCCCGGTTGGCCGCGACGATCACCGCCCGGGCCCGCTCGACGTGCGCCCGGCGCAGCACGTCGGTGCGCCCGGCGTCGCCGACGATCCCGGTCAGCCCGATGGAGTTGGCCTCGTCGACGGCCCGCTGGTCGGCGTCGACGACGACGATGTCCTCCAGCGGCGTCCCGGTGGCCCGCAGCGACCGGACGGCGCTGCGGCCCTTGGTGCCGTAGCCGCACACGATGACGTGCTGGCGCACGTGGGACCTCCAGCGTCGGATGCGGAACTCCTCGCGCGAGCGCGTGGTGAGCGCCTCGAGCGTGGTCCCGATGAGCACGATCAGGAACATCACGCGCAGTGGCGTGATGAACAGGATGTTGACCAGCCGCGCGCCCTCGGTGATCGGCGTGATGTCGCCGTACCCGGTGGTCGAGAGCGTGACGGTGGAGTAGTAGACCGCGTCGAGCAGGTCGATGCCGACCTCGTCGCCGTCCCGGTAGGAGTCGCGGTCCAGCCACACGATGAGCACGGTCAGCGCCAGGAAGAACGCGGCCAGCACGACCCGCTGCCACACCTGCCGGACCGGGGACTGCTCCACGTGGGCGATCTGCACCCCGGTGTGCGGGTCCTCGTCCGCGTGTCCGCCCATCACGTCCGCGGACGATAGCGAGCGACGGCGGTGCGCACCGCGAGGCCGGCGCGCACCGCCCCCGAACGGGTCAGCCGGAGACGGCCTCCCGCTCGCGCGCGGCCAGTTCGCGCTTGAGCACCTTGCCCGCCGCCGACACCGGGATGGCGTCGATGAACACCACGTCGCGCAGCCGCTTGTAGTGGGTGACCCGGTCGTTGACCGCGGCCATCACCGACTCGGCGGTCAGCGCCCGCCCGGCGTCGTCGTCGCGGCGCACGACGTAGGCGACCGGCAGCTCCCCGGCGGCCTCGTCCGGCCGCCCCACCACCGCGGCGCCGGCCACCCCCGGCAGGCCGAAGAGGATCTCCTCCAGCTCCCGCGGGAACACGTTGTAGCCCTTGTAGAGCAGCATGTCCTTGGTGCGGTCGACGATCGCCAGGTAGCCGTCCTCGTCGAGCACCCCGACGTCGCCGGTGTGGAACCAGCCGTCGGCGTCGATCGACTCCGCGGTGGCCTCGGGCCGGTGCGCGTAGCCGCGCATGACCTGCGGGCCGCGGATGCACACCTCGCCCCGCTCGCCCACCGGCAGCGGGTCCCCGCCGCCGAGCGGGCGGATGGTGATCTCGGTGTCGAAGATGGGCACCCCGACGGTGCCGGCCTTGCGGGTGCCCGAGCGGAACGACGGGTTGCCGGTGGCCATCATCGTGACCTCGGTGAGCCCGTAGCCCTCGCCGATGGTGGCGTTGGGCAGCACCGCCTGCAGCCGCTCGATCAGCGGGACCGGCAGGGGCGCCGCGCCGCTGGAGACCCCGCGGACCGAGGACCAGTCGGCCTCGGCGAAGCCGGGCACCTGCAGCAGCGCGACGAACACCGGCGGGGCGCCGCCGATGCTGGTGACGCGGTGGCGCTGGGCGTCCTCGACGTACCTCACCGGGTCGAAGCGCATGTGGACCACCGTCGTGGTGCCGGCCATCACCATGCCGTTGAGGTAGCCGATCGCGCCCATGGCGTGGAACCACGGGGTCAGGTTGATCAGCCGGGCCTCGCCCAGCCGGGTCGGGCACTCGTCCTCGCCGAGCACCTGCCGGATCGTCACGTCGCCGGCCTCGTCGAGCTCGGGCAGCGACCCCGACGTCCAGCACGACGACTGCAGCACGTTGGTGACCACGTTGCGGTGCGGCAGCTCGACGCCCTTGCTCACCCCGGTGGTGCCGCCGGTGTAGGCCAGGTGCGCGAGGTCGGTGGCCGGGTCGATCACCGCGTCGAGGTGCCGGTCGGTGGGGTCGGCGGCCAGCAGGTCGGCGAGGTCGACGTCGGTGTCCTGCAGGCCCTCCAGCCGGGACGAGAAGTCGAGGGTGTGCGCCTCGCCGGTGACGACGACGGTGCGCACCGGGGTGGCCGCCAGCGCGGGGCGCACGAACGGCAGCACCTGGTCCCAGGTGACCAGCACGGTGGCGCCGGCGTCGGTGAGCTGGGCGGCGAGGTCGGCGGCCGGCAGCAGCGGGTTGGTGGGGGAGAAGACCGCGCCGGCCATCACCACGCCGTAGTAGACGGCCGGGTACTGGCGGCAGTTCGGGACGTGCACGGCCACCACGTCGCCGCGGCCCACCCCGTGGTCGGCCAGCCAGTTGGCGACCGCGCACGCCCGCCGGCCCAGCTCCTCGAACGTCAGCTCGACGTCGTGGTCCACGAACGCCGTCCGCGTCCCCCAGCGGCGCACCGCCGCGCGCAGGACCGACCCGACCGGGACCGTCGGGTAGTCCAGCGAGCGGGGCAGCCCGGGCGGCCAGCTGGCGGCGGTGGGCGTGGGCGCGTCCTGCGTGGCGGTCATGCGGGTCCTTCCGGTCCGGGGCCGTTCCACCACAGCGTGGCCCAGCCCACACCGCCTGTCGAGCACCCTCCGGTGGGGTCCGACCGCGGCTTGCGACGATGACCGGGTGAGCGACCAGCGCAGGGCCCTCGTCCTCGGCGGCGGCGGGATCACCGGCATCGCCTGGGAGATCGGCCTGCTGGCGGGGCTCGCCGAGGCCGGGGTCGACCTGACCGACGCCGACCTCGTCGTCGGCACCTCGGCCGGCAGCGTCGTCGGCGCCCAGGTGACCAGCGGCGCCGGGCTCGAGGAGCTGTACCGGCGGCAGCTCGCGCCCCCGGCGTCGGAGCGCGCCGCCCGGATGGGGCGCGGGGCGCTGGCCGCGTTCGCCTGGGCGGTGCTGCGCAGCCGCGGCAGCGACACCGCGTTCCGCCGGCGGGCCGGCGCGCTCGCGCTCCGCGCCGAGGCCGCGGGCACGACCCCGTCGGAGCAGGAGCGGCTCGACGTCATCGGCTCGCGGCTGGTCTCCCAGGAGTGGCCCGACCGGGCGCTCACCGTGACCGCCGTCGACGCCGCCACCGGCGAGTTCCGCACCTTCGACCGCGACTCCGGGGTGCCGCTGGTGCACGCGGTCGCGGCCAGCTGCGCCGTCCCCGGCGTCTACCCGCCGGTGACCGTCGGCGGCCGCCGCTACGTCGACGGCGGGATGCGCTCGGCGGCCAACGCCGACCTCGCCGAGGGCTGCGAGCGGGTCGTCGTGCTCGCGCCGATCCCGCGCGGAGCCGGGCCGATGGCCAGCGTCGACGCGCAGGTCAGCGGCATGGTGGCGCGGGTCGCCGTCGTCTCGCCGGACCCGGCCGCCCGCCGGGCCATCGGCCGCAACGTGCTCGACCCGGCGGCCCGCCGTCCCGCGGCCGAGGCCGGCCGGGCGCAGGCGGCCTCGGTGGCCGCGCAGGTCGCCGCCGCCTGGTCCGGCTGAGCGCGGTGTGATCCCCGGCGGCCCGGGATGCCGGGAGGCACCCGGTGCGTTACCGCTCCTCGTGAAGGTGGAGATCTGGTCCGACGTCGTCTGTCCCTGGTGCCACATCGGCAAGCGCCGCTTCGAGGCCGCGCTGGCCCGCTTCCCGCACCGGGACGCCGTCGAGGTCGAGTGGAAGGCGTTCGAGCTCGACCCGGGTGCGCGCTCGGCCGCCGCCGGTGAGCCGGTGTCGCCGACGGAGTACGCCGAGCGGCTGGCGCGCAAGTACGGCACCTCGGTGGCCGGTGCCCAACAGATGACCGACTCCATGACCCAGCAGGCCGCCGCCGAGGGCCTGGACTTCCGCTTCGACCGGGCCGTGCGTGCCAACACCTTCGACGCCCACCAGGTCATCCACCTGGCGGCCGAGCGCGGGGTGCAGGACGCGGTCGAGGAGCGGCTGCTGACCGCCTACTTCGGCGAGGGCGAGGCCGTGGGCGACCACGAGACCCTCGTCCGGCTGGCCGCCGAGGCCGGGCTGGACGCCGACGAGGTGCGCGCGACGCTGGCCGACCAGCGCTACGCGGGCGCGGTGCGCGCCGACGAGGCCGAGGCGCAGGCCTTGGGCATCAGCGGCGTGCCCTTCTTCGTCGTCGACCGCAAGTACGGGGTGAACGGCGCCCAGTCGCCCGACGTCCTGCTGCAGGTGCTCGAGCGCGCCTGGGCCGAGCGCACGCCGCTCATCCCGGTGGTCACCGGCGGCGAGGTCTGCGGCCCCGACGGCTGCTCCGTGTAGTCCCCCCGTGCGACTCGGCGGAGGTGCACCGTGCACTTCCGCGGAGTCGCGCGGTCAGACGACGGGCTCGGCCACCAGCGAGCCGGCGGAGTGCTCCTCGCGCAGCCGGGTCTTGAGCACCTTGCCGCTGGGGTTGCGCGGGAGCGCGCCGACGACCGAGTACTCCCGCGGGTTCTTGTAGCGGGCCAGCCGCTCGCGGCACCACGCGGTGAGCTCCTCGGGCGTCGGTGGGTCGGCCGGGTCCCGCGGGGCGACGACGGCCAGCGGCGCCTCGCCGTAGCGCGTGTCGGGGACGCCGATCAGCGCCACCTCGGCCACCTTCGGGTGCGCGGCCAGCACGTCCTCCACCTCGGCGCAGTACACGTTCTCGCCGCCGGTGATGATCATGTCCTTCTTGCGGTCGACGACGTAGTAGTAGCCGTCCTCGTCCTGCCGGACCAGGTCGCCGGAGTGGAACCAGCCGCCGGCGAAGGCCTCCGCGGTCGCCTCCGGCTTGTTCCAGTACTCCTTCATCACCATCGGGCTGCGGTAGACGATCTCGCCGACCTCGCCCCGCGGCACGTCCTGCATCGCCTCGTCGACCACCCGGACCTCGACGTTGAGCATCGGCGTCCCGATCGAGCCGATCTTGCGCACCGAGTCCTCGCCGCGGAGGAAGCAGGTCACCGGGCTGCACTCCGTCTGCCCGAAGGCGGTGACCACCTCGGCCTGCGGGAAGGTGTCGATCATCGTGCGCAGCAGCGTCGTCGACGCCGGGGCCGCGCCCCAGGAGATGCGCCGCAGCGAGGACAGGTCGCGCTCGGCGATGCCCGGGACCGCGACCACCGCCGCCCACATCGCGGGCACCAGGAAGATGCTGCTCACCCGCTCCCGCTCGATGAGGTCGAGCGTGGACACCGGGTCGAAGCCGCCGGACCTGAGGATCACGTGCGTGCCGCCGAGCAGCAGCGGCGGCAACCCCCCGGCCAGCCCGGCGATGTGGAACAGCGGCGCACCGGGGACGCCGACCTTGTCCTCGGCGTCCCAGCCGAGGTGGGTGACCTGGCTGAAGACGTGCATGAGCAGGTTGTGGTGGGTGAGCACGGCGCCCTTGGGCCGGCCGGTCGTGCCCGAGGTGTACATGATGAACGCGGGGGAGTTCTCGTCGACCTCGACGTCGAGCGGCTCGGGCGACGCCGCGGCCAGCGCCTCCTCGAGGTCCCCGCCGACGGTGAGCACCGTCCGCAGGTCGGGGGCCTGCTCGCGGGCCTTCGCGGCCACCTCGGCCAGCGCGGCGTCGACGACGAGCGCGGTGGCACCGGAGTCGGCGAGCACGTAGGCCACCTCGTCGGCGACCAGCCGGAAGTTCACCGGGACGACGACGGCACCGAGCCGGACGCCGGCCAGGTAGGCCTCCCACACCTCCATCGAGTTCAGGCCCAGCACCGCCACGCGGTCACCCGTGCCGACGCCGCGGTCGGCCAGGACGCGGGCCAGCCGGGTGACCCGCTCGTCGACCTCGGCGTAGGTGCGCCCGCCGCCCTCGAAGCGCAGTGCCCACGCGTCCGGGGTCCGGCGGGCCCAGCGGGCGAGCTGGTCGGCGGCCGTCATGCCGCGGCCCTGCAGGGTGGGGATCGGGGCGCTCACGGGTCCTCCTCGGTCGGGGTGTGACCCGCGTCATGCTGGTGGGCGCGCGGAGTGGCGGTCAACCCTGACCGGAGGGTGGGGGGAACAGCAGCCGGGTGGCGAGTGCCTTCCACAGCGCCAGGTGCGGGTCGGTCGCCGCCGGGCGGTCGGCGAAGGCGTACACGCAGGCCACGCCCCGCATGCTGGTGAACAGCAGCTCGCACAGCTCGGCGTACAGCGGCGCGGCGGCGACCTCCGGGCCCCAGATGCCGTCGGCCACCCGCCGGATCGCCGCGCGCAGCCGGCGCTCCTCGGCCCGCAGCGCCGTGCGCAGCCCGGGGTCGGTGCGCGCCGCCGTCCACAGCTCCATCGCCGCCCAGAACGGCGGCTCGTGGAAGGTCGCCCACATCAGGTCGATGGCCCGGTCGACCCGCTCGGGCCCGGGCGGCTGGTCGGCCATCAGCGCGGCCGCGCGCTGCTCGACCCCGGCCAGCAGGGTGGTCGACAGGTGCCCCGCGGCGGCCACCAGCAGCTCGGCGCGGGAGGGGAAGTGGTGCAGCAGCCGGCCGCGCGAGACCCCGGCCCGGGCCTGGACGGCGAGGGTGGAGGCGCCCGCGTAGCCGTCCTCGACCAGGCAGGCGACGGCGGCGTCGAGGATGAGCGCGCGGCTGCCCTCCGACCGGGCCGAGCGCGCGGGGGCAGCGGTCACCCGGCGCAGGGTAGGCCCGCGCCGCGCCCACCGACAGTCACCGTTGACCGTTCGGGGTGACCGCTGTCACGCTGCGGCCGTCCCCGCCGACGACGAGAGGTGCTGCCCGTGGACTTCGACGACACCCCCGACGAGGCCGCCTACCGTGCGCAGGCGCGGGCCCTGCTCGCCGAGCACGACGCCGAGCTGCTGCACGTGCGGCCGGGCGAGTCGGCCGACGCGCGGCTGCGGGAGGCCGAGCTGCGCGCCACCCAGCGGGTGCTCGCCGACGCCGGCCTGGTCGGCGTCACCTGGCCGCGGGAGTACGGCGGCCAGGGCGGCACGCTGGTGCAGCAGGCGATCGTCGCCCAGGAGCTGTCCCGCGCCCGGGTGCCCACCCTGATCAACCACATCGGCATCGGCATGTGCGGGCCCACCGTCATCGCGCACGGCAGCGACGACCAGCGCTCCCGCTACCTGGCCCGGCTGCTGCGCGCCGACGACGTCTGGTGCCAGCTGTTCAGCGAGCCGGCGTCGGGCTCGGACCTCGCGGCGCTGCGCACGTCGGCGGTCCGCGACGGCGAGGACTGGGTGGTCAACGGCCAGAAGGTGTGGACGACGCTCGCCCACGTCGCCGACTTCGGCATCCTGCTCACCCGCACCGACCCGGAGCGGCCCAAGCACGCCGGGCTGACCATGTTCGTCGTCGACATGCACGCCCCGGGTGTCACGGTGCGGCCGCTGCGCCAGATGAGCGGGGACGCCGGCTTCAACGAGGTCTTCTTCGACGACGTCCGCATCCCCGACTCCGAGCGGCTCGGCGAGCCCGGCGAGGGCTGGCGGGTCGCGCTGACGACGCTGATGAACGAGCGGGTGGCCATCGGCGGGGCCGGCAGCGACATCGGCCAGTCGGCCGAGGCGCTGGCCGCGCACACCCGCGACCGGCTGCCCGCCCTCGGCGCCGAGCAGCAGGCGCTCGCCCGCCAGGCGGTCGGACGCGCGCTCGTGGCCGCCCTGGCCGCCCGCTACACCGGCTACCGCCGGTTCACCACGCTGTCCCAGGGCGGGGTGCCCGGGCCCGAGGCGAGCGCCGGGAAGCTGGGGGGCACCGCCGCCGCCCGGCTGGTGTCCGACGCCGGCGTCCGGCTGCTCGGCGACGACGCCGTGTACGGCGCCACCGCCGACGGCGACGAGACCTGGCAGAAGGCGGCGGCCTACGTGCCCGGCATCGCGATCGCCGGCGGCACCGACCAGGTGCTGCGCAACATCCTCGGCGAGCGGGTGCTCGGCCTCCCCGCCGAGCCGCGCACCGACAAGACCGCTCCGTTCTCCGGAGGACGCAGGTGAACTTCGACCTCTCCGACGACCAGCGCGCCGCCGCCGCCGGCGCCCGCGAGTTCTTCACCGGCTCGGTGCCGCTGTCGGCGGCCCGCGCGGCGCTCGAGGGCGACGGCGCGCCCGCGCCCGGCCGCAAGGCGCTGGCCGACATCGGCTTCCTCGGCATCACCGTCCCGGAGTCGGCCGGGGGAGCGGGCGGCAGCGTGCTCGACCTCGCCGTCGTCGCCGAGCAGGGCGGCGCGGTGCTCGCCGGGCCGTCGCTGGTCACCGCGGCCCGCGCGGCGGTGCTGCTGGAGGGCGCGCCCGACCTCGCCACGCAGCTGGCCGACGGGTCGGCCGCGATGGCCGTGCTCGACGGCCCGGTCACCGGCTCGGCACCCTCGCTCGACGCCGCCGACGCCACCCTCTTCCTCGGCCTCGACGACGGCGCGCTCGTCGTCGGCGAGGGGGAGGTGGTGCCCGGCAGGCCGCTGGACGCCACCCGCGGGCTGGCCTCGGTGCGGTTGACCTCCCGGCGCGTGCTGGCCGAGGACGCCGGGGAGCTGTGGGCGCGCGCCCGCGCGGTGGGCGCGGTGGTGATGGCCGCCGAGGACCTCGGCGCGGCCGACCGCGCGGTGCTCATGGGCGTGCAGTACGCCCAGCAGCGCGAGGCCTTCGGCCGGGTCATCGGCTCCTACCAGGCGGTCAAGCACATGCTGGTCGACGCCTGGGTGGGCGTGGACCAGCTGCGCTCGCTGGTGTGGTGGGCGGCCTGGGCGGCCGACTCCGCGCCCGGCGAGCTGCCGCTGGCCGCGGCGGCCGCGAAGGCCTACGCCGCGGAGGTGTTCGAGCGGGCCGCCGAGACGGTGGTGCAGGTGCACGGCGGGATCGGCTTCACCTGGGAGCACGACGCGCACCTCTACTGGCGGCGGGCCAGGGTCGACCGGCTGCTGCTCGGGGACGCCGCCGAGCACCTCGACGCCGTCGCCCGGCTGGCCGTCGACGGCGCCCTGGGATGACGTTCGAGCAGCTCCGCTACGAGGTGGCCGATCGGGTCGCGACGATCACCCTCTCGCGGCCCGAGCGGCTCAACGCCTTCACCGCGGTCATGGCCGCCGAGCTGGCCCGGGCCGCGGCGGCCGCCGACGCCGACGACGCGGTGCGGGTCGTCGTCGTCACGGGGGAGGGGCGGGCGTTCTGCGCCGGCGCCGACCTGGCTGCCGGGGCCGGCGGCCTGGGTGACCGCGCCCGCGGGGAGGCGCCCGCCGACCCGGCCGGCCGGGGCACCGTCGGCGGCCTGCCGCGGGACTGGGGCGGCGTCGCCTCGCTGGCGTTCGCCGCGCTGCGCAAGCCGGTGGTCGCGGCGGTCAACGGCCCGGCGGTGGGCATCGGCGCCACGCTGACCCTGCCGATGGACGTGCGGATCGCCGCGGAGTCGGCGCGCTTCGGGTTCGTCTTCGCCCGCCGCGGCATCGTCCCGGAGGCGGCCTCGTCGTGGTTCCTGCCGCGGGTGGTCGGCATCAGCCAGGCGGTGGAGTGGGTGGCCACCGGCCGGGTGTTCGGCGCCGAGGAGGCGCTGCGCGGGCGGCTGGTGTCCCGGGTGGTGCCCGACGCCGAGCTGCTGCCGACGGCGCACGCGCTGGCCGCCGAGATCGCCGACAACACCAGCGGGGTCGCCGTCGGCGCGGCCCGGCAGCTGCTGTGGTCGATGCTCGGCGCGCCCTCGCCCTGGGACGCCCACCGCGCCGAGACCCGGGCGCTCGCCGAGCTGGCCACCGGACCCGACGTGGCCGAGGGCGTGGCCGCCTTCCTGGAGAAGCGGTCGCCGGAGTTCACCGCCCCGCTCGGCGACGGCGAGGTCGCCGGCGTCCCGCGCTGGCCGCTCCCCCCGGAGGACGCGACCGGCGGGTGACCGGTCCGCTGGGCGCGGCGGCTCAGTCGGGGTCGAGGTGGCGCAGCAGGGTGCGCCCGATGTCCTCCATGGCGGCGACCTGCTCGGCGGAGAGCTGGTCGAACAGGTGGGTGCGCACGCTCTCCACGTGCACCGGCGCGGCGGCCTCCAGCGCGGCGAAGCCCTCGTCGGTGAGCACGGCCAGCAGCCCACGGCCGTCCTCGGCGCACACCTGGCGGCGCACCCACCCGCGCTCCTCCAGCCGGGAGACGGCGTGCGAGAGCCGGCTGCGGGAGGACAGGCAGCGGTCGGCGAGCTCGCTCATCCGCATCTGCCGGTCCGGCGTCTCCGACAGCTGCACCAGGATCTCGTAGTAGGCGTGCGGGATGCCGGTGGCGCGCATCAGCTCGCGCTCGAGCCGCTCCTGCAGCAGCTGGGTGCTGTAGAGCCAGGCCCGCCAGGCGCGCTGCTCCCCGGTGTCGAGCCAGCGCGTGCCGTCGTCCTCCGCGTCCGGGGCGGCGCCCGGGGACACCTCCGTCGTCATGCCCCCAGGGTACTGGCGGAATAGATGAGCTCTCAACTACGCTTATCGGATAGAAGGTCAAACGCTCAACCAGTTGGAGGTCACCATGACCAGCACCACCGCCGTCCAGATCCCCGGCTACGTCGCCGGCACCTGGGACATCGACGCCGCCCACTCGACCGTCGGCTTCTCCGTCCGGCACATGATGGTCAGCAAGGTCCGCGGCTACTTCACCCGCTTCACCGGCGAGCTGGTCACCGCCGAGGACCCGGCGCAGTCGTCGGTCACCGCCACGATCGACATGGACTCGATCGACACCCGCCAGGAGCAGCGCGACGCGCACATCCGCTCGGCGGACTTCTTCGACGTCGGCAACCACACCGAGATGACCTTCCGCTCCACCGCCGTCGTCGCCGACGGTGAGGACTGGACGGTCCAGGGCGACCTGACCATCAAGGGCACCACCAAGCCGGTGACCCTCGCGCTCGAGCTCAACGGTTTCGGCCCCGACGCCTACGGCGGCTACCGCGCCGGCTTCAGCGCCAAGACCTCCATCTCGCGCAAGGCCTACGGCGTCGACATCGACATGCCCATGGACGGCGGCGGCGTCGTCGTCGGCGACAAGATCGACGTCGAGCTCGAGATCGAGGCCGTGCTCCGCACCGCCTGATCGACGCGCTACTCCGCCGTGATCACCGGCGGGTGGCTGTGCGCACCGGAGTGTCGCGCCGCCACCCGCCGGTGATCACGGCGGACCGGCGACCCGGCCCGGGGGACACTGGGGTCATGACGACGTCCGCGCTGACCCGCGCCCGCACCCGGCTGTCCTCCGCCCTGCTCGTCGCCGTCGGGCTGGCGGCCGGCTTCGGCGTCGCGCAGGGCACCGGGATCCGCGCGCTGGGCGGGGCCGTCTTCGCCGGCGCCGGGGTGGCCGCGGGGTACCTGTGGGTGCAGCGCCGCGGCTGGGCCGTCGCGCTGGGCCTCGGCGCGCTCTACGTCGGCGCGTTCGTCCTGGCCCACGTGCTGGCCCTCGGCGTCGGGATGGCGGCCTGGCTCGCGGTCGGCCTGGTGACGCTCGCCGCCGCCGGGCTCACCTACGCCGTGGCCGACCGTCCCCGGCCGCGTGGGCTCATCCGCTGACCCCCCGGCGCGGTGACGGCTGAGCGGCTGCTGGCCGGGCTGGGAGCGGGGGCGACCTCCGGGGGTGAGTCCGCTCACGTCGGTGAGCGCGCCTCGAGCGCCTAGAGTGGGAAGGTCGCCGGGCCGGCGGCCGTTACGTCTGGTACCGCGTGCGCAGCCGCCGCGGGAACCCCCGAACTCCCCGAGGTGCCCTTCCGCATGCCCACCCGCGACGACCTGCGCAACGTGGCGATCATCGCCCACGTCGACCACGGCAAGACCACCCTGGTCGACGCCCTCCTCCGCCAGGCCGGTGCCCTCGGCCGCGCCAAGGGCGAGGGGACCGACGCCGACACGACGCAGGACCGCGTCATGGACTCGATGGACCTCGAGCGCGAGCGCGGGATCACCATCCTGGCCAAGAACACCGCGATCCGGCTGGCCGACCGGGACGGCAACCCGGTCACGGTGAACATCGTCGACACCCCCGGTCACGCCGACTTCGGCGGCGAGGTCGAGCGCGGACTGTCGATGGTCGACGGCGTCGTCCTGCTCGTCGACGCCTCCGAGGGCCCGCTGCCGCAGACCCGCTTCGTGCTGCGCAAGGCGCTGGGCAAGGGGATGCCGGTCATCCTCGTGGTCAACAAGACCGACCGCTCCGACGCGCGCATCGCCGAGGTCGTCGACGAGACCTACGAGCTGTTCATGGAGCTGCTCGAGGACAACGGCCTGGACACCGACGCGCTCGAGTTCCCGATCGTCTACAGCAACGGCAAGACCGGGCAGGCCTCGCTCACCCGCCCCGCCGACGGCGAGAGCCCTGACAGCCCCGACCTCGGCCCGCTGGTCGAGACGCTGCTCGACACCATCCCGGCGCCGACCTACGACGCCGAGGAGCCGCTGCGTGCGCAGGTCACCAACCTCGACGCCTCGCCCTACCTGGGCCGACTGGCGCTGCTGCGCATCCACTCCGGCACGATGAAGAACGGGCAGACCGTCGCCTGGTGCCGCACCGACGGCTCGATCAAGAACGTCAAGATCACCGAGCTGCTGGTCACCGAGGGGCTCACCCGCACCCCGGCCCAGAGCGCCGGCCCCGGTGACCTCGTCGCCATCGCCGGCATCGAGGACATCATGATCGGCGACACCCTCGCCGACCCGAACGACCCGCGCCCGCTGCCGCCGCTGACCGTCGACGAGCCGTCGATCTCGATCACCATCGGCATCAACACCTCGCCGATCTCGGGCCGCTCGGGCAAGAAGCTCACCGCCCGGCTGATCAAGAACCGCCTCGACCAGGAGCTGGTCGGCAACGTCTCGGTGCGCATGCTGCCCACCGAGCGCCCCGACACCTGGGAGATGCAGGGGCGCGGCGAGCTGGCGCTGGCCATCCTCGTCGAGCAGCTGCGCCGCGAGGAGTTCGAGCTGACCGTCGGCCGCCCGCAGGTGGTCACCAAGGAGATCGACGGCAAGCTCCACGAGCCGGTCGAGCGGGTCACCATCGACACCCCCGGCGAGTACGTCGGCACGCTCACCCAGGCGCTGGCCTCCCGCCGCGGCCGCATGGAGAACCTGGTGCACCACGACACCGGCTGGGCGCGGATGGAGTACGTCGTCCCCTCGCGCGGGCTGATCGGGTTCCGCACCGAGTTCCTCACCGAGACCCGCGGCACCGGCGTCCTCAACCACAACCTCGAGGGCTACGAGCCGTGGCTGGGCGACATGCGCGCCCGCCCGACCGGCTCGCTGGTGGCCGACCGGCAGGGCGTGGCGACGTCGTACGCGATGTTCTCGCTGCAGGAGCGCGGCTCGCTCATGGTCGCGCCGGGCACGGAGGTGTACGAGGGCATGATCGTCGGGGAGAACTCCCGGCCCGACGACATGGACGTCAACATCACCAAGGAGAAGAAGCTCACCAACATGCGGTCCTCGACCGCGGAGGAGCTCGAGCGCCTGGTGCCGCCGCGGCTGCTCAACCTCGAGCAGGCGCTGGAGTTCTGTGCCGAGGACGAGTGCGTCGAGGTCACCCCGGCCGCCGTCCGCGTGCGCAAGGTGGTCCTCGACCAGAACGAGCGCGGCAAGGCGAAGAACCGCAAGCCCAAGCCGTGAGCCACGTGTGCACCTCCGCGGAGGTGCACACGACGGGAGCCCCCGTCCGGTCCGCCGGGCGGGGGCTCCCGTGCGTCTCCGCGGAGGTGTCCCGGGTACCGCGGTGATCGACTCGTGACGGGTCGTGATGACGAGCCGCGCGGGGCCGACAGGCCCGGCCGCCGTGCACCGGGACGCGCCGACACGCCGACCTACCGTCGGCCAGCGGACCCGGACGCGGGCCCGCGGGCGCGAGCGGGAGGCCACGAACAGATGACGACGACCCGGGTAGCAGACGGACGCGAGGGCTTCCGCGGTGGCATCGACGTCCGGGTGAGCCTGCGGGCCGACGTCGGGTCGGGCACCAACGCCTTCGACGGGGCCTGGTTCCCCCGCAGCCGCGACCTGACCGTGGAGGTCCCCGAGCTCATCGCGGCCCTGGACCGCCGGGGTCTGCGCGTCGAGCGGTTCACCTACCCCCTCGACGCCTGGCAGCCGGCGCCGCGCAAGGTCGTCGTCGACGGCCGGGTCGTGCGCACCGGCGGCTTCCGCAGCATGGACCCCGGGGTGGTCTGCCTGAGCTGGGCCGGGGGCAACCGGCGCGCCGACCTGCTCGTCGTCCCGCCGGAGACCGACGTCATCACCGGTGTGCGGGCGCTGCGCCTGTGCACCCGGCGGGGCCTGCCGCGCTCGCCGCAGATGGTGCTGGCCGCGGCCCGCTCCCAGCCGCTGCCCCAGGTGCCCGACCTGCCGGTGACCCGCGCCGTCTGAGGCCCGGCCGGCCGTCGACCGCCCCCCACCACGAGCGGAGGCCCCGCCCGGCGGGTGCCGGACGGGGCCTCGGGTGGCCCGCCGAGGGGCCGTGCTCAGTCGCGCGGGTCGCTGGGGCGGCCGGCCTGGATGCTCCGCTCGTAGTCCGCGACGTCGGCGGCGTCGGGGGTGTGCAGGCGGCGCTCCTCCGCGGCCAGGCGCGCGGCCTCGGCGGCCAGGGCGTCGGCGGACTCCTGCGCCCGGTCCTTGCGGTACTGGCGGTAGGAGTGGACGACGGCGGCGGCCCAGATCGCGTAGATCACCGCGTAGACGGCGT
Organism: Geodermatophilus telluris; assembly: GCF_900102745.1. Taxonomy (GTDB): domain Bacteria; phylum Actinomycetota; class Actinomycetes; order Mycobacteriales; family Geodermatophilaceae; genus Geodermatophilus; species Geodermatophilus telluris. The sequence continues at coordinate 926,234 of NZ_FMZF01000002.1, forward strand.
AGCGCACCGGGTCGGAGGCGTCGATCCAGTCGCTGCGCAGCAGGGTGCGGGTGTTGGTCAGCACGATCATGCCGCCGACCAGCGAGCCGAGCAGCCGCGGCGGCACGTGCCGGACCAGCCAGGCGGCGATCGGCGCGGCGACCAGGCCACCGGCCAGCAGGCCGAGCGCCCACAGCCAGTTGACGCCCTGCGACCCGAGCGCCAGCAGGAAGCCGAGGCTCGCGGCCAGCGCCACGAGGAACTCCGACGTGTCGATCGAGCCGATGACCTTGCGCGGCTCCATCCGCCCGCTGGACAGCAGCGCCGGCGTGCCGACCGGGCCCCAGCCGCCGCCGCCGGTGGCGTCGACGAAGCCGGCCACGAGGCCGAGCGGGGCCAGGAAGCGCTTGCGCACCGGCTTGCCGAGGTTGCGCCGGTCGATGCCGCGCAGGGTGAAGCGGACCAGCAGGTAGGCGCCGAGGGTGAGCAGGATCAGGGACATCACCGGGGCGGCGACCTCGGTGGAGAGGCTGGACAGCACGTTCGCGCCGACGAAGGCGCCGACGGCACCGGGGACGCCGACCTTGGCGACGACCTTCCAGTCGACGTTGCCGAACTTCCAGTGCGACAGGCCCGACATCAGGCTGGTGCCGATCTCGGCGAAGTGCACGGTCGCCGAGGCGGCCGCCGGGTTGGTGCCGAAGGCCAGCAGCAGCGTCGTCGACGTGACGCCGTAGGCCATGCCCAGGCTGCCGTCGACGAGTTGTGCGCCGAGGCCCGCGAGGGCGAGCAGGATCAGGGTCTTCACGGGGCAGGCTCCGGTGGGGAGGCGCCGGGCGCGCGGCGGCGCGGCTCACGGCGAGGACGAGCGGGGGCTGGGGCTCAGTGGCGCCGGGAGCGGCGCGGGCAGCCAGGAGCGCCGGGTACGGCGCGCGGCTCAGCAGCCCGGACAGGCAGCGGTGCAGACGCGCAGCAGGTCGACGTGGATGCGCCCCACGAGGAGCACCGTCGTCGCCGTCACGGGAGCTATGTCTACCAGATCGATCGGGATTGGTAGAACCGGGCCCGCGGTGGCCGGGGTCACGCCCGCCCCGGGGCGGAGGTCAGGCGACGACGAGGTGGGTGACGAGGTAGGCCAGTGCGGCCACCGCGCCGGCGGCCGGCAGGGTGACCACCCAGGCCAGCACGATGTTGCCGGCCACGCCCCAGCGCACCGCCGAGAGCCGCCGGGTGGCGCCGACGCCCATGATCGACGTCGTCGTGATGTGCGTGGTGGACACCGGGACGGCGAAGACCGTCGCGGTGGTGACCATGACGCCGGAGGCGACCGTCTGCGCGGCGAAGCCCCCGGCGGGGGTCAGCTGGATGATCCGCCGGCCCAGGGTGCGCATGATCCGGAACCCGCCCGCGTAGGTGCCCGCGCTGATGGCCAGGGCCGCGGCCAGCACCACCCACAGCGGCACCTCGAAGCTGTCGATCTCCCCGGCGGTGAACAGCGCCAGCGTGATGATGCCCATCGTCTTCTGCGCGTCCTGCAGGCCGTGGCCCAGCGCCATCGTCGCCGAGCTGGCGATCTGCGCGTACCGGAAGCCGCGGTTGGCGCGGGTGACGTTGGCGCCCCGGAAGCACCACAGGATCGCCAGCATGAACAGGTAGCCCAGGCCGAAGCCGACCAGTGGCGAGAGCACCATCGGGATGACGACCTTGTCGAGGATCCCCACCCACTGCACCGAGTGCGCCGCGGCCAGCGCGGCGCCGACCAGGCCGCCGATGAGCGCGTGCGAGGACGACGAGGGCAGCCCGAAGTACCAGGTGATCAGGTTCCACACGATCGCGCCGATGAGCGCGGCGAACACGATCTCCAGTCCGTCGCTGCCCTCGGGCGCGTCGATGATCCCCGCACCGACGGTCTTGGCCACCTCCGTCGACAGCAGCGCACCGACGAGGTTCATCACCGCGGCCAGTGCCAGCGCCACCCGCGGGGTGAGCGCCTTGGTGGAGACGGCGACGGCGATCGCGTTGGCCGCGTCGTGGAAGCCGTTCGTGTAGTCGAACGCCAGCGCGACCGCGATGATGACGACCAGCGCGACGAGGGTCGCGTCCATCGGCGGTCAGGACTCCTTGACCGAGATCGTCTCGACCACGTTGGCCACGTGCTCGAAGGCGTCGGCGGCCTCCTCGAGCTGGTCGGCCACCTCCTTGAGCTTGAGGATCTCCAGCGCGTCGAACTCGCCGCTGTAGAGGCGCGACAGCAGCCGCCGGTAGAGCTTGTCGGCCTCGTTCTCGATGCGGTTGACCTCGATCCAGTACTCGGAGAGGTCCTTGAGGGTCCGCAGCCGCGGCATCGCCTCGGCGGTGGTCTGCGCGGCACGCTGCAGCAGGGCGGTCTGCTGGCTCATCTCGGCCGGCAGCGTGCCCAGGCCGGTGAGGACCACCAGGTCGGCGGCGGCCTCGACGAAGTCCATGACGTCGTCGAGGTCGCTGGCCAGGTTGTAGATGTCCTCGCGGTCGAAGGGCGTCACGAAGCTGGAGTTCAGCTGCCGGAAGATCGCGTGCGTCGACTGGTCGCCGGCGTGCTCGAGCTCACGCAGCCGGGCGGCCAGCTCGTCGCGGCGGGCGTGGTCGTGGATGAACTCGCTGAGGACGTCGGTGGCCGCCACCAGGTTCTCCGCCGAGGCGGTGAACAGCGGGTAGAAGCTCTGGTCCTTGGGGGTGAGGCTGAAGGGCACGCGAGGCTCCGGGTCGGACGGCTGGGGGCGGTCGCCCACCGCGCGAGCGGTCGTACGGCCGTCGGGCAGCATAGGTACCCCGGCACCGGCGGTTCAGCTCCCGGTCACCCGTGCGGGCCAGTCGTGCGCGTCACCCGGCGTGGCGTCGAGGGCCGTGACGAGGTCGGCGCGGGCACGGGCCACCCGGGAGCGGATCGTCCCGACCGGGCACCCGGCCACCTCGGCGGCCTCGGCGTAGGACAACCCGAGGAGCTGGGTCAGCGCGAAGGCCTCGCGGCGCTCGGGGTCCAGCCGGGCCAGCAGGTCGGCGACGGCGGCGCCCTCGCCCACCCGGTCGGCGCCGTCGGCCGGGGCGAGGGCCTCCAGGTCGGCGTCGTCGCGGACGAGGGTCAGCCGGCGCCGGCGGCGCGAGCGGACGGCGTCGGCGCACACCCGGCGGGCGATGGCCAGCAGCCAGGTCCGCAGCGACGAGCGGCCCTCGAAGCGGTGCAGCGAGGCGAACGCCCGCGCGTAGGTCTCCTGGGTGAGGTCGTCGGCCGACTGGCGGTCGCCGAGGGCGGCGCACAGCCGCCACACGTCGGACTGGGTGGCCCGCACGAGGGTGGCGGCGGCCAGCGGGTCGCCATCGACGGCGGCCGCGGCGACCCGCTCCAGCTCGTCCACGTCACCCCTCCGTCGCACGAGTCCACCCGGCCGGGAACCGGACGGCCCTCCGCGACGACTACTGCTGCATGCAGTGTGCACCGTTCCGCGAGGCGGCCTCGGCGCGACTCGACGGCGAGCCGCTCGGTCTGCCCGCCGCCGACCTCGACCGGCACCTCGCCGCGTGCCCGGACTGCGCCCGCTGGGCGGCCGCGGCCGGGCAGGTGACCCGCCGGGCGCGGCTGGCGCCGGCGCCGGAGGTGCCCGATCTCACAGCCGCCGTGCTGGCCGCCCTGCCGCGGTCGCTGCCGGGCACGGCCGCCGCGGCGCGCGCCCGGCTGGTCCGGACGGCGCTGCGGCTGGCGCTGCTGGCCGCGGCCGTCGCGCAGGCCGGGCTGGCGCTGCCCGCGCTGCTGACCGGCACGGCGACCATGAGCGCGCCGGTGCACGTGGCGCACGAGACCGGCGCCTGGAACCTCGCCGTCGCGGCCGCCTTCCTCGCCGTCGCGGCCGCCCCGCGGCTGGCCGCCGGCGCGCTGCCGTTCCTCGCCACGTTCACCGTGCTGCTGACCGTCACCACCGTGCGCGACCTGCAGGCCGGGCACGTGCACGCCGACCGCGCGGCCGCCCACCTGCTGCTGCTGGCCGGGGTGCTGCTCATCGCCGTGGTCGCCTGGCGGCAGCGTCCCCGCCGCCGGCCGGCCGCGGTGCTCGGCCGCGGGCGGGTGGCCGCGTGAGCGCCCGCGCCGTGCGCCGCCCCGCGCTGCTGCTGCTCGTGCTGCTGGCCGGCTGGCTGGGGCTGGGCGTGGCCACCGCGGGCCCCGCCGCCGCGCACGCCGAGCTGGTCTCCACCGACCCGGGGGACGGCGCGCGGCTCGACGCGGTGCCCGGCCAGGTCACCCTGCGGTTCACCGAGGGCGTCTCGCTGGGCGCGGGCTATGCGCGCGTGCTCGGCGACGGCGGCGAGCGGGTGGACACCGGCGCGCCGACGGTGGACGGCGACACGGTCACCGTCCCGCTGCGCGGCGACCTGCCCGACGCCAGCTACGTGGTCACCTACCGGGTCGTCTCCGCCGACTCGCACCCGATCAGCGGCGCGTTCGCCTTCGTCGTCGGCGACGGCGCGCTGGCCGACGCCGGCGCGGTGGCCGGCGACCCCGCCGTCGACCCGGTCGTGGCCGCGGCGCTGCCGGCGGCGCGCACGCTCGGCTTCGCCGGGCTGGCCGTCGGGCTCGGCGTGCCGGCGTTCCTGGTGCTGTGCTGGCCGGCCGGGTGGGCCTCTTCGCGTGTGCGGCGGCTGACCACCGTCGGCCTGGGTGCCGTCGCCACCGGCGCGGTGCTCACCTTCCTGCTGCAGGGGCCCTACACCGCCGGCGCCGGGCTCGGCTCGGTGCTCGACCCGGCGCTGCTGGCCACCACCGGCGCCTCTTCCTTCGGGCTGACCACGCTCGGCCGCGCGCTGCTCGCGCTGCTGCTGGCCGCCGTGCTCCTGCCGCTGTGGCGCCGCGCCGCCCCGCCCCAGCCGCAGGAGGCGGCCGGGCTGGCCGTGCTGGCCGGCGGGGTCGTGCTCACCACGGCCGCGGTCGGCCACCCGGTGGCCGGGGCCCTGCCGGTGCTGGCCACGGCCGTCGCCGCGGTGCACGTCGCGGCCATGGCCCTGTGGCTGGGCGGGCTGGTCGCGCTGCTGGCCGGTCTGGTCCGGCCCGGCGCCGACGCCGGCGAGCTGGCCGGCGCGCTGCCGCGCTGGTCGCGGCTCGCCTCGGGCGCGGTGGCCGCGCTGGTGGTCACCGGCGTCGTCCAGTCGGTGCGCGAGGTCGGCTCACCGGCGGCCCTGGTGTCGACGACGTACGGCCGGCTGCTGCTGGCCAAGCTGGCGCTGGTGCTGCTCCTGCTGGCCGCCGCCGGGGTCTCGCGGGTCTGGGTGCAGCAGCACCTCGGGGTCAGCCGCCCCCGCCCGGGCGGGCGCCGCCGGGTCACCGCGCACGCCTTCGCCGCCGCCCCCGCCCCGGGCCCCGCCGGCGACGAGGGCGACGACGGGGCCGTGGCGGCCGCGGCCCGGGAGCGCGCGGCCGCGCAGGCGCGGGGCGCCGTGGAGGACGTCGCGCCCCTGCGCCGCTCCGTGCTGGTCGAGGCCGCCGTCGCCGCCGTCGTGCTGGCGCTGTCGGCGGTGCTGGTCGGCACGCCGCCGGCGCGGGCGACGCTGGCCGAGCCGGTCGACGTCACGCTGCCGCTGCAGTCGGCGGCGGGGGAGTCCGGCAGCGTGCAGGTCTCCGTCGACCCGGCCCGCCCCGGCGCCAACACCCTGCACCTGTACCTGTTCGACGACGCCGGCCGGCTCGCCCAGCCCGAGGACCTGCGGGTCACGCTCACCGAGCCCGAGCAGGAGATCGGCCCGCTGCAGGTCGACCTCGAGCCGGCCGGCCCCGGCCACTGGGTGGCCGACGGGATGAGCATCCCCGGCGCCGGCACCTGGACCCTCGCGGTCAGCGTCCGCCTGGACGAGTTCACCGCGACCACCGCCAGCACCGACTTCCCGGTGCGCTGAGAGAAGCTGAGAGAAGGAGAACCGTGTCCCTCACGTCCCTGCGACCGCTGGCCCGCGCCGGCGTCGTCCTGGCCGCCGTGCTCGCCGCCCTGGTCGCGTCCGTCGTGGTCGCGAGCAGCGCGTCGGCGCACGTGACGGTCTCGTCGGCCGACGCGGCCGCCGGCGGCTACGGGAAGCTGGTCTTCCGCGTGCCCAACGAGAGCGACACCGCCAGCACCGTCGCGCTGCGCATCTCGATCCCCGCGGACGCCGCGCTGGCCTCGGTGCAGACCCAGCCGCTGCCCGGGTGGACGGTGTCGACGACGTCCGCGACGCTGGACGAGCCGGTGACCGTGCACGGGCAGGAGATCTCCGACTACGTCTCGGTGGTGGAGTTCCGCGCCGACGCCGGCGGCGGCATCGCGCCGGGCCAGTTCCAGGAGTTCGCGCTCTCCGGCGGCCCCTTCCCCGACGCCGACCGGCTGAGCTACCCGGTCGTGCAGACCTACAGCGACGGCACGGAGTCGGCCTGGATCGAGCCGACCGTCGACGGCGAGGCCGAGCCGGAGAGCCCCGCCCCCGTGCTGTCGCTGACCGCCGCGGCCGACGGTGGCACGGCCGCCGCCTCCGACGCCGCGGCGGACACCGCCGCCGCCGACGGGCACGGGCACGACGCGGAGACGACCGGCGAGCCGGCCGGCCTGGCGCTGTTCCTGTCCCTGCTGGCGCTGGCCGTGGGCCTCGCGGGCGTCGTCCTCGGCTGGCGCGCCGGCCGACGTACCGTGTCCTCGTGACCGCTCCCGCGCGCGGCCGGCTGGCCGCGCTGCTGCTCTCCGCCGGGCTGGTCCTGTCCGCCTGCGGCTCCGGCGACGACACCGCCGCGGCCGACGAGGGGCACGACCACTCCGGCGGGGCGGCCGCCTCCCTGGAGGGGCCCGGCGACGAGTACGCCGGCATCGACCTGCGCGATCCCTACCAGCGGCCGTCGTTCACCCTCACCGACACCACCGGGGCCGACTACGACTTCGCCGCGGCCACGGCGGGGCGCCCGACGCTGCTGTTCTTCGGCTACACGAACTGCCCCGACGTCTGCCCGACGACGATGGCCGACGTCGCGCTCGCGCTGCGCGACGTCGACCCCGCCCTGGCCGGGCAGGTGCAGGTGGTGTTCGTCACCACCGACCCCGCCGCCGACACCCCCGAGGTGCTCGCCGAGTACCTCGGTCGCTTCGACGCCGACCTGCCCACCTCCTTCGTCGGGCTGACCGGGTCGCAGGACGCCATCGACCAGGCGCAGCTCTCGGCGGGGGTGCCGCTGGCCGAGGACGCGGGGCGGCTGCACAGCTCGCTGCTGCTGCTCTACGGCACCGACGACCAGGCGCACGTCGCCTTCGACGCGGGCAACACCGCGCGGGACGTCGCCGGCGACCTCGCCGCGGTCGCCGGCGCCTCCTGACCGTGCGCGCGCCGCTCGGGCGGCTGGTCGTCGTCCTGCTCGGCGTGCTGGCCTGGCTGGCCCTGGCCGGGCCGGCCGCGGCGCACGTCGGCGGGGGCGCGGCCGGCAGCGACTTCGACGGCCGGGTGACCGCCGTGCAGCCGGCCGTGCCGGGCGTGAGCGTGCGGGTGCTGCAGTTCGGCGACGAGTTCGAGCTGGTCAACACGACGGCCACCGAGGTGACCGTGCCGGGCTACTCCGACGAGCCCTACCTGCGGATCGGCCCGGACGGCGTGTGGCGCAACGAGCACAGCCCGGCCACGTACATCAACCTCGACCGCTTCGGCCGGGTCACCCTCCCCGCGGGGGCCGACCCCGCGGCCGAGCCGGAGTGGGTGCAGGTGTCCACCGAGCCGCAGTACGTGTGGCACGACCACCGCACCCACTGGATGAGCGAGGGGCAGCTGCCGCCGGCGGTCGCGGCCGACCCCGCGCGGGCGCAGACCGTCTTCGAGTGGACGGTGCCGATGGCGCACGGGACGACGCCGGTGACCGTGCGCGGCGTGCTCACCTGGAGCCCGCCGCCCGCGCCGGCGCTCACCTGGACGCTGCACCTGGCGCTGCTGGCCGCCGTCGCCGCGGCGGGCCTGCTGGCGCGGACGCCGCGGGCGCTGGCGGTGGCGCTGGCCGTCGGCGGGGCGGCGGCACTGTGGCACGCGGCGAGCACGCCCGAGCCGCCGGCCACGGTCTCGTCGCACGCGGCGGCGCTGGCGTCGGCGCTGCTGCCGGCGCTGACCGCGGGCGCGGTCGCGGCGGGCGGGGTGGTCGCCGCCCGCCGCGGCCGGGGTGTCCTGACCGGGTTGCTCGCCGTCGTCCTGGGCTGGCTGCTGCTGGTGCAGGGCCTGCCCGACGTCGACGTGCTGTGGAGCGCGCACGTGCTCAGCGGCGGGCCGGGCTGGGCGGCCCGGGTGGCCGTCGGCGTCCTGGTGGCCGGGGGAGCGGGACTGGTCGTCGGCGGGCTGGCCGCGACGCGCCGCTTCCGCGACCCCGAGCGGACCCGGCCGGCGCCGCAGCCCCGACCCGTCGGCTGAGGCCGCTGCGGCCGGGCCGTGCTGCGTCAGTCGGTCGTGCTGGGCACCGGGTGCAGGCGCGGGCGGCCGGCGGCCAGGAGCGCGTTGGCGCGGTCGAGGTCGGCCTCGAAGTCGACCTCGACGGCGGTCCACCGGGAGATGTCCAGCGGCCGGAAGCGCAGGCCCGCCTCGGCGATCGCGGTCTCCATGCCGCGCTCGAAGTAGTCCTGGTCGCCGCAGGCCTCGAGGTGCTCGACGAGCGTGGCCTTGTCCGCCGACGAGACGAAGTTGATGCCCACCGCCTCGCCCAGGCCGCCGGTCACGGTCTTGGACAGCTCGGCGACGTAGCCGTCGGCGTCGAGGGTGTACTTGACCTCCTCGTCGGCCACGGTGGAGGTGTCCACGCAGACGAAGCTCTCGTCGGCGGCCAGCGCGGGCAGCACCGACTCGAGCACGGCGGCGTCGAACACCACGTCGCCGTTGAGCCACAGCACGCCGCCGGCGCGCGTCGTCCGCAGGCCCCGCAGCAGGCTCTTGGACGTGTTGGTCCGCGCGAAGTGCGGGTTGTAGGCGAAGCGCAGGTCGGGCGCGGCCTGCATGAGCAGCTCGCACTGGAAGCCGACGACGGCGGTGACGTCCACCTCCGGGCCGAGCACCTCCGCCAGCGTGTCGAGCTGGCGGTGCAGGATGCTGCGGCCGTCGAGCAGCGGCGTGAGCGGCTTGGGCAGCGGGCGGCCCAGGCGGGTGCCCATCCCGGCGGCCAGGACGACGACCTGGACGGGGAGCGGTTGCTGCCGTCCGGCGGTCCGGGTCTGCAGGCCGGTGGTCGGCACGAGGTCAGCGATGCGCACGTGGGTCCCCTCCTCGGGTCGTGGCGACCGCGCCGGCGGGGGATCCGCCGGGCGGGAAGAACAGGTCGAGGACGCGGTCGGTGGCGTGGCCGTCCTCGAGGGAGGTGAAGGTCTCCCGGAAGCGCGCGTAGCGCTCGGCGTGTGCCGCGCTCACCGCGTCGAGGTCGGCGATCGCGTCGAGCAGCTCGTCGCCGGTCGCCAGCAGCGGGCCGGGCGCGATCTCCTCGATGTCGACGTAGAAGCCGCGCAGCCGGTCGCGGTAGTCGGCCAGGTCGTAGGTGAACAGCAGGATCGGCTTCCCGGTGACCGCGAAGTCGAACATCGTCGAGGAGTAGTCGGTGACCAGCAGGTCGGCGGCGAGGTAGAGGTCGCGGATGTCCGGGTGGTTGGACACGTCGCGGACCGGCAGGCCGGCGATGGACTCCAGCCGGTCGGAGACCATGTTGTGCAGCCGCAGCAGCAGCACGTGGTCCTCGCCGAGCCGCTCGGTGAAGGCGGCGAGGTCGACGGGGAACTCGAAGTCCCGCTCGGCCTTCCCCTCGAAGACCAGGTCGTCGCGCCAGGTGGGGGTGTAGAGGACGACGGTCTTCCCGTCGTCGATGCCCAGCTGCGCGCGGACCTCCGCCCGCACCCGGTTGCGCCGCGGGCTGCTGAGCAGGTCGTTGCGGGGGTAGCCGGTCTCGTGGATCGGCCGCGGGAACCCGAAGGCCTGCCGGAAGCGGGCGGTGCTGTACGCGTTCGGCGAGAGCATCACGTCCCAGCGGGCGATGTCGTGCTCGAGGTAGGCCAGCCGGCCCTCCGGCGCCCACAGCACGTCGTTGTGGATGCGCTTGAGCGGCGTGCCGTGCCAGGTCTGCAGGTAGAAGGCGTCCGGCCGCTTCTCCCAGTCCAGCGGCACGTGGTCGTTGGAGACGACGACGTCGGCCGCCTCGAGCGCGGCGGTGCTCTCCGGGCTGCCGAAGGGGATCGTCTCGACGTCGACCGGGAACGCGCCCTCGGCGACGGCGGAGGTCAGCCAGGTGTGCTGCACGTGGTCGCCGCGGGCGACCAGCGCCTCGTAGATCGCGCGCGGGCTGTCGGAGAACAGGCCGCGGAAGCTGGTGTAGACGATCCTCATCGACCACCTCCGGTCAGGACGGGCAGCAGCAGGTCGGTGAGCTCCTGCCAGGACGAGACGACGGTCAGCACGCCGGCCTCGCGCAGGGCGGCCGCGCGGTCGGCGCGCTCCGCCTCCTGGACGAAGAGCAGGTTGCCCACGGTGGGGCAGCCGGCGCCCACCGCCGACAGCGCGCCGGGCACGGAGTCCTCGACGGCGAGCCCCTCCGCCGGCGCGATGCCCAGGCTCGCACAGGCGTGCAGGTACACCGCCGGGTCGGGCTTGCTGGTGGGCACCGGGAGGGAGTCCTCGGCGCTGAAGCGGTCCGACGGCGGGACGAGCTCGTCCAGGCCGGTGGCCGTGAAGCAGGCGGCTAGGCGGGCCAGGGCGCTGGAGCTCACCGCGGCCAGGCGCAGGTGCGGGGCCAGCGCGGCCAGGGCCGTGGAGGTCGGCGGGTGCGGGCGCAGGTGGGTACCGAGGTGCGCCGTCACCGCGCGCCGCTCCTCGGCCACCCACGGCTCGACGTCGACCTCGGGCCGGCCGGCCTCGGCGGCCAGCCGCCGCGACGTCGTCCGGAAATTCATGCCGGTGGTGGCCAGGCGCAGCTCCTCCGGCGTGAAGTGGCGCTCGTCGCCGAGCTCGGCCAGGAAGCGGTTGGTGACCTCGGCCGAGGCGACGAACGCGGGCTCCTCGGAGGGGAAGAGGTTGCCGTCGGCGTCGCAGAGCAGCGCGGTCAGGCCGGCGACCACCTCGCGGGGGAGGACCGCCGCGCCGGTGAGGGCCGCGCTCACCGGGCGTCCGCGGGCAGGACGGGGACCACCGGGGCGGCGGGGCGCGCGGCGACCGTGGCGGCCACGGTGGAGGCGACCGTGGCCCGGAGGCCGTCGCGCTCCAGGCGCCGCAGCACGCCCTCGAGCTCGTCGGCGAAGCCCGGGACGGTGCCGAGGTCGCCGAAGACCGAGGTGTCGCCCAGCAGCGGGCGCGGGTCGCTGCCGCCGGCCAGCGCGAGCGACTGGAGCACGGGGCCGCGGTCGTCCTCGACCGGCAGCGGCCGGCCGGCGTCGTCGGTGCGCTGCAGGTAGCGCACCCAGCCGGCGACGGCGAGCGTCAGCAGCGCGTGCGGCCGCCCCTCCTCCAGCGCCTGGCGCAGCGAGGGCAGCAGGTGGTGGGGCAGCTTGGTGGAGCCGCGGCGGCACAGCCGGGACAGCCGGTCGGCGATCGCCGGGTTGGCGAAGCGCTGCAGCAGCGTGGCCTTGTACTCGTCGAGGTCGATGCCCTCGGGGCAGGGGATGAGCGGGGTGACCTCGTCGTCCATGAGCGCGGTGGCGTAGCCGGCGAACACGGGGTCGGCGACGAGCTCGTCGATGCGCTCGTGGCCGGCGAGCGTCCCCAGGTAGCCCAGCGCGGAGTGGGTGGCGTTGAGCAGCCGGGTCTTCATCAGCTCGTGCTCGGTGACGTCGCGGACGAACCGCACGCCCACCCGGTCCAGCGGCGGCCGGCCGTTGCAGAAGGTGTCCTCGACGACCCACTGGGAGAACGGCTCGGTGACCACCGGCCAGCGGTCGTCGACGCCGTAGCGCCGGGCCACGGCCGCGCGCTCCTCCGGCGTGGTCTGCGGGGTGATCCGGTCGACCATGCTGCTGGGGAACGCGACCCGGTCGGTGATCCAGCGGGCGAGCACCTCGTCGCGCCGGGCGGCGAACCCGACGACCGCGGCGCGGGTGGCGTCGCCGTTGCGGTGCAGGTTGTCGCAGGAGACGACGGTGAACGGCGGTGTGCCGGCCCGGCGGCGGCGGTCGAGCGCCTCGACGAGGAAGCCGAACACGGTGCGCGGCGCGGCCGGCCGGGTGAGGTCCTGCCGGACGTCGTCGTCGGGGGTGAAGGCGCCGGTGGCCGGGTCGAGCAGGTAGCCCGCGCCGGTGATGGTCATCGTGACCAGGCGGGTGCGCGGGTCGGCGAGCCGGTCGAGCACCGCGGCGGGGTCGTCGGGGGCGAACAGGTAGTCGGTGAGCACGCCGACGACGCGGGCCCGTTCCCCGTCGGGGCTGCGCTCGACGACGGTGTAGAGGTTGTCCTGCGGGGCGAGGGCCTCCTGCAGCAGGCGGTGCCGCAGGCCCACGCCGACCACGCCCCAGCCGCTGGAGAGGCGCCGCTCGGCGATCTCGTCGAAGTAGGTGAGCTGGTGGGCGCGGGAGAAGCCCCCGACGCTGAGGTGGACGACGGCCGGCACCAGCGCCGCCCGGTCGTAGGTCGGGACCGTCAGCCGGGAGCCGTGCTGCCCGAGCGTCGCCGTCGTCAGCGGGCGGAGGGGGACGACGGGGGCCACCGCCGCTGCCGTCGGACCCCGTGCGGGGCGCTCGGGCTCTGCCATGCGGCATCGGTCCTTCCTGTCGGGGCCGGAGGGCCGGGAGCGCTGCACCCGCGGAGGGGAGCGCGTCCTCGGGCCGCACCGGAGCGATCATGTGATCACGAGCGGGGGTCCCCGTGCACACCGGTCCCGGGTGCGCGGGGCGCCGGGGATCGCTGGGGCGGTCCACGGCCGGTCGGCGGCGTTCCTGGGGGCGGGTCGTGAGCCCGGGCTCGGCGCACACCTGACCGGCGCGCGCTGTTCGACGCCGGGAGAGCTGCCCTGCCCCCTGCAGCGACCCGCCAAACGGAGGAGCGGCGCGTCGTGATCGAGGACACACGGGCGTGTCTGCGACGACGCGCCGTACGGATGGTCACGAAGCAGTCACGACGTGTTTGGATGGGCACGACCGAATCGGGACTCCCCGGAGTCCGCTCCCCACGAGACGGGCAGGTGCATGGGCAACCACCGGAGGTCCGCGGACGTCCTCGTCCGCCCCGCCAGCGGGTCGCACCGCGCGATCCCCGGCCCCCGGTCGGCGCGCCCCGGCCGGCCGGCTCCGGGCGCCCTCCGTGCGACCGCCGTCCCGACCGGCGTCGGCGGCTTCCCGGCGGTCCCCGCGCCCCGCGCCGCGGTCGACCCGGTGGCGGCCTGCCCGACCGACGTCCTGGAGGCCGGCGTCCTCACGGACACGGACGCCGCGGCCCCGCCCGACCTCGACACCGAGTTCGACGCGGGACTCGACGCGGACACCGGAGCCCACCCCGAGGCCGCTGCGCAGGTGCTGCCCGAGCCCGCCGGACGCCGGCCGGGCGGGCGCCCGGCCGGCCGGCGTCGTCCCGCCCTGCTGCTGGCGGCCCTGGTGGCCGGCGCGCTGGGCGCCGGTGTCCTCGGCCTGCCCGGCGCCCCCGACGCCGCGGCCGAGGGGACCGCGGTGCTCGACGCGCAGATGGAGCTGGCCACCGGCGACGAGGCGGTCGAGGTCATGCCGATGGCCTCGATCACCGAGGCGGAGGCCCAGGCCCGCCTGCAGGAGGTCGCGGCCTCCCGTGCCCAGCGGGCCGCTGCCGAGGCCGCCGCCGCCGAGGCCGCCGCGGAGGCGGCGCGGCCGAAGTACGTCCTGCCCGTGGCCGGGGCGCGCTTCACCAGCGGCTACGGCGGGCGGTGGGGCACCTTCCACTACGGCATCGACCTGGCCGCGCCCATGCGCACCCCGGAGATGGCGGCGGCCGACGGCGTCGTCGTCCGGGCCGGTGCGGCCAGCGGGTTCGGCCTGGCGGTCTACGTCCTCCACGAGAACGGCGACGTCACCGTCTACGGCCACATGGACGAGATCCTGGTCGAGCCGGGGCAGTACGTGGAGGCCGGCGAGACCATCGCGCTGCTCGGCAACCGCGGGCAGTCGACCGGCCCGCACCTGCACTTCGAGGTGCACGAGGGCGGCATGAACGGCACCCGGATCGACCCCGTGCCGTGGCTGGCCGAGCGCGGCGTCGAGGTGTGAGCGGCGGCCGCCCGGACGACGCGCGGGACCCCCACCGCGGGGGCTCGCGGACGGCGGGGTAGAGTTCTCCCCGGCCCGAGCGAGACCGGGCGGGCCGGTACGGGGCTGTGGCGCAGCTGGTAGCGCACCACACTGGCAGTGTGGGGGTCAGGGGTTCGAGTCCCCTCAGCTCCACCCCGATGACCAGGCCGTTCCCCCGCGGGGGAACGGCCTGAGTCGTCCCTGGTGCCACCGTGGTGGACGCTGGTGCCACTGCGGGGCCGGCCCGGTCCCAGATCGCGCGGCGCACGTGCCCTGCCGCGTCGCGGCCGAGTGCGGGCACCACGCGGTCGCAGACCTCCGTGGTCGTCTGCAGCTGTGCGTGACCGAGCACCAGGTGACGACCCGGTCGCCTTCGCCTCCGCGCCGCAGGGGGCGGCGTCGATCCCGTCGCGACCTGCGTTCCGCTGCTCCGACCGCGGCTTCGCGCGAGCGATCCGCCCCGGCCCCTCGCGCCGGGGTGCGCTCCAGGTCGGGTCACGGCGTCTCCGAGCGGTCCATCCGGGGCGAGCCGGTGTGCTTTGACCAGTTCTGCGCGCCCGGGGCCTCTGCCGCTCGAACGGGCACGGGATCGCCGAACTCGGGCCCGAGACCGCGGTCACCCCGACGTCCCGAAGGCAGCCCTGTGGGCCGCGTTCCGGCTGCGATCCGCTGCAGGGTCCTCTGCGTTCCCTGCCATCTGCCGTGGAGCTGCGTCCTGGTCGCGCCGAGACGGACGCCGGGGCGGACCTTCGCGGATCTGGCGGGCGTAGCGTTCGGTGCGCCCTCCGTGCGGCGGTGGGCGGCGTCGTCCGGCCGCCGCGAGGCGGGCCGGCACCTGGCCGGCTCAGTACGGTGCGCGAGCCGGCCGGGGTCGTTGCGCGGCCGTGACGTCGGCGCCCGACCCGATGCCCTCGGTGTCCGGGGTGAGCGCCGCGAGGACGTCCTCCTCGTCCTCGTGGGCGCGCCGGACGGCGGCGTGCAGCAGCCGGAGCTGGCGGTCCAGCGGCTCCTGCCGGTCGGGCGGTGCCACGCTCTTGAGGTCGGCCAGGGCCGCGCACATCCTCCGCGTCACCTGCGGCACCGACGCCCCGGCCAGGCGGATCTCGTCGAAGGCCAGCCGGACGTAGCCCTCCCAGCTGACGGAGCGCTCGAGCAGGCGCACCACGCCGTCCTCGTCGCGGTGCTCACCGCCGGGCAGGGGACGCGGGGCGATCTGGCGCAGCAGGTCGTGCAGCCGGTGCAGCGACTGCACCGTCGTCGTCGGGTCGTTGAAGGGCTGCGCGATCGACCGCACCGCGATGTCGACCAGCTTGCGGAAGCCGTAGGCGAGGTCCTCGGTGTGCCCGCGCTCCGGGCCGAGCAGGACGTGACGGGTGACGTCGGCGGCCCGGAGCCGTTCGACCGGGCGGTCGTCGGCGCTCGCCGCCGACCCGGTGCCCGGGTGCACCCGGAACAGCGGCGCTCCGCCGACGACGAAGTCCCCGACGACGGGGACGAGTTCCAGCACGCAGTCCGCCCGCCGGGCCGCGGCGACCAGCGCCGGCCGGTCGACGCGGACCACGTTGCCGGGCTCCGCGGCGACCACCTCGCCCGGGTCGCCGGTGACGACGGGCAGCTCCCCGTGCTGGCGGACGATGAACTCGCGGCTCCGGTCGCCGACGAGGTCGATCAGCCCGGCGACCCGCAGGCCCTGGCCGGCGTGGTGCACGAACAGGACGAGCACGACGAGGCTGGCGAGCATCAGGACGTAGGACAGCAGCATCGACAGCCCGGGCACCGTGCCGGTGTCGGAACCGCGGACCTCGCGGAGGGTCAGCACCGCGACCAGGAAGGTCGCGCCGAACAGCCCGATCGCCAACTGGTTGAACCGGTCGGTGAGCAGCGCCCCCACGATGCGGGGCGAGAACTGGCCCATCGCCAGCTGGACCGCGACCAGGGTGACCGTCAGGACGAGGGTGGTCAGCGACACCAGGGCGCCGGCGAACGTGGACAGGATCGTCTGCGCGTCGGACGGCGTCCCGGTCAGGCCCTGCGGGACGAGCCGGTAGCCGGTCGCCCGGTCCACGGCGAGCGTCCCGACGGCGAGGAGGGCGCCCGCGACCAGGCAACCGACCGGCAGCAGCCACAGGCTGCTGCGGACGAGGTGCTGGAGCCGCAGCCGGCTCATGCGCTGGAGGCCTGCGGGGCCGCCGCCCGGGTGGACGACTCGGACGCGGACATGGTCTCCCTCCGGGTGGACGGGTGCGGACGTGCTCGACCCGGCGGCCTCGTGGCGCGCCGGGTCCTCCAGGGAACCGGGGGCAGAAGGGGGCGCACCATCGGCAGAACGCCCGATTCACGTCCGGCAGGGCGACGGGACCAGGGGCACGTAGAGGCCCTCGCGCTCGGCCCGCACCGCGGCGAGCGTCCTCGTGGGCGCGTCGAGCTTGGCGAGGACGTGCTCGAGGTGGGTGGCGACGGTGCGCGGGGCCACGACCAGCGCGCGGGCGATCTGCTGGTTGGAACACCCGTCGACCAGCAACCCGAGCACCTCCAGCTCGCGCGGCGTCAGCCCCCGCAGGTCGGTCGCTGGGGACAGGACCACCGTGCCCAGCACACTCGCCGTTGCCTCCTCGGGACCGGCCAGGACGGTCACGCGGACGTGCCCGTCCGGGGCGTGGCGTCCTCCGCGCGGCCAGAGGAAGGACGCGAAGACCCGGCCGTCGTCGACGCAGGAGCGGGCGGCGGTGACGACGGGCGATCCCTCGGCGAGCAGTGCGTCGCCGTCGAGGCCGGGCAGTGGCCGGACGGCGCTGCCGCGGCACAGCACCGTGCCGCCGGTTGCCCCCCGCACCAGCCGCGCTGCCGCGGCCAGCGAGCGCAACGGATCCGACCCGCGCGCCAGGACGGGCGTCAGTTGGTGCAGCCGGCGCCGCAGGGCGAGGGGCGGCGGCTCCTTGCTGCTGAAGAGCAGCGCCAGGTGCCCGACGTGGCGCCGGCCCCCGTCGAACAGGGCGACTCCCAGGGACCCGTGGAAGCCCGCGGGGAGGAGGCACTCGGCCCAGGTCCGCAGGTCGGCGGCCGGGTAGGGCAGGTCGGACGAGCTCAGCGGCAGGCGCGCGGGGTCGGTGTGGGTCAGCTCGATGTCGTGCGCCGTCGTGGGGCCGCTCAGGTACCGCAACGTGCTCTCGTCGAGGCCGGTGCTGGCCGCGCAGGTGTAGCCGCTGCTCATCGGGTCGGCAGTGGCCAGCCACGCGGCGTCGAACGGCACGAGGCGATGGAGCAGCTCCAGCATCTCCTGCGATCGTTCGGGGAGGGCACTGGTCGAGTCAGCGATCTCGGCCAGCCCCCGGCTCGCGGTCTCCATCGGTGCTCCCGGGGCCGAGGCCTCGACAGGACACGCCGACTGTTCAACGGTGCCGACGCCTGACCCCGGGCACGCGTTACCGCGAACAGGGACGGAGTAGTCCCGTTGGGGATGACGAATGTGTCGCAGTGGTCTGAGGTACCGGCTAACGACGCCGACGACGCGGGTGCGCCGCGGAGCACCGGGGGGGTCGTGGAGTCGCGCTGCCCCGGAGACCTCCTCGGCCGCCGCAGGGGCGGACGTCACCCGGCACGACCTGCCGCCCGGGTCCACCAGGCCTGCCCGTCCGGGCCGTGCAGAGCGCGCTGGGCGGCCGCGGCCAGGCCGATGCCCGCCAGGGCGGCGGCCGACGGTCTCGGCGACCAGCGCAGCGCGGCGATGGCCCAGCCGACGGGCGCCTCGGGTTGCCGATCGGACTCACGACCCGGTGCCGCCCTCGCCGGCTGCGGCGACGTCGTCGCGAAGGCGTCGAGCATCCCGGGGACGAAGGCGGCCATGTCCTGGGGCCCTCTGCTGGTGGTGAGGTTCCCGTCCCGGACGAGCTCCTGGTCGAGCCAGGTGGCACCCGCGTTGACCAGGTCGTCGCGGATCCCGGGCCAGGAGGTCAAGGTCCGTCCGTCCAGGAGTCCCGCCGACGCGAGCACCCACGGTCCGTGACAGAGGGTGGCGACGGGCTTGTCACTCGCGACGAAGGCGCGGACGAACTCCCGTGCCGGGGCGGACTGCCGCAGGAGGTCGGGGTTGATGAAACCGCCGGGCAGCAGCAGGCCGTCGTAGTCCCCGGGATCGGCGTCGTCGATCGTCCTGTCGACGCGGACCCGGCTGGCCGGCATGTGCAGGTTCACCCCGCGGATCCGTCCGCGCCGCAGGGACACGACGTCCACCTCGGCGCCGGCCGCCTCCAGGGCCCGCAGCGGGACGACCAGCTCGACCTTCTCGAAGCCGTCGGCCGCCAGGGCAGCGAGGCGGCGGCCCTCGAGCCTGCGTCTGGTGCGCATGTCGTCCCCCTGGTGCTCGATGGCGCAGCGATGACGGGGAGCCTCCTGGCGGCGACCGCCTCGTGGTGCTGCGCGTGGTCGTCCCCGGTCCCGGCCCGCACGGGCCGGCAGTGCGGTCGGCTCTCAGCGCTGGGAGCGTCCGGAGCCATCAGAGCGAGACCCGGGGACGGCGGGGATCGGCAGATCTGCCGATCTTTCGGCGTGACCCCGCGGTGGGGCCGGACGTGGGGTGGCTGCGGTGGGACGGCCGGCGCAGAGTCAGTGAGCCGGTGAGCAGGAGCCGGCCACTGGGCGGCCCGTGGTGCTCTCAGGAGCCCGGGGCCCACGCGCCAGGAGGCGGTCGCATGCGAGCGATGGCGTACCGAGGTCCCTACAAGGTCAGGGTGGAGGAGAAGCAGCGGCCGAGGATCGAGCACCCCAACGACGCCATCGTCCGGGTGCAGCTCGCCGCGATCTGCGGCTCGGACCTGCACCTCTACCACGGCCTGATGCCGGACACCCGGATCGGTCACACCTTCGGCCACGAGTTCATCGGTGTGGTGGACGAGGTGGGGTCCTCCGTGCAGGACCTGCGGGTCGGGGACCGGGTGATGGTGCCGTTCAACGTCTTCTGCGGCACCTGCTGGTACTGCGCGCGAGGTCTGTACTCCAACTGCCACAACGTCAACCCGAACGCCACCGCCGTCGGTGGCATCTACGGCTACTCGCACACGACCGGGGGCTACGACGGCGGCCAGGCGGAGTTCGTGCGGGTGCCGTTCGCCGACGTCGGCCCGTCGAGGATCCCGGACTGGATGGCCGACGAGGACGCGGTCCTGCTGACCGACATGACGGCGACCGGCTACTTCGGAGCTCAGCTCGGCGACATCGTGCAGGGCGACGTCGTTCTCGTCTTCGGCGCCGGGCCCGTGGGACTGGTGGCGGCCAGGTCGGCCTGGCTGATGGGAGCCGGCCGGGTCATCGTCATCGACCACCTGGACCACCGGCTGGAGAAGGCGCGGACCTTCGCCCACGCCGAGACCTACAACTTCACCGAGTACGGCGACATCGTCCTGGAGATGAAGAAGGCCACCGACTGGCTCGGCGCCGACGTCGCCATCGACTGCGTGGGCGCCGAGGCGGACGGAGACTTCGTCCAGCACGTCACCTCGGCCAAGCTCAAGCTGCAGGGCGGCTCCCCGGTCGCGCTGAACTGGGCGATCGACTCCGTCCGCAAGGGCGCGACCATCTCGGTGATGGGCGCCTACGGCCCGCTGTTCAGCGCCGTCAAGTTCGGCGACGCGATGAACAAGGGGCTGACGTTCCACACCAACCAGTGCCCGGTCAAACGGCAGTGGCCCCGGCTGTTCGAGCACGTGCGCAACGGCTACCTCAAGCCCAGCGAGCTGGTCACCCACCGGGTGCCGCTCGAGGACATCGCCGAGGGGTACCACGTCTTCTCGGCCAAGCTCGACGGCTGCATCAAGCCCCTCGTCGTCCCGACCGCGGCGTGAGCGGCAGGAGACCCCGATGACCTACACACCGCACAAGCCGCCGATCGCGGAGTCGCCCGAGGAACTGCGCAGGCGCATCCCGGGCTGGGGCGTCGACCTCGACCCCAGGGACCGGCCGTCGGTGCCCAAGCTCCAGTTCCAGGAGGACTTCACCGGCGCGCACTGGGAGTTCCCGGAGCGGCAGCCGGAGAAGTACCCGCGGGAACGCTCGGTCGAGCACGGGATGCTGACCCCGGTCTTCGGCACCGCCCAGCCACTGTCGGGCGTCTCGGGTGCCATCCGTCGCCACGCGTACCGGTACGCCGAGGGCCGGATGGCGCACTGGCTGCTGCTCGTCCTCGGCGACCGGGTGGACGCGTGGGAGCACCACCTGAAGTCGCTGCTCACCCTCCGCCCGGACAACCCGATCACCGAGACCGGGGTGAAGGCCGAGTTCACCCACCACGGCCTGAGGTCGCGGGTGGGGCAGCACCGCACCGACCTCAAGCACCAGGTGCTCGACCCGGTGATCGTCGGTGGCCCGTGGATCGCCGCGGCGGGGGCCGCCTACGTCGGCGCCCGGAGCATGGCGAGGTCGCTGGCGCGCGTGGGGTCCGACGGCCGGCGGCCGGTGCACTGAGCCCGGCCGGACCGCCCGTGGAGGAGCCCCGCACGACCGCAGCCACGGTGCCCGCCGTGACCCTGCCCGACGGCACCGCCGTCCCGGCCCTCGGCCTGGGCACCTGGTACCTGGGTGAGGACCCCGGCAGGTACGACAGTCAGCTGGACGCCCTGCGCACGGGCATCGACATCGGCCTCACGCTGGTCGACACCGCCGAGATGTACGGCGACGGCGCCGCCGAGGAGCTCGTCGGCCGGGCGATCGCCGGCCGGCGGGACGACGTCTTCCTGGTCAGCAAGGTGCTGCCGCACCACGCCACCCGCCAGGGCACGGTGGACGCCTGCGAGCGGAGCCTGCGCCGACTGGGCACCGACCGCCTGGACCTGTACCTGCTGCACTGGCGCGGCCGGGTACCGGTCGACGAGACCGTCGCCGCCTTCGAGTCGCTGGTCTCCCGCGGACGCATCCGTTCCTGGGGCGTGAGCAACTTCGACGTCCCCGACCTCGACCAGCTGGCCGGGCTGCCCGGCGGCGACCGGGTACAGACCGACCAGGTGCTCTACAACCTCGCCCGGCGCGGCCCTGAGTACGACCTGGTCCCCTGGTGCCGCGGCAGGCGCGTGCCCCTGATGGTGTACTCGCCCGTCGACCACGGCGGGCTCCTCGAGCACCGGGCCGTCCGCGACCTGGCCGCGGAGAAGGGGGTCACCCCGGCCCAGCTGGCCATCGCGTGGGTGCTGCGGCTGCCCGACGTGTTCGCCGTCGCCAAGGCCTCGACCCGCGCGCACGTCCTCGAGAACCGCGCGGCGCTGGAGATCGGCTTCAGCCAGGCGGAGCTCGACCGGCTCGACCGGCTCTTCCCCCCGCCGCCGCGCAAGGTGCCGCTCGAGATCCGGTAGGACCGGCCGGCGAGACGAACGTGAGGGCCCGCCCACGAGCCCCGGCCGGCCGGTGCGCAGGCCCCCTCCACGGCCCGCGCACCCCGGGACGTGCTGTACGCCGCCCTCGCGGCGTTCGTCACCGCCACCACGGTCCGTGGACGGCACGTCTCCGCAGTAGCGTGAGCCGTGGACCTGCGCCAGCTCAGGTACTTCCTGGCGGTGGCCGAGGAGGGCCGTTTCAGCCGTGCGGCCAAGCGGCTGCACATCACCGCACCCTCCCTCTCCCAGCAGATCCAGGCCCTGGAACGAGAACTGCGTGCGCCCCTCTTCGAGCGCACGCCGCAGCGCGTCGAGCTCACGCTCGCCGGGCAGGCACTGGTCGAGCGGGCCAGGGTGGTCCTCGCCGAGGTGGAGCGGGCCCGAGCGGACGTGCGCGCCGCCGCGGCGGGTCGTCAGCGGCTGACCCTCCGGGTGGCCAACATGGCAGACCTGGTCCTGGACGCTCCGTTGAGGAGCCTGGGCCTGGGCATCGACGGGCTCGAGGTCTCGGTGAGCTCCAGCCGGGGGGACGACGCGCTGGACGCCGTCCGTCAGGGTCGTGCCGATGCGGCGGTCGTCTGGAGCCGGGCGCCGGGCGACCGCGACCTCGACGGCGTCGTCCTCGGCTCGGTGCTGTTCGGCGTGGTCGTCCCGCTCGGGCACCGGGCAGCCGACTCGGCGAGGGTGCCGGTCGCCGCCCTCGCTCACGAGGTGCTGGTCATGTTCCCGCGCGGACCCTTCACCGGCATCTGGGACCGCACGGTGGACCACTTCTTCCCCGGTGGTGCCAGAGCCGGTCAGGTCGTCGTCGAACCGAACCTGCTCAAGAGTCCCGAGGCGGTGCTGCGCGCGGTCGCCGCGGGCGTCGGCATGGCCGCGGGCATCCTGGGGATCGTCGACGGCATGGGCATCGACGGGGTCATGGCCCGGCGTCTCGAGCCCGACCTGCGGCTCGAACTGGAGGCCGTCTGGCGGGCGCCTGCCGGGCGGTCCGTCCGCAGGCTCGTCGACTTCCTGGTGCGGTCCGCGCGGGACCCCGGTACCGCCATCGAGGCGGCCGAGCACCTCGGTGGCACCGGGACGTCGATCACGGTGTGAGGACCACCTTCTCGCAGTGCTCCTGCTCGTGCTCCGAGACCTCGTGACCGTGTGGCGCGTCGGCCAGCGTCAGCCGAGGGGTGGTCACCCGGGTGGGGTCGATCTCGCCGCGCTCGATGCGCTCGAGCAGCGGGCGCATCGGCTCAGGTCGGTCCCATCGCCCGCGGGGGGATGCGTAGCCCGCCACGGAGGGCGCGCACGGTGGCCGCCGTGAGGTCACAGGTGCCGAGGGCGACGAGGCTCCGCCCCAGGGAGTCGGCCACCGCCTCCGCGGCCACGTGGAGGAGCTGCGCGAGGGCCGGGACGTCGGTGACGCCCTCGATCGCGAGGCCCAGGACGCGGAGGTCCAGGACGGTGAGGCCGCGCAGGTCGCCCGGTGCGCCCAGGAGCACCGCGGCGGAGAGGTGGTCGAGGTCCGGGCGGGCGGAGTCGAGCGCGGTGACCCGGACCAGCTGCTCGCTGCCGGTCCCCGGTCCCGGAACGAGGAACGAGGTGTGCGCGCCGCTCGCGGCCAGCTCCTCAGCGGCGACCCCGAGGACCGGGGAGCCCGGCGCCAACAGGCGGTCGTCGGGCAGACCCGGCAGCGGCAGGACGTCGCCTCCCCGGGTGAGGACGACGCCGGCCCGGGCGTTCTCGACGATCCGGGCGGTCTCCGCGATGTCCCGGGTCCGGTCCAGGTCGTCGGCGATCACCCGGGAGACGGCCGCGACGACCCTCCGGTCGGCCCGGCCCGGTCGCGACGGATCGTCGGAGAGCAGGCTGAGGAAGCCGATGTGCCGCCCGCCCGTCGTGACCAGCGGGGCCGCCAGACCCTCGCGGAACCCCGCCGGGAGCAGGTGGTCGGCCCACGCGCGGACCTCGGACAGGGGGGTCGGGATCTCGCTGGCCAGCATCGGCGGACGCTGCCGGTTGAGACCCAGCAGGTCCACCTCGTCGTCAGCCTCCGGACGGCCGAAGTAGGCGACCAGTGCCTCGGCCGGACCGGTGGTGGCTAGCGGGACGTGGGTCTGCCGCTCGGGGTCGCGTGCGGCGAGCCAGCCGGCGTCGAAGGGCAGGATCCGCGCGAGCTTCCGCAGGTGCTCCGCAGCCCGTTCTGGCACGGCGGCGGACGACGCGACGACGCCCGCGACCTCCGACCACACCCTCCGGAGCTGCGGTTGGCTCCCGCTCATCGGGGCTCACCTTCCCGGACGCACGGGTGGACGTACAGCCCGACGCGTTCGGCACGGTCAGCGGCCGGGTTCGCGGGGGTGTCGGAAGCGCCGGCGGGCACCGGGGGTCGGAGCGGGCCGCGGTACCGCTGCTCGGCCTGCCCTCCGGTCAGACGAGCCCTTCGTCGTGGGGCTCGATGCCGGCCGAGGGATCCACCCCCTCGTCGGCGTCCGGCTGGACGGGGCCCTCGCCGGGCTCGGAACCGGAGCCGGCGGCGGTGTTCCGGGAGGACCGCTCCGGATCGGTCACGTCGGTGGTCGTCGGCGCCTGACCGATGCGCCTGGCGGCCTGCCCGGTCCCGGTCTCCTCGAGCTCTGACTCGCTCACGACTCCTCCATCCAGGTCGTGCGCTGCGGGTGCTCTCGCGGTCGGCCGCGGGAGGACGCCGGTCGGTTCTCCCACCGTGGGACGTGCCGCCGCGGGAAGCCATCGGCAGACCTGCCGACGTGCGCGGTGTCGAGCTGTCGTCCGTAGGGGGCCGCCCGTGGCCGAGCCGGAAGACGGTGCCGGCGCCCGGGACGTCGCCGGTCCGGTATCGGCAGGTCTGCCGATACCCGACGCCCCGCCGCGCCGGGTGCAATCGGGGTCCCGACCCGAGCCGGGAGCGGGACCACCCAGACGAGGAGGCAGCGTGAAGGCAGTCGTGTACGACGGACCCCGCCAGGTCAGCGTCAAGGACGTACCGGACGCGCGGATCGAGCGGCCGACCGACGTCCTGGTGCGGATCACCTCGACGAACATCTGCGGCTCGGACCTGCACATGTACGAGGGCCGGACCGACTTCGAGACCGGCCGCTGGTTCGGGCACGAGAACCTCGGCCAGGTGGTCGAGGTCGGCGACGGGGTCGACAAGGTCGAGGTGGGGGAGTACGTCGTCCTGCCGTTCAACATCTCGTGCGGGCACTGCAAGAACTGCGAGCAGCAGCTCACGAACTACTGCCTGACCGCGCAGCCGGTGCCGAACATGGCCGGCGCGGCCTACGGCTTCGCCGACATGGGTCCCTGGGCCGGCGGCCAGGCCGAGCTGCTGCGGGTGCCGTGGGGGGACTTCAACTGCCTGCGGCTGGGGGAGGACGCCGAGCAGCGCCAGACCGACTACGTGATGCTGGCCGACATCTTCCCGACCGGCTACCACGCCACCGAGCTGGCCGGCGTGGAGCCCGGCGACCAGACGGTCGTCTACGGCGCCGGCCCGGTGGGGCTGATGGCCGCCCTCTCGGCCACCATCCGCGGGGCCGGCAAGGTGATGGTCGTCGACCGGCACCCCGACCGGCTGCGGCTGGCCGAGTCGATCGGCGCGATCGCCATCGACGACTCGAAGGTCGACCCGGTGCAGGCCGTCCTCGACGAGACGATGGGGCTGGGCGCGGACAACGGCTGCGAGTGCGTCGGCTACCAGGCGCACGAGCCCGACGGGCAGGAGCAGGCCAACCTGACGATGAACCGGCTGGTCGCCTCGGTGCGCTTCACCGGCAAGATCGGCAACGTCGGCGTCTTCGTGCCCCAGGACCCGGGCGCCAGCGACGAGCTGGCCAAGCAGGGCAAGCTCGCCTTCGACTACGGCATGTTCTGGTTCAAGGGCCAGCACATCGGCAGCGGCCAGGCGCCGGTCAAGAAGTACAACCGGCAGCTGCGCGACCTCATCGCCGGGGGCAAGGCCGAGCCGTCGTTCATCGTCAGCCACGAGCTGCCGCTGGACCGGGCGCCCGAGGCCTACGAGCACTTCGACGCCCGGGACGAGGGCTGGACCAAGGTCGTCCTGCACCCGGCGACGGCGGGTGCGTGACGTGGCCGGGGAGCTGGACGGACGACGCGTGGCGATCCTCGCCGCCGACGGCGTGGAGCGGGTCGAGCTCGAGCAGCCGCGCCGCGCCCTGGACGACGCCGGTGCCCGCACCGACGTCGTCTCGATCAAGAGCGGCGAGATCGCTGCCCGCGACAACGACCTGGAGGACGCCGGCACCTTCGGCGTCGACCGGCTGGTCGGGGCCGCCTCGGTCGACGACTACGACGCGCTGCTGCTCCCGGGCGGCACCGTCAACCCGGACAAGCTGCGGATGGAACCCGCCGCCGTGGCCTTCGTCCGGGACTTCGTGCAGTCCGGCAAGCCCGTCGCCTCGATCTGCCACGGTCCGTGGAACTTCGTCGAGGCCGACGTCGCGCGAGGACGGCGGCTGACGTCGTTCCCGAGCATCCGCACGGACCTGCGCAACGCCGGGGCGGAGGTCGTCGACGAGCGAGTCGTCACCGACGGCAACATCACCACCAGCAGGTCGCCGGACGACCTGCCGGCCTTCTGCGCGCGCATCGTGCAGGAGTTCGCCCGGGCACCTCGGACCGCTTCAGTGGCGGGTGGCTCGTGACGAGCGCGCTGGGGACCGTGGCGTCGCTGGCGGCCCGGGCGGGCGGCTCCGTCGTCCGCCAGGTCCTCTCGGTCCTCGAGCACGGCAGTGGCGCAGGTGCGGTGAGCGCTCCGGCGTCCGGGTGGCTGGTGGTGAGCATCAACCGCGAGCCGACGGAGATCGACGCCACCTCGCTGCCGGCACCGCTGGCCGCGTACGGCGACCGCATCCAGACGCGGATCCGCCCCGCCGCGGACGGCAAGGGCACCGAGCTGGCCGTACGGCTGACCCAGCGCTCGGGGAACGCCTCCGGACCGGCACGGCTGCTGGGCAGCGATCCGCAGGGTGACCTGCGGTCCGCGCTGCGGAAGGCCAAGCAACTGATCGAGGTGGGTGAGGTGCTCGCGGTGGACCCGGCCCCGCACGGCAGGCGGAGCGCCACGCCCGCCGGCGCCGCGCTGGAGGCGGTCGCGAAGCGGGCGCCCAAGGGAGGAGTGCTGTGAAGGCGGTGACCTGGCGGGGCGTCAACGAGATCGGCGTGGAGGACGTCCCGGAGCCCAAGATCCTCAACGACCACGACATCATCCTCGAGGTCGGCCTGTCGGTGACCTGTGGCTCGGACCTGCACCTGCTCGGCGGCTACATCCCCGCGATGCGCGCCGGTGACGTGCTCGGCCACGAGTTCATGGGCACGGTGGCCGAGGTCGGCAAGGGCGTCACCAAGCACCGGGTCGGCGACCGGGTCGTGGTGGTCTCGTTCATCGGCTGCGGGCAGTGCTGGTACTGCGAGAACGAGCTGTGGTCGCTGTGCGACAACGGCAACCCCAACCCGGGGATCACCGAGGCGCTCTGGGGCCAGTCCATCGGCGGCTGCTTCGGCTACTCCCACGCGATGGGCGGGTGGGCGGGCAGCCACGCCCGCTACATCCGCGTGCCCTACGCCGACCAGGGGGCCTTTCCGATCCCGGACGGCGTCTCCGACGAGCGCGCCCTGTTCGCCTCCGACGCGGCTCCCACCGGCTGGACCGGGGCGCACCAGGCGGAGGTGAAGGCCGGTGACGTCGTCGCGGTGTGGGGCGCCGGCGGTGTCGGGCAGATGGCCGCGCGCAAGGCGATGCTCATGGGCGCCGAGCGGGTCGTCGTCATCGACCGGTTCGACAACCGGCTCGAGCAGGTCCGCACGCACATCGGGGCGGAGACGCTCGACTACGAACAGGTCGACGTGCCCGCGGAACTGCGGGAGATGTCCGGCGGGCGCGGTCCGGACGTCTGCATCGAGGCGGTGGGCATGGAGGCGCACAGCCCGGGCCCGCAGTACCTCTACGACCAGGTCAAGCAGCAGTTGCGGCTGCAGTCGGACCGGCCGACGGCCCTCCGGGAGGCCATCTACGCCTGCCGCAAGGGCGGGACGGTGTTCGCGCTGGGCGTGTTCGGCGGCCTGGTGGACAAGTTCCCGATGGGGGCGGTCATGAACAAGGCGCTGACCCTGCGCGGCGCCCAGCAGCACGGGCACCGCTACGTCCCGGAGATCCTCGACCTGATGAGCCGGGACGAGGTGAAGACCGAGCACCTGGCGACCCACGTGATGCCCCTGGACCAGGGGCCGCGCGGGTACGAGATGTTCAAGAACAAGGAGGACGGGTGCGTCCGTGCCGTCTTCCGGCCGGGTGGCTGAGGCGCCGACGGGCGGCCCACCGTACGGCTCGCCGCGGGGCGACCCGGTGGGCGCCGCATCCCCGACGGACGCGGTCGGAGGCCGCAGTCTCCCCGCGGTCGGGCCCCCGTCGTCTCCGGCGGTGCCCCCGAGCCGCGCGGCCCCTCCCTCCTCCGCGGACGGTCGTGCTCTGACCGCGGGTGTGCTCAGAGCACGACCGCGCGCGGACCCCACCCCCGGTCGGCCCGGTCAGGCCCAGGGCAGCCGGCCGCGGGCGGCCCAGTAGTCCCGCGGGTCCTCCGGCTCGACCAGCTCCGCGGCACCGATCGCCGCCACCCGGGTCGCGGCGGCGTTGCTCGCCAGCTGCCCGACGGTCACCGCGCCGCTGAGCACGACGGAGCTCCACGGCTGGGCGAGCGCGGCGCCCAGCGCGACGGCGTCCACGCCGACCCCGTGCTCCCGGGCGGCCGCGGCCAGCGGGCTGCCGGCCGGCACGCCGCGGTCGGTGAGCCGGCCGTTGGCGACGCCCTCCTTGACCACCACCCGCAGGCCGGCGGCGTGTGCCTCGGCCAGCGCGCCGCCCACCGAGGGCTCGAGCAGGTTCCAGGTCGACTGCACGCTGCTGAACAGCGGCCGGCCGTCGACGGCGATGTCCAGGCCGCGGCGGACGGCGTCGGCCTGCTGCGGCCCCGACGTGGAGAAGCCGACCTCGAGCCCGCCGTCGCGCAGCCCGGCCAGCGCGCGCAGCAGGGGTGGATCGGACCACAGCGGGCTGTCGCCGGTCAGCGAGTGCACCTGGTAGAGCCGCAGCCACGGGCCGAGCAGGTCGGTGCTCTCGCGGTGCTGGCGCTCGAACGCCGCGAGGGAGTGCTCCTTCACCTCGTGGGTCCGCGCGTCGGTGCGCCAGCCGCCGGTGTAGCGGTAGCCCCACTTGCTGGCGACGAACGGCGCCCGGTCCCGCCGGCGCAGCCACGAGGCGAGGAACTCCTCCGCCCGGCCGTAGGAGCGGGCGGTGTCGACGTAGCCGATGCCCAGTCCCACCGCCGCGTCGAGCAGCTCGTGCGTGCGGGCGCGCAGCGCGTCGGGGGACCGGTCGGCGGGGAGGTCGCGGTCGCGGCCCAGGGTGATGTAGGCCGGCCGGCCGGCCGCTGCCAGCCCGAGCCCGAGCACCGCCTGTGGAGTCGTCATCGCCGTCCTCCCTACCAGCCCGACGGCGCGACCCGCCCGTCCGGGCGACCTCGCAGCCACGGGCTTGCAGCAGTCGGCAGACTGCCGGGGTGATCGAGAGCGCCGATGCCGCCGGG
Organism: Geodermatophilus telluris; assembly: GCF_900102745.1. Classification (GTDB taxonomy): domain Bacteria; phylum Actinomycetota; class Actinomycetes; order Mycobacteriales; family Geodermatophilaceae; genus Geodermatophilus; species Geodermatophilus telluris. The sequence continues at coordinate 955,400 of NZ_FMZF01000002.1, forward strand.
ACGACGTCCCGTGCCCCTGACGTCGCGGCGCCCCGCCGGCCGCCCGCGCCGTCCGAGACCGACGACGCCCTGCTCGTCCCCGGCGAGACCTGCTGGCGGATCGAGCGAGCCGACCGGCACGCCGTGTTCGTCGACGCCGCCGACTACTTCGCCACCCTCAAGCAGGCGGTGCTGCGGGCCGAGCGGCGGGTGCTGTTCATCGGCTGGGACTTCGACCCCCGCATCCGGCTCGACCCGCGCACCCCGGGGCGGCCCCGCGAGGACCGCCTGGGCCACGTGCTCGAGCAGGCGGTGCGGGCCAACCCGCGCCTGGAGATCGGCGTCCTGCAGTGGGACCTCGGCATGCTCGTGGCCCTGGGCCGCCGGATGGCCCCGCTCGTGCTGCTCGACCGGCGCACGCCCGACCGGCTGCGGTTCACCGTCGACACCCACCACCCGATCGGCGGCGCGCACCACCAGAAGATCGTGGTCATCGACGACTGCCTGGCCTTCGCCGGCGGCATCGACGTCACCGCCGACCGCTGGGACACCCCCGAGCACCGCACCCGGCACCCGCTGCGCCACCGGCCGCACTCCACCCGGCTGCGCGGCCCGTGGCACGACGTCACCAGCCTGGTGTCCGGGCCGGCGGCCCGGGCGATCGGCGACCTCGCCCGCGAGCGGTGGGAGAGCGGCACCGGCGAGCACCTGGAGCCGGTCACTGACGTCGCGCCGTGCTGGCCCGACGGCGTCGAGCCGTTCCTCACCGACGTCGACGTCGCGATCTCGCGGACCCGTCCCGAGCACGGCGGGACGGAGCTGGTGCACGAGATCGAGCTGCTGTGGCTGGCCGTGGTGGCCGCCGCCCGGCGGACGGTCTACATCGAGACGCAGTACTTCGCCAACCGCCGGGTCGCCGAGGCCATCGCCGAGCGCCTGCAGGAGGAGGACGGCCCCGAGTTCGTCGTCCTCAACCCGCAGACGGCCGCCGCCTGGCTGGAGGTCAAGGCGATGGACACCGCTCGCGCCAAGCTGCTCGACCTGGTGCGCCGTGCCGACCGGTACGACCGCTTCCGGCTGCTCGTGCCGGTCACCGAGGAGCGCCGGCCGGTCTACGTGCACGCGAAGGTCACCTGCGTCGACGACCGGCTGCTGCGCATCGGCTCCTCCAACCTCAACAACCGGTCGATGGGCCTGGACACCGAGTGCGACGTGTCGATCGAGGCCCGCACCGGTGACCCCCGCGAGGAGGAGGTGCGGGCCGCGGTGCTCGCCCTGCGCCACCGGCTGCTCGGCGAGCACCTCGGGGTGGACCCCGACGAGGTGGCCGCCGCCGTGGAGCGCTGCGACGGGTCGCTGGTGCGCGCGATCGACTCGCTGGTGCGGCCGACCGGGCGCTCGCTGGTGACCTTCGAGCCGCCCGAGCTCGACCCGGTCGAGCGTCTCCTCGCCGAGACCGAGCTGCTCGACGCCGAGCACACCCCCAACCGCTGGCGCCGGGTCAAGCAGGCCTTCGCCGGCCGACGGCGCCGCCGGCGGGGCTGAGGTCGCCGACGTCTCGTTCCGGTGCCGGGGCGCCGGGTAGGGGCCGGGCATGGGCTCTGCGACCTTCGACTTCACCGGCTCCGTCGTCCTCGTCACCGGCGGCGGCTCCGGCATCGGCCTGGCGATCAGCCGGGCGTTCCTCGACGCCGGTGCGACCGTGGCCGTCACCGGCCGCCGGCGCGACCGGCTGGAGTCCGCGCTCGCCGGCGTCCCCGGGGAGCGCGCCGCGGCCCTGCCGGCGGACGTCTCCGACCCGGCCCAGGTGCGCGGGGTGGTCGCCGACGTCGTCGACCGGTTCGGCCGGCTCGACGTCGTCGTGAGCAACGCCGCCGGCTACGAGACCGGCGAGCTGACCGACCTGCCCGACGAGGCCTGGGAGCGGCTGCGCGCCACCAACGTCGACGCGTTCTTCCACCTGGCCAAGGCCGCGCTGCCCCACCTGGCGGCCTCCGGCGGCAACCTCGTGTCGGTGTCCTCGGTGTCGGGGCTGCGCGGCGACTGGGGCCAGGCGGCGTACAACGCCACGAAGGCCGCGGTCACCAACTTCGTGCGCTCGCTGGCGCTGGACTGGGGGAGCCGGGGGGTGCGGCTCAACGCCGTCGCGCCGGCCTTCACCCTCACCGAGCTCACCGAGGGCGTCGGCCGCGACGAGGCCTCCCTCGCGCCGTTCCGCGACCGGATCGCGCTCGGCCGGCCCGGCGAGCCCGGGGACGTCGCCCCCACCGTGCTGTTCCTGGCCAGCGACGCCGCGCGCTACGTCACCGGCGCGGTGCTGCCGGTCGACGGCGGCACCAGCGCCTCCACCGGTCAGCCGCACGTCTGACCGTGGCCGCGCGCGAGGCGTCCGACCGGCTGGCCTGGGTCGCACGCGCGGTGGCCGCCGCGCCCGGCGAGCGGGTGCTCGAGGTCGGCTGCGGCCACGGCGTGCTGGTGACCCTGCTGGCCGCCGCCGTCGGCGAGGCCGGCCGGGTGGTCGCCGTCGACCGCTCGCCGCGGATGGGGGAGGCCGCCACCCGGCGCAACCGGGCGGCGGTCGAGGCCGGCCGGGTCCGGGTGGTCGTGGCGCCGGTGGCCGACGCGGACCTCGGCGGCGGGGACTTCGACGTGGTGGTGGCCTCCGACGTGCGGGCGCTGTGGACGCCGGGACCGGAGTGGGACGTCGTCGACCGCGTGCTCGCGCCCGGGGGCCGGGTCGTGCTCGCCGCCTCCCTGATGGACCCCGGCGGCGGCCCGCGGTTGGTGGCGGCGCTGACCGGCCTCGCCGGCTCTCGCGGCCTGGCCGTCACCGCGGCGACGGCCACGACGGCGACCCGCCCGTACCCGACGGCCGCGGTCGAGTTGCGCCGCGCCGCCGCCGCCGGGTAGAGCAGGCCCCACGGACCACGGGAGGACCTGCGATGACCGACGGGCTGCTCGGCGACCTCTACGACTACGAGACCCTGCTGAGCGGGGACGAGCGCAAGGAACTGGTGGGCATCCGGCGCTTCCTGGACGAGGAGGTCCGGCCCCGGGTCAACGGGTCGTGGGAGACGGCCACCTTCCCGATGGACCTGATCCCGCGGTTCGCCGAGGAGGGGATGGTCGGGCGCAGCTACGACCTGGAGCACCGGCCGCGGGCGTCGCGGCTGTTCACCGGGTTCATCTCCCTGGAGGCCTCGCGGGTCGACCCGTCGATGGCGACCTTCCTCGGGGTGCACAACGGCCTGTCGATGGGGTCGATCGTGCTGCTGGGGTCCGACGAGCAGCGGGCGCGCTGGGTGCCCGACATGGTCTCGCTGCAGAAGATCGGCGCCTTCGCGCTGACCGAGCCGCACGGCGGGTCCGACGTCGCCCAGGGGCTGGAGACCACCTGCCGCCGCGAGGGTGACGAGTGGGTGGTCGACGGCGCCAAGCGGTGGATCGGCAACGGCACCTTCGCCGACGTCGTCGTGGTGTTCGCCCGCGACGTGGCCGACGACCAGGTGAAGACCCTCGTCGTGGAGAAGGGCACGCCCGGCTTCACCGCGACGAAGATGGAGGGCAAGTACGCCCTGCGCACGGTGCAGAACGCCGACATCGTCTTCGAGGGCTGCCGGGTGCCGGCGGAGAACAAGCTCGCCGAGGGCAACTCCTTCCGCGACGTCAACCGGGTGCTCAAGCTGACCCGCGGCGGGGTCGCCTGGAACGCCGTCGGCTGCCAGATGGGCGCCTTCGAGGCGGCGATCGCCTACGCCAAGGAGCGGCGGCAGTTCGGCCGGCAGATCGCGGGCTTCCAGCTGATCCAGGACCTGCTGGCCCGCATGGCCGGCAACGTGACCGCCAGCCTCGGCATGGCGGTGCGGGTGTCGCAGCTGCAGGAGGAGGGTGTCTTCCGCGACGAGCAGGCGGCGCTGGCCAAGGCCTTCGTCACCGGTCGCGCGCGCGAGACCGTCGCGCTGGCCCGCGAGCTGTTCGGCGGCAACGGGATCCTGCTCGAGAACGACGTGGTGCGGTACTTCGCCGACGCCGAGGCGTTGTACTCCTACGAGGGCACGCGTGAGATCAACAGCCTGATCGTCGGCCGCGCGCTCACCGGGGTCAGCGCCTTCGTCTGAGGCGACCGACCGGCCGACGGCGTCCCCGGACGCCACCGCGCCCCGCCGGGGGTTCCCGGCGGGGCGCGGTGGGTGGTCTCCTCCCGGGCGGGAGGGCCGTGCTCAGTAGGTGCTGCTCGTGCTGCTGGAGCTGCCGCCGGTCTGGCTCTGCACGGTCTCGCGGGACTGCTGGGCCTGGCCCTGCACGTCCTGCGCGGCCGACTGGCCCTCCTGCTTGACCGTCTGGGCGGCGTCCTGGGCGGTGCCCTTGACCTCCTGGACGGCCTGCTCGGCAGCCGGCCGCAGCTGCTCGCCGACCTCCTGCGCGACCTGCTTGGCCGGCTGCAGCAGCTCGTCCTTGTGCTCGCGCACGGCGGCCTCGGCCTGCTGGGCCAGCTGCTTCTCCCGCTCGGAGGCGGGCAGCAGGCTGGAGACCAGCCAGCCGACCCCGAAGGCGATCAGCCCGGCCGCGAGGGGGTTGCCCTGCGTCTGGCGGACCACCGCGTCGGGGGCCTGCTGGACGGCGTGCGCGGCCTGCGACGCGGCGTCCTGCACGGTGCCGGCCGCGTTGCTCGCCGCGCCCTGCACCGAGCCGACGGCGTTGTGCGCGGTGCCCTGCACCGAGCTCACCGTGCTCTGCGTCGTGCTGCGGGCCGAGGAGCGCGTGTCGTGGGCCGAACCCATGACGCGGTCCTTGACGCTGGCGAAGCGGCCCTTGGCCGAGGCCACGCGCCGGTCCACCACACGGGCGGGGTTGACCTTCTCGTTGAGGGCGTCGACGTCGTAGCTGAGCTCGCGCCGGGTGTCCTCGATCTGTCGCCGGATGACGTCCGGGTCACTGCTGGTCATGTCTGCTCCAGGGAGGGGAGGCGGCCGCAGCCGCGGGGTCAGTGGGGCTTGAGGGCGCCGGGGACCTGCTGGAGCGTGTCCACGGTCCGTTCGGGCTTGGGGTTGACCTGCCGGAACTTCTTGCGCCCCACCACGAAGGCGACGGCGCCGATGACGCCCCAGAGGACCGCCACGATGAGGGCGGCGAGGCCGGCGTCCATGACGTTCTCCAGCGCCCACCACAGGGCGAAGGAGAGGAACATCAGCACCATGTAGCCGGCGAAGCCCGCGGCACCGAACGCGCCCGCGCCCTGGCCGGCCTTCTTCGCCTCGACCGTGAGCTCGGCCTTGGCCAGCGCGAGCTCCTGGCGCATGAGCACGGAGAGGTCGGTGGTGACCTCGCTGATGAGCTGGCCGACCGAGGCGCCCTCGACGTCGGGCCGGCCGGCCTCGGTCATCGGGGTGCCCCGCTCACCGGCGTGCGCGCCGTAGCCCTGCTCGTAGGCGGAGCCCTGCTCGTAGGTGGAGGTCTGCTCGTAGCCCGGCGTCTGCTCGTACCCGGCATAGCCCTGCTCGGCCGTCGGCGGGACCGCGTAGTTGGCCTGCGGCGGCTCGGGCGGGTAGCCGGAGCCGCCCACCGGGGTGGCGCCGGAGTAGGGGGAGCTCACGGTCAGACCCCCGTCCCCGGGCGCCGGGTCGGGTCGTCCCAGCCGGCGGGCGTGGCCGGGGGCACGACGCTGCCCTCGGGCGGGACCGTGCCGTAGGGCGGCGGGGGCAGCGGGGCGCCGGTGGTGGCGGCCGACTGGCCGTAGCCGCCGGTCGTCGACTCGTAGCCGGTCGTCGTCTCGTAGCCGGTGGTCGTGGTCTCGTAGCCGGAGTAGGCCGGCGCCGGGTCCACGTAGTTGCCCTGCGGGTAGGTGTTCTGCGCCTGCGCCCGGTGGGCCTCGGTGTACCGCGACCCGTTGCCCTCGTCGGTGTGCGCGGCCTTGACGCCGCTGGTCAGCCGGCCGGCGAGCACGCCGGCGAGGGCCGCGCCGAGCAGGAAGGTGCCGGGCTTGCGGCGGGCGAAGGAGCGCACCTCGTCGAGCAGGTCGGCCGGCTCGCGGTTCTGCAGGAAGTGCGCGAACTCCTCCACCCTGCCGGCGCCCTGCTCGATCAGGTCGCGGGCCGGGCCGGGCGCGGGGGCGTTGCCGGCGACCATGCCGCGCAGCTGCTCGGCCAGGCCCGACAGGCTCTGGCCGGCCTTCTGCTGCTGCGTGACGGCCTGCTGGCGCACCTGGGTGCGGCCCTGCTCCACCAGGCTCTGCGCCTGGTGGCGGGTCTCGGCGACGACGTTCTTCGCCTGGTCGGCGGCGGTCGCGGCGACCTGGCTGCCGGCCTCCTTGGCCGTCTGGCCGACGTTGCGGGCCTCGTCCTTGGCCACGTCGGCGGTCGAGGGGGAGCCGGTGCTGGTCGAGGTCGTACTCGTGTCCCCGTAGCCGGTCGCGCCCGAGGAGGGCGGCGGCGGGAGGGGGGCGTCGATGGAGTGGGTCATCGTTCCTCCTGAGTGGATCTCGGTCGGGGCTGGCGCTACCCAGTTGGCGATCACCCACACATCCCGGCGACGGCCGTCGCCGGTTCGTGTGCAGGTCAGCGCGGATCCGGGGGAGCGGGCGCAGCCGGTCGGGAGCGGTGCGGAGAGGTGGCCGGGCGGGCGGTCCGGGGACCGTCCGCGGCGCCGGCCACGCTGCCGTTCCCGCTGGGCGGCGCCTACCCGGACGGTCGGGTCCGGAAACCGCGGCGGACCGCGGGTCGGCACGGAGTAAGGTGAGGCTTCCCTGATCCGAGGAGCACCCATGGCCTTCGACCGCCTCCGCCGCAAGCGGACGCCCCGCACCGGGACCGTCGTCCGCACCACGCGCGTGACGCCGCACACCGTCCGCGTCGTCCTCGGCGGCGACGGGCTGGCCGGGTTCGCGCCCGAGCACACCGACTCCTACGTCAAGCTGCTCCTCCCGCCCGCCGGTGCCCCCTACGGCGTGCCCTTCGACGTCGACGACATCCGGGCGCGGCTGCCGCGCGAGCAGTGGCCGGTCACCCGCACCTACACCGTGCGCTCCTGGGACGCCGCGGCCGGCGAGCTCACCGTGGACGTCGTCGTGCACGGCGACGAGGGCGTCGCGGGACCGTGGGCGGCGTCGGCCCGGCCGGGGGAGACGGTCCAGCTGTTCGGCCCCGGGGGTGCCTGGTCGCCGGCGGCCGAGGCCGACTGGCACCTGCTCGTCGGCGACGAGACCGCGCTGCCGGCCATCGCCGCGGCGCTCGAGGCGCTGCCGGCCGGCGCGCGGGCCGAGGTGTTCGTCGAGGTCGACGGACCCGAGGAGGAGCAGGACCTCGCCGTCGGCCCCGGCGTGCGGCTCAGCTGGGTGCACCGCGGCCCGGTGGCGGGCGTGGCGCTGGTCGCCGCCGTCTGCGGCGCGGACCTGCCCGCGGGCGACGTCGGCGCGTTCGTGCACGGCGAGGCCGGCGCGGTCCGCGAGCTGCGGCGCTTCCTGCGCACCGGCCTGGGCGTGCGCCCGGAGCGGATGTCGGTGTCGGGCTACTGGCGGCTGGGCCGCACCGACGAGGCCTGGCGCGCGGAGAAGGCGGACTGGAACGCCGCCGTCGAGGCCGAGGAGCGGGGCCTCACGCTCGTGTGACCGGCGCCCGCGCGCAGGCGGCGGTCAGGGGCGCCAGGGGAAGGCCGGCGGGCGGCGCTCGGTGAAGGCGGCCACGCCCTCGGCGAGCTCGCCGCTGGCGGCCGTCTCCCGGTACCAGCGCGCCGCCAGCTGCTCCACCGCGTCGTCGTCGCGCCCGTCGGCCAGCGCCGCGACGACCTCCTTGGCCGCCCGCTGGGTCAGCGCGGAGCGCGAGGCGAGCACCTCGGCGAACCGGCGCACCTCCCCGGCGAGGTCGCCCGCGGGCAGCAGCCGGTCGACCAGGCCGGTGCGCAGCGCGCTCTCGGCGTCGAGCAGCTCGCCGGAGTACAGCAGGTAGCGCGCCGTCGCCGGGCCGACCAGCTGCGCCAGCTGCCGCACCGAGGTCGGGGTGAAGACGATGCCGACCCGCGCCGGGGTGACGCCGAAGACGCCGGTCGGGTCGGTGAACCGCAGGTCGCAGCAGGTGGCCAGCTCGACGCCGCCGCCGATGCAGTGCCCGCGCACCATGGCGATCGTCGGGCGGGGGAAGTCGCGCAGCGCCGCCTGCGCGGCCAGGTTGTCCCGCCGCAGCTGGGCCATGGGGTCCTCGCGGTCGGGGCCACCGAGGAGGTCGCCGATGTCGGCGCCGGCGCAGAAGCTCGGTCCGGCGCCGGTGACCACCAGCACCCGCACCGCGGGGTCGTCGGCCAGGCCGGCGAGCACCCCCGGCAGCGCGGCCCACATGCCGGCGGTGAGCGCGTTGCGCTTCTCCGCGCGGTCGATGGTGAGGACGGCGACCGCGCCGTCGCGGGTGACCTTGAGGTTCTCCGGCACGGTCAGCCCAGGTCGTCCGTGGCGAAGGTGTCGCACTGCGCCGGGTCGCCGGTCTCGTAGCCGGTGAGGAACCAGCGCTGGCGCTGCTCGGACGAGCCGTGCGTGAAGGTGTCCTGGTCCACGGTGCCCCCGCCGAGGTTCTCCTGGATGAAGTCGTCGCCGATGCGGCCGGCGGTGTCCAGGGCGCGGTCGACGTCGTCCTGGGTGATCTCCTCGATCAGCGGCGCGCCGGACGCGTCGGGCACCGTCTCGGCGTGGTGCGCCCACGTGCCGGCGTAGCAGTCGGCCTGCAGTTCCAGCCGCACGCTGCCGCTGGCCGCCCCGCTCTCGCGCGGGTCGACCTGCCGGTTGGTGCCCAGCAGGTTCTGCACGTGGTGGCCGTACTCGTGGGCCAGCACGTAGGCGTTGGGGAACGCCCCGCCCGCGGCGCCGAACTGCGAGCGCAGCGTGTCGAAGAACGACAGGTCGATGTACACCTTCTGGTCGGCCGGGCAGTAGAACGGGCCCGAGCCGCTGGTGGCGCCGCCGCAGCCGGTGGACACCTGGCCGGAGAAGTAGATGGTGTCGGTGGGCACGTACTGCGCTCCCAGCGCCTGCGACCAGTAGTCCTGGATCGAGTCGATGTCGGCGACGACGGCGCACTCCACCGAGTCGTTGGCGTCGCCGGTCTCGTCGCAGGACTGCTCGAGGGCGCTGTTGTCGGCGGTCTCGCCCTCGGCCAGCCCGGCCAGCGCCCCGAGGGCGGCGCTGCTGCCGCCCCCGCCGAGCACCTGGAACAGCACGACGACGAGGACGCCGACCAGCCCGAGCCCGCCGCCGCCGACGGCCAGCCCCCGGCCGCCGCCGAGGCCGCCCCCGCGCCGCCGGTCCTGGACGTGCGAGGTGTCGAGCCGGCCGCCCTCCCTGTACCGCATGCTGTCGCTGCCCTCCCGCTCCGGTGTGCGGACCGACCGTGCCACCGCCTCCCCGGCGCCGCGACCGGGGACGGGCCGGCGGCGGCCGCGCCGGCGGCAGGTCTCAGCCCCGCTCCGCCGGCTCGTCGTCCGTCCGCGGGGCGGCGTCGGGCTCGTCGCGCAGGAACAGGTACCAGTACGAGGTCCCGACGAACACGACCGCGCCGACGAGGTTCCCGGCGCCGGCCAGCAGCCAGTTGAGCAGCGTGTCGCCCCAGCCGACGCCCTCGACCCCGGCGAACAGCGCCGCCGGCAGGTAGAACATGTTGGCCACCACGTGGTCGAAGCCCATGGCGACGAACGCCATGATCGGGAAGAAGACCGCGAGGACCTTGCCCGCGACGCTGGTGGCCGCCAGCGACATCCACACCGCCAGGCAGACCAACCAGTTGCAGCCCACGCCGCGCAGGAAGACCTCCCACGGCGTGTGCGAGACCTTGCCCTCGGCGATCTCGGAGAGCCGCGCGAAGGTGAGGCCGGCGCTGCCGGTGCTGTCCGGGTCGCCGATGACCCCGGTGGAGACGGCGAGGAAGTAGGCGACGAACAGCGCGCCGAGCAGGTTGCCGGCGAGCACCAGCGTGAGGTTGCGGACGACGTCGCCGACGCCGAGCTTGCCGTTCATCGCGCCCAGCGGCACCAGCATCATGTTGCCGGTGGCCAGGTCGGACCCGGCGATCAGCACGAGGACCAGGCCGAGGGTGAACGCCGCGCCCATGAACAGCGTGGGCAGCGTGCCCCAGGTGGCGGTGTCCAGGCCCGACGAGACGGTGATCGCCACCAGCGCGCCGAAGGAGATGTAGGCACCGGCGAGGAAGGCGCTCACCAGCACCCGGTCCCACGTGCGGTGCACCTTCTTGGCCCCGGCCGCGCTGGCGACCCGTGCGACCTCGGCGGGCTCCCTGGCGGCCATCGCGCCTCCCCGGCGGACTCGGCGTCGTCCCGGACGCTAGCGGTACGACATCGTCCGCGCCGCCCGGGGGCGGTCGCGGTGCCGGGGTGGCCCTAGGGTCGGGGCGTCCACCGAGCCGGGAGGGGTCCATGGCGTTCTCGAACCGGGTGCGCGGCGCCCTGACCACGACGGTCCTGGCGACCGCCGCCACCGGCTTCCTCGCCGGGTGCAGCAGCGAGGACGAGGAGGAGCAGGTCGCCTACTGCACCAACGAGGACGGCGAGATCGTCGACGACGACTACTGCGACGACGACTACCGCGGCGGCGGGCTGTTCTTCCTCTACCTCGGCGCCTTCCGCCCGGGCCTGCCGGTCGGCACGGTGCTGCCCTCCGGGGGCACCCGCATCAACCCCGCCGACACCGCCGCCCGGCAGCGCTACGGGCTGCCCGGCACCGGCAAGGTCAGCGGCGGCCAGCGGGTGACCGGCGGGATCGGGTCGGGCGCCGGCGGCTCGGGTTCCGGCTCCTGACCCGTGCGGCGCGTCGAGGGCGGCGTCGTCCGGCCCGGGTGGGAGGCCGAGATCGAGGCGCAGGGGCTGGTCTACAACAGGACCCACCTGCCCGGCGGCGAGGTGCGCAGCTACTGGCGCGAGGGCCCGTTCTACGACTTCACCTCCGCGGAGGTGGCCCGCCTCGAGGGCTGGGTGGCGCAGCTGTTCGAGATGTGCGTGGCCGCCGGTGACCACGTCGTCGAGCACGACCTCTTCGACCGGATGGGCATCCCGCTGGTCGCCCGCTCGGGCATCCGCACCACCTGGGAGGCCGAGCCGCCCAGCGTCTACGGCCGCTTCGACCTGCGCTACGACGGCTCCGGCCCGCCGAAGCTGCTGGAGTTCAACGCCGACACCCCGACCGGCCTGGTCGAGTCGGCGGTCACCCAGTGGAACTGGCACCTGTTTACCGGGCAGGGGCGCGACCAGTGGAACGCGCTGCACGAGAAGCTGGTCGCCGCCTGGCAGCGCAACCTCACCCGGTGGGAGCGGCGCACCGGCGTCCGCCCCCGGGTGCACCTGGCCTGGACCAGCGAGGAGACCTCCGGCGAGGACCGGATGACCGTCGCCTACCTCATGGACACCGTCGTCCAGGCCGGCTACGAGGCGGTCGAGCTGGTGGTGGAGGACATCGCGCTCGACTCCGGCGACGGCCGCTTCTACGACCCGCAGGGCCGCCACCTCGACGTCGTCTTCAAGCTCTACCCCTGGGAGTGGATCGTCGACGACGAGTTCGGCGCCGCCGTGCTCGCCGACGCCGCCCGCCCCGGCGGCACCACCTGGGTGGAGCCGGTCTACAAGATGCTGTGGAGCACCAAGGCCCTCCTGCCGGTGCTGTGGCGGCTCTTCGGCGGCGACCCGGTGCTCTCCCGGCTGCTGCTGCCGGCCTACTTCGCCGACGAGATGCCCTCCAGCTGGCGCGACTACGTGCGCAAGCCGCTGTGGGGCCGCGAGGGGGCCAACGTGGAGATCGTCCGCGACGGGCAGGTGGTCACCGCGATGCCCGGCCGGTACGGCACCGAGGGGTTCGTCGTCCAGGAGCTCGCGCCGCTGCCGGACTTCGCCGGCGTCGACGGCCCGCACCACCCGGTGCTGGGCGCCTGGGTGGTCGACGGCGAGCCGGCCGGCCTGGGCATCCGCGAGAGCGACGGGCTGATCACCGACAACCTCAGCTTCTTCGTGCCGCACACGATCGACTACACCGGCCGGTAGGTCAGCAGCGTGACGCCGGAGCGGAACGTGCGGCTCCCGGTGGTCCGCAGTCGCACGTCGGCGCCGTCGGGGAACAGCCGCCGGCCGCGGCCGACCACGCGCGGGACGAGGAACAGCCGGTACTCGTCGACCAGGCCGGCCCCGATGAGGGCGTGGCACAGCGTGATGCTGCCGGTGACCCCGACCTCGCCGTCGCGCGCGGCCACCAGGCGGCGGACCTCGTCGACCGGGTCGCCGGCGAGGACCGTGGTGCGGGCCCAGCCCGGGTCGGCGAGCGTGCGGGAGACGACGGCCTTCTCGACCGCGTCGAGGTGGGCGGCGATGCCGGTCGTGTCGCCGGTCTGCCGCGGCCAGTAGCCGCGCAGGTCCTCGAAGGTGCGCCGGCCGACGAGGAACACCTCCTGGGCGGCCATGTGCTCCCGGACGACGGCGAGCTGGTCGTCCTGGGCGGGGTCCTGCACCGCGAACCAGTCGTCCACCACCTCGACGACGCCGTCGAGGGTCGTGTCCTGGGTGACCACGAGCCGTCCCATCCCGGTCTCCTCCCGTCCGTGCGTCCCGGCCCCCGGGACGGAGGTGGTGACCGGCCGGGCGCCCGGGACCCATCGGTCCTACGGTCGGGCACATGCCACTCGAAGGGGAGTACGAGCCGAGCTCGCAGCAGTGGGTCCGCGACCAGGTCGAGCGCTACGAGGCGACCGGTGGCCGGGAGGCCAACACGCTGCTCGACACCGGCCTGCCCGTCGTCGTCTTCTCCACGCGCGGCGCGCGGACCGGCAAGGTGCGCAAGCAGCCGCTCATGCGGGTGGAGAAGGACGGCGTCTACGCCATGGTGGGCTCGCAGGGCGGGGCGCCGAAGGACCCGGCCTGGGTGGCCAACCTGCGCGAGTACCCCGACCAGGTGACCGTCCAGGACGGCCCGGAGCCGTGGGACGGCGTCGCCCGCGAGATCACCGGCGAGGAGAAGGCCGAGTGGTGGGAGCGCGCGGTGGCCGCCTACCCGCCGTACGCCGAGTACCAGCAGAAGACCGACCGGGTCATCCCCGTCTTCCTCGTCGAGCGGAAGCGCTGACCGAGCTCAGGTGAGCCTGCCCTAAGTTGGACGCCGGTCGCCGGGCGGTCCGGCGACCGGAGGGAGGCTCGACGGTGCTCTGGGGACGGACGGCGCGCGGACGCGTGGCCGGTGCGGTGGCGACGGTGGCGGTGCTCGCCGGGTGCGGGTCGACCGACGCGGAGGCGGAGGCGGGGTCCGGGGCGGCGCCGTCGGCGGACACCCGCACCGTGGCGCACGCGGCGGGGACGACCGAGGTCACCGGCGCCCCCGAGCGGGTCGTGGTCCTGGACACCGGCGAGCTCGACGCCGTCCTGGCGCTCGGTCTCACCCCCGTCGGGGCCGTGCGCACCGACGTCAGCGACGAGCTGCCCGGGTTCGTGGCCGAGGCCGGCGTCGACCCGGCCGACGTCGCCGCCGTCGGCACGATCGCCGAGCCCGACCTCGAGGCGATCGCCGCGCTCGAGCCGGACCTGATCCTGTCCAACTCCGTGCGGCACGCCGACGTCTACGACCAGCTCACGCAGATCGCCCCCACGGTGCTCGCCGAGACCATCGGGGAGAGCTGGCAGGAGAACCTGCTGCTCGCCGGCGAGGCGCTCGACCGCGAGGAGCAGGCGCAGGACCTCCTCGACGAGTTCGGCGCCCGGGCCGAGGAGGTCGGCGGGCTCTACGGGGACCCGGCGCAGACCGAGGTCAGCGTCGCCCGCTTCCTCGACGGCACGCTCGTCCGCCTCTACGGCGAGGGTTCCTTCATCGGGTCGGTGCTGGCCGACGTGGGCTTCGCCCGCCCGGAGGTGCAGCGGACGCCGGAGACCTTCGTCGAGGTCTCCCCGGAGCAGGTGACCTCGGCCGACGGCGACCTGCTGTTCTACGGCGCCTACGGGGCCGACGGCGCGACGGCGGCCGACCAGGTCACCGCCGGGCCACTGTGGCAGTCGATCCCCGCGGTCGCCCAGGGCCGCGCCGTCGCCGTCGACGACGACCGCTGGTTCCTCGGCCTCGGCCCGCTGGGCGCCGGGCTGGTGCTCGACGACCTCGAGGAGCTCGCGCCTCAGCTGGCCGGCTGACCGGCGGTGAGCCGGCGGGCGAGCTCGGCGGCCAGCGCGGCGTCGCCCCGGGCGCGGGCGCCGAGCAGGCCCCAGCCCAGGTCGGCCACCGCGCGGGCGCGGCGCACCCCCGCGGTGACCGCGGGGTCGGGCAGCAGCTCGGCGCGGGCGCCGGCCGCCACCTCGGCCAGGTGGTCGAGGGCGGCGTGCAGCCGGCGGTCGTCACCCGCGGCGGCCGCGGCGGCGACCTCGCGCACCGCCGCGGGCAACCGCCGGCTGGCCGCGCGGGGCAGCAGCGCCAGCCCGACGGCCAGCGCGAGGACGATGCCGACCGCCGTCTCGGCGAGCCGCTCGGCAACCAGCCCGCCCGCCGTCGTCGTCGGGTTGCCGAGGTGGACCAGCAGCAGCGCCAGCGGCGTGATGCACGAGACCGCGAGCACGTACTGGGCGGCCACGAGCAGCTCCACCGCCAGCTGCAGCAGCCCGGCCAGCGCGATCCCCGCGGCCGGCGGCAGGTCGAGCCACACCACCAGGCCGGCGAGCAGCACCCCGACGGCGGTGCCGACGGCGCGCTGCAGCGCGCGGGTCCGGGTGGCCCGCGCGTCGGTGCCCAGCTGCACCGCGACCGCCGTCGTCACCGCCCAGTAGGGGCTGGTCAGCCCGAGGGCGACGGCGGCCAGCCCGGCGGCCGCCGCCCCGGCCCCCAGGCGCAGCGCCGTGGCGGCGGCCGGCGCGTGCCACCAGCGGGCCACCCCGGCCCCCGCCGCGGGAGCGGGGTCGGGACGCGGCGGTGCCGGGGGGAGGGCGGCGAGGAAGCGGGCCTCGACGTCGTCGAGGCGGTCGCGCAGGCCGCCGTCGTCCCGCCGGCTGCCCGAGCGCACGGCGACGTCGGCCAGCCGCACCGCGCGGGCGGCGGCCGCCGGCGGGGAGCCGCCGCGCACCGCCGCCTCGGCCGCCTCCAGCGCGCGGCGCTCCGGCCCGGTCGGGTCCCACAGCCACGGCAGCACGCAGCCGGCCCAGGCCAGCGCGGCACCGGCCGCGGCGGCGAGCGCGTGCGGCAGCAGCCCGCCCGGGGCGGTGCCCAGCGCGCTCGACCCGCCGGCCACCAGCACCACGCCCAGCGGACCGGGTGGCCCGACCCGCCAGACGACCGCCGCCGCTGCCGCGGCGGCCACCAGGGCGGCGCAGGTGAGGACCAGGACCACCGGGTGCCGGCCGGTCAGGGCGCCGAGCGTGCTGCTGAGCACCAGCGCCGCGCCCACCGCGGCGACCACCCCCGCGCGGCGGCGGTGGGGCAGGGCGTGCCCGTAGACGGCGGTGAAGGACGCCAGCGCCGCGGCCGAGCCCAGGTCGGGACGGCCCGCCGCCACCCCGGCCGCCAGCGCGGCGACCAGGCAGGCGGCCGCGGTGACCCCGCGCCGGCCGCCGGCCTGCCACAGCGCCGGGAGCACGGGCACCGGCGGGCCGAGCAGCGGGCGGACGACGGGCACCTCCCCATCGTGGCGGGGGTCCGCCGTCCGGCCCGGGTGGCCGGGGTGTGAGCTTCCTCAGAAGCCGACGACGGCGTGCGGGGTGTAGGGCTCCTCGAGCCGGGCGACCTCGTCGTCGGTGAGGTGCAGGTCGACGGCGGCGAGGGCGTCGTCGAGGTGCCCGGGCCTCGTGACCCCGACGATCGGGGCGGTGACGACCGGCTTGGCCAGCAGCCAGGCCAGCGCCACCTGCGCCCGCGGGACGCCGCGCGCGGCGGCGACCTCCCCGACCCGCTCGACGATCGCCCGGTCGCTGCGCTCGTCGTAGAGGCGGCTGCCGAAGGCGTCGTTCGCGGAGCGGTGCGTCGTCTCGTCCCAGTCGCGGGTGAGCCGGCCCCGGGCCAGCGGGCTCCACGGGATGACGCCGACGCCCTGGTCGGCGCACAGCGGCAGCATCTCCCGCTCCTCCTCGCGGTTGAGCAGGTTGTAGTGGTCCTGCATGGAGACGAAGCGGGACCAGCCGCGCTCGCCGGCGGTGTACAGCGCCTTGCTGAACTGCCAGGCCCACATGCTGCTGGCACCGAGGTAGCGGACCTTGCCGCTGCGGACGCACGCGTCGAGCGCCTCCAGCGTCTCCTCGATCGGGGTGGCCGGGTCCCAGCGGTGGATCTGGTAGAGGTCGACGTGGTCCACCTGCAGCCGGCGCAGGCTGGCCTCGAGCTCGCGCAGGACGGCGACGCGGGACAGCCCGCCGCCGTTGGGGCCGGGGCGCATCCGGCCGTGCACCTTGGTGGCCAGGACGACGTCGTCGCGGGTGGTGAACTCCCGGATCGCCTTCCCGGTGATCTCCTCGCTGGAGCCGCCCGAGTAGACGTTCGCGGTGTCGAGGAAGGTGACGCCGGCCTCGAGCGCCGCGCGGACGAGCGGCAGCGCCTCGTCCTCGGGCAGGCTCCACGGCGTCATGCCGCGCCCGGGCTCGCCGAAGCTCATCATCCCCAGGCAGATCCGCGAGACCTGCAGGCCGGTGGCGCCCAGGCGCACGTACTCCACGCCCCCACCCTCCACCGGCGGCGCGGGGACCGCCTCCTGGCCTCAGGGGAGCGCGGCGGCCAGCTCCGGCACGCGGTCGGCGACGCCCTCGGGGAACGCGGTGAACGGCTCGGCCTCGACCCGGCGGCGGGCGCCGGTGCCGGTCCACCGCCAGGTGCCCACCGCCCGGCCCCCGACGACGACGGTGGGCCGGAAGACCCCGTTGCCGCCCGGGACGATGCGGTCGGCGAACTCCGGCGGCACGGTGCAGGAGCGGTCGGCGTAGCCGAGGACGACCTCGTCGAACCCGGGCAGCAGGTGCAGGTCCTCGGCCTCCGCGCGGCAGGCGGCCAGCCGCTCGGGGACCTCCGGGTCCAGCAGCAGCTCGGTGCCGTCGGCGTCGACGGCCGCCAGCCGGTCGCGCACGAGGGCGAGCCCGGCGCGCGCGTCGCGCACCGTCGTCCCGGCCCAGCGGACCAGGTCGGCGACGCCGGCCGGGCCGTGCCCGGTGAAGAAGCGCAGCGCGAGCTCGGCGAGCGCCTCCTCGCCGGTGGGCCGGCGCGGCTCGCGCACCCACTCCTCCAGCAGCACGAAGGCCTGGTCGCCGCCCGCGGTGGGGCCGAGGACGAGGGTGCCGGTCTGGGCGAGGAACCACAGCGAGTGGTAGCCCTTCTGCCCGGCGACGTCGCAGCCGCCGTCGGCCAGCGCGGCCAGCAGCTCGCGGCGGCCGAGCCGGCGGCCGCCGGACAGCGCCGCGACCGCCACCCCGCGTGCCCGCTCCAGGTCCTCGAGGGTGAGCCCGACGACGGCCCGCCGCTTCGCCGCCCCGGCCAGCACCCGCCCGCCGAGCAGGTCGAGCAGCCAGGGCAGGTCCTCGGCGGCGGTCAGGTGCAGCGTGCCGCGCATCGGCCACGAGCGGACGACGGCGCCGGTGTCCAGCGCGGCCGACACCCCGGCACCCGACCGGCCGGCGGTGCGCAGCGCCACCGACGTCAACGCGCCGGGCAGCTCCTGCCCCTGGACGGCGAGCAGCCCGCGGACGGCGGCCGCGGCGTCGGGGAAGGGCGGCCCGGCCACCCGCTGGGCCACCAGCCGCAGCAGCGCGACCTCCCGGGGCGACACGCGGGGCACCGTCATGCCCGCAGCCTGCCTCAGGGGGACGACGGCCGGCGCTCCCGGCGCACGTAGACCACGTCCTCGGCGTCGGGCTCGGTGGTCAGCGGGGTGAAGCCGGCGGCCGCGGCGACGCGCAGGCTGGCGGCGTTGTCCGGCTCGATGCCGAGCACGAACAGCTCCACGTCGGCGGTCTCGGGCGCGTCCACCAGCGCCCGCAGCATCGCGCTGCCGTAGCCGCGGCCGCGGCAGGCCGGGGCGACGACGTAGGCGGCGCCCATGCTGCGCCGGGGGTCGGTGGACACCACCCGCTCGGCCGCGGGGTCCCAGACGGTCCACCGGTCGTACACGTCGCCACCGATCTGCGCGACGAGCCGGTCGTCGTCGTCGAGCGCGACGAAGGTGTGCGAGCGCAGCACCCGGCGGCCGCGGAACTCCTCCTCCCGCGCGGCGCTGCGCAGCGCGAGCTCGCGCTCGGGCCACTCGGGGCCACCCAGGCGGCGCCGGGTGTCGGGGTCGTCGAACCAGGGGAGGACGGCGAGCAGGTGCTCGGGCTCGAAGGGCACCAGCCGGACCGACGCGTCGGCGCTCACCGGCCCAGCCTCACCCACCCGCGCCGGGTCGGCACCGCCAGACCGCACTGCCAGACTGTGCTGCGTGCGCGCCGAGGACTGGGACGCCCGCTACGCCGAGCGGCAGCAGTGGTCGGCCGAGCCCAACGCGCTGGTCGCCGAGCTCCTGCGGGACGTGCCGCCGGGGACGGCGCTCGACCTGGCCGCGGGGGAGGGGCGGCACGCGCTGTGGCTGGCCGCCCGCGGCTGGCGGGTCACCGCCGTCGACTTCTCCGCCACCGGCCTGGCCCGCGGGCAGGGCCAGGCCGGCGCCGACCGGGTGGCCTGGGTGACCGCCGACGTCACCGACTGGGAGGCCGCGCCCGGGTCCGCGGACCTCGTGCTCGTCGCCTACCTGCACCTGCCGGACCCGCCGGTGACCGACGTGCTGCGCCGCGCCGTCGGCTGGCTCCGCCCGGGTGGGCGGTTCCTGCTGCTCGGCCACGACGTCGAGAACCTCGTCGCCGGCGTCGGGGGGCCGCAGGACCCGGCGATCCTGCACAGCACCGACCGGCTGGCGCCCGTGGCGGAACTGCTCGACGTCGACCGGCTCGAGCAGGTGGCTCGCAGCACGCCGGCCGGCACCGCGCTGGACACCCTGCTGTGGGGACGGCGCCCGACCGGTCCCGTCGGTGCCCGGCGGTAGCGTCCCGTCCGTGCTGGGGATGGGCGGGGCCGGCGGCCGGGGAGCGCAGCGACGGCGACGGCTGGTGGCCGCCGTCGTGGTGGTGGCGGTGGTGCTCGCGACGGCCGCGACCGTGCTGTCCCTCCTGCTCGGCTGAGGAGGTGGACGTGACCGACCCGGTGGAGGAGTGGTTCGCCGCGGCCGGGCCGCGGGAGGCGGAGCTGCGCCGCGTCGACGCGCTGGTGCGCGAGGCGGCGCCTGGCCTGGACCGCGAGCTCGTCGCGTCGGGATCGTCGACCCTGCTCGGCTACGGGCTGCTGCCCTACCGGCCGCGGTCGGCGCGCGAGACCACCCGCTGGCCGCTGGTGGCGCTGGCCGCGCAGAAACGGCACCTGTCGCTCTACGTCTGCGCGGTCGTCGACGGGGAGTACCTGCCCGAGGCGCGCGCCGAGCGGCTCGGCAGGGTCTCCTGCGGCAAGAGCTGCATCCGGTTCACCTCGCTCGACCGCGTCGACGCCGGCGAGCTGCGGGCCCTGCTCCGCGACGCGGCCGCGCTGACCTCCCGCGGCGGGAACGCCTTCTTCGTCTCCTGAGCCGGAGGGGCCGTGACCTAGGTCCCTGGTCCGGGCTGGTCCCGTCCGCCAGGCTGTCCCCGGTTGCGAAACGGGATCGGACGAGAGGGACCTGCCGCATGACGATGACCGACGACCTCGCTCACGACAGCGCTGTCGAGCTCGCGGTGGCCCGTCTCGTGGACGAGTTCCGCCCGCGGGTGCGCCCGCAGGTCGTCGGCACCGTCGTCCGGTCCTGCCGGCGCGACCTCAGCGGTGTCCCGGCCACGGCACTGCCGGAGCTGGTCGAGCGGCTGGCCCGCACCCGCCTGGAGACCGTGGGCTGAGGCGGTGGGGTAACCCGCTTGCTCCGTCCCGGACGATGACCGGGTGGGTTTCGTCGACGTGAGCGGGGTCCGGCACACGCTGCCGGACGGGCGGGTGCTGCTGGACGACGTGTCGTTCCGCGTCGGCGAGGGTGCCCGCGCGGCGCTGGTCGGCGGGAACGGCGCGGGCAAGACGACGCTGCTGCGGATCGTCGCCGGCGACCTCGCCCCCGAGGCGGGGACCGTCTCGCGCAGCGGCGGCCTCGGCGTGATGCGGCAGTTCATCGGCTCGGTGCGCGACGACACGACCGTGCAGCGCTTCCTCGTCGACCTGGCCGGCCCGGCGGTCCGCGCTGCCTGGGACGCCGTCGAGGCCGCCGAGCTCACGCTCATGGAGACCGACGACGAGCCCGCGCAGCTCGCCTACGCCGCCGCCCTCGCGCAGTGGGGCGACGTCGGCGGCTACGACGCCGAGGTCACCTGGGACACCGTGACCGTCGCCGCGCTGGGCGTGCCCCACGACCGGTGCAAGTACCGGGAGCTGTCGACGCTGTCGGGCGGGGAGCAGAAGCGGCTGGCGCTCGAGGCGCTGCTGCGCGGGCCGGAGCAGGTGCTGCTGCTCGACGAGCCGGACAACTACCTCGACGTGCCGGGCAAGCGCTGGCTGGAGGAGCGGCTGCGCGAGACCCGCAAGACGGTGCTGTTCGTCAGCCACGACCGGGAGCTGCTCTCCCGGGTGGCCGACCGGGTGGTCACCGTCGAGGGCGGGACGGCGTGGGTGCACGGCGGCGGGTTCGCCGGCTACCCGGAGGCCCGCACCGCGCGGCACGAGCGGATGGCCGAGCTGCGGCGCCGCTGGGACGAGGAGCACCAGCGGCTGGTCGACCTGGTGCGCACGCTGCAGCAGCAGGCGGCGAACTCCCCGGACATGGCCAGCCGCTACCGCGCGACGCAGACGCGGCTGGCGAGGTTCGAGGCCGAGGGGCCGCCGCCGGAGCGGCCGCCGCAGCAGGAGGTCACCATGCGGCTGCGCGGCGGGCGCACCGGCGTGCGGGCGGTGGTCGCCGAGCAGCTGGAGCTGAGCGGGCTGATGCGGCCGTTCGACCTGGAGGTCTGGTACGGCGACCGGGTCGGCGTCCTGGGCGCCAACGGCGCCGGAAAGTCCCACTTCCTGCGGCTGCTGGCCGGCCAGGACGTCGCGCACACCGGCTCCTGGCGGCTGGGCGCGCGCGTCGTCCCCGGGTTCTTCGCCCAGACCCACGCCCACCCGGAGTGGCTCGACCGCACGCCGGTGGACCTCCTCTGGCACGGCGAGCCGGGCCGGCCGGGCGTCGACCGCGGCCGGGCCATGGCGGTGCTGCGCCGCTACGGCCTCACGAACGTCGCCGACCAGCCCTTCCGCACGCTCTCCGGCGGCCAGCAGGCGCGGCTGCAGGTGGTGATGCTGGAGCTCTCCGGCGCGACGCTGCTGCTGCTCGACGAGCCGACCGACAACCTCGACGTGCTCTCCGCCGAGGCGCTGGAGGAGGCGCTGGCCGCCTTCGACGGCACGGTGCTCGCGGTGACCCACGACCGCTGGTTCGCCCGCTCCTTCGACCGGTTCCTGGTCTTCGGCGGCGACGGCCGGGTGTACGAGTCGGCCGAGCCGGTCTTCGACGAGGACCGGGTCGCCCGCGCCCGGTGAGTGCCGGTCAGTGCGCCGCGGTCGACTCCGCGCCGGAGCCCTTGCGCCGGTGCAGCGTGAGGCTGACGACCAGCACGACCAGGGCGCCGACGACGAGGCCCACCAGCGCGCTGGCCAGCGTGTCGACCACCCACGCGAGGACGCCGCCGAGGGCTCCCGTGGCCTCGTGCACGGCCTCCTCCACGTGGTGCAGGGCGCCGTAGAGGGCGTGGAAGCCGAGCTCGTCGGTGCCCACGAGCAGGATGTGCCCGCCGACCCACAGCATCGCGGCGGTGCCGACCACGGTGAGCGCGGTGAGCAGCCGGGGCATGCCCTTGACCAGGCCGCGGCCGAACCCGGCGACGCCCTTCCTCGACGACCGGGACAGCTTCAGCCCGGCGTCGTCCATCTTCACGATCAGCCCGACGACGCCGTACACGAGGACGGTGATCAGCACGCCGACGATCGCCAGGATCGCCGCCCGCGCCCAGAAGCCCTCGCTGGCCACCTCGTTGAGCGAGATCACCATGATCTCCGCCGACAGGATGAAGTCGGTGCGCACGGCGCCGGTGACGATCGTCTTCTCGTCGGGCACCGCCTCCTCCGGAGAGGCGTGCTCGTCGTGGCCGCCCCGGAGCCGGTGCCACACCTTCTCCGCGCCCTCGTAGCAGAGGTAGGCGCCCCCGACCATGAGGATCGGGGTGAGCAGCCAGGGCAGGAACTCGCTGAGCAGCAGGATCGCCGGGAGGATGATCAGCAGCTTGTTGCGCAGCGACCCGAGGGCGATCTTCCGGATGATCGGGATCTCGCGGTCGGCGGACAGGCCGCGGACGTACTGCGGGGTGACCGCGGTGTCGTCGACGACGACGCCGGCGGCCTTGACGCTGGCGCGGCCGGCGGCGGCCCCGACGTCGTCGATGGAGGCAGCGGCGGCGCGGGCGAGCAGCGCCACGTCGTCGAAGAGGGCCACGAGTCCACCGGCCACGGGAGGGTCCTTCCGCTCGGGCAGCACGGCGTGCTGCGCACCGTCATGGTGGTGCGTGGGGGCGGTGCCCCGTGCAGGCGGGCGTCACACGTCCGTCAGGACGCCTTGACTGTCAGGGTGTCCTGACGGACGCTGGGTCGTGGACGTCGACGACCTGGAACGCGCGCACACCCTGGGCAGCGCGGTGCTCCGGTACGAGGAGCTGCGCACCCGGGAGTCCCTGACCGACCCCGACGACCCGGCCGGGCCCCGGCCGCTGTCGCGCGAGGAGTCCCTCGAGCTGCTGGCGCTCGGCGAGGTGATCGCGCGGCGCGCCACCCAGGGGCGTCAGCTCACCGTCCGCACGGCGCGGACCACCGGCGCCTCCTGGGCGCAGATCGGCCGGGCGCTCGGTGCCACCCGCCAGTCGGCGTGGGAGGCGCACCGCCGGTGGATCGACGCCCAGGTCGCCCAGCGCGGCACCGGCGGTGCCCTCGGTTTCGACGACGACGAGGCCGCCGAGGCCCGCGCCCTGCTGGCGAACGACGCAGATTGAAGGACCCTCCGCGCTGCCCCTGAGATGGTCCCCGTGCAGGGGCCCGCCGCGAGCGGTCACCGGCGTCCCTGCAGGGTCCCGCCGCGAGCGTGCGAGCGGTCGGGGGCAGGGAGGTCCTTCCAGGGGGCACGGGGGTCCTTCTAGAGGTCGACGTCGGGCTCGCCGGTGCCACCGATGCGGTCGAGCTCGGCCATCTCCGCCGGGCCGAGCACCCGCGCGGCCGCCTGCAGGTTCTCCTCGAGGTGGGCCACCGACGACGTCCCGGGGATGAGCAGCAGGTTCGGCGAGCGGGCCAGCAGCCAGGCCAGCGCCACCTGCATCGGCGTGGTCTCCAGCCGCCTGGCCACGGTCTCCAGCGCCGCCGACTGCAGCGGGGTGAACCCGCCGAGCGGGAAGAACGGCACGTAGGGGATGCCCTCGCGGGCCAGCGCGTCGACCATCGGGTCGTCGTCGCGGTGCACGAGGTTGTAGTGGTTCTGCACGCACACCACCGGGGCGATGGCGCGGGCCTCGGCGAACTGCTGCGCCGTCACGTTGGAGACGCCGAGGTGGCGGACGAGTCCCTGCTGCTGCAGCTCGGCCAGGGCGCCGAACGGCTCGGCGAGCGAGCGCTCCACCGGCGCGTCGAAGCCGGGCATCCGCAGGTTCACCACGTCGAGGACGTCGACGCCGAGGTTGTCGAGGTTGTCCTGCACGGCGGAGCGCAGCTCGTCGGGGGAGAGGGCCTCGGGCCACTCGCCCTCCGGCGTCCGCCGGGCACCCACCTTGGTCACGATGGTGAGGTGCTCCGGGTAGGGGTGCAGCGCCTCGCGGATGACCTGGTTGGTCACGTGCGGGCCGTAGTAGTCGCTGGTGTCGACGTGGTCCACGCCGAGCTCGACGGCCCGGCGCAGCACCGCGACGGCGGCCTCGCGGTCGGCCGGCGGCCCCATGATGTGCGGCCCGGACAGCCGCATGGCCCCGTAGCCGATGCGGTGGACGGTGCGGTCCCCGAGCGGGAACCGGCCGGACCGTTCCGCGGTCGTCGTCGTCATGCCCGGCTCCTACCCGCGCTCGCGGTCCTACGCGCACTCACGCGGCGCGGCCCAGCGGCTCGCCGACGGTCTCCTCCCACTGCCGGACGTCGGCGGCGACCCGCGCGGTCTCCCGGCGGTCGGCGCGACGGGCCACGACGGCCAGGCCGCTGCCGGCCAGGGCCAGCGCGGCACCCACCCACATCGGCGCGGTGTAGCCCAGGCCTGCGGAGATCACCGCCGCGCCGAGCGCGGCGCCCACCGCGTTGGCCACGTTGAACGCTGCCTGGTTGGCCGCCGACACCAGGCTGCCGCCGGGCACCCGGGCGGCCTCGATGACGCCGTTCTGCACGACCGGGCCCATCGCGAAGGCCACCGTGCCGAACAGCACCAGCAGGACCACCGCCGCCACGGGGGTGCGGGCGAGGAACGCGAAGGCCGCCAGCAGCGCGGCGGTGCCCAGCAGGCCGACCGCCACGAAGCTGAAGCCGTACCGGTCGCCGAGGCGCCCGCCGGCCAGCGTGCCCACGGTCGTCCCGACGCCGAAGAGGGCCAGCACCGGGGTCACCCAGCCCTCGGGGATCCCGCCCAGCTCGGTGAGGATCGGGCTGACGTAGCTGTAGACGGCGAACAGCGCGGCGAACCCGACCATCGTCAGGCCGAGCACCAGCCACACCTGGCCGCGCCGGAAGGCGGCGACCTCCGAGCGCAGGTCGCTGCGCTCGCCCGCGCCGGCCGGCAGCCAGGCCAGCAGGCCGGCGATGGTGGCCAGCCCGATGACGGCGATGCCGCCGAGCACCAGCCGCCAGCTGGTCTGCTGCGCGACGAAGGTGCCCAGCGGGACGCCGACGACGTTGGCCAGCGTCAGGCCGACCATCATCAGCGAGATCGCCCGGGTGGCCCGCTCGGGGGCGACCAGCCGGCGGGCGGCGACCGCGCCGACGCCGAAGAAGGAGCCGTGCGCCAGCGCGGTGAGCACCCGGGCGGCGGCGAGGGTCTCGTAGGTGGGCGCCAGCGCCGACAGCGCGTTGCCGACGGTGAACACCACCATGAGCGCGACCAGCGTCTGCCGGGGTGAGAACCGGACGCCGAGCGCGGTGAGCGTGGGCGCGCCGGCCACGACGCCGACCGCGTAGGCGGAGATGAGCAGGCCGACGGCGGACACCGAGACGCCGAGGCCGTCGGCGATCTCGGGCAGCATGCCCATCACGACGAACTCGGTGGTGCCGATGCCGAAGGCGCCGATGGCGAGGGCGAGCAGGGCGCGAGGCACGGGGGAGCACTCCAGGGACGACGGCGGGACGGGCGTGCGGACGTCGTCGTCCGGGGGTCCTCGGTGTGCATCGCCCGCCGCGGGGGTGTCCATGCCCCGAGTGCGGGGTGGGTCTGCTCACAGCCGGCCCCGGCGTCCGCGCGGGACACCGGGGCCGGCGGGGGAGTCAGGGCTGCAGCAGCACCTTGACCGCGCCGTCCTTCTTCTCGCGGAAGTCGGCGTAGGCCTGCGGCGCCTGCTCGAGGGGCACCCGGTGGGTGGCGAAGTCGTCCACGCCGAGCGGGTCGCCGTCGACGAGCAGCGGCAGGATGTCGGGCACCCACCGCCAGACGTTGGCCTGGCCCATGCGCAGCTGGATCTGCTTGTCGAACATGCGCATGAGCGGCACGGGGTCGGTGGCGCCGCCGTAGACGCCCGAGAGGGACACCGTGCCGCCGCGCCGGACGGCCTCGATGGCGGTGTTGAACGCGGCGAGGCGGTCGATGCCGGCGACCTTCATCACCTGGGCCATGAGCGCGTCGGGGAGGATCGCCGTCGCCTTCTGGGCGAGCTGGGCGCCGGGGGAGCCGTGCGCCTCCATGCCGACCGCGTCGATCACCGCGTCGGCACCCCGGCCGTCGGTCTTCTCTCGGATCTCGCCGACCACGTCGTCCTGGTCGGTGGAGGCGATGACCTCGGTGCCGCGGGCGGTGGCCCGGGCGAGCCGCTCGGGGACGACGTCGGAGGCGACCACGCGCAGGCCCAGGTGCGCGGCGATGCGGGTGCACATGTCACCGATCGGGCCCAGGCCGAGCACCAGCAGTGTGCCGCCGGGCGGCGTCGCCGCGTACTGCACCGCCTGCCAGGAGGTGGGCAGCACGTCGGAGAGGTATACGAACCGGTCGTCGGACGGGCCGTCGGGGACCTTGATCGGCAGCGTGTTGCCGAAGGGCACCCGCAGGTACTCGGCCTGGCCGCCGGGCACCTGCCCGTAGAGCTTGGTGTAGCCGAACAGCGAGGCGCCGAAGCCCTGCTCGCGGTTCTGCGTGGTCTCGCACTGCGACTGCAGGCCCTGCGAGCACATCCAGCACGTGCCGCAGGAGATGTTGAACGGGACGACGACCCGGTCGCCGGGCTTGACGGCGGTCACCGCGGAGCCCACCTCGCGCACGACCCCCATCGGCTCGTGGCCCATGACGTCGCCCTTGGTCATGAACGGTGCCATGACCTCGATCAGGTGCAGGTCCGATCCGCAGATCCCGCTCGAGGTGATCTCGACGACGACGTCGGTGTCCTCCTGCAGCGTCGGGTCGGGGACGGTGTCGACCTGTACGTCGGCACGTCCGTGCCAGGTGACTGCGCGCATGAGTCTGCTCCTCAGCTCCTCGTCAAGGGGGTCCTCTCCTGGCTCCTGCCCCGCGTGAGCCTCGTCGCGCCTGGTTCCCGGGCGTCACGGCGTGCCCGTCACTCTGAGTGAGGGGCGTTCGACGACCCGTCGAACGACATCCGTGCAGGTCAGTGGCGCACGCCACACGAGCGATCCCGCTTACCCCCCTGCTCAGATCACGAAACCATCACGCCGTGTTTACATGGGCCCCGCCCGCTCCCCCGGGCGCCGCACGACGTCCCTGTCCCCGACGGAAGTCAGGTGCATGTCCGAGATCGACCCCGACCGCCTCCACGACGGAGAGGACACCCGCGCTCCCGCGGGCCGGCCCTCCGGACGGGCCTCGGTCCCCTCGCCCTCCCGGCGACGGACCACGGCCGGGACGGCGGCCCAGCGGAAGGCCCCGGAGCGGCGTCAGGGGGAGACGTCGCCGTCCGGGGTGACCACCGCTGCACGTCCCGCCCGCCGTCCGCGACCGACGCCGCACCCGCGCCCGGCCCCGGCGCTGGAGCTGCACGCCGTCGTCGACGCGGGCACCGCCCGCCCCGCGGACACCGCCGAGGAGGTCCGCGCGGTCGTGCCGGTCGCCGACCCCACCGAGCTCGTCCAGGCCGCGGACGCCCAGGCGCTGGCCGCCGTCACCGCCACGGCGACCGAGCTGCCCGCCGCACACGACGCGCCCGCGGCGGACGACCGGCAGCGCCCGGGCACCCGTGTGCGGCTGCCCCGCCGGCGTGCCGTCTGCTACCTCCTCGCGGCCCTCGTCGGTGCCATGGGCCTGGGCACCTCGACCGCCGGGAACGGCGTCGCGCAGGCCGACGGCCCCGTGCCGGTCAGCCACTCGGTGAGCGTGGCCGAGGAGCTCGGCATCGCCGGCGACGCGACCTCGACCGACCTGCGGGCCGCGACGATCCGGTCCGACGCCGCGCTGCTGCTCGGCGAGGTCACCGCCAGCCGCACCGCCCGCGAGGCGGAGGAGGCCGCCGCCGTGCAGGCGCAGGCCGAGGCCGACCGGGTGGCCGCGGAGGCCGCTGCCGCCGCCGCGGCCGAGGCGGCGCGGCCGAGGACGGTGCTGCCGGTGAACGGTGCCCGGCTCACCAGCGGCTTCGGCGCGCGGTGGGGCAGCGTGCACGCCGGCATCGACCTGGCCGCGCCCATCGGCACCCCCGAGTACGCCGCCGCCGACGGCGTCGTCCTGGAGGCCGGCCCGGCCAGCGGCTACGGCAACGTCGTCTACATCCAGCACGAGAACGGCGACGTCACCGTCTACGGGCACATGGAGGAGATCCTCGTGCAGCCCGGGCAGGTCGTCCGCGCCGGCGACACCATCGCGCTGCTGGGCAACCGCGGCCAGTCCACCGGCCCGCACCTGCACTTCGAGGTGCACGTCGGCGGCATCGGCGGGGAGAAGATCGACCCCCTCCCGTGGCTGCGCGACCGCGGCGTCGCCATCTAGAAGGACCTCCTCGCCCCTGCGCGCGACGCGCCCCCTGCCGGCCGGTCCGGGCAGGGGGCGCCGCGCGTCGGGGACACTGCGGGGGAGGAGGTGGGCCCATGGGCGCAGGTCACGACCACGGCACCGCGGCGAACGCCAGCCGCGGCCGGCTGGCCGTCGTCCTCGGGCTGACCCTCGCCGTCCTGGTGGCCGAGCTCGTCGGGTCGCTGGTGTCGGGGTCGCTGGCGCTGCTGGCCGATGCCGGTCACATGGCCACCGACGCGCTCGGCGTCGGCCTGGCCCTCGGCGCGGTCACCCTCGCCCAGCGCCCGGCCCGCGGCCGGCGGACCTTCGGCTGGCAGCGGGTGGAGATCCTCGCCGCGGTCGCCAACGGGCTGCTGCTGGCCGGGGTGGCGGTGGTCGTGGTGGTGGAGGCGGTCCGCCGGGTCGGCGACCCGCCCGAGATCGACGCCGGGGTGGTGCTCCTCGTCGCCGCGGCGGGGCTGGCCGCCAACCTGGCGGGGCTGGCGCTGCTGCACCGCGGCCGCCGTGACTCGCTCGCCGTCCGCGGTGCGCACCTCGAGCTCCTCGGTGACGCGCTCGGCTCGGTCGCGGTCCTCGTCGCCGGCGGCGTCGTCGCCGTGACCGGGTGGACGCCGGCGGACACGATCGGCGCGCTGCTGGTCGGCTGCCTGGTGCTGCCGCGCGCCTGGTCGCTGCTGCGCGAGTCGCTCGACGTCCTGCTCGAGGCCGCGCCCCGCGACGTCGACCTCGACGAGGTGCGCGCGCACGTGCTCGGCGTCGAGGGGGTGGTCGGCGTGCACGACCTGCACGCCTGGACGATCACCTCCGGGCTGCCGGTGCTCTCCGCGCACGTCGTCGTCACCGACGAGGCGCTGGCCGCCGGGCACGGCGGCCGGGTGCTCGACGCCCTCGGCACCTGCCTGGGCGCCCACTTCGACGTCGCCCACTGCACCTTCCAGATCGAGGCCGGGGCGCACGCCGGCCACGAGGCCCCCGTCCACGACTAGCGGACCCCCACCGGGTCCCGTGGTGGGACAGTGGGGGCGGACGCGGAGGAGACCGGAGGTGGCGGTGGAACACGGGCACCACTCGGGCATGTGGGTGCCCGACGAGCCGCCCACGTGGGGACGGCTGCTCCTGCCCCACCTGGACGCCTGGTCGGTGCTGCCGGTGCTCGCCCTCGTCGGCCTGCTGGCCTACGTGGTGGGTGTGGTGCGGCTGCGCCGCTCCGGCGTGGCCTGGCCCTGGTGGCGGACGGCGTCGTTCGTGGCGGGCTGCCTGTCGCTGGTCGCCGTCACCGGCACCTGGCTGGGCGGCTACAGCATGGTGCTGTTCAGCGTGCACATGGCCCAGCACATGGTGCTGTCGATGGTCACGCCGCTGCTGGTCCTGCTCGGCCGGCCGGTGACCGTGGCGCTGCGTGCACTGCCGCGGGGCAGGGGAGTGGCCGGCGTCCCCCGGGCGCTGCTGCTCGACGCGCTGCACAGCCGGGTGGCGCGGTTCGTCTCGCACCCGCTGTTCACCGTGCCGCTGTTCCTGGTCAGCCTCTACGGCGTCTACTTCACGCCCGTCTTCGACGCCCTCATGGGCGACCCCGTCGGGCACCAGTTCATGCTCGCCCACTTCACCGTGACGGGGCTGCTGTTCTTCGGGCCGATCCTCGCCCAGGACCCGTGGCCGCGGCAGGCCGGCCACGGCGCCCGGATGGTCGAGCTGCTCGTCCCGATGCCGTTCCACGCCTTCTTCGGCGTGGCGATCATGATGTCGTCGTCGCTGGTGGTGCGGACCTTCGCCGACCCGCCGGCCGGCTGGGGCGTCGACCCGCTCGCCGACCAGAGCACCGCCGGCGGGATCGCCTGGTCCTTCGGCGAGCTGCCCACGGTGCTGGTCCTCGCCGTGGTGCTGTTCTCCTGGATGGGGTCGGAGGAGCGCCGCGGCCGCCAGCAGGCGCGGGTCGCCGAGCGCACCGACGACGCCGAGCTCGAGGCGTACAACGCCCGGCTGCGCGCGATGGCCGCCCGCTCCGGCTCCTGACCCGCCGGGCGCCTCCACGCGCGGGTGCCCTGCGACCATGACCCGGTGTCCGTGTCGCTGGTGGTGATGGCTGACACGCACCTGCCGCGACGGGCGCGGGACCTCCCGCCCGCGCTGTGGGCGGCGGTCGACGCCGCCGACCTCGTGGTGCACGCCGGTGACTGGGTCGACGTCGCGCTGCTCGACGCCCTGGAGCAGCGCTCGCGCCGGCTGCTCGCCGTCCACGGCAACAACGACCACGGCCCGCTGCGCGAGCGGCTGCCGGAGGTCGCGCGCGCCGAGGTCGAGGGGCTGCGGGTGGCCGTCGTCCACGAGACCGGCGACGCGAAGGGGCGCGAGCGGCGGTGCGCCGCCCGCTTCCCCGACACCGACGTCCTCTTCTTCGGCCACAGCCACATCCCGTGGGACACCACGACCGCGACCGGCCTGCGGCTGCTCAACCCCGGCTCGCCCACCGACCGCCGTCGCCAGCCGCACGGCACCTTCGTGACCGCGGTCGCCGCCGACGGTGTCCTGTCCGGGGTGACCTTCCACCCGGTCGCCCGGTGACCCGCCCGGCGGCACCCCCGCGCGCCCGGTGGCGCCACCTCGGCGTCGGTCTCGTCGGGCTGGTCGCCGCCTGCGCCGCGCAGAACGGGCTGCCCTTCCTCACCGTCGCCCTGCGCGCCGAGGGGCTCACGCTGCCGCAGGTCGGCCTGCTGGTCAGCGCGCCGACGGCCGGCCTGGTGCTCACTCTCCTGGCCTGGGGCGCTCGCCGACCGGTACGGCGAGCGGCTCGTGCTCTCCTGCGGCCTGGCCGTGGCCGCCGGGGCGCTGGCCGGTGCCGCGCTCGCCGACGCCCCGCTGACCACCGGTCTGTGGCTGCTGCTCGCCGGTGCCGGCAGCGCCTCGGTGCACGCGGCCAGCGGCCGGCTGGTGCTGGGCTGGTTCCCGCCCGCGCAGCGGGGGCTGGCCATGGGCATCCGGCAGGCCGGCCAGCCGATCGGCGTGGGCCTGGCCGCGCTGCTCCTCCCGCGGCTGGCCGGCGGCGGCCCGGGCGGCGCCTTCGCGCTGCTGGCGGCCGGCTGCGCGGTCGCGGCCGCCCTGGTGGCGGTGCTCGTCCGCGACCCGCCCCGGCCGCCGCGGGCCCAGGGGGCACCCCGGCCGGCCTCGCCCTACCGCAGCCCGGTGCTGTGGCGGGTGCACGCGGCCAGCACGCTGCTGGTGGTGCCGCAGTTCGCCGTCGCCGGGCTGGCGTTCGACTGGCTGGTGCACGACGCCGGGTGGGCCGCCGCGGCCGCCGGCACGCTGCTCGCCGTCACCCAGGTCGGCGGGGTGGCCGCGCGGCTGGGGGCGGGCGTGTGGTCCGACCGGGTGGGCAGCCGGCTGGGGCCGCTGCGCCGGGTGGCGGGCGCGGTGGGTGTCGTCGTCGGGCTGCTGGCGCTCGTCGCCCTCCTGACGCCGGACGTGCTCGGCCCCGCCGCCGCGGCCGCCGCCGTGGCGCTGGCGTCGGTGGCCACGGTCAGCCCGAACGGCGTGGCGTTCACCTCGGTGGCCGAGCAGGCGGGCAGCGCCTGGGCCGGCCGGGCGCTGGGCGCGCACAACACGGTGCAGAACCTGGCCGCCGCGCTGACCGTGCCGCTGGCCGCGCTCCTGGCCGACGGCGGGCCCGGCTACCCCGCGGCCTTCGCCCTCGGCGCGGTCGCGGCGCTGCTGGCCGTCGGCGTGGTGCCCGGCCGGGCGGCCGAGGCCCCACCGCCGCCCGCGCAGCCGGTGGGCGCGGCAGCCCCGTGAGCCGGCGACCCTGGCCGCGCCGGGCGGTGGCGCTGCTGGCGTGCCCGGTCTGCGGGCAGCAGCTGTCCGCGCTGCCGGGCGACACCGGCCTGCGCTGCCCGGCGGGGCACGCCTTCGACCGCGCCCGCCAGGGGCACGTGACGCTGCTGCCGCCGGGGCACACGCCGCCGTCGGGCGACACCGCCGCGATGGTGGCCGACCGGGCCGAGGTGCTCGCGGCGGGCACCTTCGCCGGGCTGACCCGCGTGCTGGCCGACGCCGTCGCCGAAGGGGACGGTCCCGTCGACGGCGTCCTCGACCTCGGCGGGGGCACCGGACACCACCTCGCCGGGGTCCTCGACCGGCTGCCGTCGGCCGTCGGCGTCGTGCTCGACTCCTCGCGATACGCGGCCCGCCGGGCGGCCGGCGCCTCGCCGCGCGCGCTGGCCGTCGTGGCCGACACCTGGGCACGGCTGCCGGTGCGCGACGCCGCCGTAGACCGGGTCACGGTGGTCTTCGCCCCCCGCAACGGCCCGGAGACCGCCCGGGTGCTGCGTCCCGGGGGCCGGCTGGTGGTGGCCACGCCCGCGCCCGACCACCTCGCCGAGCTCGTCGGCCCGCTGGGGCTGCTGCGGGTCGACCCGGACAAGGCGGCCCGGCTCTCGGCGACGCTGGAGCCGCACCTGGCCCCGGCCGGGGGAGCGGCGCACCGGGAGGTGCTCGAGCTCGACCACCGGACCGTGACGACCGTCGTCGGCATGGGGCCGCACGCCCGGCACCTGTCGCGCGAGCGGCTGGCCGCGGCCGTGGCCGGGCTGCCCGAGCGGGTGCCCGTCACGCTCGCCGTCGACGTCACCACCTGGACGGCCTGACCCCGCACGTGCAGGAGGGGCCCGGCCTGGTGGCCGGGCCCCTCCTGGGACCGCTGCTGGGCTCCCCACCGTCCCCCGAGGCGGTGGTGGAGCGGGTCACACGCGGGTGTGGCCGCGCCCCCTGTTCCGCGTCGCCGAGACGTAGACCAGCAGCACGACGATGGCCCCGATGATGGAGCCGATGATGCCGGAGGTGCCGATCTCGAAGCGGTGCGGC
Organism: Geodermatophilus telluris; assembly: GCF_900102745.1. Taxonomy (GTDB): domain Bacteria; phylum Actinomycetota; class Actinomycetes; order Mycobacteriales; family Geodermatophilaceae; genus Geodermatophilus; species Geodermatophilus telluris. The sequence goes on from NZ_FMZF01000002.1 coordinate 988,393, forward strand.
TCGAAGATGAGGCTGCCGAGCAGGTTCCCGACGAAGGAGCCGATGATGCCGAGCACGATGGTCATGCCGACGCTCATGGACTGCTTGCCGGGCACGACGGCGCGTGCGATGAAGCCGGCGATCGCGCCGACGACGATCAGCACGATGATGTTCCAGAGAAGCTCCACGGTGGACCTCCCGATGGGGCGGCCGAGTGGCCGGGGTGCTGGGACCTCCAGCGCCGGACGATGTGGTTCCCCCTCTGAGCAGGGCGGAAACCCGAGATGATCTCCGCCGTGCACCTTCACCCGACCGTGCTACCCCACGGCCACGGCCGGTGACCGGCGCGCCCGGTCGTGCGGCCCGGACGGCCGTCCCCGGCACGGTCTAAGCTGCGGGCGTGACGATCGCGCCTGCACCGATCGTGAGCCGGCCGAGCCCGGCTCGCGAGGTCCAGCGGGGTGCGCGGCTCTCGAACCTGCTGCGCACCACGGACCACAAGACCATCGGCCTGATGTACACGGCCACCTCGTTCCTGTGGTTCATCGTGGCCGGTTTCATGGCCATGCTGATCCGCGGCGAGCTGGGCCAGCCGGGCCTGCAGTTCCTGTCGCCCGAGCAGTACAACCAGCTCGTCACCATGCACGGCACGGTCATGCTGCTGATGTTCGCGACGCCGCTGTTCTTCGCGTTCTCGAACCTCATCATGCCGCTGCAGATCGGTGCGCCCGACGTCGCGTTCCCGCGGCTGAACGCCTTCTCGTACTGGCTGTTCCTCTTCGGCAGCCTGCTGCTCATCGGCGGCTTCTTCACGCCGGGCGGCGCGGCCGACTTCGGCTGGTACGCCTACGCCCCGCTCTCCGACGCGGTGCACAGCCCCGGCGCGGGCGCGAACCTGTGGTTCGCCGGGCTGGCCGTCAGCGGTCTGGGCACCATCCTCGGCGCGGTCAACTTCATCACAACGATCGCCTGCCTCCGGGCGCCGGGCATGACGATGTTCCGGATGCCGATCTTCACCTGGAACACGCTGGTCACCAGCCTGCTGGTGCTCTTCGCGTTCCCGATCCTCACCGCGGCGCTGCTCGCGATGCTGGCCGACCGCAACCTCGGCGCCCTCGTCTTCTCCGACGAGAACGGCGGCTCGATGCTGTGGCAGCACCTGTTCTGGTTCTTCGGCCACCCCGAGGTCTACATCATCGCGCTGCCGTTCTTCGGCATCATCACCGAGGTCATCCCGGTGTTCTCGCGCAAGCCGCTGTTCGGCTACAAGGGCATGGTCGCCGCCACGCTGCTCATCGCGGGCCTCTCGCTGGCGGTGTGGGCGCACCACATGTTCGCGACCGGCGCGATCCTGCTGCCGTTCTTCTCCTTCATGACCTACCTGATCGCCGTGCCGACCGGCATCAAGTTCTTCAACTGGATCGGCACCATGTGGCGCGGCCAGCTCACCTTCGAGACGCCGATGCTGTTCTCGATCGGCTTCCTGGTGACCTTCCTCCTGGGCGGTCTGACCGGCGTCCTGCTCGGCAGCCCCCCGCTGGACTGGCACGTCAACGACAGCTACTTCGTCGTCGCCCACTTCCACTACGTCGTCTTCGGCACCGTCGTGTTCGCCGCCTACGCCGGCATCTACTTCTGGTTCCCGAAGATGGCCGGCCGGATGATGGACGAGCGGCTGGGCAAGCTGCACTTCTGGCTGACCTTCCTCGGCTTCCACGCGACGTTCCTCGTGCAGCACTGGCTGGGCACGCAGGGCATGCCGCGCCGGTACGTGGACTACCTGCCCAGCGACGGGTTCACCACGCTGCACGTGATCTCCACCATCGGGTCGTTCGTCCTCGGCGCCTCGACCATCCCGTTCCTGTACAACGTGGCCAAGTCGTGGAAGTACGGCCGGCTCGCCCTGCGCGACGACCCGTGGGGCCACGGCAACTCGCTGGAGTGGGCGACGTCGTCCCCGCCGCCGCGGCACAACTTCACCGAGATCCCCCGGATCCGGTCGGAGCGCCCCGCGTTCGAGGCGCACTACCCGCACCTCATCGAGCGGCTGCACCGCGAGGCGCACGTCGGCAAGCGGCACGAGCCCTACGCCGGGGCCAGCGAGCTGGTCGAGGGCACCGGTCCCCGGCAGGGCCCGAACGACCCCGACCCCTTCTAGGAGGACTCCCTGCCCCCCACCGCTCGTTCCTCGCGGCGGGGCCCCTGCAGGGAGGCCGTTCCAGACGGTCACCTGCGACACCCCGTCGGCTCCGGCCGGCGGGGTGTCGCCGTGTCGGGGGCCCGCCGGGCGGCGCGGGGCGGTGCGGCACGATGGCGCCGTGCCGCTCGACCCCGCTCCCCGCACCGCACCGGCGACGGTCGCACCCGGCCCCCGCGCCATCCTGACGGTTACCGGTGCCGACCGGCCCGGCGTCACCGCCCGGTTGTTCGCCGCGCTCGCCGAGGGCGCCGACGGCGTCCCGCGGGTCGAGGTGGTCGACGTCGAGCAGGTCGTCGTGCACGGGCAGCTGGTCCTCGGGGTGGTCCTCGGCAGCGCGCCGGTCGAGGGGCCGGCCGGGGGGCACACCGAGGAGGCCGCCTTCCTCGCCGGGCTCGGCCGCCTGGCCGCCGGGGTCGCCGCGGCCACCGGCGTCCGGGTGGACGTCGAGTCGGCGCCCGACCGCGGCGCCGGCGCCACCCGCGCGGGGCGCCCGCACCACGTCATCCTGCTCGGCCGGCCGGTGCCCCCGGGCGCGGTCGCCGGCGCGGCCACCGCGATCGCCGGGCTGGGCGGCAACATCGACGCGATCCGCCGGCTCTCCGACTACCCGGTCACCAGCTTCGAGCTCACCGTCTCCGGCGCCGAGGCCACCGCGCTGCGCACCGCCCTCGGCGCCGTCGCGGCCCGCACCGGCGCCGACATCGCCGTCGAGCAGGTGGGCCTCGCCCGGCGCAGCAAGCGGCTGATCGTGCTCGACGTCGACTCCACGCTGGTCCGCGGCGAGGTGATCGACGAGCTCGCCGCCCGCGCCGGCCGGGCCGCCGAGGTCGCCCGCATCACCGCCGCGGCGATGAACGGCGAGCTCGACTTCGCCGAGTCGCTGCGCGCCCGCGTCGGCACCCTCGCCGGGCTGCCGGTGGAGGTGCTCGACGAGGTCCGCGAGCACCTGGAGCTGACCCCCGGCGCGCGGACGCTGATCCGCACCCTGCAGCGGCTGGGGTTCCGCTGCGGCATCGTCAGCGGCGGCTTCACCCAGGTCACCGACCCGCTGGCCGCCTCCCTCGGCCTCGACTTCGCCGCGGCCAACACCCTCGAGGTGGCCGACGGCCGGCTCACCGGCGGGCTGGTCGGCGAGATCGTCGACCGCGCCGGCAAGGCCCGGGCCCTGGTGCGCTTCGCCGCCGAGCACGGCATCCCGCTGGAGCAGACGGTGGCCGTCGGCGACGGTGCCAACGACCTCGACATGCTCAACGCCGCCGGGCTGGGCATCGCCTTCAACGCCAAGCCGGTGGTGCGCGAGCAGGCGCACACCGCGCTGAACCAGCCCTACCTGGACGCCGTCCTGCAGGTCCTCGGCTTCACGCGGGACGAGGTCATGGACGCGCTCTGACGCGATGTCGTCTGTCGGCCTACCGGCCTCCACCGCGGCCACGTGCCGTCCCCGACCTGCGCTGAAGCCCTGCCACGACGTCCCGAGCGGGAGCCTCCGGCCCCGCGCTCGGTCCGCCGTCCTCCGCAGGGCGGCTCACCTCGCGTCGCCTCAGGGGCGGGGGACCTCTCCCTCCAGCTCGACGCCGGCGGTGCGCAGCTGCTCCAGGGCCGCCTCGGTCGAGGCCTCGGCCACCCCGGCGGTGAGGTGCAGCAGCACCCGAGTGGCGAACCCCGCGGCGACGGCGTCCAGGGCGGTGGCCCGCACGCAGTGGTCGGTGGCGATGCCGACGACGTCGACGGCGTCCACCCCGTGCCCGCGCAGCCAGTCGGCCAGCGGCGTCCCGCCGGCCCGCCCCTCGAAACCGGAGTAGGCGGCCGCGTGTTCGCCCTTGTCGAACACCGCCTCGATCGGGTCGCGGTCCAGCGCGGGGTGCAGCTGCTCGCCGCCGCTGCCGACCACGCAGTGCGCCGGCCACGTCTCCAGGAAGTCCGGCTGCTCGGCGAAGTGGCCGCCGGGGTCGACGTGGTGGTCCCGGGTGGCGACGACGTGGGCGTAGCCGCCGGCGTGCACGTGGGCGCTGATCGCCGCCGCCACGGCCGCGCCGCCGGCCACCGCCAGGCGGCCGCCCTCGCAGAAGTCGTTCTGCACGTCGACCACCACCAGCGCGCGGGTCATCGCGGCTCCTCCGTCCGGGCTCAGGCCGTCACCGTCTCCAGCACCGGTTCCCCGCGGGACAGCGCCCATGCCTCCGCCGGCAGCGCCTCCCGCACCCGGCGGTGGTGCGCGGCCGCCGCGGCCAGCGCCTCGGCCGGCGACACCGGGGCCACCACCTCGCCGCCGCGCACCAGGTCGACCACCAGGGGCCGGTCGCCCGCCCGCGGCTCGACCGGACCGCTGCTCACCACCTCGGCGGTCGCCGTCCCGTCGGCGTCGTGCCGGCGCAGGGCGGTCTTGCGGCCGCCGGTGGAGTTCTTGCCCTCCGACCGCTTGGCCACCGGCACCCCGTCGCGCTCCACCAGCTTGTAGACCATGCCGGCGGTCGGGGCGCCGGAGCCGGTCACCAGCGAGGTGCCGACGCCGTAGCCGTCGACCGGGGCGGCCATGAGCCCGGAGATGGCGAACTCGTCGAGGTCGCTGGTCACGATGACCCGCGTCGCGGTGGCACCCAGCTCGTCGAGCTGCCGGCGGGCCGCGGTGGCCAGCGTCGGCAGGTCGCCGGAGTCCAGCCGGATCGCGCCCAGCTGCGGACCGGCCACCTCGACGGCGTTGCGGATGCCCTGCACGACGTCGTAGGTGTCGACCAGCAGCGTGGTGCCCACGCCGAGGGCCTCGACCTGTGCGGCGAAGGCGGCCTTCTCGTCGTCGTGCAGCAGCGTGAAGGCGTGCGCGCTGGTGCCCGTCGTCGGCACGCCGTAGCGCCGCCCGGCTTCGAGGTTGGAGGTGGAGACGAAGCCGACCAGGTGCGCGGCGCGGGCCGCGGCGACGGCGGCCTGCTCGTGGGTGCGGCGCGAGCCCATCTCGATGCAGGGCCGCTCGCAGGCCGCGGCCACCATCCGCGCGGCCGCCGAGGCGATGGCGCTGTCGTGGTTGAGCACGGAGAGCACCAGCGTCTCCAGGAGCACGCCCTCGGCGAAGGGTGCGCGCACGGTGAGCACGGGCGAGCCGGGGAAGAACAGCTCGCCCTCGGCGTAGCCGCAGACGTCGCCGCCGAAGCGGAAGTCGGCCAGCCAGTCGAGCAGCCCGGCGTCGTCCAGGCCCTGCTCGCGCAGCGTGGCCAGCTCGTCGTCGCCGAAGCGGACGTGCGGCAGCGCCTCGAGCAGCCGCCCGGTGCCGGCGACGACGCCGTAGCGGCGGCCGTGCGGCAGGCGCCGCGCGAACACCTCGAACACGCAGTCGCGGTCGGCTGTGCCGTCGGCGAGGGCGGCGGCGACCATGGTCAGCTCGTACCGGTCGGTGAGCAGAGCGGGACCCGTCGGCATGGCACCGGAGCCTAGGTCGGCCGGGGCGGGCCGACCCGCTGAGCCGCGGGGGACGCCGTCCTATGGTGGTCCGATGGCCGGACCCCTGGCGCCGACACGGACGCCCGAGACCACGGTCGAGGAGACCGCCGACCTCGACCGGCCCTGGGTCACCATCGTCTGGAACGACCCGGTGAACCTGATGACCTACGTGACCCACGTGCTGCGGGAGCTGTTCGGCTACGACGAGCCGACGGCCACCACGCTCATGCTGCAGGTGCACCACGACGGCAAGGCGGTCGTCAGCTCCGGCCCGCGCGAGCGGATGGAGCACGACACCAGCCGGCTGCACGCCTACGGCCTGTGGGCCACCTACCAGCAGGACGCATGAGGCCCTTCCGCCGCAAGCGCGACGACGTCGTCGCCCGCCTCGAGCCGGCCGAGGCCGGCATCCTCGGGCTGCTCCTCGACCAACTCGAGCAGCTGCTCACCGCCGATGCCGACGACGTCGACGGCGACCCGGTGGTGGCGCGGCTGCTGCCGGCCGGGCACCGCACCGACCCGGAGATCGCCGCGGACTACCGCGAGCTCACCGAGGCGGCGCTGCGCTCGGGCAAGACCGACGACCTGGCCGCCGTCCGCGCCTCCCTGCCCGCCACCGGCGGCGAGGTGCGGCTGGACCCGGACCAGGCGGGAGCGTGGCTGCGCACCACCAACGACCTGCGGCTGGCCCTGGGCGCGCGCATCGGCGTCACCGAGGAGACCGAGCCGCCGGAGGACCCCACCGGCGAGGAGGGCCAGCAGCTGGCCGTCTACTACTGGCTCACCGCGCTGCAGGGGTCGCTCGTCGACGCGGTCGCCGCCGGTCGCGACGGCCGAAGGTGAGCAGCACCAGCACCGCGAGCAGCAGGTCGAGGACGAAGAACACCGACACCAGGCTGGGCATCTCCAGGTCGCGCACCCACGCGCCGACGGCGCAGACGAGGACCACCGCCGACAGCAGCAGGACCAGCAGCCAGGTGAGCGCGCGCGAGGTCACCAGCAGCACCAGCGAGACCCGGTCGGCGGTGACGTCGCTGCTGTAGTGGCCCGCGCGCCGGGTCAGTCCCTGGGCGCCGAGCCACAGCGCGGGCAGGGCGAGCAGCGTCACGCCGAGGACCATGAGCAGCTCGAGCACCACGGGTCCGCACCGTATCGGTGGACGGCGGCGCGCGGCCCGGGCCACCGCCCGGGAGCGGGGGCCGGCGGCCGCCTAGACTGGGCACCGTGCTGCGCATCGACCGCGCGACCTACGACGCCATCGTGGCCCACGCCCGGGAGGACCACCCGGACGAGGCCTGTGGCGTCGTCGCCGGCCCCGAGGGCAGCGACCGCCCGGAGCGGTTCATCCCGATGCTCAACGCCGCCCGCTCGCCGACGTTCTACGAGTTCGACTCCGGCGACCTGCTGCGGCTCTACCGGGAGATGGACGACCGGGACGAGGAGCCGGTGGTGATCTACCACTCGCACACCGCCACCGAGGCGCACCCCTCGCGCACCGACGTCAGCTACGCCTCCGAGCCGAACGCGCACTACGTCCTCGTCTCCACCCGCCTCCACGGCGACCGGACCGGGCTCGAGGGCGACGAGGTGGAGTTCCGCAGCTTCCGGATCGTCGACGGCCAGGTGACCGAGGAGGACGTCGAGGTCGTCGAGTCCTACCTGTTCGGCCACTCGCCGACCACCGTCGTCTACGACTGAGCGGGCACCCCCTCGCCCCCACGACGCGCTCGGCACGCCGCGGGACCCTGCGAGGGGGCCGACCGCGCGGAATCGTCGCCCGGTCCCCGGCGTTACGGCCACAGACCCGCGCCGCACCCGTGGCGCTCCTGCACGTCCCCGACACCCCTTCTCGAGGAGAACCGCACACCATGGCCATCGAGGTCCGGATCCCGACCATCCTGCGCACCCACACCGGCGGCAGCAAGACCGTCGAGGGCAGCGGGGACACCCTGGCCGCCCTCGTCGACGACCTCGACGCCAAGCACCCCGGCCTCAAGGGCCGCCTGGTGACCGAGGAGGGCAAGCTGCACCGCTTCGTCAACGTCTACGTCAACGACGAGGACGTGCGGTTCACCGGCGCCCTCGACACCCAGGTCAAGGACGGCGACTCCGTCACCATCCTCCCGGCGGTCGCCGGCGGCTGCTGACGCCGTCCTGCCGCATCCCCCCGACTCCCCGGAAGAGCTCTGAATGGCCCGCTTCGCCTCCCTCGTCGACTCCCTCGGTGGCACCCCGCTGGTCGGGCTGCCCTCGCTGTCGCCGACGCCCGACGTGCGGCTGTGGGCCAAGCTCGAGGACCACAACCCCACCGGGTCCATCAAGGACCGCGCCGCCATCTCGATGATCGAGACGGCGGAGAAGGAGGGGAAGCTCTCGCCGGGCGACACCATCCTCGAGCCGACCAGCGGCAACACCGGGATCTCCCTGGCGATGGTCGCCCGGCAGCGCGGTTACCGGCTGGTCTGCGTGATGCCGGAGAACACCTCGGTGGAGCGGCGGCAGCTGCTGGAGATGTACGGCGCGCAGATCATCAGCTCGCCGGCGGCCGGTGGCTCCAACCAGGCGGTGGCGGTGGCCAAGGAACTGGCCGCCGAGCACGACGACTGGGTGATGCTCTACCAGTACGGCAACCCGGCCAACGCCGAGGCGCACTACACCGGCACCGGCCCGGAGATCCTCGCCGACCTGCCCTCGATCACCCACTTCGTCGCGGGCCTGGGCACCACGGGCACGCTCATGGGCTGCTCGCGCTACTTCCGCGAGCACAAGCCCGGCGTGCAGGTGATCGCCGCCGAGCCGCGCTACGGCGAGCTGGTCTACGGCCTGCGCAACATCGACGAGGGCTTCATCCCCGAGCTCTACGACCCCTCGCTGCTGGACTCGCGGTTCTCCGTGGGCCCCGAGGACGCCATCCACCGCACCCGGCAGCTGGTCGAGCGCGAGGGCATCTTCGCCGGCATCTCGACCGGGGCGATCCTGCACGCCGCCCTCGGCGTCGCGGACAAGGAGGTCGCGGCGGGGCGCCGGGCCGACATCGTGTTCATCGTCTGCGACGGCGGCTGGAAGTACCTGTCCACCGGCGCGTACGCCGGCACGCTGGAGGAGGCGACCTCCGCGCTCGAGGGCCAGCTCTGGGCCTGACGACCGGGCTGCGCTGGGCGACGGCGTGCGCACCGCGGCCGCCGGGTCGGTGCCGGCCGCCGACGGCTAGCCTGGCGCGCGCCATGGGGAGCGAGCGGGTGGACGAGGAGTGAGGCTCACGGTGGTCGGCTGCTCCGGCAGCGGTCCGGGGCCGACGTCGGCGGCCTCCTGCTACCTGGTCGAGCACGACGGCTTCCGGGTGCTGCTCGACCTCGGCAACGGGGCGTTCGGGGCGCTGCAGGCACTGGCCGACCCCGACACCGTCGACGCGGTCTACCTCTCCCACCTGCATGCCGACCACTGCCTCGACGTCGCGCCGCTGGTGGTCTGGCACCGCTACTCCGGCCGCGCCTCCGGCCGCCGGTTGCCGCTGATCGCCCCGGCCGGTGCCGACCGGCGGCTGGCGCGCGCCTACGACGTCGACGGCGCCCCGCTCACCGACGTCTTCGACTTCGCCGTCACCCCGGTGTCGGCCGTGCTCGGGCCCTTCCAGGTGCAGACGGCCCGCACCGCGCACCCGGCCGAGTGCCACGCCATCCGGCTGACCGCGCACGGCAGCTCGCTCGTGTACACGGGCGACACCGGGCCCTGCCAGGCCGTCGTCGACCTCGCCCGCGGCGCCGACGTGCTGCTGGCCGAGGCCGCCCACCCCGAGCGCGACGGCCTCCCGCCGGACCTGCACCTGACCGGCCGCCAGGCGGGCGAGGCGGCGGCCGCGGCCCGGGTGCGCCGGCTGCTCGTCACGCACGTCCCGCCCTGGGTCGACCCCGCGGCCCAGCTGGCCGGCGCGCGGGCGGTGTTCCCGAGGGCCGAGCTGGTCCGCCCCGGCGCCACCTACGACGTCTGAGCGGTCCCGCGCGACGATCAGGTGACCTGATCATCGAGTGTCCGACCGGACCGTGGGACGTCGGGTGGGACGCGCTGCGGTGCGGTAGGTCGCTCTGCGGTGAGGTCGGTCTTGCCGCGGCCCCGGCAGGCGGGCACGGTGGGCCGGTGGTCGACGACGAACGGGACGGCGTCCGGCTGACCAGCCTCGACGCGCCGCTGGGCGACGGTCTCGGCGTGACCAAGGGCGACCTGGTCGACCACCTCGACGCCTTCGCCGACCGCCTGGTGCCGCAGCTGGCGGGCCGGCCGCTGTCGGTCAAGCGCGTGCGGCCCGGCCAGGAGCCGTTCATGCAGCGCAACGTGGCCAAGGGCGCCCCGGAGTGGGTGCGCACCGTCCCCGTCTGGTCGTTCGGCGCGCACCGCGAGGTGCACCAGGTGCTCTGCGACGACCGCCGCACGCTGCTGTGGCTGGCCAACCAGCGGGCCGTGGAGTTCCACGTCCCCTTCTTCCTCGCCGGCGCGGAGGCCGAGCCGACCGGCATCGTGCTCGACCTCGACCCGCCCGAGGACGCCGACTTCGCCGTCGTCGTGCGGGCCGCGGAGCTGGTGCGGCGGGCGCTGGCCGACGCCGGGCTGGCCGGGGCGGTCAAGACCAGCGGGTCCAAGGGCGTGCACGTCGTCGTCCCGGTGCGGGGCGTTGGCCCCGAGGACGCCGCGGCCGCCACCCGCGCGCTGGCCGCCCGCGCGGCCGCCCTCGACCCCGACCTGGCCACGACCGCCTACATCCGCGAGGACCGGCACGGGCGGGTCTTCCTCGACTCCACCCGCTCGGGCTCCTCGACGATCGTCGCCGCCTACAGCCCCCGCACCCGCCCCGGCCTGCCGGTGTCGGCGCCGGTCGCCTGGGCGGACCTGCCCACCGTGCGGCCCGGTGACGTCACCGTGGCGACGGCGCCGCAGCGGCTCGGGGACGGCGACCCGTGGACGGCGCTGCTGCCGGACCCCCAGGAGCTGCCCGCCGACCTGGTCGCCCAGGGGCACACCATCCCGGTCGCCCGGGTGGCCGCGATGCACGAGGGCAAGCGGCGGGCGCGGGCCAGGCGGGCTGCGGAGGGCTGACCACCGACGATCCGCCCTCCGCCGTCCACAGGGGGTGTGCCCGTCCACCACGGGGTGCGCGCGGACGCGTCCTGTCGGTGCCGGCCTCCAGGCTCTCGGCCATGAGCACGGACCCGCAGACCACCGCCTGGCTCGACCAGGAGGACGCCCACCTCGCCGCCGTCATCCGCCGCGCCCGCTTCGCCGTCCAGTACGTCGGCCCGGGGGAGGGCCCCGCCGAGCCCGCCTTCGGCTACACGATCGGCCTGTTCGGCCTCGGCCACCCCGAGGTCGTCGTGGTCGGCCGGGGTGCGGCGGCGACGCACGCGCTGCTCGACGCGGTGGCCGGGCAGGTCGTCGCCGGCCGGTCGCTGGTGCCGGGCGAGCGGGTCGAGGCCGCCGGCGAGGTGCTCGTGGTCGAGGAGTGCCCCAACCCCGGGGAGGTCCTGCTCGGCGCCAACCGCTTCTACCAGCGCCCGGCCGAGTACTCCGTGCCGGCGCAGCAGTTGGCGTGGGCCTCGCCGCCGGGCTGCTGGCCGTGGGACGCCGGCTTCGACGGCGGGGCGCACGGTCAGCCGCGGCCGGGCACCTGGACGGCGTGAGGGCCGGCGGCGGCTCAGCCGACCGGCCGCTCGCTGCGGTCCTCCGACCAGAGGGTGTGGAAGGAGCCCTCCCGGTCGACGCGCCGGTAGGTGTGCGCTCCGAACAGGTCGCGCAGCCCCTGCACCAGCGCGGCCGGCAGCCGCTCGGCGCGCAGGCCGTCGTAGTAGGCCAGGGCGCTGGCGAACCCCGGCGCGGGGACCCCCGCGCGCACGGCCTCGACGACCACGGTGCGCCAGCCCTCCTGGCACTGGGCCACGGCGTCGCGGAAGTAGGGGTGCACCAGCAGCGTGGTCAGGCCCGGGTCGTCGGTGAAGGCCTGCCGGATCCGGTCGAGGAAGCGCGCGCGGATGATGCAGCCGCCGCGCCAGATGGTGGCCAGCGCCGCCCGGTCGACGTTCCACCCGTGCGCCTGCGCGCCGGCGGCGATCTGGTCGAAGCCCTGCGCGTAGGCGACGACCTTGGAGGCGTAGAGCGCCTGGCGCACCGCCTCGACGAAGCCGTCGCGGTCGCCCACCGGCTCCGGCGGTGCGGCCGGCCCGGGCAGCACCCCGCGGGCGGCCGCCCGCTGCTCGGCGTGCCCGGACAGCGCCCGGGCGAACACCGCCTCGGCGATGCCGCTGACCGGGACCCCCAGGTCCAGGGCCGACTGCACCGTCCAGCGTCCGGTGCCCTTCTGCTCGGCCTGGTCGAGCACCACATCGACGAAGGGGCGGCCGGTGTCGGCGTCGACGTGCCTCAGCACCTCGGCGGTGATCTCGATCAGGTAGGAGTCGAGGTCGCCCTCGTTCCAGCCGGCGAACACCTCGCCGATCTCGGCCGGCGACATCCCCAGCCGGAGCCGCAGCAGGTCGTAGGCCTCGGCGATGAGCTGCATGTCGGCGTACTCGATGCCGTTGTGCACCATCTTCACGAAGTGGCCGGCCCCGTCGCCGTCGACGTGCGTGCAGCACGGCGTCCCGTCGACGACGGCGGCGATGCTCTCCAGCAGCGGACCGACCAGCGCGTAGGCCTCGGCCGAGCCGCCCGGCATGATGCTCGGCCCGAGCAGGGCGCCCTCCTCGCCGCCGCTGATGCCCGCGCCGACGAAGTGCACGCCCTTCTCGGCGCAGGCCGCGGTCCGCCGGATCGTGTCGGTGTAGCGGGCGTTGCCGCCGTCGACGAGCACGTCGCCGGCCTCCAGCACCGCCATCAGCTCCTCGACCACGGCGTCGGTCGGCGCCCCGGCCTGCACCATGACGACCACCCGGCGGGGCCGCTGCAGGGCCGCGACGAACTCGTGCACCGAGCCGGTGGCGACGAACTCGCCCTCGTCCCCGTGCGCGGCCAGCAGCGCGTCGGTGCGCGCCCGCGTGCGGTTGTGGACCACGACCCGGCAGCCGTGCCGGGCGAGGTTGCGGGCGAGGTTGGCGCCCATCACGGCCAGCCCGGTCACACCGATCTCTTGGCTCATGCCCCGCCATGCTGCCGCACCGGGTGGGCCGCGAGAAGGGCGCGGGCGCGCCGCACCGGTGCCTGCCGCGTCGGGGCCGGGCCGCGGGACCCGGTCGCGGGCCGGCAGTGTCCGCGCAGGTCACCGCGGCCCTAGGCTCGACGGCGTGATCGCGCCCCCGGACGAGGTGATCCGCCAGGCTGCGCACACCCTGCTGCGCGAGGAGCGCCTGGACACCACCGTGCTCGCCGCCCAGCTGGGCATCTCGCGGGTCACCCTGTTCCGGCGGGTGGGCAACCGCGACGCCATCCTCGGCGAGGCGCTGTGGTGGCTGGCGGAGCGCACGCTGCACCGGGCCGTCACCGACCACGACGCCCGGTCGGCCGACCTCCGCGAGCCCGGCCGGCTGCGCAGCCTCGTCGTCATCGAGGACTACCGCAGCCTGCTCGGCACGGCGCCCTCGCTGCGCCGGTTCCTCGACGACGAGCCGGCCACCGCGATGCGCATCCTCACCGACCCGCGCGGCCGGGTGCAGCCGCGGCTGGTCGAGGCCTACACGGCCCTGTTCGAGCGTGACGTCGAGGAGCTCGGGCTGGTCCCCGACGTGCCGCTGCCGCTGCTGTCCTACGCGGTGGTGCGGCTGGGGGAGTCGTTCCTCTACTCCGACGTCATGGTCTCCCGCGAGCCCGACCTCAAGGCCGCGGCCACGGTGTGCGACGCGCTGGTGACCGGTGTGCTCGGCGTCCGGTCCGGCTGACCGGGCCGGCTGACCGTGCTCAGCCCAGGCCGAGGTCGCGGCGCAGCTTGGCGACGTGCCCGGTGGCCTTGACGTTGTAGGCGGCCCGCTCCACCCGGCCCTCGGCGTCGATGACGAACGTCGACCGGATGACGCCCTGCACCTCCTTGCCGTACAGCTTCTTGGTGCCGTACGCGCCGTAGGCGGTCAGCACCCGCTTGTCCGGGTCGGAGACCAGCGTGATGCCCAGGCCCTCCTGCTCGCGGAAGCGCTGCAGCTTCTCCGGCGGGTCGGGCGAGATGCCGATGATGTCCAGCCCCGCCTCGGCCAGCTCGCCGGCGGCGGCGGTGAAGTCGACCGCCTGCGTGGTGCAGCCGGGGGTCAGGGCGGCGGGGTAGCAGTAGACGATCACCCGGCGGCCGCGGTGGTCGGCGAGCGACACCGGGGTGCCGTCGGCGTCGGGCAGGGTGAAGTCCGGGGCCGGGTCGCCGGGCGCGAGGCGGATCGGGGCGGGCGCGGTCTCGGTCATGCCCGGCATCCTGCCGTGCGCGGGTGACCGGACGGCAGCGGGTCGGCGCTACCCGGCGAGGAAGGACAGCCGGACGTGGCGCTGCGGGTTGTCCCGGTTGGTGTCGACCAGGCAGATCCGCTGCCAGGTGCCCAGCTGCAGCCGCCCCTCCAGCACCGGCACGCTGGCGTGCGGCGGCACGAACGCCGGCAGCACGTGGTCGCGGCCGTGCCCGGGGCTGCCGTGCCGGTGCCGCCAGCGGTCGTCGCGGGGGAGCAGCTCGTCGAGCTGGGCGAGCAGGTCCTCGTCGCTGCCCGAGCCGGTCTCGATGACCGCCACGCCCGCTGTCGCGTGCGGGACGAAGACGTGCAGCAGCCCGTCGCCCTCGCCGCGGACGAACTCCTCGCACTCCCCGGTCAGGTCCACCACCGCAGACACCCCGCCGGTCCGCACCGCCCGCAGCTCCGATCGCATCGCGACATTGTCGTCCTCCCGGACGACACCGCTGTCACGGCCGCCCTGACGCCAGCCCGGCCGCGACCGCCTCGCCGGGCGGGAGGCGGTGCGGCCGCGTCGTTAGGCTCGGCGTCCGTGACCCGCCCCGACGGCCGCACGGCCGACCAGCTCCGCCCGGTGACCATCACGCGCAACTGGCTCGACCACGCCGAGGGGTCGGTGCTCGTGGAGTTCGGCCGCACCCGGGTGCTGTGCGCGGCCAGCGTCACCGAGGGCGTCCCGCGCTGGCGCAAGGGCTCGGGGCTGGGCTGGGTCACCGCCGAGTACGCCATGCTGCCGCGCGCCACGCACACCCGCGGCGACCGCGAGTCGGTCAAGGGCCGCATCGGCGGGCGCACCCACGAGATCAGCCGGCTCATCGGCCGCTCGCTGCGCGCCTCGATCGACCTGGCCGCGCTGGGCGAGAACAGCATCGCCCTCGACTGCGACGTCCTCCAGGCCGACGGCGGCACCCGGACGGCGGCCATCACCGGTGCCTACGTCGCGCTGGCCGACGCCGTCTCCTGGCTCGGCGAGCGCCGGAAGCTCTCGCGGAAGAACGCACTCGTCCAGTCCGTGGCCGCG
Organism: Geodermatophilus telluris; assembly: GCF_900102745.1. Taxonomy (GTDB): domain Bacteria; phylum Actinomycetota; class Actinomycetes; order Mycobacteriales; family Geodermatophilaceae; genus Geodermatophilus; species Geodermatophilus telluris. Next base: position 1,003,427 of record NZ_FMZF01000002.1, read on the forward strand.
GTGAGCGTGGGCGTCGTCGACGGCGAGCCGCGCCTCGACCTCGCCTACGAGGAGGACGTGCGGGCGGGCACCGACATGAACGTCGTCTGCACCGGCGAGGGCGGTTTCGTCGAGGTGCAGGGCACCGCCGAGGGCGCCGTCTTCGACCGGCCGACCCTCGACGCGCTGCTCGACCTCGCCGTCGCCGGCTGCGCCGAGCTCACCCGCGTCCAGCAGGAGGCGCTGCAGTCGGCGGGTGCGGCCCGGTGAGCACCCGACTGCTGCTGGCCACCCGCAACGCCGGCAAGCTCGCCGAGCTGCAGCGGCTGCTGGAGAGCGCCGTCCCCGGCGTCGAGGTGGTCGGCCTCCGCGACGTCGACGAGTACCCCGAGGCCCCCGAGACCGGCGCGACCTTCGCCGAGAACGCGCTGCTCAAGGCCCGGGAGGCGGTCCGGTACACCGGCCTGCCGGCGGTCGCCGACGACTCCGGCATCACCGTCGACGCGCTCAACGGGATGCCCGGCGTGCTCTCCGCGCGCTGGTCGGGCCGGCACGGCGACGACCCGGCCAACACCGCGCTGCTGCTCGGCCAGCTCGCCGACGTCCCCGCCGAGCGCCGGGGGGCCGCCTTCGTCTGCGCCGCCGCCCTGGTCACCCCCGACGGCAGCGAGCACGTCGTCGAGCGGCAGTGGCGGGGACAGGTGGTGCGCGAGCCGCGCGGGAGCAACGGCTTCGGCTACGACCCGGTGTTCCTGCCCGACGGCCTCGAGCTCACCGCCGCCGAGCTGGCGCCGCAGGACAAGGACGCCCGCAGCCACCGCGGCCAGGCCTTCACCGCGCTGGTGCCGGTCGTCGCCCAGGAGCTGGCCGGGAGCTGAGCCGGCTCAGCTCCCGGCCGACCAGCTCACGAAGGCCTCCGCCGCGGCGGCGAGCGCGGGCGGGAAGGCCAGCACCAGCCAGGCGGCGAGCACCCGGTCGGTGCGCCACCGGCCGCGCAGCCGGCCCGGCGCCGGGGGTTCGGCCGCTCCGGCGGCCCGGGCGGCCTGCCACGCCTCCACCCGCACCCAGCCCGGCGCGACGCCGCAGACCAGGGCGAGGACCACCGTGGCGGCGAGGGTGGGCGGGAGGCTCCCGGGCACGAGCAGCACCACCCCGGCGAGCCCCGCGCCGGCCACGAACCCGGCCACGGTCACCGCGCCGAGGCAGAACACCGCGGCGGACACGGCGGCGAGCACCGCGGACGCGCCGGCCAGCACCTCGGCCGCGGGGCGGTCGAGCAGCAGCAGGGCGCCTGCGGCGAGCGCGACGAGGACCGCGCCGGCGAGCGTGACGCGGGCCAGGGGCACCGGCGTCGGCGGGGCGGCGGCCGGGACGGCGGGCACGGCGGCGCTCACCGGGGACCCCCGGCGGTCAGGTCGGCCCAGCCCAGCCGCTCGGGGCGGTCGTCGCCGGCCACCGCGACGGGCGGCTCCTCGCGCACGTGGCTGGACAGCCCGTGCGTCGTCTTCTCCCAGTAGAAGGGCCGGGTGAGCAGCTGCCAGGCCGCCTTGTACGACGCGACCGAGTGCAGCAGCCAGTACAGCGGCGAGAGCAGCGCGAAGGGCACCAGGCCGTAGCTGCGCCGCTTGAAGCCGGCCAGCAGCGACAGGTAGACGATCACGCCGTTGCCGAGGACGAGGTTGGCGGTGCTCACCCACAGCAGCCACTCCGGCAGCACCGGCAGCAGCGCACCAGGGGCGGCGAGCTGCACGAGGAACAGCGCGTACAGCCACGGGGTGAGCAGGAACATCGCCGGCGTCCCGCCGATGAGCAGACCGAAGCCGGCGGCCTGGCGCGGCCCGACGGTGCGCACCAGGTGCAGCGGGCGGCGGGTGTGCACCAGGACGGTCTGCATGTAGCCCTTGATCCAGCGGCTGCGCTGCCGGACCCAGTTGCCGACGGCCATGTTGGCCTCCTCGTACGTCGTCGAGTTGACGACGGCGACGCGGTGGCCGCGGGCGGAGGCGCGGATGCCGAGGTCGGCGTCCTCGGTGACGTTGAACGGGTCCCAGCCGCCGAGCTCCCGCAGCAGGTCGGTGCGGAAGTGGTTGCTCGTGCCGCCCAGGGGGATCGGCAGCCGCAGCCGGTCGAGGCCGGCGAGGGTGTAGTCGAACCAGGACGAGTACTCGAGGGTGAACATGCGGGTGAGCACGTTCTCCCGGGCGTTGAAGTAGTTCAGCGCCGCCTGCACGCACACCAGGTCCTCACCGCCCGTGCGGAAGGCGACGACGGCCTTCTTGAGCTGGTCGGGGTCCGGCCGGTCCTCGGCGTCGTAGATGACGACGTGCTCGCCGCGGGCGAAGGCCAGGCCCACGTTGCACGCCCGCGGCTTGGTCTTGGGCAGCGAGTGCGGGACCACGACGATGCGCACCAGGTCCGGCGGCGCGGCGGCCAGCGCGGCCTCCAGCGTCTCGGGGTCGTCCTCCTCGAGCAGCAGGAGGATCTCCGTCTTCTCCCGCGGGTAGTCCAGCGCGGCGAGGTTGCGCATGAGCAGCCCGACGATGCCGGCCTCGCGGTAGACCGGGACGAGGATCGTGTAGCGGGGCAGCTCGTCGTCGGTGAGCGCGGCGACCTGGGCGTCGGTGACCTGCTCGACGGTCTCGTAGGCCGTCCCGACCGTGCTGATCACCGCCTTGGCGCCGACCGCCAGCGCGACGACGACGTTGACCGCCGCCACCAGCACCGTCGCGGTGGACGCCGGCGCCAGCACCAGCCCGACGGCGGTGGCCAGCAGCAGCGCGGCGGCGACGGCGACCTGCGGCCACACGAACACCGTGGACGCCGACTCCTCGGGTCGCCGCTCGGCCAGCGAGCTGACCGCGTCGTGCACCAGCTCGTCGCGCCAGACCGTGCGCAGCGCCCGCTGCACGTCCCAGTCGGTGGTCACCACCTGCCGGACGCGGGGGATGCCGGTGCGGCCGGCCACCTCGGCCTCGACGTGCGCCGAGGGCCGGCCGGCGGTGGCGACGACGACCCGCTCCTGTCCGTCCTCGTCGCGCTCGACCTCCAGCGGCAGCCACAGCTCCCGGGCCAGCAGCGCGGCCGGGAACAGCCGGGCCAGCTCCGGGTCGACCTGCACGGGGTCGACGAAGGCCAGGTCGGTGCCCCACACCTCGGCGAGGGCCACGTAGAGCTGCCGGCGGCTCACCAGGCCCCGGGCGAGCAGCACCGAGCCCAGGGGTTCGCCGACCCGCCGTCCCTGCGCCAGCGCGTCGGTGAGCTGCGTCGGCGTGAGCGCGCCCTGGTCGACGAGCACGTCGCCGAGGCGGCGCTCGGTCCGCCGGGCGGGGAGCGGCAGCGGGGAGGCCGCTCGGGCGCGGTCGGGCCGGAGCCGGGGCGGGGGAGCGGTCACCCCGGGGACATCGGCGGGTGGCCGGGCCCGGTCCAGACAGCGGCCGGCGCGCTCACCCGCAGGGGTGGGGCACCGATCCGGCCCGGGACCGGCCGCGGGCGGCTAGGGTCCGCCGGCGCGGGCGGCGGCGCCCGCGGAGGAGGCCGGGGTGCGCGCGGACCGCAGGGCGTGGACGACGGGGCTGCGGCCCGGGCCGGTGGGCTACCGGCGGGCGGAGGTGCTGCGCGGGGGGTTCGGTGCGCTGGCCGGCATCGCGCTGGCCGGGGTGACCGCCTCGGCGGTGCCGGGCGGGCCGGCCGGGCTGCCGTGGATCGTGGCCCCGATGGGCGCCACCGCCGTCCTGCTGTTCGCCGCGCCGGCCAGCCCGCTGGCCCAGCCGTGGCCGGTGCTGGCCGGCAACACCGTCTCGACGCTGGTCGGGGTGGCCGCCGGCAAGCTGGTCGACGACGTCACCGCGGCCGCCGCGGTCGCCGTCGCGGTGGCGATCCCGCTGATGATGGTGCTGCGCTGCGTGCACCCGCCCGGCGGCGCCTGTGCGCTGTTCACCGCGGTCGGCGGGGCGGCGGTGCACGACCACGGCTGGGCGTTCGTGCTGTGGCCGGTCGGCGTCGACACCGTGGTGCTGCTGCTGGTGGCCGCGCTGGTGAACAACCTGACCGGCCGGCCCTACCCGCACGTGCCCGAGCCGCCGCCCCCGCCCGGTGCCGACGCGCCGCCCACCGAGCGGGTCGGGCTGCGCACCGAGGACGTGCGGGCGGCCATGGACCGCCTCGACCGCGGTCTCGACGTGATGCCCGGCGACGTCCTGGCGCTCGTGCGGGACGCCGAGGCGCACGCGCTGGACCGCCGGCTCGGGCAGCTGCGGGTCGGTGCGGTGATGGCGCGCGACGTCCGCACGGTGCAGCCGCAGGAGACGCTCTACCGGGCGCGGATGCTGATGAACCAGCACGCGGTCAAGGCGCTGCCGGTGGTCACCGACGACCGCCGGGTGGTCGGCATCGTGACCGTGTACGACCTGTTCAATCTCGACGTCGCCGCGCTGGACCCGGTGTCGCGGGTGATGAGCAGCCCGGTCAGCACCGTCGGTGCGGACACCCCGGTGTCGGAGCTGGTGGGGCTGATGGCCGACCGCGGGCTGCGGCACCTGCCGGTGGTCGACGACGACGGCCGGCTGGCCGGGATCGTCACTCGCGCCGAGCTGGTCGCCGTCCTGCACCGGGCACTCGTCGACGCGCAGCAGGCGTAGGAGGCCCGCCCCGCGCCGGGCGCGGGGCGGGCCTCCTGTGCCTGGGGTCAGGCGGTGGGCGAGGCGCCCGCGGTGCCGGCGCCGGCCTGCGGCTCGCCGTCCGACGAGCCGCTCTGCCCGGAGCCGCTGCCGGAGCCGCCGTCGGTCCCGCTGCCGGAGTCGGTGCCCGAGTCGGTGCCGGAGTCGGCGCCGGAGTCGTCGTCCGTCGTGGGCGAGGACTCCGACGTCGAGGTCGCCGGCGTCGGCGTGCCGTCCTCGGTGCCGTCCTCCTGCGTGCCGTCGTCCTCGGCGCCGTCCTCCGGGGCCTCCGACGAGCTCGGGGCCTCGGTCGTCGGGCCGGCCGGCGCGGTGCCGTCCGTGTCGTCGGAGGAGTCCTCGTCGCCGGCGGCGCCGGAGCCGGAGGACCCCGACGCGATCTCGCCCAGCGTGGTGGACGACGACGCGGTCTGCGCACCCACCAGCGCCGACACCGGCTCCTTCGAGACGAGCTCGATGCCGGTCACGACCGCCATCCCGAGCACGAAGACCCCGGCGGCGTAGGCGGCCACCCGCGGCCAGCGCACCCGCTCGAGCACCGGCGGGCGGCGCCGCGGCGCGGGACGTCGCGGGTCGAGGTGGGCGGGCAGGACGGCGGTGGCCGCGTCCGGGTCGGGGGCCGACCGGCGGGTCAGCTGCTCGCGGGCCCGGCGCAGCTTCTCGTTGGTGCGGTTGAGCGACTCGCTGTACAGCGCGGCGCCGACGGTGCTGACGACGCTGGCGAGCGCCGCGCCGACCACCGTGCCGGCGACGCCGAAGAAGGACAGCACCACGGCGGCGGAGACGGCGGCCAGGGCGCCGGCGGCCACCTGCACGGCGCTGATCGGCGGCTTGGGCTTCTCGTCGGGGGCGGGAGGGTCGGTCTGCTCGGTGCGCGGGGAGGTCATGGGCTCCGACGGGTCGGGTCCGGAGGACGAGCGGTCGGGGAGTAGCCCGGGTGCGAGCACGCCGTCGTGCGACCGGGCCGGCCCTCCCAGACTACGGCCGCCGGCGTCGGCGTTTCGCGGATCCCGGGCGTGGCGGCGCCCTGACCTGGACAAATGCGGTGCTGTGACATGGGCTACGCCGAGAGGCCCGGTCCCGGGATCCCCGCTCGTCCGCGTGCGGGAGGCGGGAGTCGAACCCGCACGCCCGGAGGCACCAGATCCTAAGTCTGGCGTGGCTGCCGTTACACCACTCCCGCGTGGCCGCCGAGTCTAGGTGCCGTCGCGAGTGGGTGCCGTCGCCCGGCCGGGTGCCCCGGATCGGCCGGAACGGGCCGGTCGGCGCGGTGTCTGGCAGGCTGTCGCCGTGCCCCGCGACCCACGAGAGATCCAGCTGGAGATCGACGCCGCCCGCGAGTCGCTGGCGGCCACCCTGGACCAGCTCGCCTTCCGGGGCAGCCCGACCCGGCTCAAGGCCCAGGGCCAGGCCGCGGTCGTCCGCTTCCTGCAGTCGCCCGCGGGCAAGGCCGCGATGGGCGGCCTGGGCCTGCTCGCCACGCTGACGGTCGTGCAGAAGGTCCGGCACCGCCGCACCGCCGGCCGCCGGGTCCAGCGCCGGAAGCGCTGACCCCTCCGTGCGCCCGCCGCGCCGCGACCCGGTCGGCCCGGGGCAGGAGTCGGTCTGGGACTACCCCCGCCCGCCCTCGGCCGAGGTGACCCCGCGCCGCGTCGTCGTCGAGCTCGGCGGCCGGGTGGTCGCCACGACCGACCGAGCGGTGCGGGTCTGCGAGACCAGCCACCCGCCGGTGTACTACGTGCCCCGGGAGGACGTCGCCGACGGCGTGCTCGAGCGCGCGTCCGGCACGTCGTGGTGCGAGTGGAAGGGCGCGGCCACCTACTGGGACGCCGTCGTCGACGGCCGCCGCTGGCCCGCGGTGGCCTGGTCCTACGAGCAGCCCACCGCCGGTTACGAGCACCTGCGCTCGGCGGTGGCCTTCTACCCGAGCAGGGTCGACCGGGCGCTGGTCGACGGCGAGCAGGTGCGCGCCCAGGCCGGGGACTTCTACGGCGGCTGGATCACCGACGACGTCGTCGGCCCGTTCAAGGGGCAGCCGGGCACGCTGGGCTGGTGAGGGTCAGCGGGTGCCGCGCACCAGCGGCAGCACCACCGTCTGCAGCACCTCGTCGGCGTAGGCGGTGTCCACCGGCTCGCGGGTGACCAGCCAGCGCTGCACGAACAGCGCCGTGGTGGCCTCGGCGGGGATCGACTGGGGGAGCCCCGGGCCGACCTCGCCGCGCGCCTGCGCGCGCTCCCACGTCTGGTCGTAGGCCCGCCGCCAGACCGCCAGCGGACCCTCGCGGAAGGCCTCGGCCAGCGCGTGCTCGTGCTGCATGGCCGCCAGCAGCGACCGGGTGGCCGCGCCGACGGGGCTGGCCATCATCTCCACCATCCGGTGCACCAGGGAGCGGAGGTCGCCCTCCAGGGACCCGGTGTCGGCGGTGACCGTCCACGCCCGGTTGACCTCGGAGACGGTGTCGACGACGAGGTCCTGCTTGGTGCGCCACCGGCGGTAGATCGTCGCCTTGCCGACGCCGGCCTCGGCCGCGACGGCGTCCATCGTCAGCGCCCCGTAGCCCACCTCGCCGAGCAGCCGCAGGATGGCCGCCCGGATGACGTCGTCCCGGCTGGGGTCGCGTGGCCGTCCGCCCCGGCCGGCACGGGGAGGCTGCTCGGCGAGAACTGCGGCTGGCATGCGCGCACCCTAGAGCCTGGGACCCCCGGGGACGGGCGTCCGCTGCGCGCTGCGAGCAGCGGTCCGGAGCGATCCGGTCGCCGCCGTCCGCGCGCCTGCCCCGGCCGGCCGGCCGGGTCGGCGATCCTGCTCGCGTGGGAAGCACGATCGGCGCGGTGCGGCGGCGCGAGGAGTGGCCCCTGCCCGAGGCCGCCACCCGCGTGCTGCTGGCGTCCGCGGAGGAGCAGGTGCTGCCGGCCGTGGCCGCCGTCGCCCGCTCGGTGGGCCTGTCGGTGTTCGCCGCGCCCGGCCTGCTCGACCTCTCCGACGAGCGCGACGGGGTGGGCGTCGAGCTGTTCTTCGACCGGCTCTCCCGCGCGCTGACCGGCGCTGAGGCGGAGGCGGTGCGGGTGGCCACCGACCCGGCGAACGAGTACACCGCGCTGTCGATCGGCCTGCTCACCGCGCCGTCGCTGGCGCAGGAGCTGGCCCGCCGGGGCGTCACCGCCGAGGTCGGCGTGCTCGCCGAGGCGGAGCTGTGGTCGGCCTACCAGCCGATCGTGGCGCTGACCGACCGGGCCGTCGTCGCGCACGAGGCACTGCTGCGCGGGGACTCCGACGGCCGCACCGTCGACGGCGGCGACCTGTTCTTCGTCGCCGACTCCGCCGGCTGGCTGCCGCGGCTGGACCGGGTGGGCCGCGAGTGCGCCATCGCCGGCGCCGCGGACTGGCTCGGCGACGCCGACCTGTTCGTCAACACCCACCCGACCTCGGTGCTGCGCCCCGACGCCGACCTCGCCAGCACCGCCGAGGCGCTGGAGCTGGCCGGCCTGCAGCCGCGGCAGCTGGTGCTCGAGGTGGGGGAGCGGGCCGCCGTCACCGACCGCGGGCACCTGCTCGCCGTCCTGGAGTCCTACCGGGACCGCGGCTGGCGGGTGGCCCTCGACGAGGTGGCCGCCGGGTGGTCGAGCCGCTCGCTGCTCGACGTCGTCCGGCCCGACGTGGTCAAGCTCGGCCGCGCGCTGGTGTCCGCGCTGCCCGACGACGGCGCACGCGCGGTGGTGCGCACGGTGACCGAGCACGCGCACCGGCTCGGCGCGGTGGTCGTGGCCGAGGGCGTGGAGACCGAGCAGGCCGCCGAGCAGGTGGCCGCGCTCGGCGCCGACCTGGCCCAGGGCTGGCTGTTCGGCCGGCCCGCGGCGCCGCGGGTGGGTGCGGAGCAGCTCGGTGCGGAGCGGCTCGGTGCGGAGCAACTCGGTGCCGAGGAGCTCAGTCCAGTCCCCACCCCGTGAGCACCGGGCGGCCGTGCTCGTGCCCGAGCACGCCGTAGGCGCCGGCCGGCAGCGCGAACAGCGACCCGGACGGGGGTTCGAGCCCGAGCCAGCGGGCGGTCAGCACCCGCAGCACGTGCCCGTGGGCGACGAGCGCGACGTCGCCGTCGTCGAGGAGCTCCCGGGCCCGCGCCAGCACGCGGTCGACCCGCCGGCCGACGTCGGCCAGCGTCTCGCCGGGCGTCCGCCCCGGGACGACGGGGTCGCGCCACACCGACCAGGGGCGGCCCAGCTCCTCGCTGATCTCCGCGGTCGTGCGCCCCTCGTAGCCGCCGTAGTCGAGCTCGACGAGCTCCTCGTCGACGGCGGTGGCGGTCAGCCCGGCCAGCTCCGCCGTCCGCCGCGCCCGCTCCCGGGGGCTGACCCAGACGGCGGCGAAGCGGCGGCGGCCCAGGACCGGCGCCAGCTCGCGCGCCCGGCTCTCGCCCTCGGGCAGCAGCGGCAGGTCGGTGACGCTGGTGTGCTGGCCGCTGAGACTCCACTCGGTCTGCCCGTGCCGGAGCACCACGATGTCGCCCATCGGCCCATCGAACACGCTGCGGGGAACACGCGCGCGGGTTGTCGTGCTGGCCCGTGACATGACCACTGCATCCCTGAGCGAGACCTTCGCCATCGGCGGCGACCTGACCGTGCACCGCCTCGGCTACGGCGCCATGCAGCTGCCGGGCCCCGGCGTGTGGGGCGAGCCGGCCGACCGCGACGGCGCCCTCGCCGTGCTGCGTGCCGCGGTCGAGCAGGGCGTCGACCTCATCGACACCGCCGACTCCTACGGCCCCCTGGTCAGCGAGCAGCTCATCGCCGAGGCGCTGCACCCCTACCCGCAGGACCTGGTCATCGCGACCAAGGCCGGCCTGACCCGCCAGGGGCCGGGCATCTGGACCCCGGTGGGCCGCCCGGCCTACCTCAAGCAGCAGGTGGAGCTGTCGCTGCGGCACCTGCGCGTGGAGCGGATCGACCTCATCCAGCTGCACCGCATCGACCCCGACGTCGCGCTGGCCGACCAGCTCGGCGCCTTCCGCGAGCTGCAGGAGGAGGGCAAGGTGCGCCACGTCGGCGTCTCCGAGGTCTCCGTCGCCGAGCTGCAGGCCGCCCGCGAGATCGTCGACGTCGTCAGCGTGCAGAACCTCTACAACCTGACCAACCGGCAGTCGCAGGACGTGCTGGACTTCGCCACCGAGCACGGCATCGCGTTCATCCCGTGGTTCCCGATCGCCACCGGCGACCTGGCCGCGCCCGACAGCCCGGTGGCCGACATCGCGCGCGAGCTGGGCGCCACCCCGGCGCAGGTCGCGCTGGCCTGGCTGCTGCAGAAGTCGCCGGTCGTGCTGCCCATCCCGGGCACGAAGTCGGTCGACCACCTGACGGAGAACATGGGTGCGGCCCGGCTGAGCCTCTCGCCCGAGGACGTGGCCCGGCTGGACGCCCTCGCCTGAGGAGGCCCCTGGCGGAGTGCCGGGCTCAGCGGGAGCGGCGCAGCGGGACGGTCGGTCCGCCCACGCCGTCGACGGCGAGCCCGGCGCCGCGGCGGGAACGGCCCAGCGGCCGGGACCGGCGCGTCTCCGGGGGTGACCCCGGCCAGACGGCGACCACGGGCTGGGTGTCGCTGACCCGGTGCGGCCGCGGCCGCACCGGGTCCTGGCCGGTCAGCGGGCCGTCGAGCTCCAGGTGGTCGGCCAGGCCCGTCTCGGTGACCAGCCGCCGGGTGGCCGCCGGCGCGCCGACGAGGCGCAACCGGCGTCCGGCGGCGGCCATGGCGTCGCTGAAGCCGGCGAGGGCCTCCAGCGCCGAGCCGTCACGGAAGCGGGCGCACGCCACGTCGACCACGATGCTGGCGGTGCCGTGCCCGGCGGCCGTGGTGAGCGCCGGGACGAGCCGGGGGAGCGTGGGCCGGCCGGCGTCGCCGGTGAGACGGACGACCACCTGGTCGGGAGCAGGGACGACGGCGACGGAGAGGTGCACGGGGCCTCCGGAGGAGGTGCGGCGTCGCGGGTTCGGGCGCCGCCCACGACGCTAACCCCGATACCGCCGGCTCACAACGGGGAGTGGTCGGCCGGTCGCGCAACGCTCCGGTTCCTGGTGGGTGGACCCGGCCGCCCCGGACGCTGCGGCAGGCGTCACCATGGGCGCGTGGACGCCGAGGACTTCGCCCAGATCCGGGACGCCGTTCGCCAGCTGGTGCGGGAGGTGGTCGTCCCGCGCGAGGAGGAGATCGACCTCGACGACCGCATCCCCGAGGAGCTGCGCGGCGCGGCCGCCGACATGGGGCTGTTCGGCTACGCGCTGCCCGAGGAGTACGGCGGCCTGGGCGTCGACATGCGCGAGGACGTCGAGCTGGCCTTCGAGTTCGGCTACACGACGCCGGCGTTCCGCTCCCTGTTCGGCACCAACAACGGGATCGCCGGGCAGGTGATCGCCCGCTTCGGCAGCGAGGAGCAGAGGAAGGCCTACCTGCCGCGGCTGGCGGCCGGTGAGCTGATCGGATCCTTCGCGCTCACCGAGGCCGAGGCCGGCTCGGACCCGGCGGGGCTGCGCACCAGCGCGCGCCGCGACGGCGACGGGTGGGTGGTCAACGGCGCCAAGCGCTACATCACCAACGCGCCGCTGGCCGACCTGTTCGTCGTCTTCGCCCGCACTGACCCCGCCGAGAAGGGCGGGCGCGGGATCTCCAGCTTCGTCGTCGACGCGAAGGCGCCCGGCGTCTCGCTCGGCGCCAAGGACAAGAAGATGGGGCAGTCGGGCGCATGGACGTCGGAGGTGTTCTTCGACGACGTGCACGTGCCGGCCGACGCGCTGGTCGGCGAGGAGGGGCGCGGCTACGCGAAGGCGCTCACGGTGCTCTCCCGCGGGCGGCTGCACATCGCCGCGCTGTGCGTGGGGATGGCGCAGCGGGTGCTCGACGAGTCGGTGGCCTACGCCGCGACCGCCAAGCAGGGCGGCGCCCCGATCGGCCGGTTCCAGCTGGTGCAGGCCCTCATCGCCGACATGCACGCCGAGCTGCTGGCGGGGAGGGCCATGGTGCGCGAGGTGGCGGCCCGCTACGACTCCGGTGAGGACACCTCGATCGGCCCGTCGTCGGCCAAGCTGTGGTGCAGCGAGATGGTCGGCCGGGCCACCGACCGCGCCGTGCAGGTGCACGGCGGGCTGGGCTACCTGCGCACGACACCGGTCGAGCGCTTCTACCGCGACGCGCGGCTGTACCGGCTCTACGAGGGGACCAGCGAGGTGCAGCGGGTGATCGTCGGCGGCGGGCTGCTGCGCGCGGCCGGCATGCCGCGTGGTTAGCGAAGGACCCTCCTGCCCCCCGCCCCTCGCCGGCGCTCGCGGTGGGGCCCTGCAGGAGGGCCGTTCCATCCTGTCGCCAGAGGAGCGAGCAGCCCGCCGGGTGCCGGTCGGAGAGCTGGGCGAGGCACTGCGCGACCTGGTCGACGCCGCCGTCCGCACCGAGGTGGACGACGACGAGCTGCGCGCGGTCGCTGCCGCGGCTCGGGAGCTGACCGCCCGGCTGCGCGCGCACGGCCGGGAGATCACCGAGGTCGCCCGCGTGGACGACCCCGACACCGGCGAGCGCTGGTACAGCCCGGTCTACGGCCCCGGCAGCCCGGTCGCGCCGCCGCTGGTCGCCTCCGACAGCCCCGACGGCAGGGCCACCGGGCGGGTCACCGTGGGCAAGCCGCACGAGGGTCCGCCGGGTCTGGTGCACGGGGGCGTGGTGGCCACGCTGCTCGACCACGTGCTGGCCCGGGCCGTCCGGGCCGCCGGCCGCGGTGGGCTGACCTCGACGCTGACCGTGCGCTACCGCCGTCCCGTACGGCTCGGTGTGCCGCTGGTGCTGTCGGCCGAGATCGGGGAGTCCTCCGGCCGGCGCACCACGGCCACCGCCCGGCTCGTGGCCGAGGACGACCCCGACACCGTGCTGGCGGAGGCCGAGGGCCTGTTCGTGTCGCTGCGTCCGGAGCGGGCGGCCAGCGTCTTCGCGCACATGGACCGGCCGGCCGGCGCCTGGACGGCGTCCTCGGACGCCTGAGCCCGGTTCGCTGCGGCCGGGACGCCCCGGTCCTCCGGGCCCGAGCCGGGTTGCCTGGTCCTCGGGCTCGAGCCGGGCCGCCGTCCGGTGACCGGCACACGTCCTGCCGGACCGTCCGCTGGTCCGCGGGCGCTCCGGCAGGCGTGCTGATGGGTCAGGCGGCGGGTCGCAGCAGCGGTGGTGGGACGCCGATCTCGGTGCCGTCGGGTCGCCAGGTTCGCCACCGGCCGTCGGGTTGTCGCTCGACGCGGAAGCCGTGGTGGACCTTCGTGTGGTGCCGTTCGCAGAGAAGTGCGCTGTTGGCGAGGTTGGTCTCGCCGCCGTCGAGCCAGTGCACCAGGTGGTGCACCTCCGCCCACCACGTCGGGGCGTGGCAGCCGGCGAAGACGCAGCCGCCGTCGCGGAGTTCCACCGCGCGGCGCAGGTGGCGGTCGGCCAGGCGCTGCTCGCGGCCGAGGTCGACCGGTGCGCCGTCGGGGCCGAAGACGACGCGGGTGACGGTGCTGTCGCAGGCCAGCCAGCGGGCTCTCGCGGCGGAGATGACCGCGCCGAACCCCATCCGCGCGGCCTCGGGACCGGTGGCGGTGCCGGCGAGGTCGTCGAGGTCGATGACGACGGCCAGGTGCGGCTTGACGGTGCGCAGCACCGGCAGCGAGCCAAGGGCGAGGGTGGTGTCGCACAGCTGGACCAGCGCATCGCCGAGCCGCTGCGCGCGGGTGCGCTCGTGCCCGGCGGGGCGGTCGGCCTGCACGAAGGACTCCAGCGCGGCTTGCAGCTTCTCCCCACCCACCGCGTCGAGCTCGAAGCGGCCGCTGAGCGTGCCGTCGGCGTGCTTGGCCAGCGTGAGCCGCCGCCCCTCGGTCGGATCGGGCTCGGGGCCGTCGGGGTCGAGCCGGCTCAGGTAGTGCCGCACCGCGTGCACGAAGTCGGTGTGCGCATGCTCGACGGCCAGGCCGGTGAGCACGGCGTCGACCTCGCCGAGCTCCACGCCCTGCTCGGCGGCGGCCTGCAGGCGCTCCGGCGTCAGCGCAGTGGCGGCGACCGCGACCTGCTCGGCCGACACGAGCCCGGCGTCGTGCGCCTCGGCCAGCGCTGGCAGGTGCGCCAGCACCCGCCCGTTGCCCACGATGCGGGCGGCCGCCGCGGGCGAGAGTCGGCAGTGCCCGGCCAGCCAGGACCGCATGCTCTTCAGCCCGTCGCGCTCTGCTGCCTGGGCGAGCTCTGCGGCTTGGACCCGGCGGGCCAGGGCGGCGTCGATCCGGTTGCGCTCGGCGACCAGCGCGGCGACGTCCTCCAGCACGTCACCGGTCGACCAGCCACCCGAACACATGTACGAAGCCTAGCTGAGCGAGCGACCTGTCGCATCCCGTCTCCGCAGGTCAGGCGCCTGTCCACAGGTATCGCAAGCGCCTTGACAGGGGTGGCGAGGCCGTCTCACCAGTCGCCGCTCCGGTGGGCAGGGCGGCCGTCGGCACCTCAGTCGGGGCGGCGGTTCGGCACGTTGGCCGGGTCGCCGGCCGGGTCGTGCTCCCGGCCGCCGGTGGGCGAGAGCAGCGGGCCGGGGCCGCCGTCGCCCCGTCCGAGTGCAGCGACGAACTGGCGCAGCACGTCGTCCCCGCGGTGCGCGGGCTGCCAGTCGAGCTGGGTGCGGGCACGGGTCGTGTCGAGCACCGGCGACCGCAGGCCGAGGTCGAACCAGCCGGGCTCGGTGGGGACCACGTGCGCGTGGAAGGCGGCCGACAGCCCGGTGCGCACCGCCACCGCGGGCACCGGGATCCGGCGGGTGCCGAGGGCGCGGGCGATGCCGTCGGCGTCGAGCGCCGGGTCGGCGGCGAGGTTGAACGGGCCGGGCGCGCGGCGGTCGAGCATCCGGGTGATGGCGTCGGCGACGTCGTCGGCGTGCACGAAGCCCACCTGCAGCGAGGGCAGCGGCAGGGGCAGCAGCGAGGCCACCTGGCCGGGCACCAGTCGGGCGGCGCCGAACAGCAGCGGTCCCAGGAAGTACCGGCCGATCTCGCTGGCCGCCTCGGGCTGCAGCACCAGCGTCGGCCGGACGACGGTCAGCGTGACGTCCTGCCTGCGGCCCACGACCTCGCGCACCACGCGCTCGGCCTCGGACTTCTGCCGGCTGTACTGCGACGACGGGATGCCGGTGGTCGGCCAGTCCTCCGTCACCGGCCGGCTGCCGCCCCCCGCCGCGTAGGCGCCCAGCGACGACATGTGCACGACGTGCTGCACACCCGCGGCGACCGCCGCCCGCACGACCCGGCGGGTGCCGTCGACGTTGGCCTTGCGCAGCTCGTCGGGCTTGCGCCCCGGCTGCAGCGCCCAGGCCAGGTGGACGACGGCGTCGACGTCCTCGAGCAGGTTGGTCAGCGCCTGCTCGCTGGCGGTCTCCCCGAGGTCGGCGTGGTACCAGGTCACCGCGTCGTAGGGGGCGGTGTCCGGCGGCTGCCGGCGGGCCAGCCCGCGGACCTCGGCGACACCGCTGCCCGGGGCGGTCAGCCGCCGCAGCAGCGCGGTCCCGACGTTGCCGCTGGCGCCGGTGACGGCGACCGTGAGGCCCTTGAGGTGGTCGCGGGGGAGATCAGCCATGTCAGGCGGCTACCCGCAGCGCCCGGCGGCAACCGGCGAGCCCGGTCACGGGGCCGGGACGGCGCCGGGCTCGGGCTGGGCCGGTGCGGCCGACCGGTCGCCGGAGCGCAGGCCGAGGGAGACCACCGCGACCAGCAGGAGCGCGCCGGCCACCGCGAGGAAGCCCGCGCCGGTGCCCGCCGCCTCGGCCAGCCGGGCCAGGCCGAGGGTGCCGCCCAGTGCGCCCACCTGCAGTGCCAGCGAGGACGCCGACAGCGCCGTGGCGCGCTGTCCGGCACCCACCCGCCCGTGCAGCACCGCCTTCCACAGCGGCCAGCAGGCGGCGTTGGCGGTGTAGAAGACGGCGAACAGGGCGCCGAGGACCAGCGGCCCGCCGAGCGGGACGGCGGCCACCGCCAGCGCGCCGACCAGCGCGAGCACCGCGCCGCCGACCGCCGCCGAGCCGCGCGCCGCCCGACGCGCGGCCGGCGCCAGGAGGGCACCGACCCCGGCCGCCGCGAAGGACGCCGCCATCACGACGCCGAAGACCGCCGACCCCTCCGTGAGGCTGCCGGTGAGCCCGGCGGCGTGCAGCGGGCCGAGCAGCTCGAGCGTGCTCAGCACCGTCCCGACCAGGGCCGAGACGGCCAGCACGCGCCGCAGCAGCCGGTCGCGCGTCACCAGCCGGGCGGTGTCGCGGACGACGGCCGGCGCCGCGCGCACCCCGGCGCGCAGCGCCGCCGTCCCCGATCCCGGGCGGTCGCCGAGGGGGGCGACGAGCAGTGCCACGGCGACGACCGAGACCACCGACAGGGCCGCGGCGAGCAGGATCGGCAGCACCAGCACCGCGTCGCCGGACCCCGCCGCCAGCAGCGGCAGCAGGCCGCCCAGCACCGCGCCCAGGCACAGGCCCGCGCCGTCGGCCGCGCCCGCCCGGGACAGCCCGGGGGCCACGTCGGCGTCCGGGTCGGCGGCCCGGACGGCGTCGACGTACCAGGCCTCCAGCGGACCGGAGCTCAGCGCGCGCCCGACCGCCCGCAGCGCCTCGGCGAGCGCGAAGGCGGCCACGTCGTCGGCCACGGTGACGGCCAGCAGGCCGGCCGTGGACAGCAGCCCGGACAGGACCAGGACCGGCCGGGTGCCCAGCGCGTCGGCCAGGCCGCCGGTGGGCAGCTCGAGCAGGAGCACCACCGTGGAGTAGACGGCGAACACGACGCCGATGTCGGCGGGGGACAGCCCGCGCGAGGAGGCCAGCAGCACCGTGACCGGGGCGCTCAGGCCCACCGGCAGCCAGTGCAGCGCGGTCAGTCCGACGAACCGGCGGGTGACGGAGCGGACGCCGGTCACGCCGGGGGCCCCGGCAGCCGGAACAGGTCCACCAGGACCTGCACCAGCGGCTGGCCGGGCTCCTCGCGCTCGGCGCGCCACCGCGCCACCACGGCGTTGAGCTCCTCGACGAGCTCGCCGGCCGCGACGGGGGAGAGGTGCAGGGCCCAGTCGTTGAGCGAGGTCGCGTCCCGCCAGGCCTCGTCGAGCCCTTCGCGCTGCTCCGCGTGGGCCGCCAGCACCCGCCGCTGGATCGCCAGGGCCTGGTGGGTCATCTCCTCGACCACCTCCCGGCCGCCGGGCTGGGCGACGAGCTCCTCGGTGGACCAGCGGGTGCTGCGGTGCCGCGCCCGCCACCACCGCTCGCGCCCGGTGCCCTCGCCCGGGACCTCCTCGACCAGGCCGAAGCCGGCGAGCTGGCGCAGGTGGTAGCTGGTGCTGCCGCTGCTCTCGCCCAGCTGCTGGCCGAGCCGGGAGGCGGTCGAGGGCCCCCCGGCGCGGAGCAGGCCGAGCAGCGCCGCGCGCAGCGGGTGGGCGAGCGCGCGGAGCACCCGCGGGTCGTTGACGTCGACCGCCTCGACGGGCGGCGTCTCCTCGGGCACGCCGCTGAGACTAGGACTGCAAAGAAGTGTTTGCAAAGACCTCTTTGCACTAGGCGGGGTCGAGCGCCTCCCCGCGCCGCTCGGGCAGCGCCCACGCCCCGGCCGCCGCGACGACGAACGCCGCGGCGAAGACCCCGAACACGAGCCCGCTGCCGCCGGCGGCCAGCAGCGGCGGCACGCACAGCGGCGCGGCGATCGAGGCGATCCGGCCGAAGCCGGCCGCCGCGCCGGCCCCGGTCGCCCGCAGCGCGGTCGGGTAGACCTCCGGCGTCACCGCGTACACCGCGCCCCACGCGCCGAGGTTGCAGAAGGAGAGGACCATCCCGGTGACCAGGACGGCGGTGTCGCCGGCGGCCAGCGCGAACAGCGCCGCGCCGAGCGCCGAGCCGGCCAGGAACACCACCAGCGTCGGGCGCCGTCCCCACCGCTCCACCAGCACGGCCGCCACGGCGTACCCCGGCAGCTGGGCCAGCGTGATCAGCAGCGTGTAGCCGAAGGACCTGACCAGGTCGAAGCCCGCGGCCACCAGCAGCGTGGGCAACCAGATGAAGGCGCCGTAGTAGGCGAAGTTGATGCCGAACCACACCGTCCACAGCGCCGCCGTCCGCCCGCGGGTGCCCGGCGTCCACAGCCCGCCCCGGGGTGCGGCGGCGGCCTGCCGGTGGGGCGCCGTCGGCTGCGGGGCCACCCCGGCGGCCGACTCGAAGCGGCGCACCGCCGCCTCCGCCTCGCCGTCGCGCCCGCGCAGCTCCAGGAAGCGCACGGACTCCGGCAGGCCGCGGCGCACCACCACCGCGTAGAGCGCCGGGACGGCACCCAGGGCGAGCGCCCACCGCCAGCCGGCGTCGCCCCGCGGGACGACGAGGTAGCCGATCAGCGCCGCGAGCAGCCAGCCGACCGCCCAGAACGCCTCCAGCGCCACCACGACCCGGCCGCGCAGCCGGGCCGGGGCGTACTCGCTGACCAGCGTCGAGGCCACCGGCAGCTCGGCACCCAGACCCAGGCCGATGAGCAGGCGGAAGGCCAGCAGCGAGGCCACCGACCACGACAGCGCGGCGGCGCCGGTGGCCACCCCGAAGACCAGCAGGGTCAGCGCGAACACCTGCCGCCGGCCGACGCGGTCGGCCAGCAGCCCGCCGAGCGTGGCACCCAGCGCCATCCCGACGAAGCCGATCGAGCCGATCCAGGACAGCTCGGTCGGCGTGAGCGACCACTGGACGGCGAGCGCGGCCATCACGAAGGAGATGAGCCCGACGTCCATCGCGTCCAGCGCCCAGCCCACACCGGAGCCGGCCACGAGGCGGCCGTGCTCGCGGGTGAACGGCAGCCGGTCGAGGCGTTGGGCCCGGGTCAGCGTCGGGGTCGCCGCACCGGTGCTCACGGTGGCCGGCGGTACCCGGCCGGGGCCCGCGTCAGCCGTCGGAGTCCTCGCCGTCGGTGGCGTCCTCGACCTCCTGCTCGGCGTCGTCGACGCCCTCCTCCACGTTCTGCTCCACGTCGTCGTCGACGACGTCGGAGCCGCAGGCGGCGGTGAACGGCGCGGCGGCCAGGACGAGGCCGACGGCGGCGAGGCGCCAGCGGCGGCGGGGGGTGGCGGAGGTGCTCACGACGGCTCCCGGTGCTCGGAGGGCGGGCGGGCACAGTGCCCCGGGCGGCCGCCGTCCATGCACGGCGGCGCGGAGCCGCCGGGCACGGGGGCGCGTCCTGCGGTCAGTCCGCGGGACGGCGGGGCGCGGGCAGCGTGTCGGTGAGCTCGTACACGCTGCTGATCGCGACCTCGGGCCGCGCCTGGATGCCCAGCCGTTCCAGCCCGGGCAGCACGTGGGCCTGCTGGTAGGCGGTGAACGCCTCCTCGGAGTCCCAGACGTCGGTGGTCCGCAGGTGGCCGTCGGTGAACGAGGCCACGTGCACCCGCATCCCGGCGGGGACGTCGCGGTCCCACCCGACGGCCTGGCGCAGGTCGTCGTACTGGCCGGCGGTGATCCCGCCCCACTGCTGGACGACCAGCGCGTAGGTGAGCGCCGCCGCGGTGGGCAGGGGCAGCGGGTCGGGTGAGGCGGGGCCGGCGAGCACCGGCGTGGCCAGCAGCGCCTCGGCCGCCAGCGCGCGGGCGGGAGCCGGCACGGCGGCGGGCACGGCGGGCACGGCGGGCAAGGTGGCGGGCTCCGGTCGACGCCGGCGCCACCACCGGAGGGCGGTGCCGTCGCGCCGGGCCGCGGCGCGGGCGGTGCGGGCGAACGCGCGGTCCCGGCGGCCGACGGCGGCGTCGTGCAGGAGGGACTCGTGGCGGTTGCGCATGGACTCGGCGACGAGCGCTGACTCGGTCATGGGTTCTCCTGGAGCCGTCCGTGGCTCGAGAGGGGCGGTGCCAGGGGCGCGTCCTGCGTCCCGCCGGGGCCTCCGGGTGTGTCGTGTGGTGCGCAACACATCGTGTCGACGGCGGCGACCCCGTCCCAGGGTCGTCGGACCCTGACCGTCGGTCGCGCGCCCGGCGCTACGGTCGCGGGCGTGACCGGGGCGCTGGCGGTGGTCGAGGCGTGGCTGGACGCCGTCGACCGGGCCGACGTCGAGGCGGCGACCGCGCTGAGCGCGCCCGACCTCGAGGTGGCCGGTCCCCGGGGCAGCGTGCGCGGCCGCGAGGTGCTCGGGCCGTGGACGGCGCGGGCCGGCCTCACCACCCGCCCGCTGCGCTGGTTCTGCGGTGCCGGCGGTGCCGGCGGTCCCGTCGCCGTCGTCGTCGAGCAGGACGCCACGTGGACCGACCCGGACACCGGCGCGGAACGCGGGCGCGCCGTCGTCGCCTCGCGGTTCACCGTCGACGGCGGCGTCGTCACCACCGTCGAGCGGCACGACGCGGGCCTGCCCGCCGCCCTGGCCGCCGCCGGGCTCGGCCCGGCCGACGAGGTCGCCGTCCGGCGCTGACCTCAGCCGCGGGCGAGCCGCGCGGCCACGACCTCCTCGGGCAGCACGGCCTGCCCCGTGGTCCCGCGACCGAGCAGCCGGCCGGCGGTGTCGACGGCGGTGAGCGTGCAGATCAGCCGCCCGCCGTCCAGCGCGGTGCAGCGGGCGGTCACCCGGACGCGGTCGCCGACCCAGGCAGGCGCGAGGTGCTCGACGGAGACCGACGTCCCGATGCCGGCCTCGCCGGGCTCGAGGTGGGCGAGCAGCAGCTTGCGGCCGGCCTCCTCGAAGTGCTTGGCCATCGTGTAGGTGGCGTACACCGGGTGCACGCGGCCGAGCTCGTCGAAGTCGACGGTCATCGCCTCGGTGACCACGACGTCGAGGACGGCGGTCTCCCCGTCGGCGATCGGGGTCACGCGTCGAAGTCGACGGTCACCGCGTCCGACAGCGGCAGGGTCTGGCAGGTGAGCACGTAGCCCGCCTCGACCTCACCGGCCTCGAGCGCGTAGTTGCGGCGCATCTCGACCTCGCCGTCGGTGACCCGCGCGCGGCAGGTGCCGCAGACGCCGCCCTTGCAGGCGAAGGGCAGGTCGGAGCGCACCCGCTGGGCCGAGTCGAGCACCGGCTCGTCGCGGGGGAGGGCCAGGGTGGTCGACCGCCCGTCGAGGACGACGGTCACCTGGCTGCTGGGCCCCTCGACGGTCTGGTCGTCGCCGCGGACCGGCTGCGGGGGGACGTCGTCGACGTAGAACAGCTCCTGGTGCACCCGCTCGGCGGGGACACCCAGCTCGGCGAGCAGCGCGCGGGCGTCGCCGACCATCCCGTGCGGGCCGCACAGCCACCAGTGGTCGACGTGCTCGGCGTCGACGAAGGCGCCGACCAGCGTGCGCAGCCGGTCGCCGTCGAGCCGGCCGGTGGTCAGCTCGGCGTCGCGCGGCTCGCGGGAGAGCACGTGCACCAGCTGCAGCCGGGTGCCGTGCCGGTCCTTCAGGTCGGCGAGCTCGTCGGCGAACATCACGGTGTTGGTGCGCCGGTTGCCGTAGAAGACGGTGACGGTCGACTCCCCGTCGCCCAGCACGGTGCCGGCCAGCGACAGCGCGGGGGTGATCCCGGAGCCCGCGACGACGAAGACGTGGTCGGCCGGCTGCGACAGGTCGGCGGTGAAGGTGCCCGACGGCGGCAGCACCTCGATCGCATCGCCCGGCCGCACCTCGTGCACCAGGTAGGAGGAGAAGAAGCCGCCGGGGACCTCGCGGACGCCGACGCGCGGCGGGGCGCCCACCGGCGCGCAGATGGAGTAGGAGCGCCGCTCGTCGCGGTCGCCGTCGACCCGCCGGAGGGTGAGCGCCTGCCCGGGCCGGAACGCGTAGTCCTCGGCCAGTTCGGGCGGGACGTCGAAGGTCACCGCGACCGCGTCGTCGGTGAGCCGCTCGACGTCGGCGACCCGGAGCGGGTGGAACCGCGGGCGGCGGCGGGCGGGAGCGCTCATCAGATCTCCTTGACGTGCTCGAACGGCTCGCGGCAGCTGCGGCAGCGGCGCAGGGCCTTGCACGCCGTGGCGCCGAACTCGCTGACCTCCTCGGTGTCGGCCGAGCCGCACAGCGGGCAGGACGCGGTCCGCCGGCTGGGGCCCAGCTGCAGCGGGACCGGCCCGGCGGGGCGGACCGGCGCCCGCCCGGGCGGGGCGATGCCGGCGGCGGCGAGCTTGCGGCGGCCCGCCTCGCTGATCCAGTCGGTGGACCAGGCGGGGGAGAGCACGGTGCGCACCTCGACGTCGTCGAAGCCCGCCGAGTGCAGCGCGTGCAGCAGGTCGGCGCGCATGACGCCCATGGCCGGGCAGCCGCTGTAGGTGGGGGTGATGTCGACGACGACCGTGCCGTCGTGCACGCGGACGTCCCGCAGGACGCCGAGGTCGGCGAGGGTGAGCGCGGGCAGCTCGGGGTCGGTGACGGTCTCGGCGACCGCGCGGGGGTCGGTGAGCACGCCGGTCACCAGGTCGCCGCCGGGTGCCGGCGGGCCAGGCCCTGCAGCGTCTCCAGCAGCGCGGCCAGCTCCGGCCCGTGCTCGCCGGCCCGGCCCCGCGGCGGGGTGTCGGCCGGCCAGGCGGGCACCCGCAGGGTGGCCCGCTCCAGCACGGTGGTGAGCACGTCGTGCACCTCCTCGCGGACGTCGGCCGGGTCGACGGCGACGCCGGCGGCGACCAGCCGCCGCTCGACGTCGGTGGCGGTGAGGACGTCGGCCAGCAGCGGCCACACCGCGTCGGCGCCGGCCTGCGCCCGCCGGTGCGACTCCTCGGTGCCGTCCCCCAGCCGCAGCACCCACCGCGCGGCGTGGTCGCGGTGGTAGGCCAGCTCGTTGACGCCCTTGGCGGCGATGGCGGCGAGCACCGGGTCGCGCGACTCCCGCAGCCGGGCGAACACCGCGAGCCGGACGGTCGAGGCCACCAGCAGGCGGACCACCGTCTGCCCGAAGTCGCCGTTCTGCGCCGCGACCAGGCCGGTGCTGCGGAACTCGTCGGCGTCGCGGAAGTAGGCCAGCGCGTCCTCGTCGGGGATGCTCGCGGTGGCCGTCTCGCGGGAGCGGCCGAGGACGCCGACCGAGCCGGCGCGGGCGAGCAGCAGCCGCGCCTGGCCGAGCAGGTCCAGCGCGGTGTTGCCGATCGCGACCTCCTCCTCCAGCTCCGGCGCGGCGGTGATCCACTGGGTCAGCCGCTGGGCGAGGACGAGGGCGTCGTCGCCGAGCATCAGGCAGTAGGCGCCCAGGTCGGCGGGGTCGACGCCGTCGGGCACCGTGGTGTCGACGCCGGCCAGCGGCTCGTCGAAGCCGGTGCCGAACGCCCAGTGCCCCTCGCCCCCGTGCGCGTGGTCCAGCGCGTCGTAGACGGTCTCCTCGTGCGGCATGCCTCTCCCTCGTGACGTGCTGGAACGGCCCCCCTGCCCCCCCACCGCCCGAGGAACGAGGGTGGTGGGGGGGCAGGGGGGTCCTTCACATGTGGGGGACGTCCTCGGGGATCTCGTAGAACGTCGGGTGGCGGTAGACCTTGTCGCCGCTCGGGGCGAACATCGGGTCCTTCTCGTCGGGGCTCGAGGCGGTGATGTCGGCCGCCTTGACCACCCAGATGCTCACGCCCTCGTTGCGCCGGGTGTAGACGTCGCGGGCGGCGTGCACCGCCATCTCGTCGTCGGGCGCGTGCAGCGAGCCGACGTGCACGTGGTTGAGCCCGCGCTTGCCGCGGACGAACACCTCGTACAGCGGCCAGTCCCGCCGGGTGGCGGCCGGCTTCGGCGCCACCGGCACCTCCGGCCCGGTCGGGATCGCGCCGTGCCCGCCCTCGGCGGTGACGTCGGTGCTCACGCGGCGCCCTCCGTCACGGCCCCGGCGTGCTTGCGGGCGTAGGCGGTGGCCGCCTCGGTCACCCAGGCGTTGTCGTCGCGCGCGGCCCGGCGCCGGCGGATGCGCTCGGCGTTGGCCGGGCCGTTGCCGGAGACGACCTGCTTGAACTCGGCCCAGTCGATCGGGCCGAAGCGCCAGTGCCCGGTCTCCTCGTCCCAGTGCAGGTCGGGGTCGGGCAGCGTGACGCCGAGGAACTGCGCCTGCGGGACGGACATGTCCACGTAGCGCTGCCGCAGCTCGTCGTTGCTGTGCCGCTTGATGCCCCACGCCATCGACTGCGCCGAGTTGGGGCTGTCGTCGTCGGGCGGGCCGAACATCATCAGCGAGGGCCACCACCAGCGGTCGACGGCGTCCTGCACCATCGCCCGCTGCTCCTCGGTGCCGCCCATCATCGTCATCAGCAGCTCGTAGCCCTGCCGCTGGTGGAACGACTCCTCCTTGCAGATGCGGATCATCGCCCGGGCGTAGGGCCCGTAGGAGGAGCGGCACAGCGGCACCTGGTTGCAGATCGCCGCGCCGTCGACCAGCCAGCCGATGACGCCGACGTCGGCGTAGGTGAGCGTGGGGTAGTTGAAGATCGAGCTGTACTTCTGCTTCTGCTCGATGAGCTTGTCGGTGAGGTCGGCGCGGTCGGCACCGAGGGTCTCGGCCGCCGAGTACAGGTACATGCCGTGGCCGGCCTCGTCCTGCACCTTGGCCAGCAGGATCGCCTTGCGGCGCAGGCTCGGGGCGGCGAGCAGCCAGTCGCCCTCGGGCTGCATCCCGATGATCTCCGAGTGCGCGTGCTGGGCGATCTGGCGGACCAGCGTCTTCCGGTAGCCGTCGGGCATCCAGTCGCGCGGCTCGATCCGCCGGTCGGCGGCGATGGTGGCGTCGAACCGCTGCTGCAGTGCGGCCTCGTCGGTCGGCCGGTCGAGCGTCGGCGCGGACATCGGGGCTCCCCTCGGCTATTTACTGACCAGGCGGTCGGTAATAGTGTGCCCCAGTGTGGAGCGCGGCACAAGCAGCGCAGCCGACCTGGAGGCACCGATGACGACGGCGACCGGCGAGACCACCCGGCGACTGGGGACGGCGCCCGACCCCGGCACCCTCGACGCGGCCGAGCGGATGGGGGTCGACGAGCTGCGGGCGCTGCAGCTGGAGCGGCTGCAGTGGTCGCTGCGGCACGCCTACGACCACGTGCCGCACTACCGGCGGGCCTTCGACGAGGCCGGCGTGCACCCCGACGACTGCCGGGAGCTGGCCGACCTGGCGCGGTTCCCCACCACCAGCAAGGCCGACCTGCGCGACAACTACCCGTTCGGCATGTTCGCCGTCCCGCAGGAGCAGGTGCGGCGCATCCACGCCTCCTCCGGCACCACCGGCCGGCCCACCGTCGTCGGCTACACCGAGCGCGACATCGACACCTGGGCCACCGTCATGGCCCGCTCCATCCGGGCGGCGGGCGGCCGGCCCGGCGACCGGCTGCACAACGCCTACGGCTACGGCCTGTTCACCGGCGGGCTGGGCGCGCACTACGGCGCGGAGAAGCTGGGCTGCACCGTCGTCCCGGTCTCGGGCGGCATGACGCCGCGCCAGGTGCAGCTGATCACCGACTTCACGCCGCGGGTGATCATGGTGACGCCGTCCTACATGCTCACCGTGCTCGACGAGTTCGAGAAGCAGGGGCTCGACCCGCGGGCCTCCAGCCTGGAGATCGGCGTCTTCGGCGCCGAGCCCTGGACCGAGCAGATGCGCCGCGAGATGGAGGAGCGCGCCGGCATCCAGGCCGTCGACATCTACGGGCTCTCCGAGGTGATGGGTCCCGGCGTCGCGCAGGAGTGCGTGGAGACCAAGGACGGCCTGCACGTGTGGGAGGACCACTTCTACCCGGAGGTCATCGACCCGATCACCGGCGAGGTGCTGCCCGAGGGGGAGGTCGGCGAGCTGGTGTTCACCTCGCTGACCAAGGAGGCCATGCCGGTCGTCCGCTACCGCACCCGCGACCTCACCCGGCTGCTGCCCGGGACGGCGCGGCCGGGGATGCGGCGGATGGAGAAGGTCACCGGTCGCACCGACGACATGATCATCCTGCGCGGGGTGAACCTGTTCCCGACCCAGATCGAGGAGGTCGTGCTGCGCACCCCGGGCCTGGCGCCGCACTTCGCGCTCGAGCTGACCACCCGCGGCCGGATGGACCACCTCGTCGTCCGCGTCGAGGCCCGTCCCGACTGCCCGGCCGGCCGGCGCACCGAGGCCGCCGCCGAGGTCACCAAGGGCGTCAAGGACACCGTGGGCACCAGCATCGAGGTGCTCGTCGTCGACCCGGAGACGCTGCCCCGCTCGATGGGCAAGCTGCAGCGCCTCACCGACCGGCGGGAGCGCGCGTGACGCAGGCGCGGGTCCGCCGCGGGCGCCCGGGGCACTCGCTCGACAGCCTGCTCGACGTCGCCGTCGAGGTGTTCAACGAGCGCGGCTTCGACGCCACGAGCATGGAGGAGCTCGCCGCGCGGCTCGGCGTCACCAAGTCGGCGATCTACCACCACGTGCCGAGCAAGGTGGAGCTGCTGCGGCTGGCGCTGGACCGGGCGCTGGACGCCCTGTTCGCCGTCACCGAGGAGCCGCAGGCCGTCACCGGGCGGGCGATCGACCGGCTCGAGCACGTCGTCCGCGGCTCGGTGCGGGTGCTCGCCGCCGAGCTGCCCGTCGTCACCCTGCTGCTGCGGGTGCGCGGCAACTCCCCGGTGGAGGAGGCGGCCCTCGCCCGGCGGCGCGGGTTCGACCGCATCGTCACCGACCTGGTGCGCGCCGCGGAGGAGGAGGGCGACGTGCGGCCCGACGTCGACCCCGCCGTGACCAGCCGGCTGCTGTTCGGCACCGTCAACTCGCTGACCGAGTGGTACCGCCCCGGCGGCAGCCTCTCGGCCGACGCGCTGGCCGACGCGCTGGTCGCCACCACGTTCGAGGGGCTGCGCGCCCGCGCCTGACCCGGTCTCAGGCAGCGGTCCAGCGGACGGGCAGCCGCTTGACGCCCCGCTGGAAGTTCGAGCGCAGCAGCGTCGGCGGCCCGTCGGGCTCGACGGTTGCCGTGCGGCGCAGCAGCGCGGCGAACAGCGCGCGCAGCTGCACCCGGGCCAGCTGGGCGCCGAGGCAGAAGTGCGGCCCGTGCCCGAAGGACAGGTGCGGGTTGGGCGCGCGGCGGACGTCGAACCGGTCGGGGTCGTCGAACACCGCCTCGTCCCGGTTGGCCGAGGTGAACGAGACGACCACCTTGTCGCCGGCCCGCACGCGGACGCCGGCGAGGTCGGTGTCGCGGGTGGCGGTGCGGCGGAACACCATGACCGGCGTCCACCAGCGCAGCAGCTCCTCCACCGCGCCGGGCAGCAGGGCCGGGTCGGCGCGCAGCGCGGCCAGCTGGTCGGGGTGCTGCAGCAGCGCGATCAGCCCGCCGGGCAGGCCGTTGCGCAGCGTCTCGTTGCCGGCGACGGCGAACAGCCAGAACAGGTTCTCGAACTCCTCGGGGCTCACCTGCCCGCCGTCCTCGTCGACCTGGGCCAGCAGGATCGACACGACGTCGCCCGTCGGGGCCCGCCGCTTCTCCTCGGCCAGCAGCCGGGCGTAGGCGTAGAGGTCGGGCATGCCGGCGCGGGTGCGCGGGTCGGGCATCCGGCCGTCGGGGCCCGGGGCCGGCCGCAGCGCCAGGGCCTCGCGCGCCATCGCCGTCCCCCCGGTGCCGTCGAAGGCCGCCGAGGTGGCGTAGTCGGGGTCCTGCCAGCCGATGACCCGGTTGGACCAGTCGAACAGCAGCCAGCGGTCCTCGGCCGGCACGCCCAGGACGTCGGCCAGGGTGAGCAGCGGCAGGTCGGCGGCGAGGTCCTTGGCGAAGTCGCAGCGGCCCTCGGCGGCACCGTCCACCACCCGCTCGACCAGCCGGTCGGCCGTCGCCTCGACGGACGCGGTCAGCGCGGCCACCGCGCGCGGGGTGAACGACCGCGACAGCAGCCGGCGCAGCCGGGAGTGGTCGGGCGGGTCGGTGTTGAGCATCATCCGGCGCACCCAGTCCAGGTCGGCGGCGTCGCGCACCTGGGTGGCGCCCAGCCAGGAGGAGAAGGTCGCCGGGTCGCGCAGCACCCGCTCGACGTCGGCGTGCCGCAGCACCAGCCAGAACCCGGGCCCGCCGGGCTGGCCGTGCAGCGCGGGCTCCTCGACCCAGGTCACCGGTGCCTCCGCCCGCAGCCGGGCCAGCAGGGCGAACGGCGGCCCGTCCTCGTAGGTCGCCGGGTCGACCAGCGCCAGGGTGTCGGCGGGCGTCAGCCGGGGGCCGGCCGCCGCGGGGTCGGTGCGCACCCGCGGAGTCTGCGGCCGGCCCGGCGGCCCCGACAAGCGCCGGCTCAGGCCGGCGCGTGCACCGACGGCAGGAGCCCCCGCCGGTGCCTCGCCCGGCGGTCGCCGGCGAGTGCGACCGCGCCGGCCGCGAGGGAGCCGGCGACGAGGGCGAGCCCCGTCCACGCCGGCGCGCCGGGGGCGGCGCCGTGGTGCGCGGCGTGCGCCGCCCCGCCCGCGGCCGGCTCGCCGAGCAGCTGGGCGTGCAGCAGGAGCATCGTGACGTCGGCGAGCACCGTCGTCCGCCACGCGGACCGGGTCGGCCGCCGCCACAGCTGCCAGGCGCACGGCAGGCAGACCGCCGCGGTCGCCGCCATCGCCAGCGAGGCCAGCGACGTGGCGTCGAGCAGCAGCAGGTGCAGCAGCGACCCCGCCACGGCCAGGCCGGCGGCCGCCCGGCCGAGGGCGCGTGCCCCCGGCCGGGCGGCTCCGTCGGCGGTCGTCACGACCCGTGCGACGCGCAGTGCGACGAGGTGGACCGCGGCAGGCCGAGCGCGGGGTTGCGGTCGAAGAAGCCGACCGGCTTGAGCGTGAAGCCGGTGTAGTCGGTCGGCATGACCGGCCAGTCCTCCGGGCGCGGGAAGTGCGTGAGCCCGAAGGTGTGCCAGAGGACGACGTCGGTGTCCTCGAGCGGCGCGTCGCCGGCGACGAAGGACGGCAGCCCGCCGGAGCCGGGGTGCTGGTTGACGAAGTCGCCGGCGGGATAGCGCTCGGCGGGGTCGTACTCGGTCACCCACAGGGTCCGGGTCGAGAACGCCGCCCGCTGGGCGATCGAGGACTCCTCGTCGGCGAGCAGCACGGGCGAGGCCTGCGGGTGCAGCGCGTACCCGACGGGCTGGCCGAGACGGTTGGTCTTCGACGGGTTGACCACGTGCCAGGTCCGCCCGACCGTCGCGTCGCTGACCCGCTGCGCCTCCGACTCGCGGGTGAGCGGGGTGAGCCGGCGGGCGAAGGCGTTGCCGTACGGGTTGGTGTCGCTCACCGGCAGCCGGACGGCGTCCACCTCGTGGACGGTGTTGCCGGTGCCGTCGACGGCCATGTCCAGCCGCGCGGAGAACAGGTGCTGGTGGAACGGCGCGCCCAGCCCCGGGGCGACCTCGGTGGCGTAGGGGTGCTCGTCGCCGCGGTAGGACGAGGTGAAGACGATGCCGGTGGCCTTGGACTCCAGCTGGATCGTGCCGTCGGTGTAGAGGTACCAGTAGAAGCCGTAGTCGTAGTTGCCGATGGTGGTG
Source organism: Geodermatophilus telluris (assembly GCF_900102745.1). Classification (GTDB taxonomy): domain Bacteria; phylum Actinomycetota; class Actinomycetes; order Mycobacteriales; family Geodermatophilaceae; genus Geodermatophilus; species Geodermatophilus telluris. The sequence continues at coordinate 1,032,480 of NZ_FMZF01000002.1, forward strand.
AAGAAGCTGATCACCAGCCGGCGGGAGCGGCGCGTCTCGGCCATCCCGTTGAACAGGTCGGTGTGCTTCCAGGCGACGCCGTAGTCCTCCTCATGCAGGCAGACGGCGTTGCGGATGGTGCGCGGGGCGCCGTCCTCGTCGGCCAGCGTGGCGTCGAAGTAGTGGATCTCGCCGAGGCAGTCGCAGCCCAGCTCCAGGGAGTTGGTGTAGCGGGCGAAGAGGTACTCGCCGACGTCGAAGTAGTTCTGCCAGAACCGCACCGGGGAGGGGTCGGCGTAGGGCACGACCATCTCGGCGATCGAGGCGCGGTGCACCACCGACCGCCCGTCGATCGACAGCTGGTTGAGCACCAGGCCCTCGCGGGCGTCGAAGCCCACGCGGAACTCCCAGCCGGCCCAGCGCACGACGTCGTCCTCGACGGTGAAGCTCGGCCCCTCGGGCTGGGTGATCTCGATGGGCTTGAGGTCGCGGGCGGCGTGCGGGTGGGTGTCCTGGTCGAGGTCGGCGCGCTCGGCCGGCACCGGCAGGTCGAAGTGGTCGTGCACGGCGGTGGTGACGCCCCGGGTGATGTCGACGTACGCGACGACGCCGTCGACCGGGTGCGCCCACGGCAGGTCGGCCTCGTCGGCCTGGTGGAACCCGAGGACCCGGACGATCCGGTGGCCGGACTCGTCGGGGAAGTAGGAGCCGGCCGACAGCGGCACGGCCCGCACGTCGGCGACGGCGAGCCCGCGCTTGGCCATCGCGCCGACCCAGCGCTCGTCGGCGGCGAGGATCGGCTCGATCGCCTCGAACTCCGCGTCGAGGATCGGCACCTGGCCGTCGGCCGCGCCGTCGATCTCGACGTCGGTGACGACGGTGCCCCCGGTGATCGACACGGTCAGGTCGCGGCCGTTGCCGGTGGCGCGGTCGAGCAGCAGCACCCGCACCCGCCGCTCGACCGGCTCACCCGGGGTCCAGGCGAGCACGTCGCGCTTGTGCGGCTCCTCCAGGCCGACGTAGACGAACTTCGAGTCCTCGTGCGCCAGGCCGGCATCGCGGACGATCGCGGTGGCGGCGGTGATCTCCTCGGTGGTGAGCCGGGACAGCGGGTGGGTGGCGGTGGATCGGGGGGTGGTCAGGGTCATCGGGTCCTCCTCAGATCTGCGGGGCGGAGTCGGCGGGGGTGGCGGTGGTGAGGTCGCGGGCGGCGTTCGGGCGGGCCCGGGCGAGCAGCCAGCCGGCGGCGAGGGCGGCGGCGAGCAGGACGCCGGCGCCGACGCCGAGGGGGGTCGAGCCGCCCATGAGCAGCGGCAGGTTCCGGACGAGCAGGACGAGGATCAGCGCCAGGCCCACCGCGCCCAGGCCGGGGGCGACGAGGCCGTGCCACGGCCGCCGGTCGAGCCCGGTGCGCCGGAAGAAGACGACGACGGCGACGCAGGCCAGCAGCATCAGCACGACGATCCCGACGCTGGCGATGCCGGCCAGCCAGGTGAAGATCTCCAGCACCGGGTCGAGCCCGGCGACGGCGCACACGGCCATCAGCAGGCCACCGATCGCGGTGGTGACCAGCGAGGCCACGTGCGGTGAGGCGTGCCGGGCGTGGCTGCGTCCGCAGGCGACGGGCAGGACGCCGGTGTTGCCGAGGGAGAAGACGTAGCGCGACAGGACGTTGTGGAAGGACAGGATCGCGGCGAAGAGGCTGGTCACGAACAGCACCTGCATCACGTCGGCCGCGGCCGTGCCGACGAACTGCGCCGCCGTCGTCACCACGATGCCGCCCGGGTCGGCGGTCGCCGCCTCGACGACCGAGCCGTCGCCCCACGCGCTGACGATGGCCCAGGCCGACAGCGTGTAGAAGACGCCGATGATGGCCAGCGCCAGGTAGGTCGCGCGGGGGATGGTGCGCTCGGGGTCGCGGGCCTCGTCGCGGAAGATCGCGGTCGCCTCGAAGCCGATGAACCCGGCGATGGCGAACATCAGGCCGATGCCCGGGGCGCCGGAGAGCACCGCGTCGGGCCGGACGAGAGCCGAGGACAGTCCCTCGCCGCCGCCGCCCCGGCCGATCACCGCGGCGTCCAGCACCAGGACGATGCCCACCTCGGCGACGAGCAGGACGCCGAGCACCTTGCTGGAGAGCTCGATGTGCCGGTAGCCGAGCACGCCGGTGACGGCCAGGAAGACGGCGGTCCAGAGCCACCACGGCAGCGAGGGCCCGCCGTAGCCGGTCACCAGGTCGTCGACGAGGAAGCCGACGTAGCCGTACACCGCCCCCTGCACGGTGACGTAGCTGATGAGCGCGACCAGCGCGCTGCCCAGCCCGGCGCCGCGGCCGAGCCCGGTGCCGACGTAGGAGTAGAACGCGCCGGCGTTCGGCACGTGCCGCGTCATGGCGGTGAAGCCGACGGCGAAGAAGAGCAGGACGACGGCCGCGACCACGTACATGGCCGGGTAGCCGGCGCCGTTCCCGGCGGCGATCCCGATGGGGACCGAGCCGGCGACGACCGTCAGCGGCGCGGCCGCGGCCACGACCATGAAGACGATGGCACCCGGGCCGAGGCGCCCGCTGAGGCGGTGGCGCTCCCCGGGACGGGTGTCCGGTGTGGCCGGCGGTGGGTCGGAGACGGTGGCCATGGGCGACCTCCGGTGCAGCGGCAGTCGGGCTGCCGGGCGGACGGCGATGGCTGAGGAGCCTGGACGCCGCGCGGACGTGCGCGGTTACACGGCCGTCATGAACCGGAAACGTTCTCGTTACCTCGAACGGGAGACGGGGGTCACGTCTTTCTCATTCGAGAGGGGCGCCGCGGACACGCGACCTGGCTACCCTCGCGCAGCAGTCGAGAGGAGCGGCATGTCCCAGCGGAGCACCGCCGTCCGACTGCCCCGCCGGTCGCCGGTCGACGGGCTGCGCCGGCGGCGGCTGAGCTTCGCCGAGGTGCTCGCCCAGTCTGTGTCGGCGCTCGCACCGACGGCGGCGATGGTCGTCGTGCCCTCGATCGTGCTGGTCGAGGCGGGAGCGGGCACGCTGCCCGCGTTCGTCGCGGCCACCGCCCTCGTGCTGCTCATCGGCTGGTGCCTCACGCAGTTCGGCCGCCGCATGGCCGCGGTCGGCGGCACGTACAGCTACACCGCCAAGGGCCTCGGGCCGGTCGGCGCCCTGGTCGGTGGCTGGGCGCTGCTCGTCGGCTACGCCACGGTCGCGATGGCGGCCCTGGTCGGCGCGGCGCTCTACCTCGCCGGGCTGCTCGGGCTCGAGCCGACGCCGCCGGTCGTCGCCCTGCTGGGCGGCGCGGTCGGCCTGCTCGCGACCGCCTTCGCGGTGCGGGGCATCCGTCTCTCGGCCCGGGTCGCGCTGGTCCTCGAGGTCGTCTCCGTCGCCCTGGTCGTCGCGGTGCTCGGGGCGCTGCTGGTGCTCGCCCCCCGCACGCCGGGCAGCGCGGCGCCGGTGGTGGACGCCCCGCTGCACTGGGGTGGGCTCGCCGTGGGGACGGTGCTGGGCGTCACCGCGTTCATGGGCTTCGAGAGCGCCGCCGTCCTCGGTGTGGAGGCGCGCCGCCCGCTCGTGGCCGTGCCGCGGGCGGTGCTGTGGACCCCGGCGGTGGCGGGGGTGCTGGTCTTCGGGGCGGCGGTGGCCCAGGTCGTGCTCCTGCGCGCGGCGCCGATCGACGTGCTGACCAGCCCGGTGCCGGTGGCCGAGCTCGCCGACCGCAACGGCCTCGTGCCGCTGCGGCGGCTGCTGGACCTCGGCATCGCCGCGTCGTTCTTCGCCTGCGTCACGGGCTCGACGAACGCGCTGGGCCGGGTGCTGTTCTCGATGGCCCGCGAGGAGGTGCTGCCCCGGACGCTGGGCCGCACGCACCGGCGCTTCGACACCCCGCACCGCGCGCTGGCGGCGGTGCTGCCGGCGGTGGTCGGCGTCCCGGTGCTCGCCCTGGCCCTCGGTGCCCGGCCGCGGGGGGTGCTGGTCGGTGCGCTCACCGTCTCGGCCGCCGGGTACGTGGTCGCCTACGTCCTGGCGTGCCTGGCCGTGCCGCTGTTCCTGCGCCGCATCGGCGAGCTCACCCCGCTGCCGCTGGCCGGCGGCCTGGTGGCCGGGGCGGCGGGGCTGGCCGTGCTGACGGCCGCGGTGGCCGGCGCCGCCCGCGGTGACGGGGCCGTGACCGCGGCCGTCACCGTCGCCGCCCTGGCGCCGGGGGTGGCCTGGGCGCTGTGGCTGAGGTGGCGGGCCCCGGAGCGGCTGCGGTCGGTCGGCGTGTACGACCAGGCGACGGTGAGCAGCGTGCTCCCGGGCACCGTCCCGGCCGAGCCGCCGCGATGACCCCCGCCATCGACCGGGGGCTCACCGGGCGCCAGCCCAAGGCGGTGCAGAGCGCGCTGGCGATCCTCGAGACGGTGGCCCGGGTCGGGGCCGGCGTGACCGCCAAGGAGGTCGCCGAGGAGCTCGGGCTGCCGCCGGCGACCACCTACCGGCTGCTGAACCTGCTCGTGGGCGAGGAGTACCTGGTCCGCCTCCCCGACCTGCACGGGTTCGCCCTCGGCCGGAAGGCCGCCCGCCTCACCGGGGCCACCGGTGCCGCGCCGGTGTGCACGGCGGCCCGCGAGGTCGTCGCCGACCTGCGGGGCCGGGTGCGCTGCGGCGTGCACCTCGTCCTGTGCACGCCGTCGACGCTGCACTGCGCCGACGTCGACCCGGACCACCCGCTGCAGGCGCCCGAGCTGGTCGAGCGCCACCTGCACGCCTCCGCGCCCGGCAAGCTGCTGCTGGCCGAGCAGGACGACTGGCAGGACGTCCTCGGCCCCACCCGGCTGCACCGGCTGACCGACCGCACGGTGGTGCGTCCCGCCGACCTCGACGGGGAGCTCGGCGAGACACGCCGCCGCGGCTGGGCCGTGCAGGGCGGGCAGGTGCACGCGGACCTGTCGTGCGCGGCGGTCCCCGTGCGGTCCCCCGCGGGGGCGCTGGTGGCCGCCCTGGTGTTCACCGTCCGCGGGGTCGACCCCGCGGCGCCGGCCGCGCACGCCGTGCCCGCCGCGGACTTCGCCCGCCGGCTGGGCCCGCTGCTGGGCTGACCCGGCGGGTCGGCCGTTGACGACCACCCGCGGATCACGCGACCTCGACTGTCCCCCGACCCTGGCGCGGGTCGTCGAGCTCGACCGTGGCGGTCTCGTACGTGCGGGGGCCCGGCGGACCAGCGGCACCTCGGCCGTCAGGAGCACGAGGGCTACTCCCCGAGCGGGGAACGGGGTGCATCCCGGGACGACCCGTGCACATCCGCGGAAGTGCGCCGAAACGTCCGGACACTTCCGCGGATGTGCCCAGGTCAGCCGTTGACGACCTGGGGGACGGCGACCGCCTTGAGGCCCTCGACGCCGAACTCCAGGCCGTAGCCGGACTTCTTCACCCCGCCGAAGGGGACCATCGGGTGCACGCCGCCGTGGGAGTTGATCCACACGGTGCCTGCCTCCAGGCGCGCGGCCACGGTGCGGGCGGCGTCGCGGTCGCTGGACCAGACCGAGGCGCCGAGACCCACGTCGAGCCGGTTGGCCATGGCGACGGCCTGCTCGACGTCGTCGTAGCGGACGATCGGCAGGGCGGGGCCGAACTGCTCCTGGGCGACGAGCGGGTTGGTGTCGTCGACGTCGGCCACCAGCGTGGTCGGGTAGAAGTGCCCCGGGGCGTCGGGATCGGGGTCGCCGCCCAGCAGGATCGTCGCGCCGGCGTCGCGGGCGGCGTCGACCAGGCGGGCGACGATCTCGTACTGGGCACGGTTCTGCAGCGGGCCGAGCACGTTGGCCTCGTCCAGCCCGCGGCCCATCGGCATCGTCTTCGCCACCTCGACCAGCGCCGCGCAGACCTCGTCGTGGACGTCGGTGTGCACGTAGAGGCGCTTGAGGGCGGCGCAGGTCTGGCCGGTGTTGATGAACGCGCCCCAGAACAGGCCCTCGGCGATGGCGGTCGGGTCGACGTCGGGCAGCACGATGCCGGCGTCGTTGCCGCCGAGCTCCAGCGTCAGCCGCTTCACCGTGTCGGCGGAGCTGCGGATGATGGCCTGGCCGGTGGCGGTGGAGCCGGTGAACACGAGCTTGTCGATGTCGGGGTGGGCCGACAGCCGGGCGCCGACCTCGCGGCCGCCGGCGACGGCGGTGAGCACGTCGGCGGGCAGCACACCGTTGAGCACGTGCACCAGGGCCAGGACGCTCAGCGGGGTGTACTCGGAGGGCTTGACCACCACGGTGTTGCCCATCCGCAGGGCGGGGGCGACCTGCCAGATCGTGATCATCATCGGCCAGTTCCACGGGCCGATGGCGCCGACGACACCGACGGGGCGGTAGTGCAGCTCGGCGCGGGTCTCGCCGTCGTCGAGCACGGTGCCGCCGGGGAGCTCGGTGGCGGCGGTGGCGCGCAGCCAGGCGGCGCAGGCGCCGACCTCGAAGCGGGCGTTGGGGCCGTTGAGCGGCTTGCCCTGCTCGCGGGAGAGCAGTTCGGCCAGCGGCTCGGCGGCGGCCTCGACCGCCTCGGCGGCGCGCAGCAGCAGCTCGACGCGCTCGGCGTCGGGACGCGCGGCCCAGGCGCGCTGCACGGCGCGGGCGGCGGCGACGGCGGCGTCGAGGTCGTCGGCCGAGCGGTCGGCGGCGCGGCCGACCACCTCGCCGGTGGCCGGGTCGAGGACCTCCCGGCCGCCGGGGTCGGTCACGGCGGCCAGCAGGGTCTCGTAGGTCGGGGTCTGCGCCGTGGTGGTCACGGGCTCGGTCACGGTGGGGGTGGTCATCGCGGTCCTTCGCGGTGGGAGGGCTCGACGCGGCCGGTGACCTCGCCGAGGGAGATGCGGCCGCCGCCGGTGCCGGGTGCGGTGGCGGTGAGGGTGACGACGTCGCCGTCCTCGAGGAACGTGCGGGTGGACCCGTCGGACAGGGTCAGCGGCTCCTGGCCGCCCCAGGACAGCTCGATGAACGAGCCGCGCTGGTCCTTCGCCGGGCCGGAGACGGTGCCCGAGGCGAACAGGTCGCCGGTGCGCAGGCTCGCGCCGTTGACGGTCGTGTGCGCCAGCTGCTGTGCCGGGGTCCAGTACACGAGGCCGAACGGCGGGCAGGAGACCAGCTCGCCGTTGAGCCGCACCTCGATCGCGATGTCGAGCCCCCACGGGTCGGCACCGGCGTCGTCGAGGTAGGGCAGCAGCGGCACGTCGCGGGCCGGCGGGGCGACGCGGGCGGCCTGCAGCGCGGCCAGCGGCACCACCCACGGGGAGACCGAGGTGAGGAAGGACTTGCCGAGGAAGGGGCCCAGCGGCACGTACTCCCAGGACTGCAGGTCGCGCGCCGACCAGTCGTTGACCAGGCAGACGCCGAAGACGTGGTCGGCGAACCCGCCCAGGGGCACGGGGGTGCCCAGGTCCGACGGCGTGCCGACGACGAAGCCGACCTCGGCCTCGATGTCCAGCCGCTGGGACGGCCCGAACGTGGGCGCGTCGTCGGTGGGCGCCTTGCGCTGGCCCGACGGGCGCACGACCGGGGTGCCCGAGACCCGCACCGTCCCCGACCGGCCGTGGTAGCCGATGGGCAGGTGCTGCCAGTTCGGGGTCAGGGGAGGGGAGTCGGGGCGGAACATCCGGCCGAGGTTCTCGGCGTGGTGCCGGGAGCTGTAGAAGTCGACGTAGTCGGCGACCTCGACGGGCAGGTGCAGCGTGACCCCGTCCCGCGGGAGCAGGTGCGGCTCGACCCGGCCGCGGTGCTCCTCGTCGGTGAGCCAGGTGGTCAGCTGCTCGCGGAGGTCCCGCCACGCCTGCGGCCCGCGGGCGAGGAAGGCGTTGAGGGTGCCGGTGGCGTGCACGTCGTCGCCGGTGACGGCGGCGAGGTCGAGCACGGCGTCGCCGACCGCGACGCCGGTGCGTCGGCGGCCGGAGGCGTCGGAGAACACGCCGTGGGGGAGGTTGTCCAGGCCGAAGCCGGTGTCGTCGGGGAGGGGCAGCCAGCTCATGCGGGGATCCGATCGGGGGCGGGCAGCAGGCCGAGGGTGACGAGGTCGTCGACGGGCTCGAGCACGCTGCAGGTGCCGAAGGAGGTGAAGACCGCGCGGGCCCGGGCGGCGCGGTCGGCCGGCCAGGTGCGCAGCGCGGCGACGAGGGGCCCGGCGTCGGTCTCGCGCAGCTCCTCGGCGGCGGTGGTCGCGGGCGCGCCCGCGGCGAGGGCCGAGACGGCGACCAGCACGTTGAGGAAGCCGTGGTGGGCGAACCCGGTCGCCGGGTCGGTGTGCGCGACGGCGGAGTGCAGGCCGGCGGTGCACTTGAGCGCCACGCCGCGCCCGACGCAGGCGGCCAGGGTCCCGGCGAGCTCGTCGGCCGACGGGAACAGGTCGGCGCGCAGGCCGCCGGTGCGCAGCTTGGCGCGGACCCCCGTGCCGGCCAGGACGTCGAGGACGGCGTCGCGGGCGCCGGTGCGGGGCAGCTCGACGGCGGCCGGCACGCCGGCGGGCAGGACGTCGCCGAGCACCCGGACCGCGTGCCCGGCCGCCGCGGCGTCGGCCACGACCGGCACCTCGACGGCCGCCAGCCGCAGCCGCGGGTCGGCCTCGACCCGGGCCGCGGCGGCCGGCAGGTCGCCGGCCGCCGCGATGAGCGAGACGCCGAACGCGTCCCCGTGGGTCGGGTCGCCGAGGTGCGCCGCCAGCTCGTCGAGCCGGGCGGCGGGGACCACGAACGGCCCCACCAGGTCGCCCAGTCGCGCCCGCAGCTCGCGGTGCGCCGGGACGGCGGCGGCCATCGGGGCGTCGCCGGGCGGGAACAGGGCGGCGTCGTCGAAGAGGCCCCCGAACAGGTCAGGGCACAGCTCCCTCATGCCGAGGGACCCCGGCCCGACCAGGTCCAGGCGTACTTCCCGTCGTCGACGGCGATGCCCGCCTCGCCGAGGTCGAGCGGCCGGAAGGTGTCGACCATGACGGCGAGCTCGTCGAAGTACTCCGCACCGAGGGAGCGCTCGACCGCGCCGGGCTGCGGGCCGTGGCTGTGCCCGCCGGGATGCACCGAGATCGAGCCCTTGCCGATGCCCGAGCCCTTGCGGGCCTCGTAGTCGCCGTCGACGTAGAACATGATCTCGTCGCTGTCGACGTTGGAGTGGTAGTAGGGCACCGGCACCGCGAGCGGGTGGTAGTCGACCTTCCGCGGGACGAAGTTGCAGATCACGAAGTTGTTGCCCTCGAAGACCTGGTGCACCGGCGGCGGCTGGTGCACCCGGCCGGTGATCGGCTCGTAGTCGGCGATGTTGAAGACGTACGGGTAGAGGCAGCCGTCCCACCCGACCACGTCGAAGGGGTGCTCCGGGACGACGTGGATCGTGCCCGTGAGTCCTCCCGGACCCCTTCCGCGGTGCTTGACGTAGACCTCGACGTCGGTGCCCTCGGCCAGCAGCGGCTCCGTGGGGGTGCGCAGATCGCGTTCGCAGAACGGGGCGTGCTCCAGGAACTGCCCGTACTTCGACAGGTACCGCTTCGGCGGGGCGATGTGGCTGGTGGCCTCGATGGCGTAGGTCCGCAGCGGCTCGCTGCCGGTCGGGACCCAGCGGTGCGTGGTGGTCCGCGGGATGACCACGTAGTCGCCCTGCCCCACCTGCAGCGCACCGAAGACGGTCTCCACCGTGGCGCTGCCGCGCTCGACGTAGACGCACTCGTCGCCGGTGGCGTTGCGGTAGTACGGGCTCGGCAGCGAGGAGACGGCGTAGGAGATCCGCACGTCGCCGTTGCCGAGCACCAGCCGGCGGCCGGTCACCGCGTCGACGGCCTTGTGCTCCTCGCCGGGGAACAGGTCGTGCAGCTTGAGGTGCCGGGGCACCAGCGGCGCGTTGGGCGTCAGGGTCTGGTCGGGCAGCTCCCACGGGCGGGCGTCGACGATCGCCGACGGGATGCCGCGGTGGTAGAGCAGCGAGGAGTCGCTGGAGAAGCCCTCCTCGCCCATCAGCTCCTCGGAGTAGAGGCCGCCGTCGGGAGCGCGGAACTGGGTGTGCCGCTTCGGCGGGACGCTGCCCACCTGCCTGTAGAACGCCATGGGAGTGCCTCCAGAAGGGTCAGGCCAGGACGGGGCTGGGAACGGAGCGGTCGAGCAGCCGGGCCACCGCGGGGGCGACGTCGGCGGAGCGTGTGAGGACGGCGGCCACGTGACCGTCGGGGCGCAGCACCCAGATCTCGTCCGGGCGGGCGCCGAGCGCGTCGCGCAGCGTGGGGCCGGCGTCGAGGTCGCTGATGCGGTGCACGGCGACGGGCAGGTCCGCAGGCAGGGTCTCCGGCAGGGAAGGCAGCGCGGCGTCGTCCCCGACCAGCACGGTCACCCCGGAGCGGGCCAGCTGCCGCAGCCGCACCAGCTCGGGCCGGCCGGGCACGCTGATCGGGCAGTCGGGCACGAGGACACCCGGTGCCGGCACGGGGACGTCCCCGCGGGCCGGCCGGCCGGGGAACGGCCGCCGCTCGTCGGGGGTCGTCAGCGGCGAGTCGACGTACCAGAACGGCTCGGCGAGCCGGCCCGAGTCCACCTGGGCCCGTGCGGAGGGATCGGTCGCAGCCCGCTCCAGGACGTCCAGGCGGTGGGCTGCCTCCTCGTCGGTGCCCGGGACGAGGAACCGCATGGTGTCGCCGGTGACCGCGATGTTCTCCAGCGCCGCGGCGTGCCGCTCGTCGTGGTAGCTGTCGAGGAGCGACTCCGGGGCCCAACCACGGAGGACGAAGGCGATCTTCCAGGCGGCGTTCTCGGCGTCCAGCACACCGGAGTTCAGGCCCCGGGCACCGAAGGGGGAGACGAGGTGCGCAGCGTCGCCGGCGACGAGCACCCCGCCGACCCGCATCCGGTCGACGACCCGGGAGTGGAAGCGGTAGACCGACTTCCACGCGATCTCGTAGGGCCGGTCGCCGATCACCTGCCGGATCCGCCGGTCGAGACCGCCGGAGGCCTCCTCGGCCGCGAGGTCGAAGTCCGGGGGAACCTGCCAGTCGATGCGGAACGTGGAGTCGGGGCACGGGTGGATCAGCACCTGCCGACCGGGGTTCCACTCCGGGTCGAAGTAGAACCGCCGCTCGGTCTCCCAGCCCGGCATGTCCGTGCGGATGTCGCAGATGAGGAAGTGGTCGTCGAACGTCTCGCCCTCGAAGGTGAGGCCGAGGGCCGCGCGGATCTCGTCGCTGCGCGGGCCGGCACACGCGACGACGTAGGAGCCCTGGACGGACGTCTCGCCGCCCTCGGTGGCGCAGACGGCGGTGACGCCGGACTCGTCCTGCTGGATGCCGGTGACCCGGTGGCCCCAGCGGACCTCGATCAGCGGTTCGGCGGAGATGCGCTCGTCGAGCAGCTGCTCGGTCTCGCACTGCGAGATGTTGACGAACGGGGGGAAGGGGGACTTCCCGCGGTCGGCGAACTGGAAGCTGAAGAGCTCCTGGTCGCGGTGGAACGTCCGGGCGGTCGTCCACGTGACGCCGCGGCGGGCCACTTCGGCGCCGACGCCGACGGCGTCCCAGACATCGAGGACGTCGCGCTGTTGGCAGATGGCCTTGCTGCCGATGACGTCGCGCTCGGAGCGCCCGTCGAGGACGACGACGGGCAGTCCCCAGCGGGCCAGCAGCAGGGCGGTGGTCTGGCCGACCGGGCCGCAGCCGAGCACCAGGACCGGTGCGCTGGTGGTGGGAGTGGTCATCGCCGTCGTCAGCCCTGCAGCTCGTCCCACACCTGGCGGTCCCGCTCCGCCGTCCAGATCACGGGGCGCTCGATGCCGTCCATCTCGTCCCAGATGCGTTGGACGTCGAAGGGCAGGCAGTGCTCGAAGATCGGCCACTTGCCGTACTTCGGGGCCAGGGCGGTGTGGGTGGCCTCGAAGGCCTCCTTGAGGGTGCCACCGGCCCGGTGCACGTCGCCGACGGTGCGCTGCATGGTGAGGAGGAAGTCGCGCGTCTGCTCGATCGCGGCGTCGACCTGGTCCCGGCCGCGGGCGATCTTCCCGCGACCGCCGATGAGCTGCTGGGCGCCGAGGGCCTTGACCCGGTCGAGGGTGTCGGAGGCCCAGTCGAAGTGGAACGCGTCGCCGGTGTAGAGCGCGGCCTGGGACTCGACGAGGTCGCCGGCGAAGAGGATCTCGTGCTTGGGGATCCAGGCGACGATGTCGCCCTCGGTGTGGCCGCGACCGAGGAACTCCAGAACCAGCTCGCCGCGGTCGCCGCCCAGTTCGATGGTCAGCTTGTCGCGGAACGTCATCGTGGGCCAGGTCAGGCCCGGGATGGACTCCGGCTCCTCGAACAGCCGCGGCATCCGGCCGAACTCGCTCTCCCAGTCCTGCTGCCCGCGCTCGGCGATCAGGCCCTTGGTCTGCTCGGAGCTGACGATGATCTCGGCGTCGAAGGCGCTGGCGCCCAGCACGCGGACGGCGTGGTAGTGGCTGAGCACCAGGTAACGGACCGGCTTGTCGGTGTGCTCGCGCAGCCTGGTCAGCCAGCGGCGGGCGGCAACGGGGGTGGCCAGGGCCTCGAAGCAGACGAGGAAGTCCTCGCCCTCGATGGCACCGAGGTTGGGGTCGCCCTCGGCGGTCAGGGCGTACACGCCGTCGGCGAGCACCTCGAGGGTCTGCTCCTTGACGCCCAAGTCGGCGGAAGAAGCGAAGGGCTTGGTTGCCATGAGGGGATCTCCTGATCCGCTGTTGTTCGATAAAAGAACGATGCGTTCTTCTACCGGTCCGACGGTACGGGGGCGTGGTCTGCAACACAAGGGCTGGTGAGCTTTCGATGTCGCTGAAACGGCGGCGCCCGGGCGCCCGACGGAGGTCGCGGGAGCCCGGGCGCCGGAGGGCATGGGTCAGGGGACGGGCATCCACGCCATGTCGATGGACACGACCTCGCTGACCGCAGCCATCCGCCCGAACTCGGGCATGTCGGCGGCCTTGGCGTTGGCCGCCTCCGCCTGCTCGACGCTGTCGTAGATCCAGACGTCGGTCCACAGGCCGTCCTCGCCCTTGGCGATGACCGGCGCGGCCACGAAGCCCGGGATGGCGGCCTGGACGGCTGCGACGGCGCCCGGGCGGCTGGCCAGGAACTCCTCCTCCTGTCCCTCCTGGACGCGGATGTGGACGAACTCGACGAGGTGCTGGGGCACGGGGTCTCCCTGGGGTGGTGGTGGGCTGGTGGTGGTCAGGACCGGGTGAGGGCGGTGGGGGCGGGGAGCTCCTCGACGGAGGTCAGGAGCTCGTGCACGACGCGGCCGGCCCGCAGGCCGCTCTCGATGGCGCCGTCGATGAACCCGGCCCAGCCGTCGGCGTAGTCCGAGCCCGCGAGGACCACCCGGCCCTCCGGGCGCTGCAGCTCGGCCAGTGCGCCGGTGAGCTGCCCGGCACGCTGCATGGGCCAGGTCTCGCCGGAGAGCTCGTCGGCGACCCAGTCGTGGCTGGCCACCTCGAGCACCTCGACGTCGGGCAGCCAGGCGCGCAGCGCCTCCTGCACGGCGGCGCGGTCGGTGCCGTCGAGGCGCTCGCTGACCGGGCCGAAGGCGACGACGAGCGTCTCGCCGTCCCCCACGTGCTCGACCTGGCACAGCGTCAGGGGCGCCGAGCCGGGGGCGAGGGCCACGAAGGGCTCGTGCTCGCCGCGCAGCCGGGCCCACACCTTGACGCCCTGGGACGCCTGGCCCTGGTGCGCGGCCCGGCGCTTGCCCTCCGACAGCGGCGGGTCGAACGTCACGGAGTCCAGCACGTCCAGCGGCAGGGTGACGACGACCGAGGCGGCGGTGAGCGCCGTGCCGTCGGTGAGCGTGACCGTGGCGCCGCCGTCGTCCTGGGCGACCGCCGTCACCCGGGCGTCCAGGCGGACCTCCACCCCGGCGTCGGCGGCCATGGCCTCGATCAGCCCGCGCGTGCCCCCGACGACCTTGTACGTGGCGCAGGCCTCGAACATCAGCTGCCAGCTGCCTCCGGCCAGCGCGCACCAGCGCAGACCCTGGGCGTAGCCGCCGTCCTCGGTGCGGCCGCTGAAGTTCGTCGCCCACATGCCCTCGACGGCGTCGAACTCCTCGGGGCCGAGGTCGAGCTGCTCCAGCTTTTCGCGCACGGTCAGGCCGTCGACCTCGGGGAGCCGGTCGCCGGCGAGCAGGGGCCGGTACGGCTGCGGGAAGTACTCGAGCGCCTCGGCGGTGCTGCCGGCCATGCCCCGGTCGATGAGGCCGAGCAGGTCCTCGGCGGTGCCGGTGTGCCGTGTGCCGCCGCTGATCCAGTGGCCCCGGACCGGCGTGGGGGAGGGGGTGACGCCGATGCCGTAGCGGGTCAGCTCGGCCCAGGTGTGCGGCTGGACCCAGTGCACCCAGGTGCCGCCCATCTCCAGGTCGCGGCCCAGTCGGGTGTCGGTCCAGGTGCGGCCGCCGATGCGGTCCCGCGCCTCCAGGACCAGGACCCGGTGGCCCTGGCGGTGCAGCTCGCGGGCCGCGGTGACGCCGGCGAAGCCGGCGCCGACGACGATCACGTCGGTGTCGTGGGGAGTGGACACGTCGCTCCTCGGGTGTGGACGAGTGGTGGTCAGCGGGTGGGGGAGAGCCGGGCGGCCGGTGCGGGGGCGGTCGCCACCTCGGTGGCCGGGCGCCGCCGGACCGACTCCAGGGCGATGCCGAGGAGCAGGACCAGCGGGACGGACGCGACCAGGGGCACCGCGGTGCCCAGGGAGCCCCCGATCAGCAGGGTGAAGTTGGTCAGCACGAGCGCGCCGAGCGCGGCGATCAGCAGCGCGGCCAGGACCGGCGCGACGAGCGTCTGCCACGGCCGGGTGTCCAGCCGGGTGCGCCGGAAGAAGACGACCACCGAGACCGAGGTGAGGAGGTACAGGACCACCAGGCCGAGGACCGCCACACCGCTGAACCAGGCGAACAGCGTGAGCACCGGGTCCAGGCCGAGCACCGCGAAGGGCATGACGAGCAGCAGGGCGAGCACCGTCTGCAGCCCGCTGGCGACGAACGGCGCGCCCTGCCGGGTGGTGCGGGAGACGACCGCCGGCAGCGCCCCGCTCTCGCCCAGCGAGTGCACGTAGCGGTTCGAGGCGTTGTGGAAGGCGAGGATGCCGGCCAGCAGGGACGTCGCGAGCAGCACGCCGCCCACCTCGGCCGCCCACGGGCCCAGCGCGTCGGAGATGGCCGCGAACAGCAGCACCGTGCCGTCCCCGGACTCCAGGGCGCCACCGGCCGCGGCGACGACCTGGTCGGCGCCGTAGGAGCTGACCACCATCCAGGAGACGAAGGCGAAGAACAGCGCGATGGTGCCCACGGCCAGGTAGGTCGCCCGCGGCACGGTGCGGGCCGGGTCCTTGGCCTCGGCGGAGTAGATGGCGGTGGACTCGAAGCCGAACATCGACGCGATGCCGAAGGTCAGGGCGATCCCGGGCGCGCCGGCCAGCAGGGCCGTGGGGGAGAAGCTGGCGGCCGGGTCGAGACCCTGGGGTCCGCCCCCGGTGAGCAGCGTGACCAGCGCGAAGGCCAGCAGGATCCCCATCTCGCCGGCGACGAGCAGGGCCAGGAAGCGGGCGCCCAGCTCGATGTTGAGCGACCCGAGCACCTGGACGAGGGCCATCGTCACCAGTGCGCAGGCCCACCACGGCGGCGCGACGCCGAGGTGGGTGTCGGCCAGGGAGGACACGATCACGCCGTAGAGCCCGTACATGCAGGCCTGCACCGTGTTGTACGACCACAGGGCGAGCAGGGCCGACCCGGTGCCCAGCCGCCGACCCAGACCTCGGGTGACGTAGGCGTAGAAGGCGCCCTCGGCGGTGACGTGCCGGCTCATGGCGATGAAGCCCACCGCGAACAGCACGATGACCAGGCCGACGACCAGGTAGGCGGCCGGTGCGCCGGCGCCGTTGCCCAGGGCCACGGCCAGGGGCAGGGCGCCGCCGATGCCGGTGAGCGGTGCCTGTGCCGACAGGACGAAGAACAGGATGCCGACGACGCCGATGGCGCCGCGCTTGAGCTGGTGGTGCTCGCCCCGCTCGGGCGCGGGCGGGGCGGGCGGGGAGGAGTGGGACATCGTCGCTCCGGGGAGGGCGGGGACCGGCAACGGGTCGAGGACCTCGGCGCCGGGGAGGCGGCGTCGTCCGCGCTCGGGACGACGTGGTGCAGGTGCCGTGGTGGCGCACAACTGGTCATCTGGACAGTTGTGAGCGACAGCACAGAGGATGCATGCCGATGGCAAACTGGTCAAGTGGTCAGTTCGACGCGGACGGCCGGGACCGGACCGGTGCGTACCGTCGGCTCATCGAGGATCGGGGGGACATGACAGGGACCCAGACGGCGGCCGTGACCGCGCGGTCGGCACCGGGGTACGGCGAGGGGCGGCAGGCGCTGCTGGCCGCCGCCGTCCACGTGGTGGCCACCCGCGGGCTGCGGCACCTGACCTACCGGTCGGTGGCCCAGCAGGCCAACGTGGCCCACGGGCTGGTGGCGCACCACTTCGGCACCCGGGACGCCCTGCTGGCGGCCGCGCTGGAGTTCTCGCTGGCCAACAGCGTCGGTTCCATCAGCACCGAGCCGGGGAGCGGGGACCTCGACGCGCTGTTCGCCGGCGTCGTCGACATGGTCCGGGCCAACCCCGACGACCAGGCGTTCCAGTACGAGCTCATCCTCGAGGCCAGGCGGCGCCCGGAGCTCCGCCCGCAGGTCGAGCAGGTCTACGCCACCTACCGGGAGGCCCTGCGGTCGGAGCTGCAGGCCGCGGGCGTCGAGGCGGACGACGCGCTGGTGCACCTCGTGTTCGCCGCCGTCGACGGCCTGGTGTTCCAGCAGGTCTGCCTCGACGAGCCGGCCCTGACCCTGCCCTCCCTGGAGCGCCTGCGCGACCTGCTGCGCCCGCTGTCCGGACGGTCCGTCCGCGCGGACTGAGCGCGGCGTCGCCGGCTGGACACCGGGGACCGCACCTGCCCGGTGCGGACCCCGGGGCGGGCGGCTACCGGAGGGCCGCGGTCACCCTCGCGGCCGCCTCGACGACCGAGCGGCCGATGCGGTCGGTGTCCGCCGACTCGTCGACGTAGACGACCGCGACCGCGGCACGGGCGCCCCCGTCGGGCCCGAGGACCGGCGCGGCGACCGAGCGCAGGCCGGCGACGACCTCGCCGTGCGAGCCGGCCCAGCCGACCCGGCGGGCCTCCTGCAGCTCGGGGCGGTCCGCCGGCGTGGGCGGCTCGGGCATGAGCAGGGCCAGCCCCGGTCCGCCGCGGCCGACCGGGTGGCGGGTGCCGGGGCGGTAGGACACGTGCGCGGCCGTGTCGTGCGGCTCCACGCTGGCGACGGTCACGGCCTCGTCCCCGGCGCGGACGACCAGGAAGGCCGTCATCCCCAGCTCGGCGGCGAGCGCGTCCAGTCGCGGCAGCGCGGCCGCCTGAAGGTCGGTCCGCACGCCCCGGGCCAGGGCGGCCATGCCCAGGCCCAGGCGGTAGTGGCCCGCGCCGTCGCGCTCGACGAGCTGGTGGTCCTCCAGCGTGCGCAGCAGGCGGTAGGCGATCGAGCGGTGCAGGCCGACGGCGGCGGCGACCTCCGCGACGGGCTGGGGGGCGGCGAGGGTCGCCAGGTGCTCGAGGATCCGGAGACCGCGGTCGAGGGTCTGCGACTGGGGCGCGCTGGCGCCGTCGTCAGCCAATCGGGACCTCCTCCGTCCGGTGTCCCCAGCCTACGGTCGCCGTCCGGCGGGAGGCCCCGGCCGCCCGTGCGCCCTCACCCGGCGGTGCGGACGTGCGCGGTGACCAGCTCGGCGGTGCGCTCGGCGGCCAGCTCGGGGATCCAGTGCGGCACGCCCTCGAGCACCTCGAGCCGGTAGGGCGCCGCGACGTGGTCGCGGGTGCGCTCGGTGGCGGTGCGGCCGAGGAAGGCGTCGCCGGTGCTCCACACGTGCAGCGTCGGCACGGTCACCCGGCCGACGGTGTCGCGGGCGGCGAGGGGGACGGCGCGGTACCAGCCCAGGGCGGCCGACAGCGCGCCCGGCTCCCGCATCCGGCCGACGTAGCGGTCGACGGCGTCCCCGGGCAGGCCGCCGTTCTCCAGCACGCCGCGCAGCGCCGCGCCGCCGCGGGCCAGCAGCAGCCGCTCGGGCAGCACGGGCAGCTGGAAGAACGCCATGTAGGACGACCGCAGCCCCTGGTCGCTGGTGAGCACCGCGCGGCCCACCGCGGCCGGGTGCGGGGTGGACAGCGCGGTCAGCGTCCGCAGCCGCCCGGGGTGCCAGGCGCCCAGCGCCCAGGCGACGGCGCCGCCCCAGTCGTGCCCGACGACGTGCGCGCGGTCCAGCCCGGCGGCGTCGAGCAGGGCCAGGACGTCGGCGGCGGCCTCGCGCAGGCGGTAGGCCGACCGCCCGGGCGGGCGGGCGCCGGGGGAGTAGCCGCGCTGGTCGGGCGCGAGGGTGCGCAGGCCGGCGCCGTGCAGCAGCGGCGCCAGCCGGTCGAAGGCGGAGGAGTCCTGCGGGAAGCCGTGCAGCAGCACCACCGGCTCGCCGTCCGGAGGCCCGCCGTCACGGACGTCGAAGACCAGGCCGTCGCGCTCGAACCGCTCCACGCCCACCCCTTGCCCGGACGGGCGCGTGCCCGAACCCCGGGCGTCGGGGAGGATGGGCCGTGTGACGGTGACCGCGGCAGAGCTGATCGTGCTGGTCGACGACGACGGGACGGCGATCGGCACCCTCCCCAAGCCGCTGGTGCACCACGGCGAGACCCCGCTGCACCGCGCCTTCTCCGCCTACCTGTTCGCCGACGACGGCCGGCTGCTGGTCACCCGCCGCGCCGCGGACAAGCAGACCTTCCCCGGCATGTGGACCAACACCGTCTGCGGGCACCCCGGCCCCGGCGAGGACGACGCGGACGCGATCGCCCGCCGCGCCTCCTTCGAGCTCGGCGTCGAGGTGGCCGACCTGCGCCCGGCGCTGCCCGGCTACCGCTACCGCGCCGAGTTCCGCGGCGTCGTGGAGAACGAGGTCTGCCCGGTCTACCTGGGTCGCTTCGCCGGCACGCCGGGCCCCGACCCGAGCGAGGTCGGCGAGTGGGAGCTGCTGGAGTGGGCCGCGTTCCGCCGTCGCCAGGAGGACGAGGAGCGCGACGCCTGGTCGCCCTGGTGTCGCGAGCAGGCGCGCCTCATCGAGCAGGCCGGCCTCGTCCCGCCGTCCCCGGGCCGGTAGCGCGACGGAGGCGGTAGCCGGGAGGACACGCAGCGTGCTGGGCGCGCGCCCCACGTGGTGTCGCTGCCCGGGACCCGCCGAGGGCGCGTCCTAGCTTCGCCGGCGTGGACCGCCGGCGCTTCCTCCTCCTGCTCGCCGCCGGCCTGACGGGCGCCGCGGTGGGGCGCGGCGCGGGCGAGCTCGGCGGCCCGGACACCGCCCTGGCGGCGGTCGAGCCGGTGCCGGCCGAGCCGGTGCGCACCGGGCCACCCGGCGTGGTCGCCGTCCCCGCGCCCGCCGGCGTCGTCGACACGCTGCCCGGGCCGGCCGCCACCCTGGCGCTGACCATCGACGACGGGGTCGACGGCGAGGTCGTCGCGGCCCTCGTCACCCTCGCCGAGGAGACCGGCACCCGGCTGACCTTCTTCCCCAACGGCCGGTACTCCTCGTGGGAGGAGAACGCGCGGCGGCTGCGGCCGCTGATCGAGTCGGGGCAGGTCGCCGTCGGCAACCACACGTGGTCGCACCCCGACCTGGTCACCGTGCCCGACGACGTCGTCGCCGACGAGCTGGTCCGCAACCGCGACTTCATGCGCCGCACGCTGGGTGTGGAGTCGACGCCGTTCTGGCGGCCGCCGTTCGGCTCGCACGACGAGCGCACCGACCGGATCGCCGCCGACGTCGGCCACCCCACCACCGTGCTGTGGAACGGCACCTTCGACGACGGCCGGGTGGTCAGCGCGGCCGACCTGGTGGCGGCCGCGCAGCGGTGGTTCGCGGCGCAGGCCATCGTCGTCGGGCACGCCAACCAGCCGCCGCTGGCGACCGTCCTCGACCAGCTCGTCGCGCTCGTCGAGACCCGGCAGCTGCAGACGGTCACCCTCGCCGACGTCTGGTCCTCCCCGGCCTGAGCGGCTCCGGTCGCGGGGACGGCTCCCGACCTGCGGGCGCGCGCGGTCTCGGCGAAGGTGGGGGCACGGAACGTGATCACGGCCCGGGGACGGGCCGGCGGACGGAGGTACGGGTGGCAGGGGAGCTCAAGGGCCGCGTGGCGCTGGTCACCGGCGGGGCCAGCGGGCTGGGCCGGGCGACGTGCGTGTCACTGGCCGAGGCGGGCGCGCACGTCGTGGTCGCCGACATCGACGCCGACGGCAGCGCGCGGACCCGCGACCTGGTCGCCGAGGCGGGCGGCAGCGCCGACGTCGTCGCCCTGGACGTCACCGACGACGCGAGCCGGCGGGCGGTGGTCGCGCAGCTGTTCGAGCAGCACGGCGACGCCTTCGACGTGCTGGTCAACGTGGCCGGCATCGACCGGCCGGGCTACGTCACCGACATCGACCTGGAGGACTACCGCCGGGTCATGGCGGTGAACTGCGAGGGCCCCGTCTTCCTGACCAGCGAGTTCATGAAGCGGGTGCAGCACCTGCCCGAGGGCCGCAGCGCCGACGTCGTGCACATCGTGTCGCTGTCGGCGATCACCTCCGGCAGCGGCGCGATCGCCTACAACGGCTCCAAGGCCGGCTTCCTCAACGCCACCCGCTGCATCCAGCGCGAGCTGCGGGAGAAGGCCGTGACGGCCGACGACGGCACCGAGCGGCCCTTCCCGGCACGGGTCATGAGCGTCATCCCGGCGGCCATGGACACCCCGATGATGGAGCAGTGGGGCATCCCCGGGCACCTCATGATGCCGCCGTCGGCCGTGGCCGACGCGGTGCGCACGCTGATCACGATGCACCCGGCGGCGTACGTGCCGGAGATGCAGATCGTGCCGCGCCTCGAGCCCAACTTCCCGCGGTGACCGGGCCCGAGCTGCCCGACAGCGGCATGGCCTCCGGCTCCGACGCCGGCGAGCCGGGGGACCACCTCGGCGACGGCGACCTGCGCCCCGACGAGGAGCGCCTGCTCGGCGAGCTCACCCGCGGTGCGGGCGGCGCGCCCGAGGCCGGCGACGCGGAGCTGCGGGCCGCCGAGGACGAGGCGCCGCTGCCGGCCGACGGCGGATCCCAGGACGACGGCCTGGACGCGGAGTTCAGCGACCCCGCCTAGCACCCCCGGTGCACGTCCGCGGACGTGCACCGGGCGACTCCGCGGAGGTGCACCGGTCAGGGGCGCAGGCGGACGGCGACCAGCGCGACGTCGTCCTCGGCGCCGTCGGGCACCAGCCGGGCCAGCAGCGCGTCGCAGGCCTGCTCGACCGGCCGGTCCCGCAGCTCCACCAGCGCCCGCCCGAGCAGGCCGACGCCGTCGTCGAAGCCGGTGTCGCGGCGCTCGACCAGGCCGTCGGTGTAGAGCAGCACCGTCGAGCCGGGCTCCAGGTGCACCACCTGGTCGGTGCGCACCGCGTGTGGGTCGACGCCCAGCAGCAGCCCCGGCCGCGGGGCGGTGAGCGCCTCCGCCGCGCCGTGGGGGCCGGCGACCAGCGGCGGCAGGTGCCCGGCGCTGGCCCACCGCAGCCGGGCGGTGCCGCCGGGACCGGGCTCGAGGCGGCCGACGAGCACGGTGGCCATGGCGCCCAGCCCCAGCCCCTCGATGGCGGCGTCCAGGCGGGCCAGCACGGTCGCCGGGCTCCCGGCGCGGTCGTAGGCGATGCCGCGCAGCAGCCCGCGCAGCTGCGCCATGCAGGCGGCCGCCGCGGTGTCGTGGCCGACGACGTCGCCGATGACCAGCATCGTGGCGCCGTCGGGCTGGACGAAGACGTCGTACCAGTCGCCGCCCACCTGGGCCTCGCGGGTGGCCGGCACGTAGCGCACGCCGACCTCGAGGTGGTCGGCCGGCGGCGGCTCGGACAGCAGGCTGCGCTGCAGCGTCTCGGCGGCCCGCACGATGCTGCGCGAGCGGGCGTAGAGCGCCTCGACGAGGTGGTTGCGCAGCTGCGCGACCTCGACCTGCTCCTGCGCCGTCCACGGCTGCGAGCGCTCCCGGACGGTCTCCCGCCAGCGGTCGAAGCTCTTGCGGGGGCTCAGCCGGACCGAGTCGCCCTCCCGTTCGGCGATGGCCTTGTTGTGCGGGTCGCCGCCCCAGTCCACCGAGTGCACGGCCTCCCGGCGGTGCCAGAGCACGTACTGCCCCTCGGCCAGGGGGAGCACCAGCACGCCGCAGGCGACGTCGGCCGGCACGCCCAGCTCCGGGGCGTCGCGCGGCAGCGAGTCGGTGGCGACGACGTCCTCGCCCCGCGCCGCGGCCCAGGCCACCACCCGCTCGACCAGCGCCGGGTCCAGCCGCTCCCCGCGGGTGCCGCCGTCGCCCTGCAGGCAGAGGGTGACGCCGTCGGCGGGCAGCACGTCGAGCAGGTTCGGGCTGCCGAGCAGGGTCTCGGCCAGCGGGCGGTCCTCGTCGAGGGTGGCGGCGGTCAGCCAGGCCAGGGTGGAGCGCACCTGCAGGGCGCGGTGCACCTCGTCCTCCGCCGTGCGGTCGACCAGGCGCAGCGACAGCGTGGAGCCGAGGAACTCCGCGGCGGCCCGCGTGGCGTACGGCGGCTGGTGGGGGCCGGCGTAGTGGTGGCAGGCGATGAGGCCCCACAGCCGGTCGCCCTGCAGCAGCGAGATCGACATCGACGCGCGCACGCCCATGTTGTGCAGGTACTCGACGTGCACCGGCGAGACGCTGCGCAGGGTGGAGTAGGTGAGGTCCAGCGGGGCGCCGGTGACCGGGTGGGCCGTGGGCCGGATGGGGCTCGGGACGTAGCCGACGTCGGAGATGAGCCGGATCCAGTTCTTCTCGTACAGCGCCCGCGCCTGCGCCGGGATGTCCGAGGCCGGGTAGTGCAGGCCGAGGAAGGGGTTGAGGCCCGCGACCTTGGCCTCGGCGACGACCTCGCCGTTGTAGTCGGCGTCGTAGCGGTAGACCATCACGCGGTCGAAGCCGGTGAGGTCGCGCACCGCCCGGGCGGTGGTGTCGAAGAGCTCCTGCAGGCTCGAGGCGCGGTTGAGCGCGCCCACCGTCCCGCGCACCGCCTGGTAGGTGTTCGGGAAGGAGAACGGCCGCGGGCCGAGGGCGGGCTCGAGCTCCACCACGAGGTTGGTCTGCGGCGGGTCGCCGTCGGTGGGCTGGTCGTGCTCGTCGCGGGCGCCGCCGAGCACCGCGCGGTGCAGGATCGCGTCCACCGGCACCGGGTCCCCGCCGACGTCGAGGGTCAGCTCCACCGGGTTGCGCTCGCGCAGGTCGCCGAAGGCGCTCGCGGAGCGCACGACGGCCCCGGCCTGCGCCACGCCGACCACCTCGGACAGCGGCCGGCCCAGCGCGTCGGACCAGGCGACACCGGTGAGCCCGGCCAGGTTCTCCGACGCCTGGACGACGACCAGGTCGGGCTCGCTCACGGACAGCAGCACCCCGCGCGGCTGGATGCTGCCGGGGACGTGGATCGGCTCGCGGGCGCAGTTGTCGAGGTCGACCGGGGTGTCGGGCGCGAGCCAGGCGACGTCACGGCCGACGTCACGGTCGGCGTCACGGCCGACGTCACGGTCGACCTCGGTCACGCCGTCGTCCCCTGGGCCGCCGGTGCGCACCAGTCGGCGAGGGCGCCGAAGGTGGCCCGGGCGGCAGTGACCACCCGGCCGGCGTCGCCGTCGGCGGCCACGTGCTCGCGGGTGACCCGGCGGAAGGCGTGCCACATCGCGCCGGTGTCGGCGCCGTAGGGGCTGAAGCAGCGCAGCCGCGGGCCGCCGGCCAGGCCGGGCAGCGTGGCCAGGTGGCGGTCGATGAACGTGCCGCCCAGCGTGGAGCCCTCCAGCACGTAGAGCCGGCCGAGCGCCTCGTCGGTGTCGCGCACCTCGGGCAGCCCGGGGCGGCCCGTGCCACCCGAGGTGCCGGCCTCCGGGTCGGCGCCGAGCGCGCGCAGGTCGGCGGCGTAGAGCCCGGCGCGGCGGCGGCGCGCCCAGTCGAGGGCGGCGGCGTCGTCGGGGCGGCGGCGCGCCCAGGCGTCCAGGCCCGCCTCGGCCGCCACCCAGAAGGCGTGCAGGCGCCCCAGCACCCCGACCAGCCGGTCCCGGTCGAGGTGGGGGTCCATCAGGTCGAGGGTGGACTCGACCCGGTCGTGCTCCTCGGCGGTGGCCGTGCGCAGGTCCCGGAGGACGTCGCCGGCACCGCCCGCGTCTCGAGGCAACGCCTCTCCTCCCGCAGCCATCAGCACCGTCGAGGGTAGGTCACCCCGGGGACGGCGTCGCGCGCGAGCGGTACCCGCCCGTTCCGTACGGCCGGGGACCCGCCTCGCGCCCGGGAGGAGGTCAGGGGAGACGGGCGCGGCGCAACGAGGCGTGCACCAGCAGCCGGGTGTCGCCGTCGGCGAGGTCCAGCCCGGTCAGCGCGGTGATCCGGCCCAGCCGGTAGTACAGCGTCTGCCGGTGCAGGCCCAGCGCCGCCGACGTGCGGGCCACGCTGCCGGCGGCGTCGAGGTAGGCCTCGGCGGTGGCGGCCAGCGCCGGCTCGGCCAGCAGCGGGGCCACCGCCGGGTCGGGCGCGGGCAGCGCGGCGGCCGCCCGCCACCCGCCGAGCTCGGCCCACTGCGCCACCGGCGCCAGCCGGGGCACGATCGCGGCGACGGCGGCCGCGGTCCGCGCCTCCGCCCAGCGGGCGGACAGGTCGGTGGCGGCGGGGCCGGCCGCCGACACCCCGGCGCTGGTGCCCGCGGGCAGCCGGGCGAGCGCGGCCGACGCCGCGGCCGCCGCCGGGCGCAGGTCGGCGGGGGAGGGCAGTCGCACGAGGACGGCGACCTCCCCGCCGGGCAGCACCGCCGCGCCGGGCGCCGGGCGGCGGGCGGGCGCGCCGCGTGGCGGCCGCAGCGCGACCAGCGCGGCGGGGCCGGGCCGGGCGGCCAGCGCGGCGGCGGCGCGGTCGCGGTCGGGCCCGGTGCCGGTCAGGACGGCGGCCAGCGCGGCGCCGGGGTCGTCGTCGGTCTCCCGCTCGGCGAGCAGCCGGCCGGCGCGGGCGGCGAGGGCGACGGCCGCGGCCAGCGCCGGGTCGCCGGCGTCGTCGGGGTCGGTGCGGCCGCCGTCGAGCAGCCACAGGTAGCCCAGCAGCCGGCCGTCGGCGCGCACCGGCAGCAGCAGCCGGGTGAGCACGCCGGCCGCGGGGTCGGCGGGGGTGCGCACCGGCCCCTGCGCTCGGGCGACGCCGAGGTCCTCGAACCAGCGGCGGGTGGCCGGCGTCGAGCCGCGACCGAGGATCGAGCGCGCGCGGACGGCGTCCATCGCGGCGCCGCCGTCGCCGTCGTCGTCGGTGGGGTGGGCGCAGAAGGCGACCAGGGTGAAGTCGACGTCCTCCAGCGTCGCCGGGGCCTGCAGCACCCGGGCGACCTCGTCGACCACGTCCTGCAGGTCGGAGCGCACCTGGACGAGTGTATGAAGCAGCTCCGTACACCTGTCCCTGGCCGGTGCCGCCGCGCGGTCCTAGCGTCGGTGTCCCCGAGGACGGAGGTGGCACGTGCTCTCGCAGAAGGCCCTGCTCCTGGGCGCCGCCCGCCGACCCGCGCTGCGCCGCGCGCTGGTCGGCACGCCGGTCACCCGCCAGGTCGTCGACCGCTTCGTCGCCGGCGAGACGCTGCCCGAGGCGCTCGACGTCGTCCGGCGGCTCACCGGCGAGGGCCTCGCGGTGACCCTCGACCACCTGGGCGAGGACGTCACCGACCGCGCCGAGGCGCAGCGCTCCCGCGACGCCTACCTGGCCGCCCTCGACGGGCTGGCCCCGCTGGGCCTGGGCCGGCGCGCCGAGGTGTCGGTGAAGCTGTCGGCCTTCGGCCAGGCGCTGCCCGGCGGTCACGACGTGGCGCTGGATCTGGTCCGGCCGGTGGTCGAGGCGGCCGCCGCCATCGGCACCACGGTCACCCTCGACATGGAGGACTCCTCCACCGTCGACTCCACCCTGGGCGTGCTCGCCGAGCTGCGCCGCGACCACCCCGAGACCGGCGCGGTGCTCCAGGCGGCGCTGCACCGCACGGAGGAGGACGTGCAGGCGCTGGCGACCCCGGGCTCGCGGGTGCGGCTGGTCAAGGGCGCCTACGACGAGCCGCCGTCGGTCGCCTTCCAGGGCCGCGACGACGTCGACGCCGCCTACGCCCGCTGCCTCGGCGTGCTCATGCGCGGGCCGGGGTACCCCATGGTCGGCAGCCACGACCCGCGGCTGGTCTCGGTGGCCCAGCGCCTCGCGACCGAGTACGGGCGGACGCCGGACTCGTGGGAGGTGCAGATGCTCTACGGCATCCGCCCCGACGAGCAGCGCCGGCTGACCGCCGAGGGCGTGTGCGTGCGCGCCTACGTCCCCTACGGCGCCGACTGGTACGGCTACTTCGTCCGCCGGCTGGCCGAGCGCCCCGCGAACCTGCGCTTCTTCCTGCGCTCCCTCGTCACCACGTCCTGATCCGGAGGTCCCCGTGGACGCCGTCACCACCGTCCCCCCGCCGGCCAACGAGCCGGTGCACGGCTACGCGCCGGGCTCGCCGGAGCGCGCGGCCCTGCAGCAGCGGCTGGCCGAGCTGGCCGCCGAGCCGCTCGAGCTGACCATGACCATCGGCGACAAGCAGCGGATGGGCAGCGGCGAGCGCTTCGACGTCGTCCAGCCGCACCGGCACGCCGCCGTCCTCGGCACCGCCGCGCACGCCACGCACGCCGACGCCGAGGAGGCCGTGGCCGCGGCCAAGTCCGCCGCGCCGGCGTGGCGGGACCTGTCCTTCGACGACCGTGCCGCGGTGTTCCTCAAGGCCGCCGACCTGCTGGCCGGCCCGTGGCGGCAGACGCTGAACGCCGCCACGATGCTCGGGCAGTCCAAGACCGCCCACCAGGCCGAGATCGACTCGGCGTGCGAGCTGGTCGACTTCTGGCGCTGGAACGTGCACTTCGCCCGCGAGCTCGTCGCCGCCCAGCCGGTGTCCTCGCCCGGCGTGTGGAACCGCAGCGACCACCGGCCGCTCGAGGGGTTCGTCTACGCGGTCACGCCGTTCAACTTCACCGCGATCGCCGGCAACCTGCCCACCGCGCCGGCGCTCATGGGCAACACCGTCGTGTGGAAGCCCGCCCCCACCCAGCAGTTCGCCGCGCACTTCCTCATGCGGCTGCTCGAGGAGGCCGGGCTGCCGCCGGGCGTCGTCTCGATGGTCACCGGCGACGGGATCGCCGTCTCCGACGTCGCCCTGGCCGACCGCGACCTCGCCGGCATCCACTTCACCGGGTCCACCGCGGTCTTCCAGCACCTGTGGCGGACGGTCGGCGAGAACATCTCCTCCTACCGCGGCTACCCGCGGATCGTCGGGGAGACCGGCGGCAAGGACTTCGTCGTGGCGCACGCCTCGGCCGACGTCGACGTGCTGCGGACCGCACTCGTGCGCGGCGCCTTCGAGTACCAGGGGCAGAAGTGCTCGGCGGCCTCGCGCGCGTACGTGCCGCGGTCGGTGTGGGCGCGGCTGCGCGACGACCTGGTCGCGACCACCGAGTCGCTGTCGATGGGCGACGTCACCGACTTCTCGAACTTCATGGGCGCGGTGATCGACCGGAAGTCGTTCTCCAAGCTGTCCGGCGTCATCGACCGGGTGGACGACGACCCCGCGCTGTCGATCCTGGCGGGTGGCCAGAAGGACGACTCCGAGGGCTTCTTCGTGCGGCCGACGGTCATCGAGGGCACCGACCCCGGCCACGAGGTGTTCACCACCGAGTACTTCGGCCCGGTGCTGGCGGTGCACGTCTACGACGACGCCGACTACGAGGCGGTGCTCACCCAGATGGAGTCAGCGGCGCCGTACGCGCTGACCGGGGCGGTCATCGCCCAGGACCGCGCGGCCATCGCGCACGCGCAGCACTTCCTGCGGTTTGCGGCGGGCAACTTCTACGTCAACGACAAGCCCACCGGCGCCGTCGTCGGCCAGCAGCCCTTCGGCGGCGGGCGCGCGAGCGGCACCAACGACAAGGCCGGCGCGGCGCAGAACCTGCAGCGCTGGACGTCGACCCGCTCGATCAAGGAGACGTTCGTCCCGCCGACCGACCACACCTACCCGCACATGGCGTGAGCCCGGCGATGACCAGGTGACCTGATCGTGGCGCGTCCCACCTGACCGTGGGACGTCAGGTGGGACGCGCTGCGGTGAGGGAGGACCCCGTCACCGCGCCGGCCAGCGCACCTGCCCGTCGCCGCCCAGGACGGCGCCCTCGGACGGGCGGTGGTCGGCCGGCCGGCCGTCGGGCATGAGGTGGCGCACCGGCACGCCGCGGGCGAGGACGGCGACGTCGGCGACCAGCCGCCGGTGACAGCGCCACCACACGCTCTCGCTGCACATCACCGCCACGGTCGCCGTCGCGGCCGCGGCCAGCACCTCGTCCAGCCCGGCGGCGAACTCCGGCGTCCGGGTGTGCGCGGCGTAGGCGGCGAACTGGGCGACGGTCCACCAGCCGTCGGCCACCGGCCGGTCGGGAGGCAGCCGCCTCCGGCCGCCGAGCCGGGCGTCCCACCGGTAGCCGATCCCGGCCGCGGGGAGCCACTCCTCGAGCGCGTCCCGCCGGACGTCGGGGTTGGTCCGGCTGCCCGGGAACCGGCGGACGTCGACGAGCAGCTCGACCCCGGCGGCGGTCAGCCGGGCGCGGAGCCGGTCGCGGTCGTCGGGCCCGTGGCCCACGGTCAGCAGCGGCACGGCAGGGCCCTACCCGCGACCGGGACCGCCCGCCCGTCCCCGGCGGGCGGCGGTCATGCTGGTCACCGGCAGCGGGCGAGGGGAGCGGCGTGGCGCGGGGGACGACCGGACGGCGGACGTCGCTGTGGCGGCTGCCCGCGATGCGCGCCCTGGTCGGGGCGACCGCCCTCGGCTTCGCCAGCTACTGCCTGACGCTGGCCTCGCTGCCGGCGTACGCGGTGCAGGGCGGCGCGTCCGCGGACACCGCCGGCGTCGTCACCGCGGTGTTCCTGCTGGTCACCGTGGCCGGGCAGGGTCTGGTGCCGGGGCTGACCGCCCGCTTCGGCCCGGCGCCGGTGCTGGCCGCGGGCCTGCTCGCCCTCGGCGCCCCGGCCCCGCTCTACGCCCTCGGCGACTCGGTGCCGTGGCTCTCGGCGGTGTCCGCGGTGCGCGGCGCGGGCTTCGCGGTGCTCACCGTGCTGGGCGCCACGTTGGCCGCGCAGGTGGCCCCGGCCGAGCGCCGTGGCGAGTCGATCGGCATCTACGGCCTGGCCATCGCGGTGCCCAACCTCGTCGCCGTCCCGGCCGGGGTGGCGCTGGTGCTCGGCGACCACCCGGTGCTGCTGGCCTGGCTGTCCGCGTGCCCGGTCCTGGCGCTGCCACTGCTGCCGGTGCTGGCCCGCCGGGTGGCCCGGGAACCGGTCGCGACGACGTCCTCGCGCGCCGCCGTGCGCGCCGCGCTGGCGCCGTCGGCGGTGCTGCTGGTGGTCACGCTGGCCGGCGGCGGGCTGGTCACCTTCCTGCCGATCGAGCGGCCCGACGGCGTCCTGGCGACGGCGGCGCTGCTCCTCTTCGGCGTCACCGGCGCGCTCACCCGGTGGCAGGCGGGCCTGGTGGCCGACCGGGTGGGCACCGGCCGGCTGCTGCCCGTGGCGCTGCTCGGCGGGGCCGCCGGGATGGCCGTGGTGGCCGCCGGGCTCGGCGGCGGCGACGGCTGGGTGCTGGCCGGCGCCGCGCTCTTCGGCGCCGGCTACGGCGCGGTGCAGAACCTGACGCTGGTGAGCGCCTTCAGCCGCGCCGGCGAGGGCGGGTCGACGGCGGCGAGCGCCATGTGGAACGCCTCCTTCGACGCCGGCACGGCGCTGGGCGCGCTGGCCCTCGGCGTCGTCGCAGCCGGGGTGGGCCTGCCGTGGTCCTACGTCCTGGTCGCGGCCCTCCTGGCGGCCACGCTGCCGCTGGCCCGGACGGCGACCCGGCCTGCCTGAGGTCGGCGTCGGCCCGAGGTCAGCGCAGCACGGAGGTCAGCAGCAGGCTGGTCTGGCTGTTGATCACGCCGGGGACGGCGCGGATGCGGTTGAGCAGCCGGTCGAACTCGACGAGGTCGGCGGTGCGGGTCTCGGCCACGAGGTCCCAGGCGCCGTTGGTCGAGTGCATCGACTCGATCTCGGGGAAGCCGCGCAGCCGCCGGATGACGTCGTCGGTGGAGCGGCCCTCCACCTCGATGAGCGACACCGCGCGCACCCCGCCGGCCGCCGCCTCGTCCCGCACGCGCACGGTGAACCCGACGACGACGTCCTCGGCCACCAGCCGGTCGAGGTGGCTGGTCACCGTGGCGCGGGTGACGCCGAGCCGGCGGGCGAGCTCGGCCACCGGCGCCCGGCCGTCCTCGCGCAGGGCCGCGAGCAGCCGCCGGTCGAGGTCGCTGAGCTCCGCCATGCGCACAACGTACGGCCGACCGCGACGATCTGCCCAGGTCCTGCGCAGGATGCACTCGTTCTGCTCATTGCCCGTGCAGATCGTCCATCCCTAGCGTTCTCCTCGTCGAGAGGAGACCGTCGTCATGACGCTGTTCGTGGACGTCCGCAACATGGTCCGCTGGGTGGTGGAAACCGGTCCCGAGCGCGTGATCGCCGGGATCGCCGAGTACGTGGAGGACGACTTCCGCCGCTGGGAGTCCTTCGACAAGATCCCCCGGGTCGGCAGCCACACGCCCTTCGGCGTCATCGAGCTCATGCCGACCAGCGACGGCGAGACCTACGCGTTCAAGTACGTCAACGGCCACCCGAGCAACCCCGCCCGCGGCTACCAGACGGTGAGCGCCTTCGGTGCGCTGGCCGACGTGCACAACGGCTACCCGGTCTTCCTCGCCGAGATGACCCTGCTCACCGCGCTGCGCACCGCGGCGACCTCGGCCGTGGTCGCCCGGCTGCTGGCCCGGCCCGACTCCCGCCGCCTGGCGCTGATCGGCGCGGGCAGCCAGTCGGAGTTCCAGGCGCTCGGCATGCGGGCGCTGCTGGGCATCCGCGAGGTCGCGGTGTGGGACACCGACCCCGACGCCATGGCCAAGCTCGCCCGCAACCTGACCCCACTGGGCTTCGACGTCACCGTGGCCGCCTCCGCCCAGGAGGCGGTCCGCGGCGCCGACGTCGTCACCACCTGCACCGCGGACAAGGCCCGCGCGGTCGTGCTCCGGCCGGAGTGGGTCGAGCCGGGCGTGCACCTCAACGCCATCGGCGGCGACTGCCCCGGCAAGACCGAGCTCGACCCCTCGATCCTGCTGCGCGACGACGTCACCGTCTTCGTCGAGTTCCCGCCGCAGACCCGCATCGAGGGCGAGATCCAGGCGATGCCGGCCGACTTCCCGGTGACCGAGCTGTGGGAGGTGTTCACCGGCCGCGCCCCGGGCCGCACGTCTGCCGCGCAGGTGACGCTGTTCGACTCCGTCGGCTTCGCGATCGAGGACCACTCCGCGCTGCGCTACGTGCGCGACCAGGTGCGCGGCACGCCGTGGGTGGACGACGTCGACCTGGTGGCCGAGCCCGAGGACCCGAAGGACCTCTTCGGCATGCTCGGCGCGCTCACCCCGATCGGCTCCTGAGCGCCCGGCCGGGACCGGTGAGCAGACCCCGGTCCCGGCCGGCTCGGCCGGCTCTGCGGCTCAGCCGACCAGCCGGTCGGCCGCCGCGCGCAGGGAGCGCAGGAGCAGCAGCTCCTCGGCCGAGCGGCGCAGCCAGGTGCGCAGCCCGGCCGGGTCGTCGCGGGCGGCGTCGCGGACGGTGCCCAGGGCGAGCTGGCGGGTGTTGGCCTGGGCCCGCTGGGCCGGGGGCAGGCCGCGGGCCTCGGCGCGGGACAGCGCGGTGAGCGCGGCGCCGACGTAGACGAGGTCGCGCACCTCGTCGACGCCGGCCAGCACCGCGTCGGCACCGGCGGCGTCCCCGGCCTCGATGCGGCCGAGCAGCGCGCCGGCGCGCTCGCGGCCGAGGGCGGTGGGATCGGGGGAGGTCACCCCTCCACGGTGCCAGCCGGCTGCCGCGGCCCTGAGGGGGGACCTCCGGTGTCCACCCCGCGCGGGTCGTGCTCTGCCCACGGGGACGGGGCAGAGCACGAGGGACGACGGGGGAGGTGTTCCGGGCGCGGTCGTGCTCTGCCCACGGGGACGGGGCAGAGCACGACCCGGCTGCGACCTCCCTCAGGCGTCCCGGCGGGCGAAGGCCACCGCGGCCAGCCCCAGCAGGACGGCGACCTCGGCGGCGAACACCGCGAACCCGGTCCACGGTCCGAGCAGCAGCGGGTTGAACGACTCGACCGCCGTGATCCGCCCGCCGGCGTTGCCCGGCATCAGCTTGGTCAGCCACTCGCCCCAGGCGCCGGGCAGCAGCACCACGAGGTTGCCGACGACGAAGACCAGCGCCAGCACCACCGAGACCGTGGCCGCGGTCGAGCGCAGCAGCAGCCCGACGGCCATCGCGAACAGCCCCAGCCCGGCCATGTACAGCCCGCTGCCGACCAGCGCCCGCAGCAGCCCGTCGTCGCCGAGGGACAGCCCCAGGCCCTCCGCGTCCAGGAACGGGTTGCCCCCGAGCCAGCCGAGCACCGCGGTGACCACGCCGGTGACGAACAGCGTCCCGGCCAGGACGACGGACTTCGCCGCCAGCACCGTGCCGCGGCGGGGCGTCGCGGACAGCGTGGCGCGGATCATCCCGGTGCCGTACTCGCTGGTCACCGTGAGCGCGCCGAGCACCACCGCGGTGACCTGCGCGAACAGCAGGCCCCAGGTGACGAAGGCGCCGACCGGTTCCCCGGTCTCCCCGGTCGACAGCTCGTCGGCCACCAGCGCGCAGATCAGCGTCGTGAGCCCGGCGCCGACCACCACCATGGCGGCCAGCGACCAGCCGGTGGAGCGCACCGACCAGAGCTTGAGCCACTCGGCGTGCACCGCGCGGCCGAGGCCGGCGCGGGGTGCGGCGGCGGTGCGCGGGGCGGTCGGGACCGGTGCGGTCGGGGTGGGAGCGGTCACCGGGTCACCTCGGCGGGACGGGCGGCGTACTCGACGTCGCCGGCGGTCAGGGTCATGAAGGCGTCCTCCAGCGAGGAGCGGACGAGGCCGAGCTCGTGCAGCACCAGCCCCGCGCCGGCGGCCAGCTCGCCGACCGCGACGGTGTCGGCGCCCTGCACCCGCAGCTCGTCGCCGTCGCGGGTGACGTCGGCGCCGCGGGCGCGCAGCAGACCGGCGAGGACGCCCGGCTCCGGCGTGCGCACCCGGACGAAGGAGGCGGCGTGCGCGGCGATGAAGTCCGCGGTCGGGCAGTCGGCGAGCACCCGGCCCCGGCCGACGACGACGAGGTGGTCGGCGGTGAGCGCCATCTCGGCCATGAGGTGGCTGGAGACGAGCACGGTGCGGCCCTCGGCGGCCAGGTCGCGGGCCAGCGAGCGCACCCAGCGGATGCCCTCGGGGTCCAGGCCGTTGACCGGCTCGTCGAGGACGACGACCGGTGGGTCGCCGAGCAGCGCGGCCGCGATGCCCAGCCGCTGGCCCATGCCGAGGGAGAAGCGGCCGACCCGCTGGCCGGCCACCGCCTCCAGCCCGACCAGGCCGAGCACCTCCTCGACGCGGGCGGCCGGGATGCCGTTGGACGCGGCCAGCCAGCGCAGGTGCGCCCGGGCGGTGCGGCCGGGGTGCAGGGCGCGGGCCTCGAGCAGCGCGCCGACCGCGCGCAGCGGCGCGGGGGCGTCGGCGTAGCGGGCGCCGTCGACGGTGACCGTGCCGGCGGTGGGCCGGTCCAGGCCGACGACCATCCGCATGGTCGTGGACTTGCCGGCGCCGTTGGGGCCGAGGAAGCCGGTGACCCGGCCGGGGCGGACGGCGAAGGAGACGGCGTCGACGGCGACCCGGTCGCCGTAGCGCTTGGTCAGGCCGGAGGCGACGATCACGGCGTCACCGCCGGGCTGCGGGGGAGGAGGTCATGGCCGCGAGGCTCCCGCCGGGCGGGGAGCCGGCACATCCGGGCCGGGCCCCCATCCGTCCCTGATCCCCCGTCGGGGAGGACCCTGGTCAGGCGCTCCGGGGCAGCGCGGCGTCCTCGACCGTGCCGGCGTCCAGCAGCCGGCGCAGGGCCACCGCCGCCGTCCGCCCGGCCCGGTTGGCGCCGATGGTGCTCGCGCTCGGGCCGTAGCCGACCAGCTGCAGCCGCGGCTCCTCCACCGCGGTCGTGCCGACCACCGGGACGACCCCGTCGCGGGTGCGCAGCCGCAGCGGCGCGAGGTGGCCGACGGCGGCGCGGAAGCCGGTGGCCCACAGGATGACGTCGGCCGGCACGGACCGGCCGTCGTCCCAGGCGACGCCCTCGGGCGTGACCCGGTCGAACACCGGCAGCCGGGTGAGCACGCCGGCGTCGAGCGCCCGGCGCACCCACGGCGTCACCACCAGGCCGGTGGCCCCGACGACGCTGCCGGGCATCCGGCCGGCGCGCACGGCCTCGGCGACCCGGGCGACCGCGGCCCGGCCCTGCTCCTCGCCGAAGGGACCCTCCCGCCAGACCGGTGGCCGGCGGGTCACCCAGGTGGTCCGGGCGACGGCGGCCAGCTCGCCGAGCAGCTGCACCGCGGAGGCGCCGCCGCCGACCACGACCACCGACCGTCCGGCGAACTCCGCCGCCCCGCGGTAGCCGACGGTGTGCAGCTGGCGGCCGCGGAAGGTCTCCTGGCCCGGGTAGTGCGGCACGAACGGCCGGGTCCAGGTGCCGGTGGCGTTGACCACGCCGCGCGCCCGCCACGCGCCCCGGTCGGACTCGACGCGGAACCGCCCGTCGTCCTCGCGGCGGACCGCCGACACCCGCACCGGCCGCTGCACCGGCAGCGCGAAGTGCCGCTCGTACTCGGCGAAGTACGCCGGCACCGCCTCGGCGGCGGGCAGGTCCTCCGAGGCCGGCGCGAACGGCAGCCCGGGCAGCTCGTGCACCCGGTGCGTGGTGGCCACGGTCAGCGAGGGCCAGCGGTGCTGCCAGGCCCCGCCGGGCGCGGCGTCGGCGTCCAGCACGACGAAGCCCGGCCCGGCCGCGAAGCCCAGCCGCGCCAGGTGGTGCGCGGTCGCCAGCCCGGCCTGCCCCGCCCCGACCACCACGACGTCGACGTCACGCTCGCTGCCCACGTCCGGGCAACGCCGCCCGGACCGCCGCGCTTCCGCCGGTCAGGGCAGGGTGAGCCGCTCCAGGTCCGCGCCGCGCAGCGGCACCGACGCCGGGTCGTGGCCGAACCGGACGACGACCGCGCCGGGCCGGGCCTCCACCAGCCAGGCGGTGCGCGGCTCGCCGCCGTCGGCCGGGCGGTACTGCCACCGCTCGGCGAGCAGGGCCAGCCCGCGGGCGCGCAGGAACGCCGCGGCCTCCGCGCGGGTGGGCAGGGTCCGCAGGGGGGCGCCGAAGACGGCGTGCGCCGTCCACCCGTCGCGGTCGGCGGCCGCGGCCAGGTGGCCGACGAGCTCGCCGTCCTCCGGGCGGTGCACCGGCTCGAGCACGGGAGGGGTCACGTCCCCGACGCTACGGAGCCGGGCAACCGGGTTCCGCGGCTCAGCCCATGGCGAGGACGACGAGCAGGTACACCACCAGCAGCAGGGCCAGCACCACGACGCCGAAGCCGAGGGTGACCCAGCGGTGGATGGACGTGAGCAGCTCCGTCTGCCGCTCGAGCTGGCTCAGCTGCGCCCGGCGGAAGGTGTCGGTTCGCTCCTGCTCGGACGTCGGACGCGTGTCCATCTCGGCGGCTCCCCCTGGTCGGTGCTCAGCCCGACCGTAGGGCCGCCGTCGGCCGCCGGCCGTGAGCGACGCCCGCGGCGCGGTCTCGAGTGGCCCCCGGACCTCCGGCACCGCAAGGTCGGGGACGGACCGGTGAGCCACGCCGGCGACCCGGCCGTCCGACGGAGGACGCCGGGGTCCCGCTCGAGGAGGGCAGCCCCCGCATGCGCGCCATGGTCTACCGCGGGCCGTACAAGGTCCGGGTCGAGGACAAGGACGTCCCGGCGATCGAGCACCCCAACGACGCGATCGTGCGGGTCACGCTGGCCGCCATCTGCGGCTCGGACCTGCACCTCTACCACGGCCTCATGCCGGACACCCGGGTCGGGCACACCTTCGGCCACGAGTTCATCGGCGTCGTCGAGCAGGTCGGCCCGTCGGTGCAGAACCTGGCCGTCGGGGACCGGGTGATGGTGCCGTTCAACGTGTTCTGCGGCTCGTGCTGGTTCTGCGCCCGCGGCCTGTACTCCAACTGCCACAACGTCAACCCCAACGCGACGGCGGTCGGCGGCATCTACGGCTACTCGCACACCACCGGCGGCTACGACGGCGGCCAGGCGCAGTACGTCCGGGTGCCCTTCGCCGACGTCGGCCCCACGCGGATCCCCGACTGGATGCACGACGAGGACGCCGTCTGCCTGACCGACGCCGCCGCGACCGGCTACTTCGGCGCCCAGCTCGGCGAGATCGCCGAGGGGGACACCGTCGTCGTCCTGGGCGCGGGCCCGGTGGGGCTGGTCGCCGCGCAGTCCGCGTGGCTCATGGGCGCCGGGCGGGTGATCGTCGTCGACCACCTGGCCGAGCGCCTGGAGAAGGCCCGCACGATGGCCTACGCCGAGACGCTGGACTACGACGAGGTCGACGACGTCGTCGTCGAGCTGAAGAAGCAGACCGACTTCCTCGGCGCCGACGTCGTCATCGAGGCGGTGGGCGCGGAGGCCGACGGGAACCTCCTGCAGCAGGTGACCGGGACCAAGCTCAAGCTGCAGGGCGGCTCACCGGTCGCGCTGAACTGGGCCATCGACGGGGTGCGCAAGGGCGGCACGGTCTCCGTCGTCGGCGCCTACGGGCCGATCCCCAACGCGGTGAAGTTCGGCGACGCGCTGAACAAGGGGCTGACCCTGCGGATGAACCAGACGCCGGTGAAGCGGCAGTGGCCGCGGATGTTCGAGCACGTCCGCAACGGCCACCTGACGCCGCGGGAGGTGGTCACGCACCGGTTCCCCCTGGAGCACATCGCCGAGGCCTACCACGTGTTCTCGAACAAGCTCGACGGCTGCATCAAGCCGGTCATCGTGCCCGACGCGGCCTGAGGAGCGCCCCGTGACCGACCCCGAGACCCCGAGCGCCATCCCGAGCGCCATCCCGAGCGCCTACGTCCGCGACAAGCGCACGCCGCCGCCGAGCCGGGAGGAGCTGCGCGCGCGCATCCCCGGCTGGGGCGCCGACCTCGACCCGGCCGACCGGCCCTCGTACCCGAAGCTGCAGTACCCCGCCGACACCGGCGCGCACTGGGACTTCCCCGACCGCCAGCCGGGCGGCGAGGGCCGGGAGCGCTCGATCGAGCACGCCTTCGTCACCCCCGTCTTCGGCACCGCGCAGCCGCTGCGGGGGGTGTCCGGAGCGATCCGGCGGCTGGCCTACGCCCGCTTCAGCGAGGGGCGGCTGGCGCACTGGGTGCTGCTCGTCGTCGGCGACCGCGTCGACGCCTGGGGGCACCGCCTGCGCTCGTTCGCGTCCCGCCGTCCCGACGTGCCGGCCACGGGCGTGCGCACCGAGCTCACCCACGGTGGGGTGCGGTCGCGCCACGGGCGCTCCGACGTCCGGCACCAGCTCCTCGACCCGGTCGTGGTCGTGGGGCCCTGGGTGGCCGGCGCGGGTGCCGCGGTGCTCGGCCTCCGGCGGCTGGTGCGCGCCGTCCGCGGCTGACGGCCCGCCTCGGAGCCGGCCACGCTGCACGGCACGGGTCCGGAAGCACTGCGGGTCCTGGAGGGGGCTCTGGCCGAGCACGGGTCGCGGCTGGGCTGAGCCCGGGCGGGACCCGTGGGGAGCGGGACACCGGGGGACCGGACGTCCGAGGTCGTCCCCCGGGGTGCCGACCGCTGGGACTCAGCTCAGGGGGTCGCCGTCCCGGTGGCGGTGACTTCGGTGGCGGTGGCTTCGGTCGTGGTGGTGGGTGCCGCGGTCGTGGTGGTGGGTGC
>NZ_FMZF01000006.1:0-93488 GCF_900102745.1 Geodermatophilus telluris
CCAGCGGGTTGATAGGCCGGAAGTGGAAGCACCGCGAGGTGTGGAGCTGACCGGTACTAACAGGCCGAGGGCTTGACCACACATCCCCACCCGTCAAGCAACCAAGAAGAAGTCTCGCGTCCACTGTGCGGTTCTGAACGCACCCAACCCACCCTCCGAGCAGGCCTCGGCGGGGCCGGTGTGGGTACATGTTCACAGTGTTACGGCGGTCATGGCGAGAGGGAAACGCCCGGTCCCATTCCGAACCCGGAAGCTAAGCCTCTCAGCGCCGATGGTACTGCCCCGGGAACGGGGTGGGAGAGTAGGACACCGCCGGACAACCATTCACGAGACGGGGGTCGGAGCCATTGGCTCCGGCCCCCGTCTCGCGTGTGTCCGGAACCGTTCACGGCGCTCGTCCGAGTGCTGCCCACCGTCCAGAGGTACAGACGACGACATGACTTCTCCCCGACGTGGATCTCCCGGACGCGGCCGCCCCGACGGCCCGCAGTCCCGCGGCCAGGGCCGTGACGACCGTCAGGGGGCGCGGGGTGCCGGCGGTCGCGGCGGTCAGCGGGGTGGCCGGGACGAGCAGTCCGGGCGTCACGGTGGACCGACCGGTCGCGGCGGCGCCGGCGACGGGCGGCGCGGTGGAACGGGTGGCTGGACCCCCGGCGGTCGTCCGGGACGGCCCGACGACCGCAGGGAGGGCCGGCCGACCTCGTCGAGCGCCGACGGATCGGGGTGGCGCGACCGTCGTCCGGACGGTGACCGCCCGCAGGGCGACGGGCGGGACCGCCGTCGCGACGGCGCGCGCTCCCAGGGGGACTGGCGGGACCGCCGTCCTGCGACCGGGCGGGGCTCGGGGGACTGGCGGGACCGCCGCCCCGGAGCCGACCGGTCCCCGGCCGACCGCAGCGAGCGCCGCTCCCCGACGGGCCGGGTGGCCGGCGAGCGTGCCGAGCGCCGTCCTGCGTCGGACCGGGGCACGGGCAACGCCGGCGAGCGCCGTCCCGCGGCGGGACGCGACGCCGGCGACTGGCGTGACCGGCGTCCGACCGGTGGGACCGGAGGCGGGTGGCGGGACCGCGGCTCCTCCGGCGCCGACCGCGCTCAGGGCGGTCCCGCCGACCGCAGGACCCACGGTGGCCGGTCCGGTGACCGGCGCGACCGGCGGCCCGCCGCCGGCCCCACCGGCCGACCGGCTCCCCGGCGGGACGAGGGCGCTGCCGGGCGCGGCGACCGGAACGGGCAGGACCGGCGTCCGGCCCGTGGTGAGGGGCGCGAGCGCCGCCCCGAGCGGGACCGTCCGGCCCGGAGCGGCGGGCAGCGCCCGGAGTGGGGCGACCGACGTCCGGCGCCGGACCGCACGCCGCCCCTGGCGCCGGGACCCGAGCTCCCCGACTGGGCCGACGCCCGCGACCTCGACCCCTCGGTGCGGTCGGCCCTGCGGGGTCTGGAGTCGCGCAACGCCGAGCGGGTGGCCCGGCACCTGGTGGTAGCCGGGACCGTCGGCGACGAGGACCCCGAGCTCGCCCTGGCCCACGCCCGCGCCGCGCGGGACCGCGCGTCCCGCATCGCGGTCGTCCGTGAGGCCGTCGGCGTCACCGCCTACCACGCCGGCGACTACGCCGAGGCCTCCCGCGAGCTGCGCGCCTACCGGCGGATGAGCGGTGACGAGGGCTACCGGGCCGTGCTGGCCGACTGCGAGCGCGCCCTGGGGCGGGCCGAGGTGGCGCTGCGGCTGGTCCGCGAGGCGCTGGCCGAGCGCCCCGACCCGGCGGAGACCGTCGAGCTGCAGCTGGTGGAGGCCGGAGCCCGCCAGGACCTCGGCGAGGCGCCCGCCGCCCGGCTGGTGCTCGAGGGCGCGCTGGGCGGGCGGCCCACGCCGGCCGGTGTCGACCTGACCGACGAGAGCACGCTGCGCCTGGCCACCGCGTACGCCGACCTGCTCGCGGCGACCGACGACCCGCTGGCCGACGACTGGCGGGCCGCGGTCCTCGCCGCCAGCCCGGAGGACGACGACGTCGCCTTCGGCGAGGAGGAGCTGCCCGAGGCCGTCGACGAGCCGGAGGAGCCCACCGACACCGACACCGGCGCCCCGGACATCGGGGACGTGGTCGGCGACGACGAGCTGGACTTCGACGCCGACGTCGAGCGCGAGGTCGCGGAACTCCTCGGCGAGGTCGACCCACCGCAGGGCGGCGCCGCGCACTGACCACCGACACCGGCGCCCGCGCCGTCCACACCGCCCCGCCCGGTCCACAACCGGTCGGCGGCGGCACCGGGCGGTGCGGCGCCGGGTCAGGCTGCCGTCATGACCCTGGCAGTGATCGACCGGAACGACGTGGTGCTGCGCGGGCGGCTCTCCGAGGCCGCGCAGGTCAAGGTGCTCCCCAGCGGGGACACGCTGGTGACCTGGCGGCTGGTCGTGCGCCGGCCTGAACCGAGGGCGCGCGGCCAGTCGGTCGACGTGCTGGCCTGCGTCACCTACGACAGGGCGCTGCAGAAGCGCGTCGCGGCCTGGCTCGCCGGTGACGTGGTCGAGGTGGAGGGCGCCCTGCAGCGGCGCTTCTGGCGCACCGCCACCGGCCGCGCCTCGGTGTGCGAGGTGAACTGCCGGCGCGGGCGCAAGGTGCCGCGCACGTCGCCCGGTGGCTCGGCCCGCACCGCCTGAGCGCCCAGGAGGTCCGGTGCGGTCAGTCCCGGTGCGGGCGCAGCACCAGTCCGGTGCGCGGCTTGGGCACGAACAGCGTCGACTTGCGCGGCATCCGGGCGCCCGCCCGGGCCACCGCGGCGACGTCGGCGGGCGAGGGCGGGCGCAGCAGCAGGGCGACGCCGGCGCGTTCCCCGGCCAGCCGGAGGGCCTCGGGCACGTCGTGGGCCACGAGCAGCGACGCCGGGTCGTCGGGGCGTCCCCAGAGGGCACCGACCAGCCCGGTGGTGGCCAGGACCACGTCGAGCCGGCGCCACGCGCCGGGCGCCTCGGCCGGGACCGTCGCCCGCACCTCCGGCGAGGGGTCGGTCAGCCGCAGCAGCCGGCGCCCGTCGGTCAGCAGGTAGCGCACCGCCGAGCCGCCGTGCAGGCCGGCGACGGCGGCCTCGACGTCACCCGGCTGCCCGGACACGGGGACCTCGGCCACGCTGAAGCCCCGGCGGGCGGCGGCCGCCGCGTCGTCCAGGGCGAGGTCGGGCACCACCCGGTGGATCGCCTCGACGCGCAGTCCACCGGCACCCATGGGCGTGAGCAGCGCCAGCACACGGCAGTCCCCGCCCGGGTGGGTGCGGTGCAGCGCCTGGGCCGCGGCGAAGCGGTGGTGCCCGTCGGCGATCACCGCGCCGGTCCGCGCCAGCGCCGCCGACAGC
Organism: Geodermatophilus telluris; assembly: GCF_900102745.1. Classification (GTDB taxonomy): domain Bacteria; phylum Actinomycetota; class Actinomycetes; order Mycobacteriales; family Geodermatophilaceae; genus Geodermatophilus; species Geodermatophilus telluris. The sequence continues at coordinate 3,346 of NZ_FMZF01000006.1, forward strand.
CGCCGCAGCGTCGCCTCCTCCGTCACCCGCCACAGCCGGTGCCGCACGCCGTCGGCGTCGGACACCTCCAGGTCGGGCCGGCCGGCCAGTGCCGCCCGGGTCAGCTCGGCGACCTCCGGCTCGGGGTCGTGGGCGAGCACGATGGGCTCGAGGTCGGTGGCGGTGGCGGCCAGCAGGGCGCGCCGGCCCTCCACCGCGGCCGGGAACGTGTCCTCGTGCGGCAGCACGGCCCGGCGGGCCCCGTCCACCGACACCGCACCGAGCCAGCCCACGGTCGCCGGTCCCTGCGCCGGGGCGAGCTCGTAGAGCCACAGCGCCGCGGTGTCGTCCCGGACCAGGACACCTGCGGCCTCCCACTCGCGCAGGAGGTGCGCGGCCCGCTCGGGAGCGTCCGCGTCCCGGCCGCCCGCCGGTGCGCCGGCACTGCCCGGCGCGGACGAGCCGCCGGGCAGGATCAGGCGGACGATGTTGTGCGGGTCCGCGGCGGCCAGCCGGGCGCGGCCGTCCGGGGTCACCAGGTCGTAGGCTGGCGAGCTCACCCGGGCCAGGTGCCCGGGGTCGTGGTGCGAGTAGGTCAGGGCCCGGAAGGACCGGACGTCCAGCCCTGTCGGGACGGGATGCGGGGCTCCCGCCGGCGACGCGTGCACGACCGGATCGTAGGAGCCTCGCGGTGCGGCCCGCCGTGGCCACCCGACCGGCGCACCGGTCCGGCGCGGTGCGCAGGCGACGAGGTCCGGAGGAGCAGGAGGGCAGCGGTGTCGACAGCAGCAACGCCGTCGGGCGGAGTCCCGGAGGACCGGGCGCCCGGCGGCGGCGTGTACGAGTGGTACCGGCGTGGCCTGGACCTGCTGGCCAGCGGCGACCCGGCGGCGGCCGCGACCCTGCTGGCCCGTGCGGCGGAGGCCGAGCCGGGTTCCCGCAGCGTGCTGGAGGCGCTCGCCCGCGCCCAATACGACGCCGGCCGGTACGGGGAGGCGATCGAGAGCTTCAGCGCCCTCGCCGCGGTCAACCCCACCGACGACTACGCGCAGTTCGGCCTCGGGCTGGCGGCCAGCCGGGCCGGTCAGCTCGGCCTGGCGGCCGAGCACCTGGCCCTGGCGGTCGCCATGCGTCCCGACCTCGGGCACTACGCCCGGGCGCTGCGTGGCGTGCGCGCCCGGCGCGCGGCCGGTCCGGAGCCGGTGTGACCGCCGCGCCGGCTCGGTCCCCCGCGGACGAGTCGCCGCGGCTGGCGGCCGGTTGTGCCCGCCCGCCCGCGGAGGTGTACGACGTCGCGCTGCTCGACCTCGACGGCGTGGTTTACGTCGGCCCCGACGCGGTGCCCGGTGTCCCGGAGGCACTCGCCGCCGCCCGCGCGGCGGGCATGCGGCTGGGGTTCGTCACCAACAACGCCGCCCGTCCGCCCGCCGAGGTGGCCGCCCACCTCACCGAGCTGGGCGTGCCCGCGGACGCCGACGAGGTCATCACCAGCTCGCAGGCCGCGGCGTCGGTGGTGGCCGAGCTGCTGGGTCCCGGGGCCCGGGTGCTGCCGGTGGGGGGACCGGGCGTGGCGACGGCGCTGCGTGCGGCGGGTCTGACCGTGGTCGACCGCGCCGAGGACGACCCCGCCGCGGTGGTGCAGGGCTACGGGCGGGAGGTCGGCTGGGCGCAGCTGGCCGAGGCGGTGGTCGCCGTCCGCAACGGCGCCCGGCACGTGGCCACCAACGCCGACGCGACCATCCCCTCGCCCCGCGGGCCGCTGCCGGGCAACGGCGCGATGGTCGGCGTCGTCCGCGACGTCACCGGTCGCGAGCCGCTGGTCACCGGCAAGCCCGACCCGGCGATGCACGCCGAGTGCGTGCGCCGCACCGGGGCCGCCGACCCCCTCGTCGTCGGCGACCGGCTCGACACCGACATCGAGGGCAGCCACCGGGCCGGTGCGGCGAGCCTGCTGGTGTTCAGCGGCGTCACCGACCCGGCCGGCCTGCTGGCCGCCGGGCCGCTGCACCGCCCCGACCTGCTCGCCGCCGACGCCGCCGGCCTGCTGGTGGCGCACCCGCCGGTCACGGCCGAGGACGGCGGGTGGCGCTGTGGCCGCTGGCGCGCCGTCTCCGGCGGCGCGGGCCTGGAGCTGCACGGTGCCGGCGACGGTCCCGGCGGCCCGCCCGACGACGGCCTCGACGGGCTGCGGGCGCTGTGCCTGGCCGCCTGGACCGGCGGGACGGAACCCGGACCGGTGCACGCCGGCGACGAGTCGGCCCGGCGGGCGCTGGCCGGCTGGGGGCTGGAGGTGCGGTGAGCGTGGCCGGCGCGGGGAGCGTCAGCGGCGCCGCCGCGGACGGGGTCCCGTCGTCCCCGGCCGGTACCGTGGCCGGGCGGAGGGGACGCGCCCCGGCGCCGTCCAGCGGCTGCCCGCTCCCCGCGTCCCGCCCGTCCCGACCACCGTCCGAGAGGCCCCGCCATGACCGAGCCGAGCCGACCTCGTCCGGTCCCCGGCCCGCCGCGGCCGGGCCCCGCCGGGGGGCCGGTCCCCGGCCCGCCGCGCCCGTCCCCGCCCGCCGCGGGGACGCCGGGGGATCCCGCGGACGGTCAGGTGGCCTCCGGCGAGCCGGTGGCCGGGGAGCGCTACGCCGACCTCACCGGACGCCCCGTGACCGAGCACGTCGCCGTCTTCGAGGCCGAGCACGACCGCCTGCGGCGCGAGCTCGCCACGATCGACCAGCTCTGATGGCCCGTCGCAGCCGGCTCGACGCCGAGCTCGTGCGCCGCGGCCTGGCCCGCTCCCGCGAGCACGCCGTCGAGCTCATCACCGAGGGCCGCGTCGCGGTCGCCGGGCAGGCGGCCACCAAGCCGGCCACCGGGGTCGAGGCCGGCACGCCCGTCGTCGTGCGCACCGAGCCCGACGAGCAGCGCTGGGTGTCCCGGGGCGCGCACAAGCTGCTGGGCGCCCTGGAGGCGTTCCCGGTGGCCGTCGCGGGCCGTCGCGCCCTCGACGCCGGTGCCTCCACCGGCGGGTTCACCGAGGTGCTGCTGTCCCGCGGCGCGTGCGAGGTGGTGGCCGTCGACGTCGGGTACGGCGAGCTGGCCTGGTCGCTGCGCACCGACGAGCGGGTCCGGGTGCTCGAGCGCACCAACGTCCGCACGCTGACGCCGGCGCAGATCGAGGGCCCGGCCGAGCTGGTGGTCGCCGACCTGTCCTTCATCTCGCTGCGGCTGGTGCTGCCCGCGCTCACCGCCTGTGCCACCGCCGACGCCGACCTGCTGCCGATGGTCAAGCCGCAGTTCGAGGTCGGCCGGGAGCGGCTGGGCTCCGGCGGGGTCGTCCGCGATCCCGCGGCCCGCGCCGGCGCCGTCCTCGACGTGGCCCGGGCCGCCGCCGGACTCGGGTGGGGGACCGCCGGCGTCGTCGCCAGCCCCCTGCCGGGGCCGGCGGGCAACGTGGAGTTCTTCCTGTGGCTGCGCCGCGACGCCGGGGCCCCGCAGGAGGCCGACGTGCTGCGCGCGGTGGAGGAGGGACCGCGGTGAGGACCACCCGCCCCGCACCGGCGCCGCGGCCGCGGCGGGGGCACGCTGGAGAGCGACGGAGCAGCACGGGCACGAGCGAGGAGGACCGATGAGCGAGGCCGGCCAGGGCGGTTGGCGCCCCGGCGGCGGGCGGCACGTGCTGCTGGCCGCCCACACCGGACGGCACGACATCGTCGACCTGGCCCGCAGCTCCGCTGCGCGCCTGGCCCGCGGCGGCATCACCGTGCGCGTGCTCGCCGACGAGGCGGACGAGCTGCAGATCGAGGGCGCCGAGGTGGTCGACGCCGACGCCGAGGCCGCGCGCGGCGCCGAGATCGTCATGGTCTTCGGCGGTGACGGCACGTTCCTGCGCGCCGCCGAGCTGGCCCGCTACAGCCACGCCGCGCTCATGGGAGTCAACCTCGGCCGGGTCGGGTTCCTCGCCGAGACCGAGCCGGAGGCGGTCGAGGAGACGCTGACGGCCATCGAGCAGTGCGAGTACTCGGTGGAGAAGCGGCTGGCGATCGAGGTCGACGTCCTCGACGCCACCGGGGCCGTCGTCGACGGCACCTGGGCGCTCAACGAGGTCTCGGTGGAGAAGGCCGAGCGCTCCCGCGTGCTCGACGTCGTCATCGCCATCGACGGCCGCCCGCTGACCAGCTTCGGCTGCGACGGGGTGCTCTTCGCCACCCCCACCGGGTCGACCGCCTACGCCTTCTCCGCCGGCGGCCCGGTGGTGTGGCCCGACCTCGAGGCGATCCTGCTCGTGCCCAGCAACGCGCACGCGCTGTTCGCCCGCCCGCTGGTGACCTCGCCGGACTCGGTGCTCAGCGTCGCCGTCCCCCCCGACGGCAACCGCGCCCGGGTCTCCGCCGACGGCCGGCGCGCGCTCGAGGTGCCCGACGGCGGCCGGGTCGACGTCCGCCGCGCCGCGCGCCCGGTCCGCATCGCGCGGGTGCACCCCGGCTCCTTCGGCGACCGGCTGGTGGCCAAGTTCGGCCTGCCGGTGCGCGGCTTCCGCGACGCCCGCCGGCACGACCCCGGCCACGAGCTGCGGCCCTCCCGCAACGTGCTGATGCGCGACGTGGTCTCCCTGCCCGGCGACGGTCCCGCTGCCGCCCGGGAGGAGGTGCGCGGTGGCACCGCGGACCCCGACGCGTGAGCGCGGCGGCCGCAGCCGCCGCACCGCAGCCGACCCCGACGCGACGGCGGCGCCCGGCACCGCCGCCGAGGACACCGCACCCGCGAGCCAGCCCTCGGCCGACGGCCCCGCGGTCCCCGGCGGCGCGCCGGCCGGGGACGGGCGGGGCCGGGGCCGGCTCACCGAGCTGCGCATCCGCGGCCTGGGCGCCATCGACGACGCCACCCTCGAGCTCGGCCGCGGGCTCACCGTGGTCACCGGCGAGACCGGCGCCGGCAAGACCATGGTGGTCACCGGGCTGACCCTGCTCTTCGGCGGCCGCGCCGACCCCGGTCGCGTGCGCGCCACCGGCCGGGCCGGGGTGGAGGGCCGCCTCGAGCTGCCGCCGGACTCGCCGGTGTGGGCGCGGGCCGCCGACGCCGGCGCCGAGCCCGACGACGACGGCAGCCTGATCCTCGCCCGCACCGTCAGCGCGGAGGGCCGCTCGCGGGCGCACCTGGGCGGGCGGGCCGTGCCGGTCGGCGTCGTCGCGGAGCTGTCCGAGGGGCTGCTCGCCGTGCACGGGCAGAGCGACCAGCTGCGGCTGTCCCGCCCCGCCGAGCAGCGCGCCGCCCTCGACCGCTACGCCGGCCCGGCGCACCTGCGGCTGCTGGAGAGCTACCGCGCCGCGCACGCCCGGTGGCGCGAGCTGGCCGCCGACCTCGACCGCCGGCGCGGCCAGGCGCGCGAGCTGGCGCAGGCCGCCGAGGTGCTGCGGCACGGCCTGGCCGAGATCGAGGCGCTCGCCCCCGAGCCCGGGGAGGACGAGGCCCTCGACGCGCAGGCCAAGCGGCTCGGCGACGCCGACGCGCTGCGGGCCGCGGTCGACGAGGCGCGGGTGGCGCTGGTCGGCGACGTCACCGGCGACCTGGGGGCCGAGGGCCTGCCGCAGGACGCCACGGCCGCGCTGGCCACCGCCGAGCGGGCGCTGGCCGGCACCGACGACCCCGCGCTGGTGCTGCTCGCCCGCGACCTCGCCGACGCCGTCGCGGTGGTCTCCGACGTGTCGGTGCAGCTGGCCGGCTACGTGGCCGACCTCGACGCCGACCCCGCGCGGCTGGCCGAGGTGCTCGACCGGCGCGCGGCACTCACCGCCCTGGTGCGCAAGTACGCCGACCCGGGGGAGGGGCTGGCCGGCGTGCTGGCCTGGGCCGACGACGCCCGCCGCAAGCTCTCCGAGCTCGACGTCTCCGACGAGGCGCTCGAGGCGCTGGAGGGCGCCCGCGACGCGGCCCGCGCCGAGGTCGACGACCTGGGCGCGCGGGTCTCGGCCGGCCGCCGCGCCGCGGCCGACGGGTTCACCGCGGAGGTGGGCCGCGAGCTGGCCGGCCTGGCGATGAAGAGCGCCCGCGTGTCCTTCGCCGTCGACAGCCACCCCGGCGAGCCGGGTCCCGAGGGCGTCGACGAGGTCGCGCTGCTCATGGCCGCCCACCCCGGTGCCCCGCCGCGGCCGGTGCACCGCGGCGCGTCCGGCGGCGAGCTGTCCCGCGTCATGCTGGCCATCGAGGTGGTCTTCGCCGGCGCCGACCCGGTGCCGGTGATGGTGTTCGACGAGGTCGACGCCGGCGTCGGCGGCCAGGCGGCGGGGGAGATCGGCCGGCGGCTGGCCCGGCTGGCCCGCGAGCACCAGGTCGTCGTCGTCACCCACCTGGCGCAGGTGGCCGCGTTCGCCGACACCCACCTGGTGGTCGACAAGTCCCCGGACACCGCGGCCGGCGTCACGGCCACCGACATCCGGGCCGTCGACGGCGAGGACCGGGTGCGCGAGCTGGCCCGGATGCTGTCCGGGCTGGCCGACAGCGGCACCGGGCAGGCGCACGCGCGCGAGCTGCTGGCGGTCGCCGCGGAGGCGCGCCGGGGCTAGGCGGATCGATGGGGCACGATCGGGTGGCGGAACGCAGGAGTGTGGATCACCCCGGGCGGGTAGGCCGAGCCCGTGCGACCGCCGACCCCGCGTCCGATCCCCCTCCGCCCGGCTCCGGCCGCTCCCGGCCGGAGCGAGCGGTGACCTGCTTCAGCTCGGCCGACGAGTCGGCGCACTACGGGTTCTCGGTCTGCGTGCTGCTGCAGCAGTACCGCGAGCGGCTGGGCTGGGAGTCCGCCCCGGTCGTCGAGCTGGGCACCGGCGACGCCTCGGCGATCGCCGACGTGGTGCAGGGCCTGCCGGGGCTGCGCGTCCGCAGCTTCGACATCAGCGCCGACTCGGTGCGGCGGGCGCGGGCGAACATCGCCGAGCGGGGGGTGGCCGACCGCTACACCGTCGAACTCGGCGACTTCTTCGACCAGGCCGACGCGGCCGGCGGTGAGCGGGTGACCACCGCGATCGCCAACCCGCCCTACATCCCCGCCCCCGACCGGGACATCCTCATGCCGGAGCTGTGGGGCGGCGTGCGCGGCAACGACCTGACGCTGCAGCTGCTCAAGGCCGGCTACGACAACGTGGTCACCGCGGTCGCCAGCTACGCCGACCCGGTCACCACGCTGTCCACCGCCGCCGACCTCGGCTACCGGGTGGTCAACTTCCTGGCCATGGGCCTGGACTACGGCCCCTACAGCAGCGAGCCGAAGGTGCGCGAGCACATCCGGCGGATCGTCGCCGAGGGGCGCGGGTGGGCCGGCGACGACGAGTACATGGTCGCGGTCGCGCTGTTCACCCGGGACCCGGGCATCCCCGGCCAGCGGGCCGACCAGCTGCGCCGCGCCCTCCAGCTCTGAGGGTCCTTCACCAGCGGCGCTTGGCGTACCCGGCCAGGCCGAACTGCAGCAGCGACAGGCCGCGCCGCCCCGCCGCCCGCAGCTCCGCGGCCAGCTCCGGGCCGGTGACCCCGGCGAGCACCCGGTCGCGGGCGAGCTCGAGCAGCCGCCCGTAGAGGGCGGTCACCGCCGAGGCGGTCAGCTCGGGCTCCACCGCCCCGGCCGGCGCGCCGGTCTCCTCGCGGATCTGCGCGGCCAGCGCCGCGGTCAGCTCGCCGAGGATCTCCCGCTCGCGCACCTGCAGCGTCCGCGAGCCGCGCACCACCCGCGCCATCGCCGCCACGCCGGCGGCGGCCTCCGGCGTGCCCAGCTGCGTCATCGCGGCGACGACGAAGGTCCCCGCGGCCGCGGCGGCCGACTCCCCGGCCGGACGGCGGGCGACCGCGTCGAGCAGCGCCGCGCGCACCGGCGGATCGGTGGACAGCACCAGCCCCTCCTTGACCGGGAAGTGGTTGAACACCGTCTTCTCCACCACCCCGGCGCGCTGGGCGATCTCGACCACGCTGACGGCGTCGAAGCCGCGCTCGGCGAACAGCTCCGCGGCCGCCTCGACGATCCGGTCGCGGGTCTCCTGCCGGCGCTGCTCGCGCACCCCGGCACCGCGACGCCGGCGGGCGGCCTTGGCGGCCGCCGGGGCGGGCACGGCGCGCATGACCGGCGGGGCGGCCGGGACCGGCGCCCCGTCCCCCTCCGCGGCCCCGGGGGCGCTCGCCGGGACGCTGGCAGCTTCGGCCCCACGTGTCACGGCGGCGACGCTAGACAGCCCGGCTGGGTGCTCCGGCGGGACGGGTGGGGCAACCGCGCCGGGCGTGTCGCGTTCTCCGTGGTGTCGCACACCCTCCGTGACCAGGCCGTCGCCGGAGCGCGTCGGAGGACGGACCGTCCCGCCCCGCATGGGACCATGCACCAATGCGCATCGGCACCCTGCGACGGAGCCGGGCCCAGGAGACGGAACCGGGGGTGGGCGGCACCGTCCGGCTGGACCGTCGCACCAAGAACCTCACCAAGCGCCTGCGGCCCGGCGACATCGCCGTCATCGACCACGTCGACATCGACCGGGTCAGCGCCGACTCGCTGGTCGCCGCCCGGGTCGGCGCCGTGGTCAACGCCGCGCCGAGCATCTCCGGCCGCTATCCCAACCTCGGCCCCGAGATCCTCGTCTCCGCGGGTATCCCGCTGATCGACGGCGTCGGCAAGGAGGTGTTCGCCGCCCTCAAGGAGGGCGCGCACGTGCGCGTCGAGGGCCACACGCTCTACGGCCCCGACGGCCGGGCGGTCGCCGAGGGCACCGAGCAGACGCCCGACACCGTCGCCGCGTCGATGGCCGAGGCCAAGGCCGGGCTGTCCACGCAGTTGGAGGCCTTCGCCACCAACACGATGGAGTACATGAAGCGCGAGCGCGCGCTGCTGCTCGACGGCGTCGGCGTCCCGGACGTGCAGACGAAGATCGAGGGCCGGCACGTGCTGGTCGTCGTCCGCGGGTACGACTACAAGGAGGACCTGCAGGCGCTGCGGTCCTACATCCGCGACTACCGGCCGGTGCTCGTCGGGGTCGACGGCGGCGCCGACGCGCTCGTCGAGGCCGGCTACTCCCCGGACATGATCATCGGGGACATGGACTCGGTCAGCGACCACGTCCTGAAGAGCGGCGCCGAGGTCGTCGTGCACGCCTACGCCGACGGCCGCGCGCCCGGGCTCAAGCGGGTCCAGGACCTCGGCGTGGACGCCATCACCTTCCCGGCCGCGGCCACCAGCGAGGACATCGCGATGCTGCTGGCCGACGAGAAGGGCGCCAAGCTCATCGTCGCCGTCGGCACGCACGCCACGCTGGTCGAGTTCCTCGACAAGGGCCGCGGCGGCATGGCCTCGACCTTCCTCACCCGGCTGCGGCTGGGCGGCAAGCTGGTCGACGCCAAGGGCGTGAGCCGGCTCTACCGCAGCCGCATCTCCGGCGTCGCGCTCGTCGTGCTCGTGGTCGCCGCGATGCTGGCCATCGTCGCCGCCCTGGCCGTGACCACCGCCGGGCGCATCTACCTCGACCTGCTGGTCGACCAATGGGACAGCTTCGTGTTCTGGCTGGAGAACCTCTTCACGTGATCGACTTCCGCTACCACCTGGTCTCGCTGATCGCGGTCTTCCTCGCCATCGCCCTCGGCCTGGTCATCGGCGCGACGCAGCTGTCCGGGCCGCTGCTGGACAACCTGCAGGGCCAGGTCGCCTCGCTGCAGGAGGACAAGCGCGCCCTGGAGGACCAGACGCAGGGGCTGCAGGCGCAGGCCGACACCAGCAACGCCTTCGAGTCCGCCGTCGCCCCGGCGCTGGTCGCCGGCACCCTCACCGACCGCGAGGTGCTGCTGGTGCGCGCCTCGGAGGAGGTCACCACCGACACCGTCGAGGAGGTCACCGCGATGGTGACCGAGGCCGGCGGCACGGTGGCCGGCCAGGTCACCCTCGAGCCGGAGTACGGCGACCCGGCCAGCGAGCCGGGCCTGCAGAGCTACGTCACCGGCCCGGGCCGCCCGACCAGCGTCACGCTGCCGGAGACCGACGACACCGGCCAGCTGGTCGGCGCGCTGCTCGCCCAGGTGCTCATGGTCCCGGCCGACCCGGCCGCGCCCGCGCCCGACACCGCCGCCATCTCGACGGTGTTCGCCGGCCTGACCGCGCTCGACGTGCTCACGCAGGACTCCGCCTCGGTGACCCCGGCCGACTTCGCCGTCGTGCTCACCGCGGGAGCGCCGGACGGCGAGAACGCCGCCGACCGCACCGACACCGTGCTCGACCTGGTCCGCGCACTGGACTCCGCCGGCTCCGGCGCGGTGGTCGCCGGCGACTCCGCCTCGGCGGGGGAGGACGGCCTCGTCGGCGTCATCCGCGCCGACCCCGAGGTGTCCGCGGCCGTGTCCACCGTGGACAACGTGGGCAGCCCGGCCGGCCAGATCAGCACCGTCCTGGCCCTGGGCCGCGAGGGCGAGGGCACCTCCGGCAAGTACGGCACCGGGGAGGACACCCAGCCGGTGCCGCCGGTGCCCGCCGCCACTCCGTGACCGCGCGGACGGCCACCCCGCGCCCGGCCGTGCTCGCACTCGCCGGGGCGGCCGCCGCCCGCGCCGGACTGGCCGCGGCGGCCGCGCTCGACGGCCGCCCCGCCGGGGCGCCGTGGCGGCGGACCAACTACGCCGGCCGGCCGGTCACCCTGCTCGGCGGTCCCGCCCTGGCCGCCGCCGCCACGGCGGGCGCCGCGCTCGGCGCGCCCGCCGGCACCCGCGCCGCGGCCGTGGTGGCCGGGACGGTGTCGGGGCTCGTCGGCGGCTACGACGACCTCGCCGGCGCCCGGCCCGAGCAGGCCCGCGACAAGGGGCTGGCCGGGCACCTGGCCGCCCTGCGCGCCGGGCGGGTCTCGGCCGGCGCGGTCAAGGTCGCCGGCATCGGCGCGGCCGCCGCGGTGACCGCCCTGCTCACCCGCCGGGACCGGGGGGTGGCCGACGCCGTGCTCACCACCGGCCTGGTCGCCGGCACCGCGAACCTGGTCAACCTGCTCGACCTGCGCCCCGGCCGGGCCGCCAAGGCCGGCGCGCTCGCCGCCGCGCTCACCGTGCGCGGCCCCGCCGGCGGGCTGGTCGCCGGGCCCCTGGGCGCCGCGCTGGCGGTGCTGCCCGACGACCTCGGCGAGCGGGTGATGCTCGGCGACGCCGGCGCCAACGCCCTCGGCGCGCTGCTCGGGCTGCGGCTGGCCGCCGTCCCCTCGCGCCCCGTGCGGACCGGGCTGCTGGCCGCGGTCACCGCGCTCACCCTGGCCAGCGAGCGGGTGAGCTTCACCCGCGTCATCGAGGCCACCCCGGGCCTGCGCGAGCTCGACCGGCTCGGCCGCCGCCCGGCGTGACCTCCGCGGGACCGACCGTGTCGGGACGCCGGGCGGCCCAGGGCGTGGCGGGTGCCGCGGCGCTGATCGCCGTCCTCACCGTGCTGGCCCGCCTGGCCGGGTTCGGCCGCACGCTGGTGTTCACCAACGCCGTCGGCGCCGACAGCACCGGTGACACCTACACCGCGGCCAACACCGTGCCCAACATCGTCTTCGAGGTGGTCGCCGGCGGCGCGCTGGCCTCGCTGGTCGTGCCGATGCTGGCCGGGGGCATCGCCACGGGCGACCGCGAGCAGGTCCGCCGGACGGCGTCGGCGCTGCTGGGCTGGACGCTGCTGCTGCTCGTGCCGCTCGCGGTGCTCGTCGCCGTCCTCGCCGGGCCGATCGCGCGGCTGCTGCTGGGCGGCGGCAGCGAGGCCGAGGTCGACCTCGCCGCCCGCTTCCTGCTGGTGTTCGCGCCCCAGGTGGTGCTCTACGGGGTCGGCATCGTGCTCACCGGCGTGCTGCAGGCGCACCGCCGCTTCGCCGGCCCGGCGATCGCGCCGCTGCTGTCGAGCCTCGTCGTGGCCGGGGCGTACGGGCTGTTCGCGCTCCTGGACGGCGCCCGCGCGGCGGCGGACCTCTCGACGCCGGCCGAGCTGGTCCTCGGTGTCGGCACGACGCTCGGGGTGGCCGCGCTGAGCCTGTCGCTGCTGCTGCCGCTGCGCCGGCTGCGGCTGGGCCTGCGCCCGTCGCTGCGCTTCCCGGTCGGGGCCGCGCCGCGGGTGCGCCGGCTCGCGCTCGCCGGGGTGCTCACCCTCGCCGGGCAGCAGCTGGTGGCCGCCGTCGCCATCCGGCTGGCCAACTCCGGGGGCGCGCCCGACGGCACCCAGGTCGTCTACACCGCCGGGCTGACGCTGTTCCTCGTGCCGTGGGCCGCGCTCGCCGTGCCGCTGGCCACCTCGGCCTACCCGCTGCTCACCGAGCGCGCGGCCACCGGGGACGACGCCGGCTACCGGCGGGCGCTGGCGCCGGTGACCGTGCTCGTCGTCGTCGCGAGCCTCGCGGCGGCCGCGGTGCTGGCCGCCGTCGCCGGGCCCATGGCGCGGGTGTTCCTGCTCGACGGGAGCGCGGCCGACGTCGCGGCGCTGCGCGACACGATCCTCGCCTTCGCGCCCGGGCTGGCCGGCTACGGGCTGGTCGCCGTCCTCACCCGGGCGCTCTACGCCCGCGGGCTGTGGCGGGCGCCGACGGTGTGCGTGCTCGGCGGCTGGCTGCTCGCCGTCGCCGCCGACGTGGCGCTGGCCGCGACCGTGCCCCCCGCCGCGCGGGCGGCGGCCCTGGCCGCCGGGCACAGCCTCGGGGTGACCGTCGCGGGCCTGGCGCTGCTGGTGGTCACCGCCCGGGTGGCCGGCGCCGCCGGGCTGGCCGGGCTGGTGCGCTGCGGCCTGCCGGCGCTGCTCGCCGCGGGGCTCGGCGCGGCCGCCGGCCTGGCCGTGGCCCGGGCCCTCGACGCCGACCCGGGGCCCACCGGGGCACTCCCGGCGACCGTGGGCAGCGGCCTGCTCGCCGCGGCGGCCGTGACCGCCGTGGCGGGGGCGGTCATGATGGGGACGGCGCGCCGGCCCCTGGCCGCGGCGGTGCGCGCCCTGCGCACGCCCGGCCGGACGGAGGTGGAGCGTGGCTGACCAGCTCGCCGGGACCGCCCCGCTGGCCGGCCGCCGCGTCGCGGAGGTGCTGGCCACCAGCACCGGCGGCGTCGGCACCCACCTGCGCTCGGTGCTGCCCGCCCTGGCCGGCGCCGGCGCCGCGGTCACCGTCTGCGGCCCGGCCGCCACCGACGCGCTGTTCGGGTTCTCCGCGGCCGCCGCCTTCCGGCCCGTCGAGATCTCCGCCGGGCTCGACCCGCTCGCCGACGCCCGCGCCGTACCGGCCCTGCGGCGGGCCGCCGCCGGCGCCGACCTGGTGCACGCGCACGGCCTGCGCGCCGGGCTGGTGGCCGCCCTCGCGGTCCGCGCCACCGCCCGCCGGGCACCCCGCCGGCCGCTGGTCGTCACCCTGCACAACGCGCTGCCCGAGCGCTCCGGCCCGCTGCGCCGGCTGCTCGCGCAGGCCGAGCGGGCCACCGTCCGCGCCGCCGACGTCGTGCTGGCCGCCTCCGGCGACCTCGCCGCCAACGCCCGCCGCCTCGGCGCCCACGACGTGCGGCTCGCCCCGGTGTCGGCCCCGGCCCTGCCGCCGGCGCGGCGCGGCCGCGAGGAGGTCCGCGCCGAACTGGGGCTCGTCGACGGGCGGCCGCTGGTGATCGCCGTCGGCCGGCTGCACCCGCAGAAGGGCTACGACGTGCTGCTCGACGCGGCGGCGACCTGGGCCGCCGGGCCGCGGCCGCCCCTGGTCGCGATCGCCGGCGACGGCCCCCTGGAGGCCGGGCTGGCCGCCCGCGTCCGCGACGAGCGGCTGCCGGTCGCGCTGCTCGGCCGTCGCACCGACGTCGCCGACCTGCTCGCCGCCGCCGACCTCGCCGTGCTGCCCTCCCGGTGGGAGGCCCGCGCGCTCACCGCGCAGGAGGCGCTGCGCGCCGGCACGCCGCTGGTGGCCACCCGCACCGGCGGGCTGCCCGAGCTGCTCGGCGACGCCGCCGAGCTGGTCCCGCCCGGGGACGCCGCCGCGCTGGCCCGGGCGGTCGACGCGCTGCTGGCCGACCCCGCCCGCGCCGCCGCCCTGGCCGCGGCCGGCCGCGAGCGCGCGGCGGGCTGGCCCGACGAGGCGGCCACCGCCCGCGCGCTGGTGGCGCTCTACCGGGAGCTGCTCGGCCCGCCGGGGACCCCTGCGCCATGAGGCGGGCCGTCCTGCTGCTGCTCGCCGTCCTGGCGCTGCTGGCCACCGGCCTGCCCGGTGCCGCGGCCGCCGACGACGCGGCGGCGGGCTGGCGGGCCGACCGCGCGCTCGTCGTCGGCGTGCCCGGGCTGCTGTGGAGCGACCTCGACCCCGACCGCACCCCGGCGCTGTGGGAGCTGGCCGAGACGTCCCCGATGGGCGCGGTGTCGGTGCGCGCCGCCCGCTCCACCACCTGCCTGCTCGACGGCTGGGCCACCCTCGGCGCGGGCAACCGGGCCCGCTTCCCGGCGCCGGACGAGGCGCTGCCGCAGGTGCCGGTGCCCACCGTGCCGCTGCCGGGGGAGGAGCCCGGCGAGGCCGGGACGACGCCGACCCCCGGGCCGGTGCCCGCCGGGCCGCCGGCCAGCCCGGAGCTGTCCTTCTGCGGCCTGCAGGAGCGGCTGGCGCAGGTGGGGCTGGCCGACCCGCTCACCGCGGTGCGCGCCGTCGCCGAGGACCAGGCCACCGCCCGCTTCGGCGCCGAGCCGGCGGTGCTCGGCGCGGCGGTCGGCTGCGCCACCGTCGTCGGCCGGGCGCCGGTGGTCGCCGCCGCGGCACCCGGCGTGGGCCTCAACCGCCTGGAGCAGCTCCCCGGCGACCCGGCCGCGGTCGCCGCGCTACTCGAGCCGTGCCCGCTGACGCTGGTCTCCCTCGACGGCCTGGTGGACGCCGGGGTGCCCGCCGACGGTAGCGAGACCGGCACCGAGCCGCGGTCGCGGGAGGCCGCGCTGGCCGACGTCGACGCCGCCGTGGCCGCCCTGCGGGCCGCCGTCGCCACGCTGCCCGGCGACACGCTGCTGCTGCTGCAGGGCGTCTCGGAGGTCAACGACGGGCGCCCGCAGCTGCACGTGGGCCTGGCCTCCGGTCCCGGCTTCACCGGGCCGGGCTGGCTGACCTCGGCCAGCACCGGGCGGGCGCCCTACACCCAGCTCATCGACGTCGCGCCGACCGTGCTGCGCGCCCTGGGCCTCGAGCGCCCCGCGTCGGTCAACGGCCAGCCGCTGACGGTCACCGGCGAGCACCCCGGCACCGCCGAGGCGGTGGCCACCCTCGTGCGGGCCAACACCGCCGCGGTCACCCACCACCGCAGCACCGGCACGTTCTACGCGGTGCTGGTGGCCGTCGACGCCGCCGTCGTCGCCCTGGGCCTGCTCGTCCTCGGCGTCCGCCGGGGGGCGCCGGTGCGGCCCTCCCGGGCGCGGTTGCGCCCGGTGCTGACCGTCGCCGCGCTGGCCGCCGCCGCGCTGCCGGTGGCCACCTACCTGGCCGGGCTGGTGCCCTGGGAACGCGCCGGCTCACCGCGCTGGGCGCTGGCCGGGGCGGTGCTGCTCGCCGACGCCGCGGTGCTCGCCCTGGCGGTGCTCGGCCCCTGGCGGCGGTCGCGGACGGGGCCGCTGCTCGCCGTCCTCGGCGTCACCGGAGCCACGCTGGCCGCCGACGTGCTCACCGGCTCGACGCTGGAGCTCGACGGGTTGCTCGGCTACGACCCGATCGTCGCCGGCCGGTTCACCGGCTACGGCAACCTGACCGCCGGCCTGCTGGCCGGCGCCGCGCTGCCGGTCACCGCCGCGCTCGCCGCCGCCGCCGGGCGCCGGGCCGGCCGGGGGAGGGACGACGGCGGACGGCGCCGGCGCCGGGTCACCGGCGCCGTCGTCCTGGCCGCGGGCGCGGTCACCGTCGTGCTGGTCGGCACGCCCGGCCTGGGCCGCGACTTCGGCGGCGTCCTCGCCCTGCTGCCGGGGTTCCTGCTGCTGGCGATGCTGCTCACCGGCGTGCGGGTGACCGTGGTGCGGCTGGCCGCGGTGCTGGCGGCCGGGGTGGTCGCCGTCGGCACGCTGGCCGTCCTCGACTGGCTGCGGCCCGCCGACGACCGCAGCCACCTGGGCCGCTTCGTCGAGCAGCTGCTCACCGGCGAGGCGTGGACGGTGGTCAGCCGCAAGGGCCAGGCGAACCTCGACATCCTGGTGGGCAGCTCGCTGTCGTGGGCGCTGCCGGTGGCCCTGGTGGCCGCCGTCTGGCTGGTGCGCCGCCCCGGCCTCCCGCGCGGTGCCGGGCCGGGGCTGCTGCGCGCCGGCGGTTCCGGGCTGCCGCCGGCGGACACCGCCGTGCTGCGCGCCGGGCTGCTCGCCGCGGCGCTGAGCCTGGCCCTCGGTGCCGCGGTCAACGACTCCGGGGTCGCGCTGCCGGCGACCGCCGCCGCGCTGCTCGTGCCGCTGCTGGTCGCCCTCGCCGCCCGCGCACCGCGACGGGGCGCGGACGCCGAGGCGCAGGGCCCGGGCGAGGGGGACGACCGTGTTACGGTGGGTTCCCGTGGGTCGACCTGGAACACGTGATCGCGGGCTCCTCCACAACCCCCAGCCGACGAAGTTCGTCTTCGTCACCGGTGGGGTTGTCTCCTCTCTCGGCAAGGGCCTGACGGCCAGCTCCCTCGGGGCCTTGCTGTCCAGCCGTGGCCTGCGGGTCACCATGCAGAAGCTGGACCCCTACCTCAACGTCGATCCCGGGACGATGAACCCGTTCCAGCACGGCGAGGTGTTCGTCACCGAGGACGGCGCCGAGACCGACCTCGACATCGGCCACTACGAGCGGTTCCTCGACACCGACCTGTCGGGCCGGTCGAACGTGACCACCGGCCAGGTGTACTCCGACGTGATCGCCAAGGAGCGGCGCGGGGAGTACCTCGGCGACACCGTGCAGGTCATCCCGCACATCACCAACGAGATCAAGGCCCGGATCCTGGCCGCCGCCGAGGCCGGCACGGTCGACGACGAGCCGGTCGACGTCGTCATCACCGAGATCGGCGGCACCGTCGGCGACATCGAGTCGCTGCCCTTCCTCGAGGCCGCCCGGCAGGTGCGCCACGAGATCGGCCGGGACAACGTCTTCTTCCTGCACATCTCGCTGGTGCCCTACATCGCGCCGTCGGGCGAGCTGAAGACCAAGCCGACGCAGCACTCGGTGGCCGCGCTGCGCAACATCGGCATCCAGCCCGACGCGCTGGTCTGCCGCGCCGACCGGGAGATCGGCACCTCGCTCAAGCGCAAGATCAGCCTGATGTGCGACGTCGACGCCGAGGGCGTCATCTCCTGCCCCGACGCGCCGTCGATCTACGACATCCCCAAGGTGCTGCACCGCGAGGGCCTCGACGCCTACGTCGTCCGGCGGCTGGGGCTGCCCTTCCGCGACGTCGACTGGACGGTGTGGGGCGACCTGCTCGACCGCGTGCACCGCCCGAAGCAGACGGTGACCATCGCGCTGGTCGGCAAGTACGTCGACCTGCCCGACGCCTACCTGTCGGTCAGCGAGGCGCTGCGCGCCGGCGGGTTCGCCCACCGCAGCCGGGTGCAGATCCGCTGGGTGCCCTCCGACGACTGCCAGACGCCGGAGGGCGCGGCGGCCGCGCTGGGCGACGTCGACGGCGTGTGCATCCCCGGCGGGTTCGGCGTGCGCGGCATCGAGGGCAAGCTCGGCGCCATCCGCTACAGCCGCACCAACGGCATCCCGACGCTGGGCCTGTGCCTGGGCCTGCAGTGCATGGTCATCGAGTACGCGCGCAGCGTCGCCGGCCTCGAGGGCGCCAACTCCGCGGAGTTCGACCCCGACACCGCCGACGCGGTCATCGCCACGATGGCCACCCAGGTCGACGTCATCGCCGGTGAGCGCGGGCTCGGCGGCACCATGCGGCTGGGCAGCTACCCGGCGGCGCTGCAGAAGGGCTCGCAGGCCGCGGCGGCCTACGGGTCGACGGAGGTCACCGAGCGGCACCGGCACCGCTACGAGGTGGCCAACGCCTACCGCGACCGGTTGGGCGAGGCCGGCCTGGTGTTCAGCGGCACCTCGCCCGACGGCCTGCTGGTCGAGTTCGCCGAGCTGCCCCGCGAGGTGCACCCGTTCTTCGTGGGCACCCAGGCGCACCCGGAGCTCAAGAGCCGCCCCACCCGGCCGCACCCGCTCTTCGCCGCGTTCGTGGCGGCCGCGATCGAGCGGCAGGAGTCCGCCCGGCTGCCGGTGCCGGTCGAGGAAGCCGAGAAGGTCGGGATCTGACCGTGAGCGAGCCGGCCGCCGAGGGCGACTACCGGGTGCTGGGCACCGAGACCGTCTACGAGGGCCGGGTCATCACCCTCGTCCGCGACACCGTGGCGATGCCCGGCGGCGGGGACAGCGTCCGGGAGGTGGTGCGCCACCCGGGCGCCGTCGCCGTCGTCGCGCTCGACGACGAGGGGCAGGTCGTGCTGCTGCGGCAGTACCGGCACCCGGTGGGCGGCTACCTGTGGGAGCTGCCGGCCGGCCTGCGCGACGCCGACGGCGAGCCGCCGCTGGAGACCGCGAAGCGAGAGCTCGCCGAGGAGGTGCGGATGGCCGCCGAGCGGTGGTCGCTGCTCACCACGACGTTCTCCACCCCCGGCTTCTGCGACGAGCAGGTGCTGGTCTACCTCGCCGAGGGACTCTCCGACGTCGACCGGCCCGAGGGGTTCACCGTCGAGCACGAGGAGCTCGACATGACCGTGGAGCTCGTGCCGCTGGCCGAGGCGGTGCAGCGGGTGTTCGACGGCGCGATCCGCAACTCCGCCGCCGTCGTCGGGCTGCTCGCCGCCGCCCAGCACCGCGCCGCCGGCACGCGCCTGCGCCCCGTCGACGCCACCTAGCGGCCGCGCCCCCCCTCTGTCGAGATCACGTGATCTCGACGGGCCGACCGGCGTGTCGCGGTCGAGATCGCGCGATCTCGACGGGAGCCACCTCAGCCGATGACGACGGGGCTGGACCAGCCGACCTGCTCGTAGGCGGTCACCCCGGTGTCGGCGTCGAGCACGAGCTCCTCGAGCCAGAAGACGTAGGGGACGCCGCCGGTGAGGCCCGCCATCGTCGCGGTGACCTCGCCGCAGTCGCCGCGCTGGCCGACGGTCACCTGCGGCGGGGCCGGCTGCGGTCCGGACACCAGCTGCTGGCTGACCGCCGTCACCCGGTAGCCCTGCACCACCGCGCGGCCGTCGGCCTGCCAGCTCACCGTGGCCGACCCCGTCCCGGGGACCACGCCCGGGGGGACCTGCCGGAGGCTGCCGTAGCCGCCGCACTGCGCCGGCGGCGGGGTGGTCTCCAGCGGCACGCCGCGGGGCACCAGCGGGGTCGGCAGCTCGACCGCCAGCCGGCGCGGCACGGGGACGGCGAGCACCGGGGTGTCGACCACCGGGTCGGGTACGCCGGTGGACACCTGCGGGGACTCGACCACCGGCGCCGGCCGCGGCCCGTCGGCGGTGCCCGCGTTGCGGAACGGGGCCCACGACGCGGTGACCTGCGCGGCGACCTCGGTGGCCGGACCGGAGAGCACCACCAGCCCGACCGCCGTCGCGACCAGGGCCCGCCCGGCCACGCCGCCGGCCGAGGGGCCCGGGCGGCCCCGCCGCCGCGCCCGCGGCCGCCCGCGTCCCGTCCGTCCCACGCCCACCTCCCGGATCAGCAGGGGCATCGGCACGGACGGTGCCCGGCTCAACCCGAGCGCGACGGTGGTGTGGCGGTGGCGCCGGTGCCGGCGTCGGGGCCCGACCCGGGCAGCCGCAGCCCGAGACGGCCGGCCTCCAGCGCGGCCAGCGCCCGCACCGCCGCGGGGTCGCCGGCCCGCCACGCCGCGCCGGTGCCCGGCGGCAGCGCGGCCAGCCGGGGGAGCGGGGCGGTGGCCACCGCGCGTGCGGCCAGCAGCTCGAGGTCGGCCGGGCCGCCCGACATCCGCGCCACCGCCGAGGCCTCCCGCACCCAGCGCAGCCGCCACGGCAGCCACCGCGACACCAGCCACCCGACCGGCAGCACCACCAGCACGACGGCGAGCACCGTGGCCAGCGTGCCGACGGCGTCCTGCGCGGCCTGCCCGGCGCCGCTCACCGACCCCGCGGCCTCGCCCAGGGCGTCGAACGGCGAGGACAGCTCGTCGCCGACCACCGGCACGTCCTCCGCCGCCGACGCCGCCGAGCCCATGCTGTCGGCGACGGAGCTGCCGAGGTCCTCCACCGCCCGGCCGGGCTCGGCGAGCACCAGCACCGCGCCGTGCACCACCCGGGCCACGACCACCCACAGCACGAGCCAGCCGAGGACGCCGGCGTCGGCGAGGACCTGACCGAGGCGCCGGTCGGGCCGGGCGGCGTACAGGCGCATCCGGGTGCTCCTCCTCCGGGTGGGTGACCCCGGCCATGGTGCGGGCTCCGGCCGGTGGCGGCAGCGCGGGAGCTGGCTAGGGTCCCGGTGTGGGCTCCCTCACCCGGGAGCCGGACGACAGGTGCGGCGCCGACGACCTCGGCCCCGGCCGCGGAGACGGGAGCGGGATCGATGCACGTCGGAGTGCCCCGAGAGGTCAAGAACAGGGAGTACCGGGTGGCGCTGACCCCGGCCGGGGTCACCGAGCTGACCCGCGCCGGGCACACGGTGCTCGTCGAGCAGGGCGCGGGGGAGGGCAGCTCCATCCCCGACGGCGACTACGCCGCCGCCGGCGCGCGGATCGTCGGGTCCGCCGACGACGTGTGGGCCGACGCCGACCTGCTGCTCAAGGTCAAGGAGCCGATCGAGGAGGAGTACGGCCGGCTGCGCTCCGGGCAGACCCTGTTCACCTACCTGCACCTGGCCGCCTCCCGGCCCTGCACCGAGGCCCTGGTCGCCTCGGGCACCACCGCCATCGCCTACGAGACGGTGCAGACCGCCGGCGGCGCGCTGCCGCTGCTGGCGCCGATGAGCGAGGTGGCCGGGCGGATGGCCCCCCAGGTCGGCGCGCACTGCCTGGAGCGGGCGCACGGCGGCCGCGGGGTGCTGCTCGGCGGGGTGTCCGGCGTCTACGCGGCCAAGGTCGTCGTCATCGGCGCCGGGGTCTCGGGGATGAACGCGGCGGCGATCGCGCTGGGCATGCAGGCCGAGGTCGTCGTCCTCGACCGGGACATCGACAAGCTGCGCGCCGCCGACCGGATCTACCAGGGGCACCTGCAGACGGTGGCCTCCAACTCCTACGAGGTGGAGCGGGCGGTGCTCGACGCCGACCTGGTCATCGGCGCGGTGCTGGTGCCCGGCGCCAAGGCCCCGACGCTGGTGAGCAACGACCTGGTCAAGCGGATGAAGCCCGGGTCGGTGCTGGTGGACATCGCCGTCGACCAGGGCGGCTGCTTCGAGGACACCCGGCCCACGACACACGACGAGCCGACCTTCCGCGTGCACGAGTCGGTGTTCTACTGCGTGGCGAACATGCCCGGTGCCGTCCCGAACACCTCCACGCACGCCCTGACCAACGTGACGCTGCCCTACGTCATGGCCCTGGCCACCCAGGGGACGCGGGCGGCGGTCACCGCCGACCCGGCTCTGGCCCACGGGGTCAACGTCGTCGGCGGGCACGTGGTGCTGCCCGAGGTGGCGGACGCGCACGGGATGGACGCCGTGCCGTGGGAGGAGCTGCTGTCCTGACCGCCACCCTGCCGGGACCCCTCGTCGAGCGCGTGGTCACCGGCTACCTCGACCACCTCGCCGTCGAGCGGGGCCTGGCCGCCAACACCATCGCCTCCTACCGCCGCGACCTGCGCCGCTACACCCGGTTCCTCGCCGACGCGGGCGTGCGGGGGTTGTCGGAGGTGGCCGAGAGCGACGTCTCGGGGTTCCTGGCGGCGCTGCGCGCCGGGGACGACGAGCACCCGCCGCTGTCGGCTCCCTCGGCGGCGCGGGCGGTGGTCGCCGTCCGGGGGCTGCACCGCTTCGCGCTGCTCGACGGGCTGGTGCCCGGCGACGTCGCCGCCGAGGTCCGCCCGCCGGCGCCCCCGCGGCGGCTGCCCAAGGCGGTCCCGGTGGAGGACGTGGTCGCGCTCATCGAGGCCGCCGGCTCGCTGGAGGGGCCGCGCGGGCTGCGCGACCGGGCCCTGCTGGAGGTCCTCTACGGCACCGGGGCGCGCATCTCCGAGGCCGTGGGGCTGGCCGTCGACGACCTCGACCGCGGCCAGGCGGTGGTGCGGCTGGCCGGCAAGGGCGGCAAGCAGCGGATCGTGCCGGTGGGCAGCTACGCGCTGCGCGCCGTCGAGGAGTACCTGGTGCGCGCCCGGCCCGCGCTGGCGGCGTCCGGGAGGGGCGCGGTCCGCGGCGGGCGGCTGTTCCTCAACGCCCGCGGCGGGCCGCTGTCGCGGCAGAGCGCCTGGGCGATCCTGCGGACGGCGGCCGAGCGGGCGGGGGTCACCGCGGAGGTCTCCCCGCACACCCTGCGGCACTCCTTCGCCACCCACCTGCTCGACGGCGGCGCCGACGTCCGCGTGGTGCAGGAGCTCCTCGGCCACGCGTCGGTGACCACGACGCAGGTCTACACGCTGGTCACGGTCGACAAGCTGCGCGAGGTCTACGCCAGCAGCCACCCGCGTGCGCTCAGCTGACGACGGGACGCCCGGCCCGCTGGCAGCTGTTGCCCACGAGCATGGGTCTACCGGCGGGTAACGCGGGCAACACTCGCCAGCACCGGCGTGTCCTCCCGCCCGTCGCGCCGTTGCCTCCCTACCGTCGGGGACGACCCGAGCGGACAGGACGCTGCTCGCGCCGGCACGGCCGGCAGGGGAACGGGAGGAAGGGCGACTCATGGCGATCCGAGGGGACGTGGCCGGCCAGGCCCTCGCGCTCCCGGCCGAGAGCGGCACCGAGATGGGGGCCGCCGCCTCGAAGCTGGACCCGGCCCGCGCGCGGCAGCGCCGGCTGCCCGAGCCCCCACCGCTGGAGCGGCACGGCCCCGCGCGGGTGATCGCGATGTGCAACCAGAAGGGCGGCGTCGGCAAGACGACGTCGACGATCAACCTGGGCGCCTCGCTGGTCGAGTACGGCCGGCGCGTGCTGCTGGTCGACCTCGACCCGCAGGGTGCGCTGTCGGTCGGCCTCGGCGTCCCGGCCCAGCAGCTGGACCGCACCATCTACAACGCGCTCATGGAGCGGCGGACGACGCTGGCCGACGTCCGGGTGGGCACCGACGTGCCCGGCCTGGACCTGGTGCCCAGCAACATCGACCTGTCGGCCGCCGAGGTGCAGCTGGTCAGCGAGGTCGCCCGCGAGCAGACGCTGCTGCGCGCGCTGGCCGACGTCCGCGACGAGTACGACTACGTCCTCATCGACTGCCAGCCCTCGCTGGGCCTGCTCACGGTCAACGCGCTCACCGCGGCCGACGGCGTGGTCATCCCGCTGGAGTGCGAGTTCTTCTCGCTGCGCGGGGTGGCGCTGCTGGTCGACACGATCGACAAGGTCAAGGAGCGGCTCAACCCGTCGCTGGAGATCGACGGCATCCTCGCCACGATGTACGACTCCCGGACCGTGCACTGCCGGGAGGTGTTCAGCCGGGTGGTCGAGGCCTTCGGCGACACCGTCTTCCGGACGGTCATCCAGCGCACCGTGCGCTTCCCGGAGACCACCGTGGCCGGCCAGCCGATCACCACCTGGGCGCCGACCTCGTCGGGTGCGGCCGCCTACCGCGACCTGGCCAAGGAGGTCATCTCCCTGTGACACGTCGTCCGGTCCTGCCCGGTGCCGCCGAGCTGTTCCGGCGCACCGACGGGCCCGCCGGTGCCGAGGTCACCGAGCTGCCCGACCTGGCCGCGGCCAGCCGGTCACCGGCGCTGCGCGGGGCGGCCCGCCGAGCCGCCGAGCCCGAGCCGGCCGAGGAGCCGGCTCCCGGTACCGGCCTGACGCTGGTTCCCGGCGGCGCGTCGGCCGACCCGCTGGCCGCCTACCGGGCGCCCGGCGTCGCGGCGCCGTCCGCGCCCGGGGCCCGCACCCGCGGCAAGGCCGCCCGTCCCGCCGGCGGCGCCCGCCAGCGGCACGACGAGAAGATCACCGTCTACATCTCCGCCGAGGAGCTGCTCGCGCTGGAGAGCGCCCGGCTGTCGCTGCGCGCCGAGCACGGCGTGGCCGCCGACCGCGGCCGGATCGTGCGCGAGGCGATCGCCGTCCTGCTCGCCGACCTGGCCGACAACGGCGACACCTCGGTGCTGGTCCGCCGCCTCCGCGGCTAGGACCCGACACCCGCGCGCGGGTGCCGGGATCTGTCGGGGGTCGCACGTAGCCTTGCGGTCCGTGAACGGGAACGGACGGGCGGTGGCGACGGCGGAGCGTGTCGCCGACGACGCGCCGTCGACCCGCTTCACCGTCCGGCTCACCAACTTCGAGGGCCCGTTCGACCTGCTGCTGCAGCTGATCGGCCGGCACCAGCTCGACGTCACCGAGATCGCGCTGTCGGTGGTCACCGACGAGTTCATCGCCCACCTGCGGGCGCTCGGCGACGAGCTCGACCTCGACCAGGCCAGCGAGTTCCTCGTCGTCGCCGCCACGCTGCTCGACCTCAAGGCGGCCCGGTTGCTGCCGGCCGCCGAGGTCGACGACGAGGACGACCTCGAGCTGCTCGAGGCCCGCGACCTGCTCTTCGCCCGGCTGCTGCAGTACCGCGCCTACAAGCAGGCCGCGGCGTTCCTGCGCGAGCGGGAGACGGCCGCGGCCGGCCGGTACGCCCGCGAGGTGCCGCTGGAGCCGCGGTTCGCCGAGCTGGTGCCCGAGGTGCTGCTGGGCGTGACGCCCGAGCGCTTCGCCGCGCTGGCCGCGCGGGCGCTGGCGCCGAAGGAGCCGCCGACGGTCGGCGTCACGCACCTGCACGCGCCGCCGGTCAGCGTCGCCGAGCAGCTGCTGGCGCTGCGCGGTGCGCTGTTCGGCGCGGGCTCGCTGACCTTCCGGGCGCTGACCGGCGACTGCTCCTCGACGCTGGAGGTCGTGGCCCGCTTCCTCGCGCTGCTCGAGCTCTACCGGCAGCAGCGGGTCACCTTCACCCAGCCGACGCCGCTGGGGGAGCTGCACGTGCGCTGGACCGGCCCGGCCACCGTGGCCGCCGTCGGCGACCTCGGCGGCCCGGCTCCCCGGGACGACGAGCGGGCCGCCTCGTGAGCGGGCCGCAGGAGCCGCCGGAGCGGGCGCCGATCAGCTGGGAGGCGCTGGCCGCCGAGCTGGAGGCCACCCGCGAGACGTCCGCGGACCGGGCCGACGCCGACCCGGCCGTCTGGGACGCCGTCGCCGCCGAGCTCGCCGCCCGGGTGGCCGAGCGCCCGGCCGCGCCCGAGCCCGAGCCGCCGCCCCTGCCCGACGAGCCGCTGCCCGACGAGCCGCTGCCCGGGGAGTCCCTGCCCGACGAGCCGCTGGACGACGGGCCGCAGGCCGCCCTCTTCCCGCTGCCCGATGTCGAGGTCGACGTCAATGTCGACGTCGACCCGGTGGAGCTGCGCGGCGGGCTGGAGGCGCTGCTGTTCATCGCCGACGGGCCGGTGGAGGAGGCGACGCTGGCCGCGGCGCTGCGGGTCCCGCCCGCCCGCGTGCGCGCCGCGCTGGCCGACCTGGCCGCCGAGCACGACGCCCGCCGGTCGGGGGTCACCCTGCGCCGGGTGGGGGAGGGCTGGCGGTTCTACACCCGCGAGGAGTTCGCGCCGGTGGTCGAGCGGCACCTGGCCGAGGGCCAGCGCACCCGGCTCACCCAGGCGGCGCTGGAGACGCTCGCCGTCATCGCCTACCGGCAGCCGGTGACCCGCGCGCGGGTGTCGGCGATCCGCGGGGTCGGCGTCGACGGCGTCATGCGCACCCTGCTGGCGCGCGGCCTGGTGACCGAGGTGGGCACCGACCCCGACAGCGGCGGCGGCCTCTACGGCACCACGCCGCTGTTCCTCGAGCGGCTGGGGCTGACCGGCCTCGACGAGCTCCCGCCGCTCGCACCGCTGCTGCCCGACGCCGCCGCGGTCGCGCGGGAGACCGCGGAGGGCTGAGTCCCGCCCGTCGTCCGCCGGTCCGGCACCGTCCGCCGGGGTGGGAGACTGGACGGCGATGGACACCGCAGCGCACCCCGACGACCTCCCCGGCACCCCCGGCGGTGAGGGCTGGTCGGAGGACATGGAGCTCGCGCCGGCCCACCCCGGCGACCGCGAGCCCGCCCCCGTTACCGAGGACCGCCAGGGGGAGCGGCTGCAGAAGGTGCTCGCCCGCGCCGGCGTCGGCTCCCGCCGCGTCTGCGAGGAGATGATCGACCGCGGCCGGATCAGCGTGAACGGCGCGACCGTCACGGTGCAGGGCATGCGGGTCGACCCCGCGACGGACAAGATCGCCGTCGACGGCCGCCGGATCGAGCTGCGCGACGACCGGGTCACCTACGCGCTCAACAAGCCCCCGGGCGTGCTCACCGCGATGAGCGACGACCGCGACCGGCCCACGATCGGCGACATGGTCGGCGACCTCGCGCCCGGGCTGGTGCACGTCGGCCGGCTCGACCAGGACACCGAGGGCCTGCTGCTGGTCACCAACGACGGCGAGCTCGCCCACCGGCTGGCCCACCCGTCCTACGGGGTGAAGAAGACCTACCTCGCGCAGGTGTCGGGCTCGGTGTCGCGCGAGGTGCACCGCCGGCTGCGTGCGGGCATCGAGCTCGACGACGGACCGGTGAAGGTCGACTCGTTCCGGGTGGTGGACACCCACGCCGGCCAGTCGGTGGTCGAGGTGGTGCTGCACGAGGGCCGCAAGCACATCGTGCGCCGGCTGCTGGCCGCCGCGGGCCTGCCGGTGTCGCGGCTGACCCGCACCGCGGTCGGCCCGGTCTCGCTGCAGCGGATGCGCAGCGGCTCGATCCGGCGGCTCACCCGCCAGGAGGTCGGGGCGCTCGAGGAGCTCGTCGGCCTGTAGGGCGCGGTGGCCCCTCGTCCCTGATCTCCCGCCGCCCGATCTCCCCGTGATCATCGGCGGGTGGTGGTTCCCGGCGGCGTGTCGGGCGACCACGCGCCGATGATCACGGCGGCCCACACGGCGGGGGAAGCGTGTCCACAGGGCCGGCGCCCGTCCACCGTCGTCCGCCGGCCGGCCGCCGCGGGCCCGGCCGCCCGCAGCGTGGCCGGGTGTCCCTCCCTCCCACCCACACCGCCGCCTCCGCCCGCGCCGCCGGGATCACCCGCGCCCGGCTCCGCGGCCCCGGGTACGTGCGCCTGGCGCACGACCTCGTCGTCCGGCTCGACGACGCCGTCGACGACCGCGAGCGGCTCGCCCTGCTCGCCGGCCTGCTGCCCGCCGACGCCGCGTACAGCCACGGCACCGCGGCCGCCCTCCTCGGGGCGCACGTCGACCTGCCCGCGCGCGCCCACGTCGCGCTGACCCCGCGCCGGGTGCTCCCGCAGCGCGCCGAGTTCGCCGTCCACGCCCGCCGGCTCACCGCGGACGACGTCGTCGTGCACCGCGGGCTGCGGGTGACGTCCGGGCCGCAGACCTGGCTCGACCTCGCCGAGCACCTGCCACCGCACGAGCTGGTGGCGGTGGGCGACGCGCTGGCGCGCCGGGGTCACCTGGCCCCCGCGGCGCTCGCCGGGCGCCTGGAGCGGGCCACCCGCGTCCGGGGCGTGGTCCGCGCCCGGCGGTGCGCGCCGCTGCTGACGCCGGCGTCGATGTCCCGGCCGGAGAGCCTGGTGCGGTACTGGCTGGTTACCAGCGACCTGCCCGACCCGGAGCCGCAGGTCGAGGTGCGGAACGGCCGCGGCCGCGTCGTCGCGCACGGCGACCTCGGCTACCCGCGGTGGCGGGTGGTCATCGAGTACGAGGGCCGCCAGCACGCCGAGGCGGAGCAGTTCGGCCGGGACGTCGACCGCTACTCGCTGATGGCCGCCGACGGGTGGCTGGTGCTGCGTTTCGCCGCCCGCCACGTGGAGTCGCCCACGGTGGTCGTCGAGCGCACGCGCCGGGCACTCACCGGCCGGGGCTGGCGTCCCGGCGCGCCGTGATCACCGGCTGGTGGCGGTCCGACACGCCGACGGCGACCGCCACCCGACGATGATCACGGCGGCGGTGACTCGGCCGCGGCCAGCCAACGGGCGGGCTCGGCGACGACGGCGTCGAGCGCGCGCAGGGCGGCACCCGTGGCGCCGGCCGCCGGGGCCCCGGCCGCGGCCACCACGCGCGGCCGGCGCCAGCGCGCCGACAGCACCCGCCGGGCCAGGTCCTCCTCCAGCCGGGGACGCACCAGGTCGGCGAGCTCGCCGAGCGACCCGCCGAGGACGACGGTCGGCACGTCGAGCACGTTGAGCACCCCGGCCAGCGCGACGCCCAGCGCCCACGCGGCGCGCTCGACCGCCGCCCGCGCGGCCCGGTCGCCGTCGGCCACCCGCCGGGCCAGCTCGCGCGGGCCGGCGTCGCGGGGGAGGCCCGCGGCGGCCAGCAGGGCGTCGCGCCCGGCGTACTGCTCGAGGCAGCCGGTCGACCCGCAGCGGCAGGCCGGCCCGTCGGGGTCGACGCACACGTGGCCCACCTCGCCGGCCCAGCCCGAGCTCCCGGACACCACCCGGCCGCCCATGACGGTCGCTCCACCGACGCCGATCTGCCCGGAGAGGTAGACGAAGTCCCGGTGCGGGCCGGGCCGGGCGGGCGCGGTCTCGGCGACCGTGCGCGCGGCCAGGTCGGCCTCGTTGCCGAGGACGAGCTCCACGGGCAGCGGCGGGGTGAGCAGCGCGGCCGGGCGGACGTCGGACCAGCCCAGGTTCGGCGCCCGCAGCAGCAGCCCGCCCTCCACGTCGACGATGCCCGGCAGGGCCAGGCCCGCGCCGGCCAGCCGCGCGCCGCCGGGGAGCTCCCCGAGCAGGGCGGCGGCGAGGTCGCCGAGCCGGGCCAGGGTCGGCCCCGGGTCGCTGGCCCGCAGGTCACCGGGCTCGACCCGCTCGGCCACCACCCGCCCGCGCAGGTCGAGCACGCGCGCCGCCAGCAGCCCGGCGTCGGCCTGCAGCCCGAGCGCGACCACCCGCGCACCGGGGGCCAGCGGCGTCGCCGGGCGGCCGCGCCGGCCCGAGGGGGCCTGCTCCACCTCGTCGAGCAGGCCCCCGGCGACCAGGTCGTCGACCAGGCGCGCGGCCGTGGCCCGGGTGGTCCCGGTGGCCGCGGCGACGTCGGCCCGCGACGGCGGCTCGCCCGCGGCGCACACGGTGCGCAGCACGAGGGCCAGGTTGCCGCTGCGCAACGACGCCTGGCGGGCCACGCTGGCCCCGGGCCGGATCGTCGTCACCCCTTGAGGCTAGCCGGGTCGGCGGTTTATGTTCTACGGCAATACAAACCCGATGGAGGGATCCCCATGAGCACTCCGCAGCCCACCCGCGAGGACAAGTTCACCTTCGGCCTCTGGACGGTCGGCTGGCCGGGCCGCGACCCGTTCGGCGAGGCCTCCCGCTCCGCCGTCGACGTCGTCGAGTCGGTGCACCGGCTGGCCGAGATGGGGGCCTACGGCGTCACCTTCCACGACGACGACGTCGTCCCGTTCGGCAGCGACGCCACCGCGCGCGACGAGCACCTCAAGCGCTTCCGTGCCGCGCTCGACGAGACCGGCCTGGTCGTGCCGATGGTCACGACCAACCTGTTCACCCACCCGGTGTTCAAGGAGGGCGGCCTGACCGCCAACGACCGCGAGGTGCGCCGCTACGCGATGCGCAAGGTCATGCGCAACATGGACCTCGCCGCCGAGCTGGGCGCGCAGACCTACGTGCTGTGGGGCGGCCGCGAGGGCACCGAGGTCGACACCGCCAAGGACCTGCTCGCCGCGCTGGACCGCTACGCCGAGGCGATCGACACCCTGGCGGCCTACTCCGAGGCCCGCGGCTACGGCCTGCGCTTCGCGCTGGAGCCCAAGCCCAACGAGCCCCGCGGCGACATCTTCCTGCCCACCGTCGGGCACGCCATCGCCTTCATCTCCAAGCTCGAGCACGCCCACCTCGTCGGCATCAACCCCGAGACCGGCCACGAGCAGATGTCGAACCTGAACTTCACCCACGGCATCGCCGAGGCGATCTGGCTGGGCAAGCTCTTCCACATCGACCTCAACGGCCAGCACGGGCCCAAGTTCGACCAGGACCTGGTCTTCGGCCACGGCGACCTGCTGCAGGCCTTCAGCACCGTCGACCTGCTCGAGAACGGCGGCCCGCAGGGCGGCCCGTCCTACGACGGACCGCGGCACTTCGACTACAAGCCGCTGCGCACCGAGGACATGGACGGCGTGTGGCGCTCGGCCGAGGCCAACATGCGCACCTACCTGCTGCTCAAGGAGCGGGCCGCGGCCTTCCGCGCCGACCCCGAGGTGCAGGAGGCGCTGGCGGCGGCCCGCGTCCCCGAGCTGCGGCAGCCGACCCTCGCCGAGGGCGAGACCTTCGAGGACCTGCTGGCCGACCGCTCGGCGTTCGAGGAGTTCGACGCCGACACCGTCGCCCAGCGGGGCGCCGGCGTCGTCCGCGTCGACCAGCTGATGCTCGAGCACCTGCTCGGCGCCCGCTGAGCCGGTCATGACACTGGTGGCCGGGGTCGACTCGTCGACCCAGTCGTGCAAGGTCGTGGTGCGGGACGCCGGCAGCGGCGCCCTGGTCCGGGAGGGCCGGGCGCCGCACCCGGAGGGCACCGAGGTCGACCCGGCTGCCTGGGAGGCGGCGCTGCGGACGGCGGTCGCCGAGGCCGGTGGCCTCGACGACGTCGCCGCGGTGGCCGTCGGCGGGCAGCAGCACGGGATGGTCTGCCTCGACGAGGACGGCCGGGTCGTGCGCGACGCCCTGCTGTGGAACGACACCCGCTCCGCGCAGGCGGCCACCGACCTGACCGCCGAGCTCGGCGGCCCGCAGGCCTGGGCCGACGCCGTCGGCCTGGTGCCCGTGGCCTCCTTCACCGTGACCAAGCTGCGCTGGCTGGCCGAGGCCGAGCCGGACAACGCGGCGCGGACGGCGGCGGTCTGCCTGCCGCACGACTGGCTCACCTGGCAGCTGGCCGGCACCCCGGGCCTCGACGCCCTGGTCACCGACCGCGGGGACGCCAGCGGCACCGGCTACTGGTCACCGGCGCAGGAGGCCTACCGGCCCGACCTGCTCGAGCGGGCGTTCGGCCGCACCCCGGTGCTGCCGCGGGTGCTCGGTCCCGCCGAGCGGGCCGGGACGGTCGCCGGCGGCGGCGCGGTGCTCGGTCCCGGCACCGGCGACAACGCGGCCGCGGCGCTGGGCATCAGCGCCGAGCCCGGCGACGTCGTGTTGTCCATCGGCACCTCCGGCGTGGTCTCCACCGTGTCCACCACGCCGAGCGCCGACCCGTCGGGCACGGTGGCCGGGTTCGCCGACGCCACCGGCAACTTCCTGCCGCTGGTGGTCACGCTGAACGCCGCCCGGGTGCTCGACGCCACCGCGCGGCTGCTCGGCGTCGACCACGCGGAGCTGTCCCGGCTGGCGCTCAGCGCGCCGGCCGGGGCCGGCGGCCTGGTGCTGGTGCCCTACCTGGAGGGCGAGCGGACGCCGGACCGGCCGCACGCCACCGGGGCGGTGCACGGGCTGACCCTGACCACCTCGACCCCGGCCCACCTGGCGCGCGCCGCCGTCGAGGGGCTGCTGTGCGGCCTGGCCGACGGGCTGGAGGCCATCGCCGCCCAGGGCAACCCGGTGCGCCGGGTGCTGCTGGTCGGCGGCGGCGCCCGCTCGGAGGCCGTCCGCCGGCTCGCGCCCGCCGTCCTCGGCGTGCCGGTCCTGGTGCCGCCGCCGGGGGAGTACGTCGCCGACGGCGCCGCCCGGCAGGCCGCCTGGGTGCTGGCCGGCGGCGACACGCCGCCGGTGTGGCCGGCCACCAGCACCGAGACCTACGAGGCCGACCCGGTCCCCGCCGTCCGCGAGCGCTACGCCGAGGTCCGCGACCTCACCGCGGAGCGCCGGCGGTGAACCCCTCGGGGGAGCAGCACGTGCTGCGGTCCGGGGACGCCGAGGCCGTCGTCGTCGAGGTGGGTGCCGGGCTGCGTGGCTACCAGGCCGGCGGCCGCGACGTCGTCGACGGGTACGGGCCGCACGAGATGGCGCCCGACTGCCGCGGGCAGGTCCTCGCGCCCTGGCCGAACCGGCTCGGCGACGGCGTCTGGTCGTGGGACGGCGCCCGGCACGTCACCCCGGTCACCGAGCCCGAGCGCGGAACGGCGCTGCACGGGCTGGTGCGCTGGGCCCCCTGGCGGGTGCTCGCCCGCGCCGCCGACGCCGTCGTCCTGGAGCACGTGCTCTTCCCGCAGCCGGGCTACCCGTTCGTGCTGCGGCTGCAGGTGGGCTACGAGCTCAGCGACGCCGGCCTGCGGGTGACCACGACCGCGACCAACGAGGGCGACGCCGACCTGCCCTACGGCGAGGGCCACCACCCCTACCTCGCCTCGCCGGGCGGCCGGCTCGACGGCGACCTGCTCACCGTGCCGGCCGCGACCCGCGTCGTCCCCGACGAGCGGCTGCTGCCCACGGGCACCGCGCCGGTCGACGGGACGCCCTACGACCTGCGGGCCGGCGCGCCGCTGGGCGACCTCGTGCTCGACGACTGCCTCACCGACCTCTCCCGCGACGCCAACGGGGTCGCCGAGGTGCGGCTGACCGACGCCGAGGGCCGCGGCGCCGCGCTGTGGCTGGACGCCTCCTACCGCTGGCTGCAGCTGTTCAGCGGCGACGTGCTGGCCGACACCGGGCGTCGCCGGCGCGGCCTGGCCGTGGAGCCGATGACCTGCCCGCCGGACGCCTTCCGCACCGGCGTGGGCGTCCGCCGGCTGGGGCCCGGGGAGTCGACGACGTCGACCTGGGGCATCCGCCCGCTCTGACGTCCCCGGCCCTCACCCGGCGCCGCGGCCGGCCGGTCGGGCGACGGCGGTGAGCAGCGCGCGGGCGTCGTCGGTGAGCGTCGTCGTCCCCAGGTCCACGTCCAGGTGCCGGTGGCCGAGCTGCCGGAGCGCGGCGACGACCCGGCACAGCGCCTCCGCGCCCACCTCGTCCAGGTGACCGCGGACGCGGACCGTGCCGGCGGCGCGGTCGGTCCGCACGGTGCACAGTGGCCGCCCCGGGCTGGTCCGGTCCGCGGGGGTCCCGGTGTCGCCGGAGCGGCGGGCGGTGGCCCGGCCGTGGGCCTCGTCTCGACTCACCCCGTTACCGTGACGAATCCGTCCGGAACTGCGTAGGGCCCTAGGTCCCGGTGTCGCCGCGGCCGGCCGCAGCTGCCACGGGGAGGCGGGTGGCGCGGGGTACCTAGACTCGACCGGGCACCCCAGGAACGGGAGCCGGGACCGACCGAGGAGGGTGCAGTGGCCGTACGGGCCATCCGGGGCGCGACACAGGTGGACGCCGACGACCGCGACCAGGTGCTCGAGGCCACCCGCGAGCTGGTGAGCACGGTGGTGGAGCGCAACGGTCTCGACGCCGAGGACATCATCAGCATCCTGTTCACCGCGACCCCCGACCTGGTGTCGGAGTTCCCCGCGCTCGCCGCCCGCGAGCTGGGCATGGGCGACGTGCCGCTGATGTGCGCCACCGAGATCGGCGTCCCGCACGCGCTGCCCCGGGTGCTGCGGCTCATGGCGCACGTGGAGACCGACCGGCCGCGCACCGAGATCCAGCACGTGTACCTGCGGGGTGCGGTGGCGCTGCGACGGGACATCGCCCAGTGAGCGAAGCGGTGAGCGAGCGCGCGTTCCGGGGGCAGGTGACCCTCGACGGGCCGTCGGGGACGGGGAAGTCCAGCGTCGCGCGGGCGGTCGCGGCCCGGCTGGGCGCGGCCTACCTCGACACCGGCGCGATGTACCGGGCGGCCACCGTCGCCGTCCTCGACGCCGGGGTCGACCCGGAGGACGGCGAGGCCGTGGCCCGGGTGGTGGCCGGCGCGCGCATCGAGGTCGGCACGGACGCCGGCACCGAGCGGGTGGCGGTCGACGGCACCGACGTCGCCGAGCGCATCCGCGGCGCCGAGGTGACCCGCACCGTCTCGGCGGTCTCGGCGGTGCCCGCGGTGCGCCGCCGGCTGGTGGACCAGCAGCGCGGGCTCGTGGCCGCGGCCGACGCCGTCGTCGTCGAGGGGCGCGACATCGGCACCGTGGTGCTGCCCGACGCGACGGTGAAGGTGTACCTGACCGCGGCGCCGGAGGCGCGGGCGCAGCGGCGGGCCGCCCAGCTGGGCCTGACCACGCCCGGCGAGATCGCCGAGCTGGCCGCCGACCTCCGCCGCCGCGACGAGTACGACAGCAGCCGCGCGGACAGTCCGCTGCGGCCGGCCGCCGACGCGGTGGTCGTCGACAGCACCGACCTCGGTCGGGAACAGGTGGTGGACCGCGTGGTGGAGCTGGCCCGCTCGGCAGTGGAGGTGCGGTCGTGACCGAGGAGGGCACCGGCGGCCCGCTGCCGGTGGTGGCGATCGTCGGCCGGCCCAACGTGGGCAAGTCGACGCTGGTCAACCGGATCCTGGGCCGCCGCGCGGCGGTGGTGCAGGACGTGCCGGGGGTGACCCGCGACCGCATCTCCTACGAGGCGCTGTGGAACGGCCGGCGGTTCACCGTCACCGACACCGGCGGCTGGGACCCCAGGGCGGAGGGGCTGGGCGCGTCGATCAGCCGGCAGGCCGAGCACGCGATGCGCACCGCCGACGTCATCGTGCTCGTCGTCGACAGCACCGTCGGCGCCACCGACACCGACCTGGCCGCCGCGCGGATCCTGCGCCGCAGCGAGCAGCCGGTCATCGTCGTCGCCAACAAGGTCGACGACGAGCGCAGCGAGGCCAACGCCGCCGAGCTGTGGTCGCTGGGCCTCGGCGAGCCGCAGCCGGTGAGCGCGCTGCACGGCCGGGGCTCCGGCGACCTGCTCGACCTGGTGCTCGACGCGCTGCCGGAGGCGCCGCGCGGCGAGGCGGAGGAGGGCGGCCCGCGGCGGGTGGCGCTGGTGGGGCGGCCCAACGTGGGCAAGTCCAGCCTGCTCAACCGGCTGGCCCGGGAGGAGCGCTCGGTCGTCGACTCGGTGGCCGGCACGACCGTGGACCCGGTCGACTCGATCATCACCCTGGGCGGCGAGGAGTGGCGGTTCGTCGACACCGCCGGGCTGCGCCGCAAGGTGAACACCGCCAGCGGCACCGAGTACTACGCCAGCCTGCGCACCGAGGCCGCGATCCAGGCCGCCGAGGTGGCCATCGTGCTGCTCGCCGCCGACGAGGTGATCAGCGAGCAGGACCAGCGGGTGATCACCCAGGTGGTCGAGGCCGGCCGCGCGCTGGTCATCGCGATCAACAAGTGGGACACCCTCGACGAGGACCGGCACGCCCAGCTGGAGAAGGAGGTCGAGCGCGACCTCGCCCGGGTGCGCTGGGCCTCGCGGGTCAACATCTCGGCGGCCAGCGGCCGCGGCGTCGGCCGGCTCGCCGACCACCTGCGCGCCGCGCTCGCCTCGTGGGAGACCCGCGTGCCGACGGCGGAGCTCAACGCCTACGTGCGCCAGCTGGTGCAGGAGACGCCGCCTCCCGCCCGCGGTGGCCGCGCGCCGAAGATCAAGTACGTCACGCAGGCCGACGTCCGGCCGCCCCGGTTCGTCGTCTTCTCCACCGGCTTCCTCGAGGCCGGCTACCGGCGCTTCCTGGAGCGCAAGCTGCGCGAGCGGTTCGGCTTCGCCGGGACGCCGCTCGACATCTCGGTGAAGGTCCGGGAGGGGCGCGAGCGCCCCCGCGGCTGAGCCGGGCCGCCGTCGCCGGTCAGGTCCGCGGCGGCGGCACCGGCTCCTCGATGCGGTCCCAGCTGTGGTGGCTGTAGAGCGTCTTGTTGCCCCGGGTGTCGTAGACGACGAGGTGCCCGGTGGCGGTGAAGCTGAAGCGGGCGCCGTCCTCGTAACGGATCACCTCGCCGTCGGCGCGGTGCAGGTCGAAGGCCATCCCGGGAGCCTGGCACGGCGGCGGCCGGGCGGCCCGCCGCCCGACCGCGGAGCCCGCGCCCGCTCGCGGTGCAACTCAGCTAGTTGCGTGCAACCCTGAGGGCGCCCGGCCGCCCGCGCCAGACCCGCGCCCCTCCGGACGGGCTCCCGGACGAGGTGGTGCGCACGTGGACGTGGTCGAGCTCAGTCGGTTCCAGTTCGCCTCGACCAGCATCTTCCACTTCTTCTTCGTCTCGCTGACCGTCGGGCTGGCGTTCCTCATCGCAGTCATGGAGACGCTCGCCTACACGCGCTCGCACCGGCGCGCGGTCTACGAGAAGATGACCAACTTCTTCGGTCACCTGTTCCTCATCAACTTCGCCGTCGGCGTGGTGACCGGGATCGTGCAGGAGTTCCAGTTCGGGATGAACTGGAGCGAGTACTCCGACTTCGTCGGCAACATCTTCGGCGTCCCGCTGGCGCTCGAGGTGCTCATGGCGTTCTTCCTGGAGAGCACCTTCATCGGGCTGTGGTGGTTCGGCAAGGACCGGCTCCGGCCGTGGATGCGGCTGGGCAGCATCTGGCTGGTCGCCATCGGCACCCAGATCAGCGCGTTCTGGATCGTGCTGGCCAACGCCTGGATGCACCACCCGGTGGGCTACGAGATCGTCGAGGGCCAGGCCCGGCTCACCGACTTCGCCGCCGTCGTCTTCAACTACAAGGCCTGGCTGTACTTCGCCCACGTGCAGGGCAGCGCCTGGGTGGTCGCCGGGTTCTTCGTCCTGGGCATCAGCGCCTTCCACCTGCTGCGCCGGCAGGACACCGACGTCTACTCCCGGTCGCTGCGCGTCGGGCTGGTGTTCGCCGCCATCGGCACGGTGTTCTCCATCGTCAGCGGGCACACCGAGGCGCAGGTCGCGCGCGAGGACCAGCCGATGAAGTTCGCCGCGATGGAGGCCCAGTGGGAGACGTCGGACTCGCCGGCCCCCTGGTCGCTGGTGGCGGTCATCGACGAGGAGGAGCAGCGCAACTCGTTCAACGTCGAGATCCCGATCGTCGGGTCGGTGCTGGCCTACAACAGCCTCGAGGGCCGCTACGAGGGGCTGATCCCGCTCAACGAGCAGTACCAGGAGCTCTACGGGGAGGGCGACTACATCCCGCCGGTCACCTGGGTGTACTGGTCGTTCCGGATCATGGTCGCCATCGGCTCGCTGCTGCTGGCGACGGCGTTCCTCGGGCTGTTCCTCTGGTGGCGGCGCAAGCACGGCCTCGACACCACCCGCTGGTACCTGCGGGCGCTGGTCCTGTTCATCCCGCTGCCCTGGATCGCCAACTTCACCGGTTGGATCGTCACCGAGATGGGCCGCCAGCCGTTCATGGTCTACGGCGAGCTCACCGTCACCGAGGGCGTCAGCCCGAACTCGGCCGGTGAGGTGCTCGCCGGCCTGATCGGGCTGTGGGCGGTGTACCTGGCGCTGATCGGGCTGGACGTCTACCTGCTCAGCGTCACCGCCCGCGCCGGCATCCACCGCAAGCCCGAGGCGCAGCTGGTCGCCGCACCCGCGCCGGACTACGAGGGCGTCGGGCTGCAGGGGTACGAGAGGAGGAACTGACGGTGGACCTGGTCACCCTGTGGTTCTGGCTGATCGCGCTCACCTTCACCCTCTACTTCTTCCTCGAGGGCTTCGACTTCGGCGTCGACATCCTGCGGCCCACGCTGGCCCGCACGGAGCCCGAGGAGCGGGCGCTCACCGGCACCATCGGGCCGTTCTGGGACGGCAACGAGGTGTGGGTGATCGCCGCCGCCGGGCTGATGTTCTCCACCTTCCCGGTCTGGTACGGCGCGGTGTTCAGCGGCATGTACCCGCTGTTCGTCGCGATCCTGCTGGCGCTGCTGCTGCGCGGGGTCTCCTTCGAGTACCGCAACCAGGTCGACAGCCAGCGCTGGCGCTCCTTCTGGGACTGGATGTCCTTCGCCGGCAGCGTCGTCCCCTCGTTCCTGTGGGGCGTCATCATGGCCAAGCTCATCGAGGGCATGCCGGTGGGCCGCGAGGGGCGGGTGCAGGGCGGGCTGCTGGAGATGTTCACGCCGTTCTCGCTGCTCGGCGGGGTCACCACGCTGCTGCTGTTCATGCTGCACGGCGCCAACTTCCTGCTGCTGCGCCTGCACACCGACACCGTGCTCTACGACCGCGCGCGCAAGGCCGCGCTGCGGTGGGGGGCGCTGGCCACGGTCGCCGTCGTCGGGTTCGTCGTCATGGGCTACGTGACCGAGGGCCTGTTCGAGAGCTTCGGCGTGCTGCCCTGGTTCTTCCCGGTCGCGGCGTTCCTGACCCTGGCCAGCATCTGGCTGGCGCTGTCGCTGCGCCGCGACACCCTGGCCTTCACGATGAGCGGCCTGACCATCCTGTTCGCCACCGTGACGGTGTTCATCGCGCTGTTCACCCGCGGCGAGGTGCTGCCCTCCACGCTCGACCCCGACTTCGGCCTCACGCTGGAGGAGACGGCCAGCCAGCACTACACGCTGGTGCTGATGACCTGGGTGGGCGGGATCTTCCTGCCCCTGATCATCGGCTACCAGATCTGGAACTACTACGTCTTCCGCGAGCGGGTCCGGCCCGACGAGGGCTCGCTCACGCACGGCTACTGATGCCCCGGGGTCCGGCCGGGCGGCTGCTCCTCGTGCCCGGCGTCCGCCGCTCGGCGGTGCTCTGCGCGGTCGCCGGCGTGCTCACCTGGGCGCTGCTGGTCGTGCAGTGGGCGCTGGTCGCCGCCTTCGTCGCCGCGGTCGTCGACGGCGCGGACCCCGCGGCGCTCGCCGGCACCCTCGGCGGGGTGGGAGCCGCCTGGCTGGCGCGGGCCGGGGTACTCGCCGTCCGCGACCGGGCGGTCGAGCGCACCTCGGCGCGGGTCCGCCGCGGGCTGCGCGCGGCGCTGCTGCGCACGCTCGTCGCCCTCGGCCCCGCCCACGCCGGCGCGCAGCGGGACGGCGAGCTGGTCACCACGGTCACCGAGGGCGTGGGACGGCTCGACGGCGTCGTCGGCCGGCTGCTGCCCGGGACGACGGCGGCCGCCGTCGTCCCGCCGCTGGTGGCCGCGACCGTGCTGGTGCTCGACCCCGCGTCGGCGCTGGTCCTGCTCGTCACCGGCCCGCTGGTGCTGCTGTTCCTGTGGCTCACCGGCACGCTGGCCGCCCGCGCCGCGCGCGCCCAGTGGGAGACGCTGGCCCGGCTGGGCGCCTCGCTGGCCGACACGCTGCGGGTGCTGCCCACCCTCGTCGCCTACGGGCGGGCGCGGTCGAGCGCGCGCTGGCTCACCGACGTCAGCGAGGCCCACCGGGTGAGCACGATGCGGGTGCTGCGCACCGCGTTCCTGTCCGGCTTCGTGCTCGAGTTCGGCGCGGTGCTGTGCACGGCGCTGGTGGCGGTCACCGTGGGCGTGCGGCTGTTCGAGGGCCAGCTCACCCTGCAGCGGGCGCTGCTGGTGCTGCTGCTCACCCCGGAGTTCTTCGCGCCGCTGCGCGCCCTGGGCGCCGACCGGCACGCGAGCCTGGAGGGGCAGCCGGCCGCCGAGCGGGTGTTCGCGCTGCTCGACACCCCCGAGCCGGCCCGGGGCAGCCGCCCGGTGCCGGCCGGTGTGCCGCACGTGGCGCTGCGCGGCGTCACCCTGCGGTACGGCGACCGGGCCGCCCTCGACGGCGTCGACCTCGACCTGCCCCCGGGGTCGCGGACGGCGCTGGTCGGCCCGAGCGGCGCGGGCAAGACCACCCTGGTGCGGCTGCTGCTGGGCCTCGCCGTCCCCGGCGAGGGCGCCGTGCTCGTCGACGGCGTGCCGCTGACCGAGCTCGACCCGGCCGCCTGGCGGGCCCGGGTGGCGCACGTGCCCGAGCGGCCGTTCCTGCTGCCGGGCAGCGTCGCCGACAACGTGCGGCTGGGCCGGCCGGACGCCACCGGCGCCGAGGTGGAGGAGGCGCTGGCGCGGGCCGGGCTGAGCGACGTGGTGCACCGGCTGCCGCGGGGGACCGCGACGCCGCTGGGTGAGGACGCCGCCCGGCTGTCCGGCGGCGAGCGGGTGCGGCTGGCGCTGGCCCGCGCGCTGGTCAAGGACGCCGCGCTGCTGGTGCTCGACGAGCCCACCGGGCAGCTCGACGCGGTCACCGAGCGGGCGGTGCTGGTCGCGCTCGACGAGGCCGCGGTGGGGCGGACCGTCGTCACCGTCACCCACCGGGCCGCCCCGCTCGCGCTGCACGACCGGGTCGTGGCGCTGGCCGACGGTGCCCTCGCGGCCCCGGTGGTGTCCCGGTGAGCGAGTTGCTCGCGCTGGTGCGCGGCCCGCGGACGGTGCTGGCCGTCGTCCTCGGCGCGCTCACCGTGCTCTGCGGCGCGGGCCTGCTGGCGACGTCCGGGGCGCTGATCACCGGCGCGTCGCTGCGGCCCTCGACGCTGCTGGTGCTCATGCCGCTGATCACCGGGGTGCGGTTCTTCGGCGTGGCCCGCGCCGCGCTGCGCTACGCCGAGCGGCTGGTCACCCACGACGTCACCCTGCGGCTGGTGGCCCGGGTGCGCGGGCGGCTGCTGGCGCGGCTGACCCCGCTGGCGCCGGCCGCGCTCAGCGGCGCGCGCGGCGGGGAGCTGCTGTCGCGGGTGCGCACCGACGTCGACGAGCTGCAGGGCGTGGTCGCCCGGCTGGTGGTGCCCACCGGGCTGGCCGCGCTCGCCGGCGGGGTGGCGGTCGGGTGCACCGCGCTGGTCTCGCCGGCCACCGCGCTGGTGCTCGCCGCGCTGCTGCTGGTGCTCGGCGTGGCCGTCCCGGCCCTGGCGGCGCGGGCGGGGCGGCGCGCGGCGGTCGCGGCCGCGCGCGCCGACGCCGACGTCGCGGCCGACACCCTCGACCTGCTCCGCGGCCTGACCGACC
The DNA here is from genome assembly GCF_900102745.1 of Geodermatophilus telluris. Classification (GTDB taxonomy): domain Bacteria; phylum Actinomycetota; class Actinomycetes; order Mycobacteriales; family Geodermatophilaceae; genus Geodermatophilus; species Geodermatophilus telluris. The sequence continues at coordinate 44,063 of NZ_FMZF01000006.1, forward strand.
ACCTCACCGGCGACGGCGGGGCGACGGCGCTGCGCGCGCTGGACGCCCACCTCGACCGGCAGGAGGAGGCCGAGCGGGCCGCCGCCCGGCTGGCCGCGGTGACCACGCTGTGCCGGGAGGGCGTGCCCGGGCTCGGCCTGGTCGCGGCGCTGTGGCTGGTCGCGGCCGACGTCGCCGCCGGCAGCACCGGCGTGCTGCTGCTGGCGGCGTGCGCGCTCGGGGTGCTCGGGGCGTTCGAGGCCGTCGGCGGGCTGGGCGTGGCGTGGAGCGTCGCCGGCGGCATCCGCGCGGCCGCCGGCCGGGTGCGGGCGCTGGGGGAGCAGCGGCCCGCGGTGACCGAACCGGAGGTGCCGCTGTCCCTGCCGGTCTCGTCCTCGCTGGTGTTCGACGCCGTGACGCTGCGGTACCCGGGTGCCGTGGAGGACGCCGTCGCGGGGCTGGACCTCGCCCTGCCCGACGGCGCCAAGGTCGCGCTGACCGGGCGCAGCGGCGCGGGCAAGAGCACGGTGCTGGACCTGGCGCTGCGCGCGCGGGACCCCGACGCCGGCCGGGTCACCCTCGGCGGCACCGACCTCCGCGACCTGCCGCTGGACGGCGTGCGGTCGAGGCTGGCCTGGGCCGCGCAGGCGCCGCAGCTGCTCGGCGGCACGCTGGCCGGCAACCTGCGCCTGGGCCGGCACGACGCCACCGACGCCGAGCTGCTCGCCGTCCTCGACGACGTCGGGCTCGGGCACCTGGCCGCCGCACCCGGGCTGGACGGCTGGGTGGGGGAGGCCGGCGAGCGGCTGTCGGCCGGCGAGCGCGCACGGGTCGGGCTGGCCCGCGCTCTGCTCAGCCCGGCCGACGTGCTGCTCCTCGACGAGCCGACCGCGCACCTGGACCCCGCGCTGTCGGCCCGCGTGCTCGACCTGCTCGCCTGCGACCCCCGCGCCGTGCTGCTGGTGACGCACGACGCCGCGTCGCTCGACGGGCGGTGGCGGGTGGTCGCCCTCGGCACCGATGAGTCCCGGCCGCACGCGGCGTCTACCCGCGCATGACCGCACCGCAGACGCACACGATCGAGACGGTCGGCGCCGTCGTCACCTACGACGTCCGGCCCGGCACCGGCGACGGGCCGTCGCTGCTGCTCATCGGCTCCCCGATGGCCGCGTCCGGCTTCGTCTCGCTGGCGGCGCACTTCCCCGACCGCACGGTGGTCACCTACGACCCCCGCGGCGCCGAGCGCAGCCGCCGCACCGACGGCGCGGCGGTGTCGACGCCGGAGGAGCACGCCGACGACCTGGCGCGGGTCGTCGGCGCGGTCGGCGGCGGTCCGGTGGACGTGCTGGCCAGCAGCGGGGGAGCGGTCAACGCGCTGGTGCTGGTGGCCCGGCACCCGGAGCTGGTGCGCACCCTGGTGGCGCACGAGCCGCCGGCGTCGCAGCTGCTCCCCGACCGGGAGGCCGCGCTGGCCGCCTGCCGGCACGTGCACGAGACCTACCTGCGCAGCGGGTTCGGCGCCGGGATGGCGGAGTTCGTCCGGTTGGTGATGCACCAGGGGCCGCTGACGGAGGACTTCGGCCGGCAGTCGGCCGCCGACCCCGCCGCGTTCGGTCTGCCCGCCGGCGACGACGGGTCCCGCGACGACGTGCTGCTCGCGCAGAACCTGATCTCGTGCAACGCGCACGAGCACGACGTCGCCGCGCTCCGGGCCGCGTCGACGCGGATCGTGCCCGCGGTGGGCGAGGGCTCGGCCGGGCAGCTCGCGCACCGCGGCGGCCTCGCCGTGGGCGCGGCGCTGGGCGTCGAGCCGGTCGTGTTCCCCGGCGACCACGGCAGCTTCCTCGACTCGCCCTACGGCCCGCCCGCGGACGTCGCGGCGTTCGCCGCCCGGCTGCGCGAGGTGCTGGCCGGCGACCGGATCCCGGCGCGCGGCTGACCACCGGGCTTGGTGCGTTCCCGGGTGCGGTAACCTGCTCCACGCAGCGATCGGGCGGTGCGAGCCGCCCGGCGCTCGGGCTGTAGCGCAGCTTGGTAGCGCACTTGACTGGGGGTCAAGGGGTCGCAGGTTCAAATCCTGTCAGCCCGACAGCGGGAAACCGCAGCTCAGGGGCCGTGTCCGGAGAGATCCGGAACGGCCCCTGACGGCTTGTCGGGACGGTGTGACCACCATCCTGGTCACCGTCAGCCGACCCTGAGCTGGCCACGACGGACTGCGGCGGGCGCCGCGTCGAGGCCCGCGGCGGCTCCGTGTGGCCGGTCCGGCGGTGACGGAGAGATGGGCCGCTCGGTGTCGTAGCGCGGTGGGCTACCGGTCGAAGGCGTCGCCGCTTCGCGCGTCAGCGCCTCGCCAGGTCGTCCAGCACGTCCGCCAGCATGTCGGTCGAGGCGGTGACCCCCGTCTCGGCTCGGCCCAAGCCGTTGAGGACGACGAAGCGGACCCCGTGCCGGTACTTCTTGTCCCGCAGCCACGCACGTTGCATGGCTTCCAGGTCGAAGTGCCCCGAGGTCGGCAGGCCCAGCCTGGACAGGAGGTGCCGGTGCCGGTCGACCACGTCGTCGCCAACGCGTCCCTGGCGGCGGGCGAGATGGGCGGCGGCCATCATGCCCAGCGACACCGACTGACCCTGGTCCTCCTGTTGCCCTGTCACCAGATCCATCGCGTGACCGAAGGTGTGGCCGTAGTTGAGGACGATCCGCTCCGCCGTCGCGCGCTCGTCCCGACTGACGATGTCGGCCTTGATCTCGACACTGCGGCTGACGAGCTGGTGCACAGCGTCGACGTCGGCTGAACAGGCGCCTTCGGATGATTCTTCGAGAACGTGGAGCAGGTCGCTCCGGCTGATCAGCGCGTGTTTGGCGATCTCGGACAATCCGGCTCGGAAGCCACGCTCCACGTTGGCACATGCGGTGGTGACGTCGGCGATGACGACCGTGGGTTGGTGGATCGTCCCCATGAGATTGCGCCCCTGGGGCATGTTGATCGCGTTCTTGCCACCGATGGCGGAATCGGCCTGGGCGACGAGCGTGGTGGGCACCAGGGCCAGTCGGGTGCCTCTGTTGAAGGTGGCGGCGACGAATCCGGCGAGGTCGCAGACCGGCTCCCCGCCCACAGCCACGACCAGGTCGTTCGTGTGCAGCGCGACGTCGGCCAACTGATCGGCGACATACCCGACCGCGGCGAGATCCTTGTCCGCCTCCGTGTCCGGAACCGGCACTCGTGTGACCGAGATGCCCTGGGCGGTGACGCTTGCGGCCACGCGGTCGGCCGTGCTCGTGTCCCGATCGGATTCCACGATGACCGCCTGCTCGATGTCCGTCGAGGTGGGCAACAAGGTGCCCGCCAGGTCGAGCAGTTGCCTGCCGACATGCGCGTAGTAGGTGCCGCCGACGGGAGTCACGAGGATGTTGGAGGTCCCCGGTGGAGTGCTGGGCAGGCGGGTGAGCTCCCTCAGGACGTCCAGGGCGACGGCGTCGGGACGGCGTCCGTTCGTGTCCACCTGTATCGCTGCGACCTCGGCATAGGCCTGCAGGCGCCTTGAGTAGGTCTGGTCGAGATCGGCGCGCTGCAGCATGGGGCGGAACAGGTCCTGGTGGACTCTCGACAGGGCCTCGTCGTAGTCGACCCGTAGGTACACGACGGTGGTCTTGCGCAGGATGGCTCGTGTCCGCGGATCCCCCAGGGCGCCGCCGCCGAGCGCCAGGACCGCGTCGGAGCCACGGACCAACTCGTTGATCGACCGGTGCTCGATCTCCCGGAAGTGCTCTTCTCCCTCAGCGGCGAAGACGTCGACGATGCTGCGGCCGAGTTGCTGCTCGATGTAGACGTCGCTGTCGACGAAGGGCGTGCCCAGCCGCTCGGCCAGGACGTGCCCGACCGTCGTCTTGCCCGCTCCCATGAAACCGACCAGCACGATCATCGCCACACCTGGCAGTTTGACGCAGCGACACCAGCGCGGATCACTGCTTCTCCAGCATCAGCGGTGGGTCATCCCCGGCCGACGTGCGACATCCGCGTGGCGAGCACGGTCGTGCTCGCCACGTCCACGTCGAGGGCGACCCCGCCGCGTGGACGACCGCACCTGCCTGGTGGACCGGCGTTCGGGTGAGTCTCGCGTGAGGACGCCGACGCGCATCAGTCCTCGCGCTGGGACTCGGCATCCGGTCGAGTCTGGGACTCGGCATCCAGTCGAGTTCTGGACGCCCTGACCACGCCGATCACCAGCGCGACGACGTCGCGGGCGTCGTTGCGCCGGACCACCCAGGTGTTCATGGGCTGACCGAGGTCCTGGACCGGACGCCACGCCCAGTCGGGCAACTGTCGCACCGCGGTGTGCGAGCTCACCAGCACCGCGTCGGCCTCCGCGGCCTCGGCGCAGGCCCGCGAGTGCTCGACGAACCGGGCGAAGATCCACACCGGGCTGATGCCGGACGAACTCGCGGCGGCCAGTATCCCGTCCTGTTGGGTGGGGATCTGGTCGCGGGAGTGGACCAGGACCCGCAGCTGGTCGAGGTCGGCGAGCCGGTAGGAGGCGGCGCTGGCGAGCGGGTGGTCCGGGCGCACGGCAACACCCAGTGGGTCGCTCGCGAGCAGGGCGGACCAGGTGTCAGCCGGCGGGAGCTGATGGACCACGGCCACGTCCAAGCGCCCCTGGGTGAGCAGTCGTAGTTGCTCGGCGCTCCCGGCCTCGACGAATCGCACATCAGCGCCGGGAACGTGGCGCAGCAGTCCGCGCGCGACCTCGGACGTCCACTCGGTCGACAGACCGGGGGGTAGACCGATCTGGACGAGCTCGCGCGGCGGCGTCTCGGCCCGCACCACCTCCCCGATCGAATCTGCCATGGCCACCACCTGCCGAGCGTGAGCGACGAACACCCGCCCGGCCGCGGTGACCGTGGCCCCGCTCGCTCCGCGAACGAACAGTTCTTCGCCCAGCTCCTTCTCGACGTCACGGACCTGACGGCTGAGCGAGGGCTGGGCGATCAGCAACGCCTCCGCTGCCCTGCCGAAGGACCCGTGACGGGCGACGGCCAGGACGTAGCGCATGTGGCGGAGCTCCACCGCTCCAGTGTCGTCGCACGGGCGGGCCATGCCCAGCGGGTATGGCCAGGGTGTCGTACCTGGTCTTGGACGGGGCGACGGGCGCCACCGTTCACTTGTGACGTGGCTGACAACGACGGTGACGTGACCGTGAACCCTCTGGGCGTGTGCTCGATCATGCTCTTCGGGCACACCCCGGAGGAAGCGATCGAGACGGTCCTGCGCTCGGGTGCGACCGGGATCGAGTGGCGGGTCGACGATCGTGGGCCGGGTGCAGGGTCCGACGTCTTCACCGACAACCGGTGCACCCTGCGTTTCGAGGACGTCGCCAGAACCGTGGAACGGTGTCGCCGGGCCGGACTCGAGGTCGTCGGCCTGGACACCTATGTCGACACCGGCGACGTGGCGACTGCTCGTCGCGCAGCCGCCGCCGCGGCTGAGGCCGGCGTCGGCTGGTTCCGTTTCCGGGCGCCGTGGCGCGATGGGACGGCGTGGTCGGAGCAGGCGCAGGCCGCCCGTCGGTTCGTCGACGAGCTGGAGAGGATCACCTCGCGACACGGAGTGCGGGCGCTGCTCGAGCTGCACCAGCGCTCGATCTGCCCGAGCGCTTCGCTGACCGCCCGGATCCTCGACGGGGCTGACCCCGCTCTGATCGGTGCGATCTACGACGCCGGGAACCTGCTGGTGGAGGGGTACGAGGACCACGACACCGCGATCGAGCTCCTGGGCGCCCACCTGGCACACGTACACGTCAAGAACGCCCGTTACGTTCCCTCCGAGCCCGGCATCCCCTGGGTCTTGCAGTGGTCTCCGATGGACGACGGCCTGCTCGACGTCGTCGCCCTGCGCCGGGCACTGCACCGCGGCGGCTACCGAGGCTGGCTCTCGCTCGAGGACTTCACTGCCGACCTCGCTCCGGTCGAGGCGCTGCGTCGAGGACTCGAGGTCCTGGACCGGGCCGAGCCCGCGATGGTGACGGCATGAGGGCCGAGCGGGTCGCCGTGGTCACCGGCGGCGCCGGCGGGCTCGGCGCGGCCATCGGGGCCCACCTGAGCGCGTCGGCCGACGTGGTGCTGCTGGCCGACCGCGACCTCGACGGCGCCCGCACGCAGGCCGACCGCATCGACCGTGCACAGGCTCACGAGCTCGACGTGGCCGACGACGCCTCGGTCGAGGCGTTCGTCAACGACGTGGGTGAGCGGTTCGGCCGCATCGACGTCGTGGTCAACAACGCCGCGGTCACCGCGCCTCGCGAGCTGGACTCCTTGCAGCGGGAGGCCTGGGAGCGCGTGATGGCGGTCAACGTCTGGGGACCGACCGCGTTGTGTCGGGCCGCCGCGGGCCTGTGGCGTAGCACCGGCACCGGTGGGCGGGTCGTCAACATCACCTCGCGTACCTGGCTCTCCGGGGGGCCGGTGGCCTACGTGACGTCCAAGGCGGCGGTCGTGGGGCTGACCCGCTCGCTGGCCCTGGAGTTCGCGCCGCTGGGCGTGACCGTCAACGCGGTCGCTCCGAGCATGGTCGCCACACCGTTCACCCGGACTGGACGCACCGAAGCCGAGTACGCGGCCTTCGAGGCCAAGCACCTGGCGATGACCCCGATGGGGCGATTCGCCACTCCGGACGACATCGCCGAAGCAGTCGGGTTCCTGGCCTCGCCCGGAGCCGGCTTCATCACCGGCGAGGTCCTGCACGTGTGCGGCGGCGCGCAGCTCGCGCCTTCGCCCTGAGCAGTCCTGCTCGCGCACCAGCTCGCACCGCACTCAATCCGTGGCCGGGATGACCCGGACCCGTGGCTCTCGATGAGGAGTACCCGATGACGACCGACCTGAGCCGTCCTCCTGCGGACGGCACCACCGACACCGGCCGAGCATGGATGCCCTGGGCGGTGACCGCCGCCGCCGCCGGCGCGCACGTCCTGGTGTTCTTGGACAAGGGCCTGCTCGGCCTGGTCGCCACTCCCATCCGCACCGAGTTCGGCATGTCCGCGACGACCTACGGGCTGATCAGCAGCGCGACCTATCTCCTCACCATGGTCAGTTGCCTGGCGATCGCGCTGTCCGGGCGTCGGGTGTCGACCCGTGCGGTGCTCCTGGGCTGTGGCGCGTTGATCGCCCTCGGTCAGATCCCAGCAGCCCTGGCAGGGGGCGCCCTGATGCTCATCGCGAGCCGGGTCGTGGTCGGTACCGCCGAGGGCCCGGCCGTACCGCTGGCTCACACCGCCGCCTACTCCTGGTTCCCTGCCAGCCGACGAGGCCTACCCGCCGCCATCATCACCAGCGGCGCGTCGTTCTCCAAGATCGCCCTCTTGCCGGTCATCTCCCTGCTGGTGGTCACTCTCGGCTGGCGGATCGGGTTCGTCGCCATCGGTGTCGTTGCCCTGGTGTGGCTGACCGTGTGGTACTTCCTCGGTCGGACGGGCCCGCACGCCGGCACCGACCCGACCGCTCCGGCGCGCAGCGATCGCAGCTGGATGCGCGGGCTGCTCACCCCGACCATGCTCGCCTGCCTGTTCGCCACCTTCGCCCAGGGCGCATTGGCCGCGGTCGTCTTCACCTGGCTGCCGTCCTACTTCCAGAACGCGCTCGGCTTCTCCGCTGCCGCCTCCGGCACGCTGTTCGCACTCCCCAGCGTCGCCGGGCTCGGTGCACTGTTCCTCATCGGCGGACTGGGCGACCGGATCATGCGCCGCGGCGCCCCTGCGCGTGTCGGCCGCGGTCGGGTCGGCGGCATCTGCCTCCTGGCGTCAGGTCTCGTGCTCGCCGCGATCCCGCTACTGGACGCCCCCGTCGTAGCGGTCGCCGCAGTCATCCTCGGCTACGGCTTCTCGGTCACGGTCAACACCGTCACCTTCCCGGTCGTGTCGGAACTGTTCGAGGCGGCCCACCGAGCCGGTGCGCTGGCCATGATCACCGTGGCGTCCGCAGCAGCCGGCGTCATCAGTCCGCTCATCGCCGGTCGTCTCATCGACACCGGGGTCGCCCCGGGGAGCGGCTACACCGCATCCTTCCTCGTCTTCGGGCTCGTGCTCGCACTCGGTGGGCTGGTCTTCGCCCTGGCGGTCGACCCCGTCCGGGACCGCGCGTCGGCCTGACCCGAGCCACCTGCCCTCGACCGCCGGCGGTCTGCGATGCCCGCCGGCGGTCACCTGAGGACGACTGGAGATCGGAGCCGGCTGTGGAACAACTCGAGCCCGCGCTGCGCGGACACGGAGTGCGCGGGGAGCGCATCTCCACCCCGGCCGGGCCGGGGGTCGAGCTCGACGATCCGACTGTGGCCGACTCCTGGGCCGCCGCCGAGGAGCTGGACACCGCGGTGCTCATCCACCCGGAGGGCTGGGCGCTGGGGGAGCGACTGGACGCCCACAACTCGTCCCATTCGGTCGGGCACCCGACCGGGGCGGCGCTGGCGCTGTTGCGAACCGTCTTCGCCGGCCTGCTCGAGCGCCATCCGCGGCTGCGGATCCGGTCGGCGTGCGACAGCGGCTACCTCGCCGGCTACGTCATGCGCGCCGGCCATGCATGGTCAGGCCGGCCGGACGCGCACACCACCGAGCAGCTGCCGCGGTGCACCGGGGTCGACTCGCTCGTCCACCCGCCCGGTCAGCTGCACCACCTCGTCGACGTCATGCGTCCCATCCAGGTGACGCTGGGCAGCGACCTCCCCCGCGACACGGGCGTCGAGGACCCCGTCGGTCGGCTGGAGGCCGGCCTCGACGTCGCCACCACCGACGCCATCCGCGGAGGCGCCGCCGCCGGCCTGCTCGGACTGGACAGGTGAGGAGTCGGTGGGATCGCCTGACCTCGCCTCACCACTCGGCGAGGCTGCCGTCGGCGTGCCGCCAGACGGGGGACCGCCACCGGTGGCCCGTGGCCGCCGCGGTGCGCACCGCTTGCTCGTCCACCTCGATCCCCAGGCCCGGGGCGGTCAGCCGTTCGACGAAGCCGTCCCGCAACTCGAACACCGACGGGTCGAGCAGGTGGTCGAGGGTGTCGGCGCCGACGTTGTAGTGGATGCCGAGGCTGGTTTCCTGGATCAGCGCGTTGGGGCTGGCCAGGTCCACCTGCAGGCAGGCCGCCAGCGCGATCGGCCCCAGGGGGCAGTGGGGTGCGAGGGCCACGCCGTAGGTCTCGGCGAGCGCGGCGATGCGCCGGCACTCGGAGATCCCGCCGGCGTGGGACAGGTCCGGCTGGACGACGGCGATCCCGCTGTCGAGCGCCGTGCGGAAATCCCACCGCGAGTACAGCCGCTCCCCGGTCGCGATCGGCACCGTCGTCGAGGCACAGATCCGCGACAGCTCGGTGAGGAGCTCGGGTACCACGGGTTCCTCGACGAAGAGCGGTCGCAGCGGCTCGAGCTCCTGGCAGAGCACGCGAGCGAGGGCGGGGGAGACCCGGCCGTGGAAGTCGACGGCGACGTCTCGATCCGGACCGAGCACCTCCCGCACCGCGGCCACGCGGTCGACGACGGCCCGGATCTCGCTCACGGACTCCAGTGAGCGCAGGCGACCGCCGGCGTTCATCTTCACGGCCGTGTACCCCGCCGCCACCCGTTCGGCCGCCCCGGCCGCGACCTCGGCGGGCTCGTCCCCGCCGACCCAGCCGTACATCCGCACGCGATCGCGCACCGGCCCGCCCAGGAGGTCGTGCACCGGGACACCGAGCGCCTTGCCCTTGATGTCCCACAGGGCCTGGTCGATACCGGCGACGGCACTGGAGAGGATCGGGCCGCCGCGGTAGAAGCCACCGCGGGTCATCGTCTGCCACAGGTCCTCGATGCGGGACGCCTCCGCGCCGACGAGGTCGTCGGCCAGCTCGTCGACAGCGGCCGCCACCGTGTGCGCGCGGCCCTCGACGACCGGCTCGCCCCAGCCCACCACTCCCTCGTCGGTCTCCACGCGCAAGAACAGCCAGCGGGGTGGGACGAGGAACGTCTCCAGGCGGGTGATCTTCACGAACCGTCCCCTCTGCACTCTGCCGGCGCCGGACCACGCCTCCGGTCCTGCTCGGGACGGAGGCCGACTCAGTGTGGCGTAGTTGACACTCCGCCGCACACATTGGTATGAAAATAGCATAAATGTTGTGACCTGGGCCGCAGGCTCGGAGATGGAGTGAAGATGCTGTCCTCAACCCGGCGCCGCCCCCTGGCGCGCGCCTCGGTCGTCGCCGGCCTGGCACTGGCGACAGTCCTGTCCGCGTGCTCCTCCGGCCAGGAGGCCGGCTCCGGTGGCGGTTCTGGCGGTGGTTCCGACGACGGCGCGCTGCGCATCGCCTACATCCAGAAGCAGGGCGATCAGCAGTACTTCGTCGACCAGGCGCAGGGCGCCCAGGAGGCGGCCGACGAGCTCGGCGTGGAGCTCGACGTCGTCGACGTCGGTACGGACGCGAACAAGGCCATCAGCGCGATCGACACCGAGGTCGCCCGCGGAGTGGACGGGATCATCATCGTCGTCCCCGACCAGCAGATCGGGCCCACCGTCGCCCAGGCGGCGACCAACGCGGGCGTGCCGCTGCTGGCGAGTGACGACAGCATCGAGGACGGCTCCGGCAACGCCGTGCCGTTCGTCGGCTTCAACGGCACCCAGATGGGCGAGGCAGTGGGTGAGGAAGCCGCCCGCCTGTTCACCGAGTCCGGCTGGAACGCGGCGGACACGCGCGTCATCTCGGCCTACAAGCAGGACCTGTCGGTCTGCGCCGACCGCGTGCAGGGGGCCAGGAGCACCTTCGAGGCGAACGGCGGCGGCGAGGTCGAGGTCATCGACGTCGGGACCGACAACTCCGCCACTGGTGCGCAGGACGAGGCCGGTGCCGTGATCACCGCCAACCCGGGTGTGAAGCACTGGATCGTCTGGGGCTGCAACGACGAGAACGTCGACGGGGTCGTGACCGCCCTGCAGAACAGCGGCGTGTCTCCCGACGACATCAACGGCGTCGGGCTCGGTGCCTACCTCGCCTGCAAGCCGTGGGCGGCCGGTGAGGCGACCGGCATGAGGTCGGCGCTGTTCATCTCCGGCGCCGAGGTGGGCCGCACCGCCGTCGAGGAGATGGTGCAGGCGCTGCAGGACGGCGAGGACCTGCCCGCCGAGACGTTCGCGAACACGGAGATCGTCACCGCCGACAACTACGAGGATGCCGGCGTCGTCTGCACCTGACCGGTTCCCGGCGGCGCCCGACCTCCCGGGCGCTGCCGGGTCCCACCCCCTCCACCACCCCCTCCACCAGCCCACCCACCGTCCACCCGCTCGCACCGGGCAGGGAGAGCACGTGACCACCACCTCCACACCCCCGACGCTGGTCGCCGAGGGGATCGGCAAGTCCTTCGCCGGCGTGCATGCGCTCACCGACGTGACCCTGGAGATCCGACCCGGCGAGGTCCTGGCCCTCATGGGTGAGAACGGGGCCGGGAAGTCGACCCTGCTGAAGATCCTCTCCGGGGACCAGCCGCCGGACACGGGGACCCTCCGGATGCACGGGGAACCGGTGACCTTCTCCTCGCCGGCCGACGCCATGGCCGCCGGGGTCCGCGTCATCTACCAGGAGCCCGAGATCGTCCCGCACGTCTCGGTGGCCGAGAACGTCTACATCGGCCGGCTGCCCGCCACGGCTCGCCGGTTCAACCGCCGGGCGCTGCGCGAGCGGGTCCGCGCAGACCTGGAGCGGACCGGCTTCACCGGCGCCATCGACCCCGACACCCTCGGCAGCCGGCTGTCCGCCGCGCAGCGTCAGCTCATCGAGATCCTGCGGGCGCTGACCAGCGACACCGCGGTGCTCGCCTTCGACGAGCCGACGTCGTCGCTGTCCGACGCCGAGACCGAGTCCCTCTTCCGCCTGATCCGGGAACTCCGGGAGAGCGGCGTGGCGATCGTCTACGTGTCGCACCGGATGAAGGAGATCTTCGAGCTGGCCGACCGCATCGCCGTGCTCCGCGACGGGCGGCTGATCGGCGTCCGTCCGGCCGCGGAGACCGACGAGGAGGAACTGGTCCGCATGATGGTCGGCCGCGACCTCTCCTCCATGTTCCAGCGGAGGCACACCGGGGCGGCCGACCAACCCGTGGCCTCCACGGAGTCCCGCCGACCGGTGCTGGAGCTGCGCGGCGTGACCAGCGACGACGTCTCCGACGTCGACCTGGTCGTGCACGCCGGCGAGGTCGTCGGCCTCGCCGGACTGGTCGGTGCCGGGCGCTCGGAACTCGCCCGCGCCGTGGTCGGCGACGTGCCGCTGCGCGGCGGCCAGGTCGTGGTCAACGGCCGGCCCCTGCGGTTGCGCACCCCCGGCGACGCCGTCGCCGCCGGCATCGGCTTCGCGCCCGAGGAGCGCAAGGCCGACGCGCTGCTGATGCACCGCACCGTGCGGGACAACCTCTCCCTCGCGGTGCTCGACCGGCTCTCCCGGCTGCGCTTCGTCAGAACGCGAGCGGAGCGGGAGCTGGTCGACCGGTACGTGGAGCAACTCCGGGTGCGCACTCCCAGCCCGGAACAGCAGATCCGCAAGCTCTCCGGTGGCAACCAGCAGAAGGTCGTGCTGGCCCGCTGGCTGGCCCGCCGCCCGGACGTCCTGATCCTCGACGAGCCCACCCGGGGCGTCGACGTCGGCGCGAAGGCGGAGATCTACGCGATCATCGACGAGCTCGCCGCCAGCGGCGTGGCCCTGCTCGTCATCTCGTCGGAGCTGCCCGAGGTGCTCGGGCTCTCCGACCGCATCGTCGTCATGCAGAACGGCCGGATCGCCGGCGAACTCGACCGCGACGAGGCCACCGAGGAACGCATCCTCGCCCTGGCCATCGCCGACCACGCAGCAGAAGGAGCCTCCCGGTGACCGGCACCCGCGCCCCCCTTCCCGCCCAGACGAGCACGGCGGCCGCCGACGCGACGACGCCCAGCGCGAGGCGCCCCTCCCCGCTGCACCGCGTCCTCGAGGCGGTCGGCGTGACCAACGTCAGCCTGCTGATCGCCCTGGCCCTCGTCATCCTGGTGATCGGCTCCCAGAACGCCGACTTCTTCCGCGGTTCGAACCTGATCGTCATCGGCACCGCCGTGGCCATCTCCGGCCTGCTCGCGGTCGTCCAGACGGTCGTGATCATCGCCGGCGGACTGGACATCTCCGTGGGATCCGTCGCGGGACTGGCCTCGGTCGCGTCGGCCATGATCTTCACCGCCACGGGGTCGACGGCCGTCCTCGGGCTGGCCGGCGCCGTGCTGATCGGACTGCTCTGCGGCCTGGTCAACGGCGCGATCATCGTCTACGGGCGGGTGAACCCGGTCATCGCCACCCTCGCCACCCTCGCGGCCTTCAAGGGCATCGCGCAGCTGATCAGCAACGGTCGTGCCCAGGGCTACACCGGGAGCGACCCGATCTTCATCTTCCTGGCCCGCGGCTCGATCCTCGGCATCCCCACGCTGATCTGGGTCCTGCTGCTCGTCGCGGGCCTGCTGCACGTCATGCTCAAGTACACCGACATCGGCCGGAAGATCTACGCCCTCGGTGGCAACGACGCAGCCGCCCGCCTGGCCGGGATCAACATCAACCGCTACATCCTCGCGATCTTCGCCCTCGCGGGCATGGTCGCCGGCATCGCCGGCGTCCTCATCACCGCCCGTACCGGCTCGGGCCAGCCCATCTCCGGCAGCGAAGGCCTGGAGCTGGAGGCGATCACCGCCGCCGCGCTCGGTGGCACCGCCCTCAAGGGCGGCAAGGGCAGCATCATCAGCACCCTGCTGGCCGTGCTGCTGCTCGGCGTGCTCATCAACGGCATGACCCTCCTCGGCGTCAACCCCTTCTGGCAGAACGTCGCGAAGGGCACCTTGCTCGTCGTCGCCGTCGTCATCCAGCAGCTCCGCAGCGGCGAGCGGCGGGTCGGGATCCCCCAGTGACCCGACCGCGCAACCAGTTCGTGTACTCCGGGGGGAGTCCCGCATGACCGCAGCCCATCCCACCGGCGGCGCCGCGCCGTCCGGCAGAGGCCCGGTGACGACCGTGCCGGCGCCGATGGCCAAGGCGGTCGTGTTGGTCACCGGCGGGGCGCAGGGCATCGGCGCCGCCGTCGTGGAGGCCGCCGTCGGTCAGGGGGCCGCGGTGTCGTTCTGCGACCTCACGGCGGAGGCAGGCGAGAAGCTGGCCGCGCGGCTGACCGGCGAGGGGCACCGGGTGTTCTTCCAGCCGGCCGACGTCACCGACGCCGACTCCGTCGCCGCGTGGGTGGCGGCTGCCGAGGCGGAGCTGGGCCTGCCCACGGCGCTGGTCAACAACGCCGGTCGCAACGCCTACTTCGACCCCGTGGCCATGTCCGAGCAGGACTGGGACGACGTGTTCGGCGTGGACCTGAAGGGTGCCTGGCTGTGCTCGCGCGCGGTGCTGCCGGCCATGTCTGCCGCGGGCCGGGGCAGCATCGTCAACATCGCGTCGCTGCACGCCCGGCTCACCCAACGCGGCATGTTCCCCTACGCGGCAGCCAAGTCCGGGCTCGTCGGGCTCACCCGCAGCCTCGCGCTCGAGGTCGCGGAGAAGGGGATCCGCGTGAACGCTCTCTCGCCCGGCTACATCCGCACCGCGCTGGCCGAGGAGTACTTCGCCGAGCGCCGAGGCCTCGGGGAGGAGGAGCGGGTGCTCGGTGTCCAGCCGCTCGGGCGCATCGGCACTCCCGCCGAGGTCGCTCAGGTGGCCTGCTTTCTCGCCTCGGACGCGGCGTCCTTCGTCACCGGCGCCGACTGGGCGGTCGACGGCGGCTTCGGCGTGAGGTTCGCGTGAGGGCGCGGCGCGGACTGCACGGCACCGTCGTGGACGAGCTCGGCTCACAGATCGTCAGCGGAGCCATCCCCGAGGGCACCGTGCTGGTCCCGGACGAGCTGTGCGAGCGCTACGGCGTCTCTCGGACCGTGGTCCGTGAGACCTTGCGCGTACTCGAGGCCAAGGGGCTGCTGTCCGCCCGGCAGAACGTGGGCACGCGGGTGCACGGCAGCAGCGACTGGGACGTGCTCGACCACGACGTCATCCTCTGGCGCATCCGCAGCAGCGACTACGCGGCCGTGACCCGGGAGCTGCTGGAGATGCGATCCGCCGTCGAACCCCATGCCGCCGGCCTGGCGGCCCGGAGGGCGGACGAGACGGGGGTCCGCGAGTTGCGCGAGGCGTACGCGGCCATGGTGGAGGCAGCCGGACGTGGCGACGTCGGGGCGTGGACGAGCGCGGACATCGTGTTTCACTCGGCTCTGTTGCGGGCGTCCGGCAACCCGATGATCGCCCAGCTCTCGAAGACGGTCGCCGCCGCGCTCGAGGCCCGCTCGGGCGAGGTGGCCGTGGAGGGCATCTCCCCGCACGCCGTCGACATGCACGGGGCTCTGGTGGACGCAGTCTCGTCGGGCGACGCGGTGGCGGCGCAGATGCGGATGGAGCAACTGCTCGGCGAGGCCGGCGACCAGATGGCCACGCTGATGGACCGTCTGGACCGGGCCCAGACCGGATGACCCGACCCGCATCGGAGCCGGCCGGCCTGACCTGGGAGGTGGACCTGGCTCACGGCGCGCGGCTGACCGGGCTGACCGATCCCCGGGGACGGCAGTGGCTGGCCGACGACGACCGGCCCGGCCGCCGCCCCGGCGGGCCGGACGACCGCTTCACCGACGGCCCGCTGGCCGGCTGGGACGAGATGCTGCCCAGCATCGACCCCTGCCTCCTGGACGAGGGCGGCCGGCAAGTGGCTGTCGGGGACCACGGCGACCTGTGGTGCCGGCCCTGGTCGGGCGACGTCACGGAGCACGCCGTCGACGGCGCGAGCCTGCCCTTCCGGCTGCGGCGACGGGTCACCGGAACCCCGTGCGGGATCCGGCTCGACTACGAGCTCACCGTCACCGGGGACCGCGTGGTCCCTCTCCTCTGGGCCGCTCATCCCCAGTTCGCGCTGCGCCCCGGCACGCGGTTGGTGCTGCCCAAGCAGGTGTCGGTCCTGCGTGTCGACGGCGACGACCCCGAGTCCGGGTCGTGGGCCGCCACCGTCGACCCCGGCAGGCTCGTGACGCCGGGGGGCTGCGGCAAGTGGTACGTCGACCCGGCGGGCTCGCCCGCGCTGCACGGTGCGGCGCTGGTGGACCCCGACGGCGGCTGGCTGCGCCTGACGTGGGACCCCGGCGACCTGCCGTACCTGGGGATCTGGCTCGACCGGGGACACCTGGCCGCCGGGGACGTGCTGGCGATCGAACCGAGCTCGGGCTTCTACGACCGGCTCGACCGTGCGGCCGCCGCGGGGAACGTGTGGACCGTGGCGCCCGGCCGGCCGCGCCGGTGGTGGGTGGCACTCGACGCAGGAGAGGACGGAGAACCGTGGCGGACCTGATCGCCCGGCCGGTCGACGGGCCGGTCACCGAGCACGGCGAGGGGCCGGTCTGGGACGCCGACCGACAGGAGCTGCTCTGGGTCGACCTGCTGGCCGGCCGTGTGCACCGCGCCCTGGCCGGCGGCGGGACCCTGCAGTCCGGTGGGGTCGTGGACGTCGGCGGCACCGTGGGCGCGGTCCTGCCGGCCCGCGGCGGGGGATGGGTCCTCGCCGCCGACGACGGCTTCGCGCACCTCTCCGCCGACGGCTCCGTCCGCCGCCTCCTCGACCTGTCCACCGAGGAACTCGGTCGCACCCGGATGAACGACGCTGCCTGCGATCCCGCTGGGCGGTTGCTCGCCGGCACGATGGCGTTCGACGCGTCGCCCGGGTCCGGCAGCTTCTACCGGGTCGACCTCGACGGGACGGTGACCCGGCTGCTGAGCGGCCTGACCATCTCCAACGGCATCGCCTTCAGCCCCGACGGGACGGTGCTGTACCTGGTCGACTCCGGTCCGGCCACCATCTGGGCCTTCGACTACGACGTCGACTCCGGGACCCTCGGCAGTCGCCGGCCCCTCGTCGTCGCCGAACCGGGCGCCGGCGGACCGGACGGACTGTGCACGGACGACGAGGGCTGCCTCTGGGTGGCCATGTGGGGTGGCGGGCAGGTGCGCCGCTACGCCCCCACCGGGGAGCTGCTCACCGCCGTCGACCTGCCGGTGTCCCAGCCGACCAGCTGCTGCTTCGCCGGCGCCGACGGGCGCCTCCTGGTGATCAGCACCTCCCCGCTCGGCCTGCCCGAGCGGGTGCACCGGCAGGAACCGCTGGCGGGCCGGCTGTTCGTCGCCGACGTCGGCGTCACCGGCCCGGCCGCCACGCCGTACGACGGCCCGCTCGCCGGCTGGACCGAACGGCCCGGCACGCCACTGGACATGTCCTGCACGGACGAGAGAGGTCCCGCCCGATGAGCCGACCACCCACCGCCTCGCCGCCCCGCCGGCCGATGAGCCCCCAGCTGCAGGACACCGGGGTGGTCGCGATCCTCCGTGCCGCAGACGGGCAGCGGCTCGGCGACGTGATCGACGTCCTGGTGGAGTGCGGGGTCACCTGCCTGGAGATCACGATGAACACCCCGGGCGCGCTGGCTGCCGTCACGGCGACCCGGGACCGGTTCGGCGACCGGGTGGACGTCGGCGTCGGCACCGTCCGCTCCGCCGAGCAGGTCGGTCCCGCCGCGGATGCAGGAGCCCGGTTCGTCGTGTGCCCCGACACCGTGCCCGCCGTCGGTGCCGCCGTCGTCGCCGCGGGGCTGTCCTGGTACCCGGGTGCGTTCACCGCCAGCGAGGCCACGACCGCGTGGGGGGCGGGCGCGACGGCGGTCAAGCTGTTCCCCGCCAGCGCCGGCGGCCCGCGCTACCTGCGGGAACTGCGCGCGCCGCTGGACGACGTGCCGTTCATCCCCACCGGGGGGGTGCGCCTCGAGCAGGTCCCCGAGTACGTCACGGCGGGGGCCGTCGCGCTCGGCATCGGCAGCCCGCTGCTGGGGAACGCACTGACGGGAGGTCTGCTGGACGGCGAGGACGGTCTCTCGGCACGGGCGCAGGAGGTCGTGGCGGCAGTCGCGACCGCGCGGGCGGCGATCCGATGACCCCGGGACTGCTCGCGATCGGGGAGACGATGGCCGCGCTGTCGGCTCCCCAGGTCGGCCCACTGCGCCGAGCCCGCAGCCTCGACCTGCGGATAGCAGGGGCCGAGAGCACCGTCGCCATCGGCGCCGCCCGGTTGGGTGTGCGCGCCGCGTGGATCGGACGGGTCGGCGACGACGAGTTCGGCGCGCTGATCCGGGAGACCCTCGCCGGACAGGGCGTCGACGTCTCCGGCGTGGTCGTAGACCCGGATGCGCCGACCGGGCTGATGTTCAAGGAGCGGCGCGCGAGTGGCACCACACGGGTGAGCTACCGGCGCGCGGACGGCGCCGGAGCCCGGCTGGCACCGTCCGACATCGACGTCGGGGCGGTCCGGGCCGCCGCGGCCGTTCACGTCAGCGGGATCACGCCGGCGCTGTCCACTTCGGCGCGAGAGGCGGTCCGGCTGGCCGTCGGTGAGGCTCGCGCGGCCGGGACCCTGGTGTCGCTCGACCTGAACCACCGGTCGTCGCTCTGGCAGGGTCGCGACCCGGCCGCGGAGTACCGATGGCTCGTCGAGCGCGCCGACATCGTCTTCGCCACCGAGGCGGAGGCGCAGCTGCTCGTGCCCGGCCGGACGCCGGTCGAGTTGGCCCGCGCGCTCAGCGAGATGGGGCCCGCAAGCGTCCTGCTGAAGTGCGGGGCCGACGGCGCCACGGCCGTCGTCGACGGCGTCGTGCTCGACGCGCCGGTCTTCCGGGTGCGCGAGACCGATCCCGTGGGCGCGGGCGACTCCTTCGCCGCCGGCTGGCTGGCCGACACGCTCGCCGGTGCGGAGCCGGCACAGCGCCTGCGCACCGCGGCGGCCGCCGGTGCCTTCGCGGTCACCGTCGACGGTGACTGGGAGGGCCTGCCGTCCCGGGCGGAGCTGCACCTGCTGGAGGGGCACGACATCCACCGCTGAGCGAGACCGGAGGCGCACGGCATCCGAACCACCGCCTCGGCGATGCCCGTGGGACGCGCGGCCTGCGCGCCGCAGGCTCGCGGATGCACGCCGCCTGCGGCGGGGAGCCGCGCACCCGCGGGTTGGTGGGGGTCAACCGGGGCAGCACCGGCGAACCTCTGGTGGTCCAGCGCGCCTGGGGCTTGCCCAAGCCCGGGAAGTCTGTCCGCCAGGCGGACCCTCACCGATCGGGAGCTGGTGGATACCCGAGGGCTGGATCGCCGACCGGGCTCGCTGCGCTGAGGGGCAGGTGCGGAGGTCGGCAACGACGAGATGAGTCGGCCAGTGCACCCCGCCGTCCGCGGCCGAGCTCGACCATGACCCCCCTCCGTCCACGGTCCGCGCAGGGACGCCCGGTCCCGGAGGCGGCGCCACGTCCGCGCACGTGGCGGCCTGATACTGCAGGACCCTCCGAGACACCGTCACGCTCCGCGACGGGCAGAGGCGGGTGCACCAGATGCCCTCGTGCAGGTGGGCGTGGCGATCCTTGACCACCATCTTGACCACCATTGGACCAGGGCCGGGGCTGTTCACTCGTGTCCGCTGCCGTCCCGTGTACCAGCTGACCTGGGCACATGGACTGAGACGAACCTGCACGAACCCTCGGCCGACGGCTGGGGGTCACGGGGTCGCAGGTTCAAACCCTGTCAGCCCGACAGCGGAGAACCGCAGCTCAGGGGCCGTGTCCGGAGAGATCCGGAACGGCCCCTGACTGCTCTCTCGCGGCGGTTGACCACCACGAGCCGACCCCGTGCTGGCCCTGGCCGGTGGCCGCGGTCGCCGGGTGTGTCCACGGCTCGGCGGGCGATGTCGAGGGAGACGTGACCGCGGATGTCGCCGGTGATGGCGACCGACGAGTGACCGAGGACATCTGGACGACCTCGAGGCGGACACCCCAGGTGAGCATCACGCTGGCGGCGGGCAGCTCGTGGCCACGGGCACACCGCAGCAGGTCAGCACCGCCCCGGACCGCTGACCGACGTCGGCGTGGCACGGGTGCCGGCCGTGGCAGTCCGACCCTGACGCGCAGCCCGAGCCGTTGAGGGGCGTGCCCGGCGGCAGGTGTGCGGAGCCGCCCGAGACGGAGGGGGTGTGCCGGGCGGCTCCGCTCGACGTGTCCGAGGGGACGAGACGCGTCGCTACTCGCTGCTCGGCCCCGCCACGAGCCGGCGGAAGTGCTCCGCGGTCATGACGTGAGCGGTGGAGAACGCGAGGATGGAGAGGGTGGCGCGGTGCACGTCGTCGGCGGACATGGCACCCCATCCGACGTCGGGGTAGTCGAACGTGCCCGTGGCGTCGGAGAGGAACGCCACCTTGTAGTTGTGGAACATGGCGTCACGTGCGGTCGCGTGACAGCAGTTCTCCGTGGTGGTCCCGGAGACGACGACCGTGTCGACGCCCCACTCGCGCAGGATCAGGTCCAGGTCCGTGGCGAAGAAGCCGCTGTAGCGGTGCTTCTTGATGACGTGCTCGCCGGGCGCCGGGGCCAGAGCCGGGAAGATCTCCGCTCCCGGGGTGCCGTCGACGAGGGCGGCCCGCTGGTCGATCGGCGGGTAGAGGTCGTCGTACAGGCCCATGTCCGAGCCGTCCTCGCGGTGGACGTGAGCCGTGTAGATCACGCGGATCCCGTGGTCCCGGCAGAACGCGAGCGTCTGCGCCAGCTCGCCGGCCATCGCCAGAGCCTGCTTGGACTGCAGCGCCGCACCGTCGGCGACGAAGTCGTTCTGCATGTCGACGACGACCATGGCCGTCGTCGCGGGGTCGATGCGGTCGAACGTGTACGGCACGGGGGCCTCCAGGTCGTGTCGTCGGCAGGGGCGGCGGCAGGCGGGTCGAGTGGGCTGCGTGCACCGGGAGGGAACGACCGAGCCTGGTGTGTCACTCTCGGCGTCGTGCAGCGGAACCATGACACGTCTGCGCGACCGGCAACAGCACTCTGCTCGTCGGCGGACTTCGCATCCGGGGCCGGACCGACGTGGCTGTGGACGTCTGCGGTGAGCGCGCAGGACGAGTGACCGTGGTGCGCCTGGACGACCCGTCTGTGCGTGCCGGCCGCGGGCAGGAGGTCCCGGCGGGTGGCTCACCCGCCCGCTCGGCCCGCCGGCTCCCGCTGCAGGAACCCGGCCACGAGGTCGGCCATGGCCGGCGGGTCCCAGCTGTGCTGGGCGCCGGCGACCTCTGCCCGGGTCGCGTGCGGCAGGGCGGCCGCCCGCGAGGCGGCCGCTAGTGCGCCACGGCGCCGGCGCGGTCCCCGGCGTCCAGCAGCCGGTAGAGCTCCGCGGTCCACTCCGGGACGCCTCCCGCTGCCGGGTCGAGCGGGGCCTCGAACAGGACCAGGCCGTCCACCGGCAGACCGTCGGTCGCGGCCCGCAGTGCGATGGCGCACCCGGAGGAGTGGCCGCACAGCGTGGCCCGGCCGCCGGCCAGCTCGACCAGCGCGGCGATGGCGGCCAGCTCGTCGGCGAGGTCGACGCGTCCCTCGCGGAAGCTGTCGGCCCTGCCCACGCGGTCGTGGACGACGGTCGTGAAGCCACGCTCGGCCAGGAGCCCGGCCGTCTCACTCGTCTGCGGGTCGATCGCGCGGAAGGGTCCCGCGCCGGCGACGAGGACGACGGCCGGACCCTCGCCGCGGCGCTCGTAGCCCACGGTGTCGCCGCGGGACGTGGTCACGTGCTCCACGGCGGGAGCCGCTCCTCCAGGGGGCATCAGGCGTCGCCGGTCCGGGCCGCGATGCCGTCGAGCCGCAGCACCGCGGACTCGTCGCGGTGGGAGCCGGTCGTCCC
Organism: Geodermatophilus telluris; assembly: GCF_900102745.1. GTDB lineage: Bacteria > Actinomycetota > Actinomycetes > Mycobacteriales > Geodermatophilaceae > Geodermatophilus > Geodermatophilus telluris. The sequence continues at coordinate 65,804 of NZ_FMZF01000006.1, forward strand.
GACGTGCGTCTCGCTGATCTGCGGGCCCTTGGTGATCACGTGGACCAGCGCCATGCCGTGACCGCGGCCGAGGCCGAAGTCCTCCGTCAACCAGTCCAGGATCGGACCGGCCTTCGTGCCGGGGCCGAAGCCGCGCGCCGCGGCGAGGTCGACGAGCTCCTGCGGGGTCCTCCCCGTCTTCTGCTCGGCCGCGTCGAGGTAGGCCTGGAACGACATGGGTCGCCTCCGGATCGTCCGTGGGTCGTCGCGGTGTGGACCTCCGCTCGTGTCGGGACTCATCGGGGCGGGCGCCGCCGCCGTCCGCCCCCATGGCTGCCTGCGGTGGAACAGCGCGTTCCGCTCGTCCGTTGTCCGACAGGGCAGCGTCGCCCGGTCCTGCCACCCCGTCGAAGAGAGCCATGAGTCCCTATCACAGTCCCCAGGCCGCGTCCCCCGTCTCCGGTGAGGGGGTGCGCGGCCGGTGACCGAAGTGCTCTCCCTGCTGCTGGGTGTCGCGGTGGTCCTCGGGATCACCGTGCTCACCGGGTACTTCGTGGCCCAGGAGTTCGCCTACATGGCGGTCGACCGCGCCACGCTGGCCGCCCGCGCCGAGGCGGGTGACGCCGCCGCCGAGCGGGCCCTGACCGTCACCCGCCGCACCTCGTTCATGCTGTCCGGCGCGCAGCTGGGCATCACCGTCACCGGGCTGCTGGTCGGCTACGTCGCCGAGCCGCTCATCGGCGAGTCCCTCGGCGCCTTGCTCGGCGGGGTCGGCATCCCGACCGCGGTCGGCGTCGGGATCGGCGCGGTCCTCGCGCTGCTGTTCTCCACCGTCGTGCAGATGCTCTTCGGCGAGCTGTTCCCGAAGAACCTCGCGATCGCCCGCCCGGAGCCGGTGGCCCGCTGGCTGGGTGCGTCCACCACCGGCTACCTGAAGGTGTTCGGCCCGCTGATCTGGGTGTTCGACCAGGCGTCGAACCTGCTCCTGCGGGCGCTGAGGATCGAGCCGGTGCACGACGTCGAGCACGCCGCCACCGCCCGCGACCTGGAGCACATCGTCGAGGAGTCCCGGGAGAGCGGCGACCTGCCCGCGGAGCTGTCGATGCTGGTCGACCGGATCCTGGACTTCCCCGACCGGGACGTCGAGCACGCGATGATCCCCCGCCCGCGGGTGGGCACCGTCCCCACCACCGACACCGTGGGTCGCCTGCGCGAGCTGATGGCCGCCGGGCACTCCCGCTACCCGGTGCTCGACCCCGGCACCGGTGACGTGGCGGGCGTGGTGCACCTGGCCGACCTGCTCACCACCACCGAGCCCGACGACGCGCCGGTGACCGCGATCGCCCGCGAGTGCCTGGTCGTGTCCGCGTACACCTCGCTGCCCGATGCGCTGCGCCAGCTCACCGACACCGGCAACCAGCTGGCCTGCGTGATCGACGAGTACGGCGGCTTCGCGGGCGTGATCACGCTCGAGGACCTCGCCGAGGAGCTGGTCGGGGAGATCACCGACGAGCACGACGCCGACGTCGACCCCGAGTACGTGCCCGTGGAGGGCGACGGCGTGTGGGAGATGGCCGGCGACGTGCACGTCGACGAGGTCGAGCGCGCGCTGGCCGTGGACCTGCCCCGCGGGCCCTACGAGACGATCGCCGGCCTGGTCATCGCCGCGGCCGGCACGCTGCCCGAGCCCGGCACGCGGCTGACCGTCGAGCTGCCCCCGGACCCGGGCGACCTGGTGCACGACGACGAGCCGGCGCCGCGGGCGCTGCACGTGCAGGTGCTGGCCGTCGACCGGCACGTGCCCTCCCGGGTGCGGCTGGAGCTGCCCGACCGGGATCACCCCACCGCCGCCGCCGACGGCGCGGCCCCCGTCCCCGAGGAGTCCGCCCGATGAGTGACAACCCCGTCGTGGTCGTCGCCGCCACCGTCGTCATCGTCGCGCTGTCCGCCTTCTTCGTGGCGGTGGAGTTCGCCGTGCTCGCGGCCAAGCGGCACCGGCTGGAGGAGGCCGCACCGGCCAGCCGCTCGGCCCGGGCGGCGCTGCGCAACTCCAGCGAGCTGACCCTGCTGCTGGCCGGCTCGCAGCTGGGCATCACCGCGGCCACCCTGGCCCTGGGGGCGATCAGCAAGCCGGCGGTGCACCACTGGCTGACCCCGCTGTTCGAGACGTGGGGCCTGCCGCTGGTCGCCGCCGACGTCGCCGGGTTCGTCCTGGCGCTGCTCGTGGTGACCTTCATCCACCTGGTGGTCGGGGAGATGGCCCCGAAGTCGTGGGCGATCGCGCACCCGGAGCGGTCGGCCACGCTGCTGGCGGGGCCGATGCGGGCGTTCATGGCGGTGTTCCGGCCGCTGCTGCGGGCGCTGAACGCCGCGGCCAACGCCCTGGTGCGCCGGGTGGGGGTGGAGCCGGCCGACGAGGTCGCCGTCGGGCACAGCCCCGACGCGCTGCGCCACCTGGTGGAGCACTCGGCCAACGTCGGCGCGCTCGACGCCCGCTTCTCCGCGCAGATCTCCGGTGCGCTGGAGCTCGAGCGGATGACCGTCCGCGAGCTGGTCACCACCGACGCGCCGCTGGTCGCGGTGGCCGCCGACGCCGGGGTCGGCGCGGTGCGCGCGGCCACCCGGCGCACCGGGCACCTGCGCATCCTGCTCGGCGACCGGGCCCGGCTGAGCGGCGTGGTGCACGTCCGCGACACCCTCACCGCGCCCGACGAGGCGGCCGCGGCGTCCTTCGCCCGGCCGGTGTTCGCCCTCGAGGCCGACACCACCGTGCACGCCGCGCTCAAGGCGATGCGGGAGACCCGCAACCACCTGGCCGTGGTCACCGACGGCGGCGCGGTGCTCGGCGTGATCACGCTGTCGGACGTCCTGCGCCGGCTGTTCCCGCAGCCGGAGGCCACCGCCGCCTGACCGCCGGGAACGGTCGGGGGGACGGACCTGGCGCGAGCGTCGGGCCACCCCGACCGATCGGGGTCGCGGCGACGGGCTGGCAGCATGTGGCGGTGCGCGCGGTGGTCGTCGACTCGGTCCGAGCCCTGCCCCGGGTCCGGGAGGTGGCCGACCCCACGCCGCCGTCCGGCGGGGTGGTGCTGCGGGTGACGGCCACGGGCGTGTGCCGCAGCGACTGGCACGCCTGGGCGGGGCACGACGAGGTCGTGTTCCCGCACGTGCCGGGCCACGAGCTCGCCGGGGAGGTGGTCGAGGTCGGTGCCGGCGTCACCCGCTGGCGTCCCGGCGACCGGGTGACCGTCCCCTTCGTCTGCGGCTGCGGACGCTGCGAGTGGTGCCGGGCCGGGGAGGCCCAGGTCTGCCCGGACCAGCAGCAGCCCGGCTTCACCCACTGGGGGTCCTTCGCCGAGTACGTCGCCCTGCACGCGGCCGACACCAACCTGGTGCGCATCCCCGACGGGGTCGAGCCCACCGCCGCGGCCGCGCTGGGGTGCCGGTTCGCCACGGCCTACCGCGCCCTGGTCGGCCGCGCGCGGGTCGGCGAGGGGGAGTGGGTGACCGTGGTGGGTGCGGGCGGCGTGGGACTGAGCGCGGTCGTGGTCGCCCGCTCGCTGGGAGCCCGGGTGGTGGCGGTGGACCGCAACCCCGAGGCCCTCGCCGTGGCCGCCGGGCTCGGCGCCGAGCACACGGTGCACACCGACGGCCGCGACGTCCCGGCGGCCGTCCTGGACCTCACCCGCGGCGGCAGCCACGTCGCCGTCGACGCGGTGGGCAGTGAGCAGACCTGCGCCGACTCGATCCTGAGCCTGCGCCGGCGCGGGCGGCACGTGCAGGTCGGGCTGCTGCCACCGGTCGACGGGCACCCGCGGGTACCGATGGCGCGGGCGATCGGCTGGGAACTGGACCTGCTGGGCAGCCACGGGATGGCCGCGGCCGACTACCCGGCGATGATGGCGCTCGTCGAGCGCGGTGCGCTGCAGCCGCAGCGGCTGGTCGAGCGCACGATCGGCCTGGAGGAGGCGGCCGCCCTGCTGCCCGTGTTCGACCGGGCGACGGTCGCCGGGATGACCGTGGTCGACCCCGCCCGCTGAGGCGGGACACGAGCCGGGGACGACGACCCGGGCCCCCGGAGGCGGCGGTCGCCGGTCAGCCAGGGCCCTCCGCGCGGGGACCCGGGGGAGGGCCGGCGGCGTCGTCCTCGGGAGCACTGACGGTCCTGGCCATCGCCCTGGTCAGCAGGCCGGCCGCGACGCTCGCGGCCGCTGCCAGCGCAGCTCGGAGCAGGCGGTGTCTGCCGTTCACGGCCACCTCCCGGGGAGGGCTGTGACCGCTTCCTACTCCGGTGGCTCCACCCCTTCAACCACGTGTCGGGCCCCGGACGCCGCTGCGCCGCTCACGACGGCAGGGCCGGCTCCTCCTCGGGGGCGGGTTCCCGGCCGGCGGCGGACCGCGACCGCCGGTCGTCCGCCGGACGCTGCGCGCAGAGCGTGGAGCCGATGCTGGCCGCCACGACCACTCCCACGGCCACGGCCTCGCCCGCCCCGAGCGGCTGGCCCAGCAGCACCCACCCGGCCGTCGCCGCGATGGCCGGCTCCAGGCTGAGGAGGACGCCGAAGACGCTCGGGGGCAGCCGCCGCAGCGCGGACAGCTCCAGCGTGTAGGGCACGACCGAGGCCAGCAGGGCGGTGGCCACCCCGATCAGGAGGAGGGTCGGCCGGTCGACCGCCGTCACCGCGCCGGCGGCCCCCAACGGCACGAGGGCGAGCGCACCCACCCCGAGAGCGACCGCGAGACCGCCCTGCCCGGGCACGACCGCCCCCACCCGGGCGCTGGCCAGGACGTACCCGGCCCAGAACGCCCCGGCCAGCAGCGCGCAGAGGACGCCGACGCGGTCCAGCCCGGGCCCGGCGCCGCCCTCGGCGGCCAGCCCGAGGAGGAGGACGCCGGCCGCGGCCAGCAGCACCCACCCGAGGTCGCGCACCCGCCGGGAGAGGACGGCGGCGAGGACGAGCGGGCCGAGGAACTCGATGGTGACGGCGGTGCCCAGCGGGATGCGCGCGATGGCGGCGTAGAAGAAGCCGTTCATCCCGGCCAGGCTCAGCCCGAACACGACCACCGCCGTCCACTGCTGCCGGGTCCACCGGTGGGCGTGCGGGCGGGTGACGACCAGGAGCAGGACCGCGGCGACCAGCAGGCGCAGCAGTGTCACCCCCGCACTGCCCATGGATGGGAACAGCTGGGCGGCACCGGCGGCGCCCACCTGCAGCGAGACGCAGGAACCCAGCACCATCAGGACGGCCGGTCCGCGGCCGGTCGGGGACGTGGTCACGGCGGCGGCAGGCACCCCTCGAGCGTCGGTCATGCACACTACGTCGGTCCAGCGAATCATTCCGGACTGTGTTCGTCAGCCCAGCTGGACGATGGGGGAGGGGCCGTGCTCGACGTCCACCGGCTGCGCCTGCTCCGGGAACTGCAGCGCCGCGGCACGCTGGCCGAGGTCGCCCGGGCCCTGTCGTACAGCCCGTCGGCGATCAGCCAGCAGCTGTCCCAGCTCGAGGCCGAGACCGGGGTGCGGCTCCTGGAGCGGGTCGGCCGCGGCGTCCGGCTGACCGAGCAGGCCCGCATCCTGGTCCGGCACACCGACGTCGTCCTCGAGCGGCTGGAGCTGGCCGAGGCGGAGCTGGCCGCCTCGCTCACCGAGGTCGGCGGCACCCTGCGCGTCGCCTCCTTCCAGAGCGTGCTGCTCACCCTCATCCCGACCGCGCTCACCCGACTCGCCGAGCGGCACCCCCGCCTGCGGGTCGAGATGACGCAGCGGCAGCCCCAGCAGGCCTTCGCCGGGCTGCTCACCCACGACTTCGACGTCGTCCTCGGCGAGGAGTACGCGGGCGAGCCGGGCGTGGCGGTGTCCGGGGTGGACGAGGAGGACCTGCTGCACGACGAGATCCGGCTCGCCCTGCCGCGGGACGGCCGGTGGAGCGACCCGGGCGCGGCCCTCGGCGAGCTGGCCGGCGCGCCCTGGGTCCTCGACCCCGCCGACTCCCCACCGGGCCGGTGGGCCCGCGCGCTGTGCCGGGGTGCCGGCTTCGAGCCCGACGTCCGGTTCGACAGCCCCGACTACCTCCTCCACGTCCACCTCGTCGAGACCGGACACGCCCTCGCCCTCCTGCCGGACCTGCTCTGGACCGATCGGCGCGCCGACCTGCAGCTGGTCCCCCTCCCCGGGCGACCCACCCGACGGCTGTTCACCGGGGTCCGCCGCGGCGCCGCAGGCCACCCGGCGGTGCGGGCGTTCCGGGCGAGCCTGCGCGCGGCCCTGGGGGGCGCCTGACCGTCCCGGCGTGGTGGCTCCCGGGCCTTGCCACGACGGACGTGGACGGTCGACAGTCGGTGGACGCGACGCCCGGACCCCACCTGTCCCGGGAGGACGGAATGGCCGACTACACCGCGACCGCCATCAGCGAGGGCGACCACTTCGTGATCGACGTGCCGGGTGTCGGGACCACCGAGGCCGGCCGCGTCGAGGACGTCGAGGAGATGGCGCTCGAGCTGGTCGTCGCCAGGACCCACGCCGCCCGCGAGGACGTGCACCTCGACCTGCGCATCCTCTGACCGGCCGTGGCGGGCGCGCCCGGCCAGGTCGGCAGCGCCGTGGACGCCGGACACGACCCGTCCCGCCGAAGCAGGTACGACGCACGTGCTGTGTCACCTCGAGGCGTGGCAGCCCGGATCAGACGCCCAGGCCTGCCCACACCGCATCCGCGTCGGGCATCGCGACGATCTCGTCGCGGATGCGCTCGGCGGCCGCGCGGAAGGCCGGGTCGCCGGTCACCTCCGCGGCCGCGGCCCGGATCGTGGCGACGGCGTAGTCCTCGGGGGCGACGACCACCCCGGCGCCGGCCCTCGCCAGCAGGGCGGCGTTCTGGGGCTGGTCGGTCCCTCGAGGCAGGGCGACCTGGGGCACGCCGTGCACGAGGCCGCCCAGCATCGTGCCCGACCCGCTGTGGGAGACCAGCAGGTCGGCCCGCTCGAGCAGGGCGGCCTGTGGCACGAACTCCGTGACCACGGCGTTGGCCGGCACCGGGCCCAGGTCGTCGGGGTCGACCCGGCGCCCGGTCGTCGCGACCACGACACCGTCGCACCCCTCCAGGGCCGCGAGCCCGGTCCTGAAGTCGGTGGTGTTGCTGTTCTTCACCGTGCCGAGGGTGAAGTAGACGAGGGGCCGGTCACTCGCCAGGACCTCCGCCACGTCGGGCGGCACCGGGCCTGCCTCGCCGGCGCTCGGGCGCAGCGGGACCGCCCCCGGCCACGGCGGCGGTCCGTCGGGCCGCATCGAGGGTGGGGAGAGGTCGAGCGCCGGAGCGGTCGAGACCTGGTCCCACAGCTGAGGCTCGCCGATCGCGGCACCCGTGAAGCCGATGAGGTGGGCGTAGAACGGGAACATCGGCCCGATGCCGTGCGCCGCGCTCGACACCCCGAGCTGCCGGCACAGCAGAGGTCCCGCCATCTCGAGCACCTCGTGGACGACGAGGTCGGGGCGCCACGTCCGTGTCAGGACGACCAGGTCGGCGAACCGGGCGAGAGCCGGTGTGCCGAACAACGCCACCAGCCCGTCCGTCCGCTTCTGCTCCTCCGGCGTACCCGTGTCGGACCAGATCACCTCGTGGGCCGACCAGCACGACGCCCAGGACGGTCCGACGGGTCGGACGTCGAGCCCCCGGGCGGTCAGCGGACCCACCAGGTCGGGACCGGTGGCGACCCGGACCTCGTGGCCGGCGCGCTCGGCGGCCCGGATCAACGGCATCATCGGCAGGGCGTGGCCGTACGCCGGGGACGAGGTGAACAGCACCCGCGCCATCGATCCAGGATGCCAGGGCTGCCGCCTGCGGTGGGCGCGTCGCCGGGGAACCGGTCCTCCGGGCCGCCTCACCGGTCGGAACGCGGTTGCCCGGCGAGGAGCCGACGTGCCACCGTCCGTCGACCGGACCCGACCGGGAGGAGGTGAGCCCCGTGCACGCAGTCCCCGCAGCGGGTGCTCCACGGCAGCCCACGATCCCGCGATCGGGCTAGCCGCCCCCAGGAGCGCCCGCCACGCACCCCGCGAGAGGCGACTCCCATGAGCACGAACCCCCACCCGACCCCGCCCATCCCGACGACGCCCGCCCCGACCCCGCCCACCGGGTCGGGCGCCGGTGGGACGGCGCTGGTCCTCGGCGGCGGCGGGTCGACCGGCAACGCCTGGCTGATCGGCGTCGTCGCCGGCCTGCTCGACGGCGGCCTGGACGTCACCGACGCCGACCTGCTCGTCGGGACGTCGGCCGGCGCCACCGCCGCGGCCCAGCTGACCGGCGCGACCCCGGCCGACCTGCTCGACGGCATCCTCAGCGCTCCGCCGCCAGGGACCGGTCCGGGCGCCCCCGGGCGGTCGGCGGACGACCACCTCGCCTGGCTGCAGGAGGTGATCGCGACCGCCGGGGACGCCGCCGACCTGCGCCGCCGGGTGGGCGCGGCCCTCCTCGAGCGGACCGCGGCGTCCGACGGCTCCGGGCAGGCACGCTGGCGCGCCACCGTCGCCGCCCGGCTGCCGGTCCGGCGCTGGCCGGACCGGCGGCTGCTCCTCACGGCGGTCGACGCCCGCACCGGCGAGCCCGTCGTCCTGGACCGGCACAGCGGCGTCGACCTGGTGGACGCCGTGGCCGCCAGCTGCGCCGGTGGGTTCGCCTACGGCGCCGGCGGCCGCTGGTACGTCGACGGCGGCTACCGCGCCAACGCCGAGAACGCCGACCTGGCCGCCGGTTGCGCGCGGGTGCTGGTGCTCTCCCCGCTCGGCGGCAGGGCGCTGACCCCGGTGGCCTGGGGCACGCACCTCACGACGCAGGTCGCCGCGCTGCGGGCCGGCGGCAGCCGGGTCGGGACGGTCGTCCCGGACGGCGACTCCGGACACCTGTTCGGCGCGAACGCCCTGGACGTGTCGCTGCGACCGCTCGCCGCCCGGGCCGGGTACGACCGGGGCAGGGCGCTGGCCGGGCCGCTCGCCGACCTGTGGCTCTGACACCCGGGCGGACGCGGCAACAGGTTGCTCCGGGGAGCGACACGCACCCCGGCCCCTACCGCGGCCTCGTGCAGGGCGGCGCCGACCCCGCGGCGCGCGGCCCGGCCGGCCGGCGGCTCAGCCGAGGGCCGGGACCGCGGTGGACGGGTCGCCGTCGTCGAGCAGGTAGGGCAGCGACAGCGGGCTGCCGAAGCCGAGGGCGGCGGACACGTCGCCGGAGTAGCCGCCGAGCAGCACCGTGCGGTCCTCGGTGACCACGTCGAGGGCGGCGAGCAGCGTGTCGGCGTCGGCGTCCGCCCGGTCGTACCCGTTCACCGCCAGCACGTCGGCCTCCAGCAGGTCCAGCCGCTCCAGGCTGACGTCGGTGCTGGCGTCGGGGACGGCGAACCCGAGGTCGGTGAAGAACTGCGTGCGCAGGTCGTCCGCGCCGAGCAGGTAGTGGCCCGACCCGACACCGGTCAGGTCGAGCGCGAGCGAGCTGCCGGCGAAGCCGGGGTTGTCCTCGACCGCCTGCGCGAAGCGGCCCTCGACGTCGTCGACGAGCTGCTGGGCCTCCTTCTCGCGGCCGAGGGCCCGGCCGGTGAGCAGGGTCTGCTCCTGCCACGGCGTGGCGCCGTCGGCGTACTCGTCGGTCTGCGCGAGCGTCGGCGCGATGCCCGACAGCTGCTCGTAGACCGTCTCGTCCATGAACGAGTAGACGCCCACGATCAGGTCGGGCTCCAGGGCGGCGACCGCCTCGACGTCGATCTCCGCGCCCCCGACGGTCGGGATCTCCTCCGCCGGGAGCAGCTCCTGGGCCCACGGGCGGGTCGCGGCGTCGTAGTCGCCCAGGAGCTCGCGCTCGCCGACCGGGGTCACGCCCAGGGCCAGCACGACGTCCTGGTCGTTGAAGCCGACGGTGACCACGCGCTGCGGCTCGGCGGGGATCTCGGTGGTGCCGAACCGGTTCTCGATGCTGACCGGGAAGCCGGGCGCGGCGGAGGTCCCGGCGGCCGACGCGGACGCGTCGTCCTCCGCGCCGCACGCGGTCAGCCCCCCGGTGAGGGCCAGGACGGCGAGGGGGAGGGCGAGACGGGACGGGCGCGGCAGGGACGACCTCTTCGACATGCGGTGAGGTTAGCCTCACCTCACTCGGCGCTCGTCGCGGGTCCAGCCGAGGACGCGGCGGTCCCCGGCCGGACCCCGGCGCTCAGTCCGGCTGCGCCTGCAGGCCGGCCGCCTCGACGCCGGCGACGGCGGCCGCCTCGTCGTTGTCCGAGGTGTCCCCGGAGACGCCGACGGCGCCGAGCAGCGTCCCGGACCCGTCCCGGACGAGCACGCCGCCCGGGACCGGGACCAGCGAGCCGCCCACCGCCGCGGTCGCGGCGGCGATGAAGTACGGCTGCTGCTCGGCGCGCGCCATGAGGGCCCGGGACCCCAGGCCCAGGGCGATCGCCCCGTGCGCCTTGCCGAACGCGATCTCGAACCGCTTGGTGGACGAGCCGTCCTCGCGCTCGGCGGCCACCACGTGACCCCCGGCGTCGAGGACGACGACGGTCAGCGGCTTGAACCCCTTCTCGCGGGCGGCGGCCCGCGCTCCCTCGACGACGGTGCGGGCGGTCTGCAGGTCGATGGCCATGGCGGCTCCTCTGGTCGGGTGCGGGTGGTGGCGGAGGCGGGTCAGGACGCCGGGCTCGGCGCGCCGTCGGCGACGACGGCCTCGCGGGCCTGCTCCTCGTCCCCGCCCGCGCCGGCCTTGGCCTGCTGCCGCCACGTGGTCAGGGCCCGCTCGGTGTAGCCGTTGGGCTCCCGCCGGCCGGAGAAGACCAGGTCGAGCGCGGCCTGGAACGACGGGCTGCCCTCGAGGTCGGCGCACATCGGCCGGTAGCCGGGCTCACCGGCGTTCTGCTCGTCGACCACCGCCGCCATCCGGGCGAAGGTCTCGCGCACCTGGCCCTCCTCGACCAGCCCGTGGTGCAGCCAGTTGGCGATCTGCTGGCTGGAGATCCGCAGCGTCGCCCGGTCCTCCATGAGGCCGACGCCCTCCAGGTTCGGCACGGTCGAGCAGCCGATCCCCAGCCCGACCCAGCGGACCACGTAGCCCAGGATCGACTGCGCGTTGGTCTCCAGCTCGTGGCGCCGGTCCTCCTCGGAGAGGTCACCGCCGCCGTTCGGCAGCACGGGCGGCACCAGCAGGCCGCGCCGATCGGCCAGTGGACGCTTCGCCAGCTCCTCCTGCACCGCGAGCACGTCGGTCTCCAGGTAGTGCAGCGCGTGCAGCGTCGCGGCGGTCGGCGAGGGCACCCACGCGGTGTTCGCCCCGGCCCGCGGGTGCCCGCCCTTGGTGTCGAGCATCTCGCGCATGGCGGCGGGCTTGGCCCACATGCCCTTGCCGATCTGCGCCTGCCCGGCGAAGCCGGCCCGCAGCGCCACGTCGACGTTGCGGTCCTCGTAGGTCGTCAGCCAGGTCTGCGAGCGCTGGTCGTCCTTGCGGACCACGGGGCCGGCCTCGAAGTCGGTGTGGATCTCGTCGCCGGTGCGGTCGAGGAAGCCGGTGTTGACGAAGATGACCCGGTCGGCCGCGCGGGCGATGCAGGCCTCCAGGTTCACCGAGGTCCGCTTCTCCTCGTCCATGAGGCCGATCTTGAGCGTGGTCGGCTCGAGGTCGAGGGCCTGCTCCACGGCGGTGAGCAGCTCCACCGACAGGGACACCTCGTCGGGGCCGTGCATCTTCGGCTTGACGATGTAGACGCTGCCGGTGCGGGTGTTGCTGTGGCGGGCCTGCCCGCGCAGGTCGTACAGCGCGGCGACGGCGGAGACCAGGGCGTCGAGGACCTCCTCCAGGATCGGCTCCCCCCCGGCGGTGCGGACGGCGTCCAGGCGCATGTGGTGGCCCACGTTGCGCACCAGCAGCAGCGACCGCCCGGGCAGGGTCAGCTCCCCGCCGTCGGCGCCGACGTAGGTGCGGTCCCCGTGCACCTCGCGGGTCACCGTCCGGCCGCCCTTGCCGAAGGTCGCCGTCAGCTCGCCGGTGCGCAGCCCCAGCCACGTGCGGTAGGCGCCGACCTTGTCCGGGCCGTCCACCGTGGCGACCGAGTCCTCCAGGTCCACGATCGTGCTCACCGCCGACTCCAGCACGGCGTCGGACACCCCGGCGTGGTGCTGGGTGCCCACCCGCGTCGACGGGTCGATGGTCAGCTCCAGGTGCAGGCCGTTGCGGCGCAGCAGCACCGCCGCCGGGCGGTCGCCGTCCCCGGGCCGGTGGCCGGCGAACTGCGCGGGGTCGGCCAGCCCGGTGCTGCCCGCCGACGTGTCGACGGCGAGCTCGCCGGGGGAGGGCACCCGGTAGGCGACGACGTCGGCGTGGCTGCCCTCGGCGAGCGGGAAGAAGCGGTCGAGCAGCCGGTCGGCCTCGGCGATGACCTGCGCGCCGCGGCGCTCGTCGTAGCCCGGTGCCAGCTCGTGCTCGGTCGGGAGGGCGTCGGTGCCGTAGAGGGCGTCGTACAGCGACCCCCAGCGGGCGTTCGCGGCGTTGAGCGCATACCGCGGCACCGTGGCCGGCACCACGAGCTGCGGGCCGGGCACCTCGGCGATCTCCCGGTCGACCCGGGTGACGGAGACCCGGGGCTCCTCCACCGGCAGCAGGTAGCCGATCTCGGTGAGGAACGCCTCCAGCGCCTCGACGTCGCCGGCGCCGTGCTCGCGGTGCCAGCCGTCGATCTGCTGCTGCAGCTCGTCGCGGCGGGCCAGCAGCTGGTCGACCCGCCCGGCGAACCGCTCGTTCAGCTCGGCGAGCGTCGACCAGAACCAGGCCGGCTCCAGGTCGAGGCCGGCCAGCAGCTCGCCGGCCACGAAGTCGCGCAGTTCGGGGTCGACCTGCAGTCCACCGGTAGCGCTTGCGTCACTCACGATCTCCACCCTCGTCCCTGTCGTCCGCCGGGACACCCCGTCCCGCTGGTGGAGTCTCCTTCCCGGCGAGGGTCGCGGTTGCACCTCCCCTCCGCGCAGCGGGCCCGCGGGTGGCCGCGGTCCCCGTCGCGGGCCACCGGCCGCCGTCCCGGAGCGGCTCTCCCGGGTGCGTCCCGCCCGGCCCCGCCTCGCCGGTCACCGGCAACCCGCCGGCCCGGTCGCCCGTCCCGGCCGGCCGGGGCCGGTGGCGCCACAGCGCCCAGCCGAGGGCGGTGGCGGCGGCCAGGGCCAGCCCGGCGGCGACCGCGCCGAAGAGCACCAGGAAGACGGCGGTCCAGCCGCCCGCGACCACCCAGCCGGGCTCGTCCCCGCACCCGCGCCGCACCCGGACGCGCGCCGCGGCCCGCTGGGCGGCGGTCGGCTCCGGGGCGGTCGCGGACCAGTGCCGCAGGACGTCGTCCCAGATCCGCCGTTCCCGCTCGTCGAGCACGTCTCTCCCTCCCGTTCCTGCGCTCCACCGTCCCGCGCCCGGGCAGGGGACCGCGACGGGGTCGACCGGTCGGGTCGCGCACGCGGTGGTTGCCGACGGTCGGCAAGGAGGGCCGGGCCGCCCCGGAGGGTCGCCTCAGCGGCGGGTGAGCGCGGCGAGCGCGGCCTCGATGCGCCGCCGCGTGTCCTCGGCGGTCCACCCGCCGACGACGGCCGCGTCGTCCCCGGCTGCCGCCTCGATCGCCGCGTCCGCCGGGCGGTGCAGCGCGGCCTTGGCCAGCCGGTAGGACCCCGGCGAGCGGGCGGCCAGCTCGCCGGCCAGCGCGACCGCCCGCGGCAGCAGCTCGTCCGGCCCGGTCAGCTCGTCGGCCACGCCGAGCGCCAGCGCCCGCTCCGGGTCCACGGTCCCCGCCCCGAGCAGCACCCGGCCCGCGCGGGGACCGAGCGCGTGCCGGACGATCTCCAGGGCGGCCGTCGGGAACGGGACGCCGACGGCGAGCTCGGTCAGCCCGATCCGTCCGCCCGACACCAGCCGCAGGTCGCAGGTCAGGGCCAGCACGCAGCCGCCGGCGATCGCGTGCCCGTTGACCGCCGCGACCGTGGGCCGGGGGTGGTCGAACACGGCGCGGAACGTGCGCGTGAGCGCCGTCAGGAGCGCCTCGGTGTAGGAGCGGCCGCCGTCCAGGACGCGCCGCAGGTCCACCCCGGCGGAGAACGACGAGCCGCTGCCGGTGACGACCAGCGCCCGGTCGGACGCGGTGACGGCCTCGGTGAGGGCGTCCAGCAGCTCCACGTCGAGCGCGCCGACCCGGCCGTGCTCGATGCGCAGGACGACGACGTCCCCCCGGTCCTCGGCGACCAGCACCCGGCCGACATCCCCGGGTCGCGGTCCGGCCACACCCGTGCGGCTCGAGGAGCGGGTCGGTGACCGGGGGCGGAACCCGGTGCCCGGTGCCGGTCGTTCCCCGGGTGCTCCTGCCGGTCGGCCGGAGCCCGGGCGGTCACGCCGGCCGCCCACGGAAGCCAACGGAACGGAGCCCCCTCGTGCCAGTCCAGCAGCACGCCGCCGGAGCCGTCGACGTCCGGGACGCGCACGGTGCCCTCGTCCGCGAGGCCACCCTGGTGCACGCGCGGGCCCGCGCCGCCGAGCACCTGGTCCGGGAGGACCCGGTGGCCGCCGCGCGCGCCCTGCGCGGCCTGACCCGGTCCAGCGGTGCCGTCGTCGACGCGCTGCGCGTGACCGCCCCGCCGGCCGCGGGGGACACCGGCTCGGTCGCGCTGGCCGACCTGGTGGGCGGCTTCCGTGCCTCGGGCGGCACGGTCCGCTTCGCCGCCTCCGGCCCCGAGCAGCGACTGACCCCCGGGGGCGAGGCGGCGGTCCGCTGCGTGCTGGGGGAGGTGCTGGCGGCCGCGCGGGGGTCCGGGACGCTGTCGGTGTCGCTCACCTGGTCGCCGTCGCACCTCGACCTGCTGGTCGTGCTGACCCCGCCGCCCTCCGGCCGGGGCCGGGCTCCGGTCACCGCCGACGACCTGGTGCGCTCCGCCGACGCGGTGCACGACGCCGGCGGGACCGTGCGGCTGGAGCTGCCGGCCACCGGTGGGTCCGTCGTCGTCGCCTCCCTCCCCGTGCCCTCCGGCGGGGGGCCGGGGAGCGGGGGCTGACCCGCCTGTCCGTCACCTGCGTCCCGGCGCCCCCGCCACGCGGCGGCGAGGGCCACGGCGGCGCTCGGGCAGACAGGGGTGCGGCGCTCGGGCAGGCTGTCCCCACGCACCGGAACACCGAGGAGGGGACATGGGCATCGGACGTCTGGGGGCGCGGCTCCTGATCGGCGGGCTGTTCGTCGGTCACGGCACGCAGAAGCTCCTCGGCTGGTTCGGCGGCCCGGGCCGGGCGGGCACCGAGGGCATGATGGAGGCGCTGGAGATGCGGCCGGCGAAGGTGCACGCCACGCTCGCCGGGGCCACCGAGACCGCCGCCGGCGCGCTGCTGGCCGCCGGGCTGGCCACGCCGCTGGCGGCGTCGGCGATCACCGGCGTGATGACCACCGCCATCCGCAAGGTGCACCTGCCCAACGGCCCGTGGAACGCCAACGGCGGGTGGGAGTACAACGCGGTCCTCATCGGCGCGGTGACGGCGCTGGCCGAGACCGGGCCCGGCGAGCTCTCGCTCGACCACGCGCTGGGCATCGAGCGGCGCGGGCCGGCCTGGGCGCTCGCCGCGCTGGCCACCGGGGTGGCCACGTCCTTCCTCACCGTGGAGCTCGGCCGCCGCGGCCGCCCGGGCGTCACCGCCGCCCCGGTTGGGGCGGCCGCGCCGGAGGACACCGCCGGGGACCCCACCACCCGCGGCGCCTGACCGCGCGGCGGCCTCAGCCCCCGAGGGTCACCAGGAGCCCGTGCAGGTCGTCGACCTCCACCGCCGGGACGGGGCCGTCCCCGTCCAGGTGGTGGCCGGGCCGGCGGAGGCGGACGACGGGGATCCCGGCCTCGAGCGCGCCGCGCACGTCGCGGGCCGAGCTCGCCACGTGCACGAGCGCGCCGGCGGAGGCCCGGGCGCGGTGGTAGATGTCCACGGACGGCTTGTAGGCGCGCAGCCGCTCGGAGGTGAGGACCTCGGCGTCCCGGGCGAGCGCCGCGACGCGGGTGCGGGCGAACACGTCGTCGTCGACGTTGGACAGCACGCCGGTGCGCCGGCGCCGGGCGATGGCGGGCAGGCCGGTGGCGACGTCGGGCCACAGCGGCCAGTCGCCCACGCTGCCGAGGACCTCCCCGACGTCCGCGTCCGGGTCCCCGGCGAGGCCCAGCTCGGCGTAGGCGCCCGCGAGCGCCCGCCGGCAGTGCTGGGCGAAGGGCACCCACGTCGTCAGGTCGCGCTGCGAGGCCTTGTTGCGCCGGTCCCACACGTCGTGGACCCGCTCGCCGGTGACCGGCCACCCGCGCCGGCGCGCGAGGTCGGTGAACACCGCCGACGCGCCCGTCCGCGAGTCCAGCAGCGCGCTGAACAGGTCGAAGGTGACGAGCGCGTCGCCGGGCAGGTCCACCGGGGTCTCCTCCAGGGTGCCGACGTCGGGCCGGCGGCGGGCAGCCCGCCGGGCGGTCGAGCCGGCCGGGGCAGTACCCCACCGACGCGGTGCGGACCCGGTGCCGGCCACCCGGGTGGGACCCCGGGACGATGTGGCGTGCGCCACCCGGGCACGGTGGACGGATCGGCAGGGGTGAGCCGGAGCACAGCGTGCCTAGGCTCCCTCGACGGCCGTCCCCGGCCGGGCGCACGAGGCGAGCGGGTGCGCCGCCGGGCCACCCGGCCGACGCCCGCCCGGGGACACCCGCAGGACACGAGGAGGAGCGAGGATGACGCAGGTGCAGTACGAGGTGCTCGACCCCCGCACGGGGGAGACCGTCAGCAGCGTCCCGGTGGCGACCGACGAGGAGGTCGCGCAGGCTGTCGCGGCGGCGGCCGCCGCGCACCGGGAGTGGGCGCGCCGGACGCCGGCCGAGCGGGCCGCGGTGGTGCGCCGCGTGGGTGAGCTGCACCGCGAGCGCGCCGACGAGCTCGCGGCGGTCATCGAGCGGGAGATGGGCAAGCCGCACGCCGACGGCGTCGGTGAGGTGGAGTTCTCCGCCGACATCTACGAGTACTACGCCGACCACGCGGAGGAGTTCCTCGCCGACGAGCCGATCGAGGTGACGTCGGGGGAGGGGACGGCGCTGATCCGGCGCGCCTCGGTGGGCACGGTGCTGGGGATCATGCCGTGGAACTACCCCTACTACCAGGTCGCCCGCTTCGCCGCGCCGAACCTGGTCACCGGCAACACCGTGCTGCTCAAGCACGCCCCGCAGTGCCCGGAGTCCGCCGCCGCCATCGCGCAGCTCTTCCGCGACGCCGGGGCGCCGGAGGGCGTCTACGTCAACGTCTACGCCAGCAACGAGCAGGTGGAGACGATCATCGCCGCCCCCACCGTGCGCGGGGTGTCGCTGACCGGCTCCGAGCGGGCGGGCGCGGCGGTGGCAGCCACCGCCGGCAGGCACCTGAAGAAGGTGGTGCTCGAGCTCGGCGGCTCCGACCCGTTCATCGTGCTGAGCACCGACGACGTCGCGGCCACCGCCGAGGCGGCGGTGGCGGCGCGGATGGAGAACACCGGACAGGCCTGCAACGCGGCCAAGCGGGTCATCGTCGTCGACGGGCTCTACGACGAGTTCGTCGAGGCCTTCCGGACCAGGCTGCTGGCGGCGGGGCCGGAGGCGCCGCTGTCCTCGCCTCGGGCGGCGGCGAACCTGGCCGAGCAGGTCGACCGGGCGGTCGCGCAGGGCGCGCGGCTGGAGACCAGCGGCGAGCGGTCGGGCGCGTTCTTCCCCGCCGGGCTGCTCACCGAGGTGGGCCCGGACAACGACGTCTACCGCCAGGAGCTGTTCGGCCCGGTCGCCCAGGTGTACCGGGCCCGCGACGAGCAGCACGCGGTCGAGCTGGCCAACGACACCCCCTACGGGCTGGGGTCCTACGTGTTCACCACCGACCCCGAGCAGGCGATGCGGGTGGCCGACGCCCTCGACACCGGCATGGTGTTCATCAACGGCGTCGGCGCCGAGGGCGCGGAGCTGCCCTTCGGCGGCACGAAGCGCTCGGGCTTCGGTCGGGAGCTCGGCCGGCTGGGTATGGACGAGTTCGTCAACAAGAAGCTCATCCGCACCGTCGCCTGACCCCGGTGCCCCGCGACCCGGCGTGCCGGGCCGCGGGGCACCCGCCCCGGTGTGTGGAGGACGTCGCGGACCCGTTCCAGCCACGTCACACGAGGTGGCTCCGGCGTGCGACTGTGTAAACGATCACACCCGGGCCTTGTCCCCACGTCCGCACTCTGGTTCCCTCATGCGAAGCCGGTCTCGGATGACGCAACACAGGGATAGGGGAGTGTCATGGAGCAACCGCGCAGGCAGGTCTCGCTTCCCCGGCAGACAGGACAGTCGACGGCCCGGGACGGGGAACCCACGGGGGGCGGCGGCACCGTCGGTGAGGAGCAACCCGCGGCGGGCTCGGGCGCGAGCACGGCCGAGCTCCACCCGGCGATCGCCGAACCGCCTCCCTGCGTCGCCGACCGGCACTGGGCCGTGGACCGGGTCCTGTTCGCCGTCGCCGCGGCCATGGCGCTGGGCTTCGTCGTCTGGGGCTTCGTGTCGCCCACGGGCCTCGGCACCGCCAGCGGCTCGGTCCTCGGCTGGATCACCGGCAACCTCGGCTGGCTGTTCGTGCTGCTGGCGTCGGGGTTCGTCGTCTACGTGATCTGGCTGGCGGCGGGCAAGTACGGGCGCATCCCGCTGGGACGCGACGACGAGCGGCCGGAGTTCCGCACCATCTCCTGGATCGCGATGATGTTCAGCGCCGGCATGGGCATCGGGCTGATGTTCTTCGGGGTCGCCGAGCCGCTGTCGCACTTCGTCGCCCCGCCGCCGCTCACGGCCCAGCCCGAGACGTCCGAGGCGATCCAGACGGCGATGGCGACGACGCTGTTCCACTGGACGCTGCACCCGTGGGCCATGTACGCCGTCGTCGGGCTGGCCATCGCCTACGGCACCTTCCGCAAGGGGCGCCGGCAGCTGATCAGCTCGGCGTTCATCCCGCTGCTCGGACGGCGGCGCGCCGAGGGCCCGGTCGGCCGCGTCATCGACGTCCTGGCCATCTTCGCGACGCTGTTCGGCTCGGCGGCCTCCCTCGGTCTCGGTGCCCTGCAGATCGGCAGCGGCGTGGAGATCCTCGGCTGGGCCGGGGACGTCGGCAACGGCGTCCTGGTCGCGATCATCGCGGTGCTGACCGCCGCCTTCGTCGCCTCCGCCGTCTCCGGCATCGAGCGCGGCATCCAGTGGCTGTCCAACACCAACATGGTCCTGGCCCTGGTGCTCGCCGTGTTCGTCTTCGTGCTCGGGCCGACGATCTTCATCCTCAACCTGATCCCCGACGCGGTCGGCAGCTACTTCTCCGACCTCGGCGAGATGGCCGCGCGCACCGAGGCCACCGGCGGCGACGCGATGGCCACCTGGCTGCGCGGCTGGACCGTCTTCTACTGGGCCTGGTGGATCAGCTGGACGCCGTTCGTCGGGCTGTTCATCGCCCGGATCAGCCGCGGCCGCACCATCCGGCAGTTCGTCACCGGCGTGCTCCTGGTGCCCAGCCTGGTCAGCCTGCTGTGGTTCGCCGTCTTCGGCGGGGCCGGGATCGCCGCCCAGCGCGACGGCCTCGACGTGGCCGGTCAGGGCACCACGGAGGGGCAGCTGTTCGCCGTCCTGGAGCAGTACCCCTGGGCCACCGCCGCGACCGTGCTGGTGATGGTGCTCGTGGCGATCTTCTTCGTGTCCGGCGCGGACGCGGCCTCGATCGTCATGGGCTCGCTCTCGCAGCGCGGCACCCTGGAGCCCAGCCGCTGGGTCGTCGTCTTCTGGGGCGTGGTGATGGGCTCCGTCGCCGCGATCATGCTGCTCCTCGGGGAGGACGGCGCCGCGCTCACCGGGCTGCAGAACCTGACGATCATCGCGGCGCTGCCGTTCGCCCTGGTGATGGCGGCGATGGCGGTCAGCCTGGTCAAGGACCTGCGCCTGGACCCGATCGTGCTGCGCGGCAGCTACGCCACCGTGGCGATCGAGCAGGCCGTCGTCGACGGCATCCGGCGCCACGGCGACGACTTCGTCCTGGTGGTGGAGCCGGCCCCGGGCACCGGGGCGCCCGACGCCGCGCGGCCGGCGCCCGCGGAGCCCGAGTCGCCCGGTCGCCGCACGGTCAGCCCCAGCGGCAACTTCGTGGCCCCGCAGGCCGTCCCGCCGGTCGCCGAGGGCAGCCAGCCCCGGGCGGAGACGGTCGGCCGTCCGCAGGACCCGCGCGAGTAGTCGCCGACCCGTCGACGGAGGCCCCGGGTGGGGGAGCGACCGCTCCCCCACCCGGGGCCTCCGTGCCGCGGGGCGGCGGCTCAGCCGGGAGGCTGTCCGACCCGCAGCCGGCCCGCGAGCCAGTCGGCTGCCGCGCGCCGTGCGCGCCGCACCGGGTCTCCGGTGTCGAGTCCGGGGGTGGCCGCCTGGCGAGCCAGGCGGGCCAGCGCCCCGTCGTAGAGGGCCAGCAGGCCGTCGGCGACCTCGGTGGGGTCGCCGGCCCCGGCGTCGGCGGCCAGCCGTCGGAGCCGCTCGGTCAGCAGCCGCGAGTCGGCGGCCAGCCACCGGTGGCCGGGGTGGCCCGGGGGCAGCTCGGTCGCCGCGGCGAGGAACGCGCACCCGCGGCGGCTGCCCTCGGCCGCCCGGAAGCGCACGACGGCGTCGAACACCGACAGCAGCCGGTCGACGGGGTCGGTCCGCTCGCCGAGGACGTCGTCCCAGCTCTGCTGCCAGCGCCGGAAGCGCCGCTCCAGAGAGGCGGCCACCAGGTCGTCCTTACCGGCGAAGTGGGCGTACAGGGTGGCCGGTGAGACCCGCGCGCGCGCCAGGACGGCGTCGACCCCGGTCGCGGCGATCCCCGACGCGGAGAACAGCTCGCCGGCGGCGTCGAGCAGGCGCTCACGGGCCGGTGGGGTCGCGGCGGCCGGGGGCACGCCCTACCGTAACGATCGTTGTGCTGAAACGATCGTTACGGCCGACGGGCCGGCGCCCACACCCGCTGGTGGTGAGCGGGCTCCTGGTCGTCGCCGTCACCTACGGGCTGACCCGGTACGGGTTCGGGTTGTACCTACCGCGGTTCCGGTCGGACCCGGGCGTGACCTCCGGAGTCGCCGGCGGCATCGCCGGGGGGAGCTACCTGGCCTACTGCGTCGCGGCGGTCCTGGGCCTGCGGCTGGTCGACCGGGGGCGGGCGCGGGAGGCCCTGTGGTGGGCCGGCGGCACGGCGGCCGCGGGCTCGCTGGTGGTCGCCGCGGCGAACGCGGTGCCGGTGCTGGCGGTCGGGGCACTCGTCGCCGGTGGCGGGGCGGGCGCTGCCAGCCCGGCCCTGGTGGCCGCCGTGGCCCGGACGGTGGCACCACCGGCCGGACCCCGGTCCCAGGCGGTGGTCAACAGCGGCACCGGAGCCGGCGTCGTGGTGGGCGGCCTGGTGGCGCTCGCCTGGCCGGCGCAGTGGCGGACGGCCTGGCTCGGCTTCGCCGCGGTCGCCCTGCTGGTGACCTGGTGGGCCGACCGGTCCGCCCGCTGGGGACCACCGGCGGCCGGCGCCGGCCGCGTTGGCCCCGGCGTGCGCGGGCGGTCCCTGCGCCGACCGCTCGCGGGCAGTGTGCTCGCCGGGGCCGGCGGCGCCGGGGTGTGGACGTTCGGGGCGGACGCGACGACCCGGAGCGGGCTGTCCGCGCAGCTCACTGGGCTGCTGTGGTGCCTGCTGGGCGCAGCGGCCCTCCTCGGCGGCCTGAGCGGGCGCCTCGCGCACCGGGCCGGCCTCGCCGCCGCGTGGCTGGTGTCCGTGGGCGCCGCCGCGACGGGTACGGCGCTGCTCGCCTGGCGGCCGGGGACCGTCGCGGTCGCCGCGGGGGCGCTGGCGCTGTTCGGCTGCGGGTTCGTGGCCCTCACCGGCGTGCTCATCGACTGGGGCGGCCGGCAGGCGCCGGGAGCGGCCGCGCAGGCCACCGCGCTGCTGTTCACCGCCCTGACCGCCGGGCAGGCCGCCGGCGCGGTCCTGCTCGGCGCCCTCGCCGGTGCCGCCGGCACCCCGGCGGCCCTCGCCGCGGCTGCGGTCGTGCTGGCCGCGGCCGCGCTCGCCGCGCCCCGCGACCGTCCGCGCCGTCGGCGTCCGGCGGCCCGGACCGCGGTCAGGACGGGGACGGCACCGCCGAGCGCAGCTGCCGGCGCCACCGGGTGAACAGGCGGGGCTGGTCCACCCCGAGGACGGCGACGGGCTGCCCGTCGCGCTCGTAGACGGCCAGGAAGCTGCCCTCGGCGGTGCTGCCCTCCACCACGCGGGGGACGTCGGCGGTGCGGCGCGAGCCCGCGAACTGGATGCGGGCGCCGTACTGGTCCGACCAGAAGTAGGGCACCGGCGCCGGGGCGGGCTCCGTGCTGCCCAGCAGCGTGGCCACGGCGGTCGCCGGCTGCTCGAGCGCGTGCGTCCAGTGCTCGGTGCGGACGTGCCGCTCGGCGGCTCCCGACCAGGTGGCGGCGCAGTCCCCGACCGCGACGACGGCGGGGTTGCCGGTGGCGCCGCGCGCGTCGGTGAGCACGCCGTTGCCGAGGGCCAGCCCGGAACCGGCCAGCCACTCGGTGTTCGGGACGGCGCCGATGCCCACGACCACGACGTCGGCGGGCAGCCGGGTCCCGTCGGTGAGTTCGACGGCCTCGACCCGGCCGGTGCCGACCAGTCCGGCGACCCCGGTGCCGACCAGCAGGCGGGTGCCGTGGGCGGCGTGCAGCCCGGCGACGACCGCGCCCATCTCCTCGCCCAGCGGGCCGGACAGGGGGACGGGCAGCGCCTCGACGACGGTGACGTCCAGGCCGAGTCCGCGGGCCGTGGAGGCGACCTCCGCCCCGATGAACCCGCCGCCGATGACGACGAGGGAGCCGGCGCCGGCCAGGTCCGCCTGCAGGGCGACCGCGTCGTCCAGGGTGCGCAGCACGTGCACGCCGGCGAGCCCCTCGCTGCCGGGCAGGCGCCGGGCGCGGGCGCCGGTGGCGAGGACGACGCCGTCGGCGCGGACCTCGCTGCCGTCGGCGAGGAGCACCGCGCGGCCGGCCGGGTCCAGGCCGACCGCGGTGGTGCCCAGCCGCCACTCGAGCGCGAGGTCCTCGTCGTCGGGCGCGCCGAGGGCGATGTCGTCCAGCGAGGCCCGGCCGGCGAGGAAGTCCTTCGACAGCGGGGGCCGGTCGTAGGGGGCGTGCACCTCGTCGCCGACCACCACGACCCGGCCGTCGTAGGAGCGCTCCCGCAGCGCGCGGGCGGCCGAGAGGCCGGCCAGGGAGGCGCCGACCACGGCGACGGTGGGGCTCACGCGGCGCCCTCCGCGGCGATCCCGGGCTGGACGAACACCGTCCCGTCCTGCACGACGACCCGGTGGGTGCGCACGGGGGTCTTGGCCGGCGGCCCGGAGACCTTCCCGGTGCGCAGGTCGAAGCAGGACGCGTGCAGCGGGCACTCGACCGCGCAGCCGTCCAGCCACCCGTCGGCCAGCGAGGCGTCCTGGTGGGTGCAGGTGTCGTCGATGGCCAGGAACTCGCCGTCGACGTTGAACACCGCGATGGGCTCGTCGGCCTCGACGCGGATGGCCTCACCGGGGGGCAGTGCGGTGGTGGCGCAGACCGGGATCATCAGTGCTCCAGGCTCGTCGCTGTTGCGCTCAGCGCAACTCTCTGCCGTGTACGCAACAGCATGCGCGGAGGGGTGAGGTGGCGTCAAGAGACGGCCGGGGGACGACGGGGTGCCACCTACGCTCTAGGTCATGAGCGAGCCACGGGGTGGGAGCACCGAGCGGGGCACCGTCGCCGCCGTCCAGTCCGTGGACCGCGCGCTGAGCGTCCTGGAGATCCTGGCGGCGCACGGGGAGGCCGGCGTCACCGAGGTGGCCGCCGAGCTGGGGGTGCACAAGTCCACGGCCTTCCGGCTGGTTGCGGTGCTGGAGAGCCGGGGCTTCGTCGAGCAGCTGGCCGACCGGGGCAAGTACCGGCTGGGCTTCGGCATCGTGCGCCTGGCCGGGGCCGCCGCCGCGCAGCTCGACATCGCGCAGGAGGGGCGGCGCATCGCCGAGGCGCTGGCGGCCGACCTCGAGGAGACGGTGAACATCGCCATCCTCGACACCGACCGCGCGGTGAACATCAGCCAGGTCCGCGGTCCGGCGGCGCTCAGCACCCACAACTGGGTCGGCCAGGGCACCCCGCTGCACGCCACCTCCAGCGGCAAGGTGCTGCTCGCCCACGCGCCCGAGCCGGTCCGCAAGGACGTGCTCTCGCGCGAGCTGCCGCGCTTCACCCCCGGGACGACCACCGACCCCGACGCGCTGCAGCGCGACCTCGACCGGGTCCTCGAGCAGGGCTGGGGCGCCACCGTCGAGGAGTACGAGGTGGGGCTGAGCGCGCTCGCCGCCCCGGTGCGCGACGCGAGCGGGGACGTCGTGGCCGCCCTCAGCGTCTCGGGACCCTCCTTCCGCATGCACGACGAGGACTTCCCCCGGCTCGCCCGGCGGGTGGTGGCGGCCGCCGAGGAGCTGAGCCGGCGGCTGGGCTTCTTCACCCGCTGAGCCGACCGGCCGGGGTGGCCGGTCAGGTCCGGTGACTGTTGCGCCTTGCGCGACCCGCTGAGTAATGTGCAACACAGCGGTCGTCACGTGCTCGCCGGCGGGCGACCGTGGTCCGTCGCGGACCGCGTGTCCCGCGACCCCGGCGTGTCCCCCACACCGCCCGACCGATGCCGAGGTGTTGCATGACCACCACCGACCTGCCCGCGAGCCTGATCCCCACGCTGTCGGGCCAGTACTACACGGACCCGGCCATCTTCGCCCTGGAGCAGTCCCACGTCTTCGAGGACATGTGGTTCTGCGCCGTGCGCTCCAGCGACCTGCCGACGCCGGGCTCCTTCAAGAAGGTCCAGGTGGGCAGCGAGAGCGTGCTCGTGGTCCGCAGCCGGGACGGGCAGCTGCGGTCCTTCCTCAACATCTGCCGCCACCGCGGTGCGCAGATCTGCACCGAGGAGTCCGGGGCCGTCAAGCGGGCCTTCCAGTGCCCGTACCACGCGTGGACCTACGACCTCGAGGGCAAGCTCGTCGCGGCGCCCAACCTGACCAAGATGCCCGACGTCGACCGGGTGCAGTACGGGCTGGTGCCGGTGGCGCTGCGCGAGTGGCTGGGCTACGCGTGGGTGTGCCTGGCCAAGGAGCCGCCCTCGTTCGAGGACGAGGTCGTGGGCGAGATCGTCGAGCGCCTCGGCAGCGTGGAGGCCATCGACCACTACCAGCTCGACTCGCTGTCCGTGGGGCGCCGGATCACCTACGACGTCAAGGCGAACTGGAAGCTCATCATCGAGAACTTCATGGAGTGCTACCACTGCGCGACGATCCACCCCGAACTGACCGAGGTGCTCCCCGAGTTCGCCGACGGGTACGCCGCGCAGTTCTTCGTCGGGCACGGCGCGGAGTTCGGGGACGACGTCCAGGGCTTCACGGTCGACGGCAGCGAGGGCTTCGACCGGCTCCCGGGCGTCGAGGAGGACCAGGACCGTCGGTACTACGCCATCACGGTCAAGCCGACCGTCTTCGTCAACCTGGTCCCCGACCACGTCATCTTCCACCGCATGTTCCCCGTCTCGGCGGACCGGACGATCGTGGAGTGCGACTGGCTGTACTCGCACGAGGTGGTCGAGTCGGGCAGGGACGTGACGCGGTCGGTGGAGCTGTTCCACCGCGTCAACGAGCAGGACTTCGCCGCCTGCGAGCGGACGCAGCCCGCGATGTCCTCGCGCGCCTACGCCAACGGCGGCGTCCTCGTGCCCTCCGAGCACCACATCGGCGCCTTCCACGACTGGCTCACCCAGCGCCTGGCGCGCTGAGCCGCTCTGCCGAGCTGCACGCGGCGCGGGGCCGGGAGGACGACGTCCTCCCGGCCCCGCGCCGTCTCCGTCCCGCTAGACGGATGCCTGGTCGCGCAGGCGGGTGAGCCACTCCTGCCGCCACGCCTCCGTGCGCGCCACCTCGTTGAACGTGAACAGGTGGAGGCCCTGCAGGCCGACGTCCGGGTGCCCGAGCGCGGGGGCGAGCCCGGTGAGCAGCCGGTCGGGCCGGTAACCGTGCGGCAGGAAGAAGCGCCAGAACACGCTGTGCTGCTTGGCCAGGAAGCGCGCCGACTGGCCGAGCCCGAGGCCGGCGGAGACGCGGACCAGCCGCTGCCGGGTCACCGCGCCGGGGAGCCCGACCCGGATCGGCAGGTGCACGCCGCGCTGCCGCACCTGCCGCGCCCACGCCGTCGTCGTCGCGGCGGAGAAGCACATCTGCGTGATGACGTGGGTGGCGTGCGGGGCCTTCTGCTCCAGCGCGCGCTCGACGAGCTCGTCGGGGAGGTGCCCGTGCCCCTCGGGGTGGCCGCCGATCCCCACCCGCGCGAAGGAGTGGCCGCCGGCCCGCAGCGCCTCCAGCAGGGCGAGCGCGTCGGGGAAGGGCCCGGCGGGCTCGGCGGCGTCGCCGCCGATGACGAACACGCTGTCCACGCCCGCCGCCCGCAGCCGCGCCACCAGGTCGGTGAGGTGCGCGCCGTCCCGGACCTGCCGGGCGGCCAGGTGCGGCGTGGCGTCGAAGCCGTGCCCGCGCAGCCGCTCGGCCAGCTCCAGGGTCCGGGTCAGCCCCTTGGCCTCGGTCGTGGTGACCGTCAGGGGCACCTCCCGCGGGACGTGCTCGACGACGGCCTGCTCGGCCCCCCGCAGCGGCAGGACCTCGTAGCTGGCCTCGCGCAGCGCCGACTCGAGGGCGGCGGTCCACGGCCGCCGCCCGCGCCGGCCGCCCGCGGGGTGCGGGGACCCCGCGGGCGGCCGGGAGGCCACCGCCGCGCCCTCAGCCGACACCGGGCGCCTCGGCGGCGATCGTGGTGTCCCCGCCGTGGCCGGTGCGGACGACGGTCTCCGCCGGCAGGGCGAGCAGCCGGGTCCGGATGGAGTGCAGGATGGTCGGCTCGTCGCTGTAGGAGCGGCCGGTGGCGCCCGGGCCGCCGGAGAAGAGCGTGTCGCCGGTGAACACGGTGCCGAGGTCGGCCGAGTACAGGCAGGTGCTGCCCGGCGAGTGACCCGGGGTGTGCAGGGCCTGCAGGGTCACGCCCGCCACCGTGAACCGCGCGCCCTCGGCGAGCTCGTGGTCGGGGGCCGCGTCCGGGTGGACCTCGCCGTAGACCACGTCCCACAGCATCCGGTCGGCGGGGTGGAACCAGATCGGCGCGCCGGTGGCCTCCCGCAGGTCGACCGCCGCGGTGATGTGGTCGTTGTGCCCGTGGGTGAGCACGATCGCGGTCACCCGGCGGCCGCCGACCGCCTCGACGATGGGCTCGGCGCGGTGCGGGGCGTCGATGACCAGCACCTCGTCGTCGTCGCCGACCAACCAGACGTTGTTGTCGACGTCGAAGTCCTGCCCGTCGAGGCTGAACACCCCGGAGACGACCGCCTTCTCGACGCGCGCGCTCACTTGTCCAGCACCACGACCGAGCGCAGCACCTCACCGCCGCGCAGGTTGGCGAAGGCCTCCTCGACGTCGTCGAGGCCGATGGCCTCGGTGACGAAGTCGTCGAGCGGGAAGCGGCCCTGCAGGTACAGGTCGGCCAGCACCGGGAAGTCGCGGGAGGGCAGGCAGTCGCCGTACCAACTCGACTTGAGCGCCCCGCCGCGGCCGAACAGCTCGATCATCGGCAGGGTCAGCT
>NZ_FMZF01000006.1:93558-391548 GCF_900102745.1 Geodermatophilus telluris
GCCAGCTTCCGGTCGTCGACGTCGACGGCGACGATCGTGGTCGCCCCGGCCAGCCTCGCCCCGGCGATCGCGGCGTCGCCGACCCCGCCGCAGCCGAACACGGCCACCGACTCGCCGCGCTGCACGCCACCGGTGTTGATCGCCGCCCCGACGCCGGCCATCACGCCGCAGCCGAGCAGCCCGGCGGCCGTCGCCGGGGTCTGCGGGTCGACCTTGGTGCACTGCCCGGAGTGCACCAGGGTCTTCTCGGCGAACGCGCCGATCCCGAGCGCCGGAGAGAGCTCGGTGCCGTCGGCCAGGGTCATCCGCTGGGCGGCGTTGTGGGTGTCGAAGCAGTACTGCGGCTGCCCCTTGCGGCAGGCGCGGCACTGCCCGCAGACGGCCCGCCAGTTGAGCACCACGAAGTCGCCGACCGCGACGTCGGTGACGCCCTCGCCGACCGCCGAGACGGTCCCGGCGGCCTCGTGGCCGAGCAGGAACGGGAACTCGTCGTTGATGTTGCCCTCGCGGTAGTGCAGGTCGGTGGCGCAGACGCCGCACGCCTGCACGTCGACGACCGCCTCACCGGGCCCGGGGTCCGGGACGAGGACCGTCTCGACGGTCACCGGGGCGCCCTTGCTGCGGGCGACGACGCCCTTCACCTCGTAGGCCATGGCGGTGGAGCTCCTCTCGTGGGGGTGCGCGACCGGTCGCGCCGGTGGGGTGGCCGCTGGTGCGGGGAGCCCGCGGGACGACGTCCCGGCTGCCCCTTGACCCTGCCCGGCGCCCACCCTAGTGTGGTCGACGACTGATATACCAGTCCTCGCTCCACATTCCCGACAGAGGGGACCCCGGCATGGTCGTCCAGACCCGCGAGGCTCCGCGGACCGCTCCCGCCCGCCTGCTCGACCGGTCGCTGCGGGAGACCGACCCGGAGGTCTCCGCCGCGATCTCCGCCGAGCTGACGCGGCAGCAGACCACGCTGGAGATGATCGCCAGCGAGAACTCGGCCCCCGTGGCCGTCATGCAGGCGCAGGGCTCGGTGCTCACCAACAAGTACGCCGAGGGCTACCCCGGCCGCCGCTACTACGGCGGGTGCGAGCACGTCGACGTGATCGAGCAGCTGGCCATCGACCGGCTGAAGGCGCTGTTCGGCGCCGAGTACGCGAACGTGCAGCCGCACTCGGGCGCCCAGGCCAACGCGGCGGCGATGTCGGCGCTCCTGCAGCCCGGGGACACCATCCTGGGGCTGGACCTGGCGCACGGCGGCCACCTGACCCACGGGATGAAGCTCAACTTCTCGGGCAAGCTCTACGACGTCGCGGCCTACCACGTGCGGCCCGACGACCACCGCGTCGACATGGCCGAGGTCGAGCGGCTGGCCCACGAGCGCCGGCCCCGGCTCATCATCGCCGGCTGGTCGGCCTACCCGCGGCAGCTGGACTTCGCCGGGTTCCGGCGGATCGCCGACGAGGTCGGCGCCTACCTGATGGTCGACATGGCGCACTTCGCCGGGCTGGTCGCCGCCGGACTGCACCCCTCGCCCGTCCCGCACGCCCACGTGGTCACCTCGACCACCCACAAGACCCTCGGCGGTCCGCGCGGCGGCGTCGTCCTGGCCACCGCCGACCTGGCCAAGAAGTTCAACTCCTCGGTCTTCCCGGGTCAGCAGGGCGGCCCGCTGGAGCACGTGATCGCCGCCAAGGCCGTCGCCTTCAAGCTGGCCGCCGAGCCCGCGTTCCGGGAGCGGCAGCAGCGGACGCTCGCCGGCGCCCGGCTGCTGGCCGACCGGCTGCTGGCCCCCGACTCCCGCGAGGCGGGCATCGACGTGGTCAGCGGCGGCACCGACGTCCACCTCGTCCTGGTCGACCTGCGGGGGTCCGAGCTCGACGGCCGGCAGGCCGAGGACCGGCTGCACGCCGTCGGCATCACGGTCAACCGCAACGCGGTGCCCTTCGACCCCCGCCCGCCGATGGTCAGCTCCGGGGTGCGGATCGGCACCCCCGCGCTGGCGGCCCGCGGCTTCGGCCTCGACGACTTCGCCGAGGTGGCCGACGTCATCGCGGCCGCGCTGCGCCCCTCGACCGGTGAGGAGCAGCTCGCCGGGCTCCGCGGCCGGGTCACCCGGCTGGCCGAGCGCCACCCCCTGTACCCCGAGCTGACGGAGGTCTCCCGATGAGCCCCCGCACCCCCGGCGCGGACCTGCCGGAGCACCCCGACTCCCTCTGGCGCGACCCCGAGCCGCGGAGGTCCTACGACGTGGTCATCGTGGGCGGCGGCGGGCACGGCCTGGCCACCGCGCACTACCTGGCGAAGGACCACGGCATCACGAACGTCGCGGTGCTGGAGAAGGGCTGGCTGGCCGGCGGCAACATGGCCCGCAACACCACGATCATCCGGTCCAACTACCTGTGGGACGAGAGCTCGGCGATCTACGAGCACGCGCTGAAGCTGTGGGAGGGGCTGGAGGAGGACCTCGACTACCCGATCCTGTTCAGCCAGCGCGGCGTGCTCAACCTCGCCCACACCCTGCAGGACGTCCGCGACAGCGTCCGCCGCGTCGAGGCGAACAAGCTCAACGGCGTCGACGCCGAGTGGCTGGAGCCCGACGAGGTCCGCAAGGTCTGCCCGGTCGTCAACACCTCGACCGACATCCGCTACCCGGTCCTGGGGGCGACCTACCAGCCGCGCGCGGGCATCGCCAAGCACGACTACGTGGCCTGGGGCTTCGCCCGCCGCGCCTCCGACGCCGGGATCGACCTCGTCCAGGACTGCGAGGTCACCGGCTTCACCACCGACGGCGACCGGGTCACCGGTGTCCGGACCTCCCGGGGCGACATCGCCGCCGGCACCGTCGTCCTCTGCGCGGCCGGCTCCACGTCGGTGCTCACCGACATGCTCGGCATCCGCGTGCCGATCCAGAGCCACCCGCTGCAGGCGCTGGTCTCCGAGCTGCTCGAGCCGGTGCACCCCACCGTGGTCATGTCCAACGCGGTGCACGTCTACGTCTCCCAGGCGCACAAGGGCGAGCTGGTCATGGGCGCCGGCGTCGACTCCTACAACGGGTACGGCCAGCGCGGCGCCTTCCACGTCATCGAGCGCCAGATGGCCGCCGCCGTGGAGCTGTTCCCGGTGTTCGCGCGGGCGCACCTGCTGCGCACCTGGGCGGGCATCGTCGACACCAGCCCCGACGCCTCGCCGATCGTCGGGCGGACCCCCTACGCGAACGTGTGGCTCAACTGCGGCTGGGGGACCGGCGGGTTCAAGGCCACCCCCGGCATCGGCTCGGCCCTCGCGCACACGATCGCCTCCGGCGAGCCCCACCCGCTCGTCGCGCCGTTCGGCCTCGACCGCTTCACCACCGGCGCGCTCGTCGACGAGCACGGCGCGGCCGCCGTCGCCCACTGACCGTCGCCTACTGACACAGGGAGCAACCCCGATGCAGCTCATCGCGTGCCCGTGGTGCGGCCCCCGCGAGGAGGTCGAGTTCTCCTACGGCGGCCAGGCCCACGTCCCCTACCCGGACAGCCCCGCCGAGCTCTCCGACGAGCAGTGGGCGCACTACGTCTTCCACCGCGACAACACCCGGGGCCGCTTCGCCGAGCGCTGGAACCACAGCGCCGGCTGCCGCCGCTGGTTCAACGCCATCCGCGACACCGCCACCTACCGCTTCGAGCGCGTGTACCGCCTCGACGACCCGAAGTCGGTGACTCCGTGACGAGCTCCTCCCGCACCCCCGAGGGCGGCCGCGTCGACCGCGCCACCACCGTCGAGTTCACCTTCGACGGGCAGACCCTGACCGGTCACCCCGGCGACACCCTGGCCTCGGCGCTGCTCGCCAACGGCCGGCACCAGGTCGCCACCAGCATCAAGCTCGGTCGGCCGCGCGGCATCGCCGCCGCCTGGGCCGAGGACCCCGGCGGCCTGGTGCAGATCGAGGAGCCCTTCCCGGAGCCCATGCTGCTGGCCACCACCGTCGAGCTCGCCGACGGGCTCGCCGCCTCCGGCCTGCCGGGGCAGGGCCGCCTCGCCGACGTCCCCGACTCGGCCCGCTACGACGCCGTCCACCACCACGTCGACGTGCTGGTCGTCGGTGCCGGTCCCGCGGGGCTGGCCGCCGCGCTCACCGCCGCGCGCTCCGGTGCCCGCGTCGCGCTCGTCGACGAGCAGTCCGAGGCCGGCGGCTCGCTGCTGGGCGGCACCGACCGGCTCGACGACGCCCCGGCGCTGCAGTGGGTCGCCGCGGCGGTCGCCGAGCTGGCCGCCGCCCCGGAGGTGCTGCACCTGCAGCGCACCACCGCCTTCGGCAGCTACGACGACGGCTTCGTCCTGGCTCTCGAGCGGCGCACCGACCACCTCGGCGCCGCCGCGCCCAAGCACGTCTCCCGGCAGCGGGTGTGGCGCCTCCGGGCGCGCTCGATCGTCGTCGCGACGGGGGCGCACGAGCGCCCGGTCGTGTTCGCCGACAACGACCGCCCGGGGACCATGCTCGCCGGCGCCGCCCGCACGTTCCTGCACCGCTACGGCGTGCTGCCCGGCCGCGAGGCCGTCGTGTTCACCACGAACGACAGCGCCTACGACGCCGCCCTCGACCTGTCCCGCGCGGGTGTGCGCGTGCAGGCGGTGGTCGACGCCCGGCCGGAGGGCTCGCCCCGGCGCGCGGAGTGCGAGCGCGCGGGCATCCGCGTCCTGTCCGGGGCCGTCGTGACCGGCACGCGGGGCGTCGAGCGGGTCACGCACGCCCTCGTCGCCCCGTTCGCGGACGGCGAGGTCGGCGCGAGCAGCGCGATCGCCTGCGACCTGCTGCTGGTCAGCGGCGGCTGGAACCCCGCGGTGCACCTGTTCAGCCAGTCCCGCGGCCGCCTCCGCTACGACGAGGGCCTCGGCGCGTTCGTGCCCGGCGAGGAGCTCGACGGCCTGGCGGTCGCCGGCTCCGCGGCCGGCCTGTTCGACCTGGCCGGGTGCCTGGCCGACGGGCAGCGCGTGGCCCGGGCGGCGCTCGCGGCCCTGGGGGTCGCGCCGGCGGCCGACGACCGGCTGCCCACCGCCCCGGAGCCCGTCGTCCCGGCCGCGCCCCTGGTGCTGTGGCGGGTGCCGGACACCTCGGGCGCCGAGGGCACCACCTCGTTCGTCGACCTGCAGC
Organism: Geodermatophilus telluris; assembly: GCF_900102745.1. GTDB lineage: Bacteria > Actinomycetota > Actinomycetes > Mycobacteriales > Geodermatophilaceae > Geodermatophilus > Geodermatophilus telluris. Next base: position 98,681 of record NZ_FMZF01000006.1, read on the forward strand.
GCGACGCCACGGTCGCCGACGTCGCCCGCGCGATCGGCGCCGGCCTGCGCTCCATCGAGCACGTCAAGCGGTACACGACCATCGGCACGGCGCACGACCAGGGCAAGACCTCCGGCGTCCTCACCTCGGGGATCGTCGCCGAGCTGCTCGGGGTCCCGGTGCAGGACACCGGGACGACCACGTTCCGGCCGCCCTACACCCCGGTCGCCTTCGCCGCGCTGGCCGGCCGCGACCGGGGCCGGCTCTTCGACCCCGAGCGGGTCACCGCCCTGCACGACTGGCACGTGGCGGCCGGCGCGGTCTTCGAGGACGTCGGCCAGTGGAAGCGGCCCCGCCACTACCCGCGGCCCGGCGAGGACATGGAGGCCGCGGTCCTCCGGGAGTGCGCCGCGGTCCGCACCGGCGTCGGGATCCTCGACGGCTCCACCCTGGGCAAGATCGACGTCCAGGGCCCGGACGCCGCCGTCCTCCTGGACCGGCTGTACACGAACCTGATGAGCAGCCTGAAGGTCGGCTCGGTGCGCTACGGCGTCATGTGCGGCGTCGACGGCATGGTCATCGACGACGGCACGGTGCTGCGCCTGGCCGAGGACCGCTTCCTCGTCCTCACCACCACCGGCGGCGCGGCGAAGGTCCTCGACTGGATGGAGGAGTGGGTCCAGACCGAGTGGCCGGACCTGCGGGTGCACTGCACCTCGGTCACCGAGCAGTGGGTCACCTTCCCGGTCGTCGGCCCGCGCTCCCGCGACGTCGTCGGTGCGGTGTTCCCCGGCGTGGACGTCTCCGCCGAGGCGTTCCCGTTCATGACCTGGCGGGACACCACCCTCGAGGGGGTGCCGGTCCGGCTGGCCCGGATCAGCTTCTCCGGCGAGCTGGCCTTCGAGGTCTACGTCAACCCCTGGTACGCGGTCGCCGTGTGGGAGCGGCTGCTCGAGGCCGGTCGCCCGTACGGCATCACGCCCTACGGCACCGAGACCATGCACGTGCTCCGCGCGGAGAAGGGCTACCCGATCATCGGGCAGGACACCGACGGCACCGTCACCCCGCACGACCTCGGCATGGCCTGGGCGGTGTCGAAGAAGAAGCCCGACTTCATCGGCAAGCGCAGCTTCTCGCGGCAGGCCAACCAGGACCCGCTGCGCAAGCAGCTGGTCGGGCTGCTGCCCGTGGACCGGCAGACCGTCCTGCCGGAGGGCTCGCAGATCGTGGAGTTCGCCGCCGACGGCGAGCTGCCGCCCCCGCCGGTGCCGATGCTCGGCCACGTCACGTCCAGCTACCGCAGCGCCGAGCTCGCCCGGCCGTTCGCCCTGGCACTGGTCAAGGGCGGCCGGGAGCGCATCGGCGAGACCGTCCACGTCCCCGTCCACGGCACCCTCGTCCCGGTCGAGGTCACCGGCTCGGTGCTGGTCGACCCCGAAGGAGCCCGTCGCGATGGCTGAGCTGCTGCGCACCCACCCGCTCGAGGCGTGGACCGCCGCGTTCGAGCGGCTGCCCGACACCGTGCGGATCGCCGCCGAGCCGTACGTCGCGATGGTCGACGTCCGCCTCGGCACCGTCGGCCCCGGGGCGTCCACGGCGCTGGGCGTCGACCTGCCGACGGCGCCCAACACCTGGGTGCCGGCCGGCGCGGGGCGGGCCGTCTGGCTCGGCCCCGACGAGTGGCTGCTCACCAGCCCCACGGAGGCGCCCGAGGAGCTCGAGGGCCGGGTCCGCGCCGCCGTCGTCGGCCTGGGCGGGTCCGCGACCGACGTCTCCGCCCAGCGGATCGGCCTCCGGCTGGCCGGGGCGCGGGTGCGCGACGTGCTGGCCAGGGGCTGCTCGATCGACCTGCACCCGCGGGTGTTCGGCCGGGGGAGCAGCGCGCAGACGACGCTGGGCCAGGCCGGCGTGGTGCTGCTGGCCCTCTCCGACGCCGGGGACGACGTCGCCGTCCTGGTGCGGTCGTCCTTCGCCGGCTACCTGGCCGACTGGCTGCTCGACGCGGCCCTCGAGTTCACCACCACCCCCGACCGCTGACCGGCCCGTCAGTCAGGAGCAGAACGTGTCCACCACCCCTCGTGTCGTCATCATCGGAGCGGGGATCGTCGGCGCCAACCTGGCCGACGAGCTCACCCTCCGCGGCTGGGACCGCGTCACCGTCGTCGACCAGGGCCCCCTCCCGCTGACCGGGGGCTCCACCTCGCACGCGCCGGGGCTGGTCTTCCAGACCAACCCCTCCAAGACCATGACGGCGTTCGCCGGCTACACGGTGGAGAAGTTCCTGGACCTCGACGTCGACGGCGCCTGGTGCTTCAACCAGGTCGGCGGCCTCGAGGTCGCCACCACGCCCGGGCGGCTCGCCGACCTGCACCGCAAGCAGGGCTGGGCCACCTCCTGGGGCGTCGAGGCGCAGGTCGTCGACGCCGGGGAGTGCGTGCGGCTGCACCCGCTGGTCGACCGCGAGCGCGTCCTCGGCGGGCTGCACATCCCCTCCGACGGCCTGGCCAAGGCGTCCCGGGCGGTCGTCGCGCTCGCCCGCCGCGCCGAGGCGCGGGGTGCGGTCTTCCAGGGCTCGACCCGGGTGACCGGCATCGAGCAGGCCGGCGGCCGGGTGACCGGCGTCCGGACGCCCGACGGCGTTCTCCCCGCCGACGTCGTCGTCTCCTGCGCCGGCTTCTGGGGTCAGGAGCTCGGCGCCATGGTCGGCATGGACGTGCCCCTGCTCCCGCTGGCCCACCAGTTCGTCTGGACCGACCAGGTGCCCGACCTCGTCGGGCGCAACACCGAGCTCACCGAGGCGAGCCTGCCGATCCTGCGCCACCAGGACCAGGACCTCTACTACCGGGAGCGCGCCGACCGCCTGGGCATCGGGTCCTACGCCCACCGGCCGATGCCGGTCGACCTGCGGGAGCTGCCCCAGGGCGACGGCGACGACGGGGACGTCCGGGAGGAGTCGATGCCCTCGATGCTGCCCTTCACCGAGGAGGACTTCGCCGCCCAGTGGGAGGAGAGCCGGCTGCTGCTGCCCTCGCTGCGCGCCTCGAAGATCGACTCCGGGTTCAACGGCGTCTTCTCCTTCACCCCGGACGGCGGTCCGCTGATCGGCGAGTCGCGGGACGTGGCCGGCTTCTGGATCGCCGAGGCGGTCTGGGTGACCCACTCGGCCGGCGTCGCCCGGTCGGTGGCCCAGCTGCTCGTCGAGGGCCGCAGCGAGCTCGACCTGCACGGCTGCGACGTGCACCGCTTCGAGGACGTCCAGCTCACGCCGGAGTACGTCAGCGAGACCTCGCAGCAGAACTTCGTCGAGGTCTACGACGTCGTCCACCCGCTGCAGCCCCGGCTGTCCCCGCGCGACCTCCGGGTCAGCCCCTTCCACGCCCGGCAGCAGGAGCTCGGCGCGGTCTTCCTCGAGGCCGGCGGCTGGGAGCGGCCGCACTGGTACGAGGCCAACGCGCACCTGGTCGACGAGCTGCCCGCCGAGTGGGTACCGCCGGAGCGCGACGACTGGTCGGGACGGTTCTGGTCGCCGATCGCGGCGGCCGAGGCGTGGCGGACGCGCACCGCCGTGGCGATGTACGACATGACGCCGCTCAAGCGGCTGGAGGTCAGCGGGCCCGGTGCGCTGGACCTCCTGCAGCGGCTGACGACCGGCGAGATGGACAAGTCGGTCGGGTCGGTGACCTACACGCTGGCCCTCGACGAGGCCGGCGGCGTCCGCAGCGACCTCACCGTCGCCCGGCTGGGCGAGCAGCTGTTCCAGGTCGGCGCCAACGGCCCCCTCGACCTCGACCACCTCCTGCGCGAGGCGCCCGACGACGGCAGCGTGCAGGTCCGCGACGTCACCGGCGGCACGTGCTGCATCGGCCTGTGGGGCCCCCGCGCCCGCGACCTCGTGCAGCGGCTCAGCGCCGACGACTTCTCCAACGAGGGCCTGAAGTACTTCCGCGCCAAGCGGGCCCGGATCGGGGGAGTGCCGGTGACGGCGATGCGGCTGTCCTACGTCGGCGAGCTCGGCTGGGAGCTCTACACCGGCGCCGACACCGGCCGGCGGCTGTGGGACGTGCTGTGGCAGGCCGGGCAGGACCTCGGCGTCGTCGCCGCGGGCCGGGCCGCGTTCAACAGCCTGCGGTTGGAGAAGGGCTACCGCGCCTGGGGTCACGACGTGACCACCGAGCACGACCCCTACGAGGCCGGTCTCGGGTTCGCCGTCCGCAAGCAGAAGCAGGGCTACGTGGGCCAGGAGGCCCTCGCCGGGCGCAGCGCCGACACGGTGAGCCGCCGGCTGTCCTGCCTCACGGTCGACGACGGCCGCAGCGTCGTCCTCGGCCACGAGCCGGTGTTCGTGGACGGGCGGCCCGCGGGCTACGTGACGAGCGCGGCCTTCGGGCACACCGTCGGCCGGCCGGTCGCCTACGCCTGGCTGCCGGCGTCGGCGACCGTCGGGACGCGCGTCGAGATCGGGTGGTTCGACACCCGCATCCGGGCGACCGTCGCCGCCGAGCCGCTGGTCGACCCGGAGATGACCCGCATCCGCGGCTAGGAGAGGACCACCCTCCCCCCACGCCTCGCTCCGCTCGGCGCGGGCCCCTGGAGGGTGGCCGCCCCGGCCCGTCACCTCCGCCGGACCGGCGGGCGGCCCGACCACCGGGCGCCCGCCGGCCCGCGGCGTGCCCACCCGACCGCGCCCACTGGAGGACCGCCCGTGCGCACCGACACCCTCGAGACCTCCCTGGGGCAGCTCCCCGCCCGGGAGCCCGTCCCGGGCGGAGGGGCCACCGCCGCGCTGCTCCTGCGGCACACCGTCGCGTCCGCGCGCGGGGCGTCGTGACCGGCACGGCGCTGGCGGCGGCCCCCCGCCCGACCGGGACCGCCGCGTCCCTGGGCCGGGCGCTCCGGACCCGGCGGCCCCTGGTCTGCGGCGTCCTCAACGTCACCCCCGACTCCTTCTCCGACGGCGGGCGCTTCCGCAGCTTCGACCGCGCCCTGGAGCGCGGGCTCACCCTGGCGGCCGAGGGCGCCGACCTCATCGACGTCGGCGGGGAGTCGACCCGGCCGGGCGCGCGCCCGCCGACGCTCGCCGAGGAGCTGGACCGGGTGGTCCCGGTGGTCGAGGCCCTGGCCGGGCGGGTCGCCGTGCCGCTGTCGGTCGACACCTCCCGGCCCGAGGTCATGGGCGCGGCGGTGGCCGCCGGCGCCGGCATGGTCAACGACGTACGGGCGCTGCAGCGGCCCGGCGCCCTGGCCGCGGCCGCGGAGCTGGGCGTGCCGGTGTGCCTGATGCACATGCAGCGCTCGCCGGAGACCATGCAGGAGGACCCGCGCTACCGGGACGTCGTCGGGGAGGTGCGCGCCTTCCTCGCCGGGCGGCTGCGGGACTGCCTGGAGGCCGGCATCCCCCCGGAGCACCTGCTGGTGGACCCGGGGTTCGGCTTCGGCAAGACGCTGGCCCACAACCTCGCGCTGCTGCGGTCGCTCGACGCGCTCACCGGGCTGGGGGTCCCGGTCATGGTGGGGCTGTCCCGCAAGTCGCTGCTCGGGCAGCTCACCGGGCGGGGCGTGGCCGACCGGCTGCCCGGCTCCCTGGCGGCGGCCGCCGTCGCGGTCCAGCGGGGCGCCACCGTGCTGCGCGTGCACGACGTCGCGGCCACGCGGGACGTCCTCGCCGTCCTCGACGCCGTCGGCTCGGTGACGTGATGGAACGGCCACCCCTCAGGGGCCCGCGCCGAGCGGAGCGAGGCGTGGGGGGAAGGGTGGTCCTTCAGATGACCGCGCGGATCGCCCGCTCGAACCCGAGCACGTGCTCGCGGGCGAGGTCGTCGGCCCGGTCGGCGTCGCCGGCGGCGATCGCGCGGAGCAGCTCGACGTGCTCCCCGACGTGCTCGTCGACCGAGGGCAGCCGGTCCAGGAACAGGCAGAAGATCCGCGTCGCCAGGTTGTCGTACCGGATCAGGACGTCCTCCAGGTGGGGGTTGCCCGAGGCCCGGTAGATGGCCCGGTGCACCGCGAGGTCCCACCGCATCAGCTCGGTCCGGTCGGTCCGGTCGACGCGCAGGTGCTGGATGCTCGCGGCCAGCTCCTCGAGCTCGGCGGGCGACGAGCGGGCGGCCCGCTCGGCGGCACGCCGGGCAGCCAGCGGCTCGAGCTGGGCGCGGATGTCGGAGATGTGCGCCAGGTCGGAGATGTCCATGCCGGTCGCGAAGGTCCCGCGCCGCGGGTAGGAGACCACCAGCCGGTCGCCCTCCAGGCGCTTGAGCGCCTCCCGGACCGGGGTCCGGCCCACCCCGAGGTCCCCGGCCAGCTCGTCGTCGTCGATCGGGTCGCCGGGGCGGATGTCGAGCATGATCAGCCGGTCCCGGACCGCCACGTAGGCCTTGTCCGCCAGGGAGACGACGGACGAGTCGAGGTCCAGGGGGGCAGCGGTCACGGACAGATCGTAGAGGGTGACCGCCGCAGGGTCTTGCCTCGTCGGAGCGAACGACATACCGTGACGATACATCTGATATACCAATCGTGTACCTGAACCTGGGGCGCAGACCGGTGACCGGGGGAGAGGGAGGCAGCGGTGACCATCAGCGCCTTCGACCTGTTCAAGGTCGGCATCGGCCCGTCCAGCTCGCACACCGTCGGCCCCATGCGCGCGGCCTGCACCTTCGCCTCCCGCCTCCGCGACGAGGGGCTGCTGGGACGGGTCGCCGGGGTGCGCTGCGAGCTGTTCGGGTCGCTGGGGGCCACCGGGCACGGGCACGGCAGCGTCAAGGCCGTCGTCCTCGGCCTGGAGGGCGAGCAGCCCGACCTGGTCGACCCGGTCGCGGCCGAGCCGCGGGTCGACGCCGTCCGCCGCGAGGGGAAGCTCCTGCTCGCCGGCGAGCACCCGATCGCCTTCGCCGTCGACGACGACGTCGTGCTGCACCGCCGCCGGCGGCTGGAGTTCCACAGCAACGGCATGGTCTTCCGGGCCCTGGGCGCCGACGGCGAGGAGGTCGAGCGGCGCACCTACTACTCCGTGGGCGGCGGCTTCGTCCTCGACCAGGACGACGCCGGCGAGCCGGCCCTCGTCGAGGACCCCACACCCGTCCGGTACCCCTTCCGCACCGGCGAGGAGCTGCTGGCCCGCACGCGGGAGACCGGCCTGCGGATCAGCGACGTGGTGCTCGCCAACGAGCTGGCCTGGCGCAGCGAGGCGGAGGTCCGCGCCGGTCTGCTGCACGTGTGGTCGGTCATGCAGGAGTGCGTCGAGCGGGGCACCCGCACCCCCGGCGTCCTGCCCGGCGGGCTCAGGGTCCGCCGCCGCGCCGCCGCGCTGCGCGCGCAGCTCGAGGAGCACCCGGACGAGGCCGACCCGCTGCGCGCGATGGAGTGGGTGACCCTCTACGCCCTGGCGGTCAACGAGGAGAACGCCGCCGGCGGCCGGGTGGTCACCGCGCCGACCAACGGCGCCGCCGGCATCGTGCCCGCCGTCCTGCACTACTACCGCGACTTCGTGGGGTCCTACGACGAGGACGGCGTCGTCCGGTTCCTGCTCACCGCCGCCGCGATCGGGCTGCTGTTCAAGGAGAACGCCTCCATCTCCGGCGCCGAGGTCGGCTGCCAGGGGGAGGTCGGCTCGGCCTGCTCCATGGCCGCCGCCGGCCTCGCCGAGGTGCTCGGCGGGACGCCGGAGCAGGTGGAGAACGCCGCCGAGATCGGCATCGAGCACAACCTCGGCCTCACCTGCGACCCGGTCGGCGGGCTGGTGCAGATCCCGTGCATCGAGCGCAACGCCGTCGGCTCGGTCAAGGCGATCACCGCCGCGCGCATGGCCGTGCGCGGGGACGGCCGGCACCACGTCCCGCTGGACAAGGCGATCAAGACGATGCGCGAGACCGGGGCCGACATGAAGGACAAGTACAAGGAGACCGCCCGTGGCGGGCTGGCGCTCAACATCGTCGAGTGCTGAGGAGGCACCCGTGTCCCACCCGTTCACCCTCACGCTCAGCTGCCAGGAGCGCCCGGGCATCGTGCACGCGGTCAGCTCGTTCCTGTTCCGCCACGGCTGCGACATCGTCGAGCACCAGCAGTTCGACGACGCCGTCCGCGGTCAGCTGTTCCTGCGCACGGCCTTCGTCTGCACCGAGGACACCGACTGCGCGCGCCTGTCGGCGGAGTTCCGGGCGGTGGCCGAGGAGTTCGGCATGACCTACCAGGTCAGCGGGGACCGGCCGCAGCGGGTGGTGGTCATGGTGTCCAAGCTGGGGCACTGCCTCAACGACCTGGTGTTCCGCTGGCGCGCGGGCAGCCTGGGCGCCGAGCTCGTCGCGGTGGTGTCCAACCACGAGGACCTGCGCCCGATGGCGGAGGCGGCCGGCCTCCCGTTCGTCCACGTCCCGGTGACGCCGGCGACCAAGCGCGAGGCCGAGGCGCGGCTGCTCGAGCTGGTGGAGGAGTACCGGGCCGACCTGGTCGTGCTGGCCCGCTACATGCAGATCCTCTCCGACGAGACGTGCGCCGCCCTCTACGGCCGGGCGATCAACATCCACCACTCGTTCCTGCCGGGGTTCAAGGGCGCCAAGCCCTACCACCAGGCCTTCGACCGCGGGGTCAAGCTGGTCGGCGCGACGGCCCACTACGTCACCGCCGACCTGGACGAGGGGCCGATCATCGAGCAGGAGGTCATCCGCATCGACCACACCTACGACCCGCGGGCGCTGGCCACGGTCGGCCAGGACGCGGAGGCGCTGGCGCTGTCGCGGGCCGTCCGGTGGCACGGCGAGCAGCGGGTGCTCCTCAACGGGCACAGCACCGTCGTCTTCCGCTGAGGAGACGGCCCTCACCCACCCCGTCGCCCGGTCACCGCATGACGCGCGGACGGTCGGGCACAACACAACGGTGAAGACCGCTGTCGTCGCCGTCCTCGGCGGCCTGCTGACCCTCGCCGGCATCGCGCTGCTCGTGCTGCCCGGTCCCGGCTTCGTGCTGGTCGCGGCCGGCCTCGCCGTGCTGGCGACGCGCTTCCCGTGGGCGAGGAAGCCGCTGGACTACGCCAAGGAGAAGGCGAAGGAGGGCGTCGAGGAGGTGGCCCGGAGCCCGTGGCGCGCCGCCGGGGCGGTGCTCGCCGCGCTGGTGCTGGTCGCGCTCGGGGTGCTCGCGCTCGCCGGTGTCGACCTGCCCTTCGTCAACGCCTTCACCGCCGTGGTGCTCATCCTCTCCGGGCTCTTCCTGATCGGCACGGTCGTCTTCGCCCGGCGCCAGGAGAAGCTCGAGCAAGCCCGGGCGCACCGCCCGGCGGGCCGGCCGGGCACCGGCGGCGCCTACCGCGCCGCCCCGCACGGCTCCTGAGCGCCGCGCCGCCAGCGGTCCGCCGGCGGCGGCGACCGGGAGCGGCGCACCGGGGCGGGACCGCCGTGCGGGTGCACGCCGGAGGAGGAGAGCCCCTCGCCGGGCAATGACAGGTCGTGGGCGACGCCGACGCGGCCGCGGGCGTGGGGTCGGGTCCGTGGGGCCCCCGACCTCCCTCGCACCGCGGCGCGCTCCCGGTCGCGTGACACGATGCGGCCATGGCGACGCCACCGGTGCCCCGGGGTCCGGCCGGGACCGGCGGCACGGCCTTCGTCCTCGGCGGCGGGGGTGTCCTGGGGGCGGCCGAGGTGGGCATGCTGCAGGCCCTCCTCGAGCGCGGCATCCGCCCCGACCTGGTCGTGGGCACGTCGGTGGGCGCGATCAACGGCGCCGTCGTCGCCGCCGACCCCGGCCCCGGCGCGGTCCAGCGGCTGCGCGGCGTGTGGGAGGAGCTCGCCTCCCGTCGGGTGTTCGCCGGCTCCCTCCTCGCCCGGGTGGGCACCCTGGCGCGCACCCGCACCCACCTGCACCCCCGTGAGCCGCTGCGCGAGCTGCTCGAGGCCGAGCTGCCGGTGCGCACCTTCGCCGAGCTGCCGGTGCCCTTCCAGTGCGTCGCGGCGAGCATCGAGCGGGCCGCCGAGCACTGGTTCTCCGACGGCCCGCTCGTCGACGCGGTGCTCGCCTCCTGCGCGGTGCCCGGGCTGCTCCCGCCGGTGGCGATCGGCGGCGAGCACTTCCTCGACGGCGGCCTGGTGCACAGCATCCCGGTCGGCCGCGCGGTCGCCCTCGGTGCGCGCACGGTCTACGTGCTGCACGTCGGGCGCATCGACCGCCCGCTGCGGCCGCCGGCCCGGCCGTGGGACGTGGCCACCGTCGCCTTCGAGATCGCCCGGCGGCACCGCTTCGCCGCCGACCTGGCCACGCTCCCGGAGGGGGTCACCGTGCACGTGCTGCCCGCGGGGGACCCGGCGCCGCCCGGTGCCGCCACCCTGCGCTACCGCGACTTCTCCGGGGTGCCCGCCCGCATCGAGCGGGCCCGCGCCGCCGCCGGGGAGCTGCTGGACCGGGTCGCCGCGGGCGGGGTGGGCTGAGGTGCTGCCCCCGCGCCGCGTCCGGCGGGTCGCCGGCCCCCTGCTGCTCGCGGCGCTGGTCGCCGTCGTGGCGCTGCTGCCCGTGCTGGTGGTGCTGGCGCTGGTCGCCTCGTTCTTCCTGCCGGGGCGCTGGCGCGCGCTGCGGCTGCTGGCCTTCGCCGTCGTCTACCTCGCCCTCGAGGTTGCCGGGCTCGCCGTCGCCGGTGTGCTGTGGGTGCTCGGCGGCCTCGGCCGGCGGCTGGACACCCCGCGGTCCCGCGCGGCCCACTACACGGCGCTGCGGCTGCTGCTCGACGTGCTCATGCGGGCCGCCCAGCGGCTGTTCGCGCTGCGGCTGGTCACCGACGGCGAGTCCTGGTCACCGCTGGACGACGGCGTGCCCGGCTCGACCAACGCGATGCTGGTGCTCTCCCGGCACGCGGGCCCGGGGGACTCGTTCCTGCTGGTCAACACGCTGATGAACCGCGACCACCTGCGCCAGCCGCGGATCGTGCTCAAGGACGTGCTGCAGCTCGACCCGCTCATCGACGTCTACCTCAACCGGCTGCCCAGCACGTTCGTCTCCTCGGGGCCGGGCGCCGGCGACCGCGCGGAGGCCGCCATCGCCGAGCTGGCCCGCGACCTCGGCGAGGAGGACGCGCTGCTGATCTTCCCGGAGGGCGCGAACGCGACCCCGGGGCGCCGCCTCCGGGCCCTCCAGCGGCTGCGCGAGCGCGGGCTGGTCGCGGCGGCGCGCCGGGCCGAGGCGATGCGCCACCTGCTGCCCCCGCGCCCGGGCGGGGTGGTCGCGGCGCTGCAGGCGGCCCCGCACGCCGACGTGGTGCTCGTCGCGCACACCGGGCTGGAGCACCTGAGCACGGTGCGCGACGTCTGGCGGGGCCTGCCGGTGGACAAGACCCTGCACCTGCGCTGGTGGTTCGTCCCGGCCGCGGAGGTGCCGCGGGAGCAGGCCGAGCTGACCGACTGGCTCTACCGCTGGTGGGCCACCATCGACGACTGGATCACCACGACGTCGAGCGACACGCGGTAGAGATCTGTTGACTCTCGATAGGTAGTGATCGAGGATCACTGCCGTGATGACGGCACGGCGGGCTGTGCTCCCGCTCCGGGTCCTGCTCGTCCTGCTCTTCGGGCTGCTGGTCGTGCTCGAGACCGTGTCGCTGCCCGGCCAGTTCGCGCACCTGGCCGAGCAGCGCCCCGACCTCGCCCACCTGCGGTGGCCGCTGACGGCGGTGACGGTGTTCTGGGTGGTCTGCGCGCAGGTGGTGGTCGTGGCCACCGGGAAGCTGCTCACGCTGTTCGAGCAGGACCGGGTGTTCAGCGACGGGGCCTCCCGCTGGGTCGACGTCGTCCTGTGGGCCATCGGTGCCGCCTGGGCGGTGCTGGCGGTCGTCTCGGCCCGGGTGGCGCTCACCGCCGAGGACCCCGCCCTGCCGCTGCTGCTCCTGCTGCTGCTCGCCGGGGTCGGCGCGCTCGGGCTGCTGGTCGTGGTGGCGCGGGCGCTGCTGCGGCAGGCGACCACGCTGCGCACCGACCTGGACGCGGTCATCTGATGCCCATCGTGGTGCGCATCGACGTGGAGCTGGCCCGCCGCAAGATGAGCGTGGGGGAGTTCGCCGAGCGGGTGGGGCTGACGCCGGCCAACGTGGCCGTGCTGAAGAACGGCCGGGCCAAGGCCGTCCGGTTCAGCACGCTGGAGGCCATGTGCCGGGTGCTCGGCTGCCAGCCCGGCGACCTGCTCGAGTGGGTGCCCGACGACCAGGAGGCCCCGACCGCCGCCCAGGAGGCCGCCCGGTGAGCCGCGCCGTGGGCCACGCGGTGGGTGAGGACGTCGACGTCCTCGTCGTCGGTGCGGGGCTCGCCGGTCTGCACGCCGCCACCCGGCTGGCCGAGGCGGGCCACTCCGTGCTGCTGGCCGAGCGCCGGCCCGCGCTGGACGGCGCCGTGCGCACCACCGGGATCCTCGTCCGCAAGACTCTCGACGACTTCGCCCTCCCGCCGGAGAGCCTCGGGCCGCCGATCCGGCGGGTGGTGCTCTACCCGCCCGGCCTGCACCGGCCGGTGGCGCTGGTCAGCGACCGCGACGAGTTCCGGGTGGGCGACATGGGCCCGCTGTACACCGCCGCGGCGCGCACCGCGGTGCGCGCGGGGGTCCGCCTCGCGCTGGGCACCCGCTACGCCGGCCGGCGCGACGGCGTGTCCCTGCTCGAGGGGCCGGCCGGGCCGGCCCGGGTGCGGGCCCGGTTCGTCGTCGGTGCCGACGGGGCTCGCTCGCGCGTCGCCCGCGACCTGGGCCTCGACCGCAACCGGCACCTGCTCGTCGGCGCCGAGGAGGTCTTCGCCGTCCCCGACCGCGGGCTGCCGCCGGCCTTCCACTGCGTGCTCGACCCGTCGCTGGCCCCCGGCTACCTGGCCTGGGTGGTCGACGACGGCCGGCACGCGCACGTGGGCGTGGCCGGCTACGCCGAGCGCTTCCCCGGCGGGCTGCGCCGCACCCTGCAGCGCTTCGCGGCGACCGCCCCCGGCCTCACCGGCGTCGCCCGGCCCGCGGAGGTGGAGCGGCGCGGCGGGCCGATCCCGGTGGGCGGCCTCCTGCGCCGGATCGGCTGCCCCGACGGGCTGCTCGTCGGCGACGCGGCCGGCGCGGTCTCCCCGCTGACCGCCGGCGGCCTCGACCCGTGCCTGCGGCTGTCCGACCGCGCCGCCGACGTCCTCGACGAGGCGCTGCGGACCGGCCGGCCCGACGCGCTGGCCGGTTACGACGGGGCCGCGCTGCGCGCCGCCTTCCGCGGGCGGCTGGCGCTGCGCCGCGGGCTGGCCGCGGTGCGGACCCCCGCGGCCGCCACGGCGGCGTTCGCGCTGCTGCGCACGCCGCCCGGGCGCGCCGCCGCCCGTGCGGTGCTCTTCGCCGACCGGTCCTTCCCGGGCGCCCGGCCGGCCGCGGCCGCGCCCCGCCCGGCGGCGGCCGGCGCCCGGCTCAGCTGAGCGCGTCGCGCAGCAGGTCCGCCGACTCCCGGTACCACTGCTGGGTCTCGGTGGCGCGACGCCGGGCGCCCCCGGCCCACCAGTACCGCGCGAAGGCGGCGTGACCGTTGGCGACCGCGGTGCCGACGATGTCGTAGGACCAGTCGTGGTTGCACCGGACCGCGGGCACCAGCCGGTCCCGGTCGGCCGCGGAGGGGCCGTAGCTGTCGACGAACAGCCGCAGCCGGCGCAGCACCTGCCCCCGGCGGGAGTCGCCGACGTGGTGGTCGGGGCGCAGCGGCGCCCACAGCCGGACGGCGCCGGCGACGTCCCACACGCGGCTGCCGGGGCTGGCGAGGTCGAAGTCGATGAACGCCACCGCCCGGCCCTCCCGGAACACCACGTTGTCCAGGTTGAGGTCGTTGTGGCTGACCAGCCCGCCGGCGAACTCGGGCGGCGGGGACGCCGGCCAGGGGTGCGGCCCGGGGTCGAGGCCGGCCACCGCCGCGTGGTACTCGCGCAGCAGGTGGGCCACGCTGACCAGCGCCTCGTCGGTGAGCGCCCAGGACGGGTAGGGCGGGGTGACGGCGGTGCCGGGCACGTAGCTGAGCACCTCGCGGCCCCGCTCGTCGACGCCGAGGAAGCGGGGCGCGCCGCCGAAGCCGACCCGCTCCAGGTGCTCGAGCAGCGCGTGGGTGGCCGGGCTGGAGGGCCGCAGCGGCCGGCGGACGGTGTCGCCGACCCGCACCACCCGCCCGTGGTTGGTGAAGCCGCCCTCGAGCGGGACCTCGCACTCCTGGTGGCCGGGCACGGGCCTCCTCGCGGAACTCGTCGGGCAGGCTGGTCGGGCGGGCTCGTCGGGCGGCGCCGGGGCCTCAGTCGCCGAGCACGGCGTGGGCCAGGGCCGTGTGGGTCACGATGCCACCGACCAGCCCGCTGCGGAGGGCGGCGCGGACAGCCGGCGCCTTGGCCGTGCCGTAGGGGAGGACGAGCACCTCCGGGATCTGCCGCAGCTGGTCGGCGCCGATGCCGATCATCCGCTCGGACAGCTCGGTGCGGACCGGCGCGCCGTCGGCGGCCAGGAACACGCCGGACACGTCGGCGACCACCCCGAGGTCGCGCAGCGCGGCGCGGTCGGCCTCGGACACGGCGTCGTGCAGCGTCGACTGGCCGGGCGCCCACAGGCCGACGCCGGCCACCGCCCGGGTGACGTGCGGCAGCTGGGCGAAGGCGCGGGCGACCTCGGGCTGCCGGCGCAGCGCGGCGGCCGTCGCGGCGTCGGGGACGGTGAAGGGCGCGTAGAACACGTGCGCCGGGCCGCCGGAGGCCCGGGCCACCCCGCGGACGACGTCGACGGAGGTGTCGGGGCCGCCGGGCAGCGAGAGCACCCCGGTCAGCTGCACCACCGGCGTCCCGGGCAGCGGGGGCAGCGCCTCGGCCATCGCGCTCACCGCCCGCGCCCAGGCCAGGCCGAGCACGTCGTCGGGGGTGACCACCTCGGCCAGCAGCCCGGCGGCGGCCCGGCCCAGGTGCCCGCGCAGCGAGGCGTCGTCGTCGTCCGGGGTGTCGACGACGACGGCGTGCTGCAGGCCGTAGCGGTCGCGCAGCCGGACCGAGAGGTCGACGTCGATGCCCCCCTCGTGCCGGATCTCGATGCGGACCAGGCCGCTGCGGCGCGCGGCGTCCAGCAGCCGGGCGACCTTGAAGCGGCTCAGCCCGAACTCGTCGGCGATCTCCACCTTGGAGCGGCCGTCGAGGTAGTAGCGGCGCGCGATCGAGGCGCTGAGCACGATCCCGGCCGGCCCCACGCGGTCCCCGTCCATCACTCCTCCTGCTGCTCATCTGAGCACTGCGCGGCTCACCTTGGCACAACTCCTTGACGCACGGTCGGGTGCCGGAGAGACTCACGCCACACACATCTGAGTGACACGTCGCTCACATGAGCGGCCCTGTGTTACGGGTTGGGGGGACCGCCGGTGTCCGGACACGCGCGACCCGCCCCCGCCGCCGTCGCGGCGACGGTGCTGGTGCTGGGGCTGAGCGGCTGCGCCGGGTGGGGTGGCGGCCCCACCGGCGGCGGGCCCGACACGATCAACGTGCTGATGGTCAACAACCCGCAGATGGAGGACCTGCAGCAGCTCACCGCGGAGCACTTCACCGCCGAGACCGGCATCACGGTCAACTACACGGTGCTGCCGGAGAACGACGTCCGCGACAAGATCAGCCAGGAGTTCTCCAGCCAGGCGGGGCAGTACGACGTCGCCACGCTGAGCAACTTCGAGATCCCGATCTACGCCCGCAGCGAGTGGATCGCCCCGCTCGACGAGTACGTCGAGGCCGATCCGGAGTTCGACCAGGACGACGTCCTCGCCCCGCTGACGGCCTCGCTGTCCGGCGACGACGGCCGGCTCTACGGCGAGCCGTTCTACGGCGAGTCCTCCTTCCTCATGTACCGCGCCGACGTGCTCGAGGCCGCCGGCATCGAGATGCCGGCGAACCCGACCTGGCAGGAGGTCGCCGACATCGCGGCCGCGGTGGACGGCGCCGAGCCGGGCATGGCCGGGATCTGCCTGCGCGGCCAGCCCGGGTGGGGGCAGGTGTTCGCGCCGCTGACCACGGTGGTCAACACCTTCGGCGGCACCTGGTTCACCGAGGACTGGGAGCCGCAGGTCGACAGCCCGGAGTTCCGGGACGCCGTGCAGTTCTACGTCGACCTGGTCCGCGAGCACGGGGAGACCGGCGCGCCCCAGGCCGGCTTCACCGAGTGCCTCAACAACGTCGTCCAGGGCAACGCCGCCATGTGGTACGACGCCACCTCGGCCGCCGGGTCGCTG
The DNA here is from genome assembly GCF_900102745.1 of Geodermatophilus telluris. Taxonomy (GTDB): domain Bacteria; phylum Actinomycetota; class Actinomycetes; order Mycobacteriales; family Geodermatophilaceae; genus Geodermatophilus; species Geodermatophilus telluris. Next base: position 114,864 of record NZ_FMZF01000006.1, read on the forward strand.
GAGGCCGAGGACTCCCCGGTCAAGGGCCTGATGGGCTACGCGCCCGCGCCGGTGGTGGAGACCGACAGCGCCGGCTGGCTCTACGCCTGGTCCTGGGCCGTGCAGCAGGCCAGCACCAAGAAGGACGCCGCGTGGGAGTTCGTCTCCTGGGCCTCCAGCGCCGGGTACGAGGAGCTCGTCGGCGCCGAGCTGGGCTGGTCGCGGGTGCCCGCCGGCAAGCGGGCCTCCACCTACGGCAACCCCGACTACCTCGCCGAGGCCTCGGCCTTCGCCGAGCCGACCCTGGCCGCCATCGAGGCCGCCGACCCGGACGACCCGGGGGTGCAGCCGCGCCCGGCGCCCGGCATCCAGTTCCTCGGCATCCCGGAGTTCCCGGACCTGGCCACCCAGGTGTCCCAGGACGTCAGCTCCGCGATCGCCGGCCAGATGACCGTCGACGAGGCGCTGGCCCGCGGCCAGGACCTCGCCGAGGACGTCGCCGAGCGCTACCGGGAGCGCGCGTCGGGATGACCGGCGCACCCACCACCCGGACCTGCACGCCCGCGGGCACGGCAACCGCCCGCGAGGGGGAGGAGCGGCCATGAGCACGACCATCGAGCGCAGGCGCGACGACGTCGGGTCACCCCCGCCCCCGCCGCCGTCGGGGGCGCTGCGGCGCACGTCGGACTGGGCCCGCCGCGCGCCCCTGCTGCCGGCGCTGCTGTTCACGATCCTGGTGACGCAGCTGCCCTTCGTCGTCACGCTGGTCGTGTCCTTCATGGACTGGAACGCCTACTACCCCGACGAGCGCGGGTTCACCGGCTTCAGCAACTACGCCAGCGTGCTCACCGACGTGAACATGCGCGAGGCGATCCTCACCACGGTGGTCCTGACCGTGGTGGTCGTCCTGGTCAGCCTGCTGCTGGGCATGGGCATCGCGCTGCTGCTCGACCGGCAGTTCCGCGGCCGCGGCGTGGTGCGCACCCTGATGATCACGCCGTTCCTCGTCGTCCCGGTGGCCGCGGCGCTGCTGTGGAAGCACGCCCTGTTCAACCCCGAGTACGGCCTGCTCAACGGCACCCTCACCGCGATCTGGCGGCTGTTCGGCTCGGAGGACGCGCCGCAGCCGGACTGGATCACCGCCGCGCCGCTGGTCTCGGTCGAGGTCGCCCTGATCTGGCAGTGGACGCCGTTCATGATGCTGATCCTGCTGGCCGGGCTGCAGAGCCGGCCGCTGGACGTCATCGAGGCCGCGCGCATCGACGGCGCGAGCACCTGGCAGGTCTTCCGCTACATGACCTTCCCGCACCTGCGCCGCTACCTGGAGCTCGGCGCGCTGCTCGGGTCGATCTACATCGTCCAGAACTTCGACGCGGTCTTCACGATCACCTCGGGCGGCCTGGGCACCGCCAACCTGCCCTACGTCATCTACCAGACCTTCTACCAGGCGCACGACTACGGCCGGGCGTCCGCGGCGGGCGTCGTGGTGGTCATCGGCACGATCGTCATCGCCACGCTCGCACTGCGGACCGTCTCGACGCTGTTCCAGGAGGAGAACGCGCGATGAGCTCCGTCACCGACGTCGGCCCGGTCGCCGCCACCCGCACGCCCGAGGGCGAGCCCCGCGCGCCGCGCAAGCCGCGCAGCGGCGCCCTGCTCGGCGTGCTCGCCTGGCTGATCGGGATCCTGTTCGTCGTCCCCGTGCTCTGGATGGTCCTGACGTCGTTCCACAGCGAGGAGGACGCCGCGACCAACCCGCCGTCGCTGTTCGCCCCGCTGACGCTGGAGGGCTACCGGTCCTTCTTCGGCATCGGCACCGGCGCCAACCCGTGGCCGTCGCTGGCCAACTCGCTGACCGCCAGCGTGGTGTCCACGGTGATCGTGCTGCTGCTGGCCATCCCGGCGGCGTACGCGCTGTCGATCCGGCCGGTGCGCAAGTGGACCGACGTGCTGTTCTTCTTCCTGTCCACCCGGATGCTGCCGGTGGTCGCGGGGCTGCTGCCGATCTACCTGTTCGCGCAGGTCAGCGGGCTGCTGGACAACATCTGGCTGCTCATCGTCCTGTACACCGCGATGAACCTGCCGATCGCGGTGTGGATGATGCGCTCCTTCCTCGCCGAGGTGCCGGTGGAGATCCTCGAGGCGGCCTCGATGGACGGCGCGGGCCTGCTGCTCACCCTGCGCCGGGTGGTCGCGCCGATCGTGCTGCCGGGCATCGCGGCCACCTCGCTGATCTGCTTCATCTTCAGCTGGAACGAGCTGCTGCTGGCCCGCACCCTCACCGGCACCGTCGCGCAGACCGCGCCGGTGTACCTGACCGGCTTCGTCACCAGCCAGGGGCTCTTCCTCGCCCAGGTGTGCGCCGCCGCCTTCGTGGTGTCGCTGCCGGTGCTCATCGCCGGGTTCGCCGCCCAGGACAAGCTGGTGCAGGGGCTGTCGCTGGGAGCGGTCAAGTGAGGAGCCGGGTGTGAGGGGCGCGGCGTGAGGGGCGCGCCGTGAGGGCGGCGGTCCTGCGCGGCCCCGGCGACGTCGTCGTCGAGGAGCGCCCGGTCCCCGAGCCGGGGCCGGGGGAGGTGCTCGTCCGCGTCACCGCGGTGGGCGTGTGCGGCTCGGACACCCACTACTACGACCACGGGCGGATCGGCCGCTACGTCGTCGAGGCGCCGCTGGTGCTCGGCCACGAGGCCGCCGGGGAGGTGGTCGCCCTCGGCCCCGGCGTGACCGCCCCGGCCGTCGGGCAGCGCGTGTCGGTGGAGCCCGGGGTGCCCGACCTGACCTGCGCGCAGTGCCTGGCCGGCCGCTACAACCTCTGCCCGGGCATGCGGTTCTTCGCCACCCCGCCGGTCGACGGCGCGCTCGCCGAGTACGTCACCGTGCACGCCGCCTTCGCCCACCCGGTGCCCGACGGCCTGGGGAACGACGCCGCCGCGCTGCTCGAGCCGCTGTCGGTGGGCATCTGGGCCTGCCGCCGCGGCGGGGTCACCGCCGGCTCCCGGGTGCTGGTGGTCGGCGCCGGCCCCATCGGCCTGGTCAGCGTGCAGGCGGCGTTGGCCTTCGGCGCCACCGAGGTGGTGGTCTCCGACGTCAACCCCGCGCGGCTGGCGCTGGCCCGCGAGCTGGGCGCCACCGCCGTCGTCGACGCCCGCAGCGAGCGCCCCACCGACCTCGGGGACCCGCCCGGCGTGCTGCTGGAGTGCTCGGGCGTGCCCGCGGCGATCGCCGAGGGGATCCGGGCCCTGGACCGGGCCGGCCGCGCGGTGCTCGTCGGCATGGGCGGCGACGAGGTGCCGCTGCCGCTGTCCGTGGTGCAGGAGCGCGAGCTGGAGGTCACCGGCACCTTCCGCTACGCCGGCACCTGGCCGACGGCGATCGCGCTGGTCGCCGCCGGGCGGGTCGACCTCGACCGCCTGGTCACCGGCAGCTACGACCTCGACGGCACCGAGGACGCCCTCACCGCCCGCCGCCGCGACCCCGGCTCGGTCAAGGTCGTCGTCCGCCCCGGCCCCTGACCCCACACCGCAGGAGGAGAGTCCCATGGCCTCGGTCACCTACGACGCCGCCAGCCGCATCTACCCCGGCGCCGACCGGCCCGCCGTCGACGCGCTGGACCTGGAGATCGCCGACGGCGAGTTCCTCGTCCTCGTCGGCCCCTCCGGCTGCGGCAAGTCCACCTCGCTGCGGATGCTCGCCGGCCTGGAGGACGTCGACCGCGGCGCCATCCGCATCGGCGACCGCGACGTCACGCACCTGAAGTCCAAGGACCGCGACATCGCGATGGTCTTCCAGAGCTACGCGCTGTACCCGCACATGACCGTGGCCGACAACATGGGCTTCGCGCTGAAGATCGCCGGCCGCAGCCGCGACGAGATCTCCCAGCGGGTGGCCGAGGCCGCCCGGATCCTCGACCTCGAGGAGTTCCTCGACCGCAAGCCCAAGGCCCTCTCCGGCGGGCAGCGGCAGCGGGTGGCGATGGGCCGCGCGATCGTGCGCGACCCGCAGGTGTTCCTCATGGACGAGCCGCTGAGCAACCTCGACGCCAAGCTGCGCGTGCAGACCCGCACCCAGATCGCCGCCCTGCAGCGCCGGCTCGGGACGACGACGGTCTACGTCACCCACGACCAGGTCGAGGCCATGACCATGGGCGACCGGGTGGCGGTGCTGCGCGCCGGCGTGCTCGAGCAGTGCGACACCCCGCTGCGGCTCTACCAGGAGCCGGCCAACGTGTTCGTCGCCGGCTTCATCGGCTCGCCGGGGATGAACCTCGCGGAGTTCGCGCTCGACGACGGGCAGGCCGTCCTCGGCCGGGCCCGCATCCCGGTGCCGACGGCGGCGCTGCGCGCGCTGTCGGCCGAGGACGCGCGCACCGTGGTCGCCGGCTTCCGCCCGGAGTCGCTGGAGCTGGTCGGCGAGGGCGAGCCCGGCGCCTTCCCCGTCGACGTGACCGTGGTGGAGGAGCTGGGCTCCGACGCGTTCCTGCACGGGTCGCTGCCCGACCTGCCGCCGGACTCGGGGACCCTCAGCGACAGCATCATCGCCCGGGTCGACCCCAACCGGCCCCCGGCCAAGGGCGAGCGGGTGCACCTGCGCATCCAGCCGGGCCGGGAGCACCTGTTCTCCCCGTCCACCGGGCACCGCCTGCCCGCCTGAGCACCCAGGAGCCTGCCGTGCCACCGCTCGCCGCCGCGACGCTGCCCGCCCTCGCCGGCACCCTGCCGGTGCCCACCTACGACCGCACCCGGGTGCGGGCGGGGATCGTGCACCTGGGGGTGGGTGCCTTCCACCGCTCCCACCAGGCCCTCTACCTCGACCGGCTGCTCGCGGCCGGGCAGGGGGAGGAGTGGGGCATCTGCGGGGTCGGCGTGCTGCCGTCGGACCGCCGGATGGCCGAGGTCATGGCGGCCCAGGACTGCCTCTACACCCTCGTCGTCCGCCACCCCGACGGCACCGCGGAGGCCCGCGTCGTCGGCTCGATCGTGGAGTACCTGCTGGCGCCCGACGACCCCGACGCGGTCGTGGAGAAGATGGCGGCGGAGACCACGCGGATCGTCTCGCTGACCGTCACCGAGGGCGGCTACGCCCTCGACCCGGTCACCGGCCGGTTCGACCCCGCCGACCCCGGCGTCGCCCGCGACCTGGAGCCCGGCGCGGCGCCCTCGACCTGGTTCGGCCTGCTCGCCGAGGCGCTGGTGCGCCGCCGCGAGCGCGGGCTGGCGCCGTTCACCGTGGTGTCCTGCGACAACGTGCAGCACAACGGCGACGTCGCCCGGCGCAGCTTCGCCGCGTACGCGGCCCTGCGCGACCCCGAGCTCGGCGCCTGGGTGGAGCGGGAGGTCGCCTTCCCCAACTCCATGGTCGACCGGATCACCCCCGCCACCACCGACGACGACCGCGCCGACGTCGCCCGGCGCCTCGGCGTGGAGGACGGCTGGCCGGTGGTGTGCGAGCCGTTCGTGCAGTGGGTGCTGGAGGACCGCTTCCCGCTCGGCCGGCCGCCGCTGGAGGAGGCCGGCGTGCAGGTGGTGGCCGACGTCGAGCCCTACGAGCGGATGAAGCTGCGGCTGCTCAACAGCGGCCACCAGGCGCTGGCCTACCTGGGCACCCTCGCCGGGTACCGGCTGGTGCACGAGGCGGCGCAGGACCCGCTGTTCCAGCGGCTGCTGCTGGACTACATGGAGCGCGAGGCGACCCCGACGCTGCTGCCGGTGCCCGGCATCGACCTCGACGCCTACCGCCGGCAGCTCATCGAGCGGTTCGCCAACCCGGCGATCCGCGACACCCTGGCCCGGCTGGCCTTCGACGGGTCCGAGCGGCTGCCCAAGTGGCTGCTGCCCGTGGTGCGGGACAACCTGGCCGCCGGCGGCGAGGTCGCCCGGTCGGCCGCGGTGGTCGCCGGCTGGGCCCGCTACTCCGAGGGCGTCGACGAGCAGGGCGCGCCGATCCCGATCGCCGACCGGCGCAGGGAGCGGCTGGCGGCCAACGCCGGCCGGCAGCGGGAGGACCCGCTGGCGTTCCTCGCCGACCGCGAGCTGTTCGGCGACCTCGTCGACGACGCGCGGTTCACCTCGCCCTACCGGGCGGCGCTGGCCTCCCTGTACGAGCGCGGCGCGCGGGCGACCGTCGAGGACGTCGTCGCCGGTACCGTGCCCGCCGCGACCGGCGGCCGCTGAGCCCCGGGCGTCAGCCGGCGTCGAAGAGCACCACCTCGTCGGGCTGCGCGGTGAACGGGTTGGCCCACTCCGAGGCGGCGCCGGTGATCGGCTGGGCGTCGGTGACCACGACGTGCGGCGTGCCGGGGTAGACGGCGAGCACGCGGGTGGGCGAGGTCAGCGTCTCGGTGTGCTCGACGAGCTCGCCGCGGCGCAGCAGCCGCGTCGTCCGTCGGCCGCGCAGCTCCGCGCCGACCTCGGCCACCCACACCGCGCCGTCGGCGGCGAAGGTGATCGAGCGCACCCGCCGGCCGGGGGGCGCGGGGGCGCAGCCGGCGAAGTCGGCGAGCGCCTCGTAGAGCCGCTCGGCCTGCTCGTCGTCGCTCGCTCGGGGGAGGAAGAAGGCCACCACGCCGGCGATCCTGCCCCGGGCCACCGACGCTCCCGCGGCCCGGGGCGGGGGTGGGTCGGGGCAGGTGTGGGTCGGGGCAGGGGCGGGTCAGAGCACGGTGGAGCCGTACATCTCGCCGAGCGGGTCGGCGATGAGCTCGATGCGGGCGCCGTCGGGGTCGCGGAAGTACACCGACACGCCGCTGTGCACCTCGTGCGGGACGCCGGCGTCGGCGAGCCGGGCGACGAGGTCCTGCCAGCGGTCGGGCTCGACGCTGATCGCCAGGTGGTGCAGCCCGCCGAGCACCTCGGCGTAGGGGCCGACGTCGAGGCCGGGGAAGTCGAAGAAGGCCAGCAGGTTGCCGTGGCCGATGTCGAAGAAGAAGTGCGAGGACCCCGGGTAGTCGCGGTTCTCGATCAGCTCGGTGAGGGGGAAGCCGAGCACGTCCTGGTAGAAGCGCACCGTCGCCTCGACGTCGCTGCTGATCAGCGCGGTGTGGTGCAGGCCGCGGGCGGTGGAGGCCGGCCGCTGCCCGGCGGGGCGCAGGTGGGCGGCGCGGATGCGGGCCCTCTCGGCGTCGCGTGCCGTCGGGTCGGGTGCGGTCGCGGTCATGGCGGGCGTCTCCTCGGTCGGGCCGGCGTCGTGCGACCGATCGTCGCAGGACGCCGGCCCGGCGCGCAGGGCTGCGTCAGCGGGCGCGCGCCGCCACCGGGGCGTCCTCGGCGGCCGCGACGAACGACCGGACCACCGGGTAGATCTCGGCCTCCCAGCGGGCGCCGGCGAACACGCCGTAGTGGCCCACGCCCTGCTGCAGGTGGTGGTGCCGCCGCTCGGCCGGGATGCCGGTGCACAGCGCGTGCGCCGCCTCGGTCTGCCCGGGTGAGCACAGGTCGTCCTGGGCGCCCTCGACGGTGAGCAGCGCGGTGTCGGTGATCGCGGCGGGGTCCACCCGCTGCCCGCGCCAGGTGAACTCGCCGCGGGGCAGGTCGTGCTCCATGAACACCCGCTGCAGCGTCTCCAGGTAGAACTCCGCCGGCACGTCCATGACCGCGCCGTACTCCTCGTAGAAGGCGCGGGTGGTGGCCGCGGCCGCCTCGTCGCCGGCCACCATCGAGCGGTACATCTGCAGGTGGGCGCGCAGGTGCCGGCGCGGGTTCATCGACATGAACGCCGTCAGCTGGGTGACGCCGGGGTAGACGCGGCGGCCGGCGCCGGGGTGGCGGGCCGGCACGGTGGTGGTGAGCAGCCGCTCGTAGCGCGAGATGGAGTGCCGGCCGGCGCCGTCGTTGACCCGGTTGGGGTTGACCCGGGTGTCGATCGGCCCGGCCATCAGCGTCAGGCTGCGCGGCTGGGCGGGGTCGCCGGCGGCGGCCATCACCGCGACGGCGGCCAGCACCAGCGGCGCCGGCTGGCACACGGCCATGACGTGGGTGTCGCGGCCCAGGTGCCGCATCGCGGCGAGCACGTGGTCGACGTACTCGTCGAGGCCGAACCGGCCGGCCTCCAGCGGCACGTCGCGGGCGTTGTGCCAGTCGACGACGAAGACGTCGTGGTCGGCCAGCAGGGTGCGCACGGTCGGGCGCAGCAGGGTGGCGAAGTGCCCCGAGATCGGCCCGACGACGAGCACCTGCGGCTGGCCGGCCACGTCGGGCTTGCCGAAGTGCAGCACGTCGGCGAACGGCGTCGACAGCACCGGCTCCACGACCACCTCGGCGCTGCGCCCGTCGACGTCGACCGCGTCGATGCCCCACTCGGGCCGCACGTGCGTGGGGCGCGCCTCGGCGAGCACCCGGCAGGCGGCCCGCAGCCGGCGGGGCACCGGCAGCCCGGCCAGCGGCGCCGGCAGCGCCTCCAGCGCCCGGGCGGTGAGCGCCGTCGTCGTCCGGGCCGGTGCGGTCAGCCGCTGCTGCCACTCGTAGGCGGTGTAGAGCACGGGTGCGTCCCCCTCGGGTCCTGGTGTGGTCCGCGCCACACCCGGCCGACGGTAGGCGACGGCCCGCCGTTCGGCGCGCTCATCCGGCCAGGTCGGCGTACGTCGTCCGCAGGTCGCGCTTGAGGATCTTGCCGCTGGCGTTCTTGGGCAGCGCGTCGGCCAGCGCCACGTGGCGGGGGGCCTTGAACCCGGCCAGCCGCTCGCGGCAGAAGGCGACCAGCTCCTCGGGGGTCACCGGCTGCCCGTCGCGGGGGACCACCACGGCGGCCACGGCCTCGATCCACCGCGGGTGCGGCACGCCGAAGACGGCGACCTCGGCGACGGCGGGGTGCTGGTAGAGCACCTCCTCCACCTCGCGGCTGGCCACGTTCTCCCCGCCGGTCTTGATGACGTCCTTCTTCCGGTCGACGACGGTGACGTAGCCGTCCTCGTCGGCCACGCCGAGGTCGCCGCTGTGGAACCAGCCGTTGCGGAAGGCCTCCGCCGTCTTCTCCGGGTCGTTCCAGTAGCCGGCCGTGGCGTGCGGGCTGCGGTGCACGATCTCGCCCTCCACGCCGGGGCCCACCGGGCGGTCCTCGTCGTCGACGACGCGGGTCTCGCTGTTGACCACCGCGGTGCCGGCCGACCCGGGCTTGCGCAGCTGGTCCTCGGGGGAGAGGACCAGCGCCAGCGCGGACATCTCGGTCTGGCCGTAGAAGTTGAACAGCGCCATCCCGGGCAGCCGGCGGGACAGCTCCTCCACCACGGCCACCGGCATGATCGACGCGCCGTAGTACCCCTTGACCAGCGAGGACAGGTCGCGGCGGTCGAGGTCGGGGGAGCGCAGCAGCCCGATCCACACCGTCGGCGGGCAGAACAGGCTGGTGATCCGCTCCCGCTCCACGGTCTCGAGCACCGTGGCCGGGTCGGGCCCGGGCAGCACCACGTTGGTCCCGCCCAGGTAGAGGTTGGGGTTGAGGAAGCAGTGCTGCGCGGCGACGTGGAACAGCGGCAGCGCGTGCAGCGCCACGTCGTCGGCGGTGTAGCGGCCGTCGACGATGCAGCTGACGTACTGGCTGACCAGGCTGCGGCTGGTCATCATCACGCCCTTGGGCCGCGACTCGGTGCCGCTGGTGTACATCAGCTGCAGCACGTCGTCGTCGGCCACCGGCACCTGCGGGGGCGAGGCGTCCGCGTGCGCCGTCCAGGTCTCGTAGGCCTCCCAGCCCTCCGGTGGCGCGGTGTCCCCGCCGCCGAGCACGCCGCGCACCCGGACCTCCCCGTCGCGGCCGGACAGCCGCAGCGCCTCGCGGGCCACCGGCAGCAGCGCGGCCTCCGCGACGACGCCGACCGTGCCGGAGTGCCCGAGCACGTAGGCGACCTCGCCGGCCTGCAGCATGAAGTTCACCGGGACGGCGATGGCGCCGAGCCGGGCCAGCGCGAAGGTGAGCGCCACGTAGCCGTCGTCGTTGTGCGACAGCAGCGCCACCCGGTCACCCTTGGCCAGCCCCCGGTCGGCCAGCGCGTGGGCGGTGCGGTTGACCACGGCGTCGAGCTCGGCGTAGGTCCAGGACCGGTCGCCGAAGCGCAGCGCGGTCTTCCCCGGCGCGCGGACCGCCGAGCGGTGCAGCAGGTCGCCGAGGGCGTGCCCGCGGGCGGTCGCGATGGTCGCGGTGAGCTGGTCGTCGAACACGGGAGGGCTCCTTCGCCGCCGTCGGTCCCGGGGAGCCGGGTGTAGCAGCCGCGGACACCCGCCGTCGAGCAGCCGCCCGGTCCTGACACGGCCGGGGGACGCGGACAATGTCGCCGGCACCCGTAGCGGTGGCACCGGGGGTGTGTCGCGGGCACGTCGGGAACCCCTCCGGGTGCGGACGGTCGCGTCTCGGATCACCGAGTGGTCACAGTCGTGCCGTCGCAGCCCGACAGGCCTTGACCTGCGGCCTATCGTTCCGCCGCATGTGCTCCACATCACCTCCGGTCGCCCCGTGCTGACCGTCGACTCGCTGCAGGTCACCTACGGCGGCGCCGTCGAGGCCGTCCGGGGCGTGTCCATGGAGGTGCCCGACGGCGCGGTCGTCGCGGTCCTCGGCAGCAACGGCGCCGGCAAGAGCACCCTGCTGCGCACGATCTCCGGCACCCTGCGGCTGCACCGCGGCCGGGTCGACGCCGGCTCCGTGCGCCTCGGCGACCTCGACCTCACCCGCCGCGACGCCGGCCAGATCGTGCGCGCCGGCGTCGTCCAGGTGCCGGAGGGGCGGCGGATCTTCGGCCGGCTCACCGTGGAGGAGAACCTGCGCGCCGGGGGCATGGGCAACCGCGACCGCGCCGCCAAGGCCGAGGCCGTCGCCCGGGTGCACGACCTGTTCCCGGTGCTGCGCGAGCGGGCCGGCCAGCGCGCCGGGCTGCTGTCGGGCGGGGAGCAGCAGATGCTGGCCATCGGCCGCGCGCTGATGGCCAGCCCGCGGCTGCTGCTGCTCGACGAGCCCTCCCTGGGCCTGGCGCCGCGGGTCATCGGCCAGATCGGCGAGGTGGTCGCCGAGATCAACCGGCAGGGCACCGCGGTGCTGCTGGTCGAGCAGAACGCCACCATGGCCCTCGGCGTCGCGGACCGCGCCTACGTCCTCGACGTCGGCAAGGTGTCGCTGTCGGGCAACGCGCGCGAGCTCGCGCAGACCGACGAGGTGCAGCGGCTCTACCTCGGCCACACCGGGGACGCCCCCGAGCAGCGCACCGACCGCGCGCCGCTGCGCAGCCTGTCGCGGTGGTCGGCGTGAGCGCGCCCGCGGCCGAGACCCGCAGCGACGTCCCCCCGGTCGAGGTCGAGCACGTCAGCGTCGCCTTCGGCGCCATCAAGGCGCTCAGCGACGTCTCGTTCACCGTTCAGCCGGGCAGCATCCACGCCGTCATCGGGCCCAACGGCGCCGGCAAGTCGACGCTGTTCAACGTCCTCTCCGGCGTCTACAAGGCCACCGAGGGCGAGGTCCGCTTCGGCGACGCCCGCCTCAGCACCATGCGGCCGTTCCAGATCGCCGGCGTCGGTGTGGCCCGCGCCTTCCAGAACATCGCGCTCTCGGGCGCGCAGACCGTCGCCGAGAACCTGATGCTCGGCCGCCACCACCTCACCAAGGCCGGCTTCCTCTCCTCCGGGCTGCGGCTGCCGCGCGCCACCCGCGAGGGGAGGGTGCACGGCGAGCGCATCCGCGAGATCGCCGAGTTCCTCGACCTGGGGCCCAAGCTGCACACCCCGGTCGGCGTGCTGTCCTACGGCGACCAGAAGCGCGTCGAGGTGGCCCGCGCGCTGTGCATCGAGCCGCGGCTGCTGCTGCTCGACGAGCCGGTGGCCGGCATGAACGCGCAGGAGACCGTGCGGATGGCCGACGCGATCCGGGAGATCCGCTCGGCGCTGGGGATCTCGATCATCCTCGTCGAGCACGACATGGGGATGGTCATGTCGCTGGCCGACCGGGTCACCGTCCTGGACTTCGGCCGCCGCATCGCCGACGGCACCCCGGCGCAGGTCCAGTCCGACCCCGAGGTCATCCGCGCCTACCTGGGCTCGGGCACCGACGTCGACCCGGCCGAGGCGGCCGCCGCCGCGCACGGCGGGACACAGCACGGCGCGACACAGCACGACCCGACGGAGCACGGCACCGCAGGGCACGGCGCCACCGCGCACGGCGCGACAGCACACGGCACGACCGAGCACGGCACCGCTGACCACGCCACCGACGTCCCGGGGAGCCGGCCGTGACCCAGTTCCTGTCCCTGCTGCTCAACGGCATCTCGCTGGGCGCCATCTACGCGCTCATCGCCCTGGGCTTCGTGATCATCTTCAAGGCCAGCGAGGTGGTGAGCTTCACCCACGGCTCGCTGCTGCTGCTCGGCGCCTACACGATCGCCCGGCTGTCGGACACCCTCGGGTTCTTCCCGGCGGTGCTGGTCGGCGTCCTGGTCACCGCCGTGGCGGCGTTCCTGGTCGAGCGGTTCATCATCAACCGGCTGCGCGGCGCCCCGGTGATCAGCCTGGCCATCGTCACCATCGGCGTCGACATCATCCTGCTCACCGAGCTCATCCGGCAGATCGGCCCGGACATCCTCAACGTCCCGCACCCGTGGGGCGGCGACTCGGTGCGCATCGGCGGCGTGGGCATCAGCGAGAACCGGCTCATCGCCATGGGCGTCGCCGGGGTCCTGATCATCGCGTTCTTCGTCGCGTTCAAGTACTCCAGCTGGGGCGTGGCGATGCGCGCCTCGGCCGAGGACGGCGAGGCCGCGGCGCTCATGGGCATCCGCCAGGGCCGCGTCTCGGCGCTGGCCTGGGTGGTCGCCGGCGTGCTGGCCGCCGTCGCCGCGCTGTTCCTCGTCGGCGCGCCCACCCCGGGCGTGAGCGCGGCCGCCTACACGGTGGCGCTGCGCGCCTTCCCGGCCGCCATCCTCGGTGGCCTGGACTCCACCGGCGGCGCGCTGGTGGGCGGGCTGCTCATCGGCATCACCGAGGCACTCGCCGCCGGGTACCAGGAGCAGCTGTCCTTCCTCGGCCGCGGCTTCGGCGAGGTCGCCCCCTACGTCGTGATGATCATCGTGCTGCTCGTCCGCCCCTCCGGCCTGTTCGGGACCAAGGAGCTGACACGTGTCTGACACCCTCTCCGCCCCGGCCGGCGCCGGCCGCGCGCCGGCGGCCCCGGCCGGCTCCGCGCCGCGCCGGTCGCCGGCCCGGCTGCTCACGCCGCTGCTGCTGCTCGCCTTCCTCGTCGTGCTGCTGGCCCTGCCGCTGTACGTGGAGGAGTTCTGGCTGCGCACCGGCTTCGCCGTCGCCGGCGCGATCGTCGGCGCCATCGGGCTGAACCTGCTGGTGGGCACCACCGGGCAGCTGTCGCTGGCGCACGCCTTCTTCCTCGCCGTCGGCGCGGTCAGCTACACCTTCATCTCCGGGGAGTCCGGCGGCCTGGGCACCCGGGCGGCGCTGCGCGGCCTGGAGCTGCCGCCGATCGTCGGCATGGTCGTCGGGGTGCTGCTCGCGGGCCTGGCCGGGCTGGTGTTCAGCCCGATCGCGGCGCGGCTGCGCGGCATCTACCTCGGCGTCGCCTCGCTGGGCCTGGTGTTCATCGGCGTGCACGTGCTCAACACCTGGACGCCGGTGACCGGCGGCTTCAACGGCCGCTCGGTGCCGGAGTTCTCGCTGTTCGGGTTCAGCTTCGGCAACGACGACCCGCAGCTGTTCGTCCTCGGCGTCCCGTTCCGCGAGGCCGAGCGGCTGTGGTACCTGGGCATCGTCCTGGCCCTGGCCGCCTACCTCTTCGCCCGCAACCTGCTGCGCAGCCGGCCCGGCCGGGCGCTGCAGACGCTGCGCGACAGCGAGGTGGCCGCCTCGGTCATGGGCGTCAACGTGCAGGCCTACAAGGCGCGGGTGTTCCTGGTCAGCTCCATGTACGCGGGCCTGTCGGGCGTGATGTACGCGCTGTCGATCGGCAGCATCGCGCCGGAGTCCTTCGGCCTCACCGTGTCGATCCTCTACCTGGCGATGATCGTGCTCGGCGGGCTCGGCTCGGTGGCCGGCGCCGCCCTGGGCGCGGCCTTCGTCACCGCGCTGCCGCTGGTCTTCCAGCAGTTCGCCGACGTGCTGCCGCTGGTCAGCGCCCCCGGCGAGGGCGGCATCAACGCCGGCATCGCGGCCCGCTACCTCTTCGGGCTGGCGATCATCATCGTCGTCCTCTTCGAGCCCGGCGGCCTGGCCGGGTTCGCCAACCGCTTCCGCAGCCGAGGCCGCCGGTCCGCCCGCGCCCCCGGCCGCGGATCCCCGAGCGCCGCACCGGCCTCGGCGTCGAGCACCACCGTCACCGACCCGTCCGATCCACCAGCGCAAGGGAGCAGCACCAGATGACAGCAGGGAAGCGTCTACGGGGGGCCACCGTCCTGGCCGCTGCCGCCGTCGTGGCGGTCAGCGGCTGCAGCACCAAGGCACCGGAGAGCGGTGGCGGCGGTGGCGGCGGTGGCGGCGGAGGCGGCGAGGGGGAGGTCACCACCGACGTCGGCATCGAGGGCACCACCATCCGGCTCGGCGTGCTCACCGACCTGACCGGTGTGTTCGCCGCGCTCGGCACCGACATCACCAACGGCAACACGCTGTACTGGCAGGACAACCAGGTCTGCGACACCTACGACGTCGAGCTCGACGTCCAGGACACCAACTACGTGCCGCAGACCGGCGTGCAGCTCTACTCCGGCATGGAGCCCAACATCCTGGCGATGCAGCAGACGATCGGCTCGCCGATCAACACCGCACTCGCCCCGGAGTACGAGAGCGACTCGATCGTCAACTTCCCGTCGGCCTGGGCGCGCACGCTCACCGAGATCCCGGGCACCGGCGTGCTGGGCGCCACCTACGACGTGGAGCTGGCCAACGGCTACCAGTACCTGTTCGACCAGGGCCTGCTGCAGGACGGCGACACCGTCGGGCACATCTACTTCGAGGGTGAGTACGGCGAGAACGGCCTGGCCGGCAGCGAGGCCGTGGCCGAGGCCCGGAACCTGACCGTCGTCCCGGCGCAGATCAAGTCCGCCGACCAGGACATGTCCGCCCAGATCACCCAGTTCGCCTCCGAGGGCGTGGACGCGATCGTGCTGACCGTCGCCCCCGCGCAGACCGCCTCGGCGGCCGCGGTGGCGCAGGCCCAGGGCCTCGACGTCCCGATCCTGGGCAGCAACCCGGTGTTCGCGCCGGGCCTGCTGCAGGGCCCGTCGGCGCAGTGGCTCAAGGACCACCTGTACGTGTCCTCGCCGATCACCTCGTGGGACTCCCAGCCCGAGCTGCTGCAGGAGTACCAGGCGGCCTACCCGAACACCACGCCGAGCCTCGGCGCGGTCTTCGGCTACGCCATGGGTGACGTGATGAAGCAGGTGCTCGACTCCGCCTGCGAGGAGGGCGACCTGACCCGCGAGGGCGTGCTCGCCGCGTTCGGCGAGCTGTCCGACGTCGACACCGGCGGCCTCCTCGTGCCGATCAACGGGTTCGAGACCGGGGTGTCGCCCAGCACGCAGAGCATCATCCTGCGGCCGGCCGACGTCCCCGGCGGCGCCGAGGTCGTGCAGGAGGCGTTCGAGGGCGAGCTGGCGGCCGACCTGGCCGGCGGCGAGTAGCAGCAGGGAGCCGGGCCGGCCCTGCACGCGGGCCGCTCCAGCACCGCACCAGCGGCGCCCCCTCCCTCCGGGGAGGGGGCGCCGTCCTGCGTCCGCCGGCGCTCAGCGCAGGACCGGCAGCTCCACGCAGGAGGGGTGCGCGGCGTCGGCGAACACCTCGAACCGGCAGGGCCGGCCGGTGGTGGCCGACGCGAAGGGCTCCCCGGTGCCCAGGTTGCGGGCGAAGCGCGGGAACGCCCCGCCCGACACCTGCACGCGCAGCCGGTGCCCGGCCCGGAAGCGGTAGGCGGTGGGGAACAGCTCGACGTCGACGGCCAGCACGCCGTCCTCGCCCACGACGACGTCGGCGGCCGGCACGGTGCGCGGGTGCAGCCGCCGGATCCCGTCGACGACGTTGCGCGAGACCCCTGCCGGGTCGACGTCGCAGAGCCGCACGAACAGGTCGGCGTGCTCGAGGTCGGTGCGCACGAACACCCGCGCGCGCACGTGCCCGACGACGTCGAGGTCGCGGGGGAGCACCGGCCCGGTGGACACCAGGACGTCGTCGCGGGCCTCGACCGCGGCGTTGTCGGCCTGCCGGCCGGGCCGCTCCAGCAGCGGGCCGCCCACGGTGGGCGTGGGGTCGGCGGGGTCGTAGGTGAACCGCCGGGGCGGGGCGTCGCCGGTCTCCGGCTGCTCGGTGAGGCCGCCGTCGGCCCGCAGGTGGTGCGCCACGGGCGAGCTGCCCGGTGGCGGCCAGGTCTCCGACTCCAGCCACGTGCCGGCCTGCTGCAGGTACAGCCGCACCGGCGCGCCGGTGGGCGCCGGGCCGCCGTCCAGGTGGTGGCGCAGCCAGCGCACGTCGCTGCGGACGATCTCCTTCAGCTCCCCGGGGTCGCCGTGCAGCCACGGGCCGACGGTGATCCGGGCGGGGACCCCGGCGGCGCGCAGGCGGGCGTGGTCGGTGAGCTGGGCGGCGGCGAACAGGTCCCACCAGCCGGTCACCATGTTGGTCGGGGGGAAGCCGGTCAGGTCGGCGTCGTCGTGGTCGACGCCGTCCCAGAACGGGTCGCCGGGCGCGGCGTGGCCGGTGAAGTCGCGCCAGAACGGCACGGGTGCCCCGACGGCGGCGGTGTCGGCGGCCTGCAGCGGCAGCAGCCGCAGCGCCCGGTGCACCCGCGCCCGCAGCCGCGGGCTGAGCGGCCCGGGCAGCCCGCCGGCCTCCTGGCGGCCGATGGCCACCGACCAGCGCAGCGCGTTCTCCAGTGCCGGGGCGCCGTGGTCGTAGAAGGCGGTGGTGATCCGCGCGCCGGTGATGTGCGGCGAGACCGCCACCAGCGGCGGGTCGGCGTAGGGCGCCACCGCCCACTGGGTGTGGCCGAAGTAGCTGCCGCCAGTCATCGCCACCCGCCGGTCGCACCACGGCTGGGCGCGCACCCAGGCGAGGGTGGCCAGGCCGTCCTCGTGCTCGGTGCTGAACGGCCGGAAGTGCCCGCCGGAGCCGAACGTGCCGCGGGTGGACTGCACGAACACCTGGAAGCCGCGCCGGGCGTAGGGGGCGGCGAAGGCGTGCGCGACCAGCCCGGCGCGGCCGTAGGGGAGCCGGATGAGGACGACCGGCAGCGGGCCGGCCGCGCCGGCGGGCCGGTAGTGGTCGCCGAGCAGCGTCACGCCGTCGGGCACCGGGACGGCGACGTCGCGCTCGACGGTGTAGCGCACCGCGCGCAGCGGCAGGCCCAGCGCCGCGTCGGCCAGCAGGCCCCCCAGCCGGGCGAGCACGCTCACGCGGCCCCGTCCCCGCCGGGCAGCAGCAGCACCTTGCCCGTCGTCCGGCGGCCCTCCAGCTCCTCGTGCGCCCGCCGGGCCTCGGCCAGCGGCAGGCGCGCGCCGATGCGCACGTCGAGGCGGCCGGCGGCGACCAGGTCGAGCACCGCGCCGGCCAGCGCCCGCAGCAGCTCCGGCGTGCGGGTGTAGGTGGCCAGCGTGGGGCGCTGCACGTAGACCGAGCCGTGCGCGGCCAGCTGCTGCAGCTCCAGCGGCTCGGGCTGCCCGCTGGAGGCCCCGTAGAGGATCATCCGCCCGGTGGGCCGCAGCGCCCGCAGCCCCGCGGCGAAGGTGCTGCGGCCCACGCCGTCGTACACCGCCGCGGCGCCCTCCCCGCCGGAGAGCTCGCGCACCCGCTCGGCGAACCCGTCGTAGCCCACGACGACCTCGTCGGCGCCGGCGCCGCGGGCCAGCTCCGCCTTCTCCTCGGTCGACGTCGTGGCCAGCACGTGCCCGCCGCGCTGCCGCACCAGTTGGGTGAGCAGCAGCCCGACGCCACCGGCGGCGCTGTGCACGACCACCCAGTCGCCGTCGGCCACCGGGTGGGAGTCCGCGGCCAGGTAGTGGGCGGTGCAGCCCTGCAGCATCACCGCGGCGGCCAGCTCCGCGCTCACCCCGTCGGGCACCGGGACGAGCGCGCCGCGCCGGGCGGCCACCCGCCCGGCGTAGCTGCCGGGCACGTTGAGCCAGGCCACCCGCTCCCCGGTGCCGACGACGCGGCCGGCGCCCTCGGCGCCCACCACCGCCGGCGGGGAGGCGGTGTAGGGCGGGCGGCCCTCGCGCTCGTAGACGTCGCGGAAGTTGACGCCCACCGCCTCGACGTCGACCAGCACCTCGCCGTCGCGGGGCTCGGGGTCGGGCACGTCCCGGACGGTGAGCACCTCCGGTCCGCCGGTGCGCTCGTAGACCACTGCCTGCACGTCGCCTCCTCGGGTCGGCCGCCGCGCCGGGGCCGTCGCCCGTGCCTACCACCGGGCGGCGCCCCCTGGTAGCCGAGGGCGGGGCCTGGCACGCTCGGCGCGTGCAGCGGGCCTTCGGCGTGGACGTCCCCGAGACCGTCGCGGAGATGTGCCGGCCGGCGGCCAGCGCGGTGCTCGTCTACGACGCGCAGGTGGGCATCCTGGCCCACGTCCGCGACCGCGAGGCGCTGACCGGCCGGATCGCGGACGTCCTGCGCGCCGCGCGCGGGGCCGGCGCGCCGGTCCTGTACGTGCGGCACGTGTCGCTGCCGCCCTCGCACATGGGGGTGGCGGCGCTGCGCACCGCGATGGCCTGGCAGCGGCGGGACCGCGCCGACGCCGTCACCGCCGCCTTCCCGCCCGACGCCGAGCACACGCAGATCACCGGCGACCTGGCACCGGCCGACGGCGAGCCGGTGTTCGACAAGCTGGGCATGTCGGCGCTGGTGGGCACGCCGCTGGAGGCCGTGCTGCGCGACCGCGGGGTGAACACGCTGGTCCTGGTCGGCGCGGTGCTGGAGATCGGCATCGAGCCCACCGCCCGGCACGCCGCCGACCTCGGGTTCCTGCCCGTGGTGGTCGACGACGCCTGCGGGGTGGTCGACGAGGAGGCCGCCCGCCGGTCGCTCGCCGCGCTGGACTACAGCCTGCTGTCCCACCGCTGCACCGCCGCCGAGGTCGTCGCCGCGTTCGGCGGGTGACGCCCGGCCCGCGGCGCAAGAGCCGGGCGCCCCTGTCGGTGCCCCGCACGCGGCGGTACCCACACCGGTACGCCGGTGCGTGCCGTCACCGGCGACCCGTCCCGGGGGAGGACCCGTGAAGCGCCTCGCTCTGCCCGCACTCGTCCTGTCGTTCGCCGCGGCGTCGGTCGCCACCGCCGGCGCCGCGTCCGCCGCACCCACCGAGCCCGCCGCCTGCTTCGGGGCCTTCTCCAGCACCTTCGCCCAGATGTTCGTGCCGTCCGGGGCGCTGGTGTCCGGGGCGGCTCCAGGAGGTGGCATCGGCACGGTGGCGTCCGAGAAGCCGAACGACCCCACCGGCTGCCCCTAGCGGGCCGGGCCGGCCGCGCCCGCGGTCACCGCCCCGGGCGGTAGGCGTCCCGGCGGTGGGCGACGTCGACCACGGTCACCGTCCGGCTCCCGTCGTCGATCCGGTGCACGACCCGGTAGGTGCCGCGGCGGGCGCTGTCCCTGTCCGCGAGTGGCGGCCGGAGCCGGTTGCCGACGCGGTGAGGGGCGTCGAGCAGTGGTCCGGTGACGAACTCGTACGTCGCGGTGGCGACGGCCTCCGGCAGGTGCTCGGTGAGCTGACGGCGGGCGGTCGGCGTGACGGCCAGGGTTTATGGGCGGTCGTCCGTCACGGACGGCGCGGGTGGTGGCGGCGCATCGCCGCGTCCAACTCCTCGCGGGACTCGACCTCGCCGCGCGCCAGCTCGTCCTCGGAGGCGTGCAGGCGCCGCATCGCGTCGGCATCGGCGAGGATCTCGATCGTCTCCTCGAGCGACTCGAGGTCCTCCGTGGCCACCAGCACGGCGGACGGCTTGCCGTGCACGGTCACGTACACCCGCTCGTGCTGTCCGCTCACCCGGGCGACCAGACGGGACAGGTGTGCCTTGACGTCGGCCAGGGCCATCGTCGTCATGGTCAGGATCCGACCAAACCCTGCCCACGGCGTCCGCGCGGTGTGCACGTGCGGTCGCCGGGGGCGGCGGCCGACCGCGGTGCGGGCACGCGGAGCACGCCGGCCCGCGACGGCACGCCACGCTCCCGGGGCCTGGTGCGGCGGGCCGCCCGCACCGCAGGATGGGGCTCCCGTCCCGCGTCCGGAGGAGACCCATGAGCCCGCAGCTGCCGTCCTCGGCGTCGGTCGTCGTGATCGGCGGGGGCGTGGTGGGCCTGGCGACGGCGTACGAGCTCGCCCACGCCGGCGTGCGCGACGTCGTCCTGCTCGAGCGCGACTCCTTCGGCTCGGGCTCCACCTGCCGGGCCGCCGGCGGGGTGCGGGCGATGTTCTCCGACCCCGTCAACGTCACCCTCGGCGCCCGCAGCCTGGAGACCTTCCGCGACTTCCCGGCCCGCTTCGGCCAGGACGTCGACTTCGCCCAGGTCGGCTACCTGTTCCTGCTGTCCACGCCCGCGGAGGTCGCGGACTTCACCGCCGCCGTCGCGCTGCAGAACGACCTCGGCGTGCCCAGCCGGATGGTCGACGTCGCCGAGGCGCGGCGACTGTCCCCGCTGGTCGACGGCGACGGGCTGCTCGCCGCCGCCTGGTCGCCCACCGACGGCCACTGCACGCCGGAGTCGGTCGTCCTCGGCTACGCCGCCGCGGCCCGCCGCGCCGGCGCCACGCTGGTGCCGCACTGCGCCGTCACCGGGGTCGACGTCGCCGAGGGCCAGGTCACCGGCGTGCGCACCCGGGCCGGGCGGGTGCAGACCGACGCCGTCGTCGTCGCCGCGGGGCCGTGGTCGGCGGAGGTGGGCCGCCTCGCCGGCATCGACCTGCCGGTGGAGCCGCTGCGCCGGCAGATCCTGGTCAGCGAGCCGGTGCCCGGCCTCGACCCGCACACCCCCTTCACCATCGACTTCGCCACCTCCTTCTACTTCCACCGCGAGGGCGCCGGCGTGCTCATGGGCATGTCCGACCCCGACGAGACGCCCGGCTTCCGGCTCACCCGCTCCGAGGCGTGGCTGCCGCGGCTGGGCGCCGCGGTGGAGCGGCGGGCGCCCGCGCTGGCGTCGGTGGGCATCGCCAGCGGCTGGGCCGGCCTCTACGAGATGACGCCGGACCACAACGCGCTCATCGGCCGGTCCGCCGAGGTGGAGGGGCTGCTCTACGCCACCGGCTTCTCCGGGCACGGGTTCCTCATGGGCCCGGCCGTGGGGGAGGTGGTGCGCGACCTGTACCTGGGGCGCGAGACGCTGGTCGACGTCGCCGGGCTCGACGTCCGGCGGTTCGCCACCGCGGGCGCCCGCCCGGAACTGAACATCGTGTGACCGACAGAGGAGTTCGCAGAACGTGACCAGCCTGCCCACCGCCGAGGAGCTCCGGACCCTCGCCCGCGAGGCCGCCGGACGCTGCGGCGTCGACCTCGACGCCGTCGCCGGCGACCACCCGGTGACCTCCCCGCTCACCGGGACCCCGCTGGCCTCGGTCCGCTGGGACACCGCCGGCGACGTCGAGACGGCCGTCGCCCGCGCCGGCGAGGCGTTCCGCGCCTGGCGGACGACGCCGGCGCCGGTGCGCGGCCAGCTCGTGCGCCGCCTCGGCGAGCTGCTGCGCGAGCACAAGGCCGACCTCGCCACCCTGGTCAGCCTGGAGGTCGGCAAGATCACCTCCGAGGCGGCCGGCGAGGTGCAGGAGATGGTCGACATCTGCGAGTTCGCCGTCGGCCTGTCCCGCCAGCTCTACGGGCGCACCATCAGCTCCGAGCGCCCCGGCCACCGGCTCATGGAGACCTGGCACCCGCTCGGCGTCGTCGGCGTCATCAGCGCCTTCAACTTCCCGATGGCCGTCTGGTCGTGGAACACCGCCGTGGCGCTGGTCTGCGGCGACCCGGTGGTGTGGAAGCCCTCGGAGCTCGCGCCGCTGTCGGCGCTGGCCGCCGCGGCGCTGCTGGACCGGGCGATCGCCGAGACCGGCGCCCCGGCCGGGCTCAGCCAGGTCGTGCTCGGCGGCGCCGACGTCGGCGAGGCGCTGGTGGACGCGCCCGGGGTGGCGCTGCTGTCGGCCACCGGGTCCACCCGGATGGGCCGGGTCGTCGGCCCGCGGGTCGCCGACCGCTTCGGCCGCTCGCTGCTCGAGCTCGGTGGCAACAACGCCGCGATCGTCACCCCCTCGGCCGACCTCGACCTGGCCACCCGGGGCATCGTCTTCTCCGCCGCCGGCACCGCCGGGCAGCGCTGCACCACGATGCGGCGGGTCATCGCGCACGTCGACGTCGTCGACGCGCTCGTCGAGCGGGTGGCCGCGGCCTACCGTGCCCTGCCGATCGGCTCGCCGATCGCGCCCGGGACGCTGGTCGGCCCGCTGGTGCACGACGCCGCGTTCAAGGCGATGCAGGACGCGCTCGAGGCTGCCCGGCAGCAGGGCGGCGAGGTCGTCGCCGGCGGCGGGCGGCGGCTGGCCGACGAGGCGCCGGACGCCTACTACGCCGAGCCGGCGCTGGTGCGGATGCCCGGGCAGACCGACGTGGTCCGCCAGGAGACGTTCGCCCCGATCCTCTACGTGCTGCCCTACCGCACGCTGGAGGAGGCGGTGGCGCTCAACAACGACGTCCCGCAGGGGCTGTCGTCGAGCATCTTCACCTCCGACCAGGCCGAGGCGGAGCGGTTCCTGGCCGCCGACGGCTCCGACTGCGGCATCGCCAACGTCAACATCGGCACCTCCGGGGCGGAGATCGGCGGGGCCTTCGGCGGGGAGAAGCACACCGGCGGCGGCCGCGAGTCGGGGTCCGACGCGTGGAAGGCCTACATGCGGCGGGCCACCAACACCATCAACTACTCCGGCGAGCTGCCGCTGGCGCAGGGCGTGGAGTTCCCGATCTGACGCGCCGACACGGACCCAGTCGTCATGACGACTGGGTCCGTGTGGGAGCGTCCTCCCCATGGTCGACTCCGCGGACCTCGCCGTCCGCACGCTGGGCCCGTGCCGCATCGACTCGCCGCTGGCCCCGCGGCTGGGCGCCCGGGAGACGACGCAGCACTCCGTCGTCGAGGAGGACCGCATCCTCTTCGACGACACGCTGTCGATGGCCGGCGCCCGCGGCGTGCCGCTCGAGCAGCTGCCCAGCCTGGAGCCCGGCGGCCCGCGCAAGAAGATCTACTTCGACCCGGCCAAGACCCGGGTCGGCATCGTCACCTGCGGCGGGCTGTGCCCCGGCCTCAACGACGTCATCCGCGGGCTGGTGCTGGAACTGTCCCGGCACTACGGCGTCCGGCGGATCGTCGGCTTCCGCAACGGCTACCGGGGGTTCATCCCGGAGTTCGGCGAGGACGTGCTCGACCTGACCCCCGAGGTCGTCATGCACATCGACGACGAGGGCGGCACCATCCTCGGCACCTCCCGGGGCAAGCAGGACCCCGAGGCGATCGTGGACGCCCTCGAGCGCCTCAACATCAACATCCTGTTCGTCATCGGCGGGGACGGCACCATCCGCGGCGCGATGGACGTCGTGCGGGTGGTTGAGGAGCGCGGCCTGAAGGTGGCCGTGATCGGCATCCCGAAGACCATCGACAACGACATCCCCTACATCGACCAGAGCTTCGGCTTCCAGACGGCGATGTCGGAGGCGACCAAGTCGATCCACGCGGCCAGCGTCGAGGCCCGCTCGGCGCCCGGCGGCATCGGCCTGGTCAAGCTCATGGGCCGGCACTCGGGGTTCATCGCCTGCTACTCCACGCTGGCCAAGGACGACGCCGACTACGTGCTCATCCCCGAGGTGCCCTTCGCCCTCGACGGCGAGCGCGGGTTCCTCGAGCACCTGCGCCAGCG
This sequence comes from Geodermatophilus telluris, assembly GCF_900102745.1. Lineage (GTDB taxonomy): Bacteria > Actinomycetota > Actinomycetes > Mycobacteriales > Geodermatophilaceae > Geodermatophilus > Geodermatophilus telluris. The sequence continues at coordinate 138,681 of NZ_FMZF01000006.1, forward strand.
GGTGCAGGAGCGCGGGCACGCCGTGGTGGTCGTCGCCGAGGGCGCGGGGCAGGAGCACGTGGAGGGCGAGGAGCCCGGCCGCGACGCCTCGGGCAACGTCCGCTTCGGCGACATCGGCCGGCTGCTGCGCAAGCGGATCATCGAGCACCTCGACGCGCGTGGGGTGGAGAACAACGTGCGCTACTTCGACCCGAGCTACGCCATCCGCAGCGTGCCGGCCAACCCCTACGACAGCGCGTACTGCCTGCGCCTGGCGCACGCCGCGGTGCACGCGGCGATGGCCGGGCGCACCGAGGTGATCGTGGCCCGCCGGCGGCGGCGCTTCGTGCACATCCCGATGGGGCTGGCGGTCAGCCGCCGCAACCACGTCGACCCGCTGGGCGACCTGTGGATGTCGGTGCTCGAGGCCACCGGTCAGCCGGTCCGCTTCGAGTAGCGGGGGCCGGTCCGGGCGCCTCGGCTCCCGGACCGGCCCCCGGTGCCGCTCACGTCGCCGGCGTCCCGGCCTGGCCGGGAGTCCCGGTCTGGCCGGGGGTCCCGGCGTCGGGGCCCTCGGCGAGCAGCAGGTACAGCGCCCGCCGGGCCTCGGCGAGGACGGCGGCCGCGGCGGTCAGCTGCGCCTCCGACCCGGTGCGCGAGACCTGGCGCACCGCGCCGTGCACCTGCTCGAGCAGGCCGCGCAGGTCGGGGCCGGCCGCGCCGTCGGCGGTGCCGCCGAACGGGTCGGCCCAGGTGTCGCGGCGCTCCTCGACGTGCTGCCGGCCGGCCTCGGTCAGCGTGACCAGCTTGCGGCCGGCCTCGGCGGTGACGGTGGCCAGGCCCTCGTCCTCCAGCGCGCTGATCGTCGGGTAGACCGCGCCGGGGCTGGGCGTCCAGCGGCCGCCGCTGCGCTCGGCGATGGCCTGCATGAGCTGGTAGCCGTGCATCGGCTGCTCGGCGAGCAGCAGCAGGACGGCGGTGCGGACGTCGCCGCGGGGAGCCCGGCCACGGCCGTGGCGCCGGCCACCGGGGCCGAGACCGCGCCCGCCGGGGCCGAAGCCGCGGCCGCCCGGGCCGAACTCGGGACCGCCGGGACCGAAGCCGGGACCGCCCGGGCCGAAGCCGGGGCCGGGGCCGAAGCCGCCGGGACCGCCCTCGTGCGGGTGGTGGTGGGGGCCGCGGAAGCCGCGGCGCGGGCCGGGCTGCCGGCCTCCGGGGAAGGGGTGGGAGAACATCTCAGGACCTCCTGTGTCGTATCGGATGACGCTAACGATACATCGCTACCGTCGCCCCGTCTACTGCCGCCGTACCGGGTGCACCCACCGGTCCTGAGCCGGTGCGGTCGGCCGCGGCGACGATCGCCCCGACCAGCACCGCCCCGACCGCGTTGAGCAGGGCGTCGACGGGGGAGACCACCCGGCCCAGGGGCAGGAGGAGCTGCAGCCCCTCGATCGCGCCGCCGGTCGCGAGCGCGACCGCGGCCAGTCGCCCGGCTGCGGCGAGCCCCGGCCACAGCCGCACGGCGAGGGCCGCCGGTGCCGCGAGCAGCAGGAGGTTGCCGACCAGCTGCAGCAGCGTGGCGGGGGAGGCGAGGCCGGTCAGGTACCAGCGCAGCTCCGCCCCGGGTGCGCCCCACGCCCACCCGGACCCCTCCGGCACGAGGGTCAGCGCCGCCACGACGGCGAGGGCCAGGGCGAGTCCGGCACCGAGCGGCAGTCGCCGGCCGGAGGGTCCGCGGCCGGTGCCTGCGGCGGGGGAGCGCTGGTCGAGGTCCACGACCCCAAGGTCGATCCACCACCCGCGCGCCACCTGCGCGCGGGCTGGGAGGCGGCTGACCGTCTCCTCCGACCGTTATCCCCAACCCGACGTCGACACGGGACGGAAACGGCACCGTGCCGCGGCGAGGGGAGGGGACCTGACCGCGGGTCACAGCAGCGGCACGGCGCGTTCCCAGGTGCGTCACAGGTTGGGGGTCGACCCTGGGAGGCGAACGGCCGGAGGGACCGGCTGCCGGACTAGGAGTGTCCCGTGCGCAAGAAGATCGTCCTCGCCGCCACCGCCGGTGTGCTCGCGCTGACCGGCCTCGGGCTCGCCGTCCCCGCGATGGCCGACGAGGAGGAGACCGGCACGACCGAGGCCACCACCGCCGAGGACCGCATCCGCGACGCGCTCTCCGGCCTCGTCGACGACGGCTCGATCAGCCAGGAGCAGGCCGACGAGGTGGCCACCACGCTCAGCGACGCCGGCCTGGGCGGGCACGGCGGGCACGGCTGGTTCCGCGGCTTCGACCTCTCCGTCGCGGCGGAGACCCTGGGGCTGAGCGAGGACGACCTCCGCACCGCGCTGGAGGCCGACGGCGCCAGTCTGGCCAGCGTGGCCGCCGACCAGGGCGTGGCCGTCGAGGACCTCGTCGCCGCCCTGACCGCCGCCGCCCGCGAGCACCTCGACGAGGCCGTGGCCGACGGCCGGCTCACCCAGGAGCAGGCCGACGAGCGGGCGGCCGACATCGAGGGCTGGATCACCGAGCGGGTCAACGACACCGACACCGACACCGACGCCGACACCGACGGCGGCCCGCGCGGCGGCTGGGGTCCCTGGGGGCACTGGGGCGACGACGACTGACCCGCGCCCGGCGACCTCCTGACGGCACCCGCTGACGGCGCCGCCCGCACCCGCGGGCGGCGCCGTCGTGCCGTCCACGGTGCGGGCCGGGGGTGGACGGATCCGTCCGCCTGAGGTTAGCCTCGCCTCACCACGATCCGAGGAGGTCTGCGTGGGGCTGCGACTGCCGGTCGGCGACGTGACCGTGCTGCTGGGACCCGACGGTGCCCGGAGCCGGGTGATGACCGCCCTGGACGACGACAGCGGCCGCTGCGCCTCCGGGCACGCGTCGGTGCGGGTGCACCGGCTCGCCGCCCGGGCCGGTGCGGACGTGCGCGACCGGCTCGAGGCGATCGAGGCCGTCGCCGCGCAGGGCGCGACCATCGTGCTCGTCGACCGCTTCACCGACGGCCTGCCCGCCCCCGAGCGGCGCCGGCTGCTCGCCGCCCTGCGGCCGGTGGCCACCGCCGGGCGCGCCGTCCTCGTCGACGACGCCGACCCGGTGGCCGCGCTCGCCGTGGCCGACGGCGCGCTGCGCGCCGACCCGTCCGGCGGGCTCGTCCACGAGCCGCTGGGCGCCGACCTGCTGGCGTCCTGACCCGCGGCGTCCTGACCCGCGGCGTCCTGACCCGCGGCGTCCTGACCGACGGCGTCCGGGGTCGCGTCCGGGGCCGTGGCCCCGGACGCGGGGGAGGGGACTAGCGGGCCGAGTAGGTCAGGCAGTCCGCGGCGTCGGCCTCGGGCCCGACGCTGATCCCCGGGGCGGTGCACTCGAGCTTGTCGTTGTGCACGCAGTCGGAACGGTGGCAGGCGCCGACCATCCCGCTGCGGCCGAGACCGCCGCGGAAGCTGATCTCCACGAAGGTGCCGCAGTGGGCGTGGTCGCCCCCGACGGTGATCGCCCCCGCGTGGCACTGGTGCTCGGCGTTGTAGGAACAGCTGCTCACCGCGCAGTCCTGCACCTGGGGCATGTCCTGGAGAGAGGTCATGGACCCAGGCTGGCACGCCCGCGGAGGGCCCGCCAGCCAAGGAAGGCTAGCCTGACCTGCGCGAACGCCGTCCGGCGGGCACGTCCGGCGGGTTCCGTGCGTTGACCTGTCGACGGACCCGGCCGGGCACCGGCACCCTCCGGGCCGGCCCCCCGGCGGGCCAGGTGGAGGTGGGAGATGACCCTGTCGACCGGTGGGGACCCGGCGCCCGGCGCGCCCGGTGCCGCGACCGGCGGCCCCGCGCTCGTGGTGGTCGGCGGGCTGCCCGGCAGCGGCAAGACGACCCTGCTGCGGCAGGTGCTCGACCGCGACGTGCCGGGCGTGACCGGCGTGGACTCCGAGCACGTCGCCGAGCGGCTGGCCGGCGCCGGCGTCCCCTACCGGCTGCTGCGCCCGCTGGTGCACGCGGTGCACCGCGTGGCCGTGCTGCGGGCGCTGGCCGGCCCCGCCCCGGTCGTCGTCCTCACCGACCCCTGGACGAGCACCGCCTGGCGCGCCGTCGTGCTGCGGGCCGCGCACCGGGCCGGGCGGGCGGTGCGGCTGGTGCTGCTGGAGACCACGCCCGAGGAGGCCGCGGCCGGCCAGCGCGAGCGCGGCCGGGCCATCTCGGCCGGCGCCATGCGCCGGCACGCGGCCCGGTGGGCCCGCCTGCAGCAGGCGCGCGCCGAGGCGGCCGGGTCGGAGGGTCCCGACGACGTCCTCGTCGTCGACCGCGAGGCGGCCCGGCGGCTCACCCTCGACGACGTCCTGGGCCGCATCGGCGGCTGAGCCTCAGCCCGCGGGGGTCAGGCCCAGGGCCCGCTCGAGCAGGCGGAACCGGTAGACCGCGCTCAGCACGGCGAACCAGAGCAGCAGCGCCGGCAGCACCGTGGCGAACACGGGGTCGGCGGCGTCGGTGAGCCCGAAGTAGTCGGTGAGCACGGGCACGAACAGCAGCCCGGTGAACGCCACCACCAGGCCGGCCACCAGCAGCGCCGGCCGCCGGTCGCCGTCGGGGGGAGTCCAGGAGGCGAAGAACCGGTTCGGCGGGCGCAGGAACAGGATGAGCAGGAACGCGGCGTAGGACACGAAGGTCGACAGGCCGGTCTGCGCGCCGATCGTCGCGGCGGCCTCGGCGAACCCGACGTCGGAGGAGGAGACGCCGGTGTAGCGCTCGAAGTCGGCCACCACCTGCTCGGGCGTGCGCGCCGTGCCCACGGCGTCGATGAGCGCCGTGTAGAGCGTGGCGTACACCCCGACCCCGGCCGCCGCGGTGACCACCATCGCCGGGACGACGAAGCGCCACAGCGAGGTGAGCAGGTGCGGGTCGGGCCGCTCCGGCCGCGCCCAGGTGGTGAGGAACAGCGTCGGGACGCCGACGGTGAGCAGCGTCAGCCCGACCTGCGCGGGGGAGTAGGGGAACCCCAGGCCGAGCATGGTGACCGCGACGATCACCAGCCCCTGGGTGCCCACCCGGGCGAGGAACACCTGCATCGAGGTGCCGATGCCGGTGATGATCCGGCGGCCCTCGTGCTGGGCGGGCAGCAGTGCGCCGATCGCGTCGTCGGTGAGCACGATGTCGGCCACGTCCCGGGTGACCGCGCTGCCGCTGCGCATCGCCACCCCGACCTGCGCCCGCTTGAGCGCCCGCGCGTCGTTGACGCCGTCGCCGATCATCGCGACGTAGCGGCCCTGGCGGCGCAGCGCGTCGACCAGCCGTTCCTTCTGCTCCGGCGCGACCCGGCCGAAGACGGCGGTGCGGGTGACCAGCGCGTCGAGCCCGGCGTCGTCCAGCGCGGCGAGCTCCGCGCCGGAGACCGGGTCGCCGGCGTCCATGCCCGCCTGCCGGGCGAGCGCGGCGACCGTGCGCGGGTCGTCGCCGGAGACCACCTTGAGGTCGACCCCGTCGGCGGCGAAGCGGGCCACCGTCTCGGGCACGCCGGGGCGCAGCTCGTCGGCCAGGACCACCAGCGCCAGCGGCTCGAGCGCGGGCAGCCGGGCCCGGCCGTCGCCGTCGCGCAGGGGGGCGGCGGGGTCGGCCGGGCGGGCGGCGACGAGCACCCGCAGGCCCCGCGAGGTGCGGGCGGCGACGGCGTCGGTGAGGTCCGCCCCGGGCGTCGCCGGTGCCAGGGAGTCGGGCGCACCGAGCACCAGCACGCCGTCGTCGGTGCGCACCGCGCTCCACCGCAGCGCCGAGGAGAACGGCACCTCCTCGCGCACCGGGAGCGCCGTCCCCGGGAGCGCGGCGGCCAGCGCGGCGGAGGTGAGGTTGGCCGCGGCGGTGCTGCGGGCCGCCGTCCCGACCAGCCGCTCCACCGCCTCCCGCGGCAGCCGGCCGACCGGCACCACCTCGGCGAGGGTGAGCCGCCCGGTGGTCAGCGTGCCGGTCTTGTCGGTGCACACCACGTCGACGTTGCTGATGGACTCCACGGCGTTGACCTGCTGCACCAGCGCGCCGTCGCGGGCGCTGGCCGCGGCGCCGACGGTGTAGGCGAGCGCGACGAGGAAGAACAGCCCGTAGGGGACCAGGCCCGACAGCACCGCGGTGGTCTGCACCACGCGCTCCACCGACAGCCCCTCGAGGGCGGCCTGCAGCAGGATGGTGGCGCTCATCAGCCCGACGAGCACCATGACCAGCCGGACGACGAAGTCGATCCGCCGCTGCAGCGGGGTGGCGTCGGTGCTCACCCGGCGGACGTCGGCGGTCAGCCGACTGGCGTAGCTGGCGCCCCCGACGTCGCGGGCCAGCTGCCAGCCCTCCCCGCCGGCGGCGAAGCTGCCCGACAGCAGGTCGTCGCCGGGCCGCTTGGGCTGCGCGTCGGACTCGCCGGTCAGCAGCGACTCGTCGGCCTCCACTGCGCCCTCCAGCAGCGGCCCGTCGACGACGACCTGGTCGCCGGGGCGCAGGTGCAGCACGTCGCCGCGCACCACCTCGTGCGGCAGCACCTCCTCGTCGTGGCCGTCGCGCACCACCGTGACCCGGCCGCGGGAGAGCAGCTGCAGGCGGTCGAGCTTGCGCTTGGCGCGGATCTCCTGGACGGCGCTGATGGCGGCGTTGACCAGGCCCAGGCCCACGCTGGTGACCGCGTCGCTGTAGCGGCCGAGGGCCAGGAGCGCAGCGCCGATGGTGAACAGGATCGTGTTGAAGGTGTTGAAGACGTTGGTGCGCAGGATCCGCGCGTAGCCGCGACCGGACGCTCGCGGCGCGGCGTTGCCCTCCCCGCGGCGGAGCCGGGCCTGCGCCTCCGCTCGGGTCAGGCCCCAGCTGCCGGCGGCGCGGTCGGTGGTACGGGTGGGCTGCACGGCGGCCACCCTGACAGGCGGCGCGGCGGCGGGCACGGCGGCGGGCCGCGACGATCAGGTGACCTGATCGTCGCGTGTCCTCCCTCACGGTGGGCGGTGGGGTCGGACGCGCTGCGGTGAGGTGGGACGCTCAGTCGGGCGCGAGCCGGCGGCACTCGGGGCAGGGGTCGGCCGAGCCCAGCCCGCGGCGTCCGGCCCACGACCCCTGGACGACGGCGACCGGCGTCCCGCAGACGGCGACCCACGGCGGCGGCCCGTCGGCGGCATCCCGCGGGACGGCGTGCGCCCGGCTGCTCTCCTGGTCCCGGCCGGCCGCGTGGCCGCTCCCCGCGCTCGTCACCGGCCCAGTGTCCCGGACGCCCGTCCCTGACCGTTATCTCCAACTGGTCACCGCAATCCGGACGACAGCAGCCGGTGACGCCGGTCAGGCTGGCGCGGTGACGACGGAGCACCGGGTGACCGTGGCCGGGGGCGTGCAGCTGTGGGCCGAGGAGCGCGGGGACCCGGCCGCCCCGCCGCTGCTGCTGGTCATGGGCGCCAACGCCAGCGGCGTGCTGTGGCCCGAGGAGCTGGTCGACCTGCTGGCCGCGCGGCACTCGGTGGTCCGCTACGACCACCGCGACACCGGCCGCAGCTCCGCCGTCCTCGACCGCGCGCCCTACGCCGTCGCCGACCTCGCGCGCGACGCCCTGGCCGTCCTCGACGCGCTGGGGATCGCGCGGGCGCACGTCGTGGGCATGTCGATGGGCGGGACGCTCGTCCAGCTGCTGCTGCTCGACGCGCCGGAGCGGCTGCGCAGCGCCACCCTGCTCTGCACCTCCGCCCTCGGCGCCGGGCTGGCCGACGTCGCGGGCACGAGCGGGCTCCCCGGTCCCGCGCCCGCGCTGCTCGAGTACTGGCAGACCATGGGCGGCGACCGCGACCGGGCGGCCGAGCTGGACTGGCGGGTGGAGCACTGGCGGCTCCTGGGCGGCGGGGTGCTGCCCTTCGACGCCGCCTGGTTCCGCGCGCTGGAGGAGCGGGCGATGGACCACGCCGGCAGCGTCCGCGGGCCGGTGGCGCACGCGCTGGCCGACCAGGCCGGCCTCGACCGCGGCGCGGAGCTCGCCGCCGTCCGGGTGCCCACCCTCGTGGTCGACGCGCCGGCCGACCCCGTGAACCCGCCGCCGCACGCCGCCCACCTCGCCGCCGTGGTCGGCGGCGCGCGGCTGGTCCGGGTGCCCGGCATGGGGCACGCGCTGCCGCCCCCGGTGCACGCACCGCTGGCCGCGGCGGTCTCGGCGCACACCGCCGCCGCCGACGCCGGCTGACCGCCACCCCACCGCCCCCCGGGGCGACCTCCCGCGGGCGTCGTGCGCCGCCGCTCTCCGGAACCGGCCCGACCGGGCCATGCTGTCGCCGTGACCGCCCCCGTGACGCCGCTGCCGTGGTTCCCGGCAGCCGAGGCGCCCGGCGGCGGGCGGTCCCCGGCCCCCCGCGGCGCCGTCGACCGGCTCGTCCTCGACCCCGCCGCCGTCTCGCTGGCCGGGCCCCGCGGGCAGGACCAGGACGCCGGCCTCGCCGGGCCGGCGCTGCTCGTCGTCGCCGACGGCGTGGGCGGCGGCAACGGCGGCGCGCAGGCCGCCCGGGTGGCGGTCACCGAGGTCGCCCGCCGGGCCGCCGCCGCGCGGGAGTCGGGCGAGGACGACGCCCCCGACGCGGGCCTGGCCGCCGCGCTCGCCGCTGCCGACGCCGCCGTCCGGTCGGCCGCCGCCGGTGACCCCGCGCTGGCCGGGATGGCGACCACCTGCACCGCCGCGGTGCTCACCCGCGACGGGCGGGTCGTGGTGGCCCACGTCGGCGACAGCCGCGCGCACCTGCTGCGCGGCGGCGTGCTCACCCGGCTGACCACCGACCACACGCTGGTGCAGGCCCTCGTCGCCTCCGGCGAGCTGAGCCCCGAGGAGGCCGCGACCTCCTCGATGCGCTCGGTGCTGCTGCGCGCGCTGGGCGGGTCGGCCGACCCCGGCCCGGCGGACCTCGTCGCCGTCCGGCCCGAGCCGGGCGACCGGCTGCTGGTCTGCTCCGACGGGCTCTCCGGCGTGGTCCCGGCCGCGACCCTGCAGCGGGTGCTCACCGCCGAGCGGCGCCCCGCGGCCGCCGCCTCCCGACTCGTGCTGGCCGCGCTGGCGGCCGGCACCCGCGACGACGTCACGGTGGTCGTCGGGGACGTCGCCCCGGCCGGCTGGGCCGGCAGCACCGCGACGGTCGCGGTGGGCGCCCTCGCCGGCTGAGCCGGGCGGAGCCAGACCGCGTGGGCGGGGGGCTTGCCCGGCGGCTCCGCCCGGGGGCAGGGTGTGACGCGAGACACATCCCGTGACGACCCGGGAGGCCGCGGTGCCCGACCCAGCAGTCGACAGGACCGATCCCGACAGCGAGGCACCCGGCCGCCCGGCCGGGGACGACCGGCCGGGCGGCCGCCGTGGGTAGGGACGTCGTCCCGGCGCCGGCTCCCCGCGAGCCCGCCCGGGTGCGCAACGTGGCGCTCGTCGGGCACGCCGCGGCCGGCAAGACCACCCTCGCCGAGGCGCTGCTCGTGGCCACCGGGGCGCTGCCGCGCGCCGGGCGGGTCGAGGACGGCACCACCTGCCTCGACAGCGACGACGTCGAGGTCCGCCAGCAGCGCTCGGTGACCCTCGGGGTGGCCACCGTCGAGCACGAGGGCACCCGGATCACGCTGCTGGACACCCCGGGCAGCCCGGACTTCGTCGGTGAGCTGCGGGCCGGGTTGCGGGCCGCCGATGCCGCCCTCTTCGTCGTCTCGGCCGTCGGCGGGGTGGACGCCTCCACCGTGGCGCTGTGGGAGGAGTGCGCGGCGGTCGGCATGCCCCGGGCCGTCGTCGTCACCCAGCTCGACCGGGCCCGCGCCGACGCCGAGGAGACCGTCCGGCTGTGCCAGACCGCGCTGGGCGCCGGCGTCTACCCGGTGCACCTGGTCGACCGGGGGCCCGACGGCGCCGTCCGGGACGTGGTCAACCTGCTGCAGCCCGGCGCCCAGGCCCCCGACGCCGACCGGCTCCGCAGCGAGCTCATCGAGGGGATCATCGGCGAGAGCGAGGACGAGGCGCTCATGGAGCGCTACCTCGCCGGCGACGAGCTCGTGCAGGGCGACCTGATGAGCGACCTGGGGACCGCGGTCGCCCGCGGGCACTTCCACCCCGTGCTCTGCGCGGCCCCGCTGCAGGGCATCGGCCTCGACGCGCTGCTCTACCTGGTCGTCCACGGCTTCCCCTGCCCGACCGAGCACGGCTGCCCGCCGGTCACCCGCCCCGACGGGTCACCGGCACCGGCCCTGTCGTGCGACCCCGACGGCCCGCTGGTGGCCGAGGTGGTCAAGACGACGACCGACCCCTACCTGGGGCGGGTGTCGCTGCTGCGGGTGTTCTCCGGCACGCTCACCCCCGACACGCCGGTGCACGTCTCCGGGCACGGCGGCGCCGAGCGCGGCCACCCCGACCACGACGCCGACGAGCGGATCGGCGCGATCTCCTCCCCGCTGGGCGCGGCGCTGCGGCCGGTGGCGTCCTGCCCGGCCGGCGACGTGTGCGCGGTCGCCCGGCTGACCTCCGCCGAGACCGGCGACACGCTGTCCTCGCCCGGCGACCCGCGGCTGGTACCGCCGTGGGAGCTGCCGGTGCCCCAGCACCCGGTCGCCGTCGAGGCCGCCTCCCGCGGCGACGAGGACCGGCTGGGTCCCGCCCTCGCCCGGCTGGCCGCCGAGGACCCCACCCTGCGCGTCGAGCGCTCCCGCGACACCGGCCAGCTGCTGCTGTGGTGCGTCGGGGAGGCCCACGGCGAGGTGCTGCTCGAGCGGCTGCGCTCCCGGCACGGGGTGGCGGTGACGACGGTGCCGGTGCGGGTGCCGATGGTGGAGACGCTCGCCGGGCCGGCGAAGGCCACCGGCCGGCTGGTCAAGCAGTCCGGCGGGCACGGGCAGTACGCCGTCGTGGTGGTGGAGGCCGAGCCCGGGGAGCCGGGGTCGGGCATCACCTTCGCGCAGCGCGTCGTCGGCGGGGCGGTGCCCTCCCAGTACCACGGCAGCGTGGAGAAGGGGGTGCGCGCCCAGGCGGCGAAGGGCGTGCACGACGACCGGCCGCTGGTCGACGTCCGCTTCGTGCTCGTCGACGGCAAGGCGCACTCGGTCGACTCCTCCGACGCGGCCTTCCAGTCCGCCGGGGCGCTGGCCGTCCGCGAGCTCGCGGCCGCCGCCGGCACCAAGGTGCTCGAGCCGTGGTGCGAGGTGCAGGTGGTGGTGCCCGGCGAGCACGTGGGCGCGGTGATGAGCGACCTGTCCTCGCGGCGCGCCCGGGTGACCGGCAGCGACGCCGACCCCGCGCGCGACCGGACCACCGTGCGCGCCGAGGTGCCCGAGCTGGAGCTGCTCGGCTACGCCGGGGCGCTGCGCTCGGTCAGCCACGGCACCGGGTCGTTCACCCGCCGCCCGCTGGGCCACGAGCCGGCGCCGGCGTCGCTGGTCGCCGTCCCGGTGTAGCGGCCGGTCGGGCCCAGCGGTCGGCCCCGCTGCAGATCCCCGGAGCGGCCCCGTCCGGAGGCTCGCCACGAGCTCGCGAGTGGTGAGGGGGACGGGGTCGGTGAACTAGCCTCGGGCACGGTGTGCAGCGGGGTGGAGGAGCAGTGACGTCGTCGCAGGGGCCGTCGGCCACGGGGCCGGGGCCCGTCGTCGACCGCAACGCGCTGCCCGACCGCGTCTGGACGGTGCCCAACGCGCTGTCGGTGCTGCGGCTGCTCGGCGTCCCGCTGTTCCTGTGGCTGCTGCTGGGCCCGCGGGCCGACGGCTGGGCCGTGGTCGTCCTCATGGTCGCGGGGGTCACCGACTACGCCGACGGCAAGCTCGCCCGCGTGCTCGGGCAGTCCAGCCGGCTGGGCGCGCTGCTCGACCCCGCCGCCGACCGCCTCTACATCGTCTCGACGCTGATCGCCTTCGTGCTCCGCGACGTGGTGCCGCTGTGGTTCGTGGCGCTGCTGGTGGGCCGCGAGCTCGTGCTCGGGGTGGCGCTGCTGCTGCTGCGCCGCCACGGCTACCCGCCGCTGCAGGTGCACTACCTGGGCAAGGCGGCCACCTTCATCCTGCTCTACGCCTTCCCGCTGCTGCTGCTGGCCGACGGCGGCGGCGCGCTGGTCGCCGTCCTCACCCCGGTCGCCCGGGCGCTGACCATCTGGGGCGGCGCGCTCTACCTGCTCGCCGGCGTGCTCTACGTCGTCCAGGTGCTCGGCCTGCTGCGCGCCGAGCGGGCGGTCCCCGTCGGGGCGGGCGCGGCGCCCCGTCCGGCGCCGTGAGCGCGCCCCGCGGGGGCGGGGGTGCGCGGTCGATGGGCGCCTCGCTGCTCGACCAGGTGCTCGCCGAGACCCTCGACCCGGCCTACGCCCGTGCCGCCCGGGCCCGCGCCGCGCGCGGGGAGGACGCCGGCCCCCGCCGGCGTCGCCGGCTGGGCCCCACGGCGGTCGCGCTCACCATGGTCGGCGCCGGCCTGCTGACCGCGGTGACCTGGGACCAGGCCGCCTCGGGGGCCGAGGGCCGCCAGGAGGTCCGCGCCGCGCTGGTCACCGAGATCGAGGCGCAGTCGGCGACCACCGACGGCCTCGCCGCCGAGCTGGAGGCGCTGCGCCAGCGGGTCACCGGCGCGCGCGAGGACGCGCTGGCCGCCACCGCGCAGGGCCAGCGCGCCATCGACGACCTCGACGCCGCCGAGCAGGCCGCCGGCCTGGTGCCGGCGATCGGGCCGGGGCTGCTGGTCACCCTCGCCAACGCCGAGGCCGACGCCGACTCCGACCCGGTCGGCGGCGGGGGCGGCGAGGACTCCCGCGGGCGGGTCCAGGACGGCGACCTGCAGCTGGTGGTCAACGCGCTGTGGGCGTCGGGCGCCGAGGCGGTGGCCGTCAACGGCCAGCGGCTGGGGCCGACGACGGCCATCCGCTTCGCCGGGGAGGCGGTCCTCGTCGACTTCCGCCCGGTCACCAACCCCTACGAGGTCAGCGCGATCGGCGACCCGGACGAGCTCCGGTCGCGGTTCCTGGCCAGCTCCGAGGTCGGCGCGCTCGCCGTCGTCTCGGACCTGTACGGCCTGCGCTTCGAGTTCGCCGAGGAGGACGAGCTGTCCGTGCCCGCCGGGGGAGTCCCCGAGCTGCGATCCGCCGTCCCGGCCGGAACGGGGGGCTGAGGCGTGCTGCCCGTGATCGGCCTGGCCGTCGGCATCGTCCTCGGCCTGGTGTTCGACCCGACCGTGCCGGTGGGCCTGCAGCCCTACCTGCCCATCGCGGTGGTCGCCGCGCTCGACGCGGTCTTCGGCGGCGTCCGGGCGCGGCTGGACGGCATCTTCGACGCGAAGGTCTTCGTCGTGTCGTTCGTGTCCAACGTCGTCGTCGCCGGGCTGATCGTCTTCCTCGGTGACCAGCTGGGCGTCGGCGCGCAGCTGTCGACGGCGGTCGTCGTCGTGCTGGGCATCCGCATCTTCGGCAACGCCGCGGCCATCCGCCGGCACGTGTTCCGGGCATGAGCGGCACCCCGCGTCCCGACGACGCCGAGCGGCCCGGCCCGCCCGCCGACGACGACGTCCCCGCGGCCACCGGGGAGCGTCCGGCCGGGGAGGAGCAGCTCACTGAGGAGCCGGCCCCTGAGGAGCCGGCCCCTGAGGAGCCGGCCCCGGAGGAGCCGGCCCCCGAGGAGCCGGCCCCCGAGGAGCCGGCCCCCGAGGAGCCGACCTCCGAGGAGCGGCCCGCCGCGCCGGCGGCCGGCCCCGCGCGGCGCCGGCAGCGGCGGGTCGCCGGCGCGCTGATCGCCGTCCTCACCCTGCTGCTCGGCTTCGCCATCGCCGTGCAGGTGCGCAACACCGACACCGGCGAGGCGCTCGCGGCCACCCGCGAGGAGGACCTCGTCGGCATCCTCGACTCCCTCGACTCCCGCGAGGCCCAGCTGCGCCAGCAGATCGCCGACCAGCGGGCCGCGCTGCGCGACCTGTCCGGCACCGACAGCCGCTCGGCCGCCGCGCTCGAGGAGGCCACCGCCCGGGCCCAGGCGCTGGCCGTCCTCAACGGCACCGTCGCCGCCGAGGGCCCGGGACTGGTCATGACCATCCGCGACCCGCAGGGCCAGGTGCGCGTCGCCGACCTGCTCGACGCCGTCCAGGAGCTGCGCGGCGCGGGCGCGGAGACGCTGCAGATCGACGGCGTCCGGGTCGGCGTCTCCACCGCGGTCACCGGGGAACCGGGGGCCCTGCGGATCGACGGCCGGCCGGTGAGCGCGCCCTACGAGGTGGTGGTGATCGGCTCGCCCCAGGACCTGCAGACGGCGATGAGCATCCCCGGCGGCGTCGTGGACCGGGTGGGCCGGCAGGGCGGCAGCGTCGACATCGAGCAGCGCGACCGCGTCGTGGTGGACGCGTTGCGACCCCTCGACGAGCCTCAATACGCTCAGCCGCAGACCGAGTGAGGACCTCTCCACCCCCCGGGGAGGCCGCGGACGACCCTGGAGACGACGCCGCATGACCACGCCCGACGACCGCCGCTACACCGACCAGCACGAGTGGGCGCTCGTCCAGGGGGGCGGGGACTCCGGCACGGTGGTCCGCGTCGGCATCACCGACCACGCCCAGGACGCGCTGGGGGACATCGTCTTCGTGCAGCTGCCCGAGGTGGGCGCCGAGGTGGCCCCCGGCAACCCGATCGGCGAGGTGGAGTCGACCAAGTCCGTCTCCGACGTGTACTCGCCGGTCGCCGGCGTCGTCACGGCGGTCAACGAGGCGCTCAGCGACACCCCCGAGACGGTCAACGCCGACCCCTACGGGCAGGGCTGGCTGGTCGAGGTCACCGTGTCCGGGGACGGCGGGGACCCCACCGCCGACCTGCTCGACGCGGCCGCCTACCAGGCGCTGGTCGACGCGTCCTGAGCACCCCCGGGTCCCCGGGAGACCCCCGCCCGATCACTATGCTGCCCTCGGGAACGGGCTCCGGCCCGGCCCGCTGGGACTGCTGTGGCGTCGCCCCGACGCCCGGTTGACCCTCGGGTCGACCGCTGGTTCCATGACCAACGGCCCGCCGTGCCCCGCACGGCGGCCGACCACGAACGGACCGTCCGGTCCGTCGTCCGCCGGCCGCCCGCGGCAGACCCCCTCGCCCGCGGCGGTGCCCCCTGCACCGGAGGAGACAGACGTGCACTGCACTCGTTGTGGCCACGACAACCCCGAGGGCAGTCGCTTCTGCGCGCAGTGCGGCGCCGCCCTCTCCCAGGAGCGGGTCGGCGAGTCGACCAGCGTGATCCCCAAGGTCGGCGGCGAGGACTCCGGCGAGGTCCCCGAGGTCTCCGAGCCCGCCCCCGACGCGCACGCCGGCGCCGTCGAGTCGCTGCCGGCCGGGTCGGCCCTGCTGGTGGTCAAGCGCGGCCCCAACGCCGGCAGCCGGTTCCTGCTCGACCAGGACGTGACCACCGCCGGCCGGCACCCCGACAGCGACATCTTCCTCGACGACGTGACCGTCAGCCGCCGGCACGTGGAGTTCCACCGCGAGGGCGGCGGCTTCTCGGTGCACGACGTGGGCAGCCTCAACGGCACCTACGTCAACCGCGAGCCGGTCGACGTCGCGACGCTGGCCGGTGGCGACGAGGTGCAGATCGGCAAGTTCCGCCTCGTCTACCTGACCGGCCCCCGCACCGGCGAGCCCGCCGCCCGCTGAGCCGGTGCCCGGAGCGCCCGCCAGCGCGTCCGGGGGCGCCGCCGACGCGCGCACCCCGCGCCTGACCATCGGCGCGGTGCTGACGGCGCTGCGCGACGACTTCCCCGACGTCACGATCAGCAAGATCCGGTTCCTCGAGAGCGAGGGACTGGTCGCCCCGCAGCGGACGCCGTCGGGCTACCGGAAGTTCTCCCGGGCCGACGTCGACCGGCTGCGCTACGTGCTCACCGCGCAGCGCGACCACTACCTGCCGCTGCGGGTCATCAAGGAGCACCTCGACGCGCTCGACCGCGGGCTGCCGGTGCCCGGCACCGGCCCCGCCGTGCCGGGCCCCGCCGTGCCGGGCCCCGACGTGCCCGCCGACGGGCCGGCGGCTGGGCACCGGGCCGCCCCGGCGCCGGCCGCCCCGGCTGCCGAGCGCCCGCTGCCGGCCGAGGAGTTCGCCCGCGCGGCCGGCCTCGAGGCGGGGCAGCTGGCCGACTGCGTCCAGTACGGCCTGCTGGCCCCCGACGCCGACGGCCGCCACCCGGCCGGCGACCTGCCCATCGCGCAGGCCGCCGCGGGCCTGGCCCGGCACGGCATCGAGCCGCGGCACCTGCGGGTGTTCCGCACCGGTGCCGAGCGCGAGGCGGTGCTGGTCGAGCAGCTGCTCGCGCCGGTGCTGCGGTCGCGCTCGGAGGACGCCCGCGCCCGCGCGGCGGAGGAGCTGGCGCAGCTCGCCGGGCTGTCCGCGCAGCTGCACCGGGCCCTCCTGGAGGCACGCCTCCGGGACCTCCTGCGCCCCTGAGGGCGGCGTACGGTGGACCTGCCGCCGGAGGGGCCGCCGTCCACGCCGTGCCGGCGCTCGCCCGTACGCCGCAGCTGAGGGAGCAACACCGTGCAGGAACTCAGAGTCGTCGGGGTCCGGGTCGAGCTGCCCGGCAACCAGCCCATCCTGCTGCTCAAGGAGACGCAGGGGGAGCGCTACCTGCCGATCTGGATCGGTGCGGTGGAGGCCGCGGCGATCGCGTTCGAGCAGCAGGGGGTGCGGCCCGCGCGGCCGATGACCCACGACCTGCTGCGCGAGGTCGTGCGCACCCTGGGCGCCGAGCTCGAGGCGGTCAACATCACCGAGATGCGCGACGGCATCTACATCGCCGAGCTGGTGTTCGGTGACGACCGGGTCGTCTCCGCCCGGCCCTCGGACGCCGTCGCCCTGGCCGTCCGCACCGGGGCACCGATCTACGGCGCGGAGGAGCTGCTCGACGAGGTGGGCATCGAGATCCCCGACGAGCAGGAGGACGAGGTCGAGAAGTTCCGCGAGTTCCTCGACCAGATCTCGCCGGAGGACTTCGGCGCCG
Organism: Geodermatophilus telluris; assembly: GCF_900102745.1. GTDB lineage: Bacteria > Actinomycetota > Actinomycetes > Mycobacteriales > Geodermatophilaceae > Geodermatophilus > Geodermatophilus telluris. The sequence goes on from NZ_FMZF01000006.1 coordinate 155,596, forward strand.
GGTCCGGTTCCGGCGGGGCGTGAACGGGCGGGGTGCGTGTGACCCCGTCCGCCACAGTCGTCACACGCGTCCCGACCGGCGCGGACGGGCTACAGCAGCGCGACGCACCTGCCGATACCACCCCTCCGGGGTGCTCGCGGCGACACGCCGCCCGCGTCAGTTGACCGCCCTGGGGGCCCGGCTTACGGTCGCGGACAACACCGGTGTGATCCGTGGGGAAGCGGATCTGACCGGGACGCCCGCCGCGACCGTGGCGGCACGCGAAGGAGGACCGCTGACGTGAGCGACCAGAGCGAGGGCTCCCAGGGTCAGCTCTTCAGCGACGCCGCCGTCGGGGCACCGGACTACGACGAGGTCGACAGCGACCTGGTCGGGTACCGCGGCCCGACGGCGTGTGCCGCGGCCGGGATCACCTACCGCCAGCTCGACTACTGGGCCCGTACCGGACTGGTCGCCCCCTCGGTGCGCAGCGCCACCGGCTCGGGGACTCAGCGGCTGTACTCGTTCCGCGACATCCTGGTGCTCAAGGTGGTCAAGCGGCTGCTCGACACCGGGGTGTCGCTGCAGAACATCCGCCGGGCCGTCGACCACCTGCGCAACCGCGGCACCAAGGACCTCGCCAACGTGACGCTGTTCTCCGACGGCGCGACGGTCTACGAGTGCACCTCGGCCGAGGAGGTCGTCGACCTGCTCGCCGGCGGTCAGGGCGTGTTCGGCATCGCCGTCTCCGGTGCGCTGCGCGAGCTGTCCGGGGAGCTGGCCGAGCTGCCCGCCGAGCGGCTCGACGGCGCCCCGCTGCACGCGGCCGAGGACGAGCTGGCCATGCGCCGCCGTCGTCGCGTGCAGACCGCGTAACCCACCGAAGCTCCTCCGGAGCCGGCACTGCCGGCGGTGCTCGGCGATCGCCGGCGCTGCAGCACCGGCAGTGCCCGGGGAACGCCGTCGGTGCGGCTCCGCCCGACCCGGGAGGGTGCCGCGCCGCCGCTGGTAGCGTCGTGACAATGGCGGATGCTGCTGCTGGCCCCCTCCCGTCGCTGTCCGCGCTGAGCCCCGCGGGGTCGTTCGCGGCCCGGCACATCGGCCCCCGCGCCGACGAGACCGCCGCGATGCTCGAGACCGTCGGGTACGACTCGCTGCAGTCGCTGGTCGACGCGACCGTGCCCGAGGTCGTGCGCGACCGCGACGAGCTGAGCCTGCCGCCGGCCGCCGACGAGGCCGCCGTCCTCGCCGAGCTGCGCGAGCGGGCCGCGGCCAACGAGCTGAGCGTCCCGATGATCGGCCTGGGCTACTCCGGCACGGTCACCCCGGCGGTCATCCAGCGGAACATCCTGGAGAACCCCGCCTGGTACACCGCCTACACGCCCTACCAGCCCGAGATCAGCCAGGGCCGGCTCGAGGCGCTGCTGAACTTCCAGACGGTGGTCGCCGACCTCACCGGGCTGCCCGTCGCCGGCGCCTCGATGCTCGACGAGGCCACCGCCGCCGCGGAGGCGATGACCCTGGTCCGCCGGGCGGGGCGCGCCAAGCCCGACGCCGTGTTCGTCGTCGACGCCGACACGCTGCCGCAGACCCTCGCCGTCCTCGAGACCCGCGCCGAGCCGCTGGGCATCCGGCTGCACGTCGCCGACCTCTCCGCCGGGTGGCCGGCCGACCTGCCCGCGGCCGGCGCGTTCGGCGTGCTGGTGTCCTACCCGGGCGCCAGCGGCGCGGTCCGCGACCACCGGGCGCTGGCCGAGGCCGCGCACGCCGCCGGCGCCGCGGTCGTCGTCGCCGCCGACGTGCTGGCGCTGACCCTGCTCGAGGCGCCGGGCGAGTGGGGCGCCGACGTCGCCTGCGGCAGCACCCAGCGCTTCGGCGTCCCGCTGGGCTACGGCGGCCCGCACGCCGGCTACCTGTCGGTGCGCGAGGGCCTGGCCCGCCAGCTGCCCGGCCGGCTGGTCGGGGTCTCGGTGGACGCCGACGGTGACGTCGCCTACCGGCTGGCGCTGCAGACCCGCGAGCAGCACATCCGCCGGGAGAAGGCCACCAGCAACATCTGCACCGCGCAGGTGCTGCTCGCCGTCATGGCCGGCGCCTACGCCGTCTACCACGGGCCCGAGGGGCTGACCGCGATCGCCGCCCGGGTGCACCGCAGCGCGCTGGCACTGGCCGGGTGGCTGCGCGCCGGCGGCGTCGAGGTGGTGCACGAGGCCTTCTTCGACACCGTGCAGGCCCGCGTCCCCGGCCGGGCCGACGAGGTGGTCGCCGCCGCCGCGGCCCGCCGCATCGACCTGCGCCGGGTGGACGCCGACACCGTGGCGGTGGCCTGCGACGAGACGACGACCCCGGAGGTGCTGCGCCAGGTGGCCGCGGCGTTCGGCATCGCCGCGGACGACTCGGCGCTCGACGACGACGGCCCCGACGCGCTGCCCGACGCGCTGCGCCGGCGCACGCCGTTCCTCACCCACCCGGTCTTCTCCGCGCACCGCTCGGAGACGGCGATGATGCGCTACCTGCGCGCGCTGTCGGACAAGGACCTGGCGCTGGACCGCACGATGATCCCGCTGGGCTCGTGCACGATGAAGCTCAACTCCGCCGTCGAGATGGCCGCCATCACCTGGCCGGAGTTCGCCGGGCTGCACCCCTTCGCCCCGGCCGACCGGGCCCGCGGCTACCGGCAGCTCATCGACGAGCTGTGCGCCTGGCTGGCCGAGATCACCGGCTACGCCGCGGTCAGCGTGCAGCCCAACGCCGGCTCGCAGGGCGAGTTCGCCGGGCTGCTGGCCATCCGCGGCTACCACCGCTCGCGCGGCGAGGAGCACCGCGACGTCTGCCTCATCCCGAGCTCCGCGCACGGCACCAACGCCGCGAGCGCGGTCATGGCCGGCATGCGGGTGGTCGTGGTGGCCTGCGACGAGGCCGGCAACGTCGACCTCGCCGACCTGCGGGCCAAGATCGGGCAGCACGCCGACCGGCTGGCCGCGATCATGGTCACCTACCCGTCGACGCACGGGGTGTTCGAGACCGACATCCGCGACATCTGCGCGGCGGTGCACGACGCCGGCGGCCAGGTGTACGTCGACGGCGCCAACCTCAACGCGATGGTCGGGCTGGCCCGGCCGGGGCGCTTCGGCTCCGACGTCAGCCACCTCAACCTCCACAAGACGTTCTGCATCCCGCACGGCGGCGGCGGTCCCGGCGTCGGGCCGATCGGCGTCCGGGAGCACCTGGTGCCCTTCCTGCCGGGCCACCCGCTGGCCGACACCGGCGGGCAGGGGCCGGCGGTGTCGGGCGCCCCGTGGGGGTCGGCGGGCATCCTGCCGATCTCCTGGGCCTACCTGCGGCTGATGGGCCCCGACGGGCTGCGCCGGGCCACCGAGCACGCGGTGCTCGGCGCCAACTACCTCGCCGCCCGGCTGCGCGAGCACTTCCCGGTGCTCTACACCGGCGCCGGGGGGCTGGTCGCCCACGAGTGCATCCTCGACATCCGCCCGCTGACCCGGGCCACCGGCATCACCAACGACGACATCGCCAAGCGGCTGGTCGACTTCGGCTTCCACGCCCCGACGATGAGCTTCCCGGTGGCCGGCACGCTGATGGTCGAGCCCACCGAGAGCGAGGACAAGGACGAGCTCGACCGGTTCGTCGAGGCGATGGTGGCCATCCGCGGCGAGATCGATCGGGTCGCCTCCGGCGAGTACGACCGCGAGGACAACCCGCTGCGCAACGCCCCGCACACGCTGAGGATGCTCGCCGGCGACTGGGACCGGCCCTACGACCGCGCCGCCGCGGTGTACCCGGTGCCCTCGCTGGTCACCCGCGGCTACCTGGCCCCGGTGCGGCGGATCGACCAGGCCTTCGGCGACCGCAACCTGGTCTGCTCCTGCCCGCCGCCGGAGGCGTTCGCCGAGCCGGAGCCCGCGCACGCGCCGCAGACGCACGTGCCCGACCCCGGCGAGGGCGCCCCCGACGACCTCGGCACCGCCGCCGACGTGGTGGGCGCCTCCGCCTAGCGGCGCCAGATCTGCACACCGGGTGCCGTCCGGGCCCGGACGGCGACCGGTGTGCAGATCTCGCCGTGCAGATCTCGCCGTGCAGATCTCGCCGTGCAGATCTCGCCGTGCAGATCTCGCCGTGCAGATCTGGCCGTGCAGGTCCCGCCCGGTCAGGACACCGCGGTGCGGCCCGACGCCGAGGCGATGCCCAGCCAGGTGTGCCGGTTGCCCGCCCAGCACCAGCCGACCTTGGCGGTGCCGCGGCGCTGCGGCCCGTCGCGGCCGGTGCCGTTGCTGATCCACAGCGCCGGCGTGCGGGCGTCCAGCGACCCGTCCGGCCGCCGCAGCCGGGAGCCGACGGTCATCGTGCAGGCGTTGCGCTCGAGCACCCCGGGGCTGTGCAGCAGCCAGGTCAGCCCCTCGGCCACGATGAGCGGCGTCCGCCCGGCCGCCCGGATCCGCGGCAGCGCGTCGTCCGGCGTCACGTCCCGGTACTCGTCGCCGCGCTCGGGCCCGCACAGCGCGTAGACCGGGCCGGACGGCGGGACGGCGTCGGGCAGGGGGGCGAAGTCGTCGAGGTCGGTGAGGTCGACGACGACGAACGCCGGCCGGTCCCGCCACCGCACCGCGGGCACCAGCGCCGAGGCCGGCACCCGGTCGGGGGCGAGCACCAGCAGCGCGTCGCGGGGACACGCGGCGGCGGCCGCGCGCAGCTCGGCGTCGGACAGCCCGGCACGTCCGGCCAGGCCCAGGGCGGCCAGCCGGTCGGCCTGCTCGGCGGGGGAGGGGAGCGTCAGGGGGACGGCGCGGGTCACGGGACACCTCCGGAGGAGGGGACGGCGGACCGTCGGGCAACGCGCGGGCGCCCGGCCCGGTTCCGCGGGTGACGGGTCGACGCCCTCCCGGCCGGGGAGGACGATCGGCGGCATGGTGCGCGGTGGGCGGGGACGGGTCGCGACGGCGTGGGTGGCCCTGGGGGCCGGCGCGGTCCTGACGGCCGGGTGCGCGGGGGTCTCCGACGCCGCGGCCCCGGTCAGCCCGGCGGCGGCGACCACGCCCGCAGTGGCGCCGGCGTCGCCCGACGCGCTGCGGGACCGGCTGCTGCCCGCCGCGGCCTTCGGCGCCGACGCGACCGTCGTCGGCCTCACCCTGGAGCAGGCCGGCACCGGCCTGGCCGGCCTGGCCGGGGACTGGTGGGACGGCGACACCGGGGCGCCCACCGTCGAGCCGGCGCTGTGCGGCTCGGCGCTCGGAGCGGTGGCGGGGGCCGCCGGGAGCCCGGACGCCGAGTCGCCGGTGCTGGTGGCGCAGGCCGCGCTCGGGCCGCAGGCGCGCACGGTGGAGGTGCTCGCCGAGTCCCCGGCGCTGGCGGGGGTGCAGCTGCCGGTCGACCGGCTGCTGGCCGCCTGCGCGACGGTCACGGTGACCGCGCCGGGCGGGGAGACCGCGACGGTCGGGCTGTCGCCGCTCGACGCCCCGGAGCTCGGGGACGCCGGCGCGGCGCTGCGGGTGACGGTCGACCGGGCCGGTCAGGCCACCGCGACCGCGCTGGTCGGGATCGTGGTGGACGGCGGCCGGGGGCTGCTGCTGGCGCAGACCGCCGCCCCGGGGGCGGCCGAGCCGGACCCGGGGGCGTTCACGGCCCTGCTCGGCGACGCGGCCGAGGCCGCCGCCGGCTGAGCGGGAGCGCCCCCGGGTCCTCGCTCAGGCCGGGACGAGCCCGGTGCGCCACTCGTGGTGGTCGGGGACGGCGCGGCCGTCGGGGAGCAGCTCACCGTCGTCGTCGAAGAGGACGACGCCGTTGCACAGCAGGCTCCAGCCCTGCTCGGGGTGGCTGCTGACGACGGCGGCGAGGTCACGCGCTTCGCTGCTGGGGTCGGGACACGGGGTGGGGTGTACGCACATCAGGATCGACTCCCGATCGGCCGGCGGGGAAGGCCGGGGTTACTTGTAGTGAGCGTCCGAGTACCGGACGTTCCGAGTGTGCGCCGTCGACCGGCCCTCGTGGGGTGACGAACCTCACCACCTGACCCGATCGGGTCGTCAGCACCTGCCAGCCGGGACGCCGGACGGCGCACCGGCCGCTCTTGTCATCCCGTTATCCCCAACTTATCGGCGCTCTCGCCCGGGGAGCGCGAGTGACGGAGGCAGTGAGAGGACGGGGGAAGGGTGCGGTCAGAGCTTGCGGAGCAGCACCCGGCGCACCGCGTGGTCGGCGGCCTTCTGCAGCACCAGCCGGGCGCGCGAGCGGGTCGGCGCGATGTTCTGCCGCAGGTTGGGGCCGTTCACCGCGTCCCAGATGGACAGCGCGGTGGCCCGGGCGTCGTCGTCGCTGAGGCCGGCGTAGCGGTGGAAGTAGGCCGAGCTGTCGGCGAACGCGGTGCGCCGCAGGGCGAGGAACCGCTCGACGTACCACTGCTGCACGTCGGACTCGGCGGCGTCGACGTAGACGGAGAAGTCGAAGAAGTCCGACAGGAACACCTCGGGCACCCGGCCGTCGTCGCGGCGGCCGGCCTGCAGCACGTTGAGCCCCTCGAGCACGAGGATGTCGGGCCGGTCGACCACCTGGCGCTGGCCGGGCAGCACGTCGTAGCTCTGGTGGGAGTACACCGGCGCGCTGACCTCGCCGCGGCCGGACTTGACGTCGGCGAGGAAGCGCACCAGGGCCCGCCGGTCGTAGCTCTCGGGGAAGCCCTTGCGGGCCAGCAGGCCGCGCTGCTCGAGGACGGCGTTGGGCCACAGGAACCCGTCGGTGGTGACCAGGTCGACCCGCGGGGCGCCGGGCCCGGCGGCCAGCAGCGTCTGCAACAGGCGGGCGGTGGTGCTCTTGCCGACGGCGACGCTGCCGGCGACGGCGATGACGTAGGGCACCTTGGCGGTGGTGTCGCCGAGGAAGCGGCTCTGCGCGGCCCACAACCGCCGGCTGGCGGTGACGTGCAGGGCGAGCAGTTCGGCCAGCGGCAGGTAGACGGTGGCCACCTCGCCGAGGTCGATGCGGTCGCCGAGGCTGCGCAGCGCCCGCAGGTCGGCCTCGTCCAGGGGCAGCGTGCGGTCGCCGGCCAACCCCCGCCACGTGGCGCGGTCGAACGCCGCGTAGGGCGAGATCTGGGTGCGGGTCACGGCCGTCACGCCGTCCATCGTGCCGCCCGCCCTCCCGCGGGCGGGTCCCCGGGGTCCCTCCGCGGGGGGAGTCCGGGCCCGGGCGCCGGTCGTGGCGCGGCCGGCGGGGCGGCCCGCGTCTAGGGTGCCGGTGTGCCGACCCGCCCCGGCCTGCTCGACCGCGTCGAGCAGTACGCCGCCGCCGCGCCGCTGGCCGATGCGCGGGTGGTGCCCGTCGGGACCCTCGACGTCCCGATCGGCTCGCCGGCCTGGCCCTACCCGGCGCGCCCGCGGCCGGGCACGCGCACGGTGGGGGCCGACGACGTCCGGCGGGCGGTCGCGCTGCAGGACGAGGCGGGGCTGCCGGCCGCGGTGGAGTGGGTGGTCGAGCGGACGCCGTCGCTGGCGGCCGCCGCCCGGGCGGCCGGTCTCGTGGTGACGGAGTTCCCGCTGCTGGTCGTCGACGACCCGGTCGAGCTGCTGCTGCCGCACGGGGTGCGGCTGTACCTGGTGGGGGCCGAGGACCCGCGGCTGCCGTGGTACCAGGAGCTGCTGGAGACCGCCTTCGCCCCGGACGTCGAGGTGGCCGGCGCTCCCGAGGGCGCGGCTCCCGACGGCGCGGCGGCCGAGGACGCGCGCACCGCGGTGCTGCGCGAGCGGGTGGCCACGGGGCGCACGGTGGTGATGGTCGCCGTCGAGGACGGGCGGCCGGTGGCGGTCGGCGCACACCAGCCGGTCGACGTCGGCGGCCGCGAGGTCAGCGAGGTCGTCGGGGTGGCCAGCTCCCCGCGCCGCCGCGGCCGGGGTGTGGGCGCGGCGCTGGCCTCGGCACTGGTGGCGCAGGCGCGCGAGACCGCCGACCTGGTGTTCCTCACCGCCGGCGACGACGACGTGGCGCGCGTCTACGAGCGGGTGGGCTTCGCGTGGCTGGGCGCCACCGGGGTCGCCGACCGGCCGGCCCCGCGCTGAGCCCGGCCCACTGAGCGCGGCCCACTGAGCCCGGGCCCCTGAGCCCGCCCCGTTGCGCCCGGCCGTCAGCCGGGAGGCGGGGACAGCAGCGCGGCGGCGGCGCCGTCGAGCGCGGCGCGGGCCCGGCCGTAGGACACCGAGCGCGGCACCTCGCTGAGCAGCACGACCACCCGGTTGCCGACGACGCCGACGGAGTGCAGGTGCCGCTGCCCGCTCAGGCAGCACATCCAGCCCTGCTTGACCGCGGTGGCCGGTGGCGCGGTGCCGAAGACGCCGAAGCGCTGGTCGAAGCCGTCGGCGGCGACCGGCGTGGTGGCGCTCATCCAGGACAGCAGCGTGGCGGCGTCCTCGGGGTCGGCGACCTGGCGCAGCGTGCCGAGGAAGCGGGCCAGGTCGCGGGCGGTGGTGGTCGTCTCGCCCCACTGGCTCGGGTCGTCCGGGGGAGCGGTGTCGCGCAGGCCGTAGCGGGCGGCCACGTCGCGCACCATCTGCGGACCGCCGAAGCGGTCCCAGAACTGGGAGGCGGCCGGGTCGTTCGACGCGCTGATCATGTCCTGCAGCAGCCGCCGGTCCCGCTCGCCCAGGGTGACCGTGCCGGCGCGGGCCCGGTGCAGCAGGTCCTCGGCGAGGAAGAGCTTGACCAGCGAGGCGGTGGGCAGGGGCCGGGCCGCCGCGGGGCCGTTGTCGGCGGTGCGCAGGACGAGCCGGCCCCCGGTCGCCCCCGGCCCGGTGAGCCCGGGGGCGACCGGCACGAGGCCGGCGACCGCCACGGCCAGCGTGCCCCCGGGGGCACCGAGGGGGCCGACCACGGGCGCCAGCAGCCCGGGTGCCGGGGGCGCGGCCGCGGCCCGCCGGGGCTCGAGGAGCACCTGGGCCAGCAGGAGGGCCAGCAGCAGGACCGGCACCAGCACGCGGTACGACGGCGGGCGGGCCGGGACCGGGCGGGAGGGCACCGGGGACACCACGGCCCCTGCCTACCCGGTCCCGGCCCTGCGCACCTACCCCGCGGCGGGACGACCTGGTTCCGTTGCGGTGTCCGCCCGGGGTGGCGTCACTCCTGGGTGTAGGTGGGCACCAGGACGGCGCGGGCCAGGGTGTGGCCGAAGAGGTTGAAGCCGTGGAAGGCCGGCGAGGCGTCCTCGGGCACCCCCATGTCCTCGACGTCGAGGGCGTGCACGACGGTGTAGTACCGGTGCGGGCCGTGCCCGGCCGGGGGAGCGGCGCCCACGTAGCCGGCGAATCCGGCGTCGTTGCGCAGCTGCCGCGCCCCGGCCGGCAGCCCCGCGCCGTCCTGGTCGCCGGCGCCGGCGGGCAGCTCGGTGACCGACGCGGGCAGGCCGGTGACGATCCAGTGCCAGAAGCCGCTGGCGGTGGGGGCGTCGGGGTCGTAGACGGTGACGGCGAACCCCTGGGTGCCCTCCGGGAAGCCCGACCACGACAGCTGCGGCGAGCGGTCCTGCCCGCCGGCGCCCATCATCCCGCTGACCTGGGGCGCGGCCATCTCCTCGCCGTCGCGGACGTCGGTGCTGGTCACCGTGAACGACGGGACGGGGGGCAGGAAGTCGTAGGGGTTCGGGGGCGTGGGCCGCTCGGCCATGGGGCGCTCTCCTCGCGTCGGGGGCGGCGTCCTGCCGCCTCGGCGCGACCCTAGTGAAAGGAGCCCGTCGCCCCCCACCGCTCGCAGGCTCGCGGCGGGCCCCTGCAGCGGGGCCACGGGGCGCCGCGCCGTCCGGCGCCGGCGCCCGGCCGGGTGGTCTCGACCCGTCGCCGGTGCGCGCGCGCCGGTAGCGTCGGCGCGTGCTCGGACTCCCCGACGGCATCCGTGCCTGTCTCTTCGACATGGACGGCGTGCTCACCCGCACCGCGACGGTGCACATGGCCGCGTGGAAGCGCACCTTCGACGAGTACCTGCGGGCCACCGACCCGCAGGCGCCGCCGTTCACCCAGCTGGACTACAACCGCTACGTCGACGGCAAGCCGCGGGCCGACGGTGTCCGCGACTTCCTGGCCAGCCGCGGCATCACGCTGCCCGAGGGCACCCCCGACGACCCGGCCGACGCCGCGACCGTGCACGGCATCGGCCGCCGCAAGAACGAGCTGCTGCTCACCGAGCTCGCCGAGCACGGCGTGGAGGTCTACCCCGGGTCGATGGCCTACCTGCGCGCGGCGAAGGACGCCGGCCTGGCCACCGCGGTGGTCACGGCCTCGGCCAACGGCGAGCAGGTGGTGGCCGCCGGCGGGTTCGCCGACCTCATCGACGCCCGCGTCGACGGCGTGGTCACCGCCCGCGAGGGACTGCGCGGCAAGCCCGCCCCGGACACCTTCCTGGCCGGCGCCCGGGCGCTGGGGGTCGCGCCCGCCGAGGCCGCCGTCTTCGAGGACGCGCTGGCCGGGGTGGCGGCCGGGCGGGCCGGGGCGTTCGGCCTCGTCGTCGGCGTCGACCGGGTCGGGCAGGGCGAGGCGCTGCGCGAGCACGGCGCCGACGTCGTGGTGACCGACCTCGACCAGCTGCTGAACGGGGGTGCCCGGTGACGGAGGGGCGGCCCAGCTTCCCCGTCGAGCCGTGGTCGCTGACCGAGATCGGCCTCGACCACGCCTCCCTCGGCGTCCACGAGTCGGTGTTCGCGCTGGCCAACGGGCACATCGGCATGCGCGGCTCGTTCGAGGAGGGCGAGCCGATCGTCGTCCCCGGCACCTACCTCAACGGCTTCTTCGAGGAGCGGCCGCTGCCCTACGCCGAGGCCGGGTACGGCTTCCCCGAGCAGGGCCAGACCGTCGTCAACGTCACCGACGGCAAGCTCGTCCGGCTGCTGGTCGGTGACACCCCCCTCGACCTGGACTACGGCCAGATCGTCGAGCACCGCCGCACCCTCGACCTGCGCCGCGGCGTGCTGCGGCGGGTGACCGAGTGGCGCTCGCCCAACGGGCGCACGGTGACCGTGACCAGCACCCGGCTGGTGTCGCTGCGGCGGCGCTCCATCGCCGCGATCGAGTACTCGGTGGAGTGCTCCGACGACCGCGGCGACCTCTACGTGGCGCTGCAGTCGGACCTGCTGGCCAACGAGCCGGTGGACAGCGGCACCGAGGGCGACGACCCGCGCGCGGCCGCCGCGCTGCGCCGGCCGCTGGTCAACGAGCTGGCCGTGGGCCGCGGGCAGCGCGCGGTGCTGGTGCACCGCACCCGGCGCAGCAAGCTGCGGATGGCGGCGGGCATGGACCACGTCGTCGACGTCCCCGACACCGCCACCCAGGACATGGAGGCCGGCGAGGACCTCGCCCGCTTCACCCTCGCCGCCCGGCTGCCGCAGGGCTCCTCGCTCAAGCTGGTCAAGTACCTCTCCTACGGCTGGAGCTCGCGCCGCTCGGCGGCGGCGCTGCGCGACCAGGTGGAGGGGGCGCTGGCGACGGCGAAGCTGGCCGGCTTCGAGCGGCTCATGCGCGAGCAGCGGGAGGTCCTCGACGCGCACTGGGCGCTGGCCGACGTCGAGATCGACGGCGACGACGAGCTGCAGCAGGCCGTGCGGATCGGCGTCTTCCACGTGCTGCAGGCCGGGCTGCGCGCCGAGCGCCAGCCGATCCCGGCCAAGGGGCTCACCGGCCCCGGCTACGACGGGCACACCTTCTGGGACACCGAGACCTACGTGCTCCCCGTGCTCACCTACATCGCCCCGGACGCCGTCCGCGACGCGCTGCGGTGGCGGCACTCGACGCTGGACCTGGCCCGCTCCCGCGCCCGCGAGCTCGGCCGGCAGGGCGCGGCCTTCCCGTGGCGGACCATCCGCGGCGAGGAGACCAGCGGCTACTGGCCGGCGGGGACGGCGGCCTTCCACATCAACGCCGACATCGCCGACGCCGTCGTCCGCTACCTGCACGCCACGCACGACGAGGAGTTCGAGCGCGACTTCGGCGCCGAGCTGCTCATCGAGACCGCGCGGCTGTGGGCGTCGCTGGGCCACTTCGACGCCGAGGACGGGTTCCGCATCGACGGGGTGACCGGCCCCGACGAGTACACCGCCGTGGTGGACAACAACGTCTACACCAACCTCATGGCGCAGCGGAACCTGCGCGAGGCGGCCGCGGCGGTCGAGCGCCAGCCCGACGTCGCCGGCCGGCTGGAGGTCACCGAGGAGGAGGTCGCGCACTGGCAGCGGGCCGCCCGGCTGATGCGGGTGCCGTGGGACCCGCGGCTGGGCGTGCACATGCAGTCCGAGGCGTTCACCCACCACCAGGAGTGGGACTTCGCCGCCACCCCGCCCGACCACTACCCGCTGCTGCTGCACTACCCCTACTTCGAGATCTACCGCAAGCAGGTGGTCAAGCAGGCCGACCTGGTGATGGCGCTGCACCTGCGCGGGGACGCGTTCACCCACGAGGAGAAGGTCGCCGACTTCGCCTACTACGAGGCCCGCACGGTCCGCGACAGCTCGCTGTCGGCCGCGCAGCAGGCGGTCGTGGCGGCCGAGACCGGGCACCTGGAGCTGGCCTACGACTACTGGGGCGAGGCCGCGCTCACCGACCTGCAGAACCTGCACGGCAACGCCGGCCACGGACTGCACATCGCCTCGCTGGCGGGGGGCTGGATGGTCGCCGTCGCCGGGTTCGGCGGCATGCGCGACCACGACGGCCGGCTGCTGTTCAGCCCGCGGCTGCCCTCGCGGATCGAGCGGCTGGCCTTCCGGCTGTCCTACCAGGGCCGCTGCCTGCAGGTGACGATCGAGAAGGAGCGCACCACCTACCGCCTGCGCGACGGCGAGCCGCTCGACATCCACCACCACGGCCGCCGGGTCACGGTGGACGACACCGACCTGGTGCTGGACAACCCGCCCGCACCGGAGGTGGCGCCGGTGTCGCAGCCCCCCGGCGCCGCGCCGCGCCGCCGCGGCAACGGCCGCCGCGACTAGGAGAAGGACCCCCTCGCCCCCCGCCCCTCGCTCCGCTCGGGACGGGCCCCTGCGAGGGAGCCGTTCCAGCACCTCACCGGCCCCCCGCCCCTCGCTCCGCTCGGGACGGGCCCCTGCGAGGGAGCCGTTCCAGCACGCTGCGGGGTCAGGGGACCAGCAGCCAGGTGGCGGCGAGGGCGAGGGCGGCGACGTCGACGAGCAGGAAGACGGCCACCCACACCACGCCGGGGACGTGGGTGAGCCGGGCGAGCTGGTCGGCGTCGGAGTCCGGGGTGCTCCGCCGGCGCCGTTCGGCCTGCAGCTCGAGCACCGTCCGCGGCGCGGCGAGCAGCAGGAACCAGGTGACGGCGGCGGCGAACCCGGCCTGCGCGGCTGTCGGCAGCCACCCGGTGACGCCGACGAGGACGGCGCCGGTCACCAGCACCGCCCCCAGGCCGAAGAAGTTGCGGATCTGCAGCAGCAGCAGCGCCAGCAGGGCGAGCAGCGCCCACAGCACCCCGACGGCGTGGCCGGCCGCCAGCAGCGCGGCCGCCCCCAGCCCGAACAGGCCCGGGCCGACGTAGCCGGCCAGCAGGGTGAGCACCATGCCCGCCCCGGTGGGGCGACCGGCGGACACCGTCAGCCCCGAGGTGTCCGAGTGCAGCCGGATGCCGGCCAGCCGGCGGCCCGTGGCGACGGCGGCCAGCCCGTGCGCGCCCTCGTGCGCGATCGTCACCACCGTGCGGGCCGGCCGCCACAGCGCCGGGCTGGCGACCACCACGAGCGCGACGAGGGCGGCGCCGACCAGCACCCCGGGGGGAAGCGGCACCTCGGCGGTCACCCGCGTCCAGAGGCGGTCGAGAGGGTCCACGGCGGCGAGTGAACAGGACGGGCCTGGGACCGACCCGGGAGGTGCGGCCCGTCCCTCCGCCGACCCGCTACCTCCCGACCGTTATCCCCAACGAACCGAACACCCCACAGGAGGGACGGACGAACCGGCACCGAGAAAGGCGGTCGCGGTCGCCGGGCAGGGCTGGGAGCATCCGCGGGCGTGGACGCGGTCGCACTGGCGGGGACGGTCCCCGCCTTCCTCGGCGTCGTGCTGCTCATCGCGGCGACGCCGGGGCCGGCGATGGCGCTCGTCGTGCGCCGCGCCGCCCTGCGGGGGACGGGCGCCGCCGTGCCGACCGTGCTGGGCCTCGAGGCGGGACTGCTGGTCTGGGCGCTGCTCGCCGGGGCCGGTGTCGCCGCCGCGGTCGCCGCGTCGGAGGTCGCCCACCTGGTGCTGCGGGTGGCCGGGGCCGTGGTCCTGCTGTGGCTCGGCGGGCGGGCGCTGTGGCGTGCGGGGCGGGGAGGCGGTGAGGCACCGGTGCCCGGTGGGGGCGGCGCCGGCGCCGGCGCGGGACGGCGGGCCTTCGGCGAGGGCCTCCTGGTGCAGCTGGCCAACCCGAAGCTGGCCGTCTTCATGGTCGCCCTCTACCCGCAGTTCGTCCCTGCGGGCAGCGACCCGCTGCCGGCGGCCGCCGTGCTCGGGCTGCTGCAGGTCGCCGTCGAGACGGCGCTGTACCTGGGGCTCGCGGTCGGCGTCGGCCGGGCGGGGACCTGGTTCCGGCGTCCGCGGGTGGGCCGTGGCCTGGACGCCGCCGCCGGCACCGTGCTGGTGGGCATGGGCCTGCGCGTCGCCGTCACCACCCGCTGAGCCGCCACCGGACTCGCACGGACGAGCGGAGGGGCCGGGGCCCCCTCGTGCCCCGGCCCCTCCGTTCGGTGGTGGCTCAGCCGTTCGTGCGCTCGAGCGCCGCGAGCTCGCGGGCCACCATCTCCTCGTGCGCCTGCTCGTCCTGGCGGGCGCGGCGGGGGCTCCACCGGCCGGCCATCACGAACACGAAGGGCAGGAACAGCAGCTGCCCGGCGACGCACACCCACCACCAGCGCTGCCACTGCCGCGGGTTCTCCTCGGCGGCGGCCGCGACCTCGTCCCCGTGCTCGGCGAGGTAGGCGAGGTCGTCGGCCGGGATGGACGTGTTCGCCTGCTGCAGCACGGTGCCGTACCGCTGCACCAGCGCCAGGTCGGCCTGCACGGCCGGGTCGCCCAGGCTGACGAGCAGCTGGGTGGCCTGGCCGGCGTCGACGCCGAGGGCCGAGGCGATCTGCCCCACCGCGGCGGCACCGGCCGCCGGGTCGGTCGGGTCGGCCTGCAGCGCCGCCAGCGTGGCCGGGTCGACCGCCTGGGCGGCCGCCAGCTGCGGCGCCCGCGTGCGCACCGCCTCCGACACCGCGGCGGCCTCGTCGGCGTCGGCGCCCTGCTGGGTGGCCACCGCGCCGAGCGCCGTGGCCAGCGCGCCGACGTCCTGGGGGTCGGCGGCCAGCGCGGCCGAGGTGGCCGGGTCGAGGGCCGAGAGCACCGCGACCTCCTGCGGGTGGGCGGCGACGATCTCGCTCACCCGGGAGCCCTGGTCGACCAGGACGGAGGTCGCCGGCACGACGAGGGTGAAGACCGCCAGCGACGCCGTCACCACCAGGCGCAGCAGCCAGCCCCAGACGGCCAGTCCGGTGGCCGTGGCGGCCGGGTTGTGCCGCTCGACGGTCTCGGTGAACGAGGCCATCCAGGCGACGTAGGCCATGCCGCCGCCGGCCGCCGACAGGATGAAGTAGGTCGCGATCGTGTAGTAGCCGGTCTCCGGCCGCGTCGCCGACAGCGCGAACAGCACCGAGCCCACGAGGCCGACGAGCGTGCCGACGACCATGAACGGCTTGCGCACCCGGAACCGGTCGGTGAGCACGCCGGTGACCACCAGCGCGATCGCGTTGGTCACCCAGTACCAGTTGGCCAGCGCGTTGGCGCGCTGCTCGGAGTAGCCGAAGACGGTGGCGAAGTAGACGACGGCGAAGCCGACGAGGATGTAGTAGAGCAGCAGGAAGATGCTGATGGCGAAGGCCGACCCGACGACGTCGAAGCGCAGCACCTGCCGCCAGTGGCCCTTGAGGGCCTGCTCGGTGTCCAGGCCCCGGGCCCGCGCCTCGACCAGCGCGCGGTCGCGCATGCTCACCATGAGCTGGTCGCGCAGGGCGGGGGAGAGCTCGCGCAGTCCGACGAGGGCGACGACGAACACGACCAGGCCGGCGGTGCCGCAGACGTAGAACTGCCAGCGCCAGTCGGGGTGCTCGTCAAGGGTGTTGCTCGACACCGTCGTCACCACGAGGCTGCCGAGCACCGGGCCGAGGGTCCAGAAGCCCATGGCGACGCCGCGGCCGACCTGCGGCGAGAAGTCGCGGATCAGCGCCGGGGTGGCCACCAGCACCACGCCCTCGACGAAGCTCAGCACCGCGAAGAGCACCGTGAAGGCGGTCTTGCCCGGCGCGTGCGGCAGGCCGACCAGGAGGAGCAGCCCGGTGAGGAGCAGGCCGCCCACGACCAGGTTGGCCCGGCCCCACCGGTCGGCGAGACCGGCGAACAGCGAGGCGAACGCACCGACCAGGTTGCCGATGACCGAGACGAAGACGTAGCCGGTGAAGGAGAAGCCGAGCTCGGCGATGATCTGGGTCGCGACGGCGCCACCGACGTAGAGCTCGTAGTACAGGATCACGGTGGCCAGCACGGTGATCCCCAGGTACAGCGACCGGGGCCCGTTCTCGGGGTAGTGGTGCAGCTTGCGGTCCCAGAGGCGGCGGAGGCCGGAGACCTCGCGGGGTGGGGGAGCCTCGTTCGGGCGGACGGCGGTAGCGGTCACGGACGATCCCTTCCCGGCGCAACGCCGAGCACGGGTGGGGAGGACGGCCGCCCCGCGGGCGACCGCCGGTGTGGCGTGGAACACACCGGCGGGAACGTAACCACGGGTGATGCAGAGGTCAACGACTTCCTGCAACGTCATCCCGATCCGTTACATCCGTTATCCCCAAGTTGCAATCAAAACAAGCGGCAACGACCCAGAACGACGACGACCGGGGGAGGGTCCCGCCCACCGCCTCCGCTGCGGTGTCGGGCGGGCGGGACCGAGGGACGGGTTCGCCGCTGGTCACGGCTCGTCGCTCGCCGGCCCGGCCCCGGTGGGTGTCGGCGCGCCGTGCACGCGGGACGGGACACGCCGGGCGCCGGGATCGGCCGGCCGCGGCGTGGCACGCGGCAGCATGATCGCCGGTCGAGCGCTGCAGCTCTCCTCTCTTCTACCGTTATCCCCAACAAAATGATGGAATTGACGGTTGCTCGTCCCGAACAAGACCATGAAGGACCAGGGGAGGGGTCATCTGTCAGCCTGGAGCCGGGACGGACGACCCGGACCCGAGCAGGGGAGTGGTGCCCCGTCGACGTCCCGGGCTCGCGACGCCCTCGCGACGGCTCAGCGGTGGGTCGGACGTCGGCGCAGGCCCTCGCCGAGGAGGACGAAGGCGGTGACGGCGACGACGAGGACGAGGCTGGGCGCGATCAGGGTGTGCGGCGCCCGGGAGGACGCCTCGCCGCCCTGCTGCAGCAGGATGCCCCAGGACTCGGTCGGGCGCTGCAGGCCGACGCCGGCGAAGGTGAGGACGGCCTCGGCCGACACCAGGACGCCGGCGTAGGCGCTGGCGAAGACCACCAGCGGCCGGACGGCGTGCGGGACGACGTGCCGGGTGAGCAGCCGCACGGGTCCGGCGCCGAGGGCGCGGGCCGCGGTGACGTGGTCGAGCGCCACGACCTGCCGGGTGGCCGCGCGCACGACCCGCAGCATGGGCGGCCAGCTGAAGGCCGTGAGCACGGCGACGAGCTGCACGGGGCCGCGCCGGTCGGTGGCGCTGAGCAGGACGACCCCGCCGAGGACGAGCGGGATCCCCGACCACACGTCGGTGGCCCGGGAGACGACGCCGTCGACCACGCCGCCCGCGTAGCCGGCCACCGTGCCCAGTACGACCGCCAGCAGGCCCGCGAGGACGATCACGGCGGCCGCCGCGAGCAGCGACGTCCGCGCCCCGTGGACGGCCTTGGCGGCCAGGTCGCACCCGAACACGTCGAGACCGAGCGGGTGCGCCCACGACGGCGGCTCGAGGGACGCGCCGAGGTCGCAGTCGCGGGGGTCGGCGGGGCTGAGCGTGCTGGGCGCCAGGACCATCACCGTGAGCACGGCCAGCAGCGGGACGGCGACCAGCAGGGCGCCGCTCGCCCGGACCCGGTTCGACGACGGCACGAGCGGATCCTGCCCGACGGCCGGCCGGGACCTCGACGGCGGTGATCACGGTGCTGCCACGATGTCGGCCGTGCCCGCCTTCGCCCTGCGCCGCCTGGCGCAGATGGTGCTCAGCCTCTGGGCGGCCGTGACCCTGGTCTTCGTCGCCGTGACGCAACTGCCCGGGGACCCGGTGCGGGCGCTGTTCGGCTTCTCGCCCCCGCCGCCGGAGCTCTACGCGCGCATCCGCAGCGAGTTCTCGCTCGACGAGCCCCTGCCGGTCCAGTACGGCCGCTACCTCCGCGACCTGGTGACCGGGGACTGGGGCCGGGGGCTGCCGACCCTGCGCGGGGACGCCGTCGTGCCCGGGCCGGCCGTCATCGACGTGCTGGCGGTCGCCGCGCCGGTCAGCGCGACCCTGCTGGCCGGCGCGGTGGTGCTCCAGCTGGTCGTCGGCGTGGTCGCCGGGGCGCTGGCCGCCGGCGGGCGGTGGACAGGCAAGGGAGTCACCGTGGTGGCCACGCTGCTGGTCGGCACGCCGGTGGTCGTGGCGGCCTACCTGCTGCGCTTCGTGTTCGTCTCCGAGCTCGGCTGGGCGCCGTTCAACGGGCGCAGCGGCGAGCCCGCGGCCTACGTGCTGCCGACCGTGGCACTCGCCGCGCTGTCCACCGGCTACGTCGCGCTGATCACCCGCGCGGAGGTGGGCGACACGCTGCGCGCGCCCTTCGTGCAGGCGGCGCGCGGCCGCGGGCTGACGACCCGGCGGGTGGTCGGCGTGCACGCGCTGCGTCCCGCGCTGACGCCGGTGGTGACCTTCGTGGCCGCCCACCTGGGACAGCTCGTGGTGGGGCTGGTCGTCGTCGAGGGGGTGTTCGGCATGCCCGGTGTCGGCAACGCGATCCTGGGCGCCATCGGCGGGCGCGACCGGGCGCTGCTGGTCGGGCTGACCACGGTGGTCATCGCCGCGGTCATCGTGGCCAACGCGGTCGCCGACGTCGCCGCGGCCGCGCTGGACCCCCGGGTCCGCCTGCAGGAGACGTGACGGAGGAGGAGGCTCCGGGGAGGACGGGAGCGGCCCCGCTCCGCGCTACCTGACATAATGTGCATTATCGGCACAGGTTCCCAGGGCGGTCGGAACCGGTCGAGATCGTCCCGCCGGGCCCGGCCACACCGCCGGCCACGACCTGGTGGACACGACCTGGTGGACACGACCTGGTGAGTTCGGGACCCTGGCGACGTCGGGACCACCGGCACGGCTCGTCCGGCTCGCAGGTGACGGCGGCACGCACCCCGACACCACGCGCGCCGACGTCCCGCGTCCGGCACCCGTGCCGGCCCGGCACCTCCGGTGGTCCCCGGCGTCACGACCCGTCCGTGCCGTCCGACCGGCGCCGCCCGGTGTCCGCAGCTCCGATCCCGTCACCTGCCCGCCGCCGGCCCGTCCTCGCCGGCCGACCCGGGCCCGACTGTCGACCGGTCGCCCCGGACGCCACCGCCGGACGGTGACCCCCTCCTCCCCGGCAGTCACCGACACCACCAGTGTTGCGTCACAGTGACGCAATAATGGTGGTGTGGGGTGCTTCGACGGGCGGCCCGCCCGGCTGCTCCGTAGGGTCGACGACATGGAACTCCGACGTCCGATCGCCGCACTGATGACCGCCCTGGCTCTCTTCGGCGGCGGTGCCACGCTGACGGCGTGCGGTGATCCGGCCGGCCAGGACCGCAACGACGGCACGACCGACGACAGCGAGAACACCAGCGGTGGCGACCCGTCGGAGGAGTCGCAGGACAACCTGCCGGACAACAGCAACCCCGACCCGGGAGCACCCGAGGACCAGGACGACGACACGCAGGACCCGGACTGACCGGGCGGCGACCTGCGACCCGGCGGGTCAGCCGGCGGCGCGCTCGCTGACCCAGAGCTTGTCCAGCCGGCCGGTGGAGTGCACCAGGTCGGCCAGGGAGCGTTCGAGCTCGGCCTTGGTGTGCCGCTCGGCCAGCAGCGTCTGGACGTCCTCGATGGCGCAGCGCAGCTGGTAGAGCCGGTCCTGCAGGCCGTCGAGCTCGGCGCGCTTGACCAGGACGACGTCGCCGGGCAGGCCGGCCTGGGTGCTGGCGTTGCGCTGCTCGTAGGCGCGCTGGCGGCAGGCCTGCCCGCAGTAGAGCCGGGGGCGGCCCACCGACCCGGCCTGGGGCAGGACGCGGCGGCACCAGCCGCAGCGGCGCTCGCCGCCACTCCCCTGCCGACCGTCTTCCGCCGGGGCGTCCGTCCCCAGCTGCGTCGTCGTACCGACCGCCTTCCCCACCGTCCTGCGGGCGCGCTGCTCTGCCACGGCCCGCACGGTAGACGGCGGCACCGACAGTCCCGCCGGACACGCCCGCGACGCGCTGACGGAGGGCCCGTCCGGCGTGTCGGGCGGCGCGGCTAGCGTGTCGGCCGTGCCCCCCGCCCGGTTCGCCTACCTCGAGGGGCCGACGCCGCTGGCGATGGCGCACCGCGGCGGCGCCATCGAGCACCTGGAGAACACGCGGCCGGCGTTCGAGGCGTGCGTGGCGATGGGCTACCGGTACCTGGAGACCGACGTCCGCGTCACCGCCGACGGTGTCCTCGTCGCCTTCCACGACCCCACCCTCGACCGGGTCACCGACCGCACCGGCCGCATCGAGCACCTGCCGTGGGCGGAGGTCGCCACGGCGCGCATCGGCGGCCGGGAGCCGGTCGTGCGGCTCGAGGACCTCTTCGGCGCCTGGCCCGACGTCCGGTTCAACCTCGACGTCAAGGCCGCCGGCGTGCTCGCGCCGCTGGTGCCCCTGGTGCGCCGGACCGGGATGGCCGACCGCATCTGCCTCGGGTCGTTCTCCGACGCGCGGGTGGCCGCGGCCCGCCGGGTGTTCGGGCCCTCGGTGTGCACCTCGCTGGGCCCGCGCGGGGTCGCCGCGCTGCGGCTGTCGTCCTACTCCCCCCGGGCCGCCGGGCTGGTGCGGCTGCCGGCCGGGTGCGCGCAGGTGCCGCTGCAGCTGGGCGGCCGCGCGCTGGTGGACGAGCGGTTCGTGGCCGCCGCGCACGCCCGCGGGCTGCAGGTGCACGTGTGGACGGTGGACACCCCGGAGGAGGCCGCGGCGATGCTCGACCTGGGCGTCGACGGGATCATGACCGACCGCCCGGCGATGCTGCGCGGCGTGCTGGAGGACCGGGGCCAGTGGACGCCGCGCTGAGCGGGTGGGTACCGGGCGGGTGGCTGCCGGGCGGGTGGGTGCAGGCGCTGCGCGACTGGCGGCCGGCCCCGCCGCCGCTGCCCGACCACCTCGAGGGCATCCTCCGCGCCGGCGACCCGGAGTGGTTCGCCCGCGAGCTGGCGATCGCCGCGGCCCCGCCGTGGGAGGTGTGGCTGTTCCTGCTGCAGCGCTTCTCCTGGCTGGTCGACCTCGTCGGCCGGGTGGAGGTCACCGGGTCGATCCCCGCGGAGCTGCGGCGCGGGCCGCTGCTGCTGGCGGCCAACCACGTCGGCGACTTCGACCCGTTCGTCATCGCCGTCGCGCTGCACCGGCTCGGCGTCGTCCCCCGGATCATGGCGACCGGCGGGATCGTGTCCGCGCCGGTGGTCGGCCCGCTGCTCGAGCGGGCCGGCGGCATCCGGGTCGACCGCGGCACCGAGGTGGCGCGGCACGCGGTGCGGGTCACCGAGGTGGCGCTGGTGCACGGCGGGCACGTGGTGGCCTATCCCGAGGGGCGGGTCGGCCTGGCGCCCGACGGCTGGCCCGAGCGGGGCCGCACCGGCATGGCGCGGCTGGCGCTGGGCGTGCGGGTGCCGGTGATCCCGGTCAGCCAGTGGGGCGCCCAGGAGGTGCTGCAGTACGGCAACGACTGGGGCAAGCTGCGCACCCTAGCCCGGTCGCTGGTGCAGCGGCCGGTGCTGCGGGTGCACGTCGGGCCGCCGGTGTCCATGGCGGACCTCGAGCTGGGCCGGGTGGGCGACGCCAACCGGGCACGGACGCGCATCGCGGCGGCGATCACGCGGGGGCTGGTGCCGCTGCGGGAGGCGAGCCGGCCGCTGCACCCCGACCCGACCCGGCCCACGACCGGTGTCGCGGCGTTCCCGGGCGGCGTCGTCCCCGACGACATCCCGTGACCGGACGGTGCTGGATCCGCGCCGCCCGGGGTGGCACCCTGCGCCGGTGAACGCCCCCGACGTCGACGCCGCGCCGCCCGTCGACCGTGCCCTGCGCCGCGAGCGCTTCGGCTGGTACTCCTACGACTGGGCGATGTCGGTGTTCAACACCAGCGTCACCACGGTCTTCCTCGGGCCCTACCTGACCTCGGTCGCCGAGGACGCCGCCGGGCCCGGCGGGCGGCTGCCGTTCCTGGGTCTGGCGATCCCGCCGGGCAGCTGGTTCTCCTACGTGCTGTCGGTGTCGGTGGTGCTGCAGGTCGTGGTGCTGCCGCTGACCGGCGCGGTCGCCGACCGCACCGGCCGCAAGCGGCACCTGCTCGGGGCGCTGGCGGCGCTGGGCGCGCTGGCCGCGACCTGCCTGTTCTTCGTCGCCGACGGCCGCTACCTGCTGGGCGCGGCGCTGTTCGTGGTGGCCAACGTCAGCTTCGGCGCCGCCACCGTCGTCTACTACTCGTGGCTGCCCGACCTGGCCGGCCCCGACGAGCGCGACGCGGTCTCCAGCCGCGGCTGGGCCTTCGGCTACGTCGGGGGCGCGCTGCTGCTCGCCGTCCACCTCGGGCTCTTCCTCGGCGCGGGCTCGCTGGGCCTCACCGAGGGCGAGGCGGTGCGCATCTGCCTGGCCACCGCCGGCCTGTGGTGGGGACTGTTCACGCTGGTCACGGTGTCGCTGCTGCGCGACCGGCCGGCGCAGGCCGCCGCGCACGCCACCAGCGGCTTCCGCCAGCTCGCCGCCACGCTGCGGGGCATGCGGGCGTTCCCGCTGACGCTGTGGTTCCTCGGCGCCTACCTGCTGTTCAACGACGGCGTGCAGACGGTGGTCTCGCTGTCGGCGACCTACGCCAGCGAGGAGCTGGGCCTGTCGCAGTCGGTGCTCACCGGGGCGATCCTCATGGTGCAGGTGGTCGCGGTGTTCGGGGCGCTGGGCCTGGGCCGGGTGGCGGCCCGCCACGGCGCCAAGCGCACGGTGCTGGGCTGCCTGGTGGTGTGGACGGCGGTGCTGGTGGCCGCCTACTGGCTGCAGGAGGGCGCGGTCGCGCAGTTCTACGCCCTGGCCGCGGTGATCGGGCTGGTGCAGGGCGGCACGCAGGCGCTGTCGCGGTCGCTGTTCAGCCACCTGATCCCGGCGGGCAAGGAGGCGGAGTACTACAGCTTCTACGAGATCAGCGACCGTGGGACCAGCTGGCTGGGGCCGCTGGCCTTCGGCCTGACCTACCAGCTCACCGGCTCCTACCGGTACGCGATCATCAGCCTGGTGGTCTTCTTCGTCGCCGGCTTCCTGCTGCTGCTGCGGCTGCCGGTGCGCCGCGCGGTGGTCGCGGCGGGCAACACGCCGCCGGAGCGCCTGTGACCGACCCGTCCGTCCCGCCGGTGGCGGTGCCCGCCGCCGGTGACCGCCGCCGCGCGCCGGCCCCGGCCCACCTGCGCTTCTTCCACGGCCCGATGGACTGCGGCAAGTCCACCCTCGCCCTGCAGGTCGACCACAACCAGAGCCGCCAGGGCCGCTCGGGGCTGCTGCTGACCCAGGGCGACCGCTCGGCACGGCCGCTGATCAGCTCCCGGGTCGGCCTGTCGCGCACCGCCGTCGAGGTCGACGCCGGCAGCGACCTGCTGCTGCTGGTGCGCAGCCACTGGGCCGGGGGCCGCCGGGTGGACTACCTGATCGTCGACGAGGCGCAGTTCCTCACCCCCGGGCAGGTCGACCAGCTCGCCGAGCTCGTCGACGCCTCGCACGTCGACGTCTACGCCTTCGGCCTGACCACCGACTTCCGCGCCCGCCTGTTCCCGGGCACCCAGCGGCTGCTGGAGGTCGCCGACGACGTGCAGCGCATCCAGGTCGAGGTGCTGTGCTGGTGCGGGCTGCCGGGCCTGCTCAACGCCCGGGTGGTGGACGGCGCGATGGTGCGCTCGGGCGCCACCGTCGTCGTCGCCGACACCGCGCCCACCCCCGCCCCGACCGACGAGGCCGGTGACGAGACGGGCGCGGAGGTGCACTACCAGGTGCTGTGCCGCCGCCACCACGTGCTCGGCCAGCTCGGGCCCACCGCGGCCGGGCCGGGGCAGCTGGCCCTCCCCTGAGCCCGGGTCCCCCGGCCGGGGGGTGCGTGCGGCGCCCGATACCACTCCATGCGATGATGGGGAACCGACTCAGCGGAATCTCTTCGCGAAATCCGTCGTTGGTCCCTTTCGACTCCCCTGCGCAGTGGGTAGCTCCCTGCTGCGACGTGGACTCCTGACCGACACCCCGAAGCACGAGAGGACGGTGTGCCATGGGCGAGCGTTCCCTGCGCGGCAGCCGACTGGGCAGCGTGAGCTACGAGACCGAGCGGAACACCGCTCCGATCGAGCGGCAGTACGCGGAGTACAAGTGCCCCACGGGCCACCAGTTCACCGTGCCGTTCGCCGACGACGCCGAGGTGCCCGACACCTGGGAGTGCAAGTTCGACGGCGCCGCGGCCAAGCTGGTCGGCGGCAGCGAGCCGGCCCCCAAGAAGGTCAAGCCGCCGCGCACCCACTGGGACATGCTGCTCGAGCGCCGCTCCGTGGAGGACCTCGAGGAGGTCCTCGCCGAGCGCCTCGAGGTGCTGCGCGGACGGCGCACCCGCGCCAGCTGAGGGAGGACCCGCCTCCTCCCACCGCTCGCGAGCTCGCGGCGGGCCCCTGGAGGCGGGCCGTGCCAGGACCGTTCGGCGGCCCCGGTGGGACACCCCACCGGGGCCGTCGCGCGTCCGGGGACCGCTCAGTTCCCGCTCCCCCACGGGTCTGCCCCGTCAGCACCCCCCCGAGGAGGACGCCGTGGCCCACCTGATCGCCGGCATGACGATGTCCCTGGACGGCTACGTCGCCGACCCCTCCGGGGACTTCGGCGTGCTCTACGCCGACCTCGACAGCCCGGCCGGCCGCGCCTACCTGGCCGCCTCGCAGGCGGAGACCGGGGCGGTCCTCATGGGGCGGCGCACCTTCGACGGCGCGCCCGACCCCGACTCCTACGCCGACGACTACGAGTACCAGGTGCCGATCGTCGTGCTCACCACCCGCCCGCCGGCCACGCCGCCGCGCAGCAACGACCGGCTGTCGATCACCTTCGCCGGCGACCTGCCCGCGGCGGTGGCCACCGCCCGGGAGCTCGCCGGGGAGCGGGCGGTCACCGTCGTCGGCGGCGCCGACCTCAACCGCCAGCTGCTCGACGCCGGGCTGGCCGACGAGCTGCGCGTCGACGTGCTGCCCGTGCTGCTCGGCGGCGGCCTGCGGCTCTTCGACGGCGTCGCCCCGGCCCGGCTCGCGGCGACCGGCGTCGAGCGGGTGGGCGAGCGCACCTGCCTGCGCTTCCGGCCCCTCCCCCGGGACTGAGGTCGTCAGCCGCGCGGGCCGGCGTCGACCACGTCGCCGGCCACCTCGCCCTCGATGACCCGCACCCGCGCACCGGCCGCCGTCGCACCGGCCGCCGTCGCCCCGGGCACCCGGGTGCTGCGCACCCGCACCGGACCCGCGGGGACCAGGCCCAGCCGCGCGACCAGCCCGCGGCCGACGACGGCCCGCACCAGGGGGCGGGTGGGCGGCAGCAGGCACAGCAGCCCGACGACGTCGCCGAGGAAGCCGGGCAGCACCATGAGCGCCCCGCCGACGGCGACCAGGCCCCCGTCCCCGATCGTCCGGCCTCGCTGCAGGGGCCCGCCGCGAGCGTGCGAGCGGAGGGGGGCAGCGAGGCCCCTCAGCTGCCGCGCCGTCAGCGACCAGCCCAGCACGGTGGTGGCCAGCGCGGCGAGCACGGTCGCGCCCACCCCGATCCAGCTCGCCACCAGCACGAGGACGACGACCTCGGCGAGGGCCCACAGCCCCGCCAGCACCCGAACGCGGTGTCCCACGGTTCTCCTCGGCCCGGCTCGCCGGGCGGCCCGGGTCCGCCTACCGGACCGCGCTGGACCGCCCGCCGTCGCGGACCCGTCCCGGTACGGCGCGGGGGACCCGGCCCGGCAGCCGGTCGGCCAGCCGGTCCTGCAGGCCCCACCACGTGACCCGCACCAACGCCTCCTCAACGATCGAGGCGGTCATCTTGCTCCGGCCCCGCGCGCGTTCGCTGAAGGTGATCGGCACCTCGACCACCCGGGCGCCGGAGCGCCACGCCCGCCACGCCCAGTCGACCTGGAAGCAGTACCCCTGGCTGGCCACCGCGTCGAAGGGCAGCCGGTCGACCAGCTCGCCGCGGACCGCCCGGAACCCGCCGGTGGCGTCGGCCAGCGGCAGCCGCAGCGCCCAGCGGGTGTAGCGGTTGCCCAGCCGGGAGAGCAGCAGCCGCCGCCGCGGCCAGTCCTCGACGCGGCCGCCGGGCACCCAGCGCGACCCGAGCACCAGGTCGGCGCCGTCCAGGGCGGCCAGCAGCAGCGGCAGCTGCTCGGGGTGGTGCGAGCCGTCGGCGTCCATCTCGACGAGCACGTCGTAGCCGCGCTCGCGGCCCCACCGGAACCCCGCGACGTAGGCCGGGCCGAGGCCGGTCTTCGCCGTCCGCCGCAGCACGTGCACCCGCGGGTCCGCGGCGGCCAGCCGCTCGGCGAGCTCACCGGTGCCGTCGGGTGACCCGTCGTCGACCACGAGGGCGTGCGCGGCCGGCACCGCGGCGCGCAGCCGGTCGAGGATGGGCCCGAGGTTGTCCACCTCGTCGTAGGTGGGGATGACCACGAGCACCCGCGGCGGGACGGTCACCGGCCGCTCCGCCGTCCTCGCCGTGCCCGCAGTGCCGGGACGGCGACGGCGAGCACCGCCCCGGCACCGAGCGCGGACAGCAGCCACTCGGGGCCGGCGCCGACCCGCTGCGCCGGCGTGGTGGTGTCGCGCTGGGCGATCTCCTCGACGAACACCGCCGGGGTGAACAGCTGCGACTGCCGCACCAGCGTCCCGTCCGGGGCGATCACCGCCGAGATGCCGCTGGTGGAGGCCAGCGCCACCGAGCGGCCGAACTCCACCGCCCGCACCTGCGCGGCGGCGACCTGCTGGGCGCTCTCGTCGCTGAACCCGAAGGTGGCGTTGTTGGTCTGCACGACGAGCAGCCCGGCGCCGGCCTCCACCGTGTCGGCGACCAGGGAGTCGTAGACCACCTCGAAGCAGATGACGTCGCCCACCCGCGCGCCGCCCACCTCCAGCACCCCGACCTCGCTGCCCCGGGTGAAGTCGCGGCGGACCAGGTCGACCTTGTCGCTGAAGAAGCGGAAGAAGGCGCGGGCGGGCACGTACTCGGCCAGCGGCACCGGGTGGCGCTTGACGTAGGTGTCGCCCGGGCCGGTCACCGGGTCCCACACGATGCCGGTGTTGCTCAGGTACCGCCCCGGCCCCTCGACGACGGCGCCGACCAGGATCGGCGCGTCGATCGCCGCGGCGGCGCCGCTGATGGCCCGGGCGGCGTCGGCGTTGGTGTAGGGGTCGATGTCGGAGCTGTTCTCCGGCCACACCACCAGGTCCGGCTGCGGCTGGTCCCCGGCGGCCACCGCGGCGGCCAGCTGCCGGGTCTGCTGCACGTGGTTGTCCAGCACCGCGCGGCGGCGGGCGTTGAACTCCAGGCCGGCCTCGGGCACGTCGCCCTGCACGACGGCGACGGTGACCGCCGGCCCGCCCGCGGTGAGCGAGGCGCCCGGCAGCGGCAGCCAGGCCAGCCCCCCGAGCAGCGGGACGGCCAGCGCCCCGGCCACCGCGGCGGCCGCCGTCCGCACCGTGCGCCCCTGGACGGCGGCGAGGACCGCCGCCGCCAGCAGCGCGCCGCACAGCGCGACGGCGAAGGCGACCAGCGGCACCCCGCCGTAGGCGGCCAGCGACAGGAACGGCCCGTCGGTCTGGCTGAACCCCAGCCGTCCCCACGGGAACCCGCCCAGCGGCAGCCGGCCGCGCAGCGCCTCGTCGGCCACCCACAGCGCCGCCGTCCACAGGGGCCACAGCCGCAGCCGGGAGGTGGCCGCCGTCGCCGCTCCCAGCAGTGCCACGAACGCCGCCTGGGAGAGCGCCAGCGCCAGCCACGGGAACGCCCCGACGTAGGTGCCGCTCCACGACAGCAGCGGCACGAAGAAGGCCAGCCCGAACACCAGGCCCAGCCAGGCGCCGCCGCGGGCGCGCTGCCCGTGCACGGCCAGTGCCAGCGCCGCGGTGGCCGGCACCGCCAGCAGCGGCAGCGACCAGCCCGGGAAGGCCAGCAGCAGCAGTCCGCCCCCGGCGGCGGCCAGCGCGGTGCGCCACGGCAGGCGGCGCGAGGCGGGGGGTGTCTCGTGCGGGCCGGTGCGCGGCCGCTGCGTGTCCGGCGCGGCTGCTGCGGGCACCCTCGGCCTCCCCGCGACGTGGTGCCGCGGGCGGGGCCCCGGCGTCCGGCTGGCACCCACCACACGGCGGGCGCGGACCACCGCGTGGTCCACCGACCAGCATCCCATCCCCCCGGCCGCGGCCGGCCTCCCGACCGGGAGCGTCCCCCGTCGGGTCGGCCCCGACGCTCGTTACAGCGACCCGACGGCGGTCACTGCAGCGGCTCCCCCGCCACCACCAGCGCCCGGCAGGCGGGCCGCTGCCGCTCGGCGAGGACGCCCGACAGGCTCGCCCCGCTCGCCCACAGCGCCAGGTCGGCCGGGGCGCCCACCGACAGCGGCCCGGCCGGCGTCTCGGCGCGGGCGGCGTGCCAGCCGCCGTGGGTGGCGGCGTCGAAGGCGTCGAAGGGCCGCAGCCCGGCGCCGGGCGTGCGGTGGTCCACGGCGGCGTGCACCCCGCCCCACGGGTCCAGCGGGGTGACCGGGGCGTCGCTGCCCAGCGCCAGGGCGACGCCGGCGTCGGCGAGGTCGGCGAACGGGTTGGTCGCCAGGGCCCGCTCGACCCCGAGCCGCTCGGCGTACATCCCGGCCTCCCCGCCCCACGCCGCGTCGAACGCCGGCTGCACGCTGGCCACCACCCCCCAGGCCCGCATCCGCGCCACGGCGTCGGCGGAGGGCATCTCGACGTGCTCGAGGCGGTGCCGGCAGGCGCGCACCGCGGCCACGCCGAGCTGCTCGACCACCACGCCGACGGCGTCGAGCACCTGGCCCACCGCGGCGTCGCCGATGACGTGGAACCCGGCCTGCAGCCCGGCCTCGGTGCACGCGCGCACGTGGTGCACCAGCGAGGCGGTGTCGAACCGCAGCGCGCCGGAGGTGGCCGGCCGGTCGCGGTAGGGCGTGCCCAGCGCCGCGGTGTGCGAGCCCAGCGCGCCGTCGCAGAACAGGTCGCCGCCGGCGCCGGCCAGCCCGAGCTCGTGGACCGGCTCCAGCCCGCCGCGCTCGGCCAGCTCCCCCCAGTAGCCGACCACCCCCGGGCCGGGGCGCCCGCCGGCGAGCGCGAGCAGCGCCTGCAGGTCCTCCGCGCTGGACACCTCGGGCCCGGCCATCTCGTGCACCGTGCCGATCCCCAGCCGCGCCGCCTCGGCCAGCGCCGCCGCCTGCGCCGCGGCCCGCTGCGGGCCGCCCACGGCGCCGTAGGCGGCCTGCCGGGCGGCGTGGTGGGCGTCGAGGCGCAGCTGCCCGTCGGGGGAGAAGCCGGGCAGCCCGCGGATGCCGGGGACCCGGTCGAGCAGCGCGGTGGACACCGTCGCGGAGTGCACGTCCACCCGGGCCAGGTAGGCCGGCCGGTCGCCGACGACGGCGTCGAGGTCGGCGCGGGTCAGCCCGCGGCCCTCCGGCCAGCCCGTCTCGTCCCAGCCGGTGCCCAGCACGATCCCCGGCGGGGCGGTGCGCACCGCGTCGGCGACGGCGGCGAGCGCCGCGGCGAGGCTCGACCTCGAGTGGAGGTCGAGACCGGTCAGCGCCAGCCCCGTCGCGGTGGCGTGCACGTGCGCGTCCACGAACGCCGGGGTCAGCAGCGCGCCCTCCCCGGCCAGCACCCGGCCGGCGCGCGGCGCGTCGGCGGCGTCCCCGAGCCAGGCGATCCGGCCGTCGACGGCGTGCACCGCGCGGCCGCGGCGGTCGCCGACGGTGACGTCGGTGATCAACAGGTCGGCCGGTGCGCTCATGCCGGGAGCATGACGGCGGGGCGTGAGGGTCGTGGCGCCGGGTAGGCACCGACCGTGCCCGACGGCGACGGGGAGCTGGTCACCGAGCGGCTGCGGCTGCGCGCCTGGACCACCCGCCGCGACGACCTGGCCCGCCTCACCGACCTCTACCGCCGCGAGGCGGTCACCCGCTGGCTGGGCGGCACCCCCTCGGTCGGCCCGGTGGAGCTGGTGGCCCGCTGGGCGCAGGTCTCGCGCGCCGACCCGCGCTGCGGGGTGTGGGCGGTCGAGCCCCGCGCGGACCCCGCCCGGATCGCCGGCACGCTGCTGCTCAAGCCGTTGCCCGACGGCGTCGGCGAGGTCGAGGTCGGCTGGCACCTGCACCCCGACAGCTGGGGCCGCGGCTACGCCACCGAGGCCGCCCGCGCGGTCGTGCAGTGGGCCTTCGGCGCCGGCCTGCCCGAGGTCTACGCGGTCGTGCGGCCGGGCAACGCGGCGTCCCTGGCGGTCTGCCGGCGGCTGGGCATGACGCCGCTGGGGCGGCTGCGCCGGTGGTACGACGTCGAGCTCGAGGCCTTCCGGCTGATGGCGCCCCCCGTCGTCGACTAGGCCGCCCGCCCCCCGCGGCGGACGCGGGCCGCCAGCCGCGCCCGGCGGGAGGTGCGCGCCCGGCGCCGGTGCCCGGTGGCGTCGGCGAGGTCGCGGGCCGCGGCCTCCTCCAGGGTGGGCGCGGTGCCCCCCAGGTGCACCGGCAGCCACCACGTGTCCTCCGGCCCCGAGGGCTGCTGCGGGTAGCTGCGCTGCGCCTCGTCCAGCAGCGCCTCCATGGCCGCGCGGGTGCGGGCCAGCAGCGCCGCCGGCGTCTCCCCCGGCTCCGGCTGCAGCGGCTCGCCCAGCAGCACGGTCACCGCCCGGCCGCGGGTCAGGTCGACCGGGTGCTTCTTGGTGGCCACCCGGTGCCCGCCCCACACCGCGGCGGGCAGGATCGGCACGCCGGCGTCGATCGCCATCCGGGCGGCGCCGGCCTTGAGGTCCTTGAGGGTGAAGCTCTGGCTGATCGTCGCCTCGGGGAACACGCCCACCAGCTCGCCGTCCTTCAGCGCGCGCACGGCGGCATCGAACGCCGCGGCACCGGCCTTGCGGTCGACCGGGATGTGCCGCATCGCGCGCATGAAGGGCCCGGCGAACCAGTGCCCGAACACCGCGGCCTTGGCCATGAAGCGCACCAGGCGGTGCTGCGGGAGGGCGGCCAGGCCGAGGAAGGTGAAGTCGAGGTAGCTCACGTGGTTGCTGCACACCACCGCGCCGCCGGACGCCGGCACGTGCTCGGCGCCGCGGACGTCGAAGCGCAGCCGCAGCAGCCGGAACACCACCAGGGCCAGCCGGACCACCAGCCGGTAGGGCCGGTCCCGCCGGTCGGGGTGGGGGCCGAACAGGTCGCGCCGCACGACGTCACGCCAGCTCGCGGTGTCCACGGCGGGGACGATAACCGGCTCCGGACGGCGTCACCCGCCGGGCGGCCCGGCCGCGGTGAGCTCCACGGCGGCCCGCACCACCGCGGACAGGTCGCCGGTCTCGCCGAACACCCGGCGCTGCAGCTCGGCGCCCGTCCCGCGCGCCAGCACCGCGGCGACGCCGTCGGCCACCCGCTCGCCGTCGCCGGCGTCCCGCAGCGCGGGACCCACGTGCCCGAGCAGCGCGCCGACGACGTCCGCCGCCGGGGCGGGCCGGCCGGTGAGCGGGTGCAGCAGGTCGCCGGCGGTGCCCGACCGCCCGGCGCGCCAGGCGGCCACCCGCAGCACGTCGGCGCGCACGGCGGGCGCCGGGACGCCGTCGCGCCACTCCCGCGCGGCGGTCTCCACCAGGGCGCGCACCAGCCCGGCGTGCGTGACGGCGTCCTCGACGCGCAGGCAGACGTCGGCGATGCGCACCTCGACGGTGGGCCAGGTCTGCGACAGGCGGGCGTCGACGGAGACCATCCCCGCGTCGACGATGGTCTCCGTCGCCACCAGGTCGGCGACCACCCGGTGGTAGGCGGCGGCGTCCCCGAAGCGCTCGGTGGCCCCGGAGGAGGGCCACCGGTTCCACGCCTGCGAGCGGAAGCTGGCGTACCCGCTGTCGCGGCCCAGCCAGAACGGTGAGTTCACGGTCAGCGCGGTGAGCACCGGCAGCCACACCCGGATGCGGTCGAGGACGGCCACGCCCTCCTCGTCGTCGGCCACCGACACGTGCACGTGGCAGCCGCAGGTCAGCTGCTCCAGCGCGGTGAGCCCGAAGGTCGCGGCCATGAGCTCGTAGCGCTCGCCCGGCGTGGTCACCGGCTCCACCGACACCGGGGAGCTGGCCAGGGCCGCCACCCGCGCGCCCACGGCCCGCGCCGCGGCGTCGGCCCGGCCGCGCCAGTGGCGCAGCTCCGCGGTCACCTCGGCCAGGTCGCTGCACACCCGGGTGCCGAGCTCCAGCTGCTGCTGCATCAGCTCGGGC
This sequence comes from Geodermatophilus telluris, assembly GCF_900102745.1. Classification (GTDB taxonomy): domain Bacteria; phylum Actinomycetota; class Actinomycetes; order Mycobacteriales; family Geodermatophilaceae; genus Geodermatophilus; species Geodermatophilus telluris. Next base: position 188,296 of record NZ_FMZF01000006.1, read on the forward strand.
ACCAGGTGGCCCGGCGACCCGCCGGTCCCCTCCCCCTCCCCGGAGCGGTCGTGCTCCGCGGGGGTCTCCCCCTCTCCCCGCCGCGACGCCACCGCGAGCGCCTCGGGTCCCAGCGGCACCGGCACCCCCGACGGGTCGACGACGAGCAGTTCCTCCTCCACCCCGACCGTGCGCACCGGGACATCGTCGGTGCGCACGGGTCCCCCCCGCAGGTCGGTGCCCCGGCGGGCCCGACACAGGCCTTGCGCGGCAAGCGTTCCTGGTCGTTCGAGACCACCGATTTTTTCATTGCTTCGTTAGGGATAACGGGTATGATGGGGAAGTGGACGCGGGATGGCAGCACCCCCTGCCCGACATGCCGGCACCCCCGGCGGCCCGGGCGTGGCAGCGCCTGGCGCCTCCCGAGGGCTACGCCGTCCAGTGGCGTCGGCTGGTCGACGCCGCACTCGAGCTCGGGCTCGGCCCCGAGGAACTGGCCTCCGGGGGCATGGACGACGTCGCCGCGGCCCGCGGGTGGAAGCCCGCCACGGTCACCCTCTACAGCAAGGTGGCCCGCTACGGCGGCGTCCCCCTGCCGGTGCCGCCCACCCCGGAGCCCGACCCCCGCTCCCTGGACCTCCGGCCGCTGACCGAGGTGCGCAGCGAGGACCCCGAGCACCTGCGCACCGTCGTGTGGTGCGCCATCGCGCTGGGCTGGCCGGCCCCGGTGGGCACCTTCCGCGACCTGCGGCGCGAGCAGGTGCACCCCACGGCGCGCCGGCTGGTGGTGCGCACCGACGACGGCGAGTGGTCGGTGCCCGGCGCCCTGCTCGCCTGGCACGCCTGGGAGGAGGTGCGCAGCCGCTTCCCCGCCCTGGCCGACAGCCCGTGGGTGCTCCCGGCGCTGCGGCGCGGCCCGGGCCTCACCTCCACGGTGGGCGGGCGGCTGTCCAGCCAGGCGCTGCAGGTCACCTTCACCAAGCACGCCGTCCGGACCGCCCTGCACCTGCGCGCCACCGCCACGGGCGCGCGCCGCGCGCGGGCCGAGGCCCTGGCGGCCGTCTACGAGACGCTGTCCTACGACTCCTACCGCCGGCTGGCGCTCGCCGGTGGCGCGGAGCCGGTGGCCGAGCGCGGGGCGGTGCGGGCCGAGCGCGCCGCCCGGGCCAACCGCGCGTCCGCCGCCCCGCCGGCGGGCTGAGCCCCTCCCCTCCCCCGCCGTCTCACAGCAGCGGGAGCTGGCCGGCGACGGCCTCCTCCCGGATCGCCCGCCCGCGCCGCCGGACCCCCGCCCCGGGCGCGGGCGGGCCAGGGGACGGCGGCAGGCTGCCGGCCGGGAAGGCCGCCTCGTCGTCGCCGGGGACGCCGGGGGGCGCCACGCCGTCGGCGCCACGCGCCCGCCCGCTGCCCTGCCCGTCGAGCCCGTGCCGGCGCAGCAGCGGCGCGACCCGGGCGGCCAACCACGACCGGTACTCGGCCGTCACGTACGCGCCGCCGCGGTAGAGCTGCCGGTAGCGGCCGACCAGCGCGGGGTGCTCGCGGGCCAGCCAGGCGGAGAACCACTCGCGGGCGCCCGGGCGCAGGTGCAGCGGGACGACGGTGACCCCCGTCGCGCCCACGGCCGCGACCGCCGCCAGCGCGGCGTCGAGGTCGGCGAGCCGGTCGGTGAGCCCGGGCAGCACCGGGGCGAGGAACACCCCGCAGGGCAGGCCCGCGTCGGTGACCGCGCGCACCAGGTCCAGCCGCGCCCGTGGCGAGGGCACCCCGGGCTCGAGGCCGGCGTGCAGCTCCTCGTCCCAGATCGCCAGGGACACCCCGAAGCCGACCGGCACCCGGCGCGCGGCCGCGGCCAGCAGCGGGACGTCCCGCCGGGCCAGCGTGCCCTTGGTGAGGACGGAGAACGGCGTCCCGGAGTCGGCCAGCGCACGGATCACCCCCGGCATCAGCCGGTAGCGGCCCTCCACGCGCTGGTAGGGGTCGGTGTTGGTGCCCAGCGCGACGTGCTCGCGCCGCCACGACGGCCGGGCCAGCTCCCGGCGGAGCACCTCGACCAGGTTGGTCTTGACGACGATCTGGGTGTCGAAGTCCCGCCCCGCGTCCAGGTCGAGGTACTCGTGCGTCGACCTGGCGAAGCAGTAGACGCACTGGTGGAGGCAGCCCCGGTAGGGGTTGATCGTGTAGGAGAACGGCACCCGCGAACCGTCGGGCACCTTGTTCAGCCCCGAGCGGGCCAGCACCTCGTGCAGCGTCACACCCGGGAACTCGGGCACCTCGACGCTGCGCAGCAGGCCGCGCGCGCTCGGCATGCCGGGCAGCAGCGCGCCGTCGCCGTCGTCGAGCCGCTGGGCGTCCCACCGCATGGCGCCCATGCGAACACACGTTCGACCCACTGTCCAGGCGGTGTGGACCGTGTTGCTGTCCCCGAGCGGGTGTCCCTACCGATTTTCGGCGATGGTGTTGGGGATAACGGACGGTCAGGGGCTGCTGTCCGGCGTACTCGATCATCACGGGCGCTGCGGGACCGGCACCGCGCGAGGAGCACGGGCAACGGGCGGCGGCGTGCCCCCGGCCGGCGACACGGGCCGCCGGCGGCTCAGACGAGCGGGCGGTCCTCGTAGAAGGTCGAGAGGACGACGGTGGTACGGGTGCTCACGTTCGCCGTCGCCCGGATCTCGCGCAGCAGCGCCTCCAGCGCCTCCGGGGAGGCCACCCGCACCTTGAGCAGGTAGCTCTCCACCCCCGCCACCGAGTGGCAGGCCTCGATCGCGTCGAGGTGGGCGAGCTTGGCCGGGGCGTCGTCGGCCTCGTGCAGGTCCAGCGGCGTGATCGAGACGAACGCCGTCATCCCGAGCCCGAGCTTGCGGGCGTCGACGCTGGCCCGGTAGCCGGTGATCAGGCCCCGCTGCTCGAGGCGCCGCACCCGCTGGTGCACCGCCGACACCGACAGGCCCACCCGCTCGGCGAGCTCGGTGTAGCTGGCCCGCCCGTCGCGGGCCAGGGCCGCCAGCAGCGCCCGGTCGACGTCGGGGGCGGCGGCCCCCGGCTCAGCCGGGGAGGACGACGAGCCCACGGGGACCCTCGTTCAGCGTGCGCACGCCCTCGTCGGTGCAGACCACGATGTCCTCGATGCGCGCGCCGCAGCGCCCGGCGAGGTAGATGCCCGGCTCCACCGAGAAGGCCATCCCCGCCTCCAGCGGCAGGTCGTTGCCCGCGACGAGGTAGGGCGCCTCGTGGGTGTCCAGGCCGATGCCGTGCCCGGTGCGGTGGATGAAGTGCTCGCCCCAGCCGGCGGCGGTGATCCGGTCGCGCGCCACGGCGTCGACCTGCTCGGCGGTCACCCCGGGGCGGACGGCGGCCACCGCGGCCTCCTGCGCGTCCTGCAGCACGGCGTACCACTCGGCCACGTCGGGGCCGGGCTCGCCGCCGACGGCGTAGGTGCGGGTGCAGTCGGAGCGGTAGCCGGTGGCGGTCTCCCCGCCGATGTCGACGACGACGAGGTCGCCGGCCTGCACCACCCGGCCGGACAGCTCGTGGTGCGGGCTGGCGCCGTTGGGCCCGGAGCCGACGATGGTGAAGTCGACGCCGACGTGCCCCTCGGCCAGGATCGCCGCGGCGACGTCGGCACCGATCTCGGCCTCGGTGCGGCCCACCCGCAGCCACTCCCCCATCCGCGCGTGCACCCGGTCGATCGCCGCGCCGGCGGCGGCGAGCTCCTCGACCTCGGGCGCGGTCTTGACCATCCGCAGCCGGTCGACCACCGGCGTGGCCAGCTCGAGGGTGGAGCCGGGCAGGGCGCGGTGCACGCCGAGCGCGTGCTCGGCCCAGGTGCGGGCGCCGACCGCCACCCGGGTCGGCGCGCTCCCGAGCCGGGCGGTGACCTCGGTGGCGAGCAGCGCGAACGGGTCGTCGGTCTCGTCCCAGGCGCGCACCTCCAGGCCGAGCGCGCCGGCCGGGCCGGCGTCGACCATCGGCGCCTCCAGCCGCGGGACGACCAGCAGCGGGTCGCCGCTGCGCGGCACCACCAGCGCGGTCAGCCGCTCCATCGCGTGCGCGTGGTAGCCGCACAGGTAGCGCAGGTCCGAGCCCGGCGTGAGCACCAGGACGTCGATCCCCAGCTCCGCGGCGACGGCGCGCGCGGCGTGCACGCGGTCGATGGTGACGAGGGCCCCCGTGCTGTCTGCCACGCCCGGACACTAACCCCGGGTGGCGACCGCGCCCGCCCCGGTTGCCCGGACCGTTACCGTCACCGGCCGTGACGACGATGCTGCTCGACGCCGCGAGCCTCTACTTCCGGGCCTTCTACGGCGTGCCGACCAGCGTGACCGCCCCCGACGGGCGACCGGTCAACGCCGTGCGGGGGTTCCTGGACATGACCGCCCGGCTGCTCACCGCGCACGGCCCCGACCGGCTCGTCGCCTGCTGGGACGACGACTGGCGCCCGGACTTCCGGGTCGCGGCCCTGCCGTCGTACAAGGCGCACCGGCTCTCCCCCGAGGGCGGGGAGGAGACGCCTCCCGAGCTCGGGCCGCAGGTGCCGGTGCTCGTCGACGTGCTCGCCGCGGCCGGTGTCGCGCGGGTCGGGGCGCCGGGCTACGAGGCCGACGACGTCATCGGCACGCTGGCCACCCGCGCCCGCGGGCCGGTCGACGTCGTCACCGGTGACCGCGACCTGTTCCAGCTCGTCGACGACGTGCGCGGCGTCCGGGTGCTCTACACCAACCGCGGCATCACCGACATCGAGGTGGTCGACGAGGCGGCGGTGAGCGCGAGGTACGGGATCCCGGGGCGCGCCTACGCCGACTTCGCCGTCCTGCGCGGCGACCCCAGCGACGGGCTGCCCGGGGTCGCCGGCATCGGCGCCAAGACCGCGGCGGCGCTGATCACCGAGTTCGGCGACCTCGCCGGCGTGCGGGCGGCCGCCGCGCGCACCGCGGTGCCGCGGGCACCGCTGACCGCCGCCGTGCTCAAGCGGCTGCACGCCGGCGCGGCGTACCTGGACGCAGCGCCGGTGGTGGTGGCCGTGGCGCGCGACGTCGACCTGCCGGCCGTGGAGGGCGCGCTGCCGCGCCGGCCCGCCGACGCCGGCGCGCTGGCCGCGCTGGCCGACGCGCACGGGCTGCGGTCCTCGCTGGGCCGGCTGGGGGCCGCGCTGGGCTGGCCGGCCGACGTCCTGGACTGAGGACGGCGGCCGGCCGCCGCGCCGTCGGTCAGACGACCTCCCACGTGTAGGCCGCCGACTCCGCGTCGGTGATCACCACCCGGATCGTCACGTCGTCGCCGTCCTCGGTGGTGCCGGAGCAGTCGTAGCTGGCCCCGGCCTCCACGACCATCTCGTCGTCGCAGCTGACGTCGATGCCGACGCCGAAGGTCTCCTCGAACTGGGTGGCGATGTCGTCCTCGGCCCGGTCGCCGTCGAGGACGTCCTGGCCGAGCAGCAGCGCGAGCAGGATCGCCGCGCCGATGACGACGACCGCCAGGGCCGTGCCGATGAGCGGGCGGGTGCGCGACCTCCGTGGCGGCTCCCCGTAGCCGACGGGCTGGCCGTACCCGCCGGGCTGGCCGTAGGAGGCGAAGGGCTGGCCGGGCGCGCCGGGCTGCGCCGACCAGGGGCCGGGGGGCCCGTACTGCCCGGGCGGCGGCCCCGGCTGCTGGGGGGCGCCCGGCGCCCCCCAGGGACCCGGCTGGCCCGGCTGGCCGTACGGCCCGCCCGGCTGCCCGTACCGCTCGCCCGGCTGGCCGTACGGTCCCGGCGGCCCGTACGGACCCGGCTGCTGCCCGTACCGGTCCGGCTGGCCACCCTGCGGCGGGTTGGTCATCGTCGCTCCTGCCCTCCCGGCCCCTGCGGACCGTCCCGGAACACCCCGTCACCGGGAGCGGGAGCGATTGTGCCCCACCCCGGCGTGCGTCCCGCTCCCCCGACCGGCTGCCTCAGCCGCTGACCGCGACGGCGACCACGCCCCGCCGCACCCGGCCCACCGCGGCGCGGGCGACCCGGGCGACGTGCTCGTCAGCGACCTTGGCCAGCTGGTCGAGCACGTCGACGAGCTGGCGCGCCCAGCGCACGAAGTCGCCGCCGGAGAGCTCGGTACCGGCCTGCTCGGCGCCGGCGAGCACCCGGTCGAGGCTCTGCCCGTCGGCCCACCGGTAGGCCGCCCAGGCGAAGCCCAGGTCGAGGTCGCGGCTGGCCGGCAGGCCCCGGTCGAGCTCGACGTCCTGCAGCCGGGCGCGGATGCGGCGCATCTCCGCGATCGCCGAGGCGACCTCACCGGCGGGCACCGCCGGCTGCCCGGGCGTCTCGCGGCGCGCCTCGAACACCAGCGTGGACACGGCGGCGGCCAGCCCGGCCGGGCCCAGGCCCCGCCAGGCGCCGGCGCGCAGGCACTCGGCGACGAGCAGGTCGCCGTCGGACCAGATGCGCGCCAGCCGGCGTCCCTCGTCGGTGACCCGGGGGACGTCGTCGAGCGGGACGTCCTCGGCGGTGTCGGCCGGCACCAGGGGCGCCACCTCGGGCACCAGGTAGCCCAGCTCCTCGAGGACGTCGCAGGTGCGGTCGAACTGGCGGGTCAGCGACCCGGTGCGCTCGGCCATCCGCCGGTGGGTCGCCTCGGCCTCGGCCACCGAGCGCAGGTAGCGCTCGGCGGCGCGCACCCGGTCCTCCCGGTCGGGCAGCCCGTGCACCGGGTGGGCGCGCAGCGCGCGGCGCAGGTCGTGCAGCACCGGGTCGTCGGCGGCCGCCGAGCGCTGCCGGACCCGGCGGGCGCCCAGGTCGTTCTCCACCCGCGCGGCGCGCAGCGTCGAGGCGAGGTCGCGGCGGGCGTGCGGGCTGCGGTGGTTGAAGTTGCGCGGCACCCGCACCCGGGCCAGCGCGGTCACCGGCGTCGGGAAGTCCACGCTGCCCAGCCGGCCGGCCCACTTGTCCTCGGTGAGCACCAGCGGCCGCGGGTCGGCGAGGTCGGTGACGCCCGGGTCGAGGACGACGGCCAGGCCCTGCCGCCGTCCCGACGGCACCCGGATGACGTCACCGGGGCGCAGCGCGGCCAGCGCGTCGGCGGCCTCCATCCGGCGCTTGGCCTGCGAGTCGCGGGACAGCTCCCGCTCGCGGTCGGCGATCTCCCGGCGCAGCCGCGCGTAGCCGGCGACGTCGCCGCCGTCGGAGTGCATCTCGGCGGCGGCCCGCTCGGCCTCCTGCTCGTGCCGGGCGGCCGCCCGGGCCAGCCCCACCACCGAGCGGTCGGCCTGGAACTGCGCGAAGGAGGAGGCCAGCAGCTCGCGGGCGCGGGCCCGGCCGAAGCTGCCGACCAGGTTGACCGCCATGTTGTAGCTGGGCCGGAACGACGAGCGCAGCGGGTAGGTGCGGGTGCTGGCCAGCCCGGCCACGACCGAGGGGTCCATGCCCGGCGCCCACACGACGACGGCGTGCCCCTCGACGTCGATGCCCCGCCGCCCGGCCCGGCCGGTGAGCTGGGTGTACTCCCCCGGCGTGACGTCGACGTGCGCCTCGCCGTTCCACTTGACCAGCCGCTCGAGGACGACGGTGCGCGCGGGCATGTTGATGCCCAGCGCGAGGGTCTCGGTGGCGAACACGGCCTTGACCAGGCCGCGCACGAAGCACTCCTCGACGGTCTCCTTGAACGCCGGCACCAGCCCCGCGTGGTGGGCCGCCAGCCCGGCGAGCAGGCCCTCCCGCCACTCCCAGAAGCCCAGCACGTGCAGGTCCTCGTCGGGCAGCGAGCCGGTGCGCTCGTCGATGATCCGGGCGATCTCGGCGCGCTCGGCCTCGTCGGTGAGCCGCAGGCCCGACTGCAGGCACTGGGCGACGGCGGCGTCGCAGCCGTTGCGGCTGAAGATGAACGTGATCGCCGGCAGCAGCCCGGCGCGGTCGAGCCGCTCGACCACCTCCGGGCGCGCCGGCGGCCGGTAGCGCGGCTTGTGCCAGTCGCCGCGGTCGCGCCGGGAGCCGCCGTTGCCGCCGCCCCAGGTGTCCAGCCGCCGCTCGTACTCGCGCACGTAGCGCACCAGCTCGGGGTCGACGACGCTGGCGCCGCGGTCGCGGGTGGACCGGGTGCGGGGGTCCTCCCCCTGCTCGGCGGCGTGCGCGGCCGGGCGCAGGCTGAACAGGTCGAACACCCGGTTGCCCACGAGCATGTGCTGCCACAGCGGGATCGGCCGGACCTCGCTGACGACGACCCGGGTGTGCCCGCGGACGGTGACCAGCCAGTCGGCGAACTCCTCGGCGTTGCTCACCGTCGCCGACAGCGACACCAGCGTCACCGACGCCGGGAGGTGGATGATCACCTCCTCCCACACCGCGCCGCGGAAGCGGTCGGCGAGGTAGTGCACCTCGTCCATGACCACGTAGCCGAGGCCGTCGATGGCCGGGGACTCCGCGTAGAGCATGTTGCGCAGCACCTCGGTGGTCATCACCACCACCGGGGCGTCGCCGTTGATCGCGTTGTCGCCGGTGAGCAGCCCGACCTGCTCCTCGCCGTAGCGGTCGACGAGGTCGTTGTACTTCTGGTTGGACAGCGCCTTGATCGGCGTCGTGTAGAACGCCTTGCGGCCCTCGGCGAGCGCCTTGTGCACGGCGAACTCGCCGACGACGGTCTTGCCGGCGCCGGTGGGCGCGCACACCAGCACGCCCGCGCCCTCGTCGAGCGCCTCGCACGCCTCGACCTGGAACGGGTCGAGGGAGAAGCCGAGCTCGGCGGTGAAGTCGGCGAGGGTCGGGTGCGCGCTGCGCCGCCGGGCAGCCGCGTACCGCTCGGCGGGGCTGGACATGTCCTCCACGTTAGGCGCACCGGCGGCGGCGCTCAGATCGGCGCGGGATCCCCGGGCGTCGCCGTCTTCCCCGCCTGCCCTCTCCACCCGGTTCACCGAGCGTGTAGTTGGGGATAACGGTCGAGTTGCGGCGGGTGCGACGGGGACCGGACGGCGTCCTACCGCACCGCAGCGCGTCCCACCCGACCGCCCACCGTCGGGTGGGACACGCGATGATCAGGTCACCTGATCATCGCCGGGCGTCCGCTGCCCACCACGAGCAGCGCGCCCGGCACGGCCTCGGCGAGCACCGGCAGCGCGGCCACCGGCTCCCCGTCGGCCCAGGTGGTCAGCCCGGCCCCCGCCAGCTCCACCCGCGCCGCGCGGTGCACCGTGACCGCCGGGTGCCCGACGTGGGAGCCCGCCGCCAGCCGCGGGCGGGTGCGCACCAGCTCCCGGCGCGACACCGGCCCGACCACGGTCACGTCGAGCAGCCCGTCGGCCGGGTCGGCGGCCGGGCAGATCCGCAGCCCGCCGCCGTACCAGGCGGTGTTGCCGACGGCGACCAGCGTGACCGGCAGCGTCCGCGGCCGCCCGTCGAGGGTCAGCGTGACCTCGCGCGGCCGCAGCCGGGCCAGCTCGGCCAGGACGGCCACGTCGTAGCGCCGGGGCCCGCGGGGGCGGCGCAGCCGGGCGGCCCGCTCGGCGACGGCCGCGTCGAAGCCGCAGCAGAGCACGGTGGCCCACCAGCGGCCCGCCGCCCGGCCGGCGTCGAGGGTGCCGACGGCGCCCTCGCGCAGGTCCGCGGCGGCCGCCGCGGCGGCGGCGACCGGCTCCGGCGGCACGCCGAGGGCCCGCGCCAGGTCGTTGCCGGTACCGGCGGGGACCACCGCCAGCGGGGTGCTCGCGCCGGCGACGGCCTGCAGCGCGGCGTGCGCGGTGCCGTCTCCCCCGACCGCCAGCACGGCGGCGGCGCCGGCGGCCACCGCGCCCGCGGCGGCCCGCTCGGCACCGGCCCGGTCGGCGGCGGGCAGCACCCGCGGCGCGAGGCCGCCGCGGCGCAGCACCGCGAGGACGGCGGGCAGCACGGCGCGCGCCCGTCCCCGCCCGGCGGCCGGGCCCACCAGCACGGCGACGTCGGTCACCGCCGGGCCCCTCCCGGCACCGGCCGGCACGCCCGGCGGGTCAGCCGCGGGAGGCGGTGCGCTCGTCGGCGGGCTGCGGCCCGGCGAGCGGCGACGGGGCGGCGTCCAGCGGCGACGGGCGGGCGTCCAGCGGCGAGGCCTCGTCGTCGGCCACCTCGTGGAAGTGCTCGCGGGCGTCGCGGCGGGCCCGCCGCCGGTCCACCAGCCGGGCCACCTGGATGGCCAGCTCGAAGAGCACGATCATCGGCCCGGCCATGAGCAGCATGGTGAACGGGTCCTGCGTGGGGGTGACGAACGCGGCGAACACGATGGTGAGGAAGAAGATCCACCGGCGGCTGCGGCGCAGCACGTCGTAGGACAGCACCCCCACCGCGTTGAGCGCGACGGCCACCAGCGGCACCTCGAAGCTGACGCCGAAGGCCACCAGCAGGGAGAGCACGAAGCCGATGTAGTCCTGCGCGGTGAGCGCGATGACCACGCCGTCGCCGGCCAGCCCGAGCAGCAGCTCCAGACCCGCCGACAGCGACACGTAGGCCAGCACCGCGCCGAGGGCGAACAGCGTGGACGAGACCAGCACGAAGGTGATGCCGTAGCGCTTCTCGTTGCGCTTGAGGCCAGGGGTGATGAACGCCCACAGCTGGTAGAGCCACACCGGCGCCGACAGCACCGCCCCGGCCAGCAGGCTCACCTTCAGCCGGATGAACACCCCGCCGAACACGTCGGTGATCAGCAGCCCGCAGTCGGTGTCGCCGCCGTAGCGCAGCTCGGGCTCCAGGCCGCAGTAGGGCGCGCGGATGAAGTCGCCCAGCCCGTGCTCGTACCACCAGAAGGCGACGGCGGCGGCGACCAGCAGCGCCAGCAGCGCCTTGGCCACCCGGTTGCGCAGCTCGGTGAGGTGCGCGACCAGGGTCATCGTCGCCTCGGGGTCGCGCGGTGGCCGGCGACGCCGGCGGCGCGGGGCGGGCCCGCTCACGTCGGTGCTCCGGGGGCGGGTCAGCGCGGGTCGGCGGCGCCGGGCCGGCCGGCGCGCGCCCGCAGCTCCGCCGCGCGGGCCTCGGCGGCGACCGCCTCGGCCTCGAGCTGCGCGCGGCGGTCGGCGTCGGCCGCGTCGAGGGCGGCCGGGCCCTGCCGGCCACGGTCGTCGCGGGTCCGGTCGTCGTCCTTCATGCCCTTCATCTCGCCCTTGAAGATGCGCAGCGAGCGGCCGAGCGAGCGCGAGGCGTCGGGCAGCTTCTTGTACCCGAACAGCAGCAGGATCGCGAGGACGATCAGGATGATCTCCGGCGCGCCGAGGTTCATGCGTCCTCCAGGTCGAGGGGCGACGGCGGCGATGCTACGCCGTGGGGTGTTCGTCGCCGGGGTCCTCGGCGGACGCCGGGGCGCGGTCAGCCCTCGCCGCGGCGCTCCTCCACCGACGACAGCGCGGCCGCGCGGGCGGCGGTGGCCTGCGCCTGCGCGAGCACGGGCCGCACGTCCCGCTCGGCGGCCTCCAGCTCCCGGCCCAGCCGCTGCAGCGCGCCGAGCACGCCGTGCACCAGCGCGCCGAGCACCACCAGCGCCAGCACCCCGACGGCGATCCAGACCACGAGCAGCAGCACGGCGACGACCCTAGGCCCCCGGCTGCCCGCCGTAGCGGGCCAGGGCGGCCCGGGCGTCGGCGGCGACGGCCTCGGCGAGCTCGGCCGGCTCGGCCACCGTGGCCGCCCCGCCCAGGGAGGCGACCAGCCGGCGCGCCCACGCCAGGTCACCGGTGCGCAGCGCCACCGCCAGCCCGCCGGGCGGGTCGTCCACCTCGCGGACGTCCTCCACCGGGTAGTACTCGGCCACCCAGCGGGCGGTGCGCGCCAGCCGCAGCCGCACCACCGGCGCGTCCGGCCCGGGCTGGTAGATGCCGTTGTCCAGGTCGCGCAGGTGCACCCCGGGCGGCGGCGCGGCGGGCTCGTCGAGCACCTCGACGTCGTCGACCCGGTCGAGGCGGAACAGCCGCAGCCCCTCGGCGCGCCGGCACCACGCCTCCAGGTAGGAGCGGCCGTCGACCAGCAGCAGCCGCAGCGGGTCGACGGTGCGCTCGGTGCGCTCGTCGCGGGTGGGCACGTAGTAGTGCAGGTGCAGCGCCCGGCCCTGCTCCAGGCCGCGGCGCACGACGGCGAGGGACTGCTCGCGGGCGTCCACCGACAGCGCCACCGGGGTGACCCGCTCGGCGGCGTGCCCGGCGGCGGCCGACACCTTGGCCAGCGCGCGGCTGACCGCCTCCTGCTCGGCCAGGCCGGGCAGCTCCAGCAGCGTGCGCAGGGCCACCACCAGCGCGACCGCCTCGTCGGTGGTCAGCCGCAGCGGGCGCACCATGCCGGCGGTGAAGGTGACCCGCACCCGGTCGCCCTCGAAGGCCAGGTCGATGAGGTCGCCGGGGCCGTAGCCGGGCAGCCCGCACATCCACAGCAGGTCCAGGTCGCGGCGCAGCTGCCGCTCGGGGACGCCGAAGTCGCGGGCGGCCTCGGCCAGCGGCACGCCCTCGGGCCGCGCGGTCAGGTACGGGACCAGCGACAGCAGCCGGGTCATCCGCTCGTTGGTCGCCGGGCTCGTCACGACCGCTCCCCCATCGCCGCCAGCCGGGTGAGCCGCTCGACCACCGCCGCGCGCACCGCCTGCGGCGACTCGACCACGACGTCGGGGCCGTAGGCGGCCAGCTGGTCGGCCAGCCGCCACGGCTCGGTGGTCCGCAGCTGCAGCCGGTCGTCGCCGTCGGGGCCGGCGCCCAGCGGGGTGGCCCAGCGGCGCAGGCCCACCGCGGTGCCCGGCCGCGCGCGCACCACGACCAGGTGCTCCTCGCCCCCGGCCTGGCGGGCCACCAGCGCCGAGAGGTCGACGTCGGCCGGCGGCTCGAACGCGCCCTCCGGCCCGGTCGCCCGCGGCGTGCCGACGACCCGGGAGAGCCGGAACACCCGGGGCGCCTGCCGGTCGAGGTCGAGGCCCACCAGGTACCAGCGGCCGTGCCAGGCCACCACGCCCCACGGCTGCACGTGCCGGCGGGCCGGGGCGTCCTCGTCGGGCCGGCGGTAGTCGAAGGTCAGCACCCGGCGGTCGCGGGCGGCGGTGTAGCAGGGCTCGAACGCCGGCTCGTCGGAGTCCAGCCGCGGCTGCACCGGCAGCGCCCGGGCCGGGTCGACGTCGACACCGGCGGCACGCAGCTTGACCAGCGCGCTCTGCGCGGCCCCGGCCAGCTGCGCGGACTCCCACAGCCGCAGCGCCAGCCCCACCGCGGCGGCCTCCTCGCCGGTGAGCGTGATCTCGGGCAGCTCGTAGTCGGCGCGGGCGATGCGGTAGCCGTCCTCGGTGTCGAAGACGCTGGTGCGGCCGGTCTCCAGCGGCACGCCCATCTCGCGCAGCTCGGCCTTGTCCCGCTCGAACATCCGCTTGAACGCCTCGTCGGCGCGGGCGGTGCCGTCGTCGGGCTCGTAACCGGGCACGGTGGCGCGGATCCGCGCCGCGGTCACGTACTGCCGGGTGCCCAGCAGGGCGATGACCAGGTTGACCAGCCGCTCCGCCCGCTTCGCCGACACGCGCCCAAGGCTAGTCAGCCCCGCTGCACCGGGGCCGCCGGGCCGCGGGCGGCCGGGGTGCTGGCTAGCCTCTCGGCCGTGGGGGAAGCGACGAGGACGCAACGGATCCGCTGGCGACGCGGGCGGGTGACCGCCACCGGCCGCAGCTGGCGCGACGCCCTCGAGCTCACCGTGGCGGTGCCCGGCGACGGCGACGTCCGGTCGCTGGCGCACCCCTCGCTGGTCGGCGTCCCCGAGGTCGGCGACGAGGTGCTGCTCAACACCACCGCCTGGGCGCAGCGCCTGGGCACCGGCGGCTACGCGCTCGTCGTCGCCGTTCCCGACCGGCTGCCGCCGGACCCCACCGGCCCCGGCCACCTGGTCAAGGCCCGCTACACGCCGATGCAGGTCAGCGTGCAGGGCGTCGACGAGCAGGACACCGAGCACCACGACGCCATCGCCGAGGCCGAGGACCTCGGCGGCATGCCGGTCGTCGTGGCCGACCTGCACTCGGCGCTGCCGGCGGTGCTCATCGGCGTGCTGGCCACCGACCCCGACCTCCGGGTCGCCTACGTGATGACCGACGGCGGCGCGCTGGTGGCCGGCTTCTCCCGCACGCTGCACACCCTGGCGCCGTCGCTGGCCGGCGTGGTCACCGTGGGCCAGGCCTTCGGCGGCGACCTCGAGGCGGTCACCCTGCACACCGGGCTGCTCGCCGCCCGGCACGTGCTCGGCGCCGACGTCGCGATCGTCACGCAGGGCCCGGGCAACCTGGGCACCGGGACGTCGTGGGGCTTCTCCGGGGTGGCCGCGGGTGAGGCCTGCAACGCCGTCTCCGTGCTGGGCGGGGAGCCGATCGGCGCGCTGCGCATCTCCGACGCCGACCCGCGCCCGCGCCACCGCGGGGTCTCCCACCACTCGCTGACCGCCTTCGGCCGGGTGGCGCTGGCCGGGGTGACGCTGGTGGCGCCGCGGGGGCTGGGCTCGGAGCTGGGCAGCCAGGTCGACGAGGACCTCGCCTCGCAGCCGGAGCGCAACGAGGTCGTGTGGGTCGACACCGAGGGCCTCGACGAGGCGCTGCAGCTCTCCCCGGTGACGCTGTCGACGATGGGCCGCGGCTGGCCGGAGGAGCGCGCCTACTTCCTCGCCGCCGCAGCGGCCGGCCGCTACGCCGCCGTGCAGGTGCCGGTCGAGGGCTGAGCCCGCGCCGGCCGCGGTCACATGGAGGCGATGAGCTTCTCCACCCGCTCGTCGACGCTCTTGAACGGGTCCTTGCACAGCACGGTGCGCTGCGCCTGGTCGTTGAGCTTGAGGTGCACCCAGTCGACGGTGAAGTCGCGCCGCTTCTCCTGCGCCTTGCGGATGAACTCCCCCCGCAGCTTGGCGCGGGTGGTCTGCGGCGGCACGTTCTTGGCCTCGAACACCCGCGGCTCGTGCGCCACCCGCTCGACCTGCCCGCGCCGCTCCAGCAGGTAGTACAGCCCCCGCCGGCGGCTGATGTCGTGGTAGGCGAGGTCCATCTGCGCCACCCGCGGCGAGGACAGCGACAGGTCGTGCTTGGCCCGGTAGCGCTCGATGAGCGAGAGCTTGGTCGCCCAGTCGATCTCCCGGTCGATGAGCGAGAGGTCGCCGGAGTCGACGGCCTTGAGCACCCGCCCCCACAGTTCCAGCATCTGCCGGTGCACCGGCCCGAAGCCCTCCCGGTCGACGAACTCCGCCGCCCGCGCGTGGTACTCCGCCTGGATCTCCAGCGCCGACATCTCCCGGCCGTTGGCCAGGCGCACCTTGCGGCGGCCGGTGATGTCGTGGCTGATCTCCCGGATGGCGCGGATCGGGTTCTCCAGGGCCATGTCCCGGATCGGCACCCCGGCCTCGATCATCCGCAGCACCAGGTCGGTGACGGTGACCTTGAGCAGCGTCGTCGTCTCGTTCATGTTCGAGTCGCCGACGATGACGTGCAGCCGCCGGTAGCGCTCGGCGTCGGCGTGCGGCTCGTCGCGGGTGTTGATGATCGGCCGGCTCCGCGTCGTCGCGCTGGAGACGCCCTCCCAGATGTGCTCGGCGCGCTGGCTGACGCAGTAGATCGCCCCGCGCGGGGTCTGCAGCACCTTGCCCGCGCCCACCACCAGCTGCCGGCTGACCAGGAACGGGATGAGCACGTCGGCGAGCCGGCTGAACTCCCCGTGCCGGCCCACCAGGTAGTTCTCGTGGCAGCCGTAGCTGTTGCCCGCCGAGTCGGTGTTGTTCTTGAACAGGTAGATGTCGCCGGTGACGCCCTCCTCGGCCAGCCGCTGCTCGGCGTCGACCAGCAGGCCCTCGAGGATCCGCTCGCCCGCCTTGTCGTGGACGACGAGCTCGGTGAGGTCGTCGCACTCGGCGGTGGCGTACTCGGGGTGGCTGCCGACGTCGAGGTAGAGCCGCGAGCCGTTGCGCAGGAACACGTTGGAGCTGCGCCCCCACGAGACCACCCGGCGGAACAGGTAGCGCGCGACCTCGTCCGGGGACAGCCGGCGCTGCCCGCGGAAGGTGCACGTGACGCCGTACTCGGTCTCGATCCCGAAGATCCGTCGGTCCACGGACCGAGCCTAGGCGCCGGATGCGACTCCGGCCGGTTCCCGGCGCGGCCCGCCGCTCAGGACGACCGGCCGCCGCCGTCCGCCCCGCCGTCGGTGCCGCCACCCTCGCCGTCGGCCGGTCCGGGCTGCGGGCCGGCACCCTCTCCCGAGCCCGCCGTGCCCCCCGCGGTGTCCGGTGCGGCCGGGTCGCCGAGACCGGCCGGGGTGCCCGGCTGCGGCGCGCTCGGCGTGTGCGCGTGCGTGGCGCCCTCGGCCGCCTGCTCGGCCGTGGCGTCGCCGGCCGACCGGTCGCCGAGCAGGCTGCCCAGCGCGGCGCCGACGACCCGGCGGAAGGCCCGCTTGGGCCGGCGCCGGTCGAGCACGGCGACCTCGAGCTGGGTGGCCGGCAGCAGCCCGCCGTCGCCGTTGCCCGACATCGCCGGGCTGGACGCCGACAGCGCGCGGACGCCGACCATCAGCGCGTCGCGCAGGTCCAGGCCCGCCCGGAAGTGGTCCCGCAGGTGCCCGGTGACCGCGTCGGCCTGCCCGCCCATGACGATGAAGTCCGGCTCGTCGACCACCGAGCCGTCGAAGGTCAGCCGGTAGAGCTGGTCGGCCTCCGGTGTCTCACCCACCTCGGCGACGCACAGCTCCACCTCGAAGGGCTTGGTCTGCTGGGTGAAGATCTCGCCGAGGGTCTGCGCGTAGGCGTTGGCGATGACGCGGCCGGTGACGTCGCGGCGGTTGTAGGAGTAGCCGCGGACGTCGGCCAGCCGCACGCCGGCCACCCGCAGGCTCTCGAACTCGCTGTAGCGGCCCACCGCGGCGAAGCCGATCCGGTCGTAGATCTCGCCGACCTTGTGCAGCGTGGAGCTGGGGTTCTCGGCGATGAACAGCACGCCGTCGGCGTAGGTGAGCACGGCGACGCTGCGGCCGCGGGAGATGCCCTTGCGGGCGTACTCCGAGCGGTCGCGCATCAGCTGCTCGGGCGAGGCGTAGTACGGCATGGTCATGGCGGTCAGCCCTGCCCCTCGGCGGCGGCCCGCTCGTCGGTGATGGTCCCGGCGACGGCGGCCACCTCGTCGTCGGTGAGCCGGACCGCGCCCTCGGCGTCGACCCGGTAGACGATCGGGTACAGCCGCCGCACCGGGTCCGGCCCGCCGGTGGCGGAGTCGTCGTCGGCGGCGTCGTAGAGCGCCTCGACCAGGCTGCGGGTGGCCGCGTCGCCGTCGAGGCCCGGGCGCCAGGTCTTCTTCAGCGAGTTGCGGGCGAACAGCGAGCCCGAGCCGACCGAGGAGTAGCCGCGCTCCTCGTAGTTCCCGCCGGTGACGTCGTAGCTGAAGATCCGGCCCGGGGTGGCGCCCGGCGCGGCGTCGAGGTCGTAGCCGGCGAACAGCGGGACCACCGCGAGGCCCTGCAGGGCGGCGCCGAGGTTGCCGCGGATCATCTGCGCCAGCCGGTTGGCCTTGCCGTCGAGGCTGAGGGTGAGGCCCTCGATCTTCTCGTAGTGCTCGAGCTCGACCTGGTAGAGCTTCACCATCTCGATGGCGATGCCCGCCGCGCCGGCGATGCCGATGACCGACCAGCTGTCGGCCGGGTACACCTTCTCGATGTCGCGGCTGCTGATGAGGTTGCCCATGGTGGCGCGGCGGTCGCCGCCCATGAGCACGCCGTCGGCGTAGGTGAGAGCGACGATCGTGGTGCCGTGCGGGGTGAGGTCACCGGCGTTGACCGCGGGGACCGGGCGCCTGCTGGGCAGTAGGTCGGGCGCGGCGGTGGCGAGGAAGTCGGTGAACGAGGAACCCACCCGGTCCAGGTAGGCGGGCGGGAAGCCGCTCCGGCCGGTGTGCGACTGGGTCAACCCGTCCACCTCTCCGCCCCGCTCGGGGTGCTGATCGACGTGCCGCGGGGACCCCGCGACGCCTGCCGCCGACCCTACCGGCGCGACTCGCGACCCACCCGGGACGCCGGGAGGCGGGCGCGGCCGGCCGGGATCAGTGGGGAGGAGGCCGGTCCAGGGAGGCGATCACGGCCGCGACCCGGGCGCGCACCACGTCGCGGTGGGAGCACCCGGCGGCCCGGCCCCGGACGGCGAGCCCGCCGGGGTCGCCGGACCCGCGCGGTGCCCGCAGGACCCGCTCACCTGCTTCCGGCTCGTCCGCACGGGTCGGCCCGGCGCGGTGGCCCTCCACGTACCGGGCAGCCGCGCGCAGCGTCGCAGGGTCGTCCTTGAACTGACCCAGGCCGCCGTTGCAGCCGAAGCACAGCAACTGGCGCACCCGGCCGGTGTCGTGGTCGTGGTCGATGTGTGCAGCCGGTGCCGCTCGGCAGATCGCGCACCGACCGTCCTGCGCCGCGAGCATCGCGTCGGCATCCTCGGCCGTGATCCCGTACCGGCGCTTGAGGTGGTAGGTCCGGGAGCCACCGATCTTGTCCAACGAGGCGCGACCGCGCGCGTTGTGGCACGGCCGGCAGTAGGAGTGCCGCCCGCTCTTGGTGGCTGACGTCTTGGGGAAGTCGGCGAGCGGCTTGACCGCATCGCAGTCAGGGCACCACTTGTGGCCGTCGGGGACGTGACGGTCGAGGGCGAAGCGGCGCTTGGGTGGCCCCTGGCGGCGCTCCTTCGAGGCTCGGAGACGGCGCCGGGCGTGGTCACGACAGTAGAAGGCGAGACCGTCGCGCCGGCGCCTGTCCCGGGTGAAGTCCTCTACCGGGCGGTGCGCACCGCAATCTGGGCAGAACTTTTCCCCGCCATTCTTGTCCGCCATTTTAATGGCACGACGGAATGGTCACTCCCCTCCTTTTTGCACATATGAACGAACGAATTCCTCTGCATTCTCCTCGAGGACGTCGTCGATTTCATCCAGAATGGCGTCGACGTCCTCGGACATCTCCTTGTGCCGCTCGGCGACCTCGGTGTCGACCGAGGCCTCGACCTCGTCGGTCTCCTCGCGCGTCCGCGTCGCCTTCTGCTGCCCGCCGGTGTCCCTGGTGGCCACGTGCCCTCCCCTGGTGCGCGCCGAGTGCGTGCTGCCGCCGAAACTACCCGCAGGTACCGACATCCGTCGGCCGCCGGCGCGGGGCGTACCCGCGATCAGCGCGGGGCCGACGCGGCGCCGAGGCGGTCGAGCAGCGCGGCGCGGATCGCCGGCCGGGTGCCGAAGACCAGCAGGAACAGCGCCTCCCGCAGCGTCCGCTCGGCGTCGCTGCCCGACCGCACCGCGCTGCTGCCGCTGGCCACCGCCAGCGCGCCCGCGGCCCGGTGCGCCAGCGCGGCGGCCTCGGCGCGGGCGGCGGGCAGCTCGTCGGGGCCCGCGGCGTCGAGGCGGGCGCGCACGGCGGCCAGCTCGCCGTCCAGCGGGGAGGGCCCGACCAGCCGGGTGCACCGGCGCACCAGGCCGAGGGCCAGCGAGCCGTTCACCCGCAGCGTCGCGGCGTCGGCGGCCAGCACCTCGCTGAAGGGCCGGCGCCGCACCAGGCGGTCGGCGGGCACCCGGTGGCCGGTCAGCCGCAGCTCCACCGTCGCGCTGGCCCGCACGGCGACCAGCGGCTGCGCGGCGACCGCCAGCGTCGGCCCCTCGACGGCGTCGACGAGCACGAAGGCCACGTCCGCGCCGTCGCGGGCGGCGACGAGCAGCACGTCGACCGCCCCCCAGCCGGTCACCCAGGGCACCGCGCCGTCGAGCACCAGGTCGCCGCCGTCGGCCCGCGCCGTCATCGCCGGCGGCCCGGGCCGGGTCGCCGCCTGCAGCGCCACCCCGGCGCGCCGGCGCCCGGCGCAGAGGTCGGCCAGCAGCTGCGGGTGCGTGCCCGCGGCGGCCAGCCGGGCGACGACGCCCAGGTGCTGCAGCCAGACGAACGTCGTCGCCAGGTCCCCGGCGGCGAGCTCCTCGACGACGGCGGCGACGGTGACCGCGTCGGCCCCCAGCCCGCCCGACGGGCGCGGCCCGGTCAGCCCGTAGAGCCCGGCGCCGGCCAGCGCGTCGAGGTGCCCGCGCGGCACCGCCCCGGCCGCCTCCACCGCGGCGGCCGCCGGCGCCAGCAGGGACGCGGCCAGCTCCCGGGCCGTCGCGACGGGGCCGGTCACTCAGCCGCCGGTGATCGTGTCGACCAGCTCCTGCGCGGTCGACGTCGACTCGAACAGCAGGCCGACGTGCTCGCGGGTGCCGCGCAGCGGCTCCATCGTCGGGATCCGCACCAGGTTCTCCCGGCCCAGGTCGAACACCACCGAGTCCCAGGACGCCGCGGCCACCTGCGCGGGGAAGCGGCGCAGGCACTCGCCGCGGAAGAACGCGCGGGTGTCGGCCGGCGGGCTGACCACGGCCCGGGCGACCTCCTCGTCGGTGAGCAGCCGCCGCATCGAGCCGCGCGCCACCAGCCGGTGGTAGAGCCCCTTCTCCGGGCGCACGTCGGAGTACTGCAGGTCCACCAGCTGCAGCCGCGGGTCGCCCCACTCCAGCCCGTCGCGGGAGCGGTAGCCCTCGAGCAGCCGCAGCTTGGCCGGCCAGTCCAGCCGGTCGGCCAGCCGCAGCGGGTCGGCGGCGAGGTCGTCGAGCACCTCGGCCCAGCGGCGCAGCACGTCGGCGGTCTGCTCGTCGGCCTCGCCGCCGCGGTCGACGAACCGCTGCGCCTGGTCGAGGTAGGCGCGCTGCACGTCCAGCGCGGTCATCCGGCGGCCGTCGCGCAGCCGCAGCAGGTGGGTGAGCGAGGGGTCGTGGCTGACCGCCTGCAGCGCCGCGACCGGCTCCTCGACGGCGAGGTCCTCGGTCAGCGCCCGGGCCTCGATCATCGCCAGCACCAGCGACGTCGTCCCGACCTTGAGGTAGGTGGACAGCTCGGCGAGGTTCGCGTCGCCGACGATCACGTGCAGCCGGCGGTACTCGTCGGGGTTGGCGTGCGGCTCGTCGCGGGTGTTGATGATCGGCCGCTTGAGCGTGGTCTCCAGACCCACCTCGACCTCGAAGAAGTCGGCGCGCGAGGAGATCTGGAAGCCCTTGGTGCGGCCCTCGGTGCCGATGCCGACCCGCCCGGCGCCGGCGACGACCTGCCGGGTGACGAAGAAGGGGACGAGGCCGCGGATGATGTCGATGAACGGCGTCCGCCGGTCCATCAGGTAGTTCTCGTGCGCGCCGTAGCTGGCGCCCTTGCCGTCGGTGTTGTTCTTGTACAGCTGGATGGGCTGGGTGCCGGGGATGCGGGCGGCCCGCCGGGCGGCCTCGACCATCACCCGCTCCCCCGCCTTGTCCCACAGGACGACGTCGCGCGGGTTGGTGACCTCCGGCGTCGAGTACTCCGGGTGGGCGTGGTCGACGTAGAGCCGCGCGCCGTTGGTGAGGATGACGTTGGCCATCCCGGAGTCCTCGTCGAGGTCGGTGTGGTCGAGCGCCTGGGCCGGCGAGAGGTCGAACCCGCGGGCGTCGCGCAGCGGCGACTCCTCCTCGAAGTCCCAGCGGGGGCGGCGCCGGGTGGGCGCGTCGGCCACCGCCCAGGCGTTCACCACCTGGCTGGAGAGGGTGGTCGGGTTGGCCGTGGGCTGCCCGGGGACCGAGATGCCGTACTCGACCTCGGTCCCCATCACCCGCCGAACGCTCATGCGACCGAGACTAGGCGGCGGACCGGACGCCGCCCGGGCACCCCGCGCGGGGGTGCCCGGGCGGGGTCTCAGAGGTACTGGCCGGTGTTGGTGGCCGTGTCGATGGCCCGGCCGGACTCGTTGCCCTTGCCGCTGATGAGCGTGCGGATGTAGACGATCCGCTCGCCCTTCTTGCCCGAGATCCGCGCCCAGTCGTCGGGGTTGGTCGTGTTGGGGAGGTCCTCGTTCTCCTTGAACTCGTCGACGCAGGCCTGCATCAGGTGGCCGACCCGCAGGCCCGCCGTCCCCGTCTCGAGGTTCTCCTTGATGGCCATCTTCTTGGCGCGGTCGACGATGTTCTGCAGCATGGCGCCGGAGTTGAAGTCCTTGAAGTACAGGACCTCCTTGTCACCGTTGGCGTAGGTGACCTCGAGGAAGCGGTTCTCCTCGCTCTCGGTGTACATCCGCTCGACGGTGCGCTGGATCATCCCCTGGATGGTCGCCTCGGCACTGCCGCCGTTCTCGGCGAGGTCGTCGGCGTGGATGGGCAGCGTCGGCGTCAGGTACTTGCTGAAGATGTCGCGCGCGGCCTCGGCGTCGGGCCGCTCGATCTTGATCTTCACGTCGAGCCGGCCGGGCCGCAGGATCGCGGGGTCGATCATGTCCTCGCGGTTGGAGGCGCCGATGACGATGACGTTCTCCAGGCCCTCGACGCCGTCGATCTCGCTGAGCAGCTGCGGCACGATCGTCGACTCGACGTCGGAGGACACGCCCGACCCGCGGGTGCGGAAGATCGAGTCCATCTCGTCGAAGAACACGATGACCGGCGTGCCCTCGCTGGCCTTCTCCCGGGCGCGCTGGAAGACCAGCCGGATGTGCCGCTCGGTCTCGCCGACGTACTTGTTGAGCAGCTCGGGGCCCTTGATGTTGAGGAAGTAGGACTTCGCCTGCCCCTCCCCCTTCACCGCGGAGACCTTCTTGGCCAGCGAGTTGGCCACGGCCTTGGCGATCAGCGTCTTGCCACAGCCGGGCGGGCCGTAGAGCAGGATGCCCTTGGGCGGGCGCAGCTCGTACTCGCGGAACAGGTCGGCGTGCAGGAACGGCAGCTCCACGGCGTCGCGGATCTGCTCGATCTGCCGGGACAGCCCGCCGATGTCGGAGTAGTCGATGTCGGGGACCTCCTCGAGGACGAGCTCCTCGACCTCGCTCTTGGGGATCCGCTCGTACACGTAGCCCGACCGCGTCTCCAGCAGCAGCGAGTCGCCCACCCGCAGCGGCTGGTCGGTGAGCGAGTCGGCCAGGAAGACGACCCGCTCCTCGTCGGTGTGGCCGATGACCAGGGCGCGCGGGGTGAGGCCGTCGACCGGCTCGAGCAGCTCCTTGAGCATGACGACGTCGCCCTGCTTCTCGAAGCCGCGCGCCTCGACGACGTTCATCGCCTCGTTGAGCATGACCTCCTGGCCGGGGCGCAACTGCTCGCCCTCGACGGCCGGGGAGACCGACACCCGCAGCTTGCGGCCGCCGGTGAAGACGTCGACGGTGCCGTCGTCGAAGCGGGTCAGGAAGACGCCGTAGCCCGACGGCGGCTGCCCGAGCCGGTCGACCTCCTCCTTGAGGGTGACCAGCTGCTCGCGGGCGTCGCGCAGGGTGCCGGCCAGCTTGTCGTTGCGCTCGGAGAGGAAGGCCGCGCGGCCCTCCGCCTCGGCGATCCGCTCCTCGAGGGCGCGCACCTGCCGGGGGCTGTCGGCCACCTTGCGGCGCAGGAGACCGATCTCCTCCTCGAGGTAGGAGATCTGGGCGAGCAGCGCGGACACGTCTCGTTCGCGCCGCGCCCGGAACTCGTCGGGACCACTTCCAAGGCCGGAGCCCATCGCGCACCTCCGCAGATCGGCGGGAGCCAGGAGGCAAATCTATACACGGCGGCCGACACCCCGCCGGGGGCTCGCGCAGACCGTGACGCGCTCGTCACGCCGCCGTGACGGGAGTCCCCGGCCCTCGCTCAGTGCTTCTGCGCGCGGCGCTGCCGGGCGGGGGCGACGACGCCCTCGGCCAGCCGCCGGGCGGTGACCAGGAACGCGGTGTGGGCCACCATCCGGTGCTCGGGGCGCACCGCCAGGCCCACGGCGTGCCACGGGCGGACCAGCGACTCCCAGGCGTACGGCTCGGTCCAGCAGCCCTGCGCGCGCAGCGCCTCGACGTAGGTGGACAGCTGGGTGACGGTGGCGACGTAGCCGACCAGCACGCCGCCGGGGCGCAGCGCCGCGGCCACGGTGGGCAGCACCGCCCAGGGCTCGAGCATGTCGAGCACCACCCGGTCGACGACCTCCTCGGCGGGGTGGTCGGCGAGGTCGCCGAGGCGCAGGTCCCAGGTGGCGGGGACGCCGCCGCCGAAGAAGGCGGCGACGTTGCCGCGGGCGACGTCGGCGAAGTCCTCGCGGCGCTCGTAGCTGGTGACCCGGCCGTGCTCGCCGACGGCGCGCAGCAGCGAGCAGGTCAGCGCACCGGACCCGGCGCCGGCCTCGAGCACCCGCATGCCCGGGCCGATGTCGCCGTTGCCGACGATCTGGGCGGCGTCCTTGGGGTAGATGACCTGCGCGCCGCGGGGCATGGACAGCACGAAGTCGGCCAGCAGGGGCCGGAACGCCAGGTAGCCGGTGTTGGCGGTGGAGTGCACGACCGACCCCTCGGGGGCGCCGATGAGGTCGTCGTGGGCGATGGCGCCGCGGTGGGTGTGGAACTGCCTGCCCGGCTCCAGGACGACGGTGTGCAGCCGGCCCTTGGGGTCGGTGAGCTGCACCCGGTCGCCGGCGACGAAGGCGCCGGGCACCGGAACGGCCGCCGTCGGCCGCTCCTCCCCCGCCGGCAGGGGCTCCGCGGCCGGCGCCGGCTCGGGCTGGGGTGCGTCGGTCGGCTCGGGCTGCGGGTCCACGGGCGGCCAGCCTAGGTGAGAGCGGTCCGCGGGCTCCCCGGCGCGGGTGCCGCGGAACTGTCGGTGGCCCGGCCTAGCCTCGGGAGCGTGACTGCAGTGTTCTCCTCCGACACCGCGGCCGACGGCGGGCAGGCGGCCGCGCCCGCTCTCGAACGGGTGCCGCGGCGGCCGTCGCTGTCGCCCAGCCGCGCGGCGGACTTCAAGACCTGCCCGCTGCTCTACCGGTTCCGCACGATCGACCGGCTGCCGGAGAGGAAGAGCGCCGCGGCGGTGCGCGGCACGCTGGTGCACGCCGTCCTCGAGCGGCTCTACGACCTGCCCGCCGCCGAGCGCACCGTCGACGCCGCGCGCGGCCTGGTGACCCCGGCGTGGGAGGAGCTGAGCGCCGACCCGGAGGTCGCCGCGCTGTTCACCGCCGGCGAGGAGGGCGCCGAGCCGCCGTCGCTGGAGACGTGGCTGGCCTCGGCCGGCAAGCTGGTGGAGACCTACTTCACGCTGGAGGACCCGACCCGCATCCAGCCCGAGGGCCGCGAGGAGCTGGTCGAGGTCACCCTGCCCGACGGGCTGCTGCTGCGCGGGTACGTCGACCGGCTCGACGTCGCCCGCAACGGCGCGCTGCGGGTGGTCGACTACAAGACCGGCTCGATGCCGCGGGAGGCCTTCGAGTCCAAGGCGCTGTTCCAGATGAAGTTCTACGCGCTGGTGCTGTGGCGCACCCGCGGCGTGGTGGCCAGCCAGCTCAAGCTCATCTACCTCGGCGACGGCGACGCGCTGACCTACGCCCCCGACGAGGGCGAGCTGGTGCGCTTCGAGCGGACGCTGCTGGCCATCTGGGCGGCGATCGAGCGGGCGGTGTCCACCGGCGACTTCCGGCCCAACCGCACCCGGCTGTGCGACTGGTGCGACCACCAGGCGCTGTGCCCCTCCTTCGGCGGCACTCCCCCGCCGTTCCCCGCGGAGGCCGCCGCCGCGGCCGGCTGGCCGACGCTGCCGGTCGTCGAGCGCGACTGACACCTCTCCCGCGCCGGGCGGTACCGCCACTCCTCACCGTTCCGCGCGCGGTGCTGCGTCCCCGTTCGGGTGCGGCTCAGTTGGGGATAACGGAAGGGTCCGCCCCACGGCGGTGCACCGGCCGGTGCCGGGAGGCCGGGCCGGCCGTCAGTGGCGGCTGGCGGCGGGCTCGCGGGCGGCGCGGACACCGGCGAGGACGCCGGTGAGGTCGGCGAGGCCGACGCCGGCGAGGGTGTCCCGCAGCACCAGCCCGGGCGCGGGGCTCAGCGGCTGCAGCGACGGGACGCCGAGCACCGCGCAGCCCGCCGCGAGGCCGGCGGCCACCCCGGCGGCGGAGTCCTCCACGACCACGCAGCGGGCCGGGTCGACACCGAGCGCCGCCGCGGCCTGCCGGTAGGGCGCCGGGTCGGGCTTGCGGGCGGGCACCTCGTCGCCGCAGACGGTGAGGTCGAACGGCGGGACGTCGGGGAAGGCCCGCTCCAGCTGGGCGAGCACGAGGTCGGCGAGCCGGCGCGGCGTCGTCGTCACCAGGGCCGTGGGGACGGCGGCGGCGCGCACCTCGGCGATCAGCTCGCGCGCGCCCGGCCGCCAGTGCAGGTCGCTGGCCAGCAGCCCGGCGACGGTGTCCTCGACCCAGGCGGCGTCGGCCCGCCACCGGTCCTCGCGGTCGAGGCCCAGGTCGGCGTGCAGGACCTGCATGGAGTGGCGCATCGAGGTGCCCACGGTGGCCTCCCGGCCGGCCGCGCTCAGCTCACCGCCGAGCCGGCGGGCGAGGGCGAACAGCGCCGTCCCCCAGTGCTCCTCGGTCTCCACGAGGGTGCCGTCCATGTCGAACAGGACAGCGGCGGGATCGGTCCGGCGGTCGGGGGTGGTGGTCACTGGTCGTCTTCCGTGCAGACAGCAGGGGCGGTGCGGCCCGCGCCGGCCGACCCGCCCAGTGTCCCACCCCCGGCCGCGGGGGCGCGGATCAGTCCTCGACGCGGAAGCCGATCTTCAGCGTCACCTGGAAGTACGCGACGTCGCCGTCGGCGACCTGGCCGCGGACCTCCTGGACCTCGAACCACTCCAGGTTGCGGA
This sequence comes from Geodermatophilus telluris, assembly GCF_900102745.1. Taxonomy (GTDB): domain Bacteria; phylum Actinomycetota; class Actinomycetes; order Mycobacteriales; family Geodermatophilaceae; genus Geodermatophilus; species Geodermatophilus telluris. Next base: position 214,860 of record NZ_FMZF01000006.1, read on the forward strand.
CCGTCTCGGCGGCCTTGCGGACGGCGGTGCGGATGGCGTCGTCCACGCTCGTCGGGCTGCTGCCCACGATCTCGCTGAGCCGGTACACGTGGTTGCTCACAGCGCTCTCCTCTCCGGCCGGGGACGGTCGGTGCGCCTAGCATCGTCGCGGTGCCCGATCGCTCGCACGCCCAGGTCGTCCTCGGCCAGCAGGTCTACCCCGTCCTCGAGCAGTGCCGGAAGCCCGAGGTGCTGTGGGCCAAGCTCGCCACGGGCAACTACGACTGGCTCGGCGTCCGCCGCAACGGCCGGTACGTGCTGGGCCGGCCCCGGCTGTCCGCCGTCGTCCCGGAGGAGCCCGGCCCGCTGCCGGACGACGCGCGCGAGCCGCACCGCATCGAGTCGCTGGCACCGCTGCAGCGGGTGCCGCGGTGGGAGGCCTACCCGACGGCCGAGGAGGCCCGCGACACCTTCGGCCGGCTGGTGCAGGGCGACCCGATCACCCCGCTGCGCACCTCCGGGGTGTGGCGGGCGCGGCTGGTCGTCGACGGCCGGCCGGTCGAGGAGCGGCTGGTCGTCCGCCCGCTGCCCCGGCTGGTCTGACCCGGACACGGCGGTGCCCGCCACCCCGGACAGCGGGGTGACGGGCACCGTCGGGCGGGGTGGTCAGCCGCCGTGGACGCCGACCGGGGCCTCGCGGACCTCGGCCGGGGAGTGGGTCCGGAAGTCGTCCTCGAGCTCCTCGAGCGAGCGGCCCCGGGTCTCCGGCGCGAACTTCTTGACGAAGGTGAGCGAGCCGACGTTGACCAGCGCGAACAGCCCGAAGGTCAGCGTCGCGCCGAGGGACGCCACCAGCGGCGGGAAGGCGAAGGAGATGGCCGCGTTCACCGTCCACAGCACGAAGACGGCGATGCCCATGGCGAACCCGCGGATGGTCATCGGGAAGATCTCCGACAGCAGCAGCCACACCAGCGTGCCGATGAACGTCTGCACGAAGAAGACGACGAACAGCATGGCGGCGAGGATCAGGTAGCTGCGGAAGCCCGACTCCGGCAGCAGGAACGACAGCGCCAGCACCGCGTGCCCGGCGGCCACCCCGGTGAACCCGGTGAGCAGCAGCGGCCGCCGGTTGATGCGGCCGATGAGGACGATGCCGAGGATCGTGCCGATGATGCCGACGACGCCGACGGTGATGGTGAGGATGAGCGACGCGCTGGCCCCGAGGCCGGTCGACTCGAGGATGGTCGGCGCGTAGTAGTTCACCGTGTTGATGCCGGTGGCCTGCTGCACCGTGGCCAGCCCGCAGCCGATCCAGAGGATCCGGCGCATCCACGGGAAGGCCCGCAGGTCGCGCATCGCCGCGCCCTTGTCCTCGGTGACGTCGCGCTGGGCGTGCTGGGCGATGACGTTGTACTCCTCGGCGGCCTCGGCCGGGTCCCGGCTGAGGCTCAGCACCCGCCGGGTGTCCTCCAGCCGGCCGCGCACGGCGTACCAGCGCGGCGAGTCGGGCAGGAAGAACATGCCGACGAACAGCGCGACCGCGGGGACGGTGGCCACCGCGAGCATCCAGCGCCACACGTGCGGGTCCTTGATGAGGGCGTCGAGCAGGGCGTTCATCGCGAAGGCGAGGAACTGGCCGGTGACGATCATCAGCTCGTTGATGGTGACCATCCGGCCGCGCCGGTCGGCGGGGGCCATCTCGGCCAGGTACAGCGGGCAGGTGGCGGCTGCGGCCCCGACGCCGAAACCGAGCAGGATGCGGCCACCGGTCATGACGCCGACGTTGGGCGCCACCGCGCAGATCAGCGCGCCGACGAGGAACAGCCCGGCGCACACGAGCAGGCTGCCCTTGCGGCCGAGGGCGTCGGCGAGCTTGCCGCCGAGCAGCGCGCCGAACGCCGCGCCGGGGAACAGCAGCGAGCTGACGACGACGGCCTCGCTGAACGTGGTGAGGGCGAGGTCCTCCTTCATGTAGAGGAGGGCACCGGAGATGACCCCGGTGTCGTAGCCGAACAGCAGACCGCCGAGCGTGGAGATCACCGTCAGCTTGACGAGGAACCGGTTGTGCGCCGGCGAGCGCTGCGCGCCGGTGGACGTCCCGGAGGAGGAGTGGATCGACATGGCCGCTCTTTCGGGGGTGGAGGGCGTCGTGGCCCCGGGTGGGAGGTGCGGACGGGTCGGGCAGGTGGGGAGTCAGTGGGCCGGCGCGGCGGCGGGGTCCCGGCCCCGGGGCCGGCCGCACGGGGCCCGGCGCCGGGCCGCGCGCGGCCGGCGGGCCGGGACCGGACGGTCGGGTGGGGCGCAGGGGACGGCGGTGGCGCGTCCCCACCGGCGAGCCGGGTGCCGGGGCCGCGGGCCATCGCGGAGGATGGCGCCGTGGCTCCCTGGCGTCGGAGCGGGCGCGGGCCCGTCCCGGAACTCGTCGCGGGCGCCGTGCACCTCGTGCGCCGGCGCGCCCGCTCCGCGGCGTTCCGCGCACTCCGGCTGACCGGGGCGACCGTGGCCGCCTACGTCGTCGCCCAGCTCGTCGGGCTGCACGACCCGCCACCGCTGATCGCCGCGCTCACCGCGCTGCTGGTCGTGCAGGCCACGCTCACCAGCACGCTGGTCAACGGGGTGCAGCGGGTGCTCAGCGTGGTGGCGGGCGTCGCCCTGGCGGTGGGGTTCGTCGCCGTCGTGGGCCTCACCTGGTGGAGCCTCGGAGCGCTGGTCGCGGCCGCGATCGTCGTCGGCCAGCTCTTGCGGCTGGGACCGCACCTGGTCGAGGTGCCGATCAGCGCGATGCTGGTGCTCGGGGTCGGCGCCTCCGGAGCCGAGTCCTACGGCGGCGACCGGGTGCTGGAGACGCTCCTGGGCGCGGCCGTCGGCATGCTCGTCAACGTGGCGTTCCCACCGGCCGTGCGGACCCGGCACGCGATCCGGTCCGTCGAGCGGTTCGCCGGGGAGATCGCCGCGCTCCTCGACGACGCCGCGGGCACGCTCCTGGCCGGCCCGGTGTCCCCGGAGCAGTCCGCGCGCTGGCTGCAGGACGCCCGCCGGCTCAACCGGCACGTCCCCCGCCTGGACCGGGCGCTCGCCCACGCCGAGGAGAGCCGCCGGCTCAACGTGCGCGCCCTGCGCTCGCCCTGGGCGCCCAGCGGCGTGCGCGCCGGGCTGGACGCGCTGGAGTACACCTCGGTGTCGCTGCGGACGCTGTTCCGCGCGGTGGACGACGCCACCCGCGAGCGCACCGGGATCGGCGAGGACGCCGGGTACGCCGACACCGTCCGGCGCACCACGGCCAGCCTGCTCGAGCGCATGGGCACCGTCGTGCAGGAGTTCGGCCGGGCGCTCACGGCGGGGCCCGGGGACGCCCGGCGCGCCGCGGAGGAGCGGCTGGCGTCCGCCCTCACGGCCCTGGCCAGCGGCCGGGCACTGGTGGCGGACCTGCTCATCGGCGACCCGCGCAGCCGCACGGGGCTGTGGGAGCTGAACTCCGCGCTGCTCACCACCGTCGACCGCATGCTCGACGAGCTGGGTCCCGGGCCGGCCGGCGCCGCCGAGGCGCTGCCGGCCCCCCGCGCCGCGCTGCTCGCCCCGCACCGGCTGCGGCTGGGCCGCCGCCCGTCCTGAGGCCGGCCGTCCCCCGGCGGCGGGGCCGCCGGGGAGGACCGGGTGCCGTGCGGTCACGTCGTGCCTCCTCGGGTGCGGGGGTGGGTGGGGCGCCGGGGTTCCGGGCGCGGGTCAGAGGTCGCCGTCGAGGAACTGCGCGCGGCCGAGTCCGAAGGACCAGTCGGCGCGGGTGTTGCCGACGACGGACACGACGAGGTCGCCCGGGGGCAGCCCGGTGGCCTCCCCGAGGCGGGCGCACAGCCCGGCGTAGAGGGCGCGCTTCTGCTCGTCCGAGCGCCCCTGCTGGACGACCTGCAGCACGACCAGGTCGTCGGTGCGCTCGATGCCCAGGCCGGTGTCCTCGCAGATCAGCTGCCCGGGCCGGTGCTCGGTGAGCACCTGGTAGCGGTCGCCGGGCGGTGCGGCGAAGACGTCGAGCAGGACCTCCTGCACGGTGTCGGCCAGCAGGCGGAGCTGCTCGGGGGTGCGCCGTCCCTCGACGACGTCGATGCGGACCAGGGGCACGGGGCCTCCCTCGACGTGGGGTCGGCCGGCGTGACGCCGGCCACACGCTGAGGGACTATGTCAGGACATTAGGACTTTGTGAAGCCCCATTCGGCAGATCCCGCGCCCGGTCCGTCGGGACACGCCGGGAGGCGGGGCGGGCAGGCGGGCACTCCCCGTGCCGGAGGGCGCGGGGCGCGGGGGTCGGCGGGGTGCCGTCAGCGGCCGACGAGCGTCGTCTCGAAGTCGTAGCGCGAGGCGCGGTAGACGTGCCGGCCGTGCTCGACCGCGACGCCCTTGTCGTCGAAGGCGGTGCGCTGCATGGTCAGCAGCGCCGAGCGCGGCGGCTCGTCGAGCAGCCGCGCCTCGTCGGCGCGGGCCAGCCGGGCGCCGATGCGCTGGTGCGCCACGCGCAGGTGCACCCCCTGGCCGCGCAGGTACTGGTAGAGCCCGCGCTCGCCGAGCTCGGCCGGCGTCGGGTCGAAGCGCCCGGGCAGGTAGTTGGTCAGCACGGCCAGCGGCTCGCCGCGGGTCCGGCGCAGCCGGCGCAGGGTGACGACCTCCTCCCCCGCGGCCAGGTCCAGCTCCGCGGCGACGTCGGCCGGCGCGGGCACCCGCTCCAGGGAGAGCACCTCGGTCGTGGGCGCCTCGCCGCCGCGCGCCAGGTCGTCGTAGAGGCTGGTCAGCTCGACCGAGCGGCGCACGTGCGGCGCGATCACCTGGGTGCCCACGCCGCGCTTGCGGACGAGCAGCCCCTTGTCGACGAGCTCCTGGACGGCGCGGCGCACGGTGGGCCGCGACAGCCCGTAGGACTGGGCGAGCAGGATCTCGTTCTCCAGCTTCGACCCCGCGGGCAGGCTGCCGTCGGTGATCGCCCGCTCGAGGGCCTGCGACAGCTGGAAGTACAGCGGGGTCGGGCTGGAGCGGTCGATGTCGAAGGTCGGCGTGACGGCCACCTGGTCCTCCTCGTGCGGGCGCCGGCGGAACGGCTCCGGCGGGGGCGCACCCGGATGATCGCACCCGCCGCCGCGCCCCGGCCTCCCCCCGTCGGGGCATCGAGACGTCCCGATGTCCTGCTGTGCTTATGTCCTGACAAAGTCTTGACGCGGCCCTGTGCGGTGGAGCACAGTCCCTGGCACCGCAGGACGACGCACAGGGACGGAGCGCACCGTGCAGAACGCACCCGACGTGGTGGTCATGGGCCGCAGCGGCGTCGACGTCTACCCGCTGCAGGTGGGCGTCGGGCTGGAGGACGTCGAGACCTTCGGCAAGTACCTGGGCGGCAGCGCGGCGAACGTCGCGGTGGCCGCCGCCCGCCTCGGGGAGTCCGTCGCGCTGGTCACCGGGGTCGGCGACGACCCCTTCGGCCGGTTCGTGCGGCGGGCGCTGCGGGAGCTGTCGGTCGACGACCGCTTCGTCGTCGTCGACCCCGAGCACCCGACGCCGGTGACCTTCTGCGAGGTCTTCCCGCCCGACGACTTCCCGCTGTGGTTCTACCGCCGGCCCACCGCCCCCGACCTGCAGGTGCGGCCCGCCGACCTCGACCTCGACGCCGTCCGCGGCGCCCGGCTGTTCTGGGCCACGGTGACCGGCCTGTCCGAGGAGCCCTCCCGCTCGGCGCACCACGCCGCCTGGGCGGCCCGCGGGCGGCAGCGGCACACCGTGCTCGACCTGGACTACCGGCCGGTGTTCTGGTCCTCCCACGACGAGGCCGCGCGGCAGGTGCGGGCGGCGCTGCCGCACGTGACCGTCGCCGTCGGCAACCGCGAGGAGTGCGAGGTCGCCACCGGCGAGACCGACCCCGACCGGGCCGCCGACGCGCTGCTCGACGCGGGGCTCGAGCTCGCCGTGGTCAAGCAGGGCCCCCGCGGCGTCCTCGGCAAGACCCGCACCGAGCGGGTGGTCGTGCCGCCCACGCCGGTCGAGGTGGTCAACGGCCTCGGCGCCGGTGACGCCTTCGGCGGGTCGCTGGTGCACGGCCTGCTCGCCGGCCTGCCGCTGGAGCAGGTGCTGCGCAACGCCAACGCCGCCGGGGCCATCGTCGCCTCGCGCCTGGAGTGCTCGACCGCCATGCCCACCGCCGACGAGGTCGCCGCGCACGTCGCCGCGCACGCCTCCCCCACCCCCCGCCTGGAGAGCACCCGTGCCTGACACCGCCCTGGACCTGCCCGACCTGGGCACGACCGTGCCGCTGTGCGCCACCTACGCCGAGGTCACCGAGCTGCGCAGCCGCCACCCCGAGGCCGTCGCGCGGGCGCTGGCCACCCGCCGGCGGCGCCCCGCCTTCCTCCCCGAGGACGGCCGGCTCATGCTCGTCGCCGCCGACCACCCCGCCCGCGGCGCGCTGGCCGCGCAGGGCCGGCCGACGGCGATGAACAGCCGCACCGACATGCTCGACCGGCTGCGCACGGCGCTGGCCCGGCCCGGCGTCGACGGCCTGCTCGCCACCGCCGACATCGCCGAGGACCTCCTGCTCATGGGCGCGCTGGAGGACAAGGTCGTCGTCGCCTCGATGAACCGCGGCGGCCTGGCCGGCTCGGTCTTCGAGATGGACGACCGGATGACCGCCTACGACGTGCGCGGCGTGGTCGAGGCCCGCTTCGACGCGGCCAAGATGCTCAACCGCTTCGACCTCGACGACCCCGGCACCGTGGTGTCGATGGAGTCGGCCGGCCGGGCGGTCACCGAGCTGGCCCGCGCCGGCGTGGTGGCCATGCTCGAGCCCTTCCTGTCCCGCCGCGTCGACGGCCGGGTGGTCAACGACCTCTCCCCCGACGCGGTCATCCGCAGCGTGCACATCGCCCAGGGCCTGGGCGCCACGTCGGCCTACACCTGGCTCAAGCTCCCGGTGGTCGACGAGATGGCGCGGGTCATGGACGCGACCACGCTGCCCACGCTGCTGCTCGGCGGGGACCCCTCGCGGCACCCGGAGGAGACCTACGCGCAGTGGGGCGACGCGCTGGCGCTGCCCTCCGTGCGCGGCCTGGTGGTCGGCCGCACGCTGCTCTACCCGCCCGGTGACGACGTCGAGGCCGCGGTCGACACCGCCGTCTCCCTCGTCCACGGGTGACGCCGTGACCGCCACCGTGCCCGCACCCGACACCCGCGCCCTGCACCTGCCCGCCGGCAGCGCCGCCGCCGGCGACTACGCCCTCGAGGTCACCCCCGAGTCCGCCGGCTGGGCCCACTCCGGCCTGCGCGTGCTGGAGCTCGCCCCCGGCGGGCGGCACACCCTGGCCACCGGCGAGGACGAGGTGCTCGTCGTGCCGCTGTCCGGCGGGCTGCGCGTGTCCTGCGACGGGCAGGACCTGGAGCTGACCGGCCGGCCGGACGTCTTCGCCGGCCCCACCGACTTCGCCTACCTGCCCCGCGAGGCCACCGCGGAACTCGCCAGCGAGCACGGGGGCCGGTTCGCCCTCTGCAGCGCCCGCGCCCGCCGGCGGCTGCCGGTCCGGTACGGCCCCGCGGCCGGCGTGCCGGTCGAGCTGCGCGGCGCCGGCGCCTGCAGCCGGCAGGTGAACAACTTCGCCACCGCCGGCGTGTTCGAGGCCGACGCGATCATCGCCTGCGAGGTGGTCACGCCCGGCGGCAACTGGTCGAGCTACCCGCCGCACAAGCACGACGAGACCAGCGACGTGGAGAGCGAGCTCGAGGAGGTCTACTACTTCGAGGTCGCCCCCGGCCCGCAGGGGCAGCCCGGCCTGGCCTACCACCGCGTCTACGGCACCCCCGAGCGGCCGATCGACGTGCTCGCCGAGGTCCGCGACCGCGACGTCGTCCTCGTCCCGCACGGCTGGCACGGGCCCTCGATCGCCGCGCCCGGGCACGACCTCTACTACCTCAACGTCATGGCCGGCCCCGGCCCGGAGCGGGCCTGGCGCATCGTCGACGACCCCGAGCACGCCTGGGTGCGCGAGAGCTGGGCGCAGCAGGACGTCGACCCGCGGCTGCCCCTGCACTCCCCCGCCCGAGCCGCCACCCCTCCCCCCGCCCGACCCGAGCAGAACGGAGCGACCCGACCGTGAGCGCGCCGTCCCACCCCCCGGCCGAGACCGAGACCGTCCGGCTGACCGTCGCCCAGGCGGTCGTGCGGTTCCTCGCCCAGCAGCACACCGAGCGCGACGGGCAGCGGCAGCGGCTGTTCGCCGGCTGCCTGGGCATCTTCGGTCACGGCAACGTCGCCGGCCTCGGCCAGGCGCTGCTGCAGGCCGAGCTCGACGAGCCCGGCGCGCTGCCCTACGTGCTCGGCCGCAACGAGCAGGCCATGGTGCACACCGCCGTCGCCTACGCCCGCGCCAAGGACCGGCTGCAGACCTGGGCGATCTCCACCAGCGTCGGGCCCGGCTCCACCAACACGCTCACCGGCGCGGCGCTGGCCACCATCAACCGGCTGCCGGTGCTGCTGCTGCCCGCCGACACCTTCGCCACCCGCTCGGCCGGCTCGCTGCTGCAGGAGCTGGAGCTGCCCGCCTCCGGCGACGTCACCGTCAACGACGCCTTCCGCCCGGTGTCGCGCTACTTCGACCGCGTCTGGCGGCCCGAGCAGCTGCCCGGCGCGCTGCTGGGCGCCATGCGGGTGCTCACCGACCCGGCCGAGACCGGCGCGGTCACCCTCTGCTTCCCGCAGGACGTGCAGGCCGAGGCCTTCGACTGGCCGGTGGAGCTGTTCGCCGAGCGCACCTGGCACGTCGGCCGCCCGCTGCCCGAGCGCGCCGCGCTGGCCCGCGCCGTCGAGGCCATCCGCTCGGCCCGGCGGCCGCTGGTCGTGGCCGGCGGGGGCGTCGTCTACTCCCACGCCACCGAGGCCCTCGACGCGTTCGCCACCGCCACCGGCGTGCCGGTCGCCCAGACCCAGGCCGGCAAGGGCGCGCTGCCCTTCGACCACCCGCAGTCGGTCGGCGCCATCGGCTCCACCGGCACGACGGCGGCCAACGCCCTGGCCCGCGAGGCCGACGTCGTCATCGGCATCGGCACCCGCTACCAGGACTTCACCACCGCCTCCCGCACCGCCTTCAGCGACCCCGGCGTGCGCTTCGTCAACGTCAACGTCGCCTCCCCCGACGTGGTCAAGCACGCCGGCATCGCGGTGCAGGCCGACGCCCGCGAGGCGCTCACCGCGCTGACCGACGCGCTGGCCGGCTGGTCGGTCGACGACGCGTACCGGACCCGCACCGCCGAGCTCGCCGCCGCGTGGGAGGCCACCGTCGAGGCCGCCTACCACCCGCCGGTGCCCAGCGCCGGCGAGGGCGGCCGGCTCACCCAGAACGAGGTCATCGGCCTGGTCAACGAGGTGTCGGCGCCCCGCGACGTGGTCGTCTGCGCCGCGGGCTCCATGCCCGGCGACCTGCACAAGATGTGGCGGGTCCGCGACCCGAAGGGCTACCACGTCGAGTACGGGTACTCGTGCATGGGCTACGAGATCCCCGGCGGCATCGGCATCCGGATGGCCGCCCCCGACCGCGACGTGTTCGTCATGATCGGCGACGGCTCCTACCTGATGATGCCGACCGAGCTGGTCACCGCCGTCCAGGAGGGCGTCAAGATCGTCGTCGTCCTGGTGCAGAACCACGGCTTCGCCTCGATCGGCGCGCTGTCCGAGCAGCTCGGCTCCCAGCGCTTCGGCACCCGCTACCGCGCCCGCGCCGCCAACGGCCGCCTCGAGGGCGACGTGCTGCCGGTCGACCTCGCCGCCAACGCCGCCAGCCTCGGCGTCGACGTCCTCACCGCCCAGGACGGCCCGAGCCTGGAGGCCGCCCTGCGCAAGGCCAAGGCCAGTGACCGCACCACCGTCGTCCACGTCGAGACCGACCCGCTGGTCGACGCCCCCTCCAGCGAGTCGTGGTGGGACGTGCCGGTCAGCGCGGTGTCCACGCTCGAGAGCACGCAGCAGGCCCGCGGGGTCTACGAGCAGTGGAAGGCCCGCCAGCACCCCTACCTGACGCCGTCCGAGCGTTCCTGAGCACCCTCCGAGGAGAGGCAGACATGACCGTGCAGCAGCCCGGAGGCGCCCGGATCCGCGTCGGGTCCGCGCCCGACTCGTGGGGCGTCTGGTTCCCCGACGACCCCCAGCAGGTGCCCTGGCCGCGCTTCCTCGACGAGGTCAGCGCCGCCGGCTACGAGTGGATCGAGCTCGGCCCCCACGGCTACCTGCCCACCGACCCCGCCCGGCTCGCCGACGAGCTGGCCGCCCGCGGCCTGCGCGTCTCGGCCGGCACCGTGTTCGAGCACCTGCACCGACCCGACTCCTGGGACGACGTGTGGCGGCAGGTCGGCGACGTGGCGACGCTCACCGCCGCGATGGGCGGCACCCACGTCGTCGTCATCCCCGACGTCTGGCGCGACCACAAGACCGGCGAGGCCATCGAGCCGCGCGAGCTCACCGCCGAGGCCTGGGCGCGGCTGGCCGCCGGCGTCGACCGGCTCGGCCGCGCGGTGCAGGAGGAGTTCGGCCTGTCCATCGCCTTCCACCCGCACGCCGACAGCCACGTCGGCCGCCAGCCCGACATCGAGCGCTTCCTCGCCGAGACCGACCCGGCGTACGTGCCGCTGTGCCTGGACACCGGGCACGTCAGCTACTACGGCGGGGACAACCTCGACCTCGTCCGCCGCTACCCCGAGCGGATCGGCTACCTGCACCTCAAGCAGGTCGACCCGGCCGTGCTCGAGCGGGTGCACGCCGAGGACGTCCCCTTCCCCCAGGCCGTGCAGCTCGGCGCCATGATCGAACCGCCGCACGGCGTGCCCGACCTGCCGCCGCTGCTGGCCGAGGTCGAGCGGCTGGGCCTGGACGTGTTCGCCATCGTCGAGCACGACCTCTACCCCTGCCCGCCCGACGTGCCGCTGCCCATCGCGCAGCGCACCCACCGGCTCATCGGCTCCTGCGGACTGCCCTCGCTGCAGCTCGGCCGGCCCCGCACCCCCGCGGCGGAGCAGGCGTGACCGCCGCCGAGGTGCTGCCCGCCGCCGCGGCCGCCGGGCCGGACACCGCCGACCTGCGCGTCGCCGTGCTCGGCGTCGGCCTGATGGGCGCCGACCACGTCGCCCGGCTCTCCCGCCGGGTGTCCGGGGCCCGGGTGACCGTGGTCAGCGACGCCGCCACCGACCGCGCCGACCAGGTCGCCGCCGAGGTGCCCGGCTGCCGGGTGGTGCCCGACCCGCTGGCCGCGATCGCCGACCCCGAGGTCGACGCCGTCGTCGTCGCCAGCCCCGGCCGCTTCCACGAGGAGCAGGTGCTCGCCTGCATCGAGCGCGGCACCCCGGTGCTGTGCGAGAAGCCGCTGACCATGGACGCCGACAGCTCGCTGGCCGTCGTCCGCGCCGAGGACGCGCACACCGCGCGCACCGGGCGCCGGCTGGTGCAGGTCGGCTTCATGCGCCGCTTCGACCCCGAGTACGCCGCGCTGCGCGAGCTGGTCGCCTCCGGCGGCCTCGGCGAGCCGCTGCTGGTGCACTGCGCGCACCGCAACCCCGCGGTGCCCGCCGGCGTCACCACCGAGTCGGTCGTCAACGACTCCGTGGTGCACGAGGTCGACGTCGCCCGGTTCCTGCTCGGCGAGGAGATCGCCGCGGTCACCGTGCTGCGCCCCCGGTCCACCCGGCGCGCCGCCGAGGGCCTGTCCGACCCGCTGGTGGTGCTCCTCGAGACCACCGGCGGCCGGCTGGTCGACGTCGAGTGCTTCGTCAGCACCGGCCTGGCCTACGAGGTGCGCACCGAGGTCGTCGGCGAGGACGGCAGCGCGCTGATCGGCCTGGACGCCGGCCTGGTCCGGCAGCAGGCCGGGCCGGGCGGCGCCGTGCGCGGCACCGCGGTCACCCCCGGCTTCCGCGAGCGGTTCGGCCGCGCCTACGACGTCGAGGTGCAGCGTTGGGTGGACGCCGCCCGACGCGGCGGCATCGACGGCCCCGGCGCGTGGGACGGCTACGCCGCCCAGGCGGTCTGCGCCGCGGGCGTGGAGGCGCTGCGCACCGGCCGGCGCACCGAGGTCCGGATGGAGGAGCGATGAGGATCGCGCTGGACCCGCAGATGCTGCGGACGACGCCCCTGCTGGAGCTGCCCGACGAGGTGGCCCGGATGGGCTACGGGTGGATCGAGCTCTCGCCCCGCGAGGACCTGGTCCCCTTCTTCAAGCACCCCCGCATCGACACCGCCACCGTCCGGGCGTTCAAGTCCCGGCTGGCCGACGCCGGCGTCGGGATCACCTCGGTGCTGCCGGTCATGCGCTGGTCGGGGCCCGGTGAGGTGGAGCGGCAGGCGGCCGTGCGCTACTGGCGGCGCGCCATCGAGATCTGCGTCGAGCTCGGCGTGGACACGATGAACAGCGAGTTCAACGGCCGGCCCGAGGCCCCCGAGCTCGCCGAGGCGATGTTCTGGCGCTCGATGGAGGAGCTGCTGCCGGTGTTCGAGCGCGAGGGGATCCGGCTCGCGCTCGAGCCGCACCCAGACGACTTCATCGAGCTCGGCCACCCGGCGGTCGACATGGTCCGGGGCATCGACAGCCCGGGCGTGTCCTTCCTCTACTGCCTGCCGCACACGTTCCACCAGGGCGACGACGCACCGGGGGTCATCGCCCACGCCGGCGACCTGCTCACCCACGTGCACGTGGCCGACTCGATGGACCACCGCGCCTCCGACGGGCTGCGGTACATCACCAACCCGCCGGGCAACACCACCCGTGTGCACCAGCACATGGAGATCGGCCGGGGCGACGTCGACTTCGACGAGGCCTTCGCCGCCCTGGCCGGCATCGGCTTCGACGGCGTCCTGACCACCTGTGTCTTCGGCTGGGACGACCAGGCCCGCGAGTCCGGCACCCGGATGCTGCAGGCCATCCGCGAGCTGGTCACCAAGCACTTCCCCGACACCACCGTCTCCTGAGGAGCGAGCATGCCCACCGCCATCCCGCACTGGATCGACGGCGCCCGCCGCGAGGGCACCAGCGGCCGCACCGGCGAGGTCACCGACTCCGCGACCGGCGAGGTCACCGGCGAGGTCGCGCTGGCCAGCGTCGAGGAGGTCGACGCGGCCGTCGCCGCCGCGACGGCCGCCTTCCCCGCCTGGCGCGACACCTCCCTGGCCAAGCGCACCGCGGTGCTCTTCCGGTTCCGCGAGCTGCTCAACGCCCGCAAGCCCGAGCTCGCCGCGATCATCACCGCCGAGCACGGCAAGGTCCTCGACGACGCCCTCGGCGAGGTCTCCCGCGGCCAGGAGGTCGTCGAGTACGCCTGCGGCGTGCCCTCGCTGGTCCGCGGCGGGTTCACCGAGAACGCCTCGACCAACGTCGACGTGCACTCGATCCGCCAGCCGCTCGGTCCGGTGGCGGTCATCAGCCCGTTCAACTTCCCGGCGATGGTCCCGATGTGGTTCTTCCCCGTCGCGATCGCCACCGGCAACACCGTCGTCCTCAAGCCCAGCGAGCAGGACCCCTCCGCGGCGCTCTGGATGGCCGAGCTGTGGAAGGAGGCCGGGCTGCCCGACGGCGTGTTCAACGTCGCCCAGGGCGACAAGGTCGCCGTCGACCGGCTGCTGGAGCACCCCGACGTGAAGGCGGTGTCCTTCGTCGGGTCCACCGCGATCGCGCGCTACGTCTACGAGACCGGCACCCGGCACGGCAAGCGGGTGCAGGCCCTGGGCGGGGCGAAGAACCACATGGTCGTGCTGCCCGACGCCGACCTCGACCTCGCCGCCGACCAGGCGGTCAACTCCGGGTTCGGCTCGGCCGGCGAGCGGTGCATGGCCATCAGCGCGGTGCTCGCCGTCGGCGGGATCGGTGACGACCTGGTCGCCCGCATCGCCGAGCGCACCCGCACCCTGCGCACCGGCGACGGTCGCAAGGGCTGCGACATGGGGCCGCTGATCAGCGCCAAGCACCGCGACCGGGTCGCCTCCTACGTCGAGGCCGGCGAGCAGCAGGGCGCCAAGGTCGTCGTCGACGGCCGGCAGGTGACCCCCGACGGCGGCGAGGACGGCTTCTGGCTCGGCCCCACGCTGGTCGACCACGTCGAGCCGCACATGAGCGTCTACACCGACGAGATCTTCGGCCCGGTGCTGTCGGTGCTGCGGGTGGACACCTACGAGCACGCCGTCGAGCTGATCAACGGCAACGAGTACGGCAACGGCACGGCCATCTTCACCAACGACGGCGGCGCCGCCCGGCGCTTCCAGCACGAGGTGGAGGTCGGGATGATCGGGATCAACGTGCCCATCCCGGTGCCGATGGCCTACTACTCCTTCGGCGGGTGGAAGAACAGCCTCTTCGGCGACTCCCACGCCCACGGCGCCGAGGGCGTGCACTTCTACACCCGGGGCAAGGTCGTCACCTCCCGCTGGCTCGACCCCAGCCACGGCGGCCTCAACCTCGGCTTCCCGCAGAACACCTGACGCCCGGCCGGCGCCGGTGGGGACCCGTCCCCGCCGGCGCCGGCCGCCCTCCCGCACCCACCGACACACGAGGACCGAGGACATGGCCCAGACAGCGTTCGACCCCAACCGCTTCGCCGGGAGGGTCGCCTTCATCAGCGGCGCCGGGCGGGGCCAGGGCCGGCAGTTCGCCGTCGACCTCGCGAAGGAGGGCGCTGACATCGTCGGCTTCGACGTCTGCGAGGACATCCCCGGCGCCAGCACGCCGATGGCCACCAAGGCCGACCTCGAGGAGACCCGCGCCCTCGTGGAGGCCACCGGCCGGCGGATGGTCGCCGAGCGCGCCGACGTCCGCGACTACGCCGCCGTCGAGGCGGTGCTGCAGAAGGGCCTGGCCGCGTTCGGCCGGGTCGACGTCGTGGTGGCCAACGCCGGCATCTGCTGCGGCGCCGGGCCGTTCTGGGAGATCGGCCTGCAGGAGTGGAAGGACACCGTCGACACCGACCTCACCGGCGTCTGGCACACCGTCCGCGCCGCCACCCCCGCGATGATCGAGGGCGGCCGCGGCGGCGCGATCGTCATGATCGCCTCGGCCGGCGCGACGAAGGGCTTCCCGAACATCACCCACTACGTCGCGGCCAAGACCGCGCTGGTGGGGATGCTCAAGCCGATGGCCGCCGAGCTCGGCCCGCACTCCATCCGGGTCAACGCGCTCTCCCCCACCAACGTCAACACGGCCATCTACATGACCGAGACGAACAAGCGGCTCTTCCTCCCCGACAACCCGAACCCCACCGACGAGGAGTACGAGATCGCCTCCCGGCCCCAGCACGTGCTGCCCATCGGCTGGATGGAGACCCGGGACACCTCGGCCGCGCTGCGCTACCTCGCCTCCGACGACGCCCGCTACGTCACCGGGCTGGAGCTGCGGGTCGACGCCGGGGTGGTGCTGCGCTGAACCGGCCCTACCGGCCGGGGTCCGCCGGCCGATAGGGCGAGCGGCCCGACCCGCGGGCCGCCTCGGAGGCGAGCAGGGGCAGCGTCCGCCACGCCACGAGCTCCGAGAGCACCACCACGCTGGTGGAGCGGACCACCGCCGCGGACCGGTTGAGGTCGACCAGGATCTGCTGCAGCGCCTCGTGCGATCGCGCAGCCACCCGGCACAGCACGTCGCCGCTGCCGGTGGTGGCGTGCGCCTCCAGCACGCCGGGGATGGCCTCGAGGTCGCGGCGGACGGCGTCGATGGCGCCCTGCGCGATCTCCAGGGTGACGAAGGCCTGCACGCCGAAGCCCGCCGCGGCGACGTCGACGTCGGGGCCGTGGCCGGTGACCACGCCCGCCTCCTCCAGGCGCGCCAGCCGGGCGGTCACCGTCGCGCGGGCCACGCCGGTGCGCCGGGACAGCTCCAGGTCGCCGGCGCGGGGGTGCTCCCGCAGCGCGGTGAGCAGGGCGACGTCCAGCGCGTCGAGCGGCCGACCCGGGGTCACGGTGCCTCCAGCTGTGCTCGTTGCCCACCCTGCGCCGGGTGCAGCTGTGCCATCTGAGCACACCGGGCAGTCCCAGCGGCACCGGTTGCCCAGCCCGGGTGACCGGGTGTGCGCTGCCCCCCGACGCTGCCGGACCGCGCCCGACGGGAGACGACGATGAGCCTCGACCAGGTGCTCAACGACGAGGAGCGGCTGGCCCGCCTCGACCTCGACCAGCTCAGGCAGCTCGTGGGGCTGGTCGAGCACGACGACTCCGCCGACCCGTTCCCGGTGTCGGGCTGGGACGCGCTGGTCTGGGTGGTGGGCAACGCGCTGCAGACGGCGCACTTCCTGCAGTCGGCGTTCGGCATGGAGCTGGTGGCCTACTCCGGCCCGGAGACCGGCAACCGCGACCACCACGCCTACGTGCTGCGCTCGGGGGCGGCCCGGTTCGTCGTCCAGGGCGCCTACGACCCCGCCAGCCCGCTGGCCGACCACCACCGCGCGCACGGCGACGGCATCGCCGACATCGCGCTGGCCGTGCCCGACGTCGACCGCTGCGTCGCGCACGCCCGGGCGCAGGGCGCCACCGTGCTGGAGGAGCCGCACGACCTCACCGACGAGCACGGCACCGTGCGGCGCGCGGCGATCGCCGCCTACGGCGACACCCGGCACGGCCTGGTCGACCGGTCCCGCTACACCGGCCCGTACCTGCCCGGCTTCGTCGCGCGGACGTCGTCCTTCGTGCCCCGCCCGGGCCGGCCGCAGCGGCTGTTCCAGGCCGTCGACCACGTCGTCGGCAACGTCGAGCTCGGCGCGATGGACGCCTGGGTGGACTTCTACAACCGGGTCATGGGGTTCACCAACATGGCCGAGTTCATCGGCGAGGACATCGCCACCGACTACTCGGCGCTGATGAGCAAGGTGGTGGCCAACGGCAACCACCGGGTGAAGTTCCCGCTCAACGAGCCCGCGCCCGGGAAGAAGCGCTCGCAGATCGACGAGTACCTGGAGTTCCACCGCGGTCCGGGCGCCCAGCACGTCGCGCTGGCCACCGGCGACATCCTGGCCACCGTCGACGCGATGCGCGCCGAGGGCGTGGACTTCCTCTCCACCCCCGACTCCTACTACTCCGACCCCGAGCTGCGGGCCCGCATCGGCGAGGTGCGGGTGCCGATCGAGGAGCTGCAGGCCCGCGGGATCCTGGTCGACCGCGACGAGGACGGCTACCTGCTGCAGATCTTCACCAAGCCCACCGGCGACCGCCCCACGGTGTTCTTCGAGCTCATCGAGCGGCACGGCTCGCTCGGCTTCGGCAAGGGCAACTTCAAGGCGCTGTTCGAGGCGATCGAGCGCGAGCAGGCCCGGCGCGGCAACTTCTGACCCGGCGCCCGCCGTCTGGGCCACCGCCGGGGAGGCAGTCGTGGTCGGCGACACGGGCGGACACGCCGTGCCCGGCGACCACGACTGCCTCTTCGGCCGGAGAGGTCAGTCGACCAGGTCCAGCGCGGCGCCCACCAGCGAGTCGACGTCGAGGCCGTGGGAGCGGTACACGCTGTCGAGGTCGCCGGACTGCCCGAAGCGGGTCACGCCCAGGTGGGTGGCCGGCACGCCGCGCACCCCGGCCAGGAACGCCAGCGTGTGCGGGTGGCCGTCGAGCACGGTGACCAGCGGCGTGGCCCGCTCGGCGGGGAACACCGCGTCGAGCACCCAGCCGGGCGCCTCGTCCAGCCCGCGGCGGGCCTGCACCGCCCGGAACAGCAGGTCGGGGCTGGTCACGACGACGACGTCGGCGGGGAAGCCGAGCCCGTCGAGCCGCTCGGCGGCGGCCAGCGCCTCGGGGACGACGGCGCCCACCGCGGCGAGGGTGACCGCCGGGCGCGGCACCCGCCGCAGCGGGTAGGCGCCGGCCACGACCTGGCGGCGGCGCCGCTCGCGGGCCGCGGGGTCGGCCGGGACGGCGGCCAGCGCCTGGTCCACCGGCCGGGTGGAGAGCCGGACGTAGGAGCTCGACCCGCCCGGCCGCCCCATCTGCCCGAGCGCGGCCAGCAGGCACCACTCGGTGTCCAGGGCGAACGCCGGCTCGTAGGACAGGCAGCCGGGCTGCTCCAGCCCGATCGACGGCGTGGTGATCGACTGGTGCGCACCGCCCTCGGGGGCCAGCGTGACCCCGGAGGGCGTGCCCACCAGCAGCGACTGCCCGCCGGCGTAGACCGTGAACGACCACGGCTCCAGCGCCCGCTCGACGAACGGGTCGTAGAGGACGCCGACCGGCAGCAGCGGCTGCCCCCACCGCGACCAGGTGGCGCCCAGCTCGCCGATCGCGCCGACCAGGTTGGTCTCGGCGATGCCGAGCTCCACGTGCTGGCCCGACGGCCGCTCCCGCCAGTGCAGGATCGTCTCGGCGTCGTCGGCGAACCAGTCGCGGCGGTCCTCGTGCGACCACACGCCCACCTTGTTCACCCAGCCGCCGAGGTTGGTCGAGCTCGACACGTCGGGGCTGACGGTCACCACCCGCCGGCCCACCTCGGGCGCGGCCCGGTTGAGGTCGAGCAGCGTGCGGCCCAGCGCCGCCTGCGTCGTCGCCGTCCCCGACGGGGTGCGGCCGAGGTCGGCCGGCACCGGCGGCGGCACCTGGGGCGCGACGTCGGTGCGCCGCAGCCGGCCGGCGGCCGCGGCGAGCAGCCGGCCGGGCGCGCTGTCGGCGGGGAAGCCCGCCCAGGGATCGGCCGGGTCGACGCCGACGTGCCCGGCCAGCTCGTGCAGCTGGGCCTCGGTGAGCAGCGCGGAGTGGTTCTGCGGGTGGCCCTCGGTGGCCAGCCCGTAGCCCTTGAGCGTGTAGGCGATGACCACGGTGGGCCGGGTGTCGTCGATCCGGGTGAACGCCTGGCGCAGCGCGGCGAGGTCGTGGCCACCGAGGTTGCGCACCGCGGCCACCAGCTCGTCGTCGGGCACGCCGGCGACGAGCGCGGCGACGTCGTCCGCGCCGGGCCCCTCCCCGGGCAGCGTCCGGCGGACCTCGTCGGGGGTGCGGCGCAGCATCCGCTGGTACTCGGCGTTGCTCATCCCGTCGATGCGGTCGCGCAGCGCCGGCCCTCCGGGGCGGGTGAACAGCCCCTCGAGCAGCGCGCCGTACTTGACGGTGAGCACTTGCCAGCCGGCGGCGGCGAACATGCCCTGCAGCCGGGTGGCGCCCATCGTGGGGACGACGCGGTCGAGCGACTGCCGGTTGAGGTCGACCACCCACACGACCTCACCGAGCTCGGCCACCATCGGGTCGAGGACGGCCTCCCACACCGCGCCCTCGTCGAGCTCGGCGTCGCCGACCAGCGACCACTGCCGGCCCGTCCCGCCGGCGCCGAACTGGGTGTTGACGTAGCGGCGGGCCAGCGCGCCCCAGATCGGGGCGGTGGCGCCGATGCCGACCGAGCCGGTCGAGTAGTCGGCCGGGACGGGGTCCTTCAGGCGCGAGGGGTAGGACTGCAGCCCGCCGAACGCGCGCAGCGTGGTCAGCCAGGAGGCGTCGAGCTGCCCGAGCAGGAACTCCAGGGCGTGCAGCACCGGGGAGGCGTGCGGCTTGACGCTCACCCGGTCGTCGGCGCGCAGGTGCTCCAGCCACAGCGCCGTCATGATCGTCACCATCGACGCGCTGGAGGCCTGGTGGCCGCCCACCTTCAGGCCCGAGGGGTCGGTCCGCACCCGGTTGGCGTGGTCCACCACCGCCGTCGCCAGCCACAGCACGCGCTGCTCGACCTCCCGCAGCGCGGCGTCGTCGGAGCCGGTCGCGGGCGGTCGCGGGGCGGTGAGCGTCATGGTCTCTCCTGTCGGACGGTGGGGCACCAGGATGGCGGGTGCCCGCGCCGCCGTCGCGAGAGGACCCGCCCATGACCACGGACCCGTCCCCGACCGCAGACCCGTCCGCACCGGACCGCGCGGCGCGGCTGCGCGCGCTGTACCGGGCCTTCACCGCCCGCGACCTCGACGCGGTGCTGGCCGCGATGAGCCCCGACGTCGACTGGCCCAACGGCTGGGAGGGCGGCCGCGTGCACGGGCACGACGGCGTGCGCGCCTACTGGGAGCGGCAGTGGGCGCAGATCCGGCCCCTGCTGCGGCCGACCGGCGTGCAGGAGCGGCCCGACGGCTCGGTGGCGGTGACCGTGGCGATGACCGTGCGCGACCCCGGCGGCACGGTGCTGTCGCGGGAGACCGTGCGGCACGTGTACCGCTTCGCCGGCGACCTCGTGCGGCGGATGGACGTCGAGCGGTAGGACGTCGAGCGGGTGGACGTCGAGCAGTGGGCCCCGGCCGGCGGTCCGGCCGGGGCCCACCCGGTGCTCACGGCACGAGGATCGCGCGCCCCCGCACCTTGCCGGCATCGAGGTCGCGGATGGCGTCCACGGCCCGGTCCAGCGGGTACTGCTGGGTGTGCAGGGTGACCTTCCCGGCCTGGGCGAGCACCATCAGCTCGGCCAGGTCGGTGTAGGTGCCGACGATGTTGCCGACGACGTTCTTCTCGCCGGCGACGAACTCCAGCGTCGGGATGCGCAGCTCGCCGCCGTAGCCGATGACGTAGAGCGAGCCGGCCGGGGCGGTCATGTGCCAGCCGTCCGTCTCCGCGCCCTGCTCGGCGACGAAGTCGAAGACGACGTCCGCGCCGCCGCCGGTGAGCTCCTGCACCGCCTGCACCTGGTCGCCGTCGGCGACCACGGTCTCGTCCGCCCCGATCTGGCGGGCGAGCTCGAGCGCCTCGGGGTTGCGGTCGACGACGACCACCCGGGTGCCCGACAGCGCGGCCAGGCACTGCACGCCGATGTGGCCGAGCCCGCCCGCGCCCTGCACGACCGCCGTCGTGCCCGGGTGCAGCAGCGGCAGCGCCTTGCGCACGGCGTGGTAGGCGGTGATGCCGGCGTCGGCGAGCGCGGCGACGTCCGCCGGGTTGGTCGACGGGTCGAGCTTCACGCAGGCACGGGCCGTGGTGCGCAGGTACTCGGCCATGCCGCCGTCGTCGTTGCTCAGCCCGGGGAAGAAGGCGTGCTCGCACTGCATGTCGCGGCCGGCGCGGCAGGCCAGGCACAGCCCGCAGCTCGGCTGCGGGTGCAGGATCACGGTGTCCCCGACGGCGACGTTGGTGACCCCCTCCCCCACCTGGTGCACCCAGCCGGCGTTCTCGTGCCCGATCACGTAGGGCAGCTCGGGGTTCTGGATGTCGGCCCACTGGCCCTCGAGGATGTGCAGGTCGGTGCGGCACACCCCCGCCCCGCCGATCTTGACGATGACGTCGAGGGGTCCCTGGAGCTGCGGCTCCGGGACGTCGTCGATGCGGGGGTCGACGTGGTACTCGTGCACGCGGACGGCCTTCATGAGCGCACCTCCAGGGGCAGCAGGGGACGGTCCTCGGGTCGGGGCGTCTGGTCGGCCTCGGACCCGGGGTAGCGGGTGGTGAGCAGGCCGCGGCAGAAGTGCGCGTTGCCGTCGACCGAGATGCGCACCGAGCGGGCCCGGCGCAGGAAGTGCGCCGCGGCGTCGCCGGCGGGGCGGGTGCCGTCGGCCTCGACCAGCACCGGGGACGCGGGGTCCAGCGGCAGGCCCACCGCGGCCCGGCGGCGCAGCAGCGCCCCGGTGGTGGGCTCCCCCGCCGGCAGGTCGCCCAGGGTGAGCGCGGCGACGTCGACGGCCGGGTCGAGCCGGAGCAGGGCGGTGACCGCCCGCTCCATCGCGGCGGTGTGCGCCTTGCGGGTGAAGGTCGCCCGCAGCTCGTCGAGCGACTGCTCCGCCTCGTGCCCGAAGGTGCCCCGGTAGCCCAGGCCCGCGGCCAGGCCGCGGTTGATCAGCTCGGAGTCGTGGTGGTCGTCGAGCTCGACAACCACCCGCGCCACCCCGGGCAGGCCCGAGACCGCGTCGTGGGCGTCGGAGACCATCAGCCAGGCGAAGTTGGGCGCACAGAACGAGGTGGGCAGCCGCAGGTGCACCTCGACGCGCACCCCGTCGTCGGTGTCGTCGTCGGTGTCGTCGACCGCCACCGAGCGGACGAAGCCGACGTCGGTGATCGGCTCGTCGAGCTCGGGGTCGACGACGGTGCCGAGCGCCGCGCGCACCGCCGCCTCGTCGACCCGGGCGGCCCGGGCGGGGAGGACGGCCGTCATCAGACGCTCGCCAGGTCGGCCGCGGCCGGCTCGCGCGGGCCGGTCGGGGTCTCGTCGGCCTCGGCCACCTGCAGGTGCTCGGGCACGGGCAGGTCGTAGAGGCGGGCGGCGTTGAGGCCGAGCACCTTCTTCTTCTGCGCGGTGGTGATCGGCGAGTACTCGGTCATGTCCTCGGGGATCTGGAAGTCCACGAACCGCTCGACCAGCCACTTCGGCGTCCAGAGGGCGTAGTCGCTGGAGAACAGGATCCGGTCCTCGCCGATCCAGTAGAGGAGCTCACCCATGATCTGGGCGAAGTAGCGCGGCCGGGTGTGGATGAACGGCATCGCGACGGCCAGGCCGCCGTAGACGTTGGGCTCCTGGGTGGCGATCCAGCAGAAGTCCTCCAGCCGCGGCAGCCCGACGTGCTCCACGACGAAGTTCAGGTCGGTGAAGTCGGTGGCGGCGTGGTCGACGTCGGCGACGTCGAAGGCGTCGCGGTCCAGCGGGCGGATGGTGGGGCCCTTGTGGATGTGGATGTTGCGGATGCCCAGCTCGCGACAGGCCTCGAAGTAGCGGTAGGCCATCGGGTCGGTGAGCTTCCAGCCGCGGGACTCGCCGTGCCAGTCGGCGGTGTAGAGCTTCACGCCCTTGAGGTGCATGCGCTCGGCGTTCTCGCGCAGCTTCTCCAGCCCGTTCTCGCCGTCGCGCGGGTCCCAGTAGTGGTTGTAGGTGAGCTTGTCCGGGTGGGCCTGGGCGAGGGCGAACGCCTCCTCGGTCTGGCCGAAGCCCCGGTGGTAGAACTCCGCCAGCCGGGCGGGCTGGAAGATCGCGTGGTCGACGATGCCGTCGACGAACACGTCGCGCATCAGCCGCTCGCCGCCCTGGTAGAGGTACTCCTCGTAGCCCCAGGTCTCCGACTCCGGCGACAGGTTGCGGTGGTAGTCGTAGAAGCAGTCGATGAACTGCTTGCCGTGCACGTTGCGCTGGTTCTCGGGACGGGCGTCCCACAGCGCGATGTGGGCGTCCACGACGTGGTACTGCTCGCCGTCCTTGCTGTACATCCGTGGCCTCCGTCGGCTCGGTGTGAGTGGGGTCACTACCTGGGGCCGACGCTAGGCAGCCGCGGCGGGGCGGCACAGCCGCCGGGTGTCTCACTTCGGGACAGCCGCCCGCTCGCTGGACCGCGTACATTCGGTGGTCTGCGCCACACGCCGCGCGGCCCGTCGTGGCCGGCCTCCCAGCACCGGAGGGACCCCGTGGACGACCTGCCGGCCCGCAGCCTCGCCGACCCCGAGCTCGCCGCCCGCGCCGCCGCACCACGGCTGCGCGCGTCGTGGCACCGCAGCCAGGACTACGGCGTGCCGCCCGACGAGGTCATCCCCGTCTTCACCGGCTCCCCCGACACCGGCTCGCTGCTCTACGAGTGCGCCCACCGGGTGCTCACCGACCTGCAGGCGACCATCGCCAACGAGCCGGTGAGCCTGATGGTCGCCGACTCCGAGGGGCTGGTGCTCGCCCGGCTCGGCGACGACCGCGACATCCGGCGCTCGCTGGACCGGGTGCACCTGGCCCCCGGGTTCACCTACAGCGAGCGCAACGCCGGCACCAACGGCCTGGGCCTGTCGCTGGCCGACCGCGCGCCGTCGCTGGTGCGCGCCGGCGACCACTACGTCACCGACCTGCGCGGCTACACCTGCGCGGCCGCCCCCGTGCTCGAGCCGCTCACCGGGCAGCTGGCCGGCAGCATCAACCTGACCACCTGGTCGGAGTCGTCCTCGGAGCTGCTGCTCGGCCTGGCGCAGACCGCCGCGTCGGCCACCAGCGCGCTCATGCTCGTGCGGGCCGGCGGCCGCACCGTCCGGCCCGCGCCGCGCGGTGAGGTGTTCTCCGTCGTCCGCGGGTCCGCCGCCGGGGACGACGTCGGCGACCCGTGCGCGTCGGCCGGCTGGCGGTCCGCGCTCGACGAGGCCGCGGGCGCCGTCGCGGCCGGGCGGGTGCTCACCGTCCTCGGCGAGCCCGGCGCGGGCAAGGCGACGCTGGCCGCGCTGGCCCGGCGCCGGGTGGCGGCGCGGCAGCGGCTGCTGCACGCCCGCGCGCCGGAGGGCGGGGACGTCGCGGCCTGGCTGGAGCTGTGGACGCCGGAGCTGCGCGACCCGGGCACCTGCGTGATCGTCTCGGGCCTGCCGCACCTGCCCGCGTGGGCCGCCGGCGACCTCGCCCGCACCCTGGCCGCCGCCCGCCGGGCCGGCCGGCCGCAGCCGTTCGTGCTGTCGGCGCCGGAGTTCGCCGCGCTGCCCGACCCGCTCGCCCGGCTGGCCGACGCGGTCGTGGAGGTGCCGCCGCTGCGGGCCCGCGCCGAGGACGTGCTGCCGCTGGCCGGCCTGTTCGCCCGCCAGGAGCGGCACCGCGCCGTCGCCCTCACCCCGCGGGCGGCCCGCGCGCTGACCGGCTGCCCGTGGCCGGGCAACGTGCGCCAGCTGCGCCGGGTGGTGCGCGACGCCGCCGCCCGCGCCGACGTCGTCGACGTCCACCACCTCGCGCCGGAGGTGCTCGACGGCGGCAGCCGGCCGCTGTCGCGGCTCGAGCGGCTGGAGCGCGACGAGATCGTCCGGTGCCTGACCGAGCCGGGGACGACGATGACCCGGGTCGCCGAGGAGCTCGGGATCGGCCGGGCCACCCTCTACCGCAAGATCGCCCAGTACAAGATCGCGGTCCCGAAGGCCGGCTGAGCCCGCCCGCTCCGGACGCCGCCCCGCCGCCGCGCCCCTAGGGTCGCGGGCAGGGGGCGGAGGGAGACGAGGGTGTCGGACGGGCTCTACCTCACCGGCTGCGAGCCGGCGACCGGCAAGTCGGCCGTGGCCCTGGGGGTGTTCGAGCTGCTGGCGCGGCGGGTCGGCCGGCTCGGCGTGTTCCGCCCGGTGGTGTCCACCCGCGACGGCGCCGACCCGGTGGTGGACCTGCTGCTGCCGCGCTCCCCCACCGCGCTGCCCGAGGAGGCCTGCGTCGGGGTGCCCTACGCCGACGTGCTGGCCGACGAGGACCGGGCGCTGTCGGAGATCGTCGCCCGCTACCGGGCGCTGGCGGCGCGCTGCGACCGGGTGCTGGTCGTCGGCTCGGACTTCAGCGAGGCCGGTGCCTCCCGCGAGCTGGCGCTCAACGCCCGCATCGCGGCCAACCTCGGCCTGCCGGTGCTGTGCGTCGTCTCCGGCCGCGACCGCGACCCCGGTGACGTGGCGGTGGCCGTCGGCGTGGGCGAGACCGCGGTGCGGGCGGCCGGCGGCGAGGTGGTCGCGGTCGTGGCCAACCGGGTGCCGCCGCGGCTGCTGCCGGCGGTCCGCGAGCGGGTCGGCGGCCGCGCGGTGCCGGTGTACGTGCTGCCCGAGGCGCCGGTGCTCACCGCGCCCACCGTGGCCGAGGTGGCGCGGGCCTGCGCCGCGCGGGTGCTGGCCGGCGACGAGGCGGCGCTGGGCCGGGAGACCTCCGGCGTGCTGGTAGCGGCCATGACCATCCCCAACCTGCTCGAGCGGCTGGTCGACGACGTCGTGGTGATCACCCCGGGCGACCGCGCCGACGTCGTCCTCGGGGTGCTCGCCGCGCACCTGTCCGGCGGGCTGCCCGCCCCGGCCGGGCTGGTGCTCACCGGCGGCATCGAGCCCGCCGCGTCGGTGATGCGGCTGGTCGAGCGGCTGCCGGCCGTCGTCCCCGTGGTGGTCACCGACGAGGACACCTACGCGACCGCCACGCTGGCCGGGTCGGTGCCCGGCCGGATCGGCCCCGGGGCGCCGCGCAAGGTGGACGTCGCGCTGGCGCTGGTGGAGGAGCACGTCGACGGCGCGGAGCTGCTCGACCGCACCGCGGTCGCGCGGCCGCGGGTGACCACGCCGCTGATGTTCGAGTACGAGCTGCTCGACCGGGCCCGCGCCGACCGCCGCCACGTCGTCCTCCCGGAGGGCACCGACGAGCGGGTGCTGCGGGCCGCCGAGCGGCTGCTGCGCCGCGGCGTCGTCGACCTGACCCTGCTCGGCGACGCCGGGGAGGTGCGCGCCGCGGCCGCCCGCGCCGGCGTCGACGTCGCCGGGGCGCGGCTGCTCGACCCGTGCGAGCCCGACCTGCGCGAGCGCCTCGCCGTGGAGTACGCGCGGCGGCGGGCGCACCGCGGCGTGACCATGGACGCCGCCCGCGACCTGGTCGTCGACGTCTCCTACGCGGGCACCCTGATGGTCGCCCTGGGCCTGGCCGACGGCATGGTCTCCGGCGCCACGCACACCACCGCGCAGACCATCCGCCCGGCGCTGGAGCTGATCCGGACCACCGAGGGGGTCTCGCTGGTCTCCAGCGTGTTCTTCATGTGCCTGGCCGACCGGGTGGTCGTCTACGGCGACTGCGCGGTCAACGTGCACCCCAGCGCCGAGCAGCTCGCCGAGATCGCGGTCACCTCGGCGCGCACGGCGGACCGCTTCGGCGTCGAGCCGCGGGTGGCGATGCTGTCCTACTCCACCGGCAGCTCGGGCAGCGGCGAGGACGTCGAGCGGGTGCGCGCGGCCACCGAGCTGGTGCGCGCCCGCGCCCCCGGGCTGCCGGTGGAGGGGCCGATCCAGTACGACGCCGCCGTCGACGCCGGGGTGGCGCGCACCAAGCTGCCCACCAGCGAGGTGGCCGGGCGGGCCACCGTGTTCGTCTTCCCCGACCTCAACACCGGCAACAACACCTACAAGGCGGTGCAGCGCAGCGCGGGCGCGGTGGCCGTCGGCCCGGTGCTGCAGGGGCTGCGCCGGCCGGTCAACGACCTCTCCCGCGGCGCGACGGTGCAGGACATCGTCAACACGGTGGCGATCACGGCGATCCAGGCGCAGTCGTGAGCGGGGCGCAGTCGTGAACGGGCGGGTGTTGGTCGTCAACTGCGGCTCGTCGTCGCTGAAGTACCGGCTGGTCGACGTCGGCGCGGTGCAGGCGCTGGCGTGGGGACTGGCCGAGCGCGTCGGGCAGCCCTCGGGCCGGCTCACCCACTCCCGGGCGGGCGCGGAGCCAGCGGTGGTGGAGCAGCCGCTGCCCGACCACGCCGGCGCGCTCGCCGCCGCGCTGCAGGCCTTCGAGCACGCCGGGCCGTCACTGGCCGACGCCGGCCTGACCGCCGTCGCGCACCGGGTGGTGCACGGCGGCGACCGCTTCTCCGCGCCCGTGCGCATCGACGATGACGTCGTCCGCGCGGTGCGCGAGCTGGCCACGCTGGCGCCGCTGCACAACCCGGTCAACGCCGTGGGCATCGAGGTGGCCCGGCGCGCCTTCCCCGGCCTGCCGCACGTGGCGGTGTTCGACACCGCCTTCCACGCCACGCTGCCACCGCACGCGCACACCTACGCCGTGCCGCCGCAGTGGGCCCGCGACCACGGGGTGCGCCGCTACGGCTTCCACGGCACCTCGCACGCCTACGTCTCCCGCGCCGCCGCCGAGCTGCTCGACCGGCCGCCGGCCGAGACCAACACCGTGGTGCTGCACCTGGGCAACGGGGCCAGCGCCAGCGCCGTCGCCGGGGGCCGCAGCGTGGAGACCTCCATGGGCATGACGCCGCTGGAGGGGCTGGTCATGGGCACCCGCTCCGGTGACCTCGACCCCGCCGTCGTCGCGCACCTGCACCGGGTGGCGGGGCTGTCCCCGGAGGAGGTGGACCGGGCGCTGAACTCCTCCAGCGGGATGCTGGCGCTGGCCGGCACCAACGACCTGCGGGAGGTGCACCGGCGCATCGCAGACGGCGACGAGGCGGCCGCGCTGGCCCTCGACGTGTTCTGCCACCGGGTGCGCAAGTACGTGGGCGCCTACCTGGCGGTGCTGGGCCGCACCGACGCGATCGCCTTCACCGGCGGCATCGGCGAGAACGACCCGGTGGTGCGGTCCCGCTCGCTGGCCGGCCTGGAGGCGCTGGGCATCCGGCTCGACGAGCAGCGCAACGCCGTCCGCGCCCCGGGCGGGCGGCGGGTGTCGGCCGACGACAGCCCGGTCGCCGTGCTCGTCGTCCCCACCGACGAGGAGCTGGAGATGGCCCGGCAGACGGTGGCCCTGCTCGCCGGCTGACCGCGACGCCGTGTCGGGGAAGCCCGACAGCGGACCGGCCGGGCAGCAGGATGGGACCGTGACCGTCCCGCCGCCAGGCTCGTCGGCATGAGCACCGACACCGCCGTCCTGCCACCGATGACACCCGCAGCGCCCGACCCGGCCCGCCCGCGCGACCGGCTGCGCGCCCTCGGCGTGGACACCGCCTACGCCCTCGCCGGCTTCCCCGTCGCCACCGTCGCCTTCGTCGTCGTGGTGACCGGCCTGTCCCTCGGCGCGGGGCTCCTGGTCGTCTGGGTCGGGCTGGCCGTGCTGGCCGGCACCCTGCTCGCCGCGCGCGGCCTGGCCGGTGTCGAGCGGGCCTGGCTGCCCGCGGTCCTCGGCACGCCGCTGCCCCGGCCGGCCTACCGGCCCGCCGAGGGCGGCGCCGTCCGCCGGCTGCTGACGCCGGTGCGCGACCCGCAGACCTGGCTGGACGCGCTGCACGCGCTGGTCCGCTTCCCGCTGGCGGTGCTGGCGTTCAGCGTGACGGTGAGCTGGTGGGCCGTGGCGCTCGGCGGCCTGAGCTACGGGCTGTGGGACTGGGCGCTGCCGCGCGACGAGGGCAACCAGGACCTGCTCGAGCTGGTGGGCCTGGAGAGCTCGCCGTTCCGGCGCATCCTGCTCTACACGGTGATCGGGGCGCTGTTCGCGCTGCTGCTGCCGCTCGTCGTCCGCGCGGTCGCGCTGCTGCAGGCCCAGCTCGGGCGGGTGCTGCTCACCGGCCGGGCCGCCACCCAGGCCGAGCTCGGCCGGCTGGCCGGGGGCCGCGACGCCGCCGTCGCCGCCGAGGCCGTGGCGCTGCGGCGGCTCGAGCGCGACATCCACGACGGGCCGCAGCAGCACCTGGTCCGCCTGGGCATGGACCTCTCCCGCGCCCGGCGCCAGCTCGACCGCGACCCGGACGCCGCGCGCGCCACGCTCGGCGAGGCCGCCGACCTGGCCCGGGAGGCGCTGGAGGAGCTGCGGGCGCTGTCCCGGGGCATCGCGCCGCCGGTGCTCGCCGACCGCGGCCTGGCCGCCGCGCTGGCCGCCGTCGCGGCGCGGTCCCCGGTGCCCGTCGAGCTGGCCGTCGACCTGCCCCGCGAGCGGCTGGCGCCGGTGGTGGAGAACACCGCCTACTTCGTGGTCAGCGAGGCGCTGGCCAACGTGGCCAAGCACAGCGGCGCGACCGCCTGCCAGGTCGTCGTGGTCGCCGCGGGCCCAGCGCTGCGCGTCACCGTGGAGGACGACGGCCCCGGCGGGGCGGTGC
This sequence comes from Geodermatophilus telluris, assembly GCF_900102745.1. Classification (GTDB taxonomy): domain Bacteria; phylum Actinomycetota; class Actinomycetes; order Mycobacteriales; family Geodermatophilaceae; genus Geodermatophilus; species Geodermatophilus telluris. Next base: position 244,221 of record NZ_FMZF01000006.1, read on the forward strand.
CGGTGCCCGGGCACGGCCTGGCCGGGCTCGCCGACCGGCTGCGCGCCGTCGACGGCGTGCTCACCGTCGACAGCCCGGCCGGCGGCCCCACCCGGCTGGTCGCGGAGCTGCCGTGCGGGTCGTGATCGCCGACGACTCGGTGCTGCTCCGCGAGGGGCTGGTGCGCCTGGTCGAGGAGGAGGGCAGCGAGGTGGTCGCCGTCGTCGGCGACGGCCCCTCGCTGGTCCGGGCGGTGGCCGAGCACCGCCCCGACGTCGCCGTGGTCGACGTCCGGATGCCCCCCACGCACACCGACGAGGGGCTGCGCGCCGCCGTCGAGGCGCGCGCCGCCGTCCCCGGGACGGCGGTGCTGGTGCTGTCGCAGTACGTCGAGGTGGCCTACGCTGACGAGCTGCTCGCCGACGGCCGCGGCGGGGTCGGCTACCTGCTCAAGGACCGGGTGGCCGACCTCGACGCCTTCCTCGCCGCGCTCACCGGCGTCGCGGCCGGCGGCACGGTGCTCGACCCGCAGGTGGTCGCCCAGCTGTTCGCCCGCCGCCGCGCCGACGACCCGGTGCGCCGGCTGACCCCCCGCGAGCGGGAGGTGCTGGAGCTCGTCGCCGAGGGGCACTCCAACGCCGCGATCGCCCGCCGGCTGGTGGTCAGCGGCGGCGCGGTGGAGAAGCACACCCAGCGGATCTTCGCCAAGCTCGGCCTGGCCCCCGACGAGGACCGCAACAGCCGCGTGCTGGCCACCCTCGCCTACCTGCGCTCCTGACCGGCTACTCGGCGTCCGTGCGGTAGCCGAGGTTGGGCGAGAGCCAGCGCTCGGCCTCGGCGAGGGTCCAGCCCTTGCGCCGCGCGTAGTCCTCGACCTGGTCGCGGCCCAGCCGGCCGAGCACGAAGTACCGCGACTCGGGGTGGGAGAGGTAGAGGCCGCTGACCGCGGCACCCGGCCACATCGCCATCGACTCGGTCAGCTGCAGCCCGGTGGCGGCCTCGACGTCGAGCAGGTCCCAGATCGTCTGCTTCTCGGTGTGCTCGGGGCAGGCCGGGTAGCCCGGCGCCGGGCGGATGCCGCGGTAGCGCTCGGCGATGAGCGCGTCGTTGTCCAGGTGCTCGTCGGCGGCGTAACCCCACAGCTCCCGGCGCACCCGCTCGTGCAGCCGCTCGGCGAACGCCTCGGCCAGCCGGTCGGCCAGCGCCTCGAGCATGATCGCCGAGTAGTCGTCGTGCTCGGCCTTGAACGCGGCCACCCGCTCGGCCGAGCCCAGCCCGGCGGTGACGGCGAACGCGCCCACGTGGTCGCGCAGCCCCGTGGCCCGCGGCGCGACGAAGTCGGCCAGCGACTTCCGCGGGGAGCCGTCGCGGCCCTCGGTCTGCTGGCGCAGCTGATGCAGCACGGCGCGCACCGCCGTCCGCGACTCGTCGGTGTAGACCTCGACGTCCTCGGTGCCGTCCACCCGGTTGGCCGGGAACAGCCCGACGACGCCGTTGGCGGTCAGCCACCGCTCGGCGACGATCCGGTCGAGCATCGCCTGCGCGTCCGCGTAGAGCCGGCGGGCGGCCTCGCCGGTCGTGGGGTTGTGCAGGATGTCGGGGAACCGGCCGCGCATCTCCCACGCGTTGAAGAACGGCTGCCAGTCGATGTAGCCGCGCAGCTCCTCCAGCGGGTGCTCGCGGAAGACGCGCACGAACTGGGTGGCCGCCGCGTGCCGGTGGTCGCAGCCGGGGCCGGTGCACGCGTCGCGGGCCTGCCGGGCCAGCATCCGCGGCCGCGGCGGGGTGTAGGCCGACCAGTCCAGCTGCGGCGCGGCGGCGCGCGCGGCCTCCAGGGACAGCAGCGCGCGGGTGTCGGTGCGCGCCGCGTGCCGCTCGCGCAGCCCCTCGTACTCGCTCTCGACGCCGGCGAGCAGCTTGGGGCGCTGCTCGTCGGACAGCAGCGCGGCGACGACGGGCACCGACCGCGACGCGTCCTTCACCCAGATGACCGGGCCGTGGTAGCGCGGGGCCACCTTGACGGCGGTGTGCGCCCGCGAGGTCGTCGCCCCGCCGATGAGCAGCGGCACGTCGAAGCCCTGCCGCTCCATCTCCGCGGCCAGGTTCACCATCTCGTCGAGCGAGGGGGTGATCAGGCCCGAGAGGCCGATGACGTCGGCGCCCTCGGCCTTGGCGGTGTCGAGGACCTTCTGCGCCGGCACCATGACGCCGAGGTCGACGACGTCGTAGTTGTTGCACTGCAGGACCACACCGACGATGTTCTTGCCGATGTCGTGGACGTCGCCCTTGACGGTGGCCATGACGACCTTGCCGTTGCTGCGCTCGGCGTCGCCGGGCCGCTTCTCCGCCTCGATGAACGGGATGAGGTAGGCGACGGCCTTCTTCATCACCCGCGCGGACTTCACCACCTGCGGCAGGAACATCTTGCCCGCGCCGAACAGGTCGCCGACGACGTTCATGCCGTCCATCAGCGGACCCTCGATGACCTCGATGGGCCGGCCGCCGCGGGCGGCGATCTCCGCGCGCAGCTCCTCGGTGTCGGACTCGACGAACTCGTCGACGCCCTTGACCAGCGCGTGGGTGATCCGCTGCGCCACCGGCAGCGCCCGCCACTCCTCGGTCGCCGCCTCCTTCGCCGCGCCGTCCCCGGCGTAGTCGCCGGCGATCTCCAGCAGCCGCTCGGTGGCGTCGGGGCGGCGGGCCAGGACGACGTCCTCGATCCGCTCGCGCAGCTCGGCCGGGACCTCCTCGTACACCTCCAGCGCGCCGGCGTTGACGATGCCCATGTCCATGCCGGCGGCGACGGCGTGGAAGAGGAACACCGCGTGGATGGCCTCGCGCACCGGGTTGTTGCCGCGGAAGGAGAAGGAGACGTTGGAGACGCCGCCGGACACCAGCGCCCCGGGCAGGTTGTCCTTGATCCAGCGGGTGGCCTCGATGAAGTCCAGCCCGTAGCGGGCGTGCTCCTCGATGCCGGTGGCCACCGCGAACACGTTCGGGTCGAAGATCACGTCCTCGGCGGGGAAGCCGACCTGCTGGGTGAGGACGTCGTAGGCGCGCCGGCAGATCTGCTGCCGCCGCTGCAGCGTGTCGGCCTGGCCCTGCTCGTCGAAGGCCATGACGACGACGGCGGCGCCGTACCGGCGGCACAGCCGGGCCTGCTCGACGAACTCCGCCTCGCCGTTCTTCAGCGAGATCGAGTTGACGATCGACTTGCCCTGCAGCTGCTGCAGGCCCGCCTCGATGACCTCCCACTTGGAGGAGTCGACCATCACCGGCACGCGGCAGATGTCGGGCTCGGCGGCGATCAGGCGGGTGAAGCGGGTCATCGCCTCGACGCCGTCGATCATGCCCTCGTCCATGTTGACGTCGATGACCTGCGCGCCGGCCTCGACCTGCTGGCGGGCGACGGCGAGCGCGGTCGGGTAGTCGCCGTCGCGGATCAGCCGGCGGAAGCGGGCCGAGCCGGTGATGTTGGTGCGCTCGCCGACGTTGACGAACAGCGAGTCGGCGTCGACGGCCAGCGGCTCGAGGCCCGACAGGCGCAGCGCCGGCCGCCGGGCGGGCGGGGTGCGCGGCGGCAGGCCCTCGACGGCGGCGGCGATGGCCGCGACGTGCTCGGGCGTGGTGCCGCAGCAGCCGCCGACGAGGTTGACGAAGCCGTCCTCGGCGAAGCCGCGCAGCACCCCGGCGGTCTCGGCCGGCGCCTCGTCGTACTCGCCGAAGGCGTTGGGCAGCCCCGCGTTCGGGTAGCAGGAGACGAAGGTGTCGGCGACCCGGGCCAGCTCGGCGACGTAGGGCCGCATCTCCTCGGCACCCAGCGCGCAGTTGAGCCCGACGGCCAGCGGGCGGACGTGGCGCACCGAGTTCCAGAACGCCTCGGTGGTCTGCCCGGACAGGGTGCGGCCCGAGGCGTCGGTGATCGTGCCGGAGACGACCACCGGCCAGCGCCGGCCGTGCTGGTCGAACAGCGTCTCCAGCGCGAAGACCGCCGCCTTGGCGTTGAGCGTGTCGAACACGGTCTCGACCAGCAGCAGGTCGGCCCCGCCGTCGACCAGGCCCCGCGCCTGCTCCAGGTAGGCCTCGACCAGCTCGGCGAAGGTGACGTTGCGGGCACCGGGGTCGTTGACGTCGGGCGAGATGGACGCCGTCCGGCTGGTCGGGCCGATCGCGCCGGCCACCCAGCGCGGCCGGCCGGGGGTGCGCGCGGTCATCGCGTCGGCCTCGCGGCGGGCCAGCCGCGCGGCGGCCACGTTGATCTCGTACGCCAGCGCCGACATGCCGTAGTCGGCCAGCGAGATGGCGGTGGCGTTGAAGGTGTTGGTCTCGACGACGTCGGCGCCGGCCTCGAGGTACTCGCGGTGGATGCCCGCCACCAGCTCCGGCGCGGTGAGCACCAGCAGGTCGTTGTTGCCCTGGACGTCGGTGTGCCAGTCGGCGAAGCGCTCGCCGCGGTAGCCGGCCTCGCTGGGCCGGTCGCGCTGGATCGCCGTCCCCATCGCCCCGTCGAGCACGAGGATGCGCTGCTCGAGCAGGGCGGTCAGCTCCGCCGTCGCGTCGGGGCGGGGGGTGGGGGCGTCGGTCACGGGCGTCCTCGGGAGTCGGTCGGCGGCGGACGGGCCTGCTGCACGGGCAGCGGTCCCGGGCCCTGCCTTTGTTCCGCGGGTCATCCTCCCACCTCGACGTCCCGGCGGGAGGCCGCGACCGACGTAGGCTCGCAGGGGTGACCGACCCGAAGTCCGCCTCCGAGGACCTGCCCCAGCTCGACCGGCCGGTGGTGGTGGTCGCGTTCGAGGGCTGGAACGACGCCGGGGACGCCGCGACCGGGGCGCTGGAGCACCTGGAGCTCATCTGGGACGCCACCCCCCTCGCGGCGCTCGACCCCGAGGACTACTACGACTTCCAGGTCAACCGGCCCACCGTCTCCCTGGTGGGCGGCATCAGCCGGCGCATCGAGTGGCCGACCACGCGCATCTCGGTGGCCCGCCCACCGGGCAGCGACCGCGACGTCGTGCTCATCCGCGGCATCGAGCCGAACATGCGCTGGCGCGGCTTCTGCGAGGAGCTCATCGAGCTGTGCCGCGAGCTCGACGTGCAGACCGTCGTGGCCCTGGGCGCGCTGCTGGCCGACACGCCGCACACCCGCCCCACCCCGGTCACCGGATCGGCCTACGACGCCGAGTCCGCCGAGCGCTGGGGGCTGCAGACCTCCACCTACGAGGGGCCCACCGGCATCCTGGGCGTCTTCCAGGACGCCTGCGTGCAGGCCGGGCTGCCGGCGGTGAGCTTCTGGGCCGCCGTGCCGCACTACGTCTCCCAGCCGCCCTCGCCGCGGGCCACCGTGGCGCTGCTGCAGCGCGTCGAGGAGGTGCTCGAGGTCGCCGTGCCGCTCGGCGCGCTGCCCCAGCAGGCCGACGAGTGGGTGAAGACCGTCGACGAGATGGCCCAGGAGGACGCCGAGGTCGTCGAGTACGTCCGCTCGCTGGAGGAGCGGCAGACCGAGTCCGACCTGTCCCAGGCCGACGGCGACCAGATCGCCCGAGAGTTCGAGCGCTACCTGCGCCGCCGGGGCTCCTCCCCCAACTGAGCCGGTCCCGGCCGCCGCGTCGTCGTGCGGCGGCCGGTGTCCCGCGACAAGTTGGGGATAACGGTCGTGCCGGTGGTGGCGTCCCGGCTAGCGTGACCGCGACGGTCCCCGACCCCGCGACGGAGGCGGCGTGTCCATCCGGCACCGGCTGCGGCCCTTCGACGACCGCTCCCCGGCCCTGGACCGCTTCGGCGCGCTGCTCGGGCTGACCGCCGGTGCGCTGGTGACGCTGTCGCTGACCGGCGTGACCCCGGGCCGCGCGGGCACCTCGGAGTCGGTGGCCGAGGCCGTCGTCACCGTCTTCGTCGGCGCGGTGCTCCTGCTCGCGCTGCGCACCTCCGGGGTGTCCCGCCGCTGGCTGCACCCGGCCACCGTCCTCGTCGGCCTGGCCGTGGCGGTCACCGTCGTCGGCGTCGTGCTGCGGCTGCCGGTCGTGGCCGAGGAGGCGGCCGGCGCGGACTCCGGCGCGGTGCCGGTGCTGTGGATCGTGCTGTCGGCGCTGGCGCCGGTGGTGGTCATCCGGCGGCTGCTGCACCACCACGAGGTGACGCTGCGGACGGTGCAGGGCGCGGTGGCGGCCTACCTGCTGATCGCGCTGGCGTTCTTCTTCGCCTTCCTCGGCGTCGAGTCCGCGGCCGGGGACTTCTTCGGCCGCCCCGAGCCGACGACGTCGTTCATGTACTTCAGCCTGTCGACCCTGACCACCACCGGGTACGGGGACCTGGCGGCCGTCTCCCGGGTGGGCCGGCTGCTGGCGACGACCGAGGCGCTGGTGGGCCAGGTCTTCCTGGTCACCTTCGTCGCCCTGCTGGTGGGGCTGCTCGCCGAGCGCTGGCGGGACCGCCGGTCGGCCGGGGGCGGGGACGCCGAGCGCCCCTGAGCCCCCTCCCGGGGCGTTCCTCGTCCTCCCGGGGTCCGGCAGCGCCCCGGGACACCGGAGAACACCCCGGGAGCGACGACGCGCGATCAGGTGCGCAGCAGCGGGGTCATGCGGGCCGCGGCGTCGTCGCCGAAGAGCCGGTCGTGGGTGGCCAGCGCGAACCGGTCGGTCATCCCCGACACGTGGTCGACGACCTGGGTCACCAGGTCGGCCTCGGTGTCGCGGTAGGTGTCCGGGATGAGCCCGGGGTGGGCCAGGTGGTGGTCGACCAGCCGCCGGATGACGTCGACGGCCAGCTGCTTCTGCCCCGCGGCGGTCTCGGACACGTACACCCGCGCGAACATGAACGCCCGCAACTCGTGCATCGCCGCCAGCGGCCCGGGGGCCATCACCACCGCTCCCCCGTCGGCCAGCGACCCGGCGACGACGGCGTCGACCATCGCCCCGACCATCGCGCTGCCCGGCTCGCCGAAGGCCGCGCGCGCGACCGCGGGCAGGTCACCGGGCCGCAGCACCCCGGCGCGGACGGCGTCGAGCGCGTCGTGGGACAGGTAGGCGATCCGGTCGGCGTACCGCACGCACTCGCCCTCCCGGGTGGCCGGCGGCGGGCTGATCTTCCAGCTGTGCGCGCGGATGCCGTCGCGCACCTCCCAGGTGAGGTTGAGCCGCTCGAGCACCTCGACGATCCGCACGCCCTGCGCCGCGTGGTGCCAGCCGCCGGGGACGTAGGGGTCGAAGGCGTCCTCGCCGATGTGCCCGAACGGCGAGTGCCCGACGTCGTGGCCGAGCGCGATCGCCTCGGCCAGCGTCTCGTTGAGGCCCAGCGCCCGGGCGATCGCGCGGGCCACCTGGGTGACCTGCAGCGTGTGGGTGAGCCGGGTGACGAAGTGGTCGCCGTCGGGGTTGAGGAAGACCTGCGTCTTGTGCTTGAGCCGGCGGAAGGCCTTGGCGTGCAGGATCCGGTCGCGGTCGCGCTCGTAGGCGGTGCGCAGCCGGTCCTCGGGCTCGGCGACGGCGCGGCCGCGGGTGGCCACCGAGCGCGCCGCGGCCGGGGCGAGCCCGGACTCCTCCGCCTCACGCGCGGCGCGACCGGTGAGCCGGAACCCCTCGGCCGGGGCGCCGTCCCGGGACCCGCCGGGCATCAGCCGTCCTGCAGCGCAGCGCCGAAGAGGTCGATGCCCAGCAGGGCGTCGACGGCGTCGGCCACGACGGCCGGGGCGCCGTCCTCGGTGTCGCCGTCGCCGGTGCCCGTGCCGTCCCCGGTGCCGCGGAGGGTGGCCGCGGCCCAGGCGTCGACGACGGCGATGGCGCCGGGGCTGTCGAGGTCGTCGGCCAGGCGCTCGCGCAGGCCGGCCAGCACCGGCGCGGCCGGGGCGCCGGTGTCGCGGACGACGGCACGCCGCCAGGTGGCCAGCCGGCTCTCCGCGGTGGTCAGCAGGTCGGCGGTCCAGGCGCGGTCGGTGCGGTAGTGGCCCGACAGCAGGGCCAGCCGGATGGCCATCGGGTCGACGCCCCCGCCGCGCAGCTTGGAGACGAACACCAGGTTGCCCCGGCTCTTGCTCATCTTCTCGCCGTCCAGGCCGATCATCGCCGCGTGCACGTAGGCCCGGGCGAAGGGCAGCTTCTCCCCCGTCGCCGCGGCGGTGAGCGCCTCGGCGTGGACGGCGGAGTACTCGTGGTGCGGGAAGACCAGGTCGCTGCCGCCGCCCTGCACGTCGAAGCCCATGCCGATGGTGTCCAGCGCGATCGCCGCGCACTCGATGTGCCAGCCGGGCCGGCCGGCGGTGCCGCGCGGGCCGGGCCAGGACGGCTCGCCCTCGCGGTGGCCGCGCCACAGCAGCGGGTCGAGCCGGTTGCGCTTCCCCGGGCGGTCGGGGTCGCCGCCGCGCTCGGCCGAGAGCGCCAGCATGGTGGCCTCGTCGTAGCCGGACTCCTCGCCGAAGCCGGGCGCCTGCGCGACGTCGTGGTAGACGTCGCCGGTGCCGTCGTCGAGCACGTAGGCCAGGCCCTCGTCGAGCAGGGTCTCCACGTGCACGACGATCCGCGGGATGGTCGCCACCGCGCCCACGTAGTCGTCGGGCGGCAGCACCCGCAACGCCGTCATGTCCTCCCGGAAGAGGGCGGTCTCGCGCATCGCGAGCACCACCCAGTCCTCGCCGTCGCGCTCGGCGCGCTCGAGCAGCGGGTCGTCGACGTCGGTGACGTTCTGCACGTAGTGCACGCCGTGGCCGGCGTCCCGCCACACCCGGTTGACCAGGTCGAAGGCGAGGTAGGTGGCGGCGTGGCCGAGGTGGGTGGCGTCGTAGGGGGTGATCCCGCAGACGTACATCCGCGCGACCCGGTCGGGCGTGGTGGCCACGACCTCCCCCCGGGCGGTGTCGAACAACCGGAGGACCGGGCCGGGGCCCGGCAGGGTCGGCAGGAGCGGGGCGGGCCAGGCGAGCACGACACCGAGCCTAGTTGCGTGGCCCGCCCCACCCCGCGGACGCCGCCCCACCGGGGACGGCGCCCGTGGGGGACCGCTCAGGCGTCGTCGTCGTCGTCGACCCAGTCCAGCGTGCGGGCGACGGCCTTCTGCCACTTGCGGTAGTAGCGGTCGCGCGTGCCGGCCTCCATGACCGGCGACCACCGCTTGTCCTCGGCCCACTGGCTGGTCAGCTCGTCCTCGTCGGCCCAGAAGCCGACCGCGAGGCCGGCGGCGTAGGCCGCGCCGAGCGCCGTCGTCTCGGCGATCTGCGGCCGGACGACGTCGACGCCGAGGACGTCGGCCTGGAACTGCATGAGCAGCTCGTTGACCACCATGCCGCCGTCGACGCGCAGCTCGGTGAGGTCGACGCCGGAGTCGGCGTTCATCGCCTCGACCACCTCGCGCGTCTGGTAGGCGGTGGCCTCCAGGACGGCGCGGGCCAGGTGACCGCGGTTGACGTAGCGGGTCAGCCCGACCAGCGCGCCGCGGGCGTCGGAGCGCCAGTGCGGGGCGAACAGGCCGGAGAAGGCGGGCACGAAGTAGGCCCCGCCGTTGTCCTCCACCGAGCGCGCCACCGCCTCGATCTCGCCGGCGCCGCCGATGAGCCGCAGGTTGTCGCGCACCCACTGCACCAGCGAGCCGGTGACGGCGATGGAGCCCTCGAGGGCGTAGACCGGCTTGCGGTCGCCGATCTTGTAGCAGACCGTCGTCAGCAGGCCGTTCTTCGACGACACCGCCTCCTCGCCGGTGTTGAGCAGCAGGAAGTTGCCGGTGCCGTAGGTGTTCTTGGCCATGCCGGGCGAGAAGCAGACCTGCCCGAAGGTGGCCGCCTGCTGGTCGCCCAGCGAGCCGGCGATCTTCACGCCCGCGAGCGCGCCGGCCTTGCGGCCCTCGCCGTAGACCTCGGAGTTGGAGCGGATCTCCGGCAGCATCGACACCGGGATGCGCATGTCCGCGGCGATCGACTCGTCCCAGGCCAGGGTCCGGTAGTCCATGAGCATCGTCCGCGAGGCGTTGCTGACGTCGGTGATGTGCTGACCGCCGTCGGTCCCGCCGGTCATGTGCCACAGCAGCCAGCAGTCGATCGTGCCCATGAGCAGGTCACCGCGCTCGGCCCGGTCGCGGGCGCCCTCGACGTTGTCGAGGATCCAGGTCACCTTGGGCCCGGCGAAGTAGGTGGCCAGCGGCAGGCCGACCTTCTCCTTGTACCGGTCGGCGCCGCCGCCGAGCTCGCCGAGCTCGGTGACGATGCGGTCGGTGCGGGTGTCCTGCCAGACGATGGCGTTGTAGACCGGCTCGCCGGTGTGCCGGTCCCAGACGACGGTGGTCTCGCGCTGGTTGGTCAGGCCGACGGCGGCGAGGTCGGCGCCGGTCAGGTCGGCGCGGGCCAGCGCCTGGCCGACCACCTCGCGGACGTTGGCCCAGATCTCGACCGGGTCGTGCTCCACCCAGCCGGCGCGCGGGAAGATCTGCTGGTGCTCCTTCTGGCCGACGGCCACGACGGCGCCGTCGTGGTCGAAGACCATGCAGCGGGTGCTGGTGGTGCCCTGGTCGATGGCGGCGATGTACTGGCTCACGGGGACCTCCGGGTGCGTCGTTGCAGGTGGGGGTGCGGGACGGGGAGAGCGGGCGCGGGTCAGAAGACCTGGGAGAGCAGGCCGGCGAGGACACCGCCGAGGACGGGGCCGACCACCGGGACCCACGAGTAGCCCCAGTCGCTGCCCTTCTTGCCGCGGATGGGCAGCACGGCGTGCGCGATGCGCGGGCCGAGGTCGCGGGCGGGGTTGATGGCGTAGCCGGTGGGCCCGCCGAGCGAGGCGCCGATGCCGACGACCAGCAGGGCGACCGCGAGCGGGCCGATCTCGGTGGGGGTGTTGCCGAACTTGAGGATCACGTAGACCAGCACGAAGGTGCCGATGAGCTCGGTGACGGTGTTCCACGCCGGCCGGCGGATCGCCGGTGCGGTGGAGAACGTCGCCAGCACCTCGCCGGGATCCGGGTGGGCGGTGTAGTGCTCGTGGTAGGCCAGCCAGGCCACGACCGCGCCGAGGAAGGCACCGACGAACTCGCCGGCGAAGTAGACCAGCGTGCTGCCGAACGTGACGTCGACCCCGGGGGCGTACTCGTCGGCGCCCGAGGCCCACAGGCCCAGGGTGACCGCCGGGTTGAGGTGGGCGCCGCTGCGGTAGCCGGCGTAGACGCCGATGAAGACCGCCAGGCCCCAGCCGAAGTTGATCAGCAGCCAGTCGGCGCCGCGGCCCTTCGACTCGGTGAGCAGGACGTTCGCGACGACGCCGACGCCGCCGAGCAGCAGCAGTCCGGTGCCGAGCACCTCGGAGAAGAAGACGGAGACCAGTGACACGCCAGGGACCTCTCTGTCCGGTTGTGCCGTACGGGGGCCCGCCCGGTCCGGGCGGGGTCGTGCGGGATCTGCGTGCTCCTCCTCTCGCGGGCTCGCGGTCGACGGGGTGGGGCGGGGCCGGCCGCGGGGTCCCGGCCGGCCCCGGGCTCAGGAGGCGTCGGCGAAGGGCCGGATCTCCGGCGCCTGCAGCCGGGCGGCCTCGGCGGAGCTGTCGTCGGGCATGACCTCGGCGGCGCGCTCGGCCTCGACGCGGGCGAGGTAGCTCGACACCTCGCGCTCGAGCTGCGCGTCGTCCCAGCCCAGCGGCCCGGCCATGAGCTGCGCGGCCGCGCGCGCCGACGCCGTCCCCCGGTCGGCCTGCTCGTAGGACAGCCGGGTGCGCCGGGTGAGGACGTCCTCCAGGTGCAGCGCACCCTCGGCGGTGACGGCGTAGACGACCTCGGCGCGCAGGTAGTCCGGGGCGCCCTCGAGCGGCCGGCCGAGGTCGGGGTCGGCGTCGACCAGGGCCAGGACCTCGTCGACGAGGCTGCCGTAGCGGTCGAGCAGGTGCTCCACGCGCGTCTCGGTCCACCCGTGCGCGGCGGCGAGGTGGGCCTTGCGGTTCCAGCGCACCTGGTACCCGTCGGCGCCGACCAGGGGCAGCTCCTCGGTGAGCGAGGCCGGCACCGGCGCGGCCGGGTCCTCCCCCGGTGCGCGGTCGGCCAGCGCCATGTCGACGACGTCGCGGGCCATGACCCGGTAGGTCGTGTACTTGCCCCCGGCGATGACGGTCAGCCCCGGCCGGACGGTGGCCACGGTGTGCTCGCGGGAGACCTTGGTGGTCGAGCCGCTGCCGTCGTCGACCGGCTGCAGCAGGGGGCGCAGGCCGGTGTAGACGCCGAGGACGTCGTCGCGGGTGAGCGGCCGCTGGAGGACGGCGTTGGCGTGCTCGAGCAGGTAGTCCACGTCGGCCGAGGAGGCGACCGGGTGGTCCTTGGCCAGGTCCCAGGGGGTGTCGGTCGTGCCGATCACCCAGTGGGTGGGCCACGGGATGATGAACAGCACGCTCTTCTCGGTGCGCAGGATGAACCCGTCCTCACCGGCGATGGCCGACCGCGGGACGGCGATGTGCACGCCCTTGGAGGCGCGCACGGTCAGGCCCTGGGCGCGGAAGAGCTCCTGGGTGTGGTCGGTCCACACGCCGGTGGCGCCGACGACGTGGCGGGCGCGGATGGTGAGCTCGCGGCCGGTCTCGAGGTCCACGGCCCGCACGCCGGCGACCCGGCCGTCCTCCTCGAGGTAGCCGGTCACCTGGGTGCGGCTGGCGGCGAGCGCGCCGTGGCCGACGGCGGTGCGCACGAGCACCTGGACCAGCCGGGCGTCGTCGACCTTGGCGTCCCAGTAGCGGATCGCGCCGATGGCGGCGTCCTCGCGCAGGGAGGGGGCGACCCGGCGCAGCGACCGCTTGGACAGGTGCCGGTGCAGCGGGACGCCGCGGCCGCCGACGCGCCCGAGCAGCCCGCCGAGGGTGTCGTAGAGGGCGATGCCGGCGCCGATGTAGACCCGCTCCCACAGCCGGTGGCGGATCGGGTACAGGAAGGGCACCGGGTGCACCAGGTGCGGGGCGAGCCGGCCGACGAGCAGGCCGCGCTCGTGCAGCGCCTCGCGGACCAGCGCGAAGTCGAGCATCTCCAGGTAGCGCAGGCCGCCGTGGACGAGCTTGCTGGCCCGGCTGGAGGTGCCCGAGGCCCAGTCGCGCTGCTCGAGCAGGCCGGCGGTCAGGCCGCGGCTGGCCGCGTCCAGGGCGGCTCCGGCACCGGTGACACCACCTCCGATCACCAGGACGTCGAGGACCTGCGAGGACATGCGGTCGAGTGCGTCGGAACGGTTCTGCAGGGACAGGGCGGTGGGCACGGGCACTCCCGGGAGGTGTGCTGGTCACCGACGGGGGGCCGCCGGTGCGCTGAACAGTCCAGAGCCTGCCGCGCTCGCGCCGCCAGATCAGCTCCGTGCACGCATGTGCACGCGCGGACTACCGTCGTCGACGGCGGCGGACCGCGCGGAGGGAGGGGCCGGGATGACACCCGACGACCGGGTCGAACGGGTCGCCCGGAGGTTCTGGCTGGACAGGGCCACGATGGAGACGATCGCGAACGAGGAGGGCGTCTCCCGGTCGACGATCTCCCGCGCCCTGGACACCGCCCGGGCGACCGGTGTCGTCAGCATCACGGTCAACCCCGTGCACGGACGTGCAGCCGCGATGGCCGCGGAGCTCGGTCGCCGGCACGGCATCGCGGCCCGCGTGGTGCCCGTCCCGGACGACGCGCCGGGTCCCGCGCGGCTGCAGGCGGTCGCGGCCGAGACCGCCGTGCTGCTCGACGCGGTCGTGGACACCGGCACCACCCTGGGCCTGGCGTGGGGCACCACGACCAGCGCGGTGGGGCAGCACCTGCGCGCCCGCCCGCTGCGCGACGCGCACGTCGTCCAGCTCAACGGGGCGATGAACACCCACAGCAGCGGCGTCGGCTACGGCAGCGACGTCCTGGGCCGGTTCGGCACCGCGTGGGACGCGCGGGTGCACCACTTCCCGGTGCCGGCGTTCTTCGACCGGCCCGAGACGCGCCAGGCGATGTGGCGGGAGCGCAGCGTGCGCCGGGTGCTCGACCTGCAGCAGGGCGCCGGCGTCGCGCTCTTCGGCATCGGCGCGATGACCGGGGCGGTGCCCTCCCGGGTGCACACGGAGGGGTACCTGACGCCCGGCGACCGGGCCGACCTGGTCGCCGCCGGCGTCGTCGGCGACGTCTGCACGGTCTTCCTGCGCGCCGACGGCTCCTGGGAGGGGATCCCGCTCAACGCCCGCACCAGCGGGCTGCTGCCCCCGGTGCTGCGCCGGATCCCCCGGCGGGTGTGCGCGGTCGCCGGCGACGACAAGGTCGCCGGTCTCGTCGCCGCGCTGGCCGCCGGGCTGGTGACCGACCTGGTGCTCGACTCGCGGGCGGCCCAGGAGCTGCTGACCTCCCGTCCGCCGACCCGGCCCGCGCCGCTGTGGCGGCCGCCGTCGGGCCACCCGCCGCCGACCGGCGCTAGCGTCCGGGGCACCTGACCCCGGGGAGGTCGCCGTGGAGCCGTCCGCCTACCTGCCGGCGCTGCGCCGGGCCGACGCCCGGTTCGCCGACGCCGCCGCCGAGGCCGTGCTGAGCGCGGGCTGGCGCGCCGCGGTGCCCGGCTGCCCCGGGTGGACGCTGTCGGACCTGGTCTGGCACCTGGGCGAGGTGCAGCACTTCTGGGCGTGGGTGGTGCGCACCCGCGCGCCGCACCCCGGCGGCTACGACGGCCCGCACCGGCGGCCCGACGACGAGCTGCTGGGCTGGTCGGCCGGGCAGTCGGCGGAGCTGGAGGTCGCGCTGGCCGCCGCCGACCCCGCCGAGCGGGTGTGGACCTGGGCGCCCCGGCAGGACGTCGGCTTCGTGCTGCGCCGGCAGGTGCACGAGGCCGTCGTGCACACCGTCGACGTGGAGCAGGTGCTCGGCGACGTCCGGCCGGTCCCGCCCGAGGTCGGCCTCGACGGCGTCGACGAGTGGCTGGAGGTCGTGGTGCCCGGCGTCTTCCCCGACGGGCCGCCGGAGGGCGCCCACCCGGTGGTGCTGCACGCGATCGACGCCGGGGAGGAGCGGACGCTGTTCGCCGGCAGCCGCCCGCAGCCGGTGGCCACGCTGCGCGGCACGGCCGGCGACCTGCTGCTGGCCTGCTGGCGCCGGGTGCCGCTGGAGGTGCTCACCGTGGACGGCGACGGCCTGCAGGCGGCGGCGATGATCGACCTGGTGCGCCTCGACGCGCCCTAGGGCCAGCGGACGGCGTACCGGTCGAACGCCTCCCCGGTCTGCACGCCGACCACGCAGAACACCAGCCCGGCGGGGTCGGTCATCTGCCAGAACGAGCCCATGTCGGCCAGCCGGCGGGCGCCGAGGGCCTCCAGCCGGGCCACCTCGGCGGGGACGTCGTCGGTCTCCACGTCGACGTGCCAGCGCGGCGGCGTCCCCTCCCCCGTGCGCTGCACCTCCAGGGAGAGCCCGCCGGCGAGGGAGCCGAGCGAGGCCCAGTCGCCGTCGGCGGGGTCGGGGACGGCGGTGCGGCCGGTGGCGCCGGCCCAGAACGCGGTGCCCGCGGCGTGGTGCGCGGGCGGCAGGTCGAGCAGCAGGACGGCCAGGCGGGAGCGGTGCGGCACGTGCCGCATGCTGCCCGCCGGCACCGACGGTGTGCGCCGACGCCCCCTTCCCTGCCTCGGAACGGGGCCGGGGCGCACACCGTCGGCCGCCGGCCTCGGCTCAGAACGGCGGCCAGGGCAGGGCGGGCCACTCGCCGGAGGGCTCGGGGTGCAGCTGGCTGCGCAGCAGCTCGGCCACCCGCTGCTGCGTGCTGCGGACCTCGCGGCGGGTGAGGTGCTCGTGCAGCGCGTCACCGAGGTCGCCGCGCAGGTCGTCGGCGAGGCGCTCGAGCACCTCCAGCGCCTCCAGCGGCAGCGGCTTGCCGGCCCAGCGCCACAGCAGGGTGCGCAGCTTCGGGTCGGAGGAGAAGCAGATGCCGTGGTCGACGCCGTACACGTGGCCGGCCGAGGTCGGGATGATGTGCCCGCCCTTGCGGTCGGCGTTGTTGACCACCGCGTCGAAGACCGCCATGCGGCGCAGGCCGGGGTGGTCGGAGCGGACGAAGGCGGCCAGGTCGACGTCGGGGTCGCCGTCGACCCACAGCTGCACCATGCCGGGGCCGAACGGACCGTCGCGCAGCACCGTGGGTGGCACGACCGACCAGCCGGTGGCCTCGCTGACCAGCGCCGCGGACACCTCGCGACCGGCCAGCGTGCCGTCGGGGAAGTCCCACAGCGGCCGCTCGCCGGCCACCGGCTTGTACACGCACTCGGCCTCGAGCTCGCCGGTGCGCACGACCCCGACGAGGGTCACGTTGCTGGCGTCGAGCATCCGGCCCTCGAGGTCGATGTCCCCCTCGAGCAGCAGGCGGCGCGCCTCGGCGTCGCCGACCGGGGTGCGCAGCTCCCGCGCGGGCTCGCTCACCGTCGTCCCCGGTTCAGCGGCGGTAGCCGTTCTGCCGGGGGCAGACGTGGCCGGTGGGGTCCAGCGGCAGCGAGCACAGCGGGCAGGACGGGCGGCCGGCGGCGACGACGCGGCGGGCGCGGGCGACGAACGAGCGGGCCGCGCCGGGGGTGATCGTCACGCGCAGCGCGTCGGGGCCCTCCTCGGCGTCGGAGAGGATGGCCTCCTCGTCGACCGGCTCCTCGCCGGCGGCCACGGCCTCGACGACGACGGCCTGCGTCTCGCCGTCCCAGGCCAGGCCCATCGCGGCGACCCGGAACTCCTCGTCGACCGGCGCGGTCAGCGGCTCCAGGTCGTCGACGTCGGCCTCGGCGGGGACGACGGTCCCGGGCCGGGTGGCCACCTCGTCGAGCAGCTCGTCCATGCGCTCGGCGAGCACCTGCACCTGCGACTTCTCCAGCGCGACGCTGACCACGCGGCCCTCGGCGTCGGAGGCCTGCAGGTAGAAGGTCCGCTCGCCCGGCTGCCCGACCGTGCCGGCGACGAACCGGGACGGGCGGTCGAAGCGGTAGACCTGGCGGGGCACGCGCCCAGGTTACGCGGGCCCGCCGACCACCGCGTTCAGGGAACCGCCGCGCCGGCGCCGCCGCCGACGACCGCGTCGGAGTCCCTCCCCCGGCGGCGCCGCGGCCGCTTCCTCGGCGGGACCAGCGCGGCGACGTCCCCGCCGGTGTCGTTGACGCGGACGACGAACGGGCGGGTCTCGGTGTAGGTGACCACCGAGACCGACGCCGGGTCGACGACGATGCGCTGGAAGCCGTCGAGGTGCAGGCCCAGGGCGTCGGCGAGCACCGCCTTGATGACGTCGCCGTGGCTGCAGGCCAGCCACACCGCGTCGGGGCCCAGCCGGGCGTTCCACTCGCGGACGGCGGCCACCGCGCGGGCCTGGGTCTGCGCCAGCCCCTCCCCCTCGGCGCCGGGGAACACCGCCGCGGAGGGGTGCTGCTGCACGACCTTCCACATCGGGTCCTTGACCAGCTCCTTGAGCGGCCGGCCGGTCCAGTCGCCGTAGCGGGCCTCGCCGAGCCGCTCGTCGGTCCGCAGCTCCAGGTCGCGGCCGGCGAGCACCGCACCGGCCGTCTGCCGGCAGCGCTCCAGCGGGCTGCTCACCACGGCGGCGAGCGGCACCGGGGCCAGCCGCTGCCCCACCGCGGCCACCTGCGCCTGCCCGGTCTCGTCGAGCTCGACGCCCGGGGTCCAGCCGGCCAGCACACCTCCGGCGTTCGCCGTCGTCCGGCCGTGCCGCAGGAGGATGACGGTGGTCACCCGGCCGAGCCTAGGTGCGCGCAGCGGACGGCGCCGTCCCCTGGTGAGGTGCTGGAACGGCCCCCTCGCAGGGGCCCGCCGCGAGCGTGCGAGCGGTGGGGGGGCGAGGGGGTCCTTCATCAGTTGGGGGCGAGCACGCCCACGCCGACCAGCGCGAGCAGTGCCAGGCCGAGCACCACCCGGTAGACGACGAACGGGGTGAAGGTGCCGCGGTCGAGGTAGCGCAGCAGCCAGGCGATGACCGACAGGCCCACCCCGAAAGCGATGACCGTGGCCAGGATCGTCGGCCCCCAGGAGATCGTCTCGCCGGCCACGTCGCCGGTGAACGTCTCGTAGACCTGGAAGAAGCCCGACCCGAGGACGGCGGGGACGGCCAGCAGGAAGGAGTACCGCGCGGCCGCGGCCCGGGTGTAGCCGAGGAAGAGCCCCATGGTGATCGTGCCGCCGGAGCGGGACACGCCGGGCACCAGCGCCATCGCCTGCGCCAGGCCGAACAGCAGCCCGTCGCGGACGGTGAGCTGGTGCAGCTCCCGCCGCTTGCGGCCCACCCGGTCGGCCCAGTACAGGACCAGCGAGAACGCCACCAGCGCGATCGCGACGATGCGCAGGTCGCGGAAGGTGGTCTCCACGTCGTCCTGGAACAGCAGGCCGAGCACCACGATCGGGACGCTGCCGACGATGATCAGCCAACCCATCCGGGCGTCGGGGTCCGAGCGCAGCGAGCGGTCGGTCAGCGCCCGCAGCCAGGCGACGACGATCCGCGCGATGTCGCGGCGGAAGTAGAGCAGGACGGCGGCCTCGGTGCCGATCTGGGTGATCGCGGTGAACGCCGCCCCCGGGTCACCCCAGCCCGACGCCTCGCCGACCACCCGCAGGTGGGCGCTGGAGGAGATCGGGAGGAACTCCGTCAGGCCCTGCACCAGGCCCAGGACGACGGCCTCGAACCAGCCCACCGCCGGTCAGCCCCGGCGTCCGGACGACGGGCGGGCGGGCGCGGCGGAGGTCAGCGGAGGCACGGGCGGACAGCCTAGGTCGCCGCCCCCGGACCGACCGGGCGCGACCCGCGCGCCGTCCACCACACCCGCCGCGTCCCCGGCCGGTGTCGGTGTCCGGCGGTAGGTTGGCCGGTCGTGGAACAACGGGCGCTGGGACGCAGCGGCCTGGTCGTCTCCCGGCTGGCGCTGGGCACCATGACCTGGGGCCGGGACACCGACGAGGACGAGGCGGCGCTGCAGCTGACCGCGTTCGCCGACGCCGGCGGCACCCTGGTCGACACCGCCGACGTCTACTGCGACGGCGACAGCGAGCGCCTGCTGGGCCGGCTGATGGCCGACGTCGTCCCCCGCTCGGAGCTGCTGGTGGCCACCAAGGCCGTGGGCCGCACCGGCGCCGGGCCGATGGGGCGCGGCGGCTCCCGCGGGCACCTGCTGGCCGCGCTGGACGCCTCGCTGGAGCGGCTCGGCGTCGACCACGTCGACCTCTGGCAGCTGCACGCGTGGGACGAGCTCACCCCGGTCGAGGAGACCCTGGCCGCCTGCGACGCCGCCGTCACCTCAGGGCGGGTGCGCTACGTCGGGGTGAGCAACTTCACCGGCTGGCAGACCGCGCAGGCGGCGACCTGGCAGCGCGCCTGGCCCGGCCGCGCGCCGCTGGTGAGCACCCAGGTCGAGTACTCGCTGCTGCAGCGCGGCGTCGAGCGGGAGGTGGTGCCCGCCGCCGAGGCGCTGGGGCTCGGCGTCCTGGCCTGGTCGCCGCTGGGCCGCGGGCTGCTCACCGGCAAGTACCGCACCGACACCCCCGACGGGTCCCGCGGCGCCTCGCCGCAGTGGGCCGGGTTCATCGACGACCTGCGCTCACCGGCCGCCGACCGGATCGTCGAGGCGGTGGTGACCGCCGCCGACGGGCTGGGCACCACCCCGCTGGCCGTGGCGCTGGCCTGGGTGCGCGACCGGCCCGGGGTGGTCGCGCCGGTGGTCGGCGCGCGCACCGCCGAGCAGCTGCAGTCCTCCCTCGACGCGGAGTCGGTGCGGCTGCCCGCCGCGATCCGCACCGCGCTGGAGGACGTGTCGGCGCCGCACTTCTCCTACCCCGACCAGCGGTCGGCCCGATGACCGCGGCCCCCACCCCCGCGGCCCCCGACCCGGTCTTCGCCGCCTTCTGCGCGGCGGGGCTGTGGCCGGGCCTGGGCAAGCGGGCCGCCGCCGAGCTGCCCGGCGCCGGGATCACCTCGCCCGACGACGTGACCGCCACGCGGCTGCAGAAGCTGCCGCGGGTGGGGACGCAGCGCGCCGAGCGACTGTTCTCCTCGTTCCTGTCCGCCCAGCCCACGTACGGCGTGGTGGAGCTGCTGGTGACGGCCGGCCTGGAGGCGAAGCTGGCGTCCTCGGCCGCCGACGCCCTGGGCGACGACGCCGCCCGGCGGCTGCGCGACGACCCGTGGGCGCTGCTGCGGCTGCCGGCCGTCAGCCTGCGCGACGCCGACCGGCTGGCCATCTCGCTGCTGCCGGGCGCCGACCGCAGCGACAGCCGCCGCGGCCGGGCGATCGTCGTCATGACCCTGCGGACGGCGGCGCGCGACGGGCACACCGTGCTGCCCGCCGACCTGGTGGTGGCCGCGCTGCGCGCCGAGGGCGTGGCCGACCCGGCGGCCGCGGTCCTGGCCGCGGTCGAGTCCGGGGAGGTGCTCGACCACGAGCCGCCGGAGCCGGAGTTCGACGAGGACGCCGACCCCGACGAGCTGCCCGAGCCCGACCCGGCGCTGCGGATGCTGTCGCTGGGCCGCTTCGGCATGGCCGAGGAGGCCGTCGCCGAGGGCGTGGCGCGGCTGGCGGCCACCGCCGAGCGGATCGCCGACCCCGCCGCCGTCCGGTCGGTGGCCAAGGGGCTCGACGACGCGCAGAAGGCCGCCGTCGCGCAGGTGCTCGGCGCCGGCGTGTCGCTGCTCACCGGCGGCCCCGGCACCGGGAAGAGCCGCACCGTGGCCGCCGTCGTCAAGCTGCTCATGGCCAGGGGCAGCGAGGTGGCGCTGGCCGCGCCCACGGGACGGGCGGCCAAGCGGCTGGAGGAGCTCACCGACCACCCGGCGACGACGGTGCACCGGCTGCTGGGCTCGCAGGGTTTCGGCGGCGGGTTCGCCCGCACCGAGGAGTGGCCGCTCGACGCCGACGTCGTGGTGGTCGACGAGGCCTCGATGCTCGACGTCGAGCTCACCGCCGCGCTGGTGGAGGCCTGCCCCGACGGCACCCACCTGCTGCTGGTCGGCGACCCCGCGCAGCTGCCCTCGATCGGCCCCGGGCACGTGCTGGGCGACCTCATCGACTCCGGCGTCGTGCCGGTCACCGAGCTGACCACCCTCTACCGGCAGGCCGAGGGCGGCGCGATCGCCCGGCTGGCCAACGCCGTCCGCGGTGGGCAGCTGCCGCCGGTGGACTCCCCCGACCGCGAGGTGGTCGTGGTCCCCGCGTCGGGCAGCGGCGAGGCGGCCCGGCGGGTGGTGCAGCTGGTCACCGACTCGATCCCGCGGGCGCTGCGCATCGACCCGCGCAACGTCCAGGTGGTGACGCCGGTCCACCGCGGGCCGGCCGGGACCATCGAGCTCAACCGCGCGCTCAAGGAGCGGCTCAACCCGGGCGATGGCACCGTCTTCGGCTTCGACGTCGGCGACCGGGTGGTGGCCACCGCCAACCACCTCGACATCGAGCCGATCGGGTTCGCCAACGGCGAGGTGGGCGTGGTGACCGGCACCGGCGACGGCACGCTCGACGTCGCCTTCGCCTCCGGGCCGGTGACGGTGCCCAACGACGCGCTGCCCGACCTCAAGCACGGCTGGGCGATCACGGTGCACCGCGCGCAGGGCTCGGAGTGGCCGGGCGTGGTGGTGGTGCTGCCCCCGGAGGCCGGCGGGATGCTCTCGCGGCCGCTGGTCTACACCGCGCTCACCCGGGCGCAGCAGCACCTGTCGATCGTGCACGCGTCCGGGGCGGCCCTGGCGCGGGCGGTGCGGGAGGTCGACGTCCGCCCCCGCCGCACCCGGCTGGCCCAGCTGCTGCGCGAGAACGCCGGCTGACCCTCAGTCGCGGCGGCTGAGGCCGGCGCGGAGGGCGCACAGCAGCCGGGACGTCGCCGCGCGCAGCTGGCCCGGGCAGGTCAGCGGCCGCGCGAAGGGCACCCGGACGTCGCGGTGCCCGCCGGGCCGCTCCACCCGCAGCCGGTAGCCGAACCGGTCGACGCCGAGCGGGCGCACCACCTCGCCCGCGCCGGCGGCGACCCGGCTGCGCAGCAGGGCCAGCACGTCGGGGTGGTCGCGCTCCAGGTGCTGCAGCACCCCGGCCTCCACGGCGGCCAGCGGGTCGGGGCGGGCGGCGGCGAACCCGGCCGGCGAGACCTCGGTGCAGCCGCCGCCCTCGCGCAGCACCACCTCGGCGAGGTCCAGTCGCAGCAGCAGGGCACCGGCGCCGACGTCGAGCAGCGCGCCCTCGGGCCGCACCTCGGCGAAGGCCAGCGCGGCGGCGGTGCGGTCGGCCGGGCGCACCGGCGTCAGCCAGCCGGAGAGCCACAGCGTGGCGCGCACCGGGTCGCGCAGCGGCACCGGCGCCCGGTCGCTGACCATGAGCAGCGCCGAGACGTCGGCCCGCCCCTCGAGCGCGCGGGCGGCCTCGCCGTCGGCGGGGACGAGCACCAGCACCTGGCCGGCGGCCGTGGTGGCGTGCGCGAGCGGGCGGCCCGGCTCGTGCCCGGGCAGGCAGAGGGCGGCGGCCGCCCGGGTGGCGGCGGTGCGGGCGCGCTCGGCGGCGCCGGCGACGGCCGGCGCCTGCGGGCCGGAGCAGGTGGTCACGGGTCCCCCTCGGATCGGTGAGTTAGGGCAGCCTAACCACACTCGGCGTCCGGTGGAGGGGTGAGGGCCCGCGTCCCGGGGAACGGGGAGGCGGTGCGCGCCCTGGTGACCAACGACGACGGGATCGACAGCCCCGGCCTGCACGCGCTGGCCCGGGTGGCGGTGGCGGCCGGGCTGGAGGTGACGGTCGCCGCTCCGCACGAGGAGTCCAGCGGGTCGAGCGCCGCGGTGAGCGCGGTGCACTCCTCGGGCCGGCTGGCACTGCACCGGCACGAGCTGCCCGGGGTGGACGCCGTGCGGACGCTGTCGGTGGAGGCCTCCCCCGGGTTCATCGCCTTCGCCGGCATCCGCGGCGCGTTCGGCGAGCCGCCCGACGTCGTGCTCTCCGGCGTGAACAAGGGACCCAACACCGGGAGGATGGTGCTGCACTCGGGCACCGTGGGCGCCGCGCTCACCGCCACCACGCACGGGCTGCCGGGGCTCGCGGTCTCCCTCGAGGGCGCGGCGGACTGGACCGCCGAGCACGCCTGGGACACCGCCGAGGAGGCCGCCGCCCGGGCGCTGCGCTGGCTGCTGGCCCACCCGCCGGGCCCGGTGGTGGTCAACGTCAACGTGCCCGACGTCCCGCCCGACCGGCTGCGCGGGCTGTGCGCGGCGCGGCTGGCCCCGCACGGCGCGGTGCAGGTCGACGTCGGCGAGGCCGGCGAGGACTTCGTCACGCTCACCTACCGCGAGACCCCGGAGGCGCCGGCGCCCGGCAGCGACGTCGCGCTGCTGCGCGAGGGCTGGGCGACGGTGACCCTGCTCGGCCCGCCGGCCGAGGTGCCCGGCGCCGGCTACCCCGGTCTCGGCTCGGCCTGAGCGGCGGCCGGTCAGTCGGTGCGCTCGTCGTCGTCCAGGGGGACGTCGGCCTCCTGCTCGAGGACGTCGGCCTCGTCGGCGTCGCGGTCGCCGACGCCGCGCGGGGTGCCCGCGGTGCCGGGCGAGGTGGCCAGCTGCTGCTCGAGCGCGTCGGCCTCGGGGACGCCGTCGCCGATGCCGCCGACCTCGCCGGCGAGGGTGGGGGCGGCGGGCTCGAGGAGCGCCTCCTGCTCGGCGCGATCGGCGTCGTCGGCGGTGCCGGGATCGGTCACGTCGTCCTCCCTCGGTGCGGTGCTCCGGTGCGGTGCTCCGGTGCGGTGACCCGGTGCGGTGGCCCGGGTCGCCGTCCATCCTGCCGCCCGGTCCCCGTCCCGGCAGCCCCGGGAACGGCGGGTGGCAGACGGGTGACCGGGGGTCGTCGCCCGTGGCAACATCGGTCGGGTGGACGGCGCCGACGACTACGAGTACGCGCCGCTGCGGATCCCGCCGGGCACGTCCCGGTCCGCAGCGGCGACGATGCTGAGCCTCCAGGTCGACGTCGGTGGGTGGGAGCTCGCCCGCCTCCAGCTGCACGCCGACGGCACCCGCAAGGCCGTCCTGCGGCGGCGGGCGCGGCTGTCCTACCTGCCGATGCCCGTCACCTGAGCGGTCAGGGCACGAGGACGACCTTGCCGACCGTGCCGCGGTCGGCCAGGGCGGCCAGCGCCCGCGGCGCCTGGTCCAGCGGCAGCACCTGCCCGACCAGCGGGTCGATCGCGCCCTCGCCGACCAGCCGGACCAGCTCGTCGTGCGTCCGCCCGATCACCGCCGGGTCCTTGCGCTTGTACAGCCCCCAGTGCAGGCCGACGACGCTGTAGTTCTTCACCAGCGCGTGGTTGGCCGGCGCGTCGGGGATGCGCCCGCTGGTGAAGCCGACGACGACCAGCCGGCCCTCGAAGGCCACGCACCGGCGCGAGCGGTCGAAGACGTCGCCGCCGACCGGGTCGTAGACGACGTCGGCGCCCTCGCCGCCGGTGAGCTCCTTGACCACGGGGACGAAGTCCTCGGCGGTGTAGTCGACGACGTGGTCGGCGCCGAGCTCCCGGCAGACCTCGACCTTGTGCGCGCCGCCCGCGGTGGCGATCACCCTCGCCCCGGCCGCCTTGCCGAGCTGGATGGCGGCCGACCCGACACCGCCGGCCCCGGCGTGCACCAGCAGCCACTCCCGCGGCTGCAGGTGCGCGCGGCGGTGCAGGCCGACGTGCCCGGTCTGGTAGGTGATCCACAGCGCCGCGGCCTGCTCGTCCGAGAGCGCGTCGGGCACCGGCCAGGCGTCGGCGGCGTCCATCAGCGCGTACTCGGCGAAGGCCCCGGGCCCGCCGGCCGGCGCGCCGACCACCCTCCGGCCGTCCTCGGTCTCCCCGCACAGCTCCATGCCCGGCGTGTAGGGCAGCGGCGGGCGCTCCTGGTAGCGCCCCTGCGCCATGAGCACGTCGGGGAAGTTCAGCGCCGCCGCGCGCACCCGCACCCGGAGCTGCCCCTCGCCCGGGGTGGGCGGCTCGACGTCCTCCAGCCGCATCACCTCGGCGGGGTCGCCGAGCTCGTGCACCCGCCAGGCCCGCATGCGCCCGCTCACCGCCCCGGTCACCGCATCGACGGGGGCCGCAGGGCCTCCGGGACGACGGCGGTCTCGCCGGTCGGCGTCTTCGCGCTCGGCACGCCCTTGAACCGGTAGGGCACCGTGCCGACGCCGGGCTGGATGACGTAGGCCGCGCCCGGCTCGCCGGACTCCCAGGCCATGACCATCGCGGCGGCGACCTCGGCGGCGGGGATCACCGGGAAGGACGCCGCCTCGAACTCGTGCCGGATGCGGTCGATGATCGCGGTGTCGGCGAACCCGGGGCAGATCGCGGTGATGGTGGTGCCCTCCCGCGCCAGCCGCGGCGCCATCGAGCGGACGAACGCGATCGCGCCGCCCTTGGCCACGCTGTAGCTGGGGTCGGTGGCCATCGGCGAGAGGCCGGCCAGTGACGCCGTCACCACGATCGCCCCGCCGCCGGCCCGCCGGATCGCCGGGCGGGCGGCCTGCACGCCGTAGACGACGCCGAACAGGTCGATCTCCACCACGCGCAGGAACTCGTCGAGGTCCAGGGCGTCGTCGCTCTTGGCCGCGGAGATGCCGGCGTTGAGGTAGGCGGCGTCGAGCCGGCCGTGCTCGGCCTCCACCTGCGCGACGACGGCCTCGTTGGCCGCCCGGTCGGCGACGTCGAGGGCGACGAAGTGCGCGCCCAGCTCCTGCGCCACCGACCGGTTGCGCTCGGTGTCGAGGTCGGCGGCGACCACGGTGACGCCGCGCTCGCGCAGCTGCTGCGACAGCGCCCGGCCGAAGCCACCGGTGCCCCCGGTGATCAGCGCGACGGATCCGGGACCGGGAGGTGTGGGAGGTGTCACCCGGGCATCACACCACGGCAGCCGGGACGGCCAGCGCGCGGTCGACGGCGGCGGTCACGTGCAGCCGGGCCGACGGCAGCAGGGGCACCGGGGAGTCGTCGGGGCCGAGCAGCAGCTCGAGCTCGGTGCAGCTGAGCGCCACGGCCAGCGCGCCGCGGGCGGCGAGCCGGGCGACCACCGCGCGCAGGTCGGCCCGCGTCGCGTCGGTGAGCACGCCGCGGCACAGCTCGCCGAAGATCGCGGTGTCGACGCGGTCCACGTCGTCGTCCGGCGGCACCAGCACGGTCAGCCCGCGGGCGGCGAGGCGGTCGCGGTAGAACGGCTCGCGGACCGTCCCGGCGGTCCCGAGCAGCCCGACCACCGGCCCGGGCGCGGCGGCGGCCACCGCGTCGGCGATGTGCAGGAAGGGCACCGACAGCGCGGCCTCCAGCGCCGGGGCCACCCTGTGCATGTAGTTCGTGCACAGCAGCACCAGGCCGGCGCCGGCCGACTCCAGCGCCCTCGCCTCCGCGGTGAGCAGGGCCGCGGCGTCGTCCCAGCGGTCCTCCAGCTGGCAGGCGCGCACGGGGCGGAAGTCGAGGCTGCGCACCAGCAGCGACGCGCTGGCCAGCCCGCCGAGGCGGTCGCGGACCAGCTCGTTGGCCACCCGGTAGTACAGCGCCGTCGACTCCCAGCTCATCCCGCCCAGCAGTCCGATCGTCTCCATGCCGCCAGGCTGGCCGCTGACGAGCTCCCTGACCAGACCGTCGGGACGACCACCGGACCCAAGCGCTGCTTGGATGTCGGCGTGGACTCCCGCCGGCTGCTGGTCTTCCGCGAGGTCGCGCACGCGGGTTCCCTGTCCGGTGCGGCCCGGGCCCTGGGCTGGACGCAGCCGGCGGTCAGCCAGCAGGTGAAGCGGCTCGAGGCCGAGGCCGGCACGCCGCTGGTCGTGCGCGAGGGGCGCGGCGTGGCGCTCACCGAGGCCGGCCGGCGGCTGCTGCGCCACGCGGAGGCGATCGCCGACCGGCTCGCGGCCGCCGAGCAGGACCTGGCCGCGCTCGCCGGCCTGGCCACCGGGAGGGTGCGCATCGCCGCCTTCCCGACCGCCGCCGCGGTGCTGGTGCCCCCGGCGCTGGCCGCGCTGCGCGACCGGGCGCCGGGAGTGGAGGTGCACTTCGCCGAGCTCGAGCCACCCGAGGCCGAGGCGGCGGTGCGCGACGGGGAGGCCGACCTGGCCGTCGTCTTCCGGCACGAGGACGACGCCGACGCCGTCCCCGGCGACCTGCTGCGCGAGCCGCTCACCCGCCACCCCGTGCAGGCCGTCGTCCCCGCGGGGTCGCCGACACCGGCGTCGCTGGCCGACCTGCGCGAGGAGCCGTGGATCGCCGGCTGCGCACGCTGCCGGCGGCACCTGCTGCGCTGCGCGCGGCGGGCCGGCTTCGTCCCCGACGTCCGGTTCGCCACCGACGACCACGTGGTCGTGCAGCGCCTGGTCGCGCGGGGGCTCGGCGTGGCGCTGCTGCCGAGCTGGGCGTTCGCGGTCGGCGCCCAGCCCGGCGTGGCCGCCGTCGACCTGCCCGACGTCGACGGGCGGGTGGTGGAGACCCTCGTCCGCCCCGACGCGCGACGGGTGCCCGCGGTGGCCGCGGCGCTCGAGGCGCTGCGGGCCGCCTGTTGAGGGCTAGACCGAGCGCAGGAACCGGTCGAGCACCCGGACGCCGAACTGCAGCGACTCCACCGGCACCCGCTCGTCGATGCCGTGGAAGAGGGAGGCGAAGTCCAGGTCGGCGGGCAGCCGCAGCGGCGAGAACCCGAAGCAGCGCATGCCCAGGCGCTGGAAGCTCTTGGCGTCGGTGCCGCCGCTCATGGTGAACGGCACCGGGCGGGCGCCGGCGTCCTCGGCCTTCAGCGCCTCGACCATCAGGTCGACGAGCGGGCCGTCGAACGTCGTCTCCACGGCCTGGTCGTGCACGATCCACTCGCGCTGGACGCCCTCGCCGACCAGCGAGGCGAGCTGGCGCTCGAACTCCTCCTCCTGGCCGTGCAGGAAGCGGCCGTCGACGGTGGCGCTCGCGGTGCCGGGGATGACGTTGGCCTTGTAGCCCGCCTGCAGCATCGTGGGGTTGGCGGTGTTGCGCAGCGCCGCGCCGATCATCCGGCTGATGGAGCCGAGGCGAGCGAGGGCCTCCTCGGGTGCGTCGGGGTCGATCTCGATGCCGTAGGCGTCCTCGACGGCGGCGAGGAACTGCCGCATCGGCGGGGTGAGCACGGTGGGCAGCCGGGAGGCGCCGATCCGGGCGACGGCCTGGCACAGCCGGGTGACGGCGTTGTCGTCGTGCACGAACGAGCCGTGCCCGGGCCGCCCGCCGGCGGTCAGCCGCATCCAGGCCAGGCCCTTCTCGGCGGTCTGGACGAGGTAGAGGCGCAGGTCGTCGCGGACGGTGATGCTGAAGCCGCCGACCTCGCTGATCGCCTCGGAGCAGTCGGCGAACAGGTCGGGGTGCTCGTCGACCAGCCAGCGGGCACCGAGCTTCCCGCCCGCCTCCTCGTCGGCGACGAAGGCGAGCACGACGTCGCGCGGCGGCTGCACGCCGGTGCGGGCCCAGTCGCGCACCAGCGCCAGGACCATCGCGTCCATGTCCTTCATGTCGACCGCGCCGCGGCCCCAGACGTAGCCGTCGCGCTCCTCGCCGGAGAACGGGTGCACGCTCCACTCGGCCGGGTCGGCGGGGACGACGTCGAGGTGACCGTGCACCAGCAGCGCGGGCCGGCTGCGGTCGGCGCCGGGGATGCGGGCGACGAGGCTGGCCCGCCCGCGCTCGGACTCGTGGATGACGCTGTCGATGCCGACCTCGTCGAGCTTGCCGGCCACCCACTCGGCGGCGGCCCGCTCACCGGCGCTGGTGGCGGTGTCGCCGGTGTTGGTGGTGTCGATCCGGATCAGCTCGCTGAGCAGTTCGGCGACCTCGGACTGGGCCCGGCTGGGCGCGGTGCTGTCCACCGGCCGAGCGTAGGGCGCCCGCCGACCGGCCGCCGCGAGCGGTCCTGTCCCCTGACCTGGTTATCCTCCGCCGCCGACGGCCGGTGCCCCGGTCCCCGATCCTGCGGAGGTGAGCCCCGCCGATGTCCCTGCGGGCACGCGACCCCCTCGCGGCCGCGCGCAGTGCCGTGCCGCTCCTCGTGGTGTGCGCGGTCGCCGTCGCCGCGTGGACGCTCGTCGAGGCGGGCGCGCTGAGCGCGGCGGGCACCGCCGTGTCCTGGGCGGTGGTCGGCCTGCTGGCCGCCGCGGCCGCCCTGTTCCGGCTCGTCCCGGCCGGCCGGCTCGACCGCGTGCGCGCCGGCGCCGTGGCGGCGGTGACCGGTGTCCTGCTCGTCTGCGGGCTGCGGCTGGTCACCGCCGACACCTCGGCCGCCGCCCACGCCTTCCTCACCTTCCCGGTGCTGTGGAGCGCCGTGCACCTCCGGCGCGGGGGCGTCGTCCTGGTGACCGGGGTGGCGCTGGCGGCCGACGCCGCGACGGCGCTGCTGCTGCTCCCGCTGGGTGCGGCGCTGACCGACCTGGTGTTCTCGGGCGGGGTGCTGGTCGTCGTCGCCGTGGTCCTGCACCGGGCGGCAGCGACGCAGGCCCGGCTGGTCGCGGCCCTACAGGAGCAGGCGGACGTGGACGCGCTGACCGGGCTGGTCAACCGCCGCGTCTTCGACCAGGCGCTGGCCGGCCAGCGGGCCCGGCGGACGTCGTCGGGCACCGCGCTGCTGCTCATCGACGTCGACACGTTCAAGCAGATCAACGACGCGCACGGCCACCCGGTGGGCGACGCGGTCCTCGTGCACCTGGCCGGCGTGCTCCGCGAGCAGGTGCGGGCCGACGACGCCGTCCTGTCCCGGCTCGGCGGCGACGAGCTCGCCGTCCTGCTGCCGGACTGCCCGGCCGACGTGGCCGCCGAGCGCGCCGGGCGGGTGCACGAGGCGGTGCGCGGGACGCCGCTGCGACTGGCCGACGGGACGGCGCTGCCCCTGTCGGTCAGCCTGGGTGTGGCGCACACCGCCGGCTCCGTGCTCGACGTCCGGGACCTGTACTCGGCCGCCGACCGGGCGCTGTACGCCGCCAAGCGGGCCGGCCGCGGGCGGGTGGCGGTGGCGCCGGCCGTTCCCCCGCGCCCGACCGTGCCGCGGCGGCGGGGGGTGCACGAAGCCGCGCCCTCGGTCGGGTAAGCTCTGCTCCGCACTCGTCCGGGTGGCGGAATGGCAGACGCGCTAGCTTGAGGTGCTAGTGCCCTTTATCGGGCGTGGGGGTTCAAGTCCCCCCTCGGACACCCAGGAGTGGGATCCATCCCACCTGCTCGGGCCGGAGTCCCGCTCCGCGCCCACGACCGGCACGGTCCCCGCCGATCCCCGATGGGCAACCCTCCCTTCCCCGCGGCTCCCGGCCGCCTCCGGCGCAGCGGTGCTGCGGCGCGTCCTGGGCGCGACTGCCGAGCAGGTGGCGGCTCGGACGGAGGCCGGCCGCAGGCTGTCTCACCGGACTGCCGAGCGGGCCGACGACGGAGCGAGCTCCGCCCTCGGCAGCCGGGGGGCGAGGAAGCGGGCGGTCTGGCTCGCCGGCGTGGTGGCCACCTGTTCCGGCGTGCCGGCGGCCACGATCCTGCCGCCCTGGTCACCCGCTCCGGGACCCAGGTCGATGACCCAGTCGGCGTCGGCGACGACGTCCATGTCGTGCTCCACCACCACCACGGTGTTGCCCGCGTCGACGAGCTGGTGCAGCTGGCGCACCAGCAGTTCCACGTCAGCGGGGTGCAGCCCGGTGGTCGGCTCGTCGAGGACGTACAGCGTGTGCCCCCGTCGGGCCCGTTGCAGCTCGCTGGCCAGCTTCACCCGCTGCGCCTCGCCGCCGGACAGCTCCGTCGCCGGTTGTCCGAGGCGGAGGTAGCCCAGACCGACCTCCTGCAGCACGCGCAGGCTCCTGGCCACCGGCGCGAGGTCGGCGAGGAAGTCCGTGGCCGCGTCGACGGTCAGGTCGAGCACCTCGGCGATGTTCTTGCCGCGGTGCGTGATCTCCAGCGTCTCGGGGTCGTAGCGCGCACCGTGGCAGGTCGGGCAGGGCGAGTACGTCCCGGGGAGGAAGAGCAGTTCCACGGTCACGAAGCCCTCGCCCTGACACGTCGGGCAGCGCCCCTCGGCCACGTTGAAGGAGAACCGCCCGGCGCCGTAGCCGCGCCTGCGGGCCTCCTCGGTGGCCGCGAAGAGCTTGCGCACCGCGTCGAAGAGCCCGGTGTAGGTGGCCAGGTTGGACCGGGGGGTCCGGCCGATGGCCTTCTGGTCGACGCGCACCAGACGGTCGACGGCCGCGGGCCCCTCGACCTGCACCGTCACCCCCACGGTGTCCTGGACGACGTCGTCCGGGTCGCCGGTCGGGTCGTCACCGGCGTCGCCCTCGCCGTCCGCGGCCGTCGCGGGTGAGCCGAGCTGCCGGGAGACGACGTCGGCCAGCACCTGGCTGACCAGCGTCGACTTGCCCGAGCCGGAGACGCCGGTGACCGCGGTGAGGACCCCGAGCGGGAACTCCGCCTCGACGTCGCGCAGGTTGTGCCGGTCGATGCTCCCCAGGTGCAGCTGCCCCGCGGGCTGCCGTCGCGGCCGACCGACCGGCGGCTCCCGGTCGAAGAGGAAGCGCCGGGTGACCGAGGCCTCCACGTGGGACAGGCCGGCGACGGGCCCGCTGTAGAGGACGCGGCCGCCCCGCTCACCTGCCATCGGGCCGACGTCGACGATCCAGTCGGCGCGGTGGGCCAGCGCCATGTCGTGCTCGATGACGAACAACGAGTTGCCGGCCGCGGTCAGCTGGTCGAGGACCCTCAACAGTGGTTCGGCGTCGGCCGGGTGCAGCCCCGCGGACGGCTCGTCCAGGACGTACACCACGCCGAACAGCCCCGACCGCAGCTGGGTCGCGATCCGCAGCCGCTGCAGCTCGCCCGGCGACAGGGTCGGGGTCGTCCGGTCCAGGCTGAGGTAACCGAGGCCCAACGTGGTGAGCACCTCGATCCGGCCGAGGAGGTCCGCCGTGATCCGCGCCGCGACGTCGGTCGCCTGCGGTGCCTGGCGGAGCGTCTCGACGAGCGCGGTCAGCGGCAGGGCCGCCAGCTCGGCGATGTTCCGGCCGCCGACGGTGACGGCCAGGGACTCGGGCCGCAGCCGGGTGCCCGAGCAGACCGGACAGGTCGAGGTCCGCACGAACCGCAGGACCCGCTGCCGCATGGTCGGGCTCTTGGTGTTGGCCAGGGTGTGCAGCACGTAGGCCCGCGCGCCGGTGTACCGGCCCTGGTAGTCGCGCTGGACCTGACCCACCCCGCGGACGGGGCGCACGGTGACCTCCGGCTGCTCGTCGGTGAACAGGATCCAGTCGCGCTCGGCCTGTGGCAGGTCCCGCCACGGCCGGTCGATGTCGTGGCCGAGCTCGACCAGGATGTCGCGCAGGTTCTTGCCGTGCCAGGCGCCCGGCCAGGCGGCGATCGCGCCGTCCCGGATGCTGAGCGATGCATCCGGGACCAGGCTGTCCTCGGTCACCAGGTGGACCCTGCCCAGACCGGAGCACTCGGGGCAGGCGCCGGCGGCGGTGTTGGGCGAGAAGGCGTCGGAGTCCAGCCGACCGGTCGACCCCGGCGGGTGGGTGCCGGTGCGCGAGAACAGCATCCGCAGCGAGTTGGACAGCGTCGTCACGGTGCCGACGGTGGACCGGCTGCTGGGGGTGCCCCGGCTCTGCTGCAGCGCCACCGCCGGCGGCAGCCCGGTGATCTCGTCGACGACGGGTGCGCCGACCTGGTGGATGAGCCGCCGGGCGTACGGGGCCACGGACTCGAAGTACCGGCGCTGCGCCTCCGCGTAGATCGTGCCGAAGGCCAGCGAGGACTTCCCGGATCCGGAGACGCCGGTGAAGACGACCAGGGCGTCCCTCGGCACGTGGACGTCGACGTTGCGCAGGTTGTGCTCGCGGGCGCCGCGCACCCGGACGAACGGGTCCGTCGGCGAGGACGCGCGGCCCGGTTCGTCGATCACGGCTCCAGCCTGACCTGCGCCCGGGCCGGAGGGGCACCCGGGGCACACCCGGTCCCGCCGGCGTTGCCCGGACCGTCGCTGCGGGCACCGAGCGGGACGTTCCCCGAGCCGGCGCTGCCGGCCGGGCAGCGCGGGGTCACCCGCCGGCTCCTCGCTCGCCCAGCGCGCGGGCGGCATCGGCGACGTCCTCCGCGGTGATCGTGGTGACGTCAGCACGGATCCGGGGGCGCCCGCGTCGCGGGAGACCGGGGCGAGGAGCGTCGCGCTGCTGACGCCGACCCGGTGCTGCACCTCCCGGGACACTCGCCCTCAGCGACGAAGCAGGGGACGATTCCGGGGTGGCGCGGCCGCCCGAGCAGTCCAGCGCGGACCCGCGGCTGAGCGTCGCCGTGGTGGCCCGGCGACTGGGCGTTGCGCCGACGACGCTGCGGTCCTGGGACCGCCGCTACGGCCTCGGCCCATCCGACCGCCGGCCCGGCCAACACCGCAGCTACACCAGTGAGGACGTCGCCCGGCTCGAGGCGGTCCGGCTGCTGCTGCTGGAGGGAGCCACCGTCGCCGAGGCGGTGCGTCTGACGCGAAGCGCCACGGACACCCCACACGGAGCGGAGGTCGGGGCCGACGCGCCCACCGCCGTCCTTCCCCGCCCCTCACCGCCGTCGTGGCCCGCGCGCCTCCGGCGGTTGCATGCCTCGACACGTCAGATGGACGCCGACCGCGTCGTCGCCGTGCTCGACCAGGCCGTCGACGCGCACGGCGTGACCGCGACCTGGGACCACCTGCTGCGGCCGGCACTCGCCGCGCTGGGCGAACAGTGGAGGAGCGACGAGCGGTGCATCGCCGAGGAACACCTGCTCAGCGAGTGCGCGACCCGGCTGTTCCACCAACTGGTGGGGGCACGCCCCGTCACCGCCCGGCGCCCGGTGCTGTTGCTCAGCGCATCGGCCGAAGGTCATGTCCTGCCCCTGCACGCACTCGCAGCGGCACTGGCCGAGCAGGGGGCGCCGAGTCGGCTGCTCGGCTCCACGCCCACGGCGGCCGCGCTGGCGGCGATCCGACGGATCCATCCGTCGGCGGTCGTCATCTGGGCCCAGGCGTCGGAGAACGCGACCATCGACGTCTTCACCCGATTGCCCCGGATCCGTGGAGGACTGCAGACCCTGGCGGCCGGCCCCGGGTGGAGCACCGTCCCCGTACCGCCGGGCGTCGCACGCGCGAACAGCTTGCAGACGTCCCTGGACCTGCTCGGAGACACCGCTCGAGGGCGACGCGCCCCCGCACGCCGCGGCGCGTCGCCGCTACGACCGGTGCCGCCGGCACCGCGACCGGGACGACCGGCACCACCCGGGGACGACCGGAGCCCGGAGTAGCCCGGCGGGCGGAGGTCTCCCGGAACGGCGGGTTGCCGAACAGGACACTCGCGTTGGCGAAGGACAGGCCTCGGCCCGCTCGTGGAGTCGGCGCCAGCAGGTCCAGCCCGAGCCGCAGCCGAGCTCGGTCAGGTGCTTGGTCCAGCCGTGCCGGTGCCGAGCACGAAGACGATGCTCTCGAGCAGGTCGCGGTCGGAGGTTCGCGGTCTACCGGTGCGGCCGCGAACGGCCGGCTTGCCCGGTGGATCAGCGGCTCGACCCGTGCTCACAGCTCGCCACTGATCAGCGCGGCGGCGGGGAAGACGCCGAGGAGCTCAGGGTCCGCACCCGCGCCGAGGCATGTCCGACCGGCAGGACCTGAGGACCCACTTCGGCAACGTCCTCCACGCACCGGATGACGGCTCGACGCCAGCCGTCGAGTCGTGTGCGGGTGTACCGAGTCGCTCCTCGGACCCCTCACCGCCCCTCAGGGGCCGTCCCTCACCGCAGCACCGACCCGCAGGGTGCGCTGACGGCTGCCGCCTGCGGCGGAGCCGGGGGTGCTCGCCGACGCGGGGTCGGACCAGACCGGTGCGACGGCGCTCCGCCGCACCTGTCCGGCACCACGGCCGGCAGGCTCCCCACTCCGCCGACCCCCTGCCGCCGGCTCCAGCCCTCCTGGGAACGACGGCTGCGACGAGCGGTCCGGGCGAGGGCCCGGGTGCGACCGAGCGCTCGGGGCCGTCTCGTCCGGCGTCCGCAGCTGCACTGTCCTGCCTGCGCCGGCCTGGTCGTTGCTGCACCATCCACGGGAAGATCCCGAGGGACGTGCCCACCTGACCGGACGGTCGGCCGGCACGCCGTGTGCGAGGAGGTCACGTGGGGCGGTGAGGGACGAGTCCGCACCGGCGAGCGAGGCCGGGGCCGAGGAGCCGGTGCCCGCGAGGACGGGTCCAGGTCGGTGGCAGCGCAGCCGGGCCCGTGTCGAGCGAGTGGCGCTCGAGCTGTTCGACCGACACGGTGTGGAAGCCGTGACGGTCGAGCAGATCTGCGCGGCGGCCGGCATCGGCCCTGCGACCTTCTACCGCCACTTCGGTACCAAGGACGGGGTGCTCTTCGCCTACCGGCCGCTCTTCCTGGAGGCCATCCGGACCGCCGTGTCCAGGGCGCCGGCGGGTACCGCCTCCGACCAGGTGGAGGCTGCCCTCCTCGACTTCGCCGAATACCTCGAGGCACACGCTGACGAACTCGCGATGCGGGACCGCATCGTCGCCGCGAACCCGGTCCTGCTGCCCCGCACGCTCCTCGTGCAGCGCGAGTGGGAGGCGGAGCTCACCCGCGCGCTGGCAGCAGCGCGCGGTGTGCCGGACACCGACCCCACCGTGTGGTGGAACGCAGCCCTGGGGCTGGTCGTCATCCGCGCTGCCTTCCGCCGCTGGCGGGGCGAGGCGGCAGCCACCCTCCGGGGGTGCGTGCGGGAGAGCCTCGCGGAGGCACGCGCGACGATCGCCACGCGTGCCGCCCCGGGCACGACTCCGGCCCACCCGGACCCGGCGACTCCTCCGGCGCTCGAGGACGAGAGGGCGCGGGAGGGACACGACGGCGACGGGTGACGGTCGTCCCCCGGCCGGTCCCGCACCGGT
Source organism: Geodermatophilus telluris (assembly GCF_900102745.1). Classification (GTDB taxonomy): domain Bacteria; phylum Actinomycetota; class Actinomycetes; order Mycobacteriales; family Geodermatophilaceae; genus Geodermatophilus; species Geodermatophilus telluris. The sequence goes on from NZ_FMZF01000006.1 coordinate 279,998, forward strand.
CGGCCGGGGACGGGCCGCTCAGGAACTCGCAGGACGACCTCCTCGCAGCCGGGGTGTCGGAGGACGACGGCCGGCGCGTCCCGGTACGGGTGGTGGGCACCGATCGGCGACGTCTGCCCGCAGGCCGGGTTCGCCCCACCGGAGATCGAGGAGACGCGCGGCTCGCCGGTCCCCCACCTCGTCGTCGAGGAGCTCCCGGTCGGTGTCCCGGCTGTCACCGAGTCCGTCGCCGTCGTCCTCGTCGAGGTGCTGCGGCCACTCCCTCGCCGAGCGAGCGCCCAGGCTCTCCCCGGTGACCTGCTCCCAGTGCGTCGTCCCCCGGTCACGGACGGCCCCACGGCCGGTCGACGTGCCGACCAGCCGCGTGCCACCCCGCACGGGTGGGGCGCTCAGCCGAAGGTGGAGGCGTAGGCGTCCGCGCCGGCCTCGAGGAACTGGACCTCCAGCGTGCGGTCGCGGATCGGCCCCTGCTGACGGATCAACTGGTAGAGGCGGCCCTCGCGCAGCACACCCGTTCCCTCCTCGCTGACGTCCAGGCCGTGTGCCGAGGCGGGGGCCTCGCCGTCGAGGACGACACGGAAGGGAACCGGTCGCCGGCCCCCCGGAGCGAGCACCAGGTGCACATCGCGGGCGTGGAAGCCGATGGCGATGCTCCCGCCGGCCTCACGCAGCCGCACGCTCTCGGCGCCGACGGACCAGTCGCCCCGGAGGCTCCACCGTCCGGGCCGGAGGCCGGGCGACGACGTGTGGCTGGTCGAGCCGTCGGTCGCGTACCCGCTCGGCGGTACGGGCGGCAGTCCGCGCCCGCTGCCGAGGTAGGTCTCGGGCGTCCGCAGGTTCGCCCAGTCGGCTGCCGCCTCGACGCCGGCCGCGACGACGTCGACGAGTTCCCGGTCGACCCCGAGCAGCCGCTGGACGAGGCGCTCGGACTCCTCGTAGCGTCCCTCGCCGGAGTACTGGTCACGGATGACGCCGTCGGCGTCGACGAAGTACAGCGCCGGCCAGTAGTGGTTGCCGAAGGCGTCCCAGATCCGGTGGTCGTCGTCGACGGCCACCGGGTGGTCGATCCCACGGACCTCGATCGCCTGTCGCACGCCGTCGAGGGAGCGTTCGAAGGAGAACTCCGGCGTGTGCACTCCCACGACCAGGAGCCCGTCGGCCCGGTAGGCCCGTGACCAGGCCCGGATCCAGGGCGCCGTGCGCAGCCAGTTGATGCAGGTGAGGGTCCAGAAGTCGACCAGGACGACGTGGCCGCGCAGCGCGGCAGCGCTCAGCGGGCCGCTGTTGAGCCAGCCGGACGCGCCGTCGAGCGGGGGCATGTGGACGCGGGTCAGCATGTCGGTCCTCCCGGGACGTCGCGCCGCTCCGACGGGCTGCAGGTGGACCCGGGACGCGCTACGCCGTCCCGGGCCGATGCGGATGGCCGTCGACGTGACGGCCCGTGCGGCCCGCCCCGGCTGCGCCTGGCCGCCGCCACGACCCCGCGGATGCACCTCAGCTGGGTGGCTGCTCTCCGGTCTGCTCGCGCCGCATGAACTCGGCGTACCACTGCGGCCAGTCGGGGTCGGCCTGACCAGTGCGGGCCTCGTGCTCGCCGTGCGCGGCAGCTGCCCGCCGCAGGGCCTGGGACAGGTCGTCCGCCGACGCGTAGGTCGTCTCCCCCTCGACGCGCCCGGGGAACCGGGTGGTGACCTCCTGCAGGACCCAGCCGTTGCCGTCGGGGTCGGTGAAGTCCAGGAACGACCCGTAGGTGCCGCGGTCGGGGTGGGGGCCGGGCACTGGTGGGTCGTTGCCGGGGAACCGGCACGCGTAGCCCTCCTGGCAGTGGTAGACGCCGCTGTTCGGCACCCCTCGGGCCACGAGGTCGGCGTGGGCGGCCTCGATGTCGCCGACGACCAGGTGCAGGCCCTGCGCGGAGCCGGGCGCCGCCGAGGTGACGTTCGTGCCGAACTGGATGGAGCACGCCGATCCCGGAGGCGTGAACTGGATGCCCCGGAAGTGGTCGCCGCCCCGGAAGTCGCCGTCCAGCCGCCACCCCAGCCCCTGGTAGAAGGCCATCGCCCGGTCGACGTCGGACACGGGGATGACGATCACCTCCAGCTTCATGTCGACCGTCGCGACACCCGCCGCTGCTGCGCTCTCGTCGCGCCGGACCTCGGTGGTGCTCATCCCGCCCTCCTCGCTGTCTCGGACGGGCTCGACGCTGCCTCCGGGAGCGCTGCCTCACACCAGGGGGACACCCTGGGCGGCTCCCTGGTGCTGCGCGTCCGCTCGCCCCCCGGCCCTCCCGCCGCGCGCGAGCGGGTGCACGACCGGCCGGCGGGGCCACTGGGTGCTCGGTCACTCGCCCTGCGCACCGGCTCGCCCGTGCCGGTCCGGAGGAGTGCCACACCGCAGTGAGAGTCACTATCATCTGCTCCCGCCGCCCTCACCGGTGGCCGGGTACCGCAGCGCGCTGACCGACGAGACGGGCGGTGTCGGCATGGCTCTCCCCAGCTCCCTGCCCGGTCTGCTCGGGCGGCGTGGCGAGTCCGACCGGTTGAGCAGCCTCGTGGCGGCGGCGAAGGCGGGACGCAGCCAGGTCCTGGTCCTGCGCGGCGAACCGGGGATCGGCAAGACCGCCCTGCTCGACGTCGTCCTGGACCGCGCGGTGGGCTGCCAGGTGGCGCGCGCATCCGGGGTCGAGTCGGAGATGGAGCTCGCCTTCGCCAGCCTGCACCAGATGTGCAGCCCCTTCCTCGACCGGCTGGACGACCTGCCGCCCCCGCAGCGGGATGCGCTGGGCACCGCGTTCGGGCTCCGGTCGGGCAACGCGCCGGACCGCTTCCTCATCGGCCTGGCCGTCCTCACCCTCGTCGCGACGGTGGCGGACGACGGGCCGTTGGTCTGCGTCGTCGACGACGCGCAGTGGCTGGACCAGGCCTCGGCGCAGGTCCTGGAGTTCGTGGCCCGCCGGCTGGGTGCCGAGAGGGTGGCTCTCGTGGTCGCCGTGCGAGAACCCGAGGGGGCTCTCCGGTTCACCGGACTCCCGGAACTGCGGGTGGGCGGACTGGGGCCGCACGACGCCGCGGCGCTCCTGCAGTCGGCCCTGACGGGCCCCCTCGACCCGAGGGTCCGGGAACGGATCCTCGCCGAGAGCCACGGCAACCCCCTCGCCCTGCTGGAGCTGCCTCGGGGGCGGTCGACAGCGGACCTCGCCTTCTGCAGCGACCCCGGGGCCACGACCCCGCCCCTGCCCCTGCGCCTCGAGCGCACCTTCCTGCAGCAGGTGGAGCCGCTCCCCCGTCCGGCGAAGCGGCTGCTGCTCACGGCCGCGGCCGATCCGGTCGGTGACGTCCTCCTTCTCTGGCGCGCCGCCGACCTGCTCGGCATCGAGGCCGAGGCGGCGACGGCGTGCGAGGCCGCGGGGTTGATCGAGCTGCGGGACCGGATCCGCTTCCGGCACCCGCTGGTGCGTTCGGCCGTCTACCGGTCGGCCACCCCGTCGGATCGCCGCAGGGTGCACGCAGCGCTCGCCGAGGTGACCGACCCCTCCCTCGACCCCGACCGGAGAGCCTGGCACCGGGCCTGTGCGGCGGTGGGACCGGACGAGGTCGTGGCCGCAGAGCTGGAGCGCTCCGCTGACCGTGCGCTCGCCCACGGTGGTCTGGCGGCAGCGGCCGCCTTCCTGGAACGGGCGACGGCGCTGACGCCCGATCCCGGGCGACGGGCCCAGCGCGCCCTGGAGGCCGCTCAGGCCGAGGTGACCGCCGGCCGGTTCGCCGCGGCGGCGAGCCTCCTGACCGCAGCCGCCCTGGGTCCGCTGGGCGAGGCGGACCGGGCGCGGCTGGAGCTGCTGCAGGCGCAGATGTCCTTCGCCGCCCACCACGGCAACGGCGCCCTGCCGCTGCTGCTGGGGGCGGCGCGGCGCCTGGAGCGGCTCGACCCGCGACTGGCCCGCACCACCTACCTCGACGCGCTGGCGGCGGCGCTCTTCGCCGGACGGTTCGCAGGGGGCCCGGGTGCGCGCCAGGTGGCCGAGGCCGCCAGCAGCGCCCCGCCCGCCGAGGTCGTCGGCAAGGGAGACGTCCTGCTCGACGGCCTCGCCGTCCGGTTCACCGACGGGTACGCGGCATCGGCGCCCCTCTGCCGTCGCGCGGTCCGGATGTTCGTGGACGACGAGCTCACCCTGGACGAGGCCCTGCGCTCGGCCTGGCTGGCGGCCTCCACGGCGGTGTCCCTGTGGGACGACACCGGATGGGACGTCCTCACCCGCCGACACCTGCAGACCACCCGGCAGGCCGGAGCCCTCAGCGCCCTGCCCCTCGCGCTCACCAGCCGCGTCTTCGTGCACCTGTTCACCGGCGAGCTCACCGCGGCCGCCGCTCTGGTGCAGGAGTTCCAGTCCCTCGCGGAGGTGACCGGCGGGGTGGGCTCGCTGGCCCCGTACGGCCAGGCGTGCCTCGCGGCAGTACGCGGGTCCGCCGAGATCGCCGAGCCGGTGATCGCCAGCTGCCTCGAGGACGTCGTCGGCCGCGGGGAGGGGGTCGGCGTCAACGTGGTGCAGTGGGCCCGCGCCGTGCTGTGCAACGGCCACGGGCGCTACGAGGAGGCCCTGCAGGCCGCCCGGGACGCAGCAGCCGACCCGCTGGAACCCGGTCCTCCGCAGTGGGCGCTGGCCGAGGTGGTCGAGGCGGGCGCCCGCACCGGGGACACCCGGGCGGCGGGCGCGGCCGCCGAGCAGATCTCGGCGATGGCCCGCTCCACCGGCACCGACTGGGTGCTGGGCGTCGAGGCGGCGAGCCGCGCCCTGCTCGGCGACCGGCGCACCGCCGAGGACCTCTACCGCGAGGCCGTCGACCGGCTGGACCGGACGTCGGTGCAGGTCACGCTCGCCCGCACCCGCCTGCTCTACGGCGAGTGGCTGCGCAGGGAGGGGCGCCGCGTGGATGCCCGCGCCGAGCTGAGGGCGGCGCACGAGGCGCTGAGCGCCATGGGGCTCCACGCGTTCGCGGAACGCGCGCGGCACGAGCTCCTCGCCACCGGGGAGACGGTCCGCAAGCGCACCCCCGACACCCCGACCGAGCTCACGCCCCAGGAGGCGCACATCGCCCGGCTCGTGGCGCAGGGCCTGACCAACCCCGAGATCGGCGCCGCGCTGTTCATCAGTGCCCGGACCGTCGAGTGGCACCTGCGCAAGATCTTCGGCAAGGTCGGCGTGGCCACGCGCCGGGAGCTGCGCCGGTCCGTGCTCGAGGTCGACCGGGCGTCCGCGAGCGCCTGAGCCGCGCACCGGCCCGCGGCGCGGCCGACCGCCCCGACCGCGTGCGGTCCACCCGCGGCCGCGGGGGCCGACCGCACCCGGGCAGGCCCGTCCCCTCGGCCGGCCAGGGTCTTCCCCTGGGGCGAGCACGGCGTCCGGCGCGCCACGGTCTCCCTGACACCGCTCAGGTGCCGGCAGCCGGACACGAGGAGGTCCACCGTGGACATGAAGCTCGAGGTCGTCTCGGTGCACGTCGCCGACGTCGACCGGGCCAAGCAGTTCTACAAGGAGCTGGGCTGGCGCGAGGACGCCGACTTCCCGGGCGAGGGCGGCTACCGCGTCGTCCAGATGACACCGCCGGGGTCGCCGACCTCGGTCCACTTCGGCACCGGCACCGTCCAGCCGGACGGCCCTGTCCAGGGCGTGTTCCTCGCCGTCTCGGACATCGAGGCCGCCCGCGCCGAGCTCGCCGCACACGGCGCGCAGGTCAGCGAGGTCTTCCACGACGCCCACAAGGGCCCGTTGCGGGCCGACCCCGCAGCGCGGGTCAGCGGACCGCACCCCCAGCGCCTCAGCTACGCCTCCTACGCGACCTTCAGCGACCCCGACGGGAACACCTGGGTCCTGCAGGAGATCACCACCCGCCTACCCGGCCGCTGACACCGCCCCGACCGGAGCGCCGACAGGTCGGTGCCCCGGCCGGCGGGCGACCTCCACGCGATCCCTCCGTGACCGAGAGGACCACCATGGACGTCAACACCCTGACCGCCCTGCTCCGCGAGGCCGAGGAGCAGCACGGCCCCTACGAGGCGACCGCCCCTCCGCACCACTGGTCGGGCTGGTACGCCGCCTACGTCACCGCCCGCGAGCACGGCCGCACCGTCGAGGAGGCCGCGACCGAGGCGTCCCGGCACCTCGAGGGAGCGCGGCGATGACGACCGACCACGACGTCGTCGTCCTCGGCGGCGGCGCGCCCGGTGAGCACTGTGCGGCGGCGCTCGCGGCGGGAGGGCTGCGCGTGGCGCTCGTCGAGCGAGAGCTCGTCGGCGGCGAGTGCTCGTACTGGGCCTGCATCCCGTCCAAGACGCTGCTGCGCGCCGGCGAGGCCGTGCACGCCGCACGCGAAGCCGGCGCCACCGCGCAGGTCGACGTCCACGCCGCCCTCGCCTGGCGTGACGAGATGGTGTCGCACCACTCCGATGCCGGCCAGGAACGGTGGCTGGACGCCCACGGCATCGACCTGCTCCGCGGCACCGGCCGACTCGCCGGGCCCGGCGCCGTCGAGGTGGACGGCACCCGGTACACCGCCGGGCACGTGGTCCTCGCCTGCGGGTCCGACCCCGTGCTGCCTCCCGTCCCCGGGCTGCAGCACCTCGACGGTGTGTGGACGAACCGCGGGGCGACCGGCATGACCGAGGTGCCCCGCCGGCTGCTCGTGCTGGGTGGCGGTGCGGTCGGCGTCGAGATGGCCCAGGCCGTCCGACGGCTGGGAGGCGAGGTCGTCCTCGTCGAGATGGGCGACCGGTTGCTGGCCCGCGAGCCTGCGCCGCTCGGCCACGCCCTCGGTGAGGTGCTGCGCCGAGACGGCGTCGAGGTGCTGCTCGACACCCGGGTGGAGCAGGTCCGGCGCGAGGGCAACGACGTCGTGCTGACGCTCGGGGACGGCCGCGAGCTGCGCGGCGACCGCCTCCTGGTCGCCACCGGCCGCCGTCCGCGGGTCGAGGGGATCGGCCTGGAGACGGTCGGGATCTCCCCCGACGCCCGGGGCGTCCCGGTCGACGCCCGGTTGCGGGCGGCCGAGCGGACCTGGGCCATCGGCGACGTCACCGGCCTGTGGCAGCTCACCCACGTCGGCAAGTACCAGGCCAGGATCGCCGCCGCCAACATCCTCGGGGAGCCGCGCGAGGCCGACTACGAGGCGGTGCCCCGCGTGGTCTACACCGACCCCCAGGCGGCCGCCGTGGGGGCGACGGAGGCGCCCTTCTCCGCCACGACCGCGATCGCGGACGTCGCGAAGACGGCGACCTACACCCGGGAGTACGCCCGGAGCACCGGTCACCTGACCCTGCTCAGCGACGGCCACCGGCTGACCGGCGCGCACGCCGTCGGCCCGGAGGCCGGCGAGTGGCTGCAGCAGGCGACCCTGGCCGTCCGGGCCCACGTGCCGCTCGAGGTGCTGCTGGACACCATCCAGCCGTTCCCGACGTTCTCCGAGGTCTTCCTCGCGACGCTCCTGAGCCTGCACGGAGCCGTGGTGGCGAGACGGCGCGAGCTCGTCCAGGCGGCACCGTCCTGAACCGAGCCGTCCGCGCGGCCGTGCCGCCGGGACCCGGGGCGCATCCCGGGTCCCGGCGGCACGGCCGGAGCCTGCCCGGGGACCCGGGTCGGCTCAGAGGGCGAGCGCCAGGTCGGTGACCGGCGTGCTGCAGCAGATGAGCGCACGTCCCTCCGGTGGCCGCTCCAGAGGCTCGGACGCGTAGCTGACGCGGCCGGCGAGGACGGTGCTCTCGCAGGTGTGACACGTCCCGTTGCGGCACGAGAAGCGCACCGGCACGTCGCAGGCCTCGGCCAGCTCCAGCAGGGTGCCGGAGTGCGCGTCCCAGGGAACCGTCAGCCTGCTCCGCACGAAGCTCACCGCGGGACCCGGACCCGGCGGTCGGACCCCCGGCGGCGGGTGGGGCGCCCGCGGCGTCCCCGTGGCCACGATGCCCGACGTGGTGGCGCCCTCGCTGCCGAAGACCTCGACGGCGACCCGCTCCGGTGGCACCCCGCGCGCCGCCAGGCCCGCGCCCAGGTCGCGGAGGAACCCGGCGGGGCCGCAGAGGTAGAAGTCCGCGTCGAACGGCACGCCGGCGTCCTCGAGCACGCCGGCGCCGAGCCGGCCCACCACGTCGGGCCGGGCGCCGGCGCCTGGCCGGGGCCGGCTGTGGGCGACCAGCCGGTGGGCGTCGGGGAGCCGCGCCAGGAGCTCGTCCACCTCGGCGGCGAACGCCTGCTCCGCGTCGTCCCGGGCGCCGTGCACCCACCACACCGTCCGCGGATCGCGCCGGACGGTCAGGTCGTGCAGCATCGCCAGGACCGGGGTGGCGCCGACGCCCGCGCTGACGAGCACCACCGGACGCTCGCCGGCGTGGAGCGTGAACCGTCCCCGCGGGGCGGCGACCTCGACGAGGTCCCCGACCTGCACGGTGCGGTGCAGCAGGCCGCTGGCCGAGCCCCCGGGCTCCAGCTTGACGCTGACCCGGTAGCCGGACTGCGCGTCCGGCGGACGGGACATCGAGTAACTGCGCAGCACCGGGTGCGCCTCGGCGTCGGGCTGCAGGCGCAGCGTCAGGTACTGGCCCGGCTCGGCGGCCGGCACCGCACCGCCGTCCGCGGGCAGGAGGCGGAACGAGCTGATCGTGCTGCTCTCCGCCTGCTTCGCCGCGACCCGCATCGGCCGGAAACCCTCCCAGGCCGGCCGGGACGCGGCCTCCTCGGGAGCCTGGTCGAGCAGCGCCCGGAAGCTGTCGCGCCAGCCCCGGCTCAGCGCGGGGATGGCGACCGCACGGCGCAGCGTCGCCCGCGACCGGCCCGGCAGGTACAGGAGAGCGTCGACGTCCGCCACGGTGAGACGGTCCTGGGCCTCACCGGTCCTGACGATCTCCTGACCTGCCTCGACGAGACCCTCCTGGAGGACCCGCAGGTAGAACCCGGGCCGGTGATGGGCGACCAGGAGCGTCGGCATCTCGGGGACGCCCAGCCGGATGCCGACGCGGTAGCAGGTGACCCGCGGCTGCGTGACCTCGAACTCCGCCTGCCCGATGCGGTACCGGTCTCCGATGCACACCTCGTCGTCGGGCAGGCCCTCGACGGTGAAGTTCTCGCCGAACTGGCCGTGGACGAAGTCCTCCCGACCGAGGACCTGCTCCCAGTAGCGGTAGGACCCGATCTGGTACACGAAGACGGCGCGGTGCTCGCCGCCGTGAGCCAGCCGGTCGGCCTGCTCGTCGCCGTCGATGTTGATGCGGCGCACCATCCGGACGCCGGGGACGGGCTGTTTGTAGACGGCGGTGCGAACCGTCCTCCCCCGCCAGGACACCTCGCGTGGCCCGCCGACGTTGACCGACAGCAACCGATCGGTCATCCCACAGCCACCTCCTCGAGCCGTTGCGCCCGGCGCCAGGTCCGTCTCGCTACAGGGCGCGCAGCACGGGGTCAGCGTCCTCGTCGTGGAAGAACCGCGAGTGGTCTCCGGCCTCCCACGCCTCACGGAAGCCAGCCGCACTGAGGTCCCAGTCCGGCCGGATGTCCCGGGTGACCTCGCGCAGGTCGCGCCGCAGGTCCTCGACCGAGGGCCGACCCCAGTACCAGTAGCCGTTGTAGACGCTGTGGATCACCAGCCCGGGCTTGAGCACGAGCGTGTGCGGGACCATCGGGTCGTGATGGGGGTCGGTGTACTCCTTGATGTCGAGGTCCTTCTGCACCTTGCGACCGACGTCGGACAGGAAGGTCCAGGTCGCGCCCACCGAGGCCCGGAACTCCCGGGTGGTGACGATGTTGTCCGTCGAGATCGTCACGATGCGCGTGTAGGCGACCGCGAACTCCGCCTGCACGGCTGCCAGCCTGAGGTGCTGCTGGTTGTCCTTCGGGCAGTAGTGGCCGCGGGAGAGCAGCAGGACCAGCGGGTCGCTGCCCTGCAGTTCGCTCAGGCGTCGCCGCTTCTTGCTGTGGTCGGTCAGTTCGTAGTCGGGGAACGTCCCGCCGGGGACGATGTCGGCGCGCATGTCTCTGCTCCTTGACGAGGACGTCAGCCGCTGTCGGACGGAGTCCGGCATCAGCCCCCGGCGTGGGTGGACGGACGGCGGAGCCATCGCCGCAGCCACCGGTCGAGCAGCTGCCCGAACGCCTGGAGGTGCTCGAACGCATCCGGGGACCACACGCCGCCGACCTCCCAGCCGGATCGAGTGCTGCTGGAACGGTGGGCAGCCTCGCGTGCACGGCGGTCCGTCGCGCCCGTGAGACCCACGGGCCCGGAGACGACGACAGCCCCCTCGCACCTGTGCCCGGTGGCATCCGCAGTCCCCGCCCGCGCTGCGCCGTCGTCAGGGCAGGACGGCCGACGCACGCGGGTCGCCGGCGAGCCGTCCGCGCGACCGGCCGGGAGACGCTCCAGGTCCTGGCCGGAGACCACCGGCGGCGGCTCCTCCGGCAGTCGCTCTCGTCCGTGAGCCGCACCAGGTGCCTCCCGCACGGGTGGCCCGTGCGGGAGGCCTGCGGTCACGGGGAGCGGGCGCCCTGGGTGTCGGGCGCCAGTGGTTCCCACGGGCGCGACAGCCGACGTCACCGGTGAGGCTCACCGCCATGACCGAGGAGACCTCGCGCACATGGTTCGTCACGGGAGCGTCGTCAGGGATCGGCCTGGCTGTCGCTCGGGCGGCCGCCGGTCGCGGCGACAACGTCGCCGCACTGGCCCGCACCACGGCAGCACTCGACCCGCTGGTCGAACGACACGGGTCTCGCGTTCTCGGACAGGTCGCCGACGTACGGCGGCCCGCCGACGTCGAGGACGCCGTCGCCCGGACCCTCGACGCGTTCGGCCGGATCGACGTGGTGGTCAACAACGCCGGCTACGGCCTGTTCGGGGCCGTCGAGGAGTCCACGGACACGCAGGCCCGGGCCACCTTCGAGACCAACGTCTTCGGGGTCCTGCACGTGCTGCGGGCGACGCTGCCGGTCCTGCGTGCCCAGCGCAGCGGGCACGTCCTGCAGGGGTCGTCGTACTACGGCCGGATCGCCGAGCCGGGGGTCGGGCTGCTCAGCGCCACCAAGTACGCCGTCGAGGGTCTCACCGACGCCCTGGTCCCGGAGCTGGAACCCCTGGGCATCAAGGTCACCCTGGTCGAGCCCGGCCCGACCGCCACCGCCTTCCTCTCCAACCTGGCCGTCGCCGATTCGATCGCCGACTACGACCAGACGGTGCGCGAGGTGCAGAAGGCCATCGGCGAACTGCCGCCCGAGACCTTCAACGCCCCCGATCGCGTCGCAGCGGCGATGCTCTCCGTCGTCGACGCCGAGCGCCCCCCGCGGCGCCTCGTCACCGGCAACTTCGCGGTGAAGGTGATCCGCGAGGCCCTCGAGAGCCAGCTCGCCGAGCTCGAGGCCTGGAAGACCACCGCACTCGCCGTGGACGACGTCCTAGTCGCCTCCTGACCCCCGGTGCGCCGGCCCTCGGACGCGACTGGGCGGCGGCGAGCCAGACGCCCGGGGACCGGGCAGCACATCCGGCCTGCGACGACGACCCCGACGGCGTCGACGGCCACCTATCCGAGGAGACCGAGCAGGCGGATGCGAGTGCCGGCGTCGCGGCGTACGACGGCGTGCACAGCTGGCTGACCGACGTCCGGGAGGACGCCCCGGACACCCGAGCGCGGCTCGTCGCGGACCGGTGGGCGCAGGAAGGCGTCTGTGCCCCGCACCGGCGCCGCGGCGAGCCGCAGGACAGCCGGCCCCCACGGGCGACGCGTCCCGTCGTGTCGCACCTGCCGCACGACCTCACCGAGCGAGGTGGAGAGGAGCCACGCATGCGCATCCAGAGGATGCCCTGGGCGGGCATCAGGATCGAGACCGCGAACGGGCGGATCGCCATCGACCCGCTGTTCACCCTGGAGGAGGGCTGGGGGCCACCCAGGGACCCCTTCTACCCCCTGACCGACTTCGGGCCGGTGGACGCCGTGCTCAGCACCCACCTGCACACCGACCACTTCGATGCCGAGGCCATCGCTGACTTCTACGGCGCCGACCTCCCGGTCTACGTCCCCGACCAGGCTGTGGACGACGCGCGGCGCAGCGGGCTGACCGGCATCATCGGCGCCATCGTCGGCCAGCCGATCCGAGTGGGGGCACTGACCATCACCCCGACCTTCTCCGTGGACGGGATCGGGGACGCACAACACGCCTACGTCGTGGAAGCCGACGAACGCCGCATCCTCCACTGCGGAGACACCCTGTGGCACGGCTACTGGTGGAAGATCAGGGAGCAGTTCGGCGCCTTCGACGCCGTCTTCCTGCCCGTCAACGCCGCCACGGTGGAGTTCCCGGGAGTGATCCCCAGCGGGCTGCCGGTCATCATGTCGCCCGAGCAGGCGGCCGCAGCGGCCGTGGTGCTCGGAGCCGAACAGCTGGTCCCCATCCACCACGGGACCTTCCACAACCCCCCGTGGTACGCCGAGACCCCTGACGTCCTGTCCCGGCTCGAGACCGCCACCGAGGACAGGGTGACGCTCACGATCATGGAGGCGAAGGACGAGCTCACCCTGACCTAGCCACGCGTCAGTACCGTGAGCTGTCGCCGGAGGACTGGCGAGCCGTCGGGCGGCCGTGGAGCGTGGCCAGTGGCCAGCGGCCAGCGGCCAGCGGATGAGGTTCCCGAGCCGCAACCAGAGGCCGGACGACAGCTGTCAGTTCCTGGCCACCGGGTCTTCCCTGACACCGCCGACGCCTGCGTGTCCCCGCCGACGCGCTCGGATCGCACGCCGCCGCCCCCTTCGGCGACGCCTCGCCCGATGAGACGAAGTGATCTCGTCCGGCCGGAGGGTCAGGGTGCGACCGTGCCCACGGAGCCGCGCACACCGCGTCCCTCCCCCACCAGGACGGCCGATGGTGGGACGGCTCCCGCGCCACGGTGCCCAGGTCCCCCCGCGGCCACTCGATCGCCTCGGTGCTCCTGCAGGTCAGGAGCCCGGGGCGTTCGCGTCTCGGGACACTCCGGCCCGTGGCACCCGCTGTGGTGCGCCACGCCCTCCTGACCGTGGAGCCGGCGCTGGGCCTGCGCGAGGCGGCGATGCCGTCCCGGAGGACGTGCCCGCCGTCGTCGGCCACCCAGGTGCAGCTCGGCGTCCTCGACGGCACCGAGGTGCTCCTCGTCGAGCGGCTGCCGGCACCCGGCGCGGTCGTCGACCACACACGCACGACCGTGGTCCTCCGGCCGGGCGGCGTCGGGCGCCGGCAGGCAGGATGTCCGCGGCCGGCCGAGCTCCCGAGCGGCGGGCACCGGACCGAGCAGGGGTCGTGCCGGCAGCCGGCACGCAGGAGGGAGCCGAGGATGAGCCGATCGCGGTACGAGGTGGACCCCGGCCTGCGGAGGGCGGGCCGGCTGCTCGGCCGCCTGACGCCCAGCACCCCGGGTGGCTTCCGGCGGCAGGTCCGGGTGATGAATGCCCTGGCCCGGCGCCGCCACCGCCCCGGCCGCGAGCGCAGCCAGGTCCGCGGCGACATCGAGGTGACCCAGCGCTGGACTCCCCGCCGCGACGGCTCGCCCCTGCGCCTGCTGGTCGTCCGCCCGGCCGTCCCCCGCCGGCAGGCACCCGGTGTGCTGTGGATCCACGGCGGCGGCTACGCCCTCGGCACCCCGGAGCAGAGCCTGGCCACGGCCCGGCGCCTGGTCACCGCCGCCAACGCCGTGGTCGTCCTGCCCGACTACCGCCTGTCGGTGCAGGCGCCCTACCCCGCGGCGCTGGACGACTGCTACGACGCCCTGCTGTGGCTGCGCGACTCCGCCGGCGACCTGGGCGTCGCCGACGACCAGCTGGTCGTCGGCGGCGAGAGCGCCGGCGGCGGCCTGACCGCGGCGGTCACCCTGGTGGCCCGCGACCGGGGCGAGGTCGCCGTCGCCTTCCAGGTGCCGCTGTACCCGATGATCGACGACCGCCCCACCGCGTCCTCGCGGGACAACACCACCCCGGTGTGGAACACCACCACCAACACCGCCGCCTGGGACCTCTACCTCGGGGACCTGCGCGGCGGCGACGTGCCGGCCTCCGCGGCTCCGGCGCGGGCCACCGACCTCGCCGGCCTCCCCCCGACGCTGACCTTCGTCGGCGACATCGAGCCCTTCCACGACGAGGTCGTCGACTGGTGCCGGCGCCTGGAGGCCGCCGGCGTGCCGGTCAGCCTCGAGGTCTACCGGGGCGCCTTCCACGGCTTCGACCTCGTCGCCGCGTCCGCTCCGATCAGCCGGAAGGCGCGCGCCTTCCTCGTCGACGGGTTCCGCGACCACCTCGCCCGCCACCGCGCGCCGCAGCCCGCCCGCCGCTGACCGGCACCCGCTCCCGGCCGGCCGCTGCGGACGTCATCCCGTGGTCGGCTCGTCCCGGGCCGGTGGACGGAGCAGCGTCCAGCGCCAGACCCGTTCGCCGTCCTCGAGGTCCTCGCCGTCGTGGCCGAAGCCGGCCTTCCGCAGGACGCTGGTGGACGCGTTGCGCTCGGGCAGCGTGTGGGCGACCACCCTGGTGACCTGCTCGTCGGCGAGGGCCTCGGCGACCATGGCCCGGGTCGCCGCGGTGGCCAGGCCGCGACCACGGCGTCCTCCGGCGATCTCGTAGCCGATCTCGACGGCGCCCTCCTCGGGCGGGCCCTTGAAGCCGCCCCAGCCGACCAGCTCCCGCGGCTCACCGGAGACGAAGAACCGCGCGCCCCACGGCGAGGTCGTGGACGCCGCGGCGAGGGCGCCTCGCGTGGCCAGGAGGGCCTCCCGGAAGGTCACCCAGCCGGGCGCCACGTCGTGCCCGAGCGCACGCGCGAGGGCGTCGTCACCGGCGATCGCGGCGTCCAGCAGGTCCACGGTGACGGGCACGAGGCGGATCACGGTCCCCATCGTGCCCGCCGGCGCCGAGCCGTACTGCGGTCGCAGTACGCCGGACGGCAGGGCCTGCGGAGGGACGACGACGGCGGAGCGCTCGGACGCGGACGCTGTCGGTGTGAACCCCCGCGTCCCCACCACGTCCCTCGCCGCGAGTGCGGCCGTGCTGCTGTCCCTGGGGCTGGTCGGCTGCGGCTCGGGCGACAGCGGCGACTCGTCGTCCGCGTCGACCTCGGCCAGCGCGACCTCGTCCCCCGCGACCTCCGGCTCCGGCGACGTCGTCGCCCTGGCCGAGGCGTTCGCGGCCACGCTGGACGAGGAGCAGGCCGCAGCGCTCCAGCAGGACTACACGTTCGCCAACGCGAGCAACTGGTCGAACCTCCCCGACGCCCTGCTGACCGGTGGCGGCGGTGCCGCGCCGGGCGGCGGCACCCCGCCGAGCGGAGCGGCACCCAGCGGTGGAGCGCCCAGCGGCGGCGCGCCCAGCGGTGGAGCGCCCAGCGGCGGTGCGGGCTCGGCCAGCAGCACCGGCCGGGTCGGCCTGCAGACCGACAGCCTCACCGACGAGCAGTGGTCGGCCCTGGAGGACCTGCTGGCCGGCGTCACCGGCAGCGCGGCGGACGAGGGCTTCGACGAGATCCTGCAGCACCTCGCGGCCGACGACTACCTCGCCGACAACGGCGGCGGGGACGACTACGGCCGGGGCGACTACTTCATCGCCTTCCTGGGTGAGCCCAGCGACTCGGGCACCTGGGAGCTGCAGTTCGGCGGCCACCACCTGGCGGTGGCCAACACCTACGTCGACGGTGCCCTGGCCGGGGCCACCCCCTCCTTCCGCGGCATCGAGCCGCTGGGCACGGTCGAGCAGGACGGGGAGACGGTGCAGCCCGAGCAGCAGGAGCAGGCCGCGTTCGCCGCGCTGCTCGGCTCGCTGGACGACGACCAGCTGGCCGCCGCGCAGCTGTCGCAGAGCTACGGCGACATCCTGCTCGGCCCCGGCAACGACTGGGCGTTCCCGGAGACCTCGGAGGGCCTGGTCGGCTCGGAGCTGGACGACGAGCAGAAGGCGCTGCTGCTGGCCGCCATCGCCACCTACGTCGGGGACGTCGACGACGCCGACGCGGAGACCATCCTCGCCGGCTACGAGGGCGAGCTCGACGACACCCACGTCGCCTTCTCGGGCACCAGCTCGGTCAGCGAGGTCGGGGACTACGTCCGCATCGACGGGCCGTCGGTGTGGATCGAGTTCTCCCTGCAGAACGGCATCGTCCTGGACGGCGCCCACCTGCACGCGGTGTGGCGGGACAAGCAGTCCGACTACGCCGGCCTGACCTCCTGAGATGACGGCGACCCCGGCCCGGACCCCGCGCCGACCCCTGCGCGGGGTCCGGGCCGGGGCGCTCGGGCGACGGGTGGCCGGCGCCGTCCTGCTGGTCGCCGTGGCCCTGCTGCTGTCCGCCGGCCCCGCCTCGGCGCACGTCGTCCCGTCCAGCGTGCTGCAGCTCGACCTGCACGCCGACCGGGTCGACGGCGACCTGCTGGTGCCCGCCACCGACCTGGCGACCGCCAGCGGGCTGCCCCTCGTCGGGCAGGACGGCGCCGGTGCACCCGTGGACGCGGAGACCGCCGACGCCGTGGCCGGGTACCTGACCGACAACGTCGCGGTCACCTCCGACGCCGGCGACTGGGAGGTCCGGGTCAGCGACGTCGCGACCACCACCACCGAGCAGTACGGCACCGGGACCTTCCCCGCGGTCACCGCCGACGTCGTCCTCGTCCCGCCGGCGGGCGCCGACGTGCACCGCTTCGAGCTGGACTACGACGCCGTGGTGCACCAGGTCGTCACCGCCGACGCCTACGTGGTGCTGCGCAGTGACGACACCGGCGCGGTCGTCGCCGGTGACCTGCCGGCCTCCCTGGGGACGGTCACGGTCGACACGGTCACCGGCACGATCCCCGCGCTGCAGGTGGACCTGACCGCCGACACGGGGGGCGGGAGCCGGGCCGGCTTCCCCGAGATGGTCGCCCTGGGCGTCTCGCACGTCGCCGAGGGCACCGACCACCAGCTGTTCCTGCTCACCCTGCTGCTCCCTGCCCCGCTGCTGGCGGCCGCGGGCCGGTGGCGGGCGACCGTGCCGGCCCGGAGGACCGTCCGGCGGATCACCGGCACCACGCTGGCCTTCACCCTCGGCCACTCGGCCACCCTCGCCCTGGGTGCGCTGGGGCTGCCGGTGCCCGGCCGGGCGGTCGAGGCCGCGATCGCGGTGAGCATCCTGGTGGCCGCCGCGCACGCCGTCCGGCCGCTGTTCCCCGGCCGGGAGCCGCTCGTCGCCGGCGTCTTCGGCCTCGTCCACGGACTCGCCTTCGCCGGCACCCTGTCCGGGCTCGACCTCTCCGGCGGCGAGCTGGTGCGCGGCCTGCTGGGGTTCAACGTCGGCATCGAGCTCGCGCAGCTGGCCGTCGTCCTCCTGGTGCTCCCGCCGCTGGTCGTGCTCGCCCGCACCCCGGCCCACCGGCGCCTGCGGGTGGCCGCCGCGGTGCTGACCGGGGTGGCCGCGACCGGGTGGCTGCTCGACCGGGTGGGCGTGGACACCCCGCTGGCCGGCGCCGCCGACCGGCTGGGACCGGCCTCGCCGTGGCTGGCCGGGTTGCTGTGGGTCACCGCCGTCGTGGTGCTGGCCCGGGCCCGCACCGGCTCCGTGCCGCCGCCGGCCCCGGTGGGGGGACACGACGTCCCGCTGGCCGGTTCCGCCCGGTGACGGCCGCCGACGGTCGCGGTGCGCCCGTACCGTGCCGGGCGTGGGTGCAGCACCGGCAGGACGGCCGCCGACCCTGCGGTACGGCGTGACCGTGGCGGCAGCGACGCTGCTGGCCGCGGTGGTCCCCGGCGGCGAACCACCCGGACCGGACGGCGGTCGGCCGTGGGCCGTGCTCGTCGGGGCACTGCTCGGCGGGGCCGCACTCCTGCTGCTGCGGCGGCGGCCGGCCCTGGCGGTGCTGGGCTGCCTGGCGGTCTGCACCACCGTCCAGCTGCTGCTCGGCGCGCCCACCGGTCTGGTGGTGCTCGTGCTCGTGGCCCTGCTCCTGGTCGCGCTGCGGCGGCCGCTGCGCGTCGCGGTCGTGCTGCTGGCGGTCTGCTGCCTGGTCTACCTGGGCACCGACCTCGCCACGGGCGGCTGGGACAGCCGGGTGCTCGCCCCGCTGGCCCTCATGGCGGCCTGCACCGCCGCCGGTGTCGCCGTGGCCGGGCAGCAGGCCCTGGTGCGCGCGGCCACCGAGCGGGCCGCCGCGGCCGAGCGGACGCGGCAGGACGAGGCCGACCGGCAGGTCGCCGACGAGCGGCTGCGGATCGCCCGCGAGCTGCACGACGTCGTCGCCCACCACGTCGCGGTGATGGGGGTCCAGGCCGGCGCGGCCGAGCAGCTGCTGGACACCGACCGCGACCAGGTGCGCCTCGCGCTCGGCCAGGTGCGTGCCTCGGGGCGGACGGCGCTGACCGAGCTCGGCGCCGTGGTCGGTCTGCTGCGCACCCGCTCCGAGGCCGCCCACGTCGACGACCTGCGACCGGCCCCGGCCGGGCTGGCTCGCCTCCCCGAGCTGCTGGAGTCGGTCCGGACCGCCGGACTGCGGCTGACGGTGGCGGAGCAGCCGGAGGACCCCGGCGCGACCGGGCTCGACGAGGTGGCCGACATCGCGGCCTACCGCATCGTGCAGGAGTCGCTCACCAACGCGCTCAAGCACGGCACCGGAGAGGCCGTGCTCGCCGTCGCGGCCCGGTCGGGCTCGGTGGTGGTCACCGTGACCAACCCGGTCCAGCCGGAGACGCGGCCGGGCGCCGGACACGGCCTGCTCGGCATGCGCGAACGAGCCGACCTGATCGGTGCGGAGCTCCGCGCCGGACCCGGCGGGAACGGGTGCTTCACCGTCCACCTCCGCATCCCGACCCGCCGGCCGGCCCGCGCATGACCGCACCGATCCGGGTGCTCCTGGCCGACGACCAGCCGCTGATCCGGTCCGGGGTGGCGGCCGTGCTCGGCAGTGCACCGGACATCACCGTGGTCGGCCAGGCCGGCGACGGCAGCGAGGCCGTCCGACTGGCCCAGCTGCACCGCCCCGACGTCGTCCTCATGGACCTGCGGATGCCGGTCCTCGACGGCATCGCCGCCACCCGGGCGATCACCGCCCAGCCGGCACTGGCCGGCGTGCGGATCCTCGTCCTGACCACCTTCGACAACGACCGCAACGTGCTGCTCGCCCTGCGGGCGGGTGCCAGCGGGTTCGTCGGCAAGGGATCCGAGCCGGCCGACCTGATCCAGGCGGTCCGGGTGGTCGCGGCCGGGGACGCGCTGCTCTCCCCGCGGGCGACCCGGGCCCTGGTCGAGGACTACGTGCTCGGCGGCGCGGACCCCGGCCCCCCGTACGACGAGGCGGCAGACGCCCGCGCAGCCTTCGGGCAGCTGACCGAGCGGGAGCTGGAGCTGGTGAGCTGGGTCGCGCTCGGGTCGAGCAACGCCGAGATCGCCGCGGCCCTGGTGCTGTCGCCGCTGACGGTGAAGACGCACGTCAACCGGGCGATGGCGAAGGTCGGTGCCCGGGACCGGGCGCAACTGGTCGTGCTCGCCTACCGCACCGGCCTGGTCCACCCGCGGACGCGACGACCGGGACCGCCCGGCCCAGCGTGAGCACGCGGGGACCGGCCCCGCCGTTCCCGTCGCTGCCGCAGCCCGCTCCGGGATGCCTTGAAACGAGCCGGCGTGGCCCCGACCATGCGGTCGGAACGGGGACGTGGCGAGGGAGGCGCGCCGTGCTCAGGACCGCGTACTGGCCTGCGGAGCAGCTCGAGTCGGTCCGCGAGGAGACTGTCGGCGACCTGCTGCGCAGCGCTGCCGAGCGGGCCCCGGACGCGGTGGCGCTGGTCGAGGGAACGGCCGAGGGGGACCGCCGCCGGTGGTCCTACGCGCAGCTGCTGTCCGAGGCCGAGCAGACGGCCGGGGCCCTGCTCGGCCGCTTCTCCCCCGGCGAGCGGGTGGCGGTCTGGGCCGACAACCTGCCCGAGTGGATCGTCCTGGAGATGGGCGCGGCCCTGGCCGGGCTGACCCTCGTGACGGTGAACCCGGCGCTGCGCGCCGACGAGCTGCGGCACGTGCTGCGGCACTCCCGCGCCTCGGGCGTGTTCCTGCGGCGGGAGTACCGGGGCAACCCGATGGCCGACACCCTCGCGGCCGTGCAGCCGGACCTGCCGGACCTGCGCGAGAGCGTCCTGTTCGAGGACTGGGACGCCTTCCGCGCGTCGGGGAGCCCCACCGAGGCGTTGCCGGCGGTGTCCGCGGCCGACCCGGCGCAGGTCCAGTACACCTCCGGCACGACCGGGCTGCCCAAGGGCGCGGTGCTCCACCACCGCGGCCTGACCAACAACGCGCGCTTGTCCTACGTCGACGTCCTCGGGATGGGCGAGGGCGAGGCGGTCGTCAACCCGATGCCGCTGTTCCACACCGCGGGCTGCGTGCTGGCCACCCTGTCCTCGATCGCCAGTCTCGGCACGCAGGTCCTCCCGCCGTCCTTCGACCCGGGCCTGCACCTGCGCCTCGTCGAGGAGGAGCGCAGCGTCGGGTTCGTCGGCGTCCCGACCATGCTCGTCGCGCTGCTGGCGCACCCCGACTTCTCCCCCGCCCGCACCGCGTCCGTGCGCTGGGCGCTGTCCGGCGGTGCGCCCGTCCCGCCGCCCCTGCAGCGCCGCGTCGAGGAGCTCCTCGGGGTGCCGATGCACATCGTCTACGCGCAGACCGAGGCCTCCCCCGGCATCACGATGACCCGGGCTGACGACAGCCCGGACGACCGGGCGGAGACCGTGGGCCGTCCCCTGCCGGCGACCGAGGTGAGGATCGCCGACCCGGCGGACGGCACCACCGTCGTCCCCGGGGCGGTCGGTGAGCTGTGCACCCGCGGGTACCACGTCATGACCGGGTACCTCGACGCGCCCGAGCAGACCGCCGCCGCGATCGACGCCGACGGCTGGCTGCACACCGGCGACCTCGCCACCATGGACGAGCGCGGCTACTGCCGGATCACCGGCCGGCTGAAGGACATGATCATCCGCGGGGGCGAGAACGTCTACCCGCGGGAGATCGAGGACGTGCTGTCCGCCCACCCCGGGGTGGCCGAGGTCGCCGTCGTCGGCGTCCCGGACCCGGTGTGGGGCGAGCAGGTCGCCGCCTTCGTCCGGCCGGCTCCCGGTGGCGCGCCCACGGAGGCCGAGCTGGAGGCCCACTGCCGGCGGCAGCTGGCCCCGCACAAGACGCCGCGGCACTGGCGGTTCGTCGAGGCGTTCCGGCTGACCGGGTCGGGGAAGGTCCAGAAGTACCGCCTGCGGGAGGAGTTCGCCGCGCTGCCGGACCACGAGCCGGCCTGACCGCCCGGCGACCGCCTCGAGGAGCGGGGATCCGGGGACCGGTCACGGCGCCTCGTTGGGGTAGCCCTCCTCGTCCATCCGCCGGATCACGCGGGGGTCGAGCCGCCCCTCGCCCACGGCCGCGTCCACCTCGGCGTCGACCACGGCGCCGTGCTCGTGCATCCACCGGTCGGCGCGGGTCTCCGCGGCGACCCCGTCGTCGGTCAGGTGGGCGTCGCCGATCACCTTCCGCCGGACGGCGTAGGCCACGAGCACCAGCGCCCAGGCCAGGAGGCTGAGCAGCAGCTGGGACCGGGTGCCCTCGCGGACGAACATCTGCACCAGGATCGCGACGATCGCGGCCGCCGTGAGCAGGGTCAGCACCGGGTAGAGCCACATCTTCACCCGCAGCCGCTCCGGCGGGATCGTCGGCCGCATCCGCAGCTGGGAGAGCGTGATCAGCAGGTAGACGAACAGGATGATCGCGCCGGAGGAGTTGAGCAGGAACAGGAAGACGGTGTCCGGCGAGACGTAGGCGGCGATCACGCAGAGGAACCCGATGACCGACGACGACAGGATCGCCCAGGCCGGCACCCCCCGCTTGCTGATCCGCAGCATCCGGCCCGGCGCCTCGTGCCGCGCGGCGAGCACGAACAGCATCCGCGAGGCGGTGTAGAGGCCGGAGTTCAGGCAGGACAGCACCGCGGTGAGCACCACCGCGTTCATGATCTCGGCCGCGGCCGGGATGCCCATCTCCTCCATCGCGGCCACGTAGGGCGAGCCGCCCAGCCGCGTGGAGTTCCACGGCAGGATCGTGGCCAGCAGGAAGATCGACCCCACGAAGAACACCGAGATGCGCAGGACGACGGAGTTCGTCGCCCTGACGATCCCCCGCTCCGGCTCGTCGGACTCCGCCGCGGCGATGGTGGCGATCTCCGCGCCGACCATCGAGAAGATCACGATGACGATGCCCGAGAACAGCGCGCCGACCCCGTTGGGGAACAGGCCGCCGTGCTCGGTGAGGTTGGAGAAGTCGAGGTCGCGGCCCGGCCACAGGCCCAGGACGAACAGCGCGCCCAGGCCGATGAAGACCATGATCGTCGCGACCTTGACGCCGGCGAACCAGTACTCGAACTCGCCGTAGGAGGCCACCGAGAACAGGTTGGTCGCCGTCATGAGCACCATGAGCACGAGCGCCATCAGCCACAGCGGGACGTCGGGCAGCCAGCGCTGCAGGATCCCCGCCCCGGCCACGGCCTCGAAGCCGACCACGATGACCCAGAAGTACCAGTACAGCCAGCCCACGCTGAAGCCCGCCCAGCCGCCGAGGGACTGCCGGGCGTAGTCGGCGAAGGACCCCGTCGAGGGGTTGGCCACCGCCATCTCCCCCAGCATCCGCATGACCATGACGATCAGGACGCCGGTGATCGCGTAGGTCAGGAACGCCGCGGGTCCGACCTCACCGATGATCGCGCCCGAGCCGACGAACAGGCCCGCGCCGATGACACCGCCGATCGCGATCATCGTGAGGTGGCGCTGCTTGAGTCCCTTGTGGAGGTCGCCGCTGTTGGCGGGGCCGTGTGCCATGTCCGCTCCCTCGTTGGACGACGAGTCGGTGGGCTCCGGGCGTGCGACCAAGGATCGGGCCGTCGCCGGGTCGACGCCAGTGGGAACGACTCCGCTCGGTCAGGTCCCGTGCACGGGACCTGACCGGCGCGCGAGGAGCGGGCCCGGCGGACCGGGGACCGCGGGGGTCAGACCGTCCAGGCCGTCGTCTCGTCGAGGGTGACCAGGGCGGCGGCCTGCGCCTCGGTGAGGTCGCCGGAGCGGCTCCACCGCCCGCGCAGGTGCCGGCGGGCGGCCTGCGGGGAGCTCAGCCGCGAGCTGTCCGGGGACCAGGAGTCGAGGAGCACCAGGCTGCGCACCAGGCGCCGGGGCCAGCTCCGGTCCGCCGGCTGACGGTCCGGCCGGGGACCGGGGGTGCGGGGGCCGGGCTCGAGGTGGTCAGCTGCGCGGGGCACGGGTGCTCTCCTGCGGTCACGAGGGGTGGCGCGTGCGGGACGGGGCCGCGTCCGGCACGCCCCGTCCACGGTACGACCGGGCCGGCGAGCCGGGGCGCAGGCCGGGGCGTGACGGTCCGCACCGTCAGCCGGGGTCCGGGCGGCCGTCGGGGTCGGGGTGCGGCCGGACCCGGTCGCGGTGCCCGTCCTCGCTGAGGTAGCCGCGGACGAGCTGCTCCGCGGTCGCGGAGGTGGCCGAGTAGCTGGTGACCGCCGCGACGAATGCGGAACCGCTGAGGGCGGCGAGCCCGGTGTCCTCGAGGGCGCGCACGGTCGCCGTCCGCGGGACCGAGTGCAGCAGCGCGATCTCGCCGAAGGAGTCGCCGGGCCCGAGCCGGCGGACCTCGCGCCCGTCGACGACGACGGCCACGGCGCCGGACTCGACGACGTAGAAGTCCTCGCCGCGGTCCCCCGCCCGGAACACGTCGGTCCCCGCCGCGACACCGAGCCGGCGCAGCCGCAGCGCCAGGCCCTCGATGGCCGGGACGGGCAGCAGCCGGAGCATGCGGACCCGGCGCAGCAGCCGGATGCGGTCGCGGCGCGTGCCGATGTCGGCGTCGATCGCCCGCAGCGCCGCCCAGCGCGCGGCGACCGCCACCGGGAGGAGGCAGCCGGCGACGGCGAGGGCGCCGGCGCCCCCCAGCGCGGAGACGAGCAGGGGGACGGTCAGCGAGCCGAGCGCCACCGTCAGGGAGAACACCGCCTCGGTCAGGGCGAGCACCCGCGCCAGCGTCCGGTCGGGGACCAGCCGCTGCAGCAGGGTGAAACCGGTGACGTCGACCAGGGCGTTGGCCGCGCCGACGACCAGGAAGGCGCCGACCGCCACGGTGCTGCCGGTGACCAGCCCGACGACGACGAGCGGCACCCCCCACATCGCGATCCCGGCGCCGAACAGCGTGCCCAGCCGGGCGCTGCCCGCGGCCCCGATCGTCGCCGTCGCCGCCACCAGGCCCCCCACGCCGAACGCCGCCCAGAGCAGCCCGACGCCCGGGCGGCCGAGGTCCGTGAGGTCCACCGCGACCACCACGGCCAGCACCGTCAGGGCGCCGCGGACCACGCACTGCACCCCGCCCAGGACGATCACCTCCGCGGCCCGGGGGCGCCGGCGCAGCTCGCGCAGCCCGTCGGCGACGTCGGCGAGGACCCCGGCCCGCCCGCCCGGCGGGTCGCCCACCGGGCGGGCCGACTCGTAGCGCAGCCCGGCGGCGAGCACCCCGGCGACGGCGGCGAGTCCGGCGACCGCGGCGAACGCGGCCGCCGTGCTGGCCCCCGCGATCAGCGCGGCCGCGAGCAGCGGGCCCACCAGCGCCGCCAGGCCGTCGAGGACGGCGCGGACCGCGTTGACCCCGGCCAGCTCCTCCGGCGTGCTGCACAGCGTGGGGAACAGCGCACCGAGCACCGGCCGGTACGCGGCGTGGCAGACCGTGGAGGCGGTCAGCAGCGCGTACACGGCCACCGGCTCGCCGGCCACCGCCGCCAGCCCCGCTCCCCCCGCGGTGAGCGCCCGGACCCCGCACGTGACCACCAGCAGCCGGCGCCGCGGGACCCGGTCGGCGAGCACGCCCAGCCAGGGGAGGGCGAGCGTCGCGGGCAGCACCCGCAGGAAGCCGACGACGCCGACGCCGATAGCGCCGTCGGTGTCGAACGCGTAGACCGTCATCGCGGTGAGGAACAGGAACTCGCCCGTCCACGCCGCCACCGACGACGACTGGGCGAGCCGGAGGTTGCGGTTGCCGGTCACCGATGCCCACGCCTCGCGGTAGGCACCGGGCACGGCGCGGACGCTAGCAGCGCGGCGGCGTCCGGGGGGTGCTCCGCGCAGCCGTTCGCGGGCCGGGGACCGCACCGTGCACCGGACCGGCCCGCCGCCGCCCGGGGCGGGTACGGTGCGCCCCCGACCGGGGCCTGTCCCGCAGGTCCCGGCCACGTCCACGAGCAGCGGAGTCGACGGTGACCGATGGCTGACGCCCCCTCGGTCCGGCCGCCCGGTCGGCCGCGCCCACGCGTGCTCGGCGTCTTCGCCCACCCCGACGACGAGACCATCTGCGCCGGTGGCACGTTCGCCAAGTACGCCGGCGCCGGCGCCGACGTCCGCGTGGTCTCCCTGACCCGGGGCGGGGCCGGCCAGATCAGGGACGCCGCCGTGGCGACCCGCGCCACGCTGCGGGCGGTGCGCGAGGAGGAGCTGGCCGCGGCCGGCGAGGCGCTCGGGCTGACCGGGGTGACCTGCTTCGACCACCCGGACGGCGGCCTGGCCGACGTCGACGGGCAGGTCCTGGTGGACCTCGTGGCGGAGCTCCTCGACGACCTGCGGCCCGACGTGGTCGTCACGTTCGGCCCGGACGGGTTCTCCGGTCACCCGGACCACGTCGCCGTCGGTGCCGCCGTCACCGCGGCCTGCCGGCAGCTCCCGCCGTCGGCGTCGACCCGGCTGTTCCACTGCCACCAGCCGCGCAGCGGCATGCTGCTGCGCGACCGCCTGGCCAGCTGGGTCGTCGAGCTGACCACCCGCTTCACGGGCACGCGGGACTTCGTCCGTGCGCTGTCGGTCTTCTCGCGCGAGACGACGGCCCTCGGCTACGCCGCCGACTTCGTCACCGTCGAGTGGTACCCCGCCGGCTCCTACCTCATCGAGCAGGGTGACGCCGCGACCTCGATCCACTTCCTCCTGTCCGGGGCCGTCGAGATCCGGCGGGAGGGCGCGGACGGCCGGGTCCGGGTGGTCGACCGGTCCGGCCCCGGGGAGTTCGTCGGCGAGCAGGGCATCGCCACCGGCCGGCCGCGCAACGCGCACGTGGTCGCCGTCGACGACGTCACGACCCTCACGTTCCTGGCCTCCGACCCCGCCGTCCTCGGCGGCCCCCCGGAGCAGGGCTTCCCGCCCACCCGGACGCTGCCCTCCGGGGACCGGGTCGACGCCCGGGTGGACACGTGCATCGACGTCACGGACTTCGTCGGCCACAAGATCCGGGCCACCGCCGCCCACCGCTCCCAGTACCCGATCGACCCGGCGATGTTCCCCGAGCCGATCCTGCGGGAGATGTTCGGCGCCGAGTACTTCACCCAGGTCCTGCCGGAACCGGAGCTGCGGACCTCCCTCCTCGACGACTGACCGGGACCGGTACGGGACGGGATCGGACGTCGCCGACGGCGCTGCCGGGGCCGTCCGCGCTGCTAGGGTCCGGCATGGCGACCCGGCGTGCGCTGCTCCTCATCGCCGACATCGGCGGCTACACGCAGTACATGCAGTTCCACCGCAGCGTCCTGGGGCACGCGGAGGCGGCCACGCGGCGCATGCTCGACCGGGTCGTCGGTGCGGCGCGGGACTTCGACCTGATCGAGATCGAGGGCGACGCGGCGTTCCTCTCCCGCGACGTCGACGGGCTGGACGGTCCCGCGACGCTGGCGGCCACCACCCGCGCCGTCGTCGCCATGCACCGCGCCTTCCACGTGGAGCGGCGGTTCGTCGAGCTCAACATGTGCCCGTGCGGCAGCTGCCGGCAGACCAGCGACCTGCGGCTGAAGTTCGTCGCGCACGTCGGGGAGGTGGCGACCCAGACGATCCGGCGCCGGAAGAAGCTCGTCGGCGTGGACGTGATCTACGTCCACCGGCTGCTCAAGAACGGCGTCGACGTGCCGGAGTACCTGCTCGTCTCCGACGACCTCTTCCGCAGCGGGGGCCCGGCCGCCGCCGAGCTGGCGATGCGGGAGGTCCCCCAGGACCTCGAGGGCATCGGGCAGGTGCAGACGTTCTTCGTCGACGTCGCGGACATGGCCGCACCGCCGGTCCTGCCGGACCTCTCGTGGTCCCAGCGCCTCGGCAGCACGCTGGGCATGGTCGGCCGGGGCCTCCCGCACGTCCTCCCCCGCCGGCGTCCCCGGCAGCTCGCCACGGCCGGCTGAGCCCGCGGGCCGGCCGTCGGAGTCGGGCACGATCCGGCCGTGGAGACCGAGCAGCTGCTGCGGACGGCGGCCGACCGGCTGGAGGCGCTCGCCGCCCGGACCACCGCCGGCGACTGGCGGGCCGGCGGGCTGCTGGCGACCCGTCCCGAGGTCGTCGCGCACCTCCCCGGCGGCGGCACGGAGCACGTGGCCGAGGCGCGGGCCGGCACCGGTGCGTGGATCACCGCCCTCTCCCCCGCGCTGGCCGCGCCCCTCGCGGGCTGGTTGCGCGCGGCGGCCGCGCAGGGTGCGGCCGACCCGGCGGCCGCGGCGTTCGCCCGGGCGCTGCTCACGCGGCTGCCCTGACCGCGGCGCGCTCGACGGCCGTGTCAGGCCTCGAGCCGGCCGGTCTCGTCGCGGATCGTGGCACCGGCAGCGGCGAGGGCCGCCTCGTGCTCCCGTCCGTGGTGGGCGCAGAAGAGCAGGTCGCCGCCACCGGGCAGCACGGCGCGGACGAACGCCTGCGCACCGCAGGGGCCGCGGCCGGTCCGGCCGTTGCGGCCGCCCACCACGGCGGGGGCGTCGCAGCGGTCGGCGAGCGTCAGCGGGGCGACGGCGGGCGCCGCGGACACGACGTCGCGGTCGTGGGTGGCGTGGTCGTGGCCGGCGCGGTCGAGGGTGGCGCGGGGCACTCGGTTCCTCCGGTCGGTCTCGAGGGGTGCGGGTCACGGGTGGGCGGTGGCACCGGTCTCCCGTGCTCGTGCGGGGGGTGGCGGCTCCCGCTCGACGTCTCCACCGTGCCGCCGGTGTCCGCGGGCCGCCACGGGCGGCGCCGGTCGACCCGGACCCCGCCCGCCTTCCGGCCGTCGGCAACCCGCGGCCGGCGGCGGCACGGCCTCCGCCCGGGACGGTCAGGTCCCGCCGGTCAGGCCCCGCCGCAGCTCGTCGACCGCCTGCGCCAGGCCCACCCGCGGGGTCCAGCCCCAGCGCCGGGCGCGGTCGGTGCGCAGCCGGCCGGTCCACACCGGCTCGTCGGTCCACTCGGGCGCGACGCCCAGCGCGTCGGTCACCGTGCCCAGGTAGTCCCGCCAGGTCGCGGGCTCCCCCGCGACGACGACCGGGGTCGTGCCGCCGGCCACCGGGCCGCGCTCCGGGTCGTCGGCGGTCGCGACGGCGCCCGTGGCGACGTCCGCGACGAGGGCCGCCAGGTCGTCGACGTGCACCCAGGCGAAGGTCTGCGCCGGGTTGGCGCGGCGCTCCCCGCCACGGACCTGCTGCGGTCGCAGCGTGTTCCAGACCGACGTGTCGCCGGCGCCCAGGACGGCCGGCGGGCGGACCAGCACGGTGGTGAGCCCGCCGACCTGCGCGAGCGCGGCGTCGGTGGCGTTCTTGGTGTCGGGGTAGTCGCCGCTGCCCTCGGGCAGGAGGACACCGTCCTCGGCGACGTCGCCGACGCCGGCCGAGCGGTCGTAGACGCCGGCCGTGGACAGGTGCACGAAGCGGGCGACGCCGGCGTCCCGGGCGGCCCGGGCCAGGACCGGCGTCCCCTCGACGCCCACCCGGTGCTGCACCTCGCGCGACGAGCCCATCGGGTGCACCGTCGACACGACCGCGTCGGCCCCCTGGGTCACCGCGCGGGCGACGGAGGCGTCGGCGAAGTCGCCGACGTGCTCGGTGACCCCGTCGAGCGCGGGCGCGCTGCCGGCGCGGCGGACGACGGCGCGCACCCGGGCCGACCGGGCGACGAGCGCCCGGCAGACCGCGGCACCCACCAGCCCGTTGGCACCGGTCACCACGACGACGGGAGAGGAGTCGGCCACGTCGTCCACCCTGCCAGCGGCTCCCCGGCCGCGCTGCGCGGGCACCGCCCGCGGACGGGTGCCGGGGTCTACGGGCGCCCGGCGAGGACGGCGTCCGCCTCCCGGGCGAGGTCGTGCACGAGGTCGGCCGCGGGCCGGACGTCGTCGACCAGCGCGCAGGACTGGCCGCAGTAGAGGACCGCCTGGTCGAGGTCGCCCTCGAACCCCTCCATCGGCATGAAGATGCCGTAGCGCGGCAGCTCGACCGTCTGTCCCGCGACCGGCATCTTGCCGATGACGTCCCCCTCACCGGCCCGGGACCCGGTCGGCGGCGAGCCGGCCGCCTCCCACTCCCGCACGGCCGCGTTGCGCAGCACCCGGTGCGGGGCGTCAGGCCACCCGACGTCGAACACCCGCGTGTGGAACGTGTCCTCCGCGGTCGCGGCGACGATGCGGTCCTTGTACTCCCGGGCGGCCCGCGACTCCGCGCTGCAGAGGAAGCGGGTGCCCAGCGAGACCCCCTGGGCACCGAGGGCGAGGGCGGCGGCGACCTGCCGTCCGGTCGCGATGCCCCCGGCCGCGACGACCGGCAGCGGGGCCACCGCCTGCACCGTCGCGGGCAGCAGGACCGACAGCGCCGTGGTGCCCCGCACGTGACCGCCCGCCTCGACACCCTGGACCATCACGGCGTCCACGCCGGCGGCCGCGGCGCGCCGGGCCTCGTCGACCGAGCCGCACTGCACCAGGACCCTCGTCCCGACCCGGTGCGCCTCCTCGACCCAGGGGCCCGGGTCGCCCCAGAAGAGCACGAGGACGGGCACCCGTTCCTCCAGGCAGCAGGCCACCGCGTCGTCGTCCATGAGCGGGACGATCAGGTTGACCCCGAAGGGCCGGTCGGTGAGCGCCCGCAGTTGACCGATCGCCTCCCGGATCGCCGGCGCGGGCAGCCCGCCCATGCCCAGCACCCCGAGGCCACCGGCACCGCAGACCGCGGCCGCCAGCTCCGGGCCGGCGAGGCCGCCGCCCATGCCGGCGTTCCAGATCGGCACCTCGATGCCGAGGGACGTGCACAGCGGGGTGGTCAGCATCGCGCACCTCCGGGGTGGCTGGGCCGTCGGGACCGGCAGGAGGGCACCGTAGACCCGGCCCGGGCGCCGTGGCGCTCCACCGGCGCGGGGCGGTGCGCGCGGCCGGCTGCCCGGTGGACCCGACCGGCCCGGGGCAGGATCGCGGCCGTGGCCGGCATGCGGAGGCGTCGGGTGTCCGGCCGCGGGCGGCTGGGGACGGGGCTCACCCCGGCGGCCGGAGCCGCGGTCATGAGCACCGGCATCCTCTCGACGGCGACGGAGAGCGCCGGTCTGACGGTGCTGTCCTGGCTGCTGCTGGCGCTCGCCGTCGCCGGAGGCCTCGTGCTGGGCACGCACCTGGTCGTCCGGTGGGCGACGGACCGCGCGGGGTGGCTGGCCGACGCCGCGACACCGGCCTCGCTCACCGGCGTGGCCGCGACGACGGTGATCGGTGGCCGGGTCACCGCCGCCGGCTGGACCGGCCCGGCGTGGCTGCTGCTCGCCGTCGCCGCGCTCCTCTGGGTCGTCCTGCTCCCCCGCGTGCTGCGGCACCGGCAGGTGCCCACGGTCGGCGGGAGCTTCCTGGTCTGCGTGGCCACGCAGGGGCTGGCCGTCCTGTCCGCCACGCTCGCCGGGGCAGCCGGCAGCCGCCCGGCGCTGTCCGCCGGCGTGGCCGCCTTCCTCCTCGGGCTCGTGCTCTACGCGGGAGTGCTGGCCCGGTTCGACTGGCGCCAGCTGGCCGTCGGCGCCGGCGACCAGTGGGTGGCGGCCGGGGCGCTGGCCATCACGAGTCTCGCGGGCGCGCACCTGGTGCTCGCCGCCGACCGGCTGGGCACACCGGGCCGCGTCGTGGGGCCGCTGCGCGCGCTGGACCTGGCGGTGTGGGGCCTGACCCTCGGGGGCTACGCCGTCCTGCTGGCCTGCGAACTGCGCTGGCCGCGCCGGCACTACGACGTCCGGCGCTGGGCCACGGTGTTCCCCCTGGGCATGACCGCCGCCGCCGGCTTCGCGGTCGCCGAGGCGGAGCGGCTGCCCGCCCTGGCCCGCGTCGGGCAGGTCCTGCTGTGGCCCGCCCTGGCGGCCTGGGTGCTCACCGCGGCCGGTGCGGCCGCCGCCCTCCTGCGCCGGGGTCCCGCGGCGCCGGGGTGACCGGCCCGGCTACCGCGAGCGCTGCTGGCCGCGGGCGACGAGCACCAGCACGACGAGCACCAGCGCCAGCGGCGCCCAGGCCGGCAGCGCGAAGGGGCCGAGCACCAGCTGCGCGACCACCAGGAGGAGCTGGAAGCCGAGCCAGAAGCCGACGAGCAGGACGAGCCCGAACAGCAGCGGCCGCTCGCCGCGCAGACGCCTGAGGTGCTCCACGTGCCCTCCTCCGCGCGCCCGCTCGGGCGCGTCGGACGGTCAACGACCGGGGCGCCGCCGGCTGTTCCCCCTCCCCCTCCTCCGGGGGAGGCGCCTCACCGGGAGCGGACGGTGACCTGCCCGACGCCGGTCGACGCGTCGATCGACCGCCCGGCGGAGGCGTCGTGGTCCACCTGCACCTCCGTGGGACCCACCGTCGCGTCGGCGTCGACGCGGTAGCGCCCGTCGGGCACGACGACCTCGACGTTGCCGGCCGCACCGGCGTCGACGCGGACCTCCCCGGGGGCACCGGTGAAGGTCGCGGTCACCGTGCCGGCCCCGGCACCCACCTCGAACAGCGGGACGTCGAGGTCGACGGCGGTCACGTCGCCCACGCCGGTGTGCACCCGCACCGGGACGCCGGCGGGCACGGTGACCTCCTCCTCGGTCCAGCAGTGCAGGGCGAACCCCGAGCACCCGGACGTGATCCGCAGGACGCCGTCGACGAGCTCGTGCCGCGGCGCCGCGGAGGAGGTGAACAGCCCGTGCGGGGTGGACCGCACGCCCACGGCGTCCCCGTCCCCGCCGCGCAGCGTCACCGGGCCCGCACCGATGTCGACGACGACCTCGCGCACGCCGGGGACGACGGAGCTCGTGCTGTCGTGGCGGACCTGCGTGGCGGCGGCGAGGCCCCCGACGAGGGCGGTCGCGGCCACCGCGCCGACGACCCAGCGGGAGCGGCGGCGCCGGGCCACCGGGGAGGGGACGGGACGGATCCGCGTGCTGGTCATGCCCGGCACGGTCGTCCTCCGCGGCGGCGCCCGGCAGCGGGACAACCCGCGACCGGGGCAGGGTTGTCCCTGCTCCCGCCGAACCGGTCGGCTCAGTGCCGGAGGAAGGCCAGCACCGCGAGCACCCGCCGGTTGTCGTCGGCGGCCTGGTGCAGTCCCAGCTTGGTGAACACCGACCGCACGTAGGCCTCGACCGTCTTCTGGCTGAGGAACAGCTGCTCCCCGATCGCCTGGTTCGAGCGCCCCTCCGCCATCACCGCGAGCACCTCGCGCTCCCGCTCGGAGAGGGCGTCGAGGGGGCTGTGCACCCGGCGGCGGCCGACCAGCGTCGCGACGACGCCCGGGTCGACCACCACCCCGCCGGCCGCCACGCGGCGCACCGCGTCGCGGAGCTCCGCGAGGTCGGCGACCCGCTCCTTGAGCAGGTACCCGGCGCCGGTGGTGCCGCCGTCGACGAGCTGCAGCGCGTAGCCCGTCTCGACGTGCGCCGACAGCACCAGCACGCCCGTGCCCGGGTGCCGCTCGCGCAGCGCCCGCGCGGCCTCGAGCCCCTCGGTGGTGTGCGTGGGCGGCATGCGGATGTCGACCACCGCCACGTCCGGCGGGTCGGCGGCCACGCTGGCCAGCAGCGCCCCCGCGTCGCCCACCGCGGCCGTGACGGCGAACCCCGCCTCGGTGAGCAGCCGGGTCAGGCCCTCCCGGAACAGCACCGCGTCGTCGGCGACCGCCACCCGCAGGGCGCGCGCCTCGGCCGTCGGGATGGGCGACACGCGGACAACGTCGGGGCGCGGGTCCGCCCTGTCAAGGACCGTCCGCCACGACCTGCGGTACCGGGTTGACCCTGTACCCCCGGGGACGGCGCGTCGCGACCATGGGGAGGTGCCGATCCGGCTCCTCATCGTCGACGACCACCCGTCGTTCCGGTCGCTCGCGCGCCGGCTGCTGGAGGACGAGGGCTTCGCCGTCGTCGGGGAGGCGGGCGACGGCCGGGGCGCGGTGCGGGCCGCCCGGGAGCTGCGTCCCGACGCGGTGCTGCTCGACGTGCAGCTGCCCGACGTCGACGGGTTCGTCGTCGCCGCGGCGCTGGCGGAGGACGCCGACCCGCCCGCGGTGGTGCTGGTGTCCAGCCGGTCCCGCGCGGACTACGGGCACCGCGTCGGCCGCAGCGCCACCCGCGGGTTCATCGCCAAGGCCGAGCTCAGCGGGGCCGTGCTGCGGCGGCTCCTCGGCGACGGGCGGACCGCGTCGTGAGGCCGCCGGGCGGGCGGGGCCGGGCCGCGGTCGCCGCCGGTGGGGTGGCCGCCGGCCTGGGCGCCGCGGCGGCCCTGTCCTGGGGCGGGTACGACGTGCCCGCCGCGCTGGCCGCACCGACGCTCGTGCTCGACCTCGCCGTCGGCTGGTCCTTCGTCGGCACCGGCCTGCTCGCCTGGTCGCGCCACCCCGACAACCGCACCGGCGCGCTGATGGTCGTGCTCGGCTTCGCGGCGCTCGGCCGGTACGCCGTCGCGGTCGCCTCGGACGTGGGCTTCGCCGTCGGGGTGCTGCTGGGGTCGCTGTACCTGAGCGTCTTCGTCCACCTGCTGGTCACCTTCCCCACCGGCCGGGCGACGACGTGGCCGCAGCGGGTCACCGTGACCGTCGGCTACCTGCTCTCCACCCCGCTGGACGGGTTCTTCCTCCTGCTCGGGGCGACGCGCGGCGCCCCGGCCGGCCTCCCGCCCAACGGGCTGGTCATCGTGCCCGCCCCCGCCGGCAGCCCGGTGCTCGTCGACGCCGTGGTGCAGGGGGTCGTCCTGGCGCTGTGCACGGCGGTCCTCGCCATCGTGGCCGCGCGGTGGCGGCGGGCGAGCACCGCCGAGCGCCGCGCCATCGGCCCCGGGCTGCTGGGCGGCGTGCTGGTCGTGCTCGCGCTGATGGCGCAGCGCAGCGCGTTCGTGCTGGCCATCCACCCCGACGTCCGGGTCGGCTTCACCTGGGCCGCCCGCACGGTGCTGGTCGTCTGGCCGCTGGCCCTGCTGTTCGGGCTGGTCCGCAGCCGGCTCGACCGCTCGGCGGTGAGCCGGATGATCGTCGAGCTGGGCGCGGGCCCACCCGGGCCCGAGCGGCTGCGCGGCGTGCTCGCGGCCACGCTGCACGACCCGAGCGTGGCGATCGCCTACTGGCTGCCCGAGCGCGGGGTGTTCGTCGACGCCCGGGGCGACCCGGCCGCGGTGGAGCCCCCCGCCCCCGGCCGCGGGGTGACCTACCTGGAGCGGGGCGGGTCCCGGATCGCCGCGCTCACCCACGACGCCGCGCTGGCGGGCGAGCCGGAGCTGGTCGCGGCCGTCGCGGCCGGTGCCGGGATGGCGCTGGAGAACGAGCGCCTGCACGCCGAGGTGCGCGCCCGGCTGCGCGAGGTGCAGGCCTCGCGGGCCCGGATCGTCGAGTCGGCCGACGCCGCGCGGCGCCGCGTGGAGCGCGACCTGCACGACGGCGCCCAGCAGCGGCTGGTGAACGTCGCCCTCCTGCTCCGGATGGCCCGCGGACGGCTGTCCGCCGGCCCGCCCGGGGAGGTGGACGCGCTGTTGGGTGAGACCGTCGACGAGCTGGCCGGGGCGCTGGAGGAGCTGCGCGAGCTCGCCCGGGGGATCTACCCGGCGCTGCTGACCGACTCCGGGCTGGGACCGGCCCTCGCCGCGCTCGCCGAGCGCTCGTCGGTCCCGGCCGTGGTCACCGGGGCGCCGCCCGGACGGTTGCCCGGCGCGCTGGAGCACGCCGCCTACTTCGTGGTGTCGGAGGGCCTGGCGAACGCCGCGAAGCACGCGGCGGCGGCGGAGGTCCGCATCGACGTCCGGGTGACCGACGGCGTGCTGGTGGTCGCGATCGCCGACGACGGCGTCGGCGGCGCCTCCCTCGCCGGGGCCGGGCTGCGCGGCCTCGTCGACCGGGTGGCCGCGGCGGGCGGGCGGCTGCGGCTCGCCAGCCCGGCGGGCGGCGGGACGCGGCTGACCGCCGAGCTGCCGATCGCCCCCGCGGTACCGGCGGCCCGCAGCGAGCCGGACGCGCGAAGGGCGCCGTCCCCCTCTCCCTGAGCCGGGGCCCCACCCGGTCCCCGGACCGCGTACCGCCGCCGACCGGGCGGCACCGACCAGGAGGGCAGCGACATGACACTGGACGCGACGATGGCCCGGGCCTTCGGCCTGGAGGGGGACGCCTGGCAGCGCCACGCGAACCCGTGGAGCGTCTACACCCGCGTCCCGATCCCGTGGCTGCTGGCCGGCGCGATCTGGACCCGCACCCGGATCGGCCGGTGGTCGCTCGTGCCGGTGGGCGCCGTGTGCGCGTGGACCGCGGTGAACCCCCGGGCGTTCCCCCCGCCGCGCTCGCTGGACCACTGGGCGTCCCGGTCGGTCCTGGGCGAGACCTCCTGGGCCCGGCGCGAGGAGGTCCCCGTCCCGCCGCGGCACCGGGTCGCGCCGCACGTGCTGGGCGCCCTCAGCGCGTTGGGGCTGCCGTTCGTCGTCCGGGGGCTGGTCGTCCGGGACGGCTGGATGGTCGCGTTCGGGCTCGCCGTGCAGTCGGCCGGCAAGCTGTGGTTCCTCGACCGGATGGCCCTCCTGTACGACGAGGCCGCGCCGGCGCCGGCCGCCGCCACCCGCTGAGCGGGAGCGGCTACAGGGTCAGCCCTCGCGGAGTCGAGGGCTGACCCGCTGGTCGGGCACCTCCCGGGCGGCGAACCCTCGGGTCCGTCCCTCTCCACCCGACGGAGGTCCCCGTGTCCGGCGCCGTGTCCTGGGTGCGACAGCACCGACTGACCAGCTTCTTCGTCCTCGCCTACGTGGTGTCGTGGACACCCTGGGCCGTACACCTGGCGGGGGCGTCCCTCGGCACCCCGTTCTTCCCCGGCGGTCCGCTGGTGGCCGCGGTCGTGGTCGTCGCCGTCGCCGAGGGCCGGCCGGGGTTCCGCGAGCTCGGCGCGCGGCTGGTCCGGTGGCGGGTCGGCTGGGTCTGGTACGTCGTCGCGGTCGGCCTGCCGGTGGTGATGGTGCTCGTGACCGGCCTGCTCACCGACTGGCTGGGGGGTCCCGCACCGGACCTCTCCGCGGTCGTGTGGACCGACGTGGCCCTCGTGCTGGCCGTCCGCCTGGTGAACCCGACGGACAGCGCGCTGGGCGAGGAGCCCGGCTTCCGCGGCTACGCGCTGCCCCACCTGCAGCTGCGGTGGTCCCCGCTCGCGGCGGCCGGGGTGCTCGGCCTGCTGACGGCGGGCTGGCACCTGCCGCTGGTGGCGCTCGGCAACCTGGGCTGGATCGGACTGCCCTCGACCGTGCTCATCGCCTTCGTCTACGTCTGGCTGGTCGACCGCACCGGCGGCAGCCTGCTCATGGCGATCCTCTTCCACGCCAGCCAGGGCGCGTTCACCTTCGGCATGCTCGGCTTCACCGGAGCCGCGCAGGACCGCGCCGCGTACGTCTACGCCGGCGTGCTCGCCGTGGTCGTGACCGGCCTGGTCCTCGGGGACCGGGCGGCCTGGCGCCGGGCACCGCGGTCGGCCGTCGCCGGGGAGCCGGTGCCCGCGACCGAACGGGTGACCTCCCGGCCGTGACACCGGCCGCGGTGGGCCCGGCCACGGGCCCACCGTCGCGCCGCGCGGCCGGTCAGAGACCGGCGACGAAGCCGCGGATGTCGCGGACGGCCGCCCGGTAGGCCTCCGGAACGGCCGTCCGCCAGGACATCTCCGCGGCGTGGGTGAGGCCGAGGTTCACCCGGCCGACGACGGGCACGCCGGCGCGCTGCAACAGCCGGAAGTAGGCGATGCCCTCGTCGCGCAGCGGGTCGAGCTCGTTGACGGTGACGACGTGCGGCGGGAGCCCCTCGACGTCGGCCTCGGTGGCGAAGTAGGGCCAGGCCAGCGGGTCCTCGGCGTGCTCGCCGGTCGGGTCGTAGACCGCGACGAGCACGTCCATCATCTGGCAGTTGAGGTAGTGCCCGTCGTTCTCGACCAGCGAGGGCAGCTCACGCAGCTTGCGCTCACGGCTCCAGCCGTAGCCGCCGCTGATGTAGGGCACCATCGCGTAGACGCCGTCGACGCGGTCGAGCCGGTTCTCGCGGCGGGCCTTGAGCACCGTCGCCAGCACGAGGTTGGCCCCACCGGACTCGCCCTGCAGGACGACCTTCGTGATGCCCAGCTGCTCGCGGTGCTGGTGGACCCAGTCGAGGGCGCTGCTGCAGTCGTCCAGCCCGGCCGGGAACGGGTGGGCACCGTCGGCGGTCCAGGCGTTGCGGAAGTCGACGGTGACCACCACCATCCCGGTCGCGGCGAGGTCCTCGCTCCACCGGACGTGCACCCGGTTGGCGGCCTCGAGGATCGTCATGCCGCCGCCGTGGAGGTAGACCAGGCCCGGCAGCGGCCCCGCGCTCCCGGCGGGGCGGTACACGTGCAGGCGGATCTCGTTGCCGTCGACCCCCGTGGTCGTCTCGACCCGGTGGTCGACGTCCGGGCGCTCCTCGCCGTCCCAGTCGCTCGGGACCGCGGCGTACAGGCCCTCGAAGGCGGCGTGCGACTGGCCCACGAACTCGGCGACCGTCGCGGGGTCGGCGGTCCGGTCGACGGGCGGTGGCGCGGCGTGTCCGTCCATGTCGAAGGCGGCGAGCCCGGCCCGCAGCCCGGGGTGCAGCCGGGGATCGGTGCGGAGCTCGACGTCCGGGTCGGCGAGCCGACCCTCCTGCCGCGCGCGGACCGTCTCCTGCGTCGTCTGGTCCATCAGCCGTCCCGGAGCGTTGGGGTGCCCACCTGAGGCGCCGCACTGTGGTCGGGGTCACGCGTGCTGTCAAGGAGGCTCGACCGCCTGCGGGCGCGCCGGAACCCCTGGCGCGGCGGGGCGACCGGCGGTAGGGAGGAGTGTGTTCCACCCTCGACGAGGGAGCACCCGATGGCCGACAAGTCGCCCCACGACGACCACACCGCGAAGAAGTCGGGCAAGGCCGTCAAGGCCAGGCGCAGCGAGCGCAAGGAGAAGCAGCAGGCCGCCTCGCAGGTGGAGCGGCTGATGCACCCGCGGACCGTCAAGCGCTGAGCGACCCCGCCGGCGAGCCCGGTCAGTCCGACCAGACCGGCGGGCGCCGGTCGAGGAAGGCCGCCAGCCCCTCGCGGAAGTCCGCGGTCGCGCCGAGCGCCACCGCCTCCTCCCGCTCGATCGCCAGCCCCTCCGCGAAGGGCAGGTCGACCCCCTCGGTGACGCAGCGCCGGATCGCCGCCAGCGCGCGGGCCGGCTTGCGGGCCAGCCCCTCGGCGTAGCCCTGCACCTCCTCGCGCAGCCGCTCGGGAGCCACCACGACGTCGACCAGGCCGATGGCGAGGGCCTCCTCCGCGCTCAGCAGCGTGCCGTCGTAGAGGAGGCGCAGGGCGCGCGGCCGGCCGAGCAGGCGGGCCAGCGCCTGGGTCGCCCCGACCGGCGGGAGGAACCCGATGCCGATCTCCGGCTGCCCGAGCCGGGCGGTGCTCGCGGCGAAGCGGACGTCGCAGTGCAGCACGATCTCCAGGCCGCCCCCGACCGCGGTGCCGTGCACGGCTGCCAGGAGCGGTTTCGGTGCGGCGCGCACCCGCCGCACCAGGTCGTGGCACGCGTCCACCCAGCGGCGCATGCCGTCGTCGTCGGTGTCGGCGAAGACCCGCAGGTCCGCACCCACGCTGAAGTGGGCCTCCAGCGCGCTGCCGACCACCACCACCCGGACGGCGGGGTCGGCGAGGTGCTGCTCCAGCGCCTCCGGGACCTCCCGGAGCATCTCCCAGTGGAAGGCGTTGACCGGCGGGCGGTCGTACTCGATCCAGCCCACCCGGTCGCGCACCGTGACCCGCAGGAACTCGGCCATCCGCGCACCCTCCCACCGCGGCCCGGCTCCCGGGCCGGGTCGCGCCCCGGGGCGCGCGGCTCAGAGCCCGAGCCGGGCCGAGGCCGGGTCGGCCCAGCGGCTGCTGGAGTCGTAGCCCCGCATGGTGGTCACCGAGGCCCAGCGGCCGGTGCGGGCCAGCTCCCGCTCGCTGACGCCGGCTCGGTAGCCCTCCGTGGCGAACGAGCGGCGCAGGCTGTGCGGGCTCAGCCCCTCCAGCGGGACGCCGGCCCGCTCGGCGGCACGGCGCAGCACCAGCCGCACCGACGACCGGGCCATCCGCGTCCGGCCGATGCGCGGCTGCGCGCCCCGCCCGACGCTGCGGAACAGCGGTCCGGAGCCGCCGAGGTCGGCCGCCTCGACCCACGCCTGCAGCGCGCGGACCGGGCAGGTCCGCGCCCGCACCCCGGGCGCCAGGGCGAGCACCTCGCCGGCGCCCTCCTGGTCGGTCTTGGACCAGCGGATGGTGACGTCCAGGCCGCCGTGCCCGGCCGGGGTCAGGTCGCCCACGTCCAGCCCGCAGACGTCGGAGGCCCGCAGCCCCAGGGCGAAGGAGGTGAGGATGACCGCCCGGTCGCGCAGGCCCGCCGGCCCCGGGGGGAGGTCCTCGACGAGGGCGCGGATCGTCTGCGTGTCCAGCGCCCGCGCCTTGCGCGGACGGCGGCCGTCGCGGGCCGCCGTCCGCCGGATGCCCCGGAGGACCTCCCGGGTGCCGGGGTGCTCCGACGGGCTGGGGTACCCGGCCTCGCGGTGCGCGTGCCCGATGCCGGACAGCCGGCGGGCGATCGTGCGGGGGCTGGCCCCCGCGTCGCCCAGCGCCGCCAGGTAGGTGGCCACCGCGGCGTCGGCCGCCGGCAGCGGGGTGAACCCGCGCTCCCGGGCCCAGGCCGACCAGGCGCGGAAGTCGGCGTCGTAGGCCCTGCGGGTGGACTCGGCCTTCGCGGCGGTGAGGTAGCGGCCCACCGCCGCGACGTCCCCGGGGAGCACCAGGCCCCCCTCGGCGGCGCTGACGACCGCCTCCCCCGCCCCGGTCGGCCCCGGCTCACGGCGGCCGTCCTCGGACTCCATAACAGGTGATTATGGAGTGCCTCCGCCCGGTCGTGCGCACCGCCCCGGCCGTGCGTTCGTCCGCGTTCGTTCGTCGCACATGACGGACGGGTGCACACTGGACGACGTGACCGAGGGGACGACGACCTGCGCCTATCCGGACTGCGCCCTCCCCGTGGCCCCGCCCCCGCCCACCGGCGGCCGCTCGTCGTACTGCACGCGGCCGGACCACAACCGCACGACCGCCTACACCGCCCGCCGCGCCGCGGCAGCCGCCCGCACGGCCGCACCCGAGCCGCCCGCCACCCAGCACCCGGGCGCCCCCGCCGCCGAGACGCTGACCGGGGTCGCCGACCGGCTCCGCGAGACCCTGGCGGCGATCGAGGACCAGGTGGGCCGCGCCCGGGAGGCGCTGACCCGGGCCGCGGACGCCGAACTCCTGGAGGCGGAGCGGGCGGCACTCCGCACCGACGCGCGCCGGGAGGTCGCCGAGGCCGAGCAGCGCGCGTCCCGGGCCGACCGGGCGCGCGCGGTCGCCGAGAAGGCCACGCGGGAGGCCCTCGACGTCGCCGCCCGGGCCGAGGCGGCCGCGGCGTCCTCCCGGGACGAGGCCGCCGCGGCCCGGGAGGACGCCGCGGGGGCCCGCGACCGGGAGGCGGCCGCCCGGGAGGACGCCGACGCCGCGCAGGCGACCGCGGAGCGGGCGCGCGCCGACGCGGGTGCGGCCGCGGCCGCCGCCGCCGAGGCCGAGGCGGGGCGGCTCGACGCCGAGCGCCGGCGCGAGGAGGCCGAGCGCCAGGCCTCCTCCGCCCGCGCCGGGACGGCCCGGGCGGAGGAGGCGCGCGACCGCGCGCTGGCCGAGGCCGCGGCGGCGCAGGAGCGGGCGGCGGCGGCGGAGGCCGCCCGCGACCGGGCGCTGGAGGCCGAGCGCGCGGCGCAGACGGAGGCCGGGCGCGTGCGGGCCGACGCGGTCCGGGCGGTCGGGCGCGCCGAGCAGGCGGAGGCGGCCGCCCGGCTGGGGACCACCGCCGCGGAGGGCCGCGCCCGCGCGGCGGAGGCGCGGGCCGACGCCGCG
The DNA here is from genome assembly GCF_900102745.1 of Geodermatophilus telluris. Classification (GTDB taxonomy): domain Bacteria; phylum Actinomycetota; class Actinomycetes; order Mycobacteriales; family Geodermatophilaceae; genus Geodermatophilus; species Geodermatophilus telluris. Next base: position 321,179 of record NZ_FMZF01000006.1, read on the forward strand.
GCCGAGCGGGCGGCGGCGCAGGAGGCCCGCGCCGAGCGCGCCGAGCGCGCCGCCGAGGAGAGCCGGCGGGACCGGCTGCGCGCGGAGGAGGCACGCGACCGCGCGGTCGCCGACGCCGCGGCCGCGCGGGCCCGGCCGGCGGCCGCAGGGACACCGGGCAGCGAGGACCGGGACGCCGCGGCGGCGGAGGCCCACCCCCAGCAGGACGCCGTCGACTGAGTGCCGGCAGCGTCCCGCGCCGCCGGAGCACCCGGGCACCTCCCCTCGCGGCTACCGTGTCGCCGCGCGGCACCGGAGGCGCCCCGCCGTCCCGGGGGACCGAGAGGAGCCCGCCGTGAGCAGCACGCCGACCGAAGAGGACGACCGCTCCCGCGCGACCGCGGACCGGTCGCGGTGCGACGCCGTCGTCGTGGGAGGTGGCCCCGCGGGGATGGTGCTCGGACTGCTCCTCGCCCGCAGCGGCGTCGACGTCGTGGTCCTCGAGAAGCACGCCGACTTCTTCCGCGACTTCCGGGGGGACACCGTCCACCCCTCCACGCTGCGGCTGCTCGACGACGTCGGGCTGGCCGGGGCGTTCCTCGCGCTCCCGCACCAGGAGGTCGAGCGGCTCGGCGTCACGACCGACGACGGCGAGTTCACCCTCGCCGACTTCCGCCGCCTCCCGGGACCGTTCCGGTTCCTCACCTTCGTGCCGCAGTGGGACTTCCTCACCTTCCTCGCCGGGCAGGCGTCCCGGTACCCGCACTTCCGGCTGCTCCTGGGCGCCGAGGCGGTGGCCCTGCTCCGGCAGGACGGCAGGGTCGTCGGCGTCCGCCACACCACCGCGGACGGCGGCACGGGCGAGCTCCGGGCCACCCTGACCGTGGCGGCCGACGGGCGGGACTCGCGCCTGCGCGCCGACGCCGGCCTGGCGGTCCGGGAGTTCGGCGCCCCGATGGACGTGCTCTGGTTCCGGTTGCCCCGGGGAGCCGGCTCGGCGAGGCCGCCCTTCGGTGGCGTCGGGCGGCTCGCGCGCGGGCGGCTGCTGGTCCTCATCGACCGGGGGGACTACTGGCAGTGCGCCTACCTGGTGCGCAAGGGCAGCGTCGAGGAGGTCCGCGCGGCCGGCCTCGACGCGTTCCGCGCCGACCTGCTGCGCCTGCTGCCCGGCACGGAGGGGTCCGTCGCCGCCCTGCGGTCCTGGGACGAGGTGAAGGTGCTGTCGGTGCGGCTGGACCGGCTGTCCCGCTGGCACCGGCCGGGACTGCTGCTGATCGGGGACGCCGCGCACGCGATGTCCCCGATCGGCGGGGTCGGCGTGAACCTCGCCGTCCAGGACGCCGCGGCCGCCGCCCGCATCCTGGCGCCGTGGTTGCGCCGGGGCAGGGCCCCCTCCCCCGTCCTGGCCCGCGTCCGGCTCCGGCGGGTGCTCCCCACCGTGGTGACGCAACGGGTGCAGCGGCTCGTCCAGCAGCGCTTCGTCGACCGCCTGCTCACCGGGGACCGGCCGGCCGGGACCCCCGTCGTCCTCCGGCTGCTGCAGCGCTGGCCCGTCCTGCAGGGCCTCCCGGCCCGCGTCGTCGGCGTCGGTCTCCTCCCCGAGCGCGTGCGGTCCGCACCGCTGTCCGCGCCCCGGGAGGCAGCACGGGCCGGGCCGGGGCCCACCTGAGCCGGGCGGTCCCCGCGCGCGCCGGCACCGGACGAGGATGGCCGCCGGCACGAGGAGAGGGAGGGGCCATGGCGATCGAGGACGGCGTCCGCGCCATCGAGGAGGGGATGGCGACCGACTTCCGCGACCGGATGGACTACGGCAGCTACCTGGACCTCGACGTGCTGCTGTCGGCGCAGCACCCGATCAGCGACCACCACGACGAGCCGCTGTTCATCATCCAGCACCAGACCACCGAGCTGTGGCTGAAGCTCGCGCTGCACGAGCTGCGAGCCGTCCGCTCCTACCTGGACGCCGACGACGTCCGCCGCGCCCGCAAGGGCCTGGCCCGGGTCAAGCACGTCTTCCACACGATCACCGACCAGTGGTCGGTGCTGGCGACCCTGACCCCCAGCGAGTACACCGAGTTCCGCGGCGTCCTGGGCAACGCGTCGGGCTTCCAGTCCCACCAGTACCGCGCCGTCGAGTTCGTCCTCGGCAACAAGAACGAGCGCGTCCTGAGGGTGTTCGAGTCCCGGCCGCACGCGCACGAGCTGCTGGCCGCCGAGCTGGCGGCGCCGACGGTCTACGACGCCTTCCTGCGCCACCTGGCGCGGGCCGGCCACCCCGTCCCACAGCACGTGCTGCACCGCGACGTCCGCCGGCCCTGGGTGGAGGAGGCGGCGCTGGTCCCGGTGTACAAGGCGATCTACGAGGACACCACGACGCACTGGGCGGAGTACGCGACCTGCGAGGACCTCGTCGACCTCGAGGACGCCGTCCAGCTGTGGCGCTTCCGCCACCTGCGGACCGTGCAGCGGACCATCGGCTTCAAGCCCGGCACCGGCGGGAGCTCGGGTGTCGGCTTCCTCCGCCGGGCGCTCGACCTCAGCTTCTTCCCGGAGCTCTACACGGTGCGGACGCACATCGGCAGCTGAGCACCGCGCGGGCTCAGTGGCCGCGGAAGGCCTCCTCCAGCCACCACGACGGCCGCCCGCGCGCCACCTTGGCGTCGACGAGCAGCGGAGCGCGGCGCGGGCCGGCGACCCAGGACGCCACGGCGGCGACGTCCGCGGCGCTGCGCACGGTGACGGCCTCGAAGCCGTAGCCGCGGCCGATGGCGGCGAAGTCCGTCTCGGGGAAGCGGACGGTGTCCAGCACGTGCCCGTCCGGGCCGAAGTGGTGCACCTCGGCGCCGTACGCCGCGTCGTCGTAGACCACGACCACCATGGGCAGGCCCAGCCGGACGACCGTCTCCAGCTCGGCGGCGCCCATCAGCGCGCCCCCGTCGCCGAGCGCGGCGACCGGCAGCCGGTCGGGCCGGGCCAGCGCCGCGCCGATCGCCGTCGCCAGGCCCAGCCCCACCGACTGGAACGCCTGGGTGAAGCAGAACCCGGACTCGTCGGGGACGTCGAGGAACACGCTCGGGTGGCCCATGAAGTTGCCGGAGTCGACGGCGACCACGCGCTCGGCCGGCAGCACGTCGTCCAGCGCGGTGGTCAGCGTCCGCGGGTCGACCCGGCCCTCCTCCTGCGCCTCCTCGTACGGCTCGTCGCGCCACCGGCCGCGCCGGGCGATCCCGTCGCGCACCTCCGGTGTGCGGTACCCGGTCGCCGGCTCGCCGAGGTGGGCGGCCACCGCCCCGGCGACCGCCCGGACGTCGCCCACGACACCGAGGGCGACGTCGCGGTGGGCACCGATCGCGTCGCCGTCCAGGTCGACCTGGACGACGACGGCGTCGTCGGCGAGCAGCCGCCCGTGCCGCGTGGTCCACATGTTGAGGGCGCAGCCCCAGCCGACGACGAGGTCGGCCCCGGAGACCAGCTCCGCGGCCAGCGGGGTGGCGAAGCCGCCGGACACGCCGAGGTCCCAGGGGCTGCCCCGGAACAGGCCCCGGGCGACCGCCGAGGTGGCCAGCAGGGCGCCGCAGCGCTCGGCCAGCTCCTCCAGCGCGGCGCGGCACCCCGGCCCCCGGGACCCGCGGCCGGCCACGAACACCGGGCGGCGCGCGGCCCGCAGCGCCCCGGCCAGCCGCTGCACCGCGGCCGGGTCGGGCGGGGGCGGCTCGGCGGCCGGGGTGGCCGGCGGCTCCCCGGCGGGGGCCGGGAGGGCCTGCACGTCCAGCGGCAGGTTGAGGACGACGACCCGCCGCTCGCCGCGGGCGGTGGCGACGGCCGCGGCGGCCTGCGCGACGGCGCCGTCGGCCGCGGTGACCCGCACCGGCACCGCCCCGACCGCCTCGGCGAGCGCTGCCTGGTCGACGGCGAAGTTCGACCGCGGCGACGTCGCCTCGGCGACGACGACGACCAGCGGCGTGCGGCTCTTGGCCGCCTCGGTGATCCCGGTCAGCGCGTTGGTGAGCCCGCAGCCCTGGTGCAGGCTCACCGCGGTCACCGTCCCGCTGGTCCGGGCGTGGGCGTCGGCCATGGTGGCGGCGCCGGCCTCGTGCCGGGCGGCGGTGTAGCGGGCGCCGGCGGCGACCATCGCGTTGGTCACCGCGAAGTTGCCCGAGCCCACGACGCCGAACACGGCCCTGATCCCGCACCGCACCAGGGCGGCGCCGACGGCCTCGGCGACGGTGCCGCCGGCCGCGCTCACCCGCGCTCGACCAGCGCCAGCACCCGCGCCGGGGACCCGGAGCCGGAGACGATCGGCAGCGGGGCGGCGAGGACCAGCGCGCCGGTGGGCGGGAGCGCGGCCAGGTTCTGCAGCTGGGTCAGCCCGTACCGCCCGCTGCCCATGAGCGCCGCGTGGCACGGGAAGGGCGGGTCGAAGGAGTGCGCCGCGCCGGCGTCGGTGCCCACCGTCTCCACGCCCAGGCCGAGGACCGGTGACTCCTCGGCGATCCACCGCGCGCACGCCGGGGAGACGCCGGGGGTGTGCGGCCCCGTGTCGTCGGCGTTGAGGAAGTCCTGCTGGGAGGCCGAGCGGGCGTCCCAGCCGGTGCGGTAGAGCAGCCACCCGCCCTCGGGCAGCGGGCCGTGCTGCTCCTCCCACTGCCGCACGTGCTCGACCTCCAGCAGGAAGTCGGGGTCGGCGGCGGCCTGCGCGGAGAAGTCGAGCACCGCGGCCGGGGCGAGCAGCCGCCGCGCCGGCACCGACGCCACGTCGTCGCCGTCCCGCCCGGTGACCCAGTGGTTGGGCGCGTCGAAGTGCGTGCCGGTGTGCTCACCGGTCCGGAAGTTGTTCCAGTACCAGGCCGGGCCGCGGTCGTCGTAGCGGCTGAGCTCCTCGAGCTCGAACCGCGCGGTCTGGGCGAACGGCGGCGGCAGCTGGATGACCGGCGTGTCCGCCGACAGCGGTGCGGTGAGGTCGACGACCTCGATGCGGCCGGTGCTCAGGGCCTCGGCCAGCGTGGACAGGATCGACATCGGCGTCCCTCGGGCGTCGGGGGCGGGAACCGGCCCAGCCAAGCAGACGACCGGCCGCCACGGCGACGGACCGGCGACGGGCGGGCGTCAGACCAGCTGCTGGGCCTCGGTCAGCGTGTGCCGCAGCACCTGCTCCATCTCGTCGAACTCCGCCTGCCCGCAGATCAGCGGCGGCGCGACCTGCACGACGACGTCCCCGCGGTCGTCGGGGCGGCAGTACAGGCCGTTGTCGAAGAGCGCGCCGGGCAGGAAGCCGCGGACCAGCCGGTCGCGCTCCGCGGCGTCGAAGGTCTCCCGGGTGGCCTTGTCCTTCACCAGCTCGATGGCCCAGAAGTACCCGTCGCCGCGGACGTCGCCGACGATCGGCAGGTCCAGCAGCCGGCGCAGCGTCGCGCCGAGCGCCTCCTCGTGGTCGAGCACCCGTTGGTTGAGCCCCTCGCGCTCCATGAGGTCGAGGTTGGCCAGGGACACCGCGGCGGAGACGGGGTGGCCGCCGAAGGTGTAGCCGTGCGGGAAGGCCACGCCGGGGCGCAGGAACGGCTCGACCACCTTCTCCGAGGCGATCATCGCGCCGATCGGGCCGTAGCCGGAGCTCATGCCCTTCGCGCAGGTGATCAGGTCGGGCGTGTAGCCGAACTTCTCGCAGGCGAACGTCGTCCCGTGCCGGCCGAAGGCGCAGATCACCTCGTCGGAGACGAGCAGGACGTCGTACTGGTCGCAGATCTCGCGGACCCGGTCGAAGTAGCCCGGCGGCGGCGTGAAGCAGCCGCCGGAGTTCTGCACGGGCTCGAGGAACACCGCCGCGACCGTGTCGGCGCCCTCGAAGAGGATGGCCTCCTCGATCCGGTCGGCGGCCCAGCGGCCGAAGGCCTTGGGGTCGTCGGCGAACTCCGGGTGCCGGTAGAGGTTGGTGTTGGGCACCCGGAACCCGCCCGGGGTCAGCGGCTCGAAGTCCTTCTTCATGGCGGGCAGGCCGGTGATGGCCAGCGCGCCGTGCGGGGTGCCGTGGTAGGCCACCGCCCGGCTGATCACCTTGTGCTTCTGCGGCTTGCCGACGAGCTTGAAGTACTGCTTGGCGGCCTTCCACGCCGACTCCACGGCCTCTCCCCCGCCGGTGGTGAAGAAGACGCGGTTCAGGTCGCCGGGTGCCAGGTCGGCGACCCGCTCGGCCAGCTCGGCCTGCACCGGGGTCGTGTAGCCCCACACCGGGAAGTACGCCAGCTCGGCGGCCTGCTTCGCGGCCGCCTCGGCCAGCTCGCGGCGCCCGTGCCCCACCTGGACGACGAAGAGCCCGGACAGGCCGTCGAGGACCCGGCGCCCCCGGTTGTCCCAGAGGTAGGCGCCCTCCCCGCGGGTGACCACCGGGACCGGCGTCTCCGGGTGGCGGCCCTGGCGGGCGAAGTGCATCCAGAGGTGGTCCGCGGCGCGGGCGGCCGTCGCGTCCGGCGCACCGGTGGGCGGCTGCTCGATCGAGGTGGTCATGACGCTCCTCGGGCTCGGGGGATGGCGGGCGCTCCCCCGAGTCTGCGACCACCCGCCCCCTGCCGTCACCCGGTGCCCGGGGGACCGTGCTCCGCCAGCCAGGCGACCATCGCCGTCCGGGTGGCGCCGGAGAGCCGGTGCCAGTCGGCCAGCGGCACGCGCGGCACGCCGGCCGCCCGGCAGGCGGCGGCCACCGCGCCGGGCGGCGCCTCGGGGTCCCACGCCGGGTCGAGCACCAGCGCGGGGCGGCCGGCCGTCGCGGCGAGCAGGTCGGCCAGCGTGTAGTCCGGCCGGGCCCGCAGCAGCGGCTCGCCGCAGGTGGGGGCGGCGAGGACCGCGCCGGCCAGCGGCACCTGCCCGAGGGCGGACACGTGCAGCGCCACCAGCGCGCCGGTGCCGTAGGCGGCCACCCAGGCCCGCTCGTGCCCGGTGGCGGCCACCGCGACGGCGGCCACCGCGGCCGCGTCGGCGGTCATCCGGCCCAGCGGTGAGGAGCCGGGACCCGGGCGCTCGCCGTGCCGGGTGCCGCTGCCGACCGCGTCGTGGCAGGCGACCGCCCAGCCGGCCGCGGCCAGCAGCGCCGGCAGCGGCTCGGCCTGCTCGTAGCCCGCCCGCCAACCGGTCGCGGCGCACGGCGGGCCGAGCCAGAGCACCAGCCCGCGGCCGTCGCCACCGCCCGGCGGCCGCAGCAGGGTGACCGCCACGCCGTCCGGCGTCCGCAGGCCCTCCCCCGCCACCGGCGGACCGCCGTCGCTGCCACCCAGCGCGGCGCGGACGGCGGCGCGCAGCTGCGCACCGCGGACCGGCGCCGGGCCCGGCCGCACGCGGTCGGCCGGCCACGGGACCGGCGCCGGCGCCCCCCGCACGGGCCCGCGGCGGCGGGGCGGGCCGCCGAGCACCGACTGCGCCCAGTCCAGCTGCGCGGCCACCGCGGACCCGTCGGCCCGGTGGCCGCCGGGCCGCAGCGCCAGCTCCAGCGCGTCGGGCCGGCCGAGCAGGGCGAAGGCGTCGCGCGCGGCGTCGACCGCGGCGCGGGCGGCCGGGACGCGCTCGACCGGGTCCTCGACGGCCACCGACACCAGCACCGGCCGGGGCGCGGCCAGCGCGAGCAGCTCGTGGGCGTCGGTGGGCAGCCGGTGCTCCCGCCCGGCGAACCAGCGCAGCCGCGGGTGGTACCAGCCGGGGTAGTGCCGGGTGAGCAGCTCCACCCCCTCGCCGAAGTGCCGGTCGGTGCACAGCCGGGCGGGGATGGCGCCGAGCACGCCGCTGGAGCTGGACACGACGCCGGCGAAGCGGTCGTCGAAGGCGGCGGCCAGCAGCGCGGTCTTGCCGTTGCGGCTGTGCCCGCCGACCAGCACCCGGCGGGCGTCCACCCCGGGCTGGCCGGCCAGGGCGTCGAGGACCCGGGACAGCGCCCAGGCCCGCCAGGCCAGCCGGCCGGCGACGACGGAGGGGTGCGCCCGCTCGGCGGCCTCGGTGTCGTCGTCGCCGTCCGCGGCCGACACGAGGCAGGCGCCCCAGCCGCGGGCCAGCGCCGCCTCCGCCCAGGCCCCGTGGCTGGACTGCAGGAGGTAGACGGGCACGTCGCGGCGCACGCCGGCCGCGGGCACCGGCAGCAGCAGCCGCGCGCGCACCGACCAGCCGTCGCCGACGACGAGGTCCCGCGCCTCGACGCCGCCGTCGGTCCGCACCTGCCGCACCTGCACGGCCGTGCGGCGCGGGGCGGGCGGCAGGTCCCCGGTCAGCCAGCGCCGCCAGCGGGCGCGCAGCACCGCACGGCGCGCCGGCCACGCGCCGGGGCCGGCGGGTCCGGCGGGGAGGCCCTCGACCGGCGACCACAGGCCGGTGCGCGCCGGCAGGCGGGCGAAGTCCGGCGCCGGCTCCCCGCCGGCGGCCAGCCACGCCGCGAAGGGCGCGCTCGGCGGCAGGGCCCCGGCCAGCTCGGCGGTGTAGCGCCGCCGCCGCGCGGCGGCCGAGCGCCCGGTCCGCTCGGGGAGGACCTGCGTCATGCGCCCGCACGGTAGGGCGATCGGCGGCGCCGTGGGTGTCACGCGTGTTGCGTCCGGGCACTGCTGCGCCGTGCGCGTGCTGCTGGTGATCACCGACGAGGACTGGTACGAGGACGCCGGCTACGCGGCCGCCTGGGTGCGGGCGCTGGAGGAGCAGGGCGCCGACGTCGAGCGGCTGGCCCGGGTGCCGGCCGACTGGCCGGTCAGCGGCCCGCCCCCGGGGCACTACGACCTGGCGATCGCGCACGTGCTGGTCGAGGAGGTGGTGGCCTACGCGCCGACCTTCGCCCTGGCCACCCTGCTCGAGGCGTCCGGCGTGCCCCTGCTCAACCCCGTCACCTCGCTGGTCGCCTCCGCCGACAAGCTGGTGACCCACGCCGTGTGGGCGGCCGCCGGCGTGCCGCAGCCGGCCGCGTGGGACCTCGCCCGGCTCGCGGAGTGGCCGCTGCCCGGCCGGCGGATGGTGCTCAAGCCCTCGCTCGGCGACGGCGCCCGCTACGTCGAGCTGGTCGGCGACCTGGACGCCGCCCGCCGGGTCGAGGAGTCCTGGCGGGCCGACGAGGCGGCCGGCGGCCACCGGCGCGGCACCTCGCTGCTGCAGGAGTGGATCGCCGAGCCGGCGTGCGCGCGCGTGTTCGCCACGCCCACCAGCACCTCCCTGGTCTACGAGAAGTCCCGGGAGGAGGGGGCGCTGGTCACCCACGGCACGGTCTACCCGCGGGTGTACGAGGCGCCGCCGGACCTGGCGCAGCTGGCCCAGCGCAGCGTCGCCGCGCTCGGTGGCGGGCTGATGGGGGTCGACGTGCTCGTCGGGCAGGACGGCCGGCTGGTGGCGCTGGAGGCCAACGCGCCCTTCGGCTTCGACGTCACCGACCCCGAGCAGGGGCGGTGGGTGGCCCGCGCCGCCCTGGCCGCCGCGGAGCGCGCGGCGGCCCGGCGCGCGGCGGCCGCCGCGTGAGCGCCGGGGAGAGCCTGGACGAGGCGCTGCTGCCCGACGGCGGCGACCGGCCGCACGCGGCCGCGGCGCTGGCCGCCGTCCGCGCGTACGGCCCGGCCCGGCTGGCCGCGGACGTGGCCCGCGACGTCGCGGACCTCGGCCTGGAGCACGGTCCCGCGGGCGAGGCGCACCCGTTCACGGTCGACCCGGTGCCCCGGGTGCTGGAGCGGGCGGAGTGGGCGGAGGTCGCCGCCGGGCTGGACCAGCGGCTGCGGGCGCTGGAGGCCTTCGTCGCCGACGCGCACGGTCGGCGCGAGGCGGTCCGCGCCGGCGTGCTCCCGGCCGAGGTGCTCGACAGCAACCGCCACCTCACCCCGGGGCTGCCCGCGCCGAGGCGCTGGATCGGCATGGCCGGGCCCGACCTCGTGCGCGGCGCCGACGGGCGGCTCGTCGTCCTGGAGGACAACGTGCGCACCCCCACGCTGCTGGCCTACGCCCTGGCCGCCCGCGACCTCGTGGCCCCGCGGCTCGGCGTGCAGCCGTCACCGGCGCCGGTGCACGAGGCCACCCGGGACGCGGCGCGGCGCATGCTCGCCGACGCCACCGACCTCCCCGACCCGGTCGTGGCGGTGCTCGGCGACGGGCCGCGCAGCGCGGTGGCCTGGGAGATCGACCGGCTCGGGGAGGTGGTCGGCGCGCCGGTCGTGCTGCCGGAGCAGCTCACCGCGCGCGGGGACGACCTGCTGCTGCCCGACGGGCGCCGGGTGGACCTGCTGTGGCGGCGCACCAGCGAGGAACGGCTGACCGGTGACGACGGCCGCCCGAACGAGCTGGGCGAGCTGCTGCTGGCGCCGCTGCGCGCCGGCACGGTCACCGTCGTCAACGCCTTCGGCACCGGCGTCGCCGACGACAAGCGCACCTTCCCCTACGTGGAGGACCTGGTCCGCTTCTTCCTCGGCGAGGAGCCGCGGTTGCGCTCCCAGCCGGCCTACGACCTCGGTGACCCCGCGCAGTGCCGCGCCGCGCTCGACCGGCTGCCGGAGCTGGTGCTCAAGCCGCGGTCCGGCTCCGGCGGCCACGGGGTCCTCATCGGGCCGCGGGCGGACACCGGGCAGCTCGAGCGCGCCCGCGCCGCCGTGCTGGCCGCCCCCGGGGAGTGGATCGCCCAGGAGCCGGTGGCGCTCTCGACGCACCCCACCGTGGTCGACGGCGCGCTCGTGCCGCGGCACGTGGACTACCGGCCCTACGCCTTCTGCGCCGACGACGGGACGACCGTGCTGCCGGGCGGGTTCACCCGGGTGTCGCTGGCCGAGGGCGACCTGGTGGTCAACGCCTCGCAGGGCGGCGGCGGGAAGGACACCTGGGTGGTCGGCTGAGCGGACGACGGCGACGGGGGGCCCGCGCCGCCGGCCTGCCGGTGCGGGACGTCGCCCCGGGCTCCGACCTCCGGCGGGTGTTCGTGCCGACGGCGCTCAGGCCGCCGGCGCGCAGGCGCGCACGACCAGCCCCTCGAGCGTCCCCCGCACCCCGCCCACCGCCCCGGCACTCGACGCGTCGAACCGCAGGCGGTAGGCCGCGACCACCTCGGCACCGGCCAGGCGCGGTTCGCCGGCCCGCACGAGCCGGCCGCAGAGCCGACCCTCCATGACCCCCGTGTCACCGCACCGCTGGCAGGCGTCGAACGCCGGCGCGCGGTGCGTGCCCTGGTTGGTCAGCCCGCTCAGCGTGCCGTGGACGACGCCGGCCCGGGAGCGCCAGGTGAACGTCGCGGTGTGCACGCCCCGGCGGTTCCCGTCGCCGTCGGTGTAGACGGTCACCAGGTCGACGCTGCCCAGCCGGCCGTCGAGGAGACGCCCCACCTCCGAGGCGCAGTCGTGGGAGCGCAGCTCCAGCTCCAGGTCCTGCTCGGTGGTGAGCGTCCGGCAGCCGTCCTCCGGACACTGGTGCTCCTGGCCCTCCGGGCGCGACAGCCGGCCCGCGACGTCCACGGACAGCTCGGACAGGCACACCTCGGCCGCGAGCAGCCCGGCGGGCCCGGCGTCGCACAGGTCGTGGCGGTCGCAGCAGGTCACGGTCCCTCCCCGGGTCGGTGCTCGGGCAGAGGAGGGCGGAGCCGCCGGCGGTGATACACGGCAGCTCACCGCCGGGCGAGGTCCGGTGCTCCGGTCAGACCGCCGCGAGGTCCCCGGGCCCGGCCGCCTCGCGCAGCGCGTCGGTGAGCAGCGCGACGAGCACCTCGACCTGCACGTCGTTCGGCGCGCCGGCCGGCTCGTCGGACCCGTCGAGCGCCCGGGCGGCGAGCCCGGCCTTGCTGTCGACCAGCTCGGCGACCCGGGCGTCGATCGTCTGCGCGGCGATGATCCGCCAGGCGGTGACCGGCTCGGTCTGCCCGATGCGGTGGCTGCGGTCGATGGCCTGGGTCTGCTCGGCGTCGGTCCAGGACAGCTCGGCCAGTACCACGTTGGAGGCGACCTGCAGGTTCAGGCCGACACCGGCCGCGGTCAGCGAGCACACCGCGACGGCGACCTCCGGGTCGGTGGTGAACGCGTCGACGCTGGCCTGCCGCGCCCGCGGCGTCTGGTCACCGCGGATTGAGGCGTACCGCACGCCCTGCCGGGCGAGGGCCTCCTCGGCGGCGTCCATCACGTCGACGTGCTTGGCGAAGAAGACGACCTTGCCGGCGCTGCGCGCGAGCTGCGCGGCGTAGTCCGCGGCCAGCCCGGCCTTCGCCCGGCCGATGCGCCGCATCGTGGCGAACACGTTCTCGCCGGTCCCGGTGGCCGCGTCCTTCAGCTCCGAGCGGGCCACCCGGCGCACCAGCTCGGCATCGACCTCCCCGGCGGCGGTGCCGGACGACCGGGCCGCCAGCGCCGTCTCGTACTGCGCCACCATCCGGCGCACGAGGTCGCGCTCGGCCGCGCGGATCGAGCGACCCACCGGCCCGTCGAGCTCGACGGGGAGGTCGGCGATGCGGCGGGCGGGGATGTCGGCGGCGACGTCGGCCTTGCGGCGGCGCACGATGCCGAGGTCGATCACGCACTGCCGGGCCGCGGCGGAGAAGCCGCGGTCGGCGGGCGTGAGGCCGGTGTCCTCGAGCGCGTCGAGCAGCTCGCCGAGGGGCGCGTCGTCGTCGATCCAGCCGAGGAACTGCCAGATCGCCCGGAAGTCGTCGACGTCGTTGATCAGCGGGGTGCCGGTCAGCGCCATGAGCAGGGGCGTGCGGCCGAGGGACCGCAGCCGCGCGGACAGCTCGAGGACGTGCCGCGAGCGCTGCGAGCCCTTGTTCTTGATGAAGTGCGCCTCGTCGACCACGATCCCGCGGAACCCGAAGTCGCCGAGCCAGCCCACGTGCCGGTCGAGCACCTCGTAGTTGACGACGACGACGTCGGCGAACCCGTCGACCGTCTCGCCGTCGCCCTGCACCACGGTGGCCCGGCGGTGCGGCGTCCAGCGGGCCGCCTCCCGCGCCCAGTTGGTCTTCACCACGTTGGGCACGACGACCAGCAGCGGGTGGGCGCCGGCCGCCTCGGCGGCGAGCAGCGCCTGCGCGGTCTTGCCCAGCCCCGGCTCGTCGGCGAGCAGGAAGGTGCGGTGCCCGCCCGCGGCCGCGGCGACCACCTGTCCCTGGTGCGGCATGAGCTCCAGCCCGGCGGGGGTGAAGCGGGACGTCGGGACGGGCAGGTCCATGCAGGCCGGGGCGCCGGCGCCGGCCCGCTCGAAGGAGGTGAACAGCGGGCCGAGCAGCTCCCAGCCGGCCAGCCGGCGGGGCCGCGCCGGCCGCTGCGGGAGGGCGGAGAAGTCGGGGGCCAGGAAGGGGTTGGCCAGCTGCCGGGAGACCACCGACTGCGGCACCACCCGCCGGTCGGGGCCGGCCGGGACGGCCTCGGCCGGCGCCGGCGCGGGCTCCTCGGGCGCGGGCTCCACGCCCAGGTCGCGCAGGATCTCCCGCCGCAGCGACCGGGCGGCGTCGGTGACGACGGCGTCCTCGCCGAGCAGCGCGAGCAGCCCGGCGTCGCGGACGGCGGTGGTCGCCAGGACCGTGGCCACGCCGTCGAGGCGCTTGAGCTGCTCGGCGCGGGAGCCGTCGCTGCCGGGCGCCGCCTGGACGCGGGCCCGCTCCTCGCGCAGCAGCAGGGCGACGGCCTGGAACCGGGTGCGCACCGACGGCGTGACGCGCCCGCGCGCGGCGGCCGCCTCGACCTCGCGCGCGGTCCGGGCGAGCACCGCGACGAGGTCGCCGTCGTGGCGCACCCGCCGGTCGCGCCGCGGGGTGGTGCGGCGGGCGCCCGTCTGGCGCCGGCCTGGTCGAGCCACGAAGTCCTCCTCTGCGGTGCCGGGCAGGACCGCCGCGGCAGCGTGCTGCACACCCGCGGGCGGGACGGGGCCGTCCCGGCGTGGGGTGCGTGGTGCTCCGGACGCGGGACCGGCCCGCGGATCCGCAGGGATCGACGCTGCCGGCCCGGTCGGCACTCCCCTGTGACAACGCGTCCGCGGGTGCACCATTCCCCGTGCGGGGCCTCCTCGAACCGAGGGGGCCCACGTGCAGGGTAGGGCGCCGGTGGGCACGGACGCGGGCAGGCCCGCCCGCCGTCGCGCCGGGAGGGGCACCCACCGCCCGGCGGGGCCCGGGCGGGATCAGCCGAGGAGGGTCACCAGGGGCTGCCCGGCCTCCACGAGGTAGGTGGAGAGCATCTCCCCGGTGCCGGGGCCCACGTCGCGCGCGTCGTGCGGCGTGCCCGGCGGGATCAGGAACCCGTCGCCGGCGTGGAGGGTCAGCGTCTCCCGGCCCCGGATCGCCATCGTCACCGTCCCGGCGAGGATGTAGCCGACCTCCTCACCGGGGTGCGTGTGCCAGCCCGACGAGACCCCGACCGGGATCCGGGTGAGCACCTGGACGATCTCCCGCCCGGGGACGGACGAGGGGGCGCGCTGGACCTCGGTCCGCTCGAGGGTCCCGGCGAACGCGTCGGCCGGGGACGGGGCACTCCTCGCGGCTCCGGACACCATGACCGGACCTCCTCCGACGGTTCGCTGCACCGGCCGTCCCATCCTCCGGTGCGGGCCGGGCGGGCGCACCGGTCGGACGACTCCCCGACGCGCCCGGGCGGTGCCGGGGAGGATGCACGCGTGTGCACCGTGGTCGTCCGCTGGTCGACAGGACAGCCCGTGCGGGTCCTCGCCCTGCGCGACGAGCTCACCACCCGCCCCTTCGACGATCCCGGCCGCTGGTGGCCCGACCAGCCCGACGTCGTCGCCGGCCGCGACCGGCTCGCCGGGGGCACGTGGTGCGCGAGCCGCGTCGCCACCGGGACGACGGCGCTGGTGCTCAACCGGGCGCGCGAGCGCGTGGCGGCCCCCGGCGCGGCCAGCCGAGGCGTGCTGCCGCTGCTCGGCGTGGCACACGGCACCGGCTGGCGCGACCACGTCGACCTCACGGGGATGGCCGGTTTCCTGCTGGTCCTGGCCGCGCCCGACCGGCTCCTCACCTGGGACTTCGACGGCGAGCGGCTGCGGGAGACCGAGCACCCGGAGGGCACCGTGATGGTGACCTCCGGGGGGCCCGAGGACCGCAAGACCGAGCGCCACCTCGACGCCTTCCGGGCGGCCGACCCTCCCGAGGGGTGGCGGGACCTGGTCCGGCAGGCGCCGCCGAGGGACGACCCCGGCGCCCTCGTCGTGCGCCACGAGGAGGACGGGCGGGTGTTCGCGACGGTGTTCGGCCAGCTGGTCGAGGCCGAGCCGGGGAGGCTGCGCCTGGACCACAGCAGGGAGCCCTGGACCGCCCGGCCCTGGCACACCCTCGCCGTGGAGCCGGGTGCGCCACGGGTCGTCTGACGCACGCCGCCCGGGCACACCCCGGACCGTCACCCGGGCCGGTCGCCCTCGCCGGCGTCCTCCCGGGTGGCGACGACGTGCACGGCGGCCTCCTCCGCGGAGGCCGCCGCCGAGTCGATCCCCGCGTCGAGGGCGTACAGCTCGGGCTCGACGTCCTCCCCCGCGTCCCCGCCGGCCGCGACGAGCCGGCCGGCCCGGACGTCGCCGACCTCGTCGTCGCGCAGCTCCCCGTCGGTGTCCGACACGTCGCCGAGGCCGTCGCCGTCGTCGGTCCAGCGGAGGTCGGGGAGCTCGCGGGCCAGCCGCCCGTCGAGGCCCTCGCCGGTGGCCTCCTCCCGCTCCGTCGTCCCCCAGTCGTCGACCGCCCAGGCCCGCTCGGCCGGGGACCAGCCCACGTCCAGGACGTCGCGGACGCCGAGCTGCTCGAGGGTGTCCTCCGGCTCGAGGACCCCGGTGGCCTCCTCGGGGTCGGTTCCGTCCGTGCCGTACCGCCCTGGGTCCACGGCGTCCGCCCTCCTCCCGTGCGGCGGGTCCCGCGCCGACAGGCTAGGGAGCGGCGCGGCCCTCGTCTCGGGTCATCCGACCCGATCCCGCGGCGGGTGGTGGTCCGAGGGCGTCGCGGAGCGCCGCCCGGGTGGAGACCCCGAGCTTCGGGAACACGCGGTACAGGTGACCGGACACCGTGCGGGGCGAGAGGTGCAGCCGGGTCCCGATCTGCTTGTTGGACAGCCCCGACGCCGCGAGCGAGGCGATCTCGCGCTCCTGCGCGGTCAGCGTCGTCCAGCTGCGGTCCCGGACCGGCCGTCCGCCGTGCCCACCGGCGTGCAGCTCCTGCGCGGCGCGGGCCGCCCACGGCCGCGCACCGAGGTGCTCGAACGTCTCCAGGGCCGCGGTCAGCTCGACCCGGGCGGCGTGCGCGGCGCGGGTCCGGCGCAGGTGCTCGCCGTGGGAGAGCTGCACCCGGGCGCGCTCGAACGGGAAGCGGGCGGCTCCCGGGAGGGCCAGGGCCTCCCGGTGGAGGGCACCGGCCTCCTCCCCGGAGGCGGTGAGCGCCGCGGCACCCGCGGCGAGCAGCGCGAGGCGGGGGCTGCGGGAGACGACCGCCGTGCGCTGCACCGCGGCCACGTGCGCCGCGGCCTCCTCGGGGTGCCCGGAGCGCGCCGCGGCCTCGACCAGGTCCCGGGCCGTCCACAGGGCGACGGGGACGTGCCGCGCGAGCCGGCCCGGAGGGCTGATGGCGGCGCCGAGGCGCAGGGCCTCGTCGTAGTCGCCCCGGCCGAGCGCGGCCAGCGCCCGCGCCCGGCCGGCGAAGTGCTCGAGCATCGTCACCCCGCGGGGCGCGGCCCAGGCCACCATCTCGCCGGTCAGCGACCGGGTGGCCTCCTCGTCCCCGCGGGCGGCCGCGAGCAGGGCCAGGCAGTACAGGCCGGGCAGGGCGACGAGCCGGTACCCGAGCCGTTCGCCCCAGGCGACGCCCTCCTCCGCCGCGCGGGCGGCCTCGTCCCACCGCCCCTCGCGGTAGGCGTCGTGGCACAGCATCATCAGCGCGCTGACGGCGGAGGTCGCCGCGCCGCCGTCGCGCCCGTCCCGCACCACCCGCCAGAGCGCCCGCCGGCAGCCGGCGAGCCGGTCGACGTAGAAGGCGGCGATCGCCACCCGCACGATCCGGACGGGGTCGACCTCCTCGTCGACCGTGGCGACGAGCGCGTCCAGCCGCTCGAGGTCGGCCGGCGTGGCACCGGCCGGGTCGCCGTAGACCCGGCCCGACACCGCGAGCAGCGGGGGGACGCCGGGGCCGAGCCGGTCCAGGGCGCCCTCGAAGGCGCGCCACGGCTCCGGCCGGCCGCTGAAGTGGCACACCGCCATCAGCGTGTGCAGGGCCTCCTCCACCGGAGCCCCGCTCCGCCCGTGCGCGAGGGCACCGTCGATCCCCCGGACCAGCACCAGGTGCGCGGTGTCCACGTCGCCCTCACCGTTGAGCAGGTGGTGGGCGGCGGCCACCGCGGCGTGCAGCGACCCCTCGGTGCCCGGGTCCGCCCGCCGCGCCTCGCCCAGCAGGTCCGGGACGCTGTGCAGCCGACCCGCCACGTCGGCACCGACGTACGCGGCCTCGGCCAGCCGGCGGGCGCGGTCGGCACCGCGCGGGCTCAGGTCCGCGGCGCGCAGCAGCGCGCGGACGGCGCGGACGGCGTCGCCCTTGTGCACCGCGAGGTGCGCGGCGACCTCCAGCAGCGCCGCGGCCGGCTCGTCGGGGCCGACGACGGCCTCGGCCAGGTGCCACGCGCGCCGTTCGGGGTCCTCGGGGAGCAGGCCGGCCAGGACGGCGTGCGCGCGCCGCCGCTCCCCGCTGGTCGCCAGCTCCACGACCGCGGCGCCGGTGAGCGGGTGCCGGAAGGCGATCCGCCCGGCGTCCGGGTCCACGCGGACCACCCCGGCCCGCTCGGCCGGGGCCAGGCCGTCGAGCCAGCCGTCGCCGGACGAGGCCGCGCGCAGCGGACCGAGGTCCCCCGTCCCGTCGAGGGCGGCGAGCAGCAGCAGCCGGCGCGTGTCCGCCGGCAGCCCGCGGACCCGCTCGGCGAACAGCTCCTGCAGCGGCGCGCTCAGCGTCAGCGACCGGGGCAGCGGCTCGGCCGCCCGCCGCTGCCCCTCGGTCATCGTCAGCGGCAGCTCCAGCAGCGCCAGCGGGTTGCCCTGGGCGGCCGACACCACCCGCCGGTGCACCGCCGGGGCCAGCCCGGGGAACCGGCTCCCCAGCAGGTCGGCGGCGGCCGCCGCGTCCAGCGGCGGCACCTCGTGCCGGGGCAGGCCGGCGCGCAGGAGGAACGACCCGGGATCGGTCCGGACCGCGCCCAGGAACCCGATGCCGCTGCCCTCGAGGCGGCGGGCGACGAACCCGAGCACCCGGGCGCTGGCGTGGTCGAGCCACTGCAGGTCGTCGACGGCGACCAGGACCGGGCCGTCCGCGGCGGCCGCCCGCAGGAGCGCGAGCGCGGCGGCCGAGACGACGAGCCGGCCGGCGTCGGGCCCGGAGCCCACGCCGAGGGCCACGGCCAGCGCGCGCCGGTGCAGGGCGGGGAGGCCGCCGAGCCGGTCGTGCAGCGGCAGCAGCAGCTGGTTGAGCCCCGCGAAGCTCACCTTCGCCTCGAACTGCACCCCGGAGGCCCGCAGCAGGCGCACCCCCGACGCGGCCGCCGTCCGGCACGCCTCCTGCAGCAGGACGCTCTTGCCCACCCCGGGGTCGCCGGTGAGCAGGAGCGCGCCGCCGGCGTCGGCCGGCCGGGTGAGGAAGGACCCGACGACGTCGAGGTCCGCCGTCCGGCCGACCAGGTCGGGCCCCGGCGCGCGGCTCCGGGGTCGGACGTCGTCCATCGGTTGTCCCCTCGGATGGGCTCGGCGGTCAGGTTCCCACCGCGGACAGCGACCCGGCCAGCCCCCTCGGCCCCGTGCCGGTCATCTGACGCGTGCGCCCGGCCCGCGGTCCGGCGATCCTGCTGCCCTGCCGCTGCGGCTGTCCCACGTCCCCGTCGGGGAGGTCTCGCTCCGCGTCCGCGTGGGCGGTTCCGGCCCCCCGCTGCTGCTCCTGCACGGGTACCCGGAGACCCACCTGGCGTGGGCGCCGGTGGCCGGGGACCTGGCCGAGGACTCCACCGTGGTGGCCCCGGACCTCCGGGGCTACGGCGACAGCACCGCGCCACCCGCGACGCCCGGTCACGGGAACGCCGGCAAGCGCGCCATGGCCCGCGACTGCGTCGCCCTGATGGGCCTGCTCGGCTTCGACCGCTTCGACGTCGCCGGGCACGACCGGGGCGGCCGGGTCGCCTACCGGATGGCGCTGGACTCCCCCGCGGCGGTGCGCCGCCTGACCGTGCTCGACGTCGTCCCGACCGGGGAGGTCTGGGCCCGCGGCGACGCCCGCTTCGCCCTCGCCTACTGGCACGGGGGGCTGCTCGCCCAGCCGCACCCCCTGCCGGAGCGGCTCATCGCGGCCGACCCCGAGTACTTCCTGTTCGACGCCGAGTTCGGCGGCGCGATCCGCGGCTTCCCGCCGGCGGCGGTGGCCGACTACGCCCGCTGCGCCCGCGACCCGGCGACCGTCGAGGCCGTGTGCGAGGACTACCGCGCCGGGGCCACCTGCGACCGCCGCGACGACGACGAGGACCGTGCCGCGGGCCGGCGGATCACCTGCCCGACGCAGGACCTGTGCGCCGGGCGGGGCGGCCCCTCCCGGGTCACTTGACCGTTGCCGCTCCCCCCGGCCCGCGACGAGCGTCTCGCGCACCCCGGGCGGCCGGCCACGACGGCGCCCCGCCCGGTCCGCACCCCACGGAGGAGACCACCATGACCGAGGCACCGTCCGCGTCCCGCCCCACCGTCGCCCTCGTCCACGGCGCCTTCGCCGACAGCTCCGGGTGGAACGACGTCGTCGCCCGGCTGCTCGCCGCCGGGGTGACCGTCGAGGCCGTCCCCAACCCCCTGCGCGGCATCACCCTCGACGCGGCGTACGTCGCCAGCGCGCTCGCGCAGATCCCCGGACCGGTGCTGGCCGTGGGCCACTCCTACGGGGGCGCCGTCATCACCAACGCCGCGCCCCGCGCCGGCAACGTCGTCGGGCTGGTGTACGTCGCCGCGTTCGCCCCGGACGAGGGCGAGGTCCTGCAGGACATCGAGGCCGACTCGAAGGACAGCGTGCTGAACTCGGTCCTCGTCCCCCGGCGCTACCCGACGGGCAACGGCGAGGACAGCGAGGTGGAGTTCTCCATCGACCCGGAGCACTTCCACGACGCCTTCGCCGCCGACGTCAGCGAGGAGACCGCCCGGGTGATGGCGGCGACGCAGCGCCCGGTCTCCGCCCTGGCCTTCAGCGAGAAGAACGGGACGCCGGGCTGGCGGAGCCTGCCGTCGTGGGCCGTGGTGGCCACCGGCGACAAGGCCGCCGGGACCGACGTCGTCCGGCGGATGGCCGAGCGGGCCGGGGCGACCGTGACCGAGGCCGAGGCGTCCCACGTGGTCATGGTGTCGCGACCGGACGTCGTGGCCGACGTCGTCCAGCAGGCGCTGGCCGCGGTCTCCGGGTGACGGTGGGCCGACCCCGGCCCGGCGCCCGGGTCAGTCCGCGGCGGGCGCCGCCGGGACGGCGCGGGCGGCGCCGCGCCGGGGCAGGGTGGCCGACGCGAGGGCGGCGGCGAGCGCCGCGCCGGCGGCGACCAGGAACGCCACCGTGAAACTGCCGGTGCGCTCGGCGATCCAGCCGCCCAGCTGCGGGCCGACCAGCTGGGCCAGCCCGAAGACGAGGGTGACCGCGCCGAAGGCCGCCGCGAACCGGCGCGGGTCGAGGCTGTCGGCGAGGTGGGCGGCGAGCACGGCCGGCGCCCCGGACAGCGCGAGGCCGAAGACCACCGCCGACAGCACCGCCCACGGCTCGGCGCCGACCGGCACCAGGAGGACGGCGCCGGTCATGCCGACGTAGGTCCAGGTCATCGCCGCCCGCCGGCCCACGCTGTCCGACCAGCGGCCCACCAGCACCCCGCCGGCGACGATGCACACGCCGACCAGCGCGAACACCGCCGAGGCGTGGCCGGCGGCGAAGCCGGCGTCGTGCTGGTAGGCGGTGACGAGGAACGTCATGTAGACGGCGATCGCCAGGCCGTACCCGCCGTAGGAGAGCATCGAGCCGACCCAGCCCGGCACCGCGCGCAGCGCCGAGATCCGGACCCGCCCGGCGACGGGGGTCGGCGGCGGCCGCAGCCACCGCAGCGCCGCGAGCGCCACCAGCGCGGCCAGCACCGCCTCGATGCCCCACACCGCGCGCCACTCGCTGGGTCCGGCGACGGCGTGCACCAGCGCGGTCAGCGCGCTGCTCGCCACCACGCCCACCCCGACGCCGCTGCCGGTGATCCCGATGGCCAGGCCGCGGCGGGAGGCGGGCACCGCGGCCCCCGCGATGCCGGGGGCCGGCACCCAGATGAGGGCCCCGCCGAAGCCGGCCAGCACCATGCCCGCCACGAGCACCGGCACCGACGGCGCCAGCGCGAGCACCGCCACCCCCGCCGTGGAGCACAGGAGGCCCGCCCGCACCGAGGTCGCCGGCGCGAGCCGCTCCGCGGTGAGGCTGACCACCAGCGTCCCGGCCAGGTACGCGGTGAGGTTCAGCGTGCCGAGCAGCCCGGCCACGGCGTAGGAGTGCACCAGGTCGGCGTTCACCGCGGGCAGCAGCAGCGCGTAGCCGAAGCGCCCGAACCCCTGCGCCACGGCGGCGGACAGCACCAGGAGCGGGATGAGGACCCGGGGCCCGGCCGGCGGGCGCCCCTCCCCCGGCCTGCGGGCACGGAGGGGACGCACCGGCGCAGCCTAGGCCGCCGGGACGGGGACCGGGCACCGGACGGGGTCGCCGGGACCGGAGGACCCTGGCGCGCCGCGGGTGCGTGCGGAGCATCGGCAGCGCCCCCGGAGGAACTCGTGGAGGGAGCCCGCCATGACGCAGACGACCGGCTCGACGGTGTCGAGGGACCGGGCGCGCGAGGCGATGCTGCGCGTCGTCGCCCTGTGGGAGCAGGGCGACCTGTCCGCCGTGGACGAGGTCTTCGCCGACGGCCTCGTCTACCACGGTCCCCCGTTCCCCGACATGGACCGGGGCGGGCTGCGGGACTTCGTCGCCGCGTTCCGCACCGCCTTCACCGGGATCCACGTCCAGGTGCACGAGGACCTCGTCGACGGGACCACCTCCGTGCACCGCTGGACGGCGGAGGCCGTGTTCTCCGGGACGACGACGCTGCTGCCGGGGGTGGAGCCGACCGGCAACCGCACGACCGCCGGCGGCGCCCACCTCCTGCACTGGTCCGGGGACCGGGTGTCGGAGGCCTGGCACGTCGGCGACTGGCTCGGCTGGCTGACGGGGGCCGGGGTGCTGCCCGCGCTGCCGGGCCCGGGCGCCTGAGGACCCCGGACCCGGCGCGGGGCCCGCGCGGCACGGCCGAGGTGCCGGGCCCGGCGGCGGTCCGCCGGTAGCCTGGGGGTCCGGTCAGGAGGTCACGGGAGGACGCACCGCATGCCCGTCGCGCCGAGGCGGCGCCGCCCGCCCGACGACCTCCCGGCAGGGCAGCGGTGGACCGACCGGGTGCCCGCCGGCCCCCCGGCCGCCGACGACCGGTTCCCGCCGCACGACGGCCCGCTCGCCGCGCCCCCGCCGCCGGACCCGTGGGCCGCACCGCCGCCGCGGTCCCGGCCGGAGCCGCCGGCGGAGCCCACCGGTCCGCGACGCGGCCGGAGCCGCCGGCTGCGCCGCCGCGCCGTCCGCGTCCTGCTGGCCGCGTTCGTGCTGCAGGCGCTCGTCCTGGTGTCGCTGCGCTGGGTCGACCCGCCGACGACGGCGTTCATGCTGGCCGACGAGCAGGGCGCGGTGCAGCAGTCGGTGCCGGTGGAGCACGTGTCCCGGTGGTTCCTGGCCGCCGTCATCGCGCACGAGGACCAGGCGCTGCCCTACCGCGACGGCGCGTTCACCTGGGACGAGCTGTCCGGCCGCGCCGAGGCGCACCTGCGCGGCGAGGAGGACCCGTCCGGGTCGACCATCCCGCAGCAGGTGGCCAAGAACCTGTTCCTCACCCCGAGCATGAGCGTGTGGCGCAAGGCGGTCGAGGCGGGCCTGGCCGCGGAGCTGTCCCTGGTGCTCGACGACCGGCGGGTGCTCGAGCTCTACGTCAACTCCGCCCAGCTCGGCCCGCACGTCTACGGCATCTGCGCGGCCAGCTGGTACTGGTTCGACACCCCGCCGTCGACGCTGTCGGCCGACGAGGCGGTGCAGCTCGTCGGGCTGCTGCCCTCCCCGGGGCACGTCCAGCGGGCGCCCGGCGGCGGCCTGGACTTCGACGTCGCCGACGGCCTCGGCTGGCTGTCGCGCTCGCACGTGCTCAACGCCCAGGCCCGGGTGCCACGGCACCTCGCGGAGCGGGGCTTCCAGCCGGTCGAGGACGCCGGGGTCGAGGGGCTGGCCCAGGACCAGCCGGACACCGACGACGACTGCTCGGAGCGGCCGGAGGAGGTCGCCGAGCTGATCGCCGCGGAGGGCACCGGGTAGCCGCTCCCCCGCTCAGCCCGCCCGGACGACCACCCGCGGCGGCGGCGGGTCGGCCGACAGCAGCGCGACGAGGTCGGCCCGGCGGTCGCGGACGGCGGCCTGGTTGACGTAGCCCTTGTCGGTGATCTCGCCGGCGTCGAGGCGCGCGGGCTCGGTGAGCACCAGCACCCGCTCGACGCACTGCGAGGAGCCCCCGCCGCGGGCGGCCAGCCGGCGCAGCGTGCCGGCCAGCTCGGCGCGCAGCGCGTCCTCGGGCACGCCGTCGGCGTCCACCCGGGCCGCGTGGTCGGGGTGCAGCCACACCATCGCGGTCACGCGGTCGCCGTCGGCGCCGCACACCACCGCGTCGGTGAGCAGGCCGTCGGACGCCGACAGCAGCTGCGGCCGCAGCGTGCCGACGCTGACGAAGGTGCCGGTGGACAGCTTGAAGTCCTCGGCGATCCGGCCGCGGAAGACCAGGCCGGCGGCGGGGTCGTCCGGGTCGGCGAGCACGACGGCGTCGCCGGTGCGGAGGAAGCCGTGCTCGTCGAAGGCGGCCGCGGTGAGGTCGGGACGGCGGTGGTAGCCCGGCGTCACGTTGGGGCCGCTGACGCGGACCTCGGTCTTCTCCCCCACCGGCACCAGCGCGAGCTGCACGCCGGGCAGCGGGACGCCGAGGACGTCGCTGCGGGTGATCGGGAAGTGCGCGCTGGTGGCCGCGGGCGCGGTCTCGGTCAGCCCCCAGGAGGTGGTCATCGTCATCGTGGCGCCGTGGTCGGCGGCCAGCTTCTCCAGCCGGTCCCACAGCTGCTGGGGCAGCGCGGCGGCGGCGAAGAACCCCAGCCGCAGCCGCTCGAGGAACGCGCGGGCGGCCGCCGGGTCGCGCTCGAGGTGCGGCAGCAGCGCGGCGTACCCGGCGGGCACGTTGAGGTAGAGGGTCGGGCGGGCGTCGGTGAGGTTCCGCACGGTGCGACCGACCAGCGCCGGCGCGGGCCGCCCGTCGTCGATCCACATCGTGCCGCCGTTGGCCAGCACCATGTTCAGGTCGTGGTTGCCGCCGAAGGTGTGGCTCCACGGCAGCCAGTCGAGCAGCACCGGCGGCTCGGCGGTGAGGAACGGCCAGGCCTGGCGCACCTGCTGCTGGTTGGCCATCAGCATGCCGTGGGTGTTGAGCACGCCCTTCGGGGTGCCGGTGGACCCCGAGGTGAACAGGATCTTGGCGACGGTGTCCCGGCGCAGCGCGGCGCACCGCCGGTCGACCTCCGCGGTCGGCTCGGCGCCGAAGGACCCCACCGCGACCGAGCCGGGCAGGTCGCCGTCCCGGGCCAGCACCGGCCGGTCCCCCGCGACGGCGGCGACGGCCGGCGCGAAGGCGGCGTCCTCGGCCACGACGAGCCCCGGCTCGACGAGGTCGGCCATCGCGCGCAGCTTCGCGTGGTCGGTGCTCTGCAGGGAGTAGGCCACGCTCGTGGGCACCACCGGCGCGCCGACGGTCATCGCCGCGAGCGCGACCACCAGGTGCAGCCGGCTGTTGCCCGACAGCACCAGCACCGGGCGGTCGGCCAGGTCCCGGTCGAGCAGGCCCTGCGCGAGCCGGTCGGCCTGCGCCCGCGCCTCGCCCCAGGTGAGCCGGGCCCACTCGCCGTCGGCGCCGCGCTCGGCGAGCAGCAGCCGGTCGGGGTGCTCCGCGGCGTGCCGCCGGAACTCGTGCACCACGCTGACCGGGTGCGCGGCCAGCGGCTCGGCCGAGCGCAGCAGCACGCGGCCGTCGGGCAGCCGCTCGGAGCGGATCCGCGGGACGGCGAAGGTCGCCGGGCTCCCGCTGTCGGCGTCGGGCACGTCGGCCTCCGGTGGTGGGGACGGGACCCGGGCGGACCCGCTACACCCGGACGACGCGCGGGCAGGTCCCTGGAGCAGGTGTGACCGGCCCCATGAACCCACGCGGCCCGCACGCGGTCAAGGGAGCCCGCCGCGACCCGTCGGCGCCTCAGGCCGACTCGGGCTCCACCAGCGGACCGGGGCTCTCGGTGACCGGCCCGCGCGCCCCGGACCACTGCCAGTCGCGGATCTCGGGCAGGTCGACGCCGTGCGTGCGCACGTACGCCCGGTGCTCGATCAGCTTGCCCACCAGCGCCTCGCGGGCGTGCGCCGAGGTCGCCCCCAAGCGCGGGACGAGGTCGATGGCGGCGATGGCCAGGTTGAACCGGTCGATGCGGTTCATCACGCAGATGTCGAACGGCGTGGTCGTCGTCCCCTCCTCCACGTAGCCGCGCACGTGGATGTTGCGGTGGTTGGTCCGCCGGTAGGTCAGCCGGTGGATCAGCCACGGGTAGCCGTGGTAG
The DNA here is from genome assembly GCF_900102745.1 of Geodermatophilus telluris. Lineage (GTDB taxonomy): Bacteria > Actinomycetota > Actinomycetes > Mycobacteriales > Geodermatophilaceae > Geodermatophilus > Geodermatophilus telluris. Next base: position 346,832 of record NZ_FMZF01000006.1, read on the forward strand.
GCGAAGACCACCGGGCGGTCGCGGGTGAACAGCGAGTCGAAGGCGGCACCGGAGAGGCCGTGCGGGTGCTCGCGCTCGTCCTGCAAGCGCATCAGGTCGACCACGTTGACCACCCGCACCCTCAGGTCGGGGAACCACCCGCGGAGCACCTCGGCCGCGGCGAGGGTCTCCATCGTGGGCACGTCCCCGGCGCAGGCGAGGACGACGTCGGGCTCCTGCCCGGCGTCGTTGCTGGCCCAGTCCCAGATGCCGATGCCCTTGGTGGCGTGCACGACGGCGGCGTCCATGTCGAGGTACTGCAGCGCCGGCTGCTTGCCCGCGACGACGACGTTGACGTACTGCCTGCTGCGCAGGCAGTGGTCGGCCACCGACAGCAGGGTGTTGGCGTCCGGCGGCAGGTAGACCCGGATGACGTCGGCCTTCTTGTTCACCACGTGGTCGATGAAGCCGGGGTCCTGGTGGGAGAAGCCGTTGTGGTCCTGCCGCCACACGTGCGAGGTGAGCAGGTAGTTCAGCGAGGCGATCGGCTGCCGCCACGGGATGCCGTTGGTGGTCTTGAGCCACTTCGCGTGCTGGTTGACCATCGAGTCGACGATGTGCACGAACGCCTCGTAGCAGGAGAACAGGCCGTGCCGGCCGGTGAGCAGGTAGCCCTCCAGCCACCCCTGGCAGGTGTGCTCGGACAGGATCTCCATGACCCGACCGTCGGGGGCGAGGTGGTCGTCGGTGGGCAGGCGCTCGGCCACCCACGTGCGGTCGGTGACCTCCAGGACGTCGCCGAGGCGGTTGGAGTTGTTCTCGTCCGGCGCGAACAGCCGGAAGTCGTGCATGTTCTGGCGCATGACCTCGCGGAGGAAGCGGCCCAGCACGCGGGTGGCCTCCACCGCGCCGGTCCCGGGCTCGGTGACCTCGACGGCGTGGTCGCGGAAGTCCGGCATGCGCAGCGGCCGCAGCAGCGCGCCGCCGTTGGTGTGCGGGTTGGCGCTCATCCGCCGGTCGCCGCCGGGGTGCAGGTCGCGGACGGCGGGCACCGGCGCGCCGTCGGCGTCGAAGAGCTCCTCGGGGCGGTAGCTGCGCATCCAGGTCTCGAGCACCCGCCGGTGGCCCTCGTCGTCGCGGGCGTTGCTGAAGGGCACCTGGTGGGAGCGCCACGAGCCCTCGACCGGCAGCCCGTCGACCTCCGCCGGGCCGGTCCAGCCCTTGGGTGAGCGCAGCACGACCATCGGCCAGCGCGGGCGCTCGGACACGCCCTCGTCCCGGGCACGGCGCTGGATGGCGGCGATCTCGTCGAGGCAGCGGTCCAGCGTGGCGGCGAACGCCTGGTGCATCTGCACGGGGTCGGAGCCCTCCACCACGTGCGGCTCGTGGCCGTAGCCGCGCAGCAGGTCGGTGAGCTCGTCGCGGCCGATGCGGGCCAGGACCGTCGGGTTGGCGATCTTGTAGCCGTTGAGGTGCAGGATCGGCAGCACGGCGCCGTCGCGGGCCGGGTCGACGAACTTCGTGGAGTGCCAGCTGGTGGCCAGCGGCCCGGTCTCGGCCTCGCCGTCCCCGACGACGGCGGCGACCAGCAGGCCGGGGTTGTCGAAGGCGGCGCCGTAGGCGTGGGACAGCGCGTACCCCAGCTCGCCGCCCTCGTGGATGGACCCCGGTGTCTCCGGCGCGACGTGGCTGGGGATCCCGCCGGGGAAGGAGAACTGGGTGAACAGCCGCTGCAGCCCCGGCTCGTCCTGCGAGACCTCCGGGTAGACCTCGCTGTAGGTGCCCTCCAGCCAGGCGGCCGCGACCGGCCCGGGCCCGCCGTGCCCGGGGCCCATGACGTACATCGCGTCCAGGTCGCGCGCGGCGATGACCCGGTTGAGGTGGGCGTAGACGAAGTTCAGCCCCGGCGTGGTGCCCCAGTGGCCGAGCAGCCGCGGCTTGACGTGCTCCGGGCGCAACGGCTCCCGCAGCAGCGGGTTGCCCATCAGGTAGATCTGCCCGACCGACAGGTAGTTCGCCGCCCGCCACCACGCGTCGATCGCCCGCAGCTCCCCGTCGTCGAGCGGGCCCGCGACCGTCGGCGGCTGCTCGGTGCTCGTGGTCATGCGGCGCTCCTGGGACTCGGGGGTCGGCGTCCCGATCCCACCGGCCCGGCCCGGGTGCGGCAAACCGGGCCCCGGCACGACCGGGTCAGCGGGGGTCGCGCCACATGGGGGTCAGCGGCGGGCAGCCGCCGGCCGGCTCGACGGCGTCGTGCGCGACGAACCCGTGCCGCCGGTACAGCGGGACGTTGCGCGCGCACGTGGCCTCGAGGTAGGCGGGCAGGCGCTCGGCGTCGCAGCGGTCGAGCACCGCGCGCAGCAGCGCGCTGCCCAGCCCCTGCGACTGCCGCCCGGGCCGGGTGCCGAGGTAGAGCAGGTAGGCGTGCGGCGGCAGGTCGCGGTGGTGGGCGTACAGCGCCGCGCGCACCTGCTGGAACGCGCGCATCCGCCGCCCGCCGGCCCGCAGCCACGCGGGCAGCTCGGCGAGGTCCTGACGCGCGGTCCCCCGCCAGGCGCCCGGCGGGAACCACACCGCGGCGGCGTCCCCGTGGGCGGTCGTCCACAGGCCGCCGAGGGACAGGCTGCGTGCGGCGTCGACGGCGAGCGCCCGGCGCAGCCGCTCGTGCCGACGGCGCACCCCGGGCGGGAGGAGGTGGCAGAACAGCGGGTCGTCGGCGAAGGCCGAGGCCAGGGTGCGGGTCAGGGAGTCGGCGTCGGCCGCCCGGGCCGGGCGGACGGAGTGCTGGACGTCCTCGGTCATGCCGGTCACCGTGCTCCCCGGCGGGTCACCGTCCCAGGGCCCGGCGACCCTCCCCCGCGGCTCAGGCCACGTCGTGCGTGGCCTCACCGGGCTCGGCGACGAGCCAGCCCGTGCGCCCGTGCAGCGGCGGGGTCTTGGTGCCGTCGGTGAACCAGACGACCACGCCCCCGCGCGACCGGCAGCGCGAGCGCACCACCCGCACCCGGCCGCCCTGGCGGGTCCGCGCGGGCCGCACCAGCGGCAGGCCGAAGTCCGAGCCGACGACGTCACTGGTCAGGACGGGCTCCCCGGCGGTCAGGTGGGACGTCGGGACGGTGCTCATCGCGGACCTCCTGCGGTGTTTCGAACGTGTGTTCGATGGTGCCACGGGTGGGCGTCCCGCGCCGCTCCCGGCGCGCCGGCTCGGCCGGGCGGGGCTCAGCCGGGCGGGGCGCCGGTCCGGGTGACCCGGATGGTCCGGGGGCTGCGGGCCGTCCGGGTGGGCACCACCTCGCCGAGGTCGGCCAGCCGCTCGACCGCGGCGTCCTTGTCGACCTGGGTGCGCAGCGCGCCGCCGGACCACTCGCAGTGCAGCTCGCCCGCCGGCCCGGACCGGCCGCGCAGCCGCTCGCGCGCGTACTCCTTGTGCCGCCGGGCCTCGGTCTCGGCGGCCCGCCAGGCGTCGTAGTCGTGCACGGCCTCGGCGAAGTCGGCGTCGGTCACCGTCAGGCGGGACTGGCGGGAGGCCTCGCCCTCGGTCTCCGGGTCGACCGGCGGGCCCCAGCACAGGTCGAGGAAGGGGCACCAGTCGCACATGGCGTCCACGCCCGGGCCGAAGCCGTCGCGGGGGGCGGCGTCGACGCCGTCGTCCTCCACGGTGGCGTAGACGTCGGTGAGCCACAGCAGCGCCTCGGCGGTCAGCGCCGGGTCGGACTCCGCCTCGAAGACGACGTCCTCGCCGGAGTCGCGGGACAGGTAGCGCAGGCGCAGGCCGTCGACGTCCTGCCCGGCCCCGGCCGGCAGCCGCCGGTCGGCGGTCTGGCCGGTGCGCAGCAGCCACGCGTAGACGGCCACCTGGAACCAGTGCCGCACCGGCACGCCGCGGGTGAGGACCCGCTCGAAGCCGAACCGGGAGGTCGTCTTGAGGTCCTCCACGACCGGGGCGTGCCACCAGTCGCAGCGGCCCTTGACCTGCTCCCCCCGCAGCCCGACCTCGGTGAGCCCGCCGTACTGGCGGCGCAGCGCGCGCAGCACGCCGCGGTGCAGCTCGGTCCCGATGAAGGCCTGCAGCCCGGTGCGGGTGTTGGTCGGCCGGCGCCGGGCGACCCGGTAGGCCGCCCGGCGCCGGCACTCGCCGAGCTCGGAGGCGCCGATGACCCGCTGGCGGGAGCGGGCGCGACGGCGGTCGAGGTCGCGGACGGCCGCGGCCAGGCTGGGCGCGGCCCGCCGCTCGGCGGCGCTCGGGCGGGCGGGCAGGACGGCGGTCACCGCGCGCCTCCCCCGGCGGGGAGCGGGGCCGGGCGGACCGGCCCCGCTCCGGCGGCGGAGGTCACGCGACGATCTCCTGCTGTCCCGCCTCCGCGGCCCGCTGCGTGGCGATCACGTCGCGGACGAGGGCGGTCAGCCGCTTGGTCGCCACGTGCTCCACCGGCCGGCCGAACCGGGCACCGATGCGCTCGTCGGTCACCCCCAGCGCCTCCAGGCTGGCCAGCACGCCGCGGCGGGCGGCGGTGCTCCGGCGCTCGCGGGGGTCGTCCGGCGTCGGCGAGGCCTCCAGCAGCGGGTTGGCCGGCACCGCCGGCCGGTCGGCGTCCGGTCGCGGCGCCACCGCGGTGGCTGCCTGCGCCGCGGCGGCGGCCTGGGCGGCCTGCACCACCGCGGCGGGCGTCTGCGGGACGGAGGGGTCGCCGGCCGCGACCCGGCGCCGCCCGGCCGGGTGGGCGCTCGCCGCCGCCTCGACGAGCTCCTCGTGCCGCGCCCTGATCAGCTCGGCCACGGTGTAGGGACCCGTGGGCGTCGGGACGTCGACCTGCAGCAGGCCGGCGCGGTTGCCCAGGCTCCACACCTCGCGCAGCTCGTCGTCGTCGCGGGCGTCACCGATCCGCGCGACCAGGTCGGCGACGTCGGGCTCGCCGCGCCCACCGGCCCGGGCCGCCGGCCGCTCGGCGGTCCGCTCGGCCGTGCGCTCGGTGCGGGTCTCCTCGGTGCGCTCGTGCTCGAGCAGCCCGCCGCCGTGGAAGGAGACGAGGTCGCGCACGTGCGCGGTGCCCGGGTCGCACTTGAGCGCGTCGAAGACCAGCCACTCCAGCAGTCGGCCCTTCGCCTCGGGCACGGTGACCTCCCGGGCCGGGTCGTCGTTGGGCTTGATGCCGACGTGGACGCTGCGCGCCCCGACGATCAGCGGCCGGCGCCCGCGGCGCAGCCGCACCCACACGCTCGCGGCGTACGGGAACTCGCGGTGGGTCTGCACCGACCAGGTCTTCTGCCCCTCGATCGGGCGGCCGTTGGCGTCGACCTCGGTGACCTCCTTGCCGCGGGCGGTCACCACGACGATGCCGGGGAAGGTGAGCAGCTCGGTCTGCAGCTTGCGCCAGCGGGCGCCGGCGTCGTTCCAGAGGTTCTGGCTGATGGCCACCTCGGCGTTGGGGTCGCGCTTGAGCAGCTCGCGGTTGCGGGCGGACCGGGCGGCGCGCTCGCTGGCCCAGTCCTTCAGGCCGTCCCAGATCGCCGAGCCGGTGTCGATGGCCAGCACCACCGGCGGCTCGCCGGCGTCGGCCGCCCGGCGCGCCTCGGCCTTGACGGCCTGGACGGCGGCGAGCACCTGCGCGTAGGAGCCGTCGTGCTCGACGAGGTGGTAGTCGGCTCCGGGGATGGCGCCGTACTCGTCGCCGGCTCCCTCGTTGAGGTCGATCCAGTACAGCGCGCCGATCTTGTCCGAGGCGCTGAGCTGGGCCAGGGACCAGCTCTTGCCCGACTTCTCCTCACCCTCCAGGAGGATGCAGGGCCAGGGCACGCGGCCGGTCGGCTTGCGGGTCGTGAGGCCGGGAACGGCCATGGTGGACTCCTTGTGACACGGGGAAGATGTCGATCCGCAATCTAGGGACGGGTACCGACAGAACCGCGGTGTCAAGGCGGCTCGCCGGGTCCGCACGGCGCGTGTTCGCCCGGAGCGGAACCCCGGCGCGCCACGCCTCGGCCGGGCTCCGGGACGGCGGGCCTCGCTGACCGTGCCGGCGGCCGGGCACTAGCCTGCGGCGGTGTGAGCGGCTCCTCCCACGACGGTCCGGCCGGCGACCCGGGGGAGGCCGCCTCGCTGCGGGGGGCGACGCCCTACGACCTGTGGCTGTGGCGCCAGGAGACGGCGCAGCGCCTCGAGGACCTGTGCGCGCGGCTCCTGGACGCCGGCACCGCCGAGGGCTGCCGGGCCGCCGCGCCCGAGTTCCTGCGGCTGACCCGCCGGTTCCTCACGCTGCGGCTGACCGGAGTCGCCGCCGACCGGCGGCAGGCGTTCGAGCAGCGCGTGCCGCCGGCCGGCGGGCTCGCGGTGGCCGCGCTGTGGGCGGAGGTGTTCTGGGCGGCGCGGGCCGCCGCGCCGGAGGACGGGTCCGGCGTGCTGGAGGAGGCCGACGCCGCGATCCGCGGGCTGCTGGGCCTCTCGCCGGCCGACCTGGCCGGCCCGGAGGCCGTGCGCACCTGGTGGGCGCGGCTGCAGCAGGTGGAGGAGACCCTCGCCGGCCTGGAGGTGCAGGCGCAGGCGGCGCTGGAGGCCCGGCGGGAGGCGTACGAGGACGCGCTGGAGGTGCGCCGGTCGGGGACGTCCTGACCCCTCGCCCGGCCTCCTCAGGCCGCGGCGGTGTCGGCCACGGCGTCGCGGGCGCGCAGCCGGGCGGCCAGGGCGGTGTGCCGGCGTCCCGACCCCGCGGCGCGCACGGCCTGGCCGAGGGCCCGGGGCGAGCCGACGAGCACGACCAGCCGCTTGGCGCGGGTGACGGCGGTGTAGAGCAGGTTGCGCTGCAGCATCGTCCAGGCGCTGGTGGTCAGCGGCACGACGACGCAGGGGTACTCGCTGCCCTGGGAGCGGTGCACGGTGACGGCGTAGGCGTGCACCAGCTCGTCGAGCTCGCCGAAGTCGTAGGCGATCTCCTCGTCCTCGTCGGTGACCACGGTGACGGTCTGCTCGACGGCGTCGATCGCGGTGACCACGCCCTGGGTGCCGTTGAAGACGCCGTTGCGGCCCTTGTCGTAGTCGTTGCGGACCTGGCTGACCTTGTCGCCGACCCGGAAGACCCGGCCGCCGAAGCGCTTCTCGGGCCGGTCGGGCCGGGCCGGGGTGAGCGCGTCCTGCAGCTGCTCGTTGAGCGCGGCCGCGCCGGCCGGGCCGCGGTGCACCGGGGTGAGCACCTGGACGTCGCGGCGCGGGTCGAGGCCGAAGCGGGCCGGGATGCGGCGCGTGACGACGTCCACGGTGAGCCGCGCGGCCTCCTCGGCGTCGTCGGTGGCGAAGAGGAAGAAGTCGTCGAGGCCGCGGACCTGCGGTGGGGTGCCGGCGTTGATCCGGTGGGCGTTGGTGACCACGCCGGAGCGGCTGGCCTGCCGGAAGACCTGCGTGAGGCGCACGTGCGGCACCGGGGTGCCCTCGGCGAGCAGGTCGCGCAGCACCTCGCCGGCGCCCACGGAGGGCAGCTGGTCGACGTCGCCGACCAGGAGCAGGTGCGCGCCCGGCGGCACGGCCCGCACCAGCTTGTTGGCCAGCAGCAGGTCGAGCATCGAGGACTCGTCGACCACCACCAGGTCGGCCGACAGCGGCCGGTCGCGGTCGAAGGCGGCGTCCCCGCCGGGGCGCAGCTCCAGCAGCCGGTGCACGGTGACCGCGTCGACGCCGGTCAGCTCGGTGAGCCGCTTGGCCGCCCGGCCGGTGGGCGCGGCGAGCACCACCCGGGCGCCCTTGGCCGCCGCAAGGGTGACGATCGAGCGCACCGTGAAGCTCTTGCCGCAGCCGGGCCCGCCGGTGAGGACGGCGACCCGCTCGGTGAGCGCCAGGCGCACCGCCTCCCGCTGCCCGGGGGCCAGCTCGACGCCGGTGCGCCGGTGCAGCCAGGCGAGCGCGGCGTCCCAGTCGACCCGCGCGAAGGCCGCCAGCCGGTCGTCGTCGGCGGTGGCCAGCCGCCGCAGCCCGGCGGCGAGGGACACCTCCGCGCGGTGGAAGGGCACCAGGTAGTAGGCCACCGTGGGCGGGTCGCCGTCGCCGGCGGGCAGCTCCTCGCGGATGACGCCCTGCTCGGCCACCAGGCAGGCCAGGCAGTGGCCCACCAGGGTGGCGGGGACCTGCAGCACCTCGACGGCGCGGGCGACCAGCTCCGGCCCGGGCAGGAAGCAGTGGCCCTGCCCGGTGGCCTCGGACAGCACGAACTGCAGCCCGGCCTCGACCCGCTGGGTGCTGTCGTGCGGGACGCCCACCGCCGCGGCGATGGTGTCGGCCGTCTTGAAGCCGATGCCCCACACCTCGGCGGCGAGCCGGTAGGGCTCGGTGCGCACGACGCCGATCGAGGCACCGCCGTACTGCTTGTAGATGCGCACGGCCAGCGACGTCGAGACGCCCACGCCCTGCAGGAAGACCATCACCTCCTTGATGGCCCGCTGCTCCTCCCACGCGGCGGTGATCAGCCGGGTCCGCTTGGGGCCGAGGCTCGGCACCTCGGCCAGCCGGGCCGGCTCCTCCTCGATCACCCGCAGCGCGTCGGTGCCGAAGTGGTCGACGATCCGCTCGGCCAGCCGCGGGCCGATGCCCTTCACCAGCCCCGAGCCGAGGTAGCGGCGGATGCCCTGCACGGTCGCCGGCAGCACGGTGGTGTAGTCCTCGACCTGGAACTGCCGGCCGTACTGCGGGTGCGCGCCCCACCGGCCGCGCAGGCGGAGCGTCTCCCCCGGCTGCGCGCCCAGCAGCGAGCCGACGACGGTGACCAGGTCGCCGCCGCGGCCGGTGTCCACGCGCGCCACGGTGTAGCCGGTCTGCGCGTTGGCGTAGGTGACCCGCTCCAGGGTCGCCTCCAGCACCGACCCCGGCCGCGCCGCACCCACCTGCGCCGCGTCCACCTGCGCCCCGCCCACCTGCGTCCCTCCCACCCGCACCGCCTCCGGCCGCCGATGGTGGCACCGGCCAGTGACAGCGCCGCGGGCCCCGGGAGTTGTCGGTGGGTCCTCGTAGCCTCCGGGCGCTCACCCGAGCACTGCACCGAACGACACGGAGGACCGGATCATGGCCGGCGATACAGTCATCACCGTCATCGGCAACCTGACGAGCGACCCCGAGCTGCGCTGGACGCCCTCGGGCGCCGCGGTCGCCAACTTCACCATCGCCTCGACCCCCCGCACCCTGGACCGCTCGACCCAGGAGTGGAAGGACGGCGACCCCCTGTTCCTGCGCTGCAGCGTCTGGCGGCAGGCGGCGGAGAACGTCGCCGAGTCGCTCACCCGGGGCTCGCGGGTGATGGCGCAGGGCCGCCTCAGGCAGCGCTCCTTCGAGACGAAGGAGGGCGAGAACCGCACCGTCATCGAGCTGGAGGTCGACGAGATCGGCCCGTCGCTGCGCTACGCGACGGCCACCGTCGCGAAGGCGTCCCGCTCGGGCGACGGGCCCGGCGGCGGCTTCGGCGGGTCCGCGCAACGCGGCACCGGACAGGGCGGCACCGGACAGGGCGGCACCGGGCAGCGCGGCACCGGGCAGGGCGGGGTGGCCGACCCGTGGGCCGGCGCGCCCGCCGGCGACGCCGGCGAGGAGCCGCCCTTCTGAGTCCGCACCGGGCACGGCGGGGCCCCGCGGTCGGCGACCGCGGAGCCCCGTCCCCGGCGGTGTGGCACCGTCCCGGTGCGGGCACGCCGCGCAGGACGGAGGACACCATGTGGGCACAGACGCTCAGCGGCCCCTTCCGCTTCGAGCAGGTGGAGGTCGCCGCACCCGACCCCGCCGCGCTGGCGCCCGGGCACGTGCTGCTGGCCACCCGCGCCGGCGCCATCTGCGGCAGCGACCTGCCCAACTTCCGCGGCGGCCTGTGGCCGCACCCCGCGGCCGAGGACGGCTGGGGCGCCACCCGGGCGCCGGGCTTCCCGATGCACGAGATCGTCGGGGAGGTCGTCGCCAGCCGGCACCCCGGGCACTCCCCCGGTGACCTCGTCGTCGGCTGGGCGTCGATGTTCGACGGGATCGCCGAGCTGGTGGTCACCGACGGCGAGGGCCTCGCCCGGTACGACACCGCCCTGCCGGCGACCACCGCGGTGATGCTGCAGCCGCTGGCCTGCGTGCTGTACGCCGTCGAGCAGCTCGGCGACGTCTCCGGCCAGACGGTCGCGGTGATCGGCCAGGGCCCCATCGGCCTGCTGTTCAGCCACGTCCTCGGCAGCCGCGGCGCGGCACGGGTCACCGGCGTGGACCCGGTCGACCGCAGCGACGTCGCGGCGGTCTTCGGCGTCGGCGAGACGGTCACCGCCCGGGCCGAGCGGTGGGCCGGCGGGCTGTCCGACGGCGACCGGCCCGCGGTCGTCGTCGAGGCCGTCGGGCACCAGGTCTCGACGCTGCAGCCGGCCCTGGACGCCGTGGCGCCCGGTGGCCAGGTCTTCTACTTCGGCGTGCCCGACGACCCGGTGTACCCGTTCGACATGATGACCTTCCTGCGCAAGAACCTGACCCTGCGCTCGGGCGTCACCCTGGAGCGGCGCCGGGTGCTGGCCGAGGCCGGCGCGTACCTCGCGGCGCACCCGGGGCTGCGGGAGGCCTACGTCAGCCACGTCCACCCGGTCGCCGACGTGCAGGCCGCCTTCACCGCCGCGATCGCGCCCCGGCCCGGACAGCTGAAGATCGCCGTCGACATGGCCTGACCCGGGAGGTCACCCCCGGCCGGCACCCACCCCGCGCGGCGCACTCCCGGCCGACCGGTGCGGGACCGGGTCGCAGCCGTGCGGGCGGCCCGCGCGCTGCCTCTCCAGCGCGCGCCGGACCCGCGGCACGTGGCTGACCAGCCGGGTCATCAGCGCGCTGGGCAGCACGCCGAGCTCGTCGGCGAGCACGGTCCGGAACACCTCGTAGGCCCGCACCGCCTCGGCCACGTTCCCCTGCGCCAGGTGGATGCCGACCACCACCCGGTGGGCGCTCTCCCGCAGCGGCTCGGCGCGGACCGCGGCGTGCGCCGCCTCCAGCGCCTCGCCGTGGCGGCCGGCGGCGGCGAGCCGGACCGCCACGGCCTCCAGCGCCTGCAGGCGCAGCTGGCGCAGCCGCTCCCGCTCCAGCAGCACCCAGTCGTCGTACCACCCGGGCAGGAGGTCGCCGAGGAGCGCGCCGTCCGGGGCGGCGACGTCCCCGGCTCCCCCGGACGGCGTGATCGCCCGCCGTGCCCAGTCGTCGAGGTCCCGCACGTCCACGCGGACGTCCGCGGCCAGCCTGAGGGTGCTCGCCGAGGCCCGGACCAGGCCGGGGGCGACCTTGTTGAGCCGCCACAGCGCCGACCGCAGGCTCCCGTGCGCGTGCTCCTCGGGGACCTCGGGCCACAGGTCACCGGCCAGCGCCCCGCGGGCCGGCCGGGAGGAGAGGCAGAGGTGGGCGACCAGCCGCTGCACCGCGGGGGGCAGGTCCGCGCCGGCCGACCGCCGCGGCCGGCCGGGCAGGTCCAGCGCGAAGCCGTCGAGCAGCGTCACGCGGGCGGCGGGTGGACGGTCCACGGCGCGGTCCTCCTCGGGGTCGGGCGGGCTCTCGGGGACGGGGCGGCGGCTGCGGAGGGCCACGCTAGCCACGCCTCGGCCCCGCGAGGCCGGCGCGCACGGGTGTACGCACTTGTGCGTAGCCGGGGTCCGCGAGCGGTCCCGGACCGCGACGGGACGTTCGGCCCTCCACTCGGAGCGACCACGGCACTACCGTCAGCTCCGTGTCGCGGGCCACCACGTGTCACGCCGCGTGGCTGGAGCTCGTCGGCGACCTCCTGCAGGGCCCGCCCGGGGTGCGCGAGTTCCCCCACGCCCGGGTGGCCGACCTGCTCGTGCGGTCCTTCGACGCCGCCTGCTGCTCGCTGCACGCCGTCGACCGCGCCGGGGTCGACCACGTCGTCCGCGGCTGGCCCGAGGGCTACCTGCCCACGGTGCCGCCGTTCGGGATCGTCCCCGACGCCACCACCCAGCCGCTCATCCGCTGGTACTCCGTCACGCGCAGCCCCGCCCCGCAGGTCCTGGGCCGGGTGCCCCGCGAGGTGGCCCCGGCGGACGTGACGGCGCGGTGGGCGGCGTTCGCGCGCCCGTTCGGGATCGCCCACCAGCTCGCCCTGCCCCTGCGCGTCGGCGACGGGATCGACGCCTACGTGGTCAGCCGTCCCGCGGACGACTACGCCGACGCCGACGTCGAGCTGGCCGGCCTGGTCCTCCCGGCGCTAACCGCGGTGCTCCGGCACCACCGGGTGGTCCGCGCCGTGCCCGGCCGGCGCTCCGAGCGCGCGCGCGACGCCCGCCTGACCGAGCGCGAGCTCGCCGTCCTCACGCTCCTCGGGGCCGGCCTCACCGCCCAGGCGATCGCCCGCCGGCTGCAGACCTCCCCCCGCACGGTGCACAAGCACCTCGAGCACCTCTACCGCAAGCTCGGCGTCCGCGACCGGCTCATGGCGGTCCAGCGGGCCCGCGACGCCGGCCTGCTGCCCACCGCCCCCGCGCCGGACGGCTCCCGCGGGAGCACGGGCCGGCCGCCGCGGATCCCCTCCCCCCGCAGCGGCGACGGCTCCGGCACACACTTGGTCACTTGACCAACACTGTGCCATGCTGGGCGCCGCCGCCGTCGCGGCCGTCGTCCGTACGACCGTCCCGAGGAACCCGTGACCCCCCTCCGCCGCTGGTCGGCCCTCGCCGTCCTGGCACTCCCGGTCCTGCTCATCAGCGTCGACATGACCGTGCTGGGACTCGCCGTCCCCGCGCTCACCGCCGACCTGCGCCCGACGTCGACCGACCTGTTGTGGATCGTCGACATCTACTCCTTCCTGCTGGCCGGCCTGCTGGTGCTGATGGGCAACGTCGGCGACCGCATCGGCCGCCGCCGGCTGCTCCTGGCCGGGGCCGCGGCCTTCGGCGGCGCGTCGCTGCTGGCCGCGTTCGCCACCTCCCCCGGCATGCTCGTCGGGGCGCGGGCGCTGCTCGGGCTCGGCGGCGCCACGCTGATGCCCTCGACGCTGGCGCTGCTGCGCTCGGTCTTCCCCGACCCGCGCGAGCGGCGGCTGGCGATCGCCGTGTGGGCCGCCGCGTTCTCCGGCGGCGCCGCCCTCGGCCCGATCGTCGGCGGGCTGCTGCTCGAGCACCTGTGGTGGGGCTCGGTGTTCCTCGTCAACGTCCCGGTCATGGTGCTGCTTCTGGTCAGCGCGCCGCTGGTGCTGCCCGAGTCGCGCAACCCGCGCCCCGGGCCCTTCGACGCGCTGTCGGCCGTGCTGTCGATCGCCGGCGTGCTGCCGGTCGTGTACGCCCTGAAGACCGCGGCGCACGACGGGGTGGACGGACCCGTCGTCGTCGCCCTGGCCGCGGGGGCGGGGCTGCTGTGGACCTTCGTGCGCCGGCAGCGCCGGCTGGCCGAGCCGCTGCTGGACCTGCGGCTGTTCGCCTCCCGGCCCTTCACCGTCGCGGTGACCACGAACCTGCTCACCGTCTTCGCCCTGCTCGGCCTGATGTTCTTCCTCCCGCAGTACCTCGTGCTGGTGCTCGGGATGAGCCCGCTCGCCGCAGGGGTGTGGATGCTGCCGCTGGCGCTCGCGACGGTGGCCGGGTCGCTGGCCGCACCGTGGCTGGCCCGCGCTCTGCCGCTGCGGTGGGTGATCGGCGGCGGGATGGCGCTGGCCGCCACCGGGCTGGCGGCCGCGACGGGGCTCGGGGTCGACGGCGACCGGGTGGTGCTGGTCGTGGCCGGCCTGCTCATCGGCTCCGGCGTGGGCGCGGCGGAGGCGCTGACCAACGACGTCGTCCTGACGACCGCGCCGCCCGAGCGCGCCGGCGCGGCGGCCGCGGTGTCCGAGACCGCCTACGAGTTCGGCGGCGCGATGGGCACCGCGGTGCTGGGCACCGTGGGCCTCACCGTCTACGCCGCCGGGCTCGACGACGTCGACGGGGTGCCCACGGCCGCCACCGGCGCCGCCCGGGAGACGCTGGGCGGGGCCACCGAGGCCGCGGCCGCCCTGCCGGCCGATGCCGCCGCGGCACTGCTGGCCGAGGCCGGCCAGGCGTTCGTGGGCGGCATGCAGGTGGTGCTCGGGATCGCCGCGCTGCTGGCGGCCTACGTCGCGGCGCAGGCCGTCGTGCTGCTCCGCGGGACCCCCGCGGTCCCGGCTCCCCGCGGCGAGCCGGCACCGGAGGCGGTCGCCCGGTGACCGGCGCACGGCGGCCGCACGTGCCCGTCGGGCAGCGCCGGGCACAGCTGGTCGCGGCCGCCGTGCGGGTGATGCAGCGCGAGGGGGCGTGGGCGCTCACCACCCGCGCGGTGGCGCGGGAGGCCGGCGTCCCCCTGGGTGCGGTGCACTACGCCTTCGGCTCGAAGACCGAGCTGGTGCGCGCGGTCTTCGAGGCCGACCGGGAGCGCTCGACCGCACTGCTGCGGCACGCGGTCGAGGCCGGCGGCAGCGCCGAGGAGGTGCTCACCCGGGCCCTGGTCGGCTACGTCGACACCGTGGTCGCCGACCCCGGCGCGGAGATCGTGCTCCAGGAGCTGACCCTGCTCGGCGGCCGGGACGAGGACCTGCGGGCCGCGGCCCGCGAGTCCACCGAGCAGTACCGCGGCGACGTCCTCGACCTGCTGCAGCGGGTGGCCGCCGCGCACGGCGGCACCTGGTCCGGCGACGTCGAGGTGCTCGCCGAGTCGGTGCTGGGCCTGCTGTTCGGGCTGTCGGTCAACTGGCTGTGCACCGGCGACGACGGCCTGTTCCGCCGCTGCGCCGCCGCCGCGGCCCGCGACCTGGCCGCCCGGCTCACGCCGGGCGGCCCCGGCCCGCAGCGGACCGGCTAGCCGTCCGCCAGGGCGCCGCGGTGGACGACGGCGCCGTCGACGGTGGTCAGCACGACCGGCGCGTCGGCCAGCTCGTCGGGGCCGGCCGCGAGCGGGTCGACGGCGAAGGCGGTCAGGTCGGCGCGCGCCCCCACCGCGACGCGGCCCGCGGCCCCGGCCTCGCCGGCGGCCCAGGCGGCCGCGGACGTGTACCCCTGCAGCGCCATGAGCGGCGTGAGCCCCTGGTGCGGCTGCACCGGCGCCACGTCCGGCTCGCCCGCGGGCCGGCGCAGCTGGGCGTCGGCGAGCACCCGGCGGGGGTCGAACGGCGCCACCGGCCAGTCCGAGCCGAGCACCAGCGGCACCCCGGCGTCGCGCAGGTCGCGGCAGCGCCAGGCCCGGTCGGCCCGCTCCCGGCCGAGCCGGGCCGACCAGTTGTCGGTGTGGTCGGCGCGGGTGAAGTGCGTGCAGTGCGTCGGCTGCATGCTGGCCACGACCCCCTGGCGGACGAACCGGCCGACCAGCTCCGTCGGCAGCGTCTCGATGTGCTCCACCCGGTGCGGGCCGGCCGGTGTCCGCGGCAGGCCGTCGAGCGCGTCGAGCACGTGCCGCACCGCGGCGTCGCCGATGGCGTGGGTCGCCGTCGGGATGCCGCGCGCCGCGAGCGCCCGGACGGCGGCGGTGTAGTCGGCCGGGTCGGGCCAGAAGCTCTCGGTGGACTCCCCCAGCGCGTCGGGCTGGTCCAGCCACGCCGTCCCGTTGTCGACCGTGCCGTCGACCATGAACTTGACCCCGCCGACCGTCCAGCGCCGGCCGCCGCGGGCCTGCAGGTCCACCAGCTCGGCGAGCCCGTCGGCGTCCACCCCGGGCACGCACCAGGGCGCGAAGCGCAGCCGCAGCGGGAGCTCCCCCAGGTCCTCCGCGGCGGCGACCACGGCCCGGCTGTCGCCGAGCAGGTCCATCACGTGGCCGCCGGTGAGGCCGGTGGCCGCCATGTCGGCCAGCAGGGCGCGCAGCCGGGCGGCCCGGACCGGGACCGGGTCCAGCGGGACGTGGTCCTGCACCAGGTCCATCGCCGCCGACTCCAGCAGCAGCCCGGTGGGGCGCCCGGTCTCGTCGCAGACCACGCTGGAGCGCTGGGCGAACCGCCGCGGCCCGTCGACGCCGGCGATCGCCAGCGCCCGGCCGGTGGCCAGCGCCGAGTGCGCGTCGAAGAGCCGGACGAACGCCGGGCGGCCGCCCACGACCGCCTCGATCGGCGCGGAGGTGACCGGCCGGCCGCCGAACAGGTTGGGGTCCAGCCCCCAGGCCTGCACCCAGGCGTCGCGCGGGCGGCCCTCGCACGCCGCGGCCAGCCGGGCGTGCACCTCCTCCAGCGACCGCGCGGTGGACAGGTCGACGTCGGCGGTGAGCTGCAGGCCCATGACCGGGTGCAGGTGCCCGTCGGTCAGCCCCGGGGTCAGCGTGGCGGCGCCGAGGTCGACGACCTCGGTGCGCGGGCCGCGCCAGTCGCGCACGTCGCGGCGGGTGCCGGTGGCGACGACGGTCCCGCCGGCGACGGCGACGGCCTGCACCGGGCGGCCCTCGGTGAGCGTGTGCACCGTGTCGGCGCAGAGCACCAGGTCGGCGTTCACGCCCGCGTCCCCTCGACCGCGCGGGCACCGGCCGCGGCGGGCACGGGCCCGGGGTCGTCGTCGACCCCACCCCCGCCGATGCCCGCGTAGGTGGCCGGCCGCCGGCGGCGCAGCCAGAACGCCAGACCGGCGCCGACGAGGAGCGTCGCCGGGACGATGCCGACGAGGGCCACGTTGACCGTCGTCGACGCGGCGGTGAGCAGCTCGATGTTGGTCACCAGGACGTAGGTCGCCAGCGCGAGGAGCACGGTGGAGGCGACCGCGGCGGTCAGCGCGGTCCGCGTGCTGGCGGCCGGGTTGCGCCGGGTGAAGTAGACGACGGCGGCCACGGCGGTCAGCGTCTGCAGCACCAGCACGCCCACGACGCCGGGGGTGTTCACCCACAGCAGCAGGTGGGTGTAGGGGTCGGCGGCGGCCAGGGCGAAGGCGCCGATGACGACGACGGCCAGGACGCTCTGCACGACGCTGGCGCGGTAGGGCGACCCGAACCTCGGGTGCACCCGGCCGACCCACGCGGGCAGCACGCCCTCCCGGGACAGCGCGTGGGTGTAGCGGGTGATCGCGTTGTGGAAGGCGATCTGCGAGGCGTAGACGCTGGTGATGACGAGCAGGTGCATGAGCGTGGCGGCCCACGAGCCGACGTAGGTGTCGATGACGGTGAAGAAGGCGCCCGCGAGGTCGTCCCCGGCCGCGGCGACGGCGGCGTCGCTGCCGAACGCCTGGATGACCGCCCAGACGATGAAGCAGTAGAAGACCGCCATGAAGGCCACCGCGGCGTAGGTGGCCCGCGGGACGGTGCGCTCGGGGTCGCGGGCCTCCTTGCGGTAGAGCACCGTGGACTCGAAGCCCATGAACGCGGCGAAGCAGAAGGCCAGGACGCCGCCCATGCCCGGGCCGAAGACGGCGCCGGGGGTGAAGGACACCGCGTCCAGGCCGGAGGCGCCGCCGTCGGCGAGCACGCCGACCGCCATGAGCAGCAGGATCCCGGTCTCGAGCACGAGCAGGACGCCGAGCACGCGGGCGCCGACGTCGATGCCGAGCACGGCGAGCACCAGGACCAGCACCACGGCCCCGACGGCGACGACCGGCCAGGGCACGGTCACGCCGAAGACGTCGGCCAGGGTCTCCTGCGCCTGCGCGGCGAACAGGCCGTAGACGCCGATCTGCAGGGCGTTGTAGGAGACCAGCGCCAGCAGGGCGGCGGCCAGCCCCCAGCCGCGGCCCAGGCTCTGGGCGATGTAGGCGTAGAACGCCCCGGCGCTGCCCACGAAGCGGGTCATCCGCGTGAAGGCGACCGCGAAGACGGTGAGCACGAGGCCGGCGGCGAGGTAGCCCACCGGGGCGCCGACCCCGCCGACCAGGATCGCCAGCGGGGCGACGCCGGCCATGACGGTCAGCGGCGCCGCCGCGGCGACGACCATGAACACGAGGCTCCCGGTGCCGAGGACACCGCGCCGGAGCTCTCCGGTGTCGGCCTCGGGGGAGCCTGCGGGGGGTGGGGAGGTGGTCACGGCGGGGTCCTCTCGGGGCCTCGGGACGCTAAAGTGAATGACGTTCACTTAGCAGCATGGGTGAGGCGGGCCACAGCGGTCAAGCCCCCGGCCCGTGCCAGGCTCGGCGCGGGAGACCGGCGCGGAGAGCAAGGAGGCCCGACGTGGTCCAGCGGCGCAGGCGCCTGCTCGACGTCGACACGATCCTCGACGCGGCCCTGGCCTGCGTCGACGAGACCGGCCGGCTGACGATGGCCGAGCTCGCGGCGCGGCTGGGCACCAGCGCGTCGGCCGTCTACAAGCACCTCAGCGGCCGCGGGGCGATCGTCGAGGCGCTCCGCGAGCGGGTCGTGGTGGAGGGCCTGTGGGTCCCGCCGCTGGACGGGACCGACTGGGCCGCCCAGCTCGCCGCGTGGATGCGCTCCTACCGGGACGCCCTGGCCCGCCACCCCCGGCTCATCCCGCTGCTGACCGAGACGACGATGACCGGCGGCCCGGTGCTGCGCGGCTACGACCGGGTGGCGGCGCTCCTGCGGCAGGCCGGCGTCCCGGCCCGCGAGGTGCTGCTGTGGATCAGCGTGCTCGACAGCTACGCGCTGGGCGCGGCCCTGGACCTGGCCGCCCCGGAGGCGGTGTGGCACGACGGCGACGGCGCGCTGCCCGCCCTGGACGAGGCGCTGCGAGCGGCCCCCGGCGGGCCGCGCCGGGCCGACGAGGCCTTCGAGATCGGGCTGGCCGCGCTGCTCACCGGGCTGCGGCACCGCCTCGCCACCAGGACGGGAGCCGGCGCCGGGGAGACGATGACGGCGTGACCGGACCCGACCTCGACGCGCTGGCGGCCATCGACGTACACGTGCACGTCGAGCAGGACCTGCACGGCCACCTGTCCATGGACGACGAGCTGCTCGACGCGGCGGCGGCGTACTTCAAGGGCGACCCCCACCACCCCACCGTGCCGCAGATCGCCGAGGACTACCGCGCCCGGGACATGGCCGCGGTCGTGTTCACCGTCGACAGCGAGCTGGCCACCGGGCACCCGACGCTGTCCAACGAGGAGATCGCCGCCGCGGCCGCCGAGCACCCCGACGTGCTCATCCCGTTCGCCTCGATCGACCCGCACCGCGGCACCGCCGGCGTCCGCGCCGCCCGCCGGCTGGTGCAGGAGCACGGGGTGCGCGGGTTCAAGTTCCACCCCTCGATCCAGGCCTTCGAGCCCAACGACCGCCGGCACTACCCCTTCTACGCGGAGCTGGAGTCCCTGGGCGTCCCGGCGCTGTTCCACACCGGGCAGACCGGCATCGGCTCCGGCCTGCCCGGGGGCCGGGGCATCAAGCTGCGCTACTCCGACCCGATGCTGCTCGACGACGTCGCCGCCGACTTCCCCGACCTGACCATCGTCAT
This sequence comes from Geodermatophilus telluris, assembly GCF_900102745.1. GTDB lineage: Bacteria > Actinomycetota > Actinomycetes > Mycobacteriales > Geodermatophilaceae > Geodermatophilus > Geodermatophilus telluris. The sequence goes on from NZ_FMZF01000006.1 coordinate 366,103, forward strand.
GGCCCACCCCTCGGTGCCCTGGCAGGACGCCGCGATCGCCGTCGCCCAGCACAAGGCCAACGTCTACATCGACCTGTCCGGCTGGTCGCCCAAGTACTTCCCGCCCCAGCTCGTCCGGGCCACCAACACCCTGCTGAAGGAGAAGGTGCTCTTCGGCTCGGACTACCCGCTCATCCGCCCCGAGCGCTGGATCCGCGACTTCGAGGCCCTGGAGATCCGCGACGAGGTCCGCCCGCTGGTCATGAAGGAGAACGCGATCCGGGCGCTCGGCCTGCGGCGCTGAGTCACGCGCCGGGCCGGGTGCCGGGGCGCGCGAGGACGGCCAGCGCCAGCGCGCCGCCCCAGCCGGCCAGCACCACCGGCGTCTCCACCGCGTCGAACCCGCCCGGGCGGACCCGGACGCGGCTGCACCGCTCGCCGAGGTAGCCCACCGTCAGCCCGGTGCCCAGCCACCGGAGCACCCACCGGGCGCGGTCGTCGTCCCCGCGCACCAGCCGGGCGGCCGCCCACAGCTGCGGCCCGAGCAGGTACGGGGGCGCGCTGTAGGCCGTGCCGAACCACAGCCAGTCGCGGACCAGGTGCTCCGGGCTCCCGGTCAGGAACGGCACGTCGAAGGGCCGGCGCCGCCGCAGCGCGACGACGTGGCCGGCCGCCTGGGCGGCCAGCTGGACGGCGGCGACCGCGGCGAGCGTCCACCGGCCCGGACCGCCGCCGGGGCGCAGGGGCCGCACCCCGCTCACGACGCGTGCCGGCCCAGCACGGCGGCCACGAAGGCGTCGGCGGGGTGGGCGAGCGCCGCGTGTGCGGCGACGACCAGCTCGTGCGCGCGGCGGCCGGGCCAGTCCCCGGGCAGCAGCTCGGCGGGCAGGTCGGGGTCGCGGAAGGGGAACTGCCGGTAGTCCGAGACCAGCCCGGTGCGCAGCCGCAGGGCCTCGGGGCCGGGCAGCGCGGCGAGCTCCGCCGCCGGGGGCAGCGCCTCCAGCCGGGCGACCAGGTCCCGGTAGTCGCGGCCGAGCGCGTCCAGGTCCCAGCAGCGGCCCACCATGTCGAGGTCGGTCGCCCGGTCGCGCGCGCGGCAGGTCAGCAGGTCCAGCCGGGCCGAGGTGTCCGGCAGCGCCCGCTCCACCTCGGCGAGGCGCTCGTGCGGGCTGATCCAGGTCGCCGTCGCCAACGGCCCGAAGCCCAGCCAGGACAGCGCCCGGCGCAGCCGCTCCCGCTCCGCGCGGTCCTGCTCGGGGACGGCGTAGATCACCATCCGCCACTGGCCGTCCCAGGGCTCCCGGGCCCGCTCGAAGATGCGGGTGCGCCCCTCGTCCAGCACCCGCCAGGCCGTCGCGGACAGCGCGTAGACGACCTGCCGGCCCTCGCGGCGGGTGTCGAACCAGCCCTCCTTGCGCATCCGGGCCAGCACGATGCGCGCGGTGGGCTCCCCGACGCCGAACACCTCGAGCAGGTCGACCAGGGCCTGGGTGCGGGCCTCCCCGCCGTGGTGGCGCAGGGCGTCGCCGCACAGGTCGACGACGATCGATCGCGGCCGCACGCCCTGCCCTCCCGTCCGGGCACCCTGGCGCGCCCGGCACCCATTGTGTCATCCTCGGCGGCGTCCGACGCCGGGGTGACACACCAGAGCACCGGGGAGCCCGCATGCGCATCGCGGTCCTGGGCGGCGGTCCCGGCGGGCTGTTCGCCGCCACCCTGGCGCGGGCCGGCGACCCCGCACGCGAGGTGACCGTCTTCGAGCGCAACCGCGCCGAGGACACCTTCGGCTTCGGCGTCGTCTTCTCCGACGCCACCCTCGAGCAGATCCACGCCGCCGACCCGGTGCTGCGCACGGCGCTCACCGAGCACGGCGTGCACTGGGACACCATCGAGGTGCGGCTGCACGGCGAGCGGTTCCGCTGCGGCGGCAACGGGATGGCCGCCGTCGAGCGCCGGACGCTGCTGCGGCTGGTGCAGGAGCACGCCGCCGAGGCCGGGGTCGACGTCCGCTTCGCCACCGAGGTCGACCCCGGGGCGCTGCTGTCGGCCGGCTACGACCTCGTCGTCGCCGCCGACGGCGCCCACTCCCGGGTGCGCGGGCTGTTCCCCGACGTCTTCGGGCCCGCCGAGGAGACGGCGACGGCGAAGTTCGTCTGGCTGGGCACCACGTACCCGTTCGAGGGGCTCACCTTCGTCCACGAGCGCGGCGAGCACGGGGTCTTCGCCGTGCACGGCTACCCCATCGGCTCCGGCGTCTCCACCTTCATCGTCGAGACCGACGAGGCGTCCTGGCGGGCGGCCGGGCTCGACGAGTTCGACGTCACCCGGCCGCCGGGCCCGAGCGACGAGAAGACCAGGGAGTACCTGCAGCGGCTGTTCGCCGAGCAGATCGACGGGCACCCGCTGCTGGTCAACAACTCGCGGTGGGGCAACTTCCGCACCCGCCGCGCGCGGCGCTGGCACCACCGGGTCGGCGGCACGGCGGTCGCGCTGCTCGGCGACGCGGCGCACACCGCCCACTTCTCCGTCGGGTCCGGCACCAAGATGGCCATGGAGGACGCCGTCGCCCTCGTGGCGGCGCTCGACGAGCACGGCGACGACGTCGACGCGGCGCTGGCGGCCTACCAGGCGGTCCGGCAGCCGCAGGTCGCGCGGATCCAGGGGTCGGCCCGGCCGAGCCTGTCGTGGTGGGAGACCTTCGGCCGCTCGCACGACACGCTGCCGCCCTGGCAGTTCGCCTACCACTTCCTCACCCGCAGCCTGACCGACGCCCGGCTGCGCCGCCGCGACGAGGCGTTCGTGGCCTCCGTCCACCGGCGCTGGCGGGAGGCCCACGGCGCCGCGCCGCTCGACAGCGCGCTCGAGGTGGCCGGCCGGCGGCTGGCCGGGCGGCGGGTGGCGCTCGGCGAGGGCGTGGTGCACCTGCCCGGCGGCGACCTGCCGCTGCGCGCCGGCCCGCCCGCCGACGGCGGACCGTGGGGCCTGGCGGTGACCGCGCCCGACACCGAGGCCGGGCTCCCGCCGGTGCTCGGCGCGCTCGCCCGGGCCGCCGCGGACGGGACCGCGCTGGTCGCCGTCTCCGGCGGCACCGCGCTGACCCGCCGCCTGGTGTGCGAGGCGGCCCGCCTCGAGCACGGCACGCCCGCCCTGCTGGTCGAGGACGCCGACCCGGACGCCGCCGCCGACGTCGCGGTCACCGCGGTGCTCTCCGGCCGCGCCGACCTGGTGGCCGCCCCGGCCGGGGAGGCGACCGCGTGAGCGACCTCCGGCCGCTGTTCGCGCCCCGCGGGATCGCCGTCGTCGGCGCCTCCCGCGACCCGGCCAAGCTGGGCGCGGTCATGGCCCGGTCGCTGGCCCGATTCCCCGGCACGGTGGTCGGCGTCAACGCCCGCGACGCCGACCCCGCGGCCGGGCGGTTCGCCACCGTCGCCGCGGCCGCCGCGGCCTCGCCCGACCCGGTCGACCTCGCCGTGCTGTGCGTGCCCGCGGCGGCGTCGGCCCGCGCGCTGGCCGACGCGGCCGCGGCCGGCGTGCGGGCGGCCCTGGTGTGCTCCGGCGGCTACGCCGAGGCCGGTGTCGCGGGCGCCGCGCAGCAGGCCGCGCTGGTGTCCGCCGCCCGCGACGCCGGTGTGGCGCTGCTCGGGCCCAACACCTCGGGCTTCCTCGTCCCCGCCCGGGGGCTGACCGCGTCCTTCGTCCCCGGGGTGGCCACCGTGCCGGCCGGCCCGGTGGCGGTGGTGGCCGCCAGCGGCGGGGTCAACCACGCGCTGGCCTTCCTGCTGGCCTCCGCCGGGGTCGGGATCTCCCTCGCCGTGGGCCTCGGCAACGCCGCCGGCGTCACCGCCGCCGACGTGCTGGCCCACCTGGCCGCCGACGACGGCACCCGCGCGGTGGCGCTGCACGTGGAGTCGGTGCCCGACGGCCCGGCCCTGGTGGCCGCCGTGCGCGCCGCGACCGCGCGCGTGCCCGTGGTCGCCTGGGTCGTCGGCCGCTCCGACGTCGCGGAGTTCGCCCGCTCGCACACCGGCGCGCTGGCCACCTCCTGGCGCACCACCCGCGCCGCGCTGCGGGCCGCCGGTGCCGTCCTGGTCGACGACGAGCGGCAGCTCGTCGACGCGGTCACCGCCCTGTCGGCGCTGCGGCTGCCGGCGTCGGCGGACCCGGGCGTCGGCGTGGTCACCGCCCAGGCCGGGCCCGGGCTCGTCCACGTCGACGGGCTGCGCGGCGCAGGGGTGGCGGTCCCCCCGCTGGGCGGCGGGACGCGGGACGCGCTGTCGGGCCTGCTGCCGCCGCTGACCTTCCAGGCCAACCCCGTGGACACCGGCCGGCCCGACCCCGCCTTCGGCCGGGTGCTGGCCACCGTCGCGGCGGACCCCGCGGTCGACCTGCTCAGCGTCTACGCGCTCACCGAGCCCGACGTGCTCGACCTGCCGGCGGCCGTCGCGCAGCTCGCGGGGACGCCGGCCGTGGTGGGCCTGGGCGGCCCGGCCGGGCAGGTCGGCCCGCAGCGGCAGGCGCTGCGCGCGCTGGGGGTGCCCGCCCTCGACGGACCCACCGCGCTCACCGCCGCCGTCACCGCGCTGGTCGACGACGCCCGGGCCCGGGCATCCCGCCGCGACCCGTCCCCGCGCCGCCCGGTGCCGGTCGCCGCCCCGCAGCGCGACCTCGACGAGGACGAGGCCAAGACCCTGCTCGGGCGGCTGGGGATCGCCACCCCGCCCCGCCGGGCCTGCGCCGGCCGGGCCGAGGCGCACCGGGCGCTGGCCGAGCTGCCCGGGCCGCTGGCGGTGAAGCTGCTCGACGCCGCCGTGACCCACAAGTCCGACGTCGGCGGGGTGCACCTCGGCGTCCGGGACGCCGCCGGCCTCGACGCCGCGCTCGACGCGCTGACCGCGGCCGGCGCGACCCGCTTCCTCGTCGAGTCGATGGCGCCGCCCGGCGTCGACCTGGTCGTGGGCGCCTCCCGCGACCCGGTGTTCGGGCCGGTCGTGCTGGTCGGCCTCGGCGGCGTCGTGGCCGAGGCGCTGGCCGACGTCGCCGTCCGCACGGCCCCGGTGGACGCCGGGGAGGCCGGGGCGCTGGCCGACGAGCTGGCCGGCCGCGCCCTGCTCGACGGCGCCCGCGGCGGGCCGGTCGCCGACCGCGCCGCCCTCGGCGCGGTGCTGGCCGCCCTCGGCGACCTGCTCCTCGCCCACCCCGCGATCGCGGAGGTCGAGGTCAACCCGCTGCGCGTCACCGCCGGCGGCCTGCTGGCGCTCGACGCCGTCCTCACGCTCGGGAAGGAGCCCTCCCCGTGACCCGCGCCGCCTCCCCCGTCGCCGGGGGCACCGTCCCCTGGCCCGACGACCTCGCCCGTGCCTGGACCGAGCGGGGCTGGTGGCGGGGGACCGCGCTCGGCGCGGAGCTGCTCGCCGCCGCCGACGCCGCACCCGACGCCGCCGCCCTGGTCGACGGCGACGTCCGGCTGACCCACCGCTCGCTGGCGGCGCGGGCCGACGCGCTGGCCGGCCGGCTCGTCGACGACCTGGGCCTGGCCCGCGGGGACCGGGTCGTCGTCCAGCTGCCCAACTGCTGGGAGTTCGTCGTCCTCACCGTGGCGTGCCTGCGGGCCGGGGTCGTGCCGGTGATGGCGCTGCCCGGGCACCGGCAGCACGAGCTCTCCCACCTGGTCGGGCACAGCGAGGCCGCGGCCATCGCCGTGCCGGCCACCCTGCGCGGGTTCGACCACGCCGCGCTGGCCGACGAGCTGCGCGCGGGGTCGGACACGCTGCGGCACGTGCTGGTCGCCGGCGGCCCGGTGCGCGAGGGCCACACCGACCTGACCGCCCTGTGCGCCGAGCCCGGGGACCCGGCCGCGGTCCGCGCGCGGTGGGACGCCGACCAGCCGGCCAGCCGGTCGGTGGCGGTCTTCCTGCTCTCCGGCGGGACCACCGGCCTGCCCAAGCTGATCGCCCGGACCCACGACGACTACGCCTACAACGCCCGCGCCAGCGCGGAGCTCTGCGGCCTGGGGCCGGACACCGTCTACCTGGTGAGCCTGCCCGCGTCGCACAACTTCCCGCTGGCCTGCCCGGGGATCCTCGGCACCCTGCTCGCCGGCGGGCGGGTGGTCCTGCTCCGCTCGCCGGAGCCCGAGCGGGCCTTCGCCACGGTCGCCGCCGAGGGCGTCACCGTCACCGCGGTGGTGCCGGCGGTGGCGCAGCGCTGGCTGGCGCACGCGGCCGGGCACGGCGCCGGGCAGCTCTCCTCCCTGCGGCTGCTGCAGGTGGGCGGCGCCCGGCTGGCCGACGAGGTGGCCCGCACCGTGCGCCCGGTGCTCGGCTGCACCCTGCAGCAGGTGTTCGGGATGGCCGAGGGGCTGCTCAACTACACCCGCCCCGACGACCCCGACGACGTCGTCTGCACCACCCAGGGCCGGCCGCTGAGCCCGGGCGACGAGGTGCGCGTCGTCGACGAGCTCGACCGCGACGTCCCCGACGGCACGCCGGGCGCCCTGCTGACCCGGGGCCCCTACACGCCGCGCGGCTACTACCGGGCGGCCGAGCAGAACGCCCGCGCGTTCACCGCCGACGGCTGGTACCGCAGCGGCGACGTCGTCCGCCGGCGTCCCGACGGCAACCTGGTCGTCGAGGGACGCGACAAGGACATGATCAACCGCGGCGGGGAGAAGATCAGCGCCGAGGAGGTCGAGAACCTCGCCTACCGGCTGCTGCCGCAGGTGGCCGCCGTCGCCGCCGTCGCCATGCCCGACCCGGTGCTCGGCGAGCGGGTCTGCCTCTACGCGGTGCTGCGGCCGGGCACCACCCTGGTCCTCGACGACGTCCGGTCGGCCCTGGCCGCCGCCGGGGTGGCGACGTACACCTGGCCCGAGCGCCTCGAGGTCGTCGAGGAGCTGCGCACCACCACGGTCGGGAAGATCGACAAGAAGGCGCTCCGGGACGACGTCGCCCGGCGCCTCGCCGCAGGACCCGCCGCACGACCTGCCGCACGAGAGGACGCCCCGTCATGACCCAGCAGCTGAGCTCCCCGGTCTCGCTGACCGCCGTCGACGCACCCGGCCAGCCCACGCCGACGCCCGAGCTCGAGCAGCTCTACCGCGGGTTCGAGCGCGAGCTGCTGGTCCCGCTGTGGACCGAGATCGGCGACCTCATGCCGGTGCACCCGCGCTCGCGGGCGGTGCCGCACGTGTGGCGCTGGCAGCACCTGCTCGAGCTCGCCGACCGGGCCGGCCACCTCGTCCCCGTCGGCCGGGGCGGGGAGCGGCGCGCCATCGCGCTGGCCAACCCGGCGCTGGGCGGCAAGCCGTACGCCACCCCGACGCTGTGGGCGGCGATCCAGTACCTGATGCCCGGCGAGGACGCCCCGGAGCACCGGCACACCCAGCACGCGTTCCGGTTCGTCGTCGAGGGCTCCGGCGTGTGGACCGTCGTCGGCCGCGACCCGGTGCCGATGGAGCGCGGCGACTTCCTCCCGCAGGCGGGCTGGAACTGGCACGCCCACCACAACGCCGCCGACCGCCCGATGGCCTGGATCGACGGCCTGGACATCCCGTTCCAGTACACCGCCGAGTCGCAGTTCTTCGAGTTCGGCCGGGAGACGATCAGCGACGCGGAGCGGACGACGCCGCAGCGCTCGCGCTCGCAGCGGCTGTGGGGCCACCCGGGACTGCGCCCGGTGTCCGCGCCCGGCGCCACCCCGGGGACCCCGCTGCTCAACTACCGCTGGGCCGACACCGACGCGGCGCTGGGCGACCAGCTCGAGCTGGAGTCGGAGGGGCACCCCGGCGTGCTGGAACCCGGCCACGCCGCCGTCCGCTACACCAACCCCACCACCGGCGGCGACGTGCTGCCCACCATCCGGGCCGAGGTGCACCGCGTCCGCCCGGGCACGCAGACCGCGCCGCGCCGCGAGGCCGGCTCCTCGGTGTACCAGGTGTTCGACGGCACCGGCACGGTCACCGTGGGCGAGGCATCCTGGCGGGTCGGCCGCGGCGACCTGTTCGTCGTCCCCTCCTGGCAGCCGCTGTCGGTGCGCTCGGAGGCCGGCCCGTCGGACTCCGACTCGGGCGCGCTCGACCTCTTCCGGTTCAGCGACACCCCCGTCCTGGAGGCCCTGCACCTGGACCGGGCCGAGGTGTCCGGGTGAGGCTGGCGACCGTGCGCACGCTCGACGGCGCGACCCGCGCCGTGCGGGTGGAGGACGACCGGCTCGTCGACGTCGGCGCCGCCGACCTCGGCGCGCTCCTCGCCGACCCCGGCTGGGCGGAGCGCGCCGCGGCGGCGAGCGAGTCCGCGTCCCACCTCCGGGGCGCGGCGTACGCGCCGGTCGTCCCCCGCCCCGGGAAGGTCGTCTGCGTCGGGCTCAACTACCGCACCCACATCCGGGAGATGGGCCGCGACCTGCCCGGGCACCCCACCCTGTTCGCCAAGTACGCCGACGCGCTCGTCGGCGCCACCGACGACGTCGTGCGGCCGCCGGAGACCGACGCCCTCGACTGGGAGGGCGAGCTCGCCGTCGTCGGCGCCCCGGTCCGCCGCGCCCGCGGCGCCGACGCCGAGCGGGCGATCGCCGGGTTCTGCGTGCTCAACGACGTCACCTGCCGCGACTGGCAGTTCCGCACCGGCGAGTGGCTGCAGGGCAAGACCTGGGAGGCCACCACCCCGCTGGGCCCCTACCTGGTCACCCCCGACGAGCTGCCCGGCGGCGTGCGGCCGGTGCTGCCGGTCAGCACGCGGGTCGACGGCGAGACGGTGCAGGAGGACAGCACCGGCGACCTGCTGTTCGACCCGGTGGCGCTCGTCGAGTACGTCTCCACCGTGGTGACGCTGCGCCCGGGCGACGTGATCAGCACCGGCACGCCCGGCGGCGTCGGGCACGGCCGCACCCCCGCGCGCTACCTGGAGGTGGGGCAGACCCTGACCACCGAGATCGGCGGCCTGGGGCGCTGCGAGAACCGCGTCGTCGCCGACCCGGGCGCATGACGGCCGGCCGCGACCCCGCCGGCGCGCGCCGCTGGGTGGCCGGGGGCACCGACCACCTCCTCGGCGTCCTCGACCGCACCGGGGACGACGACCTCGCCGGGCCCACCGCGCTGCCCGGCTGGACCGGCCGGCACCTGGTGGCCCACGTGGCCGCCAACGCCGAGGCGCTGCTCAACCTGGCGCGCTGGGCGGCCACCGGCGAGGAGACGCCGATGTACGCCTCGCCGGAGCAGCGCGACCGGGACATCCGGGAGGGCGCGCGGCGGCCGCCGGAGGAGCTGCGCCGGTGGGTGCGCGACTCCGCCGCCGGGCTCGCCGCGGCGCTGGACGCGCTGACCGCCGAGCAGTGGGCGCGGCCGGTGCGCACCGCCCAGGGCCGGACCGTCCCGGCGACGGAGATCCCGTGGCTGCGCGCCCGGGAGGTCTGGGTGCACGCGGCCGACCTCGACCCGGCGACCGGCTTCGCCGCCCTGCCGCCCGACCTCCTCCGCGCGCTGGTCGCCGACGCCGTCGCCCGGCGCTCCGGCGGCGACCAGCCCGCCCTGCACCTCACCACCGACGACGGGGACACCTGGGCGGTGTCCGGGCGGGGCGCCCCCGCCGAGGTGCGCGGGTCGCTCGCCGCCGTCGCGGCGTACCTGACCGGCCGCCCCGGCGCCGCCGTGCGCTCGCCGTCCGGCGCCGTCCCGGAGCTGCCGCCCTGGCTGTGACCCGGCGCGCGGGTCAGGCCGGGTCGAGCCCGCGGTACACCCGCAGGGCGTTGCCGCCGAGCACGAGCGGGACGACGTCGTCGGGCAGGCCGAGCGAGGCGACGGCGCGGGCGTTGGCCGCCTGCCCCGGCACCCCGGGCCAGTCGGTGCCGTAGATCCACTTGCGGGCCAGCCGGCCGAGGTCGAAGCGGGCGTAGTACTCCGGCAGCCGCTTGGGCGGCAGCCCGGACAGCTCGATCCACACGGTCGGCCGCGACACCGCGAGGAACGCCGCCGCGTCGTACCACCAGCCGCGGCCGCCGTGGGCGAGCACCACGTGCAGGTCGGGGAAGTCGCGCAGCACGGCGTCGAGCAGCTGCGGGTCGGCGTAGGCGTTGGTCGAGCCGGGGAAGCTGCTCGTGCCGCAGTGCACGACCAGCGGGACACCGCGCTCCACGAGCACCGCGTACGCCGGGTACATCGCCGCGTCGTCGGCGCGGAAGCCGCCGTGCACCGGGTGGATCTTCAGCGCCGCCGCGCCCAGGTCGAGCTGGCGCTCCAGCTCCCGCGCGATCGGGAAGTGCAGGTGCGGGTTGACGTTGGCCACCGGCCGGAACCGCCGCGGGTTGGCCTCGACCAGCGGCAGCAGGTCGTCGAAGAGCTGGTAGCCGGTCGCCTTGGGGCTGTACTCGCAGAACAGCAGCGCGACGTCGACGCCCTCCTCGGCGAACAGCCGGTCGAGCGCCTCCGGGTCCGGCGTCCCGTCGGGGCGCCAGACCTCCTCGAGGACGCCGGGCCGGCCGAACTGCCGCGCCCAGTCGACCCAGGCCGGCGCCAGCGAGGTCAGCGTGGGCACGTGCACGTGCGCGTCCACCAGGACGTGTCCGTCGAGCACGCTCCGATGTTCTACAGCGGTGCGCCGGAGGTCAAGCAGCGGTGTAGTCCGTCAGCGGAACCGGCGGAAGTCCGGCGGCCGCTTCTCGGCGAAAGCCCGGGCGCCCTCCATGCCCTCCTCGCTGACCGCGAACTGGGTCAGCCCGTCGAAGGCCAGGTGCGAGATGCCCGAGAGGTGGTCGGAGTCGGCGTTGAACGAGTGCTTGAGGAAGCGCAGCGCCGTCGGCGAGTAGGTGCCGATCTTGCGCGCCCACTCGCGGGCGGTGTCGAGCAGCTGCTCCCGCGGGACCACCGCGTTGACCAGCCCCCAGCGCTCGGCGGTCGCGGCGTCGTAGCGGTCGAGCAGGAACCAGATCTGGCGGGCCCGCTTCTCCCCCACCACCCGGGCCAGGTAGGCCGAGCCGAAGCCCGCGTCGAAGGAGCCGACCCGCGGGCCGGCCTGGGCGAAGGTGGCCTCCTCGCAGGCGACGGTGAGGTCGCAGAGCACGTGCAGGACGTGCCCGCCGCCGATCGCGATGCCGTTGACCGCGGCGATGACCGGCTTGGGGATGTCGCGGATGATCCGGTGCAGCCGCTCGATCTCGAACGTGCCCCACTCCGTCTCGCCGTAGCCGCCGGTCTCCGCGCGCTCCTTGACGTCGCCGCCGGTGCAGAAGGCGCGCTCACCGGCCGCGGTCAGGATCACCGCGCCCACCCGGTGGTCGGCCCACGCGTGCTTGAACGCCGAGATCAGCTCGTCCACCGTGCGCCCGCGGAAGCTGTTCATCCGCTCCTGCCGGTCGATCGTGATGACGGCGTGGTCGTCTTCCTCCACCTCGTAGCGGATGTCGGTGAACTCCTCGGGCTTCATCTGCTCGGGTCCTCCGTCGCGGCCGGTCGGGTGGGTATGTCGTCATGTTGACGGTCGTCACGCGGCGGTGGCAAGCTCCGGCCGTGCCCGCCCGCCGCTGCCTGGTCACCGGCGCGGGGCGCGGGATCGGCGCCGCCGTCGCCCGCCGGCTCTCGGCCGACGGGCACGCCGTGGCGCTCACCGCGCGCAGCGGCGCCGAGCTCGAGGCGGTCGCCGCCGCGCTGCCCGGCCCCTCGCTCGTCGTCCCGGCCGACCTCACCGCACCGGGCGCCGCCGACGACGTCGCCGGCCGGGTGGAGCGGGAGTGGGGCGGCCCGGTGGAGGTGCTGGTGCTCAACGCCGGCGCCGGGGTGTCCGCGCCGCTGGCCCGCACCACCGACGAGGACTGGGCCCGGATGCTGGAGCTCAACCTGACCGCCCCCTTCCGGCTGCTGCGCCGGGCGGTGCCCGGCATGGTCGCCGCCGGGTGGGGCCGGGTGGTGGCCGTGGCGTCCGTGGCCGCCAAGCGCGGCGACCCCTACGTCGCGGCCTACACCGCGAGCAAGCACGGCCTGCTCGGCCTGGTCCGGTCCGCGGCCGCCGAGCTGGCCGGCAGCGGGGTCACGGTCAACGCGGTGTGCCCGGGCTACGTCGACACCCCGATGACCGACCGCACGGTCGCGGCGATCAGCGCGACCACCGGGCGCACCGCGGAGCAGGCGCGGGAGGCGCTGGCCCGGCGCCAGCCGATCGGCCGGCTGGTCGACCCGGAGGAGGTCGCCGACGCGGTGCTGCTCTGCGTGGCCAGCGCCGCGGTGACCGGGCAGGGGATCAACGTGGACGGGGGGTCGGTGCAGTCGTGAGCGGCTCCGTCGTCGTGCCGGCTCCGCCGGGCGGTAGCGAACCGGAGGCATCGTGAGCGAGTTCCGCAGGGTGGACCCGCCGGAGCTGGCGCGGCCGTCGGGCTTCGCGCACGCCGTGGTGGCCGGCCCGGGCCGGGTGGTGTTCCTCGCCGGGCAGACCGCGATGGACGCCGCGGGCCGGATCGTCGGCGAGGGCGTCGTGGCCCAGTTCGAGCAGGCCCTGGGCAACCTGCTGACGGCGCTCCGGGCGGCCGGCGGGCAGCCGGGCGACCTCGCCTCGCTCACCGTCTACGCCGTCGACCTGGCCGACTACCGGGCGCACGCCCGCGAGATCGGCGGCGTCTGGCGCCGGCTGGTGGGTGCGGACTACCCGGCGATGGCCGGCATCGGCGTGGCCCGGCTGTGGGACGACGAGGCGCTCGTCGAGGTGCAGGGCACCGCCGTCCTCCCCGGCTGAGCGGGCTCAGCCGGCGACGAGGCGGGCCGCCTGCTCGGCGGCGGGCCCGGCCAGCCGCTCGCGCAGCCGGGCGAAGAGGTCCGCGGCGCGCACCCCGTTCCAGTCGGCGGGCAGCAGGTCCAGCGGCAGCCCCGGGTCGGCGTAGGGCAGCGCCCGCCAGTCGGTGAGCAGCCGCACGTAGTCGGCGAACGCGCGGGCCGGGTCCGGGCGGCCACGGCCGGCCGCGACACCGGCGTGCCGGTCGAGGAAGACGGCGTAGCGCTCGTGCAGCGCGTCGAGGTCCCACCAGCGGGCCACCGACCCGCGGGCGGCGCCCCCGGGCACCCGCGCCCGGGTGAACAGCTCCACGTAGCCGTCGAGGTCGCGGCGGCGCAGCACGTCGGCGGCCTCCTCGGCCAGGTGTGCCGGGGCGATCCACACGCCCGGGGCCACCGTGCCGAAGCCCAGCCGGGTCAGCTCCGAGCGCAGCCGGTGCCGCCGCTCGCGCTCGGACTCCGGCACGGAGAACACGACCAGCAGCCAGCCGTCGTCGGCCCCGGCCCGCCGTCGGCCGAAGATCCGGGCGTCGCCCTCGGCCAGCACCTCGCGGGCGGCGTCGGTGAGGGCGTACCCGGCGACGTCCCCCTCGCGGCGGGCCTCGAGCCACCCGCGGCGCTTGAGCCGGGACACCGTCGAGCGGACGGCGGGCTCGTCGACGCCGAGGGCCGCCATCAGCCGCACCAGCGCCGCCACCGACAGCCAGCCGCCGCGCTCCCGGGCGTAGAGGCCGTAGAGCGTCACCACCAGCTGCCGCGGCTGCGGGGCGGCCCCGGCCGGCGGGTCGGCGGGGGCGGCGGTCACGCCGCCACGATACGGACCCGGCTGTCGGTATGCCGCGGTGTTGACTACCGTCAGGGCAACGCCATACTGAGGCGCAGGGTGCGGCCCCGCCGGACCCGGCGACCCCCGGGAGGCAGATCCCCATGACGCTGAGCGCGCCGTCGCTGACCCCCTCCGCCCACGTGGACACCTTCTGCCGGGACAACCTGCCCCGGCCCGACACCTGGCCGGTGCTCGACCTCGGCGACCTCGCCTACCCCGACCGGCTCAACTGCGCGACCGAGCTGCTCGACGCCACCATCGACCGGCACGGCGCCGACCGGCCGTGCCTGCGGACGCCGGACGGCGCGGTGTGGAGCTACGGCGAGCTGCGCGCGCGGGCCAACCGGGTCGCCGGGGTGCTGACCGGCGAGCTCGGCCTGGTCCCGGGCAACCGCGTGCTGCTGCGCGGGTACAACTCGCCGTGGCTGGTCGCCTGCTGGCTCGCCGTCCTCAAGGCCGGCGGGGTGGCCGTGACCACCATGCCGGTGCTGCGCGCCGGCGAGCTGGCCACCATGGGCGAGATGTGCCGGCCGGTGCTGGCCCTGTGCGACGCCCGGCTGACCGCGGACCTCGAGCGGGCCGCCGTCCCCGGGCTCACCGTCGTCCCGTTCGGCGGGGACGGGCCCGGCGACCTCACCGCCCGGGCCGCCGCCCAGCCGGACACCTTCGCCGACGTGCCCACCGCCGCCGACGACACCGCGCTGCTGGCCTTCACCTCCGGCACCACCGGCCGGCCCAAGGCCACCATGCACTTCCACCGCGACGTGCTGGCCATCGCCGACACCTTCTCGGCGCACCTGCTGCGGCCCGAGCCCGGCGACGTGTTCTGCGGGTCGCCGCCGATCGCCTTCACCTACGGCCTCGGCGCCCTGGTCGTCTTCCCGCTGCGGGCCGGCGCCAGCGTGCTGCTGCTCGAGCGGGCCGGCCCCGAGCAGCTCGCCGACGCGGTGGCCGAGCACGGGGTGACCGTGCTGTCGACCGCGCCCACGGCCTACAAGGCGATCGTCGCGGCCGGCCGCGCACCGGCGCTGGCGGGGCTGCGGCGCGCCGTGTCGGCCGGTGAGACGCTGCCCGCCGCCGTCTGGCACGCGGTGCACGACGCGACCGGGGTGCGGGTGATCGACGGCATCGGCGCCACCGAGATGCTGCACGTGTTCATCTCCGCCGCCGACGACGACATCCGCCCCGGCACCACCGGCCGCGCCGTCCCCGGCTACACCGCCGCGGTCCTCGACGACGACGGGACCGAGCTGCCCGACGGGACGGAGGGCTCCCTCGCCGTCCGCGGGCCCACCGGCTGCCGCTACCTCGGCGGGGACCGCCAGGAGGTGTACGTGCGGCACGGCTGGAACTACACCGGCGACACCTACGTCCGCGACGCCGACGGCTACTTCACCTACCGCGCCCGCACCGACGACATGATCGTCTCGGCCGGGTACAACATCGCCGGGCCGGAGGTCGAGCAGGCGCTGCTGGGCCACCCCGACGTGGTCGAGTGCGCGGTGGTCGGTGCGCCCGACCCCGACCGCGGCACGATCGTCAAGGCGTTCGTCGTGCTCGGCCCCGACCGCACCCGCGAGGTGCAGGCCGAGGAGCTGCAGGCGTGGTGCAAGCAGGTGATCGCGCCCTACAAGTGCCCGCGCGCCGTCGAGTTCCGCACCGAGCTGCCGCGCACCAGCACCGGCAAGCTCCAGCGGTACCGGCTGCGGTGAGCGGCGTGCGGACCGCGGTGGTCGGCGGCGGCCCGGGCGGGCTGTACTTCGCCGCCCTCGCCAGGCAGCTCGACCCGACCCACGAGATCACCGTCTGGGAGCGCAACGCCCCCGACGACACCTTCGGCTTCGGCGTGGTCTTCTCCGACGAGACCCTGGGCGGCATCGAGCACGCCGACCCGGCGGTCTACCGGGAGATGGAGCGGCACTTCGCCCGCTGGGACGACATCGACGTCCACCACCGCGGCCGGGTGACCACCTCCGGCGGGCACGGCTTCGCCGCGATGAGCCGCAAGGAGCTCCTGCGGATCCTGCAGCGCCGCTGCGCCGACCTCGGCGTGACGGTGCACTTCCGCACCGAGGCCCCCGACGTCGAGCAGTTGCGCGCCGGGTACGACCTGGTCCTGGCCGGGGACGGCGCGAACTCCGCGGTGCGCACCCGCCACGCCGACGTCTTCCGGCCCACCGTGGAGACCCGCCGCTGCAAGTACATGTGGCTGGGCACCGACCTGGTGTTCGAGGCGTTCAAGTTCTACGTCGAGGAGACGCCGCACGGCGTCGTGCAGATCCACGGCTACCCCTACGACCGCACCGGCAGCACCTTCATCGTCGAGATGCACGAGGACGTCTGGCAGCGCGCCTTCGCCGACGTCGCCGCGCTGGACCTCCCGCCCGGGGAGAGCGACACCAAGTCGATCGAGCTGGTCGAGCAGCTGTTCGCCGGCGTCCTCGGCGGGCACCGCGTGGTCGCGAACAACTCCCGGTGGCTGAACTTCCGGTCGCTGTCCAACGAGACCTGGCGGCACGGCAACCTGGTGCTCATCGGCGACGCCGCGCACACCGCGCACTTCTCCATCGGCTCGGGCACCAAGCTCGCGATGGAGGACGCCCTGGCCCTGGCGGCCTGCCTGCACGAGCAGCCCGACCTCGACGCCGCGCTGACCGCCTACGAGGAGGAGCGCCGGCCGGTGGTGCTGTCCACCCAGCGCGCGGCCAGGGCCAGCCTGGAGTGGTTCGAGGACATCGCGCACTACGTCGACCAGCCGCCGGAGCAGTTCGCGTTCAACATCGTCACCCGCAGCCGCCGGGTCACCCACGACAACCTGCGGCTGCGCGACCCGGAGTTCGTCGCCGGGGTCGACGCGTGGTTCGCCCGCAGTCAGCCGGAGCCGGCCGAGCCGCGGCCGCCGATGTTCCACTCCTTCCGCCTCGGCGGGCTGGAGCTGCGCAACCGCGTCGTGGTCTCGGCGATGGACGTGTACTCCGCCGTCGACGGGCTGCCCACCGACTTCCACCTGGTGCACCTGGGCAGCAAGGCCCTGGGCGGGGCCGGGCTGGTGATGACCGAGATGGTCTGCGTGTCCCCCGAGGGCCGGATCACGCCGGGCTGCTCCGGGCTCTACACGCCCGAGCAGGAGGCCGCCTGGGCCCGCGTCGTCGACTTCGTGCACGGCAGCAGCGATGCGCGCATCGGCGTCCAGCTCGGCCACTCCGGCCGCAAGGGCTCCACCCGGCTGATGTGGGAGGGCATCGACGAGCCGCTGCCGGAGGGCGGCTGGGAGGTCGTCGGCCCCTCGCCGGTGCCCTACTCCCCCGCCAACGCCGTCCCCCGCGAGCTCACCGAGGCCGACCTCGCGCAGATCCGGGAGCAGTTCGTCGCCAGCACCCGGTCGGCCGCCCGCGCCGGGTTCGACCTGCTCGAGCTGCACTGCGCGCACGGCTACCTGCTGTCGTCGTTCATCTCGCCGCTGTCCAACCACCGCACCGACCGCTACGGGGGCACGCTGGAGGACCGGCTGCGCTACCCGCTGGAGGTCTTCGACGCCGTCCGCGCCGCGTGGCCCGCCGAGCGGCCGCTGACGGTGCGCATCTCGGCGACCGACTGGTACGAGGGCGGCACCGACGTCGACGACGCCGTCCGCGTGGCCCGGGCCTTCGCCGAGCACGGCGCCGACGGCATCGACGTCTCCACCGGGCAGGTGGTCAAGGACGAGCGGCCGGCGTTCGGCCGCAGCTACCAGACCCCGTACGCCGACCGGATCCGCAACGAGGTGGGCCGCGAGCTCGGCGTCGCGGTCATCGCCGTCGGCGCCCTGTCGAGCTGGGACGACGTCAACTCCGTCCTGCTGGCCGGCCGCGCCGACCTGTGCGCGCTGGGCCGTCCGCACCTCTACGACCCGCAGTGGACGCTGCACGCGGCCGCCGAGCAGGGCTACAGCGGCCCCGGCGCGGAGTGGCCGGCCCCCTTCCGGGCGGGCAGCCGCCGGCCGCAGACCGGGCGGACCGACGGCCCGCGGCCCCGGCTGGAGCTGGTCCGCAGCGGGCGGACCGGCACGCGGCACGCCCGCTGGCGCCCGGCGCCGGACCTTGACGCCCGCGAGGAGGGCCACCGAGATCGAGCCTGCCCGACCGACCGAGGGAGCACACCATGACCGAGCGACCGGGCGTCCCGGCCCGCGACCTGTCCGACGAGGACCTCGAGCGGCAGGGCGTGCACGCGCACGCCATGCGGCACTGGGTGTTCCTGCACGGCACCGCCGAGCAGTTCCGCACCCACACCGAGCGGATGCTCGAGCTCGAGCAGGAGTACCTGCGCCGGCACCCGCAGCGCACCTGGCAGGGCTCGGGCGGCGGCGCAGCCACCCCGTCCCGCGACGACCGGATCCGCGACCTGGTGCAGACCTTCTCGCGCGCGGTCACCGCGCTGCTCGACGAGGAGCCGGCGCCCGCCCCGGCGGCCGGCGCGCACCGGGACCCCGAGGAGGCGCAGGTCGCGCTGCTGCAGCGCTTCGCCGAGGCGCCCGGGGGGCGGCTGCACAAGCTCGAGGCGCACCAGATCGCCCGCCAGCTCGCCCCCGACAACCACCTGGTGGCCCGGCTCTACCGACAGGACCCGCCGCTGCTGCAGGCCGAGAAGGACAGCCGGGTGCTCACCGACGCCGGGCGGGCCTGGCTGGCCGAGCACGCCGGTGCCCTCAGCGGTCGCGGCTGAGCTCCGCCCACGCCGCCTGGGCCCGCGGCGCCCAGGCGGCGTGCCGCTCGCGGAACGCCTCGGCCGCCCGGTTGCCGCTCCACCGCGGCGGCAGCAGCTCGCGCGGCAGGCCGGGGTCGAGCAGCGGGAAGCGGCGCCACTCCTGCACGAGGCGGACCTGCGCGACGAGGGCCTGCCGGTCGGTGCGCGGCCGGCGCCGCCGCACGAGGTCGAGGAAGTCCTCGTAGCGGGCCTCGATCGCGTCGAGGTCCCAGGCGCTGCGGGTCAGCGACCGCTCGTCGCCGATCACCCCCGCTCCGGCGAGGAACGACCAGCTGCCGGCCAGCAGGCCGAGGTCCTCCAGGACGCGCCGGGCCTCCTCCTCGCGGTCGATGCGCGGGGTCACCCAGGTGGTGCCGTTGACCGAGCCGAGTCCGGCCCAGCCCAGCCGGGTGCGCAGCTGCTGGCGCAGCGAGCGGGCGTTCTCCGGGATGCCCACGGTGAGCACCAGCCACCGGCCGTCCCAGGTGCGCCCCTCCGCGGCGAAGCCGTAGATGCGGTCGGTGCCCTCCCGCAGCAGCCGGGTGCCGGCCTCGGTGAGCGTCCAGCAGGTCTCCCGGCCCACCCGGCTGCCGGCGATCCACCCGCTGTCGGCGGTCCGCATGATCGCCTGGCGAGCGGCCTTCTCGGCGACGTCGAGGTCGGCCAGCAGGTCGATGAGGGTCGCCGTCCACACCGGGCGGGCGCCGGGCAGCACGAACTCCCCGAGGACGGTGAGCAGCAGGCTGCGGGCACTCGCCGCGCCGAGCTCCTGGCGCCGCGTGACGAACGGCCCCTCGACGACCTCCACACCGACCATGGTGACACCGCCCGGGTCCGGATCCCCGCCGGCCACCCGGCCGGGTCACGACTGGGCCACGAGCTGCCCGGCCTGGAGAGTGAGGCTTGACACACTCTGCCGTGCTACTACAGCATCGTGCGCTGACCGACGTGCAGTGTAGCACGTCCTGACTCTCCGGAGACCTCCATGGCGGTGCACGGATCCTCCCGCGGTCGACTGCTCGGACCGCTCGGCGCGGTGGCACTGCTGTCGCTGACCACCGCCTGCGGTGGCGGCAGCCTGGGCGGGGACTCCGGCGGCGGGGACTCCGGCGGCGGCGGTGGTGAGGGCGGCGGCACCATCCGCGTCGGCCTGGTGATCCCGCAGGCCGGCGTCTACACCCCACTCGGCGAGGACATGCAGCAGGGCTGGGACCTGTGGCTGGAGCAGAACGACGGCCGGATGGGCGACTACCAGGTCGAGACCGTCGTCGCCGACGAGGGCGAGGGCCCCGACACCGGCGTCCCGGCCATCCAGCGGCTGCTGCAGGAGGAGCAGGTCGACGTCGTCGTCGGCATCGTCAACTCCGCGACCGCCCTGGGCGCGGCCGAGCAGTTCACCGAGGCGCAGAAGCTGCTGATCGTGGCCAACGCCGGCGCGGGCGCGATCACCGGTGACGCGGCCTCCCCCTACGTGTGGCGGACGTCGTTCACCAACGCCCAGGTGGCCTCGGCCATGGGGCAGCACCTGGCCGAGGAGGGCGTCGGGCCGGTCTACGTGATGGCGCCGGACTACGCCGCCGGCCAGGAGGTGGTGGCCGGGTTCACCGAGGCGTTCGAGGCCGGCGGCGGCACGGTCGCCGGGCAGGCGCTGACCCCCTTCGGCACCACGCAGGACTACCAGCCGTTCCTCTCCGGGATCCGCGACTCCGGCGCCGCCGCGACCTTCGTCTTCTACTCCGGCGCCGAGGCGGTCAGCTTCGTGCAGCAGTACGACGCGTTCGGCCTCAAGGACGCCGTCCCGCTGTACGGCTCGGGCTTCCTCACCGAGGGCAGCGTCCTCGAGGCGCAGGGCCAGTCGGCGGTGGGCGTGCAGACGACGCTGCACTACTCCACCGAGATCGACAACGAGGCCAACACCGAGTTCGTCGAGGCGTACGAGGCGGCCTACGACGAGCCGCCGACGGTGTTCGGCATGACCACCTACGACACCGCCAACGTGCTCGCCGACGCCCTCGCCGAGGCCGAGGGGCTCACCGGCGACCAGCTGTCGGAGGCGCTCGACGGCCTCGGTGAGATCGAGGACAGCCCGCGCGGCCCGTGGAGCTTCAACGGCCAGACCCCCGAGCAGAGCATCTACCTGCGCGAGGTGACCGACGAGGGCGGGACGCTGGTCAACAGCGTCGTCACCGACCTCGGCCGGTTCGCCCAGCCGGGCAGCTGACCGGCGTGCCCGCCCGCGGCGCGGGAGGAGGCGGCCAGCGGTGATCGAGTGGTTCGACAGCAACCTCGTCAGCATCCTCAACGGCTTCGCCGTGGGGTCGCTGCTGTTCATCCTCGCCGTGGGCCTGTCCATCGTCTTCGGGATGATGGACGTGCTGAACCTGGCGCACGGCGCGCTGTTCCTGGTCGGCGCGTACCTGGCCTGGAGCCTGCTGTCCGGCGGCGCGACGTGGGGCGGGTTCCTCGCCGCCCTCGGCATCGCCGCGCTGGTCGGGCTGCTCGCCGGCGGGGTGCTGTCGGTGATGACCGAGCCGCTGGCGCGGCGGCCGATCCTCGACCAGGCGCTGCTCACCCTCGGGGTGTCGCTGGTGGTGGCCGAGGTGCTCTCGATCGTCTACGGCAACGACGCGCTGTCGGTGGGCGCGCCGCCCGGGCTGGCCGAGAGCGTGTCGTTCCTGGGCCGGTCCTACCCCGCCTACCGGCTGGCGCTGATCGGCGTCGGGCTGGTGCTGGCCGTCGTCGTCTACGTCGTGGTGGAGCGGACGTCGGTCGGCGCGCTGGTGCGGGCCAGCGTCGCCGACCGGGAGATGGTCTCGGCCATGGGCATCGACAACCGCAAGGTCAAGGTGGCCGTCCTCGGCATCGGGTCGATGCTGGCGACCGTGGCCGGGGTGCTCGGCGCCCCGGTGTACGGCGCCCGCCCGGGTCTGGACGACACCATCCTCATCCTCGCCCTGGTCGTCGTCGTGATCGGCGGCCTGGGCTCGGTCAAGGGGGCGTTCATCGGCGCGCTGGTCATCGGGCAGGTCGAGTCGCTGGGCCGGGCGCTGCTGCCCGACCTGGCCTCGTTCATCCTCTTCGGCACCCTGGCGCTGGTCCTGGTGCTGCGGCCGCGCGGGCTGTTCGGCCCGCGGAAGCTGGCCGGGACGTGAGCGCCGCCGTGGAGTCGATCGTCGCCGACAGCCCCGCGAGCGCCGGCCGGCCCGGCGGGGGGCGGCGGCCGTCGGCGCTCCTGCGGGCGGTCCCCGCCGTCGTCGTCCTGGTGCTGCTGGCCGCGGCGCCGTTCGTGCTCGCGCCGTTCGCGACGACGGTGCTCGGCCGGATCCTGGTGTTCGCGCTGTTCGCCGTCAGCCTCGACCTGCTGGTCGGGGTGACCGGGCTGCCCTCGCTGGGGCACGCCGCCTACTTCGGCGTCGGCGCCTACACCGCCGGGATCGTGGCGATCAACGTGACCAGCGAGGGCGTCGTGCTGGTGCTGGTCGCCGCGCTGGCCGGGGCCGTCGCGGCCGCGGCCACCGGGTGGCTGGCGGTGCGCAGCAGCGGGGTCTTCTTCCTCATGCTGACGCTCGCCGTCGGCGAGATCGTCTACCAGCTGTCCACCACCCTGGACTCGGTGACCGGCGGGTCCAACGGCCTCTACGGCATCCCGGCGGTGCGGGTCGGCGGCACCGCGCTCACCCTCGCCGGCTACGTGTACTGGTTCGTGCTGGCGGTGTTCGTCCTCGGGTTCGCGGCGGTGTGGCTGGTGTCGCGCTCGCCCGTCGGGGGCGCGCTGCGCGGGATCCGGGACAACGAGCCGCGGATGCGCTCGCTCGGGTACTCGCCGTTCCGCTACAAGTACGCGGCCTTCGTCATCGCCGGCGCCGTCGCCGGGGTGGCCGGCGGGCTGTTCGCCGTGCAGGTCCGGCTGGTGACGCCGAGCGAGGCGGGCTTCACCACCGGGGCGCTGGCGCTGCTGGCGGTGATCCTCGGCGGGGCCGGGTCGCTGTGGGGGCCGGTGCTCGGCGCGGCCGTCGTCGTGCTGGTGCGCGACGCGCTGGGCCCGACGCTGGAGGGCCACGGCCCGCTGGTGCTGGGCATCGTCTTCGTGCTCGCCGTCTACCTGCTGCCGCGCGGCTTCGCCGGCCTGGCCGGCGTCTCGGCCGCGGTGCGACGCCGCCGTTCCCGGAGGACACCGTGACCGCACCCCTGCTGTCCCTGTCGGGAGTCAGCCGGCACTTCGGCGCGCTCAAGGCGGTCGACGACGTCACCCTCGACGTGCCCACCGGCGCCCGGCACGCGCTGATCGGGCCCAACGGCGCCGGCAAGAGCACGCTGTTCAAGCTGGTCACCGGCAGCATGCCGGTGTCGGCCGGCACGGTGCGCCTCGGTGGCACCGACGTCACCGGCCTGCCCGAGCACCGCAGGGCGCGGCTGGGGATCAGCCAGACGCTGCAGCACTCGAGCCTGTTCACCACGCAGACGGTGGAGCAGAACGTGCTGCTGGCCGCGCAGCGGCGGCACGGCTCGCGCGCGTCGCTGCTGCCGCGGCGGCAGACCGCCGCCCGGGAGCGGGTCGACGGCCTGCTGGCCGACGTCGGCCTCGAGCACCGGCGGGGCAGCCCGGTCGCCGACCTGTCCCACGGCGAGCGGCGGCAGCTGGAGGTGGCCGTGGCGCTGGCCTGCGAGCCGCGGCTGCTGCTGCTCGACGAGCCGGCGGCGGGCATGTCGCCGGCGGAGAGCGCGCGACTGGTGGAGCTGGTCCGGGCGCTGCCGGAGTCGGTGACCGTGGTCATCGTCGAGCACGACCTGGACGTCGTCTTCGCGCTGGCGCGGTCGGTGACCGTGCTGCACCTGGGGCGGGTGCTGCTGACCGGCACGCCCGAGGAGGTGCGGGCGAGCGACGCCGTGCAGGAGGCCTACCTCGGCACCGGCCGGGAGTCGCTGTTCACCGACACGGCCGGTCCGGCCGCCCTGGGGGTGGGCTGAGGTGCTCGAGGTCCGCGGGCTGCAGTCGGGGTACCGGCACAGCACGGTGCTGCAGGGGGTCGACCTCGACCTCGCCGACGGGCGGGTGCTGGGCCTGCTCGGCCGCAACGGGGTGGGCAAGACGACGCTGGTCAACACGCTCATGGGGCTGGTGCGGGCCTCGGCCGGCACCGTCCGCGTCGACGGCCGCGACCTGGCCGGCCGGCGGCCCGACGTCGTCGCCCGCGCCGGGGTCGCCGTCGTCCCGCAGGGGCGCCGGGTGTGGGCGCCGCTGACCGTGACCGAGCACCTGGACCTCGCCTCCCGGCGCGGCCGCGGGCGCGGCCCCTGGGACACCGGGCGGGTGCTTGAGCTGCTGCCGCGGCTGGGCGAGCGGCTCCGGCACGGGGCGGGGCAGCTCTCCGGCGGGGAGCAGCAGATGCTGGCGATCGCGCGGGCGCTGCTGACCAACCCGCGGCTGGTGCTGATGGACGAGCCGTCCGACGGGCTGGCCCCCGCGGTGGTCGACGCGATCGGGCGGGTGGTGGTGGGCATGAAGGCCGAGGGGGTCACCCTGCTGGTGGTCGAGCAGGACCTGCACCTGGCCTTCGCGGTGGCCGACGAGATCGCCGTCATGCAGAAGGGGCGGATCGTGCACCGCTGCCCGACCGCGGAGTTCCGCAGCGACAGCACGGTGGCGCACCGGCTGCTCGGCGTGGCCTGACGTCCCGGTGACCGCGCCCGCCCGGTCGCGGCTGCAGCGGCTGGGTGCCCCGGCGCTGTTCGTGCTGCTGTGGAGCACCGGCTTCGTGGGCGCGCAGTACGGGCTGCCCTACGCCGAGCCGCTGACCTTCCTGGGGCTGCGGATGGTGATCGCCGCGGCGCTGCTGGCGCTCATCGCGGTGGCCGCGCGGGCCGCCGTCCCGTCGCGGCCGGCGCAGTACGGGCACGCGGCGGTGGTCGGGCTGCTGCTGCACGCCGGTTACCTCGGCGGGGTGTTCGTCGCGATCTCGCTGGGGGTGCCCTCGCCCGTCTCGGCGGTCGTGGTGAGCCTGCAGCCGGTGCTGACCGTGGTGCTGGCCGGGCCGGTGCTCGGCGAGCGGGCCTCGGCGCGGCAGTGGCTCGGGCTGGCGCTGGGGGTGGCCGGCGTCGCCGTCGTCGTCTGGCCGGGGCTGGCCGCGGCGGCCGGCGCCACGTCGCTGTCGGTGCCGGGGGTGCTCGCCTGCCTGGTGGCGCTGGCGGCGGGGACGGCGGGCACCGTGCACCAGAAGCGGTTCGGCGGCGGCATCCCGCTGCTGTGGGGAACGGCGGTGCAGTACGCCGCAGCGGCGGTGGTGCTGCTGGCCGGGGCCCTGGCGACCGAGCGGATGGTGATCCGCTGGACCGGCGACTTCGTGCTGGCGATGGTGTGGCTGGTGCTCGCGCTGTCGCTGGGCGCGGTGCTGCTGCTGCTCGTGCTGCTGCGGCGCGGGACGGCCGCGGAGGTGTCGAGCCTGCTGTACCTGGTGCCGCCGGCGGTGGCGCTGGAGGCGTGGCTGCTGTTCGGCACGGTCCCGCCGGCGGTGTCGGTCGCCGGCATCGCGCTGACCGCCCTGGGCGTCGCACTGGTGGTCGTGCCGCGGCGCCGCCCGGTCGCGGTCGAGTAGCGCGGCCGCTCCCCCGCGGGTCAGTCGGTCCACCCCCCCACGGGCCGGAGGCCGGACCCGGTCCTCAGGAAGACGCGGTAGCGGGGAAGCTCCGACTGCAGGTGCCGGGCCAGCCGCAGGGTCGAGGGACTGCCGGGCCGGAGGTCCTCCCGAGGCGAGCTCGTGGGCCCGGTCGTCGCCGGTGGGCGCGCCGTCCTCGAGCCACCTCCACCTCGCCTGGATCGTGAGGGGAGCTCGGGGCTCAGTAGGGCGGGGGTTCGGTGACCGCGGTCAGCCCGGTGGGGGTGGTGACGGTCAGCGTGCCGTCGGGAGCGAGGTCGTGGTGCCAGCCGGGTGCCTGGTGCTTGCCGCGGTGGTGGGTGGCGCAGAAGCCGGCCAGGTTGGCCGCCGAGGTCTCCCCGTCGGGCCAGGCGCGCACGTGGTCCAGTTCCCCGGCTCGGGGGATGCGGCGGCGGCAGCCGGGGAAGCGGCAGCGCCGGTCGCGGGCGCGCACGTGCCGGTCCAGCGCCGCGCTGGGCCGGTAGCCGGGCGTGGGGCCGGGTGGGGTGAGGCCGGGGCGGCCGGTGAGGTCGTGG
>NZ_FMZF01000003.1:0-300296 GCF_900102745.1 Geodermatophilus telluris
CCCTGGCCCGCCGGGTGCGGGACGCCGAGCTGTCCCAGGCGGCCGAGCGCGACGGGCTGAAGTCGATGCGGTCCTGGCTGGGCGGGCACTGCCGGCTATCGGCCGCCGCGGCCGCCCGGGTCGTGGGCAACGGGCGGGTGCTGGCGCATCTGCCGGCGCTGGCCGAGGCGCACGACGCCGGGCTCGTGTCGGCCGAGCAGGTCGCGGTCGCCGCCACTGCGCTGACGCCGGAGCGCCTGCAGGCCGCCGCCGAGCAGGGCGTGGAGCTCGGCGAGGTCGACGCGGTGCTCACCGGGCTGGCCGTGGAGCAGCCGCACACCGACTTCGTGCACGCGGTGCGGCACTACCTGAGCCGGCTCGATCCCGACGGCCCGGAGCCCGATCCGACCGAGGGGCGCCGGCTGAGCCTGGCCAAGCACGCCGACGGCACTCTGAGTGGGCGCTTCGAGCTCGACGCGGTGGGCGGGGAGAAGCTGCAGGCCGCGCTGGAGTCCTTCGTGCAGGCCGACCGCCCCGCCGGGCACGAGCGCAGCCGCGCGCAGCGGCTCGGCGATGCGCTGGTGCAGCTGTGCGACACCAGCCTGGCCGCCGGCCGCCTGCCCACGCTGCGCACCGTCAAGGCGCACCTGGCCGTCGTCATCGACCTCGACGACCTCGCCGGCACCGCCACCGGCCCCGAGGCCGCGCGGATGGGGTTCGGCGCGGTGATCTCCGCCGCGAGAGCCCGCTGGCTGGCCTGCGACAGCACCGTCTCCCGCGTCGTGTTCGGCCCCGACGGCGCACCGCTCGACCTCGGCCGCGAACAGCGCCTGGCCGACCGCCACCTCCGCCGCGCCGTCGAACTCCGTGACGGCGGCTGCGTCTTCGCCGGCTGCCACGCGCCGACCTGGTGGGCGGAGGTGCACCACCTCGTGCACTGGCTCGACGGCGGCGAGACCAACCTGCAGAACTCCGCGCTGCTGTGCGAGCGGCACCACACCAAGGTCCACCACGGCTTCCGCGTCGAACGACAACCCGACGGCCGGTGGCGCACCTGGCGACCCGACGGCACCGAGATCACCACCCTCGCACCGCTCGCGCCAGCCGCCTGATCCGCCGCCGCCCGGCGGCGCGGCGTCGCCCGAGCGGGTGGGTCATGCCCCTCCCCCAGACGGGTTGGTGGGGCTGATGCGGACGCACCCGTCCGGCTTACGTTCACCCCATCGCACGTGGACGTGGGCAACGGAGCCGGTCCGTGCGGTCACCCGATCGCCTCACGAGGGGGAACCCGTGCCTCCAGGTACACCCACGCTCCGCGCCCGCGCCGCCGGGGCCGCAGCACTGGCCCTGTCGGCGGCCCTGCTGGCCGGCTGCCAGCTGCCGGACGTCAGCATGAGCCCCGACCTCACGGCCCGGGAGGAGGCCGCCGCCCCGAGCCGGGCCGCGACCACCCGGGCCGCCGTCCGGACCGAGGCCGCCCCGGCCACCACCGCGGCGCCGGTCACGCCGGCCGCCCCGGCCCGCCCGGCCGGCGACCTCGACACCGGCGCGCTCACCCACGCCCTGCCGGCCGGGGACCGCACCGTCGTCATCGACTACTGGACCACCCAGCAGGCGACCACCTGGACGGCCGGGGACGACAAGACCGTCCAGCTGTCCGCGCACGTCGAGGGGGGCGACGAGGACACCGAGGTCCTGGTCACCCGCTTCGCCGTCACCGTCGACGACGGCACCACCCGGGCGCTGGCCACCGAGGACCGGGGCGAGTTCGCCCTCATGCCGCCCTACAGCTACTCGACCGCGCTCACCCTGCCCGGCACCGACTCGACCGCCGGGGCGCTGGCCCTCGAGGTCCAGTTCGACCTGCTCGTCGAGACCGAACCCGGCTCGCAGCGCTGGTTCCGCCAGACCGTGCTCGACACCCTCGCGCTCCCACTGCTCCAGGAGGACCCCTCGTGACCCAGCTCGTCGTCCCCGGCATGCGGCGCTCCACCGACCGCGTGCACCTGCTGGCGCGGGGCGGCCAGGAGGTCCCCGACATCAGCTCGCTGGTGCCGGAGGAGTTCGGCGGTCCCGCCGTCCGGGACGAACAGCGGCACGCCACGATCAGCTGCATCATCCCGGCGTACAACGAGGAGTCGACGATCGCCGACGTCCTCACCTCGCTGCTGTCGCAGACCCGCCCGCCGGACGCGATCCACGTCGTCATCAACAACACCGACGACGACACCCCGGAGATCGCCGGCCAGTACGCCGGCGAGCACACCCGCGTGGTCAAGGGCGAGACCTACACGACCGTCGTGCACGTGCACGACATCGGCGACAACCCCGACAAGAAGGTCGGGGCGCTGAACTTCGGCTACTTCGTCAGCCGCGGCTACGACTACATCCTGGGTGTCGACGGCGACACCACCCTCGACCGGCGCTGCGTCGAGTGGCTGGAGAAGGAGATGGTCACCGACCCGCGCATCGGCGGCCTGTCGGCGATCTACACCTTCGACAAGGGCCGGGTGCACGGGGCGATGGCGAAGTTCCTCGTGGCCGGCCAGCGCGCCCAGTTCGCCGGGTTCAACATGGACAACCTCGTGCGCGGCCGGAACATGGCCGTCCTCGGCGGGCAGTGCAGCCTGTTCAGCGTCCGCGCGCTCGAGGCCGTCATGTACCGCCACCACCAGACCGCGCCCTGGGTGCGCGACTCCGAGGTGGAGGACTCCAAGCTCTCGCTGCAGATCAAGGACGCCGGCTTCAACACCAAGATCAGCGCCCGGGCGCGGGCGTTCGTCGGCCCGATGACCACCCTGCGCGCGCTGCACGGCCAGCAGGTCAAGTGGAACTTCGGCGGCATCGACCTGCTGTGGCCGGGGCAGCGCGGCGACACCAAGGGCCAGCCCCTCCACCCCAACCTGCGGCTGCGCTGGTACGAGAACATCTCGATGCTGTTCAACATCAGCGCGCGGATGGGCTTCCTGCTGCTGCTGGCCGCGGCGCTGTCGATCGACGCGTTCGTGTTCAACCCGATCTGGCTGATCCCGCCGGTGGTCGCCACGCTGCTCAACCTGCGCACCGCCCTGTCGATGCACGACAAGAGCGCGGTCGACATCTTCTACGCGCTGCTGGTCGCCCCCGCCGAGCTCTACATGTGGGTCCGCATGGGGCACTTCCTCACCGCGTGGGTGCAGTTCTTCGCCCGGGTGGAGAAGGACAACTGGGCGGCCCAGGCGGCGGCCGAGCGCGGCCGCGGGTCGGCCTACGTCATGCCGGCCGTGTGCGCGGCCGTCACGTTCGCGGTGCTGATCTTCGCCTGGAGCCAGCAGAGCATCGCCGTCCAGTCGGCGATCCTGTCGATCGGCTGGCCGGTGCTGTACCTGCTGACCATCCTGCAGACGGTCTTCATGGTGAAGAAGCTGGTCCGCCGCCAGCGCGGCTTCACCGTGTGAGAAAGGACCCCCCTGCCCCCACCGCTCGCACGCTCGGGGCGGGGCCCTGCAGGGGGGGCCGGTGGAGAGGCCCGGGGCCGCCGGGGGACGACGAGGTCCCCCGGCGGCCCCGTCGTCGTCGGCTACCGGCCCGGCGGGGCCGCCGGCCGCCGCCCCTCGCCGGGCGGCCCGGCGAACGCCTGGGCGACGTCGAGCCAGTGGTCGGCGGCGGGACCGGTCGCGTCCAGCGCCAGGTCGGCGCGGTGCCGGCGCTGGGTGACCAGCAGGCAGAAGTCCAGCGCCGGGCCGGTGACCCGGTCGGCGGCGTCGGCCGGTCCCCAGGTCCAGGTGCCGCCGCCGGGCGCGGTGAGCTCCACCCGCACGGGCACGTCCGCGGGCTCCTCGCCGCGCACCCGGGAACTCCAGGCCCGGGTGGCGACGCCGAGGTGGGCGACGTGGCGCAGCCGGTCGGTGGGCCGCCGGGTGACACCGAGCGCGTCGACGACGTCCTGGCCGTGGGCCCAGGTCTCCATCAGCCGGGCGGTGACCGCGGAGGCCGGGCTCATCGGCGGGCCGTACCACGGCAGCGACGCCGCGGGGTCCAGCCCGGCGAGGACGCGCAGGCACTCCGCCCGCGTGGCCCGCCACCACGCCAGCAGGTCGGCCGGGGCGCGGCCGCGGTGGGCGGCGGTGACCACCTCGACGAACCGCTCCCCGTGGGCGGTCAGGGCCGCGGCCCCGGCCCGGAAGCCGGCGGGGTCGACGGCGGCGCGGGTGGCCGCCTCGTCGAAGAAGGCCAGGTGGGCGACCTGGTCGGCGACGTCCCAGCCGGTCGAGGGGGTGGGCGTGGCCCACGCCGCGTCGTCCAGGGCGGCGAGCACCCGGTCGAGGTCGGCGGACTCGGCGGCCAGGTCGGCCACGAGCACCGCCAGGTCCACGGCCACGAGTGGTCGCCCCCGGCGTCAGAAGAGGCGCTGCAGGCGCCAGGCGGCCAGGCCCAGCCCGCAGGCGAGCAGCAGCGTGGACACCCGCACGAACCAGTACGAGACGTCCTGCGGCTCGGTGGTGTAGCCGATCTGGCTGCCCAGGTCGTCGTAGACGGCCTCCAGCTCGGCCCGGCTGCGGGCCTCGTTGTACTGCCCGCCGGTCTCCTCGGCGATCTGCCGCAGCGCGTCGCGGTCGATGGGCACCGGCGTCACCTCCCCGCCGATCTCGATGGAGCCGTAGTCGGTCCCGAACGCGATGGTGGACACCTCGACGCCGGCCCCCTGCGCGGCCGCGATCGCCTGGGTGTTCTCCCGGCCCACGGTGTTGTAGCCGTCGGAGAGCAGCAGGATCCGCGCCGGCGGCAGCTCCTCCTCCTCGGCGACGTCCAGCGAGGACTGGAAGGTGCTGATCGTGGTGAGCGAGGTGAAGATCGCCTCGCCGATCGCGGTGGCCTCCGACAGCTCCAGGTTGGCGATCGCGCCGCTGACCTGCTCGCGGTCGGTGGTCGGCGCCACCAGCGTGGAGGCGGTGCCGGAGAACGACACCAGCCCCAGGTTGATCCGCGGCGGGAGGATGTCCACGAAGTCGGAGGCGGCGTCCTTCATCGCCTCGAACCGGCTCGGGTCGATGTCCTCGGCCTGCATCGACAGCGACACGTCCAGCGCCAGCACGACGGTGGCGGTCTCCCGCGGCACCCGCACCTCGGTGCTCGGCTGCGCGAGGGACAGCACCAGCCCGAACAGCGCCGCCAGCGTCAGGCCGAACGCGACGTGCCGCACCCAGCCGGCGCGCTTGGGCAGCAGGCTCTGCGCGAGCCCGGTCTGGGAGAACCGCGCCGCGTACACCCTCCGCCGCAGCTGCTTGACCACGTACAGCGCGCCCAGCGCCAGCGCGGGGACGAGCGCGGTCAGCCACAGCGGTGACTGGAAGCTCACGGGTGGACCTCTCTGCTCCGGCGGGTGGGGGCGCTCACCGGGACGCCCCGCCGCTGCCGGCGCGCCGCCGGTCGGCGACGAACCGCACGACGTCCATCAGCCAGTCGCGGTCGGTGCGCAGCTGCAGGTGCCCGGCGCCGGCGCGGCGCAGGCCCGCGGCGACGGCCCGGCGCTGCTCGGCCGCGCCCGCGGCGAACCGGGCGCGGAACTCGGCGTCGCCGGTCGGCACCTCGAGGGTCTGCCCGCTCTCCGGGTCGACGACGGTGAGCAGCCCGACGTCGGGCAGCTCCAGCTCGCGCGGGTCGACCACCTCGATGGCCAGCAGCTCGTGCCGGGCGCCCAGGCCGCGCAGCGGGCGCTCCCAGTCGGCGTCCCCGAGGAAGTCGCTGACCACGACGACCAGTCCCCGGCGCCGCGGCGGGCGGCGCAGCGTCTCCAGCGCGGCGGCGAGGTCACCGCGCCGTCCGGTGCCGGCGCGCGGGGTGGCCACCACGGCGCGCAGCAGCCGGTCGGCGGCCAGCCGGCCGGCCTGCGCCGGGTAGCGGTCGACCCGCTCGCCGGTGGTGACGACGGCGCCCAGCCGGTTGCCCCCGCGCACGGTGAGGTGGCTGACGGCGGCCAGCCCGGCGATCGCCAGGTCGCGCTTGTCGCACAGCCCGGTGCCGAAGTCGAGGCTGGCCGACAGGTCGACCACCGCCCACGTCTCCAGCTCGCGGTCGGCGACGGTCTCGCGGACGTGCGGCACCTGGGTGCGGGCCGTCACCGGCCAGTCCATCCGCCGGACGTCGTCGCCGGGGTGGTAGGTGCGCGAGTCGCCGGCCTCGCTGCCCGAGCCGGGCACCAGGCCGAGGTGGTCGCCCTGCAGCAGCCCGTCGAGGCGCCGCCGCACGGTGAGCTCGAGGCGCTGCAGCAGGACGTCGGCGGGGCCCTCGCCGAAGTGCGGCGGCCCGCCGTCGTCGCCGGCGCCGGGGTCGACGCCCGAGCCGGGGGTGGGCGCAGCCGCCGTCGCCGTCCCCGTCCCGCCGCCGTCGACGGGTGGTGCCGGGTCCGCGGACGCCCGGGACCGGCCGCGACGCAGGATCA
Organism: Geodermatophilus telluris; assembly: GCF_900102745.1. Taxonomy (GTDB): domain Bacteria; phylum Actinomycetota; class Actinomycetes; order Mycobacteriales; family Geodermatophilaceae; genus Geodermatophilus; species Geodermatophilus telluris. Next base: position 6,401 of record NZ_FMZF01000003.1, read on the forward strand.
CGCCGGGGGGTTCCCGGGGACGTGCCCGTTGCCGCCGGCCGGGCCGGCGGGCTGGCCACCGTGCTGGCCACCGGGCTGGCCGTTGCCCACCGACGGCGGCTGCTGCAGGGCGGGCTGGCCGTTGGGTGCGGCCGGCGGCGGGTAGCCGGGGCCGTAGGGCGCGCCCGGCGGCGGGCCGTACGGCGGCGCCCCGGGCGGCGGGACGGTGGGACCGCCGGGCGCCGCGGGACCGTAGCCGCCGGCGCGCTGGCGCGGGGTGACCTGCGGCAGCGGCACGGTCTGCAGGATCCGCTTGACCACGTGGTCGGCCGGCACGCCGTCGGCCAGCGCGTCGTAGGAGAGCACCAGCCGGTGGCGCAGCACGTCGGCGGTGACGTCGAGGACGTCCTGCGGGAGCACGTAGTCGCGGCCGCGGACCAGCGCCAGCGCGCGGCCGGCGGCGACCAGGCCGAGGGAGGCGCGCGGGCTGGCGCCGTAGGACACCCACGAGGCGACGTCGTCCATGCCGTGCTCGCGCGGCTGCCGGGTGGCCACGACGAGCCGGACGACGTAGTCGACCAGCGCGTGGTGGACGAACACCTGCGAGGCGGTGCGCTGCATGCGGCGCAGGTCCTCCGGGCCCAGCACGGTCTCGGCCACCGGCGGCGTCGAGCCCATCCGGTAGATGATCTCGCGCTCCTCCTCGGGGCTCGGGTAGTCGACGAGCACCTTCATGAGGAAGCGGTCGCGCTGGGCCTCGGGCAGCGGGTAGACGCCCTCGGACTCGATCGGGTTCTGGGTGGCCAGCACGAGGAACGGGTCGGGCAGCGGGTGGGTGACCCCGCCGATGGACACCTGCCGCTCGGCCATGACCTCCAGCAGCGCCGACTGCACCTTGGCCGGCGCGCGGTTGATCTCGTCGGTGAGCACGAAGTTGGCGAACACCGGGCCGAGCTCGGTGTCGAAGGCGTCCTGGCCGGCCTTGTAGATGCGGGTGCCCAGGATGTCGGCCGGCACCAGGTCGGGGGTGAACTGCAACCGGGCGAACCTGCCGCCCACCACCGTGGCCAGCGTCTCGACCGCGAGGGTCTTCGCCACGCCGGGCACGCCCTCGAGCAGCACGTGGCCGCGGGCGAGCAGCGCGACCAGCATCCGCTCGACCAGCCTGTCCTGGCCGACGATGACCCGCTTGATCTCGAACAGCGCCCGCTCCAGCCGCGCGGCGTCCGCCGAGGGCGGGACCGGAGCGCCGGAGCCCGCCGCCGAGGAACCGGCGGTCTTCTCGAGCGGGGTGCTGGCAGCGCTGGTCACGGGGCTCCCTGTCGTGCCGGACGTGGCCCTCCGTCGGTCCACGGCGAGGCCGGGGACGGACTCACCGCCCGTCCCCCCGGCCAGTGTCCCACCACGACCTGGGGGGACGTCCGCCGTGCGGGGACGCCGCGCCGGACGCCGCGCCGGACGCCGCCCGGTGCGCTCCGCGACGACGCGAAGGGGATCGGCGAGCCGCGCGCGGCACGCTGCGTCCGGGGTGCTGCGGCTGCTAGCGTGAGCGCTGCGTCGGGCAGCTCCCCCCGTGGCTGCCCGACGCCCCACTCCTCCGGTCCACCCCCGTGCGCGGACCGGTCACGCGGTCGGCCGGACCGCCCCGAAGTAGTCCCGGCCGAACCACATCGGCGACACCCTGACCACGTCGCCGCTCTGCGGGGCCTGCACCACCGTGCCGTCGCCGAGGTAGAGCGCGACGTGGTAGATCGACGTGTACGAGCTGCCCGAGCCCCAGAAGACGAGGTCACCGGCGCGCAGGTCGGCGCGGGCGACGGTCGCGTCGCGGAAGCGCCACCACTGGTCGCGGCTGGTGCCGCCGATCCGGATGCCGGCCTGCGCGTAGGCGTACTCGGTCAGCCCCGAGCAGTCGAAGCCCCAGATCCGGGTGTCCGGCGGGATGCCGTAGCCGGGGCCGTTGCTGCCGCCACCGCCCCAGCTGTAGGGCAAGCCGCGCTGCGACAGCGCCGCGTCGATCGCCGTCTCCACGGCCGAGGCGGTCGGCGCACCGGCCGTGGTGACCGAGGGCGGGGTCGGGTCGGACTGCGGGGTGCTGGGGGCGGGCGACGGCGTGGCGGACCCGCCCGGCGACGGCGTGGCCGGCGGGGCCGGTGCCGGGGCGGGCGCCGGCGCGGCCGCGGGGGCCGGCGCGGAGGGAACCGGCCGGGCCGCGGCGGCCTCCGCGGCGGCCTGGGCAGCGATCTGGGCGGCGGCCTCGGCGGCGGCCTGCTCCTGCTGCAGGCCGGCGACCTGCTGCTCGGCGGCGGCGGCCTGCGCGGCGACGGCGTCGCGCTGCTCGGCGAGGGCGGCGGTCTGCTCCCGGGCCCGGATCTCCTGGGCCTGCGCGCCGGCGAGGCTGGCGGCGGCCTCGGCCTCCAGCGACCCGGCCCGCGCGGACGCGGCGTCGGCCTCGTCGTGGGCGGTGGCGGCCTGCGCCTGCAGCACGGTCAGCTCGGCGACGACGTCGACCCGGTGGGTGCCGGCGGCCTCGAGCAGCGCGGCGCGCTCGACCAGCTGGGCCGGGCCCGCGCTGCTGAGCAGGGCGACCGCGCCGGGGGCGGTGCTGCCCTGCACGTAGCTGTCGCGGGCGAAGGCGGCGACCTGGGAGCGGCCGGTGCCGAGGTCGGCCTCGGCCCGGGTCGCGGCGGCCGCGGCGGCGTCGGCGGCCGCGCGGGCGGCGTCGGCGGCCGCCTGCGTCTCCTCGTAGTCCTGCAGCGCGATCTGCGCGTCCTGGTGCGCGGTGGCGGCGGCCGCCTCGGCCTCGGCCAGCTGCGCGCTCAGCACGCCGACCTGCGCCGCGGCGGCGTCCCGGGTGGCCTGGGCGGCGGCGATCTCGTCGTCGCCGGGCGCGGCGGAGGCCACGCCGGGGGCCAGGCCGAGCACCATCAGCGCGGCGAGCACGGTCCCGGCCGCGCGGGCGGCCGGGCGGCCCTGTCGGTGTCGGGTGCGCCCTCGCGTGCCCACGTCCGGCCCCTCCCGGTGCGGCCGGCCGGCGCCGGCCGCACGTGCTCTCCGGGCACCCGGCGTGGGCGCCTCCGGACCGGGATCGACCCGCCGGAGGGGGCGGTTGAGGCCGCCTCCCCCGCAGGAGTGGACCGCCACCCCTGCGGAGGCGGCCGGTGGCGCTAGTTGACCTGGCGCTGGCCGGGCTCCCAGAAGGCCTCGCGGAGCTTGAACTTCTGGATCTTGCCGGTGGCGGTGCGGGCCAGCTCGTCACGGAACTCGACCCGCTTGGGCGCCTTGTAGCCGGCCAGCCGGGCCTTGCAGTGGGCGATGATCTCGTCCTCGGTGGCGCTGTGGCCCTCGGCGAGCACGACCAGCGCGGTCACCAGCTCGCCCCACTTCTCGTCGGGGATGCCGATGACGGCGACCTCGGCCACGGCGGGGTGGCTGAAGACGGCGTCCTCGACCTCGATGGAGGACACGTTCTCCCCACCGGTGATGATCACGTCCTTCTTGCGGTCGGAGATGGTGAGGTAGCCGCCGTCGTCCAGGCTGCCGCCGTCGCCGGTGTGGAACCAGCCGCCGTCGAGCGCCTCGGCCGAGGCGTCGGGGTTCTGCCAGTAGCCGGCGAGCACCGTGTTGCCCTGCGCCAGCACCTCGCCGGACTCGCTGACCTGGATGCGGGTGCCCAGCGCCGGCACGCCCGCGCGCGAGAGCAGCTTCGCCCGCTCCTCCCGGTCGAGGCCGTCCCACTCGGCGCGCGGCCGGTTGACGGTGATCAGCGGCGCTGTCTCGGTGAGGCCGTAGATCTGGTTGAACTCCCAGCCGAGCTCGGCCTCGACGCGGGCGATGGTCCGCGAGGGCGGCGGGGCGCCGGCGACCACGATGCGCACCCGGTCGCGGCCGGGGACCTCGCCGTCCCAGTCGGCGGCGGCCTCGAGGACGGCGTTCCAGACGGCCGGGGCCCCCGACATCATCGTGACGCCGTGCTGCTCGACGCGGCGCAGGATCTCCGCGCCGTCGACCTTGCGCAGCACCACCTGGCGGGCGCCGACGCCGGCCATCGTGTACGGCAGGCCCCAGCCGTTGCAGTGGAACATCGGCAGCGTGTGCAGGTAGACGTCGCGGTCGCTGACCTGCATGTGCATGCCGAAGGTCACCGCGTTGACCCAGAGGTTGCGGTGGGTCATCTGCACGCCCTTGGGCCGCGCCGTCGTCCCGCTGGTGTAGTTGATCGTGGCGGTGGCGTCCTCGTCGGGCTCGGCCCAGGGCCGCGGCTCCGCGTCGAACCGGAGCAGCTGCTCGTACTCCTCGCCGGTGCCGAACCGGTGCTCGGCCTCGACGCCCTTGAGGCCGGCCTCCAGCTCGGGGTCGACGAGGAGCACGCGGGCGCCGCTGTGGCCGACGATGTAGGAGACCTCGTCGGGGCTGAGCCGGAAGTTGACCGGCACCGCCACCCGGCCCGACGACGGGACGGCGAGCAGCACCTCCAGCAGCCGGGCGGCGTTGTGGCTGACGATCGCGACGCGCTCGCCCTCCCCCACGCCGAGCGCGTCCAGGCCGGCCTGCAGCGCACGGCCGCGGCGGGCCACCTCGCGGTAGGAGACCTCCCCCAGCGACGGCGCCGGCTGGTTCGGCTCGTCGACGATGCCGACGCGGTCGCCGTAGACCAGCTCGGCGCGGTCGAGGAAGTCGCGGGTGGTGAGGGGGACGCGCATGCCGGACTCCCGGTTGCCAGGACTGGCCGGCCCGCCCGGTCAGCCGCTCGACGTGGTCCACCTCACGCTAGCGGTGTCGGCGACGATCAGGTCACCTGATCGTGCAGCGTCCCACCCGACGGTGGGCGGTCCGGTCGGACGCGCTGCGGTCGGGTCGGACGCGCTGCGGTCGGGTCGGACGCGCTCAGCCGAGGACCAGCCACCCGGCGGCCACGGTCCCGGCGGTGGCCGCCAGTGCCCGCACGGTGTCCACCCGCAGCAGCGCGCGGAACGCGTGCTCGTCGAACCCGGCGTCCAGCCGCCGGTGCAGCGGCACGGCCAGCAGCCCGGTGACCCCGAGGACGACGGCCAGGCAGCCGGCGCCGGCGAGCACGGGCAGCAGCGGAACGCCGTCGGGGCGGGCCAGCAGCAGCCACAGCGTCGTTCCCCCCTGCCCGGCGAACAGCGGCCCGACCACCCGGCTGACCCGCCGCTGGTGCGCCCGCTCGTACCCGGGGAACGCCGCGCGCGGGACCATCGCGAACTGCGGGTACACCAGCCCGCGCACCGTCCACTGGAACCCGGCGTAGGCCGCCGTCAGCGCCAGGTGGACGACGACCAGCGTCACCGCCGCGTCGTCGGCGGCTTGGGCGGCTTCCCGCGCCAGGTGAGGCTCTGCGCGTCCAGCTCGCGCAGCAGCGGGTCCCCCTCGGCGAGCACCCGTTCGGCCAGCGCCACGGCCCCGGCCAGCTGCTCGTCGGAGAGCTGGGCGAACGCCGGCGAGCGACGCCGGTCGAGGTGGTCGTACCAGCGCCCACCGACGGCGTGGTCGAGCACGATCCGGCCGAAGCAGTGGTCGTCCGTCACCGCCCAGCGCCCGGCCCGCGCCCGCTTCGGCAGCTCGCCGAGCACCAGCTCGCGGTAGCGCCGCTCCCGCTCCGCCCGGCTCACCCGGCCGCCACCAGCCGGGGCAGCGCCGTCGAGATCGGCTCGCGGACGACGAGGTCGGCCAGCCCGTCGTACGGCGTCGGCTCGGCGTTGACGACGACCACGCGGGCGCCGTGCGCGGCGGCCACGTCGACCAGCCCGGCGACCGGGTACACCACCAGCGACGTGCCGACGGCGAGCAGGACGTCGCAGTCGGCGGCCGCGTCCGCCGCGGCGTCGAGGACGGCGGCGTCGAGGGCCTGCCCGAAGCTGACCGTCGCCGACTTGAGGATCCCGCCGCAGACGAGGCACGACGGGTCGGGGTCGCCGGCGTCGATCCGCGCCAGCGCGTCGTCCATCGTCGTCCGGTCGCCGCAGGACAGGCACGCGACGGCGTGCACGGTGCCGTGCAGCTCCAGCACCCGCTCCGGCGAGGAGCCGGCCGCCTGGTGCAGCCCGTCGACGTTCTGGGTGAGCAGCGCCCGCAGCCGGCCCTGCCGCTCGAGGTCGACCAGCGCGCGGTGCCCGGCGTTGGGGGCGACGTCGGCCGCGCGGACGTCGGCCCGCATGCGCCAGGCCTTCCGCCGGATCAGCGGGTCGGCCAGGTAGTAGGACAGCGTCACGAGCTTCTCGGCGTCGGGGTCCTTCGTCCAGACGCCGTTCGGACCGCGGTAGTCGGGGATGCCGCTGTCGGTCGAGATCCCGGCGCCGGTCAGCACGGTGACCCGCCGGGCGCCGCGGAGCCAGTCCGGCAGCGGGTCGGGGACGGCGCCGGTCACGCGCCCACGGTAGGCACGCCGCCCGCACCGGGCACGTCCGCGCAGTCGCCCGGTGCCGGCCGTGAGACGCAGCTCACCGGGTGGGGGAAGGGTCGCCTTCCCAGCGGTGCGCGCGCGCCACCTGGGATGATGGAGGGTGGCAGATCAAGCCCGATGGACACGCGAGGGTGAGGCGCACGCAGTGGCAGCCAGCAAGGACAGCTTCGGGGCCCGGTCGACGCTCAGCGTCGACGGCACCGACTACGACATCTACCGGCTCGACGCGGTCGAGGGCGCAGACCGGCTCCCCTTCAGCCTGAAGGTCCTGCTCGAGAACCTGCTGCGCACCGAGGACGGCGCGGACATCACCGCCGACCACATCCGGGCGATCGCGAACTGGGACCCGTCGGCCGAGCCCGACCAGGAGATCCAGTTCACCCCGGCCCGCGTGGTGATGCAGGACTTCACCGGCGTCCCCTGCATCGTCGACCTGGCCACCATGCGCGAGGCCATGGCCGAGATCGGCGGTGACCCGAACCGGATCAACCCGCTCGCCCCGGCCGAGCTGGTCATCGACCACTCGGTGATCGCCGACGTCTTCGGCACCCCGGAGAGCTTCGAGCGCAACGTCGAGATCGAGTACGAGCGCAACGGCGAGCGCTACCAGTTCCTCCGCTGGGGCCAGGGCGCCTTCGACGACTTCAAGGTCGTCCCCCCGGGCACCGGCATCGTCCACCAGGTCAACATCGAGCACCTCGCGCGCGTGGTGTTCCCGCGGCAGGAGGGCGACCGCGTCGTCGCCTACCCCGACACCTGCGTGGGCACCGACAGCCACACGACGATGGTCAACGGCCTGGGCGTCCTGGGCTGGGGCGTCGGCGGCATCGAGGCCGAGGCGGCCATGCTCGGCCAGCCGGTGTCGATGCTCATCCCGCGCGTGGTCGGCTTCAAGCTGACCGGCGAGCTGCCCGACGGCTCCACCGCCACCGACCTGGTGCTCACGATCACCGAGATGCTGCGCAAGCACGGCGTGGTCGGCAAGTTCGTGGAGTTCTACGGCGAGGGCGTCTCCGCCGTCCCGCTGGCCAACCGCGCCACGATCGGCAACATGAGCCCGGAGTTCGGCTCCACCGCGGCGATGTTCCCCATCGACGGCGAGACGATCGACTACCTGCGGCTGACCGGCCGCTCCGCCGAGCAGGTCGCGCTGGTCGAGGCCTACGCCAAGGAGCAGGGCCTCTGGCACGACCCGTCGCGCGAGCCGGCCTTCTCCGAGTACCTCGAGCTCGACCTGTCCACGGTCGTCCCCTCGATCGCCGGCCCGAAGCGGCCGCAGGACCGGGTCGCCATCACCGACGCCAAGCGCGCCTTCCGCGCCGCGCTGGCCGACTACGTGTCCGCCGACGAGACCGGCGGCGACGACCGCGCGCCCGGCGTCCCGCAGAACACCCAGCCCTACGGCGTGGAGTCCCGCGTCGACGAGGCCTCGGCGGAGTCCTTCCCGGCCTCCGACCCGGCCACCTCGGCCCCGGGCAGCGAGCGCGGCAACGGCAGCGCCGGGCAGCCGCACCACTACGAGGACGACGAGGTCTCCGGGCGGCCCTCGAAGCCGACCCGGGTGGTCATGGAGGACGGCACCGAGACGACCGTCGACCACGGCTCGGTGGTCATCGCGGCCATCACCTCGTGCACCAACACGTCGAACCCGTCGGTCATGATCGGCGCGGCGCTGCTCGCCAAGAACGCCGTCGAGCGGGGCCTGACCACCAAGCCGTGGGTGAAGACGACGCTGGCTCCCGGCTCCAAGGTCGTCACCGACTACTACGAGAAGGCGCAGCTCACCCCGTACCTGGAGAAGCTCGGCTTCTACCTGGTCGGCTACGGCTGCACCACCTGCATCGGCAACTCCGGCCCGCTGCCGGAGCCGGTGAGCAAGGCGGTCAACGAGGCCGACCTCGCCGTCGTCTCGGTGCTCTCGGGCAACCGCAACTTCGAGGGCCGGATCAACCCCGACGTCAAGATGAACTACCTGGCGTCCCCGCCGCTGGTCATCGCCTACGCGCTGGCCGGGTCGATGGACGTCGACCTGAACAACGACGCGCTGGGCCAGGACGCCGACGGCAACGACGTCTTCCTGCACGACATCTGGCCCTCGCCGCACGAGGTGCAGCGGGTCATCGACGAGGCCGTCTCGGCGGAGATGTTCAGCAACGACTACGCCGACGTCTTCGCCGGCACCGAGCAGTGGCAGGCGCTGCCCACGCCCACCGGCGACACGTTCGAGTGGGACCCGCAGAGCACCTACGTCCGCAAGCCCCCGTACTTCGAGGGCATGCAGGACCAGCCGGCCCCGGTGCAGGACATCGCCGGCGCCCGGACGCTGGCGGTGCTCGGCGACTCGGTGACCACCGACCACATCTCCCCCGCCGGGTCGATCAAGGCCGACAGCCCGGCCGGGAAGTACCTGTCCGAGCACGGCGTGCAGCGCCGCGACTTCAACTCCTACGGCTCCCGGCGCGGGAACCACGAGGTGATGATCCGCGGCACCTTCGCCAACATCCGGCTGCGCAACCAGCTGGTGCCCGGCACCGAGGGCGGCGTCACCAAGAACCACCTGACCGGTGAGACGACGACGATCTACGACGCCTCGCAGGCCTACCAGGAGCAGGGCATCCCCCTGGTCGTGCTGGCCGGCAAGGAGTACGGCTCGGGCTCGTCGCGCGACTGGGCGGCCAAGGGGACGGCGCTGCTCGGCGTCAAGGCGGTCATCGCCGAGAGCTACGAGCGGATCCACCGCTCCAACCTCATCGGCATGGGCGTGCTGCCGCTGCAGTTCCCGGAGGGCGAGAACCGGGAGTCGCTCGGCCTGACCGGCGACGAGGAGTTCACCATCACCGGGATCACCGCCCTGAACGACGGCGAGACCCCGCGCACGGTGAAGGTCACGGCGGGCGACGTGGAGTTCGACGCCCGCGTCCGGATCGACACCCCCGGTGAGGCGAACTACTACCGCAACGGCGGGATCATGCAGTACGTCCTCCGCTCGCTGCGGCAGGGCTGATCCGGCGATGGACCTGGGCCTGGGCGGTCGCGGGTACCTGCTCACCGGCGCGAGCCGGGGGCTGGGCCTGGCGACCGCCCGGGCCCTCGTCGCCGACGGGGCCCGGGTCCTCGTCAGCTCCCGGTCCGCCTCCTCCGTGGACGCCGCCGTCGCCGGGCTGGGCGAGGGCGCGTCCGGGGCGGTGGCCGACCTCGCCGACCCCGGTGCCGCCCAGACCCTGGTGTCGACGGCGCTGGAGCGGCTGGGCCGGGTCGACGGCCTGTTGGTCAGCGTCGGCGGGCCCGCGCCGGGCACGGTCCTGGGGACGCCGGAGGAGGCCTGGCGGGCCGGCGTCGACAGCGTGCTGCTCGGCCCGCTGCGCCTGGTCCGGGCGCTGGTGCCGCACCTGGGCGACGGCGCGGCCATCGCGTTCGTGCTCTCCACCTCCGTCCGCTCGCCCCTCGACGGCCTGGCGGTCAGCAACGGGCTGCGCCCCGGCCTGGCCATGACCGCCAAGGGCCTGTCCGACGAGCTCGGCCCGCGCGGGATCCGGGTGGTCGGGCTCATGCCGGGCACGATCGCCACCGACCGCGTCGCCGAGATCGAGGCCGCCTCCGGCGACCCCGCCGCCGCCCGCGCCCGCACCGAGGCCGGGATCCCGCTGGGCCGGGTCGGGCAGCCCGACGAGTTCGGCCGGGTGGCGGCCTTCCTGCTCTCCCCCGCCGCCTCCTACGTCACCGGCACCATGGTCGCCGTCGACGGCGGCAAGCTGCGGGTGCCGTGAAGGCACCGGTGCTCGTCGCGTGTGCCCACGGCACGCGCAACCCCGCCGGACGCCGGCTGGTCGCCGAGCTGGCGCTCGCCGCCCGCGCCCTGCGTCCCGGCCTGGTCACGACGGCGGCCTTCGTCGACGTCCAGCCGCCCACGGTGGTCGACGTCGTCGCGGGGCTGGCCGCCGAGGGCCGGCCCGCCGTCGTCGTGCCGCTGCTGCTGTCGGGCGGCTACCACGTGCACGTCGACATCGCCGGGGCCGTGGCCGCGCACGACTCCGCCGTCGCCGCCCGCCCGCTGGGACCCGACCCGCGGCTGGCCGGGGTGCTGTCCGACCGGCTCGTCGAGGCCGGCGCCGACCACCGCGACCCGCTGACCGCCGTCGTGCTGGCCGCGGCCGGGTCCAGCGACCCGCGCTCGGTGGCCGACGTCGAGGACACCGCCGACCTGCTGCAGCGCTCCTGGGCCGGCCCGGTGACCACCGGCTACGGCTCGGCCGCGCAGCCACCGGTCGCCGACGCCGTCGCCGCGGCGCGCCGGGCCGGCGCCGACCGGGTGGTGGTCGCGTCCTACCTGCTGGCGCCCGGACACTTCCACGGCAAGCTCGCCGAGGCCGGCGCCGACGTCGTCACCGCTCCCCTGCTGCCCGACGAGCGCGTGGCCGCCGTCCTGCTCGACCGCTACGACGCCGCGCTCGGCTGAGCCCACCGCCCGGCGCCCACCGGGCCCACCACGCCGTCAGCGGGCGGTGGCGAGCAGGCCGCGCAGCTCCTGGGTGAGCGCCTCGCGGGCCTCGGGGTGCTGGTGCCAGGCCGCGGGGGTGGCCTGCAGCAGCGAGATCCGCCACCGGCCGTCCTCCTCGACGGCGACCAGCGTGTGCACCGTGTGGAAGCGCGGGTCCACGTCGGCGGCGCCGGGCGGGATCATCCCGGCGTGCGCCATGAGCACCGCGACGCCGGGCGCCACAGGCCGCACGCTGCGGATCACCGCGACGTAGGTGGCCGTCTGGTGCCCGCCGAAGATCTGCCGGAAGTCGGCGGCGATGGCCAGCCGCCCGTGGTGGTGGGTGCCGTCGTAGCCGACCATGTCCCCGTCGTCGGCGAACCCGGACGCCACGGCCGCGCCGCTGCGCCGGTTCCAGCCGTCGAGGAAGGCGGCGTAGAGCGCGCGGATCGAGGTGTCGTGCGGGTGTGCGGACGTCACGGAGTTCCTCCTGGTGCTGCTGTGGCAGCAGGAACGCTAGTTGCTACGCCGCACCGACCGTTCGACGCTCGCCGTCGGCGAACTGGGTGCGGTAGAGGTCGGCGTAGCGTCGTCCGAGCGCCAGCAACTCGCTGTGAGTACCCGACTCCACGATGCGACCGTCGTCGACCACGAGGATCTGGTCGGCGCTGCGGATGGTCGACAGCCGGTGGGCGATCACCAGCGACGTCCGGCCGGCCAGCGCGGTGTCGAGCGCGTGCTGCACCGCCACCTCCGACTCGCTGTCGAGGTGCGCGGTCGCCTCGTCGAGGATGACGATGCCCGGCGCCTTGAGCAGCACCCGCGCGATGGCCAGCCGCTGCTTCTCCCCGCCGGAGAGCCGGTAGCCGCGGTCGCCCACCACCGTGTCCAGCCCGTCGGGGAGGGACGCGATCAGCGCGGCGATCCGCGCCCCGGTGAGCGCCGACCACAGCTCCTCCTCCGTGGCCTCGGGACGGGCGTAGAGGAGGTTGGCGCGGATGGTGTCGTGGAACAGGTGCGCGTCCTGGCTGACGACGCCGATCGCGTCGCGCAGCGAGGCGAGCGTCGCCTGCCGGACGTCGACGCCGCCGACGCGCACCGCGCCCGCCGTGACGTCGTAGAGCCGCGGCACGAGGTTGACGATGGTCGACTTGCCCGCGCCGGAGTGCCCGACCAGCGCCACCATCTGCCCCGGCTGCACGCGGAAGCTGACGTCGTGCAGCACCGCCGTCGGGCCGCCGTGCTCGGGCAGCGAGACGTCCTCCAGCGACGCCAGCGACACGTCGGCGGCGGCCGGGTAGCTGAAGGAGACGCCGTCGAACTCGAGGGAGCGGTCGTCGGCCGGCACCGGCACCGCGTCGGGTGCCTCGGCGATCATCGGCGGCAGGTCGAGCACCTCGAAGACCCGGTCGAAGCTGACCATCGCGCTCATCACGTCGACGCGGACGTTGGACAGCGCCGTCAGCGGGCCGTAGAGCCGCGACAGCAGCAGCGCCAGCGCCACGACGTCACCGGGTGAGAGCGAGCCGGTGAACGCCAGCCACCCGCCCAGGCCGTAGACCAGCGCCGTAGCGAGGGCGGCCACCAGGGTGAGCGCGGTGAAGAAGGTGCGGCCGTACATGGCCGACAGGACGCCGATGTCGCGCACCCGGGCGGCCCGCCCGCGGAAGGACTCCGCCTCGACGGAGGGCCGGCCGAACAGCTTGACCAGCAGCGCGCCGGCGACGTTGAACCGCTCGGTCATCGTCGCGTTCATCGACGCGTTGAGCCCGTAGGACTCCCGCGTGATCTCCTGCAGCCGCGCGCCGATGCGGCGGGCGGGCAGCACGAACAGCGGCACCATGACCAGCGACAGCAGGGTGATCTGCCAGGACAGCGTGAACATCACGCCGGCGGTGAGCACCAGGCCGATGACGTTGGAGACCACGCCGGACAGCGTCGAGGTGAACGCCTGCTGCGCGCCGACGACGTCGTTGTTGAGCCGGCTGACCAGCGCGCCGGTCTGGGTCCGGGTGAAGAAGGCGACCGGCATGCGCTGCACGTGCTCGAACACCCGGCTGCGCAGGTCGTAGATGACGCCCTCGCCGATCCGCGCCGAGTACCAGCGGGTGGCCACCGAGATGGCCGCGTCGACCACCGCGAGCCCGGCGATGAACAGCGCGATGCGGACGACGCCGCCCGCGGTGCCGTCGAGCCGGGCGATGCGGTTGACGATGTCGCCGGCCAGCAGCGGCGTCAGGACGCCGATGACCGAGGACCCGACGACCAGGGCCAGGAAGAAGCTGAGCTCGCGGCGGTAGGGCCGCGCGATGCCGAGGATCCGGCGCACCGTGCCCTTGGGCAGCTCGCGGGAGGTGACCGACGGGTCACGGCGGAACGAACGCATGGCCGCCATGGAGGTCATGGGACTGCTCACGGGACGACCTCCTCACCCGGCGACAGGGACCGGCGGCTCGGACAACAGCCACCGGTCCCCGCGTGTTCCGGTGCCGCCGGGCTGCTCAGCGCCCCGCCAGCTCGGCCAGCCGCCGCGACTGCGCGGCCCGTTCGGCCGCGTCCTGGGCCGCCGGGTCGTTGCGGACGGCGGAGCGCACCAGCGCCGCGGTCTCCCGGGTGGCCCCCACCGGCGCGGCGGTGATGGCCGCGACCAGCCCGGCCACCGCCTCGTCGAGCCCGGCCGCCGGGACCACCGCGTTGGCCAGCCCGGTGGCGAGGGCCTCGGTCGCCCCCACCGCCCGGCCGGTCAGGCAGATCTCCAGCGCCCGCGAGTAGCCGACCAGCTCGGTCAGCGTGTTCGTGCCGGTGAGGTCGGGCACCAGCCCCAGGCTCGCCTCCGGCAGCCGCAACGCGGCGTCCTCGGTGAGCACCCGCAGGTCGCAGGCCAGCGCGAGCTGCGCGCCGGCGCCGATCGCGTGGCCCTGCACCGCCGCGACCGACACGATCCCCGGAGAGCGCAGCCACCGGAAGCCCGCCTGGTAGGAGCGGATGCGCTCCTGGGTCTGCTCGGCCGGCATCGCGCCCAGCTCGCCGAGCCCGCCGGGGGTCGACGGGTCGGTGCTGAACAGGCTGCGGTCGAGCCCCGCGGAGAAGGAGCGGCCGGCGCCCCGCACGACGACCACGCGGACGTCGTCGTCGAGGGAGGCGCCGACCTCCGCCAGCGCCGCCCAGGTGGCCGGCGTCTGCGCGTTGAGCTGGTCGGGCCGGTCGAGCGTGACGGTGAGGACGGCGCCGTCCCGGCTCGTGCGGACCCGGCCGTCGACCTCCGCCACCGTCACGCGGTCTTCTTGCTGTTCCGGTTCGCCCCACCACGGCTGCGCAGGGTGGCACCCGACTCCGACAGGAGCCGGTGCACGAAGCCGTAGGACCGGTTGGTCGAGGTGGCCAGGGACCGGATGCTCTCCCCGCCGTCGTAGCGCTTCTTCAGCTCGTCGGCGAGGGACGTGCGGTCCCCGCCCGTGATGCGCTTGCCCTTGCCGAGGTCCGCCGTGCTCGAGTCGGCCATGACTCCCCTCCGTCGCCGCCGTCCGCGCCGGTCGACGCCGGCCCGTCGGGTGCTCGTCCGCGTGGTGCCGCCGTCCCCGTGACAGCGAACTCCCGCGTCGATGATCACCCAGAGGTGGCACCTCGGCCACGCGAACGGGGTAATCGCAGGTGAGCCGCAGAGCGACGGCGCACCGGTGCCGGGGCCGCAGGCTCCCGACCGGGACGCCGTGGCAGGGGCTCCACGCGTCGGTCGGCCTCGGTGCAGGGGCCCGCGCCGAGCGTGCGAGGCGTGGGGGGCACCGAGGTCTTTGTGGGCACGTGGCCGCGGTGCGGTCCGGTGGGACCGCAGTGACTACGCCAGCTCGACCAGGTCGGCGAGGTCCTCGCTCCAGGCGTCCTCGGTGCCGTCGGGCAGCAGGATGACCTTGTCGGGGTCGAGCGCGCGCACCGCGCCCTCGTCGTGGGTGACCAGCACGATCGCCCCGGCGTAGGTGCGCAGCGCGTCGAGCACCTGCTCGCGGCTGGCCGGGTCGAGGTTGTTGGTCGGCTCGTCGAGCAGCAGCACGTTGGCCCCGGACACGACCAGGGTGGCCATCGCCAGCCGGGTCTTCTCGCCGCCCGAGAGGGTGCCGGCGCGCTGGTCGGCGGCGTCGCCGGAGAAGAGGAACGCGCCGAGGATGCGGCGCAGCTCCGTGTCGGTGCTCTGCGGCGCGGCGGCGCGCATGTTCTCCAGCAGCGACCGGTCGTGGTCGAGCGTCTCGTGCTCCTGCGCGTAGTAGCCGATCCGCAGGCCGTGCCCGGGCCGCACCTCGCCGGTGTCGGGCAGCTCGGTGCCGGCCAGCATCCGCAGCAGCGTCGTCTTCCCGGCGCCGTTGAGCCCGAGGACGACGACCCGCGCGCCCCGGTCGACGGCCAGGTCGACGTCGGTGAACACCTCGAGCGAGCCGTAGCTCTTCGACAGGCCCTCCGCGGTGAGCGGCGTCCGCCCGCACGACGCCGGCGTCGGGAACCGCAGCCGGGCCACCCGGTCGGCGACGCGGACCTCGTCCAGGCCTGCGGCCAGCCGCTGGGCCCGCTTGTCCATGCTCTGCGCGGCCTTCGCCTTGGTCGCCTTGGCGCGCATCTTGTCCGCCTGCGCGGTCAGCGCGTCGATCTTGCGCTCGGTGTTGGCCCGCTCCTGCTTGCGCCGGCGCTCGTCGGTCTCGCGCTGGGCGAGGTAGGCCTTCCAGCCGAGGTTGTAGACGTCGACGGTGGCCCGGTTGGCGTCGAGGTGCCACACCTTGTTGACGACGGCGTCGAGCAGCTCGACGTCGTGGCTGATGACCACCAGCCCGCCCTTGTGCGCGGCGAGGAAGCTCTTCAGCCAGGTGATCGAGTCGGCGTCGAGGTGGTTGGTCGGCTCGTCGAGCAGCAGCGTCTCGGCGTCGGAGAACAGGATGCGGGCCAGCTCCACCCGCCGCCGCTGGCCGCCGGACAAGGTGCGCAGCGGCTGGCCCATGACCCGGTCGGGCAGGCCGAGGGCGGTGCAGATGCGCGCGGCGTCGCTCTCGGCGGCGTACCCGCCCAGCGCGGCGAACTGGTCCTCCAGCTGCCCGTAGCGGCGGACGGCGCGGTCGCGCTCGGCGTCGTCGGCGGGCTCGGCCATGGCCACCTGCGCCTTGACCAGCTGCGCC
The DNA here is from genome assembly GCF_900102745.1 of Geodermatophilus telluris. GTDB lineage: Bacteria > Actinomycetota > Actinomycetes > Mycobacteriales > Geodermatophilaceae > Geodermatophilus > Geodermatophilus telluris. The sequence goes on from NZ_FMZF01000003.1 coordinate 22,437, forward strand.
CGGAGGACGTCGAGGCCGCGGCCGGACAGCACCCGGTCGGTGGCGGTGGTGTCGAGGTCGCCGCTGCGCGGGTCCTGCGGCAGGTAGCCGAGCTCGCCGGTCACCTCCACCTTGCCCGCGTGCGGCAGCCGCTCACCGGCGAGCGTGGTGAGCGTGGTCGTCTTGCCGGCGCCGTTGCGCCCGACCAGGCCGATGCGGTCACCGGGCTGCACGCGCAGGGTGACGTCGCCGAGGAGGATGCGGGCGCCGGCGCGGAGCTCGAGGCCGGTCGTCGTGATCACTGATCCCAGGATAGGCGCTCGGCGCGCCGGATCCGAGCCGATTGCCGGGTGACGTCCACAGCAGCTCCGCGCGTCCACAGGAGGAGGGAGGGCGGTTCCGCTCCCGCCGGTCGCGCGCCACCATCCCGGTCGTGAGCACGCCGACCTGGGCCCCGCCCTGTCCCGTCTGCCGAACCCCGGCCGCAGCGCCCCCCGCGCCCTGCGGCACGTGCGGGCTGCCGGCCGTCGCGCAGGCCGCCACGGTGGTGGCCCGGCTGGGGGCGACCATCGAGGAGTTCGGCCGCGAGCGGGACGCGCTGCTCGCCACCCTCCGCGCCGCGGCGGCGGGCGGTCCCGTCCCGCTCCCCGCGCGGGCCCCGGTCCCGCCCGCCGCGCCGGCCTGGGTGCCGCTCCCGCCGGCCGTGCCCGCTCCGCCGCCGGCCCCGCCCGCGGCCGCCCCGCTCCCGCGCCGGCGGGTCAGCCCGCAGCAGGTGCTCGTGGGCCTGGGTGCGCTGCTCGTGGTGGCCGCCTCGCTGGCCTTCGTCGCGGTCGCCTGGACGCGCCTGGGGGTGGGGTTCCAGGCCGCGGTCATGGCCGCGGTCACCGCTGCGGCGGCCGGCGCGTCGGCGTGGACCGCGCGCCGCGGCCTGCGCGCCACCGAGGAGGCCCTGGCCGCCTCGGGAGCGGCGCTGCTCGCCGTCGGCCTGGGCGCCGCCCACGCGCTCGGGCTGTGGGGGCTCGACGCCGTCCCCGGCCGGCAGTGGGCGGCGGCGAGCTGCGCGGCGGTCGCCCTGGCAGGGCTGGGGCTGGGCCGGCTCACCCGCAGCACCGTCACCTGGCCGGTGGTGGCGCTGCTCGCCGCGCAGCCGGTCGGGCTGCTGCTCCTGCCGGCCGGGCAGGACGGCCGGGCCGCGGGGCTCGCCGTCCTCGCCGGGACCGCGCTGGCCGACGTCCTGCTCCTGCTCGTGCTGCGCCGGTCGCTGCACCGCCTCGCCGTCGGCCTGGCCGCGCTGTGGGCCGTGGCCGGTGCGCTGCGCGGGCTGGTGCTGGCGTGGTCGCTCGACCCGGCGCAGTCCTGGACGGCCACCGCCCTGCTCGCGGTGAGCGGCGCCGTCGCGGTGCCGCTGCTGCGCGTGCTGCGCCCGGCCGACCCGCGGCTGGTGGCCGCGGGCGCCGCCGGCCTGTCCGCGGTGGCGCTGAGCGGGTCGCTGAGCGGGGTCGGCGTGCTCGGGTCCGTGGGAGCCGTGGGGCTCGGGCTGGCGCTGCTGGCCGGCGCGGCGCCGGTCCGGTCCGCGCCGGCCGTCCTCGCCGGGCTGCTGGCCTCCGGGGCGGCCCTGGTGGGCACCGGCGCCGGGGTGGTCGCCGAGGCCGGCCGCACCGACCTGCTGGCGCTGCTGGCGCTGGCGGCCACCGCGCCGGCGGCGCTGGCCGCGGTGCTGCGCCCGGAGCTGCGCGCGGCGGCGACCGGCGCGGCCCTGGCCGCGCCCGGGCTCGCGGCGGTGCTCGCCTCCGACGCGCTGGTCCGACCGGAGACCGCCGGGCTGCTGCTGGCCGCCGTGGCCGCGGTCGCCTTCGGGGTGGCCGCGCTGCGGGCGCCGGCCCCGGAGGAGTCCGCCGCGGCCGCCGTCGGTGGCGCCACCGGCCTGGTCGCGGGCCTGCTGACCTGGCCGACGGAGGCCTACGGGCTGGTGGCCGTGGACCTCGCCGTCGCCGGCGCGGCCGCCGGCGTCTACGCGCTGGTCACCCGTCAGCGGCCGGTGGCGACACTGGCGGTGGCCGAGCTGGTGGTGGCGAGCTGGATAGCGGCCGCCGGGGCGGAGGTCCGGACGCCGGAGGTCTACACGCTGCCCGCGGCGGCGGGCCTGCTGCTGCTGGCCGTCCCGGCGCTGCGGTCGGGTGCGGCCTCCTGGGCCGCGGAGGGGGCGGCGCTCGCCGTCGCGGTGGTGCCCTCGGCCGTCGTCGTCGTGGCCGACCCGACGGCGGTCCGACTGGCCGTGGTCGTCGTCGCGGCGGCCGCGCTGACCGTCGCCGGGACGCTCACCCACCGGCAGGCGCCGTTCGTCGTGGGCGCCGGGGCGCTCGTGCTGGTCGTCGTCGGCCGGCTGGGGCCCTACGCGCCGCTGGTGCCGCGCTGGGTCACGCTCGCCACCGTCGGGCTCGTGCTGCTCGCGGTCGGCGCCACCTACGAGCGCCGCCGCCAGCAGGCGCGGGAGGCGGTCGCCTGGGTGGCCGAGATGCGCTGAGCCGGACCGCCGCCGGGCCCCTAGCGTGGGTCCCGGCGGCCGAGGGGAGGGGGACGGCGATGGCGTCTGCGCCCGTGCCTCCCCTGCCCTACCCCGGGCCGCCGCCGGTGGTCCTGGACGCGTCGCCGGTACCGGCGCTGCCGGCGGGGCTGCGGCCGCCGCAGGTGCTGCTGGCCGTCGGCGTGGTGCTCCTGGTGGCCGCCGGGGTGGCGGGGCCGGCGCTGGTGGGGGCTGGTCCGGCCCGCACCGGGGTGCTGGCGCTCGCTGCAGGAGCCGCCGTCGCCTCCGTGTGGGCCGGGCGCGCCGGCCTGAACAGCACCGAGGAGGCCTGCGCGGCCGCCGCCGCGGCGCTCGCGCTGACCGGCGCCTCGACCGGCGACCGTCCGCTCGACGGCGGGCCGCTGCCCCCGCTGCTGCTCGCGGCCGCGCTGCTGGTCCTGCGGCGGGTGCGCGCCGAGCCGCTGACCTGGCCGCTGGCCGCCTGGGTGGCGTTCCAGGTGGCCGCGCTGCGCTCGCTGGACCTGGCCGCGGCGGGGCTCCCCCGCAGCGCGCTGCTGCTCGCCGTCGCCCTCACCGGCCTCGGCACCACCGTCGTCGCGCGCCGGACGCTGGCCCGGGTGGCGCTGGTGACCGCCGCCCCGTGGTGGGGAGCCGGGGTCGCCGGCGGGCTGGCCACCGCGGCGACCGGTGCGGGTGCCGAGCGCTGGGCGGCGGCCGCGCTCGTCGTGGTCGTGGCGGCCGCCCTGCTGCCGGTGCGGCTGGTGGAGGCGGTGGAGTCGCTGGTGGGCCCGCCGCGGCTGGTGCCGGTGCTGGCGGGCCTGACCGCCGGTGGGGCGGTCGGCGCGGCGCTGTCCACCGACGGCGTGCTGGCGCTGCCCGCGGCCGGGGAGCTGGGCGTGCTGCTCGTCTCGGTCGCCGCGGCGCGGCTCACCGGCTGGCGGCGGGGCGTGCTGCTGCCCGCCGCGGAGGCCGCCGGAGGGGTGCTCGTCGTCCTGGCCGTCGTCCAGCTGGTGGCGGGCGCGCGCTGGGCGGCGCTGGTCGTGCTGCTGCTGCTCACCGCGCTGCCCGCGGCCTGGGTGGCCGCCGTCCGGCGCGACGAGCGCCCGACGGCGGCACCGACCGCGCTCGGCTGCCTGGCCGCGGCGGCGCTGCTGGCCGTGCCGGCCGGCCTGCTCCCGCCGGGCGGGTGCGCGGCGGCGCTCACCGCGCTGTACGCCGCCTCGCTGGCCGTCCGGCCCGGGACGGCCGCCGACGTCCGCGGGCCCACGGGTGCCGTCGGGGCGGTCTGCGCCGCCGCCGCACTGGTCGTCCTGGCCGCCGACCGCTCGTGGGGCCAGCTGGCGGCGCACCTGGCGGTGCAGGGGGCGCTCACCTGGGCGTGGGGCCTGCACCTCGACCGGTCCGCGGGGGACGGGGACACCGTCGGGGAGGACACCGTCGGGGAGGACACGGGCGAGGCGGACACGGGCGAGGCGGACACGTGCCGGAAGGTCGGCGCGGCCGAGGGCGTGGCCGCGGCCTGGACGTGCGCCGCGCTGGCCGGGTCGACGGTGGTGGAGGCCTGGACGCTGCCCGCCGCGGCCGGGCTGCTGCTGGCCGCCGGTCCCCGGCTGCTGGACGAGCGGGAGCCCTCGTGGCCGACGTGGGGTCCAGGGCTGCTCACCGCGGCCGTGCCCTCGACGGTCGCCGCGGTCGTGCTGCCCGGGGCGCTGCGGCCGGTGCTGGTCCTGGGTGCCGCCGCGGTGGTCCTGGCGCTGGCCGGCCGCGAGGCGCTGCGGGCGCCGCTGGTGACCGCGGCCGCCACCGCCGTCGCGCTCGCCGTGGGGCTGGCCGTGGCCGAGCTGCCGCTGCCGGTGGCCGGCGTCCTGGTCGTCGGCGGGGGGCTGCTCGCGCTGGGCGCGCTGCGGGAGTCCCGGCCGGTCGCGGGGTTCGGTGCGCGGCTGTCGGAGATGCGCTGACCGGCCCGCGCCGGGACGGGCACGGACGACGACGGCCCGCACCCCGGGGGGGGGGGGGGGGGGGGCCGGGCGAGACGCGGGACGGGCCCGGCCGCGGGGCAGCCGGGCCCTCCCTCAGACGCGGAAGCCGAGGGCGCGCAGCTGCTCGCGGCCGTCGTCGGTGATCTTGTCCGGGCCCCACGGCGGCATCCAGACCCAGTTGATCCGGATGTCGTCGACCAGGCCCGGGCCGGGGCCGCCGGTGAGGGCCTGGCGGGCCTGGTCCTCGATGACGTCGGTCAGCGGGCAGGCCGCCGAGGTCAGCGTCATGTCGATCACGGCGACGTTCTGCTCGTCGACGTCGATGCCGTAGACCAGGCCGAGGTCGACGACGTTGACGCCGAGCTCGGGGTCGACGACGTCGCGCATGGCCTCCTCGACGTCCTCGAGCAGCGCCGACTTGTACGCCGGCAGCTCGGGGGTGGCGTTCTCGGTGGTCTCGCTCATGCCTGTCCTCCAGTGGGGGTGGCGGCCAGCGCGCGGGCTGAGGCGTCCTTGAGCGCCATCCAGCTCATCAGCGCGCACTTGATGCGGGCGGGGTACTTCGACACCCCGGCGAACGCGACGGCGTCCTCCAGCTCGTCCTCGAGCTCCTCGGCCACGGCCGTGTCGCCCTTGGACTGCATCAGGGTCATGAACGACTCGCCGGTGGCCAGCGCGTCGGTCACCGAGCGGCCGACCACGAGGTCGTACATCGCCGAGACCGAGGCCTGGCTGATCGAGCAGCCCATCCCCTCGTAGGACACGTCGGCGATCGTCTCGCCGTCGAGGTGCACCCGCAGCGTCACCTCGTCCCCGCAGGTCGGGTTGACGTGGTGCACCTCGGCCTCGTACGGGTCGCGCAGTCCGCGGCCGTGGGGGTTGCGGTAGTGGTCCAGGATGATGTCCTGGTACATCGACTGCAGCTGCATCAGGCGGTGGCCTCCTCGGGCGTCACTCCGAAGAAACGCTGCGCGGCCCGCACACCTTCCACGAGCGCGTCGACGTCGTCGTAGCCGGTGTGCACGTAGAACGTGGCCCGCGTCGTCGCCGGGACGCCGTAGCGGCGCACCACCGGCCAGGCGCAGTGGTGCCCGACCCGGACGGCGATGCCGAGGTCGTCGAGGACCTGGCCGACGTCGTGCGGGTGGATGCCCTCCACGGTGAAGGAGACCGCTCCCCCGCGGGCGACGGTGTCCGGCGGGCCGATGACGGTCACGCCGGGGATCGCCTGCAGCTGCTCGAGGGCGTAGGCGGTGAGCGCCTCCTCGTGCGCCTGGACCCTGTCCATGCCGAGGGCCTGGAGGTAGTCGACGGCGGCGCCGAGACCCACCACCTGCGCGGTCATCGGCACGCCGGCCTCGAAGCGCTGCGGCGGCGGCATGAAGGTGCTGCCCTCCATCCGCACGACCTCGATCATCGAGCCGCCGGTCAGGAACGGCGGCAGCGCGTCGAGCACCTCGTAGCGGCCCCACAGGACGCCCACGCCGGTGGGCCCGAGCATCTTGTGCCCGGAGAAGACCAGGAAGTCCGCGCCGAGGGCGGTGACGTCGACCGGCTGGTGCGGCACCGACTGCGCGCCGTCGACCAGCACCAGGGCACCGACCTCCCGCGCGCGGGCGACGATCGGCTCGAGCGGGTTGATGGTGCCGAGGATGTTCGACTGCTGGGTGACCGCGACCAGCTTGGTCCGCTCGTTGACCACCGTGCCGAGGTCGGCGAGGTCGAGCCGGCCGTCGTCGGTGAGGCCGAGCCACCGCAGGGTGGCGCCGGTGCGCTCGCACAGCTGCTGCCAGGGCACCAGGTTGGCGTGGTGCTCCATCTCGGTCACGACGATCTCGTCGCCCTGCCCGACGGCGTACCGGCGGAAGGACGGCTCCTTCGCCGTGGCCGCGTTGGACAGCGCGTAGGCGACGGTGTTGACCGCGTCGGTCGTGTTGCGGGTGAACACGACCTCCTCGACGGCGGCGCCGATGAACCCCGCGATCGTCGCCCGGGCCGCCTCGTAGAGACCGGTGGCCTCCTCGGCGAGCTGGTGCGCGCCGCGGTGCGGGGCGGCGTTGTGGTTCTCGTAGAAGTCGCGCTCGGCGTCGAGGACGCTGCGCGGCTTCTGCGAGGTGGCGCCGGAGTCGAGGTAGACCAGCCGCCTCCCGTCGCGCACGGTGCGCGACAGGATCGGGAAGTCCGCCCGGATCGCCTCGACGTCCAGCGGCAGGGGCTGCTCCTGCGCCCCGGCACCGGGACGCGAGACGGTCTGGGTCATGCCTTCGCGGTCTCCTTCGAGTCCTTGACGTAGGCGGCGTAGCCCTCGTTCTCGAGCTTGTCGGCCAGCTCCTTGCCGCCCTCGTCGACGACCCGGCCGTTGACGAACACGTGCACGAAGTCGGGCGTGATGTAGCGCAGGATCCGCGTGTAGTGGGTGATCAGCAGGACGCCGACCTCCCCCTCCTCGCGGGTGCGGTTGACGCCCTCGGAGACCACCCGCAGCGCGTCGACGTCGAGGCCGGAGTCGGTCTCGTCGAGGACGGCGATGCGCGGCTTGAGCAGCCGCATCTGCAGGATCTCGTGGCGCTTCTTCTCGCCGCCGGAGAAGCCCTCGTTGACGTTGCGCTCGGCGAAGGCCGGGTCCATCTCGAGCAGGTCCATCTCGCTCTTGACGTCCTTGACCCAGGTGCGCAGCTTCGGGGCCTCGCCCTTGACCGCGGTGGCCGCAGTGCGCAGGAAGTTCGACACCGAGACGCCGGGGACCTCGACCGGGTACTGCATGGCGAGGAACAGGCCGGCGCGGGCGCGCTCGTCGACGCTCATGGCGAGGACGTCCTCGCCGTCGAGGGTCACCGTGCCGCCGGTGATCGTGTACTTGGGGTGACCGGCGATCGAGTACGCCAGGGTCGACTTGCCCGACCCGTTGGGGCCCATGATCGCGTGCGTCTCGCCCGACCGGACGGTCAGGTCGACGCCGCGGAGGATCTCCTTGGCGTCGTCACCCTCGCCGACCGTGACGTGCAGGTCGCGGATCTCCAGAACCGACACTTCTTCTCTCGCTCCTCAGTTGCCCGACGCCAGGGGCAGACGGCCGTCGCTCTCGGTGTCGACGAGCACGTCGTCGCCCTGCACGCGCACGGGGTAGACGTCGACCGGCTCGGTGGCCGGCAGGTTGGTGGGCTCGCCGGTGCGCAGGTCGAAGCACGACCCGTGCAGCCAGCACTCGATGATCGGGGCGCCGTCGAAGGTCTCGACGTCGCCCTCGGACAGCGGGACCTCGGCGTGCGAGCAGACGTCCTGCACCGCGTAGACCTCGCCCTCGTACCGGACGACGGCGACGTCGAGATCGGCGAGCTCCACCCGCAGCGCCCCGTTCTCCGGGACGTCGGAGAGCCCGCAGACCCGCTCGAAGGCCATGGGTCAGGCCACCCCGACCGGCTGCTCGACGGTCTGGTCCTCGAGGCCGGGCAGCGCGCCGAGGCGGACCTCGATGGAGCGCATCAGCCGGTCCTGCAGCTCGGGGAGCCCGATCCGCTGGACGACGTCGGCGAAGAAGCCGCGCACCACCAGGCGGCGGGCGGTCTCGGCGTCGATGCCGCGCGAGCACAGGTAGAACAGCTGCTCGTCGTCGAACCGGCCGGTGGCGCTGGCGTGGCCGGCACCCACGATCTCGCCGGTCTCGATCTCCAGGTTGGGCACCGAGTCGGCGCGGGCGCCGTCGGTGAGCACCAGGTTGCGGTTGAGCTCGTAGGTGTCGGTGCCGGTGGCCTGCGGCCGGATGCGGACGTCGCCGATCCACACCGTGCGCGCGCCCTCGCCCTGCAGCGCGCCCTTGTAGAGCACGTTGCTGGTGCAGTTGGGCACCGCGTGGTCCACCCAGAGCCGGTGCTCCTGGTGCTGGGTCTCGTCGGAGAAGTAGACGCCGAACAGCTCCGCCGTCCCGCCGGGGCCGGCGTACTGCACGTTGCTGACCAGCCGGACCAGGTCGCCGCCGAGGGTGACCACGACCTGGGTGAAGGTGGCGTCGCGGCCGACGACGGCGTCGAACTGGCCGGCGTGCACCGCGCCGGGCGCCCACTCCTGCACCGACACCAGCGTCACCTGCGCGCCGTCGCCCACGAGGACGGCGACGCCCCCGGCGTAGCGGGCCAGGCCGCTGTGGTCGAGGACGACGGTCGCCTTCGCGAAGGCGCCGACCTCGACGACGAGCTGGCCCCACACGACGTCGTCCGAGCCGGTACCGGCCAGGCCGAGGGTGACCGGGCGGTCGAGCTGGGCCTCCTTCGCCACGCGGACGACGGCGGCGCCGCCGCTGCGCCGGCGGGCCAGCGCGGCGAGCCGGTCGACCGGCTCGGGCAGGCCCTCGAGCAGCGGGTCGTCGGCGTCGACGTCGGTCAGCTCGACGCCCTCGGGCAGGTCGGTGTCCCACGCCAGGTGGGCGTCCGAGGGGGCGCCGTCGAGCAGCGGGCGGATCCGGCGCATCGGCGTGAAGCGCCACGCCTCCTCGCGCCCGGTGACGGTCCCGAAGGCCTCCGGGTCGGCGGAGGTGAACCGCTCGGCCGGCGAGCCGGTGGGGGTGGTGCCGCCGTGCGAATGCGCGCCCGGGGCGGCCTGCCCGGCGGTGCCGGTGCCGGTGGCGGGCACCGCCGGGGGGCCGGCCTGGGTGCCGACGCCCTCGCCGAACAGCTCGCCGGCGAGGGTGGCCGACTCGGTGGTGAGGCCGGTGGTGCTGGGGGCGTTCTGGTCCGGCATCAGCCGACGGCACCTTCCATCTGCAGCTCGATCAGGCGGTTGAGCTCGAGGGCGTACTCCATGGGCAGCTCGCGGGCGATCGGCTCGACGAACCCGCGGACCACCATCGCCATGGCCTCGTCCTCCGAGAGGCCGCGGCTCATCAGGTAGAAGAGCTGGTCCTCGCTGACCCGGGAGACGGTCGCCTCGTGGCCCATCGCGACGTCGTCCTCGCGGACGTCGACGTAGGGGTAGGTGTCCGACCGGCTGATCGTGTCGACCAGCAGGGCGTCGCACTTGACCGTCGACTTCGAGCCGGACGCGCCCTCGTCGATCTGCACGAGGCCGCGGTAGGAGGTCCGGCCGCCGCCGCGGGCCACCGACTTGCTCACGATGGTCGAGGAGGTGTTGGGCGCGGCGTGCACCATCTTGGCGCCGGCGTCCTGGTGCTGGCCCTCGCCGGCGAAGGCGATGGACAGCACCTCGCCCTTGGCGTGCTCGCCGGTCATCCAGACCGCCGGGTACTTCATGGTGACCTTGGAGCCGAGGTTGCCGTCGATCCACTCCATGGTCGCGCCCTCGTGGGCGATCGCCCGCTTGGTGACCAGGTTGTAGACGTTGTTCGACCAGTTCTGGATGGTCGTGTAGCGGCAGCGCGCGTTCTTCTTGACGATGATCTCGACGACCGCGGAGTGCAGCGAGTCCGACTTGTAGATCGGCGCGGTGCAGCCCTCGACGTAGTGCACGTAGGCGCCCTCGTCGACGATGATCAGCGTCCGCTCGAACTGGCCCATGTTCTCGGTGTTGATCCGGAAGTAGGCCTGCAGCGGGATCTCGACGTGCACGCCCTTCGGCACGTAGATGAACGAGCCGCCGGACCACACCGAGGTGTTCAGCGCGGCGAACTTGTTGTCGCCGGACGGGATGACCGTGCCGAAGTACTCGCGGAACAGGTCCGGGTGCTCCTTGAGGGCGGTGTCGGTGTCGAGGAAGACGACACCCTGCTCCTCGAGGTCCTCGCGGATCTTGTGGTAGACGACCTCGGACTCGTACTGGGCCGCGACACCGGCGATCAGCCGCTGCTTCTCGGCCTCCGGGATGCCCAGCTTGTCGTAGGTGTTCTTGATGTCCTCGGGCAGCTCGTCCCACGAGGCGGCCTGCGCCTCGGTGGAGCGCACGAAGTACTTGATGTTCTGGAAGTCGATGCCGGAGAGGTCCGACCCCCAGTCGGGCATGGGCTTGCGCTCGAAGAGCTTGAGGGCCTTGAGACGGCGCTCGAGCATCCACTCGGGCTCGTTCTTCCGGCGCGAGATGTCCCGGACGACGTCCTCGTCCAGGCCGCGGCGGGCGGAGGCCCCGGCGACGTCGGCGTCGGCCCAGCCGTACTGGTAGCGGCCGAGCTGCTCGATCTGCTCGTCCTGCGTCAGCGGCGTGCCGGTCACCGGCTGCTGGGTGCTGGTCATGCGGGCGTCCTCTCCCGGTCGCTCGTGGGGGTGCTGCGGGTGGTGCTGGTGGACGGGGCGGGGCGCGGGACCCGCGCCGCCCGCTCACCGGGTACAGGGCCGGCGGGGGGAGTTCTGTTCCCCGCGCCGGTGTGAGACAGGACCTCGTCCCCCTCACCCCTCGCACGCTCGGGGTGAGCCTCGGGACGAGGCCGCCACTGCCCAGGACCGCGTCGCGGGGGCCCGGGGATGTGGGTGGTGCAGACGCCGTCGCCGTGGGCGATGGTGGCCAGCCGCTGGACGTGCGTGCCCACCAGCCGGCCGATCACCGCCGTCTCGACCTCGCACAGCTGCGGGAACTCGGCCGCCACGTGCGCCACCGGACAGTGGTGCTGGCAGAGCTGGCCGCCGCTGGCGATCGCCGAGGCCGAGGCAGCGTAGCCCTCGGCGGTGAGCGCCTCGGCCAGGGCCCGGGCACGGTCGACCGGGGCGCCGGACGTGCGGGCGACGGCGTCGGAGGCGCGCTGCTCGAGCCCGGACAGCTGCGCCTCCGCGACGGCGCGGACGGCGTCCGGCCCGCCGGAGGCCGCGACGTACCGCAGCGCGGTCAGCGCCAGGTCGTCGTAGGCGTGCGCGAAGCCGGAGCGCCCGGCGTCGGTCAGGTGGAAGCGCCGGGCGGGCCGGCCCCTCCCCCGCTGGGCAGCGCTCGCGGCCCGCTCCTCGACCCGGCCGCGGGCGGCGAGGGCGTCGAGGTGCCGCCGGACGGCCGCCGGGCTGATGCCCAGCCGGCCGGCGAGCTCGCTGGCCGTCTGCGGACCGTGCTCGAGGAGCAGCGCGGTCACGCGGTCGCGGGTGCGGACGTCGTCGGCCCGCACCGCCCCCACCTGTCCCGCGCTGGTTTCCACAACACGATTGTGTCCTATTTCGGGGACCCCGCAAGGAAGGTCGCCCTAACCCACCGGGCCCCTGACCGCGCTGGTCAGGGGCCCGGTGGGCGACGTCACACCGGCGGGCTCAGGACCGGGCGGCCCCGGCCACCTCACCGGCCACCGCGAGGTCGAGCCGCCCGTCGCGGACGCCGACCTCGACCGTCCGGCCGGCACCGGCGCGGCCGTCGAGAAGCAGCCGGGCCAGCGGGTTGTCGACCTCCCGCTGGATGGCCCGGCGCAGCGGACGGGCACCGAACTGCGGCTCGAAGCCGCGCTCGGCGATCCAGGCGACGGCCTCGTCGCTGAAGCGCACCTCGATGCCCTGCGCCGACAGCCGGCGGCGGGTCTCGTCGAGCAGCAGCCGGGTGATCTGCTGCAGCTGCTCGCTCTCCAGCTGCTGGAACACCACGATCTCGTCGATCCGGTTGAGGAACTCCGGCCGGAACGACTCGCGCAGCCGCCGCAGCAGCCGGTCGCGCAGGCCGGCGTCCGCGGACGAGCCGTCCCCGGTGCCGAAGCCGAGCGGGGTGTTGCGGCCCTGGATCAGCTCCGACCCGAGGTTGCTCGTCATGATCAGCACGGTGTTCCGGAAGTCCACCGTGCGGCCCTGCGAGTCGGTGAGCCGGCCGTCGTCGAGCACCTGCAGCAGGGTGTTGAAGACGTCGGGGTGCGCCTTCTCGACCTCGTCGAGCAGCACCACCGAGTACGGCCGGCGGCGGACGGCCTCGGTGAGCTGGCCGGCGTCCTCGTAGCCGACGTACCCGGGCGGGGACCCGACGAGCCGGCTGACGGTGTGCCGCTCCTGGAACTCGCTCATGTCCAGCCGGACCATCCGGTCCTCGTCGCCGAACAGCGCCTCGGCCAGCGCGCGGGCCAGCTCGGTCTTGCCGACGCCGGTGGGGCCGAGGAACAGGAACGACCCGATCGGCCGGTCGGGGTCGCCCAGGCCGACGCGCGAGCGGCGCACCGCCTCGGCGACCACCCGCACGGCGTCGTCCTGGCCGACGACCCGGCCGTGCAGGTGCTGCTCGAGGTCCAGCAGCCGCTGCACCTCCTCCTGCGTCAGCTGCGCCACCGGGATGCCGGTCTGGCGCGACACCACCTCGGCGATGTCCTCGACGCCGACCTCCGGGACGCCGGACTGCCCGCCGCCGGTGCGCGCCTGCTCCAACCGCCCCTGCGCCTCGGCGAGCTGGTCGCGCAGCTCCGAGGCCCGCTCGTACTGCTCACCGGCGACGGCCTGGTCCTTCTCCCGCTGCAGCCGCTCGACCTCCTGCTCCAGGCCGCGCAGGTCGGTCGGCGGGGTCTTCACCCGCCGCCGCACCCGGGCGCCGGCCTGGTCGATGAGGTCGATGGCCTTGTCCGGCAGGTGCCGGTCGGTCACGTAGCGGTCGGAGAGCTCCACCGCGGCGCGGATCGCGTCGTCGGTGAACCGCACGCCGTGGTGGGCCTCGTAGCGGTCGCGCAGGCCGCAGAGGATCTGCACGGCGTCCTCGGCGTCGGGCTCGGCCACCAGGATCGGCTGGAACCGCCGCTCCAGGGCGGCGTCCTTCTCGACGTGGCGGCGGTACTCGTCCAGCGTCGTCGCGCCGATGACGTGCAGCTCGCCGCGGGCCAGCGCGGGCTTGAGCATGTCGCCCGCGCCGCTCGACCCCTCGGACGAGCCCGCGCCGACGACGGTGTGCAGCTCGTCGACGAAGACGATGACCTCGTCGGAGTGCTCGCGGATCTCGTCGATGATCTTCCTGACCCGCTCCTCGAAGTCACCGCGGTAGCGGGTGCCGGCGACCAGGCCGGTCAGGTCCAGCTCGACCAGCCGCCGTCCGCGCAGCGTCTCGGGGACGTCGCCCTCCACGATCTGCGCGGCGATGCCCTCGACGATCGCGGTCTTGCCGACGCCGGCCTCGCCGATGAGCACCGGGTTGTTCTTGCGCCGCCGGGACAGCACCTCGACGGTCTGCTCGATCTCGGACTCGCGGCCGATGACCGGGTCGATCCGGCCGTCCCGGGCCATCTGCGTCAGGTCGCGGCCGAACTCGTCGAGGGTCGGGGTGTTCGACGGGGGCTGCGCCGGCCCGCCGCGGCCGGTGCCACCGGGCTGGGGCCCGGCCGTGGCGGCCTGCTGCAGCGCCTCGGGGGTGACGCCGCGGTCGCGCAGGGCCCGCCCGCCCGGGGAGTCGGGGTGCACGGCGAGGGCGAACAGCAGGTGCTCGGGACCGATGTAGGTGGAGCCCAGGGCCCGGGAGACCCGGTGGGCGTCGAGCAGCGCCCGCTTGGCGGCGGGGGTCAGCGACGGCGGCTCGTCGCGGGGCTCGCCGCGGTGCAGCTGCGGCTCGAGCTGGCCGCGCAGCTGGTCGGGGTCGACGCCGCTGCGGGCGAGGAACTGCCGGGTCGTCTCGTCCCCGGTCATCGCCCACAGCAGGTGCCCGGTGTCGAGGTCGGTGCTGCCGGTGGCCACGGCCTGGTGCGCCGCGGCGTTGACCAGCTGGCGGGCCTGCTGGCTGAGGAACTGGGTGATGTCCACGCGCTGCCGCTGCGGCTGCTGGCCGCCGAGGAAGCGGGCGAAGAAGTCGTCGAAGGGGCTCCCGTAGGGGCCCGGGTAGTAGGGGCTGGTCATGCCTCACGTCCAAGGGGAGTCGGATCGGTCGGCGGCGCCCCTCCGGGGAGGGCTCCCGCTGGGACCCCCGTACCCGGATGCGCACACCGACACCGGGAGCGGCGCGGTGGCCGCTCGTGCCCGGTACAGCGCGGGGGGCGCCCGCGGCCTTCCGCGGTGTGATCCGCCCTGAGCGAACCGGGACCGCCCGTCCCCGCGGCTAGCATCGGGACGTGCCGGTCTCCTCCTCGCTGGTCTCGCGGGTCGCCCTGGTCAACCTGGTCGCCAACGGGGCGATCGTCGTCACCGGGGGCGCCGTCCGGCTGACCGGTTCGGGCCTGGGCTGCCCCACCTGGCCGCGGTGCACCGACGCGAGCTTCGTCGCGACGCCGGAGCTCGCCGGGCACGGCGTCATCGAGTTCGGCAACCGGCTGCTCACCTTCGTGCTCGCCGCCGCCGCCATCGCCCTGGTCGTGGTGGTGTTCCGCTCCGCACGCCGCGACCTGCGCCGGCTGGCCGTCCTCGCGTTCCTCGGCATCCCGGCGCAGGCGCTGCTGGGCGGGGTGACCGTGCTCACCGGCCTCAACCCGTGGACGGTGGCCGCGCACTTCCTGCTGTCGTCGGTGCTGGTCGCCCTCTCCACGGTGCTCTGGCTGCGCTCCCGCGAACCGGGGGTCGGCCGGCCGGTCGTGCGCCGTCCGCTCGACCTGCTGGTCGGCGGCATCGCGGCGGTGACGGCGGCGGTGCTGGTGCTGGGCACCGTGGTCACCGGCAGCGGCCCGCACAGCGGCGACCTCGACGAGTCCGGGGCGCCCTCGGGCGGGCGGATGGGCTTCGACCCCGAGACGGTCAGCCAGCTGCACGCCGACGCGGTGTTCCTGCTCGTCGGGCTGACCGTCGCGCTGCTCCTGGCGCTGTCCGCCACCGACGCCCCCGGACGGGTGCGGCGGGCCGCGCGCGACCTGCTCGTCGTCCTGCTGCTGCAGGGCGTCGTCGGGTTCGTGCAGTACGTCACGCACCTGCCGGTCGTGCTGGTGCTGCTGCACATGCTGGGCGCGGTGCTGGTGACCGCCGCCACCGCCCGGCTGGTCTGGTCGGTGCGCGGCCCGGCCAGCGAGCAGCCCCTCGACAGCCCCGCCGTCCCCACGGCCGCCGCCCGCTGACCCGCGTGGTCCTCGGCAGCCCCGGCCCCGGGCGGTGAGCGGGCGGAGGAGCGCGTCGGCGTCGGGGGTGGGGCTCCGCTCGGAGCGCGGCCCGGTCCTCGTCGGCGTGATGCTGTCGACGGCGCTGGTGGCCATCGACGCCACCGTGATCGCCACCGCCGTCCCGTCGGTGGTCGCCGAGCTCGGCGGGTTCGCCGAGTTCCCGTGGCTGTTCTCCGTCTACCTGCTCGCCCAGGCGGTCACCGTCCCCGTCTACGGCAAGCTGGCCGACCTGTTCGGCCGCAAGCCGGTCATGCTCGCCGGCATCGGGCTGTTCCTGCTCGGGTCGGTCCTCTGCGGCGCCGCCTGGAGCATGGGCTCGCTGATCGCCTTCCGGGCGGTGCAGGGTCTGGGCGCCGGAGCGGTGCAGCCGATGTCGATGACGATCGTCGGCGACCTGTACTCCCTCGAGGAGCGGGCCCGGGTGCAGGGCTACATCGCCAGTGTCTGGGCGGTGTCCTCGGTGGTGGGCCCGACGCTGGGCGGGGTCTTCTCCGAGTACGTCAGCTGGCGCTGGATCTTCTTCGTCAACGTGCCGCTGTGCCTGGTGGCCGCGGCGGCCATCGGCCTGCGCTTCGCCGAGCGGGTCGACCGGCGGCGGCCGCGCTTCGACCACACCGGCGCCGCGGTGCTCACCGTGGCCCTCACGCTGCTCGTCCTCGGCCTGCTCGAGGGTGGCCAGGCGTGGGCGTGGGGCTCGCCGCAGGGCGTCGCCGTGCTCGGGGGCGGCGCCGTCCTGCTCGGCGTCTTCGTCCTCGTCGAGCGCCGGGCGGCCGACCCCGTCGTCCCCCTGCGGCTGCTGCGCAGCCGGCTGCTCGTGGCCACCAACGTGGTGTCGGCCTGCGTCGGTGCGGTCCTGCTGGGGCTGACGTCCTACGTGCCCACGTTCGTGCAGGACGTGCTGGGCACCGGGCCCCTGGTCGCCGGGTTCGCGCTGGCCGCGTTGACCCTCGGCTGGCCGATCTCGGCGTCCCTGGCCGGCCGGGTCTACCTGCGGATCGGTCTGCGCGCCACCGCCTGCCTGGGCGCCGCCGTCGTCCTCACCGGCTCGGCCCTGCTGCTCCTGCTCGACGGCTCCTCCGGCGTCCTGCAGGTCGGCGCGACGGTGTTCGTCATCGGCCTGGGCATGGGCCTGACGGCGGCCCCCACGCTCATCGCCGCGCAGGCGGCGGTCGGCTGGCAGCAGCGCGGCGTGGTCACCGGCAGCAACATGTTCTTCCGCTCGGCGGGGAGCGCGGTCGGGGTCGCCGTCTTCGGCGCGGTGGTCAACGCGACGGTCGGCGGGTCCGGCGCGGAGGGCGAGGGGGTGACGCCGGAGGCGCTCACCACCGCGGTGCAGCACGTCTTCCTCGGGACGGCGGTCCTGGCCGCGGTGCTGCTGGCCGCCGCCCTGCTCATGCCGCGCGACCGCGGCGGGGCACCGGCCACCGTGACCGGCCCGACCGGGGCCGCCGCCGGCTGAGCCTCCGGCACCGACCGGCGGGCGCGGGCGGCCACCGCACGTCGACCTGCTGCTGCCTCACGCGTGCACGAGGCAGCAGCAGGTCGACACCGCACGGTGTCGGTGCGCCGGAGGGCGGGGCCTCAGACCAGGACGTCGACGGCGATGGCGATCGACAGCAGCGTCATGTGCGTGATCGACACCGAGAACAGCCGCATCGGCCGGTCGGGCAGCGCGCTGCGGATGCGGCCGAGCCACTGGTGGGACTCGGCCACGTACCACGCGCCGAGCAGCCCGCCGCCGATGGCGAAGGCCCAGCCCAGCACCGGGCTGACCGAGCCCATGAGCAGCGTGGCGCCCAGGGTGGCCCAGGCCCACGCGACCGACTGCCGGCCGACGCTGGCCGGGCCCGCGACCACCGACAGCATGGGGACGCCGGCGCGGGCGTAGTCCTCCCGGTACCGGCTGGCCAGGGCCCAGAAGTGCGGCATCTGCCAGCAGAAGACGACGGCGAAAAAGGCCAGCGCGGGCCAGTCGAGCGAGCCGGTCACCGCGGCCCACCCGATGAGCACCGGCGCCGCCCCGGGGAAGGCCCCGAAGACGGTGTTGTGCACGCTCCGGCGCTTGAGCACCATCGTGTAGACGACGGAGTAGGCGAGGATCGCCACCGCGGCCAGCGCCGTGGCGAGCGGCGTGGTGGCCACCCAGAGCAGGGCCAGCGACGCGGCGGCGAGGACCAGCCCGAAGACCAGGGCCGCCCGCGGCGACACCACCCCGGACGGGATCGGCCGGCCCTGCGTGCGCGACATCAGCCGGTCGATGTCGCGGTCGTACCAGCAGTTGAACGTGTTGGCCGCGCCGGCGGCGAACATCCCGCCGACCAGCGTGGCGCCCACCAGCGACCAGGAGGGCCACCCGTCGGCCGCCATCATCATCGCCGGCAGCGTCGTCACCAGCAGCAGCTCGACGAGCTTCGGCTTGGTCAGCGCGACGTAGGCGCCCACCACCTCGGTCAGGCGGCGGGCGGGGACGACCGGCCGCTCGGAGACCGCCGTCACCGGACGACCCCCCTCGCGCGCGCACTCGGGCGGCAGGGCACCACCGGGCAGGACGGCAGCACGGAGGTCCCTTCAGACCGGCGACGGAACGGCTCCCACTGTAGCCCGCGGCCCTCCGGCCGACCGGCCGGGATGACTAGGGTTCGGTCACGTTGACGCTGCGCGGACAGCGGGTAGGGCCGTCGTCGACGACGACGGAGGTCTCGGGTCGCCGACGCCCTGAGGCCCGGGCGCCCGGCCGGGCACCGCACCGCGTCACCCGCCCGGGAGCACGGGACACCGGTCCCCCGGACGGCCCCCCGACGGCCGACCTCGAGGAGCACCGCCCGACATGACCAGTCAGGCCAACGACACGAAGAGCACGGAGTCCGAGGCTCCCGCCGAGGCCGCCAGCGACTCCCCCACCGGCTCGCCCCGCCAGCCGCACCCGACGCTGCCCGAGGGCTTCGGGGACCTCGACCGCCGCGCCGTCGACACCGCCCGCGTGCTGGCGATGGACGCCGTGCAGAAGGTCGGCAACGGCCACCCGGGCACCGCGATGAGCATGGCGCCCACGGCCTACCTGCTCTTCCACAAGTGGCTGCAGCACGACCCCACCGACCCGAACTGGGTCGCCCGGGACCGCTTCGTGCTGTCGATGGGCCACTCGAGCCTGACGCTGTACGTGCAGCTCTACCTCGCCGGCTACGGCCTCGAGCTCGAGGACCTGCAGGCCCTGCGCACCTGGGGCTCGAAGACCCCCGGCCACCCCGAGGTCAACCACACCCCCGGCGTGGAGACGACGACCGGCCCGCTGGGCCAGGGCGTCGGCAACGCCGTCGGCATGGCGATGGCCGCCCGCCGCGAGCGCGGCCTGCTCGACCCCGACGCCCCCGAGGGCGAGAGCCTCTTCGACCACACCATCTGGGCCTTCGCCTCCGACGGCGACCTGGAGGAGGGCGTCAGCGGCGAGGCCTCCTCGCTGGCCGGCACCCAGCAGCTGGGCAACCTGGTGCTCGTCTACGACGACAACCGGATCTCCATCGAGGACGACACCAACGTCGCCTTCACCGAGGACGTCGGCAAGCGCTACGAGGCCTACGGCTGGCACGTGCAGCACGTCGACGACGGCGAGGACCTGGCCGCGATCGACGCCGCGTTCGCCGCCGCCAAGGCCGAGACGTCCCGCCCGTCGATCATCGTGCTGCGGACGATCATCGCCTGGCCCGCGCCGAACAAGCAGAACACCGGCGCCGCGCACGGCTCCGCCCTCGGCGACGACGAGGTCCGCGCCACCAAGGAGGTGCTCGGCTTCGACCCGGGGCAGACCTTCCAGGTCGACGACGAGGTGCTCGCCCACGCCCGCTCGGTGGTCGACCGGGGCCGCCAGGAGCACGCCGAGTGGCAGCAGCGCTTCGACGCGTGGGCCCGCGAGAACGGCGAGCGCGCCGCCCTGCTGGAGCGGATGCGGGAGCGCCGGCTGCCCGAGGGCTGGGCGCAGGACCTGCCCACCTTCGACGCCGACCCCAAGGGCGTGGCCACCCGCAAGGCGTCGGGCAAGGTGCTCGCCGCGCTGTACCCGGTGCTGCCCGAGCTGTGGGGCGGCTCGGCCGACCTCGCGGAGAGCAACAACACCGCCGTCGAGGGAGAGCCGTCGTTCCTGCCGGCCAACCGCCAGACCAAGATGTGGAGCGGTGGCCCCTACGGGCGCACGCTGCACTTCGGCGTCCGCGAGCACGCCATGGGCGCGATCATGAACGGCATCGCGCTGCACGGCGGCACCCGCGTCTACGGCGGGACCTTCCTCACCTTCTCCGACTACATGCGCGGCGCGGTGCGGCTGGCCGCGCTCATGCAGCTGCCGGTCACCTACGTGTGGACGCACGACTCGATCGGCCTCGGCGAGGACGGCCCGACCCACCAGCCGATCGAGCACTTCGCCGCGCTGCGCGCCATCCCCGGCCTCGACGTCGTCCGCCCGGCCGACGCCAACGAGGTCGCCGTCGCCTGGCGGACGGTGCTCGAGCACAACGACCGCCCGGCCGGCCTGCTGCTGTCGCGGCAGAACCTGCCGGTGTTCGACCGCTCGCAGACGGCCTCGGCCGAGGGCGTGGCGCGCGGCGCCTACGTGCTCGTGGACGCCTCGACCGGGCAGCCCGAGGCGATCCTGCTGGGCACCGGCTCGGAGGTGCAGATCGCCGTCGCCGCCCGCGAGCGGCTCGAGGCCGACGGCGTGCCCACCCGCGTGGTGTCGGTGCCGTGCGTCGAGTGGTTCGCCGAGCAGGACCAGGCGTACAAGGACGAGGTGCTCCCGCCGTCGGTCCGCGCCCGCGTCAGCGTCGAGGCCGGCGTCCCCCAGGGCTGGCGGGAGTTCGTCGGCGACGCCGGCCGCATCGTGGGCCTGACCCACTACGGCGCCAGCGCCGCCTACTCGGTGCTCTACGAGGAGTTCGGCCTCACCGACGAGGCCGTCGTCGCCGCGGCCCGCGAGTCGATCGAGGCCGCCGCCTCCGGGAACGCGGTCCCCGCGGGCCCGGTCGCCGCGACCGGCGGCCTCCCCCACCCGACCGGCGACCGCTGAGGCCCCCGGCCCAGTCACAACGGAAGGCAGAGACATGGCACAGAACGAGAAGCTCGCCGAGCTGTCGCAGGCGGGGGTCGCCGTCTGGCTCGACGACCTGTCCCGCGACCGCATCCGCAGCGGGAACCTGCAGTCGCTGGTCGACGAGCACTCCGTCGTCGGCGTCACCACCAACCCGACGATCTTCGCCGCGGCGATCAGCGGGTCGGACTCCTACGACGACCAGCTGCACGCCCTGGCCGTGCGGAAGGTGAGCGTCGAGGAGGCGCTGCGGACCATCACCGCCGCCGACGTCCGCGACGCCTGCGACCTGCTCGCGCCGGTCGCGCAGCGGCAGCCCGGCGACGGGCGGGTGTCGCTGGAGGTGGCGCCGGGCCTGGCGCACGACACCGACGCGACGGCGGCGGAGGCCGCGCACCTGTGGTGGCTGGTCGACCGGCCGAACCTGTTCATCAAGATCCCGGCGACCGAGGCCGGCCTGTCGGCGATCACCACCTCGATCGCGCGCGGGATCAGCGTCAACGTCACCCTCATCTTCAGCCTCGAGCGGTACCGCGCCGTCATGGACGCCTACCTCAGCGGGCTGGAGCAGCGGGTCGCCGACGGCGGCTCGCTGGAGGGCATCGCGTCGGTGGCGTCGTTCTTCGTCTCCCGCGTGGACAGCGAGATCGACAAGCGGCTGGAGAAGGCCGGTGCCGACCAGCTCAAGGGCAAGGCCGCGCTGGCCAACGCCCAGCTGGCCTACCAGGCCTACGAGGAGGTCTTCTCCTCCGACCGCTGGCAGGCCCTGGAGGCGAAGGGTGCCCGCCCGCAGCGGCCGCTGTGGGCCTCGACCGGCGTCAAGGACCCGGCCTACCCCGACACCCTCTACGTCAGCGAGCTCATCGCCCCCGGCACGGTCAACACCATGCCGGAGAAGACGATGAAGGCCTACGCCGACCACGGCGCGGCCGGCACCCCGGTGCAGCAGACCTACGAGGACGCCGCCTCGGTGATGAAGGCCGTCGCCGACGCCGGGGTCGACCTCGACGACGTGTTCCGCGTCCTGGAGGACGAGGGCGTGCAGAAGTTCGTCGACTCCTGGGACGAGCTCACCGCGTCGGTGAAGAGCGAGCTCGAGGACAAGGCGTGACCCTGCAGCTCCGCTGCAGCGGCCTCGACCGGCTGACGCGAGCCCTCGGCTGACCCCGCTCCGCGGGACCCCCACGCCCGGCCGGGACACCCGTCCCGGCCGGGCGTCCCGCACCCACCTCCAGGAGGGTCCATGATCCCCAACCCGCTCCGGGACCCCCGGGACCGGCGGTTGCCCCGCGTCCCCGAACCCTGCGCCCTCGTCGTCTTCGGCATCACCGGCGACCTGGCCCGCAAGAAGCTGCTGCCCGCCGTCTACGACCTGGCCAACCGCGGCCTGCTGCCCACCAACTTCGCGCTGCTGGGCTTCGCCCGCCGCGACTGGGGCGACCAGGATTTCGCCGAGCTCGCCCGCGACGCCGCCCGCAACGCCGCCCGCACCCCGTGGCGCGAGGAGGTGTGGGAGCGGCTGGCGGCCAGCGTCCGCTTCGTGCAGGGCTCCTTCGACGACGACAACGCCTTCGACGAGCTGGCCAACGCGCTCTCGGACCTGGAGAGCAGCCACGGCATCGGCGGCAACGCGGCGTTCTACCTGTCGATCCCGCCGGCGATGTTCCCGGTGGTGCTCAAGCAGATGCAGCGCACCCGCATGGCCGAGAGCACCCCGGACCGGTGGCGCCGCGTCGTCGTCGAGAAGCCCTTCGGCACCGACCTGGCCTCCAGCCGCGAGCTCAACGAGCTGGTCGACTCGGTGTTCAGCGCCGAGGACGTCTTCCGCATCGACCACTACCTGGGCAAGGAGACCGTCCAGAACCTCATGGCGCTGCGGTTCGCCAACGAGCTGTTCGAGCCGGTGTGGAACGGCCACCACGTGGACTCCGTGCAGATCACCATGGCCGAGGACGTCGGCATCGGCGGGCGGGCCGGCTTCTACGAGCGCACCGGGGCCGCGCGCGACGTGCTGCAGAACCACCTGCTGCAGCTGCTGGCGCTCACCGCGATGGAGGAGCCGGTCGAGTTCTCCGCCGACGAGATCCGCACCGAGAAGCTCAAGGTGCTGCGCGCGGTCTCGCTGCCGGAGGACCTGCGCACCTTCGCCGTCCGCGGCCAGTACGAGCAGGGCTGGTTGGCCGGGCAGCGCGCGAGGGGCTACCGGCAGGAGGAGGGCGTCGACGAGGCCTCCACCACCGAGACCTACGCCGCCGTCCGGCTCGGGGTGGAGACCCGCCGCTGGGCGGGGGTGCCGTTCTACCTGCGCACCGGCAAGCGGCTGCCCCGCCGGGTCACCGAGATCGCGCTGGTGTTCAAGCGGGCGCCGCACCTGCCCTTCGCCGACACCGACACCGAGGAGCTGGGCAACAACCAGCTCGTCGTCCGCGTCCAGCCCGACGAGGGCGTCACGCTCAAGTTCGGCTCCAAGGTGCCCGGCAGCGTGATGGAGGTCCGGGACGTGTCCATGGACTTCCTGTACGGCGAGCAGTTCACCGAGGCCAGCCCCGAGGCCTACGAGCGGCTGCTGCTCGACGTGCTGCTCGGCGACGCCACGCTCTTCCCGCGCAACGCCGAGGTCGAGGCCTCGTGGTCGGTGATCGACCCGCTCGAGGAGTTCTGGGCCGGCAGCACGCCCGAGCCCTACCGGGCCGGGGAGTGGGGCCCGCGGGCGGCCGACCAGATGCTCGCCGCCGAGGGCCGCCGGTGGCGGCGGCCGTGACCGGCAACGACCGACGGGAGGACACCCGATGACGACACTGTGGGACACCACCGGCTCGGCCGTGGTCAAGGAGCTGGCGGCGCAGCGGCGGACCGGTGGCGCGGTGCTCTCCGGCGTGGCGCTGACGCTGGTCGTGGTCGCCGACGAGGACCGCGTGACCGAGGCCGAGGACGCGGCCACCGTCGCCGCCGAGCAGCACCCCTGCCGCATCCTGGTGGTGGTGCGCCGGCAGATCGAGGCGCCGGTCCCGCGGCTGGACGCCGAGGTGGCCATCGGCGGGCGGCTCGGCCCCGGAGAGGCCGTGGTCATGCGCATGTACGGCCGGCTGGCGCTGCACGCCGAGTCCGTCGTGCTGCCGCTGCTGGCCGCCGACGCCCCCGTCGTCACCTGGTGGCACAGCCAGCCGCCGGCCCGCCTGACCACCGACGCGCTCGCCGTCATCGCCGACCGCCGGATCACCGACAGCACCTCCGCGGCCGACCAGCTCGCCGCGCTGCGCACCCGCGCGCAGGACTACGCGCCCGGGGACACCGACCTGGCCTGGACCCGCACCACCGCCTGGCGGGCGACGCTGACCTCCGCGGTCGACTCGGTCGCCGGCCGCCGCGGCGACGCCGTCGAGGTGCTCGGCGGTCGCGTCGAGGGCGACCCCGGCGCGGCCACCGCCCGGCTGCTGGCCGGCTGGCTGTCCTCCCGCTCCGGGGTGGACGTCGACGTCGTGCCGGCCACCCGCCACGTCGGCGAGACCGGCGTCGACTCCGTCGTCCTGCAGCTGGACCAGGACGAGGAGGTGCGGGTGCACACCGACCGCCGCGGCGGCGCGGTGATCAGCCAGCCCTACCGGCCCGACGCGACCCTGGCGCTGCCCGACCGGTCGCTGGGCGACCTGCTCGGCGAGGAGCTGCGGCGGCTGGACCCCGACGAGCCCTACGCCGAGGCGCTCGAGGTGACCACCGGCGTCACCGGCCTGGCCGGCCGGGCCGCGGTGCGCGCGCACGTGTGGGTCGATCCCGCGGAGCAGGACGGCGGGGGCTCGCCGGACGGCGTCGACGCGGCGTCGGTCGGCGAGCACAGCCCGCACGGCGCGGCCCCGACCGTGCCACCGGACTCCGAGGGCGCCGACGAGGTGGCCGAGCACGGCGAGCACGACACCCCCGACCCGACCGCTCCGGAGGCGGTCCGGTGACGCTGCCCCCCGGCGACCGGATCGCCGCCCGGCTGGCCGAGCGCACCGACGGGCCGGTGCCCGACGTCGTGGTCGAGCCCGACGCCGAGCAGCTGGCGCGGGCGGCCGCGGCGGCGCTGGTGGCCCGGCTGACCGCCGCGCAGGCGGTGCACGGGACGGCGTCGGTGGTGCTCACCGGCGGCGGCGTGGGCACCGCGGTGCTGCGGCACGTGGCCGGGCTGGCCGAGGAGCCCGCCCCCGGCCAGGACCTGGACTGGACGGCGGTCGACGTGTGGTGGGGCGACGAGCGCTTCGTGCCCGCCGACGACGACGAGCGCAACGAGAAGGGCGCCCGCGAGGCGCTGCTGGACCGGGTCGGCGTGCCCGCCGAGCGGGTGCACGCGATGCCGGCCGCCGACGCCGGCTTCGCCACCCCGGAGGACGCCGCGGAGTGGTACGCGGGGCAGCTCGCGGCCGCCGCGGAGGACGGCCCGCTCCCCCGCTTCGACGTGCTGCTGCTCGGGATGGGCCCGGAGGGCCACGTGGCGTCGGTCTTCCCGCGCTCACCGGCCGCCTCCGACGAGCGCCCGGTGGTCGCCGTCCGGGACTGCCCCAAGCCCCCGCCGACGCGGGTGAGCCTCGGGTTCCCCGCGATCACCAGCGCCGAGGAGGTCTGGCTGCTCGTCTCCGGCGAGGGCAAGGCCGAGGCCGTGGCGGCCGCGCTCGGCGGCGCGGACCCACTCGACCTGCCCGCCGCCGGCGCCCGCGGCCGGCGGGCCACCCGCTGGCTGCTCGACGCCGCGGCGGCCAGCGGGTTGCCCGGCGCGGAGGACTGACCGCCGGGAGGGCTCAGGCGCCGCGGCGGGCCCGGAGCTTGGCGAGGGCCTCCTCGAGGAGCGCGTCGCCGTCGGCGTCGCTGCGCCGCTCGCGCACGTAGGCCAGGTGCGTCTTGTACGGCTCGGTCCGCGGTGCCGGTGGGGGCGCCTGCTGGTCCTGACCGGCGGGCAGTCCGCACCGGGGGCAGTCCCACAGCTCGGGGACCTCGGCGTCGGTGGCGAAGGCCACCTGCGTCTCGTGCCCCTGGCTGCACCAGTAGGACATCCGGTTGCGCGGCGCCGCCTCACCGCGCTCGGCCTCACCCATCGGACCCGCACCGACCCGGGTGCCCCGGATCGCGTTGCCACCAGCCACGAGCGTCCCCTCAGAACCGACGTGCCGTCCGTGCTGCGGCGCGAGCGCACCGCTGGGGCAGTCTATGGCCTGCGACGTGTACGCCCGGTCACGATCTCGCGGCTTTTCTCCCAGTTCAGACCTGGGGAGGGCGCGTTCAGATCTTCAGCAGGATGCCCAGCGTCACGATGCACACCGTCCAGACCAGGCCGGTGAACACGGTGAGCCGGTTGAGGTTCTTCTCCACCACGGAGGAGCCCGACAGCTGCGAGGACACCGCGCCGCCGAACATCGAGGACAGGCCGCCCCCCTTGCCGCGGTGCAGCAGGATGAGCACCACGAGCAGCACGCTGGTCAGCACCAGCACCACGTTGAGGACGAGCTCGAACACGACCCCAGGGTAACTGGTGCCCGCCGGCGCCCCGGTCAGCGCACGCCGGCGGTGGCCAGGTCGTAGCCGCCGTAGGGCTGCATGACCACGCCGTTGCGCAGCCGCTGCCCGGCCAGGAGCTGCACCCGGGCCTCCACCAGCGGCACGTAGGCGTCGCTGGCCCGGGCCGCCGTGGCGAGCTCGCGCCACCCGGACACGGCGGCGGCGGGGTCGGCCGCCGCGCGGGCGGCGTCCACCAGGCCGGACAGCGCGGGGTCGGTGAGCCGGGCGTAGTTGGTGTTGCCCGGGTCGCTCACCGACCGGCCGTCGGCCAGCGGCACGAGGAACGAGCCCGGCGTCGGGAAGTCGGCCCGCCAGGTGACCAGCACGATGCCGTAGCCGTTGCGGGCCACGTTGTCCGGCGAGCCGACCTCGGTGGCGTAGAAGCTGGCGGCCGGCAGGGGGCGCACCTCCACGTCGATCCCGACGGCGCCGAGCTGGCCGGCGACCTCCTCGGCGACCTCGATGCTGGCCTGCGCGTCGGGCACGGCGAGCACCGTGCTGAACCCGTCGGGCCGGCCGCAGGCGGCCAGCGACGCCCGGGCGGCGCCGGGGTCGGCGCCGGGGTCGGGCTCCTCCGGCCCGCCGGCCACCGCCCGCGGCCACAGCTGCGAGGTGCGGACGGCGTTGTCCGCGCCGCCGACGGCCGCCTGGACGGCGGCGCGGTCGACCGCCGCGGCCACCGCGGCCCGGCAGTCCCCGTCGTCCATCGGCGCCACGTCGGTGGGCAGCGCCAGCATGCGCACCGCGCCGCTGGTCACGTCGTCGACCCGGTCGGTCAGCGGCACCTCGCCGCCGGCCTCGGCCAGCCGGGAGCTGGTGGCCGGGTGCACGCCGGTGCCGGAGATGTCGACGTCGGCCGACCCGGCCAGCAGCGCCTGGTCGCGCTCGAGCTGGGACAGCCCGGTGCGGACGACGACCCGGTCGGGGAGCGCGGTGCGCAGCCCGTCGCCGGCGGCGTCCCACTGCGGGTTGCGGTCGAGCACGATGCCGGTCTCGGGGTCGACGGTGGTGACCGCGTAGGGGCCCGAGGAGACCGGGTCGCCGCCGTAGCCCGCGCCGGTGTCGTTCTCCACCGGCACCGGGCTGCTCGCCGGCAGCGCCAGGACGTACGGGAAGTCCGGCTCGGCGTAGCGCAGCCGGAACACGATGGTCAGGTCGTCGGGCGTCTCCACCGCGGCCAGTCCGAGCCGGGCGGGGTCCTCGTCCTGGTAGGGCCCGGCGTAGGGGTTCGCGGGGTCGTCGAGCAGGCCCACGGCGTAGGTGGGGCCGCCGACGACGACGTCGGAGGCGAAGGAGCGCTCGATGCCGTACTTGACGTCGCGCGCGGTGATCGGCCGGCCGTTCTCGAAGCGGGCGCCCTCGCGGAGGGTGAACGTCCAGGTCAGCCCGCCGTCGTCGGTGGTGCCGGTGTCCGTGGCGAGGTCGGGCACCAGCTGCGCGGTGCTGCCCGGCTCCGGGGAGTAGGTGACCAGCGTGCGGGTGTAGAGCCGCATGAGGTTCCACACGCCGGGCTGGTAGGAGACCTGCGGGTCGAGGCTGTCGACGTCGCCGGTGACGACGCGCAGCGTCCCGCCGGTGCGCTCCGACGCGGCGCGCACGCCCTCGACGCCGGCGTCCGGGCCGTCGCCCAGCACCGGCACGGCGGTGGCCGACTCGCGCCCGCCGCCGCAGCTCACCGCCAGGACGACCACGAGCAGCACGACGACGGCCAGGCCGAGCACCCGGCCGGGGACGCCGCGCAGCCACGCGGGCAGCCGGCCGGACCGGGAGCGGGTGGGTCCCTGCTGCGTGCTGTCCACCCACCCGCCCCCACTGGGCCGCCGGGGCGCTAGCTGCCCTCGGCGGCGATCCGACAGATCTGTGCGAACTCGTCGGCGTCCAGGCTCGCGCCACCGACCAGTGCACCGTCGACGTCCGGCCCGGCCAGGATCCCGGCCGTGTTCGCGGCCTTCACCGACCCGCCGTAGAGGATACGGACGATGCCTGCCGTCTCCGCGCCGAAACGCTCGGCGAGCCGTGACCGGAGGGCACCGCACACCTCCTGCGCGTCGTCGGGGGTGGCGACCTCGCCGGTGCCGATGGCCCACACCGGTTCGTAGGCGACGACGACACCGGTCCCCTCGCCCGCGGCGGTCAGCTGCTCGGCCGACAGGCCCTCGAGCGCGGCGTCGAGCTGGGCGGTGCAGTGCGGCACGTGCGTGCCGGCCCGGCGCACGTCGAGCCCCTCGCCCACGCAGAGGATCGGCGTGATCCCGTGCCGCAGCGCGGCCTGCACCTTGCCGGCCACGACCGCGTCGTCCTCGGCGTGCAGGGCCCGCCGCTCGGAGTGCCCGACGACGACGTAGCGGCAGGCCAGGGCGGCGAGCATGCCGCCGCTGACCTCGCCGGTGTAGGCGCCGGAGTCCTGCGCCGAGAGGTCCTGCGCGCCGTAGCCGACGGCCAGCTGGTCGCCGGTCACCAGCGTCTGCACGCTGCGCAGCGCGGTGAACGGCGGGAGGACGACGACCTCCGCGACGTCGAGCTGCTTCTCGGTGAGGCTGAAGACGAGCTTCTGCACCAGGCCGATGGCCTCCAGGTGCGTCAGGTGCATCTTCCAGTTGCCCGCGATGAGCGGGCGCCGACCCTCGCGCGGGGCCGGCGGCTGCCTGCGTGCCATCTGCGTCTCCTCAGTCCGCGAGCACCGCGAGGCCGGGGAGCTCCCGGCCCTCGAGGAACTCCAGCGACGCGCCGCCGCCGGTGCTGATGTGCCCGTAGGCCGCCTCGTCGAGGCCGAGCACGCGGACGGCCGCCGCGGAGTCGCCCCCGCCGACGACCGACAGGCCGTCGACGGCGCCCACGGCCTCGGCCACACCCCGGGTGCCGGCCTGGAACGGCGCCAGCTCGAACACGCCCATCGGGCCGTTCCAGAACACCGTGCGGGCGTCCGCCAGCTCACGGCCGAACGCCTCGACGGTGCGCGGGCCGACGTCGAGGCCCATCTGCCCCTCGGGGATCTCCTCGGCCGGGACGACGGCGGTCTCCACGTCGGCGCTGAACTCCGGCGCCACCACGACGTCGACCGGGAGCACGATCCGCTCGCCGGCCTCGTCGAGCAGCCGCCGGCAGGTGTCGACCTGGTCGGCCTCCAGCAGCGACCTCCCGACCCCGTGGCCCTGCGCGGCGAGGAAGGTGAAGCACATGCCGCCGCCGACGAGCAGCCGGTCGACCTTGGGCAGCAGCGCCTCGATGACGGCCAGCTTGTCGCTGACCTTCGAGCCGCCGAGCACCACCACGTAGGGCCGCTCGGGGTCGGTGGTCAGCCGGGTCAGCACGTCGAGCTCGGCGGCCACCAGGCGGCCGGCCACGTGCGGCAGCCGCTGGGCGACGTCGTACACCGACGCGTGCTTCCGGTGCACCGCACCGAAGGCGTCGTCGACGTAGACGTCGGCCAGCGCGGCGAGCCGGTCGGCCAGCTCGCCGCGCTCGGCGCCGTCCTTGCTGGTCTCGGCGGCCTCGAAGCGCACGTTCTCCAGCAGCAGCAGGTCGCCGTCGGCGAGGGCCCCTGCCCGGGCGCGGGCGTCGTCGCCGGCGACGTCGGCGGCCAGCGGCACCCGGGTGCCGAGCAGCTCGCCGAGCCGCTCGGCCACCGGGGCCAGCGAGTACTGCGGGTCCGGCGCGCCCTTGGGGCGGCCCAGGTGCGCGGCCACGACGACGCGGGCGCCGGCGTCGCGCAGTGCCTGCAGCGTCGGGAGGCTGGCCCGGATGCGGCCGTCGTCGGTGATGGCGCGGGTCTGCTTGTCGAGGGGGACGTTCAGGTCGGTGCGCACGAGCACGCGCCGGCCGGACACCCCCTCGGCGAGCAGGTCGTCGAGGGAGCGCATCAGGTTACAGCGAGCGGCCGACGAGCTCGACGGAGTCGACCAGCCGGTTGGAGTAGCCCCACTCGTTGTCGTACCAGCCGAGCACCTTGGCCATCGGGCCGAAGACCTTGGTCAGCTTGCTGTCGTAGATGCAGCTGGCCGGGTCGGTGACGATGTCGGAGGAGACGATCGGCGCGTCGGTGTACTTGAGGATGCCGGCGAGCGGGCCCGAGGCGGCCTCGCGGTAGGCGGCGTCGATCTCGTCGGCCGGCACCTCGCGGGAGAGCTGCACGGTGAGGTCGGTGGCCGAGCCGGTGGGCACCGGGACGCGGACGGCGTAGCCGTCGAGCTTGCCCTGCAGCTCGGGCAGCACCAGGCCGATGGCCTTCGCGGCACCGGTGCTGGTCGGGACCATGTTGAGCGCGGCGGCGCGGGCGCGGCGCAGGTCCTTGTGCGGGCCGTCCTGCAGGTTCTGGTCGGCGGTGTAGGCGTGGATCGTGGTCATCAGGCCGCGCTCGATGCCGAAGGCGTCGTTGAGCACCTTGGCCAGCGGGGCCAGGCAGTTGGTGGTGCAGGACGCGTTGCTGATGATCGTCTGCGAGCCGTCGTACTTGTCGTGGTTGACGCCCATGACGATGGTCAGGTCGTCACCGGTGGCCGGCGCCGAGATGACCACCTTCTTGGCGCCGCCCTTGTCGACGTGCTGGCGGGCCGCCTCGGCCTTGGTGAAGAAGCCGGTGGACTCGACCACGACGTCGACCCCGAGGTCGCCCCAGGGCAGGTCGGCCGGGTCGCGCTCGGAGAGCACCTTCATCGTGCTCCCGGCGATCTTGATGCCCTCGCCGTCGGCGGCGACGTCCTCGGACAGCACGCCCAGGACGCTGTCGTACTTCAGCAGGTGGGCGAGGACCTCGGGGCTGGTCAGGTCGTTGACCGCCACGATCTCGACGTCCTTGCCGCTGGCCGCGGCCGCCCGCCAGAAGTTGCGCCCGATCCGGCCGAAGCCGTTGATGCCCACCCGTACGGTCACGGTGACCTCCTGTGCTGGTTGTCGCCTCCGGTCGACCGCGCGAGCGCGCGGCCGCGATCGGCGACGACCCTATCGGCCGCGGGCGTGGTCGTCCGGTCGAGGTCCGGCCCCGGGACGGCGACGGGGCGCCCCCCGCCGCTGCGGGAGGCGCCCCGTGGCGCACGCCGGGCCGGCCGGCTACTGGGCGAGCATGTCGTCGGTGACGACCGACTCGGTGTCGGGGATGCCGAGGTCCTTGGCCCGCTTGTCGGCCATGGCGAGCAGACGCCTTATCCGGCCGGCGACGGCGTCCTTGGTCATCGGCGGGTCGGCGCGCTGGCCCAGCTCCTCGAGCGAGGCCTGCCCGTGCTCGAGGCGCAGCCGGCCGGCGACCAGCAGGTGCTCGGGGGCGTCGCCGGCGAGGATCTCCAGCGCCCGCTCCACCCGCGCGCTGGCCGCGACCGCGGCGCGGGCCGAGCGGCGCAGGTTGGCGTCGTCGAAGTTGGCCAGCCGGTTGGCCGTGGCCCGGACCTCGCGGCGCATCCGCCGCTCCTCCCAGGCGAGGACGGCGTCGTGGGCACCCATCCGGGTGAGCAGCGCGCTGATCGCGTCGCCGTCGCGGACGACGACCCGGTCGGCGCCGCGCACCTCGCGGGCCTTGGCGGCGATGCCCAGCCGGCGGGCGGCGCCCACCAGGGCCATGGCCGCCTCCGGGCCCGGGCACGTGACCTCCAGGGAGGACGAGCGGCCGGGCTCGGTGAGCGAGCCGTGTGCGAGGAAGGCGCCCCGCCAGGCGGCCTCGGCGTCGTTGATGCTGCCCGACACCACCGACGGCGGCAGGCCGCGCACCGGGCGGCCGCGCTGGTCGACCAGCCCGGTCTGCCGGGCCAGGCCCTCGCCGTGCTTGGCGATCCGCACGAGGTAGCGCACGCCGCGGCGGATGTTGCCGCCGGCCAGCACGCTCACCCCGCTGGTGTAGCCGTACACCTCGCTGATGTCCCGCCGCAGCCGGCGGGCGACGGAGCCGGTGTCCAGCTCGGCCTCGATCACCACGCGGCCGCCCACGATGTGCAGCCCCCCGGAGAAGCGCAGCAGCGCGGTCACCTCGGCCTTGCGCTCGGAGGTCCGCGTGCACTCCACCCGGGACAGCTCGTCCTTGACCATGGCGGTCATCGCCACGACGACCACCTCCTGATCTGCGGCGCCATGCTCGGCGTCACCTCTCCCCCTCGTACCGTCCGGGCACCTCGGTCCCGGTGCACCCGCTCCGCACCCCTCCCCGTTCCCGCGGCCCGGCGACCGGTGCCAGCGCGGCTGCCAGCCGCGCGGGGTCGTGGCGCGGCTGGCCGTCGAGCTCGGCGACCGGAGCCAGCAGGAGCTCGGCGCCGCACTCACGCACTGCAGACAGCAGACCACAGCGGTCAACCACCGATTCAGCGTCGGCGATCACCGTGTGCAGCGCCACACCGTCCAGGTGGGCCTGCAGCACCCGCAGGTGCTCCTCCGGCGAGAAGCCGTCGGTCTCCCCCGGCTGCGGTTCCAGGTTGAGCACCACCACGACGCGGGCCGGGCTCTCGGCCAGCGCCCGGCGCAGCCGCGGCACCAGGAGGTGCGGCAGCACCGAGGTGTACCAGGACCCCGGGCCCAGCGACACCACGTCGGCGGCCGCGATGGCGGCGAGCACGTCGGGGTGCACGGGCGGGTCGGGCGGTGCGACGAGGATCTCCCGCACCCGGCCGGGGGTGGAGGCGATCGCCACCTGCCCGCGGATGGTGCGGGTGCGCGCCGGGTCGTCGGGGTCGGCGGTCTCCACGCGGGCGACCAGGTCCAGCGGCACGTCGGCCATGGGCAGCACCCGGCCGCACGCGCCGACCATCCCGGCCACGGCGTCGAGGGCGCGGACGGTGTCGCCGCCGTGCAGCTCCACCAGCCCGGTGAGCAGCAGGTTGCCCACCGGGTGGCCGGCGAGCACGCCGGAGCCGCCGAAGCGGTGCTGCAGCAGCCGGGCCATCTCCTGGCACGCGGGGTCCTCCCCCGCCAGCGCGGCCAGCGCCATCCGCAGGTCACCGGGCGGGAGCACCGGCATCTCGCGGCGGATCCGGCCCGACGAGCCGCCGTCGTCGGCGACGGTGACGACGGCGGTCAGCTCGTCGGTGAGCCGGCGCCAGGCCGCCAGCGCCGCGGCCAGGCCGTGGCCGCCACCGAAGGCGACCACCCGGGGACCGCCGGACCCGGGCGCCGTGGGTGCGGTGCCCACTACTCGCGCCCCAGGTCGCGGTGACGGGCGACCGCGTCGATGCCCTCGGCCCGCAGCCGCCGGGCGAACTCCTCGGCGATGGCGACGCTGCGGTGCTTGCCGCCGGTGCACCCGACCGCGAGCGTCAGGTAGCGCTTGCCCTCCCGCCGGTAGCCGGGCACCAGCAGCCGCAGCACGTCGGTGTAGCGGTCGAGGAACGGTCCGGCGTCCTCCTGGCCGAGCACGTAGTCGCGGACGTCGGGGTCCTGCCCGGTGTGCGGCCGCAGCTCGGGCAGCCAGTGCGGGTTGGGCAGGAACCGGGCGTCGACGACGAGGTCGGCGTCCAGCGGCAGGCCGTACTTGAAGCCGAAGCTGAGCACGGTCGCCGTCAGCGGCGGGGTGCGCCCCTCGCGGGCGAAGGCGTTCTCCAGCGTGGCGCGCAGCTGGTGCACGTTGAGGTCGCTGGTGTCCACCCACAGGTCGGCCTCACCGGCGATGCCGGCCACCAGGGCCCGCTCCGCGGTGATGCCGTCGAGGATGCGGCCCGAGCCCTGCAGCGGGTGCTCGCGCCGGTTGGACTCGTAGCGGCGGACCAGCACCTCGTCGCGGGCGTGCACGTACACCACCCGCGGCCGGTGCCCGGCCTCGGCGAGCACGCGGATGGCCTCCTGCAGGTCGCTGGAGAACGCCCGGCTGCGGACGTCGACCACGGCGGCGAACCGGCGGACGTCGCCGCGCGCGCCGAGCTCGACCATCGGCCGCAGCAGCGCCGGCGGCAGGTTGTCGACGACGTACCAGCCGAGGTCCTCCAGCACCCGCCCGGCGCTGTTCTTGCCCGCGCCGGACAGCCCGGTGACCACCACGACCTCGAGCGGCGGGGTCTCGGTGCCGGCGGGGTCGAGCCCGGCCGGCACGCCCGACTGGGGGCCCGCGACGCCGTCGGCCGGGGACGCGGCGGGACCGCCGGCCGCGGCGCCCGCGCCCGACTCCGGGGGTGCGCTCACGAGGCGACCCGGCCGACCTCGGCGGTCTCCCCGGCGCCGGGGCGCGGGGTGCCCCGTTCCGCCGGCCCCGTGGGCGCCGTGGTGCTCTCCACGACCTCGACGCTCTCCCCGGCCTCGCCGGCCGCCCCGTCGGCCGCGGGCTCGGCCACCGCGGCCAGCACCGCCTCCGCCGTCCGCCGGCCGATGCCGGGGACGGCCATCAGCTCGTCGACCGAGGCCGCGCGCAGCCGCTTGAGCGACCCGAACTGCTTCATCAGCGCCTTCCGCCGCGTCTCCCCGAGACCGGGGACGTCGTCCAACAGGGAGACCAGCATGCCGACCGACCGCTTCTGGCGGTGGTAGGTGATCGCGAACCGGTGGGCCTCGTCCCGCACCCGCTGCAGCAGGTACAGCGCCTCGGAGGTGCGCGGCAGGACCACCGGGTCGCTCTCCCCGGGCAGCCACACCTCCTCCATCCGCTTGGCCAGCCCGCAGACGGCGACGTCGACGATGCCGAGCTCGTCGAGGGAGCGGGCCGCGGCGGCCACCTGCGGGGCGCCGCCGTCGACGACGAGCAGGTTCGGCGGGTAGGCGAACCGGCGCGGCCGGCCCTCCTCCGCGGCGACGCCCTGCTCGTCGCGCCGGTCGGCCTCCTCCTTGAGGTGGCGGGCGAACCGGCGGCGGACCACCTCGGCCATCGCCGCGGTGTCGTCGGTGCCGTGCTGGACGGAGAAGCGGCGGTAGTCGGACTTCTTGGCCAGGCCGTCCTCGAACACGACCATCGAGGCGACCACGTTGGTCTGCTGCACGTGCGAGACGTCGATGCACTCGATGCGCAGCGGCGCCTCGGGCAGCTCGAGGGCCTCCTGCAGCTCGGAGAGGGCGAGCGACCGCGCCGTCAGGTCGCTGGAGCGCTTGACCCGGTGCCGGGCGAACGCCTCCTTGGCGTTGCGCTCGACGGTCTCCAGCAGGCTGCGCTTGTCGCCGCGCTGCGGCACCCGCAGCGACACCCGCGAGCCGCGCAGCTCCGACAGCAGGTCCTCGTACACGTCGGCGTCGTCGGGCAGCTCGGGGACCAGCACCTCCTTGGGCACCGCCTCCCCGGCCTCGCCGGTGCCGGTCTGCTCGTCGACGCCGCCGTAGACCTGCAGGAGGAACTGCTCGACGAGCTCGCCGGTACTGACCTCCTCGACCTTGTCGATGATCCAGCCGCGCTGGCCGCGGACCCGGCCGCCGCGGACGTGGAACACCTGGACGGCGGCCTCGAGCTCGTCCTGCGCGAAGGCGACGACGTCGGCGTCGGTGCCGTCACCGAGGACGACGGCCTGCTTCTCCATCGCCCGGTTGAGCGCGCCGAGGTCGTCGCGCAGCCGGGCCGCCTTCTCGTACTCCATGGCCTCGGCGGCCTCGGCCATCTCCCGCTGGAGCCGCTTGACCATGAGGTCGGTGCGGCCGGCCATGAAGTCGCAGAAGTCGTCGACGATCGCGCGGTGCTCCTCGGCGCTGACCCGGCCCACGCAAGGCGCGGCGCACTTGCCGATGTAGCCGAGCAGGCAGGGCCGGCCGATCTGCCCGGCGCGCTTGAAGACGCCGTTCGAGCAGGTCCGGGCGGGGAAGACGCGGGTGAGCGTGTCGAGCGTCTCGCGGATCGCCCAGGCGTGGGCGTAGGGGCCGAAGTAGCGGACGCCCTTCTTCTTCGGCCCGCGCATCACCTGCAGCCGCGGGTAGTCCTCGTTCAGCGTGACGGCGAGGCTGGGGTAGCTCTTGTCGTCGCGGTAGCGGACGTTGAACCGCGGGTCGAACTCCTTGATCCAGTTGTACTCGAGCTGGAGCGCCTCGACCTCGGTGCCGACGACGGTCCACTCGACGCTGGCCGCCGTCGTCACCATCTGGCGGGTGCGCGGGTGCAGGCCGGCGACGTCGGCGAAGTAGCTGTTGAGCCGCTGCCGGAGGCTCTTGGCCTTGCCGACGTAGACGACGCGGCCGTTCGGGTCGCGGAACTTGTAGACCCCGGGGTCCTCCGGGATGCTGCCGACCGCGGGGCGGTACGTGGACGGGTCGGGCATGGGTCCCAGGTTAGGTCGGGGGGACGACACCGGTGTGGTTCGCCCCCGCCCGGCCCCAGCCGCCGCTCACCCGGCCAGCCGCTGTTCGAGCCAGGCCAGCAGGTCGGCGGTCACCTCGTCGCGGTTGGTCTCGTTGAACACCTCGTGCCGGGCGTCGGGGTAGACCTGCTGCTCCACCGGCAGCCCGCGGTCGCGCAGCAGGCCGGCCAGCGCGGTGACGAACTCGGCGTCGTCGCCGCCGACCGGGTCGCGGGAGCCGGAGAGCAGCAGCACCGGCAGGCCGGCGGGCAGCCGGTCGAGGCTGTCCGGGGAGGCCGAGCCGGCGACGAGGGCGAACATGCCGGCGCCGTAGCCGTACGTGGGCGGGACGTCGTCGCCGCAGAGCGGGTCGGCGAGGTAGGCGTCGACCTCGGCCGGGTCGCGCGACAGCCAGTCGTAGGGGGTGCGCGCGGGCTCGAAGGGCGCGTTGAACGCGCCCAGGACGGCCATCGGCTCCTCCGCCGACCCCGCGGCGACGGCGGCCTGCAGGTCGGGCACGCTCGCGGCGAGCCCGGGCGCGGTGCCCAGCGGCCCGGACAGCACGAGGCCGGCCAGCCCGGCGCCGTCCCGCGCCGCGGAGGCCAGCGCGACGGCCGAGCCGAGCGAGTGGCCGAGGAGGAACCGCGGGACGCCGGGGTGGTCGGCGGCGAGCCGCTCCCCCAGGTCGCGGACGTCGTCCAGCACCGCGTCGCCGCCCGCCCCGTCGCCGAAGCGGCCGGGCCCGGTCGACTCCGCGGTCCGCCCGTGCCCGCGCTGGTCGAGCGCGCCGACGGCGACGCCGCGGGCGGTGAGCGCGGCGGCCAGCCGGCCGTAGCGGCCGGCGTGCTCGGAGAGCCCGTGGACGACCTGCAGGACGGCCCGCACCTCGCCGTCGGGCGTCCAGCGGCGCTCGGCGAGCCGGGCACCGTCGGCGGCGGGGACGAAGGTGGGGTCGGTCATGGGGCTGGCCTCCTCGGACGGCGTCGTCGGAGGTCACCCTGCCGCGTCGTGGGGCCGGCCGCACGGCCGGCCCGGCCGGTCAGCCGGCGGGACGGGACCGGTGCACCCCGGCCAGGCCGGTCAGGTGCACCGCCGCGACGGCACGCTGCCCGAGGCGGACGCCGCGCGCACCGAGCACGAGCGCCGCGACCGCTCCCACGCCCCCGGCCAGGAACGCAACGGCTCCGGGCACGGCGTCGCCGGTGACGGCGAGCACCGCGACGGTCACCAGCGCGACCAGCACGAGGGTCGACCGGACGCCGCCACCGGAGGGCGGCTTGCCGCAGTGGGACAGGTCGGGGTCGCAGTCGGGCGTGAGCGCGCTCATCGGCGTCTCCTCCATCGCAGGACCCGTCACACCGGCACGCGGCGTGACGTCCGTCACACGGGACGATACGGGCCCCGGCCGGTTCCGCTCAAGTGCTGCCCGGCGGCCCTCAGCCGCCCGCCGGCGGCCCCGTCACCGGGGGCGGTCCGTGGCGTCTCACCCGCCGCGGGACCGCC
This sequence comes from Geodermatophilus telluris, assembly GCF_900102745.1. Classification (GTDB taxonomy): domain Bacteria; phylum Actinomycetota; class Actinomycetes; order Mycobacteriales; family Geodermatophilaceae; genus Geodermatophilus; species Geodermatophilus telluris. The sequence continues at coordinate 60,064 of NZ_FMZF01000003.1, forward strand.
GGACCCCCGCCCTGCTGAGCAGCGGGCGCAGGGCCGGCGGGGTGTCCCGCGAGCGTTGACGGTCGCCCGTCCCGCAGACACCATGGCGCCGCGCGCTGGTCCCGGGCGACAGGAGCGACCATGGGGAACACGGAGACGATCACGGTGCCCCACCTCGGCACCTCCACCATCGGCTACCGCTTCGGCCGGCCCTACGACCCCTCGCTCCCGACGCTGGTCCTGGTCAACTCCTTCAGCACGTCCGCCGAGCTCTACGGGCCGCAGTTCGCCGACGAGGAGCTGGCCACCACCGCCAACCTGCTCGCCATCGAGCCCTACGGCCACGGCCGCACCCGCGCCTCGTACGAGCAGTTCACCTACTGGGACTCGGCGATCGCCGACCTGCAGGTCCTCGACGCGCTCGGCATCCCCCAGGCCTTCGTCCTGGGCACGTCGCAGGGCGGGTGGGTGGCGGCCCGCATGGCGGTGCTGGCGCCGCGCGCCGTCCAGGGCATCGTCCTGCTGGGCACCTCGATGGACTCCGAGAGCCCGCGCAGCCGGGACCTCGGCTGCTGGGACGGCGTCGCCTTCTGCACGCCCGCCATCGACGCGCTCGCCGAGGAGGTCGGCGACGACTGGGTGATCCCGGTGGAGCTGGTCGATGCCGTCCTCGCCGAGGGACTCGGCGACGACGTCCCACCGGCCGAGCGCTCCTTCTGGCACGAGACGCACCAGCGGAACTACACCGGCGACGACGGCCGCCGCCGGCTCCGGCTGTGCAGCATCAACCTGCGCGACCGCGACGGCCTGCACGGCCGCCTGGACGCCGTGCGCTGCCCCGTCCTGTGGATGCAGGGCACCGAGGACCCGGTCTACTCGGTCGCCAACGCCGAGGAGGAGATCCGGCTCTTTCCGCACAGCGCGGGTGCGGAGCTGCGCGTCGTCGAGGGCGGCCGGCACTTCCTCAGCGCCTCGCACCCCGCCGAGGTCGACCGCGCCACCGTCGACTTCATCCGGCGCTGGGCGTAGCGGCGCCGGTCTCGGAGCCCGGGACCGGCGCCGCCGGGTGAGCCGTCAGCTGGCGCGCTTGCGGGTGGCGCGCTTCTTCGGGCCGGCCGCGGCGGCCTCGACCGCCGCCGGGTCGAGCAGCGGCACCAGGTAGCGCCCGGTGTGCGACTCGGGCACCGACGCCACGAACTCCGGCGGCCCCTCGGCCACCACCGTGCCACCGCGGAACCCGCCCTCGGGACCCATGTCGATCAGCCAGTCGGCGCTCTTGATGACGTCGAGGTTGTGCTCGATGACGATCACCGAGTTCCCCTTGTCGACCAGGCCCTGCAACACCATCAGCAGCTTGCGGATGTCCTCGAAGTGCAGGCCGGTGGTCGGCTCGTCGAGCACGTAGACGCTGCGCCCGTTGGACCGCTTCTGCAGCTCGCTGGCCAGCTTCACCCGCTGCGCCTCGCCGCCGGACAGCGTCGTCGCCGGCTGGCCGAGCCGCACGTACCCCAGGCCGACGTCGGTGAGCGTGCGCAGGTAGCGCGCGATCGACGGGATCGCGGCGAAGAAGTCCGCGGCCTCCTCGATCGGCATGTCGAGCACCTCGGCGACCGTCCTGCCCTTGTAGTGCACCTCGAGGGTCTCCCGGTTGAACCGGGCGCCCTTGCACACCTCGCACGGGACGTAGACGTCCGGCAGGAAGTTCATCTCGATCTTCAGCGTGCCGTCGCCGGAGCACGCCTCGCAGCGCCCGCCCTTGACGTTGAAGGAGAACCGCCCGGGCTGGTAGCCGCGGATCTTGGCCTCCGACGTCTGGGCGAACAGCTTGCGGATCTGGTCCCAGACCCCGGTGTAGGTGGCGGGGTTGGACCGCGGCGTCCGCCCGATCGGCGACTGGTCGACGTGCACGACCTTGTCCAGGTGCTCCAGGCCGGTGACCGTCCGGTGCCGGCCGGGCACCATCCGGGCGCGGTTGAGCTGGTTGGCCAGCACCGTGTAGAGGATGTCGTTGACCAGGCTGGACTTGCCGGAGCCCGACACCCCGGTGACGCCGACCAGCACGCCCAGCGGGAACGTCACGTCGACGCCCTTGAGGTTGTGCTCGCGGGCGCCCTTGACCACCAGCTCGCGCCCCGGCTGCGGCTGGCGCCGCACCTTCGGCACGGTGATCTCCATCCGCCCCGACAGGTACTGCCCGGTCAGCGACCGCTCGCTGCCCAGCAGGTCCTCGACCGTGCCGCTGACGATCACCTCGCCGCCGTGCTCGCCGGCGCCCGGGCCGATGTCGACCACCCAGTCGGCGGTCTTGATCGTGTCCTCGTCGTGCTCGACGACGATGAGCGTGTTGCCCATGTCGCGCAGCCGCACCAGGGTCTCGATCAGCCGGGTGTTGTCGCGCTGGTGCAGCCCGATCGAGGGCTCGTCGAGCACGTAGAGGACGCCGACCAGCCCGGACCCGATCTGCGTGGCCAGCCGGATCCGCTGCGCCTCGCCGCCGGCGAGCGTGGCCGCGGGCCGGTCGAGGGACAGGTAGTCCAGGCCGACGTCGACCAGGAACGACAACCGCGCCTGGATCTCCTTGAGCACCCGGTCGGCGATGGCCCGCTCGCGCTCCCCCAGCTCCAGCGCGCCGAGCCACTCGGCGGCCTCGCCGATCGACAGGCCGGTGACCTCGGCGATCGAGCGGTCGTTGAGCTTGACGGCGAGGATCTCCGGCTTGAGCCGGGTGCCGTGGCAGACGGGACAGGGCACGTCGCGCATGTAGCCCTCGTACTTGTCCCGCATGTACTCGCTGTCGGTGTCCTCGTGCCGGCGCTCGAGGAAGGGCAGCACGCCCTCGAAGGCGGCGTAGTAGCTGCGCTCGCGGCCGTAGCGGTTCTTGTAGCGGACGTGCACCTGGTCGGGCGAGCCGTGCAGCACCGCCTTCTGCACCTTGGCCGGCAGCTTCTCCCAGGCGGTGTCCATGGAGAAGCCGAGCTGGTCGGACAGCCCGGACAGCAGCCGCTGGAAGTACTCGTTGCTCATCGAGCCGGCCCACGGGGCGATCGCGCCGTCGGCCAGGGACTTCTCCGGGTCGGGCACGACGAGGTCGGGGTCGACCTCCTTGCGGGTGCCGATGCCGGTGCACTCCGGGCAGGCGCCGAACGGCGAGTTGAACGAGAAGCTGCGCGGCTCGAGGGCCTCGAACGACAGCCCGTCGTCGACGCAGGCGAGGTGCTCGGAGAAGGTCCGCTCGCGCTCGGGGTCGCCCTCGGGCAGGTCGACGAAGTCGAGGACGACGAGACCACCCGCCAGGCCGAGCGCGGTCTCGACCGAGTCGGTGAGCCGCCGCTTGGCGCTCTCCTTGACCGTCAGCCGGTCGACGATGACCTCGATGGTGTGCTTCTCCTGCTTCTTGAGCTTCGGCGGCTCGGTCAGCGGGTGCACGGTGCCGTCGACCCGGACGCGGGAGAAGCCCTGGGTCTGCAGCGAGCTGAACAGGTCAACGTACTCGCCCTTGCGCGCCCGCACGACCGGGGCGAGCACCTGGAAGCGGGTGCCCTCCTCCATGGCGAGCACCTGGTCGACGATCTGCTGCGGCGTCTGCCGCGAGATCGGCTTGCCGCAGTTGGGGCAGTGCGGCTGGCCGGCGCGGGCGTAGAGCAGCCGCAGGTAGTCGTAGACCTCGGTGATCGTGCCGACGGTCGACCGCGGGTTGCGGTTGGTCGACTTCTGGTCGATCGACACCGCCGGGGACAGGCCCTCGATGAAGTCGACGTCGGGCTTGTCCATCTGCCCGAGGAACTGGCGGGCGTAGGCCGACAGCGACTCGACGTAGCGCCGCTGGCCCTCGGCGAAGATCGTGTCGAAGGCCAGGCTGGACTTGCCCGACCCCGACAGCCCGGTGAAGACGATCAGGGCGTCGCGGGGCAGGTCGAGGTGGACGTCCTTGAGGTTGTGCTCACGGGCGCCGCGGACGACGAGACGGTCCAATGTGATCCCTGTCGGTCAGCCGGGCCGGCCGGTCTCGCCGGGCCCTGCGGGGTGGTGTCGAGGTGTCGATGCGGACAACGCCGTCACCGCCCGGGCGCAATCCGTGACGACGGTGACGTCGTGCCTGCTGCGGGGTGTGCTCAGACGGCAGCCGGGGACGGCGCGCCCGCACCGGCCCCGCCGGCGGCGGGGTCGAAGACCGGCGCGTGCCGACGCCAGGGCTGCCGGCGCTCCAGCTCCCCGGCCAGCCAGAGTAGTCGCGTCTCGCTGCCCGGGGGGCCGACCAGCTGGACCGCCAGCGGGGCCCCCTCGGCGCGCGTGCCGGCCGGGAGGACGAGCGCCGGCACCCCCGCGAGGTTCCAGGCCGGGGCCCACGCCGCCCAGCGCGAGGCGGCGCCGGCGTTGACCAGGAAGCCGCGCTCGTGCCACGGCCGCGCGGGCAGCGGCGGGCCGTTCGTGATCGGCGAGAGCAGCACGTCGAGGTCGGCGTCGGCGAAGAAGGCCGCCGTCCGCTCCCGGAACCGCTCGGCGGTCGCCGGGCGGACCAGGCCGGCCCGGCGGGCCAGCCGGCCCAGCCGGGCGTGCGTGCGGCTGCGCGGCAGCAGGGCCGACCGGTCGACGCCCAGGGCTGCCGCGTCGTCCTCCGCGCCGGCGAACCAGCGGACCAGCCCGCCGAGCGCGGCACCCGGCGGGACCACCGGGTCGCGCTCGACGACGACGTGCCCGGCGCCGCGCAGCAGCCGCGCCGTCCGCTCGACCGCGTCGCGGGCGGGCCCGTCGGGCCGCACGCCGGGCAGCGGCGAGCGCCGGGCGACGGCGATCCGCAGCGGCCGGCCCGGGTCCGGGAGCGGTGCCGGCGCCTCCCCCGCCAGGACGGCGGTGCCCAGCGCGACGTCGGCGACCGTGGTGGCCAGCACGCCGTTGGCCACCATGCCCGACCAGTCGTCGGCGCCCACCCCGCCGGGCAGCACGCCGCGGCCGGGCTTGAGCGTGACCAGTCCGCACGCGGCGGCCGGCAGGCGCAGCGAGCCCAGCCCGTCGTTGCCGTGGGCGAGGGGGACGACGCCGGCGGCCACCGCGGCGGCGCTGCCCCCGGAGCTCCCGCCCGGCGACAGCGCGGTGTCCCAGGGGTTGCGGGTGACCGTGCCCGGGCCGTCCGTCGTCGGGTAGAGGCCCAGCTCCGGCATCCGGGTGATCCCGACGACGACCGCGCCGGCGGCCCGGAGCCGGGCGACGACGGGGTGGTCGGCCGCGGCCGGCCGCGCCCCGGTCACCGCGCCGCCGTCGGTGGCGGTCTCGCCGGTCAGGGCGACGTTGTCCTTGACCGCGACCGGGACGCCGGCCAGCGGCAGCGACGCGCGGTCGGGGCGCGCGTCGACCGCGGCCGCCTCGGCCAGCGCCGCCTCCGCCCGGACCACGCGGAACGCGCCGATCCGCGGCTCGACGTCGGCCAGGTGGGCCAGGTGCGCGCGCACGACCGCGACGGCGGACAGCTCGCCGGAGCGGACCCGGGCGGCGAGCTCGGTGGCGGGCAGGCCGACGAGCCGGGCGCCGCCCGGACCTCCGCTAGCGTCCATGACCGCGACCGTAACCACGGCCGGCGACATTTCTCGAACGGAGGCCCCATGAGCTACACCGGCGACGTCGAGGTGGGCGGCGCGGCCGACGTCCGCGAGCTGCCCGGGCTGACGATCGCCAAGGTCGCGGTCAGCGAGATGGCCAACAACGCCTACCTGCTGCGCTGCACCGCGACCGGCCAGGCGCTGCTGGTGGACGCGGCCGCCGAGCCCGACACCCTGCGCGGCCTCGTCGGCGACGCCGACCTGCGCACCGTCGTCACCACGCACGGGCACTGGGACCACCACCGCGCGCTGCCCGACGTCGTCGCGGCCACCGGCGCGCGGACCGTCGCGCACGCCGCCGACGCCGGCGACCTGCCCGTGCCGGTGGACCGCACCGTCGCCCACGGCGACACCGTGGAGGTCGGCGAGCAGGTGCTCGAGGTGGTGCACCTGCGCGGACACACGCCCGGCAGCATCGCCCTGGTCTGGCGCGGCTCCGGCGACGCCGGCACGCACGTCCTCACGGGTGACAGCCTCTTCCCCGGCGGCGTGGGCAAGACCTGGTCGGCCGCCGACTTCACCAGCCTGCTCGCCGACGTCGAGGAGCGGCTGTTCGGCGCGCTGCCCGACGACACGTGGGTCTACCCGGGCCACGGGAAGGACACGACGCTGGGCGCCGAGCGGCCGTCCCTGCCGGAGTGGCGCGCCCGCGGCTGGTGAGCAGCTAGCGCGCGAGAGCCCGACACTCCGGACACCATGACGCGGCCAGTCCGACGCCGGGCGTCCAGTCGCCTTCCACCTCGTACACCTCGGTGCCGCACACCGCCCGGATTGGGTTGCTGATCGGTCCCGCCACCACCGCATGCAGCGGTCCAACCTGCTCGGCGAAGTTGTAGGAGTCCGCCATGGTGGGCGCCGGGACAAGACGGCGAACACGCCCTGTGTAAAGAGTCATGTACGGAGAGTAAGGACCGGCGCGGGCCTTCGGCAACCTCGACCGAGCGGGATGTCTCCTTGGAGAGACAAGGGCTGAGGACGTCAGCGGCGCCGGTCCGGGTCGATCCGCAGGTGGTCGATGGGCAGCATGTGCTCGGCGGGGACATCCGGGCGGTCAGTGATCCACCGCGTGTGCCTCAGGTTCAACTCCGCCAGGACCCGGCGCCCCTCCTCGGCGTCGCGCAGGTCCTGCCGGTCGGCGTCGGTGAACCACCGGATCGTCATGCCGATAAGGGTCCTGGGTCCGGTTGCCCCACGCTGCCACGCCGGTGCCGCTCGGCGCGGTGATGGTCAGCCGCCATCTCGATGGCGCCGTCGCCGGAGCCGACGGTCACGAGGTACCCGCACTCATGGCAGTGCCACGAGCGCAGCCACGCCATGTGCCATTCGGAGGTGGGGTCGTCGGGGTCACCCGACGTCGCCTGCGCCTCGCTGAACCCCCGGTTGCCGAACCTGGCCGCCAGGCGGCCCCGGGACGTCAGCCGACGGTTGGAACCAGTGCGGTTCGCCATGCGCCGAGGCTCCTCGGATCGACGGCCGTCTGCAACGCAGCCAGGGAGCCGCCCTGCCGTCTGTCAAGGCGCCTGCCCCTCAAGGCGGCATGTGGACATCATCGCGAGGTGGATGGACATGACTGCGGCGAGTGGCCAGAGTGGCCGCACGCGTGTCGCAGGGTGATCAAGGGTGGTTTGCTCGACCGTCTTGAAGGCGAAGATGACCGCCGCACCTCCTTCAGAAGCGGACTGGGAGGATCAAGTGCTTGGAGAGGCGGCCGCAGCAACGAATAGCGCCTCCGCGATCTTCGCACTGCTGGGGGTGGGAGTCACTGCCACGGCCACCTTGGTGGGCGTCGTGTTGAAGCACAGATGGGACGTGGCCGCCGAGAAGCGACAGCACGAACGCGACCGAGCGGCAAAGCAGGAAGAATACAAGCGCGAAGTCGAAAAACTTCAACTGCAAGTCGCGGAGGAGCGCCGACGCTCCGATCGTACGGAACGCCGGATACTGTACGCCCGAGCCTTGAACGACCTCAACGGGTTAATCACTGCCCTGAACCATTGGAGACGCGATAGCCCTGACGAGAAACGACGGGAAATCTACGACTCTTGGTCCTTGCTCCAGAGCATCGGTAACGAGATGAGCCTATTGTCCACACCGCCGGTGCGGAATGCAGCGGTCGACGTGATAAGGATGCTGGACGATTTGCGAGTTGCTTGCCTAGAGGGGCGACCCATTCCACCCAACTGGCAGGTCGAAGTCGGCGATCTGTACGTGACCTTGACCCGGAACATGAGACAGGAGCTTCGCGACTAGGACGATCGGAGTAAGCAGATCCGGGCAGGCCAGTCTGGCACCCCTGCGTCAGCGCAAGGGCTCACCGTATGCCCGAATTTGCGCCGACTCCACGAGCCTGCTGGCCGACGTCGAGGAGCGGCTGTTCGGCGCGCTGCCCGACGACACGTGGTTCTACCCGGGCCACGGGAAGGACACGACGCTGGGCGCCGAGCGGCCGTCCCTGCCGGAGTGGCGCGCCCGCGGCTGGTGACGCCGGCCCGCGCGCCTAGGGGCGGCCCGGCTGCACGACGACCGTCGTCACGGTGACGAAGTCGCCGAAGAAGGTGCCCGTGCCCGTGATCACGATCTCGTGCGTCCCGGGCGGCAGCGGGTGCAGGAGCGCGACGTACCCGGCGGCGACGGAGAGCGCCTGCTGAGGGGCCACCCCGAGGATGTTCTCCGCGGGCAGGTCGAGCGTCAGCAGCGGTGTCTCCACCAGGCTCAGCGGGACGGGTCGCCCGTCCACGGTCACGGTGAGGGTCTGCCCCGGCACGTCCACCGCCCGGGCGCAGGCCCGCAGCTCGGCCTCGGTGCTGCCGGAGAAGGGTGGCGGCTCGACGGTGCTGCACTCGATGGTCACCGCCGCGACGAGGACCTTCGTGCCCGGCCGGACGGTGCACGTCGGCGGGGCCGCGGGGTCCAGCGTGAACGGTGCGACCACCCCGTCCAGGTCGACGCACCACGGCTCGCCCGCGGCCAGCGGGTTCTCCGGCACAGGCGTCTCGAGGACGGTCTCCCAGAGCTCCCCGAGCAGGGCCTCCGGACGATCCGGCGCGGCGGACGCCGCCGGGGCGGTGACCACCCCACCCACCACGACACCCACCAGGACGGCCAGCAGGGCACGCGCGAGACGCCACATCGGACTCCCCCTCCTCCGGTCGGGCGATCCTCCGCGCGTCCGGCCGGCCGCGGTCGGGACGGCGACCGGCGGGACCCCGGGGGCGTGCCCTCAGGCGGTGGTTCGGCGCGCCCCGGTCACAACTGGATGCCGCGGGTGAGCGCGCCGTCCACGACCAGGTTGGTGCCGGTGGTGAAGCTCGACACCGGGCTGGAGAGGAAGACCACGGCGCGGGCCATCTCCTCCGCCGTCCCCATCCGGCCGGTCGGGTTGAGCGCCAGCGACGCGGCGAACAGCTCCGGGTCGCCGTTCTCGATGCCCTGCCAGAAGCCGCCCTCGAAGTACGTGTTGCCCGGCGAGACGACGTTGGCCCGCACCCCGCGACCGGCCAGCTGGAAGGCCAGCCCGGAGACGTAGCCGACGATCGCGGTCTTCATCGTCCCGTACGGGCCGGCGGCGAAGTCGGCCTCGCGGCCGGAGACGCTGGAGACGGCGACGATCGAGCCGTTGCCGCCGGCCTCCAGGTGCGGCAGCGCGGCGGTGGCCAGCCGGACCGTGTGCATGAGGTCCACCTCGAAGGAGGCGTACCAGTTCTCCTCCCCCGGCCCCGCCGCCAGGGCGCTCACGTTGGCGACGACGGCGTCCAGCCCGCCGAGCCGGCCGGCGGCCGCCTCGACCCAGGCGGTCAGCGCCGGCCCGTCCCGGACGTCGAGCCGCACGCCGGTGGCCCGGCCACCGCGGTCGGCGACCGCCTTCTCCGTCGCCTCGATCTCGGCGGCGTCGCGGGCGCAGAACTCCACGACGGCGCCCTCGTCGGCGAAGGTCTCGACGATCGCGCGGCCGATGCCGCGGGTGCCGCCGGTGACGAGCACGCGCGAGCCGGTCAGCTGCAGGTCCACGGGGGTCCTCCTGGGGTCAGAGCAGGGACGCCGCGCGGCGGCGCAGGTCGTCGTGCAGCCCGCCGTACGCGGCCGCCCGGGGCAGCAGCGACTTGCGGGCCTTCACCACGGTGCTGTAGTTCGCGTCGACCACGTTCGCGATCGGCACCTCGGTGATCTGGGACAGCAGCTGGTAGGCGTCCATCGGGTGCAGCCCGTACAGCTCGCCGAACCACCGCACCAGCTCGACCTGGCCGATCCGCCACGCGTCCTCCAGCGGCCGGCTCGAGCCGACGGTCATCCAGTGCGTGTCGTCCTCCAGGCGCGGCCACAGCGGCGCCCCGCCCTTGACCAGCTCGACGACGAGCGTGGTGGTCATCGCGCCCTCGACGGCGGTGCCGCAGGCCTCGCCCTCGCCCTGCCGGTAGTGCCCGTCGCCGATCGAGAACAGCGCGCCCTCGACGTTGACCCCGAGGAAGCAGGTGGTGCCGGGCCGCATCTGCGGGGTGTCCATGTTGCCGCCGAACCGCTCGGGCACCAGCGAGCTGCGCACCTCGCCGCCGGGCGGCGCGACGCCGACCGTGCCGAGCATCGGCTCGACGGGGAGGGCGATCTCCAGGTCGGTGTGCCGGGCCGCGAAGGTCACCGTGTTGCGCGCGCGGTCGAGCTCGTAGATCCAGGTGGTGTCCGGCAGCGGTTCCTGCAGCGTCGCCGTCCGGTCGGTGCTGGTCAGCCCGCCGAAGAACGGGATCGCCGCCGAGGCCCCCCAGTCGCGCGCCGGCTCCATCGCGACGAAGTGGAGCGCGAGGGTGTCCCCCGGCTCGGCGCCCTCCACGAAGAACGGGCCGGTCTGCGGGTTGACGAAGCGGAGGTCGACCTTCTCGCTGGAGAGGTCGGTGGGCTTCTGCAGCGCCCCGCAGAACGCGTCGTCGGACCAGACTCGCAGCGCCGTGCCGGGCCGGATCCGCACCAGCGGGGCCACCCCGCCGAAGGTGAACGCGTACTGCTCGAACGTGGGAACGACCTCGACGACGTCCATCGCCGCACCCTAGGAACTCGCAGGTGGGGAGGGCAACCGGCAGGCTCAGGGGCGCAGGCGCACCCGGTCCGGGGTCAGCTCGGCCACCGACGTCACGCCGAGCAGCTGCAGGGTCCGGGTGACCTCCCGGGCCAGGATGTCGGTGGCCCGCTGCACCCCGCGCTCGCCGCCGGCCATGAGCCCGTACAGGTAGGCCCGGCCCACCAGGCAGCCGCGCGCGCCGAGGGCGACGGCGGCCACCACGTCGGCGCCGTCGAGGATGCCGCCGTCGAGGTACACCTCCGCGCGGTCGCCGACCGCCCGCACCACCGCGGGCAGCTCCTCCAGCGGCGTGGGGGCCCGGTCGAGCTGGCGGCCGCCGTGGTTGGAGACGACGACCGCGTCCGCGCCGGCGTCCACGACCGCCCGCGCGTCCTCCGCCGTCTGCACCCCCTTGACCACCAGCGCCCCCGCCCACGTCCCCCGCAGCGCCCGGACGTCGTCCAGCGTCGCGGCCGGCTCGAAGACGCGGTCGGCCAGCTCGGCGACGGTGCCGCCCCACGAGCGCAGCGAGGCGAACTGCAGCGGCTCGGTGGTGAGCAGGTCGATCCACCAGCGCGGGTGGACGGCGGCGTTGGCGACGGTCCGCGCCGTCAGGGCCGGCGGGATGGTGAAGCCGTTGCGGACGTCGCGCAGCCGCGGCCCGGCCACCGGGGTGTCCACGGTGAGGACCAGCGCCTCGTACCCCGCGGCCGCGGCCCGCTCGACCAGCGCGGCGCTGGCCTCCCGGTCGCGCCACAGGTAGAGCTGGAACCAGCGGCGCACCCCGGGCGCGGCGGCGGCCAGCTCCTCGATCGTCGTCGTCCCCATGGTCGACAGGGCGTGCGGGATGCCGACCCGCTCGGCCACCCGGCCGACCGCCCGCTCGCCCTCGGTGTGCATGAGCCGGGTGAACCCGGTCGGCGCGAACGCCAGCGGCAGCGCCGACGGGCGGCCCAGCAGCACGGTCGAGGGGTCGACGACGGAGACGTCGCGCAGCACGCTGGGGCGGAACTCGACCCGCTGGAACGCCTCGCGGGCGCGCCGCAGGGCGATCTCCGCCCCGGCGGCGCCGTCGGTGTAGTCGAAGACGGCCCGCGGCACCCGCCGCCGGGCGACCTCGCGGAGGTCGCCGATGCTGGCCGCGCCGGCCAGCCGGCGGTCGGTGGCGTCGCCCGCGCGGGGGCGTGGGCGGGCCAGCTCCCTCAGCTCGGACCAGCGGGGCAGCCGGCGCTCGACCACGGGGACCTCCTCACTTGCGGCCGGGCGTCCAGTCCATGCCCCAGCCGTAGGTGCGGTCGAGGACGTCCTGGCCGCCGTGCACGTAGCGCACCTCGCGGTTCACGACGAGCTCCCCGCCGCGGTTCTCCAGCAGCGCGATGGCGCAGATCCGGGCGCGGGGGTCGTGCTCGTCGAGGCGCACCTCGATCTGCGGCCCGCTCGCGGGGTACATCGTCACGACGGCGTCGGCCTGGCCCCAGTTCGGCACGCCCTCATAGATGAGCGCGAACACCAGGATGCGGCGGATCAGCGCGGTGTGCTGCAGGTCGATGAGCAGGTTCTCGCCGCCGCTGACGGCCCCCGAGCGGTCGTCGCCGTCGAGCCACGCGACCGACCGGCCGTCGCCCAGCGAGTGCTGCCCGCGGAAGGCGTTGCCGAGCGCCTGGATGACGCCCTTGGACCCGTCGGCGTACTCGTAGAGGCAGCCGAGGTCCAGGTCGATCGCGCCGCCGCCGGCCGCCGAGGCCAGCCGCTTGAGGAAGCCGCCGCCCCCGCCGCCCGCGGGCCTGGAGTTCCAGTTGAGGTTGACCCTCAGCACGCCGGTGGTGCCGGCCGTCTTGGTGAGCGAGACCGACGGGGCCGCCTTGGTCAGCGACACCTTGCCCAGGTTGACGCCGCCACCCTGCGGCGGGGCCGGGGGCGGGGGCGCCTGCGGCGGCGGCTGCTGGGGCGGCGGTGCCGGGGACTTGGGGCGCTTCGTGTAGTCGACCAAGGGGAGCCCTCCTCGCAGCTGACCCCGCGGCGGGGTCGCTGCACTCCGAGCTGCGGACGTGTCCCCCCGACCCTAGGGGGCGCCGCCGGCGGCGGGCAGCCAGCGGTCCCACCAGCGCAGCAGGTGCCCGAGCCGGGCCGCGCGGTCGCCGGGCCGGTCCCCCGGCAGGAGCAGCAGCTCGCTGGGCACACCGTGCCGCTGCAGCGCGGCGAACAGCCGCGGCCCCTCCCCCGGCGGGCAGTCCCGGTCGACCTCGGCGGCGACGACGAGCAGCGGCGTGCGCAGCGCGTCGAGGTCGCCGGGCAGGCTGCCGGCCGGGAGGTGCTCGACCACGGCGGCGGCCACCCGGCCGGCCCCGGCGAGCAGCCGCAGCGCGGTGCCGGCGGCGTCCCCGGCGGCCAGGACGCCGACCCGGTCGGCGTCGAGCGGGCGACCGGCCAGGGCCGCGTCGAGCAGGGCCGTCGCGGCGGGGACGTCGTCCGGGTCGCCCTGCACGACGGCGTACCCGGCCGACACCAGCGCCTGGACGTCCTCGCGCAGGCACCACCCGCCGCCGGGCAGCACCAGCAGCACCGGGTGCGGCCCCGCGCCGGGGGGCACGGTGACCCGCCCGCCGGCCGGCGCGTCGAGGCCGCCCGCGCGGTGCAGCCGCCCGGTGGCGCCCAGCGCGCGCCCGAAGCCGGTGAGCAGCCGCCGCCGGCCGGGGGTGAGCGCCACCAGCTCCCCGGCCGACCGGTCGTGCGCGACGGTGGCGACGACGACCCCGCCGCCGGCCGCCACCCCGCGGACGGTGAACGGCCCCTCGACCAGCGTCTCGGCCGGCCCGCCGTCCAGCGGCACCCGCAGCAGCTCCACGGCGCCGTGCCGGGCGACGCCGAGCAGCGCCGCCCCTCCGGCCAGCACGGTCGCGGGCGTCTCGTCGGCGCGGGCGTCGGCCAGCAGCGGCTCGAGCGACCCGCCGGAGAGGGGCACGCGGCACAGCACCGGCCCCCCGGCGCCCCGGTCGAGACCGGCCGGGCCCAGGTCGGGGTGGGCGGTGGCGTAGAGGGTGCGGCCGTCCGGCGCGAAGGCGGGCAGCCGGCACTCGCCGCGGCCCCGGGTGACCCGCCGCGGCTCCCCGCCGGCGGCCGGGACGACGTAGACGTCGCGGACGAGGTCGCGCCCCGCGCGCGCGTGCCGGGCGGAGACGAAGGCCAGCGTGCCGCCGTCGGGCGACCACGCGACGTCGGCGTCGTCCCCGGTGCCGTCGGTCACCGCGCGCGGCGCGGGCAGGGGCACCGCGTCGTCGTCGGGGTCGCCGGGCAGGTCGACGACGAACACCCGCCGCGGCGGCCCCCCGTCCGGCCGCAGGGGCAGGCGGGTGAGCAGCCGCGGACCCGCGGCGTCCGGCGGCGGCACCCGGGCGGAGAAGGCCAGCCGGCGGGAGTCGGGTGACCAGACGGGGGCGCCCGCGCCGAGCGGCAGGTCCGTGAGCCGCCGGGGCGCGCCGCCGGCGGTGGGCAGCAGGTGCAGCTGCGCGGGCTCGCCGGGCCGCGCGGAGAGGTGGGCCAGCCACCGGCCGTCGGGCGAGAACGCGGGGGCGGAGTCGCGGGCGCCGGAGGTGAGCGGCCGGGCCGGCGCGGACCCGTCGGTGGGCACGGCCCACAGCTGGGCGCGGTACCCGTCGGCGTCGGGGTCGGGCCGCTCGACGGCGACCACGGCGATGCGCCCGTCCGGGGAGACGGCCGGCACGCCCGGGGTGCGCAGCAGGGCGAGGTCGGCGGGCCGCATGGGCCCCCCAGGGTAGTGGAGCGGTGACTCCCCGCCCCGGGACGCGCGCCGGGGCGGGAGCCCGCTCAGTGCTGCTCGGTCAGTGCTGCTGTTGCTGCGCCCGCGCGACCAGCCGCTGGCCCAGCGACCCGGCCTGGGCGTTGGTCAGCAGCTGGGTCTGCGACTCCACCAGCCGCAGCACCGCCGGGTCCTCCCGGGCGACCTCGGAGGACTGCAGCAGGATCGTGCCGCTCCCGGTGAAGTCGTACTGCCGCTCCTCGCCCGAGGCCCGGCCCAGCGCGCCGGAGATCATCCCGCGGATGTTCTGCGTCATCCACTGCGCGTCGTGGTGCACCGACGGCGAGGGGCAGTCGGCCCACCCCAGCAGCGCGTCGGGGTCGGCCCGGAACGGCGGCTCGACGAAGATCACCGGCCCGTTGGACGAGGCGATGAACTTCCCCGTGCCGATGAGCGTGACGAAGCCCGGCACGATCGACTGCTTGAGCTCCAGCTGCGGGGAGAACGCGCAGAGGTTGTTCGCCTTGATCGTCAGGTTGCCGGCGTCGAGGTCGTAGGCGTTGAGGTCGAAGCCGCGGTCGCCGATGAGCACCTTGCCGCGCCCGGTGGCCACCACCCAGTCCTGCACGTAGACGGGGCTGGAGAAGCGGGCGGCCACCCACGCCTGCACCGAGGTGTACTCGGTCACGGCCTCGAAGCGCACGTCGCCGTAGTAGGCGAGCATCGCGCCCTTGCTCATGAACCAGTCGCCGGCGAGCGAGACGCAGAAGACGTAGGGGTTGACGTTGTCGTCGTCCGGGAGGGTGTGCGGGTTGAGCGTCGTCCCGGTGGGGGCGGGCGGCGGCGGCCCGTAGCCGGGCGGGGGCTGGCCGTACCCGGGCTGCGGCGGCTGCCCGTAGCCGGGCGGGGGCTGGCCGTAGCCGGGCTGCGGCTGGCCGCCGTAGGGGCCGGGCTGCGGCTCGCCGTAGGGGGTGCCGGGCGGGTACGTCATGTCGCCGTCCTCAGAACTTCTGCTCGCTGGCCTGCACGTACACGGTGCCGTAGCCGCTGATCCGCAGCTGGAAGGCCTCACCGGAGCCGCGGCCCACCACGTCGCGGAGGCCCACCTTGGCGGCGAGGTCCACGGTGAGCTGGCCGACGTGCCCGACGTAGGCCTGCGGGTCGACGCCGACCTGGGTGCCGCTCAACTGCAGGGGGAAGGCGCCGCCGTGCGACAGCAGCGCCACCGACCCGCGGCCGTGCACGTTGGTGGTGAACAGCCCCTGCCCGGTCATGGCGCCGCCGATCGCCTGCTTGATGCCGCCCGAGCCGAGGAACTGGACGCTGGTCTGCAGGGCGGCGTCGTGCACCAGGAGCCGGTCGGCCTCGCACACCAGCGGCGCGCCGCCGTCGAGCTCGAGCACGGTGACGTGCAGGCCCTTGTAGCCGTAGAGCACCTCGCCCTGGCCCTCGGTGGCCATCATCGGGTTGGACTCCCCCGACATCGCGGCGCCCACCATGCCGCCGATGCCGCGGCCCTGGCCGTGCACCGGGCGGAAGGTGACCTGCCCGGAGTAGCCGAGCATCGCGCCCCGCCGGGCGAGCACCGGTGACGCGGGGCCCACCCGCGCGCGCACGACCTTGCTGTTGACCTGCTCGAACGGCACGGCTCAGCGCTCCGAGGACTGGACGAGCACCAGGCCGTGCCCGGTGAAGCGGAGGGAGAACGGCTCGCCGGAGCCCTCGCCCACGAGGGACTTCCAGGAGACGCCGCTGACCAGGTTCATCGAGAGCTGGCCGCGGGAGCCGACGTAGGCGTCGGGGTCGACGACGAGGTCCTGGCCGGGCGCGACCTCCAGCGCCATCACCGGGCCCTCGGACACCAGCGCCACCTGGCCGTGACCGGTGACGGTGGTGGTGGCCAGGCCCTGGCCGCTGGTGACGCCGCGCAGGCCGGCGAACTGGACGTCGAGGCGCAGCTGCTCGGTGTGCGCCAGGACGTGCTCGCTCTCCACGGTGAGCGTGTCACCGGCCAGGTCGACGACCAGCACGTCCATGGCGTCGCGGGCGAGGTACACCCGGCCGTGACCGGTGCAGTCCATCAGCGAGAGGCTCTCCCCGGCGACGGCGCGCTTGAGCGCCGCCCGCATGCCCCCGCCCCCGCCCATGCCGGCGTTCTTGAAGTCCACGGTGCCCTCGACGGCGACCATCGAGCCGCTGGCGGCCCGGATGCGGTCGCCCTGGAGGTCGGCGTGCAGGACGCGCTTGTGCGCGGTGAGCAGGGCCACGGGTTCCTCTCGCGGACGGGTCGGGGGGACGGCGCGGGACCGTATCGGGACCCGCGGCGCGGCGGTAGCCCCCACGCCGTGGCCCGGACGGCAGCGGCCCCGGGGCGGGGTGCCCCGGGGCCGCGTCGTGCGGGAGGTGCGCCGGTCAGCGGCCGACGGTCACCTCGTCGCGCTCCCGCTCGGCGGCCGGCACCTCGGCCCGCTCCCGCCGGGACTCCACGATGCTGCTGATGACCGCGGCGACGATGAACAGCAGGCCGGTCAGGCCGGTGACGTACTCGCTGATGTGGAACCGCAGCTCGAGGATCATGATCGCGGCGAGGAAGCCGATGGCCCACATCGCGCCGTGCTCGAGGTAGCGGTACTCGTCGAGGGTGCCCTTGTCGACCATGTAGATGGTCAGCGACCGCACCCAGAAGGCGCCGATGCCCAGGCCCAGCGCGATGATGAAGATGTCGCTGCTGATCGCGAACGCGCCGATGACGCCGTCGAAGGAGAACGACGCGTCGAGCACCTCCAGGTACAGGAACGCCGCGGCGCCGGCCCCGGCCACCGCCTTGGTCGCCGTCCCGACGTCGCTGCGGGTCGTCGAGCCGCCGGTCGCGGTGACGTCGTCGGCGTCGTCGTCCTCCTCCGGCGCCTCCATGAGCTCGTTGAGCCCGCCGATGAGCAGGTAGGTGAACAGGCCGGCGATGCCGGAGACCAGCACGGTGGAGTACTTGTCGTCGTCGGCGATCTGCGACCCGACGTAGATGACGGCCAGGGCGATGACGATCGCGAGGTAGGGCAGCTTGCCGGCCTTTGCCAGCGGCCGCTCCAGCCACGACAGCCAGTGGATCTCCCGGTCCTCGTCGAAGAGGAAGTTCAGGAAGATCATCAGCAGGAAGATGCCGCCGAAGGTGTAGATGGCCTCCGCGGCCGCCTCGACGTTCTCGCCGTAGGCCTGCTGGTCGGTGAGCGCCAGGTCCCACACCTCGGGGATCGACAGACCGGCGGTGACCGACACCAGCACGATCGGCAGCAGCAGCCGCATGCCGAACACGGCGATGAAGATGCCGACGTAGAGGAAGAGCTTGCGCCACAGCGGGCTCATCCGGCGGAGCACCTTGGCGTTGACCACGGCGTTGTCGAACGACAGGCAGACCTCGAGCACGCCGAGGACGGCGACGGCCAGGAGGGCCGCCGGGCCGCCGAAGAACACGGCGGTGACGAGCGCGGCCACCGTCAGGAGGACGGAGAAGCCGAAGTAGCGGAGCATCAGGGGGTTCCTCTCCACCGCCGGGAGGTCGGGCGGTGACGACTGGGGGGTCGACCGGGCCGGGGTCGGCCGGGAACCCGGGTCGGGGTGTCAACGCGACCCGGGGAGGCGGTGTTCCCCGCTCCCCCGCGGGGGCGGGCACCGGGTCAGCGGCCGGGGCGCCTCCCGCCGTCCGCGCGGCCGGGCGCCGCACCGACGCGGGGCCGCCCGGCGTGGTATCCATCGGCCCCCGGGGCGTGGACGCCCCCGGCGGGCGGCGACGACGGCAGCGGCGACGGGAGGCGTGGATGGCCGGGCTCGGTTCCGGTGCGGCTCCGCGCTGGTGGCGCCGCGACGCGGACGCCGCCCGGCGCCGGGCCGCCGCGGCGCGCGAGGCGGCCGCCGCGGCCATGCTGGAGCTCGACGCCGCCCTCAGCGACCTGCCCGACGCGGTGGCCGTCGCCGAGGAGCGCGCGGAGGAGGCGGCCGCGGCGGGCGCGCGCGGAGGACGGGGCTCGCACTCCGCATCCGCCCCCGACTCGTTGACCCGTGACTGGCGGGACCTCTCCGCCCACGCCGACGCGGTCATTGGACACTATCTGCAGGCGCTTTCCAACCACGACGCGGACGCCGCGACGGAGTCGGGACCGGCCCGCCAGGCCACCGCCGAGCTCGGCCGGGCGGCCGACGCGCTGCGCGAGGTGCTCGCCCAGGTGGTGCGCTTCCGCGAGCAGTACGGCGCGGCGCTGACCGCCGCCTCGAGCGCCCGCGCCGGGGCGGCGCGCACGGTGTCCGCGGCCCGGGACGCCGTCGCCACCGCCGGGGCCGCGCTGGCGGAGGCGACCGTCGCCGGGCTGGCCGACCCCGCGCTGGACGCCGCCCTCGCCGAGGCCCGCACCGCGGCCGCGACGGCGGAGGCCGAGCTCGCCGCGCGCCACCCGGGTGCCGCCGGCGCCGCCGCCGAACGGGCGCGGCGCACCGCCGCCTCGGTCACCGAGCGGGCGCGGGCGCTGCCCGGCCGCGCCGCCGACGTGCGCCGCGGCGAGGCCTCGGTGCGCACCCGGCGGGAGGCGCTGGGCACCCGGCACGAGCGGCTGGCGCCGGTGATGAGCGAGCTGCGGCGGCGCTACCCGCTCTCGGCCTGGGCCGACGTCGAGCGGGCACCCCAGCGGGCGGCCGAGGCGCTGGCCGAGGTGGACGCCGCGCTCACCGGCCTGCACGCCGCGCTCACCGCGCCGGTGCTCGACGTCCCCGCCGCGGCCGCGCTGCTCGCCCGGGTGCGGGCGGCCGCCGGCCGGGTCGACGACGAGGTGCGTGCGGCCACCGGGCGCCTCGAGCAGCTGGACGCCGTGGCCGCGGACCCGCGGGCGCTGCTGGGCGACGTGCAGCGCGCGCTGGTCGACGCCCGCCGCTTCCTCGCCGGCCTGCCCGAGGAGCGGGCCCGCCGCTTCCGGCGCACCTTCGAGGAGCTGGCCCGCCGGCTGCCCCCGCTGGAGGAGGCGGCCCGGGCCGAGCGGCCCGACGTCGGCGCGGTGCTGCGCGAGGCGACCTCGATCGAGCGGGGGCTGGCCGGCCTGGTGCGCACCGCCCGGGCCGACTAGGCCCGGGCGAGCAGCCAGCGGACGATCTCCTCGCCGGCCGCCGCGCCGGTGGCCGCGGTGACCGCCACCCGCGCGCCGGTCCAGCCCTGCTCGTGCAGCTCGCCGTGCGCGGGCCGCACGGCGGCGTCGGCGGCCAGCAGCATCGGCGCGTCGAGCAGGCTGTCACCGGCGCACAGCAGCCGCGGCGCGGGGCCGCCGGCGGTGAGCAGGCGCCGCAGCCGCAGCAGCCCCGCCGCCTTCGACAGCCCGGCCGGGACGAGGTAGACCTTGCGGCCCTGCACCGACAGCGTCGCCCCGGCGGCGGACGCGGCGGCCGCGGTGCCGGCCAGCCAACCGGCCGGGATCGCGTCACGGGAGTGCGCCACGAGGTAGCAGAACAGCCCCTCGGCTGCGCGGACGGTGCGCACCCACGGCTCCCCGGCGACCGCCTCGAGCAGGCCGAGCAGCTCCGGCAGCGGCGCCGCGCGCGCGGCCACGCCGGCCGCCCAGTCGTCCCAGCCCGGGTCGCGGACGCCGTCGGCGAGCAGCACCCCGCCGTTGCCGCACAGCGCGTACCGGGGCACCACGGGCAGCCGCACCCGCTCGTACTGGGCCACCGTGCGGGTGGTCACCGGGACCAGCAGCGCCCGTCCGGCCAGCTCGGCGAGCAGCGCCCACGAGGCCGGGGTGGCGTGCGACAGGGGGGCGCCGTCGAGGTGCTCGACGACCTCGAGGCCCGCGGTGCCGCCGGCCGCGGCCGCGGAGTAGATGAGCGTGCGGTCGAGGTCGACGGCGGCCACGGTCGTGGGCACGGTCGCCGGCAGCACCGCCGTCACCGGTCCACCGGCCGGATCAGCCCCACGCAGGAGTAGGGCAGGTCGGGGACGTCGACCAGCGGCACCCCGCGGGCGCGGGCCAGCGCGGCGACGTGCCGCAGGTCGGCGGCGCGGTCGGGCCGCACCAGCACCTGCCAGGGCACCCGGCGCAGCAGCACCCGCGTCGTCTCCCCCACCCCGGGCTTGACCAGGTGGACGTCGGCGATGCCGTGCGCGGCGGCGATCCGCTCCACCGCCGCCCACCCGGCCCAGGTGGGCGTGCGGGCGCCGGCGGGCACGTCGTCGGCGGGCGGGACGGCGGGGAAGGCGGCGGCCACGGTGTCGACGAACCGCGCGGACACGTCGGCGGGGGCGAGCTCGGCGTAGTACTTCGCGCCGTGGAACATGCCGGGGCCGATGAGGTCGTCGCGCAGCACCGTGCGCGACACCAGCCCCGACACCGTGCTGTTGAGGCAGGCGCTCGGGATGAGGAAGTCGTCGCGGGTGCCGTGCAGCTCGGTGCACGAGCCGGGGTCGGCGAGGACGGCGAGCCGGTCGTCGAGGGCGGCGTCCTCCGGGTGCGCGGCGACCCACCCGGCGACGGCCGCGGTGAGCTGGCGCTGGATGGCGCCCTTACCGGTCCAGCCGTCGACGAAGCGCACCGCCGACGCCGGGTGGCGGGCGAGCACGTGGGCCAGGGCCACCTCGTCGATCCCGCGGCCGCGGATGATCGAGATCGTGTAGTGCGGCACGTCGACGCCGCGGGAGGCCCGGAACCAGCGGCGCAGCAGCACCCCGACCGGGGTGCCGGCGCGGGCCAGGGAGACGAGCACCGGCGTCTCGCCCTGCGCGGCGGCGGCGTCCCACACCAGCTCGCCGACCCGGGCGACGGCGTCGGCCAGCCGGCCCGCGGACGCCTCGAGCGCCGCGTCGAAGAGCGCGAGGTAGGCCGCGTCGGGCTGGTACTCGACCGGCAGCATCTCCGAGTAGTGGGTGCCCGACTGGATGGCCTCCTCGCGGTCCTCGGTGCCGCGCTCCAGCGCCACCGCCGACAGGTCGGTGAGCAGCCAGGTCACCTCCTCCGGCGGGTAGGAGCCGAACCGCCCGGGGACGGCGGGCGCGAGGGCCTGCACGGCGGTCACGGGGCCGGCTCCGCGACCGGCACGGGGACCAGGTGCACCGTGCGGGCGGCGTACGGGCGCAGCGCCTGCACCAGCGGCGCGCAGTCGGCGGCCGGGGCGTCCACGACCACGACGACGTCGTCGGCGCGCAGGTCGGCCCAGCGACCACCGGCGGGGACGGCGGCCGGGTCGGTGAGGTTGTGCACCCGGGAGAGCCGCTCGGGGTCGTCGGGCGCGGGGAAGGCGAGGCTGCGGCGCAGGGCGTAGCCGGGGTCGTCGGCGGCGTGCACGGGGCTCCGGGTGGTCGACTGGGTGGTCACGGGGACGCCGGGCAGCCGGCCGGCCACCCGCGCGGCGACCACGGTGGGCGCGTGCATGAGCTCCTCCGTGCCGAGCACGAGGACGCCGCGGCTGTCGGCCAGCGCGGGGGCGAGGGCGGCGGCCACGGTGTCGGCCGCGGCGTGCACGGCGGCGGTGCCGGCCGGGGTGAGGCCGTGCCGCGCGGTGGTGGGCACGCCGGCCGGCCACAGGCCCTCGTGCACCACGACGGCCCCCGGCGCACCGGCGGGCGCGGGCGCCGGCGGGGGCAGCGCGGCGCGGGCGGCGGCGGCCCGCCCGAGGACGTCCGCGGGCAGCACCAGCTCGGCGGTGAGCACCGCGGCGACGTCGACGCGCACGTCCAGCGCGGCGGCCCGCTCGGCGAACGCCCGCCGGGCGGCCGCGGTCCGCGCGTCGAGCAGGGTGGCGACGACGTAGCGCTCCCGCGGCCAGCGCGCCTGCAGCTCGGCGACCGTGTTCAGCGCGGTGCGCCCGCTGGTCAGCTCGTCGTCGACCAGCACCAGCGCGCCGGGCACGTCGAGGGTGACCGGCCCCGAGGGCTGGAGGGCGTGCGCGACGGCGTGCGAGTGCTCCTCCTCGAACGCGGCGGCCACCGGGACGCCCGGGTGCAGCCGGCGGGTCGTGTGCAGGTAGGCCGCGCCGAGCCGGGCGGCGGCCGCGTGGCCGAGGCCGGTCGCCGTCTCGCAGTAGCCGACGACCAGGCCGGGGACGGCGCCGCCGAGGACGGCGGCCACCGCGTCGCCCACCGCCGCCCCGGCGCCGAGGACCTCCTCCGGCGCGACCGGCACGTGCTTGCCCAGCACGCGGGAGACCACGAGGTGGGCGCGGCGCGGGTTGTCCCGCAGCGCCAGGCCGCACAGCGCGGCGAAGCCGGCGGGGTCGCCGGCCACGCCGACGCCGAGCAGCGCTCCGACACGTCCGCCGAGGCCCGCGGCACCCTGCAGGGTCGCCGTCACGAGCGCCGGGCCTCCCCGGCCGCGAACACCTCGGCCAGCCGGCGCTGGCCGGCCGACAGCAGGTCGACCAGCGCGGCCTCGTCAGCGACGACGCCGTAGACGGCGGCCCGGCGGCTGACCAGCTCGGCCCACAGCGCGTGCGGCCCGATCTCGTTCATCCGGCCGCGGCCGGACACCGCGATGCCGCCGCGGCCGCGGGCCGTGAGCACCTCGAGGGCGTCGTCGTACTCGTCGCGGGAGACGGTGAGCAGCGCGTTGACCACCGACACGTGCGACGGGTGGATCACCGTCTTGCCGAGCACGCCGTTGGCCTTGTCCAGCGCCACCTCGCGCATCAGGCCGTCGAGGTCGCCGTCGATCATCCGCTGCCGCAGCGGGCCCTCGTGCTGGTCGCTGAACGGTGTGGAGCGCAGCTGCGGCTTGAAGAGCCGGGGGCCGGGGATGTGCTCCCACACCGCGCCGGTGACCACGTGCTCGCCGCCGCGGGTGAAGCGGTTGACCACGTCGGCCAGGCAGTCGCGGACGACGGCGACGTCCCAGATGGTCGTGTCGCGGTCCCGGCGCAGCCCGAACAGCCCCGACAGGTCGGTGCCGCCGACCCGCAGGCACAGCACGTGCTCGCGGTGCGCGGCCACCACCGCGGCGAGCGCGGCCAGCGCCCCGGCGCGGGTCTCCCGCCAGGCCAGGTCGGCGGTCTCGAGGATCGGCATGCCGTAGAGCGGGTGGCCCGACGCGGCGCTGACCTCCGCGACCGCCGCCAGCATCGGGCCGAGGGTGGCCGCGGTGGCCTTGGGCAGGCTGAAGCCGGTGAGCCGGGCGAGCGCCGGGCCCGCGGCCAGCGCGATCGAGCGGATCTGCTCGGGGGTGCGCACCCGGACGAACAGCAGCGGCAGGTCCGCGCCGTCGGCGGCCCGCTCGTCGACCCGCTGCAGCGCGGCCACCACGTTGGCCTCCGCGGCGGGGACCTCGGCGTGCGGGATGGCGTCCTCCAGGCACCACACCACGCTGGTGGCGCCGACCGAGGCCGCCCGCGCGGCGTCGGCGTCGAGCGCCGGCCGGGTGCCCGGGCTGTAGAGCGTGGCGCCGAGGGCCAGCGCGAGCATGCCGCGCGGGGTGGCCGGGCCCACCTCCCCCGGGGGGACGGCGAACAGCCGCTCGCGGTCGTCGTCGGTCAGGTACGCGAAGTGGCGCACGGTCGTTCCCTTCCACCCGCTGCTGGATGTGGGTCCTGGGGTGCCGGCGGGCCGGCGGGTCAGCGGAGCAGCAGCCCCTGGGCGCGCGCCCGGCGCAGCCAGTCGGGGTACTCGGTCATCAGCCGGTCGAACAGCGCGTCGTCGCTGATCGGGCGGCGCCCCATCAGGTCGTCCTGGTCGACGGCGAAGAAGTCGGCGTTGTCGGTGTAGCGGCCCTCGAGGTCGTCGAGGCGCTGCAGGTAGGAGAACTGCCGCTCCGGGCCGATCCCCATGAACTGCCAGAACACCGGCTCGTACGACGCCGACCGGATCTGCCGGGTCGCCACCGACTTGTCGCTGGGCGCGCCGTCGGTGAGGAACATGACGTAGACCGGCACCTGCGCCGGCTGCGGCTCCACCCGCTCCCGGCTGTCGCCGAAGTACGCCTGCCGGACGGCGGCCATCGCCGCGCCGTAGCGGGTGTCGTACTCCAGCGGGTACTGCCGCGACAGGTCGGCGATGTACTGCTGGTGGCCCTCCAGGCGCAGCCCGGGCTCGGGGCGGTGCACGTCCTTGCCGAACAGGAAGACGTCGACGACGCCGTCGTCGTCGAAGCGCAGCCCCAGTGCGAGCACCCGCTCGGCCAGCCGCTGCACGGCGCCGGCGCGATAGAGGGCGGCCATCGAGCCGGAGATGTCCAGGACCAGGGCGACCCGCGCGGTGTGCTCGCCCAGGCCCCGCTTCTCCAGGCTGACGCCGGCGGTCTTGACCAGGCTGAGCATCCGCGGCGCGGAGGTCGCGAGCCTCTTCTCCAGGTCGACCAGCCGGCGCTTCTCCGTGCTGACCGGCGGGGTGCTGGGCGCGGGCGGGGCCGGCGGAGCGGCGGGCGCGGGCTCGTCGTCGATGCTGACGCCGACGTCGGTGGCCATCCCGGCCAGGCCGGTGGTGAACCCCTGGCCGACCGCGCGCACCTTCCACTCCGTCCCGCGGCGGTACACCTCGGCGAAGACCAGCGCGGTCTCCGGGCCCGCGGCCAGCTCGCAGCGGACGGCGGCCGCGCCGCCCTCGGCGCCCACCTCCACGGCGAGGCCGGAGAGCCCCCCGAAGGTGCCCGGCCCGTCGAGGGAGGCGCCGATGACGACCTTCTCCACGTCGGCCGGCAGCGCGGCGGGGTCGATGCGCACCTGGTCGACGGTGGCGCCGCCGCGGGCGGACTTGCCCAGGTGGCGCACCGCCCCGCCGGCGCCGGAGGGCTGGTTGTAGAAGACGAAGTCGTCGTCGCTGCGGACCCGGCCGGCGCCGGTGGTGAGGAACGCCGAGAGGTCGGCGTCGACCCCGGGGGCCGGGGTCCAGGTGAGGGTGACGACGACGGGGCCGGTCAGGCCGGCCTGGGCCAGGCCGACGTTGCCGCCCGGGGTGAGGACGTGGACCACGCGGCGGCCGCTCAGCCGCGGGGGCGGGGGGTGGACGGGCGGCCGGGCTCGGCCATGGGGACCTCCGGGTCTCGGGGGCTGGTGCAGCGCAGGACGGCGGCCCCGGCCGGGCGGTGCCGCCCGGCCGGGGTGCCGGGCCCGGACGCGCGGTCCGGGCCCGGCGGGGCTCAGCCGACGTTGACGCCGAAGTCCTGGGCGATGCCGCGCAGGCCGGAGGCGTAGCCCTGGCCCACCGCGCGGAACTTCCAGTCGGCGCCGTTGCGGTAGAGCTCGCCGAAGACCATGGCGGTCTCCACCGAGGCGTCCTCGGTGAGGTCGTAGCGGGCGATCTCCGAGCCGTTGGCCTGGTTGACCACGCGGATGAAGGCGTTGCGGACGGCGCCGAAGTTCTGCTTGCGGCTGTCGGCGTCGTAGATGGACACCGGGAAGACGATCTTCTGGCAGTTCGGCGGGACCGAGGCCAGGTCCACCTGGATGACCTCGTCGTCGCCCTCGCCCTGGCCGGTGAGGTTGTCACCGACGTGCACCACCGAGCCGTCGGGGCTGCGCAGGTTGTTGAAGAAGACGAAGCCCGAGTCGTCCGGGGTGACCTTGCCCTCGGGACCGATCATGATCGCCGACGCGTCGAGGTCGAAGTCACCACCGGAGAACGTGTTGACGTCCCAGCCGAGGCCGACGTTCACCGCGGTCAGACCCGGGGCCTCCTTGGTCAGCGAGACGTTCCCGCCCTTGGAGAGGCTGACACCCATCTGTTTGGACTCCCATGTCGCGTGCGGATGCGGGCCGGCGGTCGCCGCCCCGCCGAGACGCCGGCCGGGCCGGCGCTGCCGGGCGACGGCGCGGGCGCGGAGCGCCCGGGCGTGGCCCCCGGCACCGCTCCGCGGGACGCCGGTCGGGCGCCCCGCGGAGCGGACGTGTCTCGGATACTGCCCGACGAGCACGGGCGGCAACAGGTTCCCCGGCCTCCTGGCCAGGGCGGCGGTCAGACGCCGCCGCGGCCGTCCCCGGGGTCGCGGGAGCCGGCCGGCGCCGGGGTGACCGCGCGGTCGCCGCGGTCGCCGCGGTCGGTGCCGTCGACCGGGACGCCGTCCCCGCGGACCTCGCCGGCGACGCCGGGGCCGGTGCTGCCGACCGTCGGGGTGCCGGTGCTGCCGGCGCGGGCCGCGGCCTCCCGCTCGTCGCGGCGGCTGCGGGCGAGGCTCGCGACCGTGGTGACCAGCAGGGTGAGCACGATGACCGCCAGCGACAGCCAGGTCGGCACCTCGGGGATCACCGTGACGTGCTCGCCGCCGTTGATGAACGGCAGCTCGTTCTCGTGCAGGGCGTGGATGAGCAGCTTGACGCCGATGAAGCCGAGGATGACCGCCAGGCCGTAGTGCAGGTAGACCAGCCGGTCGAGCAGTCCGTCGATGAGGAAGAACAGCTGGCGCAGGCCCAGCAGCGAGAAGGCGTTGGCGGCGAAGACGAGGAAGGTCTCCTCGGTCAGGCCGAAGATGGCCGGGATCGAGTCGACGGCGAAGAGGATGTCGGCGCTGCCGATGGCGACCAGGGCGATGGCCAGCGGGGTGATGTACCGCCTGCCGTCGAGCTTCGTCGTCATCCGGTCGGAGTGGTACTCCTCGGTGGTCGGGACGATGCGGCGGACCAGCCGGAGGAAGCCGTTCTCCTTGAACTCCTCGTCCTCGTCACCGCTGGCCCGCGCCTGGGCGACGGCGGTGTAGATGAGGAAGGCACCGAAGAGGTAGAAGACCCAGCTGAAGTTCTCGATCGCCGCGGCACCGAGGAAGATGAAGACGGTCCGCAGGATGAGCGCGAAGGCGATGCCGAACAGCAGCACCTTCTGCTGCAGCTCGCGGGGCACCGCGAAGCTCGCCATGATCAGGACGAAGACGAACAGGTTGTCCACCGAGAGGCTCTTCTCGGTGATGTAGCCGGCGAAGTACTCACCGCCGTACTGGCCGCCGGCGAAGACCCACACGCCGATGCCGAACACGATGGCGATGGCGACGTAGATCGTCGACCAGGTGGCCGCCTCGCGCAGCGACGGGGCGTGCGGGGTGCGCACGTGGCCGACGAAGTCGAAGACGATCATGGCGACGATCGCGCCGACCGTGATCGCCCAGACCCAGAAGGGGACGTCCAAGGCAGGTACCTCCGGTGACTCTGCGGCGCGTCCGCGCCGCGTGTCGGGCCTGAGGTCTCTCCCGCCGCCTCGGTCGAGGTGGCCGGCGGTACCGGAGGCCCTCGGGGACCTCGTGTTGACGACACCGCCGCGTGGGGATACTCCCCTCCACGGATGACCCCCCGAGGCGGACCTGCTGACGGACCGCGGTCGGGGGGTTCCTTCCCCACAGACGCCCTCGGGATGCGCGGTGTTCCGGCGATGAGAGAACTCTCATCGCCGGCGCCGCCCGTCGGTCGTCCGCCGGCCGCCCGGCCCCGGGGTCGACCTTGGTCCCTGGCCGCCGTCGTCGGACGGCGCTAGCTTGCAGGCTCCTGGGCTGCGGACGACGGGTCCCGACCGGGACGCACGCCGCTCGCCCGCGGGCCGGGACCGTGGGGTTGGGGCTCCCCCACGGGCCCGGGCAGCCGCCGGGCTGCCCCTCTCCGAGGGAGGTCGTCATGGCGAAGAGCAGGGCCGAGGTCGAGGCCGACATCAAGGAGACGCTGGGTCTCGTCCCGCACTTCTTCTCCCGGATCCCGGACGCGTTCATGGAACCGGAGTGGGAGGTCTTCAAGCGGATGGAGCTCGGGGAGACGCTGATCCCCAACAAGTACAAGGAGCTCATGGGCGTCGCCCTGCACGCGGAGACCAAGTGCGGGTACTGCACGCTCTTCCACACCGAGGCCGCCAAGCTCTTCGGGGCCACGGACGAGGAGATCCAGGAGGCCGTCCACTACGCCAAGACCAGTCTCGGCTGGAGCGCGTACCTCAACGGGATCCGCGAGGACTACGACGCGTTCGCCGCCGAGCTGGCCCAGATCGGTGACCACATGAGCGCCCGGGCCTGACGTGGAGCTCGAGCGGCTCCGGCCGACGGTGCTCCGGGTGACGCTGCACACCTACGAGCTCGCCGCCGTGATGGCCGCCGCCCGGTACGTCGTGACGGCGGCGCCCGGCGACGTGCCGGACGCCGCCCGCGACCAGCTGGGCGAGGTCCTGCGGGACTACGACGCGAAGCTGCGGCGGCTCGCCGCGCCGACCGGCCGGGCGCAGCCCGGCCGGTCCCGGCCGCTCGCCTGAGGCCCGGCCCGGGACGCGGCCTCAGGCGTGGGCGGCGTCGAGCTGGCGCAGCTCCTTCTTCAGCTCGGTCAGCTCGTCGCGCAGCCGGGCGGCCACCTCGAACTGGAGCTCGCGGGCCGCGGCCAGCATCTGGTCGTTCATCTGGGTGATCAGGTCGGCCAGCTCGGCGCGCGGCAGGCCCTGCACGTCGATCGCCCCCGCCTTGCCCTTCTTGCCGGCCTTCGACGACAGCCCGGGCACCGGTGCCTTGCCGCGGGACTGCTGGCGGCCCGAGCCGCCGACCAGCTCGACGCTCTCGGCGTCCTCGGCGGCGCGGTAGATGCCGTCGAGGATGTCGACGATCTTCTTGCGCAGCGGCTGCGGGTCGATGCCGCGCTCGCGGTTGTAGGCGATCTGCTTCTCGCGGCGCCGGTTGGTCTCGTCGATCGCCTGGGCCATCGACGGGGTGACCGTGTCGGCGTACATGTGCACCTGGCCCGACACGTTGCGCGCGGCGCGGCCGATCGTCTGGATCAGCGACTTGCCGGAGCGGAGGAAGCCCTCCTTGTCGGCGTCGAGGATGGCCACCAGCGACACCTCGGGCAGGTCGAGGCCCTCGCGCAGCAGGTTGATGCCGACCAGCACGTCGTACTCGCCCTGCCGCAGCTCCCGCAGCAGCTCGACCCGGCGCAGGGTGTCGACCTCGGAGTGCAGGTAGCGCACCTTGATGCCGAGCTCGAGCAGGTAGTCGGTGAGGTCCTCGGCCATCTTCTTGGTCAGCGTGGTGACCAGGACGCGCTCGTCCTTCTCCACCCGCAGTCGGATCTCGTGCACCAGGTCGTCGATCTGCCCCTTGGTCGGCTTGACGACGACCTCCGGGTCGACCAGGCCGGTGGGGCGGATGACCTGCTCGACGACCTCGCCGCCGGTGCGGCCGAGCTCGTAGTCGCCCGGGGTGGCCGACAGGTAGACGGTCTGGCCGATCCGGTCGGTGAACTCCTCCCACCGCAGCGGGCGGTTGTCCATCGCCGAGGGCAGCCGGAAGCCGTGGTCGACCAGCGTGCGCTTGCGGCTCATGTCGCCCTCGTACATGCCGCCGATCTGCGGCACGGTCACGTGCGACTCGTCGATGACGAGCAGGAAGTCCTCGGGGAAGTAGTCGAGCAGGCAGGCGCCGGCGGTGCCGGGGGCGCGGCCGTCGATGTGCCGCGAGTAGTTCTCGATGCCGGAGCAGAAGCCGACCTGGCGCATCATCTCGATGTCGTAGGTGGTGCGCATGCGCAGCCGCTGGGCCTCCAGCAGCTTGCCCTGCCGCTCCAGCTCGGCCAGCCGCTGCTCCAGCTCGGCCTCGATGGTGGCGATCGCGCGCTCCATCCGCTCGGGGCCGGCGACGTAGTGGGTGGCCGGGAAGACGAACAGCTCCTGCACCTCGCGGACGACCTCGCCGGTGAGCGGGTGCAGGTAGTAGAGCCGCTCCACCTCGTCGCCGAACATCTCGATCCGGACGGCGAGCTCCTCGTAGACCGGGAAGACCTCGATGGTGTCGCCGCGCACCCGGAACGTGCCGCGGGTGAAGGACAGGTCGTTGCGGGTGTACTGCTCGGTGACCAGCGTGCGCAGCAGCTCGTCGCGGTCGCGCTCCTCCCCCACCGAGATCTTCAGCGCCCGGTCGACGTACTCCTGGGGCGTGCCCAGGCCGTAGATGCAGGAGACGGTGGCGACCACCACGACGTCGCGCCGGGTGAGCAGCGCCTGGGTGGCCGAGTGCCGGAGCCGCTCGACCTCGTCGTTGACCGAGCTGTCCTTCTCGATGTAGGTGTCGGTCTGCGGGACGTAGGCCTCGGGCTGGTAGTAGTCGTAGTACGAGACGAAGTACTCGACGGCGTTGTCGGGCAGCAGCTCGCGGAACTCGTTGGCCAGCTGCGCGGCCAGCGTCTTGTTCGGCGCCATGACCAGCGTGGGCCGCTGCACCTGCTCGACGAGCCAGGCGGTGGTGGCCGACTTCCCGGTGCCGGTGGCGCCCAGCAGCACGGTGTCCCGCTCTCCCGCGGTCACCTTCTCCGCCAGCGCCCGGATGGCCGCCGGCTGGTCGCCCGCCGGCTGGAACTCGCTGACGACGCGGAAGCGCCCCTGGGTGGGCCGGATGTCGGTGGTCGTGCGCACGGGACGACGGTACGACCGCGCGGTGACAGAACGGCGGGTGTGACGGGAGCGCAGGGCGGGACGCCTGGGCCGCGCCGGTTGCGCGCCGGTGTCCCGCTGTGCTCGTGCCGCGCCCCGGCCTGCGCTAGCGTGCGTCCTCGCAGGCGCGGTGCCGCGCCGGGGACCAGTGCCACCCGGGATGCCCGGACGAGGTCGGACCCCGGCGCCCCGCGACTCGGTACCAGGTGTCCCGGCCCGCACCGGAGCGCCCGGGACCTGCGCACGACGCCCTCCGCGGCCCCGGCCGCGGAGGGCGTCGCCGTCCCCGCGTCGCCGTCTCCAGTGCCCGGGCGTGACCTCCGCCGCGTCACGTGTGGACCCGCCCGGATCGGGCACAGGGACCCGCGGGCGCCAGCTGCCCAGACCCCTCGCCGACGGCCGCGGCGAGGGGCCGTCGCGTCCCTGAGGTGTGGGACGCCCGTGCAGGAGGAAACACTCGAATGACCCAGGTGTGGCCCGGAACCGCCTACCCGCTGGGTGCCACGTACGACGGCACCGGGACGAACTTCGCGCTGTTCAGCGAGGTCGCGGAGAAGGTGGAGCTCTGCCTGTTCGACGAGGCGGGCAACGAGGAGCGCATCCGGCTCCCCGAGATGGACGGCTACGTCTGGCACGCCTTCCTGCCCGGCATCCAGCCCGGGCAGCGCTACGGCTACCGCGTGCACGGTCCCTACGACCCGGAGAACGGGCACCGCTGCAACCCGAACAAGCTGCTGCTCGACCCGTACGCCAAGGCGGTCGACGGGTCGATCGACTGGGACGAGGCCTGCTTCGGCTACCGGTTCGGCAGCGCCGAGCGCAACGACGACGACTCGGCGCCGCACATGCCGAAGTCGGTCGTGATCAACCCCTACTTCGACTGGGGCGTGGACCGGCCGCCGAAGACGCCGTACAACAAGACCGTCATCTACGAGGCCCACGTCAAGGGGCTGACGATGACCCACCCGCGCATCCCCGAGGAGCTGCGCGGCACCTACGCCGGCATCGCCCACCCCGCGGTCATCGAGCACCTGCAGTCGCTGGGCATCACGGCGATCGAGCTCATGCCGGTGCACCAGTTCGTGCAGGACGACACGCTGCTGCAGAAGGGCCTGCGCAACTACTGGGGCTACAACACGATCGGTTTCTTCGCGCCGCACAACGAGTACGCGCAGGCCACCGACGGCCAGCAGGTGCAGGAGTTCAAGGGCATGGTCCGGACCCTGCACGAGGCGGGCATCGAGGTCATCCTCGACGTCGTCTACAACCACACCGCCGAGGGCAACCACATGGGCCCGACGCTGTCGTTCAAGGGCATCGACAACCGGTCCTACTACCGGCTGGTCGAGGGCGACGAGCAGTACTACATGGACACCACGGGCACCGGGAACTCGCTCAACGTCCGCAACCCGCAGTCGCTGCAGCTGATCATGGACTCGCTGCGCTACTGGGTGACCGAGATGCACGTCGACGGCTTCCGCTTCGACCTCGCCTCCACCCTGGCCCGCCAGTTCCACGAGGTGGACCGGCTGTCGGCGTTCTTCGACCTCGTGCACCAGGACCCGATCGTCAGCCAGGTGAAGCTCATCGCCGAGCCGTGGGACGTCGGCGACGGCGGCTACCAGGTGGGCAACTTCCCCGCGCTGTGGACGGAGTGGAACGGCAAGTACCGCGACACCGTCCGCGACTTCTGGCGCGGCGAGGACGCCACCACCGGCGAGTTCGCCAGCCGGATCTCCGGCTCGGCCGACCTCTACAAGCACTCCGGGCGCCGGCCGGTGGCCAGCATCAACTTCGTCACCGCGCACGACGGCTTCACGCTCAACGACCTGGTCTCCTACAACGAGAAGCACAACGAGGCCAACGGCGAGGGCAACAACGACGGCGAGAGCCACAACCGCAGCTGGAACTGCGGCGTCGAGGGCGAGAGCGACGACCGCGAGGTGCTCGAGCTGCGCGCACGGCAGCGGCGCAATTTCATCACCACGCTGATGCTGTCCCAGGGCGTGCCGATGCTGCTGCACGGCGACGAGCTGGGCCGCACGCAGCGGGGCAACAACAACGGCTACTGCCAGGACTCCGAGCTGACCTGGATCGACTGGGAGGACGTCGACGAGGGGCTGCTGGAGTTCACCAAGCTGGTCACCCGGCTGCGCACCGAGCACCCGACGTTCCGCCGCCGCCGGTTCTTCCACGGCCGGCCGGTGCGCCGGGAGGAGGGCGACCCGGTGCAGGACGTCGCCTGGTTCACCCCGTCCGGTGAGCTGATGAGCGACGAGGACTGGGACGCCGGCTTCGCCAAGTCGCTGGCCATGTACCTCAACGGCCACGGCATCCGGGAGACCGACGAGCGCGGCGAGGACGTCGTCGACGACTGCTTCTACCTGGCGTTCAACGCCCACCACGAGCCGATCGACTACACCGTGCCGTCGTCGGACTACGCCGAGGGCTGGACGGTCGTCGTCGACACCGCCGAGCTCGGCGAGGTCGAGCCCGTGCAGGTCAAGGCCGGGGACGTCGTCCGCGTGGCCGCCCGCGCCACGGTCGTCCTGCAGGCGGCGCCGTGAGCGAGGCGACCGAGCGCAGGCGGGCCGTCCCGACGGCCACCTACCGGCTGCAGGTCACGGCCGACCACACCCTGGACGACGCCGCGGCCGTGGCCGGCTACCTCGCCGACCTGGGCGTCAGCCACGCGTACTCCTCGCCGCTGCTGCGCGCGGCGGCGGGCAGCACGCACGGCTACGACACCGTCGACCACGCGCACGTCGACGAGTCGCGGGGCGGGCAGGAGGGCCTGGACCGGTTCGTGGCCGCGCTGCACGAGCACGGCCTGGGTCTGGTCCTCGACCTGGTGCCCAACCACATGGGCGTGGCCGACCCGGCCGAGGCGCCCTGGTGGTGGGACGTGCTGCAGCACGGCCGCGACAGCGCGCACGCGTCGGCGTTCGACGTCGACTGGGACTTCGGCGGCGGGCGCATCCGCATCCCCGTGCTGGGGTCGGCCGACGACGTCGAGAAGCTCGAGGTGGTGGACGGGGAGCTGCGGTACTACGACAACCGCTTCCCCCTCGCGCCGGGCACGGGCGATCCCGACGGGGACCCGCCCACCCCGCAGGAGGTGCACGACCGGCAGCACTACGAGCTGGTCGACTGGCGGCGCGCCGACGCCGACCTCAACTACCGCCGGTTCTTCGCGATCAACACCCTCGCCGGGCTGCGGGTGGAGGACCCGGCGGTCTTCGACGCGACCCACGCGCTGGTGCTGCGGCTGGTCGAGCAGGGCGTGGTCGACGGGCTGCGCATCGACCACCCCGACGGCCTGGCCGACCCGAAGGGCTACCTCGACCGGCTGGCCGAGGCCTCCGGCGGGCGCTGGACGGTGGTCGAGAAGATCCTCGAGCCCGGCGAGGACCTCCCGGAGAGCTGGCGGACGGCGGGCACCACCGGCTACGACGCCCTCGCCGAGGTCGACGGCGTGCTCGTGGACCCGGCCGGCGAGGCGGCGATGACCGCGCTGGACACCGAGCTGTCCGGCCGCGAGGTCGACTACGCGCAGCTGGTGCACGACTGCAAGCGCGAGGTCACCGACGGCAGCCTCGGCTCGGAGGTCGCCCGGCTGGTGCGGGTGATCGGCGAGCTGCCCGGCACCGACCGCGAGCAGCAGGTCGAGGCGCTCGCCGAGCTGCTGGCCACCTTCGCCGTCTACCGCACCTACCTGCCCGACGGCCGCGAGCACCTCGACGCCGCGGTGGCCGCCGTCCGCGACCGCCGGCCCGACCTGGTCGCGGCGGTCGACGCGCTGCACCCGGTGCTGGCGCAGGCCGGCACGGAGGCGGCCACCCGCTTCGAGCAGACCAGCGGCCCGGTGATGGCCAAGGGCGTCGAGGACAGCGCCTACTACCGCTGGGCGCGGTTCGTGGTGCTCAACGAGGTCGGCGGCGACCCGGCGCGCTTCGGCACCACCGTCGGGGAGTGGCACGAGGCGCAGGGCCGGCGGCTGGAGCGCAAGCCGGAGTCGATGACCACGCTGACCACGCACGACACCAAGCGCAGCGAGGACACCCGGGCCCGCCTGGCCGTCCTGGCCGAGGTGCCCACCGAGTGGGCCGACCTGGTGCGCGGCTGGCTGTCGCGGCACCCGCTGCCGGACCGGCCGCTGGCGCACCTGGTGTGGCAGAACCTGGTCGGCGCGTGGCCGCTGTCGCGGGAGCGGGCGCACGCCTACGCGGAGAAGGCGGCGCGCGAGGCCGGCCTGTCGACGACGTGGACCGACGTGGACGAGGCCTTCGAGACGGCGCTGCACGCGGTGGTCGACGCCGCCTGGGACGACGCGGACACCCACCGCGAGATCGAGGCGTTCGTCGCGCGGATCGCGCCGGCGGGGCGGTCCAACGGGCTGGCCCAGAAGCTGCTGCAGCTGACGATGCCGGGCGTGCCCGACGTCTACCAGGGCAGCGAGCTGTGGGACCACTCGCTGGTCGACCCGGACAACCGCCGCCCGGTCGACTACGACGAGCGGCGCGCGCTGCTGGCCCGGCTCGACGCGGGCGAGGTGCCCGCGGTCGACGAGGGCGGGGCGGCCAAGCTGCTGGTCACCTCCCGGGCGCTGCGGCTGCGGCGGGACCGCCCGGAGCTGTTCACCGGCTACACGCCGGTGGAGGCCACCGGCGCCGCCGCCGACCACGTGGTCGCCTTCGACCGCGGGTCCGGGGAGCAGAGCGGTGCGGTGACCGTGGCCACCCGGCTGCCCGTCGGCCTGGCGGCCACCGGCTGGGGCGACACCGCGCTGGCGCTGCCGACCGGCGCCTGGCTCGACGTGCTCACCGGCACGCGGGTGGTCTCCGACGCCGGCGGCGCGCCGGTCGGCGAGCTGCTCGCCCGGCTCCCCGTGGCGCTGCTGGTCCGCGACTGAGGCAGAGGTCACGTCCCCGTCGACGGCGGGGACGTGACCTGCGCGGACGCCGCGCGCCGCGCGGGTCCCCCGGCCCGACACGCCTGGGACCCCTGGGGCACGACGTGCCGTGCCGTGATCCGGTCGTTATGTTGGCCCGCGCACCCGGTCGACAGAGAGCCGGGCGTCGGAGCCGGTCCGCCCAACCCCGTCCGCCGGTGTCCGTTCCTCCTGCACCGCCAGGACGGGGGTGGGGGACCCACTTCGACGGGCGCCGCCGTGGTCACGGGGGCCGCGCGCACCGTCTCGGGGTGAAGCCGCACGTCGTGCGGCCGGGGCACCGATCGCTCCGAACCCGACAGCTCACCTCGCAGGCGGAGGATCGGAGTCCCTCCATGCGCACGTCCACGTCCCTGCTCCGCCGTGCCCTCCTCACCTCCGGCGTGGCCGCTGCCGCGCTCGGCGTGGTGGCCGGCCCCGCCTCGGCCGCCGCCCCCAACGACTGGGACGCCGTCGCCCAGTGCGAGTCCAGCGGCAACTGGTCGATCAACACCGGCAACGGCTACTACGGCGGCCTGCAGTTCAGCGCCAGCACCTGGGCGGCCTTCGGCGGCACCGACTACGCCTCGCGGGCCGACCTGGCCACCAAGGACCAGCAGATCGCCGTCGCCGAGCGCACGCTCGACGCGCAGGGCCCCGGCGCCTGGCCGGTCTGCGGCAAGGGCCTCGACCCGAGCGCCCCCGAGGCCGGCGCCGCCGTCGCCCCGGCCCCGGCCCCGGCCGCCGCCCCGGTGGAGCGGGAGCCGGAGGCCGCCGCCTCGCGCGCCGACCGCCCCGCGGGCGAGAGCTACACGGTCGTCGCCGGCGACACGCTGTCGACGATCGCCGCGGCCCACGGCACCACCTGGGAGGCCCTGTTCGCCGCGAACACGGGCACGCTCAGCGACCCCGACCGCATCGCCGTCGGCCAGGTCCTGCAGCTCGCGTGAGCCGCGCGGCCGCCGGGGGGCTCCCCCGGCGGCCGCCGGCCCCGGGGGTTGACGGGACTCCCCACGGGCAAGACGGTCCGGTCACCCGCACGACCCCTGGAGGCCCCCGCATGTCCGCACCCGTCGAGTTCGCCGTCTGGGCGCCGGTCCCCGAGCGGGTCCGGCTGCAGGTCGACGGCGCGGTGCACGAGATGCGCCGCGACGACGCCGGCTGGTGGCGGGCGGAGGTCGAGGCCACGCCGGAGGCCGACTACGGCTACCTGCTCGGCGACGACGACACCCCCCGGCCCGACCCGCGCTCGCGGCGCCAGCCCGAC
Source organism: Geodermatophilus telluris (assembly GCF_900102745.1). Lineage (GTDB taxonomy): Bacteria > Actinomycetota > Actinomycetes > Mycobacteriales > Geodermatophilaceae > Geodermatophilus > Geodermatophilus telluris. Next base: position 96,962 of record NZ_FMZF01000003.1, read on the forward strand.
GGCGTGCACGGGCTGTCCCGCCGCTTCGACCCCTCGGCGCACGCCTGGGGCGACCGCGCCTGGACCGGCCGCCCGCTGGCCGGCGGCGTCGTCTACGAGCTGCACGTCGGCACCTTCACGCCCGAGGGCACGCTGGACGCGGCGGTCGAGCGGCTCGACCACCTCGTCGACCTCGGCGTCGACTTCGTCGAGCTGCTGCCGGTCAACGGCTTCGACGGCACCCACAACTGGGGCTACGACGGCGTCCTCTGGTACACGGTCCAGGAGAGCTACGGCGGTCCCGCGGCCTACCAGCGCTTCGTCGACGCCTGCCACCAGCGCGGCCTCGGCGTGGTCCAGGACGTCGTCTACAACCACCTCGGGCCCTCGGGCAACTACCTGCCGCTGTTCATGCCGGTCTTCTCCGAGGGCGGCGCGAACACCTGGGGCGAGTCGGTCAACCTGTCCGGCCCCGACTCCGACGAGGTCCGCCGCTACGTCCTGGACAACGCGCTGATGTGGCTGCGCGACATGCACGTCGACGGGCTGCGCCTGGACGCCGTCCACGCGCTGGTCGACGAGCGGGCCACCCACGTGCTCGAGGAGCTGGCGCAGGAGGTCGACCGGCTGTCGGTCGCCGTCGGCCGGCCGCTGACGCTGATCGCCGAGAGCGACCTCAACGACCCCCGCACGGTCACGCCCCGCATCGCCGGCGGCCTGGGCATCTCCGCCCAGTGGAGCGACGACTTCCACCACGCGCTGCACGCCACGCTCACCGGCGAGGGGCAGGGCTACTACGCCGACTTCGCGGCGGCCGGCCTCGGCGGGCTGGCCAAGACCCTCACCGGCGCCTTCTTCCACGACGGCGCCTGGTCGAGCTTCCGCCGCCGCCACCACGGCCGGCCGGTGGACACCGCCGCGCTGCCCGGCTGGAAGTTCCTCGGTTACCTGCAGGACCACGACCAGATCGGCAACCGCGCCGTCGGCGACCGCGTCTCGGCGTCGGTGTCGCCCGGCCTGCTCGCCGTGGGCGCGACGCTGGTGCTCACCAGTCCCTTCACGCCGATGCTGTTCATGGGCGAGGAGTGGGGCGCCGCCACGCCGTGGCAGTTCTTCACCAGCCACACCGACCCGGAGATCGGCCGGGCCACCGCCGAGGGGCGCAAGGGCGAGTTCGCCGAGCACGGGTGGGACGCCGACGAGGTGCCCGACCCGCAGGACCCCGAGACGTTCCGGCGCTCGAAGCTGGACTGGTCGGAGCCCGGGCGGGAGCCGCACGCCCGGCTGCTCGAGGTGCACCGGACGCTGCTGCGGCTGCGCCGGCAGCACCCCGACCTCGTCGACCCCGACCTGTCGGCCGTGGAGGTCGGCTGGGACGACGACGACCGGCTGCTGGTCGTGCACCGCGGCGCACTGCGGGTGGTGGCCAACCTGGCGGGCGAGCCGCGGGAGGTCGACCTCGACCGGGCGGCGACCGGCGTGCTGTTCGCCACCGGGGACGCCCCCGGGCTCGACGGGACGACGGTGACCCTGCCGGCGGAGAGCGCCGCCGTCCTGACCACCTGATGCGCCGGCTGCACCCCGCCCCCGCGGAGGACCTCTCCGACGACGACCTGGCGGCCGCGTACGCGCTGCCGCCGGGCCGGTCGGTGCGGGTCGACTTCGTGACCTCGCTGGACGGCGCGATCACCGTGGACGGCCGCAGCGCGGGGCTCGGCTCCCCCGGCGACGAGCGGGTGTTCCGGGTGCTGCGGGCGCTGGCCGACGCCGTGCTGGTCGGGCACGGGACGGCCGCCGCCGAGGGCTACCGGCCGGTGGCGGCCGACTCCGCGGTCGGGCGGCTGCGGGCGGCGCTCGGCCGGCCGGCCACGGCGCCGGTCGTGGTCGTCTCGCGGCGGGCGTCGCCGGCGCCGGGCGACCGGCTGGCCGTCCCCTCGACGGTGCTGGTGACGTGCGCGGCGGCCGACCCCGACCGCCGCGCCGCGCTGGCCGACGCCGGCGTCGACGTCCTCGTCTGCGGGGACGACGACGTCGACCTGCCGCTGGCGCTCGACCGGCTGGCCGAGCGGGGCCTGGCGCAGCTGGTCTGCGAGGGCGGCCCGGCGCTGCTCACCTCGGCACTGGCCGCCGGGGTGGTCGACGAGCTGGACCTCACCGTCTCCCCCGCCCTGGTCGGCGGGGAGAGCCGGCTGGTGACCGCGGCGCTGCCCGGCGTCGTCCGCCCGCGGCTGCTGCAGGTGCTCGAGGAGGACGGCGTCCTGTTCACCCGCTACGCCGTCGACCGCTAGCGGCTCCCTCGTCCCCCGCGGTGGCTCAGCCGAGCAGCCGGACCACGTCGCCGTAGCCGAGCAGCCGCTGGTCCGCGGTCAGCAGGACGGCGCCCTCCGCCACCGCCTGGGCCACCAGCAGCCGGTCGAACGGGTCGCGGTGCACGTCGGGCAGCTGCTCGACCGCGGCGGCGTGCTCGGCGGTGACCGGCAGGTGGTCGAGCGCGAGCTCGCGGGTCACCCGTCGCGTCCAGGTCCGGACGTCGGCGCCCACCGACACCTTCCCGAGCCGCTGCTTGATCGCCAGCTCCCAGAAGCACACCGCCGACGCCAGCCGGCTGTCCGCGTCGGTGAGGAGGCCGGTGTCCGCTCCCAGCCTCTCGGGGGTGGCGGCGGCCCACAGCAGCACGTGGGTGTCGAGGAGGACCCTCACTCCTCTCCCTCGAAGGCGCGCTGCAGGTCCCCGGGGAGGTCGTCGAAGTCGTCGGCGACCCAGACGTTGCCGCGGTCGAACCCGAGGTCCGGCGTCCGCGGGGTCGGACCGACCAGCCGGGCGACCACGCGGCCGCGGTTGGTGATCTCGACCTCCTCACCGGCGGCCACCTGCTCGAGGAGACGTGACAGGTGCGTCTTCGCCTCGTGCACCCCGACCGACACCGTCATGCCACTTAGTCTACTGAGCTGGTCATCTCCTCGGCGCCTCGTCGCGACGCAGGACTCCCGTGGGGGTGGCCGGGGGCTCAGATGGGGGTCGGCGCCCCATGTCCGCGGGCCGGGCCGTCCCTAGCGTCGTCGCCGTGCCCGCCGACGAGGCGGGCCGGCGCTCCAGGAGGAGACATGAGCAAGGCCGTCGTCAGTCTGGCCACCGGTCTGGAGGACCCCGAGAAGGTCACCGTCGCGATGCTCATGGCGGTCGGCGCCGCCGAGACCGGCCGGGAGACCGTGGTGTTCGCCGCCAAGGAGGCGGTGCGCCTCGCCGTGGAGGGCACCGCCGTCGGGACCGCCTGCACCGGCTGCCCACCGCTGGCCTCGCTGCTGGACCGCTTCACCGCCGCGGGCGGGCGCTGGTTCGTCTGCCCCATCTGCTTCGAGGCCAAGCAGCTCGACGCCGGGCAGCTCGTGAAGGGCGCCGAGCTCGCCGGCACCGTCCCGCTGTGGAACTGGATCGGCGACGAGGGCGCCACGACCTTCAGCTACTGAGCAGCCCCAGCTCGCCGGCCCGGCGGACCGCCTCCCGTCGGCCGTCGACCCCGAGCCGGCCGAGGACCGCGGTGACGTGGTGCTCGGCCGTCCGCGGGGAGACCACCAGGCGCGCCGCGATCTCGGCGTTGGTGAGCCCCTCGGCGAGCAGCCGCAGGACCTGCTCCTGGCGGGCGGTCAGCCCGGCCGGGTGCGCGCGGGTGGTGCCGCGGCGGCCGTGCCGGACGGGCAGGCCGAGGGCCCGCATCCGCCGGGCGACCCGCGCGGCCAGCGGCGCGGCGCCGAGCAGGCGGGCGGTCTCCAGCGCCTCGGCCAGCGCGGCGGGGTCGTCGAGGGCGGACAGGCACAGCGCGCGGTCGTAGGACCAGCCGACGGCGCCGAACGCGTCGGCGGCGGCGCGCCAGTCGCCGGCGAGCACCGCCCGGTGCGGGGCCGCGGCCCGGGTGCGCCGCTCGACCGGGCAGCCGGCCACCGCGGCCCAGGCGGTCATCCGCACGCCGCCCCACCCGGCCCAGTCGGTGGCCCGGGCGAGCGCGTCCACCCGGCGGACCCGGGCCACCGGCATCGGCGCCCCGTGCAGCAGCGCGTGCTCCACCTCCAGCTCGAGCACCGGCTCGATGCGCTGCATCTCGGCAGTGGCCCAGGCCTGCGCGGCGACGTCGGCCAGGCGGGTGGCCGCGTCGTCGTCGCCCCGGCGGACGGCGATCTCGGCGAGCACGGTCTTGGCCAGGATCTGGTTCACCGTCACGCCCCGGTCCAGCTGGGCCCGGGCGACCCGCTCGGCGGCCGCCCAGTCCCCCGCGCGCCCCCGCAGCCAGGCGAGCGTGACCTCCGCGTACTCGCCCAGGGCGTCGACCTCGTGCTGCCGGGCGTGGGCCAGCGCCCGCTCCGCCGCGCGCCGTGCCTCCGCGGGACGCACCCACAGCAGCTCCGACCACGCCCAGCAGATGAGCGCGCGCACCGCCTCGTGGGCGTCGCCGGCGGCGTCGGCGGCCGCGAACGCCTGCTCGAGGGTGGCGGTGTCGTCGGGGTCCCGGGTCGCCCGGACCTTGCCGGTGTTGACCAGCGCGTGCGCGTGGGTGGACCGGTCGCCGACCCGCAGCGCCAGGTCCGCCGCCCGGCCCGACCACGCCAGCGCCTCCTCCGAGCGGCCGGCGAGCATCGCGAGCTGCCCGACGACGCTGCACGCCCGGGCCAGCTCGGCGGTCTGCCCCAGCGGCTCGAGCAGCGCGACGGCCGCGCGGGCCTCCCGCTCGGCGGCCGCGCCGTCCCCGGCGTACCAGTGCAGCCGGGAGCGGACCCGCGCGCACCGCCCGAGCCCCTCGCGGTCGCCGGTGTCCCGGTGGGCCGCGGTCGCCGCGTCGACGGCCTCCCGCGCCTCGGGTATCCGCCCGGCCAGGTACGCCGTCCCCGCCAGCTCCTCGTACAGCGCCGCCCGCTGTGCGACGGGCAGCGAGCCGGCCAGCGGCAGCGCCCGCCGGAAGTGGGCCAGCGCCTCCCGGTTCGCCCCGGCCGCCGCCGCGCTGCGGGCCGCCGGCAGCGCGGCCGCGGCGAGGGCCGCGGCATCGCCGGCGGCCTCGGCGTGGTGCACCAGGTCGGCCGGGTCCGCACCGAGCCGCTGCAGGGCGGCGAGCACGGTGGCGTGCAGCCGCCGGCGGTCGGCGGCGGTGAGCCCGTCGGCGACGGCGGTGCGGGCGAGCTCGTGCCGGAAGGCGACCCACCCGCGCTCCACGCGCAGCAGCCCGGCCCGCTCGGGCTCGGCCGCGGCCGCCGCCCACCCGGGCAGGGCCGCGTCGAGCACGTCGGTGCCGGTGCGACCGGGGACGACCGAGACCAGCTCGACCAGCGCCCGGGCGCCGGGTCGCAGGGCGGCCACCCGGCCGGCGACGGCGTCGCGCACCGACGGCGGCACCCCGTCCGCCGCCGCGCCGGCCAGCTCGGTGACGAGGAACGGGTTGCCGCCGGTCAGCGCGTGCACCCGGTCGGCGCGCTCGCCCACGAGCTCGGCCACCGCCGCCCGGGACAGCGGGACGAGCGGCACCCGGGTCACCGAGCGCGGGGGCAGCACGGCCAGCGCCCGGCGCAGCGGCGCCCCGGCGTCGACCTCGCCGTCCCGGTAGGTCAGCACGAGGACGGCGGGCAGGGCGGGCACCCTCCGGCCGACGGTGCGGACGGCGTCCACCGTGGCGTCGTCCGCCCAGTGCACGTCCTCGAGCACCAGCACCGTGGGCGCGGGCCCGGCCAGCTCGGCGAGCAGGTGGTCGTGCACCGCCGGGGCGGCCCGGTCGGCGAGCGCCTCGGCCAGCGGGCCGCCGACGGCGCCGGCGACGTCGCGCAGGGCGCCGAAGGGGCGGGGGGTGGTCAGGTCGTCGCACTGGCCGGTCAGCACCCGGACGCCCGGCAGCCGTCCGGCCAGACCGCCCACGAGCGCGGTCTTGCCGATGCCAGGCTCGCCGGTCACCAGCACGACGCTCCCCCGGCCGCCCGCTGCCGCGCGGGCGGCCGCGGCGAGCAGGGCCAGCGGCTCCTCCCGCTCGAGCAGGCGCACGGGACGGACGCTAGTGACCCGCGGCCCGTCCGGGGACCCCGCGCCGCGCCACCCGTCCGGTCGACGCCGTCGTGTCCGCCCCCTCCCCCGCTGGTTCACTGACCGGCATGGACCTGCCCCTCCTGCCGCCGGTGAAGCCGATGCTGGCGAAGGCCGTCACGCGGCTGCCCACCGACGACGGCCTGTTCTACGAGCCCAAGTGGGACGGGTTCCGCTGCATCGTCTTCCGCGACGGCGACGAGGTGGAGCTGGGCAGCCGCAACGAGCGCCCGCTGACCCGCTACTTCCCGGAGGTCGTCGCCGCGGTCAAGGAGGCGCTGCCCGAGCGCTGCGTCGTCGACGGCGAGATCGTCGTCCCGCAGGGCGACCGGTTGCACTTCGAGTCGCTGCTGCAGCGCATCCACCCCGCGAAGTCGCGGGTCGACCTGCTGGCCGAGCAGACGCCGGCGCACTTCGTCGCCTTCGACCTGCTGGCGCTGGGCGACGAGTCGCTGCTGGAGACGCCCTTCGCCGAGCGGCAGGCCCGGCTGCACGACGCGGTCCGGTCCACCGAGCGGGTGCACGTCACCGCCGTGACCCGCGACGTGGCGACGGCGCAGCGCTGGTTCGAGGAGTTCGAGGGCGCGGGCCTCGACGGCGTCGTCGCCAAGGCCCCCGACCTGCCCTACGGCCCCGACCAGCGGCTGATGGTCAAGGTCAAGCACGTCCGCACCGCCGACTGCGTGGTCGCCGGGTTCCGCTGGCACAAGAGCGGGCCGGTCGTCGGCTCGCTGCTGCTGGGCCTCTACGACGACGGCGGGCTGCAGCACATCGGCGTCGCGGCGTCCTTCCCGATGGCCCGGCGCGCCGAGCTGGTCGAGCAGCTCGCGCCCTACCGCGCCGACGCGCTCGACGGGCACCCGTGGCAGGACTGGGCCAACGCTGAGGTGCAGGAGAACGGCGAGCACCGGATGCCGGGCGCGCAGAGCCGCTGGAACGCGAAGAAGGACCTGTCCTGGGTGCCGCTGCGGCCCGAGCTCGTCGTCGAGGTCAAGTACGACCAGCTGGAGGGGCGGCGGCTGCGGCACACCGGCCAGTTCCTGCGCTGGCGGCCCGACCGCGAGCCGCGCAGCTGCACCTACGACCAGCTCGAGGTGCCGGTCCGCTACGACCTCGCCGAGGTGTTCTCCGGGTGAGAGGCCTGCCACGACGGCGGCACGCGCGGAGCGGGCCTTCTAGCCTCGGGATCATGCGTCTGCGCCGCGGCCTGTTCGCCGCCTCGACCGGACTGCTCCTCGCGGTCACCGGCTGCACCTCCTTCTCCTCCTCCTTCTCCGGGTCGACGTCGTCCTCGGGGTCGTCGTCCGCGGAGAGCGCCCCGGCCGAGGCGGAGGCCGCGCCGATCACCTGGACCGACTGCGACGCCCAGATCACCGAGCTCATCGCCGGGACGCCGGGCAGCGAGCGCGACCTCGCCTTCGAGTGCGGCCGCACCGAGGTGCCCATCGACCACGACGAGCCCGAGGGCGACGCGCTGCCGCTGTTCCTGGTCCGCGCGAAGCTGGCCGGCCAGACCGACCGGATCGGGTCGCTGCTGGTGAACCCGGGTGGGCCCGGCAGCTCGGGCGCCGACGCCGCGCTGAGCCTGGCGCTGTCGCTGCCCGAGGACGTGCTGCGCCGCTTCGACCTGGTCGGCTTCGACCCGCGCGGGGTGGGCCTGTCGACGCCGGTCGAGTGCATCCCCGACGAGCTCAAGGACCGCTCGCTGGCCACCGAGCCGCGGCCGACGACGCAGGAGCAGATGGACGAGGTGCTGGCGCTGACCGACGAGGTCGCCGCCGGCTGCGAGGACGAGTACGGCGAGGCGCTGGGCACCTTCAACACCGTCGACACCGCCCGCGACATGGACCTGCTGCGCGAGTCGCTCGGCGACGAGCAGCTGACCTACCTCGGCTACTCCTACGGCACCACCCTGGGCTCGACCTACGCCGAGCTCTTCCCCGACCGGGTGCGCGCGCTGGTGCTCGACGCCGCGGTCGACCCCGACAGCGACGAGCAGGCCGACGCCGAGGCCTCGGCCGCGGGCCTGGAGGCCGGCTTCGACGCCTTCGCGGCCAACTGCACCGGCCTGGTCTCCGGCTGCCCCCTCGGCGGCGACCCGCGGCGCTTCGTCGAGGACCTGCTCGCCGCGACCGCCGCGAACCCGATCGCCAGCAGCGTCCCGGGCGAGACCCGGACCGCGACGCCGGGCGTCGTGCTGACCGCCGTGCTGTCGGCGATGTACGACCCGGGCTCGTGGCCGCAGCTGTCCCAGGGCCTGGCCGCGGCCAGCACCGGCGACGCCGCCGGCCTGTTCTCCCTCGCCGACGCCTACAACGGCCGGCTCGACGACGGCACCTACACGAACCTGCAGGACGCCAACCTGGCGATCAACTGCGCCGACCTGCCCGAGGACGAGGCGTTCTCCGAGGAGCAGGTGCTGCAGCTGGCGCAGGACTGGGGGCAGCGCTACCCGCTGTTCGGGGCCGGCGCGGCCGCCGGCCTCTACACGTGCGGCGCGTGGGACGCCCCGCGCACCCCGCTGCCGGAGCGGGACGCCGACGGCAGCGCGCCGGTGCTCGTCGTCGGCAACCAGGGAGACCCGGTGACGCCGCTGCCCGGCGCCGTCGACCTGGCCGAGGACCTCGACGCCGGCGTGCTGCTGACCTGGCAGGGCCAGGGGCACACCGCCTACCCCAAGACGCCGTGCGTCACCGACGCGGTCAACGCCTACCTGATCGACCTGGTGGTGCCGCAGGACGGGCTGACCTGCCCCGCCGCCTGATCCCCTGCCCCCCTGACCCCCTCCCGACCCGCCGTGCCCGAGACGAGGAGCCCATGGCCAGCAGCAAGGACGCCGTCGTCCTGACCGTCGACGGGCACGAGGTGCGGGTCTCCAACCCGGAGAAGCCGTACTTCGCCGAGCGCGGCATCCGCAAGATCGACGTCGTCGAGTACTTCCTCGCCGTCGGCGAGGGGATCCTGTTCGCGCTGCGGGACCGGCCGACGACGCTCGAGCGCTGGCCCGGCGGGGTGTTCGAGGGGGCCCGGCTGTCGACGCGGGTGGACAACACCGGCGACGCCTTCTACCAGAAGCGGGTGCCCAAGAACGCGCCCGAGTGGGTGCCGACGGCGCACATCACCTTCCCCAGCGGGCGGACCGCGGACGAGATCGCGCCGGACTCGGTCGCGGTGGTCGCCTGGTGCGCCAACCTCGGCACGCTGACGTTCCACCCGTGGCCGGTGGACAAGACCGACGTCGAGTCGCCGAACCAGATCCGCATCGACCTCGACCCGCAGCCGGGCACCGACTTCTCCGACGCCGTGTGGGTGGCGCCGCACGTGCGCGAGCTGCTGCACGAGCTCGGCATGGAGGGCTGGCCGAAGACCTCCGGCGGGCGCGGCGTGCACGTGTACGTGCCGATCCAGCCGCGGTGGACCTTCACCGACGTGCGGCGGGGGGTGATCGCGTTCGGCCGCGAGCTGGAACGGCGCCTGCCCGACCGCGTGACGATGTCGTGGTGGAAGGAGGAGCGCGGCGAGAAGATCTTCATCGACTACAACCAGATGGCCCGGGACCGCACGATCGCCAGCGCCTACTCCATCCGGCCCAAGCCGCACGCCCCGGTGTCCGCGCCGCTGGACTGGGACGAGCTGCCCGACGTCCACCCCACCGACTTCACCGTGCTCACCATGCCGGAGCGGTTCCGGGCGGTCGGTGACAAGCACGCCGGGCTCGCCGGGCACGCCTTCTCCATCGAGCCGCTGCTCGAGCTCGCCGAGCGCCAGGCCGCCGACCAGGGGCTGGGCGACCTGCCCTATCCCCCCGACTACCCGAAGATGCCGGGCGAGCCGATGCGGGTCCAGCCGAGCCGGGCCAGGCACTCGGCCGGGGCGGACGGCTGAGCTGGTCCCTGGCGGTGCTCCTTGAGCATCGCCCGTAGGCTGACCAGGATCCAGGCCATGACGACGCAGTCGCTGGCGGCGGTCAAGGCGCACTTCAGCCAGGTGATCGACGAGGTCGCCGGCACGCACGAGCGCGTCACCGTCACCAGGAACGGCAGCCCGGTCGCGGTCATCCTCGCCGTCGAGGACTACGAGTCCCTGATGGAGACCCTGGAGATCCTCTCCGATCCCCGAGCGCGCTCGCAGATCAGGCAGGCCGAGGAAGCGATGGCCGCCGGCGAGGTCCACGGTGAGGCCGAGGTGCGGGCCGCACTCGCGGCCCGCCGGCGGTGACCGGTCCTCCTCGGTACACCGTCGTCCTCTCCGCAGCGGCCGAGCGGGCCATCGAGCGCGACCGCCCCGAGCCGGTGGCCGTCGCGGTCGTCGACTTCCTCTACGGGCCGCTGGCCGCGGACCCGCACCGCGTCGGGAAGCCGCTGCGCTTCGAACTCGAGGGCTACTGGTCCGCCCGACGAGGCCAGTACCGCGTCGTCTACTCGATCCACGACGACGAGGTCCTCGTCAGGGTCGTGCGCATCTCGCACCGCGCCGACGTCCACGGCTGACCGCCCCTCCGTGCCGGTCCGGACGCGACAACTCGCCCGATGACCCACCCGCTCACGCTCGACGCCGACCTGCGGTTCTGCCGCTCTGAACAGCGCTCTCGTGGTTCGCTCCCCGACGATGCCGGGCGCGCCGATGCGGGCGAAACCCAGCCGCGCCCGGCGCCCGGCCGGCGAGGACGCCTGATCCGGGCGCTCGCACCGGGGTGGTCACCGACCGGCGAGCCTCCGCTCGACCACCGCGACCTGCTCGGGAGAGCCGATCAGCTCCCCGATGGCGTCCTGCTCGGCCTGGAGGCCCTCCGCGAGACCGACCCGCCCGGCGATGTCCACGAGCCGCTTGACGTGGCGTGTCGCCCGGCGGCTGTGCCCGGCGATCTCACCGGCCAGCGCGAGTGCCGCGGCGAGCGGATCGGCGGCCTGCCGGGTCGCCAGCCCGAGCGCCACGGCCTCCTCCCCGCTCACCTCGCGGCCGGTGAGCGCCAGCTCCTTGGCCACGTCCCGGCCCACCAGCTCGGGCAGGACCTGCGTGCCGGTCATGTCCGGGACGAGCCCCCAGAGGATCTCCCGCACCGACAGCCGCGCGTCCGGGGCGACGATCCGGATGTCGGCGCCCAGGGCGATCTGCAGCCCACCGCCGAAGGCGACCCCGTGGACCGCCGCCACGACCGGCGCCGGCACCAGCGACCACACGTGCGCGGCCTGCTGCCCGCGGGTCCGTGCCGCGCCCACCTGCGCCCGCGGGGCGTCGACGCGCGGCCCCTGCCGGTCGCGCATGGCGGCGAACTCGGCGAAGTCGAGGCCGGCGCAGAACGCCCGCCCCTCGCCGCTGAGCACCACGGCACCGACGTCCTCGCGGTGCACCAGTTCCGAGCCCGCGGCGACCAGGGCCTCGAACATCGCCGAGTCCAGGGCGTTGAGCTTCTCCGGGCGGTCCAGCCGGACGTGGGCGAGCCCGTCGGTCACGTCCCAGCTCACCCGCCGCTGTCCGTCGTCCATGGACCTCTCCTCCCCTTGTGGCGGCCCCTGCCGCACGCGACCCGTCCCGGGTCCCCCGAGGGTGCCCGGCGGCCGCTGGTCGACAGGACGGTCAGATCGAGATGCCGACGAGCTTGGTGTCGAGGTACTCGTCGATCCCCTCGTACCCGCCCTCGCGTCCCAGGCCGCTGGCCTTGACCCCGCCGAAGGGCGCGGCGGCGGAGGTGGGGTTGATGTCGTTGACCCCGACCATCCCGAACCGCAGCTTCTCGGTCACCCGGATCGCCGTCGACAGGTCGTTGGTGTAGACGTACGCGGCCAGGCCGTACTCGGTGTCGTTGGCCCGGGCGACGACCTCGTCCTCGTCGTCGAACGGCGTCACCGCGGCGATCGGCCCGAAGGTCTCCTCGCGGGAGACGAGCATCTCCGGCGTCACGTCCGCCAGCAGCGTCGGCGCGAAGAACGTCGTGCCGGCCAGCCCCTCGACCTGCACCCGCTCCCCTCCGGCCACGACCCGGGCGCCCCGGGTGCGGGCGTCGTCGACCTGCGCCTCCATCTTCGCCACGGCCCGGTCGTCGATCAGCGGACCGATGGAGATCCCCTCCTGGTCCCCCCGACCGACGCGCAGGGCCGCGATGCGCTGCTCGAGGGTGGCGACGAAGGTGTCGTAGAGGGAGCGGTGCACGTAGATGCGGTTCGGGCTGATGCAGGCCTGGCCGGTGTTGAGGAACTTGACCAGCGCCGCTCCCTTGGCCGCGCGGACCGGGTCCGCGTCCCCGAAGACGAGGAACGGCGCGTGGCCGCCCAGCTCCACCGAGACGCGCTTGAGCGTGGCGGCGGCCTTGGCCGCCAGCACCTTCCCGACCGCGGTGGAGCCGGTGAAGGTCAGCTTCCGGACCACCGGGGAGTCCAGCAGCGCGTCGCCGACCTCGGCGGCGCGCGTGGTGGTGACCATGTTGACCACGCCGGCGGGCAGCCCGGCGTCGGCGAGCAGCTGCACCGTCGCCACCGCGCACAGCGGGGTCTGGTCGGCGGGCTTGAGCACCGAGGTGCAGCCGGCCGCGATGGCCGGCGCCAGCTTGCGGGTCAGCATCGAGATCGGGTAGTTCCACGGGGTGATCGCCGCGACCACGCCCACGGGCTGGCGCATCGTCACGAACCGCTGGTCGGCCCGCGCCGAGGGGATCGTGACGCCGCCGATGCGCTTGGCCTCCTCGGCGAACCACGCCAGGAAGTCCGCGGCGTAGGCCACCTCGTTCATCGACGCCTTGAGCGGCTTGCCCTGCTCGCGGGTCATCAGCGCGGCCAGCTCGCGCCGGCGCTCGCGCATCAGCGCGTCCGCCCTCGCGAGGACGGCCGCGCGCTGGTACGCGGTCGTGCCCGACCAGGCCGGCAGCGCGCGGGCGGCCGCCTCGATCGCCGCCTCGGCGTCGACCCGGCCCCCGTCGGCGGCCTCCCCGATGACCTCACCCGTGGCCGGGTCGGTGACGGCGAAGGTGGCCCGCGCGTCGGCGGCACACCACTGCCCGCCGGTGTAGATGGTGTGTCCGCGTTCGGCGGTCATGGCGTCGTCCTCACTGGGTCGCGGTCGGGCCGGTCGGTCGGGGGGACGGGAGCACCACGGCCCCGCCGGCGCTCCACGTTGCCAGGAGTCCGACGACGCGGGGCGACCCCGGTCCCCCCGGCGACACCTCAGGGGCGGCCCGGGATCGGCGGCGGCGGCGTCACCAGGTCGCCGGGCACCGCCGACAGCACGCGGTCGACGTAGTCCCGCACCGCGGCCGGCATCCCGACGTCCCGGCCGGCCGCCTCGGACAGGAACCACCGGTGCTCGAGGATCTCGTGGAACACCTCGGCGGCGTCCAGCCGGCTGCGCAGGTGCGCGGGGACGGCGGCGATCGCCGGCTCGTAGCTCTCCGTCAGCCAGCGGATGGCGGCCGCCGTCTCGGAGACCGGGCCGCCCGCCGCCTGTTCGAGGCCGGCCCGGTAGCGCGCGATGTCGGCGAGGAGTCGGCGGGCCTGCTTCTCCTGCACGTCCAGCCCGGTCCGGGTGAACAGCGCCCGCCGGGAGTCGCCGGGTTCGGCGACGCGGGTGGTGAGGCGCAGCCGGCTGCCGCCGGCCGGGTCCTCGACGAGCTCCACCTCGTCGACGTCGAACCCCAGGTCCTGCAGTCTGCGGATGCGCTCGGCGACGCGGAGCTGCTGCTCCTCGCGTGGCATGACCTCCTCGCTGGTCAGCTCGGCCCACAGCCGCTCGTACCGCGCCACGAGGTCGGCCGCCGCGAGGGTCGGGTCGAGGTCCTCGGCCAGGGAGCCGCTCGCCCGCAGGTCCGTCAGCTCGCCGACGACCCGCGCGTAGGCGACGTCCGTGTCGTGGTCCCGCTGGCCCTGGGTGAGCCGCTGGTGCACCTCCCCCGTCTCGGCGTCGACGAGGTAGGCGGCCAGCGTCCCGGCGTCGAACCGGAACAGGGTGTTGGCCAGCGAGCAGTCGCCCCACACGACGCCGGCCAGGTGCAGCCGGACCAGCAGCTCGACCTGCGCGTTCATCACCCGGTCGACCAGGTGCGCACCCCGCGGGTTCGCGAACAGCGCGAGGAAGGACGACGAGTAGTCCAGGAAGCGGGTGACCAGCACCGCCTGCTGGTCACCGGGCCGGTCGACGACGGCGCCGACCACCTCGACCGCCGGGATGCCGAGCTCGTGCAGCCGGCGCAGCACCTCGTACTCGCGGCGGGCGGACGGCTCGGGCAGCTCCTTGAGCGCGAACACGCCGCCGGCCTCGGCCACGAACCGGACGACGTGGCGCGAGCGCCCGTGCTGCGGGATCTCGACGATCCGGTCGTCGGTCCACTGCGCGAGCGGCAGGTCCCACGGCAGGGTCAGCAGGTCGGCCGCCGCCTCGGCGGGAGGGCTGAACACGAAGCGCACCCGCACCTCCGGTCCTCGGACCCGGTTCCCCCGCGAGGCTAGCGCGTGGCGGTGCCGCGCCCCCTCGGCGAGGACGTCCACCGAGGGGACGGGGTCCTACGACCGCAGACACGTCCCGTCCGGCGCCCTACGGTCCCTCCGTCGGACAGCGGAGCGCAGTTCGCGGAGGCAGAGCGATGACCGACGACGACACCCGCACCGTCATGGAGGCCTACCTGGGGGCGTTGCTCGGGAACGCGGACTTCGAGCGGTTCCTCGCCCCGGACGTCGTGTGGACGACCATGGAGACCGGTCAGGAGACCCACGGGCGGCACGCGGTCCGGGACCTGATCACCAGTCTGCACACCCAGGTCTTCGACGCCCGTCCGGAGCTCGTGAGCCTGGTCTGCGGCGACGGGACCGCGACGATCGAGGCGGTCTTCGACGGCAGGCAGACCGGCGAGTTCGCCGGCGTACCGGCCCGCGGAGCGCACGTCCGCATCCCGTACGCCGTGTGCTACGACGTGGCCGACGGGCTCATCACCGCACTCCGGGCGTACTTCCCGATGGCGGCCCTCCGTGACCGGCTCGCCGGAGGCGACCGGCCGGTGAGCGCGATCCCCACCACCTGAGCGCCGCACGCGGCCGGGGTCGGCACGGTGTCCGGAGGCGCCCCGTGACCACCGCAGGGGTGCGTGACGGCCACGAGACCGGGCAGGGACCTTCGCCCGTGGGGGTGCACCTCCGGGAGCGCTACGGTCGGCCCGTGCCCGGACCCGCGACCTCGTTCGTCCGCCCCCGGCTGCCGAGCAGCCGTGCGGGCGCCGAGGTCTGCCGGTAGTCCGATCACGGAGCCGTCGGCCGGGGGGTCGAACCACCACCCACCGACACCCCGAGGGGGACTCCGTGACCACCCTGCTCTCCGCCCGCGACCTGCACGCCGCGCTCGAGCTGCGCGACCTGTCCGACCCGGCCGACGGCCCGCACGCCATGCAGCTGCTGCTCGAGGAGCTGCTCACCGCGCTGACCGGCGCGTGGCCGTGCACGCTCGAGCTCCAGCGGCGGCGGCCGCTGGTGAGCGTCGAGGACAACTACGACCGCCTCGGCTACGCCGCCGAGGACGTCACCCGGGACGCCCGCTACAGCCGGTACGCCGCCGAGACCGTCATGCTGCGCAGCCACACCAGTGCCGGCGTCCCGCCCGCCCTGCGCGCGCTCGCGGCCACCGCCACCGCCACCGCCACCGCCGGGGCCGACGTCCTGCTGGCGCTGCCCGGCCTGTGCCACCGGCGGGACGGCATCGACCGCCTGCACGTGGGCACCCCGCACCAGGTCGACCTGTGGCGCATCCGCTCCGGCCCCGCCACGGGCCCGCTGGACGAGGACGACCTGCAGCAGATGGTCGAGCTCCTCGTGGGCGTCGTCCTCCCCGGCGCGCTGTGGCGCACCCAGCCCGCCCGGCACCCCTACACCCGCAGCGGCCGGCAGGTCGACGTCCACACGGCCAGAGGCTGGGTCGAGCTGGCCGAGTGCGGGCTGGCCGCCGAGCACGTCCTCGCCGGCGCCGGCCTGGACCCCGGGCGCTGGAGCGGGCTGGCGCTGGGGCTGGGCCTGGACCGGGCGCTCATGCTGCGCAAGGGCATCGACGACATCCGCCTGCTGCGCTCCGCCGAGCCGCGCATCGCCGCGCAGCTGTGCGACCTGCGCCCGTGGCGGCCGGTGTCGTCCCAGCCGCCCGTGCGCCGGGACCTCTCGGTCGTCGTCGACACCCCCGTCGACGACGAGCTGCTCGGCGACACGGTCCGTGCCGCGCTCGGACCCGCGGCCGACGACCTGGAGTCGGTGCACGTCGTGACCAGCACCGGCTGGGCCGACCTGCCACCGGCCGCCCGCGACCGGCTGGGTCTGCGCCCCGACCAGGTCAACGTGCTGCTGCGCCTGGTGCTGCGCCCGCTGTCGGGCACCCTGACCGACCGGCGGGCCAACGAGCTCCGCGACGAGGTGTACGCCGCCGTGCACCGGGGCCGGCACCGGGAGTGGGCCGCCCGGTGAGCGGCCCGTTCCTCCGGAGCGACCCCGCGGCCCACCCGTGCCCGCGTCCGGCCGGGGGTCACCCCCCGCCCGGGCCGCCCCCTGCCGGCACCGGGGCCGCCACCGCCGGCCGCCGGTCCAGGGCGACGACCAGGGCGGGGAACAGCAGCACGGTCAGCACGCCGGCACCGACCAGCGCGGCGGCGTTCTCCGGCAGCATCGTGCCGCTGCGCACGCCGATCTCGGCCAGCGCCACCAGCACCGGCAGCGCCGTCGCGCTGACCAGCGCGGTCTGCACCCGCTGCCGCGCCGGGAGCACCCGGCGGTAGACCAGCAGGGCGGGGCCGCCCCGGACCGCGAGCATGAGCACGAGGAACAGCAGCAGCCGCAGCGGGGTGTCGGCGATCGAGGCCAGGTCGAGCGCCATGCCGGAGGAGACGAAGAAGACGGGGACGAAGAAGCCGTAGCCGACCGCGTCGAGCTTGGCCTCCAGCTGCGGCGCGGCGGCGCCGACCCACTGCCGCAGGACGACGCCGGCGAGGAAGGCGCCGAGCACCGCGTCGAGGTGGAACCGGTCGGTGACGGCGATGAGCGCGACCAGCAGCAGCACCGTGGCGCGCAGGGTGGTCTGCCCGGTGTCGTCCTGACCCGCCCGCACAACTGCGGCCAGCCGGCCGCCCTCCCGGACACCGCGGCGCAGCAGGCCGAGGACCACGGACAGGACGGCGACGGCGCCCAGCGAGGCGAGCGCGGCCAGCCGGCCCTGGCTGCCCAGGAACACCGCGATGGCGAGGACGGGGAAGAGCTCCCCCACGCCGCCGGTGGCCAGCAGGTACCGGCCGAGCCGGCCTCCGAGCAGGCCCTTCTCCCGCAGCACGGGCAGCAGGGTGCCGAGCGCGGTGGTGGTCAGCCCGAGCGCCACCGGCAGGAAGGCCCGGACCACGCCCGTGGCGGCCAGGACCCCCACCACCCCCAGCGCCAGCCCCACCGAGACCGACCACGCCAGCACCGCCCGCCGGCCGGCGTCCTCGCGGAAGAGGCGGGGGTCCAGCTCGTAGCCGGCGAGCAGGAAGACGAAGCCGAGCCCCACGTCGGCGAGCACCCGCACGTCCGCCGCCGTCCCGAGGTCGAGGACGTGCGGGCCGAGCACCATCCCGCCGGCGAGGAGCAGCACCACCTGGGGCACCAGCAGGCGCGGGAACAGCCCGACGACGACGGCCGCCAGCAGCGAGACGGCAGCGACGGCGGCCAGGGTGTCGATCGACACGACGTCGTCCACCCGGATCTCCCCTCGCCCGGCGCGCAGCGATCCTCGCCGGTCCCGCAGCGCGGTGGAAGGCACGCGTGCGCGACCCCACGGCGACCGCAGCGACGGCACACGCGCGGTTCGATCTCCCCTGTGGGTGCGACGCCGCGGCCTCGACGGACCGGGTCAGCGGCGCGCCCGCTCCGGCGGCAGCTCCGCCCGGGAGCAGCCGAGCACGTGCACGCCGAACGGCGCGTCGGCGGGCGCGGTCACGAGGCCACCTCCACCACGGCCTCCTCGGGCACCAGCACTCCCCACAGCGCCCGGGCGAGCGCGTCGTTCTGCCGGAAGAAGGGGGCGTTGGTGCCCGGCCGGGCGAAGGCGGCGACCTGGGCGCCGGAGGTCCAGTAGCCGGCGGCGAACAGTCGCGGGTGCGGCGTGCCCGCGGCGTCCACCACGCGCTGCGCGGCGTCGACGTGCAGCCGGCCCCCACGACCCCGGCCGGCCGCCTCCCCCCGCTGCAGCAGGCCGCCGACCAGCGGGTCCGGCGTGACCGCGACGTCGGGCGCCGGCAGCCGCGCCTCGACCAGGGCGCGGGCCTCGGTGACGCCGTCGACGGTCGCCGAACGGGCGCGGAACAGGCCGGTGGCGCCGTCGAGGTCGATCTGCACGTCGCCGCCGAGGAACCGGACGACGCCGGCCTCCGACAGCGCGAGCAGCTCCTCGAGCCGCGGCGCCGGCGGCCCGCTGGCCAGGTAGCTGAACAGGTTCATCCACCAGCCGGCGACGTCCTCGGCCTCCGAGCGCGGGGTGAGCCGGCCGGTGGCGGCGAGCGCGACCACCGTGCCGTGGCAGTGCAGCAGCGCGGTGAAGACCGCGGCGTCCGGGCTGTGCGCCGGGTCGGCGGCGCGGGCGAGGTCGGCGCGGACGTGGGCCCGCAGCCACGCCTGCAGCTCCCCGGCGTCGGCGAACCGACGGCCGGCCAGCGGGCGGTCGCGTCCGGCCAGGTCGAAGTGGTCGGCGGGGTCGGGGACGGCCTGCTCGGCCAGCGCGTCCACGCCGTCCGGGTCGGCGAGGAAGCGCTCGGCGAACCCGTCCCACGCCATCCGGGTCCGCTCCGGGTGGGCACGGAACAGCTCGGTGTAGTGCGCCCACGCGAGCTCGCGGGCGAGAACCGGGGCGAGGTCCGCGCGCAGGTCCAGCCGGCCGGGGCCGAGGGCCTCCTCGATCGCCGTCGGGGTGAAGAAGCGCAGCGGGACGGGCGGGCCCGGCCAGACGTAGCCGAGCTTGGAGCGGTAGGGCACGCCCCGGCGGGACCCGACGTGCAGCACCGGCTCCCGCCCGGAGGCCCGGTAGCGCAGCCGGCCGTCGTCGCCGCGCTCGAACTCCCCGCCCCGCCCGCTGGTGAGCAACACGACGAGGTCGACGAACGCCAGCCCGGCGCCGCGCACGAGCACGTCCTCGCCGGGCCGCAGCGCCGACAGGTCGAGGTCGGCGGTGTAGCCCGGGGGCACGTAGCTGAGCCCGCGGGCCGCGGCCCACCGCTCGGTGGCGCGCTCGGCGGTGGACGGCCGCGCGTCGAGGTGGCCCTGGGCCAGCAGGACGGCGTCGACGGCGAGCACCCGGCCGTCGGCGAGCACGACGTCGGCGCCGTCGGACCGGGGTCGCACGTCGACCGCCCGCTGCCGGTGGCGGTGCACCCGCACCTCCGGCTCGCCGGCGGCCACCACCTGCTCCAGCACCCAGCCGAGGTAGGCGTTGACCAGCGGCCGGGACGGGAAGGACGTCGGGGTCAGCCGCCGCGCCTCGGCGCCGACCGGGTCGTCCCCGGGCAGCCCGCGGCCGACCTGCTCGACCCACTGCCACAGCGTCGTCCCCTCCCCGACCGGCCCGTCGACGACGACCGAGCGGTCGGGCAGCACGGTGACGTCGGCGACCAGGGAGTTGGCCCACAGCAGGCGCGGCTGCTCGGCCCGCCAGACGCGGCCGCCACCGGGCGGGTGCGGGTCGACCAGGTGGACCTCGAGAGGCCGGCCGTCGCGCAGCTCGGCGGCGTTGGCGACCAGGCGCTCGAGCACGCCGACGGCGGTCGGGCCGGCGCCGACCACGCACAGGACGGCGGGGCGGGGGGACGGGAGGGGCATGGGGGGAGCTCCGGGCCGGGGGACGTCGCGGACGGGACGGCGGTCAGCGAGCCGGGCACAGGGCGCTGCTGGTGCGGCGCAGGTCGATGTGCCGGCGTCGCGACAGGGCCGGTCGGCGCACGCGTCCCCTCCCCTCCTCAGCCGGGACCAACAGCCGGCCGGCGCCCGGGCTTCCCGCGGTCACCGCGGGCCTCCGCACGCGGCAGCCCGGGCCGGCGCGGACGGGCCGGCGAGCGGGCGCGGGTCGTCGGCCGGCTGCCAGCGGCCGTCCCGGCGCGCGTAGGCCACCTGCGGGCCGGTGGCGAGGTGGGCGGCGAGGGCGGCGAGCAGCCGGTCGACGTCGGCCGCGGTGGTGCCCACGCCCACGCTGGCCCGCAGCGCGCCCTCCGGCACGCCCAGCCGGGCGAGCAGCGGGTGCGCGCAGAACCGGCCGTCGCGGACGCCGATGCCGTGCTCGGCGGACAGGAACGCGGCCACCAGTCCGGGGTCGGCGCCGTCGACGGTGAAGGAGACGACCCCGGTCGGCTCCGCCGAGTCGGCCCAGATCCGCAGCACGCGCACACCCGGCAGCGCGGCCAGGCCGTCGACCAGCCGCGCGCGCAGCGCCCGCTCGTGCCGCTCGAGGGCACCGGCCGGGAGCGCCGCCAGCGCGGCGCACGCCTCGGCCAGCGCCACCGCACCCAGCACGTTCGGCGAGCCGCCCTCGTGCCGGTGCGGCGCGGGTGCCCACACCACGTCGTCGACGGCGACCTCGGTCACCGCCCCGCCGCCGGCCAGGTGCGCGGGGGCGGCGTCGAGCCAGTCGCGGCGGCCGACCAGCGCGCCGGCGCCGAAGGGGGCGTAGAGCTTGTGCCCGGAGAAGGCCACCCAGTCCGCGGCGGTGGCGGCGAGGGAGAACCGGCGGTGCGGCACCAGCTGGGCGCCGTCGACGGCGACCCGGGTGCCGGCCGCGTGCGCCAGGGCCACGACCTCCGCGAGCGGCAGCGCCTCGCCGGTCACGTTGGACGCCCCGGTGACCGCCAGCAGCGCGTACCGCCCGCGGGACAGCGCGTCGGCCAGCGCGCGCAGGGTGGCGGTGACGGTGGCCCGCACCGGCAGCACGGTGGCCGGGCCGCGCCGCTGCCAGGGCAGCAGGTCGGCGTGGTGCTCGCCGTCGAGGACCAGCACGGAGGCACCGGCCGGCACCGCGCCGGCGAGCAGGTTGAGCGCGTCGGTGGTGTTCCGGGTGAGGACGCAGACGTCGTCCGCGCGGGCGCCGACGAAGCCGGCCACCGCCTCGCGGGCCGACTCGTACAGCGCGGTGGAGACCTGCGAGAGGTACCCGGCGCCGCGGTGGACGCTGGCGTAGAGCGGCAGCACCTCGGCGACCCGGTCGGCGACGGCGGCCAGCGCCCGGGTGCTGGCGGCGGAGTCCAGGTCGGCGTAGCGCACGCTGGCACCGGTCACGAGCGGGACGGTGGTGTCGGCGCCGACCAGCGGCAGCAGCGGGGACTCCCCCGCGGGGGCGACCGGACGGTCGAGGACGGCGGTGGGCACGCGGCACTCCTGGTGGGCCGGGGACCCGGGGAGCGGGTCCGCGCTTGCGGACTGCCGGGCGGCAGCCGCCTGGTCGTCACCCGGGGCACCCCGTCGCGGAGGAGGGTTGCCGGCCAGCGAGCCGGGGCTTCGCGCTGGCACTCTTGACCGAGGTCGAGCCTGCCAACCGGGATACATACCCGTCAAACCCGATCGGGATGGTGTAGTTCACTGTGCGGCATGGGCACGATCGCCGTCGTCGGCAACCCCAGGCCCCGTTCCCGCACCCGCGCCGCGGCCGAGCTGGTGGTCGAGCGGCTCACCGGCGCCCCGCCGGACGTCGTGGTCGACGTGGTCGACCTCGGCCCGGGGCTGCTCGGCCGGGGCGACCCCGCGGTCGGCGCGGCCGTCGAGGCGCTGACGGCGGCCGACGTCGCCGTCGTCGCCAGCCCCACCTACAAGGCCACCTACACCGGCCTGCTCAAGCTGTTCCTCGACCAGGTCGGCACCGGCGACCTGGCCGGCGTGGTCGCCGTGCCGCTCATGCTCGGCGGCGGGCCGACCCACGCCCTGGCGCCGGAGCTGCTGCTCAAGCCCGTGCTGGTCGAGCTCGGCGCGACCGCGCCCACCCGCGGGCTGTACCTGGTCGAGAAGAGCTGGGACGACCCGGCGGCGCTGGACCCGTGGCTGGCCACCGCCGCGCCGCAGGTGGCCGCGGCGCGGCGGCGCTGAGGTCCCGCGGGACCGTCAGGGCAGTGGCGCCAGGCCCAGGTGCTCGCGCAGGGTCGTCCCCTCGTACTCGGTGCGGTGCACGCCGCGCTCCTGCAGCAGCGGGACGACGCTGTCGACGAAGGGGTCCAGCCCGCCGGGCACCAGGTGCGGCACGAGGATGAAGCCGTCGCTGGCGTCGGACTGCACGAGGTCGTCGATCTCCGCGGCCACCGTGTGCGGGCTGCCGACGAACGACTGCCGGCTCTGCACCTCGGTCATCAGCTCCCGGATGGAGTAGCCCTTCTGCGCAGCGAGCTCGCGCCACTGCCGCGCGGTGGCCAGCGGGTCGCGGTACGTGCGCACCTGCGCCCGGCCCTGGGCCACGTGGGTCTCCCCCACCAGCGGGTCGACGTCGGGCAGCGGCCCGTCGGGGTCGTAGCCGGACAGGTCGCGGTTCCACACCTGCTCGAGGAACCGCAGCGCCGTCTGCCCGGACACCTGCTGGCGGCGGATCTCGTGGGCCAGCTCCGCGGCCTCGGCGTCGGTGTCGCCGACGACGAACGTGGCCGCCGGCAGGATGAGCAACTGGTCGGGCGTGCGCCCGTACCTCCCCAGCCGGCCCTTGACGTCGCGGTAGAAGGCCTGGCCGGCCTCCTTCGTGCCGTGCCGGCTGAAGATCGCGTCGGCCGACGACGCGGCGAACTCCCGCCCCTCCTCCGAGTCGCCCGCCTGGAAGACCACGGGCCGGTCCTGGGGGCTGCGCGGCACGGAGAACTGCCCGGCGATGTCGAAGTGCGCGTCGGTGTGCGCGAACGCGCCGGGGTGCGGGTCGCGCAGGAAGACGCCGGCCTCCTGGTCGGCCACGACCTCGTCGCCGCGCCAGGAGTCGAACAGCTCCCACGTCGTCTGCAGGAACGTGCGGGCCCGCTCGTAGCGCTGGTCCTGCGGCAGGAAGCCGCCCCGGCGGAAGTTCTCGCCGGTGAAGGCGTCCCACGAGGTGACGACGTTCCAGGCGGCCCGGCCGCCGGTGAGGTGGTCGAGGCTGGCGAACTGGCGGGCCACCTCGAATGGCTCGTTGAACGTCGAGTTGATCGTCCCGGTCAGCCCGAGCCGCTCGGTGACCGCGCCCAGCGCGGCCAGCACGGTGAAGGTGTCCGGCCGGCCGACGACGTCGAGGTCGTAGATGGCCCCGTTCTGCTCCCGCAGCCGCAGCCCCTCGGCGAGGAAGAGGAAGTCGAACCTCCCCCGCTCGGCGGTCTGCGCGAAGTGGACGAACGAGCCGAAGTCGATCTGACTGCCCGACGCCGGGTCGCTCCACACGGTGGTGTTGTTGACGCCCGGGAAGTGCGCGGCGAGGTGCACCTGCTTGGTCATGTCCGGTCCTCTCAGGCGGCGGCGTAGCGGTTGGCCGGGCGCGGCAGGCCGAGCAGCCCGCGCAGGGTGCCCGCCTCGTACCCGGTGCGGAACACGCCGCGGCGCTGCAGCTCGGGCACCAGGCCGCGGGTGACCGCGGTGAGGTCGTGCGGCAGGGCGCCGGGGCGCAGCCGGAAGCCGGTGAGCCCGGCGGCGGCCCACTCCTGCAGCAGGTCGGCCAGGCCCGCGGGCGTGCCGGTGAAGACGTGCGCGTCGCTGCGGAACTCCGCGCCCGCGCGCTCGTCGAGGCGGTCCCGGCGGGCGCGGGCGGCGGCCGCGTCGTCGTCGAGGAAGACGACGACGTCGCCGAACACGTGCACCGGCTCCCCGGCGCGGCCGGCGGCCTCCTGCGCCTGCCGCACCTCCGCGACGATCGCGCGGGCGTCGCCGGCGTCGCGCGGGGTGACGAAGCCGAGGTCGGCGGACGAGGCGACCAGCTCGTAGGGGATGCGCTGGTGCGCCAGCGCCGCGACCGGCGGCTGGCCCTGCGGTGGGCGGGGGGTGATCGAGGGGCCCTTGACCGAGAAGGAGCGGCCCTGGAAGTCGACGTAGTGCAGCTTGTCGCGGTCGACGAACCGGCCGGTGGCGACGTCGCGGATCTCCGCGTCGTCCTCCCAGCTGTCCCAGAGCCGGCGGACCACCTCGACCCAGTCGGCGGCCTCGTCGAACGCGTCGCGCAGCACCCGCTGCACCGCCGGGTCGTCGCGGTCGACGCGGGTCAGCTCGGGGAACTCCCGCCGGCCGACCAGCCGGGCCTCGTGCTGCGCCAGCGACACCCGCACCTGCACGCCGGCGCGCCCGCCGCTGACGAAGTCGAGGGTGGCGATCGCCTTGGACAGGTGGAACGGCTCGGTGTGGGTGACCAGGGCGGTCGGCACCAGGCCGACGGTGCGGGTGAGCGGCGCGACGCGGGCGGCCACGAGGACGGCGTCGAGCCGGCCGCGCACCCGGTCGGTGCGGTCGTCGGGCCGGAACCGGTCGTCGGACTGCAGCGCGAAGGAGTCCTCCAGGGTGACCAGGTCGAGCAGGCCGGCCTCGGCCTCGCGGACCAGGTCGGTCCAGTAGCCGGCGGTGAACAGCTCCGCCGGGCGGGCGTCGGGCTCGCGCCAGGCGGCCGGGTGCCAGCCGGCGCCGTCCAGGGCGACGGCCAGGTGCAGGGGGTCAGGCACGGGAGGTCTCCTCCAGCCGCTCGTCGGCGCAGGGCAGGTCGGTCGCCCGGGTGGGCTCCAGGGTGACCGAGCCGCCGGGGCCCGGCACGCCCGGGGACGGCGACCGGTCGGGGGCGGTGGGGGCGGCCCGCCCCGGCACCAGGCGGGGCGGGAGGACCGACCAGCGGGACGGCGGCCTGGTCGTCACCCGGGGCACCCCGTCCCAGCGGAGGGTTGCCGGTCAGCGAGCCGGGGCTCGCCGCTGACGCTCAGGACCCGGCCCACGACCCAGGACGGCGGCCGCCATCCCGTCAGTTCCGATCGACTTGGTGGGGATGAGAGGCGGCGCACACTCCCCCGCCGCCGTCGGGACGGTCCGGTGGCCGTGGCCGCAACCCTGGACCGCGCCGGGGCGGCACACGAGACTGGCCGGGCACCGGAACCTCCAGGAGGCGCGCGTGGAACTCGGCATCGACCTCGGCACGACGACGACGGTCGTGAGCGACGCCCGCCGCGGCGTCCTGTTCGAGGGACCCACCGTGATGCTGGTGCGGCGCGGGGCCGGCCGCCGGGACCGGGTCCTCGCCGTCGGCACCGAGGCCGCCGACCTCCTCGGCCGCGCCCCGTCCCGGTTCACCCCGGTGCGGCCCCTCGACGACGGCGTCGTCACCGACCTGGAGACCGCGCGCGTCTACCTGCGGGCGGTCCTGCACGCGGCCGGGCAGCGCCCGTGGCGGCTGCCGGTCCGCGCCGTCGTCACGGTGCCCGTCGGCTCCTCCGCGCTGGAGACCCGGGCGCTGCTCGAGGCCGCCGAGGAGGCGGGCATCCGCCCGGTGACCGCGCTCGACGCGCCGATCGCCGGTGCGGTGGGCTGCGGTGTCGACCCGATGGAGCGGCGCGTGCACCTGGTGGTCGACGTCGGCGGCGGGACCGCGGAGGCGGTCGCGTTCTGCTACGGCGGGGTCCTCGCCTCCCGCACCGGCCGGACCGGCGGGGAGGAGATGACGCTGGCCGTCGCGCGCTGGCTGCGCGAGGAGCACCAGCTGCACGTGGGCGACCTGGAGGTGGAGGCGCTCAAGGTCCGGTTCGGCTCCGACGGCGACGGGCCGCTGGTGGTGCAGGGCCGCGACGGCGTCGTCGGCCGCCCGCGGCTGGCCACGGTGCGGGCCGCCGAGGTGGCCGAGGCGGTCCGCCCGGTCACCGACCAGGTGGTCCGGACGCTCGCCCCCGTCCTGGACGACCTCCCCCCGCAGGCCCTCTCCGACGTGATGGCCGAGGGCGTGCTGGTGTTCGGCGGGGGCTCGCTGGTCCCGGGCCTCCCCCAGGAGCTGGAGCGCGCGCTGGGCCTGCCGGTGACGACGGCCGCGGAGCCGCTCACCTGCGTGGCCCAGGGCGCCGCCCGGGCGCTGCGCAACCGGCCGCTGCTGGCCGCCTACGGCCGCCGCTGACGCTCAGGGCGCCTGCACGGGCCCCGTGGCGAGCACGTCGGCACGGTGGTCGAGGTAGTACCGCAGCCCCTCCTGGGCCACGGTGGCCGCGTCGCCCTTGCGGGCCTCCGGCGCCTGCACCAGCGAGGTCACCACGATCTCGGGGGCGTCGCTGGGAGCCGCCGCCGTCATCCAGTAGTCGTACTCGTCGGGGCCGAGGCCGCCGTCCTGGGCGGTACCGGTCTTGGCGCCGACCGGCGCGGGCAGGGTGCCGAGGCGGGTGGCGGTCCCGCCGGTCACGACCTGGCGCATCCCCTCGCGGACGGGGCCGAGCGCGTCGGCGAAGGGCAGCGGCGCCGGGGCCGGCGCGGGGACGGCGGTCCAGCTCCCCTCCGCGCCGACCGCGAGGCCGAGCCGGGGGGTGACCAGGGCGCCGGTGGCGACGGCCGCCGTCCACCGGGCGTTCTGCAGCGGCGTCACCTGGATCTCGCCCTGCCCGATGCCGAGGATGACGGTCGACCCGCCGTACCAGGTGCCGCCGTCGGCCGCCACGGACTCCGGGGTGCCCAGGTAGCCGGCCGACTCCCCGGGCAGGTCGATGCCGGTCGGCTGCCCCACCCCGAGCGCCGCCGCGGTCTCGGCGATCGCCTCCGCGCCTAGCGCCAGCGCCAGCTTGTAGAAGTAGACGTCGTTGGACCAGGCGATCGACTCGACGAGGTCCATCGGCCCCATCGGCTTCCAGTTGCCGAACGTGTGGCCGCCGTAGGTGAAGTCGGCCCCGGTGGGCACGGCCCGGTACGGGTCGAGGACGCCGTGGGCCTGGTTGGCCGCGGCCACCACCAGCTTGAACGTCGACCCGGGCGGCAGCGCCGCCTGGGTGGCGTGCTCCAGCGTCGGGGAGCCCGGCGCCTCCGCCAGCGCCGTCAGCGCGCCCGTATCGGCCGGTGGCCCGTACACGCCGTTGTCGAAGGACGGCGCGCTCGCCATCGCCAGCACCTGCCCCGACCGGGGGTCCATCGCGACGGCGGCGGCGACGTGCCCGTCGGCCCGCCGCTGGGCGTCCAGCGCCGCGACCAGCCCGTCGTACAGCTGCCGCTGCAGCCCCAGGTCGAGGGAGAGCCGCAGGTCGGCACCGGGCACCGGCGCCACCCGCTCGGCCAGCGCGACCGGCACGCCCGACGGGTCGACGTAGAGGCACTGGCGGCCGTTGACGCCGCGCAGCACCGCGTCGTACTGCAGCTCCAGCCCGGCCCGCCCGACGAACTCCCCCGCCGGCAGTCCGGCCCAGCGCTGCTCGGACTCGGGCGTGGCCACCCCGACGAAGCCGAGCACCGGCCCCAGCGCCGCGCCCTGCGGGTAGGACCGGCGGGGCTCGGGGACGACGAGCACGCCGGTGATCCCGGCGGCGGTCACCGCCTCGCCGGTCGGGCGGGGCACCTCGGCCACCGGCAGCGAGAGGGTGGTGGGCTCCGCGGCGTCGATCTCGGCCTGCAGGTCACCGGGCACGCGGCCGGTCAGGGCGGCCAGCCGGTCGACGGCCGACGGGGTGTCGCGCAGCAGGGCCGGCACGACGAGCACCCGGTCCACCCCCGTGCCGGTGGCCGAGGCGTCCACGGCGAGGGGCGTGTCGTGCCGGTCGGTGATCGCGCCGCGGGGGGCGGGCAGCCGGACGCAGCGGGTCATCTGCTCCTCGCCGGCCAGCGTCAGCTCCTCGCCGCGGGTCACCTGCAGCCGCCAGCCGTAGACGCCGAAGGAGACCAGCAGCGCCGACAGGGCCAGCGCGGCCAGCCGGACCAGCCGCGGGCGCCTGCTGCGCCGGCCGGACCGCGCCCACAGCCGCCGGCGGGCACCGTCGCGGCGGACGCCGAGGACCACGCCGATGGCGGCCAGGTGCACCACCAGCGCCGTCCCGCCGTAGCTCAGCAGCGGGAACGGCACGCCGGCCAGCGGCAGCAGCCCGAGGTTGGCGCCCACGGAGACGACGGTCTCCACGCCCATGAGGACGGCCAGCCCGCCGGCGACGAGGGCGCCGTGCGCCGTGCGGGACCGCCGGCTGGCCAGCGCCAGCCGCCACACGAGGACGACGACGGCGAGCACCACCCCGGCGCCGGCGACCAGCCCCCACTGGCCGACGAGGCTGGCGGGGGCGAGGTCGGTGTGCCCCTCCGGGAGGTACTCCGCGCGCAGCTCCCGGAGCGGGTCGCCGCTGCGGCCGAACAGCCCGGCGGAGCCCAGGGTGATGTGCGCCTGGCGCAGCGCCCAGCCCGAGCCGGTCGGCGACTCGTGGGCGCCGACCAGGAAGGTGCCCAGGCGCTGCAGCTGGTAGGGCTGCAGCAGGCTGATCATCAGCGGTGCGGAGACCGCGACCGCGGCCACCAGCGGCACCAGGAAGCGGGCGGGCACCCGTCCGATGACCAGCATCGAGCCGGTGAGGACGACGAGCAGCATCGTCGTGCTCAGGTCCGGCTGCAGCAGCGTCAGCCCGGTGGGCGCGGCAGCCAGCAGCACGGCCAGCGCGAAGCGCTGCCAGGCCGGCCGGCCCGAGCCGAGGACGCCGGCGAGGACCAGCAGCAGCCCGAGCTTGGCCAGCTCCGAGGGCTGGAAGGTGAACGGGCCGACGACGATCCAGCGGGTGGCCCCCTTGGCGGACACGCCCGTCACCAGGACGCCGACGAGCAGCACCACGGCCGCGCCGTAGGCGACCCGGCCCAGGACGTCGAGGTAGCGCACCCGCACCCGCCAGCACGCCGCCAGGGCGACGATCCCGCCGACGGCGATGGCCGCCTGCCGCCCCGCGAGCTCGGTCTCGCCGATGAGCACCAGGTTGGCCAGCCCGAGGCCGACCAGGGCGAGCGCGGCGACGACGGCGAGCAGGTCGAACAGGGCGCTGCGGCGGTCCCGGCGCTCCTGCCGGGTCCGCCGCCGGCGACCGGTGTCCTCCCCCGGCTCGTCGGCGGTCTCCGGCGCGGCCCACAGGACGCGGCGCTGGCGGCGGGTCCACCGCCGGCTGCGCTCCTCGTCCACCGGCCCGCCGGCGTCCCACCCGTCCCGCACGCCCGTCCCCCCGTCAGCCGGTCGGTGCGTCGGTCCGGCAGGAGCCCACGGACAGCGGGGCGGACGCCGCGGCGGCGGGCTCCTCGGTGACGGCCAGCACCGCCACGGCGGGAGCGGCGGGCAGCGCGACGACCCCGACGGCCTCGGCCCGCGTGCCGGCGGCGGGGACGGCGACCGACCCGCCGGGCGCGGTCGACGTGGCGCCGGTGCAGCGGTCGACGAGGGTGTAGGTCCAGCTCACCTGCCGTTCCCCGCTGCCCGGCACGAGGCGCACCTGCACCCGCACGGTGCACGGCGCGCCGGGGGTGCAGGCGGCGAGGTTGCGCAGGTCGACGGCGGCGACGTCCCCGGCCGCCGCGGGCGCGGGCGGGGTCACCGGCAGGCCGTCGGGTTCCGGCGCGGCCGTCGGCTCGGCGCCGCTGCGGCCGGCGTCGAGCAGCACCTCGACGTCGGCGGCGATGTCGTCCCGGAGCACCACGACCTCGACGACCACCACCGCGCTGAGGAGCACCACGGACAGCAGCCACCCGCCGACCCGCCGCCACCCGCTGCCCGACGGCTCGAGGGAGGACCGGCGCGCCGGGACCGCGCGCCCCGGGGTCGCCGGAGGGAGGGCCCGTGCCGCTGCCGGGCCGGCCACGACGGCCCGCACCAGCGCGGCGAGCTCGGCGCGGACGGCGGCGCGGTCGGACCCGCGGGCCGCCTCCTGGAGCCGTTCGGCCGCGGCGGGGACGCCGGCCACCGGCAGGTCGGCCGCGGCGGCGTCGAGCCGGGCCAGCAGGTCCGCCGCCGCGCCCTCCGCCGGGCGGCCGCGGGGCCGCGCGGCCGCCGCGGTGCTGGCGAGCAGCTCGGCCAGGGCCGCCGGGGAGAGACCCGCGGTCGGGTCGAGGTGCACCCGCCCGTCGGTGTCGACGAGCACCCGGTCGAGCGGGTCGGGACCGCCCGCCCCGGCGTCCTCCGGGGCGCCCGCGGCCTCGGCCAGCAGGTCCGCGCCGAGCTCGACGGCCTGCGCGGGCGTGAGCCGGGCCAGGGCCGTCAGCCGGGCGAGCCGGACACCGGTGGGGTCGGGGTGCGGCGGGCCGTGCGGGCCGGGAGGGGGCGGGACGTGGTCGGGCGCGGGCTGGTGGGGTGCGGGCAGGTCGGGTGCGCGGTGGTCCTGCTCCTGCGCGCGGCGACCGGACGCCCGGTCGATCGTCAGGTCCGCCACCCGCCGTCACCCCACCGCGTCCGCTCCCGGGCTGTCAGGGGGCCCAATCTGGGACACCGGACCCGCGGCTGTCACCCGGTTCCGGCGCGCCGTCGGGCGGTTTCCCGGCGCGTCGCGACCACGGGCCCGGTGCACCTCCGACGGAGGTCCCGCCCGTCCAGCAAGCCGCGTAACGAACGGCGCGGACGGCGGACTCCGGGTGCATGACGCGCACCTCGCCGCCGGCGCTGGTCACCACGCGGCACAGCTGGCACCTCGTCGCCGAGCACGTCCTCGCCGCCGGGCAGTTCGCCGCCTCCGGCACCGTCCGGCTGCGCCCGCACCCCGGCGGCCTGGCCACCACCGCGGGGGTCGGGGGCCGGCAGCTGGCCGTCGTCGGCGACCGGCTGGTCGTCACCGACGGCGGCACCCGGCACCAGCACCCGCTCACCACGCTCGGCCGGGCGGCGGAGGACGCCGGCGTCGCCCTCGGCCTGCGCGGCAGCTACGCCCCGGCCACCGTGCCCGACCCGGACGCGCCGCTGCCGGTCGACGCGGCCGCCGCCCACCGGCTGGCCGGCTGGTACGCCCTCGGCGACACGGCCCTGCGCCGCCTCACCGCCGGGCTCGGCGCCCCGGCCGAGCCGGTGCTGTGGCCCGAGCACCTGGACCTCGCGCTCACCGTCGACGCCGTGAACCTCGGGGTCTCCCCCGGTGACGACGCGACGCCCGAGCCGTACCTCTACGTCGGCCCGCACGAGGGGCCCACGTCGGGCGACCCGTTCTGGAACGCCCCCTTCGGCGCCCTGGTCGGCGCCGACCGCATCCGCACCCCCGACGACGCCGTCGCCGCCTTTTCGGCGGGACGGGACCGGGCACTCACCGACAGGAGCAGGACGTGAAGGGTCTGCAGGGCAAGACGGCACTGGTCACCGGCGGCAGCTCGGGCATCGGGCAGGCCATCGCCATCCGCCTCGGCGAGGAGGGCGTCGACGTCGCGATCAACTACGTCGGCGCGCCCGAGGGCGCCGAGGAGACCCGGGAGGCGATCGAGCACGGCGTCGAGATGTGCGTGAAGGAGATGTCGGCGGCCGGCACCCACCCGATCCTGGTCGCCGCCGACGTGTCCTCCGAGGACCAGGTCGGCGCCATGTTCGAGCAAGTGCACCGCGAGTACGGCCGGGTCGACCTGCTGGTCAACAACGCCGGCATCCAGGTCGCCGCCGACAGCGAGGAGCTCGACGTCGCCGCCTTCGACCGGGTGCTCGCGGTCAACCTGCGCGGCGCGTTCCTGTGCAGCCAGCAGGCGATCCGCGGCTGGCTGCGCGCGGGCTCCCCCGGCTGCGTCGTCAACGTGTCCAGCGTCCACCAGGTGATCCCGAAGCCGCGGTTCGTCGGCTACTCGGTGTCCAAGGGCGGCATGCAGAACCTCACCCGCACCCTGGCGCTGGAGTACGCCGCGCGCGGCATCCGCGTGAACGGCATCGGCCCCGGCGCCACGGTGACCCCGATCAACCGGTCGTGGATCGACGACCCGGTCAAGCGGCAGATGGTGGAGAGCCACATCCCGATGCGGCGCGCCGGGGACGCCGAGGAGATGGCCGCGGTGACCGCCTTCCTCTGCTCGGACGAGGCCGCCTACGTCACCGGGCAGACCGTCTTCGTCGACGGCGGCCTGACGCTCTACCCGTCGTTCGAGACCACCTGGTCGTCGGAGTGACGACGCTGCACACCCCGCCGTCGGCCGAGGAGCGGACGGCGGGGTGGTTCCCCTCGCGCTGGGGCCCCGACGACGAGGCCGGTGCGCTCAACGAGATCACCCCCGAGGTCGTGCGCGCGGCGGTCGGGCTGGTGCGCACCGGCCGGGTGCTCGACCTCGCCCACGTGCTGCACGCCGACGTCCCCGCCTTCCCGGGACGCACGTTCCGCTCGTACCTGACCACGAACGCGCACTTCGTCAACCGCCGCCGGCCCGGCGGCGGCCCCGGGGGCTGGGGCCGCAACGCGGTGAACTGGGTGGTCGAGCAGGTGACCGCCACCCAGCAGATGGGCACCCACGTGGACGCCCTCAACCACCTGCAGGTCGGCGACCGCACCTACAACGGGCACCGGATCGCCGACGTCGCCGAGGAGTGGGGCACCAATCGCCTCGGCGTCGAGACGCTGCCGCAGGTGGTCACCCGCGGCCTGCTGCTCGACGTCGCCGCGGTCCGCGGGGCCGACGCCCTCGGCCCCGGCGACGTGGTCACCGTCGCCGACGCGCAGGCCGCGCTCGGCGACCGGTCGCTGCGCCCGGGCGACGCCGTGCTGGTCCACACCGGCTGGGGCCGCCTGTGGGGCGAGGACCCCGGCCGCTACTCCGCCGGGGAACCGGGCCCGGGGACGGCGCTGGCCGGCTGGCTGGCCGAGCACCGCGTCGCGCTCACCGGCTGCGACACCTGGAGCTACGGGCCGGTCCCGCCCGAGGACCCCGACGAGCCCTTCGTCGTCCCCCAGACGCTCAACGTCCGGCACGGCGTGGTCGTGCTGGAGAACCTGCGGCTGGCCGAGGCCGCCGCGGCCGGGCTGCGCGAGTTCTGCCTCGTCGTCAGCCACGCCAAGCTGCGCGGCGCCACCGGCGCCTGGGTCACGCCCCTGGCGATCAGCTGAGTCGCCGTTCCCCGAGGAGGTCACCATGGCCCAGCACGTCGACGTCGTCGTCATCGGGTCGGGAGCCGGCGGTGGTGCCGTCGCCTGGGCCCTGGCTCCCACGGGGAAGCGGGTCCTGGTCCTCGAGCGCGGCGACTGGCTGCCGCGGGAGGTCGAGAACTGGGACCCGCGGGCGCTGTGGGCGGACCGGCGCTACGCCAACAGCGGGCAGTGGACCGACGCCGCCGACGGGCGCCGGTTCACCCCCAAGCAGCACTACTACGTCGGCGGCAACACCAAGTTCTACGGCGCGATCCTCTACCGCTTCCGCGAGCGGGACTTCGGGCCCGTGCAGCACGTCGACGGCGTCTCGCCGGCCTGGCCGATCACCTACGCCGACCTCGCGCCCTGGTACGACCGCGCCGAGCAGCTCTACCAGGTGCACGGCACCCGCGGCGAGGACCCCGACGAGCCGCCGGCGTCCGGTCCCTACCCCTGGCCGGCGATCAGCGACGAGCCGCGGATAGCCCAGCTGCGCGCCGACCTGACCGCCGCCGGCCTGCACCCGTTCTCCCTGCCGAACGGCATCCTGCTCGACGAGGCGCACCCGCAGCTGTCGGCGTGCGTCCGATGCGCCACCTGCGACGGGTTCCCCTGCCTGGTGCACGGCAAGGCCGACGCCGAGGTGATGACGGTGCAGCCCGCGCTGCGGCACCCGAACGTGACCCTGCGGACCCGCGCGCGGGTGGTCCGGCTGGAGACCGACGCCGCCGGCCACCGGGTGTCGCGGGTCGTCGTCGACCGGGACGGCGAGCGCGAGGAGTACACCGCCGACGTCGTCGTCCTGGCGGCCGGGGCGATCAACTCCGCCGCGCTGCTGCTCGCCTCGGCGTCCGACCGCCACCCCGACGGCCTGGGCAACGGCTCCGGGCACGTGGGCCGGCACCTCATGCTGCACAACAACTCCGGGCTGGTGGCGTTCTCGAAGACGCCGAACCCGACCCGCTTCCAGAAGACGATCGGGGTGAACGACCTCTACTGGCGCGACCCGTTCGACCCGGACTGGGAGTACCCGGTCGGCTCGATCCAGATGAACGGCAAGAGCGATGCGGTGCTCATCGGCTTCGACGTCCCCGACGCCCGGGACCCCGCCGACCTGGCCCGCCACTCGATCGACTTCTGGCTCACCACCGAGGACCTCCCGCTGGACGAGAACCGGGTGACCCTGGACGCCGACGGCGGGATCCGGCTGGCCTACCGGCGCACCAACGCCGCCGAGGTCGCCCGGCTGCGGATGCGGCTCACGGGCCTGCTCGACGCGATCCGCTGCGAGCAGGACGTGTACGACAACCGCCAGTACGCCGGCGGGCAGCTCGGCATCGGCGGCGTGGCACACCAGAACGGGACGATCCGCTTCGGCCCGGACCCGGCCACCGCGCCGCTCGACCTCGACTGCCGGATGCACGAGGTCGAGGACCTGTACGTGGCCGACTCCTCGTTCTTCGTGTCGAGCACCGCCGTCAACCCGACCCTGACGATCATCGCGAACGCGCTGCGGGTCGCCGACCGGGTCGCCGAGCGGCTCGGGGTCCCGTCCGCGGCGCGCGCCGTGCCGCAGCCGCGGACGGAGCCGGCGCCGGAGTCCGCCGGGGCCGCGACGGCCTGACCGCGCAGGACCTCCCGAGGGACCTCCCGCGACGAGTCGTGCTCTGCCCACGGGGGGTGGGCAGAGCACGACGTCCCGGTCACGGACGGTGGGTCCCGGTCACGGACGGTGGGTCCCGGTCACGGACGGTGGGAGGTCCCCCCTCGGGGGGAGGTCAGGGCCACCCGCCAGCGTCAGGCCGGTGGCCGTCCCGGCACGCTCTGCGCCCGGCGCGGCGCCGGCACCCGGCCCGCTTCCGGGCCTGCCGCGTCCACGTCCGGGCCGGCCCGCCCGAGCAGGCCCAGGGCCAGGACCGGGTAGACCAGCACCGACAGCAGGCCGGCGCAGACCAGCGCCGCCCCGGTCACCGGGTCCAGCCGGCCGGTGGCCTCGCCGATCTGCACCGCGGTCACCAGGAAGGGCAGCGAGGTCGCCTGCAGCAGCCCGACCGCGGCCGCGCCCCGCCGGCCCAGCGCCGGGACGTGCAGCAGCGCGGGCAGCCCGCGCACCAGCAGCAGGACGGCGAGGAACACCGGCACCCGCAGCAGGGCGCTGGGCTCCTCGACCAGCCCGCGCAGGTCCAGCCGCACGCCGCTGGAGACGAAGAAGACCGGGATCAGGAAGCCGAAGCCGAGCGCCTCGAGCTTGGTGCGGAAGTGCGGGTGGGTGGCCGAGTCGCGGTCGAGGACGCCGACCAGCGCGCCGGCCAGGAACGCACCGAGCAGCAGCTCGAGTCCCAGCCGCTCGGCCAGCACGACGAAGGCGAACAGCAGCACGACCACCAGCCGCACCCGGATCTCCGCCGTCGTGTCCTGCAGCCGGACCAGGACGTCCCCCAGCCGCATCCCCATCCCGACCCGGCCCAGGACCACCGCGAGCACCGCCACGAGCACGCCGAGGCCGGCGAGCACGGCCGCCGTCGTCCCGGCTCCCCCGCCGGAGGTGGAGAACAGCAGGGTGAGCAGCACGATGGCGGAGAAGTCGGCCACCGAGGCGCCGGCGATCGTGGTCTGCCCGACCGGCGAGGTCACCGCCCCGGCGTCCTTGAGCACCGGGACGACCAACCCCAGGGCGGTGGAGGTCAGCGCGACGGCGAGGAAGAGCGGGCTCGCGGTCCAGCCGAGGGTGTGCGCGCCCAGCCCGACGAGCACGGCCAGCGCGAGGCCGACCGCGTAGCCCAGGCCGGCGGTCCCCAGCGACCGCCCGCGCAGCCCGCGCAGGTCGATCTCCAGGCCGGCGAGCAGCAGCAGGAACGCCAGCCCGACGAGGGCCAGCACCTGCACCGGCAGGTCGACCTCGACCCAGCCGAGCACCGACGGGCCGAGCACGACGCCGGCGACGATCTCCAGGACCACCGACGGGACGCGCAGCCGCGGCGCCCAGCCCAGCGCGAGCGGCACGGCCGCGGCCACCGCGGTGACGACCAGCAGGTTCGTGAACGACACGTCGGGCACGGTGGGCTCCTCAGATCCCCGCCGCCTCGAGGGCGTGCAGCCACACCTCGGCGACGGTCGGGAAGGACGGGACGGCGTGCGCGAGGTCGGCCAGCGGCACGCGGGCGACGAGCGCGACCGTGGCCGAGTGCAGCAGCTCCTGCACCCCGCTGCCGGTGATCGTGACGCCGACGAGGACGCCGGCGGCGTCGTCGACGACCAGCCGTGTCGTCCCGCTGAGCCCCTCGCCGAGTACGTAGGAGCCGGGGACCTCCCCGGTGTCGACGTCGACGACGCGGACGGTGAGGCCGCGCTCCCGCGCCTGCGCGGCGGTCAGCCCGACGGCGCACACCTGCGGGTCGGTGAAGGTCACCCGCGGGACGGCGTCGCGGCTGGCCCGGTCCCGGGTGTCGCGGCCGGTGACCACGTCGGCGGCGACGCGCGCCTGGTACTTGCCCATGTGGGTGAGCGGCGCCAGCCCGGTGCAGTCCCCGACGGCGTACAGCCACTCGCCCGGGACGCCGGCGGCGCGCATCCGGTCGTCCACCTCCACCGGGCGTCCCGGCTCCAGCCCGACCGTCTCCAGGCCGAGGTCGCCGGTCCGTGGGCGGCGGCCGGCGGCGACGAGCACCTCGTCGGCGGCCAGCTCCTCGCCGGTGTCCAGCGTCGCGCGCAGCGGCCCGTCGGAGCCCTCGCGGCGGACCGCGGTGAGCCGCGCACCGAGCCGGACGGCGATCCCCTCGGCCTCGAACGCGTCCCGCACCTGGTCCCCGGCGAACGGCTCCTCCCGGGCGAGCAGGCGGTCGGCGCCCTCGACGAGGGTCACCTCGGCCGCGCCCAGCCGCCGGAAGGCCTGGGCCAGTTCCAGGCCCACGGCGCCGCCGCCGAGCACCAGCAGCCGCCGGGGCACCTCCTTCGCCGCGGTGGCCGACCGGTTGTCCCACGGGCGGACGTCGGCCAGCCCGGGCACCGGGGGCAGCACCGCCGGGGACCCGGTCGCGAGCACCACCGCCCGGCGCGCGGTCACGGCCGGGCCGCCCGCGACCTCGACGCGGCGCGGCCCGGCGAGGCGGCCGGTGCCGCGCAGCAGCCGGACCCCGTGGTCGGCCAGCCACCGCTGCTGCCCGACGTCGTCCCAGGACGAGGTCATGGCGTCGCGGTGGGCGAGCACCGCGGCGACGTCGGGCGGTGCTCCGGCCCCGACGCCGGGCACCCGCGCCGCCGCGGCCCGCACGTCACCGGGCCGCAGCAGCGTCTTGCTGGGGATGCAGCCCCAGTAGGAGCACTCGCCGCCCACCAGCTCCTGCTCCACCAGCACGGTGTCCAGCCCGCGGTCGGCGCAGCGGCCGGCCGCCACCTCCCCCGCGGGACCGCCCCCGACCACGACGACGTCGACCTCGAGCACCTCGAGCACCTCGAGCACCTCGAGCACCTCGGACACGCGGACCTCCTCGACCGGTTCCCGTCCCGTCCGTCCCACGCCGCGGCCGGGCGTTACGCGTAACGGCACCCGGGTCGGCGCGACTGCACAGGCACGACCGCCGACCCCGGGAGACCGCCATGAGCTCCACCCCGATCGCCGACCTCGCCTTCCTCTCCGACCGGCACTCCTGCGCCCTGGTCGACCGCACCGGCACCGTGGAGTGGTTGTGCTTCCCGCGCTTCGACGGCCCGGCGGTGTTCGCCCGCCTGCTCGACGACGACGCCGGCCACTGGTCCGTGCACCCCGACGGCGACTGGACGGCGGCCCGCCGCTACGCCGGCCGCTCGCTGGCGCTGGAGACCACCTTCCGCACCGCCGGCGGCGAACTCGTGCTCACCGACGCGCTCGGGCTCGGGCCGGACAACGGCGGCCACCGCATCGGCACCGACGCCCCGCACGTCCTGGTCCGCCGGCTGGCCTGCACCGCCGGCGCGGTCGACGTCGTCGTCGAGTACCGGCCGCGGCCCGAGTACGGGCTGATCGTGCCGCTGCTCTCGCACCTCGACGGCGGGGTCGCCGCGCGCGGCGGCGCCGACTGGCTCGTCCTCACCCTCCCGGGGGCCGCGGCGCTCGAGGACGGGCAGGCCACCGCCCGGCTGCGGCTGCACGCCGGCGACGTCGTCCACCTCGCGCTGCAGCGCAGCACCCTCGGCGACCCCGAGCCCGCGCACGTGTGGTCCCAGCCGGAGCTCGCCGCGCTGCTCGACCGCACGCTGGAGGCGTGGGAGTCGTGGAGCGCGCTGCACCAGACCTACGACGGTCCCTGGGCCGACCTGGTGCACCTCTCGGGCCGGGTGCTGCAGGGCCTGTCCTACCAGCCCAGCGGCGCGGTGGTCGCCGCCGCGACGACGTCGCTGCCGGAGGGCGTGGGCGGGGAGCGCAACTGGGACTACCGCTACTCGTGGGTGCGCGACGCCAGCTTCACCATGGAGGCGCTGTGGGTGGCGGCCTGCCCCGACGAGGCCGAGGACTTCTTCGCCTTCATGACCACCGCCGGCGCCGGCGGCATCGGCCCGGACACCTCGCTGCAGATCATGTTCGGCGTCGCCGGCGAGCACGACCTCAGCGAGCGGACCCTCGGCCACCTGCGCGGCTGGCGGGACAGCCGGCCGGTGCGGGTCGGCAACGGCGCCTGGGACCAGCGCCAGGTCGACGTGTACGGCGAGCTGCTGGGCGCCGCCGCCCGGCTGCGCGACCAGCTCCCCGGGCTCGACGCGGAGACCCGCGCGTTCCTCGCCGCCTGCGCCGACACCGCCGCCGTCCGCTGGCGGGACCGCGACCAGGGCATCTGGGAGGTCCGCGGCGAGCCACAGCACTTCCTGTACTCGAAGGTCATGTGCTGGGTGGCGCTGGACCGGGCCATCGTGCTGGCCCCGCAGCTGGGCTGCGAGGACCGGGTCGACGCGTGGCAGAAGGCCCGCGAGGAGATCCGCGACACCGTCCTGCAGCAGGGCTGGAGCGAGGAGGCCGGCGCCTTCGGCCAGTACTTCGGCTCCACCGCGCTGGACGCCTCCAACCTCATGCTGCCGATCGTCGGGTTCCTGCCGGCCGACGACCCGCGGATGCTCGCCACCATCGACGCGATCGCCGACCGGCTCACCGACGACCGCGGGCTGGTCTACCGGTACCACACCGAGGAGGGCGTCGACGGGCTGGCCGGTGAGGAGGGCACCTTCCTGCTGTGCACCTTCTGGCTGGCCCAGGCCCTCGCGCTGGCCGGGCAGGTGGAGCGGGCGCGGGAGGTCTTCGAGCGGGCCGTCGGCTACGTCGGTGACCTGGGCCTGCTGGCCGAGGAGGTCGACCCGGCCACCGGCGAGCTGCTCGGCAACGTGCCGCAGGCGTTCAGCCACATCGGCCTCGTCAACGCGGCGTGGGCGATCGACCAGGCCGAGCAGGCCCGGAGGTGAGTGCCCTGACGGGACCTCCGTCCCTGACGCCGCCGCCCCTCGCTCACCAGGATGGCCGCAACGTCCTCCCGTCCCCGGTCGTCGTGGTGCGAGGAGCAGGTCCATGCAGCAGCAGCCGGGGCTACCGGCGGTCGTCGCCGCCGTCCGGGAGGGCGGCAGCGACGCCCAGGCGGAGCTGCTCGGCCGCCTGCGGGCCGGCGACCGGCAGGCGTTCGCCGAGCTGGTCGACGCCTGGTCGGGGGTGCTGCTGCGCGTGGCGCTGCTGTACGTGTCCACCCGGGCCTCCGCCGAGGAGGTCGTCCAGGACACGTGGCTCGCCGTGATCGGCCAGCTGGACCGGTTCGAGGGCCGGTCGTCGCTGCGCACCTGGGTGTTCCGGATCCTGGAGAACCAGGCCCGCAGCCGCGGCAGCCGGGAGGCCCGCACGGTGCCGTGGTCGACCGCCTTCCTCCCCGACGGCGACGGGGCCGACGGCGGCCCGACCGTCGACCCGGCGCGATTCCGCGGCAGCGAGGACCGCTGGCCGCGGCACTGGACCGACGCCGGCCTGCCACGGCCGTGGCAGCCGCCGCCGGAGGAGGCCGTGGTCGCCGGCGAGGTCCGCCGGGAGCTGCGGACGGCCCTCGCCGAGCTGCCCGAGCGGCAGCGGACCGTGGTGGAGCTGCGCGACGTCCTCGGCCTGACGTCGGAGGAGGTGTGCGAGCGGCTCGGGATCAGCGCCGGCAACCAGCGGATCCTGCTGCACCGGGGCCGCGCGCGGCTGCGGGCGCGGCTGGAGGACGTGTACCGCGGGGCACGGGGGGAACCGGACGATGGTGGCTGAGAACCCGGCACCGGCACCCCGCGCCGCTGCCGACGACGTCCTGGAGGTCGCCTGCCAGGAGTTCGTCGAGCTGGTGACCGAGCACCTCGAGGGCGCGCTGCCCGAGCCGGTCGACCGGGCGGTCCGCGCGCACCTGGAGCTCTGCGACCCGTGCGTGGTCTACCTCGAGCAGGTCCGCAGCACGGCCGCCGCGCTGCGGACGCTGCCCCTGCCGACGCTGCCCGCCGCGGCCCGCGAGCGGCTGCTCGACGTGTTCACCGCCCTGCACGGCGACCCCGCGGAGGGCGGCACCGGCTCCTCCTGACCACCACCACCGGTCCCGCGCCCCGGCGGCGCCGCTCCGGGCCGGGACGGGACGCACCCTCCGGCAGGGCCGGAGGACCCTGCCTGGCGACGCGCGGCAGGACTGCACTGGCCGGGTGAGCACCCGCACCGTCCCGGAGGGCCGGGCGGCCCCCGGCACCCGCCCGGGAGCCGGTCCCGTGCGGTCACGCCCGCAGCGGCTGACGACCGACCCGGTGCGCGTGGCGCTCGGTCTCGTGGTGCTCGGCACCGGCGTGCTCATCGCGCGGCGGGGTCAGCTGCCGGTCCTCGAGCGGGACCTGTTCCGACTCGTCAACGACCTGCCGGCCGCCGTGCTGCCCGCCGTCTGGGTGGTCATGCAGCTGGGCAACGTGCTCGCCGTCCCGGTGCTGGCGGTCGCGGCCGCCCTCGGACGCCGCCTCCGCGCCGCGCGCGACCTCCTGGTGTCGGGGCTGGCCGCCTACGTGGCCGCCGACCTGGTGAAGGCCCTGGTCGGCCGGGAGCGCCCCGGGGGCCTGCCGGTCGGCGCGGTGCTGCACGAGGGTCCGGCCGGTGGCGCCGGCTTCGTCTCCGGGCACTCCGCGGTGGCCGCGGCGCTGGCCACGGCCGCCGCCCCCTACCTGACCCGGCGGGGCCGCCGGGTGGCCTGGACCCTGGCCTGGACCGTCGCGGTGGCGCGGGTCTACGTGGGCGCGCACCTGCCCCTGGACGTCGTGGGGGGCGTGGCCCTCGGCTGGGCGATCGGCTCGCTGGTGCACTGGCTCGCCGGGGTCCCGACGCGGCAGGTGCGGCCCGCACGGGTCGAGGCGGTGCTGCGGCGCTTCGGGCTGCCGGTGACCGGCGTGGCGCCCGCCGCGGTGCGGGCCCGCAGCTCGCAGCCCTTCGAGGCGGTCGACGCCGACGGGCGCCGGCTCTACGTCAAGTACCTGGCGCCGGACAGGCACGAGCGCGACCGGCTGTACCGGTGGTGGCGGGTCTTCGCCGTGGGGGACGTGAAGGACGCCGACGCCCTGGCGCCGCTGCACCACCAGGCCGAGCACGAGGCGGTCGCCGCCCTGACGGTCGAGCGGCGCGGGGTCCGGGTGCCCTCGGTGCTGCTGGCCCGCGGCGCGGACCGGGACGCCGTCGTCGTCCAGGAGTACGTCGTGGGCCGGCCGCTCGACGAGCTGGCCGCCGGCGAGCTCACGCCGGGCCTGCTCCGCGAGGTGTGGGGGCAGGTCGCCCGCACGCACGCCGCGCGCGTCGCGCACCGCGACCTGGTGGCCGCCAGCGTGCTGGTGGACCCCGCGGGCCGGCCGTGGCTGGTCGACTTCGGCAACGCCCGGACCGGCGCCACCGACGACGAGACCGCCGTCGACGTGGCCGAGCTGCTCGCGTCGTTGGCCGCCGCGCCCGGCTCCCCGGCCGAGCCGGCCGTGCTGGTCGCCACGGCGGTCGACGTCCTCGGCGACGCCGCCGTCGCGGCCGCACTGCCCTCGCTCACCCCGCTGGCGCTGTCGTGGGAGACCCGGCGGCGGCTGCACGACGACCCCGCCCGGCTCCGCGCGGTGCGGACCGCCGTCCACGCCCGACTGGACCTGCCCGACCCGGACCGTCCCGCCTTCCCGCCCGCGGGACCGGCCGCACGGGTGCTCGTGACCGCCGGGTGTGCCGTGGCCCTCGCGGGGCCCGTGCTCGTCGCCGGGGCGGGGGCCACGGCCGGCAGCATCGGCCCCCAGGGCTGGCGGTGGCTGGGCGGTGCCCTGCTGCTGGCCGGGGCGGCGTCCCTCGCCCGCGCGACCGCCGTCCGGCACGCCGCCGACCGGCGGGTGTCGGTCGGCCGGGCACTCGTGCTCACCCTCGTCGCGCGCAACGTGGGGCTGGTCCGCGGCCGCGACGGCGAGCGCCGGGCCCGGGCGCGGCTGCTGGAGCGCGCCGGGCTGCTGCCGCCGGACGCGCACGCGGCGGCGGTCCGGACGGCGCTGGCCGGCCTCGGCGGGTCGGCCGTGGTGGCGGTGACGGCACTCGCGCTGGCCGCCGTCGACGGCTCCGTCCCCACCTGGCGGTCCCCGGCCACGGTCCTGGCGGCGGCCGCCACGGGCGCGGCCGCGTGGGTGCTGACCGGCGCCGGGCAGCTCGCGGCCCGCCGCGCCGGCTCCGACCCCGCCCCGCCGCGGGTGCCGCGGCCAACGGGGCCGCGCGAGGACCGGGCGGCCCTGTTCGGCTGGGCGGCCCTGGCCACGGCGCTCGAGGCCACCGTGCTGGCCTGCGCGCTGTACGCGGCCGGCGGCCGGGTACCTGTCCTCGCCGTCGTGGCCGGCTACGCCGCCCTGCGGCTGCTGTGGACGGCGCTGCCGGCGGCCGGCCTGCCCGGCGCGCCGGAGGTCCT
Organism: Geodermatophilus telluris; assembly: GCF_900102745.1. Lineage (GTDB taxonomy): Bacteria > Actinomycetota > Actinomycetes > Mycobacteriales > Geodermatophilaceae > Geodermatophilus > Geodermatophilus telluris. The sequence continues at coordinate 139,832 of NZ_FMZF01000003.1, forward strand.
CCTCCTGCTGCTCCTCGGGGGACTCGGCACACCGGTGGCCGCCGCGTGCGCCGCCGTCGTCGTCACCCGCTCGCTGACCACCTGGCTGCCGGCCGCCGTCGGCCTGGCGATCGACCGGCGGGCGCGCCCCCACGTGCTCCCCACCTCTCCGTGACCCGGCGCGCCGGGCCGGTCGCCCCTCCGCCCACGCCGCCTCTCCGGGTGCGCCGAGGGCACGACGCCCCTGACCTGCGGTTTCTGTCGTACCCCGGTCGTAGGTTCGGTTCGTGGAGCAGATCGGGGAGGACGTGCCGCCGTGCGAGGGTGATCTCCTCGGCCTGCTCGTCGCCGAGCGGCCCGAGCTGCGCCGGCTGCCGGCCGGGCTGCTCACGCGTGAGCACAAGGCCGCCGAGCTGGAGCACGTCGCCGTCCTGAAGGCCCGGCTGGCCGCCTACGAGGCGGAGCTGGTGCTGGGGCTCGCCGACGAGACTCCCGACGATCTCGACCCGCCGTCCGGTGGCACTTCCACATGACCGCCGACGGCGTGCTGACGGTGACCGCCCCGTCGGGCACCACCCGCGCGACGCGTCCACCGGGCGTGCGACCACTACCGCCACCCGCCCAGAGCCCACCACCGGAGGACCCGGCCGACCCCGACGACGAACCGCCGCCGTTCTGACCGAGCGGCCACCGGCGGACCAGCCGCTGAGGGTGCGGACGCGACGCCGGCGGCTCGGGGACGGGGTCAGTCGTGACGGCTGCGCGTGCCGTCCGGTCCGGCCGGGTGTCCTCGGCCGGCCCGCACCAGGTCGAGGAAGTCACCGACGCGCACGTGCTCCTCGAGCGGGTGCCGGAAGTGCCGGTCGTGGACGACGACGTAGCGGTCGTGGCGGCCGGCCTGCTCCCGGACGACGTAGCCGGCGCGCTCCAGGTCCGCGACGATCATCTGCACCGACCGCTCGGTGATCCCGACCCGCGTGGCGACGTCCCGCACGCGCACCTCGGGGTCCATCGCCAGGCTGACGAGCACGTGCCCGTGGTTGGACAGGAAGGTCCACGCCGTCGTGGAGGCGGTCATGCGGTGCAGGCTACGGACGGCCCCGGCCGCCGCGGGCGAGCCCGGGCGCCCCGGGTCGGCCGCGGGTCGGTAACGACCCCTCTCCGTTCCTTGACGCCGCGTCGAGCGGGGACGCACGATGCGCCCTCCGTGCCACCTGCACTCCGACGACGACGTCGAAAGGGCCCACCCGTGCGCTCCTCCTCGAAGGTCCTGGTCACCTCAGCGGTCTGCCTCCTCGCCACCGCGTGCACGGGACAGTCGTCGTCCTCCGGGGGTGACGGCGGCGGCGGGGACGGCGAGCGGCTGGTCTACCTGGTCGAGCAACTCGAGGACGCCGACTCGCTGAGCCGGCTCGAGGACCACCTGGCCGACTTCACCGAGTCCTCGGGCATCGAGGTCGAGGTGCAGCAGCTCGACATCGACACCATGCGCACCGTCCTGCAGACCCGGCTGCGGGCCGAGGACGGCCCGGACGTCATCAGCTGGGGCTCGGGGCCCTCGTTCGCCGGGGCCCTCGCCGAGGCGGGGCTGCTCTACGACCTCACCGACGCCTACGAGGAGAACGGCTGGGAGGTCTACGACTTCGCCAAGGAGCGGGTCACCTACGACGGCAAGGTCTACGGCATCCCCGGGGAGATGGAGACCGTCGGCCTCTTCTACAACACCCAGGTCCTCGCCGACCTCGGCATCGAGCCGCCGCGGACGCTCGACGACCTGCGCGCCGCGTGCGAGGCGATCAGCGCGGCCGGCGTGGTCCCCATGGCCTTCGGGGACCAGGACGCCTGGCCGGGCAGCCACCTGCTGAGCATGGCGCTGTCGAGCGCCGTGGGCGCCGACGGCATGGAGGCGCTGCTCGCCGGCGAGGGGTCCTGGGAGTCGCCGGAGGTCGTCGACGCGCTGACCTTCTGGCAGGAGGCCAACCAGAACGGCTGGCTGGGCGAGTCACCGGTGTCGATCGACTACGACACGATGACCGCGCAGTACCTCTCCGGCGAGGCGGCGATGATCCCCACCGGCAGCTGGTTCATCAACGACCTGGCCGTCGGCGCCGACTTCGAGTCCGGCTACGTGCCCTTCCCCGCCCCGGACGGCGAGGGCGTCTTCGCCGCCGGCCTCGGTTCCGGCCCGCTGATCAGCGCCAACACCGACGACCCGGAGGGGGCCATCGAGCTGCTGGACTTCTTCGCCTCCGAGGAGCACGGCGAGTGGTCGGTGGAGAACCTGCAGACCATCCCGCCGCGGCCGGTCGACACCGAGGGGCTGGAGATCGAGCCGCTGCTCGCCCAGGTGCTCGACGACGTCTCCACGCTGTCGGAGGGCGGCGGCCAGCTCGGCTACAACATCGACGTCCTCATGCCCGAGGCCTTCAACGAGGCGATGTTCGACGGCATCCAGGCGCTGCTCACCGGCCAGTCGACCCCGGCCGAGGTGGCGGCGGCGATGCAGGCGGCGTCCCAGGCATGAGCCGGGGGACGGTCGCCGTCCGCGGCCGGGGGCCGGCGTGACCGCCGCGCCGGCGCCCGCCGCGGCACCGACGGTCCCCGGGCCGCGGCGGGGGCGCCGGGCGCGGTCGGGGGTCTCCGAGGCCACCCGGCGCCAGCAGGCGCGCCTCGGGGTGCTCCTGGTCGCGCCGGCCGTCGTCCTCATGTCGGTCTTCCTCGTCTTCCCGGTGCTCAACGCCGTCTACTACGTCTTCGTCGACTTCGACGGCCTGGACACCACCCCGCCGTTCGTGGGGCTGGACAACTTCACCGAGCTGGCCCGGGACCGGGACATGTGGGCGGCCGCCTGGAACAACGTCATCTGGATCGTCCTGGGCACGATCGGTCCCCTCGTCCTGGGGCTGGCGATGGCACTGCTGCTGTGGGGTGTGCGGCGGGGCTCGACGTTCTACCGGGTCGTCTTCTTCCTGCCCTACGTGCTGCCGCAGGTCGCGGTCGGGGTCGTGTGGGGCTGGATCTACGCGCCCACCCGCGGGTGGCTCAACCGCGGCCTCGAGGCGGTCGGGCTCGGCGGCCTGGCGCGGGGCTGGCTGGGCGACCCGCACACCGCGCTCTACGCGGTGCTCGGGACGGCGATCTGGACGGCCACCGGGTTCGTCTTCGTGATCGTCCTGGCGGCGCTGCGCAACGTCGCCGCCGAGCTCGTCGACGCCGCGATGCTCGACGGCGCGAGCTACCTGCAGCGGCTGCGCTACGTGGTGCTGCCGCAGATCATGCCGGTGTTCCTCATGGTCACCGCGCTCACGCTGATCGGCGGCTTCGCCGTCTTCGACATCGTCTTCGTGATGACCGGGGGCGGCCCGGCGAACGCCACCGAGGTGCTGGGCACCTACGCCTACAGCAACGCCTTCCAGCTCAGCCGGATCAGCTACGGCACCACCCTGGCCCTGGTGGTCACCGCGCTCGCCGTGCCCGTGGCGGTGTGGCTCAACCGGCTGCAGCGGCGGGCCTCCACCGAGGGGCTCGGCGCGTGAGCCGGCGGGGACGGGCCTACGCGCCCGGCCGGCCGGGGATCGGCCGCCACCTGACCCTGGCGCTGCTGGCCCTGATCACCCTGTTCCCGGTGGTCCTGGTCGTGTCCACGACCCTGAAGAGCACCCAGGACGTGCGGGCCAACCCGTTCGGCCTGTTCAGCTCCTTCTCGCTGGAGAACCTCGACACGGCCTGGACCGTCGGCGACTTCGACAGCTACCTGCTCAACAGCGTCCTGCTCAGCGTCCCCAGCACGCTGATCGTCGTCGTCGCCTCGACCATGGCGGGCTACGCCTTCGCGCGGCTGCCGTTCCCCGGGCGCACCGTGGCGTTCTACCTGGTGGTCTTCGGGCTGCTGGTGCCGTTCTTCGCCTACATGGTGCCGCTGTACTTCCAGATGCGGTCGATGGGCCTGCTCGACAGCCTGATCGGCGTCAACCTCGTGCTGGCCACGACGCAGCTGTCGTTCGGCACGTGGTTCATGCGGGCGTTCTTCGCCGACCTCCCGACCGAGCTGGAGCAGGCGGGCCGGATGGACGGCGCCAGCGAGTGGCAGTTGTTCCGGCAGGTGATGGTGCCGCTGGTGACCTCCGGCATGGGTGCGCTGGCGGTGTTCACCTTCCTGCAGCAGTGGAACAACTTCCTGGTGCCGCTGCTCTACATGCCCGGCGGGGGCTACCGGCCGCTGACCCTGGGCCTGTACCTGTTCATCGGCGGGCGGTCGGTCGACATCGGCCCGCTCGCCGCCGGCACGCTGATCACCATCCTCCCGGTGGTCGTGCTCTACGTGGTCCTGCAGCGGCAGGTGACCGCGGGCTTCCTGTCCGGCGCGGTCAAGGGCTGACCCGGCCGGCCCCCGGGGGTCAGTCGGCGAAGACGGTCGTCAGCGCGGCGGCCACGTCGGAGTGGGTGCGCACGGGGCGGCAGTGCCCCCGGCCGGCCCGCGCCAGGTCGCGGCCGAGCTCCAGGTCGTGCTCCCCTGCGACGTCGAGCAGCACGTCGAGCCGGGGCAGCCGCGCGGCGACCGACCGGGGGTCGGGACCGGCGTTGTGCACGGCGTCGGAGAGCAGGACGACCCGGGCGTCGTGCGTCCGGACGCCGGCCAGCTGGCGGCCGGCCACCTCCAGGGCGAAGGAGACGTTGGTCAGCCCCTGCGTGGGGACGCGCAGCAGCAGGTCCAGGACGGCGACCGGCGCCACCTGCTCGCCGAGGCGCACGAGCACCGCCGCGTCGGACCAGAAGGCCACCACGGCCAGCCGGTCGCGGCCGAGCTCGCCGGCGAGGGCGCCCACCGTGGCCGCCGCCGTCCGGGCCCGCTCACCGCGCATCGACCCCGAGACGTCGACGACGAGGACGACCGACCGCCGGCGCCGCAGCCGCTCGCGCACGACGACGTCCTCGTCCTCGAGCAGCGGCTTGCCGACCAGCACGTCGAGGGTCCGCTCCAGGTCCAGGTCGTCGGAGCCGCCGCGCCACGGGACGCTGGCCAGCTCACCGGCGCCCCGGTGGGCGCGGTGGTCGCGGGGCGGGTGCGGGACGGACAGCCTCCGGGCGATCTCCCGCGCGCGCTGCCGAGTGACCAGGTCGACCGGTCCGCCGTCGGCCAGGTCGGCCAGGGCGATCAGCTCGGCCGGCTCGTCCGTCGTCCCCGACGGCGACCCCCCGGGACGGCCCGGTGCCGCGCGCGCCCGGCGCCGGTCCCCCGCCGACAGTGCCAGTCCCCCGCCCGCGGAGGGCTGGTACAGCGACGGCGGCTCGGTCAGCTGCTTGGGCCGGCGGCGCAGCGGACGGGTGCCGCGGTGCCGGGCGGCCGCCGGCCGGCCCCGCCGCTGCACCGGCGAGTCGGCCTCGACCGCCCTTCAACCGGGGTCGGCCGCCGCGGGCTCGAGCAGGAAGTGGTCCTCCCAGATCTCCCGGAGCACGCTCTCCGGCGTGGCCTCCATCGTCTCGTCGAGGAAGACCCGGCCGGAGAGCGCGAGCAGCACCGCGTCCAGCACGACGGCGGTGTAGTCCTCCGGCAGCCCCCGCGGCGGGGCCACCGACGGCTCGTCCGGCAGCGCCACGCCGCGCATGGCGGCCAGCTGGGCGGCGACCAGCGCGAGGTCGATCGCGCCGCGCACGCTGCTGCCCTGCCGGATGTCGTCGCGCTCCCGCGTCGCCCGCGTCAGGGCGACCGCGTCGGCGACCAGCCGGGGCGAGTCCACGCCGGTGCGCAGGGCGACGACGTCCCGCTCGGCCGCGTCGTCCTGGTAGTCGATGGCCAGCCGGCACAGCCGGTCGTACACCGACGTCGACAGCCGCGTCGTCCCGATGTTGTCGTAGGGGTTCATCGAGGCGACCAACCGGAACGTCGGTCGCGCCGCCACGGTGCCCACGCGGGGCACCGCGATGCGCCGCTCGGCCATGGCGGTGAGCAGGGTGTTGATCGTGTCCTCGGGCGCCCGGTTGAACTCCTCCACGTAGAGGAAGCCGCCGGTCCGCATCGCCTCCACGAGCGGGCCGGGGACGAAGTTCTCCGGCGTGTAGTCCTCGCGGAGCACCCGGGCGGGGTCGTGGTGGCCCACCAGCCGGGTGGGGGTGAGGTCGGCGTTGCCCTCCACGAAGACCAGCGGGATGCCCCACTCCCCCGTGACGGCGTGCAGCAGCGTGGACTTCGACGTCCCCGGCGGGCCCTCGAGCAGCACGTCGCGGCCGGCGGCGACGGCCGCCAGCAGGAGGTCCAACTCGTGCTCGCGGCCGACGACCCGGGCGGCGACGCGGCCGCGCAGCTCCCGGACGGTGCCCGCGTCGTCGCCGGTGGGCCGGCCGTCGGCGGCGGGGCGGAGGTCCCGGTCGCTCACCGGATGGTGTAGCCGGCGTCGACCGGCAGCGTCACGCCGGTGACGTAGCGCGCCTCGTCGGAGACGAGGAACAGGATCGCGTTGGAGATGTCGACCGGGTCGATGTAGGGCACCGGCAGCGGGTGCAGCGTCTCGAACAGCTCGGCGAACTTCTCCCGCGTCGGGTTCGGGTCGTCGGGCGTGAACAGGCCCCAGGTCTTCTCGTTCTGGATCATCACGGTGTCCACCCCGGTCGGGTGCACGGTGTTGACCCGGATGGACTGCTTGCCGAACTCGTTGGCCAGCGTGCGCATGACGCCGACGACGCCGTGCTTGGCCGCCGTGTAGTGGATGGTGTTCGGCGTCCCCTTGAGCCCGGCGGTCGAGCTGGTGATCACGATCGACCCACCACCGGACTCGATCAGGTGCGGCAGCGCCACTCGGCAGGTGTTCCACACGCCGGTCAGGTTGATGTCGATCATCTCCTGCCAGGCGTCGTCGGTGAGCTCGAGCGACGGCTGGATCTCGAAGACCCCGGCGTTGGCCAGCACGATGTCCAGCCGGCCGAGCTGCGCGACGCCGTCGTCCACGGCGGCCCGCAGCGCGGCCGGGTCGCGGACGTCGGCCTTCGTCGCCACGATCCGCCGGTCGAGGGCCTCCACCTGGCGCACGGTCTCGGCGAGGTCCTCCTCGGTCGCCGGTGGGTACATCCGGATCGACTCGACCGGTGCGCAGACGTCGACCGCGATGACGTCGGCGCCCTCCTGGGCCAGGCGCAGCGCGTGACTGCGGCCCTGGTTGCGGGCGGCTCCGGTGATGAAGGCGACCTTGCCCTCGACGCGTCCTGCCACGCCGTCCTCCTCGTGTGCTCGGTGAGTGGGGTTACTTGGTGATCCAGCCGGCGTCGACCCGGTGGGTGGTCCCGGTGACCCAGCGGCCGGAGTCGTCGGCGGCGAGGTAGAGCACCGCCTCGCTGACGTCCTCGGGCTGCACCCACGGCGTGGGCAGCAGGTTCAGGTCCTGGAAGACGCCGCTGACGTCCTCGCGGGTGGGGTGCTCGAGGTCGGGCCGGAACAGCCGGTAGACGTTCTCGTTCTGGATGAGCGGCGTGTCGACGTTGGTCGGGTGGATCGAGTTGACCCGGATCCGCTCGGGTGCCAGCTCCAGGGCCAGCGACCGCATCAGCCCGACGACGCCGTGCTTGGCCGCCACGTAGGAGGCGACGTTCGGCATGCCGCGCAGCCCGAGCGCGGAGCTGACCAGGACCAGCGACCCACCCTCGCCGTGGGCGCGGACGTGCGGGATCGCGGCCTTGGCGGTGAGGAAGACGCCGGTCAGGTTGGTCTCGAGCATGTCCCGCCACTCCTGGGCGGGGGTGTCGGCCACCTCGTGCGGGGGGACGCCGATGCCGGCGTTGGCGACCGCGCAGTCGAGCCGGCCGAGCTGGGCGACGCCGTCGGCCAGGCCGGCGGTGAGTGCCTCCTCGTCGGTCACGTCGGCCTGGAAGGTCACCATCCGCCGGTCGAGCCGCTCGACCGCCCGGACGGTGTCGGCGAGGTCCTCGGGGGTGGTGACCGGGCCGGTGGCGCTGGGGATCGGGCCGCAGGCGTCCATCCCGACGACGTCGGCACCCTCGCGGGCCAGCCGGATCGCGTGGCTGCGGCCCATGCCGCGTCCGGCACCGGTGACGAAGACGACCTTGCCGTCGAGCCTGCCCATCGGTGCCTCCACCGTCCGCGTGACCTGGACGACAAACTATGCGAATCGTATGGAGGGTGACAACGGGGGCCGGCTGTCGTCGCGGCGGCAAACATGATAAGGATTACGACCGATGAGGAGCACCCGCGGGGCGCCGTCCCGGCCGGCCGTCCTCGCGGTCAGCACGCTGGCGATGGGCCTGGGCGCCGCGCCGATGCCGATCGTGGGCTACCTCGGCGCCGCGCTCCGGGCCGACCTGGGCCTCACCGGTGCCCAGCTGGGCCTGGTCGTCGGCCTCTTCTACGGGGCCACCGGCGTCACGTCGCTGCTCGGGTCGCGGCTCGTCGACCGGCTCGGCGCCCGCTGGTGGGTGGCCGGCGACCAGGCGCTCACCGCGGCCGGGCTCGCCGGCGCGGCCCTGGTCGGCTCGTTCCCGGCGCTGCTGGTCGCGAGCCTGGTGACCGGCTGCGGTTACGCCTTCGTCAACGCCGGCACCAGCGTCGCGGTGACCAGCGCGTCCCGGCCCGACCAGGCGGCCGCCGCGGTCGCGGTCAAGACGGCCGGCATCCCCGGGCTGCTCACCGTGGTGGCCCTGGCGGGACCGCCCGCGGCCGGGGTGGTCGGCTGGCGCGGCGTCGTGCTGGTGCTGGCCGGGCTGGCCGCGGTCAACGCCGTGCTGGCGCTGCTGTGGGTGCCCAGCCGCCGGCCCGCGCCCGGCCCGGCCGGTGACAGCGGACCGGCTCCGCTGCCGCGGGGGTTCGGGTGGGTGCTGCTGGCGGCGACCTGCTTCGTCGTCGGCACCAACCCGCTGTCGTCGTTCCTGGTGGTGAGCCTGGTCGACGGCGGGGTCTCCCCCGTCACCGCCGGCCTCGTCTCGGCCGCGGGCACCGGGGCCGGCACGGTGGCGATGGTGGTCGTGGCCCGCCGCAGCGACCGGCGCGGTCCCCTGCCCCGGGCCGCGACGGCCGCCCGGGTGTGCCTGGTCGGCCTCACCGGCACGCTGCTGCTGTGGGCGGGGACCCACCTGGGGCTCGCGGTGGTCGCCGTCGGCGCGGTGGCCGGCCTGCTGTGCGCGATGGTGGGCGCCGGGTTCGCGCACGCCGTCACCGTCGACCGGGCCCCCCACGCGGTGGGGCGGGCGACGGCGGTGATGTCGTGCGGCTACTACCTCGGCGCGCTGGTCTCCCCCCTGGCCTTCGGCGCGCTGGCCGACCTGACCGGTGGCTACGACGTGCCGTGGGCGGTCACCGCGGCGGCCATGGCGGTGGCGGTGGCCTCCTACGCCGTCGTCCAGCGCCGCGTCCCCCCGGCCGTGGCCGTCCCTCCCACCGCGCCGGTCGCCGTCCGGCGGTGACCGTGCCGTCTAGGCCGCGGCGAGGGCCTCGTCCCAGCCGGCGCCGGCGAGGAGCAGCTTGCGGAAGGGCAGCAGCGCCTTGAGCGCGCCGAAGCCGACCGCCGCGCGCAGCCGCCCCTCGCTGCCGGAGATGGCGACGAAGCCGTCCTCGAGGTCGCCCACGACCACCCGCAGCTCGTCGCCGGGCCGCACCCGGCCGAACACCTGCAGCCGCGCGCCGAGCTGGTCGCTCCACACGTAGGGCACCGCGTCGTGCACCGTCGGCGTCCCGGTCAGGTTGGCCGCCACCACGCCCGCGGTCTCCACCGCGTTCGTCCAGTGCTCCACGCGCACGTCCTCCCCGGCGCGCGGGTGCCGCCACCGGGCGACGTCGCCGACCGCCCACACGTCCTCGGCGCCGACGGCGGCCAGCCGCTCGTCGCAGACGACGCCGTCGCGCAGGTCGAGGCCGGACGAGGCCAGCCAGCCGGTCTCGGGCACCGTGCCCAGGCCGAGGACGACGAGGTCGGCAGGCAGCAGCGCGCCGTCGGTGAGCCGCACCCCGGTCACCCGGTCGCCGCCCTCGAGCGCGGCCACCCCCGCTCCCATGTGCAGGTCGACGCCGGCCGCGGCGTGCCGGCGGGTGAGGGCCGCGCCCAGCTCGGGGCCCAGCCCGCGCACCATGAGCGCCGGCAGCGGCTCGACGAGCGCGACGGACCGCCCGAGCCCGTGCAGGGTCCAGGCCACCTCGGCACCGATGAACCCGCCGCCGACGACGACCACGCGGGCGCCCTCGGGAGCCGCGGCGCGGATCGCCGCGGCGTCGGCGGCGGTGCGCAGCGTCCAGACCCCCGCCCGCGGCTCCAGGCCCGGGACGGTGCGCGGGGTGGAGCCGGTGGCGACGACGAGCCGGTCGTAGGCGATCGACTCGCCCCCGTGCAGTCCCACCCGGCGGCGGTCGCGGTCGAGGTCGACCGCGCGGCCGTGCACCAGCTCGACGCCGAGCGCGCCGAGGCGCTCCCGGTCGGTCAGCGGGCGGGCCTCCACGGCGGCGTCGGCCAGGAACGCCTTCGACAGCGGCGGCCGGTCGGCGGCCACCCCGTCGGCGGAGCCGGGCTCGGCCCCGACGAGCACGACGTCGGCGTCGCTGCCCCGGCGGCGCAGGGCCTCGACAGTCCGGACGCCGGCCAGCGAGGCCCCGACGACGACGATGCGCACGGACCGGCGCCCCTCAGGTGAGGACCGTGATGGCCCGCTCGGGGCAGCTGTCGGCGCCCAGCTGGGCGTCGGCCTCCAGCTCCGCGGGCACCGGGTCCTGCACGACGATCGCGTGGCCGTCGGTCTCGTCGAGTTCGAACACGTCCGGAGCACTCATGTGGCAGACGCCGTGACCCTGGCAGGCTCCCAGGTCGACCGTGACGCGCATCTCGAACACCTCCGGGGGACGGCGGCGGCCCGGTTGGGACACCGACCCTGTTGACACGACAAAACCAGGATAAGCATTATCACACTGTGACGGTGATCAGAGACGAGGACCACATGAGCACCTCCGGCCGGTGTCCCGTCGTCCACTTCGACCACCACTCGCCGGAGCACGCCGACGACACCGTCGGCGCCTACCGGCGACTGCGTGAGACCCATCCTGTCGCGTGGAGCGAGCTCTACGGCGGCTTCTGGGTGCTCACCGACTACGAGTCGGTGTTCGAGGCGGCCCGCGACGACGACGTCTTCTCCTCCCAGCGCCTCGACCAGTACGGCGGGCCGGGCCTGTCGGTGGTCATCCCGAAGACCCCGATGCACAAGCACATCCCGATCGAGCTCGACCCGCCGGAGTTCCGGTCCTACCGCAAGGTGGTCAACCCGATCGCCTCGCCGGCCGCCGTCGCCAAGGTCGAGGACATGATCGTCACGTGGACGACGTGGTTCGTCGACGAGCTCATCGAGTCCGGCGAGGCCGACCTCGCGCAGGTCATCGGCGTCCCGGCGATCTGCACCATCGACTGGCTGGGCCTCGACGTCGCCGACTGGCAGGTCTACGCCCGCTCGCACCAGGCCACCCTGGCCGAGCCCACCGACAGCCCGGTGTACCGGCGCGCGGTCGAGGTCGACCTGCCCTACTGCTCCGAGCAGATGCGCCGGACGATCGCCGCCCGCGCCGCCGAGCCGCGCGACGACGTCATCAGCTACCTGGTGCAGCAGCAGGTCGACGACCGGCCGATCACCCAGGAGGAGGTCTTCTCGATCGTCGAGCTGCTGGTCAGCGGCGGCGTGGGGACGACGGCCTCGCTGGTCAGCCAGGCGCTGGTGTGGCTCTACGAGCACCCCGACGTCCGCCAGGAGCTCATCGACGACCCGTCGCTGCTCGACCGCGCCATCGAGGAGTTCCTCCGCTACTTCTCCCCCACCCAGGCGCTGGCCCGCACGGTGCTGCAGGAGACCGAGTTCCACGGCTGCCCGATGCACGTGGGCGACCGGGCGCTGCTCGCGTGGTCGTCGGCCAACCGCGACCCCGCGCAGTTCACCGACCCCGACGAGGTCGACATCCACCGCTGGCCCAACCGGCACCTGGCCTTCGGCGTCGGCGTGCACCGCTGCGCGGGCTCGCACTTCGGCAAGCGGATGGCCAAGGAGATGCTCGCCCAGGTGCTGGAGCGGATGCCCGACTACGCGGTCGACCTCTCCGGCCTCAAGCGCTACCCGCGCCAGGGGGTCAACAAGGGCTGGCAGCGGATCCCGGCCACCTTCACCCCGGGCGAGCGCCGGCTGCCGCCGGGCGCGGTGCCCGCGGGCGTCTCCGCGGCCAGCGCCCGCAGCTGACGCCGGGCGCACCCCCCACCCCCCACCCGCCCACCGCGACGGCGCGGTGGCACCGAGCAGGCCCGAGCAGAGGAGCCCGGTCATGGCAGGTCGCATGGAAGGCAAGGTCGCGTTCATCACCGGCGCGGCGCGCGGGCAGGGGCGGGCGCACGCGCTCCGCCTGGCCCAGGAGGGCGCCGACGTCGTCGCCGTCGACATCTGCGCCGACATCGACACGGTGACGCCGTACTACCCGCTGGCCACCGAGGAGGAGCTGGCCGAGACGGTGCGCCAGGTCGAGGCCCTCGACCGGCGGATCGTGGCGCGCAAGGCCGACGTCCGCGACCTCTCGGGACTGCAGGCGGCCTTCGACGAGGGGCTGGCGGAGTTCGGCCACGTCGACACCGTCGTCGCCAACGCCGGGATCGCCACCTACGGCAAGGCGTGGGAGCTGACCGGCGAGCAGTGGAAGGACATGCTCGACGTCAACCTCACCGGCGTCTTCCACACCGCCAAGGTGGCCATCCCGTCGATGATCGAGGCGGGCCGGGGCGGCAGCATCCTGTTCACCAGCTCGATCGGCGGGCTCAAGGGCATCCAGAACGTCGCCCACTACGTGGCCTGCAAGCACGGCATCGTCGGCCTGATGCGGACCCTGGCCAACGAGCTGGGGCCGTACTCGATCCGGGTGAACACCATCCACCCGACCAACGTCGACACGATCATGATCCAGAACCCCGGCACCTGGGCGATGTTCTCGCCGGGCGACCCCGAGCCCAGCCAGGAGAAGGCGATGCCGGGGTTCCTGTCGCTCAACACGCTGCCGGTGCCGTGGATCGAGCCGGTCGACATCAGCAACGCGGTGCTCTTCCTCGCCAGCGACGAGGCCCGCTACGTCACCGGCGTGACCTTCCCCGTGGACGCCGGCGCCTTCGTGAAGTAGCGGCCACACCTTGTGGTCGGCGTCACACCCTGAGCACCATGTGCAGGAATCGTGACGCCGACCCCAGGGAGCCCGACGTGACCTCGACCGCGACCCCGCAGGCGCCGGACATCCTCTCCCCGGAGTACCTCGCCGACCCCTACCCGTTCCACCGGGTGCTGCGCGACGCCCACCCGGTGACCTTCCACGAGCCGACCCAGAGCTGGCTGCTCAGCCGGTACGCCGACGTCGCCGGCGCCTTCCGCAGCCCGGCGTTCTCCAGCCGCAACTACGAGTGGCAGCTCGAGCCGATCCACGGCCGCACCATCCTGCAGATGGAGGGCAAGGAGCACGCCACCCACCGGGCGCTGCTCAACCCGTTCTTCCGCGGGAAGGGCCTCGAGGCGTTCCTCCCCGTCGTCACCCGCAACGCGGCGGAGCTGGTCGACGGGGTGGTGCAGCGGGCGGCCGGCGACCTGGCCGACGGGTTCGCCGGGCGCGGGCGGGCCGACCTGGTCGCGGAGTTCACCACCTGGTTCCCGATCAACGTGATGGTCGACATGCTCGGCCTGCCCAAGAGCGACCACCAGCGCTTCCACGGCTGGTACCACTCGATCATGGCGCACCTGAACAACCTGGCCGGCGACCCCGCGGTCACCGCCCGCGCCGACCAGACCCGCGAGGAGCTGCGCGACTACGTGCTCCCGATCGTCCGGGAGCGGCGCGAGGGCGACGGCGACGACCTGCTGTCCCGGCTGTGCCGCGCCGAGGTCGACGGCGAGCGGATGAGCGACGAGGAGATCAAGGCCTTCGTCAGCCTGCTGCTGGTCGCCGGCGGGGAGACGACGGACAAGGCGATCGCGAGCATGGTCCGCAACCTGCTCGACCACCCCGACCAGATGGCGGCCGTGCGCGCCGACCGGTCGCTGGCCGACGCGGTGATCGCCGAGACGCTGCGCTTCTCCGGCCCGGTGCACATGATCATGCGGCAGACCGAGGAGGCGGTGGAGCTCTCCGGCACCACGATCCCCGCCGGGGCCACCTGCATCCTCATGCTCGCCGCGGCCAACCGGGACGAGCGCCGCTTCCAGCGTCCCGAGCAGTTCGACGTGCGGCGGCCCGACCTCGACGTCGGCCGGGCCTTCTCCGGCGCGGCCGACCACGTGCAGTTCATCCTGGGCCGGCACTTCTGCGTCGGCTCGCTGCTGGCGCGCAGCGAGATGACCGTGGCGCTGGACCTCGTGCTCGACCGGCTGCCCGGCCTGCGCTACCAGGAGGGGTTCACCCCGCGCGAGGCCGGCCTCTACACCCGCAGCGTGGAGAGCCTGCTCGTCGAGTTCGACGCGCCGGCCGCGGCCTGAAGAAGGACCCCGTCCCACTCACGCCTCGCACGCTCGGCGCGAGCCTCCGGACGGGGCCACCGGAAGGCTGGAGGTCGTGGTCGGCGCAGAGGGTCTGGTCAACCAGGCGAAACATGCATAGGGTAACCGCGGTCACATCCACCCCCGACGAGGACCGTCGGACATCCCGAGGAGACCCGCCATGTCGGCTCGCGGCGCCATCGAGAACGTGCTCAACCGGTACTCCATCGCCTACGACGACAACGACATGGCGGAGATGGCCGACACCTTCACCGAGGGCGCCGTCCTGACCATGCGCATCGCCGGCGGCGACCTCATCGGCCCCTTCGAGGGCAAGACCGCGGTGATGAAGCTGATGACCGACAGCCTGGCCAGCCAGACCGACCAGCGCCGGCACGTGACCACCAACGTGGCCATCCGCAAGGAGACCGAGGACGCCGCGACCGTCACCTCCTACCTGACGCTGATCTCGGTGCAGGACGGGAAGGCCACCCTGCTGTCCACCGCGAAGTACGAGGACGAGCTGGTGCGCGAGGGCGACGGCGCCTGGCGGTTCACCAAGCGGCACATCGAGCTGGACCTCCCCTACTGAGCCGCGGCCCCGGACGAGGAGCACACCCGTGAACCAGGGCCTGGTCCCCGCCAAGTGGGCGGCACTGACCCCGCGCGCCGAGGCCGTCGTCGACGTCCCCAACAGCCGGCGGATGACCTACGCCGAGTTCGACTCCCTCGTCCGGCGCGCGGCCAACGGGCTGCGCGGCCTGGGGCTGGAGAAGGGCGACCGGTTCGCCGTCCTGTCGCGCAACTGCGCCGAGTACATGGCGCTCTACTACGCCGCCGGCCGCGCGGGGCTGGTCCTGCAGCCGCTGAACTGGCGGCTGGCCGGCGAGGAACTGGCGACCATCGTCCGCGACGCCGCCCCGAAGGCGGTGGTCAGCGCCGACGAGTGGGCCGAGACGGTCGAGCAGCTGCAGCGCGACGTCGACGTCCCGCACTGGCTGCAGTTCGGCGACAAGAGCGACGGCTCGTTCCTGCGCCTGGTCGAGGCCGCCAGCGACGAGGAACCGGTGTGGACCGCGCAGGCCCGCGACGACGACCCGTTCTTCATCCTCTACACCGGCGGCACCACCGGGAAGAGCAAGGGCGCGATGCACACGCACCGCAGCACCGGGGCGATGATGCTGGCGCAGACCGTGGCCGAGCGGATCGTGCCCACCGACGTCTACATGCTGACCGGGCAGATGTACCACATCCCCACGGTGCTGGCGATGAACTACAACCGGCACGGCTGCCCGCTGGTGCTGGTGAACTTCGAGGCCAAGCAGGCCCTGGAGGTCATCCAGGAGGAGCGGGTCTCGGCCTTCCTCGGCATCACCACGATGATCAACTGGATGATGGCCGTGCCCGACTTCGCGAGCTACGACCTCTCCAGCCTGCGCAACTTCCAGTACGGCGGCGGGCCGATGCCCTCCTCCGTGGTGCGCGCGGCGATGGACGCCTTCCCCTGCACCATGATCCAGGGCTACGGGCAGACCGAGGGCGCCGGCATGACCTTCCTGTCGCAGGAGGACCACGTCCGGGCGGTCAACGGCGACCACCCCGAGCGGCTGCGCTCCTGCGGCCGGGAGGGCTTCACCGCGCAGATCCGGGTGGTCGACGAGTACGGCCGCGACGTGCCGCAGGACGGGCGGACGGCCGGGCAGATCGTCGTCCGCGGCGAGCAGAACATGATCGGCTACCTCAACCAGCCCGAGCTCACCGCGCAGACCATCCGCGACGGCTGGATGTGGACCGGCGACATGGCCACCTGGGACGACGAGCGGTACGTGTTCATCGTCGACCGCGCCAAGGACATGATCATCTCCGGCGGCGAGAACATCTACTCGGTGCAGGTCGAGGAGGCCATCAACCAGCACCCGGCGGTGCTCGAGTGCGCGGTGTTCGGCGTCCCCGACGACGAGTGGGGCGAGGCGGTCAAGGCCGTCGTCGTGCTCAAGCCCGGCACGCAGGCCACCGAGCAGGACATCGTCGAGGAGGCGCGCAAGCACCTGGCCGGCTACCAGAAGCCGCGCTCGGTCGACTTCGTCTCCCAGCTGCCGAAGGCGCCGACCGGCAAGATCCTCAAGCGCGAGCTTCGCCAGCCCTACTGGGCCGAGCGCGACCGGGGCGTCTGAGTGGCCTTCGCGGAGGCCGAGCTGCAGTCCGTCGTCGGCCGCCGCTTCCCCGGCGGCACGTACACCGTCGAGCCGTGGCGGGCCTGGCTGCTCGCCGACTGCGTGCTCGCCGACCCGCCGTCCCTGCAGGACGGCGACCAGGTCGCCCACCCGCTGTTCGCCTGGATGGCCGCCACCGGGGCCATGGGCGTCACCTGGGACGAGCTGTTCGCCTGGTTCGGCGCCACGGCCGCCGACGGGCCGGTGTTCGGCGAGCACGAGACGACGCTGCACCGGCCGCTGCGGGTGGGCGCCGGCTACCGGGTCAGCGGGGGCATCGAGTCAGCGGAGCGCAAGGTCGGCCGGCGCACCGGCGTCTTCGACGTCGTCGGCTACGCCATGGACCTGCACGACGCCGGCCTGCCGCCCGACGACCCGGCCGCGCACGTGGCCCGCTGCTGGAACTCCATCGTCTTCCCGAGGAGGGGCGCATGACCGTCGGCACCGAGCTGCCCGTCTACGAGGTCGCCTCGGTGAGCGCCGAGAAGATGAAGACGATGGCGGCGCTGCTGAGCGACCCCACGCCCATCCACTGGGACGTGGCCACGCTCCAGGCCCTCGGCATGGGCGACCGGCCGGTCAACCAGGGTCCGCTGAACATGGGCTACGTGATGAACGCCGTCACCGCCTGGGCCGGCGGCCCGGGGTCGCTGCGCCGGCTGCGGGTGCGCTTCCTGGGCACCGTGCTGGCCGGGCAGCACCTGCGGGTGCGCGGCACGGTGAGCGCGCTGCGCGAGGAGGACGGCGTGCGGCTGGCCGACTGCGACGTCGTCCTGGAGGTGGTCGACGGCGAGCCGGTCGTCTCCGGCAGCGCGACGGTGGTGCTCGCATGAGCCACCAGCCGCTGCGCTTCCAGCTGGCCTACGGCGACTGCGACGTCGTCGGGATCGCCTACTTCGCCGTCTACTACCCGTGGATGGAGCGCGCGCAGACGCTGTGGCTGCACTCCCACGGCCTGCGCAGCGGCGAGCTCGTCGAGGACCTCGGTGTGCTCACCGTCGGCGTGCACTCCGAGTGCACGTACAAGCAGATGGTGCGGGTGTTCGACGAGCTGACCATCGGGATCACCCTCGACCGGGTCGGCACGTCGTCCTACACCCTCGGGTTCGACTTCGTCCGCGACGGCGCGGTGGTCACCCACGGCGCGATGACCTTCGTGTGCCGCACGCCGGAGGGCGGCAAGGCGGCGATCCCGCAGCGGCTGCTCGACGTGCTGCGCACCCTCCCGACCCCGGCGGAGGTGACCTCGTGAGCGAGCTCGCGAGTTCACGCGCTGGCACAGCAGGCTGCCTCACGCGGCTGACGAGCGCCAGCGAGGAAGCCTCGTGAGGCTCGACCTGCCGGCGGTGACCGCGGACCTGACCGCGGCCGCACCGGCCGACGGCGGCCTGACCGCCCTCGCCGCGGCGGTGCGCGCGCAGGCCGACCGCCAGGCGATCGCCGACCTCGGCGTCCTCTACGCCCGGGCGGTCGACGACCACGACGTCGACAGCGTGGTGGCCATGTACACCGCCGACGGCGTCTTCGAGCGGCGGGGCGTGGCCGCCACCGGGCCGGCGGCGATCCGCGCGGCCTACGTGTCCAGCTTCGACACCTACCGCACGATGCTGCACACCCCGCACCCCGGCGTCGTCCGGCTGCACGGCGACGGGACGGCGTCGGGCTGGTCGCACGGCCACGCGGAGCTGGCCACGTCGAGCACGCTGGTGCTCGCGTCCTTCCGCTACGAGGACGACTACCGCTGCGAGGACGGCCGCTGGCGCTTCGCCCGCCGCGCGATCACCTTCATGTACGCGGTGCCGGCCGACCAGCTGGCCACGAGCTTCGGCTCGGTGCAGCGCATGCGCTGGCCGCGCACCGCGCCGGAGGCCGCGGACTACCCGGAGACCTCCCCCACCTGGGAGTCCTACCGGGACTGAGACCACCGGGGCACCCGCGCCCCGGGGAGTGGACGGAGGACCCGTGTACCGGATCGTCGTGAACTACAACCACCCCGAGGACCCGCAGGCCTTCCTCGAGTACTACCGCACCACGCACGCGCCGCTGGCCAAGAACCTCTCGGGCCTGTCGGGCTACACCTGGGGCGTGGCCGAGAGCCTGGACGGGTCGCAGCCCCCGTACTTCGTCAGCGCCGTCCTCGACTGGCCGTCGAAGGAGGCCGCGCTGGCCGACCTCGGGTCCGCGGAGGGGCAGGCCGCCTCGGCGGACATGGCCAACTTCGCGCAGGCCGGGGCCTCGATGTACGCCCTGGACCTCGAGACCGTCGTCTGACCCCTCGCGCGCTCCCGCGGACCTGCCCGGTGCGGGTCCGCGGGAGTGCGCGGGGTCGCCCGGCGCCGCACGGCAGACAGGACACCCCTCGTGACCGCAGTGCCGACCACCCCCGACCTCGCCGCCCGGCTGGCCCGGGTCGAGGACACCCTGGCGGTGCACGACCTGGCCGCCCGGTACGCCCTGGCCGTCGACGACCGCGACTGGGCGGCCCTGCGCACCCTGTTCACCGCCGACGCGGTCTTCGCCGGGGTCACCGACCGGGTGCGGGGACGCGACGCCGTGCTCGGCTACCTCGAGCGGCGGCTGGCCGTCTCCGGGGCGAGCGCCCACTCGCCGCACGCGCACGTCGTCGACTGGGGCCGCCCCGGCGAGGCCACGGGCACGGTGTCGATGCACGCCGAGCAGGCGGTCGACGGGACGGCGATGGTGCTCGCCTTCCGCTACGCCGACGCCTACCGCCGGGAGGGCGACGGGCGGTGGCGGATCGCGTCGCGCGAGCTCCGCTTCCTCTACGCGGTGCCCGCCGCGGAGTACCCCGTCGCGGTCACCGCGTCCCGGCCGCTGCGCTTCCCGGGCGCCGACCCGTCCCCTGCCCAGCTGGGACCCCGGGCCCTCACCTGACCTGGGGCAACTCCGCGGAAGTGCACCGGGCAACTCCGCGGAAGTGCACCGGGTCAGGGGCGGTCGGCGGCGGGCTGCACGGGGGCGGGGTTGTAGCCGGGGAGGGCGAGGTGGCCGGCGTCGACGGGGATCGCCTGCCCGGTGACGCCGGACGCGCCGTCGGCGGCCAGCCACACCGCGGCGTCCGCGACGGCCTCCGGGGCGAGCGCCCCCTGCCCGCCGAGGACGCCGTAGTGCAGGGCCGAGGACTCGAAGTCCGCCCGCGTGCCGCCGGGCCGGCCGGCCATCTGGTCGTACACGCCCGGCCAGTTCGTCATCGGGGTGTCGACCAGGCCCGGGCAGATCGCGTTGACCCGGACGCCGTGCGGGCCCAGCTCGAGCGCGGCGCTGCGCATCAGCCCGAGCACCCCGTGCTTGCTCGCCGCGTAGTGCGCCGCGCCCGCGTTGCCGCGGACGCCGTTGACCGACGAGATGAGCACCATCGACCCGCGGCGCTGCTCGATCATGTGCGGGGCGACGGCCTTCATCGACCGCCAGACGCCGAGCAGGTTGACCTCCAGGACGTCGCGGAACTGCTGCTCGCCCATCTCCCAGAACGGCGCCTGGGAGAAGACGCCGGCGTTGGCCACCAGCGCGTCGAGCCGGCCGAACGTCTCCAGCCCCTCGGCGACGGCGGCCTCCAGCGCGGCGCCGTCGCGGACGTCGGCGGTGCGCGCCACGATGCGCCGGTCCAGCGCCTCCACCTGCGCCGCGGTCTCGGCCAGGTCGGCGGCCCGCGCCGTCGGGTAGGGCACCGACCCGATGCCGCCGGTGTCGCTGTCGATGTCGACGGCGACGACGTCGGCGCCCTCCCGGGCGAACGCGACCGCGTGCGCCCGCCCCTGCCCGCGCGCGGCCCCGGTGACCAGCACGACCTTGCCCTGCAGCCGGCTCACGGCATGCGCACCTCTCCGCCGAGGGCCGTGACCAGCACGACCGGGTCGAAGAACTCGGCCAGCCGGGTGATCCGCCCGTCACGGACGCTGAACCGCGAGATGTAGGTGTTCCGGTAGGGCCGGCCGGTGGGCAGCACGGTCGTGTCGCTGGTGTACTCCGCGACGAACTCCCCGGGCCGGCCCTCCAGCGCGTCGATCCGGTAGTCGGCGAAGCGCATCGGCTCCATGACGCCCTCGGGGTAGACCTCCATCGCCTTCGTGCGCCCGTGGGACACCTTGGGGAAGCCGGGTGGGGCGTAGGGCAGCACGAGCTCGACGTCCTCGGCGAAGGTCGCCTCGATGGCCGGCAGGTCCAGCCGGCCGACGGCGTCCAGGTAGGCCACGACGACGTCGCGCCCCTCGGTTGCGGTCACGTCTCCTCCTGCGTGGGTCGGCGGCCGCGGGCGGCCCGGAAGGCGGTGACGGCGTCCCGGTGCTCCGGGGTGCCGAACAGCAGCGTGATGGCCTCGACGGACTCGCTGAAGCCGCCGACGGCGTCGCGGTTGACGAAGGCCTTGCCGACGCGCACGGCCAGCGTCGAGTGCGCGGCCATCTCGGCGGCGAGCGCGACGGCGGCGGGCAGCAGCTCGCCGTCGGGGTGCACCTCCTGCACCAGGCCGGCCCGCTCGGCGCGCGCGGCGTCGACCTCGCGGCCGGTGAGCGCCAGGTAGCGGGTCCAGTGCCGGCCGAGGACGTCGGGCCCGCGGACGATGCCGTAGCCGGGCATCAGCCCGACGGTGGCCTCCTTGAAGGAGAACCGCGCCGACTCCGCGGCCAGCACGACGTCGCAGGCCAGGGCCAGCTCGGCGCCGCCGCCGAAGGCCAGCCCGTTGACCGCGGCGACCACCGGGACGGCGCACCGCTCCACCGCGGAGAAGGCGTCGTAGACCAGCTTCAGGTGCGGCCGCACCCTCGCGACCTCACCGGCCAGCCCGGCGAACATGTCCAGGTCCCCGCCCGCGGAGAACGCCCGGCCCCCGCCGGTGAGCACCACGGCCCGCACGTCGTCGTCGACGCCGATCGAGCCCATGACCGAGGCGAGCTCGCGGAACCAGGTCTCGTCCATCGCGTTGAGCTTCTCCGGCCGGCTCATGGTGAGGACCGCGACGCCGGGCCGCGGGTCGGTGCGGGTGAAGCGCTCCATCAGCGGGCCTCCCGGTCCCACGTGCCGGGCGGGACGCCGTCGGCGCGCAGCTTGTACTTCTCCACCCGCTGGCTGGGGGTCAGCGGCAGCGCGTCGAGGACCCGCACGTAGCGCGGGACGGCGAAGGAGGTCAGCCCGCGCAGGCAGTGCTCGACGAGCTCGGCGGGGTCGACGGCGGCGCCCTCGGCGGGGACGACGGCTATCGCGACGTCCTCCTCCGACAGCTCCGAGGGCAGGCCGTAGGCGGCGACCTGCGCCACCGAGGGGTGCTCGGCGACGACCCGCTCGACCTCCCAGGAGGAGACGTTCTCGCCGCGGCGGCGGATGGTGTCCTTCATCCGGTCGAGGAAGGTGAGGAAGCCGTCGGCGTCGAGCACGCCGCGGTCGCCGGTGTGGAACCACAGGCCGCGCCAGCTGGCCGCGGTCGCCTCCGGGTCGCCGGCGTAGCCGTCGAACATCCAGCCGGTGTGCTTCGGTCGGACGACGATCTCCCCCGGGGTGCCGGCGGGTACCGGCTCGTCGGCCTCGTCGACGACCCGCACCGCGTAGTTGGCCGACTCGCGGCCGGCGGTGCCGATGCGCCGGGCCGAGGGGGGCATGTCGCAGACGATCGAGACCTCGGTGCTGCCGTAGATCTCGGTGAGCCGGATGCCGAAGCGCCGCTCGGAGGACGCGAACACCTCCGGCGGGCACGGGGCGCCGAAGGCCACCCGCACCGGGTTGTCGGCGTCGTCGTCCCGGGGCGGCTGCTTGTGCAGGATCGACATCATGGCGCCCTGGTAGTTGAACGCCGTGATCCCGTGGGCGCGGCAGGTGTCCCAGAACCGGCTCGCGGAGAAGGCGCGGTCGAGGACGAGGTCGGCGCCGGCCTCGGCGGCGGTCATCACGCTGCAGTAGCGGGCGTTCGAGTGGAACAGCGGGAAGACGCTGTAGAGCCGGTCGGCGGCGGTGTAGTCCATCAGCGCGACGGTGTGCCGGGTCAGGTTGACGTTGGCCCGGTGCGAGAGGACCGCGCCCTTGGGCGGCCCGGTGGTGCCGGAGGTGTAGAGGACGACGGCGGGCGCGGCCGGGTCGACCGGCGGCAGCGGCTCCGGGGCGGCGGCGAGCAGGTCGGCGAGGTCCACCTCCCCGCCTCCCCCGTGCACGACCAGGGTGCGCACCGTGTCGGGCGCGGCCGCGCGGACGGCGTCGAGGAACTCGGCGTCGCACACGACCACCGGCGCGCCGGAGTGCCCGAGCAGGTAGCGCAGCACGGTCGGCCCGCTCGCCGGGTTGAGCGGCACCTCGACCAGGCCGGCGCGGGCCAGGCCGAACCAGACGGCGAGCGTCGCGACGCTGCTGCGCATCAGCACGCAGACCCGGTCGCCGGGGCGCAGCCCGAGGGCGCGGAAGCCGGTGGCGGAGCGGTCGGCGCGGGCGTCGAGGTCGTGCCAGGTCACCGCCTCCCCCGCCACGAGCGCGCCGGCTGCGGGGGCGGCCCGGCCGGCGGCGGCGGCCAGCCAGTCCCCGATCGACGGCGCGACGGTCATGTCCCTCCCCGGCTGGAGCCTGTGCCACCATCCAGCCAGACCATGCGCACGATGACAAGGGTTGTGGGGTGATCGGTCGTGGCGGATCGGGTGCAGGTGGGTGTGCGGGACATCGAGGACCTGCGGGGCACGCACCTGGCGCGCGCCGACCAGGACGACCTGCTGGCGGCGCAGACCGAGTGCACCGTCGCCTACACCTCCCGGGAGGGGTGGCCGGCCGCCGTCGTGATGAGCTTCCTGCGCCACGACGGGCGGTTCTGGCTGACCGCGGTCGCCGGCCGCGACCACCTGGAGTCGCTGCGGCTCGACGGGCGGCTGACCCTCGTCGTGGACAACCGCGGCACCGGCCTGCCGGGGCGCCGGATGCTCGCCGTCCAGGGCACCGCCGTCGTCCACGACGACCGGGAGACCAAGGACTGGTTCTACCCGGCGTTCACGGAGCGGATGGCCGCCGCCGACCCGGCCGCTTTCGTCCGGCTCCTGGACAGCCCGAACCGCGCGGTGCTCGAGGTGACGCCGACCGGACGGCAGAAGAGCCACGACAGCCGCCGGATCGCCGGCGACGGCCGCGGTGGCGCCGGGTCGTGAGGGGGTCCTCCCTCAGGCGTCGGGGGCGGGGAACCGCGGGCGGCGCTTCTCCAGGAACGCGGTCGCGCCCTCGGCCATGTCGGGGCTGCCGATCGCCTGCACCAGCATGCCCAGTCCCGTGGTGAAGGAGTCCCGCGCTGCGTTCCACCAGACGTTGGAGCTCACCTTGGCGATCTCCAGGTAGCGCGGGCTGAGCACCGACAGCTCCTCGACCAGGGCGTCGACGGCGGCCACCAGCTCGTCGTCGGGGACGACGGCGTTGACCAGGCCGAGCTCGAGGGCCTGCGCGGCGGAGTAGCGCCGGCAGAGGAACGCCATCTCCTTGGCCCGCTTCTCCCCGATCTGCACGCCCAGCACGTTGGTGGCGCCGGTGACCGGGGCGCTGCCCACCCGCGGGCCGGTCTGCCCGAAGGTGGCCGACTCCGCCGCGATCGCCAGGTCGCAGGCGATCACGAGCTCGTTGCCCCCACCGGCCGCCGGGCCGTTCACCGCGGCGACGACCGGCCGCGGGTGGTTGCGGATCGCGTCGAACAGCCGCAGCGACGACCGGTAGAGCCCGCGCATGCTCGTCACGTCGGGGGCGGACAGGTTGGTCAGCGCGCCGCCGGCGCAGAACGAGCCGGGCACCCCGGTGATCACGACGGCGCGGCTGCGGGTGCTGCCGTCGAGCGCCTCCACGACCGCCTCGGCCATCTCCGGGTCGTACGCGTTGCGCCGGTCGGGCCGGTTGAGGGTGATCCAGGTGGCGTCGCCGCGCTGGTCCACGAGCACCGAGTCAGCCACGGGCGGCCTCCATCGGCCCGGGCAGCGGCTGGTCGTCCGACAGCCCCATCAGCCGGGAGAAGTTGCCGCCGAGGATGCCCGCGGTGGTCTCCTCGTCGTAGCCGAGCGCCCGGATCGCGGCGATCTCGCGGGCCGGGTCGGCCATCGGCCAGTCCGAGCCGAACACGATCCGGTCGGCGCCGTGCCGGTCGATGATCGAGCGCACCCGCTCGGGCGCGAGCTCGGCCATGGTCGGCGGCCACGACGTCTCCAGGTGCACCGGGAGCCCCAGCAGCTCCTCCTCGGCCTCCTCCAGGCGGTGGTAGCCGCCGAAGTGGCAGGCGATCAGCCGCAGGTCGGGGAAGCGCCGCACGATGTCGCGGACCATGCCCGGCGTCGCCCGCTCGTTGCTCTCCGCGTCCCCGCCCCGGCCGACGTGCGCGATGACGGCGATCTCCGAGCCGAACGCCTCCAGCAGGTCCCACACCCGGGGGTCGTCGTAGGCGAACCCCTGGAACAGCGAGTGCAGCTTCACGCCGGGGATGCCGTTGCGGCGCAGCGACGCCAGGTTCTCCTCGAGCGGGAGGTCGGGGTGGACGGTGCCGAAGCCGAGCAGCGAGCCGCCGCGCGAGCGGGCCACGAACCGGTTGGTGCCGTCGACGTACTTGGCGCTGTCGGCGATGCCCAGCAGCACCCCCCGGTCGACGCCGGAGCGCTCGAGCACGCCGGG
This sequence comes from Geodermatophilus telluris, assembly GCF_900102745.1. GTDB lineage: Bacteria > Actinomycetota > Actinomycetes > Mycobacteriales > Geodermatophilaceae > Geodermatophilus > Geodermatophilus telluris. The sequence goes on from NZ_FMZF01000003.1 coordinate 165,109, forward strand.
CAGCGTGGAGATCTTGCCGTCGCCGACCCGCGGCAGCTGGGGCACCCGCGGGCCGAGTGCCCGCTCGGCGATCTGGTCGGGCCAGGCGTGGCAGTGCACGTCGGTGATCACGGCTGTCCTCCGTCGACGGTGACGATCGATCCGGTGGTGAACGACGACCAGTCGCTGGCCAGGTACAGCGCGGTCCCCACGACCTCCGAGGGCTGCCCGCCCCGGCCCAGCGCGAACGTCGCCGCCCGCCGGCCGAAGGCGGCCATGTCCCAGGCGGCCGACACGTCGGTGAGGAAGGTGCCGCACATGATCGCGTTGACCCGCACGGTCGGCCCGAAGGCGTGCGCCAGGCCCACGGTGACCGCGTTGAGCCCGGCCTTGGCCGCGGCGTAGGGCACGATGTCGGCCCGCGGCCGCACCGCGCCGGTGCTCGACACGTTGATGATCGAGCCGCCCTCGCCGGCGGCCATGCGGGTGCCGACCAGGGCGGCCAGCCGGAACGGGCCCTTGAGGTTGACGCCGAGGACCTTGTCGAAGAGCACCTCGGAGACGTCGGCGACGGTGTCGTAGCGCGGGCTCATCCCGGCGTTGTTCACCAGGACGTCGACCTTCCCGAGCTCGCCGTAGACGGTCTCCACCAGCTCCTCGAGGCCCTCCCAGCGGCCCACGTGCGCCGACACCGGCAGCGCCCGCCGTCCGGTGGTCTCCCGGACCTCGGCCGCGGTCTTCTCGCAGCTGGCCAGGTCCCGGCTGGCGACGACGACGTCGGCGCCGGCCGCGGCCAGCCCGAGCACCATCTCCCGGCCCAGCCCGCGGCTGCCGCCGGTGACCAGCGCGACCTTCCCCGACAGGTCGACCGCGACGCTCATGCCGCGCGCACCGGCGCCGGCCCGACCACGTCGCTGCTGCCCAGCCGGGCGATCTCGTCGGCGGTGAGGCCGAGCAGCCCGGTGAGCGCGGACTCGGTGTGCTCGCCGATGGCCGGCACGCCCTCGTACACCGGGCCCGCGTAGCTGCCCAGGTGCAGCACCGGGCCGGGCACGAGCACGCGGCCCAGCCGCGTGCCGGCGAGCTCGACCAGCGTGCGCTCGCGGAAGTGCGGGTCCTCGACGATGTCGCGGGCGTCGTTGACCGGGGCGGCGACCACCTCGTGCGCGTCGAGGTCGGCGAGCACCTCGGCCCGCGGCCGCTGCGCCACCCAGTCCTTGACGTGCTGCTGCAGCTCGTCGTTGTTCGCCATCCGGGCGACGTTGGTGGCGAAGCGCGGGTCGTCCTTGAACTCCGGGCGGCCCATCGCGTCGAACAGCCGCAGCGCGATCGTCTGGTTGGACGCCGCGATCGACAGCCACTGCCCGTCGGCGGCCTGGTAGATGCCGCGCGGGGACGCCGAGCCCGATCCGTTGCCCACCCGCTCCTGGATGAAGCCGGTGGCGGTGTAGTTCACGATCAGGTCGCCGAGGATGAACATCAGCGGCTCGTAGAGCGCCACGTCGACGACGTCGCCGCGGCCGGTGCGGGTGCGGTTGAACAGCGCCGTCGTCGTCCCGAAGGCGGCCGACAGGCCCGCGATGGAGTCGGCGAAGCCGAACGGCGGCGAGGTCGGCGGGGTCTCGGGCCAGCCGTTGACGAACGCGTAGCCGCTGGCGGTCTCGGCCACGGTGCCGAAGCCCGGCCGCTCGCGGTAGGGCCCGGTCTGGCCGAACCCGGAGACGCGGGTGAGCACCAGCCCGGGGTTCTCCGCCGAGAGCACGTCGTAGCCCAGCCCCCAGTCCTCCAGCCGGCCCGGCCGGAAGGACTCGACGACGACGTCGACCCTGGCGGCCAGCCGGCGCACCAGGTCGCGGCCCTCGGGCCGGCGCAGGTCGATGCCGATGGACTCCTTGCCGCTGTTGAGCCGGGCGAAGCCGAGGGAGAGGCCCTCGTGCTGCGGCGTCCACTGCCGGGCGAAGTCGCCGGTGCGCGGGTCCTCGACCTTGATGACGCGGGCGCCGAAGTCGCGCAGCATCCGGCCGGCGGTCGGGGCGGCGTACATCGTCCCCAGCTCGAGGACGGTGACCCCCGCCAGCGGCGGCGTGCCCGGATCGGTCGTCATGTCGTTCCCCCTGCTGGTCACGGCCGCCACTGCACGTGCTGCGGCTCGAGGTACTCGCGGATGCCCCACTCGCCGATCTCGCGGCCGACGCCGGAGAGGCCGAACCCGCCGAAGGGCGCGTCGGGGCGCATGTTGCCGCCGCCGTTGACCCAGACGGTGCCCGAGCGCAGCCGCGCCGCCAGCGCCCGGCCGTGCTCCACGTCGGGGGTGTAGACGTTGGCCGCCAGGCCGTAGGCGGTGTCGTTGGCCAGCGCGACCGCCTCCTCCTCGGTGGCGAAGGGGACGACGACGCCCACCGGGCCGAACACCTCCGTCTGCACCAGCCGGTTGTCGTGCGGCAGCCCGGCGAACACGACCGGGTTGACGAAGTACCCGCGGTCGGGCACCGGGGTGTCCAGGGACAGCACGATCTCCCCGCCGTCGGCCAGGCCGCCGTCGATGAACGACTGCACCCGCTGCCGGTGGTCCTCGCGGATCATCGGGCCGACGTTGACCTCGCGGTCCCACGGGTCGCCGACCTTGAGCGCGGTGAACGCCTCCCGGGAGGCGGTGAGGAAGTCGTCGACCAGGCTCTCGTGCACCAGCATCCGGGCGAGCGCCGCGCAGCCCTGCCCGCCGTTGCGCGCCCAGCGCAGGTGGATGTCCCGCGCCAGCGTCGCGACGTCGGTGCCGGGCAGCAGGATGTTCGGCGACTTGCCGCCGAGCTCCAGCGTCACGCCCTTCAGCCCGCGGGCGGCCTGCTCCATGATGCGCGCGCCGACGGCGTCGGAGCCGGTGAACGACACGCGGTCGACGCCGGGGTGGGTGGTGAGGTGCTGCCCGACCGACGGCCCGTCGCCGACGAGGACGTTGATGACGCCGGCGGGGATGCCGGCCTCCTGGAACAGCTCGCCCATCCACAGCGTGGTCAGCGGGGTCCGCGGGGAGGGCAGCAGCACGGTGGTGCACCCGGCCGCGAGCGCCGCCCCGAACTTGAAGACGGCGAGGTTGATCGGGTAGTTGTAGCCGGTGATGCAGGCCACCACGCCGGCCGGCCGGTAGGCCACCTCGGAGTAGCTGAGCACCGGGTCGTGCCAGGGCCCGAGCTGCTCGGTCCGGTCCACCAGCGCCGCCTCGGCCATCCAGCGCAGGTGGGTGATGCCCAGCCGCACCTGCATGACCTCGGCGAAGGCGACCGGGGTGCCGACCTCGTTGACGATCGAGGCGGTGAGCTTCTCGACGTTGGCCTCGAAGACGTCGGCCAGCCGGGAGATCGCCGCGCTGCGCTCCTGCGGGCCGGCCTGCGCCCACGCCGGGAAGGCGCGGCGGGCGGCGTCGACGGCGGCGTCGACCTGCGCGGTCGACGCCGTCGGCACGGTGGCGGTGACCTCCTCGGTGGCGGGGTTGACCGCCTCGATCACCGGCCCCTCGCCGGGGACCAGCCGACCGTCGACGAGCAGCTCGCGGGTGGTCGGGACCCAGGTGCGCAGGTCCGGCTGGGTGGCGGTCATGCCTGCTGCTCCTCGCGGACGGGGGTGTCGTCCCCCAGCACGCGGGGGTTGGAGCCGCCGTGCTCCGGGCTCCTGGCCATCAGGCCGACGCGGGTGCACCGCATGACCAGCACGTCGTCCTGGTTGTAGCCGCGGTGCTCGAACCAGACGATCCCGCTGTCGGTGCGGCTGCGGCTCTCGCGCTTGTCGAGGATGGTGGTCTCCCCGCGCAGGGTGTCGCCGTGGAAGACGGGGTGGGGGAACTCGACCTTGTCGTAGCCGAGGTTGCCCAGTGTGGTGCCGAAGGTCAGCTCCAGCACGTGGAAGCCGCCGACCAGGGCCAGGGTGAACAGGCTGTTGAACAGCGGCCGCCCGTGGATGGTGCCCTTGGCGAACTCGTGGTCGAGGTGCAGCGGCTGGGTGTTCATCGTCAGCGACGTGAACAGCACGTTGTCGCTCTCGGTGACGGTGCGGGTGAACGGGTGCCGGTACACCCGGCCGACCTCGAACTCCTCGAAGTACAGACCTCGCACGTCAGTGCCCTCCCTCGGGCGCGTCGATGGTGGGGACGGTCGGCGCGGCCGCGCCGGGCAGGGACCGCGCGTGGGCGAGCCAGTCGCGGGCGGTGTCGGCGTGCGCCTTGTCGATGTGCACGCCGCGGTAGCGGACCGCCCCGGAGCCGGCGGCGGCAGCGGTCCGGTAGGCGGCGAGCAGGCCCTCGTGGAACTCGACCTCGTCGGCGGTGGGGGTGAACGCCTCGTTGACCACCGGCACGTGGCTCGGGTGGATGGCGATCATGCCGCGGAAGCCGAGCTGGCGGCCCTTCTCGGCGAAGGTCTTGAGGCCCACGAGGTCGTCGAGGCGCTCCCACAGCCCGGTGAGCGGGTGGATGCCCGCCTCGCGGCAGGCCAGCAGCACCCGGCTGCGCAGGTAGAGGGTCTCCTCCCCCTCCGGCGTCCACCGGTAGCCGACGGCGCGGGCGATGTCGGCGTGCTCGGCGGTGGGGCCGATCATCGCGCCCACCCGCGGCGACGCCGTCGCGATCTCGCGGGCGTTCTGGATGGCGGCCACCATCTCCACCGGGACGATGTACTCCAGCCCCTGCGCGCCGTTGCGCGCCTCGAAGTGGTCGAGCAGCGCGTCGTAGCGCAGCACGTCGGTGGCGCTGTTGATCTTCGGCGCGAACACCCCGGTCAGCCCGGGGACGACGACGGCCTCGAGGTCTGCCCCGGTGAGCCGGGTGTCGAGCGGGTTGACCCGGACGAACAGCCCGACGCGGGGGTCGCGCGCGCGGACGGCGCGGACGGAGGCGGCGACCGTCTCGCGGGCGCCGGCCTTGAGGTCGGCGGGCACCGAGTCCTCGAGGTCGAGGACGACGCAGTCGGCGCCGGCGGCCAGCGCCTTGTCGACCCACTGCGGCTTGTGGCCGGGGACGAACAGGATCGAGCGGTACGGGACCATGCTCAGTAGCTCCGCGGGAGACCGAGCACGTGCTCGGCGGTGTAGTTGAGGACCATCTCCTGGCTGATCGGGGCGATCCGCATCAGCCGCGCCTCGCGGAAGTACCGCTCGACGTGGAACTCCTTGCCGTACCCGAACCCGCCGTGCACCTGCAGCGCGACGTCGGCGGCGAGGAAGCCGGCCTCGGCGCAGAGGAACTTCGCGGCGTTGGCCTCGCGGCCGCAGGGCAGCCCGCGGTCGACCAGCCAGGCCGCCTTCTGCACCACCTGCTCGGCGGCGTCGAGGCGGATGGCGGCGTCGGCGAGCTGGAAGCTGATGCCCTGGTTCTGCCCGATCGGGCGGCCGAACACCTCCCGCTGCCGGGCGTACTCGACGCCGCGGCGCAGCGCCGCCCGGCCGATGCCGAGCGCGGCGTTGGCGCTGATCACCCGCTCGGCGTTGAGCCCGCCGAGGATGGTGCGGAACCCGTGCCCGACCTCGCCCACGACGTCCTCGTCGGCGACGAAGAGGTCGTCGATGAACAGCTCGTTGGTGTCGACGGCGTTGCGGCCCATCTTCGGGATCTCGCGGATCTGCACGCGCTCGCGGTCGACCGGCGCGAAGAACAGCGTCAGGCCCGCGGTCTTCCTCGCGCCCGGCTCGCGCGGGCTCGTGCGGGCCAGCAGCAGCATCCGCTGGGCCTCCTGCGCCTTGGTGATCCACACCTTCTTGCCCGACACCAGCCAGCCGCCGTCGACCTTGCGCGCGGTGGTGGAGATGTTGGTGGTGTCGGTGCCGGCGTCGGGCTCGGTGACGGCGAAGGAGACGTGCAGCTCCCCGCTCGCCGCCTGCGGCAGGAACCGCTGCTTGAGCGACGCCGAGCCGTGCTCGATGACCGGGTGGAAGCCGAAGATGCCGATGTGCACGGCGCTGCAGCCGCCCATGCCGGCCCCCGAGGCGGAGATCTCGTACTCGACCAGCGCGGCCTCGGTGACGCCGAGCCCGCCGCCGCCGTACTCCTCGGGGATGGTCAGGCCGAGCCAGCCGGCGTCCTTGACCGCGTCGTAGAACTCCCAGGGGAACTCGTGCGAGGTGTCGTGCTCCATCCAGTACTCGTCCGGGAAGGCCTTGCACATCGCCCGGACGGCCTCGCGGATCTCGCGGTGGGTGGGGTCCTCGGTGAAGTCCACGGCGGTCTCCTCAGCGGGCGCCGGCCGCCGCGGGGGCGGCGGTCCGGTCGTGGGTGTCGGGGGTGACGCCGTCGGCGCGCAGTACGGCCTTCTGCACCTTCTCCGACGGGGTCTTGGGCAGCGCGTCGACGAAGCGGACGTAGCGCGGGACGGCGAAGGCCGGCACCCGGCCGGTGCACCAGTCCCACAGCTCGGCGGCGGTGACGCCGGGGCCCGCGGGGTCGGCGACGACGAAGGCCATCACCTCGTCCTCGCCGGCCTCGGAGTCGGCCGCCACCCCGACGACGGCGACCTCGAGGACGCCGGGGTGCGACAGCAGCCCCTGCTCGACCTCGTAGGAGCTGATGTTCTCCCCGCGGCGGCGCAGCGCGTCCTTGTAGCGGTCGACGAAGTAGAACCAGCCGTCGGCGTCCTTGCGCAGCGCGTCGCCGGTGTGGAACCACAGGTTGCGCCAGGCCTCGGCGGTCTTCTCCGGCATGCCGAAGTAGCCCAGCGAGCAGGTCCACGGGTGGCGCGGCCGGACGACGAGCTCGCCGACCTCGCCGTCGGGCACCTCGCGGTCGGTCTCGGGGTCGACCAGCCGGACGTCGAACCAGTCGGCGGCCTGCAGCCCGGCGGCTCCGGCGGGCCGGTCCTCGCCGTAGGGCGACAGGATCGGCGCGCTGGTCTCGGTGAGGCCGAAGACCTCGGTGAACGCCTCGATGCCGTAGCGGGCCCGGAACGCCTCGACGATGGAGCTCGCGGTGGGTGCGGCGAAGACGGTGCGCAGCACGTTGTCGGCGTCGTCGGGGCGCTCGGGCTGCTTCCAGACGAAGTCCATCATCACGCCGATGAGGTTGGTGGCGGTGACGCCGGAGTCGCGCAGCTGGTCGACCCAGCGGCTGGCGGAGAACCGCGGCCGGCAGACCAGCCGGGCGCCGGCGATGAGCGCCGGGTAGGCCGCCATGAACTGCGCGTTGCCGTGGAACAGCGGGGTGCAGGTGAAGTAGGTGTCCTCCGGCGTCAGCCGCTGCAGGCTGACGACCTCCTGGCCGAAGAAGTACATCTGCGCGTGCGGCATGGCCACGCCCTTGGACGGGCCGGTGGTGCCGGAGGTGAAGAAGATCGAGGCCAGGGAGTGCGGCGGCGGGGTGGGGAACGCCGCGCCCGGCCGGGCGCCGACGGCGAGGTCCTCCCACGGGTCGGCGGCGAAGCCGGCCTCGCGCAGCAGCGCCAGGGCCTGCTCGCGGCTGCCGGTGTCGACCACGAAGAACCGCTCGACCACCCGGGCGGCGTCCCCGATCGCGGGGAACTTGGCGGCGTGCACGTCGTCGACGACGGCGAACCGGGGTGCGGCGGTCCGCACCTGGTGCTCGAGGAAGACGCCCTCGTAGGCGGTGTTGACCGGCACCTCGACCGTGCCGCCGACGCCGGTGCCCAGCCAGGTGCGCAGGAACTGCGAGGAGTTGGCCGCCATGACGAGCACCCGGTCGCCGGTGCGCGCGCCGGCCTCGGCCAGCCGGTCGGCCACCGACTCGGCCTGCTCGAGCGCCTGGGCGTAGGTGAGGGTCAGGTCCTCCTCGGGCAGCTCGAGGAACACCGCGTCGGGACGGTGCCCGGCGTGGTGGCGCAGCACCGTCGCGAGGGTCCAGTCAGCCTGGTCCGGGAAGGCCGGCACGAGGTCCGTGTAGTAGCGCATCTCTCCCCTACCGACGCCGGTCCCGCCCCTCGGCGGGAGTGAACCCAGCTAATCATGTGCATGGTTGTTTGACCAGTGCCGGGCCGCCCGGTCAGTCGACCAGCGCCGCCTCGCCGAGGAAGGCGCGCAGCACCGAGGCGTGGGAGCGGGCCTGGCCGGCCGGGCCGGTGAACACCACCTCGCCGCGGGCCATCGCGACGACGTCGTCGGCGACCTCGAGGCCCATCTCGGCGTTCTGCTCCACCAGCAGCACCGACAGCCCGTCGTCGGCCATGGCACGGACCGCCTCGAGCACCGACTCGACCATCGTGGGGGCCAGCCCCATCGAGGGCTCGTCGAGCATGATCGCCCGCGGCGAGCTCATCAGCGCCCGGCCGAAGGCGAGCATCTGCTGCTCCCCGCCCGACAGCAGCCCGGCCGGGCCGCCGCGGCGCTCGCGCAGGATGGGGAACATGCCGTAGACGCGGTCGAGCGCCGTGCCGGACCGCTCGCGGGAGACCGTGTAGCCACCGAGGACGAGGTTCTCCTCCACGGTGAGCGGCGCGAACACCCGGCGCCCCTCGGGGACGAGCACCGTGCCCGCCCGCACGATCCGGTGCGGGGCCAGGCCGGTGACGTCGCGCCCGTCGAGGGTGACCCGCCCGGCGTGCACCTTCACCAGCCCGGCGGCGGCGCGCAGCGTGCTGGTCTTGCCCGCGCCGTTGGCGCCGAGCACCAGCGTGACCCGGCCGGGCGTGGCCGACAGGCTCACCCCGCGGACCGCCTCGGCCGTCGCGTACCGGACGTGCAGGTCAGCGATCTCCAGCACGGTGCCCCCTCTTGCCCAGGTACGCCTCCTGCACGGCGGGGTCGCGCACGACCTCGCGGGGGGCGCCCTCGGCGATCGGCCGGCCCTGGTTCATCGCCAGCAGCCGGTCACAGGTGTCGACCATCATCGAGACGTCGTGCTCGACGAGCAGCTGGGTGAGCCCCTCGTCGCGCAGCCGGCGCAGCAGGCCCGCGACCTCCAGCCGCTCGGGCTGGTTCATCCCCGCCGTCGGCTCGTCGAGCATGAGCACCCGGGGCCGGCCGGCCAGCGCCCGGGCGATCTCCACCTTCCGGGCGGTGCCGTAGGACAGCTCGCCGGGGCGCAGGTCGAGCAGGTCGCCGACGCCGGTGCGCTCGATCGCCTCCTGCACCGCCGGGGGCACGCTGCGCCGCACCAGCTCGCGGAGCCGGGCGCCGCGGCCCAGCCGCAGGTCGGCGCCGAGCTGGACGTTGCCCAGCACGGTGAGGTCGGGCAGCAGCCGCACGGTCTGGAAGGTGCGGGCGATGCCGCGGTGCGCCAGCCGGGACGGCGGGGTGCGGCCGTAGTCCGCGCCGTCGAGGGTCAGCCGGCCGCGGGTGAGCGGCACCAGCCGGGTGAGCGCGGCCAGCAGCGTGCTCTTGCCCGACCCGTTCGGCCCGAGGATGCCGAGGATGCGGCCGGTCTCGAGGGTGAGGTCGACGCCGTCGACGGCCTTGATGCCGCCGTAGTGCACGGCCACGTCGCGGCCCTCGAGGACGGCCTGCCCGGTGACCGGCGCCGCGCCGGCGGCCCCGCCGTCGACGGCGGTCACGACCGCACCTCCGCCGCCGGGCCGCCCAGGGCGGCGAGCTGCTGCTCGGCGTCGGCCGCCACCGGGGCGGCCGGCGCGGCCGCGCCCTCGGGCGGGACGCGCCGGCGGGAGGCCCGCAGCCGGCGCCAGCCGTCCTGCGCCAGCCCGAGCAGCCCGCCGGGCACCCAGACGGCGGCCGCGGCGACGAGCACGCCGTAGACGACCAGCTGCCAGTCGCCGACCACCTGCAGGACGCTGGGCAGCCAGGTGAAGATCACCGCGCCGATCGCCGCGCCGGCCCAGGACAGCGCCCCGCCGACGATGATCATCGTCAGCGCGGTGACCACGAGGTGGAAGCCGACCGTCTCCGGCGACACCGTCGTCCGCAGCAGGGCGTTCATGCCGCCGGCGCAGGCGCCGAGCGCGCCGCTGACCACGAACACCCGGCGGCGGACCCGGGTGACGTCGATGCCGAGGGAGACCGCCAGGTGCGGGTCCTCCCGGACGGCGTCGACGCGGCGGCCGTAGGCGCCCCGCTCGCTCGCCGCCAGCAGCAGCACCACGACCACGCTGATCGCCACGACGTGCGTGGTGGTCAGCGTGCTGATCGCGCCGAACAGGCCGGTGGCCCCGCCGGTGAGCTCGCCGCCGTTGGTGGCCAGGACGCCGAGGAACAGCGCGAAGGAGATGGTGGCCATGCCGAGGTAGAGCCCCGACAGCCGGGCGACCAGCAGCGCCAGCAGGTAGCCGACCACGGCCGCGAGGACCACGCCGGCGCCGATGGCCAGGACCGGGGCGAGCTGCGCGCGGATGGTGAGGATGGCCGCGGTGTAGGCGCCGATGGCGTAGCTGCCGACGCCGGCGAAGGAGAACACCCCCGCCCGCAGCGGCACCTGGATCGACAGCGCCAGCAGCAGGCTGATGAAGGTCGACTGGACCAGCACCAGGTGCGAGACCCACCAGGCGTTCACGTGCGACGGACCTCCTGTCGGCCGAGCAGGCCGTTGGGCCGGACGAGGAGCATGAGGAAGATGACGCCGAAGGCGATCGCCGGCGCCCACGTGCCCGAGGTGGTGACCAGCACCAGCGTCTCGATGCCGGCGAGCACCATGGCGCCGATGACGACGCCGGCGATGCTGCCGACGCCGCCGAGGATGATCGCGGCGAAGGCCTTGAGCAGGAACGCGTCACCGGTCTCGGGCGCGATCGAGCCCAGGTAGTAGGTGAGCAGCACGCCGGCCAGGCCGGCCAGGCCGCCGGCGACGGCCATGGTGAGCAGGGCCAGCCGGCGGCGGTCGACGCCCATCATCGAGGCGACCTCGGCGTCGACGCCGATCGCGCGCAGCGCCAGGCCGGGCCGGGCCGCGCGCAGCCACCAGCCGATGACGGCGGCCAGGCCGAGGGCGGCGACCAGCGTGACGAGCTGGACGTTGCTCAGCCGGACGAAGCCCAGGTCCCAGGTGCTCACCCGGAAGGTGCCGGCCGAGTAGCCGAAGGGCACGCTGCCGGTGAGGCGCTGGGCGACGGCGAGCGGGATGATCGCGATGCCGATGCCGCCGACCAGGATCTGCATCTCGGCCTTGCGGTGGTCGGTGGCCCGGCGCTGGATCGGCTCGAAGGCCAGCACCTGCACCAGCAGCGAGAGCACCGCGCCCACCGCGGCGCCGACCGCCAGCATCGCCGGCATGGGCAGCGCGACCTCCTGCACGAGCAGGTGGGCGGTGAAGGCCGCGAACACGAAGATCGAGCCGTGGGCGAAGTTGAGGATGCCGATCGTCCCCCACGCCAGGCTCATCCCGAGGGCGAACAGCAGGTAGAGCGACCCGAGGGTCAGCGCGTTGAGCAGGTCCTGTGCCATGGAGGTCCTCCCTCCCGGACCGGTGCCGGCGGTCGCGCCGCCGGCACCGGTGGGCGGTCAGCGGGTCAGGAGCCGGCCTCGACGGGGACCTCGGCGCTGCCGTCCCAGCGGACCAGCACGCCGGGGACCCGGGCGTCGTTGCCCTCGAAGGTGATCTCCCCCTGGGCGCCGTCGAAGCCCTCCTCGGCGACCGCGGCCAGGCCCTGCTGGATCGCGGCACGGTCGGCGCTGTCGGCCTCGGCCATGCCCCGGGCCAGGAACCACATCGCGTCGTAGGCCTCGGCGGCGTAGTTGTTCGGCGTCTCGCCGTCGTACTTCGCGCGGTAGGCCTCGACGAAGGCCCGGGTGCCCTCGTCGTCCTGGTCGGGGGTGAAGTTGGTCGGCCACACGAAGCCCGCGGCCTCCTGGCCGGCCGAGGCGAGGTTGCCCGCACCGGCCGCACTCATGCCGATCAGCTCGCCCTGGTAGCCGGCCTGCCGCAGCTGGGTGATCGCCACCGGGTACTGCGGGCCCTGCACCATGAGGAAGGCCGCGTCCGGGTCGGCGCCGGCGATCTGCGAGGCCGGGGTGGTGAAGTCCTGCTGGGTGGCCTCCACCCCGCCGGTGCTCACGACCTCGAAGCCGTGCTCGTCGGCCAGCTGCGGGACGACGTCCTCGCCGAGCTGCACCAGCGTCGGGTTGCCGCTGTTGAACAGCACCGCGGCGGAGGTGACGCCCTGCTCCTCGGCGTAGTCGCCGGCGATGTCGAAGTAGGACGCCGCCGGCGGGGTCAGCCGGAACGTGTAGTCGCCGATGACGACGCCCTCGCTGCCCGACTGCACGTAGACCGTGGGCATGCCGGCCTGGTCGACGATCGGCGACACCGCGGTCGACGACGCGCTCGCCGAGGGGCCGAGGATCGCGGCGTAGGACGGGTCGGCGATCGCCTGACTGGCGAAGCTGGCCGCCTCCTGCGGGCTGGCGGCGGAGTCGCGGTAGTCGACCTCGACGGTGGTGTCGCCCAGCAGGCCGTCGGCCTCGATCTGCTCGATCGCGAGGTCCACGCCCTTCTGCGCGTTCGTGCCGGCGAAGGACACCGGGCCGGTGAGCCCGTTGACCGACATGACCTTCACCGTGTCGGGCAGGCCGCCACCGCCCTCGCCGCCCCCACCCGAGGCGCTGCCGCCGGAGGACCCGGACCCGGGCGAGCTGCACGCCGCGACGCCGAGGACGAGCACGAGCGCGCCGGCGCCGTGCCCCACCCGTCGCCGTCCGCTCTGGAGCTCGCTGACCATGGACGCCTCCCGAAGGCTTGTAATCATGTGCAGGGTTAGCAGGACTGTAACGACGGCCACAGGGGCTGTCCAGACCCTGCGCACGGTTTCGCCGGCCTGGGGACGACGCCTCGCCCGCGCTAGGTGCACACCCGGCGGGTGTGGGGGTGCGACAGGCGCGAGGCGTGCACACACCGCGGCAGCACCCGCGCCCCGGACGCAGCGCGGCTCCGGTCCCGAGGGACCGGAGCCGCGTGACGGACTGGAACGGCCACCCTCCAGGGGCCCACGCCGAGCCTGCGAGGTGTGGGGGGGAGGGTGGTCCTTCCCTAGATGCCCTGGATCATCTTCGTCTCGAGGAAGCCGGAGATGCCCTCGGGACCGCCCTCCCGGCCGAGGCCGGACTGCTTGTAGCCGCCGAAGGGCTGGGTGACGCACATGCCCCAGTCGTTGACGTAGATCTGGCCGGTGCGCACCCGCCGGGCGATCGCCTCGCCGGCCTCCTTGTCCGCGGTGAAGACCGCGCCGGAGAGGCCGTACTGCGAGTCGTTGGCGATCCGGACGGCGTCGTCGACGCTGTCGTAGGGGATGACCACGATGACCGGGCCGAAGATCTCCTCCTGCGCGATCCGCATGGCGTTGTCGACGTCGGCGAACAGCGTCGGCTGCACGTAGTAGCCCTTGTCCAGCCCCGGCGGCCGCCCGCCGCCGGTCACCAGGCGGGCACCCTCCTCGATGCCGGTGCGGATGTAGCCCTCGACCCGCTCGCGCTGGCGCTCGGCGGCCAGCGGGCCGAGCACGGTGCCCTCCTCGCGGGGGTCGCCGACCGGCACCGACTCCATGATCGCCCGGACCTGCTCGACGACCTCCTCCTGCTTCTCGCGCGGGACCACGAGGCGGGTGAGCGCCGCGCAGACCTGCCCCGAGCTGCCGATGCCGGCGAAGGTGACCGTCTGCGCGACCGCGGAGACGTCGGCGTCGGGCAGCACGATGGCCGCCGACTTGCCGCCGAGCTCCAGGGTCACCCGGGCGATCCGCTCGGCGCACAGCGCCATGATCCGGCGGCCGGCCGCCGTCGAGCCGGTGAAGGACACCTTGTCGACGTCGGGGTGCTTGACCAGGTGCTCGCCGACCTCGCGGCCGCCGGGCAGCACGCTGATGACGCCGTCGGGCAGGCCCGCGGCCTCCAGCGCCTCGGCCAGGATCATCACCGACACCGGGCCCTCGGGCGCCGGCTTGAGGACGACGGTGCAGCCGGCCGCGAGCGCGGGCGCGATCTTCAGCGACGCCGTGGCGACCGGCCCGTTCCACGGGATGATCACCGCGGCGACCCCGACCGGCTCCCGGACGATCGTCGCCTCGCCGCCGCCGGCCACCTGCCGCCGCTCCTCGAGCTGCAGGGTGCCGGCCAGCGTCGCGGCGTCGTCCCACATGGCCGTGGCGTTGGCGTGGAAGGCCTTGCTGATCATGGCGGGGGCGCCGATCTCGATGGTGAAGCTGCGCTCCATCTCCGGGATCCGCTTGCCGACCTCCTCCCCCACCCGACGCAGTGCCGCGGCCCGCTCGGCCGGCGACATCCGCGGCCACGGCCCCTCGTCGAAGGCCCGCCGCGCGGCGGCGACGGCGGCGTCCATGTCGGCGGGGCTGGCGTGCGGGACGGTGGCGACCACCTCCTCGGTGACCGGGCTGACGACCTCGATCACCTCGTCGGTGGCCGGCGGGACCCAGTGCCCGCCGATGAAGAGCTTGTCGAACGAGCGCACGCCGGTGCCGGCGCGCTCCTCCACTGCGGTCACGGTCGTCCTCCTGGGGTGGCGGGGCGGTCAGGCATCGAAGCCCTCGAGCTCTGGCGGGGTGAGAGCGGAGATGCGCCGGCCGGCGATCCGCCAGCCCTGCGGCGTGCGGCGGTAGGTGTCCTCGTTGAGCGCGATCGCCTTGAAGGCCGCACCGCTCTTCGTGTGGCCCTCGGAGAACACGTAGTTGGTGCCGGTCGCCGTCTCGCCGTCGTCCGCGAGGTCCACGACGTGGTTGGTGATGACGTGGAACTGGTCGGCGATGGCGGCGGCGTCGCGCTCGAAGAAGCCGAGGATCGCCGCGCGCCCCTCGAACCGCTCGAGGCCGACGGGGGTGGCGTCCCAGACGGCGTCGTCGGTGAAGGCCGAGACGGCCTCCTGCGGGTCGAAGCGGTCCAGGCCGCGGGCGTAGAGGTGCGTCGCCCGCTGGATGTCGAGCACGTCGGCGACCCGGGTGTCGGGCCGGGTGAGGGTCATCGCGGGCCTCAGTCGTCGTAGACGATGACGCCGCGGATGTTCTTGCCCTCGCGCAGGTCGGCGAAGGCCTCGTTGATCTGCTCGAGCTTGTACGTCCTGGTGATCAGCTCGTCGAGCTTGAACTGGCCGCTCTTGTACATCTCGGCGATCAGCGGGATGTCGTTCTTCGAGTTCGTCGTGCCGTAGAGCGAGCCCTGCAGCCGCTTGCCCGACATCGCGAAGCTGAACAGGTCGAACTGCACGTCGCGCTGCAGCACCGGCGCGGCCGCCGTCAGCACGATGACGCCGCCGCGGCGGGTGAGCTGGTTGGCCTGCTCGACGATGTCCCCGCGGGCGACGTCGACGGTGATGATGACCCGGTCGGCGCCCTGGCCGTTGGTCATGTGCTCGATGACCTTCTGGGCCTCCTCGAAGGAGCCCACCGAGTGGGTGGCGCCGAACTGCTTGGCCTTCTCCTGCTTGAGGGGCACCGGGTCGACGGTGACGATGTTGCGCGCCCCGCGGTGCACCGCGCCCTGCACGGCGTTCATGCCGACGCCGCCGGTGCCGAAGACGACGACGGTGTCGCCGAGCTGGATCTCCGCGGCGTAGACCGCCGAGCCCCAGCCGGTGGGGACGCCGCAGCCGATGAGCGACGCGGGCATCAGCGGGATCGACGGATCGATCTTCACCGCGGAGTCGACCGGCACGGTCACGTAGGGGCTGAAGGTGCCCAGGTAGCTCATCGCGCCGACGCCCTGGCCGCGGGCGTGGATGCGGTGGGTGCCGTCGGGCGCGTACCCGGCGAGCACGCCGGCGCCCAGCTCGCACATGTTGCCCCGGCCGGCCACGCACATCCGGCACCTCCCGCAGGAGGGCAGGAACGACAGGACGACGTGGTCGCCCTCGGCGAGCTCGGTGACCTCCGGGCCGACCTCGGTGACGACGCCGGCGCCCTCGTGGCCGCCGATGATCGGCGCCCAGCCCAGCGGGATGTCGCCGGTGTCGAGGTGGTCGTCGCTGTGGCAGATGCCCGACGAGGTCAGCTTGACCATCACCTCCCGGCGCTTGGGCGGGTCGAGCTCGATCTCCTCGACGCTCCACCCCGAGTGCGTCCCGGGCTCCCACAGCAGTGCTCCGACGGTCTTCACGGCGCTCCCTCGAGTGGCTGGTCCCGGGGCGTCCTCGCACCCGGGGCGTGCGGTGGGCCGCGGCGGCAGGTGAGGCGCGGCGGGCGGCCCGGCGTCGTGACCGTAGCCACACCGCGCGGCCGGACGGAAGAGTCTCTGCGCATCTTTCGCAGGTTCACGGCAACGCGCCGTCGAGGGCTTGTCCCACTGCTAACTCTGTGCCTAGTTTGTGTGGCCTCAGTCACCCCGGCGACCCGACGGTCGTCCGGTCCCGCGATGCAGATCCGCGGTGCGCGGATCCCCTGGAGGCGAGATGGCCCTCGACGAGGCGACGACGAAGCTGCTCGAACAGCTGGCCGAGAGCGGCACCAAGCCGCTGCACGAGATGACCCCGCAGGAGGCCCGCGGCCTGACCGCGGCCCTCGGCGAGATGTACGGCCCCGGCCCCGACATGCACCGGGCGGAGATGACCAGCGCGCCGGCGGACGACGGCCACGCCATCCCCCTGCACGTGCTCGTGCCCAGCGAGTCGCCCCGCGGCGTGGTCGTCTACTACCACGGCGGCGGCTGGGTGATCGGCGCGCTGCCCGAGTTCGAGACCCTCGGCCGCACCCTCGCCCAGCGCACCGGGTGCGCGGTCGTGCTCGTCGACTACCGGATGGCGCCGGAGGACCCCTACCCCGCGGCGGCGGACGACGCCTGGGCCGCGCTGCGGTGGGTCGACGCGCACCTGGAGGAGATCGCCGGGGCCCGCGTGCCACTGGTCGTCGCCGGCGACAGCGCCGGCGGCAACCTGGCCGCGATCGTCGCGCACAAGGCCCGGGACGCCGGCGGGCCGGCGCTCGCCCTGCAGCTCCTGGTGTACCCGGTGACCGACGCGGACCTGGACAACGAGAGCTACCGGGACCCGGCCAACCAGCTGATGCTCAGCCGCGAGTCGATGGTCTGGTTCTGGGACCTCTACGCCCCCGAGCACGCCATGCGGCAGAACCCCGACGCCTCCCCGGCCCGGCTCCCCGACCACTCCGGCCTGCCGCCGGCCGTCGTCCTGCTCGCCGAGCACGACGTGCTGCGCCAGGAGGGCCAGGAGTACGCCGACGCGCTCGCCAAGGCCGGCGTCCCGGTGCAGTCCCGCGTCTTCGAGGGCCAGATGCACGGCTTCTTCACGATGGTCAACGTGCTCCCCGGCAGCGAGGCCGGGATCGCCTACGCCGTCGAGGCGATCGACCGCCAGCTCACCGCCCAGCCCGCCTGACCCGCCCTCCCGAGAGGAACACGAGCACATGTCCCAGACGCACGAGCAGCCCTCGCACGCGGTGAAGGGCGTCCCCGAGGTCGACGCGGTCGTCGTCGGCGCCGGCTTCTCCGGTCTCTACCTGCTGCACCGACTGCGCGGCCTCGGCCTGCGGGTCCAGGTGTTCGAGAAGGGCGACGGGGTCGGCGGCACCTGGTTCTGGAACCGCTACCCCGGCGCCCGCGTCGACGTGAAGAGCATGGACTACAGCTTCTCCTTCGACTCGGAGCTCGAGCAGGAGTGGGAGTGGACGGAGAAGTACCCGCCCCAGGAGGAGCTGCTCCGCTACGTCAACCACGTCGCGGACCGCTTCGACCTGCGCCGGGACATCAAGTTCAACACCCGGGTCACCGAGGCGGTGTTCGACGAGGACGTCGAGCGCTGGCACGTGCGCACCGACCAGGGTGACCAGCTCTCGACCCGGTACGTGGTCATGGCGACGGGGTGCCTGTCGGCGTCCAAGGTGCCGGAGGTGCCGGGGCTCGACCTGTTCCGCGGGCGCTGGTTCCACACGGGCCACTGGCCGAAGGAGGGCGTGGACTTCAGCGGGCAGCGGGTCGCGGTCGTCGGCACCGGCTCCTCCGGCGTCCAGTCCATCCCGCTGATCGCCGAGCAGGCCGTCGAGCTCACCGTGTTCCAGCGGACGCCGAACTTCGTCGTCCCGGCGCACAACCACCCGATCGACCCCGACCACCAGCGGTCGGTCAAGGCGGAGTACGACCGCCACCGGCAGGCCAACCGGGAGTCCGGCTTCGGCATCGCCGTGCCGCCGGCGACCAAGGGGGCGTTCGAGGCGACCGAGGAGGAGCGCCAGGCGCTCTGGGAGCGGGCCTGGTACGACCGCGACAACAGCCTGGTCACCTTCCTCACCGGCTTCACCGACATGATCACGAGCAAGGAGGCGAACGACACCGCGGCGCAGTACGTCCGGGACCGGATCGCCGAGATCGTCGAGGACCCGGAGACCGCCGCCGCGCTGCAGCCGCACGACCACCCGTTCGGCACCAAGCGGCCGTGCCTGGGCACGAACTACTACGAGACCTACAACCTGCCGCACGTCCGGCTGGTCAACGTGCGCAAGACGCCGATCGTGGAGATCACCCACCACGGGCTGCGCACCACGCAGGAGGACTTCGAGTTCGACGACCTGGTGTTCGCCACCGGCTTCGACGCGATGACCGGCGCCCTCACCGCGATCGACATCCGCGGGCGCGGCGACGTGGCGCTGAAGGACAAGTGGCACGCCGGGCCGCGCACCTACCTGGGCATCCAGGTCGCGGGGTTCCCTAACCTGTTCACGATCACCGGCCCGGGCAGCCCGTCGGTGCTGTCGAACATGATGGTCTCGATCGAGCAGCACGTGGAGTGGGTCACCGACGCGATCGCGGCGATGGAGGCGGAGGGGCTCGCGACGATGGAGCCCACGGTCGAGGCCGAGGACGCCTGGACCGCGCACGTCGACGAGGTCGGGCACATGACGCTCTACCCGACGGCCGACTCCTGGTACATGGGCTCGAACGTGCCGGGCAAGCCGCGGGTGTTCATGCCCTACATCGGCGGCGTCGGCCCGTACCGGCAGAAGTGTGACGAGGTCGCGGCGAACGGCTACGAGGGCTTCGTCCGCCGTCCCGCCCGGGTGGCCGCCGGCATGAGCTGACCCCCGCCCGCTGTCGACCTGGTGCTGTCTCGAGCGGGTGGAGGCGGCAGCAGGTCGACACCGGGCGCGGTCCCCGACGACGAGGGGGCGGGAGCCGCGGCTCCCGCCCTCTCGTCGCGCTCGGCTCAGACGAGCAGCGTGCCCATGTCCACCGGCAGCGCGGTGCCGGTGACGAACTTCGCCTGGTCGGAGAGCAGGAACAGGACGGCGTCGGAGATGTCGCCGGGCTGCACCGGGCCGTGCTCCATGACGTTGGCCATCCACCCGGGCGGGGCGTCGGCCTGCAGGTCCCGGGTGAAGAACTCGTTGCTGATCATCGGGGTGTCCACGCCGGCCGGGATGACCGTGTTGACCCGGATGCCGTACCGGCCCAGCGCCATCGCGTAGTTGCGCATCAGCGCCAGGACGCCGGACTTGGCCGCCCCGTACGCCATGTGCCCGGGGTTGAGCATCTCGGTCTTGTACGCGACCCCGCGGAAGCTCGACGTCGACCCGGTGATGACGACCGCGCCGCCGCGCCCGCGCTCGACCATGCCCGGCGTCACCGCGCGCAGCGTGAAGAAGACGCCCGAGAGGTTGGTGGCCACGGTGTCGAACCACGCCTCCAGCCGCTGCGCGTGCGGGCCGGTCGAGGGCAGGATGCCGGCGTTGGCGCAGACCAGGTCGATCCCGCCGAACTGCTCCTCCACCTGCCGCACGGCCGCCTCGACCTGCTCGACGTCGCGCACGTCGCCCTGGATGCCGAGGAACTGCCGGCCGTGCTCGCGCACCAGCTTCTCGGTCTCGGCCAGGTCGTCGGGCGTGGACATCGCGTACTGCACCGAGTCGAACTGCCGGCAGACGTCGACCACCGCGACGTCGGCACCCTCCGCCGCCAGCCGCACCGCGTGCGAGCGGCCCTGACCGCGCGCGCCGCCGGTGACCAGCGCGACCTTGCCGTCGAACCGTCCCATGTCCGTCCTCCCTGTCTCGTCCGGCCGTGCCCGCGTCAGGCGATCGCGGGCACCGGTTCGGGCGCGGGGGTCGGCAGCGCGCGGATGGCCGGCACCACCTCCCGGCCCAGCCGCTCGATCGCGGCGATGGTCTCGTCGGCCGACATCGACGGCCACTGCGGGCGCAGCAGCAGCGGGTCGACCGGGAAGCGGGTGCACAGGTCGGTGAGCTGGGCGACCACCTCGGCGTCGGTGCCGACGACGGCGTGCTGGGCGACGGTGGCGAGGAAGTCGCGGTCGAGGGTGTCGGCGTCGCCGGCGTACGTCATGCCCTTGCTCGCGTAGGACAGGTACTTGCCCTTCGACACCCGCGCGTACTCGACCAGCGCCTCGTCGCGGGAGTCGGCGACCAGCACGTTGCGGCGCACCGGCTGCGGGCCGAAGGGCTTGCCGCGGGCGGCGAAGCCCTCGCGCACCGCGGCGAAGCGCTCCTCGATCTCCTCGTAGGTGGCCTCAGGGGTCACTGGGAAGCCGTCGCCGAACCGGCCGGCGCGCCGCGCGCCCGCGACGCTCTGCGCGCCCACCCAGATCGGCGGGTGCGGGTCCTGGACCGGCTTGAGGTGCGGCTTGACGCCCTCGAGCTGCCAGAACCGGCCGTGGTGGGTGACCTCGTCCTGGGTCCAGAGCTTGACCAGCAGCTCGAGGATCTCGTCGGTGCGCGCGGCCCGCTCCTTGAACGGGATGCCGAGGTAGTCGAACTCCTCGGGGCGGTAGCCGATGCCGGCGCCGAAGACCAGCCGGCCCTCGGTGACGACGTCGAGGGTGGCGAGCTCCTCGGCCAGCAGCACCGGGTGGTACAGCGGCGCGATCATGATCTGGGTGGCCAGCCGGGTCTCGCGGTCGCACTCGGCGGCGAGCCGGGCCAGCAGCGGCACCGGCTGCAGCCAGCGCAGGTCCCCGTAGAGGAAGTGCTGGCCGATGGCGATGTAGCTCATGCCGGCCTGCTGGGCGGCGGCGACGATGCGCCGCACGTCGTCGAACTGCTGGGCGGGCGGGACGGAGCTCGGGACGTCGGAGAGCAGCATGCCGACGGCGACCATGGCGGGCCTCTTCTCTGGGGTCGGAGGTCAGCGGGCCGGACGGGTCAGCGTCTTGGCCAGCTGGCCGAGCAGCACCTCGTTGCCGCCCTCGTAGATGCGCATCGGGCGCGCGTTGCGGTAGAGCCGCTCGATCGTGGAGCCGGTGACGACGCCGAAGCGGCCGGTCATCTGCACGCACCGGTCGGCCACGCGCGAGGCGGTCTCGGTGGCCGCGACCTTGGCCATCGACGACCAGTGCAGCGCACCCTGCGGGTCGGCGGCGGCCTTGGTGGCCGCGGAGTAGGTGAGCAGCCGGGCCTGCTCGACCTCCATCCAGCAGGTGCCCAGCATCTGCGGGATCGGGCCCAGGCGGGCCAGCGGCTGGCCGAACTGCTCCCGGCCGGTGGTGTGCGCGACCGCCTCGTCGAGGGCGGCCTGCGCCAGGCCCACCGCGGAGCCGGCCACCGACACCCGGAAGGAGGCCAGCGTCTGCAGCACCAGGGGGAAGGCCTGGCCGGGCTGCCCGACGCGGGAGTCCAGCGGCACCCGGACGCCGTCGAAGCGGACCTCGCCGATGACGTGCGGGGCGATGAGGTCGGGCCCGGAGGTCACGGTGACGCCGGGGGTGTCGGCCGGCACGAAGACCAGCGAGAAGCCGGCCTCCTCCTTGGCGAGCACGGTGAAGAAGGCCGCCGCGGGGGCGTTGGTGATGAACGACTTGTGCCCGTCGAGCACCAGCTCGCCGTCGCGCTCGGCGACGGTGGTGGTGATCGAGCGCAGGTCCGAGCCGACGTCGGGCTCGGTCAGGCACAGCGCGGCGACGGCCTCGACGGAGAGCACCCGGGGCAGCCACTCCTCCTGCACCCGCGCGCTGCCGGCCACCGACAGCGCGTAGCTGCCGATCCCCTGCATCGCGAACAGCGAGTCCAGGTGCGCCGACACCCCGCCGAAGGCCTCCCGGACGACGGTGACCGCGAGCGGGTCGACGGTCTCGCTCGCCCCGCCGTGCGCGGCCGGCACGGTGACCGACACCAGCCCGCTGGCCTGCAGCGCCTCGCGCATGACCGGGTCGACGTCGGTGGCGGCGTCGGCGTCCCCGGCGTGCCAGCGCACCTTGTCGGCGGTCTGCCGGGCCCGCTCGAGGAGGTCCCGGTGGGCGGCCGGCAGCTCGAAGGACATCCTGGCTCCTCTCGGGTGCACCCCGCGGGGCGCGGCAGACGCGGCTCGGCGCCGACGTCCGGACGTATCCATGTTATTGGTGTTCATGGTTATTGTGTCAACGACCACACCGACCTGAGGAGGCGGTCCCGTGCCCGCTGCCGTCGTCGTCGACGCCGTCCGCAGTCCGATGGGCCGCGGCAAGCCCGGAGGGGCGCTGTCCGGCCTGCACCCGGTCGACCTGCTCGCCCAGGTGCTGCAGGCCCTGGCCGCGCGCACCGGCCTCGATCCCGCCACCGTCGACGACGTCCTCGTGGGCTGCGTCGGCCAGAACGGCGAGCAGTCGGCCACGCCGGGCCGGCAGGCGGTGCTCGCCGCGGGCTGGCCGGAGTCGGTGCCCTCGGTGACCATCGAGCGCAAGTGCGGCTCGGGCCAGCAGGCGCTGGACTTCGCCGTCCAGGGCGTCGTCGCCGGCGCCTACGACGTGGTCGTGGCCGCCGGCGTGGAGTCGATGAGCCGGGTGCCGATGGGCTCGGCGCGCGGCGACGCCGACCCGCACGGGCCGCGGGTCACCGAGCGGTACTCCCCCGGCCTGGTGCCGCAGGGCATCTCCGCCGAGCTCGTCGCCGACAAGTGGGGCCTGACCCGCGAGCAGCTCGACGCCTACGCCGCCCGCTCGCACGCGCGCGCCGCCGAGGCCGCCGCGGCCGGCGTGTTCGACCGCGAGCTCGTCCCGGTGACCACGCCCGACGGGGTCGTCGCCGTCGACGAGACGATCCGGCCGGGCACCACCCCGGAGAAGCTGGCCGGCCTGAAGCCCGCGTTCGCCGGTCACCCGCTGGCCGCCCGGTACCCGTCGGTGGACTGGAAGATCACCGCCGGGAACTCCTCGCAGCTCACCGACGGCGCGGCCGCGGTGCTGGTCATGAGCGAGGAGCGCGCCGCCGCGCTCGGGCTGACGCCGCGGGCGCGGGTGGTGGCCAGCGCGGTCACCGGCGACGACCCCCTGCTCATGCTCACCGGGCCGATCCCGGCCACCCACAAGCTGCTGGCCCGCTCCGGGCTGTCCCTCGACGACGTCGCCGCCGTCGAGGTCAACGAGGCCTTCGCCTCGGTGCCGCTGGCCTGGCAGGCCGAGTTCGGCGTCGACGACGACCGGCTCAACCCGCGCGGGGGCGCCATCGCCCTCGGGCACCCGCTGGGCGCCTCCGGCGTCCGGCTGGCCACCACGCTGCTCGGGTTCCTCGAGGACACCGGGCAGCGCTACGGCCTGCAGACCATGTGCGAGGCCGGCGGCATGGCCAACGCGATGGTGCTCGAGAACCTCTCCGCGAAGAGCTAGGGAAGGGCTGATCGGCATGGACGTCACTGCAGGGTCCGCGGTCGTCACCGGCGGGGCCTCGGGCCTCGGCCTGGCCACCGCCCGCCGGCTGGTCGAGCGCGGCGTGCCCACGGTCCTCGTCGACCTGCCGACCTCGGCCGGCGCCGAGCGGGCCGAGGAGCTCGGCGGCAAGACCCGCTTCGCCGCCGCCGACGTGACCGATCCCGACGCGGTCGCCGCCGCGGTCGCGCAGGCCGACGAGCTGGCCCCGCTGCGCACGCTGGTGCACTGCGCCGGCCGCGGCGGCGCGATGCGCGTCGTCGACAAGGAGGGCAGGCCCGGGTCGCTCGAGTTCTACGAGTCGGTCGTGCGGGTGAACCTGATCGGCACGTTCAACGTGCTCAGCCAGGCCGCGGCGCGGATGGCCGCGCACGAGCCGGTGGACGGCGAGGAGCGCGGCGTCTGCGTCCTGACCGCCTCGGTGGCCGCGTGGGAGGGCCAGATCGGGCAGCTGCCCTACGCCTCGGCCAAGGCGGGCATCGTCGGGCTGACCCTGGTGGCCGCCCGCGACCTGGCCAGCAAGCAGATCCGGGTGGTGACGATCGCCCCGGGCACGTTCGACACCCCGATCCTCGCCCGGCTGCCGGAGAACGTCCGCGACTCCCTCGGCCAGATGACGCCGCACCCCCGGCGGCTCGGCGTGCCCGACGAGTTCGCCCGCCTCGCGCTGGCCATCGTGGACAACCCGATGCTCAACGGCGAGACCATCCGGCTGGACGGCGCGATCCGGATGCAGCCCAAGTGAGGAAGCACCGCAGCGAGCGCCAGCGAGCGAGGAGCGGAGCGAACGTGCTGCGGAGCAGCCGGATGACACAGTGACCGGAGAGCCGGAGGTCCGGGTCGAGCGCGACGGCGCCGTCCTCGTCGTCACCATCGACCGGCCGCAGGCCAAGAACGCGATCAACACCGCGGCGGCCGAGGGCATCGGCGCGGCGATGGAGCAGCTGGACACCGACGACTCGCTGTTCGTCGGCGTGCTCACCGGCGCCGGCGGGGTGTTCAGCGCCGGCATGGACCTCAAGGCGTTCCTCGCCGGGGAGAAGCCGCACGTGCCCGGCCGCGGGTTCGCCGGGCTGGTCGAGCGGCCGCCGGCCAAGCCGCTGATCGCCGCCGTCGAGGGGCCGGCGCTGGCCGGGGGCTTCGAGATCGCGCTGGCGTGCGACCTCGTCGTGGCCGGCGAGGGCGCCTCCTTCGGCCTGCCCGAGGTCAGGCGCGGGCTGCTCGCCGGCGGCGGCGGGCTGCTGCGGCTGCCGCGCAAGGCCGGGCTGCCCAAGGCCACCGAGTGGGCGCTGACCGGGGACCGGGTGAGCGCGGCGGAGGCGCACGCCGCCGGGGTGGTCAACCGGCTGGTGCCCGACGGGCAGGCACTGACGGCGGCGCTGGAGCTCGCCCGGCAGATCGCCGGCAACGGCCCGCTGGCGGTGCAGGGCACCAAGCGGATCCTCGCCGAGGGTCCCTCGTGGCCGGCCGCGGAGGCCTTCGCCCGGCAGTGGGAGGTCTACGCGCCGATCCGCGCCTCCGAGGACGCGAAGGAGGGCGCGCGGGCCTTCACCGAGAAGCGCGCGCCGGTGTGGCGGGGCCGCTGACCCTCACTGCCAGCTGATCACCTGGTCCATCAGCTGCGGGTGCCGCTGGGTGACCCAGTCGGCGTACTCCTGCATGTGCTCGCGCATCAGCGCCTCGGCGGCGTCGGCGTCGCCCTCGGCGATGGCCCGGGCGATCGCGGCGTGCACCTCGAGCACGTGCCGGCGCTCGTCCTCGGGCGAGAGCAGGCCGGTGACCTGGTCGCGGAACACGTCCTCCAGCGAGACGCTCACCAGGTTGAGCACCGGGTTGCCCGACATGGAGGCCACCCCGCGGTGGAAGTCGGTGGTGGCGGCGTAGTAGGCCGAGTCGTCCTCGACCGCGGTGGTGTCCGGGTCGGCCACCTGACCCACCAGCTCCTGCCCGCGGCGCTCGGCCGCCAGCCGCGCCATCATCGGCTCGAGGACCAGGCGGGCCTCGATCAGCTGCCCGAAGGTCATCCCGCCGAGGTGGAAGAACAGCGTCGACATCCGGCCGTAGTCGCGGGTGCCGACCTCGATGACCATCGGCCCGCCGTT
Source organism: Geodermatophilus telluris (assembly GCF_900102745.1). GTDB lineage: Bacteria > Actinomycetota > Actinomycetes > Mycobacteriales > Geodermatophilaceae > Geodermatophilus > Geodermatophilus telluris. The sequence goes on from NZ_FMZF01000003.1 coordinate 190,639, forward strand.
GCGGCCGGGCTTCATGGTGATCAGCCCGTGCACCTCGAGGATGCGCAGTGCCTCCCGCAGCGAGCCGCGGCCGACCCCGTAGTCCTCGAGCATCTGGGCCTCGGAGGACAGCAGCGTGCCCGGCGGCAGCTTCCGGGACACGATCTCGTGCACGATCTCCTGCGCCAGGGCCTCCGCGACCTTGGCGCCACGCTTGATGGGGCGCGGGGCCGATCCGTCGGCTCGGGGTCGCGCACTCACTGTCATGGAGCAAGCGTAGGCCGGTGAGCGCCAGAACCTGATACTGGTTCGGCCGGATGCCCCGTTGGGGTCGCCCCACCACCGGCCGGCGCCCCTGTCGCGCACGTCATGGCCGACCCGCCGTGCCTCGCGGCGGCCGGCCCGCCCGACCCACCTACCGTGGACGGGTGCCCACCTGGCCCTCCGGTCGTCCCGTGCCCCACGCGCGCATCCCGGACCGGGCCTGGCGGGCGATCGCCGGCACCGGCCCGCCGACCGCGCCGATCGGGCTGCGCGCCCAGGCCAGCCGGATGGACGAGCTCACCGTGCACGCCGCGCTGGGGCTGGCCCTGCGCATCGGGGCGTCGATGCTCGCCGTCGGGGCGTCCGCGGCCGACGCGACCGCGACGGTGCTGCGGGTCGCCGCGGCCTACGGGCTGGGCCACTGCGCGATCGACATCACCTTCACCTCGATCACGATCAGCTTCGACCGGGAGGACGCGGTGCCGCTCACCGCGATGCGGGTGGTGAACACCAGCCGGCTGGACTACACCCGCCTGCAGGGTGTCACCGACGTGGCCCGGGCGGTCGGCGCCGGGGACGTCGACGTCGAGGAGGCGCACCGCCGGCTGGACCGCGTGGTCTCCGCGCCCGCCACCTACCGCCGCAGCGTGAGCGCGCTCGGCTGGGCCGGCGTGGCCGGCTGCTTCGGGCTGGTCCTCGGCGGGGGCTGGCGGGAGGCGCTGCTCGCGGCGCTGACGACCGCCCTGGTCGAGCAGGTGATGCGCGTGCTCAACCGGCGGAGCCTGCCGCTGTTCTTCCAGCAGGTCGCCGGTGCCGCGCTGGCCACCGGGGTCGCCGTCCTCCTGCTCGTCTCGGACGTCGAGGTGCAGACCTCACTGGTCGTCGCGGCCGGCATCGTGGTGCTCCTCGCCGGGCTGTCGCTGGTCGGCGCGGCCGAGGACGCCATCAGCGGGTTCCCGGTGACCGCCGCGGCCCGGGCCTTCGAGGTGGTGACGCTGACCACCGGGATCGTCGTCGGCATCGCCGGCGTGCTCGACCTGGCCCGGCGCGCGCAGCTGCCGCTGACCGTCGTCGACCCCTCGGCGTCGCCGGTCCCCGTCCCGGTCGCGCTGGCCGCGTCCGCCGGGATCGCCGGGTTCTGGGCCCTGGCCAGCCTCGCCCGACCGCGCGCCGTGGCCCTGGCGGCGCTGGCGGGGGCGCTGGCCTGGACGACGTCCTGGGCGGCCGGCCAGGTGGGGGCCGGGCCCGCGCTGGCCAGCGGGGTCGCCGCCGTCGTCCTCGGGTTCTGCGGGGAGGTGCTGACCGAGCGGCTCCGGGTCCCCCCGCTGCTCGTCGCCGTCTGCGGCATCGTGCCGCTGCTGCCCGGGCTGGCCGTCTACCACGGCCTGTTCACCATCGTCGTCGACGCACGGATCGACGAGGGGCTCGGCGCCCTCGTCGGGGCCGCCGCGGTCGGGCTCGCGCTCGCCGCGGGCGTCACGCTGGGCGAGTACCTCGGCCGGCCGTTCGGCGGCGAGCGGGACCGCTACGACGAGCGGGTCCGCCGGCGCGCCATGACCACCGACTGAGGCCCCCCTCCGGGGCCCGAGGGCCGTTGCCCCCCGCCTCCCGCGGGAGGACGCTCGACCGCGCGGCGGGGCCGCAGGGGCGTCGCCGCGCGGTCCGAGAGGAGAACGGCATGTACGCCCGATCCACCACCATCCGCGCCGGCTCCGGCTCGCTCGACGACGCGATCGCCTACATGCGCGACGAGGTCTGGCCGGCGATGCAGGACATGGCGGGCTGCGTGGGCCTGTCGATGATGTGCGACCGGGAGACCGGCCGGTGCATCGCGACGTCGGCCTGGGAGGACCAGCAGGCGATGTGGGCCAGCGCCGACCGCATCCACCCGATGCGGGAGCACCTGGTGCAGCACTTCGGGGCGAGCGACGACATGGAGGTGCAGGAGTGGGAGATCGCCGTCCTGCACCGTGAGCACGCCGCCGCGGAGGGGGCCTGCGCCCGGATCACCTGGACCCGCGGCGAGCCGGGCCGGGCCGACCAGCTGCTCGACATGTACCGGTCGAGCCTGATGCCGCGGATCCAGGAGATGCCCGGCTTCTGCAGCCTCAGCATGCTCGTCGACCGGGACAGCGCCCGCGCCGTCGGCACGGTCGTCCTCGACGGGCGCGAGCACCTCGAGCAGACGCGGGAGCAGGCCCGGATGCTGCGCGAGGAGGGCGTCCGCATCCTGGGCGTCGACGTCCTCGACGTCGCGGAGATGGACCTCGTCCTCGCCCACCTCCGGGTGCCCGAGACCGTCTGACCTCGAGGCACCCGGCCGCGGGAGGGGCCCGGTGCGGGCTCCTCCCACCTCAGCCGAGCCGGCGCGTGCGGTCCTCGTCGAAGGACGTCCACACCCGCCGGCGGTCGGCCCGGCTGGTCACCCGGGCCATCGCGGCCACCCGGCGGCGCTGGTCGAAGGAGGCCACGTGCTGGACGACGGCGACCTCGGCCTCGCGCATCGCCCGCTCGACGGCGAACTCCGCCGGGGTCGACGGGTACTCGTGGTCCTCGACGGGGTCCTCCTCGAACGCGTGCGGGTGCGCGTACGGGCTGTCCTCGGGCAGGTGGCCGCCGATCCGGCCGTAGGCGCCGAGCATGAGCAGCAGCAGCCCGACGACGACCGAGAACACGACGTTGCGGAACTCGAAGGCGAGGAGGTTGAGGCCGGTCCGCAGGACGGCCAGGTTGACCAGCGCGGACAGCAGGAACAGCGAGCCGACGACGATCATCACGGTCGAGGCGACGCGGGGCCCCCTCGCCGCGGCGACGGCGAGCACCAGCGCGACGACCACCGACAGGAGCGAGAGCAGGCCGTTCGAGGACAGGCCGAGGATGCGCTGGCCCTGGGTGGAGAAGAAGTCGAGGCCGCCGGCGAAGCCGAGGACGCCGAAGACGAGGAGGAACAGCGCCACGAGGACGGCACCGGTGCGCTGCACGACGAACACGCGGGCGCCGAGGCTGCGCCGTTCCCGCGGCGGCGCGGAGCGCGCGGCGGGGCGGTGCGGGAGGTGGAGTCGCAGGGTCATGGTCAGCTCCCGATGGCGGAGGTGCCCCCATTCTGCGCCCCTCCCCGGCGCCCGGCGGGAGTCCCGTCGTCCTTTCTCCGACCGCCCGCGGCGCCCCGGCCACAGCTCTCGGCCGGACCGCGACGGGGACGACCCGGGCGATCCGGTCGTGCACAACAGACCTGCGGCGGGGGGCCTCACTCGGGCGGGTGGAGCGCACCTCGCGGAGGACCGAGCAGCCCCGTCCCGCCACGGAGCCGTCGCGGCAGCTAGGGTCGTGTCCGTCGGGAAGGCCCTGCGCACTGGCAGGACCCCGATGCACCACCTCAGCTAGGAGCGAGCAATGCCCGAAGGAACTGTCAAGTGGTTCAACGCGGAGAAGGGGTTCGGCTTCGCCACCCCTGACGGTGGCGGACCGGATGTGTTCGTCCACTACTCGGCCATCCAGACCAGCGGGTACCGCTCGCTCGACGAAGGCCAGCGGATCTCGTTCGACGTCGAGCAGGGTCAGAAGGGCCCGCAGGCGGCGAACGTCACCCCGCTCTGATCTCCTGATCAGCTCAGCGCCCCCGTCCGGTCCGCCGGGCGGGGGCGCTGCCGCGTCCGGAGCCGGCCGGCGGGACGAGCGTGTGCGCCCCCGCCCCGCTCCCGGCCGTGGAACGGGGCGCCGGCGCACCCGCTCAGTGGGCCCGCGGGACGTAGCCGCCGATCAGCGCCTGCATGAACAGCGCCCCCGCGTCCGGCCCCACCGCCTGCGCGGCGTCGGCGAAGGCCCGCCAGCGCTGCCGCTCGACGTCGGTGGGCGCCCTCTCCGCCCGGGTGGTCGCCTGCTCGAGCAGCCGCTCCCACTCCCCCTGCGGCGTCGGCCACAACCCCGCCAGCCGCCGCGCCTCGGCGGAGATGCCGGTGATCCGCACGATGTCGCCCGCGTGGTTGGTCAGCGGCTCGACGTAGCCGGCGGCGGCGAGCGCCTTGGCCGCGGCGACGACGTCGGCCTTCGGCAGCCCGCTGCCCGGCACCACGGAGCCCAGCAGGTACGGCGCGCCGCCGTGCTTCGGCTCGTCGACCAGCCGGGCGATGGTCCGCAGCACCGGCAGGTCGCGGGTGAACCAGACGTCGGGCAGCGGAGGAGGGCTCACCGGCCCAGTCTCCGCCGGGCGCGCCGGCGCCCCGCCACCCGGGTCACGGGGTGGCGGGGCCTGGTGAGCGGCGGGCCCGGGAGGCGGGCCTCGGGCGGTGCGCGCGGGGAATCCGCCCGCCGTCCGCGTCGTTCCCCCGGGCATGACGACGTCCGCTTCGCAGCCGAAGGTGACCAGGACCGACGAGGAGTGGCGGGCGCAGCTCTCACCGCAGGAGTACGCCGTCCTCCGCCAGGCCGGCACCGAGCGCCCGTGGACCGGCGAGTACGTCGACACGAAGACCGTCGGCGTCTACACCTGCCGGGCCTGCGGCGCCGAGCTGTTCCGCTCCGAGACCAAGTTCGACTCGCACTGCGGCTGGCCGTCCTTCTACCAGCCGACGTCGGCCGACAATGTGGTGCTCCGCGAGGACCGCAGCCTCGGGATGCTGCGCACCGAGGTCCTCTGCGGCAGCTGCCACAGCCACCTCGGCCACGTCTTCGACGACGCCCCGCAGACCCCGACCGGCGACCGCTACTGCATCAACAGCGTCTCGATCCGGTTGGTCCCCGCGGAGGGCTGAGCTGCCGAGGTGCGCCGTCCTACCGCACCGCAGCGCGTCCTACCGCACGGTGCACGGTGCGGTAGGACGCGCCACGATCAGGTCACCTGATCATCGCCGCCGCCCTCCGCGTCAGGGCAGGTCGGCGACGAGCTCCGCGACCGGCTTGCGGGTGCCGGTGTAGAAGGGCACCTCCTCGCGCACGTGCCGGCGGGCGCGGCTGGCCCGCAGGTCGCGCATCAGGTCGACGATGCGGTGCAGCTCGTCGGCCTCGAAGGCGAGCATCCACTCGTAGTCGCCCAGACCGAACGACGCGACCGTGTTCGCTCGCACGTCGGGGTAGGGCCGGGCCTGCATCCCGTGCTCCTTGAGCATGTCCCGCCGCTCCTCGTCGGGCAGCAGGTACCACTCGTAGGACCGCACGAACGGGTAGACGCAGACGTAGCGGCGCGGCTCCTCGTCGGCCAGGAACGCCGGGATGTGGCTGCGGTTGAACTCCGCCGGCCGGTGCAGCGCCATCTGCGACCAGACCGGCTCCAGGTGCCGGCCGAGCGCGGTGCGGCGCAGCCGGGTGTAGGCCTCCTGCAGCGCCTCGGGCGTCTCGGCGTGCCACCACACCATGAGGTCGGCGTCGGCGCGCAGACCCGACACGTCGTAGGTCCCGCGGACGACGACGCCCTTGCCGGCCAGCTCCTCGACCAGCCCGGCCACCTCGTCGGCCACGGCGGTGCGCGGCTCGTCGCCCAGCGGCCGCGCCAGCCGGAAGACCGACCACATCGTGTAGCGGATGAGGGCGTTGAGCTCGTTCGCCCGCTTGCCGGTGCTCTTGGTCCCGGTCTGCTCGGTCATGTCCCCATCATCGCGCGCGGGGCGGGCGCCCTGCCGGGACGCCGGGTGTGGCGCGGACCGCAGCGGCGGCGAGGGCCAGCACCAGGGCGTCCTCGGCCAGCGCCGCCGGCAGCGCGCCGAGCCGGGGCGCCGCCACCCGCCGCCAGCGCGCCCCGCCCAGCGTCCCGGCGGCAGCGCCGGCGACCCCGGCGAGCGCCGGCAGCAGCCACTCGCTCCCGTCGCGCCGGGCCAGCAGCCACCCGCCGGCCGCGCCGGAGGCCAGCCGGACGACGACGCTCGGCGGGACGGTCCGGTCCGGCGTCGCTGGCAGCTTGTCGGCGACCAGCTCCCCGGCGACGGCGGCGAGCGCGGCCGCCCGGGCCGGCCGGCGGGTCGGCGAGGTGAGCACGGGACCGGCGACGCCCAGGGCGCTGCGGCCCCCGGCGGCGGTCCCGAGCAGGGCGGCGCGCAGGACGGCGGAGGAGGTCACGGGGGCAGCCTGGCAGGCCGTGGTCCGGGAGGCACTGCTCAGGCCAGCGCGTCGACGGCGCGGCGGGCACTGCGGATGCAGGCGGGCACGCCGACGCCGTCGTAGGCGGCACCGGCCACCGCCAGGCCCGGCACCGCGGCGACGGCGTCCCGGACCGCCACCACCCGCTGCGGGTGGCCGACCAGGTACTGCGGCAGCCCGCCGCCCCAGCGCACCAGGTGGGCCGCCAGCGGCTCGGGGCGCTCGAGGCCGAGCAGGTCGGCGACGTCGGCCACCACCGCGGCGGTGAGGTCGTCGTCGTCGCGCTGCAGCTGCGCCTCGTCGCCGTAGCGGCCCACCGACGCGCGCACCCGCAGCAGGCCGCCGGCGGAGAGGTGCGGCCACTTCGACGAGGAGACGGTCACGCCCTTGACCAGCCGCCCGGTCACCGGCGGCACGAGCAGGCCGGAGCCCGCGGCCACCTGCTGCGCGGGGAAGGCCATCGCCACCACGGCCATCGACGCGTACGGGATCCCGCGCAGCGGCTCGACGGCGTCCGGCGCCACCCCCGCCAGCAGCCGCGCCGCCTTGCCCGCCGGCGCGGCGACGACGACGGCGTCGGCCTCGAGCACCTCCGGCGCGGCCACCGGCCCGACGGCGACCTCGAGCCGCCCGCCGGCCCGGCGGATCGCGTGGGCCGGCGCGCGCAGCCGCACCTGCGCGCCGGAGGCGTCGACCAGCGCCTGCGGCAGCACGCCGATGCCGCCGTCGACGGTGACGAACACCGGCCCGTCGGCGTCGCCGCGGCTGCGGGCCCCCGCGTCGCGGGCGGCGACGGCGGCGGCCAGCACCGAGTCGGCGCGGGCGAGCTGGGCCGCCAGCGCCGGCATGGTGGCGGCCAGCGAGAGGTCGTCGGGCCGGCCGGCGTAGACGCCGCCCAGCAGCGGCTCGACCAGCCGGTCGACCACCTCGTCGCCGAGCCGCTCGCGCAGCAGCGCCCCGACCGACACGTCGCCGTCCAGCCGCAGCGGCGGCAGGGCTGCCTCCGCCCGCACCCGCTCGACGCCGCCCGGGGTGAGCACGCCCGCCAGCCCGTCGGCCGACGTCGGCACCCCCTGCACGGTGCCCGGCGGCAGCGGGTGCCGGCCGTCGGGCAGCACGATGGACGCCTGGGTGGTGGCGGGCGCCACCAGCCGCTCGCCCAGCCCCAGCGCCTCGACCAGCTCGACCGCCTCGGGCACCCGCGCCAGCACCGCCTCGGGCCCGGTGTCGTACCACTGGCCGGCGAGCTCCAGCCGGTCGACCTTGCCGCCGACGCGGCCACCGGCCTCCAGGACGACGACCTCGTCGCCGGGCCGGCGCCGGGACCACTCGAAGGCGGCGGTCAGCCCGGCGATGCCCGCGCCGACGACGACCAGCCGCCTCATCGTGCCGAGAGCTCGTGCACCAGGTCGACGACGTGGGTGAGCACGCCCGGGTCGGTCTCGGGCAGCACGCCGTGGCCGAGGTTGAACACGTGGCCGCGGGCGGCCCGGCCCTCCTCGACCACCCGGCGCACCTCGCGGTCGACGCTCGCCCGGTCGGCCAGCAGGACGGCGGGGTCGAGGTTGCCCTGCAGCGAGCGGGCCGGGCCCACCCGACGGGCCGCCTCGTCCAGGGGCACCCGCCAGTCGACGCCGACGACGTCGGCCCCGGCGTCGCCGATCAGCGCGAGCAGCTCGCCGGTGCCCACGCCGAAGTGGATGCGCGGCACGTCCCGGTCGCCGAGCCCGTCGAACACCGCGCGGGAGTGCGGCTGCACCCGCGTGCCGTAGTCGGCGGCGGAGAGGACGCCGGCCCAGGAGTCGAACAGCTGCACCGCCGCGGCGCCGTTGTCCACCTGCGCGCGCAGGAAGGTCGCCGCCGACACCGCCAGGCGGTCGAGCAGCCGTGACCACGCCTCCGGCTCGGCGTACATGAACGCCTTGGTGCGGGCGTGCTCCTTGGACGGGCCGCCCTCGATCAGGTAGGTGGCCAGGGTGAACGGCGCCCCGGCGAAGCCGATGAGCGGGGTGGGGCCGAGCTCGGCGACCAGCCGGCGCACCGCCGTCGCCAGGAAGTCCAGCCGGTCGGGCTCGAGGTCCGGCAGCGCGTCGACGTCGGCGACGGTGCGCACGGGGCTGGCCACGACCGGGCCGACGCCGGGCTTGATCTCGATGTCGACGCCGGCCACCACCAGCGGCAGCACGATGTCGGAGAACAGGATCGCCGCGTCCACCCCGTGCCGGCGCACCGGCTGCAGGGTGATCTCGGTGACCAGGTCGGGGTCCTGGCAGGCCTGGAGCATCGCCGTCCCCGCGCGGAGGGCGCGGTACTCCGGCAGCGACCGGCCGGCCTGGCGCATGAACCACACCGGCGTGCGGTCGACCGGGAGGCCGCGCGCGGCCCGGACCAGGCCCGACTCGGCGGGGGACGGGGCGGCGGCGGCAGCGGCGGTCACGACGGTCCATCCTCCCAGACCGGCGGGTGCTCCCCCACCGCGCTGCCCGGTGCCCGCCGCGGCGCGTCCGAGACAGACGGGGCGCGGGGCCCTACCCTGCGGTCGTGGAGCCACGCAGCCTGGCGGGTCGGAGGGACGACGCCGGCACCCGCGCGGGGTCCGGGGACACTCCCCCGCCCGCCGGGTTCGTGGCCGCCCTGGAGTCGCTGGCCTCCCTGCGGGTGCGCCCGGAGATCGTGCTGGAGCGCATCCCCGCCCCCCAGCGGCTGGCGCCCTTCGCGCACGCCCTCGGCGCCCGGGTCACCGAGCTCGACGGCGACGAGGAGGTCGAGGTCGCCGCCGCCCGGTTCATCGTGCTGCACGACCCGGCCGGTCACGAGGCCTGGGCGGGCACCACCCGCTGCGTCGGCTACGTCTCGGCCAGCACCGACGAGCACATGGTCGACGACGCGATGTTCTCCGAGGTCGCGTGGAGCTGGCTGACCGAGGCGCTGGCCGGCTGCGGTGCCGCCGCGCACGCGCTCGGCGGCACCGTCACCCGCACCGCCTCCACCCGCTTCGGCGACCTCGCCGGCCCCGAGCACTCGGTCGACGTGGAGATCCGCGCCTCCTGGACGGCGGAGGACACCGCGCTCGACCGGCACCTCGACGCCTGGCTGGAGGTGCTGGCCAACGCGGCCGGACTGCCCCCGCCGGGGGTGGCGATGCTGGGCCCCTCCGGCCCGGTGGCCGACGGCAACTAACATCGGCGGGGTGGGGGTTCGCCCCCGGGTCCGCGCCGGCCGGCTCGATCCGCCCGGAGGCCGGGGGACCGGCCGCGGACGCACGGACGACACGGCCGAGAAGGTGGACGGCAACTGAGCACCGAGCCCCTGCCCGACGCTGCGGACGACGGCAGCGACGAGCCCGCCCCGACCCCCCTGCTCGCCCCGCGCGACGGCCTCCCCCCGGTGATCGAGACCCCGGCGGCGCTGGCCGCCTACGCCGACGCGCTGCGGGCCGGCAGCGGACCGGTCGCGGTCGACGCCGAGCGCGCCTCCGGCTACCGCTACGGGCAGCGCGCCTACCTCGTGCAGCTGCGCCGCGCCGGGACCGGCACCGGGCTGGTCGACCCCGTCCCGCTGGGCGACCTGTCCGCGGTGCAGGACGCGATCGGTGACGAGGAGTGGGTGCTGCACGCCGCCAGCCAGGACCTCCCCTGCCTGGCCGAGGTCGGCATGGTGCCCGCCCGCATCTTCGACACCGAGCTGGCCGCGCGCCTGGCCGGGCTGCCGCGGGTCGGGCTGGGCGCCGTCGTCGAGTCGCTGCTGGGGTACTCGCTGCAGAAGGGCCACTCGGCCGCCGACTGGAGCACCCGGCCGCTGCCCGAGGAGTGGCTGGTCTACGCCGCCCTCGACGTCGAGGTGCTGGTCGACCTGCGCGACGCGCTGGCCGCCATCCTCGAGGAGCAGGGCAAGACCGAGTGGGCGCGGCAGGAGTTCGCCGCCGTGCTGGCGGCCGGTCCCCCGGCGCCGAAGCAGGACCCGTGGCGGCGGACGTCGGGGGTGCACGGGCTGCGCAACCGCCGCCAGCTGGGCATGCTGCGCTCGCTGTGGCAGGCCCGCGACGACCTGGCCCGCCGGCGCGACGTCGCCCCGGGGCGGGTGCTGCCGGACTCCGCGATGGTCTCCGCCGTCCAGGCCGACCCGCAGACGGAGGCCGCGCTGCTGGAGCTGCCGGTGTTCCGCGGCCGGGCCAACCGCAAGCTGGTGGGCACGTGGTTCGGGGCGCTGACCCGCGGCCGCGCGCTGTCCGACGACGAGCTGCCGCCGCACAGCCGCCCGGGCGACGGGCCGCCGCCGGCCAACCGCTGGGCCGACCGCGACCCGGCCGCGGCCACCCGCCTGGCGGCGGCCCGCACCGCGCTGGCCGAGCTGTCGCAGAAGCACGCCGTGCCGGTGGAGAACGTCCTCTCCCCCGACCTCGTGCGCCGGCTGATGTGGGCCCCGCCGGAGCCGCGCGACCCCGGCACGATCGCCGCGGCGCTGCGCGCCGGCGGTGCCCGCGAGTGGCAGGTCGAGCTCACCCGCGACCTGCTCACCGACGCCGCCACCCGCGCCTGATCGCCGGAGGGCCCGCCGTCCGGAACCGGACGGCGGGCCCCGCGTGGTGACGTGTGGGAACGGCCCCCTCGCAGGGCCCCGCCGCGAGCGTGCGAGCGGTGGGGTGCGAGGGGGTCCTTCCTCAGTGGCCGGTGGCCGCCGCCCGCCGCCGGGCCAGCGCGTCGACGCTGGCGGCCAGCAGCAGCACGCCGCCGGTGATGATGAAGTTCAGGTACGCCTCGGTGCCCAGCAGGCCGAGTCCGTTGGCGATGATCGCCACCACCAGGCCGCCCAGGACGGCGTCTCGCACCCGTCCCCGGCCGCCGAAGAGGCTGGTGCCACCGATGACCGCGGCCCCCACGGCGTAGAGCAGCGTGTTGCCGCCGCCGGACCCCGGCGCCACCGAGCCGAGCCGGGCGGCCGCGACGATGCCGCTGATCGCCGCCAGGGTCGAGCCGATGACGAACACGGCCACCCGGATCCGGGTGACGTTGATGCCGGCGCGCCGGGCCGCCTCGGCGTTGCCGCCGACCGCGTACACGTGCCGCCCGAAGCTGGTGCGGCCGAGCACGAAGGTGAGCAGCAGCAGCAGGAGGACGACCAGCGGGATCGCGTAGGGGATGCCGGCGAGGACCACGCCGACGGCCGGCGCCCGGTCGACGCTCAGCACCGCCGTCACCAGGACGACGACGGCCGCGATGACGCCGATGCGCACCAGCACCACGGCGAGCGGGGCGTGGGCGAGGCCCCGCGCCTTCTGCACGCGGAACCGGTTGAGCTGCAGCGCGGCGTACACGGCGATGGTGAGCAGCGCGAGGACCCAGCCGAGGGCGACCGGCACGTTCTTGTCGCTGATCGCCGAGATCACCGGGTCGCGCACCGGCACGGTGCCGCCCTCGCCGATGAGCCGCAGCGTGAAGCCCTGCCAGCCCAGGAACAGCGCGAGGGTGACCACGAACGACGGGATGCCGACCATCCCGACCAGGCTGCCGGTGAACAACCCGATCACCACGCCGGTGACGATGGCGGCCAGCACCGAGACGTACCAGGGCGCGCCGGCGTCGGCGAGCAGCTTGGCCATGACCGCGGCGCAGACGCCGCTGACCACACCGGCGGACAGGTCGATCTCGCCCAGCAGCAGGATGAAGACCAGCCCCATCGCCAGGATGATGATCGGCGCCGCCTGGTCGGCCAGGTTGGCCATGTTGCGCGGGGTCAGGAAGGTCTCCGGCCGCAGCGCGAAGAACAGCAGGCCGAGGACGACGATGCCGAGGATGGCCGGCAGGGCGCCGAGGTCCCCGCCCCGGACCCGGTCGACGTAGGCCCGGACCGTCGCGCCGAAGGAGTCCGCGCTGCGGTCGGCCTCGAAGCCGGACGGGGCGCCGCCCGGCTCCTGCGCGCTGGTGGGGGTGGACAGCGTGCTCGACATGCTCAGACCTCCACCGCTGCGGCGTCGGCGGGTGCGATGCCCAGGTTGCCCGAGCGGCCCGCCGTGATGAGCTCGATGACCTGCGGACGGTCGACCTGGGAGATCGGGACGTCGGCCGCCATCCGCCCCAGGTAGAGGGCCGCGATCCGGTCGGACACCTCGAAGACGTCGACCATGTTGTGGCTGATGAAGACCACCGCGTGCCCGGTGTCGGCGAGCCGCCGGACCAGGTCGAGGACCTGCCGGGTCTGCGCGACGCCGAGGGCCGCGGTCGGCTCGTCGAGGACGACCAGCTTGGACTCCCAGAGCACGGCCTTGGCGATGGCGACCGTCTGCCGCTGACCGCCGGAGAGGCTGGAGACGAGCTGGCGCACCGACTTCAGGGTCCGGACGGAGAGCTTGCTCAGGGTGTCCCGGGCCGCCTCCTCCATCGACGTCTCGTCGAGGAGGATGCCGTTCTTGCGCTCGCGGCCGAGGAACATGTTCTGGACGACGTCGAGGTTGTCGGCCAGGGCGAGGTCCTGGTAGACGATCTCGATGCCGAGCGCGGCGGCCTCGCGCGGGCCGCCGACGGTGACCGGCTTGCCCTCGAAGAGGAACTCGCCGGAGTCGATCGCGTGGATGCCGGCGATGGACTTGATGAGCGTGGACTTGCCCGCCCCGTTGTCACCGACCAGCGCGGTGACCTGGCCGGGGTAGACCTTCATGTGCACGTCGTGCAGGACCTGGATGGCGCCGAAGCTCTTGTTGACGCCGCGGAGCTCCAGGGTGGGGGTGCCGTCCTCGGGACGGTCGGTGGGTGCGGACACGCCGGGCCTCTCGGTCGAGCTGGGTGGGGCGGGGTGGAGCGGGAACAGGGCGGCGGCAGCCGCCGGGGCGCCCATCATCGGCGCCCCGGCGGCTGCTGACCACTACTCGATCCCGAGCTCCGAGCACGCGGCGGCGAAGTCGCCGGTGCACAGCTCGTCGGCGGAGACGAACTCGTCGTCCACGACGTCCTTGACGTTGTCGCGGAAGATCGCCTGCGGGGTGAGCAGGACCGACGGGACGTCCCGGCCGGCCTCGGTGTCCTCGACGGTGCCGGTGGTCTCGCCCTCCTCGCCGTTGAGCAGCGCGACGGCCAGCTCGGCCAGCGCGTTGGCCTCCTCGCGGACCGACTTGTAGACCGTCATGCACTGGTCGTTGTTGAGGATGTTCTGCAGGCCCTCGACCGTGGCGTCCTGACCGGTCACGTTGTTCGCGCCCGCGGCGTTGTTGCGCCCGAGGATCTGGATCACCGAGTTGGCCAGGCCGTCGTTCGCGGCCAGCACACCCTGGATGTTGCCGCCGTTCTGGGTGTACATCTGCTCGAAGATCGTCGCCGCCTCCTGGTTGTCCCACTCGGGGACGGCCTGCTCGGCGACCTGGGTGTACTGGGTCAGCGGGTCGAGGATCTCGTGGGCGCCCGAGGAGAACAGCGTGGCGTTGTTGTCGTCCGGCGAGCCGTTGAGGAAGGCGATGTTGCCCTGGGTGACGCCGTTGGCCTCCAGGCACTGCTGCAGGCCCTGGCCCTGCAGCCGGCCGACCTCCGTGTTGTCGAAGGAGACGTAGTACTCCGCGGAGCCGCCGAGGGTCAGCCGGTCGTAGTCGATCGTCTGGACGCCCTCGTTGGCCGCCTGCTCCTGGATCTGCGCACCCGAGGCCGAGTCGAGGTTGACGATCGCCAGGACGGTGGCGCCCTCGGTGATCATCTGCTCGGCGATGGTGGCCTGCCGCTGGGCGTCGCCCTCGGCGTTCTGGATGTCGTACTCGACACCGGCCTCCTCGAAGGCCGCCTCGAGGTAGGGGCGGTCGAAGTTCTCCCACCGCACCGAGGACTCGGTGTCGGGGAGGATGACGCCGACCCGGCCGGCGGACTCGCCGCCACCGCCACCGCCGCCGCCGGAGCCGGAGTCGCCGCCGCCGCTGTCGCCGCCGCAGGCGGCCAGGCTGAAGACGAGGGAGGCCGCGAGGGCCGTCATGAGGGTGCGCCGTCGCGCCATGGGGGTCCACCGTTCTGTCGGGAATGCGCAGAAGTGCGGCGGTCAGGATGCGCGCTGTGTCACAGCGGGTGCAAGAGGCCGCCGACGGCGTTGCCGGACCGTGACCTCGACGGGTGACCCGGGCGGGTGCCCCCCACGGCGGGTGACGCCTCCCTCCCCGGGCCGTGTCCCGCTCGACCCTGCGGTTACCGGCGGGTAACTTGACCGGTGCCGAGCCGTACCGGCCGGTACCGATCCCCGCGGAGGTCCTGTGTCATCTCGAGAGCGGCCACGCCCGCTGCGTGAGGTCGTCTTCGTCGACGGCGTGCGCACCCCGTTCGGCAAGGCCGGCCCGACGGGCGTCTACGCCGAGACGCGCGCCGACGACCTCGTCGTCCGCGTCATCCGCGAGCTGCTGCGCCGCAACCCGGCCTTGCCGCCCGAGCGGGTCGACGAGGTCGCCATCGCCGCCACCACCCAGATCGGCGACCAGGGGCTGACCATCGGCCGTACCGCCGCCCTGCTCGCCGGGCTGCCGAGGTCGGTGCCCGGCTACGCGATCGACCGGATGTGCGCCGGCGCGATGACCGCCGTCACCACCACCGCCAGCGGCATCGCGTTCGGCGCCTACGACGTCGCCATCGCCGGCGGGGTGGAGCACATGGGCCGCCACCCGATGGGCGAGGGTGCCGACCCCAACCCGCGGTTCTTCAGCGAGAAGCTGGTCGACGAGTCCGCGCTCGTCATGGGCGCCACCGCCGAGAACCTGCACGACCGCTTCCCGCACCTGACCCGCGAGCGGGCCGACGCCTTCGCGCTGGCCAGCCAGCAGCGGTACGCCAAGGCCGTGGCCAACGGGCAGATCGGCCCGGAGCTGGTGCCCGTCGCGACCCGCTCGGCCGAGCACGGCTGGGGCCTGGCCACCGCCGACGAGCCGCCGCGGCCGGGCACCACGCTCGAGGGCCTGGCCGGGCTCAAGACGCCGTTCCGTCCCCACGGGCACGTGACCGCCGGCAACGCTGCGGGCCTCAACGACGGCGCCACCGGCTGCATCCTGGCCGCGGAGGAGGTGGCCGCGGAGCTGGGCCTGACCGCCGGCATGCGGCTGGTCGGCTACGGGTTCGTCGGCGTCGAGCCCGAGGTGATGGGCGTGGGCCCGGTCCCCTCGACCGAGCGCGCGCTGGCCCGCACCGGCCTGACCATCGACGACATCGGCCTGTTCGAGCTCAACGAGGCCTTCGCCGTCCAGGTGCTGGCCTTCCTCGACCACTTCGGCATCGCCGACGACGACCCGCGGGTCAACCCGTGGGGCGGCGCCATCGCCGTCGGCCACCCGCTGGCCTCCTCCGGCGTGCGGCTGATGACGCAGCTGTCCCGCCAGTTCGCCGAGCGGCCCGACGTCCGCTACGGCCTGACCGCCATGTGCGTGGGCCTGGGCATGGGCGCCACCGTCATCTGGGAGAACCCGGCCTGGGAGGGCACCGAGTGAGCACCGCCGTCTTCGCGGACGAGGTCGTGACCGAGGCGCGGGTCCGGTACCTGCGGGTGCCCGGCCTGGCCGGCGAGATCGCCCTGGTCACCCTGGACAACGGGCACGACCACACCCGGCCGTCGACCTTCGGTCCCGGCGGGCTGGCGTCGCTGGACGCCGCGCTCGACGAGATCGCCGCGCACACCCCCGCGCCGGCGGCGATCGCCGTCACCGGCAAGCCGTTCGTCTTCGCCGTCGGCGCCGACCTCTCCGGCGTCCCGGCGGTCACCTCGGCCGACCAGGCGCGGGAGATGGCCGAGACCGGGCACCGGGTCTTCCGCCGGCTGAAGGACTCGGCGATCCCGACGTTCGCCTTCGTCAACGGCGTCGCCCTCGGCGGCGGCCTGGAGCTGGCGCTGCACTGCTCGTACCGGACCATCGCCTCGACGGCCGTGGTCGCCTTCCCCGAGGTGTTCCTCGGGCTGGTGCCCGGCTGGGGCGGCACCCAGCTGCTGCCGGACCTGATCGGCATCGACGCCGCCGTCACGGTGGTCGTCGAGAACGCGCTGGCGCAGAACACGATGACGCCCGCGCCGAAGGCCGCGAGGCTCGGCATCGCCGACGCGGTGTTCGAGCCGGCCGACTTCCTCGAGCGGTCGCTGGAGTGGGCGGCCGGCGTGCTCGCCGGCTCGGTCGCCGTGTCGCGTCCCGAGGTGGACCGCACCGCCTGGGACGGCGCGATCGAGCGCGCCCGGGCGGTCGTGGCCGGGCGGACCCGCAACGCGTCCCCCGGCGCGGTCCGGGCCGTCGAGCTGCTGGACCTCGCCCGCCACGGGGTCGACGGCGAGGCGTTCACCGCCGGCACCGCGGCCGAGGACGACGCCCTGACCGACCTGCTGACGAGCGACCCGCTGCGGGCCTCGCTCTACTCGTTCGACCTGGTCAACAAGCGGGCGAAGCGGCCGGCCGGCGCCCCGGACAAGGGCCTGGCGCGGAAGGTGACCAAGGTCGGCGTCGTCGGCGCCGGGCTCATGGCCTCGCAGCTGGCGCTGCTGTTCGTGCGGCAGCTGAAGGTGCCGGTCGTGCTGACCGACGTCGACCAGGCCCGCGTGGACAGGGGCGTGGCCTGGGTGCACGGCGAGCTGGAGAAGCTCGCCGCGCGCGGGCGGCTCTCTGCCGACCGGCTCAACCAGCTCACCGGCCTGGTCACCGGCTCGCTGTCCAAGGACGCCTTCGCCGACGCCGACCTCGTCATCGAGGCCGTCTTCGAGGAGCTGTCGGTCAAGCAGCAGGTGTTCGCCGAGGTCGAGGCGATCGTCTCGCCCGAGTGCGTGCTGGCCACCAACACCTCCGCGCTGTCGGTGACCGAGATGGCCTCGGAGCTCGAGCACCCGGAGCGCGTGGTGGGCCTGCACTTCTTCAACCCGGTGGCGGTCCTGCCGCTGGTCGAGGTGGTGCGCGCCGAGCGGACCGACGACGCCACGCTCGCCACCGCCTTCGCCGTCGGCAGGGCGCTGAAGAAGTCCTGCGTGCTGGTCGCCGACGCCCCGGCGTTCGTCGTCAACCGGCTGCTCACCCGCTTCCTCGGCGAGGTCACCTCCGCCGTCGAGCAGGGCACGCCGGTGGCCGTCGCCGACCGCGCCCTGGACCCGCTGGGCCTGCCGATGTCGCCGTTCGAGCTGCTCACGTTGGTGGGCCCGCCCGTGGCGCTGCACGTCGCCGAGCGGATGCACGAGGCCTTCCCCGACCGCTTCGCCGTCGGCGAGGGGCTGCGGCGGATGGTGGAGCTCGGCAAGACGTCGGTGTACTCCGAGCCGGGCGTCGTCGACCCCGACCTCGCCGGCATCGACGCGGGCGACTCCCCGCTCACCGGGGAGCAGGTGCGCGAGCGGGCGGTGGAGGCGCTGGCCCAGGAGATCGGGCTGATGCTCGACGAGGGCGTCGTCCAGGCGGTGCAGGACGTCGACCTGTGCATGCTGCTGGGCGCCGGCTGGCCCTTCTGGCTGGGCGGGATCTCGGCGTACCTCGACCGCACCGGCGTCTCCGAGCGGGTGACCGGCGCGCGGTTCCTGCCCCGCGGGGTGGCGTCGCTGCCGGCCTGAGCGGCGCACTCCCCCGGAGGCGCACGGATGACGGCCCGGGTCCCCCTGTGGGGCCCGGGCCGTCCCGCGTACCCATCCGGCGGCCCGACCGCGCGCCGTGGTGCCCGACCTCGCGCTGCGCGGTGAGGTCGGGCACCACGCGGCGAGGGCGGCACCCGGCGCGGCACGACGACACCCCCCCGGCCGGCCTCGGGCGCGGGCCGTCGCTCGTCCTACCGCACCGCAGCGCGTCCTACCCGACGTCCCACGGTCGGGTGGGACGCTCGATGATCAGGTCACCTGGTCATCGCCGCGCCCCAGCGGGACGGGAGGGTCCTCCTACGGCCGGGGGTCCTCGACCGGCTGGGCGGCCGCCTGCTCCTCGCGCTCGGCGAGCACCGCGGTCCACTCGGCGATCCGGCGGGCGACGTCCTGCTCGGTGAGCCCTACGTCCGCCAGCACCTGGCCGCGGCTGGCGTGCTCGAGGAACGCCTGCGGCAGGCCCATCGCGCGCACCGGGACGTCGTGGCCGGCGTCCTGCAGGGCCTGGGTCAGCGTGGTGCCCAGCCCGCCGGCCCGGCCGCCGTCCTCGACCGTGACCACCAGGCGGTGGCCCGCGGCGAGCTCGACGAGCTCCGCGGGGACCGGCACCACCCAGCGCGGGTCGACGACGGTGACCTCGATGCCGTGGTCGGCGGCCCGCTGGGCGGCGGCCAGGCACAGCGGCACCATCGAGCCGACGGCGACCAGCAGCACCTCGTCGCGCTCGCCGCGGCGCAGCACGTCGACCGGCCCGCGCCGCTCCAGCGCCGGGATGTCGACCGGCGGCGGCCCCTTGGGGAAGCGCACGACCGTCGGCCCGTCGGTCACCTCGACGGCCTCGCGCAGCGCCTCCCGCAGCGTCGGCTCGTCGCGCGGCGCGGCCAGCCGCAGCCCCGGCACCACCGGCAGGATCGACATGTCCCACATGCCGTTGTGCGAGGCGCCGTCGGTGCCGGTCACCCCGGCCCGGTCGAGCACCACGGTCACCGGCTGGCGGTGCAGCGCGACGTCCATGAGCAGCTGGTCGAAGGCGCGGTTGAGGAACGTCGAGTAGACGGCGACCACCGGGTGCAGCCCGCCCATCGCCATGCCCGCGGCGCTGGTGAGCGCGTGCTGCTCGGCGATGCCGACGTCGAAGGTGCGCTCGGGCCAGCGCTCGGCGAAGGCGGCCAGGCCGGTCGGGTGCAGCATCGCCGCGGTGACGGCCACGACGTCGGCCCGCTCGGCGCCGATGCGCACCAGCTCGTCGGAGAAGGCCGCCGTCCAGTCGCGGGCCGCGCTCGGGCTGGCGCCGCTGTCGGGGTCGAACACACCCGTGGCGTGCCAGGCGTCGATCTGGTCGGTCTCGGCCGGCGGGTAGCCGAACCCCTTGGTGGTGACCGCGTGCACGATGACCGGGCCGCCGAAGGACCGGGCGCGGCGCAGCGCCGACTCCATGGTCTCGACGTCGTGCCCGTCGACCGGGCCGATGTACTTCAGGCCGAGATCCTCGAACATGCCCTGCGGCGTCAGGACGTCCTTGAGGCCCTTCTTGATGGCGTGCAGCGCGTCGTAGAGCGCCGAGCCGACGACGGGGGCGCGGTGCAGCGCCTGGCGCACCTGCAGCAGCGCCTGCTCGTAGCCCGGCCGCAGTCGCAGCGTGCCGAGCGCGTCGGCGACGCCGCCGATGGTCGGCGAGTAGGAGCGGCCGTTGTCGTTGACGACGATGACCACCGGCCGGTCCTGGGCGGCGGCGATGTTGTTCAGCGCCTCCCACGCCATGCCGCCGGTGAGCGCGCCGTCGCCGACGACGGCGACGACCGGCCGCGAGTCGCCCCGGACGGCGAAGGCCTTGGCCAGCCCGTCGGCGTAGGACAGCGCCGTCGACGCGTGGCTGTTCTCCACCCAGTCGTGCTCGCTCTCGCCGCGGCTCGGGTAGCCCGACAGCCCGCCGCGCTGGCGCAGCCGGTCGAAGCCCTCGACGCGGCCGGTGAGCATCTTGTGCACGTAGGCCTGGTGGCCGGTGTCGAAGACGATGGGCTCGCGCGGGGAGGAGAACACCCGGTGCAGCGCGATGGTCAGCTCGACCGTGCCCAGGTTGGGGCCGAGGTGGCCGCCGGTGCGCGCGACGCTGGTGACGAGGGCGTCGCGGATCTCGGCGGCCAGCGCGGGCAGCCGGTCGGCGGGCAGCGCCCTCAGGTCGGCGGGGTCTCGGAGCGAGCGCAGGAGCGACACGGCGGCGCGGTGTCCTCTCTGTCGGCGGCAGGGGCACGGCACGGGAGGGCCGCCGACCCACTGTAGTCGCGCCGCGGCGGGTGCCTCCGGGCGAGCGCGGAGCGGGCGCTGCCCCGCCCGGGTCACGCCTCGGCGTCGGACTTCCGTCGAGCGTTGACAGAAGCGGGGCGGCCCCCGACCATCCCCGCATGGACCCCCGGCCGTGGCTGCCCGACCTCACCGGGCCGCCGCGCCGGCTGGTCGAGGCGCTGCGGCTGGGTGGCCCGGCCACCCGCGCCCAGCTGGTGGAGCAGACCGGCCTGTCGCGGGCCACCGTGTCGGGGTACGTGAGCGACCTGGTGGGCCGCGGCCTGGTCTCGCCGTCCGACGCCGCCGACGCGCAGCCCACCGGCGGGCGCCCGGCCGGCCTGGTGCGGCTGACCCGCCGGGCCGGCGTGGTGGTCGGAGTGGACATCGGCCGCACGCACGTCCGCGTGGCCGTCGCCGACCTCTCCCACGAGGTGGTGGGCGAGCACGTGGGCCCGCTGGCCGTCGCCGACCTCGAGGCCGGCGCCGTCCTCGACACCGTGGCCACCCGGGTGTGCGCCCAGGTGCAGGAAGCGGGTGCGACCCTCGCCGACGTCGCCGGGATGGTGGTCGGGCTGCCCACGCCCCTGGTGAGCGGCGCGGCGACCGTCGCGGCCACCGTGGCGCAGTCGAACATCCTGCCGACCTGGTCGGGCAGCGCCCCGGCCCTGGAGCTGCGGCGGCGGCTCGACGTCCCGGTCATCGCCGACAACGACGCCAACCTGGGCGCGCTGGCCGAGGTCCGCTGGGGCGCCGGCCGCGGCTCCCGCTTCACCGTCTACCTGAAGATGGCGACCGGCGTGGGCGGGGCGCTGGTCCTCGACGGCCACCTGCTGCGCGGCGTCGGCGGCACCGCCGGGGAGATCGGGCACGTCAGCCTCGACCCCGCGGGCGCGCTGTGCCGCTGCGGCAACCGCGGCTGCCTGGAGCTCACCGCCGGCGGCGGCGCCCTGCTCGACGCCATCCGCACCGCCGCACCGCAGTACGGCGACCTGCCGGCCCTGGTGGCCGGCGCCGTCGACGGGGACCAGGCCTGCCGGCGGCTGGTGGCCGACGCGGGCACCTCCGTGGGCGTGGTGCTCGGCGGCCTGGTCAACACGCTCAACCCCGACCGCATCGTCGTCGGCGGCGAGCTGGGCGCCGCCGGCGACCTGCTGCTCGACCCGCTGCGGCGGGCGCTCGCCCAGTCCGCCATCCCCGCCGCGGCCGAGCGCCTCGACGTGGTCCCCGGTTCGCTCGGGGCCCGCGCCCAGGTGCTCGGCGCGCTGGTGGTCGCGCTCCGGGAGGCCGACCGGCTGACCGGCTAGGGCCCCGGGGGCCCGTGCCCACCACCGGGCCCCCGGGTGCCGCCCTCAGAGCCGGGGCACCCAGACCTCCCCGCGCAGCGCCCCCGCCACCACCTCGACGCCACGCCGGGCCGCCACGAGGCGCGCGCCCTCCCGCTCGTAGGCGGCGACGGCGGCCTCGATCGCGTCGGGCGGCAGGTCGTCGGCCAGTTCCACCCGGACGGTGCGCCACCCCTCCCGCGCGGCCTCGAGCCCGGCGCGCACGTGGTCGGCGGCGAACCGGGCGAGCAGCACCGGGTAGCGGCGCAGCACCGCGTGCGCGCGGTAGTCCGGCGGGACCAGGTCGAACAGCCAGGCCACCGCCGTCGCCTCCCAGTCGGGGGCGCCCGGCGGGCGGACCTGCTCCGGCCAACCCGGAGGGACGTCGGCTCCCACGGCGGGGAGTCTGCCGCACGTCGAACAGGCGTTCGACCCGACGGGCGGGCCGTCACCCGATCGTGATCACCCCGAGGGGCGCTTGAGCCAGAACTGCTCGAACCCCCAGGTGCCCGCCCCGCTGGAGTGGTAGCTGACCAGCTCCCAGCCCTCGCCCCCGAGCCGGTTGAGCACCGAGCTGGTGTCCCCCTGCTGCCGCTCGAGCCGGCCGCCGGGGAGCTTGACGCTCACCCCCGCCCGCTGCGACTCCGCGTCGTTGGCCGTGATGACCGAGGCGTACTCCCAGGTGGTCACGCCGCCCACCGTAGCCGGGGCGGCCGCGGCGTCCGGTCAGCCGGGAGGGCCGACCCGCACCCACGGGCGGGTGATCCGCCGGGTGACCGGGTCGTAGGCGAACACGCTCCCGTGTCCCGGCTGGCCCAGCCGCCGGTCCGCGGGCACACCGAGCAGCGCGCACAGCAGCAGGGTGCCGACGCCGCCGTGGCAGACCAGCGCGACGTCGCCGTCGGCCCCGGCCACCGCCCGGCCGGCCGCGGCCACCACCCGCCGCTGCGCGTCGACGGCCCGCTCCCAGCCCCGGGCGCTCTCCTCCGGCCGGGCGAAGAAGGCCTCGGCGGCGGCGTCGAACTCCTCGGACGGCAGGAAGCCGGTGGCCGACCGGTCGGTGCCCCCGAGGCCCGCGTCCACGGCCACCGGCAGGCCCACGGTGGCCGCCAGCGCCGCCGCGGTCTGCACCGCCGTGCGCTCGGTGCCGGTCACCACCCGCCCCAGCCGCGGGACCCACGGCTGGGCGAGCAGGTGGCGCAACCGCTCGCGGCCGGCCTCGGACAGGCCCCACTCCGGGACCGGCACCTGCGGCTCGACCCGGACCTCGGGGTGGGTGACGACGTGGACCAGCACGCCGCACTCCTACCGTGCCGGACCCCGCCGCGGCCTCACCCGCGGGAGGAGGTCAGCCGGAAGGGGTGAACAGCGCCACGCACTCGACGTGCGCGGTCATCGGGAAGGCGTCGAACCCGCGCAGCTGCGCCAGGCGGTACCCGGCGGCGGCGAACGCAGCGGTGTCGCGGCCGAGCGAGGCCGGGTCGCAGGCCACGTAGACCACCGCGCGCGCCCCGGTGCCGGCCAGCACCCGGCTCACCGCGGGCCCGGCACCGGCCCGCGGCGGGTCCAGGACGACGACGTCGGGCGCGCCCCCCAGCTCCTCGAGCAGCCCGGTGAGGCCCTCGGCGTCCACCTCGCCCTGCCAGACCTCGGCCTGCGGAAGGCCGGCGAGGTTGGCCTCGGCCGCCGCGCACGCCTCGGCGTCGGCCTCCACGCAGACCACCCGGCCGGCCTCCCCCACCGTGGGCGCCAGCGCCCCGCCGAACAGGCCGGCGCCGGCGTACAGGTCGAGCACGGTCTCCCCGGTGCGCACGCCGGCCGCCCGGGTCACCGCGGCCACCAGCGCGTCGGCCGCCGACTCGTGCACCTGCCAGAAGCCGGTGCCCTCGACCTCCCAGTCCCGGCCGCCGGCGCGCCGCCCGGCCCGCCCGGCCGGCGCGGCCGGCCCGTCCGCGCCCGGCCGCAGCACCCGGGTCGACGTCGGCACGCCGCGGCGGTCGAGCCGGGTGGTGGTGACCGCGCCGGCCGAGTCGACGGAGACGTCGACCGCCCCGGCGCCCGGCCACCGCCGGGCGAGCACCGCCCGCGCGGCGGGCTCCACGGTGATCGGGCAGTCCTCCAGCGGGACGACGTCGTGCGAGCGGTGCCGCCGCAGCCCCGGCACGCCGTCGCGGCCGACGGCGAAGCGGGCCCGCGACCGCCAGCGCAGCGGCCCGCCGGGCAGCGGCTCGACGGCGAGGTCGCGCAGCACCGGGTCGGCGGCGTCGAGCCCGCCGAGCCGGGTCAGCTGCTCCCGGACGACGTCGGCCTTGAGCCGCAGCTGCCCCTCGGGCGCGACGTGCTGCCAGTCGCAGCCGCCGCAGCGCCCGGGCCCGCTGTAGGGGCAGGGCCGCTCGACCCGGTCGGGCGCGGCCTCGAGCACCTCGACGGCGTCGGCGCGGCAGTAGCCGGGCTGGCGGTCCTCGGTGACCCGGGCGACGACCCGCTCCCCCGGCAGCGCGTGCCGGACGAACACCACCCGGCCCTCGGCGCGGGCCACGCAGTGCCCGCCGTGCGCCACCGGACCCACGGTCACGGTGAACTCCCGGCCCACCCAGCCCAGGCCCCGGTCCGGGGCCCCGCCGCGGCGCCGCTCAGCCATAGGGCGTCGCGTCGACGTGGTCGTCGGTCAGGCCGCGGCGCAGGTCGCCGGGCATCGGGCCCAGCCGCCGGTCGTCGTCGCCCCGGCCGACCGAGCTCTCCAGCTGCCACGGCACGGTGGTGATCATGACGCCGGGCTGGAACTGCAGCCGGGCGCGCAGCCGCAGCGCGCTCTGGTTGTGCAGCACGTTCTCCCACCAGTGGCCGACCACGTACTGCGGCACGAACACGATGACCAGCTCGCGCGGGCTCTGCCGGCGGATCGCCTTGACGTAGTCGACCACCGGGCGGGTGATCTCGCGGTAGGGCGACTCGAGCACGGTGAGCGGCACCGGGATGTCGTAGCGCTCCCAGTCCGACTGCAGCCCGCGGGTGTCGGCGTCGTCGACGTTGACCGTCAGCGCGGTGAGCACGTCCGGCCGGGTCGCCCGGGCGAAGGCCAGCGCCCGCAGCGTCGGCTTGTGCACCTTGGAGACCAGCACGATGGCGTGCACCTTGCTGGGCAGCAGGCGGGCGTCGCTGTCGGGCACCAGCTGCTCGGCGACGTGCGAGTAGTGCCGGTTGATCGCCTTCATCAGCAGGAACAGGACCGGCATCACGAGGATCACCAGGTAGGCGCCGCGGGTGAACTTGGTGATCACGATGATCACCAGCACGACGGTGGTCAGCGTGCCGCCGATGGTGTTGATGACCTGGGAGCGGCGCATCCGCCGCTTCTCGGCGTCGTCGGTGGACAGCCGGATCTCCCGGTTCCAGTGCCGCACCATGCCCCACTGGCCGATCGAGAAGCTGGTGAAGACCCCGACGATGTACATCTGGATCAGCCGGTTGGGGTCGGCCTGGAACGCGACGAGCAGCAGCGCGGCGAACCCGGCCAGCAGCAGGATGCCGTTGCTGTAGACGAGCTTGTCGCCGCGGGTGTGCAGCTGGCGGGGCAGGAAGCGGTCCTGCGCGAGCACCGAGCCCAGCAGCGGGAAGCCGTTGAAGGCGGTGTTGGCGGCCAGCACGAGCACCAGCGCGGTGACCGCCTGGATGTAGAAGAACCCGACCGACTGGGCCCCGCCGAAGGTGGCCGCGGCCAGCTGGGCGATGACGGTGCGCTGCGGGTCGGTCTGGCAGTCGCCGGGGAAGCCGACGAGGTCGCAGGTGTTCTCCGCGTACCGCACCTCGCCGAGCAGGGCCAGCGCGGTGACGCCGGCGAACATCGTCGCGGCGATGCAGCCCATGAGCGCCAGCGTGGTGGCGGCGTTCCGCGACTTGGGCGGCTTGAAGGCGGGCACGCCGTTGGCGATCGCCTCGACCCCGGTGAGCGCGGTGCAGCCGGAGGCGAAGGCGCGCAGCGCGAAGAAGACCAGGGCCACCCCGCCCAGGCCGTCGTAGCCCGGCTCGGGGGCGATGGACCACCCGGCGCTCTCGGCGACGACGGGCGAGTCGGTGAGGAAGTCGCGGACCAGCCCGGTGACGATCATGACCATGATCCCGGCGACGAACAGGTAGGTCGGGACGGCGAAGGTCTTGCCCGACTCCCGGACGCCGCGCAGGTTGGTGGCCGCGAGCAGCGCGACGAGCCCGACGGCGATGAGCACGCGGTGCTGGTTGAGCACGGGGAACGCGGAGATGATGTTGTCGGTGCCGGCCGAGACCGAGACGGCGACGGTGAGCACGTAGTCGACCAGCAGCGCGCTGGCCACCGTGAGCCCGGCGAACTGCCCGTGGTTCTTCATCGCGACCTCGTAGTCGCCGCCGCCCGAGGGGTAGGCGTGCACCACCTGCCGGTAGGACAGCACCACCGTGGCCAGCAGCAGCACGACCACGACGGCCAGCCACGGCGCGAGGAAGAGGAACGCGGTGCCGGCGAGGGTCAGCACGATGAGGATCTCCTGGGTGGCGTAGGCCACCGAGGAGAGCGGGTCGCTGGCGAAGATGGGCAGCGCCAGCGACTTGGGCAGCAGCGACTCACCGGCCCGGTCGCTGCGGACCGGGCGGCCCAGGACGAGGCGCTTGGGGAGTTGTCCGAGGTCGGACAGGCGGGGCACGGCGGCGATGGTACGGACGCCGGGGACCCGTCGCCGCCTCCTGCGAGCGGGTCCTCCCCCCGGGTGTGGCGTCCGGCACGCGCCCCGGACCCGGGCCGCGCGGGTGTAGCTTCGCGCCCGGTACGCGGGCCGCCGGCGCCCGCGCGGACGACTCGGGAGGGGCACGTGCACGTGGTCGTCATGGGCTGCGGCCGTGTCGGCTCGGAGATCGCCCGGCGGCTGGAGCGGATCGGCCACAGCGTCGCGGTCATCGACCAGGACCCCGAGGCCTTCCGCCGGCTGGGCCCGGAGTTCACCGGCCGCCAGGTCACCGGCCTGGGCTTCGACCGGCAGACGCTGCTCGACGCCGGCATCGACTCCGCGGGCGCCTTCGCCGCGGTGAGCAGCGGCGACAACTCCAACATCATCAGCGCCCGGGTGGCGCGGGAGACCTTCGGCGTCCAGCACGTCGTGGCGCGGATCTACGACTCCAAGCGCGCCGAGGTCTTCGAGCGGATGGGCATCCCCAGCGTGGCCACCGTGCCCTGGACGGTGAACCGGCTGCTGCGGGAGCTGCTGTCGGTCAAGGTCAGCGAGCTCTGGCGCGAGCCCACCGGCCGGGTGCTGCTGATGCGGGTGACCGTCACCGACGGCTGGGTGGGCCGCAAGCTCGCCGAGCTCGAGGCCGCCTCCGGCGCCCGGGCGGCCTGGCTGGTCCGCTTCGGTGAGGCCCAGCTGCCGTCGGCCTCCACCGTGCTGCAGGACGGCGACCAGCTCGTCGTCGCGGCCACCGACGAGATCTCCGACCGGGTGCACGCCACGGTCGAGCACCCCGAGGGGAGGCGCGCCTGATGCGCGTGGCCATCGTCGGCGCCGGCGCGGTCGGCCGCTCGATCGCCGGTGAGCTGCTCAACAACGGGCACACCGTGATGCTCATCGAGAAGGACGGCCGCAAGGTGCGCACCCGCGCGGTGCCCGGCGCCGAGTGGGTGCAGGCCGACGCGTGCGAGGTGTCCTCCCTCGAGGAGGCGCAGCTGGCCACCTGCGACGTCGTGGTGGCCGCCACCGGCGACGACAAGGCCAACCTGGTCGTCTCGCTGCTGGCCAAGACCGAGTTCGCGGTCAACCGCGTCGTCGCCCGGGTCAAGGACCCGCGCAACGAGTGGCTCTACACCGAGGCCTGGGGCGTCGACGTCGCCGTCTCCACCCCGCGGGTGCTCGCCGCGCTGGTCGAGGAGGCGGTGACCGTGGGCGACGTCGTCCGGCTGATGAGCTTCCGCAAGGGCGCGGCGAACCTGGTCGAGATCACCCTCGCCGAGGACACCCCGTGGGCCGGCCGGCCGCTGCGCGACGTGCCGCTGCCGCGGGAGACCGTGCTGACGGCGCTGCTGCGCGGCGACCGGGTGATCACGCCCTCGCCCGACGAGCCGCTCGAGGTCGGCGACGAGCTGCTGTTCGTCACCCACGCCGACGTCGAGGAGCAGCTGCAGCAGGTGCTCTCCCCCGCCGGCGTCCTCTGAACGTCAGTCCGGCGGCGTGGCCGGGTCGGCCTCGACCCGGTGCCGGTGCAGCCGGGCGACCACCCACAGCGTGACCGCCAGCGCGGCCGCGGTCACCGGCAGCCCGAGCACCAGCGAGGCGACCCCGAGCAGGCCCTCCTCGTTGGCCAGGTACAGCGGCGTCTGCACCGCCACGCGCAGCAGGAACGTGACCGCCCACATCACCGTGAGCCAGCCGTAGGCGCGCACCACGCGCGGGTCGTCGCGCCAGTGCCGCTCGGGCTCCGGGTCCACCCGGCGGCCGTCCGGGGCGGGCTCCGGCGGCGGCCGGTGGTGCAGCCGGGCGCGGGCGGTGTCCACCCGCCGCCGCAGCCCGGGCAGCGAGTGCGCGGCCATGGACCCCAGGTGGCTGGGTGCCAGGAACTCGGCGAGGACGCCGACCAGCGGCCAGCGCAGCGGCACCGACCCGAGCAGCACCACGCCGATGACGGCGTTGCGGATGATCCCCGGGACGAAGTAGTTGCGCGCCTGCCCGGACGCCGCGGCGATGGCCACCGCGACGGCGACGCCGAACAGGCCGCTGAACGCCTGCTGCAGGCTCTCCCGCCGGGCCAGCCGGAACACCACGACGAGCACGGCGACGCCCAGGGCGCTCCAGATGCCGGTGCGCAGGCCGCCGACGGCGTTGGCGACGATGAACGCGATCGTCGGCAGGGAGGCGTCGACCATCCCGCGCCAGCCGCCGAGCTGGTCGAGGACCATGTGCCGGTCGAAGGTGAGCGGCCGGGCGTCGGCCTCGGGCGCGCCGTGCGGTGCTGCTCCCCCCGGGTCGTGCCGGCCGTCGTCGTCGGCCGCCGGCGTCACCCCGCGCTCAGCTCGTACCAGGGGTTGTAGATGACCTTGCGGCCCTCGAAGTTGCCGAACCGGCCGCGCGCGGTGAGCGTGCGCCCCGGCTCGATGCCGGGGATGCGGCGGCGGCCGAGCCACACCAGGGTGACCGAGCCAGAGCCGTCGAACAGCTCGGCCTCGAGGGTCGGCACCGTCTCGCGCGGGGTGTAGACCACCGACCTCAGCCGCCCGGTGACCGTGACCACCTCGCCCCTGCGGCACGCGCTCACCGGCTCGCAGCCGGCGCGGTCGGCCTCGGCGCGCAGCTCCTGCGCGTCGATGGTGGAGTCGTCGGCGGTCAGCCGCTGCAGGGTGCGCGAGAGCCAGCCGCCGGGACGCGTCTGTGTCACGCCCCCAGGGTAGTGCTGCCCCCGCGGCCGGTGCGGCGCCGCCCGAGCCACTCCCTCGCCCGGGCCCACTGCTCACCCGAGGGGTCGATCGGCTCCATGTGCCCGCCGGGGACGGGCAGCACCGTGACCCGGTCCCCGGCCGCGCCCGCGGCCGCGGCGTACCGCTGCGACTGCTCGAGCGGGACGACGTCGTCCGCGGTGCCGTGCACGCAGAGCACGTCCGCGCCGGTGGGCAGCAGCCGCACCGGGTCGGCGGCGGCGTAGCGGGCGGGCACCTCGCCCGGCTCGCCGCCGAGGAACTCCTGCGTCGCCCCGCTGCCCAGTCCCTGTTCGGCGGCGCGGACCAGGTCCAGGACGCCGGCCTGCAGCACCACTGCGGTCACCCGCACCCGCGGGCCGGCGCCCGGGGCGCCCGCGGGCAGCCGGGCCCGCCCGGCGGCCCACGCGGCGAGGTGGCCGCCCGCGGAGTGCCCGACGACGGCGACCTCGGTCAGGTCGAGGCGGGCCGCGTCCTCCAGGTCCGGCAGCGCTTCGAGCGCCGCGGCGACGTCCTCGAGGGTGGCCGGCCAGCCGCCGCCGGCACCGACCCGGCGGTACTCGACCGCCACGGCCGCCCAGCCGGCGGCGGCGAGGTCGGCGGCGAGGGGACGGGCCAGCTCGACGCCGCGGGCGGCGCGCCAGAAGCCGCCGTGCAGCACGACCGCCACGGGTGCGGGACCGTCGCCCGCCGGGAGGGTGAGCTCGAGGAACTGGTCGGGGTGCCCGCCGTACGCGGCGGGGACGGGGATGCTCACCCGGCCGGCTCGGGCGGGGCGGCGTGCCGGCCCCCGGGCCGCTGCGGCGCGGCGGCCGGCGGCGGGGCGGCGCCGGGCCGGCCGGCCTGCTGCTGGCGGGCGAGCTGGGCGGCGGCCTGCGGGGGCAGGGACAGCGGCAGCTGCTCGCGCACCGGCATGGGCTCGGTGCCGCGGACGACGACGACCTTGCGGAACACGTCCTCGAGGACCGCCGCGGCCTCCGGGCTCTCGGCGGCCGGGCCGCTGATCATCCCGCGGAGGAACCAGCGCGGGCCGTCGACGCCGACGAAGCGGGCGGCGCGGCGGACCGGCTGGGGCGGCGGTCCCCCGGGCTGCGCCGGCGGGGTGACCACGATGCTGCCGGCGAGCTCGGTGCCGAAGGGGCCGTCGACCTCCTGCAGCCGGGCACCCTGGCCGGACGCGCCGCGGGCGAGGTCGGCGCGGACGTCGTCCCAGATGCCGGCGG
The DNA here is from genome assembly GCF_900102745.1 of Geodermatophilus telluris. Classification (GTDB taxonomy): domain Bacteria; phylum Actinomycetota; class Actinomycetes; order Mycobacteriales; family Geodermatophilaceae; genus Geodermatophilus; species Geodermatophilus telluris. The sequence goes on from NZ_FMZF01000003.1 coordinate 220,749, forward strand.
CCCGCGGCGCGGCGAAGGCCGAGACCTGCAGCAGCGAGTCGCCGTAGCGCAGCGTCGCGCCGATGACCTTCTGCTGCTGGTTGACGTCGACCCGCAGCTCCGTGCCGGGGACGGCGGGCAGCCGCAGCGAGCCGAGGTCGACACGGGCGGTGCCGTCCTCGGGGGCGTCGGCGGCGTCGTAGGGGCCGGTGGTCTCGGCGACCTCGCGCTCGCGGTGCTGCGGCTCGGGCGGGACGCCGCGCTCGCGCAGGCTGCGGTCGATCCGGTTGCGCCGTCGTCCGAAGGGCATCTCAGGCCTCCTGTCCCGCACCGGTGGACCCGTGCCCGGCCTCGCCGCGGGCGCTCTCCGGCAGTTCCTCGACGGGGACGAAGCGGGCCCGCACCACCGGCTGCACCACGAGCTGGGCGACCCGGTCGCCGCGGCGCAGCGTGACCGGGGTGGCCGGGTCGAGGTTCACCAGGTTGACCTTGATCTCCCCGCGGTAGCCGGCGTCGATGGTGCCGGGCGCGTTGACCACGCTGACCCCGTGCCGGGCGGCCAGACCCGAGCGCGGGTGCACGAACCCGGCGTAGCCCTCGGGGATGGCCACCGCCACGCCGGTGCCCACCAGCGCGCGCTGCAGCGGGGCGAGCTCGACGTCCTCGGTGACGGTCAGGTCGGCGCCGGCGTCGCCCGGCAGCGCGTAGCGCGGGGGCGCCGCCCCCGCCGCGGTGAGCCGGACGGGGACGTCGAGGGGGTCGACCACGACGGCGACCCTAACGGCGCCGACGGGGGTCCGGCCGACCGGCCGCGGGCTCAGGAGCCGGCGCGGCGCAGGTCGGCGCGGACCCTCCGGGCGAGGGTCTCGGTGGCCTTGAGGTTGCCCCGCCCGCCGAGCGCGGCACCGACGAGCAGCGGTGCCGCCGACCCGACGTTGCGCAGCATCCGGCGGGACAGCCGGCGCCGCAGCGCCCGGAAGCCCGCCGTCCCCAGCACCGCGCCGACGCCCTGCTGCGTGGTGCCCTCCACGGAGCGCTGCTGGGTCCAGCTGGACAGGTAGGCCAGGGCCCGGTCGCGGGGGTCGCCGGGCGCCGGGCGGCCGGCCAGCTCGTGCAGCTCGCCGAGGAGCACCACCTCGACCGCGGCCACGAGCAGCGTCTCGGCACCGAGCTCCAGCGGCAGGGCGACCAGCGACGGCGGGGCGAACCAGTGGGCGGCCGACAGGCCGCCGGTGGCCGCGCCGACGGCGGCCGTGACCCGGGAGGCCCGGGTGACGAGGGCGTCGGCGATCTCCTCGTCGCTGCGCCCGGGGTGCGCGGCCCGCAGCCGCGCGGCGTCGCGGATGGGCAGCCGGGGGGCCGCGGCGGCGAGCAGGTCGCCGAGGACGGTGCCCGGCGAGCGGCTCTCGTCGTCGGCCGCGGCGGGCGCGTCACCGCGGCGGGTGGCCGCCGAGGCGACCGCGCCGAGGACGTCGCGCAGCGTGCCGGCGGCCGAGCGCCGCTCGCCGTCGGGCGCGGCGTCGTCCGGCGCGCTGCCGAGCAGGCCGGCCACGGCGTCGGCGACGGCGCGGGCCGCCCGGCCCAGGCCGGAGTCCTCGGCCAGCCAGGCCGGCCCGCCCGCCGCGGCGTCCCCCGCCGTGACGGCGGGCTGCACCGGCCGCGGCGGCGGGACGTCCCGCGGTGCGGCCCTGCGGTCCCCGTGCTCGCTCATCGCCTGTCCTCCTGGTGGGTCACTGGAGCGGCCCCGCTGCAGGGGCCCGCGCCGAGCGTGGTGACGTGCTGGAACGGCCCCCTCGCAGGGCCCCGCCACCGAGCCTGGTGACGTGCTGGAACGGCCCCGCTGCAGGGGCCCGCGCCGAGCGTCAGCGAGGCGTGGGGGGCAGCGGGGTCCTTCTTCAGGCGGCGCAGTCGCGGCAGTAGAGCTGGTCGCCCTTGGTCGCGGCCAGCCGGCTGCGGTGCTGGACCAGGAAGCAGCGCGAGCAGGTGAACTCGTCCTCCTGCTTGGGCAGCACGCGGACGGTCAGCTCCTCGTTGGACAGGTCCGCACCGGGCAGCTCGAGGCTCTCGTTGAAGTCGGTCTCGTCGACGTCGACCGAGGCGGACTGCGCCTCGGCGCGCCGCGCCTTGAGCTCCTCGAGGGAGTCCTCGCCGAGCTCGTCGGCCTCGTTGCGGCGCGGGGCGTCGTAGTCGGTGGCCATGGGGTGTGCCCCTCCTCCGGGGTTCTCGCGGGCGGAACGCGCCCGCATCGTGCGACGGCGGCGAGGAGCGCCACCGTCCGGTCCGGCCGCCGGGGCGGCCGTGGGTTCCGGGACCGGCGTCCGCTCCCGGCGACCCCCCGTGGTCGGCCGGGTGCGGGACCGGCAGCCCCCCAACGCCGTGCGGCCCCGGTTTGTGCCCGCCCGCGCGCGGGCGACACGCGGAGTCGCGGTGGGCTCCGCGACGGGGTCCGGACGGGCCGGTGGGGAGGCGGAGTGCCGGAGGTTACCCTGCGCCCCGTGTCGAGTCCCGTGGGTGCCGATCCCGCCGTCGTCGGCCCGTACCTCGCCTCCGTCCTGGGCGACGACCGCTGGCGGGAGGTGACCGTCGAGCTCATCGCCGCCGGCATGTCCAACCTCACCTACGTGGTGACGCCGGCCGGGGGGACGCCGGAGGAGTCGGTGATCCTGCGCCGCCCGCCGACGGGCGCGGTGCTCGCCACGGCGCACGACATGGCACGGGAGCACCGCGTGATCAGCGCGCTCGGCGGGACCCCCGTCCCGGTGCCGCGGACGCTGCACATGTGCACCGACACCGCCGTCCTCGGCGCTCCCTTCTACGTCATGGAGCGGGTGTTCGGCCTGCACGTCGTCGACCGCATCCCGGCGGGGTACGCCGACGAGCCGGCCCAGCGCCGCGCGATCGGCGAGGGGCTCATCGACGTGCTGGCCGACCTGCACGCCGTCGACCCCGGGGCCGTGGGCCTGGGCGACTTCGGCCGGCCGGAGGGCTTCATGGCCCGCCAGGTGCGCCGGTGGACGCAGCAGTGGGAGGCCACCCGCGACCGCGACCGCCCCGGTCTCGACGCCCTCGCCGCCCGGCTGGCCGAGACCGTCCCGGCGAGCCAGCGGACCGGGATCGTGCACGGCGACTTCCGGCTGGACAACTGCCTGCTCGACCCCGACCGGCCCGGCGGCGTCCGCGCGGTCCTGGACTGGGAGATGTCGACGCTCGGCGACCCGCTGGCCGACCTCGGGATGCTGCACGTCTACTGGCCCGAGGCCGGCGAGCCGAGCGTCGCCGGGCAGAGCACGGTCACCGCCCTCGAGGGCTTCCCCAGCCGCGCCGAGGTCGCGGCGCGCTACGCCGAGCGCAGCGGCCTCGACCTGGCCGACCTGCACTGGTACGTCGGGTTCGCCTACTTCAAGTTCGCCGCGATCGTGGCCGGCATCGTCGCCCGCTCGGCCGCCGGCGCGATGGCCGGCAAGGACACCGCCGGGTACGCCGACCGGATCGACCCGTGCGTCGAGCGGGGACGCGCCGCACTCGACGACGGTGTCCTCTGAGGCCCGCGGCCGACCGTAGGATCCGCGCGACCCGGCGAGACCTGCCGGGCCGCCGGCGAGGAGGACGACCGTGAGCGTGGCAAGCGAGACGCCCCCGGTGCGCCCCCGGAAGGACCGCCGGCTGATCCCGCCGCTGGTCTTCCTGCTCGTGCTCGCGCTCGCCGCGCTCGGCGTGTGGTGGAAGGTGCTCTCCGACGCCAGCGCCCGGGAGGAGGCCACCGACGCCGCCTGCGCGACCGCCGAGGCCGCCCCGCCGTCGCTGGACCCCTCGACGCTGTCGGTGCGCGTCTTCAACGCCACCGACACCGCGGGCCTGGCCCAGACCGTGGCCGGGGAGCTGCAGCAGCGCGGGTTCGTCGTCGACGAGGTCGCCAACGACCCGAGCGGCCGCGAGGTCACCGGCCCCGGTGAGGTGCGCTTCGGCCCGGCCGGCCGCGACGCGGCCGCCTACCTGGCCCTGTTCCTCCCGGGCTCGGGCAGCTACCAGGACACCCGGGCCGACGCGCGCGTCGACCTGGTGATCGGCCCGGACTTCCAGCGGCTGGCCTCGCCCGAGGAGGTCGCGGCCACCCTCACCCCCATCGCCAGCGCCGAGGCCGCCTGCTGACGGCCCCCTCGCAGGGGCCCGCCGCGAGCGTGCGAGCGGTGGGGGCGAGGGGGTCCTCTCAGTGGAGGCGGTCGAGGAGGGCGAGGAACGGCTCCGCCACCGTCTCCGGGACGGCGACGGCCATCGGCTCGGCGAACGGCCGGCCGGGCAGGCCGGTGACGACCAGTCCCGCCTCGGCGGCCACCAGCGCACCGGCCGCGTGGTCCCACGGCTTGAGGTCGAGCTCGTAGTAGGCGTCCACCCGCCCGGCGGCCACCGAGCACAGGTCGAGGGAGGCGCAGCCCTGGCGGCGGATGTCGCGCACCTCCGTCAGCAGCTGCGCCACGACCGCGCCCTGCGCCCGCCGCTGCTCCACCCGGTAGCCGAAGCCGGTGGCCACCAGCGTCTGGCCGAGGGAACCCGGCCGGTTCCCCGTGAGCCGCCGCGGTCCGGGGTCGGCCGGCGTGGACAGGAAGGCCCCGCCGCCGGCGGTCGCGGTGAACAGCTCGCCGGTGGGCACGTCGAGCACCGCCCCGGCCACCGTGGCGCCGTCCACCTGGGCGGCGATGGAGACCGCGTAGCCGCGCAGGCCGTAGAGGAAGTTCACCGTCCCGTCGATCGGGTCGACCACCCACCGCACGCCGCTGGTGCCCTGCCGGTCGGCGCCCTCCTCGCCGAGCAGCCCGTCGTCGGGCCGCGCGGTGAGCAGCCGCTCGGTGATCAGCCGCTCGGTGGCGGTGTCGACGGCGGTGACGACGTCGGTGGGGCTGGACTTGACGTCGACGGCGGCCGCGGCCGACCCGCGCTCGCGGGCGACCAGGGCGGCCGCCTCCCGGGCGGTGGCGACCGCGAGGTCGAGCAGGGCGGCGGACGGGGGCAGGGCACTCACCCGGGCGATCCTGCCCGAGCGGCCGCCCCACCGTGCGGCGCCGGTCACTAGGGTGACCGCCGTGCAGCAGGGCTTCGGGGTGGACATCGGTGGCAGCGGCATCAAGGGCGGCCTGGTCGACCTCGCGCAGGGCGCGCTCGTCGGCGAGCGGGTGCGGGTGGAGACGCCGCAGCCGTCGACGCCGGAGGCGGTCTACCGGGAGGTGGCCGGCATCGTGGCGACCTTCGGCTGGACCGGCCGGATCGGCGTCACCTACCCCGGCGTGATGAAGCGCGGCGTCGCCTACACCGCCGCGAACATGGACCACGGCTGGATCGGCACCGACGTCGACGCCGGGATGACCGCGCTGGTCCCGGGCACGGTCGAGACGCTCAACGACGCCGACGCCGCCGGGCTGGCCGAGATGCGCTACGGCGCCGGCCGCGACCGCCGCGGCGTCGTCCTCATGCTGACCTTCGGCACCGGCATCGGCAGCGCCCTGTTCGTCGACGGGCACCTGGTGCCCAACACCGAGTTCGGCCACATCCAGGTCGACGGTCACGACGGCGAGAAGAAGGCCTCGGCCGCCGCCAAGGACCGCGAGGACCTCAGCTACCCGCAGTGGGCCAAGCGCGTCGACCGCTACCTCGACGTCCTCGAGGCCGGGCTGTGGCCGGACCTGATCATCGTCGGCGGCGGGGTGAGCAAGAAGGCGCACAAGTGGGTGCCGCTGCTGACCACCCGGACCGAGGTCGTGCCCGCGCAGCTGCTCAACGACGCGGGCATCGTCGGAGCGGCCCTCACCGCCGCCGAGCGCATCGACCACTGAAGGAGGACCCTCCTGCCCCCCGGGCCGGCAAACGCTCGGCGCGGGCCCCTGCAGGAGGGCCGTTCCCGGCGCGACGACGCGTCGGTCACCCTGCGGAGGGACCGGCTGACCTGGGGTGGTGTGGCAGCCCGTCCGGGCGAGCACCACCGCGATGGCGGTGGTCACACTCCGTTCCGCCGCTACAATGGAGGAGCCCCAGCACGTCGCCACCCAGCCGGGAGTCATCCCCCGCCCGCGCCGCGGTCAAACCCCGCGCCGGACCGGCGGCACTCCCCGCTCCGTGGTCACCGACCGGGGCCGCTGCCCGGAGCTCCACCCGCTCCCGGGGACGCACCCAGCACGGGAAGGAACCTGAGTGCCCGCCGACAAGCCAGCACCGGACGCCGCCGCGAGCACCACCCGCTCGAAGACGGTCGCCGCCGGTCCCCGGGCCTCCCGGACCAGCGCACCCGTGGGGGTGGCAGCGGACGCGTCCGCGGCCAAGCCCGCGCGGAAGAAGGCCCCCACCAAGGCCCCGGCCGCCAAGGGCGTCCGCAAGCCGGCCATCAGCCCCTCGCCGGGCAGCGGCGAGGGCGCGGTGCTGACCGCCGTCGCCACCGAGGACTCCGCCGTGGCGGTGGTCGACGCCGGCGCCGAGGGCCTCACCCTCGACGAGACCGTCGTCGCCGGGCCCGACGGGGCCGAGGCCGCCGACGCGCCCGCGGAGGAGGCCACCGCCGAGGGCGGCGACTTCGAGTGGGACGACGAGGAGGAGTCCGAGGCGCTGCGGCAGGCCCGCAAGGACGCCGAGCTCACCGCCTCGGCCGACTCCGTCCGCGCCTACCTCAAGCAGATCGGCAAGGTCGCGCTGCTCAACGCCGAGGAGGAGGTCGACCTCGCCAAGCGCATCGAGGCCGGCCTCTACGGCGCCGAGCGGCTGCGCGCGGCCGAGGAGGAGGGCCAGAAGCTCTCCCCGCAGATGCGCCGCGACCTCAACTGGATCGTCCGCGACGGCGAGCGCGCCAAGAACCACCTGCTGGAGGCCAACCTCCGCCTCGTGGTCTCCCTCGCCAAGCGCTACACCGGCCGCGGCATGGCGTTCCTGGACCTCATCCAGGAGGGCAACCTCGGCCTCATCCGCGCCGTGGAGAAGTTCGACTACACCAAGGGCTACAAGTTCTCCACGTACGCCACCTGGTGGATCCGGCAGGCGATCACCCGCGCCATGGCCGACCAGGCCCGCACCATCCGCATCCCGGTGCACATGGTCGAGGTCATCAACAAGCTCGGCCGCATCCAGCGCGAGCTGCTCCAGGACCTGGGCCGCGAGCCCACCCCGGAGGAGCTGGCCAAGGAGATGGACATCACCCCGGACAAGGTGCTGGAGATCCAGCAGTACGCCCGGGAGCCGATCAGCCTCGACCAGACCATCGGCGACGAGGGCGACAGCCAGCTCGGCGACTTCATCGAGGACTCCGAGGCGGTCGTCGCCGTCGACGCGGTCAGCTTCACCCTCATGCAGGACCAGCTGACCAGCGTGCTGCAGACGCTGTCGGAGCGGGAGGCCGGCGTCGTCCGGCTGCGGTTCGGCCTGACCGACGGCCAGCCGCGCACGCTCGACGAGATCGGCCAGGTCTACGGGGTCACCCGCGAGCGGATCCGGCAGATCGAGTCCAAGACCATGTCGAAGCTGCGCCACCCGAGCCGCTCCCAGGTCCTGCGCGACTACCTGGACTAGCAGAAGGACCTCGCTGCCCCACACCGCTCGCACGCTCGCGGCGGGCCCCTGCAGCGAGGCCGGCCTCTCAGCTCGCTGACGGCCCCCGACCTGCGGGTCGGGGGCCGTCCGCCGTCCGGGTGACCCCCGGGTGCCCGTCGTGTCGCGGCCAGGTGTCGTCCCGGTCGCGCTGAGGTCACGATCTCACCCGCCCGGGCGGGCGGCGCGGTGTACGACGGCAGCGGCCGGGTAGACGGCGTAGCGTGGAGGACGTCGAGACAGCAGCGGACCCACGAGCCGGAGACCTGCCGGCGCACGGAACGACCAGCACCACCCAGACACACCGTTACCACCCAGTGACGTCCCTGCTGACCCCCACCCACCCGCCCCACCGGTCACCCGCCCCCCATCCCGGGCGAGTCGGCCGACGGATCGGGAGGAACGGGAACACCGGGGCTCATCCTGGCGCTGTGCAGGAGGCCGATCCGCAGCCGCGGGTCCGTGCGGTAGAGAGCGAGTGATGACCCAGATGACCCAGACGCTGACGACGACCCCCGCCGCCGACGACCTGGTCGTGCCCTTCCACTGCGACCGGTGCGGCGCGCTGGCCAAGGTGCGTGTCGTGCTCGCCAGCGGCAGCGACCTCGTCTTCTGCGGGCACCACGCTCGCGAGTACGAGTCCAAGCTCCGTGACATCGCCGTCGACATCATCGAGACGGACGGCGAGCAGCACCTCGCACGCTGAGAGAGGCGCTATCGTCGCTCCCTGCGATGAAGCCCTCACCCGACGACGCCGCCGGCGTCCCCGTTCCGCCTGACGCGGACGGGGAGCCGGCGGCTCCGTCGTTGTCGGGGACCCCCGGTCGACACGAGGACCCCGAGATGCCGCAGCACCCCGCCCCGCCCGCGCCCGCCCCGGACACCGCCGTTCCCGGCGAGCTCTCCGACGACACCCGCCCGGTCCCCCGGGACCGCGGTCCCGTCGGTCCCGACGCGCCGCCTCCGCCGGCGGTGCCGGCCGTCCCGTCCACGGCGCCGGAGGCCCCGGGCACCGCCGCCGAGGCGCCGCGGGTCGCGCCCACGGCCGGCGACACGCCCGGACCGGACGGCAGCCCGTCACCGGCCCCGGCACCCGACCCGGCACACGGCACCGTGGCGCTCCCCGACGGCCCGGTGGACGCGCACCCCACCGAGCCCGTCCCCACCGAGGCCGTCCCCGCGGACGCGACGGCGCGCCTCGACCCGGCCGCCACGCCGCCCGCGGCGCCCGGCGCCCCCGCGGTCCCGCCGTCCCCCCGCACGGACGGTCCGGGAGACACCGCCGGCCCGGGAGACACCGCCGGCCCGGGAGACACCGCCGGCCCGGCAGGTGGCGACGGCCCCCGGCGCCGCGGCTGGCGGCGGCCGGCCGTCCTCGCGCCCGTGGCGGTGCTCGCCGCGCTCGGCGTCGCCTACGGGGTCGACCTGCTGGTCGCCGGCGACCACGTCCCGCGCAACACCGTGGTGGCCGGGGTCGACATCGGTGGCCTCTCGCCCGCGGCGGCCGCCGAGCGGCTCGAGGAGGACCTGGCGCCCCGGGTGACCGCCGACCACGTGGTCGTGGCCGACGACGTCGAGACCACCCTCTCCCCCGCCACCGCCGGCCTCACCCTGGACGTCGAGGGCACCGTCGACGCCGCCGACGACCAGCCGCTCAACCCCTGGACGCGCCTGGTGTCGCTGGTCAGCGAGCGCCGGGTCACGCCGGTCATCACCGGCGAGGAGACCTCGCTGACCGCGCAGGTCGACACCATCGCGACCCAGGTCGACCGCGTGCCGGTGGACGCCTCCATCGCCGTCGAGGGGACCACCCCGACGCTGGTCGAGCCGGTCGACGGCCGCACCCTCGACCGGGAGGGCGCCGCCGAGGCGATCACCGCCGCCCTGGCCGCCGGCGGGGACCCCGCCACCCCGATCGAGCTGCCGGTGGAGGTCCTCCCGGTGCGGGTCGGCACCGAGGAGGCCGAGCGGGTCCTCGAGGAGACCGTCACCCCCGCCCTCGCCGCGCCGGTGACCGTGCGCAGCCAGGACGGCGCGGCCTCCGTCGACGTCCCGGTGGAGGCGATCGCCGCCTCGCTGACGTTCACCCCCGAGGACAGCGGCGAGCTCACCGTCGGCGTCGACCCCGCGGCACTGCAGACGGCGATGGGTGAGGACTTCACCGCGTTCGGCACCCCCGCGCAGGACGCCCGCTTCGAGATCGCCGGCGGCAGCGTCCGGGTCGTGCCCTCGGTGGACGGGACCGGTGTGGACCCGGCCGTGCTCTCCACCGAGCTGCTGGCGGTGCTGCCCGACCCCGCGCCGCGCACGGTGACCGCCGAGCTCGGCCCGGTGCCCGCCGAGCTGACCACGCAGGAGGCCGAGGCCCTCGGGATCCGCGAGGAGGTCAGCTCGTTCACGACCACCACGGGCAACAGCGCCAGCGGCACCAACATCCGCGTGGTGGCCGAGGAGGTCGACGGCGCGCTCGTGCTGCCCGGTGAGACCTTCAGCCTGAACACCTTCACCGGCCCCCGCGGGACCGCGCAGGGCTACGTGCCCGCCAACGTGATCAGCGGCGGCGCCCTGTCCACCGCGGTCGGCGGCGGCATCAGCCAGTTCGCCACGACGATGTTCAACGCGGTGTTCTTCGCCGGGCTCGAGGACGTTTACCACAAGCCGCACAGCTTCTACATCAGCCGCTACCCGGCCGGGCGCGAGGCCACGGTGTACGAGGGCCAGATCGACCTGCAGTGGCGCAACGACACCGAGACCGGCATCTACGTCGACACCCAGTGGACGCCGGGCGCCTCCGGCGGGTCGGTCACCGTGACCTTCTACGGCACGCGCTACTACGAGGTGGAGGCCGTCGAGGGGCCGCGGCGCAACGTCCGCGAGCCCGCCGTGCAGGACAAGGTGGACGACGGCACCTGCATCTCCCAGGGCGGCGCCCAGGGCTTCGACATCACGGTGACCCGCGTCTTCCGCGACCTGCAGACCGGCGCCGAGGTGCGGCGGGAGTCCTTCGACACCCGTTACGCCGCCGAGGCGGTCATCCGCTGCGTCCCGCCGCAGCCGGACCCGGCCGCACCGGTGCCCGCCCCGGAGGGCGCCCCGCCGCCGGCCGCGCCGTCGGCTCCCGGCCGCCGGCCGGGGCACCGCCGGACCCGCTGAGCACCTCGCCCGACCGGGCGACGACGGGCGTCCCCGGCCGCGCGGCCCGGCGGGCGCCCGCGTCGGGCGTGCACACTGGGCCGGTGAGCACCGTGCGGGCCGGCGGGCCGCCCCGCGCGGACGGGGCGGCCGGTCAGCCCACCGACGGCCCGCCGGCCCCGGTCGTGACCGCCTCGGGGGCGAGCCGCGCCGACGTCCCGCCGCCCGGACGCCTCGACCACTGGCCGGCCGTGGTCCGCGTGCCGCTGCAGGTGCTCGGCCGCACGGTGGCCAAGGCGTGGCAGGACCGCATCCTGGGGCTGTCCGGCGAGGCGGCGTTCTGGCAGATCCTGTCGGTGCCGCCGCTGCTGATCGCCCTGCTGGGCTCGCTGGGCTTCCTCGGCGACTGGATCGGCGCGGCGGCGGTGCAGACCGTCGAGGACACCCTGGTCGACGCCTCCAGCCAGGTGGTGACCGCCGACGTCGTCGACTCGCTGGTCCGGCCCACCCTCAACGACATCCTGACCTCGGGCCGGCTGGACGTGGTCAGCCTGGGCTTCCTGCTCACCCTGTGGGCCGGGTCGTCGGCGACCGCGACGTTCATGAACACGATCGTCATCGCCTACGACCAGCGCGACGTCCGCGGCCCGATCCGCACCCGGCTGATGGCGCTGGGACTGTTCGTCGTGGGCCTGGTGCTCGCGGTGCTCATGCTGCCGCTGCTGGTGCTCGGGCCCGGCCTGCTCGTCGCGGTGCTGCCGCAGGACTGGCAGGGCACCGCCACGGTGCTGATCAACGCGGTGTACGTGCCGCTCGTCGTCGTCGGCCTGGTGCTGGCGCTCACGAGCTTCTACCACGTGATCCTGCCCCGGCGGCTGCCCTGGCACCGGCACCTGCTGGGCACGGTGCTGGCCGTCGGGTTCTTCGTCGTGGCGGCGACCGTGCTGCGGCTCTACGTCTCCGACATCCTGGTCGCCGCGCTGCCCTACGGGGCGCTGGCCACCCCCATAGCGGCGCTGCTGTTCCTGTTCTTCTTCGGCATGGCGGTGCTGCTGGGCGCCGAGCTCAACGCCGCCGTGCAGGAGCGCTGGCCCGCGCCGCTGCGCCGGCACACCCGGCGGGCCCAGCGCCGCCGGGCCGCTGAGCTGCAGGCCGAGGCGAAGCGCCTCGGCCTCGGGTGAGGCGGTGAGGCGCTGGAACGGCCTCCCTGCAGGGCCCCGCTGCGAGCGGAGCGAGTGGTGGGGGGCAGGGAGGTCCTTCTACTCGCGGAGCTGCTCGTAGACCTCCTTGCAGGCCGGGCAGACCGGGCTGCCGGGCTTGGGGCTCTTGGTCACCGGGAACACCTCGCCGCACAGCGCCTCGACCAGCGTGCCCATGACCGCGCTCTCGGCGATCTTGTCCTTCTTGACGTAGTGGAAGACCTCGTTGGCGTTGCCGGTGTCGCTGTCGCGGACGTCGGGCTTCTCGAGGAGGTCGGAACTGCTCACGGGCTCTCCCAGGGTCGGGTCCAGGTGGCGGCGGGGGCGCGGCGCCGAGGGAGGAGCCGGACGCTCCCCGCCCACCGACCATGATGGCAGGGTGTCCGTCGAACCCACCTCCACCGGCCGCCACGCCGTCGGCTCCCCGCTGCGCCTCTCCCCCGAGGTCGACGAGGCGCTGACCGCCGGTGCCCCCGTCGTCGCGCTCGAGAGCACGCTGCTGGCCCACGGCCTCCCCCGGCCGGACAACCGCGCGGCCGCCGACGACGTCGAGGCCGCGGTGCGGGCCGGTGGTGCCGTGCCGGCGACCGTCGCGGTGCTCGACGGCGTCCCGCACGTGGGCCTGACCGCCGAGCAGGTCGACCGGGTGTGCCGCGACCCGGACCTGGCCAAGCTCGGCGTCCGCGACCTGCCGGTGGCCGCCGCGCTGGGCCTGTCGGGCGCCACCACCGTCTCCAGCACCGCGCTGCTGGCCGCCGCCGCCGGGATCGGCGTGTTCGCCACCGGCGGGCTGGGCGGGGTGCACCGCCAGTCGGCCGAGACCTTCGACGAGTCGGCCGACCTCACCGCGCTCTCGCGGACCTCGCTGGCCGTCGTCTGCGCGGGCGTGAAGTCCATCCTCGACGTCCCGGCGACGCTGGAGCGGATGGAGAGCCTGTCGGTGACCGTCGTCGGCTACCGCACCCGCACCTTCCCCGGCTTCTACGTGGCCGACTCGGGCTCACCGGTCGAGTGGTCGGTCGACTCGCCCGAGCAGGCCGCCGCGGTGCTCGCCGCCCGGCGCGAGCTGGCACCCGGCGCCGTCGTCGTGGCCAACCCCCTGCCGGCCGACGAGCAGCTCGACCCGGCGCTGCACGACCGGGTCATCGCCGATGCGCTGGCCGCCGCCGAGGCCGCCGGGGTGCGCGGCAAGGCGGTGACGCCGTTCGTGCTCGACCACCTGCACCGGGCCAGCGAGGGCGCCACGCTCGCGGTCAACGTGCGCCTCGTGCTGCGCAACGCCGAGCTCGCGGGGCGGATCGCCGCCGCGCTCGCCGGGCAGGCGCGCTGAGCACCGCGCGGCCGGTGGTCGTCGTCGGCGACGTCGCCACCGACGTCGTCGCCGTCCTCGCCGGGGAGCCGGCACCGGGGTCGGACCGGCCGGCCACCATCCGCACGCGGGGCGGCGGGGCCGGCGCCAACGTGGCCGCCCACCTCGCCGCGCTCGGCGTGCCGGTGCAGCTGGCCGGCTGCGTGGGCGACGACGCCGCCGGGACGGCACTGGCCGGCGAGCTGGCCGCGGCCGGCGTCCGGACGGCGCTGCGCCGGGTGGCCGGGGCCGCCACCGGCACGATCGTCAGCCTGGTCGAGCCCGGCGGGCAGCGCAGCATGCTGGCCGACCGCGGCGCCAACCTGGCGCTGCACGCGGGCGACGTCCCGGCGCCCGCCCCGGGCGGGCACCTGCACCTGTCGGGCTACACGCTGCTCGACGAGCGGCCGCGGGCCGCCGGGCTCGCCGCGCTGGCCGCGGCGCGCGCCGCCGGGTGCACCGTCTCGGTGGACCCGGCCTCGACCGGCCCGCTGGCCGCCTCCGGGGTGGACCGCTGGCTGGCCGACACCGCCGGCGTCGACCTGCTGCTGCCCAACGCCGACGAGGCGCGACTGCTCACCGGCTGCGCGGACGCCGTGGAGGCCGCACGGGCACTGGCCGCCCGGCACGCCGCGGTGGCGGTGACCCTGGGCGCCGAGGGCGCGCTGTGGGCCTCGGGCGACGAGCTGGTGCACCGCCCGGCGCACCCGGCCGCGGTGGTGGACACCACCGGTGCCGGCGACGCGTTCACGGCCGGCCTGCTGGCGGTGTGGCTCGCCGGCGGCGACCCGGTGACCGCGCTCGACGCCGGGCTGGCCCGGGCCGCCGCGGTGGTCGGGCGGCCCGGCGCGCGCTGAGGCTCAGCCGTCGATGACCCGGCCGCCCTCGATCACCCGGCGCTCCCGCGGCGGGGCCTCCAGGATCCGGTCGGGCCGCGGCGCGACGTAGCGGTGGGCGTCGAGCTTCTTCTTCGGCGGCCGGTCGTTGGCCATGACGACGGCGATCCAGGGCAGCACCGTGCCGAGCACGGCAAAGATGATCATCAGCCAGACGGTCTGGTAGAACACCGCGGCCAGCACCAGGCTGATGCCGCGGACGGCCATGGTCAGCACGTACCGCCGCTTCCGGGCCGCGTGCTGCTCGACCAGGCTCGGTTCGGCCTGGGTGATGAGCACCGGCTCGGCCTTGCGGGGTCGCGCGGACTGCTGGCTCGAGGCCACGAGCACCCTTCCCTCCGCGGGCCGGGGCGGAGACGGCACGGTGTCGCCTGCGAGGAACCAGTTGCCCGTCATCCGGTGGCGGGCAATCCGGCGTCTCCCGGTCCGCCCTCCATCGTGCCACTCGCACCGGGTCCGTGCAGGGCCCTCCGCGGACGATCCGGTGCTGGTCGAGGGCGCGGTCAGCGGGCGGCGGCGGCGGCCTTCGCGGCCTTCTTGGCCTCCTGCTTGGCGGCCCGCACCTCGGCCAGCGACTCGGGCCCGGTGATGTCGGCGACCGAGCGCCGGGAGCCCTCCTCGCCGTAGGAGCCGGCCGCCTCCCGCCACCCGGGCGGGGTCACGCCGTACTGCTTGCCGAGCAGCGCGACGAGGATCTTCGCCTTCTGCGCGCCGAAGCCGGGCAGCTCGCCGATCCGGCGCAGCAGGGTGGCGCCGTCGGGGACGCCGTCCCACAGCCCCTCGGCGCGGCCGTCGTAGCGGTCGACCAACAGCCGGCACAGCGCCCGCGCCCGGGCCGCCATCGACCCGGGGTAGCGGTGCACCGCGGGCGGCCCGGCGAACCAGGCGGCCAGCGCGTCGGGGTCGGCGTCGGCGACGGCGGCGGCCGACAGCCTGTCCGTCGCGGGGTCGAGGCCCATCCGCTCGGCGAGCAGCCGGGGCCCGGCGAAGGCCCGCTCCATGGGGAACTGCTGGTCGAAGAGCATCCCGAGCACGAGGGCGAGGGGGTCGCGGCCGAGCAGGTCGTCGGCGGCGTCGTCCTGGGTGATGCGGAGAGTCGGCACGCCGCAGATGGTGCCGCAGGGCGAACCGGGCGCACTCACCCCGCGTCCCCACCGTGTTCCTCGTCGACCGGCTCCGCAGCGCTCAACCGGGCTCCGCGCTCCGCCGCGTCTCCGGCCAGCGAGCGGAGGAGCTGGTCGAGGTCGTCCATCCCGAGCGGCTTCGTCAGGTGGCGGTCGAACCCTGCCTCACGGGCCCGCACCCGGTCCTCCTCCCGGCCGAACCCGGAGACGGCGACCAGGCCGGTCGAGCGGTGGGCCCGCGAACCGCGGAGCCGCCGGGCCACCTCGTACCCGTCGATGCCCGCACCGAGCGCGATGTCGCAGAGCACGACGTCGAAGGGTTCCTGCGCGGCGGCCACTCCGCCCTCCCCGCTGGAGGCGAGCGTCACCTCGTGCCCGAGTTCCCGCAGGAGGGACGCGTAGAAGCGGGCCAGGTCCTCGTTGTCGTCGATCACCAGGACCCGCAACGACGCCGTCGGCGCAGCGGTTGAGGGCGCGGCCCCCTGGTCGGCGCCCTCCTCCGAAGACGTGAGGACCGGGAGTCGGACGCTGAACACGGCTCCTCCGACGGCCGGGTCGCTGCGCGCGGTCACCGTGCCTCCGTGCGCCTCGACGATGCCGCGGACCACGGCCAGCCCCAGGCCGAGGCCCTCGGGGGCGCCCCGACCGGGATCAGCCGCCCGGGTGAACGGCTCGAAGAGCGAACCGGCCAGGTCGGGGGGCAGCCCCGGCCCGGTGTCGCGGACGCGCAGTTCGGCGACCTCTGCGTGGGCGGCGAGCTCGACGGTGATCGCGGCCCCGGCGGGGGTGTACTTGTAGGCGTTGTCGAGCAGGTTGGCGATGGCCTGGGCGAGTCGCACGGGATCGCCGCTGACGATCACCGGCGTGCTCGGAAGGTGCAGTCCGACCGGTCTGCCCGCGGTCCCTCGGGTGGACCCGGTGTCGTGGACGGCTTGCTCCACCACTGCGCGCAGGTCGATCCGCTGTCGCCGCACGGCCAGGCGTCCGGTGAGACCGCGGGCCGCGTCGAGCAGGTCGTCGCTCATCCGGGTCAGCGCCCCGCTTTGTCGGTCGAGCACGTCCAGAGCCGGGTGCCCGGACAGATCCAGCGCCAGCACGTCGAGGGCCGCCCGGACCGCTGCGAGCGGATTGCGCAGCTCGTGCGACAGGGTGGCCAGGAACTGGTCCTTCGCGCGGGTCTGCGCTCGGAGGGCCGCCGTGGTCATCTCGAGCTGGTCGTTGAGCTCGCGCAGGCGCTGGTTGGCGTCCTGGACCTCTCGGGCCCGGGTGAAGAGGTCGGCCTCCATCTGCTCGAGCCGGGTCAACAGCGCGACCTCCCACCGCTGCCGCTCCTGGCCGGCCTCGCGGAGCCGCACCAGGTCGGTGACGTCCTGGACCCGGTGGATGACCACCGCCACCCGGCCGTCGTCGTCGAGCACCGGGGTGTTCACCGGACTCCAGTACCTCGTGACGAAGGTGCCGTCCGGCGCGCGGACGTCGTAGCGCTGCAGCGCGAGCGCGTCCGGGGAGCCGGTGCGCACGACCGTCTCCAGCGACCGGCGCAGGTTCACCACCCCGTCTGCCAGCGGGTCGTCGGGGTTGTCGGGGAACACGTCGAACATCGGCCGGCCGACCACGGCGTCGGGGTCGACGAACGTGGCCTCGGCGTAGGCCCGGTTGACCGCCAGGATCACGAAGTCCGCCGTCATGACCAGGTAGGGCGATGGCGACGCCTGGAACAGCGCCCGGAAGTCCAGCTCGTGCGCCGACGTCATCGCCGACTCACGGGTCCAGCCGGTAGCCGACGCCGCGCACGGTCACGATCCGCGGCGTCGTCACCTCGGCACGCTGCAGCTTCTGCCGCAGCCGGTAGACGTGCTCGGCCACCGTGGACGCGCTCTGCCGGTCCGCGCCTCCACCCCACACCCGCTCCAGCAACTGCTCCGGTGAGAACACCTGCCGCGGGGAGGCGGCCAGAAAGGCCAGCAGATCGTGTTCCAGGGGTCGCAACGGCAGGAGCTCGCCCTTGACGGTCGCCTCGTGGGCCGCGGTGTCGATCACCAGGTCCCCCACCTCCACCGACGCGGTGGGGCGGGCGTCCGACGACCGGCGCAGCACGGCGCGCAGGCGAGCCGCCAGCTCCGGGAGCGAGAAGGGCTTGACCACGTAGTCGTCGGCGCCCAGCTCCAACCCCAGGACCCGGTCGCTCTCCCGGCCGCGGCCGGTCAGCACCACCACGGGCACCGCCCGCCCGGACCGCCGCAAGCTGCGCAGCAGGTCCAGACCGTTGCCGTCGGGCAGCCCCAGATCGAGGACGACCGCGTCCACCGCACGGTCGTCGAGCCGCTGCATCCCGGTCCGGCCATCGCCGGCGAGCACGACGTCGAACCCCTCGCGGCGCAGGAACTCCTCCGCCATCACCGCGAGATCCCGCTCGTCCTCGACCAGGACGACCACCGGCCGGACGAGCGGCCCCACCGTGCTCCCCCCTCCGCCGGATCCGTTGATCCGACGTTGACCCGACGACCGGACTCAACCCATCCGGGGACCGTACAACCGCCCTGGTGGGCCGGATGCCGCTCCGCACCTGACGAGGCAGGTCCGGCACCGACCCGCCGGCCCGGATCCCCGGACCCGCCACCGCGCCGAGTACCCGCTCGCGCTTCGTCCACCCGAGCGGATCACGATGACCCATCCCGACCTTCCCGACGATGCCGCAGCTGCTCGTGCCCCGAGCCGTCTGCACGACGGCGGGTCGACCCAGCCTGCGGTCGAGCGCGCGCTCGGCGGGGCCGGCCAGCCGGTCGACGCGCACGTCGCTGAGGCGAGGGAGGCGCGCCGTCGCGCCGACGAGATGCTGCAGGCCGCTCAGGAGGCCACGCGCAAGGCGCAGCTGGCACGGGAGAGGGCGGACGCGTTGGACGAGCGGGCCGCACTGCTCGAGGCCAGGTCCCTGGCCCGGTTGACGCAGAGGACGCGCGCCTCGGTGCCGATCAGACCCGGCCGTGCCGTGGCCCGTCATCCGAACCCGGCGCCTGCGAACCCCGCCGAGGCGTTGGAACGACTGGGACGGCTGTCCCCGCGCGAGCTGTCGATGGACAGCTTGCTGCAGACGGTGGCCGAGCTCACCAAAGCCGTGATGCCCGGTGACCCCGAGGCCTCGGTGTCCTTCCTGGTCCGCGACCGCCCCACCACGCTGGTGAGCACCGGCCGGCTCGCCGACGACCTCGACGAGCGCCAGTACGAACGTGACCACGGACCCTGCCTGCACGCCGCCCGCACCGGTCACATGATCCTGATCACCGACACCCGCACCGAGACCCGGTGGCGGGACTACCTGCCACGCGCGGTCGAGCGCGGCTGCCTCAGCTCCCTGTCGGTCCCGCTGCCCATCGACCAGGAAGACCGGGTCACCGCGACGTTGAACATCTACGCCCGCCAGGCCGACGCGTTCGACGAGGACAGCCGTGCCCTGGCCAGCCGCATCGCGCCCTACGTCGCCGTCGCCGCCGGCAACCTGCACCTCTACCAGCGCGCCCGGGACAAGGCCGACAACCTGCAGATGGCGCTCGACTCCCGCGCCGTCATCGAGCAGGGCAAGGGAGTGCTCATCGAGCGCTACAAGCTGACACCCGACCAGGCCTTCCAGCTGCTGGCCCGGGCGTCGATGAACGGCAACCGGAAGCTGCGCGACGTCGCCGACCACCTCATCCGCACCGGCGAGCTCCTCGGGACGGCGCCGCACGGCGACGACGGCCGCCTCGGCCCTCGCCGCGGGCACCGCGGCCGAGAAGCCCCGGAGCACCCCTGATCAGCCGCTGGTCGGGAGGAAGGCAGGCGATGACACAGGACCAGGTCGTCGCTGCCACACTCGCCGCCGGCCGACCATCCGGTGGCGCGGCACCCGCCGATCGCGGCGAGCGGAGATCGGGCGGAGCGGTGGCGTCACGCTCCACTGCTTCGTCGACGCACGTGCTGGTCGAAGAGCATCCCGAGCACGAGGGCGGGCGGGTCGCGGCCCAGCAGGTCGTCGGCGGCGCCGTCCCGGGTGGTGCGCAGGGTCGGCACGCCCGCATCGTGCCCCACCGCTTCCCCGGGAGGCGCCGCCCGGCCGCGGGTGCTCCGGGGCTTCCGGCACTGGCGTCCCGGCGTCGGCCTGCCACGGTGCTCGGCATGATCGCGCTGCGCGCCGACCGGGTGTACCGCGGACCCGGCGCCTGGGGTCCCGGTGCCGTGCTCGTCGAGGGCGGCGTCGTCGCCGACGTGTGCACCGACGGGGGCGGCCTGCCGCCCGACGTCACGGACCTCGGCGACGTCACCGTGCTCCCGGGTCTGGTCGACTGCCACGTGCACCTGGGGTTCGACTGCTCGGCCGACGTGGTCACCCCGCTGCTCCACGACGGGAACGACGTCCTGCTGCGGCGGATGGCGGACCACGCGCGCACCGCCCTGGCCGCCGGCGTCACGACGGTGCGCGACCTCGGGGACCGCCGGTTCCTGTCCCTGGCGCTCCGCGACGCGCTGCGGGCGGAGCCGTCCTCGGGTCCGGAGCTGCTGGTGTCGGGACCGCCGCTGACCAGGACCCGCGGGCACTGCTGGTTCCTGGGCGGTGAGGCCGACACGACCGAGCAGCTGCGCGCCGCCGTCCGCGACCGGGCCGAGCGCGGCTGCGACGTCGTGAAGGTCATGGCGACCGGCGGGGCCCTCACCCCGGGCTTCGGCCTCCACGAGTCCCAGTACGACGTCGAGCACCTCGCTGCCGTGGTGGCGGAGGCCCGTGCCGTCGGGCTGCCGGTCGCGGCCCACGCGCACGGTCCGGCGGGCATCCGGGACAGCGTGGCGGCCGGCGTGGACAGCGTCGAGCACTGCTCGTGGTTCACCGCCGACGGCGTCGACGTCGACTGGGGCGTCGCCCGGCGGATGGCCGACGACGGCGTCGTCGTGGGCGCCACGCTCGGCCGGCGGCCCGGTGCCGCGCCCCTGCCCGCGGTCGCCCAGCGCCTGGAGGGCTACCTCGCCACGGTCGCCGACCTCGTCGGTCTGGGGGTGACGGTGGTGGCCGGCACGGACGGCGGCGTGAGCCCGGGCAAGCCCCACGACGTCCTGCCCCTCGGCATCGTCGCGCTGACCGACCGCGGGGTCGCCCTCGACGACGCGCTGGCCACCGCGACCACCTCGGCCGCCGCGGCGTGCGGCGTCGGCGGGCGCAAGGGCCGCCTCGCGCGGGGGTACGACGCGGACCTCCTAGTCGTGCGGGGCGACCCCCGCCGCGACCCGGCGGCGCTGCTCGAGGTCGACCGCGTCTACCGCGCCGGAGTCCGCGTCCGCTGAGGAGGTCTGCGGGGGTCGGGCAGCGTGCGGAACAGCAGCCAGGTCAGCGCCTGCACCGCGACGAGCGGCGCCAGGGCGGTCTGCAGGGAGGTGGCGTCGGCGATGCTGCCGAGCAGGGGGCTGGCCAGGCCGCCGATGCTGACGGTCAGGCCGAGGGTGATCCCGCTGGCGGTGCCGATCCGCGAGGGTAGGTAGTCCTGGGCGAGGGTGACCTGCAGCGAGAAGGGGACGTAGAGGCCGGCCGAGGTGAGCGCCACGAAGGGGTAGAGCGCGGGTCCCGGCACGAACACCACGCCGGCGACCGCGCCGATCGCGAGCAGGTACGACCAGCGGCAGACCGCGACCCGGCCGAAGCGGTCGGCCAGCGCGCCGCCGAGCACGGCGCCGACCGCGCCGCCGGCGTAGAGCACGAACAGCGCCGCGGTGCCCGCCGCGGTGCCGCCGCCCGTGCGCTCGGCGGCGTGCAGCGAGAGGAACGTGCTCAGCCCGACGAAGACGACCGAGCGGCAGACCACGGCCAGCGACAGCCGCACGAAGGACGCCCGGTCGTCCTCCCGGACGGCGGCCGCCGCAGCGTCCCCGGCGGCCCGCCACCGGTGCAGCGCGGACAGCACCGGCAGGAACACCGCGATGCCGGCCAGGGCCGGCAGCACCAGCAGCGGGGTCAGCCGCAGCCCGCCGGTGCCCACGACGGCGGCGACCAGCAGCGGGGACGTCGCGAAGCCCAGGTTGCCGCCGACGGAGAACCAGGCCATCGCGCTGTGGCTGTTCCCGCTGGCCAGCCGGGCCACCCGGGCGGACTCGGGGTGGTAGGCGGCCACCCCCACGCCGGAGACCGCGACGCACGCCAGCGTGAGCGCGTAGGAGCCGCCCAGCCCGCTCAGCGCGATGCCGAGGCCGCCCAGCAGCGTGGCGACCGGCAGCAGCCAGGGCATCGCCCGGCGGTCGGTGAGGAGACCGAACGCAGGCTGGGCGACCGACGACAGCACCGAGGCGGCGAGCACCAGGCCTGCGGCGGCGGCGTAGTCGTAGTCCCGCTCGGCGACGAAGTACGGGACCAGGGCCGCCACGGCGCCCTGGTAGACGTCGACGCAGGCGTGGCCGACGGACAGCAGCGCGATCGACGTCCTCCGGTGCACCCCGCCATGCTCGGGGCGCGGCCGCCTGTCGGCCCGGCGCGCTCGCGCGCGGGCCCGGCGCGGTGGCGCGCCGCGCCCGCCCGGGTGAGGCTCCACCGGTGAGGATCCTGGTGACGGGGGCGTCGGGCTTCGTCGGCAGCCGGCTGGCCACCGCGCTGGACGCGGAGGGCCACGACGTCCGGGCGATGACCCGGCACCCGGAGCGCTACCGCGGGGCGGGCACCCCGGTCGCCGGCGACGTCGGCGACGAGGAGTCGCTGCGCGCGGCCCTGGACGGCTGCGAGGCGGCGTACTACCTGGTGCACTCGCTCGCCGACCCGGACTTCGAGCGCACGGACGCCGCGGCCGCCCGGGCCTTCGCGCGGGCGGCGGCCGCGACGGGCACCGGGCGCATCGTCTACCTGGGCGGCCTGGGCCGCGACGCGGACACCCTCTCCCCGCACCTGCGCAGCCGCCGCCAGGTCGAGCGGCTGCTGGGCGAGACCGGCGTGCCGGTCACCGTGCTGCGCGCCGGCATCGTCGTCGGCCACGGCGGCGTCTCGTGGGAGCTGACCCGCCAGCTGGTGGCCCACCTGCCGGCGATGGTCACCCCCCGCTGGGTGCGCACCCGGACCCAGCCGATCGCGGTCGCCGACGTCATCCGCTACCTCGTGGGCGTGCTCGGGGTGCCGGGGACCGCGGGCCGGGTGTACGAGGTGGGCGGCCCCGAGGTGCTGTCCTACCTCGAGATGCTCACCCGGGTGGCCCTCGTCCAGAACCGGCACCTCTTCGTCGTCCCGGTGCCGCTGCTCAGCCCGCGGCTGTCCTCCCGCTGGCTGGCGCTGGTCACCGACGTCGACGTCGCGACCGGCCGGTCGCTCATCGACTCGATGACCAACGAGGTCGTCGTCACCGACGACTCCATCCGCTCGGTGGTGCCCTTCGAGCCGATGGACTACGACCGGATGGTCCTCGAGGCGCTCGTCGAACGGGCCCACGAGCACCGGCGGCAGGGCCGCGGGCAGCGGGCCGGGTGGCTCAGCCGCGGAGCCCGCCGGTGACCGCGGCGCGGCGCGGGCTGCACGGCCCGGTCGTCCGGTGGCTGCGACGGACGCTCGTCGACCGGGTGCCCCGCGACCACCGCGAGTCCGACGCCGCCTTCCGCCGCCGGCGGCGGATCACCGCCGGCACCGCGGTGACCGGCGCCACCCTGCTCGGGGTGTCGCTGTCCCAGCCGCCGGACTCGCCGCGGTTCTACGGACTGACGCTCGCCGTCGCCGGCACCTGGGTGGCCGGCGGGCTGGCCTCCGGGCCGCTGCACCTGGGCTGGACCTTCGGCCGGGACACCGCGCTCCGGCGTCCGCTGGCCACGCCGCTGCTCACCGGCGTGGCCGCCTTCGGCGCGTTCTACGGCGCCGCGCTGGTCGCCCGGCGGATCCCGGTCCTCGACCGGGCCCTCACGTCGGTGCTCCGCTACGCCCACCAGGGGTCCTTCCCGCTGGTGCTGACGACGACGCTGGCCAACGGCGTGGCCGAGGAGGTCTTCTTCCGCGGGGCGCTGTACGCCGCGGTCGGCGTCGACCGGCCGGTGCTCACGTCGACGGCCGTCTACGGGCTGGCCACCACCGCCACGCGCAACCCGGCGCTCGTGCTGGCCAGCATCGTCATGGGCCTGCTCTTCGGGCTGCAGCGGCAGGCCACCGGCGGCATCCAGGCACCGGTCCTGACCCACCTGGCCTGGTCGGTGCTCATGCTGCGCCACCTCCCCCCGCTGTTCGCCGACCGGCCCGCGCTCGACGACCCCCGGCCGGGCCCGGGGCCCGGCTGAGCGGCGGGCCCGCCCGCCGCGCCGGAGGCCTCAGAGCTGCAGGACCGCCGCGGCGGTGAGGTAGGCCGCGGACACCCCTCGGGGGTCGTGCAGGTCCCCGGGGTCGGCCACGGCCGCCCGGGCCCGGGCCCGCAGAGCGGTCCCGGGGTCCTCGGCGACCAGGTCGGCGCAGAGCCCCTCGACGGCGACCCGGGTGTCGTGCCCGTCCAGGTCGTCGAGGACGAGGCCGTCGTGCAGCAGCTGCGCCACCTCGCGGAACACCTCACGGGCCGCCTCGGGGTCCACGCCGGGGCGCGACCGGGCGACCTCCTCCGCGGCCGCCAGGAAACGGTCGAGGTACGGGCCCGCCGAGCGCGCCGACACGCCGGGAGCATCCCAGCGCACCCCACGGGCGGGCAACGCGATCGCGCCCCCGGCCACCGCGGGGGTGGTCCCGCAGGGGATCGCGGAGGATGGGCCGGTGCGGGCGGTGCTGAGCAGGGTGTCGTCGGCGTCGGTGACCGTCGACGGTGCCGTCGTCGGGGAGGTCGGCCGGGGGCTGCTGGCGCTGGTCGGCGTCGGCCGGGACGACGACGCCGGCCGCGCGCGGGCGCTGGCCCGCAAGGTGCACGAGCTGCGGGTGTTCCCCACCGACGACGGCGCCCGGTCGGCCGCGGACCTCGGCCTGCCGGTGCTGGTGGTGAGCCAGTTCACCCTCTACGCCGACACGCGCAAGGGCCGGCGCCCCTCCTGGGACGGCGCCGCACCCGGCGAGCTCGCCGAACCGCTGGTCGCGGAGGTCGTCGCGGAGCTGCGGCGACGCGGCGGCACGGTCGAGACCGGGGTGTTCGGAGCACGCATGGCGGTCGCTTCCGTCAACGACGGACCGATGACCTTGCTGCTGGAGGTCTGACCCCGCGACCGGGTGGGTACCGATGGTGACCGAACACACCACCTGTGGTCCCGCTGTGAATCCCGGGGGTGTGGAACACGGTCCCCGTCGTGACCGTTGGACGGGGCGTAACACAACGGACCACAACGCACCACCCAGCGAGGTGCTCCGCCGGACACGGAGCCCCACCCGTCCGGATGCCACCGCCCACCACACCGGCGGTGCATCCGGACCAGACGCAAGGACGAAGACAGACCGTGACGCTCCTCCAGTCTTCCCCCAGTGACGCCCTCGAGGTCCGCGCGCCGCGCCGCGAGCCGGACACCAGTGGACTGGTGTCGACCGACCTGGTGCGCGTGTACCTCAACACCATCGGCAAGACCGCCCTGCTGACCGCCGAGCAGGAGGTCGAGCTCGCCAAGCGCATCGAGGCGGGCCTCTACGCCGAGCGGCTGCTCGGCGAGCGGCAGCTCACCCCGGCCGTCGCGCGCGACTACAAGGCCCTCGCGGCCGACGGCAAGGCGGCCAAGCGCCACCTGCTGGAGGCCAACCTCCGGCTGGTCGTGTCGGTGGCCAAGCGCTACACCGGCCACGGCATGACGTTCCTGGACCTCATCCAGGAGGGCAACGTCGGCCTCATCCGCGCCGTCGAGAAGTTCGACTACACCAAGGGCTTCAAGTTCTCGACCTACGCGACGTGGTGGATCCGCCAGGCGATCACCCGCGCGATGGCCGACTCCGGCCGCACCATCCGGCTGCCCGTGCACCTGGCCGAGCAGGTCAACAAGGTCGTGCGGACCCGCCGCCGGGTGCACCAGGAGCTCGAGCGGGAGCCCACCGCCGAGGAGCTCGGCCTCGAGCTCGACATGACGCCCGAGCGGGTCACCGAGCTGCTCGAGTACTCCCGCGACCTGGTGTCGCTCGACCAGACCGTCGGCACCGACGAGGAGTCCCGCCTCGGTGACTTCATCGAGGACGCCGACGCCGCGGTGGCCGAGGACGCCGTCGCCTTCCAGATGATGAAGGGCGACGTGCGCACCGTCCTGTCCACGCTGGAGGACCGCGAGCGCGACGTGGTCGTGCTGCGGTTCGGTCTCGACGGCGGCCAGCCCCGCACGCTCGAGCAGATCGGCAAGCAGTTCGGTCTCTCCCGTGAGCGGGTCCGGCAGATCGAGCGCGAGACGATGGCGAAGCTGCGCGACCCGCAGCGCGCCGACGCCCTGCGCGACTACCTGGCCTGAGCAAGGACCTCCTCGCCCCCCCGACCCCCGCTCCGCTCGGGTCGGGCCCCTGCGAGGAGGCCGTTCCAGCCACCTCCGAGAGCCGGCTCCCCCTGGGGGAGCCGGCTCTCGGCGTTGACAGGGGTCCTCCACCGGGCCAGAGTCATCGTCAACCGATCGGTTGAGGAGGCAGGTCATGGCGACGACGGCGGACCGGTGGCGGCGGCTGGCCGACGACCTCACCCGGCGGGTCGACGGCGTCCCGCCCGGCCGCTGGGACGACCCCGCGCCCTGCGAGGGCTGGGTGGCCCGCGACGTCGTCCGGCACCTCGTCGAGTGGATGCCGGCGCTCTACCTCCCGGCGGTGGACCTGCCGGTGCCCGACCTCCCCTCCGTCGACGAGGACCCGGCCGCGGCCTGGCGGGCCGCCGACGCCGCGATCCGGGCCCTGCTCGCCGACCCGGACCTCGCCCGCCGGCCCACCAGCACCCGCGCCGGGGAGATGCCGCTGGAGGACCTGGTCGCCATGACCGGCCTCATGGACCTGCTGGTGCACACCTGGGACCTCGCCCGCGCCACCGGCCAGGACGAGACGATCGACGCGGACGAGGCGTCGGCCTTCCTCGCGGGCATCGAGCCGTGGGACGCCGCGCTGCGCAGCAGCGGCTACTACGGCCCGCGGGTGACGGTGCCCGACGACGCCGACGACCGGGCGAAGCTGCTCGCGTTCACCGGCCGCCGTCCCTGAGCCGTGGCGATGAGTTCCGGCGGCGCCGGCGGTCAGCCCGTCGTCGACACCGGGGAGGAACCGTGGGCCAGCTGCTGAGGGTGCAGAACTTCACCGTCTCGAGCGACGGGTACGGCGCGGGCGAGGGACAGAGCCTGCAGCGACCGTTCGGGCACGCCGACCCGCGGGAGCTGATGGCGTGGGCCCTCGCCACCGCGAGCTTCCCCGGGCGCAGCGGGCCGGGCGGCAGCCGCGGCCTCGACGACTACTTCACCCGCGACTTCGCGCACGGCATCGGCGCCGAGATCATGGGCCGGAACAAGTTCTCGCCCCAGCGCGGTCCCTGGCCGGACCTCGAGTGGCAGGGCTGGTGGGGCGACGAGCCGCCGTTCCACACGCCGGTCTTCGTGATGACCCACCACGTGCGGCCCTCGTTCACCCTGTCGGACACGACGTTCCACTTCGTCGACGGCGACCCGGCCACGGTGCTGCAGCAGGCCCGCGCGGCGGCCGGCGGCGCCGACGTCCGCCTCGGGGGTGGTGCCTCGGTGATCCGCCAGTTCCTCGACGCCGACCTCGTCGACACGCTGCACGTCGCCGTCGCACCCCTCGAGCTCGGCGCCGGTACGCGGCTGTGGACCTCACCCGACGAGCTGCTCGACCGCTTCCACCGCGAGGTCGTCCCCAGCCCGAGCGGGGTCACCCACCACCTGTTCTGGCGCCGGTGAGCCGCGGGACCGGGTGGCGGGGCTCCTCGACGGCGGCTCAGTACAGGTCGCGCATCCGGCGGGCGCCGGGCTCGACGCGCGCGGTGGGCGGGCCGACCCGCGCGGTGCCCCCGGCGACGACCAGCGAGCGGCCGCCGTGCCAGGGGTTCGCCGGGCCGACGATCACCGGTGACAGGCTCAGGCCGAGCACCTCGGGCAGGTCGTCGGCCAGCCGCGCCACCCGCAGCAGCAGGTCCTCGAGCGCGGCGACGTCGACCGGCTCGGCCCCCCGCCAGCCGTCCAGCAGCGGCCAGGCGCGCGGGGCGCGCACCAGCTCGGCGGCGTCGAGGTCGGTCAGCGGCAGGGTGCGGTAGGCGCGGTCGCCGAGCAGTTCGGTGGCCACCCCGCCGACGCCGAAGCTGACCAGCGCGCCGAACGACGGGTCGTCGAGCACCTCCACCACGGTGGCCACGCCCGGCGCCGCCATCTCCTGCACGATCACCGGGTCGCCGGCCGGGATGGCGGCGTAGGCGGCCCGGACGGCGGCGGCGTCGGCCAGGTCCAGCCGCACCCCGCCGAGGTCGGTGCGGTGCCGCAGCCAGGGCGCGGTGGACTTGAGCACCACCGGGTAGCCGACGGCGTCCGCGGCGGCGACCGCCTGCTCGGCGTCGGTGACCACCCGCGTCCCCAGCAGCGGGATGCCGTAGGCGCCCAGCAGGGCCAGCGTCTCGTCGTCGGTGAGCGGCCGGCCGCCCGCGCTGTCGGCCAGGGCGCCCTGGACCACCGAGCGGGCGCGCTCCTCGTCGACGTCGGGCAGCTCGGGCACCGTGCCGACCGGCCGCTGCCGCCAGCGCGCGTACTCGGTGACCCGGGCCAGCGCGATGACCGCGCGCTCCGGCGTCGCGTAGGAGGGCACCGAGCCGCGGGCGGGCATGCCGGCGGCGTCGGGCAGGGTCAGCTCGGGCAGGAAGCCCTCGGCGGAGAGGAACGTCGCCACGACCGGCTTGGCCGAGCCGACCGAGACCTCGCGCAGCGCCCGGCCGTACTCCTCGGGCGGCGTGCGCACCAGCGGCGGCAGGAAGACGGCCACCACGGCGTCGACCCCGTCGTCGTCCACGGCCGCCTGCAGCGCGGCGCGGAACTCCTCCGGGCTGCCGCCGGTGCCGATGTCGACCGGCGCCTCGTGCGCCAGGGTCAGCCCCTGGTCGAGGACGGCGTCGGCGACCAGCACGCCCAGCGCCGTCGAGTTGCCCACGACGGCCACCCGGTCGCCGGCCGGCAGCGGCTGGTGGGCGGCGAGCATGCCGACCTCGAACAGCTGCGCCACGGTGTCCACCCGGATGACGCCGGCCGAGGTGAACAACGCGGCCACCGACTGCTCGGGGACGGTCACCGAGGTGCCGGCCAGGCCCGGCGCGAGGCCGCCGTGCCGGCCGCTCTTCACCGCCACGACCGGCTTGGTGCGGGCCACCGAGCGGGCCAGGCGGGCGAACTTGCGCGGGTTGCCGAAGCTCTCCAGGTGCAGCAGCACGACCTCGGTGCCGGGGTCGGTGGCCCAGTACTGCAGTAGGTCGTTGCCGCTCACGTCGGCGCGGTTGCCCGCCGAGACGAAGCTGGACAGGCCGATGTTGCGGCTGCGCGCCCGCTCCAGCAGCGCCACGCCCAGGGCCCCGGACTGGGCGAAGAAGCCGACCCGCCCGCGGCCGGGCACCTGCGGCGCGAGGCTGGCGTCGAGCCGCACCGCCGGGTCGGTGTTGACGATGCCCAGGCAGTTGGGGCCGACGACGCGCATGCCGGAGGCGCGGGCGGCGGCGACCAGCCGGCGCTCGGTGTCCCGGCCGGCCGGGCCGGTCTCGCCGAAGCCGCCGGAGATGACCACCAGGCCGCGGACCCGCTTGCGCCGGCAGCTCTCGACCACCCCGGCCACCTCGTCGGCCGGCACGGAGACGACGGCGAGGTCGACGTCGTCGGGGATGGCCTCGATCGAGGCGAAGGCCGGCACCCCGCGCACGTGCCGCACCTTCGGGTTGACCGGGTAGATGGGGCCGTCGAAGCCGTACTCCAGCAGGTTGCGCAGGACGGCGTTGCCCACCTTGCCCTCGTCGTTGCTGGCGCCGACCACGGCTACCGACGACGGGGTGAGCAGCCGGGCGATGGAGCGCGACTCGCTGCGCTGTTCGCGCTCGTGGGTGACCGCCAGCGAGTCCTCGGTGAGCGCGATGGGGAAGGTCAGGTGGACCACGCCGTCCTCGTAGGACCGGCTGGCCTGGTACCCGGCGTCGAGGAAGACCCGCACCATCCGCGCGTTCTGCGTCAGGACCTCCGCCACGAAGCGGGTGATGCCGCGCTCGCGGGCGGCCGCGGCGAGGTGCTCGAGCAGCACCGAGCCGAGCCCGCGGCCCTGGTGGGCGTCCTCGACGAGGAAGGCGATCTCGGCGTCGGTGGTCCCGGGCAGGCGGTCGTAGCGCCCGACGGCGATCAGCTGGTCGCCCAGCAGCACGACGAAGGCCACCCGGTCGGAGTGGTCGACGTGGGTGAACCGGTAGAGGTCGCGGTCGGAGAGCCGCTTCATCGGCCCGAAGAAGCGCAGGTAGCGGGTCTGGTCGGAGCTGCGCTCCATCAGGCCGGTGAGCCCGTCGGCGTCCTCCGGGCAGATCGGGCGCAGGTGCACGGTGCCGCCGTCGGCGGCGATGATGTCGGCCTCCCAGTGCGCCGGCGGCCGCGGCGCGGCTGCTTCCTCGTTCGTCATCAGGTCCACGGTCGGCCGCCCAGCAGGGGCCCGCCCCGAGCCTGCGAGGGGTGGGGGGCCGGGTGGTCCTTCGAGGGGTCCTTCCTCAGTCACGGGGGTCGTCCGGGTCGAGGCCGAAGTACGGGAAGGACGCCCGGCGGGTGCGGGCGATCGCACGGTCGACGCGCGACTCGGTGAACGGGTCCCACGCGGAGAAGCCGGTCCAGCCGCCCTCGGTCATGTGCGTCGGCGGCCGGGCGCGCAGCCCGCGGGCCACCACGTCGTCGCGCCAGGCCTGCGGGATCTCGGTGACCGGGTCCACCCGCTCCCCGGACGCCTCGGCGATCAGGTGCGTCCAGGCCCGCGGGACGCAGCGCACCAGCCCGTAGCCGCCGCCGCCCAGGGCCAGCCACCGGCCCTCGCACAGCTCGTGCGCGAGCTCGTGCACCGCCGTGTAGCCCGCGCGCTGGCCGTCGATGGTGAGGCCCAGGTCGGCCAGCGGGTCCTCGTGGTGGGCGTCGCAGCCGCACTGGGTGACCAGGATCTGCGGCCGGAAGGCCCGCAGCACGCTCGGCACGACGGCGTGGAAGGCGCGCAGCCAGCCGGAGTCGTCGGTGCCGTTGGGCAGCGCCAGGTTGACCGCGCTGCCCAGCGCCTTGTCGGGGTCGCCGGTCTCCTCGGGGAAACCGGTGCCCGGGAACAGGGTCAGCGGCGTCTGGTGGATGCTCACCGTGAGCACCCGCGGGTCGTCGTAGAAGGCGGTCTGCACGCCGTCGCCGTGGTGGACGTCGAGGTCGACGTAGGCGATGCGCTCCCAGCCCCGGCGCAGCAGCCACGCGATGGCGATCGACGCGTCGTTGAACACGCAGAACCCCGACGCGCGGTCCCGCATCGCGTGGTGCAGGCCGCCGGAGATGTTGACCGCGTGCTGCGCCCGGCCCTCGTGCAGCAGCTCGGCGGCGCGCACGCTGCCGCCGACGATGAGCGCCGCGGCGTCGTACATGCCCTCGAAGACGGGGTTGTCCGGGGTGTGCAGCCCGTGCCCGACCTCGGCGTCGGTGGGCGCCCGCCGGACGGCCTCCAGGTACTCGGGGTCGTGGCACAGCGTCAGCAGGTCCGGCCCGGCCGGGGTCGGTGCGACGACCTCCAGCCGGTCGCTCGCCAGCACGCCGAGGCCCTCGGCCAGCCGCATCGTCAGGTCCAGCCGCACGGGGTGCAGCGGGTGGTCGCCGCCCATCGTGTAGCCGAGCAGCGCGTCGTCCCAGACGACGGCCACCGCGTCGCTCACGGGCTCCTCCTGTCGCCGCCGTCGCCGGTCCGGGCGTCCGCTCCGGGCCGGCCGGGGCAGGCCGGCGCGGCCGTTCCCCTGCGGCGGGACGCTACCGCCGGGACCGGGTCGCCGCCCTGCTCACGGTCCTCGGCGTGATCCGGGCGGCACGACGCCGGGCCGTACGATCGGGCACGACACGGAGGAGTGCCAGTGAACGACCTCATCGACACCACCGAGATGTACCTCCGCACGATCTTCGAGCTGGAGGAAGAGGGCATCGTGCCGCTGCGGGCGCGGATCGCCGAGCGGCTGCACCAGAGCGGCCCGACCGTCAGCCAGACCGTCGCCCGGATGGAGCGCGACGGGCTGCTGACCGTGGAGGGCGACCGGCACCTGCAGCTGTCCGACCAGGGCCGGCAGCTGGCCACCGCCGTCATGCGCAAGCACCGGTTGGCGGAGTGCCTGCTCGTCGACGTCATCGGCCTGGACTACGCCGACGTCCACGAGGAGGCCTGCCGCTGGGAGCACGTGATGAGCGAGGCGGTCGAGCGCAAGCTGCTCACCCTCCTCGGCAACCCCTCGGTCTCGCCGTTCGGCAACCCGATCCCGGGCCTGGACGCCCTGGGCGGGGAGACCTCCGCGGTGCTCGACTCGCTCACGCTGCTGTCCACCTCGGCCACCGCCGAGGGCCGCCGGGTGGTCATCCGGCGGATCAGCGAGCAGCTGCAGGAGGACGCCGACCTGCTGCGCGTGCTCGCCGAGCGCGGCCTGCGCCCCGGCGCCACGGTCGTGGCGACGTCGAGCAACGGGACGATCAGCCTCGACGGCCAGCCGCTGCCCCACGGTGTGGCCCAGCACGTCTTCGTCGCCGCCCCGGACGAGGAGCTGACCCCGGCCGAGGCCGCCGCGCAGCTCTGAGCGCCCACCTCGGCACGAGGCCCGCTGCCCCCCGGCGCCCGGAATCCGCTCCGGCGGTCCCGGGCGCCGCGGTGTCTACGGTGGTCGGCACCGCCCCAGCGCCCCCGACCCGCGAGGAGACCCGGTGAGCCAGCCCGACGCCCCGACCGGCCCACCGGCCACCCCGGCCGACGACCCGGGACACCCCTTCGCCCGGCTGGCCGACTTCGTCGCCGTGCCGCGCGTCGCCGGGCTCGCGCTCTCCCCCGACGGGCGCCGGCTGGCCATCGCGGTGCAGACCCTCGACGCCGAGCGGAAGAAGTGGCTCCCGGCGCTGTGGGAGGTCGACCCGGAGGGCCGGCGCCCCGCGCGCCGGCTGACCCGCAGCGCGCCCGGCGAGTCCGCGCCGGAGTTCGCCGCCGACGGCAGCCTGCTGTTCCTCTCCGCCCGGCCCGACCCGTCGGCCACCGGCGGTGCCGAGCCCGAGCGGGCCCTGTGGGTGCTGCCGCCCGACGGCGGGGAGGCCCGCCCGGTGGTCACGCGGCCCGGCGGCGTGGGCGGCTTCGCAGTGGCCGCCGACACCGGCGAGGTGGTGGTGGTGGCCTCGGCGATGCCCGGTGCCGCGGACGCCGCCGACGACGAGCGGCGCCGCACCGCCCGCAAGGACGCCGGCGTCTCGGCGATCCTGCACGAGGCCTACCCGGTGCGGTACTGGGACAGCGACCTCGGCCCGGCCGTCCCGCACGTCTTCTGGGCCGGCGCGCTGCCGGCGGACGACCCCGCCGGGCAGCCGCCCGAGCCCGTGGAGCTGCGCGACCTCACCCCCGACGCCGGCCCGCCCACCGGCGCCGGGGAGTCGGTCACCCTCTCCCCCGACGGCCGGCTGGTGCTGCGGGTGGACTCCGTCCCCGACGGCCCGGCCGGGCGCCGCGACCGGCTGGTGCTGGTCGACACCGGCTCCGGGGAGAGCCGGGTGCTGGTCGACGACCCGCTGGCCGACGTGCACTCCGCCCGCTTCTCCCCCGACGGCGCCGCGGTGGTCTGCGTCCGCGAGACGCTCACCACCTACGCCGAGCCGCCGGACTACACGCTGCTCGTGGTCGACGTCGCGAGCGGTGAGGTCCGCGACCTCACGCCCGGCTTCGACCGCTGGCCGAGCGCGCCGCAGTTCGGCGCCGAGGGCGACGCCGTCTACTTCCTCGCCGACGACGACGGCCGGCACGCCCTTTTCCGTGTGGAGCTCGGCGGGGGCGAGCCGGTGCGGCTGACCACCGACGGCGCCTACAGCGACCTGCAGGTGGCCCGCGACGGCAGCGCGCTGTACGCGCTGCGCTCGGCCTACGACGAGCCGCCCGCGCCGGTGCGGCTGGACCCGCGGGCGACCGGCCAGCACCCCGCGCCGCTGCCCCACCCCGGCGCCCTCCCCCCGCTGCCCGGGAGCCTGCACGAGGTGCGCGCGACCGCCGCCGACGGCGCCGAGGTGCAGTCGTGGCTGGTGCTGCCCGAGGGCGCCAGCGCCGAGGACCCGGCGCCGCTGGTGCTGTGGATCCACGGCGGCCCCCTGATGAGCTGGAACTCGTGGTCGTGGCGCTGGTGCCCGTGGGTGCTGGCCGCCCGCGGCTACGCCGTGCTGCTGCCCAACCCGGCGCTGTCGCAGGGGTTCGGGCAGGACTTCGTCCGCCGCGGCTGGGGCGAGTGGGGCGGCGCGCCCTACACCGACCTGATGGCCGCCGTCGACGCCGCGCTGGAGCGGCCCGACCTCGACGCGGAGCGGACCGCGGCGATGGGCGGCTCCTTCGGCGGCTACATGGCCAACTGGGTGGCCACCCAGACCGACCGGTTCCGGGCGATCGTCACGCACGCCAGCCTGTGGGACCTCGACTCCTTCGTCGGCACGACCGACGCCGGCTACTACTGGGAGAAGGAGTGGGGCGACCCGCTCGTCGAGCCCAAGCGCTACGAGCAGAACTCCCCGCACCGGTTCGCCGACGCCATCCGCACGCCGGTGCTGGTCATCCACGGCGACAAGGACTACCGGGTGCCGATCGGCGAGGGCCTGCGGCTCTGGTACGACCTGCAGAAGCGCGGTGTGCCCTCGCGGTTCCTCTACTTCCCCGACGAGAACCACTGGGTGCTCACGCCCGGCAACGCCGCGGTCTGGTACGAGACGGTGCTCGCCTTCCTCGCCGAGCACGTCCTCGGGCAGGAGTGGCAGCGGCCCGACCTGGTGTAGGCGGGCTCACCGGGCGTCCTGGCCGGAGGTCAGCGAGTCGCTGATCAGGACGCGCAGCTCCGCCGGGGGCAGGCAGGCGGCCAGCCCCTCGGCGAGCAGCCGGGGCAGTGTGGCGCCGGGGTCGGCGGCCAGCGCCCGGTCGAGGGCGACGTTGGCCGTGGCGCCGTCGCCGCGCAGCCACGCGCTGACCGCCAGCAGGGTGGCCGGGACGCAGTCGAGCGGGACGGGGGCGCGGCGGGTGCACTCGGTCCACAGCACCTCGGCGGCCGCGGCGTCCTCGCCCAGCGCGGTGGCCAGCGCGCGGTCGCGCACCTCGGTCAGGGTGAGCGCCCAGAGCACCCGGGCCACCCGCGCGTCGGGCAGCCGGGTGGCGGCCGTGGCCGGTCCCGGGCGGCAGGCGGCCACGGCGTCGGCGACCGCGGCGTGGCACTCACCGGCGAGCACCGACCGCCCGGCCGCGCGCAGCCGGGTGGCGTGCTCCCGCCCGGCGCGCAGGCACGCCTCGGCCATCGCCGCGGCGCCGGCGCCTCCCGCGGGCGGGGCGATGCGGGCGGCCAGCGCGTCGCGGTCGGCCGCGAGCACCGCGCCACCGGCCACCGCAGCGGCGGCCAGCGGGCTGGCGCCGCCGGGCAGCGGGGTGCCGGCCCCGGGTGCGCAGCACGGGTACGGGCAGTCGTAGTCCCACCACCGGCCGGCGCGCACGAGCAGCGCCTCCCGGACGGGCACGTCGTGCGCGTCGAGGGCGAGCACCACCTCGTGCACGAGGTCGCGGTGCGGCAGGTCGGCGTCGGGACCCGGGCCGGCGGCATCGTGCGGCACCGGGGTCCAGGGGCGGTCGGGCGCCTCGGACACGACCGCCAGCAGCACCGCGGCCGGGTCGTCGGTGGCCAGCTTGGCGGCCAGGGCGCGGGCCAGGGCGGCGGCGTCGGCGGGCCGGGGCAGGTCGGCGCGCACGGTCAGGCCGACGCGGCTGCCGCCGGTGCCGCGCAGGGCGACGAGCACCACCGACTCGGTGGGCCGGAAGCCGAGCAGGTGGGGCAGGGCGGCGGCGACCTCGCCGGTGTCGCCGAGCCGGATGAGGGGCATCGGGGGTTCGTCCATCCGGTCGACCCTGGAGGTCGAGGGTGCTGAACGGCGGTGGTCGAGGGGTCCTGTGGACCGGCCATCGGCTGTGGACGGCCGGCTCCGTTCCCGTCACCGCCCCGAGCCTGCGAGGGGTGGGGGGCGAGGGGGTCCTTCGATCAGTCGAGGCTCTCGGCCTGCGTCTCGTAGGCCTGCTGCAGCAGGGCGCTGAAGGCGGTGGGATCGAGGGTGCCGCCCTGGGTGTCGGTGCTCACCAGGACCACGGCGCGCTCGCCGTCCTGCACCACGCCGACCAGCGCCGGGACGACGAGCTGCTGCCCGTCGGGCCCGACGGCGGTGGTGGTGAACGCGGTGCCGCCCGTGCCGTCGCCGAGGTCGGGGAGGTCGAGCGGGCCGTAGTCGATCTGCACGGTGCCGACCTCCGGCGGGGTCACCTGCACCGAGTCGCACCCCGCCGGCCGCTCACCGAGGCCCGCGAGCGCCTCCCCGGCGGGACCGCCGGAAACCAGGGCCTGCACGGTGGTCGTCGTCCCGAGCACGGCGACCTGCGCGGCGACGTCCTCGTACTCGTCGAAGGACGGCTGGCTCTGCTGCACGAGCGCGGCGCACTCCGGCGGGTCCACCTGCAGGCCGGCGGCCGACCCGCCGGCCAGCGCGGCGCCCTGCTGGAGCTGCGCCTCGGTCACCGGGGTCACCTGGGCACCGGGCCCGAAGGCGTCGGCCGGCAGCAGCCCGGGCGCGAGGTCGGAGCCACCGGCCGCCGACGAGGACGCCGCGGACGACTCGGACGACGACGCCGAGGACGACGACGCGGAGGACGACGACGCGGACGGGGACACCTCTCCGCCGCAGGCGGCCAGCAGCGGCGCGGTGAGCAGGCCGGCGGCGGTGGCGAGGACGAGTCGGCGCGGGATCACGGCCGAACGGTAGGGCCGCCACCGCCGGGTGCCGGGCCGGGTAGTCCGATCGGGTCAGAGCTCGTACTGGACGGCGCTGCGGGCGGCCAGGATCGGGCGGACGTGCTCGGCGATGACGGCCAGGTGCGTCGGGTCCGACGCGTAGGCGCGGAAGGTCTCGGCGTCGGGGAAGTCGGCGACCAGGACGGTGTGCGCGTTGCCCTCGACCAGCCCGGCGTCGGGGGCCACGGTGAAGGCCAGCGAGCCGGGCACCTGCTCGGGCAGGCGGCGCAGCGCGGCGAGCGTCTCGGCCCGGCGGGCCTCGTCGGCGGTGTCGGACCAGGTGAAGTGGACGACGTGTCGGATCACGCCCCCACCCTGGCAGGCGCCGCGGGACACGGGCGAGCGGGCGGACGGTCCGGGGTCGTTAGAGTCCGGCGCATGGGACGACGGCTGCGCATCGCCCTGCTGTCGTACCGGAGCAAGCCGCACAGCGGGGGCCAGGGCGTCTACGTCCGCGCGCTGTCGCGGGAGCTGGCCGCGCTCGGCCACGACGTCGAGGTGCTCAGCGGCCAGCCCTACCCCGAGCTCGACGACGGCGTCGTGCTCACCCGGCTGCCCAGCCTCGACCTCTACCGCGAGCCCGACCCGTTCCGCACGCCGCGGCCCTCGGAGTTCCGCGACGGCATCGACGTCCTGGAGTGGGCGGCGATGTGCACCGCCGGGTTCCCCGAGCCGCTGACCTTCAGCCTCCGCGCGGCCCGCGAGCTGCTCCCCCGCGCGCACCGCTTCGACGTCGTGCACGACAACCAGAGCCTCGGCTACGGCCTGCTGCGCCTGGTCCGCGCCGGCGTCCCGACGGTGGCCACCGTGCACCACCCGGTCGCCATCGACCGGCAGCTGGAGCTGGCCGCCGCGCCCACCCTGCGCCGCCGCCTCACGCTCGGCCGCTGG
Organism: Geodermatophilus telluris; assembly: GCF_900102745.1. Taxonomy (GTDB): domain Bacteria; phylum Actinomycetota; class Actinomycetes; order Mycobacteriales; family Geodermatophilaceae; genus Geodermatophilus; species Geodermatophilus telluris. The sequence continues at coordinate 257,829 of NZ_FMZF01000003.1, forward strand.
TACGGGTTCACCGCCATGCAGGCCCGCGTCGCCCCGCGGCTGGACGCGGTCACCACCGTGTCGGAGAGCTCGCGGCGCGACATCGAGACGCACCTGGGCGTCCCGGCGGCCGGCGTCGAGGTGGTACCGGTGGGCATCGACCCCGCCGTCTTCACCCCACCGCCGGCCGGCCGGCCGCGCGACGGCGACTCGGTCGTGGTCACCACCAGCGCCGACGTGCCGCTCAAGGGACTGGTGCACCTGCTCGAGGCGGTGGCCAAGCTGCGCACCGAGCGGCCGGTGCGGCTGACCGTCGTCGGTACCGCCCGCCCCGGCGGCCCGGCAGAGGCGGCGCTGGACCGCCTCGGCCTGCGCGACGCCGTCCGCTTCACCGGGCCGCTGCCCGAGGCCGACCTCGTGCGGCTGCTGCAGTCGGCGACGGTGGCCGCCATCCCGTCGCTGTACGAGGGGTTCTCGCTGCCCGCGGTCGAGGCGATGGCCTGCGGGACGCCGCTGGTCACCACCGACGCCGGCGCGCTGCCGGAGGTGGTGGGCACGCAGGCCGGGCTCCGGGTGCGCGCCGGGGACGTCGACGAGCTGACCGCGGCGCTGCGGCTGGTGCTGGAGAACCCCTCGCTGCGCGAGCAGCTGGGCCGCGCCGGGCGCCGCCGCGTGCTGGCCTCCTACACCTGGCGCTCGACCGCCGAGCGCACCGCCGACTGGTACGCCCGTGTGCTGCAGGAGAAGGGCCGCCCGTGCTGACCGTCGACTACGACCTGCTCGACGTGCGCCCCGGGACGACCGTCCTGGACCTGGGCTGCGGCGAGGGCCGGCACGCGTTCGAGGCCTACCGCCGCGGCGCGCACGTCGTCGCCGTCGACTGGGGCACCGCCGAGGTGGCGACGACGAGGCAGTGGCTCGGCGCGATCGCCGAGGCGGGCGAGGCACCGGCGGGTGCGCGCTGCACGGTGGTGCGCGGCGACCTGCGGCACCTGCCGTTCCCCGACGCCAGCGTCGACCGGGTGATCGCCTCCGAGGTGCTCGAGCACATCCCGGACGACGCCCGCGCGATGGCCGAGATCGCCCGCGTCCTCAAGCCCGGCGGCACCGTCGCGGTGACCGTGCCGCGCTTCGGCCCCGAGCGGGTCTGCTGGGCGCTGTCGGACGCCTACCACGCCAACGAGGGCGGCCACGTGCGCATCTACCGGGGCGACGCGCTGCGCGCCCGGCTGGCGGTGGCCGGCCTCGTCCCCGGGAGACAGCACCACGCGCACGCCCTGCACGCGCCCTACTGGTGGCTCAAGTGCGCCGTCGGCGTCGACCGCGACCCCGCCGTCGTCCGGGCCTACCACCGGCTGCTGGTCTGGGACCTGGTGAAGCGGCCGTGGGTGACCCGGCTGGCCGAGCGGGTGCTCGACCCGCTGATCGGCAAGAGCCTCGTCGTCTACGCGGCCAAGCCGGGAGCGCCGGCGGCGACCCGCCCGGAGCGGGAGAAGACCGCTGCGCTCCGCTGAACTGCCCGAGCTGCCCGGGGTCCTCGACGGCGGCGCGGTCGGGCGCACGGTGGCCGCCATCGCCGCCGAGCAGCACCACGACGGCGCGCTGCCGTGGTCCCGGGGCGGGCAGCTGGACCCCTGGGACTCCGTCGAGGCGGCCATGGCCCTCGACGTCGGCGGCGAGCACGCGCGGGCGGCGGCCGCCTACCGGTGGCTGGCCGCGCGGCAGCGGCCCGACGGCTCCTGGGCCGCCGAGTACCGCGACGGCGCCGAGACCTCCCCCGCCGTGGAGAGCAACCACGCCGGCTACCTCGCCGTCGGCACCTGGCACTCCTGGCTGGCCAGCCGCGACGAGCGGCTGGTGGGCGAGCTGTGGCCGGTCGTGCGCCGCGGCCTGGACCTGGTGGTGCGCATGCAGCTGTCGTCGGGGGCGGTGAGCTGGGCGCTGCGCCCCGACGGCACCCCCGACGACACCGCGCTGCTGACCGGCAACGCCAGCCTCTTCCAGGCGCTGCGCTGCGGCGTGGCGCTGGCCGGGCTGGTCGGCGACCCGCAGCCGGACTGGGAGCTGGCCGTCACCGACCTCGGGACGGCGCTGCGCACCGACCCCGGCGCCTTCGCCGACCGGTCGCGGTACTCGATGGACTGGTACTACCCGGTGCTGGCCGGCGCGGTCACCGGCGAGGCGGCCCGCGCCCGGCTGGCCGCCGACTGGGACCGCTTCGTCGTCCCCGGCCTGGGCGCCCGCTGCGTCGCCGACCGCCCGTGGGTGACCGGCGCGGAGACCTGCGAGCTGGCGCTGGCCCTCGTCGTCGCCGGGCAGCCCGACGCCGCCCGGGAGCAGGTGGCCGCCATGCAGCACCTGCGCCACGACGACGGCTCGTACTGGACCGGGCTGGTCTACGCCGACGACGCCCGGTGGCCGGTGGAGCGGCCCACCTGGACGGCGGCCGCGGTGGTGCTGGCGGTGGACGCGCTCGCCCGGGCCACCCCCGCGTCGGCGCTGTTCGCCGACCCGGCCGCGCTGCCCGCCCCCGGCACCGTCGACGTCCCCGGTTCGGCCGCGCCGCTGCCGGGAAGGGGTGAGGCGTGACCGGCACGTCCGCACCCCCGGCCGCCGACGGCGTGACCGTCGTCGTGATGAGCCGCGACCGCCGCGAGGACCTGCTGGCCACCCTCCCTCGGCACGAGGCGCCGGTCGTGCTGGTCGACAACGGGTCGGCCGACGGCACGGTCGAGGCCGTCCGCGCCGCGCTGCCCGAGGTGACCGTCGTGCCGCTCGCGGACAACGCCGGTGCCCGCGCCCGCACGATCGGCGCCGGGGTCGCGGGCACCGAGTTCGTGGCCTTTGCCGACGACGACTCGTGGTGGGCGCCCGGCGACCTGGCCCGCGCCGCCGAGGTCATGCGCGCCCACCCGCGGCTGGCGGTGCTCAACGCCCGCGTGCTGGTGGGCCCGGAGGAGCGGCTGGATCCGCTGTGCGCGGAGCTGGCCACCAGCCCGCTGGGCACGCCGGCGCACCTGCCCGGGCCACGGCTGCTCGGCTTCCTCGGCTGCGCGGCGATGGTGCGCACCGGGGCGTTCCTGTCCGTCGGCGGCTTCGACCCGGTGGTGCGCTTCCCCGGCGAGGAGGAGCGGCTGTCCCTCGACCTGGCCGCGACCGGCTGGGACATCGCCTACGTCGACTCGCTGACCGTGCACCACCACCCCTCGCCCCGCCGGCACGACCCCGCGGCGCGGCGGACGGCCATCTGGCGGTCGAAGGTGCTCACCGCGGTGCTGCGGCTGCCGCTGCGCGAGGTCGCCGGCACCGTGGCCGCCGCGCTGCGCACCGGCGCGCCCGAGCGGCGCGGGCTGTGGCGGGCGCTGCCCGACCTGCCGGCCGCGCTGCGCCGCCGCCGGCGGCTCCCGGGACCGGTCCTGGCCGACCGGCGTCGGCTGGCGGCATGACGGACCCGCGGGTCGCCGTCGTCGTCATCACCCACCAGCGCCGCGACGAGGTGCTGCTGGCGCTGTCCCGGCTGGTCGCCCTGCCCGAGCGGCCGCACGTCGTGGTCGTCGACAACGGCTCGACCGACGGGACGGCCGAGGCGGTCCGGGAGGGCTTCCCCGGCGTGGAGCTGGTGGCCAGCCCGGAGAACCTCGGGGCGGTCGGCCGCAACGTCGGCGTCGCCCGGGTGACGGCGCCCTACGTGGCCTTCTGCGACGACGACACCTGGTGGGACCCCGGCTCGTTGCGGCACGCCGCCGACGTGCTCGACGCCCACCCGCGGCTGGCCGTGGTGACCGCGCGGATCGTCGTGGAGCCCGGGGCGCGCGAGGACCCGATCGTGGCCGAGCTGCGCGACTCCCCCGTCCGCGGCGCCCCCTGGCTGCCCGGGCCGGCGCTGGGGTCGTTCCTCGCCGGCGCCTCGGTCCTGCGGCGGGCGGCGTTCACCGAGGTCGGCGGCTTCTGCGAGCGGCTGTGGCTCGGCGGCGAGGAGGAGCTCATGGCCGGCGACCTCGCCGCCGCGGGCTGGGAGCTGTGCTACCTGCCGTCGCTGACGGTGCACCACCAGGCGTCGCGGGCGCGCGACGCGCACCGCCGGCGCCGCGACGGCATCCGCAACACCCTCTGGACGACGTGGTTGCGCCGCCCGCTGCGGCCGGCCCTGCGCCGCACGGTGCACCTGCTGCAGACCCTGCCCCGCGACCGGGTGACCGCGCAGGGGCTGTGGGCGGCGGTGCGCGGGGCGCCCTGGGTGCTGCGCGAGCGGCGGGTGCTGCCCCCGCACGCCGAGGCCCGCTTCGCCGCGCTCGACGCCGTCCAGAGGCGCTCCACCGCCCGCCGCTACGTCAGCTGAGGGTGCCCGCGGGCCGCCCGGTGTCGAGCTGGTGCGGTCTCGGGCGCGGTCGAGACAGCACCGCGTCGACACGCGGCGAGGTGCGGCTGGTCGCGGTCACCCGGCCCGCATGACGACGACGGGACGCACCTCGGCGCCGCGCCCCGACGGGTCAGGTCGCGCAGGTGATGCAGGTGCGGGCGGTGGGCCGGGCGGCGAGGCGCTCGGGGGCGATCGCGCCGCCGCAGGACTCGCAGCGCCCGTAGGTGCCGCCCTCGACGGCCTGCACCGCCGCCTCGGCGTCGGCCAGGCGCCGACGGGCGGCGGCCAGCAGCGCGGCCACCTGCTGGCGCTCGAAGGCGATCGTGGCGCCCTCGGGGTCGTGCTCGTCGTCGGCGTTGGACGCCTGCGAGGCGGCCACGATCTCGTCGAACTGGCGGGTCAGCGCCGCGATCTGCGCCAGGGCGGCGGCCCGCTCCGCGCCGAGCGGGTCGCTCACCGCAGGCGCCGCAGCAGCCGCAGCGACCCGGTGCCGGGCAGCTCGGTGAACGCGCCGGAGGCCAGCACCCGCCGGTACACGCCGAAGGGAGCCTGGCCGCCGTCGGCGGGGTCGGGGAAGACGTCGTGGATGGCCAGCGTCCCGCCGACCGCGAGCTTGGCCACCCACGCGTCCTGGTCGCGGCGGGCGGACTCCTCGGTGTGCGAGCCGTCGAGGAACAGCAGCGCCAGCGGTGTCGACCACAGCGGCGCGAGGGTCTCCGAGCGGGCGACGACGGCGACGACGACGTCCTCGGCCCCGGCGTCGGCGATCGTGCGGCGGAACCGCGGCAGGGTGTCCACCAGCCCCACCGCGGGGTCGACCAGCGACGGGTCGTGGTACTCCCAGCCGGGCTGGTGCTCCTCGGACCCGCGGTGGTGGTCGACGGTGACCACCTGACGGCCGGTCTCGCGGGCCGCGGCGGCGAGGTAGAGCGCCGACTTGCCCATCCAGGACCCGATCTCCAGCAGCGGCCCGGGCACCGCGACCGACCGCGCGGCCGCGTAGAGGGCGTGGCCCTCGTCGGCGGGCATGAAGCCGGGGGCCGCCTCGGCGGCGGACAAGAGTCGAAGGACCCCGTCCCCCTCCCGCCTCGCAGGCTCGGCGCGAGCCTCTGGACGGGGCCGGGAAGGACTCCTGTTCACCGGGCGAACCTCGCACGCAGCGCCGAGATGCGCCGCTCGGGGGCCGCGCCGGCCGCGGTGCCGGCCGCGGTGGCGAAGAACGCCCCGACCGCCGTCGTCACCGGGACCGCCAGCACCAGGGCGATCGCGCCGGCCAGCGTCCGGACCACCTCCTCGGCCACCACCGCGCTGGTGAGCGTGACCCCGGCCGGCCGGGAGTACAGCTCGAAGATCAGCAGCAGCGGCAGCGCCGCCCCGGCGTAGGCGAACACGATCGTGTAGACGGTCGAGGCGATGTGGTCGCGCCCCACGGCCATGCCGCGGCGGTAGAGCTCCGCCCAGCCCATGGCGGGGTCCACCTCGTGCAGCTGCCACATCGCCGAGGCCTGGGTGATCGTGACGTCGTTGAGCACGCCGAGCCCGGCGACCACACAGCCGGCGATGACCAGGCCGGAGAAGTCCAGCGTGGGGTCGTAGGTCGCCAGCGTGGTGGTCTCGTCGCTGGTCAGCCCGGTCAGCCGGGCCACCCCCACCGAGACCGACCCGAGCACGGTCACCAGCGCCAGGCCGAACAGCGTGCCGATCAGCGCCGTCGTCGTCCGGGCCGACAGGCCGTGCGCCAGGTACAGGACGACGAACATGATCGCCGCCGACCCGACCAGGCTGACCAGCGTCGGGGAGGCCCCGGTGAGCAGCGCGGGCATGACGAACTGCAGGAGCACGACGAAGGCGAAGGCCAGCCCGACGAGGGCCGCCAGCCCACGCAGCCGGGCGACCGCCACGGTGACCAGCGCGAAGGCGACGGCGAGCACGACCAGCGGCGTGGTGCGCGCGAAGTCGTAGAACTGGTAGCTCACGCCGCCGTCGGCACCGGCGTCGCGGGTGAGCACGACGGTGTCGCCCTCGGCCACCCCGTTGGCGACGACGTCGGCCTGCAGGTCGACCTGCTGGTAGTCGCCAGCCCCCTCGCCCTCGAGCACCTCGACGACGGCGGTGGCGCAGGTGGCCTGCCCGCCGCCGGAGTCGCCGCACGGGAGGGTCTGCAGCGAGACCACCCGCGCGTCGGGGTAGGTCTGGCCCGGGGGCAGGTAGGTCTCGGCGACCTGCTGCGCCTGCGTGGGCTCGTCGCCGGGCCAGAGCGCGACCAGGCCAATGACGGTGGCCAGCCCGGCCGGCACCAGCACCACCAGCATCAGCCAGACCGCGCGGCGGCGGCGGGCCAGCACCTCCGGGCTCGGGGGCGGGGCGTCCGGGTCGGGCCCGTGGGCGTGGGCGTGACCGTGCGAGGAGGAGGCGGGCACCCGGCCAGGCTAGGAGCAGGCGGGGGCGTGCCCCGCCCGACACCCTCAGGCGCTGCGGCCGCCCGGGCCGTCGGGCCGCGGCTGGGCGCCCGACGGCGGGGAGCCGCCGGCGCCGGCCGGCCCGTCGCTGTCGTCGACCACCTCGAAGCGCCGCCACAGGCCGGTCAGCTGCAGCGGCCGGGCGACGGTCGGCGGGGGCTCGACCAGCGCCACGGTGACGGCGCGCGGCTGGGTCATCCGCTGCAGCTGCACCAGCACGGCCATCCCGGCGGAGTTCATGAAGGTGACCCCGGACAGCTGCAGTTCCAGCCGGTGCAGGGTGGGCGTGGACAGCAGCTGGTCGGTGACCGCGCGGACCAGGGGGCGGCGGGCGGCCTCGGTGAGCTCGCCGACGACGGTGACGCACGAGACGTCGCCGTCGAGCGTGGCGGTCACCTGGGGCTCGGCACCGTGCTGTGCGTCCTGGGGGGCGGCGGCCGGGTCGCCGGCGGGGGCGTGCTCGTCCATGCCGGGGAACTGCCCCGCCCCCGCCGATCCCATGCGCCCGTCGGAACGAACTCGTGCGATGGATGTTTACACCCGTGCTCGGACGAGGTAATCTGCAGTCGCCACTAGAGGTTCCGACCTCGGGCAGCGAACACACCCACCGGATCTCCCAGGAGGTTCACGACATGGTGCTCACCGCCTACGACCCGTTCGCCACCACGTCCGCCGCCCTCCGCGCGCTGGACCAGCTCGCCGGCCGCACCGGCACCGCCCGCGCCCTGTCGGGCATGCCGATGGACGCCTACCGCGTCGGCGACAAGTTCGTCGCTCACTTCGACCTGCCGGGCGTCGACCCGGGCTCGATCGACCTGTCGGTCGAGGGCACGACGCTCACCGTCAGCGCCGAGCGCTCGGTACCCCAGCTGGAGAACGCGGAGTGGGCCGTCGCCGAGCGCCCCTACGGGGCCTACACCCGGCAGCTGGTCCTGGGCCGCAGCCTCGACACCGACCGGCTCGAGGCGAGCTACCACGACGGCGTGCTCACCGTGAGCATCCCGGTGGCGGAGAAGGCGCGCGCCCGCAAGATCACCGTCACCCGTGCCGACGTGCCGTCCCAGGTGGAGGGCCGGACCATCGAGCACGAGTCCGCCGAGGGCCAGAAGGCCGTCGAGCGGTGACCGGCGGGCCGACCCACTGAGCGGCGACCCGCACCCGGGGGCCGGGCCAGTCGTGGCCCGGCCCCCGTGCCGTTCCCGGGCACCCGTGCCCGTGCACCTGCCGACCGAGGAGGGGACCGTGGCCCCGGACAGCGCCCGCGCCCGGCCGGACGACGAGCCGGCCGACCCCGTCGGCGACGCCGTCCGCCGGCTCGACGACCCCGACTTCCCCGCGCTCACCATGAGCCAGGCCGCGGCGCTGCTCGGCGTCCAGGCGGCCTTCCTGCGCAGCCTCGACGGCTCCGGGGTCCTGCAGCCGCACCGCTCCCCCGGCGGCCACCGCCGCTACTCCCGCCACCAGCTCCTCCTCGCCGCCCGACTGCGCGGCCTGCTCGACGACGGCCACACGCTGGCCTCGGCCGAGGTGATCCTGGGCCTGCAGGACGAGCTCGCCGAGTCGCGCGCCACGACGCAGCGGCTGCGCGCCACGGTCGACCGGCTACGCGCCGACCAGGAGGACCCGGCCTCCGGGTGAACCCCTGGGGGGTAGGGGTGTACAGTCGGGGGCGTGAGCGATCCGGAGGCCCCCGGCCACGTCCACGGGTACATCCACCGCAAGGACGACCACCTCAAGCGCCTGCGCCGCATCGAGGGCCAGGCCCGCGGCCTGCAGCGCATGGTCGAGGACGAGAAGTACTGCATCGACGTCCTCACCCAGGTCTCGGCGATGACCTCGGCCCTGCAGTCCTTCGCGCTCGGCCTGCTCGAGGAGCACCTGTCGCACTGCGTCGCCGAGGCGGTCGCCAGCGGTGGCCCGGAGGCCGACGCCAAGGTGCGCGAGGCCTCCGCCGCGATCGCCCGGCTCGTCCGCTCCTGACCCGCCCCACCCCCCTGGAGGGACCCCCGTGAGCACCGCCAGCTACACCGTCGTCGGCATGACCTGCGGCCACTGCGTCTCCGCGGTGACCGAGGAGGTCGGCGGCCTGCCCGGCGTCACCGACGTCGCCGTCGACCTCGCCAGCGGTGGCCTGACCGTCACCAGCGACACCCCCCTCGACGACGACGCCGTCCGCGCCGCCGTCGAGGAGGCCGGCTACGAGGTCGCCGGCCGCTAGGCCGGCACCGCGAGGAGGAGGACCGGTGCACACCGCCGCCCGGCTCGGCGCCACCGCCGTGGGCCTGGCCGCCGTGCTCGGCGCCGGCTGGGGCGTCGGCGCGCTCGTCGGGCCGGTCGGCGCCCCGGCGTCCGCCGCCGAGCAGCACGCCGGCGGGGACGACCACACGGGCGGCGGCGACCACGCAGCCGCCGCACCGGCCGACACCGGCCTGCCCGCGGGCCTGGCCGTCTCGGCCGAGGGGCACACCCTCGACCTGGCCGCCGACGCGCTGCCCGCCGGCGACGCCGTCCCGCTGTCGTTCCGGCTGCTCGGCCCCGACGGCGCCCCGGTCACCGCCTTCGAGACGGTGCACGAGCAGGACCTGCACCTCGTCGTCGTCCGCCGCGACCTCAGCGGCTACCAGCACCTGCACCCCGAGCTCGCCCCTGACGGCACCTGGACGACGGCGGTGGCGCTGCAGCCGGGCAGCTGGCGGGTGCTGGCCGACGCCACCCCCACCGACCTCGGGCACGGCCTGGTCCTCGGCGCCGACCTCGCCGTCGGCGGGACGAGCGAGCCGGTGCCGCTGCCCGCGCCGTCGCCCACCGCCGTGGTGGACGGCTACACCGTCACCGTCGAGGGCGACCTGGTCGCCGGTCGGGAGTCCGAGGTGGTGGTGCGCGTCGCGCTCGGCGGCGTCCCGGTGACCGATCTCCAGCCGTACCTGGGTGCGCGCGGCCACCTGGTGGCCCTGCGTGCCGGCGACCTCGGCTACCTGCACGTGCACCCGACCGGCGCGTCCGGCGGCGAGGTGCGCTTCGCCGTGCGGGTGCCCGCCGCCGGGGCGCACCGGCTGTTCTTCGACTTCCGGCACGGCGACGTCGTCCGGACCGCGGCGGTCACGGTGGAGGCACGGTGAGCGGGCCCACGCAGATCGAGCTGTCGATCGGCGGGATGACCTGCGCGTCCTGCGCCGCCCGGGTGGAGAAGAAGCTCAACCGGATGGACGGCGTCACCGCGACCGTCAACTACGCCACCGAGAAGGCCCGGGTGCTCTACGACGGCGACGTCACGCCCGAGGACCTGGTCGCCACGGTCGAGAGGACGGGCTACACCGCCGCGCTGCCCGAGCCGCCGCGCACAGACGACACCGACACCGACGCCGCGGTCGACCCGCTGCGCACCCGGTTGCTGGTGTCCGCGGTGCTCACCCTGCCGGTCGTCGCGCTCGGCATGGTCCCGGCGTGGCAGTTCGAGTACTGGCAGTGGCTCTCCCTCACCCTGGCCGCGCCCGTGGTCGTGTGGGGCGGCCTGCCGTTCCACCGCGCCGCCTGGACCAACCTGCGGCACGGCGCGGCCACCATGGACACGCTCGTCTCGCTCGGGACGGGCGCGGCGTTCCTCTGGTCGCTGTACGCGCTGTTCCTCGGCACCGCCGGCGAGCCGGGCACGGTGCACGGCTTCTCCCTCGCCGTCACCCGCACCGACGGCTCGGGCGACGTCTACCTCGAGGCCGCCGCGGGCGTGACGACGTTCCTGCTGGCCGGCCGGTACGCCGAGGCGCGCGCCAAGCGGCGGGCGGGGTCGGCGCTGCGGGCGCTGCTGGAGATGGGCGCCCGCGAGGTCTCGGTGCTGCGCGGCGGGGTCGAGACGCGGGTGCCGGTGGAGGCCCTCGGCGTCGGCGAGCTGTTCGTCGTCCGGCCCGGGGAGCGGGTGGCCACCGACGGCGAGGTGGTCGAGGGCTCCTCGGCGGTCGACGCCTCGATGCTCACCGGCGAGTCGGTGCCGGTCGAGGTCGGCCCCGGCGACGCCGTCGTGGGCGCCACCGTGAACGCCGGCGGGCGGCTGGTGGTGCGCGCGACCCGCGTCGGCGCCGACACCCAGCTCGCGCAGATGGCACGCCTGGTCGAGGAGGCGCAGAACGGCAAGGCCGCCGTCCAGCGGCTCGCCGACCGCGTCTCGGGCGTCTTCGTCCCCGTCGTTCTGGCGCTGGCCGCCGCCACGCTCGGCTTCTGGATCGGCACCGGCGCGGGCCTGGCCGGGGCGTTCCCCGCCGCGGTGGCCGTGCTGATCATCGCCTGCCCGTGCGCGCTCGGGCTGGCGACGCCGACCGCGCTCATGGTGGGCACCGGCCGCGGCGCGCAGCTGGGCATCCTGGTGCGCGGTCCCGAGGTGCTGGAGTCGACGCGGCGGGTCGACACCGTCGTGCTCGACAAGACCGGCACCGTCACCACCGGCCGGATGAGCCTGGTCGACGTCGCCGCCGCCGACGGTGAGGACGCCGGCGACGTGCTCCGCCGAGCCGGTGCGCTGGAGGACGCCTCCGAGCACCCGATCGCCGCCGCGGTGGCCGCCGCCGCCCGCGAGCGCTGCGGGGAGCTGCCCGCCGTCGCCGGCTTCCGCGCCGAGGCCGGGCTGGGCGTGCGCGGCACCGTCGAGGGCGTCCCGGTGGTCGTCGGCCGGCCGTCACTGGTGGGCGCGCTCCCGCCCGGGCTGGCCGCCGCGGTCGCCGCCGCCGACGCCGCCGGGCGGACCGCCGTCGCCGTCGGCTGGGACGGCGCCGCCCGCGGGGTGCTCGTCGTCGCCGACACCGTCAAGCCGACCTCGGCCGCCGCGGTGCGCCAGCTGCGCGACCTGGGGCTGCGGCCGGTGCTGCTCACCGGCGACTCCGCGGCCACGGCCGGCGCGGTGGCCGCCGAGGTCGGGATCGACGAGGTGGTGGCCGAGGTGCTGCCGCAGGACAAGGTCGACGTCGTCCGGCGGCTGCAGGCCGAGGGGCGCACGGTGGCGATGGTCGGCGACGGCGTCAACGACGCGGCCGCGCTCGCCCAGGCCGACCTCGGGCTGGCCGTGGGCACCGGCACCGACGTCGCCATCCAGGCCAGCGACCTGACCCTGGTGCGCGGCGACCTGCGCGCAGCCGCCGACGCCGTCCGGCTCGCGCGGCGCACGCTGTCGACCATCAAGGGCAACCTGTTCTGGGCCTTCGCCTACAACGTCGCGGCGATCCCGCTGGCGATGGCCGGCCTGCTCAACCCGATGGTGGCCGGCGCGGCGATGGCGCTGAGCTCGGTGTTCGTGGTGACCAACAGCCTGCGGCTGCGCCGGTTCCGGCCGCTGCCGGGCAACGCCCACGCGGCGTCGGCGCTGCCCGCGGGCCGGGTCCGGGAGCACGCCGGGCGCTGACCGGGCGACGGCGCCTCAGGAGTGGGAGCCGTGCCGGCCGAGCGTCTGCACGGGGGTCGCGCCGGGGCGGGTCCACTGCGGCACGGGGCGGCTGGTCGGGCCCCAGGTGGCGGTGCCGTCGGCGTCCGTGCGCCAGTACCAGCAGGCGTGGCGCCCCTCGGGCCACCCTGCCGGCTTGTCCTCCCACGCCTCGCCGCGGCCGTAGGGCGTCCGGTCGAGCAGGCCGAAGGACCCGGCCACCGGCTCGTTCCCGCGCCCCGTCGTGGCGTAGGTGAGGAACGCGCGGTCGCCGTCGCGCAGGAAGCAGGTGAGGTACCCCATCTCCCCGCCGACCGGTTCCGCCACGTCGCGCACCGAGTACCAGGGCTGCGAGTAGCCCATGAACTCCACGTAGGCGGCCACCTCGGGCCACGCCCCCGTGGTGAGGACGGCGAACGAGACGCCGCGCGCGGCGAGGTACACGGTGTCCCTCAGCTGCCAGGTCGTCATGGTGCAGCCCTCGCACTGCCCCTGGTGCGGGGCGCCGTCGTACCACATGTGCTTGTAGACGACGAGCTCCTCGCGGCCCTGGAACAGGTCGAGGAACGGGACCGGGCCCTCGGCCCCCACGACCTCGACCGTCCCGTCGAACTCCACCATCGGCAGCCGCCGGCGGACCGCGGCGAGCGCGTCCCCCTCGCGGGTGTGGGCCTTCTCGCGGACCAGGAGCTCGTCCCGGGCGGCCTGCCAGGTGGGCAGGTCGACGACGGGCGGGCGGCCGGGCAGCGCGGTGGCCGGGTCGTGCGGGGTGGTCGCCATGGTGGCCTCCGGAGGTCCTCGTGCCGGGGGGGTGTCGGACGACGTCCCGTCCCGGTCACCAGGACGGACTCGCCACCCGGCCGGGACTCATCGCCCCGCGGGACTCATCGCCCCGCGGGACTCATCGCCCCGCGGGACTCCTCGGGCCGGTGTTCCGACCGGCCGGCCGGGGGTAGGGGGACCGCCCTGGCCGCCCGGACCCGGACGGCGACTCGCGACGGGAGGTCGGCGTGGCCGGCACGAGCGGCAAGGGCAGCGCGACGGCGAAGAAGGCGAACGCCAAGGCGGAGGAGGAGGGGGAGGAGAACCCCCGGAAGAGCTCCGCCGCGCAGAGCGAGCTGGGCAAGAAGGGCGGGAAGAAGTCCTGAGCCCTCCTCGACCGGTCCCGCGGTTCCGTCCTATGCCGTTCCGTTGACACACAGCGATGACGCGCCCAGGAGTGCTTGCCACCGGCCTCCGGGCCCCGTTGTCTGCTGGGACCGGCGCCGGGAGGCGGTGCCGCGGGAGGGGGAGCACGGGATGCCGATCTGGACGGTGCAGACCACGGGCGGCGAGGACGTGGAGGTCGAGGCCGGGCTGCTGGCGACGGAGAGCGGGGCCCTGGTCGCGCTGGCCGACGACGGCCTGCTCACCCGCGCCTGGGCCCCCGGCCAGTGGCGAACGGTCCGGCAGGTCAGCGACGCGGGTCCCCGGCCGGCGGACCGGTCGGAGGACGAGGTCCTGGTCGGGCTGCCCCGCGGCTGATCCAGCCCCTGCCGGGCTAGGCGGCCAGCCCGGCCGTCAGGGTGCGCAGTACCTGCTCGCAGACCGCCCGCATGCGCTCGAGCGTCATGCTGCGCGACCCGAGCAGCACCTGCAGCGCCAGGCCGTCGATCATCCCGATCAGGGCGTTGGCGACGACGACCGGGTCCTCGTCGCGGAACTGGCCGGCGACCTGGCCGTCGCGGACGATGCCGGCCACCAGGCGGCGCCACTCGCCGTAGACCTGTTCGTTGAGCTCCTGCAGGTCGGGGTCGTGCAGCGCCTCGACCCAGAGCTCGGCCCACACGTGCCAGGCGCGGACGGTCTCCGGGTCGCCGGGCAGGTAGGACTCCACGAAGGCCCGCAGCCGCTGCGGCGGGTCCGCGTGCTCCTGCAGCAGGTCGCGCCGGCGCTCCAGCGACCGGGTGAAGTTCCACTCGAAGGCCGCGCGCATGAGCGCGGTCTTGGTGTCGAAGTAGTAGTGGACCGTGCCGCTGCTGGTGCCGGCCCGGCGGGCGACGTCGGCGATGCGCAGCGACTTGAAGCCGATCTCGGACACCACCTCGCAGGCGGCGGAGAGGATCTGCTCCCGCCGCTCCGCCTCCACACTGGGTCTGGGCACGTCCCCTCCTCCCCCGCACCAGCACCGGTCCTGAACTGACTGGCCAGTCAACTTAGGGCCCGATCCCCTCGTCGAGCAATGCCCTCACCCCGATCGACGCGTCTCCTTGACAGCCACCCGTGATCCACGACACGCTCTCCGCCGCATTGATAACTGACGAGTCCGTCAACCACCGGAGGGCACCGTGCCGTCTGCCAAGAGAGCGCTCCTGGCGTCCGTGACCACCCTGACCGTCGCTCTCGTCGCCGGGTGCTCCGGCGGGTCCGGCGGCAGCGAGGCCAGTGCCGGCACCGACGAGGGCGGCGGCGGCTTCGGCGAGTGCGAGCTCTACGGCGAGGCCGGCTCCATCGAGCTGGAGCCGGTGACCGACGGCGTGTTCACCGTCCAGACCAACCTGCCCTCGCCGGGCTGGTGGAAGGGCGAGACGCCGGAGTCGATCACCGGCGGCTACGAGTACTGCCTCGCCGCGAACGTCGCCCACCGGGCGGGCCTGGACTCCCTGCAGGTCGACAACGTGTCCTTCGACGCGCTGGTCGCCGGGCAGACCCAGGACTTCGACATGGCGATGGCGCAGATCTCGGTCACCCCCGAGCGCGAGGAGGTCGTCACCTTCTCGGCGCCCTACTTCGACTCCAACATCGGGGTCCTGGCGCCGCCCGACGCCGGCATCAGCGCGGAGAACCTGGCCAGCAAGAAGATCGGCGTCCAGCTCGGGACGACGGCCGTCGAGTTCGCCCAGAACGAGCTGGCCCCGGAGCAGGAGGTCCAGGTCTTCCCGGACACCACCGCGCTGGTGACCGCGGTCAGCTCCGGCGTCATCGACGCGGCCGTCATGGACACCGCGATCCTGCTCGCGTTCGCGAAGAACTCCGGCGGCACGCTCGAGGTCGTCGGCCAGTACGAGAGCGGCGAGTCCTACGCGGCGATCTACCCCAAGGACTCGCCGAACGGCGAGGCCATCAGCGGGGCCATCGAGGCCATGCGCGAGGACGGCACGCTCGACGAGCTGTCGGCGACCTGGCTCGGCCCCGAGCTGGGCGGTGACCCGGCCGCCGTCCCGGTCTGGTCCGTGCAGTGAGCAGCAGCACCGTGACCAGCGGCGCGGAGACCGAGGCGGTCGTCACCGAGCCGACGCCTCCCCAGCGGGTCCTGCCGACCGCGGTCGTGGCGCTGCTGGTCGCGGTGCTGTGCGCCCTGGCGGCCGCGCTCGCGCTGTGGTCGCTGCACCGCATGCTCGAGCCTCCGGCCGGGGTGGACGCACTGCTCGTCGTGCTCGCCCTGGTCGCGCTCCTGCCGCTGGTGCCGGCCGTGCGCGCCTTCGGGGACGACCGCCGGCGCGGCCGGCACCTCGCCGCAGGCCGGCTCGCCCCGGCCCGGCACCAGGCGGCCTCCGGCCGGGAGCACGCGCACACCGCGATGGGCTACGCGCTCGCCGTCCTGATCTGCGCCGGGCTGGTGTGGTTCACCACGGCCAACGACGGCGCGATCACCAGGACGTTCCTGCGGTGGGAGTTCCTCCGGTCGAGCTTCGCCAACGTCCTCGACGCCTTCTGGATCAACGTCGAGGTCGCCGTCGGCGCCCAGCTGCTGGTCCTCGTCGTCGGCCTCGTGGTCGCGGTGATGCGGCTGCTGCCCGGCCGCGCCGGCCGGCCGCTGCGGTGGCTGGCGATCGCCTACGTCGACACCTTCCGCGCCATCCCCAGCATCATCACGCTCTACCTGGTCGGCTTCGGCCTGAAGCTCGCCCAGGTGCCGGTCTTCAAGGACCTCTCGCCGGTGTGGCTGGCGATCATCGCCCTGACGCTGACCTACTCCAGCTACGTCGCCGAGGTCTACCGGGCCGGCATCGAGTCGATCCACCCCAGCCAGTGGGCGGCGGCCCGCTCGCTGGGCCTGTCCTACGGGATGACGCTGCGCACGGTGATCGTCCCGCAGGCGGTGCGGCGGATCGTCCCGCCGCTGCTGAACGACTTCATCGGCCTGCAGAAGGACACCGCGCTCATCGGCGTCATGGGGGTCACCGACGCCTTCGCGCAGTCCCGGCTGACGGCCTCCAACGTCTTCAACCTCACGCCGGTCATCGTGGTCGCCGTCCTGTTCGTGCTCATCACGATCCCGCAGGCGCGCTACGTCGACCGGCTCCTGGCCAAGGAGCAGACCCGGACGGGGCGGTCATGACGTTCCTCGAGATCCACGACGTGCACAAGAACTACGGCGACCACGAGGTCCTGCGCGGGGTCAGCCTGGAGGTGGCCAAGCACGAGGTCGTCTGCCTCATCGGCGCCTCGGGCTCGGGCAAGTCGACCCTGCTGCGGTGCATCAACGCCCTCGAGCCGATCCGCTCCGGCGAGATCCGGGTGGCCGGCGACGTGGTCAGCGGCCTCGGGGTCGACGTCAACCGGCTGCGCCGCAACGTCGGCATGGTCTTCCAGTCCTACAACCTCTTCCCGCACATGAGCGTGCTGCGCAACGTCACGCTCGCCCCGGTCAAGGTCGGCGGGCGGTCGCGCGCCGAGGCCGAGGAGAAGGCGCTCGCGCTGCTCGACCGGGTGGGCATGAAGGACAAGGCCGGCGCCTACCCGGACGCGCTGTCCGGTGGGCAGCAGCAGCGGGTCGCCATCGTCCGCGCGCTGGCCTCCGACCCGCAGGTGCTGCTGCTCGACGAGATCACCGCGGCGCTGGACCCCGAGCTGGTGGGCGACGTGCTCGCCATCGTCCGCGAGCTGGCCCAGGACGGCCTGACCATGCTGCTGGCCACCCACGAGATGGGCTTCGCCCGGGACGTCGCCTCGCAGGTGTGCTTCCTGCACGAGGGCCGCATCCTCGAGCGCGGCACCCCCGCGCAGATCTTCGAGGACCCGCAGGAGGAGCGCACCCGCCAGTTCCTCGGCCGGGTCCTCGCCTCGGGGAGGCTGTGATGACCGGCCGCGGCACCGCGCTGGTCCGCCGCCCCACCCCGGACCTGGCGGAGGGCATCGTCACCCACCTGGAGCGGGTGCCGGTCGACACCGACCTCGCCGCCGAGCAGCACGCCGGCTACCGGGCGGCGCTGGCCGACGCCGGCTGGGACGTGCGCGAGGTCGAACCGGCACCCGGCTGCCCGGACGCCACCTTCGTCGAGGACTCGGTCGTCGTCGTGGACCGGCTGGCGGTGCTCACCCGCAGCGGCGCCCCGGCGCGCCGGGCCGAGGTGGCCGGCACCGAGGCGGCGGTGCGCGAGCTGGGCCTCGACGTCGTCCGCATCGAGGGCGAGGGCACGCTCGACGGCGGGGACGTCCTGCAGGTCGGCCGCACCGTCTACGTGGGCCGCGGCGGGCGCACCAACGCCGAGGGCATCCGGCAGCTGCGCGCGCACGTCGCGCCGCTGGGCCGCACCGTCGTGCCGATCGGGCTGCGCGCGGTGCTGCACCTGAAGTCGGCGGTGACCGCGCTGCCCGACGGCACCTTCCTCGCGCTGCCGGAGCTGCTGGAACCGGGGGTCCTCCCCGTCAGCCGGCCGGTCGACGAGGAACCCGGCTGCCACGTGGTCCCCCTCGGCGGGGACCGGGTCCTGATGAGCGCGGCGGCCCCGCGGACGGCCGACCGGCTCGCCGACCTCGGCTTCACGCCCGTGGTCGTCGACATCGGCGAGTTCGAGAAGCTCGAGGGCTGCGTGACCTGCCTCAGCGTCCTCGTGCCCGCCTGACCCGCTCCTCCCCCGCACCCCCTCCGGCCGGCGTCCGCGACGCCCGGCCTCCCCAGCGTGGCCCTGATCCCGTGGTCCTGATCCCGTGACCCGAGCCCCCGTGACCCGAGCCCCCGTGACCCGAGGAGACCGCATGACCCGCCCCATCCGCGACGGACTCGAGCTCACCGAGGAGCAGCGGGAGTTCGTCGCGCTGGCCCGCGACTTCGCCGCGCGGGAGATCCGGCCGCGCTCCCGGGCGGTCGACGAGGCCGACACCGAGTCGCCGCTGGACCTGTGGGAGAAGGCCGCCCAGGTGGGCCTGGCCTCGTACATGCTGCCCGCCGAGTACGGCGGCGGCGGGGTCACCGACCTCGTCACGCAGTGCCTCGTGCAGCAGGAGCTGTGCTACGGGGACATCGGCATCGGCAACTTCCTCACCTCGAGCGCCTTCTTCGCCGAGCCCGTCCTGGCCCTCGGCAGCGAGGAGCAGAAGAAGCGCTGGATCACCCCGCTCACCGGCCCGCGGCCGCCGGTGACCGCGGTCGCGGTCACCGAGCCCGGGGTGGGGTCGGACGCGGCGAGCCTGCAGACGTCGGCGGTCCGCGACGGCGACGAGTACGTGCTCGACGGGCAGAAGACGTGGATCTCCAACGCGCCCTACGCCGAGGCGTTCATCGTCTTCGCCACGGTGGACCCGGCGCTGCGCTCGCGCGGCGTCACCGCCTTCGTCGTCGACCGCACGACGCCCGGCGTCACGGTGGGCCGGCCGATGCGCAAGATGGGCCAGCGCGGCATCGTCAACGCGGAGGTCTTCCTCAGCGACGTCCGCGTCCCGCTGGAGAACCGGCTGGGCGAGGAGGGGCAGGGCTTCTACGGCCTGATGCGCACCTTCGACGGGTCGCGGATCCTCATCGGCGCCGGCGCGACCGGGCTGTCGCGGGCCGCGCTGGACGCGACGGTGGCCTACGCGCGGGAGCGCACCCAGTTCGGCCGGCCGATCATCGAGCACCAGGCGGTCGCCTTCCGGCTGGCCGACATGGCGGCCCGCACCGACGTCTCGCACCTGGTCACGATGCGCGCGGCCCGGCTCTTCGACGCCGGGATCCCGTGCGCGGCGGAGTCGGCCATCGCCAAGGTGACCGCCAGCGAGAACACCACCTGGGTGACGAACGCGGCACTGCAGACGCACGGCGGCTGGGGCTACAGCCGCGAGTACCTGCCGGAGAAGTGGCTGCGCGACGCCAAGCTCGAGGAGCTCGAGGAGGGCACCTCCGACATCCAGCGGCTGATCATCTCCCGGTCGCTCGCGGGCACGCCGTGACCGGCGACCTGTCGGTCTTCCGCGACCCCCGGTCGGTCGCCGTGGTCGGGGCCTCGCCCGACCCGGCCAAGTGGGGCTACTGGCTGGCGCGCGGCGCGCTGCAGGGCGCCGGCCGGCGGCCGGTGCACCTGGTCAACGCCCGCGGGGCGGTCATCGAGGGCACCCCGTCGGCGCCGTCGCTGCGCGACCTGCCCGCGGCGCCCGACCTCGTGGTGCTGTGCACGCCGGCCGCCACGGTGCCCGGCCTGGTCGACGAGGCGCTCGACCTCGGCGCCCGGGGCCTGCTGGCCATCACCGCGGGCATCGACCTGGCCCACGGGGAGCCCGGCCTGGAGCGGCGGCTGGCCGCCCGGGTGCGGGCCGCCGGCGCCCGGCTCGTCGGGCCCAACTGCCTGGGCGTGTACGACGCGGCCACCGACCTGGAGCTGGCCTGGGGCACCTTCACCCCGGGCCACCTGGCGGTCGTGTCCCAGTCGGGGCAGCTCGGCCTGGAGCTCGCCGGGCTGGCCGCGCACGCCGGGCTGGGCGTCTCGCGGTTCGTCTCCATCGGCAACCAGGTCGACGTCACCGCCGTCGAGGTGCTCGACGACCTGGTCGCGCACGAGGCCACCCGGGCGGTGGTCCTCTACCTCGAGGGCTTCGCCGACGGCCGGGCGCTGCTGGGCGCGATGGCCCGGCTGCGTGCGGCGGGCAAGCCGGTCGTCGTGCTCACCGTGGGCGCCAGCGCCGCGAGCCGGGCGGCCGCGCGGTCGCACACCGGGGCGCTGACCGCGGCGACCGAGGTGGTGGCCGCGGCGTGCCGGGCGGCCGGATCGGTCCTGGTGGACACCCCGGCGCAGGCGGTCGAGCTGGCGCACCTGCTGCTCGGCAGCCCGCTGCCTCCCGGGCGGCGGGTGGCGGTGGTCAGTGACAGCGGCGGGCAGGGGGCGCTGGCCGCCGACACCCTCGCCCGCGAGGGGCTCGCCGTCCCCCGGCTGAGCGCGGCGACGGCGGACGCCCTGGCGCGGTCGCTGCCCGCGACCGCCGCCGTCGGCAACCCCGTCGACCTCGCCGGCGCCGGCGAGCAGGACCTCGACAGCTACGGGCGCGTGGTGGAGACGCTGCTCGACAGCGGCGAGGTCGACGCCGTCGTGCTGAGCGGCTACTTCGGCTGCTACGGCGCCGACACCCCGCAGCTGGTGCACCGCGAGCTGGAGGTGGTCAAGACCCTCGCCGACGCCGCCCGCGTGCACGGCCGGCCGGTGGTGGTGCACTCGATGAGCCCCGACTCCGAGGCGGTGCGCACGCTGCGCGCCTCCGCCGTCCCCACCCTGCACACCGTCGACGCCGCGGCCCGCTCCCTGGCGCTGGCCGCCCGGCTGGCCGCGGGCAGCGGCGCCCCGGTGCCCGGCGCGGCCCCCGGCGCGGGGACCGGCGCGGCACTGCCCTACCTGGAGGCGCGCGCCCGGCTGGCGGCGGCCGGCGTGGCCTACCCGGGCGCCGAGCCGGTGCGGACGGCGGACGACGTGCGCACCGCCGCCGCGCGGCTGACCGCGCCCTACGTGCTCAAGGCCGGCTGGATCGAGCACCGCAGCGACGTCGGCGGCGTGGTCGCCGGGCTCCCCGACGCCGAGGCCGCGGTCGGCGCGCTGCGGGACCTCACCGCCCGGCTCGGGGAGGGCGGGTACGTGCTGGAGGAGATGGACACCCGGCCCGGCGTCGTCGAGCTCATCGTCGGCGCCCGCCGCGACCCGGCGTTCGGCCCGGTGGTGCTCGTCGGGCTCGGCGGCGTGCAGGCGGAGGTCTACCGCGACGTGCAGGTGGCCCTCGCCCCGGTCACCGCCGGGCAGGCCCGCGAGCTGCTCGGCCGGTTGCGCGGCGCGCCGCTGCTCACCGGCTGGCGCGGCGCCCCCGCCGTCGACCTCGATGCGGCCGCCGAGGTGGCGGCCGCGGTGTCCCGGCTGGTCGCGGAGCAGGCCGACGTGGCCGAGGCCGAGGTCAATCCGCTGCGCGTCGGGCCCACGGGGGCCGTCGCGGTCGACGCCCTGCTGGTCAGCGGGGCGGGCCGGTGACCGCCGTGACCGCGCCGGCCGACTTCGCCGGGCAGGTCGCGATCGTGACCGGCGGCGGGTCGGGCATCGGGCGGGCCGTCGCGCTGCGCTGGGCCGTCGGCGGCGGGGACGTCGTCGTCGTGGGCCGCCGCACCGGGTCGCTGGAGGAGACCGCCGGGCTGGCCGAGCGGTACGGCGTCCGCGCCGAGGCGGCGGCCTGCGACGTGCGCGACGCCGACGCCGTCGGTGCCCTCGTCGACCGGGTGGCCGCCGACCACGGCCGGCTCGACGCGCTGGTCAACAACGCGGCCGGCAACTTCGTCAGCGCCGCCGAGGACCTCTCGCCGGGCGGCTGGCGGGCGGTCGTCGACATCGTGCTCAACGGCACCTTCTACTGCACCCACGCCGCCGGCCGGCACATGCTGGCCGCCGGCCGGGGCGCGGTGCTCAACGTGATCGCCAGCTACGCCTGGCACGGCCACCCGGGCACGGTGCACAGCGCCGCGGCCAAGGGCGGCGTGCTCGCCATGACCCGCACGCTGGCCGCGGAGTGGGCCGGCCGCGGGGTGCGGGTCAACTGCCTGTCCCCCGGCCCGACGGAGACCGAGGGCGCCGGCGCGGCGCTGTGGCCGACCGACGAGGCCCGGCAGCGCGTGCTCGCCAGCGTGCCGGCCGGCCGGTTCACCACCCCGGAGGAGGTGGCCGAGTCGGCCGCGTTCCTGCTCGACGGCCGGCGCGCGGGCTACGTCACCGGCGACGTGCTCACCGTCGACGGCGGGCAGTGGCTGGGCCGGGCGGTCTACACCGACGGGACGCGGGGAGGCGGGGCATGACCGAGGTCAGCGGCGGGCAGGCGCTGGTGGCGGCCCTGGTCGCGCACGGCGTCGACACCGTCTTCGGCATCCCGGGGACGCACAACCTGGAGATCTACCGGCACCTGGCGCTCGCCGGCGTCCGGCACGTCAGCCCCCGGCACGAGCAGGGCGCCGGGTACGCCGCCGACGGGTACGCCCGGGTCAGCGGCCGGCCGGGCGTCGCCGTGGTCACCAGCGGGCCGGCGCTGCTCAACGCGGCCGCCGCGGTCGGCCAGGCGTGGTCGGACTCGGTGCCGGTGCTGGTCGTCTCCCCCGGCCTGCCGCTGCGCCACCCCGGTCTCGGCAACGGGCTGCTGCACGAGACCCGGGACCAGGGCGCGGCGATGGCCGCGGTCGCCGCGGCGAGCATCCGGGCCACCAGCGTCGCGGAGATCCCGGTCGCGGTCGCGCAGGCGTTCGCGCTGATGACCGCCGGCCGGCCGCGCCCCGTGCACCTGGAGGTCCCGCTCGACGTGCTGCTCGAGACCGGCCCGGCCGTCGCGACCCGCGCCCCCACCCCCGCGCCGGCCGTCCCCGCGGGCGCCGACCTCGCCGCGGCCGCCGCGCGGCTGGCCGGGGCCGCCCGGCCGGTGCTGGTCGTCGGCGGCGGGGCCCGCGGGGCCGCGGGGCAGGTGCGGCGGGTCGCCGAGCGGCTCGGCGCCCCGACGGTCACCACGACCAACGGCAAGGGCGTGCTGCCCGAGGACCACCCGCTGTCGCTGGGTGCGGGCCTGCAGCTGCCCGCCGTCCGCGACCTGGTCGCCGACGCCGACGCCGTCCTGGCCGTGGGCACCGAGCTGGCGCCGTCCGACCTCTGGTACGGGCCGCTGCCCCTGGAGGACCGGCTGGTCCGCGTCGACGTCGACCCCGTGGGGTGCGTCGTCAACGCCGTCCCGGCCGTCGCCCTCGTCGGCGACGCCGCGGCCACCCTCGACGCCCTGCTCGCGGCGCTGCCCGACGGCGACTCCCCCGGGTCCGCGGCCGCGGAGCGGGCGGCCGGGTGGCGTGCCCGCAAGGACGCCGACGCGCGGGCCGAGGGCGCGGAGTGGCTGCCGCTGCTCACCCAGCTGGCCGAGGCGCTGCCGCGCGAGGCGGTCGTCGGCGCCGACAACGCGATGGTCTGCTACTACGGCGCCCTGGCCAACCTGCCCACCCACCGCCCGGGGTCCTTCCTCTTCCCCACCGGCTTCGGCACCCTCGGCTACGGCCTGCCCGCGGCCGTCGGGGCGAAGGTGGCCGACCCCGGCGCCCCGGTGGTGGCCCTGCTCGGCGACGGCGGGGTCATGTTCACCCTCCCCGAGCTGGCCATGGCCGCCGACCTGCGGCTGCCGCTGCCGGTCGTGGTGGTCGACAACGCCGGCTACGGCGAGATCCGCAACGAGATGCGCGACCGCGACGACCCGGTGCACGCCGTCGACCTGCCCTCCCCCGACCTGGCCGCGGTCGGCCGGGCGCTGGGCTGCCACGGCGTCACCCTCGACGGCCCGGACGGGCTGGCCGACGCCGTCCGCCGCGCGCTGGCCGCCGACCGGCCGACGGTCGTGCACGTCCGCCACTCCCCTCCGACCGGCGAAGGAGCCGCCCGATGAGCGCCCCCCTGCTCGAGACCACCTGGACCGACCCGGTCACCGGCGTGAGGGGGTACGTCGTCCTCGACACCCTGGTGCGCGGGCTGGCCAGCGGCGGCCTGCGGATCCGGGAGGGCTGCACGCTCGAGGAGGTGCGCGGCCTGGCGCGGGGCATGACGCGCAAGGAGGCGCTGGTCTACGACCCGGCCGACCGCTACCTGCCCCTCGGCGGCGGCAAGGGCGGCATCGACCTCGACCCCGCCGACCCCCGCGCCGTCGACGTGCTCCGCCGGTTCCTCGCGGCCGTGCTGCCGGTGGTGCGCAGCCAGTGGAACACCGGGGAGGACTTCGGGCTGCGCCAGGAGACGATCGACGAGGTCGCCGCCGGGCTCGGGCTGCCCAGCACGGTCGAGGCGGTCTTCGCCACCCTGGACGACGCCGCCGCGGCTCGCCGCCGGCTGGCGCAGGCCTTCGCCGTCGACGTCGACGGGATCTCCCTCGGCGACCTCGTCGGCGGCTACGGGGTGGCCCGCACCGGGGTGGTCCACCTCGAGCGCACCGGCGTCCCGGTCGCCGGTGCGACGGCGGTGGTGCAGGGGTTCGGCTCCATCGGCGGGGCCGCCGCCCGGTACCTGGCCCGGGCCGGGGTGACGGTGGTGGCCGTGGCCGACCGG
This sequence comes from Geodermatophilus telluris, assembly GCF_900102745.1. Lineage (GTDB taxonomy): Bacteria > Actinomycetota > Actinomycetes > Mycobacteriales > Geodermatophilaceae > Geodermatophilus > Geodermatophilus telluris. The sequence continues at coordinate 282,288 of NZ_FMZF01000003.1, forward strand.
GCGGGCCTGATCCGCAACGACGCCGGCCTCGACGTCGAGGCGCTGCTCGCCGCGCGCGACCCGCTCGGCGTCGTCGACCGCTCGGCGCTGCGGCCCTCGGACACCACCGCCCCGAACGACGGGTGGCTCGCCGTCCCCTGCGACCTGCTGGTGCCCGCGGCGATGTCCTACGTCATCACCGCTGACGACGTCCCCCGGATCCGCGCCCGGGCCGTCGTCGAGGGGGCGAACATGCCGACGCTGCCCGACGCCGAGGCGCTGCTGCACGCCGCCGGGATCCCGGTGCTGCCGGACTTCCTGGCCAACGTGATGACCAACGCCTGGTGGTGGTGGACGGTCTTCGGCGACGTCGAGCCCACCGCGGAGTCGTCGTTCGCCAAGATCGACGCGGTGGTGCGCCGGCTGGTGGCCACCGTGTCCGACGACGCGGCGGCCCGGGGCGGCACGCTGCGCGAGGCGGCCCTCGACCTCGCCCGCCGCAACGCCGAGGCCGTCCAGGCGGCGGTCGGGGTCACCGGCCCCGGCACTCCCGCGGAGGAGGCGACGTTGGTCCGGGCATGACCTCCCGCTGGACCACCGCCGACATCCCCGACCAGACCGGCCGCACCGTCGTCGTCACCGGCGCGACGAGCGGGCTGGGGCTGGCCACCGCCCGGGCACTGGCCGGCGCCGGCGCGCGCGTGGTGCTCGCCGTCCGCGACCCCGCCCGCGGCGAGGCCGCGGCGGCGGGGCTGGCCGGCGACGTCGAGGTGCGCCGGCTGGACCTGGCCGACCTCGGCTCGGTGCGCGCCTTCGCCGAGGGCTGGAGCGGCCAGCTCGACGTCCTGGTGAACAACGCCGGGATCATGATGGTGCCGCCGGGCCGCACGGCCGACGGGTTCGAGCTGCAGTTCGGCACCAACCACCTCGGCCACTTCGCGCTGACCAACCTGCTGCTGCCGCAGGTCACCGACCGGGTGGTCACGCTGTCCTCGACCGCGCACCGGGCGGGCCGCATCGACCTCGCCGACCTCAACTGGGAGCGACGGCGGTACTCGCCCGAGCGGGCCTACGGGCAGTCGAAGCTGGCCAACCTGCTGTTCACGCTGGAGCTGCAGCGCCGGCTCACCGCGGCCGGGTCGCCCGTGCGCGCGATGGCCGCCCACCCGGGCTGGGCGGCGACGAACCTGCAGGGCCGCACCGAGAACCGGGTCAAGGACGCGGTGATGGCGCTGGGCAACCGGGTGGTCGCCCAGTCGGCCGAGCAGGGGGCGCTGCCCACGCTGTTCGTGGCCACCGCCGACCTGCCCGGTGGCAGCTACGCCGGTCCCGACGGCCCGGTCGAGGCGCGCGGGTACCCGACGCTGGTCGGGCGCACCGCCGAGGCCAGCGACCTGCGGACGGCGGCCGCGCTGTGGACCGCCTCGGCCGAGCTCACCGGCGTCGACTTCCCCGCGGCCCTCCCCACCCGCGCCTGAGCACCTCCGCGGACGTGCGCGCTCACAGGGCGGGGAGGAGGAGCAGGGCGGTCGGGACGAGGAGCAGCAGGCCGGCGCAGGCGAGGGCCAGGGCGCGGGCGGTGGCCGGCAGCGGCGGCGGTGGGGTGACCAGCCGGACGACGCGGGCGCCCACCGCGCTGCCGGCCACCGCGAGCGCGCCCTCGGGCACCCCGCCGCCCGCTCCCCCGGCGGCCACGACGATCGCCTGGGCCAGCGTGCGCCGCGGGTCGGGTCCGCCGAGTCCGGCCAGTGCCCGGTCGTCGGCGCGCATCTCCACCAGCTCGCGGACGGCGGCGTGCGCGCGGGCGGCCGCGGGCAGCACGGGCAGCGCCGCCTCCCACGCCACGAACGGCAGCAGGTAGAGGTGGTGGTGCTCGGCGAGGTGGGCCCGCTCGTGCGCGACGACGGCGGCCAGCTGGTCGTCGTCGAGCTCGGCGACCATGCCCGAGGAGAGCACCAGCAGCGGGCGGGCGCCGGGGATGCAGAACGCCACCGGCGCGGGGTGCTCGAGCAGCCGGGCGTCGGGCGCGGCCGGCGAGGGCTGCACGACCAGCTCGAGCAGGTCGCGGTGCCGGCGGCGGGTGCGCGCGGTGCGCACCCACGACAGCGCCAGGACGCCGAGCAGCTCGGCGGTGAGGACGGCGGCCAGGGTGAGCGCCACCCAGTGGTCGCCGCGGACCGGGTCGTCCGCCGACCGCCCGGTCAGCACCGCCCAGCCGGCCTCGGGCAGCGAGTGCCCCCAGGGCGCCAGCCCGTGCACGAGCAGCGCGCCGACGATCGACAGGCCGCCGGCCAGCCCGATCGCCTGCCAGCAGATGAGGGCCACGAGCGGGTCGCGGCGCGGCCAGCGCGCCCGGCCGAGCCACGCGGGCACCGGCCAGGCCAGCAGCGCGGCGAGCACCGCCAGCGCCGCGGCGGTCGCGGGCAGCACGTCAGCGGGGGTCCGGCGCCGTCTCCTCGAGCAGCTGCCGCAGCAGCCGCGCCTCCTCGGGGTCCACGCCGCCGACGAAGCGCGCCAGCACCGCCTGCCGGTCGCCGGAGCGGCCGAGCACCTCGTGCATGAGCTCGGCGGCGTGCTGCTCGCGGGTCGCCGTCGGCCGGAACCGGCGCGGGCGGGCGTCGTCGTGCTCGACGAAGCCCTTGGCCTCCAGCCGGGAGAGCACGGTGTGCACGGTGGTCAGCGCCAGCCCGCGGTCGGCCAGCGCGTCGCGCAGCCCGGCCGCCGCGACCGGCCCGTCGGCGGCCCACAGCCGGTCCATGACGGTGCGCTCGAGGTCGCCCAGCGAGGCCACGGTTCCTCCAGTCGGTCGGGTTCTACCCAGCGTAGAACGGGGTCCGCGACCGGCGCACGGACGGTGTCGCGCACCTCACTCCCGCGCGTTCTACGAGACGTAGAGAAGTCGTTCTACGCAGCGTAGAAAGGAGGCGTCGGGCGGCTCCCGACAGTGAGGAGCAGGTGCCGTGGACGTCCTGGACATCGCCCGCTGGCAGTTCGGCATCACGACCGTCTACCACTTCCTGATGGTCCCGCTGACCATCGGGCTGGGGCTCCTGGTCGCGGTCATGCACACGATGTGGGTGCGCACCGGCAGGCCCGAGTGGCTCCGGATGACCCGGTTCTGGGGCAAGGTCTACCTGGTCAACTTCGTGCTCGGGGTGGCCACCGGCCTGGTGCAGGAGTTCCAGTTCGGCCTCGCCTGGAGCGAGTACTCGCGCTTCGTCGGCGACGTCTTCGGCTCGCTGCTGGCGCTCGAGGCGCTGCTGGCCTTCTTCCTCGAGTCCACCTTCCTCGGCCTGTGGATCTTCGGCTGGGGCCGGATCCCGAAGAAGCTGCACCTCGCGGCGCTGTGGGCCGCCGTCGTCGGCTCGATCGTCAGCGCGTACTTCATCATCGCGGCCAACTCGTGGATGCAGCACCCGGTCGGCGTCGCCGTCGGCGCGGACGGCCGCCCCGTGCAGGTCGACTTCCTGGCGGTCCTGACGAACAACACGGCGCTGGCCGCCTTCAGCCACGCGATCGTCGCCGCGCTCATGGTCGCCGGCGCCCTGCTGGTGGGCGTCGGCCTGTGGCACCTGCGGCGGCGGAAGCTGGCCGCGGCGCCGGACACCGACGTGGACCACGCGGTGTGGCGCCGCTCGGTCCGGCTCGGCGGGTTCGTCTCGCTGGCCGCCTTCGTCCTCGTCGCCGCCACCGGCGACTGGCAGGGCAAGCTCATGTACCACCAGCAGCCGCTGAAGATGAGCTCCGCCGAGGCGCTCTGCGAGACCGAGGCGCCGGCGCCGCTCTCCGTCTTCGCCTGGGCCAAGCTCGGCAGCAACGAGTGCGACGACGTGCACAGCTGGACCGTCCCGGGCCTGCTGTCCTTCCTCGCGCACTGGGACTTCTCCTCCCCCGTCCCGGGCGTCGAGGAGCTGCAGGAGGAGTACGCCGCCGTCTACGGCGAGACCTACCCCGACGACCCGTCCTTCGGCGACCGCGCCGGCCAGGAGATCGACTACACCCCGGTGCTCGCGGCCACCTACTGGAGCTTCCGGCTCATGATCGGCATGGGCGGCGTCTCGGCCGGTGTCGCGGCCTACGCCCTGTGGGCCACCCGCCGCGGCCGGGTGCCGACGTCGCGGATCGGCGTCCACGGCTCGCTGCTCGCCGTCGGCGCGCCGTTCGTGGCCAACGCGGCCGGGTGGGTGTTCACCGAGATGGGCCGCCAGCCCTTCGTCGTGTACCCCAACCCCGACGTCCCGGTCGACGAGCAGGTGTGGTTCTTCACCGCCCAGGCGGTCTCCCCCGGCATCAGCGCCGCCGAGGTGTGGACGTCGCTGGTCAGCCTCGGCCTGCTCTACGGCGCGCTCGCCGTCGTCGAGCTGTTCCTGCTCACCCGGCTGGTCCGCCGGGGCGTCACCACCGGCGACGCCACCGCCACGCCACCGGCCGTGGGCTCCTCGCGGCGGGACGACGACCAGCGTCCCGACGACGACCGCGCCGACGACGACGTCCTCTCCTTCGCCTACTAGGAGCTCCCGACCATGGACCTGCAGACCCTGTGGTTCGCCGCCGTCGCGGTGCTGTGGACCGGCTTCCTGCTGCTGGAGGGCTTCGACTTCGGCGTCGCGGCGCTGCTGCCGGTGCTCGGCCGGCGTGGACGGCAGGGCACGGCGGACCGCCACCTCATGCTGCGCACCATCGGCCCGGTCTGGGACGGCAACGAGGTCTGGCTGATCACCGCCGCGGGCGCGGTGTTCGCCGCCTTCCCCGGCTGGTACGCCACCTGGCTGCCGGCGCTGTACCTGCCCTTCGTCGTGGTGCTGCTCGGCCTGATCGTGCGGGCGGTGGCCTTCGAGTGGCGGCACCAGTCGCACGACCCGCGCTGGGACGCGACCTGGACCCGTGTCATCACCGGCGGCTCGCTGGTGGCCGCGGCCGGCGTCGGCGCGGCGCTGGGCGCCACCACGCTCGGCCTGCCCATCGACGGCGACGGCACCCGGGTGGGCGGGGCGTTCGCCGGCCTCGGCTGGTCGTCGGTGCTCGGCGCGGCCGCCGTCGTGGCCTACTCGCTGGTGCACGGGGCGCTGTTCCTCGCGCTGAAGACCGACGGCCCGCTGCGGCTGCGGGCGCGGGCGTTCGCGCTGCGCTGGTCGCCGGTGGGTGCGCTGCCGCTGCTGGCCTGGGCGGGTCTGGTGCACCTGCGCTCGGGCACGCTGGTCACCGGCGTGCTGTGGCTGGTGGCCGCGCTGGCCGTCGTCGTCACCTGGACCCGGGTGCGCCTGGACCGCGAGGGGCAGGCCTTCGCCGGCTGGGCCACCGTGCTGCTGGCCTCGGCGGCCACGCTGTTCGGCGCGGCCTACCCGGTGGTGGTGCCCTCGACGGTCTCCCCGGCGTTCGACGTCACGATCACCGAGGCCTCGGTCAGCGACTACACGCTCACCGTGATGACCTGGGTGGCCGCCGTGGGCCTGCCCGTGGTGCTGGCCTACCAGGCCTGGACCTACTGGGTGTTCCGCCGGCGGCTCACCGCCGAGCCCGGGCACGAGACGGTGGCGGCGTGACCCCACGGGGTCCGCTCGGGCCGCTGGCCGGCGTCCCGGGCCTGCCCGGCGCGCTGGCCCGGGCGGCGCTCGCCGCCCTGGGGCAGACGGCGGGGCTGGTGCTGCTGGCGGCCGGCCTCGCGCACGCCGTCGCCCGGGCCGCCGGCGCGGCCGACGGCGCGCTGCTGCCCCCGCTGGCCCTCGCCGCCGGCGGGGCCGCGCTGCGGGCGCTGGCCGGCACCCTCGGCGAGCTCGCCGCCACCCGCGACGCCCGCCGCGCCGAGGACGCGCTGCGCCGCGCGCTGCTGGGCCGGCTGGCCGCCTCCCCCGCCGCCGTCGCCGCGGCCGGCGGTCCCGCTCCCGCCGCGGTGCTGGCCACCACCCGGCTGGCCGACCTCGCCCCGGGCCTGGCCGGCTACCTCCCGGCGCTGGCGCAGGCGCTCGTCGTCCCGCCGGTGCTGCTCGTCGTCCTGGCGGCCACCGACCTGCTCTCGGCCGGGCTGGTCGCGGTCACCCTCCCGCTGGTGCCGCTGTTCCTGGCGCTGGTCGGGCTGGCCACCCGCGACGGCACCACCGACGCCGCCCGGGCGCTGGACCGGCTCGCCGCGCACGTCGCCGAGCTGGTGCGCGGCCTGCCGGTGCTCGTGGGCCTGGGCCGCGCCGCCGACCAGGTGGCCGCGCTCGCCGAGCTCGGCGAGGTCTCCCGGCGGCGCACGCTGGCGGTGCTGCGGCTGGCGTTCGTCTCGGCGCTGGTGCTCGAGCTGGTGGCCACGCTGTCGGTGGCGCTGGTCGCGGTCACCGTGGGCCTGCGGCTGGTGCACGGCGACCTCGCGCTGGCCACCGGCCTCACCGCGCTGCTGCTCGCGCCCGAGGCGTTCGCCCCGCTGCGGGCCCTGGGCGCGGCGCACCACGCGAACGAGGCCGCCGCCCTGGCCGCGGCCGAGGCGCGGGCCGTGCTCGCCGCCCCCGACGGCCGCTCCCCGGTGGCCGCCGGGGTCGACGACGACCCGCGCGGCGCCGGCGTCGTCGTCACCGGGCTGACCGTGCGCCACCCCGGCCGGGCGCTGCCCGCGCTGCCGCCGGTGGACCTGGCGCTGCGGCCCGGTGAGCTCGTCGTGCTGCGCGGCGCCAGCGGCTCGGGCAAGTCGACGCTGATCGCCGCGCTCACCGGTGCGCTCGACCCGGCCGCCGACGTCGCCGGCACGGTCACCGGCGTCCCCGCCGGCGCGGTCGCGCTGGTGCCGCAGCACCCGCGGACGACGGGGCGCACGGTCGCCGACGAGCTGCGCCGGCACGCCGGCGGGGAGGCCGGTGACGCCGTCGTCGAGGCCCTGGCACGCGTCGGCGCGGGCGCGCTGGCCGGGCGCGACTGCACCACGCTCTCCCCCGGCGAGCTGCAGCGCGTGGCGGTGGCGCGGGCGCTGGTGCGGGTGCGCCGCGGCGCCCGGCTGCTGCTGCTCGACGAGCCCACCGCCCACCTCGACGCGGACTCCGCCGCCCGCGTGGCCGCCGTCCTCGCCGACCTGCGCGGCACGGTCACCGTCCTGCTGGTCACCCACGACCCGGCGCTGGCCGCGCTCGCCGACCGCACCGTCGACCTCCCGGGCACCCCGGCGCCGGCCCCCGCCCCGGCCCCCGCGAGATCTGCACAGTGGTCGCCATCAGCGCCCGAGGACCGCCACTGTGCAGATCTCGCGGACACCGGCGGGACGACGGCGAGCTCGGCTCCCGCGACGGCTCCCGCGACGGCGACGGGCGGGCTGGGGTGGCCGCGGCGGGCGCTGGCCCGGGCGGTCGCGGCGGGCACCGCCTCGGCCGGGGCGGGCGTCGCGCTCACCGCGGTCAGCGGCTGGCTGATCGTGCGGGCCGCGGAGATGCCGCCGGTGCTCACCCTGCTGGTCGCGATCGTCGGCGTCCGGGCGTTCGGGCTGGGCCGTGCCGGGCTGCGCTGGGTCGAGCGGCTCGCCGCCCACGACGCCGCCCTGCGCGCGGCCGCCGACCTGCGGGTCCGGGTGTGGCGCGCGCTGGCCGCCCAGGGCGTGGCCGCCGACCGGATGCCGGGCAGCGCGCTGGCCCGCGTGGTCGGTGACGTCGGCCTGGTGCAGGACCTCTCGGTGCGGGTGGTCCCGCCGGCGCTGGTCGCGGCGACCGTGCCGGCCCTCACCGTGGCCGCGCTCGCGCTGCTGCAGCCCGCCGCCGCGGGTGCGGTCGCGCTGGTCCTCGCCGGCACCGCCGCCCTGGTGCTGCTCGTGCACCGGCGGGTCGACGCCGGCGCCGCCCGCGAGGAGGGCGCGCTGCGGGTGGCCGCGCTGCGCGACGTGACCACCGCGCTCGAGGGCGCGGCCGACCTGCGGGCGCACGGCCTGGCCGCCGCCACCGCCGCCGACCTCACCGCCGTCGCCGGCCGGCGCGCGGGCGTGGCCGTGACCGGCGCCCGGGCCGGCGCGCTGGGCACCGGGCTGGTCGTCCTCGGCACCGGGCTGGCCGCGGTGCTGGCCACCGCCGTCGGCGCGGCCGGCGGCCTGGCCGGGCCCGAGGTCGCCGTGCTCGGCCTCGCCCCGCTGGCCCTCGCCGAGCCACTCACCGGCATGGTCGCCGCGCTGCAGCGGCGCGGCGCGCTGGCCGACGCCCGCGCCCGCCTCGACACCGTCCTCACCGCGCCCGTGCCGGCCGAGCCCGCCGGCCCGCTGCCCGCCCCCGCCGCGGTGCGCGACCTCGCCGTCACCGACCTGACCGCGGGCTGGCCGGGCGGTCCCGACGTGCTGCGCGGGCTGTCGGCGGAGGCACGGGCGGACGGCGGCTGGCTGGTCGTCCGCGGCCCGTCGGGCGCCGGCAAGTCGACGCTGCTGGCCGTGCTGCTGGCGGCGCTGCGCCCGCGGGCGGGCCGCTACGACCTCGCCGGCGTGGACACCGCCCGGTTGACCGGGGACGCCGTCCGGTCGCGGACGGCGTGGCTGCCGCAGGACGCGCACGTGTTCGCCTCGACGATCCGCGCCAACCTGGCGCTGGCCGCGCCGCGCGGGCAGCTGGCCGGCCCCGACGGCGAGGCGCGGATGTCCGCGGCGCTCACCGCCGCCGGCCTGGGCCCGCTGCTGGCCGGGCTGCCCGGGGGCCTCGACACCCCCGTCGGCGCCGGCGGCACCGCGCTGTCGGGCGGCGAGCGGCGGCGGCTGGCCGCGGCCCGCGCCCTGCTGGCCGACCGGGACGTGGTGCTGCTCGACGAGCCCACCGCGCACCTCGACCCGCCCACCGCGGCGGCGCTGGTGCGCGACCTGCGCCGCGCGCTGGCCGGCCGGGTGGTCGTCTGCGTGACCCACGACGACGCGCTCGAGCAGCCCGGCGACACCGTCGTCCGGCTCGGCGCCCCCGAGCCCGTGCCGGCCGCCTGAGCCTCAGGCGGCTGCGGCGTACCCGCGGCCCGGCCGCACCCGCAGCACCTCGAAGCCGGGGACGTCGGGCAGCGCCGGGTCGACGGCGACCGGCACCCCGTGCAGCCGGGCCACGGCCGGGCCGACCTGGGCGACCAGCCGGGCGTACAGCTCGGGCCGGACCCGGATCTCGCGGGGCGGCGCGGCGCCGGGGGCCCAGGCGACGGCGAGCAGGTCGGCGGCGACGTCGGAGCGCCCGTCGGGGGCGGTGCGGTGTCTCGGGAAGGGGACGACGGTGCTCATGACGTGCCTCCTGGGCGGTTCCCCCGTGCCCTGTTCAACGCCGGTGTGGTGCAGGTCGTGCCTACTCCGGAGGACCGACGGTCCTGTCCTGATACCCGCCCGAGGGCACGTCGACCGGGATCTCGTCGCCCAGCCGGGCGCCCTGCAGCAGCCGCAGGTCGTCGCCGGACCAGAAGCTGCCCGGGTCGTAGGAGTTGCGCGGCCGGTCGGGCGGCAGCAGCCCCATCGCGGTGTAGGTGGTCGCCACCAGCTCGGCGCAGAACACCGTCTCGGCCGCCGTCCCGCGCCGCAGCCGGCCGCGCACCCAGCCGATCGGCCCCCCTGCAGGGTCCCGCCGCGAGCTTGCGAGTGGCGGGGGGCAGGGGGGTCCTTACACCATGTCGCGGGTCACGCCGCCGTCGTCGGCCGGGCCGACCAGCTGCCGCAGCCAGGCGCGCTGCCCGTGGCGCCGCCGCCAGGTGAGGACGGCGTCGCGCAGGTCGTGCAGCTGGACGCCGCGCTGGTGCCGGCCGGTCCACGCGTCGGGCAGCGAGCGGCCGAGCTCGGCGTGCCAGAGCAGCGGCGGCAGGTCCTCCAGGACGACGGCCATGCCGACGTGGTTGACCGGCGCGTTGGTCACCGCCCGGATCGCGCGGTCGGCGAGCGAGGCGCCGCGGAACACCCAGACGTCGCCGGTGCGGGTGAGGTCGACCGCCTCGTCGAGCGGCAGCGCGCGGAGCGGGGTCACGCGGCTACGGTAGGCGACCGTGCACCTCCCCAAGAACGCCTGGAAGCTGCTCGGCCTGGCCGGGGTCGCCGGCGTCGCGGCCACCGGCGCGGTGCTGGTCCGCGGGGAGCGGCAGCGGCGCGCCTACACGCCCGACGACGTCCGCGCCCGGCTGCACGAGCGGCACGCCGCCGCGGCCGCCGGGGAACCGGGCGACGAGCCGCCCGGCCCCGTGCCCGTCCCGGGCCGGCGGCGGCTGCCCCGCCTGCGGCGGCGCTCCCGCGTTTGACGCCCACGCCGGAGGCGCATGGCAGCCAGGTGCCGGGCGACCCGGACAGCGCGCACCGCGCCTTCCGCGACAGGGAGGGCCGGGCCCCGGCGGTCGAGAGCGTCGGCGAGCGACTCCTGGGCACCCTGCTCGACCGGGCCCACCTGATCCCGCCGCGACTGGTCGGCCCGCTCGTCGCGCAGGAGCTGCGGCGCGCGGGGGTCGAGGAGGTCGCGGTCCTCCTGCAGGACGTCGACCAGGTCGAGCTGCACCCGCTGACCGGCGCGGGGCTGTCCGGCGAGCCGGTGCCCATCGCCGACAGCCCGGCCGGCACGGCCTTCGCCACCGACGAGGCGGTCGACGAGCCCCTCGGCGACGGCGCGGTCCGGCTGCACCTGCCGGTGCTCGACGGCTCCGACCGGGTCGGCGTGCTGTCCCTGCTGCTGCGGCGGCCCACCGACGCCGACCGCCGGCTGGCCCAGCGCGCCGCCGGGCTGGTCGCCGACCTGCTGGTGACGAAGAACGCCTACACCGACACCTTCGCCCGGGTGCGCACGCGGCAGCCGATGACGCTGGCCGCGCAGCTGCAGTGGCAGAGCCTCCCGCCGCTGTCGATGACCACCCCGGACGTCGACCTCTCCGGCATCCTGGAGCCGGCCTACGAGGTGGGCGGCGACAGCTTCGACCACGCGCTCGACGACCACGTGCTGCACGTGGCCGTCTTCGACGCGATGGGCCACGGCCTGACCGCCGCCGCCATGGCCACCCTCGTGCTGGCCGGCTACCGGCACGGGCGGCGGCGCGACCTGACCCTGGCTGAGGTCTACCGGGAGATGGACCAGGTGGTCGGGCAGACCTTCCCCGGCCGCTTCGCCACCGGGCAGGTCGCCCGCCTGGACACCGAGACCGGGCAGCTGTGCTGGGTCAACGCCGGCCACCCCCCGGCGCTGTGGGTGCGCGGCTGCCGCGTGGTCGGGGAGCTGACCGGCCGCGCCAGCCGGCCGATCGGCTTCGGCGGCGAGGACCCCGAGGTGCACACCGTCGCGCTCGAGCCCGGCGACCGGGTGCTGTTCCTCACCGACGGCGTGGTCGAGGAGCGGCTGGAGGGCGGCGAGCAGTTCGGCGAGGCCAGGCTGCGGGAGCTGCTCGAGCAGACGGCCCGGGAGGGGCTGGCCGCGCCCGAGACGGTGCGCCGGCTCTCCCACGCGCTGATGGCGGCCCGCAGCGGCCGCACCAGCGACGACGCCACGCTGCTGCTCGTGGAGTGGAAGGGCCCGCCGCGCGACGACGAGCTGACCCCCGACGTCCCCGAGGCGACCCCCACCGGGTCGGTCAGCCGCTGACCCCCTCGGCCGGCGCGGCGGGCAGCACGACGATCCCGTCCCGGTCGGCGCACAGCCACTCGCCCTCGCGGAAGACCACGCCGGCGAAGACCACCGGCAGTCCCGCCTGGCCGGAGTGCAGACCCTTCACGCTGCGCCGCGGGTGGGTGCCCAGCGCCCGGACGCCGATCGGCTGGGCGTCGATCTCGTCGGCGTCCCGCACCGCTCCGTTGACCACCACGCCGGCCCAGCCGTTCTCCGCGGCCGCGACGGCGAGGTTGCCGCCGAGGAGCGCGCAGCGCAGCGACCCGCCGCCGTCGACGACGAGCACCCTCCCCTCGCCCGGCTGCCCGACCGCGTCGCGGACCAGCGTGTTGTCCTCGAACACCTTCAGCGTGCGGATCGTCCCGCTGAACCCCGGGCGGCCGCCGAAGGCCGTGAAGCCCGCGTCGCACACCTGCGCCTCCGGGTGCTCGTCGCAGAGGTCGGTCGTGGCCCGGCTCATCGCTGCTCCTCCTCGTCGTCGTGCGCCTCCGGGAGCGCCTCCGCCCACGCCCCGACGCAGTGGCCGACCAGCACCCGGCCGGCCGTGCCGACCTCGCTGCCGGGCACCACCGTCCGCTCGGCGACCCGCTGCCAGGCGGCGGCGTGCGGCGTGTGCCCGTGTGCGGCGAACGCCGCGTCGTCGGCGTAGAGCCCGGAGACGACGAAGGCGTCGGGCTCGCCCGCCACCTCGCACACCTCGACGCGCAGGCAGCCCGGCTCGTCGCGCACCGCCGCCTCCGCGGTGGCCGTGACGCCGGCGAGGAACTCCTCCCGGCGTCCCGCCCGGACCCGGACCCGCACCACCTGACTGAACACGGCCTCCCCCTCATCCGGGACCCGAGGTTATAAGCTCGGGGACAGAGATGGCCAGTGCCCAGCCGAAGACGCAGCTCACGGGGCGGGTCGACGATGCAAGGAGGCCGCTGTGCCAACCGGTGAGGAGGGGCTCGCGACCAAGAGCCAGCGGGCGTACGCCCGCGTGCGGGCGATGGTGCTGTCCGGAGAGCTGGCGCCCGGGTCGGTCCTCAACCAGGCCGTCCTCGCCCGCGAGCTGGGGGTGAGCACCACGCCGCTGCGGGAGGCGCTGCGCCTGCTCCAGCAGCAGGGCCTGGTGGAGCTGGACGCGCACCGCGACGCCCGGGTCGCCCCGCTGGACGCCGCCGAGGCGCGCGACCTGCTGGAGGTGCGCGCGAGCCTGGACCCGCTGGCCGCCGGTCTGGCCGCGCAGCGCCGCACGGCCGAGGACCTGGCGCGGATGCGCGCGGCACTGGGCTCGCTCACCGCCCTGCACGCCGGTGCGTCCCCCGCCCAGCTCGACGGCCACCGCGCGTTCCACGCGGCGGTCTACCGCGCCTCGCACAACGCGCTGCTCGTCGAGGCGCTCGACGGGCTGTGGGACAAGACCGACCGCTACCGCCGGCACGCGCTCGCGGCCGGACGCAGCGACGAGGAGGTCGAGCAGCGCGCCGCAGAGCACCGTGCGCTGCTCGACGCGGTCTCCGACCGGGACGCCGGGGCGGCCACCGCGATCATGCGCGCGCACGTCGAGACCAGCCTCGGTGCCCGCTCGGCCGACCGGCTCGCCGCCGAGCAGCACGGGTGGGCCGGCCACGGGGGACGGCGGTGAGCGCCGGCGGCCGCCGCGCGCTGGCGCTGCTGCTGGCGCACTCCGCGCTCACGCAGGTGGTGACCTTCGTGCTCCGGCCGGCCTCGGCCTACCGCGCCCTCGAGCTCGACGTCCCCGCGGCCTGGCTGGGCGCGCTGACCGCCTCCTTCGCCGTCGTCCCGCTGCTGCTGGCCGTGCCCTCGGGACAGGCCACCGACCGCTTCGGCGAGCGGCGGGTGCTGCTCGCCGGTGCGGTCCTCGTGCTGGCGTCCGCGCTGCTGTTCACCACGGGACGCGGCGGTGCGGCCGGGCTGGTCGCGGCCAGCGTGGTGCTCGGCACCGGGCACCTGCTGTCGGTGGTCGGCCAGCAGGCCGCGGTGGCCAACACCGCCGGTCCCGGCCGCTTCGACACCGCCTTCGGCCACTACACGTTCGCCGCGTCCCTCGGCCAGGCGCTGGGACCGGCGCTCATCACGGCCGTCGGTGGCTCGGGCACCCTGCCCGACACCCGGCCGGTCTTCCTCGTCGCGGTCGGCGTGGCCGTCGCGCTGCTGGCCTGCACCGCGGTCCTCCGGCTGCCGGCCCGCGCCGCCGCCGCGGGCACCGCCGAGCGCGGCGGCATGAGCACCCTGCTGCGCCTGCCCGGCCTGCTGCGGGCCCTGACGGTGAGCTGCATCGTGCTGGCCGCCGTCGACATCACGCTGGTCTACCTGCCCGCGCTCGGCGCCGACCGCGGGCTGGCCGCGGGGTTCGTCGGCCTGCTGCTCACCGTGCGCGCCGGCGCGTCGATGACGTCGCGGTTCTTCCTCGGCCGGCTCGTGGCGCTGCTGGGTCGCCGGCGGCTCATGCTCACCAGCGTGCTGCTGTCGGCCGCGTCCATGGCGGCCGTGGCGGCACCGGTGCCCGGGCCGGCCCTCGTGGTCCTCGTCGTCCTGCTGGGGCTGGGCCTGGGGGTCGGGCAGCCCCTGACCATGTCCTGGCTGGCCGAGGTCGCACCCGCGGGCCTGCGCGGCCGGGCGATGTCGCTGCGGCTGACCGGCAACCGGCTGGGTCAGGTCCTCGTGCCCAGCACCGTCGGCCTCATGGCCGCCGGCGTCGGCTCGGCCGGGGTGCTGTGGGCGACCGCCGGGGCGCTGGCCCTCGCCGGGGCCGCCGCCCGCCGGCTGGCGGTGGACGGCGGCACCGGCGCCTAGCGTCCGGCGACCCGGTCCACCACGGCCGCGGCGAACTCCCCGGTCGAGGCGGTGCCGCCCAGGTCACGGGTGCACACGCCGTCGCTGACAGCGGCGCGGACGCCCTCCTCCACGCGCGCCGCGGCGTCGAGGGCCCGCTCGTCGCCGTGCCGCCGGCCCAGCCAGTCGAGCAGCATGCCCGCCGACAGGATCATCGCGACCGGGTTGGCCAACCCCCGTCCGGCGATGTCGGGCGCGGACCCGTGCGCGGCCTGGGCCATGCAGCGGTCGTCGGAGGCGTTGACGGACGGTGCGATGCCCAACGAGCCGGCCAGTTCGCCGGCCAGGTCGGACAGGATGTCGCCGAACATGTTCTCCGCGACGACGACGTCGAAGTCGTGCGCCCGGCGCAGCAGGTGCACGGTCATCGCGTCGATGTGGACGTCGTCGACGGCGACGTCCGGATAGCCCTCGGCCACCTCCAGGCACACCCGCTTGAACAACCCCGAGCTCAGCTGCAGCACGTTGGCCTTGTGCACGATGGTCACCCTGCGGCGGCGGCGCCGCGCCAGCTCGAAGGCCGCCCGCGCGATCCGCTCGACCGCGGGCCGGGTGAACACCCCCATGCAGACGGCGACGTCCGGCGTCGGCATGTACTCACCGGTGCCGGCGTGGGTGTTGCGGTCGGCGTAGAAGCCCTCGGTGTTCTCGCGGACCACCACCAGGTCGGTGTCGGGCGCGATCGCCGTCCCGCCGCCGAGACCGCGGGCCGGGCGGACGTTGGCGTAGAGGTCGAAGTGCTTGCGGATGGCCCCGCTCGGGTTCAGCTGCGACCGGAAGGGCTCCGGGTACGCGGCGCTGTCGTGCGGGCCGAGCAGCCAGCCGTCCAGCCCGGCCAGCGCCTCCAGCGTGGCGGGCGGGATGGCGCTGCCGTGCTGCTCGATGGCCGAGGCGCCCAGGGGGAGCTCCTGCCAGTCGGCCGACGCGCTGCCGACGGCGGCCAGGGCGGCGTCGACCACGCGCACGGCGGCGGGCACGATCTCCGGGCCGATGCCGTCGCCGAGCATCACGCCGAGGCGGTAGGAGCGCGGGGGTACCGGGTTCAACGTGACGACGGCGCTCACGTCCTGCTCGCCCCCCGGTCGCTGTCCGACAGGTGCTCGACGGTCTCGCCCGTGGCCGTGATCGTCCGGGTGACGTCGCGGCCGCCGTAGACCCAGTAGATGGTCATCGAGCCCTCGCCCCGGTTCCGGAAGCAGTGCGGGACCCCGGCCGGCACCCAGGTCGCCTGGCCGGCGACGAGGTCGAACTCGTCGTCGCCGACGACCGCGGTGGCCTCGCCCGCGTGGACGAGGACGGTCTCCTCGACGTTGTGCGAGTGCAGCGGGATCCCGGTGCCCGGCGAGAAGACGGTCATCCCGGTGGTGACCCGGTTGCCCTCGCAGTTCCACCTCCCGACGAACGGGATGGTGACGACGCCGTTGCCGCGGTCGAAGCGCTCGATCTCCTCCGGCCGCAGGACCATCGACGGCGCCTGCGGCTGGGTGGGCGGCTGGGTGGTCACGCGGACTCCTCGGCGGTGTGGGTGACCAGCAGCGACCCGGGGGTGTTGACCTGGTGCGCGACGACCTGCTCGGCGACGGTGCGCCACCGCGCGAAGTGCGGCGACGCCTTGTGCGCGGCGAACGCCTCGGCGTCGGTGTAGAGCTCGTAGAGGAGGAAGCGGTTCTCGTCGCCCGCCACGGAGCAGACGTCGAACCGCAGACAGCCCGGCTCGTCCCGCACCGAGGACTCGGCGTTGGCCGCCATGCCGGCGAGGAACTCCTCGCGCCGGCCGGGCCGGACCTCCATCTGCACCACCAGGCTGAACACGCGCCGTCCTCCCGTCGTCCCAACTTGTATGCCAAACTGTATACAAGACCTGCCGGACGAGCGGAAGAGGGACACGGTGATCGAGGAGCGGTACTCGCCGGACGCGCTGCGGACCTTCGGCAGCCAGGTGCTCGAGAGCCTCGGCGTGCCGGCCGCGGACGCCGCACTCGTGGCCGACAGCCTGGTCCAGGCCGACCTGTGGGGGCACGCCTCGCACGGCGTGCTGCGGCTGCCCTGGTACGCCGCCCGCCTGCGCAGCGGCGCGATGACGCCGGTCACCGCCCCCGTGGTGCTGGTCGACACCGGCCCTCTGGTGCTGCTCGACGGCCGCGACGGGATCGGCCAGGTCCTCACCGAGCGGGCCCGTGTGCTGGCGGTCGAGCGGGCCCGGACCCACGGCATCGGCGCGGTGGCCGTCCGGGACTCCAACCACTTCGGGACGGCGATGTGGTTCACCCGCCGCGCCGCGCACGACGGCGTCGTCGCCGTCCTCACCACCAACGCGAGTCCGGCCATGGCCCCCTGGGGCGGGCGGGAGAAGCGGCTGGGGACCAACCCCTGGTCGATCGCGGCACCGGCGCCGGGCGGCCGGGTGGTCGCCGTCGACATCGCGAACACCGCGGTGGCCCGCGGCAAGATCTACCTGGCCCGCAACCGCGGCGAGCCGATCCCGGACGACTGGGCGCTCACCGCCGACGGCGCCCCGACCACCGATCCCGCGCAAGGGCTGCTCGGCGTCGTCCTGCCCATGGCCGGGCACAAGGGCTACGCGATCACGTTCCTCGTGGACGTGCTCTCCGGCGCGCTCACCGGCAGCGGCGTGGGCACCGAGGTGCACGGACCGTACGAGCCGGAGGCGCGTAGCCGCGCCGGGCACCTGTTCCTCGCGATCGACCCGTCGGCCCTCGGCGACCGGGCAGACTACGACGCCCGGGTCCAGCGACTGATCGACGAGGTGAAGGACGTGCCACTGGCGCAGGGGTTCGACGAGGTCTTCTACCCAGGCGAGGTCGAGGACCGGGCCGAGGCGGCGAACCTGGCCGCCGGCGGCGTGCAGCTGGCGACCGAGTCGCTGGCCGACCTGCGTCGGCTGGGCGCCGAGACCGGTGTGCCCCTCGACGCCCAGGGTGCGCGGTGACCGACCTGGCCCCCAGCAAGGCCGACCAGGTCCACGCCCAGCTCAAGGAGGAGATCGAGCTGGGCGAGCTGGCACCGGGGGCGTCCCTGTCGGAGCTGTGGCTGGTCGAGCGCACCGGCGCCTCGCGGACCCCGGTCCGCGAGGCGCTGCGCCGGCTGGCCGCCGAGGGCCTGGTCGACCTGGCGCCCCGCCAGGGCGCCCGGGTCTCGCGGGTCTCGGCCCGCAGCGTCCGCGACCTCTTCGAGTTCCGCACGCTGCTCGAACCGGCCGCCGTCCGGCAGGCCACCGAGGCGGCGAGCGCCGATCCCGGCCTGCACCGGGAGTTCGCCGCGATGCGCGACGCGTTCGCGGGCACGCTGGACCAGGCGCCGTCGACGGCGCGGTCCCGGTCGTTCTACGAGCTGGCCGACCGCTTCGACTGGGCGGTGGTCCGCGCGACCCGCAACGAGCACCTGCGGCGCACCATCGCCGAGCTGCGGCCGCACACCGCGCGGCTGCGCAACCTCTCGCACCTGGACCCGCAGCGGGTCGAGGTGTCCGTCGGCGAGCACCTGGCGGTCTGCGACGCGCTGCTGGCCGGGGACGCCGACGGCGCCGCCGCCGCCCTCACCGAGCACCTGCGGAGGAGCCTGGAGACCATCTTCCGCAACCTGGCCGGGAGCCCCGGCGAGGACGTCGACCTGCTGGGTTAGCGGCCCCCGTGCAGGG
>NZ_FMZF01000003.1:300484-452670 GCF_900102745.1 Geodermatophilus telluris
TGCTGGAACGGCCCCCTCGCAGGGCCCCGCCGCGAGCGTGCGAGCGGTGGGGGGCGAGGGGGTCCTTCTAGTAGGCGGCCTTGACCGCCAGGACCGGGCAGGGGGCGTCGAGCAGGATCCGCTGCGCGGAGCTGCCGGTGATCAGCTTGCCGGTGGGCGTGCGGCGGCGCAGGCCGATGACCAGCAGGCTGGCCGAGAGCCGCTCGGCGGCGTCGACCACCTCCTCGGCGGCCTCGCGGCCGCGCACCTGCTGCTCGAGCTCGTAACGCACGCCCGTCGCGTCGAGCCGCTCGCGGACGGCCCGCAGGTCGTCCTCGCCGGCGAAGCGGCGGTCGACCAGGCTGTCGCCGCGGGAGGTGTTGACCACGTGCAGCGGCTCCCCGCGGCGCTCGGCCTCGGCGACGGCCGCGGTGAGGGCGGCCTCGCCCTCGGGGGTCGGGACGTAACCAACGACGACGGTCATGCGGGGCAGCCTGCGGCAGCGCGTGGCCGGGGTCACGCTTGCGGCCCTAGTGGAGCTATCGGTCGTTGTGGTCCGGGCCGGTCAGCGGGGCACCGGCCGGCCCGACCGCACGCTGAACCGCCGCTCGGGCCGGCCCGCCGTCCCGTAGCGCTGCCGGACGTCGGCCTCCTGCTGGGCCACCAGCTGCTCGAGGTAGCGGCGTGCGCTCACCCGGGCCAGCCCCGTCCGCTCGCTGGCCTCGGTCGCCGACAGACCCTGGGGTCCGGCCTCCGCCAGCGCCTGCCGGACCAGCTCCAGGGTCTCCGGGCTGATGCCCTTGGGCGTGCTCACCGGCCGGGGGGCGGCCGTGCCGCCGGGCCGGCCGAACACCCGGTCGACGTCGTCCTGGGCGAGCTCGGTGCCGCGGCGGAACTCGGCCGACAGGGTGCGGTAGTCGGCCAGCCACCGCTCCAGCGTGGAGCGGTCGAAAGGCTTGACCAGGTAGTGCAGGACGCCGCCGTGCAGCGCGCTGCGGATGCTCTCGACGTCGCGGGCCGCGCTGATGACGACGACGTCGACCGCCGAGCCGGAGGCCCGCAGCCGCTGCAGGACCTCCAGGCCGGTCATGTCGGGCAGGTAGACGTCGAGCAGCACGAGGTCCGGCCGCAGCCGCTCGACCTCGGCCAGCGCCGCCGCGCCGGTCGACGCGGTGCCGGCCACCTCGTACCCGTCGGCGGCCGTGACGAAGCCGGCGTGCACCCGGGCGACCATGAAGTCGTCGTCGACGATGAGGACCCGGATCACGCGCCCACCAGCTCGGGGTCGGCCGGCAGCCGGGCGGTGAACACCGAGCCGCCGTCGGAGGAGGCCACGACCTCGCCGCCGCGGCGGGTGCAGACCAGGTGCACCAGCGACAGTCCGATGCCGCGCTCCCCGCCGCCGGCCGCGTCCTTGGTGGTCACGCCCTTGCGGAACACCTCGCGCTCCAGGCCCGGCGGCACCCCGGCCCCGGAGTCGCGGACGACGACGTCGACCTCGCCGTCGACCAGGCCGAGGGAGACCTCCACCCACCGCTCCGGGGCGGCGGCCGCGGCGTCGAGCGCGTTGTCGACCAGGTTGCCCACCACGGTGGCGACGTCGGTGGACAGCTCGTCCCCGAGCGGCGGCAGCGCGGACTCCGGCGCGAAGCGCAGGTCCACGCCGAGCTCGCTGGCCTGACTGGCCTTGGCGATGAGCAGCGCGGCGATGGCGGGGTCCTGCACGGCACCGGTGACCTCGGCGCCCAGCCGCGACCGGCCGGCGCTCACCCGGTGCACGAAGCGCACCGCCTCCTCGGCCTGGCCCAGCTCGATCAGCCCGGCGATCGTGTGCAGCCGGTTGCTGAACTCGTGCGCCTGGGCGCGCAGTGTGTCGGTGACGTGCCGGGTGAGCTGCAGCTCGCGGCGCAGCTCCAGCAGCTCGGTGCGGTCGCGCAGGGTGGTCACCGAGCCGAGCGTCCGGCCGCGGCTGCTGATCGGCAGCCGGTTGACGACCACGACGCGGCCGGCCGTGGCCACCGCGCGGTCGCGCTCCTCGTCCCCGCGCAGCAGCGCGTCGCGCAGCTCCTCCCCCACCCCCAGCTCGCCGAGGTCGCGGCCGACCGCGTCGCCGGGGATGCCCAGCAGCCGGATGGCCTCGTCGTTGACCAGCGTCACCCGGCCGTGCAGGTCCAGCCCGACGACGCCCTCGCGGATGCCGTGCAGCATCGCCCGCTGGTGCTCGACCAGGCCGGTGATCTCCGCCGGCTCCAGGCCGAGGGTCTGCCGCTTGACCCGGCGCGCCACGAGCAGCGAGCCCACGATGCCCAGCACGCTGGCCACACCGAGGTAGGTGAGCAGGTTCGGCGCGGCCGCGGCCAGGCCGTCGAGGACGCCGGGGTAGCGGCGCTCCACCGCGACGAGGCCGAGCTGGTCGCGGCCGGTGAGCACCGGCACCATCGCGACGGCGTACCGCCCGCGCTCGTCGGTCCGCTCCCCCACCCAGGCGCGCCCCTCCAGCACGGTGCTGTCCCCGACCGGGAACCCGGTCCCGAGCTCGGCGGGGTCGGCGCTGGCCAGCACGGTCGCGCCGGCGTCGGCCACCACCACCGACGCGGAGCCCGAGACGGTGCGCGCGCTCTCCGCGGCGATGCGGACGTAGCGGACCAGGTCCTCCTCCATCGCCGAGCGCAGCGAGACGGAGTTGGCCAGCGTCTCGGCCACCGAGAGCGCCCGGCGGCCCTCCGACTCCTCGGCCCGCTGGGTGGTCTGGGCGACCGAGACCGCGGCCACGCCGACGAGCACCAGCAGGATGATCACGACCTGCAGCGCGAGCAGCTGGCCGGCCAGCGACAGTCGCCGGAGCACGAGCGCCTCCCTCGGGGCCTGGGGAACGCCTGACAGTGCACCACGCCACCGTCGTCCTGTGACCGTGAACACAAGGACCGCAAGGCGCAATGCGTCCGCAACGGTGACACCCCACCGGCCGGTTGCCAGCCTTCCTGCGACGCGGCAGAGGAGCCGCCCGCACACCTGGAGGAACGCATGCGCAACGCCCACCTGCGGAGGATCGCCGTCGGCACCGTGGCCGCCGGCCTGGTGCTCACCGGCTGCGGCACGACGGCGGAGGGCGGCTCGGCCTCCGGCGGCGGCAGCGACGAGGCGCTCAGCGGCCTGCGGGTCCTGGTCCCCAACTCGCCCGGCAGCGGCTACGACACCACCGCCCGCGCCTGGGCGCAGGTCCTCGACGACGAGGGGCTCGCCTCGGGCACCGAGGTGTTCAACGTCGAGGGCGCCGGCGGCACCGTCGGTCTGCAGCGCCTGGTCAACGAGGAGGGCAACGCCGAGATGCTCATGCAGATGGGCCTCGGCGTCGTCGGCGCGCAGTTCAGCAACCAGTCCGAGGCCACCCTCGACCAGACCACGCCGATCGCCCGGCTCATCGAGGAGGCCGAGGCGATCGTCGTCCCGGCCGACTCGCCCTACCAGGACCTCGACGCCCTGGTCGAGGCGTGGAAGGCCGACCCCGGCAACACCCCCGTCGGCGGCGCGTCCAACCCCGGCGGTCCCGACCACCTGACGCCGATGCTGCTGGCGCAGGAGGTCGAGGTCGACCCGACCACCGTCAACTACGTGCCCTACGACGGCGGCGGCGAACTGCTGGCCGGCATCCTCGGCGGCGACGTGGCCTTCGCCGCGACCGGCGTCGGCGAGGTGGCCGAGTCCGCGGCCGGCGGCGACGTCCGCATCCTCGCCGTCACCAGCGAGGAGCCCGTCGAGGGCGTCGACGCGCCGACCCTGACCGACGCCGGCGTCGACCTGACCTTCACCAACTGGCGAGGCGTCGTGGCCGCCCCCGGCATCTCCGAGGAGGACACCCAGCGCTTCGTCGACGCGATGACCGAGATGCACGGCAGCGAGGCCTGGCAGCAGGCCCTCGAGGACAACGGCTGGACCGACGCCTTCGCCACCGGCGACGAGTTCTCCTCCTTCCTCGACGAGGAGAGCCAGCGGGTGCAGTCCGTGCTGGGCCAGCTGGGGCTGGCGTGACCTCCGCCCAGGCCGGCCCCGCCCGGGGACGGGAGCAGGGCCGCTCCGAGTACGGGGTGGCCCTGTTCCTGGGGGCGATCGGCGTCGTCGTCGTCGTCTCGGCGCTGCTGCTACCGGAGAGCCGGATCAGCCGGGGGCCGGTCGGCCCGGCTGCCGTGCCCGTCGTCGTCGGCGGCCTGCTGCTCGTGGTCGCGGCCCTCCTCGCCGTCGACGTCGCCCGTGGCGGCCGCGGCGAGCCCGAGTCCGGCGAGGACGTCGAGCTCGGCGCGGGCAGCGACTGGCGGACCATCCTCCTGCTCGCGGCGTCGTTCGCCGCCAACGCCCTGCTCATCGAGTCGCTCGGCTGGGTGTTCTCCGGCGCGATCCTCTTCTGGGGATCGGCCTTCGCCCTCGGCAGCCGCCACTACGTGCGCGACGCGGTCATCGCCTTCGCGCTGTCGATCGGCTCCTTCTACCTGTTCGCCCTGGGGCTCGGCACCGTGCTGCCCCCGGGGGTCCTGAGGGGGATCCTGTAGATGGACGCGTTCAGCTCCCTCGTCGAGGGCTTCGGCACCGCGCTGACCCCGACGAACCTGGCGTTCGCCCTGCTCGGGGTGCTGCTGGGCACCGCCATCGGGGTGCTGCCCGGCATCGGCCCGGCCATGGCGGTGGCCCTGCTCCTGCCACTGACCCGCGGCCTCGACGTCACCACCGCGCTGATCATGTTCGCCGGCATCTACTACGGCGGCATGTACGGCGGGTCGACGACGTCGATCCTGCTCAACACCCCCGGCGAGAGCGCCTCGGTGGTGACCGCCGTCGAGGGCAACAAGATGGCCCGGGCCGGGCGGGCCGCGCAGGCACTGGCGACGGCGGCGATCGGCTCGTTCGTCGCCGGCACCATCGCCACGCTGCTGCTGGCGATGCTGGCTCCGACCGTCGCCGACCTCGCGATCGAGGTCTCCCCCGCCGACATGTTTGCCGTCATGGCGCTGGCCTTCATCGCCGTCACCTCGGTGCTCGGCAGCTCGCGGATCCGCGGCCTGGCCTCCCTGGGCCTGGGGCTGACCATCGGGCTGATCGGCATCGACGCCACCTCCGGCCAGCAGCGGCTGACCTTCGGCGTCCCGGAGCTGGCCGACGGGATCGACGTCGTCGTCGTCGCGATCGGCCTGTTCGCCGTCGGCGAGGCGCTGTGGACCGCCGCGCACCTGCGGCGGCGGCCGGTCGACGTCATCCCCGTGGGCAGCCCGCGGATGAGCCGGTCGGACTGGAGCCGGTCGTGGAAGCCGTGGCTGCGCGGCACCGCGATCGGGTTCCCGTTCGGGGCGGTCCCGGCCGGTGGCGCGGAGATCCCGACGTTCCTCTCCTACGTCACCGAGAAGCGGCTGTCCAAGCACCCCGAGGAGTTCGGCAGGGGCGCGATCGAGGGCGTCGCGGGGCCGGAGGCGACGAACAACGCCTCCGCCGCCGGCGGCCTGGTCCCGCTGCTGACCCTGGGCATCCCGACGACGGCGACCGCGGCGGTCATGCTCGCGGCCATCCAGAGCTACGGCATCGAGCCCGGGCCGCAGCTGTTCGACAGCGAGCCCGAGCTCGTGTGGGGCCTCATCGCCAGCCTGTTCATCGGCAACGCGGCGCTGCTGGTGCTCAACCTGCCGCTGGCCCCGGTGTGGGCGCGGCTGCTGCGGATCCCGCGCAGCTACCTGTACGCGGGCATCCTCTTCTTCGCCAGCCTCGGTGCGTACGCCGCCAACGCCAACACCTTCGACCTGTTCCTGCTGCTGGTCATCGGGGCGCTGGGCATGATGATGCGGCGCTACGGCCTGCCGCTGCTGCCGGCGATCATCGGCGTGATCCTCGGCCCCTACGCCGAGGCGGAGCTGCGGCAGGCGCTGCAGATCAGCAACGGCGACCTCGGCGGGCTGATCGACCCGATGTCGGTCGTGGTCTACGCGATCATCGCGCTGGTCCTGCTGTTCCCGATCGTCCGGCGGCTGCTGCCGCGCACGGCGCACGTGCCGGTGCTCGACGAGGCGGTGCACGAGCTCGAGGAGGCGCACGCCCACCACGGGGCGACGACGGCGGTCGCCGTGGAGCGCCACGTCGGCGGGCGCCCCGGCAGCCAGCGCCCCGTCGTCGAGCGCCCGGCCGTCGAGCGCCCCGTCGACGAGCGTCGCGACCGGACACCCGGGGAGCCGCCACCGGGTGGCTGACACCAGGACCCCACGGAGGGGAGGGACGCCGCGAGCTCCCTCCCCTCCGTGGCGTCGGGGACCCGGGCCGAGACGTGCCGGGCTCCCTTCCGTGGGAGGACGGCCGGATCGACACTGCTCGCGCCGTCCACGGGGGACCCGTCCTCGGGAGGGAGTGCACCGTGTCCGACCACCCCAACCTCACCCGCATGCGGGAGGGCTACACCGCCTTCGCCAAGGGCGACCTCGCCGCGCTGACCGAGCTGTGGCGCGACGACGTCCGCTGGCACGAGCCCGGGCACACCCCGGTCTCCGGTGACTACGAGGGACCGCAGGCCGTGTTCGCGATGTTCGGCCGGTCCATGGAGCTGACCGAGAACAGCCTGCGGGTGGAGCCGGTGCTCCTGTGCGCCGACGCCGAGCACGGCACCGCCCTGGTCCGGATGACCGCCCACCGCGGCGACCGGCACCTCGACACGCTGACCGCGCACGTCGTCCGCTTCGACGGCGAGGGCCGGCTGGCCGAGTTCTGGAGCGCCCCGATCGACGAACCGGCGATCGACGCGTTCTTCGCCTGACCGTCAGCCGGCGGGGAGGGCCGGCCCCTCGTCCTTGAGCGCGACGCCGGAGGCGCCGAGCTCGCGTGCCGCGGCCAGCAGCGCGGCCACGGTGTCGGCGGCCTGCGCGTAGGACAGCCCGTGCGGCGGGCGGACGTTGGAGACGCAGTTGCGCTCGGAGTCCACCCGCCCCGGCCGCGGGTCCCAGGTGAGGTAGACGCCGAGGGAGTCGGCCGAGGACAGCCCCGGCCGCTCACCGATCAGCACGACGACGGCCCGCACGCCCAGCGCCGCGCCGATCGCGTCCCCGAGCGCCACCCGAGCCTGGTCGGCCAGCACCAGCGGGGCCACCCGCCAGCCGGGCAGCCGCTCCAGCAGCGCGGTCACCAGGCCCGCGGCGTGCTCGTGCACCGCCCGCGGGGACAGCCCGTCGGCGACCACCACCGCGAGGTCGGCGTCGGTGCGCGGCAGCGACGTCCCCTCCGCCAGCTGCCGGCCGAGGTCGGGCCGCTGCAGGTAGGTGGCCCGGTCGGGGGCGGCCGAGTGCACCTCCAGCAGCTCGTGCCCGGGCAGCGCGGCGCGCACCGCGGCCGGGTCCAGCGGCTGGTGCACCGCGTCGCGGGCGGCGGCGTGCGCGGCGCGGAACTCCAGCTCCCGGGCGGTGGGCAGCGCGTCACCGGCCCGGCCCAGGGCCACCCGCGCCCGGGTGGCCGTCCGCAGCACCGTCCACGGGTCGTTCCCCGGCGGCAGCGGCCGGTCGAGCGCCTCGCTCACGCCGACGCCGCCGCGAGCAGGGCCCGCGCCGCCGGCGCGTCGGGGGCGAGCTCGCGCACCCGGCCGGCGTCGTCGAGCAGGTCCATCCGCGCCAGCCACGCCTCGAACTCCGGTGCGGGGCGCAGCCCGAGCACCTGCCGGGCGGTGAGCACGTCGGTGAACGACAGCGACTGGTAGTGCAGCATCACGTCGTCCGACCCGGGGACGGCGATGAGGAACGAGCACCCCGCCGCGCCCAGCAGCAGCATGAGGGAGTCGGTGTCGTCGCCGTCGACCTCGGCGTGGTTGGTGTAGCAGACGTCCACGCCCATGGGCAGGCCGAGCAGCTTGCCGCAGAAGTGGTCCTCCAGCCCGGCGCGCAGCACCTGCTTGCCGTCGTAGAGGTACTCCGGGCCGATGAACCCGACGACGGTGTTCACCAGCAGCGGCGCGTAGTGCCGGGCCACGCCGTAGGCCCGGGCCTCCAGCGTCTGCTGGTCCACCGGCCGCCCGCCGACGCCGAGGTGCGCGCCGGCCGACAGCGCCGAGCCCTGCCCGGTCTCGAAGTAGGTCACGTTGTCCCCGACCGTGCCGCGGCCCAGCGCCAGCGCCCCGGCCCGGGCCTCGGCGAGCAGGTCGAGGGTGACGCCGAAGCCGCGGTTGGCCTCCTGGGTGCCGGCGACCGACTGGAACACCAGGTCCACCGGCGCGCCCTGCTCCAGCGCCCGCAGCGTCGTCGTCACGTGCGCCAGCACGCAGGACTGGGTGGGGATGTCGTAGCGCTCGATGACCGCGTCGACCAGCTCCAGCAGGGCCACGGTGCGGGCGGGTGAGTCGGTGGCCGGGTTGATGCCGATGACTGCGTCGCCCGACCCCTGCAGCAGCCCGTCGACGATGGAGGCGGTCACGCCCAGCGGGTCGTCGGTCGGGTGGTTGGGCTGCAGCCGGGAGGCCAGCGTCCCGGGGCGGCCGATCGTGCTGCGCAGCCCGGTGACCACCCGCGTCCGCCGGCCGACGGCGACCAGGTCGGCGTTGCGCATCAGCTTCGAGGTGGCCGCGGCCATCTCCGGGGTCAGCCCCGGGGCCAGCGCGGAGATCGACGCCTCGTCGCCGGCGGCGGCCCAGGCCAGCAGCCGGTCGCGGAACTCCCCCACGGTCAGCGACGCGACCGGCGCGAACGCCGCGGCGTCGTGGGTGTCGAGGACCAGCCGGGTGACGTCGTCCTCGTCGTAGCCGACCACCTGCTCGTCGAGGAAGGTGGCCAGCGGCAGGTCGGCCAGCACGCCCTGGGCGGCGACCCGCTCGGCGGCCGACTCCGCTGCGCAGCCGGCGAGCACGTCGCCGGAGCGCAGCGGCGTCGCCTTCGCCAGCAGCTCGACCAGCGTCGGGAACTCGAAGGTGTGCCCGCCGACGGTGCTGCGCCGGGCGCTCACCGGACGTCGTCCTCCGCGTCGGCGAGCAGCTCGAACTCCTCCTCCGGCGCCGAGGCGACCAGGTGGTGGCGGCTGTAGAGGGCGAACCAGGCGAGGAACACGACGTAGGCCGCCAGCGTCCACAGCGCCGCGGTGACGTCGACGAGGAAGGTGGCCAGGACCGCGGCGGCGGCCAGCACCAGCGCGACGCCGGTGGTCGCCGTCCCGCCCGGTGTGCGGTAGGGCCGGGGCAGGTCGGGCTCGCGGCGGCGCAGCACGATGTGGCTGACCATCATCAGCACGTAGGACACCGTCGCGCCGAAGACGGCCATGTTGAGCAGCACCGCGCCCTGGCCGGTGAGCGAGAGCGCGAAGCCGATGGCGCCGGGCACCAGCAGCGCGAGCACCGGCGCCCGCCGGGAGTTGGTCACCGACAGCGCCCGCGGCAGGTAGCCGGCGCGCGACAGCGCGAAGACCTGCCGCGAGTACGCGTAGATGATCGAGAAGAAGCTGGCCACCAGGCCGAAGAGCCCGGCGTAGTTGACCACCCGGGTGAGCGCGTCCGGCGCGGCGGAGGCGGCCAGCGCGTCGACCGGCGGGTTGCCCGAGTCGGCAATGGTGGACGCGCCGCCGGCGCCGGGGGTGAACACCAGCATGAGCACGGCGAGGACGACGAGCACGCCCATCGCCGCGACGATCCCCCGCGGCATCGACCGGGCCGGGTCGCGGGCCTCCTCGGCGGCCAGCGGCACGCTCTCGACGGCGAGGAAGAACCAGATCGCGAACGGGAAGGCCGCCCAGATGCCGATCAGCCCGAACGGCAGGAAGGACGACGCGCCCGCGGCGTCGGTGGGCGCGATGTCGAGCAGGTTGCCGGCGTCGAACTGCGGGACCGCGCCGACGAGGAAGACGATCAGCCCGGCGACGGCCACCACGGTGACGGCGAACATGACCTTGAGCGCCTCGCCGACGCCCATCAGGTGGATGCCGATGAACAGCGCGTAGGCGGCGAGGTAGACCCACCAGCCGTCGGTGATGCCGAACAGCCCGAGCGACTCGACGTAGGCGCCGATGAAGGTGGCGATCGCGGCCGGGGCGATGGCGTACTCGATGAGCACCGCGACGCCGGTGGCGTACCCGCCCCACGGGCCCAGCGCGCGCCGGGCGAAGGTGTAGCCGCCGCCCGCCGTCGGCAGCGCGGAGCCGAGCTCGGCCAGCCCGAACACCATGGCGGTGTACATGACCGCCATGAGCACGACGGCGACCAGCAGCCCGCCGAAGCCGCCCTCGGCCAGGCCGAAGTTCCACCCGGCGTAGTCGCCGGAGATGACCGCCGAGACGCCGAGGCCGGCCAGCAGCAGCCAGCCCGCCGTCCCGGTGCGCAGCCGGCGCCGCTCCAGGTAGTCGGCGTCCACCCGCTCGGACTCCACGCCCGCGTGCGCGGGGTGGCGGGGCGGGGTGGGTCGGGCGGTGGGGTCGGCGGTCAACGGGGCCTCCCGCGGTCGGCCCGCCCGGCGGCGGGGAGGGCCAGCCTCGTCCCGCCCCGACCCCCGGGTCAACCAGGGACGACGGTGCGCACCACGGTGGTCACGGGATGCCGTGCCAGCGCCCCGTCGTCGCGTTGCCGTCGGGCCGCGACGCGAAGACGTTGCCCTCGGTCGGCGGCGTCCGGTCGTCGTCGGCGAGGGCGAACACGCGCAGCAGCGGCCCGACGAGCGCGTCGTAGAGGGCCGGGAAGAGCCGGAACCCGAGGATGACGACGGGGTTGGCGAAGCCGGACTGGACCAGCCGCCGCGGCTTGTCCAGCCGGGCGACCACCGAGCGGGCCACCCGCTCCGGGGAGTAGATCGGGATCGGCGGGCGGCCCTTGAGGCCGACGTAGCTGCCGGCCTGCGAGTAGATGGGCGTGTTCACCCCGCCCGGGGCCACCGCCGAGACGTGGATGCCGGGGACGTCGCGGGTCTCCTGCTGCAGCGTCCGGATCATCGCCAGCTGGCCCCACTTGGCGGTGGTGTAGCTGCCCATCAGCGGGGTGGTGACCGACGCCAGCAACGAGCTGACGACGACGAGGTGCCCGGCACCCTGCCGGCGGAACACCGGGAGCACCGTGCGGGCGAGGTTGCCGGTGCCGTGCAGCGCCGTGTCCACCACCCGCTCGAAGACCTCCTTGGGCACCTCCTCGAGCCTGCCGTAGGCGACCACCTGGGCGGAGTGGACGACGATGTCGAGGCGGCCGGTGCGCTCCACCGTCCCCTCGACGGCGCGGCGCAGCGCGTCCTCGTCGAGCACGTCGGCCGGGCAGACGACGACGTCGGCGGCGCCGGCGGCCCGCACCTCGGCGGCGGTCTCCTCCAGCGCCTCCCGGCCGCGGGCGAGCAGCACCAGGGACGCGCCGCGCTGCGCGAACAGGTGCGCGGTGGCGCGGCCGATGCCGCTGGAGGCGCCGGTGATCAGGACGGTCTGGGGCATGCGGTCGGGCTCCTCGTCTCGGAGTGCGCCGAGGTCACGCCCCGGCCGGGCAGTCTCCTCCCCGCCTACCCCGGTCCGTTGCCCACCATGCGATCGAGCGCGGCGAGCAGCCGGCCGAGGCCGGTGACCTCCGTCCCGGCCGGCAGGCGCGCGCGCAGGCCGCGGTCGGCGGTCACCACGTGCACCCGCCGGCCCGCGGCGGCCAGGCGGGCGGCGGTGAGGGCCAGCGCGTCGTCGCCGCTGCCGGGCGCGCGCACCAGCCGGACACCGGCGGGCTCGGGGACGCCGGCCGCCGCACCCTCGACGACGACCAGCACCTCCGTCACCAGGCCGATGCCGGGGACGGCGGCGCCGGCCAGCGGGGCCAGCCGGCGCAGCAGGCGGGTCGTGGCGCCGGCGCGGTCGCGCCACCACCCGTCGGGGCGGGCGCCGACCACGTTGGCGGCGTCGACGAGCAGGACCGTCATCCCGCCTCCTCACCGGTCACCCGGTCGGGGTGCCGCCGTTCACGATCGCCGCGACCGGGTACCCGACCTGCGCGGACGCGCCGGACCGACCGGCGCACACCGGCCGGGGAGCGCCCTCCCCGCCCACGACGAGGAGGTCCGATGGCGACCAACGACCGTACCCACCACGACCAGGACGCGACGCTGGCCACCGAGGGCGCGCACGTCACCCGCGGGGCGGCCCGGGACGCCGTCGCGGCGCAGCGGGCGCGCTTCGGCGGGATCAAGTGGGGTGCGGCCTTCTTCGGCTGGCTGTCGGCCACCGGCCTGGCGGTGGTGCTCGTGGCGCTGCTCGCCGCGACCGGCGTGGGGCTCAGCCTCGCCCAGGTCGACGGCGTCGACGACGTCCCGGCCGACCCGGCGAGCACCCTCGGCGTCGCCGGCGGGATCGCGCTGCTGGTGATCCTGTTCCTGGCCTACCTGGCCGGCGGGTACGTCGCCGGGCGGATGGCCCGCTTCGACGGCGCCCGCCAGGGGCTGGCCGTGTGGCTGGTCGGCCTGCTCGTCGTGGTCGTGCTGGCCGTCGTCGCCACGGTGCTCGGCGCGCAGTACAACGTGCTGCAGCAGCTCAACCTGCCGCGCATCCCGATCGACGAGGGCACCGCGACCACGGCCGGCCTCGTGACGCTGGCGGCCGTGCTGGTCGCGACGCTGCTCGGCGCGCTGCTCGGCGGCACCCTCGGCACCCGCTACCACCGCCGGGTCGACCGCGCCGGCTTCTGAGCGAGGGCCCGGTGCAGGGGCCGGCAGCGGGCCCGGTCCGGGTGCGGACCGGGCCCGCTGTCGGCTGCCGGTCCTAGGGTGCGCGGCATGTGCCGCAACATCCGCCCGCTGTCGAACTTCGCGCCGCCGGCCACCGACGAGGAGATCACTGCCGCGGCCCTGCAGTACGTGCGCAAGATCAGCGGCTCGGCGAAGCCCGCGCGGGCCAACGCCGAGGCCTTCGACCGCGCCGTCGCCGAGGTGGCCGCCGCCTCGGCCCGGCTGCTCGACGCGCTGGTCACCACCGCCCCGCCGAAGGACCGCGCGGTCGAGGCGGAGAAGGCGCGCGCCCGGGCCGCCGTCCGCTACGCACGCTGAGGATCAGCGGGAATGGTCCCCGGATGAGCGGGTAGGTGGCGGGCTCACCGCAACCGACCTGCTGGAGAGACCCATGGCCCGCAACACCCTGTCCCGCGCCCTGCACGACCTGGGCCTGTCCGCCTGGTTCGGCGGCACGCTCGCCAACGCCGTCGCGCTCAACCCCGCCGCCGGGGAGGCCGGCAAGGACACCGGCCGCGTCGCCAACGAGGGCTGGAACCGCTGGACCCCGGTCAACGCGGTCGCCATCGGCGCCCACCTCGTCGGCAGCGTCGGCCAGCTCATCGGCAACCGCGGCCGGGTGGCCAACCAGGAGGGCGTGGCCGGCATGTCCACGCTCAAGACCCTGCTGACCGCCGCCGCGCTGGGCGTCACCGCCTACAGCCGCTCCCTCGGACAGGTCGTCAACAGCAAGGACAACCCGTCGTCGCGGTCGGGCACCAAGCCGACCAAGTTCACCAAGGCCGAGATCGCCGCCGCGCAGGAGCAGCTCGACGCCCTGCAGTGGGTCATCCCGGCCCTGACCGGCGCGCTGGTGTGGGTGAGCTCCTACGCCGGTGAGCAGCAGCGCGCGAGCGAGGTCATCAAGGGCACCGCCCGCCGCTGACGCCCGTCTCCCTGGTCGACCGTGCGGCGCCGGCCCTCGGCCTGAGCCGGCCGCACTCCCCCTCCGGCCGCCGCCCGCACCCCGCGGGCGGCGGCCGGCGCGTGTCCGGGCTCCTCGCCGGGGACACTGGCACCCGTGGCCGGACCGCACGCCCTGTCGCGCCGGCTGCAGGGCGTGCTGCCCCGGCTGACGCGGCGCGGGCGCACCCCCGGCTTGCGCACCGCGAAGACCGTGCTCGCCGCGGTGCTGGCGTTCCAGGTCGCGACCTGGCTGGACACCAGCAGCTCGCCGATCCTCGCGCCGCTGACCGCGCTGCTGGTCGTGCAGCTCACGCTGTACGAGACGCTGGCGACCGGGTGGGAGCGGATCGCGAGCGTCACCGCCGGCGTCCTGATCGCGGCGCTGTTCGCCTCCGTCGCCGGGCTGAGCTGGTGGAGCCTGGGGCTCGTCGTCGGGATCTCGCTGGTCGTCGGCCGGCTGCTGCGGCTCGGGCCGCACCTGGCCGAGGTGCCCATCAGCGCGATGCTCGTGCTGGCCGTCGGCGGGGCGGAGAGCGCCGCGCTCGACCGCGTCACCGAGACGCTGGTCGGTGCGGCGGTCGGCGTGCTGGTGAACCTCGTGATCGCCCCGCCGCTCTACGTCCAGCCGGCGGGCGAGGCCATCGCCGAGCTGGCCGGGCGCATGGCCGCCGTCAGCGAGGAGCTCGCCGCCGCACTGCGCGGCCCGTGGTCGCGCGAGCTCGCCGACGAGCTGCTGGACCGTGCCCGCGGCCTGGGGACGGAGCTGGCGCGGGCCGACCGCCGGCTCGCCCGCACCGAGGAGAGCGCCCGGCTCAACCCGCGCGGCAGGGCGGCCCGGGAGGCCCAGCCGCGGCTGCGCAACACTCTGACCGCCCTCGAGCGGCTGCACGTCAGCCTGCGCACCGTCTCCCGCGTGCTGCTCGACCGCACCTACTTCCTGCCCGAGGAGGCGGCCGACCACGCCTGGTCGCCGCCGGCCCGGGAGGCGCTGGCCGACGTCCTGCTCGCGGTCGCGGCCACCCTGCGCGCCGCGGGCGGCGTGGCGGACGGCACGCGCCCGGCGACCGGTCCCGACCTGGAGTCGCTGACGACGCTGCTCGACCTGCGCGGCCGGCTCGCCGAGGCCCTGCTGGTCGACCCGCGGGCGGACCCGGCCGCCTGGTCGCAGCACGGGGCCCTGCTCGACGCGGTGGACCTGCTGCGCGTGGAGCTGGGCACCGCGCTGCAGCCGCCGTCGGCCGCGTGGGCGCCGCCGCCGCTGGCCGCCGCACAGCGGCGCGCCGTCCGCCGGGCGATGGCCTGGCGCCGGCGCCGGTGACCGGGCTCAGGGGGCGGTGAGTTCGGCGGCAGGGTGTGATCTTCTGTGCGGAAGTCCAGTCGCCCGATGTGAGCGGTGTGCTGCGCGTTGGCGTTCTCGCGCTCGGCGGCTACAGGCGCGCTCGCACATCTGCCACGCCCGCACCGGCGAGCTCAGGCAGGGCGGCGGTCCGGCCCGAGAGCGTGGTGAGCAGCGCGGTGGCCGGTCCGGAGACCGGGGCCCCCTTGCCGTAGCGCCAGTCGGTGTCGGTGGCCGAGAAGGCCAGCCCGTCGAGGATGCCCGGCGGAAGCGAGCGACGGGCGCGCGGGCTGGTCAGCTGCTCAAGGGCGACCCGGGCGTTCTCCGGGTCCGTCGGGGAGGGCACCCCGAGCGGCCGGTAGACGTCCTGGGCATGGATGACCAGATGACTCAACGGCGCCTCAACCGGCGCGCCGGGCACGTTGAAGGTGCGGTGCGCGGTCTCCCGAAGGCCCGCGACCACCTCGGCCGGTGTCCGGGTGTCCGTGGTCGCCCAACGGTCGGCGGCGCGATCGAAGTCGAACCGCGCGCGCAGCATCATCTGCAGGAACCGGGGCGTCGAGACCTCGTACGGCATGAGCACGTGTAGGACGAGGTCTCGCACCGACCAGCCGGCACACAGGCTGGGGGTGTCCCACTGCTCCTCGTCCAGCCCGTCGAGCACGTGGAGCAGTCGGGTGCGCTCGGTGTGGACGCGCGCGTCGACGTCTTGCCTGATCTCGGTCACCTGGTTCCTCTCGTCGTCCTGCCGGGCCGCGGACGCCGAGTCCCGCCGCCCAGTGGGAGGACGGCCAGGGGTGCCGGAAGTCATCGCTGGCGGCGAGTCTCACCCGTACAGGGGCTCCGACCGGCCCCGGCGCGCGCGGACTTGCGCACATCTGGCACACCTTGCTGCCGAACTCAGGGG
The DNA here is from genome assembly GCF_900102745.1 of Geodermatophilus telluris. GTDB lineage: Bacteria > Actinomycetota > Actinomycetes > Mycobacteriales > Geodermatophilaceae > Geodermatophilus > Geodermatophilus telluris. The sequence continues at coordinate 316,314 of NZ_FMZF01000003.1, forward strand.
GCGGTGAGGACGACCGGCCCCTCGTCGGTGACCGCGACGGTGTGCTCGACGTGGGCGGCGCGCCGGCCGTCGGCGGTGACCACCGCCCAGCCGTCCTTCTTGTGCCGGTAGCGGTCGGCGCCGGCCAGCAGCATCGGCTCGATGGCCAGCGTGCTGCCCGCGTGCAGCCGCACCCGGTCGAGCCCGGCCTGCGGGCGGTTGGGCACGAACGGCGGCTCGTGCATCGAGCGGCCGATGCCGTGCCCGCCGTGGTCGGGCAGGTGCGCGTAGCCGTGACGGCGGGCGACGGCGTCGACGGCCTGCGCGACGTCCTGCAGCGTGGCCCCCGGGACGGCCGCGGCGATCCCGGCGGCCAGCGCCTCCTCGGTGGCGGTCACCAGCCGGGCGTCGTCGTCGCTGCCGGCCCCCACCTGCACGGTGATCGCGGCGTCGCCGTGCCAGCCGTCGACGATCGCGCCGCAGTCGACGCTGAGCAGGTCGCCCTCCTTGAGCCGCTGCCCGCTGGGCCGGCCGTGCACGACCACCTCGTTGGGCGACAGGCACAGCACGCCGTTGTAGGCCGTCGGCGCCCAGGCGGGCTTGTAGCCGAGGAAGGACGACGTCGCCCCGGCCTCCCGGATCGCGGTCTGCGCCAGGTCGTCGAGCTCGCGCAGCTTCACGCCCGGCACCGCCGCGGCCCGCACCACTGCGAGCGTCTGCGCCACCACCCGGCCGGCGTCGCGCATCGCGTCCAGCTCGTCGGCGGTACGGCGGGGCAGCACGCTCAGGTCCACCCCTCCGACGGTACGGCGGCGACGCGGGTCACCCGTCGTCCGGACGGCGGGCGGCGCCGGGGTCGGGCGGGGTGAAGGGCGTGTCCGGCGTCGCCACCTCACCGGCGGTCCGGCCGGCGTCGTCGGTCTCGCCGGGCCGGTCGCCGTCCCCCGGGTGGTCGGCGTCCTGGTCCCGCGAGCCGGGGGCGGCCGGCGGCCCGTCGGGCTCGCGGTCGTCGGGCTCGTGGTCGGGCTGGTGCGGGTGCGGTGTCCTCGGCTCCCACGTCGACATGGCCCTCCCCTACCCACGGACGGGCGAGGAGAGTGACCACCAGGTGAGACGGAGGCCGCGAGCGGGCACACGCTGCACCTGCGGACGGGGTCGCGCGACCCGGGGGACGTCGGACCGGAGGAGGAGGACCGGGGACATGGCCACCACCGGATCGGGACAGCGGGCACGGCGCGGCGCGCGGCCGGGTCCCGCACGCAGGGCGGCGGTCGACGGCGGGGCTGCCGACGACCGCGCCGAGAGCCCCGAGGGCCCCCGCCGGGGGCCCGGTGGCCGGGACGAGACCCGGGCCGAGCGCATCGACCGCGAGCTCCTGGAGCTGCTCAACGAGCTGCGGGTGGCGCTGCCCGGCGTGCAGTTCCTGTTCGCCTTCCTGCTGGTCGTGCCGTTCCAGCAGGCGACGGAGCGGGCGACCGAGTTCCAGCGCGACGTCTACTTCGTGACCCTGATCGCCGCCGTGGTGGCCACCGGGCTGCTCATCGCCCCGGCCGCGCAGCACCGGGCGCTGTTCCGCCAGCACGACAAGGAGGACCTGCTGCGGCGCAGCAACCGCAACGCCTTCCTCGGCCTGGTCGTGCTGGCCGTCGCCATCGTGTCGGCCGTCGTGCTGGTGGTCGACTTCATCTTCGCGCTGCCGCAGGCCCTCGTGACCGGCGGCGTGGTGGCGGTGCTGCTCGGCTGGCTGTGGGTCGGCAGCCCGGCCGTGCAGCGCGCTCGGGGTGCCGCCCGGGACGAGTGACGCCGGGTCACCGCCCCAGCGCGGCGCAGATGGTGTCGGCGACCGTGTCCGGGTCCTCGGTAAGGACCACCGTGCCCCCCACCGCTCGCACGCTCGCGGCGGGCCCATGCACGGTGGCCGGCCGCTGACGTCTGCCGCTGCCGGGGAGGGCGCCGGGCCACGCCCCGTCCCGAGCCTGCGGGGGACGAGGGGTACGGGCTCCTCTCTCCGGAAGCGGACACCGCGCGCGTGCAGCCGACGCCGCACCGCCAGCTCGTGCGCGGTGTCCCGCCGGCCCTGCCGGCGGAACCGCGCCCGCACGACGTCCGATGACGGCGGCGGAGCGGGATCCAGCACGCGGACCACCCTGCCCGGCGCCACCGACGATCCGCGCGAGGAAGGGTCGCCTACCCTTCCTCCCCGTGACGACGACGGCGCCCCGGCCGGTCGGGGCGCCACCGGCCGCACCGGTCGCCCGCTGGCGGCCGGTGGAGCTGCTCCCGCCGCTCGTGCTGGTGCTGCTGGCCGCCGTCCTGCTCGCCCCGGGCCACGGGCTGTGGTTCGACGAGCTGTTCACCGCCGAGGTCGGCCGGCGCCCGCTCGCCGAGATCCTCCGGGCGATCGTCACCGGCGAGGGGACGACGAGCTACCTCGCCGACGTCCCGCCGTCCTACAACGCGCCCTGGTACGTCGTCGTGCACGCCTGGGTGTCGCTGCCCGGGCTGGGCGGGGACACCTCGCTGCGGGTGCTGTCCGTGCTGGCCACCGCCGGCGGGCTGGCGCTCGTCACCCGCGCGGGGACCCGGCTGGCCGGGCGGCCGACCGGCGTGCTGGCCGGCCTGGTCGTGGCGACCGCACCGCTGCTGCTCGAGCAGGCCGTCGAGGCGCGCAGCTACGGCCTGGCCGTGCTGGCCACCGGCGGGGCGCTGCTGGGGTTGGTCCGCTGGCTGCAGGAGCCGCCCCGCGGCCTCCTGCTGTTCGGCCTGGCCGGGGCCGGGATGGGCCTGGCGCACTGGTACGCGGTGACCGTGCTGGCCGCCTTCGTCGTCGCGGCGCTGCTGCTGCGCGGGCGGGCCGCCGTCCGCGTCGTCGCCGTGGGCGCCGCGGCGGTGGTGCCCACCCTCGGCCTGGTCGCGCTCAACCTGCTCAACGGCACCGGCGCGCGCAACGCCGAGCACCTGCGCGACACCGGCGGGACCTTCCCCGGCCTCGCCGCCGAGGCCTGGGCCGGGGGCCGCACGCCACTGCTGTACCTGACCGTGGGGCTGGCGGTGGTCGGCGCGGTGCGCGGCGCCGGCCTGCGCGTCGTCGGCGCCTGCTGGCTGCTCGTGCCGCTGCTGCTCCTGCTCGCCGGGGAGCTGGTCCGGCCGGTCTACCACCCGCGCTACCTGCTCGCCGGGCTCGTCGGGCTCGGCGTGCTGGCCGCGGCCGGCGCCACCGCCCTCCCCCGCGGCGCCCGAGCACCGGTGGCCGCCGCGCTGGTCGGGCTCTCGCTGCTGGCCGGCTCGCCGCTGGCGGTGCGGGAGCCGCGCGAGCGCTCCGACGACGTGGTGGCCGCGATCGCCCGGCTGCAGCGCCCCGGCGAGCCGGTGGTCGCCGCCGACCAGCGCTCCGCGCTCGGCCTCGACCACTACGTGCGCACGCTGGCACCCCGCCTGCGGCCCGACGTCGTCCTGCCGCCCGACGACGCGCCCGCCGACGCCGACCGCGTGTGGCTGGTCCGCCGCCTGGTCGACGGCGAGCCGGTGCCCACCGACGACGACGCGATCCTCGCCGGCGCCGGCCTCTCCCTCGCCGACGAGCGCTCCTTCCCCGCCACCCGGACCGACCTCGTCCTGCAGCTGTGGACCCGGTGAGTCAGCGCCGCCGCGCCGCCCACCACAGCGAGCGCAGCGACTGGCGCAGCCGCGCCCCCGCCGTCCACGCCGAGGCACCCTCGGGGCGGCGGTCCCGCGTCACCGGCACGCTGGCCAGCGGCCGGCCGGCCCGGCCGGCGGCGAGCACCACGCTGGGCGCGTCGCCGGCCAGCACCAGGTCGACGACGGCCGAGCGCACCTCCGGGCCGAGCGCGAGGAACGCGCCCGCGTCGGGCGGCAGACCGGTGAGTCGGGCGGCCAGCCGGCGGTGCAGCGTCCCGGTGAGCCGCCGCACCGGCGACTCGTAGCGGCCGCGCCGGCCGGCGAACACCGCGCCGACGTCGCCGCGCGCGAGCCGGTCGAGCAGCAGCGGCACCGCCTCGGGCGGGTCCTGCAGGTCGGCGTCCAGGCACACCCAGACGTCGGCGTCCTCGGCGAGCAACCCGGTGGCCAGCGCCCGGTGCTGACCGAGGTTGACCGTCAGCCCGGTGACGCCGATGCGCGGGTCGGCGGCCAGCTCCGCGGCCACCGCGAGGCTGTCGTCGGGCGAGGCGTCGACCACCAGCCGCAGCCGCCAGTCCCGGCCCGCCAGCGCGGTGGCCAGCCGGTCGGCCAGCGGCCGCAGCGTGGCCGCGTTGCCGTACACCGGGACGACGACGGCGACCCGCGGCCCGCTCACCGCTCCTCCGCCGCCCAGGTGCGGGCCAGCCCCTCCTCCAGGCCGACCGCCGGCTCCCAGCCGAGCGCCGCGCGGGCCGCCCGCGGGTCGCACACCCAGTCGGCGGTGTCCCACGACCGGCCGGGGTGCCCGCCCGGCGCGGTGGCGACCGGCCGGCCGGTGACCCGCTCGGCGGCGGCGACGAGCTCGGGGACGTCGGTCTGCACGCCGGTGCCGACGTTGAGCACCGTGCCGGGCGGCAGGTCGTCGGCCAGCGCCGCCCGCACGCAGGCGTCGACGACGTCGCCCACCCACACCCAGTCGCGGCGGCTCACCCCGGCCGGCAGCGGCACGGTGCCGCCGGTGCGGGCGGCGGCCAGCACGACCGGCACCAGCCGGGTGGGGTGGTCGCCGGGGCCGTAGACCTGGAAGGCACGCAGCACCGCGGCGCGCACGCCGCGCTCGGCGGCGGCGGCCTGCAGCAGCAGCGACCCGGCGGCCTTGGTGGCGCCGAAGAAGCCCCGGGGGCGCAGCGGCGCGTCCTCGGCCAGCGGCGCCGGTCCGGCCGCGTACTCGGTCGAGGAGCCCAGCCGGACCACGGCGCGGCAGCGGTCGGGCAGCGCGTCGACCAGCCAGGGGCTGGTGTTCACCGCCACGGTGGCGGCCCGCTCGGCCGGCGTCCCCTTGGCCCGGCCGGCGGCGAGGGAGAAGACGACGTCGGGGTCGGCGGCGCGCACGGCGGCGGCCGCGGCGACCGGGTCGGCGAGGTCGACGTCGGCGCGGGTCAGCCCGGTCACCGACCAGCCGTCGGCGCGCAGCCGGGCGACCAGGTGCCGGCCGACGAAGCCGCCGGCGCCGGTGACCAGCGCCCGGCCGCTCACGCCGGCAGGGCCACCGGGACCGGGGACCCGGCCGACTCCACGGCGGCCACGAAGTCTGCGCGCCGGTGCGCGACCGCCAGCGGGTCGGCGAGGGTGAGGTCGGCCAGGGCGGCGCGCAGCCGCGGCACCTCGCGGAAGGGGTCGCGGCCGGCCAGGTCGGCGGTGAACGAGCGGCGCAGGAAGGTGAAGTCGGTGCCCAGCCGCACCAGCTCGGCGGCCAGCAGGTCGCCGGGGACCGGGAAGCCGCGGCCGGGCAGCGTCAGGCCGCCCACGCCGAAGGGCTGCCGCACGTGGGCGCGGACGGCGTCGACCGTGCCGTCGACGAGCGGGCGGAATAGCTCGTGCGACCGGCGGTCGATGCGCAGGTCGTTGAGCCCGACGTAGAGGCGCGACAGCGGCCGGCGGGCCAGCTCGGGCACCCGGTCGACGGCGTCCTGGGTCTCCACGAGGATGCCCAGCCCGCAGCGGCCGGCGACCAGGTCGAGGGTGCGGTCGACCTCCTCGGGGGTGCGCACCATCGGCAGCAGCAGCTCGTCGGCCCCGCGGGCGACCGCGTCGTCCACCTCGGTCGCCGTCCACGGGCCGTAGCCGTTCACGCGGCACAGCAGCCGGCCGTCGGTGGCCGCGCGCATGCGGGCGAGGTCGTCGACGGTGTCGCCGTTGATCTGGGTGCCCTCGCCGGCCTGACGGCGGTGCTTCCCGCGGCGCTCCCAGTCGACGACGACCCCGGTCGCGCCGGCCGCCACGACGTCGCGGCCGAGGGCGGCGTCCACGGTGAAGAGGTACAGGTCCACGGTGGTGAGCTTAGGCACACCTAACTCCCGGGCAGCACCCAGGTCGGCGCGCGCGGTGGTGTGCACCCCCGGCGCGTCGCGACGGCAGGCGGCGCCGCGACCGCACACCACCGGTCGGGACGCGCGTCCTCCCGCACCGCAGCGTGTCCTACCCGACCGCCCACCGTCGGGTAGGACACGCCATGATCAGGTGACCTGATCGTGGCGCGCCTCAGGCGGGGGCAGGCGTCGAGGCCGGGGTCGGGGTCGACGTCGGGAAGGGCACCGCCGTCCCGGAGACGGCGACCGCGACCTCGGCGCCGGTCAGGGGCAGGTCCCCGCCCTCGGTACGGGCGCTCACCCGGCGACCCGAGGGCAGCTCGAGCTCCACCCGGGCGTCGTGGCCGTAGAAGTCCACCGCGCACACCCGCGCGCGCGGCCCGGGGCCGGCCGACAGGCGCAGCTGCTCCGGCCGCAGCAGCACCCGCACCGGCCCGTCGGGGCAGTCCCGGCCGAGCACCAGCTCCCCGAGCTCGGAGGCCACCCGCCCGCCGACGGCGTCCCCGTCGAGGACCACGGCCTCCCCCACGAACGCGGCGACGTCGAGGTCGCGGGGGTCGCGGTAGAGGGTGCGCGGGTCGGCCAGCTGGGCGAGCACCCCACCGCGCAGCACCGCCACCTGGTCGGCGGTCGACAGCGCCTCGGCCTGGTCGTGGGTGACGAGCACGGCGGTGGCACCGGTGGCCCGCAGCGCCTCGACGACCGCGCGGCGGGTGTCCTCGCGCAGGGACGCGTCGAGGGAGGAGAACGGCTCGTCGAGCAGCACCAGCGAGGGCTCGGGCGCCAGCGCGCGGGCCAGTGCCACCCGCTGCTGCTGGCCGCCGGAGAGCTGGTGCGGTGAGCGGTCGGCCAGCCCGGCGTCCAGTCCGACCAGGGCCAGCAGCTCCGCCACCCGGCCGCGGTCGCGGCGCAGCCGGCGGGGCAGGCCGAAGGCGACGTTGCCGGCCACCGTCAGGTGCGGGAACAGCCCGCCCTCCTGCGGCACGAAGCCGATGCCGCGGCGCCGGGCGGGCACCGGGCGGCCGGCCCCGGCGACCACCCGGCCGCCGAGCTCGACGGTGCCGGCGTCGGGGTCGTCGAAGCCGGCGACGATCCGCAGCAGCGTCGTCTTGCCGCAGCCCGAGGGCCCGAGCAGCGCGGTGGTGGTGCCGGCCGGCACGTAGAGGTCGACACCGGCCAGCACCGGGGTGCGGCCGTAGGACTTCGTCACACCGGTGACGGTGAGCGCGCTCATGTGGTCAGACCTCGTCGGACGTCTCGGGAGAGCAGCACCGTGGCCGGTGCCGAGAGCAGGACCATGACGACGGCGTAGGGCGCGGCGGCGCCGTACTCCAGGGCGCTGCTGGCCGACCAGAACGCCGTCGCGAGCGTGGTGGTGCCCGTGGGGGCGAGCAGCAGGGTGGCGGTCAGCTCGGTGACCACCGCGAGGAACACCAGCGCCGCGCCGGCGCCGATGCCCGGCGCCAGCAGCGGCAGGGTGACCCGCCACAGCCGGGCCGGCGCCGAGGCGCCCAGCGAGGCGGCGACGTCGTCGTGCAGCGGCGGGGACTGCTCCACCGCCGCGCGCACGGTGACGATCGCCCGCGGCAGGAACAGGATCGCGTAGGCGGCCAGCAGCACCGGCACGGTCTGGTACAGCGCGGGCACCAGCCGGATGGACACCGTCACCAGGGCCAGCGCGATGACGATCGCCGGCACCGCGCTGCCGAGGTAGGTGCTGCGCTCGAGCAGGGTGGCCACCGGACCGCGCCGGCGCACGGCCAGCCAGCCGGTGGGCAGCGCGCACACCGTGGTGACGACGGCTGCTGCGGCGGCCAGCGCCAGCGTCGTCCCCGTGGTGGTGGCCAGCGTGGCGACGTCGAGACCGGCGGAGGTGCCGGTGGTCATCCAGCGCACCAGGCTGACCAGCGGCACCCCGACCGACAGCGCGACCACCGCGGCCAGCGCGAGCAGGGCCGGCGCGGCGAGGGCGCCCAGGCGCACCGGACGCACGGTGCGGGCCGCGCCGGCGCCGGTGCGCGCGTAGCCGCGGGCACCGCGCAGCCGGATCTCGGCGAGCAGCAGCACCAGGCAGAGCAGCACGAGGACGCCGGCGAGCATGGTCGCGCCGGGCCCGTTGAACGTGGCGCGGTACTGGTCGTAGACGGCGGTGGTGAAGGTCGGGTAGCGCAGCATCGCCAGCGCGCCGAACTCGGCCAGCACGTGCAGGGCCACCAGCAGGGCACCGCCGAGCACGGCCACCCGCAGCTGGGGCAGCTGCACCCGCCGGAACACCCCCCACGTCGACAGGCCCAGGCCGCGGGCGGTGTCCTCCAGCGCCGGGTCCAGCCCGCGGAAGGCGGCGACCGCGGGCAGGTAGACGAACGGCGAGTACGACAGCGAGACCACCAGCAGCGCCCCGCCGTAGGTGTCGAAGCCGGGCAGCAGCGAGATCCACGCGTAGCTGGTGACGAACGCCGGCACCGCCAGCGGCGCCACCAGCAGCACGTGCCACACCCGGCGACCGGGGACCGCCGAGCGCTCGACCAGCCACGCCGCGCCCACCCCGAGGACCACGCAGACCACGACCGCGCCGCCGACCAGCCGCACGGTGTTGACCAGCAGCTCGGCCACCCGCGGGCGGAACACCAGCTCGACGATCCCGCTCCAGCCCACACCGGCGGCCGCGACCACGATGTGGCCCAGCGGCACCAGCGCCAGCGCCGCCACCGCGGCGGCCAGCAGCACCGTTCCCGGCGAGCGGCGCAGGGTCCCGGGCGCGCGCCGGCCCCGGGACGCCGCGAGGGCGGGCGCCCCGGGGTCCGGGAGGACGGGTGCGGCGCTCAGAGCAGACCCACCTCCTGCATCAGCTCGGTGACCCGGTCCTGGTCGAGCGAGCCCGGGTCCACCGCGGGGGCGCCGAGGGTGTCCAGCGGCGGCAGCACCTCGGCGGAGGCCACCCCGGTGCCGACGGCGTACTCCAGCGCCGAGCTCCCGGCCAGCCGCTGCTGGGCGTCCCGCGCGGTCAGCCAGGCGACCAGCTGCTGGGCGGCGTCCTGCTGGTCGGAGGAGGCGAGCACCCCGGCGCCGGAGACACTGAGGAAGGCGCCCGGGTCGCCGTTGCCGAAGAGGTGCAGCGCCGCGTCGTCGCCCTTGAGGCCCTCCTCGGCCTGGTCGCGGTACCAGTAGTAGTGGTACATGACGCCGGCGTCGATCTCGCCCTCGTCGGCGGCGACCATGACCGCGGTGTTGCTCTGGTAGACGTTCGCGTTGCGCTGCAGGCCCTCGAGCCAGGCGCGGGTGGCGTCCTCGCCCTCCAGCGCCAGGACGGCGGCGACGATCGCCTGGAAGTCCGCCCCGCCGGCGGCGATGCCGATGCGGCCCTCCCAGGCGGGGTCGGCGAGGTCGAGGATCGAGGCCGGCAGCTCGGCCTCGGGCAGCTGCGCCGGGTTGTAGACGAGCACCGTGGAGCGCGCGGCGAAGCCGGTCCAGGTGCCCGAGGAGGGCCGGAACTGCTCGCCGACCTGGTCGAGGGTCGCCTGGTCCAGCGGCGCGAGCAGGCCCTCCCGGTCGAGGACGTCGATCGAGGGGCTGTTCTCGGTGAGGAACACGTCGGCCGGCGAGGCCTCGCCCTCCTGCACGATCTGGTTGGCCAGCTCGGCGTCGTTGCCGTCGCGGAACTCCAGCTCGATGCCGGTCTCGTCGGTGAAGCCCTCGACCATCGTGCGCACCAGGCTCTCGTGCTGGGCGCTGTAGACGGTGAGCGTCTCGGCGTCCGAGGCACCGGCGGTGTCGCCGCACGCGGTGAGGCCCCCGGCGAGAGCGAGGGCGGTGAGAGCGGCGGCGGTCGCCCGCGCGGGCCTGGTCACGGGAGGTCCTCCAGCAGAGGTCGACGGCTGTGCGGTGTGGCAGCCCAGGGTAGGCACACCTAAACAGACCATGCTCTCGCCGGGACAGCCCGCTCCGCTAGAAACGGGGCGTGACCCCTCCCGCGCTGCGCAGCGCCCGCCTCGCCGAGCTGACGCCGTTCGAGCTCTACGCGCTGTGCCGGCTGCGGGTGGACGTCTTCGTCGTCGAGCAGCAGTGCCCCTACCCGGAGCTCGACGGCCGCGACTGCGAGCCGGCCACCGTGCACCTGTGGCTCGAGGAGGACGGGCAGGTGCTGGCCACCCTGCGGGTCCTCGACGACGGCGACGCGCGCGCCATCGGCCGGGTGGCCACCGCCGCGTCCGCCCGCGGCCGGGGCCTGGCCGCGCGGCTGGTCGAGGCCGGGATCGCGCTGTGCGCGGGCGCGCCGGTCACGCTCGGCGCGCAGGCGCACCTGGAGGGCTGGTACGAGCGGTTCGGCTTCCGGCGCAGTGGGCCCGGCTACGTGGAGGACGGCATCCCGCACGTCCCCATGCGCCGCGAGCCGGCCTGACGGCCCGGGTCAGGCCCGCCGGCGGATCCGCCCGAACGGCTTGGCCACCGACAGCACCAGCGTGGTGACCAGCACCGCCGAGGCCGCCGACGAGTTGCGCACCAGCGCCCAGCGCTCCCCCGCCGTCGGCGGCGGGCCGGCGAGCGCGGCGTCGGCGGCACCCGCGAGCGCCGGCACGAGGACGACGAGCGCGAGGACCGCACCGGCGGCCGTGAGCACCAGCTTCAGCGCGACCCACCAGTGGCGCACCAGGCCCCACCGCGTCAGGGCGCCGAGCAGCACCCCGGTGGCGAGGGCGGCGAGGGCCAGCGGCACCAGCAGCACGGTGCCCACCAGGTGCGCCGCCGGGTAGACCGTCGCCGGGTCGCGGCCCGTGGCACCCGCGAGGTCGAGGGTGAGGACGGCGGCGTCGGCGCCCAGCAGCCCGACCGACGTCCCGACGTGCACGACGACCCACACCGTGCGCCAGCGCGGCGACAGCCGCGGGATCCCGGCCATGCCAGGACGATAGACGTCTCACAGTTAGACGTCTATCGGATCGCTACGCTGTCCCCGTGCCACAGCCGCAGGAGGAACCCGTCGGGCTGGCGGTCACCCGGACCTCGCGCACCCTGGCCCGGGCGTTCGAGCAGGCGCTGGCCGCGGCCGGCGGGTCGACGCCGACCTGGCTGGTGCTGCTCTCGGCCCGGACCGGGTCGCACCGCACGCAGGCGGAGCTGGCCGCGGCGGTCGGCGTCCGGGGCCCGACGCTGACCCACCACCTCGACGGCATGGAGCGCGCAGGGCTGGTCACCCGCGCGCCGGTCCCCGGCGACCGGCGCGGGCAGCGCGTGGTGCTCACCCCCGCCGGCGAGGAGCTGTTCCTGCGGCTGCGCGAGGCGGCGGCCGCCTTCGACCGGCGGCTGCGCGCCGGCCTGGCCGAGGCCGAGGTGGCGCAGCTGCGGCGGCTGCTGGCCACCCTGGCCGGCAACGTCGCGGACTGAGGCAGCCCTCAGGTCGCCGTCGAGGGCCGCAGGTCGGCGGCGCCGAAGGCCGCGTCGAAGCGGTCGCACCAGACGACCACGCTGGTCCAGGCGGTGGCGTCGACGTCCTCGGGCACGGCGTAGTTCTGGTCGCCGACGTTGCCCTTGAGCGGGCCGAGGTCGACGAACTCGTCGTCGAAGGCCGCCTCCTCCCCCTGGGCGGTGTTCTGCGAGAGGTAGACGTAGAGCGCCGGGCCGTTGGAGGTGGCGAAGCCTTCCAGGCGGACCACCACCTGCCCGTCGGGCAGGGCGACCACCCGGGCGGTGCCGGTCGTGTCGTGCTCGCGGGAGACGAACGTGCCCGTGGCCAGGTCGACCGGGCCGGGCGGCGCCGCAGGGGCCGGCTGGCCGGCACCCGCGGACGGCGGCGCGTCGGCCGACGGCAGCGCCTCGTCGACCCGCTGGTCGTAGAACAGCTTCTGCGGCTGGAACCAGACCAGCGCGACGGCCGCCAGCAGGACCGCCCCGACCGCCGCCAGCCCGATCCACGTCCGCCGCCGCGCCGTCACGGCGGCGCACCCTAGCCGCGCGCCGCCCGGCTGCGGGGTGTCCCGCGCACGGCACCGGGTACCGCCGGCGCATGGCAGACGACGCGACGGTCGGCGGGTTCGCGGGACGGCTCGGTGCGGCCCTGCAGGAGGCCGCCGACGGCGCGGCGGTGCTGGCCTTCGACGTCGGCGACGAGCACCTCAACCCGGCCGGCACGCTGCACGGCGGGGTGGTCGCCACGCTGGTGGACACGGTGATGGGGCAGGCGGTGCGCACCACGACCGGCGACGGCGAGGTGCCCGCGACCAGCCAGCTGACCGTGACCTACCTGCGGCCGGGCCGGCCGGGGCGGCTGGACGTGCGGGGCAGGGTGCGCACCCGCGGCGAGCACCTCACCATCTGCGAGGCCGACGTCGAGCAGGACGGCGAGACGGTCGCGCACGCCGTCGCCACGTTCGCGCTGCTCGACCGCTGAGCCGTCCGCCGGCGGGCGGCGCCGGTCAGACCGGCTCGACGCAGTAGACGGTGCCCTCGCCGCGGTCCCCGCCGCGCCACAGCGCCCGGACGGCGGTCTCGAACCCCGCGCACAGGGTGGTGGAGGTGGCGGAGAACTCCTCCGCGGTGACCTCGTCGGCCCCGGTGCCGACGACGCGGTACTGCGCCTGGGAGCTGTCGCAGTCGACGGTGTCGACGGAGCCGGGCGCCTCCTGCTCGATGCAGTCGCCGACCCGGGGCTCCCCGAACCCGCCCAGGGTGACCGCGACGACGCCTCCTGCGACCGCCACCGCGGCCGCGACGCCGCCGGCCCGGCGACCCCGGCCCGCGGCTGCCGGACGGGGCGGGGTGCGGCGCTGTCCGGGGTGGGCCATGTCGAGCTCCTGCTCTCCGGCCGGCACCGGGTGCGGTGCCGGGTCGACCGCCGGGAGCATGCCACGGGGCCGCCGCGGCGCCCGGGAGGCCCGGCGGGCGGCGGCCGCGCCGGTCACACCCCGGCGGAGGCGGGCAGCGGGTCCTCGACGACGAGGGCGGCGCCCTGGGGGTCGTCGTCGTAGACCTCGTCGTCGTCGCCCGTGCCGCACTGGCTCACCAGGACGATGAACAGGAAGACGAAGACGACCAGGCCGGCGAAGGTGCCGAAGAACAGCGCCCGCCCGCGCTTGGGACGCGGGTGCATGCCACGACGCGGGTCCTCGGGATCGGGTGTCGTTCCGGGCGTGGACATGGCGTCTCCTCGTCGTGGGCGGTGGCTGCGGCGGGTGCGACCCGTGCCGGCGCGGGCGTCCGGTCGTGCACCCCTGACCGCTGCCATGCCCACCCCACCGGGTCTCACGCGTCCGCGGGTGCCGCCGGGCCCCGGCGCGGGGCACGATCGGCGCATGACCACAGCCACCTGGAACGGGACCGTCATCGCCGAGTCCGACGACATCGTCACCGTCGAGGGCAACGCCTACTTCCCGCGCGAGTCGGTGCGCGAGGACGTGCTGCGCCCGTCCTCGACGCACACCACCTGCCCGTGGAAGGGCGAGGCGTCCTACCTCACGCTCGAGGTGGACGGGCAGACCAACCCGGACGCGGCCTGGTACTACCCGCAGCCCAAGGCCGCGGCGGAGGAGATCACCGGCCGGGTCGCCTTCTGGCGGGGCGTCGAGGTCGGCTGAGCCCGGGCGTTCAGCCGGTCGGGCGGGCGCCGGCGAGCTCGCGGGCGGAGGCGGCCTCGTCGGGGGCGAGGGCCGCGCTGCGCTCCTGCTGCTCGATGGCCTCCTGGAAGCGGCTCCACGCCTCCGCGGGGGTGGTGTCGAGGGCGGCGGCGATCTGCTCCCAGGTGGCCCCGCCGCGCAGCGCGGCGCGGAAGCCGGTGAGCTGGCTGTCGTGGGCCTTGCGCGCGATGACCTCGCCGAGCGCGAGCAGCTCCAGCGACTCGGGCACGTCGAGGGAGGTGTCGTCGTCGAGCAGGCTGCTCCAGTCGTCGGCGGCGGTGTCGCGGACGGTGTTCAGGGTCGTGGCCCCGGAGTCCCGCCGGCTGAGGAAGTCGAGGCGGGTGGCGGCCGTCTGCAGGCTGAACTCCTGCTCGAGGGCCTGCGGCGTGATCTCCATGTCCTCCACCTTCCCCGACCCGGCCGCGGGGGTCCATCGGGTGCGACGGGGATCTCCCGGACGCGCGGAGGGCCCGCACCCGATCGGGTGCGGGCCCTCCACCGGGGTCCTGCGCGTCAGCTCTCGACGCCCACGGCCTCCTTGGCGACCGCGGCGAGGGCGACCTGGGCGGCGCTCACGACGCTCGACCGGTTCTTGTGGGTCTCCTCGTAGCGGATGATCACCCGGATGTCGTGCGGCTTGCGCAGCTCCTTGACGGCCTTGGCGGCGTCCGAGGTCGACAGCGAGTCGTAGCCCTTGATGGGCAGCTCGTCGGCGGAGACGTCGCCGAGCTCCTCGCGGGCGGCCTTGGCGGCGTCGGCGGCCTTGCGGTTGCCGTCGCGGCGGGCGATCCGCTCGGCCCGGCGCAGCGCCGCGCTGCGGCCGACGGTCAGGGTCTCGCGGACGGCGTCGGTGAAGGAGCTGGCCTTGTCCGCGGCCTGGCTGACCTCGTCCTCGACCCGCTGGCGGCGCTGCACGGCGGTGTCGAGCACCTCGTTCACGCGGTTGGCCACGAAGCGGTACGGGGCGTTGGCCGCGCGGGCGGCGACACCGGCGACGGTCTGGAACGGCGTCGGCTGCAGGGCGGCCGGGCCACCGAGGGCCTCCTCGGCCAGCACCACGGTCAGCCACTCGACGGTGGCCTTGTGGGCGGTGACCAGACCCTCGGCGAGGCGCTCCACCTTCGGCAGCTGCGCCCGCTGGGCCAGCACCTTGAGGTAGGTGGCGCGGTCGAGCAGCTGGTGCTCGAGGGTGAGGTCCTGCAGCAGGGCCTCCTCGATCGGCTCGGCCTGCTCGAAGGTGGCCTTGAGGACGGCGGACAGCCGGCCGACGGCGGGGGTGACGACGTCCGGCACGCCCCCGAGCTCGCGCAGCTCGGCGGTGATGAGGCGGGTGCGCTCGGTGGCGTTGTCGGCGTTCTGGGTCAGCTCGCGGCGGACGGCGTCGGTCCGGGCCTGGGACACGCGCGTGCGGGCGATCTGCTCCTCGGTCTGGCTGAGCAGGACGAGCGCGCGGAGCTGGTTGACGATCTTGGCGTGGGTGGTGTCGGTCATGACGGCGTGGACTCCAACGATCGGGGATGACCTGACGCCCTCTTCCTGCCCCACCGCTCCGCGCCGCTAACTCCTGCAAGCGGATTGCTAGCGGTGAGGTCGGTCACGCCGGGCCGCCCCGGCGGAACCGGACCCGCTACGGCCGGGGTGCCGCCGGCGGCACGGCCGGGCGCCGGCGGGTCTCCAGCCGCAGCACCGGCTGGGTGAGCTGGGCCAGGGTGGCGCAGCGGGAGCAGACCGGGCCGGGGTGGGTCTCGGTGGCGCAGGTGGTACAGGGCACGGGGTCTCCTCGCTCGGGGGTCGGTCAGGACCCGGGGCTCGGAATGTGTCACCCGTGGCGGGCGCGGTCACCGGTCGTGTGACGGGTGGGACGACTCGTCAGCGATCCGTCACCTGGAGGTCCCCCTCGCGCGCGGGGACGGCGGCCGCGGGGGACGTCCAGCGCGGACGCACCCGCACGACGGCGGTCGCGACCGGGCGGCGGACGAGGGCGGACGGGCCGGTGGGGTCGGTGCTCACGGGGGCCTCCGGAGGTCGGGAGCGCCCGAGGGTGGCAGCCCGCGACGCCGCCGGACAGGCACCGGCACGGCGGTGGGACGAGATGTCACGCGATCGCCTCACCCCGTTCCCCCGGACGGTGCGCGTCAGCCGCCGAGGAAGTCGAGCAGGCGCTGCAGGTAGGGCACCTGGCCCGCGACGAGCCGGGCGCGGGCCTCCGCCACGCCGAACCAGGCGGCGCGGTCGACCTCCGGGAACTCCTGCACGCGACCCGACCGCGGCGGCCACTCCAGGGCGAAGGTGTTGCTGCGGATCGCGGTGGCGTCCAGGTCGCCCTCCGCCGCCCACACGGTGAGCACCTTGCCGCCGGCCCGCAGCTCGCCGAGCGGGACCAGCTCCGCCGCCGGGACGGGGCTGCCGAGCTCCTCCTCGAACTCCCGGTGCGCCACCGCGAGCGGGTCCTCCCCCTCGGCGTACTCGCCCTTGGGGATCGACCAGGCGCCCTCGTCGCGGCGCGCCCAGAACGGGCCGCCCATGTGCCCGAGCAGCACCGACACTCCCCCGCCGGGCTCGCGCCGGTACAGCAGGACCCCCGCGCTCCGCCTCGGCACCCGCCCACCCTGGCACGGCTCGACCGGCTCCTCAGGGGCAGCGCGGGGAGCCGTTGCCCCGGGCGTGCTCGCTGTTGCCGGGGGCGTCGCACGGCGTGGCCTCCGGCGCCGGGGGTGGCGGTGTCGTGCTCGGCGCGGGCGGCGGGACCGGCGCGGGGACCGGTTCGGTCGCTGCGGCCGGCTCGACGGGCGCCGGCGGCGGGGCCGGCGTGCTCGGTGCGGGCGAGGGCCGCGCGGGGGGCGGGACCTGCCGCGTCGGCTCCGTCGGGTGCGCGGTCGGGATGCCGGCGGCGCCCTCGCTACCGGTGCCCGGCCCCGCGCCGGGGGCGACGAGGAGGGCGAGCGCGACCACCGCGAGCAGCGCGACGGCGGCCGCGAGGACCAGCCGGCGCCGGCGCAGGGGCGTCCGGGGTGCCCGGTGGCCGCCCGGGACCGGGAGGACGAGGGTGTCGGCGTCCTCGGGACCGTCCGCGGCGGGACGGGGGCTGCTCGGCATCCCCGCGACCGTCGCACGGCGCGGCCGGTGTCCGGGGGCGCCGGGCCGGGTGGGGCGGACAGCGGCCGTCCGGCCGGTCCCGTCCGCCCCACCCGTCCCGTGGGGGGGCGGCGCCTCCCGAGGGGGGACACCCGGGAGGCGCCGCCGTCTACGTGGGGCGCTGGAGACAGGCCAGCGCCCCGGCCAGGTCGACCACGTCGGCGTACTTGGCGTCGAGGTCGGCGAGGTTGTTCTCGTGCAGCGCCGGGGTGCGGTCGGCGCACGCCTGGCGCACCACCTGCGGGCGGAAGCCCGAGTTGAGCGCGTCCATCGCGGTGGCCCGCACGCAGCCCGACGTGGACACCCCGGCGACCACCAGGGTGTCCACCCCGAGGCCGAGGAGGGTCGGCGCGAGCGTCGTGCCGAAGAAGGCCGAGGCGTACTGCTTGACCACCACGGGCTCGCCCGGGGCCGGCTCGAGCGTCAGGTCGCCCCAGCCGCCGGGCGCGTCCTCGGCGAAGGCGGCCAGCGCGGGCACCTTGCGGGCGAACAGGCCGCCGTCGGCCATGCCCCGGGTGTAGCGGACCGCCGTCCACAGCACCGGGTGGCCGTGCGCGCGGGCCGCCGCCACCAGCTCCGCCGCCGCCGCGACCGCCGGCCCGGGGTCGGGCAGCGCGAAGGGCCCGCCGGGCTCGGTGTAGGCGCGGCACAGGTCGATGACCAGCACCGCCGGTCGGGCGCCCCAGCCGAGCCGGCCGGAGAACGCCGTCCCGTGCGGCCCGGGCTCCGGCACGCTCACGGCGCACCCCGGGGGCGAGATCGCGCGATCTCGCACGCACCTCGGGGCGCGGGCGGGCGAGATCGCGTGATCTCGACGGGGAGGACGGCGGCGGGCACGGTCACGCCGACGTCCACACCGGGCGGCGGGGCGCGGGCAGGCCGGTCTCCTCCTCGCAGCGGGCCAGCAGCTCCTCCACCGGCGGGCCCATGTCGAACACCGGCAGCTCGGCCGGGCGGTCGGCGCGCAGCTGGTCGCGCATCGTCTCGGTGGCCTCGACGTCGACCTCGCCGTCCTCGGTGACGCAGACGCCGTACCGCTCGGCACCGCGGTGGGTCACCAGGCCGCGGCGCACCTCGCGGGCCACCAGCTCCGGGTCGCGCTGCAGCGGGTCGCCCCAGCCCCCGCCGCCCCAGGTGACGAAGTGCAGCACGTCGCCGGGGTGCACCGGCACGCCGTGGCACTTGCTCGGCAGCACCTCGCGGGTGCCGTCGGCGCGGTCGATCCACTTGCGGCCGCGGGCGCCGGGCTCGCCGCCGTTCACTCCCCACGGGTAGGTCAGCCAGCGGTCGTCGTGGATGGCGATCTCGCCGGGCTCCTCGAAGACGTAGGCGACGTCGACGCCGTTGCCGCCGCGGTGCAGGCCGGCGCCCCCGGTGTCGGGCACGGTCTCCCACGTCTCGATCCGCAGCGGGTAGTAGGACTCGAGGTACTCGCAGGGGATGTTGACGAAGCTCGGCCACAGCGAGTGCCCGTCGGGCCCGTCGCCCAGCGGCCGGCCCGGGATGCCGCCGAAGCCGATCGAGTAGAGCTGGAACCACTCGCCCTTCCGCTCACCCGACGAGTAGTGCCCGGAGTACATGAAGTGCGGCGAGGAGGAGAACCCGGCGGCGTTGAGCAGCGCCGGGTTCGTCTGCCCGAGCAGCCCGCCGAAGAGGTCGAAGACCCGCCCGATGCCGTGGTTGCGGCCGTTGAGCGCCGCCGGGTGCGCGGGCTTCCAGTAGGACCCGTCCGGGATGGTGACGTCGACGAGCGGGTAGAAGCCGTCGTTCCACAGGATCTGCGGGTCGGCGACGGTGATCATGTAGATCCCGAAGAACATCCGGGTCAGGTTCTCGTTGATGTAGTAGTTGATCGGCCCGGCGGCCTGCGGCGAGGACCCGGTGAAGTCCAGGTGCACCTTCTCGCCGGTGCGGGTGAGCGAGAGCTTGAGCTCGTAGGGGCCGTTGCCGACGCCGTCGTCGCAGATGTAGTCGGTGAACGACAGCGTCCGCCCCTCCTCGAACACCGCCTGCAGCAGCACCTTCATCGCGTCGTGGTTGCGCTGCAGCAGCGCGTCGAGGGCCGAGAGGTAGGTGGCGGTGCCGAACCGCTGGCACATCTCCACCACCCGGCGCGAGGCGGTGCGGCAGGCGGCGACCAGGCCGTTGAGGTCGGCGCGGTTCCAGTCGGGCATGCGGACCTGGTTGAGGATGATCCGCAGCGCGTCGTCGTTGAGCACGCCCTTCCGGTAGAGCTTGAACGGGGGTATCACCACCCCTTCCTCGTAGATGGTGCGGGCGTCGGTGGGCATGGACGACGGCGTCTTGCCGCCGACGTCGGACATGTGCCCGAACATCGACGCCCAGCCCACCACCCGGCCCTCGTGGAACACCGGCATGACCAGCAGCCAGTCGTTGGCGTGGCTGATCGCCGCGCCGCACGCGTAGGGGTCGCTGGTGAGCAGGACGTCGCCCTCCTCGACGGTGTCGTCGAAGCCGTCGAGGAAGTCGGGGATGGACAGGCCGAACTGGCCGACGACCATCTTCCCGCTGGGGTCGCCGATGAGCGGGAACTCGTCGTGCTGCTCGCGGATGCCCGGGGACAGCGCGGTGCGGAACAGCACCTCGTCCATCTCGTAGCGGGCGTTGCGCAGCCCGTTCTCGATCAGGTCGAGGGTCACGGGGTCGACGTCGACCCGCTCGACGGTGCCGGTGGCGGTCTCGACGATGCGGGCCATGGGTCACGCCTCCGGGGTGATCAGGAGCGAGCCCGAGGCGTGCACGGTGGCCGCGTGCCCGGGCAGGACGAGGGTCGTGGAGTCCATCTCGGTGACGATCGCCGGACCGCGCACCACGTCGCCGGCCCGCAGCCGCGCCCGGTCGTAGACCGACGCCGTCACCTGCTCGCCGCCGACGTGCACCAGCGCCTCGGTGACCAGGGCGCCCGCCGGGTCGCCGTCGCCCTCCTCGAGCCGGACCGGGGCGACGTCGGGGCGCGGGCCGGTGACCGTGGCGCGGGCGTTGACCAGCTCGTGGTCGACGTCGAGCAGGAAGGAGAACAGCCGGTCGTGCTCGGCGTCGAACGCCCTCCCCAGCTCGGCGAGGGAGTCGCCGCCGTCGAGCCAGGCCGGGTCCACCTCGACCGGGATCTCGAAGCCCTGCCCGTGGTAGCGGACGTCGACCTGGAAGCCGACCGTCTGGTCCTCGCGCGCCAGGCCCTGGGCGGCCAGCCGGGCGGCCGCCTCGTCGGCCAGCTCGCGCAGGATCTGGCCGAGCTCGCCGTCGGTGAGCTGGCCGAAGCGGCGCAGCACCGTGCGGGCGGACTCGTCGCGCCGGCTGGTGGTGGCGTCGCCGAGCGCGCACAGCACCCCGGGCGAGGGCGGGACGATCACCGGCCAGGCGCCGGTGAGCTTCCCGAGCGCGTTGGCGTGCAGCGGGCCGGCGCCGCCGAAGGCGACCAGCGCGAAGTCGCGCGGGTCGAAGCCCTGCTGCACCGAGACCAGCCGCAGCCCGCCGAGCATGTTCTCGTTGACGATGTCGACGATGCCGGCGGCCGCGGCCTCCGGGGAGTCCAGCCCCATCGCCTCGGCGACCTTGCTCACCGAGGCCCGCGCCGCCTCGGCGTCGAGGGTGATCTCCCCGCCGGCCAGCGCCGAGGGCAGGTAGCCGAGGACGACGTTGGCGTCGGTGACCGTGGGCTCGACCCCGCCCTTGCCGTAGGCGGCCGGGCCCGGGTCGGCGCCGGCCGACTGCGGGCCGACCCGCAGCGCGCGGGTCAGCTCGGGCACGTGCGCGATCGACCCGCCGCCGGCGCCCACGGTGCGCACGTCGACGCTGGAGGCCCGCACGGTGAGGTCGCCGACCTTCGTCTCCCGGCCGATCCGCGGCGAGAGGTCGCGCACCAACGCGACGTCGGTGGAGGTGCCACCCATGTCGAAGGTGATCAGGTCGCGGTGGCCGCACTGCTCGGCCACCCACACGGCGCCGGTCACCCCGCCGGCCGGGCCGGACAGCAGCATCGTCACCGGGGCGGCGACCGCGGCGTCGGCCGACTGCAGGCCGCCGTCGCTGCGCAGGATCGACAGCTCGCCGGCCACCCCGCCCTCGCGCAGCCCCGCCGACAGGTGCCGCACGTACTTCTCCACCTGCGGCTGCACGTAGCCGTTGGCGACGGTGGTGAGGGTCCGCTCGTACTCGCGCAGCTCCGGCAGCACGTCCGACGACAGCGACACCGGGACGCCGGGCAGCACCTCGGCGGCCAGCTCCCGAATGCGGCGCTCGTGGCCGGCGTCGGCGAAGGAGTTGACCAGGCTGACCGCCAGCGCCTGCACCCCGCGCCCCGCGAGCCGGCCGAGCTGGGCGCGCACGTCGTCCTCGTCGAGGGGGCGCACGACCGAGCCGTCGCTGGCGACCCGCCCCTCGACCTCCACGGTGTCCTCGAGGTCGGCCAGCGGCTCGGGTTTGGGCCAGATGATCCAGCCGGCCAGCCCGCCGGGGACGAAGGAGCGGGCGATCTGCAGCACCTGCCGGAAGCCGCGGGTGGTGACCAGCCCGACGCGGGCGCCCTTGCCCTCGAGGATCGCGTTGGTGGCCACCGTGGTGCCGTGCAGCACCTGCGCCACCTCGGCCATCGCGATGCCGGCGTCGGCGCAGACCTCCTCGATGCCGCGCAGCACCCCGACCGCCTGGTCGGCCGGCGTGGAGGCCGTCTTCGCGCGCCACGTCGCGCCGCTGTCCTCGTCGACGAGCAGGACGTCGGTGAAGGTGCCCCCCACGTCGACTCCGAGCCGGTAGCTCATGCGGTCTCCTCTTCCGGGGTCGCGGTGGCGGTGGTCTGCAGCCGGGCCGCCCGCACCATCACGGCCCGGGCGTTGGCGATGTGCGAGGTCATGACGGCGCGGGCCCAGTCGGGGTCGCCGGCGCGCAGGGCCGCGACGATCTCGGCGTGGTGGCCGAGGCTGCGGCGCAGCGACTCCTCGTCGTAGGTGAGGAAGTTGCGCCGCACGATCGGCGGGTGGATCGCGGCGGCCAGCGCGGCGGCCAGCGCCGGGTGCCCGGCGAGGGCGACCAGCCGGTCGTGGAAGGCCCGGTTGAGCGGCACCAGCGCGTCGAGGTCCTGGTCCGGGCCGGGCGCGCCGACCTCCTGCATCCGCCGGGCCAGCGCGTCGAGCTCGTCGACGTCGGCGGGGCGGGCGTTCGGGACGGCGAGCGCGGTGAGCCGCGGCTCGAGCACCGCGCGCAGGTCGAACACGCCCTCGAGCTCGGCCACCGTCCAGGTGGCCACCCGGGCGCCGCGGTTGGGCACGACCTGCACCAGCCCCTCGGCGGCCAGCCGCGACAGCGCCTCGCGCACCGGGGTGCGGCTCACGCCCAGCCGGTCGGCGAGCTCCACCTCGCCGAGCCGTGCCCCGGGGGCGAGCTGCCCGCCCATGATCATCTCGCGCAGGGCGGACAGCGCCCGTTCCGCGGACGTCAGGGGACGTGTCACCGGTCACACCTCCGGAGAAGTTGCATGCAAGGTAGGGCCGCACCCCGGCCCGCACAAGGCCGAGTCGGAGAACTCCGGAGTTCCGTTCCGACCGTTGCCGTGCACGTCAGAGCCGGTGCACACTGCCCCTGACCCGCGACCGCCCCGCACCGGGGCCTGTATGCAACCGAGGGGGCACCGTGGGGGATCTGCTGGGGGCCGGACGGGCCCCGCGGGCGCGGCTGCGCGAGCTGCTCGCCGGCCCGGTCCCGCTGGTCGCGCCCGGCGCCTACGACGCGCTGTCGGCCCGGCTGGTGGAGCAGGCCGGCTTCGACGCCGTCTACATGACCGGCTTCGGGACGACGGCCTCGCTGATCGGCCGCCCCGACGTCGGGCTGCTGTCGGGCGCGGAGATGGTCGACAACGCCCGCCGGATCGCCGCCGCCGTCGACGTCCCGGTCATCGCCGACGCCGACACCGGCTACGGCAACGCGCTCAACGTCGTCCGCACGGTGCAGCTCTACGAGCAGGCCGGGGTGGCCGGCATCCAGCTCGAGGACCAGGTGATGCCCAAGAAGTGCGGGCACATGAGCGGCAAGGCGCTGATCGGCACCGACGAGATGGCCGGCAAGGTGCGGGCGGCCGCGGCCGCCCGGCGCGACCCCGACCTGGTGCTGATCGCGCGCACCGACGCGGTCGCCGTCAGCGGGGTGGACGACGCGCTGGCGCGGGCCCGGGCCTACGCCGACGCCGGTGCCGACCTGCTCTTCGTCGAGGCGCCGACCACGGAGGCCGACGTCGAGCGGGTGGCCCGCGAGCTGGCCGGGGTGGCGCCGCTGGTCTTCAACTGGGCCGAGGGCGGACGCACTCCCCCGCTGTCGCTGCAGCGGATGACCGAGCTGGGCTTCGCGCTGGTCATCTACCCGATCGGCACGCTGCTGGCGGCGACCGCCGGCATGCGGGCGCTGCTCGACGGACTGCGCACCGAGGGGGTGCCGCCGCTGGACGGGCTGCCGACCTTCGGCCAGTTCACCGACCTCGTCGGCCTGCCCGAGGTGACCGACCTGGAGCAGCGCTTCCGCTGATCGCCGGCGGCCGTCGCGCCCGTCCTCCCCTCCCGTCGGCGCACCTACGCGGCCGCACCGGCCAGTGCACCGCGGCGGGCGCTCTCCGGTGAGGGGGCGGTGTCCTGCTCGCTACTCGCAGCCGATGCCGTCGTCGTCCCGGTCGAAGGCGTCGCGGAAGCCGGGGTCGCCGGGGTGGATGGGCGCGGCACCGTGCGCGCGCACGTCGTCACAGTTGGCGTAGTAGACGCCGGATGCGGCAGGAGCGGGGGCGGGCGCCGGGGCAGGAGCGGGCGCCGGGGCAGGAGCGGGCGCCGGCGTGGGAGCCGGGCGCGGCGCGGGAGTGCTCGATCCCGGCGGAGTCGACGGCACGACGACGGCCGGCGCAGAGCTGACCGGCGCCGGGGTGGTCGGGACCGCGGCGCTGGTCTGCGGCACGACCAGGGCGGCGGCCGCGGAGGGCACAGCCGTCGAACGGGGGGCGGACGTCGGCGACGGAGCGGTGGCGCTGCTGGCTGCCGGTTCGGTGGCCGTGGGGGCGTTCGTCGCGCCGCCGATCCCGATGCCGATGAGCAGGCTGGCAACGGCGACGACAGGCGTCCGCCGCCAGAACGGCTGCCGTGGCGGCGTGCTGTCGGGCTGCGGCATGAGCGCGGTGTGGGCCATCGGACGTCTCCCCGTGGTGCCGGCGTGGACCGTCGCACCGTAGGAGCGCAGGCACGCCGCTCCGCTCCCTCGCGCTGGCGAAACGCCGCGGTCCTCCCTCCTGCCACACCCGTTCCAGGTCGGCGACCTCGTGGGGACAGCAATCGTGGGCCGCGACCCGCGGGAGCGCCTCGGCAGTGTGGGCTCCCCGACAACGTCTCGGCTCTCCCGTCACACCCGCACCAGACTCGTCCGGGGATGACCGGACCGGTCCGTCCGGGCCGGTAGACAGGACGCCATGGGCACTCCGGACGGCCGGCCGCATCCGCACGACGGGGCTGCCCGGGCGACCGTGGCGATCACGGCCACCACCACGCCGGTGCTGTCGGCGGCCCTCGCCGCGAGCGGGGTGCCCGTGGTGTCCCGGCTGGCCCTCACCGCCCACGGCGGCCCGCTGACCGGCGCCACCGTCCGGCTGGGCGTGCGCGACACCGAGGGTCCCCTGGGCACCCCCGTCGAGCTGACCGTCGACCTCGAGGCCGGCCGGACGACGGTGCTCAGCGACCTCGGCCTGGTGCTCGACCCCGCCCCGCTGCAGCAGGTCGGCCAGCAGCGCCCCGGCTCGGTCGAGGTCGACGTGACCGTGGCCGGCGCCGACGTCGGCGGCACCGCGCTGCCGGTGCAGGTGCTGGCCGCCGACCAGTGGCTGGCCGCTCCCGTGCCGCTGGCGCTGGAGCTGCTCGCCGCGCACGTGCAGCCGCAGCACCCCGCCGTGACCGCGCTGCTCGCCGAGGCGACCGCGCTCCTCGACACGGGCACCGACGACGCCGGCGTGGCCGGCTACGCCGCCGGCCCCGAGCGGGTCGACCGGGTCGTGGCCGCGGTGGCCACGGCGCTGCGCACCCGCGGCGTCCGCGCCGGCGAGGCGCCCGCCGGGTGGGCCGAGCACGCGCAGCGGGTGCGCACGCCCGGCGAGGTCCTCGACGGCCGCGCCGGCAGCTGCCTGGACGTCGTCGTGACGCTGGCCGCCGCGCTGGAGGCCGCCGGCGTCCGCCCGCTGCTGTGGGTCGCCGACCGGCACGCCGTCCTGGGCTACTGGCGCGAGGAGCGCAGCGCCGAGAGCGCCGCCACCACCGACGCCGCCCCGCTGGTGGACCTGGTCGGCCGCGGCCTGGTCCGGCTGGTGGAGCCCACGCTGCTGACCACCGGTGCGGATGCGGGGACGGACGGCGGTGCGGAGGACGGCACGGACGGCGAGCGGCTGCACCGGGCCGCCGAGGCGTGGCTGACCGGGGCGTCCGACCGGCTGCTCGGCGTCACCGACGTGCACCGCGCCCGGCGCGACGGCATCCTGCCGCTGCCCGTGCGCACCCGCGGCTCCGACGGCTCGCTGCAGGTGGTCGAGTACCGCCCGGCCGCGCCCGGTCCCGCCCGGTCGCCCGGCCGGCACGCCGCCCCCGCGCCCGGCAGCCGCCCCGGCGTCCCGCCGCGCGTGGAGCAGTGGAAGACCGCGCTGCTCGACCTGAGCCTGCGCAACCGGCTGATCAACCACAGCCCGGGCGCCGGCCTGCCGCTGACCGTCCCCGGCGCCTACCTCGCCACCCTGGCCGGCCTGCTCACGGGCGGGTCGGCGGTCGGCCTGCTGCCCGCCGACCGGCTCTCCGACGAGCAGCGCGGGCGCGGCCTGCAGTCGGCCCGCGAGCTGCCGGTCGGCGAGCTGGCCGAGGCGCTGCTCGAGCACGGCGCGGTGCACGCCGACGTCTCCGAGGGCGGCTACCTGCCGCGGCTGCGCTCCCTGGCGCACCGGGCGCGCACCGTCGCCGAGGAGACCGGCGCCAACGACCTGCACCTGGCCCTGGGCAGCCTGGTCTGGGAGGTCGACGGCCGGCCGCTGCGCTCCCCGCTGGTGCTGCTGCCGGTGGAGCTCGCCCCCGCCGGCTCCTCCCCCGACGGCGCGGAGAGCTACCGGCTGTCGGCCGACGAGAGCGCCGGCGCCAGCCCGAACCGGTGCCTGCTGGAGAAGCTGCGGCAGGAGCACGGCCTGGAGCTGCCGGGCCTGGCCGCCGACGCCGAGGCGGTCGACGTCGACCGCGTACTGGGCACGCTGCGCCAGGCGCTGGCCGACGCCGGGCTGCCCTTCCACGTCGAGGCCACCGCCGACCTCGCCGTCCTCTCCTTCGCCGGGTACCGGCTCTGGCGCGACCTCGACGAGCACTGGGCGGAGCTGGCGGCCAACCCGCTGGTCGAGCACCTGGTGCACGCGCCGCACCAGCCCTTCGTCGACCCCGTCCCGGCGCCGCCCGTGCCGGCCGACCTCGACGAGCTCGCCGCCGCCTGCCCGGTCCCGGCCGACGCCGCGCAGCTGCGGGCCGTGGCCGAGGGGCTGGCCGGCCGCACCCTGGTGCTCGAGGGGCCGCCGGGGACGGGCAAGTCGCAGACCATCACCAACCTGCTCGCCCGCGCGGTCGCCGAGGGCAGGCGGGTGCTGTTCGTCGCCGAGAAGCGGGCCGCGCTCGAGGTGGTCGCCCGCCGGCTGGAGGCGGTCGGCCTGGGCCCGTTCACCCTCGACCTGCACGACCGCGGCGCCCGCGCCACCGACGTGCGCGCCCGCGTGCGCGCGGCGCTGGAGCACGCGGTCGCCGTCGACGAGCCGGGCCTGGCCGCCGACGGCGAGGACCTCCGCGCCGCCCGCCGCACGCTGGCCCGCTACGCCGACCGGCTGCACGCGCCCAACGCCGCCGGGCTGTCCTACCACTCGGCGCGGACGACGCGGCTGGCCGTCGGCGACGACGTGCCGCAGCTCCCCGTGCCGCCGACCTTCGCCGCCGCCGCGCCCGCCGGGACGCTGGCCGCCGTGCGCCGCGCGCTGGCCCTGCTGCCCGACGTCGCCGACCTGGCCCGGCCCTCGCCCCGGCACCCGTGGGCGTTCGTCGACTCCGCCCGGGTCGACCTGGCCGCCGCGCACGCCGCCGCGCTCGAGGTGGACGCCGCGGTGCGCGGGCTGCCGACCGAGGAGCACCTGGCGCGGGCGCTGCGCGAGGTGCGCACCCCCGCCGACCTCGTCGCCCTGGCCCACCTGCTGGCCGGTCCGGGCGTGAGTCTCGACGTGCTCGACGAGGTGCCCACGCAGCGGTGGACGACGGCGACCGGCGCCGTGCTCGCCGACCTGGCCGCGTTCACCGCCACGGTGCACCCCGGCCTGGAGCTGGCCACGCCCGAGGCGCTGGAGCTGCCGCTGGCCGAGCTGTACGTGCAGGCGCAGACCGCGCAGGCCGCCCGCTGGTGGACCCGCCGGCAGGGGCTGCGGGCCGTGCGCGCCCAGCTCGCCCCCGTGCTGCGGCCCGGGGTGCAGCTGCGGCTGCGCGAGGTCCCGGAGCTGACCGCCGCGCTGTGGCGGGTGCAGCAGGCCGGGGCGGCCCTGGTGGCGCGGGCCGCCGTCATCCCGGGCCTGTCCGTGCCGGCCGGCTGGAACCCGCTGGCCGACCCGACGCTGCTCGACGGGCAGGTGGGCTGGCTGCAGCGGGCCGGCGCCGCCGTCGACAGCGCCCGCCCGTTCGCCGTGGCGCTGCGCCGCTACCTCGTCGCCGGGCCCGGCCCAGACGCCGCCGCGGCCGCCGCGGTGACCCGGCTGCGCCGGGCGCTGACCGCCCTGCTTCGGGCGTGCGGCAGCACGCCGGCCGCGCTCGCCGGGTGGTGCGGGGACGACGGGGTGCTGCTGCGCTGGGCGATGACCCGTCCCGAGCGCGGCCTGGACCACCCGGGCCTGATCTCGCTGCGCCGGTGGGCGGAGTTCCTCGACACCGTCGAGCCGCTGCGCGCCGCGGGCCTGACCGAGGCGCGCGACGCCCTGGTCTCCGGTCGGCTGCCCGCCGAGGACGCCCCGCGCGCCTTCGAGGCGGGGCTGGCCGCGGTGTCGGGTGCCGAGCGGCGCGCCGCGACCGGCCTGGACGCCTTCGACGAGGACGCGCACGACCGGGCCGTCACCCGCTTCACCGCCGCCTCGCGCGCCGTCCGCCGGCACCTGACCGCCGCGCTGCCGGCCGCGGCGCTGGCCGCCCGCCGGCTCGACGACGACCGGCTCGCCGCGCTGCAGCGCGAGCTGACCCGCTCGCGCCGCGGTCCGGGCGTGCGCGGCCTGCTCGCCGAGCACGGCGACCTGGTCACCGCGCTGCTGCCGTGCGTGCTGGTCAGCCCCGACTCGGTGGCCCGCTTCTTCCCCCCGCGGGCCGGCCAGTTCGACCTCGTGGTGTTCGACGAGGCCTCCCAGATCCGGGTGGCCGCGGCCGTCGGCGCGCTGGGCCGGGCGCGGTCCGCGGTCGTCGTCGGCGACAGCCAGCAGCTGCCGCCGACGTCGTTCGCCGAGTCGGCGGCGGCCCGCGACGACGACCCCGCCGGCCTGCCGGGCACCGCCGCCGAGGACGAGGAGTCGATCCTCACCGAGTGCGTGCAGGCGGGGGTGCCCCGGCACTGGCTGTCGTGGCACTACCGCAGCCAGGACGAGTCGCTCATCGCGTTCAGCAACGCCCACTACTACGAGGGCCGGCTGGCGTCGTTCCCGGCGCCGGCGCACGGCCGGTCCTCCCCGGGCGCCTCCTCCGCCGACGTCGACGTCGACGGCCGCGGCCTGTCGCTGGTGCGGGTGGAGGGCACCTTCCACCGCTCGGGCGCCGGCCGGCTGCTGCGCACCAACCCGATGGAGGCCAAGGCCGTCGTCGCCGAGATCCGCCGCCGCTTCGCCGCCTCACCCGACGCGGTGCCCTCGATCGGCGTGGTGACCTTCAACGCCCAGCAGCGGGCCTACGTCGAGTCGCTGCTGCGCGACACCGGTGACGAGCGGCTCGTCGCCGCGCTCGACCGCACCGACGGCGAGGGCCTGTTCGTCAAGAACCTGGAGAACGTGCAGGGTGACGAGCGCGACGTCGTGCTGTTCTCCACCGGCTTCAGCCCCGACGAGCGCGGTGTGCTGCCGCTGAACTTCGGCCCGCTCAACCGGGTGGGCGGCGAGCGCCGGCTCAACGTGGCGATCACCCGCGCGCGCCGGCAGGTCGTCGTCTTCACCTCGTTCGACCCGTCGGCGCTGCGCGCGGAGCAGACCTCGTCGGTGGGCATCAAGCACCTGCGGGCCTGGCTGGACCTGGCCGCGCTCGGGCCCGACGCGCTGCCCCGCGCCGCCCGCCGGGTGGGGCTGCTCGACCGGCACCGCGAGGAGGTCGCCGCGGCGCTGCGCTCGCGCGGGCTGGTCGTGCGCACCGACGTCGGGCTGTCCGGCTTCCGCGTCGACCTGTCGGTGGCCCGCCCCGAGGCCCCGGACACCCCGGTGGCGGCCGTGCTGCTCGACGGCCCGGAGTGGGCGCGGCGGGGCACGGTCGGCGACCGCGACGGCCTGCCCGTCGAGGTGCTCGGCGGCCTCCTCGGCTGGCCGCTGGTCGAGCGGGTGTGGCTGCCGTCCTGGCTGCGCGACCGCGAGGAGGTGCTCGACCGGCTGGTCGAGGCCGTCGCGGCGGTGCCCGCGCCGGCCGCGCCACGACCCGCTGCGCCGGTGCAGCTGGCCAGCGTCCCGGCCGCACCGGCACCGGTGCCCGGCGCCGCCGGTCCCTCGGCGCCGCGGGCGCTGCACACCGTGGTGACCGGTGCGCTCGCCGCGCTGCCCGGCCCGGCCGCGGTCGACGCCGAGCCCGCCGGCGAGCCGGTGCCCGTCACGCTCACCGTGGTCCCCGACCTGGTCGAGCCCGAGCCGGCCGCCGAGACCCCGCCTGCCGAGACCCCGCCGGCTCCGGCGCCGGCCCGGGCCCGCCGTCCCGCCGCGGCGTCGCTCGACGGCGAGCTGGCGTTCCGCCCGTGGTCGCCCCGGCCGGCCGGCGACCGCAAGGCCCTCGACGGGCTCGCCGACGCGCGCACCGCCCGGCTGGTGCGCCGGGTGCTGCTGGCCGGCGTCAAGGCCGAGGGCCCGGTGCACCGCGATCGGCTCACCCGGCTCGCGGCCGGCGCGTTCGGCCTCTCGCGGGTCGGCGAGGCCCGCCGCGACGCGCTGCTGGCCCTGCTGCCGGAAGGGACCGTCGACGGCGAGTTCGTCTGGCCCGAGGCGCTGGACCGGGGCGGCTGGACCGCGTTCCGCCGGCAGGCCGCGAGCACCGAGCGCCCGCTGGAGCACGTCGCGCCGGAGGAGGTGGGCAACGCGATGGTGGCGCTGTGCCGGGCCGCGGACGGCGGGCTGCCCGTCGACCAGCTGTTCCTGCGCACCGCCGAGGTCTTCGGGTACCGCCGCCGCACCCCGTCGCTGACCCCCCAGCTGGGCGACGCCCTCGACCGGCTCACCGCGGCCGGCCGGCTGACCGTGCACGACGACGGCCGCGTCACCGCCTGACCCCCTCCCCGCGCCCGTTCGTGCTCTGCCCACAGGAGCGGGGCAGAGCACGAAGGAGGGACCGACCCCTCCCGCCGGCACGGTCGTGCTCTGCCCACGGGGGCGGGGCAGAGCACGACCCGGCGCCGGACACCTCCCCGGCTCCGTCGTGCTCTGCACACGGGTGTGGTCAGAGCACGACCCGGCCGGCGGGAGGATGGTCGCTGTGAGCAGCACCGCGACGGGCCCCGACCTCGCCCGCTTCCCCGCCGACGTGCGCGACGCCGTCGGCCGGCTCGCCGGCATCGCCGAGCGCACGCCGCTGCAGCGCAACCAGCGGCTCAGCGACCTCACCGGCGCCGACGTCTGGCTCAAGCGCGAGGACCTGCAGGTCGGCCGCTCCTACAAGGTCCGCGGCGCCTACAACACGATCAGCCGCCTCGACGGCGCCGCCCGGGCCGCCGGGGTCGTCTGCGCCAGCGCCGGCAACCACGGCCAGGGCGTCGCCCACGCCTGTCGCTCGCTCGGCGTCCGCGGGGCGGTCTTCGTGCCGGGCACCACGCCGCGGCAGAAGCGGGCCCGCATCCAGGCGCTCGGCGGCGACGCGGTCGAGCTCGTGGTCACCGGCGACACCTACGACGACGCCGCGGCCGCCGCAGCCGCGCGCGCCGGCAGCAGCGGCGCCACGCTGGTGCCCGCGTTCGACGCCTGGCCGGTGGTGGTCGGGCAGGCCACCGTGGCCGTGGAGGTGCTCGAGCAGCTGGGCCGCGCGCCCGACGTGGTGGTGCTCCCGCTCGGCGGTGGCGGGTTGCTGGCCGGCTGCGGCACCTGGCTGCGGCAGGCGAGCCCGGACACCCGGCTGGTCGGCGTCGAGCCGGCGGGCGCGGCGAGCATGGCCGCGGCCCTGGCGGCCGGCGGGCCGGTGGAGCTGCCCGCGATCGACACCTTCGTCGACGGCGCCGCGGTCCGCCGGGCCGGTGCGGTCACCTACCCGCTGGTGCGCGACTGCGGCGCCGAGCTGGTCGCCGTCCCCGAGGGGCAGGTCTGCACCGAGATGCTCGAGCTGTACCAGGTCGACGGCGTCATCGCCGAGCCGGCCGGCGCCCTGGCCACCGCGGCGCTCACCGGCGGCACCGTGCGCGTCGAGCCCGGCCAGACCGTCGTCTGCCTGCTCTCGGGCGGCAACAACGACGTCAGCCGGTACGCGGAGGTCGTCGAGCGGTCCCTGGTGCACCAGGGCCTCAAGCACTACTTCCTCGTCGAGTTCCCGCAGGAGCCCGGGGCGCTGCGCCGCTTCCTCGACGACGTCCTCGGCCCCGACGACGACATCGTGCTGTTCGAGTACGTCAAGCGGGACAACCGCGAGACCGGCGCCGCGCTCACCGGCATCGAGCTGGGCGACGCCGCCGACCTGCCGGTGCTGCTGCAGCGCACCGCGGCCAGCCCGCTGCGCATCCAGCACCTCGACCCCGGGTCGCCGGCCTACCGCTACCTGGTGCGCGGCGGCGCCGGCTGAGCCTCAGACCCGCGCGAGACCGACCACGGTGACGTCGTCGCCACCGGCCGGGTCGAGCGCGGCGACCACGCCGTCGACGACCTCCTGCGGCTCCCCGGCGACCGCGGCCACCGCCTCGCGCACCGCCTCCAGCCCCTCCGGCAGCGGCCGCCCGCGGCGCTCGACGAGCCCGTCGCTGTAGAGCAGCAGCCGGTCGCCGGCGGCCAGGCGCAGCTCGGCCTGCGGGTAGGTGACCGCGTCGAGCAGGCCCAGCGCCGGGCCGCGCCCGTCGGTGACCAGCCGGCCGACCCCGCCCGCGGCGTGCACGGCCGGCAGGTGCCCGGCGTTGGCCAGCACCACCGCGCCGGTGGCGGGGTCGAACTGGGCGACGACGGCGGTGGCCATCTCGCCCGGCAGCAGCGCGCCGATCAGCTGGTTGAGCGCCGACAGCGCCGCCGCCGGACCCTCGTCGCGCAGCAGCGCCGCCCGCAGCGCGTGCCGCAGCTGGGCGGTCACCGACGCGGCGGACAGCCCGTGCCCGGCGACGTCGCCGAGCACCACGGCCAGCTCCCCGCCGGGCAGCGGCACCAGGTCGTACCAGTCGCCGCCGACGACGTCGGCCTCGCTGGGCCGGTAGCGGGCGCCGAGCGCGACGCCGGGCACCTTCGGCAGCTCCTCCAGCAGCAGGGTCCGCTGCAGCGCGGCCGAGAGACGGTCGTCCTCCGCGGCGCGGGCCAGCACCGCCTCGCCGAGGTGCCCGGCCAGCGCGCGGGCGGCGGCCACCTCGTGCTCGCGCCAGGGGCGGGCGGTGCCGCGGACGGTCTCGGTCCACCGGGCGAACGAGCGGCGCGGGGAGAGCCGGCCGTCGGTGACCTTCGAGGTGTGCGGGTCGCCGCCCCAGGACACCTCGCGCGGCGTCTCCGGCCGGAACCAGGCGAGGAAGTCCCCGCGCCCCCTGCCGACCTCGACGGCCAGCACGCCGCTGGCCTCCTCCGTGAGGTCGGCGAAGCCGGGCAGCGCGCGGGTCAGCCGGTCGGTGGCCCCGCCGGCGCGCAGCACCGCCGCGACGACGGCGGCCACCCGGTCGGCCGGCGGCGTCGTCCCGAGCAGGTGCAGCCGGCCGTCGAGGCGCACGGCGGCCCCGGCGGCGGGCAGCAGGTCGAGCACGGTCAGCGTGCCGTCGACCAGCGCGGCCGCCGGCGTCCGCGGGGTGCGGCCGACCGCGGCCGCGAGCTCGGCCTCGCGCCGGGTCACCGCGACGGCGTGGTCGCGGTCGGCGGCCTCGACCGTGGTGTGCAGCAGCAGCGAGGCGGTGCGGCCGAGGAACTCCGCGGCGGTGCGGTCGGCGGAGGAGGGCCGGTGCGGGCCGCTGTAGGAGTGGCAGGCGACCAGGCCCCACAGCCGGCCGCGGTCGACGAGCGAGACCGACATCGACGCGGTGACGCCCATGTTGGCCAGGTACTCCAGGTGCACCGGGGAGACGCTGCGCAGCACCGCGCCGGAGAGGTCCAGCGGCCGCCCGGTGCCCGGGACCAGCGGCG
Organism: Geodermatophilus telluris; assembly: GCF_900102745.1. Lineage (GTDB taxonomy): Bacteria > Actinomycetota > Actinomycetes > Mycobacteriales > Geodermatophilaceae > Geodermatophilus > Geodermatophilus telluris. Next base: position 349,577 of record NZ_FMZF01000003.1, read on the forward strand.
GCTCGAGCGGCACCGGCGTGTACGTGGCGTCGGGGATGAGCCGAAGCCAGTTCGTCGCGTAGAGCGCGCGGGCCTGGGCGGGGATGTCGCTGGCCGGGTAGTGCAGGCCGAGGAAGGGCTCGAGGTGCTCGCGGCGGTCCTCGGCGACGACCTCGCCGTTCCACTCGGCGTCGAAGCGGTAGACCATCACCCGGTCGAAGCCGGTCAGCGCGCGCACCTCGCGGGCCAGCACGCCGGTCAGCCCCTCCAGCGACGTGGGCGCCGACAGCCGCTGCAGCACCGTGGGCAGCCGCCGGTGCCAGGCCGCGCCCGCCTGCCCGGCGCCGGCGACCGGCTCCCACTCGGTGACCAGCAGGCCGCCGCTGCGCGAGAGCAGCAGGTCCAGCTCGCGGCCGCCCGGCGAGACCCGCAGCGGCTCGGCCTCGGCGAGGTCGCCGGCCAGCGCCGCGCGCAGCCGGTCGAGCTCGGCGGGGGCGAGCAGGTCGGCCAGCGTCCGGCCGGTGACCTCGGCGCCCAGGACGTCGGCGGCGTTGGCCGAGGCGACGACCACGTCGAGGCCGGGCTCGGTGACCGCCAGCAGCGCGCCGTGCGGCTGGACGGCGCCGGGGACGGCGATCGGCTCGTCGGCGCAGCGGGCCAGCGCGTCGGTGTCCACCTGTCGGCGCACCGGGTCGGGAGCAGCGGGCGGCGGGGGCGTGGTCACCGCCGCGACCCTAGGACCCGACCTCGCCGTCGGTCAGCGCGGCGGTCTCGACCACGGGCACCAGCCGGTCGAGCTCGAGCAGGTCGATGACCAGGCGCACCGGGGAGTTCGACCGCGGGCAGACAACCTGCAGCGCGGTGCCGGTCTCGGCGGCCCGCTTGGCGGTGCGGGCGAGCTGCCGGGCGCCGGAGGAGTCCATGAACGCGGTGTCGGTCAGGTCGACCACCAGGCCCCGCGGCGCGGCGGACAGCTCGGCCTCCACGCACTCGGCCAGCCGCGCCACCGTGGCGACGTCGAGTTCACCGCGTACCCTCAGCGCCGGCCGTCCGTGCACCGCAGTGCGGTCGACGGCGAACTGCACGATCGGGCTCCCTCGGTGCGGTGGTCGGACCCAGGGAGCGTAACCGGACGTCGCAGCGGGAGGCTCGGGGTGGAGATCAGCTTCACCGTACGTCTTCCGGTGGACGTCGACAGCGTGCCGTTCGTCCGGGGGCTGTGCCGGCAGGCGCTGGAGCACCTGCGCATCGACCGGCCGGTGGTCGAGGAGACCACGCTGGCGCTCACCGAGGCGTGCGCGAACGTCGTCCGGCACGCCGGTGCGCACGCCGAGTACGAGGTGTCGGTGGCGATCGCCGGCGACGTCTGCCGGATCACCGTGGTCGACGACGGCAGCGGCTTCGACCCCGCCGAGGTCGCCGGGCGCGAGCCGTCGGTCGACGGCGGCGGCGCGGGCCTGACGCTCATGCAGGCGCTGGTCGACCGCCTCGACTTCCGCAGCGACCCCGACGGCCGGCACCGGGTCAGCCTGGAGAAGCGGCTGTCCTCCCGTCCGCCGCTGCGGCTGCTCGACCCCTCCTGACCCCGCTCAGGACGGCGATGCGTCCCGGCCGGCCTCCTGCGCGGGCGGGGCGGTGGCCTCGACCGCGGTGAACGCCTCGACGATCTCGTACGTGTGGCGCACCCCGGCCGGGACGACCCACGAGTCGCCGGGACCCAGCTCCAGCGTCTCGTCCCCCGCCCGCAGCCGGGCCCGACCGGAGACGGCGTAGCCCACCGTCTCGTACTCGCGGGCCACCTCCGGCTCGCCCTCGCTCGGCTGCTGTGCCGCCCACAGGCGCATCGCGACCCGCGAGCCGGCCGCCAGGTTGCGCTGCCCCATCCCCCCGGCCGCCACGGCGACCGCCTCCACCTTGCCGACCCGGCTCTCGCTCGTCCCGCTCATGGACGGCGGGCTACCCGGGTGGGCGCCGCGCACGCGTGCCCACCGGGGATCGGCCTCAGGACGACGGGGTGAGCGCGCGGACCCGCTCGATCAGCCCGCCGGCGCAGGCGTCGATGAAGCCGTCGGGGTCGGGACCGGCGTTCTGCAGCACGATGTGGTCGAAGCCGGCGTCGACGTAGGGCTGCACCTGCTGCACGTGCGCGTCCAGGTCCGGGCCGCAGGAGAACTGCTGGCGGATGTCGTCGGGCTTCACCGTGGCGCTGGCCGCGTCGAAGTTCACCGGGTTGGGCAGCTCGCTCATCACCTTCCACCCGGTGAGCGCCCAGCGGCTCTTCTCCAGCGCCTCCTGGACGGCGGACTCCTCGTCGGCCGCCCACGCCACCGGCACCTCGGCGTACCGCGGGCCGGAGCCACCGGCGCCGGTGTAGGCCTCGACGAGGTCGGCGCGCGGCTCGGTGGCGAACAGCCCGTCGCCGTGCTCGGCGGCCAGTGCGGAGGCGTTGTGCCCGCCGCTGGCGACGGCGATCACGGGCAGCCGGTCGGGCAGGTCGAACACGCGGGCGTCCTCGAGCTGCAGGTACTGCCCGTCGTAGGACTGGTAGCCGCCCTGCCAGAGCAGCCTGATGATCTCCAGCGCCTCGGTGAGCATCTTGTGCCGCGTGCGCACGGCCGGCCAGCCCTGGCCGACCACGTGCTCGTTGAGCCGCTCGCCGGCGCCGATGCCCAGGGTGAACCGGTTCTCCGAGAGGATCTGCACCGTCGCCGCGGCCTGGGCGATGACCGCGGGGTGGTAGCGGATGATCGGGCAGGTCACGCCGGTGACCAGGCCGATCCGCTCGGTCCGGGCCGCCATCGCGCCGAGCATCGACCAGGTGAAGCCGCTGTGCCCCTGGGCGTCGAGCCACGGGTGGAAGTGGTCGCTGAGCTCGACGAAGTCGAAGCCGGCCTCCTCCGCGCGGACCGTCTGGCGGACCACCTCGTTCGGCGGGAAGGCCTCGGTGGCGAGCTTCAGTCCGACCTGCATGGTTCAGCGTCCTCACGGTGGGGTGCGGCGGTCCCCCGCCGCCTGCCCGGAGCCCGCGGAACGGAAACGGCACGCCGGTCGGGGTAATGCGGTCGCGCCGCGCGAGCCCAGCGCGTTGACTGCCCCGGCCCACGACCGCACCGCGGGGACCGGGCCCCGCGCAGCAGAGGAAAGGACCATGGAGCAGATCAGTGAACGCCTCCTCAACTGGGCGTCGATCCTCGAGCCGACCACCCGGGCGCAGGCCGAGCGCACCGCCGCGCTCCCCTTCATCCACCCGCACGTCGCGCTGATGCCCGACGCGCACCTGGGGCTGGGTGCGACCGTCGGCTCGGTCATCCCCACCGACGGCGCGATCATCCCCGCAGCGGTCGGGGTCGACATCGGCTGCGGGATGATGGCCGTGCGCACCCCGTTCACCGCCGACGACCTCGCCGGCCGCGACCTGTCCGTGCTGCACGGCCAGATCGCCCGCTCGGTCCCGCTGTCGGCCGGCGGCCGCAACCGGAAGCTGCGCGAGACCGCCGTCCCCCGGGTCGAGGAGCTGCGCGCACTGCCGGGCGCCGGCCAGGCCGACGCGGTCGCTGACTCCTGGCCGCTGCAGCTCGGGTCCCTGGGCTCGGGCAACCACTTCATCGAGGTCTCCCTCGACGAGGAAGACCGCGTCTGGACCTTCCTGCACTCCGGGTCGCGCGGCGTCGGCAACAAGCTGGCGTCGAAGCACGTCCGGATCGCGCAGGAGCGCTGCCGGGCCGAGGGCGTCGAGCTCGCCGACCGGGACCTCGCGTACCTGGAGGAGGGCGAGCCGGAGTTCGACGCCTACGTCGAGGCGCTGCGGTGGGCTCAGCGGTTCGCCTTCCTCAACCGCGAGGAGATGATGGACCGTGTCGTCGACCAGCTCGGTCGGTTCATGAGTGGACGTGGCCTCGGGACCGAGGTGGAACGGCTGGAGACGGTCAACTGCCACCACAACTACACCGAGCGGGAGACGCACTACGGGCGCGAGGTGTGGCTGTCCCGCAAGGGCGCGATCTCCGCGCGCGCCGGACAGTGGGGGCTGATCCCGGGCTCGATGGGGACGGCGAGCTACGTCGTCGTCGGCAAGGGCGACGTCGAGTCGCTGACCAGCTCGCCGCACGGCGCCGGGCGGGCGTTCTCCCGGACGGCGGCGCGCCGGCGGTTCACCCGGGCCGACCTCGACGCGCGGATGAGGGGCATCGCCTGGGGCCGCTCCGACGCCTTCCTCGACGAGCACCCCGACGCCTACAAGGACATCGACGTCGTCATGGCGGACGCCGCCGACCTGGTGGAGGTGCGGCACACGCTGCGCCAGGTGGTGAACGTCAAGGGCGACTGAGTCCCCCGCCGCTGGGTCCCCGTTGCGCGGTCGTGCTCTGCCCACACCTGTGGGCAGAGCACGACCGTCCACCGGAGCACTCCCTCCCGGGGTCCCCGTGCGGGACAGTGACCCGGTGACGACGTCGATCGAGGCGGCCGCGCTGCAGGAGGTGGCACCGGGCGTCTTCGCCTACGTGCAGCCCGACGGCAGCTGGATGATCAACAACACCGGCGTGGTGGCCGGCGACGACGGGACCGGCCTGATGGTCGACACCACCTCGACGGAGGCGCGCAACCGGGCGCTGTTCGCCGCGGTGGCCGGGGTGGTGCCGGGCCGGCTGCACGCGGTGGTGAACACCCACCACCACGGCGACCACACCTTCGGCAACTGGCTGGTCCCCGCCGGCACCCCGGTGGTCGGCCACGCGCACAGCCGCGAGGACCAGCTCGCCGCCGGGCTGGTGGCGGCGCAGGTGCTCACCGGACCGGACTACGGGCACCTGGAGGTCCGCCCGCCCGACCTGACGTTCACCGGTGCGCTGACGCTGCACCTCGGCGAGCGGGCGGTCGAGCTGCACGCGGTCGGCCCGGCGCACACGCGCGGCGACGTCGTCGTCTGGCTGCCGGCCGAGCGGGTGGCCTTCGCCGGGGACGTCGCCTTCGCCGGCGGCCAGCCGTTCCTCGCCGAGGGCAGCGTGGCCGGGTACCCGCGGGCGCTGGCCGCGCTGCGGGCGCTCGAGCCGGAGGTGCTGGTGCCCGGGCACGGGCCGGTGTGCCGGGGCGCGGAGGTGACCCGCCTGCTCGACGACCTGGCCGGTTACGCCGCCTTCGTCGACGCGACCGCGCGCGAGGGTCACGCGGCCGGGTGGTCGCCGCTGGAGACCGCGCGGCGGCGGGCGGACAACCCGTACGCGGCGTGGCAGGAGTCCGAGCGGCTGGTGGGCAACCTGCACCGCGCCTACACCGAGCTCGACGGCCGGCCACTCGGCGAGCGGCTGCCACTGACCGACATCTGGCCGGACATGGTCGCCTTCCACGGCGGCCCCATCGGCTGCCGGGCCTGACGGCGGGGCGCGCTCCCCTGCGGCCTGAGGCGTCGGCCTCCTAGGGTCCGCGTCATGGCGGAGCGCGAGGTGCGGACGGTGCTGACCGGCGGCGGGTTCTTCGAGGGCCCGCGCTGGCACGAGGGCACGTGGTGGGTGTCGGACTTCTACCGGCACACGGTCAGCCGGGTGACGGCCGACGGGCGGGAGACGGTGCAGTTCGAGGTGCCCGGGCAGCCCTCGGGCCTGGGTTGGCTGCCCGACGGGTCCCTGGTCGTCGTGTCGATGAAGACCCACGAGGTGCTGCGCTGGGACGGCTCGTCGCTGTCGACGTACGCCGACCTCTCCGAGCACTGCTGCGGGCACCTCAACGACCTGGTGGTGACGGCGTCCGGGCACGTGTTCGCCGGCGACTTCGGCTTCGACCTCATGGGCGGCGGGGACGCGACCACGGCGTCGCTGAAGCGCATTGACCCCGACGGCCGCGTGTCCGTCGCCGCCGAGGGGCTGCAGTTCCCCAACGGCTCGGTCGTCACCCCGGACGGCGGCACGCTGGTGGTCGGCGAGACGCTCGGCAACCGGTACACCGCCTTCGACCTGGCGGCCGACGGGTCCCTGTCGAACCGGCGGGTGTGGGCGTCGCTGGGGCCGGAGGTCACCGGGCGCACGGTCGAGGAGGTGCTCGGCCAGCTCGCCGTCGCCCCGGACGGCTGCTCGCTCGACGCCGACGGCTGCATCTGGGCGGCCGACGCGGTGGGCGGGCGGGTCGTGCGGGTGGCCGAGGGCGGCGAGATCGTCGACGCCGTCGCCGCGCCCGAGGGACTGGGCGTGTTCGCCTGCATGCTCGGCGGCGAGGACGGCCGGACGCTGCTCATGTGCGCGGCGCCGGACTTCTACGAGCACAACCGCGCGCCGGTGCGCGAGGCGGTGCTGCTCGCGACCGAGGTCGACGTCCCCCACGCCGGCCTGCCCTGAGCCGGCCGCCGCGGGTGACCCGGGTCCCCCGCGGCAGGTCGTGCTCTGCCCCGCCTGACGGGGCAGAGCACGACCGCGCTCGGACCACATTGCACGGGCTGGCTGTGTCCCGCATGGACTGTGGCGGCCGTGAGAGACCGTCTCCGGGGCAGGCCTCGTCGACCTTGACGACGCCGAGGTCGATGACGCCCTCGACGTCCCCGGTGAGGCGCTGGCCGGCGGGCACGTTCTGCGTACAGCCCCGCCAGTTGGCGTCCAGGACCTGCTGGCGCGTGTAGAGCAGGTCGTGCGACGAGCTCACGAAGACGCCGTTCACCTGGATGAGGTCTTGCGCGTCCTGGAGGTTCATCCCCACCACGGACGGCATCGCGAAGTCGACGACCGGCGTCGTCGACTCGTCGTCGTCCCCGTTGACGGCCGAGCCGATGACCCCGATGACGAGGAGCAGGGCGAGGACGGCGAACCACGGCCGCAGGTAGACGGGCGTGTCCTTCTTCTGCGGGGGTGGCGGTGGGAAGCCACCGGGCTGACCCGGCCAGGGTTGTCCGGGAGGGGGACCGCCAGTCGCGATCAGCCCCGGACGTGACGCGGCCCCCGCCCCGGAGGTCCGGGACGGGGGCCGTGATCAGGTGCCGGGATCAGTACCCGCGGCCGCCGGTGGTGCCGCCGCGACCGCCCTTGTTCTTGGCCTGGTAGTCGCGGATGAACTGCTTGATCTTGGCCTGGTTCTGCGGCTTCTGGAGCTCCTGCACCACCTTGGCGGCGACGCCCGAAGCCACGAGCTTCCTCAACATCCCCATGGGGAGCCTCCTCCTGTCGGTCCCTGGACCCGTGCCCCGTCAACGCGCACCGCAACCGTCGCGCTCCCGCCGTCCCCCGGTCGGCCGACCGTGGCCGCGTCCTGACTGCGCGTGCGGACGCACCGCGTCGTCCTTTCTTCTCGACGGCGGCGTGTCCCGGCAGGGGGCACGACCGGGCCGCCCGGCGCCGGACGGCGACGTCGCAGGTCAGGCGGGTGAGCGGACCGGCCGCGCCGACGTCAAGTCGATCGTGGTCCACCGGGCGTGGCGGCCCGGCCGGCCGGTTGAAGGCTCACGGAGCCCTACCTAGCGTCGTCGCGGTTCGGCCAGGGCCCTTCGTCACGTACCCAGTGACACCCGCCGGACACGCCGAACCGGGTGCCGGCCTCCCGCCGCACCCGGACCGGGGACCCACCGCAGCACTGGGGTGGAGCGCGACTCGTCGCGCCGGGCGACTCCCCCGTCCGAACCCGTCAGCTAACCCGGTAGGCGGCCGTGGAGAACAGGAGAACCGTCGTCGATGACGACTGCACGCACGTCCACCGCTCGCCGCACGTTCCGCGGCATCGCCGTGGCGGCCATCGCCGGAGCCGGCATCACCCTCGCGCCGCTGCCCGCCTCGGCCGCGGTGAGCGGGGTCAGCACCGCGGCCGTGACCGCCGCGCCCGCCCCCGCGCCCACTGGCGCGGCCCAGGTCGCGGTCGACACCGCGCTGGCGCAGCAGGGTGACATGTACGTCTACGGCGCCACCGGCCCCGACACGTTCGACTGCTCGGGCCTGACCAGTTTCGCCTACAAGGCGGCCGGGATCAGCATCCCGCGCACCTCCTCGGCCCAGTCGACCTTCGGCACCCCGGTGGCGAAGGCCGACCTGCAGCCCGGTGACCTGGTGTTCTTCTACAGCCCGGTCTCGCACGTCGGCATGTACATCGGCAACGGCCAGATGGTGCACGCCTCCACCGCCGGCAAGCCGGTGGCCGTGGTCGACCTGGACTCGATGCCGAGCTACCAGGGCGCCCGCCGCGTCGCCTGACGCCCGATCCGCACACGGTGCCCCGGCCGGGTCTCCCGGCCGGGGCACCGGCGCGTCAGGACGGCGGGACCACCCACCGTCCCGCGCGCAGCACGCCGGCCACCGACCAGGCCGGGTCCAGCAGCACCACGTCGGCGCGCAGGCCCGCGCGCAGCGCCCCCATGTCGACCAGTCCCAGCGCGGCCGCCGGCGTGGTCGCGGTGACCCGCGCCGCCTCGGCCGGGGTGCAGCCCAGCTCGGTCACCGCGCGGCGGAAGAGCACCGCCGACGTCGCCGTGCCGCCGGCCAGCGCGCCGCCGTCGGCCAGCCGGGCCACCCCGCCGGTGACCGTCACCGCCAGGCCGCCGAGGTCGTAGCGGCCGTCGGGCTCCCCCGCCGCCGCCGTCGCGTCGGTGACCAGCGCGACCCGGCCCGCGCCCGCCCCGGCCAGCACGTGCCGCTCCCACGCCGGGTGCAGGTGCACGCCGTCGGCGACGAGCTCGACGGTCACCCGCTCGTCCTCCAGCAGGGCCAGCACCGGGCCGGGCTCGCGGCCGGCGGGCGCCGGCACGGCGTTGAGCAGGTGCGTCGCCACGCGGGCCCCGGCGTCCACCGCCGTGCGGACGACCTCGAAGGACGCCTCGGTGTGCCCGATCGCCGGGACCACCCCCGCCGCGGCCAGGGCGGCGACCGCGCCGAGCGCGCCGGGCAGCTCGGGGGCGAGGGTGACCGTGCGGACGACGCCGGAGGCCAGCACCGTCGCCACCTCGCCGGGCGAGGGCGGCCGCAGCGCCCCCGGGTCGTGCGCGCCGCGGCGGGACGCCGACAGCCACGGCCCCTCCAGGTGGATGCCGGCCAGCTCGCCGTCCTCGACCAGCCCGGCCAGCTCGCCCAGCGCGCGGTCGAGCGCGGCCGGGCGCAGCGAGACCAGCGAGGCGACCGCCGTCGTCGTCCCGGCGGCCCGGTGCACCGCGAGCGCCCGCCGCGCGGCCCCGGCCCCGCCGTCGTAGGAGGCCCCTCCCCCGCCGTGCTGGTGGACGTCGACGAAGCCGGGCACCAGCGTGCGGCCGGTGCAGTCGACGACGTCGTCGGCGGCCGGGGCGGGCCCGGTGCCGACCGCGGCCAGCCGATCACCGGTCACCTGCACCCAGCCGCCGGGGAGGACGCCGTCGGGCGTGACGACGTCCCCGCCGGTCAACAGCAGCGTGGCCACACCGGGTCCTCCTCGTCGCTAGCGTGGGCCGCGTGACCGGCGGGTGCACGGCGGACGCGCCGCGCTGGCCGGGACCGGCCGGGCGGGGACCGGTCGTCGCGGTGGGCAAGCTGGTCGCCGACCAGGTGCTCGAGCTCTCGGCTCCCCTGGTGGCCGGCGGCCAGCAGCGGGTGGTGCGGACGACGACGGCGGGCGGCGCCCCGGCCAACGTGACGGCGGGGGTGGCCCGGCTCGGGGTGCCGGCGCGGCTGGCGGGCTGGGCGGGTGCCGACCCGCTGGCCGACGGGCTGCTCGCGGGGCTCGCGGGACGGGGCGTCGGGCTCGCCGTGGTGCGCCGCGGGCGGGCGCCGCTGTCGACGGTGCTGGTGCACCCCGGCGGGGAGCGCACCCTGCTCACCGACCACGGGGAGGGCGCCCTCGAGCCCGCCGACGTCCGCGCCGAGTGGCTCGCCGGCGCCGCCGTCGTCCACCTCGACGGATACGACCTGCTGCGCTTCCCGGCCGCGCTGCGGGCCCTGACGGCCACGGCGCACGGGCTCGGGGTGCCGGTCAGTGTGGACGTGGCCGCCGCGACCCGGATCGCCGCGCACGGCGCCGCCGCGTACGCCGACCTGCTCGCGGCGCTGCGGCCGGACCTGCTGCTCGGCAACGCCGGCGAGGCCGCCGTCCTCGGGCTGGACGGCGCACGGCCGGCCTGGGCGCCGCCGCTGGTGCTGGTGCACGCCGGCGCCCGCCCGACGCGGGTGCTCACCGCGGCAGGCACGTGGGAGGTGCCGGTTGAGCCGCTGCCGGAGGACCGGCTGCGGGACACGACCGGCTGCGGGGACGCGTTCGCGGCCGGTGTGCTGGCCGGCTGGCGGGCGGGGCTGCCGGTGCTCGACGCCGTCCGCTCGGGGCACGCGGCGGCCGCGGAGGTCGCCGCGGTGCCCGGCGGCCAGCCACCGCCCTGACCCCTACCGCGCGTCCCGGTACTGGATCCCGCGCATCTCCGCCGCGACGGCGTCCACGACGTCCATCACCGGCTCGACCGTGAAGGTGAAGGCGGCGAAGACCGTCGTCAGGTACTGCAGGTCCGCCGGCTCGTCGGTGTCGATCACCGCGTACCCGCCGAACTCGCCGAGCCGGACGACGAACTGGTGGAAGGTCAGGCTCTCCGGCATCTGCCAGTCGGAGAAGACGTCGAGCACCCGCTTCTGTGCCGCCTCGTACTCCGCGGCCGAGCCCGTCGGCCGCTCCCGCCAGGTGACGACGTACTTCATGGTCGGCTCCCCTCCACGTCCGGTGCGGCGGGACCCTGCCGGTGCCGGAGGGAGGCGACAAGGAGGAGGACCGCGGCCGGACGGACGCCCCGCGGGCCGGGGTGGCCGGCCGGACGCGTCGGCACAGCGCGTGCACCCGGGACCACCGCCCGGCGCGCGCTCCTGCCCCGTCGAGCCGTCAGTACCGGACGCCGAGGTGCTCGGCGGCGCAGCCCGTGCAGAGGCCGGTGCCGTCGTGCACGTGCTCGCGGCCGTTGACCCGCCGGCACACCGGGCACCAGCGGAACGTCCGGCGCCGCCTGCGGGCGACCTCCTCGGCCGCCGCGGCCAGCTCCGCCCGCTCGTAGAGCACCTCGTCGGCGGAGAACCGGCGGTCGGCCACGAACTCCTCCACCAGGTAGTGCCCGGCCCACCGCGGCTCCGGGCGGGCCAGCGCGAAGCCGAACCCGTCCCAGCCGACCGCCACCTGCGCCGGTTCCCCGCTGACGAACCACCGCTCGTGCTCCGGCCCGGACACCTCCCGCCAGCCGTCGCCCAGCGCGCGCACCAGCACGTCGGGCGCGACGCCGACCAGCGCGGCGAGCGCGGCGGTGTCCTCCACACCCACGACTGTGCCAGCGGGGCGCGACCCCCTCGCCCCGAGGGCGGCCACCGGTGACGACACGGTGACACTGCGGTGACGGCGGACCCGCTACACCTGTCCCGGCCCACGGTGACACCGTGCACCCGCCGCCGCGACCCGCTGGAAGGTCTCGATGGAGCCACACGCCGTCGACGGCGCCGCTGCTCCGCGGGACGTCCGCGTCCCGGCGGGTGGACCGGGGACCCGCCACGCGACCGACGTCTTCCTGTCCTACAACTCGCGCGACCGGAGCGCCGTCGAGCGCGTCGCGCGCCACCTCGAGCGGGCCGGCCTCGCACCCTGGTTCGACCGGTGGGCCCTCACCCCCGGGGGCGAGTGGCAGTCGGAGCTGGCGGCCGGACTGCTGCAGGCCTGCGCGTGCGCGGTCTTCATCGGCCCGCACGACGTGGGTGCCTGGGAGCGCCTGGAGGTGTCCCTCGCCCTGAACCGCGCGGCGACCGACCGGGCGTTCCGCCTCTTCCCGGTGCTGCTCCCCGGCCTCGACCCCTTCGACCCGGCGACCCTCCCTCCCTTCCTGGCCACCCGCACGTGGGTCGACCTGCGGGGTGGCCCGGACTCCCAGCGCGGCCTGCGGGAGCTGGTCGACGCGGTCCGCGGGATCCCGTTCGGCGGCACCCCGCGGGTCGGGGCGGACCCCGCCACGTGCCCGTACCGCGGCCTCGACGTCTTCGAGGAGGAGCACGCCCGCTTCTACTTCGGGCGCGAGGGCCACGTGCAGCGGCTGGTGGAGCGCCTGCGGCACGAGCGGTTCGTCGCGGTCGTCGGCCCGTCGGGCAGCGGCAAGTCCTCGCTGGTCCGCGCCGGGCTCCTGCCCCGCGTGCGCGCCGGCGCGGTCCCGGGCAGCGAGACCTGGTGGGTCCGGGTGCTGCGCCCGGGAGCGCACCCCGTCGCCGCGCTCGCCGGACCGGTGCAGGAGCTGACCCCGGCGTCGGGTCTGCAGCGGGCGTCGGACGGCCTCGGCGACGACGACCGGACCCTGCACCTGGCGGTGACCGCGGGGCTGGCCGACTCCCCGCCGGGGCGGCGCGCCCTGCTCGTCGTGGACCAGTGCGAGGAGCTGTTCACCCTGTGCCGGGACGAGCGGCAGCGGTCCCGGTTCCTGCAGAACCTGCACTACGCCGCGGCCGTCCCCGGTGGCCGCACGGCCGTGGTGATGACGCTGCGGGCCGACTTCTACCCCCGCCTGGCGGCCCACCCGGGCTTCGCCCAGCTGGTGCAGTCCCACCAGGTGCTCGTCGGGGCCATGAGCGAGGAGGAGCTGCGGCAGGTCGTCGAGGAGCCGGCGCGCGTCGCGGGGCTGGACGTCGAGCCGGGTCTCGTGGACACGATCCTGGCCGACGTCGTCCGCGAGCCGGGCTCCCTCCCGCTGCTCGAGTACGCGCTCCTCGAGACGTGGCGCCGGCGCCACGGCGGCCTGCTCGGCCTGGCGGGCTACCGCGACACCGGCGGCGTCCGGCGGGGGCTGGGCGAACGGGCGGAGGCCCTCCACGCCGAGCTGACGCCGGAGGGCCAGGAGGTCGCCCGGCAGCTGTTCCTGCGCCTCACCCAGCCCGGCGAGGGGACGGAGGACACCCGCCGCCGGATCAGCGTGCGCGAGCTGTCGCAGGAGCCGGGAGCCGACCTCGTCGAGGAGGTCGTGGGGCGCTTCGTCGACGCCCGCCTCCTGTCGTCCGACGCCGACGACCCCGACGGGGAGCGGTCGCTCGAGGTCTCCCACGAGGCCCTGATCCGCGGCTGGCCGCGGCTGCAGGGGTGGATCGACGCCGACCGCGCCGGCCTGCGCACGCACCGCACGCTGACGGCCTCGGCGGCGGAGTGGCAGCGCCTGGGCCGGGACGAGGGCGCGCTGTACCGGGGCGGGCGGCTCGTGGAGACCGCCGAGTGGCAGCAACGGGCACCCACCGCGCTCAACGAGCTGGAGCGCGAGTTCCTGGCGGCGAGCAGCGCGGCGGAGCGGGCCCGGCGGCGAGCCCGGCGACGGCGCCTGCAGGCCACCTTCGCCGCCCTGCTCGTCGCCCTGACCACGATCAGCGTGGTCGCCGTCGTGGCGGTGGTGCAGGCGCGGGAGGCCACCTGGCAGAAGGACGTGGCGGTCTCCCGCCAGTACGCCGCCGACGCAGCCGTGGCCCTCGAGAGCGACCCGACGCTGAGCCTGGTGCTGGCCCGGCGCGCCTGGGACGCCGCTCCCACGGCGCAGGCCGAGGAGATGCTCCGGCGGGCGACGGACGAGTCCCGGGGGCTGGCGATCCTCCGGGCGGGTGAGGGCCCGGTGCACAGCGCCCGCTTCTCCCCGGACGGGTCCACCATCGCGAGCGCCGGCGCCGACGGCGTGCTGCGTCTCTGGGACGTCGATGAGGGATCCGTGCGGGCCGAGTACCCGGCCCACCAGGGCTTCGTCATGGCCGTGGCGTACAGCCCCGAGGGGGAGCACGTCGCCTCGGCGGGCTACGACGACGGCACCGTGGTCGTGACCGACGTCGCGACCGGGGACCGGCGGGTGGTGGCGCAGGAGCCGTCCGAGGCCTACCCGGTCAACGTCGCCTACAGCCCCGACGGGGGACTGCTGGCCGCCTCCCTCTACGACGGCAGCGTCCACGTCTGGAACCGCGACGGTGCAGAGGTCGCGGTCCTCGGACCGGGCTCCGGCCCTGCGTACGCGTCGTCCTTCGGTCCGGACGGCGACGTGGTCGTCACCGGGAGGGGTGACGGGACGGCCGTGGTGTGGGCCGTCGTGGACCCCTCGCGGCAGACGGTCCTGCGCGGCCACGACGGCGCCGTGACCGCGGTCCGCTTCACCACCGCCGGCGCCGTCGCGACCGGCGACGAGGACGGGACGCTCCGGCTGTGGGACGTGGCCTCCGGGCAGGAGGTGCTGAGCGTGCCCGTGGACGACCAGGCCCTCTACGACCTCGCGCTGAGCCCCGACGGCACCCGGATCGCGGCGGCCCGCGAGGACGGGGCGGTCAGCCTGCTCAGCACGGACGGCGTCGAGCTGGCCGTCCTGCGCGGGCACGTGGACCAGGCCTTCACCGTGGGCTTCCGGAACGGCGCAGAGCCGGGCGGGGAGGTGCTCGCCAGCGCCGGGCAGGACGGCACCGTGCGCACGTGGGACACCCGGGTCGGCACCGCCGTCCGGGCGCCCGTCACCGCCGCCGCGTACAGCCCCGACGGCCGGCTGGTGGTCACCGGCGGGACGGACGGGCGGGTCCGGGTGTGGTCGTCCGCCTCCCTGGAGCCACAGCTGGAGGTCCCCGCGCACGAAGGGCGGTGCTGGGCGGTGTTCTCCGCGGACGGGGAGGACGTCTGGACCTGGGGCGAGGACGGTCTCGTCACCCGGGTGAGCGCGTCGGACGGCCGCGAGGAGTGGCGGCTGGAGCCGGGGCGGGGCGAGGTGTGGTCCGCCTCCGTCGACGAGGCCGGTACGAGGATCGCCGTCGGGAACCAGGACGGGACCGTCCAGGTCGTCGACGTCGCGGACGGCGCCTCGCAGGACCTCGTGGGCCACGCGGGTGCGGTCTACGCGGTCGCCCTCAGCCCCGACGGGCGCCACGTCCTGAGCGGGGACGAGAACGGCGAGCTGCGCCTGTGGGAGCTGGGCACGGGCGGCCGCGACGTCCGGGTCCTGTCCGGACACAGCGGGGCGGTCACGGCGGTGGCGTACAGCCCCGACGGTCGGGTGTTCGCGAGTGCTGGTGCCGACGGGGCCGTCCGGGTCTGGACGGCGACGGGGGAACCGGCCGCGGTCCTGCGCGGGCACCAGGGCACCGCCGAGTCCGTCCGCTTCACACCGGACGGCGGCCGGGTGGTCAGCACCGGGGCGGACCGGGTCGTCCGCGTCTGGGACGTCCCGTCCGAGCGGCTGCTCGTCGGCCTGCAGCGGCACGACGAGACCGTGGCGAGCGGCGAGATCGGTCCGGACGGGACCCTGCTCACCGCGTCCGAGGCGGGCGGGGTGCTGCGGACCTCGCCCTGCGACGTCTGCGGCTCCACCCGTTCGGTGCTCGCGCTCGCGCAGACCCGGGCGATCCGGCCCCTGACCACCGAGGAGGAACAGCGCTTCGGCTCGTGAACCGGCGGGGTCCACGGCACCGGACCGCGCCACCACCAGCCTCTCGGGATCCCGAGAGCACCGGAGAAGGGAGATCGTGATGGGGGACGTCCACACCGACACGGCCAGGGGGACGGACGTGAGCCGGCTCGCGGCCGTGGCCGCGCTCGCCCACCCGCTGGTGCAGCGGCTCCTCCCCGAGGGCGGTGCCCCGCCACCGATGGTCGTGCTGACCGGCCTGGTGGGGGTGATCGACACGGACCCCGAGCGGATCCGGCTCTACTACGACCACACCCTCCAGGACTGGCTGGAGATCCCGGTGCGTCTGGTGCGGCACGTCGAGGAGACGCCTTCCACCGACGGATGCCCGTGGGGTCAGGACGTCGTCTGGCTGCTGCACGAGGCCCCCGGAGGTGAGGCCGACGTCGCACGTGACGCCGCCGGTTCCACGGAGGCCGGATCGGATGAGACGGGTGTGATCCCGGACGTCGTCCCCAGGGGGCCCGGGCACTTCACGCTGGACCAGTACATGCGACGGCCTGTGGGAGGGCTGGGTGTGGCGCCGAGACCGAAGCCGACTCCTCCGCCTCCGCCCGGGTGAGCCCGGGACCGGCTGCACGCCGGTCCGGCCGGAGCCGCTGCGTCAGGTACCCGCCATCTCCGCCAGCCGGCACAGGGCGTTGACCTGGCGCAGCTGCTCCGGCGTGCGCACCTGCGCGTCGAGCAGCAGCGGGCTCATCACCACCACGGCCAGCGCCTTGGCCCGGGAGACCGCGACGTTGAGCCGGTTGAGGTCGTAGAGGAACGACACCCCGCGCGGGGCGTCGTCGGCCGACGTGGAGGTGGTCGAGTACACGACCACCGGCGCCTCCTGGCCCTGGAACCGGTCGACGGTGCCCACCCGTGCGCCGTCGGGCAGCAGCGAGCGGATGAGCGCCACCTGGTTGTTGTAGGGGGCCACGACGAGCACGTCGTCGGGGCCGATCGGCCGCTCGCTGCCCTCGGAGTCGACCCAGCCGACGCCCTGCAGCGACCGCCAGACGGCGGCGACCTCGGCGGCCTCCTCCCGGGACGACGCCGCCGCCGACGCCGTGTGGGCCACGGAGCGCACGGCCAGGCCGCTGCCCGAGACCAGCCCGCCCGGCCGCACGCTGATCCGCTCGCGCAGCGGCGCCGACTCCAGCCGGCCCTCGTAGGCCAGGTCGGAGACGAACGCGGTCAGCGCCGGGTGCATCCGGTAGGTGGTGTCGAGGAAGATCCCCCGGCCCTCCGGCACCGTGGGGTGGCCCTCGAGCAGGTGCTCCAGCGCCGAGAGCCCCGAGTCGCCGGGGTGCACGCCCTGCGAGGGCTGGGCGAGCTGCTGCGGGTCGCCGAGCAGCACCAGCGAGCGGGCCGACCGCGCCACCGCGACGGCGTTGGCGAGCGAGAACTGCCCGGCCTCGTCGACGACGAGCACGTCGACGGCCTCGGCGAGGTCGGGCTGCGTCCAGAACCACGCCGTCCCGCCGACCAGCGACACGTCGCCGTCGACGAGCCGCCGGGCGACGTCCCTGCCGTCCTTCGACCACTCCACGCCGGGCGCGCCGCACGCCTGGTGCTCGTCGCACTTCTGCAGCGCGGGCCGCCCGACGGCCGAGAGCACGTTGCCGATGACGGCGTGCGAGGTGGCCGTGACGCCGACCTTCTTGCCGGCGTCGAGCAGCGCGCGGATCAGGTGCGAGGCCGCCCGCGTCTTGCCGCTGCCGGGCGGTCCCTGGACGGCGAGCACCTCGCCGTCGAGCCGCAGCCCGATGCGGACGACGGCGTCGCCGGCCTGCTCGCCGGGCCGGCGGCGGCAGTCGGCCGGCACCCGCCGCTCCAGCAGCGCCTGGCCCAGGCAGTCGCGGCCGTCGAGCACGGCCTCGGCGGTGGCCGCGATCGCCCCGCGCATGCCCTTGTCGTCGAGGGGACCCTCCGGGCCGAGCGCCCGCGGGGAGAGCTCCTTGGTCGTCTTGACGACGACGCGGCCGGCGACGGCGTCCAGCTCGCGGATCTCGCCGACCCGGGCGCGGGTGTCGACGTCGACCACCTTCGACCCGACCGAGAGCTTCGTGTCCTGCGTCGGGAAGCCCAGCGCGTAGAGCTTCGACCGCTTCTCCGTGCCGATCTCGACCGGCGCCGACAGCCCGCCGAGCACGGTGCCGTCCTCGACCAGGGCGGCGTCGTCGAGGTCCGTGCGGCTGAAGAACTCCCACCAGCCGGGCCGGGCCTCGCGGCGGTGCCACTGGACGAGGTCGGCGAGCAGGCCGTGGCCCGCCTCCTGCAGCCGGCCGACCAGCGCCAGCTCGGCGAGCTCGGCCTCCGACCGCTCGGCCGGCCCGGTGGTCTCCGAGACCAGCGGTCGGTCCTGGCCGCCGAACTCCCGCTCCAGCTCCTCGCGCTGCGTCTCCAGCCAGTCGTGCAGCTCGCGGGTGGAGTCGACGTCGTCCTTGTTGTACAGCTCGATGGCGTCCAGTCGTGCCGGGTCGCGGTCGGCGAGCCACTGCTCGTAGGCGATGACGCTGCCCATCGCGCTGGCGACGTCGCCGGTGTGCTCCCGGCCGTAGAACGCCTCGACCTTCTTGATCGAGTACGAGCCCTTGCTGATCCGCATCGACTGCTTCACGACGGGATAGAGGTCGACGAACCGCTCGGCGCGCAGCAGCTCGTCGAGCTCGGCCTCGCGGACGCCGTAGCGGCCGGTGAGCCGCTTGAGCGCGCTGACCTCGTAGGCGGCGTAGTGGTAGACGTGCATGCCGCGGTCGGCCTGCCAGGCCTCGCGGACGAGGTCGATCAGGTCGCAGACCATCTGCCTCTCGGCGACGGGGTCGTGCGCCCAGAGCGCGGTGAAGCTGCCGTCGCGCCGGCCGATGCCGGCGAGGTACTCCAGCCCCGCGCCGTCGGCGGAGTGCGGGTCGCCCTCGAAGTCGAGGTAGAGGTCGCCGGCGCTGGGCTCGGGCAGCCGGAGCAGGCCGGTGTTCCGCGCCGGTGGCAGCAGGGTGCGGGTGGGGACGCCGGTGGCGCGCTCGCGGAGCTGCTCGCGGGCCTGCTCCTGGACGCGGGTGCGGGTGGCCGCGCCGATGCGGGCGGCCCGCAGCGTGGCGTCGTCGGCGGCGGCGAGCTGCTCGAGGGTGGTGATCCCGGCGGCGCGCAGGGCGGCGCGGGTGTCGGCGCGCATGCCGGCGACGAGGCTCAGGTCGTCGGCGGCGGCCAGCTCGGCGTCGCACCTGGGCTTCCAGGTGCACTGGCTGCAGTAGGGCGTCGGGACCGGCTCGGTGGCGGGCGGGTCGGCGACGAAGGTGGTGAGCCGGGCGCGGGCGCGGCGGGCGTAGGCGGCGACGTCGACCAGCCGCCACGGGTGCGCGACGCCGTCGCCGGTGACCACGCAGACCCGCTCGGGCTGCCGGCCCTGGAGGACGGCGAGCCGCTCTGCGTAGGTGGCCATCTGCAGCAGCGCGGGCACCTTGACGCGGCGGGCGAGCTTGGCGTCGGCCACCTCGTAGGACCACTCCCCCAGCGCCGACGGGGTCAGCACCTTCAGGAGGAAGTCGGCCGCGCCGGCCCACACGCCGTCGGTGAACTGCGCCTGGTGGACGACGTCGACGCCGGCGCGCATCGCCCGGAGGGTCTCGGCCTCGGCCTCCCGGCGGCCGCGCGCGTCGAGCCGGACGGGGATGCGCACGATGCTGCGCCCCTCGGCCTCCAGCGCGTCGAGGTAGCGCAGCTCGTGCTCGGTGCCGAGGTCGGCGATGAGCTCGGCGTGGTCGCCGGGGCCCTCGGCGAGC
This sequence comes from Geodermatophilus telluris, assembly GCF_900102745.1. Taxonomy (GTDB): domain Bacteria; phylum Actinomycetota; class Actinomycetes; order Mycobacteriales; family Geodermatophilaceae; genus Geodermatophilus; species Geodermatophilus telluris. Next base: position 368,660 of record NZ_FMZF01000003.1, read on the forward strand.
GGCGCGAGCCGCCCGTCGGCGACGGCGAGGTCGAGCGTCGTGAGGTGGGCGCAGGCCTGGTGGCGGGTCAGGTCGGTGGGGCTCAGGACCAGGGAGCCGTCGGTGCGGTACATCGAGACGGGACGGTCTCACGCGGGCGCCGGAATCGGGGCGATGCGCGCCGGAGGGAGGGTCGCCCGTCCCACCGAGCACCGGTCAGTCGAGGACCGCCTCCCAGGGGCCCGTGGTGTCCACGACCAGGTACTCGGTGCCCGGAGGGATGCGCACCTGGCCGCGGTAGGCGCCGACGTGGTTGACGAGCAGGTCCCAGTCGGCGCCATGCGCGGTGACGGCGAGGTGGTCGAAGCCACGGTAGGTGATCGTCGCGCTGACGAGCCCCTGAGCCGGCGCGGGGAGGACCAGCACGCCCGAGTCCGTGCCGCGCTCGTGCCCACGCCAGCGCGGGACGTCCCCCCAGGGGACGAGCGTCAGGCTCCACGGTCCAGAGGCGGACACCTCGAAGCCGGCCAGCGGCCCCTGCTGCCCACACACCAGCGTCCCCGAGTAGCGGCCAACGACGTTGACCAGCAGCTCGCCCTGGTCACCAGCCTCCGTGACCTCGAAGACGGCGAAGTGGTCGCTGCCGGAGTGTTCGACGCGCAGGACTTGGGCGCCGGGGACATGTGCGCGGACGAGCTGGTCGGTGGTCCCTGTGACGCTGTCCTGCCCGGCTCCCTGCGAGGAGGGCTCGGTGCTGCGACGCGGAGCACGCGGCAGAGGACGATCCGGGGCGGGCACCGGAACGGAGGCGGCCGCCCCGTGGATCGTGTACTCGGCGACCTCTTGGATTGCCAAGCTGACGCCCTTCTTGAAGCGGAGGGCTTCACCGCCTGTGGTCAACAGGGTCAGCTCACCGTTGACCAGCCCAGTTCGCAGGCCGACACGGGTCGCGTCGATCTGGGACAGCGGGATGGAGCGCAGCCCGCCGTCGTGCGTGAACGCGATCCGTTGGTCCGTGACGAGCACGACGTGGTTGGGCAGCCTGCCGAAGGAGCCCTCTTGGTAGTTGCTCACCGCCAGGACCGTCTCCCCAGGGAGGAGCCCGACCTCATCGACGAGCCAGGTGTGCAAGCGGGCGAGGTTCTGCCGCTGTGCGTTCCCGACCAGGGCAGCCGAAGCGGTGGCGAAATCCGGTCGGAGCAGGCTGGTCATCGTTCTACCTTCGCTGTCGTGGGAGTGGACGGACTCGTCGGGACACGACCGTCCAGGACCCGGGAGACAACGGCCAGTAACGGGACGGCGCCATGCCCCGAAGTGGTGGCCTCGCCACGGGGTTCTCCGGAGACCACCCACGGGCACTCAGTAATGGCAAGGGCTGCGTCGCGGAGACTGGACGGGTGACCGCTGGACTGCACCGCTCGCACCGGGTGGCCGGGGCCCTGGTCGGGTCGGCCGTGGGGGACGCGCTCGGGGCGCCGTTCGAGTTCGGCCCGCCCGGGGCGTTCTCGGCGCACTTCCCCAGGGCGGCCCGGGGCGCGGCGACCGAGATGTGCGGCGGCGGGTCGCTCGGGTGGGAGCCGGGCGAGTTCACCGACGACACGCAGATGGCGCTGCTGGTGGCGCGGTCGCTGGTGGAGCGCGGCGGCCTGGACGAGGCCGACGTCTTCGAGCGGTTCGCGACCTGGGCGGCGGCGGGCCCGCCGGACATCGGCGTGCAGACCCGCGCGGTGTTCGACTCCGGGCTCCCCTGGGACCGCGCGGCGGCCGAGCACTTTGCGGGCACCGGCCGGGCGGCGGGCAACGGCTCGCTCATGCGGACGACGCCGGCGGCGATCTGGTTCTCCCGGTTCGGCACCGCGGCCACGGTGGACGCCGCCCGCCGGATCTCGGCGCTCACCCACGGCGACCCGGCCGCGGGCGAGGGCTGCGCGGTGTTCCACGAGCTGCTGCGGGTGGCGCTCGGCGGCGGCGACCCGCTGGCCGCCGTCCCCGCTGCCCTCGACCTGGTCCGGCCGGAGCACCGCGACCGGTGGGCGGCTGTGCTGGCGCCGGACTGGGAGCCGTCGCGGGCGACGGAGTCGAACGGCGCCGTGTGGCCGACGCTCGGGCAGGCGCTGTGGGCGCTGCGGCACGGGCGCGACTTCGCCGAGGTGCTGCGGCTGGTGGTCGACCTGGGCGGGGACACCGACACGGGCGCGTGCGTGGCCGGCGGGCTGGCCGGGGCGGTGTACGGGATGGGCGGCATCCCGATGCGGTGGGCGTCGGTGGTGCACGGCCGCGTGCCCGGTCACGGCGCGCGGGTGGAGCGGCTGGCCGACCTGCTGCGGCTGGCCGCCGACCTCGACGGCAAGGAGTTCTTCCAGGCGGAGACGGGCGTGATCCCGCGGGTGGGTCCGGCCGAGGTGCTGCCGGGGATCTGGGCGGGCAACCTCGACGGCGCGCGGTACAGCGAGGAGGACTTCGCCGTCATCAGCCTGTGCCGGCTGGCCGAGCCGTTCCCGCACACGCTGCACCGGATGGCCTACCTGACCGACAACAACCACAACGTGGACGTCGACGTCGTGCTGGCCGACGTGCTCGACGACCTCGCCGCGCTGCACGCCGAGGGCCACCGGGTACTCGTGCACTGCCACGGCGGGGCGTCGCGGACTGGGCTGGTACTGCGCGCCTGGCTGGTGCGCGAGCAGGGCATGACGCCGGCCGAGGCGACGGCGCACGTCGCCGAGCGCTGGCCGCACCTCGGGCTGTGGAACGACAGCTTCACCGCGGCGCTGGAGCGCCTGGCGTCGGAGCGACATCGCCAGACACCACTGCAGAGCTAACCGCACGGTGCGGATGCAGCCTCGCATGGGCTTTTTGTGAGCAACCAGCTACAGGGAGCTACGGTACGGCGGTGAGTGCAACTGAACTCGTCGTCGAGTTGGTGAAGGCCCTTGCTTGGCCGCTTGCCGTCGTCGTCCTCGTCCTCCTGCTGCGCCCTTTTATCGCCGACCGCCTCACGGACTTCGAGGCCTTCGGAGTCCGGGCGCAGTTCCGCGAGCTGACGGAGGAGGCTCAGCGTAGTGCCGAGCAAGCCGCTGAGACGAGCACCGGTCAAGGCTCGGAGCCCTCACCCGACGCCATTACGAGCGTGGACGAGGACCTGTACGTCGCAGCTGAACGTGACCCGACGAAGGCCATCATCGCGGCCTATGAGCGCGTCGTGGACAAGGTGCGTGAGCGCCTGGCGGCAGCCGGACTGCGCGCACCTGAGTCGAACAGCGGCCTGCAGCTCGCCCGGATCGGTCACGACAGTGGCGTCATCGATGCATCCACCGCTGAAGCGATCCGGAGCATGGCCGAGCTACGCAATCGGGTAGTACACGGCCGTAAAGAGATCCGCTCCGCCGAGGCCATCGATTACCTGACTGCCGCGGACAACGTCCTGTACAGCTTGAGTCGAGATGCAGGCAGAAGTACCACTCGCTTCACGGTCACTGAAGACGGCCGGGTCCTCGGTCGGCACATGACCGCCTCGGCGGCCTTCAGACTGGTGGCGGATCGAGTGGCCAGAGATGTAGGCATCGACCGGATCCTGGCCGTAGTGGGGCCGCCTCGACTGGGACGGAGCCGAGACGCTTTGACACGCCCTCAACGCGCTCACAAGGTCGCGCCCGACTTGGAGCTGTGGCACACTACCCAGCTGAATCAACGCGACTACCGAGACATGGTGGCAGCCATCGCGCCGCTGTCCGAGCACCGGATCGAGATGGCACCCGACGACCTCGGATGACGGCCACAGGGCTCACGTGCACGCACGTCGACGTGGAACTCGGGGGGAGCGCTTCCGTTCGGACCGTCCTGCAACTACACCTTCGGGACCATTCGCGGTCGAGTCCCGGCGAGGACGGACCTATGCGCGGCCGCCACGGCCGGGCCACGCACGGTTCCATTGATCTTGCCCACTCAGCAGCGTCAGCAGCCGGGCCTCTGAGGCAACGGCCTCCTGCTTGATCTGCCGCTCGGCTCGACATTTGAACGTCCGCCCAGTTGAGTGCTGCGCGTACCCAGCCCTTGGCGCGCTGCGGCGTCCCCGCCCCCAGCAGGGCGAACTGTTGCCGGATGAACGCCGGGTCGGCGAGCGCACGGTCGAGCGCCGCCTCTCCCATGCCGCTCACCGCGCCCTTGCCGCGCGCGTAGACACCCAGTCGGCCGCGGAGCCCGGGTCGGTTGGCGGCACGTTCGCCGGCATGGCCGACGTAGAGCGGCGGCCCGTTCGGGCCGCCGCGTGCCAGATAGACGCCGGGCACGACCGGCGCGGTCGACGCCGCCTCCCTCAACGGCGTCCACGGCGACCAGTCGGCTTCCGGCAGCACCAGCGCGACGGCGTCACGGCGCCACCCTCCCCGGTCAGGCCGTCCGCACGACGATCGTGCGGATGCGGTCAGATAGCCCGGCGTAGGACACCGGCGGGCCGGCCAGCTCCTGCACCCGCGCGAGCCCCAGGCTCGACTGGCCGGTCCCGACAACGACTGAGCGGGGCAGCACCCAGAACGACCACTGACCGAGCTCGAGCGCGTCGTAGCTTGCGTGCTCGGTTGCGGTCTGGACCGCGAAGACGTAGCCGTCCGCGTTGTAGGTCTGGTCAACTCCGCGACCGTCAGGGCCCCACACGCGGGCGCGCAGGCCGCCGAAGGCGATCGCCGTCAGCTTCGACTGCTCCCACGCCTGCAGGTAGGCGCCGGACTTGACCTCCAGCCGCAGACCGTCCGGCGTCCGGACGTCGCAGGAGTCCCACTCGACGCGCGGCCGCAGTTCCGCGCCGACCGCCCGGGCGACCGGGTACTCGGCCAGCAGCGGGCGCGTGGTGTTGGTGCGCAGGTCTGAGTACGCCCAGGACCAGAAGTCCCGCAGCCTCGCGTCGGTGCCGGAGATGGGCTCCTCGCCGCTCAGCAGCCGCGGCGCCGGCAGCGGACCCCAGGTCGTCGCCACGTCAGACCGCGACGCGGTCGCTGGGACGGCGGCGGCCGGTGCGGACGGTCCGCGCGGCCGAGCGGGCCAGCCGGATCGGGCCGGTGTCCCACAGCTGCCGGCTGGGCTCCTCGACCGGCGGCGCGGGCTGCGGCGCCGGGCGGGCGGCCTCCTCCGCGTCGAGCTGGGCCTGGGCGAGGGCGGCGAGCCGGCGGGCGCGGATGGCGGCCTTCTGCCGGTCGAGGCGCTCCTGCTCGGCCATGACGAGCAGCTCCTCCTTGGCCTCGGCCACGCTGCGCCGTGACTGCTGCTGCAGCTCCTCGATGTCCACGTCGCTGCGGTCGCGCAGCGCGGCGAGCTCGTCGTAGGCGGTGGGCGGGCCGAAGTTGAGCAGCACCTTCATGAGCACCGGCAGGATCTCCACGCACATGAACAGCAGGGAGAGCATGAACTTCGCCGCGGCCAGGGTGGCGTTGCGGTCGCTGAGCCGGTCGAGCGCCTCCAGCCGCAGCAGGATGCCGCCGGAGCCCTCGTTGGTGGCGTTGAACGCCGACTGCAGCCGGTCGAGCTCGGCGGTCAGCCGGGCCAGCTCGGCGGAGTCGGTGGCCAGCGCGGCGGCGGCGAGGTCGGCGCTGCGCGACTCGGCGCCGTCGGCGGTGTCGAGGGCGGCGTCGAGCTCACCGCGGGCACTGGCGACGACGGCGGCCTGCGCGTCGGCGGCGGCGCGGGCCTGGACGTAGGCCTCGCCGGTGCCGGCGTCGCCGGTGCCGCAGGTGCCGTCGAGTTCGCACTGGGCGCGCGCCTCGAGGTCGCGCTGGGTGGCCAGGGCCGCGTCGTAGGCGGCCTGCTTGGCGGTGACGTCGGCCTGGACGGCGATCAGCGCGGGGTCGGACTGCCCGCCGGTGGCCACGACGTCCTGTTCCTGCGTGACCCTCTCCTGCAGGTCCTCGAGGCCGGCGAAGCGCGCGTCGGACTCCAGCGACTGCCGGTAGGCGTCCGCGGCCTCGGCCTGCATGACGGTGATCTCGGCGTCGATCTCCTTGTGGAACACCTGCAGCGTCAGCGGGGTGGCGACGACGACGCCGAGGACGAGCGCGAGCCCCACACGGGGGACGGCGAGGGCGAGGTTCCGCTTGAGCGAGGCGTCGTGGGCCATGCCGACGAGCAGCATCCGGTCGAGGTTGACCACGACGGCGCCCCAGCCGAGGCCGAGCACCAGCGCGAACGGCCACCACACGCCGAGGGCCATGTGCAGCGCGAATGCCGCCGAGGCGACGGCGAGGCCGCCGGTGCTGAGCAGGACGCCGCCCAGCGCGGCGAACTTCGGCCGCGCGCCCGGCGCCGCCTCGAGCAGGTCGGGCCGCGCGCCACCGAGGACCGCGAGCCGGTCCTGGAGCCGTCGTCGTCCAGCCATGCGAGAGCCACTCCCCCGAACGACGGGGGTCTGACCGCCGCTCCCCTGGCTCATCGGCAGTCGCGATCGTGGTCGGGACCCCTCCGCCGTCGCGCTCGTCACACCTGCCCCACAGCCTCGTCTTGACCGTGGCCCGGCCACGCGGTCGGCTGGCGGCATGACCGAGCAGCAGGCCGACGGCTGGCACCAGCCGCTGCGGCACATCCGGGCCGACGAGCTCAGCGGGGACACCGGCCAGACCAGCGGCATGGACCGGCGGGAGGCGATCTCGGCGAAGACCGTCGGCTCGCAGCGGGTGTGGATGGGGCAGACGCACGTCGCGCCGCGGACGTCGTCCGGCGACCACCACCACGGCGACTCCGAGACCGCCATCCACGTGCTGCGCGGGCACCCGGTGTTCGTCTTCGCGCGCGACGGCGAGGAGGTGCGGCTGGCCACCGGTCCGGGTGACTACGTCTTCGTGCCGCCGCACACCCCGCACCGCGAGGAGAACCCGACCGACGAGGAGGCCGTGGTCGTCATCGCCCGCAGCAGCCAGGAGGCGATCGTCGTCAACCTCCCCGGGCTGTCCTGACGCCCACACCCATCAACCGGCGACCGGAACAGAAGGCGACGACGACCGCCATTGGCGGTCGTGGTCGTGGAGTTCGAGGGTCTTCTCGGCCGCCAGCCGGCTCCCGGTCGCCCTGACCCGCTGATCGACCCGGTCCCACAGCTCCACGAGACTCGGACGCCGCGCCAGCTCGATCAACAGCGCTCGGACGTACTGCTCCAGTGACTGGCCCACGCGGGCCGCTCGTGCGGCGAGTTCATCGCGCGTCTCGTTCGGGACCTCGCGGATGGTCATCGACACGGGCACACGAGCAGGGTGCCAGCGGCACTCGGTGATGTCGTGCGAGGAGGCAGCTGATCGGGTTGAGCAAGGAACGGTGGTACCACACTTGGTATCGTTGGTTCATGGCGATGACTCTGCGTCTCGACGAGCAGGAGACCGAAGCCCTCCGCCGCAGGGCCGAGCTGGAGGGGCGGTCCATGCAGGACGTCGCCCGGCAGGCGGTCCGCGACTACGTCGAGCGGACCAGCAAGCGCGAGCTGCTCGACCGCGTCCTGGACCGGGAGCTCCCCCGGTACGCCGAGGCCCTGGAGCGGCTCGGCCAGTGATCCACCTCGACCTCGAGGACCTGCTGCACGTCGCGCGGCGGACGCTGGGCACAGTCGAGGTCCGCGACATGGGGTTGCTCGCGTCCGCGGCCGCCAGGCCGGAGGCGACGGCGTTCGGCGAGGACGCGTACCCGACGATCCACCACAAGGCAGCAGCACTGCTGCACTCGATCGCCCGCAGCCACCCGTTGGTCGACGGCAACAAGCGGCTCTCGCTGGCCGCCACCATCGCCTTCTACGGCCTCAACGGCGTGCGGTTGACCCTGTCGAACGACGAGGCGTACGAGCTCATCATGGCGATCGCGGCCGGCGAACTCGACGACGTCGAGTCGATCGCCGCCCGCCTGCAGGACTGCACCGTCCCGTGGAACTGACCGGCGTCCACACCGCTCGTCAACCGCAGTCGGGACATCCGTCCTGCTGGTGAGGCGAGTGACCGCACCAGCACCACGGGTCCCTCGTCGGCGCGCCGGAACGTCGTCGTCCGCTTCGACGAGCGAGCCTCCCGGGGACACCTGTTCCGTCCGTGGGAGACACCCGTGCCCGACACCGCCGCGGAGCGCAAGCTCTTCAACGGCTCTCGCGCAGACGCCATCGCCGCGTCCGTCGACGACCGGCTGGTCCGTGAACCCCGCCGGTCCGACCGCTTCGCCCAGTTCGGCGACGCCGAGACCGTGCTGCTCGTGGCCGGTGAGCAGGAGGAGCGGGCCATCGAGCTGGCGCTGGCGTACGGCGTGGCCTGGGCCGGCCGGCGCCGCCTGGTCCTGGCGCTGCCGGAGGAGTCGAGCACCGCGACCGCCCAGCGCATCCCGTGGCTGCGCGCCGCCGCCCGCCCGGCGCTGTGGCTGCACGACGGCCGGCGCGCCGTCCCCGCACCCGAGCGCAACCGCGAGGACACCGTCGCGGCCGTGACCGCCTCCCTCGGCGGGACGACGTCCGAGGCCGAGTTCCGGCGCGCGGCCACCGCACTGCACCTGCGGGACCGGGCCGACTGGGTCACCGAGCTGGTGGACCTGGCCACACGCGACGACCGCCTCGACCCGGCGCACACCCAGTCGGAGCGGTCCTGGCACCACCGCGGCCAGCGGGTGCTCTCGGTCGTGCGCACGAGTGGCGGCGTCCGTGTCCGGGCCGGCATCCACCACTCCGCCGACCCCGAACGCCACACCTGGCCCTTGAAGGGTCCGCTGTCGGCGGCCGAGCTGAAGGCGATCCGCGAGGAGGTGGACGCCGCGATCGCCGCGCGGTCGAGCGGGGACGACCCGGCCGTCCGGCGCGACGACGAGCACCTGCTCCAGGCCGTGCTGCGCCGCAACCCCGCGGTGGTCGGCATCGAGCAGCAGGCGATGCGGGAGGTCCCGGCCTGGCGGCCGACGGACACCGCCCGCGGGTGGGCGCGCGGGTACGTGGACCTGGTCGGCCTCGACGGCAACGGGGACGTGCTGGTCACCGAGACGAAGCTGGAGAAGAACGCCGATCCGCTCTTCCTCCTGCAGGGACTGGACTACCTGATCTGGGCGCAGGCGTACCGAGCCGCGCTCACTGGCCGGCTGGGCGCGGCCGACGGCGCCCGGATCCGACTGGCGCTGGTGGTGGGGGCCCGCTCGGACGGCGCTCCGCACCTGCCCGCGTACACGCGCGCGCTGGCCGCCGCGCTGGACGACGACGTCCCGTGGACCGCCCGGGTGGTGCGTGGCTGGGCCGAGCCCGACCCGCGCCCGGTCGGCGAACCGCTCGACCTCCTCCCTTGACGACCCACGACACCGAGTTGGAGTACCCGTGAGCTACCGCCTGCCCGAGGCCCTGCAGACCGACGACGACACCCGCGCCCTCGCCTTCCTGCGTGAGTACTACGGCCGCGACGGCGGTTCGGCCTACACCGGCTCCTACTTCGACGGTTGGGGTGGGCAGCAGGACCCGGATCGCTTCACGGCCGAGGACGTCGTCGCCGTCACCTTCCTGTCCGTCGTCGTCCCCCCGATGGCCGCCCACCGCCTGCTGCACACGGAGGCGGAGCGGTTCTGCCGGCTGCTCCGCGACGTCGGCCCGGACCGCGACTTCGCGCAGGAGACCGAGCCCGTGCACCGCGACTGGCCGGGCTGGCGGCTCGAGACCGCCCTGCGGGAGCTCCCCGGGGTCGGCCGGACGATCGCGAGCAAGCTCTGTGCCCGCAAGCGGCCGCGGCTGCTGCCGATCTACGACTCGGTCGTCGGCGAGGTGACCTGCGCGCAGTCGTGGCAGTGGGAGCCGCTGCGGCAGGCGCTGCGGGCCGACGACGGGGCGCTGCAGGCGCGCTTGCTGCGACTGCGCGACGCCGCCGGGCTGGACGCCACGGTCTCCGCCCTGCGGGTCTACGACGTCATCGCGTGGATGGAGGGCAGGAAGCGGGGCGTGCAGCCGACCGACCCCGACGACCAGCTGGGTGCCGCGGTCACCGGATCGTGAGGTCGGCCGGGGACCCGGCGGTGGCGCATCAGAACGTCGCCGCCGGGTCCACCGGCCCATCCGGACCAGGCCGCCGTCAGGTCCGGGGCAGGACGACGTCGGCCGTGTAGGCGGCGTGGTCGCTGAGGTCCCGGCCGTCCGGCCAGGTCGGCCGGTGCACCTCCACCCGATCGGCCAGCACGTCGGAACTGACGGCGAGGTGGTCGATGGCGTGAGACTGGCCGTTGAGGTGCGCCATCCCGGCGGTGAGCGGGGTCAGGCCGAGGTACTCGAAGGCTGCCCGTAGTGTCCTCGCTCCATCGTGCGTGCCAGCCCAGTGCGGCTGCAGGAGCTCCTGGTTCAGGTCCCCGCCCCAGACGACCGGCTCACCGGTTCGGCGCTCGGCCGAGATGCGGGCCACGTGGTGGTCGAGGACGGACCGGAACTGGTGGAACTGGCCGTCCGGGAGCCCGCGCCAGTAGGAGCCGGCTCCCCGCCACGGCAGCACCGAGCAGGCGACGAGGACCGACGTCCCGTCCAGGTCGACGCGGGCGAGGGCCAGTCCCTCGGCGCCCGCGTGCTCCCGGTCGTCGGGCTCGACCTCCGTCAGCGGCAGCCGGGCCTCGATCCCGGCCCAGCGCTTGGACTCGTCTCCGTCATGGCTGCGCGGAGGGGACGTCACGAACGCCGCACCGTGCGGGTGCCATGCCGCGTGCACCTCGGTCAGAAGCCAGAGGTCCGCCTGCTGGGTGTCGAGCCAGGCAGCCATCGCCCGCCCCCTGTCCGACGACGAGGTGGGGCAGAGCTTGAGGTTCCAGGTACCGATGCGCACGGTGCTCCTACTTAGGGACGGTCGGTGTCCCGACACCCTCACCTGCCGAACCGCGCATCCGGTGATCCGGCGCGCGGTCGGGTCAGGAGCGCTTCACGAGATCCGTCCCGTTGACGCGGACCGCGCCGGCGAGCTGCTCGTCGCGCCAGCGCTGGACACCGTGGCGGGTCACGTCGAGCTGCGCGTCGAGCACCATCCCGGTCGCCCGTGACTCGGCCTCCAGCGTGCGCGCCGCCCGCGCCTCGGCCGCGGCGAGCGCCGACCGGGCCAGCACCTCGGCCTCCTCGTACTCGGCCTGCATCCGCAGCCGGACCCGCTCCTCGACCTTCTCCTCCTCCAGCGCGAGCAGCCGCTCGTAGAGGGACGGCGGGGACAGCGCCAGCATCGTCTTGAAGATGATCGGCAGGCACTCGATCGCGGTCATGAAGGCGAACAGCAGCCAGTGCGCGGTCGCCAGCGTCGGGTTGTCCTCCCCCAGGCGCCCGAGCGCCGTCAGCCGGGCGAGGATGCCGTCGCTGGTGCCGACCGCCTCCTCGTGCGCGGCGACCTCCGCGTCTCGGGCCTCCTGGGTGCCGGCGACCAGCGCCTCGAGCCGGTCGAGTTCCGTCCGCTGGTCGGCGGTCTTCTGCACCTCCTCCGCCTCCAGCTGCTCGCGCACCTCGACCTTGAGATCCTCGAGCCGCTGCGCCAGCTCGATGACCTCTCGCTCGAGGCGGTCACGCACGATCCGCTTGGCCTCGGTCTCGGGCCCGTCCCCCCGCACACCGCTGCCGCCCGTACCGTCGCGCTCCGCCTGGTACGCCTGCTCGGCCTCCTCGAACCGGGCGCGCGTGTCCGCGAGCTCCTCCTGCAGTGCCAGCACAGCGGGATCCGCGTTGACGTCCGCGGGCGTGACCCCGTCAGCGATGTCGGCCTCCAGCGCGGCGATCTGCTCGCGCAGCGCCGGCAGCTGGGCGTAGCGACTGTCCTCGGCGAGCTGCCGGGTGAAGGCGTCCTCCTCCTCAGCAGCCATCACCCGCACCTCGGTGTCGATCTCGGCGCTGAAGACGGCGAGCGTCAGCGGCGTCGAGACGACGGCACCGATGAGGACGGCGAGCAGCACGCGCGGCGTCGCCATGGCCAGCGTGCCGGCCTTGCTCCTCAGCCGCGGCGAGGAGACGACGAGCCAGCGGTCGAGGTTGAGGATGACCAGGCCCCACACGAGGCCGCCGGCGATGGCGACCGGCCACCACAGGTGCAGTGCCAGGTGGAGCGCGTAGCTCGCCGACACCACCGCCAGCCCCGCGGTGGAGAGCAGGACGGCGCCCATCGCCACCTGCTTGCCGCGCTCCTTGGGCGCCTCGCGCAGCACCTCGCGGTTGGCGCCGGCGACCGTGAGCAGCTGCTCGGTGACGACGGCGCGGCTGACCAGACGGCGGGCCGCCGACTTACGGGAGCTCACTTCGGGTCCTTCCGGCCGGCGCTGCGGCGCAGGCTGTCGACGAGGGAGGAGGGCACGCCCACGACGCGGGGCGAGGTCTCGAACCGCGGGCGGAGGGCCTCCTGGGTGGCCAGGAAGTCGTCGAGCCGCTGGGTGACCGACGACGGGGCGCCGACGGTCGCCGCGACGTCGGAGTGCAGGGACACCGGCGGGGGCGCGCTCACGGTCGGGAGGTCGAGCTGCGGCACGGCGACGGCGGCGACCACCGGCGTGGCCGCGGGCGTCGTGGCGAGGCGGTTGCGGCCGGCGACCTCGATGCGCCGGCTGGCGTCGACCCGCACCATCGCCTCGCCGCACGGCGGGTGGCCGCCCCGGCCGTCGACGACGACGTCGAGCGCGTGCTCGAAGCACCAGGTGACCAGCACGCGGGAGCCCGGCCGGACGATCGTGTGGCTCACCGAGATTGCGCGCAGCACGGGCACCTGGGTGTCGTGCGGGCCGCCGTCCGCGGGGACGCCGTGCCGGCAGGCGACGGATCGCGACTCGCCGTCCGCCGTGCCGGACGCGCGGCGGTGGGCGTCGTCCTCGCGCCAGTCGCGGATCCAGCGGTCGGTCCACGGGAGGGAGGAGTCCGGCCGCCGCGCTCCCCCGCCGCTGCCCGTGCGGCGCACCGGACCGCCGCCGGCCCACCGCCACGCCCTGGCGCGCAGCCAGGCGAGCAGCAGGAGGAGGAAGAAGGACCAGAGGAAGGCTTCGGCGAGGTCCTTCAGGAAGCCGGCGACGCGGTCGGGATCGAGGGAGCCGCTCCACTCGGTGTTGCCGTCGAGCGCGACGAAGCCGGCGAGCAACATGACGACCGCCCAGCCGACGACGAGCGGATCCCGGTGCAGCGGTTCCCGGAACACGTCTCCCCCAGCCGCGGGTGGCACCCGCCCGTCCGACCATCCGGACTCCCCCGTTCCGGAGTCCTCGTGGTTCGTACCGGGCGCGGCCGACGCGAGGCAGGGCCTCCTCACCCCTCCGGGTCAGGCGCGGGGCCGGGCGCTCAAGGAACTGGGAGCAACCTCACGGCCGGTCGTGGGTACGGACCCGTCACCCGTCCGCCGCACCTGGAGGGCCGGCCATGCGCCAGACCGGCGACTGCCCGATCCTGCTGCTCGACGTCGACGGCGTGCTCAACGCGCCGCGCCGCGAGCTGCCCGACGGGTGGCGGCGGGGCACGTTCAACGGCTTCCTGCTGTCGTGGGACCCCACGATCACCGCGCGGCTGCGGGAGCTGCACGAGTCGGGCCGGGTGGAGATCCAGTGGCTGACCACCTGGACGACGGACGCCGACCGGCTGCTGGCCGAGCCGATGGGTCTGCCGCGGGGGCTCAGGACCCACGCCCGCGCCGACGCCGCGCCGACCGGCTTCCTCGGGATCTTCGGCGGCGCCTCGGGCTGGTGGAAGCTCGACGCCGCCCGCGAGGTTGCCGAGTCGGAGCCGGACCGGCGGATCGTGTGGATCGACGACGACCTGGCCGAGCAGGCGGAAGACACCGGCGACTGGCTGGCCGCGCACCCGCACGTGCTCGTGGTCGCCCCGGACCTCTACGTCGGCCTCACCCACGAGCAGTTGGACCGGATCGAGGCCTGGCTGTAGCGGTGCCGCCGACATCGACAGGACGGGACACGCCAGCGGCTCCGCCCGCCCGCCGGCGGCGCGCCGCTCGTCCGGCCGGTTAGGTTCTGCCCGCCATGGCTGCTCCGGTCCCCGAGGTCCCGCCCGTCGACGTCCCGCAGGTCGCGGTGTCCGTGCTCGGGCCCGTGCAGGCCACGGTCGCCGGGCAGCCGGCGGCACTGGGCGGCCCGCGGCAGCAGTCGGTGCTCGCCCGGCTGGTCCTCGCCGGCGGGCACGTGGTCTCCACCGACCGCCTGCTCGAGGACCTCTGGGACGGCGAGCCGCCGCCCAGGGCCCTGGCCTCGCTGCAGGTGCACGTCTCCCGGCTGCGGCGGGCCCTGGAGCCGGCCGGGGGTCGCCGGTCGGGCGCGACCGTCGTGGTCAGCGTGGCGCCGGGCTACCGGCTGCAGCTGCCCCGGGAGGCCGTCGACGCCTGGCTGTTCGAGGACCTCGTCGCCCGGGCGCACGCCTCCGACGACGTCCCGACGCGGCACCGGCTGCTGGAGGAGGCGCTGCGCTGCTGGTCGGGCCCCGCCTACGCCGGCTCGGCGGACGCCTCGTGGGCCGCGCCCGAGATCGCCCGGCTGGAGGAGCTGCGGCTGGTCGCCCTCGAGCTGCGCGCCGACGCGGACCTCTCGCTCGGGCGGGCGCCGGCCGTCGTCCCCGAGCTGGAGCGCCACCTGCACGACCACCCCGGCCGGGAGGAGGCCGTGCGGCTGCTCGCCCTGGCGCTCTACGGCAGCGGCCGGCAGGGCGACGCGCTCGCCGTGCTGCGGCGGGCCCGCGAGCACCTGGCCGAGGAGCTCGGCGTCGACCCCGGTCCCCGGCTGCGCGAGCTGGAGGCCGCCGTGCTCGGGCAGGCGCCGGCACTGGACCTGCCCGCCCCGCCCGTGGCACTGCCGGCCACGCACGCCTCCACCGCCCCCGCGCCGACGCCGACGCCGGCCCGGGCCGCGGAACTGCGGCAGCTGCTGGACCTGGCCGCCGAGGGCACGCGGGTGGTCTGGGTCGCCGGGGAGGCCGGAGCGGGCAAGACCACCCTGGTCGAGGCCGCCGCAGCGCAGCTGCGCCGGACCGGCTGGCGGGTCGTCGAGGGACGCTGCCCCGAGGTGGACGGCGCTCCCCCGGCCTGGCCCTGGACCGAGATCACCCGCGCGCTCGGCGGCCCCCCGCTGCGCGAGGACACCGCCTTCTGGCTGGCGCGCGCGGTCGCCGACCGGCTGCGCGACGCCCTCCGGGAGCAGCCGCTGCTCGTCGTGCTCGACGACGTCCACCGCGCCGACGAGCTGACCCTGCAGCTGCTGCGCCAGGTCGTGGACTCCCTCGGCGGCTCCCCGCTGCTGGTGCTGGCCACCTACCGGGACGCCGAGGACGGCGAGGCGCTGGCCGCCACCCGGGCCGCGCTGGCCTCGGCCGGGGCGCGGCACCTGCAGCTGCGCGGGCTGGACGCCGACGGCATCGCCGTCCTGGCCCGGCAGCACGGGCTGGAGGACGCCGGGGACGAGGAGCTGCGGCTGCTGCGCGAGCGCACCGACGGCAACCCGCTCTTCGTCCGGGAGCTGACCCGGCTGCTGGTCGCCGAGGGGCGCGGCGCGGCGCGCACCGGGGTGCCCACGGGGGTGCGCGACGTGCTGCGCCGGCGGGTCGAGCGGCTGCCCGGGCCGGCCGTGACGGCGCTGCGCCAGGCCGCGGTGCTGGGGCGGGAGGCCGACGTCGACGTGCTGGCGGCGGTGGCCGGGCGTGACGTCGACGAGCTGCTCGACGCGCTGGAGACCGCGGTGCTGGCCGGGCTGCTCGACGAGCCGGCGCCCGGGCGGGTGCGGTTCACCCACGCGCTGGTGCGCGACGTGCTCTACGAGGACACCCCGCTGCTGCGCCGCGGCCGGGTGCACGCCGCGGCGCTCGCGGTGCTCCGGGAGTCCGGCGGGGTGGACGCCGCGACGCTGGCCCACCACGCGGTCGCCGCGGCCGGGCCGCGCACCGCCGCCGATGCCGTCCCCTACGTCGCCGCGGCGGCGCGGGAGGCCGGCCGGCTGGGGGCGGCGGCGGAGGAGGCGCGGCAGTGGGCGTCGGCGCTGCGGCTGCTGGAGCTGGCGGGCCGGCACGGGTCGGCCGAGGAGCTCGACGTGCTGCTGGCCGCGATCCCCGCGCACGCCCGCGCCGGGGACGTCGTGGCCGCGCGCGCCCAGCAGCGGGACGCCGTCCGGACCGCCCGGCGGCTGGGCCGGCGCGACCTGCTGGTCGCCGCGCTGGCCGCGTGGGACGCGCCGCTGGTGTGGACCGTCCGCGACGACGGCGCGCAGGACCCCGAGCTGCTCGACCCGCTGCTGGAGCTGCTGGAGACCCCCGCCGGCGACGACCTGCCCGGGGACGTGCGCTGCCGGCTGCTGGTCGCGCTGGTGCGGGAGGTGGAGGGCGTCGACGACGAGCGCACCGACGCGGCGAGCGCGGAGGCGGTGCGCCTGGCGCGGGCGGCGACCGGTCCGGCCGCCGCCCGGCTGCTGTGCGCGGCGCTCAACGTGCGCGCGTACGCGGCGCTGGGCCCGCACCTCGCCGCCGTCCGGGAGCCGCTGGCCGAGGAGCTGCGCGCGGTGGCGAGCGCGGCCGGGATGACCGACCACCGGGCGGTGGCGCACTGGCTGCTGTTCCTCGCCGCCTCGGCGCGGACCGACCTGGTCGCGGCCCGCCGGCACGTCGACACCGCGGTCGCGCTGGCCGACGCCGGCCAGCTGGGCCACGTGCTCGGCGCCCTGCAGGTCTTCTCCGGCGCGCTGCTGGTGCTGGCCGGCCGCCCCGACGAGGGGCGGGCGCGCTACGAGCAGGTGGCCGCGCACCTGGTCGAGACCGGCGCGATGAACGGCGGGCTGATGGCGCTGGTCGGCCGGTTCGTGGCCGGCTTCGCCCGCGGCGACCTCACCCCGGCGGTGCCCGAGCTGGAGTGGCTGCACGCGGCGATGCCCGGGGCGCTCACCGACGCCGTCGTCCTCGGGCTGCTCGACGCCGGGCGGACGGACGACGCCCGCGCGGCCTGGGCGGTGCGCCGGCCGATCAGCCGCGACTACTACTGGCTGGCGTCCACGACGCTGCGCGCGCACGCCGCCGCGCGGCTGGGCGACCTGGCCGTCGCCCGGCAGGTGCGCGACGAGCTGCTGCCCTGGGCCGGCCGGATCGCGGGGCTGGACTCCGGCACGCTCGTCGTCGGCCCGGTGGACGACGCGCTGGCCGCGGTCGCCGACGCCCTCGGGGACGCCGGCGCCGCGGCCGCCGCCCGGCGCGGTGCCGAGCGGGTGCGGGCGGAGCTGGCCGCGCAGCTGGCCGCCGTCGGGGTCTGATCAGGCCCCGAAGACGGCGCGCTCGCGGCGGCGGAACGGCGGGACGAGCACGGCGAGGAGGACCCGGAGCGCCAGCCCCCCGTCGGCCTCGATCGCCGCGCGCTCGGCGTCGCTCGCGACGGCGAGCACCCGCGGGGCCTCGAAGGAGAGCTTCGCGCGCTTGCGGATGCGGGCCTCGACCGCGGCCCAGTCGGCGACCGACACGTGGCGCTCGATCACCGGGAAGACCGAGGCCTCCTCGTCGCCGATGTGCTCGGTGAGGGTGTCGCGCAGCTCGGCGAGCTCCACGGCCAGGGCGGTGGCGGTGTCCTCGCCGGGGCGGGCGCGGAAGGCGTCGGCGGTGGTGCGCAGCCGGGCGAGCGCGGGGTCGAGGGCGGCGTGGTCGTCGGACAGCTCGGTGAGGTCGACGTGCGGGCCGGCGGAGGCGGCCAGCACCGGCCAGAGGACCTCGTCCTCGACGCTGTGGTGGTGGTGCACCGAGTCGGCGAAGTCCCGGACGTAGCGGGCGACGGCGTCGGCGCGCCGCGCGTCGCAGGTCCCGGCGGCGAGCCGCTCGGCCAGGTCGGGGAGCCGGTTCGCGTCGCGCAGCATCGCCCGGTGCGCCAGCCGCATGCCCATGACGTCGGGAACGGGGTCGCCGTCGGTGCGGGGGCGGACGCGGACGGGGTGGGAGCGGGTCATCGGGGTTCCTCCAGGAAGCGGGGTCGGTCGGCAGGGACGCTCGCGCGGACCGCTTACCGGCCGCTTGCAATGCCGGCACCGATCGGCGGCAAGACCGCGGCAAGGAGTGGTCGCCACGGTGGTCGCCGACCGGGTCGCCCCGACCCGCTCCGATGCGAGGAGATGCCGGTGACCGCCACCGCCCTGCCCACCCCGTCCACCCCGGCCCCGGCCGTCGCCGACCACCGGCCCGGTCCGTCACTGCGCGGACTGGCCGTCACCGCCGGAGGCGTGCTGTTCGCCGCCGGCAACGCCCTGCACCCGATGGAGCACAGCGCCGCGGCCCACTCCGCCACGACCTGGGTGGCCGCGCACGTCGTCTTCAGCGCCGGCGCGCTGCTGATCGCCGCCGGGGCCGGAGCCCTGGCCGCCCGCCTCGCTCCCTCCCGCGTCGCCACAGTCGGGCTGGCGGTGCTGTGGATCGGGCTGACCCTCATCCCGGTCGGCGGCTACACCGAGGCCTACGTCGCGCCGGCCCTGCACGACGGGTTCGCCGCCATCGAGGAGGCGACCCTGTGGTTCTCCGCGCTGGCGGGCACGGCCACGCTGCTCGGCCCGCTGCTGATCGCGATCGGGTCGCTGCGGCACCGGCTGCTGCCGGCGCCGGTGGCGCTCTCGCTGGTCGCACTGCCGGTCGGCGGTGTACTGGCGGGCGTGCTACCGGTGGAGGGCTGGGGGATCATCCCGGGCACCGTCGTCTTCGGCCTGGGCATCGCCGCCGCCGGGTGGTCGAGCCGGTCGCGCGCCTGACGTCCCATCCCGAGCGCCCCGACCCCCTGTCCCCGGGTCGGGGCGCTCGCCGTTCGGGACCTACGGGCGAGGTCCTAACGGACGGCGAGGTGACCACCGGACGCGGAACCTGGGCCGTCGACCCGCGGGACCAGTGCCAAGGGACGGCTGTCTGGCCCTGGCCCGGAAACGCCACAGGGCCACCCTGATCCGCGCACTCGACGGGGTAGCGACTCCCGAGGGACAAGCCCTTCGCGCGCGGGGGTGACCCCGGACGGGCCGCGTCCAGGAGGACACGTGACATGTCACAAACGCGGCCTGTCACGCACGGTATTCGACTCACCCATCCACCAGTGCGGGACACGCCGACGGGCCACCTCACGCCCATACGATCCTGGGCCTCAGCCGGAGATCACCGGTGGCAGCCGGCTCCAGTTCAGGACGAACTCCCCGTCGTCCCTCACCTCGCGGCAGCCGTCATGAGGCGCTGGGCGACACCTTCTCCACCGACGCGGCGGATCAGATCCAGGTCGCCGCAGACCACGAGCAGGTCGCGGGCGCGGGACAGGCCGACGTAGAGCATCTCGCGGGCCCGCGCCTCGTCGCGGAAGCCGTTGACCGCCAGGACGACGGCCGGCCGCTCAAGGCCCTTGAAACCGAGGACGTGCCCGTAGAAGAGGTCCTCGTCGTCCCAGAAGGTGGCCCAGTAGGCGTCCTGCCCCTCGGCCTGCCGCTCCCTCTGCACGGGGTGCCGCTGGTGCGTGGTCAGGAGGGCCACGGACTCCGGCGGCCAGTCCTCGTCCTCGAGCAGCGCGGCGGCGACGCCGTCCGCCACGTCGACGGCCTGCTCGGAGGCGCACGGCACGAAGCGCACCGGCACCCCGGACAGCCCGCGCACCCTCATCTCCGGCGCCAGGCTGGAGAAGGTCCCGGCGATCTGCTTGGTGTTGCGCAGGTTCTCGACGAGGGGGAACGACTCCAGCTCGACGGTGGGTCGTCCCTGCCGCGCGAAGATCCGCTGCCCCTCGTCGGAGAAGACGTGGAGCGCCCCCGTCGCGGGGTCGCAGAGGGCGGCGAGGACGGCGTCCCACCAGCTCTCGGCGAAGTCCTGCCCCTCGTCGACGACGATCGCGTCGAAGCGCTCGGACTCCGGCAGGTCCCCGGCGAGGGACACCATCCGCGCCGGCAGGAACTCCTCCCAGTACCGGCAGTCGTCGTCCGATCCCTCGGGGACGCCCCAGCCGATGCCGAGGTGGTGGAAGGTGCCGACGTAGTCCGGCCGCTGCCGCTTCGGCAGCTTGTCGACCCGGCGCCGGAGGAACTCGGCCAGGCCGCGCGAGTAGCACATGAGCGCGACGCGCTGTCCCTCCGCGGCGAGCCGGCGGGCCTTCTCCACGGCCAGCCAGGTCTTGCCGGAGCCTGCACCCCCGGTGATCTCCACCCGGTGCCGGGCGGACAGGAGGTCGAGCACCTTGGCCTGGTCCCTGGTGAGCAGGTCGCAGGCCGCCTCCCGCTCGGCCAGCCAGGCCACCAGGTGCTGCTGCGGGATCGCCGTCCCGGCGAGGCAGTCGACCAGGTCCTCGACGTCCTCGGCGCTGGGCGGGTTCGGCTCGTCGCGCATCTGCTGGAGCGCCGCCCGGATGCGGGCAGCCGCGTGCGGCACGTCCGTCCTGTCGAGGGCCATCCACCGGGCGAGACCCGGGGCGCGGAAGGCAGCCGACAGCGTGGTGGCCGGCAGCGCGACGAGGTGCACCAGGCGCGGACGCCCCGCGGTCCAGCGGGGGTGTTCGTCGAGGTAGTCGCCGAGCAGGTACTTGCACGTGACGGCCTGGTCGACCGGGTGGATCTCGCGGTCCACGCCGTCCCCGACCTGGCGCCACATCCCGCGCTGCAGTGACACGCTGCCGCCCTTGACCTCGACGACGGCGACGCCCACTCCGGGCCAGGCCACGATCAGGTCGGCCTCACGGTCCTCCGCGCGGTCACTGAAGCGCAGGTTGCAGAAGAGGACGGCGTCGTCGGGCAACTGCTCGCGCAGCGTCTGGACGAACAACTGCTCGGACGCCGACGCGAACTGCGGCTCGTTGGGGAAGAGACGCGCCGTCATGTGCACACCCCGCTCGTCTCCGTCCAGCGCCGTGACGGTCCACGACGCGACGCCGACGAGCATCGCAACGGACGACTCCGCCCTGGAACACCCCCGAGGGGTGGACGCCTCGTCCGGCTCTCTGAGCACCACGGCCCCACGAGTCGCACCGGCGTGCCGGCCTCCACGGAACGATCGGCGGACCGGGTCAGCCTGTGTCCGTGCCGAGCAACGGGATCTTCTGCCTCGAGGGCGAGTGGGAGGACCGGCTGACGGACAAGCTCAGCGTCCGCCCGGGCCTCGACATGCTCATGACGATCCGCGAGGACCGTCTCATCCACCGGAACGCCGCGACGTCCCGCGAGTTCGGGCACTACTTCACCAAGTGGACGTCACACCGGTACGACGCCTTCCCGTTGGCTTACCTCGCCTGTCACGGGCGCCGCGGCAGGGTCTGGCTGGGTGGTGACGAGCTATCCCTGGCGGAGATCGCGGACATGGTCGAGCGACCGCTGAAGGACCGAGTCGTCTACTTCGGCTCCTGCGGGACCCTGGCCGCCTCCGACGATGAACTCGCCGACTTCGTGGCCCGCACCGGCGTCCGCACGGTCGTCAGCTACGTCGGGAGCGTCTCGTGGAGCGAGTCCGCCGCTTTCGACCTGACCCTGCTGCCCGAACTGCTCGACAGCGTGGACATGCGCAAGATGTTCACCCGACTCCGGGACCGGCACCCGTACTTCGTCGACGGGCTCGGACTCCGCGTCGCGACGGCCAGTTGGGTGTCCCCGCGGACGCGCACCGCGGCGTAGTCACCGGGACGCGTGGCGGAAGAGCTCGGCCGGTCGACCGACCGAGCCGCGGGTGGCCTCCCCCGTGCTCTGGAGGTGGTCCCTGACGTGCCGCCGGAAGACGTCCGGCTGGAGCCGGCGACCGGCGACGGCCTCGTGCAACCGCCGCAGGTCGCGCAGGGTGAACGGCTCCGGCAGCAGTCGCTCCGGGTCCGGCCGCTCGGCGTAGGCGGCCCGGACTTGGGCGACCGCCATCTCGACGATGCCGTCGTGGTCGAAGGGCAGGCCGGTCGCCTCCGCCACCGGGCGCAGCTGGACGTCGTCCGGCCGCTCCTCGGCGACAGGGGCGACGACCGCCGGGGGGAGCAGGACGACGTGCGCCACCGACAGCACCCAGCCCCGGTCGTCGCGCCGCGGGTCGTCGAAGACGTACAGCTGCCGCGGCGCCTGGCCGCGGAGGCCCGCCTTCTGGTCGAGCGAGCGCAGCACGGCGCCGGCCAGGGTCTCGCCCTCGTGCAGGAAGGTGCCGGGCAGCGCCCACGCGTCGGATCGGGTTGCGCTGTCACGACGGACCAGGAGGACCAGGAGCCCCCGCTCGGGGTCGGGGGTCAGGACGGCCGTGTCGACGGCGACCGACGGCCGCGGGTAGTCGACCAGCCGCCGGCCGGAGGAGTCGTGGTACTCGGGGATTGACATTAACGCGGATCCCGCCTAATTTGAGTTTGCGCGATGGAGCGCAATCTACGGGAGGTGGGTGCCATGAACAACCTCGAGGTCCGACTGCACGTCGGCCAGGGGACCGCTGGTGGTCCGCTGACGGTCTTCCCCGTCTGGACCGACGCCCCGACGCTGCCGACGCGTTACCTCACCGGCGCAGGCGTCCCGGTCGAGGTCGCCGAGCGCGCGGGCTCCCCCGTCGTCGACCAGATCGTCGTCACCAACCGCGCCGACCGTCCGGTCCTGCTCCTGGCCGGGGAATTGCTCGAGGGCGGCTGGCAGACGCGTGCCCTGACCGGCTCCACGCTGCTGGCTCCCGGGCTCCCGACCGTGCAGCAGGTCGTCTGCGTGGAGCAGGGCCGGTGGGGTGGCTCCACCGCCCACACCCGGCGCGCCCGCCGGACCCCCTTCACGGTCCTGTCCGCGATGGACGGGGACCAGGCCCAGCACGCTGTCTGGGACCGGGTCCGCGGGCTCGGGTCGGTCGCCGGCCCGTCGGCCACCGACTCGCTGACCGACCGCCTCGACCGCACGGACGCGACCGCCCGGAACCTGACCCGCGGACTGCGGCCGCTGGCCGGCCAGCGCGGTCTGCTGGTGGGCATCGCCGGCCGCCCGGTCTGGACGGAGGTCTTCGACAGCGCCCGCACCCTGAAGGCTCACTGGCCGGGACTGCTGCACGCCGCGACGGTCGACGCGCTGGGCCGTCCGGCCGTCCGCACCCCCGCTGCCGTCGCCCGGGCCTTCGCCGAGCGGGTCGAGCGCACCCGTCTCCTCCCCGACGGCCCGGCCGGCCTGGGACAGCGTCTTCACGGCGGCGGCCGGATCCGGACGACCGCCCTCCGCTGGACCGACCGCACCGTCCACCTCACCGCGATCGCCCAGGAAGGCTGAGATGACCACTCCCCCGTCCCGCCGGCACCGCGTCGCCGGCGCCCTCGTCGGCTCGGCCGTGGGCGACGCGCTCGGCGCGCCGTTCGAGTTCGGCCCGCCCGGCCGCTTCTCGACCCGCTTCCCCACCGCCCGGCGGGGTGCCAGGACCGAGATGTGCGGTGGCGGCTCCCTCGGCTGGGAGCCGGGTGAGTTCACCGACGACACGCAGATGGCCCTGCTCCTGGCGACATCCCTCGTCGACAACGGCGGACTGGACGAGGCGGACGTCTTCGACCGGTTCCGCACCTGGGCCGCCGCCGGTCCGCCGGACGTCGGCGTCCAGACGAGCGCCATCCTCCGCTCTCGCCTCCCGTGGGACAGGGCCGCGGCCGAGCACTTCGCGCGCACCGGCCGGGCGGCCGGCAACGGCTCGCTCATGCGGACGACGCCCGCCGCCATCTGGTTCTCCCGCTCCGGCACCGCGGCCACCGTCGACGCCGCCCGGCGCATCTCGGCCCTGACCCACGGCGACCCGGCGGCCGGCGAGGGCTGCGCGATCTTCCACGAGCTGATGCGCGTCGCCCTCGACGGCGGCGACCCGCTGGCGGCCATCCCCGGAGCCCTCGTGCTGGTCGAGGAGCAGTACCGCGACCGGTGGGCCGCCGTCCTGGCGGAGGACTGGACGCCGGAGCAGGCGACCGAGTCCAACGGCGCCGTCTGGCCCACGCTCGGCCAGGCGGTGTGGGCCCTGCGGCACGGGCGGGACTTCGCCGAGGTCATGCGGCTGGTCATCGACCTCGGCGGGGACACGGACACCGTCGCGTGCGTCGCCGGTGGCCTGGCCGGCGCCGTGTACGGGATGGGCGGCATCCCGTCGCGCTGGGCGACGGTCGTGCACGGCACCGTCCCCGGACACGGCGACGGGGTGTGGCGGCTGGCCGACCTGCAGCAGCTCGCGGCGGCGCTCGACGGCGGACCACTGAAGGCACACGACCCCGGCCCCACCGAGCGGCTCGGACCGGTCGAGGTCGTGGACGGCATCTGGGCCGCCGACCTCGACGGCGCCCGCTACAGCGAGGAGGACTTCGCCGTCGTCTCGCTCTGCCGGCTCGGGGAGCCGTTCCCGCACCGCGTGAGCCGGATGGTCTACCTGGCCGACCACGACGACAACCCGGGCCTGGACGACGTGCTGGCCGACGTCCTCGACGACATGGCCGCGCTGCGCGAGGAGGGCCACCGGGTCCTCGTGCACTGCCACGGCGGCGCGTCGCGGACCGGCCTCGTCCTGCGCGGCTGGCTCGTCCGCGAGGAAGGCATGGGCGTCGACGAGGCGACCGCGTACGTCCGCGAGCGCTGGCAGCACCTCGGCACGTGGAACCACAGCTTCACCGCCGCGCTGCACCTCCTGGCGGACCGCCGCACCGACAAGGAGGACGCGTGAGCACCCTGCAGGAGCACCTCGACGCCCTGGATCCCGCCCCGGCGATCCGGGCACTCGCGACCGCGCTGGCCGCGGAGACCGCCGTCGAGTCCGACCGGCAGGAGCAGTACGTCAGCCTCCGCCCCTCCATGGAGGGCGCCGTGGCGGTGTACCTGCACAGGACGTGGATCTCGATCGCCGTCGAGCCCGATGGCGCTGCCGCGGTCGCGGCACGGCTGCCCGGCGCGACCGTCCACCCGAAGACGGCGGCGACCACCTACCTGCACCTCACGGCCGACGCCCTGGCCGGCGCGCCCGATGCCGCCCTGTCCGTCGCCCGCGAAGCGGTCGCCTGGCGCGCCGCCGGTCCGCGATCGAGCGTCGGCACCGGCTCGGCGAAGAAGGTCGCCGAGCCGGTCGCCACCTGCCCGTCGCACTGGATGGCGCTCCTCCCGAGCGGCGCCTGCCCGGTGTGCGGATGACCGCTGTGGACGTCGCGACGGTCCGCGCCCCCGTGGTCGAGCGCGTCGCCTGCTGGGACGACGAGGATGTCGCCGTCCGCGTGTCCGTCGGCGGCGACGCCGCGCTGCACGTCGCCGTCACCAGCCGCGACCCGCTCATCTACTACAGCCAGGGCGTGACCCTCCGGGCCGACGGGCGGGTCACGGTCGACGCGCCGGACGACGGCTCCACCTCCCCCGGCACCCGCGGTACGGAAGCCGGCGCCGCGACGGATGACGACGAAAGCCGTCGACCTCGTCGTCCACGAGGTCGAGGACGCAGTGCGGGAGCTGCGACGGCGACAGGCGGACTCGCGCGACCTGGCCCGCCCCGCCGAGCAGCCGACAGTCGCCGCGGAGGACCTCGCCGTCCCCTGCGAGATGTGGCAGGGCGGCCGGGACACCGGGTCCTCCCGCCTAGGCGGCGCCGCCCAGGTCCTGACCGGTGTCCGGCACTACTTCTCTGCACCGTTCATCGCGGCGCAGGAGCAGCAGGCGCGGGCGTCGCTCACCGACCTGCGGACGGGCATCACCCTGCTCCGCGCGGTGAACGCCGCCGACCACCTCGACGCCGACGGGTGGCACGCCCGGGTCGGCCTGCCGGCGCGCGGCTTCGCCGGACGAGGCCTCGCCGCCAAGCCAGAGCAGGACCCGCAGATCGAACGGCAACTGCGGACGGGCCCGATCGAGATGCCGCTGTGGGGCGTCTCGCTGAGCCCCGCCGTCGCCGACTCGTTCGGCACCCGGTTCCTGTTCGAGCTCGTCGGCCCGTTCCCCGCCGTGCCGGCGTGGCTGGCGTCCGGGGTCAAGGCGGACGAGGAGGAGCTGATCACCGGCGGGCGGTACAGGGTGCTCGGCCGGGAACAGCGGGGTGAGACGACGCACGTCCGCCTGCGGTGGATCGGCGCGAGCGGCGACCGGGTCGGCTCGGACGACCTGCTGCTGGCCGTGCTGAGCGCCGTCCCCGAGGTGGTTGGCAGCTCGCTGACCCGAACGGCCGACCGCGAGGTGCTGGAGCTGCGGCTGGGCGCGGAGGACTCGGCGACCGTCACCCGTGTGGCGGACGCGGAGGAGGTGCGGGTCGTGCGCTACTGGCCGCCGGATGCCGGTTGGGGCGCCAAGGGCGATGACCCCGACAGCCAGTGGGCCGCCATCCGGGCGGCTTCACGGACGACGACGGAGAAGGCGACGGTCGACGCGGTCGTCGCCGCGGTGAGGAGAGGACGGGACGGATGACGACGCTCGAGGACCGCAAGACGATGGGCAGCGGCCCGCTGTCGACCCGCTACGACGACGCCTTCGCGTATGCGGCGGAGCACCACCGGAAGCAGCTGCGCAAGGGCTCACAGGTGCCCTACCTGACGCACCTGATGAGCGTCAGCGCGTTGGTGCTCGAGCACGGCGGCAGCGAGGACCAGGCGATCGCCGGGCTGCTGCACGACGCCGTCGAGGACGCGCCGAAGGGCACCGGCGGCGCCGTCTTGGCCGAGATCCGGTCGCGCTTCGGCGGCGACGTCGCGGACATCGTGCGTGCGTGCTCCGACGGGCTGGACGCCCAAGGCAACCGCCACGGGACGTGGGCCGAGCGCAAGCGTGCCTACGTCGAGGCGCTACCGAGCAAGCCGGCCGAGGCCCTGCTGGTGACCGCGGCGGACAAGACGCACAACGGGCTCTGCATCGCGGCCGACGTCCGCCGGTACGGGCAGGGCTTCTGGTCGACGTTCAACGCTTCGCGCGAAGAGCTGCTCTGGTACTACACGAGCGTCGAGCGGGCGGTCGCCGCCCGGCTGCCGGATAGCTCGATCGTCGACGCACTGCACCGCGCCGTCGACGACCTGCTCGCTACGGCCGGCACCGAGCGCTCCGCCGTCCCGGTCGAGATGCCGTAGCGGCAATGCGGCTCCGGGCCTGCCGTCACCCGTTCGGGTCGACATCGACGGCCGACTGGCTGACCCGTCCTTCCTGTCACAGGGCTGTGATCATCTTCGACCACCCAGCGCTCGGAGGAGGTCAGGTGGCCAGGTCGATCGGGGATTGGTTCGCGGACCACGCACACGAGTTGCCAGATGGCTCGCCGGACGACGAGGTCGTCGAACGGCAGGCTCCCTGGGACCTCCAGTCGTCAGGGCTCTCGACCACCCGGTCGGCTCGCCGTGACGGGGGTTTGAGTGCCGAGACCGCCTGGACGGCGAGGTCTCTGGCCGGCGGCGGCCGGAGCGCCGCCGCCGGAACGCCGGCGCAATACGGCGCGGCGGCATCGGCTCGAAGCGCCTCGAGTTCCGTCCCCAAGTCGGTGCGCAAGAAGATCCTGACCGCCGCCCGCATCAATCCCCGAGCTGACGTCAACAGCCTTGCGGCCTCGCTGACGAGGGCCGGCACTCCGGTCTCCTCATCCCAGGTCGCGGCCGTCCTGGGGCGGCCTCTCGCGGCAGCCGGCACCCGTGGGCGTGCGACGGACACGAGCCGGGTCGCCCGGAAGGTGGCGTCGGAGATCCGCCGTACCGCACACGCCAATCCGCAGATGGGTCACAAGCGGCTCGCCGCCCTCCTGCGGGCACGCGGGGTCGACGTCGACAAGGCCCAGGTCGCCGAGGTGCTGACTCGCCGCTGGCGGTTGTCCTCACGGAACGGACGTGCCGCCAAGGGCACGAAGCCGGCCATGGTGATCAAGGTCAACGCGGGCGCTCAGACGAGCCGAACGCTTCACGAGACCCCGCTGTGCCCGTCCTGCGGCATGCGGCTCAGCGTCCTCGCCATGTGCCGTTGTTCCTGACGCATCCGTCAGGTCAGGCCTGAGGCCGACGCCTGCGCGCACCCCAGCTCTCCAATTGTTCGAGCACCCGCTCCCACTCGGCGCCCCGCTCGGACGTCGGGAGGAACTCCCGGATCCGCTCAGCGGCACCGGCCAACTGCTCGGCGACGGCGCGTTCCTCGTCCGCCCCGGCGGCGAAGAGGTCCGCATAGCGCCGGTCGAGCAGATGATGCACCGAGTCCTGGGCAGCCAGGGCGGCGACGCGGTCGAGGAGGATCTCGAGCGACCGGCCGGCGTTCGCGATGCGTGCCGCGGCCTCGTCCCGCGACTCCCCCGCCGGTCCGAGCGGTCCCAGCGGGACGGTGGTGAACTCCGGCGCCCACAGCTTCGCGGTGAGCTCCTGCTCCTCAAGTGTCAGCAGCGTCCCCATCGTCCGGCTCCGGTCGTGGTCCTCGTTGAGAGTGGCGACCTCGTGCACCAGGCGGATGACGTTGTCGTCCGTCATGGAGGCACCGACGACGAGCAGGTGCCTGGTCAGCAGCGTCGCTTGCAGGACGCTGGCGAGCGGCCGCTGGGTGGCGTCGTAGCGGACGAAGGACCGCCGGTCGAGCACGATGCTCTCCGGTCGCCGCGCATCACCGTGGAGCTTGAGCAACCAGCCACGGCCCCGTCGCAGGTCGTCCTCGGGCTCCCGGTCAGGGAGGACGACCGGGATGACACGACCGGTGACGGCCTGGACGGCCCTCTCGTACAGGTCGTCGAAGTTGGTCGTGATGACCTGCTCCGTCCCCAGCGCCGCGAGCAGGACGTGAGCCAGCGCGTAGCGCTGTGGCGTGCCCAGGACAGCCGCGACGTGATGACCCAGTGTCTCCCCCGGCGCCCGGCTCCCACCGCTGGTGGCCACCGCGTGGGCGCTCCGGCGGAGCACCTCGGCTGCGTCCAGGGGGCTGAGCCGGGACAGCGCCTCAGCGCCTCCCGGGACGTCCAGCCGCGCGGCCAGTGCTTCGAGGAGTCCCCACCAGGTCGGCAGGCCGGCCGCGACGCCCGTGCCGGCTCCCATGAACACGGCCAGCTGCCCGGCCCTGGCTCGGCCGGCCAGAGTGGCAGCGGTCTCCTCGAGGAGCTCGTCGTCCAGCCGTCCCATGCCGAGCGCCACCCGACGGGCCTGGAGGGCGGCGTAGTCCGCCCGGCTGTTGGCGACCAGGACGACGTCGAGTGTCTCGGGCGCCCGGTCCAACTCCGCGAGGAGCTGGTCGATGACCGCGCCGCGCTGACGACCGAGGCCACCCCCACCGACACCGACCACCGGAAGGGCGACCCGCCGCGGCAAACCGGTGGCGGTGGGGCCCGTGTCCGCGACCGCCCGCAGGGCCTGGCGGACCCCCTCCGGCAGCCACTCGACGCCCTGACCGGCGAGCGCGCCGACGTGGAGCAACCAGCGCGCCGGCCCGCCGCCGTCCCGGCCCTCGGGGTCGAGCTGCACGTACCGGCGGGCGTCCGACAGGCGTGTGACCTGCTCCCGCTCCACCGGTCCCGATGAGCCGTCCCAGCCCAGAACGGGCCACCAGTGCTCCCTGACGCCTGCAGGACCGCGCTGGTCCGTCGAGACGACCACGTCGTCACAGTGCAGGGCGTCCAGGGTTCCGGGGACGACGAAGACATGGGCTGCCACGCCCGCATCCTGTCGCGCCGTCGTAAACCGCCGGCAACCCGCTCACCCATACGGCGCGCTGTTGGCGCACTGCCCCAGTCAGACCCCACCTGCCCGTCGCCACGTCCCACTCAGCCGGCATCCAGGACCTGGGCACCTCATGAGCTCCTGCGCCCCACCCGTCCCCTGTGCAGCCGCGGTCCCGGACAGCCCATCGGAGGACGACGGCGCCAGCCCGTCCCACCTACATCCCGGCGGTTCGTCGGGCCCCGACCGCACCGAGAGGAACCGACCCGTGACGCGTGGCGACACCCCAGCGCACCTCTTTCAACCGGGAGGTAGCGCCCGCCATCGCGGCGGCCACGGGCATACCGGAGTGCTCATCCGACGGCCGGTCCGACCGGTTTGCCTACTTCGCCGACGAGACCCGCTTCCTCGTCGTCGCTGGACCGCAGGAGGGCGATGCCGCCCAGCTGGCGCTGGCGTACGTCATGACCTGGGCCGGCGACCGCCGGCTCGTCCTGGCCCTCCCCCACGGCCACTGCACGGCCACTGCACAGCGCATCCCGTGGTTCACCGACGCACGCCGTCCCGAGCTGTGGCTGCACGACGGGGCCACCGTCCGGCCGGCACCCGTGCTCGACCGGACGGCAGCCGTCGCCGCCCTCGGCGCGCGCCTGGAGGACGGCGACGTCCGCACGGACTTCGCCGCCGCATCGACCGCCCTACACCTCGGCGCCCGTGCGGGTGCTGTCGGCCTGCTCGTCGACTGGGCGACCCGCGACCCCCGGCTGGACTCCGCGCACCGGCAGAACGAGCGCGCGTGGCACTGCTCGGGACAGCGGGTGCTGTCCGTCCGCGGCCGCCGGGGTGCAGTCCGGGTCCTGGCCGGCATCCACGGCAGCACCGACGACCGCGCACCCCTCGCGCTCG
This sequence comes from Geodermatophilus telluris, assembly GCF_900102745.1. Taxonomy (GTDB): domain Bacteria; phylum Actinomycetota; class Actinomycetes; order Mycobacteriales; family Geodermatophilaceae; genus Geodermatophilus; species Geodermatophilus telluris. Next base: position 399,001 of record NZ_FMZF01000003.1, read on the forward strand.
AACTGGAGCACGGAGCCCGGCTGACCGACGAGCAGCTCGCTGAGGTCAGGGCCGCGGTCGAGGCGGGGATCGCCCGGCGTCTCCAGCCGGACGAGGGGTCGCTGCACCGTCCCGACGAGCACTGGTTGCAGGCCGTCCTGCGACGCCGTCCCCACCTCGTCGGCATCGAGCAGCCGGCGCTCCGCGAGGTGCCGGCCTGGCGTCCGCGCGACACTCCTGCACGGTGGAGCCGCGGGTACGTCGACCTGCTGGGGCTCGACGGTCACGGTGACCTGCGCGTCGTCGAGACCAAGCTCGCCAGCAACGACGACGCCCTCCTCGTGCTCAAGGGCCTCGACTACCTCACCTGGGCCCACGCCTACCGCGACGTGCTCGCGGACCGGCTCGGGGCCTCACCGGCGGCCCGCCTAGTTCTCGACCTGGTCGTCGGTGCCGACGACGATGGCCAAGTCGCCCTGTCCCGGTACAGCGACGCCCTGCTGACCGCCCTCGCCGACGACGTCGCCTGGTCGGTGCAGGCCGTGACCGACTGGTTCGGCCCGGACGTCAGCCCGTCCGTGGTGTCCCCCGCCGAGCGCACCGTGCCCGCCGAGTGGACGGAGCCCGCCAGGACGAGTGACGACGCCTTCAGCACCGCCTGCCGCGCCACCGCCGTCCGCTGGAAGGAGCGGACCACCGCGCTGCCGGATGACGCTCGTCGCCCGGCGCCGTACTGGGGCGGCCCGTCGTCCGTTCCGCTGAACTTCTGCCTTCCGGTCGAGCACGCCGCGGCCAACCTGCTGCCCGACGTCCGCGAGGAGGCGCTGTCCCTCTTCGCCGAGCTGGGCATCCCGTGGCACCGGGGCCACGGCGGCGGGCCCGGCAACCACCTGCTGTCCTCGCAGGTGCAGTGCGTCAACGCGCTGGCTCGTATGCTCCGCGACCCCGCTCGACTGCAGAAGGCGTTCGGCAGGGTCCTCGACATCGGGGAGGTGCTGCCCATCGAGCCGGGACGTCACCTGACGTTCGAGTTCATCGGCTCGGCCGACGTCCTGGGCGAGGCGCGGGGCGGCAGCCGCACCCGCGGTGCGCAGAACACCAGTGTCGACGCGGCCTTTCTGTACCGGACGTCCGAGGGCGAGACCGAGCTGGCGCTCGTCGAGTGGAAGTACACCGAGGACTACCGGCGCGGGCGCCCGGCCGACCCGGTGAAGGACGCCGTGCGGCGGCAGCGCTACCACCACCTGTGGGCGGCGGACGACGGTCCGCTGCGCACCGACGTCGTCCCGTTCGAGGACATGCTGGCGGAGCCCTTCTACCAGCTGATGCGCCAGCAGCTCCTCGCGCACGGACTCGAGGCGCGCGGAGAGCTGGGCGCCTCGGCGGTACGGGTCGTGCACGTCCTGCCGCGGCCAACAGCGCATACCAGGCCAGCCTCACCCGGGACAGCCACCACCAGGCAGGCACGACCGTCGACGAGATCTGGACGCGGCTGCTGCGCCGGCCCGACCGATTCCAGCACCTGGATTCGGCCGTCTTCTGCGACCCGACGGTCACCTCGGACAAGTACGTCGCCCGCTACGGAGGAGGCATCGCGTGACGGGCCCGACCGCGGAGGTCGGGGCTTGTGCACCTCACCGCTGCACTCCCCGCGCTGGCCGCGGACGAGTTCTTCCTCCTGTACAGCGGGGACGTCCAGATTCGCGCATCGGCTTGCGGAACCTCGACGTCCGCTTGCGGCCTACTCGCCTCAGGCACCCGCGCCGCTCCGACAATCGTCACGGACAGCAGGTCGGAAATCGCCATGAGTGACACCGCGTACGTTCCCCCGCAGCAGGTCGTCCCCACCTCGAGTGAAGCGAGTGCGTCACCGGTGTCCGTTGACGTCACTGCCACGAGGGTCCTCAGCTACGCCCTGGCACACAACCAGGTGCCTGTGGTGTCCTGGGTCGCGGTCCGCAACCCCGGAGCTCCCGTGTCCGGGGCGACCATCCGCCTCTCGGTGCGCGATGCCGAGGGGACGATCGGCAGCCCCGTGCAGCTCCATGCGGACCTCGGCGAGTCGGCCATCACCGTGCTGACCGACGTGCCACTCCGCCTCGACCCCTCAGCGATGCTGCAGATCGAGGAGCAGCGGCCGGGGACCATCGAGGTGGAGGTGGTGCACGGGGACCACCCCCTCGGACGGCAGGCGCTTCCCGTCCATCTGCTGGCCGCCCAGCAGTGGCTGGCCACCCCGCCGTCGCTGGCCCTGGAGATGCTCGCGGCGCACGTGCTGCCCAATCACCCGTCGATCACAGCGCTGGTCGACGAGGCCGCGGACCTGCTCCAGGAGCGCACTGGCAGCCCCTCCGTCCAGGGCTACCAATCGGGTCCCGAGCGGGTCGACCAGATCGTGGCGGCACTGACCGAGGCCATGTACCGGCGGGGCATCCGCTGCAGCGAGCCGCCGGCGAGCTGGGCCGACACCGGGCAGAAGGTGCGTACGCCCGGCGATGTCCTCGACGGGCGAATCGGCACGTGTCTGGACACGGTCGTCGTCCTCGCCGCGGCACTCGAGCAGGCCGGCATCCGGCCGATGCTCTGGATCGTCGAGGGCCACGCGTTCCTGGGCTACTGGCGGGAGGAGCGACCGGTCGACAGCGCGGCCACCACCGACGTCGCGCCGCTGGTGGACCTCGTCGACCTCGGCCTCGTCCGCCTGATCGAGACCACGCTGTTGACCGAGCGCGGCGACGGCGTGACCCTTCCGGACCTCCACCGCCCGGCCTACGCCTCGTGGCTGACCGGGGACCTGGACCGTGTCCTGGGGGTCGTCGACGTCCACCAGGCCCGACAGGACCACATCCTGCCCCTGCCCGCCCGGACCAGGGACGCCGACGGCACGGTCCAGGTCGTGGAGTACCGGCCGGCCGTACACGGCGCACCGGCCCGGCCCGTGCCGGCGGAGCCGACCTGCACGGACGTCGTCCTGCCCCGCCCTCTCAGTGGCCTCCTCCGACTCCTCGGACCTCCGGAAGCACGGTCTCGAGGAGGCCCGTGACGTTGGTGCCGCCGAGAACCAACTGACGATCCAGCATGCGGTTGCCCGTCTCGCATGATGTCTCGCTGATCAGAGCGCAGCCGTGGCATGCCGATAGGTTGAGACGCGAGGACGCTTGGCTATCACTTTCGATACAGACAGGATCATTCGAGCAGACGTCCGCGTCGTCCAATGCCGCGACCAGCAGCGGTAGAAGCCTGGCCGGCTCCCCGAGCCGGACTAGCCCTCCGAGCGTCCCCTGAGCGTCGCCCGCGGCGGTGTAGATGAAAATGCCCGCGGTTCGGTCAGGGCGATCCGTGCTGGCGTAGATCCGTTCCTGCAAGGAGGCGGAGGAGTACCCACTCGCGAAGGCGAGTCGTCGAATGAGCAGATGCGCGATGGTGTGGAGAGCGATGAATCGCGGCTCAGGCACGTCAAGGCGATGAGCCCAGGCTTCGCGAGCCCGCCGATCGACAAGGATGTTCGCGCGCTTGCGGACGTCAGGATTGTCCTCCCACTCGGCGAGCTTGCCTTCGTCGAACCTCAGGAAGATCCCCTCGCCGAAGAGTTCGATGGCTGGATAGACGGGCCGGCGACGCCGGTCGGGACCAAGGTCCGCCGAGATGAGATCCGCGCCCGGATTGTGACGCCGGAAACCCAACAGCGCGCGAACCTCTCGCACGCGACGCACCTGACCTACGCCGGACAGCCGCCGGGTCAGTTCCTGGGGCCCGAGACGGTCGTCCGAGACGGTCCAACCGTCGACGACGAAGTCCTCACCGCTTCGGTCCCTTCCGTGCTGCAGTTTCTTCAGGAAGGCCGCCCACTCCCCGTCCTTCAGCTCGAGGAGCGGGAACTCGTCAGATCCATCGTTCGCGGCGACGCTCAGAACGGTTTCCGGGGACACCCCTAGTTCGCTGGCGATCCACCCGGCAACCATCTCCGCCTGCGGACCGCCATTGTCTGCGACTACCTTCTCGAAATAGACGTGCCCACGGATGAGGTCCCCCTGCTTCTCCGAGATCGGACGCTCCTCCGGGATGTCGAGCGCGGACAGGCGTTCGGCGATGTAGTTGCCCGTCGCGCCTCGCTGCACGGCTACAAGCTGGTGTTCGCACGGCTCCGTCACCGATCCGGTGTCTTCCCAGGGCTGGCGACCGTCACACCGGATGCCGTCGCGGCGGAGCGACTCCTTCTCGACGAGCTCGGAGAGCGGCCGCGAGCGCTTGCAGCCGTTGCACGTCACACGAAGCGAGGCGAGTCCCTCGCCTCGCTTCGAGGACCGTTCGAACTTGAGTTCCTTGTAGGCGCGACAGAAGCGCACCGCCTCGGTCACGCCTTCGTCATGGCCACGGTGCGCCCACTTGAACCAAGGGATGTCCTGCACATGGCTGCCGTTCTGACAGACCGCCACGTACCGCATCGCGACGAGTATCCCGCCGCACTCACAAGTATTTGTCCAACGCCCCTTCTTCTTCCCCGTGAGCATCGAGAGCTTAGAGCAGCGCTCACAGAATCGCCAAGCGGGAAATCGCCAATAGGGCAACCCGGCCGTCTCCTTGGCGGCGCGCCCGGCATGCGTGGGCGCTTGTCGCAATTCGCCCGGACCGACACGAGCGAGCAACCGCTCGCAACTGATCCGTGGCGCATATTTCTTGTCCCACCACGACGTGTCGGGAGCGATGAGCGATTCTCCCCGGACATCGACGATGGCGCCCACCCCGAACGGAGAGATCGTCTCGGACAGACGCAGGTCGTGCTTAATCTTCTCCACGGTCCACCTCCTGAAGCGGCTCCTGGACCTCCACGGCCACGTTCGGCTCCACTGATCGCATCGAGTCGCCCACGACCCATCCCTCACCGGACTGCCCGAAACGCTTCAAGAGCGCGTTGTCGCCTTGCGCCCGTCGCTCATACTTGAGAGTGCCGTTCTCCTTCCGGGCCAGTGCCGCTCGACGGTCCCAGTCACGCAGGCGACTCCAGACGTCGCCCTCCGCCTCTTCCTTCTCCGCTGCGTCGGATCGAACGACGGATTCCACGAAGGAGGTCACCAGCTGATCCATGGCGCGGCTCATGCGGCTGTCGTCGAGATCCATGAGGACAGCCGAGGAGTCAGACGCGAGATCCCGGAACGAATGCCGCACCAGTGCCACCAACGCGCCGGCGAGTGACCGCTCGCGGGACGCCAGCGACCACGGCGTCACGCTGGTGGGCTCGACACTCCGATACAGCGCTTCGTGGTAGCCACGGAACGTTTCGAAGTGGGATCGATCGCGTGCACGGTTGGAACGAAAGAGCGTGACGACGATGCCGTTGTTGTCACCGCGTCCGACCCGGCTGGTGGCCTGAATGTATTCGGCAGTCGTCTTCGGCTGGCCGACCATGAGCATGAGTGCCAGGCGCGGTATGTCGATACCGACCGAGAGCATGTTCGAGGAGAGAACCACGTCGATCGCCTGGTCGGAATCGTCCGCACTGACCCGAAGCTCGCGTAGGTCGTTCGGAAGTTCCTCAGGGCCGCGGCGACTCGTCAGCTCCAGCACTCGGCCCGCTCGCACCCGACGCAGGGGAAGTCCGAGGCGCTCTGAGCGGGTTTCGAGCCGACCATTGACGTCGTCGAGGATCAGAGCGCTGGTGCGACCGAGCTCGCGGAGGCTGTTGTGATACATCACGAGCGTCCAGTAGGAGTCGAGCGAGGCCCTTGACTCCTTCCTGAACACTTCGGGCAGCTCAACAAGAGGTGCGGCCGCAGCGACCAGAGCCGACGCCTGCGACACCGACTGCGGCATGAGTCCGATGTACAACCGGCCCTCACCGCTCTCCACGGGCTGCGAGAAGAACGTCTTGTCCCCGTCGAGCCCCGAAGGCGGGTAAAGAGCGACTTTCCGCCCATAGAGTCCCTTGACCTGATCCTCGGACGACCGGATCGTCGCCGTCGAGGCAACGATCTTCGGGCTGCACCCGCCCCTGCTGAGCAGGATCTGGATGACCGCGTCGAAGACAGCGACGGTCGTGCCGAGGGGGCCGGACAAGAGATGGAGCTCGTCCTGGATGATCATGGACGGCTGGCGGAACACGGTGTCGATACCCAGCAGGGCCCCCGCCTCGGGCTTGAACTGCAGTCTCGCGAACTTGTCCACCGTCGCCAGGAGGATCGTCGGCGGCGCGTCGAACAAGACCTCGTCCACGACTGCCAGCGGCAGTTCCCGGTTGAAGGGACAGCGCTCGTCCGTGCAGTGGATGACGACGTCCTTGCCCACGAGACGAAAGCCGTAGCGTCCGGGATCCGTCTCCTTCCGTCTGGGCACGAGCGGGGCCAGACACCATGGGCACCCCTCGACCTGGAAGCCGTTGGCCTCCTCCGGCCGGGCTGCTTTGTGCAGACGTTCGAGCGCCCACTTGGCGTCGGCGGCCGTCCCCGGCGTGACGTCGTTCCCCACCCAGAGCCCGATGCTGAACGGCGTCATGCCCTTGGCGCGACGGTCCGTGGTCCTGAGCAGCTCCATCGCGCAAATGAGCGAGGCGGCGCGCTGGAATTGCTGAGCCGTCAGGAGACGCAGGGTGTAACGCGTGATGATTGCGGTGCCGCCGCCGGCCGCACCGTGCGCGAGTCGACGGTGGAAGACCTCGATGGCGGCCAGGCCCAGATATGCCTCTGTCTTCCCTCCGCCGGTCGGGAACCAGATGAGGTCGACGAGCTCGCGATCGGCGTGCCGTTCGTCGACGGTCGATGCAAGGGCGACGAGGAGGAACCCGAGCTGGAAGGGACGCCAGCGAGGTTCCTTCGCCGGCTCACCGCGGTTGGTGGCTGCTCGGCTCATCTGGAGTCGCATGGCTGCCATCGCCAGCGCGAACGCCTGCCGAAGCTGCCCGTTGTCGGGGTTCCGCAGGAGGTCGACGCTCTCTTCCATCCGCCGCACCGCGGCCCGCGAACGCGCGATGATGGTCTGCGCTATTTCTGCCTGCTCGCCGAATGTTTCCACTCGGGCTTCCTCGGCCGCCACCCAAGTCGAGAACGCGCGCACGAATGACCCGAGACTGGACAGCACGTCATCGGGCGCCGTGTCCATACGTGACAATTCATCCAGCCTCAGGGCGTGCGCTTCCTCTACGTCCGGAGCGAAGCCGGTGGTCTCCACGCTCGGGACAATGAACGCAGGAACCGGCGTGAGGAAGACTTGGGCACACCGCTCCGAGTCGAGGTTCCAGTCGGCCGCCATGCCGTGCCCGACCGCGTAGACCTTCCGGTCCCGGTACCGCAGCCGCAGTTCCGACGACTCGTCGTCGAGGTCGAACGCCCGAGCCCTGTCGTACTCGAGGATGTGTCCGCCGGCCCCTGGCTTCACATCGAGCTCGAATTGGAACAGGGCGAGACCGACATCCAACTTGTCGCTGTTCGTCGAGGTCGCAAGGACGCGTGCATGGACGGTTACCAGGTATCCACCACGGAACGGTCGCCAGCGCGCCCCGATCTCGAACGGGACGTCGTCGGCCCTGAGCTGCTGTGGCGGCTGTCCCTTCACCAACTCCAGTGCGGTGAACGCGAACGGGCGGCGCTGCCATCTCGGCGGACCGTCTTCGGGCACTCGGGCATACGTGCCGCCCCGCACGTCGCAGAGCGCCACGGTGGAATCGGTGACGAAGGAGATTGCGACGGATGACGGACGCCAGTCCTCGGCCAGCGGCACGCGGGCACCGTCCTCCTCGACTTCGCCCTCGCTGACAGGCGCGCTGACCTGTGGGGCCGCAGTCGATCTGTTCGACTCGGCTGCCGCCGAGCCCTGAGGGAACAGCATCCCGACGACGTATTGCAGGTCGGGCCTGTTGTAAAGGACTTCGTCGTCCCCCTCCGAGGGGCCGACGTAGGCCGCGCGCACATGGTCGAGCGCCGATTGCTGCGCCGTAGTGAGGCTCATTCGAGCGTCGCCCCCTGCCGAATGAGCGTCTGCATGCGTCTCCTGTCCGCGTCGGAAGTCATGATGTGAAGGGACACGCGTGCGCGAGTGACCGCCACGTAGAGGGCCGCGATTCCCTCGCGATCGAACCTCTCAGGCAGGTCGCACACGACCACGTGCTCCGCTTCGAGCCCCTTGGCGTACCGCGGGCTCGTGACCGTGATCCCGTCCACGGTCGACGTCGGAGCCGACTGCGACTTCGTGCTGATGATCCAGATGTCCGACTTGCGTGCGCCTTCGGCCGCCAAGCCCAGTGCGACCTCCGAGGCTTCTTCCACTCCCGCTGCCTCGCCGGACCGGTACCACCGGACCTTCTCGCCGTGCACGATGCCGGGGTCGCCGACGTCCGCCCCCAGGTACTCCTGGACGACATGGACGATGGCCTTCGTGTTCCGGACGTTCCGGTCGAGGTCGAACGACGGCGCCTCGTCGGCCACGAGCTCATACACGTCGCGGTCGAATTGGCCGTCGACGTGAGCCTGATTGTTCGGGTCCAGGAACATGCGCCATCGCCCGTGGGCCCGGCCCCCCGAGATGACTCTGTCGAGCCGGTCCATGCCCTCGGCCGTCATGAGGTCCTGTGCTTCGTCGACGAGCACGACGTCGTAGGTCTTGTCGCCACCCAAGGCGCTGAAGGGCAGGATGTCGATCGCCCTGTCGGAGATGCGCGCCTCGAAGAAGGCCACGAGCGCCGGCGACCCGAAGGTGATCAGGACCGACCGTGCCGCACTCGCCTCTTGTTTCGCCGCCTCCACCAGCAGGAGGGACTTGCCGGTCCCGGCGCCCCCGAGCACCATCATGCGTCGGTTCCGCGCGAGCGACGCCAGGACGCGTGCCTGGTCCTCGGTGGCTCGGTTTTGCGCCTCGAGCACCGCACCGCGGTGCGCGTCCATGACGGGCATGCGGGTGAACTCACCGAAGAGGCGCGTCCGCAGATCGTCGCTCCGGGCGAGTCTCTGACGGGCGGGGGGTTGGCGGCTCCCCGCGACGAGGGCATCAAGAGCGCTCACCAATCCGGCGGCCGTCATCGCCTCCTTGGCGAGCCAGTGCGTCGGCTTCCACTCGACCGAGTGCGGCGGAGCGTCGATGTCAGGCGTGATGACGATGGCCTCGTGGGGGAACCACCCCACCCCTTCCTCCTGAAGGATGTCCCTCAGCGCATACATCGCGGAGCGGGCCTGCTCCATGGGCGAGCCGCCGAGTCGGTGCCAGTCGCCGCGGCGATCGACCGAATACCACACGCCGTCGTGCTTTCGGACGCCGCCGCCCTTCACCTCGACGACTACGACGACCCCCTTCCAGAGGACGACGAAGTCGGCCTCTGCCTGCTGCTTGTAGGCGTGGGATCGCAGTTTGAGCGAGTGGAAGGCGACTGCGTCAGCCGGTCCGTCGACGGTTTGCAGCAGACGCGCAACGAAGCGCTCCGCGTCGCTGTCCGCCGTCTTGACGATGTCGACCAGGTCGGGGACAAGGATCATCCTTCTTGCTCCTGCCACAAGTCCTCGTAGGCGCGGAAGCCGAGAAGTTCGTTGATGTCCCCGAAGTTGTCGGCCATGTCCACGATGAGGCACTCATCCTTGCCGCCGTTCGCAGGCCCGCGCAGCCCTCGGCCGGCCATCTGTATGTAGGCGCTCGGGCTGAACGTCGGGCGAGCGATGTACAACGCGCGGACACCGGGCGCATCGAACCCTTGGATCAGGAGATCGCAGTTCGTCAGGACGCGCAGTTTGCCCGCCTTGAACCTGTCGATGATGTCTCGCCGCTCCTGCCGACCCGTCTGACCGCTGACGGATGCGGCCTCGACGTCTCGGTATCGCAGGGTCGCCGCGAGGACCTGCGCGGAGAGGACGTTGGGCGTGAAAACGAGGACCGGCCAGGTCGGATCGAGCTTCATGATGTGGTCCACCAGGATCGTCATGCGCCTGTGATCCTGACCGATTCGGTCGAGGACGTTCGGAGCGAGTCGCCGCTTCTGTGTGGCCTCCTCGCGTTCGGAGCGAGTGAGCTTCACCTCCACGCCGTCCAGCACGTCGTGCTGCACACTCGCGAGCACGCCCAGCGCGACGAGTTCCTTGTACGGGTTCTTGTCCTCGTCGAACGCCTGCAATTTTCGGTTGCCGAACCGGCTCGCGAGGGCTCGCGTGCCCTCGCCTGAGTGACCACCCTTGAACGGTGTTGCGGAGAGTCCGACCAGCGGCCGCGCCCACCCGTGCCCGGCGATCCCGAGCCACGTGAGGAGGCGCGTGTATCGCTCGGAGCCACCAGCACGGTGCCCTTCGTCCACGATCACCGCCGACGGTTCCCTCAGCCACTCGTACTCGGGGGATTCGCGGATTACGTCGAGCTTGGCGTCGGTTGCCACGATGACGCTGAACTCCGTGTCGGGCTCGTGGACGACGTTGTTCTCCCACAGCCGTCCCACCGTCAGTGGGCGCTCGTCGCCGAGTCCCCGCCAAACAGTGCTCCATGTCTGGACGGCCTGTTCGCAGAGTTCCTGTGACTGGGCGATCCACAGAACCGGGCCACGCAGCTTGCCCTCGATGAACAGACGGAGGACCGTCTCGGAGGCCACTCGCGTCTTGCCGGCGCCCGTCGGCAGCTCGACCATCGCCTTGAGTGCTCGGCCGTCCTGGCGCGCGGTCACGACCTCACGAAGCTTCCCGCTGATGTCCTGCTGGAAAGGGTGAAGGCTACTGAGCCTGACAGCCCCTGGGACCACGAACTCGTCGTCCTGATGCTCGAGGCGGCGGCCGGCGTACTCCGTCCCGAAGCCCATCTTCCGGAGCCATGAGATGGCGGCCGCCCCGCCGGCCCACGCGGTCGGGACGTCCGTGAAGCCCTCCCGTCTGAACAGCTCGGCGAGCAGCTTGATCGAGTCCGAGCCGTAGACCGTCAGATACAAGTCGGCGACCGACGTCGAAGCGTCGACGAGTCCCTGAGCTTCCAGAGCCGGCCAGAGCCCGCGCGGAAGTTCGTCCCGAAGGTCGTCATCACCGAAGTAGATTTCGAGCCGTTCCACATCGGTCGCGGCGGCGACGGCCTGCTGCCGCAGCTGCTCGAGTCTGTGGTCCAGTCCCGCCTTGATGACATTGCTCAGGTCAGCATTGTTGAACCGCAGGTCGAAGGCCTCGTCCACGATCTTCAGCAGCCGCTCCTCGCTCACAGCGCTGTGGACGACGAGATTCAAGCCGTCCAGGTGCCACTCGAGCGACTGGTCCTCGACACCGTCCTCCGTCGTGACGCGTTTGGTCACCCTCGCTGCGCGCGTCACGGAGGCGTTTGCCAGGTTGCTGGCCACGAACGTGGATCTGAGGCCGGGGAACAGGTCCAGCACAGGTTCACTGACCTGCTGCCCCTCGATGAGCATCGAGAAGGCGAAGCTGTCTTCGAACCGCTGGCAGCCGACGGCCTCGGCGAACTTCTCCGCCAATTCCTGCGACATACGCAGGTATGGGCGCTGTCGAGACGCGAGGAAAGCGCTCTGCTCGTCGCTGATAGCCAGGTAGACGGCCTTGGTCGGCCTTGCCTCGAGCGCGCGACCGACCCGTGCCGGGATCTGCGGTGGCTGCGCGCCTGGGTAGGCGATGCGGCTCGCCCGGAGGACGAAGTCGGTCAGGACGTCGTCCCGGATCGCCGGGGGTAGAATCTCGGACTGCAGTGCCGTCCGGAGCAGCGACGGAGGTATGTCTTCAAGTTCGTCAGGGAGTCCCAGTGCCTTGGCGACCTCGCCTGGCCCCTCGAACAGCGGCAACAGGTCGCGGTACAAGAGGAGCGACGGTGCGACGACCTCTTGCGGCGCACGGTATCCCCGCGACGACCTGACCAGGCCCGCTTGTTCCACAGCCCACCGAACGGGCGAAGGCACGGCTCGACTCACTCCTGAGTCGACGTCTTCGGCGTCCCACGGCGCATCGCCGAAGGACAGGAGCGCGCGCGTCCACGTCTCACGCGTCTGATCGGACGCGCCGGCATCGCGCAGGATGAGCAGCAACGAGAAAGGGCCCGGTCCCTGCCCGGGAAAGAGGTCGATCCGCTCGATCGGCCGTTCGCCGGATCCGAGGCGCGAGTTCAGTGTTTCCAGCACCCACTTCCGGTAGTCCTCGTTGAGAGGCTCGTCCTCCAGGTCGTAGGTCTTTACGGGCTGCCGGACCACGCCCAGGGCATACGCAACCTGCGGCAGGCATCTCTGGCGGTCCAAGACCATCGACGCGTAGGCGCCGGTCAACGGTTCATCGAGGTCGACTACCTGCTGCGGCCAGGCCCATCCCCCGTCGCGGGTCGGCACCTTGACCGCGGACTCCGTATGGCGCTTGATCGCCTGGACCGCGTCCCCGGGCGACACTTCCAGGACGGCGTCCCAAAACCTCGAGAGGTCCTCGTCTCCGGCGTCCGTCGTCAGCCTGGCGACACGCGCACCAAGAACAGCGATGGGGTCGAGGTTCCGGAAGCCTGCCTCCCGAAGGAGTTTCTCGATCCCGGGCTGAGCCAGGAACGAGGGTCGGACGAAGACGGCACCCTCGATCTCGATGTCCTCCTCGCGCTCGAGGAACACGACGCTCTTGTCGCTCAGTGCGTGAAGGCCGTCAGTAGCAGGGATAACTCTTGCCTGCTCGATATCCGGGAGGCTCCGGTATCCCATGACGAACCTGAGCGCATTCGCCGCGGAGATGTCGTCGTCACCATCGGCCCATTCGCGCAGCCACGAAAGGACGCCTCGCCTCGGCATCACTTCGAGGGCACGCCTCATGTCCCGACTGTCTTCTTCTACAAACTCAGCGCTGATGCCGACGGCGAACAGCTGGCGGAGTCGGCTCACCCGCTGCAAGGAGGTGTAGCAGCGCCAGTGAGGGACATCGTTGGCGGTGTTCGGAGAGTCCATCCACGCCGCGTGAATGGTCTCGTCCACGGTTATCGAGAAGTCGAGAGGGCGTAGATCTTCCGCGTGCTTGAGGTCACCGACGGCATCCGGGATGAGCGCCACCTCGCGCGACAAGAGCGGAACGTGGGCGCAAAGCAGCCCATCGCCGAAGGATCGCTCCTCGCGACCACGCGCCGGCAGGTAGTCCAGGTGCGCGGCCCGATCCTCGCTAGTGCTGAGACGAGGCAGTACGCCCACGAACATCTCCGCGAGCGTCTTGACGATCTCACGGTTGTAGTCGTTGCGGAGCAACGTCGTCCGGTCGTCGTTGACGCTCCACGGAGCGTTGAACAGGGCCGATGCTGACGTCTCGTCCTGCAATGGGAAGTACGACCAGAACCGGCCTACACGCTGCTGCGCATGACGCACAGGCACCGCGACGGTGACCTTGACCTTGTCGCGAGAGACGGCCTCACCGACCTCGTGGCGCGCTTTCGCCGACGGCTCATGCATACGCTCGGCGACGATCCATTCGTCACCGCTGCCATCGGGACGTTCGATCTTGAAGATCCCACCGCCAAGTTCGCGGGACACGTGACTTGTTTCGAACCCGTCCTCCCCAAGCACGCGCAACTTGACTTCGCGGACGGAACCGACGAAGAGCAAGAACTCCGATGCGAAGGAAGCGATCTCATCTCGCAGCCGCCTGGTGTTCCTTGCGCTCGGCAGCTTGACGATGGTGGCAGCCCACTCGGCGAGCTCGGCGAGAATCGGATCGGCACCGAACTCGTCTTCGGGTTCGATGAGGGTCGCTGTACGCAGGATCGGGTATCGCTTCGCACGCGCGCCAAGGGCCGCCAGTTCCGATCGTGACTGCGCAGAGTTGAACTCGAACGACACCGAGCGACTGAATACCTGCGGCGAATCGGACACTGCGAGAACCGACTTGAAACCGAGACCGAAGCGACCGATCTCGTCGCCTCGCTTGCCGCTGAGGTGCGCATGCATGATCGCCGTAAGGCCGCTTTTCGAGAACGGGCGCCCCGCGTTGGCGCAGTAGAGCGTCCCCCTGCGCTCGTCGAGCACGATCTCGACGCGGCCTCGATGCTTCGATACTTCTCCGCCGCGCGTCCCTGACATCGCGTCAGCCGCGTTTTGGACGAGCTCGAGGAGCGTCCGGTTTGCATACCCGCCTACCCGGATGGATTCCTCGTGGTTCGCGTGCTCAGTGATCAGATTGGGGTTCGCTCGGTACGAGGCGATAGCACTGTCGAACAGCGCGTGCACTTCCTTGGCAAGGCCAGCGTCAGAGTTCCATGCTGAACTCGTCGTCACCATGCTTAATGACTCCTAGGTTCTGTCGTCGATCGACGCTCACCGGCGCTAGAGCGCACGCGAGGCGTGGCCCGCGGCCTATGGGTACAGCGCCGAGGGCGCATGCGTGCTGATGACCTGCTCGCCGCGGCGTTTCAGTTGCTGCCGTCCAGGGTGGGACCCGCCTCGGTCACGCGTGACTGCACCGGAAGCCTTGACCTGACCGGACCCCACACGGCCCGCTGATGCATCTCGTCTTCTCGAGAGTTGTGGCCCAGCACATAGCGGACCGTAGGCGAACGCCATCGCAGAGCAACAGAGCTTCCGGACCTGCGTGCCTCGAAAGTGACCACAGTGAACGATGGGCCGAAGGACGGCGCAGACCCCTCAAGCGGGTCACCACCGGGCGAGCGGTGCAGCTAGTCCAAGCCCGCGGCGTCACCGACGGCGTCGAGCCGTCCAGCCACTACACGGGCCACGGCTTCGGCCAGGGGCGGCGGGACAGCGTTACCGATCTGACGGGCGATGGCGGCCTTGCTGCCGCACCACACGTGCCGCTCGTCGAAGCCCTGGACGACGGCGGCCTCTGCGTGGGTTAGTGCGCGGTTGATCTGCACCCCGCCGTTCTCCCATTGAGGGTGGAGAAAGCGGCCCTTCTCGGGACGAAAGAACTCGGTCCGCATGGTCACGGCAGGCTTGTCCCACTCAAGACGCCCCAACACATCGCCGGCACCCTTCGTGTGCCTACGCCAGCAGGGGTACTGCAGCTCATCAGGCAGATGAAAGCGCGACTGCCCCGGTGCGATGTGCGCGTATCGGATCTCCGACGTGAGGTCGTAATGCCGTGTCAAATGCAGATCGTGAAGCTTGAACGCTCCTTCGACCGACTTCCCTTGGAAATCGACGGTGCTCTCCGGCAGCCACACCTTACGAACTTCGGGCTCCAGCAGCACGGGACCTTCGAGGAACGCCTCGCGCAGGCTTCGCCAGCGGGATAGCTCACCAACCGGGGCCTTCGCATGGGTCTGAACCGGGTCGGCAACGGGCCCGATACGTGACCCGACCACGATGGTCCGGATCCGCTTCTGAGGCGTGCCGAAGTCGGCCGCGTTCAACCGGAAGACCTGTGTCCGGAAGTCGGCGAGCTCGCCCCCGTCGCCGGCGGCTACACGGAGAAGGACGAACTCGGGAGTCCGCGCGAACCGGTCCACGTTCTCGAAGACGAACATGCGCGCATCGGACTCACGCACGATTCGAACGAACTGGCGCCAGAGCTGGTTGCGGAGGTCGTTCGGGTCCCGTTGGCCAAGAGCCGAGAAGCCCTGGCACGGCGGCCCGCCAATGACTACATCGACCTCCGGGACGTCGGTGAAGCCCGCGATGTCCCCGGCAAAGGTGTGATCACCGCTGGGATCGAAATTGGCCGCGTAGGTCGCAGCGGCAGCGCGGTCGATCTCAACCGCGCCAACAGAGTCGAAGCCGCCCTGATCCAAGAAACCCCGGGTCATCCCGCCGCAACCGGCGAACAGGTCGAGCAATGTGAACCTGTTCCCCCGCACGGCCCCACGCTAGCCGGCAGCACTGACAGTGAGGGCCACCGACCCGCCGTCATCGAAGTTGCCGCCCATGGGTCGCTCGGCTGGGCCGGGACGCTCACTTGCCTGCGGAGCGCGCCACATGGGCACCCTTCGGAACACCAGCCCCGTCGTGCCCGCCAAGCGGCGCTCGCCCACGCAGGGCACCGACTCATCTGCTTACCCTCTTCAGAGCATCGCCAACGAAGGAGACTCGGTGACAGCCGGCTCGGGGGAACAGGTCGACCACCTCTACAAGGTCTTCCAGCAGTTCACGCAGTCCATGACGCCGCACGATGCGGTCAAGAATCTGCAGATGTTCGGCGCGGATGAATCGATCATCCGCGCCGTCCGCGAGCGGCATGACGCCGAAAGCCTGCGCATCCGGAATCTCGACGAGCCGTCCTCCGTCTTCTTGGACGGCAGGCAGACCTGGTACACGGGCCCCGACATGGACAACGACCGGAACTGGCCGGCACTCATCGCGTCGTTGCGTCACAAGGGGTTCGGCGACGAGAACATCGAGGCAATCGACAAGTCCTCGACGAAGGTCGTCGCGCTGCTCGAGCATCCGAAGCAGGCTGCCTTCCGGACGCGTGGGCTCGTCGTCGGCTTCGTCCAGTCGGGCAAGACCACGAACTTCACAGCCGTCATGGCCAAGGCGGCCGACCGCGGCTACAAGCTCTTCATCGTCCTGTCCGGCATCCACAACACCCTTCGCCGCCAGACACAGATCCGACTTGTCAAGGATCTTGTCGAGTCGAACCCCGGGCAGTGGCACCAGGTCACGAGCGAGACCCATGACTTCCGGCCACCGCCGAACCCGAAGGCGTTCTTCGCCTCGACGGACCAGTGCCTGCTCCTGGTGGTCAAGAAGAACGCAGCCGTGCTGCGAAAGCTCCGGACGTGGCTGAGCAAGGCCGGTGAGTACCTCGAGAACTGCCCCACGCTGATCATCGACGACGAGGCCGATCAGTCGACGGTTGCCACGGCGAAGATCAACCCGTTGCTCTTCGACGTCCTGAGCAAGTTTCCCAAGGTCGGCTACGTGGGCTACACGGCGACGCCCTTCGCCAACCTCCTGATCGATCCCTCCGTCGAGGAGGACTTCTATCCCAGGGACTTCATCGTCAACCTCCCTCAGCCGGTCGGCTACCACGGCACCGAGGTGCTGTTCGGGCGGGAGCTGCTCGACGGAGAGGACCCGGCCGACCTGCCGGGCGGCCACGACATGGTCCGCATCGTCCACGACGACGAGGTGGACGACCTGAAGCCCCGCAACAAGAAGGAAGCCGCGACCTTCCAGCCGGCCGTCACGCGCTCGCTGCAGGCAGCGGTTGAATGGTTCTGGTTGGCGACTGCCGCTCGACGTGCGCGGGGCCGAGGGAACCCGCACTCGACGATGCTGGTTCACACGACCACCGAGACCGTGGTGCACGAGGCGTTCAAGGAGCCCTTGCTACACCTGCGCTCATCGATCGCGGAACGACTGGACAAGAACGACGCGCGAACCCTCGACCGTCTGCGGGCGACGTGGGAGCGCGAGACCCGCCTCGTCCCGGCCGCGGATTTCGCCGAGGACAAGGTCGCCTTCGACGTCCTGCTTCAGCACCTACCGAAGGTCGTCCGCGAGACGAAAATCATCGTCGACAACTACCGAAGCACCGACCGGCTCAACTACGAAGCCGGGCCGGTCACCGCGATCGCGATCGGCGGCAACACGCTGTCGCGAGGCCTGACCCTGGAAGGCCTGGTGTCCAGCCTCTTCGTCCGGGCTGTGTCCGCCTACGACACGCTGCTCCAGATGGGGCGGTGGTTCGGCTACCGCGACGGGTACGGCGACCTACCGCGCATCTGGATGACCGAGGAGCTGGCCGAGTGGTTCAGCCATCTCGCGACTGTCGAGGCCGACATGCGCCGCGACATCGACCGCTACATGCACAACCCGGCGGAGACCCCGATGACGTTCGCGGTCCGCATCCGATCGCACCCGAAGATGGCCATCACCAACAAGGCCAAGATGAAGTCCGCCATCCTCTCCCATGCCGCCTACGGCGGGACGCTCGTCGAGTCACGCTTCTTCGACGTCACGCCCGAAGGAAAAGCACGGCTGGCCGAGAACGCCGCTGCCGCCCGCTCGCTGCTCCACGACGCCCGTCGGCACGGGGTCCGAGCTGAGCCACCGCGCCCGGAGACCGCGCTCTTCACCCAGGTGCCCCACGACGACATCGCCGCATTCCTGCGCAGCTACGAGTTCAACGAGCGATCGTCCGACGCTCACCGCGGGCGCCTTTTGGACTACATCAGCAGGCGCGCGCGTAAGGGCGCGCTCAAGCAATGGAGTGTCGCCGTGGTCGGCAACTCCCTGGCCGGCGCCACGACCGATCGATGCAGCCTCGGCGCCGACATCGAGGTGCGGATGGTCAAGCGTGCCCGACTCGGCCACGAGTCGGAGCTGGACCCGGAGTCGGAGTCGGTCTTCGACGGCGTTGCGGACATCAAGACCCTCAGCAGCCGGCGGGACGAAACGATCGACCTGGATGTCACCGGTAAGGAGCTCGGTAGCCGGGAACGGATCCTGGCGTTGCGCGACGATCAACGACCGGATCAGGGTCTGCTGCTGATCTACCCGATCGAACCCGAATCCAAGACCGGGAAGGGCGGCCGCCTGCCACTCGACGCTCCGACCGACGACGTCGTGATTGGTGTTGCTCTCGTCTTCCCCAAGCCGCGCCCGGGTACCTCGGACTCGGACGTCGAGTACTGGAGCGCCGACCTGTCCGGTGTGGTGGTCGAGGAGGAGGACCTGTCTGTCCTGGACCAGGACGACGAGGCCGCGTGACGCTCGACGGCGCACAGCTCGACCTGATCTGGGCCGCTGCGGCCGGTCGTCCAGTCGTTTCCGCCTTCCGCACGGCTCCCATCGGGGTCGATACACCCCAGGGCGCGGTGCAGGCGGGAGTCGACGCCGAGGGACACCGTCACCTTCTGGTGCCCTTGGCATCCAGGCACAGCCTCCAGGAGATCCTCGACGGCGACGCCGTCATCCTCCGCCGGAGGGCACTCGAGGACGAGCACCGCTATCAGCAGTACGCCTCGCTCGAACTCATCGACGAACGTCAGACCGATCTGTTCACGGCACTCTGCGTCGAGGTGGCGGAACGGGTCGCCGCGACGCCTGAGCGAGCCGTTGCCGCACTGCGCGATGCGCTCAAGGACTGGCGCGCGCTCTTGGCGGGCAATCGTCAGGTCCTCACCCCTTCGGCCCTGGCCGGCCTCTTCGGGGAGCTGCACCTGCTCCGGTCGATGCTCCTTCAGGACACCGGTGCCGCCGAGTTCTGGACGGGGCCGAACGGGTCCGCACAGGACTTCCACCACGGCGGCCGCGCTGTCGAAGTGAAGACGACGACGGCACCGGAGGGTCGGTCCATCCGCATCCACGGCACCGACCAGCTCGACGTCGAGGCGCCTGGGCGGCTGCTCCTGCACTGGCTGCGAGTCCGCTCCGACCAGGGCGCGTCGGTGCCCGAGCTCGTCCACGACATCGCGCGGAGGACCGACGACACCGCCGGCTTTCGGAAGCGGCTGCAGGAGGTCGGCTACCACGAGGCGGACCGCGACATCTACGCGCGGAAGCGCTTCGACGTCATCGAGGTCCGCACGTACGACGTCGGCCCGGGGTTTCCTCGGATCACACCCGCCGGGCTGACCGGGGACGCCGCACTCGGCGGGGTCGGGCCGGTCGAGTACAGCATCGATCTGAACGCCCCGGCGGCCGACGCTCGTCGCGTCGATCTCGACCCGGCCTTGTTCCTGCTGGAGCGCACATGATCACGCCACGCTGGTGGTCGCAGCCATTTCCTCCGACGGGTGCAATCGCCTCGGAGGGGATCCGCAACCAGCTCGGGCGGCCACCGGTGGACCCGCTGACGGTGTTCGTGCGCGAGACCGCGCAGAACTCCTGGGACGCCCGGCTCCCCGGCGTCGAGACGGTCTACCGACTCGAACTGACCACCGTGGCTCCGACTCACCGGCCGACCTGGGAGCGGCTTCTCACCCCGCCGGCTGCCGTCCAGGAGCACCTGGGCGTCGGCCGGGCCGTGCGGACACCGAACCTGCGGCTGTTGTCCGTCGTGGACCGAGGGACGAAGGGTCTGGGCGGTCCCACACGAGCGGACCAACTGGCCGACGGCCGCCGCGACTGGATCTCCTTCGTGCTCAACGTCGGAGAGAAGCGCGACACCGCATTGGGCGGCGGCACCTACGGATACGGCAAGGCCGTCCTCTATCGCCTGTCCCGCGTCGGGACGATCCTGGTCTACACGCGCACGGCGGACGAGACGGGCGCCTTGCACTCCCGTCTGATCGGGATCGCCCTCGGCAGCTCGTTCGACAATCGCGGCCGGGTCGACGCGGATAGCAGGCCCTTCACCGGTCGCCACTGGTGGGGCGATGTCCACGACGATCATGTGGAGCCGCTCGTCGGCGATGACGCGGACGAGGTCGCGCGAGCGCTCGGATTGAGCCCGTTCGAGCGGGGCGAGTCGGGCACCACGCTGGTCGTGATCGACCCGGAGCTGGACGAGCTGGGCGACACAGCGGATGCAGCGAAGCACCTGGCCGAGACCATCGCCTGGCAACTGTGGCCCGTCATGCTTCCCGAACGAGGAACCGAACGGCTCGTACCCGAAGTCCTGGCCAACGGTCGCAGCTTCCCCGTACCTGAACCGGCCCGCCTACATCCGCTCAGTATGTTCGTCAACGCATATCGCAAACTTCCGACCGACGTGGCCAAAACCCTCGAGTGCGGCAATCCTCGGCAGCGGCTCGGACGGTTCGCATTGGAACGCACCGTCGTCGTACCCATGTCGCCGAGTGCGGTCTCCATGGCGGCCAGCTTCGCCGGGGTCGACGGAGATCCGCACCACGTATGTCTGATGCGTTCGCCGGAACTCGTGGTCCGCTACCTCGAAGGACCGACCACCAGCTCTGTGCACAGCGTGTACGCGGGCGTCTTCCGTGCCGACGACGAACTGGACGGCGTCTACGCGGCGGCCGAGCCACCCACTCACGACAACTGGGTATCCGAGCAGCTGACGGGGCACGAACGCACGTTCATCAGAACCACCTTCATGCGGCTGCGGGAGCAGCTGGCCGTCTTCCGCGCCCCGGTGCAGAACGCGGTATCCACCTCGTCGCGGACGGCCCTCGGCGCCGTCAGCAACTACCTGGGTGGGCTCGTCGCTGCCGCGTTCGCGTCCCCCGACGACCAGTCGTCTCCGCATTTCGCGGGCCGCCTCGACGACGGGTGGACCGGTACGACGAGCAGCCGACTTGACCAGGCAGGCGCCCAGGGCTCAAGGGCCGGCGCCCGACCTGGGGCAGCGACTCGTACGCGTGTCACCACGCTGATCGAGCCGCACATCGAGGCAGTGGACGGGGCCGTTGTCCTGGTCGCGCGGTATGGAGTTAACACGCCTGGCCCTGTTGAACTGAGCGCTCAGCTGTCCATTGTCGCCTGGGAGGGTCGCGAGACCGATCCGCCCGCAGGGGCGGCCCAACCGCGAGTGCTCGAGTGGCGGACCGCCCACGGCCCGATCACCGAGGACTCGTGCACAGTGAACGGTCCCACAGAGGTCGAACTCGTGGTGATGCCGGTACCGGACACCGCCACCGATATGAGGGTCGTCGCCGCGCCGCTGGCTGAAAGCGCCGAGGGCGCCGCGTGACTCGCGTTTTCCCCTTCCTGCGGCCGCCGATCGACGTCGTCTCGATCGGCCCCTGGTCCCGGCTCTCCCCTGACGGCACCGAGCCCCTCCCGGACAACCTTCTCGACTGGGACTACAGCACAACGCTGTCCCTGCACCGGCCGGTCATCGTCGATGGCCTACGGCTGCGGGAGCTGACCGGTCTCACCGAGGACGCTGCGGTCGATCTGAGCGTGCAGTGGTTCGCGACCAACTCACTGCTGCGCGGTCGGGCGTGGCGATCTCCGCTGCCTGCCGACGATGCATTCGAGGTCACGATCGAGTTCGAACTGCCAGGCGGCGACCTCGGCGGCGCACTCGACCTCGTCACGAATGTGACGCTTCGGTCACCGTCTCCCGGGTCCTCTGCGGCGGCCCCGACGCGTCCCGGCAGCGTGCTGTGGTCCGATCGACATCGGGTCGTCCTCGAGGGGGACAACGCGCTCTTCCCGATCGCGACTGCGGACTTCCATGACCTGCCCTACCCGACGGGTGCCGGCTGGTACCTGCACATCGACGAAGACCTGGACGGCGCGGCACTCGGTTCGATCCTCCTGCTCGTGAACGAGCGCCACGACGTCGTCATGCGTGCAGTCCGATCAGCCTCCTCGCCCAGTGAGGCCGACCAGCGCGTCTTGTCCACTTTGCGGGCGGACGTCCTTCGCGTGCTGGTGGAACGCGCGCTCACTGATGAGGACCTGCAGGAAGGCGCCGACCACCCCGCCGGCTCGCTTGGAGCGCTGCTGATCAACGTCGTCCGGAATGCCTTTCCAGGATTCTCCATGGAGGCTCTCCGCCGTGAGCGACAGAACGCACCGGCACTGTTCAGCAGTCGCCTCCAGGAGACGTCCCAACTGCTGGTGGCGTCGTGAGCGTCCTCTACCCGCGACTGCTCGGAGACGCCGCCCGGGAGCTGCATCGCCAGTACCAGCACGCTCCGATCGCCGAGCTCCAGGAACGGCACTCTCTGCGCCACCCGTCCGCGGTGTTCGCCGCCACCGGTGGGCGGCGCGTCACTGCGGAGGAACTCCAACGCCTGCGGGACGACATCCTGGTCGTCGCTGCGCGAGCCGGCTTCCCGGACGAGAGCCGACGCCAGGACCGCATGACCTTCGACGTCGAAGTGGCGCAGCTGTTGCACCAGCGGTGCGGGTTGGTCGCGGCCGAGGCGTCCGTTAGGCCGATGTGGGCCTTCCTCGCCCTCGTGCTGTTGCCCGATGTCTCCTACTGGCGGTACCCCCGCCCTCCGGGGGACCGGGTCCTGGGCACGGACATCACCCGACACGTGTGGGGCAGGCTCTGGTGGCGAGCGCACCTGCTGGCCCTGCCACAGGTCCACGAGCGGTACCGCCTTCTCGAGACCTTTGGCGAGGCAGCCTTCGACCAGATGTACGCCCGCAGGAAGTCGATCGGTGGCAGCCGCGCCCTCGTCCGTGCCATTGCGGACGTCTGGCCGGCGGTGGACCGAGGTCGAATCTCCGAGCGAGCCATGTTGATCGACGTGCTCAAGCGGCTGTCCCGCTGGGGAGCAGTAGTCGACTTCGAGTCGCTCGACGACGACGAGCTGAGGCGCCAGGTCCTCGAGGCGGTGACTGAGTCCGCGGTGCTGCTGGGCGCCCAGGCACAGGACGCAGGACCAAGGCATCGGCGCGCCTGAGCCTCGGCTAGGTCCCGCGGACCACTCGCTCGATGACGTCGACGGCTGCGATCGGGTTCTCGTGCTCCCAGAAGCGGAGCACCGTCCACCCAAGCTCTCGGAGGTGCTCATCGGTCTGGCGGTCGCGTTGCTGATTTCGCTCGAGCTTCGCGACCCACCACTCGCGGTTCGCCGTGGGGGTCGTCGCATGGATCGGGCACGAATGCCAGAAGCACCCGTCGACGAAGACGGCGACGTGTCGGCCACCGAAGACCATGTCCGCCCGCCGGCGCGGCAGTCCTGGCAACGCCGCATCGACCCGATAGCGAAGGCCCCGACGGTGCGCCTCGCGCCGTATAGCCACCTCGGGGGCGGTGTCGCGCCGCCGGGCGCGACTCATCCGTGCCGCCACTTCTGGGCTCGATGCGGGGGGGCGAGCCGTCACCCGCTCAGCCTCCCCCACACACCCATCCTGCTTGGCGACATGCGCAGTTGCCCCGCCCACCCCACCCGACAACAGCTGTAGGGGCCCGGGAAGGAACTGTCGTTGGGCGCGCTTACGGTCGGTGGCAGCCCGCGCTCGATAGTGTCGCGGGGAAGGACACGCGTGCCACTGCGAGGGCACGCGCCAGCAAGAACGGCGGGTGTTACCTCAATGGGCGGAGCTGGTCGCGACCCTGATTCGACAGCGGGTGTGGCGACACCCCTGCGAGTGATCGACCTCTTCGCCGGTTGCGGGGGCCTGACCCAAGGCTTCAAGGAGACCGGGCACTTCGAGCCCGTGGCAGCGGTCGAACACGACCTCGCCGCGGCCGCGACGTATGCGGCCAACTTCGGCGAGGACCACGTCCACTGGGGCAAGATCGAGGACTGGGTAACCGGGGAACTGCCAGACGCAGACGTCGTCGTCGGCGGACCACCCTGCCAGGGCTTTTCAAGTCTGAACAAGCGCAGGATCGACGACCCCCGCAACGAGCTGTGGCGTCACTACGTGGAGACGCTGATCAAGGTCCAACCGAGGGCCTTCCTCATCGAGAACGTCGACCGGTTCGGCGCGAGCGACCAGTTTCAGATGCTCCGTCAGGAGACCGATTCCGGCGGCTTGCTCGAGGACTATCAGATTGACGCCCGCATCGTGCGGGCCACCGAGTTCGGCGCGGCCCAGCTCCGCCGACGCTTCATCGTGATTGGCACCCATCGCGAACTGTCGAAGATCGACGTGCCCACTGGGTCGGTACCCCAGGACGAATGGCGGACCGTGCGCCAGGCCCTCGAAGGGCTCGACGAAGTCGTACACCCGGACGACCAGCGGCTCCCGTCAATGACGACCGAGGCCTTCGGACGCGTGCTCCCAGGCGTCTTCAAGTCCCCTGACCTGCACTTGACTCGTAACTACCAGGACCTGTCCCTCAAGCGATTCCGGCACATCCCTCCAGGGGGAGACCGCCGCAACCTGCCCAACAAGCTGAAGGCCCCGTGCTGGATCGGGCACAACTCCGGCTCGTTCGATGTGATGGGGCGCATGCACTGGAACCGGCCCTCGGTGACCATCCGGACCGAGTTCTTCAAGCCCGAGAAGGGCCGCTACCTCCACCCCGAACAGCCTCGCGCCATCACTCATCACGAAGCCGCCCGGCTTCAGGGGTTCCCGGACGAATTTCTGTGGTGTGGCGGCAAGCTGGACATCGCCCGTCAGATCGGCAATGCCGTCCCGGTCGAGCTGGCACGCGGCCTGGCCCAGCACATTGCATCGGCGCTGGGCCGCTGAGGCGGCGCGGGGACAGCTGCTACATCGGGCTGTCGGAATGACGAACCGTAGCGCCAGCTGGTTGACCCTTTGAGGCTCATTGCTGCTCGGAATTGCTCGGAGCGGCGTTGATCGGCACTCGTGCTTCCTGTGCGCGGCTGCGCTGAGGCACACTCCCCCGGTGACGCTGGCGGAGGAGTTTCAACGGGCATGCCAGGCTGCTGTCGACGAGTCCCGAGAGCTGGGATATACGCCGACCGCGTGGATCAGCATGATGAACGGCCCTGGTGGGGCCGCCACTGCTGCCCGCCGCCTGCTGACGAACGGTGACGTCCAGACGGGCTTCCAGCGCCTGATCTCAATGGGTAGGCGAGATCTCACTGTGGAGCAAGCCGTGTTGGATGAGTACTGGGTCGACCTGTTCACCGACGCTCACCGAGAAGCGGCACGCTGGCGACTGGCTCAGGCAGACGGCGACGGGCCTGCCTGACCCAGCGATGACTCAGCCTCCTCGCGGCGGCCTGGACGTGTAGCGATCGGCGTTGGCGCCGACGAGGTGTCCCGGCGCTCCGCGAGCCCCTTGACCGCCAAGCCGGCTGTCCCCGGGAGCAGCGGACCTGAGTCTCCACGGCTGCAGCCAGTACAGTCCCTCCTTCTCGTGCTCTCCCACAAAGGCCAGCGCCGAGGCGAGCTTCTGCCAGCTGGAGGCAGGCCCCGCCCGCAGACCTGTTCCACGCAGCAAGAGTCGCGTGGCCAACTTGCTGACACGGCGGCCCCGCATTGGACCCACTCGTCACAGGGGTCCCGCGCGTGAGGTAGGTCGCTCGGTGTCACGGCGCGCGCACTCTAAGGTCAACCCAGAACCGGAACGGGGATGGGTTGGTTTTGGACGTTTTCAAGATCCACGAGCAGGTCATCGCCGACTACCGGGACTTCACGTCCGGGTTCGTCCAGGTCCGCGATCAGCGCATCTCCACGTTCGTGGAGGCGCAGTTCCGCGACGGCGTCCAGTGGCCCGACCCGTGGCTGAGCCTCAACCCGTCCTTCGCCTCGGGTGGTGCCATCCCAGACCTCGTGAGGGAAGGCCTACTCCACGAGGAGTGCGAGCGGATCTTCCGCCGCAAGAGCGGTCCCCAGGACGCCGGCCGCGACCCGATCGTGCTGCACCAGCACCAGCGCGAGGCGATCGAGGCGGCGCGAACCGGCAAGAGTTATGTCCTGACGACCGGCACCGGCTCGGGCAAGTCCCTGGCCTACATCATCCCGATCGTCGACGCCGTCCTCCGCGACCGGGACGCGAACGGCGGGAAGCGGCGACCGGGCGTCAAGGCGATCGTCGTCTACCCGATGAACGCGCTGGCCAACTCACAGGTCGGCGAGCTGGAGAAGTTCCTGAGCTTCGGCTACCCCGAGGGCGGCGAGCCGGTCACATTCGCCCGCTACACCGGGCAGGAGAGCCAGGACGAGCGACGCCGGATCCTCGCCGAGCCGCCGGACATCCTGCTCACCAACTACGTGATGCTCGAGCTGGTCCTCACCCGGCCGGAGGAGCGCAAGCACCTGGTGCGGGCCGCGCAGGGGCTCCGCTTCCTCGCCCTCGACGAGCTGCACACCTACCGCGGTCGCCAGGGCGCGGACGTCGCGATGCTCATCCGCCGCCTCCGCGATCAGTGCGCTACTGACGACCTCCAGATCGTCGGCACGAGCGCCACGATGGCCAGCGCCGGGACGACCGCCGAGCGCAACGCCGTCGTCGCCGACGTGGCCACCCGGCTGTTCGGCTCTGAAGTCACCCCGGAACGGGTCATCGGCGAGACCCTCACCCGGGCGACCACCGCGACCGCCCCAGCTGCGGAGCAGCTCCGGTCAGCCGTCGATGCGGCGCAGGGTCCCGAGCAGACACGTGGCCACGCCGAGTTCGCCGCCGACCCGTTGGCCGGC
Organism: Geodermatophilus telluris; assembly: GCF_900102745.1. GTDB lineage: Bacteria > Actinomycetota > Actinomycetes > Mycobacteriales > Geodermatophilaceae > Geodermatophilus > Geodermatophilus telluris. Next base: position 425,774 of record NZ_FMZF01000003.1, read on the forward strand.
TGGATCGAGACGACCTTCGGTCTCGACCATGAGGCAGGGACGGGTCGACTCGTCCGCCGGGCCCCAACCACCCTCCCTGAAGCCGCCGGCACCCTCGCCGAGCTCACCGGACACACCAAGGAGGCCTGCCGGACGGCGCTGCGTCGGGTGCTCGAAGAGGGCTCCCGTGTCCGGCAGCCGGTCATCGACCGCCCGGTGTTCGCCTTCCGGCTCCACCAATTCCTGTCCAAGGGCGACACCGTGTACGTCTCCCTGGAGCCGGAGGACACCCGGCACATCACCGGCTCGTACCAGGTGACCGTTCCGGACCACCCCGACAAGGCCCTGCTCCCCCTCGGCTTCTGCCGCGAGTGCGGTCAGGAGTACTTGGTCGTCGCGAAGGCAAAGCAGGCCGGCCGAAGCTCGTTGGTGTCCCGCCGGGACGCCGACGCCAGCGGCGGCGACAACATCACCGGCTATCTGTACGTCTCCGCCGACCTGCCCTGGCCCAATGACCCGCTGGCCAGTGGCCGCCTGCCCGAGTCCTGGCTCGTCACCGATCCGGACACGGACCGCGTCGAGATCCTCGACAGCAAGAAGAAGTACCTGCCCGAGAAGGTCTACGTGTTGCCTGACGGCACGCTGGACAACGCCGGGCTCGGGCTGCCGGCCTGGTTCGTCTCCACGCCGTTCGCCTTCTGCATGCGCTGCGGCGTGTCCTACGAGCAGGTTCGCGGCCAGGACTTCGGCAAGCTCGCCACTCTCGACTCCGAGGGCCGATCTAGCGCCGTCACCCTCCTCAGCGCGTCCATCGTGCGGCACCTCCGCTCGGTGCCCCTCAAGGACCTCGACGCAGACGCTCGCAAGCTGCTGACGTTCGTGGACAACCGGCAGGACGCCAGCCTGCAGGCCGGCCACTTCAACGACTTCGTCCAGGTCAGCCAGTTGCGCGCAGCACTCCACGCAGCACTGGAGAAGGCCGGGGCGGAGGGACTGACGCACGACACGATCGCCGGCGCGGTGACCGATTCGCTCGGCCTGCAGACGGCGGACTTCTCCGCGAACCCGCACGCGAAGTTCAGCGCCAAGGCGGCCGCGGAACGAGCGCTGCGCGCAGTGGTCGAGTACCAGCTGTACGTGGACCTGCAGCGAGGCTGGCGGGTCACGATGCCGAACCTCGAGCAGACCGGATTGCTCCGGGTCGACTACCGCGACCTAATGGAGCTCGCGGAGGACGACGAGTCCTGGGCCGGTACCTACTTGCTGGAGCAGATCTCTGCGGCACAGCGGGAGGAACTGGGCCGGATCCTCCTCGATGAGCTGCGTCGAGTGCGTGCGATCGACGTCGACTGCCTGACCGAGGAGGGACTGGAGCGGCTGCGGAAGGAGTCTCGCCAGCAGCTCATCGATCCCTGGGCCATGTCCGAGGACGAGCGGTTGGTGGAAGTCGGGCATGCCGCTCCGCGCCCGTCCAAGCCGGGCGGCCCGCGTGGGCGACTGGCGCTGACCGGGCGGGGCGCTTTCGGCCGCTATCTCCGCACGGACGCAGCCGGGCTTCCTGGTGTGGTCAAGACGGACGACGCCAGCAAGGTCATCCTCGATCTGCTGCACGTCCTCGCCGAGGCAGGTCTGCTGATCAGGTCGGAAGGCCCGGACGGGTCGGAGTACCGGCTGCGCGCCGCGGCCCTTCGCTGGCTAGCCGGCGACGGGAAGGAAGGGGCCCCGGACCCGCTCCGGCGCCGGTTCAAGGGCGAGGCGACCGCACGGGTCAACCCGTTCTTCCGCGATCTCTACAGGGACCTGGCAGCCGGCTTCTCCGGGATGCACGCCAGCGAGCACACCGCTCAGGTGCCTCAGCAGATGCGTCTTGGTCGTGAGGACGCGTTCCGCAAGGGCGACCTCCCACTTCTGTACTGCTCCCCCACCATGGAGCTCGGCGTCGACATCTCCAGCCTGAACGCCGTTGGACTCCGCAACGTGCCGCCGACACCGGCGAACTACGCCCAGCGCTCCGGGCGTGCCGGCCGGAGCGGTCAACCCGCCCTCGTCCTCACCTACTGCTCGACCGGGAACGCGCACGACAGCTACTGGTTCCGCCGGTCCCGCGACATGGTGGCCGGCTCGGTCGTGGCTCCGCGGCTCGACCTCACCAACGAGGACCTGATCCGCTCGCACGTGCACGCCATGTGGCTGGCCGAGACCGATCAGTCGATGCACTCGTCCATCACTGACCTGCTCGAGGCCGACGGGGACACCCCGACCCTCCGGTTGCTGCCCAACCTCTGGCAGGCCCTGTCGGACTCGGACGTCACGCTGCGGGCGGAGCGCACCGCCCAGCGGGTGATGGCCGACCTGCGTCGGACGTGGCAGGCGACCGGTGGCGAACCGCCGTGGTGGAGCGACACGTGGGTGCACGACCAGGTCAAGCATGCCGCCCGGCTGCTGGACCAGTCGTTCGACCGCTGGCGGCAGCTCTTCCTCGCGGCACTGACCGAGTACCACGAGCAGCACAAGCTGGCGATCAACGTGAAGTCCAGCAGGCGCGATCGGCAGCAGGCCGAGCGCCGTCGCGCGGATGCGCGCAACCAGCTCATCCTGCTGCGCAACGAGGACCGGGAGGTCGGCGCCACCGACTTCTACTCGTACCGGTACCTGGCCAGCGAAGGATTCCTGCCCGGCTATTCGTTTCCCCGGCTGCCGCTCGCCGCGTACATCCCGGCCCGGCGCGGCGGAAAGGTCGACGGCGACTACATCCAGCGACCGCGCTTCCTCGCCATCAGCGAGTTCGGGCCCGGTGCGCTCATCTACCACGAGGGGGCGCGGTACGAGGTGACTCGTATCCAGCTCCCCCGCGACCCGGGCGAGACGAACAGCAGTGGTGCGGTGACCGAGACCGCCAAGCGGTGCGAGTACTGCGGCTACCACCACCCCGTCGTCGTCGGCACCGACACCTGCGAGCACTGCGGCGCGCAGCTGGGCGTCTCCCAGTACGGCTTGCTGCGCCTGCAGACCGTGTTCACCCGCCGGCGTGAGCGCATCAGCAGCGACGAGGAGGAACGACGCAGGTCCGGCTTCGACCTCGAGGTCTCCTTCCGCTTCCCCGACCGCGGCGGACGCGCAGGCTTCACCAAAGCCGAGGCGGTCGTCGACGGCCAGGCCGTGCTCGAGCTCGTGCACGCCGACGCGGCCGTGATGCGCATCGCCAGCGTCGGCCGCCGCCGCCGGAAGAACCCGAGCGACCGGGGCTTCTGGCTCGACCTGAGAGAAGGTAGGTGGCTGTCGGAGACCAAGGCCGCCGACAAGACGGTCGACACCGAGAGCCTTGACGCGGCGGAGGACGTCGCTGCGAAGGAGAAGGTCACCCCATACGTCGAGGACCGGCGCAACGTCCTCGTGCTCCGACTCACCGAACCCGCCTCGGAGACCGTCGCCGTGACCCTGCGCGCGGCACTCGAGCGGGCTGCGGAGGCGACCTTCCAGCTGGAGGACTCCGAACTCGACAGCGTGGAGCTGCCCGACGCCGAGGGCCGCGGACGGATGCTGCTGAACGAGTCCGCCGAGGGTGGCGCCGGCGTCCTGAGCCGGTTGCTCGAAGAACCCCGAAAGCTGGCGGACGTCGCACGCAAGGCGCTCGAGCTCATCCACTACGACCCCGACAGCGGCGCCGATCTCGGCAAGGCCCCTGGCGCCCGGGAGCGGTGCGAGAAGGGCTGTTACGACTGCCTGCTGTCGTACGGGAACCAGTACGACCACAGTGCAATCGACCGGCACCAGATCGTCCCGCAGCTTCGCGAGCTGCTAGAGGCCGAGGTGACGACCGGCGCCGGGGAGCGTGACCGGTCGGAGCAGCAGGAGTGGCTGTCGGCCCTGTCGGATTCCGGCCTGGAGCGCCGGTTCGTCGACTGGCTGCAGGAGAACGGCCATCGCCTCCCGGACGACGCGCAGCAGACGGTCAGCGCGGCCAACGCCCGTCCGGACTTCGTCTACAACGTTCCGGGCAGCCCCGTCGCGGTCTTCGTCGACGGTCCGCACCACGACGCCGAGGCGCAGCAGCTGCGCGACGAGCGGGCGACCGAACGGCTCGAGGACCTCGGCTGGACGGTCGTCCGGGTGCATCACAGCGACAACTGGGCGGCGCTCGTCGCCAAGCATGCGTGGATTTTTGGACCTGGAAGGACTGCACGTTGAGCATCACCGAGAAGACCGTCGACTTCGCCGTCGGCGGGCTGGTTCGCGCCCGCGGACGTGAGTGGGTGGTGCTTCCCGACACGACCCCGGAATTCCTGCTGCTCCAGCCACTGGGCGGCGGGCCGGACGACGTGGTGGGGGTCTTCCCCGACGAGGGCGTCGAGCCCGCGACCTTCCCCGTCCCCGCAGCCGACGACCTGGGCGACGCCGCCTCGACCGAGCTGCTCCGCACGGCGCTGCGAGTCGGCTTCCAGTCCTCGGCCGGGCCCTTCCGATCGTTGGCCGGGATCAGCGTCAGTCCGCGGAACTACCAGTACGTGCCCTTGATGATGGCCCTGCGTCAGGACACGGTCCGTCTGGTCATCGCGGACGACGTGGGCATCGGGAAGACCATCGAGGCCGGCCTGATCGCCGCCGAGCTTCTCGCCCAGGGCAGCGTCAAGCGCATGGCTGTGCTGTGCTCGCCGGCCTTGGCAGAGCAGTGGCAGCGCGAACTGCGGGAGAAGTTCGGAATCGATGCCGCCTTGGTCCTGACCAGCACGGTCAAGGGCCTGGAACGCGGGCTCATGCTCAACGAGTCGCTGTTTGACCGCTATCCGCACGTCATCGTCTCGACCGACTTCATCAAGTCCGACCGGCGCCGTCACGAGTTCGTGCTTCGTTGCCCTGAGTTGGTGATCGTGGACGAGGCGCACAACTCCGTCGCGGGCAGCGCCGCCGGCCAGCAGTCCCGCCACCAGCGGTATGAGCTGCTCAAGTCCCTGGCCGCCGACGAGAGCCGCCACCTCATCCTCACCACCGCGACGCCGCACTCTGGTGACGAGACGGCGTTCGCGAACCTGGTCGGTCTCTGCCACCCGGACCTGGCAGCGGTCGACCTCAGCAGCTCGGCCGGGAGGACGTTGCTGGCGCGACACTTCGTTCAGCGTCGGCGCGCCGACATCCGTCACTACCTGGACGAGGACACGCCCTTCCCCCGGGACAGGGAGACGAGGGACGTCCCTTACACGCTGAGCCCCGCGTACAAGGACCTCTTCGAGGACGTCCTGACCTACGCGCGCGAGCAGGTCCGCGACAGCGTCTCGGGGGCGCGTAGCCGCGTCCGGTGGTGGTCGGCGCTGGCGCTCCTGCGTGCCATGGCGTCCAGCCCTCGGGCGGCCGTCGCCACGCTGGGCACGCGGGCATCGAACGCGGATGTCACGAACGCGGCGGAGGTCGATGCCCTGGGGCGCGCGGGCGTGCTCGACAGCGCCGATGACGAGACGCTGGAAGGGCTCGACATGACGCCCGGCGCGCTCGTGCACCAGCCGGAGGAGCTCGAGGCCACGAGCGGTGAAGCGGAGCGCAGGCGACTCTCCGCCTTTGCGCGTCGGGCGGCGGAGCTCGAGGGTGTCGACCAGGATCGCAAGCTGGCCATGGTCATCGGCCAGGTCAAGCAGCTGCTCGCCGACGGCTTCGCGCCGATCGTCTTCTGCCGCTTCATCCACACCGCCGAGTACATCGGCGAGCACCTCGCCACCGCCCTGAGCGGCAAGCGCGGTGCCGACGTCAACGTCGGCGTCGTCACCGGCCTGCTGCCGCCCGCGGAGCGAGCGCGCCGAGTGCAAGAACTGGTCGACATGCCGGGCCGACACGTCCTGGTGGCGACCGACTGCCTCTCCGAGGGCGTCAACCTGCAGGAGGCCTTCTCCGCCGTCCTCCACTACGACCTGGCCTGGAACCCCACTCGGCACGAGCAGCGCGAAGGCCGCGTCGACCGCTTCGGCCAGCGCAAGGACGTCGTCCGCGCACTGACGCTCTACGGCGAGGACAACGGCATCGACGAGATCGTCCTCGAGGTGCTGATCCGCAAGCACCGCGCGATCGCCAAGGCCACCGGCGTGGCCGTTCCCGTTCCCGGCAACGGCGACGGTCTGATCGACGCGCTGGCCGAGGGACTGCTCCTGCGCAACCGCCACGCCGAGCAGCTGACGATCGACCTCGACCTGGATCAGCGCACCATCGACTTCGATGCTGCCTGGCAGTCCGCGGCCGAAAAGGAGAAGGCGTCCCGCACCCGTTTCGCGCAGCACACGATCAAGCCGGACGAGGTCGTCACGGAGGTCACCGAGATCCGTGAGGCTCTCGGCGCGCACGGGGACCTCGAGCAGTTCCTGGTCCACACCTTGCGAGCCCTTGGCTCCACGGTCACTCAGGTCGACGACGGCTTCACTGCGGTCCTCGGCACCCTGCCGCTCGGGCTGCGGCACAGCCTGCCCGTCGGAGTGCATGACCCGCTGCTGTTCCGCGCGGAGCCGCCCGCTGGTCGCGGGGAGGCGGTGATCGCCCGTACCGACCCCACGGTGCAAGCCATCGGCCGCTACGTCCTGGAGAGCGCCCTCGACCGCGCGGTGCCCGAGCGCGACCGCCCGGCCCGGCGGGCCGGAGTCATGCGGTCCGATGCGGTGCAGACCCGCACGACCTTGCTGCTGGTCCGCTTCCGCTTCCAGCTCGCGCTTCCGACGCCGGACGGCGTGCACTCGCAGGTCGCCGAGGACGCCCGAGTCCTGGCCTTCGAAGGGGCACCAGGAAGCGCGGTCTGGCTCTCCGACGAGCGAGCCGAGGTGCTCCTGAGCGCGAACCCGTCCGGCAACGTTCCCGCCGATGCGGCGCGACTCGCCGCGGAGCGAGTACTCGATGGGCTGCCGGAACTCACCCCGTACCTGGAGCACGTCGCCGACGAGCACGCCGACCGGCTGCTCGGCGCCCACCGCCGAGCCCGCCTCGGAGCCGGCGCCGTGCGCCGCGGGCTGTCAGTGACCGCCCAACGCCCCGTCGACGTACTGAGCCTGCAGGTGCTCCTGCCGGCTGTTGGGAGCAACGCATGACCGGCTCGTTCGTCTCCGTGCGTGTGGGCGGAGGTCTCCTTCCCTCGGACGTGTTGTCGGCGGTGCTGGGCGGCAGCCTCGATGGGCTGCGCTCCACCGACTACCACCTGGCCGGGGAGAACCCGCGGGAAGCTTCCGCCCGGGTGTGGACGCACCTGCTGGGCGTGTACCGCCGGTTTCGCGACGACCTGGCTCGGCTGCCCGAAGGGGATCCCGCAGTCGGATTGACCCGGGAGCGGTGGCTGACAGCGGTGCTCAGCGAGCTCGGCTATGGGCGGGTGCCGGTGACCGGCGCCGGCGGGCTGACCGCCGGGGACAAGCAGTACCCGGTCAGCCACCTGTGGGGTTCGACCCCGATCCATCTCCTGGGTTGGGGTGTGCCGCTGGACAAGAGGACGCCGGGTGTGCCGGGTGCGGCACAGCGGGCTCCGCACGCGATGGTCCAGGAGCTGCTCAACCGCACCGACGACTACCTGTGGGCGATCGTGTCCAATGGGCGGGCGCTCCGTCTGCTGCGGGACTCGACAACGCTTACCGGGCAGGCGTATGTCGAGTTCGACCTGGAGGCGATGTTCGACGGCGAGCTGTTCGCCGAGTTCGCCCTGCTCTACCTGCTGGCCCATCAGTCCCGCGTTGAGGTGCCAGCCGACGGGGTGCTGTCGGACTGCTGGCTGGAGCGCTGGCGGACGACGGCGATCAGCCAGGGCGTGCGCGCCCTGAATCTGCTCCGCGACGGGGTGCAGGATGCCCTGGAGACGCTGGGCACCGGCTTTCTGCAGCATCCGGCCAACGCCCGACTGCGGGAGGACCTCGCCGGCGGAGCGATTCGGCTGGAGGATCTGCACGCCGCTCTGCTGCGCACCGTGTACCGGCTGCTGTTCTGGGCCGTCGCCGAAGATCGCGACGCGCTCCACGCACCGGACACGCCCCGCGACGTTCGCGACCGCTATGCCCAGCACTTCTCCTCGGGTCGGCTGCGCCGGCTCGCCGTCCGTCGGCAGGGCAGCGCCCACGACGACTTGTGGCAGTCCGTCGACCTGGTGCTCACCGCCCTGGGACGGCAGGACGGCGAACCCCGCCTCGGCCTGCCCGGCCTCGGCGGGCTGTTCACCACCACCCACGCCGATGTCCTGGCCGGCGCCCGACTGGGCAACCAGCCGCTACTGAAGGTGATCCGCTCGCTGTCCGTCGTGCAGCCCAAGGGCCAGCCCCGCCAGCTGGTCGACTTCCGCCACCTCGGCGCGGAGGAACTCGGGTCGATCTACGAGTCCCTGCTCGAGCTGGTTCCCCGCCATGACCCCACCCGGCAGGTCTTCACCCTCGAGACCCTCGCCGGCAACGACCGCAAGACCACCGGCAGCTACTACACCCCCAGCGACCTGGTCGACCTCGTCCTGGACACCGCCCTTGACCCGGTCCTCGACGACGCCGAGAAGCAGCCGAACCGCGAGCAGGCCCTGCTCGCCGTCACCGTCTGCGACCCCGCGATCGGCAGCGGCCACTTCATGGTCGCCGCCGCTCGGCGCATCGCCAACCGGCTGGCCATGGTCCGCACCGAAGAGGTCGACCCCAGCCCAGCAGACCTCCAGCAGGCCATGCACGACGTCGTGGCCCGCTGCATCTACGGCGTCGACCTCAACCCCATGGCCGCCGACCTCGCCAAGGTCAGCCTGTGGCTGGAAGCCATGACCCCCGGTCAGCCGCTGTCCTTCCTCGACCACCACATCAAGGTCGGCAACGCCCTCCTCGGCACCACACCGAAACTCCTCCACGCCGGCATCCCCGACGCCGCCTACACCGCCCTCGCCGGGGACGACAAGAAGACCGTCACCGCCTGGAAGAAGCGCAACAGCATGCTGCGCAACAACCAGCTCGACATGCTGCTGGACGCCGGGATTCCCGTCGGTAACGAGGGTCTCCGGATCGTCGCTGAGCAGGTGGCAGAGCGAGCGACGACCGGGCAGACCTTGGCGGACGTCGCCTGGGCTGCCCAGCGCTACGCGGCCGGACAGTCATCCGAAGCCGCCATTCGAGCCCGCCGCACCGCCGATGCCTGGTGCGCCGCCTTCCTCGGCCACAAGACCGCCGACGATCAGCCGATCACGCACGCCACCCTGGAAGAACTCAGTCGCGGCACTGCGCCGCAGCACGTCATCGACACCGTCGATTCGATTGCCGCCCAGCACCGACTCTTCCACTGGCACCTCGAATTTCCCGACATCTTCAGCGTGCCCGGCGACGAGCCCGCCAACACAGTTATGGGCTGGACGGGTGGGTTCAGCGCCATGCTCGGAAACCCACCCTGGGAACGCATCAAGGTTCAAGAACAAGAATTTTTTGCATCCCGCGATGCCGACATTGCCGCGATCAAGAATGCCGCGGCCCGCAAGAGGGCTATTGTAGCTCTGACCACCTCACATCCCGAACTCCTCGACGAATTCAACGCGGCCAAGCGCCAGGCGGAAGCTACCAGCCACTTCCTTCATACTTCCGGCCGCTATCCCCTCTGCGGCGTCGGGGACGTCAACACCTACAGCGTCTTCGCCGAACACTTCCGCGCCAGCATTGCACCCAGAGGGCGGAGTGGAGTAATCACGCCTACAGGCCTAGCCACCGATGCAACTACAGCCGCCTTCTTCGCAGACACCCTCGCAGCCTCGCGCCTTGTCGCCTTTTACGACTTCGAGAACAGCGCTCCGTTGTTTGACGGCGTACACCGCAGTTTCCGTTTTGCGGTTTCCTCAATGACCGGAGGCGAACCGGCGCACGAAGTGAAACTCGCCTTTTTTCAAAAGTCTGTTCCTGGCGTATCGTCCTCGACCTTCCCGCTAGAGGCAGACGAGATCCTCCTCCTAAATCCCAACACGGGCACTTTGCCGGTCTTTAGGACCCGGATTGACGCTGAGATCACACTCGCGTGCTATCGCCGGCACCCAGCGCTCCTCCGAGATGGAGTTCCCGATGGGAACCCCTGGAGTCTTCGCTTCGGAACGCTGTTTCACATGACCAACGACTCAGACGTCTTCGTTTCCGCCCAGGAGCTTGAGTCTCGGGGAGCCATATCGGATGGATGGGCCTGGGTCGACGGGTACCGTCGCTGGCTACCCCTCTATGAAGCCAAGATGCTCTTCCATTGGAACCACCGATTTTCCACCTACGCCGGAGTGTCAAACGACAGCGTCAGTGTGGTGCTGCCGCGCCTCGACGAGGATGAACTCGACAATCCAGCGATTGAACCCCACGCCCGGTATTGGGTGGACGAGAAGCTCGTAGTGAATGCTATCCCTGACAGGTGGGACCGTGATTGGCTCCTAGGATGGCGCGACATTACGAACGGAGGCAATGAGCGCACGTTCGTGCCGAGCATCCTTCCCAAGACTGCGGTCGGGAACTCCTTTCTCCTGGCCATGCCGGAGGCCCCGGAAGCCGCACCCATGCTGCAAGCCGTGTTCTCGAGCCTAATCTTCGACTTCATTGGCCGTCAGAAGCTAAGTGGCAGCCACATGAACTACTTCACAGCCAAGCAGCTTGCATGTCCGGCTCCGCACACTTTCGAGGCGACTCGGGAATGGCTTGGTGCCACCCTGCGGGAGTTCCTTACGCCACGAGTTCTGGAGCTCACGTACAATTCACTGAGAATTGGGCCCTATGCCCGGGACATTGTAGGCACCGATCCAGGTGCGCCATTCCGTTGGAACCCGAACCGTCGTGAGCAGCTTCGTGCCGAGATCGACGCCGCAATCTTGCGCGTTTATGGACTCGACCGGGCCGCCGCAGAGCACGTTCTAGACTCGTTTACGGTGCTGCGGAAGTACGAGGAGCGCGATCACGGCGAGTTCCGCACCAAGCGCCTGGTACTTGAGGCCTACGACGCGATGACCGAGGCCGCCCGCACCGGCGTGCCGTTCGTCAGCCCCCTCGACCCGCCCCCCGGGCAAGGCCCACGCCACAAGGAGCGCATGTGACAGCGGAAGCTCTCGAGCCGCCGGTGCTTTTCGAGTCTGGACAACCGGTTCAGGACTCCGGATGGGTGCTGCGCTGCCGCACGCGGCTGCGCGCCGCGCTGGAGGTCTTGGCTGAGCAGGGCGAGCCGCTGAAGTACACCGAGCTTCAGGACCTAACTGCGCAACGGGTCCCGCTCAACGCCTACGACGCGTCCGTGACCAAGAGCGGTTCGGTACGTGCGTGGACCAACTTCGGCTGGAACCTGACCACGACCTACGAACACGCTGGCTGGTTGCACGCCACGTCGGATGGCGGCTTCCGCCTGACCCGTGAAGGCCGCGCGGCGCTTACGAGGTACCAGGACCCCCTGGAGCTGTATGACCTAGCCGGCAAGGCATACGACGACTGGGATGCGGCGCGCAGCGAGGCCCTGCCCGAATTGCTGCTCTCCCCCGCTGCCGACGTCCTCCACGGGGGTTCGGGGACCGCGCATGCGCTGCGAGCCGTGGAGCCGGTGCTCGAAGCATGGCGGACCGGTGGGTCAGCCTTCCTCGCCGACGTATCCGTCTGGAATCCGGCCACCACGACGGGGCTGTTGGAGTACCTCGAGTCGGCGCCACAGCCCACGCCGGCCACCCTCCCCGGATTGGTCGGGCTTGCGCCCCGGACGTTGGCTGCGGAAGCTCTCGTTCTGTTGGTCGGCCCACTCAGCGACATGATCGGCAGCACCAAGCGCAGCCGGGTCCGCAATCCGCTCATCCCCGTCCAGGATCCGCCCGGCCTGCCGATCCAGCTGTCCGCAGACCTCGAGCACGGGTTCGTCCACGGCGGGAAGGCCTTGATCGCCAGTCCCGTGGCGATGCTGACTTCGTGCGTTCGTATCCTGGACCACTGGTGGCAACAGCCCCAGGAGTCCCGTGACGCGGCGTGGTCCGATCCATGGGCGTTCCGCGATCTCGTCAACGGAGTGCCAGGCGCCGACGATCGGGTTGCCTCGCTGCTGTGCCTGCTCACGCATCCTGGGTCGTTCACCACGCTCCTGCGTCGGGCCGACCGCGAAAAGGTCGTCGACGTCTTCGGCACTCACCTCGACACCCCTAGCGGCGACCTCGAGCGCGACCTGAAGACCATCACGCTGCAGCTTCAGGCAGAGCAGGGCGGCAAACCCGTCCGATTCGACACCGCGCCGTTGCTCCAACAGTGGACCCAAGACGTGGAGGGCGGCCGAGCCTGGCTGGTCCGGGGGGAACTCGACCAGCAGAACCGGGTGCCGGCCTGGGTAAGCCAGGGCCGGGTGACGCTGACGGTCGGTCGGCTGACTCACCTCCCGGCGGAGCCCACCCAGGACGCGGTGAGCACCCTGGTGGACCAGCGGTACTCCGACTGGCAGGTAGTCAAGCGCGAGGCCAAGAAGCGCGACGTCCTGGCCTTCGTGCTCGGAATGCAGCCTGGTGACCTGGTGGCGACCGTCGACGGCGAGCAACTCCGCCTGGGACGCCTGGAGGACGGTCCTGCGTCCTTGCAGGGGATCGGCGGCTCGATGCTCCTCACGCGACCGGTCGCGTGGAGCGCCGACTCGACCCCGTCCGTCAAGGGCCTCCCCGGATCTGTCCGCACCCGAATGCGATTCAAGGGCGAAGACGTCCTCGACCTCACCGAGATCAACGCCGCCCTTGAAGCGCTGGCCGAGGTGGATGAAGCACTGACGGGCGAAGTCGACCTCGAGGACACGGATCTCCCGATCGATTTGGAAGTGGTGGTACCGGAGAGCCAGCCGACCGTGCCTGCGGTTCTCGAGTGCGACGTCGACGCGCTGGCGAAGTCTCTGCACCATGCCGATGGCAGTTGGCTGACGGAGCTGCTGATCAGCCTCAACGAGCGCAAGCAGGTCGTGCTGGAAGGCCCCCCAGGTACCGGAAAGACGTTCTTGGTCCAGCGTCTGCTGGAGGCATGCGGTGTCGTCGAGGGCCAGTCCGCATTGGTGCAGTTCCACCCCACCTACTCCTACGAGGACTTCGTCGAGGGGTTCCGCCCTGTGCCGACTACCGACGGGTCCGGAGCAGCGCTCAGCGTGCAGCCGGGACCCCTCAAGCGGATCGCCGACGAGGCCAGCAAGGCGCCGAACAAGCCGTTCGTGCTGGTGATCGACGAGATCAACCGGGCGAACATCGCCAAGGTGTTCGGAGAGCTCTACTTTCTCCTCGAGTACCGCCAGCAGGAGATCGAGCTGCTGTACAGCGCCGGCGAACGCTTCAGCCTCCCGGACAACCTGTTCATCATCGGCACGATGAACACGGCCGACCGCTCCATCGCGCTGCTGGACGCCGCGATGCGGCGGCGGTTCGTCTTCCTGTCGATGGACACGTCCGAGCCCGCACTCGGCGGAGTGCTCCGACGCTGGTGCGAGGCCAAGGAGCAGCCGACGGCCGTCGCCGATCTCCTGGACCGCCTCAACAAGCGGATGGTGGAGCGGGGACTCGACCCGTCGCTGGCCTTCGGACCGTCGTACTTCATGCGACCCAACGCCGGGGATCCCGCCGCGCTCGACCGCCTCTGGCGACGAGAGCTTCTGCCGATGCTGAGGGAGCATCACTACGACGCCCAGGATCAGTTGGGGAGCTGGTATCCGTTCGCCAAGTGGATGACCGAGCTGGGCCTCGCCGCCGCGCCACAGCCTGAGGGCGCCGAGGGTTGAGCCGGGAAGCGCTGCAGCACCTGTCCGAGGGGCAGGTGCTGACCGGGGTCGACCTCACCCGCGCCGAGGCGGTGGCACTGAGCGGCACGAAGCTGGTCACCGCGACGCCCGAGGGGGACGGTTGGAAGGTCGCGGCCGGCCAGTGGGTGGGGGCGGTTCGCTGCGGTGACCTCAAGGTGCGGGTGGCACCCAAGGTAGGCGCCGTCAAGGTCCTCCAGCTGCTGGCGCGAGCGCACGGCGTCCGCAACCTGCACGTGGATGCCGACCAGCTGGGCCTGGCCGACGATGCGGACCTGAGCACGGTGCTGGCGGTCCTGTTCGAGCGGGAGGCGCAGACGGCGCTGGCGCAGCGTCCGCAGCGCGGCTACCGGACAGAGGACCAGTCGCTGCCCGTCGTCCGGGGACGGATCCGGCTCGTCGATCAGGCGCTCCGCCGCTTCGGCGTTGTGACGCCGATCGAGGTGACCGTCGACGAGTGGACGCTCGACACGGACGAGAACCGACGCCTCCGCGCCGCGACGCGGGTGCTGCTCACCTTGCCCGGGATCCCCAAGGCGACGCGTAGCGGGCTCCGCCGAGTCGACCGCATGCTTGCGGAGGTGACCCTCCTTCCTCGGGGGGCGCGGCTGCCGCCGTGGATTTCCACCCGGCTCAACAGGCACCTCCACCGGCTGCTGTACCTGGCCGACCTGGCGCTCGGCGGCGGGAGCGTTGAGCACCGCGTAGGTGACGTCGTCGCTCACGGCTTCGCCCTGAACATGGCCTGGGTCTTCGAGGCCCTGGTCGCGCAGGTCCTCGAGGAGGAGTGCCTGCGATCAGGTCCTGGTCGCCTGCTGTCTCAACAGACCTATGCCCTGGACGAGGGCGAGCGCATCACGATCAAGCCGGACCTGGTGGTTTCTGCCGGCTCGGAGGTCCTGGCGGTCGCCGACACCAAGTACAAGCTGCTCGACGACGACGGTTCCTTTCCCAACGCCGACTCCTACCAGCTGATCACGTACGCCCTCCGGCTCGGGCTTTCGGCAGGCCACCTCCTGTATGCGGGTAAGCCCTTGTCCCATCCGGGAGTTCACGCAATTCGTGGGTCGGACATATCCCTGCACATTCACGCCGTCGACCTCACCCAGGCGTTGCCCGACATCGAAAGGCAAGTACACGAAATCCATAGGCGCCTCGTCGTGGCCTGCGGTCCGTCGGCGCCGTCAACGGGGGCGTCGGGCACACCCGAGGACCTATTGCAGCCAGCCGGGCAGTTACTTTCCCCTTCAGCGTTCGCCGCCCCGAAGTAGGGGGTGCGCGACACCTCGACTCAAGTTCACGGGTCGCGCGACCGAATGTGCCTCTAGCGCCGACCTTCCCCAGGCCTGGCCACGCATTAGTGGGGAACTTGATGCTCTGGGTTGTCGGGACAGTTCTGGTGTTGGCGATTATCGGCGTGTTGACCGTCGTCGGTCCGCGGATCACACGTCGGTCGGAGATCGGCGAGGTGGTCCGGGGACGCTTCGCGGCGATGGCAACGACCGCCCTTCGACCGGCACCTGAACTCCTGGATGGAGTGTCGACCTTTCGGGCCTCGATGGACCTTGGGGCGGATGACCCGCGGGCAAGTGCTCGAGGCTCAGCCTCGCACCGACGGGCCACCGCCGGCCGGTCGGCCCTAGGCGACGCGGTTGTGCCAGGTGCGATCGCCGCTGGGGTTGGCGCCGCCGAGTGGCTGACTCCCAACCAGAGCGTCCTGGACGCCATGCAGGCGCTGACCCACGACCAGGTGTCGAACAGCCTCGACCTGTGGAGCGGCGTTCATGACAACGGCTATCACCTGTGGAGCGCTAGCTCGCTCATCAAATGGCGTGGGCACGTAGGCGAACAGCAGGTCATGGAACAGCTCTCCCCCTGGCTCGGTGACCGGATCCAACTGGAGCCGCTGAGCAACAATCCCGGTTCTGACCTGTCCATCGACGGACGCGACTTCAACGTCAAGGTGACGGAGGATTTCCAGAACGTCGGTCCATCTCACTTCGCCGAGAACCCCGACATCCCCATCATCCTCAACTCCGATGCGGCCAACATCCCGCAGGACGCCCTGCATGTCGATCTCTCCGAACCCTTCGACGTCGCCATGCTCGACGGTCACCATGTCATCGTCGCGGAAGGATTCACGCTCTCCGGAGCCGAAGACGCGTTGACCGACGCCTTCGGTCCGGTGGTCGGCGGCATCCACGATGCGGGTGACCTCGGCGACGCAGCGAGTGCTGCGGTGCATGACGCCGCCTTCCCCGTCCTTGGGTCGGCCATCAGGGTCGTGCGGAGCGGCATCCGGGAAGGTGCGCTGCTCAAACACCACGGCGACACAGGTCGCCTGGTCAAGAATGTCGGAACGGACGTCGCGGTGACGGGCGGCGGTGTTGCCGTCGGCGCCACAATCGGTCACATCGTCGGAGGCGGTATCGACGTTCTCAGCGGTGGGATGACCCTGGGAGCCGGCACGTGGCTCGGCGGCATTGCCGGGTCGGCACTCGGCGGCTTCCTCGGCTCTCAGGCGAGCCGCAGTCTCCGAATGGTCCCGTTGAAAGACGCCCGGGCTGACGTCGGGATCAAGCTCGAGGCCTACTCGAGCAAGATCACGGAAGTCGAGGACCGCACCAACCGCACCTGGCACGAAGACGTCCTGCCTACCGCACAGCGACGGGCCGAAGTCGCAACCGCAAGTCTGCGGGGGACAGCTCAGGCCTCTATGTCTGCGGCGAGCACGGATCTCCACGCGGCCGCGACGCTGGACCGCGGGAGCCGGAAAGCGCTGCTGGACCGAGCGCGTAAGCGGGTCGACGCAACGAGCGCGCAGGAGGACTCGGCTCTGGCCCGCCGACGCGCTCGCGCCTGGTCGTTAGCCGCTGATACGGCATGGGAGACCGCAGACGTCTTCGACGTCGTGCTCGCGTCCCCCGGAGGCGAACGCGTCACTCGGGAATGGCTTGAGGACGCCGCCGCTCGTCAGGAGCTCGTGCTCGCCGCTGCGGCCGAAACTGCACGGTTGATCGGGGAGGCTGCCATCCGAACGCGGGCAACACTGGCCTCGTCCCTCGCGGACACGCGGGCCGAGCTGTTCGCGGAAGGCAAGCGACAGCTGGACAAGCCGCTCCGTGATCTGGAGCAGGCGAACGCCAAGGTGCGCCACGAACTCGTCGCCACAGGCCTCGTGAAGCCGGAGGACGTCGTCGTCGACAACTGATTCCCTCCGGGGTCAGGAGCTACTTCTTCGCTATCGCGAAGACGACATCCCCTCGGCCACTCGGGCAGATGCCGCACCGTATGCAGGCGGAGCCTTTCTCGGTGATCAGCGGAAGGCGCCGCCCGTTCTCCGGACACGGATAGCGCTTGCCCGGCAAGGCCGCCAGGTCCGCGCGCCCGTCGGCGAACGTCTCCGCGAGGTAGGCCCATCGAGCCCATGGGTGGCGCCGTCGAGCCTCCATGGCCGCCGGCAGATTGTCTGGGTCAACCGACAGGTAGACCGTGAGGTTGGGCAAGTCCGTCAGCGCGGGGAGGACATCGAGGGCCGAAGGGTCGAAGCTCCGGGTGTAGACCCAGAACCGGACGTCGGGACTGGCGCGGATCACGTCGGCCCACGCCTCCGCGTACTCCAGCGAGAAGAAGTCGCCGTCCCAGTGGATGCGGAAATGGCGCGGCACGGTGCTGCCGCGGCGCTCGGCTCGGTCGCAGTCGGCGCGGAAGCCGTCGATCATGTTGGCCAGCAGGGCCCCCATGGCCGCTCGGTCGAGCCCCGCGAGTGCCTGCATGTTGGTGGTCAGAACGTCGAGCACGCCCTTGTAGAGCTTCTCGAGCTTGCCCGCGTAGCAAACACGCTCACACGTGGCAGTGGCGCCAGGACAGGAATGCTGACGTCCAGCGGGGAGACCGAAGCTGTTTGCAATCCTCGCCGTCTTGCCGTTCGCCGACACCAGATTGGTGACCTTGCGATCTGCCGAGCGACGTAGCGCGCGCACGTCGCCCTGGGCGCACGGCGCGGTGGAGCTGACCGCTCTACCTGGCCTGGCGCCCGCACCAGCACCAGCACCAGCACCAGCCGGCGGACTCATGGCCCGGCCGCTAGCTATGCAGCCGGTTCGCTATCTCGTTTGCTCGGCGGAACCCGTAGGCGGCCATACCGGCGCGAGGGATGCAGCCGGCCGGTCGCCGGATCAGCCCGACGTGCCGCCAGGTGCTCACTGACTATCGCGGTCCCCGTGTCGATCGTGGTGCCATCCATGGCCGCCTCCTCGACAAGCGAGGTCAACGGTCCGGGACTGCTCCGCACGGTCAACAGGGGACGACGTCGGACGCGCCGTCACAGCACGTCCGCGACCCGACGCACTCTCGCGCTCACTCGTTGGGATCGAGTCGTGCGTCGTTTACTGGCAGACGCGCGTTCTCGCGCGACAGTGACCATGTGCTGAGCAAGGACTCGCTTCTGCGCGTGGGCGCGACGAAGCACATCGCCATGCGGCGTGAGGCCATGGCCAACAGCCTCAAGGAGTTGTTGGCGGCCGCACCCCATCAGGACAAGCGGCAGCTGCTCTCGGCGCTTGGCCAGCGTGGCTTCACTGGAGTGACCACCACTGACGTCAAGAGCGTCCTGTACGAGCGCCGCAGCTGCTTCGCCTCCGATGGCGGAACGCCACCCCTATGGCGACTGGCCGCCTCGCTTGCAAAGACGTCGACAACTGCTCAACCCGCGACCGGGGCCTTCGAGACCCTCCACAGCTAATCTGTCCATGCCAGAGTAGCGGCGAAGGTCCAGCTCGTAGTTCAAGGCCGAAGCAGTGCAGATGGTGCTCGTGACCGGCGAGCCCACGGCCCAGGTCGCTCGCGACCTGGATCAACGAGGGCACGGGCTCGCAGACAGGGGCGTCACGGTCCGCTCGCTGGAGCAGGGCCAGCACAAGCAGGGACGCGCCTGTCGTCATGACCATGCATCGCGCCAAGGGCAGCGAGTTCTCCCGCGTACTCGTCTTTTGGGTCGACGAGGGTCTGGTACCGGCCGAGTGCCTGCTCAAGGATTTGCCCGAAGCCGAACGGGCCGACGCTGTGAAGCGGAGGCGGTCTCTGCTTCACATGGCGGCTACCCGAGATCGGGATGAGTTCAGGATGACCACGGGAGGGCGGCCGAGCCCGTTCCTGAATGGCTCCGGCACCAGGTGCTTCCCAGGTGCTGCGTGAACATCTCCTATGGCTGCCGGCTGAGGAGCATCTCGAGAAGACGCGAGGCACAGCTGACCATGAGGTCCAGCCGCAGGTCATCGGGCAACTCAGTGCCCTCGCCCAGATGGCCGAGCAGGTAGTCGTCCGTCGTCAATGTCGGGTCGAGTCGGCTGAGCACGAGGTACGTCGTCGCCTCCGCTTCGACCTCGTCTCTCCTGCGCGTGCCTCCACGGCGGTCCAGCCATGGGAGTTCCGGGTGTTTACCGAGGTGGCCACAGGAGAGGTGGGCCAACTCGTGCACGAGTGTGGCTAGCCGGTCCGGCACGGGCAGGTTGCGGTTGACCTCCACCTCGAAGCGCAACGGGCGGACGTCCTCGCCTTTGCCCCGCGGTCCAGGACGCCGGACGAGTTGGTCAGTCATCTGCGTGCGGTATGTGCGCCCGCAGGCACTGGCTGCATGGTCGACGAGGGTGACGCGCACGCCCCACCGCACGCTGTTGTCCAGGAGAGTGGACCACGCCGTCTCGAGCGCCTGGACAGGGATTGCCGTCCGGATCGACACCGGATCGGTGACGCCGTGCGGGAGCGGGGGAGCCTCGCGCAGCGGCTCAGTGTCGCCGACGTCGTAGGTCACCATGTACGGGCCGCGAGGTTGGAAGATCATGATGCGCTGGGCACCCGGTTTCGGCACCCGCCGGTATTCACGCCGCCAACGGGCCTCGGTGAGCACGAAGGTGGAGCCGGGCCGCTGCAGGCGTACGACCATTGCGTTGAAAGGCGCATACCGGTGAAAGCCGCCAATGAAGCGCATCAAGTCCGCAAACTCGGCGCTGGACCGGTACTCCGATCCGTGGCGCAGCAGGGCGGCGATGGACTCGCGAGCTTCCCCGGTGTCTAAGTCGCTCGGTAGTTCCGTGCTTGTGGGATCGCCGAGGAGCTCGACGTCGCCGACCTCGAGCGCGCGTGACCAGGCGTCCGTCAGCAAGCGACCCTTGGCCGGTTCCACGAAACGAACCCAGGACAGCAACCCGTCGACAGCGTTCCGGGCTGCTTCGGGGGTCTCGAAACCCATGTGCGCCGCGTGTGCTCTCAGGCCGGCGATCCGCACCCCGCGGACGTGACACTCAAGACGCCGATAGGTCTCCCTAGGTACGCGTGGAGCTGAGCCGTCTACAAGCAGGCCCAAGACCAGGCGTCGGCTGCCAGGGCGCGAGACGCGTGTCTTGGCGTCGTTGAGATGTAGGCCAACTTTCGTCGCGAGCACGGTTCGGACGTCGGTGACCAGCTGGGCGATGATTCGGCGGGGCACGAGCGCGCGCGACGACCAGATGAGGTCGTCGGCGTAGCGGGTGTAGCGCAGGCCCAAGCGGTCGGCGAGCCCGGACAGCTCGACATCCACCTCGTACATCACGAGGTTGCTGAGGGCGCCGCTGGTCGGCGCCCCCTGTGGCAGGAAGCCCTCCCGCTGGTCCTGGTACGGGTAGGCGCGAGCGACCAGCGGGTCCGTCGATCTCTGCCCGAGGCGCCGGGCGCCCGTACCCCTGTTGATCCACGATTCGCTATCCGGGGGCGTTGTCGTGCACAGGAGCGTCAGCTCGTAGGCCTGCACGGCGGAGAGGGGCCCGCCGATGGCCGGACGCCGACGGAGGGACGCGTAGACGTGCCTCTCGCGGATGTTGTCGAAGAAACCAGCGACATCGAGCCGGACGACGGTGTGCGCGCGGCAGTGCACCTGCGCGCACTCGACCACGGAGCGTCGGGGGCGGTAGGCGTAGGCAGCCGGGTGGACGGCGTGGTGCGCCAGGACTTCATCGAGCACACGTCGCTGCAGTCGCATGAGGTCGGGCGCCGGGGTCAGGAGCGTGCGGCTGCCCCCGCCCGGCTTGCGGTGCTGGAGTACCGAGTAGGGCCACGTGCTGCGATTCAGCAGGGCGGTGAGCCGGTCTCCGTCGAGACCGCTGTCGGCCGCCATGCCCCGCACAAGGGGTGTAGGCAGCGGGGGACGACGACCTCCACCTTGCCCTGGCAGCGCAGCCACCGGGTCGAACCTCCGATCACACCAGCCCACCCGAAGGAGTGGGCATCCGCTTTCGCGACCGGCTCACCGCAGAGGTGAGTTCCTGGAGGCCGCCATCCCCCGCCGGGGACGGTAGCGACGGACGCCGACAGTTCACTGCAGGCCAAGGCAACCCAGCGTGTCGGACCTTCCCGCGCGCCCACGACGCAGCGGGCGCTCGGCTGTCGCATTCCTGCCGTCGGAAGCGGGCCGCCGCAGGTGTGCAAAACGTGTGCAGACGGCCGGCGCCCAGAGCCAGGCAAGCCAGGGATGAGACGACGAACCACGCTTGTCAGGCGGCCCCGCGGCTCCTCGCGGGCCGTGGTACCACTGGCAGTGTGGGGGTCACGGGTTCTAGTCCCCTCAGCGGGACGCGGTCCGTGCCATGCGCGAGCAGGCCGCCGATGCGATGGGTGGCCCGTTCGACGTCCAAGAGTGGGAGATCGCCCTCCTGCATCGCGCGCACCAGGCTCTGGAGGGGGCCTGCTGCCGCGTCACCTGGAGTCGCGGGGATGCCGGCCGCATGTACCAAATGACCGAGACCTTCCGCACCGGCATCGTGCCGCGACTGGACGGCATCCCGGGTTTTGCAGCGTGAGCCTGATGGGCGACTGCCAGACCGGCAGGAGCGTCCTGACGGCCACCTACGACCGCAGCTCGCTGGAGGGCTTCGCCGAGACGGTGCGGGGCATGCGCGAGCGGTTCACCGCGGAGACAGACTCGGAGGTCATGCTGATCGCCGCGTTCGAGCTGGCGATCCACCACCTGCGCGTCCCCGAGATGGCCTGAGGACGGCGGCCGGCGCGGGCGGGGCGCGTCGGCCTGCGGTCACCGGAAGGACGGTCAGATCCCGACGTGCGCCAGGGCATGCAGTAGCGGCGTGCTCTGCTCCTTCTCGAACTCGGCGACCACGGCCCTCCAGGGAGCGAGCAGGTCAGTCCGCGGCTCGGAAGAGCCGTGAGATCCCTAGGTAACTCAAGATGGCCGTTCCTGGCATCGCCAGGAGGAGCACTAGCAGGTCGAGCCAATCGTCTTGGAGGTTGGCGTTCGAGCCGAAGACAGCAGCCACAAGACCCGGGGCCAGTAGAACCGCGGCCAACGTCGCCAATCGTTCCTGATATCGCTCGGCGCGGAGCTGGTCCACCAAGCTGAGAGCACTTGCTGCCGCGCCACCCAAGGCTTGTAGCGCTTCCAGAGTACGTTCAACCTGGTCTCGGACGTGCTTTGCTTCACGTTCCTGCTCGAACCCTGCCCAGGCGAGAGCCGACGGGTGCCTCAGCGGCTGCAGAGCCTGCGTGACATTGGGCAAACTTGCCTGCAGCCCGACGAGAAGCCCACGTTCCGGGCTGGGCTTTCTGGCGAATGTGAGCCGCCAGAAGTCGAGCCTGGAAGCCAGGTCTGCCTCCAATACGCCGAAACTGTTGACGGCGTGCTCCAACACGATCATCGCAGCCTCTAGAGGGTCCGCCGCACCAGCCAGTCCGAGGGCTTGGAGCTCAGCGATGTACGCCTCTGGCACGGGGACGTCGGCATCGCCTGTCGAAGCCCCGTCGACCTCGATCTCGGCTGTGTGGCGAACGACGAGCAAGCAGTTTGGAGTAACCGCGAGTTCGACGAGCGCTCGGCGCACCTCAACTGACGGCACCTGCCTTGCTTGGTCATGTGATGGAAGCGCCATATACACGCTGGCTAGGCGAGGTCCCCCAGACGCGTGCGTTCGCTTGAACGACGCCTCGACATCGGCCTGCAGCAGGTCATCGATTGCCTCGGGTGGAAGGTCCGGGAGCAACTTGAGCAAAGCGTCGCGGAGCCTGTCCCCATCAGCGTGCCCGACCACAACGTCCACGAAAACCGGCGTCGCGGCTGCGACATCCGCCGGGACCGCAGCGACGGCGACTCCTGCTGGCCATCTCCACAGGGATACGCCGTGGGGAAGCGCTCCCGCTGTCTCGGGCTCATCGTGCGTGATGGGGTTGCGTGACGACAGCCGCACGCTGCCAGCGCGCTGAACCACCGCCATCGGCGGTTCCACCACCAGGCCCGCCTCGTCCAACGCTCTGCCGATGCGGCTGCGGGCGGCGTCAGTCAGGTTGTAGAGACCGAAGGCGGCTAGCAGAGTCGTCACCTTGCGCCAGGAGCGCCGCTTGCTCTGCGATTCCGCCAGTCGGACAGACTGTGCAATCTCTTGAGCAATCTCCCGATCGCTTGCCATTTCCCCGCCCCGAGTTGTCGCACTATGGAAGATGCACCCTCGCATGGCAGCAGCGGGACCAACAACAAGCGCGCCCCAGCCGGGTGACGTCCCGAGAAGTGGGTGTAGTCAACCTCGTCGACAGCGGGCCACCGCCCGTCGGTGCCGGTGCTTCACCGGGACTGGTCGACGAGGACGAGTACCGCTATCCCGCCGTTGTCGAGGCCGTGAAGCCAGGGAGCTAGGGCTTCCTCTACCGGGTGTGCTTCAACTCCTGACGTCCACGCGCGAACAGCGAGAAGGTGGGGTCTACCGGGAGGGGGTCATCCCCCGCCTCGCCTAAGGGCGTCAGACTGGCTCGGCGGTCCAGGAGGTTAGCGTCCGTGGCCATGGGTGCCGCCTCTGCCTCGCAGAACCTCGACCACGTCATTGCCGTCGCAACCCGCTACATCGAGCAGCACCTCGGGGAAGATCTGCTGCAGTGGAGCGAGGTCATCGACCACCTCAAGGCGGGCGGCTATACCGATGAGGCAACCTTGGCGGTCACCCGTGCCGTCTTGGACCTCGAACGCACCGACGTGATGTTCTACGCCATCGAGGGCATGCGCCGCCCCCGCCCCCGGCGACGCCGCACCCGCACCACTCCATGAGGTCGCGGGCGCGGTCCTGTCTCTGCAGTGGCCATGCACCCGCAACGACCGACCGGGCGGCAGCCGGTCCATCTGGGAGGCGTTCGAAGAGCTCGGCGGGCGTTACCGGCACTGCGACGTCTACGACGCCATGCACGAGCGACTGAAAGGTCACGAGCTCAAGAGCGGCCGCGTCTACTGGCAGCGGACCGACCTTCCGTCACGCTTCGACACAGCCGGCCGCTTCACTCAACGGGCCGAGGCCGTCGCCGTGCAACCGCCGGCCTCACCAGCCCGCCAGCAGCTCGAAGCGGACCTCGTCGCCGCGTATGTCGCGACACTCCCGCACCGCTACCTCCGAGAGCACCCCATCGGTGAACTGCGCGCCGACGTGTACGAGCCGACCATCCGGCGCATCGTGGAGGCGAAAGCCGCCGCCGACGTCGTCACCGTCGCTCACGCGTGGGCTCAGGCAGCCGCCTACCGGTACACAGCGAACACCTCCGCGCTCGACGACCGGACCACCGTCGAGTCCATCGCGGTCCTGCTCCCGGTCGCACCCACCGGGACCGCTCGCGGCTTCCTCGAGCATGTCGCCGCGGACTGCTTCGAGGTCGAGCTCATATACCCCCACGGCGAGACATTCCGGCACGAGCAACTCACCTGACCGGGCACCGACAACGGTCAAGTCAGCTGCGCGAGCAGCTCCCCGGAGGGGCGTGCGGCTTGACGCTGAGCCGGTCCTGGGCCCGGAGCTGCTCGAGCCACAGGCTGGTCATGGTCGCGACCATGGACGCGCTGGACGCCTGATGGCCGCCCACCTTCATGCTGCCCGGGTTGTGGCGGACGCGGTTCGCGTGGTCGACGATGGCCTGAGGGACGGCCGTCGGCGCGGGCGCGGGGCCCGCCCGACGGCAAGTTCTGGCGCTCACCCAGCGCACGTCGGAAGGCTGTAACAGCGGCTCGTCAGCCGGTACCGCGAGCCTGCGAGTACCGGCGGTAGGCCGTGCTCTGTGACAACTCGCTCACCGCCGCCTACATCGACCGACGGTCCATGGATGCCTCCCGCCAGCGGGGCCGTTGGCATCCACGGCGAGTCCGCCGCGCATTGCGCATGTGCGCCAGATGTGGCCGAGTTCGACGTCGTCCTCCACCACCTGAGCGTCCCGACCTGGTCTCACTATCCAGTATCACGGCGCGGGAAACCCCAATCGACCCGCTTGCCCCGTGCGGCCCACTCGGGAGACCGTCACGTTCCGCAATTTTTCGGTTCCCAGGAATCTCACCCGTTCACTGCCCTCTCGCAATCGGAGGAAGTGCGCGACTCTCAGTCACCAATCTTCACGATGCTCCCGAAGGGAGGGCCGGGCGCTTCCCCGGAGGTCCCCAAAACGGCGCCAAGCCGTCGTTACGCTCCCGCGGTGTTCACGACCGACGGGAGCGATTCCCGATCCGCACAGCCCACCGCCGGCGACGACGTGCAGTACGAGTACACGTCCGCTCGCGCACTCCGCGGCACCGAAGCACGGACGATCGCCAAGGCGGCTAAGGACGGCTGGGAACTGGACAGCCAGACTCAGGGCAAGCTGCGGACCGAGTTGACCTTCCGTCGGGTGAAGCCGAAGAACGCTTGGCAGTTGTGCGTGGCACTTATCGCCGCGCACTGGTCCGCCTTCGGCCGGCTGAAGTCGACGACGCAGCAGTTCGCCCTCGCTGCGGCGGGCGGCCTGGTCGTGTTTGCCCTGGTCGTCGCAGTCGTGGTAGCGAGCCGGCCGGGAGGCAGCACACCCCAGGCGACCACGGCACCGACCGAGGTCACCCCCAGCGGGCAGCCGTCCGAGACACCCCCGTCTGCGGAGACCCAGCCCGACACATACATCTACACGGGGCCGCAGTACGAGGTCGTCGTGGTCGACGAGAACGTGGGCCCGGCCGCCCTGGATCAGTACTGGGTGCTGACCAGCCCGCTCGACTACTCCACCGACGAGTACAAGAACCAGATCAAGCTGATCATCGAGGACATCGCGCGCCAGGACGGCTCTGCGGCGCTGATCGTGAACGTCGTCACCGACCGGGAAGTGGCCGAAGCCGAAGCCATCTCGACCTACGAGCAGTTCGACGCCGAGCACGGGACGAACTACGCCGTCAACGCCATTCCCGCCAAGGAGCCGGAGCACTGGGCTGCGTCCTACACGGGGGGTTTCGACTTCGACGCCGGCGAGGCGAGCGAGTCGGCCGAGGCGTTCGAGGTGATCTGGCGCCCGTATGCGACCCAGGAGACCGAGCAGTGGCAGCCGGCCCTCGCCGGTTGAGCTGATCCGGGACGGTCGTCAGACGCCGAGGTGGTTCAGCGCCTGCAGCAGCAGGGTGCTCTGCCCGTTCTCGAACTCGGCGAGCACGCCGACGTCCAGGAGTGGGACATCGCGGTGCTCCACCGGGACCGTCCGGCCGGGGACCGCGCCGGCGGGCAGGTCACCTGGGCCCGCATAGCGCCGGACCGCCTCAACCACCTACTCGACGCCTACCGGCACAACCTGCTGCCCAAGCTGCAGGAGCTGCCCGGCTTCTGCAGCGTCAGCATGCTGGTCGACCGGCGTCTCGGCCGGACCGTCAGCGTCACCAGCTTCGAGAACCGCGACGCCGCGAGGCTGGTGCGCAAGCACGCCCGGTCCCTGCGCGAGCAGTTCGCCCAGGCCATGGGCGCCAAGATCGTGGACGTCGCCGAGATGGACCTCGACCTCGCCCACCTGCACGTCCCCGAGGCGGTGTGAGCGGTCGCAGTCCCGGCTGGCCTGCCGGCGCATCGACCACATCTGCGCGGGGCGCTCGAACTGGCTGGCGACCTCCCAGCTCACCGCGCCGTTGACGACCTCCCGCCGGAAGTTGCCCACGGCCACCCGCGCCAGCTCCGGGTCGGCGGCGACGCGGCCGGCCAGCTCCGACGCGCGCTACTCGACGTCGGCGTCGTCCACCGACTCCCACGCCAGGCCCAGCTGCACGGCCTTGGTGCCGTCGATCTCCTCGCCGAACAGCGCCATCGCCGCGACGGCCCCGCAGCCGATCAGCCGCAACAGGATCACGAAGTGCCCGCCGCCGGGGTGCATGCCGCGCTTGAGGAAGCCGGCGATCAGGCGGGCGTCGCTCGCGACGA
>NZ_FMZF01000003.1:452680-632934 GCF_900102745.1 Geodermatophilus telluris
GCGATCAGGCGGGCGTCGCTCGCGACGATGCGCAGGTCGGTGGCCAGCAGCATGTTCATGCCCGCGCCCACGGCCGACCCGCGCACCGCCGCGATCGTGGGCACCCTCACTTGGCCCAGCCGGTAGAAGGAGTCGTAGATGCGGCCCATGCCCTCGTAGGCGTCGGGCGCGACCGGGTCCATGCCGGCGCTGGTCAGCGTCGCGGCGTTGTTGCCCGTGCAACGGCACGGCGCTCCGCCGGCAGGTCCTCGGCCTCGACCACGTGCAGGACGCCGCGGCCGCGCTCCTTCGCGCCGTACATCGCCCGGTCCGCCAGGGAGAGGACCTCGTCCAGCGTCGTCCCGGCAGCGGCCATCGCCAGCCCGATCGACGCCGACACCCGCACGGTCCGCCGTCCTACCTCCACCTCGTCCACCAGCACCGCGGCCAGCCCGTGCCCGATCGCCTCCGCCGCGGTGGCGGACACCCCCGGCAGCACCGCCACGAACTCGTCCCCGCCCAGCCGGCCGACCACTGCCCCCGGCAGCTCCTTCTCCACGTACCGGCGCATCCGCTCGGCCAGCCGCACCAGCAGCTGGTCCCCCACCGCGTGCCCGCCGCGGTCGTTGACCTCCTTGAACCGGTCGACGTCCACGAACAGCACCGCTCCCCCGGCGGCCAGCGCCGCGCGGCCGGTGTCGAGCAGGTGGCTGCGGTTGGCCAGCCCGGTCAGCGGGTCCTGCCGGGCCGAGCGCAGCAGCGCCTGCTTCCAGCCGTCGGCCTTGGTGGCCACGGCGGTCAGCCGGTCCACCGTCTCCTGCAGCCGCCGCGACTGCGCGGCGTCTGCCTCGGAGTCCAGCTCGGCCGTGGCGGAGGCCAGCAGGTCGAGCGTGTCCTCCAGCGGCCGCCCGGCCGCCACCGCCTCGAGCGTGCGCCCCTGCGCCGCCAGCAGCCCGGCGTCCCACCGGTGCCAGGCCACCTGCCGCCGCAGCGACAGCACGCTGCGCACCAGCCGGACCTGGATCTCCAGCACCGCCTGCTCCGCCGGCGTGAACTCCCGCGGCTCGTCGTCGAACACGCCCAGCGAGCCGAGCACGAAGCCGTCCTCGTCGATCAGCGGCACCCCGAGGTAGGACCGGATCGCCCCGGCCACCACCGCCGGGTTGTCGCGGAACACCGGGTGCTCGGCCGCGTCGGCCACCTCCAGCGGCGCCCGCAGCGCCACCACGTACGCGCAGAACGACAGCTCGTCAGGAACGTGCGAGTACGGCGCGCCCGCGCCCTTCTCGGCCGGGTAGCACTGCTCGTCCGGGCCGACCAGGTTGATCATCGCGATCGGCGCGTCCACCGTCCCGGCCATGTAGGCGACGACGGCGTCGAGGTCCTCGATCCCGGCGTGCCCCGGCACCTGGTAGCTGGCGATCGCGGCCAGCCGTGCCTCCTCGGCGACCGCCAGCCGCGGGTTCGGTAGCTCGGTCACGGGCAGGCGGGGCGTCGGGATCAGGGCGCTCACGCGCGGCCACGCTAGCTGCCCAGCGTCACCAGCGGAACACGTTCCGGCACGGCACTGCCCAGGACCACTCAGGCGGACGACCTCGGTGCGCCCATGCCCGGGTCTATGCGCACCGGCCCCGACGCCGACGGCTCGACGTCGAAGTCGAAGATCCCGGTCGGGATGTAGACGGTCGCGCACGAGTTCGGGATGTCGACGACGCCCGACAGCCGGCCCTCGATCGGCGCCGAGCCCAGCAGGAGATAGGCCTGCTCGGGGCTGTAGCCGAACTTCGTCAGGTAGTCGATCGCGTGCAGGCAGGCCCGCTGGTAGGACAGGTCGGAGTCCAGGTAGTGCTGCTCGTCGTCCAGCGTCACCGAGGTGCCCGAGAAGGCCAGCCACCGGTCGTAGCGGGGCTCGACGTTGCCGGGCAGGAAGATCGCGTTCTCCGCCACCCCGTACGTCTCCATCCCGCCCTTGAGCAGGTCGACGTGCAGGTCGATGAAGCCGCCCATCTCGATCGCGCCGCAGAAGGTGATCTCGCCGTCGCCCTGGGAGAAGTGCAGGTCGCCCACCGACAGCTTCGCCCCCGGCACGAACACCGGGTAGAAGACGCGGCTGCCGCGGGTGAAGTTCTTGATGTCCTGGTTGCCGCCGTTCTCCCGCGGCGGCGCGGTCCGGGCGGCCTCCGCGGCGACCCGGTCGAACTCCGCGCCGGACAGCGACCCCAGGATCGCGTCGTCCGGCAGCGGCGGCAGGGCCAGCGGCGGGTTGCGGTCGGGGTCGGTGGCGATCAGCGCGCCCTCCCGCCGGTTCCAGCGCGCCAGCAGGTCCGCCGACGGCGCGGTGCCCATCAGCCCGGGGTGGGTGATCCCGGTGTAGGACACCCCGGGCACGTGCCGCGACGTCGCCGTCTGCCCGCGGAAGTCCCAGATCGCCTTGTACGCGTCGGGGAACTGGTCGGTGAGGAACCCGCCGCCGTTGGTCCTCGAGAAGATGCCGGTGTAGCCCCAGCCCTGGCCGGCCAGCGGGCCGGAGTCCTCCTGCGGGATCGGGCCCAGGTCGAGGATGTCGACCAGCAGCAGGTCGCCGGGCTCGGCTCCCTCCACCGCGATCGGCCCCGACAGCGCGTGCACCCGGGACAGCGGCGCGTCCCGGACGTCGTCGGCCGAGTCGTCGTTGTGGATGGCGCCGTCGAACCACTCGCGGCAGTGCACCCGGAAGACGTCGCCCGGGCGCACGGTCACCGCCGGCGGGATGTCGGGGTGCCAGCGGTTGTGGCCGACCAGCTCCTGGTCGGTGAACGACCTGCTGGAGTCGAGCGGGAAGACGACCTCGGGCACGGCGGACCTCCAGGATCAGGGACGGGGCAGGCGGGCGTGGACCGGGTTGTGCACCCGTGGAGCGGCCGGCCGGGACGGCGCCGCGGAGACCACGGCGGGCTGGTCGGCGGTGCGCTCGGTGCGGTCGATCAGCGCCCGGTTGCGGGCCGAGCCCAGCGACAGGCGCGGCGCGGTGAAGACCCGGGGCGCGGGGGTCGCGCAGTCGGGGCAGGGTTCGGCGTCGGCCGCGGTGCCGATCGGCCGGGCGACCTCCAGCACGCCGTGCTCGGCGCACCGGTACTGGTAGACGGCCACGCGGTCCCCCCTCCGCTCCGACCCGGAGCCTCGGGGGTCGCAGGACGGCAGGCCAACCCCCCGACGGCCCGCGACCTGCGCGTGCTCACCCGGTGACACGAGCAGCTCACCCCGCGGCGTCGGGGCCGTCCGCCTCTGTCGCCGCGGGCGTCGCCGGCACCACGCTCCGGACCCCACCGGTTCTCAGGAGGACGACGTGACCGTCTCCGCAACCCGGCCGGCCATCGCGGGCTTCCACCACTTCTCGATCACGGCCACGGACCTCGACGCGAGCGTCGCCTGGTACCGGCGAGTGCTCGGGCTCGAGCCGCTCCCGATGACGTTCCCCCACTACGGCGCGGAGGAGTCCGGGCACGCCGTCGTCCTCCTCGAACCGGCCCAGGGGTGGGCCATCGGAATCCACCGCCACGCCGCCAACCCCGGCACGCCGGCCAGCGAGACGGTGACCGGCCTCGACCACTTCGCGCTGGCGGTCTCCTCCCGCGAGGACCTCGACGCCTGGGCCGCCTGGCTCGACGAGCAGGGCGTGCCGCACGCCGGCGTCACCGACACCACCGACCCGATGCCGTACTCGGTCCTGGTGTTCCGCGACCCGGACAACATCCAGCTAGAGCTGGTGCACCTGCCGGGCTGAGCCACGGGCGTGTCGCGCGCCGCCGTGACCGCACTGGCCGTCCTGCTCGCGGCCGGCTGCACCGGCGGGGACGCGCGGGAGCGCCTGCAGGTGCAACGCACCGTCGACCTCGACGCGGCTGTCGGCACCGACGTCACCGTCCTCGACCTCGCCCCCGGGAGCCCGCCCGTGGCCCTCGTCCGAGGCGGCGACGGCGGCAGCTGGCTGGTCACCCCGACCACCGGTGTGGTCCAGGAGGTCCCCGCCGCCGAGCCGGGCAGCGAGCTGGTGATCGCCGACGACGGCATGCCGCTCGTCGTCGGCACCGTGCTCACCCGCCCCGACGGCACCGTCCTCCCCCTGCCGGGGACCGGACCCCCGAGCGCCGCCGTCCTCGACGGCGACACCCTCTACCTCGCCCACGACGAGCAACTGACCGCCGTCGACGCGCGCACCGGCGAGGCCGGGACCACCGCCACCGCGCCCGGCCGGGTCACCCACCTGGCGCGTACACCCGACGGCCTCGCCGCCCTCGTCCACCGGGACGGCGTCGAGCTCCTCCGCCTCACCCCCGACCTGCGACACGTCGGCGACCCGGTCGCGGTCGTCCCGGAGGAGGTCGGCACACCCACCGACCTGCAGGTCACCGCCGACGGCACCGTCGTCGTCACCGCCTACACGAACGAGGCGCAGGACGCCGGCCGGCTGGTCACCGTCGTCGACGGCGTGGTGCGCACGCAGGTCGACCTCGAGGGCACCGACGACACCGCCCTCGACGTCGCCGTCGACGGCGACCTCGCGTACCTCGTGCTGTCCGCCTCCTACCACCCGGCCGAGCTGACGGCGGTCGACCTGGCCACCGGCGAGGTCACCACCGTCGCCGGGCTGTGCGGCGGCGCCGGCGCCTTCGGGGCGATCGCCGCGGACGGCGGCACGGTCACCGTCGTCGGCTCCTGCCTCGGCGCCCACCCCGCCACCACCGCCTTCGTCATCGGCTGACCGGGCCGTCCGCCCCTGGCCCGCCGCACCCCGCCGGCGCGACGCTGCGGACCCGCACCGGAGGGAGAGGTCCCCGTGTACGTCACCCAGGGTCTGCACCGCCACGTCCAGCAACGCCCGCACGATCCCGCCACCGTCTGCGCCGGCCGCACCCGCACCCACGCCGAGTCGGTCGACCGCATCGCCCGCCTCGCGGCCGCCCTGCAGGAACTCGGCATCCGCGACGGCGAGCGCGCGGCGATCCTGTCGCTGAACTCCGACCGCTTCCACGAGTTCCTCGCCGCGACGCTGTGGGCCGGCGGCGTCGTCGTCCCGGTCAACATCCGGTGGAGCGTCCCCGAGATCGCCGACTCCCTCGCCGAGGTCGACGCCCGGGTGCTCGTGGTGGACGACGTCTTCACGGCGTGCGTCGACGGCATCCGCGCGGCGCACGGAGGGCTGCGGTCCGTCGTCCACGCGGGGGACGGGCCTCCCCCCGACGGCCTGCTGTCCTTCGAGGAGCTGGTGGCGGCGCACGAGCCGGTCGAGGACGCCCGCCGCGGCGGCGCCGACCTGGCCGGCGTCTTCTACACCGGCGGCACCACCGGCCGGTCCAAGGGCGTCAAGCTCAGCCACGACAACCTGCTGACGTCGTCCATGGGCGGGCTGGCCACCGTCCCCTTCCCCCGCGACTGCGTCCTGCTGCACGCCGCGCCGATGTTCCACCTCGCCGCCTTCTCCACCTGGGTCAGCGGCGGCGTGGTCGGCGGCACGCAGGTGATGATCCCGGTGTTCGACCCGGTCGCCGTGCTCACCGCCGTCCAGGAGCACGGCGTCACCGACCTGCTGCTGGTGCCCACGATGGTCCAGCTGGTGGTCGACCACCCGCGGGTCGACGAGTTCGACCTGACCAGCGTCCGGCGGGTGCTCTACGGCGCCTCCCCGATGTCCGACGCCCTGCTCGGCCGGACGATGAAGGCGCTGCCCAACGCCCGGTTCATGCAGGCCTACGGCATGACCGAACTCGCCCCGGCGGCCACGGTGCTCACGCCCGAAGACCACGAGGACCCGCGGCACCGGCGCTCCGTCGGCCGCGCCGCCCCGCACGCCGAGGTGCGCGTGGTCGGCCCGGACGACGCCGAGCTGCCGCGCGGGGAGGTCGGCGAGGTCGTCGTCCGCGGCGGCAACGTGATGCTCGGCTACTGGGACCGGCCAGCGGAGACCGCCGAGGCGCTGCGCGGCGGGTGGATGCACACCGGCGACGCCGGCTGGATGGACGAGGACGGCTACCTGTACCTCACCGACCGCCTCAAGGACATGATCATCTCCGGCGGGGAGAACGTGTACTCGGTCGAGGTGGAGAACGTCCTCGCCCAGCACCCGGCGGTGGCCACCTGCGCGGTCATCGGCGTCCCGGACGAGACGTGGGGCGAGCGCGTGCACGCCGTCGTCGTCCCGGCGGCCGGCGCCACCGTGACCCTGGAGGACCTGCGGGCCTTCTGCGCCGACCGGCTCGCCTCGTACAAGACGCCGCGGTCGGTGGACGTCGTCGACGCGCTGCCCGTCTCCGCCGCCGGGAAGGTGCTCAAGCGGACGCTGCGCGAGCCGTACTGGGCCGGGCAGGAGCGCGCCGTCCACTGACGCCCCGCTCAGGTGGCGGAAGTCTCTGGTCCGGCACGTCGGCCCGGGGAGCATCGGGGACGTCATCGAGGACACGCGCGGAAGGAGCTGCTGCCATGACCCAGACCACGGGTTCGACGGTCTCGAAGGACCGGGCGCGCGAGGCGATGATCCGCTTCATGGCGGCCTGGGAGCAGGGGGACGTGTCCGCCGTCGACGAGGTGTTCGCCGAGGACCTCGTCTACCACGGGCCCCCGTTCCCGGACATGGGCCGCGACGGGTTGCGGGACTTCGTCGCCGCCTTCCGATCAGGCTTCTCCGGCATCCACGTCCAGGTGCACGAACACGTCGTCGACGGGACCACCTCCGTGCACCGCTGGACGGCCGAGGCCGACCTCTCCGGGACGACGCCGCTGCTCCCGGGGGTGGAACCGACCGGGAACCACGCGTCCGCGGACGGCGCGCACGTCCTGCACTGGACCGGGGACAGGGTGTCCGAGGCCTGGCACATCGGTGACTGGCTCGGCTGGCTGACCAAGGCCGGCGTGCTCCCGCCCGCTCCGGGCATGGGCGGCTGAGCCGGGTTCCGGGCGGAACGGCGGTGCGGCGGCCTCGGGGACGGCCGGCCGAGGTCCCACCGCACCATCGCCGCCCTGACCCCTCCACGGCCACCCCGGGCGGGTTGTCCACAGGTCCTCTCGGATCGGACGGGTCGTGTCGGCGGACGCTCCTAGCGTCCGCCGACATGACCACGACCGGACGACGTCACTCCCTCCCGATCGACCCGCAGGTCGCCGCCGACTGGCAGGCCATGGTGGCGAACGCCCTGCGCGCCGGCGCGGACTCCCCCACGCCCGGTCCGCTGCTCGCCACCGCGGCGATGCTCCTGGGCATCCCCGCGGGCGCGATGGAACCCGCCGTGACCGCCACCGTGGTTCGCGGGATCGCCGCCTGGGACCGGCCAGAGTGCTCCGCCGGCGCCGTGGCGACGGCCGCGCTCACCGGCGACGAGGGCCTGCGACGGGAGATGCGTCGCGCCGCCGCCGACCGCGGGCACGCCCTCCCCCGGTGGCTCGCTGAGCTGCACCGTGCCGAGCCCGTGAGCCGCGCCGTCGAGCTGAGCGGGCCGTTCCGCGACGTAGACGAGTTGGTCGTCGGCGCGACCGTTCCCGGTGGTCACGCGCTGACCGCCGTCGTCCGGGTCGACAACGAGCTCGGCTCCCGGGCCGTCGGAGGCGTCGCCTACGAGGAGCGTCTCGACGACGTCGTGGCGCGGATCGCCGGAGGCACCCCGGACCTGTCCGTGCGGGACATCGCGCCCGCCGACGCGCGTGCCCGGCTCACCGGTGCACTGCGCGGACCGGACCTCGATGCCCTGCTCGGCAGGGAGGCTCCCTGGCCTCGGCTGCGGCCGCTGGTCCGCTGGCTGGTCGCGCGGCTGCCCTCCGGTGGCGACGCGACCGTGCCGGGAGCGGTCGAGGACGTCGACCTCGACGACGTCGCCGCGGCCTTCCTCGCCAGTCCCTGGGGACGTCCGTGGACCAGTGGGCACCTGGCGCCGCTCCTCGAGGCGGTCCTGGGCGACGGCCTGGCCAACGGGCTCGGCGACCCGCTGTCGTGGGCGCCGCACCACGTCGCCCGGCTGCTCGATCCCCAGAGCTCCGCGCTCCTCGACGTCGATGCCGGGCGTGCGCCGGAGCTGCTCCGCGACCTGGTCCGGTACGGCCACGCCGAGCGCGGTCTGCGGCCCGGGCTCACGGACGAGACCCTGGCCGCGATCGACCGGTGCTCCGCCCCGTTCCTCTCGGCCGTCCGCTCGTGGCAGGACGAGGGCCGGTGAGCCGCTGGCCCGTTCCACGTCGCGCGGGCGGCCGAGCGCCACGCGATCCTTGAACGAACACACCGACCATCAAAGGATCGTGTCGGAAACTTTGACGGGCGCCTCCCGCGTGCAAGGTTGAGGACGTGGCTGAGTGGCTCGACGCGGTCTGGGACCACTCGGACCTCGAGATGGTCCCCCGCTCCGACCGACGTGCCGGTCCCTACCGGCAGTACCGCCCCGACCTCGTCACCTCGCGACCGCTCAGCATGTCCGCCGAGGTCAATCGCCGGGCAACCGTCGCCGAACGGGCCGTCCGCGACCTGGCGAGCGGACCAGGGGCGCGGGCACTCGAGGGGCTGTCGCGGTTCCTCCTGCGCTCGGAAGCCATCGCCAGCTCGCTGATCGAGGGCATCGCGCCCTCACCGCAGCAGGTCGCGCTCGCCGAACTCGCTCAGGACGAGGACGTCCGCGGCTTCGGCGACCAGGCGCGCCTGGTGGCCAACAACATCACGATCCTCCGCAGGGCGGGCGAGGACCTCGCGGCCGGCGATGCCGTCACGGTCGCCGACGTCGAACAGCTGCACGCCGCGCTGTTGCCGGACGAGAAGCACCACGGACTCCGGCGGGTCCAGAACTGGATCGGCGGCTCGAGCTGGCATCCGCTGTCCGCCGACTTCGTCCCGCCCCCGCCCGACCTGGTCCCGGGGCTGATGGGTGACCTCGTCGAGTACCTGAACGGCTCCGTGCACGCGCCTCTGGTCCAAGCGGGCATCGTCCACGCGCAGTTCGAGACGATCCATCCCTTCACCGACGGCAACGGCCGGGTGGGACGAGCGCTCATCCACACCGTGCTCACCCGGCGCGGCCTGACGCCGTCAGCCATCCTCCCGGTCAGTCTGGTCCTCGCCACGCTGCGCGGGCGCTACGTGGACGGCCTGACCGCCTATCGCTACTCCTCGGCGCCCGACAGCGCGGAGGCCGCGTCCGCCGTCGCCGCCTGGCTCGACCTCTTCCTCGAGGCGACGACCGTCGCCGCCGAGCAGGCAGCCACCTTCGCCGAGCAGGTCACGCAGATGCAGGACGAGTGGGAGACGAGGCTCGCCGAGCACCGAGCGGCCCGAGGGCGCCGCGAGACACCGCGAGCGGACTCGGCGACGTCGCGCATCCTCCGCACGCTGCCCGAGATCCCGATCCTCACCACCCGCACCGCTCAGCGACGCCTCGGGGTCTCCTTCCCCGCTGCGCGCGCTGCCCTGGAGGAACTGGCCGACGCGGGCATCCTCGGGCGCCGCTCGGTCGAACGCGGGACCACCGGCTACACCGCCACGGACGTCTTCTCGCTCGTCACGGTGACCGAGCGACGCCTGGCCAGCACGCGCTGGGACACGCGGGTGTCCGAGCCGAACCGACCCGTGGCGGCGCCGCCGCCCGGCTGACCTCCCGCTCCGCAGGACCGCACGGACCTCGGTGACCGGCCTCCACCCGTCGTAGGTCCCCGGCAGGGTCGTCGTCGTGCGGACGACGCGGCCCCGGGCTCCCACAAACCCGGGTCCGCACCCGGGCGCGTCCAGCGCTGTCATCGCCGAGCGCATGCGGCGGGTGGCCAGGCGGGACAACGTCCGTCGCCGGGAGGGCGAGCCTCCGACCTCGCTCCTCCGACGCCGAGGTCGCGCCTCGCGGGGGCGCCCACGGGCAGGCCACGAGTCCGTCGGCGGTCGCCCGGCTCAGGTGAACAGGCCGCGGATGTCCTCGGCGGTGAGCGGGCCGGTCAGCGCGTCGTCCGCGTCGTCCATCACGCGGGCGAACAGATCGCGCTTGCGCTCCTGCAGCGCCAGCACCTTCTGCTCGATCGTGTCGGCGGCGACGAGCCGGTAGACCATCACCGTCTTGTCCTGACCGATGCGGTGCGCGCGGTCGACCGCCTGCGCCTCCGCGGCCGGGTTCCACCACGGGTCGAGCACGTACACGTAGTCGGCCTCGGTCAGGTTCAACCCGAACCCACCGGCCTTGAGGCTGATCAGGAAGACCGGCGCTCCGCCGTCGCGGAACGAGGAGATGACCGCATCCCGGTCCCGTGTCGACCCGTCCAGGTACGCGTACGGCAGGCCGGTGGCGTCCAGCCGGCTGCGCACCGCGCCCAGGAAGCCGGTGAACGAGCTGAACACCAGCGCACGGTGACCCTCGGCGACCACTTCCTGCAGGTGCTCGAGGAGCGCGTCGGCCTTGCTCGACCCGATCCCGGCGTACCCGTCGTCGACCAGCGCGGGATCCAGCGCCAACTGCCGGAGCAGCGTCAGCGAGCGGAAGACGGTGAACCGGTGGGCCTGCAGGTCGTCGACCAGCCCGAGGACCTTGCGACGCTCCCACTGCAGGTGCGTGTCGTACACCTTCCGGTGCTTCGGGGTGAGCACCACCTCCAGGACCTGCTCCTGCTTGGCCGGGAGCTCGGCGGCCACCTGCTCCTTGGTGCGCCGCCGCATCAGCGGCCGGATCCGCCGCCGCAGCGCGTCCAGCCGCTCGGGGTCCCGACCCCGCTCGACGGGGTGGCGGTAGTGCTCGGTGAACCGCTGCGGGCTCGGGAACAGCCCCGGCGCCACGATCGACAGCATCGACCAGAGGTCCATCAGGCTGTTCTCCAGCGGCGTGCCGGTGATCGCGAGCTTGAACCGGGCCGGCAGCCGCCGTGCGGCGGCGTACGTCTTCGCCTGGTGGTTCTTCACGAACTGCGCCTCGTCCAGCACCAGCCCGCTCCACGGCAGCGCCCGGTACTCCTCCTCCCCCAGCCGCAGCAGCGTGTACGAGGTGATCACCAGGTCGGCGCCCTCCGCGACGGCGGCCAGTGACGTCCCGCGTCGTCGGCCGGTCCCCTCGACCGTCCGCACCCGCAGGCCGGGCGCGAACCGCTCCGCCTCCCGCGCCCAGTTCGACACCACGCTGGTCGGCGCCACCACGAGCACCGGGGCGGTCAGCTCGCCGGCCTCGGCCGCCCGGCACACCAGGGCCAGCGTCTGCAGCGTCTTCCCCAACCCCATGTCGTCGGCGAGCACCCCGCCCAGTCCGACCTCCCACAGCGCCGCCAGCCACTGGTAGCCCTCCAGCTGGTACGGGCGCAGCTGCACCGCCAGCCCGGCGGGCGCGGCGGGCCGCGGCAGGGTGTCCACCTCGAGCAGCGTCTGCACCTCGCGCGCCCAGCGCTCGCTCTGCTCCTCGACCACGCCCAGCTCGACGAGCTCCTCCCACAGCCCGGCCTGGTAACGGCTGATCCGCAGCCCCGGCCGGTCGGTCTCCTGCAGCGCTCGCGCCTCGTCGATCAGCGTCCGCAGCCGGTCGAACTCCGGACGGCGGACGTCGAACCACGTGCCGCTGGGGAGCAGCAGGTGCTCCTCACCCGCCGCGAGTGCCGCGAACAGGTGCACGAACGGGATGTCCTCGCCGTCCACGGAGACCGTGACACCGAGGTCGAACCAGTCGCCGTCGTCGCGGTCCACCGCCGACACCGCGACCACCGGCGCGGACCGCGCCTGCCGGAAGTCCGGTGCCGCACCGCTCTCCTCGACCAGGACCCCGGCGTCGGCCAGCCGCGGGAGGAACTCGGTGACGAGGACGACGGTGTCCATGCCGGAGAGCTCCGCGGTGGCGATCGGCCGCGGCGGTGCGACGTGCCACAACCGCAGCAGTCTCTCCGGTGGGGCGGGCAGGGCGGCGAGCAACCGGCCCTCGGCGGCGGTGTCGCGGCCGGCGTCCGGGGTGACGCCGGTGCCGGGCGCCAGGGGCACCCGTCTGACCGTGTCCCCCGCCCGGTACAGCACCGACCAGGCGAGCCGCGCGCGGTGCCCGGCCTCGTGGGCGACGGACAGGCACAGTTGCGGCGGCGCGATCTCCGGCAGCTCGACCGACCCGTCGGAGGAGCGCACGGGAAGGCCCCGGCTCAGCGCCGGGTAGAAGGCTTCGAGAAAACGGGCGCGGTCGGCTGCCGGCACCCGGACCGACCCCCGGGCCACCAGCCGCTCGACGCTGCGCGGCACCCGCTGCAGGGGGACCAGCACCAGCCCCTCGTCCGCCACCGGTCCCGCGGGCACGCCGTCCGCGGCGGGCGGGACCGCGACGCCGTGCGGGGGGCTGCCGATCGGCAGCACCGACTCGACGGGGACCCGGACGCCGTCGCCCAGCTCGACCACCGCCTGCATCCGCAGCCCGCCACCGTCCTCGGCGCGGACGTCGACGACCAGCTCCCCCGGCTCGGCGACGCGCACGGGGCCGCCGCGCGTGGTCAGCAGGGCGACGCCGTCGTCCACCGCCTGCCGCAGGCCCGGCCACAGCCCGGGACCGAACTGCTCCAGCAGCACCGGTGGCTCCGAGCCGCCGTACCAGTAGTTCTGCACGCCGCTGCCCGCGTGCGACGCCTGGTACAGCGCCTGCAGCGCCGCGGAGTGCGCCTCGTTCCGCCGACCGGTGAAGTCGTAGGGCAAGGTGCGCCACGACACACCGCTGCGCACCCAGCGGCCCCGCGCCCCGGGCACGACCGGGCGCAGCCGCACCGACCGCCTCGTCTGCGGGTACCGCGCCGCCTCGACGTCGAACTGCAGCGCGATCGGGGTGGCCGCACCGGACGGCCCGGAGGTCCCGACCAGGTCGGCCAGCGCGTCCTCCCACTGCGGCGCGCGGGGCGCCACCGGCGCGGCCGGGGAACTCCCGCGGGCCGCCGTCAGCAGCGCGGCGACGTGCTTGCAGTCGACCTGCACGGGGCAGCTGCACTCGCCCCACCACCGCGCGTGGTCGCCGTCGTAGGACGCGACCGTCCGGTACACCCGCCGCTGGCTGCCCGTCACGAAGGCCGTCAGCTCCGCGGTCACGGGCACGTACTCGATCCCGTGGACCCGGCCCTCGAGCGCGTACGCCCGGCCGCGACCGAACGCGTCGCCCTCGACCGACCGCCGGATGGCGGCGTCGGTGAGGACCGACCTCAGCTCGGGGAACACGGCCGCGAGAGTAGGAGCGTCGTGCGACGAGCGGGCGGCCGTCCACAGACTCGGTCTGGTCAGGTCGCTCCCGCCCGGAGCTGTGGAGAACCTCCGGAGACGGTCCCGGCCGGTGCCACGGTGTCCCGCGTGACGACACCTCCCCTCGCCGACGTCCCCGTCCACTCCTCCCTCGCGTTGACCCGCCGCTGGGTCGACCTCTTGCGTCCTCCGTCGTTCGACGGCCGCAGCCTCTGGCTGGCCTGGTTCGCCGCCGACGGCCGGCAGTCCCCCGTCCTGGTCCCCGTGGAGGACGTCCCCCTGCTGCCCGACCGGCAGCTGCTCGCCGGGCTGCTCGACGTGCACGCTGAGGTGGCGGCTTCCCTCGGCCCGGACGGCGCGCACCTGGCCATGGCGCTGTGCCGTCCCGGCGAGCCGGCGGTCACCGAGGACGACGACGGGTGGGCCGTCGCCTGTCACGAGGTGCTCGACGACGCGCTCGACGGCACGTGGAGCCTGCACCTGGCCGCCGGGGGCCGGGTCGAGCCGCTCGTCGACGTGCCGTGGGCCTTCCTGCGGCAGGCCGGCGGTGCCCGGTGAACGCCGAGGAGCCCTGGTCGCCGGGGCAGGCCGCCGTCCCGCAGTGGACGCCGCAGCCGGGCGCCCGGGCGGTCGACGCCGTCCCGGCCCTGCCACCGGCCGGTCGTCGCCGCCGTCGTGGCGGACTCCTCGTCGCCGCGGCGGTGCTCACGGTCGCTGCGGTGGTCGGCGGCGTGGTCGCCCACCACGTGCTCGGTTCGCGGCCGGCCTCACCGTCCGAGGTGGTCGAGCAGTACCTGACCGCCGACCAGCGCCACGACTGGACCGCGTCGTGGGCACTCCTCTGCTCCGCCGAGCAGGAGGCGACCGGATCCTTCGAGCAGTACGTCCGCCTGAAGAACGCGGTGATGGCCAGCACGGGACAGGACGTCGCCGATGTCACCGTCGTCGTCGGAGGATCCCGCACCCGGGCGGTCTCTCCCTCACGGTCCTACCTGGTCACCTTCTGGGTCGGGCACGACGGCTCCATGCACCGCGAGGAGATCGGCGTCGTCGAGCAGGACGGCGAGTTCCGCGTCTGCAGCGGTCAGCCGGCCGTCACGTGTGCCTCCCCGTCGCTTCGAGGGACCTCCGCCAGCCAGGACAACAGCCGGCCCCGCGACCAGCACCGGCCCACGGCCTCGGCGCGCACCACCGCCCCGTCGAGCACCGTCACGCCGACGGTGCTGTGCCCGGACGCCCGGCGGTCGCCCAGCGTCGGGACCGCCGGCGCGACGCCGACCCCCTCCACCGACACCCACGCCACCGCCCGGTGAGCCGCGACCTCGTCGAGCCGGTGCAGGAAGCGCAGCCGGCTCTGCAGCGGGTACCGCGACAGCGCCCACGTCGTGGTGACGACGGGCAGCGCGCCGCCGGGCACCCGGGCGACGGCGTCGGGCAGCACGTCGACGGCGTCCCCGCGCACGAGCTGCGGAGGGTCGGCCGCCACGAGCGCGAGCTCGGCCGCGAGCTGCGCCGCCCGCTCCGGCCGGTCGGGCGGCACGCAGGCGCGCAGCCAGCGGACGTCGTCCGGGTCGCTCACGTCGACCGGGTCGGGGTCGACGGCGACCCGCGCGACCACCTCGGGCACCGCTGTCGACGGGACCGGCCGGCCACCCACCACCGACGCCGACAGCCGCACCGGCGACGCCGGGTCGCCCACCACCTGCCCGGTGTCGTAGGCGATGCCCAGCCGGTCGAGGTGCGGGTTCAGCGCCGGCGAGCCGACGTCGACCAGCCCGACCGCGTCCGCGCCCGCCCGCCGCGCCGCCTCAGCAACGGCCGGGTACAGCACGGCGCAGCGGGTGGCCTCGACGGTCCGCACCGGCCGCCGCACGGCGAGCGCGTCGGCCGACAGCAGCACCGCGTCGACCGCCGCGGCGGCGGCCGCCTCGCCGTCCCCCTCCGCGTGGGCGGCGGCGAGCGCCGGGGCACCGCCGGCCAGCGCGAGGTCGTGCAGCGCGGCGAGCACGCCTGCGGGCTGCCGGGCCCGCACCGCCTCCAGCGCCCGCAGCGCCTCGGCGGACCCACTCAGCGCGAGGGCCACCCGCGCCTGCAGCGGCGACGTCCCGGCGTCCTCGCCGAAGCGCCGGAGCGCCTCGGCGAGACCGCCGCGCGAGGCCACGGGGTCAGCGGGCCTGCCGGCGCATCGACCACATCTGCGCCGGGCGCTCGAACTGGCTGGCGACCTCCCAGCTCACCGCACCGTTGACGACCTCCCGCCGGAAGTTGCCCACCGCCACCCGCGCCAGCTCCGGGTCGGCGGCGACGCGGCGGGCCAGCTCCAGCGCGCGCGGCTCGACGTCGGCGTCGTCCACCGACTCCCACGCCAGGCCCAGCTCGACGGCCTTCGTCCCGTTGACCTCCTCGCCGAACAGCGCCATCGCCGCGACGGCCCCGCAGCCGATCAGCCGCAACAGGATCACGAAGTGCCCGCCGCCGGGGTGCATGCCGCGCTTGAGGAAGCCGGCGATCAGGCGGGCGTCGCTCGCGACGATGCGCAGGTCGGTGGCCAGCAGCATGTTCATGCCCGCGCCCACGGCCGACCCGCGCACCGCCGCGATGGTGGGCACCCTCACCTGGCCCAGCCGGTAGAAGGAGTCGTAGATCCGGCTCATGCCGTCGTAGGCGTCGGGCGCGGCCGGGTCCTGGCCGGCGCTGGTCAGCGTGGCGATGTCACCGCCCGCGCAGAACGACTTCCCCACCGCGCGGACGACCAGCGCGCCGACCTCCGGCTGGGCGTCGACCTGGTCGAACACCTCGATGAGCCGGCCGGCCATGTCCGGCGTGAGCGCGTTGCGCCGGTCGGGCGCGTTGAGCGTCACCACCGCCACGCCGCCGTCGACCTCGAGCAGGACCTCGGCGTCAGCCACGAGCGCACCTCCACGTCGGGGGCCCGGCACCGCCGCCGGCCCGTCAGCGCATCAGACCACGACGCCCGGTTGCCGCCCCCGCCGGGACGGACCCACACTCGGCTCCCGACCCCGGAGCCCGCATGCCGTCCGCCCGCCGCGCCGCCTGTTCCGCCCTCGTCGCGCTGGTGGCCGTCACCGGGTGCACCGGTGTCGAGGGCGAGCCCGGCCCGGCACCGCGGACGTTCACGGAGAACTTCGGCAGCGCCGACCTCGACAGCGTCGCGCCTGCCGGCGTCGACGTCCTCGACCTCGCGGCCGTCCCCGACGGCGGGAGCCTCGCCCTGGTCGCCGACACCGCCGACCCGCGCGTCGGCTACCTGGTGCCGATCAGCCAGGAGGGGCTCGGCGACGTCCGTCGGGTCGAGGACGTCGGCACGCAGCTGTTCGTCACCCCCGACGGCACCGCGCTCGTCACCGGCCCGGGCCGGCTCACCCGGGTCCCGCCCGGCGGGGCGCTCCCCACGGTGGTCGAGGTCGGCGTGGTGGGGGATGCCGCCGCCCTCTCCCCCGACGGCCGCCGCCTCTACCTGGCCACGGACGACGGCCGGCTCGCCGCCGTCGACGCCGCAACGGGCGAGGTCACGGCCACCACCGCCCTCGCCGAGGGGCTCACCGTGCAGTCCCTCGCCGTCCGCCCCGACGGCGGCCCCACCGCGCTGCTCAGCGACGCCCGCGCCCCCGACCTCGCCGACGTCGCCGCCCTGGCCACCTGGGACGACGACCTCCAGCAGACCGCCGGCCCGATCGAACTCGCCCCCGACCAGCCGGCCAGCATCCCGTCGGCCCTGCAGGTCACCGACGACGGCACCGCCGTCGCCACCCTCACCGCGGGCTCGGGCGACGACCCGTTCCGCGTGGTCACCGTCGCCGGCGAGGAGGTCACCACGTTCCCGATCCCCGGGACCGACCGCACGCCCGCCGACCTCGCCGTCTCCCCCGACGGGCGGGTCGCCTACCTGCCGGTGGTCGGCTTCGAGGTCGAGTCCGGGGTGGTCACGCTCGACCTGTCCGACGGCGACCAGCTCGCCGCCGCGCAGCTGTGCCCCGGTCAGGGCGCGTTCGGCCAGGTGGCGCTGGCCGCCGACGGCGCAACGCTCACCGTCGTCGGCTCCTGCACCACCGCCCAGGCACCGACGTCACTCGCGTTCATCGCGGGCTGACCCTCGCCAGCACCGTGTGACCTGCACCACCATGTGCAGCATCCCCGAACCGAGGAGGACCCCTCATGGACCGGCTGCGTTTCGGCACCTTCCTGGCCCCGTTCCACCCCGCCGGCGAGAACCCGACGCTCGCCCTGCAGCGCGACCTGGAACTGGTCGAGCACCTCGACCGGCTCGGCTACGACGAGGCCTGGATCGGCGAGCACCACTCGGCCGGCACCGAGATCATCGCCTCCCCCGAGATCTTCATCGCCGCGGCCGCCGAGCGGACCCGGCACATCAAGCTGGGCACCGGCGTCACCTCGGTCGCGTACCACAACCCGCTCTGGGTGGCCGAGCGCATGGTGCTGCTCGACCACCTCACCCGCGGCCGCGCGATGCTCGGCTGCGGCCCCGGCTCGCTGCCCACCGACTCGATGATGCTGGGGCTCACCCCCACGGACACCCGCGAGC
This sequence comes from Geodermatophilus telluris, assembly GCF_900102745.1. GTDB lineage: Bacteria > Actinomycetota > Actinomycetes > Mycobacteriales > Geodermatophilaceae > Geodermatophilus > Geodermatophilus telluris. The sequence goes on from NZ_FMZF01000003.1 coordinate 470,386, forward strand.
TGCTCGAGGTCGACCTCGACATCATCATGCGGCTGCTGCGCGGCGAGACGGTCACCGAGCAGACCAAGACGCACAACCTGGTCAACGCCCGGCTGCACCTGCGCCCCTACACCCAGCCCTGCTTCGACATCGCCGTCGCCGCGGTCGCCTCCCCGACCGGCCCGCGGATGGCCGGCCGGCACGGCGTCGGGCTGCTCTCCATCGGCGCCACCCTCACCAAGGACGGCTTCGACGCCCTGGCCCACCACTGGAACGTCGTCGAGGAGCGGGCTGCGCACTTCGGCCAGACCGTCTCCCGGCGCGACTGGCGGCTGGTCGGGCTGATGCACATCGCCGAGACGCGCGAGCAGGCCTACGCCGACGTCCAGTACGGCATCGAGACGTGGTTCCGCTACTTCCAGAAGACGGCGGCCTTCCCGCAGATGGCCGTCGAGGGCGGCGACGCCAAGGAGATGATCGACTTCATCAACGAGGCCGGCATCGGCGCCATCGGCACCGTCGAGGACGCCCGCGCGCAGGTGCAGCGGCTGTGGGACCAGTCCGGCGGCTTCGGCGCGATGCTGCTGCTCGGCCACGAGTGGGCCAACCCGCAGGCCACCAAGCGCTCGTGGGAGCTCATCGCCCAGCACGTCATGCCGCACTTCCAGGGCGGGGAGATCAGCCACGCGCAGGCGACGCTCGACGCCAAGGAGTACGCCGGCGGCAAGCGCGAGGACTACGCCGCCGCGCAGCTGCAGGCCGTCGCGACGATGACCGAGCGGTACGAGAAGGAGAAGGCCGGCCAGAGCTGACGGCGGTGGTGGGGTGACGGTCCGGCCGTCACCCCACCGGCCCGCCGGGCAGCTCCCGCGCCCGGACCTCAGCGGGCCAGCGTCGCGTAGAGCTGCGCGGCGATCTCGGCGTGCCCGGACGGGTTCGGGTGCAGGCAGTCCCGCCCGCCGACGTACTGGCTCGCGTCCAGCTCGCCGTACAGGTCGGTCACCTGGGCGCCGGTCTCCCCCGCGACCGCGCGGATGACGTCGTTCAGCCCCGACTGCAGCGAGAGCACGCCCGGGACGGTGCCGCCCTCCAGGACGACGTCCGCGATCGCCGGTGCGGCGGGGTTCACCCCGGTCAGGAAGCAGGAGCCGATCGGGTTGTAGTAGGTCGTCACGACGACCTCGGTGTCCCGTCCGGCGGCGGCGACCAGCGACCCGAGGACCTCGGTGAGGCGCTGCCGCACGCCGGCCAGCGCGGCGTCGACCGTGGCCCGGCAGCCCGCCGGCGCTGTCGTGGCGATGCAGGCGGCGACGATGGGCGTGAAGACGTCGTTCCCGCCGATGGTCACCGTGACGACCTCGACGTCGTTCTTCGGGTCCTGGTCGGCGTCCCGCTCCGCGATGACCTCCAGCGCCCGGGGCAGCTGCTGTGCCAGCAGGGACGCCGTCGTCGCGCCGGGCACGGCCAGGTTCACCAGCTCGACGTCCGCCAGCGACTGCCCGGTCGCCTTGTCGGCCGCCGGGTTGTAGTCCTCGTCGAGGAGGTCCTCGAGCAGCGCGGGGTAGCCCGCACCCGGCGCTGCACCGACACCGGCGGGCACGGAGTCGCCCAGCGCCAGGTAGACCGGCGACCCGAGCGGGGAACCCGGATCAGCGATCGCCGGAGCCGCTGCCACCAGCGGCAGGAGCGCCGCCAACCCGACCACCAACTGCCTGCGCATGATCTCCCCCGATCGTGGACCGCCCCGTGCCGCTTGCACGCGGTGTGAGCACCTCACCGCCGGCAGCACTCACGGACCAGGGTCCGAGGACCGTGTCAGGCCGGCGGTCGCCACCCCGGGTGGCGGCCGGTGGCGCCGAGCAGCCGGTCGAGCGCCGGGGCGCCGTCGGGCACGGGGACGCGCGGGCCGTAGAGGCCGGGCGGGCGGTCGTCGCCGAAGGAGTCGGCGAAGGCGCGGCACGCCTCGGCGCTCGCGTCGTCCACGGCGTAGGGCTGGCCGGTGGCGACGGCGAGGTCCCAGCCGTGGACGACGACCTCGTCGAGCGCGACGACGGCGGCCACCTCGGCGGGCATCTCGACGCCGCCGGCGGCGGTCGCCCCCTCGTGCGCCGCGGGGTCCCGCCACGCGGCGGCCAGCGCGTCGAGCTGTGCGGGGACGTAGGTGCGCCAGTCGGCGGGCAGGTGCGCGGGGTCGGTGGAGGCGGTGCCGTCGACGGGCGTCTTCTCCGCCGCCATGCGGAAGGCGTAGGCGAGACCGGCCAGGTGGCCGAGGACCCCCGCCACGGACGTGCCCTCGCACGGGGTGGGCGCGGACAGCTGGTCGTCGCGGACCCCGGCCACCACGCGCGCCACCGCGGTCGCCGCCGGTCCCAGGTCGAGCATCGGCATGTCGGTGGTGACCCGCCGCGCCGCCGGGACTCATCGGCCACCGGCGCCGAGTTCCCGGGGCGAGAATGGCGCCGTGACAGGGGGACGGCGGGACGACGCTGCCCTGGTTCTCCCCTCCGCCGGTCCCGACCCGATCCCGCTGGGCACCGCGCTGGCCGCCGTCCTCGGCTACGCCCGCGGACGCCGCCCGCTCTTCTTCCGCTCCCCCAGCGCGCCGCACGGCCGCTGGTTCCAGGTGCTCGCCTACGGCTTCGACCGCTTCGACGGCCAGCCGCCGGAGACCGCCGACCGGCCCACCGACCGCGACGTGCTGCTGGCCGAGGGCCTGCACGGCCGGCTCGACCCGGTCGGGTGGCGGGCGGTGCGCACCGACCTCGACGAGGTGTGGCCGCTGCTCGGCGACCTGCGCGCCCGCGCCGGCGGCCGACCGTTCTGGGAGCTCCCGGACGACGAGTTCTCCGTGCTGGCCGAGCCGGGCACCGCGGGCGCCGTCCTCCGCTCGCTCACCGACCGGCCGACCGCGCGCCACGTCGTCGCCGCGCTGCACCACCGCCACCCCTCGCTGGTGCCGCTGGTCGACGGCGTCACGCGGCGGCAGCTGTGGGGGCACCTGCGCGAGGGCGACAGCGGCCCGGAGGCGTGCATCTCCCGGGAGGTGCACGCGAACGCGGCGGCCTTCGCCCGCCTGGAGACGGCGACGGCGACGCTGCTCGGCCGGCCGGTGACCCGCCTGCGACTGCATGACGTGCTGGTGTGGCTGGCCGGGTCGCTGCGGATGACGCACGCGGTTGCCGTCGGGCGCGCGCTGGCCGCGGAGTCGGGACTGGAGGCCGCGCTCGCGCGCTGACGTCCTTCGGGTGGCTCTCCACAGGGTCGGCCCACGCGGCGCGGCGATCTGGCTATCGTGCCCAGCCGTGCGTGATCACAGGGGGCGGATCCGACTGGCGGCGGCGCTCGTGCTGGGGACGGCGCTGCTGGCGGGCTGCTCCGAGGACGCCGCGGCGCCCAGCGAGAGCCTGCCCTCGGCCACATCCGCGCCGACGACCGAGGCGCTGCCCGTGGTCGGTCCGGCCGACTTCCCCGTGCCGCCGGCGGCCCGCACCCAGGACGCCGCCGGCGCCGAGACCTTCCTCCGCTACTGGATCGACCTGCTCGAGCGGCAGCAGGCTGTTCCGGCAGGCCAGCCCCTCCGCGACCTCGGACCCGACTGCGGCGAGTGTCAGCGCATCGCCCGGGTCTTCGACGAGACAGCGGCCAGCGGGTGGAGGTACCAGGGCGGCGAGTTGACGCTCAACGACGTGCCCGCGCCCGTCATGGAGGGCGAGACCGCCTACGTCAGCTTCGGGATCCGGCAGGAGGCCGTACAGCGGGTCGACGCCACTGGAGCTCCGGTCGACGACGGTCAGGACGTCGCGCCCAATGTCTTTGGTGGCATCAACCTCATTTGGTCGGCCGCGAGTCAGTCCTGGGTCGTGACGGGCTTCGGCTACGGATGATTAAAACTGCACTTCGTAGCCTGTTCGCGTTACTGATTGTGTCGGTCATCGCCGTTGTGAACGCCGACTCCGCCGCAGGCGACTGCAGCTACTCAAGATGTCCCGAGACGGAGCTCGATGCAGGCTCGGTGACAACCGAGTACTCCGGCGCCGCTATCGGCGGGTTGATCGGCGACGACGGCAGCGGAGGGGACGGGCTCGGCCCGTTCTACGTGTACCGGCTGCGCCAACCGTGTGTCCTGGTCGAGGAGCGGGGCGACCTCTGCAACGCGCTCGACTTCCAGGCATGTCCGGCCGATCCGGGCCGGGTGGTCCGCTTCCTCACCGTCCAGCAGCGGGCCGTGGTCCGCGCCAACGGTAGCGCTGCCATCCCGGTCCCTGGAGGAGCACAGCCCGGCGACTTCCTCGGGGACTGGGTCGACCTCCGGACCGAGTGCCTGGACATCACCGCGCTCAACCCGCCGCCGTCGCCGGACGAGGTGTTCAGCTACTTCCAGCGCCTGCCGCTCCCCCAGCTGACCACCCGGCACGCACCGCCCGGCGACGGCCTGTCCGGGCTCCCGGTCGCCTTCTGGACCGACTCGCCCACCGCCCAGACCTTCACCGTGGACATCCGCGGCTTCACCGTCGTCATCGCCGCGGAGGCGCAGCAGTTCACCTGGCGCACCGGAGACCCCGCCGTGCCGACGCTCACCAGCACCGAGCCCGGCGGCCCGTACCCCGACCAGGCCGCCGAGCACCTGTACCGCTCGGGCACCTGGACGGCCGGCCTCACCGTGACCTGGGGTGCCACGTTCACCGTCGACGGCAGCGCGCCGGCCGACGTCCCCGGCACCACCACGACCGACGGCCCGCCCGTCACCTTTGACGTCGTCGAGGCGACCGCCGTCCTCACCAACCCCTACGACTGACTGCGCAACGTCCCCGACGAGGTCGTCGAGCGCCTCACCGCGGCCCAGGGGTGGTCGGCACTCGACACCTGGCGCCGCCTGGGGGTCACCCGTCACCCGGCCCCCGGGCTGCTCGACCGCGTCTGGCAGCTCCGCGCGACCGTCACCCCCTACGACGCCACCTACGTCGCGCTCGCCGAGGCCCTGGGGTGCGCGCTGGTGACGGCGGACGGCCGGCTGGCCCGGGCGTCCGGACTCTCGTGCCCCGTGACGGTGGTCCCGCGCCAGCTCCCGGCGAAACCTCCTGCGAGAGGGTGGTTGTGGTCGCCGACACGCGCGGACATGCCGTCCCGAGCGGCACCAGGTGCCTACTCGGCCCGTGCCGTGTCCGTTCCCCCACGCGAACGACCGGGTAGGGCATGGCCGTGAGCGGCGACCCGTACGGCCTGCGCCGCTTCGTCGACGCCCAGGCCGGCAGCTACGAGCAGGCGCTGGCCGAGCTGCGCGCCGGGCGCAAGACCAGCCACTGGATGTGGTTCGTGTTCCCGCAGGTCGCCGGGCTGGGCCGCAGCCCGACGGCGCAGCACTACGCGGTCACCGGCCTCGACGAGGCGCGCGCCTACCTAGCCCACCCGGTGCTCGGCCCGCGGCTGGTGGAGTGCGCGCGGGTGCTCACCGAGCTGCCGGGCACCGACCCGGTGGCGGTGTTCGGCCCGGTCGACGCCGTCAAGCTGCGCTCGTCGATGACGCTGTTCGCGTACGCCGACCCGGACGAGCCGGCCTTCCGCGCCGTCCTCGAGCAGTACTTCGCCGGCGAGGAGGACCCGGCGACGACGGCCCGCCTGTAGTCCCGAGCCACGTCGTGCTCCGCCCCGCAGGTGTGGGCAGAGCACGACTCCGCTGGACACCAGGTGCCGCCCGGCGGGCGGAGGCACCCGGTCTCGGCGAGGCTGGGCCGGTGAGCGACGACAACAGCGGGTCCGGGTACGTCACCAGCGGTCAGGAGTACGACCGCGACACCAACTACCTGGAGGACCGGATCACCGCCGACGGGTCCAGCGGGTGGGCCGTGGAGCCCGGCCGGTACCGGCTGGTCATCGCCCGCGCCTGCCCGTGGGCCAACCGCGCGGCCATCGTGCGCCGGCTGCTCGGCCTGGAGCCGGTCATCTCGATGGGCATCTGCGGCCCCACCCACGACGAGCGCAGCTGGACCTTCGACCTCGACCCCGGCGGCCGCGACCCGGTGCTCGGGTACGAGCGGCTGCAGGAGGCCTTCTTCGCCCGCGACCCGCAGTACCCGCGCGGCATCACCGTGCCGGCGATGGTCGACCTCCCGACGAAGGCCGTCGTCACCAACGACTTCATGCAGATGACGCTCGACCTCTCCACCGAGTGGACGGCGCACCACCGCGACGGCGCCCCCGACCTCTACCCCGAGGAGCTGCGGGACGAGATGGACGAGGTGATGCAGCGCGTCTACACCGAGGTCAACAACGGCGTCTACCGGTGCGGCTTCGCGGGCTCGCAGCGCGCCTACGACAAGGCCTACGACCGGCTGTGGACGGCGCTGGACTGGCTGGAGGAGCGGCTGTCGACGCGGCGCTTCCTCCTGGGCGACACGATCACCGAGGCCGACGTCCGGCTGTTCACCACGCTGGCCCGCTTCGACGCCGTCTACCACGGCCACTTCAAGTGCAACCGGCAGAAGCTGACCGAGATGCCGGCGCTGTGGGGCTACGCGCGCGACCTGTTCCAGACGCCGGGCTTCGGGGACACCACCGACTTCCCGCAGATCAAGGAGCACTACTACGTCGTGCACGCCGACATCAACCCGACGCAGGTCATCCCCATGGGCCCGGACACGTCGGTCTGGCTGACCCCGCACGGGCGCGAGGAGCTCGGGGGCTCACCGTTCGGCGACGGGACGCCGCCGGGGCCGGTCGCGCCCGGCGAGGAGGTGCCGGCCGACCACGGGCCCGGCGGGCTCGGCCACCGTCCCGACGAGGAGCGGCACTAGCGGGTCAGCACCCGCCCCCGCCGCCGTCGCAGCCCCCGCCGCCCCCTCCGTCGAAGCCGCCACCGCCCCAGCCGCCGCTGTCGGCGGTGCCGGCGACGTAGGTGCCGCTGACGAGGTGGCCGACGTCGTGCGCGCGGCTCGACCGGCGCCCGGGGACGGCAGGACGCCGTCCGGCGCCGGCTCGGGACCGCTGCAGGCCGAAGGCCAGGAGGAGGAGCGCCGCCACCATCGCGAGGAGCACCACTGCCGTCATGGCGGAACTGTCCCGTGACGGAGGCCGGTGCGCCAGTGCTGGCGCCGCGTCGGTCGCCCCCACCTCCTCGTCGCCGTCACCGGCGTCAGCGCAGTGCGGCCGGCGGAGGTGGCGACCGTCTCGTCGGGCGCCACCTCCGCCGCCCTTCACGTCGGGCGGGGAGGTCAGGGGTCCCGCGCGCGAGCGCAGGTCGCCGGCAGCGGTACCCCCATCCCCGATACCTCCCCGCCCGGTGGCCCCGGCCCAGTCGCCCAGGTCGGGGTCACGCCGGGGAGGCGTGCACGACCGACCGGTGCGGGGAGCGGGAGGACCGGCCCCGGCGGCGGCGTGCACGCCGGGGAGGGTCAGTCGGGCGAGAAGCCGGGGTCGGCGAGCGTCGGGGCGGCGACGTGGTGGACCTGGGCGCCACCGCTGGACACCGAGGCCACGAACCCGGGCGGACCGGCCACGAGGACGGCCTCCGGGAAGGCCTGCAGCCCCGCGGACGACGACGAGGCGACGGGTCCGGGTGCCGGCGCCGGAGCGGTGGGCAGCGGCACCGGGTGGGAGGCGGGGACGCCGACGGGGACGGTGCTGTCGGCCAGCGGCGGAGCGGACGGCGTCGACGCGCGGGTGGCCCCGGCGCTCCGGTGCGACCGCTCGGGGGTCGCGGACGGGGTGTCGGACACCGACGGGGCGAGTGCGGCGACCACCAGCGACAGCGACACCTGGACCGCCGGCGCCACGACCGAGCCGGTCGCGAGCACCACGGCACGGGTCTTCTGCGGGGTGGGCGTGCCGGCCTGAGTCACGGTCGTGGTCACCGAGGTGCCGACCGGCTCTGCGGCCTCTGTCGCCGGCGCCGTGACCGCCTTCCCCGCGTCGGCGACCGGCGCGGTGACCGCCTCCTCCACGGCCGGGACGACGGGCGCCGGGGCGGGCTCCTCGACCACCGGCGTCACCGCCTCGACGACCTCCTCGGCGACGGGCGGGAGGACCGGCGCGACCACCTCGGCCGCCGGCGCAGCCACCTCGGCCACCGGTGCGACGGCCGGCGCGACCGCGTCGACCATCCCGGTCACGGGTGCGGGGTCGGGCACCACCGCGTCCACGGTGGGCACCGCTGCCTCGACGACGGGGGCGACCGGTCGCAGGACCTCGGTGGCCACGGGAGGGACGCGCTCGACGACCGGCGCCGCCACGTCGACGACCGGCGCCGCCACGTCGACCACCGGCGCCACCGAGCCGACGACCGGCGCGACGGCCTCGATGACCCGTGCCGGCGGAGCGACGACCGGCGCCGCCACGTCGACCACCGCCACGACGGCCTCGACGACGGGCGCGGCTGCCTCGACCACCGGCGCCACGGGCGGGACGACCGCGGTCACGGGCTCCAGGACCGGCGTCACCGCGTCCACCACAGGCGTCACCGCGTCGACGACCGGCGCCACGGGCGGGACGACCTCGACCACGGGCTCCAGGACCGGTGGCACCGCCTCGACGATCGGCGCGGCCACAGCGGGCAGCTCCGCGACCTGCAGCCCGGGCGGGAGGGCCCCGGTGGCGGGTGTCGCCGGTCGGGCCACCGGCGGGACCGCCCCGACGACCGGTCGGGCCACGGCAGCCACGTCCTCGACCACGGGCGTCACGGTCTCGACCACGGGCGTCACGGTCTCGACGACCGGCTCCACGGTCTCGGTCACCGGCTCGACGACCGGGGGCACGACCTCCGCGACCGGCTCGACGACCTCCTCGACAGGCGGCTCGGTGACGGCGTCCACCACCGGCGCGGCCTCTTCGACGACCGGCGCCACGTCCTCGACGACCGGCTCGACGACCTCCTCGACAGGCGGCTCGGTGACGGCGTCCACCACCGGCGCCACGCCCTCGACCACCGGCTCGGTCACGGTCTCGGCGACCGGCTCCGCCACCTCGACCACCGGGTCGACGACCGGCTCGGTCACCGCGTCGACGGCGTCACCGGCCGACCCGAGCAGGTCGCCGTCGTCGGCCCGCGCGGTGCCCGGGAGGGCGAGCGCGAGCGCATACAGGCAGCTCAGCAGCCCGACCAGCAGGAGGGCCCGGCGCACCCAGCACGGACCGACCGCGAAGCCCGCGGCCGCCTCGGCTGAGCGCCCACCGTCCATCACCCCACAGGCTAGAGCCGCTCCACCCGATCCGCAGCACGGACGGAACTGGATCAGACGATTCGCACCCGCAGCCGCCGGAACCCGCGGCCCTTGTTCTCCATCTTGACCACCTCGACCCGACCCACCATCGCCGTCGAGGCCACGTGCGTGCCGCCGTCGGCCTGCAGGTCCAGCCCGACGACGTCGACGATCCGCACCTGCTCGATGTCCGGCGGCAGCAGGTCGGTCGCGGTGCGGATGAGGTCGGGGATCGCGTAGGCCTCCTCGCGCGGGAGCGTGCGCACCACGATCGGCCGGTCGGCGGTGATCTCGGCGTTGACCGCCTCGGCCACCCGGTCCTTGAAGTCGGCGGGCACCTCGGCGAGGTCGAAGTCCATCCGCGCGGTCAGCGGCTCCATGTTGCCGCCGGTCACCTTGGCGCCGAAGTCGCGCAGCACGACGCCGGTGAGCACGTGCAGCCCCGAGTGGGTGCGCATCAGCGCCGTCCGCCGCTCGTCGTCCAGCGCGCCGCGGACGGCGGTCCCCGGCGGCGGCAAGGGGTCGCCCTCGACCGGCAGCAGGTACAGCTCGTCGCCCCGCCGCGTGCCGGCGATGCGGGTGCGGACGCCGCCCCACAGCAGCACCCCCTCGTCCGGGGGCTGCCCACCGCCGCCCGGGTAGAAGGCCGACCGGTCGAGCACGATGCCCTGCTCGGGGTCGGCGGCCACGACGGTGGCGTCCCACTCGCGGACGGTGGCGTCGGCCAGGTCGAGGCGGTGGGTGTGTCCGTGCCGGTCAGCGCTCACGGTCGGCATCCTGTCGGACGCTCAGGCCGCGGCCTCGACGTCCTCCGCCCGCGCCAGGAACGCCGCCACCAGCCGCGCGCACGCCGCGGCCGAGGCCTCCCGCCGCTGCGCGATCTCCACCCGCAGCCCGGGCACCAGCGCGGCGGCCTCCGGCGGCGGCGGGCCGGTCAGCTCCCAGGTCTCCTCCCACGCCGAGAACGCGCCCGGGTCGATCTCCGGGTGGAACTGCACCCCCAGGTGCGGGCCGGACGCGAACGCCTGCACCGCGCGGGCGGTCCGCGCCACCTCGACCGCGCCGGGCGGCACGGTGAACCGGTCGCCGTGGTACTCGAACCACGGCCCGGCCGGCACCAGCTCCGGGTCGGCGGTCTCCACCGACAGGAAGCCGTGCTCCCCCGCCGGCGCGGGCGCGACCACCCCGCCGAGCACCCGTGACAGCGCCTGCCCCCCGAAGCAGACGCCGAGCACCGGCGTCCCGGCGTCCACCGCGCGGCGCAGGTAGGCCAGCTCGGCGGCCAGCCAGGGCACCGTGTCGTCGTGGGCGGCCGCGCCGGAGCCCATCACCACGAGCGTGCGCAGCGTGCCGGGGTCGGGCAGGTCGGTCAGCAGCGGCGACGGCCCGACCGCCGTCCCGACGACGACGTCGAGGCCCTGGGCCTCGAGGGCCGGCCGGATCGTGCCGACCAGCCGGTGCCCCCGCGAGGGGTCGGCGTCGTGGACCAGGACGAGCGCGGTCTGCATGCCCCCATCATCGGCAGCGGGCCGCCGTCCCCGGCGCACGGGGAGGGGCTTCCCCCGGCGCGCGACCGCGGGAATGCTGTCGGGTGCGGCGGTGCCGCGGGGCGCCGCCGTCCCGGAGGAGGACGGCATGTACGCACGGTCGACCACGCTCAACGGCGCCCCCATGACCATCGACGACGGCATCGCCTACGTCTGCGACGAGGTGATGCCCGCGGTGACCGCCATGCCGGGCTGCGTCGGGCTGTCGATGCTGGCCGACCGGGAGAGCGGGCGGTGCATCGTCACCTCCTCCTGGCACGACGCCGAGGCGATGCGGGCCAGCGCCGAGGGCGTCCGCGGGCTGCGCGAGCGCGCGGCGAGCATCTTCGGCGGCCCCCCGGAGGTGCACGACTGGGAGGTCGCGGTCATGCACCGGCGCTCCGAGGCACCGTCGGGCGCGTGCACGCGGGTGACCTGGACGAAGGCCGACCCCGGACAGGTCGACCGCGTCCTCGACGCCTACCGCTCGGTGATGGTGCCGCGGATGGAGGACTACGCCGGCTTCTGCAGCGTGAGCCTGTTCCTCGACCGCGCGCAGGGCCTGTCGGCGTCCGCGGTGACCTTCGAGGACCGCGACTGCATGGAGGCCTCCCGCACGCACGCCCGCGCCAGCCGTGACGACTTCGCCCGCCTCATGCGCATCGAGATCACCGACCACGACGAGTTCGACCTCGTCCTGGCGCACCTGCGGGTCCCCGAGACGGTCTGAGGGCCGGCGGGCCGGCGCCTGCCGCGGCGCCGGCCCGGCGAGTTCAGACGACCCGGGTGAGGGCCGGCCAGAGGTCGTCGCCCCCGCCGGCGACCAGCCCGGCGCCCAGCGCACGCGACCAGGCCAGCTCGTTGCCGGCCTCGTCCCGCCACGACCAGCAGCGGCGGGTGAGGTGGTGCAGCCGGTACTCCTGGGTGAACCCGATCGCGCCGTGCACCTGGTGTGCCCGCTTGGCCACCACCTCGACCGCGCAGCCCGCCCGCACCTTGGCGGCCGCGGCGGCGAGCACCACGGTGTCCTCCCCGCGGTCGAGCGCCTGGACGGCGGCGTCGACGAGCGCGGCGGTGGCGGTGACCTCCCCGGCCATCTCCGCGAGCTCCATCTGGATGGCCTGGAACTTCCCCAGCGGCCGGCCGAACTGCTGCCGCTCGCCGGCGTACTGCACCGTCCAGGCCAGCACCTGCTCCAGCGCCGCGGAGACCTGCACCGCCCGGGCCAGCGCGTACCGGGCGCGCACCAGCTCCGCCTGCGCCGGCGACAGCAGCGCCCCGGGCACCCCGACGCCGTCGAGCACCAGCGACCCGCGCGGCTCGCCGGCCAGGTTCACCGCCCGCGACGCGGTCAGCCCCGCGGTGTCGACGACGGCCAGCACCGCACCCTCGATCCCGGCCGGCGGGGCCGCCAGCACCGCGACGTGCCGCGCGACCCCGGCCCACGGGACGTCGACCGCGGTGCCGGTGAGGGTGAAGCGGCCCGGGCCGTCGCCGTCGTCGGAGGGCTCGGCGGTGACCGCTCCGTCCACGGCGATGGTCAGCGGCTCCTCGGGCGCGGGCAGGTCGAGGTCGGCGGCCAGCAGCGCGGGCGCGGCCACCAGCAGCTGCTCGGCCACCGGCACCGCCCCGGCACCGGCGGCCAGCGTGCGGACGACGGCCACCGCGTCGGCCAGCTCGCCGCCGGAGCCGCCGGCCTCCTCGGGCAGCCCGACGCCGGTGAGCCCGGCCTCGGCCAGGTCGGCCCACAGGCCCTCGTCCCACGGCCGCTCGTCGGACAGCAGCAGCGGCTCGTGCCCGGCGAGGATCTCCCGGACGGTCTCGACCACCAGGTCCTGATCGCTCATCGCAGTCCCAGCCCTCGTGCCACGATCCCGCGCAGGATCTCGTTGGTGCCGCCCCGCAGCGTGTAGCCGGGGGCGTGCAGCTGCGCCTCGGCCAGCGCGCGGCCCAGCGGGTCGGGGCTGTCCAGCGACGCGGGGACGTCGACCACGCGGCGCACCTCGTCGACGACGTCCTGCTCGAACGTCGTCCCCACGTCCTTGACCAGCGCCGCCGGGATGTCGGGCAGCTCCCCGCGGTCGAGGGCGGCGGCGATCCGCAGCGACAGCTGCCGCAGCGACAGCGCCCGCGCCGACAGCCGGCCGAGCGTGGCCAGCTGCGCGGGGTCGCCGGTGGCGGCGGCGCGGCGGCCGAACTCGGCCAGCAGCGGCCAGGTGGAGAGGAACCGCTCGGGGCCCGACCGCTCGAAGGCCAGCTCCGCGGTCACCTGGTGCCAGCCGGCGCCCTCGGTGCCCAGCACCATCTCGCCGGGCACGACGACGTCGTCGAACACGACCTCGTTGAAGTGGTGGCCGCCGTCGAGGATGCGGATCGGGTTGATGCTCAGGCCTGGCAGCGACAGGTCGACCAGCAGCTGGGTCAGCCCCTGGTGCTTGCCGCGCGGCCCCTCCCCGGGCGGGCCGGTCCGCACCAGCACGATCCCGTAGTGCGAGTGGTGGGCGTTGCTCGTCCACACCTTGGCGCCGTTGACCACCCAGTCGCCGTCGGCGTTGCGCGCGGCGCGGGTGCGGATGGAGGCGAGGTCCGAGCCGCTGTCGGGCTCGCTCATGCCGATGACGAAGTAGCACTCACCGGCGGCGATGCGGGGCAGGATCTCCTTGCGCTGCGCCTCGGTGCCGTAGCGCAGCAGGTTGGGCCCCGACTGCCGGTCGGCGATCCAGTGCGCGGCCACCGGGGCGCCGGCGGCGAGCAGCTCCTCGGTGACGGCGTAGCGCTCCATCGCGCTGCGCTCGTGCCCGCCGTACTCCTTGGGCCAGGTCATCCCCAGCCAGCCGCGGGCGCCGAGCTTGCGCGAGAAGTCGGGGTCCACGCCGGACAGCCAGGTGTCCACGTGGGTGGTGAAGGTGCCCGCGGCGAGCTCCTCGGCGAGGAACTGCCGCACCTCGAGGCGGACCTGCTCGGCGGCCTCGGACGGCGGGGCGGGCGCCAGGGTCAACTGGTTGCTGCTCATACCGGATCGGTCCCCACGTCGGCGTGGTGGTCTGTCAGCGTCGGTTGTACAGCACCGCCTCAGCGGTCCTCGTCGCCACCGGGGCGGACGTCGCGGGCCAGCTGGCGCAGCTCGCCCACCGCGTCGCCCACCGCGCCGGACAGCCGGGTCAGCGCGCCCGACACCAGCCGGCGCACCGCGGCGGGGTCCAGGCCGAGGAACGAGCCCAGGCCCGCGGCGACGTCCACCCCGGGGAAGCCCGGCGACGGCGGCCGCTCCTCGGTGCGCCCGGGCGACCAGCGCATCGCGTCCCCGGAGACGGTGACGTCGCCGGCGGCGCCGTCCAGCACGTCGGCCAGGGCGTGCGGCACCGGGTCCGGCACCGGGTCCGGCGCGGGGTCCGCCACGGCGGAGGACCGCGGCAGGTCGTCGGCACCGGGCAGCCGGGTGAGCACCAGCAGCGCGACGTCGTCGGCCCGGCGGGAGCCGGTGAGCGCGGCCAGCAGCCGGTCGCACAGCGCGTCCGGGTCGGCCGGCCCCTCCCCCGCCGCCTCCGCGGCCACCACGCGCAGCCGGTCCAACCCGGCGTCGAGGTCGGCGGTGCGGCTCTCCACCAGCCCGTCGGTGAACAGCACCAGCGTCGCGCCCTCGGCCAGCCGGCCCGACCACTCGCGGGCCGGGCCGGGCGGTGCGCCGAGCACCCGGCCGGGCGTGACGGGGAGGAACTCGGCGCGGCCTCCCTGGACCAGCAGCGGCGGCAGGTGCCCGGCCGAGGCGATCCGCAGCTCCCCGGTGGCCGGGCGCAACGTGGCGAACAGGGCGGTGGCCATCCGCGGCAGGTCGAGCAACGGCCAGCTGCCGTGCAGCCGCTCGACCAGCGACCCCGGGTCCGGGCAGTCGACCAGCAGCGCCCGGTGCACGCTGCGCAGCTGGCCCATGGTCGCGGCGGCGGTGACGTCGTGGCCGACGACGTCCCCCACCGCCAGCCCCACCCGGTCGCCGCCGGGCAGCGGGACGACGTCGTAGAAGTCGCCGCCGACGTCGGCACCTCGGCTGCCGGGCAGGTAGCGCACCGCCAGCGCCAGCCCGGGCACCGCCGGCGGCTCGGGCGGCAGCAGGCTGCCCTGGAGCGCGTGCGAGGTCCGCGACTCCAGCTCGAAGCGCTGGGCGACGTCCATCCCCTGCGACATCTGCAGCGCCAGCTGCTCGGCGGTGTCGACGTCGGCCTCGGTGAACCGGCCGCGGCGGGCGTCGGCGCCCAGCGAGATGACGCCCAGCGGCCGGTTGTCCACCAGCAGCGGCACGCAGATGAGGTCGGTCAGCCCGAGGGCCCGGCTGACCGCCAGGTGCTGCGGGGAGGTGCTGATCCGCACCAGCATCGCCTCGTCGACCCCGCGGGCCCAGATCGTGCGGCGCTCGACCATCGCCCGCACCGAGGGGTGCGTGCCGTCGCGCTGCGGCAGGTGCTCGTCGCGCAGCTGCTCGACCAGGTGCCGGCGGGCCGGGTCGGCGTGCGCGACCACCGGCGCGGTGAGCCCGCGCTCGGTGAGCAGGTCGATGACGCAGATGTCGGCCAGCCCGGCGACCGCCAGCTCGGCCAGCCGCTGGACGGTCTCGCCGACCTCCCCGGCCGTGGCCAGCACCCGGGCGGCGTCGAGGAGGAACGCCGAGCGGGCGGCCTGGCGCACCGTCTCCTCGTGCAGCCGCACCCGCTCCAGCGCCTGCCCGGCCTGCCGGCCGAGGGTGGCCAGCAGCTCGGCGTCGGCCGGCGAGAGCGCGCCGCGCGTGCCGGGCTCGGCCAGGCTGATCAGCTCGCTGTCGTCGGTGACGCCCAGCAGGAGCACCAGCGCGCCCAGGTGCCGGTCGTCGGCGGCCGACACCGGGACGACGACCAGCGCCTCCTGCCCGGCCTCGGCCATCGCCCCGGCCAGCCCCGGCCAGCGCTGGTAGAGCTCCGGGCCGACCGGTGCCGCACGCACGCCGCCGGTGCGCACCAGCTCCGCGCCGGCCGGTGCCGCGGTGGCCAGGTGGGTGAGCAGCTCGGGGCTCAGCCCGTCGGAGGCGACCAGCTCCACCGGCACCGTGCCCTCCCGCCGCGCCCCGGGCACCGGGTCGGCCAGCCACAGCGCGGCGCCGCCGGCCTCGAGCGCACGGCGCGCCCGGCGCACCACCACGTCGGCGACCTGCTCGGCCGACCGCGCCGCGGCCAGCTCGGAGACGACCTGGTGCAGCGTGCGGGCGCGCACCTCGGCCTCGGTGGCGGCCTGCTGTGCGGCCAGCAGCGCGCGCTCGTACCGGCGGCGCGAGCTGGCCTCGAACACCGTGGCGCGGACCAGCAGCGGCCGGCCCTCGGCGTCGCGGACCTCGACGGCGTTGAGCAGGCACGGCAGCACCGACCCGTCGGCGCGGACGACGTCGAGCGCCACCTCGCGCACCGCCCCCTGCAGCCGCAGCAGCGGCGCGAGGTGGGTCTCGAAGAACACCCGTCCGCCGGCGCTGAGCAGATCGGGCAGCCGCTGGCCGAGCACCTCGTCGGGACGCCGCCCGGTCCAGCTGCAGAACGTGCCGTTGACCTTGACCACGTGCGCGTCGGGCAGCATCGAGAGGTACCCGCAGGGGGCGTTCTCGTAGAGGTCGGCGGGGTCCTCCTCGAGCAGCCGCGCCAGCCCCTCCGGGCGGGCCGGTCCCTCGTCGAGCGCCATCGGGTCCCCTCGCCTCAGGTGCCCGCGAGGAACGCCCGGATCGCCGCCGTCGTCTCCTCCGGCGCCGACAGGTGCGGGCAGTGACCGGTGGCGGCCAGCTGCCGGAAGACGCTGCCGGGCACGTGCTCGTGGACGTAGCGGCCGACCACCTCGGGGGCGATGGCGTCCCGGGTGCACTGCAGCACCAGCGTCGGCACGCGCACCGTCGGCAGGTCACCGCGGTTGTCGGACAGGAAGGTGACGCGGGCGAACTGGCGCGCCACGCCGGGGTCGGTGCGGCAGAAGCTCTGCGTCAGCTCGGCGGCCACGCCGGGGTTGTCCGGGCCGGCGACGACCGGTGCCAGCACGGCCGACCACTGCTGCGGGTTGGCGTCGAGGGAGTCCAGCAGCGCGGCGACGTCGGCGCGGCTGAAGCCGCCGGTGTAGCCGTCGTCGTCGACGTAGCGGGGGCTCGGGCCGACCATCACGAGCGCGCCGAAGCGCTCGGGCGCCGCCTGCGCGGCGAGGACGCCGATCATCGCGCTGACCGAGTGCCCGACGAACACGACGTCGGTCAGGTCGAGCTCGCGGCAGATCTCCACGACGTCGGCCGCGTAGCCGCGCAGCGAGCCGTAGCGCTCCGGGTCGTAGTGGGTCAGGTCGGAGCCGCCGGAGCCGACGTGGTCGAAGGTGACCACCCGGTGGTCGACGGCGAAGTCGGGGGCGACGGCCCGCCACATGCTCTGGTCGCAGCCGAACCCGTGGGCGAACAGCATCGGCCGGGCGCCGGCCGGGCCGCTCACGTGGACGCAGTTCCGCGTGATCACGCGCACCCGTCGAACGTAACGGACGACGCCGTCCCTGTCGCCGTCCGTCAGTGTCCGAGTGCGTGCCGGAACCGCGCTGTACCGCGGCCCCGGGTCACCAGCGCGAGGTGCCGCAGTCGGTGCAGCGCTTCTTCGCGGTGGTGGTCTCGCACCGGCAGTTGGGGCAGGTCCAGGTGGCCCGCGCCGGGCGGTCGGCGGTGGTGTCCAGCGTGGTGGTCTCCAGCGTGGTGGTGCTCACGGTGTGCTCGTCTCCCTGGTCGTCCGGGTGAGCACCCGAGGGTAGGCACAGGACATGTCGTCCTGATGACTTGCGGGTTGCGTGCAAGTCGGTGTGCAAGACGGGTCCCAGTGGTGCACAGGTGTCCCGCGGGAGCGTCCTCGCAGCGAGCCGGAGGGACCGGCTCCCACCCGAGGAAGGCACCCGCCGTGACCCGCACCCGCCTCACCCGCACCCTGCTCCGCACCGCCGTCCCGACCGCCGCCGTCGCGGCCGCGGTGGTCGCCGGCGCCGGCGCCGCGTCGGCGACCACGATCGCCTACAACGCCTACGACACCGACGCCAACGGCTACTACGACGCCTACGCCTTCGACGACAGCGGCGACGGCTACGAGGACACCTGGGCGATCGACTGGGACGAGAACGGCCTCGTCGAGCAGGTCGCCCTCGACACCGACCTCGACGGCTGGGCCGACACCTGGGCCTTCGACACCGACGAGGACGGCTACGTGGAGGAGGTCGGCGTCGACACCACCGGCAACGCCCAGCCCGACGAGTGGGGCGCCGACACCGACCTCGACGGCTACCTCGACCTGGTGGCCCACGACGTCGACGACGACGGGTACGCCGACTTCTCCGAGCCCGCCACCACGGCGTCCTACGCCTACGCCACGGTGAGCTACGTGTTCGCCGAGGCCGACGGCTGGGTCTACTGGGAGAGCACCGTCGAGTACGGCTACGGCCTGACCTCCGACGGCGCGGCCGCCGACAGCGGCATCACCTCGCTGACCGGCGGCGAGCCGGGGGTCACCGCCCAGATGGAGGACACCGAGCCGACCGGCGGCCTGGTCGCCCAGGCGCTGCTCGAGATGTTCTGACAGCGCCGACCGTCCTGCCGGTGCCCGGGCCCGACGGGCCCGGGCACCCGGACGCCGGCGCGCGGGGAGACCCGACACACGCGCCGGAGGGGTGACAGGAGGGTGCCGAAAGGCGCAGGATGGTCGATTGCCGCGTGTGCCGGAAAAGGGCACGGAATGGCGGCGAGAAGTGAACGGCGACCATTCTAGCAGAGGGAAGTGCATTGCCGGCGACCCCGTCCGACGTCGTCCCCGACCGCGAGCTCGCGCACGAGCAGACCTACGTCAGCGACCTCTACACCCGCCTCGACGCCGCCCGCGAGCTGGCCACCCGGCGGCTGCGCCAGGCGATCTCCTGGCCGGCGGTCGACCCGCAGGCCCTGCAGGAGCGCGACGCCACCGTGCGGTTCCAGACCGAGCGGGTGACCGCCCTCGACGCCGCCGAGGCGGGCCTGTGCGTGGGCCGCATCGACCGCACCGACGACGGCGCGCTCTACATCGGCCGGATCGGCCTGCCCGCCGACGACGCCGGCGGTGACCCGGCACTGGTCGACTGGCGGGCCCCGGCGGCCCGGCCCTTCTACACCGCGACCCCGGTGCACCCGCTGGGCATCGAGCGGCGGCGGCACATCCGCACCCGCGGGCGCACCGTCGTCCGGCTCGACGACGAGGTGCTCACCGGCGGGGTCGCCGGCTCCGGGCTGACCGGCGAGGCGGCGCTGTTCGCCGCGCTGGACGCCTCCCGCACGGGCCGGATGACCGACATCGTGCGCACGATCCAGGCCGAGCAGGACCGGATCATCCGCGCCGACGACCGCGGGGTGCTCGTCGTCCAGGGCGGGCCCGGCACCGGCAAGACGGCGGTGGCGCTGCACCGCGCGGCCTACCTGCTCTACACCCACCGCGAGCGGCTGGCCCGGCGCGGGCTGCTCGTCGTCGGCCCGACGCCGACGTTCCTGCGCTACATCGCCGACGTGCTGCCCGCGCTCGGCGAGACCGGCGTGCTGCTCGCCGGGCTCGGCCAGCTGCGGCCGGGACTCGACGCGCGCGGTGAGGAGTCGCCGGAGACGGCGGCGGTCAAGGGCCGGCTGGAGATGGTCGACGTGCTGCGCGCGGCCATCGCCGACCGGCAGGTGGTGCCCGACGCGCCCCGCGAGGTCGTCGTCGACGGGTTCCCCCTGCGGCTGCGGCCGGTCGACGTCTCCCGCGCCCGCACCGCCGCCCGCCGGGCCGACCCGCTGCACAACCTGGCCCGCCCGGTGTTCGTGCGGCGGGTCGTCGACCTGCTGACCCGCCGCTACGCCGAGCGCATCGGTGCGGGCGTCGACGCCGGCCGGGACCTGTTCGACCGCGAGGACGTCGCCGCGCTGCGCCGCGAGGTGGCGGAAGACCCCGGGGTGCGCTCGCTGCTGGCGCAGCTGTGGCCGGTGCTCACCCCCGAGCGGCTGCTCACCGACCTCTACGCCGACGCCGACCGCCTCGCCCGGGCCACCCCCGGGTGGTCCGACGCCGACCGGGCGCTGCTGCACCGCGCGCGGGGTGCGGGGTGGACGCCGGCCGACGTGCCGCTGCTGGAGGAGGCCGAGGAGCTGCTCGGCTTCGACGACAGCGCGCAGCGGGCCCGCGCCGACCGGGACCGCCGCCGGGCGCTGGCCCGCGCCCAGGAGACGCTCGACGTGCTGCACGGCTCCCGGTCGGTGGACCTCGAGGACGAGCACCTGGAGGCCGAGGTGCTCAGCGCCGGCGACCTGCTCTCCGCCGAGGACCTCGCCGACCGGCACCGCGAGCTCGACTTCCGCACCACCGCCGAGCGGGCCGCCGCCGACCGCACCTGGACCTTCGGGCACGTGGTCGTCGACGAGGCGCAGGAGCTCTCGCCGATGGCCTGGCGGCTGCTGGTGCGCCGCTGCCCCACCCGCTCGATGACCGTCGTCGGCGACGTCGCGCAGACCGGCAGCCTGGCCGGCGCCGACCGCTGGGACGCCGTGCTGCGCCCGCACGTCGGCGACGCCTGGCGGCTGGAGGAGCTGACCGTCAACTACCGGACCCCGGCCGAGGTCATGGCCGTGGCCGCCGACGTGCTCGCCGCCTCCGGCACCGGGCTGCGCCCGCCGCGGTCGGTGCGCACCGGCGGGGCGCTCCCGGCCGCCGAGCTGACCGGGTCGCCGGGGCTGGCCGGCCGCGCGGCGGCGGTGGCGGCCGACCTGGCCGCCGGCGAGGGGACGACGGCGGTGCTGGTGCCGCCGAGCCGGCTGGCCGGCGTGGTCGCGGCGCTGCGGGAGCTGCGGCCGGACGTGCAGTCGGGTCCGGGCGCGGACTCCTCCGCCGGGCCGGTGGTGCTCACCCCCGGCGAGGCCAAGGGGCTGGAGTTCGACGCGGTGGTGCTCGCCGATCCGCAGGGGGTGCTCGACGAGGGCGTGCGCGGGGTCAACGACCTCTACGTGGCGCTCACCCGGGCCACCCAGCGGCTGGTCGTGCTCTCCCCCGGCCCGCTGCCGGCCGTGCTGTCCCGGCTGGAGGCCGCCGCGGCGTGAGCCGCCCGCCGGCGGCGGCACCCTGCGCCTCCGGCGTCCTCGTGCTCTGCCCCCGCACCGTGGGCAGAGCACGAGGACCGGCGGGACACCCCTGCCGCCCTCCCTCGTGCTCTGCCCCGCCGGTGCGGGCAGAGCACGACCGGGTCACGGGACGGGTGCTGCCACCGGGGTCGCGGGGCGCCAGAGCGCGGCGGGCCGCAGGACGACGCCGCTGGCCGGGCGGGCGGGGATCCGCCGCAGCGAGATGGTGAGGTCCTGGTCGGCGGGGATCTCCACCGGCAGCCGGGCCAGCCGGGGTGCCAGCGCGGCCAGCAGCGCCACGGTGAGCTGTTCGCCCGGGCAGCGGTGGTTGGTCCGCGGGTCGCCGCCGCCCTGGGGCACCAGCTCGAACGCGCCGATCTCCCGGCCGAGGAAGCGCTCGGGCCGGAAGGCGTAGGGGTCCTCCCACAGGTCCGGGTCGTGGTTCTGCCCGAAGAGGTCCAGCAGCACCATGGCGTTGCGCGGGATCGTCTGGCCGCCGAACTCCAGCCGCCGGGGCGCGCGGCCGCCGATGAACGGCGCGAACGGGTAGAACCGCCGCACCTCGTGCGCCCACGCCTCGGCGAAGGCGGGGTCGGCCTCGGCGAGCCGCGAACGGTACTCCGGCCAGCGGGCCAGCGCGTGCCCGGAGAAGGCCACGAACCAGGCGACGGCGGTGGTCGGCCGGATCACGTTGAGCAGCTCGACGGCGGCCACCCGCGGGTCCAGCGGCTGCCCGTCGGCGTCGCGGTGCGCGGCGACGACGCCCAGCGCCGACCCGGCCGGCACCGGCACCTCGCCGGCGCGGACCCGCTCGACCAGCCCGGCCAGCCAGTCCTCGCGCCGGCCCCGCGCCCGCCGGGCGCGCCAGTGCCGCGGCCCCCCGGTGGCGAAGCCGTCGACCATCGCCAGCAGGTCGCGCGCCAGCGCGGGCACCTCCTCCGGCGCGACCGGCACCCCGGCCCACCGGGTCACCGCGCCGGCGATGACCTGCGCCGACTCCTCGAAGAGCACGACCTGCGGCCGCGTCAGCCAGTCCCGTGCGGCGGCGTCCCAGTCGGCGCCGGCCCGCCCGGCCAGGTCCGCGACCCGCTCGTCGTCCATGAGCACCGACACGAACATCGCCTTGCGCACCCGGTGCGCCTCGCCGTCGAGGGTGTGCACCGCGCCCTTGCCGAACAGCGTGCCCTGCACCGGCTCGGGGATGGCGTGCGCGCGGTGGACGTGCTGCTCGTCGTAGAGGAAGCGCGCGGCGTCCGGGCCCTCGATCGCGACCGCCGGCAGCCCGCCCAGCCGGGTCCCGGCGGCGCGCCGGCCGCGGGCCCGGCGCAGGTCGGGCATCCAGGCGTAGCCCTTGGCCAGCAGGGCGAGGGAGTTCTCGAGACGCATGCCCCGCCCCTTCCCGCGCGGGGCGGGCGGCAACCCCGGGCGGGCTCCGGCTCAGCCGGGCCGCTGCTGCTGCAGCCGGTCGTCGTGCGGCTCGGAGGCGGCGTCGGCCGGCTCCCCCGCGCCGTCGTGGCGGCGGCCCGCCGAGCGCCCGTGCCCCAGCCGGCGCAGCAGCGCGGCCACCTCCCCGGCCGCCGACGGCGCCTGCGCCCCCTCGGGCACCCGCGCCGCGACGTCCTGCAGCGCCTCGGCCAGCGCGCGCTCCTCCCCGCTGAGCATGCCGCGGTAGGCCGGGTCGAGCAGGTAGCCGGTGGGCGGGGTGGACAGGCAGCCGATCAGGTCGAGCAGCACCTCCAGCCGGCGGGCGGCCTCGGCCGGCGAGGTGTCCGACCGCGACATCGCGACCGTCTCCACGTCCTGCTCCCACAGCCGCGCGCGGGCGAGGTCCTCGCGCAGCGCCAGCACCGTGCCCGACCGGTGCCGCGGCTCCCGGTCGGGCCCCTGGACGGCGCTGCGCACCTGGTGGGCGATGCGGACGAGGTCGTCGTCGAGCATCGAGGTGCCCACGAAGAGCACGTGCCGGGTGAGCAGCAGCGAGTGCAGCACGCCGGCCAGCGCCGCCCGGGAGTCGCCGAGCTGCAGGTACTCCTCGCGGGTCAGCACCACCGACTCCGGGTGCGCGGCGTCCCCGTGCAGCTTGAGCAGCCACGGCCGGCCCGGCTGCGGCTCGTCGTAGGGCAGCACCGACAGCTCCCGGCCGATGTCGGCGGCGGCGAGCTCGACGAGCGGGTCGTAGTTGGTGGTGACGAACTCCTGCACCGGCAGGTCGGCGATGAGCGCGTGGGCCAGCGCGTAGTGGCCGGGACCGAAGCGCTCCCGCACGAACTCCTGCAGCCGGTCGCGGCCCAGCTCCCGCGCGAGCAGCGCCGCGGAGTCCTCGGGTGGCAGCCGGGCCAGGCCGGCGCGCAGGTCGTCGTCCAGGCCGGAGCGGCCGGCCAGCTCGTCGAGCAGCTGCTCCCAGGTGGGCAGGCCGGCGGCCGCGCTGACGCCCGCGCCGATGAACAGCGCCAGCTGTCCGCGGCGGGCCCGCTCCCCCAGCTGGTCGGCCAGCGACCGCAGCGGGTCGGGCAGGGCCCAGCTGGTGGACTCGCCGCGGCGGATCCGCTGGGCGGCGGCCAGGTCGCTGGGTCCGCGCAGCACCAGCGCGACGTCGAAGCCGTGCTCGGCGGCGGCCTCGCGCAGCACCGGCAGCAGCTGCTGCAGCAGGTCGCCGCGCCGTCCGGCCGCCCCGCCCCAGCCGGTGCCCAGCGCGGGCAGGCCGACCAGCCGCCGCGCCCGGCCGTGCACCGGCTCGGGCACCTCCCGCCGGGCGACGGCGGCCAGCGCCTCGCGGGCGCCGTCGAGCAGCCAGTCCAGGCCCCGGCCGCAGTCGTCCACGGTGTCCAGCAGCCACGCGCGGCGCGGCCCGGAGCCGGGGACCTCGAGCACCCGCTCGCCGCCCGACCACTCCAGGTCCACGCAGATGCCCGTGTCGTCCTCGTCGGCGACGAGGTCGGTGGGCAGCAGGTCCCGCCAGCTCGCGGCGACCCGCAGGGTGCGGCCGGTGGGCACGAGGACGTCGTCGCAGGACAGCCGGGTCAGGTCGGCACCGACGACGAAGACGTGTCCGCTCACGCCGGTGCCCTACCCACCGACGTGCCGAGCCGGAACCCGACCGGCCGCGGCGGGCCGGCCGGGGAGGCGGGTCAGGCCCCGCAGCCCCCGGCACCGCACGCGCAACCGCCGCAGCCGGCCGGCCGGGCGAGGACCGGTCGGGCGGCGACCGAGCGCAGCGCGGCGGCACCGACCAGCAGCGGCACCGCGGCCAGGCCCGCGGCCAGCGCGGCGACCACCGTGGCGACGTCTGCCGCGCGCCCGGCGCCCTGCACGGCCGCGGTCCCGGCGAGCAGGCCGCCGACCAGCACGGTCCAGACCGCCAGCGCGGCGCCGGCACGGCGGGCGGTGCCGCCGCGGGCCAGGGCCACGGCCGTGGCGGCCAGCAGCGCCGACGGCACCCCGGCCAGGAGCGCCCAGCCGGACAGGGAGGCCGACACGGCCGCGGCGACGACCGCCGCGGCGCCGGCGAGCAGCGCCGCCGCCCCGGCCGGCGCCGCGCCGGCGCGCAGCAGGACCGCGCCGCGGGCGGCGGCGAGCACGCCGAGGCCACCGAGCAGCAGGCGGGCACCGAGGTCGCCGGTCAGCACCGCCGCGACGGCCAGGACCAGCAGCACGACGCCGAGCGCCGCGCGCACCGGCCACGCCCGGCGGGCCGCGTCGTGCTCGCTGCGCGTCACCGCGCGGAGGGTCCGTCCTGCCGTGCCGGTCGCCGTCGGGGTCGCCACGCCCCCAGTGTCCCTGATGCCCCGCGGCGCGGGACGCCCGGCGCGGGCAGCCGGTGCGTGCGACGCTCCCGGGGCCGTGCGGACGACGCGGCGGGGACGGCGGGGGGCGTGGCGGAGGACACAGCCGGCGACACGGCACCGGTGACCCAGCGGGCCGCCCACAGCCCGGTGCTCCGGCACACCGCGCGCCTCGGCCTGCTCGGCTACGCGCTCATCCACCTGCTGGTCGCCTGGCTGGCGCTGCAGCTGGCCTGGGGCCCGGGGCGCGCCCGCACCGCGGGCCGCTCCGCGGACTCGGCCGGCGCGCTCGACGTGCTGGCCGAGTCGCCGTTCGGCGACGGCCTGCTCTGGGCGCTGGCCGCGGCGCTGGCGGGCCTGTGCGCGTGGCAGGCGGTCGAGGTGCTGCGCCACCACCGGTCGGTCCCCGGGCCGGGGCCGCGGCGGCGGGCGGTGCTGGTGCAGGTGGTCAAGACGGTGGGCACCGCGGTGCTCTACGGCTTCCTCGCCGTCTCGGCCGCGCGGGCGGCGCTGGGCCTGCGGGCCGGGCGGCGGGAGGAGCAGGAGACGGTGCGCGGGGTGCTGTCCTGGCCGGGCGGGCAGGCGCTCGTCGTCGCCGTCGCCCTGGTGGTGGTCGGCATCGGCGTCTACCACGTGCGCAAGGGGTGGCGGTCGGACTTCCTCGGCGAGATCGACCTGTCCACGGTGTCCCCCGCCCTGTGCACCCTGACCACCCGGCTCGGGCAGGTCGGCTTCGTGCTCAAGGGCGTGGCGCTGGTGCTCGTGGGCGGGGTGGTCGGCTGGGCGGCGGCCACCTTCGACGCGGCGACGGCCACCGGCCTCGACGGGGCGCTGCGGGCGGTGGCCACCGGCCCGCTCGGTCCGGTCCTGCTCACCGCCGTGGCGACCGGGCTGGCCACCTTCTCCGTCTACCTGCTGGCCCGCGCCCGGCACCCGGTCGGCTGAGCCGACGCGGCACCGTGCGCTGTGCCACGCTGGACAGTCACACGGGGGTGCGAGAGGAGACCTGGCCATGAGCGGTCCGGGGACAGCAGCGGGCGCGGCCGGCCGGGCGGGCCAGAGCGACGCCCTGGAACACCTCGCCCGGGTCGGGTTGATCGCCTACGGCATGGTCCACGTGCTCATCGCGTGGCTGGCGCTGCAGCTGGCCTGGGGCGGGGGCAGCGGCGAGTCCGCCGACCAGTCCGGGGCGCTGGCCACCCTGGCCGAGTCGCCCGTGGGCAAGCCGCTGCTGTGGGTGCTCGCCATCGGGCTGGTCGCGCTGGCGCTGTGGCAGGCGGCCGAGGTGGTCCGCTGGCGCTCGGGCTGGTCGGCGTCCGGCGACGCGCGGAAGCGGGCGGTGCAGAAGTCGGTCAAGGCCGTCGCGAAGGCGGTCGTGTACGCGGCGCTGGCCGTGCTGGCGTTCCGGTTCGCCACCGGCGGCGGGCAGTCCAGCTCGGGCCAGCAGCAGCAGACGGCCGCCGGTGTCTTCGGCTGGCCCGGCGGGCGCTGGCTGGTCGCCGTCGTCGGGCTGGTCGTCATCGGGGTCGGCGTGCACCACGTCGTCAAGGGCTTGAGGAAGGGCTTCCTCGAGGAGATCGACCTGGCCTCGGCGCCCCCGGCGGCCGAGCGGACGGTGACCCGGCTCGGTCAGGTCGGCTACCCCGCGAAGGGCGTCGCGCTGGGCCTGGTCGGCGCGCTGCTGGTCTACGCCGCGGTCACCTTCGACCCGGCCAGGGCCTCCGGTCTCGACGGCGCCCTGCGGACCATCCTCGACGCGCCCTTCGGCCGGGTCCTGCTGACGCTCGTGGCACTGGGGATCGCGGCGTTCGGCGCGTTCTGCTTCGTGCGGGCGCGGTACCCCGAGCGGACCTGAGCGGCGTCCCCGACGATCGGTCGGTGACCCGGTACCGGCCGCTGCTCGACCGGGTGCACCGCGTCGTGACGACGGCGCGGGAGGTCACCGACCACCCGGTGCTGGAGGCCCTGGCCCGGGTCGGGCTGGTCGCCTACGGCGTCGTCCACCTGCTCATCGGCTGGCTCACCTGGCGGCTCTCCCGCGGCGCGGGCGGCACCGACGCCGACCAGACCGGGGCGCTGGAGACGGTGGCGCGCACGCCCGGCGGGGCGGTGCTGCTGTGGGCGATCGGACTGGGCCTGCTGGCGCTGGCGCTGTGGCAGGGCGGCGAGGTGCTGCTGTGGTGGCGCGGCCTGCTCGACCGCGAGCACCGCACCCGCACGGCGGTGGTCTGCGCCAAGTGCCTGGCCAAGGCCGCGGTGTACGCCGTCCTCGCGGTCACCGCGCTGCTGTTCGCGGTGGGCGCGGAGTACGAGGCCGACGAGCGGCTGCGCGAGCTCACCGGGGAGACGCTGGAGGTGCCCGGCGGCGCGGTGGCGGTCGGGACGGCGGCGGTCGGCGTCCTCGCGGTGGGCGTCTACTCGCTGTGGCGCGGGGTCACCGGCGGGTTCATGCGCGACGTCGACCTGCCCGCCGCGCCCGACCGCTGGGAGCCGGTGATCGAGGGGGTCGGGCGGGTCGGCTACGCGGCCAAGGGGGTGGCGTTCGGCGTCGTCGGCGTGCTGCTGTTCCGGGCGGCGACCACCGCCGACGTCTCCACCGCCACCGGTCTGGACGGCGCGATGACCGCGATCGGCCGCACCGGCGCCGGGCCGTGGCTGCTCGGCGTCGTCGCGGCGGGGTTCGCGGCGTTCGGCGTCTACGCCCTGGCTCGCGCCCGCTACCCCGACCGCGACCCGTCGTCCTAGCGGAAGGACCTCCCTGCCCCCCACCGCTCGCACGCTCGCGGCGGGCCCCTGCAGGGAGGCCGCGTCCTACGTCCGCGGGCCGCCGGCCACGTAGACGACCTGGCCGGAGACGAAGCCCGCGCCCTCGCTGACGAAGAACGAGACGGTGTGCGCGATGTCCTCCGGGACGCCGCCGCGCGCCACCGGGATCGCCGCGGCCCGCTCGGCCACGTACTCGTCCCAGTCGCGGCCGAGCCGCTCGGCGGTCGCCTTCGTCATCTCGGTCTGGATGAACCCCGGCGCGATGGCGTTCGCGGTGACGCCGAACTTCCCGAGCTCCAGCGCGAGCGTCTTGGTGAAGCCCTGGAGGCCCGCCTTCGCGGTGGCGTAGTTGGCCTGGCCGCGGTTGCCCAGCGCCGAGGTGGACGACAGGTTGACCACCCGGCCCCACTTCGCGTCCACCATGTACCGCTGGCAGGCGCGGGTCATGAGGAACGAGCCGCGCAGGTGGACGTGCATGACCAGGTCCCAGTCGGCGTCGGTCATCTTGAACAGCAGGTTGTCGCGGGTGACGCCGGCGTTGTTGACCAGCACGACCGGCGGGCCGAGCTCGGCGGCGATCCGGTCGACGGCGGCCTGCACCTGCTCGGGGTCGCCGACGTCGGCCCCCACGCCCAGCGCCCGCCCGCCGGCCGCCTCGATCGCCCCGACGGTGGCGGCGGTGGCGGCCTCGTCGAGGTCGATCACCGCGACGGCGAAGCCGTCGGCGGCCAGGCGCAGCGCGGTCGCCGCACCGATGCCACGGGCGGCGCCGGTGACGATCGCGACGCGGGCGGGGGTCTGGGTCATGGGTGCTCCTCGGGGTCGGGGGCTGCCGGCCGATCATGCCGGGCAGCCCCCGGCACCCGCCCGGTGGGCTACACGCGCTCGAACAGCGCGGCGAGCCCCTGCCCGCCGCCGATGCACATCGTCTCCAGGCCGTAGCGGGCCTCGCGGCGGGCCATCTCGCGGGTCAGCGTGGCGAGGATGCGCCCGCCGGTGGCGCCGACCGGGTGGCCCAGCGAGATCCCGGAGCCGTTGACGTTCACCCGGTCGAAGTCGCCCTCGGTGAGGCCCCACTCGCGGGTCACCGCGAGCACCTGGCTGGCGAAGGCCTCGTTGAGCTCGATGAGGTCGACGTCGGCCAGCTTGACGCCGGCCAGGTCGAGCGCCCTGGCCGTCGCCGGGACCGGGCCGATGCCCATCGTCCGCGGCGGCACGCCGGCGACGGCCCAGGACACCAGCCGGGCCAGCGGGCGCAGGCCGAGCTCGGCGGCCTTCTCCGGCGAGGTGACCACGCAGACCGCGGCGCCGTCGTTCTGGCCGCTGGCGTTGCCGGCGGTGACGGTGGCCTCGGGGTCGTCCCTGCCGAGGATCGGCCGCAGCTTCGCCAGCGTCTCGACGTTCGAGTCGGGGCGGATGTGCTCGTCGCGGTCGACGACGGTGTCGCCCTTCCGGCCCGTCACGGTGACCGGGACGATCTCGTCGGCGAACCGCCCCTCCGCGGCGGCCGCGGCGGCCCGCTGGTGGCTGCGGACGGCGTACTCGTCCTGCTCCTGGCGGCCGATGGAGTACTCGCGGCGCAGGTTCTCCGCGGTCTCGAGCATGCCGCCGGGCACCGGGTGGTGCACCCCGCCGGCGGTGACCCGACCGCGGGCCAGGCCGTCCTGCAGCAGCACCCCGGGGCCGGCCTTGACCCCCCAGCGCATGGCCTGCGAGTAGAACGGCGCGTTGCTCATGGACTCGGCCCCGCCGGCGAGGACGACCTCGGCGGCGCCGGTCTGCACCTGCATGGCCGCGTAGAGCACCGCCTGCAGGCCGGAGCCGCAGCGGCGGTCGACCTGGATGCCGCCGGCGGTCACCGGCAGGCCGGCGTCCAACGCCGCGACCCGGCCGATCGCCGGGGCCTCCATCGTGGGGTAGCAGTGGCCGAGGACGACGTCGTCGACCGACTCCGGCGGCAGGCCGGTGCGCTCCATCAGCGCCCGGACGACCGTGGAGGCGAGGTCCTGGGCGGGCACGTCCCGCAGGGATCCCCCGAAGCCCCCGACCGGGGTCCGCAGCGGCTCACAGATGACCGCGTTCCGCACGGCGTCCTCCTCGTCGACACGGCCGGCTCCGCCTCGGACCGGCGCCGTCGCCGAGTCTGCTCCTCCACCTGCGCCCGTGCGCAGCCAGGTGGAGGCCCGTCCTCAGGCCGCGCCGGCTCCGGCGCGGGGCTCGACCTGCTCGACGCCGAGGAGCTCCCACAGCCCGGTCACCTGCAGGGCGCGGGCCACGGCGCGGGTGCCCACGAGGACCCGCAGCCGGACGCCGTGGCCGACGGCGGTGCGGTGCGCGATCGCCAGGGTGGACAGACCGGCCGAGTCGAGGAAGGTGACCGCCTCGAGATCGACGGTCACCGAGCGGGACCCGTCGGCGAAGGCCTCGTCCAGGGCGCGGCGCAGCAGGGGTGCGGTGGAGCAGTCGACCTCACCGGCGAGGACGAGGCGCGCGGCCCCGTCGACGGCGTGGGTCTCGACGGTGAGCAGGTCGTCGGTGGGGCCAGGGGAGATGGTGGTCACGGTGCGCTCCTCGGTCGAGGGCGGGCCCGTGCGGATGAGAGCGGCCCGGGAGCCACACCACGGCGCAGAGTCCAGCGTTGGCGTTCACGGCTGTCGTTTGAACCGCACCGAGGACGTTAGGCCCGGGACCGGTTGTGCACAAGGGGGTCCGGCCGGCCGCGGCCGTACCGTCCGACACAGCCCCGTGTGTCCGAACCGGCCGGTCACCTGCGGGAACGCGCTCCCGACCGGCAGTGCGTCCGCCGCGGGGATACTGGTCGGCGTGAGCAAGCGGCTGGTCCTGGCGGGGCTGATCTGGGCGGCGGTCTCCGCCCTCGCGTTCCTCGGCCTGGGCAACGTGATCATGGCCGCGGGACTGTCCGTCTTCGGCCTCGTCCTGCTCGTCGTCCTGGCGATGGCGGGCGACTGGGAGCAGCACCCCGACTTCGAGGAGCGCGAGATGTACCGCGCGCAGCGCCGGGCGGTCCGGTGGCAGCGCGGCGCCGGCGCCCGGGCGCGCGACCGCGAGCGCTGGGAGGCCCACCAGGCGCGCCGGGCCGCACGCAGCCGCACCCCGGGCGGGGACGACCGGGCCTGACCCGGGGTCCGGGAAAACCGGTCGACCGGTCCGGGCGGCCGGCCCTACGGTCGGCGCATGCGCTCCTGAGCCGCCCTCGCGACGACGCCCGCGTCCGCACCGGACGCCCGCGGGTCGAGCCCCGCGCTCCCCGCTCCCCTCGCGCCCGGACTCCGGCGCGCTCCTCCCCTGGCTGCCGGCCGTCCGCGGCCGGTCCGACCTCCCCCCAGGAGGCCCCCGTGTCACGTCCCCTGCGCTCCCCCGGCCCGGCGGCGACCGCCGCTCGCGCCACCCTGTCCGCCGACGACGCCGCCCGCTTCGACCGGCTCGTCTCCGCCGTGCTGACCTCGCCGGGCGCCGCCCTGGGTCCGGCCCTGCGGGCGCAGCTGCCCGGTCCTGCCGGGGTGCGCTGGCTGCGCACGGCCGGGCTGCCGCCGACCACCCGTGCCGCGGCGCTCACCGCCGAGCAGTGGCTGTCGCTGTACCGCTGCTGGCGGTCGGTCGCGTCGGTGCCGCACGCCGGCCGGTCCGGCCGCGCACCGGTCGGCCGCCCGTCGGCCCACGGCCACGCACCCGGCGCCCTCGCCGCCCCGCGCTGGTTCTAGGCCCCCTGCAGGGGCCCGCCGTGAGCTGGCGAACGGTGGGGGGCAGGGGGTCCTTCTCCTAGCCGACGGCGTCCTCCGCGGCGAGGTCGGCGGCCCGGCGGGGGTCGGCGAACGCCTCGGCCAGCGCCTGGCGCAGCGGCCACGCCCCGGCCCGCCAGGCCAGCGCCCGGCCGAGCGCGGGCGCGGTGCCGTCGACGTGGTCGGCGTCGCCGGCCGGCCACCAGGGCACCGGCCGGCCGCCGACGAGCAACTGCTCGTGGACGGCGACCTCACCGTCGAGCTCGGCGACGCCCAGCCGGGCCGCGGCCAGCGCGGCGCCGGGCAGCGCCGACCAGGGGTGCCGCCGCACCGGGTGGCTGGTCACCGTGCCGGTCACCCGCTCGGAGGCCAGCGGCAGGTCGAGCAGGTCGGCCACCGCCGCGGGCGCCCCGCCCGCGGGGACGAGCACGCCGTCGACCAGGGGCTGCAGCCACGGCGCGTCGAGCACCAGCACGGACTCGCGGCCGGGGTCGGCCACCCGGTCCGCCGCGACCCGCACCCCGGCCGGCGGGTCGACGTCCACGTCGTCGAGGGCCTCGGCCAGCCGGGCGTAGACCGTGCGCAGGACCGCCGGCGACACCGTCCGCCGCGGGTCGCCGAGCCGGTCGAGCAGGTCGAGCGCGGCGTCGACGTCGGCGAGCACGTCACCGACGGTGGCCGGCGGGCGCAGCCGCTCGAGCACCCGCGGCGGGCCGGACGCCGGGTCGTACAGCCCCTGCAGCTCGCGGCTGCCCGGCGCGCACAGCCGGTCGGGCCGCCGCCCGCCGAGCACCGGGTGGGTGGTCAGCCACCAGCGCAGGTAGCCCGGGGCTGCCACGCCGCCGACGACGACGTCGGCCCACGCCTCCTCCGCCGCGTCGGCCAGCAGCGCCAGCGCGCCGGGCCAGTCGGCGACGAGCTCCAGGTCGCGGACGGCGCACAGCGGCGGCCAGGCCGGCGGCGGGCCGGGGGGCAGCCGGTCGAGGACGGCGTCGGCCCACGCGCCGGCGGCGTCGACGTCGAGGTCGTCGGGGTCCTCCGCGCGCACCAGGGCGAAGGTGACCAGCACGCCGGCCGCCCGCAGCGCCGCCGGGTCCTGGGCGTCGGCGAAGGCGGGGTCGAGCAGGCCCAGCGCGCCGTCCTCCAGGACCGCCGCGAGCGGGGCGCCGGGCACCAGCAGCTCCCCCGCCGGCGCCCAGGCGCCCTCGGCGTCGGGCAGCGCCAGCTCGGCCAGCCACGGCAGCTCCCCGGGCGCGGTGCCCGCGGCCGCCACCAGCGCGAGCACCGCGCGGGCGAGGTCGGCGGGGTCGCCGTCGGCCCAGTCCTCCTCGACGGCGTCCACCGACGCCTCCACCGCGGCGCGCACCGCCGGGTCGGCGAGGACCGCCGCCGCGGTGGCCGCCCGGGCGCCGAGCCGCTCGAGCAGCCGCCGCGCGGCGGGCGGGGCGACCGCGTCGGGGTGCGCCACCCGGAGCGCCAGCGGGCCCAGCCGCTCGACGGGCAGGTCGTCGGCCGGCAGCAGCACGCCGGCCGGTCCGGGCGCGGTCCGCCCGTCGGCCAGGGGGACGGGCAGCGCGCCGAGCTCCTCGCGGTCGGCGCCGTCCAGCGAGGCGTACAGCCGCGCCCACCACGCCGGGGGTCGGGCCACCCCGCCGACGGCCTCCGCCACCTCGGCCGGTCCCACCCGCCGGACGCCGAGCGCGGCCAGCGCCGGGGCGCCCTCGCGCCGCCCCCAGCCGGCCGGCAGCAGGCCGGGCAGCACCCCGGCCAGGACGGCGGTGCGCTCCTCGGCGCCGTCGTCGAGGGCGGTGGCCCGGGCGGCGGTCTGACGGCCCTCGGGGTCCTCGGCCAGCGGCAGCCAGGGCGTCGCGCGCAGCCGGTCGAGCGCCGCGCTGCCCAGCGCGGCGTCGAGCGCGGCGGCGGCCAGGCCGGTGCGCGGCACGAGACCCAGGACGGCGGGGTCCGGCGCCAGCGCGGCGAGCAGGCCCGCGTAGGCCTCCGCGCAGACGCCGACCAGCGCGTCGGTGACCGGGCCGGGGGCGACGTGCCGCCGGTCGGGGCCGAGCGGGAACGGGGCGACCAGCCGGGCGGGCAGCGACAGCGGCTCGTCGCTCGGGGTCGGCGCGTGCACCACCTGGCGCCCGGGCAGCGGCTCGGGCCGGCCGTCGTCGTCGAGCGGCACCGCCCAGGTGACGGTGTAGCCACGGCGGGCGCGCTCCTCGACCGGGCGGCCGGCGAAGAGCTCCTCGGCCAGCTCCCCGGTGCGCTCCTCCACCCGCCAGGTCCGCGTGCGGTCGCCGTCGCGCAGCCGGGCCAGCGGCGGGGTGTGCGCGCACGCGAGCGTGTGGGTCGCGCCGTCGACGACCACCTCGATCTCGGCCAGGCCCGGCAGCGCGAGCAGCAGCTCGGCCGGCAGCTGCTCCAGCGCGGTGCGGACGGCGACCCGCGAGCCCGGGCGCAGCGGCAGCACGACCTCGGTGGCGTGGCCCTCGGGCGGCGCCCCCTCGGCCGGCCAGGGCAGCCGCAGCACCGGGACGGCGCCCTCGCGGCGGGCCACTTCCTCGGCGAGCGCGGCGACGTCGGCGACCTCGGCACGGGTGCGGGCGGCGCTGAACCGCACGCCGCCGTGCAGCGAGTGGACCGCGGGCTCGTCGGAGACGGCGAGGACCGCGGCGAAGCCGACCCCGAAACGGCCCACGGTCTGGACCGGCGGCCCGCCCGCAGCTCCCACGGTCGCTCGCCCGTCGCGCTTGGCCGACGCGCGCAGGCTGGCCAGGCCGCCCACCCCGTCGGCGTCCAGCGGCGCCCCGGTGTTGGCCGCGTGCAGCACCTCTCCCCCGCCGCCGACCCCGCTCCCGATGGTGGCCAGCTCGAGCCGCAGCCGACCCGGGACGCCCGCCCGGACGGCGGCGTCGGCCGCGTTCTGCGCCAGCTCCACCAGCAGCCGGTCGCGGTACCCGCCGCGGACGAGGTCCTCCTCGGCGTTGGCGTCCTCCCGGAAGCGCGCCGGGGAGGCGGTCCACGCGGCCAGCACCCGGCGGCGCAGCTCCGCGGTGGCGAAGGGGTCGGACACGGCCTCAGCATGGCAGCGCGCGACCGGCCGGGCGGGTCCGCGAACGGAGCTACGCACCGGTAACTTGCCGGGTACCCTCCGCCGCATGTCGCTCGCCGAGCAGATGGACACCGTCACCGACGCCGTCGCGGGCACGGTCGACCGGCACGCCACCACGGAGACGTTCGAGTCGACGGACCCGGCCACCGGTGCCGTCGTCGGCGTCTTCCCCGTGCACGACGTGCCGGCGGTCACCGCGACCGTCGAGCGCGCCCGCCCGGCGGCGCAGCGGTGGGCCGGGCTCGGCTTCGACGGCCGCCGGCAGCGGCTGGCCGCCTACCGCGGCCACCTCGCCCGGCGGCTGCACGAGCTGGCCGACCTGGTGCACCGGGAGAACGGCAAGCCGCACGCCGACGCCGTCCTCGAGATCGCCCTGGCCGTCGACCACCTGGCCTGGGCCGGGGCGCACGCGCGCCGCGCCCTCGGCCCGCGCCGCGTGCGCGTCGGGGCGCTGGCGGCCAACCACGCCGCGCACCTGGAGTACCAGCCCCTCGGCGTCGTCGGCGTCATCGGCCCGTGGAACTACCCGGTGTTCACGCCGATGGGCTCGATCGCCTACGCGCTGGCCGCGGGCAACGCCGTCGTGTTCAAGCCGTCGGAGCACACGCCGGCCGTCGGCGCGTGGCTGGCCGCCGCGTGGCGGGCCGCCGTCCCCGACGTCGCCGACGCCTTCCAGGTGGTCACCGGGTACGGCGAGACCGGCGCGGCGCTGTGCCGGGCGGGCGTGGGCAAGCTCGCCTTCACCGGCTCGGCGCCCACCGGGCGGAAGGTCATGGCCACCTGCGCCGAGACGCTCACCCCGGTGCTCATGGAACTCGGCGGCAAGGACGCGATGATCGTCGACGACGACGCCGACGTGGCCGCCGCCGCCGACGCCGCGGTCTGGGGCGCGATGAGCAACGCCGGGCAGACCTGCATCGGCATCGAGCGCGTCTACGCGACGTCGGCCGTCTACGACCGGTTCGTCGCCGAGGTCACCGAGCGGGTGCGCGGGCTGCGCCCGGGGTCCGACGACGGAGCCGCCTACGGGCCGATGACGATGGCCGCCCAGGCCGACGTCGTCCGGCGGCACCTGGAGGACGCGACGGCCTCCGGCGGGCGGGCGGTCCTCGGCGGCACGGTGGACGGCGGGTCCCCCGACGCCAGGTACGTGGCGCCGACCGTGCTGCTCGACGTGCCCGAGTCCTCGGCCGCGGTGCAGGAGGAGACCTTCGGCCCCACGCTGACCATCACCCGGGTGGCCGACGCGGAGGAGGCGCTCGAGCGCACCAACGCGACCTCCTACGGTCTGGCCGGCGCGGTGTTCTCCCGGTCGCGGGCACGGGCGATGGACCTCGCCCGCCGGATGCGCAGCGGCATGACCAGCGTGAACTCGGTGCTCACCTTCGCCTCGGTGCCCGCCCTGCCCTTCGGCGGCGTGGGGGACAGCGGCTTCGGCCGCATCCACGGCGAGGACGGGCTCAAGGAGTTCACCCGCGCCAAGGCGATCACCCGGCAGCGCTTCCGGCTGCCGGTGGACCTCATGTCGTTCGGCCGCCCGCCGGCCGCGGCCGACGCGCTGGCCCGGGTGATCGGCGTCGTCCACGGCCGCCACCGGTGAGCTCGCCGGCCTGAGGACCACCACGGCCGGTGGTCCTCGCGCACTGCGGGTGCTGCGGGACCGGCACGGCGCGAGGAACGCGCGCAGACCGGGTGGCGGGGGCTGGTGCCGGCCGCACGGGCGGAGCACCCTCGGGCGCCCGACCGGGGGTGACCGAGGAGGAGCCATGGCCCGCACCCCGCAGGAGATCTTCGAGCAGCACGTGGCCGCGATCCAGGCCGGCGACGCCGACGCCGTCGCGGCCGACTACGCCGAGGACGCCGTCTTCATCACGCCCGAGGGGGTCATCCGGGGCAGGGACGAGATCCGCAGCGCCTTCGCCGGGCTGCTCGGCGAGATCCCCGACGCCACCTGGGACATCCCGGTCCGGCACTACGTCGACGACGTGCTGTTCATCGAGTGGACGGCGGTGTCGGAGAAGGCGCGCGCCGAGGGCGTGGACACGCTCGTGTTCCAGGGCGACTCGATCCGCGTGCAGACCGTCCGCTTCACCCTCGAGCCCACCGGCTGAGACGGGCGGACCCGCCGTCTCAGCCGTGGGTGGTGGCGGCCGAGGCGGTGGTGGGTTCGGTGGGGACGGCGGGCGGCCCGGCCGGCGCCGGGCGGCGGCGGATCGAGATCGACAGCGCCGCGGCCACCAGGCACAGCGCGCCCGCGCCGAACCAGGCCAGGTCGTAGGAGCCGGTCACGTCGCGGATCACGCCGCCACCGAAGGCGGCGACCGCCGAACCGACCTGGTGCGAGGCGAACACCCAGCCGAACACGACCGGTGCCCGGGCGCCGAAGTGCTCGCGGCACAGCGCCAGCGTCGGCGGCACGGTGGCCACCCAGTCCAGGCCGTAGAAGACGATGAACGCGACCATGCTGACGTGCAGGTCCGGCCCGAACAGCGGCGGCAGCAGGAACAGCGACAGCCCGCGCAGCGCGTAGTAGGCCAGCAGCAGCACCCGCGGGTCGGTGCGGTCGGTGAGCCAGCCCGAGAGCACGGTCCCGGCGATGTCGAAGACGCCGACGACGGCCAGCAGCGAGGCCGCCGTCGTCACGGGCATGCCGTGGTCGTGCGCGGCGGGGATGAAGTGCGGCTGCACCAGCCCGTTGGTCGACGCCCCGCAGATGAAGAAGCCCGCCGCGAGCAGCCAGAACGGCCGCGACCGGGCCGCCTGCGCCAGGCCCTGCAGCGCCGCGCGGGCCGCGCCGGTGCGCACCGGGTCGACGTCGTCGGCCGCGGTCCCGCCGTAGGGGACGGTGCTGACGTCGCGGGGCCGGTCGCGCAGCAGCCAGGCGACCAGCGGGACGACGGCGAGCGCGGCCGCCGTCGTCCCCAGCGACGCCGCGCGCCACCCGCCGCTCGTCTGCGCCACCGCGGCGACGACGGGGAGGAACACCAGCTGCCCGGTCGCGCCGCCGGCGGTGAGGATGCCGCTGACCAGCCCGCGGCGGGCCACGAACCAGCGGCCCGTCACCGTGGCCACCAGCGACAGCGCCATCGACCCGGTGCCCAGCCCGACGGCGAACCCCCACAGCAGCACCAGCTGCCAGCTCGCCGTCATGAAGACGGTCAGGCCGCTGCCGAGCGCGGTGAGCAGCAGCGCGCAGACGACCACCCGCCGGATCCCGAACCGCTCCATCAGGGCGGCGGCGAACGGCGCGGTCAGCCCGTAGAGCGCCATGTTGACCGCGACGGCGGCCGAGATCGTCGAGACCGACCAGCCGAACTCCGCGCGCAGCGGGTCGATGAGCACGCCGGGCACCGCCCGGAACGCCGCGGCGCCGACCAGCGCCAGGAACGTCACCGCGGCCACCCACCACGCGGGGTGCACTCGGCGGGTGCGGGCGGGCGCGGTCGTCGTCACGTCGAGAGAGCATGACCGACGGCCCGGCGGCCGGGCCAGTGGCCCGACGGCCAACACGTGCAAGGATCCGGCCATGCGATCAGGCCCGAGTCCGGCCATGAGCGCACCCACACCAGCGCCCCGACCGCACGAGGTGGTCGTCGTCGCCGTCGACCGGGTGGTGGGCTTCGAGCTGGGGCTGCCCTACCGCCTGCTCGGCCTGGCCGAGGACGAGCACGGGCGGCCGCTCTACCGGGTGCGGGTGGCCACCCTCGACGGGCGGCCGGTGCGCACCGCCGACGGCTTCTCGGTCCTGCCGGAGCACGACGGGTCGGTGCTCGCGGAGGCCGACACCGTGGTCGTGCCCGGGATCATGGGCGGCCCCGCCGTCGTCGAGGGGCTCATCCCCGACGGGCTGCGCGACGCCCTGCGGGAGGCCGCGGGGCGGGCGCGGATGGTGTCGGTCTGCACCGGCTCGTCGGTGCTCGCCGCGGCCGGCCTGCTCGACGGGCGGCCGGCCACCACCCACTGGCGGGACGCCGAGGCCTTCCGCCGCAACTTCCCCGCCGTCCGGCTCGACCCCGACGTGCTGTTCGTCGACGACGGCGACGTGCTCACCTCGGCCGGGGTGGCCGCCGGCATCGACCTGCTGCTGCACCTGGTGCGGCGCGACCACGGCAGCGAGGTGGCCAACCGGGTGGCGCGGCGCAACGTCGTCGCCCCGTGGCGGGAGGGCGGGCAGTCGCAGTTCGTCGAGCGGACGCTGCCCGAGCCCGGCGACGCCGGCACCGCGCCCACCCGCGCCTGGGCGCTGGAGCACCTGGCCGAGCCGCTCACGCTCGCCGACCTCGCCCGGCACGCCCGGATGAGCGTGCGCACCTTCACCCGGCGGTTCCGGGAGGAGACCGGCCTCTCGCCGCTGCGCTGGCTGGCCGCCCAGCGGATCGCGCTGGCCCGCAGGCTCCTGGAGTCCACCGACGCCTCGGTGGACCGGGTCGCCGCCGACGCCGGGTTCGGGACGACGGCGTCGCTGCGCCAGCACCTGCGTGCCGCGATCGGGGTGGCGCCGGGCGCCTACCGCCGCACCTACCGCGGCGCCTGAGACCCCTCCGGACGGGTGGGTGTGACACGCGACTCGCCTGGCCGGCGGCAGGATCGGCGGTCGCGTCTGGTTGAGTGGGGGTACCGGCGCCGCCCCCGCTCACCCGGAGCGCGAGGACTCGACGTCGGGCTGGTGCAGCGCCACCGAGGCGCGCCCGGCTGTCCGACGTCATCGACGGCGCGACCCGCCCGGACCCCGGGCCGGCGTGCGCCCGCGTGCGGTGACCGAGGACGGCGACCCGAGTACCACCGAGGAACCCATGACCTCCCCGCAGTCCCCCACGTCCGCCGGCTCCCGGCCGCGCCGCCGTCGCGGCGGCCGCGGCCGCGGCGCCGGCAGCCCCACCGCCGGCACCCCCGCCGGCACCGCGACCGGCACCGCGACGACGACGGTCCCGGTGGCCGCGCCCGCCGAGATCCCCGCCGGCGACGTCGCCACCGTGCTGCCCACCGACACCACCTTCGCCGCGCTCGGCGTGCCCGCCCCGCTGGTCGAGGTGCTCACCGCCAGCGGCATCACCGCGCCGTTCCCCATCCAGGTCGCCACGCTGCCCGACAGCCTGGCCGGCCGCGACGTGCTCGGCCGCGGCCGCACCGGCTCGGGCAAGACGATCGCCTTCGCCCTCCCGCTGGTCGCCCGGCTGGCCGCCTCGACCACCCGGCGCCAGGCCCGCCGGCCGCGGGCGCTGGTGCTCGTCCCCACCCGCGAGCTGGCCAACCAGGTGCTGGCCACCGTCGAGCCGCTGGCCACCGCGCTCGGCCTGCGCGCGACCACCGTCTTCGGCGGCGTCGGGCAGAACCCGCAGGTGCAGGCGCTGGCCGCCGGTGTCGACGTCGTCGTCGCCTGTCCCGGCCGGCTCGAGGACCTCGTCGGCCAGGGCCACGCCGACCTGTCCGCCGTCGAGGTCACCGTGCTCGACGAGGCCGACCACATGGCCGACCTGGGCTTCCTGCCCGGCGTCAAGCGGCTCCTGGACCGCACCCCGCGCGGCGGCCAGCGGCTGCTGTTCTCCGCCACCCTCGACAACGGCGTCGACGTGCTCGTCAAGCGCTACCTCGAGTCGCCGGTGACGCACTCGGTCGACCCGGCCGTCGCGCCGGTGGCCGCGATGACCCACCACGTGTTCCAGGTGTCGGCCGCCGACAAGCCCGAGGTGGTCCGCCAGCTGGCCTCCGGGCTGAGCCGCAGCGTGCTGTTCACCCGCACCAAGCACCAGGCCAAGAAGCTCGCCAAGCAGCTCACCGCCGCCGGGGTCCCCGCCGTCGACCTGCACGGCAACCTCAGCCAGAACGCCCGCGAGCGCAACCTCGAGGCCTTCAGCACCGGGGGCACCCGGGTGCTGTGCGCCACCGACATCGCCGCCCGCGGCATCCACGTCGACGACGTGGCGCTGGTGGTGCACGTCGACCCGCCGACCGAGCACAAGGCCTACCTGCACCGCTCCGGCCGCACCGCGCGGGCCGGCGCCGGCGGCACGGTCGTGACCGTCTCCACGCCCGACCAACACGGCGAGGTCCGCACGCTGACCCGCCAGGCCGGCATCACGCCGATCGTCAGCCAGGTCCGCCCCGGCGCGGAGCGGATCGGCGAGCTCACCGGCCCGGTCGCCCCCCACGTCGAGCCGGCCCCCGCGCCCGCTCCCCAGCCGCAGGGGCAGGGCGGCGGCGGCGGGCGGCGGCGCCGCGGCGGCGGCGCGGGCGGCGGCTCGGCCGCCACCCCCGCGGCCGGCGGTGGCCGTGCCCAGACCCGCACCACCCAGTCCCGCAGCCCGCAGGGCCCGGCACGCACCCGCGCCGAGCTGGCCGCGCGGGCCGGGACGCACTCGGCGGCGTCGTTCAGCGGCCGGTCGCGGCGCGGCGGTCGCTGAGCCCGGCGCGGTTTCCGTCGGGGACGGTCGGGAAGAGGACCCCCGACCGTCCCCGACGACCCGAGGAGTGCCCGTGGCACTGCCCATCACCCTGTCCGAGATCGGCCCCCGCATCTCGGCCGGCGCGTACATCCTCAACAGCGGCCTGGGCAAGCGCGCCGCCGACGAGCAGACCGCGGCCGGGCTGCACGGCTTCGCCACCGGCACCTACCCGTTCCTCCAGGGCGTCGAGCCGCGCCAGTTCGTGCGGGCGCTGTCCACCGCCGAGATCGCCGTCGGCGCCGCGCTGCTGACGCCGTTCGTACCCACCGCGCTCGCCGGGGCCGCGCTGACCGGGTTCGCCGGCGGCCTGCTGGGCCTCTACCTGCGGACGCCGGGCATGCGCAAGGAGGGCAGCCTCGCGCCGACCGAGCAGGGGCTGTCGATCGCCAAGGACGTGTGGCTGCTGGGCATCGGCGTCGGCCTGCTCACCCGCGGCACCGTCGACCGCGGCGACCGCAGGGTCGCGCGCGCCGGCAGGACGCTGGCGAAGGCCAACCGGCGGGTGTCCCGGGCCGAGCGCAAGGCCGAGCGCAAGGCCGAGCGCCGGCTCGCCCGCGCCGCCTGACGCCCGTCCCGGTTCAGCCGGGCAGGAGGACCGTCCCGACCAGCCGGCGGCGGCGCGCGCCGCCGGGCCCGTTGCCCAGCCGCCCGGCCAGCACCGCGCGCAGGTCGCCGAGCAGGGCGGCGAACTCCTCGTCGTCCAGCCACAGGCCGGTCATCCGGTAGCCCACCCCGTCCCGGGCGGCGTCCAGCCCGCCCGGGACGGCAGCGGCGCCGTCGACCCACCGGTCGAAGTCGGCCAGCAGCGCGGCGACGAACGTGCCGAAGGCCCGCCGGTGCTCCTCGGGCCCCAGGGCGGCGGCCTCCTCCGGCCCGACCGAGGCCGCCGCGGTGACCAGCCGCCAGGTGCGCTCGGTGCTGCCGCGCACCCGCCGCTCCCCCACGACCTCGAGGACGCCGGCGTCGGCGAGCACGCCGACGTGCCGGTAGAGCGTGGCGACCGGGACGTCGGGCAGCTCGGCGTGCAGGTCGCCGGTGGTCAGCGTCCGGTCGCCGAGCAGTGCCTGGACGACACGCAGGCGCACCGGGTGCAGGAGCAGGTCCGCAGACGCCACGCGCCTCACCTCTATCACGATTGACAACGGTCTCAGGATCGATAACGATCGTGCCATGGCGACCATCCGAGCGACAGCCGAGACCCTCACCGTCACCCTCACCCGCGCCGAGAAGGTCCTCGGCCTGCTGCGCGACCTGGAGGTACCGCTGTCCGCGGTGCGCTCGGTCGAGGTGGTCCCCGACGGCATCGCCGCCACCCGCGGCCTGCGCGCCCCCGGCCTGGGCCTGCCCGGCCTGCGCCTCGTCGGCACCTGGCGGCGGCGCGGTGACCGGACGCTGGTCAGCGTGCGCCGCGGCGAGCCGGCCGTGCGCATCGGCCTCGCCGGCCAGCGCTACGACGCCGTGCTGGTGTCCGCCGCCGACGCGGCCGCCGTCGCGTCGGCCGTCCCCGTCGGGCGCTGACCGTGCGCGAGGTCGCCGTGACCGTGCCCGGCGAGCCCCCGCTCGCCGGCACCCTCACCCTGCCCGACGCCACCGGCCCCGTCCCCGCGGTGCTGCTCGCGTCCGGCTCCGGCCCGGTCGACCGCGACTCCGACCACCCGCGGGCGCGCCTGGGCGTCACCCGCGCCCTGGCGCACGCCCTCGCCGCGGGCGGCCTGGCCTCGCTCCGCTACGACAAGCGCGGCGTCGGCGGCACCCCCGGCGACTGGCGGCGGGCCGGCCTGCACGACAACGTCGACGACCTCGCCCGGGCCCACGACCTGCTCGCCGCGCGGCCCGAGGTCGACGGCGACCGGGTGCTGCTGGCCGGCCACAGCGAGGGCGCGCTGCTCGCCGCCGCGGTGGCCGCGCGCGGCGTCCCGGTGGCCGGCGTCGTGCTGCTGTCCGCGTCGGCCACCCCCGGGGACGAGCTGCTGCGCTGGCAGGCCCGGCAGATCGGCCCGACGCTGCCCGCGCCGGTGCGCGGGCTGCTGCGCCTGCTGCGCACCGACCTGGAGGCGAGGGTCGCGGCCAACCACGAGCGGATCCGCGCCACCACGACCGACGTCGCCCGTGTCGGCGGCGTGCGGGTCAACGCGCGGTGGACCCGCGAGTTCCTCGACCACGACCCGCGGACCGACCTGGCGCGCCTGGCCGTGCCGGTGCTGGCGGTGACCGGCAGCAAGGACCTGCAGGTCCGCCCCGGCGACCTCGCGGTGGTCGCCGCGGCGGTCCCGGGGCCGGTCGAGACGCACCTGGTCCCCGACCTCACCCACACCCTGCGCCGCCAGCCGGGCCCGGCGTCGCTGCGGGCCTACCGCGGCGAGCTGCGCCGGCCCGTCGACCCGGAGGTGCTGGCGGTCGTGGTGGCCTGGTGCCGGCGGACCAGCACCGTTCCGTTCCCGTCGTGAACGGGGCCGGAAGGGGTTCCGGGAAGTGCTGCAAGGTTGCAGTATCGCGACCCACGGGGGCCGCGGACGGAGCAGGACCCCCGTCGGCTCCGAGGAGGCCCGCATGCTCCACCCCACCCGCCGCGGCGCGGCACTCGTCCTGGCCCTGGCCGTCGGCCTGCTGAGCGCCTGCTCCGGCGACGACGGCACCGCCGACGCGGCCGCGACCACCGCGCACGCGGACGGCGAGCACTCGGAGAGCCCGTCGGCGGACGCGTCGAGCGCGGGCCCGCCGTCGGGGAGCGCCGCCGGGGGCAGCGCCGCGCCGGAGAGCGCCGCGCCCACCGGCGAGGCCGCCCCGGCCGAGGCGCAGACCCTCACCGCCACCGAGGGCGAGATGTTC
Organism: Geodermatophilus telluris; assembly: GCF_900102745.1. Taxonomy (GTDB): domain Bacteria; phylum Actinomycetota; class Actinomycetes; order Mycobacteriales; family Geodermatophilaceae; genus Geodermatophilus; species Geodermatophilus telluris. Next base: position 513,883 of record NZ_FMZF01000003.1, read on the forward strand.
ATCGAGCTCTCGGCGAGCTCGCTGTCCCCCGGCGAGTACACGATCGAGGTGGTCAACGAGGGCAACGCCACCCACGACCTGGTCGTCGAGCGGGACGGCGCGGACGTCGCCGCCACCGAGACCATCGCCCCGGGCGCCTCGGCCACGCTCACGGTCACCCTCGAGGCGGGCGAGTACGTCTTCTACTGCTCCGTCGCCAACCACCGGGCGATGGGCATGGAGACCCCGGTGACGGTGAGCTCGTGACCGGGGGCACCGCGACCCGGCCGCCACGGGCCGGCGCCGCGACCGGGGTGCTGCGGGTGGCCGGCGCGGTCCTGCTGGTCGCGATCGCCGGCATCCACGTCTACCTGTGGCAGCAGGGCTACAGCGGCATCGAGGTCATCGGCCCGGCGTTCCTGCTGCAGGCGGTGCTCGGCGCCGGGGGCGCGCTGCTGCTGCTCGTCGCGCCACCCCGCCTGCTGTCCTGGGTGGCGCTGCTGGGGGCCCTGTTCGCCGCCGGGTCGCTGGCCGCGCTGCTGCTGTCGACGACGGTCGGGCTCTTCGGGTTCGTCGAGACCACCACGGCGACGCTGTGGTGGGAGACGTTCTGGGTGGAGGTCGCCGCCGTCGTCGTGCTGGTGGCCCTGGCGGTCCTCGGCCGGGGGCGCGCCGCCCGCTGAGTGCGGGCGGCGCGCCGCTGACGGCCTCCCTGCAGGATCCCGCCGCGAGCGCGCGAGTGGCGGGGGGGCAGGGAGGTCCTCTCTCAGTTGCCCGAGGAGAAGGCCGCGTCGAAGGCGGCGGCCGGCGGGTCGAAGGCCAGCCGGCGGACGAAGGCCAGCGCTTCCGGGGCGCCGACCAGGCGGTCCATGCCGGCGTCCTCCCACTCCACCGAGATGGGCCCGTCGTAGCCGATGGTGTTCAGCATCCGGAAGCATGCCTCCCACGGGACGTCGCCGTGGCCGGTGGAGACGAAGTCCCAGCCGCGCCGCGGGTCGGCCCAGGGCAGGTGCGAGCCCATCCGGCCGTTGCGGCCGTTGCCCACCTGGCGCTTCGCGTCCTTGCAGTCGACGTGGTAGATCCGGTCCCGGAAGTCCCAGATGAACGAGACCGGGTCGAGGTCCTGCCACACGAAGTGCGACGGGTCCCAGTTCAGCCCGAAGGCCTCCCGGTGCCCGATGGCCTCCATCGTCCGCACCGTCGTCCAGTAGTCGTAGGCGATCTCCGACGGGTGCACCTCGTGGGCGAACCGGACGCCGACCTCGTCGAAGACGTCGAGGATCGGGTTCCACCGGTCGGCGAAGTCGCGGTAGCCGTCGGCGACCATCGACTCGGGCACCGGCGGGAACATCGCGACGGTCTTCCAGATCTTCGACCCGGTGAACCCGACGACGGTCTTCACGCCCAGCTTCGCCGCGGCGCGGGCGGTCAGCTTCATCTCCTCGGCCGCGCGCTGCCGCACGCCCTCGGGGTCGCCGTCGCCCCAGACCCGCTTGTGCACGATGTCGCGGTGCCGCTCGTCGATCGGGTCGTCGCAGACGGCCTGGCCGTTGAGGTGGTTGGAGATCGCGAAGACCGACAGGCCGTACTTCTCCAGCAGCGCCTTGCGCTCAGCGACGTAGGAGTCGTCCTCCGCGGCGCGCAGCACGTCGAGGTGGTCGCCCCAGCAGGCGATCTCCAGGCCGTCGTAGCCCCACTCCGAGGCCAGCCGGCACACCTCCTCGAAGGGCAGGTCGGCCCACTGGCCGGTGAAGAGAGTGACGGGACGGGGCATCAGAAGACGTCCTTTCGGCTCATGACGGGATCTCGGTCCAGGTCGATCGGTCGGCGGCGCTGCGCTCGACGGCGTCGAGCACCCGCTGCACCTGCAGGCCGTCGGCGAAGGACGGCGCGGGGTCCTCGTCCCCGGCGATCGCCCTGACGAGGTCGACGACCTGGTGGGTGAAGCCGTGCTCGTAGCCCAGGCCGTGCCCGGCCGGCCACCAGGCGGCGACGTAGGGGTGCTCGGGCTCGGTGACGAGGATCCGGCGGAACCCGGCGGTCTCCGCGGGCTCCGTGCCGTCGAAGAACTCCAGGACGTTCATGTCCTCGAAGTCGAAGGCCAGGCTCCCCGCCGAGCCGTTGATCTCGATGCGGATGCCGTTCTTGCGGCCGAGCGCGAAGCGGGTGGCCTCGAAGACGCCCAGCGCCCCGCCGGTGAAGCGGCCGAGGAAGACGGCGGCGTCGTCCACGGTGACGGTGCCGGTGCCCTCGCCGCCGACGCCGGTGAGCGAGCCTGCCGAGGCCGGCAGGGGGCGCTCCCTGACGAACGTCTCCAGCACCGCGCTGACGCCGGTCAGCTGCTGGCCGGTGACGTACTGCGTCAGGTCGACGATGTGCGCCCCGATGTCGCCGAGCGCACCCGAGCCGGCCCTGTCCTTCTCCAGCCGCCACGACATCGGCGCGGCGGGGTCGGCGATCCAGTCCTGCAGGTACTGCGCCCGCACGTGCCGGATCTCGCCCAGCCGGCCGTCGGCGACGAGCTTGCGGGCCAGCCCGATCGCGGGCACCCGGCGGTAGGTGAAGCCGACCATCGACCGCACGCCGCGGGCCGCGGCCTTGGCGGCGGCCTCGGCCATCGCCTCGGCCTCGGCGACGGAGTTGGCCAGCGGCTTCTCGCAGAGCACGTGCTTGCCGGCCTCGAGAGCGGCGACGGCGATCTCGGCGTGGGTGTCGCCGGGGGTGCAGACGTCGACCAGGTCGACGTCGTCGCGCTCGACGACGCGGCGCCAGTCGGTCTCGGTGGACGACCAGCCCAGCGTGCCGGCGGCCGCGGCCACGCGGGCGGCGTCACGACCGGCCAGCACGGTGAGCTCCGGCCGCAGCGGCAGGTCGAAGAAGTGGGGGGCGGTGCGCCAGGCCTGCGAGTGCGCCGCGCCCATGAAGGCGTGTCCGATGAGGCCCACCCCGAGGGTCGGCCGGTCAGGTGAGGTCATGAGGGCTCCCGGAGTGGGACGGGGCCGCCGGCGTGCACCGGCGGCCCCGTCCGGGCGGATCAGGACTCGAAGGCGCTGTCGATGTACTGGTCGACGTTGTCCGCGGTGACGACCGGCGCGTTGAGCACGATCTGCCGCGGGACCTCGACCTCGACCAGGTCGGACAGGGCCTTGTCCTGCGCGAGCAGGCGGGCCAGCCGCACGCCGTCGGCGGCCTGGGTCGACGGGTAGATGACCGTCGCCTGCAGCACCGAGTTCCCCTCCTGGATGGCGCGCATCGCGTTGGCCGAGCCGGCGCCGCCGACCATGAAGAACTCGTCGCGGCCGGCGCTCTCGATCGCGGCCAGCACGCCGACGCCCTGGTCGTCGTCGTGGTTCCAGATGGCGTCGATCTGCGGCGCGGCCTGCAGCAGGTTGGAGGCCGCCTCCTCGCCGCCCTCGACGGTGAAGTCGGCGGCGACGCGGTTGCTCACCTCGAGCCCGCAGTCGGCCAGCGCGTCGGCGAAGCCCTGGCTGCGGTCCTGGGTCAGCGGCAGCGAGTCGATGCCGGCGATCTCGGCGACGACGGCGTCGGGCTGGTCGCCGAGCTGCTCGCAGACGTAGGTGCCGGCCGAGACGCCCATGCCGTAGTTGTCCCCGAGGATCGTGGCGCGGGCGGCGAACGGGCTGTCGAACTCGCGGTCGACGTTGATGACCGGGATGCCGGCCTCCATCGCCTGCAGCGCGACCGGGGTCAGCGCGGCGCCGTCGAAGGGCAGCAGCACGATGGCGTCGACGCCGTCGTTGATGAAGGTCTCGACCTGGCTGATCTGGGTGCTGACGTCGTTGGTGCCCTCCGCGACCACCAGCTCGACGTCCTCGTAGCCGTCGGCCTCGGCGCGCGCGGCCTCGGTGATGCCGGCCATCCAGCCGTGGTCGGCCGCCGGCGCGGAGAAGCCGATGGTGACGGTGTCGCCGGCCTCGTCGTTGTCGCTGGCGGCCTGGTTGCCCCCGCCGCCGCCGCTGGACTCCTCCGGGGTGTTGCTGGTGCAGCCGGCCACGAGCACGCCCGCGCTGAGCAGGGCGACCGTGGCGTACGGCAGGCGGCGGAACGGACGCTGCCTCGTTGCAAACATGCTCTTCTCCTCGGGTGTCGCCTCCCTGTCCGGGAGTCGGGTGGGACGCCACCGGACGGACGGCCCGGTGGGTGGTGCGGTCCGGCGCGCCGGTGGCGCGCCGGGGGTCAGAGCGCCGTGCCGCTGGCGGCGGGGCTGGTGCCGCCGGGTCCGCCCTGGGCGGCCGAGCCACCGGAGACCGCGCCGGACGGCGAGCCGGGGCCGAGGGCGCCTGCGGACGGCGGTCCCGCGGTGGGCCGGCGGAAGCTGAAGCCGCCGGTGGCCAGCCGCTGCTGGAGCAGGACGGCGAGGATGATGATCACGCCGCGGGCGACGGCCTGCGCCGAGCTCGACAGGTTGTTGAGCGTGAAGACGTTGCCGAGCGTGGTGAAGATCAGCACGCCCAGCACGGTGCCGACGACGGTGCCGCGGCCGCCGATGAGCAGCGTGCCGCCGATGACGACCGCGGCGATGGCGTCGAGCTCGTAGAGGGTGCCGTGCGTGGAGCTGCCGGTGGTCGTGCGGGCCATGAGCATCACGGCCGCGATGCCGCAGCAGACGCCGGACAGCACGTAGAGCTTCACCGTGTGCCGCTGCACCCGGATGCCGGCCAGCCGGGCGGCCTCGGCGTTGCCGCCGACGGCGAAGGTGCGCCGGCCGAACGTGGTGCGGTTGAGCAGCACCCAGCCGGCCACGGCGACCAGCACGAAGATGATCACCAGCGTCGGGATGCCGAGCACGTCGCCGGAGAAGAAGCCGAGGAAGTCGCGGTCGCGCACGATCTGGGTGCGGCGGTTGGCGATGATCTCGGCCAGGCCGCGGGCGGCGGCCAGCATCGCCAGCGTCGCGATGAACGCCGCCAGCCTCCCGTAGGCGATGACCAGGCCGTTGACCAGCCCGGCGACCGAGCCGACGACGACCGCCGTGAACACCATGACGATCCAGTGGGTGTCCTCGGCCATCTGCTGGGTGGCCAGCGTGGTGGCCCAGACCGACGACAGCGCCACCAGCGCGCCGACCGACAGGTCGATGCCCCCGCCGATGATCACGAAGGTCATGCCGATGCTGACCACGCCGATGACCGAGGCCAGCCGCAGGATGGTCAGCACGTTGTCGACGCTGGCGAAGCGGTCGCCCGCGGTGGCCACGCCGACGACGCACAGGAGGACCAGCGCGACTACCAGGCCCAGGTTGCGGCCCACCGGCCCGGCCAGCAGGCCCCCACCGGACCGGCCGCGGCCCTCGGCCGCCCCCGTCGCCGCCGTCGTCGTCACCGTGCTGCCCTGGCTCATGCCACGGTCCCTTCGTGCTGCGTCTTCTCCAGGCGCGTCGTCCCGGCGCCTGACGTGTGGTGGAGTTCCGGCGCGACGCCGTGCGTGGTGGTCCCCTGCATGACGAGGTCGAGCACCCGGTGCTCGTCGAGCGCGTCGGCCGGCTCCTCGGCGAGCACCCGGCCCTCGGCGACCACGAGCACGCGGTCGGCCAGGCCCAGCACCTCCGGGATCTCGCTGGAGACCACGACGACGGCCACGCCGCGGTCGGCGAGGTCGCGCACCAGCGCGTAGATCTCCGAGCGGGCGCCGACGTCGACGCCGCGGGTGGGCTCGTCGAGCAGCAGCACCCGGCAGTCGCGCAGCAGCCAGCGGGCCAGCACGACCTTCTGCTGGTTGCCGCCGGAGAGGGTGCGCACCTCGCGGGTCTCGTCGGCGGGGCGCACGTCCAGCGAGCGGACCTGCTCCCGCGCGGCCGCCCGCTCGCCGGCCCCCGACAGGAAGCCGCCGCGGGCGAACCGGGCCAGGCTGGAGATCGAGATGTTGCGGGCCACCGACTCGCCGAGCAGCAGCGCCTGGCTCTTGCGCTCCTCGGGGGCCAGGCCCACGCCGGCGGCGACCGCGGACCCGACGTCGCCGGGGCGCAGCGCCCGGCCGCCGACGCGCACCCGGCCCGAGGTGGCGCGCCGGGCGCCGTAGACGGTCTCGAGGACCTCCGAGCGGCCCGACCCGACCAGCCCGGCCAGCCCGACGATCTCGCCGGGCCGGACGGTGAAGGAGACACCGGAGAAGGCGCCGCGCAGGCCGAGGTCCTCGACCTCCAGCAGCGGCGGGGTGCCCGCCGCCACCGGCGTGCGCCGCTCCGGGAAGACGTACTCGATGGTGCGGCCGGTCATCAGCGTGATGACCTCGCGGGTGGGCGTCTCGCGCGCCGGGAGCCCGGTGGCCACGGTGCGGCCGTCCTTGAGCACGGTGATCCGGTCGCCGATCTCGCGGATCTCCTCGAGCCGGTGGGAGATGTAGACGACGGCCACGCCGGAGGCGGTGAGGTCGCGGATGACGGCGAAGAGCCGCTCGACCTCCTCGTTGTCGAGCACCGCCGAGGGCTCGTCCATGATGATCAGCCGCGCGTCCTGCGACAGCGCCCGCGCGATGCTGACCATCTGCTGCGAGGCCGCCGACAGCGAGCCGACCTCCGCGCCGGGCCGGATCTCGGGGTGGCCGAGCCGGGTGAGCAGCTCGGCGGCCCGCCGGTTGATCTCGCGGGGCCGCACGAACCCCAGCTGCGCCTGCTCGCGGCCGAGGAAGACGTTGTCGGCGACGGTGAGCCCGGCGACCAGGTCGAGCTCCTGGTAGATCGTCGCGATGCCCAGCCGCAGCGCCGCCTGCGGGTTGCCCAGCGCGACCCGCTCGCCCTGCCAGGAGATGGTGCCCTCGTCGGGCTGGTGCGCCCCGGCGAGCACCTTGATCAGCGTCGACTTGCCGGCGCCGTTCTGGCCGAGCAGGCAGTGCACCTCGCCGGCCCGCACGTCGAGGTCGACGCCGCCGAGCGCCCGGACGCCCGGGAACGTCTTGACGATGCCCTGCATCTCCAGCAGCGGCGCGTCGGACCGCGCCTCCCGTGCCGGCGCGGTCACCGGGCGCCCGCCCCGGTACCGCCGGCGGTCGGCCGTCCTGTCCCGCTGTCCACGGCACTCCTCCCGACTTCTGCTCATCGTTGACCATTAGTCCGCTGAGCGGAGAACGTATGAGCGGAGTCACGAGAGGTCAAGACCCGGCGCGCACGGGTGACCCGATCGAGACGTGCGGGGACGCCGGGACGCGGCGCCGGTGGGCCGGGCGCCCGGGGGTCAGCGGGCGACGGTGGCGCGCGCCAGCGCCTCGTGCACCGAGTCCTCGTCGAGCCAGCCCTCGATGGCCATGAGCGCGGCGCCGACCCGGCCGGAGAGGTCCGGGGCGTCGCTGACGGTGATCTCCAGCGCGCGGGCGGCCAGCGGCATCGAGCGCGCGTAGACCGCCTCGCGGATGCCGGCGAGCAGCGGCACGCCGGCGCGGGCGACGCCCCCGGACATGACGATCCGGTGCGGGTTGAAGAAGTTGACCAGCGCGGCCAGCACGGTGCCGATCGTGCGGCCGGCGCTGCGGACCAGCTCCAGCGCCTGGCCGTCGCCCAGGGCGGCGCGCTCGACGACCTCGCGGGTCGTCGTCACCGGCATCCCGGCGGCCTGGGCGTCGCGCAGCAGCGCCCCGCCGCCGGCGATGGCCTCCAGGCAGTTGACCTGGCCGCAGCGGCAGACGACCTCGCGGCCGTCGGCGGCCGGCACGTGGATGTGCCCGATGTCCCCGGCGCTGCCCTGGGCGCCGCGGTAGACGCCGCCGTCGACGACGATCCCGCAGCCGATGCCGGTGCCGACCTTGACGACGAGCACGTCCTGCACCGACCCGGCGACGCCCATCTCGCCCAGCGCCATCACGTTGACGTCGTTGTCCACGAACACCGGGCAGCCGTAGCGGCCGAACGCCGACGGGATCGGGTAGTCGTGCCAGCCGGGCATGATCGGCGGGTGCGAGGGCCGCCCGGTCGAGAACTCCACCGGGCCGGGGACGCCGATGCCGACGGCGCACACGTCGGCCGCGGTGAGCCCCGCCTCGGCGAGCACCTGCTGGGCCAGCCGCTCGACCTCGGCGAGCACCCGGTCGGGGCCCTCGGCGATGTCGATCGGGTGCCCGACGGTGGCCAGGACCTGCGCCGAGAGGTCGGTGACCGCGACGTCGACGCTGGTCACCCCGAGGTCGACGGCGAGCACGCACCCGGCCGCGCTGTTGAAGCGCAGCAGCGTCGGGGGGCGCCCGCCGGTGCTCCAGCCGCGGCCGCCCTCCTCCAGCAGGCCCGCGGCGATGAGCTGGTCGACGCGGGCGCTGACGGTGTTGCGCGCCGCGCCGGTCAGCGCGACCAGCTCGGCGCGGCTCCGCGCGCGGCCGGTGCGCACGTGGTGGAGCAGCGCGCCGGCGGAGGCGGAGGAGGTGGCCATGCGGTCATGGTGACACGCCGCGAACCCTGTCCCCGCCCGTCGGCGTCGCCCGGTCGAGTGCCGCGCGCAGCACCGCGGCGACCGCGTCGGGGTGCGTCTGCGGCGTCATGTGCGCCGCGCCCGGCAGCTCCACGAGGGCACCCCGCGGCGCGGCCGCCGCGAGCCGCCGCGCCCAGTCGGCCGGACAGAGCCGGTCGCGGGTGCCGCGGACGACGGTCACCGGCACGCCGACGGCGCGCAACCGGGCGTCGGTGCGGTCGGGGGCGGCGACCCGCCACAGCGCCCGCATCGCGCGGGGCCCGGTCGACAGCCACTGGACGAGCACCAGCGGCAGCTGCCACCAGGGCTCGCGCAGCGCCGTCCGCAGCCACCGGCCGGCCAGCCGCGGCGCCGAGCGCAGCCGCGGGTCGGTGGTCGGGCCGAGCAGCACGACACCGGCCACCCGCGGGTCGACGGCGGCCGCGGCGACCACCTGGCAGCTCTGCGAGTGCCCGACGAGCACCACCGGGCCGGTGTCCAGTCGGTCGCGGAGCCGCCCGGCCAGCACGTCGAGGCCGGGAACGGGTGCAGAGCGCCCCATCCCGGGTAGGAGCACGAGGTCGGCGGGCACCCGCCGGCGCAGCCGCCACGACGACCGGCCGTCGAGCCCCAGGCCCGGCACCAGCACGAGTCGGGGGATGACCGGAGGCACCGGCCCGGTTGTACCGAACGGTGGTACCGGCCGCGAGCGCACCGAGAGGTCGCCGTGACCGGGATCACCCGCCCGAGCGGCCAGCCACCGGACGCCGGACCTGCCGACAGGAGAGGATCAGTCATCATGACGACATCACCTGCGCCCACCGCCCACGGCACCTCCCCGACCGGCCGGCCGCGGGTCGTCGTCGTCGGCTCCGGCTTCGGCGGGCTGTTCGCCGCCAAGGCCCTGCGGAAGGCGCCGGTCGACGTCACCGTGATCGGCAAGACCAGCCACCACCTGTTCCAGCCGCTGCTCTACCAGGTGGCCACGGGCATCCTGTCCGAGGGCGAGATCGCCCCGGCCACCCGCGAGGTGCTGCGCCACCAGGCCAACGCGCGCGTGGTGCTCGGCGAGGTCGTCGACATCGACGTGGACGCCCGCACCGTGACCTCCACCATCCTGGGTCGGACCACGGTGCACCCCTACGACGAGCTGATCGTCGCCGCGGGCGCCGGGCAGTCCTACTTCGGCAACGACCGGTTCGCCGAGTTCGCCCCGGGCATGAAGTCCATCGACGACGCCCTGGAGCTGCGCGGGCGCATCTTCGGCGCCTTCGAGCTGGCGGAGCTGGCCACCGACCCCGCCGAGATCGACCGGCTGATGACCTTCGTGGTCGTCGGCGCCGGGCCGACCGGGGTGGAGATGGCCGGGCAGATCGCCGAGCTCGCGCACCGCACGCTGCGCCGCGACTTCCGGAACATCGACCCGGAGCGGGCCCGCATCATCCTGCTCGACGGCGCCCCGCAGGTGCTGCCGCCGTTCGGCCCGAAGCTGGGCGAGAAGGCCCGCCGCCACCTCAACGAGATCGGCGTCGAGGTGCAGCTCGGCGCGCTGGTCACCGACCTCGACGCCAACGGCCTGACCGTCAAGGACTCCGACGGCCAGGAGCGCCGCATCCCCGCGGCGACCAAGGTGTGGGCCGCCGGCGTGCAGGCCAGCCCGCTGGGCCGGCTGCTGGGTGACGCGACGGGGGCGGAGGTGGACCGCGCCGGTCGCATCGCGGTGCAGCCGGACCTGACGCTGCCCGGCCACCCGGAGATCCACGTCATCGGCGACATGGCCAACCACCCCGACCGGTACCCCGGCGTCGCGCAGGTGGCCATCCAGGGCGGGCGCTACGCCGCCGAGCAGATCCAGCGGCGGCTGGCCGGGCGGGACCCCAAGGGCCCGTTCCGGTACCGCGACAAGGGCAACATGGCGACGATCTCGCGGTTCTCCGCGGTCGCCGACATCAAGAAGCTGAAGTTCGAGGGCTTCCTCGCCTGGGTGCTGTGGCTGGTGGTGCACCTCTTCTACATCATCGGCTTCAAGAGCCGGATCACCACGGTGCTGCACTGGATGGTCAGCTTCCTGGGCCGCGGGCGCTCGCAGCGCGTGGCCACCCAGCAGCAGGTCTACGGCCGGCTGGCGCTCGAGCAGCTCGGCACGGGCTTCGCCGCCTCGAAGACCGGCGGACCCAAGGACCACCCCCGCGACCCCGACGAGGTCAACCCCGACCAGCAGCACGACCTGGTCGGCCGCCGCACGGCCTAGCGACGACGGCCCGCCCGGCCCCGGCCGGGCGGGCCGAGCCAGCTGTCCAGGGCGGCGGTGACGAGGCCGGGGGTGACCGCGTGGCCGCCGTCGAACTCCTCGTAGGCGACCTCGTAGCCGGACGCGGCCAGGGTGTGCGCCACCCGTCGGCCGCAGCGCTCCACCGGCAGCACCCGGTCGTGCGTGCCGTGCGCGATCCACACCCGCGGCCGGCCCGCGCGCCCGGGCGGCGCGGCGAAGCCGGGCGAGAAGGCGAGCAGCGCCTCGAACAGGCCGCCGTTGGCCAGCCCGAGCGACAGTGCGTACGAGCCGCCGTCGGAGAAGCCGCCCAGCGCCGTCCGCGACACCGCGAGGCCGCCGGCGACCTCCGCCAGGGCCGCGTCCAGGACGGCGACGTCGCGGCCCAGCCCGCCGGCCAGCAGGTCCCAGGTGGCGGCCGCGGACGTGGTCGCCAGCACCGCGACCCCGCGGGTGGCGGCGACGTCGCCCACCGCGGCCAGCGACTGCCCCGCCGTGCCACCGGCCCCGTGGCAGAAGACCAGCAGCGGCCGGGGCACGGCCGGCCCGGGCGGGATCGCGACCAGCGCCTCGGCCGGCCCACCGAGGTCGAGCGCGGTGGTGCCGGCCGGCAGCGGCGGGCCGGAGTGGGCGGTGCCGGGGCGGGCGGCGAGGACACCCCCGCGGGCAGGCGGCGTCACCGGATCGGACCGGGTGCGCCGCGGGCGGCCCCACGCCGATCGCCCGGTGGGCCAGCCACGCCGGAGTCGTCCACTCAGGTCCTCCCGGCCGCCCCCTCGCGGACGACCTGCTCGGCGACCGCCCGGCGGTCGCCCGTGCGCAGCCAGGTGCTCCGCTGCCGCGCGGCCGAGGTACCCCGGTCGAGCAGGTCCTGCACCAGCGCGCGGACCTCGTCCTCCTCGCCGGCGTCGGCGAGGTCGTCGGCGAGCTCGGCCAGCAGCGCCCCGACCGCCTCGCGCGGGTCGACGAGCTCCCCGCGCAGCGGGTCGAACAGCGGCGCGGACAGGCCCGAGCGGGCGGCCCGCCACCGCGCGGCGCGCAGCAGTTCGGGGCGGACCTCGGGCGCCGGTTCGCCGCGGGCCGCGCGCGCGGCGAGCACCCGCACCAGCGAGCGGACCAGCGCGGCGTGCAGGACGGCGTCGTCGAGGGTGGTGCAGACGTCGGCCAGGCGGAACTCGATCGTGGGGAGTCGCGCCGAGGGCCGCACGTCCCAGTACAGGTGCGAGCCGTCCGCGACCACCCCGCTGGCCACCAGCCCGGCCAGCACCCGGCGGTAGCCGTCGGCGTCGCCGAGCGGCTCCGGCGCGCCGGCGTGCGGGAAGCGGGTCCACCACAGCGTGCGCCAGGACTCGTAGCCGGTGTCGACGCCGTCGTGGAACGGCGAGCTGCCGGTCATCGCCAGCAGCACCGGCAGGTACGGGCGGGCGCGGTCGAGCACGGCGACGGCGGTGTCGAGATCGGGGACGCCGACGTGCACGTGGCAGCCGCAGATGTCCTGCTGCCGGGCCAGGCCCGCCCAGCGGCCGACCATCGCCTCGTACCGCTCCCCCGGCGTCACCGGCATGGTGTGCCACGAGCTCCACGGGTGGGTGGAGGCCGCCAGCAGCAGCAGGCCGTCGCGCGCGGCCGCGGCGGCGGCCTCGGCACGGGCGGCCACCAGCTCCGCGCGGACCTGCGCGAGCGTCGTGCACACGCCGGTGGCGATCTCCAGCTGCGTGGTGGAGATCTCCGGGTGGACGCGCGCCCCCGCCTCGCCGGCGAGCGCCGCCGCCGACGCCCGCGGTCCCGGGGTCAGCGCCAGGGTGCCGGGGTCGACGAGGTGGAACTCCTCCTCGACGCCGAGGGTGCGCCCCACCGCGGCGCCCTCGGTCTGCAGGCCGTCGGTGCCCACGCCCCTCCTCGCTGCCGGTCCCGGGTCGCCGGGCAGGCCGACGCTACGGCCGCCGCTCCCCCACCGCACCTGCTGACCAGCGCGGTCGTGCTCTGCCCCCGCCCCGTGGGCAGAGCACGAGAGGCGCCTCGCGCTCTGCCCACACCGGCGGGGCAGAGCACGACCGGGCGCGGGCGGACCTGATCGCTCTCGGCGTAGCGGCAGGGGTGGCCGGCGCCGGCGGAGCGGGCGTCCACTGGTCGGTGCAACGCTGTAATCAAGGAGGTGCGTCGTGACCCGACCGGACACCGACGCGGCGCTGGACGCCTACTCGCAGGTGGTCACCGCGGTGGCCGCCGACCTCACCCCGCACGTGGCCGCGCTGCAGGTCACCGCCCCTGACGGGCGGACCGGCGCCGGCTCGGCCGTGGTCGTCCCCGGCGACGGGCTGCTGCTCACCAACGCGCACGTCGTGGGCCGGGCCCGCAGCGGGCGGGCGGTGTTCGGCGACGGCACCGAGACGCCCGTCGAGGTGGTGGGCACCGACCCGCTGTCCGACCTCGCCGTCGTCCGTGCGAGTGCGGGCGCCCCGGAGCCGGCGGTGCTCGGCGACGCGGCGCAGCTGCGGGTCGGCCAGCTCGTCGTCGCCGTCGGCAACCCGCTCGGGCTGGCGGGGTCGGTCACCGCCGGCGTCGTCAGCGGGCTGGGCCGGTCGCTGCCCACCCGCGACGGGCGGACCGCCCGCGTGGTCGAGGACGTCATCCAGACCGACGCCGCGCTCAACCCCGGCAACTCCGGCGGCGCGCTGGCCGACTCGGCCAGCCGGGTGGTCGGCATCAACACCGCCGTCGCCGGGTGGGGCCTGGGCCTGGCCGTGCCGGTCAACGACACCACCCGCCGGATCATCGCCACCCTCGTCCGCGACGGCCGGGTGCGGCGGGCCTACCTCGGCCTGGTCAGCAGCCCGGCACCGCTGCCGGCGGAGCTGGCCGAGCGCACCGGGCGGCGGCGCGGGCTGCGGGTGGTCGACGTCGTCGCCGGGTCGCCGGCCGACCGCGCGGGGCTGCGCGCCGGCGACCTGGTGCTCGACGCCGGACGCGCGCCCGTGGCCGAGGCCCAGAGCCTGCAGCGGCTGCTGTTCGCCGACGCGGTGGGCCGGCCGCTGCCGGTGACGGTGTACCGGCGCGGGGCGATGGTCGACGTCATCGCCGTCCCCACGGAGCTCACCGGCTGACCACCGAGCCGGGTGTCAGGGCCGGCGCCAGTCGTCGCCGGTCAGGTGCGAGCCGGCCATCGGCCCCATCTGCAGCATCCCGCCGTCCACGGCGTAGGAGGCGCCGGTGACGTAGGAGGCGGCCGGCGAGGCGAGGAAGGCGACGACGGCGGCCACCTCGTGCGCGTCCCCCGGCCGGCCCACCGGGACGCCGGGGCGCTCGTGGCCCGGCGCGGTCGGGTCCTCGTCCTCCTGGCCGGTCATCGGCGTGGCGATCTCCCCGGGCGCGACGGCGTTGACGGTGATGCCGTGCTCGGCCAGCTCGATCGCCGCGACGCGGGTGAGCAGGCCGAGGCCGCCCTTGGCCGCGCAGTAGGCGGCCGCGCCGACCCGCGGCTGGTGCTCGTGGACGCTGGTGACGTTGACGATCCGCCCGCCGCGGCCCGCCGCCACCATGCGCCGCGCGGCGCGCTGCAGGCAGAGGAACGCCGCGTCGAGGTCGGTGGCCAGCACCTCGCGCCAGGTCTCGTAGTCGGTGTCCAGCAGGAGAGTCGAGTGACCCGTGCCGGCGTCGTTGACCAGGACGTCGACGCCGCCGAGCGCGTCGGCCAGCTCGTCGACGACGGCGGCCGCGCCGGGCAGCTGGGTCAGGTCGACCGGGCGGACCTCGGCGCGGCGGCCGCGGGAGCGCACCTCCTCGGCGGTGCCCTGGGCGTGCGCCTCGTCGCGGTACCAGGTGATCCCGACGTCACAGCCCTGCTCGGCGAGCGCGACCGCCACGGCCCGCCCGATGCCCGACTCCGACCCGGTGACGACCGCGACGCGGCCGGCTGACTCCGTCATGGCCCCATGCTGCGGGTCCGAGCCGCGGGGCGCCGGACGACTGCTCACCGTGCGCAGTCCTCCCGCGACCGCCTGCTGCGCGGCGCCGCGCGTTGCGCGGGGGCACGGCCGGCCGGCCGGTCGGCAACAGACACCCGGCCGGTCCGCAACAGACACTCTGCGGACGACGGAGCCACCCGTCGCTCCGGCTCACCCCGGGAGGTCCCCCTGACCGGCCCGACCTTCGGCCCCTACGAGCTCGACGAGCTGCTCGGACCCGGACGCGCCGGCGAGGTGTACCGCGCCTGGGACACCCGCCGCTCGCGCACGGTCGCACTCGAGGTCGTCGCACCCGCGCTGAGCGGGGACCCGCGGTTCCGCGCCCGCTTCCCGCAGGTCTGCGCCGCGGTGGCGCAGCTCGACGAGCCGCACGTCCTCGCCGTCCACGAGGTCGGCGAGGTCGACGGCCGGCTCTACGTGGACGCGCAGCTGGTCGACGGCCGGCCGCTGTCCGCGGTGCTCGCCGCCGAGGGACCCCTGCCGGCCGAGCTGGCCGTCGACGTCGTCGGCCAGGTGGCGGCCGCCCTCGACGCGGCGCACGCCGCCGGGCTCGTGCACGGCGACCTGCGGACGGCCGACGTCCTGCTGTCCGGGCACGGCGACCGGCCCGACGTCCACCTCACCGGCTTCGGCGCCGCCGGCACCGTCGACGGGACCACCGACCGCCGGGCGGACGTCGCCGCCCTGGCCGCCCTCCTGCACGAGTCGCTCACCGGCCGGCCGCCGGGCGCCGCCGCACAGGCCGGCCCCCTGCCGGGGACGCTGGGCGCGGTGGTGGCACGCGGCACGGCCGCGGATCCCGACCGGCGCTTCGCCGGCGCCGGGGAGCTGGCCACCGCGGCGCGGGCCGCGCTGCGCCCGGCACCGGACACCCTGCCGACGCCGGTGGCCGCGGCCGCGCCCGTCGCGGGGGCCGTCGCCGTCGCGGCGGACGTGCCGGCGCACCACGTCGCGAGGCACCGGCGCCCGTCGTGGTGGGCCCGGCACCGCGGTGGCCTGGTCGCGGCGCTGCTCGCCGGCGTGGCGGCCCTGACGGCGGCGGGCGGGGTGGCCGCGGTGGGGCTGATCGCGGACGTCTCCGACGCAGCGACGCCGACCCCGGTCGTCGTCGAGCCGGCCGACGAGCCGGGCGAGGCCCCCTTCGTCCCCGCTCCGCCGGACGCCGCGGAGCCGACCGCGGGCGCCGTCGGCGAGGCGGTGCCACCCGGGGCGGACGCCGGGACGGCCGCACCGGCCGCGGCGGCCGAGGGCACGGTGCCGGGGGACCAGCCGGGCCTCTACGGCGGCGCCGGCGCAGAGGCCTGCGACCCCGCCGGCCTGGCCGCCTTCCTCACCGCCCACCCCGACCGCGGCGCCGCCTTCGCCGCCGTCGAGGGGATCGCGCTCGACGAGGTCGACACCTACCTCGCGTCCCTCACCCCGGTGGTGCTGCGCTTCGACACCGCGGTCACCAACCACGGGTTCACCGCGGGTGCGGCCGTCCCGTTCCCGTCGGTGCTGCAGGCCGGCACCGCGGTGCTGGTCGACGACTCCGGCGTCCCGCAGGTGCGGTGCATCTGCGGCAACCCCCTGGCGCCGCCGGTCAGCCGCCCCTCGGCCGACCACGAGGGCGAGACCTGGCCGGGCTACGCGGCGGCGGCGGTCGTCGTCGTGGAGCGCAGCGTGGCTCCGCTGCCCGCGCTGGTGCTCGTCGACGCGGTCACCGGCACGGTCGTGGCCCGGCCGGTGCGCACCACCGGCGGTGAGGACCAGCCGGTCGGTGCCGTGCTGGCCGAGCTCGCCCGCGTGTTCACCGGTGACCCCACGCCGTCCCCGTCGAGCGGGGCGACGACGTCCGCCGTCCCGCCACCCGCGGCGGCGTCCGGCGGCGCGGGCACCGCGACGACGGTCCCGCCGGCACCGGACACCGGCACGGCGAGCCCGTCCGCCGACGCCCCACCCACCACGGGCGGCTCGACGTCGCGCGGCACGACCGCGCCCGGCACGACCGCGCCTGGCACGACGTCGCCCGGCACGACCGCGCCCGGCACGACCGCGCCCGGCACCGGGACCACCAGCGCACCGGCGGAGCCGCCGGCCGACGAGCCACCGGCCGCGGAGGTCCCCGACGAGGAGCCCGCCCCCGAACCGGTCGAGGAGCAACCGGCCGCCGAGGTGCCCGACACCGAGGAACCGGCCCCCGCGGCGGTGTTCACCGACGCCGCACCCACCGCAGCGACCACGAGCGCGGGAACGCCCACCGAGACGACGGCCACGGAGGTCACACCCAGCGAGGCCGCACCGACCGAGACGGCGGCCACCGAGACGACGGCCACCGGGACGACACCGAGCGACCTGACACCGAGCGGAGCGTCCGCCACTCCGTGAGCCGGGTGCGGCGTCCTCGGCGGACGAGCCCCGGGCACCGCCGTGTGACGGACCGCTCCCGCTCACCCTGCGCAGCGCACCGACGACCGCCTGCGGGCCCACGCCCGGCGCGGACCGAGAGAGCCACCACCGGGCGGGCGGCCGGGTGGACACGGCGGACGCCCCCTCCCGACACTCCGGCCTCCGACGGAGCACCCGTCACCAGCGAGGACCGCCGGGAGACCGCCCATGAGCCTGGAGACCTTCGGTCCGTACGAGCTCCTCGAGCGTCTGGGCCGCGGTGGGATGGGCGAGGTCCACCGGGCCCGGGACACCCGCCGCGGCCGGGTGGTCGCCCTGAAGAGGCTGCTCCCCGAGCTCGCCGACGACGAGCTCTTCCGCAGTCGCTTCTACCGGGAGTGCCACGGCGCGGCCCGGCTCAGCGAGGCGCACGTCGTGCCCATCCACGACTTCGGGGAGATCGACGGGCGGCTGTACCTGGACATGCGGCTGGTCGACGGCCGGGACCTCGAGGAGGTGCTGCGGGACGGCCGGTTGCTCCCGGGCCGCGCCGTCGAGGTGGTCGGGCAGGTGGCCGCCGCCCTGGACGCCGCGCACGCCACGGGCCTGGTGCACCGCGACGTCAAGCCGTCGAACGTGCTGCTGGCCGAGGGCACCCTCGCGCCGCACTGCTACCTGGTCGACTTCGGCATCGCCGGCTCCACCGACGGCTCGACCGGCGCCGCGCTGACCCGGACGGGCATGTTCGTCGGCACGCTCGAGTACGTCGCCCCCGAGCGGCTCGACGACCGGCCCACGGACCACCGCGTCGACGTCTACTCGCTGGCCTGCCTGCTGTACGAGACGCTGACCGGCCTGCCACCGTTCCCCGCATCCGGGGTGGCGGCCCTCTGCGCGGCCCACCTCTACCGCGAGCCACCGCGGCCCTCGGACGCCGTGCCCTCGCTGCCGGCCGCGCTGGACGCGGTCGTGGCGCGGGGCATGGCGAAGGACCCCGACGAGCGGTACCCGACCGCGGGCGCGCTCGCCCTCGCCGCCCGGGCGGCCCTGTCCGGCGGGACCGGGCCGGTGCAGCGCGCCGCCCCGGTCACCGCGGCACCACCACCGCCGGGACCACCACCGCCGGGACCACCACCGCCGGGACCACCACCGCCGGGACCACCACCGCCGGGACCACCACCGCCGGCACCGCCACCGCCGGCACCGCCACCGGCCGGCGTCCCGGCGGCGCGGCGTCCGGCGCCGCCACCCCGGTCGGGTCACCGACGGCGCGTCGCGGTCCTGCTCGCCGCCGCCGTCGCCCTGGCGCTCGCCGTCGTCGGCGGGGTGGCCGCGACCCGGCTCACCGGCGAGGCCGCGGCCTCCACGGTCGTCGCCGAGCCGGCGGACTCCCGCGGCGAGCGGCCGTTCACGGACAAGGCCGAGAAGGGGGCGGGCGCGGAGCGCGGGGAGCCGACCACCGCGCCGGCGACCTCGACCCGGGCCCCGCGGGTGCAGCAGGTGTCCGGCGACCAGCCGGGCCTCTACGGCGGGACCGGCGTGAACACCTGCGACGCGGCCGGGCTGATCGCCTTCCTCGCGTCGCACCCCGCCCACGCCCGGGCCTGGGCCGCGGCCGAGGGCATCGACCCCGACGACCTCCCGGCGTACCTCGCCCGGCTCACGCCGGTGGTGCTGCGCTTCGACACGGCGGTCACCAACCACGGCTACGTGGACGGCCGGGCCACGCCCTTCCAGTCGGTGCTGCAGGCCGGCACCGCGGTGCTGGTCGACGAGCGCGGCGTGCCCCGGGTGCGCTGCGCCTGCGGCAACCCGCTCGCCGCCCCCGAGGCACGACCCGACCCGGAGTACACCGGCGAGGTCTGGCCGTCGTTCACCGCGTCGGCCGTCGTGCTGGTGGTGCAGGCGACCGTCGTGCTCGAGGCCATCGTCGTCGTCGAGGGGGACGGCGCCGTCGAGGACCGCCCGGTGGGGACCGCCGGTGACGACGACGTCCCGTCCTCCCCCGCCGACGCCCAGGAGGCACAGGCCTTCGCCAAGGGCGAGGCCGCCACGAGCAGCACACCGCCATCCAGCACACCGCCGACCAGCACACCGCCGGTCGCGGGTCAGTCGGCCGAGGAGCAACCCGCCTCGGAGGCGCCCGTCGAGCCGGCGGAGGAGCAGGAACCGGGAGAGGCGCCCGTGGAGGAGCCGGCCGGGGACGTCCCCGGCGAGGAGCCCGCCGAGGCACCAGCGGCGGAGGAGCCCCTCGACGAGCCCGCCGAGGAGGTCCCCGGCGACGAGGACCCGGCCGGAGAGGTCCCCGGCGGGGAGCCCCCCGCGGTGGACCCGCCCGCCCAGGAGCCGGTGCCCGAGGACCCGGCCGTCGAGGATCCGCCCGCCGAGGACCCGGCCGTCGAGGACCCGGCCGTCGAGGACCCGGCGGGCCAAGCACCGTTGGGCGACGAGCCGCCCGCCGAGGACCCGCCTGCCGAGGACCCGCCCGTCGAGGAACCGGCGACCGAGGAACCGCCCGTCGAAGAACCGGCGACCGAGGAACCGGCGCCCGGCGAGGGGACCGGGGAGGGAGAGCCCGGCCCGGTCACCTGACGGCGGCGTCGGCCGCGGCGGCGAACCGCTCGGCCAGCACCCGCAGGTGCGCGACCACCTCCGGCGGGGACAGCACGGTGAACGGCGCCCCGGTGACGCCGAGCGCCAGCGCGGCCCAGTCGAGGTCGTCGCCCTCGATGCGCACCCGGCAGCCGTCCCCGTCCTCGGTCACCGTGGCCCAGCGGCCGATCCGCCGGCGCACCCGGTCGGCGGGCGCGGCCACCGTGGCCTCGACGACGTGGCGGGTCCACGCGCTGCCGATCCGCTCGCGCACGTAGGCCGCGGCGTCCTCGGCCGGGAAGCGGCGGGGGCCGAAGACGGCGCCGGTGCCGCGCGGGGCGTCCAGCCGGTCGACCCGGAACACCCGCCAGTCGCCGCGGTCGAGGTCGTAGCCCACCAGGTACCAGCGCCGGCCGAGCGCGACCAGCCGGTGCGGCTCCACCGTGCGCTCGGTGCGCTCCCGGCCGGGCGGGGTGTAGCCGAAGACGGTCCGCTCGGTGTCGCGGCAGGCCAGCGCGACGGCGGTGAGCACGGCCGGGTCGACGACGTCGCGCGACGGCCCGGCCCACCCGCCCGGCACGGTCATCGCCCGCAGCGCCTCGACCCGCCGCCGCAGCCGGGCCGGCAGCACCTGCACCACCGTGGCCAGCGCCCGCACCGACGTCTCGGCCATCCCCGCGACCGGCGCGTCGGCGACCGCCTGCAGCCCCAGCACGAGGGCCACCGCCTCGTCGTCGTCGAGCAGCAGCGGCGGCAGCGCCGTCCCCGGTGCCAGCGCGTAGCCCCCGTCCACCCCGCGCGAGGCGGCCACCGGGTAGCCGAGCCCCCGGAGCCGGTCGACGTCGCGCCGCAGCGTGCGGACCGAGACGCCCAGCCGGCCGGCGAGATCGGGACCCGGCCAGTACCGGCGTGACTGCAGCAGGGACAGCAGCCGCAGCGTGCGGGCACCCGGGTCGCTCACCGGTCCATCGTGGCCGACACAGCGGACAGGATCTGACCGCTTTCGGCGGGATGCTCGTGCGGTGACGACGACCACTCCCCCGGAGGACACCGTGACCGCTCCGACCACCCTCTCCACCGAGCGCGCCGACCTGCTGGAGACCCTGCGGGCGCACCGCGGCTTCCTGCGCTTCACCGTGCGCGGGCTGACCGACGAGCAGGCCACCCGCCGCACCACCGCCAGCCAGCTGACCCTCGCCGGGCTCGTCAAGCACGTCGCCGGCACCGAGGCGACGTGGGCCGACTTCGCCGTCCGCGGCCCGGAGGCCTTCGCCACGGCCACCCCGGAGGCGTGGGCGCGGGAGTGGGTGCTCGAGCCCGGCGAGACGCTGGCCGACGTGCTGGCCCGCTACGAGCAGGTCGCCGCCCGCACCGACGAGCTGGTGCGCACCATCGACCTGGACCTGAGCCACCCGCTGCCCGCGGCGCCGTGGTTCGAGCCGGGCGCCGTCCGCTCGGCCCGGCGCACCTTCCTGCACGTGGTGGCCGAGACCGCCCAGCACGCCGGGCACGCCGACATCCTGCGGGAGTCCCTCGACGGCCAGCGGACGATGGGCTGACGACGGGGCCGCTACCCCGTCGGCGGGGCACCCTCGAGCTCGGCGAGCCGGGCCGCGGCGCGGTCGCGCTCCCCCGCCGCCCGCCGCGCGACCCGGTCGGCCGCCGTGGCCCGCCGGGTCGCCCGCTCGGCGTCGGTCCCGGCCGCGGCCGCCTCCTCCCGGACCCGCTCCAGCTCGGCGGCCAGTTCGCCGGCCCGCGCCTCCAGCCCGGCCTGCCGAAGGGCGGCCCGCTCGGCCCGGTCGTGGGCGTCCCGGGCGGCCTCCTCCGCCTGCCCGGCCGCCGCGGCTGCTGCCGCGGCCTCCTCCCGGGCGGCGGCCAGCTCTCGCAGCCGGCGTTCCTCCGTGGCCCGCCGGCGCTCCTCGGCCGCCCGCCGCGCCGCCTCCTCCTCGGCCCGCCGCCCGGCGGGGACCGGCGCCGCCGGTCGCGGCCCCGCCGGCGGCACCACCCGGAGGTCGGGCCGCCCGCCCAGCCCCGTGCCCCGGTAGGACAGCGGTCCGGTCAGCCGGCCGGCCAGCAGCGCCTCTCCCGCCTCGGGGTCGGCCAGCGCGGCGCGCAGCGTCTCCTCGACCTGGTCGGCGACGGGGCCCGACAGCGGGTGGCCCAGCCGCGCGGCCACCCCTCGCGCCTGGCGGGTCAGCGCGGCCAGCAGCCGGGAGCGCTGGGTGCCCAGCGCCCGCAGCTCGTCGCCGGCGAGGGTCTGCTGGGCCTCGCGCAGCAGGTCGCCGAGCTCGACGAGGCCGGCGATCTCGTCGGGCTGCTCGCGCACCAGCGCGTTGCACGCCCACGCCGCCGTCGACGGCCTGCCGAGCGCGCCGATCCGCCCGGCCAGCGCCCGGTCGCCGGCGGCCCGCGCCCGCCGGGCGGCCTCGGTGCGCGCGGCCACGAACTCCCCCGGCGGCAGCCCGTAGAGCTCGTCGGCGACCTCGTCGAGGTCCAACGGCACCTCCCCGACCGGTCCGGACGTCGCCCGCCGACCCTGCCACGGCGGCGCGGGGAAGACACCGGGCACGGGAGGGCGTTGCCGCCGTCGTCGCGCGGGTGGTCGACTCCCCGCGACGGACGAGAGGGGTGGCGGGATGACCACGTGCGGGCACCTGGACCAGATCCGGGACGTGACGCCGGACTCGACGGAGGGCTGCAGCGACTGCCTGGCGATCGGGGCGACGTGGGTGCACCTGCGGGAGTGCCTGTCGTGCGGGCACGTGGCCTGCTGCGACTCCTCGCCGAACCGGCACGCCACCGCACACGCCGAGGGCAGCGGGCACCCGATCGTCCGGTCCTTCGAGCCGGGTGAGGACTGGCGCTGGTGCTACCCGGACCAGGCGATCGTCTGAGGTGGAGCTGTCGCTCGTCGGCCTGCTGGCCGGCTCCTTCGCGGTCACCGCGCTGGCCCGGCGCCTCGGCGTCTCGGCGCCGCTGGTGCTCGTCGTGGTCGGGCTCGCGCTGTCGTTCGTGCCGGGCGTCCCCGACTACGCGCTCGACCCGGAGCTGATCCTCACCCTGGTGCTGCCGCCACTGCTGTACTCGGCGGCGCTGGACAGCTCCTACCTGCGGCTGCGGGCCAACCTGCGGGCGATCGGGATGCTGGCCGTCGGCGCGGTGCTGTGCACCACGCTCGCCGTCGGGCTGGCCGCCTGGTGGCTGGTGCCGGGGCTGCCGCTGGCGTCGGCACTGGTGCTCGGCGCGGTGGTCGCCCCGCCGGACGCGGTCGCGGCCACCGCCGTCGGCCGGCGGCTGGGCCTGCCGCGCAAGGTGATGACCATCCTCGGCGGGGAGAGCCTGGTCAACGACGCCACCGCGCTGACCGCGTTCCGGGTGGCGGTCGCGCTGGCCGCCGGCGCGGGGTACGGCATCGCCGAGGGGCTGGGCGTCTTCGTCCTGGCCGCGGCCGGCGGCGCGGCGATCGGCTGGGCGCTGGGCTGGCTGGTGCACCGGGCGCGGATGGCGCTGGGCGACGGCGTGCTGGAGAGCGCGCTCGGTCTGCTGGTGCCCTTCGTCGGCTTCGTCGTCGCCGAGGAGGTGCACGCCTCCGGGGTGCTCGCCGTGGTGCTGGCCGGCCTCTACCTGGGGCACCGCTCGCCGCAGGCCGACCCGGTCGCACGGCTGCAGGACCGGGCGGTGTGGCAGGCGGCCGACACGGTGCTCGAGGCGACGGTGTTCGCGCTCATCGGCCTGCAGCTGCCCGCCGTCGTCGCCGGCGTCGGCCCCGACCTCGGCACGCTCACCGGCGTCGGGCTGGCCCTGGTCCTGGTCGCGCTGCTGGCCCGCGTCGCGTTCGTCTTCCCCACCACCTACCTGCGGCCGCTGGCCCGGCGCCGGCCCGGCTGGCGCCCGGTGCCGTGGACGCACCCGGCCGTGGTCTCGTGGGCCGGCATGCGCGGCGTGGTCTCGCTCGCCGCCGCGGCCGGCATCCCGCTGACCACGATGTCGGGCGCGCCGTTCCCCGGCCGCGCGGAGGTGCTCTACCTGACCTTCGTGGTCACCGTCGGCACGCTGCTGCTGCACGGGCTGACGCTGCCGGCGCTCATCCGCCGCCTCGGCGTGCAGGCCTCCGAGGACTCCGCCGACGCGCTGGCCGAGGCGCAGGCGCAGTCCGACGCCGGCCGGGCCGCGACCGCCCGGCTCGACGCGCTCGACGACGGCGACCCGCTGCACGCCCAGGCGGTGACCGAGCTGCGGCAGCGCATCGAGGCGCGCACCAACGCCGCGTGGGAGCGGCTGGGCGGCCCGGTGCGCGGCGGCGGGGAGACGCCGAGCGCGCGCTACCGGCGGCTGCGCCGGGCGATGCTGGAGGCCGAGCGGGAGGTGTTCGTGCGCCACCGCGACCAGCGGCGCATCGACGACGAGGTGTTCCGGCGGGTGCAGCACGAGCTCGACCTCGAGGAGGTCACGCTGCTGCGGGAGTGACCCCTTCCCGCCCGCCGGGTGCCGGTGGCACCGTGGGGCCGGGAGGACGGCGCGGTCCCCCAGGGGGAACGTCCTGTCCCGACCACCCGGAGGTCCGCCGTGGTCCCCTCCCCGCACACCCAGCGCAGCGCCGCCGCCGCGCGCGTCGGTCCGCCGACGGTGCTCTTCGTCGGCGCCCGCGACGCCGCCACCTCGCAGATGGCCGCCGCGCTGCTCGCCACCCACGCGGGCGGCCGGGTGCACGCGCTGTCGGCCGGCTCGGCGCCCGCCGTCCGGGTCGACCCGGCCGCGGTGGCGGCGATGGCCGAGGTCGGCATCGACCTCAGCACCCGCTTCCCCAAGCCGCTGACCGCCGACGCGGTGCTCGTCTCCGACGTGGTGGTCACCCTGGGCGGGGCCCAGCCGTGCCCGGTGCTGCCGGGCACCCGCTACCTCGACTGGCCGGTGGAGGACCCGGCCGGCCGGGACGTCGCCGGCGTCCGCCCGGTGCGCGACGAGCTCGACCGCCGGGTGTGCGACCTGCTCGCCGAACTGACCTCCTGAGCCTGCGGCGGCCCTAGGCTGGCCTCCCCGTCCCCGGAGGTGACCCTGTGTGGCTCAAGCTGCTCGGCCTGCTGCTGCTCGTCTGGCTGGTGGTGACCGTCGTCGGGTGGGTCGTGGAGGGCCTGTTCTGGCTCGCCGTCGCGGGCCTGGTCGCCTTCCTGGTCACCGCGGCGCTCGGCGCCCGGGAGCGCACCCCCCGCTGAGCCGGCTCAGCGGGGGGCCCGGCCGCTGAGCACGAACCCGTTGCCGTCGGGGTCGCGGAACACCGCCTGCCGGCCCCACGCCTCGGTGGTCAGCGGGCCCTCGAAGCGCAGGCCGGCCGCCGACAGCCGGGCGTACGCGGCGTCGACGTCGTCGACCTCGAACACCACGCCCTGCAGCGAGCCCGGCGGCATCCGCTCGAACCAGGTGACCAGCGACAGGGACGTCGCCGCGCCCAGCACGCCGACCTGCACCCAGCGCACCCCGGGCGCGAACTCGGCGTCGGCGAGCACCTGCAGGCCCGCCGTCCCGGTCCAGAACCGGACGGCGGCCTCCTGGTCGCTGACGGGGACGGAGACGACGGCGACGTCCACGGGGACCTCCTCGCTCGGGGACCAGCCCGATCAGTGTCGCCGCGGGGTCCGACAGGACCCGCCGGTCAGTGCGCCGCGGCCACCGCCACCGGCCGGGTCAACCCGACGCCGACCGCCACGACGACGACCGCGCCGAGCAGCGCCAGGGCAGCGCCCAGGCCGCCGAGGGCACCGGTCGGCGCGAGGACGACGAGCGGGCAGACGAACTGGCCGACGAACAGCGCCGAGGTCCACACGCCGGCCGACGATGCGCCCGGCGACGGCAGATCCCGCTGGAGATGGCCCACCGCTCCTACGGCCAGGCGGTCAACTCCCCGAGCTCGCGGCGCGCCGCGGCTGACCGCCGGGTGTCGACCTGCTGCGGTCTCCCGCCCCAGGAGGCAGCAGCAGGTCGACACCGCGCGGTCACCAGAGCTCGATCGAGCGGGTGAACACCCCCGCCAGGTCGTCCTCGGTGACGTCGCGCGGGCAGGTGGCCAGCAGCCGCTGCTGCTTCATCGCGCCCTCGACCAGCGCCGGCACGTCGCCCTCGCCGAACCCGACCGCGCCGATGCCGTTGGGGATGTCGATGTCGCGCATGAGGTCGGTCAGCACCGTGGGCAGGAACTCCGCGGCGTCGTCCGGGCTGCCGGCGTTGGGCGCGAGCAGCGCGGCGGCGCGCAGGTGCCGCTCGGGCGCGGCCTCGAAGGTGAACCGGAAGGCCTCCGGCGCGGTCAGCGCCACCGACATCCCGTGCGGCACCATCGCGTGGTCGGCCGGGTAGTCCTTGGGGTGGAAGTCGCGCACCTGCCCGGCGATCGGGTAGGCGTTGGCGTGCGGCACGTGCACGCCGGCGTTGCCGAAGCCCATGCCGGCGAAGGTGGCCGCCATCGCCATGTCCGCGCGGGCCTGCCGGTCGTCGCCGTGGCGCACCGCGCGCCGGAACGACCCGGCGAGCAGCGTGAGCGCCTTCTCCGACCACATGTCCGAGATCGGGTTGGACCCGCAGTAGGGCACCCGCTGCTCCGGGGCCTTGCGGTCGTAGGTGGTGTACCAGCGGGCGGTGTAGCTCTCCAGCGCGTGGCAGAGGATGTCCATGCCCGAGGCCGCGGTGACGCCGGCCGGCTGGGTGAGCGTCAGCTCGGGGTCGATGACGGCGAGGGTCGGCCGCAGCCACGGGTGGCTGATGCCGGACTTCACCTTCTGCGCGAGCACGTCGAGCACGCAGATGGTGGTGCTCTCCGAGCCGGTGCCGGTCGTCGTCGGCACGGCGACCAGCGGCTTGAGCTGGTGCTCCGGCGCCCGCCCCTTGCCCACCGGCACGTTGACGTAGTCCATGAGCTCGCCGGGGTTGGTGGTGAGCAGGTCGACGGCCTTGGCGGTGTCGATGCTCGACCCGCCGCCGACGGCGACGAAGGCGTCCCACGGCCCCGACGCGCGGGCCTCCTCGACCGCCGCGGCCAGGCTGGCGTCGGTGGGCTCGACCTGCGCACCGTCGTAGACGTGCGCCTCGATGTCGAAGCGGGACATCTGGTCGGCCACCCGCTGCGGCAGCCCGGTGGCCGCCACCCCCGGGTCGGTCACCACGAGGACCCGCCGGACGCCGAACCGGCTCAGGTCGTAGCCGATCTCGTCGGAGGCGCCGCTGCCGAACTTCAGCTGCGGTGCTCCGTAGGTGAAGACGGACTCGGACGTCGGGCTGCTCATGGCGGGTCCTCCCCCGGTGCGGCTGCCGGTCGCGGGCAGCGTCGCACGACCTTGTGGTCGGGACCACAGCGCGGCAGGGTCGGGGGAGCCGATCGTCGTCGTCCGGAGGTGCCCGGTGACCACTCCCCTCCTGCCGGTACTCGTCCCGGGAGCGCGGCCGTGAGCGTCTACGACGAACGACCCTGGCTGGCCCGCTACGGCGACCAGCCGGCCGACTACGCGATCGAGTTCGACGACGCGCTGGCGATGTTCCGCGCCGGGGTGCGGCGCGACCCCGACGGCGACGCGCTGCGCTACTTCGACGGCACCGTCGTCCGCCGCGACCTCGACGCGGCGACCGACGCGCTGGCCGCCGGCCTGCTGGAGTCGGGCTTCCGGCCCGGGGACCGGCTGGCGGTCTACCTGCAGAACGTGCCGCAGTTCGTCATGGCCATGGTCGCCACCTGGAAGGCCGGCGGCGTCATGGTGTCGATCAACCCGATGAGCCGGGCGCGGGAGCTGTCCTACCTGCTCGCCGACTCCGGCGCGACGGTGCTGCTGTGCCTGGACACCCTCTACGACGAGGTCGCCCGGGACGTCGTGCCCGGCACCGACGTCCGGCTGGTGCTCACCACCAGCGGGCTGGACCTGCAGACCCGCGACGACCCGCGGCTGTTCGCCGGCGTCACCCGGACGCGGCACGAGGGCACCACCGACCTGCTCGAGTTCGTCGAGGCCCACCGCGGGCGGACCCCGCCTCCGGTGACCTTCGGGCCGGACGACGTCGCCTTCCTGACCTACACGTCGGGGACCACCGGCGTGCCCAAGGGGGCGATGAACACCCACCGCAACGTCTGCTTCACCGCGCAGGTCTACCGGGACTGGGTGCACGCCGGCCGGGACGGCGCGATCTTCGGCATCGCCCCGCTGTTCCACATCACCGGCCTGATCGGGCACGTCGCGGTGAGCATGCTGGTGCCCGCGCCGCTGGTGCTCGCCTACCGGTTCGAGCCGCAGGTGGTGCTCGACGCCTTCCTGGAGCACCGGCCGGCGTTCACCATCGGCGCGATCACCGCGTTCAGCGGGCTGCTCAACGCCCCCGGCTTCCGCAGGGAGCACTTCGACTCCTTCACCTCGGTCTACTCCGGCGGCGCGGCCATCTCCCCGACCGCCGAGAAGGCGTTCCTCGCGGCCACCGGCAAGCAGGTGCACAACGCCTACGGGCTCACCGAGACGACCTCGCCGATGACGGTGACGCCGTTCGGCTCGCCATCGCCGGTGGACCCCACCTCCGGCGCCCTGTCGGTGGGCGTGCCCGCGCCGAACACGATCGTCCGCATCCAGGGCGACGACGGGCAGGATCTCCCGCTGGGCGAGGTCGGCGAGATCGTCGCCGAGGGCCCGCAGGTGGTGGCCGGGTACTGGGGCAAGCCCGAGGAGACGGCGGCCAACCTCCCGGGCGGGGCGCTGAGGAGCGGCGACGTGGGGTTCATGGACCCGCAGGGCTGGGTGTTCATCGTCGACCGCAAGAAGGACATGATCAACGCGTCGGGTTACAAGGTGTGGCCGCGCGAGGTCGAGGACGTGCTCGCCGAGCACCCCGCCGTCCGGGAGTCCGCGGTCGTCGGCGTCCCGGACGAGAAGCGCGGCGAGACGGTCAAGGCGTTCGTCAGCCTCAAGCCCGGGGCCAGCGCCACGCCCGAGGAGCTCATCGCGCACTGCCGGGAGCGGATGGCCGCCTACAAGTACCCGCGCAGCGTCGAGCTGCGCGACGAGCTGCCCAAGACGGTGACCGGGAAGATCCTCCGGCGCGAGCTGCGCGGCACCTGACCCGGGTCAGCCCAGCAGCGGCCGGACGTTCTCCGTCCACACGTCCCAGCCCAGCCGGGCGATCAGCGCGGTGACCACGACGAGGAAGACCCCGCGGACGAAGCCGGTGCCGCGGCTGGTGGCGGTGCGCGAGCCCAGGTAGCCGCCGAGGGTGTTGGCCACGGCCAGCAGCAGGCCCAGGCCCCAGACGACCGAGCCGTGCGGCACGAAGAACAGCAGCGCGCCGAGGTTGGTGGCGACGTTGACGATCTTCGCCTTGGCGCTGGCGGAGAGGAAGTCGTAGCCGAGCAGGGCGACGAGGGAGAAGACCAGGAAGGAGCCGGTGCCGGGCCCGAGGACGCCGTCGTAGAACCCGATGACCCCGCCGA
The DNA here is from genome assembly GCF_900102745.1 of Geodermatophilus telluris. GTDB lineage: Bacteria > Actinomycetota > Actinomycetes > Mycobacteriales > Geodermatophilaceae > Geodermatophilus > Geodermatophilus telluris. The sequence goes on from NZ_FMZF01000003.1 coordinate 542,893, forward strand.
CGGCGAGCGCGGTGCCGTGGTGGCGGCGGCCGGTGTGCCGCAGTGCCGTGACCTCGCCGAGGGCGGGGCGGAACGCGGTGAACAGCGCGATGCCGACCAGGGCGACCACGATCACCGGCTTGAACACCGCCGCCGGCAGCAGCGCGGCCACCGAGGCGCCGCCGAAGGACGCGGCCAGGGCGACGGCGGCCATCGGCAGGGCGGTGCGCAGGTCGGGGTGCACCCGCCGCTGGTAGGTGACCGCGCTGGTCGTGGTGCCGAACACCGAGGCGAGCTTGTTCGTGGCCAGCGCCTGCACCGGGGCCAGGCCCGGGACCAGCAGCAGCGCGGGCAGCTGCAGCAGTCCGCCACCCCCGACCACGGCGTCCACCCAGCCGGCGGCCAGCGCCGCGACGAGCACGAACGCGAGCACCCACGGCGTCAGCCCGTCGGGGAGGAGGACGTCACTGGCGAGGGGGCTCACGAGGGGCCAGCCTCCCCCAGCCGCGGCCGGGCGGGACGACGGGGTCCGGCGTTGCGGCCGGTGACCGGCGGCGGTGGGATGACCCATGGCGCGCGCACGGGCCCACGGCCACGCGGCCAGCGAGGCCGCCTCCCCGCACCTGCTGCCGCTGCGGGACTGGGGCCGCGTCCTGCGCCGCGTCGTGCCCCACGTGCTCAGCGACCGGCTCATGGTGCAGGCGGCGGGCGTGGCGTTCTTCGCCGTCCTGTCCGTCGCGCCGGTGCTGGTCACCGCGGTGTCGGTCTACGGCGCGGTGAACACCCCGGAGGACGCGCTCCGGCAGCTGTCGGACGTGGCCGGGATGCTGCCCGAGGACCTGCGGTCGGTGGTCGCCGACCAGCTCGTCACGGTGACCACCGCCTCCGGGCAGGTGCTCACCTTCCGCGGCCTCACCGGCCTGGCCGCCGCGCTCTACACCGCCACGACCGCGATGACCTACCTGGTCGACGGGCTGACGCTGGCCTACCACGAGGAGGAGACCCGCGGGTTCCTCCGGCGCAGCGCGCTCGCGCTCGCCCTCGTGCTCGGCGGCGCGGTCCTGCTCGCCGCCGTGCTCACCGTGGCCGGGCTCGTCCCGCGTGCCGTCGGCGGCGCTCCCGGCGCGGTGCGGGCCGCCGTCCCCGCGCTGGCCTGGGTCGCGGCCGCGGCGCTCATGTCGGGGGTGCTCGCCGTCCTCTACCGCCTCGGGCCCGACCGCAAGCGGGCCCGCTGGCGGTGGATCACCCCCGGCTCGGTGGCCGCCACGGCCCTCTGGCTGCTGACCACCCTCGGCTTCTTCGCCTACGTCTCGAGCCTGGGCAGCTACGAGTCCACCTACGGGTCGCTGGCCGGCGTGGCGATCAGCATGTTCTGGCTGTGGGTGACCGTCTTCCTGGTGTTCCTCGGCGCGGCGGTCAACGCCGAGGCCGAGCGCCAGACGGCGCGGGACTCGACCGTCGGACCGGAGCGCCCGCTGGGCGAGCGGGGCGCCGTCGTCGCCGACAGCGTGCCGCCCTACCCCCGCGAGCGGTGACCGGCCTCAGGCCACCTGGAAGGAGCGCCTGGCCAGGCCGATGAAGAAGCCGTCGACCGTGGTGGTGACGCCGGCGGTCGGGTCGGTCGCCGCGCCCAGGGTGACGAACAGCGGGGTGAAGTGCTCCACCGTGGGGTGCGCGTAGCGCAGTCCCGGGGCCCGCACCCGGAAGCGGGACAGCTCCTCGACGTCGCCGCGGCCGAGCGCGTCGGCCGCCCAGGCGTCGAAGTCCGCCGACCAGTCGGGGACGGCGCCGCCGACCATCTCCCGCGTCAGGTAGGGCAGCCCGTGGGTCATGAAGCCCGACCCGACGACCAGCACGCCCTGCTCCCGCAGCGGCCGCAGCCGCTCGCCGAGGGCGAGGAGGGTGGCGGTGTCGTGGGTGGGCAGGCTCAGCTGCAGCACCGGGACGTCGGCCTCCGGGTACATGACCTTCAGCGGCACCCAGGCGCCGTGGTCGAGGCCGCGGTTGCGGTGCTCGTGCACGTGCGCGGTCTCCGGCAGCACGGCCAGCAGCTGCCGGGCCAGGCCGGAGGCCTCCGGGGTGTCGTAGCGCATCCCGTGGTACATCGGGTCGAAGCCGCCGAAGTCGTAGACCAGCTCGGTGGGCGCGGTGCTGGTGATGCCGAGCGAGTCCGACTCCCAGTGCGCGCTGACGATGAGCACCGCCCGCGGCCGGGACAGGGCGCGGGCCCAGCCGGCCAGCTGCCGCATCCACGGCGTGTCCTCGAACAGCGGCGGGGCGCCGTGGGAGAGGTAGAGGGCGGGCAGCGGGCCGTCGTCCGGCGTCCAGGACCGGTGCGGCCCGAGGTCGGCGACGTGCCGCAGGTGCGCGGCGAACGGGTGGCGGGGGTCGATGCGGGCGTCGGCGGCGGCGGTGGTGTGCACGGGGTCTCCCGGGGTCAGCCGGCCAGCGGCAGGGCGAGGGTGTGGGCGGTGTGGTCGCGCTTGACGGTCAGGTAGCGGGCGTTGGCGGCCGACAGGTGGACGCCGGTGGGCACGCGCTCGGCCACCGCGACGCCGAGCAGCTCGAGCTGGACGGCCTTGTGGGGGTTGTTGGACAGCAGCCGCACCCGGTCGGCGCCGAGCGCGGTCAGCATCTGGGCGGCGGCGGTGTAGTCGCGCTCGTCCTCGCCGCGGCCGAGCGCCAGGTTGGCCTGGTAGGTGTCCAGGCCCGCGTCCTGCAGGGCGTAGGCGTCGAGCTTGGCGTACAGGCCGATCCCCCGGCCCTCCTGGCGCAGGTAGAGCAGCACGCCGCCGGCCGCGGTGATCCGCTCGGCCGCCTCGCGCAGCTGCGGCCCGCAGTCGCAGCGCTCGCTGCCGAGCACGTCGCCGGTCAGGCACTCGCTGTGCGGGCGCACCAGCGGCGCCTCGCCGCCGGCCGCGGCGCGGTCCACCGCGCCGCGCCAGTCCCCCAGCCCGAGGGCCAGGTGCTCCCGGCCGTCGGCCAGGCCGGCGAAGGTGAACACCTCGGCGGTCGTGGCGTACCCGTCGGCGAACCGCAGCGGGACGGTCACCCGGGTGCGCACCGTCGCGGGCGCCGGGGAGGACAGCGGGTCCACGCCGAGGGTGAGGGTCATGCCGGCCTCCAGATCACTTGTACCTACAAGTGACACCGTAGCCCACAGAGGTTGAAGCTACAAGTACCCGGGTGGGACGATGGGCTCGTGGAACCCCGGTGGCTCAGCGAGGACGAGATGGCGGCGTGGCGGCGGCTGGTCGCCGTCGTCGAGCTGCTGCCCGGCGTCCTCGACGGCCAGCTGCGCCGCGACGCGCAGCTGACCCACTTCGACTACCACGTGCTCGCCATGCTCTCCGAGGCGCCGCACCGGGTGCTGCGGATGACCGACCTGGCCACCCGCACCAACGCCACGCTCCCCCGGCTGTCCCACGTGGTCCGCCGGCTCGAGGAGCGCGGGCTGGTCGAGCGGGCGCCGTGCCCCTCCGACGGCCGCGCCACCAACGCCCGGCTGACCGAGGCCGGCTGGGCGACGGTGCGCGCGACCGCGCCCGGCCACGTCGCCACGGTCCGCGAGCACGTCGTCGACGCGCTCAGCCCCGAGCAGGTCACCCAGCTCGCCGGCATCGCCGACGCCCTCCTGCGCCGGCTGGACCCCGACGGCCGGCTGACCGGGGCCCTCGACCAGTCCCGCCGGCCCTAAGCGGTCGTCGAGCGCACCAGGCGGCGGACGCCGGCCAGCCACCGCTCCGGGTCGGCGGCCTTCTGCGCCCAGTAGGTGGCCACCTCCGGGTGCGGGAGGATGAGGAAGCGGTCCTCGGCGAGCCCCTCGACCACCGCCTGCGCGACGTCCTCGGGCGTGATCACCCGCCCGGAGGCCGCGACGACGGCGGCCGCCGACCGGCCCTGCTCCAGCGGGTCCATCAGCAGCGGGGTGGCCACCCCGAGCGGGCACACGACGCTGACGCCGATGCCGCGGTCGCCGTAGGTGACCGCCAGCCACTCGGCCAGCGCCACCGCGCCGTGCTTGGTCACGCTGTAGGGCGCGTCGCCGGGCGTGGTGAGCAGCCCCGCGGCCGAGGCGACGGTGAGCAGGTGGCCCGAGCCCCGCTCGAGCATCGACGGCAGCACCGCGCGCGCGGCGTACACGTGCGCGAGCACGTTGACCGCGAACACCTGCTCCCACACGGCCGTCGGCGCCTCCAGCCCCTCGCCGGAGAAGACGCCCGCGTTGCAGCAGAACAGGTCGACCCGGCCGTGGGCGGCCAGCGTCCGCTCCACCAGCGCGGCGACCGCGGCCTCGTCGGTGACGTCGGTGGTGTCGGCGGTGCCGCCCACCTCGGCGGCCACCCGCTCGGCCGCCGTGCCGTCGCGGTCGCTCACCACGACGGCGGCGGCCCCCTCGGCGGCGGCGCGGCGGGCGAGCGCGGCACCGATCCCGCTGCCGGCCCCGGTGACGACGACGACGGCGTCCTGCAGTTGCATGCCCGTGTCCTACCCCGGTCCCCGGGCTCCCGCGCGACGAGTCCGCGGCCGCCGGGCGGTCTGCCCTGCGGACGACCCCGAGGAGGAGGAGCAGACCATGACCGTCACCCGCGTGCTGGCCCAGGCCACCGTCGCCGACCTCGACCGCGCCGAGCGCTGGTACACCGCGCTGTTCGGCCGCGGCCCCGACAACCGGCCGATGGAGGGCCTGCTCGAGTGGCGCCTCACCGACTCCGCCGGCGTGCAGGTGTGGCGGGAGCCGGAGCGCGGCGGCCACTCCACGGTGGTGCTCGCCGTCGACGACCTGGACGCCGTCGCCGCCGGCCTGAGCGCCGCCGGCACCGCGCACGACGGGCCGGAGCCCGGCGGAGGGGCCCGTCTCCTGCGGCTGGCCGACCCCGACGGCAACCGCGTCGTCGTCACCGGGCCCTGACCGCCCTGGTCGCAGCCGGTGCACGACCGGCTGCGACCTGCCGTGTGCGGCACCGGGACCGGGGGTAGTGCGCCGCCGAGTCGCACACCACCGAGATCGAGGAGACCCCGTGACCGTTCCCGACACGACCACCCGCGACGCCGCCACCGGGCAGCGCGACATCAAGTCGCACGAGACGACCAGCTTCGCCGACCTCGGTAAGGAGATGTGGTCCTACCTGACGGGGAAGGGCGCGGCGATCAACTACGAGTTCGTCGACATGACCGTCGAGGTGCCGCGCGAGACCGGCCCGCAGGCGCCGCGGGCCACCTGGAAGCTCAACGGCACGCTGCGCATCACCACCGCCGAGAACGCCAGCCGGGGATGACGCCGGAGGGCGAGCGCGCCCTCGAGGTCACCGCCGACCTGTCCGTCGAGGTCGACGGCGTCCCCGTGCGGGTGCAGGCCTCGGGGTCGCAGATCGAGGTGACCTCCCCGGACGTCCGGCGGCTGTTCGCCGCGGTGCGGGTGGCCGGCGGCGCGGCGACCCAGGGGTCACCGGGCCGGGCCGAGCTGGCCCGGGTGGCCGACACCCTGGCCGACCACGGCCTCACGGCGCGCCTCGACGGGCCGGCCGGGCGGGTGCTCTCGCTCGGTGCCGACGTCGACTCGGCCGCGGGCTCCGCGCTGGTCGGCACCCGGCACGCACGGCTGCACCCGGCCGGGACCCTGCGCAGCAGCGGTCCGGCCGGCGTGCTGGCCGCGGCGGCGCTGCTCGTGGGCCTCGCCGTCCTGGCCCGCCGTCGGGGCCGCTGACCCGCCCGCAACCGGCCGCCGTCCCTCGCGGGGACGGCGGCCGCTGCGCGCTCAGGCGGTGCGCGCCCCCTGCCAGAGGTCGATGCCGGCGTCGACGGCGTGCCGGTCGATGCGGGCCAGCTCGTCGTCGGAGAAGTCCAGCCGGTCGAGCGCGGCCACGTTCTGCTCGAGCTGGGTCACGCTGCTGGCGCCGATGAGCACGCTGGTCACCCGCCGGTCGCGCAGCGCCCAGGCCAGCGCCATCTGGGCGAGCGACTGCCCGCGCTCCTGCGCGATGTCGTTCAGGGCCCGCACCCGCTCGAGCGCCTCGTCGGTGAGCAGGTCGGTCGACAGCGACTTGCCCTGGCTGGCGCGCGAGCCCTCGGGCACGCCGCCGAGGTACTTGTCGGTGAGCATCCCCTGCGCCAGCGGGGAGAACGCGATGCAGCCGGCACCGACCTCGGCGAGGGTGTCGAGCAGGCCCTCCGTCTCGATCCAGCGGTTGAGCATCGAGTAGCTGGGCTGGTGGATGAGCAGCGGCGTGCCGAGGTCGGCCAGGATCGCGGCGGCCCGGGCGGTGTCCTGCGGCGAGTACGACGAGATGCCGGCGTACAGGGCCCTGCCCGACCGGACGGCGGTGTCGAGCGCGCCCATCGTCTCCTCGAGCGGCGTCGTCGGGTCGGGCCGGTGGGAGTAGAAGACGTCGACGTAGTCCAGGCCCATCCGGCGCAGCGACTGGTCGAGGCTGGCCAGCACGTACTTGCGCGAGCCGCCGCCCTGGCCGTAGGGACCGGGCCACATGTCCCACCCGGCCTTGGTCGAGAGCACCAGCTCGTCGCGGTAGGGGCGGAAGTCGTCGCGCAGGTGGCGGCCGAAGTTGGTCTCGGCCGAGCCGTAGGGCGGGCCGTAGTTGTTGGCCAGGTCGAAGTGGGTGATCCCCAGGTCGAAGGCCCGCCGCAGGACGGCGCGCTGGCGCTCCATCGGCACGTCGTCACCGAAGTTGTGCCACAGCCCGAGGCTGATCACCGGCAGGTCCAGGCCGCTGCGCCCGGTGCGGCGGTAGGTCATGGTCTCGTAGCGGTTCTCCGCAGCGGTGTGGGTCATGGCGCTGTCCTGCCCCCGCCCCGGCCCGGGGAACCACGGCGGCCGTGGCGTGGCCGCGGCACGCGTCCTACCGGCGCAGGTCCAGCAGCGTTGGAGAAGCGGCTGGCCAAGCTGACCCGGACCGACACCCTCACCGGCCTGGGTACCGGTGAGGTGTTGCGCGAGCAGTGGGCCGGGCTCAACCTCTCCCGGCAGGCCGCCATCCTGCGTACGTTGATCGCTCACGTCACCATCGGTCCCGGTGTCCGTGGAGCCCGGGCCCTCGACCCCGATCGCGTGCAGGTGACCTGGCTCCTCTGAACCCCGCCGGCCGGCCACGCGCTTCGCCCTCCGGGCGAGCGCGCGCGACCGATCCGCCGGCGCCCCCAGCAGCGCGACGACCCGAGACACGGCGGCCACGTCCTCGACATGCAGCGGCACGCCCGAGGCCTCGCAGGAAGCCGCCACGCGCGCGGCCAGCTCCTCGGGGCTCATGACCACATCGCCCACACCGCGGGCGGGCCTTCCCAGCCGATCGCCTCGTCCGAGGTCCACACTTCGACCGGTTCGGCGCCCATAGCCTCGGCGGCCTGGGCCATGACGTCCTCGACGCTGCGGCCAGACAGCCGCACCCGCTCCGGTTGGAAGCCCTGGGCCACCTCGTAGCGGTGCAGCCCCGGCACCCGCCGGGCATCGAACGCCTTGTGCACGTACTTCGACAGGTAGCGCGCGGCCACCCGAGCCTCGTCCCGCGGCGTCGAGCCGGACGGCAGGTGACCGAGCAGCTTGATGTGCACAAACCCGTGGCCCCAGGCTCGCTCGATCGACCGGCGGGCGATGAAGCGCCCAACGGCGAAGTGCACGTGCTGCCCGTGGTCGGTCGTGTGCCATTCCGGCACCCACACGTAGGCGAACGCCTGCCCGCCGAGCAGGTCTCGCAGCGTCCGAAAGAACTGCGCCACGTCGCGTCGAAGCTGGAACGGGTCGTGACAGCCCGCGCCGCGGTAGGTCAGGGTGCCCAGCCGGTTGAGCCGGTTGTGCGCGCAGTACCGGCGCACCATCCGCGCCGCCCGCCTCGCTGCTTCCTTGCGCGACCGGTCCGGGTCACCGCCACCGGCATACCGCTGCACCGGCACCGAGTAGCGGAACGAGCCCCCGGCTTCGCCAGCACCGGGATAGAGCGTGACGAACCAGCCCGCAGGACTGGACGCAGACAGGGATGGGGCAACCACGAAGGCCTCCGGAGCAACCGATCAGCGACTGATCGGCCCCGGCGGCTACGCCCTCGCGTCATCTACTGCTTCGGCATCAGCAGCCTGCCGCCCACACACTCAGCACGAGGCTCACGGGGATTGGGGCCCTACCCCGGTCGCGCAGCGTGGGTTACGCGCACCGTTGATCCGCAAGCCCGCGCAGCATCAACAAGCCCCACCAGCGTTGTCAAGCCAGGCGGCGAACGGCGACCCCTCCGGCACGAGCATGAGCCACACCCGCCCACGACCAAGGGCACCGCTCACCCACTCCGCCAGTCCCGGAGCTCTTGGCCGTGGTCGCGCGCGGCAGGGGCACGGTCCTGCGGAGCCGCCGCCGGAACGGGCCAGAAGACGAGCCGAGTTATGTTGCTACTTCAAGTGAAGTGCCGCGCCGCCTACGGCAGCGCGGCACGCAATTCATCGAATCTTTCGAGCATGCGAGCGAGGCTCGCTGAGCGAGCCCGGGCGACGTCAACATCCATGCGAGCCGCTAGCCGTGGCTGCCAGACCGGTTTGGTGTAGGCGCGAGGACGGAGGGCGCGCTTGATCTCCGACACGCCCCGCTTGCCCGACTGATACTCCAGACCTCCCAGTTCAAGGCTCTCAGCCGACGAATACAGCCAATCTTCAAAATCGCAGTCTGCCAGGGCTACCCGGACAGGTACCGCGACATTCTTCACGGCGCGCTCAAGCAACTCAGGTCCACGCTCAGCGACACAGTCGCCTTCCCCATCGAGAACCACGAGAACCCCTACGCATCCAGGGCGGACCCCAGCGACGGCCGTATAACCCTCGATGCCGTTCGGCACGATGGCTTTGTCTCGACCGTGACACGGAACCGGTTTGCCGAGCACGTCCCGATACTCGCCTTGGCTGTAGAGGTAGGCGCGAAGGAGTACTGGCAGCGCGTTGCGGTCACCTGCCCCTTCGACGACAAGACCGACGTGAGGGGATTGAGGATCCGCCACCATTAGATTGCGGGATCCAATGAGTCGGACCGAAGGAGTTGACCTGGAGTGATAAGCCCTAGGCGGACAGGCTCCTTCGAATGTTCCGAAATTGGAGCAACGTGGGAGGCGTCGCTCTGGCTCCACACGATGCGGATAGAATCGATTGGGAGCGCGTCGACGATATCTGCGCTGTGGGTTGTGATCAGTATTTGTGACTGCTCAGACTGCACCTGAAGAAGTTCAACCAAGGTGCGAAGCGCACCCAGGTGAATAGCAACCTCCGGCTCCTCGATGACCAGCAAGCCCGGACGACTCCGCTGCAGAGCAGCGAGGAGGATTGCGAGCGCACGGAGAGTCCCGTCGGACATTTGCTTCGCATAGAACTCCCGGATGCCACTCTCCGTACGCTGGCGGAAGCGAAGCGTCTGACGATCGGCCAGGCGCGCCACCTCGATGCTCTCAATGCCCGGCACGATCGCGGCGAGCTCGTCAACCAGTTCTCGCTTTGTGGCGGCGTCGAGGTTCTCGTAGATGCTGGTGACATTTGATCCGTCCGAATCAAACTCGCGCGTCGACGAGGGCTCCTGAAGATCTGCCACCTTTGCGGGGTTGACCTCCACCGTTTGCATCATCTGGAGCGCGTCATAAACGACGTACCCGCCCAGACCCCCCGTCGAGATGGCGCTTTGCCCGGGCGCAACAACGAACTCAGCACGGCGACGGTTGGCGCCGTTCTGACGGGCATCAGTCCAGACGACCTTTGAGCCGTCACTGTCTAGGGTGAACCGACGTCCGCGCCAGTACACATCTGCGGACTCCTTCTTGACTTTGTACCGCTGACCTTTGACCGCGCCAAGGCGAAGCTCATAGGTAGACGCCGGATTTTCGCCCATGGCGAAGGTGAGCCGGATAGCCGGGTCGTAAGGTCGACCGGCGCTCCGATGTCGGAGCTGATCGAACCCACCTCGGCGCGCAATCGCAGTCTGTAGTCCGTAGGTTGGGATTTCCCTGAGCAGCTTGATCGCTGCTACCAAGTTCGATTTGCCGCTAGCGTTCGGCCCGACTAGCGCGATGAACTCGCCGAACTCCAACTTCGCCTGCTTGTAGGACAAGAAGTTGGTGAGCTCAAGACTTATAAAGCGGGGATGCTCCCGGTCCACGAATTCGGTATCCAAATTCGTTTCGTCGGAGTCAATCTCCACCAGGCCGTCGTCCAAGCTGGTCACCCGCCAAATCTAGCGGGCAGGTCCAACCAGTAGGCAACGTTGCGCGCCTGACCAATGTCGGCCTGTGGCCCGATGTGGTGACGCTCAGACCCGACGACGGTGGCACTTCGCCTGTGAGTCCCTCGATGCCCTCGCGACGAGCCGAGGGCGGCTCGGCGGGTGCCTTTGCCACTAGCGAGGTTGCCGCAGTCCGTGGCGCCGCCGTGCGCGTGCGGGACGACGTGGTCGGCGTCCGCCCACCCCACCCGTTGGCCGCAGCCGGGGAAGCGGCAGGTGCGGTCGCGGGTGTGCACGAAGGTCTGCTGCGCCGCACTCGGGTCGTGCCGATCGACCGGGGCCGGCCGGTCCAGCACCCCGCACCCGCAGTCGCTCTCCAACGGCGGGTGCTCCGCGCAGCCGCGGCTGGCGATCCGGCGGAGCTGGTCGAGCGTCGTCGTCGCCCGCAGGGTGCCGTCGTCCTCGGTGAGCGCCAGCGTCACCGACCCGCCCTCGGGCGTGCGCAGCCCCAAGCCGTCGAGCTGGGCGAGCAGCTCGCGCAGCTGCCCGAGGGTGATCGGCAGGCCGTTCACCTCGCCCGCCTCGGCCGACTCCCCGCGCAGCGCACCCAGCGTGGCGATCAACTGCAGGTGCGCCGTCACCGGCGGACGGGAGACGTCCCACGGCCGCTGGATCAGATCCGCCAGCACCGCCGCACGCAGCTGCCCGATGCGACGGTCGTCGCCCTCCTTCTTCAGGAGCACGGCCAGTTGGTCGACCAGGTCGAAACAGGCCGCCGCCACGGGGGCCGGCAGGTCGGCGGCCAGCGTGCTCATCCCCTCCCGCGGGGAGGGGTAGACACGGACGTCGGCCTGCCGCTCGGCGTCCTTGCGCCGGGCATCGACGGCGTCGGCGTCCACGGCCAGCAGGGCGGCGACGGCGCGCTTGCGCAGGGTGTGCGTGGTCCAGCCGGCCGCCTGCCCGATCAGCCGGGCCTCCACCTCGCGGGCCACGATCGGGTCGGTGTGCTGCAGCACGTCGACGAGCACCTTGGCCCGCGCCTCGTCCAGCACGCCCTCGGCGAGCGCGGCCCACGTGGCGGGCAGGCTCTCGCGGTACACCCACGCCCGCTGCGCCAGGATCGAGGCCGAGCGGCGGCCGCAGTTGAGCACCACCGCCAGCTCGGCGGTGAAGAACTCCGAGACACCCGGCAGCTCGGGGTCCGGCGCCCACGCTCCCCGCCTCGCCCCTGGGGTGCCGGGCGGCGGGTCGAGGTCGTCGGGGCTGTCGTCGGCCAGCCCGAGAACCAGCTCGGCCTCGTAGGCGGCCAGCCGGGCCTTGAGCCCGGCGACGTGCTCCAGCTCGGCGGCCTTCTGCTCCCGGGTGAGCAGCCCGACCGGCAGCCGGCGCAGCTCGGGCCGCTCGGCGACGAGCAGGCCGAGGAGACCGCCGTCGCACGGCGGCGCGTCCTCCCCGATCTGCTCCACGAGCCGAACCTACGACCGGGGTACGACAGAAACCGCAGGTCAGCGGACCGACCGGCGAGGAGTGAGCCACGGTGCCGGGATCGGGCACGCCGCAGACCGGCGGGCGGGTGCTTGCATGACCGACATGACGACGCGGGTGGCGGTGCTCGGACCGGGTGGTGTCGGCGGGCTGCTGGCGGTCCTGCTGGCGCGGGTGGGTGCGGAGGTCACCTGCCTGGCGGGTGCGGACTCGGTGGCGGTCCTGCGCCGCGACGGCATCCGCCTGGAGAGCGCCCAGCTCGGCGACTCCACGGCGCGGGTGGACGCCGCCGAGCGGCTGGCCGGGCCGGTCGACGTCTGTCTCGTGTGCGTCAAGGCCACCCAGCTCGACGCGGCGCTGGAGCGCGTGCCGGCCGACGTCCTCGGCGGGGCGCTGCTGGTGCCGTTCCTCAACGGCGTCGAGCACGTCGGGGAGCTGCGGCGGCGCTACCCGGCGGCCGGCGTCGTCCCGGCCGCGATCCGCGTGGAGAGCACGCGCACGGCGCCCGGTGTCGTCCGGCACGGGAGCCCGTTCGTCACCGTCGACCTGGTCGCCGAGGGGGTGCTCGGGGACCGGGTGCGGGACCTGGCCGACCTGCTCGGGCGCGCGGGGGTCGCCGTCCGGGTGGGCGACGACGCGGCGGCCGTGCTGTGGGGCAAGCTCGCCTTCCTCGCACCGTTCGCGCTGCTCACCACGTCGGCGCGGGCCACGGCCGGCGAGGTGCGGGAGCAGCGCCGCGACGACCTCCTCGCCCTGGTCGCCGAGGTGGCGGCGGTGGCCGGCGCCGAGGGTGCGCCGACCGACGCCGAGCAGGTGGTGACCTTCTTCGACGGCGTCCCGGCCGCGATGCGCTCGTCGATGCAGCGCGACGCCGAGGCCGGCCGGCCGACGGAGCTCGACGCGATCGGCGGCGCGGTCGTCCGGGCGGCGCGGCGGCACGGCATCGCCGTCCCGGTGACCGACCGCTACGTCGCGGAGCTCTCCGCCGGCTGAGCCTCCAGCGGCCGGGTGGCGCCGGCCGCCAGCAGTCCGGCGGCCAGGACGACGACCACGACGAGCAGGGCGTCGACCACGCCGGTGGCCTCCGCGACCAGGCCGATCAGCGGCGGGCCGGCGAGGAACGCGGTGTAGGCGATCGAGCTGACCACCGACACTCGCACCGCCGCCCGCACCGGGTCGTCGGCGGCGGCGCTCATGCCGACGGGGAAGCCGAGCGCGGCGCCGGCGCCCCAGAGCACCGCCCCCGCGACGGCCAGCGGCAGCGTCGGCGCGGCGACGAACAGCAGGAGGCCGACGACGGCGGTCGCGCCGCCCGCCCGCAGGGTGGTCACTCGGCCCCACCGGGCCAGCAGCGAGCCGCCCAGCACCCGGACGGCGGTCATCGCGGTGACGAAGCAGGCGAACCCGACCGCGGCGGTGGCCTCCGAGACGCCCTGCCCGTCGACCAGCGCGACGGCCAGCCAGTCGTTGGCGCTGCCCTCGGTGAAGGCGAAGGCGAGGGTGAGCGCGCCGACCAGCAGCGTCCGGGGCTCCCGCCAGGCCCGCCCGATGCCGGACCCCTCCGACCGCGCGGCCTCCTCCTCGGGGTCGGCGGCCAGGAACGAGCGGACGGCGACGGCGATCGCGGCGAAGGACGCGCCCGCCACGACCAGGAGGTGCACCGGCAGCGGGAGCGCCAGCGCCGCCGCCGCGGCACCGAGCAGCGCGCCGGCGACCGTGCCGAGGCTGAACCCGGCGTGCAGCCGCGGCATGAGCGCCCGGCCGAGCCGCTGCTCGACCGCGGCGCCCTCGATGTTCATCGCGACGTCCCAGCCGCCCACGCCGGCGCCGGTGAGCGCCAGCCCTGCCGCCGCCAGCGGCACCGAGGCGGTCCCGAGACCGGCGGCGAGCAGGAGCTGGCCGGTCGTGGTGACGGTCGCGCCGACCAGCACGGTGCGCGCGGGGCCGAGGCGGTGCACGACCGGCCCGGTGGCCGGCAGCGCGACCGCGGAGCCGACCGCGAGGCACAGCAGCAGCAGGCCGAGCTGGGCGGCGGACAGGTCGAGGGTGTCGCGGGCGGCCGGCACCCGCGAGATCCACGACGCGAAGGCGAACCCGTTGACGACGAAGGCGGTGGCCACGGCGGTGCGTGCCCGGCGGAGCGACGGGGTGGTGGTGCTGGCGGTCACGGTCCTCCTGACGACGGGCGCCGGCCCCCGCCGGCACCGACCACCGTAGAGACGGCGCTCGGCCGTGCCGCAGCGCCACCGCCGGCCCCGCGCTGGGCCGGTCCGCCCTCAGCGCGCCGACGCGGGCGGCTCCCCGGCCCAGGCGGCGCGCAGCAGGGCGGTGACGCCGGCGCGGGTGACCGGTCGGGGGTTGGGGTACGGCGCGGCCACCGCGAGGCCGGCGACGCGGTCGACGTCGTCCTCGGTCACACCCAGCTCGCGCAGGGAGCGGGGCGCGCCGAGCCGGCCGGCCAGCTCCCAGAGCTCCCGCGCTGGGTCGGGCGTGCCGCCGAGGGCACGGGACAGCGCGGCGACCGCGCCCGGGACGGCGGGCGCGTTGTACGCGAGGGCGTGCGGCAGGACGACGGTGTGGGTCGGCGCGTGCGGCAGGTCGAGGGTGCCGCCGAGGGTGTGGCACAGCTTGTGGTGCAGCCCCGTCGTGGTCGCGCCGAGCACCGCGCCGCACAGCCACGCCCCGTACTGGGCCTCCCCGCGGGCGTCGAGGTCGCCGCCGTCGGCGACGACGGCGGGCAGCGCGGCGGCCAGTGCCCGCACCCCCTCCTCCGCCATGAGGGAGACCACCGGGTTCGTGTCGGGGGCGTAGAGACCCTCGACGGCGTGCGCCACCGCGTTGATCCCGCTGGTCGCCGACAGCTGCGCGGGCAGGGTGAGGGTGAGCTCGGGGTCGTACACGACGCTCCGCGGCAGCACCCGCGGGTCGCGGCCGGTGCGCTTGGCCCCCGCCTCGGTCAGCCCCCAGATCGGCGTCATCTCCGAGCCCGCGTACGTGGTGGGGACGGCGACCACCGGCAGGCCGTGCTCCAGGGCGATCGCCTTGCCCAGCCCCACGGCCGACCCGCCGCCGACCGCCACGCACCCGTCGGCGCCGAGCTCGACGGCCCGGGCGCGGGCGCGGTGCGCGACCTCGACCGGCACGTGCACGCGCGCCTCGGCCAGCACGCCGGCCGCGCGGTCGCCGAGCGCGGCGGCGACGCGGGTCCCGGCCTCCTCCTGCTCCGGGGAGCAGAGCACCAGCACCCGGGTCAGGCCGAGGGCGGCGACCTCCGCGGGCAGCGCTGCCAGCGAGCCGGCGCCGAACACCACCCGCACCGGCAGCGCGGTGTAGGTGAACGGCCCGATCACGGGTGGTCCTCGCGCAGCAGCGACAGGTCGAAGGTGAGCGCGCGGAACGGGTTGGCCAGCCCCACCTCCGCCGCCCGCGCCGGGTCGTCGACCTCCGGCACCTCGCGCACCAGGGACTCCTTGACCCCGAAGACGGCGTCGGAGTCCAGGTACGGGGAGTCGGCGACGAACACGTGGGTGGTCACCGGCCGGTGACCGGGCGCCGCCGCGATGAAGTGCAGGTGCGCCGGCCGGTTGGGGTGCCGGCCGGTGGCGGCCAGCAGCTGCCCGACCGGGCCGTCGTCGGGGATCGGGTAGAACCGCGGCACCACCGAGCGGAACCAGAACCGGCCCGCGTCGTCGGTGGTGAACAGCCCGCGCAGGTTGCCCGGCGGCTGGATGCCGGGCTGCTGCACGTCGTAGAAGCCGTCCTCGTTGGTCTGCCAGACGTCGACGGTCGCACCCGCCAGCGGTTCGCCGTCGGGGCCGGTGACCCGCCCCGAGACCAGGCAGGGGGTGCCCTTGCCGTCGAGGGCGATGTCGTCACCGAGCTGCCGGGGCGGGCTGTCCACGACGTGGAACGGCCCGAGCACGGTGGACTCCGTCGAGGTGCCGCCGGTGCGGTGGTTGATCGTCTCCACCAGCATCGACACCCCGAGGACGTCGGAGAGGAGGATGAACTCCTGCCGGGTGTCGGAGCTCGTCTGGCCGGTGCGGGTGAGGAAGTCGATCCCGACCGCCCACTCCTCCTCGGTGAGCTCCACGTCCTTGACGAAGGCGTGCAGGTGGCGCACCAGCGACGTCACCACCTGCCGCAGTCGCGGGTCCGGCGTGTGCGCGAAGCTGGCCGCCACCACCTCCGCCGACCGCTCCTCGCTGAACAGCTCCCCGCTCGCCCCGCCGGTCACGAGGCCCGGTCCAGGACGGTGCGCAGGGCGGCCTCCAGCGCGGCCTCGGCGTCGGGCACGGGGCCGGCCGACCGGAAGGCGACGTGGTTGTCGGGGCGGGCGAGCAGCACCCCGCCGTCGTCGGTGCCGCGCACCCGCGCCCAGTCGCCGTAGAGGTCGTCGTACTCCTGCCCCGGCCCGACGACGACGGCGGCCACCTCGACGCCGAGCCGCTCCCCCACGGCGGCCGCGGCCCGCACCCAGGCCTCCCCGCCGATCCCGGTGAAGACGGTGAACCGGCCCTGCCCGCCGAGGTCGAGGGTGGAGACCTGCCGCCGCCGCGGCCCGGTCAGCCACGCGTGCGGCAGCTTGGCGCCCGGCCGCGAGGACGCGTGCGAGTACAGCTCCGGGTCGCGCAGCGGCTCCTCGGGCGGGGTGCCGTCGGGGACCACCGCCGTCGACGCGTAGCGCTGGTCCATCTCCACCCCGTGGCAGTTGAACTCGTAGTCCTTGAACGCGATCGCCTCGCGCAGCGCCGCGCGCTGCTTCTCCGCCTCCGGCGTCGCCTGCTTGCGGGCGGCCATGTGCTCGACCATCAGCCCGGGGTCGGAGGTGTCGAGCAGGCCGAGCGCGTCGAAGATCCGCGCGGTGTCGGCGATCGACTGGTTGGCCCGGTCGACCACCTGCCGGCCCACCGGCGCCCGCTCGGCCGTGTAGGTCTCCAGCAGCCCCGGCCCGGCCTGCCTCCGGAGCACCATCGCCAGCTTCCACGCCAGATTGTAGGCGTCCTGGATGGAGGTGTTGGAGCCCAGCCCGTTCGACGGCGGGTGCCGGTGCACGGCGTCGCCGGCGCAGAACACCCGGCCGGCGGAGTAGCGCTCCGCGGCGAGGTGGTTGACCGTCCACGCCGAGCTCGACGAGATCGTCACCGGCACCGAGTCGTCGCCGACGAGCCGGCGCACGATCCCCAGCGCGTACTCCTCGGTGAGGTCCGGCGGCGGGCCGTCGATGTCGTAGCCCCAGACGATGAGCCACCGGTGCCAGGGCCGGACCATCCGCACCAGGCCCGCGCCGATGCCGCCGACGTCGGCACCGGGCTGCAGCACCCAGTAGAGGACCGAGGGGCGGTCGGCGACCAGGTGCGACAGGTCGGCCTCGAAGACGATGTTGATGCTGCCGCCGACGCCCATCTGCCCGCGCAGGGGCAGCCCGACCGCCTCGGCCACCTGGCTGCGGCCGCCGTCGGCACCGACGACGTAGCGGGCGCGGACGTCGTACTCGTCGCCGCGCAGCCGGTCGCGGACGTGCACCGTCACGCCGTCGTCGTCCTGCTCGAGGGAGACGAACTCGGTGTCGAAGCGGATCCGGGCACCGCGGGACTGGGCGGTGTGCACCAGCAGCGGCTCCATGAGGTCCTGCGGCATGTCGCACATCCGCGTCGGGCTGGCCGCGGAGTAGTCGGCCATCCGGTCGGGCCGGGTGCCCCACGCGTGCAGCCGGCCGAGCTCCTCCCCGGCGATGGAGGTGCAGTACACGAGGTTGCCCATCAAGTGCTGCGGCGTGGCCTCGGCCGCCACCTCCTCCTCGACGCCGAGGTCGCGCAGCACCTCCATCGTGCGCTGGTTGGTGATGTGCGCCCGCGGGGTGTCGGCCAGCCGGCCGTGCTTGGTGATGACGGTGGTGTCGACGCCGTAGGTCGCCAGGGCCAGCGCGGCCGCCGAGCCGGCGGGTCCGCTGCCGACCACCAGGACGTCGGTCTCGAGCTGGGCCATCGGTGCGCCTCCTGTGTCGCCGGTCACGTCGCACCGAGTGTCGGCAGCGCCGGCGGCGGTGTCCTGCACGTCCGTGCCGTCCCGGCTGCACGGAACGCGCGGGCGCTCAGCCGGTGCGGCGCAGCGCGCCGGGCGTGGTGCCCAGCTGGGCCCGCATCACCCGGGTGAGGTGCTCCTGGTGGGAGAAGCCGCAGCGGGCGGCGACCTCGGCGATCGGCTCCCGGCCGGTGCGCAGCATCCGGGCGGCCTCGTCGACGCGCAGCGCCAGCAGGTAGCGGTGCGGGGCCACCCCGGTGCGCGCCTTGAACTGGCGGCTGAACCGGCTGGTGCTCAGCCCGGCCGCGGCGGCCAGGTCGGCGAGCGCGACCGGCTCGGCCAGCCGGGCCTCCATCAGCGCCCGCACGGTGGAGAACTGGCGGGCGCCCAGGCCGCGGGCGGGGCCGTCGTCCGCGCCGTCGCGGCCGGTGCGGTGCCGGCGGACCAGCTGCGCGGCCGCGGTGCCGCCGAGCTGGTCGACGTAGGTCCGCGCCGTGGGCTCCCAGTGCCGCAGGGCGTCGTCCATCGAGCGGAGCACCTGCTCGAGCAGGCCGTCGGTGGTGCCGAGCTCCTCGGCCAGCTCCACCGGGGAGTCCGCGCCCGCCGCGTCCTGGAGGGCGGTGTCGGCCAGGTAAAGGTGCACCGTGCTCAATTCGCCGCCGAGCTCCACGGTGAGGTCGCGGCCGGCCGGGTGGATGAACAGCCCGCCCGCCGGGACCTGCCGCGCGCGGCTGGCCGTCCCCCGGCCGCGGCGCACGGTCACCGGACCGTCCAGGTGCAGGATCACCAGGTGAGTGCCGGCGGCGTCGAAGGACTGCCGGTAGGGGCGCTCGCGCTGCACGGAGAGGTACTGCCGGTCCCAGCCGAGTCCGGTGCTGGTGCGCTCGGGCCGGACCCAGGGCTGCCCGAGGATGCCGTTGGTGTCCGCGAGTCCCAGTTCGTCCGACACCCGTCCCGCTCCCGCCGATCGGCCCTGACCGCTGTGAGCTGCGCGACTGCGAGGGTAGCCGCCGCGCCGGGCCCCGAGGCCGGTGCTCAGGTGCCGGGTTCGCGGCCGGCCGGCTGGCGTGGCTCGGCGAGCAGCGGGTCGGGGTCCCGCAGCGGCACGGTGACCGGCGCGTCGGCGGTGACCGACAGGCGCGCGCCGTCCACGACGACGGTCACCGGTCCCGGGCCGCGCAGCAGCGTGACGGTGGTGCCCTCGCGGGTCGTCTCCACGCGCAGCAGGCTGCCGCGCCAGGTGACCCGGTAGGCGGTGCGGGACAGCGCCGAGGGCAGCAGCGGCGCGAGCTCGAGGTCCGCGGCGTCCTCCCGCAGCCCGCCGAGGCCGGCGACGAGGGCCAGCCACGCCCCGCCCACCGCGGCCAGGTGCAGGCCGTTGGCGGTGTCTCCCCGGAGGTCGCGCAGGTCGACCAGGGCGGCCTCCCGCACGTAGCGCAGCGCGAGGTCGGGGTGCTGCGCCTGCGCGCACACGACCGCCTGCACGGCGGCCGACAGCGAGGAGTCCCGGACGGTCCGCGCCTCGTAGTAGTCGACGTCGCGCGCGACCTCCTCGGCGGTGAACTCGTCGCGGCACCACCACAGCGCCTGCACGAGGTCGGCCTGCTTGAGCACCTGCCGCCGGTAGAACTCGGCGTAGTGGTGGTGCTCCTGGACCGGGTAGGCGTCCCGCTCGACCTCGAAGGGCCACTCCCGGTAGGTGGTGAAACCGGCGTTCATCGGGTGCACCCGCAGCCGCTCGTCCCACGGGACGTGCACCGCGTCGGCGGCCGACCGCCACGCCGCCGTCTCGGCGCGGTCCACGCCGAGCTCCGCCGCGCGGTCGGGGAGCCGCTCGCAGGCGTCGGCGGCCCACCGGAGGTTGCGCCGGGCCATGAGGTTGGTGAAGACGTTG
This sequence comes from Geodermatophilus telluris, assembly GCF_900102745.1. Taxonomy (GTDB): domain Bacteria; phylum Actinomycetota; class Actinomycetes; order Mycobacteriales; family Geodermatophilaceae; genus Geodermatophilus; species Geodermatophilus telluris. The sequence continues at coordinate 562,470 of NZ_FMZF01000003.1, forward strand.
TCGTCGACGACGCCGGTGTACTCGTCGGGTCCGGTCACGCCGAGCCAGTGCCAGCCGCCGGCCGCGTCCTCGTGGCCCAGCGCCAGCCACAGCCGGGCCGTCTCGACGAGCACCGGCAGGCCGCCGACGGTGTCGAGGTCGCGGCCGGTGACGTTCTCGTGGAGGCGGAAGGCGCGGGCGACGTCGGCGTTGACGTGCACCGCCGCCGTGCTGGCGGGCCAGTACGCCGAGACCTCGGGCCCGCTGATGGTGCGCCAGGCGAAGGACGCCCCCGCCAGCCCCAGGGTCGCGGCCCGCTCCCGGGCGGTGTCGAGGGTGTCCGCGCGCCACCGCAGCAGGCGGGCGGCCGCGTCGGGGCGCAGCAGCGTCAGGGCCGGCAGGACGAAGCCCTCGACGTCCCAGAAGGTGTGGCCGCTGTAGCCGATGCCGGTCAGGCCCTTGGCCCCGACGGGGGCGCCGGAGATGCAGGCGGCGGCGCCGGAGAGCTGGAAGACGGTGTAGCGCAGCGCCTGCTGGAGCTCGGCGTCACCGTCGACCTCGACGTCGGCCGTCGCCCACAGCTCGTCGAGCACGGCCCGCTGGCGGGCGAGCAGGCCGGCCCACCCGAGGTCGAGGGCGGAGCTGACCGCGGCCGAGGCCTGGCCGACGACGGAGTCCGACCCGGCGTCGCGCGACCAGCTGTAGCCCACGACCTTGACGATCGTGACGGCCTCGCCGGCGGCGAGGTCCGCGGCGACCGTGGTGACGACGTGCTGCTCGTCGACGTGCGTGGTGACCCGGCCGCCGTCGACCTCGTGGCCGACCGCGGCCGCGACCGTGATGCCCGACCGGCGGGTGCGCTCCACGAGGGCGCCGCCGGTCGCGTTGCCGATCTGGGCGCGGGGCTCGAAGGCCTCGTCCAGGCACTCGGCGACGCGGGGGTCGTCGTTGTCCACACCGGCCGGCGTCACCGCGCCGGCGGCCAGCTCGGACCGGACGACGACGTGCGCGGGCCCGTCCAGGGCGCGGACCTCGTAGCGCACCGCGCAGACCGACCGCTCCGCCAGCGAGACCAGCCGTCGCGAGGAGACCTCCACCGACGGGCCCGACGGCGACGTCCAGTGCACGCGGCGGTCGAGGGTCCCGGCGCGGAGGTCGAGCGTCCGCTCGTGCACCTGCGGCGGGACCTCGCGCACGTCCAGCGGGACGCCGTCGACCACGAGCCGCAGCGGCGTGCCGTCGGCGACGGTCAGCAGCGCCTGTCCCACCCCGGGGTGGCCGTAGCCGCCCTCGGGGTAGGACAGCGGGTGGGTCTCGTAGACGCCGGACAGGTAGGTGCCCCGCATGCCGAAGGGCTCGACCTCGTCGAGCGTCCCCCGGATCCCCACGAAGCCGTTCGACAGGCTGAAGACCGACTCGGCGACGGCGAGGGTGCCGGGGTCCACGCGGGGCTCGCGGACCAGCCACGGGTCGGTGTCGAGGGTCGGGGCGGTCACGTCGGGTCCCTCGCTCACGTCGTCGGGAACGGGACGGACGCCGGGTCCTGCGTCCCCTCCCTGTCCTACCGGTCGGCACTCCCCCGCGCGATCCGGCCGTGCCGTGCGCGGGGCGCTCAGCCGGCCGGGACCGGCGCCGGCCCGGGCAGCGCGGACGCCGAGGTGACGACGTGGTCGACCAGCCCGTACGCGCGGGCCTCCTCGGCGGTGGACCAGCGGTCGCGGTCGGAGTCGCGCTCGATCTGCTCGACGCTCCGCCCGGTGTGCTGCGCCTGCAGCTCGTCCACCTGGCGCTCGAGCCGCCGCAGCACGTCCGCCTGGATGGTGACGTCGGACTCCGTGCCGCCGACCCCGCCGAGGGCTGGTGCACCAGGGATCCGGGTGTGCGGCAGCGTGAACCGCTTGCCGGGCGTGCCGGCGGTCAGCAGGAACTGCCCCATCGAGGCCGCCATCCCGACCGCGTACGTGGCCACGTCGCAGTCGATGAACTGCACGGTGTCGTGGACGGCCATCCCGGCGGTCACCGAGCCGCCCGGGGAGTTGACCTGGAGGTGGACGTCACGGTGCGGGTCGTCGGCCGCGAGCAGCAGCATCTGCGCGCAGAACTGGTCGGCGACGACGTCGTCGACCTCGCTGCCGAGCACGAGGATGCGCTCGTCGAGCAGGCGGTCGAAGACGGCGTCCTGCGGAGAACGGCACTGGAGTGCGCCGGGGAGTGGTGGGATCTCGCCGTTCGCGCAACTCTCGCGCCGTCGGCGGAAGGGTGTTGACGGCCGAGCTCAGCGCACGGTGTAGGGCCCGGTCGACTCGGCGTGGTAGCCCTTCGCGCCGACCGCGAGCGCCAGCTCGCTGCGCGGCGGCCGGCCCTCCGCGAGCAGGTCCAGTGCCCGGCGGAAGTCGTACTCCGGCGTCCAGCCGAGCTCGGCGCGGACGGCGTCGTTGACGTACACCCGGTCGATGCGCGGGAACAGCCGCCACCCCAGCCGCTCGTAGAGCGCGGGCGCGTCGGGGAACAGCCGGGCGACGACCGCCGGGGCGTCGGTGCGCAGCGCGGCGAGGTGCTCGGGCCGGAACGGCGTGGTCGCGCTGACGACGTAGCGCGCGAAGCCCAGGTCCGGTGCCCGCTCGAGCGCGGCGCGGTGCGCCGAGACCACGTCGGCGAGGTCCACCCGCCGCGACAGCAGCTCGTTGACCTTCACGTTGTCGTCGGCGTAGGCGGTGCGGACGTCGTCGGCGTCGTCCCCCTCGGGGAAGAAGCGGGCGGTGCGCAGGACGACCACCGGCAGGCCGGTGTCGCGGGCGACGAGCTCGGCGAGGTCCTCGGCGGCGACCTTGGTGGCGCCGTAGACGTTGCGCACCCGCGGCGCCACCGCCTCGGTGATCCACGCGGCCGGCGCGCCGGGAGCGGGGACCAGCGCGCGGCCGAAGGCGCTCGTGGTGCTGGTGACCACGACCCGGCCGACACCGGCGGCCACGGCCTCCTCCAGGACGGTCAGCGTGCCGGTGACGTTGGTGTCGACGAACGCCTGCCGGTCGTGGGTGCCGACGTGCGGCTTGTGCAGCGTGGCGGTGTGCACGACGGCGTCCACGCCGGCCAGCGCCTCACGGACGGCGGCGCGGTCGGTCACCGAGGCGACGACGTCGGTCCACCGCGACGGCAGGACGTCGAGCCCGACGACGTCCTCCCCCGCGGCGCGCAGCACCCGCACCAGCGCCTCGCCGAGGTGTCCCGAGCTCCCGGTCACCAGCACCGCCATGCCGGCACCCTGGCACGGGTCGCACCCGGGTGGACACCGGTGCCGGCACCTGCGCCGGGCGGGCGGCAGGTGCCGGCACCGCGGTCAGTGCTGCCGGTGGCGGCCGGGACCCTCGGCGTCGGCGGTCTGCCGGTCGTCGGTCCCGTGCCCGCCGCCGTGGTGGGCGTGGACGACGGCGTGGCCCCTGCCGCGGCTGATCAGCCAGCGGTTGACCGGCACGGTGACGACGAACGCGACCGCCAGGGCGAGCGCCAGCGTGCCCCAGAACAGCCAGCTGTCGAGGTGGGCCTCCATGGCGCCCGGCACCAGCAGCACGACCCCGTTGTCCACGATCTCCATGACGGTGATGGAGACGGTGTCGGCGGCCAGCGCGATCGGGACCGCCGCGCGCAGGGACAGGCCCGAGCGCACCACCGGGCCGATCGTGAACGAGTAGCCGAACACGAAGGCGAGGACGACGGCGAGCACGATCGTCTGCACGTCGGACCAGCCGAGGGCGGTGCCGATGACCATGCCGAGGACCTCACCGATGGCACAGCCGGTGAGGCAGTGCAGCGTGGCCGAGACCGCCAGACGGGTCAGCGCGCGGCCGGTCGGGCGCTGGGTGTGCATCGCGTGTTCCATCTCTGCTCCTCCGTCGGGCGCCGGACGGGCGCCTCGCCTCCCCCCACCATTGATACCCCCATGGGGTATATGGGCGCAAGGGTCCTCCGCCGCCTGTCCCGCGGCGCTCGGCCGGCGCCTGACAGGCTGCGGTCCATGACGGTCGTGCGCTCGGTGGTGCTGTTCGTCCTGGCCGCGGTCGCCGAGATCGGCGGCGCCTGGCTGGTCTGGCAGGGCGTGCGGGAGCACCGCGGCTGGCCGTGGGTCGGGCTGGGCGTGCTCGCCCTCGGGGCTTACGGCCTCGTCGCGACCCTGCAGCCCGACGCCCACTTCGGCCGGGTCCTGGCCGCGTACGGTGGCGTGTTCGTCGCCGGCTCGCTGGCATGGGGCGTGGTGGTCGACGGCTTCCGGCCCGACCGCTTCGACATGCTGGGTGCGCTGGTCTGCCTGGTCGGTGTCGCGGTGATCGCGTATGCGCCCCGGTCGGCGTAGCACCCCGGTCTCCGGGCCGAGTACGACCGGCGCGAGGTGGTCGCGCGCAGCAGCGGGGTGCGCGCGGCGGACCGGGTCAGCGCGGCCCGCGGTCGGCCTGGGTGGCCGGCGCGTCGACGAGCACCGCCCGCTGCTCGTCCGGGGCTCCCCTGTCGCGGAGACCCGGTCGGACGTCTCGTGGACCTGCTGCCCGACCGGCCCGGGCAACGCCTCGCGCATCGGGGCGCCGATGAACCCCGGCCGGGCGACGAACTCCCGGTGGACGGCGTCGGCGGCCAGGGAGGCCCGTTCCGCAGGGCCGTCGGCGGGGCACCCCACCCTCCTGACGCCACCGGCCCGGCCCCTCGCAGGGGGCCGGGCCGGTGGCGACCTCAGGGTGCCGGTGCGGTCAGCTGCAGCCGCTGGTGGAGCCGCAGCCCTCGCAGACGTAGCAGCTGCCGGCCGGGCGCATCTTCGTGCCGCAGGTCATGCACAGCGGCGCGTCGGTGGCGGTCCCGGTGACCAGTTCGAGCAGCTCGGCCGAGGAGTGCGCCTCCTTGGCCGGCTTGTCGGCGGCCTTGGTCGACACGGCCTCCGGCGCGGTGGGGGCCTCGGTCGGTGCGGAGCCGCGCAGCGCCTCGAGGTCGACCTCCTCCTCCTCGACGACCGCGGTCGTCGAGGCGGAGACGCCGTAGCCGGACACCTGTGCCGCACGCTCCTCGGCGGTGAAGATGCCGAGGGTCGCGCGGGTCTCGACCGGCAGGTGGTCGAGGGCCAGGCGGCGGAAGATGTAGTCCATCACCGACTGGGCGATGCGGATGTCGGGGTCGTCGGTCATGCCGGCCGGCTCGAAGCGCATGTTGGTGAACTTCTGGATGTAGGTCTCCAGCGGCACACCGTGCTGCAGCGCGATCGACAGCGAGATCGAAAAGGCGTCCATGACACCGGCCAGGGTCGACCCCTGCTTGCCCAGCTTGAGGAACACCTCGCCGAGGCTTCCGTCCTCGTACATCCCGGCGGTCATGTAGCCCTCGGCGCCGGCGACGCTGAACGACGTCGTCATGCTCTGCCGCTTCTTGGGCAGCCGGCGGCGCACCGGGTGCGACGTCGTGGCGACCGGCGCCGCCTCGACCTCGACCGCGGTCTCGGTCTTCTTCGCCTTCGCGTCGGACAGGGGCTGGCCGACCTTGCAGTTGTCGCGGTAGATCGCCAGCGCCTTGAGGCCGAGCTTCCAGCCCTGGAAGTAGATGTTCTCGACGTCCTCGACGGTCGCCGTCTCCGGCATGTTGACCGTCTTGCTGATCGCGCCGGAGATGAACGGCTGCACCGCGGCCATCATCCGGACGTGGCCCATCGGGGAGATGGCCCGCTCGCCCATGGCGCAGTCGAAGACCTCGTAGTGCTCCGGGCGCAGGCTCGGCGCGTCGACGACGTGGCCGTGCTCGGCGATGAACTCGACGATCGCCTCGACCTGCTCGTCCTGGTAGCCCAGGCTCTTCAGCGCCCGCGGGACCGTCTGGTTGACGATCTGCATGGAGCCGCCGCCGACCAGCTTCTTGTACTTGACCAGCGAGAAGTCCGGCTCGATGCCGGTCGTGTCGCAGTCCATCATGAAGCCGATGGTCCCGGTGGGGGCCAGCACCGAGGCCTGCGCGTTGCGCCAGCCGTTGTCGGCGCCGAGCTCCAGGCAGTCCTGCCACTGGGCGGTCGCGACCCGCAGCACGTCGGCGTCGTCGGCGCCGACCGGGCGGATGGCGTCGTTGGCCGCGGCGTGCTTGCGCATCACCCGGGCGTGGGCGTCGGCGTTGCGGGCGAAGCCCTCGTAGGCGCCGACGATGCCGGCCAGCTCGGCCGAGCGGCGGTAGGCGGTGCCGGTCATCAGCGAGGTGATCGCCGCGGCCAGCGTCTGGCCGCCGCGCGAGTCGTAGGCGTGGCCGGTGGCCATGAGCAGCGCGCCGAGGTTGGCGTAGCCGATGCCCAGCTGCCGGTAGGCGCGGGTGGTCTCACCGATCGGGTCGGTCGGGAAGTCGGCGAAGCAGATCGAGATGTCCATCGCCGTGATGACCAGCTCGACGGCCTTGACGAAGGTCTTGGCGTCGAAGGTCCCGTCGTCGTTGAGGAACTTCATGAGGTTCAGCGACGCCAGGTTGCACGAGCTGTTGTCCAGGCTCATGTACTCCGAGCAGGGGTTGGACGCGTTGATCCGGCCCGTCTCGGGGTTGGTGTGCCAGTCGTTGATGGTGTCGTCGTACTGGATGCCCGGGTCGGCGCACTCCCACGCGGCCCGGGTGACCTTGCGGAAGAGGCCCTGGGCGTCGACGGTCTCGATCACCGAGCCGTCGAGGCGGCCGCGCAGCGCGAAGCCGGTGCCGTCCTCGACCGCCCGCATGAACTCGTCGGAGACGCGGACCGAGTTGTTCGCGTTCTGGTACTGGACGCTGGTGATGTCCCTGCCGCCGAGGTCCATGTCGTACCCGGCGTCGCGCAGCGCGCGGATCTTGTCCTCCTCGCGCGCCTTGGTCTCGATGAACTCCTCGATGTCGGGGTGGTCGATGTCGAGGACGACCATCTTGGCCGCGCGGCGGGTGGCCCCACCGGACTTGATGGTCCCGGCGGAGGCGTCGGCCCCGCGCATGAAGCTGACCGGGCCGGAGGCGGTGCCACCGGAGGAGAGCAGCTCCCTGGAGGAGCGGATGCGGGAGAGGTTCAGGCCGGCGCCCGAGCCGCCCTTGAAGATCAGCCCCTCCTCGCGGTACCAGTTGAGGATCGAGTCCATCGTGTCGTCGACGGCGAGGATGAAGCAGGCGCTGACCTGCTGCGGCGCGCTGGTGCCGACGTTGAACCACACGGGGCTGTTGAAGCTGAACACCTGGTGCAGCAGCATCCACGTCAGCTCGTGCTCGAAGACCTCGGCGTCGCCCTCGCTGGCGAAGTAGCCGTGCTCGCGGCCGGCGGCACCGTAGGTGAGCACCACGCGGTCGATGAGCTGGCGCAGGCTGGTCTCGCGCTGCGGGGTGCCGACGGCACCGCGGAAGTACTTGGTGGTGACGATGTTGGTGGCGTTGATGCTCCACTCGGCCGGGAACTCGACGCCGCGCTGCTCGAAGTTGATCGACCCGTCGCGCCAGTTGGTCATGACGACGTCGCGCCGCTCCCAGGTCACCTCGTCGTACGGGTGCACCCCGGCCGTCGTGTAGACCCGCTTGACCTTCAGGCCCTTCCCCCGGGTCGGCGCCTTGGCGGCGGTCCGACGCGTGCGGCCGGTCACGCGGTCCTCGATCTCGGTCACGAGCTCTCCCTTGGTGAGTGGTCCGGGCGGCTGGGGAAGAGAGCCGCCCTGTTCCTATCTGGCACTGCTGACGGTTTCGGTGGTGCGGGGTGGGCCGGCGACGCTGCCGGCCGGGTGCGGTGACGGGTGGGCGGCGGTCAGCCGTCGCGGGTGGCCGACGGGCTGCGGGCCGACCCGCGGCGGCGGGGCGCCGGGGGCTCGATCTGCAGGCCGGGCAGCGGCGGGGTCCCGCCGCGGTGGTGCCGCGCCCGCAGCTCGGTGATCTCCTTCTCGAAGTCCTCGACCGAGGTGAAGGCCCGGTAGACGCTGGCGAAGCGGAGGTAGGCCACCTCGTCGAGCTCCCGCAGCGGCTGCAGGATGGCCAGCCCCACCTCGTGGCTGGGGACCTCCGCCACGCCGCTGGCGCGGATGGCGTCCTCCACCTGCTGGGCGAGCTGCTGCAGCTGGTCCTCGTCGACCGGCCGGCCCTGGCAGGCCCGGCGGACGCCGGCGACGACCTTCGAGCGGTTGAACGGCTCGCTGACGCCGCTGCGCTTGACGACGGCGAGCACCGCCTCCTCCACGGTGGTGAACCGGCGGCCGCAGGCCGGGCACGAGCGACGACGACGGGTGGTGGCCCCCTCGTCGGCCTCGCGCGAGTCGATCACCCGGCTGTCGGGGTTGTGGCAGAACGGGCAGCGCACTGCGGATCACCTCCCTCCGCGGACGGTGGTGCCGGCGGCCGGACGGTGCTCCGGGAGGAGCTCGCTCGACGTCGACGTGTGGACTTCCCTGGGGACATCCGGTGGATGTCCGGGGGAGGTCCTGAGGACGGCCTGTGGACGACTTCCGACGGTGCAACTACTAGATGTAGGGGGACCTTAGGTCGCCCAACACAAGATCTGCAAGCCGAACGCGGGCGTGTCGATTCCGCCGAGATGCGCTCGTGACCCGGTGGTGACCAGGCGCGAGCAGGTCCCCCACCCGTCACACGACGCGCCGGGGCGTCCCGCGTGTCGGCGCGCACGGCACCGCGGGGTGGTGTAGACGCCGCCGCCCGGACACCGGCGGCCGGACGCCGGTGGCCGGACGTGCGACGGCCCGGGCGGCGGACCGTTCCCGGCCGCGGCCGCCCGGGCCGGGGGACGCCGTGCGCGCCGGCTAGCGCGAGGGGCGGACCGCGGGACGGCCGCCGCGGTGGGACACGAGGTCGTCGAGGCGGATCGGGCGGGTGAGACCGTCCTCCTCGGCGCCCGCGGTCGGGGCGGCCGGGGTGGGGACGGCCGCGGACACGGCGGCGGTCACGGCGGGCATCTCGGCGGTCAGCGCACGGTGCCGGCCGGAGTCGGCGGGTGCCCGGTGCCGGCCCGCGGTGACCACGCCGACGGCGGGCTGCTCGGCGGTGACGTCACCCCCGTGGCGGCGTCCGGCGCGGCGCGGCCGGCCCACCGGCTCGACGACGGCCATGGCCACCGTCGGCGCGGACACGGGCACACCCGTCGACACCGACACCGTGGCGTCGGCCGCCGACGCGGCACCCGGCTCGCCGGCGAGCGCGAGGTGCCGCTCCGGCAGCCGGACGGCGGCGAGGTCGAGCCAGCGGCCCTCCCCGTCCGCGGCGGGCAACGGGCCGGAGCGGTCGTCGCGCGAGCGGACGAGCGCCTCGCAGCCACCGGCCTCGTCGTGCCGCCAGCCGAGCATGGCGCCGGGCACCCAGGTGCCGTCGAGGAGCACCTCGACGTCCTGCGGGGCGCGGAAGACGACCGAGGCGCGGCTGTTCACGGCTGCTGACACGCCGTCGACCGTAGGTGCCCGACCGGCCCGGCCCCGGGAGCGACCTCGCGCGGAGGGTTGACGAACTCGGCGCCGCGGCCTCGTCCATGTCTGCCGGGCCGCCGCGTGCCGGGCCGCCGCCTGCCCGGCAGCGGCCGCCGGACGGGAGGTGCGCCGCCGGTCACGGCAGCCGGAGGACCTGGCCGGGCACCAGCACGGCGCCGTCGAGGTCGTTGAGCTCCTCGATGGCGTCGACCACCGCGCGCACGTCCTGCCCGTCGCCGGCCACCTCGCCGGCGAGGGACCACACCGTGTCGCCGGGCCGCACGACGACGCTGCTCTCCCCCGCCAGGCGCAGCCCGGCCTCCCCGCCGGTGACCCACGGCGTCACCACCGACCCCAGGACGACGCCGGCCCCCAGGACGAGCGCGAGGACCAGCCGCCGACCCCGGCGGGTCAACCGGAGCCGCGCCGGCGCCCGCCCGGGCCCGGTCCCCCCGCGGACCGCCCCGGCGGCGACCCGGGCGCGCGGCAGCCGCCCTCCCGGGCGGACCGGGTCGCGGCGGGCCCCCGGAGCCTCGGCGGATGGCCCGGCGGTGCGGGCCGGTGGAGCGGCGGGGCGGTCGGGGACCGGCCGCAGGTGCCCGGTGACCCGGGGACCCGATCCCGGCAGGGGTGCCCGCCCGGCCGGCCGCGCCGGACGGGACGGCCGCTCGCTGCGGGACCCCGGCTCCAGCAACGGCCGCCACGGGACCTGGACCGCTGCGTCGAACTCCAGCACGGCCTGCCGCACGCTGCCCATGACCAGTCCTCCTCGTCGGTCCACCGTCCGAACGTCGAACACGCGTTCGATCGAACGTCTGTGCGATGTCTACCGCATGCGTCCGACACGGTCGACCCGACACCTCGCCACGGTTTCGAACACACGTTTGAAGTACCGGCGTCGAGGCGCTACCGTCCGACCAGCACCCGTCCGCCGTCGCCTGCGGGCACCGGCGGGGCCGCGGCCGCGGGTCCCGGAGAGGACGGCGCGACCCGGCAGCGGGCGGACACGAGGGGCTGTGGGGGCACAGCCGGCGAGGAGGAGACGTGGCGGGCAGCAGCGGCACCGGCCAGCGCACGCGGACCGGCGGGGCGGCGACCCGGCGCACCCCGAGGGCCGCCGCGGACGCGGCCGGTCCGGGCGGCGGGACCGGGGCGGTGCGCACCTTCCCCGACCGGACCGAAGCCGGCGACGGCCTCACCCAGCGGCAGCGGCGCGTCCTGGAGGTCATCCGCGACTCGATCGAGCGCCGCGGCTACCCGCCCTCGGTCCGCGAGATCGGCGAGGCCGTCGGCCTGTCCTCGGCCTCCTCGGTGGCCCACCAGCTGTCGGTGCTGCAGAAGAAGGGCTGGCTGCGGCGCGACCCCAACCGCCCGCGGGCGCTCGACGTCCGGCTCCCCGGGGACACGCCGGCCGAGACCGCCGCCCCCGCGGCCGAGGCGGGCGCCGGCGCGCCCACCTACGTGCCGCTGGTCGGCCGGATCGCCGCCGGTGGCCCGGTGCTCGCCGAGCAGGCCGTCGAGGACGTCTTCCCGCTCCCCCGCGAACTGGTCGGCGACGGCACCCTGTTCATGCTGCGCGTCGCCGGCGACTCGATGGTCGACGCGGCCATCTGCGACGGCGACTGGGTGGTCGTGCGCCAGCAGCCCACCGCGGAGAACGGCGAGATCGTCGCGGCCATGCTCGACGGCGAGGCCACGGTGAAGACCTACAAGCGCCGCGACGGCCACGTCTGGCTGCTGCCGCACAACCCGGCCTACGAGCCGATCCCCGGCGACGAGGCGACCGTCCTCGGCCGCGTCGTCACCGTCCTGCGGCGGGTCTGACCGGAGTCCGGGGCGGCGGTCGACCGCCGCCCCGGTCAGGCCCCCGGCGGACCGGGGGTGCGTCGGCGGCGCAGCCGGCCCCCGACGAGGACGAGCAGGGTGGCCACGCCGGCCGCGACGAGCGCGGCGGTGACCACGGACAGGCCGGTGCTGCCGTCGTCGAGCAGCGACGACAGCGACGGCTCCGCCGCCGGGCCGGGCGCGGGCGTGGTCGCGGGCGTCGCCGCGGGGATCGGCACCTGCGTCACGTCGCCGGGCACGCCCTCCCCGGCCACGAGCAGGGCCTGGCCGTCGGCGGTGAAGCTGACCGCCTCCCCCTGCGGCGCCTCCGGCAGCGCGATCCGCACCGGCTCGCCGGCCAGCGCGCCGGGCACGTCGGACCCGGCCAGCGTCCAGACGTAGGCGTCGGTGTAGGTGCGCAGCGCGATGCGGCTGCCGTCGCGGGCGACCGCGCCGCCGGTCACCAGCAGCTGCCCGGCGCGGCCCACCGGACCGCCCGGCGTGCCGGTCAGGGTGAAGGTCACCGTGCCGACGTCGGCCAGGGCGACCGTGCCGCCCTCGACCAGCGGCGCGGCCGGCCGGTAGAGGTGACTGGCGCCGAGCACCTCCTTGGTCACCACGTACGGGGTGCCGTCGGGGGCCAGCAGCAGCGCCTCGGCGTCGTGCGCACCGTCGGGGTAGGTCAGCCGGTACAGGGCGGTGGACCCGTCGGGGCGCAGCGCCACGAGGGCGACGGTGTCGCGGGTGGCGTTGTTGTCGCCGGTGTCGGCCAGCCACACCGTGCCGTCGGCGCCCACGCCGAGGTCCTCGGGGTCGTAGGGGTCCAGGGGCGCGGTGACCACGTCGGCCACCGCGCAGGTGCCGTCGAGCACGTACAGGGCCACCTGCTCCCCGCCGTCGACCACGGCCAGCAGCCGGTCGCCGACGTCGACCAGGCCGGAGAGCTCGGCCAGCCGCGGGTCGGTGACCGTGCACCGCGTGCTCGGCGCGGCGGGCTCCTCCGCGGCGGCCGGCGCCGGGAACGCGGCCGGGCCGAGCCCCAGCAGCAGAGCCGCGCCGGCGCCTGCGACCCGGCGCCGCACGTCAGGACGGGGCGGTCGGGCGACCGGCGCGGGCACTCGCCCAGCGTGACAGCAGCACTGCGTCGAGTGCGTGAACCACGCCCAGCAGCAGCAGGCCCACGGCCGCCCCGACCACCGCGTCGGTGACCCAGTGGAAGTCCAGCGAGACCATCGCGATCCCGGTGACGACCGGCCCCGCCACGCTGAGCCACCACAGGACGCGCTGCAGCCGGGCCCCGAGCCGGTACTCGACGGCCTGCCAGCGGGCCACCCCCCACATGAGCACGGCGTTGGCCACGTGCCCCGAGGGGTAGGAGGCGCCGTCGCGGTGGAAGAACGACCCGGGGTAGGCCGGGGCCGTGCGCCCGGTGCCGAACTTGAACGCGTACACCACGACGGTGAGCAGGGCGAGCGCGGTGAGCACCCGGACCAGGGGCAGCAGCGTGCGCCGGCGGACGCACAGCCAGCCGACCAGGACGGCCAGCACGGCGAGGATGGTGCCGCGGCCGCCGATCTGGGTGACCGCCCAGACCGGCCAGTAGGCCGGCGAGTCGCGCAGGTCCCAGGAGCTGACCAGCTCGGACACCTGCAGGTCCAGCCGCTCCAGGTAGCCGCGGCTGAGCAGGTCCGCGGTGACCGCCACGGTGACCAGGAGGGCCCCGAGCAGCAGCCACCACGGCGGGCGCCCGGTCGTCCCCACGCGCGCCGGCACGGCCGGGGCGTCGCCGGGGTCGTCCCCGGCCGACGCGCCGGCCTCGCGCCGCACCACGCCGCTGGTCACCCGCTCACGGTACCGGGGCCGTGACCGGCCCGTGACCTCCCGCGGCCGACGGCGAGCCGCCCGGACACCCGATCGGGTGCCCGGGCGGCCGGGACGGCGGGGGGTCAGGCGACCGGCGCCGCGAACCCCTCGAGAGCCGCGGCCAGGCCGCCGTCCACGCGGGCGGAGAGCCGGGTGCCGGCCGCCTCGTGCAGCTCGCTGAGCACCTCGCCGTCCCGGTGGACGCGCGCCACCAGGTCGCCGCGGTCGTAGGGCACGAGCACCTCGACCTCGACGTCGGGGTGCGGCAGCCGGGCGGCCAGCACCTCGCGCAGCTGCTCGATGCCCTCGCCGGTGCGGGCCGAGACCCAGATCGCGCCGGGCAGGGCGCGGCGCAGGGTCAGCACGTCGTCCTCGGTCATGGCGTCGACCTTGTTGACGACGATCAGCTCGGGCACCGCCGCGGCGTCGATCTCCCCGAGCACCACGTGCACCGCGTCGATCTGGCCGAGCGGGTCGGGGTCGGAGCCGTCGACGACGTGCAGCAGCAGGTCGGCGCCGGCCACCTCCTCCAGCGTGGACCGGAAGGCGTCGACCAGCTGGTGCGGCAGGTGCCGGACGAAGCCGACGGTGTCGGTCAGCGTGTACTCGCGGCCGTCGGGCGACTGTGCGCGGCGCACCGTCGGGTCGAGGGTGGCGAACAGCGCGTTCTCCACCAGCACGCCCGCGCCGGTGAGCCGGTTGAGCAGGCTCGACTTGCCGGCGTTGGTGTACCCGGCGATGGCCACGCTGGGCACGGCGTTGCGGTCGCGCGCCGAGCGCTGGGTGGCGCGGGCGGTGGCCATGCCGGCGATCTCGCGGCGCAGCTTGCTCACCCGCGAGCGGATGCGGCGCCGGTCGGTCTCGATCTTGGTCTCACCGGGACCGCGGGTGCCGATGCCGCCACCGCCCGCGACGCGGCCACCGGCCTGCCGGGACAGCGACTCACCCCAGCCGCGCAGCCGGGGCAGCATGTACTGCATCTGCGCCAGCTCGACCTGGGCCTTGCCCTCCCGGCTGGTGGCGTGCTGGGCGAAGATGTCGAGGATCAGCGCGGTCCGGTCGACCACCTTGACCTTGAGGATCTTCTCCAGCGCGTTGAGCTGGCCCGGGGTCAGCTCGCCGTCGCAGATGACGGTGTCGGCGCCGGTGGCGGCCACGATCGAGCGGATCTCGGTGGCCTTGCCCGAGCCCACGTAGGTGCCGGCGTCGGGCTTGTCCCGGCGCTGGCTGACCGCCTCGAGCACCTCCGAGCCCGCCGTCTCGGCGAGCGCGGCCAGCTCGGCCAGCGACCGGTCGGCGTCGGCCTGGGTGCCCTCGGTCCACACCCCGACCAGCACGACGCGCTCGAGGCGCAGCTGCCGGTACTCGACCTCGCTGATGTCGGCGAGCTCGGTGGACAGCCCGGCGACCCGGCGCAGCGCACCCCGGGCCTCGAGGTCGTAGGAGCCGGTCGTGTCGTCGTCCCACTGGTCGGCGGGGGCCGGGCGGGTGCCCTCGGCGCGCGCGGCGCGCTCCTGGGCGTCGGCGAGCACGGCGCGGTTCTGTGCGGTCGTCATCGTCTCCAGCGTGACACGCGGGTCGTCGCGGGTCACCTCGGTTACCTGTGCAGTCGTCATACGTCGGGGAGAACGCCGCGGGGCCGCGGAACCATCCCGGTACGCGTGGCCGGGTCGGGGCCGGGTAGGGCGCAGCCAGGACCCGACGGAGGACCCGACACACGAGGAGGCTCGAGATGAGCGAGACGGGCAGCAGCGCCGCGGGCGGGAGCGGGGAGCTCGAGGACCCGGGCCGGGACCCGGCCGGCCTCGACCCGCCGCGCAACCTCTTCGGCGGCGCCGACCAGGACACCGGCCGCGGCGAGCCGCGCGGCACCGGCAACACCGGGCCGGCCGACAAGCCGGAGGCCCCGACGGACGACCCGGAGACCCGCGCCGACACCCCGGACAGCCCCTAGGAGTCGAGCCACTCCCGGGTGAGGTCACCGGCCGCGACGACGACGGCCGGCCCGCGCAGCACCGTCGTCTCCGGGGAGACGTCCACCGACAGGCGGCCGCCGGGGACGTCGACGACGACGGTGCCGCGCTGGGGACCGTCCGACCCGGCGGCCAGCGCGGCGTAGGCGGTGGCGCACGCGCCGGTGCCGCAGGAGCGGGTCTCCCCCACGCCCCGCTCGTGCACCCGCAGCCGCACGTGCGCGTCGGCGCCCTCGGCCGGCCGGGCGAGCACCCGCACGAACTCGACGTTCACGCCCTCGGGGAACAGCCCGGCGTCGAAGCCCGGCTGCCGGGTGAGGTCGAGGCCGTCGAGGTCGGCGTCGGTGAGGCAGACCAGGTGCGGGTTGCCCATCGACACCGCCTGCCCGGGGAACGCCTGCCCGGCGACCGTCGCCTCGCCGCGGCCGAAGGGCTGGGCCGGCCCCATGTCCACCCAGTACGAGCCGTCGGCGCCGGCGCCCACCCGGCGCGGGCCGCCGCGGGTGCCCACCAGGACCCCGTCGGCGCACGCGGCGCGGTCGAGCAGCCCCTCGGTGACCAGCACGTGCAGGAACAGCCGGACGCCGTTGCCGCACATCTCCGCGTGCGAGCCGTCGGCGTTGCGGTGGTCCATGAACCACTCGCAGCGCCCGAGGTCGTCCCCCAGGACGGCGGGGGCGTCGGGCACGTGCCGGCTGCGCACCACCCGCAGGACGCCGTCGCCCCCGAGCCCGGAGCGGCGCTCGCACAGCCGCCGCACCAGGGCGGCGTCGAGGCGGTCCTCGGGCCAGCGGTCCCCGTCGGGGTCGGGCAGGACGACGAAGTCGTTCTCGGTGCCGTGCCCGAGGAGGAACCGGTCGCTCACCACCCGATCGTACGGCCGGCCAGCAGGCCGGTGACCGCGTCGGCCAGGTCGGGCCGGGCGGCGTCGAACCACGTCGTCACCGGGTCGCGGCGGAACCAGGAGCGCTGCCGGCGGACGAACCGGCGGGTGGTCACGACCGTCCGCTCGCGCGCCTCGTCGGCGGTCAGCGTGCCGTCGAGCTGGGCGAGCACCTGCGCGTACCCGAGCGCGCGGGAGGCGGTGGGCCCCTCGCGCAGGCCCTGCGCGGCCAGCGCCTCGACCTCCGCGACGAGGCCGGCGGCCCACATCCGGTCCACCCGTTCGGCGACCCTCGCGTCCAGCTCCGCGGGCTTGCGGTCCAGGCCGACGACGACCGCCGGGTAGTGCGGCCGCGGCTCGGGCAGCGTCGCCCGGAACGGGCCGCCGGTGAGCTCGACGACCTCCAGGGCGCGCACGATCCGCCGTCCGTTCGACGGCAGGACGGCGGCCGCGGCCTCCGGGTCGACCGCGGCGAGGCGGGCGTGCAGCGCGGCCGGTCCGGCCTCGGCCAGCTCGGCCGCCAGCCGCGCGCGGACGGCCGGGTCGGTGCCGGGGAAGTCGAGGTCGTCGAGGACCGCGCGCACGTAGAGGCCGGAGCCGCCCACCAGCAGCGGCACGACGCCGGCCGCGCGCAGCCGGTCGACCTCGGCGCGCGCCAGCCGCGCGTACTCGACCACCGAGGCGGGCTGCCGCACGTGCCAGACGTCGAGCAGGTGGTGCGGCACCCCCTGCCGCTCGGCGGCGTCGGGCTTGGCCGTACCGACGTCCATGCCGCGGTAGAGCTGCATCGAGTCGGCGTTGACCACCTCGCCGCCCAGCCGGCGGCCCAGCTCCACCGCCAGCGCCGTCTTGCCCGTGGCCGTGGGGCCGACGACGGCGACGACCGGCGGTGCGCTCACCGCGCCGTCCACGCCGCGACCAGGTAGCCGACGCCGTAGGGGGCCTCGTCGGCCAGCAGCTCCGCGGCGACCGTGCGGCCGGCGAGCAGCGCACCGACCGCGCGCCACACGGGGACGCCCGCCGCCAGCAACCGCGCGCCCTCGGCCGGGTCCAGCGCGGCCAGGGCCGCCGCGTCGCCGGTGGCCAGCGCCGCGGCGACGGCGGCGTCGAAGGGCGCCGCGGCCCCGTCGAGGTAGCCGGGGGCCTTGACGCTGCGGCGGGCCGAGCCGTCACCCATGGCCAGCACCGCGACCGGGCCGGGCACCTCCGCCACCACACCGGCGAGCTCTCCGGGCGCCGCGCCGACGCGCGGGCCGGTGTGCCCGGCGGCGTCGAGCAGCGCCGCGCCCACGGTGAGCGAGAGCGGCAGCCGCCTTCCACCGGGACGCACCGGGCCCGACAGGGGCACCTCGAGGTCGACGCCGAAGCCGCGCAGGTCGCCGGCGTCCCCCGGGCCGTGGCGGCCCTCGGCGTCGGGCCCGACGACCACGACCGCGGCCGTGGTCGGCAGCGTCCCGACCGCGGTGGCGCAGGCGGCGCGCAGCGCGGCGGTGTCCTCGGCGGCCCGGCCGGCGACCGCGGGCACCAGCAGCGGCGGGCACGGGCAGAAGGCGACCGGGACCGGTGCGGCGGGCAGGCTGCTCACCGCAGCAGTGTCTCCGACGCGGCGTGGGAGACTGCGGTGCGTGTCGAGCACGGAGAACCCCGGAGACGGGTCGCAGCAGGTCCCCTCGCCCGAGACGACCGGTCCCGACGCGGTCACCCCGGAGGCCGGGACGCCTGCCGCGCCCACCCCCGCGGCCGCGGAACTGGCCGACCCGACGGCGGCCGAGAGCGCGCCGGAGGCCACCGCCCCGGAGGCCACCAGCGCGGAGGTCACCAGCGCGGAGGTCACCGCCCCGGCCGTCGTGCCGCCCGCGCCCGCCGCCGAGGCGGCGTCGGACCCCACCCGGTGGGGCCGGGTCGACGAGGAGGGCACCGTCTACGTGCGCACCGCCGACGGCGAGCGCCCGGTCGGCTCGTGGCAGGCCGGCGAGCCCGCCGCGGGGCTGGCGCACTTCGCCCGCCGCTACGACGACCTGGCCACCGAGGTCACGCTGCTCGAGGCGCGGCTCAAGGCGCACACCGGCAACCCGAACGAGATCAAGGCCAAGGCGCAGGCGCTGGCCGACACCATCCCGACCGCGACCGCCGTCGGCGACCTCGACGGGCTGGCCGCCCGTGCCCGCGCCATGGTGGACACGGCCGACTCCGCCGTCGCCGAGTCGCGCGCGGAGAAGGCCGCCGCCCGCGCCGCGCAGGTCGCCCGCAAGGAGGCGCTGGCCGCCGAGGCCGAGCAGATCGCCGCGGAGTCGACGTCGTGGAAGGCCGCCGGCGACCGGCTCAAGGCGATCGTCGAGGAGTGGAAGACGATCCGCGGCATCGACCGCAAGACCGACGAGGCGCTGTGGTCGCGCTTCGCCGCGGCGCGGGACGCCTTCGGCCGCCGCCGGGGCGCCCACTTCGCCGCGCTCGACGCCCAGCGCGGCGAGGCCCGGGCGGCCAAGCAGGAGCTCATCGCCGAGGCGCAGCGGCTGTCGGCGTCCACCGACTGGGGTCCCACGAGCGCCGCGATGCGCTCGCTCATGGACCGCTGGAAGGCCGTCCCCCGCACCAGCCGCGACGGCGACGACGACCTGTGGAAGCAGTTCCGCGCCGCCCAGGACGTGTTCTTCAGCGCCCGCACCGAGTCGGACAAGGCCCGCAGCAGCGAGCAGCTGGCCAACCAGCAGGCCAAGGAGGAGCTGCTCGCCGAGGCCGAGAAGCTCGACCCCTCGACCGACCTGCGGGGCGCCCAGTCCGCGCTGCGCCGGATCCAGGAGCGCTACGACGCCATCGGTCACGTGCCGCGGGGCGCGATGCGCTCGCTGGAGGACCGCATGCAGGCCGTCGAGCAGCGGGTGCGGGGCGCCTCCGACGCGGGCCGGGTGCGCACCGCGCCGGAGAACCCGATGGTCGCCTCGATGCGGGCCGCGGTGACCAAGGCCGAGGAGCAGCTGGCCAAGGCCGAGGCCGCCGGGAACGCCCGCCGCGTCGAGGAGGCCCGCGCGAACCTGGAGACCCGCCGGGAGTGGCTGGCCGAGGCCGAGAAGACCGCGTCGCGCCGCTAGCAGCTCGGGGCGGGCTCCAGCGGGGCGGGGACCCCGATCCCCGGCATGCCGAGGGAGACGCCCGGCGTCGTCGGCCGGGTGCCGGCCTCGTGCGCGTCGCCGGCGCGGGTGCGGCGGTGCGACAGCAGCGGGCCGTCGGCGACGAGGTGGTGCGGTGCGGCCGCGGTGACGACGGTCTCGACGACGTCACCCGGCCGCACGCCCGCACCTCCGGAGAAGTGCACCAGCCGCCCGTCGCGGGCCCGGCCCGAGAGCCGCCCGGTGCGCGCGTCCTTGCTGCCCTCGCCCGCCGCGACCAGCAGCTCGACGGTCCGGCCGACCTGTGCGCGGTTCTCCGCCCAGCTGATCTCCTCCTGCAGCGCGGTCAGCCGCAGGTAGCGCTCCTGCACGACCTCCTTGGGCAGCTGGCCGTCCATGGTGGCGGCCGGCGTCCCGGGGCGCTTGGAGTACTGGAAGGTGAAGGCGCTGGCGAAGCGCGCCTGCCGGACCACCTCGAGGGTCTGCGCGAAGTCGGCCTCGGTCTCACCCGGGAAGCCCACGATGACGTCGGTGGTGATCGCGGCACCGGGCATCGCGGCCCGCACCCGGTCGATGATCCCGAGGTAGCGGTCCTGCCGGTAGCCGCGGCGCATGCGGCGCAGGACGTCGTCGGACCCGCTCTGCAGCGGCATGTGCAGCTGGTGGCACACGGCCGGGGTCTCGGCCATGGCCTCGATGACGTCGTCGGTGAACTCGCGCGGGTGCGGGCTGGTGAACCGGACCCGCTCCAGGCCCTCGATGCGGCCGGTCGCGCGCAGCAGGTCGGCGAAGGCGCCGCGGTCGCGGAACCCGACGCCGTAGGCGTTCACGTTCTGCCCGAGCAGGGTCACCTCGAGCACGCCCTGGTCGACCAGTGCCTGCACCTCGGCCAGGATCTCGCCGGGGCGGCGGTCCTCCTCCTTGCCGCGCAGCGCCGGGACGATGCAGAACGTGCAGGTGTTGTTGCACCCGACGCTGATCGACACCCAGCCGGAGTAGGCGGAGTCCCGCTTCGCCGGCAGCGTCGAGGGGAACACCTCGAGCGCCTCGGCGATCTCCACCTGCGCCTCGGCGTTGTGGCGGGCGCGCTCGAGCAGAGCCGGCAGCGAGCCGACGTTGTGCGTGCCGAAGACGACGTCGACCCACGGCGCGCGGCGCACGATCTCACCGCGGTCCTTCTGCGCCAGGCAGCCGCCGACGGCGATCTGCATGCCCGGGTGGGCGTCCTTGACCGGCCGCAGGTGGCCGAGGTTGCCGTACAGCCGGTTGTCGGCGTTCTCCCGCACCGCGCAGGTGTTGAGGACGACGACGTCGGCGTCGGCCCCCTCGGGTGCGGCGGCGTAGCCCGCGGCCTCGAGCAGCCCGGACAGGCGCTCGGAGTCGTGCACGTTCATCTGGCACCCGTAGGTGCGCACGCGGTAGGTGCGCGACGGGTTGGCGACCTCGGTTCCCATGGCGTCTGCGAGGGTACGGCGCGACGTCGGTCACCCGGCGTGAGCGGACCCGTTACTGGATCGTGATGACCTCGGGACCGCGCCGTCCCCCGGCGGCTCTAGGGTTCCCCGGGTGACCAGCCAGCTCGCCGGAGGACCTCTCGTCCAGCTGACCGGCGTCAACAAGTGGTTCGGTGAACTGCACGTCCTCCAGGACGTCGACCTGTCGATCGACCGCGGCGAGGTGGTCGTCGTCATCGGCCCGTCGGGCTCCGGCAAGTCCACGCTCTGCCGCACGATCAACCGGTTGGAGTCCATCCAGCAGGGCGAGATCCGCATCGACGGCGAGAAGCTGCCCGACGAGGGCAAGGCGCTGGCCCGGCTGCGCAGTGACGTCGGCATGGTCTTCCAGAGCTTCAACCTCTTCGCGCACAAGACGATCCTCGAGAACGTCACCCTGGCCCCGACCCGGGTGCGCCGGCAGGGGAAGGCGCAGGCCGAGGCGCGCGCCCGCGAGCTGCTCGAGCGCGTGGGCGTCGCCCAGCAGGCCGACAAGTACCCGGCGCAGCTCTCCGGCGGCCAGCAGCAGCGCGTGGCGATCGCCCGCGCCCTTGCGATGGACCCCAAGGTCATCCTCTTCGACGAGCCGACCTCGGCCCTGGACCCGGAGATGATCAACGAGGTCCTCGACGTCATGACGTCGCTGGCCCGCGAGGGCATGACGATGGTCGTCGTCACCCACGAGATGGGCTTCGCGCGGCGGGCGGCCAACCGGGTCGTGTTCATGGACGGCGGCCGGATCGTCGAGGCCGCCGACCCGGAGACGTTCTTCACCAACCCGCGCTCGGACCGGGCGCGCGACTTCCTCTCCAAGATCCTCAACCACTGACCCACCCCCGGGAGGACCCACCCATGCGCAGCACCCGACGGCTCGCGGCGTTCGCCGCGCTCGGCCTCACCCTGGCCGCCTGTTCCAGCGAGGCCGGCAACCAGGCCGCGGAGGAGTCCTCCAGCGCGCCCACCGCCGCCGAGGACGTCGAGTTCGACGCCGGCACGACGATGGCCGAGCTCAACGAGGCCGGCACGATCACCGTCGGCACCAAGTACGACCAGCCCGGCTTCGGCCTGCTCAACCCGCAGAGCGGCCAGCCCGAGGGCTTCGACGTCGAGATCGCGAAGATCATCGCCGGTGAGCTGGGCATCGCGCCCGAGGACATCGAGTTCACCGAGACCGTCTCGGCCAACCGCGAGCCGTTCATCCAGAACGGGCAGGTCGACATCGTCGTGGCGACCTACACCATCAACGACGCCCGCAAGCAGGTCGTCGACTTCGCCGGCCCGTACTACGTCGCCGGCCAGGACATCATGGTGGCGGCGGGCAACCCCGAGGGCATCGAGGGCCCCGACGATCTGGCGGGCAAGACCGTCTGCTCGGTCGAGGGCTCCACGCCGGCGCAGAACATCC
Organism: Geodermatophilus telluris; assembly: GCF_900102745.1. GTDB lineage: Bacteria > Actinomycetota > Actinomycetes > Mycobacteriales > Geodermatophilaceae > Geodermatophilus > Geodermatophilus telluris. The sequence goes on from NZ_FMZF01000003.1 coordinate 584,410, forward strand.
GGGACAACTACCCGGAGGCCCAGCTGGTGACCTACGACGTCTACTCCAAGTGCGCCGACGACCTGGCCAACGGCAACGTCCAGGCCGTGACGACGGACAACGTCATCCTCACCGGCCTGGTCGCCGGCAACCCCGAGGGCTTCGAGCTGGTGGGCAACCCGTTCACCGAGGAGCCCTACGGCATCGGCCTGGAGCTCGGTGACACCGAGTTCCGCGACTTCATCAACGACGTCCTCGAGGAGTCCTTCGAGGACGGCCGCTGGGCCGACGCCTGGGACCGCACCGCCGGCTCCATCACCGGCGAGGAGGCCCCCGAGCCGCCGTCGGTCGACCGGTACTGACCCCACCGACCGGTCCGGACGCCGCCGGGCGGGCTCCCCGCCCGGCGGCGTCCGGCGGTGACTGAGAGATCGAGGGCGCGGTGCAGTTCCTCAGCGACAACTCCGACCTGTTGTGGAGCGCGTTCCTGACGACGCTCTCCCTCGCGGTCGTCAGCGGCCTGTGCGCGCTGGTGCTCGGCACCCTGCTGGCCGGGATGCGGGTGAGCCCGGTGCCCCCGCTGCGCGGGCTGGCCACCTTCTACGTCGAGGTGTTCCGCAACACCCCGCTGACCGTCGTCTTCTTCTTCCTGGCGTTCGGCATCGTGCAGATCGACCTGCAGTTCCCGAGCCGCTTCCTCACCGCGGTCGCCGCGCTGTCGCTCTACACCGCCGCGTTCGTCTGCGAGGCGCTGCGGTCGGGCATCAACTCCGTCCCGCCGGGGCAGGCCGAGGCGGCCCGGGCGCTCGGGCTGACCTTCGGGCAGTCGCTGCGCCAGGTCGTCCTCCCGCAGGCGTTCCGCACCGTGGTGCCGCCGCTGGGCAACGTGTGGATCGCGCTGGCGAAGAACACCTCCATCGCCGCCGGCTTCGCCGTCACCGACCTGACCGCCGCACTGCAGCGGCTGGCCAACGCCAACGCCGACCAGCTGCTCGCCGTCTTCGCCGCGGTCGTCGCCGGCTACCTCGTGATCACGCTCCCCTCCGCCTGGCTCATCCGGGTGGTCGAGAACCGGGTGGCGATCGTCCGATGAGCACCAGCGTCCTGTTCGACGTCCCCGGTCCGCGCGCCCGTCGCCGGCAGCTGGTGGGCACCGTGGTCGGTGGCCTCGTCGTCGCCGCGCTGGTCGGGCTCGCCCTGTGGCGGCTGGCGGCCAACGGCCAGCTCGAGCCCGACCGGTGGGCGGTGCTGTTCGACCCGGCGTCGGGCGTGCCGCAGGCCCTGTGGGAGGGGCTGCTGAACACGCTGGCGGTCGCCGCGGTCGGGATGGTCCTGGCCACCGTGCTGGGCGCGCTGCTCGCGGTCGGGCGGCTGTCCGACCACGCGTGGGTGCGCATCCCGGTCGGTGTGGTCATCGAGCTGTTCCGTGCCGTGCCGCTGCTGATCCTGATCCTGTTCTGCCTGCTGTTCCTGCCCACCGTCGGCGTCCCGATGACCGCCTTCCGGGCGCTGGTGCTGGGGCTGACGCTCTACAACATGGCCGTGCTGGCGGAGATCTTCCGGGCCGGGATCCTGTCGGTGGACCGGGGCCAGCGGGAGGCCGCCTTCGCGCTGGGCATGCGCAAGACGCAGGTCATGACGCTGGTCCTGCTGCCGCAGGCGGTCCGCCGGATGCTGCCGGTGCTGGTGGCCCAGCTCGTGGTGCTGCTCAAGGACTCCTCGCTCGGGTTCATCGTCGGCTACGTCGAGCTGCTGCGGACCGCGCGCAGCCTGGTGGAGTTCTTCAACTTCTCCTTCGGCAGCCAGTACACCTTCCAGCTGTACGTCGCCGCCGGCCTCATCTACATCGTCGTGAACGTGGCGCTCTCGCAGGTGGCCCGCAGCGTGGAGAAGCGCACCCGCCGCAGCGCGAAGGCCGCCGCGGCCGCGGACGTCGAGCTGCCCGCCGACGTCCAGATGGGCGGGGGCGGCGCGCCCACCGGGCAGGCCTGACAGCCGCGGGGCGGACACGGAACGGTCACGTGCCGTCCCGCTCGCCCCGCGGACCCGCCGGCGGTCAGGGGCGGCGACGGGTCTGCCGAGAACGGGTCCGTGGACACCGCTCTCTGCCCCGTCGTGCCGCCGCTGCCCGCCGTGGTGCGCCTGCCCGACGTGCACGTCGACGCCGCCCAGGAGTTCGTGACCCGGCTGCGGGCGGCCTCGGCCACCTTCGCCGGGGCCGCGGGTGCCGACTCCGCCGTCGTCCGCGAGGCGGTGCCTCCGGCCCGGCACCGGCGGGCCCGCTGCCGGGTGGTGCTGCGCCTGTTCGACGGCACCGAGCTGGACCTGACCTTCCTCGGCCCGGTCAGCCGTCCCGGCGTGGTCCCCGGCCACTCCTTCGAGTCCCTCGTCGCCCGCTGGCTGCGCGCCGGCCACGCCCGCGGTGCCCGGGGGCCGTGGCTGGTGCCCGACGACGACGCCCCCGGCGGCCGCGCCGTCGACCTCACCGCCTGGACCTCGGGCGTGGGGTCGATCGCCGGCTGACCCGGCGCGCACTCCCCCGGCACGCGCACGGGCCCCGTCGCCGGCTCCAGGAGCCGGCGACGGGGCCCGTCGTCGTGCCGCCGGTCAGGGCAGGTCGTCCTCCCAGTCCGGCCCGTCCGGCCCGTCGGGATCGGGGTCGGTGCCGAAGCCGGTCCCGTCGAGGACCTCGCGGACCACACCGGCGGCCAGGCCGCCGGGGTAGCCCTTGCGGGCGAGCATCCCGACCAGCCGGCGGGTGGCGGTGACGCGGTCCACCCGGCGCAGCGCCGGGAGCCGCCGCTCCACCAGGTGGCGGGCGGCCGCGCGCTCGTCCTCGTCGTCGACCAGGGCGAGGGCCTGCTCGGCGTCCTCGCCGTCGACGCCCTTGGCCCGCAGCTCCGTGCGCAGGGCCCGGCGGGCCAGGCCGCGGCCGGCCTGCCGGGAGCTCACCCAGGCGCGCGCGAAGGCGGCGTCGTCGATCAGGCCGACCTCACCGAAGCGGTCGAGCACGGCGGTCGCGGCGTCCTCCGGGACGCCGCGGCGCTCGAGCAGCTCGGCAAGCTGCCGGCGGGTCTTCGGCGCGCCGGTGAGCGCGCGGAGGCAGATCGCCCGGGCCACCGACTCCGGGTCGCCCGGCTCGTCGGCCGGGTCCCCGGTGTCGGGCTCCGCACCGTCGGCGAGGTGGGCGGCGGCCGGACCGTCCGGGTCAGGGGACGGCCCGGACCGCCGCCGCCGGCCGGACCGCCCGCGTGGGGAGTCCCCGAACGGGCGGCGCCGGCCGGCGGGCCGGTCGGACCGCTCGGGCTCGTCGTCCCAGGGGGACGGGCCCGGCCGGCCGCTCACCGGAGTGCTCAGAAGTCGACCGGGTCGGCGGCGGGTGCGTCGACCTGCGGGCCGATGCCCAGCTTCTCCTTGACCTTCTTCTCGATCTCGTCGGCGAGGTCGGGGTTGTCGCGCAGGAAGGAGCGGACGTTCTCCTTGCCCTGGCCGAGCTGGTCGCCCTCGTACGTGTACCAGGCGCCGGACTTGCGGATGAAGCCCTGCTCGACGCCGGCGTCGATGAGGCCGCCCTCGCGGCTGAAGCCCTGACCCCACAGCAGGTCGAGCTCGGCCTGCTTGAACGGGGCGGCGACCTTGTTCTTCACGACCTTGACCCGCACCCGGCTGCCGACGGCGTCGGTGCCCTGCTTGAGGGTCTCGATCCGGCGCACGTCGAGGCGGACCGACGAGTAGAACTTCAGCGCGCGGCCACCGGTGGTGACCTCGGGCGAGCCGTAGACGATGCCGACCTTCTCGCGCAGCTGGTTGATGAAGATCGCCGTGGTGCCCGAGTTGTTCAGCGCACCGGTGATCTTGCGCAGCGCCTGGCTCATCAGGCGGGCCTGCAGACCGACGTGGCTGTCACCCATCTCGCCCTCGATCTCGGCGCGGGGCACGAGGGCCGCCACGGAGTCGATGACGATGATGTCGAGCGCGCCGGAGCGGATGAGCATGTCGGCGATCTCGAGTGCCTGCTCACCGGTGTCGGGCTGGCTGACCAGCAGCGCGTCGGTGTCGACGCCGATGGCCCGGGCGTACTCGGGGTCGAGGGCGTGCTCGGCGTCGATGAAGGCGGCGATGCCGCCGGCGGCCTGGGCGTTGGCCACCGCGTGCAGGGCGACCGTGGTCTTGCCGGAGGCCTCGGGACCGTAGACCTCGACGACGCGGCCGCGGGGCAGGCCGCCGATGCCCAGCGCGATGTCGAGCGCGATCGAGCCGGTCGGGATGACCTTGATCGCCTGGGCAGCGCTGTCGCCCAGCCGCATGACCGAGCCCTTGCCGAACTGCTTGTCGATCTGGGCGAGGGCCATGTCGAGGGCCTTGTCGCGGTCGAGCGTTGCCATGGTGCTCACCTTCGGGAAGTCGCGTGCGGAGTCGTTGTGGTGTCGCGGACGACGCTAGGTCGGGGGTCTGACACTTTCCGGGAACGGGCCGGACCTGTGGAGGAGCGACTCCCCTGTGGACGCCACTGTAGGGCGAACACACGTTCGAGTCGAGCGACACGCGCGGGTCCCGGCCGACCCTCAGACGAGCCCGTGCGTGTGCGCGAACACCGCCGCCTGGGTGCGGTCGCGCAGCCCCAGCTTGCCCAGGACACGGGCCACGTGGGTCTTCACGGTGAGCTCGGAGAGCACGAGCGCGACGGCGATCTCGGCGTTGGACTCCCCGCGGGCCACCGCGCGCAGCACCTCCCGCTCGCGGGCGGTGAGCGAGGCCACCCGCGGGTCGGGCGGGGTGCCCGCCGGCAGCCGGTGCGCGACCGTGTCGAGCAGGCGGCGGGTCACCCGCGGCGAGACGACGGCGTCCCCCTGCGCGACCGCCCGCACCGCCCGCAGCAGCTCGCCGGGCTCGGCGTTCTTGGGCAGGAAGCCGCTCGCCCCCGCCCGCAGCGCGGCGAAGGCGTACTCGTCGAGGTCGAAGGTGGTGAGCACCAGCACCCGCCCGGGCAGCTGCTCGGCGACGATCCGGCGGGTGGCCTCGACGCCGTCGACACCGGGCATGCGCACGTCCATCACCACCACGTCGGGGCGCAGCTCGCGGGTGAGCGCGACCGCCGCGGCGCCGTCCCCGGCCTGGCCGACGACGGTCAGGTCGTCCTGGGCCTCGAGCACCATCGACAGGCCGGCGCGCACGAGGGGCTCGTCGTCGACGAGCAGCACGCGCGTGGTCACGGGGCCGCCACCGGGGTGCCGTCCTGCTCCGCGCGGGCCGCGGCGAGGGGCAGCACCGCGGCCACCCGCCACCCGCCGGCCGGACCCGGGCCCGCGGTGACCGACCCGTCCCAGGCCGCCACCCGCTCCCGCATGCCGACCAGCCCGTGGCCGGCGCGGTCGGGGCCGGCGAGGTCGGGGCCGGCGCGGTCGGGGCCGGCGCGGTCGGGGGCAGCCGCTGGGGCGCCGTCGTCGGTCACCGAGACGGCCAGCTCCGCCGCCCGCCAGTCGAGCCGGACCTCCGCCGACCGCGCACCGCGGGCGTGCCGCAGCGTGTTCGTCAGCGCCTCCTGCACCAGCCGGTGGACGGCGAGCTGCGCTCCGGCCGCCAGCGGCCGCGGGCTGCCGGTGACCGTGAGCACCGTGGGCAGCCCGGCGGCCCGCACCTGCTCGACGACGCCGGCCAGGTCGGCCAGGCCCGGCGCCGGCGCGCGCTCGGCCGGGTCGTCGTCGGTGCGCAGCACCCCGACCAGCCGGTGCATCTCGGCGAGGGCCTGCCGGCCAGTCGCGGCGATCTGGGCCACCGCCTCCAGGGCCTGCGCGGTGCCGGGGGCGAAGCCGGCGCCGTCGGCCAGCGCCGTCATGACCGAGAGGTTGTGCGCGACGACGTCGTGCAGCTCCCGGGCGATCCGCGCCCGCTCCTCGACGACGGCGACGCGCGCCCGGGCGTCGCGCTCCCGCTCGGCGCGCAGGGCGCGGTCCTCCAGCGCGACCAGGTAGGCGCGCCGGGTGCGCCGGTCGCGGCCCACGACGGCCGCGGTGACGGTGACCGCGGCCAGCGGGACGACGGCGGCGGCGCCGGGGCGGCCGGCCAGTGCGGCCGCTCCCGCGAGCAGGGGGACGGCGAGGCAGGTGGCGACGGCGGCGGCCGCCGTCCGCGGGCCGCAGCGGTCGACGACCCACACGAGCAGCAGCAGCACGGCCGCCCCGGCGGGCAGCAGGTGCCGCGGCTCGAGGCCGTGGAGCAGCCACCAGCCGACCACCACGGACGCGCTGGCGGCGAAGGCCGGCAGCGGCGCCCGGGCGCGGGCCAGCGCCGGCGCCCACGCCAGCAGCGTGACGACGACGTCGGCGGGGGTCGGCCCGCCGAAGCGGACGAGCGGGCCGACGGAGAGGACGGCGCCGGCGATCACCGGTCCCACCGTCCCCACCGCCGACCTCACCTGCACGGGAGCCCCTCCACGGACGCCATCGTGCCCCGCGACCGGGTCGGGCCGGGACCTCACGCGTCCCGTCGGCGCACCGTGACCACCGCGGCCGCGAAGAGCAGCACCAGGTAGCCGCAGAGGACGGCGTAGCCGGTCCACGGCGCGAACTCGTCGGCCGTGGTGACGCGCTGCAGGACGCTCGACCCCGCCTGCCCGGGTAGCCAGCGCACGACGTCGGGGCCCCAGCTGGACGGCAGCAGGCCGCCGAGCACCGGCAGCAGGAAGACGATCCCGAACAGCGTGCCGATCGCGCCGCCGGTGGAGCGCAGCAGCCAGCCGAGCGCCGAGCCGAGCAGCCCGATGGCGGTGACGTAGAGCCCGGCGCCGAGGACGGCGCGCGCCACCCCGTCGTCGGCGAGCGACACCCCGGCGTCGCCGAGCGCGGCCTGGCCGACGAGGAAGGCGGCCACCGCGGCCGCCGTCGTCGTCGCCAGGGCCACGGCGGCGAGGACCGCGGCACGGCCGAGCAGCACCGGCCAGCGCTGCGGCACGGCGGCGAAGGTGACCCGCACGGCGCCACTGGTGTACTCGCCGGTGACCAGCAGCACGCCGAGCACGCCGGTGGCCAGCGCGGCCAGGTTGTACCCGCCGAGGCTCAGCGCGACCGGGTCGGCCAGGTCCAGCCCGGGCGGGCCGCCCCGTCCGCCGGGGCCGCCGGACTCCGAGGTCGAGGTGAACAGCAGCCCGAGCAGGACCATCGCGACCGAGGCCCCGCCGAGCACCCACCACGTGGTGCGCAGCGACCGGAGCGCCAGCCACTGCCCGACCAGCAGCCCGCGCACGCCGCCGCCGGCCGGGCGCCACGCGGGCGCCACGCGGGCGGAGCGGGGGTGCAGCGTGTCGGTGCTCATGCCAGGACCTCCTGCGGGGCGTCGGTGCGGTACTCCCGCTCGTCGCGGGTCAGGTCCATGAAGGCCTCCTCGAGCGAGGCCGACACCGGGGTCAGCTCGTGCAGCGCGATCCCGGCCCGGGCGGCGCGGTCGCCGATCTCGGCCGCCGGCAGCCCGCGCACCTCGACCAGCCCGCGCTCCGGGGAGTCCAGGACGACGCCCTCGCCGGCCAGCAGGTCGACCAGCTCCACCGCCCGCGGGCTGCGCACCCGCACCGACGAGCCGCCGGCCTGGCGGAGGACGTCGTCGGTGGGGGCGTCGGCGACCAGCCGCCCGCGGCCGAGGACGACGAGGTGGTCGGCGGTCACCGCCATCTCGCTCATCAGGTGCGAGGACACCAGCACCGTGCGCCCCTCGGCCGCCAGCCGCCGGGTGAGGGTGCGGATCCAGAGGACGCCGTCGGGGTCGAGGCCGTTGACAGGCTCGTCGAGGACGACCGTGGCCGGGTCACCGAGCAGCGCCGTGGCCACCCCCAGGCGCTGGCCCATGCCGAGCGAGAACACGCCGACGCGCCGGTCGGCGACCGCCGTCAGCCCGGCGAGGTCCAGCACGGCGTCGACCCGCGACCGCGGCAGCCCGGCCGTGGCGGCGAGCAGGCGCAGGTGGTCGCGCGCGGTGCGCCCGGGGTGCGCCGAGCGGGCCTCCAGGAGGGCACCGACGGCGCGCAGCGGGGCGGGCAGGTCGGCGTAGCGGCGGCCGTCCACCAGCACGGTGCCCGCGGTCGGCCGGTCGAGGCCGACGACGACGCGCATCGTCGTCGACTTCCCGGCTCCGTTGGGGCCCAGGAACCCGGTCACCCGGCCGGAGCGGATGGTGACGGTGAGGTCGTCGACGGCCGTGCGGTCGCCGTAGCGCTTGGTCAGTCCACGGATCTCGATCACGCCGTCGACGCTAGGGAGCGCGGCCCCCTCCGCGCGTCGGCCGGCAGGACGGACCCGGGGCCGGCGCACCTGCTCCGCACGGAGTACGCCGCGGGGTCAGCGGTCCTTCCGCGGGACCTCGTACTCCTCGCAGATGGCCAGCCAGACCCGGCGGACGGGCAGCCCGGCCTCGATCGCGTCGAGGGCCGTCCGGCCGCCGAGCGCGGAGAAGACGTGGTCGCGGGCCACGGTCTGCGCCCGCATCGACCCGAACTGGTCCTCGAGCCGGGACCAGAACTCCTGCAGGCGCACGTCCCGACGCTAGCGCGCCTCGCCGTCCGGGGCCGCGGCCGCCGCGTGGTCGGCGATCCCCTGGCGCAGCCGTCGGACCAGGGCCGCGGGGTCGTCGGCGGCCAGCCGCAGCTCGTCGACCGGCCGGCCGCCGGTGCGCGCGAGGGGCAGCACCAGCGGCGTCCGCAGCTCGACGTCCACCTGCGTCGAGGACACGACCGTCACCGACACCGCGCGCCGCTCCCCCTCCTCGACGACGACCGTGCGGGAGCCCTCCACGCTGCGCCGCCGCACCCGGACCGCGGCGATCGCCGCCCACGGCACCCGGACGTCGACGGAGAACCCGGACCGCACCCGGAGACCGTCGCCGTCGACGGCGTGCGGGTACACCGTCATCGACGCGAGCAGGCCGACCATCCAGAGCAGGCCGTAGACGCCGGCGACGAGCAGGGCGGCGCGCAGCGACGGCCAGGGCAGCAGCAGGTCGACCAGCGGGATCTCCACGGCCGACAGCACGACGAACGTCCACAGGACCGGCGAGACGGCCGAGGCGTACGGGAAGGCGTCGGCGCCGGCGGCCACGTCGGGGCGGCGCCGGAGCCAGCGCGCCAGGCTGCGCCACGTGCCGATCTCGTAGACGACCGCCCTGCGGGCGAGCCTGAGCAGGATCACGACGCCGCTCCGCCCGGGACGAGGGGCCGCAGCCGCTCGAGCACCTCGTCGAGCACGGACACCAGCCCGTCGAGCCGTTCCCGGGAGAGCCCGCCGAAGAGCTGCCCGGCCAGCTCGGCCTGGCCGCGGGCGAGCTCGTCGAGGAGCTCCTGCCCGCGCGGGGTCGGGGTGACGAGGGTGGCCCGGCGGTCGGCCGGGTGGGGCTCGCGGCTGACCAGACCGGACTCGGCCAGCCCGTCGACCAGGCCGGTGACGTTGCGCGCACTGACGCCGAGCGCGTCGGCCAGCGCCCGCTGGGTGCTCGGGCCGGCGCGCAGGTGCCACAGCAGGGTGGTGCGGGCGACCGTGAGCCCGGAGGCGGCCAGGGACGCCGCCATGTCCCGGCCCAGCAGCACCGTCAGCTCCAGCACCCGGTCCAGCGCGGCCACCCGCCCGTCGTCCGCCGGCATCGTGACCCTCCTGCACCGTGAAGTGTCTTCACGGTATCGGACGACCTAGGCTGGTCCCGTGTTCCCGACCACCGGCTCGGCGACCTGGGACACCGTCCTGGAGCTCGGCATCGCGCTGTGCCTGCTCGTGACCCTCGTGCTGCTCTGGCGCGGCATGCGCGGCCGCTAGGCCCTCAGCGCCGGGCCCACACCACCGCGAGCGGGACCACGAGCGCCGCCGAGACCCCCGCCACCAGGGCGAACCCGCCCACCGCCAGCAGCGGCCCGCCGACCGCGCCGGCCAGCGCCGCGCCCAGGCCCATGAGCAGGTCGGTGCCGCCCTGCGCGGTGGGCCGCACCTCCGCCGGCACCGACTCGGTGACCAGCGTCGAGCCGGCGATGAGCCCGCACGACCAGCCCAGCCCGAGCAGCAGCAGCCCGCCGCCCAGGCGCCACGCGGCCTCCGGCGGCGCGGTGCCGGCGATCGCGGCGGCGGCCAGCAGCAGCGCTCCGCCGACGGCGACCGTGGCCCGCCGCCCGGCACGGTCGGCGAGCAGCCCGACCACGGGACTGAACAGGTACATGCCGGCCACGTGCACGCTGATGACGAGCCCGACCAGCCGCAGCGTCGTCCCCTCGGGACCGCCGGCGTGCCCCATGTGCACCGGCGTCATGACCATGACCCCGACCATCACCGCGTGGGACACCACGACGGCCACCAGCCCGAGCCGGCCGCCCGGGTCGGCCCACACCGCGGCCAGCGCCGCCCGGGTGGCCCGCGGCGGGCGCACGGCCGGCGTGCCGGCGCCGTCCCGGAGCCGGCGGGCCAGCAGCAGCGGGTCGGGGCGCAGCGCGGCCCAGAGCCCGGCGGCGACGAGGGCGAACACCGCGGCCGACACGACGAACCCGCCCCCGAGCGCCGGCAGCCCGAGCGTCGCGGCCAGCCCGGCTCCCGGCGCGGCCAGCTGCGGGCCGAACACCGAGCCGACGGTGGTGGCCCAGACGACCAGCGCCAGCGCCCGGCCGCGCCGCTCGGGCGCGGCGAGGTCGGCGGCGGCGTAGCGCGCCTGCAGCCCGCACGCGGTGGAGGCGCCGAAGGCGAACAGGCCCACCAGCAGCAGCGGCAGCGACGACAGCGCGGCGGCGACGACGGTCAGCGCGGCCCCGGCGAGGGCCACGGCGTACCCGGCGACCAGACCGGCCCGGCGCCCGGCGCGGTCGGACAGCCGCGCCAGCGGGACGGCGAGCACCGCGGCGCCGAGCACGCCCGCGGTCTGCCCGAGCCCGGCGGCCGAGTCGCTGGCGGAGACCTCCCGGGCGAGCAGGCCGCCGACGGTGATGCCCACGGTGACGCCGAGCCCGCCGAGCGCCACCGCGCCGGCGAGGACGCCGACGGTCCGCCGCTGGACGCCCTCGACGTCGGGGACGGCCGGGGCGCCGGGGGTCACAGCCCCAGGGAGCGGCCGATGATCTCCCGCATGATCTCGTTGGTGCCGCCGTAGATGGACTGGACGCGGGCGTCGCGCCAGGCCTTGGACACCGGGTACTCGTCCATGTAGCCGTAGCCGCCGTGCAGCTGCAGGCAGCGGTCGGCGACCTTGTTCTGCAGCTCGGTGGTCCAGTACTTGGCCATCGCCGCGTCGACGGCGTCGAGCTCGCCGTCGTTGTGCCGGCGCACGCACTCGTCGACGAAGGTGCGCGCGATCGTCGTCTCGGTGTGCAGTTCGGCGAGGACGAACCGGCTGTGCTGGAAGCTGCCGACCGGGCGGCCGAACGCCGTCCGCGAGGTGACGTACTCGCGGGTCTGCGCCAGCACCGTCTCGGCCGAGGCGACCGCGCCGACGGCGATCGACAGCCGCTCCTGGGGCAGGTTGCCCATGAGGTGGGCGAAGCCGCCGTTCTCCCGCCCGAGCAGGTTCTCCGCGGGCACCCGCACCTCGTCGAAGAACAGCTCGGCGGTGTCCTGCGCCTTGAGGCCCACCTTGTCCAGGTTGCGGCCGCGGCTGAAGCCGGCCATCCCCCGCTCGACGACGAGCAGGCTGGTGCCCTTGGCGCCGGGGGCGTCGGGGTCGGTGCGGGCCACCACGATCACGAGGTCGGCGTTGATGCCGTTGGTGATGAACGTCTTGGCGCCGGTCAGCACCCACGAGTCGCCGTCGCGGCGGGCGGTGGTGCGGATGGCCTGCAGGTCGCTGCCGGTGCCCGGCTCGGTCATGGCGATCGCGGTGATCAGCTCACCGCGGCAGAAGCGGGGCAGCCAGCGCGCCGCCTGCTCCTCGGTGCACAGGTCGCGCAGGTAGGGGGCGACGACGTCGTCGTGCAGGGTGAAGCCGACCCCGCTGGCGCCGATGCGGGTCAGCTCCTCGTTGAGGACGGCGTTGTAGCGGAAGTCGCGGACCCCGCCGCCGCCCCACCGCTCGTCGACGTCGAAGCCGAGCAGCCCCTGCTCCCCGCCGGAGAGCCACACGTCGCGCGGGACGATGCCGTCGCGCTCCCACTGGTCGTGGAACGGGGCGATGGTCTTCTCCGCCCAGTCGCGGACCATCCGGCGGAAGTCCTCGTGCTCGGCCTCGTAGAGCGAGTGGCGCATGCCCGGCAGTGTGCCGCACGCCACCGCCGGATCGGGTGACCCCGCCCGCTGCCGGCGTCCGCGCAGGCCAGCGGACTGTCGTACCCGCGGGGACACTGGACGACGTGCCTGCTCGCCCGACCGCCCTGGCCCGGTTCTCCGAGCCCACCCGGGCCTGGTTCACCGGCGCCTTCGCCGAGCCCACGGCCGCGCAGGAGGGCGCGTGGGAGGCCATCAGCAGCGGCGGGCACGCCCTCGTCGTCGCCCCCACCGGGTCGGGCAAGACGCTCGCGGCCTTCCTGTGGTCGCTCGACCGGCTCACCGCCACCCCGCCGGCCGACGAGGGCCGGCGCTGCCGGGTCCTCTACGTGTCCCCGCTCAAGGCGCTGGCCGTCGACGTCGAGCGCAACCTGCGGGCGCCGCTGACCGGCATCGGCCAGGCGGCGATGCGGCTGGGCCTGCCCCGGCCGGAGATCTCGGTCGGCATCCGCTCCGGCGACACCCCCGCCGACGAGCGGCGGGCGTTCACCCGGCGGCCCACCGACATCCTCATCACCACGCCCGAGTCGCTGTTCCTGCTGCTCACCAGCTCCGCGCGGGAGGCGCTGCGCGGCGTGGAGACGGTGATCGTCGACGAGGTGCACGCGGTCACCGACAGCAAGCGCGGCGCGCACCTGGCGGTCTCCCTCGACCGGCTCGACGAGCTGCTGGACCGCCCGGCGCAGCGGATCGGCCTGTCGGCCACCGTGCGGCCCATCGAGGAGGTGGCCACCTTCCTCGCCGGGGGCCGGCCGGTGCAGGTCGTGCAGCCGCCGTCGGTCAAGGAGTGGGACCTCTCCGTCGTCGTGCCGGTCGAGGACATGAGCTCGCTGGGCCAGCCCACCGGCGAGCTGGAGGGCTCGGCGGCCGGCGACCAGCCGCGGACGTCGATCTGGCCGGCGGTCGAGGAGCGGGTGCTCGACCTGGTCGCGGCGCACCGCAGCACGATCGTCTTCGCCAACTCCCGGCGGCTGGCCGAGCGGCTGACCAGCCGGCTCAACGAGATGTCCTACGAGCGCACCACCGGCGAGGTCGTGCCCCCGGGCACCAACGCCGCGGCGCTGATGGCGCAGGCCGGCTCGGGCGGCGGCACGCCGGAGGGCTGGCAGCCGGTCGCCGCGGCCCACCACGGGTCGGTCTCCCGCGAGCAGCGGGCGGTCGTCGAGGAGGCGCTCAAGTCCGGCCGGCTGCCGGCGGTGGTGGCCACGTCGAGCCTCGAGCTCGGCATCGACATGGGCTCGGTCGACCTCGTCGTCCAGGTGGAGGCGCCGCCCACCGTGGCCGCGGGCCTGCAGCGGGTCGGCCGCGCCGGGCACCAGGTCGGCGCGGTCAGCCGCGGCGTGCTGTTCCCCAAGTACCGCGGCGACCTCGTGCAGTGCGCGCTGGTGGCCGAGCGGATGAAGGCCGGCGCGATCGAGTCGATCCGCTACCTGCGCAACCCGCTCGACGTGCTCGCCCAGCAGGTCGTGGCGATCGTGTCGGAGGGCCCGCGGACGGTGGAGGAGGTCGGCGCGCTGCTGCGCCGGTCGGCGCCGTTCTCCGGCCTGCCCGACTCCGCGCTGCACGCCGTCCTCGACATGCTCGCCGGCCGCTACCCCTCCGACGCGTTCGCCGAGCTGCGGCCGCGGCTGACCTGGGACCGGGTCACCGACACCCTCACCGCGCGCAGCGGCGCCCAGCGGCTGGCGGTCACCAGCGGCGGCACCATCCCCGACCGCGGCCTGTTCGGCGTCTTCCTCGTCGGCGGCGAGGGCTCCGGCGGGCGCCGGGTCGGTGAGCTCGACGAGGAGATGGTCTACGAGTCGCGGGTCGGCGACGTCTTCCTGCTCGGCTCGTCGTCCTGGCGGATCGAGGAGATCACCCACGACCGGGTGCTGGTCTCCCCCGCCCCCGGCCAGCCCGGGAAGATGCCGTTCTGGCACGGCGACGCCCCGGGCCGCCCGCTGGAGCTGGGCCGGGCGCTGGGCGCGTTCCTCCGCGAGGTCGGCTCGGCCACCCCGGAGAAGGGACGGGAGCGGGCGCAGGCCGCGGGCCTCGACGACTGGGGCGCGGCCAACCTGCTGGCCTACCTCGCCGAGCAGAAGGCGGCCACCGGCCACCTGCCCGACGACCGCACGCTGCTCGTCGAGCGGTTCCGCGACGAGCTCGGCGACTGGCGGCTGGTCGTGCACTCCCCCTTCGGCGCGCAGGTCAACGCGCCGTGGGCGCTGGTGCTCGCCGCCCGGCTGCGCGAGCGCCACGGCGTCGACGTCGCGTCCATGCACTCCGACGACGGCATCGTGCTGCGGCTGCCCGACACCACCGGCGAGCCGCCCGAGGCCGACCTCGCCGTCCTCGACCCCGACGACGTCGAGCGGGAGGTGACCGCGGAGGTCGGCAGCTCGGCGCTGTTCGCCAGCCGGTTCCGCGAGTGCGCCGCCCGCGCGCTGCTGCTCCCCCGCCGCGACCCGCGCCGGCGCACCCCGCTGTGGCAGCAGCGGCAGCGCGCCGCCCAGCTGCTCAGCGTGGCCAGCGAGTTCTCCAGCTTCCCCATCACGCTGGAGGCCGCCCGCGAGGTGCTGCAGGACGTCTACGACGTGCCCGGCCTCGTCGAGCTGATGCGCGACGTCCGCTCGCGGCGGGTGCGGGTGGTCGACGTGCAGACCCAGGCCGCCTCGCCGTTCGCCCAGTCGCTGCTGTTCGGCTACGTCGGGCAGTTCCTCTACGAGGGCGACGCGCCGCTGGCCGAGCGGCGGGCGCAGGCGCTGGCCCTGGACACCGGGCTGCTCGCCGAGCTGCTCGGCCGCTCGGAGCTGCGCGAGCTGCTCGACGCCGAGGCGCTGGCCGAGGTGGAGCGGGAGCTGCAGCGGCTCCCGGCCGAGCGGCACCCTCGCGACGTCGACGGCGCCTCCGACCTGCTCCGCGGCGTCGGCGACCTCACCCCCGCCGAGGCCGCGCAGCGCGGGGTGCCGGCGGAGTGGCTGGCGGAGCTGGTGGCCTCCCGGCGGGTGATCGTCGTGCGGATCGCCGGCGAGGAGCGGCACGTCGCCATCGAGGACGCCGGCCGGCTGCGCGACGCGCTGGGCACGGCGCTGCCCGTGGGCGTCCCCGAGGCGTTCACCGAGCCGGTCGCCGACCCGCTGGGCGACCTGGTCGGCCGCTACGCCCGCACGCACGGGCCCTTCCAGCCGGCCGAGGTGGCCACCCGGCTCGGGCTCGGCGTCGCCGTCGTCACCGCGACGCTGCAGCGGCTGGTGGGCACCGGCCGGCTGGTCACCGGCGAGTTCCGGCCCGGCGGCAGCGGCCAGGAGTGGTGCGACGCCGACGTGCTGCGCTCGGTGCGCCGCCGCAGCCTGGCCAAGCTCCGCCAGGAGGTGGAGCCGGTGCCGATCGGCACGCTGGCGCGCTTCACGCCGTCCTGGCAGTCGGTGGGCAGCCGCGTGCGCGGGGTGGACGGCGTGCTCGCCGTGGTCGAGCAGCTGGCCGGGGCGCTCGTGCCGGCCAGCGCGCTGGAGAGCCTCGTGCTGCCGTCCCGGGTGCGCGACTACTCCCCCGCGATGCTCGACGAGCTGACCAGCGCCGGCGAGGTGCTGTGGGCCGGTGCCGGCGGGCTGCCGGGCGGTGACGGGTGGGTCAGCCTGGTCCCGGCCGACCTCGCGCCGCTGCTGCTGCCCGACCCGGTGGAGCTGCCGGAGGAGGGCGGGGTCGGGTTCGCCGTCCTCGAGCTGCTGGCGGCCGGGCAGGCGGTGTTCTTCCGCGGCCTGTCCGACCTGGTGGGGTCCACCGACGACACCGCGCTCGCCGACGTCGTCTGGGACCTGGTGTGGGCCGGGCTGCTCACCAACGACACCCTCGCGCCGCTGCGCACCCGGCTGGCCGGCGGGGGCACGCACAAGCGGGCACCCGCGCCGCCGCGCGCCCGGGTCGACCGCACCCGCTACGGCCGCCCGCGCCTGGGCCGACCGGCGATGCCCACCCGCACCGGCCCGCCCACCGTGGCCGGCCGGTGGTCCCGGCTGCCCGAGCGGGAGGCGAACCCCACCCGGCGCACCACCGCCCGCGCCGAGGCGCTGCTGGAGCGGCACGGCGTGCTCACCCGCGGCGCGGTGATGGCCGAGCAGGTGCCCGGCGGGTTCTCCGCGGTCTACCCGGTGCTGCGCGCGTTCGAGGAGAACAACCGGGCCCGCCGCGGCTACTTCGTCGAGACGCTGGGGGCCGCGCAGTTCGGCACCCCCGGTGCGGTCGACCGGCTGCGCGCGTACGCCGTCCCGGACCGGACGCCCGAGGGTGCCGTGGTGCTGGCGGCCACCGACCCGGCCAACGTCTACGGCGCGGCGCTGCCCTGGCCCGACCGGGGCGGACCGTCCGACGGCGAGCCGGCCGACCAGGTCGCCGTCGACGTCGGCGAGGGCACCGGCGGGCCGAAGCGGCCCAGCGGTCACCGCGCCGGGCGCAAGGCCGGGGCGCTGGTGGTGCTGGTCGACGGCGAGCTGGTGCTCTACGTCGAGCGCGGCGGCAAGTCGCTGCTGTCGTTCACCGAGGAGGAGCAGACGCTCAAGGAGGCGGCCACCGCGCTGTCGGGCGCCGTCGCCGCGGGAGCGCTGGGCCGGATGGTGGTGCAGAAGGCCGACGGCGCCTCGGTGCACCAGGACACCCCGCTGTCGGCCGCGCTGCAGGCGGCCGGGTTCGCCGCCACCCCGCGGGGGCTGCGGCTGCGCGGCTGACCGGCCGCGCGTGGTGCCCGCGTACCGTGGACGGTCGCAGTCGTGAGGGATGAGGGAACAGACATGGCAGCCGGCACGGTCCGCTGGTTCGACGCGGACAAGGGCTTCGGGTTCATCGAGCCGCAGGACGGCGGGGAGGACGTCTTCGTCCACTTCTCGGCGATCGAGGACACCGGCGGCTTCCGCACCCTCGAGGAGGGGCAGGCGGTCGACTTCGACGCCACCGCGGGTCCGCGCGGTCCGCAGGCCGACCGGGTGCGCCCGGTGGGCGGTGCCCCGCGCGGCCGCCGCGACGACCGGGGCGACCGCGACCGGGGTGGCCGCGATGACCGCTCCCGCGACGACCGGGGCCGCGGGGGTTCGCGCGCCCCGCGCGGCATCGTCGTCCAGGGCACCGTGGCCCGCTTCGACGCCGACCGCGGCTTCGGGTTCATCGTCCCGGAGGACGTGTTCGTGCACGTCTCGGCGGTGACCCGCGGCGGCGACCTCGAGGAGGGCGACCGCGTCGAGTTCGAGCTCGTCGAGGGCAACCGCGGGCTGCAGGCCGAGGCCGTGCGCCTGCTGCCCTCGACCCCGCGGCGCGGCGGCTACGACCGCCCCGCGCCCCGGGACCGCGACCGCCGCGACGACCGGCGGGACGACCGCGGTGGCCGGGAGCAGCGCCCGGCCCGCGCCCCGCGCGGCGACAGCGGCGGGGCCGCCGGGGGCGACGCCCAGGGCACCGTGCAGTGGTTCGACTCCGGCAAGGGCTTCGGCTTCATCACCCCGGACGACGGTGGCGACGACGTCTTCGTCCACTTCTCCGAGATCGCCGACGACGGCGGCTACCGGGAGCTGGAGGAGGGCCAGCGCGTGGCCTTCACCCGCACCTCCGGCGCCCGCGGCACCAGCGCCAGCGGCGTCCGCCCGCTCGACTGAGTCACCGGCTGCGGGCTGCCCGCTCCTCGCGGGCGGCCCGCAGCAGCACCACGGCCCAGCTCCGGTAGGGGCGCCAGGCCTCCGCGACCCGCGTCAGCTCGGCCGGCGAGGGGTCGGTCAGCCCGTAGCGGTGCGCGATCTCCCCGTGCAGCCGCGGCTCGGCCTCCGGGAAGACGTCCGGGGCGCCCGCGCCGCGCACGACGACCAGTTCGGCCGAAGACGGGCCGATGCCGGGCAGCTCGCGCACCTTGGCCAGCGCCTCGACCGCCGGCAGCGCGCGCAGCCGCCCGCCATCGAGCCGCCCGTCCAGCGCCGCCTCTGCCAGGCCGCGCAGCCGCTCCCGCTTCACCGGCGGCACCGGCAGCTCCGCGGCGAGGGCCACCAGCCGCGACGGCGTCGGGAACGCGTGCGTGGCGACCCCGTCGAGCTCGTGGACGGTGCCGAACCGCTCGGCGATCCGCGCCTTCACCGCGGCCGCCGCGGTGACGCTCGTGCGCTGGGAGAGAACCACCCAGCACGCCGCCTCGTACGGCGACCAGAAGGAGACCGGCCGGAACCCGGGACGCTGCGCGGCCAGCGGCGCCAGCACCGGGTCGGCCCCGGTCACCCCCCCTCGAGAAGCCGGGCGCTCTGCGCGAGGTCGAACGGGCCGCGCTGCGCGATCTCCTGCACGCCCTCGGTCTACGCCGGGGGTGTGACGGTGCTCAGCGGCGGCGCAGCCAGGGGGCGAACCAGCGGGTCAGCCGCGGCATGACGACGTGGCCGAGCAGCACCACCACGACGACCGCCGACAGCAGCAGGCGGGCCGGCAGCGGCCACGAGGCCACGTGCGGGGTCACCAGCAGCTGGAAGGCCAGGGTGATGACGAAGACCGCGGCGGTCGTCAGCACGGTCAGCTTCCACCGCGGGCCGGGCCGGGCCGGCGTCAGGGCGGTGAAGAAGCTGTCCAGCCCGGCCACGCGGGCGTAGTCGACCGAGTCGGTCAGGTGCTCCACCCGCGCCAGGGCGGCGCGCCGCTCGGCCGAGCGCTCCCAGCGGGCCAGCGACTCACCGTCGGCGAACCGGTAGACCAGGTGGTAGCGGGTCGACCCCGGGCCGGGCCGCAGCAGGCTGGTGCCGAGGTTGCCGGGGAAGCCCGCCGCCAGGCCGAGCACGTCGGCCGCCCAGCGCTCGAACGCCTCGCGCTGGTCGGCCCGCACGTCGCGGGCGACGGTCACGGTCACCGGCTCGGCGGTGGCCTCCACCGCCTCGGGCGCGGTGACCGGGGAGCTCGTCGGGCGGTCGCGTCGCAGCACGGGAGGACCAGCGCCCGGGCCGCCCGCCGTCATCCCACCAGCGGCGTGACCTGCACCGCTGTCCCGGCGGCACAGCCGGCAGCGGAGGACACTGGGCGGGTGCCCGAGGGAGACACCGTCTGGCTGGCGGCCAAGCGGATGAACACCGCGCTGGCCGGCCAGACGCTGCGCCGCGGCGAGCTCCGGGTGCCGCAGCTGGCCGCCACCGACCTGACGGGCCGCACCGTCGCCGAGGTGGTCCCCCGCGGCAAGCACATGCTCACCCGGTTCACCGACGGCTGGACGCTGCGCACCCACTACCGCATGGACGGCAGCTGGCACATCTACCGCACGGGCGCCCGGTGGCGCGGCGGGCCGGCGTTCTCCATCCGGGCCGTCCTCGCCACCGACCAGTGGGACTGCGTCGGCTACCGGCTGCACGACGTCGCCATGGTCCGCACCGCCGACGAGTCCTCCGTGGTCGGCCACCTCGGTCCCGACGTGCTCGGCCCCGACTGGGACCTCGACGAGGCGCTGCGCCGGCTGCGGTCGCACCCCGACGAGCAGGTCGGCGTCGCGGTCCTCGACCAGCGCAACCTGTGCGGGCCGGGCAACCTCTACAAGGTCGAGGGGTTGTTCGTCTGCGGCGTGCACCCGTGGGTGCGGGTGGCCGACGTCGCCGACCTGCCCGGCCTGGTGAAGCGCACCCGCGGGCTGATGCTGGCCAACCGCGACCGCCCGGAGCAGAGCACCACCGGCGACCTGCGCCGCGGCCGCGACCACTGGGTCTACGGCCGCAAGGACAAGCCCTGCTACCGGTGCGGCACGCCGATCCTGCGCGGCGACCAGGGCCCCGACCTGCAGGAGCGGATCACCTACTGGTGCCCCACCTGCCAGGCCACCGACGCGCCCGTCGACCCGGCCGCCCGCACCGGCGAGCCCGACCACCCGCCGCCGCTGCCCGGCGCGCACTGAGCCGGGGTCAGCCCGGTGGCAGGAGCAGCCCGACGGCTGCGGTGTAGCGGTCGGGGTCGACGTCGCCGAGCAGCGCGTGCTGCAGCACCGCCCCGACCAGGAGCGAGAACAGCACCTGCCCCAGCGCGCCGGCGTCGGTGTCCGGCGGCAGGTGCCCCGCGTCGCGCCACTGCGCCACCCGCTCGGTGAGCCGGCGACGGACCAGCCCGTAGGTGCGCTCGGCGATGCCGTGCACCGTCGGGTCGCGCAGTGCCTCTCCCCAGGCGGTCACCGCCACCCGCGTGTAGTCGGCGTCGCCGCCGACGGCGATGGGCCAGACCCCGCGCAGCACGTCCTGCACCACCTCGGTCGGCGCGTGCCGCCCGTCGGCCAGCACGCGGTCGAGCACGCCGGTCACCGTCTCGAGGATCGGCTCGACGACCGCCAGGACGAGGTCGTCCTTGCTCGGGAAGTAGCTGTAGACCGCGCCCGCGGACAGTCCCGACTCCCGGACGACGTCGCGCACCGACGTGGCGTGGAAGCCGTCGCGCTCGAAGCAGCGCAGCGCGGCGTCGAGGACCTGGCGGCGTCGGGCGGCGAGGTGGTCCTCGGAGACACGGGGCACGGACGCCAGTCTAGAAGAACGGACGTCCGTCTTGCCATCGCCACGTTCGAGGGAGACACTGGTCGCCGTAAGAGAACGAGCGCCCGATTTATCTCCGGGAGGTCGCCGTGACCACCGCACCGCCCCTGCCGTCCCCGCCCCGCCACGTCGCGGCGCACGCGCCGGAGGCCGGCCCGACACCCTGGCCCCGCGTCGTCGCGCTGGCCGCCGCGGTCGCCGTCGGGCTGACCGTGCTGCTCGCCGCGTTCGCCTGGCCGGCCACCCGCACCGCGCCCCGCGACGTCCCCGTCGCCGTGGTCGGTCCGCCTGCCGCGGTCGAGCAGCTGCGGGCCGCCGTCGAGGAGAGCGCGCCGGGCGCGCTGGACCTGCGCCCGGCCGTGGACCCGGCCGAGGCCCGGCAGCTGGTCGAGGACCGCGAGGTCTACGGCGCGCTGGTGCTCGACCCGGCCGCACCCACGGTCGTCGTCGCCACCCAGGCCGGTCCGGCGGTCGCCCAGCTGCTCACGACCGCGGCCACGACGGCCACCGGCGGCAGCGCCGTGCGGGTGGACGACGTCGCCCCGGCCCCGGCCGACGACCCGCGCGGTGCCGGGCTGGCCGCCGGCGCGCTGCCGCTCGCGCTGGGCGGCGGCGCGGGGGCGGTCCTGCTGGCGCTCCGGATACGCGGGAACGGACGGCAGGCGGCCGGCGCGCTCGTGCTGGCGCTGCTCGGCGGCCCGGCGGCGGCCGGCGTGCTGCACGGCTGGCTGGGCGCGCTCACCGGGGACTGGTGGGCCGAGGCCGGGGTGCTCTCCCTCGGGCTGGCCGCCACGAGCCTCGGCGTCCTGGGGCTGGCCGCCGTCGCCGGGCGGGCGGGTCTGGGCCTGGGCATGGCCACGGTCGTCGCGCTGGGCAACCCGCTGTCGGCGGCGTCGAGCGCGCCGGTGCTGCTGCCCGGGGGCTGGGCCGGGCTCGGCCAGGCGCTCCCGCCGGGGGCGACCGTGGCGGCGCTGCGCGCGGTGTCCGGTTTCGGCGGCACCGGCGCGGCCGGCCCGCTCACCGTGCTCGCCGTCTGGGCGGCCGGTGGCCTGCTGCTGCTCGCGGTCGGCGCCGCGCGCGGGCGGCGGCACCCCGCCTGACGCACGGCACGGGGGCCGGCCGCGCGGGTGCGCGGCCGGCCCCCGGTCGGGGCTCAGGCGCCCTGCTGCTCCGGGCGGTGCGCCTGCTGCTCGGCGGTCTTCTCGAACGACGGGACACCCGGACCGATCGCGCCGGCCGCCCCGGTGCCGCCCTCGACCGCCTGCGGGCCGGTGCCGCCCCCGCCCATCGCCGCGCGGATCTGCTCCAGCCGGGAGGCCCCGGCGACGTCGAGGGTGGCCTTCTGCACCTCGAGCATCCGGCCCTCGACGGAGTTCTGCGCGAGCTCCGCCTGGCCGAGCGCGTTGGCGTAGCGGGCCTCGATCTTGTCGCGGACCTCGGCCAGGCTCGGCGTGTTGCCCGGCGCGGAGAGCTCGTTGACCTGGCGCATGGAGGCGGCCACGTGCTCCTGCATCTTGGCCTGCTCGAGCTGGCTCATCAGCTTGGTGCGCTCGGCCAGCGTCGTCTGCAGCCGCATCCGGCTCTGCTCGACCGCGCCACGTGCCTGTTCGGCGGCCTGCAGCGCCTCGTCGTGGCTGCGCTTGAGGTCCTCCATCGCCTGTTCGGCGGCCACCAGCTGGGTGGCGAAGGCCTGCGCGGCCTGCTCGTACTCGGCGGCCTTGGCCGCGTCGCCCCGCGAGCGCGTCTGGTCGGCCAGCACGAGCGCCTGGCGGGCCGAGGCCTGCAGCTTCTCCACCTCACCCAGCTGCCGGTTGAGCCGCATCTCCAGCTGCCGCTGGTTGCCGAGGACGGCGGCGGCCTGGTTGGCCAGCGCCTGGTGCCGCTGCTGCTCGGCCTCGATGGCCTGGGCGATCTGGATCTTCGGGTCGGCCCGCTGGTCGATCTGGGCGTTGGCCGACGCGGTCAGGTACCGCCACAGCTTGACGAACGGGTTGGGCACGGCTTCCTCCTGCTCCGGCGCGCCGGGCGCCGCCAACGGGCCGACCACCGCGCGGCGGTGGTCCTCGACGGCCATGGTCCCAGGAGGACCGGTGCCCCGGCCAACAGGGACTCCCCTGATCCTCCGTCCGGGGACCACCGGGTGCCGGTGGCCGGGGAGCCCTAGGGTCGGCACGTGGCCACCGGAGCGCCCGTCCTCACCGTCCTCGGCGAGCTGGTCGTCGACCTGCTGCCCGACGCCTCGGCCGACGCCGGGCCGGAGGGCACCGCGCCGCACTACGTCGCCCGCCCCGGCGGCAACGCCCTCAACGTCGCCGTCGCCGCCGGCCGGCTCGGCACCCGGGTGTCCCTGCTCGCCCGGCTGGGCACCGGCCCGCTGGCCGCGCCGCTGCGCCGGCACGCGGAGCTCTCCGGCGTCGACGTCGCGGGGATGGTGGCGGCCGTCGAACCGGTCAGCCTGGCCGTGGTCGGCCTCGACGAGACCGGCTCCCCCGACTACGGCTTCCACGTCCAGGGTGCCGCCGACTGGCAGTGGACCGACGACGAACTGGCCGCCGTGCTGCCCGTGGACACCGCGGTGCTGCACGTCGGCTCGATCTCCTCCTGGACACCCCCGGGCTGCGACGCGATCGCCCGGCTCGCCGAGCGCCTAGCAGGCAGCGCGCTCCTCAGCGTCGACCCCAACCTGCGGCCGATGCTGGCCGGCGGCCCGGTGGGCGCCTCGCTGGGCAACGACCCCGGTGCCGTCCGCGCCCGGCTGGACCGGCTGCTCGCCGTCGCCGACGTCGTCAAGGTCAGCGCCGAGGACCTCGCGTGGCTCGACCCCGGCGCCGCCGCCGACCTCGACGGCACCGCGCGGGCCTGGGCCGACCGCGGCCCGGCGCTGGTGCTGCTCACCGACGGGGGCGCGCCGCTGCGGGTGGCGCGGCCGGGCCGCCCGCTGCTGCACCGGGAGCCGCCGCGGGTCACCGTTGCCGACACCGTGGGCGCTGGCGACTCGCTGGCCGCGGGGCTGTTCGCCGGGCTGCTCGACCGCGGCGTGACGTCCCGGACGGCCCTCGAGCAGCTCACCGACGACGACCTGCTGCGCGTCGTGGACGACGCCGCCCTGGTCGCCGCGCTGAACTGCACCCGCGTGGGCGCCGACCCGCCGACCGCCGCGGAGCTCGCCGCCGCCCGGGACCAGCGCGTGGGTGGGGCCGCCGGGGACTAGCCCGGCGCCAGCCAGGCGGCGGTGTCCGGCGGCAGGTCGGCGCCGACGTCCTCGCTGGTCAGCAGCGGCCGCCCCAGCCCGCCGAGCGGGACCGGTCGCGCGGAGAGGTTGACGACGCAGCGCAGGGCACGACCCCGGTCGAAGGCCAGGACGTCGTCCCCGAGGTCGAGCCAGCTCAGCGGCTCCTCGGCCAGCAGCTCCCGCCGCAGCCGCAGCGCCGAGCGGTAGAGACTGAGCGTCGAGGCCGGGGCGTCCCGCTGGGCGGCGACAGCCAGGTCTCGCCACGACGGCGGTTGCGGCAGCCACGGCTGGCCCGCACCGGGGCCGAAGCCGAACGGCGGCCGCTCCCCCGACCACGGCAGCGGGACCCGGCAGCCGTCGCGGCCGCGTGCCGTGCGGCCCGAGCGCTCCCACGTGGGGTCCTGCAGCGCCTCCTCGGGCAGGTCCTCGACCTCGGGCAGGCCGAGCTCCTCACCCTGGTAGAGGTAGGCGCCACCGGGCAACGCCAGCGTGAGCAGGGCCGCGGCCCGCGCCCGGCGCCGGCCGAGGGCGAGGTCGACCGGGGCGCCGAGCGCGTCGAAGCCCATGGTGGCCGCCCCGCTGCTCGCCCGGCCGAAGCGGGTGAGGTGGCGCGTCTCGTCGTGGCTGGAGAGCACCCAGGTCGCGGGGGCGCCGACCGGGGCGAGGGCGGCCAGCGTGCCGTCGACGGCGGCGTGGAGGGCCCGGGCGTCCCACGGCGCGCGCAGGTAGTCGAAGTTGAACGTGGTGTGCAGCTCGTCGGGACGGACGTAGCGGCTGAGTCGCTCGGGTCCCCGCACCACCGCCTCGGACACGAACAGCCGGTCGCCGTCGTAGCCGTCGGCGATGCGGCGCCACCGACGGAAGACCTCGTGCACCGCGTCGACGTCCCAGTGCGGGTTGTCCACCCAGCCGGCGCTGTCGAAGGTGGCGTCCGCGGCGTGCCCGGCGTCGGGCAGCCCGGGCACCTTGGCCATGGCCGGGGCGGCGTCCACGCGGATGCCGTCGACACCCCGGTCGAGCCAGAAGCGGACGACGTCGTCGAACTCCGCCCGCACGGCGGGGTGGTCCCAGTCCAGGTCGGGCTGCTCGGGCGCGAACAGGTGCAGGTACCACTGGCCGGGCCGGCCGTCGGGCTCCGTGACGCGCGTCCACGCCGGGCCGCCGAAGGCGCTGATCCAGTCGTTGGGCGGCGCCTGGCCGCCGTCGCGCCCGTCGCGGAAGAAGTAGTGGGCCCGCTCGGGCGCCTCCCGCCCGCCGGCCAGCGCGGCCCGGAACCAGGGGTGTTCCGCGGACGTGTGGTTGGCGACGAGGTCGACGACGAGCCGCAGACCCCGCTCGTGCGCCTCGGCCAGCAGCGCGTCGGCGTCGGCCAGCGTGCCGTAGCGCGGGTCGATGTCGCGGTGGTCGCTGACGTCGTAGCCGCCGTCGGCCATCGGCGACGGGTACCACGGGGTGATCCAGACGGCGTCCACCCCGAGGTCCACCAGGTACGGCAGCCGGCTGCGCAGGCCGCCGATGTCGCCCACCCCGTCGCCGTCGGAGTCGGCGAAGCTGCGCAGGTAGACCTCGTAGACGACCGCCGTCCGC
Source organism: Geodermatophilus telluris (assembly GCF_900102745.1). GTDB lineage: Bacteria > Actinomycetota > Actinomycetes > Mycobacteriales > Geodermatophilaceae > Geodermatophilus > Geodermatophilus telluris. The sequence goes on from NZ_FMZF01000003.1 coordinate 609,909, forward strand.
CACCACGGACGGCGGCAGCCCTCAGACGGCGCCGGCCCGGTGCGCCCCGGAGCCCTGGCCCCCGCCCGTGGTCGCCCCGGAGACGGTCTGGCCGCTCGCCTGCGCGTCCTGCACCTGCTCGACGCGGTCCTCGGTGGCCATCTGCGTCAGCCGCGCCCCGGCCTCGGCGTCGCGGGTCAGGTTCTCCCCGGTCTGCGGGTCGAAGACGTGCACCTTGCGGCTGTCGAGCCAGAACTCCGCCTCCCGGCCCTCCCGGATCCGGCTGGTCGCGTCGATCGACACGATCGCCTGGGTGCGCAGCTCCTCGGAGTCCAGCTCGCGCGACAGCGCCCGCAGCTGGGTGGTCACCGCCTCCGGTGCCTCGTAGGGGATGTAGGCGTACTGCGAGTCGCCCAGCCACTCCGTCACGTCCACCCGCGCCCGGAACACCGATCCCAGCGGCCGCTTGGCCTCGTCGACCAGCGTGGCGTCCTCGAAGTACTCCGGCCGGATGCCCACGAGCAGCAGCTCGCCGCGGCCGCGCACCGCCGCCGCCCGCCGCTCGTCGAGCACCACCGGCCCGAACGGCGTCTGCAACCGGTCGCCCTCCAGCGTGGCGGGCAGGAAGTTCATCGGCGGGGAGCCGATGAACCCGGCGACGAAGAGGTTCACCGGCTGTTCGTAGAGCTCCCGCGGCGAGGCCACCTGCTGGATGCTGCCCTTGCGCAGGACGCACACCCGGTCGCCGAGGGTCATCGCCTCGGTCTGGTCGTGGGTGACGTAGACCGTGGTGATGCCCAGCCGCCGCTGCAACCGGGCGATCTCGGTGCGCATCTGCCCGCGCAGCTTGGCGTCGAGGTTCGACAGCGGCTCGTCGAAGAGGAACGCCTCGGCCTGGCGGACGATCGCCCGCCCCATCGCCACCCGCTGCCGCTGCCCACCGGAGAGGTTGGCCGGCTTGCGCTCGAGGTGCTCCTTGAGCTCGAGCACGTCGGAGGCCTCGGTCACCCGGCGGCGCACCTCGTCGTCGGGCGTCTTGGACAGCCGCAGCGGGAAGGCGATGTTCTCGTACACCGTCATGTGCGGGTAGAGGGCGTAGTTCTGGAACACCATCGACAGGTTCCGCTCGCGCGGGGCGAGGTCGTTGACCCGCTTGCCGCCGATGACCATGTCGCCGCTGGTGATGTCCTCCAGCCCGACGATCATCCGGAGCAGCGTGGACTTCCCGCAGCCCGACGGCCCGACCAGGATCATGAACTCGCCGTCGGCGATGTCCAGGCTCACGTCGTTGACCGCCGGGTAGCCGTCGCCGTACTGCTTGACGATGTTCTTCATCTCGATGGAGGCCATCAGGACCAGTCCCCTCGGAGGGTCGCAGGAGTACAGGGCACGGCCGGGTCAGCCCTTGACCGCGCCGTTGGTGAGGCCGGCGACGATGCGCCGCTGGAACAGCAGGACCAGGACGACGACGGGGATGGTGACGATCACCGCGGCCGCGGCGATCGCCCCCGTCGGGTCCTCGAACTGCGAGGCGCCGGTGAACAGGCCCAGCGCGGCGGGGACGGGGCGGGAGGCGTCCGTCGACGTCAGCGAGATGCCGTACGCGAAGTCGTTCCAGGCGATGAAGAACGCGATGATCGCGGTGGTGAAGACGCCGGGCGCGGCGAGCGGGACGATCACCTTCCGGAACGCCTGCCAGGTGGTGGCGCCGTCGACCTGGGCAGCCTGCTCCATCTCCCAGGGGATCTCCCGGAAGAAGGCCGACATCGTCCAGATGGAGATGGGCAGCGTCAGCGACAGGTACGGGATGATCAGCCCGGGCCAGGTGTCGTAGAGCCCGATCTGCCGCCACAGGTTGAACAGCGGCGTCACGATCGAGATCACCGGGAAGATCGCCACCGCCAGCGCGGTGCCGAGGATCAGCTTCTTCCCGGGGAAGTCCAGCCGGGCGATCGCGTAGGCGGCGAACATCGACAGGATGCAGGAGATGAACGTCGCGATGAGGCAGATCCCGAAGCTGTTGCGCAGCGCCGGCAGGAACAGGTCACTGGCCGCCCCGGTGAGGATCGTCGAGTAGTTCCCCCACGACGGGTCGGTGGGGAGGAACTGGCCGTTGGAGATGTCCGACGGCGCCTTGAACGACAGCGAGACGATCCAGGCGATCGGGAACAGGCAGTAGACGATGATCAGGATGCTGCCGACGATCCACCAGACCTTCGACCTCGTCGACATCAGCGATCACCCCTCGCCTGGGCCAGGTCGACCTTGAAGCCCTTGATGAACAGGAAGGCGATGAGCACCACCGCCAGGAACAGCAGCACCGAGACCGCCGAGCCCAGGCCGATCTCGACCCGGGCGATCGTCTGCCGGTAGGCCAGGAACGACACCGACTCGGTGCCGTTGGCGCCCGCCGTCATGATGTAGATGCTGTCGAACACCCGGAACGCGTCGAGGGTGCGGAACAGCAGGGCCACCATCACCGCGGCCTTCATGTTCGGGATGGTCACCCGCCACATCCGCTGCCACCGGGTGGCACCGTCGACCTTGGCCGCCTCCTGCAGCACCTCCGGGACCTGCGCGAGGCCGGCGAGCAGCAGCAGCGAGATGAACGGCGTGGTCTTCCAGATCTCGGCCAGGCAGATGACGAACAGCGACGTCCCCGTCCCGCCGAACCAGTCGGTCGTGTCGCTGACGCCGGGCAGCCAGGCGAACCAGCTGTTGACGAAGCCGGTCGTGAGGTTGAAGGCGAACTGCCAGGCGAAGGCGGACACGACGGTGATGACCGCGTACGGGATGAGGATCGCCGCCCGGACGACGGGCCGCAGGGACGCGAGCGCCTTGACCATCACCAGCGCCAGCGCGAACCCGAGGACGAGCTCGACCGCCACGGTGATGACCGTGATGAGCAGCGTGACGCCCACCGACTGCCACCACAGGGGGTCGGTCAGCACCACCCAGTAGTTGGACAGCCCGTTGAACGACCGGTTCTCCGGGTCGGTGAGCCGGTAGCTGAACAGCGAGTAGTAGACCGCCTGGAGGATCGGGTAGGCGGTCACCAGCAACATGACGACGAACGCGGGGCCGGCGAGGAGCCAGCCGAGCTTGCGCTCGGCCCGCGCGCGGTCGCTGATCGTCCCGCGCGGGGAGGAGACCGGTTGGGTCTTCTCCACCGGCGGGAGGGTGGTCTGCGTCACAGCAGCTGCTCTCCCCTCAGGACTTCGCCGATGAGCTCCTGCGCGCGCTGCCCGGTCTCGGGCGTGACGGAGGACGGCGGGTGGTACTCGCGCTGGATGCCGCCGGACACCTCGCTGTAGTACGGGGTCTGCGGCCGTGGCGCCGCGGCCTCCAGCGAGTCCCGGATGGTGTCGGCCATCGGGAACGCCTCCTGGACGTCCGGGTCGTCGTACACCGCCACGGACGAGGCCGGGTTGCCGTTGGTGATCATGTACTCGGCCTGGTTCTCGTCACTGGTGATGCACTCCGTCGCCTGGTAGGCGAGGTCGACGTGGTTGCTGAAGGCGCCCACGCCGAGGTTGATGCCGCCGTACGGCGGCGCGGCCGGGGTCCCCTCGTCCACGGCGGGGTAGATCGTCCAGCCGTAGTCGTCGGGCACCGACTGGTCGAGCGTGCCGGCCTCGACCGCCGACAGGGCGCGGGACCAGACGAACGGCCAGTTGACCATGAAGCCGGCGTCGTCGCTCTCGAACTGCGTGGCGCTGGTGTCCTCGCTCGCCGTGGAGAAGGCGGCGCCGACGACCCCGGAGTTCGCCACCGTGGCCATGACCTCGGCGGCCCGCACGCCGGCCTCGTCGGTCAGCCCCAGCTGAATCTGGTCGGGGTCGGTGGAGTTCTCGGCGATGACCGAACCGCCCGCCGACTCGATGAGCGCGTTGAACCACACGGTCAGCGACTCGGCCCGCCGGCCCTGGGCGCTCAGGATCGTGTCGGTGGCCTGCGCGGCCTCGACGAGCTGGTCCCAGGTGACCGGCTGGGTCATGTCCAGACCGGCGGCCTCGGCGACCGACTTGCGGTACCAGAGCAGCTGGGTGTTCGCCCAGAACGGCACGGTGACCAGCTCGTCGTCCCAGGTCGCGCCCTCGATGGAGCTCTGCACGACGCCCTCGGTCACCCGCTCGGCGAGGTCCGAGGGCACCGGCGCGAGGAAGCCGGCCTGCGCGAACTCGGGGATGTAGGGCGGGTCGAGACTGATCAGGTCGATCGACGCGTCGTTGGCCGCCAGGCGGCGGACGAGCTGCTCGCGCTGGGCCGAGGACTCACGCGGCAGGATCGACACCGCGATCCGGTACGCGCCCCCGGACTCCTCCGAGCACCGGTCGGCGATCGTCTGCTGCCCGCCGGAGTCGGGGTTGATGTACCAGTTGAGGACCGGGGTGGCGGAGTTCCCGCCCCCACCGCCGCAGGCGGCCAGCGTGGACGACACCACGAAGGCGGCCGCCGCGCTCCCCAGGACGCGTCGCGACCGCCTGCCCGGGCCTCCGGGACGACCACGCCCCCTGGCCCCTGGACTGCGTCGTTGTGCGAAGGACAAGACCGATCGCCTCCGATCCGGCGAGCTCGACGATCACCGCCCCCGTACCGTGGCGCAGGCCACAGGTCGCCGCAACCCGGTCGTGTCCGCCGTGTGACCAGGCCAGCGGCGCCGGACCGGTCAGGACCGGTTGGCGATGACCGACGGCGTGGTGAGCTCCTCCGGGGTGGCCGGGAGGACGGTGCGGACGTAGGACCGCGCCGCCGCCGTGGTGCCGACGTCCCGGCCGGCCTGCTCGGAGAGGAACCACCGGTGCTCGAGCACCTCGTGGAAGACCTCGGCCGGTGCCAGGCGGCCGGCCAGCTCGGGCGGGATGGCGTCGATGACCGGCTGGTACACGTCGGCCAGCCACCGGGCCCCGGCCACCGCCTCCGACACCGGCGCCCCCGACCTCTGCTCGAGGTAGGCGCGGTAGGTGCGCAGGTCGTTGAGCAGCCGGCGCGCCTGGTTCTCCTGCACCTCGAGGCCGGTGAGGCGGAACAGCTCGCGACGGTGCTGCCCGGGAGCGGAGACGCGCGTCTCCACCCGCAGCCGGGCGCCCTCGTCGGAGGTCACCAGCTCCACCTCGCCGACGTCGAAGCCGAGGTCGTTGAGCCGCTGCAGCCGCTCGGCCACCCGGTAGCGCTGCTCGTCGGCGCGGAAGACCTCCTCGTGGGTGACCTCGTCCCAGAGCCGGTCGTAGCGCACCGGCAGGCTGTCGGCGACGTCGATCGGGTCGACGCCGTCGGGGAGCAGTTCGCCGGCCTGCAGGTCGAGGAGCTCCGCGCCCACCCGCTCGCGCGCGAGCTCGAGGTCGTAGTGGCGCTGGCCGCGGGAGAGCTGGGGGTGCCGCTCGGCGGTCTCGGCGTCGACCAGGTGGGCGGCGAGCGCGCCGGCGTCGAGCCGGAACAGGGTGTTCGACAGCGAGCAGTCACCCCAGAAGATGCCGGCCAGGTGCAGCCGCACGAGCAGCACCACCAGGGTGTCCATGAGCTGGTCGACCGACTGCCGGGCGCTGGGCCGGGAGAACAGGTAGCGGTAGGACATCGAGTACTCGAGGTACCGGGTCACCAGGATGGCGTCCTGCCCGCCGGGGCGGTCGATGCAGATGCCCAGCACCGACACCGACGGCAGGCCCTCCTCCTCGAACTCGCCGAGCAGGGCGTACTCGTGCCGGGCCAGCGGCTCGGCGATCTCCTTGAGCGCGAAGACCCTGCCCTGCTCGGCGACGAAGCGGACGACGTGCCGCGAGATGCCGCGCTGCGGGACCTCCAGGAGCAGCGCCGGGTCCCACTCCTCGAGCGGCTCGTGCCAGGGCAGGGCGAGCAGCGCGGCGCCGTCGGTGCCCGGTGGGCGGAACAGGTACCGCACGGCGCGACCTCCGTTGCTGGCCTCGTGCAGCCCACCACCGGTGGTGGGTGGTCCCGTGGTCAGCCTGCCACGGACGGTCCCCGGTCGCGCGGCGCCGGTGAGGGCACCCGGGGCGGGTGCGTCGTCAGGCGGCGAGCGAGACGGCGGAGCCGGCGCGGTGGGCCGTGCGCGTGGTGGCGCCGACCAGGGCGAGGGCGGGCTCGGCGGCCGCGGGCTCGGCGGAGGCGGTGGCCGCCGGCACGGCGACCTGCTCGGCGGCCGGCTGCTCGGCGGTCTCGGCCGGCACGCCGGCGGCGGGGACCAGCGGGCGGACGCGGCGGTCGGGGCCGCGCAGCTCCGTGCTGACCTCGGCCAGCAGGTCGGCGAGCTCGACGTCGAGCGCGTCGCAGATGGAGGCGAGCAGCTCGGAGGAGGCCTCCTTCTGGCCGCGCTCGACCTCCGAGAGGTAGCCCAGGCTCACCCGGGCGGCACCGGAGACGTCGCGCAGCGTCCGCCGCTGGCGCAGCCGGTGACCGCGCAGGGTGCGCCCGAGCTCGGTGCGCAGCAGCGTCATGGCCGTCTCCTGTCTGGCAGGGGGGAAGCGGCGGCACCTGCCGGTGCCGTGCGCCCACGGTACGCGGCGGGCCCCCCGGTTCCCGCGCCGGCAGGGCCGCGTCCGCTCATGGCGTAACGCCGAGGTGGGCGCGGACGTTCCGCCCGCCGCGGCCTCCGTCGGTGGCCCTCCTGCAGGGGCCCGCCGGGCGCCGGCGAGGGGTGGGGGCAGGAGGGTCCTTCCTCAGGCGGCCGCGTCGGGGGCGTCGGAGCGCCGGCCGGCCGGCCCGGCGGCGCGCCGCGCGGCGGCCGCGCGGGCGGCGCGGGCGCTGGTCCGCCGCAGGGCGAGCGCGCGGTAGACGTAGTCCGCGCCGGTGACCACGGTGAGCACGAGCGCGACGGCCATGACCCACCAGCGGGCGCTGGCCAGCAGGCCCTCCAGCGGCAGGGTGTACAGGCCGATCGCCAGTGCCTGGACGACGGTCTTGGCCTTGCCGCCGCGGCTGGCGGCGATGACCCCGTGCCGGATCACCCAGAACCGCAGCAGGGTGACGCCGACCTCGCGCACCAGGATCACCAGCGTCACCCACCACGGCAGCAGCCCCAGCACCGACAGGCCGACGAGCGCGGTGCCGGTGAGCGCCTTGTCCGCGATGGGGTCGGCGAGCTTGCCGAACTCGGTCACCTGGCCCGTGCGCCGCGCGATGAGCCCGTCGTAGCGGTCGGTGATGATCGCCAGGGCGAAGACCACCGTGGCCCACACCCGCCGGTCGTCGTCCATGCCGCCGTCGGACAGCAGCAGGACGGCGAACACCGGGACGACCGCCAGCCGCAGCACGGTCAGGGCGTTGGGCACGTTGACCAGCCGGGCCGTCTGCGGCGGGGTGGCCGCCGGGTCGGGTGCCACGGCGCTCACCGGCACCTCACCGGCCGGCCGGGACCGGCGCGAGCGCGGCGGCCACGAGGTCGACGCCCTCGGTGCCCACCACCTCGGCGGCCACCAGCTGGCCGGGGCGGGCGCCGTCGGGGACGCCGGTGACCGTGGTGGTGCCGTCGGCGTCGGGGTCCTGGTGGGCGGCGTGCCCGGACCAGACGCCCGGGCCGTCCCCGGCGTCCGGGACGGCGGAGAGGTCCTCGGTGAGCAGCACCTCGGCGCGGGTGCCGACGCGCTCCTCGGCGCGTTGCGCGGTCAGCTCCTCGACCAGGTCGGTGACCCGGCGCACGCGCGCGTCGATCTCGGTCCGGTCGAGCTTGCCGGGCAGGCCCACCGCCTCGGTGCCCTCCTCGTCGGAGTAGCCGAACACGCCCACGGCGTCGAGCCGGGCCGCGGTGAGGAAGCGCTCGAGCTCGGCGACGTCGTCCTCGGTCTCGCCGGGGAAGCCGAGGATGACGTTGGTCCGGAAGCCGGCCTCCGGGGCCAGCGAGCGGGCGCGCTCGACGAGCGCGAGGAAGTCGTCGGTGCCGCCGAAGCGGCGCATGCGGCGCAGCAGCCCGGGCGAGGAGTGCTGGAAGGACAGGTCGAAGTAGGGCGCGACGCCCTCGGTGCCGGCGATGACCTCGAGCAGGCCGGGCCGCAGCTCCGCCGGCTGCAGGTAGGCGACGCGCACCCGGACGACGCCCTCGACGGCGGCCAGCTGCGGCAGCAGGCGCTCCAGCGAGCGCAGGTCGCCGAGGTCCTTGCCGTAGGAGGTGGAGTTCTCGCTCACCAGCACGAGCTCGGTGACGCCCTGGGACGCCAGCCACCGGGCCTCGCCGAGCACCTCGGCCGGCGGCCGCGAGACGAACGAGCCGCGGAAGGTGGGGATGGCGCAGAAGGCGCAGCGGCGGTCGCAGCCCGAGGCCAGCTTGAGCGCGGCCGTCGGCCCGGAGGCCAGCCGGCGGCGCTGCACCCAGCCGTGGCCGGGGATGGCCGGCGCCTCGGCCGCGGTGGCCGCGGCGGTGCGCGCCACCGGGCTGATCGGCAGCAGCGTGCGGCGGTCGCGCGGCGAGTGCGGCACCAGCGGCCGGCCGGTCAGCACGTCGTCGAGCCGGTCACCGATGGCGGCGTAGTCGTCGAAGCCGAGCACGGTGGCCTCGGGCAGCGCGCCGGCGAGCTCGGAGCCGTAGCGCTCGGCCATGCAGCCGACCGCGACGACCTCCGCGCCGGAGTCCGTGGCGGCCAGGATGGCGTCCACCGAGTCCTTCTTCGCCGACTCGATGAACCCGCAGGTGTTGACCAGGACGGCGTCGGCGCCCTCGGGGTCCTCGACCAGCCGGTAGCCGTCGGCGGCCAGCCGGCCGGCCAGCTCCTCGGAGTCGACCTCGTTGCGGGCGCACCCGAGGGTCACCACCGCCACCGTGCGGGCAGGGGAGGACGGAGCTGTCACCGCCCCATCGTAGTCGACGGACCCCCGCACCCCCGGCTGCTCGCCGGGCCGCGGTGGGACGCGACCCGGCAGCCGCCGCCCGTCACGCCTCGGCGGGCAGCGTCCCACCGCGGAGGGTGAACAGCACCGACTCCAGCTCGTCGGGCTTGACGAGCACGTCGCGGGCCTTGGAGCCCTCCGACGGGCCGACCACGCCCCGGGTCTCCATGAGGTCCATCAGCCGGCCGGCCTTGGCGAAGCCGACCCGCAGCTTGCGCTGCAGCATCGACGTCGACCCGAACTGGCTGGTGACGACGAGCTCGACGGCCTGGCACAGCAGGTCGAGGTCCCCGCCGATGTCCTCGTCGATCTCCCGCTTCTCGACCTCGGCGGCGCTGAAGACCTCCTCGCGGTACTCCGGCTCGGCCTGCCGCTTGGTGAACTCGACGACCGACTCGATCTCTTCGTCGGACACGTAGGCGCCCTGAACGCGTATCGGCTTACCCGCACCGATCGGCAGGAACAGCGCGTCGCCCATGCCGATGAGCTTCTCTGCACCGGGCTGGTCGAGGATGACGCGGCTGTCGGTGAGGCTGGAGGTGGAGAACGCCAGCCGCGAGGGCACGTTGGCCTTGATCAGGCCGGTGACGACGTCGACCGAGGGCCGCTGGGTGGCCAGCACCAGGTGGATGCCGGCGGCGCGCGCCTTCTGGGTGATGCGCACGATCGACTCCTCGACGTCGCGCGGGGCGACCATCATGAGGTCGGCCAGCTCGTCGACGATCGCCAGGATGTAGGGGTAGGGCCGGTAGACCCGCTCACTGCCCGGCGGGGCCGTGATCTCTCCGCCGCGAACCTTGCGGTTGAAGTCGTCGATGTGCCGGACGCCGGTGGCCCGCATGTCCTGGTAGCGCTGCTCCATCTCCTCGACCAGCCAGGCCAGCGCGGTGGCCGCCTTCTTCGGGTCGGTGATGATCGGCGTGATCAGGTGCGGGATGCCGTCGTAGGGCGTCAGCTCGACCATCTTCGGGTCGACCAGGATCATGCGGAGCTCGTCTGGGGTGGCGCGCAGCAGCAGCGACGTCAGCAGCGAGTTGACACAGCTGGACTTACCTGCGCCAGTGGCGCCGGCCACGAGCAGGTGCGGCATCTTCGCCAGGTTGGCGCAGACATAGCCACCCTCGATGTCCTTGCCCAGGCCGACCAGCATTGGGTGCTGATCCGCCTTGGCGACCTGAGACCGCAGAACATCTCCGAGGCTCACCATCTCGCGATCCGCGTTCGGCACCTCCACTCCCACCGCGGACTTCCCGGGGATCGGCGCGAGGATGCGGATGTTGTCGTTGGCGACGGCGTAGGCGATGTTCTTGGTCAGAGCGGTGATCTTCTCGACCTTGACCGCGTTACCAAGCTCGATTTCGTAGCGGGTGACGGTCGGGCCTCGCATATAGCGCCTTGCGACGGCGTCCACGCCAAACTGCTGCAGGACAGCATTGATTGCTTCCTTGACGCCCTCATTGGCCGCCGTGCCAGCCCGTGGCGGCGTGCCCTGCTGCAGCATCCTGAGCTTCGGCAGTTGATACTCGCCCTCGACGGGCTGGATGGTGAGCTGCTCCGGCTCATCAAGAGGCGGTAGCCCCTCTGGCACTGGCGTGGGCGGCCTTGCATCCACCGAAGCTTCCTGTATGGCGGAGACCGGAATCGGCTCCTGCCGGACGGCCTCCTGCACCTCGGTATAGGGCACGTGGTCGATCGGGCCGGTGGTGGTGAGGTCGGGGGCGTCCTCGTGGAGGACCTCGGACAGCGCGGCGCGCTTGGAGCGGCGCGGCCGGACGGGCTCCTCCTCGACCTCCTCGTCGGCGTGGTCGTCGGCGTGGTCGTCGGTGTCGTCCCAGTACTCGTCGGTGCGGCCGGTGGCCCGGTCGGCGAAGGCGCGCAGCCGCTCGGGCACCTGGTGCAGCGGCGTCGCGGTGAGCACGAGGACGGCGAAGACGGCGAGCAGGGCGAGCAGGAGGACGGCGACGACGGCGCCCAGGCCCGCGGTCAGCGGCGTGCCGACCGCCCAGCCGACCAGGCCGCCGGTGCCGGGCCGGCCCTCCAGCGGGGCGCCGGGGTCGCCGATCACCGAGGCGATGCCCAGGACCGACACGACGGCGCACAGCCAGCCGATCGCCAGCCGGCCGCGCTGCTCGGGGCGGGGACCGCGCCGCAGCAGGCGCAGGGCGGCGAGGAAGAGCACGGCGGGCAGCACGACGAGCAGGGCGCCGACGACCCAGCGCACGCCGTCGGCGAGGCCGGCGCCGACCGGGCCGATGCCGTCGAACCAGGCGGCCGCACCGAGGACGACGGCCAGGCCGAGGACGGCGAGGCCGGCACCGTCGCGGCGGTGCTCGGGGGCCAGCGGCTCGGCCTCCTCGGGGCGGGCGACCGAGCGGGCCAGGCCGCCGGCGCCGCGGGCGAGCAGCGACCAGGCGCCGGCGGTGGCCCGCCAGACGGCGGCGGCCGCACCCGGGCCCTGCGGGGCGGGCTTGCGGGCCGGGGGCCTGCGGTTGCCGGTGCGGGCGGGCGTCCGCGAGGCCGGCCGCTTGCCGGAGGCCGTCGACCCGGACCGGCCCTTGGGGGCCGAGCCGGCCGGCCGGCGCGAGGGCGTGGTGCGGGCAGGCATGCGTCGACGGTAGCCGCCGGCCGGCGTCCTCCCAGGCAGGCGCGCACGCCGTGTCCCCGGCCTACGGTCGCTGCATGCCGACCCCCTCCCCCCTCCCCCACGGCAGCTGGCCCACCCCGCTCACCTCGGCACTGGTCGTCCGCTCGGCGGCGCGCCTCGGCGAGGTCGCCGTCGATGACGCCTCCCCCGCCGGCCCCGACGTCTGGTGGTCGGAGTCACGCCCCGGCGAGGGCGGCCGGTCGGCGCTGGTCCGGCGCTCGGCCGACGGCACCACCACCGACGTCCTCCCCTCCCCCTGGAACGCCCGCACCCGGGTGCACGAGTACGGCGGGGCGGCGTGGACGGTCGCCGGCGGCACGCTGTGGTTCACGCACTTCGACGACCAGCGGCTGTACCGGCTGTCCCCCGGCGACGACGCGCCGGTCGCCGTCACGGCCGCGCCGGTGCTGCCGGCCGGGGTGCGGTACGCCGACCTGACCCCGGACGCCGAGGGGTCGCTGCTCGCCGTCCGGGAGACGCACACCGCCTCCGGCGCGGCGGCCGACGTCGTCGACGAGGTGGTGCGCATCGCCTCCGACGGCACCGTCACGGTGCTGGTGACCGGGCCGGACTTCGTCTCCGACCCGCGGCCCGGCCCGGGCGGCCGGCTGGCGTGGCTGCAGTGGGACCACCCGGACATGCCCTGGGACGCCGCGCAGCTGGTCGTGCGCGCCGCCGACGGCACCGAGACGGTGGTCGCGGGCGGTCCGGGTGAGTCGGCGGTGCAGCCCACCTGGGACGCCGACGGCACCCTCTGGTTCTGCTGTGACCGGACCGACGTGTGGTCGCTGTGGCGGTGGCGGCCGGGCGGCGAGGCGGAGCTGGTCCTCGACACCGGCACCGAGATCGCCGGGCCGCAGTGGGTCTTCGGCGCCCGCCGGTTCGCGCTGCTGCCCGGTGGCCGGGTGGTCGCCGCGGCCGGCGGCGAGGGCGGGGACCGGCTGGTCGTGGTGGAGCCCGACGGGGCGGCGCGGGAGGTGGCGCTGCCCGGGTGGACCGCGCTGCGGTACCTCACCGCGCACGGCGAGGACGTCGTCTGCGTGGCCGGCGGCCCCGCGAGCGAGCCGGTGGTGCTGCGCGCGGACCTCTCCGGGCGCAGCGAGGTGCTGCGCCCGGCGCGCGACCTCGGGCTCGACCCGGCCTGGTTCTCCGTCCCGGAGCACCTGACCTTCCCGACCGACGAGCGCGGCACCGGGGTCGCTGAGGCGCACGCCGCCGTCTACCCGCCGACGAACCCGCAGGTCACCGCGCCGGAGGGCGACCTGCCGCCGCTGGTCGTGATGGTGCACGGCGGCCCGACGTCGGCCCACCCCCGCGTCCTGGACCTGGAGGTCCAGTACTTCACCTCGCGCGGGTTCTGCGTGGCGCACGTCGACCACCGCGGCTCCACCGGGCACGGCCGCCGCTACCGCGACGCGCTGAGGGGGCAGTGGGGCGTGGTCGACCTCGACGACGTCGTCGCCTGCGCCGGCTCCCTCGCCGCGGCCGGCCGGGTCGACCCCGCGCGGATGGCGATCCGCGGCGGCTCGGCCGGGGGCTTCACCACGCTGGCCGCGCTCACCCGGCGGCCCGGGGTCTTCACCGCCGGCGCGAGCCACTTCGGCGTGGCCGACCTCGGCGCGCTGGCCGCGGACACGCACAAGTTCGAGTCCCGCTACCTCGACGGCCTGGTCGCGCCCTGGCCCGAGGGCGCCGAGGTCTACGCCGAGCGCTCGCCGATCACCCACGTGGCCGCCCTCGACACCCCGCTGGCGGTGTTCCAGGGCGCCGAGGACCGCGTCGTCCCCCCGGAGCAGGCCGAGGTGATGGTGGCGGCGCTGCGCGAGCGGGGCGTGCCGCACGCCTACCTGCTGTTCGAGGGCGAGCAGCACGGCTTCCGGCGGGCGGAGAACATCCGCGCCGCCCTCGACGGCGAGCTGTCCTTCTACGCGCAGGTGTGGGGCTTCGACCTGCCCGCCGGCGAGGGCATCGAACCGGTCGAGGTGGTGCGCTGAACCGTCCGGGCCCGGCAGCCGTACGCCTCCCGCGAGGGGACCGGAGGCCGGGAGGGCGCGGATGGGACGGCACGCACGGACGCCGGCGGCGCCGCTGGACGTGCGGGCGGCCTACGCCGCGCACGGTCCGGAGCTCTACCGCTTCGCGCTGCGCCAGCTCGGCGACGGCGGGGCGGCGCAGGACGTCGTCCAGGAGGTGTTCCTGCGCGCCTGGCGGGCGTCGGGCTCCTACGACCCGCAGCTGGCCGGCCTGCGGACGTGGCTGTTCGCCATCGCGCGCAACGTCGTCGTCGACGAGGTGCGGCGCTTCGCCGTCCGCCCCTGGCAGCGGCAGCTGACCGACGTCGGCGAGCGGGACGCGCCGGCGGTCGACGCCGACGACGCACGGCTGGTCGACGCGTGGGTGGTCGAGGAGGCGCTGCGCCGGGTCAGCGAGGAGCACCGCACCGCGATCGTGCAGACCCACCTGCGCGGGCGGCCGTACGCCGAGGTGGCCGCGGAGCTGGGGGTCCCGGTCGGGACGGTGCGCAGCCGGGTGTTCTACGGGCTCAAGGCGCTGCGCCTGGCCCTGGACGAGATGGGGGTGGAGCCGTGAGCGGGGAGCACCGGGAGCTGCGGGAGCTGCTGGGCGCCCACGCCCTGGGGCACCTGGAGCCGGCCGAGGACGCGCGGGTGCGCGCGCACCTCGACGGCTGCGCCGACTGCCGCGCCGAGCTCGCCGAGATCGCACCGCTGGCCGCGCGGCTCGCCGCCGTCGACGCCGACGCCCTGGACCGGACGCCCACGCCCCCGCCGGGCCTGGGCGCCGCGGTGCTCGCCCGCATCGCGGCGGAGGAGCGCCGGGTGGTGCCGTCGCGCCGGGCCGCGGTGCGCCGCCGGATCGCTCTGGGCGCGGCCGCCGCCGGGCTCGCGGCGGCCGGCGCGGTGGCCGGGTGGCTGGCCCGCCCGGTGCCCGACCCGCCGCCGCTGGAGCCGGTGGCCGTGCAGGCGGTGGCACCCGAGGTGCAGGCGAGTGCCGACCTGGTGCCGCACACCTGGGGCGTGGAGGTGAAGCTGTCCGGCAGCGGCTTCGCCGCCGGGGAGGTCTACCGGGTCGCGGTGACCACCGAGGACGGTGTCGAGGTGCCCGCCGGGGAGTTCCTGGGCGTGGGCCCGCAGCCGCTGGACTGCAACCTGAACTCCTCGGTGCTGCGCGCCGACGCGGTCGGCTTCGAGGTGGTCGACGCCGACGGCGACGTGGTGGCCCGCTCCGACTTCTGACGCGGCAGGGGGCGCCGCCCCGTGGTCGGCGCCCCCTGCCCGGGACCGGGTCAGATCTCGCCCGGCACCGTCCGCCCGTCGACGGTGAACCCGGTGCCCGCGCCGTCCTGGAACACGTCCGGGCCGACCGGGGCGGTGTTGCCGGAGACCTCGGTGCGGGTGACCGTCGTGGTCCCGGGCTCGGAGTTCCACAGCCCACCGCCCTCGTTCGCGGCGCTGTTGCCGGTGACCGTGCCGCGGTCGATCCGCACGGTGCCGGCGCCGGTGAGGTGCAGGCCGCCGCCGTTGCCCGGGCCGTCTCCCGTGTGGTTGCCGGTGAGCGCGGTGCGGTCGAGCGTCGTCGTCCCGGTGTCGGCCTCGATGCCGCCGCCGGCGCGCACGGCGCGGTTGCCGTCGACCACGGTGCGGGTGACGGTCAGCGTCCCGCTGTCGTTGAGCAGCCCTCCGCCGGAGCCCGAGGCGCCGTCGGCGACGTTGTCGCGGACCTCGCTGCGCTCCACGGTGAGCCGCCCGCCGTCGTTGAACAGGCCACCGCCGCCGTTGTCGGCCGCCGGGCCGCTGGCGGTGTTGCCGCTGACCGTGCTGCGGACGACCGTCATCGTGCCGGCCGCCGAGTTCCACAACCCGCCGCCCTCCGCCGCGGCGGTGTTGCCGACGACGTGGCTGCGGTCGACGTGCACCGTGCCGGCGCCGGTCAGGTGCAGACCGCCGCCGTTCCCGGGCGCGGCCCCGGTGGCGTTGTGCGACAGCGTCGAGCGGGTGACGGTCGTCGTCGAGCCGGCGAGTGCCTCGATGCCGCCGCCGGCGCGGGCCGCGGTGTTGCCGGTGACCGTGCTGCGCTCCACGGCGAGCGCGCCGGCGTTGAGCACCCCGCCGCCGGAGGCGCCGCCGGTCGTGCCCGGCTGCCCGGGGGCCGCGCCGCCGGTGACGGTGACGTGCCGCAGGATCAGCGAGGCGCCCGGGCGGACGTCGAACACGCGGTCGAGGTGGGCGGCGTCGATCGTGGCACCGCGGCCCTCGACGACCAGGTGCCCGGTGACGTCGAGGTCGCCGACCGCGGCCGCGTCGTCGGTGCCGGCCAGCGCCAGGCGGTAGGTGCGCTCGGACAGCACGATCGTGCCGGAGCCGGCCGCGTTGGCCGCCTGCACGGCCGCGCGCAGCGACCCGGCGCCGCCGTCGGCCGTGGTGGTGACGGTGCTGCCGCCCGGGCCGCCCCGGCTCCCGCCCGGTCCACCGGCCGTGGCCGGGGTGGCGGCGAGCAGGAGCAGGGCGAACGCCGAGGCGCCGGCGACGGTGCCGGCGCCCAGGGTCGTGGATCGCATGCGCGGGTCCCCTCGGGAGGTGGCCGGCGCCCGCCTGCCGGGCGCCGTGCACGAGGGGGTACGGGGGCGGTGCCCGCCGCGTTCAGACCCTCCTACACCTCGAGGACGGTGGGGATGATCATCGGCCGGCGGCGGTGGGTGTCGCTGACCCACTTGCCGACGGTCCGGCGGATCACCTGGGAGAGCCGGTGGGCGTCGGTCTGCCCGTCGGACAGCTCCCGCTTGAGGTTGTCCTCGACCAGCCGCAGCACCTCGTCGAAGGCGGTGGGGTCGTCCGAGAAGCCGCGCGTGGACAGGTGCACCGGCCGCACGATGGTCCCGGTCGAGGGCTCGACGACGACGGTGAGCGCCACGAACCCCTCGTCGCCGAGGATCCGCCGCTCCTGCAGCGACTCCTCGCCGACGTCGCCCACGTTGAGCCCGTCGACGTAGACGTTGCCCACCGGCACCGAGCCGGTGATCGCGGCCTTGCCGTCGACGAGGTCGACCACCACGCCGTCCTCGGCGAGCAGCACCCGGTCGGCGGCCATGCCGGTCTGCTCGGCAAGCGCGGCGTGCGCGCGCAGGTGCCGCCATTCGCCGTGCACGGGCATGAGGTAGCGGGGCTTGGCCACGTTGAGCAGCGTGCGCAGCTCGCCGGCCGGGGCGTGCCCGGAGACGTGCACCATCGCCGTCTCCTTGTGCACGACGGTCGCGCCGAGCCGCGCCAGGCCGTTGATGACCTTGTAGACGGCGGTCTCGTTGCCGGGCACCAGCGAGGAGGCCAGCACGATCGTGTCGCCGGCCTCGATGGTGACCTGGTGGTGCTCGCCGCGCGCCATGCGGCCCAGCGCCGACAGCGGCTCGCCCTGCGACCCGGTGCTGACCAGCACCACCTGCTCCGGCGGCATCGACGTCGCCTCGTCGAGGCTGACCATCAGGCCCGGGGCGACCCGCAGCAGCCCGTGGTCGCGGGCCACGCCCATGTTGCGGACCATCGAGCGCCCCACGAAGGCGACCTTGCGGCCGTGCGTCTCCGCGGCGTCGAGCACCTGCTGGATGCGGTGCACGTGGCTGGCGAAGCTGGAGACGATCAGCCGCTGGGTGGCGCGGCGGAACACGTCCTCCAGCACCGGGCCGATCGCCCGCTCCGGGACGACGAAGCCGGGCACCTCGGCGTTGGTGGAGTCGGCCAGCAGCAGGTCGATGCCCTCCAGGCCGAGCCGGGCGAAGGCGCCCAGGTCGGTGAGCACGCCGTCGAGGGGCAGCTGGTCCATCTTGAAGTCGCCGGTGTGCACCAGCACGCCCGCGGGCGTGTGCACGGCGACGGCCAGCGCGTCGGGGATCGAGTGGTTGACCGAGATGAACTCGCAGTGGAACGGCCCGGCCACGTGGTCGTCGCCGGCGGCCACCTCGACCAGCACCGGGTCGAGGCGGTGCTCGCGCAGCTTGGCCGCGACGAGGGCGAGGGTGAAGCGGGACCCGACCAGCGGGATGTCACCGCGCAGCCGCAGCAGGTAGGGGATGGCGCCGATGTGGTCCTCGTGCCCGTGGGTGAGGACGACGGCGGCGACGTCGTCGAGGCGGTGCTCGATGACGCCGAAGTCGGGCAGGATCAGGTCGACGCCGGGCTGCTCGGCCTCGGGGAAGAGCACGCCGCAGTCGATGACCAGCAGCTTGCCGTCGAACTCGAGGACGGCCATGTTGCGGCCGATCTCGCCGAGGCCGCCGAGCGCCATGACGCGCAGCCCGCCGGCCGGCAGCGGCGGCGGCGCCTGGAGGTCGAGGTGCGGCTGGGTGGCCTGTCCGGCCGAGCTGACGGTCACCGGCTGTGGACCTCTCCGAGGTGGACCCCGCCGGCGGCGAGGTCGGCGCGCAGCTGGTCGAGCTGCTCGGGCGTGGCGTCGACCAGTGGGGGGCGCACGGGGCCGGCGGGCAGCCCCAGCTCGCGCAGCGCCGCCTTCACGGTGATGACGCCCTGGGTGCGGAACACGCCGGTGTAGACCGGCAGCAGGCTCTCGTTGACCTCGCGGGCCTTGGCCAGGTCGCCGGACTCGACGGCGGCGACGAGCTCGGCCAGCCGGGGCCCGACCAGGTGGCCGACCACGCTGACCACCCCGACCGCGCCGAGGGCCAGCATCGGCAGGTTGACCATGTCCTCGCCGCAGTAGTAGGCGAGGTCGGTGCGGGCCAGCGTCCAGGCGAGCGCGCCGAAGTCGGACTTGGCGTCCTTGACCGCGACGATGCGCGGGTGCTCCGCGAGGCGGACGAGCGTCTCCACCTCGATCGGCACCACCGAGCGGGGCGGGATGTCGTAGAGCATCACCGGCAGGTCGGTGGCGTCGGCGACCGCGGTGAAGTGCCGCAGCAGCCCGGCCTGCGGCGGCTTGTTGTAGTACGGGGTGACGACGAGCAGCCCGTGGGCGCCGAGCCGTTCGGCCCGCCGGGCGTTCTCGATGGTGTGCGCCGTGTCGTTGGTGCCGACCCCGGCGACCACGACCGCACGGTCGCCCACCGCGTCGAGCACCGCCTCGAGGACGGCGGACTGCTCGCCGTCGCTCTGCGTGGGTGCCTCGCCGGTCGTGCCGAGCACGACGAGGCCGTCGTGGGCCTGCCGGTCCACCAGGTGCGCGGCCAGCTCCTGGGCCCCCGCGAGGTCGATCGAGCCGTCCTCGGCGAAGGGGGTCACCATCGCCGTCAGCACTCGCCCGAAGGGCCGGGCGGGGTCGGTGGTCATGCGGTCGAATCTACCGACCGGCCGCCGCGGCGCCCGGCCCGGCAGCGGGCACGTGCACGTACTCGGAGACGGCGTAGGCCAGACCGGTTCTCGACGTCGCCCAGCCGGTCTCCGGCGTCCGGGCCGTGCGGCGCCAGCCGTCGCCGAGGGCGGGTGCGCGGGTGTCGCCGTCGACGGCCAGGTCGACGTCGGTGACCACCAGCCGGTCGGCGTGCGGCAGGAACGCGGCGTAGACCGCGGCGCCGCCGATCACCCAGCAGTCACCGGTGGCGGCGAGGACCTCCTCGACCGAGCCCGCGCGCTCGGCGCCCGCGGCCGACCAGTGCGGGTCGGTGGTCAGCACGACGTTGCGCCGCCCGGGCAGGGGGCGGGCTCGGTCGGGCAGCGACTCCCAGGTGCGCCGGCCCATGACGACGGTGCCGCCGGTGGTGAGCCGCTGGAACAGCCGCAGGTCCTCGGGCAGGTGCCAGGGCAGCGTGCCGCCGGCGCCGATGACCCGGTCGTGCGCCTGCGCCCAGATCAGCCGGACCGGCACCCGTCAGACCGCGACGGCGGCGCGGATGGCCGGGTGCGGGTCGTACCCGTGCAGGGTGAAGTCCTCGAACCGGTGGTCGAACAGCGACGGCGCCGGGGCGATCTCCAGCGTCGGGAAGGGCCGCACCTCACGGGAGAGCTGCTCGCGGACCTGCTCGACGTGGTTGCTGTACACGTGGCAGTCGCCGCCGACCCAGATGAACTCCCCCGGCTCGAGGCCGACCTGGGCGGCGACCATCCGGGTGAGCAGCGCGTAGCTGGCGATGTTGAACGGGACCCCGAGGAACAGGTCGGCGCTGCGCTGGTAGAGCTGGCAGGACAGCCGCCCGTCGTGCACGGCGAACTGGAACAGCGCGTGGCACGGGGCCAGCGCCATCTGCGGCAGCGCGGCGACGTTCCAGGCCGAGACGACCATGCGGCGGGAGTCGGGGTCGGTGCGCAGCGTGTCGAGCACGCCCTGCACCTGGTCGATCGTGCCGCCGTCGGGGGTCGGCCACGAGCGCCACTGGACGCCGTAGACCGGTCCCAGGTCGCCGTCCGCGTCGGCCCACTCGTCCCAGATGGTCACGCCGTTCTCGGTGAGCCAGCGGGTGTTGCCCTCGCCGCGCAGGAACCACAGCAGCTCGACGGCGACCGACCTGAAGTGCACCTTCTTGGTCGTGACCAGCGGGAAGCGCTCGGACAGGTCGTAGCGCAGCCGCTCGCCGAAGGTGCTGACGGTGCCGGTGCCGGTGCGGTCGGACTTCGGCGTCCCCGTGCCGAGGACCCGGCGCAGGAGGTCCTCGTACTGGGTGTCGACTCCTCCGCTGCTCGTCACGGGCGCCGAGCCTAGGCGACGCCGGACGCCGCGGCGGGCAGCGCTCGGGTGAGGTCGGTCGCCAGGTCGCCCCGCTCGGCGACGGTGACGTCGTCGAGGCCCAGCCAGCCGGCCACCAGGCGCAGCTCGGCGGCGAGCTCCGCGGCGACCTCGGCGCGGTCCACGCCCGCCTCGGCGTGGGTGGCCTGCGCGCGCAGCACGCCGGCCTGACGGTCGGCCTTGAGGTCGACGCGGGCGACCAGCCGGTCGCCGAGGAGGAAGGGCAGCACGTAGTAGCCGTGCACCCGCTGCGCCGCGGGGGTGTAGATCTCCAGCCGGTAGCGGAAGCCGAAGATGCGCTCCACGCGGGGCCGCTCCCACACCAGCGGGTCGAACGGGGAGAGCAGGGCGCGGGCGCGGACCCACCGCGGCCGGCGCGCCGCCGGGTCGAGCCAGGCCGGCGCGCCCCAGCCGGCGACCTCGACGGGCAGCAGCTCCCCGGCGTCGGCGAGCTCGGCGACCGCCTGCCGGGCCGGGGCCGGGCGGAGCCGGAAGTAGTCGCGCAAGTCCCGCTCGGTGGCCACGCCCAGGGCGCGGGCGGCGGTGCGCACCAGCTCCCGGACGGCGTCGGCGGGTTCGGGGGTGGGGCTCCGCAGCACGGCGGGCGGCAGCACCCGCTCGGTGAGGTCGTAGACCCGCTCGAAGGACGTCGTCCGGGCCCGGGTGGTGAGCACGCCGGTGTAGAAGAGCCACTCCAGCGCCACCTTGCCCGCGTGCCAGTTCCACATCGAGCCGCGCCGGTCGGGGCGGGGCTCGGCGAGGTCGCTGGCCTTCGTGGGGCCGGCCTCCCGCACCCGGTCGAGCACCTCGGCGACGTAGCCGGGCCGCTCCCGCTGGATGCGCACCATGGAGCCCCAGGCGTGCTCCTCGGCGGCGGCCATCCGCCAGCGCAGGTGGGGGTGCAGGCGCACGGGCAGGTAGCTGGCCTCGTGCGCCCAGTACTCGAAGACCTCGGACCGGCGGGCGGTGAAGGCGTCCATCGCCGGCCGCGGGTACGCGCCGAGCCGGCTGAACGCCGGCAGGTAGTGCGAGCGGGACAGCACGTTGACCGAGTCGATCTGGACGACCGCCATCCGGTCGGTCACCTTCCGCAGCTGCCGGGCTCCCGGGACGGCGACCGGCCGCGGGTCGGCGAAGCCCTGCGCGGCGAGTGCCGTGCGGCGGGCGAGGGGTGCCGGGAGCCGGTCGACGGCGGGACGGGCCACGCGCCGATCCTGCCGGAGCCCGCCGACGCTCTCGCGCCGGTGGCCGTCCACCTACGCTGCCTGCGTGGAACCCGGGACCTTCCCGCGCCTGACCGGCACCGCGGAGGTGTCGGTGCGCCCGGCGGTGCGCGCGGACGCCGCCGAGATCGCTCGGGTGCAGGGCGAGACGTGGCGGACGGCGTTCCGCGCGCTGCTGCCGGCCGCGGTGCTCGACGGCTGGGACGCCGCGGCCGCGGAGGCGGCGTGGACGGCCGCGGTGACCGCTCCCCCGACGCCGGGGCACGGCGTGCTGGTCGCCGTCGACGACGGCCGGGTGGTGGGCTTCGCCGCGCACGGCCCGGCCGAGCTGGACGCCGGGGAGGCGCCGCACCCGTACGGGCCGACGACGGAGCTCGCGGTGCTCCTCGTGGAGCCGCGGTGGGGACGCCGCGGGCACGGCAGCCGGCTGCTGGCGGCGGTGGCCGACCTGGCGCGCGGGACGGGTGCCCGGCGCCTGCAGGCGTGGGTCGCCGAGGGCGACGCGGTGACGGCCGGGTTCCTCGAGTCGGCCGGGTGGGCGCCCGAGGGGTGGGCCCGCACGCTGGACGCCGCCGGGACCCCGGTGCGGGAGGTCCGGTGGCACACGCTCCTGGAGGGGGACGCATGACGTTCACCGGGTTCCCCGACGAGGGCCTGGTCTTCTACGAGGGCCTGGAGGCTGACAACTCGAAGACCTACTGGACGCGCTCGAAGGCCGTGTACGACGACTGCGTCCGGGCGCCGATGCAGGCGCTGGTCGACGAGCTGGCGGGTGAGTTCGGTCCCGCCAAGCTGTTCCGTCCCCATCGCGACGTGCGCTTCAGCCACGACAAGACGCCCTACAAGACCCACCAGGGGGCGGTCGCCCACCAGGAGGGCCGGGGCGCCGGCGCCTGGTACGTGCAGATCTCCGCCGAGGGGCTGCGCGTGGCCGGCGGTGCGTGGCGGCTGGAGTCCGACCAGGTGGAGCGCTACCGGCGCGCGGTGGCCGACGACGTGCAGGGCCCGCGGTTGCGCCAGGAGGTCGACCGCCTGGCCGTGGCCGGCTGGTCCGTCGACGGCGACCGGCTCACCCGCGTCCCGAAGGGCTACGAGGTGGACGACGCCCGCGCGGACCTGCTGCGGCACCGCTCGCTGCACGCCGGTCGGCTGTTCGACTTCGCCGAGTGGCTGCACACCCGGGAGGCCCTCGAACACGTGCGGTCGGCCTGGCGCGAGCTGACGGCGCTCAACGCCTGGCTGGCCGACAACGTCGGTGCCACCACCAAGGAGGTCCGCCGGCGCTGACCCGCCCTCGGCACCGTTGTCGGGAAATGCGGAAGGGCCTCCACCGTGTGGTGGAGGCCCTTCCGGAAATGGTTGTCCGGCGGTGTCCTACTCTCCCACCCCGTTCCCGGGGCAGTACCATCGGCGCTGAGAGGCTTAGCTTCCGGGTTCGGAATGGGACCGGGCGTTTCCCTCTCGCCATGACCGCCGTAACACTGTGAACATGTACCCACACCGGCCCCGCCGAGGCCTGCTCGGAGGGTGGGTTGGGTGCGTTCAGAACCGCACAGTGGACGCGAGACTTCTTCTTGGTTGCTTGACGGGTGGGGATGTGTGGTCAAGCCCTCGGCCTGTTAGTACCGGTCAGCTCCACACCTCGCGGTGCTTCCACTTCCGG
>NZ_FMZF01000005.1 GCF_900102745.1 Geodermatophilus telluris
AGCCGGTGAACATCCGGTATTAGCCCCAATTTCTTGGAGTTATCCCAGAGCCGGGGGCAGGTTGCCCACGTGTTACTCACCCGTTCGCCACTCATCCCCCCGCAAGCGGAGTTCAGCGTTCGACTTGCATGTGTTAAGCACGCCGCCAGCGTTCGTCCTGAGCCAGGATCAAACTCTCCGTAGATGCTTGATACCAGCTGAGAACCGCGACCTGACAGATCGCGATATCAATCAACCAAAGGAATCCCACCGCGCCCTGACGGACACGGACGGGGTATTACTTGGCACTGACTTTCGGCACGCTGTTGAGTTCTCAAGGAGCGGACGCACACCAACTCGACCCTCTCGGGCTCTGTCGGAGGCCTTGTTGTCCTACCCTGCGCCCCCAACGGGCGGCTCCTGCTGGGGCCTCCCCGCTCGCCCTCCCGGGCTGTGCGGCGCGCAGAGAGAAAGTTACGTGGCTGTCGGGACCGTGTCAAACCGGTGCGGCCGTGACGACGGACACCGTTCCGGAACCGGCGTGTCACACGCCGTTCACACGGCGGACCGCCTACCGAGTCGCCCGCTGGACGCCGGCCACCGCGCGCTTGCCCCGGCGCAGCACCAGCCACCCGCCGGGCAGCCAGGCCTCCTCCCCCGGGACGGCGTCGGCGTCGGTCACCCGCTCGTTGTTCAGGTACGCGCCGCCCTCCTTCACGGTGCGGCGCGCGTCGGACAGGCTCGAGGCGAGGCCGGTCTGCTGCAGCAGCTGGGCGACGGAGGGCGTCCCGCCGTCGACGGTCACGCTGCCGGCCTCCCGGAGCGCGGCGCCGAGGGTGTCGGCGCCGAGGGCCGAGAGGTCGTCGCGGCCGAACAGCGCCCGCCCGGCGGCCTCGGCCTGGCGGAGCTCGTCGGCCCCGTGCACCAGCAGCGTCAGCTCCTCGGCGAGCGCCCGCTGCGCCGCGCGGGAGGCCGGGCGCTCCTCGCTCTCGGCCAGCAGTGCCGCGACCTCCTCGGCGGGGCGCTCGGAGAACAGCGGCAGCCAGGTGCGGGCGTCGGCGTCGTCGGCGTTGAGCCAGAACTGGAAGAAGGCGTAGGGCGAGGTGAGCTGCGGGTCGAGCCAGACCGTGCCGCCCTCGCTCTTGCCGAACTTCTGCCCGTCGGACTTGGTGACCAGCTGGGTCGACAGCGCGTGCACGCTCGCGCCCTCCACCCGGCGGACGAGGTCGATGCCGGCGGTGAGGTTGCCCCACTGGTCCGAGCCGCCGGTCTGCAGCGTCACCCCGTGCCGGCGGTGCAGCTGGAGGAAGTCGTGGGCCTGCAGGATCTGGTAGCTGAACTCGGTGTAGCTGATCCCGGCCTCGGAGTTCAGCCGGGCCGAGACCGCCTCCTTGGCCAGCATCCGGCCGACCCGGAAGTGCTTGCCGAGGTCCCGGAGGAAGTCGATCGCCGACAGCGGCTCGGTCCAGGTGAGGTTGTCGACATAGACCGGCGTCGCCAGGCCGTCGCGCTCGGCGGGCAGGTCGAGGAACGGCGCCACCTGCCGGCGGATGCTGTCCACCCAGCCGGCCACCGTCGTCCGGTCGTTGAGCTGCCGCTCGGCGGTGGGCCGCGGGTCGCCGATCAGCCCGGTGGCGCCACCGACCAGCACGACCGGCCGGTGCCCGGCCCGCTGCAGCGCCCGCAGCACCATGAACTGCACCAGGTGCCCGACGTGCAGGCTCGGCGCGGTCGGGTCGAAGCCGCAGTAGTAGGTGACCGGCCCCTCGGCGAGCGCCGCGCGCAGCGCCTGCTCGTCGGTGGACTGGGCGATGAGGCCCCGGCGGTGCAGCTCGGAGAGGACGTCGGTCACGGGGCACCATCCTGCCCGGCGGGACGGCGGCGACGCGGACCGCCCGCACGGAACGGGCTCACCGACGGCGCGCCGGTCTCCCAGAAGCGCCAGGGCAGCTCGGTGGCCTTGGTGATCCCGACCCGCGGTCCGGCCGAGACGGCGTCCGGCTGCTGCCCGGCGTGCAGCCGGACCGGGGCGGCCGGGTCGAGCAGGTCGGTGCCGAGGTCGCCCGGCCCGATGCCGAGCGCCGCGGCGAGCCGGGCCGGACCGCGCGCGAGGTCGCGCGCCGCGCGGGCGGCCGGGCGGCGGACGCGGGCCAGGTCCTCCCCCACCGCCACCTCCCCCGCGCGCAGCAGCACCGCCGACCCGGTGCCCTCGGGGCCGACGACGACGTTGGCGCACCAGTGCACGCCGTAGCTGAAGTAGACGTAGAGCCGCCCCGGCGGGCCGAACATGATCGCCGCCCGCGGGGTGGGGCCGCGGTGGGAGTGCGCCGCGGGGTCCATCCCCTCCCCCGAGTACGCCTCCACCTCGGTCAGCCGGACGGCGACGGTGCCCTCGGGCCGGTCGGCGACCAGCCAGCAGCCGAGCAGCGCCGGCGCGACGACGTCGACCGGGCCGGCCAGCTCGGGTGCCGTGAGCAGCCGGCCGGGAGTGCTCAGAGCGCGGCCGCCACGGGCGAGCCGGCCGCCCAGCGCCCGTGCGCGGCGACGACGTCCTGCAGCGAGGCGAGCTGGTCGGCGACCCGGTCGGGCGCCGTCCCGCCGCGGGTGCTGCGGGCCTCGAGGGCGCCGCGCACCGACAGCACCGCGCGCACCTCGGGGGTGAGCCGCTCGTCGATGCCGGCGAGCTGGTCGTCGTCGAGCTGGTCGAGCTCGACGCCGGCCTCCTCGCAGAAGGACACCACCGCGCCGGAGATCTCGTGCGCCGAGCGGAACGGCACGCCGGTGCGCACCAGCCACTCGGCGACGTCGGTGGCCAGCGCGAAACCCTGCGGCGCGGCGGCCTCCAGCACCTCGGGGCGCAGGGCGAGCGTGGCGACCATCCCGGTGACGGCGGGCAGCAGGAGGAGGAGCTGCTCCAGGGAGTCGAAGACCGGCTCCTTGTCCTCCTGCAGGTCGCGGTCGTAGGCCAGCGGCAGGCCCTTGAGCATCGTCAGCAGGCCGGTGAGGTTGCCGACGAACCGGCCTGACTTGCCGCGCGCCAGCTCGGCGATGTCGGGGTTCTTCTTCTGCGGCATGATCGACGACCCGGTGGCCCAGGCGTCGTCGAGGCGGGCCCAGCCGAACTCCGTCGACGTCCAGAGCACCACCTCCTCCCCCAGCCGGGACAGGTGGACGCCGACCATCGCGGCGGCGAAGCAGAACTCGGCGGCGAAGTCGCGGTCGCTGACCGCGTCGATCGAGTTCTCCGCGGCCCGGTCGAAGCCCAGCTCGGCGGCGACGGCGTCGGGGTCCAGCGGCAGCGAGGAGCCGGCCAGCGCGCCGGAGCCGAGCGGGCTGACGGCGGCGCGGCGGTCCCAGTCGAGGAGGCGGTCGACGTCGCGGGCGAAGGCGTGCGCGTGGGCGAGCAGCTGGTGGGCGACGAGGACCGGCTGGGCGTGCTGCAGGTGGGTCATCCCGGGCGCCGGGACGTCGAGGTACCGCTCGGCCAGGCCCATCAGCGCGAACTCCAGCGACGCGAGCTCACCGACCAGCGCCCGGACGTTGTGCCGCAGGTAGAGCCGCAGGTCGGTGGCGACCTGGTCGTTGCGGCTGCGGCCGGCGCGCAGCTTGCCGCCGAGCGTGCCGAGCTTGGCGATCAGGCCGCGCTCGAGCGCCTCGTGCACGTCCTCGTCGGCCTCCACCGGCGCGAACGTGCCCGCGGCCACCTCGGCCGACAGCTCGGTGAGCGCACCGACCATCTGCTCGAGCTCGTCGGCGGTGAGCAGCCCGGCGCGGTGCAGCACCCGGGCGTGGGCGCGGGAGCCGGCGAGGTCGTAGGGCGCCAGCCGCCAGTCGACGTCGGTCGACTTCGACAGGGCCGCCATCGCCGGCGAGGGGCCACCGCCGAAGCGGCCGCCCCACAGCCGGGTCGAGGAGGGGGCCGGGGAGGTCTCCGAGGTCACGGTGCACTCTCCCCCACGCCGCCGGAGGGGTCGGCCGGGGGGTCGGCCGGCGTGCTGCGGGAGGCCAGCGTCCGCAGCCGGTCGGCCAGCGCGGCGCCGCCGTCGGGCTCCCGCGAGACGACGAGGAGGGTGTCGTCGCCGGCGATGGTGCCCAGGACGTCGGGCAGGCCCACCTTGTCCAGGGCGGAGGCGAGGAACTGCGCCGCGCCCGGCGGGGTGCGGACGACGGCGAGGTTGGCGCTGCCCTCGGCGCTGGTGAGCAGGTCGGCCAGCAGCCGGGTGAGCCTGGCCGGCGCGGCCTGGGCCGGGCGCAGGGGTGCGTTCTCCGGCGGCAGCACGTAGGACGCCGGGGCGCCGTCGGACCCGCGCAGCTTGACCGCGCCCAGCTCCTCGAGGTCGCGCGAGAGCGTGGCCTGGGTGACCTCGATGCCCGAGGCGGCCAGCAGCGCGGCGAGCTGGGTCTGCGAGGTGACCGGATGCGCCGCGACGAGCTCGCGGATGCGGGCCTGGCGCGCCGAGCGGGTCAGCGCCGTCGTCACCCCGACCGCTCCAGCAGCCAGGTGAGCAGGGCCTTCTGGGCGTGCAGGCGGTTCTCCGCCTCGTCCCACACCGCGCTCCGCGGCCCGTCGATCACCGAGGCGGCGATCTCCTTGCCGCGGTAGGCCGGCAGGCAGTGCAGCACGACGGCGTCGTCGGCGGCGCGGGCGAGCGCGGCGTCGTCCACCGCGTAGGGCAGGAACGGGGCGACGCGGGCGTCGTACTCCTCCTCCTGCCCCATCGACACCCAGGTGTCGGTGACCAGGACGTCGGCGCCGTCGGCGGCGGCCGCGGCGTCGGCGGTCCACAGCACCGAGCCGCCGGTCTCCGCCGCGATCTCCGCGGCGCGCTTGAGCACCGCCGGGTCGGGCGGGTACTCCTCGGGTGAGCCGATCCGCACGTGCATGCCGGCGGTCGCCCCGCCGAGCAGGTAGGAGTGCGCCATGTTGTTGGCGCCGTCACCGAGGTAGCTCAGCGACCGGCCGGGCAGCGAGCCCTTGTGCTCGGCCACCGTCTGCAGGTCGGCGAGGATCTGGCAGGGGTGGAAGGCGTCGGTGAGCGCGTTGACCACCGGCACCCGGCTGACCGCCGCCATCGCCTCGATGCGCTCCTGGCCGAAGGTGCGCCAGACGATCGCGGCGACCTGCCGGTCGAGCACCCGGGTGGTGTCCTCCACGGGCTCGCCGCGGCCGAGCTGGCTGGTGCCGGCGTCGATCACCAGCGGGTACCCGCCGAGCTCCGCGACGCCCACCGAGAAGCTGACCCGGGTGCGGGTGGAGGGCTTGTCGAACAGCACCGCCACCGCCCGGGGCACGCCGTTGGCCGCGCGCAGCGGGACCGGTGCGGCGTCGGTGTGCCGGGTGCGCTTGAGCTCGGCGGCCAGCGCCAGCACCTCGGCCTGCTCGGCCGGGGTGAGGTCGTCGTCGCGCAGGAGGTGGCGGGTCACTCCTGCGCCGCCGCGTCCAGGGCCGCGGGCAGCGCGGCGAGGAAGGCGTCGACCTGGGCGTCGGTGAGCACCAGCGAGGGGGCCAGCCGCAGCACGTCGGGGGCGACGGCGTTGGCCAGGAAGCCCGCGTCGCGCAGCGCCGTCTCCAGCGCCGCCGCGACAGGGGCGGTGAGGACGACGCCGAGCAGCGCGCCGCGCCCGCGGACGCCGGACACCACCGGGTGGCCGAGGCCCTCGATGCCGGCGGTGAACCGGTGCTCGAGCTCCTTGGCCCGCTCCAGGAGGCCCTCGTCGCGGATGGTGTCGAGGACGGCGAGCGCGGCCGCGGCGGCGATCGGGTTGCCGCCGAAGGTGGAGCCGTGCGAGCCGGCGGTCATCAGCTCCGCGGCGTCGCCGAAGGCCAGCGTGGCGCCCAGCGGCAGCCCGCCGCCGATCGCCTTGGCCAGGGTGACCAGGTCGGGCTGCAGCCCGTCGGCCTGGTGGGCGAACCAGTGGCCGGTGCGCCCGGTGCCGGTCTGCACCTCGTCGACGGCGAACAGCGCGCCCGCGGCCCGGGCGGTCTCCGCCGCGGCGGCCAGGTAGCCCGGCGGCGGGGGCTGCACGCCGCCCTCGCCGAGCATCGGCTCCAGCAGCACCATCGCCGTCCGCTCCGACACCACGTCGGCCAGCGCCCCGGCGTCGCCGTAGGGCACGTACCGCACGCCGCCGGGCAGCGGGGCGAACGCGGCGGCCTTGCTCGGCTGGCCGGTGAGCGCGAGCGCGCCCATGGTGCGGCCGTGGAAGGCGCCCTCGGCGGTGACCACCTCGGCCCGGCCGGTCAGCCGGCTGATCTTGAACGCGGCCTCGTTGGCCTCGGCACCGGAGTTGCAGAAGAACACCCGCCCGGGCCGGCCGGCCAGCTCCAGCAGCCGCTCGGCCAGGGTCACGCCGGGCTCGTGCATCGCCAGGTTGGAGACGTGCCCGAGGGTCTGCGCCTGCTTCGTGATCGCCTCGACGACGCGCGGGTGGGCGTGGCCGAGGATCGTCGTCGCGATGCCGCCGAGCAGGTCGGTGTACTCGCGGCCGTCGACGTCCCACACGGTGGCGCCCTCGCCGCGGGCCAGCGCGACCGGCGGCGTCCGGTAGTTGCCCATCATCACCGCCGACCAGCGGCCGGCCAGCTCCTCGGTGCGCGTCACTCGGCCGCCTCCTTCCCGGCCGGGACGACCATCGTCCCGGTGCCCTCGGTGGTGAACATCTCCAGCAGCAGGGCGTGCGGCGTGCGGCCGTCGACGACGGTCGCCCGCTTCACCCCGCCCTCGACCGCCCGCAGGCAGGCGGCCATCTTCGGGACCATCCCGGCGTCCAGGTCGGGGAGGATCTCGGCCAGCTCGGCGGCGTCGATCTGCTGCACCAGCGAGTCGCGGTCGGGCCAGTCGGCGTAGAGGCCCTCGACGTCGGTGAGCACGACGAGCTTCACCGCGCCCAGCGCCACGGCCACCGCGGCGGCGGCGGTGTCGGCGTTGACGTTGTGCACCACGCCGGCGCGGTCGGGGGCGACGGTGGCGATCACCGGGATCTTGCCGCGCTCGAGCAGCGCGGTGACCGGCGTCGGGTCGACGGCGACCACGTCGCCGACCAGGCCGACGTCGACCGGCTCGCCGCCGACGACCGCGGCGGTGCGCTCGGCGGTGAACAGGCCACCGTCCTCCCCGGACAGGCCCACCGCCAGCGGCCCGTGCTGGTTGACCAGCCCGACCACCTCGGGGGTGACCTGGCCGGTGAGCACCATGCGGACGACCTCGATGGTCTCCTCGGTGGTCACCCGCAGGCCGCCGCGGAACTCGCTGGCGATGCCGAGCCGGGTCAACATCTCGGTGATCTGCGGGCCGCCGCCGTGCACGACGACGGGCAGGATGCCGCAGGTCCGCAGGAAGACCATGTCGTCGGCGAAGGCGCGGCGGCACTCGTCGTCGACCATCGCGTGGCCGCCGTACTTGATCACCACGACGTTGCCGTGGAACTCCTTGAGCCACGGCAGCGCCCCGGTGAGGACGGCGATCCGGCGGGCGTCGCCCTCGGGGTCGTGGGTGCGCATGACCCGGCTGGTGCCGATCCGCCGCCGGGGCGGGGGCACCTCGTCGACGGCCACGTCGGGCGGGGTGGGGTCCTGGGCGTTCTCGCTGCTCATGTGGAGTAGGCCGAGTTCTCGTGCACGTAGGCGATGGACAGGTCGTTGGTCCAGATCGTGGCCTGCTCGTCGCCGGCCCGGAGGTCGACGTCGATGGTGATCGCGCGGCCGGTGAGGTCGACGCCCTCGCGGGGGTCGCCGATCGCGCCGCCGCGGCAGACGGTGACGCCGTTGATCGTCACGTCGACCCGGTCGGGCTCGAAGGCGGCGTCGGTGGTGCCGATCGCGGCGAGCACCCGGCCCCAGTTGGGGTCGTTGCCGAACAGCGCGGTCTTGAGCAGGTTGTTGCGGGCGCAGGCGCGGCCGGCGGTGAGCGCGTCGGCGACGCTGGCGGCGTTGCGGACGGTGATCGCGATGTCCTTGGTGGAGCCCTCGGCGTCGGCGAGCAGCTGCATGGCCAGGTCGGTGGCCGCGGCGGTGAGCGCCTCGGCGACCTCCTCCGCGCTCGGCGTGACGCCGCTGGCGCCGTTGGCCAGGACGATCACCGTGTCGTTGGTGGACAGGCAGCCGTCGGAGTCGACCCGCTCGACGCTGACCGCGGTGGCCTGCTCCAGTGCCGCCTGCAGGGTGCCGGCGTCGACCACCGCGTCGGTGGTGAGGACGACGAGCATCGTGGCCAGGCTGGGAGCCAGCATGCCGGCGCCCTTGGCCATCCCGCCCACGGTCCAGCCGTCGCGGTGCTGGACCGTCGTCTTGGGCACGCTGTCGGTGGTCATGATCGCCCGGGCGGCGTCGTCCCCGCCGTCCGCGCGGAGGGCCGCCGCCGCCGCGGTGACCCCGGCGGTGAGCTTCTCCATGGGCAGCCGGACGCCGATCAGGCCGGTGGAGGCGACGGCCACGTCGATCGCGCCGAGCTCCAGACCGGCACGGCCGAGCTCGGCGGCCGCGTGCTCGGCGGTGGCGTGGGTGTCGCCGAAGCCCTCCGGGCCGGTGCAGGCGTTGGCCCCGCCGGAGTTGAGCACGACCGCGCGCGCCCGGCCGGTGGCCAGCACCTGCCGGCTCCACTGCACCGGGGCGGCCGGGAATCGGTTGGTGGTGAAGACGGCGGCCGCGGCGTCGTGCGGGCCGTCGTTGACGACCAGCGCGACGTCCGGCGCGCCGGAGGACTTGAGGCCGGCGGCGACCCCGGCCGCCCGGAACCCCTGCGGGGCGGTGGCGCTCACGGGGCCACCCCCACGATCGGCAGGCCGGTGGTCTCGGGCAGGCCGAGGGCGAGGTTGGCGCACTGGACCGCCGCTCCGCCGGTGCCCTTGGTCAGGTTGTCGACCGCGGCGACGACCACCAGCCGGCCGGCGTCGGGGTCGACGGCGAGCTGCAGGGCGACGGTGTTGGCGCCGAGCACCTGCGCCGTCGTCGGCCACTGGCCCTCGGGCAGCAGGTGGACGAACGGCTCGTCGGCGTAGGCCTTCTCGTAGGCGGCTCGGACGGCGGCCTCGTCGGCGCCCGCGGCCAGCGGTGCCGAGCAGGTGGCGAGGATGCCCCGGCTCATCGGCACCAGCGTCGGGGTGAAGCTGACGGTGACGTCCCGGCCGGCGGCCTGCGAGAGGTTCTGCACCATCTCCGGGGTGTGCCGGTGGACGCCGCCCACGCCGTAGGCGCTCACCGAGCCCATCACCTCGCTGCCGAGCAGGTGCGGCTTGGCCGACTTCCCGGCCCCGGAGGTGCCGCTGGCGGCGACCACGACGACCTCGGGCGCGACCAGGCCCGCGGCCAGCGCGGGGGCGAGGGCGAGGGTCACCGACGTCGGGTAGCAGCCGGGGACGGCGATCCGCCGGGCGCCGGCGAGCCGCTCCCGCTGGCCGGGCAGCTCGGGCAGGCCGTAGGGCCAGGTGCCGGCGTGCGCGGAGCCGTACCACCGCGCCCAGGCGGCGGGGTCGTTGAGCCGGTGGTCGGCGCCGCAGTCGATGACGAGGGTGTCCTCGGCCAGCTGCGCGGCGACAGCCGCGGACTCGCCGTGAGGCAGGGCGAGCACGACGACGTCGTAGCCGGCCAGCAGCCCGGGGTCGCTGGGCTGGACCTCGAGGTCGGCGTAGGGCAGCAGGTGCGGCTGCAGCTCGCCCAGGCGTCGACCGGCGCTCGAGTTGGCGTGCACCCCGGCCAGCCGGAGGCTCGGGTGCCCGGCCAGCAGCCGGCACACCTCACCCCCCGCGTACCCGGTGGCGCCGGTGACCCCGACCGTCCACGTCTGCCCTGTGTTCACGGTGCATGACCATACATGTCCGTGCATGACCGTTCATCAGCAGGGGCGCTCGGTGTCGTCTCGCGCGCGGTCGTGCTCTGCCCCGCTGACGTGGGCAGAGCACGAGATCCGGCCGGACACCCCCTGCCGCCCACCTTCGTGCTCTGCCCCGCCGGTGTGGGCAGAGCACGACTGCGCTCGGGGCGACCCCGGGGCCGAGGATGGGCCGGTGCTGCACGCCTGCCTCAACGGCGCCCGCCGTCCCGGCGCGCACCCGGCGCTGCCCGTCACCGCGGACGAGCTGGCCGCCGACGCCGTCGCCGTCCGGGCCGCCGGGGCGGGCGCGGTGCACCTGCACCCCAAGGACGCCGCGGGCGCGGACACGCTGGACGCGGTCGCCCTGGCCGCCGCGCTCACCGCGGTGCGGGCGGCGGCGCCCGGGCTGCCGGTCGGTGTCACCACCGGCGCCTGGGCCGCACCCGGTGCGGTGGCCCGGGTGGCCGCGGTGCGGTCCTGGACCGCGCTGCCCGACACCGCCTCGGTCAACTGGCACGAGGACGGCGCGCAGGCGGTCGCCGCCGCGCTGCTCGACCGGGGCGTCGGGGTGGAGGCCGGCCTGTGGCACGCCGACGCCGTCCGCGCCTGGCGGGCCTCCCGGCTGCGCGACCGGTGCTGCCGGGTGCTCGTCGAGCTGCCCGACGGCCCGGGCGCCACGGCGGCCGAGGAGCTCGCCGTGCAGCTGCTCGCCGCGGTCGGCACGGGTCCGGACGGCTGGACCCCGGGCGGGGTGCCGGTGCAGCTGCACGGGGAGGGCAGCACCGCCTGGCCGGCGCTGCGGTGCGCGCTGCGGTGGGGGCTGGCCACCCGGGTCGGGCTCGAGGACACCCTCGTCCTGCCCGACGGGAGCCCCGCGCCGGGCAACGCCGCCCTGGTGCTCGCCGCGCGCTCCCTGGGCGCGGGCTGAGCGGGTCAGCCCAGCGGGTCGGTGTCGCCGTAGGGCACCAGCCGCAGGCGACGGGCGTCGCCGGACGGCGTGGTGGCGCGCAGCGTGGCGAGGTCGTCGACACCGGCGCGGACGAACCGGCCCGACCACTGGTCGAGCTCGCCGGCGGCGATGGCCACCACCAGGTCGACGACGTCCTCCGGGCGGGTCCACTCGGTGCGGCCGGCGTGCATCGGCATGGCGCGGGTCATCGCGGTGTCCACCACGCCCGGCGCCAGGTCGAAGGCCCGCACGCCGTGCGCGGCGCCGGCCAGGTCGATCGCCTCGGTGAGCCGCAGCTGCGCGGTCTTGCCGGCCGAGTAGGCGCTGTAGCGGGGGTTCGCGCGGGTGCTGATCCCGCTGGCCAGGTCGACCACCCGACCACCGCCCGCCGCGACCATGCCGGGCAGCACGGCGCGGGCGAGCAGGAACGGCCCGCGCACCTGGCTCTCGACCACGGCCCACCACTGCTCGGGGTCGGCCTCCCACAGCGGCACCTCGGCGGCGTCGATCAGGCCGGCGTTGTTGACCAGCAGGCCGACCGGCCCGAGGACCTGCGCCACCTCGGCGACGGCGGCGTCGACCGCGGCCCGGTCGGTGACGTCGGCGGGCAGCGCCAGCGTGCGGGCGCCGGTGGCGGCCGCGACGTCGTCCATCGCGGCGCGCAGCCGCTCGGCGCCCCGGGCCAGCCCGGCCACCGCGGCGCCGCGCGCCGCCAACCCCTCGGCGAGGTGCCGGCCGATGCCCGCCGACGCCCCGGTGACCAGCGCGACGAGGCCGGTGAGGTCAGGCACCGCTGCGCAGGCTGATCCCCTGCAGCTCGACGACGGCGACGATGCCCTCCCGCACCCGGGCGACGTCCTCGGCGGTCAGCGTGCGGTCCGGGGCGCGCAGCACCAGCGAGTACGCCAGCGAGCGGGACCCGGCCGGCACCGGCGGGCCGGAGTACACGTCGAAGAGGCGCACCGCCTCGAACAGCTCCCCCGCTCCCCCGCGCACCAGCGACTCCACGTGCGAGGCGGTGATCTCGTCGGGCACGACGAAGGCCAGGTCGAGGAAGACCGGCGGGAAGGTGGAGATCCGCGGGCCCACCGGCACGGCGGCCGGCGGCAGCGCGTCGACGTCGAGCTCCATCGCCGACGTGCGGGCCGGCAGCTCCAGCGCCGCGCACACCCGCGGGTGCAGCTCGCCGGCGTACCCGACGACCCGGTCGCCACCGGCCTCGCTGACGACCAGCTCCGCGCACCGGCCCGGGTGCCAGGGCGCCTGCTCACCCGGGCGGACGAACAGCTGCACGCCTGCGGCCGCGGCCACCAGCCGCGCGGCCTGCACGGCGTCGGCCCACCCGGCCGGGCGGCCCGGACCCCACCAGCCGCGCGGCTCGCGGGCACCGGTCAGCGCGACGGCGACGTGCCAGGGCTGGTCGGGCACCGCGCCCAGCAGCGCGGCCAGCGTCTCCTCGTCGGGCCGGGTGTCGACGCCGGGCAGCGGCGCGGGCTCCCGCACCCCGCCGGTGAACACCGACCCGTGCTCGAACAGCGCGACGTCGCGGCGGCCGCGGGCGAGGTTGCGGGCCAGCGTGGCCAGCAGCCCGGGCAGCAGCGTGGTGCGCAGCGCCGGCTCCTCCTCGCGGAGCGGGTTGCGCACGAGCAGCACCTCGCGGCGCGGGTCGTCCTCGGGCAGGCCGAGGGCGTCGAGGGCGGGCAGCCCGACGAAGGGGTAGGCCGGGGCCTCGACGTGGCCGGCCTCGGCCAGCGCACGGCCGATGGCGCGGCGGCGGCGCTGGGTCTCGGTCAGGCCGCGCCCGGGCGGGGCGGTGGGCAGCACCGAGGGGACGTCGTCGTAGCCGGCGAGCCGGACGACCTCCTCGACCAGGTCGGCCGGGTCGGTGAGGTCGGGGCGCCAGGACGGCGGGGTGACGGCGAGGCGGTCGCCGTCGGCGTCCACGGCGCAGCCGACGGCCTCCAGCAGCCCGACCACCTGCGCCGGCGGGTACGGCACGCCGGACACCCGGCCCGGGCGCGCGGCGTCCAGCGGGATCGACGGCGGCGGGCGGCGGGTGTCGACGTCGACGAGCCCGCCCACGACCCGCGCGCCGCCGTGCTCGGCCAGCAGCTGCGCGGCGCGGGCCAGCGCGGCCACGGTCATCGCGGGGTCGACGCCGCGCTCGAAGCGCTTCGCGGCCTCGCTGGGCAGCCGGTGCCGCCGGGCGGTGCGGGCCACGCCGGTGGGCTCCCAGTGCGCGGCCTCGAGCAGCACGGCGCGGGTGCCGTCGCCGATCTCGGTGGAGGCCCCGCCCATCACGGCGGCCAGGCCGATCGGGCCGGTGTCGTCGGTGATGAGCAGGTCGTCGCCGGACAGCTGCCGGTCGGCGCCGTCGAGGGTGGTCAGCCGCTCGCCCTCGCGGGCCCGGCGCACGACGATCGGGCCGGTCACCGCGTCCCGGTCGAAGGCGTGCATCGGCTGGCCGAGCTCGAGCATCACGTAGTTGGTGACGTCGACGGCCAGCGAGATCGAGCGGATGCCCGACTGGGCCAGCCGGCGGCGCATCCACCACGGGCTCGGCGCCGCCGGGTCCAGGCCCTCCAGCGCCACCATCGAGAACCGGTCGCAGCGGCCGGCGTCGGCGACGGTGACCTCCCACGCCGGCTCGCCGGACCACCCGGGGACCTCCGCCGCGCCCGGGTCGCGCCACGCGACGTCCAGGCCGGTGCCCACCTCGCGGGCGATGCCGCGCATCGACAGGCAGTAGCCGCGGTCGGGGGTGACGGCGAGCTCGACGACGACGTCGTCGAGGCCCACGACCGGCCGCGCCTCGGCGCCCGGCTCGAAGCCGTCGCCGAGCACCAGGATCCCGGCGTGGTCCTCGCCGATGCCCAGCTCGCGGGCGGAGCAGATCATCCCGTCGGAGACGTGGTCGTAGGTCTTCCGCGCGGCGATCTCGAACCCGCCGGGCAGCACCGCACCGGGCAGCGCGACGACGACGGTGTCGCCCACCGCGAAGTTGGTCGCCCCGCAGACGATGCCTCTCGGCGCGGCCTCGCCGACGTCGACCTGGCACCAGCGGATGGGCTTCTTGAAGCCGGTGAGCTCCTCGACGTCGAGCACCCGGCCGACCACCAGCGGGCCGGTGACCTCGGCCGGGCGGTGCACCTCCTCGACCTCCAGGCCCAGCCGGACGAAGGTGGCGTCGAGCTCCTCGACGGTCCTCCCGGCGGGGACGTCGACGTACTCGGCCAGCCAGCCGACGGGGACCCGCATCTAGAGCTCCACTCCGAACGCCTCGGTGAACCGGACGTCGCCCTCGACGATGTCGCGCATGTCGCCGACGCCCGAGCGGAACTGCAGCGCCCGCTCGATGCCGACGCCGAAGGCGAAGCCGCTGTACTCCTCCGGGTCGACACCGCAGGCCACCAGCACCCGCGGGTTGACCATCCCGCAGCCGCCCCACTCGACCCAGCGCGGGCCGTCGCGGTGCTCGGGGAACCACACGTCGAACTCCGCCGACGGCTCGGTGAACGGGAAGTACGACGGCCGCCAGCGGGTGACCGCCTCGGGGCCGAACAGCGACCGCGCCAGGTGGTCGAGCGTGCCGCGCAGGTGCGCCATCGTCAGCCCGCGGTCCACGGCCAGGCCCTCGACCTGGTGGAACACCGGGGTGTGCGTCGCGTCGAGCTCGTCGGTGCGGTAGACCCGCCCGGGCGCGACGACGTACACCGGCGGCGTGCGCGACAGGAGCGTCCGGGCCTGCACCGGGCTGGTGTGCGTGCGCAGCACCAGGCCGGAGTCCTCGTCCCGGTCCCGCCCGCCCGCGACGAAGAAGGTGTCCATCATCGTGCGCGCCGGGTGGTCGCGGCCGATGTTGAGCGCGTCGAAGTTGAACCACTCCGCCTCGAGCTCGGGGCCGTCGGCGACCTCGTAGCCCATGCCGACGAAGACGTCGGCGATCCGCTCCTGCAGTGTGGTCAGCGGGTGCCGGGCACCGCGCGGGCGGCGGTCCCAGGGCAGCGTGACGTCGACCCGCTCCTCGGCCAGCGCCCGCGCGTCCCGCTCGGCCTCGAGGGCGGCCTTGCGCGCCTCGTGGGCCTCGGTGACCGCGACCCGGGCGGCGTTGACCCGCTTGCCGGCGTCGGCGCGGGCGGCCGGCGGCAGCGCCCCGAGCTCGCGGCGGGCCAGCGGGACGGGCGCGCGGTCGCCGAGGTGGGCCGGGCGGACGGCGGCCAGCGCGTCGAGGTCGGCCGCCGTCGCGAAGGCCTCGCGGGCCGCGGCGACCGCGGCGTCGAGGGCCTCGGCCGACAGGGCCGCGACCTGCTTGGGGTCGTAGGGGTCGTTGGCGCCGGACACGGGAGGCCATTCTGCCCGGCACGCGCCCCGCCCCGCCCCCGGGTTCCCCGAGCCGCGGCCCGCCTCGGCGGACTGCCCCTTCCGGGTGGACCGGCACCGCCCCGATGCGTCCACCGGCCTCCGCGTGCCGAAGAGGACGGGGTGAGCTCCCCCGCCGAGGCACGGACGCCTCTCCCCGCCGACCCCGTGCTCGCCGACGCCGTCCGCGGCGTGCACAGCGTGTTCCAGCCGATCGTCGAGCTCGACACGGGCCGGGTGGTGGCCTACGAGGCGCTCGCCCGGGGTCCGGTGGGCCCGCTCGAGCGCCCCGACGCGCTGTTCGCCGCCGCCCGCGCCGCCGGCCGGCTGGCCGAGCTGGACGAGGCCTGCCGGGCCGCCGCCTTCCGCGGTGCCGTCGACGCCGCGCTGGTCGCCCCGCTGACGCTGTTCGTCAACGTCGAGCCCGAGGTGCTCG
Source organism: Geodermatophilus telluris (assembly GCF_900102745.1). Taxonomy (GTDB): domain Bacteria; phylum Actinomycetota; class Actinomycetes; order Mycobacteriales; family Geodermatophilaceae; genus Geodermatophilus; species Geodermatophilus telluris. Next base: position 15,533 of record NZ_FMZF01000005.1, read on the forward strand.
ACACCGCGCCGCTGGCCGACCTGCTGGCCATCGCCGAGCGCGCCCCCGGCCACCTGCGGGTGGTCATGGAGATCACCGAGCGCGCCCTGGCCGCGCGCCCGGCCGAGCTGCTGCGCACCGTGGAGCGGGTGCGCGAGCTGGGCTGGGCGATCGCCGTCGACGACGTCGGCGCGGAGTCGATGTCGCTGGCCTTCCTGCCGCTGCTGAGCCCCGACGTCGTCAAGCTCGACCTGCGCCTGGTGCAGGAGCGGCCCGGTCCCGCCGTCGCCGAGATCATGAACGCGGTCAACGCCCACGCCGAGCGCACCGGCGCCGTGGTGCTGGCCGAGGGCATCGAGCACGAGGAACACCTGCGCACCGCCCGGGGCCTGGGCGCCACCCTCGGCCAGGGCTGGCACTTCGGGCGTCCCGCGCCCGGCCCCGCCGACGGGCTGCCGGTGGGCGAGCTGGTGCTGCCCGGCGCCGGCCGGACCAGCGGCGCGCTCGGCGCGGTGTCCCCCTTCGCCTGCCTGCCCGACGACGTCCCGCTGCGGCGGGCACCCAAGGCGCTGCTCATCGAGCTGTCCAAGCAGCTGGAGCGGGAGGCCGCGCGGCTGGGCGAGACCTGCGTGGTGGCCGCGACGTTCCAGGAGGCCCGCCACTTCACCCCGTCGACCACCCGGCGCTACCGCGACCTGGTCGAGCGGACCGGCTTCGTGTGCGCGCTCGGCGAGGACCTGCCGGTCGAGCCGCTGCCGGACCTGCGCGGCGCCGCCCTGTCGCCGGAGGACCCGGTGCGCGGCGAGTGGGACGTCGCCGTGCTGTCCCCGCACTTCAGCGCGGCCCTGCTCGCCCGCGACCTGGGCGACGACGGTCCCGACCTGGAGCGCACCTTCGAGTACGCGCTCACCTACGAGCGCGGCACCGTGTCCCGTGCGGCGTCGTCCCTGCTGTCCCGGGTCGCGCCGCGCACCGGCCCGGCCCCCGCGACGGCGGCCCCCGCAGGCCCTCCGCCCGCCGGGACCGCGAGCCGGCCGGCCGCCGGCCTGGCCGTGGGGACGACGAACGCCGAGGTGCTGCTGCGCCGCGCCCTGGAGGCCACGCCGAGCGGGGTGACCGTGGTGGACATGCGGCTGCCCGACCAGCCGATCGTCTACGCCAACCAGGCGTTCCGGGACCTCGCCGGGCTGCCGTCGGAGGACATCCTCGGCCGCAACTGCCGGCTGCTGCAGAGCCCGGAGACCGACCCGGCCGCCGTGGACCGCATCCGCGCCGCCGTCGCCGCCGGGCGGGCCTGCCGCGAGACGGTGCTCAACCTGCGCGGCCCCGAGCGCACGCCGTGGTGGAACGAGCTGCACCTGGCGCCGGTGCACGACGCCGACGGCACGGTCGTGCAGTACATCGGCGTGCAGGTCGACGTCACCGCGCGGGTCGAGGCCGAGCGCGCGCTCGTCCGCGAGCGCGACCGCACGTCGGCCGCGCTGGCCCGCATCCAGGAGCTGGCCTACACCGACCCGCTCACCGGCCTGCTCAACCGGCGCCGGCTGGAGGAGCAGGTGGAGGCGGCGATCTGGGAGACGCGTGCCCGCGGCGACGCGCTCGGGCTGCTGTTCGTCGACCTCGACGGGTTCAAGGCGGTCAACGACCGCCTCGGCCACGCCGCCGGCGACGAGCTGCTGCAGCAGGTGGCGCGGCGGCTGCGCGACCGGGTCCGCCGCCGCGACCTGGTGGCCCGGCTCGGCGGCGACGAGTTCCTCGTGGCGCTGCCCGACCTGGCGCCGGAGACCGCGGTCGCCGAGGCCGGCCGGGTGGCCGAGGAGCTCGCCGCCTCCCTCGGCCGGCCGGTGGCGCTGCGCGGCACCGAGGTGACCGTGGGCGCGAGCGTCGGCGTGAGCGTCTGCCCGGCCGACGGCGTGGCGTTCGCCGACCTGCTGCACGCCGCCGACCTGCGGATGTACGAGCAGAAGGCGCAGCGCCGGGCGGCGGGCCGGGAGGTGCCGGTCCCGGCGTCCCCGGTGCCGCTGGGCTGACCGGCCGCCCGGCGTGCAGCCGGGCGCGGGAGGGGTAGGAGCGGGAGCCGGCGCGCCCGGCGCCGTCCCCTGCTGCCGTCCCCACGGCCGTCCCCGGAGGTCCGCCCGTGCCCGATCCCGCTGCGCCCTCCCGACGGCGGCCGCCCGGGCCGCTGGCGGCCGCGGCCCTCGTCACCCTGCCCGGCGTCTACCTGGGTGCGGCCGCCTACCTGGGCCTGCCCGCGCCGGACCTGCCCGCACCGCTGCAGGCGCTGCTCTACGGGACGGCGATCGTCGGGGCGGCGTTCCTGCTGTCGTGGGCCGCCGAGGCCGCGCAGGTCGACATCAGCGCCGGGCTGGCGCTGGCACTGCTCGCGCTGCTGGCCGTGCTGCCCGAGTACGCCGTCGACTTCGTGTTCACCTGGACCGCCGGGACGACGTTCGGCGACACCGGCTCGTGCACACCCCCCGGCGGCGGGGAGGACGCCTGCGGGCTGGCGCTGGCCAACATGACCGGCGCGAACCGGGTGCTCGTCGGCGTGGGCTGGCCGCTGGTCGTGCTGGTGGCGGCGGTCGCCGTCGCGCGCCGGCGCCGGGCCGGGGAGGCCGAGGCGCAGCGGCTGCCCCGCGGGGAGGTGCGGCTGGCGCCGTCCATGTCGCCGGAGGTCGTGTTCCTCGGCATCGCCACCCTGTACTCGCTGCACCTCCCGCTGCGCTCGAGCCTGACGATCGTCGACGCCGTCGTCCTCGTCACCGTCTTCGTGCTCTACGCCCGGCGGCTGGCGCAGGCCCCGGCCGAGGACCCCGACCTCATCGGCACCTCCGCCTGGCTCGGCGAGCAGCCGGAGCGGCGCCGGCGGACCTGGGTGGTCGGCGTCTTCGCGGTGGCCGCCGTGGTGATCCTGCTGTCGGCCGAGCACTTCGCCGAGTCGCTGGTGGAGACCGGCACCACCCTCGGCGTGGACGAGTTCCTGCTGGTGCAGTGGGTGGCGCCGCTGGCCAGCGAGGCGCCCGAGCTGATCGTCGCCTGCCTCTACGCCGCGCGGCTGCGCGCCTCGGACTCCCTGGGCACGCTGCTGTCGAGCAAGGTCAACCAGTGGACGCTGCTGGTGGGCACCATCCCGCTGGTCTTCGCGCTCAGCTCGACCTCGTTCTCGGGGCTGCCGCTGGACACCCAGCAGCGCACCGAGCTGCTGCTCACCGCGGCGCAGTCGCTGTTCGCCGTCTCGCTGCTGGTCGGCCTGCGGCTCACCACGACCGGCGCGGTCGCGCTGTTCGTGCTCTTCGCCGTGCAGTTCGCCGGCAGCATCCTGCTGCCCGCCGACGCCGACCGGGTGCTCGTCCTCGTGCTCTCCGGCGTCTACCTGGTGCTCGCGGTGGCCCGCTTCGCGCTGCGCGCCCGGACCACCCGGGGGCTGGCCCGCGACGGCACGGTCACCTCGTTCGCCGAGCTGGAGGAGCGGCAGACCGCCGGCGTGTGAGTCAGCGGCCGGCGGCCCGCCGTGCGGCCTGCTCGACCCGTTCCCGGTGGGCGGCGAACGCCGCGGCGTCGGGCCGGGTGAGGTTGTCGCTGCCCCGGCGCAGGCCCGCGGCGCCGTCGACACCCTCGCGCAGCACGTCGGCGTGCCCGGCGTGCCGGGCGACCTCGGCCAGCACGTGCACCAGCAGGGTGTGCAGCGTGGGCCGGTGCCGGTCCTCGGGCCACCACGGCACCTCGCCGGTGGTGTCGAGGTCGAGCGCGGCGACGGTGGCGTCGGCGTGCGCGGTGGCCCGCGCGTACCGGCCGAGGACGTCCTCGCGGCTCTCCTCGGGGCGCGCCCACAGGTCGTCGTCGGGCTCGGCGTCGGGGTCGTCCCAGGGCATCGGCTCGGGGAAGGGCCGGCCCAGGACGCCGCCGAGGTAGCCGGCCTCCACGCAGGCCAGGTGCGTGACCAGGCCGAGCAGGTTGGTGCCGGTGGGCGTCAGCGGCCGCCGGACGTCGTACTCCGAGAGCCCCTCGAGCTTCCACAGCAGCGCCTCGCGGGCGGAGGTGAGGTACTGCAGGAGGGTGGCCTTGGCGGCGTCGTCGTCCACGCCGTGAGTCAACCCTGGGCCAGCTGGGTGGCGTACAGGCAGATGGCGGCGGCCGCGGCCAGGTTCAGGCTCTCGGCCCGGCCGCGCATCGGGATCCGCACCCGGGCGTCGGCGGCCGCCGCCAGCTCCGGGGGCACCCCGCGGGCCTCGTTGCCGAACAGCCACAGCACCGGCCCGGCCAGCGCCGTCCCCAGCTCGTCGAGGGCGGTCTCGCCGCCGCCGTCGGCGGCCAGCACGGTGACACCGCGCTCCCGCACCGCGGCCACCAGCGGCCCGAGCGGGGCGCTGCGGACGACGTCGACGTGGAAGAGGCTGCCCGCGCTGGAGCGCACCGCCTTGCCGCCGAAGGGGTCGGCCGACCCGGCGCCGAACACCACCGCGCCCGCCCCGCAGGCGTCGGCGGTGCGCAGCACGGTGCCGGCGTTGCCCGGGTCGGCCAGGCCGGCCAGCCCGACGGCCAGCGGCGGCGGCGCGGCAGCCAGCGCGTCGGCGGGCACGTCGCGCAGCGCGCACACGGCGACCAGGCCCTGCGGCGTCACCGTCTCCGACAGCGAGGCGGCCGCCCGCTCGGTGACCAGCCGGACGGGGACGGCGGTCGCGGCGAGCAGGTCGCGGTGCGCGGCGGCGGCGGCCTCGGTGGCGAACACCTCCCGGACGTCCTCCCCGGCGGCCGCCAGCGCCTCGGACACCGCCTGGCGGCCCTCGGCGAGGAACGCGCCGGCGGTGTCGCGGCCGGCCCGCCGGGTCAGCTTGCGCGCCGCGGCGACCCGCCCCGACCGCTCGGTCAGCAGCTCGGTCACGTCGTCGTCCTCCCGTCTCGGTCGAGATCGCGCGATCTCGGCGCTCCCGGGGCCTCCCGGTGCCGAGATCGCGCGATCTCGACCGGGAGCACCGCGCGATCTCGACCGGGAGCACCCAGTCCCGTACACGCCGACGCCGCCGGCGCCGGCCCTGGTGGACCGGACGCCGGCGGCGTCGGGAGCGTGCCGGAACGGCTCAGGCGGCCTGCTCGCCGCCGGCCGGGGCGGCGGCGACGGCGGCGCGGGCGGTCTCCACCAGCGCGGCGAACGCGGCCGGCTCGTTGACCGCGAGCTCGGCGAGCACGCGGCGGTCGAGCTCGATGCCGGCCAGCTTCAGGCCCTGCATGAACCGGTTGTAGGTCATGTCGTTCTGGCGGGCCGCGGCGTTGATGCGGGTGATCCACAGCTTGCGGAAGTCACCCTTGCGCACCTTGCGGTCGCGGTAGTTGTAGGTGGCCGAGTGGAGGATCTGCTCCTTGGCCTTGCGGTACAGCCGCGACCGCTGACCCCGGTAGCCGCTGGCGGCCTCGAGGACGGTCCGGCGCTTCTTCTGGGCGTTGACCGCCCGCTTCACGCGTGCCACGTGAGAACTCCTTCGTACAGGTTGCGGAGGCGGGGGCTCAGATGCCCAGCAGCTTCTTGAGGGTCTTGGTGTCGGCCGGGGCGAGGACCTGGTCCTTCTCCAGCCGGCGCTTGCGCCGCGAGGACTTGTGCTCGAACTTGTGCTGGTTGTTGGCCTGCTCGCGCATGAGCTTGCCGGTGCCCGTCACGCGCACCCGCTTGGCGGTGCCCTTGTGGGTCTTCTGCTTCGGCATGTCCTCGTCGTCCTGTTCGTCCGTCGGTTCAGCGGCCACGGCGCCGCGCGGCAGCGTCCAGCTGCCGCACGGCACCGGCCGTGTCGGTGGTGCGGTCCTGCGCGTGCGACCGGTCAGGCCGTCGGGGTCTGCCCCTCGGCGGCCCGCTCGGCCTTGGCCTGGCGGCGGGCGCCGTCGGTCGCAGCCTGGTTCCGGTGCGGGGCGATCACCATGACCATGTTCCGGCCGTCCTGCTTGGGGTTGGACTCCACGACCCCCAGCTCGGAGACGTCCTGGGCCAGCCGCTGCAGGAGCCGGTAGCCCATCTCGGGTCGCGACTGCTCGCGCCCGCGGAACATCACGGTGATCTTGACCTTGTCGCCGCCCTTGAGGAAGCGCTCGACGTGGCCCTTCTTGGTCTCGTAGTCGTGCGGGTCGATCTTCAGGCGCAGCCGCATCTCCTTGATGACGGTGAGCGCCTGGTTCCGCCGGGCCTCGCGGGCCTTCTGGGCGGACTCGTACTTGAACTTCCCGTAGTCCATCAGCTTGACGACCGGCGGACGGGCCATCGGCGCGACCTCGACGAGGTCCAGCTCGGAGTCCTGCGCCAGGCGCAGCGCCTCGCCGATCGGCACGATGCCGACCTGCTCGCCCTCGGGGCCGACCAGGCGGACCTCGGGGACGCGGATACGGTCGTTGATACGGGGCTCGGTGATGGCCTCTCCTCTGCTCATTCCACGGGAGGAGCCGCGCCCGACCGGGCACCGGTACGACGCGGGCCCCGTGAGCAGGTGCTCACAGGGCCCGTCCGCCGGTGCGGCACGACCCGGGGGTCGTGCCGGTCGCGGAGCGACGGCCGGGGCCGGCCGTGCTCTCGCTATCCGGGACCTGGGCGCCTCAGCGGCGCCAGGTGGGAGCGGGCTCCTCTTGGTCAGCGGCCCGGGGCAGGGCCGCTGGAAGGTGGTTCGCGCGCCTCGTGTAGCGGGGAGGCTCGCCCATGCTACAGCGTCGCGCCCGCCCCGGTCATTCCCGGGGGTGACGTGCTGGAACGGCCCCGCCGACGTGCTGGAACGGCCCTGGTGACGTGCTGGAACGGCCTCCTCGCAGGGCCCCGCCGCGAGCGGAGCGAGTGGCGGGGGGCGAGGAGGTCCTTCTTCAGTCGTCGTAGAGCAGCGGCGGCGGCGCGGGCTGCCGGGCCCGGGCGGCCGCGTGCAGGGCGCGCAGCCCCTCGACGGCGACCGCCGCCCGCTCGCCGTCGACGGCCTGCACGGCCACGACGGCCAGCTCGTCGCCGTTGGTGAGGTCCAGGCTCGCCCAGGCGGCGCCGCGGTCGAAGCGGACGGCGCGGACGGCCTCCCACGGCAGCTCGGCGCGGCCGAGCAGGTTGCGCACCCGCACGCCGGCGGCGTCGGCGTCCACCCGGGGGCGGCCGAGCGCGAGGACCCCGGCGCCGAGGAAGAGGCCCAGGCCCGCCATGGCCACCTGGTCGGCCGGGCCGAAGACGACCACGCCGGTGGATGACTCCGTCAGCAGCAGCGCGACCACGGTCATCGCGGCGACGATCCCCGCGGCGACCAGCGCGCAGGCCAGCCGGAGCCGGCGCGGGACGGCGGTGACGCGGTCGGGTGCGGCGGGCGGGGTGGGCACGCCCGCCATGGTCCCAGGCCGATCGGGTCCCAGGCCGGTCGTCCCGGGCCGCGGCTGGCAGAGTGCGGGCCGTGGAGGTGACCGGCGCCGCGCAGCGGGCGGCCTGGCAGCAGCGGTCGGTGCCGCCGGTCGAGGCGGTGCGGCCCGGCCTGTGGTCGGTGCCCGTGCCGATGGGCGGACCGCTGCGCTGGGTGAACGCCTACGTGCTCGAGCTCGCCGGCGGCGGGCTGGGTCTCGTCGACACCGGCTGGGGCGCCGACGAGAGCTGGGACGCGCTGTGCGCGGGGCTCACCGCGATCGGCGGGGACGTCGCCGACGTGCGCGGCGTGCTGGTCACCCACCTGCACTTCGACCACGTCGGCCTGGCCCAGCGGGTGCGCGAGGCCTCGGGCGCGTGGGTGGCGATGCACCCGGCCGACGTCGCCGACCTCCGGTCGATGACCGACGCCTCCCCGGAGGAGTCCACGGAGCGCGAGGTCGCCTTCCTGGTCTCCCTCGGCGCGCCGGAGGACGACGCGCGCGCCGACGCCGGCACCCCCGAGGAGCGCGCCTCCTGGCGGCGGCTGGTGCGGCCCGACCGGCTGCTGGAGGACGGCGACCGGGCGGACCTGCCCGGCTGGTCGCTGCGCGCCGTCCACACGCCGGGGCACACCGCCGGCCACCTGTGCTTCGCCGACGAGGCGACCGGGCTGTTCTTCTCCGGCGACCACGTGCTGCCGCGGATCAGCCCGAACATCTCCACGCACGCCGGTGGCCTGGCCGACCCGCTGCGCGACTACCTCGGGTCGCTGGAGGCGGTCGCCGGGCGGGAGGTCGAGGAGGTGCTGCCCGGGCACGAGTGGCGCTTCCGCGGGCTGGCCGAGCGGACCGGCGAGCTGCGCGCCCACCACGAGCGACGGCTGGCCGAGCTGCTGGCCGCCGTCCGGGAGCACCCGGGCAGCACGCCGTGGGACCTGGCCGCGCACCTGACCTGGTCGCGCCCGTGGGCGGACTACGAGCGGCGGATGCGGATCTTCGCCGTCACCGAGACCGACGCGCACGTGCGGCTGCTGGCCGGCCGGGGGCTGGTGGCCGGGGACGGCGGCGCGGTGCCGCGCTGGAGCGCAGCGCGGCTGCGGTGACCGGGCACTAGCCTGGGTCCCGCAGGCCGGGGACCTCGAGACGACGGGGTCGCCACGGCCGCTGCCCGCGAGGTGCCCGTGCGCCAGGACGCCCCCCAACCCATGCCGCTGGCCGACGAGCTGTCGGTCGTCTCCGCCCGCGTGTCGGGCCTGCTCCTGTCCGAGGAGACCGTGGCCGCCGCGCTCGGCCTGGTCAGCTCGCTCCTGCTCGAGACCGTCCCGGAGGCCGCCGGCGCCGGCGTCACCATCGTCGACCGGTCCGGGCGGCGGACGTCCGGGGCGACCGACCCCCGGGTCGAGCGCGCCGACGCGCTGCAGTACGAGCTCGACGAGGGGCCGTGCCTGGCCGCCGTCGCCGGCCGGACCCTGGTGCGCGTCGAGGACCTGCGCACCGACGGCCGCTGGCCGCGCTGGGCGGCGGCCGCCGTCGACCTGGGGCTGGTGTCGTGCGCGAGCGCCCCGCTGGTGGCCGGGGACCGTGCACTCGGCGCGCTCAAGGTCTACCGCGGCGGTGCGGGCGGCTTCACCGCCCACGACGCCCGGGTGCTCACCCTCTCCGCGGCGCAGGCCGCGCTGCTGGTCACCCACGTCACCGCCCGGGAGCGGGCCCGCCGGGCCAGCGACGACCTGCGGCGGGCCGTGGCGGCCAGGGACGTGGTGAGCACCGCCAAGGGCGTGCTGATGGCCCGGCACGGCATCGGCGAGGAGACGGCACTGGCCATGCTGCTGTCCCGCTCCGGAGGGGACGCCGGCACGCTGCGGCAGGCGGCCCGGGCGGTGGTCGACTCGGCCGTCCGCCGGCTGCGCTGATGACGCGGCCCGTCGACGGCCCCGCCGAGGAGCGGCGGGCCCTGCTGCGGGCCGCGTTCGGGTACGCCGACCTCACCCTCGAGCAGCTGTGGCTGCGGTACTTCGAGCTGGGGGGCGACGCCGACCTGTTCGACCTGGAGACGCACCTCGACGGGCTGGCGTGCCTGCCGGACGTCGACGGCGACCTGCTGGCGGTCGCGGTCAACGAGCGGCTCGACGAGCTCTCCGCGGCCCGCCGGGTGCCCTTCTCGCGTCCGCTGCGCCCGCCGCGGCCCACCGCCGGGCCGCTGGCCGCCCTGGTGCAGCTGCTCGAGGCCGCCCGGACCGCGCCCCCGGACCGGCTGGCGCCGCTCGCCGCCAAGGCCGGCCGGGCCCTCGGCGTCGACGTCGCCGTGCACGTCGTCGACCACGAGCAGCGCTCGCTGGTCCGGCTCCCCCACGGCCGGGCGTGCAGCGAGCCGATCGCCGTCGACGGCACGCTGCCCGGCCGCGTCTTCCAGTCCGGCCGGCTGCTGCCCTCGGAGGCCGGCGGTGTCCCCCGCCTGTGGCTGCCGCTGCTCGACGGCGCCGACCGCGTGGGCGTGCTCGAGGTGCGCACGGCGAGGGCCCGCGACCTCGAGGACCCCACCCTGCGGGAGCAGTGCGGGTGGCTGGCCGCGATGATCGCCCACCTGGTGGTCTCGCTGGGGCTCCACGGCGACGCCGTGGAGCGCACCCGGCGCGGCCGCCCGCGGTCGCCGTCGGCCGAGCTGGTCTGGCAGCAGCTGCCGCCGCTCACCGCCGCGACCGACGACTTCGTCCTGGCCGGCCTGCTGGAGCCGAGCGCGGACGTCGGCGGGGACGCCTTCGACTACGCCCTCGGCGAGGACACGGTGTGGATGACCGTCCTCGACGCCATGGGACACGGTCTGGGCGCCGGGCTGATGACCGCCGCCACGCTCGCCACCGCCCGCAGCGCCCGGCGGGACGGGCGCGGCATCCACGACCAGGCCCGCGCGATCGACGAGGTGGTCGCCGCCACGTTCCCCGGCAGCGCCTTCGTCACCGGCGTGCTGGCCGAGCTGGACGTGGCCTCGGGGCGGCTGCGCTACGTCCGGGCCGGGCACCCGCCGCCGCTGCTGCTGCGCGACGGGCGGGTGGTCAAGGAGCTCAGCGGCAGCGGGCGGGTGCCCTTCGGGCTGGCGACCGCCGGCTTCGCGGTGGCCGAGGAGGTGCTCGAGCCCGGGGACTGGCTGGTCCTCTACACCGACGGCATCACCGAGGCGCGGGACTCCGCCGGGCGGTGGTTCGGCGAGCAGCGGCTGGTCGAGTTCCTGACCCGGGCGGCGGCGGCCGGGCAGCCGCCGCCGGAGACGGTCCGCCGGCTGGTGCACGCCGTCCTCGAGCACCAGGACGGCGTGCTCCAGGACGACGCGAGCATCCTCGTCGCCTCGTGGGCCGCCCGCTGACCCCGGGGCCACCCGCGCGGGCACGTCACACGCCCGCAACGACCGTCGCGGACGATGGGGACGTGCCCTCCTCCCCCGCCGTCCCTCCCTGCGACGAGGCCGCCGGGCCGGCCCCGCTGGCCGGCTACACGGTGGCCGTCACCGCCGCCCGGCGCCGGGAGGAGCTCGGCGCGCTGCTCGACCGGCGGGGCGCCCGCGTCGTCTACGCGCCGGCGATCCGGATCGTGCCGCTGGCCGACGACGCGGAGCTGGTCGCGGCCACCGAGGCGGTGCTGGCCGCGCCGGTCGACCTCGTCGTGGCCACCACCGGCGTCGGGTTCCGCGGGTGGCTCGAGGCCGCCGAGGCGTGGGACCTGCCGCTGGTCGGGCACCTGCGCGGTGCCCGGGTGCTGGCCCGCGGCCCCAAGGCGCGCGGCGCCATCCGCGGCGGCGGGCTGGTGGACGCGTGGTCGCCGCCGTCGGAGTCGTCGGCGGAGGTGCTCGAGCACCTGCTGTCGGGGGCCGAGGGGCCGCTGGCCGGGCGGCGCGTGGCCGTGCAGCTGCACGGCGACCCGCTGCCGGAGTTCGTCGCCGCGCTGCGCGCCACCGGCGCCGACGTGCTGACCGTGCCGGTGTACCGGTGGGTGCTGCCCGAGGACGTCGGCCCGCTGCGCCGGCTGGTCGGCTCGGTGGCGGCCGGGGCGGTGGACGCGGTGACCTTCACCAGCGCCCCGGCGGCGGCCAGCCTCCTGTCGGAGGCGCGCGGGCTGGGGCTGCACGCCGACGTGGTGGCCGCGCTGACCGGGCCGGTGCTGCCCGTGGCGGTGGGCCCGGTGACGGCGGCGCCGCTGGAGGCGGCCGGGATCCGCACCGTGCAGCCGGAGCGGTCCCGGCTGGGGGCGCTGGCCCGCGAGGTGGTGGCCCGGCTGCCCGAGCGCGGCCCGGTGCTGGCGGTGGGCGGGGCGACGCTGCAGGTGCGGGGGCACGCGGCGGTGCTCGACGGCCGGCTGGTCGAGCTGCCGCCGGGCCCGATCGCGGTGCTGCGGGCGCTGGCGGCCCGGCCCGGGGTCGTCGTCGCCAAGGCCGACCTGGTGGGCGGGCTGCCCGGCGGCGGGGACGCCCACGCCGTCGAGATGGCGGTGACCCGGCTGCGCGCCGCGCTCGGGCCCGGGGTGGTCGAGACCGTGGTCAAGCGCGGGTACCGCCTCGCGGCCTGACCGCCGGTGCACGTCCGCGGAGGTGCCCGGTGCACGTCCGCGGACGCGCACCCTCACACGCCGGCCGAGCGGGCGCCCGGGCGCAGGTAGACCGCCCAGGTGAGCAGGACGCAGGCGGCGTAGAAGGCGATGAACACCAGGTAGGCCGCCTCCCCGCTGCCGGTGGTGAGGAACGACTGGCGGAACGCCAGGTTCACCAGCACCCCGCCGAAGGCGCCGACCGCGCCGGCGATGCCGATGAGCGCCCCCGACATCCGCAGCGCGTGCCGGTCGGCGGTGGCGCCGTCCACACCGGCCGCGACGGCCCGCCGCGCCCGGGTGCGGAAGACCGCCGGGATCATCGTGTAGGTCGAGCCGTTGCCCAGGCCGCTGAGCACGAACAGCAGCACGAACCCGGCGAGGAACAGCGGCAGCGACCCCGCCCGGCTGGCGGCGAACACGAGCCCGGCGCCGGCGGCCATCGCGACGAAGGCCCAGCAGGTGATCCGGGCGCCGCCGAGGCGGTCGGCCAGCGAGCCGCCGAGCGGGCGGGCCAGGCTGCCCAGCAGCGGGCCCAGCCAGGTCAGCGACGCCGCGGCCAGCGGGGTGGCGAAGTCCTGCGCGAACTGGTTCTGCAGCACCTGGCCGAAGGCGAACCCGAAGCCGATGAACGAGCCGAAGGTGCCGACGTAGAGGAACGAGACCACGTAGGTGTGCGGCTCGCGGGTGGCCTCGCGGAGGGCCCGCGGCTGGTTGCGCGCCGTCGCCAGGTCGTCCATCACCCAGGCCGCGCCGACGGCGGCCACGACGACCAGCGGCAGGTACACGGCCAGCACGACCCGGGGGTGCTCGGCGCCGGCGGTGGCCAGGACCAACAGGCCGACGAACTGCACGACGGGGACGCCGAGGTTCCCGCCGCCGGCGTTGACGCCCAGCGCCCAGCCCTTGAGCCGGTCGGGGTAGAAGGCGTTGATGTTGGCCATCGAGCTGGCGAAGTTGCCCCCGCCCACCCCCGCCAGGCAGGAGACGACCAGCAGCGTGGTGTAGGAGACGCCGGGCTCGAGGACGACGGCGGTGGCGAGCGCCGGCACCAGCAGCAGGGCGGCGCTCACGACCGTCCAGGTGCGGCCGCCGAACCGGGCCACGGCGAAGGTGTAGGGCAGCCGGACGAACGCGCCCAGCGCCGTCGGCAGGGTGGTGAGCAGGAACTTGCCGGCCGGGTCGATGCCGTACACGGCCTCCGGCAGGAACAGCACGAGGACCGACCACAGGCTCCAGATCGAGAAGCCGACGTGCTCGGAGAACACCGAGAAGACCAGGTTGCGGCGGGCGACCCGCCGGCCGGTCGACTCCCAGAACGCGGGGTCCTCGGGGCGCCAGTCGTCGATCCAGCGGCCGCGGCGCGGCCGGGTGGGCGGTGCGGCGGTGGGTGGTGCGGTGGTGGGTGGTGCGGCGGTGGGTGCTGCGGCGGTGGGTGCTGCGGTGCGGGTGGGGGCGGCCATGGACCAGCAGCGTCGAGGGCCGCGGTTTCCCCGCCGTCGCCTGCGGGCGCACCCCGTGTTCCGTTGTGCGCACCGGCCCTGCCCCGCTGTGGTGAGGGTCCCGGCCACCGGCCGACAGGACCGGGCGGGAACGACGATGATCAGTGCGTGGACCACGTGGAGGTCGCGCCCGGGCGCGCGCTGGTGGAGTCCGGTGAGCTGGTGGCCGGCTCGATGGCGCGCTCGGCGGCCGGGCTGCTGTTCGACGGCGAGGCGGCGCGCGTGCGCCTCGACGACCGGCTCGCCGCGTGGCTCCGGCGGACGGCGACGGCGGCCGACGCCGACCTGCCGGCCCCGGTCCCCCGCCGCGGGCGCTGCCGGGCCGGGGCGGCGCTGGCCTTCGCCGCCGAGCTGTCGGTCACCCGCGCCGCGCAGGGCCGGTCGGTGCGCTCCGACGGCTTCCTCGCCCCCGGCCCGGGCGAGCGCGCCCCGGCCGACGAGCTGGCCGAGGCGGTGGTGCGGGCGGCCGCGGACACGACCGAGGAGTGGCGGGTCCGGCACCTGGGCTACCTGCTGGCCGAGGCCGCCGTCTCCCCCGACCTGGACGCCGCCGTCGTGCGCCTGGGGCTGCGGCTGGCCGGCGAGCTGACCGGCCGGCAGCTGGTGCTGCTCGCCGCCGTCGGCCGGCGCGAGCGGCTGCCGCTGCCGATGACGCCGGTGCCGCAGGACCCCCGCGGGTGGACGGCGTGGGGCGCGCTCGAGGACCTCACCGACCTGCAGCACCGCGGCCTGCTCGACCCCCCGCCGGCCCGGCCCCGGCCCGGCGGGGCGGCGCTCCCCCGGCTGCGCCCGGCCGACCTGCGGCTGACCCGCCGCGGCGTGCTGGTGCACCGGCTGCTGGTGCTGGACTTCGTCCGCGACGAGGCCGTCGCAGCCGCGCTGGCCGACCTCGGCTGAGCCCCGCCGCGCGCCGGCCCGTTGATCCCGGCTCCGGCGCGGTGCCACCATCGCCGTCGTGTCCGGCTCCGCCGCCGATCGGCTGGCCCGGCAGGCCGACGGCTACCTGGTCACCCAGCTGCTGCACACCGCCGTCGTCCTGGGCGTGCCCGACGCGCTGGCCGGGGGGCCGCGCGACGCCGTCGACCTGGCCGGCGAGCTCGGTGCGCGGCCCGGCCCGCTGCACCGGGTGCTGCGCGGGCTGGCCGCCGAGGAGGTGCTCGCCGAGACCGGGGACGGCCGGTTCGCCCTGACCGACACCGGCCGGCTGCTGTGCGCCGGGGTGCCCGGCTCGCTGCGCGACTGGGTGGCCACGCGTGGCGGGCTCTACTTCGGCGCGGCCGCCGGGCTGCCCGCGGCGGTGCGGGACGGGAGCACGCCGTACGAGACGGTCCACGGCCTGCCCTTCTTCGCGCACCTGTCGGCCGACCCGGCGCGGCTGGCGACGTTCCAGGCGGCGATGGCCGACCGGTCGGCCCGCGAGGCGGGGGCGGTCGTCGCCGCCTACGACGCCGGCGGGTTCTCCTCGGTCGTGGACGTCGGTGGCGGCCGCGGGACGCTGCTGCGCGCCGTCCGCGAGCGGGCGCCGGGCGCCGACGTCGTCCTGTTCGACCTGCCCGAGGTGGTGGCCGGCAGCGACCTGCCGGCCGCCGGCGGCGACTTCTTCACCGCGGTGCCCGCCGGCGCCGACGCCTACCTGCTGTCCCGGGTGCTGCACGACTGGGACGACGGCGACGCGCTGCGCGTGCTGCGCACCTGTCGGGCGGCGATGCGGCCGGACTCGGTGCTGCTCGTGGTGGAGGCCGTGCTGCCCGAGCGGGCCGCCGACGACGCCGCCGCGGTGCGCATGGACCTGCACATGCTCCTGCTGCTGCACGGCTGCGAGCGCACCGCGACCGAGTACGCCGCCCTGTGCGCGGCGGCCGGGCTGCGGCTCACCCGCGACGTGCCGACCGACGCCGGCGTGCACGTGCTCGAGGCGCGCCCCGCCTGAGCGGGGCCCCTCGGGCACCATGGCCGGTGTGGACGACGGCGCCCGCGACCCGGTGACCCCGGACCACTGCGACCACGTGCCGGGGCCGTTCTTCCACGGGACGCGGGCCGACCTCGCCGTCGGTGACGAGCTGGTCCCCGGCCGCGGGTCGAACTTCCAGGCCGGCCGGGTGATGAACCACGTCTACTTCACGGCGCTGGTCGAGACCGCCGCCTGGGGAGCGCAGCTGGCGACGGCGCTGGCCGGGAGCGAGGAGCGGGGGCACGTCTACGTCGTCGAGCCCCTGGGTCCCTTCGAGGACGACCCGAACGTCACCGACAAGCGCTTCCCGGGCAACCCGACGCGGTCCTACCGCACCCGGTCCCCGCTGCGCGTCGTCGGCGAGGTCGAGGACTGGGAGGGGCACTCGCCGGAGGCGGTCCGGGCGATGCTGGACGGCCTGGCGCGGTTGCGGGAGCAGGGCCTCGACGTCATCGAGGACTGACCGCCCCTCCGTGCAGATCCGCGGAGTCGCCCCGTGCACGTCCGCGGAGTTGCCCGGATCGGGTCAGGCGTCGACGACGAGCAGGCCGTCGACCTCGCGGACCGGGTAGACCGTCAGCGGCCCGGCGTCGCCCGTCGAGGACCCGTCGCGCCACCGGAACCCGTGGAGGTGCAGCGGGCAGACGAGCACGTCGGGGTCGGTCTGCCCGTCGGCGAGCGGCCCGCCGGCGTGCGGGCAGGCGGCCTGGGTGGCGTGCAGCGAGCCGTCGCGCAGCCGGAAGACGGCGACCTGCACGCCGCCCGCGACGAAGGCCCGCCCCTCCCCCGGCGGCACGTCCTCGGCCCGCCCGACGGTGTGCGCCCGGACGCCGGGAGGGGCGACGGGGCGGGTGTCGGTGACGCTCACCGGACCGGCACCTGCGGCAGCGGGAGCAGCGGCAGCGACGTCGCGAACTGCCCGGGCGTCGCCGGCTCGGGCCCGTCCTGGCCCCACGGGTCCGTGTAGGCGTCCACCGAGCGCTGCAGCGCGGCGTCGAGGTCGGCGCAGGTGCCGTCGGCGTCGTCGACCACCACCGACCGGATCCGCGCCGGTCCCACCCGGGGCACGAAGTCGTAGGTGCGCTCGAGCCAGTTGGCGTGCTCCCGGTAGTACTGCACGAACCGGCCGGCGACGGTGAGCACCTCCTCCGGGGAGCCGACGGTGGCCAGCAGGTCGCCCTTGCGGACCGAGGCCCCGGCGGCCCCGCCGACGTACACCTCCCAGCGCCCGGTGCCGACGGCGACCACGCCGACGTCCTTGACGTAGGCCTCCGCGCAGTTCCGCGGGCACCCGACGACGGCCATCTTGACCTTCGCGGGGCTCTCGATGCCCTGGAAGCGCGTCTCCATCGCGATGCCCAGCGCCGTGGAGTCGTCCAGGCCGAAGCGGCAGAAGTCGCTGCCCACGCAGGTCTTCACGGTGCGCGTGGTCTTGCCGTAGGCGTACCCGGAGGGCATGCCGAGGTCGGCCCACACCGCGGGCAGGTCCTCCTTGCGGACGCCGAGCAGGTCGATCCGCTGCCCGCCGGTGACCTTGACCATCGGCACCTCGTACCTCTCGGCGACGTCGGCGATGCGGCGCAGCTGCGCGGGCGTGGTGACGCCGCCCTTCATCTGCGGGACGACGGAGAAGGTGCCGTCGCGCTGGATGTTGGCGTGCACGCGGTCGTTGATGAACTCGCCGTCCTTCTCGGGGAGGAAGTCCACCCCCCACACCGTCTTGAGCAGCGAGGTCAGGCCCGTCTTCGACCGCGCGTCCTCCTTGCCGCCGGGGGCGAGCGCGGCGAAGACCGCCGAGACGCTGCGCAGGTCGCGCTCGCGGATCGCGGCCACGAGGTCGGGCTTGGCCAGCGGGACGCCCGGCACGTACCACGCCGCGGCGGGGTCCTCGGCGACGTCGCCGTCGGCGGCCCACTCCACCACCTGCGCGACGAGCGCCTTGCACGAGCCGCAGCCCCGGCCGGCGCGGGTGCGGTCCATGACCGCCCCGACGCTGCCGCAGCCGTCGGCGACCGCCCCGCAGATCGCGCCCTTGGTGACGCCGTTGCAGTTGCAGACCCGCGCGTCGGCCGGCATGTCGGCGACGGCGACCTCGGCGGGCCCGTCGGCGAGGTCGACGAGCAGCCGGATGCGCTCCTCGGGCAGCGCGCTGCCGCGGTCGAACGCCTGGGTCAGGGCCGCGACCCTGCGCGTGTCGCCGAGCAGCGTGGCGCCGACGAGCCGGTCGTCGCGGACCACCACCGACAGGTGCACGCCCCGCTTCGGCTCGGAGACGACCAGGAGCTCGTCGGAGTCCCGCTCGGGGGCGCTCATCCCCATGGTCGCGACGTCGACCCCGGCCACCTTGAGCTTGGTCGCCGTCCGGCTGCCGTGGTACTCCGCCGCCGGGTCGGTGCCGGTGAGCACGTCGGCGAGCACCCGGGCGTGCTCCCAGGCGGGCGCGACCAGCCCGTACACCTCGCCGCGGTGCTGGGCGCACTCGCCGATGGCGTAGACGTCGGGGTCGTCGGTGCGCAGCTGGTCGTCGACGACGACCCCGCGCTCGACCTCCAGCCCCGACCGGACGGCCACGTCGGTGTGCGGGCGCACGCCGGCGGCGACGACCAGCAGGTCACAGTCCAGCCGCCGCCCGTCCCGGAGCAGCACGCCCTCGACGTGCCCCTCGCCGAGCACCTCGGTGGCCAGCACGTCGAGGTGCACGCGGATGCCGAGCGCCGCCACGCTGCGCTCGAGGACCGCGCCGGCCTCCCGGGAGAGCTGGGCGTTCATCAGCCACGGCGCGGCGTGCACGAGGTCGACGTCGACGCCGTGGCCCTGCAGCGCGCGGGCGGCCTCCAGGCCCAGGAGCCCGCCGCCCAGGACGACGGCGCGTCGGCACCGGCCGACCGCGTCGAGCATGGCGCGGGTCTCGTCGATGGTGCGGAAACCGTGCACGCCGGGCAGCAGCTCGCCGTCCCCGCGCCGGACCCCGGCCATCGGCGGGACGAAGGAGTACGAGCCCGTGGCCAGCACCAGGTGGTCGTAGGGGGCGGCGGTGCCGTCGGAGGCGTACGCGAGCTTGGCGGCGGTGTCGAGCCGTTCGACGCGGACGCCGGCCCGCAGCTGCACCCCGTTGTCGGCGTACCAGTCGTGGCTGTTGAGGACGATCTCGTCCTCGCCCGTCTCCCCGGCCAGCACCGGGCTGAGCATGATCCGGTTGTAGGTGCCGTGCGGCTCGTCGCCGAGGACGGTGATCCGGAACTGCTCCCCGCCGCCGCGCTCGAGCACCTCCTCGACGAACCGGGCGCCGGCCATGCCGGTGCCCACGACGACGAGCCGCGGGCGGGGGTCGAGGTCGTCGTCCACCGCCAGGGAGGTGAGCCCGTGCGGGCGGCCGCCGAGGACGGTCATCAGACCTCCACCAGGCCCAGGTCGACGACCAGCTCGCCGGTGACGCCCTCGGGCGCGGCGGCGTGCAGCTCGACGAGGCAGCCGCCGGGCAGGTCCTCGACCACCCGCAGCGGCACGTGCACGTCGCCCTTCGCGCCGATCGGGAACCAGCGCACCGGCTCGCCGTCGCGCACCAGCAGGACGCAGACCAGCTCCGCGGTCGAGTTCCCGCCGCGGAAGTACAGCGCCTGGGCGGTGGCGCCGGCGGGCACCTGGTAGCGCAGGGCGGGGTCGACCGGCCCGGGCTTGCCCAGGCCCTCGCCGGTCAGCGGGAACACGCCTTGCAGGAACTTCGGGCTGCTTCTCACGGGGTGACTCCTCCTCGTGCTCCGGGACGGCTGCCGGGGCTGGTGCGGTGCAGGTCGGGTGTGCGGCCGCGGGGCGGGCTGGGTCGCGGCGTCCGGCGCGGGGATGCGCTCCGCGGGGCCGCCGACCCGGGTGACGGCGACGGCGCAGACCTTGAAGGCGGGCATCCGGCTGACCGGGTCGAGCGCGGGGTCGGTGAGCGCGTTGGCGCTGGAGCCGCCGCCCCAGTGGAAGGGGACGAAGACGACGTCGGGGTGGACGGCGTCGGTGACCGCGGCGGCGAAGCGGGCCCGGCCGCGGCGGGTGGCCAGCTCGACGACGTCGTCGTGGGCGATGCCCAGCCGGCGGGCGAGGTCGGGGTGGATCTCCGCCCGCGGGGTGGGTGCGACCAGCGCGAGGCTGCGCGACCGCCGCGTCTGGGTGCCCGACTGGTACTGCGCGAGCACCCGGCCGGTGGTGAGCACGTGCGGGTACCCGGCGTCGGGCTGCTCGTGCGCGTCGACGTGGTGCACCGGCACGAACCGGGCGCGGCCGTCGGGCGTGGCGAACCGCTCGGTGAACAGCCGCGGCGTCCCCGGGTGCGCCGGCTCGTCGTCCGGGGTGGCCGGGCACGGCCAGAACACGCCCTGCTCGGCGTCGATCCGGTCGTAGGTGATGCCCGAGTAGTCGGCGGTGCCGCCGGCGCTGGCCCGACCCAGCTCGGCGAAGACGGTCTCCGGGTCGGCGGAGAAGCCGGGCGCGCCGAGCCGCTCGGCCAGCTCGGCGAGCAGCTGCAGGTCGTCGCGGACCCCCTCGGGCGGGTCGAGGGCCCGCCGGCGGCGGACCACCCGGCCCTCGAGGTTGGTCATCGTCCCCGACTCCTCGGCCCACATCGCGCTGGGCAGCACGACGTCGGCGAGCTCGGCGGTCTCGGAGAGGAAGAAGTCGCTGACGGCGAGGAAGTCCAGGTCGCGCAGCCGGCTGACGACGCGGCGGGCGTCGGGCGCGGAGACGGCGACGTTGGAGGCGAGCACCAGCAGCGTGCGCACACCGCCGTCGGTGCCCAGGGCGTCGAGCAGCTCGAAGGCGCTGCGGCCCGGCCGCGGCAGGTCGTCGGGGTCCACGCCCCAGACGGCGGCCACGTGCGCCCGGTCGGCGGGGTCGGCGAGCCGGCGGTAGCCGGGCAGCTGGTCGGCCTTCTGCCCGTGCTCGCGGCCGCCCTGCCCGTTGCCCTGGCCGGTGACGGTGCCCCAGCCGCTGCCGGGCCGGCCGGGCAGCCCGAGCGCCAGCGCCAGGTTCAGCCACGCGGTGGCGGTGTCGGTGCCGCTGCGGTGCTGCTCGGCGCCGCGGGCGGTGAGCACGACTGCCTTCTCCGCCCGGGCGAGGGCCCGCACCACCTGCCGCTGCCGGTCCACCGGCACGCCGGTGAGCCGCTCGACCCGGTCGGGCCAGTAGCCGGCCACGGCCTCGCGGACGGCGGCGAAGCCGGTGGTGCGGGCGGCGACGTACGCCTCGTCGACCAGCCCCTCGGCGACGGCGGTGTGCAGCAGCCCGTTGGCCAGCGCCAGGTCGGTGCCCGGCAGCGGCTGCAGGTGCAGGCCGGCGGCGCGGGCGGTCGCCGTCCGCCGGGGGTCGACGACGACGTGCAGCGCGCCGCGCTCGCGGCCGGCCTGCAGGTGCTGCACGGCCGGCGGCATGGTGTCGGCCGGGTTGCTGCCCACCAGCACGACGACGTCGGCCCCGGCGACGTCGGCCAGCGGGAAGGGCAGCCCGCGGTCGAGGCCGAGGGCGCGGGTGGCCGCGGCCGCCGCCGAGGACATGCAGAACCGGCCGTTGTAGTCGATCGCGCTGGTGCGCAGCGCGACGCGGGCGAACTTGCCGAACGCGTAGGCCTGCTCGTTGGTCAGCCCCCCGCCGCCGAAGCACCCGACGGCGTCGCGGCCGTGCCGGGCCTGGGTCGCCCCGATCGCCGCCACGACCCGGTCGAGGGCCTCCGTCCAGGTCGACTCCACGAGTGGGCTGGTGCGGTCGCCGGGCACCGCCCGGACCAGCGGGCGGGTCAGCCGCTCGGGGTGGTCGAGCAGCTCGTGCGCCGACCAGCCCTTGGCGCACAGCCCGCCGCGGTTGGTCGGGAAGTCCAGCGGGACCAGGGTCGGCGGCCGGTCGCCGGCGGTCACCGCCATGCCGCACTGCAGCGAGCAGTAGGGGCAGTGGGTCTCGGTGGTCCGCGTGCGGGGACCGGCCGGGACGGCACCGGGGACGAGGGCTGCGGGCACGCCTGTAGAGGCTGCGGGGGCCGGGTTTCCCGACCGCCACGACGACGTCAACCCTGCGTTCCGGTGACCTCACGGCGCCCCCGGACCGACCGTGCGGCCGGGTCCGGGCGCCCGTGGTGTCATGGCAGCCATGAGCGAGCCGGGCAGCAGCGAGACGGGGCCGACGGTCCACCTCGGCGTCCCCGTCGTCCGGCCGGCCGAGCCGCGCGACGTGCCGCGCATCGCGGCCACCCTCACCGTGTCCCTCGCCGAGTCCCGCTGGGTGCGCTGGGCGCTGCCGGTCGACGGCCGGACCCAGCGGCTGACCCGGCTGGCCGAGCTCGACGCCCACCGCGCCGTCGCCACGGGCACCGCCTGGGTGAGCGAGGACGTCGAGGCCGTCGCCTCGTGGGAGGCGCCGGAGGGGGCGGCGGCACCGCTGCCGCGCGACGTGCGGACGGCGCTGGAGCGCGAGGTGCCCCGGCTGCACGCCGACCGCGCCGACGCCGTCGCCCGCACCGACGCCGCGCTGGCCGCCGCGCTGCCCGACGGGCCGCACTGGCGGCTGCGCGCGCTGGCCACCCGGCCGCGGTCGCGGCGACGGGGGCTGGGCGGCGCGGTGCTGGCGCCGGTGCTGGACCGCTGCGACGCCGACGGCGTACCCGCCGCGCTGGTGGCGCCGGCCTGGGCGGTGGTGCGCTGGGCGCGGGCGCTGGGCTTCGAGGTGACCGCGGCGACCCGCTCGGCCGACGGGCAGCTGCCGCTGTGGGTGGCCGTGCGGCCGCCCGGCGTCCCGATGCCGGAGCTGTGAGTCCCGGCCGGGGTGTCGATCCGCGCGGTCCCCGTTCGTCCAGGGGGTGAGCGGACCGGCGACCGGCCGTCCGCCGGACACAGGAGGCCGACGTGGCGCAGTACCTGCTCAGCATCCAGCAGCCCGCGGGCGACCCGCCCGCGCCCGAGGTCCTCGGGCCGATCATGCGGGACGTGACCCGCGTCGACGACGAGATCCGGGCCGCCGGCGCCTGGGTGTTCGCCGCCGCCCTGTTCCCGCCGGCCACCGCCACGGTGCTGCGCCCGGCCGGGGACGACGTGCTGGTCACCGACGGCCCCTACGCGGAGGGCAAGGAGCACGTCGGCGGCTTCACCGTCGTCGACGTGCCCGACCTGGACGCCGCGCTGGAGTGGGGCCGCCGGCTGGCGCGGGCGACCACGCTGCCCGTCGAGGTGCGCCCCGTCGCCGGCAACGGGGTGTGACCGGTCCCGGGCCGGCCGCCGTCGAGGCGGTGTTCCGCTCGTCCTACGGGCGGGCGGTCGCCGTCCTCACCCGCCTCCTCGGCGACATCGACGCCGCCGAGGAGGCGGTGCAGGACGCCTTCGCCACCGCGCTGCAGCGCTGGCCGGCCGAGGGGGTGCCGCCCAGCCCGGCCGGCTGGATCGTGGCCACCGCCCGGAACCGGGCGATCGACCGGGTGCGCCGGGAGTCCACCCGCGACACCCGCCACCGCGCCGCCCTGCTGCTGCAGGACCCGGGACCACCGCCCGAGGAGGGCGCCGTGCGCGACGACCGGCTGCGCCTGCTGTTCACCTGCTGCCACCCGGCCCTGGCCCCCGCCGCCCGGGTCGCGCTGACCCTGCGGCTGGTCGGCGGCCTGACCACCGCGGAGATCGCCCACGCCTTCCTCGTGCCGGAG
This sequence comes from Geodermatophilus telluris, assembly GCF_900102745.1. GTDB lineage: Bacteria > Actinomycetota > Actinomycetes > Mycobacteriales > Geodermatophilaceae > Geodermatophilus > Geodermatophilus telluris. The sequence continues at coordinate 38,541 of NZ_FMZF01000005.1, forward strand.
GCGACCACGGCCCAGCGGATCGTCCGGGCCAAGGCCAAGATCCGCGACGCCCGCATCCCCTACCGGGTGCCGCGCGAGGCCGACCTGCCCGACCGGCTCGGCGGCGTCCTGGCCGTCGTCTACCTCGTCTACACCGAGGGGCACACCGCCTCCTCCGGCGACCGGCTGGTGCGCACCGACCTGTGCGCCGAGGCGGTCCGGCTGGCCCGCGAGCTCGCCGAGCTCATGCCCGACGAGCCGGAGGTGCTCGGCCTGCTGGCCCTGCTGCTGCTGGGAGAGTCCCGCCGTGCGGCGCGGGTCTCGCCGTCGGGGGAGCTGGTGCCGCTGGCCGGGCAGGACCGCCGGCTCTGGGATGCCGACCTGGTCGCCGAGGGGCAGGACCTGGTGCGGCGCTGCCTGCGCCGGGACGCGCCCGGCCCCTACCAGGTGCAGGCGGCGATCCAGGCGGTGCACAGCGACCCGCCTCCGGACTGGCGCCAGGTGGTGGCCCTCTACGACCACCTGCTGGCGCTGACCCCCTCCCCCGTGGTGGCGCTCAACCGGGCGGTGGCGGTGGCCGAGGTGTCCGGCCCGGCCGCGGGCCTGGCGCTGGTCGACGCCCTCGACCTGCCGCGCTCCCACCTGCTGCCCGCCGTCCGGGCCGACCTGCTGCGCCGGCTGGGCCGCCGCGCCGAGGCGGCCGCTGCCTACGACCGGGCGCTCGCGCTGGCCGGGAACGCCGCCGAGCGTGCCTTCCTGGCGCGGCGCCGCGCCGAGGTCAGTCCCAGCGACGGCGCTGGCGCTTGAGCTCCCCGCGCTGCTTCTTGGCGGTGATCCGCCGCTCCTGCGAGCCGCGCGTGGGCCGGGTCCGGCGCCGGGCCGACGGGGGCGGGGCGAGCGCGGCGCGCAGCACGGCGGCCAGCCGCTCGCGGGCGGCCTGCCGGTTGCGCAGCTGCTGGCGGTGCTCGCTCGCCGCGACGGTGAGCACGCCGTCGACCAGCCGCGGGCCCAGCCGCTCGGCGAGGCGGGCCCGCTGGCCCTCGGTGAGGCCGGGCAGCTCCAGCGGGGCCACCGACAGCTCGACGCGCGAGTCGGCGGTGTTCACGCCCTGCCCGCCCGGCCCCGACGAGCGGGAGAACCGCCAGGACAGCGCCGCCGCGGGGACGGCGAGCGCGCCGGTGACCGGCAGGTCGCCGGAGGCGTCGTCGCTGGCGGGCACGCGTGCAGTGTGCCGGGGCCGGCTCAGGCCGCTGCGGGCACCGGGTCGGCGCCGCCGGTCGCGCGCGGGTGGCAGCGCGCCAGCCGGCGCAGGGTGAGCCAGGTGCCGCGGCGGGCGCCGTGCCGCTCCAGCGCCTCCACGGCGTAGGTCGAGCACGTGGGCGAAAAGGCGCAGCACGGCGGCCGCCGCGGGCTGATCTCGCGCTGGTAGACGCGGACGGCGGCCACCAGTCGCTCGGCCAGGCGGGACCCGCGGGGGCCGGTGCCGGCGGCGTGCACGTGCCGCGCCGTCGTCGGCACGAGGAACAGGCCGTCGACGCCGCAGCCGATGGCGTTGGCCAGGCAGCAGCCGGTGTTGAGGAACAGCAGGTCGCGCAGGCAGCTGCCGTCGCGGTCGTACCCGCGGCGGTGTCCGTAGCCCCGGGGCGGGCCGTAGCCGCCCCGGTACCCCCAGCCCGGCGGCGGCCCGTACCCCCCGCGGCGACGACGGCGGGGACCCCAGCCGCTGCTCCAGATGAACACCATGCGCCCGATCCTGGGGGCCGCCTGCGCCGCGCGCAGGATGGACGGCGTGCTCCCCCCTCTCACCGATGCCCTCGCCGCGGGTCCCGTCGTCCTCGACGGCGGGCTGTCCACCGAGCTGGAGGCGCGCGGCCACGACGTGTCCTCGGCGCTGTGGTCGGCCCGGCTGCTCCGCGACGAGCCCGAGGCCGTGGTCGCGGCGCACGCCGCCTTCGCCGCCGCCGGCGCGCAGGTGGCGACGACGGCGAGCTACCAGGCCACCGTCGAGGGGTTCGCCGCCGCCGGGGTGGCCCGCGACGAGGCGCTGGCGCTGGTGGCCCGCTCGGTGGAGCTGGCCCGCCGCGGCGCGCCCGACGGGTGGGTGGCCGGCTCGGTGGGTCCCTACGGCGCGGCGCTGGCCGACGGGTCGGAGTACACCGGCGCCTACTGCGACCGGCTGTCCGTGGCCGACCTGCGGGCGTTCCACCGGCCGCGGATGGCCGCCCTCGCCGAGGCCGGGGCCGACGTGCTGGCCTGCGAGACCGTGCCGGCGGCCGCCGAGGCCGAGGCGCTGCTGGCCGAGGCCGCCGACCTCGGTGTGCCGGTGTGGCTGTCGCTCACCACCGCCGTCGGCGCCGACGGCGTGGCCCGCACCCGGCGCGGGGAGCCGGCGGTGGACGTCTTCGCGATGGCCCGCGGCGTCGACGTCGTGGTGGCCGTGGGCGTCAACTGCGTGCCGCCCGGCGCGGTGGGCGCGTCGCTGGCGGCCGCGGCGTCGTCGGGCCGGCCGCTGGTGGCCTACCCGAACAGCGGCGAGGGCTGGGACGCGGCCGGGCGGCGGTGGACCGGGACCGGCGGGGTCGACGCCGGCGCCGTCCCGGGGTGGGTCGGCGCCGGCGCCCGGCTGGTCGGCGGCTGCTGCCGGGTGGGCCCCGCCGGCATCACCGCGCTCGCGGCGACGATCAGGTGACCTGGTCGTCGCGGGCCCTCACAGGATCGGCTTGCCGCCCGTGACGGCGATGCGGGCACCGGAGACGTAGGACGCCTCGTCGCTGGCCAGCAGCACGTACACCGGCGCGAGCTCGGCCGGCTGCCCGGCGCGGCCCATCGGCACCTGCTGGCCGAAGCTCTCGACCTTCTCCTCGGGCATGGTCGCGGGGATCAGCGGCGTCCACACCGGCCCGGGCGCCACGCTGTTGGCCCGGATCCCCTTCTCGGCCAGCATCTGCGCGAGACTCGCGGTGAAGTTGGCGATCGCGGCCTTGGTCATCGCGTAGGGCGCGAGCTGCGGGCTGGGCGTGTCGGAGTTCACCGACGACGAGTTGATGATCGACGCCCCCGGCTGCATGTGCGGCAGCGCGTCCTTGCACAGGGTGAACATCGCGGTGAGGTTGGTGGCCAGGGTGTGGTCCCACTCCTCGTCCGGGATCTCCTCGAGCGTCTCGTGGGTCATCTGGAACGCGGCGTTGTTCACCAGGACGTCGACCCGGCCGAACTCCTCGACGGCCTTCGGGATGATCGTCTTGGTGTGCGCCCGGTCGGAGATGTCGCCGGGCACCAGCACGCACGTCCGGCCGGCGTCGCGGACGTACCGTGCGGTGTCCTCGGCGTCCTCGTGCTCGTCGAGGTAGGAGATCAGGACGTCGGCACCCTCACGGGCGAAGGCGATCGCGACCGCGCGGCCGATGCCGCTGTCGCCGCCGGTGATGACGGCGACCTTGCCGGTGAGCTTGCCCGAGCCGCGGTAGGTCTCCTCCCCGTGGTCGGGCTTGGGGTCCATCTCGCCCAGCGTCCCGGGCGGGGTCTGCTGCTGCTCGGGCTGGCTCTCGGGGCGGGGTGACGACACGGGTTCTCCTCAGGTCGGGGCGCGCGCGGCCGCCGGGGTCGTCTCCCCCGGCACCGCGTCGCCGTCCCGCCTACCCGTGCACCCGCGCGGGGAACCCGCCGCCCGGTGTCAGGCGGTGCGCGGGGCCGGGGTGGCCGCCACCGGGGGCAGCTCCCAGCGCATCTCCATGTGCCGTCGGCCGGACGGGTCGGTCACCGGCACCCAGCGGACCATCGGACGTTCCTCGACACGCATCGTCGCGCCACCTCTCGTTCACCTGGCGTTCATCTTCACCCGGGACGTCGGCACGCGCCAGCACGTCCTGGACCCGTCGTGACCGTGTCGTGACCGGCGGGCTCCTCCGGGGAAGGTCCGGCGCGTCGGGCACGCTGTCCCCCACGATGACCGCGACCGCTCCCCTGCCCCTGCTCGACGACCCCGGCGACCTCTCGGCGCTGCGGACCCGCGGCGACGACCCCGACGAGCTGTTCACCTCCTTCGCCGCCTGGGCCGACGCGGGCGGCACGCCGCTGTACCCGCACCAGGAGGAGGCGCTGATCGAGCTGGTCAGCGGGGCGAACGTCGTCCTCGCCACGCCCACCGGCTCGGGCAAGTCCCTGGTGGCCACCGGCGCGCAGTACGCCGCCCTGGCCGCCGGGCGGCGCAGCTTCTACACCGCGCCGATCAAGGCGCTGGTCAGCGAGAAGTTCTTCGCCCTCTGCGGCGTCTTCGGCGCGGCCAACGTCGGCATGCTGACCGGCGACGCGAGCGTGAACGCCGGGGCGCCGGTCATCGCCTGCACCGCCGAGGTGCTGGCCAACGTGGCGCTGCGCGAGGGTGCCGACGCCGACGTCGGCCTGGTCGTCATGGACGAGTTCCACTTCTACGGCGACCCCGACCGCGGCTGGGCCTGGCAGGTGCCGCTGCTGGAGCTGCCCCGCGCCCAGTTCCTGCTGATGAGCGCCACCCTCGGCGACACCACCAGGTTGCGCGAGGACCTCGGCCGCCGCACCGGCCGGCCGACGGCGCTGGTCGCCAGCGCGGAGCGCCCGGTCCCGCTGCACCACTACTACGCGACGACGCCGGCCCACGAGACGATCCAGGAGCTGCTCGACACCCGGCAGGCGCCGGTCTACGTCGTGCACTTCACCCAGGCCCAGGCGCTGGAGCGGGCCCAGGCGCTGATGAGCGTCAACGTGTGCACCAGGGAGGAGAAGGCCGCGATCGCCGAGACGATCGGCGGGTTCCGGTTCACCTCCGCCTTCGGGACGACGCTGTCGCGGCTGGTGCGCCACGGGATCGGCGTCCACCACGCCGGGATGCTGCCGAAGTACCGGCGGCTGGTCGAGCAGCTGGCCCAGGCCGGGCTGCTCAAGGTCATCTGCGGCACCGACACCCTCGGCGTCGGCATCAACGTGCCGATCCGCACCGTGCTGTTCTCCGCGCTGAGCAAGTACGACGGCAGCCGCACCCGGCTGCTCAACGCCCGCGAGTTCCACCAGATCGCGGGCCGGGCCGGGCGCGCGGGCTTCGACACCGCCGGCACCGTCGTCGTCCAGGCGCCGGAGCACGAGGTGGAGAACCTCAAGCAGTTCGCCAAGGTCGCCGACGACCCGAAGAAGCGCCGCAAGCTGGTGCGCCGGAAGGCACCCGAGGGGATGGTGCCGTGGTCGAAGGCGACCATGGAGCGGCTGGTGGCCGCCGAGCCCGAGCCGCTGACCAGCCACATGCGGGTGACGACGGGGGTGCTGCTCGACGTCGTCGACCGCCCCGGCGACCCGGTCGCGGCGCTGCGCCGGCTGCTCACCGACAACCACGAGCCCCGCAAGCGGCAGCTGCGGCTGGTCCGCGAGGCGGTCGGCATCGCCCGCTCGCTGCTGCAGGCCGGCGTCCTGGAGCGGCTGGAGGTGCCCGAGCCCGACGGGCGGCGCTTCCGGCTGACCGTCGACCTGCCGCCGGACTTCGCGCTCAACCAGCAGCTGTCGACCTTCGCGCTGGCCGCCATCGAGCTGCTCGACCCCGGCTCCGACACCTACGCCCTCGACGTCGTCAGCGTGGTCGAGGCGACCCTCGACGACCCGCGGCAGGTGCTGGCCGCGCAGCTGAACAAGGCGCGCGGCGAGGCCGTGGCGCAGATGAAGGCCGAGGGCGTCGAGTACGAGGAGCGCATCGAGCTGCTCGACGAGGTGAGCTACCCCAAGCCGCTGGAGGAGCTGCTCGGGCACGCGTTCGAGGTCTACGTCCGCAGCAACCCGTGGGCCGCCGACGCGCACCTGTCGCCGAAGTCGGTCGTCCGCGAGATGTGGGAGCGGGCGATGACGTTCAAGGAGTTCGTCTCCACCTACGGCCTGACCCGCGCGGAGGGGGCGGTGCTGCGCTACCTGTCCGACGCGGTCAAGGCGCTGCGGTCGGGGGTGCCGGCGGCCGCGCGCACCGAGGAGGTCACCGACCTGGTCGAGTGGCTCGGCGAGCTGGTGCGGCAGGTCGACTCCTCGCTGCTCGACGAGTGGGAGCAGCTCACCAGTCCCGACTCACCGCTCGACGAGCCGGTCGCCGTCCCGGCGCGGGCCCGGCCGCTCACCGGCAACGAGCGCGCGTTCACCGCGATGGTCCGCAACGCGCTGTTCGCCCGGGTCCAGCTGTGGGCGCGGCGCCGCTGGTACGACCTCGGCGGGCTCGACGCCGGCTCCGGCTGGGACGCCGAGCGCTGGGGCGAGGTGGTGCGCGGCTACTTCGCCGAGCACGCCGAGCTGGGCACCGGCGCCGACGCCCGCGGCCCGGCCCTGCTGGTGTGGGACCGCAGCGAGCCCGGCGTGTGGCGGGTGCGCCAGATCGTCGACGACCCGGCCGGCGACCACGACTGGGGCATCGACGCCGAGGTCGACCTCGCCGCCTCCGACGAGGCCGGGGAGCTGGTGCTGCGGGTGGTGGACGCCGGCCGCAAGGACGCCTGAGCGCCGCGAGTGCGTGCGCGCGGTCACACCCCGGCCGTGTGCCACCCTCCACGGCGGTGACCGCATGACCGTGCCCGAGATGCTGGCGGTGCTCGCCGCGGGCGCGGCCGCCGGCAGCATCAACGCCGTCGTCGGGTCGGGGACCCTGGTGACCTTCCCGGTGCTGCTGGCCACCGGGCTGCCGCCGGTGACCGCCACGGTGACCAACACCCTCGGCCTGGTCCCGGGCAGCGTCAGCGGCGCGGTGGGCTACCGGCGCGAGCTGGCCGGGCAGCGCCCGCTGCTGCTGCGGCTGCTGCCCGCCTCCGTGCTGGGCGCGCTCACCGGGGCGGTGCTGCTGCTGCACCTGCCCGCGGCGGCCTTCGAGGCGGTGGTGCCCGCGCTGGTCGGGCTCGCGGTCGTGCTGGTCGCCGTCCAGCCGCTGCTGTCGCGCCGGCTGGCCGCGCGGCAGGTCGCCGGCGGCACCGCGCCGCGGGGCCTGCGGCTGGCCGGGCTGGTCGCGGCCGCCTACGCCACCGGCAGCTACGGCGGCTACTTCGCCGCCAGCCAGGGCGTGCTGCAGGTGGGCCTGTTCGGCCTGCTGCTGCCCGAGCCGCTGCAGCGGCTCAACGCGCTGAAGAACGTGCTCACCTCCGCGGTCAACGGGGTCGCCGCGCTCGCCTACGTCGTGGTCGCCACCGACCGGGTCGACTGGCCGGCGGCCGCGCTGGTGGCCGGTGGCTCGGTGGTCGGCGGCACGCTCGGCGCCCGCTACGGCCGGCGGCTGCCCCCGGTGGTGCTGCGGACGGCGATCGTCGTGCTCGGCTGCGTCGCCGTCGGCGTCCTGGTGTCGCGGTGAGCGCCGTCGAGGCGGTGCTCCTGGTGCTGGCCGGCGTGGGCGCGGGCCTGGCCGGCAGCGTCGCGGGGCTGGCCTCGCTGGTCAGCTACCCGGCGCTGCTGGCCACCGGGTTGCCGCCGGTGACGGCCAACGTGACCAACACCGTCGCGCTGGTGCTCACCAGCGTCGGCTCGATCAGCGCCTCCCGGCCGGAGCTGACCGGGCAGGGCCGGCGGCTGCTGCCGCTGGTGGGCGCCGCGGTCCTCGGCGGCTCCGCGGGCGCCGCGCTGCTGCTGCTCACCCCGGCCGAGGCCTTCGAGAGGGTGGTGCCGGTGCTCATCGGCGGGGCGGCGCTGGCCATCCTGCTGCAGCGCCCGCCGCGCGAGCTGGCCGAGGAGGGCGCCCGCGCGCACCGCCGGGGCGACCCCTGGTGGCTGGTGGCCGGCACCGCGCTGGTCGGCGTCTACGGCGGGTACTTCGGCGCGGCCGCCGGCGTACTGCTCCTGGCGCTGTTCCTGCTGGGCACCGGCGAGCCGCTGCCGCGGGGCAACGCGTTCAAGAACGTCACGCTGGGTGCGGCCAACGCGGTGGCCGCGGTCGGCTTCGTGGTGCTCTCCCCCGTGGCGTGGAGCGCCGCGCTGCCGCTGGCGGCGGGCTGCCTGGTGGGCGGGCGGCTCGGCCCGCGGGTGGTGCGCCGGGCACCCCAGGGGGCACTGCGGCGGGTGATCGCGCTGGCGGGGCTCGGTCTGGCGGTCGTGCTCGCCGTCGACGCCTACCGGTGACCCCGGTGGACCGACCGGGGACCCCGCGGGCAGGCTGTCAGCGTCCCCCCCGCGCGCGCGGGGACGGGCGCGAGGGCGAGCACGAGGGAGCGGACGGTGACGATGAGCGACGCGGCGGGGCGCTTCCTGGAGGCACTGCGCGGGCCGGCGGAGCCCGGCGAGGACGGCCCGGAGATGGTGCCCTCGCGGCTGTGCCGCGCCTGCGCCGAGGCCGTCGGGGTGGACGGCGCGGCGCTGAGCATCCACGAGGGCGCGGGCCTGCGGACGCCGATCGGCGCCAGCGACCCGACCACCTCGCACGCCGAGCAGCTGCAGTTCACCACCGGCGACGGCCCGTGCCTGCGCGCGCACGACACCGGCCGCGCCATCGTCTTCGACATCGAGGACATCAACCGCAACTGGCCCTCGCTGCACGCGGCCCTGCTCGGCGAGACGCCGTTCCGGGCCGTGTACTCGGTGCCGCTGGCCCCGCCGCTGGGGCCGACGGTGATCATGGACCTCTACGCTCGTGACCTGGACACGCTCACCGCGGTGCCACGCGACGACGTCGAGGCGGTCGTGGTGACGATGACCGAGGAGCTGGTGCGCTCCTCCGGCGGGGTGTCCAGCGACGAGGGCTCGGGCCGCTGGTGGGACTCCCCCGCCGCCCGGCGCCGCAGCCGGGTGTGGCAGGCCACCGGCGTGGCCACGGTCGCCCTGGGTCTGGACGTCGTGGACACCCTCGCGGTCCTGCGGGCGCACGCCTTCGCCACCGGCCGGGTGGTCGACGACGTCGCCGAGGACATCGTCTCCGGGCGGCTGGACCCGGCGGAGCTGCGCGAGCCGGTCAGCGGCGACTGAGCCGCCGCGCCCCGCTCAGCGGCCCGTGTAGGCCGCCAGGAACAGCACGAACGCGCTGCTGGCCAGCAGCAGCCGGGCCGGGGTCAGCCCGTTGATCAGCCCGGCGGTGACCTCGACCCAGGCCGGCCGCACGGCTGCCTCGCGCGCGCCGCGGCGCACCAGCCGCACCTCGTCGGCCAGCAGCGCCGCGGCCGCGCCGAGCATGGTCAGCCCGACCACGAGGAAGACCAGCGCCAGCCCCTCGGCGAAGCCGTCGGCCCGCCCTCCGAGCACCCAGACGGCGACCAGCCCGGCCACCAGCCCCAGGGCGGCACCGGCGGCCGGCGCCCACGGGCCCATGCGGGTGAGCGGGTCCCTCCGCCGGGGCCGCACCACCGGCGGCGCCGGCGGGCGCCCGCTCACCGGGCCGGTGGCGTGCGGGCCGGCGTCGGCAGCCGCGGGCTGGGCTCCGGGCTGGGTGGTGGGCTGGGCGGTGGGCTTGGCGGTGGGCGCGACCGCGGGCTGGGCCGCGGTCGCGGGCGGCGTGCCGGGCGGCTGCGCGCCCGGGGCCGGGGCCGTGCCGACGGCGCTCGCCCCGGCCGTGCCCGCCCGGCCGGCCGGTGCCGACACGGGCGCGGTGGCCGGGCCGGTGGGCACGGGCGACGGCGGGCCCGGCTGCGGGACGGACCCGGCAGGGGCGGCGGGGGCGGAGGGCGCGGGGGCGGTGGGATCGGACATCGGTGATCACGCTAGGCGGGGCCACCGACCGACCTGCTCAGGCCCCCGGGCGCGGCGGCCGGCACCGGGGCGTCCCGGCGCGCGGCCACGCGACGTCGTCCGGGCCGCACCGCCCGTCACCGCCCGTCCCCACCGCCCGTCCCCACCGGCGTCACGGCGGCGTCACAGCAGGCGGCGGCTGTCCTCGGCCACCACCCGCAGCCAGCGGTAGCCGTAGCCGTCGAGGGTGAGCTCCACCGCCCCGTCCTCCCCGACCCGGGTGGTGTGCGTGTCGAGCAGGTCCTCCAGCCGGTGGGAGGCGTCGCAGCCCTCGAGGGTCAGCGGCACCACCCGCGGCTCCGGGCCGAGGTTGTGCACCGCGACGACGGTGCCGTCGTCCCACGTGGACAGGTGGGCCAGCACCTCCGGGTGCGGCTGGTCGAGCACGCGGAACGCGCCCCAGCCCAGCTCCGGCGACTCGCGGTAGCGCCGGACGAGCAGCGTGACGAAGGACAGCATCGAGTCGGGGTCGCGGCGCTGGTCGGCGACGTTGACGAACTCCGGCGCGAACCCGCCGTCGACCACCGGCCCGGGCAACCGGTCGGGGTCGGCGGTCGAGAACCCGCCGTTGGGCCCGGGGGTCCACTGCATGGGCGTGCGGACGGCGAGCCGGCCCTCCGCGCGGAGGTCCTCGCCCATGCCGATCTCCTCGCCGTAGAAGAGCACCGGCGTGCCGGGCAGGCTGAACAGCAGGCTGTAGACCATCCGGACCCGCCGCGGGTCGCCGTCGAGCATCGGGGGCAGCCGGCGGCGCAGGCCGCGGCCGTAGACCTGCATCCGCTCCTCGGGGCCGAAGGCGGCGAAGACCTCCTGCCGCTCGTCGTCGCTGAGCTTGTCGAGGGTGAGCTCGTCGTGGTTGCGCACGAAGGTGGCCCACTGGCTGTCGGGATCGACCTCGGGGCGGGAGGTGAGCGCGGTGGCGAGCGGGCCGGCGTCGCCGCGGGCCAGCGACAGGTACATCGCCTGCATGCCGACGAAGTCGAACAGCATGGTCAGCTCGTCGCCGTCGTCCCCGCCGAAGAACTCCTCCTGCTGCTCGTGGGGCAGGTTCACCTCGCCGAGCAGCACCCCGCTGCCGGTGCGCCGGCCGACGTAGGCACGCAGCGCGCGCAGGTACTCGTGCGGGTCGGGGAAGTCCTCGCTGTCGGCGCCGCCCTCGGTCTCCAGGAAGAAGGGGACGGCGTCGACGCGGAAGCCGGACAGGCCCAGCTGCAGCCAGAAGCCCATGATCTTGGCGACCTCGTCGCGGACCCGCGGGTTGGTGACGTCGAGGTCGGGCTGCTCCTTGTAGAAGCGGTGCAGGTACCACTCCCCCGTGGGCTCGTTGAACGTCCAGACCGAGTCCTCCTGGTCGGGGAAGACCACCTGGTCGCTGGTGTCCGGCGGCTCGTCGTCGCGCCAGACGTAGAAGTCGTGGAACGGGTCGTCCCGGCTCTGCCGTGCCCGCTGGAACCACGGGTGCTCGATCGAGGTGTGGTTGACGACGAGGTCGGCGATCACCCGGATGCCGCGGTCGTTGGCGGTGCGGATGACCTCGACCAGGTCGCCGTGGGTGCCCAGCCGCGGGTCGACGCCGTAGAAGTCGGTGATGTCGTAGCCGTCGTCGCGCTCGGCGGTCGGGTAGAAGGGCATCAGCCACAGGCACGTGACGCCGAGGGCGGCCAGGTGGTCGATGCGCTGGGCCAGCCCGGCGAGGTCACCGCACCCGTCGCCGTCCCAGTCCAGGTAGGTCTCGACGTCGAGGCAGTAGACGACGGCGGTCTTCCACCACACGTCGGCGGTGTCGGTGATCTTCACGTTCGGGTCCCCTCAGGACGGCGTGCGGGCCGAGTGAGCAGTTGCGGCCGCCGACACGCGCGGACACGCCGGCGGGAGCGGCACCGACTGCACACTCGGCGGCGGCGGAGGTCAGTTGTCGCCGGGCCGGCCCCCGGGCAGCACCGTGGGCGGCCCGGGCTCGGGCTCCTGGCGGGGACGGCGCGGACCGCCGGGGCCGTCGAGGGCGATCGCGGGCTCGGGCCGGGTGACGCCGAGCTGCGGCAGGACGCGCTCGCCGAACGCGTCCAGGAACGGCTTCTGCTCCTTGCCCACGTGGTGCAGGTAGACCTCGTCGAAGCCGAGCTCGACGTACTCGGCCAGCCAGGCGGCGTGCCGGCCGAGGTCGGAGCTCACCCGGACGGCGCCCTCGACGGCCTCCTGCGGCGTGTACGCGCTGGCCTGCTCGAAGGCCTCCGGGCCGTCGAGGTCCCAGCACAGCGGCGGCGGGAAGGTGTTGGTGAACCACTGCTCGTAGGCGATCTGCCGGGCCCGCTCCGGGTCGGGGTCCCAGCACAGGTGCACCTGCAGCACGAGCCGGCCCTGCCCGCCGGCGTCCCGGTAGGCGCCGACGAGCTCGCGCAGCGTCTCGTGCGGCTGGTTGATGGTGATGAACCCGTCGGCCCAGTCGGCGTGCCGCCGCGCCGTGGCGACGCTCATCACCGGGCCGATGAGCGCGGGCTGCTGCTCGGGCAGCGACCAGATCCGCGCCCGCTCGACGTCGACCAGCCCGCGGTGGGTGACCTCCTCCCCGGCCAGCAGGGCGCGGATGACGTCGACGCACTCGCGCAGCCGGGCGTCGCGCACCCGCTTGGGCGGCCACGGGGTGCCGGTGATCCGCTCGTTCATCACCTGCCCGCTGCCCAGCGCCATCCAGAAGCGGCCGGGGAACATCGCCGCCAGCGTCGCCGCGCCCTGCGCGATGACCGCCGGGTGGTAGCGCTGCCCGGGGGCGTTGACCACCCCGCAGGGCAGGCCGGTGGTGGCCAGCGCGGCGCCCAGCCAGGACCAGGCGAACCCCGAGTGCCCCTGGTTGGAGTTCCAGGGCGCGAAGTGGTCGGAGCACATCGCCGCGGTGAAGCCCACCTCCTCCGCGTGCTGGACGGCGGCCAGCAGCTCGGCCGGGTGGACCTGCTCGTGCGAGTTGTGGAAGCCGATCACGGTCACCGTGCGTGCCTACCGCAGCCCGGAGCTCGCGGCCACGGGACCGCGGTGTGCCGCAACGCCCTCAGCCGAGCAGCGCGGCCACCCGCGCCGGGTCCGTGGTGACGTCGAGGTGCGCGCCGCGGCCGTCCCCGGCGACCGGCCAGCCGCGGTCCCGGGCGGCCCCGGCGTCGCCGTCGTAGGCCGGTGAGAGGTGCACGTAGCGGGGGGCGGCGGTCAGCGGCGGCACGGGGACGGCGGTCGACCACAGGTCCGCCGGCAGCCGGTGCCCCTCGGCGAGGACGGCGGCCCGCAGGTCGGGGTCGGGCAGCAGCTCCGCCATGGCGCCGGGGCCCCACCACGTCGTCCAGTCGGCGACCCGGCCGTCCTCCCCCACCAGCGGCGCCACCCGCTCACGCACGTCGGCCGGCCACCCCGCCGTCCCCGCGGCCGGCGGCAGGACCGCGTCGAGCCAGACCACCCGGCGGGCCGACGCGGCGGCGGCCAGCAGCGGCAGCGCGATCCCGGCGCCGGAGAAGGCGACGACGACGTCGGCCGGGCCCACCGCGGCCGCCCAGCGCTGCGCCCACCCGGCGGCCGAGGGGCGGCCGGCCGCCGGGTCCTGCACCGCGGCCCGCAGGTCGGGGACCGCGACCGACGCGCCGTCGGCACGCAACCGCGCGGCGAGCGGGGCGAGCACCGCCGGGCCGAGCAGCGGCGGGTGCACGAGCAGCAGCCGGTCCACCGCCTCAGGGTGCCGCACGCAGCGCGGCCACCCACCACTCGACGGCGGGCACCGAGGGCTCGAACGGCGGCCGGCCGTTGAGCACGCCGAGCAGCTGCCAGTACCGCTCGACGCGGGCGTCGGTGAAGGTGGCCAGCCGGTCGGCGAGCGCGGCCCGGCGGCCGGGAGCGCCGTCCCGGCCGTCGTCGAGCAGCTCGGCGACCAGCGCCTCCGCCGCGGCACCGCCCGGCGGCACGCCGTCGGCGAGCGCGCGGCGGCCCAGCGTCTGCAGGCGGCCGGCGTCGACCCCGGGGTCGGGGTCCCCGGGGACGGCACCGGCGCCGGCCACCGCCATCTCCCGCACCCGCGCGGCGAAGCCGTCGTCGGCCAGCAGCCGGGCCAGCTCCAGCCAGGCGGCGACCTGCTCGGCGGTGGGCTCCTCGGGCAGCTCGGCGGGCAGCGACCGCATCGGCGCGGCCAGCCCGGCGCCGGGGGCGTCGTCGGGCAGGCCGGCGAAGGCGCGGTCGACGAAGGCGTCGACGATCTGCTGCCGCTCCCGGGCGGACAGCGCGGCCAGGTCGGACACGATCCTCATCTCCTCGGTCGGGGTGCCGGCGTGCACGACGGCCTGCAGCAGCGTCCGGCGCAACCGCAGCAGGCCGATCTCGGCGTCGAGGGCGCGCACGTGCTCGGCGGCGAGGTCGGCCACCGTGCGGCGGGCGGCCAGCAGCTCGCGGACGGCGGGCAGTCCCAGCCCGAGGCCACGCAGGGTGGCCACCAGGTCCAGCCGCGCCACGGCGGCGGCGTCGTAGAGCCGGTAGCCGCCGGCCGAGCGGACCGGCGGGTCGACCAGCCCGGCGTCGGACCAGAAGCGCACGGTGCGCACCGGGACGCCAAGGCGGGCGGCCACCTCGCCGATGGTGAGCAGGACTGCCTCCACACGCCCGACCCTGCACCCTCCACCGGCTGGAGGGTCCAGACGTAAGCGGCACCACTCCGTCCCCTGCTGCGATCACCTCCTCGGCCCCGGAGGATCGAGGGGTGACACGCACCCCCGACACCGACCGGTGGGGCATCGACGCCACCTGGCTCGACGCCCTGGACGAGGAACACGAGGTCGCCGAGGCCACCATCGAGCGCCTGCGGGAGGTGATCGGCGAGCCCCCGGAGGACCTCGACCACCGCGCACCCGTCGTCGCCCGCCCCGGCGACGCCCTCGAGGTCGACGAGGCCGAGGTGACCCTCGAGGACGGCTCGACCCGCCACGTGGACGGCGAGCTGCCCGAGGACTTCCCGCTCGGCTACCACTGGCTGCAGGTGCCCGGCGGCCCGCGCCGCCGGCTGGTCGTCTCGCCCGGCCGGTGCTGGCTGCCCGAGGACCGCGCCTGGGGCTGGGCGGTGCAGCTCTACGCCACCCGCAGCCGCGGCAGCTGGGGCGTCGGCGACCTCGCCGACCTGCGCGCCGTCCGCGAGATGGCCGCCGACCAGGGCGCCGGCTTCGTGCTGGTCAACCCGCTGCACGCCGTCGCCCCCACCCCGGAGCAGGAGGCCAGCCCCTACCTGCCGGCCACCCGCCGCTTCCGCAACCCGCTCTACCTGCGGGTGGAGGAGGTGCCCGGCGCCGACCGCGTCGAGGTCGACGGCGACGCCGGGCGGGCGCTGTCCGACGGCGAGCTGATCGACCGCGACGCCGTCTGGGCGCGCAAGCGCGAGGCGCTGCGCCGGGTGTTCGACGCCACCGGCCGCGACGAGCCGGCCTTCCCCGAGTGGTGGTGGTTCCAGGGCCAGAAGCTGCAGGACTGGGCCACCTGGTGCGCGCTGGCCGACGTCCACGGCCCCGACTGGCACGCCTGGCCCGAGGAGCTGCGCGACCCGCGCAGCGAGGCCGTCGGCGCCTTCGTCGCCGAGCACGAGCGCGACGTCGCCTTCCACGCCTGGCTGCAGTGGTGCCTGTCGCGCCAGCTGGAGCGGGCCACCGAGGGCATGACCGTCATCCAGGACCTGCCGATCGGCGTGGCCGGCGGCGGCGCCGACGCGTGGACGTGGCAGGACGTGCTCGCCCAGGGCGTGAGCGTCGGCGCACCGCCGGACGCGTTCAACTCCCAGGGCCAGGACTGGGGCTCCCCGCCGCTGGTGCCCTGGCGGCTGCGCGCGGCGGACTACGAGCCGTTCGTCGAGTCCATCCGCGCCACCATGGCCGGCGCCGGCGGGCTGCGGATCGACCACGTCATGGGCCTGTTCCGGCTGTGGTGGGTGCCCAGCGGCGGCAGCGCGGCCGACGGCGCCTACGTCCGCTACCCGGCCGAGGACCTGCTCGACATCGTCGCGCTGGAGAGCCACCGGGCGCAGGCCGTCGTCGTCGGGGAGGACCTGGGCACCGTCGAGGACGGCGTCCGCGAGGCCCTGGCCGAGCACGGCGTGCTGTCCTACCGGCTGCTGTGGTTCGAGGACGACGACCCCACCGAGTGGCCCGACGCGGCGATGGCCGCGATCACCACGCACGACCTGCCCACCGTGGCCGGGCTGTGGAGCGGCGCCGACGTCGAGGAGCAGCGGCGGTACGGGACCGGCACCGACGAGGAGCTCGAGCGCGGCCGGCGCTCGCTGCTGGAGCGGCTGCCCGGGCTGCGGAGGAACGCGAAGCCGGAGACGGCGGTCCGGCGGGCGCACGAGCTGCTGGCGCGGGCGCCCTCGCTGCTGCTGTCGGCCACCCTGGACGACGCGGTCGCCGAGCGCCGCCGGCCGAACGTGCCCGGCACCACCGAGCGGCCCAACTGGTCGCTGCCGCTGCCGGTGCTCGTGGAGGACCTGGCAGGACACCCGCTGCTGGCGGAGGTGGCCCGGACGCTGGGCGAGGGCGTGACCCGCACCAGCGACCCGGAGGAGGACGCCCTCGGCGAGCAGCCCGGCGGCGAGGCCCGCTCCGAGTGAGGACCCCCTCGCCCCCCACGCCTGGCGATCTCGGCGCGGGGGGCGAGGGGGTCCTCCATCACGACTCGGCGCCCTCCTGCTCGGCGCTGCCCGCACCGCGGCCCTGGGTCAGCACGTCGCCGTCCCCGGGACCGCCGACGAGGGTGTCGTCGCCGTTGCCGCCGTCGAGGGCGTCGGGGCCGAAGCCGCCGAGCAGGACGTCGGCACCGTTGTCACCGGAGAGGGTGTCCGCGCCGGCGCCGCCGCAGACCACGTCGTCGGCGTTGCCACCGCTGAGCACGTCGTCGCCGTCGAGCCCCATGACGACGTCGACCCCGTCGGTGCCGGTGAGGACGTCGTCCCCGTCGGTGCCGGTGATCGTCGGGACCAGGCCCCGGCAGCGCTCGGCGAGGTCGATGCCGAGCACCAGCGGGTCGTGGTCGCTGGACCGGTACGGGTCGGGCGCGTACAGCGCCGGGTCGCCGTCGTACTGGTAGGCCGCCGACTCGACGGCGTTGACGTTCCAGTGCGCGAGGCCGGTCACCTTCCCGGCCATGGCCGGCGTGGCCAGCGCGTGGTCGAGGGACCCCGACAGCGCGTCGAACACGTAGCTGTAGCGGCCCGGGTCGAGGTCCTCGCCGAGGTCGCCGTAGCCGGCCTCGCGGAGCGCGACGACCGGGTCCTCCTGGCTGTAGGCGTTGAAGTCGCCGAGCAGGACGACGTCGTCGTCGCCGGTGTCGGCGCGCAGCCGGTCGGCGAACGCGGCGAGCGAGGCGGCCTGCCGGGTGCGGTCGCCGTTGTAGGCGCCCTGGCCGTCCCGGGCGTCGACGTTGTCGCCGGTCGCCCCGCTCGCGCCCTTGGACTTGAGGTGGTTGGCCACCACGGTGAACGCGTCGCCGTCCTTGACGAAGGTCTGCGCCTGCGGCTCGCGGGCGTTGTCCCAGACCTCCTCGTCGACCAGCCCGACGGGGTCGCCCACCGGCTGCACCACGTCGTCGCGGTAGACGATCGCGCTGCGGATGACGTCGCGGTCGACGTCGTAGAGCTCGTCGGGCAGCGGGACGTAGGCCCACTCGTCGTACCCGGCGGCGGCGTTGAGCCGGCCGACGAGGTCGGCGAGGGCGCCGTCGGCGTCGCCGGGACTGGCGCCGGTGGAGTCGGTGTCCTCGATCTCCATGAGGGAGACGACGTCGGCGCCGAGCGCCCCGATGGCGCTCACGATCTTGGCCGCCTGCTCCTCGAACTCCGCCGGGCTGGTCGCGCCGCGGGCGTCCGGGCCGGTCAGGGTGGTGAAGTAGTTGAGCACGTTGAACGCGCCGACCCGGACGTCACCGCCCACCGGGTCGGGCGCCCCGGTGCGGGTGTCCTGCGCGGCGAAGGTGCCCTCCGGCGTGCCGTCGGCGGGCTGCAGCCGCCAGGCGCCGAAGCCGGAACCGAGCACCGTCGGGGCGGTGAAGCGCACGGGGTCACCGACGCGCACCGGGCCGGCCACGGTCAGGTGGGGCCGGTCGGTGGCCGACGTGCGGGCGGTGGAGGCGTCGTCGAGGACGACCCGGCGCAGCGCGTTGTCCGCGGCGACGGCCGCGGCCTCCGGGGTGCCGGGGCGGGCGACCTCGGTGGGCTGCAGGAGCACGCGGTCGGCCGCCAGCGTCAGCTCGCCGAACCCGCCGGCCGCCCCGCCGACGAGCGGGAAGACGTCGCTGACCACCAGACCGGCGTCGGGGGCCACGAGCACGCCCTCGAGCCGCTCGCGGGCGGCGTCGTCGGCCGGCAGGTCGAGGGCCGCGGGCGCCGGCAGGTCGGCCGGGCCGCCCTCGGCGCAGACCGAGACGGACCGCCGGGCGGCGACCTGCGTCTGCCCGGAGTCCTCGCCGGCCGGGCCGGTGACGGCCACCCGGTCGCCGAGGTCCACCGGCGCGTTGCTGGCGACGAAGACGCCGTCGGAGGTCGCGGGGTCCCCGTCGCCGTCGGGGTCCTGGAGGTAGAACCCGCCGAGGCCGGGCACGTCCCCGACGACCACCCCGGCGACGGTGACCGTGCGGCCGGCCAGCGGGGTGGCGGTCCCGGTCCCCTGCACCTGGCCGATCTCGGCGGTGACCGGGGTGCCGCAGACGTCGGGCACCGGCGGGGGCGTCGGGTTCACCTCACCGGGGGTCGCCGCGCCGGCCTCCCAGAACGACTCGTCGGCGACCGGGTCGTACAGGCGCGACAGCGACCGGCCCGCGCCGGTGCCCTCGGACTCGGCCACGCCGATGTCGGTGCTCGTCCGGCCGGCCGCGGCGCCGTCGGTGGCGGTCACGACGCCCTCGTAGGAGAGGAACTCGACGACCCGGCCGTCCTGCAACAGCGCCACGCCGTCGGGCGCCCCGTTCTGCAGGCTGTTGGCGTAGCGGACGACGCCGACGCCCCCCTCGCCCGGCGCGACGGCGTCGGTGGCGTACCGCCGCCCGCCGTTGCCGTTGTAGAGCTCGACCGTCCAGCCGGTCGTCCCCGAGCCGGCCGGGAAGGTCACCTCGACGAACTCGCCGGTGTCGGTGCCGGTGTTGTCGTAGTGGATCTCGGAGACGAAGGGCGTGGTCGGCGGGGCGGCCGTGGCGACCGCGGGGAGACCGACGACGGCCAGGGACGCGGCGGCGGTGCCGAGCGCCGCCCGGCGCGCGAGCACGCGCCGGGTGCGGGGGGAGGAGCGCACGGAGATCCCTTCGGGAGGTACCGGGACTGAGCGGGGCCGGGTCTCTCCGACGACAGGACGTGACGGACAGGTGACTCCGCGCGTGCAGTCTGTACCGGAACCCGCGCGACCCGCCAGGCCGGCCGGCCGGTCCCGCCGCTCCGGATCGAACAAGCGTTCGACCGTCGTGCCAGACTGCGCAGGTGGCTGGCGGGATGCACCGGGGCAGGTCGCGGCCGTCGCTGGGCGAGCGGGCCGCCGACTCCGGCGTCCGCCCGCCGCCCGCACCGCCGCTCTCGACGTCGCCCACGCCGGACCCACCCCCGCGGCAGGACGGGGCCGGCCGGCACTGCTGGGTGCACGCCCCGCCCGGCGCCCCGGGCACCGTGCCGGGGCTGCTGGTCGAGTGGCGCCAGCGGCCCGAGGGCTGGCAGGGCCGCGTCGCTTACGCCGTCCCCGGGCCGCACGGGCCGGTGCTCGTCGAGGCCTGGCTCCCCGCGGGCTCCCTCCAGCAGCGCTGACGGGTTTCCCCCGCGGCGGGGCGGCTATGGGCTCCGGTGGACAACCGACCCCGGAGGGACCGCGATGACCACCCCACCCGACCGCCCCACCCTCGACGACGTCATGGACACCGAGGAGTCGGCGCCGAGGACGCGCCAGGAGCACGGCAAGAGCGACCCGCGCCCGAACGACGAGGCGCTGCAGCACCGCACCGAGCAGGAGCGGCAGGCCGTCGGCTCCGACGACGCCGACCCGGCCGGCGCGGAGTTCCACGCCGCCACCGAGTAGGGACCCTCCTGCCCCCCACGCCTCGCTCCGCTCGGCGCGGGGCCTGCAGGAGGGCCGTTCCAGCACGTCGATGGGGGCACCGGGCCGCGGGTCCGGTGCCCCCGCCGGCCCTCAGCGAGCCTGCAGGCTGCGGCTGCGGCCGAGCAGCAGCGCGAGCACCAGCGCCCCGCCGACGCCGGTGCCGGCGACGGCGGCCGCGCCCGGCCACCCGGCGTCCGCCCACGCCCGGCCGGCCACGGTGCCGCCCACCGAGGAGCCGACGTAGTACCAGAACGAGTACAGCGAGGCGGCCTGCCCGACCGGCCGCTCCCCCAGCGCCGCCCGGGCCGCCACCCACCCGCTGGCCACGCCGTGCGCGGCGAAGAAGCCCACGGTGAGCACCGCCAGCCCCGCGACGAACAGCGCGAGGGGCTCGGCGAGGGTGAGCAGCAGCCCGGCCGCGGTGAGCACGATCCCCGCCGGGACGACGACCCGCCGGCCCACCCGCTCGGCCAGCCCGCCGGCCAGCGGGGAGCTCACCGAGCCGAGCAGGTAGCTGAGGAAGACCAGCCCGGCCAGCGCCGGCGACAGGCCGTACGGCGGCGCCTCGAGCCGGAAGGTGCCGGCGTTGTAGACGGCGACGAAGCCGCCCATGAGCAGCGCGGCGAGCCCGTAGAGGCCGAGCAGCACCGGGTCGCCGAACCCGCGGGCCAGCTGCTGCAGCACCGGCGTCCCGCGCGGCACCGGGACGAAGCGGCGGGAGGCCGGCAGCAGCACCCAGACCGCGGCCGTGCACGCCACCGCCAGCCCCGCGGTCGCCCCGAGCGCGGCCCGCCAGCCCCCCAGGTCGGCCAGCGCCCCGGCCAGCAGGCGGCCGCTGAGCCCGCCGATCGCGGTGCCGCCGACGAACAGCCCGATGGCCCGCGAGCTCACCGAGGCGTCGAGCTCCTCGCGCAGGTAGGCCACGCCCACGGCGGGCAGCCCGGCCAGCGCGAAGCCCTGCAGCGCCCGCAGCACCAGCAGCGGCTCCCAGGCCGGCACCAGCGCCAGGAGCACCGCCAGCACGGTGGCCGCGACCAGCGCCGCCCGCAGGACGGCGGTGCGGCCCACCCGGTCCGACAGCGGCCCGAGCACCAGCAGCCCCACGGCCAGCCCCGCCGTCGCACCGGAGACCGACAGCGTGGCCGCGGCCGGGGTGACCTCGAACGCCCGGGTCAGCTCGGGCAGCAGGGCCTGCGGCGCGTAGAGGACGGCGAAGACGGCCAGCCCGGCCAGGAAGACCGCCGTCGACGCGCGGCGCAGCCCCGGCTCGCCCGCGCGGTGCCCCCGCGGCAGCGGGCCCGCGCCGCTCAGGGCCGGGGTCGACGGTCGGGGCGCGCCACGCGGTCATCGTGCCCTGCTGCTGGGATGGGCCGGTGACCCGCCTGCAGCCCGCCGACGTCGCCTGCTGGGTGGTGAAGACCGCGCGGCCGCCGTCGGCCGTCGTCCCCGGGTGGCGCCCCGGCGAGGAGCGGACGCTCACCCGCTGCCTGTTCCGGTCCTACCGCGTCGGGCTGGTCGCGCCCGGTAGCCCGTGCCTGCTCTGGCTCTCCGGCCGCGACCGCCCGGGCGTGCACGCCACCGGGGTGGTCGCGGGCGAGGTCGGCGAGGACGAGCGCGGGCCGCTGGTGCCCGTCCGGCTGACCCTGCTGCCGGTGCCGGTGCCGCGCGCCGACCTGCTGGCCGACCCCGCCGTCGCCGGCGCCGAGGTGCTGCGGGTGCCCGCCGGCAGCAACCCCTCCTACCTGACCCCGACCCAGTACGCCGCGCTCCTCGCCCACCTCCCCTGACCGCCTCCCGCGCGCGGACCGCGGCCCCGGCGCGGCTGGGACCATGGGGTGCGTGCCGATGAGACGGATCGCCGGGGGCGCCCTCGCCTGGCTGCTGACCCTGCAGTTCTTCGTCGTCGAGACGGTCGTGCAGCTGCGCGCCGGGCTGCCCTACTCGCGGTCGGCCGACGTCGTCAGCGCGCTCGGCGACGTCACCTGGCCCGGGCACGCGCTGATGAACGCCTCCTTCGTCGTGCAAGCCGGCCTGATCGGCGGCGGCGCGGTGGCGCTGCTGCCGGCGCTGCGCGGCCGGGCGGCCCGCCCCGCGGTGGCGCTGCTGGGCGCGGCCGCGCTCGGGGTGCTGCTGGTCGGCGTCTTCCCGCGGCTGACCTCGCCGGCCCTGCACACCGCCGGCGCCGTCCTGTACCTGGTCGCCGGCGCGGCCGGGCTGATCGCGCTCGCCTACGCCGTCCGCCCGTGGTCGGAGGCGCTGGGGACGACGCTGGCGCTGCTGGGCCTGCTCGGCGCCGCGGCGACGGTCTTCTACGGCGCCGGGGTGGTCGAGCTGCTCGGGGCGGGCGGCACCGAGCGGGTCGCGGCCTACGTGGTCCCGATCGGCCTGGCGCTGACCGGTCCCGTGCTGTGGCGGCTCACCGGCACCCGCGCCGAGCCCGCCACCGGGGGGCCCACCCGGCGCCAGCTGCGCGCCGCCGAGCGCGAGCGGGAGCGGGCGGCGCGGGCGCGCCGCGAGGCCGAGCGCGACGACGCCCTGCAGGCCCTGGCCCGCCGGGGCGAGGCCGGCCCGCAGGACGACCTCCACGACGACCCGGCCGACGACCTGGATCCCGACGACCCCTGGGCCGGCCCCCGCCGCCGCTGAACCGGTCGCGGGTGCCCGGTCCCCCCGCCACGATGGGCGCATGACCGGACCCACGATGGAGGAGCTCTCCGCCGACGAGTGCTCCCGGCTGCTGGCCACCCAGGAGATCGGCCGGCTGGCCGTCAACGCCGAGCACCACCCGCTGGTGTTCCCGGTCACCTACGCGCTGGACGGGACGACGATCGTCATCCGCACCGCGCCGGGCACCAAGCTGGCCGCCGCCGACCACGCCAACGTCACCTTCGAGGTCGACGAGATCGACCGGCGCACCCGCAGCGGGTGGAGCGTGCTCGTCCGCGGCGTCGCCGAGGAGGTCGGCGCCGGGCACCGCGCCGAGCTGGTGGCCCGCACCGAGGCCACCGGCGTGCAGCCCTGGGCGCCGGGCGAGCACGGCCGCTGGCTGCGACTGATCCCGACGTCGGTGACCGGACGGCGGATCGTCCCGGGCGAGCTGCCGCCGGCCGTGGACCCGCGCGCCTACCTCTGAGGAAGGACCCCCGTGCCCCCCACCGCTCGCCCGCTCGCGGCGTGCCCCTGCACGGGCGCCGCTGCAGCCGCTCCTGACGGGGCGGGCGTGGCCGGGGGGCGCGCCCGCCCGCGGCTGCGGGCCAGCGCCACCCCGGCCAGGCACACGGCGCCCCCGGCCACGGCCAGCGCGGGCGGCACCTCGTCGAGCAGCAGCCACGACAGCAGCACCACCAGCGGCGGCACCAGGTAGGTGGTCACGCCCAGGCGCCCCGCCGGGACCCGCGCCAGCGCGTACGCCCACGTGCTGAAGGCCAGCGCGGTGGGCACCACGCCGAGGTACACCGTGCCCAGCACCGACGACGCCGGGGCGACGGCGAGCTCGGCGGCCAGCGCGCCCGACCACGGCAGGCAGCACGCCGCCCCGACCGCGCAGGCCGTGACCGTCACCTGCAGGGGCGGCAGCCGGCGCAGCACCGGCTTCTGCGCGACGACGCCCACGGCGTAGGTCACCGCGGCGAGCAGGCACAGGACGACGCCGAGCAGGTCGGTGCCGCCGTCGCGCCCGGCGACGCCGATGAGCAGCACCCCGGCGAAGGCGACGGTCAGCCCGGCCACCAGCCGCCCCGGGAAGCCCTCGCCGAGCACCAGGCCGGCGAGCACGGCGATCAGGATCGGACCGGTGTTGACCAGCATCGCCGTCGTCCCGGCGTCGAGGTGCCGCTCGGCGGCGTTGAGCGCGACGTTGTAGACGCCGAACCAGGCCACCCCGCACAGCACCAGCAGTCCCCACTCGCGCCGCGTCGGGGCCACCCAGCCGCGCCGCAGGGACAGCAGCGCGAGCACCGCCGTCCCGACCAGCAGGCGGCCCAGCGCCAGCGCACCGGGCGAGAGGTCCTCCCCGACCGCGCGGATGCCGATGAACGCCGAGGCCCAGGCGAGCACCGTGACGACGACGGCGGCCAGCACGGCCGCGGCGGGGGAACGGGTCACACCCGGACCCTAGGGACCGCCGGCGGCCGGGGGCTGGCGGTTCCCGGACGTGGCAGCCCCGCCGCGGAGAACGGCAGGGACGGCGCGGTCGCTCAGCCGTGCAGGTGCTGGCCGCGCAGGTGCTCGGCGTAGGTGCGCCGGCCCCGGGCGGCTCCCGGCGAGGGCAGCACGCCGCCCTCGCGGAAGGCGGCGCTGAGCCGGCCCGGCAGCGGGGTGGACACCACGTGCACGTTGGGCTCCCGCGCGGCCACCCACAGCCGGGCCAGGTCGGCCGCCGACAGCGCCTCGGGACCGCCGAACTCCACGACGTCGCCCAGCGGCGGCCCGGCGACGACCTCGGTGAGGAAGCCGGCGGCCTCGGCGACGTCGACCGGGGCGGCCTGCCAGCCCATCGGCACCGGCAGCACCGGCCCGCGGCGAGCGGTGGCCAGCAGCTCGTCGACGAACGGGTGGAACTGGGTGATCCGGGCCAGCGTCACCGGCAGCCCGGAGGCCAGCAGCACCTGCTCGGCGGCGAACTTGGCGCGGTAGTAGCCGAAGGGCACCCGGTCGACGCCGACGATCGAGACGTAGACGAGGTGCCGCAGCCGGTCGCGGTCGACCGCCTGCACCAGCCGCCGGGTGCCCGCGACGTCGACCTGCCACGGGTCGCCGCGCGGGTCGCTGGCCGCGTGCACGACCAGCTCCGACCCGCCGACCGCCGCCGCCAGGTCGCGCCCGGTGGCGAGGTCACCGCGGACCCCGCCCGGACCCGTCCCCCGGCGTGACATCTGCCGCACCTCGTGCCCGGCTGCCTGCAGCGCGGGGACCAGGACGCGACCGAGCTGACCGCTGCCTCCGGTGACCAGTACCTGCACGCCCGACAGTGTGGCCGGACCGGTCCCTCCCGTTCCACCGGCGCGCCCCGGCGGGCGTGTCCCGCACGCGCGATACCGTGGCCCCCCGTGACGTCGACCGACCCGACCCTCCGCACGCCGACGGCCGATGCCCCTCCTCCCCTGGCCCCGGGCACGACCCGCCGGATCGGCCTGCTGGTCCGCGACGCGCGCCGGCACCGCGGGCTGACGCAGCAGCAGCTCGCCGAGCGGCTGGGCACCGACCAGACCGACGTCGCCCGCATCGAGCAGGGCGGCCAGAACCTGACCCTCGAGCTGCTCGGCCGGCTCTCCGACGCCCTCGACAGCGAGCTGCTCGGCGTGGGCGCGTCCGGCCCGACCCACCTGCGGGTGACCGGCGGGACGCCGCTGCGCGGCAGCGTCACGGTGAAGTCGTCGAAGAACGCCGCGGTCGCGCTGCTGTGCGCCTCGCTGCTCAACCGCGGCCGGACGACGCTGCGCAACGTGGCCCGCATCGTCGAGGTGGACCGCATCCTCGACGTGCTGCGCTCGATCGGCGTCTCGGCCACCTGGGACGGCACCGGCCGCGACCTGACCCTCGTCGTCCCCGACGACCTCGACCTCGACGGCATCGACGCCGACGCCGCCCGCCGGACCCGCAGCATCATCATGTTCCTCGGCCCGCTGCTGCACCGGGCCCGGACCTTCCGGCTGCCCTACGCCGGCGGCTGCGACCTCGGGACCCGCACCGTCGAGCCGCACATGATCGCGCTGCGCCCCTTCGGCCTGGCCGTCGAGGCGCACGCCGGCGAGTACCACGCCGCCGTCGAGCCCCGGCCCGGCTCGCGGCGCACGATCGTGCTGACCGAGCGCGGCGACACCGTCACCGAGAACGCGCTGCTGGCCGCCGCCCGCACCGACGGCACCACGGTCATCCGCAACGCCAGCTCCAACTACATGGTCCAGGACCTGTGCCTGTACCTGCAGCTGCTCGGCGTCGGCGTCGAGGGCCTCGGGACGACGACGCTGACCGTGCACGGCCGGCCGGTGCTCGACGCCGACGTCGACTACACGATCAGCGAGGACCCGGTCGAGGCGATGAGCCTGCTCACCGCGGGCATCGTCACCGGCTCGGAGCTGACCGTGCGCCGCGCTCCCATCGAGTTCCTCGAGATCGAGCTGGCGGTGCTCGCCGAGATGGGGCTGCAGTACGCGCTCTCACCGGAGTACCGGGCCGACAACGGGCACACCCGGCTGGCCGACGTCACGATCTCGCCCTCGCAGCTCAAGGCGCCCATCGACAAGATCCACCCGATGCCGTTCCCGGGCCTCAACATCGACCACCTGCCGTTCTTCGCGGTGATCGCGGCCTCGGCCACCGGCTCGACGCTCATCCACGACTGGGTCTACGACAACCGCGCGATCCACCTGTCCGACCTCACCCGCCTGGGCGCCGACGTCCGGCTGATGGACCCGCACCGCGTGCTCGTCACCGGCCCGACCCGGTGGCGCAGCGCCGAGGTGGTCTGCCCGCCGGCGCTGCGGCCGGCCGTCTGCATCCTGCTGGCGATGCTCGCCGCGCGCGGGACCTCGGTGCTGCGCAACGTCGACATCATCGCGCGGGGCTACGAGCACCTCTACGAGCGGCTGGTCGAGATCGGCGCCTCCATCGAGGTCTTCTCCGACTGACCCTTGCCCCGCTTTGGCTAATGGCGCTAGCTTTACGGCTACTGGTACTAGCCGAAGCTGAGGGGTGGGCACGATGACGCAGCACCTGGACCGTCCCGGCGGCCGGATCGCCTTCGACGTCGAGGGCGAAGGGCCGCTCGTCGTCTGCGTCCCCGGGATGGGCGACCTCCGGCAGGGCTACCGGCACCTGGCGCCGGGGCTGGTGGCCGGCGGCTACCGCGTCGCGACGGTCGACCTGCGCGGGCACGGCGACTCCGACGCGACCTTCCCCGCCTACGACGTCCCCGCGTCGGTCGACGACCTCCGGGCACTGATCGGGACGCTCGGCGGCCCCGCGGTGGTGGTGGGCACCTCGATGGGCGCCAGCGTGGCCGCCCTGCTGGCCGCGGAGAGCCCCGACGCGGTCGGCGGGCTGGTCCTCGCCGGGCCGTTCCTCCGCGACGGGGACGCCCCGGCCTGGCAGCGGGCCCTCCTCCGGCTGGCCACCGCGCGCCCCTGGGCGGCGGCCGTCTGGCGGGCATGGCTGCCCCGGCTCTACGCCGGGCACGTCCCCGCCGACCAGGACGGGTACCTGGCGAGCGTGGGGGCCGCCCTGCGCCGGCCGGGGCGCGCCGCGGCCTTCTCCCGGACGACGCGCGCCTCGCACGCCGCCACCGAGGCGCGGCTGGGCGACGTCCGCGCGCCGGCCCTGGTCGTCGTGGGTGCCCGGGACCCCGACTGGCCCGACCCGGCCGCCGAGGCCGCGTGGGCCGCGTCGGCGCTGGGCGGCGAGGCCGAGGTGCTGCTCGTCGAGGACGCCGGCCACTACCCCGCCGCGCAGCGGCCCGACGTCCTCCTCCCCGCCGTCCTGGAGCGGCTGGGGCGCTGGACCGCCCGTGCCTAGGGCGGGCCTGTCGCGCGACGCCGTGGTCGCCGAGGCGCTGCGGGTGGCCGACGAGGTGGGGCTGGACCGGCTGACCCTGGCCGCGGTGGCGCAGCGGTGCGGCGTGCGGCTGCCCAGCCTCTACAAGCACGTCGCGGGGCTGCCCGCGCTGCACGCGCACGCCGCGGCGGCGGCCGAGCGGGAGCTGGCCGCCGAGCTGTCCGCCGCCACCGTCGGCCGCGCCGGGGAGGACGCGCTGCTCGCCCTCGCCGAGGCCTACCGCGGGTACGCCCGCCGCCGTCCGGGGGCCTACGCCGCCACGCTGCGGGCGCCCGCCGGGGAGGGGGACACCTCCGCCGGTGCCGCCGACCACCGCGCCGCCGCGCACGAGGTCATGGGTGTGGTGCTGTCGGCGCTCGCCGGCTTCGGGCTCTCCGGCGAGGACGCCGTCGACGCCGTCCGCGGGCTGCGGTCGCTGCTGCACGGCTTCGCCGCCCTCGAGGCGGCCGGGGGGTTCGCCCTCCCGCAGGACCTCGACCGCAGCTACCGGCGGCTGGTGCGCAGCCACGGGGAGGTGCTGCGGTCCTGGTCGAGCGCGCCCGGCCCGGCGCCGGACCCCGTGCGATGACCAGGTGATCTGATCGCGGCGCGTCCTACCTGACCGCGGAGCGTCCTACCTGACCGCGGAGCGTCCTACCCGACCGTGGGACGTCGGGTCGGACACTCGACGATCAGGTCACCTGATCGTCGCCGCCCTCCCGCGGCAGCTCGACGCCGAAGCCGAAGAGGGCCAGGCGCAGCAGCACCGGGCCCCCGCGGCGCAGGTCGGCCACCCGCGCGGCGCTGACCTCCTCCAGCTGCGCCACCCGCCGCGCGTGCTCCTCCGGACCGACCAGCCGCGCCTCGTGCAGCGCCACCGTGTTGGCCCACACCCGCCGCCGCGACTCCCGCAGCAGCACGCGCGCCGCCGTCCGGTTGGCCCCGGCCATCACCCGGTCGACGACGGTGCGCCGGGAGCCCGCCGCCTGCAGCGCCACGTCCTCGTGCGCCACCCGCCCGGCCAGGACGGCGTCGATGCGCTCGTGGTCGCGGCGGCGGCGCTCGAGCACCGCGGGGTCGGCGAAGTCGGCCGGGGGGACCACCCGCACCAGCGACTGCGGCAGGTCGAAGTTGATGTGCGCGTTCATGCCGAGCAGCACGTGCCCCTCGGGCCGGGTGCGCGGGTCGGTGCCGAACGCCGCGCGCCACGGCGCGGGCGGGGACGCCGGGTCGCGGCGGTGCGCCTCCAGCGCGTCGAGGTAGAACTCGGCGAAGTCGACGTCCCAGGCGGTCACCCAGTCCGGGTCCTCGAAGAGCCCGCCGTCGATGGCGGCGTCCACCGCCTCGGTGGTGCGCAGGTAGGTGCCGAGGAAGAACCGGCCCGGGTCGCCGTCGGCCTCCAGCTCCTCGAGCAGCGCCCGCATCCGGCCGACGAGCTCCTCCACCGGTGCGGTCACCCGACCGATGCTGCCCGAGCGCGGGCACGTCCGCGCCCGGGGCCGCTCAGGCCAGCGCGTCGTACCCGTCGTCGGGCGGCAGCAGGCCGGAGTCCACGGGCGGCCGGTGCGGCTGGTCCAGCCCGCGCATCCGGGCCGCGTGCAGCGCCAGCAGCAGGTTCAGCCGCAGCGTCGGGTCGGTGGTGAAGGGCCCGAGCAGCCGCTCCAGCTTGCCGATCCGGTAGCGCATCGTGTTGTAGTGGAAGTGCAGCCGGCGCGCGGACTCCGCGACGTTGAGGTTGGTCTCCAGCAGCACCCGCAGCGTCTCGCGCAGGTCGGCCGAGTCGGGGTCGGAGGCGTCGGCGAGCGAGCCGAGCACCTCGTCGACGTAGGACCGCAGCTCGGTGGAGTCCGGGATGAGCGAGAGCAGCCGGAAGACGCCGAGCTGGTCGAAGTGGGTGACCGCCGTCGGGCCGTGGATCTCCTGGCCGACGCCGAGGGCCCGCTGCGCCTGCTGGTGCGCCTCGCCCAGCGCCGACAGCGACAGCGCGGGGCGGCCGATCCCGGTGGCCAGCACCCGGCCCACCCGGCGCACCCGCGCGTTGACCCGCGAGGTGACGGCGGTGACCAGCGCGGTGATGTCCTCCGGCGTCCGCTCGTCCAGCGGCAGCACGGTGACGATCTCCGTGGACAGCCCCGCCACCGCCGCGCCGGACACCTCCGACTCCAGCGCCGCCCGCCAGCCGTCGGCCAGCCGGTCGAGGACGTCGAGGGCGCGGGTGGGGTCGGCCTGCGGGTCGGCGGCGGTCTCGGTGGCGGTCACCAGGACGGCGACCGGCCCGTCGAGCCGCCAGCCGAACGAGCGGGTCTGCGCCAGCGCCCGCTCGGTGTGCCGCAGCGACCCGGCGACCAGCCGGCGCACCAGGTCGCCCTGGAAGCGCAGCTCGACCGAGTGCACGGCCTGCTGGCGGATCACCGACAGCGCCGAGACGACGGCGGCCCGCTCCAGCACCCCGCCGGCGCCGACCACCATCTGCCCGCTGCGGTGCACCGCGACCAGCCAGCCGTGCCGCTGGTCGCCGGCCATGATCGGGGCGACGGCGTACTCCCCCACCCCGCCGGGCAGCTCGTGGTGGCCCGGGACGAGCAGGATGCCGTCGGCCGGGGACAGGTCGGCGTCGGCCAGCACGTCGGCCGGGGTGACGACGGTCTGGTCGGCGCGCACGCCCGAGACCCGGCTGGACGGCGCCATCATGGCCAGCTCGTCCTCGGCCTCGGCGTCGAGCAGCCACAGCCAGTCGCTGATCTCGGCGACGTCGTCGGGCGGCCCCGCGCTGGTGACGATCTCCCGGTCGGGACCCAGGCCGAGCACCGCCGCGCCCTCCAGGAAGGTGGCCAGCTGCTCGGTGACCTCGGCCAGCCCGCCGCCGGAGAGCGCGACGTCGATGAACTGGTCGTGCATGCGGGCCGAGAGCACGAGGGCCTCGCCCTGCTTGCGCACGACCGCGCCGAGGACCTCCGAGACCGCCTCGTCGAGCCGGACGGTGGCCGGCAGCGCGACGACCGGCAGCGCCCGCCGGTCGGCCTCGGCCAGCACCTCGGCGGGCAGCGGCGGCGGGCCCTCGGTGCGCCGGTAGGCCAGCGCCGCGGTGCCCAGGTGGTCGAGGCGCTCCACCAGCGCCCGGCAGTCGGCGGGGTCGGCCGGGGGCAGCCGCGCGCCCAGGACGACCACGACGTCGGGCCCGGCGGCGGCCAGCGGGGCGGTGGGGTCGTCGACGACCATGTGCCGGACCGTCCGCTCCAACCCGGCCCGGCCCGCGACCACCTCGGCGCCGGCCAGGCGGGGCAGGCGCAGGGCCTCGTCCACCCGCAGGCCCACCCGGTCCCGCCAGCCGGAGCGGTCGTCCCGGGCCGGCCCCGAGCGCCCGCCGCCGGCCTGCTGGCGGCCGCGGGGGAACGACAGCGGCGCCGTCGGGTACGACCCTGAGGCCATGTAGGCCTCACCCTGAGTCACGACTCGCCCTCCTCGTCGGCCGCCCGATGTCTCCAGTTGCAGGAACCTGGCATGTGTGCCTGGACGGCCGCCCCCATTCTTGGCCACATTCGCCATACGAGGACGTGCGACGCGCCGCTTAGCTTCGAGACCCGGTCCGTTCCGTCCGCTGGATGGTAGGCGGTCGCCGCACCCGGCGCCCCGCCCGCTCCCGGTGGAGGGACCGGACCGGTCGGGGGCCCTGAGCGGAGGGTCGCCCCCGACCTGACGGCGAAGGGCCAGCCATGCGCACCATCGACCACTCCTCTCCCGGCTCGGGGGCCGGCGTCGGGGGCCGTGCCGCCCGCGCCGGGGTCCCCACGATCCCCCTCCCCCGTGCGGCCCAGGACGCGGTGCGCTCGGGCGCGCCCGTCCGGACGCCGTCGGCGGTGCCGGCGTCGGCCAGCACGGGGGTCGCCGACCTCCTCCGCGGCCCGGTCCGCCACGCACGCGTGCTGATGAGCGCGCCGGCCGCGGTGTACCTGCAGGTGCCCACCGAGCGCGGGGGCGACGTCGTGGGCGTGCTCACCAGCGACGCGGCCCGGCTGCCGCTGGGCTGCGTGCTCTTCCGGCCCAGCAACGGCCGCCCGCTGGTCGCCCTGCCCAGCGGCGCGCCCGCCGAGGTGGGCGGGGGCCGGATCGTCGTCGGCGACCTCGTCGTCCGCGCGGCGGCCTGGTGGGACCCGCGGCCGCGGCTGCCCAGCCCGCGCCCGGCGCTGCTGCCCGAGGGGGTGCGCCAGCTGCGCAACACCCTCTACGGCGAGGGCGTCCCGCACAGCGCGTTCACCCTGCCCGGCCTGCCCGGGGGGCCGGGCGGCCCGCTGGCCGCGCTGCGCGGCGCCGTCCGCCGGGCCGACCTCGACGCCGCGCTGCGCACCGCGGTGCGGCTGGTGGGCCTGGGCCCCGGCCTGACCCCCGCCGGTGACGACGTCATGGCCGGCACGATGGCCGGGCTGGTGCTGCTCGGGCACCCCGCCGCCGAGCGGTTCGCCGCCGGGGTGCACGCCCTGGCCGCCGGGCGCACCACCGAGCTGTCCCGGGCGCTGCTGCGGCACGCCGCGGCCGGGCGGGTCAGCGGCGAGTACGCGGCGGTGCTGGCCGGGCTGGTCGGCGAGCGCCCGCTGGGCCCGGCGATCGAGGGCCTGCTGGCCACCGGCTCCACCAGCGGCCGGGCCATGGCGCTGGGCCTGTGCACCGCGATCGACCTGGTCGACCGCACCCTGCGGGTGCGCTGACCGCACCCGGCTCCGCACCCCGCACCGCAGCGGCCCCCTCCCGGCACCCGGGAGGGGGCCGCTGCCGTCCGCAGCGGGTCGGTCGGGCAGCCGGGTCAGTCGGGCAGCTCGTCGCCGACGCCGACCGGCCCGGGCAGCAGCGGGCCGAGCGCGTCCCACTGCGCGGTCCGGCAGGCGTCGGTGCGCGAGAGCGCGAGGTCGACGGCGGCGCCGTGCCAGGTGCCGGTCACCCGGGCGGTCTGCGGGCCGCCGTAGACCTCGGCGCAGGCCCGGCCGGGCGGCAGCGGCGCGAACGGGTCGTCGAGGCCGGCGAGGTGCGCGCAGGCCCCGGCCGCGTCGGGGTGGTCACCCCCCGGGACGTCGCCGCAGGTGAGCGTGTACCGCTCCACCGGGCTGCCGTCCCCGCGGTCGACCTCCACGACGAGCCGGTCGGCGGGGCCGTCCGGCGTCCCCGGTGCCGCCGCCCCGCTCCCCCGCCCCGCGCACCCGGCCAGCGCCAGCAGCACGACGGCCAGCACCACGGTGCGCACGGCTAGAGCCGGCAGGCGTGGATGCTGGTGACCAGGATGGCGCGGGCGCCGAGCTCCCACAGCTCGTCCATGACCCGGTTGGTGTCGCTCTGGCGGACCATCGCCCGCACCGCCGACCAGCCCTCGGTCTGCAGCGGGCTGACCGTCGGCCCCTCGAGGCCCGGCGTCAGCGCGGTCGCCCGGGCGAGCAGCTCGTTGGGGCAGTCGTAGTCGAGCAGCACGTACTGCCGGGCCACCAGGACGCCGCGCAGCCGCCGCCGCAGCTGGGCGACGGCGGGGATCTCCTCGGCGCCCTCGCGGCGGACGAGCACCGCCTCGCTGCTAAGCACCGGCTCGCCGATGATCCGCAGGCCCGCGGCGCGCAGCGTCGTGCCGGTCTCGACGACGTCGCAGACGGCGTCGGCCACGCCGAGCCGGCAGGCGGTCTCCACCGCGCCGTCGAGCTTGACCACGCCGGCCTTGACGCCCGACTCCTGGAGGAAGCGCTGCAGCAGCACCGGGTAGGCGGTGGCGATCCGCTTGCCGGCCAGCTGCTCGACCGAGTCGATCGCCGACTCCACCGGGCTGGCGAAGCGGAAGGAGGACCGGCCGAAGCCCAGCGACATGACCTCGACGGCGGTCGGGCCCTCCCCGTCGGCCGGGGCGGTCTCGAGCATCATGTCGCGGCCGGTGATGCCGACGTCGAGCGTGCCCGAGGCGACGTAGACGGCGATGTCGCGCGGCCGCAGGTAGAAGAACTCGGTGTCGCTGTCGGGGTCGTAGACGGCGAGGTCCTTGGTGCTGCGGCGCTGCCGGTAGCCGCTCTCGGCCAGCATCGCCGCCGCGGGCTCGCTCAGGGCGCCCTTGTTCGGGACGGCCACACGCAGCACGGTCTCTCCTTCGGGGAGCGGTTCGGCCCCGTCCGGAGGCTCCCCCCGAGCGTGCGAGGGGTGAGCAGGACGGGGTCCTTCTTCAGAGGTGGGTGTAGACGTCGTCGAGCGTCAGCCCGCGGGCGAGCATGAGGACCTGCACCCGGTAGAGCAGCTGGCTGATCTCCTCCGCCGTCCGCTCGGGGCCCTCGTGCTCGGCGGCCATCCACGACTCGGCGGCTTCCTCGACCACCTTCTTGCCGGCGGCGTGCACGCCGTCGCGGACGGCGGTCACGGTGCCCGACGCGGGGTCGCCGGTCGCGACCTTGCCCGAGAGCTCCGCGAACAGCTCGTCGAAGGTCTTCACGCGCGGGCCTCCCCGGCCACCGGCACGGCCTGGAAGCCGGTGGCGCGCGGCGGGGTGCGCAGCGCGCGGAGGGTCAGCGCCGTGGCCAGCGCGGCGACGGCGGCCTCCCAGCCCTTGTCCTCCGCCGACCCGGGCAGCCCCGCGCGGTCGCGCGCCTGCTCCTCGGTGTCGCAGGTGAGCACGCCGTTGCCGACCGGCCGGCCGGCGTCGAGCGCGACCCGCGTCAGCCCGGCGGTCACGGCGTCGCAGACGTACTCGAAGTGCGGGGTGCCGCCGCGGATCACCACGCCGAGCGCGACGACGGCGTCGTGCCGCTCGGCCAGCGCCTGGGCGACCACCGGCAGCTCCACCGCGCCCGGCGCCCGGACGACGGTCGGCTCGGGGACCCCGCTGGCCCGGGCGGCGGCGAGCGCCCGCTCGAGCAGC
Organism: Geodermatophilus telluris; assembly: GCF_900102745.1. Classification (GTDB taxonomy): domain Bacteria; phylum Actinomycetota; class Actinomycetes; order Mycobacteriales; family Geodermatophilaceae; genus Geodermatophilus; species Geodermatophilus telluris. Next base: position 72,690 of record NZ_FMZF01000005.1, read on the forward strand.
GCGTCGGTGATCTCGGCGTGCCAGGTGGTGGCCACGATGCCCAGCGACAGGCCCGCGGCGTCGACCGCGCCGGCCTCCGGCCGTCCGGTGCCGCTCACAGCTGCTGCTCCGTCTGCCGCAGGGGGACGTCGGTGCCCGGCACGGTGGCCGCGGTGGGGACGTCGGCGGGTCCGGACTCGGTCTCGGGCTCGATGATGTCGAGCAGGTGGCCCATCCGGTCGCGCTTGGTGCGCAGGTAGGCCAGGTTCTCGGCGGTGACGTGGCTGGGCAGCGGCACCCGGCCGGTCACCTTGAGGCCGTAGCCCTCCAGGCCGGCGCGCTTGGCCGGGTTGTTGGTCAGCAGCCGCATGGTGTGCACGCCGAGGTCGACGAGGATCTGCGCGCCGGTGCCGTAGTCGCGGGCGTCGGCGGGCAGGCCGAGGTCGAGGTTGGCGTCGACGGTGTCCACGCCGGCGTCCTGCAGCTGGTAGGCCTGCAGCTTGTGCAGCAGGCCGATGCCCCGGCCCTCGTGCCCGCGGATGTAGAGCACGATGCCGCGGCCCTCGTGCGCGACGGCGGCCAGCGCCGCCTGCAGCTGGGGGCCGCAGTCGCAGCGCAGCGAGCCGAAGACGTCGCCGGTGAGGCACTCGGAGTGCACGCGCACCAGCACGTCCTCGCCGTCGCCGATGTCGCCGTAGACGAAGGCGACGTGCTCCCGCTCGTCGTAGGAGCTGCGGTAGCCGACCGCGGTGAAGGTGCCCGGCGCCAGCGGCACGGTGGCCTCGGCGACCCGCTCGACCAGCTTGTCGAACCGCTTGCGGTAGGCGATGAGGTCGGCGATGGAGATCAGGCACAGGTCGTGCTCGTCGGCGAAGACGCGCAGCTCCTCGGCGCGGGCCATGCCGGTGGGGTCCTTCTCGCTGACCAGCTCGCACAGCGTGCCGGAGGGGCGCAGGCCCGCGAGGACGGCGAGGTCGACGGCGGCCTCGGTGTGGCCGGGCCGGCGCAGCACGCCGCCGTCCTTGGCGCGCAGCGGCACGATGTGGCCGGGGCGGGCGAGGTCGGCCGAGGAGGTCTGCGCGTCGGCGAGCAGCCGGATGGTGTGCGCGCGGTCGCTGGCCGAGATGCCGGTGGTGATCCCCTCGCGGGCGTCGACGGTCACCGTGTAGGCGGTGCCGCGGCGGTCCTGGTTGACCCGGAACATCGGCGGCAGGTCGAGGCGGTCGGCGTCGGCCTCGGTGACCGACACGCAGATGTAGCCCGAGGTGTAGCGGACCATGAACGCCACCAGCTCGGGGGTGGCCAGCTCGGAGGCGAAGATCAGGTCGCCCTCGTTCTCCCGGTCCTCGTCGTCGATGACGACGACGGGCCGGCCGGCCTTGACCGCCGCGATGGCGCTCTCGACCGAGTCGAGGCGCACGGGGCCGGTCACGACCGCGCTCCGAGCAGGCGTTCCACGTACTTGGCGATCACGTCGACCTCCAGGTTGACCGGGTCCCCCGGGGCGCGCCGGCCCAGCGTGGTCTCGCGCAGGGTCGTGGGGATGAGGCTGACCTCGAACCAGGGCTCGGGGTCGTCGGCGGCGCTCAGCGCGCTGACGGTGAGCGAGACGCCGTCGACGGTGATCGAGCCCTTCTCGACGACGTAGCGGGCCAGCTCCGGCGGGAGCGCCACCCGGACGACCTCCCAGTGCTCGGCCGGGGTGCGCGAGAGCACCGTGCCGACACCGTCGACGTGGCCCTGCACGACGTGCCCGCCGAGCCGCCCGCCCGCGGCCACGGCCCGCTCCAGGTTGACCGGGTCGCCGGCGGCCAGCGCGCCGAGGCTGCTGCGGCGCAGCGTCTCGCCCATCACGTCGGTGGTCCACTCCTGCCCGTCGCTGGCGGTCACGGTCAGGCAGACGCCGTTGACCGAGATCGAGTCGCCGAGGTGCACGTCCTCGAGCACGCGGTCGGCGCGGATGCGCAGGACCGCGGCGTCGCCGGCGTCCTCGCGCGCGGCGAGGGAGCCGACCTCCTCGACGATGCCGGTGAACACCTCAGCCCCTCCCGTCCGCGTGCCCTCGGCCCCCAGTGTGACGGGTGGGCCGCAGGCGGATCTGCACGTCCCCGCCCAGCAGGGTCACGTCCCGCACCTCGAGGGCAAGCGCGCCGGCGATCGTCGGGATTCCCAGGTCCCCCACCAGCGAGGGACCGGCGCCGAGCAGCTTGGGGGCCAGGTGGACGACGGCCTCGTCGACGAGCCCCTCGCGCAGGAAGGCCGCGGCCAGCGTCGGGCCGCCCTCGAGCAGCACCCGGCGCACGTCCCGGTCGAACAGCTCGGCCAGCAGCTCCGCCGGGCTCCCGGCCCGGCTGACGTGGGTGGGGGCGGCGTCGTCCAGGACCCGGGCGCCGGCCGGCAGGCGGCCGCGGCGGTCGTGCACCACCCGCAGCGGCTGGCGGGCGGCGTCACGGCCCTCGGCGTCACGGACGGTGAGCTGCGGGTCGTCGGTGAGGACGGTGCCGGACCCGACGAGCACGGCGTCGCAGGTGGCGCGCAGCCGGTGGACGGCGGCGCGCGCGGTCTCCCCGGTGATCCAGCGGCTGGTGCCGTCGGCGGCGGCGACCCGCCCGTCGAGGGTGGCGCCGACCTTCCAGACCACCTGCGGGCGCTGCTCGCGGACGCCGGTCAGCCAGGCCGCCAGCGCGCCCTCCTCGGCGGCCCGCTGCTCGACGCCGACCTCGACGTCCACCCCGGCGGCCCGCAGCCGCCCGGCGCCGCCGACGGCCAGCCGCGTGGGCTCGGGCACCGCGACGACGACCCGCGCCACGCCGGCGGCGAGCAGCGCGTCGGCGCACGGGCCGGTGCGGCCGGTGTGCGCGCAGGGCTCGAGGGTGACGACGGCGGTGCCACCGCGGGCCCGCTCGCCGGCCTGCGCCAGGGCGTGCACCTCCGCGTGCGGCCCGCCGGGCGGGGAGGTGGCGCCCTCCCCCACCACGGCGCCGTCGGCGTCGAGGACCACGGCGCCGACGGCGGGGTTCGGGCTGGTGGTGCCGAGGACGCTCTCACCGAGCGCCCGGGCCCGGCTCATCGCCGCCTGTTCCTGGGGCGTCACCCGGCGGCCGCCGCCGTGGCCCGCGCGCGCAGCGCGGCGATGGCGCGGGCGGGGTCGTCGGCGCCGTAGACGGCGGAGCCCGCGACGAAGACGTCGGCGCCGGCCGCGGCGGCCTGCTCGATGGTGTCGGCGTTGACGCCGCCGTCGACCTCGACCAGCACGGTGAGGTGGCCGGCGTCGACCAGCTCCCGAGCCCGGCGCACCTTGGGCAGCACCTCGGCGATGAACGCCTGGCCGCCGAAGCCGGGCTCCACGGTCATCACCAGCAGGGTGTCGAAGTCGCGCAGGACGTCCTCGTAGTCCTCCAGCGGCGTCCCCGGCTTGACCGCGAGCCCCGCCAGCGCCCCGGCGGCGCGGATGTCGCGGGCGACGTCGCGGGGGTCGCCGGTGCAGGCCTCGGCGTGCACGGTGACGTTGCGGGCGCCGATCTCGGCGTACCCGGGCGCCCACCGCTCGGGCGCCTCGATCATCAGGTGGCAGTCCAGCGGGACCGGGCTGACCGCCTCGATGGCCTCGACGACGGGCAGGCCGAGGGTCAGGTTGGGCACGAAGTGGGCGTCCATGACGTCGACGTGCAGCCAGTCGGCGTCGGCCACCCGGGCCACCTCGTCGGCCAGCCGGGCGAAGTCCGCCGAGAGCAGGCTGGGGGCGATCATCGGGGCGCGGGGCACGTCTGCCGAGTCTAGGTGCGGGGTGCGGACGGCCCGTCCGTCCGGGTCAGTCGCGGTCGGGCAGCGCCACCCACTCGGCCCAGGTCAGGTCGCGGCCGACGTACCTCGGGGCGCGCAGCGGCCACTCCCGTGCCAGCCAGCGCGGCACGAAGTCGTCCAGGGCCGCCTCGACCTCGGTGCCGACCAGCCGGTCGACCACCCACCAGGAGACCTCGGCGTCGGCGTCCCCGGCCTTCTCCGGCGGGTCGACGTAGACGCAGCCGAGCAGCTCGGTCTCGTCCTCGTCGACCAGCGCGTAGTTGAAGCTCTCGTGCGCCTCGATCTCGTGCTCGTGGCGGGCGAGGTCCTCGCGGTCCTGCTCCTCGGTCATGGTCGCCGGCGGCCAGCCCCACGCCTCGCCGTAGACCGCCCACAGCCGCTCGCGGGAGCCCATGACGGCCGGGAGGTCGATCGGGGTGTCGGCCGCGCGGATCGGGCGCAGGTGCTGCCCGGTGGGCAGGTCGGCGCGCAGCGGGTGGGCGAAGTCGTCGGGCAGCCAGGGCACGACGGGGCAGGCTAGGCGACGGCCGCGGGGTGCGCGAGGTCCGGCGCCGGCCGCACCCCGGCGCCCCGTGTCGACCTGGGGTCGCCTCCCGACGGGTGAGACCGCACCAGGTCGACACCGCGCGGCGTCGTCGGTCGACTCAGCGGGTGCGGCCGAGCAGGGCCAGGAACATCGCGTCGGTGCCGTGCCGGTGCGGCCACAGCTGCCCGTAGGCCCCGCGCTCCACCCCGGGCACGCCGTCGAGCAGCGGCGCCACGGGCAGCACCTCGACGTCGTCGCGGGCGGCCGCGGCGTCGGCGACCGCGACGGTCTCGGCGGTGTGCGGGGAACAGGTCACGTACGCGACCACGCCGCCCGGCCGCACCGAGGCCAGCGCCGCGTCGAGCAGCGCCGTCTGCAGCTCCACCAGCGGGCCGACGTCCTCCGGTCCCCGCCGCCAGCGCACCTCGGGACGGCGGCGCAGCGCCCCCAACCCGGTGCACGGCGCGTCGAGGAGCACGCGGTCGAAGGAACCGGGCGCCCACGGGGGCTCGCGGCCGTCGGCGACCAGCACCTCGACGTCGTCCTCGCCGGCCAGCGCGCCGCGGACCAGCTCGGCGCGGTGCGGCGCCCGGTCGGCGGCGGTCAGGTGCACCCCGGCCGGGCGGACGGCGGCCAGCAGCCCGGCCTTGCCGCCGGGGCCGGCGCACACGTCCAGCCAGCGGGCGTCGGGTCCCTCCAGCGGTGCCCGGGTGAGCAGCAGCGCGGCGAGCTGGCTGCCCTCGTCCTGCACCGCGGCCGCACCGGAGCGCACCGACGGCAGCCGCCCGGGGTCTCCCCCGCCGAGGCGCACCGCGTACGGCGACCACGGCCCGGGCGTCCCGCCGGACTCCGCGGCCAGCGCCTCGCGGTCCACGTGCCGGGCGACCAGGTGCACCTCGGGGGCGGCGTCGTCGGCGAGCAGCGCGGCCTCGAGCTCGGCATCCCCGCCCAGGGCGTCGCGCCAGGCGGCCACGATCCACCCGGGGTGGTCGGTGGCCAGCGCCAGCCGCCGGTCGCCGCCCGCGCCGAGCCGCTCGAGCCACGCGGCGCGGTCGCCGCCGGCGGCCACCTTGCGCAGCACCGCGTTGGCCAGGCCCGAGGCGCCGGGCCCCACGATGGCGCGGACGAGGTCGACGGTGGTGGCCACGGCGGCGTGCGCGGGCACCCGCAGGTCGAGCAGCTGGTAGGCGCCCAGCCGCAGCAGGTCCAGCAGCCGGCGGTCGAGGTCGGCCAGCGGCCGGTCGACCAGCGTGGCAAGGACGGCGTCGAGGGTGCCCTGCGCGCGCAGCGCCCCGTAGGCCAGCTGGGTGGCGAAGGCGGCGTCGCGCGGCTCGAGGTCGCGCTCGCGCAGCAGCTGGGGCAGCAGCAGGTTGGCGTAGGCCTCGCGCGCGGAGACGCCGTCGAGGACGTCGTAGGCCGTGAGCCGGGCGCCGTCGAGGGGTGCCCGCCGCGGGCGCCGCTCGGGGCGGCGGCCGGACGGGCGCCGGGGCGGGCGGCTCACGCGCCCAGCCGCTCGCCGGGCGCCGGGCGCGCGCCGCGGGCCCAGTCCGCCGCCGGCAGCAGGCGCTTGCCCGCCGGCTGCACGTCGCCGAGGCGCACCGCGCCGCGGCCGGTGCCGACGACGACCCCGCCGGGGCCCGCGGCGACCTCCCCCGGCGCGAGTTCCGGGGCCTCCGGCAGCGGCTGCACCGGGCCCACCCGCAGCCGGTCGCCGCGCCAGGTCGTCCACGCGCCCGGGGCGGGCGTCACCCCGCGCACCCGCCGGTCGACGACGTGCGCCGGCAGCGCCCAGTCCACCCGGGCGTCGGCGGTCTCGATGCGCGGCGCCAGGCTGACCCCCTCGGCCGGCTGGGGCTGCGGGACGAGCTCGCCGGCCGCGATGCCGTCGAGGGTGGCCACCAGCAGCCGGGCGCCGCTGACGGCGAGCCGGCCGAGCAGGTCGCCGGCGGTGTCGCGCGGGCCGATCGGCTCGGTGACCACGCCGAACACCGGCCCGGTGTCCAGGCCCTGCTCGAGCCGGAACGTGCAGGCGCCGGTCACCTCGTCGCCGGCCATGACCGCGTGCTGCACGGGGGCGGCGCCGCGCCAGGCCGGCAGCAGCGAGAAGTGCAGGTTGACCCAACCGTGCGCGGGGACGTCCAGCGCGGCGGGCGGCACCAGCGCGCCGTAGGCGACCACGGGCGCGCAGTCGACGGCGAGGTCGGCGAGCTGTGCGAGGAACTCCGGCTCGCGCGGCGAGCGGGGCTGCAGCACGGGCAGGCCGGCGGCGTCGGCGCGCTCGGCCACCGGGGAGCGGCTGGCCGTGCGGCCGCGGCCGGAGCGGGCGTCGGGCCGGGTGAGCACGGCGGCCACCTCGTGGCCGGAGGCCAGCAGGGCCTCCAGCGAGGGGACGGCGGCCTCCGGCGTCCCGGCGAACAGGAGCCTCAGTGGGGGCTCACCTCCACGCGCGGGACCCAGGCGGCCATGCCGGTCCACTCGGCCTCGGCCAGCGCGGCGAGCGCGGCGGCGCGCGCCTCGGGGTCGAGCCGGTCGACGAACAGCACGCCGTCGAGGTGGTCGACCTCGTGCTGGACCGCGCGGGCCAGCAGGTGCGAGCCCTCGACCCGCACCGGGTCGCCGTGCTGGTCCCAGCCGGTGGCGACGACGTGCAGGTGGCGGCGGCAGTCGAAGCGGTAGCCGGGGATGGACAGGCAGCCCTCGGGCGCCTCCTCGGTCTCCTCGCCGACCAGGTCGACCGACGGGTTGACGAGGTGGCCGACCTCGCCGTCGACGTACCAGGTGAACACCCGCAGGCCGACGCCGAGCTGCGGTGCGGCGAGGCCGGCGCCCCCGGCGGCGTGCATGGTCTCGGTCAGGTCGGCCACCAGCCCGCGCAGCTCGGCGTCGAAGTCGACGACCGGCGCGGCGGGCCGGTGCAGGACGGGGTCGCCCAGCAGCCGGATGGGGGTCACGCTCACCCGCCGATCGTAGGCGGCGGCCCTACCGTGGCCCCCGTGACCTCGCTCCTGGCCCACCGGTGCCGTGCCGTGGTGAGCACCCTCGCGGAGGGGGTGGCCGTCGGTGCCGTGCTCGCCTCCCGGAACGCCCCGCCGTGGTCGCCCGCGCGGGTGCGGACCTGCGCCGGCGCCGTCGCCCTGGTCGTGGCCGACCAGCTCAGCGGGGAGCTGCCCGCCGCGCTGCGGGAGTTCCGGCGGACCGGCGAGGTGCCGCCGACCCCCGCGCACGAGCGGCGGGCGCTGGTCCGGGCCGGCGTCTCCGGGTGGGCCGTCGGCCTGCTGCTGTGGGCGCTCGACCGGCCGGCGCAGCGCGCCCTCGCCCGCCGGGGCGTCCTCCGCCCGCACCGGTGGCTGGGCGCGGCCGGCGGGCTCGCCCACGCGGCGGCGGTCGCGCCGGTGCACTGGCGGCTGGCGGCCGACCGGGCCGCCGCCGAGGTCGAGCGGGAAGCCTCCGTGGAGGCCGAGCTGCAGGCGATGGCCGCCGGGCGCTGAGCGCCGCTCAGACCAGCTCGAGGGGGTCGAGCTGCACGCGCACGTGCTCGCTCGCCTTGCGCGCGCTGCGCACGCCCTGCACCTCGGCCAGGGCGGTGGCCAGCGCCAGGCCCGCACCGCGCGGCACCCGCACGAGGTAGCGCTCCCGCTCGCCCTCCTGGCCGGGCCGCGGGGGCTCGGGCACCGGGCCGAGCAGGTCGGCGTCGTCGGGCAGCCGGGCGGCCGCGAGGAACTCCGCCAGCGCGGCCGGGGAGCCCGACAGCGCCGCCATGCGGGTGGCCGGCGGGAAGCCCAGCGCCCGGCGGTCGGCGAGCTCGCGCTCGGCCAGCCAGCCCGGGTCCCAGCGCACCAGCGCCTGGACGACGGGGTGGGCGGCGTCGGCGGCGACGACCACCGAGCCGTGCGGGCGCACCAGCGTCGCGGCGTTCGCCCAGCGGCGCAGCGTCTCCTCCCCCGCCCGCAGGTCGGCCCGGCCCAGCAGCGCCCACGAGTCCAGCAGCAGCGCCGCCCCGTACCCGCCCTCGGCGACCGGCTCGGCGCCCGGGGTGGCCACCACCAGCGCCGGCCCGGCCGGCACCGAGGGCAGCACGCCCGACGACCGCCCCGACACCCGCACCGGGGCGCCGGGGAAGGCCCGGCCCAGCTCCTCGGCGGTGCGGGCCGCGCCGACGACGGAGGCCCGCAGCTTCGTGCCGTGGCAGTGCGGGCAGTCGAAGACGGTGGCCGGGCGGGCGCACCAGCGGCACGCGGGGATGCGCGAGCCGCCCGGTCCCGGCGTCGGGGAGACGCCGAGCGGGCCGGAGCACACCGCGCACCGGGCGGGGGCGCGGCAGCGGTCGCAGGACAGCCCGGGCGCGTAGCCGGCGCGGGGCACCTGGACGAGCACCGGCGCGCCCTCGGCCAGCGTCGCCCGCGCCACCCGGTGGGCCAGGCTGGGCAGCCGGGCGGTGCGCGCGGCCGGGTCGCGGGCGAGCTCGGAGTCCTCGCCCAGGGCCTGCACCCGCGGGGAGGCGGCGCGCAGGGTGGGCCGGTCGGCGGTCAGCTCGTGCGCCCAGCCGCTGTCGACGAGCAGCTGCGCCTCGGCGGTCCGCGCGGTGGCCGCCACGACCGCGGCGCAGGAGGTCAGGTGCGCGCGGTGCAGGAGCACGTCGCGGGCGTGCGCGTAGGGGGCGCGGGGCTCGGCGTGCAGGTCGTCGCCGTCGTCCCAGATCGCCACCAGGCCCAGATCGGCGACCGGCGCGAACACCGCGGCGCGGGTGCCGAGCACCACCCGGGCGCTGCCGCGGACGGCGTCGAGGAAGCGCCGGTAGCGGGCGTCGGGGGCGGCGTCGGCGCGCAGCACGACGACCGACCCCGTCGGCAGCCGGGCGGCGGCCGCGGCCTCCAGCCGGTCGAGGTCGCGGCCGTCGGGGACGACGACGAGCGCGCCGCGCCCGCCGGAGAGGGCCGCCTGGCACAGCTCGGCCAGCCGGGCCGGCCAGTCCTCGCCGGGGAGCGCGGTCCACACCGCCCGGGCCGGGCGCCCGTCGGCGACGGCGGCGAGCAGGGACGGCCCGGCGGGGTAGCGGGCGAAGCCGGCCGGGTCGGGGGGTGCGGGAGGTGACGGGGCCTCGCCGGGCGGGCGCTTCTCGGCGGCGGCCCGGCGCGGCGGGATGGCCAGCCGCAGCACGTCGGTCAGGGTGCCGGCCCAGCGCTGGGCCACCGAGCGGGCGAGCGCGGCCACCTCGGGGGTGAGCACCGGCTCGGGCGAGACCAGCTTGGCCAGCGGCGCGAGCCTGCGGCCGGAGTCGCTCGCGTCGGCCAGCTCGAGCACGACGCCGTCCACCAGCTGGCCGGCGAAGCGCACCCGCACCCGGCACCCGGCCCGCACCTGCCCGGCCAGCTGGTCGGGGACGGCGTAGTCGAAGGGCCGGTCGAGGTGGGCCAGCGGCACGTCGACGACGACCCGTGCCACCCGCGGCGCTCCCCCGGGCGCGGGGACGGCGGGGTCGGCGGGCACGTGGTCGCACGCTACCCACCCGCACCGACGGGACCGGGCGGTCAGGCGTCCGTGCCGCGCTCAATGCCGAGGGTGGCCAGCAGGTCCTCGTGGAACTGGATCCACACGAGGTGCAGCGAGTCGCGGTCGGGCCCGTCGACCCAGCCGCGCTCACCGGCGTCCACCCGCCGCAGCGCCGCGGCGTAGACCCCCGCGTAGCCGCCGAAGCGGGCCAGGTGGGCGGTCAGCTCGGCGCAGAGCCCGGCGAGCCCCTCCCCCGCCGACCGCAGCGTGCGCAGCACCCGCTCGTCCCAGCGCCAGTCGGTGTGGTCGTTGGCCGCCATCGGGTCGAGCCGGGTCGGGCGCACCTGCCAGTCGGTGCAGGCGGCGCCGAAGCGGCGGTTGAGCGGCCGGAAGCGGGCGTGCACGCCGGCGACGGCGTCCCGGGCGCCCGCGGCGTCGAGCTCGGCGGCCAGCCGGCGCTCGCCCTCCGCGCGGCCGGCGTCGAGCAGCGACCAGCCCTCGCTGCCGCCGAAGGCCAGCCGCCGCACCCAGCCGCGGGCCTCGGCGTCGAGCAGGGCCTCCTCGACGACGCCGCGGTCGAGGCCGAAGCGGCTCGCGACGCGCGCCGTGGTCGGGAACCCGAGGACCCGCACCCCGTGCAGGGCGAGGTCCTCGGGCGCGCTGGCGTGGGCCACCGCGAGGCGGGCGCGGCCGTCAGGCGCCGACGGCGCTGCGCAGGGCCTCGACCCGGTCGGTGCGCTCCCACGGCAGCTCGACGTCGGTGCGGCCGAAGTGGCCGTAGGCGGCGGTCGGCGCGTAGATCGGCCGCAGCAGGTCCAGGTCGCGCACGATCGCGCCCGGGCGCAGGTCGAACACCGTGGTGACCGCCTTCTCCAGGACGTCGTCGGCCACCGTGCCGGTGCCGTGCGTGTCGACGAACAGGCCGACCGGGTGCGCGGCGCCGATGGCGTAGGCCACCTGCACCTCGCAGCGGCGGGCCAGGCCCGCGGCGACGACGTTCTTGGCCACCCACCGCATCGCGTAGGCGCCCGAGCGGTCGACCTTCGAGGGGTCCTTGCCGGAGAACGCGCCGCCGCCGTGCCGGGCCATGCCGCCGTAGGTGTCCACGATGATCTTGCGGCCGGTCAGCCCGGCGTCGCCCATCGGGCCGCCGATGACGAACTTGCCCGTGGGGTTGACCAGCAGCCGGTACCCCTCGGCGGGCAGGCCGAGGGCCTGCAGCTCGGGCTCGACGACGAGCTCCTGCACGTCCGGGGTGAGCAGCTGGTCGATGGAGATGTCCTCGGCGTGCTGCGAGGAGACGACGACGGTGTCGACGCCGACCGGCCGGTCGTCCTCGTAGACGACGGTGACCTGGGTCTTGCCGTCGGGGCGCAGGTAGGGCACCGAGCCGTCCTTGCGGACCGCGGCCAGCCGGCGGGAGAGCCGGTGGGCCAGCGCGATGGGCAGCGGCATCAGCTCGGGGGTCTCGTCGGTGGCGTAGCCGAACATCAGGCCCTGGTCGCCGGCGCCCTGGCGCTCGATCGCGTCGTCGGCGGTGCCGGCGGTGCGCGCCTCGTAGGCGGTGTCCACGCCCTGGGCGATGTCGGGCGACTGCGCGCCGATGGAGACGCTCACGCCGCAGGAGGCGCCGTCGAAGCCCTTGCGCGAGGAGTCGTAGCCGATGCCGAGGATGGTCCGGCGGACGACCTCGGCGATGTCGACGTAGCCCGCGGTGGTCACCTCGCCGGCGATGTGCACCTGCCCGGTGGTGATCATCGTCTCGACGGCGACGCGGCTGCGCGGGTCCTGCGCCAGCATCTGGTCGAGGATGGCGTCGCTGATCTGGTCGGCGATCTTGTCCGGGTGGCCCTCGGTCACCGACTCGGACGTGAAGAGGCGGCGTGGCACTCGGTTCTCCCTGCTTCGGTGACTGAGGTCGCGGCGCGGGTGGCTGCCCGGCCGAGCGATGACGTTACCGGCGTGTCCGGTGCACCGGCAGCGTGCGGGTCAGGCCAGCCGCGGGAGGACGGTCTGCCACACGGCCGCGGCGACGGCGTCCTTGCTCCCGTGCGGGACCTGGGTGGCCGAGCCGTCGGCGGCCAGCACGACCGCCGCGTTGTCCGGCCGGCCGAACACCCCGCCGCCGGAGACGTCGTTGACCACCAGCAGGTCGCACCCCTTGCGGGCCAGCTTGGCGCGGGCGTGGGCGAGCACGTCGCCGTCGGCGTCGCCGGTCTCGGCGGCGAAGCCGACCACCAGCTGGCCGGCCGCGCGCTTGGTCACCAGCTCGGCGAGCACGTCGGGGTTGCGCACCAGCCGCACCTCGGGGACCTCGGCAGGGTCGTCCTTCTTCTTCAGCTTGGCGGCCGCGACCGTGGCCGGCCGGAAGTCGGCCACGGCCGCGGTCATCACCACGACGTCCGCGTCGGGGGCCTCGGCCAGCACGGCGGCGCGCAGCTCCTCCGCCGTCCCGACCGGCACGACGCGCACGCCGAACGGCGCGGGCAGGTCGACGTTGGCCGCAACCAGGGTGACGTCGGCGCCGCGGGCGGCGGCGACCCGGGCCAGCGCCCAGCCCTGCTTCCCCGAGGAGCGGTTGCCCAGGTAGCGCACCGGGTCCAGGGGCTCGCGGGTGCCGCCGGCGCTGACCACGACCCGGCGGCCGGCGAGGTCGGCGCGCAGCGCGTCGGGCCCGGCGGTCAGCGCCACCTGGGCCAGCGCGGCGACGTCGTGCGGCTCGGGCAGCCGTCCGGGGCCGGAGTCGGGCCCGGTGAGCCGGCCGACGGCGGGCGGCAGCACGACCGAGCCGCGGCGGCGCAGCGTGGCGACGTTGTCCTGGGTGGCCGGGTGCAGCCACATCTCGGTGTGCATCGCCGGCACGAACACCACCGGGCAGTGCGCGGTGAGCAGGGTGGCGGTGAGCAGGTCGTCGGCGCGGCCGGCAGCCGCCCGGGCCAGCAGGTCGGCGGTGGCGGGGGCGACGACGACGAGGTCGGCGGTCTGCCCGATGCGGACGTGGGCGACCTCGGGGACGTCGGACCACACGTCGGTGGTGACCGGGTGCCCCGACAGCGCCTCGAAGGTGGCCGCGCCGACGAAGTGCAGCGCGCCCGGGGTGGGGACGACGCGCACGTCGTGCCCGGCCTCGGTCAGCGCCCGCAGCAGCAGAGCGGCCTTGTACGCGGCGACACCGCCGGCGACCCCCAGCACGATCCGGCTCATGGCCTCATCCTGCCCCGGACAGGCCGACGCCCCCGGTACCGAGTACCGGGGGCGTCACACCGACGAGCGGTGACGTCGATCCGTCACCGGCGGCCGGCCCCGTCGCAGGGGCCCACCCTGAGCCTGCGAAGGGTGGGGGGCGACGGGGTCCTTGCTCAGTTCTCGCCGGCGGTGTGGGTCAGCAGACCCTCGTTGATCTCGCGCAGCGCGATGGAGAGGGGCTTCTCCTGCGGAGCGGTGTCGACCAGCGGGCCGACGTACTCCAGCAGGCCCTCGGAGAGCTGGCTGTAGTAGGCGTTGATCTGCCGCGCGCGCTTGGCGGCGAAGATGACCAGCCCGTACTTGCTGCTGGTGCGCTCGAGCAGCTCGTCGATCGGCGGGTTGGTGATGCCCTCGGGGGCAGGTGCGACTCCGGACACGGGCGGGCGTGCTCCTCGTTGGTTCGGCGGGAGTGGGGGCCTCGGGCGGCCGTCACTCGGAGGCGCCGACCGACCTCCCGGACGACGGCGCAGTCAGCAAGCCTACCAACTCGTCCGCGGCCCGGGTGACGTCGTCGTTGACCACCACGACGTCGAACTCCCCGGCGGCGTCCAGCTCGGCCTGCGCGATGGCCAGCCGGCGCTGCTGCACCGCCGGCGGCTCGGAGCCGCGGCCGGCCAGCCGGTTCTCCAGCTCGGCCCAGGAGGGCGGCGCGAGGAAGACCAGCTGCGCCTCCGGGGCCCGTGCCCGCACCTGGCGCGCACCCTGCAGCTCGATCTCCAGCAGGGCCGGGGCCCCGGTGGCGAGTCGCTCGCGCACCGGGGCCACCGGCGTGCCGTAGCGGTTGCCGGCGTACTCGGCCCACTCCAGCAGGCCGTCCTCGGCGACGAGCCGGTCGAACTCGGCGTCGGTGAGGAAGTGGTAGTGCACCCCGTCGACCTCACCGGCCCGGCGTCCCCGGGTGGTCACCGACACCGACACCCACACGTCGGGGTACCGACGGCGGACCTCGGCGACGACGGTGCCCTTGCCGACCCCGGAGGGGCCGGACAGCACCGTCAGGCGCGCCGTGGCGGGTGGTTCGGGTGCTTCGGGCAACGCGTCGTCCTCGTCGGTCCTGCGGAGGTGGGGTCGGCCCCCGGCTCAGGCGGTCGAGTCGGCGGGCACCTGCTCGGCGACCACCTGCTCCCCACCGAACTCGGCCTCGAGCGCCCGGCGCTGGTTGGCGCCCAGGCCGCGGACCCGGCGGGTCGGGGAGATCTCGAGCCGCTCCATGATCTTCGCAGCCCGCGCCTTGCCGACACCGGGCAGGCTCTCCAGCACCGCGGAGACCCGCATCTTGCCGATCACCTCGTCGGTCTCCCCCTGGCGGAGGACGTCACCGACCGTCGTGCCCTTGCTCTTGAGCCGCTCGCGGAGCTCGGCGCGCGCCTTGCGGGCGGCGGCGGCCTTCTCCAGGGCGGCGGCGCGCTGTTCGGGGGACAGGTCAGGGAGGGGCATGGTGCGTCCGATCGTGTCGTCGCCGGTCGGCCCGGCGTCTCTGTGCTGTGTGGCGGTGGTGCCGCGGGTCCGGTCCCCGTGCGCTCGGGCCCGGCGATCAACCTAGTAACCGGGAATCCGCAGGTCACGCGCCCGACGGACGAGGATTTCGACCGCGCGTCGTGCGCAGGTGACGCTGCGTCGAGCAGTTGCATGACGGAGAGTCAGGAGCCCTGTTCAGACAGCATACGGAACCGGGACGTCCGCTCGCGGCCCGGGTGGCGACACGCCCGGGCCGTCCGGCGCGACACGCCGGGCCTGCCCGGTCAGGCGGGGGTCGCGGGTAGCCGGGAGCGCCGGCCGAGCACCCACCCGCCGACCGCGGCGAGCACCAGCAGGCCGAGGACGGCGAGCGCCGCCCCGACCAGGGAACCGGTCGTCCAGGTCACCGCCCAGCCACCGGTGCGGCCGCCGCCGTACGCGTCGGTGGCGGTGAGCGGCGCGTAGGACCCGCTGTGGGCGACGGCGGGCGGCGCGGTGCCCGCCTGCCGGGAGACCAGCACGCCGGCGCCGACGAGGGCCAGGCCGAGCAGCAGCGCCGACGTCAGGTCGCGCCTCACGCGGCCAGCTCCCCGGCCCAGCGCGCGGCGGCCGCCCGCAGCGCGGCGGGGTCGGGTCCGGCGGCGAGCACGTCGCGGGACACGGTGGGGACCACGGCGGCACCCTGCCCGAACAGCCGGCGCAGGTCGGCCACGGACCCGCCCTGCGCGCCCAGCCCGGGCGCGAGCACCGGCCCGCCGAGCCCGGTCAGGTCGACGTCGAGGTCGCGCAGGGTCGCCCCGACGACGACGCCGAAGCTGCCGGTGCCGGCGCCCCAGCGGCTGCCGAGGTCGCGCACCGCGGCGGGGTCGGGCAGCGGGTCGCCGACCACCCAGCCGGGGGTGTTCCAGCCGCGCACGGTGTCGACGACGACCTGGGCCACCGACCGCTCCCCCACGACCGCGTGCTGCAGCGTGCCCGCGTCCGGGTTGGACGTGCGGGCCAGCACGAACAACCCGCCGCCGTGCGCCCGCGCGGTGTCCACGGCCGGCTGCAGCGAGCCGGGGCCGAGGTAGGGGCTGACGGTCAGCGCGTCGACGGCGAGCGGGTGGTCGGGGCGCAGCACGTCGGCGTAGGCGTCCATGGTCGAGCCGATGTCCCCGCGCTTGGCGTCGAGCAGCACCAGCGCGCCGGCGGCACGGGCGCGGGCGACGCCGTCCTCCAGCACGGCCAGGCCGCGCGAGCCGTGCCGCTCGTAGAACGCGCTCTGCGGCTTGAGGACGGCGACGGTGCCGGCCAGCGCGTCGACGACGGCGTCGGTGAACCGGGCGAGCCCCTCGGGGCCGTCGGGCAGGCCCCAGCGCTCCAGCAGCGGCGCGTGCGGGTCGATGCCGACGCACAGCGGCCCGCGGGCGGCGACGGCGTCGGCCAGCCGCTGCCCGAACGGCGCGCTCACCGCGGCACCGACCGGGACAGCGTGTCGCCGTGCGCGGCGACGCAGTCGCGGGCGAGGAAGGGGTCGGCGAAGGCACCGGCGGCCGACTGGACGGCGTCGGCGCCGGCCGCCCACAGCGCCGCGAACGAGGCCGGGTCGGTGACCCCGCCCATCGCCAGCACGTCGAAGGCGTGCCCGCCGGCCTCCCGCAGCGCCACCAGCCGCGTGGTGAAGTCCAGCGCGGCGTCGCGCACCGCCGCCCCGGACAGGCCGGCGACCGCGCGGCCGGGGAAGGTCGGCGCGCCGTCGGCGCGCACCACCCGGCTGGCCACGGTGTTGATGCCGGCGACCCCGTCGACCAGCGGCGCCAGCCGCGGCACGAGCGCGGCCAGCCGGCCGGCGTCGAGCCAGGACAGCTTGGCGACCAGCCCGGTGCGGTCGTCCAGCGCCCGGCGCACGCCCTCGACGACGGCGACCGTGGCGTCGGCGTCCAGGCACAGCGGCGGCTTCACGCCCTCGTCGGCCGAGGCCGACAGCGTGTTCGGGCAGGACAGGTTCAGCTCGACGACGCCCGCGCCGGCGTCCTGCGCCAGCCGCGCCGTCGCGGCGAAGTCCTCGACCAGCGCGGGACCGTCGCCGGAGCCCATCACGCTGACCAGCAGCAGTTGGTCGTCGTCGACGGCGGCCAGCGACCGCTCGAGGTCGGGCCCCCACTCCTCGGGCGCCGGCGAGGGGACGCCGAAGGAGTTGACCGTGCTGACGCCGGGGTCACCCGGCGCCACCCAGTCCCACGGGTCGGAGACGACGACGTCGCCGGGCGGGCGGGGCGCGAACGTCCAGTTGGGCTGCGCGTTCGGCTCGTGGGCGCGGCTGCGCACCGTCTTGTAGGTGAGCACGCTGAACCCGTTGCGGGCGTGGTAGCGCACCCACTCCTCCCCGCCGTTGAGCACGCACGCGGGCACGCCGAGCGGGAAGCCGACCTCGCGGCCGAGCACCCGCCAGCGCCGGTCCCCCGCCCGCGGCCGGGCGTCCAGTCGCGGCCCGACCGGCGTGCGCAGGTTGTCCCGGTAGGAGCCGACCAGGTCGTAGGACGGCGTCCGCACCCCGCAGCCGGCCAGCACCGCGCCGTGCCCGGCGAAGAACGCCACCCGGGTGAGCAGCGGCAGGTCGGCGTCGCCGGCCTCCCCCGCCGCCAGCCGGGCGGCCAGGCCCTCGGCGTCGGCCCGCAGTGCGTCGAGCTCCGCGGCCGGCGGCGTGGCGAACCGGGTGACGCCGGACAGGTACGCCGCCGGCAGCCCGTCGAGGAGCCCGCGCGCGACCAGGTCGCCGCCGACGGCTCCGACGACGCTCACGGGGTGGCCGTGAGCGCGGCGGCGAGACCGGCGTGGACCTCCTGCAGGCTGCGGACGCCCAGGTCACCGCGCAGCAGCGCCTCGACGCCCTGCACCGCCGCGGCCAGGCCCTGCACCGTGGTGATGCACGGGATCCCGGCGGCGACGGCGGCCGTGCGGATCTCGTAGCCGTCCAGCCGCGGCCCGCTGTTGCCCGGCGATCCGAAGGGCGTGTTGACGACGATGTCGACGTCGCCGGCCTGGATGCGCTCGACCACGTTGCCCGGGCCCTCGCTGTACTTGCCGACCACCTCGCACTCGACCCCGTTGCGCCGCAGCACCCGCGCGGTGCCCGTGGTGGCCAGCACCCGGAAGCCGAGGTCGGCCAGCCGCTTGACCGGGAAGACGGCGGCCCGCTTGTCCCGGTTGGCCACCGACACGAACACCGCCCCCGAGGTCGGCAGCGAGCCGTAGGCGGCGGCCTGCGACTTGGCGAACGCGGTGCCGAAACCGTCGTCGAGGCCCATGACCTCGCCGGTGGACTTCATCTCCGGCGACAGCACGGTGTCCACGCCGTGGCCCTCGACGGTGCGGAACCGGTGGAAGGGCAGCACCGCCTCCTTGACCGCGATCGGCGCGTCCTCGGGCAGGTCGGTGCCGTCGCCGGTGGCCGGCAGCACGCCGGCGCCGCGCAGGTCGGCGATCGACTCGCCCACGGCGATGCGGGCCGCGGCCTTGGCGAGCTGGACGGCGGTCGCCTTGGACACGAACGGCACCGTGCGGCTGGCGCGGGGGTTGGCCTCCAGCACGTAGAGGACGTCGTCCTTGAGCGCGTACTGCACGTTCATCAACCCGCGGACGCCGATCCGGGCGGCCAGCGCCTCGGTGGCCGCGCGGATGCCGGCGAGGTCGGCCGAGCCCAGGGTGATCGGCGGCAGCGCGCACGCGGAGTCGCCGGAGTGGATGCCGGCCTCCTCGATGTGCTCCATGACGCCGCCGAGGTAGAGCTCGACGCCGTCGTAGAGCGCGTCGACGTCGATCTCGACGGCGTCCTCCAGGAACCGGTCGACCAGCACGGGGTGGGCGGGGCTGACGTCGGTGGCCTTGGCGATGTAGGCCTCGAGCGTGGCGTCGTCGTAGACGATCTCCATGCCCCGCCCGCCGAGCACGTAGGAGGGGCGCACCAGCACCGGGTAGCCGATGCCCGCGGCGATCTCCCGCGCCTCGGCGAAGGTGGTCGCGGTGCCGTGCGTGGGCGCGAGCAGGCCGGCGTCGGCCAGCACCCGGGAGAACGCCCCGCGGTCCTCGGCGTCGTCGATGGACTCCGGCGAGGTGCCCAGCACCGGGACGCCGGCGTCCTTGAGCCGCTGCGCCAGGCCCAGCGGCGTCTGCCCGCCGAGGGTGCAGATGACCCCGGCCACGGGACCGGCGGCGCGCTCGGCCTCGACCACCTCGAGGACGTCCTCGAAGGTCAGCGGCTCGAAGTACAGCCGGTCGGCGGTGTCGTAGTCGGTGGAGACCGTCTCGGGGTTGCAGTTGACCATCACGGCCTCGTAGCCGGCGTCCTGCAGCGCCATGACCGCGTGCACGCACGAGTAGTCGAACTCGATGCCCTGCCCGATCCGGTTCGGCCCCGACCCGAGGATGAGCACCGCCGGCTTCTCCCGCGGCTCCACCTCGGTCTCCTCGTCGTAGGAGGAGTAGTGGTACGGGGTGCGGGCGGCGAACTCCGCGGCGCAGGTGTCCACGGTCTTGAACACCGGCCGGATGCCCAGCCGCCAGCGCAGGCTGCGGACGCCGTCCTCGCCGGCCAGCTCGGGCCGCAGCGCCGCCACCTGCCGGTCGGACAGGCCGTGCCGCTTGGCCCGGCGCAGCAGCTCCGGGGTGAGCGCGGGCGCGTCGCGGACCTCCGCCGCGACCTCCTGCACCAGCGCGACCTGGTCGACGAACCACGGGTCGAAGCCGCTGGCCTCGGCCACCTGCTCGACGGTGGCCCCCGCCGCCAGGGCGGCCTCGGCGGTGTAGAGCCGCCCGTCGACGGGGGTGCGCAGCGCCTCCAGCAGCTCGGCGGCCGAGCGGCCGTCGGGCTGCCCCGTCCAGAAGCCGGCCACCTTCGTCTCCGTGGACCGCATGGCCTTGCCCAGCGCCTCGGGGAAGTTGCGGCCCAGCGCCATGGCCTCGCCGACGCTCTTCATCGTCGTGGTCAGCCGCGGGTCGGCGCCGGGGAACTTCTCGAAGGCGAACCGCGGGATCTTCACCACGACGTAGTCCAGCGCCGGCTCGAAGCTGGCCGGGGTGACGCCGGTGATGTCGTTGGTGATCTCGTCGAGCGTGTAGCCGATGGCGAGCTTCGCGGCGATCTTGGCGATCGGGAAGCCGGTGGCCTTGGACGCCAGCGCGCTCGACCGGGAGACGCGCGGGTTCATCTCGATGACGACCAGCCGCCCGTCGGCGGGGTTGACGGCGAACTGGATGTTGCAGCCGCCGGTGTCGACGCCGACCTCGCGCAGCACCGCGATGCCCACGTCGCGCATCCGCTGGTACTCGCGGTCGGTGAGCGTCATCGCCGGCGCCACGGTGACCGAGTCGCCGGTGTGCACGCCCATCGCGTCGACGTTCTCGATGGAGCAGATGACGACCACGTTGTCGCTGCGGTCGCGCATCAGCTCGAGCTCGTACTCCTTCCAGCCGAGCACCGACTCCTCGATCAGCACGGTGTGGACGGGCGAGTCGGCCAGGCCGTGCGCGGCCATCCGGCGCAGCATCGGCTCGTCGGTGGCGAAGCCCGAGCCCAGGCCGCCCATCGTGAAGCTCGGCCGGATGACGACCGGGTAGCCGACCTCCTCCGCCGTCTCCAGCGCCTCCTCGACGCTGGCGCAGACCCGCGAGCGCGGGGCGTCGGCGCCGATCGACCGGACGATGTCCTTGAACAGCTGCCGGTCCTCGCCGCGGTTGATCGCGTCGACGTCGGCGCCGATGAGCCGGACGCCGTAGCGCTCCAGCGTGCCGTTCTCGTAGAGGCCGATGGCGATGTTGAGCGCGGTCTGCCCGCCGAGGGTGGCCAGCAGCGCGTCGGGCCGCTCCTTGGCGATGACCCGCTCGACGAACTCCGGCGTCAGCGGCTCCACGTAGGTGGCGTCGGCGACGTCGGGGTCGGTCATGATCGTCGCCGGGTTGCTGTTGACCAGGCTGACCCGCAGGCCCTCGCTGCGCAGCACGCGGCAGGCCTGGGTGCCGGAGTAGTCGAACTCCGCGGCCTGGCCGATGAGGATCGGCCCGGAGCCGATGACCAGGACGTGCGAGATGTCGGTGCGCTTGGGCATCAGGCCCTCTCCCCGGTGCTGTGCTCGACGGTCGTCGCCGGGCTGACGGCCGGGCCCCCGTCGCGGGTGGACTGCATGAGGTCGACGAACCGGCCGAACAGCGGCGCCGCGTCGTGCGGGCCGGCGGCCGACTCCGGGTGGAACTGCACGCTGAACGCCGGGGCGTCGAGCAGCCGCAGCCCCTCGACGACGTCGTCGTTGAGGCCCACGTGGCTGACCTCCACCCGGCCGTACGGGGTGTCGGTGGGCCGGTCCAGCGGCGCGTCGACGGCGAAGCCGTGGTTGTGGCTGGTCACCCGGACGGTGCCGCTGACCCGGTCGAGCACCGGCTGGTTCAGGCCGCGGTGGCCGAAGCGCAGCTTGTAGGTGCCCAGGCCCAGCGCGCGGCCGAGGATCTGGTTGCCGAAGCAGATGCCGAACAGCGGCCGTCCGGCGTCCAGCACGCCGCGCACCGCGGCGACGGCGTAGTCGGCCGCGGCCGGGTCGCCGGGACCGTTGGACAGGAAGACGCCGTCGGGGCCGTGCTCGAGCAGGTCGGCGGCCGTCGCGGTGGAGGGCAGCACGTGCGTCTCGACGCCGAGCTCGGCCAGGTGCCGCGGGGTGGCGGTCTTGATGCCGAGGTCGAGCGCGGCGATGGTGAACCGCCGCTCCCCCACCGCCGGCACGACGTAGGGCTGCTCGGTGCTCACCTGCGGGGCGAGGTCGGCGCCGACCATCCCCTCGGCGGCGCGCACCCGGGCCAGCAGCGCGTCGGCGTCGGTGGTCTCGCTGCTGATCCCGGCGCGCATGGCGCCGCGCTCGCGCAGGTGGCGGGTCAGCGCGCGGGTGTCGATGCCGCTGATGCCGACGACGCCCTGGGCGCGCAGCTCGTCGTCCAGGCTGCCGGTGGCCCGCCAGTTGGCCGGGCGGCGGGCCGGGTCGCGGACGACGAAGCCGGCCACCCACATGCGGCGGCTCTCGTCGTCCTCGCCGTTGACGCCGGTGTTGCCGACGTGCGGCGCGGTCATCGTGACGATCTGGCCCGCGTAGCTGGGGTCGGTCAGCGTCTCCTGGTAGCCGGTCATCCCGGTGGCGAACACCGCCTCGCCGACCGTCGTCCCGACCTGCCCGTAGGCCTCGCCGCGGAACGTCCGCCCGTCCTCGAGCACGAGGATCGCGTCTGTCAACGCACTGCCTTTCCGTCGAGCACGGTCGCCTCGCCCCGCAGGAACGTGGCGACGACCCGGCCGGGCAGCTCCCGGCCGGCGTAGGGGCTGTTGCGGCTGCGGCTGGCCAGCGCGGCCGGGTCGACGACCGACCGGGCCGCGGGGTCGAGCAGCAGCAGGTTGGCCGGCTCACCGGCGGCCAGCGGGCGGCCGTGCGCCCGGTCGCCGAGCCCGCTGAGGCGGCCGATGGCCGCCGGGCGCACCGACATCCGGTCGGCGACGCCGGCCCAGTCGAGCAGGCCCGGCTCCACCAGCGCCTGGACGACGACGGCGAGCGCCTGCTCCAGCCCGAGCATGCCGGGCCGGGCGGAGGCCCACTCGCTCTCCTTGTCCTCCACCGCGTGCGGCGCGTGGTCGGTGGCGACGGCGTCGATCGTGCCGTCGGCCAGGCCCTGCCGGAGGGCGAGCACGTCCTCGTCGGTGCGCAGCGGCGGGTTGACCTTGAACACCGGGTCGTAGCTCTCGGCGCAGGCCTCGGTGAGCAGCAGGTGGTGCGGGGTGACCTCGGCGGTCACCTGCACGCCGCGCGACTTGGCCCACCGCAGGATCTCCACCGACCCGGCGGTGGACACGTGGCAGACGTGCAGCCGCGCGCCCACGTGCTGGGCGAGCAGCACGTCGCGGGCGATGACCGCCTCCTCGGCGGCGGCCGGCCAGCCGGCCAGGCCCAGCCGCGCGGAGCGGTCGCCCTCGTTCATCTGCGCGCCGGCGGTCAGCCGCGGCTCCTCGGCGTGCTGGGCGACGACGCCGTCGAAGGCCTTGACGTACTCCAGCGCGCGACGCATGAGGGCGGGGTCGGCGACGCAGTGCCCGTCGTCGGAGAACACCCGCACCCGGGCAGCGGAGTCGGCCATGGCGCCGAGCTCGGCCAGCCGCTCGCCGCGCAGGCCGACGGTGACCGCGCCCACCGGGACGACGTCGACCAGCCCGGCCTTCCGGCCCAGCCGCCACACCTGCTCGACGACGCCGGCGGTGTCGGCGACCGGGTCGGTGTTGGCCATCGCGTGCACCGCGGTGAACCCGCCCAGCGCCGCGGCCCGGCTGCCGGTCTCGACGGTCTCGGCGTCCTCGCGGCCGGGCTCGCGCAGGTGGGTGTGCAGGTCGACCAGGCCGGGCAGCGCGACCAGCCCGCCGGCGTCGACGACGGTGGCGCCGGCGGCGTCCAGCCGCTGCCCCACCTCGGCGACCCGGCCGTCGGCGAGCAGCAGGTCGGCGGGCTCGCCGCCGAGGACCCTCGCGCCCTTGATCAGGACGGTCACGCGTTCCCTCCGAGGAGCAGGTAGAGCACGGCCATGCGGACGGAGACGCCGTTGCCGACCTGCTCGACGATCGTCGAGCGGACCGAGTCGGCGACGTCGGCGGCGATCTCCATGCCGCGGTTCATCGGGCCGGGGTGCATGACGATCGCGTCGTCGCCCAGCGCGGCCATCCGCACGGCGTCGAGGCCGTAGCGGCGGCTGTACTCGCGGGCGCTGGGGAAGAACGACGCGGTCATCCGCTCCAGCTGGACCCGCAGCATCATCACGACGTCGGCCTTGGGCAGCACGGCGTCGAGGTCGTAGGAGACGGTCACCGGCCAGGAGCCGACCCCCACCGGCAGCAGCGTCGGCGGGGCGACCAGCGTGACCTCCGCGCCGAGCGTGGTGAGCAGCCAGACGTTGGAGCGGGCCACCCGGCTGTGCAGCACGTCGCCGACGACCACCACCCGGACCCCATCGAGGCGGCCCAGCCGGCGCCGGATCGTGTAGGCGTCCAGCAGCGCCTGGGTGGGGTGCTCGTGGGTGCCGTCGCCGGCGTTGACCACGCTGCCCTGCACCCAGTGGGCCAGCCGGTGCGGGGCGCCCGACGCCGAGTGCCGGACGACGATCGCGTCGCTGCCCATCGCCTCGAGGGTGAGCGCGGTGTCCTTGAGGCTCTCGCCCTTGGACACGCTGCTGCCCTTGGCGGAGAAGTTGATGACGTCGGCCGACAGCCGCTTGGCCGCCAGCTCGAAGGAGATGCGGGTGCGGGTGGAGTCCTCGTAGAAGAGGTTGACCACCGTGCGGCCGCGCAGCGTGGGCAGCTTCTTGACCTCGCGGCCGGCCAGCGCCTGGTCGATCTGCGCGGCGGTGTCCAGGACGAGGGTGGCGTCGGCGCGGTCGAGGTCGGCGGACTCCAGCAGGTGGCGCTTCACGCGGCTCCCTCCGTGACCAGCACCTCGTCGGTGCCGTCGGTCTCGGTCAGGTGCACCCGCACCGTCTGCGCGCGCGACGTCGGCACGTTCTTGCCCACGTAGTCGGCGCGGATCGGCAGCTCCCGGTGGCCGCGGTCGACCAGCACCGCCAGCTGCACCGCCCGGGGCCGGCCGAGGTCGCGCAGCGCGTCCAGGGCGGCGCGCACCGAGCGGCCGGAGAACAGCACGTCGTCGACGAGGACGACCAGGCGGCCGTCGATGCCCGCCGGCGG
Source organism: Geodermatophilus telluris (assembly GCF_900102745.1). Lineage (GTDB taxonomy): Bacteria > Actinomycetota > Actinomycetes > Mycobacteriales > Geodermatophilaceae > Geodermatophilus > Geodermatophilus telluris. The sequence goes on from NZ_FMZF01000005.1 coordinate 96,929, forward strand.
CAGCACCGTGTCCTCCAGCGCGCGGACGCCGCGCAGCCGCAGGTCGTCGCGGTAGAGGGTGATGTCGACGGTGCCGGTGTCGACGCGGGCGCCGGAGAAGGCCTCGACGCGGGCGGCCAGCCGCCGGGCGAGCGGGGCGCCGCGGGTGGGGATGCCGACCAGCACCAGGTCGGCGAGGGCGTCGCCGGCCTTCTCGATCAGCTGGTGGGCCATCCGGTCGACCACGCGGGCGACGTCGGCGGGGGCGAGCAGTGCCGCGGGTGCGGCCTGGCCGGGGGCAGGCTCGGTCGAGCTGGCCATCAGGCCTCCTTCCCCGCCTCACGGGACGGGTCGTTAAAGGAGTGGGTGGACCGGTGCCGACGGTACTGCACCCCGTCGTGTGACCGTCGTCGCGCACCGCAGCCCCGCAGGTGGGCGCGGGTGTCCCCGATGACCGGAGAGGATGAGGCCGCTGTCGTCTCGTGCGAACACCCAGTACGCTGCGTGACGACATTGCCGAGATCACGACGACGGACAGTGAGCGGACACTCATGAGCACCGACTACTCGCGGGCCCTCGGTGCCCGGCTGCGCGCCATCCGCAACCAGCAGGGCCTGTCCCTGCAGGGCGTGGAGGACAAGTCACACGGCCGCTGGAAGGCCGTCGTCGTCGGCTCCTACGAGCGCGGCGACCGGGCGGTGACCGTCCAGCGGCTCTCCGAGCTGGCCGTCTTCTACGGCGTGCCGGTGTCGGAGCTGCTGCCCGACCCGCGGCCGTCGTCGGCCGTGACGTCGACGACGAAGATCGTGCTCAACCTCGAGTCGCTGGGCTCGCTGCCCGCCGACGAGGCCGGCCCGCTGGCCCGCTACGCCTCGACCATCCAGGCGCAGCGCCACGACTACAACGGCAAGGTGCTCTCCATCCGCGCCGAGGACCTCAAGTCGCTGGCGATCATCTACGACATGAGCCCTGACGAGCTGACCACCCGGCTCATCGAGTGGGGTGTGCTCAACCCGGGCATGGACGGCGCCGCGCTCATGGCCGACGACGAGGACGAGGGCTGGGGCGACCGCCGCCGCGGCCCCCGCTGAGCGGGGAGCCCTCCGAGGCCCGCGCCGGCACCGCCGGCGCGGGCCTCGCCGTCTCCGGGCCTGCGCGTCCGCAGTGCGTGCACGCGGCCAACCGTGGGGTGCCTCACCGAGTGCGACCGGGCGGGTGCGGAGCGCGCGACACTGTCGGGGGGTGCCCCTAGCGTCCGGGCTGCGCCGGGATGCCGGCGCCCTGACGCGAGGAGCACCCATGAGCTCGACCCCGCCGGTCGTCCTGCCCGACCGTGACCTGCTGCTCGCCGCCCGCCGTCGCGAGGCGCTGCGCCGCGCGCACCGGCGGCAGTCCAGTGCGCGGATGGCCGCGATGCTGGCCGCCGCCGGGGCCGGTGTGGGCCGGCACGGCTGACGGTGCGGGGCCCGGCGGTCAGGAGGAGGTGGGCACCTCGGCGTCGAGGATGGCGCCGAGGACGCCGTTGACGTAGGCCGGCGAGTCGTCGGTCGACAGCGCGCGGGCGAGCTCCACGGCCTCGTCGATGACCACCGCGTCGGGGACGTCGTCGGCCCAGAGCAGCTCGAAGACCGCCATCCGCAGGATCGCGCGGTCGACGTCGGGCAGCCGCTCGAGCGACCAGCCGCGGGCGTGCCGGCCGATCAGCTCGTCGATGCGCGCGGCGTGCGCGGCCACGCCCTCCACCAGCCGGACCGCGTGGTCGGGCACCGGCGGGGAGGGGTCGGCGACGCGCTCGCGGAGCAGCTCCACCGGGTCGGCGCCCCGCAGGTCGGCCTCGTAGAGGACGTCGACGGCGCGCTTGCGCGCCTTGGTGCGGGCAGCCATGTCAGCGGTGCGGGGCCGGGGGCGTCAGTTGGCGCGGCCGAGGTACCGGCCGTCGCGGGTGTCGACCTTGAGCTTGTCGCCGGTGTTGACGAACAGCGGCACGTTGATCTGCGCGCCGGTCTCCAGGGTGGCGGGCTTGGTGCCGCCGGTGGAGCGGTCGCCCTGCAGGCCCGGGTCGGTGTGCTCGACGACGAGCTCCATCGTCACCGGGAGCTCCACGTAGAGCGGCACGCCCTCGTGCACCGCGACCACGGCGTCGGTGTTCTCCAGCAGGTAGTTCGCGCCGTCGCCCACCGTCTCGGCCGGGACCGGGATCTGGTCGAACGTGTCGCCGTCCATGAAGACGAAGTCGGTGCCGTCCTTGTACAGGTACGTCATGTTCCGCTTGTCGACGGTGGCGGTCTCGACCTTGGTGCCGGCGTTGAAGGTCTTGTCGACGACCTTGCCCGAGAGCACGTTCTTCAGCGTCGTCCGCACGAACGCGCCACCCTTGCCGGGCTTGACGTGCTGGAACTCGGTGACGGACCACAGCTGGCCGTCGAGGTTGAGGACCATGCCGTTCTTGAGGTCGTTGGTGGTAGCCATCTAGAGGACCAGCAGTTCCTTGCTCGTGAGGGTCAACAACTCCGGCGCGTCCGCCGTGACGACGAGCGTGTCCTCGATCCGGACACCGCCGTGGCCGGGGAGGTACACCCCGGGCTCCACGGTGACGGCCATGCCGGCGGCCAGGGTACCCGCGCCCAGCGGGCCGATGCCCGGCGCCTCGTGGATCTCCAGGCCCACCCCGTGCCCGAGGCCGTGGGTGAAGTGCTCGCCGTGCCCGGCGGCGACGATGACGTCGCGGGAGGCCGCGTCCACGGCGACGACGTCGGCGCCGACGGCCAGCGCCGCCCGCCCGGCCGCCTGGGCCTCGGCGACGAGCGCGTACACCTCCCGCTGCCAGTCCGCGGCCGAGCCCAGGACCACCGTGCGGGTCATGTCGGAGTGGTAGCCGTCGACGGTGGCGCCGAAGTCGAGCTTGAGGAGGTCGCCGCCGCGCAGCTCGGTGCCGTCGGGCCGGTGGTGCGGGATCGCCGAGTTGGCGCCGGTGGCCACGATCGTCTCGAACGACGGCGCCTCGGCGCCCAGCGCCAGCATCCGGGCGTCGAGCTCGCGGCCCACCTGCAGCTCGGTGCGCCCGGGCCGCAGCGCCCCCTCGGCGGCCAGCTCGCCCAGCGCCCGGTCGGCCACCGCGCAGGCCCGGCGCAGCGCCTCGACCTCGTCGTCGTCCTTGACCGCGCGCAGCACCTCGACCGCCCGCCGCACGCTGACCAGCTCGGGCACCGTCGCGCCGGCCGCGGCGTCGACGAGCACCCGCTCGAGCTGGCCGAGGCCGTCGACGGTGACCTCGTGGCTCTCGTAGCCGATCCGGCCCGCGCCCCGGCGCACGGCCTCCCGGGCGAGCCCGGCCACGGTCGCCCGGTCGACGAGCAGCTCGACGTCGGGCACCTGGGTGCCGGCCTGGGTGGTGTAGCGGCCGTCGGTGCCGAAGACGTCGCCGCCGTCGGTGCGCAGCAGCAGCGCGCCGTTCGAGCCGGTGAACCCGGTCAGGTAGCGGACGTTGAGCAGGGTGGTGACCAGGACGGCGTCCAGGCCGCGCTCGGCAGCCGTCGCCCGCAGCCGCTCCCGGCGCTCCGCCGTCCTCACGAGGCCCCCCGCGCCACGAGCCAGCGCAGCGCCAGCTCGTAGCCCTGCACGCCGAGCCCGGCGATCACGCCGTCGGCCACCCGCGAGACGTAGGAGTGGTGCCGGAACTCCTCGCGCCGGTGGATGTTGGTGATGTGCACCTCGACGACGGGGGCGTGCACGGCGGCCAGCGCGTCGTGCAGCACCACGGAGGTGTGCGACCAGCCGCCGGGGTTGATGACGATCGGGTCGCCGGCGTCGGTGGCCGCGTGGACCCAGCCGAGCAGCTCGCCCTCGGAGTCGGTCTGGCGCACCCGGGCGGCCACGCCGAGGCTGCGGGCGGTCTCCTCGACCAGCGCGACGAGCATCGCGTACGTCGTCGTCCCGTACTTCTCCGGCTCGCGGGTCCCGAGCCGGCCGAGGTTGGCGCCGTTGAGCACCTGGATCGTCACGCTGCCTCCGATACCGCGGCCCACGCCGCGTCCAGCCACGCCTGCTCGGGGTCGGCGAGGATGCGGGGGTTGCCGATCCCGTCCAGGACGACGAACCGCAGCGTCGCGCCGCGGGCCTTCTTGTCCACCCGCATGACGGCCTGCAGTGCCGCCCAGTCGCCGCGGTACACCGTGGGCAGGCCCATGGCGGCGACCAGGTCGCGGTGCCGGGCGACCTCCGCGGCGGTCAGCAGCCCGGCCTGCCCGGCCAGCTCGGCGGCGAACACCAGCCCGACGGCGACCGCCTCGCCGTGCCGCCAGCCGAAGTCCTCCACCCGCTCGATGGCGTGCCCCAGCGTGTGCCCGTAGTTGAGGAACTCGCGCACACCGGTGTCGTAGAGGTCCTGCCCCACGGCGTCGGCCTTGACCCGCACCGCGCGCTCGACGAGCTCCTCCGTGTCGCGGCGGCCGGTGGGGTCGGCGGTGAGCAGGTCGAGGATGCCGGCGTCGGCGATGAGGCCGCACTTGACCACCTCGGCGAGGCCGGAGCGGAACTCCGCCTCGGGCAGCCCGGCGAGCGCGTCCGTGTCGGCGAGCACGCCGGCCGGCGGGTGGAACGCGCCGACGAGGTTCTTGCCGGCGGCGGTGTCGATGCCGGTCTTGCCGCCGACCGCGGCGTCGACCATGCCGAGCACGCTGGTGGGCAGGTGGACCACGCGCACGCCGCGCAGCCAGGTGGCCGCGACGAACCCGGCGAGGTCGGTGACCGCTCCCCCGCCCACGCCGACGACGGCGTCGGAGCGGGTCAGCCCGAGCCGGCCGAGCTCGTCCCACAGCCGGGCGGCGACCGCGGCGGTCTTGGCCGCCTCCCCGTCGGGGACGACGACGGCCTCGGCGGCCACCCCCGCGGTCTGCAGCGTCTCGACGGCGGCGCCGGCCAGCGCGGCCAGCGGCGGGGCGTGCACGACGGCCGCCTTCGCCGTCCCGGCCAGCAGCAGGCCCAGCTCGGCCTGCGCGCCGGCGCCGATCACCACGTCGTAGGGCCGCTCACCGGCGACGGTCACCCGCCTCACCGGTCGGCCCCGGCGGGCAGCGCGGCCAGCACCTCGGCGACGACGTCCTGCGGGTCGCGGCCGCCGGTGGGCACGACCACGGTGGCCACCTCGGCGTAGAGCGGCGCGCGCTGCTCGAGCAGGGTGCGCAGCATCGCCCGCGGGTTGACCCCGAGGATCGGGCGGTCGCGGGCCAGCCCGGCCCGCCGGACCGCCGAGGCCAGGTCGACGTCGAGGTGGACGACGGTGCCGCCGGCGCGGCCGTGGGCCACCAGCAGCGCCCGGGTGCCCGCGCTGAGCACCGCACCGCCGCCGAGGGCCAGCACGCCGTCGTGCCCGGCGAGCGCGCGGGCCACCGCCCGCTCCTCCAGCGCGCGGAAGTGCGGCTCGCCGTGGGTGACGAACAGGTCGGCGACGGTGGTGCCGGCCTCGGCCTCGACGTCGGCGTCGGTGTCGCGGAAGGGCAGGCCGAGGGCGGCCGCGACCGCCGTCCCGACCGTGGTCTTGCCCGACGCGGGCGGGCCGACGAGGACCAGCAGCGGCGCGGTCACCGGTACGGGAGGGCGTCGAGGTAGGCCCGCGCGTTGCGCCGGGTCTCGGCCACCGAGTCACCGCCGAACTTCTCCAGCGCGGCGTCGGCGAGCGTGAGGGCCACCATCGCCTCCATCACCACCGACCCGCGGGGCACCGCGCAGGCGTCGCTGCGCTGGTTGATGGCCACGGCGGCGTCCCCGGTGGCGACGTCGACGGTGGCCAGCGCGCGCGGCACGGTGGAGATCGGCTTCATCGCGGCGCGCACCCGCAGCACCTCGCCGTTGGTCATGCCGCCCTCGATGCCGCCGGCGCGGTCGGTGACCCGGCGCAGCCGGCCGTCCTCGGAGATGATCTCGTCGTGGGCGACCGAGCCGCGGCGCCGCGCGGTCTCCAGGCCGTCGCCGACCTCGACCGCCTTGACCGACTGCACGCCCATGAGCGCGGCGGCCAGGCGGGAGTCCAGCCGGCGGTCCCAGTGCACGTGGCTGCCCAGGCCCGGCGGCAGGCCGTGGACGACGACCTCGACGACGCCGCCGAGGGTGTCGCCGTTCTTCCGGGCGTCGTCGACCTCGGCGACCATGACCTCGCTGGTGGCCGGGTCGGCGCAGCGCACCGGGTCCTCGTCGATGCGCGGGTTGTCCTGGGGGCCGGGCAGCACGCCGTCGGGCACGGTGACCGGTCCGATGCCGACGACGTGGCTGACGACCTCGACGTCCAGCGCCTGGCGGAGGAACGCCTTGGCGACCGCGCCGAGGGCGACGCGGGCCGCGGTCTCGCGGGCGCTGGCGCGCTCGAGCACCGGGCGGGCGTCGTCGAAGCCGTACTTCTGCATGCCGGCGAGGTCGGCGTGCCCGGGGCGCGGGCGGGTCAGCGGGGCGTTGCGCGCCTGCCCGGCGAGCACCTCGGGGTCGACCGGGTCGGCGGCCATCACCGTCTGCCACTTGGGCCACTCGGTGTTGCCGACCTGCACCGCGACCGGCCCGCCCTGGGTGACCCCGTGCCGCACGCCGCCGGTGAGCGTGACGACGTCCTGCTCGAAGGACATCCGGGCGCCCCGGCCGTGGCCGAGACGGCGGCGGGCGAGGTCGACGTCGAGGTCGGCGGTCTGCACCTGCACGCCGGCGGGCAGCCCCTCGAGGATGGCGGTGAGCTGCTGGCCGTGCGACTCACCGGCGGTCAGCCAGCGCAACATGCCCCGGATTGTGCCAGTCGCGCCGACGCCGACCTCCCGCGGCGGGGGCCGCCACGATCAGGTCACCTGATCATCGAGCGTCCTACCCGACCGTGGGACGTCGGGTGGGACACTCCACGATCAGTCACCTGATCATCGCGCGGGGGATCACGCCAGCGGGCCCTCGAGGGCCAGGGCGAGGACGGCGCCGAGCAGCAGGGGTGGGCCGAACGCCACCGGGGTGCGCCAGCCGGCCCGGCGGGTGGCCACCAGGACCAGCGAGACGGCGGCGCCGCACAGCAGGCCGAGGAGGACGCCGGCCAGCAGCACGCCCCACCCGGCCCAGCCGAGGACGAGCCCCAGCAGCGCGAGCAGCTTGACGTCGCCGAGGCCGAGGCCCGAGGGGGCGGCCAGCGCAGCCAGCAGCGCGACCCCGCCGGCGGCGGCCGCGGCCAGCAGCGCCCGCAGCAGCGCGGGCCAGGTGCCCAGCAGGGCGGCGTCGGCGAGCAGCGCGGCCGCGCAGACGGCGCCGGCGGGGAGGGTGACCCGGTCGGGCAGCCGGTGGACGGCGAGGTCGACCTGCGCCAGGACGACGGCGGCCCCGGCGGCCCAGGCCAGCGCCAGCGTCGCCGGGCGGGCGCCGCAGAGGAGCACCGCCCCGCACAGGAGGACGGCGAGCAGCACGGCGCTGAGCACCGCCCGGGTCCGGCCGGCCCGTGCCGCGGGATCCCGGGCGGCGAGGCGTACGGCGGTGCGGGCGAGCAGCGGGCCGGCCGCGGCGGCGGTCAGCAGCGCGGCCGCGAGCAGCAGCGCGGGCGGGACGGCGGGGGTCAGCGGGCGTCCAGCGCGGCGCGCATGGCACCGATCGGCGCCGGCTGCCCGGTCATGAGCTCCACCTGGACGGTGGCCTGCCAGAACAGCACCTCGATGCCGCTGATCACCGCGACGCCGGCCTCGAGTGCGCGCGCGACCAGCGGCGTGGGCCACGGCGCGTAGAGGACGTCGAGCAGCGTCTGCCCCGACCGCCAGCCGAGCCCGGCCAGGTCGGGGTGCGCGCCGATCGGCACCGTGCTGACCACCACCGGGGCCTCGACCGGCCCGGGTGTCAGCGGCGCGACGGAGGCCCCGACGCCGAGCGCGCCGAGCACCCGGACGACGTCGGCCGCGCGGTCCGGCGCCCGCACCAGGACGTCGACGTGCTCGGCGCCGAGCTCGGCCAGCGCCACCGCCGCCGCGGCCGCCGTCCCCCCGGCGCCGACGATCGCGGCGTGCGCGACGCGCTGCACGCCACCGGTCTGCAGCGCCATGCCCACGCCGTGGACGTCGGTGTTCTCCGCGCACCAGCCCTGGCCGGTGTGCACGAGGGTGTTGGCCGCGCCGAGCAGCCGGGGCAGCGGCTCGACGGTGTCGGCGACCGCGACCGCCGCCTGCTTGCACGGCATGGTCACCGAGAAGCCGCGCCACTCCGGGCCCAGGCCGGCCAGCAGCACCGGCAGGTCCTCGGGGCCGAGGTCGAGCCGGTCGTAGGTCCAGCCGGTCAGGCCGAGGGCGGCGTAGGCGGCGCGGTGCAGCAGCGGCGACAGGGAGTGCGCGACCGGGCGGCCGAGGACGGCCGCCCGGCCGGGCGCGGGGTCGGGCACGGGCCGGTCAGCCACCGCACCCGAGGCCGGCGTCGGCGCACCGCTGCCGCGCGGCCTGGAACTCCGCGTAGTCGGCGGTGAAGAAGTGCCGGCCGTCCTCGGACTCGAGCACGTAGTACAGGAGGTCGCCGGTGGTCGGCACCAGCGCCGCCTCCAGGCTGGCCTCCCCCGGGGAGCTGATCGGCGACGGCGGCAGCCCGGCCCGCGTGCGGGTGTTGTAGGGGCCGTCGGTCTGCAGGTCGGTGACGGTGAGGTCGTTGCCGTTCTTCTGCAGGCCGTAGGCCAGGGTGGCGTCGATGCCGAGCGGGATGCCCTGGGCGAGCCGGTTGTAGACGACCTGCGCCACGTCGGGGCGCTCCTCGTCCAGGCGGGTCTCCGACTGGATCATGGAGGCGACCACGACCACGTCGTACACCGAGCGCCCGGACGCGGCGGCCCGCTGCTCGAGCTGCAGGTCCGTGGCGACCTCGGTGAACCGGGCCACCATGCCGCGCAGCACCTCGGTGGCGCTGTCGCCGGGCTCGACGTCGTAGGTGGCCGGGAACAGGAAGCCCTCGAGCTGCCCGTTGGCGTAGGCCGGCAGGCCCAGCGCGGCGGGGTCGGCGGCGGCCGCCTGCACCTCCTCGATCGGCAGGCCGGTGGCCTCGGCGACCCGCTGCAGCGTGGCGCTCGCCGTGAAGCCCTCGGGCACGGTGACCCGGGAGACCAGCCGGCTCGCGGGGTCGAGCAGCAGGTCGAGCGCCGCTTGCCCGCTCATCTGCGCGCGCAGCGAGTAGACGCCCGGCTGGATGCCCATCGAGGCGGGGTCGGCCTCGGCGGCCTCGACGAACGGGTCGGCCGACGCGATGACGTCCTGGTCGACCAGCGTGCGGGCGATGTCGCTGAGGGTGTCGCCCCCGCCGATGCGGACCTCGACGGTGCCGGTGCCCGCGCCCGCGTAGTCCTGCGCCTCGGGGTTGACCAGGCCGATGAGCGCCCGGCCGCCCAGGACGATGGCGGTGACGAGGCCGGCGAGGACGAGCAGCGCGAGCAGGTTGACCAGCGGGCCGCGGCGGCGACGCCCGCCGCGGGTGCGCCGGCGGCCGCTCCCGCGGTCGTCGTCGGCGTGCCCGGCGAGGTGGGCGGCGAGCGGGTCGTCGTGGTGCTCGTCGTCGTGGTGCTCGTCGATCAGGTGCTCGTCGATCAGGTGCTCGTCGTGCGGCTGCTCGTCGTACCCGTCGTACGGGTCGTCGTGCAGGTGGTCGTCGGGCAGGTGGTCGTCGTGCGGGTGCTCGTCCTCGGGGTGCGCGGCAGCGGCCCGGCGGGCCCGGCGCCCGCGGCGGCGCTCCTCGCGACGGCCGCCACCGAGGACGTCGAGGCCGCCGGTGGCGTCCTCGTCGTCCCCGTGCGGGTCGGCGGCCGGCGGCAGCGGCGCGGGCCCGTCGACGGCCTCGATGTGCGCGGTGTCGGCGTGCCCGTCGTCGCCGATCTGCGCGGTGTCGTCGTCGGCCGGCCGGCGCGGCATCCGCGACCAGGCGCCCGGCGGGCGGGGCGGGAGGCCGGGGGCCGGACCCGGCCTGCTCGGGCCGCCGGGCAGCGGGCCGGTGCGGTCGTCGCCGTCGCTGGGGGCGGAGTGCCGGCCTCTGAGCGCCGGGGACCGGTCGAGCAGGTCGGCGCCGCGCCGGGCGGGAGCGGGGCGGGCGGGCACCGGGCCCACCGGCAGCTGGGTCGTGCGGGGGACGTCGGCGGCCTGGTTGCCGTACCAGCCGCCGGCCCGGCCGGTGGCGCCGAGGACGTCGGGTCCCGCGTGCCGGCCCCGCCCGTACGGCGGGACCGGACCGCTCACGAGCGCCCCCGCTGGCTGTCCAGATACGCCTGGAGGATGACCACGGCGGCGGCCTGGTCGATCACGGGGCGCTGGGCACGGCTGTCGAGCCCGTTCGCGCGCAGGGAACTGGCTGCGGTCACGGTGGAGAGCCTCTCGTCGACGAGGTGCACGGGCACGCTGCCGATGCGCCCGGCGAGTGACCGAGAGTAGGCACGCGCTTCCCGAGCGGAGGCACCCGACGCACCCGAGAGGTGCCTCGGCTCCCCCACGATCACCTCTGTCACCTCGTGTTCCACCACGAGCGCGGCGATCCGGTCGAGGTCGGCGCCGTCCCGGCGGCGCTCGACGGTCTCCAGCGGGCTGGCCAGCGTGCCGGTGGGGTCCGACAGCGCCACGCCGATCCGCACGGTGCCGACGTCGAGGCCCAGCCGCCGGCCCTGGCGGGTGCGCCGCGGCGGCAGCGGCAGCCCGGCCGGCAGCCCCCGCGACAGGTCGATCTCGGTGGTCTCGTTGGACACCGGCGGGAAGCCCGCGCGCAGGTCGATCGCCTCGGTGGGGTGGTGCACCGGCTGCTGCGGCGGGGTCCGCCGTGGGCGCGAGGGCGGTACCGCGGGGCGGCCCTGCTGCCGCCGCTCGCCCATGTCACCGGTCTCGTCGGGGCGCTGCTCGGGCACTCCGGTCACCTCCCTGCGGCGGTCGCGACCGCCGTCTCGCCGGCCTGGAGGGCAGCGGGGATGCCGCCCGGGTCCGTACCGCCGCCCTGGGCGACGTCGGCCTTGCCTCCGCCCCGGCCACCGACCGCGGGCGCCGCGGCGCGCAGCACGTCGTTGGCCGACAGGCCGCGCTCCTGCGCGGCGGGGTTGAGCGCCGCGACGAGAGCCACCTTGCCCCCGGCCTCCGAGGCGAGCAAGACGACACCCGGGCGCTCCCCCAGCCGGCCGCGGACGTCGAGGGCCAGCGTGCGCAGGTCCCCGCCGGAGAGCCCCGCCGGCGCGGCGGTGACGACGGCGACCCCGCCGACGTCGCGCGCCTGCCCGGCCAGCTGCCCGGCCGCGGCCTGGGTCTGCTGGGCGCGGAGCTCCGCGATCTCCCGGTCGGTCTCGCGCAGCCGCGACAGGATGCCGCCGACCCGGTCGAGCAGCCCGTCGGGAGGCGACTTGAGCAGCTCGCCGAGCTGGCGCACCAGGTCGCGCTCGCGGGCCAGGTAGCGGAAGCCCTCCAGGCCGACGACGGCCTCCACGCGGCGGGAGCCCGACCCGACGGAGGACTCGCCGGTCAGCGCCAGCGTGCCGATCTGCGCCGAGCCCGCGACGTGGGTGCCGCCGCAGAGCTCCCGCGACCACGGCCCGCCGATCTCCACCACGCGCACCTGCTCGCCGTAGGTCTCGCCGAACAGCGCCAGCGCGCCGATGGCCTGCGCCTCGGGCAGCGTCATGTAGCTGGCGCTGACCCGGTGGTCGGCGCGGACGGCGGCGTTGGCGACGTCCTCGATGTCGCCGCGCTGCCGCTGGGTGAGCGCGCCCTGCCAGGCGAAGTCCAGCCGCAGGTAGCCGGGGCGGTTGTAGGAGCCCGACTGCAGCGCCTGCGGGCCGAGCACCTGGCGCAGCGCCGCGTGCACCACGTGGGTGCCCGAGTGCGCCTGGCAGGCCGACAGCCGCCACTCGCGGTCGACCTCGGCGGCGAGCTCCGCACCCGCGGTGAGCGCCCCCTCGAGGACCCGCACCTGGTGCACGACCAGGCCCTTGACCGGGCGCTGCACGTCGAGCACCTCGGCGCGGCCGCCGTCCCAGGTGAGCGTGCCGGCGTCGGCTACCTGGCCGCCGGACTCGGCGTAGAAGGGCGTGCGGTCGAGCACCACCCGCACGACCTCGCCGGCACCGGCCTCGGCGGCACCGGCGTCGTCCCCGTCGAGCTCGGCGACCAGACCCAGCACGCGGGAGTCGGTGCGCAGGGTGTCGTAGGCGCGCCAGTCGGTGGGGCCGTGCTCGGCGAGCAGCCGGCGGTAGGCCAGGACGTCGACCGAGCCGGTCCGCTTGGCGCGGGCGTCGGCGCGGGCCCGGTCGCGCTGCTGCTGCATGAGCGCGCGGAAGCCCGCCTCGTCGACGGTCACGCCCTGCTCGGCGGCCATCTCGAGGGTGACGTCGATGGGGAACCCGTAGGTGTCGTGCAGCGAGAACGCCTGCTCGCCCGACAGCGCCGGCGTGCCGGCGGCCTTGGCCTGCGCCACGGCGGTGTCGAACAGCGCCGTCCCCGAGGACAGCGTGCGCCGGAACGCCTCCTCCTCGGCGTAGGCGACCGAGGCGATCCGGTCGAAGTCGGTGGCCAGCTCCGGGTAGCTGGGGCTCATCGCGTCCCGGGAGACCGGCAGCAGCTCGGGCAGCGTGGCGGCGTCGACGCCGAGCAGCCGCATCGAGCGGACGGCGCGGCGCAGCAGCCGGCGCAGGATGTAGCCGCGGCCCTCGTTGCCGGGGGTGACGCCGTCGCCGATGAGCATCAGGCCGCTGCGGACGTGGTCGGCGACCACGCGCAGCCGCACGTCGGCCTCGTGGTCCTTGCCGTAGGTCACCCCGGCCAGCTCGGCGCCGCGGCGCAGCACCGGCGCCACCTCGTCGATCTCGTACATGTTGTCGACGCCCTGCAGCAGGTAGGCCACCCGCTCCAGGCCCATGCCGGTGTCGATGTTCTTCTTCGGCAGCTCGCCGACGACCGTGAAGTCCTCCTTGCTCCGGACGTCGGTGAGCTCGTACTGCATGAAGACCAGGTTCCAGATCTCGAGGAACCGGTCGCCGGCGGTGTCGACCAGCGGGCCGCCGTCCGGGCCGAACTCCGGGCCGCGGTCGAAGTAGATCTCCGAGCAGGGGCCGCCGGGGCCGTCGGCGCCGGTGTGCCAGTAGTTGTCCTTCTTGCCCAGCCGCTGGATGCGCTCGAGGGGCAGGCCGGCGATGCGGTGCCAGGCGTCGGCGGCCTCGTCGTCGTCGAGGTAGACGGTCACCCAGATCCGGTCGGGGTCGAAGCCCAGGCCGCCGCCGGCCACCGGCCCGGTGACCAGGTCCCAGGCGTGCTGGACGGCCCCCTCCTTGAAGTAGTCGCCGAAGGAGAAGTTGCCGTTCATCTGGAAGAACGTGCCGTGCCGGGTGGTCTTGCCGACCTCCTCGATGTCGAGGGTGCGCACGCACTTCTGCACGCTCGTGGCGCGCGGGAACGGCGCCGGCTCGCGGCCGGTCAGGTACGGGATGAACGGCACCATCCCGGCGACGGTGAACAGCAACGAGGGGTCGGGCGAGACCAGCGACGCGCTGGGGACGACGGTGTGGCCGCGCTGCTCGAAGTGCTGCAGGAAGCGGCGGCGGATCTCGGCGGTCTGCATCAGTGCTCGGGTCTCCTGCGGGCGGTGGCGGCGGCGCGGTCGGCGCGCGGCCGCCGGGAGGTCAGCGGACGGCGGGTCAGGCGCCGTGCCGCCCGGTGCGCCCGGGGAGCATCCCCCCGGGCAGCTGCGCCTGGTCGCGCTCGGGCAGCGGCGCGTCGAGGCCGGTGCCGCTGCGCAGCTCCTCCTCGCGGGCCGCGGCGGCGGCGCGGACGTCGGCACCGAAGTCGCCGATGGCGTCGGCGAGGTCGCGCAGCCCCTCGGCGATCGAGGCGCCGATCCCGGCCGGCGTCATCCGCTCGGCGGCGCGCGAGACCTTGCGGACGACGAGCGCGCCGATGGTGATGCCCATGGCCAGCCAGAACAGCCGGCGCATCAGGCGGCCCGCCGGGCGGCGCGGCGCTCGCGGCGCGAGGCCTTGTCACGGGCGGCGGCCTCGGCGATCGCCTGGCCCTCGCGGCGCTTCCGCGCGGCGCTGCGCACGCCGTAGCTGAACGCGGCGACCTTGATCAGCGGGCTGCCGACGGTGGCCGCGACGACGCTGGTCAGCGCCGCGACGTTGCTCGACACGTTGGCCGCGTTGCCGGTGATGTCGTCGACCCGCTCGAGGTTGCTGTTGACCTGGGCGATCGTCGTCTGCGCCTGGCCGAGGATCGGCTGGCTCTGCTCCCGCACCTGGCGGATCGTCAGCGTCGTCTCGTCCAGGGTGCGCCCCAGCTTGAGCAGCGGGACGGCCAGCAGCACCACCAGCAGCACCAGCGCCAGGGCGGCGATCAGTCCGGCCCACTCTCCTGCGGACACGCGGCGTCTCCTCTTCTCGTCGTGCGGCCGGACGGCACGACCGGCGTCGTCACAGTAGTCGCGGCCTCCGGCGGTCAGCGGGCGCGCCGGAGGATGGCCCGCAGCTTCGCCAGCCGCGCCCCGATCCCGGCCTCCGCGCCCCGGCCGGTGGGCCGGTAGTAGTCGCGCCCGACCAGCGCGTCGGGCGGGTACTGCTGCGGCACGATCCCCTCGGGCGCGTCGTGCGGGTACACGTAGGTCCTCCCGTGGCCCAGCTTCCCCGCCCCGCCGTAGTGGGCGTCGCGCAGTCCCGGCGGCACCGGTCCGCCGAGGCCGGCGCGGACGTCGGCCACCGACTCCGAGATCGCCACGGTGACCGCGTTGGACTTCGGCGCGGTGGCCAGGTGGACGACGGCGTGCGCCAGCGGGAAGTGCCCCTCGGGCATGCCGATGAAGGCGACGGCGTCGGCCGCGGCGACGGCGGTCTGCAGTGCCGTGGGGTCGGCCATGCCGATGTCCTCGCTGGCGGAGATGACCAGGCGGCGGGCGATGAAGCGCGGGTCCTCCCCCGCCACGACCATGCGGGCCAGGTAGTGCAGCGCGGCGTCGACGTCGCTGCCCCGGATGGACTTGATCAGCGCGCTGGCGACGTCGTAGTGCATGTCGCCCTGGCGGTCGTAGCGCACGGCGGCCTGCGCGACCGCCGTCTCCAGGGTGGCGAGGTCGACCTCGGTCGCGCCGACCGCCCGCGCGGCGCCGGCGCCGGACTCCAGCGCGGTCAGCGCCTTGCGCCCGTCGCCGCCGGCGATGCGGACCAGGTGCTCCTCGGCCTCGGCGGACAGCGTCACCGCGCCGTCGAGGCCGCGGTCGCTGGTGAGCGCGCGGCGCAGGAGCGTGCGGACGTCGTCGTCGGACAGCGGCTGCAGCGCCAGCACGAGGCTGCGCGAGAGCAGCGGGCTGACCACGGAGAAGAACGGGTTCTCGGTGGTGGCGGCGATCAGGCTGACGATCCGGTCCTCGACCGCCGACAGCAGGCTGTCCTGCTGGGTCTTGGAGAAGCGGTGCACCTCGTCGATGAACAGCACGGTCCGCCGGCCGCCGTAGGTGAGCTCCCGCTTGGCGCTCTGGATGACCGCGCGGACCTCCTTGACGCCCGCGTCGAGCGCGGACAGCTGCACGAACTGCCGCTTGGTGGCCAGCGAGATGACGTGCGCCAGCGTCGTCTTCCCGGTGCCGGGCGGGCCGTAGAGGACCAGCGACATCGGCTCGTCGGCCTCGACCAGGCGGCGCAGCGGCGCCCGCGGGCCGAGCAGGTGCGACTGGCCGACGACCTCGTCGAGCGAGCGCGGGCGCATCCGCACCGCCAGCGGCGCGCCCGGGTCGACGGCCTCGCCCCCGGCCTCCACCGGCTCGTCGAACAGGCTCGTCACGGGTAGCGACGCTACCCGCGGGGCACGACACCCCCGTGCAGCAGCGACGCATCGGACACCAGACCGTCAGCGCCATCGGGCTCGGGGCGATGCCCCTGTCCACCAAGACCGACCGGCCGTCCCGCGAGGACGCCGTCGCCACCGTGCACGCCGCGCTCGACGCCGGCGTGACGCTCGTCGACACCGCGGACGCCTACGCCGCCGACGAGTCGGAGTTCGGGCACAACGAGTCGCTCGTGGCCGAGGCGCTCGCCTCCTACGGCGGCGACACCTCGGGCGTGCTGGTGGCGACCAAGGGCGGGCACACCCGGCAGGGCAGCGACTGGCTGCTCGACGGGTCACCGGCCTACCTGCGGCGGGCCTGCGAGGCCTCGCTGCGGCGCCTCGGCGTGGACGCGATCGGGCTCTACCAGTTCCACCGGCCCGACCCCGACACGCCGTGGGAGGAGTCGATGGGCGCGCTGCGGCAGCTCGCCGACGACGGGCTGGTGCGGATGGTCGGCGTCTCCAACGCCGACGTCGCGCAGATCGACGTCGCCCGCTCGATCGTGGGCCCGGCGCTGGTGAGCGTGCAGAACCAGTTCTCCCCCGGCTGGCGGTTCTCGGCCGACGAGGTGGCGCACTGCGCGGCGCACGGGCTGGCGTTCCTGCCGTGGAGCCCGTTCGGCGGGGTCTCGGCGGCCGGGTCGCTGGAGGCCACCGCGCCGGCGTTCGCGGAGGTCGCCGCCGAGCTGGGCGTCTCGGTGTACCGGGTGACGCTGGCCTGGCACCTCGCGCAGGCCGACGTCGTCGTCCCGATCCCCGGCGCCTCGCGCCCGGCGTCCATCCAGGACTCCGCCGCCGCGGCCGACCTGGAGCTGACGCCCGAGCAGCTGGCCCGCCTCGACGGCTGACGGGGCCCACGAAGCACTCGTTGCCGTCCGCGCCGGCGAGTCCTCGCGTGTCGGCGGCAACGAGTGCACTCTCGCGCCGGGCGACTCAGCCCACCGGGCGCCAGCCCCGGCTCAGCAGGGCCCGCCGGGTCCGCTCCACGACGACCGCGGGGGCACCCAAGTGGCGCCGGGCGAAGCGCAGGACGAGCCACCCACCGGCCGCCATCAGGGAGTACCGGTCCACGTCGCGGTCGAACTGTCCGGGTTCGGCGTGGTGGCGCCCCTCGTACTCGACGGCGACCCGGTACCGGGCGTAGCCGAGGTCGGCGTGGGCGACCTCGCGGCCCCGGCGGTCGAGGACGGGGACCTGGACCTCTGGCACGGGCAGGTCGCTGGTGACCAGCCAGTACCGCAGCAGGCTCTCGGGTCGGGACATCGCCTGCCCGGAGAGGAGCGCGGCGCACTCCCGGGCGCGGACGACGCCGCGGACGCCGCCGGCCCGGGCAAGCCGTCGCTCGAGCTGCGCCGCCGTCAGCTGCCCGCCGCGCAGGAGAGCGTCGCCGGTCGCGACCAGCTCCGCCGGCGGCAGCCGTGCCGCCAGGTCGAGGAAGGTCTGCGCACCGGACGTGACACGCAGACCGTGGACCTCGATCACGTCCTCGGCGTGCAGGTCCCGGACGTGGACGGTGAGCCCGCGCCGCCGCGGCAGCACCGGTCGAGGGCGCAGCACGACCTCGACCTCAGGTAGAGGTATGGAGTCGGTGCCCAGGAGCGCTCCGGCGGTGCTCAGGCCGAAGGCCGCATCCGGCGGCAGCACGTGGGTCCAGGCACTGCACCGGGTGACCAGGCCGTCGTCCGCCGCGCGCGAGACGTACAGACCCCGGGTCAGCCGGCGTCCGTCAGCGGCGACCTGCCGTCTCCGGACGCCGGCCCCGCGCGCTCGGGCCCACGTGTAGACCAGGGGCAGCTCGACGTCGTCCACGCGCCGACCCTGCGGCGGTCGCGATCGGACGCGCGCCCCAGGCCGGGCGCTGTGGATCCCGTCCCTGCCTGTGGAACGGCCGAGCATGCAGTCGTTCCCGTCCGGCTCGGCGTGTCCGCGCGCGTCGGCGGCAACCACTGCCTCCTCGCACCCAGGGCGGACGCTCAGTGGCGGCGGCCGTCGCGCAGGACCGCGAGGAACACCGCGCCGACGACGGCGGCCGTCCACGGCCACCAGTCCCGGGCGGCGGGCGAGGACGCCAGCCCGAACACCTGCCAGGCCCCGCTCAGCGCGTCGCCGAGGGTCGCCGGGAGGCCGGTGCCCGGGCGCAGCAGCGGCTCCAACCACCCGACCGCGGTGAGCGCCGGTCCCGTGGTCCAGGCGAGGAGCACCACCACCGGCCACGCCGCCAGCCGCCCGCGGGGCCGCACGCCGACCACCACCAGCGCCGCGGCCAGCACCAGTGCCTGCAGCCAGACGAGCGCGGTCCCCAGCGGGGCGGACCACAGCGCCTGTGGCGCGAGGAGGGACAGCCACGGCACGACGACCCCCGCGAGCACCCCGCGGGCCACGCCCACCCCGACCGGTCCCGCGACCACCAGCGAGCCGACGCCCCAGCCCAGCACCCCGAGGACGGCGGTCAGCGCGGCGAGCCCGGCGAGCACCCGCGGGTCGGCGTCGAAACCCGACCCGGCACCGGAGGCGGCCACCGACTGCCCCACGGTGACCGCGATCGCCACCGCGGTGCCGCAGCCGGTGGCCAGCAGGGCGGTCCCGCGCCGCGCCGCGGGCACCAGCCGGGCGAGGCTCCCCGCGAGCAGGCCGCCGACGACCGCCCCCAGCACGAGCGCGGTCAGCTGCCCCGCCCGCAGCGGCAGCACGATCGGCGCCGCGCGGCCCGCGCCCTCCAGCAGCCAGGGCGCGAACCCCGCGAGCCAGGCCGGCGGGGCGAACAGGGCCGGCGCCCAGACCGGCAGCCGCCACCGGTCGCCGGCCGGGGCGGCCGGGGTCGCGGACAGTGCGGACGTCGGCACGGACGGCAACGTAACGCGCCCGCGCCCGCCCGGTGGGCGACGCGGCCGCGGCCTCAGCCGGTGGGGTCGGTGGGCCCGGGCGCGCCGGGCTCACCGGGCAGCGGGGGCTCCTCGGCCACCGCGTCGATCCCGGCCTCCTTGCGCTGTGCGTCGGTGATCGGCGTCGGCGCACCGGTCAGCGGGTCGTAGCCGGCCCCGGTCTTCGGGAACGCGATGACCTCGCGGATCGAGTCGACACCGGCCAGCAGCGCGGTGAGCCGGTCCCAGCCGAGCGCCGCGCCGGCGTGCGGCGGCGGGCCGTAGGCGAACGCCTCGAGAAAGAAGCCGAACCGCTCGCGGGCCTCCTCGCGCGACATGCCGAGGGTCTCGAACACCCGCTCCTGCAGCTCGGGGTCGGCGATCCGGACCGAGCCGCTGGCCAGCTCGTTGCCGTTGACCACGAGGTCGTAGGCGTCGGACAGCGCGCCGGCCTTGTCCTCGGCGAAGCGCTCCCGCCACTCCGGGGTGGGCGAGGTGAACGGGTGGTGCATGAAGGTCCAGTCGCCGTCCTCGGTCTCCTCGAACATCGGGAAGTCGACGACGAACAGGAACGACCAGGACCCCGGCTCGATGAGCTCCAGCCGCCGGGCGATCTCGTTGCGGGCGGCGCCGAGCAGCTCCTGCGACGAGCGGCGCGGGCCCGCGGCGAAGAACACGCAGTCACCGGGCGCGGCGCCCACGGCCTCGACCAGCCCCGCGCGCTCGGCGTCGGAGACGTTCTTGGCCACCGGCCCGCCGAGGGAGCCGTCCTCGGCGACCGTCACGTAGGCCAGCCCGCGGTAGCCGCGCGAGCGGGCCCAGTCCTGCCAGGCGTCGAAGGCCCGCCGCGGCTGCGACCCGCCGCCGGGCATGACGACGGCGCCGACGTAGGGCGCCTGGAACACCCGGAACGGGGTGTCGGCGAAGAACTCCGTCAGCTCGGTGAGCTCGATGCCGAACCGCAGGTCGGGCTTGTCCGACCCGAAGCGGTCCATCGCCTCGCGGTAGGTCATCCGCGGGATCTCGGGCACGTCGTAGGAGGCCAGTTCGCGCCACAGGGCGCGCACGACGTCCTCGACGATCGCCAGCACGTCGTCGCGCTCGACGAAGCTCATCTCGAAGTCGAGCTGGGTGAACTCCGGCTGCCGGTCGGCGCGGAAGTCCTCGTCGCGGAAGCAGCGGGCGATCTGGTAGTAGCGCTCCAGCCCGCCGATCATCAGCAGCTGCTTGAACAGCTGCGGCGACTGCGGCAGCGCGTACCACTTGCCCGGCTGCAGCCGCACCGGCACGAGGAAGTCGCGGGCGCCCTCGGGCGTGGAGCGGGTGAGGTCGGGCGTCTCCACCTCGGTGAAGCCGTGCCCGGCCATGACCCCGCGGGCGATCCGGTTGACCTCGCTGCGCAGCCGCAGGATGCGGGCCGGCCCCTGCCGGCGCAGGTCGAGGTAGCGGTACTTGTAGCGGACGTCGTCGCTGGCCGCCTGGTCGGTCTCGATCGGGAACGGCAGCGGCGCCGCCGGCGAGAGCACCCGCAGCTCGGTGGCGGCGACCTCGATCCCGCCGGTGGGCAGCTCGGGGTTGTCGTTGCCCGCCGGGCGCTGCCGCACCTCCCCGGTCACCAGCACGCAGAACTCGTTGCGCAGCGCGTGCGCCTCCTCCTCGCGGACGACGACCTGGACGTAGCCCGAGGCGTCGCGCAGGTCGACGAAGACGACGCCGCCGTGGTCGCGCCGGCGGGCCACCCAGCCGGCGAGGGTGACGGGAGAACCGGCGTCGGACACGCGCAGCGTGCCGGCGTCGTGGGTGCGGAGCACTAGAGGGCCTCTCTCGGGGGGTGGGTCACCAGCGGTCGTGCACGTGCTGCCGGATGCGCTCGTCGTAGAGCCGCTCGAGGTCGGCCAGCTCGCCGTCGGTCAGCGGCGGGAGGCCGGCGGCCGCGACGTTGCCCCGGACCTGGCCGACGCCGCTGGCACCGGGGATGACCGACGTGACGCCGGGCTGCTGGACCACCCAGCGCAGCGCGACCTGGGCGGGCGGGCGGTCGCCGCAGATCCCGACGAACTCGCGGGCCGCGGCGACGCCGACGTCGTAGGGCACGCCGGCGAAGGTCTCACCGACGTCGAAGGCCTCGCCGTGGCGGTTGAAGTTCCGGTGGTCGTCGGCGCCGAACGTCGTCGACTCGGTGAAGCGCCCGGTCAGCAGGCCGCTGGCCAGCGGGACACGGGCCAGGACGCCGACGCCGCGCGCGGCCGCGGTCGGCAGCAGCTCCTCCAGCGGCTTGCGCCGGAAGACGTTCAGGATCACCTGGATCGACTGCACGCCCGGGTGCTCGAGCGCGGTCAGCCCCTCGGCGACGGTCTCCACCGAGACGCCGTAGGCGGCGATCGCGCCGTCGTCCACCATCGCGTCGAGGGCGTCGTACACCCGCTGGTCGGAGTAGACCGCCGTCGGCGGGCAGTGCAGCTGCACCAGGTCGAGGGTGTCGACGCCGAGGTTGCGCCGCGACCGGTCGACCCAGGCCCGCAGGTTCTCCGGGGTGTACTGCGCGGCCTCGAACGGGTCGGCGCGGCGGCCGGCCTTGGTGGCCACGAACGGCCGCTCCGACCGGGCGGCGAGCGCCTTGCGGATGCGCTCCTCGCTGCGCCCGTCGCCGTAGACGTCGGCGGTGTCGAGCAGCGTCACGCCGGCGTCGAGCGCGGCGTCGAGCACGCCGGCCGCCGTCTCCTCGTCGACCTCGCCCCAGTCGCCGCCGAGCTGCCAGGTGCCCAGGCCGACGACGGACACCTCCGCACCGGTCCGCCCCAGGGGTCGGGTCTCCATCACGCACTCACCGCCGTCCGCAGCGCCTCGAACAGGTCGCCCACGGGGACGGCGCGCTGCTCCCCCGTGCGCAGGTCCTTCAGCTGGCCGACGCCGTCGGCCAGGTCCCGCTCGCCGATCACCACCGCGTGCGACGCGCCGGAGCGGTCGGCGGCCTTCATCGCGCCCTTGAGCCGCAGGTCGCCGTAGACGGTGTCGGCCGACACCCCGGCCCCGCGCAGCTGCCCGACCAGCCGCACCGCCAGCCGCTTGGCCTCCGTACCCAGCGGGACGACGAACGCCTGCACCCCGCCGGTCGCGGCGACGTCGAGGCCCTCGGCCTGCACCGCCAGCAGGGTGCGGTCGACCCCGACGGCGTACCCGATGCCGCTCACGTCCGGTCCGCCGAGCGCCGCGGACAGCCCGTCGTAGCGGCCGCCGCCGCCGATCGCCGACTGCGCGCCGAGGCCGTGGTGCACGAATTCGAACGTCGTCTTCGTGTAGTAGTCCAGCCCGCGCACCAGCCGGGGGGCCTCGGTCCAGGTCACGCCGAGGTCGGTGAGGTGCTGCCGGACGGCGTCGTAGTGCGCCCTCGTGGTGTCCGACAGGTGGTCGACCATCAGCGGCGCGTCGTCGAGCTGGGCCTGCACCTCGGGGCGCTTGTCGTCGAGCACCCGCAGCGGGTTGATCGCCGCCCGGCGTCGGGTCTCCTCGTCGAGGTCGAGCTTCTCCAGGTGGGCGACGAGCAGCTCGCGGTACTGCGGCCGGCAGGTGGCGTCGCCCAGCGAGGTGAGCAGCAGCTCGAAGTCGGTGAGCCCGAGGTCGCGGAAGCCCTGCACGCCCAGCGCCACGACCTCGGCGTCCAGCGCGGGGTCGTCGACGCCGAGGGCCTCCATGTCGACCTGGGTGAAGTGCCGGTAGCGGCCGGCCTGCGGCCGCTCGTAGCGGAACGCCGAGCCCACGGTCCACAGCTTCACCGGCAGCGCGCCGGTGTGCAGCCGGTGCTCGATGAACGCGCGCATCAGCCCGGCGGTGAGCTCGGGGCGCAGCGTCAGCGACCGGCCACCGCGGTCGTCGAAGGTGTACATCTCCTTGGTCACGACGTCGGTGGACTCCCCGACGCCCCGGGAGAAGACCTCGGTGTGCTCGAACACCGGCGTCTCGACGTAGCCGTACCCGGCCCGCCGCAGCGGCGCGGTCAGGGTGTCGCGGACGGCGAGGAAGCGCGCCGACTCCGGCGGCAGGACGTCGAAGGTGCCCTTCGGCGCGGTCATCCCGGTCACAGACCGCGTCCCCGGGGAGCCGCCGCGCCGGCCTCGGCCAGGTAGGGGTTGGTCGCCCGCTCGCGGCCGACGGTGGTGGCCGGGCCGTGGCCGGGCAGCACCACGGTCGCGTCGTCCAGCGGGAGCACGACGTCGCGCAGCGAGGCCAGCATCGCCTCCCAGGAGCCGCCGGGCAGGTCCACCCGGCCCACCGACCCGGCGAAGAGCACGTCGCCGGCCAGCAGCCCGGGCGCCTCCCCCAGGTCGAGGGAGAACACCACCGATCCCTGCGTGTGCCCGGGCGCGTGCCGCACGGTCAGCTCCACCCCGGCCAGCGACAGGACGGCGCCGTCGTCGAGGGGGCGCACCACCGACGGGTCGGGCAGCCGCAGGCCGGTGACCAGCGGCGCGAGCGCCGGCCCGTGCCAGCGGGCGGGGTCGGCCAGCATGCCGTTGTCGTCGGGGTGCAGGTAGGCCGGGATGTCGTAGCCCTCGCACACCGGCAGCACGGAGAAGGTGTGGTCGAGGTGGCCGTGGGTGAGCACCACCGCGACCGGCTTGAGACCGTCCTCGGCCAGCAGGCGGGCGAGCGGCTCGACGGCGTCCATGCCCGGGTCGACGACCACGCACTCGGCGCGCGGCCCGGAGGCGACGGCGTAGCAGTTGGTGCCGAAGGCGCCGGCCGGGAACGAGCGGATGAGCACCCGTGCAGGTTACGCGGGCGATCTCGGGCCCCTCCGGTCCGGCGACCGGGCCCGCTCAGGCGGCGCACCTACACTCGCGGCCGAGCAGCGGGGCACCGCGCGGCACGGCCCGGGACCGGGCAGCGGCGCCGCAGACCGAGGGCCCCGCCGAGCAGCCGCCCGTCCGAGGAGTGTCCGTCCCGTGCCGACCAACAAGCAGCGCCGCGTCGCCGCGCAGCGCCGTCTGCAGCGCCAGCTGGAGCGCCGTGCCGAGCTGGCCCGCCGGCGCCGCCGCAACCTGCTCGTCGTGGTGACCGTCCTCGCCGTGGTCCTGGTGGGCGGGGCGGTGGCGCTGGTCGCGGGCCTGGGCGGCGACGCCGACCCCAGCGCCGACGCCGCCACGAGCAGCAGCAGCAGCGCGCCCGCCGAGGCCACCGCCGCCCCGGCCACCACCAACGCCGACGGCACGGTGAGCTGCACCTACGCCCCCGACACCTCGGGCAACAGCAACCTCGTCGAGGCCGGCACACCGCCCGACCCGGCCGCCACCCCGGCCACCGGCACGGTCCCGGTGCTGATGAGCACCTCGCAGGGCGAGATCCCGCTGACCCTCGACCGGGCGAAGGCCCCCTGCGCGGCGGCCAGCTTCGCCTACCTGGCCCAGCAGCAGTTCTTCGACGGCAGCACCTGCCACCGCGAGGTGAACGCGGAGAGCTTCGGCGTCCTGCAGTGCGGCGACCCGACCGGCACCGGCCAGGGCGGCCCCACCTACAAGTTCGCCGAGGAGGTCACGCCGGAGACCACCTACCCGCGCGGCACCATCGCGATGGCCAACAGCGGCAGCCCGGGCTCCACCGGCAGCCAGTTCTTCCTCGTCTTCACCGACTCCCAGCTCCCGCCGGACTACACGGTCGTGGGCACGGTCGACGAGGCCGGGCTGGCCGTGCTCGACACGATCGCCGCGGCGGGCAACGACGGCTCCTTCGAGCCCAGCCCCGGTGGCGGCGCCCCGAACGTGCCGGTGACCATCGACACGATGACCGTCGTCGCGTGAGCCGCCTGCGGGCGGCCGGGCTGGCCGCCGCGCTGCTGTCGCTCGCGGCCTGCGGCGACGGCGGGTCCGGTGCGGCGGGCCCCACGGCCGGGGCCGGCGGGGGCGCGGCCGGCGGGGGCGGGTCGGCGTCGACGGCGACCTGCGACTGGGTGGCCGCGCGCTCGGGGAACCCGTACGCCGTCGAGGTGCCCACCCCGCCCGAGGAGGTGCCCGCCGAGGGCACCGCGGCGCTGCAGGTGGGCACCAGCCTCGGCGACCTGACGCTCACCCTCGACCGCGCCGGCGCCCCGTGCGCGGCGGCGAGCATGCTGCACCTGGCCGGGCAGGGCTTCTTCGACGGCTCGGCCTGCCACCGCGAGGTCGACAGCGAGGGGCTGCAGGTGCTGCAGTGCGGCGACCCCACGGGCACCGGCGCGGGCGGCCCCACCTACGCCTTCCCCACCGACGTCGACGGCGACGAGACCTACCCGCGGGGCACCGTGGCGATGGCGAACAGCGGGCAGGGTCTCGACGGCAGCCAGTTCTTCCTCGTGTGGGGCGACAGCCTGCTGCCGCCGGACTACACGGTCGTGGGCACCGTCGACGACGCCGGGCTCGCGGTGCTGGACCAGGTCGCGGCCAACGGCAACGACGGCTCGCTCGATCCCAGCCCGGGCGGTGGCGCGCCGACGGTCCCGGTGACCCTGACGTCCGTGGCGCCGGCGCCGTGAGCGACCCCGGCGCCGGCTCTCCCGACGACCTCTACGCCGGCTTCCCCGCGGGCTTCTTCGACCGCGACGACGAGTCCCCCGACTCGTTCTTCTACGGGCCGCCGCGGCTGGTCACCCACATCGACGACGCCGCGATCGCCGCGGTCGGTGATCTCTACGCCGAGCTCGGCATCGACGGCGCCGCCCCCGCTCCCCGGCGGGTGCTCGACCTCATGTCCTCGTGGGTCTCGCACTTCCGCACTCCGCCGGCCGAGCTGGTGGTGCTGGGCATGAACGGCGAGGAGCTCGCCGCCAACCCCGCGGCCACCGAGCGCCTGGTGCACGACCTCAACGCCGACCCCCGGCTGCCGCTGCCCGACGACGACGTCGACGCGGCGGTCTGCTGCGTGTCGGTCGACTACCTGACCCGCCCGGTCGAGGTGCTGGCCGAGGTCGGCCGGGTGCTGCGCCCCGGCGGCCCGCTGGCGGTCACCTTCAGCAACCGCTGCTTCCCGACCAAGGCCGTCCGCGGCTGGCTGTACACCGACGACGAGCAGCACGGGGCGATCGTCGCCGAGCTGGTGCGCCGGACCGGCCGGTTCACCGAGCCCGAGGTCTCGCTGCGCACCCGCCCGGGCGCCGGCGACCCGCTGTACGCGGTGGTGGCGCGGGCCCGCTGAGCGGCCTCAGGTCACGTCCTCGACCGCGACGTCGACCGCGGCGACCGGCAGCCCGAGGGTCGCCCCGGCCACCGCCGCCACCCGGGCCCGCACCCGGTCGGCGAGCTCGGGCAGCGGCACGCCGGCGCGGGCGGTCACCGACACCGACACCGACACGCGCAGCACGCCGCCCCCGGCATCCACCCGGCAACGGCCGGCCCGGACGTCGCCGGCCGACTCGACCGCCGCCCGCACCACCCGCAGCACCGCCGCCTCGGCCACCTCCACGCGGGCCCCGGGGGCGGCGGAGAGGACCACCGGCGCGCCGGAGGGGCGCGGCTCGGCGCGGACGGCGTCCATCACCCGGCGCAGCAGCGCCGGGGGCGGCACCAGCGCGGCGTCCTCGCGGCGGGCGGACGCGGTGGCGGCGGCGAGCACCTCGGGCACCGGGCCGTCGTCCCGGCGCCGGCCGTCCCCGGGGTCGGTGGTCAGCGCCACGCCGTCATCGCCTCCGCCAGGTCGGCCCGGGCCCGCGCCAGCCGCCCGCGCACCGCCACCGGGGTGGTCCCGACCGCCTCGGCGATCTCGGCGTAGGAGCGGTCGTGCAGCTCCCGGAGCACCCACACCGCGCGCTGCTCCGGCGTCAGGCCGCGCAGCGCCGCCGCCAGGGCCTGCACCCCGGCGGCCGCCTCCACCACGCGCTGCGGCTGCTCGCCGGGGCGGGAGTCGGGCAGCCGCTCCAGGGCGTCATCGGGCAGCGTGCGGCGACTCCGCAGCCGGTTGAGGCAGCGGTTGGTGGCGGCCCGGTAGAGCCAGCCGCCCACCGCCGCGTCGTCGCGCAGCCCGGGCAGCCGGCGCCAGGTGCTCACGAACACCTCCTGCACCACGTCCTCGGCCTCCTGCCGGTCGTCGAGCACCCGCACCGCCAGCCGGTACAGCGGCGCCTGGTAGCGGCGGACCAGCGCCTCGAAGGCACCGGTGTCACCGGCCCGCGCCCGGGCGGCCAGCTCGCCGTCCGGGACGGGCGCCTCCCCCGGCACCGGCGCCGCGGCGCTCAGCCCTCCCCCTCGTCCACCCGGCCACTGTCGCAGCGTCGCCCTGCCCCGGCAGCCCGGTCACCGGTCGGTGACGCTGCGCACCGGCACCACGACGTGGTCCGCGTCACAGGACCGATCGGCGCTGACCGCGTGACGACCCGGGAAGGAGTGGGTCCTACCAGGTGCCACGACATCCGATCCCGCACGACGGGTCCGAGGAGGAACGACATGAGCGCTCCCACCACCGGCACGCCCACCAACAGCACCGCGGTGGCCACCAAGCAGGACGCCGCCACCAGCCGCAGCACCCAGCTGACCAGCTCGCAGGGCCGGACCACGATCGCCGACACGGTGGTCTCCAAGATCGCCGGCATGGCCGCCCGCGAGGTCAACGGCGTCTTCCGTCTCGGTGGCGGCGTCGCCCGGGCCTTCGGCGCCATCCGCGAGCGCATCCCGGGCTCGGGCGGCCCGAACGTCTCGCAGGGCGTCTCGGTCGAGGTCGGCGAGACCCAGGCCGCCGTCGACATCGACATCGTCGCCGAGTACGGCGTGCCGATCGCCGACCTGGCCACCGGCATCCGCCGCAACGTGATCACCAGCCTGGAGCGGATGACCGGCCTGGAGGTCGTCGAGGTGAACATCAGCGTCAACGACGTCCACCTGCCCACCGACGACGACGCCGAGCAGCAGCCCTCCAGCCGCGTCTCGTGACACCCCTCGGCACCGTGGTCGACACCGGCACCGTGGTCGACGGCATCGACGTCGACCGGCTGGCGGCCGCGGTGGCCGCCAGCCCCGCGGTGGCCCGGCTGACCGCCGGCCCCGCGGGCGCGGGCGTCTACCTGCCGGGCCGCCGGGTGGCCGGGCTGGCCGTCCGCCCGCAGCCCGGCGGCGGCCCGGTCCGGGTGGCGGTGCACGTCGTCGCCCGGGCCGGGGTGCCGGTGCGGGACGTCGCCGGCCAGGTGCGGGCGGCGGTCGGCACCGTCGCGCCGGGCTCGCCGGTCGACGTCACCGTCGAGGACGTCGAGGACCTCGAGGACCTTGAGGACCTCGAGGACGCGGTGCCCGGAGCCGCCGGGGACGGACGGGCGTGAGCCGGCCCCGCGGCCCGGTCCCGGACGACGCCCGCGCGCGGCGACGCGCGGAGCGGGACTGGATCCGCACCCACCACCCCGACGTCGGCGGCGACCCCGCCGCGTTCGCCGCCGGACTGGCCGCGCTGCGGGCCGGCCGGGCGCCGGCGACCGGCGCGCTCCCCCGGCCGCGGGTCACCGTCGTCCGCAGCCGCGGCCCGCGCGCCTGCCTGCGCCGGCTGCTCGCCCCGCGCCGCCCGCCCCGCACCCGTCCCCTCCGCTGACCCCTCAGGAGATCCCCATGCGCCCCAGCCTCGTCGGCCTGATGGTCGGCCTCGTCCTCGGTCTCGCCGGTGCCTTCGGCGGCTTCGACGCCTTCCTGCTCGTCGCCGTCCTCGGCGCCGTGGGCTTCCTCGTCGGCCAGGTCGTCGAGGGCCGCATCGACCTGTCCGCCCACCTCGGCGGGGGACGGCGGTGACCGCCGTGGCCCTGCCGCCGGCGGGCGCCTCCCCGTCCGGCACCGTCCCCGACGCGCCGCGCGGGGACCTCGACGGCCGCGGCCGGCTGGTCGTGGCCGACCGCGTCGTGGAGAGGATCGCCGCCCAGGCCGCCGCCGAGGTCGACCGGGCCACCGGGTCGCCGCGCCGGCTGCTCGGCGTCGCGGTCGGGTCCGCCGAGGACCGGCCCCAGGTCGACGCCCGCGTCGACTGGCCGGTGGCGACCGTCTCCGTGGTCATGTCGGTGGCCTGGCCGGCACCGGTGCTCGAGGTGACCGAGCAGGTGCGCCGGCACGTCGCGGAGCGGCTGTCCGCCCTGGCCGGCGTGCGCACCGCCGGCGTCGACATCCGGGTGACGGCGCTGCCCGGCCCGCGCTCCCGCGACCGGCGGGTGAGCTGACGTGCGCGCCGTCGACCGGGTCCTCGCCGTCCTGCTCGCCGCCGCGGGCCTCGTGCTCGGCGTCCTCGTCGTCGTCGAGGTCGTGGCCGCCGCCGTCGACCGCGGGCCGGTCGCCCTCCCGTACGGGCCCGTGGCGGCCTGGCTGCGCGGGACGCCGTGGTCGGCGGGCGCGGCGGTCGCGGTCGCCGTCGGCCTGCTCGTGCTCGGCCTCCTGCTGCTGCTCGCCGAGCTCGCCCCCCGCCGGCGCACCGACCTGGTGCTCACCGGCACCGACCCCGCCGTGACCACCACGCTGTCCACCCGCAGCCTGGGCCGGCTCCTGGAGGTCGCGGCCACCGCCACGCCCGGCGTCGAGCGGGCCGCCGCGCGCGCCCGGGCCCGACGGGCGCGGCTGTCGGTGCACGTGCCGCTGCGCGACGCCGGCGAGGTGGCCCGGGTGGGGCGGGAGGCGCAGGCCAACGCGACCGCCGCGCTGGAGGAGCTGCAGCTGCGCCGGACGCCGCGGCTGCGGGTCCGCACCCGACAGGAGACCCGATGACCACCACCGAGGACCGCCCCGCGCCCGCCCCTGCCCCCGGCGGGACGCGGGGCCCGGCCGCGCTGCTGCCGCGCACCCGCGCCCGCGGCGTCGTCCGCGCCAACCGGGTCGTGCTGGCCCTGCTCGGCCTGCTGCTGGCCGCTGCCGGTGCCGCCGCGCTCGCCGTCGTCCTCGGGCTGTTCGGCCCCGGCCTGCCCGACCGCCCGGTGCTCGACGCGCCCGTCGGCCGGTTCGTCGACGCCAGCCCGTGGTTCTGGCCGGTGGTCGGCGTGGCCGGCGCGCTGCTGGCGCTGCTGTGCCTGTGGTGGCTACTGGTCCAGGCCCGGTCCGACCGCGTGGCCCGGCTGCCGCTGTCCCGCGACCCGAGGCGCGGCGACACCGAGCTCGACGCCGCGGCGCTCACCGGCGCGGTGGAGGACGAGGTCGAGGGCTACCGCGGCGTCACCCGCGCCCGCGCCGGCCTCTCGGGGGCCGGCACCGCGCCGCTGCTCACCCTCACGGTCACCCTCGACGGGCGGGTCGACGCCGGGGCCCTGCACACCCGCGTCGTCGACGGCGCGATCGCGCACGCGCGGCAGGCGCTCGGCCGGCCGGACCTGCCCGCCCGGGTGGAGCTGGTCCTCCCCCGCCGCGCCCGCCGCGACGTCCGCTGACGGGGCTCGACGATCAGGTGACCTGATCATCGAGCGTCCTCCCCGACGTCCCACGGTCAGGTCGGACACCGCACGATCAGGTCCCCTGATCGTCGCGCGGGTGCTCAGGCGGTGACGCGCTCGACGTCGAAGACGCCCTCGACGTTGCGCACCGTCTGCAGCACCGCGCCGAGGTGGGCCGGGTCGGCCAGCTCGAAGGTGAACCGGCTGACCGCCACCCGGTCACGGCTGGTCTGCACCGACGCCGAGAGGATGTTCACCCGCTCGTCGGCCAGGGCCCGGGTGACGTCGGAGAGCAGCCGGTGCCGGTCGAGCGCCTCGACCTGGATGGACACCAGGAACACCGACCCCGGCTGGCTGACCCACTCGACCTCCACCAGCCGCTCGGGCTTGCGCTGCAGGTCGCCGGCGTTGGTGCAGTCGGTGCGGTGCACGCTCACCCCGCCGCCGCGGGTGACGAAGCCGAGGATCTCGTCGCCGGGCACCGGGGTGCAGCACTTGGCGAGCTTGGCCCACACGTCGCTCATCCCGTGCACGACGACGCCGGGGTCGCCGCTGGCCGGGCGCCGGTGCACCGCCCGGCGGGTGGGGATCGCGGTCTCGGCGATGTCCTCGACCGCGCCCTCGGCACCGCCCAGCGCGGCCATCAGCTTCTCCACCACCGAGGCGGCGGAGATCTGGTTCTCCCCCACCGCGGCGTAGAGCGCGGTGACGTCGGCGTGGCGCAGGTCCTTGGCCAGGGTGACCAGCGCGTCGCCGCCGAGCAGCCGCTGCAGCGGCAGCCCCGACTTGCGCATGGCCCGGGTCAGGGCCTCCTTGCCGGCCTCCACCGCGTCGTCGCGGCGCTCCTTGGTGAACCACTGCCGGATCTTGGTGCGCGCCCGCGACGACCCGACGAAGCCCAGCCAGTCCTTCGACGGCCCGGCCGTGGGTGAGCGCGAGGTGAACACCTCGACGACGTCGCCGTTGGACAGCGTGCTGTCCAGGCTGACCAGCGCCCCGTTGACCCGGGCGCCGATGCAGCGGTGCCCCACCTCGGTGTGCACGGCGTAGGCGAAGTCGACCGGCGTGGACTGCCCGGGCAGGCTGATGACGTCGCCCTTGGGCGTGAAGACGAAGACCTCCTGCGGACCGAGGTCGTAGCGCAGGGTCTCGAGGAACTCGCCGGGCTCCTGGGCCTCGCGCTGCCAGTCGAGCAGCTGGCGCAGCCACAGCATGTCGTCGGGCGAGCCGACCTTGGCCGCGCCCATCTCCCCGGCGCTGGGCCGCCCGCCCGCGCGCGCCTTCTCCTTGTACTTCCAGTGCGCGGCGATGCCGTACTCGGCGGTGCGGTGCATGTCGTGCGTGCGGATCTGCAGCTCGACCGGCTTGCCCTGCGGGCCGATCACCGTCGTGTGCAGCGACTGGTACATGTTGAACTTCGGCATCGCCACGAAGTCCTTGAAGCGCCCCGGTACCGGCTGCCAGTGGGCGTGCATGATGCCCAGCGCCGCGTAGCAGTCGCGCACGGTGTCGACCAGGATGCGGATGCCGACGAGGTCCCAGATGTCGGTGAAGTCCCGGCCGCGGACGATCATCTTCTGGTAGATCGAGTAGTAGTGCTTGGGCCGGCCGGTGACGACGGCCTCGATGCCGGCGGCCTTGAGCTGCTCGGTGACCGACGCGGTGACCTCGGCGAGGTAGGTGTCGCGCGAGGGCGCCCGCTCGGCGACCAGCCGGACGATCTCGTCGTAGCGCTTGGGGTAGAGCGTGGCGAAGGCGAGGTCCTCGAGCTCCCACTTGATGGTGTTCATGCCCAGGCGGTGGGCCAGCGGGGCGAGGATCTCCAGCGTCTCGCGCGCCTTCTTCTCCTGCTTCTCCGGCGGGAGGAAGCGCAGCGTGCGCATGTTGTGCAGCCGGTCGGCGAGCTTGATGACCAGCACCCGCGGGTCGCGGGCCATCGCGACGATCATCTTGCGGATCGTCTCGGCCTGGGCGGCGTCGCCCAGCTTCACCTTGTCGATCTTGGTGACGCCGTCGACGAGGTGCGCCACCTCGGGCCCGAAGTCGGCGCTGATCGACTCCAGCGTCGCGCCGGTGTCCTCGACGGTGTCGTGCAGCAGCGCGGCCACCAGCGTGGTGGTGTCCATCCCGAGCCCGGCGAGGACGGTGGCCACGGCCAGCGGGTGGGTGATGTAGGGGTCGCCGCTCTTGCGCTTCTGGGTGGCGTGCGCGGCCTCGGCCACGTCGTAGGCCCGCTGCAGCAGCCCCAGGTCGGCCTTGGGGTGGCTCTGCCGGTGCAGCGCGGCCAGCGGCTCGAGCACCGGGCGGACCAGCGGCGCGCGCTGCCCCGCGACGATCCGCCGGGCCAGCCGGTCGCGCACCCGCCGCGGGCGCGGGGCGCTGGACTCGCCCTCGGCCGGCGGCTCGCTGCCGACGTCGTCGGGGCGGCGGACGACGGGGCGGCTCGGCAGCGGTGCCCGCTGGTCCGGCGACGTGCCGGCCGGCCCCTCGGGCCGCGCGGCAGCCACTCCGGTGGCGGGCGCGTCGGGGGACACGGCGACTCCTGCGCGGCTGAGGAGGTACGACCCTGACCATGCTAGCCGCGACCCGCCCGGACGCGGCCCGACCGGGCGGGAGTGCTCCCCCTCAGGTGGTCCAGAGCGAGTGGACGGCGTGCGGCGCCAGCCGCGCCCGCCCACCCAGCTCGGCCAGCTCGATGACCACCGACACCGCGGTCACCACCGCGCCGAGCTCCTCGACCAGCGCCAGCGCCGCGGCCAGCGTGCCCCCGGTGGCCAGCACGTCGTCGACGAGCAGCACCCGCTGGCCCGGCCGCAGCGAGTCGGTGTGCATCTCGATGCTCGCGGTGCCGTACTCCAGGGCGTAGTCGGCGGTGACCCGCTCCCGCGGCAGCTTGCCCGCCTTGCGGACGGGGACGACGCCGACGCCGGCGTGCAGCGCGACGGCGGCGGCCAGCAGGAACCCGCGGGCCTCGACCCCGACGACGACGTCGAAGCCCGGGTCGCGCGCGGCGCCGTCGTCGGCGTGCGCCACCGCGGCCGCCCGCGGGTCGGCCTGCTGCGGCGCGGCCAGGCCCTCGACCATCCGCCGGAACGCCGCGCCGTCGGCGAACACCGGCGTCAGGTCGCGGAAGAGCACCCCCGGCGTCGGGAAGTCGGGGACGTCGACGGCGAGCGTCGCGAGCAGCTCCTCGATCGGCAGCTCCTCCTCCGGTGCGCTCACCGGCGGCGCTTGCCGCCGGGGCGACCGCCGGGGCGCTGACCCGGGCGCGGCGCGGCGGTGGCGCCCCGCGGGCCCGGGGTGC
The DNA here is from genome assembly GCF_900102745.1 of Geodermatophilus telluris. GTDB lineage: Bacteria > Actinomycetota > Actinomycetes > Mycobacteriales > Geodermatophilaceae > Geodermatophilus > Geodermatophilus telluris. The sequence goes on from NZ_FMZF01000005.1 coordinate 130,220, forward strand.
GGGCCGGCTCCGGCGCGACCGACGACGGCGACTCGACGACGACGTCGGCCTGCGCCGGGCCGAGCGCGTCCGCGTCGCGCTCGGCCAGCGCCACCCCGCCGCGGGCCGGGCCGCGGGCGCGGCGGGCCCGGGCCACGGTGCCGGGGGTGGTGCCGCTGCCCTGGCGGGCGGCCGCCGACCGGCGGGCCAGCACCCGCCGGCGCAGCGCCTGCACCTCGGGCTCGCGCTCCTTGAGGTCGGCGACGATCGGGGTGGCCAGGAAGATCGACGAGTAGGCGCCCGCGGCGAGGCCGACGAACAGCACCAGCGCGAGGTCCTTGAGCGTGCCCACGCCGAGCAGGCCGGCGCCGACGAACAGCAGCCCGGCCACCGGCAGCAGCGCGATGACCGAGGTGTTGATCGAGCGCATGAGCGTCTGGTTGACCGCCAGGTTGGCCGCCTCGCCCCAGGTCATGCGGGCGCTGGAGGACAGGCCGCGGGTGTTCTCGTCGACCTTGTCGAACACCACCACGGTGTCGTAGAGCGAGAAGCCGAGGATGGTCAGCAGGCCGATGACCGTCGAGGGCGTGACCTCGAAGCCGATCAGCGAGTAGACGCCGGCGGTGACCACCAGGTCGTGCAGCAGCGCGAGGATGGCGCCGATCGCCATCTTGGGCTGGAACCGGACGGCCAGGAACGCGATGACGGCGACCAGGAAGACCGCGAGCGCCAGCAGCGCCTGGTCGGTGATGTCCTGCCCCCACTCGGCGCTCACCGACTCGGGGCTGACCTCGTCGGGGGCGACGCCGACGGTGCCGGCGACGGCCTCCACCACCGCCCGCTCGCCGGCGTTGTCGAGGCCGCCGGTGCGCAGCAGGATCTGGTTGCCGCCGACCACCTGCGCCGAGGCGACGTCCGCGCCGGCCTCGGTGGCCGCCTCGCGGACCTCCTCGAGCTGCGCGGTGGTGCCCGGCAGCCGGAAGCTGTTGCCGCCGGCGAAGTCGATGCCGAAGTTGAAGCCGCGGAACACCATCGAGGCGATGCAGACCAGCACGACGACGGCGGTGACCTTGTAGATCAGCCGGCTGCGGCCGACGACGTCGAGGCCGGCCTCACCGTTGTAGAGCCGGTTGACCAGCGACGCGCGGCGGCGCGGGCGGCGCGTCCCGCCCTCGGCCGGCAGGCCCGCCTCGGCGAGCGCGGTGTCGTCCGCCGCCGCGGCGGCGTCCTCGGTGGCGCCGGCCGCCGCGTCGCCCGCGCGGGCCTCGTCGGCGTCGGTGCCCACGGGCACCTCCGTCTCCTGCTCGCGGGTGTCCTGCTCGCGGCTCATGCCTGGCTCCTGTCCTGCGTGCGGCGGGCGCCGGACCCGGCGCCGACCAGCTCCCGCCCGGCGGCGGGCGCCGGCGCGGCGGCGTGGCTCGAGCGGTCGACCCGGCCGAGGCCGGAGAACCGGCTGCGGCCGAAGGACCGGTAGCGCGCGAGCACGGCCATCAGCGGGTGGGTGAAGAGGAAGACGACGATCAGGTCGAGCACCGTGGACAGGCCCAGGGTGAACGCGAAGCCCTTCACGTCGCCGATGGCCAGCCAGTAGAGGATCGCCGCGGCCAGGAAGCTCACCGCGTCGGCCGACAGGATCGTGCGGCGGGCGCGCACCCAGGCGCGCGGCACCGCCGAGCGCAGCGTGCGCCCCTCGCGCACCTCGTCCTTGAGCCGCTCGAAGTAGACGACGAACGAGTCGGCGGTGATGCCGATCGAGACGATGAACCCGGCGATGCCGGCGAGGCTGAGCGTGAAGCCGATCTGGCGGCCCAGCAGCACGAGGCTGGCGTAGACGACCACCGCCGACAGGAACAGGCTGGCGATCATCACCAGGCCCAGCAGCCGGTAGTAGACCAGCGCGTAGACGAACACCAGCACGATGCCGATCGCGCCGGCGACGAGGCCCGCCCGCAGCTGCTCGGAGCCCAGCTCGGTGGAGATCGACTGGGCGGTCGCCTGGGTGAAGGTCAGCGGCAGCGCGCCGTAGCGCAGCTGGTTGGCCAGCTCCTCGGCGCTCTGCTGGTCGAAGGAGCCGGTGATCGTGGTCTGGCCGTTGATGGCGCCCTGGATGCTGGGCGCGGAGACGACCCGGCCGTCGAGGGTGAAGGCGACGTTGCTGCCGACGTTGCTGGCGGTGTACTGCGCCCAGGTGGCCCGGCCCTCGCTCTTGAAGTCCAGCAGCACGACCCACTCGCCGGTGGTCTGCTGCGTGCCGGCGCTCGCGTCGGCGATGTCGGTGCCCTCGAGGATCGCCGGGCCCAGCAGGTACTTCTGCGAGCCGTCCTCGCTGCACGCCGCGACGTGGTCGATCGACCGGTCGACGCTGCCGCTGACCTCCTCCGGCGAGCAGGTCAGCGTCGCGAACTGCGCGGCCGCCTCCTCCTGGGTCACCGCGGGCGCGTCGGGGTCGGGGATGGCCGGGTCGGCCACCGCGCCGTCGCCGGTGGTGGCCTCCGCGCCGGCCGACCCGGTGGGCGCCGCGCTGTCGGTCGGTGCGGCGCCGTCGGTCGGTGCGGCGCCGTCGGTCGAGGTCGCGGCGTCGGTCGAGGTCGCGGCGTCGCTCGACGTGGCGGCGTCCGACGGCTCCGCGCCGTCGGTGGTCTCGGCCGGCGCCGCCGGCTCGGGACCGGCCAGCACCGGGCGGAAGCGCAGCTGCGCCGTCTGGCCGAGCTCGCGCGCCTGCTCGCCGTCGTCACCGGGCACGGAGATGACGATGTTCGAGTCGCCCTCGGTGACCACCTCGGCCTCGGCCACGCCCAGGCCGTTGACCCGCTGCTCGATGATCTGGCGGGCCAGCTCGAGGTCCTCGGGGTCCGGCGCCTGCCCGTCGGGGGTGCGGGCGGCGAGCGTGACGGTGGTGCCGCCGCGCAGGTCCAGGCCCAGCTGCGGCGTCCGGTCGCTGCCGGTGAGGAAGATGAGGCCGTACATCACGGCGATGATCAGCACCAGCGCCGCGAAGTAGCGGCGCGCGGGCAGGGCGCGGTTGGCCACGGGTGGGACTCCGCTCAGAGGGTCTTGCCGGTGGGGCCGTCCCCGGGACGGTCGTCCCGGGACGGCGTGTCGTCGACGACCGGGTCGACGACGGTCTCGCCGGTGGCCACCGGGCCGGGCAGGTCACCGGCCGGCGGGCGCACCTGCAGGACGGCCTGGCGGGCGTAGGTCACCACGACGCCCGGCGCGATCTCGACGTCGATGGTGGCCGGGTCGGCGAGGCCGGCGACGGTGCCGTGCAGGCCGCCGGCCATGGTCACCGGGACGCCGACGGCCAGCGCCGACTGCGTCTGCTGCTGCTGGCGCTTGCGCGCCCGGTTGGGCAGCACGATCAGCGCCACGAAGGCCAGCACGAGCAGGAGCAGGGGGAACAGTTCCACGACGGTGGTGCCTCTCTACCGCGCTCGCGTGCACGCGGTCGGTGCGGCCCCCTGTCGGGACCGCTCGGGTACGTCGGTCACGGCGCGCACGGCGACCGGCCGCCGATCCGCAGGTCGCGCGGCCGGGACCGGTCGACCCGGGAGGGTCGAGTTGCGCGCCAGCGCCGCCGAGTCTAGGCGTCGAACAACGGTTCCGACGACGAACCCGGGTCACGCGGGACTGCTGTGACACCCCCGAGGGGGATCCCGCCGCGCGGCACCGGCCGGCCGAGGTGCCGCCAGGCCGCCTCGGTGGCCACCCGCCCGCGCGGCGTGCGCGCGAGCAGCCCGGCCCGCACCAGGAAGGGCTCGCACACCTCCTCGACGGTGTGCGGCTCCTCCCCCACCGCGACGGCGAGCGTGCTGACGCCGACCGGCCCGCCGTGGAACTTGGTGACCAGCGCCTCGAGCACCTCGCGGTCGAGCCGGTCGAGGCCGAGCTCGTCGACGTCGTAGAGCGCCAGCGCGGCCCGGGCGACCGCGCGGGTGACCCGGCCGTCGGCCTCCACCTCGGCGTAGTCGCGCACCCGGCGCAGCAGCCGGTTGGCGATGCGGGGCGTGCCGCGGGAGCGGCGGGCGATCTCCGCCGACCCGTCGTCGGTGAGCTCGACGCCGAGCAGCTCGGCGCTGCGGGCCAGCACCAGCTGCAGCTCGGCCGGCTCGTAGAACTCCATCTGGCCGACGAAGCCGAACCGGTCGCGCAGCGGGCCGGTGAGCAGCCCGGCCCGGGTGGTCGCGCCGACCAGGGTGAACGGGTTGATCTCCAGCGGGATGGCGGTGGCGCCGGGGCCCTTGCCGACGACGACGTCGACCCGGAAGTCCTCCATCGCCATGTAGAGCAGTTCCTCGGCGGGCCGGGCGATGCGGTGGATCTCGTCGATGAAGAGCACGTCGCCGGGGCCGAGGTTGGACAGCATCGCCGCCAGGTCGCCGGAGCGCTCGATGGCCGGGCCGCTGGTGATCTTCACCGCGGTGCCGAGCTCGGAGCCGATGATCAGCGCGAGGCTGGTCTTGCCGAGGCCGGGCGGGCCGGACAGCAGCACGTGGTCCGGCGGCCGGCCCCGCCGCTTGGCGCCCTCGAGCACCAGCGCCAGCTGCCGGGCCACCTTGGGCTGGCCGATGAAGTCGCGCAGCGAGTGCGGCCGCAGCGCCGACTCGACGACCCGCTCCTCGTCACCGGCCTGCGGGGAGACGGCGAAGTCGCGGGAGATCCCCGCCTCGACCTCCCCGGTCAGCGACCGGTCGAACGGCGCGCTCACGCGTCCTCCTCGCTGGCGCTCGTCGGCCGCGTGCGCGGCACTGCTCTGCTCATCGGCTCGCTCGCACGCTCGCTCACGACCGGCCCAGCAGCTGCAGGGCCTGGCGCAGCAGCGAACCGACGTCGACCCGGCCGGTGCTGGTGAGCTGCTCGTCGGCCACCGGGGTCAGCGCGGCCAGCGCGGTGTCGGCCTCACGGCTGCTCCAGCCCAGGCCGACCAGCGCCGAGGACAGCTGGTCGCGCCAGGGGGCCACCGGGGTGAGCGGCGCGGCGCCGGCCGGCAGCGGGGGCCCGTCGAGCTGGGTGTCGGTGGCCGTGGTGCCCAGCCGGTCGCGCAGCTCGAGGATGAGCCGCTCGGCGCCCTTCTTGCCGATGCCGGGCACCTGCATCAGCGCCTTGACGTCGGCCATCGACACCGCGCGCCGCACCTCCCGCGGCGGGTGGATGGCCAGCACCGCCTGGGCCAGCCGGGGGCCGACGCCGTTGGCGGTCTGCAGCAGCTCGAACAGCTGCCGCTCGTCGTCGTCGGCGAAGCCGTAGAGGGTGAGGGAGTCCTCGCGGACGACCAGGCTGGTGGCCAGCCGCGCCTGCTCCCCCACGGCCAGCCGGGCGATCGTGCCCGGGGTGCACTGCACCGCGAGGCCGACGCCGCCGACCTCCACCACCGCGCCGTCGGGCGACACCGCGGCCACCCGGCCGTGCACCGAGGCGATCACCGGGACACCCCCTGCCAGCGCGGCAGCGTCCGCTGCACGACCGGCGCGCCGATGCCGCCGGCGATGGCGGCGGAGCGCAGCCGCTGCTGCGCTGGGCCGCGCCACACGTGGCAGACCGCCAGCGCCAGCGCGTCGGCGGCGTCGGCCGGCTTGGGGGCGGCCGCGAGGCCCAGCACCCGGGTGACCATGAGGGTGACCTGCTCCTTGTCCGCGCGGCCGTTGCCGGAGATGGCCGCCTTGACCTCGCTGGGGGTGTGCCAGGCGACCGGCCGGTCGGCCTGCGCGGCGGCCAGCGCCGCGACCCCGGCCGCCTGGGCGGTGCCGGTGGCGGTGCCCTTGTTGTTCTGGGTGAACACCCGCTCGATGGCCACCACGTCGGGCCGGTGCTCGCGCAGCAGCGCCGTCACCTGGGTGTGCAGCTCCAGCAGCCGCAGCTCCAGGTCGAGGTCGGCGGAGCTGCGGATCACGCCCACGCCGACCGCGGCCGGGCGCGCGCCGGGACGGCCGTCGACCACACCCCAGCCGCACCGGGTCAGCCCCGGGTCGATGCCGAGCACCCGCATGGACAGCCGCCTCCGATCCCGAACTGGTGTTCGACCGAGGCTAACCGCCCCGGCGGACACCGGGGACGGCGACACGCCTGGCGACAGCCGGCACGGCTCCTCGCAGGAGCCCGTGCCGAGCGGAGCGGGGCGCGGGGGCGAGGGGGTCCTTCGTCAGCCGACGCGCTCGAGGACCTCGTCGGAGACGTCGTAGTTGGCGTAGACGTTCTGCACGTCGTCGCAGTCCTCGAGGGCGTCGATGAGGCGGAAGACCTTGCCGGCGCCCTCCTCGTCGAGCTCGACGGTGACGCTGGGCACGAAGCCGGCCTCGGCCGAGTCGTAGTCGATGCCGGCGTCCTGCAGCGCGGTTCGGACGGCGACGAGGTCGGTCGGCTCGCAGACCACCTCGAAGGTGTCGCCGAGGTCGCGCACCTCCTCCGCGCCGGCGTCGAGGACCGCCATGAGCACGGTGTCCTCGTCGACCCCGTCGGCCCCGGGGACGACGATCACGCCCTTGCGGGTGAACAGGTAGGACACCGAGCCCGGGTCGGCCATGGAGCCGCCGTTGCGGGTCATCGCGGTGCGCACCTCGGAGGCGGCCCGGTTGCGGTTGTCGGTGAGGCACTCGACGAGCACCGCGACGCCGCCGGCGGCGTAGCCCTCGTAGGTGATGTTCTGGTAGTCCGCACCGCCGGCCTCGGCGCCGGAGCCGCGCTTGACCGCGCGGTCGATGTTGTCGTTGGGGACCGAGGACTTCTTGGCCTTCTGGATGGCGTCGTAGAGCGTCGGGTTCCCGGCCGGGTCACCGCCACCGGTGCGCGCCGCGACCTCGATGTTCTTGATCAGCTTGGCGAACAGCTTGCCGCGCTTGGCGTCGATGGCGGCCTTCTTGTGCTTCGTGGTCGCCCACTTGGAATGGCCGCTCACTGCTCTCCTCCGGGTTCGGGGGCGCCGGCACCGGCGCCACTGGGGACGGCCACCGCCCGGCCGACCGCGGCCGCCTGCCGCACGACGTCCACGAACAGCGCGTGGACCCGGGTGTCCCCGGTCAGCTCCGGGTGGAAGCTGGTGGCCACGACGTCGCCCTGGCGCACCGCGACGATCCTACCGTCGGCCGGTCCGCCCACGACCCGCCCGAGGACCTCGACGTCCGGCCCGGCCTGCTCCACCCACGGCGCGCGGATGAACACCGCCGACAGCGGGCCGCCCGGCACGCCGGTGAGCTCGATCCGCGACTCGAAGGACTCCGCCTGCCGGCCGAACGCGTTGCGCCGGACGGTGACGTCGAGGGCACCGAGCGTCGGCTGGCCGGGCGGGGCGTCGAGCAGGCGGTCGGCCAGCAGCACCAGCCCCGCGCAGGTGCCGTACGCCGGCAGCCCGCCGCGGACGGCGTCGCGCAGCGGCCCGAGCAGGCCGGTGCGGACGGCGAGCTTCGTCATCGTCGTCGACTCGCCGCCCGGCAGCACCAGCCCGTCGACGCCGGCCAGCTCCGCCGGGCGGCGCACCGGCACCGCCTCGGCGCCCAGCGCGGTCAGGACGGCGAGGTGCTCGCGGACGTCGCCCTGCAGCGCCAGCACCCCGATGCGGACGCGCTCCGGGGCGGTGGTCCTCACCAGCCGCGGCTGGCGAAGCGCTGCGACTCCGGCAGCGTGTCCAGGCTGATGCCGACCATCGGCTCGCCCAGCCCGCGGGACACCTTGGCGATCACGCCCGGGTCGTCGGAGAAGGTGGTCGCCTGCACGATCGCCGCGGCGCGCTGCGCGGGGTCGCCGGACTTGAAGATGCCCGAGCCGACGAACACGCCCTCGGCGCCCAGCTGCATCATCATGGCCGCGTCGGCGGGGGTGGCGATGCCGCCGGCGGTGAACAGCACGACCGGCAGCTTCCCGGCGCGGGCCACCTCGACGACCAGGTCGTGCGGGGCGCGCAGCTCCTTGGCCGCGACGAACAGCTCGGTCTCGTCGAGGGTGGCCAGCCGCCGGATGCCGGCGCGCAGGGCGCGCATGTGCCGGGTGGCCTCGACGACGTTGCCGGTGCCGGCCTCGCCCTTGCTGCGGATCATCGCCGCGCCCTCGGCGATGCGGCGCAGCGCCTCGCCGAGGTCGGTGGCGCCGCAGACGAAGGGCACGGTGAACGCGTGCTTGTCGATGTGGTGGGCCTCGTCGGCCGGGGTGAGCACCTCGGACTCGTCGACGTAGTCCACCCCGAGGCTCTGCAGCACCTGGGCCTCGACGAAGTGGCCGATGCGGGCCTTGGCCATCACCGGGATCGAGACCGCGTCGATGATCCCCTGCACCATGTCGGGGTCGCTCATCCGCGCGATGCCGCCCTGGGCGCGGATGTCGGCGGGCACCCGCTCCAGCGCCATGACCGCGACCGCGCCGGCGTCCTCGGCGATGCGGGCCTGCTCGGGGGTGACGACGTCCATGATGACGCCGCCCTTGAGCTGCTCGGCCAGGCCGCGCTTGACGCGGTCGGTGCCCGTGGTGGGCGTGGCGGGGACGTCGGCGGGCGAGGACACGGGCTGCTCCAGGGGGACGGGGGTGGCCGGCCGGGGAGGCGCTCGGCGCGGGTCCATCGTAGGTGGGCTCAGCGGGCGGCCGGTCCGGCGCCGCTGGTCACCGCGTCCAGCCCGTCCTCGACGTCGAAGAAGCGCGGCAGCGGGCGGTCGGCGTGCAGCCGCAGCAGCCGCGGCAGCCGGTGCAGCCGCAGCAGGTGGGTGTCGCGGACGGCGTCGTTGTAGAAGCGGCGGGCCAGGCCCATCCGGGCGTCGGCCTCGGCCAGCTCCGTCAGCAGCCGGGCGGGCACCCCGGGCAGGTCGGCGGGCAGCGCGCGCAGCTCCCGGCCGAGGGCGTTCTCGGCCAGCTCCCGGTCGCCGGTGGGGGGCTGGCGGGCGTCGTAGGCGGCGGTCTTCAGCCGGGTGGCGCGGTCCTCACCGAGGACGGCGGAGTGCTCCGCGGCGAGGTCGGCGGCGAGCGCGGCGCGCTGCTGCAGCCGGGTGTCGAGCACCGACCAGGCCCGCGCGACCCGGCCCTCGAGACGGCGCAGCCGGGTCAGCGTCCACGCCGTCCAGGCCAGCAGGAGGACGGCGACGCCCGCGACGAGCAGCAACCAGGCGTCGGGCGTCACGGCCGCCCACGCTAGCGGCGCGCACGCCGGAAGAGGGACGGCCACACCCCGTCGGGTGTCCCGGCGGCGAGCTCCCCGTCGTCGGCGGCGGTGACCGCGCCGGTCCCGGCGAGGACGACGGTCTCGTAGACGTCGAGGACCCGGCGGGCCACCACCTGCCAGTCGTAGCCGGCGGCCGCCTCCTGCCCGGCCGCCGACAGCCGCGCCCGGCGGGCGGGGTCGGCGAGCAGGTCCGACAGCGCCCGGGCCAGCGCGGCGGCGTCCCCGCGGTGCACCAGCACGCCGGCCGCGCCGTCCTCCAGCACCCGCGCGAACGCGTCGAGGTCGCTGGCGACGATGGGCGCGCCGGCCGCCATCGCCTCGATGAGCACCACGCCGAAGGACTCGCCGAGCAGGTTGGGCGCGCAGTAGACGTCCACCGAGCGGAGGAAGGCGGCCTTGTCGGCCTCCGTGAGCTCGCCGAGCACCGCCACCGACGGCGCGAGGTCCTCGCCCAGCGAGCCGCGCAGCGCGTCGGGGTCGCCCCGCCCGGCTACCAGCAGCCGGGCGCCGGGGTGCTCCCGGACGACGGTGCGCATCGCCTCCAGCAGCACCGGCAGGCCCTTGCGCGGCTCGTCGTAGCGGCCGAGGAAGCCGACGGTCGGGCCGTCGACGCCCCGCGCCAGGCCGGACAGCGGCGGCCCCTCGGCGAACGGGGCGACGTGCACGCCGTTGGGGATGATCACCGCGTCGCCGCCGAGGTGCTCCACCTGCACCCGCCGGGCGAAGTCGGAGACGGCGATCCGGCCGTTGATCCGCTCCAGCCACGGGCGCACGACCGGCCCCCAGGCGGCCAGCCACTTCGACCGGACGGTGGCGGCGTGGAAGGTGGCCACGATCGGGCCGGTGGCGATCATGCAGACCAGCAGCCCGGTCGACGGCGGGGCCGGGTCGTGCACGTGGACGACGTCGAAGTGCCCCTCGCGCAGCCACCGGCGCACCCGGGCCGCCGACACCGGGCCGAACTGCACGCTGGCCATCGAGCCGTTGTACGGGATCGGCACGGTGCGCCCGGCGAAGGTGATCCAGGGGTCGGTCAGCGACTCCTCGTGCTCGGCCGGGGTGAGCACCTCGACGTGGTGGCCGAGCCCGCGCAGCGTCTCGGCGAGGTCGCGCACGTGGTACTGGACCCCGCCGGGGACGTCCCACTGGTAGGGGCAGACCAGCCCGATCCGCATCAGCCGCGCTCCGCCGCGGGCGGGTCCGGCGGCACGTCGTCCCACACCCGGCCGAGCACGTGCCAGTCCTCGGGGCGGACGGCGAGGTCGTCGGTGAACGCGTCGGCGACCCCCTGCATCCCGGCCTGGACCCGGTCGCGCAGGCTGCCGGGTCCGTCGACGCGCACCTCGGGGCGGACGGCGAACTCCCAGCCGCGGTCGGTGAAGCGGCATATCGCCGGGTGCAGGGCGGCGCCGGTCCGGGCGGCGAGCAGGGCGGGGCCGCCGGGCATCGTCGCCCGGCGGGAGAAGAGGTCCACGGAGACGCCGCCGGAGCCCAGGTCGCGGTCGACCAGCAGGCAGGTGAAGCCCCCGCCGTCCAGCCACTCGCGCAGCACCGCCGAGCTCGGCCGCGCTCCCCCCGTCAGCGGCAGCACCTCGATGCCGAGGGACCGGCGGTAGTCGAGGAACCGCTGGTAGAGCGACTCGGGGCGCAGGCGCTCGGCGACGGTGGTGAACGGGCCGCCGAGCCAGTCGACGAGCCACACGCCCGCGGCGTCCCAGTTCCCGCTGTGCGGCAGCGCGACGACGACGCCGCGGCCCTGGTCGCGGGCCCGCTCGAAGTGCTCGACGCCGGAGCTGGCGGTGTCGGCCACGATCCGCTCGCGGGGCAGCCGCGGCAGGCGGAACGCCTCCTGCCAGTACCGCGCGTAGGAGCGCACCGCGCGCACGGTCAGCGCGTCGAGCTCCTCGTCGTCCAGCTTTCCGCCCGTGGCCACCCGCAGGTTGGCGCGCAGCTGACGGACCTTGCGGCCCTCGCGCCCGGCCGCCCACCGCCCCGCCGCGTCGGAGGCGCCGCGGGCCACCGGCTCGGGCAGCCGCTGGACGGCCTGCCAGCCGGCGGCGTAGCCGAGGTCGGTGAGCCGGGCGGCCGCGCGGGCGCGGGCGCCGCTCACCGCGCCGGCGCCGGGGCCGCCGGCGCCGGCTTGCCGCGGGCGCCGCGGTGGACCGCGGCGATCCGCTGCCCGACCGTGACGGCGCCGCCGGCCACCGACAGCCAGAGGCCCACGTCGACCAGGTACGGCAGGCCCAGGCCGGTCAGCCCGGTGCCGGTGAGCACCAGGATGAGCCGCTCGGTGCGCTCGACCAGCCCGACGTCGCAGGGGATGCCGACCCCCTCGGCGCGGGCCTTGGTGTAGCTGGTGAGCACGCCCAGGACCAGGGCGACCAGCGCCAGCAGCGCGAGCAGCCGGTCGTCGCCGGCGCCGGTGAACCACCACACCAGCGCGCCGAAGACGGCGGCGTCGACCGCCCGGTCGCAGGTGGAGTCGAGCACCGCGCCGAAGGCCGACCCGCCGCCGCGGGCCCGGGCCAGCGCGCCGTCGAGCATGTCGAGCAGCACGAAGACGGTGACGGTGAACGCGCCCCAGAACAGCTGCCCGCGCGCGATGAGCAGCACCGCCCCGGCGACGGCACCCAGCGTGCCGGTGACGGTGACCACGTCGGGCGTGACCCCGGCGCGCGCCAGCCGGGTGACCACCGGCGCCCAGAACCGGCCGACGGCGGCGCGGGCGCCCTGTCCCAGCACGTCAGTCCCCCCGCACCGGTGCCGCTGCCGGGGTGGTGGCCGGGGCCGGCCAGGAGCGGGCGAGCAGCGCCCGCGTCTCGGCGAGCACCTGGGGCAGCACCCGGGTCAGCCCGATGACGGGCATGAAGTTGGTGTCCCCGCCCCAGCGCGGCACCGCGTGCTGGTGCAGGTGGTCGGCGATGCCCGCGCCGGCCACCGAGCCCTGGTTCATCCCGATGTTGAAGCCGTGCGCGCCGGTCACCTCTCGCACCACCCGCATCGCCGTCTGCGTGAACGCGCCCAGCTCGGCGACCTCGGCGGCGGTGAGGTCGGTGTAGTCGGGCACGTGCCGGTACGGGACCACCATGAGGTGCCCGGCGTTGTAGGGGTAGAGGTTGAGCACCGCGAACACCGTCTCCCCGCGGGCGACCACCAGCCCCTCCTCGTCCGGCATGGCCGGGATGAGGCAGAACGGGCAGTCGTGCTCCCCGGTCGGCTTGCCCTCGCCGCGGATGTAGGCCATCCGGTAGGGCGTCCACAGGTGCTCGAAGACGGTGGCCGGGCCGCCGTCGTCGCTCGAGACCGGGACGTTGACGCCGTCCGGGCCGGTGGTCACGACCGCCCCAGCGGCGTCTCGGCGCTCGGGTCGGTGTTGTGCCGGGCGGCCACCCAGGCGGCGACGGCGTCGACGGCCTCGTCCACCGGCACCCCGTTGCGCTGGCTGCCGTCGCGGAAGCGGAAGGAGACCGCGCCGGCCTCGGCGTCGGTGGCCCCGGCGATGAGCACGAAGGGCACCTTCTGCTTGCTGGCGTTGCGGATCTTCTTCTGCATGCGGTCGTCGGAGTCGTCGACCTCGGCCCGGATCCCCCGCTCCCGCAGCCGCAGCGCCACGTCGCGCAGGTAGGGGACCTGGTCGTCGGTGACGGGGACCGCGGTCACCTGCACCGGCGCCAGCCAGGCCGGGAACGCGCCGGCGTAGTGCTCGGTGAGCACGGCGAAGAACCGCTCGATGGAGCCGAACAGCGCCCGGTGCAGCATCACCGGCCGCTGCCGGGACCCGTCGGCGGCGGTGTATTCCAGGCCGAAGCGCTCGGGCAGGTTGAAGTCGACCTGGATGGTCGACATCTGCCAGCTGCGGCCGATGGCGTCGCGCGCCTGCACGGAGATCTTGGGGCCGTAGAACGCCGCGCCGCCCGGGTCGGGCACCCACTCCAGGCCGGAGTCCAGCGCCGCCTGGCGCAGCGCCTCGGTGGCCACCTCCCAGCTCTCGTCGGACCCCACCGACTTCGCCGGGTCGCGGGTGGACAGCTCCAGGTAGAAGTCGCTCAGGCCGTAGTCGGCGAGCAGGCCCAGCACGAAGTCGAGCAGGCTGCGCAGCTCTCCGGCCATCTGCTCGGGGGTGCAGTAGATGTGCGCGTCGTCCTGGGTGAAGCCGCGGGCCCGGGTGAGCCCGTGCACGACGCCGGACTTCTCGTAGCGGTAGACGGTGCCGAACTCGAACAGCCGCAGCGGCAGCTCCCGGTAGGACCGGCCGCGGGCCCCGAACACCAGGTTGTGCATCGGGCAGTTCATCGGCTTGAGGTAGTAGTCCTGCCCCTGCCGGCGCACGGTGCCCGCCGCGTCGCGCTCCTCGTCGAGCTGCATGGGCGGGTACATGCCCTCGGCGTACCAGTCGAGGTGCCCGGAGACCTCGAACAGCCGCGCCTTGCTGATGTGCGGGGTGTTGACGAAGGAGTAGCCGGCCTCCTCGTGCCGACGGCGGCTGTAGGCCTCCAGCTCCCGCCGCACGATCCCGCCCCGGGGGTGGAAGACCGCCAGGCCCGAGCCGATCTCGTCGGGGAAGCTGAACAGGTCCAGCTCCGCGCCCAGCCGGCGGTGGTCGCGGCGCTCGGCCTCGGCGACCTGCTCCAGGTAGGCCTTGTGCGCCTCGCGGCTCTCCCAGGCGGTGCCGTACACGCGCTGCAGCTGCGGGTTCTTCTCGCTGCCGCGCCAGTAGGCCGCGGCCGACCGGGTGAGGCTGAACGCCGGGATGCTCGAGGTGCGCGACAGGTGCGGCCCGCGGCACAGGTCGGTCCACACGCGCTCGCCGGTGCGGGCGTCGAGGTTGTCGTACATGGTCAGCTGCGCGCCGCCGACCTCGACGTCGGCGCCCTCCGCGACCTCGGCAGCGTCGGCGGCCCCGCTCTTGAGGCCGATCAGCTCGAGCTTGTACGGCTCGTGGGCGAGCTCGGCGCGGGCGTCGTCGTCGCCGATCTCGCGGCGGGAGAACCGCTGGCCGGCCTTGACGATCTGCTGCATGCGCTTCTCCAGCGCCTGCAGGTCCTCGGGGGTGAACGGCTTCTCGGGGTCGAAGTCGTAGTAGAAGCCGTTCTCCACCGGCGGGCCGATGCCCAGGCGGGTGCCGGGGAAGAGGTCCTGCACGGCCTGGGCGAGCACGTGCGCGGTGGAGTGGCGGATGACGGCGCGGCCCTCGGGGCTGGCGGCCGGCACCGGCTCGACGTCGGCGTCGGCGTCGGGGGCCCAGGCGAGGTCGCGGAGGTCGCCGGTGGCCAGGTCGCGGACGACGACGGCACCGTCGGGGCCCTTGAGCGCGACCCCGGCGTCCTTGAGCGCCTGCTCGGCCGTGGTCCCGGCCGGCACCCGGATCGGGGCGGCGGCGGCGGGGGTGGGCGCGGCGGACACGGGGTCTCCAGGGGGTCGCTCGGGGGTGCCGGTCGGCGTCCGTCCGGGAGGGACGGGCACCGGCCAGCGTATCGAGCGCCCGCCTCCGGTCTCGGAGACGGCGACTACGCCGGGACGACGGCGTCGCCGACGGCCACCGTGCCGGGCTGCACCACCTCGGCGTAGACGCCGAGGCAGTGCTTCGGCAGACGGGTGACCTCGAGCACGGCCGAGCCCAGCCGCAGCCGGCGGCCCACCCAGTCGCGCTCCAGGTCGCCGGGGGTGTCGGCAGGAGTGTCGCCGGGGAGGTCGAGCAGCAGGTTGGCGCGCGGGTCCTCGGCGCCGCAGCCGGCCGGCACGACGCCCGCGGCGGCCCGGTCGAGGGCCTGCCGGGACACCAGGTGCACCGCGGCGGACCCGTCGGGCCGGGCGGTCAGCGGCTCGAGCCGCGCGGGCGCGCCGAGCGCGGCGGTGACGGCGGCGGCGTCCGCCGCCGGGTCGCCCGTGGCGGGGACGCCGGCCAGGGCCGGCGCGTCCTTCGCGCGCAGCACCCGCCCGTCGGCGCCGACGACGGCCCAGGCGCGGTCGCCGGCCAGTCCCGACGGGCCGACGTCGGCCTGCCGCAGCCGCGTCCCGGCGCAGCCGCGCACCGGGTAGACCGAGATGCCGACGACGGTGCCCGCGCTCACGCCCGCCACGCTACGGCCGACCTCAGGCCGCGACGCCACCTCGTCGCCGCAGCCGGCGCAGCTGGGACTCCAGGTAGGGCCGGGCCCGGCGCTGCCCGCCGCGGACGGCGATCGCCTCGGCCAGCTGGGTGAGGGTGCGCCCGAGCCGCTCCTCGTCGGCCGGCCAGCCGCGGCGCAGGCACTCCTCCAGCCACTCGACGGGCGCGGTGTGCCCGCGCTCGGCGTTGCAGCGGCGGCAGGCCGCGACCTCGTTCTCCAGCCACGACGGCCCGCCCTTGACGCGCGGCACGACGTGCTCGGTCGTGGGGGTCACCTGCCCGGAGAGCGCGCGGCCGCACCAGATGCAGGTGGGGCCGTCCCGTTCCACGGCCGCCTCCAGGCGCGCGGCCCTGTCCAGTGCCATCTCCCCCATGGTGCGCCCGATCGGGCCGGAGGCGGCGGACTCAGCCGAGCCGCTCCTCCAGCCGCACGGTGACCTCGTCCCCGGCGGCCTTGCCGATGGTCCGGCGCAGGTCGGCGCGCACCGGCAGCTCGTGCGTGCCGTCGCCGAGGGCCGTGAACGAGCTGCGGAAGGGCACACCGTCGATGGTGCCGCGCACCTCCACGAGGCCGCGGGTGCCGGAGTACTCGGCCGAGCCGGGCATCTGCACGTAGGTCCAGCCGCCCTCGGCCGGACTGCGCACCAGGGGGGCGGTGAACTCGGCGTCGAGCGCGCCGGGGCCTGCGGGACCGCTCACGGTGTCCTCCTCGACGGCGGTGGGGTGGCGGTGCAGACCGGCGCGCCGGCCGGATCCCATCGGTCGCCGCGCGGTCCGCCGGTGGCTGCGGGCCCGGCGCGCCTGCACCGATGAGAAACGGGATCGGCCAGTGTCTGACCCGACGAGAACGGCCGGGAGCGGCCGTCCGGGACACGTGAGGAGCACGACATGGGCGCGATCCGGGTGCACGAGTTCACCACCGTCGACGGGGTGGTCGACGTCCCGATGTGGACGGTCGACTACGGGTTCCCCGACGACCTGTCCGAGTCGATCGGGGCGCTGACCGCCGCGTCGTCCGGGATCCTGCTGGGCCGCACGACCTTCGAGATGTTCGCCCCGGCGTGGTCGACGCGGACGGTGGAGGACGACCCGGGCGCGCCGTTCTTCAACGACACGACCAAGTACGTCGTCTCCTCGACGCTCACCGACGCCGGGGCGGTGTGGCGCAACTCCGAGGCGCTCGGCGGCTACGACGCCGACCGGATCCGTGGTCTCGCGGCCGACCGCGACCTCTACGTCAGCGGCAGCGCCACGCTGGTGCGCGCGCTGGTCGCCGACGGCCTCGTCGACGAGCTGCACCTCTACGTCTACCCGCTCGCGCTGGGCGAGGGCATCCGGCTGTTCCCCGAGGGGACGGCGCAGAAGCTGTCGCTGCTCGACGTCGCGAAGCTGAGCAACGGGGTCGCGCACCTGACCTACGGCCCGGCCTGAGCGGACCGCCGGGGCCGGGTCCCGCGGGGACCCGGCCGCCGGCGGCGCACCCGCTCAGTCCGGGACGACCGCGTCCCCCACCCGGATCTCGCCGTCGGTGAGGACGTCGGCACGCAGCCCGCCGCGGTGGATGAGCGGGCGCAGCGTGCCCGGCCCGCTGAGCCGGTCGAGGTGCACGCAGGGCTCGCACAGCCGCCGCCCCTCGCACAGCACGTCCCCGACTCGGAAGCGCCGGCCGACCAGCGCGTTGACGTCGACGCCCCGGGTGAGCACGTTGCGGCGGCTGCCGGCGAGGTCCAGGGGCACCCCTGCCGCGGACAGCTCCTCGAGGACCTCGGCGGCCACGAGCGTGAGGTCGTAGCCGGGACGCCGCCCGCCCCGCGGGCTGAAGGTGCCGGCCCCGGCGGCGTAGCGGTCGCCGTCGAGGCCGCGGCCGGCCCGGGCCTGCGCCACGTCGAGCAGTCGCATCGGGGCCTCGGCGGCCGGCGCCACGGCGAGGCCCTCGACGGTGCCGCGCAGCACCTCCGCGGCCGGCCGCCGGTGCAGCACCGGGTCGAGGGGGGCGACGGCGTGGGCCTCGCGGATGCGCAGGTCCGCGGTGGCCCGGCCGAGCAGCGCCGGCGTCTGCGGGCTGAGGACCACGCCCGGCGGCGTGCCGAACGCCAGCACGGCCGCGGCGCCGTCGCCGTCCGGGTGCTCGACCACGGCGATCCACCACCCGGGCCACTGGAAGCGCACCGGGTCCGCGATCGGCACCAGCCCCGAGCCGTGCCCGGCGAGCCAGGTGCGCCAGGCGCCCAGCGCCTGCGGGAGCCCGCCGTCGGGCAGTGGCAGGTCGCCGACCGGCACCTCGGTGACCGACGCCAGGCACGCGGCGAACCCCCGGGTGAGGGCCCCCTCGGGCGGTCCGGGTGGGAGCTCGACGTCGATCACGGGTCCTCCTGGGGACGGGGCGGGTGGTGGCGGGGCGCGCGGCGCTCAGGCGCCGGCCGCACCGCGGACGGCGAGCGACACCGCCAGCAGGGTCATGACGACGGCGATGGCGCCGTCGAGGACCCGCCAGGCGGCCGGGCGGGCGAACACCGGCCGCAGCAGGCGCGCGCCGAAGCCGAGGCCGGTGAACCACAGGACGCTGCCCAGGCCCGCGCCGGCGGCGAACTGCCACCGGTGCTCACCGTAGGTCGAGGCCGTCGAGCCGAGCAGCACCACGGTGTCCAGGTACACGTGGGGGTTGAGCCAGGTCAGGGCCAGGCAGGTGCCCACGGTGACCGCGAGGCCGGTGCGGGCGCCCGCGGCGTCGGGCAGCAGCGCGCCGGGGCGCAGGGCCCGCCGGGCGGCGAGCAGCCCGTAGCCGAGCAGGAAGGCCGCCCCGGCGAAGCAGACCACCGGGACGAGCCACGGCAGCCGGGTCAGCGCCGCCCCGGCGCCCAGCACGCCGGCGAGGATGAGCACCACGTCGGAGAGCGCGCACACCCCGACCACCGCGGCCACGTGCTCGAGCCGCAGCCCCTGCCGCAGGACGAAGGCGTTCTGCGCCCCGATGGCGACGATGAGGCCCAGGCCCAGCGCGAGGCCGGAGACGGCGGCGAGCAGCGCCGGGGTGGTCAGCACGTCCCCGACGCTACGAAGCACCGGTTGTGCAGTCCAGCTACAGATCCTGATGCGTCGTTAGCATCGCTGTCCGTGGACCTCGACCTGGCGCAGCTGCGGGCGCTGGACGCCACCGTGCGCGGCGGCACGCTGGAGGCCGCCGCCCGGGCGCTGCACGTCACCCCGTCGGCCATCAGCCAGCGGCTGCGTGCGCTGGAGGTGGCCACCGGCCGGATCCTGCTGGTCCGGACCAGACCGGTGCAGGTGACCGAGTCCGGGCAGGCGGTGCTGCGGCTGGCGCGGCAGGTGGACCTGCTGGCCGCCGAGGTCGTCCGCGAGCTCGGCGCCGAGGGCGCGTCCGCGGTGCCGACGCTGCCGATCGCGGTCAACGCCGACTCGATGGCCACCTGGGTGCTGCCCGCCCTCGCGCCGCTGGCCGGCGAGGTCTGCTTCGACCTGCACCGCGAGGACCAGGAGCACACCAGCGCGCTGCTGCGCGCCGGCACGGTGATGGCCGCGGTGACCGCGGACGCCGAGCCGGTGCCCGGCTGCACCGCCACCCCTCTCGGCGGCATGCGGTACCGACCGACGGCCACCCCCGCCTTCGTGCGGCGCTGGTTCCCCGCCGGCCCCACCCCCGAGGCCCTCGCCCGCGCCCCGGTCGTCGTCTTCGACCGCAAGGACGACCTGCAGGACCGCTACCTGCACGCGCGCGCCGGCGCCGGCGTCTCCCCGCCGGTGCACTTCGTCCCCGCCGCGGCCGACTTCGTCGCCGCCGTCGGCCTGGGGCTGGGCTGGGGCATGGTGCCCGACCTGCAGGCGCGCGGGGCCGGTGCGGAGCTGGTCGCCCTCGACGACCCGGTCGACGTCGTCCTCCACTGGCAGCAGTGGCGGCTGCGGTCGGCCACCCTCGACCGGGTGCGCGACGCGGTGGTGGCGGCCGCCGCCCGGGAGCTGGACCGGCCCGACCGCTGAGCGGCCACCTGTCCCCGGGGAGAACGCCGAGGGGCCGGGCACCCCGTCGCGGGAGTGCCCGGCCCCTCGTGCCGGTGGGCGATACTGGGTTCGAACCAGTGACCTCTTCGGTGTGAACGAAGCGCTCTACCACTGAGCCAATCGCCCGCTGCGCCGACCATGATGCCAGACGCTCACCGCCACAGGGGCACCCACCCCGGCACCCAGTCCGGCACGCCGGTCACGTGCAGCACGACCAGGAGCACGCCGCACACGAAGGCCGCCGTCAGCAGCCCGACCGCCAGGCGCACCCACACCGGCTGCCGCCCCAGCCACTCGGTCCAGGCCGAGACGTGCCGCTTGGTGAACTCCAGCAGCCGCTCGGCCCACATGAACTCGGTCGCGAGGACGAACAGGCCGGCGATGACGGTCAGCCAGCCCGGCCCGGGCAGCGGGATGGTGACCAGGCCGAGCGCGACGACCAGCCCGCCGACGACCCCGACCACCGCGCGGTAGGCGGAGTCCAGCGAGCGGCGGGCGGCCAGCCGGCGGCGCCAGCGGGTCTCGGCGACCCGCTCCCGCAGGCTGTGGTGCCCGTCCTGGGCGAAGTGCGCCCGCCGCTCCTCCGCGGTGGGGCGGGTGCGCCGCTCCCGCGGGGGTGCCGTGTCCTGTCCGCTCAGCTGGTCACCTGCCCGCTCGCCACCACGTCCGACGGTTCCGCCGGCATCTGCCTGCCCGGCTCGACGCTGATGGCGTAGCCCTCGTAGGCGTCGAGTCCGGTCGCGGCCGAGCCTACGGTCCGCAGGTCGGTCCGTGGGGTGACCACGTCGAAGGTGCCCAGCGGCACGGGGTCGTCCCCGGCCACGCCCCACACCACGTACACGCTGTCGCTGCTGTCGTTGACGGCCAGCCCGTCGGCGACCACCTGGAGCCGGCCGTCGCGGGCCACGACGGTGGCCACGGGCCGCCCGTCGTCGTCGACGACCGGCGCGATGGCCGCGCGCCCGGGCTGCAGCAGCGAGTCGAGGACCTCGGCCTGCTCGGTGGCCAGCGCCTGCGCGTCGTCCCGCGCCGACCCCAGCACGACGACCCAGGTGCCCAGCGCCAGGATCGCGGCGACCGCCGCGGCCACCAGGGCGTTGGGCAGCACCCGCCGCCACGCCGTCCGCTCCGCCTCCCCGGCGTCCGGGACGTGGGCCGGGAAGCCGGTGGCCTCCGGCGGCGGGTCGGTGCGGCGGCGGCCGCCGGGCCGCCCGGGGCCGGCCGCGGCGGTCGACGGCGGGACGGCGCCGCGGCCGGCCGGGGCGTCGTCGCCGGCGGCCTGCCCCACCGCGCCGGGCGGGGGCGGCACCTGCCCGGTCCGCTCGACGGCGGCGCGCAGCCGGTCGCGGAGGCCGTCCGAGGGCTCGGCGGGCGGCAGGTCGGCGGAGAGGGCGGCCATCACCTCGGTGGTCTCGGCGACCGTGCGGGTGCAGCGCGGGCAACCGGGCAGGTGCGCGCCGAAGACCGCCTCGTCCTCCGGCTCGAGCGCGTGCAGCGCCCAGCCGACGGCGAGCTCGTCGAAGGTGTCGTGTGGATCGGGGCGCGCGCTCACCGGGCAGCACCCCCGTCGACGGGCGCCGGACCGCTCAGCGCGCCCCCGATGCTCGCGCCGGCCACGGTCCCGAGCTCCTCCTTGAGCCGGCGCATGCCGGCGAGCATCCGGGTCTTCACCGTGCCCAGCGGCGCACGGGTGAGGGCGGCGACCTCCCGCTGCGTGTAGCCGCCGTAGTAGGCCAGGGTCAGCGCCTCCCGCTGGGCGTCGGGCAGCGCGCTCAGCGCGGTGCGCACCCGCTCGGAGACCACGCGCGACCAGGCCTCGTCCTCGACGTCGTGCTCGCGGGTCGGCGCGCTCAGCACCAGGTCGTCCCCGGCGCGCGTCTGCCGCCGGCGGTGGGACTCCTCGCGGCGCACCGCGTCGACCGCCTTGTGGTGGACCATCGCCATGAACCAGGAGGAGAAGCTGCCGCGCGACCCGTCGTAGGCGAACGGGTCGCGCCAGACGGTGAGGAACACGTCCTGGACGACGTCCTCGGCCAGCGTGTCGTCGCCGAGGACCCGCCGGGCCAGCGTGAAGGCCGGACGGCGGAACCGGTCGTACAGGTCGTCGACCGCACCCCGGTCGCCGGCGCGCACGCGCGACACGAGGTCCGCGTCACCGGAGTCGCCCTCCGGACGTCGTGCCGGACGCGTCACGGCTCCCATGGTCACACGTCACGTTCGACAGGCACACTGATCCCGGTTCACCACGCCGTAGAACGGGTAGCGAGCGAGCACCCGGTCGGATGACACGCCCGGGGCGCCGGGCCGCGCACCGTCCCGGCGTGCCGGTCGTTGGAGAGGTCATGCCGCAGCACGCTTCCCCCGGGTACTCGGTCCCCACGACGCTGCACCTGGTCGGCCCCTCGTCGTGGACGGAGGTGCCCGCCGTCCTCTCCTACGAGGTGCGCGACCCGTTCGCGGTCCGCATCGGCTTCGGAGAGGCAGGAGAGCCCGAGGACGGGATCACCTGGCTGCTCAGCCGTGAGCTGCTGGTGGCCGGGCTCGACCGTCCCGCCGGCGACGGCGACGTCCGGCTGTGGCCGGCCCGCACCAGCGGCGACGTGCTCTACCTGCACCTGCGGGCACCCTCGGGTGAGGCGCTGTTCGAGCTGTCGCGGGCCACGGTCGCCGCCTTCCTCCTGCAGATCGAGGCCCTGGTGCCCACCGGCCAGGAGACGGCGGCCCTCGACGTGGACCAGGAGCTGGCGGTCCTGCTGTCCGGCGGCGCCGACCCGGCGGCCGGCTGACCCCGGGGGGACCCCCCGTGAGAGCCCCCCGCCGGGTCGGGTATGGTTCTCCCCGTACGACAGCAACGCGGACGTGGCTCAGTTGGTAGAGCATCACCTTGCCAAGGTGAGGGTCGCGGGTTCGAATCCCGTCGTCCGCTCGGGACCTCGGGCGCTGGTCGCGAGACCGGCGCCCGTGTGTGCGGTGGAGTGGCCGAGAGGCGAGGCAACGGCCTGCAAAGCCGTCTACACGGGTTCAAATCCCGTCTCCACCTCGCCTCCGCGCCGGAGGGTGGAGCGGGCCGGTCGGCAGACCGGACTCGGGCGATTGGCTCAGTGGTAGAGCGCTACCTTGACACGGTAGAGGTCACTGGTTCGAACCCAGTATCGCCCACACCAGCAGGGCCCCAGGTCGACGACCTGGGGCCCTGACCCGTTCCGGGCCGGGGTCAGCCGCCGGCGACCCGCGGCGCCACCTGCTCGGCCCAGAAGCGCTCCACCTGCCCGGCCAGCGCGTCCGGGTCGCCGCTGTTGTCCAGCACGACGTCGGCCACGGCGCGGCGCTGCTCGTCGGTGGCCTGCGCGGCGATGCGGGCGCGGGCGTCCTCCTCCCCCAGCCCGCGCAGCGCCAGGCGCCCCACCCGGGTCTCCAGGTCGGCCTCGACCACCAGGACGAGGTCGTACTGGCCGGCCTGGCCGGTCTCGACGAGCAGCGGGACGTCCTGGACGACGACCGCGTCCGGGGCGGCCTGCGCGACCACCTCCTGGGCCCGCGCGCGCACCAGTGGGTGCACGATGCCGTCCAGCCGTGCCCGGGCGTCGGGGTCGGCGAAGACGACGGAGGCCAGCGCCGCCCGGTCCAGCGCGCCTTCCGGGGTCAGCACCCCGCGCCCGAAGGCGCCCACGACGGCGGCCAGGCCCGGCGTGCCGGGCTCGACGACCTCCCGGGCGATCCGGTCGGCGTCGACGACCACCGCCCCGCGGGCCGCCAGCAGCGCGGCGACCGTGCTCTTGCCCGAGCCGATCCCGCCGGTCAGTCCGATGCGCAGCATGCACGGACCGTAACCAGCACACCGGACGCGGTCACGGACGGGTAACGCCCGGGCGACCCGCCCGGCGCGTCGCACCAGTCACACCCGTCACTCCTCATAACGTCCGCCCCGTCGGTTCCCCACGGAGGGGGACGCAGCCGAGAGAGGCAGGCACTGACGATGTCGCAGTCCCGCACCGCCGTCGCGACGGTCCCCGCGGCCCCCCGCACCCCGGGCCGGCACCGCGTGGAGCGCGCGGGCGGCATCCGGGTGGCCGACCTGCCCGCCGTCCGCGAGCGCCTGGCGGCGCGGGAGGCGACCACCTCGCGGCGCAGCGCCTTCCTGCGGTGGCTGTTCGACGCCGCTCCGGCCGGCCGGCACACCTGGCAGGCGCTCACCGCCGCCGGCGGCCGTCCCCGCACCGCGTTCGCCATCATCCTGAGCCTCTAGCCGGGCCGGCCCGCCCGGTCGGGGAAGCCGGGCGGGCAGCAGGCCCGCGTCCCCGCGGTCCCACCGCGGACACGACAGAGGCCCAGGACCTCTCGGGTCCTGGGCCTCTGTCGTCGATCAGACCGTCAGGCGGTGCGCCAGCAGGTCACTCCCCGCCGGCGAGCTTGGCCCGCAGCGCGGCGAGCGCCTCGTCGCTGGCCAGCGTCCCGCCACCGCCGGAGGTGGTGTCGCCACCGGTCGCCGTGTCACCGCCGGAGGAGTAGTTGCCCCCGGCAGCGGCCTCGGCGTCGGCCTCGCGGGCCGCGGCGATCTGCTTGCGGTGCGCCTCGAAGCGGGCCTGGGCCTCGGCGTACTGCCGCTCCCAGGTCTCGCGGGCCTCCTCGTAGCCCTCGAGCCACTCCCCGGTCTCCGGGTCGAAGCCCTCCGGGTAGATGTAGTTGCCCTGCTCGTCGTAGGAGGCGGCCATGCCGTAGGCGGCGGGGTCGAACTGCTCCTCGTCGCCGATGACGCCCTCGTTGGCCTGCTTGAGCGACAGCGAGATGCGGCGCCGGTCGAGGTCGATGTCGATGACCTTGACCAGGATCTCGTCGCCGACCTGCACGACCTGCTCGGGGATCTCCACGTGGCGCTCGGCCAGCTCGGAGATGTGCACCAGGCCCTCGATGCCCTCGTCGACCCGGACGAACGCACCGAAGGGCACCAGCTTGGTGACCTTGCCCGGCACGACCTGGCCGATCTGGTGGGTGCGGGCGAACTGGCGCCACGGGTCCTCCTGCGTCGCCTTCAGCGACAGGGAGACCCGCTCGCGGTCGAGGTCGACGTCGAGGACCTCGACGGTGACCTCCTGGCCCACCTCGACGACCTCGGACGGGTGATCGATGTGCTTCCAGGACAGCTCGGAGACGTGCACCAGGCCGTCCACGCCGCCGAGGTCGACGAACGCGCCGAAGTTGACGATCGAGGAGACGACGCCGGTGCGCACCTGGCCGCGGGCGAGCTTGTTGAGGAACTCGCTGCGGACCTCGGACTGCGTCTGCTCCAGCCACTGCCGGCGGGAGAGGACGACGTTGTTGCGGTTCTTGTCGAGCTCGATGATCTTGGCCTCGAGCTCGCGGCCCACGTAGGGCTGCAGGTCGCGGACGCGGCGCATCTCGACCAGCGAGGCGGGGAGGAACCCGCGCAGGCCGATGTCGAGGATGAGACCGCCCTTGACGACCTCGATGACGGTGCCGGTGACGACCTCGTCGGCTTCCTTCTTCGCCTCGATCGTGCCCCAGGCGCGCTCGTACTGGGCGCGCTTCTTGGACAGGATGAGGCGGCCTTCCTTGTCCTCCTTCTGGAGGACGAGGGCTTCCACCTCGTCGCCGACGGTGACGACCTCGTGCGGGTCGACGTCGTGCTTGATGGACAGCTCGCGCGAGGGGATGACGCCCTCGGTCTTGTAGCCGATGTCCAGCAGCACCTCGTCCCGGTCGACCTTGACGATCACGCCTTCGACGATGTCGCCGTCGTTGAAGTACTTGATGGTCTGGTCGATCGCGGCGAGGAAGTCCTCGGCGGTGCCGATGTCGTTCACCGCGATCTGGGGGGTGCTGTCAGGACGGACCTGGGTGGAGGTCATGTGGTCGAGTGCTCCGGACGGGGGGATGCGTAGGGACAGGACACCGCGGCCGGGTGACCGCGGGAGCGGGGAAGCCGGCGCGCGCCGGACCCCTCCGGGGTACAGCACTGACAGACCTCTGGCGCCTTTCCCATGGTACGGACGCGGGCGCGTGCGGGTCCACCTGGGTGCACTCCCGCCAGTCCGGCGGCGGCGTGTCACGATCGGCGTGTCATGAGCCCGCCGACCACGCTGCCGCTGGGCCCCGACGGCTATCCCGCCGCCGGCGGCGTCGAGCGGCGCCCGGCCGGCCGCAAGGAGTCGGCGCGGGCCAACCGCGGCTGGTGGGACGCCGCCGCCCCGGCCTACCTCGCCGAGCACGGCGCGGACCTCGGCGACGTGGACTTCCTGTGGTGCCCCGAGGGGCTGCGCGAGGCCGACGCGCGGCTGCTGGGCGACGTCCGCGGGCGCCGGGTGCTGGAGGTGGGCTGCGGCTCGGCCCCCTGCGCGCGGTGGCTGCACCGGGCCGGGGCCGACGTCGTCGCGCTCGACGTCTCCGCCGGGATGCTCGCCCGCGCCGCCGAGCTCAACCGCGCGACCGGCCTCGACGTGCCGCTGCTGCAGGCCGACGCGGGGGCGCTCCCGCTGGCCGCCGCCTCGGTCGACGTCGTCTGCTCGGCGTTCGGCGGGCTGCCCTTCGTCGCCGACGTCGAGGGGGCGCTCGCCGAGGTGGCGCGGGTGCTGCGGCCGGGCGGGCGGTTCGCGGCGTCGGTCAACCACCCCTTCCGCTGGCCGCTGCCCGACTCCCCCGACCCCGACGACCTGCGCGTGGTGTCCTCCTACTTCGACCGGCGGCCCTACGTGGAGACCGACGGCGAGGGGCGCACGGTCTACGTCGAGCACCACCGCACGGTCGGCGACTGGGTGCGCGCCGTCGTCGGCGCCGGCCTGGTGCTCGACGACCTGGTCGAGCCCGAGTGGACGCCGGGCCGCACCCAGGTGTGGGGCCAGTGGTCCCCGGAGCGCGGGGCGCTCGTGCCGGGCACGCTCGTCCTGGTCGCGCACCGACCCTCGACCTCAGCCTGAGGGGCAGAGCCGGACCGTCCGGGGTCGGCCCGGCGCACGGGGGGCACCGGGGTCCTCCCTCAGTGCGCGGCGGCGTCCCAGCTGGCGCCGGAGCCGACCGAGACCTCCAGCGGCACCGACAGTTGCGCCGCGCCGGCCATCTCCCGGCGCACCAGTGCCTCGAGCGCGTCGTGCTCCCCCGGCGCGACCTCGAGCACGAGCTCGTCGTGCACCTGCAGCAGCACCCGGGAGGACAGCCCCTCGGCGGTGATCGCCCGGTCGACGCCGAGCATCGCCACCTTGATGACGTCGGCGGCCGACCCCTGGATGGGGGCGTTGAGCGCCATCCGCTCGGCCATCTGCCGCCGCTGCCCGTTGTCGCTGGTCAGGTCGGGCAGGTAGCGGCGGCGGCCGAGCGTCGTCTCGGTGTAGCCGGTCTGCCGGGCGTCGTCGACGACGCCGTCGAGGTACTCGCGGATCCCGCCGAAGCGCTCGAAGTAGGCGTGCATCTGCTCGCGCGCCTCCTCGGTGGAGATGCGCAGCTGCTGGGCCAGGCCGTAGGCGCTCAGTCCGTAGGCCAGGCCGTAGCTCATCGCCTTGATCCGGCGGCGCATCTCCGGGTCGACCTCCTCGATCGGGATGTCGTAGGCCCGGGAGGCGACGAAGGAGTGCAGGTCCTCCCCCGAGGTGAAGGCCTCGATGAGGCCCTCGTCGCCGGAGAGGTGGGCCATGATCCGCATCTCGATCTGGCTGTAGTCGGCGGTCATCAGCGACTCGTAGCCCTGCCCGACGACGAAGGCCTGGCGGATCCGCCGGCCCTCGGCGGTGCGGATCGGGATGTTCTGCAGGTTCGGGTCGGTCGAGGACAGCCGGCCGGTGGCGGCGATCGTCTGCTGGTAGGTGGTGTGGATGCGGCCGGCGTCGTCGACCATCGGGATGAGCCCGTCGATGACCGTGCGCAGCCGGGTGACGTCGCGGTGGCGCAGCAGGTGCTCGAGGAACGGGTGCCCGGTCTGCGCCAGCAGGTAGGTCAGCGCGTCGGCGTCGGTGGTGTAGCCGCTCTTGATCTTCTTCGTCTTGGGCAGGCCCAGCTCGTCGAAGAGCACCGCCTGCAGCTGCTTGGGCGAGCCCAGGTTGATCTCGTGCCCGATGACGGCGTAGGCCTCGGCGGCCGCGGCGGCCACGCCCTCGGCGAACTCGCGCTGCAGCTCGTGCAGCAGGTCGGTGTCGACGGCGATGCCGGTGCGCTCCAGGCCGGCGAGGACGCGGGTGAGCGGCAGCTCGATCTCGCCGAGCAGGTGGTCGCCGCCGCGCTGGCCGAGCACCTGCTCGAGGGCGTCGGAGAGGTCGTTGACCGCGACGGCCTTGAGCACGTCGGCGTGCGCGGCCTCGGCGGCGACGTCGGCCTCGCTCGGGCCCAGCCCGTCGAGGGTCAGCTGGCTGTCGGGGGCGGCGGCGTCCTTGAGCTCGCGGCGCAGGTAGCGCACCGCCAGGTCGCCGAGGTCGAAGGACCGCTGGCCCGGCAGCGCCAGGTAGGCGGCCAGCGCGGTGTCGCTCACCAGCCCCTGCACGTCCCAGCCGCGCGCCCACACCGCCAGCAGTGGGCCCTTGACGTCGTGGGCGACCTTCTCCGCGGCCGGGTCGGCCAGCCAGTCGGCCAGCGCCCGCTCGTCGGCGGCGTCGAGGTCGGGGCCGGTGTCGACGAAGAGGGCGTGGTCGTCCCCGGCGGCCAGCGCCAGGCCGGCCAGCTCGCCGGTGCCCCGCCCCCACGTCCCGCGGAAGACGACGCCGGTGCGCCCGGTGCGGGCGTGCGCGTCGAGCCAGGCGGCCAGGCCCCCGGCGGGGACGTCGTCGGCGGTGACCTCGAAGCCGCCCTCGACCTCGGGCTCGGCGCTGGTGAGCGTGGCGAACAACCGGTCGCGCAGCACCCGGAACTGCAGGTTGTCGAAGAGGGTGTGCACCTCGTTGCGGTCCCAGGCGCGCACGGCGAGGTCCTGCGGGCCCACCTCGAGGGGCACCTGCCGGTCGAGCTCGGTGAGCCGCCGGTTCTGCAGCACCGAGGACAGGTGCTCGCGCAGCTTCTCGCCGACCTTGCCCTTCACCGTGTCGACCCGGTCGACGAGCTCGTCGAGGGAGCCGTACTCGCGGACCCACTTGGCCGCGGTCTTCTCCCCCACGCTCGGG
This sequence comes from Geodermatophilus telluris, assembly GCF_900102745.1. Taxonomy (GTDB): domain Bacteria; phylum Actinomycetota; class Actinomycetes; order Mycobacteriales; family Geodermatophilaceae; genus Geodermatophilus; species Geodermatophilus telluris. Next base: position 158,556 of record NZ_FMZF01000005.1, read on the forward strand.
ATGCTCGGCAGGTTGTCGCTGGGGTCGCCCCGCAGCGCCGCGAAGTCGGGGTACTGCCGCGGCGTCAGCCCGTACTTCGCCTCGACCTCCTCCGGCGTGAACCGGGTCAGGTCGGAGACGCCCTTGCGCGGGTAGAGGACGGTGACGTGCTCGTCGACCAGCTGCAGGGCGTCGCGGTCGCCGGTGCAGATGAGCACGTCCATGCCCTGCTCGACGGCCTGCACGGTGAGCGTGGCGATGACGTCGTCGGCCTCGAAGCCCTCCGCGGTGACCACCGGGACGTGCAGCGCCCCGAGCACCTCCTGGATGAGGCTGACCTGCCCGCGGAAGTCGGTCGGGCTCTCGCTGCGGTTGGCCTTGTACTCCGCGTAGATCTCGCTGCGGAAGGTCTTGCGGCCGACGTCGAAGGCGACCGCCAGGTGCGTGGGCTGCTCGTCGCGCAGCACGTTGATCAGCATCGACGTGAAGCCGTAGACGGCGTTGGTCGGCTGGCCGGTCGTCGTCGAGAAGTTCTCCACCGGCAGGGCGAAGAAGGCACGGTAGGCCAGCGAGTGCCCGTCGAGGAGCAGCAGCCGCGGCCGCGTCCCCGGACTCGCAGGGGCGGTGGGCGCGGAGGTGGTCACCGGAGCGGACATCGCGGCGATCCTAGTTCCGGGCGCCGACGGGGAGGGCCCGCGCCGGGGGTCACCGCGGGCGCTGGTTACCGTGCCCGGCGTGACGACGTCCCCTCCGGACTGGCTGCCGGCGGTGGCCCCCAGCCCGCTCGACGACAAGCTCGGCATCGAGATCGTCGACTACTCCCCCGACCGGCTGGTGGCGACGATGCCGGTCGAGGGCAACGAGCAGCCCTACGGCCTGCTGCACGGCGGCGCCACCTGCGCGCTGGTGGAGTCCGTGGGGTCGTGGGCGGCCGCGATCGGGGCCGGTCCCGGCCGCCGGGTCGTGGGCGTGGAGCTCAACGCCAGCTACCTGCGCGCGGCCACCGCGGGCACCGTCACCGCGGTGTGCACGCCGGTGCGCCGCGGCCGGACGCTGTCGACGTTCCTCATCGAGGTCACCGACGACCAGGGCCGGCCGACGGCCAGCGCCCGGCTGACCTGCGCGGTCCTCACCCCGTAGCCCCGCCGGACCCGTAGCCCCGCCGGACCTGCTCAGCCCTCGGCCACCGCGCCCCAGGGGACCGGCCCGCGCACCACCGGGCGGCGGCGCGGCGCCGTCCGCCGGGGCACCGGCACCCCGCCCCGCTGCCAGGAGGCCAGCGAGCGGACCAGCGTCTCCCGGGGCACGATCCGCCGGGTGGTCAGCGGCGCGAAGCCCATCCGCGCGAAGAACCGCTGCCGCTCGGCCTCGTGCCCGCCCACGGCGGCCACCACGTGCTCGGCGCCCACGTCCGCGGCGTGCTCGGCGGCCGCGGCCAGCAGCGCGGCCCCGACGCCGCGCCGCCGGTGCTCCGGGTGGACGACGAGGTTGTCGACGGTCACCTGCGGGACGCCGAGCAGCACCGAGAGCGGGTCGAGCCCCAGCACCGCCAGGCCCACCGCGACCTCCGCGCCCGACCCGCTGCCGTCGCGAGCGTTCGCCCCCGGCAGCACCGCGAGGACGACGCGGTACGCGGGGTCGGCCAGCAGCCGCCGGAAGCCCGCCGTCGCCGCGGCGCCGGGCGTCTGCCCGGTGAGGACGCCCTCGGCGTGCGCCTCGACGCGGTGCTGGCGCACCAGCGCGAGGACGGCGGGCAGGTCGCCCGGTCGCGCCGTGCGCGCGACCACGCGGGACCGCTGACCGGTAGCTGACACGGTGTCCTCCCCTGGACGGTGCCGCGAGCCTGCACCCCCGGCGACCGCGCGCCGCTGCGACGCGCCGGTCACGCGTGCACGGGCCGTCACCCGCGCGTGTCGCGCTTCGGTCACAGGTGGGCGACGAGAGAACGGCAAGGCGACGCCACTGGGTTACCGTCCGGGCTCCACTGCCACGACCAGGGAGGTTGTGTGAGGCACCCGTCAGCCCGTGCCGGGCGGACCAGGGACGCCCGGGGCGCGATCCGCTCCGGACCCGGGACGGCCGCCAGCAGGGTGCTGCTCCGGCTCCTGCTGGTCCTCGTCGCCGCGTGCGGCCTGGCCGTCCTCGTCCCCGGCACCGCCGGCGCCGAGGGCGAGCAGGTCGTCGGCACCCTGCAGACCAGCCGCAGCGGCCCCATCGAGGGCATCGAGGTCACCGTCGCCACCGTCGACGGCGACGAGGTCGACACGGCCGAGACCGACGACGACGGCCGCTTCGAGGTCGACCTCCCGGGTCCCGGCCAGTACACCGTCACCATCGACGCCGACTCGCTGCCCGACGGCGTGGTCATCACCGGCGAGGACAGCCGCACCGTCACCGTCGACGCCGGCCGCCGCCAGCCGGTCCAGTTCGGCCTGAACGACGGCAGCCAGGGCGCGGGCGGCGGCAACGTGGAGGCCGTCCAGCTGCTCGTCGACGGGCTGCGCTTCGGCCTGCTCATCGCGATGTGCGCGGTCGGCCTGTCGCTGATCTTCGGCACCACCGGCCTCACCAACTTCGCCCACGGCGAGCTGGTCACCATCGGCGCGCTGTTCGCCTGGTGGGTCAACACCGGCCTCGGCGTGCCGATCATCCCGGCGGCGATCATCGCGATGATCGGCGGCGCGGCGTTCGGCGCGCTCAACGAGCTGGGCCTGTGGCGGCCGCTGCGCCGTCGCGGCACCGGCCTGGTCGCCGCGCTGGTCGTGTCGATCGGCCTGTCGCTGCTGCTGCGCTACCTCATCCAGATCGTCTACGGCGGGTTCTCCAACCCCTACACCGGCCTCGGCACCTCCCGGGCGGTCGACTACGGCCTGTTCCGGCTGACCAACCAGTCGCTGATCTCGATCGTCATCTCGATCGTGGTCCTGCTGCTGGTCGCGCTCATGCTGCAGCGCACCAAGATCGGCAAGGCCATGCGGGCGGTCGCGGACAACCGGGACCTCGCCGCGTCCTCGGGCATCAACGTCAACCGGGTGATCCTGGTCGTCTGGATGATGGGCGGGGCGCTGGCCGCGCTCGGCGGCGTCCTGCTGGGGCTGTCCGACCAGGTCCGCTGGGACATGGGCTTCCAGCTGCTGCTGCTGATGTTCGCCGGCGTCACCCTCGGCGGCCTCGGCACGGCCTACGGCGCCCTGGTGGGCAGCGTCATCGTCGGCGTCTTCGTGCAGATGTCGACGCTGGTCATCCCGAGCGACGTCAAGTACGTCGGCGGGCTGGTGCTGCTCATCGTCATCCTCGTCATCCGGCCCCAGGGGATCCTGGGCAGCCGCGCACGGATCGGCTGAGCCATGGGCGACCTCCTCAACGCACTCGCCGTCGCCGGCAAGTCGGCGCTCGGCTTCCAGGCGGTGTTCTTCGCACTGCTGGCCATCGGCCTCAACGTGCACTTCGGCTACACCGGCCTGCTCAACTTCGGCCAGATCGGCTTCGCCATGCTGGGCGGCTTCGGCATCGCGATCTCGGTGACCCAGTGGGGGCTGAACTTCTGGGTCGGCGTGGTCGTCGGCCTCGCCGCCGCGGTCTTCCTCGCGCTGCTGCTGGGCCTGCCGACCCTGCGGCTGCGCGCGGACTACCTGGCCATCGCGACGATCGCGGCGGCCGAGGGGCTACGGCTGCTCTTCCGGTCGGTGTCGGCCAGCCCCGTCACGGGTGGCACCCGCGGGCTGGCCGGCTTCAACGGCGCCTTCATCTCGCTGGCCCCGTGGGACACCAGCCGGCGCTACCCGATCCTCGGTACCCGCTGGAGCGGCGGCGAGCTGTGGGTGGCCCTGGTCGGCTGGGTGCTCGTCGCGCTGCTGTGCCTGCTGGTGTGGCTGCTCATGCGCAGCCCCTGGGGCCGCGTGCTCAAGGCCATCCGCGAGGACGAGGACGCCGTCCGCGCGCTGGGCAAGAACGTCTACCTGTACAAGATGCAGTCGCTCGTGCTCGGCGGCGTGATGGGCGCCCTCGGTGGCATGGTCTACGTGGTGGCCACCGGCGCGGCGAACCCGGACCAGTTCCAGAACGCCAACACCTTCCTGGCCTACACCGTCCTCATCCTGGGCGGCTCCGCCCGCGTGCTCGGCCCGGTGGTGGGTGCGGTCATCCTGCTGTTCGTCATCCAGTTCGCCGACACCGGTCTGCGGGCACTGATCGGCAACGGGGTGATCCCGGAGGGGCTGCTGTCGGCCACCGACGTGGCGCAGATCCGGTTCGTCCTGGTGGGGCTGGGCCTGATGCTGCTGCTCGTCTTCCGGCCGCAGGGCATCTTCGGCGACCGACGAGAGGTGATGCTCGATGCCCGCTGAGAACACGCCCGCTGGGAACACGCCCGCTGCGAACACCCCCAGCGGCGCGCACGCCGCGTCGCTGGAGAAGGGCGGCACCCACCGCGCCGCGCCGCAGCGGCTGGCCCAGGCGGCGCTGCGCGACGTGCCCTGGGAGGTCGGCGTCGCCAAGCCCGACCCGGTGGTCGTCGTCGAGAACGTCACCCGCACCTTCGGCGGCCTGACCGCGGTGTCGGTCGACCGGCTGGAGATCCAGCGCGGCGGCATCACCGGCCTGATCGGGCCCAACGGTGCCGGGAAGACGACGCTGTTCAACCTGCTCACCGGGTTCGACCAGCCCAACACCGGCACCTGGAGCTTCGACGGCCGCCCGCTGGGCAAGCTCGCGCCGCACCAGGTGGCGCGCCTCGGCGTCGTCCGCACCTTCCAGCTCACCAAGGCGCTGTCCCGGCTCACCGTCCTGCAGAACATGCTGCTCGGTGCCCAGGGGCAGAAGGGCGAGAGCTTCCTGCGGGCCCTGGTCCCCGGGTCCTGGCGGAACCAGGAGCGGGCGAACACCGACAAGGCGATGGACCTGCTGCGGCGGTTCAAGCTCGACGCCAAGAAGGACGAGTTCGCCGGCACCCTCTCCGGGGGTCAGCGCAAGCTGCTGGAGATGGCGCGGGCGCTGATGAGCGACCCGCAGGTGGTCATGCTCGACGAGCCCATGGCCGGCGTGAACCCCGCGCTCACCCAGAGCCTGCTCGGCCACGTCAAGGACCTCCGCGAGGAGGGCATGACGGTCATCTTCGTCGAGCACGACATGGACGTCGTCCGGGACATCAGCGACTGGGTGGTCGTCATGGCCGCCGGCAGGGTGATCGCCGAGGGCCCGCCGGAGTCGATCAGCCAGAACCAGGCCGTCGTCGACGCCTACCTCGGCGCCCACCACGACGCGCCGCTGACCGTCGAGGAGGAGGACCGCGTCCTGGCCCAGGCCGAGGCGCAGATCGCCGCCGAGGAGCACGGCGGCGGCGAGGTCATCGGCTCGGACACCACCAGCACCGGGAAGGACGGGCGATGAGCGACCCGCTGTTCCACGTCGACGAGACCGGGGAGGACGTCACCCGCGCCGACGAGGCCGCGGCCGGCAGCACCGAGCTCTCCCCCGCCGAGAAGGCCGCCACCCGCGAGGAGCACCTGCGACTGGCCGAGGGTGCCCTGGTGCGTGCCGACGACCTGGTCGCCGGCTACGTGCCCGGGGTGAACATCCTGCGCGGCTGCGACTTCTACCTGCAGGAGGGCGAGCTCGTCGGCATCATCGGCCCCAACGGCGCCGGCAAGTCGACGCTGCTCAAGACGCTGTTCGGGCTCATCCCCGTCCGCTCCGGAAACGTGACGCTGCGCGGCGAGGACATCACCTCCGCCCCCGCGCACCGGCTGGTGTCCCTGGGCGTCGGCTACGTGCCGCAGAACAACAACGTGTTCCCCTCGCTGACCATCGAGGAGAACATGCAGATGGGCGTCTACCTGCGGTCGAAGACGTTCAAGGAGCGCTTCGACTACGTCGTCGACCTGTTCCCGCTGCTCGGCGAGCGTCGCAAGGGCAAGGCGGGGTCGCTGTCGGGCGGTGAGCGGCAGATGGTGGCCATGGGCCGGGCGCTGATGATGGACCCGTCGGTGCTGCTGCTCGACGAGCCCTCGGCGGGCCTGTCGCCGGCCTACCAGGACGAGGTCTTCATCCGCTGCCGGCGGATCAACGCCACCGGGGTCTCGATCATCATGGTCGAGCAGAACGCCCGGCGCTGCCTGCAGATCTGCGACCGCGGCTACGTGCTCGACCAGGGCCGCAACGCCTACACCGACACCGGCCGGTCGCTGATGACCGACCCGAAGGTGGTCGAGCTCTACCTGGGGACCCTCGCCAAGGCGCACTGACCGCCCGCGAGGCCCCTGACGAGGCCGGCGTCCCCCGCGGGGGCGCCGGCCTCGTCGGTTCCCGGCCCCGGTGCAGGGTCCCGCGCCGAGCCGGCGAAGCGTGGGGGGCACCGGGGTCCTCCTGCTGCGTGCCCCCGACGGCGGGATGAACGACCTGGACTCCTGCCGGGCGCTGACCGCCGGCGGCTCCTCCCGCGTGCTCGCGCACGCCGCCCCCGCCCGGCTGACCGTGCGGGTGACCGCCGACGACGACACCGTGGTCGCCCGCGGCGAGACCGACCGGGACGGCGAGCACTCCCCCGTGACGCTGCTCGAGCTCACCGACGGCGGCCTGCGGCGCACCGAGGTCTGGCCGGACGACGGCCACCTGGGCCTGCCGGTGCTGCTGCCCGGTGGCGAGGTCGGCGTGCTGCTGCGCCGGGAGCACGCTCCCGACCGCAGCTGGTGGCGGTGGGTGGTCGAGTTCTCCGACCACCGGGGCCGCCCGGCCGACTGGGCGCCCGAGGGCCAGCGGCTGCAGCGCTGAGCACCGACGGCGCGCACACGACAGCGGCCCGGCACCCCGTGGGGGGTACCGGGCCGCTGCCGGAGAGGAGGACTACATCAGCGCTGCGGGCCGATGCCGTTCTCGTTCAGACCCTGGATGATCCGCGAGGACTCCTCGAACCCGATGACGACGATGCCGTCGGGGTTGAGGTCCACCATCTGCTGGACCTCGGAGTCGAAGTTGGCGGCGTTGGGGTCGTAGATGATGCTCACGACCTGGTCCTCGGACAGACCGCCGGACAGCAGGTTCTGGCGGGTGTTCTCCGCCAGGCCGGTGCCGTAGGCGTCGTTGCGGGCCAGGATGCCGACGGTGTTGTTGCCGTCCTCCGCGATGAGGTCGGCCAGGGCACGGGCCTGCAGCACGTCCGGCGGCGCGGTGCGGAAGTACAGGCCGTTGTCGGCGTAGTCGGTGAACTGGTCCGACGTGTTGGCCGGGCTGATCTGCATGACGCCGGCGGCCGTGATCCGGTCGATGACGTTGAGGCTCACGGTCGAGGACGCCGCGCCCACGATCGCGTTGACGCCGGCCTGCAGCAGGCGGTCGACGGTCTGCGTCGCGGTGTCGGTGGTGGCGTCGCCCGAGTCACCCTCCTCGAGACGGACCTCCTGACCCAGGACGCCGCCGGCCTCGTTGATCTCCTGGACGGCCAGCTTGGCGCCGGCGACCTCCGGGGGGCCGAGGAAGGCGAGGTCACCGGTCAGCGGCAGCAGCGTGCCGATGACCAGCTGCTCACCGGTGGTGCCGGCCGGCGCGGGCGCCGGGCCCTCGTCGGTCGTGGCGTTGGCCTCGTCGCCGGCGAGCACGTACCGGGTGGCCGAGTCGTCGATCGCGTTGTCGTCGCCGAACTGCTGGATGCCGAAGCTCGCCGCGGCGGGCTCACCCGCGTCGACGAAGGCCAGCGGGCCGCTGACGCCGTCGTAGTCGGGGTTGCCCCCGGCGTTGACGATGTCGAGGCAGGCCTGGAACGAGTCGCACTTCTCGCCGCCGGTGGTGACACCGTTGACGTAGGCCTTGAAGACGTTGGCGTCGTTGGTGCCGGCCAGCTGCGCGGCGAGGGCGGTGAGCACGACGGCGTCGTAGGTCTCACCGGCGTAGTTGAAGGTGTTCCCCAGGTTGGGGTCGACCGTCAGCAGCCGGTCGGTGAAGTCGCCGGCCAGCTCGGTGAGGGGCAGCGTGCCCTTCATCCCGGCGAGGGCACCCTGCTCCTCGAAGTCCTCCCCGAGGGGGGACCCCGTGTTGCCGTCGGTGCCGTAGACGTTGACCTGCTTCTCGCCGCCACCCGAGGCGTCGCCGCCCGAGTCGCTGCCACCGTCGTCGCCACCGCCACCGCAGGCGGTGAGGGCGACGAGCGCGGCTGACGTGACGGCGATGCTGCGGGCGTAGGTACGCGTGCGCATCCAGCAACTCCCAGTTGTCGTACGTCGGTCCGCGGCCGGTCGTGAGGACACCGGCCCCGTCAGTCCGCAGAACCTAACTGCTGCCCACGGTCGTGGAGCAGGACGGACGGAACCGTGACGAGGTCGTGACCTCGCCGGATCCGGTCGTGTGAACGCCGTCCCTCAGGAGGACGAACCGTCCGCGGGGACGGGTGCGTCGGGCGACAGGATCCGCTCGGCGAGCGCCTTCATGGACGTGCGCTCGTTCATCGCGGTGCGCTGGATGAACCGGAACGCCTCGGCCTCGGTCATGCCCTGCTCGGTCATCAGCACGCCCTTGGCCCGCTCCACGACCTTGCGCGTCTCGAGGCGCTCCTCGAGGGTGCGCACCTCGCCGTCGAGCGCGGCCATCTCGGTGAACCGGGCGCGGGCCACCTCGATGGCCGGCACGAGGTCGTTCTTGGAGAACGGCTTCACCAGGTAGGCCATGGCGCCGGCGTCCCGGGCCCGCTCGACCAGCTCGCGCTGGCTGAAGGCGGTCAGCACGATCACCGGCGCGATGCGCGACGAGGCGATCTGCTCGGCCGCGGCCAGGCCGTCGAGGACCGGCATCTGGATGTCGAGGATGACCAGGTCGGGCGAGAGCTCCCGGGCCCGGTCGACGGCGGTCTGCCCGTCACCGGCCTCGGCGACGACGACGTACCCCTCCTCCTCGAGCATCTCCTTGAGGTCGAGGCGGATGAGGGCCTCGTCCTCGGCGATGAGGACCCGGGTCGGCTCGCTGCTCACGGGCGCAGAGCCTAGCGACGCCGGACGGCGGCGGCGTCCCGGTTAGGCTGCTGGCGCCGTGACCCCGCTCGCGGCGAGCCGGCCGGCCCCCGTACCCCAATCGGCAGAGGGAGCGGACTCAAAACCCGCGCAGTGTGCGTTCGAGTCGCACCGGGGGCACCCTGTTGGACTGCCGTCCTCCGGACGGCGACCGCGGCCACGTGCCCTCCCGGCCTGCGCTGAGCCCACCCCGGCGCTCGGTCGCGGGACCCTCCGGGCCCCACTCCTCACGCCGCCTCGCAGGGCGGCTCGCGTCCCGGCGTCCTCGTCCTGCGTCGCCTCGCCCCTCACGGACCCCTCCGGGGCCCGTTCGTAGCGGGCAATACGGTGACGGGGTGAGCGAGCCCGTGCCCCACATGACGCCCGAGCAGTTCCGGCAGCACGGTCACGAGGTGGTCGACTGGATCGCCGACTACTGGTCGCGCATCGAGTCCTTCCCGGTCCGCTCGCGGGTCTCCCCCGGCGACGTGCGGGCCGCGCTTCCGCCGTCGGCACCCGAGCGGGGCGAGCCGTTCTCCGCCGTCCTGGCCGACCTCGACCGCGTCGTCCTGCCGGGGGTCACCCACTGGCAGCACCCCGGCTTCCTCGCCTACTTCCCGGCCAACACCTCCGGGCCCTCGGTGCTCGGCGACCTGCTCTCGGCCGGTCTCGGCGTGCAGGGCATGTCGTGGGTGACCAGCCCGGCGGCCACCGAGCTCGAGCAGCACGTCCTCGACTGGTTCGCCGACCTGCTCGGGCTGCCCGCCGCCTACCGGTCCACGGGCACCGGCGGCGGCGTCGTCCAGGACTCCAGCTCCGGTGCCAACCTCGTCGCCCTGCTGGCGGCGCTGCACCGGGCCAGCGGCGGCGGCACCGTGCGGCAGGGCGTCCGGCCCGACGAGCACACCGTCTACGTCTCCTCGGAGACGCACTCCTCGATGGAGAAGGCCGCGCGGATCGCCGGCCTGGGCACCGACGCCGTGCGCATCGTGGAGGTCGACGGCGACCTGGCCATGCGCCCGCAGGCGCTGCGGGCCCGGCTGGAGCGCGACGTCGCCCGGGGGTTCCGCCCGGTGCTGGTGTGCGCGACGGTGGGGACGACGTCGACGACCGCCGTCGACCCGCTCGCCGAGCTGGGTCCGATCTGCCGCGACCACGGCGTGTGGCTGCACGTGGACGCCGCCTACGCCGGGGTGAGCGCCGTGGCCCCCGAGCTGCGCCCGCTGCAGGCCGGCGTCGAGTGGGCCGACAGCTACACGACCGACGCGCACAAGTGGCTGCTCACCGGCTTCGACGCCACGCTCTTCTGGGTCGCCGACCGGGCCGCGCTCACCGGCGCGCTGGCGATCCTGCCCGAGTACCTGCGCAACGCCGCCACCGACGCCGGGGCCGTCGTCGACTACCGCGACTGGCAGGTCGAGCTCGGCCGCCGCTTCCGCGCCCTCAAGCTGTGGGCGGTGCTGCGCTGGTACGGCGCCGAGGGGCTGCGCGCGCACGTCCGGTCGGGGGTGGCGCTCGCCCAGGAGCTGGCCGGGTGGGCCGGCGCCGACGACCGCTTCGACGTCGTCACGCCGCACCCGCTGTCGCTGGTCTGCCTGCAGCCGCGGTGGCCGGCCGACGTGGACGCCGACGTCGCCACCATGACGCTGCTCGAGCGGCTCAACGACGGCGGCGAGGTCTACCTGACCCACACCACGGTGCGCGGCCGCACCGTGCTGCGCGTGGCGATCGGCGCGACCACGACGACCCGGGCGCACGTCGAGCGCGCCTGGGCGCTGCTGTGCGAGGGGCACGACTGGCTGGCCGCGGACTTCGCCGAGCAGGCCGCCGAGCGGGCCCGCGCCGAGGCCGAGCGCAAGGCCGAGGCCGAGCGGGAGGCGCAGGCCGAGGCTCAGCGGGAGTCCGAGCGGGAGGCGCAGCGCGAAGCCGACGCGGAGGCCCGGCGGCAGACCGAGCCGGAGCCGGTCAGTCCCCCAGTGACCGGATGAGCCCCTCCTGGGCGACGGTGGCCACGTGCGTGCCGTCGGCCGACCAGATGCTGCCGAAGCACAGCGCGCGGCCGGCCGAGGCCGCCGGGCTGTCGGTCTCGTAGAGGAACCACTCGTCGGCGCGCACCGGCGCGTGGAACCACACGGCGTGGTCGAGGCTCGCGCCCACGTAGCGCCCGCCCCAGCCGCCGCCCACCCGGGCCAGGCCGGCCGACAGCAGCGTCAGGTCGGTGACGAAGGTGAGCGCCGCGGCGTGCACGGCGGCGTCCTCCGGCAGCCGCCCGGCCACCCGGAACCAGGCGTGCGACCGCGTGTCCGGCGGCGACTTCGGGTCGGGGGCGAACGGGTCGGCCAGCGGGCGCTGCTCCACCGCGCGGCTGATCTCCAGCGCGGGCGCGGCGAGGTCGCCGTGCCCGGCCGCGTGGTCGGCCAGCGAGCGCAGCTCCTCGGGCCCGGGGACCTCCGGCATCGGCCGGGCGTGCGCGACGACGGCCGGCTCGCCGCCGTGGAAGTCGGCGGTGAGCGCGAAGACGGCGACGTCCTCGGTGCCGCGGCGCTGGCACGCGATGACCCGGCGGGTGGAGAAGGACCGACCGTCGCGGATGCGCTCGACGCGGTAGCGCAGCTCCTCGTGCGGGTCACCGGGCCGCAGGAAGTAGGAGTGCAGCGAGTGCACCCCGCGCTCGCCCGGCACGGTCAGCCCGGCGGCCATGAGCGCCTGCCCGGCCACCTGCCCGCCGAAGATGCGCTGCAGGCGGGTGCGGGGCGTGCTGCCGACGAAGACGTCGGTGTCCCGCTCCTCGAGTCCGAGGACGGTCATGAGGGCGGCGGCCTGGGAGTCGCCACCGCTCACGAGTCGGTCCCGACCTCGTGGACGCGGATGAGGTTGGTCGAGCCGACGGTGTTGGGCGGGCTGCCCGCGACGACGACCACCCGGTCGCCCTCCCGCAGCCGGCCGATCGACAGCAGCGAGAAGTCCACCTGCCGGACCATGTCGTCGGTGTGCTGCACCGAGGGCACGATGAAGGTCTCCACGCCCCACGACAGCGCCAGCTGGCTGCGCACCCGCGCGTCGACGGTGAAGGCCAGCAGCGGCTGGCGCGGGTGGAGCGCGGCCAGGCGGCGGGCGGTGTCGCCGGTCTGGGTGAAGGTGGCCAGCGCCTTGACGTCGAGGCTCTCGGCGATGTCGCGGGCCGCGCGCACGATGGCCCCGGAGCGGGAGCGCGACTTGCGGTGCAGCTCGGGCACCCACGCCTCGTCGCTCTCGACGGCGTCGATGATCCGCTCCATCGTGCGGACCGCGCCGACCGGGAAGCGCCCGACCGACGTCTCCCCCGACAGCATCACCGCGTCGGCGCCGTCGAGGACGGCGTTGGCGACGTCGGAGGCCTCGGCGCGGGTGGGCCGGGAGTTCTCGATCATCGACTCGAGCATCTGGGTGGCCACGATGACCGGCTTGTTGCGCTCCCGGGCGGCCTGGACGGCCCGCTTCTGTACCAGCGGCACCTGCTCGAGCGCCAGCTCCACGCCGAGGTCGCCGCGGGCCACCATGATCCCGTCGAAGGCCTCGACGATCGCCTCGAGGTTCTCCACCGCCTCGGGCTTCTCCAGCTTGGCGATGACCGGCAGGTAGATGTCCTCCTGCCGCATGACGTCGCGCACCAGCTCGGCGTCGGCCGGGGAGCGGACGAAGGACAGGGCGATGAAGTCGACCGACAGGTGCAGGGCGAAGCGGAGGTCCTCCTCGTCCTTCTCCGACAGCGCGGGGACGCTCACCGCGACGCCGGGCAGCGACAGGCCCTTGTTGTTCGACACCTGGCCGCCCTCGACCACCAGGCACCAGACGTCGGGGCCGTCGACGGCGACCACGGACAGCGCCAGCTTGCCGTCGTCGACCAGCAGCCGGTCGCCCACGCGCGCGTCGGCGGCCAGGCCCTTGTAGGTGGTCGAGACGCGCTCGGCGGTGCCCTCGACGTCCTCGACGGTGACGCACACGCGGCTGCCGGTCTCCCAGGTGACCGGGCCGTCGGCGAAGGTGCCCAGGCGGATCTTGGGGCCCTGCAGGTCGGCCAGGACGGCCACGGCGTGACCGGTCCGGTCCGACGCCTGGCGCACCTTCAGGTAGGAGGCCTCGTGGTCGGCGTGCGACCCGTGGCTGAAGTTGAGCCGGGCGACGTCCATGCCCGACTCGACGAGGGCGGTGATCTGCTCCAGGGAGCTGGTCGCGGGGCCCAGGGTGCAGACGATCTTCGCGCGGCGGGACATGGGGAGAACGCTAGTGGGCGGCCTGCCGGACCCGTGGAACGGGCAGGGGCCGCTCCCGCGGTGTCGCGGGAGCGGCCCCTGGCCGTGGTGTCGTCCGACGAGCGGGGGCCCGGAGGGTCCCCCGAGGAGGACGCGACCGCAGGGCTCCGCCCGGCCGGGACGGCACCTGGTGGCGGTGTCGTCCGGAGGACGACGGTGTTATCGCAGCGCGACGGCCGTCGGGGTGACCGGGCGCGGCAACATGGAGCTGCCGGTCAGGTAGGCGTCGACGGCGCCGGCGGCGGCGCGGCCCTCGGCGATGGCCCAGACGATGAGCGACTGGCCGCGGCCGGCGTCCCCGGCGACGAACACGCCGGGCACGGTGGCCATGAACTCGCCGTCGCGCGCGACGTTGCCGCGGGCGTCGAGCTCCAGCCCCAGGGTCTCCACCAGCCCCTCGCGCTGGGCGCCGGTGAAGCCCATGGCCAGCAGCACCAGCTGGGCGGGCAGCTCGCGCTCGGTGCCCTCCACCTTCTCGAAGCGGCCGTCGACCCGGCGCACCTCGTGGATGAGCAGGGCGCGCACGTGGCCGTCGTCGTCGCCCAGGAAGCGCTCGGTGTTGACCGAGTACAGCCGCTCGCCGCCCTCCTCGTGGGCCGAGGAGATGCGCATGATCATCGGGTAGGTCGGCCAGGGGTTGCCCTCGGCGCGCTTGTCCGGCGGCGCCGGCATGATCTCCAGCTGGGTGACCGAGCGGGCGCCCTGCCGGTGGGAGGTGCCCAGGCAGTCGGCGCCGGTGTCCCCGCCGCCGATGATCACGACGTCGAGGCCCCGGGCGCTGATCGGCGGGTCGTCGAGCTCGCCGAGCGCCTGCCGGTTGCCGAAGGGCAGGAACTCCATCGCCAGGTGGATGCCCGCCAGCTCACGGCCGGGGACCGGCAGGTCGCGGCCGACGGTCGCCCCGCCAGCCAGGACGACGGCGTCGAACTCGGCCCGCAGCTGCTCGGCCGACAGGTCGCCCTCGCCGCTGCCGCCGACCTCGACACCCGTGACGAAGCGGGTGCCCTCGGCGCGCATCTGGTCCAGCCGCCGGTCCAGCACGGCCTTCTCCATCTTGAACTCGGGGATGCCGTAGCGGAGCAGGCCGCCGACCTTGTCCGCGCGCTCGTAGACGGTGACCTCGTGGCCGGCGCGGGTGAGCTGCTGGGCGGCGGCCAGCCCGGCCGGGCCGGACCCGACGACGGCGACCTTCCGGCCGGTGCGCTCGGCCGGGGCCTGCGGCTGCACGTGGCCCCGCTCGAAGGCCTGGTCGATGATCTCCCACTCGATCTGCTTGATCGTGACCGGCGAGTCCTGCAGGTTCAGCACGCAGGAGCCCTCGCAGGGCGCGGGGCACAGCTTCCCGGTGAACTCCGGGAAGTTGTTCGTCGCGTGCAGCCGCTCGATGGCCTCCTGCCAGTCCTCGCGGCGGGCCAGGTCGTTCCACTCCGGGATCAGGTTGCCCAGCGGGCAGCCGTGGTGGCAGAACGGGATGCCGCAGTCCATGCACCGGGCGGCCTGCTGGCGCAGCGCCGCGACCGGGTAGACGGCGTCCTCCCCGCTCTGCCGGGAGAGGTAGACGTCCTTCCAGTCCAGGATGCGGACGTCGACGGGCCGCCGCGGCGGCAGCGCCCGCTCGTACTTCAGGAACCCCGTGGAGTCAGCCACGTGCGGCCTCCATCACTGCTCGGTCGACGTCGGTCCCGGCGGCCTCGGCGGCGCGCCGGGCCTCCAGTGCGCGGCGGTAGTCGCGCGGCATGATCGTGCTGAACTGCTCGGACCAGCGGCCCCAGTCGGCCAGCAGCGCGGCGGCCACCGGCGACTCGGTCTCGGCCTGGTAGCGGACCAGGACCTCGCGCAGCCACTGCGCGGACTCCCCGTCCAGCGGCTCGACGTCCACCATCTCGGTGTTCACCCGGTGGCGGGCCAGGTCGAGCACGTAGCCGATGCCGCCGGACATGCCGGCCGCCACGTTGCGCCCGGTCGGCCCGAGGACCACCGCGCGGCCGCCGGTCATGTACTCCAGTGCGTGGTCGCCGGCGCCCTCGACGACGGCGAGCGCGCCGGAGTTGCGCACGCAGAACCGCTCGCCGACCCGGCCGCGCAGGAACAGCTCGCCGCCGGTCGCGCCGTAGCCGATGACGTTGCCGGCGATGACGTTGTCCTCGGCGGCGAAGGTCGCCTCGCGCGCCGGGCGGACGACGATCCGCCCGCCGGAGAGGCCCTTGCCGACGTAGTCGTTGGCGTCCCCGAGCAGCCGCATGGTGACCCCGCACGGCACGAAGGCGCCGAAGGACTGGCCGGCCGACCCGGTGAAGGTCAGGTCGATGGTGCCGTCGGGCAGGCCCTCGCCACCGAAGCGGCGGGTGACCATCGAGCCGAGCATCGTGCCGACGGTGCGGTTGACGTTGCGCACCGGCAGCTCGAGGGTGACCGGCCGGGCGTCGAGCAGGGCGCCCTCGCACAGCTGGATCAGCGTCTGGTCCAGCGCGACGTCGAGGCCGTGGTCCTGGGTGCGGACCGCGCGCCGCGGCGTCCCCTCGGGCAGCTCGGGCACCGCCAGCATCTTCGACACGTCCAGGCCGCGGGCCTTCCAGTGGTCGACCGCGGGGCGGGTGTCGAGCAGCTCGACGTGCCCGACGGCCTCGTCGACCGAGCGGAAGCCCAGCTCGGCGAGGTACCCGCGCACCTGCTCGGCGAGGAACTCGAAGAAGGTGACGACGAACTCGGGCCGGCCGGTGAACCGCTTGCGCAGCTCCGGGTTCTGGGTGGCCACCCCGACGGGGCAGGTGTCGAGGTGGCAGACCCGCATCATGATGCAGCCGGAGACGACCAGCGGGGCGGTGGCGAAGCCGTACTCCTCCGCACCCAGCAGCATCGCCACCATCACGTCGCGGCCGGTCTTCATCTGCCCGTCGACCTGCACCACGATGCGGTCGCGCAGGCCGTTGGCCAGCAGCGTCTGCTGCGTCTCGGCCAGGCCCAGCTCCCACGGCGAGCCGGCGTGCTTGAGCGAGGTGAGCGGCGCGGCACCGGTGCCGCCGTCGTGCCCGGAGATGAGGACGACGTCGGCGTGCGCCTTGCTCACCCCGGCCGCGACCGTCCCGACGCCGACCTCGGCGACCAGCTTGACGTTGACCCGCGCCTCGGTGTTGGCGTTCTTCAGGTCGTGGATCAGCTGCTTGAGGTCCTCGATCGAGTAGATGTCGTGGTGCGGCGGCGGGCTGATCAGGCCCACGCCCGGCGTCGAGTGCCGGGTGCGGGCCACCCACGGGTAGACCTTGCCGCCGGGCAGCTGGCCGCCCTCGCCGGGCTTGGCCCCCTGCGCCATCTTGATCTGGATGTCGTCGGCGTTGACCAGGTACTCGCTGGTCACGCCGAAGCGGCCGCTGGCCACCTGCTTGATCGCCGAGCGGCGCAGGTCGCCGTTGGGGTCGGGCACGAACCGGTCGGGGTCCTCGCCGCCCTCCCCGGTGTTGGACCGCCCGCCGAGCCGGTTCATGGCGATGGCGAGGGTCTCGTGCGCCTCCTGCGAGATGGAGCCGTAGCTCATCGCGCCGGTCTGGAAGCGCTTGACGATCTCGCTGGCCGGCTCCACCTCTTCCAGCGGCACGGGGTCGCGCACGCCCGTGCGCAGCGTGAACAGGCCGCGCAGCGTCGCGGCGTCCTCCGAGAGCTGGTCGACGGTCTGCGTGTAGCGCTCGAAGACCTCGTACTGCCGGGAGCGGGTGGAGTGCTGGAGCAGGAACACCGTCTCGGGGTTGAACAGGTGCACCTCGCCCTCGCGGCGCCACTGGTACTCCCCGCCGGTCTCCAGCCGGCGGTGCGCCCGCTCGGTCGGGTTCTCCGGGTAGGCGCGCCGGTGCCGCATGGCGACCTCCTCGGCGAGCACGTCGACGCCCACCCCGCCCAGCGGCGCGGAGGTGCCGGTGAAGTACTCGTCGACGACCTCCTGGGAGAGGCCGACCGCCTCGAAGATCTGCGCCATCGTGTACGAGCCGACGGTGCTGATGCCCATCTTGCTCATGACCTTCAGGACGCCCTTGCCCAGCGCCTTGACCACGTTGCGCACCGCCTGCGCCGGCTGCACGCCGGTGAGCACGCCGTCGCGGATGAGGTCCTCGATCGACTCGAAGGCCAGGTAGGGGTTGACCGCGGCCGCGCCGTAGCCGAGCAGCAGCGCGACGTGGTGCACCTCGCGGCAGTCGCCGGTCTCGACGACGAGGCCCACCTCCATGCGGGTGCGCTCGCGCACCAGGTGGTGGTGGACGGCGGCGGTCATCAGCAGCGACGGGATCGGCGCGCGCCGCTCGTCGCAGTCGCGGTCGGAGAGCACGATGACCCGCGCGCCGGCCGCGATGGCCCGGCTGACCTTGCTGCGCAGCTCCTCGACGGCCTGCACCAGCGCGGGCCCGCCGCCGGTGACGTCGAAGTGGCCGGTGATCCGCACTGCGGCGAAGCCCGGCAGGTCGCCGTCGTCGTCGATGTGCAGGATCTTGGCGAGCTCGTCGTTGTCGATGACCGGGTAGGGCAGGAACACCTGCCGGCAGGACGCCGGGGTGGCCCTCAGCAGGTTCTGCTCGGGACCGAAGGTGCGGCCCAGGCTGGTCACCAGCTCCTCGCGGATGGCGTCCAGGGGTGGGTTGGTCACCTGGGCGAACAGCTGGCCGAAGTAGTCGTAGAGCAGCCGGGAACGGTCCGACAGCGCCGCGATCGGGGTGTCGGTGCCCATCGAGCCGATCGGCTCGGCACCCGAGGACGCCATCGGGGTGAGCAGGACGCGCAGGTCCTCCTCGGTGTAGCCGAACAGCAGCTGCCGGCGGACGACGGACTCGTGGCTGGGCCGGGCCCGCCGCCGCTCGGGCAGCGAGGGCAGGTGCACCAGGCCGGCGTGCAGCCAGTCCTCGTAGGGGTGCTCGGCGGCCAGGGCGCCCTTGACCTCCTCGTCGGAGACGATCCGCCCGGAGGCGGTGTCGACGAGGAACATCCGGCCCGGCTGCAGCCGCCCCTTGGCGACGACGTCGCCCGCGGGGATCTCCAGGACGCCGGCCTCGCTGGCGAGCACGACCAGGTCGTCCTTGGTCTTCCACCAGCGGCCCGGGCGCAGGCCGTTGCGGTCGAGGACCGCCCCGACGATGGTGCCGTCGGTGAAGGCCACGCAGGCCGGCCCGTCCCAGGGCTCCATGATCGAGGAGTGGAACCGGTAGAAGGCCCGGCGGGCCGGGTCCATCTCGTCGTGGTTCTCCCACGCCTCCGGGATCATCATCAGGACGGCGTGCGGCAGGGAGCGGCCCGACAGGTGCAGCAGCTCGAGCACCTCGTCGAAGGTGGCCGAGTCGCTGAAGTCGCTCGCGGTGACCGGGAAGACCCGCTCCAGGCCGAGCTCGGAGGCCGGGCCGGCGGGGCCGTCGAACAGCTCGGTCTCGAGCTTGGCCTCGCGGGCCCGCATCCGGTTGCGGTTGCCCTTGATGGTGTTGATCTCGCCGTTGTGCGCGATGAAGCGGAACGGGTGGGCCAGCGGCCAGCTCGGGAAGGTGTTGGTGGAGAACCGGCTGTGCACCAGGGCGATCGCCGACTCGTAGCGCTCGTCGCGCAGGTCGGGGAAGAACGCCGGCAGCTGGTCGGTGGTCAGCATGCCCTTGTAGGTGATGGTGCGCGAGGACAGCGACGCCACGTACATCGAGCTGCCCGCCTCGCGGGCCGCCCGCTCGGCGCGCTTGCGCAGCACGAAGGAGCGCCGCTCGAGCCGGGTGACGCCGTTGACCGACACCGGGCCGCCGAAGGCCGCGGCGTCGGCGCGGGCGCCCATGGTCTCGGCGACGAAGAGCTGGGCGAAGTGCGGCATGACCGCCCGCGCGGTGGGCCCGAGGTCGGCGCCGTCGGGGTCGACCGGCACGTCGCGCCAGCCGAGGACGGTCAGGCCCTCCTCGGCGGCGATGCGTGCGACGTCGTCGCGCCGGGCGGCCCGCTCGTCGGCGTCGACGGGCAGGAAGGCGATGCCGACGGAGTACTCCCCCACCGGCGGCAGGTCGAAGTCGACGGCGGCCCGCAGCAGCCGGTCGGGCACCTGGGTGAGGATCCCGGCGCCGTCGCCGGAGTTCGGCTCGGCGCCCGCGGCGCCGCGGTGGTCGAGGTTGTGCAGCGCGGTCAGGCCGGCGGCCACGATGGAGCGCGAGCTGCGCCCGCGGGCGTCGGCGACCAGGGCGACGCCGCAGGCGTCGGAGTCGTTGGCCGGGTCGTAGAGACCGGCGGCGGGGGGCACCGCGGAGAACGGCACGGCCGAGCCGG
The DNA here is from genome assembly GCF_900102745.1 of Geodermatophilus telluris. GTDB lineage: Bacteria > Actinomycetota > Actinomycetes > Mycobacteriales > Geodermatophilaceae > Geodermatophilus > Geodermatophilus telluris. Next base: position 178,066 of record NZ_FMZF01000005.1, read on the forward strand.
TGGTGGAGCGGGGGGCGGGGGTGCGGGACCCGGACATGATCACTCCCGTCGTCGGCTGCCGCGCCGTCGCGCGGGCGACGGCGCGGGGGCAGGGCTGCCCGGCCGGTGGTCAAGGGGCGGCGGAGGGTGCAGGCGGAGGACTGCGGTGAGCCGTCGACCGGCCGGGACACGGTGACCCGGGACGGTCCGGCTCGCGAGCCCACGGGGGTGGTGCCGTGGGGTCGTCGTCCGCGGGGCAGCGCTGGCCCGGTTCCGACGCGGGGACCACCCAGGATCACTGGGGGATCTGCAGAGGAGGGTACACAGCCGACACCCCCCGTCCCCGCGGCCGGAACCCCGCGGCGGCGCGTCCCGTCAGGGTGTCCCCGGCGTGTCGTGAGACCGGTCACGCGGCCGGTCCGGCACCCCGGGGTCGGTGCTGGTGGGGGCGCCGTCCGCCTCGTCCCCGTCGGTCGCCGCGGAGTGGTCGTCGTCACCCCCGGCGCGGTCGAGGACCTCCCGGGGGCGGCCGCGCTGCCACACCAGGTAGGCCACCGCGAGCAGGCCCACGACCGCCGCGGTGAACACGTTGAGCCGCACGCCGAGGATCGTGTTGGCCGGGTCGATGCGCAGCAGCTCGATCCAGAACCGCCCCGCGCAGTAGAGCGCCACGTACAGGGCGAAGGCACGCCCGTGCGAGAGCCGGAAGCGGCGGTCGGCCCAGACGACGACGGCCGCGGCGGCCAGGTTCCACAGCAGCTCGTAGAGGAACGTCGGGTGGAACGTGCCGAGCACGACCGGCTGGCCGTCGGCGCCGAGCACCGCCTCCCGCCCGTCCCACTCGTACACGCGCAGCGCCCACGGCAGGTCGGTCGGGCCGCCGTAGAGCTCGTTGTTGAACCAGTTGCCCAGCCGGCCGACCGCCTGGGCCACCAGCAGGCCCGGGGCGATCGCGTCGCCGAAGGCCGGCAGCGGGATGCCGCGGCGGCGGCAGGCGATCCACGCGCCGACGCCGCCGAGCGCGATCGCGCCCCAGATGCCCAGGCCGCCCTCCCAGATGGCGAAGGCGCGCAGCGGGTCGCCGTCCTCGCCGAAGTAGGGCTGCGGCGTGGTGATCACGTGGTAGAGCCGGCCGCCGAGGATGCCGAAGGGCACCGCCCACACGGCGATGTCGAGCACCTCGCCCGGGCGGCCGCCGCGGGCCACCCAGCGCCTCTCGGCGATCCAGCAGGCGGCCACGATGCCGGCGATGATGCACAGCGCGTAGGCGCGGATCGGGAACGGCCCGAGCTCCCAGACGCCCTGCGTGGGGCTCGGGATCACCGCCTGGACGGTCACGGCGCCACCGTCGAGCGGCGGCGGACGCCCTCGGCGAGCTGCGCCGACAGCGCGCGCACGCCCTCGGGGCCGCGGCCCTCGAGCAGCTCGCGCACGTAGGCCGACCCGACGATCACGCCGTCGGCGAAGCCGGCCACCTCGGCGGCCTGGTCGCCGTCGGAGACGCCGAGGCCCACGCAGACCGGCTTGTCGGTGACCGCGCGGGTGCGCGCGACCAGCCGCTCGGCGGCGTCGCCGACGGTGGCGCGGGTGCCGGTCACGCCCATGGTGGAGGCGGCGTAGACGAACCCGCGGCAGGCCGCGGTGGTGGCCGCCAGCCGGGCGTCGGTGGACGACGGCGCGACGAGGAAGACGCGGTCGAGGCCGGCGGCGTCGGAGGCGGCCAGCCACGGCCCGGCCTCGTCGGGGATCAGGTCGGGCGTGATCGCGCCCGCTCCCCCGGCGGCGGCCAGGTCGGTGGCGAACCGCTCGACGCCGTAGCGCTCGATCGGGTTCCAGTAGCTCATCACCACCGGGACGGCGCCGGCCGCGGCCACCGCCTCGACCGCGCGCAGCACGTCGCGCATGCCGACACCCGCCCGGACGGCGACGTCGACGGCCTGCTGGATGACCGGCCCGTCCATCCCGGGGTCGCTGTAGGGGACGCCGATCTCCACGACGTCGGCCCCGCCCTCGACCGCGGCGGTCATCGCGGCGATCGAGTCCTCGACCGTCGGGTGGCCCACCGGCAGGTAGGCCACCAGCGCGGCGCGGCCCTCGGCGCGGGCCGCCCCGATGCGGTCCTCCAGGGCGCTCACGCCTGGCTCCCCGCGTCCCGGCCGCGGACCGCCTCGCCGGAGGTGACGGCGCCCTCGGTGGCGTGCTGGTCGGTGTCCATGCCGGGGCCGGGGTCGACCTCGCTGCGGTCGCCGAGGCCGAACCAGCGGGAGGCGGTCTCGACGTCCTTGTCCCCGCGGCCGGAGAGGTTGACCAGCAGCACCGCGTCCGGTCCCAGCTCCCGCCCGAGCCGCATCGCGCCGGCCAGGGCGTGCGCGGACTCGATCGCCGGGATGATGCCCTCGGTGCGCGACAGCAGCGCGAAGGCCTCCATGGCCTCGGCGTCGGTGACCGGCCGGTACTCGGCGCGGCCGGTGTCGTGCAGGTGGGAGTGCTCGGGGCCGACGCCCGGGTAGTCGAGGCCGGCGCTGATCGAGTGCGACTCGACGGTCTGGCCGTTGTCGTCCTGCAGCAGGTAGGAGCGGGCGCCGTGCAGCACGCCGGGCGAGCCGCCGGTGATCGTGGCCGCGTGCCGGCCGGTCTCGACGCCGTCGCCGGCCGCCTCCAGGCCCACCAGCCGCACGCCCTCGTCCGGGACGAAGGCGGTGAAGATCCCGATCGCGTTGGACCCGCCGCCCACGCAGGCCAGGACGGCGTCGGGCAGCCGGCCCTCCCGCTCGAGGACCTGGGCGCGGGCCTCGTCGCCGATGACCCGCTGGAACTCCCGCACCATCAGCGGGAAGGGGTGCGGGCCGGCGACGGTGCCGAAGACGTAGTTCGTCGTCTCCACGTTGGTGACCCAGTCGCGGAAGGCCTCGTTGATCGCGTCCTTGAGGGTGCGCGAGCCGGTGGTCACCGGCACCACCTCGGCGCCGAGCAGCCGCATCCGGGCGACGTTGAGCGCCTGGCGGCGGGTGTCCTCCTCGCCCATGTACACGGTGCACGACAGGCCCATGAGCGCCGCGGCGGTGGCGGTGGCGACGCCGTGCTGCCCGGCGCCGGTCTCGGCGATGACCCGCTGCTTGCCGATGCGCTTCGTCAGCAGCGCCTGGCCCAGCACGTTGTTGATCTTGTGTGAGCCGGTGTGGTTGAGGTCCTCGCGCTTGAGCAGCACGCGGGCGCCGCCGCAGTGCTCGGCGAACCGCGGCACCTCGGTGAGCGGGCTCGGGCGGCCGGTGTAGTCGCGCTGCAGCGCGGCGAACTCCTCGACGAAGGCCGGGTCGACCCGCATGGCCTCGAAGGCGGCGGTGAGGTCGTCGAGCGCGGCCACCAGGGCCTCGGGGACGAAGCGGCCGCCGAAGACGCCGAAGTGGCCGGTGGCGTCGGGCCACGCGGGCTGCGCCGACTCGAGTCGCTGCTCGGGTGGGTGCACGGCGCTGGTCGTCATGCCCCCAGCGTAAGGACCTCCCGGCCCCCCTCCCCTCGCAGGCTCGCGGCGGGTCCCTGCCGGGAGGCCGGGCTAGCGGGTGGTGCGCGGGGTGGCCGGGTGCGACCCGGCGGTCACCAGGTCCGCGACGGCCTGGCGGGCGTCGCCGGCGGTGACCAGCCCCTCGCCGACGAGGACGGCGTCGGCACCGGCGGCGGCGTAGGCCAGCAGGTCACGCGGGCCGCGGACACCGGACTCGGCGACCTTGACCACCTCCGAGGGCAGGCCCGGCGCGATCCGCTCGAAGGTCGAGCGGTCGACCGACAGCGTGGTGAGGTCGCGGGCGTTGACGCCGATGACCGCGGCGCCGGCCGACAGCGCGCGGTCGGCCTCGGCCTCGGTGTGCACCTCGACCAGCGCGGTCATGCCCAGAGACTCGACCCGCTCGAGCAGGCCGGTGAGCGCGTTCTGCTCCAGGGCCGCGACGATGAGCAGGACGACGTCGGCGCCGTGCGCGCGGGCCTCGTGCACCTGGTAGCTGCTGACCACGAAGTCCTTGCACAGCACGGGCACGTCGACGGCGGCGCGGACGGCGGCCAGGTCGGCGTGCGAGCCGCCGAAGCGGCGCCGCTCGGTGAGCACGCTGATCACCCGCGCGCCGCCCGCGGCGTACTGCGCGGCGAGGACGGCGGGGTCGGGGATGTCGGCCAGCGCGCCCTTGCTGGGGCTGCGCCGCTTGACCTCGGCGATGACGCCGACGCCGGGCTCGCGCAGGGCCGCCAGGGCGTCGCGGGCCGGGCGGGCGTCGCGGGCGGCGGCCTTCACCTCGGCCAGCGGGGTGGCCGCCTCGCGCGCCGCGACGTCCTCACGGACGCCGGCGACGATGTCGTCGAGGACGGTCACACCGCCTCCTCGCTGCTGGGGGTCGGCCGGTCCGGTGCCGGTCGGACGGTGGACCCAGCCTAGCGACGGCGGCGCGGGGGCCCGGCCGCCGGGTCGTCGGCCGGGTCGTCGGCCGGGTCGTCGGCCGGGTCGTCGTCGGCCGGGTCGTCGTCGGCCGGGTCGGCGGTCGGGTCGTCGCCGCGGTCGAGGGCCCGCCACGCGTCGAGCGCCCGGTCCTCGTCGGTGCGCGGCCGGGCGGGCGGGGGCGCGGCGGCGCGCTCGTAGCGGCGGCCCATGCCCGGCCAGCGCCGCCCGCGCAGCACGACGAGCACCCCGGCCGCGACCGCGAGCGCGGCGGCCAGCAGGCACAGCACCGGCCAGGCGGCGGCCACCTCCGCGGTGCGCTCCTCCCCCGGCGCCGCGGTGCCCGGGTCGGCGCCGCCGGTGAGCACCCGCAGTCCCGACCAGGCCAGCGCCGCGCCGGCCAGCACCACGAGCACCCCGACGGCGATCCGCCCGGCGCCGCGCACCGCCAGCACCGCGACGGCCGCGGCGAGCAGCAGCAGGCCGGAGGCCGGCACCAGCGGCGCGAGCGAGGACCCGGTCAGCGCCTCGGTGCCCGGGGGCAGCGGCGGGCGGCGGGTGACGGTCACCGTCGACCAGGTCTGCCCGGCCGCCGACAGCGCGAGCGCGCCGGCGAGCGCGCAGCCGGCCAGCGCCGTCCCCCGCTCGCGCCGTCCGCTCACCGCACCTCCCGCATGCCCTCCGCGGTCGCGATCGCCGAGAGCACCGCGCGCGCCTTGTGCCGGGTCTCGGCCTCCTCGGTGGCCGGGTCGCTGTCGGCGACGATCCCGGCGCCCGCCTGCACGTAGGCCCGGCCCTGGTGCAGCACGGCGGTGCGGATGGCGATGGCCATGTCCATGTCACCGCCGGCGTCGACGTAGCCGACGGTGCCGGCGTAGAGCGCGCGCCGGGTGGGCTCGAGCGACTCGATGATCTGCATGGCCCGCGGCTTGGGGGCGCCGGAGACGGTGCCGGCCGGGAAGGTGGCGTCGAAGACGTCGAGCGCGTCGCGGCCGGGGGCGACCTGCCCGGCGACCGTCGACACCAGGTGCATGACGTGGCTGTAGAGCTCGACCCGCATGAAGTCGGGCACCTCGACCGTGCCGGGCACGCACACCCGGCCGAGGTCGTTGCGCGCGAGGTCGACCAGCATCACGTGCTCGGCGCGCTCCTTGGGGTCGGCGAGCAGGCCCTCGGCCAGCCGCACGTCCTCCTCCTCCGTGGCGCCGCGCGGGCGGGTGCCGGCCGGCGGGTGCACGACCGCGCCGGTGCCGGTCACGGTGACCAGTGCCTCGGGCGAGGAGCCGACGACGTCGAACGGCGACTCCCGCCCCGCGAAGCGCAGCAGGTACATGTACGGCGAGGGGTTGGTCGCCCGCAGCACCCGGTAGAGGTCGAGCGCGTCGACGTCGGTCTCGGTCTCGAAGCGCTGGGCGAGCACCACCTGGAAGGCGTCGCCGGCGCGGATGTGCTCGCGGATCGCCTCCACCCCGGCCTCGTACTCCCCCGGCGCCATCGTGCTGCGCACCGGCGGCGGGTCGGCCGGGGTGAACGCGGCCACGCCCGGAGGCACGGCCTTGGTCAGGTCGGCGGTCATCGCGTCCAGCCGCGCCACCGCGTCGTCCCACGCCGCGCCGGGGTCGGCGGCGCCGGGCAGCGCGTTGGCGATGAGCAGCACGGTGCCGTCGGTGTGGTCGAGGACGGCGAGGTCGGTGACCAGCGTGAGCGCGAGCTCGGGCATGCCCAGGTCGTCGGTGGCGGTGGAGGGCAGCCGCTCCAGCCGCCGGACGACGTCGTAGCCGAGGTAGCCGACCAGCCCGCCGGTGAGCCGGGGCAGGTCGGGGCGCCGCGGGGAGCGCAGCCGGCGGGCCAGCGCGCGGACGGCGGCCAGCGGGTCGGCGGGCAGGTCGTCGGTCAGCCCGGGCAGCGGGTCGCCGAGCCAGACGGCGGCGCCGTCGCGCTCGGTGAGCACACCGGCGGAGCGGACGCCGACGAAGCTGTAGCGCGACCACCGCTTGCCCTGCTCGGCGGACTCCAGCAGCACCGTGCCGGGGCGGTTGCCGGCGAGCTTGCGGTAGACGCCGACCGCGGTCTCGCCGTCGGCCAGCAGCCGCCGGGTGACGGGCACCACGGCGCCGGCCGGGCCGGCCGGGTCGGGCGCGGTGAACTCCTCGCGGGCGGGGCTGGTCTCACCGAGCCGCACGGGTGACCTCCAGGGGCCGGTGGAAGCAGGAGCGCTCGCCGGTGTGGCAGGCCGGGCCCTCCTGGTCGACGAGCAGGAGCAGCGCGTCGCCGTCGCAGTCGAGGCGCACGTCGCGCACCCACTGGCGGTGGCCGGAGGTCTCGCCCTTCACCCAGTACTCGCGGCGGCTGCGCGACCAGTAGGTGGCCCGGCCGGTGGTCAGGGTGCGGCGCAGCGCCTCGTCGTCCACCCACGCGACCATGAGCACCTCGCCGGTGTTGTGCTGCTGGACGACGGCGGCGACCAGCCCGGCGGGGTCGCGGCGCAGCAGCGCGACGACCGCGGGGTCGAGCGCGGGGACGGCGGCGGGGACGGGGAGGGCGTCGGCGGCGGGCACGCCCCGATCGTCCCACCGGCCCGGGGCCGCCCCGGTCGGCGGCCCCGCGCGGTCAGCCGGCGGCGGGCCCGGCGCCGTCGAACCAGCGCCGGGCGTCCCGGGCGAGCAGCAGGCCCACGCCCACGCCCGGCAGGACGGCGTAGAAGAGCACGAGGACGAGGAGCACCGCGACCGGGCCGGGGCCGGAGACGCCGTCGGTGAGGCCGTCGAGGGTGAGCAGCCGCACCGCCCAGTACAGGGCGATGGCCAGCTGCGCGCCGAGCGCGGCGAGCAGCGTTCCGCGGGGCACCCGGCCGTGGCGGGTGAGCGCGAGCACACCGCCGACGACGAGCGCGGCCGCCGACACCAGCTGGACCACGCAGAGCACGGTGGCCTCGGTGACCAGGCTCTCGGCCTCGCTGCCGCTCTCCCCGCCCAGGACGGCCAGCGTGCCGAGCGTGCTGGCCAGCAGGAGCACGTAGGCCGACGACAGCGCCACGACGCCGGCCTGGACGAAGCCGAGCACGGCGGCGGTGGTGACCGGCCCGGGTCGCCGCGGCCGCGGCGGCGCCGGCGGGCCCCACGGCGAGAGGCCGGGCGGATACCCCGGCCAGCCGGGGCCCGCCGGCCAGCCGGGCGCGGCGTACGCCGCGGGCGGGGCGAACGCCGGTGGCGCGGTGACCGGCGGCCCGGCGTAGCCGGCCGGCGCCGACGGGTCGGCCCAGGGGCTGCTCACAGCGCCGCCGCCAGCGCCCGGCCGGCCACCCGGCCGGAGAACAGGCAGCCACCGAGGAAGGTGCCCTCCAGCGAGCGGTAGCCGTGCACGCCGCCGCCGCCGAAGCCGGCGACCTCGCCGGCGGCGTACAGGCCGGGGAACACCTCGCCGCCGGGCCGCAGCACCCGCCCGTCGAGGTCGGTCTCCAGCCCGCCGAGGGTCTTGCGGGTGAGCAGGTTGAGCCGCACGGCGACCAGCGGGCCGGCCGCCGGGTCGAGCAGGCGGTGCGGCGGCGCGACCCGGATCAGCTTGTCCCCGAGGTAGCTGCGCGCGCCTCGGACCGCGGTCAGCTGGAGGTCCTTGGTGAACTCGTTGGCCACCTCGCGGTCGCGGGCGAGCACCTCCCGCTCGACGGCGGCCGGGTCGAGCCCGGGGCGGCCGCCGGTGACGCGGTTCATCCCGGCGACCAGCTCGGGCAGCGTCGTGGCCGTGACGAAGTCCTCGCCGCGGTCGAGGAAGGCCTGCACGGGCGCGGCCACCCCGGCCCTGACCCGCTCGAGCAGCAGCCGGAGGTCGCGGCCGGTCAGGTCGGGGTTCTGCTCGGAGCCCGAGAGCGCGAACTCCTTCTCGACGATCTTCCTGGTCGCCACGAACCAGGTGTGCTCGTGGCCGGTCTGCCCGATGTGGGCGAGCGTGCCGAGGGTGTCGAAGCCGGGGAACAGCGGCACCGGCAGCCGCCGGCCGGTGGCGTCGAGCCACAGCGACGACGGCCCGGGCAGGATGCGGATGCCGTGCCGCGCCCACACCGGCGAGTGGTTGGCGATGCCCTCGGTGTAGTGCCACATGCGGTCGCGGTTGATGAGGTTCGCGCCGGCCTTCTCGGTGGCCTCCAGCATCAGCCCGTCGACGTGCGCGGGGACGCCGGAGAGCAGCCGCTGCGGCACCGGGCCCAGGCGCGCCGGCCAGTTGCGGCGGACCAGGTCGTGGTTGCCGCCGATGCCGCCGGAGGTGACGACGACGGCCTGCGCCGACAGCTCGAAGGGGGCGACCTCGGTGCGCGAGCTGGCCTCTCCGCGGGCGGCGTCGCTCGGCTCGAGCACCCCGCCGCGGACGCCGGTGACCGTGCCGCCGGTGACCACCAGCTCGGTCACCCGGTGCCGGAAGCGCAGCTCGACCAGGCCGCGGTCGAGGGCGGCGCGCACCCGCCGGGCGAACGGCTCGACGAGGCCGGGGCCGGTGCCCCACACGATGTGGAAGCGGGGCACCGAGTTGCCGTGCCCGGTGGCGGTGTAGCCGCCGCGCTCGGCCCAGCCGACGACCGGGAAGAAGCCGACGCCCTGCTCGCGCAGCCAGGCGCGCTTCTCGCCGGCGGCGAAGTCCAGGTAGGCCTCGGCCCACTGGCGCGGCCAGTGGTCCTCGGGGCGGTCGAAGGCGGCGGTGCCGAACCAGTCCTGGCGGGCCAGCTCGAGGGAGTCGCGGACCCGCAGCCGCCGCTGCTCGGGCGAGTCGACGAGGAACAGGCCGCCGAAGGACCACCACGCCTGCCCGCCGAAGGACGCCTCGGGCTCCTGCTCGAGCAGCACCACCCGCCGGCCGGCGTCGGCCAGCTCGGCGGTGGCCACCAGCCCGGCCAGGCCGGACCCGACCACGACGACGTCTGTGTCTGTCACGGTCGGCACGCTAGCGGCCCGCGGCGCCGCCCCGGCCCGTCCCCGCCCGTCCCGGCGGCGGTGTCCTCCGCGCGGGGTGGGTCCACTGCCGGATCGGGCGGCCGAGGGCCAGCACGAGGGCGCCGACCGGCCCGGCGAGCAGCAGCAGCGCCCAGCCGACGGACCCGCCGTCCCCGAGCGCGGCGAACAGCCCCGCGACACCGAGCAGCAGCAGGGCCGGCAGCACGGCGGCGACGGCGAGCACCAGCCAGCCGCGCGCCCGGCCCCGCAGCACGAGCACCGCCCCCACCACGGCGAGCAGCGCGAGCCCCGCGGACGCGAACACGTACCAGTGCCAGCCCGGGTCGGGTTCCAGCAGCAGCCAGCCGAGGTAGAGGTCCTCGGCGGCGACCAGCAGCCCGAAGACGAAGGCGAACGGGGCGGCCGGCGGGCGCCCGGCCGGGGGCGCGGGCGGGGCGCCGCGACGGACCGCTCCCGGCGGCGCGGCGGCGGCCCGCGGGGAGCGGCGGGTGGTGGTCCGGCGGGGTGGCGGGGGCACGGCGGGCGGCGCGGGGCTCAGTCCGCGGCGCCGCGCCGGCGGGCCGCCACCCACTCCCCGCCGGCCGGCGTCATCGCCAGGACCGCGGCGGCCAGCGGGCAGACCACGAGCAGGAACGGCCAGACGCCGACCGACTGGCCGACCCGGGCGGCCATGCCGAGCACCAGCCCGGTCACCGCGAGGGACGCGGCGGCGGCCAGCACCAGGGGCCAGCGGCCGCGGCGGGTGAGCAGCCAGACGATGCCGAGCAGCTCGAGCACCGGCGGCGCCAGCAGCAGCAGCGTCCACCAGTCGCGGCCGCCGCCGCTGTCGTTGCCGAGCAGCACGGCGGTGGCCCCGACGAGGGTGAGCGGCAGCACCCCGATGCCCGCGACGACCAGGGCGGCGAGCACGAGGACGGGCATCCCGGAGGGCAGCCGGGCGGACGTCGTCACGACCGGCAGCCTAGGGCGACGCAGCGTCAGCCGACCCGGTCGGGCGTGCCGGCCGAGGAGCGGCGCCAGGAGGCGTGCAGCCGGGCGTACGGGCCGACGACGTCGACCAGCTCGCCGTGCGTGCCGCGCTGCACCACCCGGCCGGCGTCGACGACGAGCACCTCGTCGGCGCGCTCGGCGGTCGAGAGCCGGTGCGCGATGGTCAGCGTCGTGCGGCCCTCGGTGAGCCGCTCGAGGGCGTGGGTGAGCCGCCGCTCGGTGGCCGGGTCGACGGCGCTGGTGGCCTCGTCGAGCACGAGCAGGTCCGGTGCCGCCACGTGCGCGCGGGCGATGGCGACCAGCTGCCGCTCGCCGGCCGACATCGACTCGCCGCGCTGGCCGACCGAGGTGGCGACGCCGTCGGCCAGGCCGCGCACCCAGTCGCCCAGGCCCAGCTCCTCGAACGCCGCGGCGACCTGCTCGTCGGTGAGGTCGGGCCGGCCGTAGCGGACGTTGTCGGCGACGGTGGCGTCGAAGAGGAAACCGTCCTGCGGCACCATCCCGACCCGGTGGCGCAGCGAGGCGAACGCGACCTCGGTCAGCGGCACCCAGCCGGCCCGGTCCGACCCGAGCAGCACCCGCCCCCCGGTGGGGTCCATGAGCCGGGTGACCAGCTTGGCGAAGGTGGTCTTGCCCGAGCCGGTCTCCCCGACGACGGCGTAGCTGCGCTCCGGGGCGAGGGCCAGGTCGACGTCGTCGAGGGCGGCGCGGGCGCCGGGCGCGTAGCGGAACGTGACGTGCTCGAGCCGCACGCCGAGGGGGCCTGGCGGCAGCTCCCGGGCGGCGCCGGTGGCGGCGGGGTCGCGGACGTCGGGCTCGGTGTCGAGGACGTCGAGGACGCGGCGGAAGCCGGCGACGGCGTTCTGCCCCTCGTTGAGCACCTCGGTGGCGGTCTGCACCGGCGCGACGAAGAGCGTGACGAGGAACAGGAAGGCGACGAGGGTGCCCGCGCTCACCTCGCCGGCGAGCCCCAGCAGCACGCCGACGACGACGACCGCGGCGTTGGCGAGCGCGGCGACGAGCTCGCCGCTGACGAACACCGCGGCGGTGACCTTCTGCGCGTCGACCTGGGCGCGGTAGTGCCGGCCGATGGCGCGGTCGAGGCGGGCCGCCGTCCGCTCGCGGATGCCGTAGGCGCGCACCGTGGAGGCCCCGACGACGGACTCCGACACCGCGGCGAGGACGTCCCCGACCCGCTCGCGCACGATGCCGTAGGCCACCTGCAGCCGGCGGGCGAACCACCGGACGGCGACGGCCAGCGGCACGAAGCAGGCGATCACCAGCAGGGTGAGCTGCCAGGAGTAGACCGACATGACCACGGTGGCCACGACCAGCTGACCGAGGCTCACCACGCCGATGACGCCGCCCCACTGCATGAAGGTGGACAGCTGGTCGACGTCGCTGGTCACGCGGGAGACCAGCGAGCCGCGGCGCTCGCCCTGCTGGTGCAGCACCGACAGGTCGTGCACGTGCCGGAAGGCGCGCGAGCGCAGGCCGGCGAGCGCGGTCTCGGTGGTGCGGAACAGCCGCACGTTCATCCGGTACACGGCCACGCCGGTGACCAGCACGACGACCGCGCAGACCAGCACCAGCGTGCGGACCAGGCCGAGGTCGGGGCCGCCGGGGGCGAGCAGGCCGCGGTCGATGACCTGCTGGACGGCGATCGGCACGACCACCCGCCCGGCGGTGGCCACCAGCGCGAGGGCGAAGGTGGCGGGCAGGCCGCGGCGGAACTCGGGCATGGTGCGCAGCCCGCGGCGCAGCGTGGCCAGCGCGCCCTGCCGCGGCGCGGCGGCGGTGACGGCGGTGGCGGCGGCGCTCACGCCGCGACCTCCGCCTGGGCGTAGGCGCGGACCAGCGCGGCGTAGCCGGGGACGGTGGCCAGCAGCTCGTCGTGGGTGCCGCGGGCGGTGACCCGGCCCTCCTCCAGCCAGACCACCTCGTCGGCCAGCGCGATGGTGGCCTGCCGGTAGGCGACGACGACCACCGTCGAGGGCCGGTCGGCCGAGCGGAGGGCGTCGAGGATCCGGGCCTCCACCGCGGGGTCGACGGCGCTGGTGGCGTCGTCGAGGACCAGCAGCCGGGGCCGGCGGACGACCGCGCGCGCCAGCGCCAGCCGCTGCCGCTGCCCGCCGGAGAGGGTGGCGCCGCGCTCGCCGACACGGGTGTCGAGGCCCTCGGGCAGCCGGTCGACGAACTCGTCGGCGGCGGCCACCCGCAGCGCCTCGCGGACCTCCTCGTCGGGGAGGTCGGCGCCCAGGGTGACGTTGCCGCGCACGGTGTCGTCGAAGAGGAAGGTGCCCTGCGGCACGAAGGCGGCCTGCGCGCTGACCTCGCCCTCGCGCAGCCGGCGCACGTCGACGCCGTCGAGCAGCACCGCGCCGCTCGCCGGGTCGACCAGGCGCACCAGCAGCCCGGCGAGGGTGGACTTGCCCGAGCCGGTGGGCCCGACGACGGCGACCGTGGACCCGGCCGCGACGTCGAAGGTGACCCCGGAGAGCACCGGCCGGTCGGTGCCGTCGAAGACGTGGTCGACCGCGCGCAGGCCCAGTCCCGCGCCCCCCGTGCCGCCGGCCGCGGTCTCCGGGCCGTGCGGCGTCTCGCCGGTGGCGTCGAGCACCGGCGTGACCCGGTCGAAGCCGGCCAGCGCCCGCGGCAGGTCGGCGAGCACCCAGCCGATGGCGCGGATGGGCAGCGCCAGCAGGGTGAACAGGTAGGCGACGCTGACCAGGTCGCCGGCGTCGGTGGCGCCCGAGGCGACCCGCCCGGCACCGACCAGCAGCACGGCGAGCGTGCCGAGGTTGGGCAGCGCCTCCATCATCGGGTCGAACAGGCCGCGCACCCGGCCGACGGCGACCAGCCCGTCGCGCAGCTCCTCCGCGCGCTCGGTGAACCGGGCGCTCTCGACGTCCTCGCGGCCGAGGGTCTTGACCACCAGGCCGGCGTCGAAGCTCTCGTGCGCGATCTCGCTGACCTCGGCGCGCAGCTGCTGGGCACGCTGCATGCGCGGGCTCATCACCTGCGAGTAGACGGCGTTGAGGACGAAGACCAGCGGGAAGACGACCAGGCCGACGACCGCCAGCAGCGGGTCGGTGAGGACCAGCGCGACGACGGTGATCGCGATCATCACCAGGGTGCCGCAGGCGAAGGGCAGCGGGGAGACGAAGTACCAGGCGGACTCGACGTCGGAGTTGGCGTTGCTCAGCAGCTGGCCGGTCGGGTGGCGCTGGTGCCAGGCCAGCGGCAGCCGCAGGTACTGCCCGGTGACCCGCCGGCGGTAGTCGGCCTGCAGCCGGTAGGCCATGATCCCGGCGAACAGCCGGCGGCCGAGGATGCCGAGGATCTTGAGGACGGCGACGCCGAGCAGGACCGTGACGGCGAGGGTGAGCGCGCCGGCGGTGGTCTCGCCGTCGGCGAAGGCCGGGAGGACGACGCGGTCGGTGATGCCGCCGATGACGAAGGCCGACAGCACGGTCATGCCCGCGTAGAGACTGCTGGCCAGCACCGCCAGGGTGAACATCCCCCGCTGCTCGCGGACGGCCAGGCCGACGTGGCGCAGTCCGCGCCGGACGACGGCGTCTCGGGCGCGGGGCACGGGTCTCCTCGGGGTGGTGCGGCGACGGCGGCGCTCCGCACGTCGTCAGCCAGGCTAACCACCTCGGCGCGAGGGGGCGCGCGGTTTCGACGGCGGGCACGGTCGGTAACCCGCCGCGGTGACGACCTCTTCCCGCTCCCTCGCCGCGCGCGAGCGGGCGGCCCTCGCCGACCTCCTCGACGCGCTCGGCCCGGACGCGCCCACCTGCTGCGAGGGGTGGACGACGGCACACCTGGCCGCGCACCTGGTCACCCGCGACCGGCGGCCGGACGCCGGGCCCGGCTACGCGCTGGAGAAGATGCCGGTCGGGGGCGCGCTGCACGCCCACGCCACCCGGCTGGAGGACCGGCTGCGCGCCTCGACGCCCTACCCCGAGCTGGTGGCCCGGGTGCGGTCCGGTCCGCCGCGGTGGCTGCCCACGGGCTGGCCGGGCCTGGGCGACGTCGTCAACGGCGTCGAGTTCGCCGTCCACCACGAGGACGCCCGCCGCGCGCAGCCCGGCTGGGAGCCCCGCGCGCTGCCGCTGGCCGACGCCGACACGCTCTGGGGCGCCGCACAGCTGTTCGCCCGCACCGCGGCCCCGCGCCACCCCGGCGGGCTGGTGCTGCAGCGCAGCGACGTCCCCGGTCCGGGCAGGCGGATCCGCGCGGGGTCCTCGCCGACCACGGTGGAGGGCGAGCCGCTGGAGGTGCTGCTGTGGACCAGCGGCCGGACCGACGTCGCCCGGGTGGCCGTGCGGGGCGGCGCCCCGGCGGAGTGAGCTGCGGGCTCAGGCCAACGGGGTGTCCCGCTCGTGCCGGACGGGGACGCCGGCGCCGGCGAGCGCGGCCTTGACGTCGCCGATCCGCAGCGTGCCGAAGTGGAAGACGCTGGCGGCGAGCACCGCGTCGGCGCCGGCCTCGACCGCCGGCGGGAAGTGCTCGACCGCGCCCGCTCCCCCGCTGGCCACCACCGGCACGCGCACCTCGCGGCGCACCGCGCGGATGAGCTCGGTGTCGAACCCGGCGCGGGTGCCGTCGGCGTCCATGGAGTTGAGCAGCACCTCGCCCACGCCGAGCTCGGCGGCCCGCACCACCCACTCGACGGCGTCGCGGCCGGTGCCGCGGCGGCCGCCGTGGGTGGTGATCTCGAAGCCGGAGTCGGTGACCGCGCCGTCGCGCACCCGGCGGGCGTCGAGGGAGAGCACGAGCACCTGGCTGCCGAAGCGGTCGGCGATCTCGCTGATCAGCTCCGGCCGGGCGACGGCGGCGGTGTTCACCGCGACCTTGTCCGCGCCGGCCCGCAGCAGCCGGTCGACGTCGTCGGGGCTGCGCACGCCGCCGCCGACGGTGAGCGGGATGAAGACGCTCTCGGCGGTGCGGCGGACGACGTCGTAGGTGGTCTCGCGGTCGCCGGAGCTGGCGGTGATGTCGAGGAAGGTGAGCTCGTCGGCGCCCTCGGCGTCGTAGACGCGGGCCATCTCCACCGGGTCGCCGGCGTCGCGCAGGTCGACGAAGTTGACGCCCTTGACCACCCGGCCGGCGTCGACGTCCAGGCACGGGATCACCCGCACGGCGAGGGTCACGGCAGCCGCACCGCGTCGGCCTCGACCTCGACGAGCATGTCGGGGTGCAGCAGGGCGGCGACGCCGATCATCGCGGTGGCCGGGCGGACGGCGCCGAACACCTCGCCGTGGACGCGCCCGACCTCCTCCCAGCGGGAGGTGTCGGTGACGTACATGCGGGTGCGGACGACGTCGGCAGGGGCGAACCCGGCCGAGGCGAGCGCGTCGACCAGCACGCCGAAGGCCACCCGCGCCTGCGCGGCCACGTCGCCGGGGTGCACGACCTCGCCGTCGACGGTGGCGGTGCAGCCGCTCACCCACGCGGAGTCCGCGGCGACGACGACCCGGCTGTAGCCGACGACGTCCTCCCAGGGTCCGCCGGAGCCGATCCGCCGCACGGTCACGCCGACGCCTCGCGGGTGACGGCGAGCGCCTCGGGCAGCGTGAAGGCGCCCGCGTAGAGGGCCTTGCCGACGATGGCGCCCTCGACGCCGACGGCGGCCAGCCCGGCCAGCGCCCGGATGTCGTCGAGGGAGCTGACCCCGCCGGAGGCGATCACCGGCTTCGGGGTGGCGGCGCAGACCTCGCGCAGCAGGTCGAGGTTGGGGCCGCGCAGCGTGCCGTCCTTGGTGATGTCGGTGACCACGTAGCGGGCGCAGCCCTCGGCGTCGAGGCGGGCGAGGGTCTCGTAGAGCTCGCCGCCCTCGCGGGTCCAGCCGCGGGCGGCCAGCCGGGTGCCGCGGACGTCGAGGCCGACGGCGATGCGGTCGCCGTGCTCGGCGATGGCGCGGGCACACCACTCGGGCGACTCCAGCGCGGCAGTGCCCAGGTTGACGCGGCGGCAGCCGGTGGCCAGCGCCGCGGCGAGGCTCTCGTCGTCGCGGATGCCCCCGGACAGCTCCACGTCGACGTCGAGCTCGCCGACCACGCGGGCGAGCAGCTCGCGGTTGCTGCCGCGGCCGAAGGCGGCGTCGAGGTCGACGAGGTGCACCCAGCCGGCGCCGTCGCGCTGCCACTGCAGGGCGGCGTCGAGGGGGTCGCCGTAGGAGGTCTCGCTGCCGGCCTCCCCCTGCACGAGGCGGACGGCCTGGCCGTCGGCGACGTCGACGGCGGGGAGCAGCTGCAGGGTCGGCACGGCGTCCAGCCTAGGGACCGGGTCCGGGCGCCCCGACCGCCCCGGGCAGGCTGCCGGGCGTGGAGTTCGCCGACGTCGTCCGCAGGCGCCGCATGGTGCGCGACTACGACCCCGACCGGCCGGTGCCCCCGGAGGTGCGCGACCGGCTGCTCGAGCACGCCACCCGGGCGCCGTCGGCCGGGTTCACCCAGGGCTGGGCGTTCCTGGTGCTCGAGTCGGCGGCCGACCGGGAGCTGTTCTGGTCGGTGACGGCGTCCGAGGGGGCGCCCGACGCCTGGCTGACCCGGATGCGGCGGGCACCGCTGCTGGTGGTGCCGTTGTCGTCGAAGGACGCCTACCTCGACCGCTACGCCGAGCCCGACAAGGGCTGGACCGACCGGGAGGAGGCGCGCTGGCCGGTGCCCTACTGGGACGTCGACGCCGGGATGGCGGCGCTGCTGATCCTGCTCACCGCCGTCGACGAGGGGCTGGGCGCCTGCCTGTTCGGCGTCCCGGCGGAGCGGGTGGACGGCTTCCGCGCGGCGTTCGGCGTCCCGCCGTCCCACCGGCCGGTGGGCGTCGTGTCGGTCGGCTACCCGGGCGCGGACGACCGCCGCTCACCGTCGCTGCGCAGGGGCCGGCGGAGCCTCGACGAGGTCGTCCACCGGGGGCGCTGGTTGACTCCCGGCCCGTGACCTCCTCCTCACGCGCCGTCCTCGTCACCGGTGGCTCCCGCGGCATCGGCCGCGCGGTCGCCCGGGCCTTCGCCGAGCGGGGCGACCGGGTGGCCGTGCACTGGGGTGCCTCCCGCGACCGCGCCGAGGCCGTGCTCGCCGAGCTCCCGGGGTCCGGGCACGTGCTGGTGCAGGCCGATCTGGCCGACGCGGAGTCCGTCGGGGTGATGGTCGACGACGCGGCCGGGGCGCTGGGCGGGCTGGACGTGCTGGTCAACAACGCCGGCGTCTTCGTGGCCTCCCCGCCGCTGACCTCCTCCTACGAGCACTGGCAGCAGGTGTGGGCGGAGACGCTCGCGGTGAACCTGGTGGGCGCGGCCAACGCGACCTTCCGCGCGGTGCCGCACCTGCGGGCCGCCGGGGGCGGCGCGGTGGTGAACGTGTCCAGCCGCGGGGCGTTCCGCGGCGAGCCGGACAACCCGGCCTACGGCGCGTCGAAGGCCGGCATGAACGCCCTCGCCCAGTCGATGGCGCTCGCGCTGGCGCCCCTGGGCATCTCGGTGACCGCCGTGGCGCCGGGCTTCGTGCAGACCGAGATGGCGCGCGAGGTGCTCGACGGGCCGGGCGGCGACGCCGTCCGCGCGCAGTCGCCGTACGGGCGGGTCGCGCGGCCGGAGGAGGTGGCCGCGGCGGTGCTGTGGCTGGCCTCGCCGGAGGCACGGTTCAGCACCGGCACGATCGTCGACGTGAACGGGGCGTCCTACCTGCGCAGCTGAGCGGGCACCCGCTCACGCGGCGGCCAGGCGGTACCCCATGCCGCGCACCGTCTCGATCCGCCCGGCGCCGAGCTTCCTGCGCAGGTAGCGGACGTACACGTCGACGACGTTGGAGCCGGGGTCGAAGTCGTAGCCCCAGACGTGGCTGAGCAGCTGCTCACGGGCCAGCACCTGGCCGGGGTGGCGCAGGAAGGTCTCGGCGAGGGCGAACTCGCGGGCCGAGAGGTCGACCGTGCGGCCGCCCACGCTGGCCCGGCGGGTGCGCAGGTCCAGCGACAGGTCGCCGACCGTCAGCACGGCCACCTCGCCCTGGCGCGCGCCGGCCAGCCGCAGCCGCACCCGCGCGAGCAGCTCCTCGAAGCGGAAGGGCTTGGGCACGTAGTCGTCGGCGCCGCCCTCCAGGCCGGCCACGGTGTCCTGGACGCTGTCGCGGGCGGTCAGCACGACCACCGGCACGGCGCAGCGCTCGGCGCGCAGGGCGCGCAGCACGGCGAACCCGTCGAGCAGGGGCAGGCCGATGTCGAGGACGACGAGGTCGAACTCGCCGCTGCGGGCGCGGTCGAGGGCGGTCAGCCCGTCGCCGACCACCGCGGTGGCGAACCCGTTGGCCCGCAGGCCCTTCTCGACGAACGCGGCGATCCGCGGCTCGTCCTCGGCGATCAGCACCCTGCTCACCGGGCTCCTCCCTCGACGGCGGCCGGCGGCAGTGTGGCAAGAGGGTCGGAGGCGTCGGTGTCGGCGTCCCGCGGTGGTGCCGGCCGGGCCGGGAGGACGAGGGTGAAGGTCGCTCCCTCGCCCGGGCGGCTGTCCAGCTCGACGCGGCCGCCGTGCGCGGCGGCGATGGCCCGCACGATCGACAGGCCGAGGCCGGCGCCGTCGCCGCGGCGGGCGCCGGAGCTGCCCCGCGCGAAGCGCTCGAACACCCGCGCCTGGTCGGCCTCGGCGATGCCCGGGCCGGTGTCCTCGACCCACACGAGCAGCTCGCCGCCGGTCAGCCGGCTGCCCACGACGACGCGGTCGCCGGGCTCGGTGTAGCGGACGGCGTTGTCGGCCAGCGCGACCAGCGCCTGGGTGAGCCGCTGCGGGTCGAGCAGGAGGTCGGCACGGGCGGTGCCGGCGAGCTGCCAGTCGCGGTCGCCGAGGCGGCGCACCTTGCCGAGGACCTCGGTGGTGAGCTCGGCGACGTCGACCGGCTGGGGGCGCACGAACTCCGGCTGCTCGGCGCGGGCGAGCAGCAGCAGCTCGGAGACGATGCGGTTCATCCGCTCGAGCTCGTCGTCGACGAGGGCGACGGTCTGCCGGACGTCGTCGGGGTCGGTGGGGTCGAGGACGTCCAGGTGGCCGCGGACGATGGTGATCGGCGTCCGCAGCTCGTGGCCGGCGTCGTCGAGGAAGCGGCGCTGCGCGGCGACGCCGGACTCCACCCGGTCGAGCATGGCGTTGACGGCGACGGCGAGGTCGGTGAGCTCGTCGGGCGGCCGGTCGTCGACGCGGATGCGCCCGGACAGATCGGTCTCGGTGATGCCCTGGGCGGTGCCGGCCACCGCGCGCACCGGGGCGAGCACCCGTCCGGCGACCACCCACGCGCCGGCCGCGGCCAGCAGCAGCGTGACCGCGCCGACGCCGAGCATGAGCGTGGCGGTGTCGTCGGCGGCCTGGCGCTCCTGGTCGGCGAAGTAGGCGACGACGGCGACACCGCGTGACGGGTCGCCCTCCAGCGTCACCGGGACGGCGAGGTAGCGGACCTCCCCCGCCCCGCTGGCGTAGCGCCCCCAGGTGGTCTCCTCGACCGAGCCGACGAGCGCGGTGAACGCGGCGTCCTCGCTGAGCAGGACGGGCGCCTCGATGCGGCTCTGGAAGCGGTACCCGCCGTCGACGTAGCCGAGGAACTTCTCGTTCGGCCGGGCGAGGTTGTAGGTGATCATCGTCTGCAGGACGTCGGCCACCGAGGCGAACGGCTCGCCGCTGCGCGGGTCGACGTCCCCCTCGATGATCCGCCGGAACTCGCCGACCTCGGCCCGCAGCGCGACGTCCATGCGATCGTCGGTGGCGCGCACGAGCAGCTGCCAGGTGACCAGCGTGACCACGGCCAGCGCCATCAGCACCATGAGCAGGACCCAGCCGATGATCCGCGTCCGGGCGGCCCGGGGCGCCAGACGGCTCCGGACGCGACCGCGCCACCCGACCGGCGTCGGCTGATCAGCCGGCACCGTCGCCGACGCCGTCGGCATCGGCGGTGTCACGGGGCCCGTCGTCATCGCCGCCATCGTCGTCGTCATCGGCGTCGCTGTCGTCGTCCGGTAGTGGTGGTGGGGGGACGACGTCGGTCTGCTGCGGCGTGGGCGGTGGCGTGGACTCGGGCGCGGGCCCCGGCGCACCGGTGCCGGCCGGTGGGTCCGAGCGACCGTCGGCCGGGGTGTCGCCGGGCGCCTCGCGGGCCGGGACGTCGATCGGCGGCGGGACCGGTGCCCGCCCCGCACCGCCGCTGCCGCCGGAGCCGCCGAGCAGCGCCCACGCCGTCGCGCCGGCGAGCAGCACGGCGGCCAGTCCGGCCAGCACGGCGAGCAGCGGACGGGAGCGCACGCCGCCGAGGTTCGGCCGCGCCGGTGACGGACCCGTGAGATCCGGATGAGAGGGCTCTCACGGGAGCGGTCGTCCCGGTTCCGGACCCACCCGGCTCAGGAGGGGCAGCAGGACACGTCCGGCGGCGCGTCGTCCGCGGCGGGCGGGTCACCCCCGCCGCCTCGACGCGGCGCCGTCCCGGTCGCGGAGGCGTCGGGCAGCACCCGTGGCGGGTCGGTGACCCGGGTGACCCCGGAGGGCGCGGTCACCTCGAGCCGCCCTCCGGGCAGCAGCCGGAAGCGCCAGCCGCGGGCGTGGGTCTTGAGCCGGTGGTGTCTGCGGCACAGGCAGCAGAGGTTGTCGCAGTCGGTGTGGCCCTGCGGCCAGGGCACGACGTGGTCGGCGTCGACCCGGCCCACCGGCCGGGTGCAGTGCGGGTGGCGGCAGCGCCGGTCGCGGGCGTGCACCACCCGGCGCTGGCCTCGCGTGGGCCGGTACCGGCGGGTGCGTGGCGGGCGCCGGAGTCCCTTCCCCCGGGCTCCGCGCTGCAGCTCTCGCGGGGTCACGGCCGTCACCAGGTCGCCGGTGTGGTCGTGCAGCGCGAACTCGAGCGTGCCGCCGTCGGGCCGGTGCAGGGACAGCGCGCCCACCTGGGCGAGCAGCGCCCGGCACTCCGCGGCGCTCACCGGGTGGCCGTCGACCTCGGCCGGCTCGTCCCCGCCCTGCAGCGTGGCCAGGTTCGCGTGCACGACCAGGGAGACGGCGACGCCGGGGCGGGTGGCCCACGGTCGCAGCACCAGGTCCTGGAGCACCTCGGCGCGCAGCTGGCCGATCGGGCGCTCGTCGCCGTCGGCCCGCAGCTGCCGGGCCAGGCCGTCGACGGCCTTGCCGCAGGCTACCGCGGCCGCGAGCGGGAGGTCGGTGGCCAGGCGGGCCATCCCGTCCTCGGTGGCCCACCAGCGCACGTCCGCGTCGGCCCGGGCCTGACGGTGCCGCCGCTCCCGGGCGGCGGGGTCCAGCCGGTCGATGCAGCGGCGGATGCTCGCCCGCAGGCTCGTCGGCGTCTGCTCCCCCGCCCGCGCCAGCACCTGGGCCTCGACCCGGGCGGCCAGGTCGTCCGCGAGCGGCTCGAGCAGGTCGACGACCGCCTCGGCGCGCGCCTCGTCGATCTCGCCCCGGGCCAGCAGCCGCAGCGTCGCCGGGAAGCGCGACGTCAGGGCCAACGACGTGCGGATCACTCGGCTCGCCCGCCGCTCGCCGTACGGGTGGACCAGCGCGAGCTCGCACGGCAGCCACTCACTGACGTCCATGACCTCGCGCACCGGCCGCCCGCCGTCGGCGGGTCGCTGGTCGGCCAGCCGGCCCACCAGCTCCGCCCTCTCGGCGGCCAGGGCGGCGGCCCGGCGCTCCGCGAGCTGGAGGAGGCGGACCACCCAGTGGTCGGGCAGGGCGGCGCGCTCGGCGCTGCCGGGCGGGCACATCCGTGCCATGAACTCGTCGGTGGACGGCAACGGCCCGATCGCCGCGCGCAGCTCCTCCCGCGAGACCGGGGTGCCGTCGTCGGCGAAGCAGCCGAGGGACCGCACCGTCCCGTCGGGGTGGACCTCCGCACGTTCGTACACGTGTTCGACACTAGCCGATCATCCTGGCCTCCGCTCGGTGAATCCCCAGGTCAGGACGTCGTCCACAGATCCGCACGCCGGCTGGCAGGCTCGTGACGTGCCGTCCGGACCGTCGTCGCTGGCCGACCTCTGGGAGGAGCACCGGCGCAGCCCGTTCCCCACCCGCCTCCGGGAAGCTGACGTCGACGGCGTCGACCTGGTCACCCTCGACGCCGGTGTGGCCGGCTGTGTCCGGACCGTCCTCGCCGGGGGCCGGCTCGGCCCTGACGACACCGGCCTGCTGCGGGACGCCGAGGCCGCGCTCGGCGGGCTGGGAACGCTCGACGAGCAGGAGCGGGCGTACGTCGAGCGGCTGCGCACGCTGGCGGCGCTGACCCACGCCGGTTGAGGCAGACACCGCCGTCAGCCGAGGTCGGTCGTCGCCCCCACGACCACGAGGTCGGAGCTGTGCGTGCCGGCCGCGTCGACGCCGGCCGGCCGCGGCTCGAAGCCCGGCAGGCCCGCCAGCCCGTCGCTGCCGTCGACCACCCGCAGGCTCAGCGGGCCGCCACCCTCCACGGTGAACGTCGCCTCCAGGCCCGTGCGCGGCGGCGCGTGGAAGGTCAGCCACAGCCGGTCGGCCCCCAGCGCGTCCTCGGGCACGTCCCGGGCCTCGGCACGGGCGGCGACCACCCGCCCGCCGCCGGTGCGGAGGTCGAGCACCACCAGCCGGACGTCGCGCTGCGGCCGCACCCGCACGGTCACCGTCCGCCGGCCGTCCGCGACGGAGTCCTCCAGCACCTCGACCGTCGACGGCGGCAGGTCGGCCACCTCCGCCGGCCCGACCGCGACCGCGCGGCCGGCGAGGTAGGGGTACTCGTGCGGCAGCGTCCGCGGCGTGCCGACGTAGCGCGACGTGTACTCCCCCGGCTGCGACTCCGTGCTGGCCCACCACGCCTCGCCCGTGTCGGCCTCCAGCGCGTAGACCAGCTGGCTGGGCACCGGGTGCTGCTGGTCGAACCGGTCGACGGCGATCCCCACGACGGTCAGCGCGACCACCAGCACCGCGGCCGCACCGGGCACCGCCAGCGCGCGCAGCCGTCCGGGACCGGCCGGGAACAGCTCCTCGACCACCGGCAGCAGCGCGAGCACCAGCAGGGTCGTCACCGCCGCCGGTGCCGCCCCGCCGGCCAGCCCGAGCGCCGGGAAGAACAGCGCCACGGTGGGCGCCAGCACGACCACGGCGACCGCCCCGGCCAGCAGCCCGGCGGCCAGCCGCAGCGACCGCGACCCCGCGGGCAGCAGCGCGACCAGCGCCCCGGCCAGCGCGGGCAGCGCCGCCAGGTAGGAGCCGCCGGGCGCCAGCGCCGCCAGCACGACCGCGAGGACGGCGAGCAGCGCGAGCGCGCCGGTGCGCAGCGCCGGCGCACCCAGCCGCCGCCGCAGCAGCGCGTACCAGGCCAGCACCACCAGCAGGACGACGGCGACCGCGGCCAGCCGGAACCACCCCGGCCGCCACGGGTCGAGCATCGAGGCGTACCCCGGCCGCAGCAGCACCAGCAACCGCCACAGCCCGACCACGCCGAGCGGCGCGAGCACCAGCGGCACGACGGCGGCCGCGGTGCCCAGCAGCGTCCGCGGCAGCGGGGAGCCCCGCCGCCGGTCGACGACGGCCAGCGCGGCCGCCCCGAGCACCGCCGCCGCGGCCAGCGGCCACACCAGCCACCCCGGGTAGCGGGCCAGCCCCGACAGCAGCGGGAAGTAGGTGGCGTCGCCGTCCCCGGGCCGGGCGAGGTCGGTCAGGTCGGCGTCGCCGAGCTCGCGGGTCAGCGCCAGGGTGTTGTCGCCGAGCGCCTGCAGCGTGCTGCGGTCGAGCCGCGAGGGGGTGTCCTGCGGCGTGTGGTAGGCGGCGTTGCCGTCGATGAAGGCGGTGTTGAGGCCGGTGAAGCCGCGCGCCAGCAGCACGCTGAAGTCGGTGTCGTTGGGCAGCGTCCGGTACACCTCGACGGCGAAGCTGGTGGCCACCGGGTGCGGCGCCGCGGCGGCGTACCGCGCGGCCAGGCCCGCGTTGCCCAGCGAGGTCTCGAACGTGATCGGCGGGCCGGTGGTGCCGCGCGCCTCCAGGTTGAGCACCACGCCGCCCTGCGGGGCCAGCGGGTGGCTCGCGGCGAACGCCTCGGCGCCGCAGAGGCAGGCCTCCTCGGCGTCGGTGAGCACCAGCACGACGTCGTTGCGCAGCGACCCGCCCTCGCGCAGCGCCCGCACCGTCTCCAGCAGCGTGGCGACCCCGGCGGTGTCGTCGCTCGCGCCCGGACCGGTCTCCACCGAGTCGGTGTGCGCGACGAGGAACAGCCGCCCGGTGGGCTCGCTGCCCGGCAGGACGGCGACGACGTTGCGGACGCGGGCCATCTCCGCCCCGCCCGGCGCGGACTGCCAGGTGCCGACGGCGTTCTGCACGCGGGTGTCCAGGCCGAGGTCGGTCAGGGCGGAGACCAGCCCGTCGACCACCCGGCCGTGCGCGTCGCTGCCCGCGACGTGCGTCTCCGCGGCGAACCGCTCGACGTGCTCGAACGCCCGCGCCGCGCTGAACGACGTCGCCGGCGCGTCGGCCGGAGCCGGTGCCGGCGGCTGCAGCGCCAGCACGCTCCACGCCGCCAGGCCGGCCAGCAGGGCCAGCGCGAGGAGCGGGGCGAGCAGCCCCCGCTCGGGGACGGGGGGACGGGCGGCGGGCAACGGGTCCTCCTCGACCGGGCCGGGACCGGGTCACCCTAGGTCGGGCGGGGGGACACTCCGGGGATGCCGGCCGTGCACCTCCCGCGCCGCGCCGGGCGGCGCACCAACCTCGGCCTGCTCGCCCTCCTGCTGCTGGCCGGCGGCACCGGCGTGCTCGCCTTCGGCGTCGGGACGCCGCTGCCCGCCCGGCTGGTGGCCGCCGCGCACGGCGCCGCGGGGCTGGGCCTGCTGCTGCTGGTGCCGTGGAAGGCTGTCGTCGTCCGGCGGTCGCGGTCGCGCCCGGCCGGGCGCCGCGACCCGGTCGCCGCCTGGGCGCTGGCCGTCCTCCTGCTGCTCACGCTGGTCACCGGGGTGGTGCACACCGCGACGGGCGCCACGCTGGGCGGCGTCGGCCTGCTGCAGGTGCACGTCGCCGCCGGCGTCGGCACCGGCGCGCTGCTCGTCGTGCACGCGGTCGGCAGCCGGCAGCGGCCGCGCCCGGCCGACCTGTCCCGGCGGGCGCTGCTGCGCGCCGGCGCGCTGGCCGCCGGGTCCGTGGCGCTGTGGGGCGCGGTCGAGGGCGGCCTGCGGCTGGCCGGCGCGCCGGGCGCCCGGCGGCTCGGGACCGGCTCGCACGAGCGCGGCAGCGGGGACCCCGCCGCGATGCCGGTCACCCAGTGGTTCACCGACACCGTCCCCGCCGACGCCGGCTCCGACCCCGACGACACCGTCGAGCTGGTCGCGGGCAGCCGCACCACCCGGCTGCGCGCCGCCGACCTCGACCGCGGCGACCGCGTCACCGCCGTCCTCGACTGCACCGGCGGCTGGTACGCCGAGCAGCAGTGGCGCGGGGTGCGGCTGGACAGGCTGCTCGCCGGGCTGGACCTGCCCGACGGCGGCAGCGTCGACGTGGTCGCCGTCAGCGGGTACCGGCGGCGACTGCCGCTCCGCGACGCGGGGTCGCTGCTGCTGGCCACCCACTGCGCGGGCCGGCCGCTGTCGGCCGGGCACGGCGCGCCGGTGCGGCTGGTGGCGCCCGGCCGGCGCGGCTACTGGTGGGTGAAGTGGGTGCGGCGGGTGGAGGTCGTGGAC
Source organism: Geodermatophilus telluris (assembly GCF_900102745.1). Classification (GTDB taxonomy): domain Bacteria; phylum Actinomycetota; class Actinomycetes; order Mycobacteriales; family Geodermatophilaceae; genus Geodermatophilus; species Geodermatophilus telluris. Next base: position 204,073 of record NZ_FMZF01000005.1, read on the forward strand.
GCGCCGTGGTGGGCGCAGCCGCCGGTCCCCCTCCGGTGACTCAGAGGGTGGCCAACCAGTTGGTGAGCAGCTGCGCGCCGGCGTCGCCGCTCTTCTCGGGGTGGAACTGGGTGGCCGACAGGGCCGCGTTCTCCACCCCGGCGACGAACCGGTCGCCGTGCTCGGCCCAGGTCACCTTCGGCGGCGCGAGCGGGCCGGGACGGCCGTCCTGGCCGAGGGGGAACTCGCGGACGCCGTAGGAGTGCACGAAGTAGAAGCGCTCGTCGGCCAGGCCGGCGAACAGCACGCTGTCGGCGGGTGCGGAGACGGTGTTCCAGCCCATGTGCGGCAGGACCGGCGCCTGCAGCTGCTCGACCGTGCCGGGCCACTCGCCGCAGCCCTCGGCGTCGTGGCCGTGCTCGACGCCGCGCTCGAAGAGCACCTGCATGCCCACGCAGATGCCCAGCACCGGGCGCCCGCCGGCCAGCCGGCGGCCGATGGTGCGCGGCCCGTCGACGGCGCGCAGCTCCTGGACGCAGTGCGCGAAGGCACCGACCCCGGGGACGACGAGACCGTCGGCCTCCAGCGCCGCCTCCCGGTCGGCGGTCACGGTGACCTCGGCGCCGACGCGGTGCAGCGCCCGCTCGGCCGACCTCAGGTTGCCCGAACCATAGTCGAGGACGACCACCTTCTTCACGCCTGCCACGGTACCGAGCAGCGCCGCGGGCCCCGGCGGGATTCCCGGCCCGGGAACGGGGACCCGCCCCACCCTCGGGGGTGAGCGCCGGGCGCACCCGGCTCAAGACGGGCCCCCGGCCGGGCGATGTGCCGGTCATGCGACCACTGGCACAGGACGAGGAGCGCGTCGACTTCTGGCGCCGGCACACGATCGGCGGTGTCGTGCTCTGCGTCGTGCTGCCCGTCATCGTCCTGGTGCGCACCTGGATCACCGCCGGAGTGCCCAACGCCGCGGTGATCGTGCCCATCGCGCTGGCCGTCGCTGTCCCGGCGCCCCTGCTGCTGCTGGTCCCCGTGGAGCGGCTGGTCCGCCACCCCCGCGGCCGGCTGTTCTACGACGCCTGGGAGGCCGCCGGCATCGCGCTGGTGATCGTGCTGTGCCTGCTCGACGGCGGGACGACGAGCCCCTACGTGCTGTTCCTGTTCGTGCTGCTGGCGCACGCCGCGCTCGCCTACCCCCCGATCGGCGTGGCGCTGGCCGGGACGACGATCGTCGCGGGCTACCTGACGATGGGCCTGGTCGACGGCAGCCTGCGCCCCTCCGACCTGCTCGTCGGCGTCCTGGCGCTGGCCGTGGCCACCGGCACCTGCGCCTTCGCCTCGGCCAACCACGTCCGCGCCTACGAGCGCACCGCCGCCTACGCCCAGGAGATCGCCGCGCTCGCCCGGCGCGACGGGCTCACCGGGACGCTGAACCACCGCGCCTTCCACGAGCGGCTGGACGCCCACGTGCGGCGGTCCGCGGCCGACCACCCGGTCAGCCTGCTCATCGTCGACGTCGACTCGTTCAAGACCGTCAACGACACCTTCGGCCACCCGGCCGGTGACGGCGTGCTGCAGCTGGTGGGCGCCACGCTGACCGAGCTGACCCGCCCCGGCGACGTCGCCGGCCGCCTCGGCGGTGACGAGTTCGCGCTGCTGCTGCCGGGCACCGCCACGCCCGAGGCCGCCGCGATCGCCGAGCGGCTGCGGGCCCGGGTCGGCTCCGCCGACGCCGCGCTCGGCGCGACCCTCAGCGTGGGCGTCGCCACGGCCACCGCCCCCGACGCCACCGCGCTGCACGCCGCCGCCGACGCGGCCGCGTACCGCGCCAAGCGCGGTGGCCGCGACCGGGTGGTCACCGCCGCGGACGGCACCGAGGGCACCGCGCACAGCACCGAGGACACCGCCGTCCCCGTCCCCTGAGCCGCCCGGGTCAGCGGTCCCAGGGCAGCACGGTGAGCTCGGGCCACACGGCCTGCCAGCGGGCGGCCTTGGTCTCGTAGACCTCCCGGGGGGCGGGACTGTCCGGATTGGGCCGCACGACCATGCCGAGGGCGTCGTCGAGGCCGTACGGCGCGTACAGCCGCGGCCGGCCGTCCTCCGTGGTCAGCGCCACCGAGCAGCACACCGCGGCGAAGACGTCGACGGCGTCGGTGCACGAGCGGAAGGCCGGAGGCGCCGCGGTGCCGAAGCGGCCGGCGTACCAGAGGTGCACCCGCGCCTCGTTGCGCACCTCGACCGGCACGGGCACGTCCGCGAAGAGGTCCGCGGCGCGGCGGATGACGGCGTCCTCGGCTTCCCACGAGGTGTCGGCGTCCCAGTAGAAGAGGTCGGCGTCGCGGACGCCGGTGCCCGGCGGCCGGCCGGTGAGCCCGTTCCACGCCGCCTGGAACAGCACCCCGGCGGTCAGCCACCACTCCCCGAGTCCCAGAGCCGGTGCCCGGTCGAGCACCGCGGCCACCACCGGGTCGGCGAGGACGAGCGCCAGGAACCGGCCGCTCAGATCAACCGCAGGATCCCCGACGCCGTCGCCAGCAGCGCCGCGACCAGCAGGACGAGCGCGAACACCACCTGCGGTCCGGTGCGGCCCTTCGTGTCGTGGTCGGCCCGCCAGATGCTCCACGCCCCGCCCAGCAGGAACCCGCCGACGACGACGAGGACGGCGCCGGAGGACACCTAGAGGGCGCCCTTGGTGGAGGGCACGTCGGCGACCCGGGGGTCGATGGCGACCGCGGTGCGCAGCGCCCGCGCGAGCGCCTTGAACTGGCCCTCGACGATGTGGTGGGCGTCGCGGCCGGCGTAGAGCACCCGCACGTGCAGGGTGATCCGCGCGTTGAACGCGAACGACTCCAGCACGTGCTTCGTCAGCGACGTCGGGTAGTCCGGCCCGATCACCGGCGTCATCGTCTCGGGCTCGGCGTGCACGAAGTAGGGCCGGCCCGACAGGTCGACGGCGGCCTGCACGAGCACCTCGTCCATGGGGATGGTGGCGTCGCCGTAGCGGGTGATGCCCTTCTTGTCCCCGAGCGCCTCGCCGAACGCCTGGCCGAGTGCGATGGCGACGTCCTCGACCGTGTGGTGGGCGTCGATGTGCAGGTCGCCGTCGGCCTGCACGGTGAGGTCGATGCCGCTGTGCTTGGACAGCGCGGTCAGCATGTGGTCGTAGAAGCCGACGCCGGTGCTGATCGAGCTCGTCCCGGTGCCGTCGAGGTCGACCTCGACGACGAGCTTGGTCTCGCTGGTCGCCCGCTCGACGCGTGCAGTACGGCTCATGGGTCTCAGTCTCCCAGGCGGTGGTCGGGGGCCACCTCGCCCAGGGCGGCGAGGAAGGCGTCGGTCTCGGCGGGCGTGCCGGCGGTGACCCGCAGCCAGCCGGGGATGCCGACGTCGCGGACCAGCACGTCGCGGTCGAGCAGCGCCTGCCAGGCCGCGGGCGCGTCGGCGAACCGGCCGAACAGGACGAAGTTGGCGTCGCTGGGCACGCTGGTCAGGCCCAGCGACGGCAGCGTGGCGACGATCCGGTCGCGCTGGTGGCGGACCGCGTCGACGGTGGCCAGCAGCGCGTCGGTGTGGGCGAGCGCGGCCCGCGCCGCGGCCTGGGTGAGCGACGAGAGGTGGTAGGGCAGCCGGACGAGCTGGACGGCGTCGACGACGGCGGGGTCGGCGGCCAGGTAGCCCAGCCGCAGCCCGGCCATGCCGAACGCCTTGCTCATCGTGCGGCTGACCACCAGCCGCGGCCGGCCCGGCAGCAGGGTCAGCGCCGACGGGGTCCCGGTGCGGGCGAACTCCGCGTAGGCCTCGTCCACCACCACCACGCCCTCGGTGGCGTCGTGGACCCGCTCGATCGTCTCCAGCGCCACCGCCGTCCCGGTGGGGTTGTTCGGGCTGGTCACGAACACGACGTCGGGGCGCACCTCGCGCACCTGGGCGACGGCCTGCGCGGCGTCGATGGTGAAGTCCGCGCGCCGGTGCCCGTCGACCCACGACGTGCCGGTGCCGGCGGAGATGATCGGGTGCATCGAGTACGACGGCGTGAAGCCCAGCGCCGTCCGCCCCGCCCCGCCGAAGGCCTGCAGCAGCTGCTGCAGCACCTCGTTGGAGCCGTTGGCCGCCCACACCTGCGCCGGCTCGATGCGCTCCCCGCCGCGGGACAGGTAGGCGGCCAGGTCGGCGCGCAGCGCGACCGCGTCCCGGTCGGGGTAGCGGTTGAGGTCCACCGCCGCGTGCCCCAGCGCCTCGCCGAGCGTGGCCAGCAGCTCGTCGGGCAGCGGGTGCGGGTTCTCGTTGGTGTTGAGCCGGTGCGTGACCTGCAGCTGGGGGGCGCCGTAGGGCGTGCGGCCGCGCAGCTCCGGCCGCAGCGGGAGCTCGTCGAGGGTGGTCACGACTGCTGGCGGACCCGGACGGCGGCCGCGTGCGCGGGCAGGTCCTCGGCGTGGGCGAGCGCGTCGACGTGCCCGGCCACCGCGGCCAGCGCCTGCTCGTCGTACTCGACGACGTGGATGCCGCGCAGGAACGTCTGCACGGACAGGCCGCTGGAGTGCCGGGCGCAGCCGCCGGTGGGCAGCACGTGGTTGGAGCCGGCGATGTAGTCGCCCAGCGACACCGGCGACCAGGCGCCGACGAACACCGCGCCGGCGTTGCGCACCCGCAGCGCCACCGCGCGGGCGTCCCGGGTCTGGATCTCCAGGTGCTCGGCGGCGTAGGCGTCGACCACGGCGAGGCCGGCGTCGACGTCGTCGACCAGCACGACGCCGGACTGGCTGCCGTCGAGCGCGGTGAGGATGCGCTCGGAGTGCTTGGTGGCCGCGACCTGCGCCGGCAGGAGGTCGAGGACGGCGTCGGCGAGCGCCTCGCTCGTCGTCACCAGGACCGCGCCGGCCAGCGGGTCGTGCTCGGCCTGGCTGACCAGGTCGGCGGCGACGTGCACCGGGTCGGCGGTGTCGTCGGCGAGGATGGCGACCTCGGTGGGGCCGGCCTCGGAGTCGATGCCGATCAGCCCGCGCAGCAGCCGCTTGGCGGCGGTGACGTAGACGTTGCCGGGACCGGTGACCAGGTCGACCGGCTCGCAGGCGCCCGCGCCGTAGCCGAAGACGGCGATCGCCTGCGCGCCGCCGACCGCGTGCACCTCGGTGACGCCCAGCAGCGCGCACGCGGCCAGCACGCCGGGGTCGGGCAGCCCGCCGTTGTCCCGCTGCGGCGGGGAGGCGACCGCGATCGACTCGACGCCGGCGATCTGCGCCGGGACGACGTTCATCACCACGCTGGACAGCAGCGGCGCGAGCCCGCCGGGCACGTAGAGGCCGACCCGGCGCACCGGCACCCACCGCTCGGTGACCGTGCCGCCGTGCACCACCTGGGTGGTCACGTCGGTGCGGGCCTGGTCGGCGTGCACCGTCCGGACCCGGGCGATCGACTCCTCCAGCGCGGCGCGCACCGCCGGGTCGAGGCCGTCGAGGGCGGCCTGCAGCGCCGCGGGCGGGACGGTGAAGTCCTCGGCGTCGACGCCGTCGAGGCGGGCGGTGATCTCGCGGACCGCCTGCGCGCCGCGGATCCTGACGTCCTCGCACAGCGGGCGGACGGTGGCCAGCACCGAGTCGATGTCGGTGGCGGCGCGGGGCAGCAGGCCGGCCAGGTCGCGGACCCCCGGCAGCGCGGAACCGCGCAGGTCGATGCGGGCGAGCACGGGGACCTCCGGGGAGAGTTCGGGGAGAGCCCCAGGGTAGTAGCGGCGGCGCCGTCCCTCGTCACCGCCGCCGGGGCGGCCCCCGCGCCCGTACGCTCGCGGCGTGGGTGACCTCGTCCCGCTGTTCCCGCTCGGGTCGCCGCTGTTCCCGGGGATCGTGCTGCCGCTGCAGGTGTTCGAGCCCCGGTACCGGGCCCTGGTCCGCGACCTGCTGGCCCTGCCCGAGGACGGCGGCGGCCGGCGCTTCGGCGTGGTCGCGATCCGCCAGGGCTGGGAGGTCGAGCGGGTGGCGCCGGCCGAGGCGCTCTACGACGTCGGCTGCACCGCGGAGCTGCAGGTGGTGCGCCCGCAGCCCGACGGCGGGTTCCGCCTGGTGACCGTGGGCGGCGACCGGTTCCGGCTGCTCGACGTCGTCGTCGGCGGCGAGGACGAGGAGGACAAGCCCTACCTGCAGGCCGAGGTGGAGTGGCTGACCGACGAGGAGGCCGCCGAGGAGGCGGCCGGTGACCAGGAGCAGGTGCTGGGCTCCCCCGCCGCCGGGCTCGACGAGGGCCTGGTGCGGGAGGTGGCCAGCGGGTCGCTCGGCGTGCTGGAGCGCGGCGTCGGCGGCCTGTTCACCCGCTACGTCGCGGCGGTCGCGGCGCTGCAGACCGGCCGCGAGGAGACCGCCGCGGCCGGCGCGGCCGAGGAGCTGGCCGGCGCCGAGGCACTGCTGGAGGCGGTGGCCGGCGACCCCCGGGCGCTGTCCTGGCTGGTCGCCTCGGCGGCCCTGCTGACCACCGAGGACCGCCAGGCGCTGCTGGCCGAGTCGGCCACCCGGCGCCGGCTGGCGGCCGAGGCCCGGCTGCTGCGCCGGGAGCTGACCCTGCTGGAGACGGTGGGCGCGGTGCCCGCGCCGCTGCACCAGTTCGCCGGCCCGCTCGGCCTCAACTAGGACCCGGGGCCGGGCGTGGGCGGGGACCCGGCACCGCCGGCCGGGGACGCGGGCGGCGAGCTGCTCGCCGGGGGCAGGACGTCGCCCGGCGTCGTCCGCGTCGGGGACACGGTGCGCCGCCCGGTCCGCCGCTGGACGACCACGGTGCACGCGGTGCTGCGGCACCTGGAACGGGTCGGCTTCCCCGGCGCGCCCCGGGTGCTCGGGTTCGACGACGCGGGCCGGGAGGTGCTCGGTTGGCTGGCGGGCGAGGTGGCCGGCGAGGCGCCGTGGCCGGCGTGGGTGTCCTCGGACGAGGCCCTGCCCCAGGTCGGCGCCTGGCTGCGGCGGCTGCACGACGCGACGGCCGGCTTCGTGCCGCCGGAGGACGCGGTGTGGTTCTCCGGCCGGCCCTGGCGACCGGGCCTGGTCGTCGGGCACCACGACGCGGCGCCGTACAACGCGGTCTGGCAGGAGGGCCGGCTGGTCGGGTTCGTCGACTGGGACCTCGCGGGGCCCTCCTCCCGGGAGTTCGACCTCGCCTGGTCGGCGCTGCTGTGGGTGCCGCTGCTCGCCGCGGGGTCCGCGTGGCCCGTCGTCCCCCGTCCGGTGGCCGAGCGCCGCCGGCGCCTGCACCTGCTGTTGGACGGCTACGGGTACGGCGAGGACCGCTCCGCGCTGCGGGCAGCGGTGCTCGCGCGCGCCCGGCGCAACGCCGAGGTGACCCGCCGGCTCGCCGACGGCGGCGACCCGGTCTTCCAGGCGCTCCGCGGCCAGGCCGACGACCTCGACCGGTCGGCCCGGCAGGTGGACGGGCTCCCGGGGTCCTTCTGGCGGCGCCCCGCCGCGCGGTCCTGACCCCGCGCCACGAGCCGTGCGCGCGGCGCCCGTCGCGGGGGACGCCCCCGGCCGGGCTCAGCGGACCGGCACGCCGTCCGCGGTCGGTCCGGGCCGGGGGGCGCCGGGCGTCTCCGCGGTGCCGCGGCCGAGGTCGTCGCTGCTGGCGAACAGCGCGGCGACGACGTAGACCAGCAGCGCGCAGAACGGCGCGACCGCCAGCGCGGGCAGCGAGGACAGGTCCAGCCCGGTGGTCACCCGGGCGCCGACGTCGGCCAGCTGCGCGGCCGTGGGACCGGGCGCCAGCCCCTCCCCCAGCTGCCAGGCCAGCACCCCGGCCAGCGTGGTGCCCAGCGCCGTCGCCAGCAGCCAGGCCACACCGCGGCGGCGGCGCACCGCCCAGGCTCCCCCGCCGGCGAGCAGCCCGAGGCCGGCGAGGACGAGCACCAGGACCGCGTCGTCGCCGACCAGCAGCTCCGCCGAGGGCCGCCCGAGCGGCACCGCGCCGCCCTCGACGACCTCGAAGCGGGCCCGCGGCGCCAGCCACAGCCACAGCAGCCCCGCCGGCAGCCCGGCCAGCGCCAGCAGCCCGGCCCACACCACGGCGCCGCGCAGGTCCGAGCGCAGCTCGGCGCGCCAGGCCGCGTGCCGGGCCGGGGCCGCGGCGGCGGGCGCGTGGGTGCCTGCCGCGCCGGCCGCCGTGCTGCCGGCCGCCGCGACCACCGCCGGGACGACCGTGCCGCCGTGGGCCGGGCCGCCGCGGGACACCCCCGGGCCGTCGGGGAGCGGGGAGGGACTGCTCACAAGCCCCAGTGAACCCGCCCGGCCGGGACGACGCTCACAGGAGCGCGACGCTGGTGGGCCCGAGCAGCGCCTTGATGTCGCCCATCAGCGCCGTGCTCGGCCGGACCCGCAGCCCCTGGTCGAGCCGCAGCACGGTCTCGCGGCCGTTGTTGAGCAGCTTGAGGTGCACCTCGGTGGTGCCCGGGTGGCTGCCGAGCACCTCGCGCAGCCGCTCCACCACCGGCGGCGTGCAACGGGCCGCGGCCATCGACACCAGCACCGGCCCGCGCGGGCCCTCGGTGAGCTCGGGGATGCTCACCTCCGAGCCGAACAGCGAGGGCTGGTCGTCGCGGCGGCTGATCCGGCCCTTGACCACGACGATCTGGTCGCGGACCACCTTCTCCGAGACCTCGGCCCAGGTCTTGGGGAAGAACAGCACCTCGATGCCGGACTCCAGGTCCTCCAGCGTCGCGATCGCCCACGGCGCGCCCTGCTTGTTCGTGCGCGGCGCGACCGCGGTGAGTATGCCGGCGATGGTGACGTTCGCGCCGTCCTCCACGCCGCCGGCGTTGATCTCCGCGATCGGGGTGTCGGCGTTGGCCGCCAGCACGTGCTCCACCCCGTGCAGCGGGTGGTCGGACACGTAGAGGCCGAGCATGTCGCGCTCGAAGACCAGCCGCTCGGACTTCGACCAGTCCGCCGTCGGGACGGCGACGTCCAGCGCGCCGCCGAACGGGTCGTCGCCGCCGCCGTCGCCGTCGCCTCCGAAGCTGCCGAACAGGTCGAACTGCCCCTCGGCCTCCTTGCGCTTGAGCGACATGGCGGCGTCGACGGCCTGGGCGTGGATGGCGGCGATGCCCTGCCGCGAGTGGCCGAGGGAGTCGAACGCGCCGGCCTTGGCCAGGGACTCGATCACCTTCTTGTTGCAGGCGACGGTGTCGATCTTGCGCATGAAGTCGGCGAAGTCCTTGAACGCGCCCTTCTCCTCGCGCGCCCGGACGATCGAGTCGACGACGTTGGTGCCCACGTTGCGCACCGACGCCAGGCCGAAGCGGATGTCGGTGCCGACGGCGGTGAAGTCCCAGGAGGACTCGTTGACGTCGGGCGGGAGCACCTTGATGCCCATCCGCCGGCACTCGGCCAGGTAGATGGGCCGGCGGTCCTTGTCGTCGCCGACGCTGGTGAGCAGGCCGGCCATGTACTCGGCCGGGTAGTTCGCCTTGAGGTACGCCGTCCAGTAGCTGACCAGGCCGTAGGCGGCCGAGTGCGCCTTGTTGAACGCGTAGTCGGCGAACGGGACGAGGATGTCCCACAGCGTCTTGATCGCCGCGTCGGAGTAGCCGCGCTCCTTCATTCCGGCCTCGAAGCCGACGAACTCCGCGTCGAGGACCGACTTCTTCTTCTTGCCCATGGCGCGGCGCAGCAGGTCGGCCTTGCCGAGGGAGTACCCGGCGACCTTCTGCGCGATCGCCATGACCTGCTCCTGGTACACGATCAGGCCGTAGGTGCCGCCCAGGATCTCCTCGAGCGGCTCGGCCAGCTCGGGGTGGATCGGCGTGATCTCCTGCTGGCCGTTCTTGCGCAGCGCGTAGTTGGTGTGCGAGTTCGCGCCCATCGGGCCGGGCCGGTAGAGCGCGCCGACGGCGGAGATGTCCTCGAAGTTGTCCGGCCGCATGAGCCGCAGCAGCGAGCGCATCGGCCCGCCGTCGAACTGGAAGACGCCGAGGGTGTCGCCGCGGGCCAGCAGGTCGTAGGTGGCCTTGTCGGTGAGGTCCTTGCTGATCTCGTCGAGGTCGATCGGCTCCTTGCCGTTGAGCTCGATGTTGCGCAGCGCGTCGTCGATGACCGTGAGGTTGCGCAGGCCGAGGAAGTCCATCTTCAGCAGGCCGAGCGTCTCGCAGGTCGGGTAGTCGAACTGCGTGATGATCGCGCCGTCGGCCTCGCGCCGCATGATCGGGATCGAGTCGATCAGCGGGTAGCGGCCGATGATCACGCCGGCGGCGTGCACGCCCCACTGGCGCTTGAGGCCCTCCAGCTTGCGCGCCTGGTCGACCACCTCGGCCGCGCCCGGGTCGGACTCGTAGCGGGCGCGGAACTCCGCGGCCTCCTTGTAGCGCGGGTGGGCCGGGTCGAACACCCCCGACAGCGGGATGCCCTTGCCCATCACGTCCGGCGGCATGAGCTTGGTGAGCTCGTCGCCCACGGAGTAGGGCCGGTCGAGCACGCGCGCGGCGTCCTTGATGGCGGCCTTGGCCTTGATCGTCCCGTAGGTGACGATCTGGCTGACCCGCTCCTCGCCGTACTTCTGCGAGACGTACTGGATGACCTCGCCGCGGCGGCGGTCGTCGAAGTCGATGTCGACGTCGGGCATCGAGACGCGCTCGGGGTTGAGGAACCGCTCGAAGATCAGCCCGTGCGCCAGCGGGTCGAGGTCGGTGATGCCCATGGCGTAGGCGGCCAGGGAGCCCGCGGCCGAGCCACGGCCCGGGCCGACGCGGATGCCGTTGTCCTTGGCCCAGTTGATGAAGTCGGCGACCACGAGGAAGTACCCCGGGAAGCCCATCTGGGTGATGATCCCGACCTCGTAGTCGGCCTGCTTGCGCACGTGGTCGGGGATGCCGCTCGGGTAGCGCTTGTGCAGGCCCCGCTCGACCTCCTTGACGAACCAGGAGGTCTCGTCCTCCCCCGGCGGCAGCGGGAACCGGGGCATCAGGTCGGCGCCCTCGGTGAACTCCACCTCGCACTGCTCGGCGACCAGCAGCGTGTTGTCGCACGCCGCGGCGAGCTCACCGGGGAACAGCGCCCGCATCTCCTCGGCGCTCTTGAGGTAGTAGCCGTCGCCGTTGAACTTGAAGCGGTTGGTCTCGTTGAGCCGCGCGCCGGTCTGGATGCACAGCAGGGCGTCGTGCGCCTCGGCGTCCTCCTTGCGCGTGTAGTGCAGGTCGTTGGTGGCCAGCAGCGGGATGCCGAGCTCCTGCGCGATCTGCATGAGCTGCGGGCGGGTCTTCTGCTCGATCGTCAGGCCGTGGTCCATCAGCTCGGCGTAGAAGTTCCCCTTGCCGAAGATGTCCTGGAAGTCGGCGGCGGCCTGCCGCGCGCGGTCGTACTTGCCCGCGCGCAGCCACATGTTGACCTCGCCCGACGGGCAGCCGGTGGTGGCGATGAGGCCGGCGCCGTGGCGCTCGAGCAGGTCGCGGTCGAAGCGCGGCTTGCGGTACTGGCCCTCGAGGCTGGCCATCGAGGAGATGCGGAAGAGGTTGTGCATCCCCTCGGTGGTGCGGGCCAGCAGCGTCATGTGCGTGTAGGCGGCCTTGCCGCGGGAGGAGCCACCCTCGCCGTCCTCGTCGACGAGGTTGTCGCCGAAGTCGAACGGCGCGCGGTCGAAGCGCGAGCCGGGCGTGTAGTAGCCCTCCATGCCGATGATCGGCTTCACGCCGGCGGCCTTGGCCTGCTTGTAGAAGTCGTAGGCGCCGAACACGTTGCCGTGGTCGGTCATCGCCAGCGCCGGCATGCCGTACTCGGCGGCGGCCTTCGTGACCTCGGGCAGCTTGGCCGCCCCGTCGAGCATCGAGTACTCGGTGTGGGTGTGCAGGTGCACGAACGAGCTGGTCGCTGCTCGATGGCCTGGGCTGCTCACGGTGCTGCGGCGCTCCTCACGGGTCGTGCTGGCCCAGCCGTCGGGTGCTCCGGCGGGCGACCGGCGGGGAAGACCGGGCGGTGCGGTGCGACGGACCGACGGCGGCCCGGGCCGGTGCCGTCGATCCTCGCACTGGCGCCTGTCTACGCCGAGGGTCTGACAGGACGTGTCTCGGCCTCGGAGCACGGCTGCCGCGGTCCGCGTGCGCAGCGTCACAGCCGGCGGCGGCGGGGGCTACAGCCGGCGGCGCATCGTCACGTGGCGGATGCCGGCCTCCTCGTACTCGCCGCCCACCGCGGTGTAGCCGGCCCGCTCGTAGAAGCCGCGGGCGCCGACCTGGGCGTGCAGCTCCACCTCGGGCAGGCCACGGGCCGCAGCCTGCCGGTGCAGCTCGGCGAGCACCGCGGCGCCGTACCCGCCGCCGCGGGCGGCCGCGTCGACCGCCATCCGGCCGACCACCGCGCGCCCGCCGCGCTCGAGCAGCCGGCCGGTGGCCACCACCCGCCCGGCGGGGTCGAGGGCGACGGCGTGCACGGCGGTGGCGTCGGCGGCGTCCTGCTCGACCTCGGGCGGCACGCCCTGCTCGTCGACGAAGACCCGGGTGCGCAGCGCCACCACCTGCGGCCAGTCCTCGGGGCCCGCCACGCGGGCGGTGGGCCGGGCGGTCACGCGGCCGCTCCCCCGGCCGCGCGGGGCGCGGGCAGCCCGCCGGGCAGCGCCGAGGCCGGCACCAGCAGGAAGCGCAGGTCGACGGCGGCGTGCAGCAGCACGGGCAGCAGCAGCGAGCCGGTGTCGAGGTAGAGCGCGGCGAACACCCCGCCCAGGACGCCGGTGAGCACCACCCCCGGCGGCCCCTGGTAGGCGTGCGCCAGGCCGAAGGCGACCGCCGCGACCAGCACGAGCACCGGCGCCGGGAGGTCCGGGCCGACCGCGGCGACGACGGCGAGGAAGAACCCGCGGTAGAGCCACTCCTCGCAGACACCGGCGGTGACCCCGACGACGCCGAACAGCCGCCGCTCGGCCGTCGTCCGCGGCAGCAGCGCCAAGGTGGCGTGTCCCTCCGGCTCGGCGTGCCGCCCCTCGCCGGGCCGCTGCACCCGCGCCAGCGCGCCGCCGCGCAGCGCGCGCACCGAGACCAGGGAGAGCACCAGCACCAGCACGGTCGCCGTCCCGGTCACCGGGCCCGGCCAACCGGTGGGCCAGGCCAGCCCGACCGCAGCGGCGTCCACGCCCGGGGCGGACAGCCACAGGACGGCGGCGAGCACCGCCAGCCCCCACTCGAGCACCAGCAGCCGCCGGTAGAAGGACTGCCGGGCCGAGCCGTCGGTGCGCAGCCGGCCCTCGAAGCGGCGGTGCAGCACGTGCCCGACGAGCGGCTCGCCGACCACGAGGTAGCAGGCCACGACGACGGCCGACAGCGCCGCCGGCCCGAAGGCGGCGAGCTGGTCGGGCAGCGCGGTCACGGGGCGGCGCTCACCGGGTGACGGCCCCCGCCTCAGGACTCGGCGCGCAGCACGGCCAGCGCGCCGGCCAGGTCGGGCGGGTAGGCGCTGGTGAACTCCACCCAGTGCCCGTCGGCCGGGTGGGCGAAGCCCAGCCGCACCGCGTGCAGCCACTGCCGGGACACGCCCAGCCGGGCGGCGAGGGTGGGGTCGGCGCCGTAGGTGGCGTCGCCGACGCAGGGGTGGCGCATCGCGGAGAAGTGCACCCGGATCTGGTGGGTGCGCCCGGTCTCGAGGTGGACGTCGACCAGGCTGGCGGCGGCGAAGGCCTCGACGACCTCGTAGTGGGTCACCGAGGGCCGCCCCCCGCTGACGACGGCGAACCGCCAGTCGTGCCGCGGGTGGCGGTCGATGGGGGCGTCGATCGTGCCGCGCGAGGGGTCGGGGTGGCCCTGCACCAGCGCGTGGTAGCCCTTGTCGACCGTGCGCTCCTTGAACGCGGCCTTGAGCACGGTGTAGGCGCGCTCGCTCTTGGCCACCACCATCAGCCCGGTGGTCGCGGCGTCCAGCCGGTGCACCACGCCCTGCCGCTCGGGGGCCCCGGAGGTGGAGACCCGGTAGCCGGCCGCGGCCAGCCCGCCCACGACGGTCGGGCCCTCCCAGCCGGGGCTGGGGTGCGCGGCGACGCCGACCGGCTTGTCGACGACCACGACGTCGTCGTCGTCGTGGACGACGGTCAGCCCGGGCACCGGCTCCGGCGCGGGCGGCTCACCCGGCGGCGGGGGCAGCTCGACCTCCAGCCAGCTCCCGCCGGTGAGCCGGTCGCCCTTGCCGCGGGCGCGGCCGTCGACCCACACCTTGTCGGCGTCGGCGAGCTCGGCGGCGACCGCCCGCGACAGGCCGAACAGCCGCGCCAGCGCCTGGTCGACCCGCTGGCCCTCGAGCCCGTCGGGGACCGGCAGCGCCCGGTGCGGGCCGGAGGAGGTCACGGGGTCATCGTCCCAGGCCGCGGCGGTCAGCCGCGGGAGACCGCGTCGTCCCCGCGGTCCGTGCCGTGGGTGCCGCCGCGGGTGCCGCCGCGGGTGCCGTCGAACTCGATCCCGCGCAGCGCCAGCACGGCGCCGAGCACCCCGCCGCAGACGATCGCCGAGTCGGCCAGGTTGAAGATCGGGTAGACCTCGCCGTCGGGGGCGAACACCGAGACGAAGTCGACGACGCCGCCGCGGAGGAAGCCGGGGTCGCGGAACACCCGGTCGAGGAGGTTGCCCACCGCGCCGCCGAGCACGAGGCCCAGGGCCACCGCCCAGCCCAGGGAGGTCAGCCGCCGCGCCGTCCGCACGATCACCACGGCGACCGCCACGGCGATGAGCGTGAACACCACGGTGAAGCCCTCGGCGAAGGAGAACGCGGCGCCGGTGTTGCGCGCCTGGGTGAGGTACACCAGGCCGCCGAGCAGGCGGATGTCGGCGCCGGGCGCGACGGTGGCCACCACCAGCAGCTTGGTGGCCAGGTCGGCGAGCAGGACCAGCGCGGCGAGCACGAGCAGCAGCCGGGTGCGGGGACGGCGGACCGGCGCCGTCGTCCCCTCGGGGACGGCGGGCGGTTGCGCGGGCTGCTCGGTCAGGGCGGGGTCTCCTGCTCGCGGTCGGGGGCCGTGGGGCGTCGTCCGACGATAGCCGCGGCGGGGCCCGCGACCGCCGCAGACACCGGCCGGGCCCGCCACCCGGGGCGCGGGTGAGACATCTCACAGCCCTGCGGACGCATCTCACACCGTGAACGAGGCGTGTCCGGACCGTTTCCCGCCGATGGTCGGAGATGGCACACGTCCACGTCAGGAAGGCAGTCGTGTCCACCGACCTCGCATCAGCCACCGACCCCGACGTCGTCCTCGTCGGCGGCGGCGTCATGAGCGCGACCCTGGCGTCGCTGCTCGGTGTCCTCGCGCCCGAGTGGAGCGTCACCGTGTTCGAGTCCGCGGCCGACGTGGCCGGCGAGAGCTCGGACGCGTGGAACAACGCCGGCACCGGCCACGCCGCGCTGTGCGAGCTCAACTACACGCCGGCCGGCCCCGACGGCCGGGTGGACACCACCAAGGCGCGGGCGATCAACGAGCAGTTCCAGGTCTCGCGCCAGTTCTGGTCGCACCTGGTGCGCACCGGGCTGACCGGCTCGCCCAAGGACTTCATCACGCCGGTCCCGCACGTCGGCTTCGTCACCGGCGAGCAGGGCCGCGACTACATGCGCAACCGGCACGCCGCGCTCTCGGCCGAGCCGCTGTTCGCGGGCCTGGAGTACACCGACGACCCGGCCGAGCTGGCCTCCTGGGTACCGCTGGTGATGGACGGCCGCGACCCGCAGGAGGTCGTCGCCGCGACCCGCTCGGTGGCCGGCACCGACGTCAACTTCGGTGCCCTGACCCGGCTGCTGCTCGCCCAGGGCGAGGCCCGCGGCGTGCAGGTGCACACCTCCCAGCGGGTCACCGACCTCGACCGGATGACCGACGGCCGCTGGAAGGTGACCGTCGCCGACCGGCGGACCGGCGAGGAGCGCACGCTGCGCACCCGGTTCGTCTTCGTCGGCGCCGGCGGCGGCGCGCTGCCGCTGCTGCAGAAGGCCGCCATCCCCGAGATCCGCGGCTTCGGCGGCTTCCCGGTCAGCGGCAAGTTCCTGCGCACCCGCTCCCCCGAGCTGGTCACCAGGCACCAGGCCAAGGTCTACGGGCAGGCCGCCGTCGGCGCGCCGCCGATGTCGGTGCCGCACCTGGACCTGCGCCTGGTCGACGGCGAGTACTCGCTGCTGTTCGGCCCCTACGCCGGCTGGTCGCCGAAGTTCCTCAAGGCCGGGTCGGTGTTCGACCTGCCGCTGTCGGTCAAGCCGAACAACCTGGGCTCCATGCTCGGCGTCGCCCGCACCGAGCTGGACCTGACCAAGTACCTCGTCACCGAGGTGCTGGCCTCCCGCGGCGCGAAGCACCGCACGCTGCAGGGGTTCGTGCCGCTGGCCGAGCAGGCCGACTGGGAGATGATCACCGCGGGCCAGCGGGTGCAGGTGATCAAGCAGGACCCGAGGACCGGCAAGGGCGTGCTGCAGTTCGGCACCGAGCTGGTCGTCGGCGCCGACGGCTCGATCGCCGGGCTGCTCGGCGCCTCCCCGGGTGCCTCGACCGCCGTCTCGGCGATGCTGTCCCTCGTCGAGAGGTGCTTCCCCGACCGGGTGGCCGCCCGTCGCACGGCCCTCGAGGAGGCCATCCCCTCCTACGGCCGCGACCTCTCCCGCGACCCGGCCCTGCTGGCCGCCGTCCGCGAGGAGACCACCCGCACCCTGGAGCTCAACGGCTGAGAGAGGGCCCTCCTGCCCCCCACCCCTCGCACGCTCGGGGCAGGCCCCTGCAGGAGGGCCGACAGCGCCGGGTCCTCGCTCAGTCCGCCTCGGTGGCCGCGCCCTGCTCGCCGCGCCAGGAGGCCAGCCGGCCGGCGCGGCTGACCGCGCGCAGCCGCCGCTCGGCCTCGGAGCGGGAGCGGCGGGCCGACACCAGCAGCGCCTGGTCGCCGCGCATCAGCCGGGTCGTCGCGTCGGGCACGAACGAGCGGCCGTCGCGGACGATGAGCACCACCGCGGCGTCCTCGGGCAGCCGCAGCTCGGGCAGGTAGACGCCGTGCAGCCGGGAGCCCTCGGGCACCCGCATCTGCATCAGCTCGGCGTCGAGCTCCTCCAGCGGCGCGGACTCCACCTGGACGTCGCGGGGCGTCACCGGGGTGGCGATGCCCAGTCGGCGGGCCACCCACGGCAGCGACCGGCCCTGCACGAGGGTGAAGACGACGACCAGCACGAACACCGTGTCGAAGACGAAGGTCGCCCCGGGCACCTGCGCGGTGAGCGGGAAGGTGGCCAGCACGATCGGCACCGCCCCGCGCAGCCCCGCCCAGGAGATGAAGGCCTGCTGCGCCCACGGCATCCGGAACCACACCAGGCTGGCCAGCACCGACAGCGGCCGGGCCACCAGCAGCAGCGCGCCACCGACCAGCAGCGCCGGCCCGATCGCCTCCGGCAGCCGCCCCGGCGACACCAGCAGCCCGAGGAGCACGAACAACCCGATCTGGGCCAGCGACGCCATGCCCTCGGCGAACCCGATCGAGGCGGCCCGGTGCGGCAGGGCGGCGTTGCCGAGCACCAGCCCGCACAGGTACACCGCCACGAAGCCGGAGGTGTGCGCCAGCGTGGCCGAGGCGTAGGCCAGCACGCACAGCGCCAGGGTGGCCAGCGGGTAGAAGCCCGACAGCGGCAACGCCGAGCGGCGCAGCAGCCAGGCGCCGGCGGCCCCGAGCACGACGCCGATCACCGACCCGCCGACCAGCTCGGCCACCACCACGACCGCGGTCAGCCACCAGGACGTCGCCGCGCCGCCGGTCAGCGTGTCGGCCAGGACCATCACCAGCAGGATCACCGGCGCGTCGTTGAGGCCGCTCTCCGCCTCCAGGGCCGCGGCCACCCGGCGCGGCAGCGGCAGCCGGCGCAGCGTGGCGAACACCGCCGCGGCGTCGGTGGAGCTGACGACGGCGCCCAGCAGCAGCGCGAAGGGCCAGTCCACGCCGAGCAGCGCGACGGCGACCGCCGCCGTCGTCGCCACGCTCACCACGACGCCCACGGTGGCCAGCGACAACCCCGGCCCGACGGCGCTGCGGACGTCGCCCCACCGGGTGGTCAGACCGCCCTCGGCCAGGATGACGACGAGCGCGGCGACGCCGAGGGTCTGGGTGAGCGCGTAGTCCTCGAACTGGATGCCCGCGCCGCTCTCCCCCAGCGCGACGCCGAGCGCCAGGTAGAGCAGCAGGCTGGGCAGCCCGAGCCGGTCGGCCAGCCGCAGGGCGATCGCGGCCACCAGCACCACGAGCGCGCCGACGGCGAGGGCGACGGTGACCGTGGTGTTCACCGCCCGCCGCCGATCACGGCGGCAGTCTCTCGTACCCGCGCGCGCCGGCTGCCGCCCCGCCGCCGGGAGGTGCTCGACGGCTCGGGGACAATGGCGGCGTGAGCTCTCCGTTCCGCGCGCTGCCGCCCCAGGTCGACCTGCCCGCGCTCGAGCAGGACGTCCTGCGGCGCTGGGAGGAGCGCGGCGTCTTCGCCCGGTCGCTGGCGGCCACCGAGGGCCGGCCGCAGTGGGTGTTCTACGAGGGGCCGCCCACCGCGAACGGCCGTCCGGGCACCCACCACATCGAGGCGCGCGCGTTCAAGGACGTCTTCCCGCGGTTCAAGACGATGCAGGGCTGGCACGTGCCCCGCCGCGCCGGCTGGGACTGCCACGGCCTGCCCGTCGAGATCGCCGTCGAGCAGGAGCTCGGCTTCGCCGGCAAGCCGGACATCGAGCGCTACGGCATCGCCGAGTTCAACGCCCGCTGCCGCGAGTCGGTCATGCGGCACGTCGACGCCTTCAGCGAGCTCACCCGCCGGATGGGCTACTGGGTGGACATGTCCACCGCCTACTGGACGATGGACCCGCACTACGTCGAGAGCGTCTGGTGGTCGCTGCAGCAGGTCTTCGACAAGGGCCTGCTGGTCGAGGACCACCGGGTCGCCCCGTACTGCCCGCGCTGCGGCACCGGGCTGTCCGACCACGAGGTCGCCCAGGGCTACGAGAGCATCACCGACCCGTCGGTGTACGTCCGGCTGCCGGTCACCGACGGCGAGTGGGCGGGCGAGGCCGACCTGCTGGTCTGGACGACGACGCCGTGGACGCTGCCGTCGAACACCGCCGTCGCGGTCAACCCCGACGTGACCTACGTCGTCGCGCGGCGCGGCGAGGACACCCTCGTCGTCGCCGAGCCGCTGCTGGGCGCCGTCTTCGGGGACCTCGACGACGTCGAGGTGCTCGCCCGCACCCCCGGCCGCGACTGGGAGCGGACGCACTACCGCCGTCCGTTCGCGCTGGTCGACTTCCCCGAGGGGGAGGACACCCACTTCGTCGTCCTCGCCGACTACGTCACCACCGACGACGGCACCGGCCTGGTGCACCAGTCCCCCGCCTTCGGCGCCGACGACCTCGCCGTCTGCCGCGCCTACGGCCTGCCCGTGGTCAACCCGATCGACGCCACCGGCCACTTCCTGCCCGACGTGCCGCTGGTGGGTGGGCACTTCTTCAAGGCCGCCGACGCCGCGCTGGTCGAGGACCTGCAGGCCCGGGGCGTGCTGTGGCGCGAGCAGCGCTACGAGCACAGCTACCCGCACTGCTGGCGCTGCCACACGCCGCTGATGTACTACGCGCAGCCCTCCTGGTACGTGCGCACCAGCGCGGTCAAGGACCAGCTGCTCGCCGAGAACGAGAAGACCCACTGGCACCCCGAGACCATCCAGTGGGGCCGCTACGGCGACTGGCTGAACAACAACGTCGACTGGGCGCTGTCCCGCGACCGGTACTGGGGCACCCCGCTGCCGATCTGGCGCAACGACGCCGACCCCGACCGGGTGGTCGTCGTCGGCTCGCTGGCCGAGCTGTCGGAGCTGGCCGGCCGCGACCTCACCGGCCTGGACCCCCACCGGCCCTTCATCGACGAGGTGACCTTCACCCGCCCCGGCGAGGAGGGCACCTACCGGCGGGTGCCGCAGGTCATCGACGCCTGGTACGACTCGGGCTCGATGCCCTTCGCCCAGTGGGGCGCGCCGCACCGCAACCAGGCGGAGTTCGAGGCCTCCTACCCGGCGCAGTTCATCGCCGAGGCCATCGACCAGACCCGCGGCTGGTTCTACTCGCTCATGGCCGTGGGCACGCTGGTGTTCGGCCGCAGCTCCTACGAGGACGTGCTGTGCCTCGGCCACATCCTCGCCGAGGACGGCCGCAAGATGAGCAAGCACCTGGGCAACATCCTCGAGCCCATCCCGCTGATGGACCGGCACGGCGCCGACGCCGTCCGCTGGTTCATGCTCGCCGGCGGCTCGCCGTGGTCGGCGCGCCGGGTGGGGCACGAGACGCTGTCCGAGGTGGTCCGCAAGGTCCTGCTGACCTACTGGAACACCGCGAGCTTCCTCACCCTGTACGCCGAGACCAACGGCTGGGACCCGGCCACCTCGCCGGCCCCGCCGCGGGCGCAGCGGCCGCTGCTCGACCGGTGGGCGCTGGCGCAGCTGGCCGCGGTCACCGAGGGCGTCACCGACGCGCTGGAGGCCTTCGACACCCAGGGCGCAGGCCGGCTGCTGGCGCAGTTCGTCGACGACCTGTCCAACTGGTACGTGCGCCGCTCGCGCCGCCGGTTCTGGGACGGCGACCCGGCGGCGCTGGGCACGCTGCACGAGGTGCTCGACGGGCTGACCCGCCTCCTGGCGCCGTTCACCCCGTTCCTCACCGACCACGTGTGGACGACGGTCGTCGCGCCCGGCCTGCCCGGGGACGCCCCCGACTCGGTGCACCTCGCCGCGTGGCCGGCCGTGGACGCCGACGCCCGCGACCCGCAGCTGGTGGCGCAGGTGGACCTGGTCCGGCGGCTGGTGGAGCTGGGCCGCTCGGCGCGGACGTCGGCGAAGGTGCGCACCCGGCAGCCGCTGGGGCGCGCCGTGGTCGCCGCGGCCGGGTTCGGCGCGCTCCCCCGCGACCTGGTCGCCGAGGTGGCCGACGAGCTCAACGTCGCCGAGCTGGCCGACCTGTCCGCCGTCGGCGGCGACCTGGTGGACGTCAGCGTCAAGGTCGACTTCCGCGCCGTGGGCCGGCGGCTCGGCAAGCAGGTGCAGGCGGTGGCGAGGGCCGTCGCCGCCGCCGACGCGCCCGCGCTGGTCGCCGCCTACCGGGCGGGGACGGCGTCGGTCGACGTCGACGGCGCGACCGTGCCGCTGGAGGACGGCGACCTGGTGGTCACCGAGACGCCGCGCGAGGGCTGGACGGTGGCCAGCGGCGGCGGGCTGACCGTCGCCCTCGACCTGACCCTCACCCCGGAGCTGGAGCGCGCCGGGCTCTTCCGCGAGGCGGTGCGGCTGGTGCAGGAGGCCCGCAAGAGCAGCGGCCTGGAGGTCAGCGACCGGATCGCGCTGTCGTGGGCCGCCGAGGAGCCGATGCGCACCGCGCTGACCGAGCACGCCGACGCGCTCGGTCGCGAGGTGCTGGCCACCACGGTGCGCGAGGGCGCCGTCGACGGCGACGGGGTGTTCGAGGGCCCCGGCGGGCTGCGCTTCACCATCGCCCGCGCCTGACCGCCCGGGCACGCGATGATCAGGTGACCTGATCGTGGAGTGTCCTACCCGACCGTGGGACGTCGGGTGGGACGCGCTGGGATCAGGTCACCTGATCATCGAGCGGGGACCCTCAGTCGCGGCGGGCGGCTCTCCGGGCGCGCTCGACCCCGGCCAGGTACCGGTCGGGGCCGCACACCGAGCACGGGGTGAACCCGTCGGCGCGCGCCTCGCCCACCGGCAGCGGGACGGTCTCCCGGCCGGTCAACCAGCGGCAGTCGCCCAGGTGGTAGCGCGGGTGCTCGTCGACCACGAGGACCTCGTCGGTCAGGTCGACGACGATCAGCAGGTCGGTGACCTCGACGTCCTCCTCCGCGGGGTCCCCGGACGCGTCGGCGGCGCCGGTGCTGGCGGGAGGCGCGGCCGGGCGGGCGGTGTCCCGGGGGCCACCGGTCCCCGCGGGGTCCTCCGCCGCGGCGGGCCGCTCGTCGGGCGGGGGTGCCGGAGCGTGCCGGGCGGGCGCCGCGGGCGCCTGCCCGGTCGCCGCGGGCGGGCCGGACGGGCGGGCGTCGCCGGCGGGTGCCGGGGCGGCGGCCGGGGTGCGCCGCCGGGCCAGCACGAGCAGCACCACGGCCAGGCCGCAGGCGCCCACGCACGCCCAGTACCAGGCGCTGACGCCGGTCAGCACCCCGGCGACGAACAGGCCGAGGCCGGCGAGGACGAGCAGGGCCGCCGCGGGGATCACCGGCCGCCCCCGGCCGCCGGTGACCCCGCGCGACGGGGACGGCGGTCAGTCGCCGGCATGCCCGATGCGGCGCCCGGTCTGCGCGGAGAACACGTGCGCCTCGCCCGGGCGGATGGCGACGTGCACGACCTCGCCCTTGGCCGGGGGGCGGCGCGCGTCGGCCCGCAGGACCAGCGGCCGGTCGGTGGTCTCGCCGGTCTCCGGCCCCGCCTGCAGCCGGCCGTAGGCGAAGGCGTCCGAGCCGAGCTCCTCCACGACCTGGACCTCGACGGGGAAGCCCTCGCCGGGCGCGACGAACTGGACGGCCTCGGGGCGGAAGCCGAGCGTGGCGGTCCGGCCGCCCTCCTCGGCCAGGAAGCCCACGACCGAGCGCGACAGCGGCACCGGGTGCCCACCCAGGACCGCGCCGCCTTCGCTCAGCGGCGCCGGGACGAGGTTCATCGCCGGGGACCCGATGAAGCCCGCGACGAACTCGTTGGCCGGCCGGTCGTAGAGGGCGCGGGGCGTGTCGACCTGCTGCAGGACGCCGTCCTTGAGCACCGCCACCCGGTCGCCCATGGTCATGGCCTCGACCTGGTCGTGGGTGACGTAGACCGTCGTCGTCCCGAGGCGGCGCTGCAGCGCGGCGATCTCGGTGCGGGTCTGCACCCGGAGCTTCGCGTCGAGGTTGGACAGCGGCTCGTCCATGAGGAACACCTGCGGGTCGCGGACGATCGCGCGACCCATGGCCACGCGCTGCCGCTGGCCGCCGGAGAGGGCCTTGGGCTTGCGGTCGAGGTACTGCTCGAGGTCGAGCAGCCGGGCCGCCTCCCGCACGCGGGTCAGCCGCTCCTCCTTGCCCATCCCGGCGATCTTCAGCGCGAACGCCATGTTGTCCGCGACCGTCATGTGCGGGTACAGCGCGTAGTTCTGGAAGACCATCGCGATGTCGCGGTCCTTGGGCGGCAGCTTCGTGACGTCGCGGTCGCCGATGCGGATGGACCCGTCGGTGACCTCCTCGAGCCCGGCGAGCATCCGCAGGGACGTCGACTTGCCGCAGCCCGAGGGACCGACGAGGACGAGGAACTCGCCGTCGGCGATGGAGAGGTCGAGCGCGTCGACCGACGGGCGGTTCGCCCCCGGGTACACGAGCGTGGCCCGGTCGTAGGTGATGGCGGCCATGGTCTTCCTGAGCATCCCTTCCGCGCCGTTGCAGAGCGCGCCCACTGTGACACGCAGGGGTCCGGTCGACCAGCGTCCGGCCCCGGTGGCACCCGTCCGCGCCATCGACCGTGACCGGCCCGTGACCTGGACGGCAGCCGTGTCCGCCACTCGGGGGGCGTTGCGTAACGGTTTCAGCAAGGTGCCGGGCGACTCCGCACGGTGAGGCTTATGGTCCCCCGGCGACCGTGACGGCCGGCACCTGCCCGGCACGTCCACCCGGACCCGGACACCCGGGCCCGGACACCCGAACCCGGACCACACGCTGCGGGGACCCCCGCAGGGAGCTGGAGGACGACCCCATGACGATGCGCGCGAGAGGCCGGCGCAACGCCGCGCTGGCCGGCGGCCTGGGCGTGGCGATGGTGCTCGCCGGCTGCGGTGCCAGCGAGACCAGCGGCGGCGGCGGTGGCGACACCGCGGACGCCGCGGACCTGAGCATCGACTGCGCGCCCTACGAGGAGTTCGGCGACCTGGAGGGGCAGACGGTCAGCGTCTACACCTCGATCGTCGACCCCGAGGACCAGCCGCAGATCGACTCCTACGTGCCCTTCGAGGAGTGCACCGGCGTCGACGTGCAGTACGAGGGCTCGCGCGAGTTCGAGGCGCAGCTCGTCGTCCGCGTGCAGAGCGGCAACGCCCCCGACATCGCCTTCATCCCGCAGCCGGGCCTGCTGGCCACCCTGGTCGGCACCGGCGCCGTCGTCCCCGCGCCCGAGCAGGTCGTGGCCAACGTCGACGAGTACTGGGACGAGAGCTGGAAGACCTACGGCACCGTGGACGGCACCTTCTACGCCGCTCCCCTGGGCGCCAACGCGAAGTCCTTCGTCTGGTACTCGCCGTCGGCGTTCGAGGACGCCGGCTACGAGGTCCCGCAGACCTGGGACGAGATGGTCGCGCTGTCCGACCAGATCGCCGAGAGCGGCGGCAAGCCGTGGTGCGCCGGCATCGGCTCCGGTGACGCCACCGGCTGGCCGGCCACCGACTGGCTGGAGGACGTCGTCCTGCGCTCGGCCGGTCCCGAGGTCTACGACCAGTGGGTCAACCACGAGATCCCCTTCAACGACCCGCAGATCGTCGAGGCCCTCGACCTCGTCGGCGGCATCCTGAAGAACCCCGACTACGTCAACGGCGGTCTCGGCGAGGTGCAGTCCATCGCCTCCACCGAGTTCGGTGACGCGGGCCTGCCCATCCTCGACGGCAGCTGCTTCATGCACCGCCAGGCGTCCTTCTACCAGGCCAACTGGCCGGAGGGCACCGAGGTGGCCGAGGACGGCGACGTGTTCGCCTTCCCGCTGCCGCCCATCGAGGGCGAGTCGGCCCCGGTCCTCGGCGGTGGCGAGTTCACCGCCGCGTTCAACGACGAGCCGGCGGTGCAGGCCTTCCAGACCTACCTGTCCTCGGCGGACTGGGCCAACGTCAAGGCCCAGGTCTCCGGCCCGGGGTGGGTCAGCGCCAACACCGGCCTGGACGTGGAGAACCTCGTCTCGCCGATCGACCAGCTCGCCGCCGAGCAGTTCCAGGACCCGAACGCCGTGTTCCGCTTCGACGGCTCGGACCTGATGCCCGGTGAGATCGGCGCCGGTGCGCTCTGGACGGAGCTGACCAACTGGATCGCCAACGACAAGCCGACCCAGCAGGTGCTCACCGACGTCGAGAACGCCTGGCCGGCGGCCTGACGCACGAGGTCCCGGCAGCCACCGGCTGACGGGACGCCCCACCCACCCCGGAGGCCGGGGGGACCACAGCGCCGCTGCGGTCCCCCCGGCGTTCCGTTGCCGGAGAGAGGTCGTCAACGGTGCAGTGGTTCCTCGACGCGAGCACCACGGGGCACAAGCTCGCCCTGATGGTGGTCGCCATCCTCCTGTTCGCCGCCGTCATGGGCGCGATCCTGTTCGCGGTCGACCGGCCGCGGCGGGTACCGAACTGGGTCGTCGCGGCCGGCTTCCTCGGCCCGACCGTCCTGCTGTTGCTCGTCGGGCTGGTCTACCCGGCCCTGGACACCATCCGCGGCTCCTTCTACAGCCGGGACGGCTCGGAGTTCGTCGGCCTGGACAACTACGCCACGGTCTTCACCACCGACAGCTTCCAGACCGTCCTGCTCAACACGCTGCTGTGGGTGGTCCTGGTCCCGCTGGTGACCACCGGCCTGGGCCTGGTCTACGCCTACCTGGTCGACCGCACCCGCTTCGAGTCCCTGGCCAAGGCCCTCGTCTTCCTGCCCATGGCGATCTCCATGGTGGGCGCCGGCGTCATCTGGAAGTTCGTCTACGAGTACCGCCCCGACCAGCCGGGCGTGCGTCAGATCGGCCTGCTCAACCAGCTGCTGGTCCTCCTCGGCATCGAGCCGCAGCAGTTCCTGCTCAACGCGCCGTCGAACACCTTCTGGCTGATCGTCGTGATGATCTGGATCCAGGCCGGCTTCGCCATGACCGTGCTGTCGGCGGCCATCAAGGCCATCCCCGACGACATCGTCGAGGCCGCCCGCCTCGACGGCGTCGGCGGGATCCAGATGTTCCGCTACGTCACCGTGCCGAGCATCCGGCCCGCGCTGGTCGTCGTCCTGACGACGGTCGCCATCGTGACGCTGAAGGTCTTCGACATCGTCCGGACCATGACCGGCGGCCAGTTCGGCACCAGCGTCGTGGCCAACGAGTTCTACACGCAGGCCTTCCGGCAGTTCAACGTCGGGCTGGGCGCGGCGCTCGCCGTCCTGCTGTTCGTGCTGGTCATCCCGATCATCGCCTACAACGTCCGCCAGCTGCGTCTCGCCGAGGAGATCCGATGACCACGACCACGCCGGTCATGGCGCCCGTCCCCGTCGACGAGCGCCGGCTCACCCGCGCCGAGCGCCGAGCGGTCGCCGCCCGCACGAAGTTCAGCTCCCCCGCGGCGTCGGTCATCGCGCTGGTCATCGCGGTGCTGTGGACGGTGCCGACGCTGGGGCTGCTCATCACCTCCTTCCGGCCCGAGCTCGACATCCGCCGCTCGGGCTGGTGGACGGTGTTCACCGACCCGACGTTCACCCTCGACAACTACAACGAGGTGCTCTACGGCGGGGGGACGAACTTCGCCTCGCTGTTCGTCAACTCGCTGGTGATCACGCTGCCGGCCGTCGTCATCCCGATCACGCTGGCACTGCTGGCGGCCTACGCGTTCGCCTGGATCGACTTCCCCGGGCGCAACGTCCTGTTCGTCGCGGTGTTCGCGCTGCAGGTGGTGCCGATCCAGGTCACCCTCATCCCCCTGCTGAGCATCTACGTCGACACCGGGCTGGCCGGGTCCTTCTGGACCATCTGGCTGTCGCACTCGATCTTCGCCCTGCCGCTGGCGGTCTTCCTGCTGCACAACTTCATGAAGGAGATCCCCGCGTCGCTGGTCGAGGCGGCCCGCATGGACGGCGCCGGCCACGTGAAGATCTTCTTCCAGGTGCTGCTGCCGCTGCTCACGCCGGCGATCGCGGCCTTCGGCGTCTTCCAGTTCCTCTGGGTCTGGAACGACCTGCTCGTGGCGCTGACCTTCGCCGGCGGCGCCCCGGACGTCGTCCCGCTGACCGTGCGGGTGGCCGAGCTGGCCGGCACCCGCGGGTCGGACTGGTACCTGCTCGCGGCGGGCGCGTTCGTGTCGATCGTGCTGCCGCTGGTCGTGTTCCTCGGCCTGCAGCGCTACTTCGTCCGCGGCCTGCTCGCCGGCAGCGTCAAGGGCTGAAGGACCTCCTCCTCCCCCACCCCTCGCGAGCTCGGGGCGGGCCCCTAGGAGGAGGCCATACGACGAAGGGCCCCGGACTCGCGTCCGGGGCCCTTCGCCGTGTGCGGGGTCAGGCGGGGGCGTGCTGGCTCTGCCGGCTGGCCGAGGACGGCTCGGCCGAGCCGCGGGTGTCCAGGTCGCGCAGGTGGGACTCGAGGTAGGAGCGGAAGCGAGTGCGGTACTCCCGCTCGAAGGTCCGCAGCTCCTCGATCTTGCGCTCGAGGTTGGCCCGCTTCTCCTCCAGGCCGCCCATGACCTCGGTGTGCCGGCGCTCGGCGTCCTGCTCGAGCGCGGCGGCCTTGGCCCGGGCCTCGCGCTCCATCGTGTCCGCGCGGGTGCGGGCGTCGCTGAGCATCGAGTCGGCGCGGGTGCGCGCCTCGGTGACCATCTGCTCGCTCTTGGCGCGGGCCTCGGCGACCATCCGCTCGCTGTTGCCCTTGGCCGTGGCGACCATCTGGTCGGCCTGCGACTTCGCCTCGTTGACGTAGCGGTCGGCGGTCTCGGAGGCCAGCGCCAGCATGCGGGAGGCGCGCGCGGTGTCGTCCTCGCGCAGGGCCGGGGGCGGCGGCGCGGGGGCCGGCGTCGGCTCGGGGGCGACCGGCTGGGCGGTGACCCGGCCGGTGCTCGAGCCCGCGCGCAGCTCGTTGTTCTCCTCGATGAGCCGGGCCAGCTCGGCCTCGACCACGTCGAGGAACGCGTCGACCTCGTCCTCGTCGTAGCCCCGCTTGCCGATCGGCGGCTTCTTGAAGACGACGTTGTGCACGTCGGCTGGCGTGAGTGGCAACGGGCTCACCTCGTGGTGGACGGCGGATAGGGGTCGGTCGGTCCCACGCGCGGGCCGCGCGGACTCGGGGTCACGCGCCGATGGCGAGCGACAGCGTGATGCTCCGCAGGATGTAGACGGCGATCAACAACACCATAAAGGCGAGGTCGAGACGGATGGACCCCAGGTTCAGGGGCGGGATGACCTTCCGGATCACCTTCAGCGGCGGGTCGGTGGTCGCGTACACGACCTCCAGGCCCGCGGCCACCAGCCCGGAGGGCCGCCAGCTGCGGGCCAGCACCATCACCCAGTCCACGACGAAGCGCGCGAACAGCAGGATGAGGAAGACGAGCAGGACCGACGACACGATCTGCCAGAAGAGAGCCACTGTCCTCGTTCGTGCCGGGGCACCTGCGGTGCCGGGTGGGCCTGACCTCCTGCGCCCCGGCCGACGGCGTCAGGACTGGTCGAAGAACCCGCCCTCGCGGATCTTGGCCTTGTCCTCGGCCGTCACGTCGACGTCCTGCGGGCTGAGCAGGAACACCTTGGCCGTGACCGGCTCGATGCTACCGCGCAGGCCGAAGATGAGGCCCGCAGCGAAGTCCACCAGCCGCCGCGCGTCGGCGTGGTCGAGCTCGGTGAGGTTCATGATGACCGGGCTGCCGTCGCGGAAGGCCTCGCCGATGGCGCGCGCCTCGTTGTAGGTCTTGGGGTGCAGCGTGGTGATCCGGTAGGGCTCCCGCACCGGGGCGGGGGCCGGCTCGGGGGCGACGGCCACGGGCTCGCGGGCGGCCAGGCCCGCCGCGGCGCCCGCACCGACCGGGCCCAGCCGGGCCGGGCCGACGGACGCGGCGGTCACCGGGGCGGCCGGCGGCTGGGCCAGGCCGAGTCGGGTGGCACCGGCGCGGCGCAGCGCGACCGGCTCCGGGTCGGGCGCCGGCGCCAGCTCCACCCCGCGGCCGCGCTCGCCGGGACGGCCGGCGTCGCGGTCGTCGTCGTAGCGCCGGTCGTCGAGGCGCCGGTCGTCGAGGCGGCGGTCGTCGAGCCGCCGGTCGTCGCGCCGGTCGTCGTAGCGGTCGTACTCGCCGGCGTAGGAGTCGAAGGAGCCGTGCGGGTCGGAGGTGTAGCGGTCGTCGTAGCGGCCCTCGTAGCGGCCGGGGCGGCTGTCGAAGCGGTCGCCGTCGAAGCGGTCGCCGTCGAACCGGTCGGCGTCGAAGCGCTCGCCGTCGTAGTGCCCGGCGGGGTCGGCCTGGCGCGCGTCGTAGCGCCCGTAGGCGCGGGCGTCGTCGTCCTCGACGAGTCCGAGGTAGATGCCCATCTTCCGCATGGCCCCGGCCATCAGACCTCCTCCGCGGACCCCTCCGGTGGGACCCCTGTGACTGGTGTGACTCGGGGCGAGGTTAGGGGTCGCGAGCCGAACAGCGCGGTTCCGACACGCACGAGCGTGGCGCCGGCCGCGATCGCCTCCTCGAGGTCGCCGCTCATCCCGGCCGAGACCTCGCGCGCGGCGGGGTGGTCGGCGCGCAGCCGCTCGGCCAGGGCGGCGAGGCGGGCGAAGGCGGGCCCGGGCTCCTCGTCGCGGGGGGCGACCGCCATGAGACCGCGCAGCCGCAGCCCGGGCAGGCCGGCGACGGCGTCGGCGAGGGCGGGGACGTCGGCCGGGGCGGCGCCGCCGCGCTCGGCCAGCTCCCCCGCGGCGCCGCCGAGGTCGACCTGGACGAAGACGTCGACCGGGTGGCCGCGCTCCTCCCCCGCTCGCGACAGCGCCCGCGCCAGCGACGACCGGTCGAGCGAGTGGACGACGGCGCCGGTGCGCGCCACGGCGGCGGCCTTGTTGCGCTGCAGCTGGCCGACGAAGTGCCACTCGAGGGGCAGGTCGGCGAGCTCGGCGGCCTTGGCGGTGAGCTCCTGGGCGCGGTTCTCGCCGAACGCGGCCTGCCCGAGGGCGGCCAGCGCGCGGACGTCGTCGGCCGGCCAGGTCTTGCTCACCGCCAGCAGCCCGACCGACGCCGGGTCGCGGCCGGCGGCGCGGGCGGCCGCCGCGATGCGCTCGCGGACGGCGCGGAGCCGGTCGGCCGGTGAGGTCACCCCGCGATCATGGCGCGCTCAGCCCAGCCAGGTGACGCCGGCCTGGCGGCCGGTGACGCCGTCGCGGCGGTGGCTGAACAACCGCCGGTCCTCGACGGTGCAGCGCGGGTCGTGCACCACCTGCGCCACCCCGGCGCGGGTCACCAGCTCCGCGAGCCCGGCGCGCAGGTCCAGCCCCGGCGTCCCCCTGCGGGTGCGGACGGCGGCCGCCGGCGCCACCCGCGCCACCTCGGCCTGCATGGCCCGGGGCACCTCGTAGCAGGCGCCGCACACGGCCGGGCCGAGCAGCGCGGTGGTGTCGGCGGGGCGGCTGCCCAGGCGCCCCATGGCGGCGAGCGTGGCGGGCACGACGCCGGCCCGCACGCCCTCCCGGCCGGCGTGCACGGCCGCGACCACCCCGGCGACCGGGTCGGCGAGGAGCACGGGCACGCAGTCGGCGACCAGCACGCACAGCACCAGACCGGGCGTGCGGGTGACGACGGCGTCGGTGGCCGGGAGGGGGCCGTCGACCGGCCCGTCGACGACGGCGACGCCGGTGCCGTGGACCTGGTCCATCCAGACCAGCCGGTCGCCGGGCACGCCGAGCTCGCGGGCCAGCCGGGCGCGGTTGGCGGCGACGTCCGCCGGGTCGTCACCGACGTGCCCGCCCAGGTTGAACGCGTCGTAGGGCGGCCGCGACGAGCCGCCCCGCCGGTCGGTGACGACCCGTCGGGGTCGCACCGCCGGCGAGGCGGGCGAGGCACTGGAACGGCCCCCGTGCAGGGGCCCGCCCCGAGCGGAGCGAGGGGTGGGGGGCACGGGGGTCCTTCTCCTACTGGCGGAGGAACTCCGGGATGTCGAGCTCCTCCTCGAAGTCCTCGTTGCCGAGCGGACGACGACCGGCGGCCGGGGCGGCCGAGCCGGTGCCCGCGGCGGCGTTGTGCACCGGCGGCAGCGGCGGGACGGTGAGGCCGCCCTGCGGAGCGGGCCGGACCGGGGCCGGGGCGGCCGGCGCCGGGGGCACCTGGCCGACCAGCCGCTCGCCGGTGGCGCGCGGCAGGCTCGGGCTCGACGGCAGCGACGGCGGCTGGGCGACGCGCGGCGGCGCCGGCGGGGCGGCCGGGACCGCGGCCACGCCGCCCTCCTTGCGGGCCGAGGGGCGGCCGCCGTCGAAGCCGGCGGCGATGACGGTCACCCGGACCTCGTCGCCGAGGGCGTCGTCGATGACCGCACCGAAGATGATGTTGGCGTCGGCGTGCGCGGCGTCGGAGACGAGCGAGGCGGCCTCGTTGATCTCGAACAGGCCGAGGTCGGAGCCACCGGAGATCGACAGCAGCACGCCGTGGGCGCCCTCCATCGAGGCCTCCAGCAGCGGGCTGGCGATCGCCTGCTCGGCGGCCAGCAGCGCCCGGTTGTCGCCCCGCGCGCTGCCGATGCCCATGAGCGCCGAGCCCGCGCCGGACATGACCGACTTGACGTCGGCGAAGTCCAGGTTGATGAGGCCCGGGGTGGTGATCAGGTCGGTGATGCCCTGGACACCGGAGAGCAGGACCTGGTCGGCGGTCCGGAAGGCGTCCATGACGCTGACGTTGCGGTCACCGAGCTGCAGCAGCCGGTCGTTGGGGATGACGATGAGCGTGTCGCACTCGTTGCGCAGCTCCTCGATCCCCGACTCGGCCTGCACCGCGCGGCGCTTGCCCTCGAAGGAGAACGGCCGGGTGACCACACCGATGGTCAGCGCGCCCAACTTGCGGGCGATCGAGGCCACGACGGGCGCGCCGCCGGTGCCGGTGCCGCCGCCCTCGCCCGCGGTCACGAAGACCATGTCGGCGCCCTTGAGCACCTCCTCGATCTCCTCGCGGTGGTCCTCGGCGGCCTGGCGGCCGACGTCGGGCTGGGCGCCGGCGCCCAGGCCGCGGGTGAGCTCGCGGCCGACGTCGAGCTTGACGTCGGCGTCGCTCATCAGCAGCGCCTGCGCATCGGTGTTGATGGCGATGAACTCGACGCCCTTCAGACCGACCTCGATCATCCGGTTGACCGCGTTCACGCCACCGCCGCCGATGCCGACGACCTTGATGACCGCGAGGTAGTTGTGCGGAGGTGTCATGTGGGGCTCCCGACCTCGACCCTCATCCTCAAGTAAAGCCTTATAGTTATGTCAACTGGGTCGACGCGCACGAAGTTAGGTGGGCGTTCGCGGGGCCTACAAGCACCCTCCCCGGTCCGGCGTGTCGCAGGAGCCGAACACCACGGATCTCCAACGACCCGCTGGTCACATCTACACCACGGTCGGTGACGACCCGCCTGTCCCGAGCCTCAGGTCCGGGTCGAGACCTGCTCCCGGCGACGTCGTGCGGAACTCACCAGGTCATCTGCCGTGTCGGGCGTGTCGCGTCGGTGGGCGTGTCGGCGGAGGGCGCCGTCACAGCGGTGCGCGCCCGCCTCGACACGCACGGCGACGAACCCGGGGACGAACCCGGGGACGAACCCGGCGCCGGCCGGAGGGTCCTCAGCGCAGGACGACGGCGCCGGGCGCGCTGACGTCGATCGTCCCCGCCGGCTCGAGCCCCCCGGAGGAGAGCTGGGCGAGCAGCGCGACGAGCGCGTCGGACTTGCCGGTGGCGTCGTCGGCCCCGCCCCACACCACGGTGGTGCCGTCGGCGAGGGTCAGCGTGACGTCCTCACCGGAGGTCGCCGAGGCCGCCGCCACCTCGCCGCGCACGTCGGCCGGCAGCGAGACCAGCGCGCCCAGCGCCGCGCGGGTGGCCGGGTCGTCGGGGCCGGGGTCGGCGACGTCGAGCGGGACGACGCCCGCGGGCGCCTCGCCGGTGACCGTGTCGAACAGGACTCCCCCGGCGTCGACCAGGGCGCGGGTGCCGGTCTGCTCGACGACGGCGACCGGTCGCCGCTCGACCACCGTGACGACGACGCTGCGCGGCCACCCCCGGGTGACCTCGACGGAGGCGACCTGGGGCAGCCGGGCGACGCGCTCGGCGGCGGCGTCGACGTCGACCCGCAGCAGCGGCGTCCCGTCGGGCACACCGGCCGCGGTGCGCACCTGCTCGGCGGTCAGCGTGGTGGCGCCGTCGACCCGGACCGCGTGGACGGCCAGCAGCGGGCTGGCCCACACCGCCCACCACAGCGCGGCGACCGCCGCGACGGCCAGGGCCGCGCGCACCAGCCGCCGGCGGCGCCGCTCGGCGGGGGTGTCGGGCCGCCGGCGGCGGCGCGCCGGCCGGACGACCTCCGCCGGGACCGCGCGCTCCCGATCGGCGGTCGTGCGGCCGGTGCGGCTCACCGGTCGGGGTCGGCGCAGCCGCCGCCGGTCCCGCCGCCGTCCCCGGTGCCGGTGCCGGCGAGGGCGGTGAGCACCTCGGGGCCGAGCATGGAGACGTTGCCGGCGCCCATGGTGATCACCAGGTCGCCGGGGCGGGCCCGGGCGGCCAGGGCCGGGGCGGCCGCCGACCAGGAGGGCTCGAAGTGCACCTGCTCGGCCGGCAGCGGCACCGCGTCGGCGACCATCGCGCCGGTGACGCCGGGGACGGGGTCCTCGCGGGCGCCGTAGACGTCCATCACCACGACCTCGTCGGCCAGGCCCAGCGCCTCGCCGAAGGCGGCCGCGAACTCGCGGGTGCGGCTGTAGAGGTGCGGCTGGAAGGCCACCACCACGCGGCCGCCGCCGGCCACCGCGCGCGCCGCGTGCAGCTGGGCGGTCACCTCGGTGGGGTGGTGGGCGTAGTCGTCGTAGACGCGCACGCCCGCGGCGGTGCCCTTGAGCTCGAAGCGGCGGTGCACCCCGCCGAAGCGCTCCAGCCCCGCCACCAGCCCGGCGGCGGGCAGGCCCAGCTCGAGCCCGGCCAGCAGCGCCGCGGCGCTGTTGCGGGCCATGTGCTCACCCGGCACCCGGATGCGCACCCGGCCGAGCTCCGTGCCGTCGAGGACGGCGGTCCAGCTGGTCGCGTCCTGGCCGACCTCGAGGTCGACCAGCCGCAGGTCGGCGTCCGCCGCGGTGCCGTAGGTGCGCACCTGCGCCGGCGTGGGGACGTCGCGCAGCCGCGCCGAGCCGGGGTCGTCGGCGCACAGCACGACGAAGCCCGCGGGGTCGACGGTCTGCAGGAACCGGTCGAAGGCCGCCTCGACCGCGGCCAGGTCGCCGTAGTTGTCCAGGTGGTCGGCCTCGACGTTGGTGACGATGCCCCCGTACGGCGCCAGCAGCAGGAAGGAGCGGTCGCTCTCGTCGGCCTCGGCGACGAAGACGTCGCCCTCCCCCGCGTGCGCGTTGCTGCCGGACTCGTTGAGGTCGCCGCCGATGGCGAAGGAGGCGTCGACGCCGCAGGCCTGCACGGCCACGGTGAGCATCGAGGTGGTCGACGTCTTGCCGTGCGTGCCGGCGACGGCGACGCTGCGCCGCCCGGCCATCACCGCGGCCAGGGCCACCGCCCGGGGCAGCACCCGCAGGCCGCGCGCGCGGGCCGCGGCGAGCTCGGGGTTGTCCTCGCGGATGGCCGAGGACACCACCACGGTGTCGGCGTCGCCGAGGTGCGCGGCGTCGTGACCGAGCTCCACCCGGGCGCCCAGCGCCCGCAGCGCCAGCAGGGTCGGGGTGTCGCGGCGGTCGCTGCCCGACACCGCCACCCCGCGGGCCAGCAGGATGCGCGCGATGCCGCTCATCCCGGCACCGCCGATCCCGACGAAGTGCACCGCGCCGAGCTCCTCCAGCGCGGGCACCGGGTCGGTCCACGCGGCGGTCGCGTCAGCGGTCACCGGTCGCCACCTCCAGGACGATGTCGGCCAGCCGGTCGTCGGCGTCGGGGACGCCGGCCGCGGCGGCGTGCGCGGCGTACCCGGCCAGGGCTGCGGGGTCGGTGAGCAGCGGGACCAGGGTCGACCCGATCCACGCCGCGGACAGGTCGGCGTCGTCGACCAGGAACGCGCCGCCGGCCTCGACCACCGGCAGCGCGTTGCGCCGCTGCTCGCCGTTGCCGATGGGCAGCGGCACGAACGCCGCGGGCAGCCCGACGGCCGAGAGCTCGGCCACGGTGACCGCCCCGGAGCGGCACAGCGCCAGGTCGGCGGCGGCGTAGGCGAGGTCCATCCGCTCCAGGTAGTCGACGACGACGTAGGGGGCCGCGCCCGCCGGGCGGGGCGGCACGGTGACGTCGGTGTTCTTCGGGCCGCGGGCGTGCAGCACCTGCACGCCCGCGGCCGTGAGCGCGTCGGCCGCGGCGACGGCGGCCCGGTTGAGCGACGCGGCGCCCTGCGACCCGCCGAAGACCAGCAGGGTGGGCCGGTCGGCGTCCAGGCCGAAGGTGGCCCGGGCCTCGGCGCGGCGGGCGGCGCGGTCGAGGGTGGTGATCGAGGCGCGCAGCGGCATGCCCACGTGCTCCCCGCGGTGCAGCGGCGTGCCGGGCACGGTGACCGCGACCCGCGCAGCGATGCGGGCGCCGACCCGGTTGGCCAGGCCCGGCAGCGCGTTCTGCTCGTGCACCACGACCGGCACCCCCGCCCGGCGCGCGGCGAGGTAGGCCGGCAGCGCGACGTAGCCGCCGAACCCGACGACGACCTCCGCGCCGACCTCGTCGAGCAGCGCGCGGGTCTCGGCGACCGAGCGGCGCACCCGGCCGGGCACCCGCAGGAGGTCGAGCGTGGGCCGGCGCGGCAGCGGCACCGGCGGGATCAGCCGCAGGTCGTAGCCGCGCGCGGGCACCAGCCGGGTCTCCATGCCGCGGGCCGTGCCCAGGCAGGTGATCCGCACTCCGGCGTCGCGGCGGCGCAGCGCGTCGGCCAGCGCGAGCATCGGCTCGATGTGCCCGCCGGTGCCCCCGCCGGCGAGCACGACGCTGCGCACTCCCCCGGGCACGCCCTCCGGCGCTCCCCCGGCGGTCACCGGGACCGCCCCGGGCGGTCGGCGGGGCGGGCCGGCACGCGGTCGCGGTCGGGACGGCGGGCCGGCGGCGGGACGGCGCGCCGGTCGGACCGGTCGGGCCGGGGCGCCTCGGCGGGCCGGCGGACGGGGTGGGCGTCGACCGGGCGCCGCGGCGACGCGCCGGCGCGGGCCGCGGGGGCGCCGTCCCGGCGCTCGGGGCGGCCGGGGCGCGACCGGCGGGGCCGGACGGGGTCGACGGCGTGCTCGGGCACCGGCAGCAGCCAGCGGGCCAGGCGGCCGCGCTCGGTGCGCCGGGCGTGCTCGATGGCCTCGGGCTCGGACCGTGCGAAGCGGATGAGGATCCCCACGATGAACAGGGTGAGCACCAGCGAGGTGCCACCGGCGGACACGAGCGGCAGGGTGACGCCGGTGACCGGGAGGAGACCGACGACGTACCCCATGTTCATGGCCGCCTGGCCGACCAGCCACACGGTGATGGCGACGCTGGCCAGCGAGACGAAGCGGTCGGCCGCGCGGCGGGCGATCCGGAAGCCGGCGTAGGCCAGCACGGCGTAGAGGGTGACCACCACCAGGCAGCCGAGGAAGCCCAGCTCCTCGCCGATGATCGCGAAGATGTAGTCCGACTCCGCCTCGGGCAGCAGGTTCCACTTCATGGCGCTGTTGCCCAGCCCGACGCCCCACAGCCCGCCGGTGGCCAGCGCGTAAAAGCCGCGGATGGCCTGGAAGCCGGTGTCGGTGGGGTCGGCGAAGGGGTCCATGAACGCGGTGATGCGCTCCAGCCGGTAGGGCGCGGCCATGACCAGCAGGACGACGGCGGTGACGGCGGAGGCGAAGGCGATCGCCCAGACCCGCCACGGCGCGCCCCCGGCCCACAGCAGCCCGCCGACGACCAGCAGCAGGCTGACCACGGCCCCGAAGTCGGGCTCGCGGATCAGCAGGACCGACAGCAGGAGGAACACCGGGACGAGCGGGACCAGCAGCGTCCGGACCGTCAGCGACCGGCCGCGCAGGGCGAGCACGTGCGCGCCCCACAGGGCGACGACGAGCTTGGACAGCTCCGAGGGCTGGAAGTCGGTGAACCCGAGGCTGATCCAGGCCCGCGAGCCGTTGTAGGCCACGCCGACGCCGGGGACGAGCACCGCCACCAGCAGCAGGGTCACGACGACGAGCGCGATCGGCGACCAGCGCCGCAGCAGCCCGGTCGGCAGGCGCACCGCGACACCGAGCGCGACCAGGCCCAGCGCGGCGAAGACCAGCTGGTCCAGGCCCGGCTTCCAGGCCGGCTCGTCGTTGAGCGCGGCCTCGATCGCCGAGGCCGAGAACACCATGACCAGGCCGATGGCCAGCAGCAGGCCGGCCGCGCCGATGACCAGGTGGCAGCTGGTCATCGGGCCGTCGAGCCAGGCCGGCCCGCGCAGCCGGGGCCGGGCGCCGGCGGCCCCGGTGCGGGCGGCGCGGCCGGTGGTGCGTCGGGTGCCGCCACGGGACGGAGCGGTCCGGCTGTCCATCCGGCCATCGTCGCCGCTGACCGGCCCTCGCCCCTGCAGCAACCGCGCGTGTCGCGCCCGGCGCTCGGGGGCCGGACCGCCGTTCACAGGCCGGTGACGGACAGCCAGTCGGCGTAGAACAGGCCCAGGCCGAAGGCCACCGCCATCCCGGTGACCAGCCAGAACCGGACGATGACGGTGTTCTCCGCCCAGCCGGCCAGCTCGAAGTGGTGGTGCAGCGGGGCCATCCGGAACACCCGGCGGCGGGTGGCGCGGAAGAAGGCGACCTGGATGACGACCGAGAGGGTGACGGCGACGAACAGCCCGCCGAGGACGACGAGCAGCAGCTCGGTGCGGGTGACGATGGCGAGGCCCGCCATGAGGCCGCCCAGCGCCAGCGACCCGGTGTCGCCCATGAAGATCCGCGCCGGGCTGGTGTTCCACCAGAGGAAGCCCAGGCAGGCGCCCATGGCCGCGGCCGCGACCAGCGTGACGTCGAGCGGGTCGCGCACCTGGTAGCAGCCGTCGACCGCGGTGGCGGCGCAGTCGTGGGTGAACTGCCAGAAGCTCATCACCACGTAGGCGCCGAAGACCATCGCCGAGCAGCCCGCCGCCAGCCCGTCGAGGCCGTCGGTGAGGTTGACGGCGTTGGAGAACCCGGCGATGAACAGGTAGGCCAGGACGACGAAGCCGATCGCGCTGACGAACAGCGGCTGGATGTCGCGGACGTAGGAGACGAACTCCGACGCCGGCGTCACCCCGGCCTCGTCGGGGAAGTTCAGCGCCAGGACGGCGAAGCCCACACCCACGACGAGCTGGCCGACCAGCTTGGCCGTCTTGTTCAGCCCGAGGCTGCGGCGGTGCCGGATCTTGAGGTAGTCGTCGAGGAAGCCGACGGTGCCCAGGCCCACCATGAGGAACAGCAGCAGCAGCCCGGTGGCGGTGACCCCCCGGCCGGGCTGGTTGATGACGAACAGGTGGGCCAGCAGGTAGCCGCCGACGGTCGCGCCCACGATGACGGTGCCGCCCATGGTGGGCGTGCCCTTCTTCGACAGGTGCGACTCGGGGCCGTCGTCCCGGATCTCCTGGCCGAAGCCGCGGCGCCGGAAGGCGCGCACGGCCAGCGGCGTGCAGAGGATCGAGA
This sequence comes from Geodermatophilus telluris, assembly GCF_900102745.1. Classification (GTDB taxonomy): domain Bacteria; phylum Actinomycetota; class Actinomycetes; order Mycobacteriales; family Geodermatophilaceae; genus Geodermatophilus; species Geodermatophilus telluris. The sequence continues at coordinate 242,538 of NZ_FMZF01000005.1, forward strand.
TGATCAGCCCGAACGACGCGGCGACGAGGACGGACTTCACGCGCCTGCCCCGACGTCGAGCAGGTCCGCGGCCAGGGCCTCCAGCCCGTGGGACCGGCTGGCCTTCACCAGCACGACGTCACCGGGCACCAGCACCTCCGCGAGCAGTTGGTGGGCCGCCGCCCGGTCGGGCACGGACACCGCGGTCTCCCCGGAGCGGGCGCCGGCGGCCGCCGCGCCGGTGACCAGCCCGGCCGCCTCGGGCCCGACGGCGACGAGCAGGTCCACCCCGGCGGCCACCGCGTCGCGGCCCAGCCGCTCGTGCTCGGCGTCGGCGGTGGGGCCGAGCTCGGCCATGCCGCCGAGGACGGCGACGCGGCGGGTGGCGGGCATCCCGGCGACGGCGGCCAGCGCGGCCCGCATCGACTCGGGGTTGGCGTTGTAGGCGTCGTTGACGACGGTGACGCCGTCGGCGCGGCGGGTGACCTCCATGCGCCAGCGGCTGCGGGCGGTGGCCGCCGACAGCGCGGTGGCGGCCGCGGCCGGCGTCATCCCGGCGGCGACCGCGGCGGCCGCCGCCGCCAGCGCGTTGGCCACCTGGTGCTCGCCGACCACCTGCAGGGCGACCGGGTGCCGCTCGCCGCCGGCGACGAGCGTGAACCGTGCGCGGGCGGCCTCGTCGAGGGTGACGTCGGCGGCGCGGACGTCGGCGCCGGCGGAGCGCCCGGTGGTGACCACGCGGGCGCGGGTGCGCGGCGCCATGCCGGCGACGCGGGGGTCGTCGGCGTTGAGCACCGCGGTGCCGGTCTCCGCCAGCGCCTCGACCAGCTCGCCCTTGGCCAGCGCGATGGTGTCGGCCGACCCGAACTCGCCCAGGTGCGCGGACCCGACGTTGAGCACCACGCCGACGTCGGGCCGGGCGACCGCGCACAGCCGGGCGATGTGGCCGACGCCGCGGGCGCCCATCTCCAGGACGAGGAAGCGGGTGTCGGCGTCGGCGGCGAGCACGGTCAGCGGCAGGCCGATGTCGTTGTTGAACGACCCCGGCGGGCTGACCGTGGGGCCGGCGGCGCCGAGCACCTGGCCGAGCAGGTCCTTGGTGGAGGTCTTGCCCGCGGAGCCGGTGATGCCGACGGTGACCAGGTCGCCGTCGGCCAGGCGGGCGTGCACCGCCGCGGCCAGCCGGCCCAGCGCGGCGACGGTGTCGTCGACGACGAGGGCGGGCAGCGGGCCGCCGGGGCGGGTGGTCAGCGCGGCGACGGCACCGGCGGCCGCGGCGTCCCCGAGGTAGTCGTGGCCGTCGACCCGCTCCCCGGCGACGGCGACGAACAGGTCGCCGGGGCCCACGGCGCGCGAGTCGAGGGTGACGCCGGTGACGGTCGCCGTCCCGGCGTGCGGGACGGCGGCGCCGACGGCCTGCGCGACCTCGGCGAGGGAGAGGGCGATCACCGGGGGGCCGCCCCGGCGGTGGACGGCAGCGCGGCGATCTCCTCGCGCAGCACCGTGCGGTCGTCGAACGGCGTCACGGTGCCCGCGACCTCCTGACCGGTCTCGTGTCCCTTGCCCGCGATCAGCACGGTGTCACCGGGCCCGGCCAGCGCCACGGCGCGGGCGATCGCCGCCCGGCGGTCGCCGACCTCCTCCACCACGTGCCGGCGGTCGGCGGGCACCCCGGCGAGGACGGCGGCGCGGACGGCCGCGGGGTCCTCCGAGCGGGGGTTGTCGTCGGTGACCACCAGGTGGTCGCTGCGGGTGGCCGCGGCGGCCCCCATCGCCGGGCGCTTGCCGGGGTCGCGGTCGCCGCCACAGCCGAGCACGGTGATCAGCCTGCCCCGCGTGGCGCCGCGCAGCGCGTCGAGGGCGGTGGCGACCGCGTCAGGGGTGTGCGCGTAGTCGACGACGGCGGTGAACGGCTGGCCGGCGTCGACCGGCTCCATGCGGCCCGGGACGACGGTGCCGGCGACGCCCTCGAGCGCGGCGGCGACCGGCACGCCGACCGCGTCGAGCAGCGCGACGGCGAGGACGGCGTTGGTCACGTTGAACCGCCCGGGCAGCCGCACCCGCGCCGGCCAGGTGCCGCCGGGCCCGGTGAGGGTGAACGCGGAGCCGCCGTCGGGCGCCGCCGCGACGCCGGTGGCGGTCCAGTCGGCGGGGCGGCCGTCGAGCAGGGTGCCCTCCGCCGACACGGTGACCGCGCGGCCGCCGAGCTCCCGGGCGAGGCGGCGGCCGTGCTCGTCGTCGACCACGACGACCTCCCGCGCGGCGCGGCCGTCGAACAGCAGCGCCTTGGCCCGGAAGTAGCTCTCCAGGTCGCCGTGGAAGTCCAGGTGGTCCTGGCTGAGGTTGGTGAACCCGGCCGCCGCGAAGGGCACCCCGCCGACGCGGCCCTGGACGAGCGCGTGGCTGGACACCTCCATGACCACGGTGTCGACGCCGGACTCGAGCATCCCGGCCAGCAGCGCGTGCAGCACCGGTGCCTCGGGGGTGGTGCGCACGCTGGGGAGGGCGGCCTCGCGCCCGTCGCGGCCGCGGGTGCGCGACTGGACGGTGCCGATCAGGCCCGTGGCCCGGCCGGCCGCGGCCAGGCCGGCCTCGACCAGGTAGCTCGTCGTCGTCTTGCCGTTGGTGCCGGTGATGCCGACGACGGGCAGCCGGCGGGCGGGCTCGCCGTACACGCGGGCGGCGACGGCGCCGAGCACGCCGCGCGGGTCGTCGACGACGCAGACCGGCAGGCCGGTGGCGGCCGCCTGGTCCCGGCCGCCGGGGTCGGTGAGGACCGCGACCGCGCCGCGGGCGGCCGCGTCGGCGGCGAAGCGCGCGCCGTGCGTGCGGGCGCCCGGCAGCGCGGCGTAGAGGTCACCGGGGCGCACCTCGGGCGAGGCGAGGGTGACGCCGCGGACGGCGGTACCGGGGTCGCCCTGCACGGGGTCGCCGACGAGGTCGGCCAGCGCGCTGAGGGCGAGCGGGCGGGTCCCCGCTGGCCGGGGCACCGACCCGGGTCCGGTCGGGCTCACGTCGGGCCAATCTACCGGCGGGCACCTCGCGCCCCGTGCACCCACGGCCCCTCGGCGGTGTCCCTCCCGGGCAACTCCGCGGAAGTGCACCGGGCAGATCCGCGGACGTGCACCGGGTAGGTGGCCTCGGGTCAGTCGCCGGCGGGGTCGCGGGCGGCGAGGTCGGCGGCGGTGAGCGGGAAGTCCGGCCGCTCGGTCCCCGACGGCACCACCCCGTTGTGGGTGAGCACCGCGCGCATGACGTCGGCGAACACGGGCGCGGCGACCTGGCCGCCCTCGGCGTCGCTGCTGGGCCGCTCGAGGTCGACGGCGACGACGTACTGCGGGTCGTCGGCGGGGGCGAACCCGACGAACGTGGTCACGTACCCACCGCCGGCGTAGCAGTTGCACTCCGGGTTGGGGCGCTGCGCGGTCCCGGTCTTGCCGGCCACCCGGTAGCCCTCGACCTCGCCGAGCGGGGCGGTGCCGCCCGGGCCGACGACGGCCTCGAGCATGTAGGCCAGCGCGTCGGCGGTGTCCTCGCTGACCACGCGGGTCGCCTCGGGCGCCTCCGGGGTCGCCGTCGTCCCGTCCGGCGCGGTGAGCGACTCGACCAGCCGCGGCGGGATCCGCACGCCCCCGTTGGCGATGGCCTGGTAGACCGACGCCATCTGCAGCGTCGTCACCGACACGCCCTGGCCGATCGGGACGTTGGCCGCGCGGCTCTCGGTCCAGTCGGCGGAGTCCTCGAGGATGCCGGCGCTCTCGCCGGGCAGCTCGACGCCGGTCTCCTCCCCCACCCCGAAGGCGCGCAGGTACCGCTCGAGCGTCGCGTCGCCCACCTCGCGGGCCAGCATGATCGTGCCGACGTTGCTGGACTTGGCGAGGATGCCGGTGACGGTCCAGTCGACCGGCGCGTGGTCGTGGGCGTCGGTGACGACGACGTCGCCGGCCTCGATGTGGCCGTTGACGATGAGCACCGTGTCCGGCCGTGCCCTGCCCTCCTCGACGGCCGCGGCGAGGGTGACCGCCTTCATCACCGAGCCGGGCTCGAAGACGTCGGAGACGACCGGGTTGCCGAGCAGCTCGGGGTCGGTGCGGCCGGCCTGCGAGGGGTCGTAGCCCGGGCACGAGCCCATGGCGACCACCTCGCCGGTGTGCACGTCGAGCACGACCGCGGAGGCGCGGGTGGTGGCGCCGTCGGCGCAGGCCTCCGCCAGCCGCTGCTCGGTCATGAACTGCACGTCCTGGTCGACGGTGAGCTCGACGGTGCTGCCGTCGGTGGCCGGCGTGGACTCGTCGATGCCCGAGGGGATGGGGTTGCCCCCGCTGCCCACCTCGACCCGGCGCTGCCCGTCGGTGCCGGCCAGCTGGTCCTCGAAGCGCAGCTCGATGCCGCCCAGGCCGGCCCCGTCGCGGCCCACCCAGCCCACGATCTGCCCGCCGACGGAGCCGGCCGGGTAGAGGCGCACGGGGTCGTCCTCGAAGGAGACGCCGGCCAGGCCCAGCTCGTCGATGGCGTCGGTGGTCTCCGGCGCGACCTGCCGGGCCAGGACGACGTAGCGGCCGTCCGCGGAGAGCTGGTCGGTCAGCTCGTCGATGGGGGCGTCGAGGAGCGCGGACAGCGCCAGCGCCGTCTTCTCGGGGTCCTCGACGACGGTGGGGTCGGCGACCACCCGGGAGGCGTCGACGGTGTAGGCGAAGGGGTGGCCGTCACGGTCGACGACGGCACCGCGGAGCGCGGCGATCGGGTAGGTGGCCAGCCGGTCCTGCTCGGCGGCGTAGGCGTAGTCGGCGCCGTCGACGCCCTGCAGCAGCACCAGCTTCCCGGTGACGACCAGCAGCGGGACGACGACGAGCACCAGGCCCCACCACAGCCGGCGGGGGCCGACGCTCAGCGGGCGGCCGGCGCGGCGGCTGCCGGGCGGGCGGCGCGGGGCGAAGGCACCGGCGCGGGGTGCCCCGCCGCGGGCCGCAGCGCCGCGAGGCGCGCCGCCGCGCGTGGCGGCCGGCGGCAGGGGCGCGCGGGGACGGACGGGGACGCCGGAGCGGGCGCCGCGGACGGCGGGGCGCGGCGCGGTGCGGCGGCCGGGGTCACGGGGTGGGACGGCCACGGCTCAGCCCCCCTCCCCCGCCTCGGGCTCCCCGGGCGCCGGCGCGGGCTCGGGGGTGCCGCGGAGCGTGGCGCTGCCGTCGGGCGCGACGACGAGGTAGGCGGCGGCACCGGCGGGCACGAGGCCGGCCGCGGCGGCCGCCGCGGCGAGCTGGGCCGGCGTGGCGCCGTCGACCACCTGCTGCTCGAGCCGCTGCACCTCCTCGGCCTTCTCGGCGTTGGCGGTGCGCAGCGCGGTCGCCTTGAGCGAGTTGACCGCGACGGCGGTGTTGAGCACGAGCAGGCCCAGCGTGGTGAGCACCAGCAGCGCGACGACGAGCAGCACGAACGGCGCCCGGCGGCTGCCGAGGAGGCCACGCGGCGTCCGGCCGGCGTCGCCGCCGGGGACCAGCCGCAGCGCCGGCGCGCTGACGCGGGGGGTCGGTCCGGTCGCCCGGCCGCGGGCCGGCCGCGAGGGCAGCGCGCGCAGGGGGCGGGAGGGCAGCGCGCCGGAGGTCTGCACGCGGACGGGCCGGGAGGCCATCGCCGGTGCCGGGCGGGAGGGCGTGGCCGGTGCCGGGCGGGAGGGCGTGGCCGGTGCCGGGCGGGCGGGCGTGGCCGGTGTCGTCGTCGCGGCGGCGCCGTCGCGGGGCGCGCGGGCGGCGGCACTCACGCGGCGCGCCGGGTGCGCTCGGCGGCCCGCACGCGGGCGGAGGCCGCGCGGGGGTTGGCGGCCACCTCGGCCTCCGACGGCGCCTCGCCGCCGCGGGTGAGCAGCCGCAGCACCGGCCCGTACTCGGGCAGGCGCACCGGCAGCTCCGGCGGGGTGCGGTCGGTCGCCCCGGCGGCGAGGGTCTGCTTCACGATCCGGTCCTCGAGGGAGTGGAAGGTGATGACGGCGACGCGGCCCCCGACGGCGAGCGCGTCGAGCGCCGCCGGGAGGGCCCGCTGCAGCGCCCCGAGCTCGTCGTTGACCTCGATGCGCAGGGCCTGGAAGGTCCGCTTGGCCGGGTGCCCGCCGGTGCGGCGGGTGGCCGCGGGGATCGCGTCGCGCACCAGGTGGGCCAGGCGCTCGGTGTGCGTGAACGGCGCCCGCGCCCGCTCGCGGACGATGGCCGCGGCGATGCGCGAGGCGAAGCGCTCCTCGCCGTACACCCGCAGCACCCGGGCGAGCTCGGCGGCGGAGTAGGTGTTGACGACGTCGGCGGCGCTGCGCGGGGCCTCCGGGTCCATCCGCATGTCCAGCGGGCCGTCGCCGGCGTAGCTGAAGCCGCGCTCGGGCCGGTCGAGCTGCAGCGAGGAGACGCCCAGGTCGAACAGCACGGCCTGCACCTCGGCCAGGCCGAGCCGGTCGAGCACGTCGGGTAGCTCGTCGAAGACGGCGGGCACCAGGGTGGCGCGGTCGGCGTGGCCGGCGGCGGCGATCCGGGCGGCGGCCTCGGCGCGGGCCTGCGGGTCGCGGTCGAGCCCGACCAGCCGGAGGCCGGGGTGGGCGTCGAGCAGGGCCAGGGCGTGGCCGGCCAGCCCCAGGGTGGCGTCGACGAGGACGGCGCCCTCGCCGGCGCAGGCGGGGCCGAGCAGCCCGGTCACCCGGTCGAGGAGGACGGGCACGTGCACGGGCCGCGGCCGTGCCGCCGAGTCCGGCGGCGCGGGCCGCGTGGGCTCGGGCGTGCTCATCGTCGGCCTCCTCGGGTCGGGCTCCCGCGCCGGGACGGGTGGCGCGTCGTCCCATGGTGGCGCGGGCGGCGGGTCGTCGGCGGGAGCCGGGCGGGCGCGCCGCGCGACGAGTGGGGCGCGACGGTCGGGCGGGCGGCGAGGGGTGGGCAGGCGGGAGGGGCCCGCGTCCGTCCCGGGCCGGCCGGTGGGGCGGGGTGGGGACGGTGGGGCGCGGTGGGGTGGCCGCGGGAGCGGGGTGGTGACCCCCACCCCCCGCGGGCTCCGCCTGGCGCCGGGGAAGTGCGTCAGGTGGTGCCCACGGGGAGCGGGGGTCGCCGGAGCCGGTGCCGGTCCGACCGGCGGCGCGGTGCCGCCCGGTGCGCGGGGACCGAGCCGCGGGGAAGACGGTTCGGTCCGCACCCGGTCGAGCCGCGGGGAAGACGGCTCGCGTCGGGGTGCGCAGGTGGTCGGGGCGACCGGCGGGACGGGGGGTCAGGACAGCGTGGGCATCCCCTCGCTCTCCATGGCGGCGAAGGCCGCCTCCTGCTCCTCCACGTAGGAGTCCCACGTGGCCTGGTCCCAGATCTCGAACCGGGTGTCGACGCCGACCACGACCACGTCGCGGTCGAGGTGGGCGTACTGCCGCAGGCCGGCGGGGATGGTGATGCGGCCGGTCTTGTCCGGCTCGACCTCGACCATCGAGCCGAAGCTCATGCGGGCGCGCATGCGCGCCTCGGCTGTGTCGGCGGGGGCCATGTGGGCGGCGGCGGCGCTCTGCTCGGCGACCCGGGCCATGGTGAGGCCGTAGATGCAGCGCTCCTGGCCCTTCTTGATCACCATGCCGTCGGCCACCTGGTCGCGGAACCGGACCGGGAGTGCGAGCCGGCCCTTCTCGTCGAGCCGCAGGGTGTAGCTGCCGACGAACACCGGATCACCTCCCCCATCGGTCCTCCTCGTGTCCTCGTTGGACCCGGGACGGGCCCTGGCTCCCCACCGCGCCACACACTAACCCACTACGCCCCACCGGACACCACTCGACACCATGTCGTGACCGGCGCTCCCCACGGCCTGCCGTGCAGGTCAGCGGCGTGCGGCCACCCCGGCGGCGCGGGGTGGGGCCGGGTGGGGCGGCAGGTGGGTCGCGGTGGGGCCGCCGCGCCCGCCGGGAGGTCCGGCGGGGGCGCGGGGTGGGGAGCGGGACGCCCGCTCGGAGCCCGCGTGGCACGTACCGTGGGCCGGGTGACCGACACCATGCGTGCGGCCGACGGGACGGCGGGGCTGCCGGTCGACGTCGCCACGGAGGGCGCGCGGATCGCGGCCAACGTCTCCCGCGTCGTCCAGGGCAAGCCCGGGGTGGTGCACCTCGCCCTGGTCGTGCTCCTGGCCGAGGGCCACCTGCTGGTGGAGGACGTGCCCGGGGTCGGCAAGACGACGCTGGCCAAGGCGCTGGCGGCGTCGGTCGACGCGAGCGTGCGGCGCATCCAGTTCACCCCCGACCTGCTGCCGAGCGACGTCACCGGGGTGTCGGTCTACGACCAGGAGACCCGCTCCTTCGAGTTCAAGCCGGGCGCGGTGTTCGCCAACGTGGTGGTCGCCGACGAGATCAACCGGGCCTCGCCCAAGACCCAGTCGGCGCTGCTGGAGGCCATGGAGGAGCGGCAGGTCACCGTCGACGGGGTCAGCTACGAGCTGGCCGCGCCCTTCCTCGTGGTGGCCACGCAGAACCCGGTGGAGATGGAGGGCACCTACCCCCTCCCCGAGGCGCAGCGCGACCGGTTCACCGCCCGGGTGTCGATGGGCTACCCCGACCGCGAGGCGGAGGTGGCGATGCTCGACGACCGCGGCACCACCGACCCGCTGGCCACCCTCGGCCCGGTGGCCGACGCCGCGACGGTGCGCGCGCTGGTGGCCGCGGTGCGCCGGCTGCACGTCTCCGACGCGGTCCGCCGCTACGTCGTCGACCTGGTCGAGGCCAGCCGCCGCTCCCCCGAGCTGCGGCTGGGCGCCTCCCCGCGGGCCGGCCTGCAGCTGCTGCGCACCGCCCGCGCCGCCGCGGCGCTGGCCGGCCGCGACCACGTGCTGCCCGACGACGTCCAGGCCATGGCGCAGCCGGTGCTCGCCCACCGGCTGCTGCTCACCCCCGACGCCGCGGCCGCCCGGCGCACCCCGGAGCAGGTGGTGGCCGGTCTGCTGGCCGGCGTGCCCGTCCCGCGGGGGCGCTGAGGACCGTGACCGGCTCGCTGCGGACCGCCCTGACCTCGCTCACCCTCCGCGGCCGCTGCCTGGTCGCCGCCGGCCTCACCCTGCTCGCCCTCGCCGCGCTGCTCGGCGAGCGGGCGCTGGCCCAGCTGGCCGTCTTCGTGCTCGCCCTGCCGCTGCTGTCGGCGGCGGCGGTCTCCCGGCAGCGGGTGCGGGTGGGCGCCCGCCGGACGGTCACGCCCGCGCGCGTGCCCCGGGGCGAGGACGCCGAGGTGCTGCTCGAGGTCACCAACGCCCAGCGGCGCGCCGGCCGGCTGTGGCTGCTGACCGAGCAGCTGCCCGCCGAGCTCGGCCGTGCCCCGCGCTTCGTCGTCGAGCGGCTGGCCGGCGGCGCGACGACGGCGCTGCGCTACCGGGTGCACGGCGGCCGGCGCGGGCGCTACCGGATCGGCCCGCTGCGGCTGCGGCTGGTCGACCCCTTCGGCCTGGTGCAGCGCACCACCAGCGGCACCGGCGACGCCCCGCTGCTGGTGGTGCCGCGGGTCCGCGAGCTGGGCCCCGGCGGTCCCGCCGGCGGGCAGGGCGGCGGCGCGGAGGGGGTCCGCCGGTCGATCGCGGTGCACGGCGAGGACGACGTCAGCACCCGGGCGTACCGGCACGGGGACGACCTGCGCAAGGTGCACTGGCGGGCCACCGCCCGCACCGGGGAGCTGCAGGTGCGCATGGAGGAGCGGCCGTGGCGGGCGTCGGCCGCGCTGCTGCTGGACACGCGCGTGCGCGCCCACCTGCTCGCCCGCACCGCCACCCCCGGCGCCGCGGCGGCCGCCGCCGTCCCCGGGCCGCCGGGCGACCCGGCGCCGCCGCCGGACAGCCTCGAGTGGCTGGTGGAGGCGGCGGCGAGCATCGGCTGCCAGCTGGCCCGCCGCGGCGCGGCGCTGCGGGTGGTCACCGAGGGCGGCGAGCTGGCCCCCGCGGCGGGCCGCGGCGGGCTCGGCCCGGCCGACCTGCTCGACCGGCTGGCGGGCCTCACCCCCACCCGCGGCGCCTCGCTGGCCCCGGCGGTCGACCTGCTCTCCCGGGTGGCCGGCGACGGTCCCGTGGTCGCCCTGCTGGGCGCCGTCGGCCCCGACGACCTCGCCGAGCTGGTGGCCGCCCGGTCGGGCCCGGCCCGCGACGTCGCCGTCCTGCTCGACGTCACCGGCTGGGCCGACCCCGCCGGCAGCCGCAGCCGCCGGGCCCTGTCGGCGTCCTCCCGCGCGCACCTGGCCGATCAGCTCGAGCAGTCGGCGGCGCTGCTGCGCGGCGCGGGCTGGCAGGTGGTGCGCGCCGGCGCCGACCGCGGCGTCGAGTCGGTGTGGGCCGAGCTCGGGCACGCGCGCGGCGTGGCGGTGGGGGTGCCGGCGTGACCACCCTCGCCCCGCCGCCGGTCCGGACGCCTGCCCCGCCGTCCCGGGCCGACGCGGCGCCGCTGCCGCCGGGGACGCTGCGCCGCGACGGCGGGACCACGCTGGCCGCCGCGGCCGCGACGGCGCTGGGCACCTGCTCGCTGGGCCCGGTCTTCGCCCGCCCGGCGTGGGTGCCGCCCGCGCTCGCGGCGATCGCCGTCGTCGCGGCCGGCGGGCTGCTGCTGCGCGCCGCCGGGCCGGCGCTGTGGGCGTGGGCCTCCGGTGGCCGCCCGGCACCCGCCCGCGTCTCGGCGGTCGCCGTCCCGCTGGTGCCGCTCGGCCAGCTGGGGCTGCTCACCTGCCTGCTCACCGCGCAGTTCGCCCCGGGCCGGGCGCTGGGCGGCTGGCTGCCGACGCCCGCGTCGCTCGACGCCCTGGGGCGGGTGCTGCTCGACGGCTCGGCCGAGATCCGGGAGCAGTCGACGCCGGCGCTGCCGCTCACCGGGCTGCTGGCGCTGACCGTGCTGCTGGTCGGGCTGGTGGCGGTCACCGTCGACCTGGTCGCCGTCGGGGGGCGGCAGCCGGCGCTGGCCGGGCTGGGCCTGCTCGTGCTGTTCTGCGTGCCGGTCAGCACGGTGACCGGCGACGTCGGGCTGCTGGCGCTGGCCGCGCCCGCCGCCGGGCTCGCGCTGCTGCTGTGGGCCGACCAGGCGCGGCGGCTGGCCGAGCGCTCCGGGCGGCCGGGTACCGGTCGCGGCGGCGGGACGGCGGCCGTGGTCACCGCCGCGGTCGCGCTGGCGGCCGGGCTGGTGCTCGGCAGCCTCGTGCCCACCCTGCCCGAGGGCCGGCTGGCGGCGGGCCTCGGCCCCGGGGGCGGGGGTGGCGGCGCCACCGGCACCGCGCTCGACCCGGCGGCGGCGCTGCAGGGGCAGCTGACCCTCCCCGAGCCGATCGACCTGCTGCAGGTGGACAGCTCCGTGCTCGACCCCGGCTACCTGCGGGTGGTCACCCTCGACGTGTACGACGCCGAGGCCGGCTGGACGCTGGGCAACCTCGACGGCGAGGCGTCGGTGGCGCAGGACGAGGACCTCGCTCCGCTGCCCGGGCGGCGCGGCGGCCGGGAGGTCGAGGTGGCGGTGACCGCGGTCGGCCACGACGACCGGTTCCTTCCGGTGCCGACCTCGCCGCTGCGGGTGCGCATCGACGACCCCGAGGCCTGGCGCTTCGACCCGGCCACCGGCACGGTGTTCGGCCGCGACGTGACCACCGCCGGCGCCGGTTACACGGTCACCGCGGTCGAGCCGCAGCCGAGCGAGGAGGAGCTGCGCGCGGCCGGACCGCTGCCGGCGGACTCGCCGCTGCGGGAGCGCGACACCGCCCTGCCGCCCCTGGACCCCTCCGTGACCGACCTCGTGGCGGCGCTCACCGCCGGCGCGGCGACGCCCTACGACGCGGTCCGCGCCATCCACGACTCCTTCTCCCGCCAGAACGGCTTCGTCTACTCCCTCTCCACCGCGCCGGGCACCAGCGGCGACGACCTCGCCGACTTCCTGCGCCTCAAGCAGGGCTACTGCGAGCAGTACGCCGGCGCGATGGCCGCGATGGTCCGCGCCGCCGGCGTCCCCGCCCGGGTGGCGCTGGGCTACACGCCCGGCCGGGTGCAGCCCGGGGGCGGCCGGATGGTGACCAGCGACGACGCGCACGCCTGGGTCGAGGTGTACTTCGACGGCCTGGGCTGGATCCCCTTCGACCCGACGCCGATCGACACCGAGCGCGCCGTCGACCTGCCGTGGGCGCCGCGGCCGGCCGACCAGGAGGTCCTCGAGCGGCCGGCCGACGTGCCGACCGTGCCCACTGCGCCGCAGCCCGCACCGACGCCGCAGACCGACCGGGTCGACGGCGCCACGCCGCAGGGCGAGGGCGCCGCGGCCGAGGCCGGCTCCGCCCGGCCGGTGCTCGTGGGCGCCGGGGTGCTGCTCGGGCTCGCCGGGCTGGCGGCCGCGCCGGCCGGTGCCCGCGCGCTGCAGCGGCGCCGGCGGCTCGCCGACGGCGGCCCGGCCGCGCTGTGGGACGAGCTGGCGGCCACGGCCCGCGACCTCGGGCTGCCGTGGGACCCGGCGCACACGCCCCGGCAGCAGGCCGCCGCGCTGGCCGGGACCGTCGGCACCGGCCGGGGGCACGGGGCGGGCGCCCACCGCGCCGGCGCCTCCGGCGCGGCCGAGGCCGTCGGGCGGCTGGCGCGCGCGGAGGAGTCGGCCAGCTACGGCCGGCCCGGGGCGCCGGCCGACCCGGCGCTGCGGGACGCGCTGGCCGTGGCGCGGCGCGGGCTGACCGCGGCGGTGCCGGTCGGGGTGCGGGTGCGGGCGGCGCTGTGGCCGGTCTCGCTCGGCGACGCCGTCCGCGCCGGCCTCGCCGCCCGGGTTCCGCGCCGCCGGACCGGCTGACGGCGGGGAGCGCGGTCTCGCCGGCCGGCCTCACCCGGTGGTGCCGGACCTCGCGCTGCGCGGTGAGGTCGGGCACCGCGGGGTGAGGTCCGGGACCGCGTGGGGCCGCGTCCGGCAGACCACAACTGGGCAGGAACGCCGACGGCCGCCGTCCCGGGTGGGACGGCGGCCGTCGGCGGAGGTCGGGTGCTACTGGTCGTAGCGGCGGCGGAAGCGCTCCTCGAGCCGGTTCTTCAGCGGCTGCCGGCGCGGCTTGCCGCCGCGGCCGCGGGCGGTGCTGCCCCCGCGGGCACCGGCCGGGCCGGTCTCGACCGCGCCGGTGGCGGTGCGGTAGTTGAGGACGCCGAGGGCGGCACCGCCGAACATCACCAGGAAGCCGAGGACCCCCAGCGGGACGGACGGGGCGACGGCGCCACCGACGAGGACGGCCAGACCCACCAGCACCAGCAGCGCACCGAGTTGCAGCTTCCGCCGGGCCTTGAGCCTTCGGTCACCCGTGCGGACGGAGGAGGCGAACTTGGGATCGTCGTCGACGAGGGCGCGCTCGATCTGCTCCAGCAGTCGCTGCTCGTGCTCGGAGAGCGGCACCGAGACCTCCAGGTGGGCGGAGCCAATACCGCCGGTCTCTACCCGGCGGTGACACCGAGGATACGAGGCGATTGCGGGGTGCGAAAGGCGAGCGCGCGGCGACCCGCCGGGCGGCGTCCGTGATCACCCCCGCGGGTGGTCCCGGACCCGCCGGTCGCCGTCGCGGTGCAGCAGGGTGGCCGGCCGGACGGCGCCCGCGCCGAACCGCCGGGCGGCCCGGTCGGCGGCCAGCTCCGCGTCGCGGCGGCCGTGCTCGCGGGCGCCGAGCTCGAGCTGGCGGGGCGCCGACCCGGCGTCCACGAGCCGCTCGGCGCGCACGCCGACCAGCCGGATGCGCGCCCGGTCCAGGCCGAGGGCGTCGAAGAGCGCCCGCGCGGTCTCGTACAGCTCCTGCCCGACGTCGGTGGGCACCCCGAGGGTGCGGCTGCGGGTGATCGTGGTGAAGTCGGCGAAGCGGACCTTGATGCTCACCGTGCGGGCCAGCCAGCCCCCGGCGCGCAGCCGGCCCGCCGTCCGCTCGGCCAGCCGCAGCAGCTCCCGGTGGACGACGGCCGGGTCGTCGACGTCGGTGCCGAAGGTCTCCTCGTGCCCGGTCGACCTCTCCGGCTCGTCGGGGACCACCCGGCGCGGGTCGCGTCCCCACGCCAGGTCGTGCAGGTGGCTGCCCGCCGCCGGCCCCACCGCCCGCTGCAGGGTGCGCGCCGGGACGTGCGCGAGGTCGCCCACCGTGCGCAGCCCCAGCCGCAGCAGCACCTCCTCGGTCTTCGCGCCCACGCCCCACAGCGCGCCGACCGGCAGGGGGTGCAGGAAGTCGATGACCTCGGCCGGGCGGACGACGAGCAGCCCGTCGGGCTTGGCGCGGGTGGAGGCGAGCTTGGCGACGAACTTGGTGCCGGCCACCCCGACCGAGCAGGTGATGCCCTGCTCGTCGAAGACCCGGGCGCGCAGGTACTCGCCGATCTCGGCGGCGTCCCCGAGCCGGCGACCGGCCCCGGAGACGTCGAGGAAGGCCTCGTCCAGGCTCAGCGGCTCCACCAGCGGGGTGATCGAGCGGAACAGCGCCATGACCGACCGGGAGACCTCGGCGTAGAGCGCCACGTCCCCGGGCAGCACGGTGGCGGTGGGGCACAGCCGCAGCGCCCGCGCCGTCGGCATGGCGGCGTGCACGCCGTACGCCCGGGCCTCGTAGGTGGCCGAGGTGACCACCCCCCGGTTGCCGGCCCCGCCCACGACCACGGGCGTGCCGGCCAGCTCGGGGTGCCGGCGCACCTCGACGCTGGCGAAGAAGGCGTCCATGTCGACGTGCAGCACGCTGCACCCCTCCGCCCGCCCCCGCGACGGCGTCACGCCTCCCCCTCTCCTCGAACACCTGTTCGGACCGACGCGGGGAGCGTAGCCGCCCGCACCGGGCGGCGGCACACCGTCGGCAGGGTGCCCGCGCGTGTCGGGAAACGGCTGGTCGGACCATGTGTGGCGCGCTGCCGATCGGGTTAGGTGGGACGCGACCGACCGTCGCCCGGCGGACGGTCCCGACCCGGATCCCGGAGGAGCTCGATGGCGCTCGACGACGACGACATGACCAGCGTGGAGGGTCCGGCCGACAGCGGCGCGGGCGAGGGCACGCCGGGCCACCAGGACGGCGGCGCCGACGGCGGCGCGGATGGCGGCGCGGGTCACGGCCCGGCCGACGGCGGTGCCGCGGGCGGCGGCTCCGACGGGGGCGCCGACGGCGGCGCGGACGGTGGTGCCGACGGCGGCGCGGGTCACGGCCCGGCCGACGGCGGTGCCGCGGGCGGCGGCTCGGACGGCGGCGCCGACGGTGGTGCCGACGGCGGCGCGGACGGTTCGGCCTGAGCCAGGACCCGGCAGGCACGGGGCCGGGCGGGGACTCCCGCCCGGCCCTGCGCCGGTGCACGCACCTCGACCCGGAGGTCTTCGCCGCGCGGCACTGGTCCCGCCGTCCCCTGCTCGCCCGCGCCGAGGACACCGGTGAGTCCTTCGCCGACCTGCTGACCCTGGCCGACGTCGACGAGCTGCTCTCCCGCCGCGGCCTGCGCACCCCCTTCCTGCGCATCGCCAAGGACGGCGCCGTCGTCGACGCGAAACGCTTCACCAGCTCGGGCGGCGCCGGCGCGGAGATCGCCGACCAGGTCTCCTCCGACTCCGTTCTGCGGCTGTTCGCCGACGGCAGCACCGTCGTCCTGCAGGGCCTGCACCGGCTCTGGCCGCCGCTGATCGAGTTCGCCGACCAGCTCGCCGCCGACCTCGGGCACCCCACGCAGGTCAACGCCTACGTCACCCCGCCGTCCTCGCGCGGGTTCTCCCCCCACTACGACGTGCACGACGTGTTCGTGCTGCAGGTGGCCGGCGAGAAGCACTGGACGATCCACGAGCCGGTGCTGCCCGACCCGCTGCGCACCCAGCCCTGGACCGACCGGTCGGCCGCCGTCGCCGCCGCCGCGGAGCGCGCGCCGGTCATCGACGCCGTGCTGCGCCCCGGCGACGCCCTCTACCTGCCGCGCGGCTACCTGCACTCGGCGGTGGCCCTCGGCCAGACCAGTGCGCACCTGACCATCGGCGTGCACCCGGTCACCCGCTGGGCGGCCGCGGAGTCGGCACTGGACCTGGTCCGCGTGCTGGCCGCCGACGACCGGGAGCTGCGCCGCTCGCTCCCGCTGGGCCTGGACCTGGCCGACCCTGCGTCGGTGCGCGACGAGGTCCGCGCCGTCGTCGCCGCGCTCGGGGACTGGCTGGACCGGGTCGACCCCGACGAGGTGGCCGACCGGCTGCGCTCGCGGACCTGGGCGCAGGTGCGCCCCGAGCCGGTGGCGCCGCTGGCGCAGGCCACCGCCGCCGCCGCGCTCACCCCCGACTCGGTGCTGCGGCTGCGCCGCCGCCTGCGGGTGGCACTGCGCGACGGCGACGGCGGTGACCGGGTCGTGTTGCTCGGCGGCCGGCGCCGGCACGAGTTCCCCGCCGCCACCCGCCCCGCGCTGGCCGCGCTGCTGTCCGCCGGCGAGCTGAAGGTCGCCGACCTGGCCGGCCTGGACCCCGACGACCGGCTCACGCTCGCCCGGCGGCTGGTGACGGAGTCGATCGCCCTGGTCGCCGACGCGGCCTCCCCCGGCTCCGGCGGGGTCGACGGCGTCCCGGCCACCGCTCCGGAACCCGGCCCGGGCGGTCCCGGTGCCCCCGCACCGGACGCCGGCGGGGACGATGGGGAGCGTGCCGACGCCCTCGGGACCGGGTCGTGAGCCCGCGGCCCTGCCCCGGGTGAGCGCCCCGGCCGCCTCCCGCTCGACCCCGGCCGGCCGGCTCGACGCCACCCGGTGCTCGGTGACGGCCGCGGCCCGCGGGGACTCCCCCGTGGGCACGGCCTCGCCGGCGCAGCGCTGGCTGCTGGTCGAGCAGCCGGGGCCGTGGGGACGCGACGCGCTCGGCGAGTCGCGCTTCGACCGCGGTGTCGCCGCCCGGCTGTCGGCCCGCGCCCGGGCCGAGGGCGTGCGGGTGCTGCTGGTCCGCCGTCCCGGCGAGCGGCTCGCCGACACCGGCCGACGCTGGGCCTACGCCGACGGCCGGCCCGGCCACGAGGGGCTGTGGTGGTCGGCCCGGACCGACGACGCCGACCTACTCACGGCGCCCTGGGACGGATCGGTCGGCGAGCGGGCGCCCGGCCCGGCGTACCTGGTCTGCACGCACGGCCAGCACGACGCGTGCTGCGCGCTGCGCGGCCGGCCACTGGCCCGGTCGCTGGCCCGGTCGCAACCCACCGCCGACGTCTGGGAGTGCAGCCACCTCGGCGGGTGCCGGTTCGCCTCCAACGTGCTGGTGCTGCCGCACGGGTTCGCCTACGGCGCGGTGCCCGGCGACGGCGCCGAGCTGGTGGCCGCGCACGCCCGGGGACAGGTGGCGCCGCTCTGGCTGCGCGGGCGGGCCGGGCTGCCCGCGCCGGCGCAGGCGGCGCAGGCGGCGGTGCGGGAGTCCGCGGGCCTGCTCGGCGTCGACGACCTGCCGGTGCGCGGCTCGCGGCGGCTGCCGGGCACCGCCGCCGAGGAGGCCGAGGGCGTCGAGCGGTTCGAGGTGGTGCTGGGCGGCCCTACCGGCGACCTCGTCGTCCGGCTGGAGAGCCGGCCGTCGGCGGAGGCGGTGCAGCTGACCTGCCGGGCGACGCACCCGGCGCACTCGCGGGTGTGGACGACGCTGTCCGTGGACGGGTAGCGCTCAGCCCAGCGAGCGGCCGCGGGCCAGCAGCAGCGGGATCGCCAGCTCCGCGTCGGTGAGCGAGCCGTGGTAGGCCGCCAGCCGGCTCGGCCCGGGCTCGGAGAGGCGGGCGGTGATCGCCCACGGGCCGCGGGCGAGCGCGACGACGTCGCCGATGCGGGCGGCCAGCGCGGGGTCGACGTCTCCGAAGACCCCGCTGGCCACCGCCTCCTCCCGGCCGACGACCCACGCGCGGTCGCCGAGCACGCCGCGCCAGGCGTCTAGGACGTCGCCGGCCGACCCGGGGACGGCGTGCACGTAGCGGGCCCGCGGCTCCCCGGCCAGGAGGGCGACGCCGTCGAGCAGGTCGGGCTCCTCGTCGAGGTCGACGCGGGTGTGCGCGGGGACGTCGAGCATGCCGTGGTCGGCGGTGACCAGCAGCGCGGCGTCGTCGGGCAGGCCGTCGACGACCTGCTCGACCAGCCGGTCGACCAGGGCCAGCTGCAGCCGCCAGCTGTCGGAGTCGACGCCGCGGACGTGCCCGGTGAGGTCGAGCTCGGGCGTGTAGCCGTAGACCACGCCGGTGGGCGTCAGCGTCAGCGACTGCCGGACCACGGCCGCCAGGTCGCCGGCGCCGACCGTGCCGGAGTAGCCGGCGCCGCGGTAGGCGGCGGTGGACAGCCCCGAGCCGCGGTAGGCGTAGGGGGCGACGGCGGTGACCGGGACGCCGGCCGCGGCGAGCTGCTCGAAGACGGTCGGCCGCGCCTGCCACTGGGCGGGGTCGGGGTCGTCGGCCCACTGCACGTGGTTGAGCACGCGGTCCTGGCCGGGGACGGCGGTGACGAAGCCGAGGACGCCGTGCCCGCCCGGGGGGACCCCGGTGCCCAGCGTGGCGAGGCTGACGGGGGTGGTGCTCGGACAGGGGGCGGCCAGGTCGCCGGCGGGCGAGGCGAGGCCGGCGAGGGTCGGGGCGAGGTCGGCGTGCTCGCGGAGCAGGTGCGCGCCGAGGCCGTCGACGAGCAGGACGGCCACCCGGCGGGCGCCGGCCAGGG
Organism: Geodermatophilus telluris; assembly: GCF_900102745.1. Taxonomy (GTDB): domain Bacteria; phylum Actinomycetota; class Actinomycetes; order Mycobacteriales; family Geodermatophilaceae; genus Geodermatophilus; species Geodermatophilus telluris. Next base: position 261,126 of record NZ_FMZF01000005.1, read on the forward strand.
CCGCGGTGAGGCCGAGCGGGTCGGCCGGCAGCCCGCCGCGGTCGACGTCGACCCCGAGGGCGGCGGCCGTGCCCGGCAGCACGTCGGCGAGCGTGGCACTGCCGTAGGCCGGGCGGGTCAGGCCGGCCGGCAGCCCCGTCACGGCCGCGCGGCCAGCACGTGGAGGCCGGTGGCGACGTCGCGGTAGGGCGAGGCGACCGCCAGGGCGAGCTCCAGCCGGCGGACCGCCTCGGGGTCGGCGCCGGAGGCGGCGTCGAGCAGGTCGGCGACGACGGCGACGCCGCGCCACTCCCCCGGCTCGAGCCCGGCGCCGCTGACCAGCGCCAGCAGGTCACCGGGGCCGAAGCGGCGGCGGGCGGGGCGGGTGCGGCCGGGCGCGGGGTCGCGGTCCTCGAGCAGTGCCAGCGCCTCCTTGGGGTGCCCGCCCAGCGCCCGGGCGAGGACGGCGCCGGCGCGGTTGGCCGTGGCGATGCTGACCTGGCCGCCGGGCCGCAGCGCGCGGCTGATCTCGCGGAGGGTGGCCGAGGGGTCGTCGACGACCTCGAGCACCGAGTGGCACAGCGCGAGGTCGTAGCCGCCGCCGGCGCCGTGCCCGTCGTCGAGGGGCAGCTCGTGCAGCAGGTCGCCGTCGCCCTGCAGGCCGCGGACCCGCTCGCCCACCCCGGCGGTCTGCGCCCGGCGCTGGAGGGTGGCCAGCGCGTCGGCGCTGGGGTCGACGACGGTGACCTGGTGGCCGAGCCGGGCGAGCGGGACGGCGAACCCGCCGCTGCCGCCGCCGACGTCGAGGACCCGCAGCAGGCCGCCCGCGGCGACGAGCGGGTCGAGCGCGGCCCACACCGCGGCGGTCCGGACGGGCAGCTGCTCGCCGGTGGACGGGGCGGGGGCGCTCACCCGCCCGACCCTACTGGCGGGCGACGGGTCAGGCCGGGACGCGGTCGGCGGCCTCGCGCAGCTCGGCGACGACGATCCGGCGCATCTGCAGCATCGCCTCGGTGGCGCGCTGGGCCCGGCCGGTGTCGGGGTCGGAGAGCAGCGTGAACAGCTCCACCGGGATGACCTGCCAGGAGACGCCGAAGCGGTCCCGGAGCCAGCCGCACTGGCCCTCCTCGCCGCCCGCGGTCAGGTGCGCCCAGTAGTGGTCGACCTCGTCCTGGTCGGCGCAGTGGACCTGGAAGCTGATCGCCTCGGTGAAGGGGAACTGCGGACCGCCGTTGAGGCCGACGTAGGCCTGCCCGTCGAGGGTGAAGCTGACGGTCATCGCGGTGCCCTCGGGGACGGGCATGTCCGGGCCGTAGCGGGTGACCTGGTCGATGGAGGAGTTCGGGAAGACCGACGTGTAGTACTGCGCGGCCTCCTCGGCGCGGCCGTCGAACCACAGGCACGGGATCTGCTTCGGCATGGCGGGGACCTTCCTCCTCCTGCGGGCCGGATGGGGTACCGGAGGAGACGGCGCGCCGCGGCCGGGGTCATCGGTGCGCCGGTGGTGCGGTCGTCGGCGTCGACGGTGTGCGCCCGTGCCCGGGACCGGGCGGCGGACCAGGGCGTCCGCGCACACCGTCGCGCGGCAGTGTGTGCCGCGGTGCCGTGCGGTCACGCCGTCCAGGCCCGCCAGCGCGGCCAGACCAGGTCGGCCAGCGCCGTGTACCCGGCCGCACCCGGGTGGGCCCCGTCGCCGGCGGCCACCTCTGCCGTCCACGCCGGGTCGGCGGCCAGCGCGGCCAGCACGGGGGCGTACGGCACGCCGCGGCCGGCGCACAGCTCGGCGAAGCGGGTGTCGAGTCGTGCGGTGCGGGCGATGTGCCCCGCGTCGGCCACCGGCGGCGGGCCGACCACCAGCACCGGCCATCCCGCGGCCCGGGCTCCGGCCAGCACCGCGTCGAGAGCGGCGACGGAGCGCTCGGGTGTAACCCGCGGGGTGCCGTCGTCGAGCGTGGTGTCGTTGACCCCGAACGAGACGACCAGCCGCGCATCCCAGTCCCCCGCCAGCCGGGGCGCGCACTCGGCGGCCCAGCGGGCGGCGACCTCGACGCCGGTCTGCCGGCGCACGCCCAGCGGGTAGGCGGTCAGGGGGCGTCCGGCCCGGGCGCTGCGGGCGGCGAGCCGGCCGACCCAGCCGAGGTGCTCGGGGTCGCCAACGCCGGCCGTGAACGAGTCGCCGAGGAAGCAGACGCGCAGGTCCGGGCTCACCGGGACCATCGTGCCGGACCCGTGGTGCACCGGCGGCGGCCCGCGGCAGGGGACGCGGCAGTGGGGTCCTCCTTCAGTGGCCCGGGCTGCCGGGGCTGGAGTGCCAGAGCTTGCGGGGTGCGGCGGCCGCGGCGCGCCGGGCGGCGGTGGCGGCGTCGTCACCGGCCGGCCTGACGTCGGCGTAGGGCGACATGCGGAAGCCGGTGGGGTGCACCAGCACCGGCTTGACCACCACCGGCCGGGACCCGTGCGAGGCCGCCGCGCCGCTGATCGCCTGCTCGGTGTACTCCCCCGGCGCGGCCATCTGCTCGGCCACCGCGGCCAGCCCGCCGGTCTCCCACGCCTCGTGCAGCGCCGGGAGCTCCCAGGCCCCGGTCGCCCGGATCGACACCCCGCGCGGGCCGGTGCGCCGCAGCACCCCGCGGATCACCAGCAGCCAGGAGTGGAAGACCGTCGCCGCGTAGGGCCCCTGCACGTCCTCGAAGAAGGTCGAGTCGGTGCAGCCGGTGCCGTCGTCGAGGGTCACGAACACCACCCGCCGCCCCGACCGGATGGGCGGGGTCTGGGTGGCCACCTTGACCCCGGCCACCAGCACCTCGGCACCGCTGCGGCTGCCGAGCAGCTCCCCGGCCGGCACCGCGCCGACCGCGGCGAGGAACGGCCGGTAGAAGTCGACGACGTGCCGGCTGGCGTCCAGCCCGAGCACCTCCAGCTCCGCGCGCACCAGCTCGGCGTCGGTGAACTCGGGCAGCCCGGAGCCCGCGCCCCACGACAGCACACCTCCCGGCCCCTCCCCCGACAGGGCCGTCTCCTCCGCCTCGGAGACACCGGCGGGGTCCTCGGCGGTCCCCTCGCCGTCCCCGGGGCCGTCGTCGGGCTGCTCCAGGCCGAACAGGTCGAGGCTGAGCTGCCCCACCGAGCCGGCCTTCGCGCCGCTGCGGCTCCACCGGTCGAGCTCGCTGATCTGCAGCAGCAGGTCGCGGCGGGTCATCGAGCCGCGGGAGCGGGTGGGCCGGCCGGCCTCCCGGTCGCGCACCCCGAAGCCGTAGAGGGAGTCGAACCCGCCGGCCAGCACCAGCCGCTCGACCACCGGGCGGGACACCGCGGCGCGCGTCCAGAAGTCGGTGAGCGACCGGTAGGGCTGCCCGGCGACGATCCGCGCCACCTCCTCGTCGGAGATGCCCTTGACGTCGGCGAGCGCGAGCCGGATGCCGTAGCGGGAGGGGTCGGGCATGGCCGCCGGCATCCAGTCGGGGCGCCGCCAGTCGGTCCGGTCGGGCTCGCCACCGGGCGGGGCGAGCCGCTCCACCCGGTAGCTGCCGGTCGAGGCGTTGACGTCGAGACCGAGCACGCGGATGCCGAAGTTGCGGGCGTCGTCGAGGATCAGCCGCTTCGGGTACATGCCCGGATCGTGGGTGAGCACCCCGGCGAGGAAGGCCGCCGGGTGGTGGGTCTTCAGCCACGCCGACTGGTAGGTGGGCAGCGCGAACGCCGCGGCGTGCGCCTTGCAGAAGCCGAAGGAGCCGAAGGCGACCAGCACCTCCCACACCTGCTCCACCACCTCGACCGGGTAGCGCCGCAGCGCCTCGGGCGCGAACCAGGCCCGCACCTCCGGGTGCAGCTCCCTGTCACCCAGCGCCCGGCGGGCCTCGTCGGCCTGGGCGAGGTCGCAGCCGGTCATCTGCGCCACGATCTGCAGCACCTGCTCGTGGAAGACGACGACGCCGGCGGTCTGCTCGAGGAACGGCGCGAGGTCGGGGTGCGGGTAGACCGGGTCGCGCCAGCCGTTCCGGGCCAGCAGGAACGGCGTCACCATGTCGCTCTTGACCGGGCCGGGCCGGAACAGCGAGATGTCGATGACGATGTCCTCGAACGTCTCCGGCCCGAACTTGCCGACCAGCTCGCGCTGCCCCGGCGACTCGATCTGGAACATGCCGAGCGTCCGGGTGCTGCGGATCAGCTCGAAGGTCGTCGGGTCGTCCCTCGGGATCGCGTCGACGTCGAGGGTCTCGCCGTCGACCCGGGCCACCTCCTCGACGGCGTGCGCGATCGCCGACTGCATCCGGATGCCGAGCAGGTCGAGCTTGAGCAGCCCCAGCTCCTCGACGTCGTCCTTGTCGAACTGGCTCATCGGGTAGCCGAGGTAGCTGTTCTCCACCGGGGTGCGGTCGAGCAGCGTGGCGTCGGAGAGCAGCACCCCGCACGGGTGCAGCGCGATGTGCCGGGGCAGCCCGTCGAGCCGGGCGACGAGGTCGAAGAGCAGGTCGAGGTCGCCGGTGCCGCCGCCCCGGCGCGAGCCCAGCCGGCTGGCCCGCAGCTCCGGCAGGTCGCGCAGGGCGGCGTGCACCTGGCTGGCCCGGACGTGCGGGAAGGCCTTGGCGATCGCGTCGACCTCGGCCGGCGGCAGCCCGAGCGCGGCACCGACGTCGCGGACGGCGTGCCGCACCCGGTAGGTGTCCATCATCGAGATGCAGCTGACCCGGTGGGCGCCGAAGCGGTCGATGACCGCGTCGTAGACCTCCATGCGGCGGGCGGACTCCACGTCGATGTCGACGTCGGGCAGCTGGTGGCGCAGCGGCGAGAGGAACCGCTCCATCAGCAGGCCGTAGCGGATCGGGTCGACGTCGGAGATGCCCAGCAGGTAGGTGACCAGGCTCCCCGCGCCCGACCCGCGCGCCGCGGCCCGGACCCTCAGGCTCCTGATGAGGTCGACCACGTCGGCGACGGTGAGGAAGTAGGAGGGGTACCCGAGGGAGTCGATGACGGCCAGCTCGTCGTCCAGCCGCCGGGTGACCGCCGCGGTGGCCGCCATCCCGCGCCGGCCGAGCCCGGCCTCGCAGCGGGCCCGCAGCACCTGCGAGGGACCCATCCCGCGCTCGGCCGGCGAGGTGACGACGTCGAGCTCGGGGTAGCGCACGGTGCCGATGCCGAGGTCCTCGCGGACGTCGACGACGCACTGCTCGGCCAGCCGGGCGGTGTGCTCGAGCAGCCGCAGCGCCGCGTCGCGGTCGGGGCCGGCGATCTCGGCGGCGACCTCGGCCATCTCCTTGCCCGACTTGAGGTACCCCTCGGCGGTGCGCCGGTCGACGTGCCGGGGGTCGAGGGCGACCAGCCGCCGCGAGGCGTCGAGGACGTCGGCGGTGGGTGCGTCGAGGGCGTCGACGTAGCGGACGGCGTTGCCGAGCACGACCGGCACGCCCTGCTCGGTGGCGAAGCGCAGCAGCCCCTGCGCGCGAGAGCGGTCGCCCCGGCCGCGGTGGTGCACCAGCTCGACCACCAGCGAGCCCGGGCCGAAGACCGAGCGCCAGGCGTCCAGCCGGGCCGCGGCGACGTCGGCCCGGCCGGCGGCCAGCGCCCGGCCCACCGGCGAGTCCGGCCCCAGCACGGCGACCAGCCCCGGGGCGTGCTCGGCGGCCAGCGCCAGCGAGGCCACCGGCTCGCCGCGGGTGCCGCGCAGGTGGGTGGCGCTGGTCAGCCGGCACAGCGCCCGCCAGCCGGCGCCGTCCCGGGCCAGGAAGGTCACCCGGGGCAACCGCGGGTCGACGCTCGCCCCGCCGCGCGCCGGACTGCGCCGGGCCGGCCGCACCGGCGCACCCCGGCCCCGGTCCACCCCGGGCACGGTCAGCTCGTCGTCCTCCCCCAGCACGCGCGCCCGGGCCCGCGGCACGGCGGCGTCCACCGCCGGGGCGACCGCGAGGTCGACCCCGAACAGCGGCCGCACCCCGGCCGACCGGCAGGCGAGCGCGAACTTGACCGCGCCGTAGAGGCCGTCGCGGTCGGTCAGCGCCAGCGCGCCCATGCCGTGCTCGGCGGCGCGCGCCACCAGGTCGGCGGGGTGGTTGGCCCCGTACCGCAGGGAGTACCCGGAGGCGACGTGGAGGTGGACGAAGGGGTCCCCGCTCACCGCCCGCGGGCGGGACGGTGGGCGGTGCCGCCGACCACGCGCGGGCGCGGGGCGGGCTCGGGCTCGTGGCCGAAGAGGTCCTCGACCACGGTGAGGAAGGAGCCGACGTCGCGGACCAGGTCGTCGGCCTCTCGCTCGGTGACCGCGCGGGACAGCCCGGCCTCGGCCGCGGCCCGCTTGGCCGCGCCGGCGGCGAAGAAGGTGGCCCACTCGCCGAGCTCGGGAGCGACCTGGCCGAGCAGCACCCAGGCGCTGCGCGGCCGACGGCGGCTGCCCTCGGGCCGGGTGCGGGCGGCCAGCACCGCCGCCGCGGCGCGCAGCGCGCCCAGGTGGGCGGTGGCGTAGCGACGGCGCGGGTCGGTCGAGCCCGCCGCCTCGTCCAGGGCCCGGGTGGCCTGGTCGAGCAGCTGGAGGGCGGCCGTCGGCAGCGGCGGGGGCAGGGGCAGCTGGTCGGCCATGACGCGAGCGGCGCCCATCAGTCGTGCACCCGCACGAGCGACCACCGGTTGTCGGCGGCGTCCCAGGACAGGTCGTAGACGCCGGCGAAGCTCATCCGCGACCGCCCGGCCCGCACCGCCTCGACGCGGAAGACCTCGCGGGGTGCGACCAGGTCGGCCGAGGCGCCGCCGGCGACCGGCCGCTGCCACCACGGCGGGGTCTCCACCCACGAGTCGAGCAGCTCGCCGACGACGTAGCGCCACTGGCCGCGCCAGAACTGCGCCGGACCGAGCGGCCCCCGCTCGACCCGCACCTCCTCGCCGACCCGCTCGCCGACGTCACCCAGCACCCGGCTCATGACCGACTCCCCACCCCCGTGCCCGCGACCGGCTCGACCACCGCCCGGGCGGGGAAGGTCCCGGGAGCGGCGGCCGGCCGTTCGAACGCCTGTTCGAACACCACGAGTAGACCTCACCCCGATGACGACGTCAAGCGGGCGTGTGACATGCCCCAGCAGCTCGGTCCCGACAGAGCCCAGCGGCCGGAGTCCGGTCGCCCACCGCAGCCCGGTGTCACGCAGAGTCGGGCGTGCGCTTGCTCGGCCGTGACACTCGTCTCGAGGCCCGGACCGCGGCCTGCCACGCACGCACGTCCTCCTCCGTGACGGCTCCGTCGGTGAGGTCGTCCAGCAGCGGAGCCAGTCGTCGAGCGAGCCTGTCGGCATCGGCCTTGAGGAAGTCGGTGACGGACGAGACCTTGAGTGCCAGCAGAGCCGACGCGACAGCAGCGGGCAGCCCAGGTTGACCCAGGAGGGTCACACGCTCCAGCAGCTCGTCAGGGTCGACACCGGTCAGCCGGCCACGCAGCGCTGCTCGCCCGGAGGGAGTGCGCAGGACACGGGCGAGGTCCTGCACGGAGAAGATCCGGAAGGACTCCAGCCGCGTGATCTGCTCCCTGGTGAGCCCAGGGAGGGCGGACACCGGAGGTGCCGGGACCGACGGCGCAGGAGGTGTGACGCCCTCTCTCGCGGTGAGACGCAGCCGCAACTGCGAGACCGGTCGGCCTGCGCCACCGACCGGCTCACCGTCGGTGACGGTCGCCATCAGTTGTCCGAGCGGATCGACACGGAACCCGACCGCGAGGGTGGCGTCGAGATCGTCCAGGACGAAGGCGCCGCCGACCGTGGCATGACGGTTGAGCTCATGTTGGGCCAAGGCCATGCTGAACGCGAGCGACTCACCGAGTTCGTGCACCGCCACCTCGGTCGAGTGCGGCACCCCGGAGGTCGGCCCGACCACGTCACCGGAGACCTCGTCCGGCGGTCCGCCCGGACCGCCGTCGCCCGGTGGCGGATCCGACAGAGGACGGCCCATCAGGCTCAGCGTGATCTGACTCGATCTCCGTGCGTCCGGTGAGGTGGACACCCGCAGGACAGGAGCCCGACGGGGCCGCGCGCCCATGACGAGCGGCAGACGGAGCACCATCCGCAGACGCGACCACGTCCAGCCCGGTCGACCCACGACCGGGCAGTCGCCTTCGGGCGGTGACTGGATCTGCGCATCCAGCTCACGTTGGGCATCGACCACCTGTCTGCCCAGCGCCGTCATGACGCTGGGCAGTGACGGCGCCCGCCGTGGTGCAGCCATTCGCTCGCCTCCGCGAGGGACGGGGAGATCCCCGCAGGAGGCGTCCACGGGTCCGCCTCACTGCGGGATCTCCAGGTGGTATGCCGGATCCGACGACGACGGCGTGAGAAAACGCGAGATCCCCTGATCACCACGGACCGCGGACTCGAACGCCCGTCTGTCGCGGACCGATCCCGGCGCGACGTCGATGACGTTGAGGACACGGGGATCGGCCGTGTGCTTCGAGACGGTGGCGGGGCCCAGACGCTCGATCTCGGACGTCATGTCACCGATGACGTCGGCCGGGTTGCGTCCGGCCCGTCGACCGGCGACGTACACGTCGATCACCTGGTCGCCGGCCCGTGCGTAGAGCGCCCGCTGTGCGGCGACTCCGTGCTGCTCGAGGTTGACGTACATGACGCGAGCCTGGTCAGCGGGGGTCCGTGAGGTGCTGGTGATGAGCAGCCCAGGCACACCTGCCCGGCTGCACACCGCCTCGAGGATCGCCAGGGATCGGGCGGAGACAGCTGCACGTACGGCTCTGGGACCGAACGCGATCTCCACCGCGGTGCTGCGGCCAGCCGTCCGCCGGGTCACCGTCGAGGGGGGACCAGGACCCACAGCAGGGCTGCCTGCGGGCTCGACCGAGGTGCTCAGTACCGCGACCGCGTCGTTGTAAAAGCGCACGAACCGGTCGCAGTGCTCACCCGTCCCCAGTGGGTACTGCCGGAGCTTCCAACGGTTCCGGACCCCGGGCTGGTGCGCCAGGCGCCCAGCGTTGTAGGCAGCGGCCACGAGTGGCGGATCGAGACCGGTCCCTCTCGCCTGACTGGCGATGTACGCAGCACCGGCGTCGATCGAGTTGCCCGGATCGAGCAACCAGTCACGACCAAAACTCATCTGCACCGCCTCCCGAGCCGTGGACAGGAGCGTCTGCATCAACCCGATGCTGACCCGGTGTGGTGTCCGCTCGTCGGAGACGTAGGCAGGCTCGGTCCGCACGGCATCCCGACGACCCGCCGACTCCGTGCAGATGGTCGCAACGATCAGCGGCCGTGGGACACCGCGCTCACGGGAGACGCGGACGACGAGTGCCCCGTAGTCCTCCCACACCCGCTGCACGGTGGCCGGCCGTCCCCTGGTGCGCTCGACCCCCGACCCCTCGATCTCCACACCACGGTCCGTGGTCCTCCAGCGGATGCCATCGGCATAGCCGTGGAAGAGTCGAGACCGACCTCCTGGTTGCACGTCTACCTCAGACGGAGATCGAGACCTGCTGGCTGATCAGGTTGCGGGACACCGACACCAGCACCGACTCGGGCGGCCGGGTGGCGTCGAACGCATTGCCCTCACGGTTGATCTGGATCTCGAGCCGCCCCTCGGCGTCCGTCCTCGAGTCGTTCGAGGCGACGATGCCGAGCAGTGGCTGGCTGACCCTGACCTCGAGGGGAGCATCGGCGATCGGCTGCCCGTCCAAGTCGCGGAACTCCGCCGACAGCTTCACCCTCCTGCCGACCACGGTGGGCTGGGGCGTGGTCCCGGGAGGGGGTGGCTGCGGGCTCGACCCCTGGATCTGCTCCACCCCACTCGCCGTCACGCGCAGTCTCGGCCCCTTCTGGACGATCAGCGGCCGTGGCAGCGTGATGTCGGGCCGCGGCTCGAGGGTCGCCTCGAGGTGCAACTGACCGGCCGCTCGATCGACGGAGTTCGTCGCAGTGGTCCCGCGCTCGAACTCGCTCGCGGAGAAGTCGAGCCCGCCGCCGATGCTGCCGTTGGACAGTCCGAGTCCTCCGCCGATGAGCCCGAACCCGGCGTTGCCGTTGAGGTTCAGATCGACGGAACTGCGCTTGCCCTTGACGTTGAAACCGTTCTCCGAGTTGAACTCCGAGACCTGCATGTCCGCCTGCATGTGGACACGGGTCCACTGGTAGAACGTCGGCATGACGTAGTTGATCAGTGGCAGTTTCTGGATGATCGGCCGACCGTCCTCCATCTCGCCGTTCTTGTTCACCACCTGCTCGTAGATGGCGACGACGTCGATGGACGTGTTCGACAGGGACTGCGCCGTTGCGACCGAGACCTCGTCCATGCCGCGCTGGCTGGCCGGCACCACCTTGCCGATCGCCTTCATCAGGGAACCGAGTGCAGGTCCGCCGCGGTTGATCTCATCGGTGACGTCGGAGTCCGCGAGCCCTGATGACTCCGCCGACCGCGCAGCGCCACCCGTCGCCAGGGGGCCGGTCGGGGACGTGTTGGACGCGACGGTCTCCACGACCCCCTGTACGAGCTCCTCCACGGCCCCCGTGGCTCCGGTGGCGTCCGCCACCCCGGTGCCGGGGGCACCGTCCGTGGCCTGGGCTGGCGGCGACGAGCCGGCAGCAGCGTCGGAGGAGCGGTCACGGTGTTCCGACATGTCCATCCCCTGTCATCTCGCATCGGATCTAGTCGAACGGGTAGTGGATGGCGCGACCGCAACAGGAGCGGCGGCCTGTCGAGCTCGGGCTGTCGTGTGCGGGTCCGCCCCTCCCCCGAGGGGTCACCAGTACATGACCGCCAAGTCGCCGGACGCGCCGGCGTGGTAGAGCCGGATCCGGACGACGTAGCGTCGGCCACGGAAGAGTTGCGTGGTGATCCGACTGTTTCGTTCCTCACCGCTGTCGTCGTCGCCTGCGACGTACCGCAGCTCCCCGTCGACCTCCTCGAACAGCACCATCACGGTGTCCGTGGCCCCGAAGGTGCTGATGATGCGCCGCTGCGTGGCATCCGGTCGGATCTCGAAGTCGACCTGAGCACCTGGAGTCAGTGAGTGACCCACGGACACGAAGGGCTGCAGGGTCGGCAGGGCTGCTTTCCCGGCCGGATACCAGGACATGGCGAACTGCCGGTCCACTGGCGAAATCGTGCCCGGCGGGCGGAGACCCGCGTCGTAGTAGGCCTCCGGCTTCCGGATGAGACGCGGGGGGAACGAGTACTGCATGACCGAGTCGGGATCCCAGTGGGAACCGGTGACCCACCGAGGCTCCAGTTTCCGGAGGACGTTGTGGTACGTCTTCTCTCGGTCCCACTCGTTCGGAGGTCCTGCGAAGTAGGTGTAGACCGCCGGCTCGTCCCACTCGATCCCGGCGAACGGGTTCTGGTGCTCGTGCGGCATGCCCAGGGTGTGACCGATCTCGTGGAGCGCAGTGGTCCTGCCATGGGCATCAGCGGTGAGATCCCAGCCGAAGTTCATCGTCCTCGCGGTCTGCGGTTCCTGCAGTACCCGTGTGCGTCCGACGAAGGACCACGAGCCGTCACCGGCCATGAACCCGATCCGGATCTCCGCCTCGCTCCGCTCCGGCACCTCCGTGAACTCCAAGCCCAGACCGAGGTTCTTCCACTGCTCGAAAGCCTGTCGGACGACATCGCACTGACGCTTGTCACCCACCCAGGTGACCCACTGGACCTGACCGGCGTCGTCGACGACCTCACTGCCGGCATCCTCACCGTCGAAGAAGTAGTAGTGCAGGACGGTGTGGTTCACCCACAGACCCTCCCCCAGGAGGATGGCCCGCTCCCGGGACGACGAGATGGTGCCGTCGAGCACACGAGGTCGTTGCGGCTGGACCGCGCAGTAGCGCAGTGGCAGTCCCTCCCCGCCGTTCGCGATCGCGTTCATCGGTCCCCTCCGGAACGTCGTCCCAGTGGTCAGGCCACACGAACCCGCCACTCGACCCCTTCGCCAGCGTCGGTGGTGACGGGCCGCCAGGCGGCCGCCGGTCGCTGGACGTCAGGCACGGACTCTGTCCCGTGCGACCACGCCCGTCGTCAGGGACCGGACCCTGATGTTCTGTCCTCCCGACCCCGACCCCGACCCCGACCCCGACACGTCATCGCTCCGGCTGCACACGTGAGGCCGCTCCGCTGAACACGACCACCGGTCGTGCCAGAACGGTCAGCCGGTCGTGGTCCTGTCCAGAGCAGCCGGCAACTCGGTGCGTGAGGCGACACGCAGTTTGCGGTAGGTCCTGGTCAGGTGCGTCTCGACCGTCTTGGTCGTCAGGAACAGGGACTGAGCGACCTCTCGGGTCGTCATCCCCTGTGCAGCACAGCGGGCCACCCGCAGCTCGGCCGGGGTGAGCGCGTCCGGCCCGTGCTGGGCCGGTCGGCGCGGGCGCGCCCCGGCGGCTACCAGTTCTTCGCGCGCCCGGCGCGCGACCCACACGCCGCCGCACCTGGTCGCCAGCTCCAACGCCTCCCCCAGCGGGCCGCGGGCCTCGGCGCGGTGACCGGCGCGGCGCAGCGCGGTGCCAAGGTCGAGCAGCGCCTGTGCGTGCGCCAGCCGCGCCTGGCTCGACTCCAGCACCGAGACAGCCTGGCGCAGCACGTCGACGCGCTCGGCCGCGCGCCCCACCAGCGCTTGAGTGCGCAGCGCGATGCCGAGCGCCCGCGGGGCGCCGAAACGCCGTGTCAGCCCGACCTCCTCCGCCACGAGCACGGCGGCCTCCTCGTCCTGACCGAGTGCCCGGTGGGCGGAGGCGCCGACACTCCGCCACGGCAGCAGACTAGGGAAGACGTACCCGGCCGCCCTCGTCCGCTGCCCAACGGCCAGCGCCTCCCGCAGGGCTCCCGCCGGGTCCCCGGTGAGCAGCCGCAGCCGGGCGTCCACGAAGTGCAGGTAGAGATTGGTGACCTGGTCCGACGCACACTCGGCCCAGGCCCGGGTCAACCTCGTGCGCGCGGCCGCCGGGTCGTCGCGCTCGATCAGCGCCTCCGCCAGCACGCTCGCGGCGACCGTCTGGTTGAACCCCTGGCCGACCTCGTCCTCGGGCTCGACGACGCTCGAGGCGTCCAGCTCGGCGCCTCGGACGTCACCCGCCCGCAGCAGAGCCCACGCCCGCCAGGACGAGGCGAAGGCGTACCCGTGCCGCGATCCCTGTCGCTGCGCCACCTCCACGGCGGCGGCGAGAGCTGTGCCCCCCTCGGCCAGCTCGTCGCACCCGGCCACGGCGTTGCAGGCGAAGTAGTAGCCCGGGGCCTCGCAGCCCTGCTCGGCGAGGAGCCGGCCACCGGCCAGGGCGCCGCGGGCGAGTTCCAGGGTCCCGTCCCGGTCCTCCCCGATGGCCAGCCGCCCCATCGCCCGCTGCGCCATGACGAGCCGGATCAGCGGAGGCCCGAACGGCGGTGAGGAGGCGTGCGCCGACTCGAACCGCTCCACTGCTCCGGCCGCCCGGGACAGCGACCCCATCGCGGCCGCCATCCGCTCGCACTCGAGGGTCAGGCTGAGCTCGGGATGCGCCGTCCCGAGGCCACGGACGGCCCGGTCGAGGACGTCGGTCGCCCGAGAGGGCTCCCCGGATGCGAGCAGGAGCCGGGCGAGCTCGAGCGCGGCGGTCGCCCGGTCCTCTGGGCGGCGGGCACCGCCGACGACGGGCTCCAGGTGTACCCGGGCCTCCGGGTGGTGGATGCGCGCCTCCGCCCGGCCGAGCTCGAGCAGCACCTTGTACCTCTGACGCGGGGGCTCCCGCAGCGCACGGCGCAGGTAGGTGACGGCGCTGTCCGGGGCACCGTGCTCCAGCGCCCGGCGCGCTGCCGCCCGGAGCCGGTCGACGGCCCACGTGCTACCGGCCGGCCCGGCCCGCAGCACATGGGCGGCGACCTGCTCGTCCGGTGCGCCCTCACGAGCCAGCAGGCGGGCGGCGGTCGCGTGGGCGAGAGCTCGCTCACCAGCCGGCCGCCGCCTCTGCAGCGCCTGCCGGACGATGGCGTGGGCGAAGGCGACCGGTCGGCCCGGTGCGAGGACGCCGGCGTGCTCCAACGCATCGGCGGCGAGTTCCGCCTCGGCGACACGGAGACCCGCGAGCCGGGCGGCCAGACGCAGCTCGACACCGTCACCGAGCACCGCGACCGCGTCGGCGAGTGCCACGGCGGTCGGCCCCGCAGCCGCCGTCCTGGCCGCCACGGCCCGCCCCAGCCGCGCCGGACCGCACTCGCGCACGGCGGTGACCCCGAGTGGGCCACCAGGCAGCGCGTCCAGCAGCTCGTGCAGCAGGAACGGGTTGCCGCCGGTCTGGGTCACGCACGCCTCCACCACCTCCGGCGTCGCCCGCACCCCCAGTGCTCGGCGCACGAGCACGGCGACAGAGGCGGGGTCGAGCCCGTGGAGGACCAGGTGGTCGACGCCCTCGACATCGCGGCCGGGAGTCCCCGGCGCAGACCCCGGCCACCAGGCCACGGTCTGCGTCGGTCGTTGCGCCAGCACGAGGCCCACCGGCAGCCCGTCGAGGCGGTGGGCGAGGTAGTCGAGCCAGCGGCCCGACGAGGCGTCAGCCCAGTGCAGGTCGTCGACCACGAGCAGGACCGGACGGCGCCGGGCGAGGTTGGCGGTCAGCCAGTACAGGCCGTGGAGGAGACCGTGGGCATCCGCAGCCGGCGCGTCCGCCGTCAGGCCGCCGTCCACCAGCGGCCGGGCCAGCTGAGCCGCCCCGCTGAGGACGTCGTCCCGCTCGGCCGAGGACATCCCCACCAGCAACCGCTCGTACAGCTGGCGCACCACGCCGAAGGACAGGTCCGCCTCCAACGCCACCCCCCGGGCGCGCAGCAACCGGAACCCCCGCTCGCGGGCGAGCACGCCGGTCGCCTCGACCAGCCGGGTCTTGCCGACCCCGGCGGCACCCTCGACCAGCACGAGCCGGCCCGCGCCGGCTGCGGCTGCCCCGAGGGCGTCGGCCAGGACGCGGAGCTCGTCATCGCGTCCCACCAGACCGCAGGGACCTCCTGGACACCGGTCACGGACAGGCTCGGTGCCGCCACCCGAGGTCACGTCGTCATGGTCAGGACGGAGTCCGGGGCAGGCCAGGCACCGGAGCCCGGCTGTTCGCGTCCACGTCCGAGAGCACTGGCGCGGACACCGTGCGTCACGCCCGCCGCCGGGAGTCCCGTACCACGGGCGCGCCCGTGGACGGCCCCGGCAGGTGTGCCGGCGCCCCACGCGGCCGGGAGGGTACGGCGGGGCACCGACAGCGGTGGCAGGATCGACGCATGAGCCGACCCGTCCACCCGCGGGTGGCCGCGATCGCCGACCTGCTCTCCGGAGCCGGGGCGAGCGGGCGGGTCCACGAGCTCCCCTCCGGCGCGCACACCGCCGCGGAGGCCGCCGCCGCGCTCGGCGTCCCGATCGGCGCGATCGCCAACAGCCTGGTCTTCGACGTCGACGGCGCGCCGCTGCTGGTGCTCACCAGCGGCGCGCACCGGGTCGACGTCGCCCGGGTCGCCGCGCTGCTCGGCGTCCGGCAGGTCCGGCGGGCCTCGGCCGACTTCGTGCGCGAGCACACCGGCCAGCCCATCGGCGGGGTCGCCCCCCTCGGCCACCCCACGCCCATCGGCACGCTCGTCGACGTCGAGCTCGCCCGCCACGACCGGGTCTGGGCCGCGGCCGGCCACCCGTCGGCGGTGTTCCCGACCAGCTACGACGAGCTGCTGCGGCTGACCGCCGGCACCGCCGCCGAGGTCGGCGACGGGCCGACCGAGGCCGCCCGGGCCGAGGCGGCGACGCACGCAGCCGCGCCGCCCGGGACCACGCCCCGCGGGACCACCCCCACCGGAACCACCCACGACCCCGCCGCCGCGGTGGGCCCGTGAGCGAGGAGACACCCGTGACCGGCACGACACCCGCGACGCGGGTGACCGAGCTGCCCGTCGGCTGGCTGCGCGACCACCTGCACGAGGCGCTGGCCATCTACGGCGAGGCGATGGGCTACGACGCCTCGGTGGTCGCCGGCCGCTACGGCTACGCCGTCCAGCACACCGAGCGGCCCGGCTTCCGCGCCGTCGGCGCCTTCGAGGAGAACAGGGACGGCGACCGGCTCGTGGGGTTCGGCTACGGCTACCTCGTCGCCCCCGGCCAGTGGTGGCACGACCAGGTGCGCGCCGCGCTCGACCGGCGCACCGCCAAGCGCTGGCTGCCCGGCGCCTTCGAGGTCTGCGAGCTGCACGTGCACCCCGACGCGCAGAGCCGCGGGCTGGGCCGGCGGCTGCTGCACGCCCTGGTCGAGGGCGTCCCGGCGCCGGTGGCGCTGCTGTCGACGCCCGACGCCGACACCAAGGCGTTCCGGCTCTACCACGCCGACGGCTTCGTCGACCTCGCCCGCGGTCACCACTTCCCCGGTGACGCGCGCCCCTTCGCGATCCTCGGCGCCCGGCTCCCGCTGCGCGCCTCCGCGTCCTGACCGGCGTGCCGGCCGGCGACCGCCGCGTCGACGCGGTCGTCGTCGGCGCGGGGCACAACGGCCTGGTCGCGGCCTGCCACCTCGCCCGGGCCGGGCTGGCCGTCGAGGTGGTCGAGCGCGACCAGGTGCTCGGCGGCGCGGTGTCCACGGTGGAGCGCTGGCCCGGGGTGCGGGTCGACCGCGGCTCCAGCGCGCACGTCATCGTCCGGCACAGCGGCGTCGTCGAGGAGCTCGACCTCGCCGCGCACGGGCTGCGCTACGTCGACTGCGACCCGTGGGGGTTCGCGCCGGCGCCGGTCCCCGGCGACCCCGGCCCCGACGGGCGGCCGCTGGTCTTCTCCGTCGACCTCGACGCCACCTGCGCCTCGATCGCAGCGGCCTGCGGGGCGGACGACGCGGACGCCTACCGCCGCTTCGTCGGCGTGTGGGGCCCGCGCAGCCGCGCCGTCGTCGACTCCTTCGGCCGGCAGCCGACCCCGCTGGGCCTGGTCCGCGCGTTCTGGCCGCTCGGCGCGCCCACCGGCGGCGCCCCGCGCACCCCCGGCGGCGACCTCGCCGTCGACTTCCTCGGCTCCGGCGACGCGCTGCTCGACCGCTGGTTCACCAGCGAGCGGCTCAAAGCGGCGCTGGCCTGGTTCGGCGCCCAGTCCGGCCCGCCGATGTCCGAGCCGGGCACCGCGGCGATGGTCGCCTGGGTGGCACTGCTGCACGACACCCCACCGGGCCACCCGGTCGGCGGCTCCGGCGGGCTGACGGAGGCACTGCGCCGGCGGCTGGAGTCCGACGGCGGGCGGGTCACCCTCGGCGACGGCGCCGCGCGGCTGCTGGTCGAGGACGGGCGGGTCGCCGGCGTGGAGACCGGGTCCGGACGGCGGATCAGCGCGCCGGTCGTCGTCGCCGCCTGCCACGTGCTGGCCACCCGCGACCTCGCCGGCGAGCACGCCCCGCCCGCCCTGGCCGGCGCCGCCCCGCCGGTGGGCAACGGCTTCGGCCTGGTGCTGCGCTGCCTGACCGACGCGCTGCCGGCCTACCCCGGCGTCGACCCCGCCGTGTCGGCGCAGGGACTGCAGCTGCTGTGCACCGACCGGGCGCAGCTGGCCGCCGCGCACGGCGACTGGCTGGCCGGGCGGCTGCCGCGCGAGCCGGTGCCGCTGGCGATGTCCTTCTCCGCCAGCGACGACACCCTCGCCCCGCCCGGGCAGCACGTGGTCACCGTCTGGGGGCAGTGGTACCCCTACGACCTCGCCGACGGCGGCGACTGGGACGCCCTCGCCGACGCCGAGGCGGCCCGCCTGGTCGCCGCCGTCGACCGCTTCGCCCCCGGTTTCGCCGACTCGGTGCAGCAGGTGTACGTGCAGACGCCGCTGCTGCTGGAACGGGAACTGTCGCTGCTGCGCGGCAACGTCATGCACGTGGAGATGGGCCTGGCCAGCATGTTCGCGTTCCGGCCGACGCCGGCGCTGTCGGGCTACCGCGTGCCCGGCCTGCCCGGCCTCTACCTGGCCGGGGCCTCCACCCACCCCGGCGGCGGGGTGTCGGGCAACTCGGGGCGGACGGCGGCGCGCGCGGTGCTCGCCGACCGCCGTCCGCTCGCCCGCGCGCGCACCCGTGTCCGGGCCGTGGCGGGTCGTCTGCGGGCGGCCCGGTGAACGCCGTGACGGCGGCCGCCCGGTGGGCCCCGGCACCGGCCGCGCGGCTGCCGCTGGCCCTGGCCGTCGCGGTCGTCCTGGCCGCGATCGCCTACCCGCTCACCGGCGGCGACGGCCGCGACGCGGTGTCCTGGACGATCGTGCTGCTGGGCTCGGCGGTGTCGGTGACCTCGGCTGCCGCCGCGCACGGCCTGCGCACCGGGCTGGCGGTGCTGGGGCTGGTGGCGGTCACCGCGGTGGTCTTCGAGTCGGTCGGGGTGGCCACCGGCTTCCCCTACGGCCCCTACGCCTACAGCGACGTGCTGGGCCCCACCCTGCTCGGCGTCCCGTTCCTGGTGCCGCTGGCCTGGCTGATGATGGCGTGGCCGAGCTGGGTGCTGGCCCGGCTGCTCACCCGGCGGGCTCGGCCCGGGCGGCAGCGGCCCGCGCGCGTCGTGGTCGCGGCCGCGGTGTTCGCCGCGTGGGACGTGGTGCTCGACCCGCAGCTGGTGCAGGCCGGCTACTGGACGTGGGCGCGCCCGCAGCCGGGGCTGCCCGGCATCGACACCGTGCCGCTGACCAACCTGGCCGGCTGGCTGCTGGCCGGGCTGGTGCTCATGGCGCTGCTCGACCTGGTGGTCGCCCGCACCGCGCTGCCCGGGGGCCGGCGCGCCGGTGACGCCGCCCCGCTGCTCGTGCTCGCCTGGATGACCCTCGGCGGCGCGCTCGCGCACGCGGCCTTCCTCGACCTGCCGGGCTCCGCGGCCTGGGGCGCGCTGCTGGCCCTGCCGGTGCTGGGAACGCTGGCCGTGCAGGCCCGCCGTCCGTGAGCGGCCCGCTCGTCCGGGTCCTGTCCGGCCTGGCGGTCGCGGGCGCCGCGCACGCCGCGGTCAACGCCGCGCTGCTGCGCCGGGCTCCGGCCGACCCCCCTCGGGTAACCCACCCGGTCACCGTCGTGGTGCCGGTCCGCGACGAGGAGGCCGGGATCGGCGACTGCCTGGCCGCCGTCCTGGCCTCGGCCGGCGTGCCCGACCTGCGGGTGGTGGTGGTCGACGACGGCTCCACCGACGGCACCGCCGCCGTCGTCCGGGGCATCGGCGACCCGCGGGTGCGGCTGCTGACCGCCCCGCCGCCGCCCGACGGCTGGCTGGGCAAGCCGCACGCCTGCTGGGTCGGCGCGCAGGCCGCGACCGACGACGGCGTGCTGGTGTTCGTCGACGCCGACGTCCGGCTGGCGCCCGGCGCGCTCGCCGCCGCCGCCTGGCTGCTCGAGGCGCACGGCCTGGACCTGGTCTCGCCCTGGCCGCGGCCGGTGGCGGTGTCGGCGGCCGAGCGGCTGGTGCAGCCGCTGTCGCCCTGGCTGTGGCTCACCACGTTGCCGCTGCGGGCCGCCGAGCGCTCGCCGCGGCCGTCGCTGACCGCCGCCAACGGCCAGTTCCTGGCGCTGACCCGCCGCGGCTACCTGCGTGCCCGGGGGCACGCGGCGGTGCGCGATCAGGTGGTGGAGGACGTCGCGCTGGCCCGGGCGGTCAAGCGCGCGGGCGGTCGCGCCGTCCCCGCCGCCGGGGCCGACCTGGCCACCTGCCGGATGTACGACGGCTGGGCGGCGATGCGCGAGGGCTATGGCAAGTCGCTGTGGTCCTCCGTCGGCGGGTCGCCGGCGGCGGGGCTGGCCGCCGCCGCGGTGCTCACCGCCGTCGGGGTGGTGCCGGCGCTGGCCGCGCTGGGCGGCTCGCGCGCCGGGCTGGCCGGCTACCTGGCCGGGGTGACCGGGCGGGCCGTGGCTGCGGCGGCCACCGGCAGCCGGGTGTGGCCCGACGCCCTGGCCCACCCGCTGTCGCTGCTGGCGCTCGACGTGCTGCTGGCCGGGTCGGTGCGCGGGCACCGGCGGGGCACGCTGACCTGGCGCGGGCGCGCGGTGGGCTGAGGCGGGCGAGGATGGGGCGTGACCAGCCCCGGACCGCCCCCGGCCGACCCCCGGCCCCGCACCACCTTCGACCCCGGGGCGATGGCGCCCCGGGACTTCTACCGGGTGGTGAACTCCGTCGTCGTCCCCCGGCCGATCGCGTGGGTGTGCAGCCGCTCGGCCGAGGGCGTGCACAACCTGGCGCCGCACTCCTTCTACACGGTGGCCTGCGTGCAGCCGCCGGTCGTGCAGTTCACCTCGGTGGGCCGCAAGGACTCGCTGAGCAACGTCGAGGCCACCGGCGACTTCACCGTCAACCTGGTGCCCGAGGAGCTGTTCGAGCAGGCCAACGCCACCGGCACCGACTTCCCGCCCGACCAGAGCGAGGCCGAGCACACCGGCGTCCGGCTCGAGCCCAGCGAGAAGGTGGCCGCGCTGCGGGTGGCGCAGTCGCCGGTGGCCATCGAGTGCACGCTGCACTCGACGCTGCGGCTGGGTGACAGCACCGTCGTCTTCGGGCGGGTCGAGTGGATCAGCGTGTGGGAGTCCGCCGTCCGCGACGGCCGGCCGCGCATCGAGGAGCTGCGGCCCCTGGCCCGCCTCGGCGGCAACGAGTGGTCGACGATCGGCGAGGTGCGCACCATCCCGCGCATCCCCTACACCACGTGGGCGCAGGACCCCTCGATCGGCGAGCAGGTCCGCGGCGAGGCGTAGCCGCCCTGCGCAGGACGGCGGACCGACCGCGGGGCCGGAGGCTCCCGGTCGGGACGCCGTGGCGGGGCTCGGCGCAGGTCCGGGAGGGCACCTGGTCGTGGTGCGGTCCGGAGGACCGCGGTGTCAGGGCAGGAACACGGCGACCTCGTCGGCGGCGTCGCGGCCGAAGGCGTCGGCGAAGCGGTCGAGGAACGGCTCGCGGCGCAGCTCGTACTCCTGCGTGCCGACCACCTCGACGGCCTCGGTGGCCACCGCCGAGCCCAGCTGGGTGGCCCGCTCCAGGCCCAGCCCCCAGGTCCGGCCGGCGATGAACCCGGCCCGGAACGCGTCCCCCCCGCCGGTGGGCTCCACCGGCTTGGTCTCGGGCACCGCGATGACCTCGATCGTCTCGCCGCCGGCCTGCCGCACCCGCACGCCCTGCGCGGCGCGGGTGGTGACCCAGGTGCCCACGCGGGCGAGCACCTCGCCGTCGGACCAGCCGGTCTTCTGCAGCAGCAGCGCCGACTCGTACTCGTTGGTGAACAGCAGCTCGGCGCCGTCGACCAGGTCGCGGATCATCTCGCCGTCGGCCCAGGCCAGCTGCTGGCTGGGGTCGGCGGCGAAGGCGGTGCCGCGCTCCCGGCACTCGCGGGTGTGCCGCACCATCGCCGTCGGGTCGTTGGGGCCGACGACGACCAGGTCGGGCTCCCCGACGCGCGCGCACACCGGCGCGAGCTCGATCTGCCCGGCCTCGCTCATCGCGCCCGAGTAGAACGAGGCGATCTGGTTGTTCACCGCGTCGGTGGTGCACACGAAGCGGGCGGTGTGCTTCAGCTCCGACCAGCGCACGTCCCGGGTGTCGACGCCGTGGCGGGTCAGCCAGGCCTCGTAGTCGGCGAAGTCGCTGCCCACCGACCCGACGAGCACCGGGGACAGCCCGAGCAGCCCGAGGCCGTAGGCCATGTTGGCGCCGGCGCCGCCGCGGTGCTGGATGAGGTCGTCGACGAGGAAGGACAGCGACACGTTCTCCATCTGGCCCTCGACGAACTGGTCGGTGAACCGGCCGGGGAAGGTCATCAGGTGGTCGGTGGCGATGGAGCCGGTGACGACGACGGGCACGGGGGCTCCTCGAGGCAGGCGGGGACGCGAGCAGGGCAACCCTAGAAGGCGGTGCGGGCCCCGCGCGCCCCGGCGTCGCTCACTCCCCGAGGGCCCGGCGCAGCGAGAACCCCAGCTGCGCGGTGCCCACCACGCCGAGCGCCGCGCCGACGGCGGCCCCGGCGGTCACCACCGCGGCCGGGACGTCGGCGACGCCGGCCACCTGCGTCAGCCCGGCCGCGGCGACGATGCCGGCGCCGCCCACGGTGAAGCCGGTCATCACCACCCGGGTGGGCCGCTCCCACACCGAGATCGACCCGGTCTCGGCCACGCCCGCCTGCCCGGCGCGGGCGCGCAGGTAGTCGGGCAGCCAGCACAGCGCGCCGAACAGCGCGGCCAGCCAGCCCGGCGCCCCGGCCACCCAGAGGGTGACCGCGTACCCGGCCTCGGTGAGCCGGTCGACGGCGGAGTCGAGGACGTAGCCGCGCCGCGACGCCCGCCCGCCGGCCAGGGCCAGCGCGCCGTCGAGGGAGTCGAGCAGGCCGGAGAGCCCGACCAGCAGGCCGGCGGCGACCAGCCACCCGCCGCCGGCCAGCGCGGGGCCGACGGCGGCCAGCGCCACGCCCAGGCCGAGGGCGGTGGCGCCCAGCGGCGGCAGCCAGGCCACCGACCGGGCCAGCGTGTAGGCCAGCGTCAGCCAGCCGTGCACCAGCCGGCTGCCGGCCGGGTCGGTGCCGCCGTGCCACCGCGACCACTCGGCGAGGTACTCGTCGCGGCTCAGCACGGGCGCAGTCTCCCGCAGCGCCCGGCCGCACCAGGGACAGTGGGGAGGTGCTCGCCGGCCTCGCCCCCGCCCGTCGCCGCCTCGTCCTGGTCCTGCTGGCGCTGCTCCTCGGGGCCGCCGGTGCCGCGACGGCGCTGCTGGTGGCCCGCGGGAGCGACACCCCGGCGCCGGCCGACCCGGTGTCGCAGGAGGAGCCCGGGCCGGTGCTGCTGGTGCCCGGCTACGGCGGCAACGGGGCGTCGCTGGGGTCCCTGGCCCGGCGGCTGACCGCGGAGGGCCGCGACGCCACCGTCGTCGACGTCCCCGACGGCGGCACCGGTGACCTCGCCGTCTCCGCCGCCGCGCTCGGCGCGGCGGCCGCGGCGGCGCTGGAGCGCACCGGCGCCGGCAGCGTCGACGTCGTCGGGTACTCGGCCGGCGGCGTCGTCGCGCGGGTCTGGGCCGCCGGCAGCGGGGCCGACGTCGCCCGGCGGGTGCTCACCCTCGGCTCCCCGCACCACGGCACCACGCTGGCCGACCTCGCCGAGCGGGTGGCGCCGGGCCAGTGCCCGGAGGCGTGCCGGCAGCTGACCACCGGCAGCGCGCTGCTGGCCGGCCTCAACGCCGGCGACGAGACCCCGGAGGGGCCGACCTGGGTGTCGATCTGGACGACGCAGGACCAGACGGTGACCCCGCCGGACTCCGCCCGCCTCGACGGCGCCCTCAACCTGACCGTGCAGTCGGTGTGCGCGCAGGCGCAGGTGACCCACGGTCGGCTGCCGGGCGACCCGCTGGTGCAGGCGATGGTGCTGGCCGAGCTCGCGGCCGGGGACCCGGTCGAGCTCGGCCCCGCCGACTGCGCCCGCCTCGGCGGCTGAGGGGGTCGCGCCACGATCAGGGGACCTGACGCGAACGGGACGCCGTCAGCTGGTGACGTCCTTGGTGGTGAAGTTGGCCCACGCCGCGGCCAGCAGCACCCCGACGTAGACCCCCTGCAGCGCCAGCCCGCGGACGACGTCGCGCCACAGCACCGGGTCGCGGAAGAGGTCGACGAAGGCCAGCCAGTAGCGCGTGGGCAGGTACGGCGCGATCGGCGAGGCGGCGTCGAGGGTGAGCAGCAGCGAGGAGGTGACCAGCACCGCCAGCGCACCGAGGGCGGCGGCCAGCGGCGAGTCGGTGAGGGTGGAGAAGAACAGCCCGAACGCGGCGACCCCGAGCATCGACACCGCGACGTAGCCGATGGCCAGCAGCGTCCGCCCGGCCAGCTCCTCGGCGGTGAGCGAGGTGCCCGACACCGACGTCCCGGCCGCCACCGGCTGGGCGTCGAACAGCAGCTGGCCCACCACCCAGCCGACCGCGGCGACCACCACGACCGTCACCAGGACGAAGGCGAGGACGGCGACGAGCTTGGCCACCAGCAGCCGGGTGCGCCCGACCGGGCGGGCGAGCAGGTAGCGCAGCGTGCCCGCCTGTGCCTCCCCGGCGACGGCGTCCCCGCTGACCACCGCGACGGCGATCGGCAGGAACAGCGGCAGCACGATCGCCAGCGCCGCCAGCGGGTAGAGCTGCCCGTTGGCCAGGACCGCGGACAGGAACGGCGGGCCCTCGCCCGGCCGCGGCGCCAGGTCGGTGACCCGCAGCAGCACGGCCACCAGCACCGGCAGCGCGTTGAGCACGGCGATCGTCGTCCAGGTCCGCGGCCGGCCGAACGTCTTGCGCAGCTCGACGCCGATCACGACCGCTCCACCCGGTCGGCGCTGGTGCCCGCGGCGGCCAGCACGACCTCCTCCAGCGTCGGCCGCTGCAGCGCCAGCCCGCGCACCGGCACGCCCGCGCCCACCAGCAGCGCGTTGACCTCCGCCGGGTCCGCCCCCCGCACGACCACCCGGTCGCCGTCGGTGCCCAGCACCCGCCCGTCGAGCACCGCGCGCACCCGCTCGGGGGCTGGGGTGTCGACGACGGTGGCGCCGGTGGGCGCGGTCAGCGCGGCCATCTCGTCCTGCAGCACCAGCCGGCCGCGGTCGAGCACACCCACCCGCGTGCACAGCTGCTCCACCTCGGCCAGCAGGTGGCTGGAGAGGAACACCGTCGTCCCGCCGCGGTGCAGGTCGAGCAGGAGCTCGCGGACCTCGTGGATGCCCTGCGGGTCCAGGCCGTTGGTCGGTTCGTCGAGCACCAGCAGCTCCGGACGGCGCAGCAGCGCGCCGGCCAGCCCGAGGCGCTGCCGCATGCCGAGGGAGTAGGCGCCCACCGGGCGGCGGCCGACCCCGCCGAGGCCGACCTGGTCGAGCACCTCGGCGATCCGCCGCCGGCGGTCGCGGCGCCGCCCGCCCGGGCCGGCGGCGTCGAGCAGCGCGAGGTTGGCCGCCCCCGAGAGGTGCCGGTGGTGCGCAGGCCCCTCGACGAGCGCGCCGACGCGGGGCAGCACCCGCCGGCCGGCCCGCGGCATCCGGCCGCCGAGCAGCTCGACCTCGCCGCGGGTGGGCAGCACCAGGCCCAGCAGCACGCGCACCGTCGTCGTCTTGCCCGAGCCGTTGGCGCCGAGGAAGCCGTAGACGTCACCGGCGCGGACGTCGAGGTCGATGCCGTCGACCGCGCGCACCCGGCCGTACTGCTTGACCAGCCCGCGGGTGACCACCACCGAGGTCACGACGGCGCCCCCGCGAGCGCGGCCGCGGCCTCGGCGAGCGCGTCGGCGGTGACCGTGCCGACGAGCAGGTAGGCGCCGCTGCGGGGTGGCTCGACGAGCACCAGCCCGAGCGGGCCGGCGTCGATCCGGGTGCCGACCTCGTCGCTGACCGCGCCGGGCGCGGCGGCCAGCGACGGGCGCAGCCGCGCGGCGAGCCGGCCGGGCAGCGGGGCGACCGCCAGCAGCGTCACGCCGCTGCCGTAGACCCCCACGGTGGCCGGGGCCCCGGCCACCTCGCGCCGCGCGAGACCGGCCAGCTCGGCGGGGAGCCGGACCGGCGAGAGCTCCCGGTCGGCCGCCTCGCGCAGCAGGCCCTCGGGGTCCTCGCCGGGCAGCACCCGGGCGCCGGGCGGCGGGGTGAACCCGACGACGTCGGCCGGCGGGGCGGTGAGGTCGAGGTCGAGGAAGCGGGTGTCCAGCGCGGGCACGGTCGCGCCGTCGGCGACCACCTCCACGGCCAGCGGGAGCCCCGTGCCGGCGTCGACCCAGACGTCGACGCGGGCCACCGACGCGGCGGGCGCGGCCGGCACCAGGCGCAGGCCGAGCGCGTCGCGGCCGGCCACCCGGCGGGCGCCGGTGCGGGACAGCTCCGCGTCGGCCGCCTCCGAGAGCAGCCGCCGGCCGAGCGTGGCGGGCACCAGGTCGGGCGGGGCGGGCAGCGCCAGCGCGGCCGGGGCGGCCCGGCGGGCGGTGGCCGACTCGAACTCCCAGGTCCACGTGCCGCCGGGGTCGACGTGCACGCCGGTCTCCCCCGCGGCGCCCACCACGTCGACGCGGTGCTCGTCGGGCCCGCGCCACCACACGCGCAGCGCCGTCCGGTCGCTGAGCAGGTCGGCCACCGCGGGCAGCTGGTCGCTCACCGGCAGGCTGAGCCCGCCGGCGGACACCGCGTAGCCGGAGAACGCGACGCCGGCGCTGGCGAGGACGGCGTCGCGCAGCTCGGCGGCCGGGACGTCGGCGTCGTCGGCCGGCAGGGCGCCGACCACCGCGGGCAGTGACAGCAGGACGGCGACCAGGGCGGTCACGACCGCCCAGCGGCGGGCCCGCCCGTGTCCCGACATGCGCGCCACGGTACGAGTGCGCCGCCAGCGCACCGCCGCGTCGCGGCTAGGCGGGTCCGGGAACGGGCAGGTGCTCCCGCACCCACTCCTCCGACCGGGCCCCGGTGTGGACGAGCTCTCGGCGGACTGCCGAAGTCGCCTCGCGGATGGTGGTCAGGCCCGGCTCGACCTCCCTGCGGACCTGGGTCTCCAATCGCTGCCGCTCCGTGGCCAGCGACGCGACGAGCACGTCACGCTCCTGGTCGGCCTCCCGCAGGGAAGCGACCACGGCGGCACCGATCGCCGCGAGGACGGATGCGCGTCCCTCGACCACGTCGAGGAGCAGCCCCCGGACCTCCCGCGCGACACCCGGCGCCGCGCTCAGGCAGGACAGGGTCTCCTCGAGGGTCCTCCCAGGACTCGAGCAGGCCGCCCGCCAGTTCCTGACCCGCCGCTGTACGAGGACACTCCAGCGGAAGGCGCGCCCGGTGGCGTCGACCGCCTGCAGCGCCTCGTCGACGAGCTCTGCGATCCGCTCGACCGCCGCAGCCTCGACGGACCGGATCTCGTGCTGCGCGCACGACGCGTGTCGGGACACCGCGGCCTTGAGGCGCGTGGCCTGGCGGGCCGCAGCTCGTTCGTGGCTCGGCACGATGGTGGTCCAGGCTGCTGCCGCGTCCGCCAGAGCCCTGGTGACGGTCGCGTCGTACTCCTCGACCGCCCGGCCGGTCGCCCCCAGAGCGACTGTCAGCGGACGCATGCGCTCAGCATTCGCAACCGCCGCACCTGCCCTCTTGCCCAGGTACCTCACCAGCACGGGGCCGATGACCACGGCTCCCGCTCCACCGGTCAGGCCGAACGAGGCGACATCGATCAAGGCCCCGACACCAGGCCCCAGCAGCGCCGCCGCCGCGGCGCCACCTCCGGCCGTGCACGCGACCTCGACGGCCACGTTCTTGACCGCCCGGACGCCGTCCCCGTGCAGCGCGTGCAGCTCCCTCTCGCGACGTCCGGCCGTCACCACCCGTCTCACGGCGGCAACGCCGGACAGCGCAGCGTCGAGCACGCCTTCGACGACCTCCTCGGCTCCGTCACCGACGATCGCTGCGCCGTCCGCCGCCATCGACCCGCTCGTGACCGACAGTGCGATCGCGTCAGCCACGGTGGTTCCGTGGTCAGCGAGCAGGTCCGGGGTGAACGGCTGCCGCAGGGCGTTCGGGACGGCGGCCGGCGCCTCAGCACCGGCAGCTGCCGGCTCGGCGCGGATCTCGGTCAGGGCCTCCAGCAGGTCGTCACGACTCAGGAGGCCGGTGGGGCCGCCCGACGCCGCGCCCCAGGCCGTCAGGTGGGCCAGCACGTCCGGTCCGGCGACTCGAGCCGCCAGGTCCTCCGCGAGGAGCGCCTGGTCCGCGCGCGTCACGTCGCCCCACAGGTCGAGCCGGGCGTCGATGCTCGACTCCGCCGCTCGCCGGACGCCGACGATCAGCTCCTGGTCGGCCGGGGCACGTCCGACGAAGGCACTCGGGACCTCAGCCACCGTGTCCCCCGCGTGCACGCCGGCCCATCGAGGGAGACGGTGCGCGACCTGGAGGTCCGGTCGGGCGACCGTCGATGCCAACCGGTTCCACGTGCGCGGACCGACTCGCCGGAGGCCGGACGCGTGGAGGGCCCACGACTCAGCGACCACCCACACGACGACGACCGCCGCCAGCCCCCACCACCACACATCGGCCCCCTGTCGCACTCGCGACCCCTGATGGCGACGCGACCTCGCGGACTGCTGTCGGCAACCCGACGGCAGTCCTCCAGTCCTGATGCCGCCTCGCCCCCCGCAGGGGGTGCAGGAGGAGCACGCGTCCCGACCGCCGTGGACGAGTGGTGATCACCACCGGGCCGGGTATGTGCAGGTCATGGCCCCTCCCCTGAGCGACGCCGTGGTCGTCGACGTGCTGCGCCGGCTCGACCGGCTGACCGCTCCCCTCGTGCAGCGACTGGGCCGCCCGCCGGAGCTGCCGGCCGCCGAGCGCGACGACTGGTGGGCCGAGCGGGTGTCCCGGGTGGCCGCCGCGGCCGGTGGCCTGCCCCGGCTGGCCGGCCGGCTGGCCGACCTGCTGCCGCTGCAGAACACCGTCGGGACGGCGGTGCAGTCGCTGGTCGTCCTCGGGGTGGCCGGCGAGCACGGCGTCACCGACCCGGCCGAGCGCGTGTCGCTGCTCTCCCGGGTGCTGCTGGCCCGCGAGCTGCCCGCCGAGCGGGTGCGCCCGCTGCTGGAGCGGGTCCGCGGCACGTACACCGAGGCGGCGCTGGGTGCCCGCGAGGACCGCGCCGGGCTGCGCGGCGCCGCGCGCACCGTCTGGCGGGCCGCCCGGCTGCTCAGCCGGATCGACGAGGCGCTCGACGCGCGGCCCAAGGGCCGCCTGGGCGCCCGCGCGCTGGCCAACCTGCCGCTGGTGGGCGTGCTGGGCGGCTACGCCGCCGAACGGGAGGCGCTGCGCCGGGCGGCCCGGCGCACCGTGGAGCTGCTGGAGGCCGACGGTCCGGTCACGGTCTGACCGGCACGGGGACGGCGCGTCGGTCGAGGTTAGGAGACCGCCAGCGTCGAGGGCACCGAGGTGCCGGCGCCGGTGAGGTTGGTGAAGACCTCCCGGGTCGCCGTCGAGCGGTTCATGGTGATGAAGTGGATGCCGGGCACGCCCTCGTCCAGCAGCCGCCGGCACATCGCCGTCGCCACCTCGACGCCGTAGGCGCGCACCGCCGCCCTGTCCTCGGGCGCGTCGCCGTCGAGCTCGGCGAAGCGGGCGGCCAGCTCCTCGGGGAAGGCCTGCCCCGACAGCTGCACGATCCGCGCGATCTGCCGCGCGTTGGTCACCGGCATGACGCCGGCGACCACCGGGACGTCGCAGCCGCGGGCGGACACCCGGTCGCGCAGCCGCAGGTAGTCCTCGACGCGGAAGAACATCTGGGTGATCGCGAAGTCGGCGCCCGCGCGGCACTTGCGCACGAACATCTCGACGTCGGTCTCGAAGTCCGGCGAGCGCGGGTGCCGCTCGGGGAAGGCCGCGACGCCGACGGAGAAGTCGCCCATGGAGCGGATGAGCTCCACCAGCTCCGACGCGTACTCCAGCCCCTCGGGGTGCGGGACCCAGTCGGCCTGCGGGTCGGCGCCGGGCGGGTCGCCGCGCAGCGCCAGCAGGTTGCGCACGCCGGCGGCGGCCAGCCGGCTGACCACGTGCCGCAGCTCGCCCACCGAGTGGTCGACGGCGGTCAGGTGCGCCAGCGGGGTCATCGTCGTCTCGGCGGCGATCCGCTCGGTGACGGCGACCGTGCCCTCCCGGGTGGAGCCGCCCGCGCCGTAGGTGACCGACACGAACGAGGGCTGCAGGCGCTCCAGCTGCCGCAGCGCCGTCCACAGCTGCGCCTCGCCCTCGGGCGTCTTGGCGGGGAAGAACTCGAACGACCACGTGGGCCGCGACGAGGCGAGCAGCTCGCGGACGCTTCGGGTCACGGGTCCCGAGGGTACGTGCGGGACACGCCGCTCCTCCGCATCCGTCCGGGCGGTCCCGGGAGAAGCAGGTCCGTCAGTGCTCCACCGACGACTGGAGGTCCCGTGGTCCCGAACCCGGGCAGGACGCGCGCGACTCGATGGGGCGATACTGGTCGGGTGATCACCGGGGCGGCACAGCAGGAGTCCGTGGTCCGCCCTCTGGCGCCGTCGCTCGCGGCCGCCGACCTGGGGCGCGTGCGCGGCGCGGTCGCGGCCGCGCTCACCGGCTTCCTCGAGGAGCAGCGCAGCACGCTGGCCGGCATGGACCCCGCGCTCGAGCCGGTCGTCGACGAGGTGTGCGCGCTGGCCGACGGCGGCAAGCGGCTGCGCCCGGCGTTCGCCTACTGGGGCTGGCGCGGGGTCGCCGAGGACGTCAGCGGTCCCGCCGAGGACGACGCCGCGGTGCTGCGCGCGGTGGCCGCGCTGGAGTTCGTGCACGCCAGCGCCCTGGTGCACGACGACGTCATGGACGGCGCGCTGACCCGCCGCGGCCGGCCGGCCACCCACGTCGGGTTCGCCGCGCGGCACGGCGACGGCGGCCTGTCCGGCGACGGCGAGACCTTCGGCCTGGGCGCGGCGATCCTGGTCGGCGACCTCGCGCTGGTGTGGTCCGACGAGCTGCTGCGCCGCTCGGGCATCAGCGCCGCGGCCCTGGCCCGCGCCCGCTCGGTGTGGGACACGATGCGCACCGAGGTCACCGCCGGGCAGTACCTGGACCTGCTGCGCGCCGCGGGCGGCCTGCCCGGCGCCCAGGGCGCGCTGACCGTGGCCCGCTACAAGAGCGCCGGCTACACCGTGCAGCGGCCGCTGCAGCTCGGCGCCGCGATCGCCGGCGCCGGCCCGCGCGCGGCCGACGTCTACACCGCGATCGGGCTGCCGCTGGGCGAGGCGTTCCAGCTGCGCGACGACGTCCTCGGCGTGTTCGGCGACCCGTCCGTGACCGGCAAGTCCGCCGACGACGACCTGCGGGAGGGCAAGCAGACGCTGCTCGTCGCGCTGGCCGAGGAGGAGGCCGACGAGCAGGGCCGGGAGCTGCTGCGCACCTGCCTGGGCAACCCCGACTGCGGCTCCGACCAGCTCGACGCGCTGCGCCGCCTCATCGAGGACACCGGCGCCCGGGCGCGGGTGGAGGAGCGGATCGCCGAGCGGACCGCCACCGCGCGCGCCGCGATCGCCGACGCCTCGATCGCCGTCGAGGCCCGCGCCGCCCTCGACGCGCTCGCCGTCGCCGCGACCTCCCGCACCGCCTGACGTGCGCACCGTCCCCGGACCCACCGACCGCGTCGTCGTCGTCGGCGCCGGCCTCGCGGGCCTGGCGACGGCCCTGCGGCTGCGCGGTGCGGGCCGCGAGGTGACCGTGGTCGAGCGCGGCGACGGTCCCGGCGGGCGAGCCGGCGTCGTCGCCCGCGACGGCTACGTGCTCGACACCGGCCCGTCGGTGTTCACCGCGCCCGAGCTGGTGGCCGACACGCTCGCCGCCGTGGGCGAGAAGCTGGAGGACCGGCTCGAGCTGGTGCCGCTGGAGACCACCTACCGGGCGCAGTTCGCCGACGGCTCGCACCTCGACGTGCACGCCGACGTCGACGCCTTCGCCGCCGAGGTGGAGGCGCTGGCCGGCCCGGCCGAGGCCGCCGCGCTGCGCCGCTACCTCGCCGACCTGGCCGAGCTGTACCGGCTTCAGATGGACACCTTCATCGACCGCAACCTCGACACCCCGCTGGACCTGCTCGGCCCGGAGCTGTGGGCACTGGCCCGCCGCGGCGGGTTCGGGCGGCTGTCGAACCACGTCGCCCGGTTCTTCACCGACGAGCGGCTGCGGCGGCTGTTCAGCTTCCAGGCGCTTTACGCCGGCGTCTCGCCGTTCCGCGCGATCGCCGCCTACGCCGTCATCGCGCAGCTCGACATCGGCGCCGGCGTCTGGCACCCGGTCGGCGGGATCGGCGCCGTCCCCCGCGCGATGGCCGGGGCGGCCGCGGACGCCGGCGTGGCGTTCCGGTACGGCGCGACCGTCGAGCGGCTCGACCTGCGCGGCCGGCGGGTGACCGGCGTCTGCCTCGAGGGCGGGGAGCGGCTGGCGGCCGACGCCGTCGTCGTCACCACCGACGTCCCCGAGCGGCTGGTGCCCGGGTTCTCGCGCCGGCGGCGGCCGACCTACTCGCCCTCCTGCGTGACCCTGCACCTCGGCGTGCGGTCCGAGCTGCCCGGCCAGGCGCACCACACGATCTCCTTCGGCGCGGCGTGGCAGCAGGTGTTCGACGAGCTGACCCGCGAGGGGCGGCCGATGAGCGACCCGAGCCTCTTGGTGAGCACGCCGTCGGTCACCGACCGCTCGCTGGCGCCGGAGGGCGGGCAGGTGCTCAGCGTGGTGGCGCCCGCGCCGAACCTCGACCCCCGCAGCGGCGGCAACCCCGGCATCGACTGGGACGCGCTGCTGCCCCGCTACCGCGAGGAGGTGCTGGGCGTGCTCGAGGCCCGCGGCTGGACCGGCCTGACCGGCGCGATCGAGGTGGAGCACGCGGACACCCCGCTGACCTGGGCGCGGCAGGGCATGGCGGCCGGCACGCCGTTCGCCCTGGCGCACACCTTCGGCCAGACCGGCCCGTTCCGGACGCCGACGCTGCCCCGCCGCGGCCCGGTGAACGTGGTGCTGGCCGGCTCGTCGGTGCAGCCCGGGGTCGGCGTCCCGATGGTCGTGGTCTCCGGCCGGCTGGCCGCCGAGCGGATCACCGGGCCGGTGACGCGGTGACGGCGACCGAGCGGCCGCTGACGCAGGCGCAGCGGCAGGAGCGGCTCGACGCCGCCTACCGGTACTGCGCCGCGGTCAACGCCGAGCACGGCAAGAGCTACCACCTGGCCACCCGGCTGCTCACCGCCGACCGCCGCCCGGCGGTCCACGCGCTCTACGCCGCGGCCCGCACCGCCGACGACCTCGTCGACCACCCCGGCGCCGACCCCGAGCGCGACCTCGCCGACTGGTCGCGGGCGCTGCTCGACGAGCTGGAGGCCGGGTGGTCCGACGACCCGGTGCGGCTGGCCACCGTGCACACCTACCGGCGCTACCGCATCCCGGTGGAGCACCTCGTCGACTTCCTCGCCGCGATGACCAGCGACCTCACCGTCACCGGCTACGCCGACATCGCCGCGCTCGACCGGTACATGTGGGGCTCGGCGTCGGTGATCGGCCTGCAGGTGCTGCCCGTGCTCGGCACCGCGCCCGGCGTCAGCCGCGAGGAGGCCGCGCCGCACGCCATCGCGCTGGGCGAGGCGTTCCAGCTGACCAACTTCCTGCGCGACGTCGCCGAGGACGCCGACCGCGGCCGGGTCTACCTGCCCGCCGACGTCATGGCCGCGCACGGCGTGACCCGCGAGCAGATCGAGGCCAAGCGGTACGACGCCCGCTTCCGTGCGCTCATGCAGGAGATGGTCGCGATCGTGCGCCGGCGCTACGACGACGCCGCCCCCGGGACGCCGATGCTCGCGCCGGAGTCCCGCGACTGCGTGCGCGCCGCCACCGCGCTCTACGGCGGCATCCTCACCGAGATCGAGCGCGCCGACTTCCGGGTGCTCGACCGCCGGGTGACGGTGTCCAGGCCCCGCCGGCTGGGCATCTTCGCCCGCCGCCTGGCGAGCGCCCAGGCGGTGCGGCTGCGGCAGCGCCGGGCGTAGCGGCTCAGAAGGCCAGCGCCTGCGCGCGGCGGGTGACCTCGGTGTGCCGGTCACCCCGCAGCGCCTCGACCGGGGTGCCCGGCAGCGACTCGTCCTCGCGGAACAGCCACTCGAAGACCTCGGCGTCGGTGAACCCGCCGTCCTTGAGCACGGTGATCAGCCCGGGCAGGTGCCGGAGGACCGCGCCGTCCTGGAGGAAGTCGGCGGGGATGCGGCTGTTGCCGCTGCCCGGCACGGCCATGAGCTTCCCCTCGCGGACCAGCTGCCGGACCTTGTTCGGCGAGACGCCGAGGGCCGCGGCCACCTCCGCGGGCGTGAGGGTCTCCATGGCCGTCCAGCCTAGGCAGCCGGGGACGGCGCGGGTGCCGGCGGTCGGCCCGGGGGCAGCGCGGCCGTGCGACGGTGGACCGGGCACGGACCCGTCGCCCCGCCGGCCCCGAGGGACTGACCACGATGCGCATCGACACCGTCCTCACCAACGCCCGCATCACCACCCTGGACCCGGCGCGACCGACGGCGTCGGCGATCGGGGTCCTCGACGGCCGGGTGGTCGGCCTCGACGAGGAGCTCGACGGCGTGACGGCGGACGTGCGCCACGACCTCGGCGGCGCCCCGGTGGTGCCCGGCTTCAACGACGCCCACCTGCACTTCTCGGTGCTCGGCCGGGAGATGGTGCAGCTCGACCTCTCCGCCGAGGCCGCGCCCACCCTCGACGACCTCTACCGGCGGGTCGGGGAGTGGGCCGCCGCCCGCCCGGAGGGCGCCTGGGTGGTGGGCAACGGCTACGACCAGAACAAGATCGGCGCGCACCCCACGCGCCAGGTGCTCGACCGCGTCGCCGGCGGCCGGCCGGTCTACCTCGTGCACGCCTCCAACCACATGGCGGTCGCCAGCACCGAGGCCTTCCGCCTCGCCGGTCACGCCGACCCGGACGCGGTCGAGGCGCCGCCGGGCGGCAGCGTCGTGCGCGTCGACGGCGTCGCCACCGGGCTGCTGCAGGAGCAGGCGATGGCGCTGGTGAGCTCGGTGCTGCGGCCGGTGCCCCAGGAGGACCTCGTCGCCGCGATCGGGGCGGCGTCGACCTGGGCGCTGCGCCACGGCCTCACCAGCGTGACCGAGCCCGGCATCGGCGGCCGGATGATCGGCCACGGCCCGGCGGACGCCCGCGCCTTCCAGCTGGCGCGCGAGCGCGGCGTGCTGCGCACGCGGGTCACCGCCATGCCCTTCGTCGACGCCCTCCACGGGCTCGGCCGCGTGGACGAGGGACTGGAGGGGTGGGGGCTGGACCTCGGGATCCGCACCGGCCTCGGCGACGAGTGGTTCCGGCTGGGGCCGGTGAAGATCATGTCCGACGGCTCGCTGGTGGGCCGGACGGCGGCCATGACCTGCGACTACGCCGACACCCCGGGGAACGCGGGCTTCCTGCAGGAGGACGCGGCCGACCTGCGCGAGCGCATCGTGGACAGCCACCTCAACGGCTGGCAGGTCGCCACCCACGCGATCGGCGACCGGGCGCTCGACGTCGTCCTCGACGCCTACGAGGCGGCGCAGCGCCGGGCACCCCGCGCCGACGCCCGGCACCGGATCGAGCACGTCGGCGTGGCCTCCGACGAGCAGGTCGCGCGGATCGTCGCGGCGGGGCTCCTGCCGGTGCCGCAGGGCCGGTTCCTCTCCGCCCTCGGCGACGGGATCCTCACGGCGCTCGGCCCGGAGCGGGCCGGCCTCGCCTACCGGATGCGGTCCTTCGTCGACGCCGGCGTCGAGCTGCCCGGCTCGACGGACGCGCCCGTCGTCCCCGGCGAGCCGATCCGGAGCATCCACGACATGGTCAACCGCCGGTCCGCCGGAGGGGCCTCCCTCGGACCGCACGAGGCGCTCACCGCCGCCCAGGCCCTGCGCGCCTACACGGTCGGTTCCGCCCACGCGGTCTTCGAGGAGACGCGCAAGGGCACCCTGCGCCGGGGCATGGCCGCCGACCTCGTCGTCCTGTCCGACGACCTGCTGGCGGTGGCGCCGGAGCGGATCCGGGACGTGCAGGTGCGCGCCACCATGGTCGGCGGCGTCTTCGGCCACGACGCCGAGGGGCTGCTGACGGTCGGGTGACCGCCGCGGGGCGTCGCCGTCCCCCGGTAGCATCGGACCGGGCCGTGACTGGCGCATCGAGGTGGGGCACCACCGGGGAGCGGCCTGCAGTCCCCCGCCGGGCGCCTGGGCAGAGCCGACCACCGACCGCGCAGGAGCCCACCCATGACCGACGTGACCCCCTCCTTCGACGGCGCCGCCGCCTCGACCGCCTACCGCAGCGCGCTGCAGGTGATCGCCGAGGTCGAGCCCCGCGTCGCCGAGGCCATCGGCGCCGAGCTCGCCGACCAGCGCGACTCGCTGAAGCTGATCGCCAGCGAGAACTACGCCAGCCCCGCCGTCCTGCTGACCATGGGCAACTGGTTCAGCGACAAGTACGCCGAGGGCACCGTCGGGCACCGCTTCTACGCGGGCTGTCAGAACGTCGACACCGTCGAGGCGCTGGCCGCCGAGCACGCCCGCGAGCTGTTCGGCGCCCCCTACGCCTACGTCCAGCCGCACTCGGGCATCGACGCGAACCTGGTCGCCTTCTGGGCGGTGCTCGCCCAGCGCGTGGAGGCGCCCGCGCTGCAGGCCGCCGGCGCCCGGCACGTCAACGACCTCACCGACGAGGACTGGGCGGCGCTGCGCCATGCCCTCGGCGACCAGCGGATGCTCGGCATGAGCCTGGACGCCGGCGGCCACCTGACCCACGGCTTCCGCCCGAACATCAGCGGCAAGATGTTCGCCCAGTCCTCCTACGGCACCGACCCCGCGACCGGGCTGCTCGACTACGACGCCGTCGCCGCCCGCGCCCGCGAGTTCCGCCCGCTGATCCTCATGGCCGGCTACTCCGCCTACCCGCGCAAGGTCGACTTCGCGCGGATGCGGGAGATCGCCGACGAGGTGGGCGCGACGCTGATCGTGGACATGTCGCACTTCGCGGGCCTGGTCGCCGGCGGGGTCTTCACCGGCGACTTCGACCCGGTGCCGCACGCGCACGTGGTCACCAGCACCAGCCACAAGTCGCTGCGCGGCCCCCGCGGCGGGTTCGTGCTCGCCCAGCCCGAGTACGCCGACGCCGTCGACCGCGGCTGCCCGATGGTGCTCGGCGGCCCGCTGCCGCACGTGATGGCGGCCAAGGCGGTCGCGTTCGCCGAGGCGCGCCGTCCGCAGTTCGCCACCTACGCGCGGACCGTCGTCGACAACGCCGTCTCCCTCGCCGAGGGGCTGACCCGGCGCGGCGCCCGGCTGGTCACCGGCGGCACGGAGAACCACATCGTGCTGCTCGACGTCTCCGGCTACGGGCTGACCGGCCGGCAGGCGGAGTCGGCGCTGCTGGACGCCGGCATCGTCACCAACCGCAACGCGATCCCGGCCGACCCGAACGGCGCCTGGTACACCTCCGGCGTCCGGCTCGGCACCCCCGCGCTGACCACCCGCGGCTTCGGCGCGGCCGAGTTCGACCGCACCGCCGAGCTGATCGTCGACGTGCTGTCGAACACGACACCGACGACGACGCGGGACGGGTCCCCGTCGAAGGCGAAGTACGTCGTCGACGGCGGCCTGGCCGACAAGACCCGCGCCGCGGCCGCCGAGCTGGTCGCCGCCCACCCGCTCTACCCGGGCCTCGAGCTCTCCTGAGCCCCGTCCCCGCGCGACGATCAGGTGACCTGATCACCGAGCGTCCCACCCGACGTCCCACGGTCGGGTAGGACGCTGCACGATCAGGTCACCTGATCATCTCCGCCCCCCGCCGTGACCCCTGTGACGGGAGGGTGGCAGGGGCTCACCGGCCCCGCGTGTGCGGGCCGTCCCGGCGACCTGCGCTCCTACACTCGGGCCCGTGGACACCGCCGTGACCGACCCCGTGGTCGGCCTGGTCCTCGAGGGGCGCTACCGCCTCGAGGAGCGGCTGGCGCGCGGCGGCATGTCCACCGTCTACGCCGCCACCGACCTCCGGCTGCACCGCACGGTCGCGGTCAAGGTCATGGCCGAGCACCTCGCCCACGACCCGACGTTCGTCGACCGGTTCACCCGGGAGGCGCGCGCGGCGGCGATGCTCAGCCACCCCAACGTCGTCTCGGTCAGCGACCAGGGCAGCGACCAGGGGCTGGTGTTCCTGGTCATGGAGCTCGTCCGGGGCCGCACGCTGCGCGACCTGCTGCAGGCGCGCGGCCGGCTCACCGTCGCCGAGGCCTTCGCCGTCCTCGAGCCTGTGCTCGCCGGGCTGACCGCCGCGCACCGCGCCGGGATCGTGCACCGCGACGTCAAGCCGGAGAACGTGCTCATCGGCCACGACGGCACGGTGAAGGTCGCCGACTTCGGGCTGGCCCGCGCGCTGACCGGCACCGGCCAGACCAGCCACACCGGCGGCGTGCTCATCGGCACGGTCGCCTACCTCTCCCCCGAGCAGCTCGAGCGCGGCCGCGCCGACGCCCGCAGCGACGTCTACGCCGCCGGGCTGGTGCTCTTCGAGATGCTCACCGGCCACCCGCCCTACGGCGGCGACACCCCGCTGGCGGTGGCCTACCAGCACGTGCACCACGACGTCCCCGTGCCGTCGGAGGAGGTGCCCGGCGTGCCGTGGCAGGTCGACGAGCTGGTGACGCGCACCACGCGCCGCGAGCCCGCCGTCCGCCCCCTGGACGCCGGCGCCTTCCTCGCCGACCTCGAGGACGTGCGCACCGACCTCGGCCTGGCCCGCGTGCCGGTGCCCACCGGCCGCAGCTCCGCCGGCCCCGGCACCATCCGCCCGACCAACCGCCCCACGCGCCCGCGCCACCCCAGCGACCCCGGCCCCGGCGACCCGGGCACCGAGGTGCTCGGCGCGGGGCGGTCCTCCCGCGGCCGCGGCACCAGCATGCTGCCGGGCATGGGCGCCGGGCCCACGACCGACGTCGGCGGACGGCGGCCCGCGCCGCCGCACGCCCGTCCCGGCCTGCCGCTGCACATCCGCCGCCGCCGCGCCCGGCTCGCGGTGGCGGTCGTCCTGCTCCTGGCGGTCACCGTCGGCGCGGTCGGCTGGTGGCTCGGCTCGGGCCGCTGGACGACGGTGCCCTCGCTGGAGGGCGCCGACCGCGCGAGCGCCGTCGACCTGCTGCAGCAGGCGGGGCTGGACCCGGTGTTCGCCGAGGAGCAGTTCAGCGAGACCGTCCCCGAGGGTCAGGTCATCTCGGCCGACCCCGACGGCGGCGAGGCGATCCGCAACTCCGACGTCGAACTGGTCGTCTCCCGCGGGCCCGAGCGGTTCACCGTCGACCCCGAGCTGGTCGGCCGCCCGCTGGAGGAGGTGCAGGCCTGGCTCGCCGAGCGGGTGCCCTCGCAGGTCACCGTGCAGCAGGACTACGACGACACCATCCCGGTCGGGTCGGTCTCCGGGTTCGAGCCCGAGGCCGGCACCGAGCTCGCCCGCAACGCCCCGCTGACGGTGTACGTCAGCCGCGGCCCGGCGCCGGTCGCGGTGCCCGACGTCGTCGGCCAGAGCCCGGAGGCCGCGCAGACCAACCTGGAGGCGCTCGGCTTCACCGTCGAGCGCACCGAGGGCCGCAGCGCCGACGTCGGCACCGGCCAGGTCATGGCGGTCAGCCCGACGCCGGGCGAGGCGGCCCCCTTCGGCGCCGAGGTGACCATCCAGGTCTCGATCGGGCTGCCGCAGGTCACCGTCCCCGACGTGACCGGGATGAGCGAGCGCGAGGCGGCCGCCGCCCTGGACGCCGTCGGCCTCACCTACAGCAGCTCGACGTTCATCACCGGCGACCGCGTCTACCGGCAGAACCCGGCGCCGGGCACGGTCGTGGACGTGCGCACCGAGGTCAGCCTGCTGCTGAGCTTCGGGTGACGGCCGGCCCCATCGGGGCGCACGTCCAGGTGGCCGGGGGCCTGGCCACCGGCGGGCTGCGCTACACCGACGACGTCGGCGCCGAGGCGGTGCAGGTCTTCGTCGGCAACCCGCGCGGCTGGCGGCGCAGCGCCGGTGACCCCGCGCAGGACGCCGCCTTCGTCGCGGGCCTGGCCGAGCGCGGCGTCCCGTCGTTCGTGCACACGCCGTTCCTGGTCAACGTCGGCTCCCCCACGCCGGCCACCGTCGACCGCTCCGTCGAGACGATCGCCGCCGACCTCGCCCGCGGGGTGCAGCTGGGCGTGCGCGGCGTCGTCGTCCACGCGGGCTCGGCGGTCGACGAGGACCGGTACGAGGCCGCGCTGCGCCAGCTGCGCGAGCGGCTGCTGCCGGTGCTCGACGCACTGCCCGACGACGGCCCGCGGCTGCTCGTGGAGCCGACCGCGGGCGGCGGCCGGTCCCTGGCGGCCACCGTGGAGGACCTCGGCCCCTACCTCGCGGCGCTGGACTCGCACCCGGCGGTCGGCGTCTGCCTGGACACCTGCCACGCGTGGGCGGCCGGGCACGACCTGGCCACCCCGGGCGGGACGACGGCGGTGCTGGACGCGCTGGAGGCCGCCGTCGGGCCCGGCCGGCTGGGGCTGGTGCACGCCAACGACTCCCTCGACGGGCGCGGCTCGAAGCGCGACCGGCACACCACCATCGGCGCGGGCTCGATCGGGGTGGCTGCGTTCGCCGAGCTGCTGGCGCACCCCACGGTGGCCGGGGTGCCGGTGGTCGTGGAGACGCCCAGCGCCGACCGCGGCCACGCCCGTGACATCGCGCTGCTGCGCGCCCTGCGCGACGGCCATCCCGCCGACGGGGTCTCCTCGGCCGCCTGACCGACGCGACCGGCGGACGGCGACACGCGGGCTCACGCTGGGAACACGTGTCCTGACTTGCAGTGAGCTACGACACCGCGTTGGGTCGCATCTGCCCACGGCCACCCGGCCGCGGGGAGCTGATCCGAGGAGCCGTCCTTGCCCACTCGTCGCACCCTGGTCGCCGGCGCCGTCGCCGCGCTCGCGACCACCGGCCTCGGCGTCACCGCCGGCCCCGCCCTGGCCGCGCCGGCCGACGGGCCCCGCGCCACCTACGTCGTGACCGTCGACCGCGCCACCCCGCCCGAGCAGGCGGCGGAGCGGGCCCGTGGGCTCGGCGGGTCCATCGACCACCTCTACACCGCGGCCCTGCGCGGCTACGCCGTCACGCTGCCGGAGGCCGCGGCCACCCGGCTGGCCGGCCAGCCGGGCGTCGTCGCCGTGGAGCGCGACCAGGTGGTCGGCGTCGACACCACGCAGCCCGGTGTCACCTGGGGCCTCGACCGGATCGACCAGTCCGACCTGCCCCTCAGCACCACGTACTCCTACACCGCCACCGGCGCCCGGGTGACCGCCTACGTCATCGACACCGGGATCCGCTCGACCCACACCGAGGTCGCGAACAGCTTCCGCGCCGGCTTCAACGCGGTCAGCGGCAAGAACACCACCGAGGACTGCAACGGTCACGGCACCCACGTCGCCGGCACGATCGGCGGGACCACCTACGGGGTGGCGAAGGACGTCACGCTGGTGCCGGTCCGCGTGCTGGGCTGCAACGGCAGCGGCACGACCTCCGGCGTGGTCGCCGGCATCGACTGGGTCACCCGCG
The DNA here is from genome assembly GCF_900102745.1 of Geodermatophilus telluris. GTDB lineage: Bacteria > Actinomycetota > Actinomycetes > Mycobacteriales > Geodermatophilaceae > Geodermatophilus > Geodermatophilus telluris. The sequence goes on from NZ_FMZF01000005.1 coordinate 302,102, forward strand.
ACCACGCGGCCGGCGCCCCGGCGGTGGCCAACATGAGCCTGGGCGGTGGCCTGAGCACGGCCATCGACAACGCGGTGAAGGCCTCGATCGCCGACGGGGTGACCTACGCCGTGGCCGCCGGCAACGACGGCGCGAACGCGTGCACCAGCTCCCCGGCGAACGTGCCGGCGGCGCTCACCGTGGCCGCGAGCGACCGCAACGACGTCTCGGCCTCCTTCACCAACCACGGGTCCTGCGTCGACCTGTACGCGCCCGGCGTCGGCATCACCAGCGCCTGGTACACGAGCACCACGGCGACCAACACCATCAGCGGCACCTCGATGGCCACCCCGCACGTGGCCGGCGTCGCCGCGCTGTACCTGCAGGGCGCCCCGACGGCCTCCCCCGCGGCCGTCGCGGCGGCCGTCACCGGCGGCGCGACCCCGGGGCGGATCACCGGCGAGCCCGCGGGCACCCCCGACCTGCTGCTCACCAGCACGTACTGAGCCGGCCGGACACCACGCACAGGGGGCGATCCCCACGTCCTCGACCTGAGGACGGGGGGATCGCCTCCTGCGCCTCGATCAGCGGTCGAGGAGGTCGGCGAGGACGTCGCCGGCGCGGTCGACGGCGGCCCGGTCGACGTCGAGGTGGGTGACCAGCCGGATCCGCCGCGGGCTCACCTGCGACACCAGCACGCCGCGCGCCCTGGCCGCCTCGGCGACCACGGGCGCGGCGACGTCGTCGAGCACCACCATGTTGGTCTCGACCGTCGCCGGGTCGACGCCGAGCCGCTTGGCCAGCACCTGGGCGTGCTCGTGGTCCTCGGCCAGCCGGGGCAGGTGGGAGTCGAGCGCGTACAGCCCCGCCGCGGCCAGGACGCCGACCTGCCGCATCCCGCCGCCGAGCCGCTTGCGCCACAGGCGGGCGGCGGCGATGCGCTCGGCCGAGGCCACCAGCACCGAGCCGACCGGCGTGCCCAGGCCCTTGGACAGGCACACCGACGCGGTGTCGGCCAGCCGGCCGTAGGTGGCCAGGTCCACGCCGGAGGACGCCGCGGCGTTCCAGACGCGGGCGCCGTCGAGGTGCACGGCCACCCCGGCGCCGCGCGACCAGGCGAACAGGCGCTCCAGCTCGTCGAGCGGCTGCACCCGCCCGCCGCCGCGGTTGTGCGTGTTCTCCACGGCGACGGCGGCGGTGGCGGTCAGGTGCCAGTCGTCGCGGGGGCGCACCTGTGCGACGAGGGCGTCGGCGTCGAGCAGGCCGCCGTCGGAGACCACGGTGCGGGTGGAGATGCCGAACACCGCGGCCGCGGCCCCCATCTCGTAGGTGACCACGTGCGCGTCGGCGTCGCAGAGCACCTCCTGGCCGGGTTCGCAGACCAACCGCATGCCGATCTGGTTGCCCATGGTCCCCGAGGGCACGAACAGCGCCGCCTCGTGGCCGAACAGGTCGGCGACCCGCTCCTCGAGCGCGCGGACGGCGGGGTCCTCGCCGTAGACGTCGTCGCCGACCTCGGCCTCGGCCATGGCCCGGCGCATCCCCGGCGTGGGCCGGGTGACCGTGTCCGAGCGGAGGTCGATCAGCTCACCCACGCAGCATCTCCGCCACCAGGAAGGCCAGCTCCAGCGACTGCCCGGTGTTCAGCCGCGGGTCGCAGGCGGTCTCGTACCGGCTGTTGAGGTCCTCGTCGCTGATCTCCATCGCGCCGCCGAGGCACTCGGTGACGTCCTCGCCGGTCAGCTCGACGTGGATGCCGCCGGGCCAGGTGCCCAGCGCCCGGTGGACGGCGAAGAAGCCGAGCACCTCGTCGACGACGCGGTCGAAGTGCCGCGTCTTGTAGCCGGTGGGCGACTCGTGGGTGTTGCCGTGCATCGGGTCGCACTGCCACACGACCTGGTGGCCGCTGGCGGTGACCTTCTCCACGATCGGCGGCAGCACGTCGCGGATCCTGCCGTTGCCCATCCGGCTGATCAGCGTGAGCCGGCCGGGGACGCCGTCGGGGTCGAGCCGCTCGACGAGCTCGGTGGCCTGCTCCGGCGTCGTCGTCGGGCCGATCTTGACGCCGATCGGGTTGGCGATCCGCGACATGAACTCCACGTGCGCGCCGTCGAGCTGGCGGGTGCGCTCGCCGATCCACACGAAGTGCGCCGAGGCGGCGTAGGGCCGGCCCTCGTGCACCCGCAGCAGGGCCTGCTCGTAGTCGAGGATCAGCGCCTCGTGGCTGTTGTACAGCTCCACCCCGCGCAGCGCCGTGTCGTCGACGCCGCAGGCCTTCATGAACGCCAGCGCGCGGTCGATCTCACGGGCGATCACCTCGTACCGGACGCCGGCCGGCGAGGAGGCGACGAAGTCCTTGTTCCAGTCGTGGACGGCGTGCAGGTCGGCCAGTCCGCCGCGGGCGTAGGCCCGGATCATGTTCATCGCCGCCGCCGAGTTGGCGTAGGCGCGCACCAGCCGGTTCGGGTCGGGGACCCGCTTCTCCAGCACCGGCTCCAGCGAGTTGACCATGTCGCCGCGGTAGGAGGGCAGGCCGAGGGCGTCGGTGTCCGACGAGCGCGGCTTGGCGTACTGCCCGGCGACGCGGCCCACCTTCACCACCGGCACGCTGGCGCCGTAGGTGAGCACCACGGCCATCTGCAGCAGCGTGCGGGTGGTGCTCTGCAGGTGCGGCTCGGTGTTGAGGTCGAAGGTCTCCGCGCAGTCCCCGCCCTGCAGCAGGAACGCCTTCCCCCGGGCGACGTCGGCCAGCCGGCCGCGCAGCTCGTCGACCTCGCTGGGCGCCACGATGGGCGGCACGGTCGACAGCGTGGACAGCACGGTGTCGAGGGCGGCACGGTCGGGCCACGCCGGCTGCTGGGCGGCGGGCAGCTCCCGCCACCGGTCGAGGCCGGGCACCAGCTGCACAGGATCGGGCAGAGTCACGCCTGCGAGGGTACGGCGGTCGCCGCTGCGGGCCGACGGGCCTCAGCCGAAGAACACCTCCGCCTCCGCGTAGCGCTCCAGCGGCACGAGCTTGAGCCGGGCGGTGGCCTCGGCGATCGGCACCGGGACGACGTCGGTGCCGCGCAGCGCCACCATCACGCCCGACAGCCCCGCGTGGACGGCGTCGACCGCGGCCAGCCCGAACCGCGTGGCCAGCACCCGGTCGAAGGCCGACGGCGTGCCGCCGCGCTGGACGTGCCCGAGCACCACCGCCCGGGACTCCCGCCCGGTGCGCTCCTCGAGGACGGCGGCCAGCGCCGCGCCGATGCCGCCGAGGCGGACGTGACCGAAGGCGTCGGTCTGCCCGGTGGAGGTGACCAGCTCCCCGTCGGCCGGCCGCGCGCCCTCGGACACCACCACGATCGGTGAGTAGCCGGACTCGAAGCGGTGCAGGCAGTGCGCCACCACCGCGTCGACGTCGAAGGGCCGCTCCGGGACCAGCACGACGTTGGCCCCGCCGGCCATCCCGGCGTGCAGCGCGATCCACCCGGCGTGCCGGCCCATCACCTCGACCACGAGCGTGCGGTGGTGGCTGTCGCTGGTGGTGTGCAGCCGGTCGATGGCCTCCATCGCCACCCCGACCGCGGTGTCGAAGCCGAAGGTGTAGTCGGTGCCGTCGAGGTCGTTGTCGATGGTCTTGGGCACGCCGACCACCCGGACGCCGCTGCTGGTCAGCCGGGCCGCCACCCCGAGGGTGTCCTCGCCGCCCACCGGCACCAGCGCGTCGATGCCGTGCGCCGCCAGGCAGCCGAGCACCCGCTCCGGGCCGCCCTCGAGCGCGAACGGGTTCGTGCGCGAGGTCCCCAGCACGGTGCCGCCGCGGGGCAGCAGCCCACGGACGGCGGCCAGGTCCAGCGGGACGGCGTCGTCCTGGAGCAGGCCGCGCCAGCCGTCGCGGAAGCCGACGACCTCGTCGCCGGAGGCGGTCGCCTTCCGGACGACGGCCCGGATGACGGCGTTGAGACCGGGGCAGTCCCCACCGCCGGTCAGGATCCCGATGCGCACCACGCCTCCCCGTGACGAACCGCAGGTCAGGACCGATCCTGCCCCAGCGGGGTGACCGCGGTCACCGTCCCCCGCCCCGGGACCGGCAGGATCCGCCCGTGGACCCGGCCGACCTGCTCGCCCTCATGCCCTTCGCCGTCGCCACCGGCGTCGAGCTCGACACCGCCGCACCCGGGGAGGTCACCGGCCGGCTGCCCTGGGCGCCGCAGCGGTGCACCGCCGGCGGGGCGCTGCACGGCGGCGCGCTCATGACCCTGGCCGACACCGTCGGCGCGGTCTGCGCCTTCCTCAACCTGCCGCCGGGCGTGTCGACGTCGACGCTCGCCTCGGCCACGTCGCTGCTGCGGGCCGTCCGCGGCGGCACCGCGCACGCCACGGCGCGGCCGCTGCACGTCGGGCGCTCGACGGTCGTCGTCCTCACCGAGGTCACCGACGACGACGGCCGCCCGGTGGCCTCGGTGACCCAGACCCAGGCCGTCCTGGCACCCCCGATCTGACCCGCCCGGTCCGTGCACCGCCGCGGAGGTGCACCGGACGCGGGGCGGCTCAGCGGCCGCGGGCGGTCTCCATCGCGCGCCAGCGGGCGAGGTTGTAGCGGGCGTCGACGAGGGCGTCGTGCGTGCCGGCGGGCTTGGGCGGCAGCTCGGGCCGGCCGACGTCGTCCCACCGCTGCCGCAGCTCGCGGGTGAACCGCGGCACCGCCCGCGGCAGCGCCGTCATCGGTCCCCAGAGCTGGGCCAGCGCCACGTGGTCGTAGGCGGCGAACCACGCCCACAGCTCGACCTCCTCCCCCGGGCCGGTGAGGAAGGCGAGCAGGTCGTCGCGGATGCGGCGGCGGCTGCGCCAGGCGCGGTCGGCCGGCGGGGGCAGCTGGTCGAGGACGTTGCGGCGCACCCACGGGATGGCCCGCCGCTCGTCGAACTCGGTGCTGACCGCGTAGAACTCCCGGCCGGTCTCGTCGACGACGCCGATGGAGACGAGGTCGATCGTGGTGCCGTCCTCGATGAACTCGGTGTCGTAGAAGTAGCGCCGCACCGCCGCGCCGCTCAGCCGGCCAGCGTGTCCGGGGCCCGGTGGCCGGCCTCGTCGCTGGGCGGCTGCAACCGGCTCACGACCTCCGCGGCGCTGGCGCCGGTGGCGTCCATGCCCCGCTTGACGACGGCGCCGTAGACGTCGACGTACTCCTGCCCCGTCAGCGTCATGATCTCGTACATGATCTCGTCGGTGATCGACCGCTCGACGTAGCGGTCGCCGGCCAGGCCCTCGTAGCGGGAGAAGTCCAGCGGCTCGCCGAAGCGCACGTGGATGCGCACGAGCTTGTGCCCGAACGGGATCCGGCGCGGGGCGTAGGTCATCGCCACGGGCACCACGGGGACGCCGGTCTCCAGCGCCATGCGGGCCACGCCGGTCTTGCCGCGGTAGAGCCGGCCGTCGGGCGAGCGGGTGCCCTCGGGGTAGATGCCCAGCAGCCGGCCCTGGCGCAGCATCTGCAGGCCGGTGCGGATGGCGCCCTCGGCGGCGGTGGCGCTGGAGCGGTCGATGGGCACCTGGCCGGCGCCGGAGAAGAAGGCCCGCCGCAGCGCACCCTTCGCGCCGCGGCCGGTGAAGTACTCCGCCTTGGCCAGGAAGGTGACCCGGCGCCGCAGCGACAGCGGCATGAAGATCCAGTCCGCGGCCGAGAGGTGGTTGCTCGCGAGGATCGCGGCGCCGGTGGCCGGCACGTTCTCGCGGCCCTCGACGCGGGGCCGGAACACCAGCTTCGCGACCGGGCCGATCGCCACGAACTTGAGGAACCAGTAGAACAACACGCCTCCCTGGGGAACTGCCAGACTAGGGAGGCGGGAGCCCCGGCGACAATCCGCCCCGGGCACCCGCGCGTCGCCACCCCCGCGTGGCACCGTCGCCGGACGCCGAGGAGGACTCCCCGTGGTGCCAGACCGGCCGGTGCGACGTCCCCGGAGGACCGCGTGACCGGCCCGCGCCGCGGCCGCGGCCGGCTCGACAACGGCCTGGACGCCGCGCTCTGGGCGCCGGTGCGCGACGTCGACCCGCGGGTGGGCGAGCACCTGCTCGACGTGCTGCGCGAGGCCGGCATCGCCGCGTACCTGGAACCGGCCGCCGACGTCGAGCCCTACACCCGCACGGTCACCTACCCCAGCCCGCCGGCCGACCGGCTCTTCGTCGACCGCGCCCGGCTGGGCGAGGGCCGCGCGCTGGTCGACCGGCACGCCGACGACCACGCCCCCGCCGAGGCCGTGCGCCGCCCGGCCCGCCGCGACCTCGACGAGGACGCCGAGTGGGCGCGCATCGTGGCCGCGTACGAGGCCGAGCACGGCCGGACCGTGGTCGAGGACGCCCTCCCGCCCCGCGGCCCCGCGCCCGCCGTGGTGCCGGAGCGGGAGGAGCCCGAGGAGCACTACGAGCCACCGCCGGCCCCGCCGGTGCCGCTGCCCTCCCCCTCGACGCTGTACGCGGTGCTGCTCGCCGCCGCCGGGGTCGTGCTGGTGGGCGCGCCGCGGGTGCTCGGCCTGACCACCGACACCGGCCTGGTCCTCGGGGTGGCCGCGCTGGTGGGCAGCGCGGGGCTGTTCCTCTCCCGCATGCGGGAGCGCTCCACCGACGAGGGGGACGACGGCGCGGTCGTCTAGCCGCGGCGCTCGGTGCAGGCGGCGGCGCGGGCGAGGTCGGCGGCCCCCACCAGCCCGGCCTGCGCGCCCAGCGCCGCGGCCACCACCCGCGGGCCGGGCCGGAAGCCCCGCCCCGGCAGGGCCCGGTCCAGCCGCTCGCGCGCCGGCCGCAGCACCATCTCGCCGAGCACGCTCACCCCGCCGCCGATGACCACGACGTCGGGGTCGAGCACGGTGGCCAGGTCGGCGATGCCCTGCCCGAGCCACTCGCCGACGTCGCTGACCAGGCTGAGCGCCACCGGGTCGCCCTCCGCGGCCGCCCGGGCCACGTCCTCGCCGGTGAGCCGGCCGGCGTCGCCGTCCACCCGGTCGAGCAGCCGGGCCGCCGCGGCCGGCGAGCGGGTGGCCACCTCGCGGGCGGTGGTGGCCAGCGCGCTGCCGCTGGCGTACTGCTCCCAGCAGCCGCGGTTGCCGCAGGGGCACAGCCGCCCGTCGGGGACCACGCGCATGTGGCCCCACTCCCCCGCCACGCCGTGCGCGCCCCGCTGCAGCCGTCCCCCGGCCACGATGCCGCCGCCGATCCCGGTGCCCAGCGTCACGCACAGTGCCAGCTCCGCGCCGCGGGCGGCCCCGAAGCGGTACTCGGCCCAGGCGGCGGCGTCGGCGTCGTTGCCCACCCACACGGTGCGCTGCAGCCGGGCGACGAGGTCGCGGCGCAGCGAGCTGTGCCGCCAGGCCAGGTGCGGGCTGAACAGCACCACGTCGCCGCTGCGGTCGAACCAGCCGGCCGCCCCCACGCCGACGGCGGCCAGCGGCCCGCCGTGCGCACCGGCGAGCTCGGTGACGACGTCGGCCACCGCGGTCTCGGTCTCGGCGACCGAGGCGGTCGGCGTCGAGCGGCGCGCGGTGGCCAGCACGGTGCCGTCGGGCGCGACCACCCCGCCGGCCACCTTGGTGCCACCGACGTCGACCCCGAGGGCCGGCAGGTCGGCGGGACCGGCGTCCCCGGTCGTGGCCACTCAGCCGATCTCGATGTGCTGCACCGGCGCCGGCGGGTCCGCGTCGCCCGGGACCGGCTCCGGCGCCGCCCGCGGCGGCTCGGCCGGCTCGGGCGGCTGCTCCTCGGCCAGGGTGCGCAGCGCGGCGGCCGCGGTGGTGAGCGCGTCGGCCAGGGCCTCGGTCACCTCCGGCCGGCGGGCGACGGCGGCCAGGCGGCAGACCGGGCACCAGCGGCAGTCGCCGCCCGGGACGTGCCCGGCGGCCTCCGCACCCGGTCCCGGCTCGGTCTCCGCCCAGGACTCCGCCACCGCCTGCCCCAGCCCGGCGACCACCCGCCGCGCCTGGTCGAGCCAGTCGGCTCCCTCGCTCACCGCGTCCCCCTCTCCTCGCCCGGGTGCCCGCCGCCGTCCCCGGCGTGGGCCGCCAGCAGGTCGGCCGGCCACAGCTCCGGGTCCGCCGCGAACCCCACCTCGAGCCGCGCGGCATCGGTCCCGGCAGCCGTCAGGGTGCCCGCGGTCACCACGCAGCGCCGCAGCAGGGCGTCCAGGCGCAGCGACCGGCGGGTGCCGGCGGCGGTCACCACCAGCTCGTCCTCCCAGCGGGTCAGCGCCACGTCCGCCCGCTCGGCGAACGGCAGCGGCAGCGTCAGCCGCCAGCCGTCCTCCACCCGCTCGGGTGCCGGCGGCACCGGGCCCGCGGACGGGCCCGGCAGATCGGGCAGGAGGGCGGCGAGCGCGCCGGCGTCCTCCGGCGCGGACGCCGTCTCCGGGACCGGGTGCACCGGCGCGACCCCGGCCAGCGCGGCCAGCGCGGCCTCCTGCTCACCGAGCCGGGCGGCCCACCAGTCGCCGGCGCCGCCCCCGGGCAGCACGCGCACCAGCACCCCGGCCGGGCGCTGCCCGTGCACCGCGAGGGCGGTGGCGGCGCGGCGCAGGTCGGCGACGGCGGCCGGACGCGGCGGGGCGACCAGCCAGACGGCCGTCGCGCCGGGGTCGGTCAGCGGCTGCCGGTCGAGCAGCGCCTCCAGCTCGGGGACCACCCCGAGCGCCACGTCGGCGGCGCCGCGGCGCAGCGTGCCCGCGCGGACGGCGGCGGTGCGGACGGCGGCCAGCACCCGCACCCGCGTCGGCAGTGCCTGGTCCAGCCACCAGCGCAGCGCGCCCGGCAGGGCGACCAGCGCCGCGGCCGCGGCCAGCGGACCGGCGTCGACGACGACGTCGGTGTCGGTGTCGGCTACACGGCCCACGGCGGCCAGCAGCGCCAGCTCGCCGGTCCCCGGCAGCGGCACCACCGACGTGGCCGGCGGCAGCGCGAGGCCGGGCACCGCACCGGTGAGCTCGGCGGCCCGGCCGGCCCAGAACCGGGCGAGGTCCGCCTGCGGGTCGACCCGCACGACGTCGAGCCCGGGCTGCCCCGCCGCGCCGGACGGCGGCTGCTGGCCGGTGACGAGGACGGCCCGGCGGCCGGCGCGGGCGGCGCGGACCGCGGCGGCGGCCGCCAGCGTGGTGGTCCCGGCACCGCCGGGACCGGTGAACAGCAGGATCGGCACGCCGGTCAGCCCTCGACGCGCTTCTTGAGCTCCTTGAGCGCGGTGTCGAGGATGACCTTCTCCGCCCGGCGCTTGAGCATCCCGATCATCGGCACCGCCATGTCCACGGTGAGCCGGTAGGTCACCTCGGTGCCCCCGCCGACCTCGGCGAGCGTGTAGGAGCCGTCCTGCCGCTTCATGATCTTGCTGCGCACGAGCGTCCAGGAGACCTGCCGGTCGCCGTCCCAGGTGTAGTCGAGGACGTAGTCGTCGGTGAGCACGGTGGCGTCGATGACGAAGCGCACCCGGCGGGCGCGGCCGTCGTCACCGCTCTCGAGCACCTCGACGGTCCTGGCCGCGCCCACCCACTGCGGGTACGCGTCGAAGTCGGCGATCACCGCCATCACCTCGGACGCCGGCGCCGAGACGACGATCGACTGGGTGGACTGCTCGGCCATGCGACGAGGCTAGCCGCTCGGCACCCGCCCGCCCGCCGGGCGGCCGACGTGCGCCTACTCACCGGTAGGGGCACCCGGTAGATTCGCGCCGACGTGTCCCGTGGGGGGACCGCGGGCACCGGCGCCCCGGCCTGGCGGGCAGGAAGGACCGAGCGTGCGCGAGTACAGCGTCCCGGCGAGGAGCCAGGTGGCCCCCGACGCCGCCCTCACCGACCTGCTGGCCGACAACGTCGCCCGGCACGGCGGCGAGGTCGGCCTGCGGGTGCAGCGCGGCGGCCGGTGGGAGGACGTCACCTGGCGCGAGTTCGGCGACCAGGTCGCCGGCGTCGCCAAGGGGCTCATCGCCGCCGGTGTCGGCCCCGGCGACCGCGTCGCCCTGCAGGCCAAGACCCGGTACGAGTGGCCGCTGCTCGACTTCGCCATCTGGACGGCCGGCGCGGTCACCGTGCCGGTCTACGAGACCTCCAGCGCCGACCAGGTGGCCTGGATCCTCGCCGACTCCGGCGCGGTCGCCGCCGTCGTCGAGCGGCCCGAGCACGCGGTCGCCGTCGACTCGGTGCGCGAGCAGGCCCCCGACCTCGGGCCGCTGTACGTCATCGAGGACGACGCCGTCGGCGCGCTCACCGCCGCGGGCGCGGGCGTGCCCGACAGCGAGCTGGAGGCCCGCCGGGCGACGCTGCACGCCGACAGCCTCGCCACGCTGATCTACACCAGCGGCACCACCGGCCGGCCCAAGGGCTGCGAGCTCACCCACGGCAACTTCCTGTTCGAGATCGACAACGGGATCACGCTGCTGCACCGGCTCCTCGGCGACGAGGACTCGCTGCTGCTGTTCATCCCGCTGGCGCACGTGCTGGCGCGCGTCCTGCAGGTGGGCGCGGTCAAGACGCGCACCGTCACCGGCCACACCCCCGACGTGAAGAACCTGGTCGAGGACCTCGGCGCCTTCCGGCCGACGTTCGTGCTCGCCGTCCCCCGCGTGTTCGAGAAGGTCTACAACTCCGCGAAGGCCAAGGCGGACGCCGACGGCAAGGGGAGGATCTTCGACCGGGCCGCGCAGGTCGCCGTCGACTGGTCGCGCGCCCAGGACCACGGCGGCCCCGGCCTGGCGCTGCGGGTGCAGCACGCGCTGTTCGACCGGCTGGTCTACGGCAAGCTGCGCGCCGCGCTCGGCGGCCGCTGCAAGGGCGCCATCTCCGGCGGCGCCCCGCTCGGCGAGCGCCTCGGCCACTTCTTCCGCGGCATCGGCGTGACCGTCTACGAGGGCTACGGCCTCACCGAGACGACGGCGGCCGCGGCGGTCAACCACGACGAGGCCGTCCGCGTCGGCACCGTCGGCCGGCCGCTGCCCGGCGTCGGCTTCCGCATCGCCGACGACGGCGAGATCCTCGTCCGCGGCGGCGTGGTCATGCGCGGTTACTGGAACAACCCGCAGGCCACCGCGGAGGCGATCGACGCCGACGGCTGGTTCGCCACCGGCGACATCGGCGAGATCGACACCGACGGGTTCCTCCGGATCACCGGGCGCAAGAAGGAGATCCTGGTGACCGCCGGCGGCAAGAACGTCGCCCCCGCGGTCCTCGAGGACCGGCTGCGCGCGCACCGGCTGGTCAGCCAGTGCATCGTCGTCGGCGACCAGCGCCCCTTCATCGCCGCGCTGGTCACCCTCGACGCCGAGGCGCTGCCGCTGTGGCTGCAGTCGAAGGGGCGGGCCCCCGACACCCCGGTCGAGCAGCTCGTCGACGACCCCGACGTCCGGGCCGAGCTCGACGCCGCCGTCGCCGAGGCCAACAAGGCGGTGTCGCAGGCCGAGGCGATCAAGAGGTACCGGGTGCTGGGCACCGACTTCACCGAGGACAACGGCATGCTCACCCCGAGCCTCAAGCTCAAGCGGGCCGTGGTGATGAAGGAGTTCGACACCGAGGTCGAGGAGCTCTACGCCCGCTGAGGCGCGGCCTCACCGGGCCGGGGGTGTGAGCAGGTCGGCGAAGGTGGCCGCGATCGTCGTCCACGACCAGCGCTGCTCCACCCACGCGCGGCCGGCCGCGCCCAGGGCCCGGGCCCGCGCCGGGTCGTCGAGCAGGGCGGTGACCGCGTCGGCCACCGCCGCCGGGTCGCGGGGATCGCCGACGACGGTGCCGGTCTCGCCGTCGCGGACGGCCTCCGGTGCGCCGCCGGAGGTCCCCGCGACCACCGGCAGGCCGCACGCCGCGGCCTCGAGGTACACCATGCCCAGGCCCTCCACGTCGAGGCCGCCGCGGCGGGTGCGGCAGGGCATGGCGAAGACGTCACCGGCCGCGTAGTGCTCGGGCAGCCGCGCCGGCGGCACCGGGCCGGCGAGGACGACCGAGCGCTCCAGGCCCCGCGCGGCGACCGCCCGGCGCAGGTCGGCCTCCAGCGGCCCGCCGCCGACGAGCAGCAGCTGCGCGCCGGGGTGCCGGGCGAGCACCCGGGGCCAGGCGGCGACGAGCACGTCCTGTCCCTTGCGGGGCACCAGCCGGGACACGCAGACCACCACCGGCCCCTCCCCCAGCCCGTGGCGGCGGCGCACCTGCGCCCCGTCGGCGGCCGGGGTGAAGCGGTCGACGTCGACCCCGGGTGAGAGCTGCGCGAGCCGCGTGCGCCCGACCAGCGCCGGCGCCAGCCGGCTGCGGGTGTACTCGCTGATGTAGGTGAGGACGTCGAGGCCGCCGGCGATGCGGCGCAGCAGCCCGCGGGCACCGGGCAGCGCCACCCAGCCGGTCTCGTGGCCGTGGGTGGCGCCGACCAGGTGCCGGACGCCGGCGGCCCGCAGCGCCGGCGCGAGCAGTCCCAGCGGGGCGGCGGCGCCGAAGAAGGCGGTGTCGCAGCCGTGCTCGCCGGCCAGCGCGGCGGCTGCGCGGGCGGTGCCGGGCGTGGGCAGCAGCACGCCTGTCGGCCGGCGGACCACCCGGTAGGGCAGCCGGGCGTCGTGCGCCTCCCAGCCCGGCGACCGGGAGGCCAGCACCACCAGCGACTCCGGCGGCCGCCGCTCCAGCAGCGCGGCCACGAAGGTCTGGATGCCGCCCTGCCGTGGCGGGAAGTCGTTGGTGACGACCAGGGTGCGCTGCGCCGGGGTCACCGCTCGCCCAGCCGCAGCCAGTCCTCGGCCAGCGCGATCCGCTGCGCCGTCGTCGGGTGCGACCCGAACCACCACTGCCACGGCGCCGGCGGGCTGGGGTCGGAGACGTTGGTCTCGGCCAGGCGGCGCTGCATCTCGATGAAGGCCGCCGCGTTGCCGGTGAGGTCGAGCGCGTACAGGTCGGCGCGGGCCTCGACGTGCCGCGACACCAGGTTCTGCACGGGCGTGGCCACCAGCGAGCCGAGGAGGACCAGGAGCAGCACCAGCGGCACCACGCGGGGGTCCCCGGGTGCGTCCGCGCCGGCGCGGCGCAGCAGGGGCGCCCGGGTCAGCAGCCAGCCGAGCAGGCAGACGGCGGCGGCGGCGCCCAGCGCCCCCAGCAGCGTCCCGGTGAGGACGTCGTCGGTGGCCACGTGGCCCAGCTCGTGCGCCACGATCGACTCGATCTCGTCGTCGGGCACGTCGGCCAGCAGCGTGTCGTAGAGGACCACGCGGCGGGTGGAGCCGAAGCCGGACACGTAGGCGTTGAGCGACGTCGTCCGCCGGGACGCGTCGGCGACGAGGACGTCCTGCACCGGGGAGCCGCTCTCCTCGGCGAGCTCCAGCAGGTCGGTGCGCAGCTGGCCGGCCGGCAGCGGCTGGAAGCTGTTGAACGCCGGCTCGATGACCACCGGGTAGAGGAAGGAGCCGGCCACCACCAGCCCGGCCGCCCCCGCCGACGCCCACGCCCACCAGGTGCGCGGCGCGCGCCGGGCCAGCGCCACGAGCACCAGCACGACGACCGCGGTCAGGCCGGCGTCGATGGCGGTGGAGACGCCGACGTCGCGCAGCCACAGCGGCCAGGAGCGGGTGGACAGCCCGTAGCGGTGCCGGACCACCTCGCCGTAGGCGGCCACCGGCAGCGTCACCAGCCGGCCCACGACCACGAGCGCGACCGTGCCCAGCAGCACCTGCCAGCCCCAGCGCCCGCCCACCGGCCGGCCGGCCGCGGTCACCAGCCGGCTGCCCAGGCGGCTCAGGCCCAGCAGCGCGGAGCTGGCCAGCCCGAGCAGCAGGCCGACCACCGAGGCGGGACGGATCGCGGCGGCCAGCGCCTCGGCGCGCACGACGACGGCGGCGGGCAGACCGGCGTCGGTGCTCGCCGGCGTGGCCCCGCCGGGCGGCGTGGGCAGCAGCGTCCACGGCGTGCGGACGGCGACCACCACGACGAACGCCGCACCGAGCACGGCCGCCGCGAGGAGGGCGGCCCGAGCGCCGGCCCGGCGCGAGCCGTCCACCCGGCCGATCCTAGGTGCCGCCCCGCCCCCGTCCCGGGACGGCTCCGGGGACGGCCGGACGGCTCCGGGGACGGCGCGGGCCGGGGACCCCGCGTGGGGTCCCCGGCCCGGGTGTCCGACCGTCCGGCCGGTCGCCGCGGCGCTGCTAGGCGATGCGGCGCATGGCGGTGATGCCGCCCATCGAGTCGACCGACACGACCTTCACCGGCTCGCTGGAGGTGGAGGCGTGCACCATCTGGCCGTTGCCGATGTACATCGACACGTGGCTGACCGGGCTGAAGTAGAAGATCAGGTCGCCGGGCTGCAGCTCCGAGCGGCTGACCGCGGTGCCCGTCTGCGACTGCATGCGGCTGGAGTGCGGGAGGCTGATCCCGGCCGCCGCGTAGGCGTACTGGGTCAGGCCCGAGCAGTCGAAGGCGTCGGGCCCGCCGGCTCCCCACACGTAGGCGTCGCCGACCTGCGCCAGCGCCGTCTGCACCGCGGTCTGCGCCGCGCCGCTGCCGCCGGCCGGGGCCGGAGCCGGAGCGGCGGCCGCCGGGGCGGGGGCCGAGGCGACCGGGGCCGGCCCGGCGGCGACCGGCGCGCTCTGCCCGACGGAGCCGGCCTGCTGCGCGGCCAGCGCCCGCTGGGCGGCAGCGGCCGCCTCCTGCTCGGCGGCGGTCAGCGCGGCGACCTGCTCCTGGTAGTCGGCGATGTCGTCCTGGAGGCGGTCCTCCTGGGCGGAGAGGTCGTCGAGGGTCCGCTGCGCGGCGGCCTCGGCCTCGTCGGCGTCGGCCTGCGCCTGCCGGGCGTCCGCGGCGGCCTCGCCGACCTCGGCCAGCACGTCGGTGGTGTGCCCGGCGATCTGGTCGAGGGTGGCCAGCGAGCTGACGAAGTCCTCGGCGGAGTCGCTGGTCATCAGCAGGTCGAGCTCGGCCATCGAGTCGCCGGCGGTGTACGCGCTGCGAGCGACCTCGCGCAGCCGGCCGTCGAGGGCGTCGAGCTGCGACTGGGCGTCGGCGGCGGCGCGGTCGGCCTCCTCGACGGCGGCCTGCTGCTGGCCGAGCACCTCGCGGGCCTCGTTGACCTGCTCGCTGACCACCTCGAGCCGGTGCCCGGCCTCGGCGGCGAGCCGGGCGGCCTGCGCGGCCGTGTCCGCCTGCTCGGGATCGGCGGTGGCGGTGCCGGGGAGGAGGGCCAGCGTCAGGCTGGCAGTGGTCCCCACGAGCACGACCCGGCCGAGGCGGCGGACCAGCGAGGGGGTGTGCGGGCCGGCGGCACTGGCGGTGCGGGTGCTGCGGCCGGCGGTGGACTGTGCGCGTGCGTGCCCCAGGGCAGGGCGGGGGGTCGCCACGGTCGGCGGCTCTCCGTTCTTCCTCAGCAACCGCCTACCGAGTTAGCTGACGGGTTCGGGCTGGGAAGACGTGCCCTATCTCCGTGCGCCGGAGCGGGTCCGGCGCACACGAGAACTCACCCCAGTGCTGCGGTGGGTCCCCGGTTCACCTCGCGCGCGCCCGGGGGCGGCGTCCGGCGACTCGGCGGTGTCCGGCCGAGGCCACCTCGCATCGGGTGACGACCACCCGGCCGAACGCGGGCCACAGTACGGACGTGGTGCAGTTGTGACAAACGGGGGTCGCGGTGACTGTGGGGAAGCACACGCTCGGTCGCCGCGCCACGCCGGAGCGTGCCCACGGGGCTCCGACCTCGGCCTCAGCCCGTCCGGCGCCTCCCGGCCGGTCGCGCCGACCCCGCCGGCCGGTGACGCAGCGGAGGCACCAGGCCCCCCTCGGCCAGGGCCCGGACCGCGCGCCGTTCGACGTCGTCGAACTCCACCACCACACCCGGGCGGGGGGCGTCGTCGCGCCCCGGCGCCCGCGCCGCCGGGACCGGCGGCACCGGCAGCAGCACGGGCTCGGTGCCCCGCTCCCCCGGCGGCGCCCCCAGCAGGGCGGTGACGACGCAGTCGGCGCAGCCGGTGCCGCGCGCGGTGCACGAGTCGCAGTCGATCAGCATGGCCGTGTCCCTCCGGTGGCCCGGCCGCGCCGCCCGGTGCCGGGCCGCGGTCGGGACGGTCTCCCTGTCGGTCGCTGCGCACGCTAGGGACGGCCACCGACAGTCCCTGCTCAGCGGCCCGCGTACTCCCAGTGCCAGGGCTCCTCGCGGCCGTTGCCCGCGTCGGCCCAGGTCGGGTGCAGCCAGCCGAAGCGGCCGGCGTTGGCCACCATCCACGCGTACTGCGGCGTGCCGAACGCCTCGACGCCCCCGCACAGGTCCACCGCGAGCCCCCAGCCGTGGTTGCTGGTACCCGGCACCGCCGCCAGGGCCGGCTTCTCGCCGTAGAGGCGGACCTGCCCGGCGTAGGTCCGGTAGGAGTCGGTGATGCACAGCGGCTGACCGAAGGCCTCGGCGTAGGCCGCGCTCATCGCCCGCCAGGCCGCGGCCGCGTCGCAGCGCAGCGCGTGACCGGCCACGCCGATCGGGCACAGCGCGCTGGGCGGGATGAGGCCGTTGGGGTAGCCGCCCCAGGAGCGGGCGCCGTCGAAGCTCGGCGGGTGGACCGGGTTGCCGCACTCGACGCGCAGCGCGCCGCCGGTGGGACCCGGTGCCGGCACCGCGGGCCGCGGGCCCAGGCTCGGCCGGCCCACGAGCAGCACCTCGTCGGTGGGCACCCGCCGGACGACGACCGCGCCGGCCCGCCCGTCGGCGGCCAGCATGGTCTCCCGGTCGAGGGCGATGCCGACGTGGCCCAGGCCCGACTCGGGGGTGCCCAGGAACACCAGGTCGCCGGGCAGCACGTCGGCGGGGTCGACCGGCGTGCTGACGGCGAAGAGCCCGGCCTGGTCGGCGGGCAGGTCGATGCCGGCGGCGCCGTAGACGGAGGACACCAGCGACCCGCAGTCCCAGGAGTCCGGCCCCGCCGTCCCGGGGGCGTAGGGCCGGCCGAGGGTGTCCATGGCGGCGGAGACCGCGGCGAGGGTCTCGGCGGGCAGCACCAGCAGTGACGTCGGCTGCCGGGGCAGCTGGGCGGCGCCGGCCTGCGCTCCCCCACCGGCGGCCGCGACGGGCGCCAGCCCGGCCGGCAGGCCGGCCGCGGGGTCCCGCAGCGCCGAGGCCGGCGGGGCCTGCACGCCGGCCGCGGCGAGCCGGTCGAGGTGGGCCCGCCAGTTCGCCGCCGTCTGCGCGTTGACGTCGCCCTGCGCGCGCTGCAGCTGCGCGAGCTGCCGGTCGACCTCGCCGAGCGCCGCGTCGAGCTCCCCGGTGACCGCGGCAGCGGCGGCCTCGAGGTCGGCGGCCTCCCCGGCCAGCCGGTCGGCCCGCCCCTGCGCCTCGGCGAGGGCGGCGTCGGCGGCCTCCTGCCCGGCCACGGCCGCCGCGCGCTGCTGCACGGCGCCGTCGACGACGTCGGCGGTGTGCGCGTCGACCGCCTCGAGGTAGGCGAGCGCGGCGGCGGCGTCCCCGGGGTCGCCACCGGCCAGGAGCACGGTCAGCGGCGTGAGCGCCCCGCCGTCGCGGTAGACCGCCGCGGCGTAGTCGGCCAGCACGTCCTGGTCCCGCGCCAGCGCGGCCTCGGCGTCGGCGACCGCGGCGCGCGCCGTCTCGACGTCGGCCCGGGCGGCGGCCAGCGCGTCCCGGGCGGCGGCGACCTCGGCCTGGCGCTGCTGCAGGTCGGCCTGCACCTCGGCGGCCCGCTGCTGCAACCGGTCGAGGGCCTCGCTGTCGAGCACCCCGCTGGTGCCCCCCGGCTGGTCGCTGGGCGCGGCCGCGGCGGGTGCGGCGAGGACCACGGTCAGCACGACGGCGACCGCGGTGGCGAGGCCCAGCGCCGCCGACCGCGACCGGGTCCCCCGCGGCGACCGCGCGCGCATCGGTCCCCCTCCCGACCTGCCGGCCACCCTGGCCCGTGGCCGGATCGTGCCCCAGCGTCCGCCACCCGCGCCACCAGGTGCGGCCTGCCTCCCCCGCCCGGGCGAGCGCCGGTGCCCCGACGGGTGCCCGCGGGACTGTCCGACCCCCGGCCTACCGTCCCGCCGTGCACTTCCCCAGCGCCCGTCCCGGCGGCACCGGGCCCCGGCTGTCCCGTCACGAGCGGGCCGCCGCCCACCCCGGCTCTTCCCCCGCGCAGACCACGATCGACGAGCTGGGGACGCCGCTGGCGGCGGTCACCTTCGTCGTCGTCGACCTGGAGACCACCGGGGGCTCGCCCAAGGACAGCGCGATCACCGAGATCGGCGCGGTCAAGGTGCGCGCCGGCGAGGTGCTCGGGGAGTTCCAGACGCTGGTGGACCCCGGCTGCGAGGTGCCGCCCTACATCAGCGTGCTGACCGGCATCACCACCGCCATGGTGGCCACCGCGCCCCGCATCGCCGCGGTGCTGCCCGCATTCCTCGAGTTCGCCCGCGGCGCGGTGCTCGTGGCGCACAACGCGCCCTTCGACCTCGGCTTCCTCAGGGCCGCGTGCGAGCAGACCGGCACCGCCTGGCCCCCCGCCGCCTCGGTCGACACCGCCGTCCTCGCCCGCCGCCTGCTCTCCCGCGACGAGGTGCCCAACTGCAAGCTGGCCACGCTGGCCCCGTTCTTCTCCGCCGCCACCTCGCCGTGCCACCGGGCACTGGACGACGCCCGGGCGACCGTCGACGTCCTGCACGGCCTGTTCGAGCGGCTCGGGCCGCTCGGCGTCACCTCGCTCGAGGAGCTGACCTCCCTCACCCGCCAGGTCGACCCCGAGCGCCGCCGCAAGCGGCACCTGGCCGAGCACGTGCCCTCCGGCCCGGGGGTCTACGTCTTCCGCGGGCCGCGCGACGAGCCGCTCTACGTCGGCACGTCCACCGACCTGCGCACCCGCGTGCGCAGCTACTTCTCCTCCAGCGAGCAGCGCAGCCGGATGACCGAGATGGTGGCCCTCGCCCAGCGGGTCGAGGCGCTGCCGTGCGCGCACGACCTGGAGGCCGCCGTCCGGGAGCTGCGGCTGATCGCCGAGCACAAGCCGCGCTACAACCGCCGCTCGCGCTTCCCCGAGCGGGCGCTGTGGCTGCGGCTGACCGAGGAGGCCTTCCCCCGGCTGTCGGCGGTGCGGCGGGTGCGGCCGGGGGCGGGGCTGTTCCTCGGCCCGTTCGCCGACCGGCGGGCCGCGGACATGGCGATGGCCGCCGTCCACGAGGCGCTGCCGCTGCGGCAGTGCACCGCGCGGCTGTCCCCGCGCGTGCACACGAGCGCCTGCGCGCTGTTCGGGATGGGCCGGTGCGGCGCGCCGTGCACCGGGGCGCAGTCGGTCGAGGAGTACGCCGCGATCGCCGCCGTGCTGCGCGCCGCGGTCGCCGGCGACCCGCGCGACCTGGTCGCCCCCCTGCTCGACCGCGTCGACCGGCTGGCCGCCGAGGAGCGCTTCGAGGACGCCGCGGTGCTGCGCGACCGGGTCGCCGTCCTCGTCCGCGCCGTCCGCCGGAGGCAGCGGCTGGAGTCGCTGGCCGCCGTCCCGGAGCTCGTGCTGGCCCGGCCCGACGGCGAGGGCGGCTGGGCGCTGTCGGTGGTGCGCCGCGGCCGGCTGGTGGCCGCCGGCTGCGCCGCCCGCGGGGTGTCGGTGCGCGACACGCTGGCCGGCCTGCGCGCCACCGCGGAGACGCCCACGGGACCCGACGGCGAGCTGGCCGCGTCGGTGGACGAGACCGAGCTGGTGCTGCGGTGGATGGAGAAGCCGGGCTCCCGGCTGGTCGAGGTGCACGGCACGCTGGCGTGCGCGGCACCGGGCACGGGCGGGCTCAGCGGGTTCCTCGCGCGGGTGGAGGCCGGCCGGGCGCTGCGCGACCCCTTCGCCGACGACCGGCAGCTGGGCACCCGCACCCGCCCCGAAAGACTGACCGCAGGCAGCTGACCTGCGAGAACGCCTCCTACGGCCCCGCTGCAGGGACACGCCGCGAGCGGAGCGAGTGGTGGGGGGCAGCGGGGTCCTTCTACCATCCCCGGCGTGATCACCGCCATCGTGATGATCGACGCCGCCACCGACGCCATCGGCGAGGTGGCCCAGGCCGTCGCCGACCTGGACGGCGTCAGCGAGGTCTACTCCGTCGCAGGGGACACCGACCTCGTCGCGATCGTGCGGGTCCGGGAGTTCGAGCAGGTCGCCGAGGTGATCGCCGGCCGGATCAACAAGGTGCCCGGCGTCCTCGAGACCGACACCCACATCGCCTTCCGCGCCTACTCGCGGCACGACCTCGAGGCGGCCTTCTCCCTCGGCTTCGACAACGCCGACTAGCGCCCGGCGGCCGCGCGGCTGACCGCCACCCAGCGGTCGAGCAGCGCGCCCGCCCGACCGTCGTCCACCGCGGCGGCGGCGCGCTCGATGCCGCCCGCCAGCGCGCCGGTGAGCTCCCCGCCGCGCTCGTCGAAGGCGACCAGGGCCGCCGCGGCGTTGAGCAGCACGGCGTCGCGCACCGGCCCCGCCTCGCCGCCGAGCACCCGCCGGAACACCTCGGCGTTGTGCGCCGGGTCCCCGCCGCGCAGGGCGTCCGCGCCGGCCGGGGCGATGCCGAGGTCGGCCGGGTCGACGACGCCCGGGGTCACCGCGCCGTCGCGCGCCACCCACACCCGCGACGTCGTCGCCGTGGTGAGCTCGTCGAGGCCGTCGTCCCCGCGGAACACCAGCGCGCGGCTCCCCCGGCCGGCGACCACCGCGGCGAGCACCGGCGCCATGCGCGCGTCGGCGCAGCCGATGGCGGCGGCGACCGGGCGGGCCGGGTTGGTCAGCGGGCCGAGGAAGTTGAACACCGTGCCGATGCCCATCTCCCGGCGCGGGGCGGCGGTGTGCCGGTAGCCGGGGTGGAAGACCGGGGCGAAGAAGAAGCCGATGCCGGCCTCCTGCACGCAGCGGGCCACGGCCGGCGCCGGGAGGTCGATGACCACGCCCAGCGCCTCCAGCACGTCGGCGGCCCCGGACGACGACGACGCCGCCCGGTTGCCGTGCTTGGCCACCGGGACGCCGGCCGCCGCGGTGACCACGGCCGCCATCGTGGAGATGTTCACCGTGTGCGCACCGTCGCCGCCGGTGCCGACGACGTCGACGGTCGCCCCGGGCAGCTGCACCGGCGTGGCGCGCTCCAGCATCGTGGCGGCCAGCCCGGCGACCTCCGCCGGCGCCTCGCCCTTGGCCCGGAGCGCCACGGCGAAGCCGGCCACCTGCGCCGGCGTCGCCTCGCCGGTCATGATCTCGCGCATCGCCCAGGCGGTGTCGTCGGCGGCGAGGTCCTCACCGGCCAGCAGGCGCGTCAGCAGGCCGGGCCACGACGGCCCGGCGGAGGTGCGCGCGCTCACCGGGAGACGGATCGGCGGGACGGGCCGCGCCCGGCCCGCTCGCGCAGCAGCCCGGCCACGACCTGTGGGGCGGCCAGCGGGTCGACCGGCAGGGCCAGCGTGCCGTCGGCCTGCGACCAGTGCGCCAGCCAGCGGTCGGGCTGCCGGGCGATGAGCACGCAGATCGCCGGGCGGTCGGCGACCTCCACGACCATCTGGCGGGACAGCGCCAGGCCCCCGGTGGGCTGCGCCTCGCCGTCGAGGATGCAGAGGTCCACGCCGCCGCCGTCGACGGTGTCGACGACGTCCTGCCCGGTGGCGCACTCCAGCCAGGTGAGCGGGCCGACGTCGGGTGCCGGACGGCGGCCGACGGCGGTGCGGACGGCCTCGCGGACCTCGGGCCGGGAGCTGTAGACCAGGACGGTGGCGGGCGCGTCGCTCACGTGCCGGAGCCTAGTGCCCCGGCCCCGCCCCGCCCGGTGCGGACGGCACCCGGACGGGGGACGGTCTCGACCCGGTCACGGAGCAGGCACGCCGTGCCACCCGCGCTCGGTGCGTGTCGCCGGCCGGTGCCATGATGGGCGTCGTGACAACGGCCCCCGTGGCGAGCAGCACCTTCGACACCTCGCGGGTGCACTCCCTGACCCGACCGAACATGGTCAGCGTCGGCACGATCATCTGGCTCTCCAGCGAGCTGATGTTCTTCGCCGGTCTGTTCGCCATGTACTTCACCGCGCGCGCCCGGGCCACCGAGGGCTGGCCGCCGGAGCCGACCGAGCTCAACCTGCCCTACGCGCTGGTGTTCACGCTGATCCTGGTGGCCTCCTCGGTCACCTGCCAGATCGGCGTCTTCGCGGCGGAGAGCGGCAACGTCTACGGCCTGCGCCGGTGGTTCGTGATCACCTTCGTCATGGGCCTGGTGTTCGTCCTCGCCCAGGCGAACGAGTACCGGGTGCTGGTCACCGAGCACGCGACCACCATCTCGAGCTCCACGTACGGCTCGGTCTTCTACCTGACGACCGGCTTCCACGCGTTGCACGTCATCGGTGGCCTCGTGGCCTTCGTGTACGTGCTCATCCGGTCCACCATGGGCCGGTTCACGCCGGCACAGGCGACCTCGGCCATCGTGGTCTCCTACTACTGGCACTTCGTCGACGTCGTGTGGGTCGGGCTCTTCGCCACGATCTACCTGATCCGCTAGGGAACCGGTGTCCACCACGAACCCCCAGTCCGACACCCAGCCCGACGAGGGGCCGCGCCGGTCCCGCTGGTCGCGGCGGCCGGCCGAGGGCTCCCCGGCGGCCGCCGCCCGGGCCCGCCGCCGCTCCAAGCAGCGTCGCCGGCTGGCCAACGTCGCCGCCCTGATGACCGGCCTGGTCCTGACCGGCGCCCTCTACTCCACCCTCGCCCCGGGGGCCCAGGCCGCCGACGAGGGCAGCGAGTCCAGCGCCGAGGCCGCCGGCCGCGAGCTCTACGAGCGCAGCTGCATCAGCTGCCACGGCGAGAACCTCGAGGGCGTGCCCAACCGGGGCCCGTCGCTGATCGGCGTCGGCGAGGCGGCCGTCTACTTCCAGGTGCACACCGGCCGCATGCCGCTGGTCCGCCAGGAGGCCCAGGCCCCCGACAAGCCGGCCATCTTCTCCGACGAGGAGATCGACCAGCTGATGGCCTACGTGCAGGCCAACGGCGGCGGCCCCGTGCTGCCCTCCGGCGACCTGCGCGACGGCGACCTGGCCGCCGGCGGTGAGCTGTTCCGGCTCAACTGCGCGCAGTGCCACAACTTCGTCGGCGAGGGCGGCGCCCTCTCGTCGGGCAAGTACGCCCCCAGCCTCGAGGACGCCAACGACCTCGAGATCTACGCGGCCATGCTCAGCGGGCCGGAGAACATGCCGATCTTCGGGGACAACCAGCTGACCCCCGAGGAGAAGCGCTCGATCATCAACTACATCCAGACGATCACCGACATGCCCGACCCGGGTGGCGCGGGCATCGGCCGCATCGGCCCGGTGAGCGAGGGCCTGGTCATCTGGGTCGTCGGCATCGCGGCCCTGCTGTTCGGGATCTTCTGGATGGGGAGCAAGGCGTGACGACGCACGACACCCGCCCCGGCTCGACCGGCGGCGCGGACACCCCCGGCCCGCTGCACGGCGGCCCGGACGACGACTACACCCCCGAGCAGCTGGCCACCCTCCCCCGGGAGGAGCTCGACCGCCTCGGCGCCCGCTACGACGGGGTGGAGGTGCTGCACGTCGAGCCGGGTCCCGAGCCCGGCTCGGCGCTGGAGAAGCGCGCCGTCCGCCAGGTCGGCCTCATGTTCGGCCTCGCCGGGCTGTCGGCCTTCGCGTTCGTGGTGGTCTACGCCGGCGCCGGGTGGTTCCTGCCCGACTGGCAGTGGGAGCTGGGCAGCAACACCTTCAGCGTGCTGTACACCCCGCTGCTCGGCCTGCTCATGGCGCTGGCCTTCACCTTCTTCGGCGTGGGCCTGGTGCTCTACACCAAGAAGCTGCTGCCGCACGAGACCGCCGTCCAGGACAAGCACGACGGGTCGCACTTCGACCGGGTGACCACCGGGGCGACCCTCGTCGGCGGCCTGCACAACAGCGGCCTGAAGCGGCGCAAGCTCATCACCCGCAGCCTGGCCTTCATGGGCGGCGGGCTGGGCCTGATGCTGGTGGCCCCGCTCGGCGGCCTGATCAAGGACCCCAACGAGGGTGACCCGCTGGGCACCACCGAGTGGGCCGAGGGTGTCCGGCTGGTCCGCGACGACGGCACGCCGATCCGCCCCGGCGACCAGGAGCCCGGCTCGCTGGAGACGGTCTTCCCGGCGGTCCCCGAGGGCAACCGGCTCTCCGACGCGGCCACCATGCTCATCCGGCTGCGCCCCTCGCAGCTGGAGCAGGCCACCCCGCGCAGCGGCCAGGAGGACTTCGGCTACGGCGACTACGTCGCCTACTCCAAGATCTGCACGCACGCCGGCTGCCCGGTGTCGCTGTACGAGCAGGAGACCAGCCGGATCCTCTGCCCCTGCCACCAGTCGCAGTTCGACGTGACGCAGGGCGCCAAGCCGGTCTTCGGCCCGGCCACCCGCTCGCTCCCCCAGCTGCCCCTCGCGGTCGACGACGAGGGCTTCTTCGTCGCGCGCAGCGACTACATTGAAGCCGTGGGTCCCACCTACTGGAACCGGGAGCGCATCTGATGGCCCGTACCGCCACTGCCCCGGGTGCGCCCAAGACGCTCCTGGGCAAGGCCGCGCTCGAGGTCGACGACCGGCTCATCGTCGCCGGCCCGCTGCGCAGGACGCTCAACAAGGTCTTCCCCGACCACTGGTCGTTCCTGCTCGGCGAGATCGCGCTCTACTCCTTCATCATCCTGCTGCTGACCGGCACGTACCTGACGTTCTTCTTCCAGGCCTCGATGACCGAGGTCGCCTACGACGGCTCGTACGCGCCGCTGCGGGGCATCGACATGTCGATCGCCTACGCCTCGACGCTGGACATCTCCTTCGACGTCCGCGGTGGTCTGCTCATCCGGCAGATGCACCACTGGGCGGCGCTGCTGTTCATGGCGTCGATCGTCTGCCACATGCTGCGGATCTTCTTCACCGGCGCGTTCCGCCGGCCGCGCGAGACCAACTGGCTCATCGGTGTCGCGCTGCTGATCCTCGGCATCTTCGAGGGCTTCGCCGGCTACTCGATGCCCGACGACCTGCTCTCGGGCACCGGCCTGCGGATCATGTCGGCGATCATCCTGTCGATCCCGGTCATCGGCACCTGGGCGCACTGGGCGGTCTTCGGCGGTGACTACGTCGGCGAGCTGATCGTCGGGCGGCTCTACATCGCCCACGTGCTGATCATCCCGGCGATCATCCTGGGCCTGATCGCGGTCCACCTGCTGATCCTGGTCAAGCAGAAGCACACCCAGTTCCCCGGCCCCGGCCGCACCGAGCACAACGTGGTCGGCAACCGGCTCTTCCCGACCTTCGCCGGGAAGGCGACCGGCCTGCTGCTCGTGGTCTTCGGCGTCTGCGCCGCCCTGGGTGGCCTGGTGCAGATCAACCCGCTGTGGCTGTGGGGTCCGTACAACCCGGCCCAGGTGTCCTCGGCGTCCCAGCCCGACTGGTACGTCATGTTCCTGGACGGGTCGACGCGCCTCTTCCCGGCGTGGGACATCTACCTGCCGGGCAACTACAACATCCCGGCGCTGTTCTGGCCGACGGTCGTCCTGCCGGGCATCATCTTCACGCTCCTGCTGGCCTACCCGATGCTGGAGCGGAAGCTCACCGGCGACACCGCCTCGCACCACCTGCTGCAGCGCCCGCGCGACGTCCCCGTGCGGACCTCGCTGGGCACGATGGCGATCTCGTTCTACATCGTGCTGCTGCTCTCGGGCGCCAACGACGTCATCGCGGACAAGTTCGACATCAGCCTCAACGCGATGACCTGGATCGGCCGCATCGGGCTGCTGATCATCCCGCCGATCGTGTACGTGCTGACCTACCGCATCTGCCTGGGTCTGCAGCAGCACGACCGCGAGGTGCTCGAGCACGGCATCGAGACCGGTGTCATCCGCCGGCTGCCGCACGGTGAGTTCATCGAGGTCCACCAGCCGCTCGGCCCGGTGGACGAGCACGGCCACGGCCAGCTGGCCTACGGCGGCGCTCCGGTGCCCAAGAAGATGAACCAGGTGGGCGGTGCCCGCCGGGCCATCCGCGGGTTCTTCTCCCCGATCGAGGAGCCGGCCGCGGTCGAGCTCGAGCAGCGCGGCGAGGACCGCGGCCTGGCCCCGGCCGAGCCGCAGCGCGAGCTCACCACCAGCGGCCGCCCGGCCGAGGGTGGTCGCCCCTCCGAGGGTGGGCGGCCGTCCGAGGGTGGTCGTCCGCAGGAGCCGCGCGACTGACCCGCGAGTGATCGACGCCCCCGTCAGGGGGCGGCCAGCAGGGCCCCGGTGGGACTCCCACCGGGGCCCTGCTGCGTTCCGGGGTGGCACCTCGTGCAGGAGTGACGGGCCCTGCCGCGCTCCGCCGCTGCGGGGTGCTGCTCGACCCGGACCGCACCGACCACCGCGGACGGGCCCACCGGAGGGGCCGCGCCCGTTCTGCTGCAGGCGCGGACGGCTCGGAGGAAGCACCCACCTCCCAGTGGCCCACCATGACCGTCCCACAGCGCAGAGGGCCGACGACGGTGGTGTCGTGTGCCTGCCGCGCCGGGAGCTCCTCCGTGCCGGAGGAGCCTGGACCGGGACGATCGACGGGTCGAGGACCCGGTCGGACGCGCTCAGCCGCCCGACTCCCCCACCGAGGCCGGCGTCCCCGGATCGCACTCGCGGCATCGGCGGAGCGGCGTCGGTGCGGCGTGGAGTGGGTGCGGCAGGCCGGCCGTGCAGGCCCCTGGGCGGACGACGTCCACGGGCGGACGACGTCCACGGCCGGTCGCCACACCCGCCTGGTGCCGGAACGGCCGAGGGCCCTCCCCCGCGGTGCGGGAGAGGGCCCTCGGTCAGGCGGTCGGCGTCAGCTGGACTGCGCGTTCTGCCCCACGTAGTACTCGAACAGCAGCCCGCCGGTGGCGATCAGCAGCGCGACCACGCCGATCAGGATCAGCCAGGCGTACCAGAACGCCAGGCCCAGCCCGGTGACGGCGGCGGAGAGGGCCAGCCCGAAGGGCCAGTAGCTGGCCGGGCTGAAGAAGCCCAGCTCGCCGGCGCCCTCGGCGATCTCGGCGTCCTTGCGGTCCTCGGGGCGGGGGTCGATGCGGCGGGAGACGAACCAGAAGAACCCGCCGATGAGCCCGGACAGCCCCGCGGACAGGATGAGGGCCGTGGTGCCGATCGGCTCCCGGGACCAGATGCCGTAGACGGCCGCGGCGACGACGCAGAAGACCGCGATCAAGTTGAGAATCAGCGCCTCGACCTTCACGGTCGTCCTCCCTGCGCGTTGGTGGCGGTGGTGGTCACGAGGGCGGCGGGCTCAGTCCGCGGCCCGCTGGTAGTACCCGTCGCCCACGCGGAAGGGACGGGTCGTCGTCGCCTCGCCGTCCTGGCCGATGCTCTCCAGCGCCTCGTAGGTGGTCTGACCGGCCTCGCGGGCGGCCAGGTAGGCGTCGTAGTCCTCACCGCTGACCACGCGGACCTCGAAGTTCATGTACGCGTGGTAGCTCCCGCACAGCTCGGCGCACCGGCCGACGTAGGCGCCCTCCTGGTTCGCGTGGACCTCGAAGACGTTGTCCCGGCCGTTCTCGTTGCCCGGGATGACGTCGAGCTTGAAGAGGAACTCCGGCACCCAGAACGAGTGGATGACGTCGGCGGAGGCGACCTCGAAGCGGACGTCCTGGTCGACCGGCATGACGAGGATCGGGATCTCGTCGGTGGCGCCCACGGTGTTCACCGGCTCGCCGTCCTCACCCGTGGTCTCGGGGTAGACGAACTGCCAGTTCCACTTGAAGGCGTTGACCGCGATCGTCGTGTCGGGGTCGTCACTGCGCTCCTGGACCTGGTTCTGCACGACGACCGTGAAGAAGAACAGGCCCGCGATGACCAGGAACGGGAAGATCGTGTAGGCGATCTCGAGCGGCAGGTTGTAGGCCGTCTGCCGCGGGAGCTCGTCGCCCTTCTTCCGGTGGAAGAGGACCGACCAGACGATCAGGCCCCACACGAAGAACCCGACGACCAGGGCGGCGATGACCGAGCCGGTCCACAGCTCGCGGACGCTCTCGGACTCCTCGGTGATGCCCTCGGGGAATCCGAAGCGCCAGAACTCGTTGTTGAGGTCGCACCCGGTGAGGGTGAGCGCCCCCAGGAGACCGAGCGCGGCGACCCGCGCGAGCCTGCTGCGTCGAGCCACTGCTCGCTGCCTCCTCGTTCCTCCACCCGGGTGACCCGGGTGGTTCTCCGGCGCGACCGGCCGCGGGGACCCCACGGCGGTCCGTGCGCCGACCTCAGTCTGGGCCGAGACTAACCGACCTCGCAGGACGGGCGGCGACCGGAGACCCGATCACGGCGGGTCGACCCTCCACCGGCGCGTTCACCGTCCTGACGGCGCCGGGCAGGCCCGGCCGGCACGGCCGCGCGTCGGGCCCGGCACCGGCCGCCGGAGGGCGCCGCGGGAGCGCGGTGAGCCCCCTCACCGCGGCGCCCCCGCGGTCCCCCCGGCGGTTAGAGTCGGGGGCGTGTGGACGCGGCTGCTGACCTTCCGCTGGGTGCTGCTGCACCTGCTGGTCGCCGCGCTGTTCGTCGCCACGTTCTTCCTCGGCGCCTGGCAGCTGGGCAAGGCCGAGGACGGCGGCGGCGCGGTGAACTGGAGCTACGCGCTGCAGTGGCCGCTCTACGGCTTCATGGGCCTGTGGTTCTACGTCCGCATGGTGCGCGAGGAGCTCCGCCGCGACCCCGACGAGGACGAGCCGGGCAACGCCGTCGTCCTCTACCAGCGCCCGCGGATCGACACCACGGGCGACCCCGAGCTGGCCGCCTACAACGCCTACCTCGCCGAGCTCAACGAGCGGGCGCTCGGCCAGCGGGGTCCCGGTGGCCGCTGAGCGCACCGCCGAGCGCGCCCGGCTGCCGCACGCCCTCGCCCGCCGGGTCGGGCAGGGCGTCCCGGCTGCGCTGACCCGCTACCGGGTCATGGCCTGGGTCGTCGGTGTGCTGCTCGTCGCCCTGGTGCTCGTGGCGGTGCCGGTCAAGTACCTCGGCCACGTCGACGAGCCGGTGGCGGTCATCGGCACCCTGCACGGCTGGCTGTACGCCGTCTTCTTCGTGACGGCCTGCGACCTCGCCCTGCGCGCCCGCTGGACGCTGCGCGGCACGGTGCTCATCCTGCTGGCGGGGACCGTTCCGCTCCTGTCCTTCGTCGCCGAGCGGATCGCCACCCGCAAGACCCGCGCCGGCGAGCGCGTCTGACCTGCGTCCCGGCCCACGGCCGGGCTCGAGCCGAGACCCCCGGAGACCTGCGCCTCATGTGCGGCCTGCTGGCCTACCTGTCCACCGACGCCCCCCGGGTCGACGACGACCGTGTCGACGGCGTCCGCGAGGCGCTGCACTGCCTGCACCACCGCGGCCCCGACGACACCGCCGTCTGGTCGGACCCCAACGTCGTCCTCGGGTTCAACCGGCTGTCGATCATCGACGTCGAGGGCAGCCCTCAGCCCCTCCCCTACGCCGCCGACCGCTACCGCATCCTGTTCAACGGCGAGATCTACAACTACGTCGAGCTGCGCGAGGAGCTCGCGGCCGCCGGCGCGCAGCTGAGCACGCACGGCGACACCGAGACGATCGTCGCCGGCTACCACCTGTGGGGCCAGGACGTCGTCCGCCGGCTGCGCGGCATGTTCGCCTTCGTCATCTGGGACACCCACACCCGCACCGCGTTCGGCGCCCGCGACCCGTTCGGCATCAAGCCGCTGTTCACCGCGCGCCTGGCCGACGGCGGGCTGGTGTTCAGCTCGGAGAAGAAGGCGCTGCTGCAGCTGCTCGGCGGCAGCGCGGCCGCCGGTGGCGTGGACCCGGCGTCGCTGCAGCACTACCTGACGCTGCAGTACGTGCCCGAGCCCGCGACGCTGCACCGGGGCATCCGCCGGATCGAGAGCGGCACCAGCTTCACCGTCGTCGACGGCGAGCTCGCCACCGCGCGCTACTTCCACCCGGCGTGGCGGCCGCAGCCGGTGCCCGCCGGCGGGGAGCAGGACCTCTACGACCGCATCGCCGCCGTCCTCGACGAGTCGGTGGCCAAGCACATGCGCGCCGACGTCACCGTCGGGTCGTTCCTCTCCAGCGGCATCGACTCGACCGCCATCGCCGCGCTGGCGCACCGCTACAACCCCGACCTGATGACCTTCACGGTCGGGTTCCAGCGGCAGGCGCAGTCGGAGATCGAGATCGCCGCGGAGTCGGCGTCGATCCTCAGCGTGCGGCACGTGCCGGTGGAGGTGACCGCCGAGGAGTTCGCGGCGGCCATCCCCGAGGTGGTCTGGTACCTCGACGACCCGGTCGCCGACCCCGCGCTCGTGCCGCTGTACTTCGTGGCCCGCGAGGCGCGCAAGCACGTCAAGGTGGTGCTCTCCGGCGAGGGCGCCGACGAGCTGTTCGGCGGCTACACCATCTACCGCGAGCCGATCAGCCTCGCCTGGGCCTCGGGTCTGCCGCCCGCGGGCCGCCGCGCGATGGCCCGGATCGCCGGCCTGCTGCCCGAGGGCGTCCGTGGCCAGGACCTGCTGCGCCGCGCGGCGACCCCGCTCGAGCAGCGCTACTACGGCAACGCCCGCAACATGCGCGACGACGAGCTGGCCGCGCTGCTGCCCGGGCGCGACCCCGACCTCTCGCACGTCGCCGTGACCGAGGACCTCTACCGGCGCACCCGCGAGGCCGGCTACGACGACGTGACGGCGATGCAGTACGTCGACCTGTTCACCTGGCTGCGCGGCGACATCCTCGTCAAGGCCGACAAGATGACGATGGCCAACTCGCTGGAGCTGCGGGTGCCCTTCCTCGACCCCGAGGTGTTCGCCGTCGCGAGCTCCCTGCCGGTCGAGCAGCGGGTGCCGCGGCGCGGTGACGCGACCAAGTACGCGCTGCGCCAGGCGATGCGCCAGATCGTCCCGCCGCGGATCATGAACCGCCGCAAGCTGGGCTTCCCGGTGCCGACGGCGGACTTCCTCGCCGGCCCGCTGCACGACTGGGCCCGCGACGTCGTCACGAGCAGCCAGACGCAGCAGTGGCTCGACCGCGACGTCGTCCTCGGCCTGCTCGACCGGCTGCGCGCCGAGGAGGTGCCGAGCAAGCGGGTCGCCCGTCAGCTGTGGTCGGTGCTGGTCTTCATGGTGTGGCACGGGATCTTCGTCGAGGAGCGGATCGCCGTCGACGTCCCGGAGACCCACTACCCCGTCAAGCTCTGACGGACGCGAACGGCGCCCGCCCCCCGGAGGGGACGGGCGCCGTCGTGCGTGCGCGCTGCGTGCTTAGTGGAACGAGTCGCCGCAGGCGCAGGAACCCTGCGCGTTGGGGTTGTCGATCGTGAAGCCCTGCTTCTCGATGGTGTCGACGAAGTCGATCACCGCACCGCCCAGGTACGGGCCGCTCATCCGGTCGACGATGACCTCGACGCCACCGAACTCGTAGGTCTGGTCGCCGTCGAGGAACCGCTCGTCGAAGAAGAGCTGGTAGCGCAGGCCGGAGCAGCCACCCGGCTGCACGGCGATGCGCAGACGCAGGTCGTCGCGGCCCTCCTGGTCCAGCAGCGCCTTGACCTTCGAGGCGGCCGGCTCGCTCAGCAGCACGCCGGTGCTGCCGGGGGTCTCGGTGTCCTGCACCGTCATGTCGTTGTCCTCCCACATCCGAGGGCGTCCGTTGCGGCACTCCCTGCCGCGGGTCAACACCGCCGTGGCGGGGCCTCTTCCCACTGTACGGCGCGGACCGCACAGAGCCAGTCCCCCGCGGGGACGCACGTAGACTGCGGCCGTGAAGCTCCGCCTGCCCGGGCGCCGGGACCGTGCCGCCGCCACGCCCGTCCCGGACGACGCCGCCGACCTGACCCCGCAGCTGGTGAAGGCCAGCGGCAAGGGCCGGCCCACGCCCAAGCGCGTGGAGGCCCAGGGCCGCCGTCCCGGCCCCCCGCCGCCGCCGCCCACCACGCGCAAGGAGGCCTACCGGCGCACGCGCGAGCAGCAGGCGTCCCGGCGGGCGCAGACCCGCGCCGGGATGGCGCGCGGCGACGAGCAGTTCCTGCCCGCCCGCGACCGCGGCCCGGTGCGCCGGCTGGTGCGCGACGTCGTCGACTCCCGGCGCAACGCCGGCAGCTTCTTCCTCGGCGTGGCCGCGCTGGTGCTGGTCGGGTACTTCATCCCCAACCCGGCGGTGCAGAGCTACACCGTCTTCGTCTGGTTCTTCTTCTTCCTCGCCATCGTCGTCGACTCGGTGTTCCTCGGCCGGCGGATCAAGAAGAAGGTGCTCGAGCGCTTCCCGGGCCAGCCGCACCGCATGCGCGGCCTGGTCTGGTACGGGATCAGCCGCGCCACGATGATCCGGCGGTGGCGGTTCCCGCGGGCCGAGGTGCCCATCGGCGCGGACGTCTGAGCCGCGGTCCCAGGGAGGCCGATCCCCCGGGGCCGCACTAGCGTCGGGGCACGTGGAGTACCGACGCCTCGGCCGTTCCGGCCTGACCATCTCCGAGATCGCCTACGGCAACTGGCTCACCCACGGGGGCCAGGTCGAGGAGGACGCCGCGCAGGCCTGCGTGCACGCCGCCCTCGACGCCGGGATCACGACCTTCGACACCGCCGACGTCTACGCCGGCACCCGCGCCGAGTCCGTGCTCGGCCGCGCCCTGGCCGGCCGGCGGCGGGAGGGCCTCGAGGTCTTCACCAAGGTCTACTGGCCCACCGGCCCGGGACCCAACGACCGCGGCCTGGGCCGCAAGCACGTCACCGAGAGCTGCGAGGCGTCGCTGCGGCGGCTGCAGACCGATCACATCGACCTCTACCAGGCGCACCGCTACGACGAGACGGTGCCGCTGGAGGAGACGATGACCGCCTTCGCCGACCTGGTGCGGGCGGGCAAGGTGCTCTACGTCGGGGTGTCGGAGTGGCGCGCCGAGGAGATCGCCGCCGGCGCGGCGCTCGCCCGCGACCTCGGCATCCAGCTCATCAGCAACCAGCCGCAGTACTCGATGCTGTGGCGGGTCATCGAGGACGAGGTCGTCCCGACGTCGCAGCGCGAGGGCGTCTCGCAGATCGTCTGGTCGCCGCTGGCGCAGGGCGTGCTCACCGGCAAGTACCGCGCCGGCGAGCAGCCGCCCGCGGGTAGCCGGGCCACCGACCCCGAGGCCGGGCGGTTCATCCGGCGGTTCATGACCGACGACGTGCTCACCAGGGTGCAGGAGCTGCGTCCGGTCGCCGACGACCTCGGCCTGTCGATGGCGCAGCTCGCGGTGGCGTGGGTGCTGCAGAACGAGAACGTGGCCGCGGCGATCATCGGCGCCACCCGCCCCGAGCAGGTGCACGACAACGTCAAGGCGGCCGGCGTCCGGCTCGAGGCCGACGTGCTCGCCCGCATCGACGAGGTGCTCGGCGACGTCGTCGAGCGCGACCCGGCCAAGACCGCGCGCGGCTGAGGGAGGACCTCCCTGCCCCCACCACTCGCACGCTCGCGGTGGGCCCCTGCAGCAGGCCGCCGGCCTGGACCTCGACCTGAGGTTCAGGCCGGGGCGAGGGCCATCGGGCCGTAGACGCGGGTGTCGCCGTCGAGCAGCGTCACCGCGGCCACTCCGCGGCCGAGCAGGTCCCGCCAGTTCTCCCCCAGCCACGACTCCGCGTCGCCCTGGTTGTCCGCTCCCGGCACCTCGACGCCGAGAGCGGCCGGGTCCAGGGGTGCGCCGTCGGGGTCCTCGAGCCGCCACGTCCAGGTCATGCCCGCGAGCGTAGGCAGCGGCCGGCCGGCGCCGTGTCCGTGGTGTGACCCGCACCGGGGTTAGCGCGGTCCCCGCCGGGAACCTGCAGTGGTCGACCGTCCCGCCAGCACCGGAGGACCGATGACCACGCCCCCCACGGGCGGCGCCTCGCGCGCGACCCCGCCACCACCGACGACGGAGGAGGCCTCGACCGGCCAACTGATCAGCCAGCTGACCGAGCAGGTCTCCCGCCTCGTCCGGGACGAGGCCCGGCTGGCCCAGGCCGAGATGACGCAGAAGGCCAAGCGGCTGGGCACCGGGGCCGGCCTGTTCGGCGGCGCCGGCCTGTTCGGCTTCCTCGGCCTCTGCGTCCTGGTGGCCACGTTCGTGCTGCTGCTCGACCTCGTGCTCCCGGCGTGGCTGGCTGCCCTGATCGTCGCCGTCGTCCTGTTCGCCGTCGCCGGGGTGCTCGCCCTCATCGGGAAGAAGGACGTTCAGCAGGGGACGCCGCCGGTGCCCACCGAGGCGATCGCGAGCACGAAGGCCGACATCGCGACCGTCAAGGAGAGTGCCCGCCGATGAGCACCCCGTCCGGCAGCTCCCGACCCGACGACGCGGCTGCCCGGGGTCCCGCCGACCCCGACGCGATCAAGGCCGACATCGAGGCCACCCGCGAGCAGCTCGCCGGCACTGTCGACGAGCTCAGCCACCGTCTCGACGTCCCGGCCCGCGCCAAGGAGGGCGCCGCGCGCGCCCGTGACACCGCCGTCGAGACCTACCGGGAGAGCCCTCCGGTCGTCGCGGGCGCCGGGGCCGCGCTGGTGGGCCTGGCCGGGCTGCTCCTCTGGCGACGCCGGCGCAAGCGCCGCCGCGCCGCGGCCGCCGTGGCCAGCGGGGCCGCCCTGGCCGAGGCCCGGGCCGAGGCACGCCGGGCCCGTCAGGAGGCGGCCCGCGAGGCCGCCCGCGCACGCCGGGCGGTGGCGAGGAACGCGAAGCGGACGGGGCGGACGACGCGCAGGACGGCGAGGAGGGTGCGGACGTGAGCGAGAGCAGGCGGGCCAGCAAGGGCGCCATGCTGGTCTACCGGCCGGTCGGCCTGATCGGCGGTGTGCTCGCCGGTGTCATCTCCGGCGCGGTGTTCAAGCAGGTGTGGAAGCGGGTCTCCGGGGAGGACGACGCCCCCGACGCCCTGCAGAGCGAGTACCGCATGCGCGAGGTGGTGCTGGCCGCCGCCATCCAGGGCGCGATCTTCGCCGCGACCAAGGCCGCCATCGACCGGGCCGGAGCCCGCGGGTTCACCAAGCTGACCGGCAGCTGGCCGGGCGACTGACGCCGGGAGGGAGCGAGATGACCCGGACACGACCCGAGGGGAACCCGGGCGGACCCCCCGTCCGGCGCCGCGAGAGCGCCGTCGACCGGATCCGCGAGCGGGTCGAGGAGAAGGCGGCCCGCCGGGCGGCGGCGCGCGAGGAGGCCGAGCGGACGGCGCGCGGCGGGTCCGCGCCCGACCCGGGCCGTGTCCCGCCCGGCAGCCCCTCGCCCTCGCAGCTGCCGGGCATCCACGCCGAGAAGCCCACCGAGATCCCCGCCCGGGGCTGGAAGCAGGTCGTCAAGCGGGCCTGGGCCGAGAACAACGCCGACAACATGCCGATCATCGCCGGCGGCGTCGCGTTCTTCGCCTTCCTGGCGATCTTCCCGGCGCTGATCGCGACCATCTCCATCTACGGCCTCGTCGCCTCGCCGGAGACGGTCGCCGAGCAGGTCGAGAGCCTCTCGGCCCAGCTGCCCGACAGCGCGGCGAGCCTCATCGGCGACCAGCTCACCTCGATCACCCAGAACAGCGGCGGGGCGCTGTCGCTCTCGCTGCTCGTGTCGGTCCTCGGGGCGCTGTGGTCGGCGTCGGGCGGCACCGGCAACGTGATCACAGCGGTGAACATCGCCTACGACGAGGTGGAGACCCGCAGCTTCGTCAAGCGCAAGGCCCTCGCGCTCGGGCTCACGCTCGGCGCCATCGTGTTCGTGCTGGTCACCTTCGCGCTGGTCGCGGTGGTGCCGGCGGTGCTCGACACGCTCCCGCTGGGCGTCGTCGGGACGGTCCTCGCCCAGGTGGTGCGCTGGGTGCTGCTGCTCGGCGTGTTCGCCGGCTCGCTCGCCGTCCTCTACCAGGTGGCCCCCGACCGGGACGCGCCGCAGCTGAAGTGGGTGAGCCTCGGCGCCATCGTCGTCACGATCATCTGGGCGCTGGTCAGCCTCGGCTTCAGCTTCTACGTCAACAACTTCGGGTCCTACGACAAGACCTACGGCACCATCGCCGGCGTCATCGT
The DNA here is from genome assembly GCF_900102745.1 of Geodermatophilus telluris. Classification (GTDB taxonomy): domain Bacteria; phylum Actinomycetota; class Actinomycetes; order Mycobacteriales; family Geodermatophilaceae; genus Geodermatophilus; species Geodermatophilus telluris. The sequence continues at coordinate 338,020 of NZ_FMZF01000005.1, forward strand.
GCTGATGCTGTGGCTGTACCTGACCTGCTACCTGGTCCTGCTGGGCGCGGAGATCAACTCCGAGGCCGAGCACCAGACGGCGCAGGACACCACCGAGGGCGACCCGGTGCCGATGGGTCAGCGCAACGCGACGATGGCCGACGAGCTGCCCGACCCGCCCGAGCCGACGAAGGAGTCGACGCAGAAGGCCTGAGCGCCGCTCAGCGCACGTGCGAGGGGACGAACGGGGGCTTCACGACCTCGACCGGCTGCGGGCGGCCGCGCACGTCGACGGCGAGCTCGGCGCCCGCCGCCACGCCCGCGGCGGTGTCGAGCAGCGCGAGGGCGATGCCCGTGCGCAGGCTGGGCGAGAACGTGCCGCTGGTGACCTCCCCGACGCGCGCGCCCGCGCCGTCGAGCACCGCCATGCCCGGTCGCGGGATGCCCCGGCCGGGCGCGCGCAGCCCCCACAGCAGCCGGGCCGGCCCGGCCTCCCGCTCGGCCAGCAGCGCCTCCCGGCCCCAGAACGCCGGCTTGCGCCAGCCGACGGCCCACCCGCTGCGCGCCTGGTTCGGGGTGATCTGCGGGGACAGCTCGTGACCGTGCAGCGGGTAGCCCATCTCGGTGCGCAGGGTGTCGCGGGCGCCCAGGCCGCACGGGCGGATGCCCTCGGCGGCACCGGCCTCGAGCAACCGGTCCCACAGGGCACCGGCCCGCTCGGCCGGGGCGAGCAGCTCGTAGCCGTGCTCGCCGGTGTAGCCGGTCCGGCAGACGGTGACCTCTCGGCCCTCCCCACCGGAGAAGGCCATGTAGTCCAGGTCCGCCCCGCCGGTGCCCGCGGTCAGCCCGGCGGCGGCGAGGACGGCGGCCGACCGGGGACCCTGGACGGCCAGCACGGCGACCTCCTCGTGCCGGTCGGTGACGGTCACTCCCGGCGGCGCCGCGGCGGCCAGCCGGGCCAGCACCTCCGCGGCGTTGGCCGCGTTGGGCACCAGCAGCACGTCGTCGGGACCGTGCAGGTAGACGATCAGGTCGTCGACGACCCCGCCGGCGTCGGCCTCCCCGTCGGGGACGCAGCACAGCGTGTACTGCGCCTGGCCCGGGCCGATCCGCCCGAGGTCGTTGGTGAGGCTGGCGTCCACCAGCGCCGCCGCGCCGGGGCCGCGGACGGTCCCGGTGCCCAGGTGGGAGACGTCGAAGAGGCCCACCCCCTCGCGCACGGCGGCGTGCTCGGCGAGGACACCGCCACCGGCGTACTCGATGGGCATCGACCAGCCGCCGAAGTCGGCCAGCTTGGCGCCGGCGGCGACGTGCCGGTCGTGCAGGGGCGAGGTCCGCGGGCTCACGACGGGCACGCTATCCGGGGCCCGGCCCCGTCCCGAGGCTCGCCCCGAGCTCGCGAGGGGTGAGGAGGACGGGGTCCTTCGACTTCTAGGATCGAGCGGTGCCGCCGACGATCACCGCCACCGACCGCCCGCTCGAGAAGACCCCCGCCGACGCCGTCGTCGTCGGCATCGGCAAGGGCACGTCCGGCCCGCTGCCCACGCCGGGCGCCGAGGCCGTCGACCGGCTGCTGGGCGGCCGGCTGCTGTCGGCGCTCGCCGACCTCGGCGCCCGCGGCGCCCCCGACGAGGTGACCCGGCTGTCCACCCTCGGCCAGGGCCCCTTCCCGGTGGTCGCGGCCGTCGGGCTCGGCGCACCGGAGCCCACCGGCGGCTACTCCCCCGAGGCGGTCCGCCGGGCGGCGGGCGCCGCCAGCCGGGCGCTGTCCGGGCGCGGCTCGGTCGTCACCCTGCTCGCCGCCGTCGGCGGGGCGCCCGACGCCGAGCGGGTGCACGCCGTCGGCGAGGGCTCGCTGCTGGGCGCCTACGAGTTCACGGCCTACAAGTCCGACCTGCCCGCCGACCGGCCGGCGCCGCCCACCGAGTTCACCGTCGTCGTCCCCGACGCCGGGGCGGCCAAGGCGCCGCTGGCCCGGGTGCGCGCGGTGACCGAGGCCGTCGCGCTGGTGCGCGACCTGGTCAACACCCCGCCCAACGACCTCCACCCCGCCGAGCTCGCCGCCCGCGGCGCCGAGGCGGGCAAGGCCGCCGGCCTGTCGGCGGAGATCCTCGACGAGGACGACCTGGCCGCCGGCGGCTACGGCGGCGTGCTCGCCGTGGGCAGCGGCTCGGCGCGCGGTCCCCGCCTGCTGCGGCTGACCTACAGCGGCCGGAAGGCGCGCCGGAAGGTGGCCCTGGTGGGCAAGGGCATCACCTTCGACAGCGGCGGCCTGTCGATCAAGCCCGCCGCCAACATGCACCACATGACCAGCGACATGGCCGGCGCCGCCGCGGTCATCGCCACGGCCTGCCTGGTCGCCCGGCTCGGTCTGCCCGTCGAGCTGACCGCCACGGTGCCGATGGCCGAGAACCTGCCCAGCGGCAGCGCCTACCGCCCCGCCGACGTGGTGACCTTCCGCAACGGCAAGAAGGCCGAGATCACCAACACCGACGCCGAGGGGCGGGTGGTCCTGGCCGACGCGATCGCCCGCGCGGCCGAGGACTCCCCCGACGTCCTGCTCGAGACCTCGACGCTCACCGGCGCCCAGCTCGTCGCGCTCGGCTCGCGGACCGCGGGCGTCATGGGCAGCGACGACCTGCGCGACGCCGTCGTGGCGGCCAGCCGGCGCAGCGGCGAGCCGATGTGGCCGATGCCGATGCCCGAGGAGCTGCGCCGCGGCATCGACTCGCCGATCGCCGACTTCGTCAACGCCAACGCCGACCGGATGGGCGGCATGCTGGTCGGGGCGCACTTCCTGGCCGAGTTCGTGCCGGCCGGGCTGCCGTGGGCGCACATCGACATCGCCGGGCCGAGCTACAACACCGGCGCCCCGTGGGGTTACACGCCCAAGGGCGGCACCGGCGTGCCGGTGCGCACGCTCCTGGCCACCATCGAGGACCTGATCGCGGGCTGACCCGCACCACCGGCGGGGCGCCCGCGCCGTCCGCGGCGACCTGCGCCCCGCCGTGGTCGCCGCCCTCGGCCGGTCGATCTCCGGAGTGGCAGGATGGGCGCGGACCATCCCCCGTTCGGACGAGCGGGGCACTCCACGGACTTCGAGGAGCACGTCGTGAGCGCACCCACCTCCCCCGCCGACCTGGTCATCCTCGGTGGTGGCTCGGGTGGCTACGCCGCCGCGCTGCGGGCGGCCGAGCTCGGCCTGTCGGTCGTCCTGATCGAGAAGGACAAGGTCGGCGGCACCTGCCTGCACCGGGGCTGCATCCCGACCAAGGCGCTGCTGCACAGCGGCGAGATCGCCGACCAGGCGCGCGAGGGTGAGCAGTTCGGCGTCAAGACGTCGCTGGCCGGCATCGACATGGACGGCGTCAACGCCTACAAGGACGGCGTCGTCTCCCGGCTCTACAAGGGCCTCCAGGGGCTGATCAAGAGCCGCAAGATCACCTACGTCGAGGGCGAGGGCCGGCTGGTCTCCCCCACCGCCGTGTCGGTGGGCGGGCGGACCTACGAGGGCCGCCACGTCCTGCTGGCCACCGGCTCCTACTCGCGCAGCATCCCGGGCGTCGAGCTCGACGGCGTGCGGGTGATCGACAGCGAGCAGGCCCTGGGCCTCGACCGCGTACCGACCTCCGCGATCATCCTCGGCGGCGGCGTCATCGGCTGCGAGTTCGCCAGCGCCTGGAAGTCCTTCGGCGTCGACGTGACGATCATCGAGGGCCTCAAGCACCTGGTCCCGCTGGAGGACGAGAGCTCCTCCAAGCTGCTCGAGCGGGCGTTCCGCCGCCGGAAGATCAACTTCGAGCTCGGCAACCTGGTGTCGTCGGTGCAGCACACCGAGAACGGCGTCAAGGTCAGCCTGCAGAACGGCAAGGAGTTCGAGGCCGAGATCGTGCTGGTCGCCGTCGGCCGCGGCCCGGTCAGCCAGGGTCTGGGCTACGAGGAGGCCGGCGTCGCGATGGACCGCGGCTACGTGCTGGTCGACGAGTACTGCCAGACCAACGTGCCGACCGTCTCCGCCGTCGGCGACCTCATCCCCACCCTGCAGCTGGCCCACGTCGGCTTCGGTGAGGGCATCCTCGTCGCCGAGCGCCTTGCCGGGCTGCCGGTCGTGCCGATCGACTACGCCGGCGTCCCCCGGGTCACCTACTCCGAGCCCGAGGTCGCCTCGGTCGGCCTCACCGAGGTGCAGGCCCGCGAGCAGTACGGCGACGACGTCGAGACGCTCACCTACGACCTCGGCGGCAACGGGCGCAGCCAGATCCTCAAGACCCAGGGTGCGGTCAAGCTGATCCGCCAGAAGGACGGGCCGGTCGTCGGCGTGCACATGGTCGGCAGCCGCGTCGGCGAGCTCGTCGCCGAGGCCCAGCTGATCTTCAACTGGGAGGCCCTGCCCGACGAGGTGGCCGCCCTGATCCACCCGCACCCCACCCAGAGCGAGGCCCTCGGCGAGGCCCACCTGGCCCTGGCCGGCAAGCCCCTGCACGCGCACAGCTGACCGAGCAACCCGTCTCCCCCACCCGCGCCGCCACGAAGGAGCCCTGCCCCGATGCCGACCTCCGTCACCATGCCCGCCCTGGGCGAGAGCGTCACCGAGGGCACGGTCACCCGATGGCTCAAGCAGGAGGGTGAGCAGGTCGAGGTCGACGAGCCCCTCCTCGAGGTGTCGACCGACAAGGTCGACACCGAGATCCCCTCGCCCGCCGCCGGGGTGCTCACCCGGATCCTGGTGTCGGAGGACGAGACCGTCGAGGTCGGGGCCGAGCTGGCCGTGATCGGCGGCGAGGGTGACGGGGACGGCGGCGGCGCCCCCGCCTCCGCGGACGACCAGGACACCCCGCAGACGCCGGACCAGCAGGTCGACGACGCCGCCCCGGCCGCGCAGGAGCAGCAGGCCGCGCCCCAGCAGGAGCAGCAGCCGGAGCCGGCCCCGGCGTCGGCCGACAGCGGCTCCGGTGGCGGTGGCGGTGGCGGTGGCGGTGGCGGCGGCGGCGAGGGGACGCCGGTGACCATGCCGGCGCTCGGCGAGAGCGTCACCGAGGGCACCGTCACCCGCTGGCTCAAGGCCGTCGGTGACGAGGTCAGCGCCGACGAGCCGCTGCTGGAGGTCTCGACCGACAAGGTCGACACCGAGATCCCCGCCCCGGTCTCCGGCACGCTGCTGGAGATCACGGTCAACGAGGACGAGACCGTCGAGGTCGGTGCCCAGCTGGCCGTCATCGGCAGCGGCGCGGCGGCGAGCGAGCCCGCCCCGTCCGCGCCCGCCCCTGCTCCGGCCCAGCAGGACACCCCTGTCACGCAGCCGCCGGCACCGCGGCAGGAGCCGCCGGCCGCCGCGCCCCCCGGCCCGCCGCCGTCGGTCCCGGCCGGTGCCGACTACGGGTCCGGTGCCGCCGAGACGGTCGCCGAGCAGCGGAGCGCCCCGCCGAGCCAGCCGCGCCCGGCCCCCTCCGGCGGACAGGCCCCGGCGCCCGCATCCGCATCCGCGCCGGCGCCCGCCGACGGTGCGGGCACCTACGTCACCCCGCTGGTGCGCCGCCTGGCCGCCGAGCACGGGGTCGACCTGAACTCCGTCACCGGCACCGGTGTCGGCGGGCGGATCCGCAAGCAGGACGTGCTCGCGGCCGCCGAGCAGGCCGCGGCACCCGCCGAGGCCCCGGCCCCGTCGGCCCCGTCGGCACCGGCCGCGGCCGGTGGGCGGCCGGCCACCCCGTCGCCGGCGGCGCAGCAGGACACGTCGCTGCGCGGCCGCACCGAGAAGATGTCGCGCCTGCGCAAGGTCATCGCCCAGCGGATGGTCGAGTCGCTCGCGGTCAGCGCGCAGCTGACCACCGTGGTCGAGGTCGACATCACCCGGATCGCCAAGCTCCGCGACCGGGCCAAGAAGGACTTCCAGACGCGTGAGGGCGTCAAGCTCTCCTTCCTGCCGTTCTTCGCCAAGGCGGCGGTCGAGGCGCTCAAGGCCCACCCGTCGGTGAACTCCTCGATCGACCTCGAGGCGGGCACGGTCACCTACCACGACGCCGAGAACCTGGGCGTCGCGGTGGACACCGAGCGCGGGCTGCTGGTGCCGGTCATCCACGGCGCGGGCGACCTGAGCATCGGCGGCCTGGCCCGCAAGATCGCCGATCTGGCGGAGCGGACCCGGCTGAACAAGGTCACCCCCGACGAGCTCGGTGGCGGCACGTTCACGCTGACCAACACCGGCAGCCGCGGAGCCCTGTTCGACACGCCGATCATCAACCAGCCGCAGGTCGCCATCCTCGGCACCGGCAGCGTGGTCAAGCGCCCGGTGGTCGTCCAGGACCCCGACCTCGGTGAGGTCATCGCGGTCCGGTCGATGGTCTACCTGGCCCTCACCTACGACCACCGGATCGTCGACGGCGCCGACGCCGCTCGCTTCCTCGTCACGGTCAAGGACCGGCTGGAAGCAGGCCAGTTCGAGGGCGACCTCGGTCTCGCCTGACGTCACACGGTCGGGCCCCGGCGTGCGCGCCGGGGCCCGACCGCGTCCCGGCCCAGGGGATCGAGGAGGCTCATGAAGATCGCGGTCACCGGCGCGTCCGGGTTGATCGGCAACGCGCTTGTCCCCGCCCTGCGCGCCGATGGGCACGAGGTCGTCCGGCTGGTCCGCCGAACCCCCCGCACCGCCGACGAGCACCGGTGGGAGCCCCAGCACCGCTCGATCGACCCCGCGCTGCTGCGCGACGTCGACGCGGTGGTCAACCTGGCCGGCACGCCGATCCGCCCGCGTCCCTTCACCGCGCGCTACCGCCGGGACCTGCTGGCCAGCCGGGTCGACAGCACCAGCACCATCAGCGAGGCGCTGGCGGTGGTGGCCGCCGAGGAGCCGGGTCGTCGCCGCGTGCTGCTCTCGGCCTCCGCGGTGGGCTACTACGGCGACACCGGCGGCCGCGTGACCGACGAGCAGGCCCCGCCCGGGGACGACTTCCTCGCCCGCCTCTGCGTGCAGTGGGAGGACGCCACCCGACCGGCGGCCGACGCCGGCGTGCGGGTGGTCACCCTGCGCACCGGACTGGTCATCGGCCGCGGCGCGATGCTCGTCCGGATCCTCGGCACCGTGTTCCGCGCCGGACTCGGCGGCCGGATGGGCTCGGGCCACCAGTACTGGCCGTGGGTGAGCCTGGCCGACGAGGTGGGTGCCATCCGCTTCCTGCTCACCGCCGAGGACGTGTCCGGCCCGGTGAACCTGACCGGCCCCGACCCGGTGACCAACGCGGACTTCGTGCGGGACCTCGCCCGGGCGGTGCACCGGCCGGCCGTCCTCCCGGTCCCCGCCCCGGTCATCCGGCTGGCCCTCGGCGAGTTCGGCCGCTCCAGCGTCCTGGCCGGTCAGCGGGCCGTCCCCGCGCGGCTGCGCGCCGCCGGGTACGACTTCACCCACCACGACCTGCCCGCGGCGCTGCGCGACGCCCTCGCGCGGGGCTGACCGGCCTCACGCCAGCCGCCCGGCCGACTCGATCCGCCAGCCGCCGGGGGTGGGGACGAGCACCATGCCGACCGCCGTCCGCCCGCGACCGTCCTCGGTGCGCAGCGGGGGACCCCCGGGATCGTCGGCGGCGACGACCTCGTAGGCCGGCCAGCTGTCGACCAGCCGCAGCGCCACCCGGCCATCGGCGCCGGGGGTGCCGGTGACGTGCACCTCCTCGACGACCGGCCGGAAGCCGCGCAGCAGCTCGCCGGACGCAGCGAGCGACGCCGCGTACGCGCGGTCGGCGGCCAGCAGCGCGCTGTCCGGCGCGTAGACCTCCGCGAGCGCCGCCGGGGACGCGTCGGACAGGGCCTCGGCGCGGCGGGCGTAGAGCGCGGCGAGCACCACCGGCCAGTCGGGGGCCTCGGCGACCGTGGGCTCGGCGACCGTGGGCTCGGCGACCGTGGGCTCGGCTGCGGGCGGCGGGCCCGAGGTCTGTGCCGGTGCCGGAGACGAGGTCGGTGCCGGCGCCGCAGACGACGTCGGTGCGGGTGCGGTGGACGTGCCGCCGGTCGCCGCCGCGGTCGACGACGTCACGGCGGCCTGCCCGCCCGCTCCCCCGGGCCCCGACCGGGTCCACACCGTCCCCAGCCAGACGGCGCCGGTGACCAGCGCGGCCACGCCGACCGCCGCGACGGTGCGGCGCAGCAGCGCACCGCCCGGCCGGGGCAGCCGCAGCAGACGCCGCCGGGCCGGCCGCACCTCGCGTGGCGGTGGCCGCCGGTGCCGCCCGGGCACCTCGTGGGTCAGCTCGGTGCGCGGGACCCGTCCGGCGCCCGCGCCCTCCACGCCCGTGGCGGCCAACCGCACCGGCTCCGGACGGCAGGCGTGCCGCAGGTCGAGTGCGAAGGCCGCCGCCGAGCCCCGCTCGTGCGGATCGGGTGACAGGCCCCGGGCGACGACGTCGAGCAGGGCCGGCGGGACTCCGGGAGCCAGCTCGGCGAGGTCGGGGAGCTCCGCGGTCGCGGCCACGGCGAGCGTGTCGGCCGGGGTCGCGGCGTTCCACGGTGCCACCCCGGTCAGGGCGTGGAACGCCGCGGCCGCGACCCCGAAGACGTCCGACGCCGGGCCGGGCGCCGCGCCACGGGCCACCGCGGGGTCGACGTAGGCCGGCGTGACCGCACCTGCCGCCTCCTCGCCGAGCACCCGGGCAACCCCCAGGTCGGTGAGCACCGGGCGGCCCTCGGCGGTGAAGACGACGTTGCCCGGGGAGAGGTCACCGTGCACGACGCCCTGCTCGTGGGCACAGGCCAGCGCCGCCGCCACCGGTGCCAGCGCGGTGACCACCTCCCCCGGGCTCAGCCGCCCGCGCCGGGACAGCAGGTCGGCCAGGCTGCCGCCCTCCAGCAGGTCGAGGACCAGCGCCACCCGGGGCGGGCCGCCCCGGCGCGGCTGGTGCACCACCTCGTGCAGCCGGACCAGGTGCGGGTGGTCCAGGGCGCCCAGCAGCGCCGCCTCCCGCGCCTGCCGCTCGGCGTCCCCGGCCAGCAGCACCTTGACCGCCACGGGCCGGCCGCCGGCCCGGGGCACCGCCCGCCAGACCTCGCCGGACCCGCCCCGGCCGAGCAGGCTCTCGAGCCGGTACCCGGGGACCGCGGGCGGCCGCGGGGCACCGTCGGGCAGGGCGTCGGCGGGGCCGGCGGGGTCCGGGGTGGCAGGCACGGCGGGGAGGCTAGGCCGGTCGGCCGCCGGCCCGCTCCGTCCGTCCACAGGCCGCTGCGGCGTCCACAGCCCCGTCCCGGACGGGTGACCGGGGCGGCGAGCACCTAGGTTCGGGACATGTCGCTGCCCACCCGTGCCGAGGTCGTCGTCGTCGGCGCGGGCCTGGCCGGGCTGTCGGTGGCCACCCGCCTCGCCGCCGCCGGGCGCGACGTGCACGTCCTCGAGGCCGCCGCGCACGCGGGCGGCCGGCTGGCCACCCAGCGCGTCGACGGCTTCGTCGTCGACCGGGGCTTCCAGGTCCTCAACACCGGCTACCCCCGGGCGGCCGACCTCGACCTGGCCGCGCTCGAGCTCGGCTGGTTCACCCCGGGCGCGGTGGTGTGGGAGGGCGGGCGCGCCCACCGGGTGGTCGACCCCCGACGCCGCCCGGGCGCGGCGCTGGACACGCTGCGCGCCCCGCTGGGCCCGCTGCCCCGCAAGCTGGCGGTCGCCGCCTTCTCGGCACGGGCGGCCTACACGCCGGTGTCACGGCTGCTGGCCGCGCCCGAGACCGGCGCCGACGAGCACCTGGCCCGGGCCGGCATCGGGGCCGCGGCCCGGGAACGGTTCTTCGGCCCCTTCCTCGCCGGCGTGCTGCTCGAGGACCGGCTCGAGACCTCCAGCCGCTACCTCGACCTGCTCTGGCGGAGCTTCGCCCGCGGCGCCACGGGTCTGCCGGCCCGCGGCATCCAGGCGATCGGCGAGCAGCTGGCCGGGCGGGTCGGCGCCGAGCGGCTGCACCACGGCGTGCGGGTCGGCGAGGTGTCGGGGACGTCGGTCACCAGCGACGCCGGACGGGTGCAGGCCGACGCCGTCGTCGTCGCCACCGACCCCGCCACCGCGGCCGCACTGGTGCCCGCCGTGCAGGCGAGCGCGCCGCGGCAGGTGACCACCCACTACCACGTGCTGCCGGGCAGCCCCTGGCCCGATCCGCTCATCGTCCTCGGCACACCGGGCGGACAGCTGGTCAACAGCGTGGTGCTCACCGACGCCCAGCCCGCCTACGGCCCCGACGGCCGGGCCCTGCTGGCGAGCAACTCCCTCCTGCCCACCCGCGAGGCCGACGTGCGCGCGGAGGTTGCGCGGCTGCACGGCGTCGCGGTCGCCGACCTCGAGCACCTCACCACCGTCACGGTCACCGGCGCGCAGCCGGCCGCGCTGCCGCCGCTGCAGCCGCGCCGCCCGGTCGACCTGGGCGGCGGGCTCTTCGTGTGCGGTGACCACCGCGACACCCCGTCCATCCAGGGAGCCATGGCCAGCGGCCGGCGCACCGCCGCGGCGGTGCTGCGGAGACTGCAGCCGGGCACCCGGCGAGGAGCCGCCTGATGCCCGCGACCGCCCCGACGATCCTCGCCACCAGCATCGGCTTCGACTCCCGCGGCCGTGGGCCCTACGACTGGGCTCCCGGGCCGGTGTTCGACCTGGCCGTCGAGCTGGCGGGGGCGCCGGAGCAGCCGCGGCTGTGCTACCTCGGCACCGCGACCGGTGACGACCCGGTGCGGGTGGCCGGGGTCTACGGCGCGTTCGCCGGCAGCGCGGTGCGGGTCAGCCACCTGAGCCTGTTCCCGATGCCGACGGTGCCCGACGTGCGGGCGCACCTGCTGGCGCAGGACGTCGTGTGGGTCGGCGGCGGCAGCGTGGCCAACCTGCTGGCGGTCTGGCGGGTGCACGGGCTCGACGAGGTGCTGGCCGAGTGCTGGCGGGCCGGGGTCGTGCTGGGCGGGGTGTCGGCGGGGTCACTGTGCTGGCACGTCGGGGGCACGACCGACTCCTACGGTCCCGACCTGCGGCCGGTCACGAACGGCCTGGGCCTGATCCCGACGTCCAACGGCGTGCACTACGACTCGGAGGAGCAGCGCCGCCCGCTGTACCAGCGGCTGGTCGCCGACGGGACGCTCCCGGCCGGGCACGCCACCGACGACGGCGTCGGCCTGGTGTACCGCGGCACCGCGATGGTCGAGGCCGTCGCCGACCGCCCGGGCAAGGCGGCCTACCGCGTCGAGCTGGGCCCCGACGGCAGCGCGGTGGAGACCCGCCTCGAGCCGCGGCGGCTCCGGTGAGCCCGGGCATAGGCTGGACGGCGTGACCGAGTTGCACGTCGTCCGGGCCGGCACCGTCCCCTACGAGCAGGCCTGGGAGCGCCAGCGCGAGATCCACGCCGCGCGCGTGGCCGGGGAGGGCCCCGACACCCTGCTCCTGCTCGAGCACCCGTCGGTCTACACCGCCGGCCGGCGCACCGAGCCCCACGAGCGGCCGTTCGACGGCACCCCCGTGATCGACGTCGACCGTGGCGGCAAGATCACCTGGCACGGGCCCGGCCAGCTGGTCGGCTACCCGATCGTGGCGCTGCCGGACCCCGTGGACGTCGTCGCGCACGTGCGCCGGCTCGAGGACGCCCTCATGTCGGTGTGCACCGGCCTGGGCGTGTCGACGCAGCGGGTCGAGGGCCGCAGCGGCGTCTGGGTGGCCGCCGACGCACCCGGCCCCGGCAGCCGGTTGCGCCCCGAGCGCAAGATCGCCGCGATCGGCGTCCGGGTCGCGCGCGGGGTCACCATGCACGGCTTCGCGCTCAACTGCGACCCCGACCTGGGGGCCTTCGGCGCGATCGTGCCCTGCGGCATCGTCGACGCCGGGGTCACCTCGCTGAGCGCCGAGCTCGGCCGGGACGTGCCCGTCGCCGAGGTGGTCGACGCGGTGGAGGACGCGGTGCGGCAGGTCCTCACCCTGGCGCCGGCCGCCTGAGCCCGGCCACCGCAGCATGGCCGAGCTGCCGCGGAGCACCTACGTCAGCCTGACCACGTTCCGCCGCACCGGGCAGCCGGTGCCCACCCCGGTGTGGGCCGCGCCCGACGGCGGGAGCCTCGTGGTCTGGACCCGCGCCGACTCGGGCAAGGTCAAACGGCTGCGGCACACCAGCCGGGTCACCGTCGCCCCGTGCGACGTCCGCGGCCGCCTCCTCGGCGACGCCGTCGAGGCCACCGCCGTCCTCGTGCCGGCTCACGAGTGGCGGCAGGCGCGGGCGGCCCTCGCCCGGCGCTACGGCTGGCGCTGGCGGATCTCCTACACCAGCGCGCGACTGTGGCAGCGGCTCACCCGGCCGGGCACGCAGCGCCACGCGATGATCCGCATCCGTCCCGCCTGAGCGGGCGCCCAGGCGGGACGGCGGGGATCAGCCGACGACGAAGTTGACCAGCCGGCCCGGGACGGCGACCACCCGGCGCACCGTCCGCCCGGCCAGCTGCCCGGCGATCCGCTCGTCGGCCCGCGCCGCCTGCTCCAGGGCCGCGGCGTCGGCGTCGGCCGGCACGCTGACCTGCGCGCGCACCTTCCCGTTGACCTGGACGGCGACCTCCACGGTGTCCTCGACCAGCCACCGCTCGTCGGCCACCGGGAACGACGCCCAGGCGACCGAGGAGTCGTGGCCCAGCCGCGCCCACAGCTCCTCGCCCAGGTGCGGGGCCAGTGGGGCGACCAGCAGCACCAGCGCCTCGGCCACCGGGCGCGGCACGGCCGCATCGGCGCCGTAGGCCGCGGTCAGCGCGTTGGTGAGCTCCGCGATGCGGGCGATGGCGACGTTGAACCGCAGCGTCGCCATGCCGTCGCGCACCCCGGCGATGGCCCGGTGCAGCGCCCGCAGCACGTCGTCGGACGGCTCCGGGGCCTCGGCGTGGGAGGCGTCGGCGGCCCGGACCGCGCCGGTCTGCTCGTCGACGACCACCCGCCAGATCCGCTGCAGCAGCCGCTGCGAGCCGACGACGGCCTTGGTGTCCCACGGCCGCGACTGCTCCAGCGGCCCGGTCGACATCTCGTAGACCCGGAAGGTGTCGGCGCCGTACGCCCCGATCATCTCGTCGGGCGTCACCATGTTCTTCAGGGACTTGCCGATCTTCCCGTACTCGCGGTTGACCGGCCTGCCCTCGAAGAGGAACTGCCCGTCCCGCTCCTCCACCTCGGCGGCGGGCACGTAGAAGCCGCGCTCGTCGGTGTAGGCGTAGGCGGAGATGTAGCCCTGGTTGACCAGCCGACGGAACGGCTCTTCGCTGGACACGTAGCCCAGGTCGTGCAGCACCTTGTGCCAGAAGCGGGCGTACAGCAGGTGCAGCACCGCGTGCTCCATGCCGCCGACGTAGAGGTCGACGCCGCCGACGTCGCCCGGCGAGCGCGGGCCCAGCCAGTAGCGCTCCAGCTCCGGGTCGACCATCTGGGTGTCGTCGCCCGGGTCCAGGTAACGCAGGTAGTACCAGCACGACCCGGCCCAGTTGGGCATCGTGTTGGTCTCGCGGCGGTAGGGCCTGGGCCCGTCGCCCAGATCCAGCTCCACCGTCGTCCACTCGGAGACCCGCGACAGCGGCGGCTCGGGCGCGGACTCGGCGTCGTCGTCGGCGAAGGTCTTCGGCGAGTAGTCGTCGACCTCGGGCAGCAGCACCGGCAACAGCGACTCCGGCACCGCCCGCGGCAGGCCGTTCTCGTCGTAGACCACCGGGAACGGCTCACCCCAGTAGCGCTGCCGGCTGAACAGCCAGTCGCGCAGCTTGTAGGTGGTCGTCGCCTCCCCGTGGCCGGAGGCCACCAGCCACTCGGTCACCCGGGCGATGGCCGCGGCCTTGTCGGTCAGCCCGTCCAGCGACACATGCTCGTTCGAGGAGTTCACCATCGGGCCGCTGCCGGTGTACGCGCCGCCCGCGAAGTCCTCCGGCGGCTGCACCGTGCGCACGACCGGCAGCCCGAAGGCCTCGGCGAACTCCCAGTCGCGGGTGTCCTCGCCGGGCACCGCCATGATCGCGCCGGTGCCGTAGCCGGTCAGCACGTAGTCGGCGATGAACACCGGCAGCGCGCGCCCGGTGACCGGGTTGACGGCGGTGGTGCCCAGCCAGACGCCGGTCTTCTCCCGGCCGGTGTCCTGGCGGTCGAGCTCCGAGCGCCGCGAGGCCTGCCGCTGGTACTCCCGCACCGCCTCGGCCGGGGTGGCCGCGCCGCCGGTCCACCGCGGGTCGGTACCGTCGGGCCAGGCGGTCGCGGTCAGCGTCCCGACCAGCGGGTGCTCGGGTGCCAGCACCACGTACGTGGCGCCGAACAGGGTGTCGGGCCGGGTGGTGAAGACCTCGATGGTCTCCTGCCCGGCGGCGAACCGGATCCGCGCACCGGTCGAGCGGCCGATCCAGTTGCGCTGCATCTGCTTGACCGAGTCCGACCAGTCCAGCCGGTCCAGGTCGGCCAGCAGCCGCTCGGCGTAGGCGGTGATCCGCATCATCCACTGGGTCAGCGGACGCCGGAACACCGGGAAGTTGCCCCGCTCGGACCGGCCGTCGGGGGTGACCTCCTCGTTGGACAGGACCGTGCCCAGGCCCGGGCACCAGTTGACCGGCGCCTCGTGCCGGTAGGCCAGCCGGTGCGCGTCGACCACGCGCCGCTTGTCGACGTCGGACAGCTCCGCCCAGGGCCGGCCCGCCGGGTTGGTGCCGGGCGCGGGCTCCCGCGTGCCGGCGTCCAGCTCGGCCACCAGCTCCTCCACCGGGCGGGCCCGGCCGGCCTGCTCGTCGAACCAGGCCCCGAAGATCTTCAGGAAGATCCACTGGGTCCACCGGTAGTAGCCCGGGTCGATGGTGGCGAAGGTGCGCCGCTCGTCGTGGTCGACGCCCAGCCGGCGCAGCTGGGCCCGGATGGCCGCGATGTTGGCCTCGGTGGTGACCCGCGGGTGCTGCCCGGTCTGGACGGCGTACTGCTCGGCGGGCAGGCCGAAGGCGTCGTAGCCCATCGGGTGCAGCACGTTGCGGCCGTCCATCCGCAGGAACCGGCTGGTCACGTCGGTGCCCAGGTAGCCCAGCGGGTGCCCGACGTGCAGCCCGGCGCCCGAGGGGTACGGGAACATGTCCATCAGGAAGGCCTTGGGCCGGTCGGCGACCCGGTCGAAGCCCTCCGCCAGCCGGCCGACCGGGTTCGGCGTGTGGAAGGTGCCCTCGCGCGCCCAGCGGTCCTGCCACTCCAGCTCGATCCGCTGCGCGAGCGCCGGCGTGTAGCGGTGCGGCGGGACGCCGTCGCCGGCCGGGTCGGTGGCGGGCTGGCTGACCGTCTGGCTCATGGTCGCGGTTCTCCTCGGCGGGTCGTGCGGCGGGCAGAAAAAAACCCCTCGCGCAGGAGGGGTCGCCGTGCTGTCTGCGTCGGTCAGATCAGCACGGCCGGCGAAGGAGCAGCTGCCCGTTCACGCGCGCGAGCCTACTCCGCCGCGCCGGCGGGCCGCGCGCACGGACGGTCCGGCCGGCCCCCACCCCGGAGGGTGAACCCGCGGCCCACCCGGTGTACCCGCGGCCCCGCCCTGCCGAGAGGGATCGTGTGCCACCCGATGCGCCGAGCGCGCCCGACCGCCGCGGCTCCCGCCGGACCCTGGCCCTGACCGGGCTCGTCCTCGCGCTGTTCGCCACCGGCGTCGGGCCGCGCCCGGACGGCGAGGCGTGGGCCCTGGCCTACGACCTCGTCCTCTACAACGCCGTCTGCCTGCTGGCCGCCGCCGTGTGCGTCCTGGCCGCCCGCCGCAACCGCGCCGAGCGGCTCGCCTGGACCAGCCTGGCCGTCGCCTTCGTGCTCAACACCGTCGGCAACCTCGTCTACACCCTCGTCATCGCCCGGATGACCCACGAGCCCTACCCCTCCCTGGCCGACTTCTTCTACCTCGCCTACTTCGCACCGCTGTACGTGGCGCTCATCGCGCTGATCCGCACCCGCGTACACCGTTTCCACGCGAGCATGTGGCTCGACGGCGGCATCGGGGCGCTGGGCGCCACGGCCGTCGCCGTCGCGGTGCTGCTGGAGCCGGCCCTGCGCCTGACCGAGGGCAGCCTCGCCGCCGTCGTCACCAACCTGGCCTACCCGGTGGCCGACGTCGTCCTGCTGGCCGTGCTCGTCGCCGTCTCGGCCATCCTCGGCGTGCGCCGCGACCCCGCCCTGCTGCTGCTCGGCGCCGGGATCGTGGCCAACCTGGTGGGCGACATCGTCTACCTCGACCTGGCCACCGCCGGGGACTACGTCGAGGGCGGGCCGCTCGACCTCACCTGGCTGACCGGCATGCTGCTGATGGCCGTGGCCGCCCACCGCAGCGACCAGGGAGCCCCGCCGGCGCGCGAGGCCGACACCCAGGTGGGCTGGCGGGTGCTCGCCGTCCCGCTGGTGTGCAACCTGGCCAGCCTGTTCGTGCTGGGCCTGGGCTGGGGCGACCGGATGTCCCCGTGGGCGGCGTGGGCCGCGATCGGCTGCGTGCTCGCCGCGCTGGCCCGGACGGCGGTCACCTTCCGCGAGGTCCGCACCATCCGCGAGGTCAAGCTCGAGGCCCGCACCGACGAGCTGACCGGACTGCCCAACCGGCGCGCGCTGCTCGAGGCCGCCCGCGACGTCGTCGCCGCGGCCACCACCGCCCGCCCGGCGGCGCTGCTGCTGCTCGACCTCGACGGCTTCAAGGAGGTCAACGACAGCCTCGGCCACGGCGCCGGCGACGAGCTGCTGCGCCAGGTCGGCCCGCGGCTGGCCCCCGTCCTGCAGCCCGGCGAGGTGCTCGCCCGCCTGGGCGGCGACGAGTTCGCCGTCCTGCTGCCCGGCACCGACCTCGAGACCGCCGCCCTGCGGGCCGGCGTCGTCGACGGGCTGCTGCGCGAGCCCTTCCCCGTGGGCGGTATCCGGCTGCACGTCGGGGTGAGCATCGGCGTGTCCACCGCCCCGGTGCCGGCCGACGACGTCCAGGAGCTGCTGCGCTGCGCCGACGTGGCCATGTACGCGGCCAAGACCGGGCGCACCGGCGTCCAGGTGTACGTACCCGACCCCGGCAGCGACTCCGGTGACCGGCTGCGCACGATGGAGGAGCTGCGCACCGCCCTGGCCGAGGACGAGCTGATCGTCCACCTGCAGCCGCAGGTCGCCATGGACGACGGCCGGCCGGTCGGCGTCGAGGCGCTGCTGCGCTGGCAGCACCCCACGCGCGGGCTGCTCAGCCCCGCGTTCGTGCTGCCCGCCGCCGAGCAGGCCGGCCTGCTGCGCCCGCTCACCGACGCGGTGCTCGACCGGTCGCTGGACGCGGTCGCGCTGTGGTGGGCCGAGCACCGGGTGCCGATCTCGGTGAACCTGTCGGCGGCCAACGTCGCCGACCTGGACCTGCCGGCCAAGGTGGCCGCCGCCCTCGACCGGCGCGGGCTGCCCGCCGAGGCGCTGACCCTGGAGCTGGTCGAGGACACCCTCATGGCCGACCCCGAGCGCGGCCGCCGCGTGCTCGGCGAGCTGCGCCGGCTCGGCGTGCGGACGTCGATCGACGACTACGGCACCGGCTACAGCTCGCTGGCCTACCTGCGGCACCTGCCCGCCGACGAGCTCAAGCTCGACCGCAGCCTGACCGCCGACGTCGACCGCGACGAGCGGGCCGCGGCGATCGTGCGGCACACCGCCGCGCTGGCCCACGACCTGGGGCTGAGCCTGGTCGCCGAGGGCGTGGAGGACCTGACCACCGGACGGCGGCTGGCCGAGCTCGGCTGCGACGTCGCGCAGGGCTACGCCATCGCCCGACCGATGCCCGTTGCCGACTTCGTCGGCTGGCTCGCCGGCGCGCGCACGGGCGGGTCCAGCAACCGCGTCTGAACGCCGCCGGGCGTGCCGCCTCGGGGTGTGCCCGTCGGCGGGACCGGGCAGGATGGCCGGAGTCGATCAACCCGGAGGTCCATCCGTGTCCCGTAGTCAAACCCGCGGCCAGGTCATCGGGGCCGAGCTCCAGGAGGGGTTCAGCCACCTGGGCGCCGCCGTGACCGAGGCGTCGCGGGCCGCCGCCGAGCAGTTCGGCCCCCGCGTCGAGGCCGCCCGTGACGCGGCCGGTCCGGCGCTCGACGCCGCCCGCGACGTCGTCGTCCCCAAGGTCGCCGCCGCCGTCGCCGTCGCCGCCCCGGCGGTCGCCTCCGCGCGGGAGGCGCTCTCGCCGCGGGTGGAGTCGGCCCGCGACGCGGCCGGCCCGGTGCTGGAGATGGCCCGCGAGCGGGTGGACGCCGCCGTCGAGGCCCTCACCCCGCGCCTGGAGGCCGCCCGCGGTGCCGCCGGCCCCGCGGTCACCTCCGCGCTGACCGCGGCCGGCGCCGCCGCCGCGCGGGCCGCCGCCGACCTGGCCCCGCTCGTGGGGGCCGCCTCGGCAGCCACCCGCGAGGCGCTGACCAGCGAGGTCGCCCCCCGCGTGGCGGCCGCCCGCGACGCGGTCGGGCCGGCCCTGGAGAACGCCCGCGGCTCCCTGGCCGCCGGCGTCGAGTCCGCCCTGGGTGAGCTCGAGCACCGCCGCGCCGACCTGCTGGCCACCACCGCGAGAGCGACGGCCGACCTGCGCACGAAGTCGGCGCGGGCGGGTAAGGACACGAGGAGGAAGGCGGCGAAGACGGCCGCGCGGGCGAGGCGGAGGGCCGGGCTGGCGCCCGCGCCGCGCCGCTGGCCCTGGGTGGTCGCCGCCTTCGTCGCCGGGACGGTGGCCTTCGTGCTGCTGCGCCGGAAGAAGGCGGACCCGTGGACGCCGGCCCCGGCCGGGGACGGGCCCGTGCCCAGCTACCGAGAGGACCCCGTGCCCAGTTCCCCGAGCAACGACAACGCCGGCAAGACCGTCTCCAGCGCCCAGTGGGAGGCCGGCGACTCCGCGCCCAACGAGTCCGACATGGGCATCCGCGACGCGCAGAACGTGGCCGGTGACGACGCCGCCGGCGAGACCGACCCGACCCGGACCGCTCCCGAGCCGTACACCAGCGGGGGCGGCGCCCAGGACGCGGGCCCGACCGCGGGCCCGCCCGGGGCCGGCCAGGCCTGAGCCCCGACGAGAGCTCTCCCCCGCCGCCCCCGCTGCCCCCGAGGCAGCGGGGGCGGTGGGCGTCCGGGGGTACCGTGCTGGTCATGAGCGAGACGGCGGTCCCCACTCCCCCCGCGAAGGTCGAGCCCGCCGGACGCAAGCTGCTGCGGCTGGAGGTGCGCAACAGCCAGGTCCCGATCGAGCGCAAGCCCGACTGGATCAAGACCCGGCTCAAGACCGGCCCGGAGTACACCGAGCTCAAGTCGCTGGTGCGCCGCGAGGGCCTGCACACCGTCTGCGAAGAGGCCGGCTGCCCCAACATCTACGAGTGCTGGGAGGACCGGGAGGCCACGTTCCTCATCGGTGGCGACCAGTGCACCCGGCGCTGCGACTTCTGCCAGATCGACACCGGCAAGCCGGCCGACTTCGACGCCGACGAGCCGCGCCGCGTGGCCGAGAGCGTGGCCGCGATGCAGCTGCGCTACGCCACCGTCACCGGCGTCGCCCGCGACGACCTGCCCGACGGTGGGGCGTGGCTGTACGCCGAGACCGTCCGGCAGATCCACGCCGCCGTCCCGGGCTGCGGGGTCGAGCTGCTCATCCCCGACTTCAACGCCGACCCCGACCAGCTCGCCGAGGTCTTCTCCTCGCGGCCGGAGGTGCTCGCGCACAACGTCGAGACCGTGCCGCGGATCTTCAAGCGGATCCGGCCCGGCTTCCGCTTCGAGCGCTCGCTCGCGGTGATCACCGCCGCCCGCGAGGCCGGGCTGGTGACCAAGTCCAACCTCATCCTCGGCATGGGCGAGGAGCCGCACGAGGTCGTGGAGACCATGCGCGCCCTGCACGAGGCCGGGTGCGACCTGCTCACCATCACCCAGTACCTGCGGCCCTCGCCGCGGCACCACCCCGTCGTCCGCTGGGTCAAGCCCGACGAGTTCGTCGGGTTCCAGCAGCAGGCGGAGGAGATCGGCTTCCCCGGCGTCCTCGCCGGGCCGCTGGTGCGCAGTTCCTACCGGGCCGGCCGGCTCTACCAGCAGGCCGTCGAGGCCCGCGGTCTGACCCCTCGGGGCTGATCTCCCGCCGCGCCCCCGGGCCACCCGCCCGCGCGCCCCTATCCTGGGGTCATGGCACGCAGCAAGCCCACAGACTCCACCGCGCCGTCCGGACGCGGCAAGGCCGCGACCGGTCCCGGCTCCCGCGGCCGGACGACGGGCGGTGCCACCGCGGCGGGCGCCGCCGGCAAGGGCAAGGCCCCGAAGGTCGGCGCGGACGGCCAGCCCAAGGTCGGCCGGCTCAAGAAGATCGGCAACCAGGCCCGCAT
This sequence comes from Geodermatophilus telluris, assembly GCF_900102745.1. Taxonomy (GTDB): domain Bacteria; phylum Actinomycetota; class Actinomycetes; order Mycobacteriales; family Geodermatophilaceae; genus Geodermatophilus; species Geodermatophilus telluris. Next base: position 358,297 of record NZ_FMZF01000005.1, read on the forward strand.
GGTCAAGCAGGCCTACTCGCTGACCCGCAAGAACGACCCGAAGCTGCCCTGGCTGATGCTCATCGCCTTCGTGGTGGTGGCCGGCGTGGTGGAGCTGCTGGCGATCCTGTTCGGCGCGCCGTTCCTGCTCCTCCCGCTCGCGGTGGTCCTCGGCGTGATGGCCGCGATGATCGTCTTCGGCCGCCGGGCGCAGGGCTCGGCCTACCGCCAGGTGGAGGGCCAGCCGGGCGCGGCCGCCTGGGTGCTCGAGGGCATGCGCGGTGACTGGCGGGTCACCGCGGGCGTCGCCGGCACCACCCAGCTCGACAGCGTGCACCGCGTGCTCGGCCGGCCCGGGATCATCCTGGTCGGCGAGGGCTCCGCGGCCCGCGTCCGCAGCCTCATCGCCCAGGAGAAGAAGAAGGTCGCCCGGGTCGTCGGCGACACCCCGATCTACGACGTCCTGGTGGGTGACGAGGAGGGGCAGGTGCCCCTGCGCAAGCTCAGCACCCACGTGATGAAGCTGCCGCGCAACCTCTCGGCCGCCGAGGTCAACAGCCTCGGCCGGCGGATGTCCGCGCTCGGCGGCCCGCGGATGCCCGTCCCCGGCGGCCCGCTGCCCGGCGGCCGGCAGATGTCGGTCAGCGCCCGCCAGGTCCGGCGCCGCTGACCGGAGGACCACCCTGCCCCCCATGAAGGACCCTCCTGCCCCCCGCCACTCGCGAGCTCGCGGCGGGCCCCTGCAGGAGGGCCGATCGACGCTCGCGGCGGGCCCCTGCAGGGTGGCCGTCAGAGCCGGTCGAAGGGCGCGGCGTAGCGGAAGGTGCCGCGCTGCTCGGGCCCGGCCAGCCGACGGGCCTGGAAGTGCACGCCCCACGCGGGGTCGGGCGGGGCGAGGCCGAGGTCGGCCGCCGGCCGGAAGCCGAGGCGGGCGTACCAGTGCGGTGACCCGAGCAGCGCGACCAGGCGCTCCCCCGCCGCCTCGGCGACGGCGAGCAGCGTGTGCACCAGCACCGTGCCGGTCCCGCGGTGCTGCACGGCCGGCCGGACGGCGAGCGGCCCGAGCCCGAGCGCGGGGGCGCCGAGCGGCTCGATCCACCCGCGGGTCGCGATCACGTGCCCGACGACGTCGTCCCCGTCGACGGCCACCAGGGACAGGTGCGGCAGGAAGCCCGCGTCCTCGCGGAGCTCGCCGACCAGCCGGGCCTCCACCGCGGTCGGGAAGGCCGCCCGGTGGACGTCGCCGACGGCGCGGTGGTCGGCCGGCCGCTCCCTGCGGACGATCACCTGTCGCGGACGACGGCGGTGTCGGTGAGGCGGTCGTGCAGGCCGCGGCCGTCGGCGTCCACCACCAGGGCGGGCACGAGCACCATGAGCAGCCCGGTCCGGACGACGGCCCGCCAGAGCGCCAGCCGCGCCGCCGGCCGCGGGTGCGCCAGCCGCAGGCCGAGCAGCCGCATCCCCGGCGTCTGCCCGACGGCGACGAGGAAGACGACGTAGACCGCGGCGAAGGACAGCAGGCTCCAGTTGCCCGGCAGGTCGGGCGCGGTGAACAGGCCCGCGACGACCGCCGAGAGGACGGCGTCGACGAGGAAGGCGAGCACCCGGGTCCCGAAGGGGGCCAGCGAGCCGGGTCCGTCGGACGGCAGGCCCAGGGAGGCGCCCCGGCGTCGTCCCTGAGAGGGTGGCTCCACGCCCACCAGCGTAGGACTCACCGCAGCGCACCCCCGCCGAGCCAGGGCACCCGCCGCCGCCGACACGCCGGAGGCCGTTGTTACCGCCCCGAAACAGACGGGACACCGCGGGGCAACCCCCCGCTCGTAGCGTGCTCGACGGCTGTTCGCCCACTCCCGGAGGATCGATGTTCACCAGTCCCGACGAGGTCGCCGCCTACATCCGCGACAACGACGTCGAGTTCGTCGACGTCCGCTTCTGCGACCTGCCCGGCGTCATGCAGCACTTCACGATCCCCGCGTCGACGTTCGGCGAGGACACCTTCTCCGACGGCCTCGGCTTCGACGGCTCGTCGATCCGCGGCTTCCAGGCGATCAACGAGTCGGACATGCTGCTGCTGCCCGACGCCAACAGCGCCTTCGTCGACCCGTTCCGCAAGCACAAGACGCTGAACGTCAACTTCTTCATCCACGACCCGATCACGCGGGAGGCCTACAGCCGCGACCCGCGCAACGTGGCGAAGAAGGCCGAGGCCTACCTGGCCAGCAGCGGGATCGCCGACACCGCCTACTTCGGGCCGGAGGCGGAGTTCTACGTCTTCGACTCGATCCGGTACGACACCAGCATCAACGAGGCCTACTACCACATCGACTCGGTGGAGGGCTCGTGGAACTCCGGCTCCCCGACCGGCGAGAACGGCGTCGGCCCCAACCGCGGCTACAAGGCGCGGATGAAGGGCGGCTACTTCCCGGTCGAGCCCTACGACCAGCAGAGCGACCTGCGCGCCGACATGATGAAGAACCTCATCGGCGTCGGCCTCGAGCTCGAGCGCGGTCACCACGAGGTGGGCACCGGCGGCCAGGCCGAGATCAACTACAAGTTCGACACGCTGCTGCGGTCGGCCGACAGCCTGATGCTGTTCAAGTACGTCATCAAGAACACCGCCTGGGCGCACGGCAAGACCGCCACCTTCATGCCCAAGCCGCTCTTCGGTGACAACGGCTCGGGCATGCACTGCCACCAGAGCCTCTGGCGGGACGGCGAGCCGCTCTTCCACGCCGAGACCGGCTACGCGGGCCTGTCCGACACCGCCCGCCACTACATCGGCGGCCTGCTCGCCCACGCCCCGTCGCTGCTGGCCTTCACCAACCCGACGGTCAACAGCTACCACCGCCTGGTGCCCGGCTACGAGGCGCCGATCAACCTCGTCTACTCCGCCCGCAACCGCTCGGCCTGCTGCCGCATCCCGATCTCCGGCGACAGCCCCAAGGCCAAGCGCATCGAGTTCCGCGTGCCCGACCCGTCGGCCAACCCCTACCTCGCCTTCTCGGCGATGCTCATGGCCGGCCTCGACGGCATCAAGAACAAGATCGAGCCGCCGGCGCCGGTGGACAAGGACCTCTACGAGCTGCCGCCCGAGGAGGCCCTGGGCATAGAGAAGGTGCCCGCCTCGCTGGACGCCGTCCTCGACCGGCTCGAGGTCGACCACGACTACCTCATCGACGGCGGGGTGTTCACCCCCGACCTGATCGAGACGTGGATCGAGTACAAGCGGGAGAACGAGATCGACCCGATCCGCCTGCGCCCGCACCCGCACGAGTTCGCGATGTACTACGACATCTGATCGACCCGCACCGCATGAGGGCCGGTGACCTGCACGCCCAGGTCACCGGCCCTCGTCACGACCGGGCCCCGGGACGCGACCCGGGCCTATCGATGGTCGATGTGTTGTGATCGAAAATCATTGTATGCTCGCGGTGTGCGCGCAGCCTCCGTCGTCGTCGCCGTCCTCGTCGCCGTGGCCCTCGGCGTCATCGCCGTGGTGCTCGGGGAGGCGGACGACTCCCCCGGCCTCCAGGGCCTCGGGGTCCTGCTGGCCGTGGGTGCGGTCGCGCTGGGTGTGCGGGCCCTCCGCCGGGCGAGGTAGGCGCCAGGCCGCCGCCGCGGCGGGTCACCGGCTCTCGTGGCGTCCGGGCCTCAGCCGGGAGCCGCCTCCGGCCGCCGGGCCAGCACGGCCTGCTGGCGGTAGCGCGGGATGGGCACCGCCCGGGCGGCGAGGCCCCGGGGCCGCGCCGTGGACACGGGGAGCCGCAGGACCCGCCGGACCAGCAGGCCGGCCGCGGCCAGCGGGTAGGTGATCGGGGTGAGATCCTCGGCGACGACGGCGAGCCCGCCCCGCGTGAGCACCTCGTCGACGGCGGCGGCCGAGCGGTACTCCCGGACGTGGGTGGGGTCGAGCACCCAGCCCGCCTGCGGGTTGCGCCGGAAGTACCAGGCGCCGGGGAGCTTCACCGGCGTCTCGACGTAGACGAGGCCACCCGGCCGCGTGACGCGGACCAGCTCGCGGGCGAAGACCTCGTCGTCGGGGGCGTGCTCGATGACGTGGCAGGCCGTCGTGACGTCGAACGATCCGTCCTCGACGGGGACCACGCCGTCACCGGACACGAGGACGGTGTGACCGGAACCGCGGGCCTTCTCCGCCCGCACCGTGGACACCTCGAAGCCGGTCAGCGACCAGGCCTCCCCGTAGGTCTCCCGGAGCCGGTCGAGCAGCGCGCCCTCGCCGCACCCGACGTCGATCAGCCGGCCGGCGGAGTCGTCCAGCACCCGGCGCAGCAGGGGCGGCACGGTGGTCTCGTCGTCGAGCTGCGGGTAGGTGTGCGCGTACGCGTCCCAGTCCATCGGTCCCCTAGCTGTGGTCGCCGACAGCGCTGCCGACGGTGGTGCGGCCGGGGCGATCCTGGCGGGTGGACGGCCGGCCGGGCAAGGCCGCGGCCACCCGTTCGTGCTGGTGAGGGGCGAGTGGGGACCCGGTGTATCGGGACGCCCACCTGCAGCCTCCGTGCAACAGGAACGTCACACCCCCCGCCTACCGTGCGCTGCAGGACTAACCGATGCGAGGAGGTCGCCATGAGCCCGACCGTTGCCACCCTCGACCAGCTCGACCACGCCATCGCGGTCGCCTACGTGGCGCTCGGCGCGGCCCGCAGCGCGTGGGACCGCTGTCCCAGCGCGGCGAACGCCCGGGCCGTCGACGAGGCGGAGGACTGGGTGGACCTCCTGCTCGACGAGCGCCTCGCCACCCAGGGGTGACCGGACGCCGACGGGCCGGCGACCTCCCGGGCAGGTCACCGGCCCGTCGGGGGTCGGACCCGGGGTCAGGCGGTCGCGGGCTGCCGCAGGTCGGCGTCGACGCCGGTCGGGTCGGCGACCGGGCCGGAGGCGCGGCCGGTGGAGAAGCGCTCCAGATCGAGGATGCCCTCGCGCTTGGCCACGATCGTCGGGACCAGCGCCTGGCCGGCCACGTTCACCGCGGTGCGGCCCATGTCGAGGATCGGGTCGATCGCCAGCAGCAGGCCGACACCGGCCAGCGGCAGACCGAGCGTGGACAGCGTCAGGGTCAGCATGACCACCGCGCCGGTCACGCCGGCGGTGGCGGCCGAGCCGACCACCGACACCAGCGCGATGAGCAGGTAGTCGGTCAGCGACAGGTCCACGCCGAAGAACTGCGCCACGAAGATCGCCGCCAGCGCCGGGTAGATCGCCGCGCAGCCGTCCATCTTCGTCGTCGCGCCCAGGGGGACGGCGAACGAGGCGTAGGAGCGCGGGACGCCCAGGCTCTGCTCGGTGACCCGCTCGGTCACCGGCAGCGTGCCGATCGAGGACCGCGAGACGAACGCCAGCTGGATCGCCGGCCAGGCGCCGGCGAACCAGCGCAGCGGCGAGAGGCCGTGCAGCCGCAGCAGCACCGGGTAGACGACGAAGAGCACCAGCGCCAGGCCGGCGTAGACCGAGCCCGCGAACACGCCGAGGGAGCCGAGGGAGTCCCAGCCGTAGGTGGCGACGGCGTTGCCGATCAGGCCCACCGTGCCGATCGGGGCCAGCAGGATGACCCACCACAGCAGCTTCTGGACGACGGCCAGCGCGGAGCGGACCAGGCCGAGGAACGGCTCGGCGGGCTCGCCGACCTTGAGTACCGCGACGCCGACGGCGACCGAGAGCACGATCAGCTGCAGCACGTTGAACGACAGGCCGATCGAGCCGTCGTCGCCAACCGAGCCCTGCAGGCCGAGGACGTTGCCCGGCACCAGGCCGGTGAGGAAGTCCCACCACGAGCCGGTGGTCTCCGGCGGGGCCTGCGCGGCGGCGTCGACGGAGCTGTTGCGGCCGGGCTGGGTGAGCAGGCCCAGGCCGATGCCGATGCTGACGGCGACCAGCGCGGTGATCGCGAACCACAGCAGCGTCTGGCCGGCCAGCCGGGCGGCGTTGGAGACCTGCCGCAGGTTGGCGATGCTGACGATGACGGCGGTGACGACCAGCGGCGGGACCAGGACCTTCAGCAGCGTGACGAAGGTCTGGCCGACGGTCTGCAGGGTGCTGGTGAGCCAGTTCGGCGACCCGTCGGCGACGGGACCGAGGTCGCGGGCGACCAGGCCCAGGGCGATGCCCGCGACCAGCGCGAGGAGGACCTGCGCGGCGAAGGGGACGGAGCGGAGACGTGCGAGCACGGACGTGCCTCTCGAGGGGGTCGGAGCGGAGGTGGGGACGGCGGCGGGCTGCGGTGTCAGCGCGCGTCGTCAGCCGGCGGTCGTCAGCCGGCCGTAGTCCAGCTCACGGCGTCGCGTGAGCCCCCACGGGTTGTCCACGCCAGAGCACAAGCGGGGTCGGGCGCGCCGGCATCCCGGGTGTGCCCGGACTCACCGTCGGTCCCGCCGGGGGCCCGGCTCGTCGGGTGCCCCGGCCCCTGGTAGGCAGGGGCAGCGTGGCCCACCACTTCGAGGACTTCTCCCCCGGCCAGGTGTTCACCAGCCAGGCCCGCACGATCACCGAGGCCGACGTCGTCACCTTCGCCGGGTGGAGCTGGGACACCAACCCGGTGCACACCGACGCGGAGTCGGCGCGGGCGGGCCGCTTCGGCGAGCGGATCGCGCACGGGCTGCTCGGCCTGTCGGTGGCGATGGGGCTGGCGTCGCGGATCGGCGTGTTCGAGGAGTGCTCGATCGCGCTGCTCGGTGTCGACGGCTGGCGCTTCCGGAGGCCGCTGCGCATCGGCGCCACGGTGCGCTGCCGCGTGGAGGTCCTCGGCACCCGGCTCACCAGCCGCGGCGACGCCGGCGTCCTCGCCCGGCGGTTCACCCTGCTCGACCAGGACGGCGAGGTGCTGCAGGACGGCGAGATCGGCCTGCTGGTCAGCCGGCGCCCGGCCGGCTGAGGGCGCGGCGTCCTGCGGGATCAGGCGGCGTCGTCCTCGCGGGCCGGCCCGTCCTCGACGCCGACCAGGACCTCGTTGGTCTGCAGGGTGACCAGCCAGGCCAGTGCGTGGTCCTCGACCGGGTCGCCCGTGGTCCGCGCGATGGCGTCCAGCTGGGCGGCGACCAGCCCGCGGGCGGCCTGGTAGACGTCGGCGGCGGTGACCGCGATGCCCTGCTCGGCCAGCCACAGCCGGCCGTCGGGCAGCACCCGCACCTCGGTCTGGCCGCCGACGCCGAGGTCGGCGGCCGCGCTCGTCAGCACGGACATCCCGGCCCGCAGCTCGGTGAGCCGGCGGGACCGACGGTCGGGGGACGACGGCATGGGCACTCCTCGGACGGGCCCGCGGGCCTCGGGACGTGCCTGCAGAGTCGGCACCCGGCCCGCACCGGCTGACCGCGGCCGTGACGCCGGGGCACCCGTGGGGCGGGTGGGGCGGACCGTTGCGCGCCCGACCCGCCACCCGGCCGGGACCGGGCAGCATCCCCCCGTGATCCGCCGCCCCGGGCGCACCCGCCGCCGACGCCGCCGCGATCGCGACCGCGACAGAGACAGAGACCGCGACCGCGGGGACTGGTGCGACTGCGGCGACGCGTGCTGCGAGGTCGGTGACCTGGTCGGCCTGCTGGCGCTCGTGGTCCCGGCCGCGCTGCTCACCGCTCCCCCGCCGGGCACGCCGTGGGCCGCGCGCTGGCCGGCCCGGCTGGTGGTCGCCTACCGCGAGCGGGTCAGCCCCACCCGGCCGCCGTGCTGCCCGTTCACCCCGACCTGCTCCACCTACGGCCTGCAGGCGCTGCGCGCCCACGGCGCGCTGCGCGGCGGGTGGCTGACCGCCCGGCGGCTCGGCCGCTGCCGTCCCGGCGCGGGTGGCGCCGACCCCGTCCCCGCGGGACGACCGTGGCCCCGGCCCTCCGACGGAGGACCGGGGCCACGGGACGGCGGGCTCAGCAGCAGCGGCTGACCGGGGTGCGCTCCCGCTCGTCGGCCCGGCGCCGCTCGAACTCCCGCCGGCTCACCGGCCGGTGGCCGTGCGCGGCGCAGTGCTCGAGGTAGTCGTCCCAGCGGGCCTCGCCGCTCCACTCGCGCAGGTACCAGCGCACCCCGCGCCAGGCCCGGACGGCGGCGGAGCGGACCGGGCCGGCGACGTCGGCCGTCACCGGGTCGGTCCCTCCTCGGTGAACGTGCCCCGACCGCGGGCACCGGCGCCGACCAGCCGCTCGTGCTCGGCGATGGCCTGCTTCTCCTCCGCCGTCGCGAACAGCCCCGAGGGCTCGACGATCCGCGACGGGACGGCCGGCTCCTCGGTGGTGGGCAGCGGACCCCGGGCGCGGATCGCCTTCGCGATGACCACCAGCGCGTTGAAGAAGACCACCACGACCAGGAGCGCGAAGAAGGCCTGCAGCACCCCGTTGATGGTGGAGTTGGTGACCACCTGCTGCATCTGGCCCACGTCCTGCGCCGGCGCGAGGACCTCCCCGGCGTCCAGCGCGGTGGCGTAGCGGTTGCGCTGGGCGAAGTAGCCGATCGCCGGGTTGTCGGAGAAGACCTTCTGCCAGCTCGCCGTCATCGTCACCACGAGGTCCCAGGCCAGCGGGACGGCGGTGATCCAGGCGTACTTCAGCTTCCCGTGCTTGACCAGCAGCACCGTGCAGAGGGTGAGCGCGATGGCCGCGAGCAGCTGGTTGGCGATGCCGAACAGCGGGAACAGCTGGTTGACCCCGCCGAGCGGGTCGGTGACGCCGATGTAGAGCATCGAGCCCCAGAGGCCGACGACGACCGCGCTGGCGATGACGTTGCCCGGCCGCCACGACAGGTCGCCGAACTTCTTCCAGACGTTGCCGATGGTGTCCTGCAGCATGAACCGGCCCACGCGGGTGCCGGCGTCGACGGCGGTGAGGATGAACAGCGCCTCGAACATGATCGCGAAGTGGTACCAGAACGCCTGCAGGTTCCCGCCGAAGGCGTTGTGGAAGATCTCCGAGATGCCGACGGCGAGGGTCGGGGCACCGCCGGTGCGCGAGATCAGGCTGGGCTCCTGGACGGCGGCCGAGGCGGCCGCGAGGTCCTGTGCAGACGTGGGGAAGCCCAGGCCGTTGACGAACGCGGCCGCGGTCTCCGGGGTGCCGCCGGTGACGCCGGCCGGGGCGTTCATCGCGAAGTACAGGCCCTGGTCGATGACCACGGCGGCGATGAGCGCGCTGATGGCCACGAAGGACTCCATCAGCATGCCGCCGTAGCCGATCAGGCGGACCTGGCTCTCCTTGGCCACCATCTTCGGCGTCGTCCCCGAGGAGATCAGGGCGTGGAAGCCCGAGAGCGCGCCGCAGGCGATGGTGATGAAGACGAACGGGAACAGCGACCCGGCGAACACCGGCCCGGTGCCCTCGCGGGCGAACTGGGTGAGCGCGTCGGCCTGCAGCACCGGCCGGGCGATCAGCAGCCCGACGGCGAGCAGCACGATCACGCCGACCTTCATGAACGTCGACAGGTAGTCGCGCGGGGTCAGCAGCAGCCACACCGGCAGCACCGAGGCGACGAAGCCGTAGACCACCAGGGCGAGGACCAGCCACTCCTTGGACAGCGTCAGGGCGTCGGCCAGGCCGGTGTTGTCGATCCAGCCGCCGCCGACGATGGCCAGCAGCAGCAGGACGACGCCGATGGCCGTCGCCTCGAGCACCCGGCCGGGCCGCAGCACCCGCAGGTAGACGCCCATGAACAGCGCGATCGGGATGGTGAGCGCGATCGAGAAGACGCCCCACGGCGACTCGGCCAGCGCGTTGACCACGATCAGCGCCAGGACGGCCAGGATGAGGATCATGATCGCGAAGACGGCGATCAGCGCGGCGACGCCGCCGACGATGCCGATCTCCTCGCGCACCATCTGGCCCAGGCTCTTGCCGTTGCGCCGCATCGAGAAGAACAGCACGACCATGTCCTGGACGGCGCCGGCGAAGATGACGCCGACGACGATCCAGATGGTGCCCGGCAGGTAGCCCATCTGGGCGGCGAGCACCGGGCCGACGAGCGGGCCGGCGCCGGCGATCGCGGCGAAGTGGTGCCCGAAGAGGACCCGCCGGTCGGTGACGTCGAAGTCGACGCCGTTGTGCAGCCGCTCGGCCGGGGTGGCCCGCCGGTCGTCGACGCGCAGCGCGCGGTGGGCGATGAACCGGGCGTAGAAGCGGTAGGCGATCGCGTAGGAGGCCAGCGCGGCGAACAGCATCCACAGCGCCGAGACCGTCTCGCCCCGGGCGAGGGCGAGGACGGTCCAGGCGACGGCGCCGACGACCGCCACCGCCGTCCACACCAGGACGCTCTTCAGGGTCGGGCGGCGGCGACCGGTGCCTCCGGGCGGTCCGCCCTCGGTGTCGGGCCTGCTGACCGTCGTGGACACGGGCGTCCTCCTCGCGTGCGCAGACAGCGCCCGGACGACGCTGTCCTCGGGACGGTGCGAGCATGCCAAGCCCCCGGGCGGCGCGCCGGGCCGGGGGCCCGGTCGTGACCACCCCGTGACCGGGTCGGGCCGGGGTGTCGGGCCGTGGTGGGTCAGGCATAGCCCCAGACCTCCTGGGCCACCTCGACGACCAGCGCCAGCTTGGCCACCTGCTCGTCGCGGGTCAGCGCGTTGCCCTCGACGGTGGAGGAGAAGCCGCACTGCGGGGAGATCGCCAGCTGCTCCAGCGGCACGAAGCGGGCGGCCTCGTCGATGCGCCGCTTGAGGGCGTCCTTCGACTCGAGCTCCGGCCGCTTCGTCGTCACCAGGCCCAGCACGACCCGCTTGCCCGGCGGCACGAAGCGCAGCGGCTCGAAGCCCCCGGAGCGGGCGTCGTCGTACTCGAGGAAGAAGCCGTCGACCTCCAGGCCGCCGAACAGCGCCTCGGCGACGAAGTCGTAGCCGCCCTCGGCCACCCAGGAGGAGCGGAAGTTGCCGCGGCACATGTGCGTGGTCACCGTCAGCCCCTCGGGCCGGCCGGCCAGGGCGGCGTTGATCTGCCGGATGTAGCGCTCGTGCTGGTGCTCGGCGTCGCGGCCCTGGGCGGCGAGCTCGGCGCGCTGGGCGGGGTCGTTGAGGTAGGCCAGGCTGGTGTCGTCGAGCTGCAGGTAGGTGCAGCCCTGCGCGGCGATGCCCCGCACCTGCTGCGCGTAGGCCGCCGACAGCGCCTCCCAGAACGCGTCCTCGTCGGGGTAGACGGCCGGGTCGATGGCCGCCGCCCCGCCGCGGTAGTGGACCATCGACGGCGACGGGATGGTCAGCTTCGCCGTCTGCCGGCCGGTCACCTGCTGCTGCAGGTAGCCGAAGTCCGCGGCGAAGATCGGCTCGTCGATCGACAGCGGCCCGTCCACGTGCAGGCCCGCCGGGGTGAAGTCGATCGTGCCGTCGGCGTTCTTGAAGTGCACGACGATGTCCTCGCCGGTGACCTTGCTGATGCCGCCGATGGCGTAGATGAAGTCCATGTGCCACGAGGCGCGGCGGAACTCCCCGTCGGTGGCGGTGCGCAGGCCGACGTCGCCCTGCAGCCGGACGACGTCGGCGACCGCCTCGTCCTCGGCGGCGCGCAGCCCGGCGTCGTCGAGCTCCCCGGCGGCGTGGCGGGCGCGGGCCTCGAGCAGCGCGGGCGGGCGCAGCAGGCTCCCGACGTGGTCGGCGCGGAACGGCGGTCCGGAGGTGTCACTCATGCCCGGCAGCCTCGTCCGCCCGGCCGTCGCGCGCAGCCCGGTCCCACGGCCGCACCCCCTCCCCCGACACCAGCCGCTCGGCGACGGCGTAGAGCAGCAGCCCGGGCAGCAGCAGCACCGAGGGCAGCACCAGCGGCGCGGCCAGCACCGAGATGGCCAGCACGCCCGGCGCGCTGGCCCACCAGCCGGGCCGCCGCTCGGGGTCGGTGAGGGCGCCCCACCGGACGCCGGCCCACATCAGCCAGCGCAGCAGCACCGGCACCCCGCCCTCGCGCATGACCCGGCGGAAGACGCCGTCGGCCTGCCGGGAGGTGACCACCCCGGTGGCGATGCCCACCGTGCACAGCCAGTCGTGCAGCACCGCGGCCAGCGTGTAGCGGCCCGACTCCGGGACCAGCCACAGCACCGGCCGCGGCACGCTGGCGAGGTCGGTGCGGAAGCCGGAGGGGACGACGAAGCGGTCGCTGCGCCCGACGTAGCTCAGGGGCTCGACGAGCGTCCAGCCGCCGGCGCCGGCGGTGCTCAGGACCGCGGAGGGTGGGTCGAAGGGCACCCCGCGATCCTGCCCCCGGCGGGGTGCGCGTGCCCGGCGCGTGCGCCGCCCGACCGCCCGGGACGGCATCACATCGCGCACGACGCATCAGATGCCACGCCGCGGGGCATGGCCCGCACCATGCGCCTGCCCGAGCCCCGGGGTCCCATGACCGCCGCCCTGGCCGACGACCTCCGCGCCGGGGCCGTCTCCCCCGCCACCGTCGACCTGGCCCGCCGGACCGCGGAGGCGGCGCCGGACCCCCTGCTCGACGACGACCTGCAGCTCGCGCTGGCGTCCTGCTACGAGCTGCACTACCGCGGCTTCGACGACGTCGACGACGCCCTCGAGTGGGACCCCGCGCTGCTGACCCTGCGGGCGCACCTCGAGCGGCGCCACCTCGCCGCGCTGCGCGAGCTCACCGGCCCGCCGGAGGCCACCGGCGACCCGGTCGACCAGCAGCTGGCCGCGCTCGTCGCCGCCGACGACGGCCCGTCGCTGTCGGCCTTCATGAGCAAGCGCGGCACCGCCGAGCAGTGGCGCGAGTACCTGACCCTGAGGTCGGTGTACCACCTCAAGGAGGGCGACCCGCACACCTTCGCCGTCCCGCGGCTGGCCGGCCGGGCCAAGGCGGCGATGGTGGAGATCCAGGCCGACGAGTACGGCGGCGGCTCGGCCGAGCGCATGCACAGCGAGCTGTTCGCCGGGATGATGCGCGACCTCGGCCTCGACGCCGGGTACGGCGCCCTCTGGGACGACGCGCCCGCCGTCGCCTTCACCTCGGTGAACACGATGTCGCTGCTCGCCCTGCACCGGCGCTGGCGCGCCGCGGCGCTCGGCCACCTGGCCTGCGTGGAGATGACCTCCTCCGAGCCCAGCCGCCGCTACTCGGCCGGGCTGCGCCGGCTGGGCCACGACGCGACGACGACGGTCTTCTACGACGAGCACGTGGAGGCCGACGCCGTCCACGAGCAGATCGCCGCCGTGGACATGTGCGGCTCGCTGGTGGCCGAGGACCCGGCCCTGGCCGGGGACGTGCTCTTCGGCGCCGCCTGCTCGCTGGCCGTCGACGGGCTGACCGCCCGGTACCTGCTCGGCGCGTGGGAGGCCGGCCGCTCGGCGCTGCGCGGGGAGCGCGCCCTCGCCGCCTGAGCGGGGACCTCGCCGCCTCGGCTGCAGGTCGGTCGTGCGCTGCCGATCCTGTCCGCGCAGGACCGCGGAGGACCCCGTGGTCCCCGAGCACGCGGAGACCCACATGTGGCGGCGCACCGAAGAGACCCCGGCCGGCGGCCCGGCCCTGCCGCCGATGCCGCGGGACATCGAGACGCTGGAGGCCGTCGTCGCCGCCCTCGACGACGGGGTGCGCACGCCGCTGGACGCCCACGTCGCGGTGGTGCGCACGCTCACCGAGGCGTGCGGGCTGGCCTACGGCGCCGTCTGGGTCCCCGGCCCCGGCGGCGTGTTCACCCTGGCCCACGAGACCGGCCCCCTCGCCGCGGCGATGGCCGGGGCGCGGCCGTCCGACGGCCGGCTGCCCGACGCCACCGGCGGGAAGGCCGTGCGCGAGCGCCGCGCGGTGCACCTCGACAGCGCCCCCGCCGCCCGCGGGGCCGAGCCGCGCTGGGCCGCCGCGTGGGCCGCCGGCGCCCGCGAGGGCTGCTTCATCCCCGCCGTCGACGACGGGCGGGTCACCGCCGTCGTCGAGTACCTCACCCCGCACCAGCTGCCCTTCTTCGGCTCGCGCACCGAGAAGTGGGAGTCGATCCACCGGCTCTTCGCCTCGATGCGCGCGGCCGCGCTCGCCACGGCGGCGCAGCGGGAGACCGTGCACGACCGGGCCGCGGTGACCGCCGTGGTCACCCGCCTCGGGGAGGCCGCCGACGAGGCGTCGGTGCTGCGCGCGGCGCTGGAGACGGTGCGCTCGGCGTTCGGCTGGGCCTACGGCTCGTTCTGGGGGCTGGACGAGGCCGAGCAGGTGCTGCGCTTCCGCACCGAGTCCGGCTCGGCGGGCGAGGAGTTCCGCAAGGTCACCCTGGCCGCCAGCTTCGCCGAGGGCGTGGGCCTGTCGGGCAGGGCCTGGCGGCAGCGCGACCTGGTCTTCGTCCCCGACCTGGCCGAGGTCACCGACTGCGTCCGCGCCCCCGCCGCCCAGCGGGCCGGGGTGCGCTCGGGCGTGTGCTTCCCGATCACCGCCGGCGGTCAGGTCATCGGCACGATGGACTTCTTCGTCACCGAGACCATCGAGCTGTCGGACTCGCGGGCCTCGGCGCTGCGCAACGTGCAGCACCTGGTCTCCCAGCGGTTGGACGCGCTGCGCCGGGCCGCGGCCGACGCCGAGCGCTCCCGCGAGCTCCTCGACAGCGTCGAGCGGCTGCGCGGCGCCGCGGTCGCGGCCGGCGAGGTGGCCGACTCCGCGGTCGCGCAGGCCTCCTCGATGACCTCCGAGGTGGCCGCGCTCACCGAGGCGTCGACGTCGATCGGCGAGGTCATCCGGATCATCTCCGGCATCGCCGACCAGACCAACCTGCTGGCGCTGAACGCCACGATCGAGGCCGCGCGCGCCGGGGAGGCCGGCCGCGGCTTCGCCGTCGTCGCCAGCGAGGTCAAGGACCTCGCCCGCGAGACCGCGACGGCGACCCAGCGGGTGTCGGACCAGATCGCCGGCATCCAGGCCAGCAGCGAGCAGGTCACCGCGGGCATCCACGCGACCAGCGAGGTGATCGGCCGGCTCGACGCCGTGCAGGCCCGGATCACCGACGTGCTCGAGGAGCAGGTGCGGATGGCGCAGTCCATCCAGGCGCAGTAGCAGGGCTCAGGCCGGCCGGCCGCCCTCCCGGGACGCGCTGCGGATGGCGGCGGCCGGGCGCGGCCGGCTGGGCGCGCTCGGCGCCGAGAAGCCCGAGCGCTTGTGGGTGCCGTCGCAGAATGGCTTGATGCCCGACTTGCCGCAGCGGCACAGCGCCACGGTCCGGCGGCCGGGGTCGATCTCGGCGCCGTCCTGGTCGACCAGCCGGAAGTCGCCGCGCACGATGAGCGGCCCGTCGCGGTAGGGCGTGATGGTGGCGCCCACGGCGTCGGCGGGCTGGTCGGCGGGCTGGCCGGTGGTCGGGTCGACGGGCAGGTCGTCGTTCAGGTCGTCGTCGGCGGGCAGCGCGGAGCTCACTCCCCCAGCGTGCCCCGCGCGCGCCACCGGCACACCCGCCGGCCGGCCCGGGGGTGTGGGTGGGGCGCGACGGTCAGTCCGGCTCGCCCCAGCGCACCCACGACGCCGTCAGCGGGTGCTCCGCGGCGAACCCCTCGGCGGCCGCCCGCCGCCGGGCCGCCGCCGGCGGGTGCGGGTGCTCGTGGTGGAGCTCCGCGCAGCGGTTGTGGCTCAGGTAGTGCGCCAGCGCCGCCGCCGGGTCGACCCGTCTGCCGCGGGCGGCCACGTCGTGACGGGCCTCCCACTCGCAGGCCAGCTTCTCGGCCGCGGACATGTCGGCGTACGGGGAGTCCGCACCCCCGCTGTGCTCCGGTGGGCGGTGGACGGGATCCGACATCGCGCTCTCCTCCCGGTCACTCGGGCCTCCCCCGATCGTCCTCCTCGACGCCGCCGGGTTCCACCCACCTGCGCGCGCTCAGGCCGGGGGCTGCCCGTAGAAGACCTGCTCGACCACCGTGCGGGCGTGCCGGGTGGTGCGCCGGTACTCGTCGAGGAACTGGCCGGGGTCGGTGTCGGGGCCGTACCCGCTGGCCCGGGCCACGCCGGCCAGCTCCAGGCCGGGCCGGGGCAGCTGGTCGCTGGGCCGGCCGCGGACCAGGAAGACGGCGTTGCGGGCCCGGCTGGCCAGCTCCCACGCCTCCCGCAGCGCCTCGGCCTGGTCGGCCGCGAGCAGCCCGTGGGCGGCCAGCCGCTCCAGCGTCTGCACCGTCGAGGCCAGCCGCAGGTCGGGGACGGCGGCGGCGTGCTGCAGCTGCAGCAGCTGGACGGTCCACTCGACGTCGGCCAGCCCGCCGCGGCCGAGCTTGGTGTGGGTGGCCGGGTCGGCGCCGCGGGGCAGCCGCTCGCGCTCGACGCGGGCCTTGATCCGCCGGATCTCGGCCACCTGCGCGTCGGTCAGCCCCTCGGCGGGGTGGCGCAGCGGGTCGACCAGCGCGACGAAGGCCGCGCCCAGCTCCGCGTCGCCGGCCACCGGCGTGGCGCGCAGCAGCGCCTGCACCTCCCACACCGACACCCAGCGCTGGTAGTACTCGCGGAAGGCGTCCAGGCTGCGCACCAGCGCGCCCTGCCGGCCCTCGGGGCGCAGGTCGGCGTCGACCTCGAAGGCCGGGTCGGGCGCGGGCTCGCCCAGCAGCCGCCGCAGCGTGTGCGCGATCGCGTTGGCCGCCTGGGTGGCCCGCGCCTCCTCCGCGCCCGGCCTCGGGCGGTGCACGAACAGCACGTCGGCGTCCGAGCCGTAGCCCATCTCCCCGCCCCCGAGCCGGCCCATGCCGATCACGGCGAGGTCCACCGGCACGTCGTCCTCGGCGGTGCCCGTCTCGCGCGCCCACGCCCGGACGGCGACGTCGAGCCCGGCCTGCAGGGTGGCCACGGCGACGTCGGTGAGCGCCTGCCCGACCCGGACGACGTCGAGGCGGCCGAGCAGGTCGGCGGCGGCGATCCGCAGCAGCTCGGTGCGGCGCAGCGAGCGCACCACCCGGATGCCGGCCTGCGGGTCGGGCGCGCGCCGGGCGGCGGCCCGCCAGGCACCGGCCAGCGCCCCGGCGCCGCGGGGCTCGAGCTCGGCGTCGTCGGCGAGGGTGCGCAGCGCGTCGGGCGTGCGGGTGAGCAGCGCGGCCACGTACTGGCTCGAGCCCAGCAGCCGGGCCAGCCGCTCGGCCACCTGGCCCTCGTCGCGCAGCAGCCGCAGGTACCACTGGTTGCCGCCGAGGGCCTCGCTCACCTGCCGGTAGGCGAGCAGGCCCGCGTCGGGGTCGGCGCAGTCGGCCAGGGTCTGCAGCACCACCGGCAGCAGGTACCTCTGCATCGACGCCGAGCGCGACACCCCGCCCGACAGCGCCGCCATGTGCCGCAGCGCGCCCGGCGGGTCGGCGAAGCCCAGCGCCCGCAGCCAGTCGCCCGCGGCGGCGGAGCCGAGCTGCGCGGCCTCGGCCGGCACCTTGGCCACGGCCGACAGCAGCGGCCGGTAGAAGAGCTTCTCGTGCAGCCGGCGCACCTCGCGGGTGTGCAGCGCGAGCTCGGCGCGCAGCACGTCGACGGCGTCGCCGCGGTGGTCGGGCTTGTAGCCGAGCGAGCGGGCCAGCCAGCGCAGCTGCTGCTCGTCGGTGGGCAGCAGGTGGGTGCGCCGCAGCCGCAGCAGCTGCAGCCGGTGCTCCACGGTGCGCAGGAAGCGGTAGGAGGCGATGAGCGTGGCGCCGTCGTCGCGGCCGACGTAGCCGCCGTCGACCAGCGCCGTCAGCGCGGGCAGCGTGCCGCCGACCCGCAGCCGGACGTCGACGCGGCCGTGCACCAGCTGCAGCAGCTGGACGGCGAACTCGACGTCGCGCAGGCCGCCGCGGCCGAGCTTGAGCTCGCGCTCGGCCTGCGCGGGCGGGATGTTCTCCTCCACCCGGCGGCGCATGGCCTGCACCTCGCCGACGAAGCCCGGCCGCTCGCCGGCCTGCCAGACCAGCGGGAAGAGCTCCTCGACGTAGCCGCGGCCCAGGTCGGGGTCGCCGGCCACCGGGCGCATCTTCAGCAGCGCCTGGAACTCCCAGGTGCTGGCCCACTGCCGGTAGTAGGCGGCGTGGTTGGCCAGCGTGCGCACCAGCGCGCCGGCCTTCCCCTCCGGCCGCAGCGCCGCGTCGACCTCCCAGGCCGCCTCGTGGGCGATCCGCATGAGCGCGGCGGCGACCCGGGTGGCGCTCTGCACCGCCGGCGCCTCGGGATCGCTCGGGTCGACCGGCTCGGCCACGAAGACGACGTCGACGTCGCTCACGTAGTTGAGCTCGCGGCCGCCGCACTTGCCCAGGCCGATGACCGCCAGCCGGCACGGCGCGGCGCTCGCGGGCTGCTCGGCGACGGCGATCGCCAGCGCGGCGGACAGCACGGCGGCCGCGGCGTCGGCGAGCTCGGCGGCGACGTCCTCGGCCGACAGGCCCTCGCCGAGGTCGCGGCCGGCCAGGGACAGCACGGCGCGGCGGTAGGCCAGCCGCAGCGCGGCCACCCGCTGCGGGGTGGCGTCGGGCGCGGGCCGCCCGAGCCGCACGCCCCACGGCGGGTCGTCGGGGTCGGCGCCGACGGCCATCAGCATCTGCCGCTCCAGCGCCTGCGCGGTGGGCCGCACCGGGCCGCGCCCCTGCCCGTGGCCGTCGGCGTCGAGGACCGTCCAGTCGCCGGGGTGCGCGGCCAGGTGGTCGGCCAGCCCGGCGCTCGCGCCGAGCACCGCCAGCAGCCGGCCGCGCAGCAGCGCCGAGCCGCGCAGCCGGGCCAGCAGCGCCGCGGCGGAGCTGCCGGTGGCGTCGGCGGCGTCGAGCGCCTCGACCAGCCGGGTCAGCGAGCGGACGGCGAGGTCGGGGTCGCCGGCGCGGGCCAGCGCGGAGACGACCGGGCCGGCCTCGGGGTCGGCGGGCTCGTTGCGGTCGAGGTCCCAGAGGCCCAGGGCCGGGTCGGACAGCTGCAGCGCGGCCCGCTCGGCGTCGAGGAAGCCGAAGCGCGCCAGCCGCACCCGCGCCCGCCAGGGGACCTCCCGGGTGGCCGACACCTCAGACCCTCGACGAGCTCACCGCACGGACCAGGTCGGCGAAGCGCGCGGCGAACGGCGCCCACACCTCCTCCAGGTCGGGGTGCACGACGGCCGCGCGCTCGGCCACGGTCGGCGCGTCGAGGCCGGTCGAGGCGACGCCCACCGGGTCGCCGTCGGCCCACTCGCGCACGATCTCCGGGGTGGTCTCGACGTGGAACTGCAGTCCGTAGCAGGCCCGCCCGACCCGGAAGGCCTGGTGGGCGTAGCGCGGGCTGCCCGCCAGGAGGGTGGCGCCGGCCGGCAGCTCGCTGATCTCGTCGTGGTGCCACTGGACGACGTCGGGGCTCAGCGGCACCGGGCCGAACAGCGGGTCGTGCTCGGCGGCGTCCCGCTTGGCCACGAGGGTGGCGCCGACCTCGGGCCCGTCGGCGCCCACCCGCACCCGGCCGCCGCCGGCCTGGGCGAGCAGCTGGGCGCCGAGGCAGATCCCCAGGGCGGGCACCCGGTCGGCCAGCGCGCGGGCGAGCAGGTCGCGGACCGGGCCCAGCCCGCTGGTGGCGTCGTCGTCCACGCTGGACTGCGGACCGCCCATCACCAGCAACCCGTCGTGGCCGGAGAGGTCGGCGGGCAGGGGGTCGCCGGCGTCGAGGCGCCGCTCGTCGAGCTCGAGACCGGCGTCGCGCAACCACTCCCCCAGCCGGGCGGTCGGGGCGGTGTCACTGGGGACGACGACGAGCAGGCGGGCGGCGGTGTCCGGCACGGGGTGAGCTTAGGGAACGGCCCCCTCGCGGGGCCCCGCGGCGTGCGCAGCGCGTCGTGGGGGGCGAGGGGGTCCTGTCACAGGCCGGGGAGGTAGCGCTTGAGCTCGAACGGCGTGACGTTCTGCCGGTAGGAGTTGAACTCCTCCCACTTGTTGCGGAGGAAGAACTCGAACACGTGCTCGCCGAGCGTCTCGGCCACCAGCTCGCTGCCCTGCATGGCGGTCAGCGCCTCCCCCAGCGACACCGGGAGGTCCTCGTAGCCGGCGGCCCGGCGCTCGGTGTCGGTGAGCGACCACACGTCGTCCTCGGCCTCCGGCGGGAGCTCGTAGCCCTTCTCGATGCCCCGCAGCCCCGCGGCCAGGATCACCGCGAAGGTGAGGTAGGGGTTGCAGGCGGAGTCCGGCGAGCGCACCTCGACCCGCGCGGACTGGCCCTTGTTCGGCTTGTACGAGGGCAGCCGCACCAGCGCCGAGCGGTTGGCCCGCCCCCAGGTGGCCGCGGTCGGCGCCTCGGTGCCGGCCAGCAGCCGCCGGTAGGAGTTGACCGTCTGGTTGGTGACGGCGGTGAACTCGCGCGCGTGGGTGAGCAGGCCGGCGATGAACTGCCGCCCGGTGGCCGAGAGCCGGATGGGGTCGGCCGGGTCGTGGAAGGCGTTGCGGTCGCCCTCGAACAGCGAGACGTGCGTGTGCATGGCCGAGCCCGCCAGCTCGGTGAACGGCTTGGGCATGAACGTCGCGTGCACGCCCTGGGCCAGCGCGACCTCGCGGACGACGTGCCGCAGCGTCATCACGTTGTCGGCCATCGACAGGGCGTCGGCGTAGCGCAGGTCGATCTCCTGCTGGCCGGGCGCGACCTCGTGGTGGCTGAACTCCACCGAGATGCCCATCGCCTCGAGGGCGAAGACCGCCTCGCGGCGGAAGTCGTGCGCCACGTTGTGCGTGGACAGGTCGAAGTAGCCGCCGTTGTCGGCCGGCCTCGGGGCGCTGCCGTCGGTGGGCAGGTCCTCGAGCAGGAAGAACTCGACCTCGGGGTGGGTGTAGAAGGTGAAGCCCATGTCGGCGGCCTTGGACAGCGCCCGGCGCAGCACGTGCCGCGGGTCGGCCCAGGACGGCGACCCGTCGGGCAGCGTGATGTCGCAGAACATCCGCGCGGTGTCGCTGGCGCCACCCTTGGTCGCCGGCATCACCTGGAAGGTGCCCGGGTCGGGCTTGGCCAGCATGTCGGACTCGTAGACGCGCGCGAAGCCCTCGATCGCCGAGCCGTCGAAGCCGATGCCCTCGGCGAAGGCCGCCTCGATCTCGGCGGGGGCGACGGCGACGGCCTTGAGGTAGCCCGAGACGTCGGTGAACCACAGCCGCACGAAGCGGATGTCGCGTTCCTCGAGGGTGCGCAGGACGAACTCCTGCTGTCGGTCCATGCTGGCCATGATCGGGTCCGCTCGTTTCCGGGGTGTGACGTCGGGCCCAGCCTGCCCGGTCCGGCCGCCGGGCACACGGGGGCCCGCCGTCGCGCCCGGGTTCAGGCCGCGACGTCCGCCAGCGGCACCGCGGGGTCGGCCAGCCGGTCGACGTCGACCCGCCGGCCGGAGCGGACCAGTTGCTGGATCGCGTCGGTGACGTCCCAGACCCCGACGTTCATCCCGGCCTCGACGCGGCCCCCACACACCCAGAACGCGACGAACTCCCGGGCTCCGACGTCGCCGCGGCAGACCACCCGCGCCCCCGGTGAGCCCAGCCCCGAGTACTCCATCCCGAGGTCGTACTGGTCGGTGAAGAAGTAGGGCAGCCGGTCGTGGACGACGTCCCGGCCGAGCATCGACCGGGCCGCGGCCGGGCCCTGGTGCAGCGCGGTGGCCCAGTGCTCGACGCGCACGTGCCGGCCGTACAGCGGGTGGTGGGCGGCCGCGACGTCCCCGGCGGCGAACACGTCCGGGGCGGAGGTCCGCAGCGCCGCGTCGGTGAGCACCCCGCCGTCGACGTCGAGCCCGGCCGCCGCCGCCAGGCCGGTCTCCGGGACGGCGCCGACACCCACGACCACGAGGTCCGCGGGGACTTCCCCGCCGTCGGTGAGCACCGACCGCACCGCGCCGTCGCCCGCGAACCCGCGCACACCGGTCCCGGTCCGCAGGTCGACCCCGTGTTCGCGGTGCAGCCGGGCGAAGACCTCGCCCATCTCCGGGCCCAGCACGCGGTGCAGCGGTGTGGGCAGCGGCTCGAGGACGGTCACCTCGTTGCCACGGGTGCGCGCGGCGGCCGCGACCTCCAGGCCGATCCACCCGGCCCCGACGACGACCACCCGCCGTCCCCCGCCGTCGAGGTCGGCGGCCAGGGCGTCGGAGTCGGCCAGCGTGCGCAGGTACCGCACCCCGTCGAGGCCGGCACCGGGCACGGGCAGCCGCCGGGCGGCGGACCCGGTGGCCAGCAGCAGCCGCGCGTAGTCGAGCACCTCCCCGCCGTCCAGGACCAGCCGGTGCCGACCGGGGTCGAGCGCGGTGGCCCGCACCCCGAGCCGCAGGTCGACGTCGTGCGCCGCGTACCAGCCCGGGTCGAGGACGCGGACCTCCTCGCGGGCGGTGGTGCCGAGCAGGCGGCCCTTGGACAGGGGCGGGCGCTCGTAGGGGACCTCGGGTTCGGCCGCGACGAGCACGACCGGCCCGTCGAACCCCTCGGCGCGCAGGGTCTCGGTGGCCTTCGCGCCGGCGAGCCCCCCGCCGACGACGACGAACGGTGCGGTCACGGGTCCGGCTCCCCTCAGGCGGCCGTGCCGGTCAGGGCGAGGAACTCCTGGCGGGAGCGCGGGTCCTCGCGCAGCAGCCCGTGCAGCGCGGAGGTGACCGTCCGCGAGCCCGCGGCGCGGATGCCGCGCAGCGACACGCACTGGTGCTCCGCGGCGATGACCACCCCCACGCCGCGGGGCGCGAGGTGGTCGCGCAGCCAGTCGGCCACCTGCCGGGTGAGCCGCTCCTGCACCTGCAGGTCGCGGGCGAGGTGGTCGAGCACGCGGGCGAGCTTGGACAGGCCGAGGATGCGCTCGCCGGGCACGTAGCCGATCGCCGCGACGCCGGTGAAGGGCAGCAGGTGGTGCTCGCACAGGGAGGTGACCGGGATGCCCGTGGCCACGACCATCTCGTCGTAGCCCCCGTCGTTGGGGAAGGTGGTGAGCGCGAACGGCCGGCCGGTGAGGAACTCGGCGTAGGCCTCGGCGACCCGGCGGGGCGTGTCGGCCAGGTGCGGGGCGGCCGGGTCGCGACCGAGGGCCCGCAGCAGCGCGGCGACGGCCCGCTCCGCGGCCGGGAGGTCGACGCCGGCGTCGTCCCGCACGACCCGGAGGTGCCCGGCGTGCTCCTCGCGCGCCGCCGGCCCGCCGGTCACGCCCGCACCTCCGCCGCGCCGCGCGCGTACCGCGCCGAGAGCAGCCCGAGCGCCGCTGCGCCGGCCAGCAGGCCGAGGTCGCGCAGGGCGACGTCGTAGTACCCCGGGCCGGTGACCAGGTCGACGACGATGCCCGCCAGCCAGGCGGTGACGACCCAGGCACCGACCCGGGGCGCGACGGCGACGAGGACGCCGGCCAGGACCTCGACCACGCCGACGGCGTACATCGCCTGCTGCGCCGTCCCGGGGACGATCGCGTCGATCCAGCCGGCCAGGTAGCGGGGCCAGTCGGTGAGCAGGTTCGCGAACTTGTCCAGCCCGAAGACGACGGGCGCGACCGCGTACGTGGTGCGCAGCAGCCGGAACGCCGAGCGGGCGGGATCCGCCGCCACGCCGTGCGGGCGGCTCAGGTGGACGGCCATGACGACCTCCTCTATCACCAATGATGCTTGGTATTAGAGACCTGGGTCACCGGTCCGTCAACGGCTGCCGCCGCGGCGCGTCAGACGGGGACGAGGTGCACGCAGCAGACCCCGTCGAGGGGCCGCAGCCGGGCCTCGAGCCGGTCGGCCCCGGCGCCGTCGAGCACGCCCTCGACCAGCCGCAGGTTCATCCCGCAGACCAGCTCGGTGTGCTGCCGGGCGAGCCGGTGGAAGGGGCAGTTGACCAGCGTCACGCCGTCCGCACCGGCCCGCGGCTCGTAGCCGTGCGCCTCGAGCACCCGCAGCACTGCCTCCCCGCCCCGCGCCCCGTCGGCGGCCGCGAGCTCGAGCCCGCGCGCGTGGGCGCGGCGGCCGAGCGCGGCCGCCGGCCGCTCGCCCGACCCCTCGGCGTCGGTCACGGCGCCCGCGAGCAGGTCGCCGGCCAGGTCGTAGTGCCGCTCCGGCAGCGAGACGGCGACCGGCTCCGCCGCCCGCCGGTAGAGCTTCGCGGGCCGCCCGGCCCCCGGTCCGCTGCGCCCGGTCCGCCGCTCGAAGTGCACGTCGAGCAGGCCGTCGCCCACCAGCCGGTCGAGGTGGAAGGCCACCGTCGCGCGGGGGACGCCACAGGCGGCGGCCACCTCGTCACGGCCGACCGGCCCCGGCTGGCGGACGACGTGGTCGTAGAGCCGGCGCCGGGTGGGCTCGGCCAGGGCGGCGACGGCGGCGACCTGGTCCGCGCGGGGGTCCACCCCGCCACTCTAGGAGCAACCGGCGTTGGTCGAAGAGTGCCGCGCGAGCGGGCGCGGGCCTACGCTGGGGACCGCCTCACCGGTGCGTCCGACGGAGGGCGACATGGACGCGGTCCTCGTGGTCCTGACGGTCGTGGTCGTGGCCCTGCTGGTCCTGGCGGGCACCTCGGTCCGGGTCGTCACCCAGTTCGAGCGCGGCGTCGTGCTCCGCTTCGGGCGGCTGCACGGGGACCCGCGGCCGCCGGGGCTCGCGCTCATCGCGCCGGGCGCGGACCGCCTGCGCAAGGTGAACCTGCAGGTGGTGACCATGCCGGTCCCCGCGCAGGAGGGCATCACCCGCGACAACGTGACGGTCAGGGTCGACGCGGTCGTCTACTACCGGGTGTACGACCCGGTGCGCGTGGTCGTCGACGTGCAGAACTACCAGGCGGCGATCGCGCAGGTGGCGCAGGCGTCGCTGCGGTCGATCATCGGCAAGAGCGACCTCGACGACCTGCTCTCCAACCGGGAGCGGCTCAACCAGGGACTGGAGCTGATGCTCGACTCCCCCGCCGTCGACTGGGGGGTGCACATCGACCGGGTCGACATCAAGGACGTCGCGCTGCCCGAGTCGATGAAGCGGTCGATGTCCCGGCAGGCGGAGGCCGAGCGGGAGCGCCGGTCGCGCGTGATCACCGCCGAGGGCGAGCTGCAGGCCTCGGAGAAGCTCGCCCAGGCCGCCGAGGTGATGGCCGCCCAGCCGGCCGCGCTGCAACTGCGCCTGCTGCAGACCATGGTCGAGGTGGCGGCGGAGAAGAACTCCACGGTCGTGCTGCCCTTCCCCGTGGAGCTGCTGCGCTTCCTGGAGAGCGCGACACCCCCGCCCGCGCCGGCACCCGTCCCGGCCCCGCGCCCGTCGACGGCCGCCGAGGTCAGGCGCCCAGCCTGAGGAACGGCTCCGGTCCGGGCTCCGGCAGCGCCGCGGCGCCGGCGGCGGGCAGGGGGCGCGGCCGGCGCGGGACGAGCACGCCCGCACCGCCGCCCCGTCCCCGGTAGACCAGCAGGCCGGCGACGGGGTCGGGCACCGCGTCCAGCGCGGCCCGGACGGCGGGCAGCGCACGGAAGCGCTCGAGCCGCTCGTCGTCGTCGAACACGACCTCGAGCACGACGCCCCAGCGGGTGTCGTGCCACTCCCAGTAGCGCGCGCCCTGGGTCACGGCGGCCTCGACGAGGCCGTCCTCCCACGCCCGGCGCCAGCCCGACGCCGGCTCCTCCCCGTCGAGCACCTCGACGGTGAGCCACTCGGCCACGCCGGTCAGGCTATGCCGGTCTGGCCGGTCCCGGGAGCCGGTTGTTGGATGGTCCCGTGACGGTGCAGCTGAGAGTCGCGATGGCCCAGGTCGACACCCGCGTCGGCGACCTGGCGGGCAACGCCGCGCTGGTGGTCGAGTGGGCGCGCAGGGCCGCCGGCGACGGCGCGCACCTCGTCGTCTTCCCCGAGATGACGCTCACCGGCTACCCGGCCGAGGACCTCGTGCTGCGGGAGTCCTTCGCGCACGCCAGCGAGGAAGCGCTCACCGACCTCGCCGCGACGCTGGCCGACGAGGGCCTCGGGGAGCTCGCCGTCGTCGTCGGGTACCTGGCGCACACCCACGGCCCGGCGGCGATCGACCGGCCGCCGAGCGACGAGGAGACCCTCGACGAGGAACGGCCCGGCGACGCCAACCCGCGCCGGGTCCAGCCCCGCAACGCCGCCGCGCTGCTGCACGGCGGACGGGTGGTGGCCCGCTACGCCAAGCGGCACCTGCCGAACTACGGCGTCTTCGACGAGGCGCGCTACTTCGTGCCCGGTACGGACCTCCCGGTGGTGCGGCTGCACGGAGCCGACGTGGCACTCACGATCTGCGAGGACCTCTGGGTCGAGGGCGGGCCGTGCGGGGTGGCCGGGCAGGCCGGCGTCGACCTCGTCGTCTCCCCCAACGCCTCCCCCTACGAGCGGGCCAAGGACGACCTGCGGCTGCCGCTGGTGCGCCGCCGCGCCGCCGAGGCCAACGCGCCGGTCGTCTACTGCAACCAGGTGGGCGGGCAGGACGAGCTGGTCTTCGACGGCGACTCGCTGGCCGTCTCCGCCGACGGCGAGCTGCTCGCCCGGGCCCCGCAGTTCGTCGAGCACCTGCTCTGCGTCGACCTCGCCCTCGACCCGGCGCGCGTGCCCGAGCGGCGGGAGGGCCGGGTCGGGCCGATGACCGTCGTCCGCACCGTCGTCTCGGAGGACCCGGTGCCCGCCTTCGAGCCGCGCCCCGGGTCCGTGGCCGACCCGCTGCCGGACTGCGAGGAGGTGTGGCGCGCGCTGGTGCTGGGGCTGCGGGACTTCATCGACAAGAACGGCTTCCCCTCGGTCGTGTTCGGCCTCTCCGGCGGCATCGACTCGGCGCTGGTGGCGGCGCTGTCGGTGGACGCGCTGGGCGCCGACCGGGTGCACGGCGTCGCGCTGCCGTCGCGGTGGTCCAGCGAGCACTCGATCGCCGACGCCGAGGACAGCGCGCGCCGGCTGGGCCTGCACTTCTCCACCGTGCCGATCGCGCCGATGGTCGACGCCTACGAGACCTCGGTGGAGCTGTCGGGGACGGCGGCGGAGAACCTGCAGGCGCGGGTGCGCGGCACGCTGCTCATGGGGCTGTCCAACCAGCACGGGCACCTGCTGCTGGCCACCAGCAACAAGAGCGAGGTCGCCGTCGGGTACTCCACGCTCTACGGCGACGCCGCGGGCGGGTTCGCGCCGATCAAGGACGTGCCCAAGACGCTGGTGTGGGAGCTGGCCCGCTGGCGCAACGCGCACGCCCGCGAGCGCGGCGAGACCGAGCCGATCCCGCAGAACTCCATCGACAAGCCGCCGTCGGCCGAGCTCGCGCCGGGGCAGAAGGACAGCGACTCGCTGCCCTCCTACGAGGAGCTCGACGCCGTCATCGCCGACTACGTCGACCGCGACCTCGGCATGGCCGCGCTGCTCGAGCGCGGCCACGACCCGGAGGTGGTGGCGCGGGTGCTGCGGCTGGTCGACGTCGCGGAGTTCAAGCGCCGCCAGTCGGCACCCGGGACCAAGATCAGCCTCAAGGCGTTCGGCCGCGACCGGCGCCTGCCGATCACCAACCGCTGGCGGGAGAGCCTGCCCAGCGTCCGCGAAGGAGCGCAGGCGTGAGCGAGTCGGTGCTGTACGGCGGGACGTCGACCGCGCGGGTGCGCATCCACCACCTGCAGCAGGCCAAGGAGCGCGGCGAGCGGTGGGCGATGCTCACCGCCTACGACACCTACGCCGCCGCGGTCTTCGAGGAGGCCGGCATCCCGGTGCTGCTGGTCGGCGACTCCGCGGGCAACGTCGTCCTCGGCCACTCCTCCACGGTGCCGGTGACCGTGGAGGACCTGCTGCTGCTGACGAGGGCGGTCACCCGCTCGACGTCGCGGGCCCTCGTCGTGGCCGACCTGCCCTTCGGCAGCTACGAGGCCTCCCCGGAGCAGGCGTTCGGCACCGCGGTCCGGATGATGAAGGAGGGCGGCGCCCAGGCGGTCAAGCTCGAGGGCGGGGCCCGGGTGGCGCCGCAGATCCGGCTGCTGGCCGACAACGGCGTCCCGGTCATGGCACACGTCGGCTTCACGCCGCAGAGCGAGCACGCCCTCGGCGGGTTCCGGGTGCAGGGCCGCGGCGCCGGTGCCGAGCAGCTGCTGGCCGACGCGCGCGCGGTGCAGGAGGCGGGTGCGTTCGCCGTCGTCCTGGAGATGGTGCCCGCCGGGCTGGCCGCCCAGGTGACGAAGGAGCTGGCCATCCCGACCATCGGCATCGGGGCCGGTGTCGACTGCGACGCGCAGGTGCTGGTGTGGCCGGACATGGCCGGGCTCACCGGCGGTCGGGTGCCGCGGTTCGTGAAGAGGTACGCCGACCTGCGTGGCGAGCTGCTGCGGGCGGCGCGGGAGTACGCCGACGAGGTGCGCAGCGGCACCTTCCCCGGTCCCGAGCACTCCTTCGAGTAGCCCCGCCCTCAGGCGCGCCGGCGGGCCCGGGCGAGCAGCAGTCCGTAGCCGACGGCGTTGAGGCCGAGCGCCACGGTGTACGTGCCCACCTGGACGGCGGCCGCGTGGACCGCCCCGGTCAGCATGAACAGCACGACGGCGCCGTGCAGGACCGCGACCGCGCCCGCGAGCACCACGCCGCCATCGTGGCCCCCCACGGCCACTGCGCGGGCTGGTTCCGGGCTTCAAGGGCGCGATCGGAGCGGCAAGACGCGGAACCAGCCCGCAGAGCTCCGCTCAGCCACTGCGGCGCCGCCCCCGGTCCAGCGCACGGCGCACCCGCGGTCCGAGCACCTCCACGGTGAGGTCGGACCACGTCCAGCGGACCACGCCCCACCCCTCGTCGCGGAGGGCGTCCTCCCGGCGCTTCTCCTCGAAGACGACGTCGCCCGGCTCCTGCCCGGGGCGCAGCAGCCGCCCGTACTTCACCCGCCCGTCGAACTCACCGAGGACCCGTTCCTCCTCCCAGCCGAAGTCGGCCCGGCCGAGGAACAGCCCGTCGGTGGTGCGGACCGGGTGCTGCAGGGACGACGGCAGCAGCCCCAGGCGCTGCAGCAGCACGCGGCTGCGGCTCTCGCCGACGCTCTCGCTGCGACCGTCGGCGAACGCGACGGCCCGGGCGGCGCGCCGACTTCCCGGGACGCCTCCCGCGCCGGCGAGCCGGTGCAGCAGGTCCTCGCGCGCCACGCGACCCAGCCGCACCGCCGCGTCCAGCACGACGACCGCCGGCTCGGCGGGCAGCGTGCGCGCGAGGTCCAGCAGCGTCCGGGCCGGCGTGGTGACCGCGACGCCGTCGACAGTGGCCACCTCGTCGTCGGACAGCCGGACGGCGTGACAGCGCAGGTACCGGCTCACCTCGCTGGACGCAGGCGGCCGGCGCGTGACGTGCACGCGGTCCAGCGGCACCCCCCACAGCGGCAGCCCCCACAGCACCGCAGCCGACTGGTGGCTCACCACGGCAGGCCGCCGGAGCGCGGCGACCGTCGCGACGAGCAGGTGACGGTGCCGCGCGACGGCGTCGAGCGTCGCGGGGTCGGTCAGGTAGGCGCCGGGGCGCAACCGGGTCAGCTCGCCCCGACGCAGGCGGGCGGTCAGTTCCTCGTCCGACCAGCCGCCGGGCAGCGCACGCCGGCGCAGGACGAGGTCGGGTGGCAGGAGGGGGTCCACGACGCCGAGCATCGGGTGAGCGGTACGCCCGGGCGGGCCCCCGGGAGGCGCCGTGGACGGGCGGCGCGCTGTGGACGGCGCGCTTCCCGGGCCCGTTCCGCGCTCGGCGGACGGCATCGGACCCGGGCAGCGCGGAACCAGCCCGAGAAGCAGCCGGCGCCAGCGCCCCTCGAGCGGTCAGACGTCGGTGACGCGGATGCCGGCGTGCGCCTTGTAGCGCCGGTTGACCGAGACCAGGTTGACCGTCAGCGCCTCGACCTGGCGTGCGTTGCGCAGCCGCCCGGCGTAGACGCCCCGCATGCCCGGCAGCTGCCCGGCCAGCGCCTGCACGGTGTCGGTGGCCGCGCGGTCGTCGCCGACCACGAGCACGTCGCCGTCGAGGGTCGGCCGGGAGAGGTCCTCGAGCAGCACCGCCGAGACGTGGTGGAACGCGCCGACGACGGCCGAGTCGGGCAGCAGCGCGGCGGCCTGCTGGGCGACCGACCCCTCGGCGACGTCGACGGCGTAGGCGCCGAGCTCGTCGAAGCCCATCGGCACCACGCAGTCGACGACGACCTTGCCGGCCAGCGGCCCGGCCAGCCCGGCCAGCACCGCCGCGTGCCCGTCGAAGGGCACCGCCACCACCACCAGGTCGGCGGCGCCGGCGACGTCGGCGTTCGACCCGCCCTGCACGGAGGCCTGCGCCCCGCCCGCCGCGGTGGCGCGCCCGGCCACCGACGCGGCCACCTCGCGTGCGCGGGCGTCGTCCCGGGAGCCCACCAGCACCCGCTGCCCGACCGAGGCCAGCCGGACGGCCAGCCCCCTGCCCTGCGGTCCGGTGCCGCCGAGCACCCCGACGACGAGCTCGCCGACCGGCCGCTCCCCTGCCGCGGTCACCCGCTCAGTCGCCGTCGCGCCAGGCACGGTCCTCGGCGTCGAGCTGCTCGTTGCGCTCGGCCACCCCCTGCAGCGCGTGCTCGGCCTCCTCGCGGGTCTCGTAGGGGCCCAGCCGGTGCCGCTCGGCGCAGCCGTCCCGGTCCTCCACGGTGTGGTGCTTCAGGCAGTAGAACCACGGTCCCTGCGCCATCGCGCCCCTCCTCGACGTCGTCCCTCCCGACGGGCGTGCCCCGCGACGGGGGAGCTCACTCCTCCACCATCACCTGGTCGTGACGGGCGTAGAAGGCCGCCCGCTCCTCCGCCGAGAGGGTGCGGCCGCTGCGCCGCAGTTCCGCGGTCTCGGCGAAGAACCGCTCCCGGGCGATGCCGGGGGTGAACAGGATGAGGAAGGACACCGGCTCGTCGGAGTCGTTGCGGAAGCCGTGCACGCCGTGCTCGGCGGCCAGCGCGAAGTCCCCGGGGCCGTAGGGCTGCCAGCGCCGGTCGGCGTGGAGGGTGAGCTCGCCCGAGAGGACGTAGAAGGACTCGGAGAACGTCCGGTGGAAGTGCGGGGCCGCGCCGGGCGAGTGCGGCGCGAGCCGGTACTCGACCAGCCCGAACCGGCCCGCGGTCACCGCACCGGTCGCGACCATCCGCAGCGCGGCGGCGCCGGACCCGACCATCGGGTGGTCGGCCAGCGTCCGCACCTGCACGAGGCCGGGCTCGGGGTGCGACACGGACGCAGCCTGCCAGCGCCGGTGCCCCGCGGCGAGGGGAACGGGCCGGTCCCCAACCCGGGGGACTCTGCGCGTGGGAAACGCCGGTGCCACCTCGGGGTACGGCATCCTGCTCGTCGTGCGTCCCTGGTCCCGCGGCACCGACGGCTCGAGCTCCCCCGGGGAGAGGATGGGACCCGGCAGCGCCGAACACCGCCTCGCCGCGCTCGTGATCGCCGTCCTCCTCGTGGTCGGCGGCTGCACCGGGCTGGTCAACGCGGCACTGGACGGGGTGGCCCGCGACGGCGTCACCGGCTGGACCTACACCGCGACGATGGCGGCGCTGGTGCTGGCGGCGGTGCCCCTGGTGGTGCGCCGCCGCGTGGGCCGCTGGTCGACCTTCGGCCTGGTGCTGCTCGGCCACCTCGTCTACGTCGTCGTCGCGCAGTGCATCGACGACCCGGTGCGCTACGCGACGCCGATGGTGCTGCTGTTCTCCTGCTCGGCCGCGGCGTGGTTCCTCGACCGCTGGATGCTGGGCGTGGTGATGGCGCTGACCCCCGTGGCCTGCCTGGCCGCGCTGGCCGGCAGCTACCCCGGCGCCCTCGGTCTCGCCGTCCGGGTCGGTGTGGACGGCGGGATGCTCGTCCTCGTCTCGGTCACCGTGTACCTGCTGCGCCGGCGGGTGCAGCGGCTGCTCGCCGCCACCGAGGCGCTCTCCCAGAGCGACCCGCTCACCGGGCTGGCCAACCGCCGGCACCTCGTCGACCAGGCGCCGCGAGCCTGGCGGACGGCCCGGCGGGAGGGGCTCCGGGTGGCCGCCATGGTGCTCGACCTCGACCACTTCAAGCAGGTCAACGACGCGCACGGGCACGCCGCCGGCGACGCCGTCCTGCGGGGCGTGGCCACCGCGCTGTCCGACTGCGTCCGCCCCAGCGACCTGCTGGCCCGCCTCGGCGGCGAGGAGCTCGTCGTCCTCGGCCTGGTCGCCGACAACGCGGAGGCCGCCCGGCTGGCCGAGCGGCTGCGCTCGGCGGTGGCCGGCAGCAGCGGCGCCCACGGCCACCCCGTCACCGCCTCGATCGGGGTGGCGCTGACCAACCCGGTCGACGGCGAGGACGTCACCGAGGCCCTGTGGCGGCTCGTCGACCGCGCCGACGCCGCCATGTACGAGGCCAAGCAGGCCGGCCGCGACCGGGTGGCCACCTCCCGGGTGCCGCGGCCACGGTCCGCGCCGACCGGTGAGGTGGTCGACCCGCCGACCCGCCCGGGGGCGGCCCGCACCGACGTGGGCTGAGTTCCCCGAGGGGTGGGGACCGCGGTTCTCTGCTTCCCTGTCCCCATGACCCTGGTGGTCCCGGACCCGACGCGGACGGTGCCGCTGCCGCTGCGGCAGCAGGCCGACGTCCGGGACGGGTGGCTGAGCCAGCGGCTGCTCGACCTGCTGCCGGTGCTCATGGACCGCGCCGGCATCGACCTGTGGCTGGTGGTCGGGCGGGAGAACAACGAGGACCCGGTGCTGGCCACGCTGCTGCCGGCGACCTGGCTGTCGGCGCGGCGCCGGGTGGTGCTGGTGCTGCACCGCAGCGACGACGGCGTCACGCCGGTGGCCGTGTCCCGCTACCCGGTGGGCCAGTTCCTGCCGGCCTGGACCGGCGAGGACGACGACCGGGACGGCGACCGGGAGGCCGGCCGGGAGGGTGACGAGCAGGCTCAGTGGGCGGCGGTGCGGCGGATCGTCGAGCAGGCCGCCCCGCGCCGCATCGGCATCGACGTCTCCGCGCGCTGCTCGCTGGCCGACGGGCTGTCGGTGAGCGACCACGGCCTGCTCACCGAGGCGCTGGGCCCCCACGCCCGGCGGCTGGTGCCGGCCGAGGACCTCGTCGTGGGCTGGCTGGAGACCCGGCTGCCCGAGGAGGTCGCCGCCCTCGACGCGCTCAACGGCCTCACCGACGGCGTCCTGGCCGAGGCGCTGTCCCCCGCCGTCCTCACCCCGGGGACGACGACCGCCGCCGACCTCGCCTGGTGGGTGCACCAGCGGCTGGCCGACCTCGGCGTCCCGCCCTGGTTCCACCCCGGAGTCACCGTGCAGCGGGCCGGGGTGCCGCTGCGCGGCCGGCGCGGCGTGGAGCTGCCCGCCGTGCCGCAGGACGCCGCCCTGCTGCCCGGCGACCTGGTGACCTGCGACGCCGGGCTGACCAGCCTCGGCCTGGCCACCGACCTGCAGCGCACCGTCTACCTGCGGCAGCCCGGCGAGACCGCGCCGCCCGAGGGCCTGGGCCGGGCGTGGGCGGCCGGCACCCGGGCGCAGGCGCTGACCGCGGCCGCGCTGCGCGCCGGGCGCACCGGCAACGAGGTGCTCGCCGCCGCCCGTGCCGCGGCCGCCGCCGAGGGCCTGGAGGCCGCGGTCTACTCCCACCCGGTCGGCGTCCACGGGCACGGCGCCGGGCCGGCGATCGGCCGGTGGGACGACCAGCACGGCGTCCCCGGTGACGGCGACCGGGTGCTGCACCCCGACACCGTCTACGCCCTCGAGCTGGCCGTGCGCCTGCCGGTGCCGGAGTGGGGCGGGCAGTGCGTGCGGCTCGCCCTGGAGGAGGGCGTGGCGCTCACCCCGCGCGGGACCCGCTGGCTCGGCCGTCCGCAGCGCGAGCTCTGGACGCTGCCTGCCTAGGACTCCCGCGCCCGGCGGGTCTCCCGGTCGCTGGCCTTCTGGACGGCGTCGACGAGCTCGTCCTTGGACATCGTCGAGCGGCCGGGCACGTCGAGCCGCTTGGCGAGGTCCATCAGGTGGGCCTTGGTGGCGTTCGCGTCGACGCCGCCCTTGGTCTCCCGGTCGGTGTCCGCGCCACCCTCGGCCTGCGCGTCGGACGGGCCCGCGTGGTCCTTGGGCTCCCAGTGGTCGCCGACCTTCTCGTGGGTGTGCTTGACCGCGGCCCACGCCACCCGGTTGGCGCGCTGCTCGTCACCGTCGTAGTTCTCGACGGCGGAGTCGTGCGCCTTGGCGAAGGTGCGCTGGGCCTTCTCGTCGGAGCGCTGCAGCGTGCTGGGGATCTCGTCGGCCTTCGCGTCCCCGCTCTTCGTCGTCTTGGCCATGGCCGGGCCCTACCCAGCATGGGCGGCGGTCAACGGCGGTGTCACCCGACCAGCCACTGGGACCAGTGCGCCCGCTGCTGCTCGGTCAGCGGGCTGGTCGCGTCGGCGGCGTAGTCGAAGGCGACCAGCACCATGTCGGCGCGCAGGGCCAGCTCGCCGTCCTGGGTGAGGTCCTGGCGCATGCCGATCGAGCTGCGGCCCAGCCGGGTGATCGTGCTGCTCACCGTCAGGTGCTCGGAGACCCGGTAGTGCACCTGCCGGAGGTAGTCGATCTCCAGCCGGGCCAGGATGATGCCCGCGCCGGGGGCGGCCATCGCCAGCCGGGCGTCCTCGAGCAGCCCGAGCACCCGCGCGTGGTTGACGTGCCCGAAGGCGTCGCTGTCGCCCCAGCGCAGCTGGACGGGGTGCTCGTGGACGCCGCCCCGTGCGGGACCGGTGCTCAGGGCAGGTCCGCCGTCTCTGCCGACTGCCGGTGGGCGCCCTGGGCGTCGTCGGGGTCGGGGTGCACGGTGCGCTCCTCCGACTCGGCCAGGATCACCTCGGCGGCGACCTCCTCCATGCCGCTGCCCTGCATGTCCTTCTCCTCGGGCAGCAGGTCGGCGCGGGTCTCCACGTTGTGCTCGGTGACGTTCGCCAGCGCCTCGGGGCTGGGCTCCTTCTGGGTGACCACGCGGACCTCCTCAGAAACGCTGCTGCTCGGTGCCCAGGCCGAGGGCCCGGGCGACGTCCTGCACGTTCTCGAACCGCTGCCCCTCGGGCAGCCGGCGCAGGTCGCCGAGGACGCGGTCGGTCGCGTTCGACTCCTGCGCGCGGGCGAGCAGGGCGTCGCGGTCGGCCGGCCACACCTCCTTGCCCAGCGCCTCGGCGATGGCCGCGCGGCGGTCGATGTCGGCCGGGCTCGTGCCGGCGGGGGTGCCCTCCTGGCGGGGGTCGGTCATGGCTGCTGCCTCCGTCACTGCGGGGTGGGGGTCGAGTCGTCGGTGTAGCGCAGGATCGCCGCGACCGGGATGTCGCCCGGCAGGGCCGCCCGGGGCACGACCACGACGCCGGCGGAGCTGGCGACGGCGGCGGCGAGCAGCGCCCCCTCGGCGGGCACCGAGTGCGCGTCCCGGACGCCGAGGGCCTCCATGTCGGCCTGGTCGACGCCGAGCTCGAGGGGCGAGCCGCCCACGAGCAGCTTCTCGTCGTCCGCGGGGTCGGCCAGGACCAGCGTCTCGACCTGGGCCTTGCGGAAGGCCTCGACCACGGCGGCGGTCCCGGTCACGGCCAGCCCGTGGGCGCCGGCCGAGCTGATCTTCTCCACGGCGTCGGCCTCGTCGTGCGCCTCGTGCTCGGCGACCAGCTCGGCGGCCTTGCGCTCGATCGGCTCGCGGTCGGCGCCGGCGGCCCGGCCGCCCTCGTCGATCGACACGATCAGGTCCGACCACAGCCCGCTGGCGCGGTCGGTGAGGATCTGCCGGGCGCGCATGTCGCCGGCCAGCAGGACGAAGCGGGGGTGCAGCCGGCGGACCACCGAGGCGATGTGCTCGGCGACGTCGTCGGCGTTGTGCACCCACTTGTTCTCGGCGTTGTGCTGGTAGCGGTGGTGCGCCCAGCCGCCGCCCTGGAACTTGCGGATCTGGAACGTGTCGCCCTTGACCGTCTCCTCCTCCTCGACCTGCCCGGGGAGGCTCGCGACGGTGAGGTCGGCGCCGGTGCGGTCGGTGAGGACGACGACGTGCGGGACGCGGCCGGGCAGCGCGCGCAGCACCGGCAGCAGGTCGGGCTGCGGCGACCACTCGGCGAGCTCCTGGCGCGGCACGTCGGCCAGCTGCGCGTCGAACACCACGGTGCCGTCGGCGGCGACGACGACGGCGCGGCCGCGGACGGTGCCCGCCTCACCGCCGTCGTTGCCCTCGAGCAGCCGGCCGCGCACCGCCTCGACGACGGCCTCCGGCGCACCCTGCTCCCCGAGCTTCTCGGCGACCGCGCGGACGCGGAGGTCGAGCTCGGTGTCGGCGCTCTCGGTCACGTGGGTGACGTCGGCGCACACGGTGGCGTAGGGACCGGCTGCCTGGAACACCGGCGCCAGGAAGGACACGTCCATGGGGTGGGGACCACTTCCTCGTTCTGCTGTCGGGGGCGGCGCCCGCGGCGGGGCGCGCTCTGCTCGCCGCCTACCCACCGACCCGGACGCCACACACCGTGTCGGACCGCGGAGGCAGGGGTAGGCGGTCGGGCATGACCGAGCACGACCAGCTGCCGTTGCCCGACTACGACCACCTGCCGGTGGAGGGACTGATCTCGCGCATCCGCACGCTGGACGCCACCGGCCTGCAGACGCTCCTCGACTACGAGCGCGCCCACGCCGACCGGCTCCAGGTCGTGATGGCCATGGAGAACCGGCTGCGGTCGCTGCACGAGGGCGCCCAGCCCTCCGGCGGCGACCCGGCGGCCGCGGCCGCCGACGACCCGGTGCACGCGGCGGGCGGCTCCAAGGTGTCCGAGGCGACCACCGGCCCGGCGATGAACCCGCCGTCGCAGGGCGACCCGACCAACCCGGCCCAGCCGCGCTCGACCGGCTGACCCCCGCACGTCCGCGGGAGTGCCCGGTGCACGTCCGCGGACGTGCACCGGGCTGGGTGGCTCAGTCCCCGCTGAAGGTGGCGGCGATGTCCATCGCGGCCGGCCCGAGCAGCACGATGAACAGGGTCGGGAGGATGCACAGGATCAGCGGGAAGATCACCTTCACCGGGATCTGCATGGCCTTCTCCTCGGCCCGCTGCCGCCGCTTGAGCCGCATCTCGGCGGCCTGGGTGCGCAGCACGTCGGCGATGGAGACGCCGTAGACGTCGGCCTGCACCACCGCGCGGATGAAGCGCCGCAGGTCGGCCACCCCGGTGCGCTCGGCCAGCGCGAGGTAGGCCTCGCGGCGCGGCTGGCCGACGCCGATGTCCTGCAGGGTGCGCACCAGCTCCTCGGCCAGCGGCCCCTTGCCCGTGCGCCCGGCACGGGCGAGCGCCGACTCGAAGCCCAGTCCCGCCTCGACCGCGATGGTCATCTGGTCGAGGGTGTCGGCCAGCTCCAGCTCGATGGCCTGCCGCCGCTCCTGCCCGCGGCTGGTCAGCAGCAGCTCCGGCACGAACCAGCAGACGACGGTCACCGCCACCACCAGGACGGCGAGCAGGGCGCCGGGCCGGGCGCTCAGCAGCAGCACCCCGAGCGCGGCGGCGATCGCGGGCAGCACCAGCTTGACGGTGAGCACCCGCGCCAGCGGCCACTCCGCCGGCCGCCCGGCGGTGCCCAGCAGGCGGTCGACCCGCGCCACGGTGCCCGGCGGGGTGAGGGCGCGCACCAGCCGGCCGGCGGCGCCGCCGCCCACGGGGACGGCCGCGCCGACGGGCGCGGCGTCCAGCCCGCGGGTGAGGTTGTCGCGCGCCTGCACGGTGGCGGCGTCGGGGCGGGCCAGCAGCGCCCAGCCCAGCAGGGGCACGGCGAGGGCCACGGCGAGGGCCGCGGCGAGCACGGGGACGGGGACGGCGCTCATCAGAACCGGATGCTCACGGTCTTCTTCAGCCACAGCGCGCCGGCGGTGAGCAGCAGCCCGCAGGCGCCGAGCATGACGAACCCGGCGGCGCTCTCGGTGAAGGCCGACAGGTAGTCGGGGTTGGTCAGCGCGATGAAGCCGCTGACCCCGAAGGGCAGCAGCATGAGCACGAGCGCCGACAGCTTGCCCTCGGCCGCCAGCGCCTTGACCTGGCGGCGGATGGCGTTGCGCTCGCGGATGGTCCGGCCGACCACGTCGAGCACCTCGGCCAGGTTGCCGCCGACCTCGCGGTGGATGGCGATGGCCTGCGCCACCCAGGTGAAGTCGTCGCTGGCGGTGCGGGCGGCCACCTCGTCGAGGGCGTCGGCCAGGTCGCGGCCCACCCGGGTCTCGTTGACGATCCGGGCGAACTCCTCCGACGTCGGCGCCTCGGCCTCCTGCGACACCGAGTCGATCGCGCGCAGCAGGCTGTGGCCGGCCCGCAGGCTGCTGGCCATCAGCTGCAGCGAGTCGTCGAGCTGGTCGGCGAAGGCCGCCTGCCGCCGTCCGGTCCGCCACGCCAGCAGCAGCCGCGCGCCCAGCGGGGCGGCGGCAGCCAGCAGCACGCCGAGGACGACGCCGCCGAGCAGCGCGCCGAGCAGCCCCAGGCCGAGCGCGGCCAGCCCGGTGCGCAGCACGAACTCCGGCAGGGTCACGCCCAGCCCGGCCCGCTCGAGGGCCGCCGTCCCGGAGGCCAGCCGGCCGCGGCGGGCGAGCGCCCGCGCCACGGCGGCGCCGGCGGCCGCCCCGGCGCCGGCCAGCGCCGATCCCTGCGGCACCACGGCGGGGTCGAGCCGGTGCAGCGGCACCCGCCGCGGGGCCGGCGGCACGACCGCGACCACCGCGAGCAGCAGCGCGCCGGTGGCGGCGAGCAGGCCCGCGACGAGCAGGGCCGGCGTCACGCGCCCCACCCCCGCTGCCGCGGCGGCGGGGCGCCGAAGACCCGCGGGTCGACGGCGATGCCCAGCTCGGCGAACCGCTCGGTGAACCGCGGCCGCACGCCGGTGGACACCGGCCGGCCGAGGAACCGGCCCGAGGCGTCGACGCCGGCGGAGTAGTCGAAGAGGAAGGCGTCCTGGAGGGTGACCGTCTCCCCCTCCATGCCCTGCACCTCGGTCACGTGGGTGACCCGCCGGGTGCCGTCGCGCAGCCGGGTCAGCTGGACGACCAGGTCGACGGCGGAGGCGATCTGCTCGCGGATGGCGCGCAGCGGCAGGTCCATCCCCGCCATGAGCACGAGGGTCTCCAGCCGGGCGACGGCGTCGCGCGGGGAGTTGGCGTGCACCGTCGACAGCGACCCGTCGTGGCCGGTGTTCATCGCCTGCAGCATGTCCAGGCTCTCCCCGCCGCGGCACTCCCCGACCACGATCCGGTCGGGCCGCATCCGCAGCGAGTTGCGCACCAGGTCGCGGATGGTGACCGCGCCCCTGCCCTCGATGTTGGGCGGCCGGGACTCCAGGCGGACGACGTGGTCCTGCTGCAGCTGCAGCTCGACGGCGTCCTCGATGGTGACGATCCGCTCGCCCTCGGGGATGAAGGAGGACAGCACGTTGAGCAGCGTCGTCTTCCCGGTGCCGGTGCCCCCGGAGACGATGACGTTGAGCCGGGCCTCGACGCAGGCCCGCAGCAGCTCGGCCATCTCCGGCGTGAGGGTGCCGAAGCCGATGAGGTCCTCGACGGTGAACGGGTCCTGGGCGAACTTGCGGATGGTCAGCGTCGAGCCGCTGAAGGCCAGCGGCGGGATGACCGCGTTGACCCGCGACCCGTCGGCCAGGCGGGCGTCGACCAGCGGCGAGGACTCGTCGATGCGCCGGCCCACCCGGGACACGATGCGGTCGATGACCCGCCGCAGGTGTTCCTCGGAGGCGAAGCGGGCGCTGCTGCGGCGCAGCTTGCCGCCCTGCTCGACGTAGATGTTCTCCGGGCCGTTCACCATGATCTCGGTGACCGTCGGGTCGTCGAGCAGCCGCTGCAGCGGCCCGTAGCCCAGGACGTCGTCGGCGAGCTCGGCGGTGAGCCGCTGGCGCTCCTCGGGGCTCAGCGGCACCCGCTCCTCGTCGACGACGGCGTCGAGCTCGCCGAGCACGATCGCCCGCAGCTGCTCCTCGCCGAGGCTCGCGTCGGTCATCCGGCTGCCCATGCGCTCGAACAGCGCCTTGCCGACCCGGTCCTTGAGCCGGGCCAGGGCGTCGACCGCGGGAGGCGGCGCGGGCGCCGCGGGTGCTGGGGGGACGACGGGCGCGGGCCCGTCGGGGGCGCTGTGCCGGCCGCGGGCGACGTCGAGGCGGGTCGCGAGGTTCACGACGCCGCCCGGTGCTTGGCCCGGTAGCGGCCGGGCCGGACGATCGGGGTGGCCGCGAAGCGCGACACCAGCCGGCGCAGCTCCTTGACGACCGGCTCGCGGCCGCCGTCCTGCAGCAGCGGCACCCCGCGGTTGGTCGACGCCGGGACCGACGAGGAGCGCGGCAGGACGACGTCGATGCCGGTCCCGATGGTGGTCTCGACATCGCGCACCGACAGCCCGCCCTTGGGGTCGGCGAAGTTCATGACCACGTGCCGGCCGGCCGGGATCATGCACAGCTCGCGCAGCACGTCGAGCTCCTTGCGCAGCCCGCGGACGCCGGGGACGTCCATGCTGCTGAGCATCACCACGTCGGTGGCCCGGTCGAGGGCCGCCAGCGTCTGCTCCGACAGCCCGGGGGCGGTGTCGACGACGACGTAGCGGAACTCGCGCGCGAGCGAGGCCAGCAGCCGGCTGACGTCGGCGCCGGTGATGGAGTCCCCGGCGGCCGGGGACTCCGCGCCGCAGACGGCGTAGAGGCCCGACGGGTGCTGGGTGAGGAAGGTCTTGAGCACCATCGTGTCCTGGCTGGCCGGGCCGTGGACGGCGTCGGGCAGCGTGTACTCCGGCGTCAGGCCCAGCGCCGAGGCGACGTCGCCGAACTGCACGTCGAGGTCGACCAGGACCGTCGACTGCGGCGCGGCAGCGGTGAGCCCGACGGCCAGGTTGGTGGACACGGTGGTCTTGCCGACGCCGCCCTTGGGCGAGGCGACGGTGATGACCCGGCCGGTGTAGCGGGCGGTCTCCTCCAGCGGGCGCAGCACGCGGCGCCGGCCGGCAGCGGCGGCCCCGGCGCGGTCGATCGCGGCCCGGAGGGCCTCCACCGGGGCGTCGGGCGCCAGCAGGTCGCGGATGCCGGCGCGCATGGCCTCCTGCCACAGCTCCGGCGTCGGCGCGGCGACGAGGACCACGCTGATGCCGGGGCACTGCACGTCCAGCCGCGCGGCCAGCGAGAGCGCCTCGGCGGGGGCGGCGTCGGGGCCCACGACGAGGACGTCGGGCAGCTCGCCGTCCCACAGCTGCTCGAACAGGCGGGCCGGGTCGCTCGGCAGGCGGCCGGGCGGCAGGACGTGCACGTCGCCGTCGGCGGCGGCGAGGACGCGGCCGCACAGCTCCTGGTCGGCGGCGGCCAGGACGATGCGGCTCACTTCTGCTCCCGGGTGTAGACGTCGGTCTGGGTGAGGACCCCGGTGCCCCCGGTGTCGGCGCCGGCCGGCTCGCGCGAGAGCCAGAGGGTGCCGTGCTCGACGCCGAAGACCACGGTCTCGGCGTCGGAGGCGGGCAGCGCGAGGGTGACCAGCAGGCTCTCGGTGGGGACGGCGTCGCCCTCCCCGTCCGCGGCGGCGGTCTCGGTGTCCGCGCTCGCCGGGACGACGCCGCCGTCGACGCGGGTCACCAGGACGCGGTGCAGGACGGCGTGCGTCGTCGCGGTGCCGTCCTCGTAGGTCAGCGACAGGAAGACGCCGACGGTGTCGCCGGCGACCAGCCGGCCGCCCGCGGCGCGCTCGGGGGTCAGCAGCACGGCGACCTCCTCGGCACCGTCGGGCAGGGCCACGCTGCCGGGGTCGCGCAGCGCGGCGGGGTCGCCGAACCGGGCGGCCAGCAGCTGCTCCCCCGGCTGCAGGTCGGCGGTGGCCACCCGCCCGGCGAGCTCGGCCAGGTCGGTGACCCGGCCCTCGGCGGCGGCCTTGGCCGGCAGCAGCTCGGTGCGGACCAGGTCCTCGAGGTCGCCGGCGGGGGTGCCCTCGGGGACCGGCTGGTCCACGACGAGGACCTCCACGGTCTCCACGCCGGCGAGGGCGCGGGCGTCGGCTGCGCGGACGTAGGCCACCAGGACCACGGTGCCCACGAGGGCGAGCAGGAGCGCCGCCAGGGCGGCGAGCAGTCGTCTCACGGGGTACCTACCGGATCAGGCGCAGGACGGCCGACCCCAGGTCGGGCGCGTCGGGGTCGAGGGAGAAGGCGTCGGAGAGCTCGACGAAGCGGGTGAAGTAGCCGGTGATGCAGCGGTCGTTGCCGGTGCACGGGCGCGGCGTGGTCTCGAACTGGCCGCCGAGGAAGTAGCCGGTGATCCGGAACGCCGCGTAGCCGTAGACGTGGTACCAGGCGTTGCTGCCGGTGCTGCCGTACTGGTCGAAGATCGGCAGCAGCACCGTGGAGCCCAGCCAGCGGGAGAGGTCGGTGGGCTGGCAGGCCGAGGGCGGCGTGTTGCCGGTCGACGACGTCGACCGGCCGTTCACCGCGCTGGTGGCCTGGCACCGGCCGGCGTCGGTCACCAGGTAGCCGAAGCCGCCGGGGACGGTGTTGTGCGACGGCCCGGTGCAGTCGGTGGTGCCCGAGGTCTTGGTCAGCCGGATGGTGCGCACGGTGGTGCCCGAGGGCATCCCGCCGTCGGTCTGCTGGGCGAACTCGCACCAGGAGAAGGTCAGCGGCAGCACCGCCGTCCCCCCGCCCGGGGCGCCCCAGGCGACGGTCGCCGACGCCGAGACCGCCGTGGCGTCGATGCCGAGCACCGGGGCGAACCAGTGCTCGGTGGGCTGGCGGCCGGTCACGGTCACCCGCGTCGGCCCGCTGGCGAGCACGGGCCGGTCGGCGTCGGCGGTGCCGGCGTTGGCCGCCACCATCGCGTCGGCCGTGGCCTGCACGTCCCCGCAGGCGCCGCGGGCGCAGTCCTGGGCGACGGCGAGCGCGCCGGCGTCGGCGGCCACCTGCAGGCGGGCGCGCTCGGCGTAGACGGCGCCGACGTCGACCGCGATCGCGGCGAAGCCGAGCAGCGGCACGAGGAGCAGGCTGAGCAGCACGGCCGCGGCGCCGCGCTCCTCGGCGAGCCGGGGACGCAGCCGGCGGATCAGCCACCGCACCGCATGACCCCCGTCCCGGTCATGT
The DNA here is from genome assembly GCF_900102745.1 of Geodermatophilus telluris. Taxonomy (GTDB): domain Bacteria; phylum Actinomycetota; class Actinomycetes; order Mycobacteriales; family Geodermatophilaceae; genus Geodermatophilus; species Geodermatophilus telluris. Next base: position 401,083 of record NZ_FMZF01000005.1, read on the forward strand.
CCACCGACGCCCCGAAGAGGCCGGTGACGAAGGGCATCTCGTAGTCGATCCGCAGTCGCACCAGCGTCGAGCCGGTGGTGGTCGGGCAGCGGGCCGGGGTGATCACGATCTGGGCGTCGGTGAGCGCCGGGTCCAGCGAGGAGGCCACCGAGCGGACGGTGGCCCGAGCGGCGGCCGGGTCGTTCTGCAGCGCCATCATCCGCACGCCCTCGCGGGCGGCGGCCGACAGCGTGCCGTTCACCTGGAACCCGCGGCCGAACTCGACGATGCCGAACACGAGGAGGACCAGCAGCGGGACGATCAGCGCGAACTCCACGGCGCTGGCCCCGCGCTCACTCCGCAGCGACTGCATCGTCGGTCCTCCTCTCTCGGGTCTCGGGTCTCGGGTGCGCTCCGGCGCAGCGGCCTCGCGCTGGAGGCCGCTGCGCCGGGCAGCGGACGATCGGCTCTGCGGGATCGGTCAGTCGCCGATGGCGTCGAGGACGTCCTGGAACATGCCGCGGAGCTCGGTGCCGAGGGTGGCGACGAGGCCGACGATGACGGCGGCGATGAGGCCGACCATCAGGCCGTACTCGACGGCGGTGGCGCCCTTCTCCTCACGGAGGCGGTCCTGGGCGACGGCGACGAGGCTGACGAGGGTGGCGAAGACGTTCTGCACGGGTACTCCCTGGAGGCGGAGCCGGCCGGTACGGGTCGGCTGACCCGTCCTCGCGGCTGTGCAGGGCCCATCGCCACGACGGCTCGCCGACTTGAGAGGCGGCCACCGCATCGGAGGACCCCGGCCACCCGGTCGATCGACCTCGGTGAGGCCGCGGTCACACTGGGTGACCGGTTTCAGGCGAGGCCGGCGGTCCAGGTCGCGGTGAGCAGGGCGCCCAGCAGCAGCGCGGGGCCGAACGGGAGCTCGCTGCGCCGGCCGACCCGGCGCGCGGCCAGCAGCACGAGGGACACCGCGGCCTGGACGACGAACGCGGCCAGCACGCCCAGCAGCAGCGCCGGCCAGCCCAGCCAGCCCAGGTGCAGCCCGAGCAGCACGCCGAGCTTGACGTCGCCCATCCCCAGCTGCCCCGGCGCCGCGAGGGCCAGCGCCAGCAGGGCGGTGAACAGCACGACCGCACCGAGGGCGGCGCGCCCCAGGTCGAGCCAGGCGTCCCCGGCCGCGGCGGCGACGGCGAGCAGCACCGCCGAGCCGGCGACCGCGGGGGCCAGCACGCGGTCGGGCAGCAGCCGCTCGCGCAGGTCGATCACGCCGAGCAGGACGCCCGCGGCGGCGAACCACAGCCAGGCGGCCAGCTCGGCGGTGGCGCCGAACCGCAGCGCGACGAGGGCGAACAGGGCCGCGGTCGCCACCGGCAGGACCCCGGGCGGGGCCGCTCCCCCGCTCCCGCGCAGGACGCCGCCGACTGTGGCCGGGCGGGGCCAGGGGAATCGGGCCGCCGCGCGGTCGACGAGCGCGCCCACGGCCGCGCCGAGCACCGCGGCCACGGCCAGGACCACGCCGGTCACCGGGCGGTCCGGCGGCGGGGGGCGGGCACGGTCAGCACGGTGGCACAGCGCCGCGCCCCGCCCGGGACGCCCGGCGTCCGCCTCGCCCCGGTCGTCCCGCCCGTCCCGGACGGCGCAGCCGTCGCAGCGCGCGGCCCGGGGACCGTCGTCCCCGTCGGGCAGCATGCGCCCGTGCCCTTCGACGCGACGCTGCTGCGCTGGCCCGGGGCGGGCGGCTGGGTGTTCGCCCCCGTCCCCGACGAGCACGCGCCGGAGGCGGCGGGACCCTTCGGTCGGGTGCCGGTGACCGCGACGGTCGACGGGCGGACCTGGCCCACCAGCGTGTGGCGCGACCGTGCCGGCGGCTGGCTGCTGCCGGTGCCGGCGCGGATCCGCGCCGGCAAGGACGACGGCGATGTGGTGCGGGTCGAGGTCGCCGTCGACCACGCCCGGCTCTGACGGTGGCGCGGACCGGTCGACGCTCGAGCGCGCGGTCGTCAGCGGTCGTACCGGACGTGCAGCAGGCCGTCGTCCACCTCGGCGAGGCGTCCGCCGACGGCGGCCATCGCTTCGGCCGCGTGCGCCAGCCGCTCGTAGGCCGCCGCGGCCGCCGGGAGACCGGTCGACCGGTCGGCGGCGTGCCGCAGGCCCAGCACCTCGACGGTGCGGACCAGGGCGCCGTCGACCACGGCGTGCACGGACAGGGCACCGCCGTCGGCGACGAGGTCCCGCGCGGGGCCCACCCGGGCGGGCACGACCGCCCAGCGCCGCCGGCCCAGCTCCTGGGGCGACACCTGGCGGGCCAGCTCGTCCAGGACGCCCGGCGGCAGCGGCGGACCGCCCACCTGCCGCAGCACGCCGCCGGCCGCCGTCACCACGGGGGTCCCCGGGACGTCGTCGACGGACAGCACCCGGTCGCCGGGCAGCGGCGGCTCGTCGACCACCCGGACGCGCCACCGGGAGAGGGACGGGGGCACGGCCGGCGCCGTCGGCGGCTCGACGCCGCGGGAACGTTCCCGGCGGGAGGGCCGGGTGGCGAGCAGGTGGCCGTCGCGCATCGGCTGGGCGAGTGACCAGCCGGCGGCGTGGGCGGCCCGGAGCTCCGCGGCGAGCGCGCGCAACCCGGCGACGGCGTCACCGAGGGTGCGGACACCCTCGAGCTGCCAGCGGTGCTCGGTCTCGTGGCGCGAGCCGGGCCACGGCGAGGGCGGCCGCACGGAGGAGGTCGGGAGGGTCATCGCGGTCCTCGCGCGAGACGGCGTCCTCCGCGGCGGGTGACCGGCAGCTGCCGGGCCGGCGCCGAGGAGGGTGCGCCTCGCGGGTCGGGGCCGGCGGGTGTCCCCGGGCGGGGTCTCGCGCCGGCGCGCGACATCGTCGCACGCGCCGGCGGCTGGTGGCGGGTGGTCAGGACGGGAGGAGCTGCCCCTCGGCGGCCGGGCGGACCAGCCCGAGCTCGTCCATCGCCTGCTCGTAGCACTCGTGCAGCAGCACCAGGCGGCCCACCAGCCGGTCGCCCCAGGCCGCCGACGTGCTGACCGCCGTCGGCTCGGTCATCAGGGACCAGAACAGGCGGTCGAGGTCTCGCCCGCGGCCGACCCCGCGCCACTCCGGTGCCGGGAGCTCCAGGCCGAGTGCGGCGGTGAAGCGGCGGGCCACGTTCTCCCGCAGCGCGGCGACGGTGCCGGCGTACGCGGCGAGCGCCCGGACGTCCCAGGCGGACCGCCGGGCCCGTCCGCGCCGCGGTGCCACGGCCGGCTCGGGGACGGCGAGGCCGATCGCCCGGCCGAGGAGGGGCACCAGCCGCTGTCGCGCGGCAGCGGACAGCGTGTCGTTCGCGTGGCGCAGGACGGCGGCCAGCTCGCCGTCCACGCAGGCGGGCTCGTCGCTGAACGGCTCACCGGCGAGCAGTGACGTGTACTCGAGGAAGCACGCCCCGCGGACCGGGCTGCGGTGCCGTCCGCGGCTCAGGACGGGCATCCCCTCGGGTAGCTGCGACATGGTCGACCTCCCTGCACGGGGACACCGTCGTCCCCACCGGCGGTCAGAGCGTAGGCGCGGACGGCGCCGTGCACGTCTCGATCACGCGTGCCCGGCCACGAGCGCGAGCGCCCGCCGGACCCAGGCGGCGAGGTCCGGGTCGGTGGCGTACCCGGCCCGGTCGACGAGGACGAAACCGGACAGCGTCCGGCCGCCGAGCACCATCGGGCCCACGTGCGGCTCGGCCAGCGCCGCGGTCACGCCGTCGCGTCCGAGCCGGACCAGCAGGCCGGTCGCGGTGACGCCGCAGCACATCCGCCCGCCGACGGAGAACGACAGCCCTCCGCCGACCATCCGCTTCTCGACGACGTCGTCGCGGACGGCGAGCATGCGGCGGACCCGGTCGGCGGTCTCCCGGTCGTACGCCACGGCTCAGCCTGGCCGATGGTCGGCGCTGGCGACAGTGCGCGGGGCCAGGGTCCACCGCCCGCCGCTCAGTAGGGCGGGGGTTCGGTGACCGCGGTCAGCCCGGTGGGGGTGGTGACGGTCAGCGTGCCGTCGGGTGTCAGCTCGTGGTGCCAGCCGGGTGCCTGGTGCTTGCCGCGGTGGTGGCTGGTGCAGAAGCCGGCCAGGTTGGCCGCGGAGGTCTCCCCGTCGGGCCAGGTGCGCACGTGGTCCAGTTCCCCGGCCTTGGGGACGCGGCGGCGGCAGCCGGGGAAGCGGCAGCGCCGGTCGCGGGCGCGCACGTGCCGGTCCAGCGCCGCGCTGGGCCGGTAGCCGGGCGTGGGGCCGGGTGGGGTGAGGCCGGGGCGGCCGGTGAGGTCGTGG
>NZ_FMZF01000004.1 GCF_900102745.1 Geodermatophilus telluris
GCGCGTTCGAGGTCGAGCAGTGCGGTGCCGGCCTCGTCGACGGCGCGATCGGCCGCCGCCCACCAGCCCCAGCCGGCGGAAGTCTCCTTGCCTGCGCAGCCGGGGAGGCCGTCGGTCGGGCTGGCCTGGTGGAACTCGCGGTCGGGGTCGGGGTCCAGGAGGTCCTCGGGGGCGGTGTCGTCCTGGCCGCCCGGTGGTGCGGCGTCCCAACCGGGATCGGCGGTCGCGGGATCCGGTGGCGGATCGTCGCCGAACGCCTCGCGCACCAGGTCGTCGAGCCAGCGGTCGAAGTCCTCGGCGCTCAGGTCGGCGGCGGCCCGCTCCACCGGCCCACCCTCACTGTCGATCGCCTCGGCCACGAGGCCGGGGACCAGAGAGCCGTGGCCGGTCGTCGCGTCGACGTCGGCCGGGGCGTCGGCCGGGTCGTCGGTGGTGACGGGGGCCAGGCCGGCGAAGGCACGGGCGAGCTGGCGGGCCAGCTCCGCCGGCACCACCTGCCCATCCACCTCTCCCGGCGCGTCCCCGCCCAGCAGCGTGGACACCGAGGCCACCACCGTCAGCAGCACCTGCACCGGCGGCAACTCGCACTCCCCCGGCCGCAACACCAGATCCAGCAGGCAGTCGACCGTCTTCTCCCCGCGGCTGCGGGTGTCGGCGGGGTCGGCGGGCAGGGCCGCGACACAGGCGGCCAGCGCCCGGACCAGGGCCTGGGCCTCCGGGGTGGCGCACACCACCGTCACCGCCGACAACCCGACCGTCCGCTCCGGCCGCACGCTGATCCCCCGCCGGCGCAGCGCCCGCGCGAGGTCGCTAGCGGCGTCGCGCGCATTGGCCCGCGCCACCACCCGGCGCACCCGCTCCCCCAGCTGCGCCGGCGTGGTGACGCCGCGGCGGGCGGCCAGCCAGGTCAGCAGCTCCCGCTCCACGCGGGCGCGGAGGGCGTGGTCAGAGATGGGGGCGACGTGCTCGAGCAGGCACCACAGGTGCCCGGGATGCAGCACCCCGGCCTCGAGTGCGTCGAGCACCGCCGGCAGCCGCTGCACCAGGATCAGCGACCGCTCCAGCTCCGCCTCGGCGGCCTGGGCGGTGAGGTCCAGCGCCACCGCCAGCTCGGTGGTGGCCCACTCACTCACCGGCCGCAGCACCTCAGCGCGGGCCGCCCACCGGTCGGCCGCCATCGCCCCGCGCTCCCCCTGCGCCCGATCCGTCGTCGCGAGGCGGGTGGCAGCGAACGCAGCGACCGCGCGGGCGCGGCGGGCGGTGTGGCGGGCGATCTCCCGGCCGGCAGCCTGCGCCGCACGCAGCGGACCCGACGCCCACCCGACCGCAGGCGCAGTAAGGGGCGCATCCTGCACCGAGGCCGCCGTCGTCACGACTTCGATCATACGTTCGAAAACAGCGCCGCTCAACCCCTGTGGACGAGCGAAACCGCAGGTGGGAGCCGCGCGGACGCGGCCGACGATCAGCTGTCTGCGCGGTCCTCGCCCCGCCCGTACCGGTGCTGGAGGTAGGCCCGGCCGGCCAGGCCCACGCCGGCGAACACGACGAAGTTCACGACCGCCCACGTCAGGTTCGCGAGCACCACGCCCAGCGCGAACCCCAGCGCACCCCACGCGAGCTGCTTGACCAGGAACGACCCGAACGGCTCGGCGAGGATGCGCGCCGCGTTCTGCCGCCGAAGCTCGTGCTCCTGCCGGACCGCCCGCTCCATGCGGGTCTCCGGCTGCCGGTCCTCGTCGGTCACGGCAGGCATCCTGCGGCCGGCCCGGGCGGCACGACCCCGCCGCGGACGGTGGCACACCCCCGTCGGGTGACCGGACCGCAGCCCACGGACGACGGCTCAGCGACCCGCTGACTCCCGCCGGGTCACACCCGGCGCGGAGACTGACCCGGCACGGTCGCCGCCGGACAGGAGGGTCGGATGCACGATCTGCTCGGTCTCGAACTGGTCGTGGTGCTCGGCGCCGCGGTGTTCCTCTGCGGCGTGGGCGCGCGGCGGCTCGGCGTCCCCGCCCCGGTGCTCCTGCTGCTGTGCGGCGCGCTGCTCGGCTTCGTCCCGGCGCTGCGCCAGGTGCACCTGCCGCCGGAGGCGATGCTGCTGATCTTCCTGCCGGCGCTGCTGTTCTGGGAGAGCCTGACCACGTCGCTCCGGGAGATCCGCAGCAACCTGCGCGCCATCGTGCTGCTGAGCACGCTGCTGGTCATCGCCACGGCCGCGGCGGTGGCGGCGGCCGCGCACGCCCTCGGGATGCCGTGGGGGCCGGCCTGGGTGCTCGGCGCGGCCCTGGCGCCCACCGACGCGACCGCGGTCGGCGTGCTCGCCCGCGCCCTGCCGCGCCGGACGGTCACCACGCTGCGCGCCGAGAGCCTGGTCAACGACGGCACCGCCCTCGTCGTCTACGGGCTGGCCGTGGGCACCACCGTCGGCGAGGACAGCTTCACCACCCCGCACGTCGCCGGGCTGTTCCTGCTCTCCTACGGCGGCGGCGCCGTGGTCGGCGTGCTCACCGCGCTGGCCGCGCTCGCCGTCCGGCGCCGCCTCGACGACCCGCTGCTGGAGAGCGTGGCCATCCTGCTCGTCCCGTTCACCGCCTACCTGCTCGCCGAGCTGGTCACCGCCTCCGGCGTGCTCGCCGTCGTCGTCTGCGGGCTGATCCTGAGCCAGGCCGGCCCGCGGATCGCCCACCCCGGCACCCGCCAGCAGACCCTGCCGTTCTGGGCGCTGTCGACCTTCCTGCTCAACGGCGCGCTGTTCGTGCTGGTCGGCCTGGAGGTGCAGGCGGCCGTGCGCGGGCTGACCAGCGTCGACGTGACCCGCGGGCTGGTCGCCGTCGCCGTCGTCTCCGCGGTGGTCATCGGCGCGCGGTTCGCCTGGCTGTTCACCACGCCGTACGTCATCCGGGTGCTCGACCGCCGTCCGCAGCAGCGGCTGCGCCGGGTCGGTGCGCGGGCGCGGGTGGTCAGCGCGGTCGCCGGCTTCCGTGGCGCCGTGTCGCTGGCCGCGGCGCTGGCGGTCCCGGAGACGCTGGCCACCGGGGAGCCCTTCCCGGGCCGCGACCTCATCGTCTTCGTCGTCACCGGCGTCATCGTGGTGACCCTCGGACAGGCGCTGCTGCTGCCGCGGGTGGTGCGCTGGGCGCGGCTGCCGCGCGACACCTCGGTCGACGAGGAGCGCCACCTGGCCGAGGTGACCGCCGCCGAGGAGGCGCTGGCCGCGCTCCCCCGGCTGGCCGCCGACCTGGGGACCGACCCCGCCGTCCTCGACCGCACGGTCGCCGAGTACGAGGACCACCTGCGGGTCCTGCACGCCGACGGGGACGGCGACGACGACGCCGCGGCCCTGCGCCGGGACCGCGACCACACCGCCCTGCGCCTCGCCGTCCTGGCGCACAAGCGGGCCACGGTGCTGCGGCTGCGCGACGAGCGGCGGATCGACGACACCGTGCTGCGCCAGGTGCAGGCGCGCCTGGACATCGAGGAGGTCCGGCTCGGCCGGGTCGAGTCGGTGGAGTGACCGGCTCAGGGCGCCGCGGCGGCCCCGGTCCAGGGACGCGGCTCGTGCTTGGCGCGGAAGTGGTCGCCACCCTTGCGCACGGGGTCGTCGGTCCCCCAGTCCTGCGGCGCGTCCGCCAGCCGGAGCATGCGCGGGACGTGCTTGGCGCAGTGGATGTAGGCCTCGACGACGTCGACGTGCACCCAGCGCTCGACCCGCCGTCCCCCCTCGACGGCGAGGGCGTCGAGGACCTGCGGTGGCAGTCCGGGGCGGGCGCGCAGCGCGGCCGACTCGACCACCGCGGCCCGGCCGTTGACGTGCAGCCCGACCCCGGACCCGCAGAAGTCGACGAACAGCAGGCCGACGTGGCCGTTCTCGGTGATGTTGCCGAGGCTGGCCATGACCCCGTTGCCGCGGTACTCCGGCAGCAGCAGGGTGCGCTCGTCGAGCACGCAGACGAAGCCGGGCGGCCCGGCGCGGAAGGTGCAGTCGGCCTCGCCGCCGGCGTCCGCGGTGGCGACGAAGACCATGTCCCGTTCCTCGACGAACGCGCGCATGCGGTCGTTGAGGTGGTCGAGCACCTGGTGGTCGTAGAAGGCTCGGGCGCGCACGGTGGTGCCGAGGCGCTCCTGCAGCCGGTGTTCTCCCGTCGATCCGGGCACAGCGTCCCCCTGCCGTGGTCGGTGCCGCGACGCTAGGGCGGCCCGTCCCCCGGCCGGTCGGACGCGACCGTCCCGCCGGCCGGTCGGGCGTGCCGCGGACGCAGCGTCACGCCCCGTGCCGGCGCGCCTACCCGGGTGGCGCGTCGAGGAGGTCCAGGACCATCGGCAGCAGCCAGTCGAGGCGGTCGAGCACCCCGCAGCCCTCCGGCACGAAGTGCGTCGTCCCGGGCAGGATCGCCAGCCGCGCCCGCGACAACCCGGAGAGGTCGCCCATCGCGCCTCCGCCGAGCAGGTGGAAGAGCTCCACCGCGTGCTCGGCGCGGACGGCGTCGGCGTCCCCGGCGACGACCAGGGTGGGCGCGGCGATCCGCCGGACGTCCTCGGTCCACGAGAAGGGCGTCGCGTCCAGGGTCTTGAGCTTCTCGACCAGGACCGGGAAGTGCCCGGGGTCCGGGGCGAGCGCGCGGTAGGTGGCCTCCATGGGCGTGCCGGCGAACAGCTCGGGCGTGATGGTGGGGACCATCGCCAGCAGGTCGGGGTGCATCCCCTCGCTGGCGTGCGACGCCGAGACCACCACCAGGGTGCGGACCACCTCCGGGTGGCGGACCGCCACCTGCAGCGCGGCGGCACCGCCCATGCTGTAGCCGATGACGTCGGCGCGGTCGATGCCGAGGTGGTCCAGCAGGGCCGCGGCGTCGTCGGCCAGGCCCTCGTAGGTGATCGGGCGGTCGACGTCCGCCGTCCGGCCGTGGCCCTGCAGGTCGGGGACGACGACCCGGCGGGTGGCCGCCAGCGCGGACACCAGGGACGCCATGTCGCCGGCGGTCATGTAGGCCCCGTGCAGCACCAGCACGGGACCGGCGGCCGGCTCCCCCTCGGGGCCGTGGACCTCGAAGTACACCCGCAGCCCGTTGACCCGGGCGTACCCCGTCGTCGGCGCGGCGGCGTGGTGGACGGCGTCGGTCACGTCGGCCCTCCCCTGGGTCGGTGCGGCAGGTGGGCGATCCTGGCGCACCCGCCGCGGCGGGAGGAAGGACCCGGGCGACGGGGTGGGACGGCGCGCCGCCCCACCCCGTCGCCCGGTCAGCGCTGGGGGCCGTAGGTCGCGATCAGCTGCGCGTACCGGCGCGCCCCGACGCCCTCGGACACGTCACCGACCCGCAGCACGGTCAGGCCCAGGTAGCCCCACCCCGCGAACGCCTCGTCGATGTTGTCCCAGCCCGCGTCGGAGTACAGGCCGCCGGCCAGCGCGTTCTCGCCCTTGACCGCGACGCCGGCACGGAAGGCGTAGTCACCGAACCAGTGCACCAGCGTCTCGGCCAGCGAGTACTGCGGCGCGTAGTCCTGGTCGTCCATCTCCAGCGCGGTGAAGTGCACGACCACCTCGCGCGGGCCGCCGTCGAACCGGTTGGCCAGCTCGACGATCCGCTGGTAGCCGTGCCCGGTGGCCCAGGAGTCGACGTCGACGCTGGTCTGGATGAGACCGGTCGTCACCTCGGTGGCCCGCGGGTGCTCCGGGTTGGTCATCGACCAGTGGATGCCCGGCACCTTGTAGCCGATGTCGGCCTGGGGGAAGTCGTCGCCCAGGGTGCGGATCACCGTGCGCAGCACCCGCTCGCCGTGGTCGACGAGCGAGCCGTTGTACCAGTCGACGAAGTCGCGGCCGTACTGCGTGTCGAGGTAGGCGTGGCTGCTGAAGAACGCGTCGGCGTCCTGCGGCGGGGTGATCTGGTCCTGCGCGGTGTACCCGGTGCCCCAGGCCGCGTTGACCGCCTCCAGCGAGCCGTAGCGCTGGATCGTCGTCTTCTGGAAGTCGCGGACCGCCAGCGGCGAGTACGACTGCAGCGCGCCGCGCGTCGGGTAGCCGGTGCCCGTGTCGTGCTGGTTGTAGGACGGGTAGCGCAGCTCGCCGGACGGGCCGAGCGAGACGTTGATCTCGACGACGTCCTCGGCGTAGCGCTCGCCGTAGCGGTCCTCGAAGGCGCGCGTGAAGTCGCGGTACTCGTTCATCACGACCTGGTCGGCCCAGCCCTGCACGCTCTCGCGGCTGTGGTTGCCCTGCTCGCTGCGGTGCTGCAGGCCGAACTCGCCGAGCTGCACGCCCTGGAAGCTGCGCCCGGCGTACTTCTGCCACAGCCACTCCGGCAGCAGGCTGGTGTAGTCGTCGCCGACGTTCCCGCCGCACTGGTGGAAGGACAGGATCGGCGCGAGGTCGAGGCCCTTGGACGTGACGACGTCGAAGACGCGGTCGTAGTAGGTCCAGTCGAACTGGTTGTCGGCGGCACCCTCGACGTCGCCCCACCACACGTCGACGCTGACGGCGTCGACGCCGTAGGCGGCCACCGCGTCGAGGTCGGCCTCGAAGTCCGCCCAGTCGGTGACCTTCAGCGGCGCCATGACGTTGGCGGTGAACTCCGGGTTGCCCAGCGCGACGGGTCCGGGCGGCACGGGGCCGTCGGCGGGGGCGGCCTGGGCGGGGCCGGCTCCGGCGAGCAGCAGACCGAGGACGGCGGCGGGGACTGTGGTTCTCCTCACGCCCGGCCATGCTGCCAGTCTGTGACGGTCCGGTCACGAGGGGGTTCCGGCCGACGTCGTCCCGTCGACCCCGGCCTCAGCGGCGGGGTAGTGACCGCCCGTCGGGCAGGGTGCGGCCGCTGAGCAGCGCCAGAAGGGCGCCGCTGTCGGCGCGCACGACGTCGCCGCTGCCCCGGCTCCAGTCGGTGTCGGTGGCCTCGAGGCGGACGCCGGTCAGGTCGATCCCGAAGTACGCGCCGTCGGCGGCGGCGAGGTGGTCGAGGACGGCGACCACGGCCTCCACCGGCGCGACCGGCGGCCGGCCGAGCGCGACGGTGACGTCGAGGGAGTGGATGATGGCGTGGCTGAGCGCCCCGGCCGCGCCGCCGCCCGGCGGCTGCCACGCGTGCAGCACCGGGGAGCGCAGCGCGTCGAGGTGCGTGGCGATCGGCAGGGAGGCGTCGCGCGCGGCCACCGTGTCGGAGACGCGGGTGAAGTCGCCGCCGGCCGCCGCCATCTCGGCGCCGAACTGCTCGGGCGTCAGCCGGGCCGGCATGGTCACGTGCGCGACGACGTGCCGGACCTGCCAGTCCGCGCACAGCGACGGGGCGTCCCAGGTCTCGGCGGGCGCGGCGGCGAGCAGGGTGGCCAGGCCGTCACAGGTCGGCGCCACCCAGGACTGCGGGTCGGTCACGGTCGTGCTCCTCGGGAGGGGTCGGGCGGTCAGCCGTGGAGGGTGGGACGGTAGACGAGCTCCAGGGTGCGGCCGTCGAGGGTCCGGCTCTCCAGCAGCTCGAGGTCGAAGTCGGCGGCGCCGCCGAAGACCGGGTCCACGCCGGTCCGGCCGGTGATCACGGGGAAGACCGTCAGCTGGACGCGGTCGACCAGGCCGGCGGCCATCAGCGCCCGGTTCATCGACAGGCTGCCGTGCGAGCGCAGCGGCACGTCGGACTCCTCCTTGAGCCGGGCGACGACGTCGACGGCGTCGCCGCTGACGAGCGTCGCGTCGGGCCAGTCGAGCGGCGCCTGCAGGGTCGTGGAGACGACCGTCGTCGGCATGCTGCGCATCCGGTCGTTGATCGGGTCGCCCACCAGGGAGTCCTCCGCGCTCGTGCCGAGCATCTGCTGGAACTCCCGGAAGGTGGTCGCGCCGAGGACCATCCGCTGGTCCTCGCGGTACTGGGCGAGGCGGTGCTCGAGGAACTCCGGGCCGTGCTTGCCCCAGTAGCCGCCCCAGTCGCCGCCGTCGAAGGAGCCGAAGCCGTCGAGGCTGGCGAGGACGTCGAAGGTGTAGGTGGCGGTCATGCCTCTCCTCGGGTGCGGACGACGGGGACGGGGGACAGACCGCGGACGACGGCGGAACTCATCGCCGCGGCGCGCGGCGTCGGCAGCTACGACCGGATGACGTCGTAGCGCAGCAGCACGACGCCGTTGCCGAACCGCCGGGTCTCCACCAGGTCGAGGTCGGTCGGCTCGTCGGCGGTCTCGAACAGCCGCCGACCGCGGCCGACGACGACCGGGTTGACGTAGAGCCGGTACTCGTCGACCAGGTCCAGCCGGCGGAAGGTCTCCACCAGGTCGACCCCGCCGAGCGTCATGTCGCCGCCGGGCTGCTCCTTGAGCGCGCGGATCTCGTCGGCGTCCACCTCCGCCCGCAGCGAGGCGTTCGGGCCGACCTCCTGCAGCGTGCGGGAGAAGACGATCTTCGGCACCGCCCGCCAGATGCCGGCGAACTCGCGCATGACCGGCGGGTTGTCCGGGTCCCGGTCGGCGTCGGGCCAGAACGCCTCCATGAGCTCGTAGCTCACCCGGCCCTCGAGGAAGGCGCTCCTGGTCGCGAGCTCGGCGTTGAAGTGCGCGTGCAGCTCCTCGTCGACGCGGTGCCAGCTCAGGTCGTGGCCCGGTCCCTCGAAGTAGCCGTCCAGGGACAGCATCATGTGCACGACGATCTTCCGCATCCGTCCTCCTGGGCTCCGACCCGGTACTGGAGCAGGGACCGGCCGACGCGGACGATCTCACCGGTCCCGCGTCAGGACCTCCGCAGTTCCTCGGCGAGCATCACGAGGATGCCGCTCGGGCCGCGGAGGTAGGTGAGCTTGTAGACGTCGCCGTAGGTCGCCACGCCGCGCAGCGGGTGGCAGCCGTGGCGCGCGGCGATCTCGAGGGCCGCGTCGATGTCGTCGACCGCGAAGGCGACGCGGTGCATGCCGATCTCGTTCGGCCGGGTGGGTGCCGTCTCGATCGCGTCGGGGTGGACGTACTCGAACAGCTCGAGGCGCCCGTTCCCGTCGGGCGTCTGCAGCACCGCGATGTGGGCGTGGTTGCCGTCGAGGCCGACGGCGGTGTCGGCCCACTCCCCGCTGATCGTGTCCCGGCCGAGGACGGTCAGCCCGAGGTCGGTGAAGAAGGCGATCGCGGCGTCGAGGTCGTGGACGGCGATGCCGACGTTCTCCAGTTTGATGGGCACGGGCCGCACGCTAGTCAGTGGTGGGGACCGTTCCGTGTCCGCGGTGCGGGGCTCAGCGCCTGGTCTCGTACCTGGTCAGGAGCACGCCGCCCGGGAAGGTCCGGGTCTCCACCAGGGTCAGGTCCACCCGGTGGTCCAGGGCCGTGAAGAACGGCGTGCCACGACCCACCAGGACCGGGTGGGTGACGAGCGCGTACTCGTCGACCAGCCCGGCCCGCACGGCCGCCGCGGCGAGGGTGGCGCCGCCGACGTCCATCGGGCCGCCGTCCTCGGCCCTGAGCCGGGTGATCTCGGCGACCGCGTCCCCGGTGACCAGGCGGGCGTTGCCGTAGACCGTGCCGATCGTGGAGGAGAACACCACCTTCGGCACGTCGCGCCAGCGCCGGGCGTACTCGACCTGCGCCGGGGTGGCACCCGGCTGCTGGTCGGTGGTGGGCCAGTGGGAGTCCATCGCCTCCCACAGCCGGCGCCCGTACAGCGCCGTGCCCGTCGCCGCCACGCGGTCGGACCACCACTGGAACAGCTCGTCGCTCGACACCCCCCAGCCGAGGTCGCCACCGGGCGCGGCGGTGTAGCCGTCCAGGCTCACGTTCATGCCGTAGGTCAGTCGCCGCACGGCCCCAGCCTCCCGTGGGCCGGTGCTCGGGGTACGGACCGGCACGGCGCGGGAGGGTCATCGGTCAGGCCGGACTCCGGGGACGCGGCCCAGCAGAGGCACAGGCGCCCTCAGCGGCGGCCCGGCTGGCCGTGCACTGAGCGGCGTCCGCCTCCTCTACGAGGCACCTCCGAAGTCGGGCGAGAACGCCCTGGCGCGTATGCACACATAGTGGAACTGGGGCTCTGACCGAGTGGAAGAGACGCCCGTACAGGAGGGTGCACAGGCGCACACTGTGCGCCATGGCGTGCCGAGATGACGACGGATCCGTGCCCGGCCCCCCGTGGATGAGCCATCACCGGCAGGACGGTTCAACAGTCTCAACCGTCCCCGGGAGGACAGCATGATCCGCCGACGCATCATCCCGATGAGGTCCCCTCGACTGCCTGCAATCCTGAGCTTCACGACAGCGTTGGTCGCCCTAGGCACGCCCGCGGCGATGGCTGCTCCCGCCAGCTCTGGTGCGACGAGCTTCGACTACGACAACTGCTTCCCCCAGAGCGACGGCTCCACCTTCTGCGCACGAGGCACGACCACCGAGAACTTCACAGTGGCACCGTCGGGGACGATGACCTTGAACTACCACAACGACGGGACAGCAACCTATTCAGGGGTGGACGGGTGCACTGACTCGACGTCCAACCGCACCAGCGTCAACTACCTGCTGACTCCGGACGCCACACAGGCCTACCACGTCACCGACCGCAGCCAGTCCACGCTCACGTGCTTCGGCCAGGATGTGACCTGCACCTTCACCACCGTTTTCACCTTGGCGAATGGGGCCGTCCGCGTTGTGCGACAGAACGGCACCTGCACACCCAACTGATCCGCAGCCTCCGAGATGGGCCCGGGAACGCCCGAGGCGAGGCGCCGCCTGATCATGTCGGCGGCATCGCCCGCAGCACCGAGGCACCTACCGCGCATGGTGTCGCGACGCCCTCGGCCGCGAACACGCACGCCGTCTCCCGCGGGAGGTCGGTGCCCGGCGTTGGTTCGGCGGGGTCACCACCGCCGTCCGGCACACTGCGCCGCCGCCTCACCATCGACCAGCAGCTGGCCACCACGCCGGACCAGCCGCCCTACCTCACGCCGCCCGGGACACGGGCACCGGTGCGCCCCGGCTTGGACAGCTCGGTCACCTTCCAGTCGCTGCGGCACTTCCACGCCAGCCTGCTCATCCGGCACGGGGAGTCGGTGAAGACAGTCCAGGCACGGCTGGGCCACGCGTCGGCGGCCGAGACGCTCGACACCTACAGCCACCTGTGGCCCGACTCGGACGACCGGACGCGGGCCGCCGTCGACTCGGTCATGCGTGCCTCTGCGGACTACGTGCGGACTCAGCACCCCCTCTGACCTTGTAAGCGCAGGTCAGAGGGTTACGACGGACGAGTCGGCCTGTACGCCGGGTTCTGTCCCCGGGTGCCTCACGGCCTCCCGATGGGCGGTCATCCATCTAGGCCCGCCGTTGCCGGCGGGCTCGAGCGGTCCACCCGCAGGCTCGGGCGGGCAGCCCTCGAACGCCTGCGCGGGACGGTGGTCTCCCGCCGTCCCTTCTCGACCTTGCTCCGGGTGGGGTTTACCGAGCCGCACCGGTCACCCGGTGCGCTGGTGGTCTCTTACACCACCGTTTCACCCTCACCGGCCGTGTCTCCGGAGAGGCACCGCCGGCGGTCTGTTCTCTGTGGCACTGTCCCGCGGGTCACCCCGGGTCGCTGTTGGCGACCACCCTGCCCTGTGGAGCCCGGACGTTCCTCGGCGGCGGGGTCTCCCCCGCCGACGCGACCGCCCAGCCGACTCGTCCGTCGTGTCCCGAGTCTAGGTGCCCGGGCCGCCCCGGGGGCCCGGCACCCTGAGGCGGAACCGGTTCGACACGCCGGTACGGGTGACGACGCGCGCACGGACACTGGAGAACTCGCCGAGCGGGGAGATCTGGCATTGTCACAGTTCGATGACGTCTCTAGGTTTTCGGCGTCCGGCCGGTCGTCACCTCCCCCAGCCGGGGGAACCGCCGGGCGCCGCCGAGTCGCAGCCACCCGCACGGCTGCGAGCCGGGGACCCACCGCACCACTGGGGTGAGTCCCGCCCTCCGAGCCCGGCTCGGGAGGCGGGTAGGGCACATCCCCGCCCGAACCCGTCAGCTGACCCGGTAGGCGGCCCAGGGAGAAGGAGAACCACCGCGCGGGCGCCCTCGAGGCCCCCGCGCCCCCGCACACCTCGGACGGGACGCCGCGACCCGGACCCCCGTGTCCACGCCGTCGCCGCCTCCCTCGACCGGACCTGACCGGCTCCCCGGGACCCGCCTGCGCGGCGGGCCCACCTCGCCGGCCGCGATCCGGCCTGCCCGCCACCCGGGCCCTGCCGCAGAGGCGACCGCTGAGCAGACGGCGGCGCCCGCGTACCCCCCTCGTCAGGAGTTCATCGCACCATGCCCAAGCACCGCCAGCAGCCCCTCCGGGGCCGTGCCGTCCGCCGGACCGCCGCGGTCGGCGCCTTCGCCGTCACCTTCGCCCTCGCCGGCCAGTCGGCCGCCCAGGCCGACGACCACTGGGGTCGCGGCGGGGACCGCTGGGGCGGCGACCAGGCCACGACCTCGGCCCCCGCACCGGCGCCCGCGCCCGCCCCGGCCCCCGCACCCGCCCCGGCCCCGGCGCCGGCCGCGGCTCCGGCGGTGTCCACCGACCTCTCCGGCGCCCCGACGCCGAGCTCGACCGCCTACAGCGCGTGGGCGCCGCACGTGCGCCCGGTGGTCGCCGAGGTGGTCGCGGCCTTCGACGTGCCCACCGTCTACACCCGGCCCGGGCACTCCCCCACCCAGGAGCTCGCCGCCGACTTCATGGTCGGCAGCGACTCCGCCACCGGGGACGCCGTCGCCCAGTACGTCATCGACAACGCGGCGCGGCTGGACATCGACTACGTCATCTGGAAGCAGCGGATCTGGCTGATCGGCGGCTCCGGCTGGGACGCCATGGAGGACCGCGGCTCGGCCACGGCCAACCACATGGACCACGTGCACGTCAGCTTCAACCCCTGACCGGCGCGCGGGGGCGTGGCCGGCCCTGCCACGCCCCCGCGGGTCAGCCGGCGTAGAGCCGGAACCCGGCGACCCGCCGTCCGCCCGACCGGGGGGACGGCGCGGTCGCCAGCTCCACCTGCCGCCGGGCCTGCTGCTCGACCGGGTCGTCCGACAGCGCCTCCAGGTAGCGCCGGTGCTCCCGCAGCGAGGCCACCGCCCGCTCGACGCCGTCCTCCACGTCGACGACGTGGGTGACCCCCACCGGCGTGGCGACGGCGACCCACCGCACGCCCGGCCAGGGCTCCTGGTCGGCGAGCTCGGGGTGGATCCACTCGTTGGCCGCGTCGCCGACCGCGTCGAGCACCGACCGGCCCAGCACCCGGTGGTCGGCGCTGTTCCAGAAGCCGGGGGCCGGCTCGGGCGGCGTCCAGGTGTCGCCGAAGTGCATGGTGACCACCAGCTCCGGGCGGTGCCGGCGGATCGCGGCGGCCAGCGAGCGGCGCAGCTCCAGGCCCTCGGTCAGCCGCCCGTCCGGGTGCCCGAGGAACTCGACCACCGACACCCCGACGGCCGCCGCGGCCCGCCGCTGCTCGGCCTCGCGCAGCGGCCCGGCCTCCGCCGGCGGCAGCCCGGCGATGCCGGCCTCCCCGCTGGTGGCCAGCACGTAGCGGACGTCGCGGCCGGCCGCGGTCCACACCGCGACGGCGGCCGCGGGCCCGTACTCGACGTCGTCGGGGTGCGCGACGACGACCAGCGCGCGCTGCCAGTCGTCGGGCAGGGGCTCGAACGGCGGCTCGTCGGTCACGGCTGGGAAGTCTGTCAGCGGGCGGCGACCCGCAGCAGCACCTCGGCCAGCTCCGCCGGCGCGCTGACCATCGGGTCGTGGCCGGTGGCCAGCTCCACGACCTCCCACCCGGGCTGGCTGCGGACCAGCTCCTTGGCCGGCGCGACGGTCGCCAGCGCGGGGCTGGTGCAGTCGACGTAGGTGCGCGGCCGGGCCAGCCAGCGGTCGAGGTCGAAGTGCACCGGGTCGTCGTAGACCCCGCCGGGCTGGGGCGTCTGCCGTCGCGCCACCCACTCGGCGTCGGCGCCGGAGAGCCCGAACGACGCGGGCGGCGGCGTCGGCAGCGAGCCGGACCGCGCGATCGCCGCGCGCCGGGCGGCCTGCACCTCCGGGGGGTTGCGGGTCGACCAGCTCTCCCCCGGCAGCGGGACGACGCCGTCGACGTACACCAGCGCGCCGACCTCCGCGCCCAGCCGGTCGGCCGCCCCGGTGACGACGACGCCGCCGTAGCTGTGACCCACCAGGACCGCGCCCGCGCACTCCTCGGCCCGCACCGCGGTCACGACGTCCTCGACGTGCGTGTCCAGCGTGACCGCCGGGGAGAGCTGGTGGGCCCGCTCGCCCAGGCCGGTGAGCGTCACCGTCACCACGCGGTGCCCGGCCGCCCACAGCGGCGCCAGCACCCGGCGCCAGCTCCACGAGCCGTGCCAGGCCCCGTGCACCAGGACGACGTCGCTCACCGGCCGCGGGCCACCTTCAGCGCGGCGGCGACCATCGGCGCCTGCAGCGGCAGCCGGACGGCCGCGACGGCCAGCGCTACCGGGTTCCCGCGCGCCACCCGGAACTGGTGCAGGTGCGCGGGCACGAAGCCGGTGAGCAGCGCCGCCGCCGACCAGCCGCCCGCGCGCCGGGTGGCCGGGGCGGTCAGCAGCGCGGCGGTGGCGATCTCGGCGACGCCGCTGCCGAGCACCCAGGCGCGGGCGTCGCCGAGCTCCGGCGGCACCAGCCACTCGAAGGTCCGCGGCCGCACCAGGTGCAGCACGCCGGAGCCGCCGAGGGCGGCGGCCAGCCAGGTCGCCGGGACGGGGAGGCGCACGGGCCCACCGTAGGCTGCCCGCTCGTGTCCGCCGTCGACCTCCTCATCGCCGCCGCGGTGGCCCTGGGCGCCGGAGCGGTCAACTCGATCGCCGGCGGCGGCTCGCTGATCCTCTTCCCCACCCTGGTCGCCCTGGGCCTGGGCACCGTGTCGGCCAACGTGACCAACTCGGTGGCGCAGTGGCCCGGCTACCTGGGCGGCGTGCTGGGGTTCCGCAGCGAGTACGCGGGCCAGCGCGGCCGGCTGGTCCGGCTCGGCGTGGTGTCCGTGCTCGGCGGGATCGCGGGCAGCGTGCTGCTGCTGACGACGCCCTCGGAGGCCTTCGACGTCGTCGTCCCGGTGCTCGTGCTGCTGGCCAGCCTGCTGCTCGCGGTGCAGCCGCTGCTGACCCGCCGGCTGCGCGACCGCGACGACGGCGCCGCCCGCGACCCGTGGTGGCTCTACGTCGCGCTGTTCCTCGCCACCGTCTACGGCGGCTACTTCGGCGGCGCGCTCGGCGTGATCCTGGTCGGCGTCCTCGGCACGGCACTGCACCGGCTGCCGCTGGCCAACGCGCTGAAGTCGGCGCTCTCCGCGGTGACGGCGACGGTCACCCTCGTGGTGTTCGGTCTGTTCGGGCCGGTCGCCTGGTCGGTCGTCGCGGTGGCCGCACCGGCCAGCCTGGTGGGCGGGTTCCTCGGCGCGCGGGTGGCCACCCGCATCCCCGCGACGCCGCTGCGGTTGCTGATCGTGACCTTCGGCGTGGTCGTCGCGGTCTACCTGTTCACCCGGATCTGACCCGGCGGGACGCGACCGCGCTCGCGGGACGGGTGTGACGGAGGGGTCCACCCGCTGCCGGACACGGGTCCGCGTGCCCGGGATCGGCGGGCGGGTGTGCCTAGCGTCACGCCATGCGCAACGACCCCGCCCGCGTCCGACAGCTCCACCTCATCGCCGCCGCCCGTGCCGCGGCCGTGCGGCCCACGACCGAGCAGCAGGTGTCCGACATCGTCCGCGTCACCACCGACGACGAGGTGGACACCCGCACGTTCCGCGCGATCGTCGCCGACATCTCCGCCGACGTGCTGCGCTGAGGACAGGCCCCCGGGCCCGTCACTCCCCACCGCGGCCGGGCTCGCCGATGGCGATCATCGCCTCGACGGCCCGCCGGGCACGGGTGGCGGTCTCCGGGTCGACGTCGACCGCGCCCTCGCCGGTGCGCAGCGTGTGCAGCAGCTTGGCCGGCGTGATCATCTTCATGTAGCGGCAGGCCGCGCGGCTGTTCATCGGGATGAACGCCGTCCCGCTGTTGAGCGCCCGCAGCTGGTGCAGGATGCCGACCTCGGTGGCCACCAGCACCTGCGGGGCCGTCGTCGTCGCGGCCTGCTCGACCATGCCGCCGGTGGACAGCACCCGGGTGCGCTCGGCCGGCAGGTCGCCGTGGCTGACCAGGTCGAGCACCGAGGTGGTGCAGCCGCACTCGGGGTGCACCAGGATCTCCGCGTCCGGGTGCGCGGCGACCTGCGCGCGGACGTCGGCCGGGCTGATGCCGGCGTGCACGTGGCACTCCCCCGCCCACACGTGGACGTTCGACCGCCCGGTCACCCGCTTGACGTGCGCGCCGAGGAACTGGTCGGGGCAGAACAGGATCTCGCGGTCCTCCGGGATCGACCGGACGACGTCGGCGGCGTTCGACGACGTGCAGCAGACGTCGGTCTCGGCCTTCACCGCCGCGGTGGTGTTCACGTAGCTGACGACGACGGCGCCGGGGTGCTCGGCCTTCCACTCGCGCAGCTGCTCGGCGGTGATCGAGTCGGCCAGCGAGCAGCCGGCGTCGTGGTCGGGCAGCAGCACGGTCTTGTCCGGCGAGAGGATCTTCGCCGTCTCGGCCATGAAGTGGACGCCGCAGAAGACGATCTCGCGGGCGTCGGTCTGCGCCGCGACGCGCGAGAGGTGCAGCGAGTCCCCGGTGAAGTGCGCGACGTCTTGGATCTCGGGCACCTGGTAGTTGTGCGCGAGGACGACGGCGCCGCGCTCGTCGGCCAGCCGGCGGACCTCGGCCGCCCAGCTCTCGTACTCGGCGGGCGAGAGGGTGCGCTCGTCGCCGGGGACGGCGGTGGTGGTGGGCGCGGTGGTCGCAGGCACGGCGGTCGCGGTCACGGGGCTCCTCGTCGGGGGCTGGGCGCGGGTGGCCCATCGTGCAACAGCCGGCCACCGGGGCCACTTCCCGGTCAGCGCCGGACGTCGTAGACCAGGTGGGTCACCCGGCTGCCCTGCACCACGACCGGGTCCTCGAACGCGATCTCCGGCGGGCCGCCGGTCCCGAAGCAGGGCCGCCCGGAGCCCAGGACGACCGGCACCAGCGCGAGCACCACCCGGTCGACGAGGCCGGCACGCAGCGCCTGCCCGCCGACGTCGCCGGCGCTCACCGTGACGTCCCGGTCGCCGGCCAGCTCCCGCGCCCGCGCGACCGCGGTCGGCACGTCGGGCGCGAACGTGAAGGGCGCGGTGCCGGCGTGCGGCCAGTCGTCGGCCGGCCGGTGGGTGACCACGACGACGTGCTCGCCGTTCGGGGGGACGCCGCCCCAGCCGTCGGTGAGGTCGAACAGCCGGCGCCCGCAGACCATGGCGCCCACCCGCGTCGCCAGGCCGGTCAGGAACTCCGCCGTCTCCGCGGTCACCCGGAACGGCCGGTCGGGGTCGCTGAAGGTCATCTCGACGTCGCCGTTGCCGTACCAGTCGAACAGCGGGCCGGGCGTGTCGTCGTCCCGGCCGACGTAACCGTCCAGCGACACCGCCGCGAACAGCACCACCCGGCCCACGGCACACCTCCTCGCTCCCGGCTCCGGGGTGGAGCCGCCTGGAGGGGAGACCGGCGGGCGGTCGTCAACTCACCGGTTGACGACCGTCCCGGCGCCCCGCCGGCGTCGCCTCCCCCGTCGAGATCACGTGATCTCGACGTCCCGGAGCCCCTGTCCGGCCGAGATCACGTGATCTCGACGGGGCTCGGCGGTCAGCGCAGGTGGGCGGTGTCGTTCACCAGCCGGACGGAGTGCCGGCCGTCGCTGGACCAGGCGACCGTCGACAGCGACGCCGCGCCCAGGAGCAGC
Source organism: Geodermatophilus telluris (assembly GCF_900102745.1). Classification (GTDB taxonomy): domain Bacteria; phylum Actinomycetota; class Actinomycetes; order Mycobacteriales; family Geodermatophilaceae; genus Geodermatophilus; species Geodermatophilus telluris. The sequence continues at coordinate 17,774 of NZ_FMZF01000004.1, forward strand.
CGGTGCACCACGGCGTCGTGGACGTCGAGGCCGGCGGCGAGCAGCAGCTTGATCGGCGTGACGTGGCTGACCACGAGCACCGTCCGCCCGCGGTGCTCGCGCAGCACGCGCGCCCGCGCCCGGGCCACCCGGCGGCTGACGTCGGCGACCGACTCGCCGTTCGGCGCGGGGACGTCGACCTCGGTGAAGACCCGGCGGGCGGCCAGCGGGTGCTGCGCGCGGGCCTCGTCGGCGGTGAGCCCCTCCAGGTCGCCGAAGTCCATCTCGACCAGGTCGTCGTCGAACGCCACCGGCAGGCCGAGGCGGGCGGCGACCACCTCGGCGGTCTCCCGCGTGCGGCGCAGCGGCGAGGCGACGACGACCTCCACGCCCAGCCCCGCGGCGCGCTCGGCGGCCGCCTCGGCCTCCGCCCGGCCGACCGCGGACAGCGGCAGGTCGTTGCGGCCGCTGAACCGGCGCTCGGGGGTGTGCTCGGTCTGGCCGTGCCGCAGGAGGTGGGTCACCGTGGTCACCGCCGGCGCCCGCACGGCTGCCGGCTGGACGTCGTCGGCCCTGGTGCGCGGCTCGGCGGCGGCGTCGCGGTGCACCGGCTTCCCGTCCATCGCGCTGTTGGCCAGCGCGTCGGCGGCGCCGTTCTGCGCGCGCGGCACCCACGTGTAGCGGACGCTGCCCAGCTGGCGGGCGAGGTCGCGGGCCTGCAGCGCGAGCTTCTGCATGTCGGGGTGCTTGACCTTCCAGCGGCCCGACATCTGCTCGACGACGAGCTTGGAGTCCATCCGCACCTCGACGTCGGCGCCCGCGTCGAGGTCGAGGGCAGCCTGCAGCCCGGCGACCAGCCCGCCGTACTCGGCGACGTTGTTCGTCGCCCGGCCCACCGAGGCGGCGCGCTCGGCGAGCACCCGCCCGGTGACGGCGTCGCGCACCAGCGCGCCGTAGCCGGCCGGGCCCGGGTTGCCCCGCGAGCCGCCGTCGGCCTCGACGACCAGCCGGCGCCCGCTCACAGCCCGGACTCGGCGGTGCGGACCAGGATCCGGCCGCAGTTCTCGCAGCGCACGACCTCGTGCGGGTCGGCGTTGCGGACGGCGGCGAGCTCGCGGCCGTTGAGCTCGATCCGGCAGCCCTGGCACTGCCGCGCCTTGAGCACCGCCGCGCCGGTGGTGCCGGTCTGGGTGCGGATGCGGTCGTACAGCGACAGCAGCGGGTCGGAGACGCCGCCGGCGACCTCGGCGCGGGTCGCCTCGTGCCGGGCGGTGGCGTCGGCGACGTCGGCGAGGGCGTCGTCGCGCAGCTGCTCGGCGCGCTCCCGGTCGGCGACGGCGGAGGCCCGGCCCTCCTGCGCGGCCACCAGCGCGGCGTCGGCGGTCTCCCGGCGCTCCATGAGCTCGAGCACCTGGTCCTCGAGGTCGGACTGCCGCCGCGCCAGCGACTGCAGCTCCGACTGCAGCGAGGTGATCTCCTTCGCCGTCGCCGCGCCGGAGTCGATGCGCGACTGGTCGCGCGCCGCGCGCTGCCGCACGGTGTCGACGTCGGCCTCGAGCCGCTTCTGCTCCCGGTCGAGGTCGCGCACCTCGGTCTCGGCGCGGACCACCGCCTCGGCGAAGGTGCGCTCGGACTCAGCCGCGGCCTCCACGGCGGCGACCTCCGGCAGCGTGCGCTTCCGGTGGGCGAGCTGGGTGAGCGCGACGTCCTCGTCGGCCAGGGCCAGCAGCTTCTGCTGCTCGAAGTGGTCGGCCTTCACCCGGCCAACCTACCTGCGGGCGCCGGCGTCTCCCGTCCCCGGCGGGGCGGACTCCAGCGGGTCGGGCAGGTCGCGGAAGGTCGGGTCCTCGCGCTCGGCGGTGTAGTCGGCCTCCGCCGTCCCGTCGACGCCGTCGGGCACCTTCGCCGCGCGCAGCGCCGCGGTCACCAGCACGGTGACGACGAGGTTGACCAGCAGCGCCAGGAAACCGGCGTAGACGCTGGACTGCACGTCCAGGCCGAGCTTGGCCAGCGCGAACGACGACCCGCCGAAGTGCTCTCGGACGACGCTGCCGTCCGGCCCGAGCCGCTGGATGTTGTAGAGCATCAGCAGGCCCGCGGCCATGCCGGCCACCCAGCCGGCGATGAGCGCGCCGCGGTGCAGCCACCGCGTGTAGAGACCGAGCGCGACCGCCGGGAGCGTCTGCAGGATGATCACGCCGCCGATCAGCTGCAGGTCGATGGAGAACTGCGGGTCGATGAACAGGATCGCCGCGACCGCGCCGACCTTGACCACCAGCGAGGTGACCTTGGCGACCTGGGCCTCCTGCCGCGGGGTCGCGTCCCGCTTGAGGAACTCCTTGTAGATGTTGCGGGTGAACAGGTTGGCCGCCGCGATGGACATGATCGCCGCGGGCACCAGCGCGCCGATGCCGATGGCGGCGAAGGCGATGCCGGCGAACCAGCTCGGGAACATCTCCTGGAACAGCACCGGGACGATCGTGTTGCCGTCCTCGCCGATCGGCGTGACGCCTGCGGCGATGGCCATGAAGCCCAGCAGCGCGATGAACCCCAGCGCGAGGCTGTAGACCGGCAGGGCGCTCATGTTGCGCTTGAGCACGTCGCGGTTGCTGGCCGCCAGCACGCCGGTGATCGAGTGCGGGTAGAGGAACAGCGCGAGCGCCGACCCCAGCGCCAGCGTGGCGTAGCCCAGCTGGCCGGTGGCCGGGAGCAGGACACCCGCCCCGGTGCCGGCGGAGAACTTCTCCTCGGCCGCGCCGAAGATCGCGTCCCAGCCGCCCAGCTTCGTCGGGATGACGATGACCGCGACGATGATCGTGAGGTAGATCAGCGTGTCCTTGACGAACGCGATGAGCGCCGGGGCCCGCAGCCCCGAGTTGTAGGTGTAGAGCGCCAGGATGACGAACGCGACGACGAGCGGCAGCTCGCCCTCGACGCCCATCGCCTTGAGGATCGCCTCGATGCCCACCAGCTGGAGGGCGATGTAGGGCATCGTCGCGACGATGCCGGTGAGCGCGACCAGCAGCGCCATCACCGGCGAGTCGAACCGGGCGCGCACGAAGTCGGCCGGCGTGACGAACCCGCGCACGTGGCTGACCGACCACAGCCGGATCACCACCAGGAACACCAGCGGGTAGATCACGACCGTGTAGGGGACGGCGAAGAACCCGGCCGCGCCGGCACCGAACACGAGCGCGGGCACGGCGACGAAGGTGTAGGCGGTGTAGAGGTCACCGCCGAGCAGGAACCAGGTGATCCAGGTGCCGAAGCTGCGGCCGCCCAGGCCCCACTCGTCGAGGTGCATGAGGCTCTCCGCGCGCCGCCAGCGGGAGGCGACGAACCCCATCACGGTGACGACGAGGAACAGCACGATGACGATCGTCAGCTCGACGACGTTGACCCCGTCCACGGCTCAGCGCTCCTGGTCCCGGGTGACGGTGGGCCGGGCGGCGTCGCGCTCGACGGCGGCGCGGGCGGCGGCCCGCTCCTCCGGGCTGCGCCGGGTCGCCCGGTACACGAGGACGGTGGTCAGGACCCCGAGGGGGACGAAGGCCAGCTGCAGCCAGTAGAACAGCGGCCAGCCGAACAGCGACGGCTCGAGGTGGTTGTACAGCGGCACGATCAGCGGCACCACGATCGGCACGAGCAGCAGCCAGTTCCACGGGCTGCGGTCGCTGCGCACGGGCGTCCCGCCCCGCGCCGGCCCGTCCGCGGGTGATCTCGACGAGCTGGCCATCGCCGGCCTCCTCCTCCCGGGGCCGCACCCCGGACCTCAGCCCGCCGCGTGCGCGGCCGGCTCCCCGTTCCTCCCCGTGTGCACCGTCCACGGGTCGGTGCGCCGTCGCGAGACGGCCGCGTCCACCCTGCCGGACAGGTCGGTGACCAGCACCTCCGCCGCCACCGGCACCCAGGGCCACTCGGAGGCGAAGTGTGCCACGTCACACAGCGCCGGACCCCCGTCCTCGAGCGCCTCGGACACCGGGTGGTGGCGCAGGTCACTCGTCAGGAGGACGTCGGCGCCGGCGGCCGCCGCCGCGGGAAGCAGCGAGCCGCCGCTGCCGCCGCACACGGCGACCGTGCGCACCGGCCGGTCCGGGTCGCCGGCGGCCCGGACGCCGCCCGCCGTCGCCGGCAGCACGGCCGCGGCGTGCGCGGCGAAGGCGGCCAGCGTCGTGGGTTCGGCCGGCGTGCCGACCCGGCCCAGCCCCTGCGGCGAGCCGGGGGCGACCGGCTCCAGCGGCCGGGTGTCCCGCAGCCCGAGGGCGGCGGCCAGCGCGTCGTTGACGCCCACCTCCGCGGCCCGGTCGGCGTTGGTGTGCGCCACGAACAGCCCGCACCCCGCGCGGACCAGCCGGTGCACCAGCCGCCCCTTGGGGTCGTCGGCGGGCACGCCGTGCACCGCGGTGAGGAACAGCGGGTGGTGGGTGACCAGGAGCTGCGCGCCGCGCTCGACCGCCTCGTCGACGACGGCGGCGACCGGGTCGACGGCGACGAGCACCCGCTCGACCGGTTCGGCCGGGTCCCCGCAGACCAGCCCGACGGCGTCCCAGCTCTCGGCCAGCGCTGGGTCGTAGCGGGCCTCGAGGGCGGCGACGACCTCGCCGAGGGTGGCGGTCACGGCCGCCGACCCTAGGTGGCCCGTGCCCGCGGCGCGGATCGAGAGGCTCCCGGTCCGCGCTGCGTGCACACCCCGCGGGCCCCGGTGATCAGGGGACCTGGTCCTCAGGCGACCGCCGGCACCCGGGGCCGGGGCACCGCCGGCACGCGACGCGACGCGCGCACGACGCGGGCCAGCACCGACGGCGCCACCAGGCTGGGCGGCGGCGCCTCGAGGTTGGCCACCCGCAGGAACGCCGTCCCGACCGCGGGGTCGACGGCGGCCGCGCGCTGCACCCGGGCGACGTAGCCGTTGAGCAGCCGCGTGCGCCGGTCCACCGGCCCGGGGACGCCGGGGAAGCGCCGGTCCCCACCGGCCGCGATCTGCCACGGGACGTCGACGACCGGCGCGCAGGCCCGCCAGAAGTCCTGGGCCAGCGAGGGCCGGTCCAGCCCACCGCGGAGGACGTCGCGCAGGGCGAGTGCCTCCAGCGCGGCCACGGCCATCCCCTGCCCGTAGACGGGGTTGAAGCTGCAGACGGCGTCGCCGGTGACCAGCAGCCCCCGCGGCGACCGCGCCAGCCGCTCGTAGCGCCGGCGCACCGACGCCGGGAACCGGAAGCGCCGCGGCGCGTCGAGGGGCACGGCGCAGCGGATGACCTCGTACAGGGCCGGCGAGGGCAGGCTCGCCGCGTAGGCCTCGAATCCGGCGGGGTCCAGCGGCGGCCGGTCCCCCAGGATCCCGCCGAGCCCGCAGACCCAGCGGTCCCCCTCCTGGGCGAGCAGCACGCCGCCCCGCGGGTTGTCCGGCGTGCCGGCCAGGGCGATCCCGAGGTCCCCGTCGAGGTGGCCGGGCTCTCGGCGGTAGTGGCGCGTGGCGTAGGCGACGTCCACCTCGACCCGCTCCTCCTCCGGCGGCTGGAAGCCCGCCGCGGCCAGCCACTCCGGCGCGCAGGACTGCCGCCCGGAGGCGTCGACGACGAGGTCGGCGTCCCACCGGCGGAGCCCGTCGCCGGCGGGGTCGTCCCGGTCCAGCCCCGCGACGCCGGTCACCCGGCCCGAGGCGTCGTGCACCAGGGACCGGACGTCGACCCGCGCACGGACACTGATCCGCGGGTCGGCCAGGACACGGCGGCGCACCTCGCGCTCGAGCAGCGGCCGGCTCACCATCAGGCCCTCGAGCCCCGACGTGGCGGCGGCCATCGGCCGCCCCTGGCTGATCCAGCGGAAGTCCGCCTGCATGTCGCCGGGGACCGCGCCGCGCGCGACGAGGTCCGCGGTCAACCCCGGCAGCAGCTCCTCCAGGGCCCGCCGGCCGCGCGCGAGCAGCCCGTGCGCGTGGGCGGACTGCGGGGCGCCGCCGCGCGCGACGGCGTCCTCGGGCAGCGTGTCGCGGTCGAGCACCACGACCCGGCCGACGTGCTCGGCGAGGACTCGGGCCGCCAGCAGGCCGGCCATGCTCGCGCCGACGACGACGGCGGTGCCGTCCTCGCCGCTGGTGGGGACGGTCATCGGTACCTCCCGGTCGCGCCGCCCCTCCCCGGGGCGGCTCCTGACCGACCAGAGGCCGCCCCTCGTCGCCTGATACGCCGGCCGCACCGCCGCGCGTCCCACCCCACTTCAGCGCGTCCCACCGCACCGCAGCGCGTCCTACCTGACCGCCCACGGTCGGGTGGGACACTCGATGATCAGGTGACCTGATCGTCGCGGGCCCCCCGCGGGTGCGGGTGGCAGGCTCGGGAGCGTGGCGGAGAGGGCCCTGCGGGCGCCGGCGTGGCTCGAGGAGCTGGTCCGCACCACTCCCCCACCGGTGCCGTGGCGCGACGTCGTCCGGTTCGCCCTGGTGGTGCCGGCGCCGCTGGCCGTGGCCCTGGTCGCCGGCGGCGGCACCGCGCTCGGCGCCGGCGTCTTCGGCACCACCGGCGCGCTGGCGGCCAGCCTCGCCCCTCAGGCGGGCCCGCTGCGCGACCGGCTGCGCCGCACCGCCGCCGCGGTGGGCTTCGGCGCGGTCGGCCTGGTCGCCGGGCAGTACGCCGCCGGCGGCGGGTGGCTGCCGGTGGTGGTGGTCGCCGCGCTGTCGGCCGCGGCCGCCGTCATCAGCGCGGTCAACTCGGCGATGTCCCTGGGCGCGCTGCAGCTGCTCGTCTACACCGCGCTCGCCTCGGGCCTGCTCACCCCGCTGTCGCAGGCGGCCGAGGTGGCCTGCTTCTTCGCCGGCGCCGCCTGGGCCACCCTCGCCACCCTCGTGCAGGCCGCCACCGAGCCCAGCGACCCCGACCGCGCCTCGGTCGCGGCGGTGTTCACCCGCATCGCCGGGCTGCTCACCGCCGTCGGCACCGCGCGGACCGACGACGCCCGCCGTGACCTGACCACCGCGCTCAACGCCGCCTACGACCGGGTGATCCGCACCCGCAGCCTCGCCGCCGGCCGCAACCGGCAGCTCTCAGAGCTGGCCGGGGTGCTCAACGCGGCCGCGCCGCTGGTCGAGGCCGCGGTCGCCGCCGCCCGCACCGGCGTGCAGGCCGACCCCCACGACGTGACGGCGGTGCACGCGCTGGCCGCCGCGGTCACCGGCACCCGCGAGCTGCCCGCCGAGCGGCCCGCCGCGCTGGAGGAGGGCCCCGCGGTCCGCCGCGCGGTGCGCCACGGCGTCCGGCTGGCGTGGGCGGTCGTCGGCGACCCCGAGGAGCGGGCCGGCGCCGCGGTCGCGCCGCCCCGCCTCCCCTGGCGCGACCGCCTCCGCGACCTCGCCGACCGCACCCTGGGCAGTTCGGACACCCGCGAGTTCGCCGTCCGGCTGGTCCTCTGCATGTCGATCGCCGAGGTCGCCCGGCAGCTGCTGCCCATCGAGCGGCCCTACTGGGTGCTGCTCACCGTGGCCATCGTGCTCAAGCCCGACTTCGGCTCGGTCTTCACCCGCGCCGTCCAGCGCGGCGCGGGCACGCTGCTCGGCGTCCTCATCGGCTCGCTGCTGCTGTCGGTGCTGCCGGGACCGGCCTGGGTGGTGGCCGCCCTGGCCCTCGCCGCGGGGCTGCTGCCGTGGGCGCGCGGGGCGAACTTCGGGCTGTTCTCGGTGTTCCAGACGCCGGTGATCATCCTGCTGCTCGACCTCGCCGTCCCCGGCGGGCCGGGCCTGGTCGGCGCCCGGCTGGTCGACACGCTCATCGGCTGCGCCATCGTGCTCGTCGCCGGCTACCTGCTGTGGCCGCAGACCTGGCGCGCACCGCTCGACGAGGCGCTGCGGGCGGCCGCGCTGGCCCTCGACGACTTCGTCGGCGCCGCGTTCGGCGGCGACCCCGCCGGCCGGCGCCGGGCCCGCCGCCGCGCGTACCGGGCGCTCACCGAGCTGCACACCCAGCTGCAGCGCCGGCTGGCCGAGCCGCCGCCGATCAGCACGCGGGCCGGCGCGTGGTGGCCGGTCATCGTCCAGCTGGAGCGGTCGGCCGACGCGGTCACCGAGGCGGTCATCGCCGTCCGCGGCGGGGAGCCGGAGCCCGACCCGGCACAGGTGGCCGTGCTGCGGCGGGCGGTCCGCGAGCTGGCCGACGACGTCGCGGCGCACCGGCCGCCCGACGACGCCGAGATCCTCGCCGACGGCGTGCTCGCCCCGGTGGCACGCGAGGTCGACGCCGCCCGCCGGCTGGTCCGCGACGCCGCGCCCGGACGCCGCCCCGAGACCGCCGCGCCGGGCGGCTGAGTCGCCGCTGCACGGGAGCTGCGCTGTCATGGACCGGTGCCACGCCGCTCCCGTCCCGCCCCCGTCCCGCCCACCGTCCCGGTCGTCCCGGGCGTCGACGGTCCCCCGCCGCCGGGCTCGCGCACCGTCCGCACCGACGACGGCGTCGACCTGCACGTGGAGACCGACGGCCCCGAGGACGCGCCGGTCACCGTGGTCTTCTGCCACGGGTTCACCGCCCGCCTGGGCGAGTTCGAGCTGCAGCGCCAGGCGATCCGCGACCGCGCCCGGCTGGTGCTGTGGGACCACCGCGGCCACGGCCGGTCGAGCTGGGCCGACCCGCGGACGGCGACCATCGACCGCACCGCCCGCGACCTCGGCCAGGTGCTCGACGCCGTCGTCCCCGCGGGGCGGCCGGTCGTGCTGGCCGGGCACTCGATGGGCGGCATGACGATCATGGCGTTCGCCCGGCAGCGGCCCGACCTGTTCGGCAGCCGCGTCGTCGGCGCCTTCCTGCTGGCCACCTCCGCCGGCGGCCTGGTCGCCGGCGGGCCCCTCGGCGCGGCGGTGAAGCTGATGCGCCGGCTGCACCTGCTGGGGCTCTACCTGTGGTGGCTGCGGCTGCTGGCCCCCGCGCTGGAGCGGTGGCGCCGCCGCGGCACCTGGCTCGGGCGCCGGTTCACCCGCCGCTACCTGTTCGGCCGCGACGACGCCACGCGCGAGGCGGTGCGGGTCGTTCAGGCCATGCTCGAGGAGACCCCGCTGACGGTGACCCTCGCCTTCTACGGCACCTTCCTCGACCACGACGAGACCGCGTCGCTGCCGGTGCTGGGCCGGGTCCCGTGCACCGTCGTCGCCGCGCAGTACGACCGGCTGACCCCGGCCGCGCACGGTCGCGCGCTGGCCGCGGAGATCGGCGAGCGGTGCACGCTGGTCGTCGTCCCCGGCGCCGGGCACAGCGTGAACCTCACCCGCACCGCGGTCGTCGACGGCGCCCTGGTCGAGCTGCTCGACCGGGTGGCGGCGACTGGCCCGGACACCGCCCGGCGGGCAGGCTGACCGGCGGCACGCCTGGCGTCTGCCGCACCACCCGACCGTGTTGCGACGACGGTCCGGCGGGACAGAGCAACCGGACGACACCGTCTCGAAGAGCGAGGAGTGACCGTGGACCGCCTGAGCGCCACCGATGCCGGCTTCTACTACGCCGAGAGCGAGGACGCCCCGCTGCACGTGGGGTCCGTGGCCGTGTTCGAGGGACCGGCCCCCTCCTACGGCGACCTGGTGCGGCTGCTGCTGAGCAAGATGCCCCTCGTCCCGCGCTACCGGCAGCGCGTCCGGGAGGTGCCGCTCAACCTGGGCCGGCCGGTGTGGGTCGACGACCCGCACTTCCAGATCCTCTACCACGTGCGGCACACCGCCGTGCCGAAGCCGGGTGGGCCGGAGCAGCTGCGCAACCTCGCCGGCCGGGTGCTCGGCCAGCGGCTGGACATGGCCAAGCCGCTGTGGGAGGTGTGGCTGGTCGAGGGCCTGGAGGACGACCGCTGGGCGATCATCTCCAAGGTCCACCACTGCATGGTCGACGGCATCGCCGGCACCGACCTGATGCAGGTGATGTTCGACCTCGACCCGAACGCCGAGCACGCCGCGCCGCGCGACTGGACGCCGCAGCGCGGCCCCTCGGGCGCCGGCCTGGTCGCCGGCGCGCTCACCGAGACCGTCACCGCGCCGCTGCGCCAGCTCACCGCCGGCCCCGGCGCGGTCACCGGGGGCGCCAAGGGCCTGCTCAGCAGCGCCCGGGCGGCCGCCTCGGCGCTGCCCGCGCTGGCCCGGCAGGCGCTCACCCCGACGGCGCGCACGCTCACCGGCCCGATCGGCCCGCACCGGCGGTGGGCCTGGGCCGACGCGGAGTTCGCCGAGTTCAAGGCCGCCCGCACGGCGCTCGGCGGCACGGTCAACGACGTCGTCCTCACCGCGATCACCCGCGGCTTCCGCGACCTGCTCACGGGCCGCGGGGCGCTGGGCGCCGACACCGTCGTCCGCACGATGGTGCCGATCTCGGTGCGCCAGGCGGGTGAGCGCGGCTCCCTGGACAACCGGGTGACGGCGGTCTTCGTCGACCTGCCGGTGGGCCAGGCCGACCCGCGCGAGCGGCTGGCCGCCATCCGCCGGCAGATGGACGAGCACAAGCGGACGATGCAGGCCGTCGACGCCCGCTCGATCATCGCGATGGGCGACTTCATGGCCCCGACCCTGCTGGCCCTCGGCGTCCGGGCGTCGATGCAGGCCGGCCAGACGTGGTGCCAGGCGGTGACCACCAACGTGCCCGGGCCGCGGGTTCCGCTGTACCTGCTGGGCCGGCGGATGGTCTCGGCGCACCCCTACGTGCCCATCGCCGGCGGCACCCGCATCTCCATCGGCATCTTCAGCTACCTCAACTCGATGACCTTCGGGATCAACGCCGACTTCGACGCCTTCCCCGACGTCGACGTGCTCTCCGAGGGCATCCGCCGCGGCGTCGACGAGCTCGTCGCGCTGGCCGCCGAGCAGCCCGCGACAGCCGCCCGCTGAGCGTCCCGGCGTCCCGCCCGGTGGCCCGGTTCACCGCGCGGGACGCCGGGTAGCGGGACGCGGGTGACCGCTCCCGAGACCGACCTGACCGTCGCCGTCACCGGCCCCACCGGCACCTTCGGCGAGGGCCTGGTGCCGCTGCTGCAGGCCGACGACCGCATCGGCCGCGTCGTCGGCACGGCCCGCCGGCCCTTCGACCCGGCCGCGCGCGGCTGGACGAAGATGACCTACCGCCAGGGCGACGTGCGCGACGCCGACGCACTGCGGGAGGCCTTCGCCGGCGCCGACGTCGTGGTGCACCTGGCGTTCCTCATCACCGGCAACGCCTCGCGCGACACCACCCGGGCGATCAACGTCGACGGCACGCTCAACGCCTTCCGGGCCGCGGCCGCCGCCGGCGCCCGCCGGTTCGTCTACGCCTCCTCGCTCGCCGCCTACGGGTTCCACCCCGACAACCCGATCGGGATGACCGAGGAGTGGCCGGTGCGGCCGGCGTCGCGGCTGTTCTACGCCCAGGAGAAGGCCGAGCTCGAGCAGCTGCTGCAGGCCGAGGCGCAGGCCCACCCGGAGCTCGACCTCTACCTGCTGCGGCCCCCGGTCGTGCTCGGGCCGCACACCGTCGGCGCCAAGGACCTGCTGCCCGGCCCGCTCGCCCCGCTGGGTCGGTGGCTGGCCGAGCAGAGCACCCGGCGGCTGCCGGTGCCGGTGCCGGTGGCGGTGCCGGCCCTGCCGCTGCAGGTCGTCCACGAGGACGACGTCGGCCAGGCGCTACTGCGCTGCGTCGTGGCGGCCGGGCCGCCCGGGGCCTACAACATCGCCGGCGACGGCGTGCTCACCGTCGCCGACGTCGCCCGCGAGTACGGCGCGCTGCCGCTGCCGCTGCCCGCCGGCCCCGCGCAGCTGGCCGCCCGCGCGGTGTCGCGCCTGCCGTTCCTGCCGCCGGTGGCCGAGTGGGTGGAGGCCGCCAGCCACCCGGCGATCATGGACACCACCAAGGCCCGCGAGCAGCTGGGCTGGACGCCGCGCTACAGCGGGCTGGAGGCGCTGCGCGCGACGCTGCGCTCGGGGTGACCCGGGGCTACCGCGGCCGGACGCGGAGCGGCAGGCTGCCCTCGCCGCCGCTCCGCGCCGGCGCCACGGCGACCCCGCCGGACCGTCCCGAGGAGAGGTGCGCATGACCGAGGTGGTGGACACCGCCGTCCCCCGCATCGTGCTGACCGACGTCAGCAGTGACGTGGAGCGCCGGCTGGTCGCCGACGCGGTCCCCGGCGGCGACGCCGTCACCGTGCTGCCGCTGAGCGGCACGGCCCTGGCCGGGCCGCTGGCGACCGCCTCCCCCGACACCGTGGTGACCGCGGTGCGGGTGGCCTGGACGCCCCGGCGCCCGTCCGCGTCCCGCCCGGGCCGGTCGGCGCGCGGGCGGCTGCACGACGCCCGCCCCTCGCTGCGCCGCCGGCCGCCGGCTCCCCTGCAGGCCGCCGCGCTGCGCCGCGACCCCGACCGGGCGCGCGTGGTGGTCGCCGAGCCCGCCACCGTCGGCGAGCTGGCGGGCCGGTGGGACGGCAGCGGCACGCTGGCCGGCTTCGTCGCCCACCAGGCCGCGCTGGCCCTCGACCGGGCCGAGCGCTCGGTGGTCGGCGACCGGGCCAAGGTGCCGCGCCAGGTCGCCGAGGCGATCGAGCACAGCCCCGAGTTCCGCCGGGAGGTGGCCGCGCTCGCCGCGCAGCTCGACCGGCCCGAGGAGGAGTTGCTCGCCGAGGCCGTCCGGGACCTGCACGGCCTGGCCGCCGCCATGGACCCGGTCGCCGTCGAGCTGTTCACCGGCCTGCTGCGGCCGGTGCACGCCCGCGCCTGGGACGTGCAGGCCGACACCGCCCGGCTGGCCGGCCTGCGCGAGCTCAACCGGCGGCACCCGCTGGTGTTCCTGCCCAGCCACCGCTCCTACGTCGACCCGCTCGTGCTCGCCGACGTCCTGGCGCAGCACGACTTCCCGCGCAACCACGTCCTCGGCGGGGAGAACCTCGACTTCTGGCCGGTCGGGGCGCTGGCCAAGCGCGCCGGGCTGGTGTTCATCCGCCGCAGCTTCGGCGACGACCAGGTCTACAAGCTCGCCGTCCGGGAGTACTTCGCGTTCCTGCTGGCCAAGCGGTTCAACCTCGAGTGGTACATGGAGGGCGGCCGCTCGCGGACGGGCAAGCTCCGCCCGCCCCGGCACGGGCTGCTGCGCTTCGTGGCCGACGCCGTCGAGCGGGGCCGGGTCGAGGACGTCTACGTCGTCCCCGTCTCGATCACCTACGACCAGCTGCGCGAGGTGTCGAGCATGGCCGCCGAGCAGGGCGGGGCGGCCAAGCGCGGCGAGGGACTGTCGTGGATGGCCTCCTACGTCCGCGAGCAGGTGCGCACGCCGCTGGGCACGGTGCACGTCGGGTTCGCCGAGCCGCTGTCGCTGGCCGCGGCGCTGCGCAGCGGCGCCGACCCCGCCGACCCCGACGCGCGCCGGCTGACGCTGCAGAAGGTGGCCTTCCAGGTCGCCGTCGGCATCAACGCGGTCACCCCGGCGACGGCGACGGCGCTGGTCACGCTGGCGCTGCTCGGCGTCCGCGACCGGGCCCTCACCCTGGCCCAGGTGCAGCGGGTGCTCGAGCCGCTGCTCGACTACCTCACCGAGCAGGGCCGGCCGCACTCCGGCACGGCGCTGCGGACGAGCAGCGGCGTGCGGCGGGTGCTCACGGCCCTGGCCCAGCAGGGCGTGGTCACCGCCTACGAGGGCGGCGAGGAGCCGGTCTACGCCATCGAGCGCGGCCAGCACCTGGTCGCCGCCTTCTACCGCAACAGCGCCATCCACCACGTCGTCGACCGGGCCATCGCCGAGCTGGTGCTGCTGCGCGACCCGGTCGACCGCTGGGAGGAGGCCTTCCGGCTGCGCGACCAGCTGAAGTTCGAGTTCTTCTTCCCCGAGCGCGACGCCTACCGCGAGCGGCTGGCCGAGGAGCTGGCGCTACTGGACCCGCAGTGGGAGACCGCCGACGGCCGCGAGGTGCTGTGCCGGGCGCCGCTGCTGCTGGCCCACCGGGTGCTGCGGTCCTTCGTCGACGCGCAGCTGGTGGTGGCCGAGCGGCTGGCCGCCCGCGACCCCCGCACGCCGGTGGTGCAGGCCGACTTCCTCGCCGAGTGCGGCGGCGTCGGGCAGCAGATGCTGCTGCAGGGCCGCCTGCACGGGCCGGAGTCGCTGTCCCGCGAACTGTTCTCCAGCGCCCTGCAGCTGGCCGCCAACCTCGACCTGGTCGACCCCGGCCGGGAGGACCTGGCCCGCCGGCGGCAGGAGTGGGCGGCTCAAGTCCGGGACGTGGTGGGCCGAGTAGGAGTGATCGACGAGTTGGACGCCGCGGCGCGGCGGGAGAACGTGGGGGTGGAGCCGTGACGGCCGACCAGGGGACGGCGACCGGCGGCGGGCTGGGCGAGCACGCGGCGGCGATGGCGCGCTCGGGCGTGTGGACCGAGGAGCAGCTCATCGCCGACGTCGAGGCGGCGCCACCGGGCCCGCGGGTCGGGGCGTTCTTCGACTTCGACGGCACCGTCATCGACGGCTACTCGCTCGCCGCCTTCGCCCGCCACCACCTGCGCTCGCTGCAGGTGACGCCGGCCGCGATGGGCGAGCTGCTGCTCAACGGCCTGCGCGGGGTCACCACCGAGGAGGACTTCGAGCGGTTCACCGTGGCCGGCATGCGCGCCTGGGCCGGCCGCACCGAGGACGAGCTGGCCGAGCTCGGCGAGCGGTTGTTCGTCCAGGGCATCGCCGGGTCGCTCTACCCGGAGGCGTGGCGCCTGGTCACAGCCCACCTGGAGGCCGGGCACACCGTCGTCCTGGCCTCCTCGGCCACCCGGTTCCAGGTGGAGCCGGCCGCCCGCGCGCTGGGCGTCGAGCACGTCCTGGTCTCGCCGGTGGAGATCGTCGACGGCGTCTGCACCGGCCGCCCCGGCGGCCCGCTGCTGTGGCGCAGGGGCAAGGCCGAGGCGGTGCGCACCTTCGCCGCGGAGCACGGCATCGACCTGCTGCAGAGCTACGCCTACTCCAACGGCGACGAGGACGTCCCCTTCCTGCGCACCGTGGGCCGGGCCCGCGCGCTCAACCCGGGCCGGGGACTGACCGCCGCCGCGCGCCACAACTCCTGGCCGATCGCCCGCTTCCGCCGCCGCGGCAGCGCCTCCCCGGTCGACGTCGCCCGCACCGTGGCCGGCGTCGGCGGCATGTTCGGCGGCTTCGCCACCGGCCTGGCCGTCGGCGCGCTCAGCGGCTCCCGCCGCGAGGCGGTCGACCTGGGCATCACCCTCGCGGGTGAACTCGGCAGCGCGCTGGCCGGCGTCAAGCTCGACGTCCAGGGCGCCGAGCACCTGGCCACCCGCCCGGCCGTCTTCCTGTTCAACCACCAGAGCCAGCTCGACGTCCTCGTGCTGGCCAAGCTGCTGCGCGGCGGCTTCACCGGCGTGGCCAAGAAGGAGCTGGCGCGGGCGCCGGGCTTCGGGCTGGCCTTCCGGCTGGCCGACGTCGCCTTCGTGGACCGCGGCGACCCCGCCCAGGCACGCAAGGCCCTGGAGCCCGCCGTCGAGCGGCTGCGCGAGGGCGTCTCGCTGGTCATCGCCCCCGAGGGCACCCGCTCGGCGACCCCGACGCTCGGCCCGTTCAAGAAGGGCGCCTTCCACGTCGCCATGCAGGCCGGCGTCCCGATCGTGCCGATCGTGCTGCGCAACACCGGCGAGCTGATGTGGCGCGGCGCCACGACGATCCACCCGGGCGTGGTGCAGGTGCGCGTGCTGCCGCCGGTGCCCACCGACGGGTGGACCGTCGAGGAGATCGACCAGCGGGTCGCCGAGGTGCACGACTCCTACCTGCGCACCCTGGGCAACTGGTCGGGCCGGGCCGAGCGACCCGTGGTCTCCGAGGAGCCGACGGCCGACACCGGCACCCCGGTGCCCGCCCCGCCGCTGGCCTGGGGCAGCGCGCCGGAGATGAACCCGCTGGAGACGGCGATGTGGCGCGCCGAGGTGGCCGACCCGCGGCTGCGCGCCAACGTGGCGCTGCTCGAGCTGCTCGACCCCGCGCCGGACTGGGAGCGGCTGCGCGCCGCGCACGAGTGGGCCTCCCGGATGGTGCCGCGGATGCGCCAGCGCGTCGTCGAGCCGGCGCTGGGCATCGGCGCCCCGCGCTGGGTGACCGTGCCCGGGCTGGACCTCGACGCGCACGTGCGGCGGGTGCGGCTGGAGGGACCGGGGTCGGTGCGCCAGCTGCTCGACGTCGTCGGCGAGTTCGTCTCCGCGCCGCTGGACCGCGACCGCCCGCTGTGGCAGGCGATGCTGGTCGAGGGGCTGTCCGACGGGCGGGCGGGCTACGTCGTCAAGACCCACCACAGCACCACCGACGGGCTGGGCGCGGTGCAGCTGATGAGCCGGCTGCACAGCCGCACCGCCGAGCACGACCCCGCCCGCCCCGAGCCGCCGGTCCCCACGCCGGACGACGACGTGTCGCGCACCGCGCTGCTCACCGAGCAGCTGGTCGGGACGGCGCGCTCGGCGCCGCTGGCGGTGCTGCGCCGCGGCGTCGGCGCGCTGACCGCCGCCGCCCGGCCCTGGGACGCGGTCACCTCCGCGCTGGGGTCGGTGTCCTCGGCCGGGCGCACCCTCACCCCGCCGGGGCCCGGCTCGACCCTGCTCACCCCCCGGGGCGGCGACTGGCACCTGGAGGTGCTCGAGGTGCCGCTGGCCGACCTCAAGGCCGGCGCGAAGGCCGCCGACGGGTCGCTCAACGACGGGTTCCTCGCCGCGGTGATCGGGGGCTTCCGCCGCTACCACCAGCGGCACGGCGCCCCGCTGGGCACGCTCGCCGTGGGCATCCCGATCAGCCTGCGCGCCCAGGACGCGCCCGAGGGCGGCAACCGGTTCACCGGCGCGCGCTTCCCCGCCCCGCTGGAGGAGGCCGACCCCGCCGTCCGCATCCGCACGATCCGCGAGTTCGTGCTCTCCGTGCGCGGCGACACCAGCGGCTCCAGCGTGCTCACCGACCTGCTCGCCCCGACGCTGAGCTGGCTGCCCGCCCCGGTCATCGGCGCCGTCTCCGGGCGGCTGACCAGCGCCAACGACGTCCAGGTCTCCAACGTGCCGGGCGTGACGCACCCGGTCTACATCGCCGGGTCGCGGATCGACCGGATGTACCCCTTCGGCCCGCTGCCCGGCTGCGCGGCGATGGTCACGCTGCTGTCGCACGAGGGGCAGTGCTGCATCGGGGTCAACGTCGACTCCGCCGCGGTGACCGACCCCGCCGGGCTGGTCGCCGACCTGCAGGCCGGCCTGGACGAGGTGGTGGGCCTGGCCACCGGGTGAGCGGACCAGGGTTGAGCCCGCACGGCCGCGGTACTGGACCGGGTGTAGTGCCCGTCACAGCCCAGGAGCGGCCATGAGCTTCAACCTCGCCACGATCCTGCGGGAGTCCGCACTCAGCGCGCCGGACAAGCCGATGCTGCTGTTCGGCCCGGCCCGCCTGACCTACCGGCAGGTCGACGAGCTGTCCGGGCAGGTCGCCGCAGGCCTGCGGGCGGCCGGGCTGCGGCGCGGCGACACCGTCGCGCTGCAGCTGCCCAACGTCCCGCAGTTCGTGCTGGCCTACTTCGGCGCGCTCAAGGCCGGCCTGACGCTGGTGCCGCTCAACCCGCTGCTCAAGGCGCCCGAGGTGGCCTACCACCTCTCCGACAGCGGCGCCCGGCTGCTGGTCACCTTCGACGCGTTCGCCGACGAGGCGGTCAAGGGCGCGGCCGAGGCCGGCGACGTGCGCGTGTACGTGGTGTCCTCCCCCGGCGCCCCGGCGGACGCCCTCCCGGCCGACGCCGCGCCGTTCGACGAGCTGGTCGCCGCCGGCGCCGGCGCCGACCCGGCCGACGTCGAGCAGATGTCCCCCGACGACACCGCGGTGATCATCTACACCAGCGGCACGACCGGCCGCCCCAAGGGCGCCGAGCTCACCCACTTCCAGGCCTACACGACGGCCTCGGTGGCCGCGGAGACCTTCGCCTACCGCGACGACGACGTCGCCATGGCGGTGCTGCCGCTGTTCCACGTCTTCGGCCTGTCCAGCGTGATGAACTGCGCCGTCCGCGCGGCGGCCACCCTGGTGCTGGTGCCGCGCTTCGAGGTCGGCGCGGTCCTCGACGCGATGGAGCAGCACCGGGTCACCGTCTTCTGCGGCGTCCCGACGATGTACGTCGCGCTGATGCACGCCGACCTCACCGGTCGCGACGTCTCGGCGCTGCGGGTCTGCGTCTCCGGCGGGGCCTCGATCCCCGGCGAGGTCATCAAGGGCTTCGAGGCCGCCTACGGCGCGACGGTGCTCGAGGGCTACGGGCTGTCGGAGACCTGCGCGATCGCCACGTTCAACCGCAGCGCCGAGGAGCGGCGGGTGCTGTCCATCGGCAAGCGGATGTGGGGCTGCGAGGTGCGCGTCGTCGACCCCGACGACCGGGAGCTGCCGCCCGGCCCGGACCACGTCGGCGAGATCGTGCTGCGCGGCCACAACGTGATGAAGGGCTACCTGGGCCGGCCCGAGGCCACCGCCGAGGCCATGCGCGGGGGCTGGTTCCACACCGGCGACCTCGGCTACCGGGACGAGGACGGCTTCTTCTTCATCGTCGACCGCAAGAAGGACCTCGTCATCCGCGGCGGGTTCAACGTCTACCCGCGCGAGATCGAGGAGGTGCTGCACGCCCACCCCGCCGTCCTCGAGGCCGCCGTCGTCGGCCGGCCCGACGAGCGGCTCGGCGAGGAGGTCGTCGCCTACGTCAGCCTCAAGCCCGGCGCGTCGGCCGAGCCGGCCGAGGTGGTCGCGTTCTGCAAGGAGCGGCTGGCGGCCTACAAGTACCCGCGCGAGGTGCTCGTCATCGACGAGCTGCCCAAGGGCCCGAGCGGGAAGGTGCTCAAGACCGAGCTGCGGAACCGCTGACGGCGGTCTCGCGCAACCACGCGAGGACGAGGGCGGCCAGGCGGTCGGGCACCTGCAGCTGCGGCACGTGCCCGACGCCGGCCAGCTCCTCGTACCGCCAGTGCGGGTGCTGCCGGGCCACGTCGCGGGCGGCGTCCACCGGCACCAGCCGGTCGCGGTCGCCCTGCACCAGCAGCACCGGCGCGCTCACGCGGGCCATCGCCGCCCGGTAGTGCCGCGGGTCGGCCAGGATGCCCAGCAGGGAGCGGGCCGCGGCGAGGAACGCCCGGTCCATGCCGGCGACGTCCTCCCGCTGCTCGAGCAGGGTGACCGCCCGGTCGACCACCGGCGCGGGCAGCTCGTCGGGGTCGACGCCCACCATCTCCAGCATCGCGCGCACCCGGGTCAGCGGGGTCTGCCGCGACCGGCGCAGCCGCAGCACCCGCTCCCCCACGCCGGGGACGGCGTAGAGCGCGAAGGTCAGCGCCACGAGCGGGTCGAGCCGGCGGCGGCCGCCCGGCAGCGCGGGGTCGAGCAGCACCAGCCCGGCGACGCGGTCGGGCTCGGCCGCGGCGGTGAACAGGGAGATCATCCCGCCCATCGAGTTGCCCACCAGGACCGCCGGCCCGCCGACCACCTCGCGCAGGAAGTCCCGCAGCACGCCGACGTTGGCCTGCACCGTCGTCCGCCGCCCGCCGGGCTCGCTGCGGCCGAAGCCGGGCAGGTCCAGCGCCCACACCCGGGCCGTCGGCGTCAGCAGCGGGGCGAGCAGGTCCCAGTTGCCGTGCGAGCCGCCCAGCCCGTGCACCAGCACCACGGCCGGGCCGTCGTCGGCACCGCCGTAGTCGACCACGTGCACCGGACCGCCGAGGTCGACGGTCCTGCTCGTCCCGGGCTGCTCCACCTGTGCTCCTCCCGCCGCGTGTGCCGTCCGACGGTCGCACGCGCCCCGCCTGCCCGCGCGCACCGGGGTCGGTGCGACGGGTGTGGCGCGTGCCACACCCGTCGTATCAGGACCCCGCGCGCCGCCTCGGTCAGGTGTGGCCGGGGCGCCACCGTGGTACCGGCGGGTACGGAGACGGCGACGGGGCCGTCGGCGAGGAGGACAGCGTGTCGCACCACCAGTACGAGGGCCCGGGACTGCCGCTGTACCTCACCGAGGTCGGCCGGGCCTGCGCGGACTACGGGCTCTACCTCGCGGCCCGGCCGCTGCTGCCCCGCCTGCCGGTCGGCGACGGGCACCCCGTGCTCGTGCTGCCCGGCCTGATGGCCGACGACGTCTCCACCCGCACCCTGCGCCGCACGCTGCGCCGGCTGGGCTACCGCGTGCACGGCTGGCGGCTGGGCCGCAACATCGGCCCGACCGCCGAGTGCGTCGAGGGCATGACCCGCCGCATCGAGGACCTCAGCGACCGCTACGGCCGGCCGATCAGCCTGGTCGGCTGGAGCCTGGGCGGCATCTTCGCCCGCGACCTGGCCCGCAAGGCGCCCGACTCGGTGCGCCAGGTGATCACCCTCGGCAGCCCGTTCGCGCTGCAGCGCGACAGCCAGACCCGGGCCAACCGGGTCTTCGAGCGCTACTCGCACCTGCACGTGGAGCGGCGCACGCTGCCACTGGCGAGCGAGTCGACGCCGCTGCAGGTGCCGGCCACCTCGATCTACTCCCACCACGACGGGATCGTCGCCTGGCAGGCCTGCCTGGACCGGCTCTCCCCGCAGTCGGAGAACATCGCCGTCTACGCCAGCCACCTGGGCATGGGTCACCACCCCGCGGTCATCTACGCGGTGGCCGACCGGCTGGCGCAGCCCGAGGGCACCTGGCGGCCGTTCCGCGCCCCGCTGGCGCTGCGCCCCTGCTTCCCGCGCCCCGACGTCCCCACCGCGCTCCCGCGCGCCGCCGCGGCCGCCTGAGCCGCACCTCGACACCTCGACACCGCCCCGTGTCGACCTGGTGTCGTCTCGACCCGCCGGAGACGACCACAGGTCGACACGGGGCGAGGTGGTGGGTGGGCGCGGCAGGGATCGAACCTGCGACCGCTCGCTTGTAAGGCGAGAGCTCTCCCGCTGAGCTACGCGCCCCGCCCGCCCAGGGTAGGGGCCCCTGGGCGGTGGGTCCGGGAACCGGACGTCAGGCCGCGATCCTCGCGACGGCGTCCTTCCAGCCCGACTGCTCGCGCGCGTCGCCGGGCTGGTTCACCTCGGCGAAGGCGACCTTCCCCTCGGCGTCGACGAGGAAGGTGCCGCGCAGGGCCATGCCGGCCTTGTCGTTGAACACGCCGTAAGCCTGGGCGGTGGCGCCGTGCGGCCAGAAGTCGCTCAGCAGCGGGAACTCGAGGCCCTCCTGCGCCTTGAACGCCTTGAGGCTGAACACGGGGTCGGTGCTGATGGCGACCACCCTCACCCCGGCGTCGGTGTAGGTGGACAACTCGTCGCGGAGCTGGCACAGCTCACCGGTGCAGATGCCGGAGAAGGCGAACGGGTAGAAGACGACCAGCACCGGCGTCCCGCGCAGCTCGGCGAGGGAGACCACCTGGCGGTCCTGGTCGGGGAGGCTGAAGTCGGGTGCGACGTCGCCGACGGAGAGGCTCATGCGCCCGATCGTGCCTCACGCGAGCCGTGCCCGGGGAAGGGGCCTAGCGCCGGGAGCGCGCCGCCTTCGGCGTGACCAGCCGGATGCCCGACCAGTCCTTGGCCGCGGAGATGCTGCTGGTCTGCGACAGGCCCGCGGTGGGCGCCACCTCGGTGACGTCGCCCGGCGCGACGTGTCCCGGCCGCCCGGACTTGGGGACCAGCAGCCAGACGACACCCTCGTCGGCCAGCGAGGTGAGGGCGTCGGTGAGCGCGTCGAACAGGTCGCCGTCGTCCTCCCGCCACCAGAGGACGACGACGTCGGCCACCTCGTCGGTGTCCTCGTCGACCATCTCGCTGCCGGAGGCCTCGACGATCGCGTCGCGCAGGTCCTCGTCGGCGTCCTCGTCCCAGCCGAGCTCCTGGACGACCATGCCCGTCTTGATGCCCAACCGGGCCGCCATGCCGGCGCTGCCCGAGTCGACGCTCATCCCTGCTGTTCCTCCGGAGGATCGATGGCCGCCGACCCGGGGCCGGCGCAGGCGGGGCGCCGGTGGTCGGGCGCACGCGGGGGTCTGTCGGGGCCGACGGCGGACACGACCGGCGGGGACGTCACCCGCTGCCTGGTCATGTCACCCCTCTCGTGCCCGGCCGCGCGGGGCCGACGGCGTCGGTCCGCGTGGGCAGGAGCGTAGGGCATGCCTGGTCAGGCGCAAGCGTTCCGCGGGGACCGCGCCGCCGGTACCGGGCGGTACGCCGCCGACGTGCTGGCCTGGCGTGACGCGGACCGCCCGGACGCGCGACGATGGGGGCATGAGCGCACCGCAGCAGGGTGGGGACCCCACCCGCGACGCCGGCCAGCCCCGCGCGGTCATCACCGACGGACTCCCCAGCCAGCTGGTCGACACCGACCCCGACGAGACCCAGGAGTGGGTGGAGTCGCTCGACAGCGTCGTCGAGCACGCAGGCCGCGGGCGGGCCCGCTACCTGATGCTGAAGATGCTGCAGCGCAGCCGTGAGCAGCAGGTGGGCGTCCCGTCCCTCCGCAGCACCGACTACATCAACACGATCCCGCCCGAGCGGGAGCCCTACTTCCCCGGCGACGAGGACACCGAGCGGCGCATCCGCGCCTACATC
Organism: Geodermatophilus telluris; assembly: GCF_900102745.1. Lineage (GTDB taxonomy): Bacteria > Actinomycetota > Actinomycetes > Mycobacteriales > Geodermatophilaceae > Geodermatophilus > Geodermatophilus telluris. Next base: position 40,261 of record NZ_FMZF01000004.1, read on the forward strand.
CGGTGGAACGCCGCGATCATGGTGCACCGCGCGCAGCGGCCGGGCATCGGCGTCGGCGGGCACATCTCCTCCTACGCCTCCTCCGCGTCGCTGTACGAGGTGGGCTTCAACCACTTCTTCCGCGGCAAGGACCACCCCGGCGGCGGCGACCAGATCTGGTTCCAGGGCCACGCCTCCCCCGGCATCTACGCCCGCGCCTTCCTCGAGGGCCGGCTCACCGAGGAGCAGCTCGACGGCTTCCGGCAGGAGGTCAGCCACCCCGGCGGCGGCCTGTCCAGCTACCCGCACCCGCGGCTCATGCCGGACTTCTGGGAGTTCCCCACCGTGTCCATGGGCCTCGGCCCGATGAACGCGATCTACCAGGCGCGGTTCAACCGCTACCTGCAGGCGCGCGGCATCAAGGACACCTCCGACCAGCACGTGTGGGCGTTCCTCGGTGACGGCGAGATGGACGAGCCGGAGTCGCTGGGCCTCATCGGCCTGGCCGCCCGCGAGGAGTTGGACAACCTCACCTTCGTCGTCAACTGCAACCTGCAGCGCCTCGACGGCCCGGTGCGCGGCAACGGCAAGGTCATCCAGGAGCTGGAGTCGTTCTTCCGCGGCGCCGGCTGGAACGTCGTCAAGGTGATCTGGGGTCGCGAGTGGGACCCGCTGTTGGCCGCCGACCGCGACGGCGCCCTGGTCAACCTGATGAACCAGACGCCCGACGGCGACTACCAGACCTACAAGGCCGAGGACGGCGCGTTCGTCCGCGAGCACTTCTTCGGCCGGGACCCGCGCACCCGCAAGCTCGTCGAGGGCATGAGCGACAAGGAGGTCTGGGACCTCTCCCGCGGCGGGCACGACTACCGCAAGGTCTACGCGGCGTTCAAGGCGGCGGTGGAGCACAAGGGCCAGCCGACCGTCATCCTCGCCAAGACCATCAAGGGCTGGACGCTGGGCAGCCACTTCGAGGGCCGCAACTCCACCCACCAGATGAAGAAGCTGACCGCCGAGGACCTCGCCGCCTTCCGCGACCGGCTCTACCTGCCCATCCCCGACGAGCAGCTCGACAAGACGCTGCCGCCGTACTACAAGCCCGACCCGGACTCCGACGAGATGCAGTACATGCTCGAGCGGCGGCGGGCCCTGGGCGGCGCGGTGCCGCGGCGGCGCTCGGAGTTCAAGCAGCTCAAGGCGCCCGACGACAAGGCCCTCGACGTCCTGCGCCGCGGCTCCGGCAAGCAGGAGGTGGCGACGACGATGGCGTTCGTCCGCCTGCTCAAGGAGCTGCTCAAGGACAAGGAGCTCGGCCCGCGGTTCGTGCCGGTCATCCCCGACGAGGCGCGCACCTTCGGGATGGACTCGCTGTTCCCGTCGCAGAAGATCTACAACCCGGGCGGGCAGCGCTACACCTCGGTCGACCGCGAGCTGATGCTGGCCTACAAGGAGTCCGAGCAGGGCCAGATCCTGCACGAGGGCATCAACGAGGCGGGCTCGACGGCGTCGTTCACCGCCGTCGGCACGTCGTACGCCACGCACGGCGAGCCGATGATCCCGATCTACATCTTCTACTCGATGTTCGGGTTCCAGCGGACCGGCGACTCGTTCTGGGCCGCCGCCGACCAGATGACCCGCGGCTTCGTCCTCGGGGCCACCGCCGGCCGGACGACGCTCAACGGCGAGGGCCTGCAGCACGAGGACGGCCACTCGCTGCTGCTGGCGCAGACCAACCCCGCCGTCGTGTCCTACGACCCGGCGTTCTCCTACGAGGTCGGCCACATCGTCAAGGACGCGCTGGCCCGCATGTACGGCGAGGACCCCGGCGCGCCGCTCGGCGGGCACCGCAGCCCCGACGTCATGTACTACCTGACGGTCTACAACGAGCCGTTCCAGCAGCCGGCCGAGCCCGAGGGCCTCGACGTGCAGGGCCTGCTCGCCGGCATGTACCTGTACGCCCCGGGCCAGGGCGAGGGCCTCCGGGCGCAGGTGCTGGCGTCCGGGGTCGCGGTGCCGTGGGCGCTGCGGGCGCAGGAGCTGCTGCGCGAGGACTGGGGCGTGTCGGCCGACGTCTGGTCGGTCACGTCGTGGAACGAGCTGCGGCGGCAGGCCGACGAGGTCAGCGAGCACAACCTGCTGTACCCGGAGGACGAGCCGCAGGTGCCCTACGTGACCCAGCGGCTGCAGGACGCCGAGGGCCCGGTCGTGGCGGTGTCGGACTGGATGAAGGCGGTCCCCGACCTCATCGCGCCGTTCGTCCCCGGCGGCATGGCCACCCTGGGCACCGACGGGTTCGGCCTGTCCGACACCCGCCCGGCGCTGCGGCGGCACTTCCACGTGGACGCCGAGAGCATCGTCGTCCGCACGCTGGCCGCGCTGGCCGACCGCGGGCAGGTCGACCGGGCGCAGGTGCGCGAGGCGGTGGAGAAGTACCAGATCCGCGACGTCCGCAAGGCGCCGGAGGAGCAGCGGTCCGACCCCAGCCCGGCCACCTGAGCCGACCCGGCGACGGCCACCCGGGCCGGCGACCCGGGGCCTGACCCCGGACGGGGGTCGTCCGCACACTCGGTGCGGGCGGCCCCCGTGTCGCGTCTTGACCTTGCCGTAGCGGCAGGGTCGATGCTGACCGCGTGGTGAGCATCGGGGCACTGGCACGGCTGGCGGGCACGACGACGCGGGCGATCCGGCACTACCACGAGGTCGGCCTGCTGCCCGAGCCGCGACGACGCCCCAACGGCTACCGCGACTACGACCTGCGTGACGCGGTCCGGCTGCTGCGGGTCCGCCGGCTGGCCGACCTCGGCCTGTCGCTGCCGGAGGTCACCGCCGCCCTCCGCGACGACCCGGCCGCCGAGGTCCCTGCTGCGGTCGACGGCACCGCGCTGCGTGCGTCCCTGTCGGCGCTCGACGCCGAGCTCGCGCGCCAGGAGGAGTCCATCCGTGCCCGGCGGCGCGAGCTCGCCGCCCTGCTCGCCGGCGACACGGACCCGAGCAGACCCGCCGAGGTGGCCGGGCTCCTGGAGGGACTGGCCCTCGCCGCGCCCGGTGCGCCGGACCGGGCGCTCGAGCGTGACGGCGAGCTGCTCGAGGTCCTCGCCGCGGCGGATCCGGACCGCTTCGGCGTGGTGGCCACCGCCTACCGCGCGATCGTCGACGATCCGGCGGCCGTGACCGCCATGACCGCCTGGGCAGGCCGGTTCGAGGCCCTGGCCACCGCCCGGCCGGACGATCCGGCGGTCGCGGCACTCGCCACGGAGCTCGCCGCGGCCGGCCGCGAGTGGTTCCCCGGCGTGGCCGACGGCCCGGACGGGACCACGGACGCCACCGCCTGGAACGCCTTCCTCGCCGGGCTGGCCCCCGCTCAGCGGCGCTGCGTGGAGCTGGCCGGCCGGGAGTGGTCGACGTGCGCGCGCTGAGGTGGACCGCCCCCGGGGTGCTGGCCGTCGAGGCCGTCCTCGTCCTCGGCGGGCGGTTGTCGGTGGGCGCGGCCGCGCTGGTGTTCGTGGGGGTCGAGCTGCTGCTGACGGCGGCGGTGGTCGCCGGCGCCACCCGTCGGTTCGGCCGGGAACGGGCCGGCGGAGGTGACCGCGCGCAGGCACTCGCCGCCGCCCTGCGCGCGGGGCTGCCCCGACCGGTCGCGACGGCGCTGCTGCACGAGGCCCGGATCGTCGCGTCGCTGGTGCTCTTCCTGCGGCGCCGGCGGCACGGCGTCCCCGTGGGCGCGGTGGCCATCGGGTACGAGCGGGCGCTGCGCCCGTTGGCGGTGACCTTCCTCGTGCTGGCCGTCCTCGAGCTCGTGGTCGTGGAGGTCGCCGTCCCGTGGCCGGCCGTGCGCGCCGTGCTGCTCGTGCTGGGCGTCTACACGGGGCTCGTGGTGGCGGGCATGGCCGCGGGCAACGTCGTGCGCCCGCACGTGCTCACCGGCACCGCACTGCGGCTGCGGTCGGGCACCTGGGCCGACGTCAGCATCCCGCTCGACCGCGTGGCCCACGCGACCGTGCGCCGGCGGGTCGCTCCCGACCGCACGGTCGCGGTCGAGGACGGCGTCCTCGCGATGGGCATCGGGGGCGGGACCACCGTCGACGTCACGCTGACCGCGCCGACCGAGCTGACCGTCGGGAGGCGGCGGGAGACGGTCAGCGCCCTGCGCTTCGCCGCCGACGACCCCGCTGACGCGGTCGCCGCCATCCGTGCCGCCCGGACCGCCGTCGCCCCGTAGTGGGCGCAGTCCGCCCCGGCCGGTCCGGCGACGCGGTCCCCGGCCCCGGGACGGTGGTGCCGGGACGGCCCGGCACCACCGTCCGCGGTCAGGCCCGGTCGCGGTGGCGGCGCAGCAGCTCGGCGTAGAGCCGGCCGCTGTCCTTCACCGTGCGCCGCTGGGTGGCGTAGTCGACGTGCACGAGGCCGAAGCGCTGGTCGTAGCCGCGGGCCCACTCGAAGTTGTCCAGCAGCGACCAGGCGAAGTAGCCACGGACGTCGGCACCGCGGTCGACCGCCGCGGTCAGCGCGCCCAGGTGCCGGACCAGGTAGTCGACCCGCTCCGGGTCGTGCACCGCCCCCTCGGCGTCGACCTCGTCCGCCCACGCCGAGCCGTTCTCGGTGACCACCAGTGGCAGGCCCGGGGCACGCTCGGCCAGCCACAGCAGCACCTCGGTGAAGGCGTCCGGGCTGATCCCCCAGCCCATGGTCGTCGTCGGCCCCGCGGGGTCGAGCTCCACGACGTCCTGCCCGCCGATGAACGGCGAGGGCCCCCTGCCCTCCGGGCGCGGGCCGGCCTGCACGGTGTTCTCGAAGTAGTAGTTGACGCCCAGCCAGTCCAGCGGCGCGGCGATCACCTCGAGGTCGCCGTCGCGCACCGGCAGCGGGGCGCCGGCGGCCTCGAGGTCGGCGACGACGTCGGCCGGGTAGGCGCCGTGCACCGCCGGCTCGAGGAACACCCGGTTCTGCTGGCCGTCGAGCCGGCGGGCGGCGTCGACGTCGGCCGGGGCGTCGCTCGCCGGGCGCATCGGGGTGAAGTTCAGCGTGATGCCGAGGTCGCTCACCCCGGCCGCACGGAGCCGGGCGGCGGCGAGGCCGTGGCCCAGCAGCAGGTGGTGGACGGCGCGGGCCCCGGCGACCGGGTCCTGCAGGCCCGGCGCGTGCTCCCCGGCGACGTGGCCGAGCAGCGCGCTGACCATCGGCTCGTTGAGCGTCGACCAGTGCCGCACCCGGTCGCCGAGGGCGTCGACGACGACGGCCGCGTAGTCGGCGAAGCGGGCCGCGGTGTCCCGGTCGGCCCACCCGCCGCGGTCCTGCAGCGCCTGCGGCAGGTCCCAGTGGTAGAGCGTGAGCCAGGGGTCGACACCGGCCTCGAGCAGGGTGTCGACGAGCCGGCGGTAGAAGTCCAGGCCGCGCTGCTCGACCCGGCCGGCGCCCTCGGGCAGCACGCGCGGCCACGCCACGGAGAAGCGGTAGGCCGACAGCCCCAGGTCGGCCATGAGCGCGACGTCGTCGCGGTAGCGGTGGTAGTGGTCGACGGCGAGGTCGCCGGTGTGGCCCTCGAACGTGCGGCCGGGCGTGTGGCTGAAGGTGTCCCAGATCGACCGGCCCCGTCCGTCCTCGTCGACGGCGCCCTCGATCTGGTAGGCCGCGGTGGCGGCGCCGAAGACGAAGCCGGGTGGGAACGACAGGCCGGCGAGGAGGTCCTCGCGCGGGGCGTCGGTCGTCATGGGGAGGGACCTCCGGGAGCGGTGCGACGGGTTGCCCTGCGGGTCTACACCACGCGCCGGGCGGGCCGGGCGGCGGTCGCTCAGCCCTCGCTCCAGGCCGGCCGGCCGGTGTCCACCTGCCACACCAGGACGGGACCGCCGTCGAGGCGCAGCACCACCCCGCCGGGCACGCCGGGGCCGTCGTCCCCGACCCACAGCCGGGCGTCGGGCCGGCCGAGTTCGACCCACCCCCGCACCGCCCGGTGCACCGCGTGGGACGGCGCCGCGTCGGGGTCGGCCGCCCGCAGGTACGCCTGGACGACGCGCGCCCCCTCCGGCCCGGCCACCTCGTCGTGCGCCAGCCCGGTCCCGGCCCGCAGCACGCCCACGTCGCCGGCGGCCATCGGCGCGCCCTCCCCCCAGGCGTGGGTGAGCGCGCCGGCCAGCACCACCGCCACGACGTCGACGGCCCGGTGGTCGTGGCGGCCGTACCCGGTGGCCGGTGACAGCCGGTCGTCGGTGACCCGCAGCAGCGGGCCCAGCGACCCGTCACCCGGCTCGAGCAGCGTGCGGCCGGCGAGGCCGGTCACCGGGGCACCTCGCGCGGGGGCACCGCGGCGGGGCCGCCGGGCAGGCCGCGGGCGACCAGTGCGACCGCCAGCGACCACACCGTCCCCAGCGCCAGGCCGCCGAGGACGTCGGAGAGGAAGTGCACGCCCAGCCACATCCGGGTCAGCCCCACGAGGACGGCGAGGGCGACCCCGGCGACGACGGCGACCGGGCGGGCGCGCGCGGTCAGCCGCGGCCAGGCCAGCACCAGCCCGACGGTGACCAGCGTGGCGATCCCCGAGGAGTGCCCGCTCGGGTAGGACAGCGACTCGTAGGTCAGCCCGCCGTTCTCGAACGCCGGCCGCGCCCGGCCCACGAACTCCTTGAGCGCGGTGGTCAGCGGGCCGACGGCGCCGATGGCGACGACCACCCACAGCAGCGTGCGCCACAGCCGGCGGCGGACCAGCCAGACCAGCGCCGGGAGGAACACCAGCACGCGGAACCAGGTGGTGCCGGGTGTGGTGAGCACCTCCAGCAGGCCGCCGACCAGCGCGGTGCGGTCGTCGCCGGCGTAGAGCGACCGGCTGACCGCGTCGTCGAGGCGGACCTGCGGCGCGAGGCCGGTGAGCACCCCGGCGCCGAGCGCCACGAGGACGGCGAGCCCGGCGCCGATCGCGGCCTGCACCCGGCGGCGGGTCCGGCGGGGGGCGGGGGGCGGCGCGGTGGCGGGTGCGGCGGGCTCCACTCCCCCACTCTCCCCGACTCCCCGGGCCGTGACACGCTGACCGGGTGGCCCACCGGGTGAGCGACCACCCGCCGTCGGCGGCGACGCTGCGGCGGCTGGAGCGCGCCTCCGGGGCGATCGCCACCCGCGCGGTGGCCCGCATGGACGACGACCTGCCGTGGTTCCGCACCCTGCCCGCCGACCAGCGCTCCTGGGTGGGGCTGGTGGCGCAGGCCGGCATCGCCTCGCTGGTCGAGTGGTGCCGCCACCCCGGCCGCCCGCCGCGGCTCACCGGCGAGGTGTTCGGCGCCGCCCCCCGGGAGCTCGTGCGGGTCATGCCGCTCAAGCACACCGTCGACCTGGTCAAGCTCACCGCCGAGGTCATGGACGACCACGTCGAGTCCGTCGCCGAGCCCGGGGACGCCGACGCGCTGCGCGTGGCGGTGCTGCAGTACAGCCGCGAGGTCGCCTTCGCCACCGCGCACGTCTACGCCAGCTTCGCCGAGAACCGCGGCGCCTGGGACGCCCGGCTCGAGGCGCTGGTGGTCGACGCGCTGGTGCGCGGCGAGCGCTCCGAGGAGCTGCCCGGTCGCGCCGCGGCGCTCGGCTGGGCGGGCACCAGCCCGGTGACCGTGCTCGTCGGTGCCGCTCCCGACGTCGGCGACGCGCACGCCGCCGTCCGCCGGGCCGCCCGCTCGCAGTCCTGCGAGGTGATGGTCGGGGTGCACGCCGACCAGCTCGTCGTCGTCCTCGGCGGCGCCGACGACGTGGGGACGGCGGCCGACCGGGTGGCCGAGGAGTTCGGGCCGGGCCCGGTGGTGCTCGGCCCGGTGGTCGACCGGCTCAGCGACGCGGGCGGGTCGGCCGCCGCCGCGCTGGCCGGCTGGCGGGCGGCCCGCGCCTGGCCCGGGGCGCCCCGACCGGTGCGGGCCGACGCGCTGCTGCCCGAGCGCGCCCTCGACGGCGACCCGCTGGCCCGCGCGGCGCTCACCGAGCGGGTGGTCCGGCCGCTGCGCGGCGCCGGCGGCGGGGTGCTGGAGACGGTGCGCGCGGTGCTCGCCGGCGGGGGCAACCTGGAGGCCAGCGCGCGGGCGCTGTTCGTGCACCCCAACACGGTCCGCTACCGCCTCAAGCGGGCCACCGAGCTGACCGGCCAGGTGGCCACCGACCCCCGGGGCGCCTGGACGCTTCAGGTGGCCCTCGTCCTCGCCGACCTCGACGGCGGCCGCTCCCTCTGGCACTGAGGGCGCCGGGCACGTCCGCGGACGTGCACGCGGCTCCGTGTGGTCCCCACCACGGATCGGGCCTCCGGCGGCGCGTCCACGGCCCGTCTTTGGAGGGTTCCCACAGAAGACGGCGGTGAGCTTTCGTGCCCGGCGAGCGCGCGGGGACCGGTGTCCTCTGACACGGTGGAGGGCGTGCTGGCCGTCCTCGCCCCCGGACAGGGTGCCCAGAAGCCCGGGATGCTCACCCCCTGGTTGGAGCTCCCCGGCGCCGAGTCCTTCTTCCGCTGGGCCGGTGCGATCGCCGACGCCGACCTGCTGACCCTCGGCACCACCGGCGACGCCGAGGCCATCAGGGACACCGCGGTCACCCAGCCGCTGGTCGTCGCGATGAGCCTGTTCGTCGCCCGCGAGCTCGGCGGCCTGCCCGGCCCGGTCGCGCACTCGCCGCAGACCGGCCGCGACGTCGTCATCACCGGGCACAGCGTCGGCGAGCTGACCGCCGCCGCGCTGGCCGGCGTCCTGTCGGTCGAGGCCGCGATCGCGCTGACCGCGGTGCGCGGCCGGGCGATGGCGCGCGCGTGCGCGCTCACCCCCACCGGCATGTCCGCCGTCCTGGGGGGCGACGCCGACGAGCTCGCCGCCGCGCTGGAGCAGCACGGCCTGGCCGCGGCCAACCTCAACGGCGGCGGGCAGACCGTCGTCGCCGGGCCGCTCGAGGGCCTGGCCGCGCTCAAGGCCGCCCCGCCGGCCGGGACGCGGGTGCTGCCGCTGTCGGTGGCCGGCGCGTTCCACACCCCCTACATGGCGCCCGCCCGCGAGGAGCTCGAGGCCCTGGTCGGCGGCCTGCGGCCGGCCGACCCCAGCCGCCTGCTGCTGTCCAACGCCGACGGCGCGGCGGTCTCCTCCGGCGCCGAGGTGCTCTCCCGCCTGGTCAGCCAGGTCACCAGCCCGGTGCGCTTCGACGCCTGCCTGGCCACGCTGCGCGAGCTCGGTGTCACCGCGGCCATCGAGCTCCCCCCGGCCGGCGCGCTGGCCGGCCTGGCCAAGCGCGAGTGGAAGGGCGCGGACGTGGAGGTGCTGGCCCTGTCGGGTCCCGGCGACCTCGACCGCGCCCGCGCGCTCATCGACGCCGCCCGGGGCCGGCCCGAGCCCCAGCACCAGCCGGACTGGCGGGTCGTCGTCTCCCCCGTCCGCGGCACGGTCAGCCCCGCCGACGTCGCCGAGGGCACCCGGCTGCCGGCCGGCACGCCGCTGGGCCGCATCCGCAGCCGCCGCGGCGAGGCCGACGTCTCGGCCGGCTACGACGGCGTCCTCGCCGAGTGGCTGGTCCAGGACGGCGACCTGGTCGACGCCGGCGACCCCCTCGCCCGTCTCTACCCGGAGGTCTCCGCGTGACCATCCACCTCAGGAAGGGCGCCCCCGGCACCCGCGTCCTCGGCCTCGGCTCCTACCGTCCCCGCCGCCGGGTGACCAACCACGAGCTCGCCCAGGTCATGGACACCAACGACGAGTGGATCCAGAGCCGCGTCGGCATCGCCGAGCGTCGCTGGGCCTCCGAGGACGAGACGCTCGTCGAGATGGCCGTCGCCGCCGGCGGCAAGGCGCTCGCGGCCAGCGGCCTGGCGCCCGACGAGGTCGACCTGGTCGTGCTCGCCAGCGCGAGCCTCCGGGCCCCCATCCCGGGCATCGGCCCGCAGGTCGCCCACCGCCTGGGCATCCCCCGGCCGGGCGCCTTCGACCTCAACGCCGGCTGCGCCGGCTTCTGCTACGCCCTCGGGGTGGCCTCCGACGCCATCCGCAGCGGCTCGGCGCGCAACGCGCTGGTCGTCGGCGTCGAGCGGCTCACCGACGTCACCGACCAGACCGACCGCTCGACGGCGGTCATCTTCGCCGACGGCGCCGGTGCCGCGGTGGTCGGCGCCGCCGAGGAGCCCGGCATCGGCCCGGTCGTGTGGGGCAGCGACGGCGACCAGTACAACGCCATCGAGATCGCCGCGGGCAGCTCGACGATGACGATGGCCGGCCAGGCCGTGTACCGCTGGGCCACCACCAAGCTCACCGACACCCTCGTCGAGGCGATGGAGGCCGCCGGCGTCGGACCCGACGACATCGACGTGTTCGCCCCGCACCAGGCCAACCTGCGCATCGTCGAGTCGATGACCCGCAAGCTCGGCTTCGGCGAGAAGACCGTCGTCGCCCGCGACATCGTGCAGGCCGGCAACACCTCGGCCGCGTCGGTGCCGCTGGCGCTCACCGCCCTGCTGGAGTCCGGCGAGGCCAAGAGCGGCGACCTCGCCCTCGTCCTCGGCTACGGCGCGGGCCTGACCTTCGCCGGACAGGTGTTCCGCCTGCCCTGACGGGCACTGTGACCCCCGGGCCCACCGGGGCCCGACGGCGGGCAGCCCCGCCATCCACCGAGAGAGAGGACCTCAGCGTGAGCGAGGACATCCAGGCAGGTCTGGCCGAGATCCTGGAGGAGGTCGCCGGGGTCGCTCCCGCCGACGCCACCCCGGAGAAGTCGTTCACCGAGGACCTCGACGTCGACTCCCTGTCGATGGTCGAGATCGCCACCGCCGTCGAGGACAAGTTCGGCGTGGCCATCCCCGACGACGAGCTCGGCAACATCAAGACCGTCGGCGACGCGATCAGCTTCATCCAGAAGAACAAGTAGCAGGTCCCCCGGCCCCCGGCCGCACCGCTCCCAGGAGGAAACCGTCATGACCGACGTCGTCGTCACCGGCCTCGGCGCCACCACGCCACTCGGTGGTGACGTCGCCAGCACCTGGGAGGCGCTGCTGGCCGGGCGGTCGGGGGTCAGCCGCATCACCGACGACTGGGCCAAGGAGTTCCCCGCCCAGCTCGTCGCCCGGCTCGCGCAGGACCCGGCCGAGCAGCTCGACCGGGTCCGCGCCCGACGCCTGGACCGCAGCCAGCAGGTGGCCGTCATCGCCGCCGAGCAGGCCTGGCGGGAGTCCGGCGCGGCCGACGCCGGCGTGGCCCCGGAGCGGGTCGCCGTCGTCTTCGGCACCGGCATCGGCGGCGCGCTCACCCTCCTCGGCCAGGACGACGTCCTGGAGGAGAAGGGTCCCAAGCGGGTCTCCCCCTTCACCATCCCGATGCTCATGCCCAACGGGCCCGCCGCCGCGGTCGGCCTGGCCGTCGGTGCCCGGGGCGGCGTGCACGCCCCGGTGAGCGCCTGCGCCTCCGGCGCCGAGGCGATCCGCTGGGGGCTGGACCTGCTGCGCTTCGACCGCGCCGACGTCGTCCTGGTGGGCGGCGCCGAGGCGTGCGTGCACCCGCTGCCCATGGCCGGGTTCGCCGCGATGCGCGCGATGAGCACCCGCAACGACGAGCCCGAGCGCGCCTCGCGTCCCTTCGACAAGGCCCGCGACGGGTTCGTGCTCGGCGAGGGTGCCGCCGCCCTGGTGCTCGAGCGCGCCGACGCGGCCCGCGCCCGCGGTGCGCAGGTGCACGCCCGGCTGGCCGGCGCGGGCGCCACCGCCGACGGCTACGACCTGGTCGCACCGCACCCCGAGGGCGAGGGCGCCGGCCGCGCCATCTCCGCCGCGCTGCGCGACGCGGGCCTGTCGGCCACCGACATCGGCCACGTCAACGCGCACGCCACCTCCACGCCGGTCGGCGACACCGCCGAGGCCGCGGCCATCCGCGACTCGGTGGGCGACCACGTGCTCGTGACGGCGACCAAGAGCCAGACCGGCCACCTGCTCGGCGCCGCCGGCGCGCTGGAGTCGGTGTTCACCATCCTGGCGCTGCGCGACCAGCTGGTCCCCGCGACCGCCAACCTCGACGACCCCGACGACGACGCCGCCGTGCAGGCCCTCGACATCGTCCGCCGGGAGGCCCGCAAGGCCCCGCTCACCGCCGCGGTCAACGACTCCTTCGGCTTCGGCGGCCACAACATCGCGCTGGTCTTCACGACGCCCTGACCACCGGCCCCGCTGCGGGGCCGCGCTCCCCCACCGGCCTCGCGGGCCGGCCACCCCCACCGGCCCCGCGCCGGCCTCAGGAGACCCCGTGACCACGCTGCACGCCGTCCCGACGCTGCCCACCACCGACCCGCGCGACCCCGAGGACCGGCTGCGGCGCCTCCTCGACCCCGGGTCGGTCACCCTGCTGGCCCCCCGCGACACCTCCGGGACCCTCGCCGCCCGCGGCACCGTCTCCGGGTCGCCGGTCATCGCCTACTGCACCGACGCCACGGTCATGGGCGGCGCGATGGGCGTCGACGGCTGCCGGCACGTCGTCGACGCCATCGACACCGCGCTGCGCGAGCGGCTGCCGGTCGTGGGCCTCTGGCACTCCGGCGGCGCGCGGCTGGCCGAGGGCGTCACCGCGCTGCACGCCGTCGGCGAGGTGTTCGCCGCGATGGTGCGCGCCTCGGGGCGGGTGCCGCAGATCTCCGTCGTCCTGGGTCCCGCCGCCGGCGGCGCGGCCTACGGCCCGGCGCTGACCGACCTGGTGGTCATGGGCCCGGCCGGGCGGGTGTTCGTCACCGGCCCCGACGTCGTCCGCTCGGTCACCGGCGAGGACGTCGACATGGAGAGCCTCGGCGGCCCCGACACCCACGGCAGGCGCAGCGGCGTCGTCCACGTGGTCACCGACTCCGAGGACGCCGCGCTGGCCACCGCCCGCCAGGCGGTCGACCTGCTGGCCGCGCAGGGGTCGTTCGTGCCGGCCGCCGTCGAGGCCGACGTCGACCTGCGCGCGCTGCTGCCCGAGCGGACCAACCGCGCCTACGACGTCCGGCCGCTCGTGGCCGCCGTCCTGGACGGGCCCGGCCTGGAGCTGCACCCGCGGTGGGCGCCCAACGTGGTGACCACGCTCGGCCGGCTCGCCGGGCGGACCGTCGGCGTGGTCGCCAACAACCCGCTGCGGCTGGGCGGCTGCCTGGACTCCGCGTCGGCGGAGAAGGCGGCCCGCTTCGTGCGGATGTGCGACGCGTTCGGGGTGCCGCTGGTCGTGCTCGTCGACGTCCCCGGCTACCTGCCCGGCGTCGGCCAGGAGTGGGACGGCGTGGTGCGGCGCGGCGCCAAGCTCCTGCACGCCTTCGCCGAGGCCGTGGTGCCCCGGGTGACGCTGGTGACCCGCAAGGCCTACGGCGGCGCCTACATCGCCATGAACGCGCGCTCGCTGGGTGCCACGGCGGTGTTCGCCTGGCCGGGCGCGGAGGTCGCCGTCATGGGCGCCAAGGCCGCCGTCGGCATCCTGCGCCGCAAGGAGCTGGCCGCCGTGCCGCCCGCCGAGCGCGAGGCCCTGCACGCGCGGCTGGCCGCCGAGCACGAGCGGGTCGCCGGCGGGGTCGACCGGGCGCTGGAGATCGGCGTGGTCGACGAGGTGGTCGAGCCGACCCGCACCCGGCGGGCGCTGGTGGCCGCGCTGGTCGCCGCACCGGCCGGCCGCGGCGCGCACGGCAACATCCCGCTCTGAGGGACACGCCCTGATCAGGTGACCTGGTCATGGCGTGTCCCACCCGACGGTGGGCGGTGCGGTAGGACGCGCTGCGGTGCGGTAGGACGCGCTGCGGTGCGGGAGGACGCGCTGCGGTGCGGGAGGACGCGCTGCGGTGCGGGAGGACGCGCTGCGGTGCGGGAGGACGCGCTGCGGTGCGGGAGGACGCCGGTGCCGGACGCGGACGGACGAGAGGCCCGTCACCGCTGCAGCGGTGACGGGCCTCTGTCGGAGGTCGCCCGGACGCCGCTTCCCCGACGGCGTCCGGTCGACCTGGTCTGGAGCCTACGACGAGTTCCCGCAGGTCCTCATCTCGTGTGCCCGGATCGTGACCTGCGTGTTCCCTCAGACGACCTGGTGCAGCCAGGTCGTCTGGCTGCCGTCGCCGGCGTAGCGGTACACCTCGAGGTCGGCGTCCCACGCCGCGCCGAGGAGCTGGTCGACGCCGTGGCGGAACGCCTCGACCGACGTGGCGGTCGCCGCGAGGGTGCGCAGCTGCTGCTCGGTGACCACGATGTCGCCGTTGGCGCTCGTGGGGGCGCGGAACACCCCGTGCCCGGGCACGTAGGACATCCGCTCACCGTCGTTGCCGTGACTGGCCTCCTCGGTGACCTCGAAGCGCAGCATCGGCCACTGCCGCAGCGCGGCCACCAGCTTGGCGCCCGTCCCGGGAGCGCCCGTCCAGGCGACCTCGGCACGGTAGGCACCGTGCGCCGCGGGCTGGTCGGCCCACGACAGGGAGACCGGCGCGCCGACGACGCGTTCGAGCGCCCACTCGACGTGCTGGCAGAGCGCCTTCGGGCAGGAGTGCACGAAGACGACACCCTGGGTAGACCGTCGCTGCACGAGGCACCTCCATCGACTCGATCGGTCTCGTCTTCCCCAACGGACGATCGGTTCGGTGACAGGCTGTGGTCAGCGGCGGCGGATCAGGGCCTCCGGGGACAGTGTGCACGATGAGGTACCCGTCGCGCCAGTGCGGATGCGCCACATGCGTCAGAAGTGACGGAGGTGATCTCGGGCGGGACGGAAGTGCAGGTCAGCGCCATACCATGACGGCGTCCTCGCCGTCCAACCCGGTCCGGGACGGTCCTGACCGTACACCGGAGGGCCGCTCACCAGGCGTTGTACGCCCTCGTGTCCCCTCCGGCACTCCCTGGTTCCGGCATCACGGTCGGTGACCGCCGCGCGGAACGGGCGATCACCCAGCGAGTTCGTGGACCCCGTCCCCACCGGCGGCCTTGGCCCGGTACATGGCCGCGTCGGCGCGGTGCAGGACGCCGGCGACGTCGTCCCCGGCCCCCACCAGTGCCCGGCCGACGCTGGCGGTGACGCCGTGACCTGCGCCGACGGCGGCGACGGCGGCACGCAGCCGGTCGGCGAGGACGGCGTCGTCGGCGGGCAGCAGGGCGTCGGCCAGCACGGCGAACTCGTCGCCGCCGAGCCGGGCGACCGTGTCGGTCTCGCGCACCGCCGCGGTGAGCGCCTCGGCGACCGCGCGCAGGACGGCGTCGCCGGCGGCGTGGCCCTCGAGGTCGTTGACCGCCTTGAAGCCGTCGAGGTCGACGATGCAGACCACGGCCCGCTCGCCCGCACCCGCCCGGCCGACCGCCCGCTCGAGGCGCTCGAGGAAGGCGCGGCGGTTGGGGACGCCGGTGAGCGGGTCGGTGGTGGCCAGCGCCTCCTGGGCCCGCAGCAGCAGCACCTGGCGGTCCTGGGCGGCCCAGTGGTTGGCCGAGGTGAACGAGCAGCAGATGGTGAAGACCGCCATGACGCTCGCGGTGAAGACGACGTGCGAGTCGATCTCGTCGGCCACCACGAACAGGTGGGCGAGGGCCATCCCCGCACCGGTCAGGGCCACGCCGACGGGCGGGTAGGCCACGGCCATGAAGGCCAGGGTGACGAACAGCATCGTCCAGAACGGGCTGCTGGTCCCGCCGTCGAGCCGCGCCCCGAGCGCCACCACGATCGTCGTGGCCAGGCTCCAGCCGTAGAAGAGCAGGCAGCCGCGCAGGTCGCGCATCATCTGCCGCAGCGGCAGGGCCAGCAGCAGCGGCGAGAGCAGGACGACCCCGCCGGCGAGGGCCAGCAGGCCGAGGTCCACCTGCGGCGAGCTGGGGGCGAAGAACAGGTGGGCGAGGGTGGTCCAGCCGCAGAGCTGGGTGAGCAGCACGCCGGTGCGCACGTGCCGGACCCAGTACTCGACGCGCTCGTCGTCCCCGGCCAGCGGCCGCAGCAGCCCGGTGACCAGCCAGGCCGGCAGCCGCCTGCGCCGGGTCACCCGCTTCTCCACGCTGCCGGGATCGACGTCCGCGGCCGGGCGCTTGACCCGGCGCGCCGGCGCCTCCCCCCTCCGAGGGGGAGGAGTGTGACCGGCGGCACCCGCACGGCCGGCCGTGGCGGTGGGTAGGGCCCCGGCATGACCGAGGGCCAGGACGAGGGGACGCGGCGGCACGGCCTGGCCGACGCCGGCCGGGACGTGGTGGGACCGATGGTGCTCGGCGCCTGGGACGCCTTCCTCGACCAGGCGGCCGCCGTCGACCTCGGCCGACCGACCCAGCTGCCGGGCTGGCGGGCACACGAGGTGTGCGTGCACCTGGGCGCCTGGCCCGACCACGAGGCGCTGGCCGGCCTGGTCGCCTCCGCCCGCGCCGGGGGCACCGGGACGCCGGCCGACGTCGACGGGACGAACGCCCGGGTGACCGCGGCGCACCGGGACGCGCCGCGGTCGGAGGTGCTGGCCGCGCTGCGCCGCAACCGCGAGGCCACCGCCCGCTACCTGGCCGAGGAGCCCCTGGCGCTCGACACCGCACCCACGGTCTCCACCGTGGGCCCGCTGCCGGTGCTGTCGGTCGTGCTGGGGCAGGCCTACGAGCTCGCCGTCCACGGGCTCGACCTCGCCGCCGCGGGAGCTCCTCCCCCGCCGGCGTCGGTGCTGCAGTCCGGGCTGGCCGCGCTCGCCGACGTGACCGGGGCGCTGGCGGCGGCCGCGGGGATCACCGGCGGGGCGACCCTCGTCACCCCGGACGGCGGGTGGTCCTTCGCCGCCGGCGCCGGGGGCTGGACGGTCCGCCGGGTGGACGGCGGGCGCCCGCCCGGCGCCGCGGTGGAGGCGCGGGCCGACGTGCTGCTGGAGGCCGCGTCGGGCCGGACCAACCCCGCCGCCGCCCTGGTGCGCCGGGGGCTGCGGGTGCACGACCTGCCGGGGCTGGTGCGGCTGGCGCCGATCGTGGAGTCGGCGCCGGGCATCCCCGGCGCCCCCGTGCTGGCGCTGGCCGCGCGGACGGTCGGGGGCGCCGGCGACCTGCTCGGCCGGCTGCGCGGGCGCCGGTGACGCCCGCGGCCGGTCAGGAGCAGCCGCCGCCCAGCGAGATGCCGTGCGCCGACAACCACGGGACGGGGCTGACCCGGTTGGCGTAGAGCCCGCCCTCGTGCACCTCGAAGTGCAGGTGCGGCCCGGTGGACTGGCCCTTGTTGCCGACCTCGGCGATCTGCTGGCCGGTGCTGACCACCTGGCCGGCGGAGACGAAGAACCGGTTGACGTGGCCGTACACGGTGACCCGGCCGTCGTCGTGCTGGACGTAGACGGCCTGGCCGAACCCGCTGGCGGGACCGGCCTGCAGGACGACCCCGCCGTCGGGCGCGAACACCGGCGTGCCGATCGGCGCCGCGATGTCGATGCCGTAGTGCATTGTGCCCCACCGGGCGCCGTAGCAGGAGGTCACCCGGCCGGCGGTCAGGGCGGCGCCGCCGCCGGTGGACTGCACGCTGACCGCGGCGGCCTGCTCGGCCTGCTGCTGGGCCTCCCACGCGGCCTCGGCCTCGGCGATGCCCCGCAGGCGGAGCAGCTCGACCTCGGCGGCGCGCAGCCGCTCGTCGAGCGCGGCCTTCTGCGCCGAGAGCGCGTCGAAGTCGCCCTGCGCCGCGGCCAGCCGGGCGTCGGCGGCGGCCTGCGCCTCGGCGGCGGCGCGCGCGGCGGCGTCCCGCTCGTCGACGGCGGCGCGCGCGGCGGCGTCGGCCTCCTCCTCCTGCGCCTCGAGCAGCTCGAACTCCTGCAGGGTCTGCGCCCGCTGGGCGCCGAGCAGGTCGAGGGTGGCCGCCCGCTCGAGCACCTCGCGGGGGCCCTCGCTGTCCAGCAGCACCGAGACGTCGCCGCCGAGCTCCCCGCCACTGCCCATGTAGGCCTCGCGGCCGAGCTCGACGACCTCGGCCTCGGCAGCGGCGACGGCGGCGCGGGCGGCCTGCAGCTCCTCGGCGGCGCGGGCGGCGGCCTCCTGCGCGGTGGCCAGCTCGGCCTGGGCGACCAGCGCGGCGTCCGCGGCGGCCTCGGCCTCGACCGTCATCCGCTGCAGTGCCTCCTCGGCGGCGGTCACCTCCGCCTGGATGCGGCCCACCTCGGCGACGAGGTCGCGCTCGGCGGCCTCCGCGGCCGCGACGTCGTCCTCGGGAGCGGCGAGCCCGGGGGCGGGAGCCGTCAGCACCACCCCGAGGGCGACCCCGGCGGCGAGCACGGCACGCCGGAGACGGCGGGGCAGGGCGGGGCGCGGGCCGGCGGCGGTGCGGTGGTGCAGGGTCGCCAAGAGGGCGTCTCTCCGTTCCTCGCAGCCGCCCGTGGGGCTCGCGGGCACGCCCGGTGCGGGCACACCCGTGCCCGCGTCCGGCGTCCGCGGGCGTGACCGAGCCGGGGACTCCCAGGGGTCCCCGGTCCCCCGGCGCGGGCGCCGGGCAGTCAGGCGGGGCCTGCCCGGGGCCCTCGGTTCGAGGAGCTGAGGCCCGGCAGGACCGCGGGCGAAGGTACACGGTCGCCCCGGTGCCGGATCACGGATCGGGAACGATCCCGGCGCGTCTGTTTGCACGTTCAACCTCGTGACCTGCGGTCTTCACGAGACGTGCGGACCAGTGCACCCTGTGCCACTTCCGGTCCCCCTGGCAGGTCGTGGACCAGGACAGTTGCGCAGCTCACAGCTCCGTCACAGGAACCGCGGGCACCCTGGCCGGCCGGACCGGACCGCAGCAGGAGGAACCCCATGGACGACGCCACCCCGGTGCAGGGCCCGCCGATGCGGGCCGCCGACAGCGACCGGGCGGCCACGGTGCACCGACTGCAGGACGCCGTCGCGCGCGGGCTGCTCACGCCGGACGAGGGCAGCGACCGGATGGCGGCCGCCTTCGCCGCCGTCCACCTGCGCGACCTCGCGCCGCTGACCGCCGACCTGCCGCCGGCGGCTGCCGGGCGGGCCGCGCCGGGCTGGCGGCCGCTCGGCCTGCTGGCCTGGGAACAGCTGCGCACGACCGTCAGCACCGCCCGGGGCGGCGGTCCGGCCGCGGTCCGGCTCGCGCTGCTGGCCGTCGTCGGGCTCGTCGTGCTCGTGGCCCTGGGGTCACTGGCCCTGCACGGGCTCCTCGACGGCGGCCCCGGCCACTGGGACGGCCCCCGCGGCCCCCACTGAGGTCCGGTCACCCGGACCGCCACGGCCCTCGCCACCGGGTCCACCTGCCGGACGCTCCCTGCGCCGCCCGGGCGCCCCCTCGCGCTCCCCTCGGCCCGGCCCACCGTGTCCTGCCGCGTCACCGCTGCTCCTCCCCGCCGGCACCGCGCCGGCCGCTCGTCCCGTGGAGCAGCCCACCAGGGCACGCGGGACGCCGGCAGCGCCCGGAGCGGACCTGTGGACGACGGGTCAGGCTGTGGACGCGAGCGGCCCGGCCGGCTCCCCGACGGGGGTGGCCGACCCGTCGGACCAGACCACCAGCCCGGTGCGGCCGGGTCGGCCGGCCAGCCAGCGGGCGGCGTCGCGGCCCTGCACGTAGGCGGCGGTCGCGTCGACGTCGGCGTCGGTGAGGGAGTCGGCGACGACCGTCACCGACGCCACGCCCGCCGGCGGCCGGCCGGTGCGCGCGTCGACCAGGTGCTGCCCGCGGTGCGCCGTCCCGGAGGTGGCGACGGCTCCGGTGTGCACGGGCACCCGCGCGACGAGCCGGCGCGGGTCGCGAGGGTCCTCGATGCCGATCCGCCAGGGGGCGGCGCCGGGGTCGAGGGTGCGGCAGAGCAGGTCCCCGCCGGCGTTGAGCGCGAAGTCCGTGTCGGGCAGCGCCCGCAGCGCGGCCGCGGCACGCTCGGCCGCCCAGCCCTTGACCACCCCGCTGGGGTCGAGCAGCTCGGTGCCGTCCGGGCCGCGGCGGCGGACCCGGAAGGCCCCGCCGCTGTCCCGCTCGGCCGCCGCGCCGATGGCCAGCACCTCGGCCACCTCGGGCGGGCAGTCCGCGAGCGCCAGCTCGCCGCGGCCGAGGCGGGAGACCACCGAGTCGGGCCGCCAGGTGCTGAACACGCGGTCGGCGGCCTGCAGGACGGCGACCGTCCCGGCCCAGGCCGCCCGCCCGGCCGCGTCGTCCGCGTGCCGGCCGCGCAGCGCGAGGCTGACCGGCAGCCCCATCACGTGCGCCACGTACCGGGTGGGCGCGGCGGTCACAGCCCGGCCTCGTCGAGGGCGGCCTGCAGCGACTCCGCGTAGCCCTCGCTGGTGTAGGTCGCGCCGCTGACCATGTCGACGTCGGCGCTCTGGGCGTCGAGCGTCTCCTGCACCAGCTGCGGGACGGCGCGGGAGTTGATCTGCTGGTCGCGCCGGTCACCGTCGGGGTACTCGACCACCTCGACGTCGGTGATGACCCCGCCGGACACGGTGACCTGCACCTGCACGGGGCCGTAACGGGTGTCGACGGCCGGCCCGGTGACCGTGGTGGCGCCGTCGGTGCCGGTCGTCGTCCCCGCCGGTGAGGCGGCCACGACGGTGGCAGCCTCCGGCGCCGACGACGTGGACGTGGGGTACTGGAAGAGCAGCACCACGCCGGTGACGGTGCTGGCCAGCCACAGCACGATGCGGCGCACCCCGCTCACCACCCGGAGCTCTCGACGTGGCAGCGGGCGCCGGGCAGGCCCGCGGCCTCGGCGCTGCGGCGGACGTCGCGGGCCCAGTCCTCGGGGCCGCAGACGTAGACGTCGCGGTCGGCGACGTCGGGGACCCAGGAGCGCAGCACGGCGGCGTCGTCGAGCGGGGGCGTGCCGTCGCCGAGCCAGGAGCCCGGCGCCCGGCGGTGGCCGGGCAGCAGGACGACGTGCAGGCCCCGCTCGGCGGCGAGGACGGCGAGCTCCCGCTCGAACAGCGGGCGCCCGGTGAAGCGGTAGAGCAGCGTCGCCTCGCCCGGCGCGTACGGGAGGGCCTCGGCGAGCGCGCGCAGCGGGGCGATGCCCACGCCGGCGCCGACGAGCAGGACCCGCGGCCGGGTGCGCGCGCGGGCGGACAGCCGGCCGTGCGGTCCCTCGACGAGGACGCGGGTGCCCGGGCGGAGCGCGGCGACCGAGGCGCTGCCGTCGCCGGAGTCCTGAACGGTGATCCGCAGGCTGCGGCCGTCGGGGGCGGCCGACAGGGAGTACGGGTGGGCGCGGGTCCAGCCGGGTCCGGCGAGGAAGCGCCAGGTGAGGAACTGGCCGGCCTCGACGGGCAGCCGGTCGAGTCGGTGCCCACCCAGGTACACCGACACGACGCCGTCGCCCTCGGGCACCACCGAGGTGACGCGCAGGCGGTGGCGGGCGCTGCGCACCAGCGGCAGGGCGACCCGCCACACCAGGACGGCGACGGCGGCCGTGGCCCACAGGCCCCACCAGTAGACGGTGCGCGCGGGAGAGGCCAGGAAGTCCTGGCCGGTCCACAGCTGGTGCGGCAGCGCCAGGCCGACGCCGAGGTAGGCGTAGAGGTGGACCAGGTGCCAGGACTCGTAGCGCATCCGGCGCCGGGCGGCGCGGACGCTGGTGACGACCACCGCGACCAGGCAGGCGGTGCCGGCGACGGCCAGCAGCATGCCCGGGTACCCGGTGGTGAGGTCCCAGAGGGTGGCCGGTGTCCGCGCCAGCTCGCCGGCGGCGTAGCCCCAGGTGATCAGCACGACGTGGGCGGCCACCAGGTCGAACGAGGTGATGCCGGTGAGCCGGTGCAGGCGGGCGAGCCGGTCCTGGCCGAAGGCGCGCTCGAGCACCGGGACGCGGGCCATGAGCAGCACCTGCACGAGCAGCAGGTCCGAGGCGAGCAGCCCGGTGAGCCGGCCGGTGGACTCCAGGCCGGACTGCCAGCCGCCGAGGTCGGCCACCCCTCCGCCGGTGGCCCACCACCCGGTGACCAGCGCCAGGCCGGCCCAGAGGAGGACGGTCGCGCCGGTGCGGACGGCGGCGTCGGTGCGCGGCCGCCGGTCGGGCCCGGGGACGGCGGCCGCCGTCCCCGGGGCGGGTACCGCGAGGAGGCTGGTCACGCCGCGTCGCCGGTGGTGTCGTCGTCCGGGGTGGTGCCGTCGTCGGTCGTGCCGTCGTCGGTGGTGCCGTCGTCGAAGCCGGGCGGGGTGCCGCCGAAGCCGGGCGGGGTGCCCTGGCCGAAGTCGGGTCGGCCGCCGAGGAAGCCGTCGCCGTCCGGGTCGGTGGTGGTGCCGCCCTGCTGCACCGCCGGCGAGGCGGCCCCGTCGCCGGTCGCGGCCTGACCGACGGCGAACCCGCCGACGCCGCCGATGGCCAGCAGCGCGGCGGTCGCGGCACCGACGGCGGCGCGCTGCCGCAGCTTCGCGGGCAGCCGGCGCGGCTTCCCGGTCGCCAGTGCGCCCGACGGGGCCGGGGCGGCCGGCATCTGCGCCGTCGTGGTGGCGTGCGGGGTGCCCGTCGCGGCGTCCGGCGTGTGCTCGGGGTGCCAGGTCGGGGCGCCCGAGGGCTCCCAGCGGTTGCCGCTCGGGGTCTGCTGCTCGTTCACGGTGCTCCTCGTCGTCCGGGGAGCTCTCACGCTGGAGGTCGTGACTGAGATGTGACCGGAAGGTGACTGTGAGTTGCCTGGACGCCGGTCGAGCGGGATGACGGCGTCTGGCAGGCTGGAGCGCACTCGTTCGGGGCGGTAGCTCAGCCGGTCAGAGCACGGGACTCATAATCCCTGGGTCGTGGGTTCGAGCCCCACCCGCCCCACCGGTGGAACCCCAGGTCGACAGCGTGCCCCTCGGTCTCCGATCGTGAGGTTCGGGTCCCGTGCCAGCACGGTGCCCACGGTCCGCGGGGTGTCGCTGCTGCCGGAGGGCTTGCCCGTGACGGTGCCCGACGCCGGCTGGTCCGGTCCCGTGGTCGTGCGCACGGTCGTGGACCCGCCGGCGCCGTTCGGGCCGAGGGACCCGGTGACGGTCCCGGGCGCGATCGTGGAGCTGAGGGAGTGCCCGACGGTGGTGCCGCCGTGCGGCTCGGTGAGCTCTTGTGCCTCGATCACGACCGGACCGCCTCTGGGGACGTGCGGCGGGCGGTCAGGCCCGCTGCGCCGCGCGGAGCGGCTCGTCGTCGAGGCTGATCGCCCCGGTCGCCGGCGACGGGGTGCGGCGTGGCCAGGTCCAGGCGGAGCGCAGGACGAAGGCCAGGATCAGCACCTCGAGTCCGATCGTGAGGCCGAAGAACCAGGTCCAGGACTCCCCGACCGCGTTGTACACCGAGACGGGGACGTAGAGCGTTGCCACGACGAGGTTGGTGGCGCGGTTCACACGGGCCGGCAGTGTCGTGGAGAACAGGACCATGAGGCTCGGGATGGCCACGACCGTGACCCCGATGACGACGAAGGTCTGGCCGATGTCGTAGGTGTGGATCCTGCCGGCCAGTATCTCGTCGACGTACCCGGGCGTGAACAGCTGGAAGTAGTCGACGTAGATGTAGAGGAACATGACGCTGGTCCACGCTGCTGCGAGCTTCGCTCGCACGGGCACGCGCGAGTCCTCCAGCGTGCTCCGGGACGGCGAGGTCTCCAGCGCGGTGTGGGATCGAGGCGCTCTCATCACAGTGCTCCTTGGTCGGACCGGGTAGGTGCTGCCACCGTCACGGATGGCGGCGGCGGGCACATCGGCCCCGAGGCCCCCTCCGACCTGGCCGTCGGCACAGCCGAGCCCTCGTACTTTCGGCCGATACCCCGAGCACGCGGGCTACCTAGGCTGGTCAGGTGGCCACCAGCGCACTCCGCTCGCTGTGGGCCGAACCTCGACCCACGGGTGCCCCTGAGCAGGGGCCGCGGGACTGGGCCCTGGTCGCAGCACTGGTCGGCTGGTCCCTCGGGGAGCTGGTGCTCCGCCAGGACCCGGCGCCGCGCCCGCTGCTCCTGCTCTACGTGCTCGCGGTCCTCGGCCCCCTGCTGTGGCGACGCACGCACCCGCTCGCCGCGGTCGCGGTCTCCTTCGGCACGTTGACGATCCTCGACGTCGTCAGGATCCTCACCGGGTCGCAGGGCGTCCTGCTCGACATGAACAGCATGTCCGCGGCGCTGATCCTGCCCTACGCCCTGTTCCGGTGGGGCTCCGGTCGGGAAGCCGCGATCGGCCTCGGCGTCATCCTGCTCTGGCTGCCCGTCACCAGCACCGCCGACCCCACCGGCCTGGTGGGGACGGTCGAGGGTTACGGGCTCTTCCTGTTCGCCGCCGCGCTCGGCGCCGCGGTCCGCTACCGCGCGAAGAGCCGCGTCCGCGACATCGACCGGGCCAAGGCCCGCGAACGCGAACAGCTCGCCCGTGAGCTCCACGACACCGTCGCCCACCACGTCTCGGGCATCGCCGTCCAGGCCCAGGCAGGACGCGCCGTCGCGGCCAGCCACCCCGAGCGTGCCGTCGAGGCCCTGGCCACCATCGAGGACGCGGCGACCCGCACCCTCACCGAGCTGCGCGCCATCGTCGGGGTGCTCCGCGCCTCGCAGGACACCGGGTTGGCACCGCAACCCGGCGTCGCCGAGGTCGAGCAGCTCGCCACCGACGGCCAGGCCCGTCCGTGCGTCGAGGTGGCGCTCTCCGGCGAGCTCGACGACCTCAGCCCGGCGGTCGGCGCCGCGATCTACCGCCTGGCCCAGGAGTCCGTCACCAACGCCCGACGGCACGCCCGCCACGCGACCCAGGTCACCGTCGCCGTCACCGGCGACGCCGACCGGGTACGGCTGACGATCGAGGACGACGGCTCCCCCGCCGGCGGCCGCGCCCCAGCGGGCTACGGCCTGGTGGGCATGCGGGAACGCGCCTCACTGCTCGGCGGCACCTTCTCCGCAGGCCCCGCCGCCGAGCGGGGCTGGCGGGTGGAGGCGGTCCTGCCCCGGACCAGGAGGCCATGATGAGCATCAGGGTCCTCGTCGCCGACGACCAGCCCATCGTGCGCACCGGGCTGACGATGCTGCTCGACGCGCAACCCGACATCGACGTGGTCGGCGCGGCCGCCGACGGGCGCGAGGCCGTCCGCCTGGCGCTCCGGCTGCGCCCCGACGTCGGCCTGTTCGACATCCGGATGCCGCTCATGGACGGCATCGAAGCCACCCGGCGCCTCGCCGGCCCCGACGTGCCCGACCCCCTGCCGATCGTGGTCATCACCACCTTCGACCTCGACGAGTACGTCCACGGGGCGCTCCGGGCCGGCGCCCGCGGGTTCCTGCTCAAGGACGCCGGACCCGCCCTGCTGACCCAGGCCATCCACGCCGCCGCCGACGGAGACGCACTGATCGCACCGAGTGTCACGGTCCGACTGCTCGCAGCGTTCGCCCACGGACAGACCTCACCACCGAGGCAGCCGGTGGAACCGCTCACCGCCCGCGAGGAGGAGGTCCTCGTGCCCGTGGCCCGAGGCCGCACCAACGACGAGATCGCCGGCGAGCTCTACATCACCCAGAGCACCGTCAAGGCCCACCTCGCCAGCCTCATGCGGAAGTTGGGCGCCCGGAACCGCGTCGAGCTCGCCATGTGGGCCCACGAGACCGGCCGCGCCTGACGCCGCAGAGTCTCCCGCAGCCGTCCGCCGCACCCGCAGCGTCCCCGGGGGCGGATCGGTCGAGAGCACGAGCCGTCCCCATCGGCCAGGCCGACCCGGACCCGCGGACGGATGTCCCCGTCGAGTCGCCCCCCTCATCGTGACGTCCATGGCGATCGACCACCGAGGGCTCGTCACTGCGGGGACGGGCCCCTCGGGCAGCCGGCGCCCTGTACCTGCTCGTGGTCGTCCTGGGCGGCGCCGCCCAGCTGGCCGCCCGCGCCGGCACCCGCCTGTACCGGGCACCGCACCTCCTGCCGGACAGCACATGGACGCCCAGCCGGCCACGTTCTAGGGCAGCCCGGTCGGCGACATCGCGATGGCCGCGCTGTTCGTCACCGTCGGGGTCGCCCTGTACCTGCTGTTCCGACACATCCAGCGCGACGCAAGGTCAGGTCGGCCACCCACCTCACCAGCAGCGTCTCCACCACGTGAATAGAGGGAGGGCCCGGCACAGCGTCATCATCCTGATGCACCTGCATCCACGGACGAGGCCGTCCCCGATAGGGACAGCGGCCGTGTGACTCCCATCCGCGCCAGGACGGTTGAACGTTGCACTGTCACCAACGGCGCACCCTTCCGCATGGCGAAGACCCCACGCGATCACGAAGATGGTGCGAGCCTCAGGCCGTCCTCGTCACAGCGTCGACCTCCTCCAACACGGAGGCGGCACGCCTGTCAATGACTCCGGTGAACAGTTGTTGGGCGTATCCCAATACGAGTGCCCATGCGATTATCTCGCTGCTGGTGTCCAGCACTTCGATACCTGGGACCAGACCTGCGTTCACCAGGATGATGCCGAACAGAGCAATCAGAGCGCCGGTGGCCGTCTTCAACAGCACGAGAGCCAGCGAGAGGTTGTACGGATCGCCACTGCCTCTGAGGTTCTTGATCGCTATGGCAGTCGACAGAGCCGCGCCGAGAACCCCCAGGAACTCGAGGAAGACGATGTTGATCGGATCCGCGAGCTGAGCTGTGACTTCGTCCACGTCCCCGAATGACCCGTCAGGTATGGAGGAAGTCAAGGGACTGGTTGCGGTCGGGCAGGCGACCTGCACGCGGTCGGCCACGGTGCTGGTGAAGCAGACCGGGAAGAGGCTGGGATATGCAGAGCCCAGCACCCCGGCGATCGTTGCCAGGATCACGAGGGAGCCCGTGGTCGCCAGGATGATGCGTCGAAAACTCTCCAACCGAAGACGATTGCGTCGATCCTCCTCGTTGACTGCTACGGCGCTTGCGACGATCACCTGCCTGTCGTCCTCGGTGTACTCGACGGATTGCGTGACGGTGGCGAGCTGCTCGAGCCTGAGGAGTCGCAGGTCATCGGGAGCCAGTGCCTTGCGAGCCTGCATGACGAGGTTGGGAAGCGCTCCGTGGAGAAAAGAGGTGGGCGCCAGCCGCAGAAGGTCCGTTTGCGCGGAGTCCAGATGAGCGAGGATCACCGTGAGGCTTGACGCGGACGGCGTCTTCCCCAGTTGCTCCTCCGCGGCGTCCAGGTTGGACGAGATGACCTCGATGAGCTCCTGTGGCTCCGAGATCTGAGTTTGTGTCTGCACCCAGCCCTGAAGGTGCCGAAGCCGCTTGGTGAGCGCCGTCAACTCTACTTGCCAATCACTTCGGCGCCGGCGTCGCATCCTCTCACTCCCCTGTCCGGAACTGCACGTCGAGCTGATCGAAATCCCGCGCGACGATCCTCGGGAGTCGTTGCGCCTCTGGAGCCGCGTTGAGTGGGGACCAGAGGTCAAATGGATGGAGGAAAGACCTGTGGCAGCCCTCGGGGCGTCGCTGTTGCGGTTCATCGGTAGCCGAGGCGAACCTCGGGCCCGACACCGTAGGCACCGGGCCGTCACGACGCCGTCAACGTGGGATGACCCCGAAGGCCCTGCCCACAGCGGACCTAGCGACCGCTCGAGATCAGCACCGGCGCGACGTGCACAGGGCGTGCGGCCGGTGAGATCTCGTCCTCCGCCGCAGACCCCGAGGGTGAGAACAGGGGCTCCCTCCGCCGAGGACGGCATCCGTAGCGTGGACCTCGCGGTGAGGCGGTCCTCCCCGACGCACTTCGACACCCCGCAGGAGGAGCCCGTGCCCACGACCGTCAAGGCGTACGCCGCCACGTCCCCCACGGCGCCGTTGACGCCGACGACGGTCGAGCTCCGGGACGTCGGCCCGCACGACGTGCGCATCGACGTCCGCTACTGCGGCATCTGCCACTCCGACATCCACACCGCCCGCGGCGAGTGGGGGGCCACCGCCTACCCCGTCGTGCTGGGCCACGAGATCACCGGGGTCGTCGCCGAGGTGGGCCCCGAGGTGACCCGGTTCCGGGTCGGCGACCGCGTCGGCGTCGGCTGCCTGGTCGACTCCTGCCGCGAGTGCCGGTACTGCCGGCGCGGGGACGAGCAGTTCTGCACCGAGGGCTACGTCGAGACCTACTCGAGCACCGGCCGGGACGGCCGGCCGACGCAGGGCGGCTACGCCGAGGGCATCGTGGTCACCGAGGACTTCGTCCTGCGCATCCCCGACGGCCTCGCGCTCGACGTCGCCGCGCCGCTGCTGTGCGCGGGCGTCACCGCCTGGTCCCCGCTGCGCCACTGGGGCGCCGGTCCCGGCACGCGGGTCGCCGTCGTCGGCCTCGGCGGGCTGGGCCACGTGGCCGTCCAGCTGGGCTCCGCCCTGGGGGCCGAGGTCACCGTGCTGTCGCAGTCGCTGAAGAAGCAGGAGGACGGCCTGCGGCTGGGCGCGACCCACTACGCCGCCACCAGCGCCCCGGACACCTTCGCCCGGCTGGCGGCCTCCTTCGACCTCGTCCTCAACACGGTCAGCGCGTCGGTCGACGTCGACGCCCTGCTGTCCCTGCTGGCGGTGGACGGCACGCTGGTCAACCTCGGCATCCCCGAGCACCCGCAGTCGCTGGACGTCCTGTCGCTGCTCATGCGGCGCGTCTCCTACGCCGCCTCGAACATCGGCGGCATCCGGGAGACCCAGGAGGTGCTCGACTTCTGCGCCGGACACGGCATCGCCGCGCTGGTCGAGACGATCGCGGCGGACCGGCTCGACGAGGCCTTCGACCGGGTCGTGGCCTCCGACGTGCGCTACCGCTTCGTGCTCGACACGGCCACGCTCGCCTGATCCGCGGTCCTCGAGAGCGGGGCACCCCCGCAGGTGCGGTGCCGGTGGCGTCAGCCTCGGCTCGGTTCCGCGGTGGCCGTCGGGGGAGCCGGTGCCGGCACCGGGAGGACCGGTCGGGGCCACGGGCCGTCCAGCGTCGTGCCCCCGTCGCACTCCAGCGGGCGCGGGGCCGTCTCGGTGACCGAGAAGCCCGCGCCGCGCGCCGTGACCGTCGCGGGCACTGCGCGCTCACACGTGCCCCCGTAGGCGAAGTCCACTCCGAACCCAGCGGTGAACGGGTTCCAGGAACCCTCCGCTGTCGTCATCGCCAGCGGAGCGACCCGGGTGTTGCCGTAGGTGTCGGAACCGCTGATCTCGACCACCGTGTCAGGCGGGAAGCCGAGTAGACCGACCCGCCAGTACCACTGCCCATTGGTCGAGTCGCGCGACGGTCCGACGAACGCGATGTCGGGCACGCCCTGGAACGGCGGGGGCTCCGCCGGCGCGAGCGCCCGGGCCGGCGTGCTGGGGATCTCCGGGGCGGCACCCGTCGGGCGCACCGGGGACGAGGACGGATCCGCGGCCTGGCTGGGGGCTGGCGGTGGCGGTGCCGTCGGCTGTGCCGTCGTGGCACTCGCCGGCGCAGGACTCGGCGTCGACGCGGACGTCGCCGGACCACCGGACGGATGGACCTCCGCCTTGCTGCTCGGTCCTGCAGCGGACGTCGACCCAGCACCGTCGGCGCCCACCACCGAGCCACCCCAGCCGGCCAGTCCGGCCACGAGCACGCCGCCGGCCGTCAGAGCAGCCACCTTCACGCGCGCGTCGAGCAGCCGTGAGCCAGGGCGCACCATGGGCCTCCTGTCGGGTCGCGGCGGTCTCGGAACACCGCCGACTCCTCCTATCGGCTTGGGCAGCGCAGCGTTGAGCCGACGCCACCTCCGCCGACCCCCGGCCCCGCGCGCCGCGGGCCCCTGCGGGACGCCGACCGCCCCTAACCTCGCCCCGTGGACCGGGACCGGGACGAGGACGGCGCAGGCCGTCCCCTGCCCCCGCGGCTGGACCCGCGTGCCGGCCGCCCCGCGCACCCGCACGGCGCCGCCGCAGCCCCGGGGCCGCCGACCCCGCAGCCGCCGGCGTCGCGCGCCGGCCGGGGCGCGGTCGTGGCGCGCGCGGTCGCCGCCGTCCTGTCGGTGGTGCTGCTCGGGGTGAGCGGCTGGGGCTGGTACCTCACCCGGGTCGCCGAGGCGACGGTCACCCGCACCGACGCCATCCCCGGCTCGGGCAACGCCGACGCCGACGGCACCGCCGAGGCGGTGAACCTGCTGCTGGTCGGCAACGACAGCCGGGCCGACCTCACCCCCGAGCAGCTCGAGGACCTCAGCGCCGGCACCGACTCCGGCACCAACACCGACACGATGATCCTGGTGCACCTCCCGGCCGACGGGTCGAGCGCCTCGTTCGTCTCCTTCCCCCGCGACTCCTACGTGGAGATCCCCGGGCACGGGACGGACAAGCTCAACGCCGCCTACGCGTACGGCTACGGCGACGTCGACGGGTCCGCCCCGGACGAGGAGCGCCGGGCCGGTGGCCGGCAGCTGCTGGTGCAGACCATCAGCGGGCTCACCGGGCTGCGCATCGACCACTACGCCGAGGTGGACCTGCTCGGCTTCTTCGAGCTCAGCAGCGTCGTCGGCGGCGTGGAGGTCAACCTGTGCTCGGCCGTGGACGACTCGGCGTACTCCGGCGCGAGGTTCGACGCCGGCGTGCAGACGATCGAGGGCGCCGACGCGCTCGCCTTCGTCCGCCAGCGGCACGGCGTCCGCCCGGACGGCAGCCCGGCGCTGCCCCGCGGCGACCTCGACCGCATCGTGCGCCAGCAGGTGTTCATCGGCGGGGTGCTGCGCAAGGTCCTCTCCCAGGACACGCTGCTCGACCTCGGCAGGCAGCGGCGGCTCATCGAGGCGGTCTCGCGCTCGCTGACCATCGACCGCGACCTGGTGCTGCTCGACCTCGCCCAGCAGATGCAGGCGGTGCGCCTCGACGACATCCGGTTCCAGACCGTGCCGATCGCCGACCCCGACGCGGAGGACGACGACGGCCGCTCGATCGTGCGGCTGGCCGACGAGGAGACGCTGCGGGCGTTCTTCGCCGAGCTGTCGGCCGAGCCGGAGGCCGCTCCGCCCGCGCCCGAGGCACCGGCCACCGTGGCGCCGTCGGAGGTGTCGGTGGAGGTCTACAACGGCTCGGGCATCCCCGGCCTGGCCGCCGACACCGCCGCCGGGCTCGAGGCCGCCGGGTTCGTCGTCACCGCGACCGGCAACGCCGCCACCAGCGACCACGAGCAGACCGTCGTCCGCCACGCGCCGGGCGACGAGGTCCTGGCCGCGACGCTCGCGGCCGCCGTCCCCGGTGCCACCACCGAGGTCGGCGACGACGTGGAGCCCGGGACGGTCCAGCTGGTCCTGGGCAGCGACGCCGCGGGCGGCGGCGCGGCGGAGGCGCCGGACGGGTCCGCG
This sequence comes from Geodermatophilus telluris, assembly GCF_900102745.1. Classification (GTDB taxonomy): domain Bacteria; phylum Actinomycetota; class Actinomycetes; order Mycobacteriales; family Geodermatophilaceae; genus Geodermatophilus; species Geodermatophilus telluris. The sequence goes on from NZ_FMZF01000004.1 coordinate 71,355, forward strand.
GCGCCCGCTCCCGCCGAGGGGGGCCGGACCGCCGACGACACCAGCTGCATCAACTGAGCCCGGGCCGCCACGACCGGTCCTCGTGCCGGCGGAGCTTGGCCAGCATGTCGCCGAACAGCAGCCGGACGTCGACGTCGGTGTAGACGCGGCGCGCGGGGGCGTCCGCCGCGGACGGGACCTCCCGGGAGGTGCTCGACTCGTCGCTCAGCGCGGTGAGGAGCACCGGCGGGCTGTCCCCGAGCGGCCAGACGCCGCCGAGCCGCACCCACTCCGGCAGCGGCAGCTCGACGAACCGGTCCCACAGCCACCGGCCCACCCGGCCGCTGCCGGCGAGGTCGTGCTCCAGCTCGGCGACGGAGTACGCGCACCGGCGGTAGGTCTCCAGCGGGAACTGCCGGACGGCGAGGTCCGGCTGCGCGAGCACCGCCTCGGCGGCCCGCGGGTCGGTGTCGCGGTTGTACTCGGGGGCCTCCGGAGCCAGGGCGCCACCGACCCACACCAGCGTCAGCCGGGTGGCGACGTCGGGTGCCTGCTCCAGCGCCGCGGCGACGTTGGTCAGCGGGCCCGCGCAGACGACGATCAGCGGCAGGTCGTCGTCCCGCCGCGCCGCGGCGACGATCGCCGCGGACGCCGCCGAACCCGGGCCGCCGGGCTCGAACGCCGCCTCCGCCCCCGTGTGCACCGGTGGCCGCTGCAGACCGCCGACCAGGTCCACCAGCTCCTGCGCCAGCGCCGCACCCCGCTGCGCGGTGCCGTCCCCCTGCCCGAACACCGGGTTCAGGAAGGAGCTGGTGACCGCGACGACCCGGTTGGTGGGCGAGAGCAGGTGGTGGGCGAGGGCGACGAGGCCGTCGGGGTCGCCGGCCCAGTCGTTGTCGACGACCACGCGGCACTGCTCGGCCAGTCGCAGCTGTCCTGCGGGGGTCATCGGGTCCTCCTGCGGCTCGGCACGGTGCGGCGCGCACACGATGACCCGGACGCCGTCGTCCCGGCAGGCCCGCTGCCGGTGGATGGCACGGCTGCGCGGGAACCCGGGGGCGGAGGGAGAGGACGGAGGAGAGGGACCACACCTCCTCCCACTTCAACCTATAGCGCAGCCCCGGGCTTGCGGCAAGACCCGGGTGGGGCCGCACACTCGCCGGCCGGAGCGGGGACCTGCGGACTCGGGAGGCACCAGGTGCAGACGTCGACGACAGCGGGGACCGGGGCGACGGCGCGGGTGACCAGCGCCTTCGACCTCCCCGCACACCTCGCCGCCAAAGCCGACCCGGCGCTCGTCGGCCGGGACGAGGAGCACCTCGCCGCCGTGGCCGAGGCCTCCGGGCGACGGTGGCCGACCTGTCCGACCGTCTCGCCGCCGAGCGCCGCGCCCCGGGCGGGTCCGGCCAGGCGGCGCTGGACCGGGACCTGGAGGTGCACCGGCTCACCGCCCGGCTGCGCACGCTGCGCCGCTTCGGCCTGGACCTCTGCCTCGGCCGCACGGTGGGCGCCGACGGCGGCGAGCCGGTGTACGTCGGGCGCCTCGGCCTCACCGACGCCGCCGGCCGCCGGCTGCTGGTCGACTGGCGCTCCCCCGCGGCCGAGCCGTTCTTCGGCGCCACCCACGCGAACCCGATGGGGCTGGCCAGCCGTCGCCGCTACCGCTGGACCCGCGGCCGGGTCACCGACTACTGGGACGAGGTGTTCACGCCCGACGGGCTGGAGGGGCACGCGGCGCTCGACGACCAGTCCGCGTTCATCGCCAGCCTGGGCAGCAGCCGGTCCCCCCGCATGCGCGACGTGCTCGGCACCATCCAGGCCGACCAGGACGCGATCGTCCGCGCCGGCTCGCAGGGCCCGCTCGTCGTCGACGGCGGCCCGGGCACCGGCAAGACCGTCGTCGCGCTGCACCGCACCGCCTACCTGCTCTACTCCGACCCGCGGCTGGGCCACCACCGCGGCGGCGTGCTGTTCGTCGGCCCGCACCAGCCCTACCTGGCCTACGTCTCCGACGTCCTGCCCGGTCTCGGCGAGGAGGGCGTGCTCACCTGCACCCTGCGCGACCTGGTCCCCGAGGGGGCCGCGGCCACGGTCGAGACCGACCCGCGGGTGGCCGCCCTCAAGGGGTCGGCGGACCTCGTCGCCGCCGTCGAGACGGCCGTCCGCTTCTACGAGGAGCCCCCGACGCGGCGGACGACGGTGGGGACCCCCTGGGGCGACCTGCCCCTGGACGCCGCCGACTGGGCCGAGGCGTTCGACGCGCGCGAGCCCGGGACACCGCACAACGAGGCACGCGAGCAGGTGTGGGAGGAGCTGCTGGCGATGCTGGCCGACCGGCTGGAGGACGGCGGCGTCGACCCCGACCGGGTCCGCGAGGCGCTGCGGCGGGACCGGCAGCTGCGCGCGGCGTTCACCCGGGCGTGGCCGCTGCTCGAGCCGACCGACGTCGTCGCGGACCTGTGGTCGGTGCCGGCGTACCTGCGCCGGTGCGCGCCCTGGCTCGACGCGGAGGAGGTGCGGCTGCTGCAGCGCGCCGAGCCCCGGGCCTGGACGGTGTCCGACCTGCCGCTGCTCGACGCCGCCCGGCAGCGGCTCGGCGACCCGGAGCACGCCCGCCGTCAGCACCGGCACCGCGCCACCGTGGCCGCCGAGCAGGAGCGCATGTCCGCGGTGATCGACGAGCTGATCGCGACCGACGACTCCGAGCTGCTGCTGATGACCAGCCTGCGCCACGCCGACCTCCGCGACGCCCTGGTCGACCGGGCGGCCCTGCCCGTCGCCGACCGGGACGCCCTCGCCGGCCCGTTCGCGCACGTCGTCGTGGACGAGGCCCAGGAGCTGACCGACGCCGAGTGGCAGGTGCTGCTGCTGCGCTGCCCGTCCCGGAGCCTCACCGTCGTCGGCGACCGCGCCCAGGCCCGGCACGGCTTCCCCGAGTCGTGGCAGGAGCGGCTGCGCAGGGTCGGGCTGGGCGAGGTGCGGCTGGCCTCGCTCACCGTCAACTACCGGACACCGGCGGAGGTCATGGCCGAGGCCGAGCCGGTCATCCGCGCGGTGCTCCCCGACGCCAACGTGCCCACCTCCGTCCGCAGCACCGGCGTGCCCGTCGTCCACGGGTCGGTGGCCGAGCGGGACGCGGTGCTCGACCGCTGGCTCGCCGCGCACGCCGAGGGGACCGCCTGCGTCGTCGGCGACCCCGGGTTCCGCGCGACGGCGCGCGTGCAGTCGCTGAGCCCGGAGCTGGCGAAGGGCCTCGAGTTCGACCTCGTCGTCCTCGTCGACCCCCAGGCGTTCGGCGGCGGTGTCGAGGGGGCGGTGGACCGCTACGTCGCGATGACCCGGGCCACCCAGCAGCTCGTCGTCCTCACCAGCGGCTGACGCGGGGCGCCGTCGTCAGCCCACCCGGACCAGGACGACGACCTCGGCCGGCGGCACGTCGCGGACCTCGACGTAGGCGGGTTCGCCCGGCGCCGTCCGGCCCCGGACGGGGAGCCGGTCGCCGACCCGGTGGGGACCGCGGTAGCCGGCCGGGTCGGCGGCCTGCGCGGTGTTGGCCACCACTTCGTACCGGCTGCCGGGTGGGGCCAGCTCGGCGGCGACGACGACGTCCCCGCCGCGGGCGGCCGTGCCGTTCGGGTTGACCGCGACGACGGCCTCCTGCACGTCGAGGACGCGCGACCACGCGACCAGCTCCCCCGCCGGCGGCAGCTCGAAGCCCCGCCCCGGCAGCCGCAGCGGTCGCGGGTACTGCCGGCCGATGCGCAGCGCCGGGTGGGCGGCGCGGACCGCGCACAGTGCGGCGATGCGCACGTAGGCCGGGCTGTCCGGGTCGAAGGCGTGCCGGCCGCTGGTGCCGAACGGGCCGAAGCCCGGCAGCGACGCGTCCACCTCGGCCACCTGGGTCGCCAGGGGCTCGGTGTGCGCGGCCCGCGGGTGCTCCGGCCCGAACATCGCCTCCCGCAGGTAGCGGTCCGCGCTCCCCCAGCCCTCCTCCCGCAGGTGCTCCAGCTGGGAGTGCGCCGGGCCGGCGAAGGCCTGCTCCGTGCCGTAGTAGACGCACGGGATGCCGAGGGTGAACAGCTGGACCGCGGTGGCGGCGCACACCTGGTGGTCCTTGACCGGGGAGTCGTCGGGGATCTCCGCCGAGAACCGCAGCTTCGCCCCGAAGACGTGGTCGTGGTCGTCGAGCACCGAGACGTGCCGGTCGCCGAGGGACCGGTGCGAGCCGAACCCCTGGCTGGCCGCGTCGAAGCCGGACAGGTACTCCGCCCCGGGGACGAGCCCCTTGCCCACCGCCGTCAGCGCGAGCCGGGCCGACCCGATGTCGAGCGCGGCACCGAGGTTGTGCTGCAGCACCGCCAGGTGGTCGAGCACGAAGTCCTGCTGGTCGTCGCCACCGGCGATCTCGCCGACCAGCAGGAAGTTGCGCTTGCCCAGGGAGTCGGCGTACTCGCGGATGGCGCCGCAGAAGGCGCGGGCCTCCTCCAGGGCCATGTGCTTGACGGTGTCGATGCGGAACCCGTCGCAGTCGGTGAGCGCGATCCAGTACCGGTAGCAGGCGACGAGCTCGGCGAGGACGTCGCCGGTGTCGAGCGCGAAGTCCTTGAGGGTGAGGAAGTCGGTGCGCTTGTGCTCGGCGTGCGGGTCGGCGATCGAGCCGGCGCCGAGGACGCCACAGCCGGCCCGCGTGTAGCACCCCGGGTGCCGCAGCTCCTCCGGCCAGACGCCGTCGTCGGCCTCGTCGACCGCGTCCCCGTCGACGGTGGCGGGCCGTCCGGCGGAGTCGCGCCACGCGAGCCGCCAGTCCCGGCCCTCCCCGGACGCGGGGTCGGTGTAGTGACCGGGCCACGGGAGGTAGGGCGGCCGGACGGTCTCCGCGTCCAGGTCGTGCCCCGGGGGGACGTAGGCCCAGTTGTCGCCGCTGTGGTTGACGATCACGTCGAGGACCACCCGCAGCCCGTGACCGTGCGCCGCCGCGACGAGGTCGACGAGGTCCTGCCGGGTGCCGAAGCGGGGGTCGACGTCGAGGAAGTCCTGGATGCCGTACCCGTGGTAGGTGTCCAGGTGCGCCCGCTGCCGGAAGACCGGTCCGATCCACAGGGCGGTGACGCCCAGCCCCCGCAGGTAGTCCAGGCGACCCCGGACGCCGTCCAGCGTGCCGCCCTGCCAGCGGCCGCCCGACTCGGCCCACCGCTGCCAGCTCCACCCGTCCCGGTCCACCCGGCTGCGCAGGTCGCGGACCTCCTGCCGGGTCAGCAGCGGCCGGCCCGCCTCGCCACCGTCGCTGAACCGGTCCGGCAGGAGGAAGTACAGGACCTCGTCGCGCCAGTCCACCGGGGAGGGCCAGGAGCCCGTCCCGGCCTGCGCCCGTGCCGCGACGGACCGGGCCTGCCCCGTGGACGTGAGCCGTTCCATCGCGTCTCCCCCCGACGCAGGCCGGGTGCCCGCGGACCGCACGGACGCTAGGGCCGCTGCGTCACCGGGCCGTCACGGCTGCGTTCGTGCACCGGCGCGCCGGTCAGGAGGAGGGTGCCGGCGTGCGCAGTCCCTGGTCGACGCTCCCCGCCGCGGTGCGCCGGGCGGTGGCCGACGCCGTCGGCGCGCCCGTGGCCTCCGCCGCGTCGCCGCCGGGCGGGCACACGCCCGGGATCGCCGCCCGGCTGGTGCTGGCCGACGGGCGGCGGTGCTTCGCCAAGGCGGCGTCGGCGGCCCACGGCGAGTGGGTGGTCACCGCCTACCGGCACGAGGCCGCGGTCAACGCCGCCCTGCCGCCGGCGGTGCCCGCGCCGCGGATGTGGACGCACCTCGACGACGGCGACTGGGTGTGCCTGGTCTTCGACGACGTCGCCGGCCGCTTCCCCTCGCCGGACTGGGACGACGGCGACCTGGCCCGCGTCCTGGACGCCGTGGACCGCAGCGCCCGTGCGCTCACGCCCAACCCGGTGCCCGGCGCGGCGCCGGTGCGGGACGCCTTCGCCGGTGTCCTCGGCGGCGCCTGGGCCGGGCTCTCCGGGCACCCGGCGCTGCCCGCCGTCGACCCGTGGGCCGCCGGCCACCTGGCCGAGCTGGCCGCCCGCGAGCCGCGCTGGGCCGACGGCGTGGACGGGGACACCCTGCTGCACCTCGACCTGCGCCGGGACAACGTGCTGCTCACCGCCACGGAGGTGGCGTTCGTCGACTGGGCGTGGCCGGCCGTGGGGGCGCCCTGGCTGGACCTGGTGTGCCTCCTGCCGACCGTGGCCGGGCGCAGCGGGCGGCACGACGTCGAGGCCGTCTTCCGGTCCCGGGCCGCGGGCCGCGCCGCGCCGCCGGCCGCCGTCGACGCCGTCCTCGTCGCCCTGGCCGGCTACTGGCGGGCGGGCTCCCTGCTGCCCCCTCCCCCGTACGCGCCGGGCCTCCGCGAGGAGCAGCGCCGCGCCGCCGACGGCGCCACCCGCTGGCTGCGGACCCGTGCCGCGGACTGGTCCCGCTGACCGCGGGGCCGGCGGGCCGCGGGCGTCAGCCGCCCCGGGCCCGTCGCCGCGGGATGCGGGTGGTGACCGCCGAGACGAGCAGGAGCTTGACCAGCCAGTCGCCGGCGTGGATGGCGGCCTGCTGCCACGGGACCTTCTCGTGGACGACCGACCCGGTGAGCAGCACTCCGGGGAAGGCCGCCCACAGCCCGAGGGCCAGCCGGGCGGCGTCGGCCGGGGCGGTGGCCCCGGTGCGGACGGCGAGGGTGCGCACCGCCGCGGCCACGACGGCGCTGCGGGCGAACTCCACCGGCGGCAGCCACGGCGGCGGGGGTCCGCCGGCGGCGTAGACCTCGTCGAGCTGCGCCAGGCGCCGGCCGAAGGCGGTGTACCAGGCGGTGCTCGACGCGACGGCGGCCGCGGCGGCCAGGCCGACGGCCGGGAGACCGGACGGTGCGGTGGTCGACGGCATGCGGGCTCCTCGGCTCGGGGACGTGCAGCACCGACCCGCTCGGGCCGCGGGACTCATCGGTGCGGAGCATGCTCGGCTGATGCGGTCCACCACCCTGGCCACCTCCGCCGCCGTCGCCGCGACCGCGCTGGTCGGCTCGGCGGCCACCGACGTCACCTCACCGTGGTACCGGCGGCTGGACAAGCCGCGCTGGCAGCCGCCCGGCCCGGTCTTCGGCGTCGTCTGGACGGTGCTGTACGTGCTGCTGGCGGCGGCCGGCTCCCGGGCGGTGCCGCGCGGCGGGCGGGGCTACGTCCGCGCCTACGCCGCCAACCTGCTCCTCAACGCCGGCTGGAGCTGGACGTTCTTCCGCGCGCACCGGCCGCCGCTGGCCACGGTGGAGGCCGCCGTGCTCGCCTCCACCGCGGACCTGACCCGGCGGAGCGCGCGGCTGGACCGGGTCGCCGGCCGGCTGCTGCTCCCCTACGCCGGCTGGACCGCCTTCGCCGTCGTCCTCAGCGCGGACATCGCCCGCCGCAACGCGGGCTGACCCGTGCCGGGGTGGGCCTGGACGCTGCTCGCCGTCGCCGGCGGCCTGGTGCTGTGCTGGGCCGTCCTCGTCGCCGTCCTGTGGTGGCGGCGGCCGGAGGAGACCCGGCTGCGGGACCTGCTGCGGCTGCTGCCCGACGTCCTGCGCCTGGTCCGCCGGCTGGCCGGCGACCGCACGCTGCCCCGCGGGGTGCGCGTCCGGCTGTGGCTGCTGGTGCTCTACCTGGCCTCGCCGGTCGACCTCGTGCCCGACGTCGTGCCCGTCCTCGGGTACGCCGACGACGCGGTGGTGACCGTCCTGGTGCTGCGCTCGGTGGTCCGGCGGGCCGGACCGGAGGCCCTGGCGCGCCACTGGCCGGGCACGCCGGAGGGGCTGGCCGCGCTGCGCCGGGCCGCCGGCCTGCCCGCGTGAGCGGCAGCGGTGCACCCGTCCGGCTGACGGCGGCCGGCCCGGACGGCTGACCGTGGCCGTTCCCCTGGCCCGCCTCCCCGGGTCCGGGTCACGATGGGGTCCGCGTCGGCCGACAGCTCAGGGGGAGAGCGCGTGGGGAGGTCATCGGGACGCGGGCGCGGAGCCCGCCTCGTCCCGGTCATCGGCGCGAGCGCCTGCGCCCTCGGGGTGACGGCGGCGCTGGCGGCGACCTCCGCGCTGCCCACCGCGGCCGCCCGCACCCCGGCGTCCGCGACGTCGGCGGCCACGTCGTCGGCGGCCAGCAGCGCGGCGAGGGTGGCCGAGCCCCCGCCCCCGCCGGCCGGCCCGCTGGAGGTCCCGAGCATCGGCGTGCTGGCTCCGGGCTTCGAGGACGGGTGGGCGCCCGCGCCTCCGCCCGCGCCGGCGACGAGCCTCCCGCCGCCGTCGCCGATTGCGCCTCCCGGGACGCCGGTCGCGCCGCCGCCGGCCCCTGAGACCCCGGCGGACGTCCCGGCCCCGCCCTCGGCGCCCACCCCGGATCCGGTTCCGCCGCCGAGCCCGGAGCCCAGCCCGACCCCGGACGCGGTGCCGACGCCGGCCGAGCCTCCGGCGCCGCAGGAGGCCCCGGCCGAGCCGACCCCCGAGCCCACGCCCGAGCCGACGCCGGAGCCCACCCTCACGCCGGAGCCCACGCCCGAGCCGACCCCCGAGCCCACGCCGGAGCCCACCCTCACGCCGGAGCCGACCCCCACCTCCGAGCCCACGACCCCGGCGCCCGAGCCCACGCCGACCGTGGAGCCCACACCGGAGCCCACCCCCGGCCCGGACGCCGTGTCGACGCCCACCACCGACCCGACGCCCACCGCAGAGGTCACCCCGGAGCCGGCGCCCGAGCCGGCACCCGCGGCTGCGGAGTGCACCCCGGCCGAGCCGGCCGCCGAGCCGACCGCGGCACCGGACCCCACCGCCCCGCCGACCGACCCCGCCGCCGTGCCGAGCGAGACCACCACCGAGCCGAGCGGGACCACCACCGAGCCGACCGTGGCGCCCGACTCCACAGCCGAGCCGACCGACCCCGCCGTCCCGCCCGCCGAGCCGACCTGCGCCCCGGTCGAGCCGGCACCCGCGCCCTGACGCACCCGCCCCGACACCGGCCGACCGCACGTCAGCCCGGGAGGTCCAGGGCGTACCAGACCTCGCGCAGCCGCCGCCCGGCCCACTCCCGCTCCCCGACCTCCCCGGTCGGGCGCCACCCGGCCCGCTCGTAGAACGCCCGCGGGCCGGCGTTGCGCTCCTCGGTGCGCAGCCGGGCGCGGTCCCACCCGGCTGCCCGCAGCCGGTCCACGACGGCCGCCAGCAGCGCGCGCCCGGTGCCCCGTCCCTGCTCGGCCGGGTCCACGTACAGCAGCGCCACCTCACCGGTGGCCGCGTCGGCCCGGGCGAACCCGACGACGGTGCCGTCCCGCTCGGCGACCAGGAACCCGTCCGCGCGCACCCGGTCCCGCCACAGCGGCACGTCGGGCTCGGCGAGCACGTCGCCGAGGAAGGACGACCACGCCGCCCGCCCGGCCCGCGCGAACACGCCCGCGACCGGTCCGGCGTCCGCCGGTCCCGCCGTCCGGACCACCACCGCCCCCATGGCGGGAGTCTGGCCCCCCGCGACCCGGGTGGGCGGCCCAGCCTCGCCCGGACGAGGATGAGGCGTGCCCATCGACGTCACCCGGACCTACGCCGCCGACCCCGACCGCGTGCTCGCCGTCCTCACCGACGAGGCCTTCCTCCGGGAGGTGGCCCGGGAGCTGGAGGCGCAGGTGCAGGAGGTGTCCACCGGCACCGAGGGCACGGCGACGACCACGCGGGTGCGGCTGTCGGCGCCGACCACCGGCATCCCACCCGTCTTCGCCCGGTTCGTCGGCGCCACGGTGCCGGTCGCGCAGGTGACCACCTGGACGCCGGACGGCGGCGGCGGCCACCGCGGCGACCTCGACCTGCGCGCGGAGATCATGGGCCGCAGCGCGCTGGTGACCTGCGAGCGGCGGCTGGCGCCGGCGGACGGCGGCACGCGCTCCACGGTGACCGGTGACGCGCGCGTCGACGCGCCGCTCATCGGCCGGCAGGCCGAGGGCGCCGTGCGCGACCTGGTCACCCAGGTCGTGCTGCGCCTCGAGCACGAGGTGCTGCTGCGCCGCCTCGGCCCGGCCTGATCAGGGCGCGACCGGACCCCAGCGGGCGACGTCGCCACCGCTCTCGTCGGTGAGCAGGTACTCCGCCGCACCCTGCGGGTCGCCGGCGCGGTGCTCCTCGACGGTGCGCACCGCCTCGTCCTCGGCGGTCGCGGCGTCGGCGGCGTCCCACTCGCGGAGCACGGAGCCGTCCGCGGTGGTCAGGCGGTATCGGGGCACGACCGGACGCTAGGGGGCCGGGGCGAGTCCGGCCAGCGCACGCACCAGCACGTCGCGGGTGTCGGCCGGGTCGACGACGTCGTCGACCTCGAACGCCGACGCGACGTTGAGCGCCCTGCCCTGCGCGTAGGACCCGGCGACCAGCTCGGCGAAGCGGGCCTCGCGCGCCTCCGGGCCGAGCGCCTCGAGCTCGCGCCGGTGCCCGAGCCGGACGGCGCCCTCCAGGCTCATCGGCCCGAACTCGCCGGTGGGCCAGGCCAGCGTGAGCAGCGGGGCACGCAGGTCGCCGCCGAGCATCGCCATCGCGCCCAGGCCGTAGGCCTTGCGCAGCACGACCGCCAGCAGCGGCACCGGCAGCTGCGCACCCGCCGTGTAGAGCCCGCCGAAGCGCCGCACGGTGCCGGTGCGCTCGGACTCCGGCCCGACCATGAAGCCGGGGGTGTCCACCAGCGAGACCACCGGCAGCCCGGCCGAGGCGCACAGCCGCAGGAACGCCGCCGCCTTGTCGGCCGACTCGCCGTCGATCGCGCCGCCGAGGTGCCGCGGGTCGTTGGCGACGACGCCGACCGGCCGCCCGTCGAGGCGGGCCAGCGCGGTGACGACCCCGCGGCCGAAGGCGGGCCGCAGCTCCAGCACGCTGCCCGTGTCGGCCAGCGTGGTGACCACCGGGCGCACGTCGTAGCTGCGCACCCGGTTCACCGGCAGCGCCGTCCGCAGGGCCCGCTGGTCGGCGCACTCCCCCGGGCGCACCCGCCCGGTGAGCAGGCCGACCGCCTGCCGGGCGGCGGCCACGGCGGCCGCGTCGTCGGGCACCACGACGTCGACCACGCCGGTGGCCGCCTGCACCGCGGTCGGCCCGACGTCCTCCGGCGCGACGACGCCCAGCCCGCCGGCCTCGATCATCGCCGGGCCGCCCATGCCGATGCTGCTGTCCTCGGTGGCGATGACGACGTCGCAGCACCCGACCAGCGCGGCGTTGCCGGCGAAGCAGTACCCCGAGACGACGGCGACGGTGGGCACCCGCCCGGCCAGCCGCGCCATCGTGGTGAACGTCGGGACGTCGAGCCAGGAGACGCCGGCGCCGTCGGTGTCCCCGGGCCGCCCGCCGCCGCCCTCGGCCACCAGCACCACCGGCAGGGCCCGTTCGGCGGCCAGCTCGAGCAGCCGGTCGGTCTTGCGGTGGTTGACGTGGCCCTGCGTCCCGGCCAGCACCGTGTAGTCGTAGGCGAGGACCGCGCACGGCACGCCGTCGACCTCCCCGACGCCGGTGACCATGCCGTCGGCCGGCGTCCGCGCGACCAGCTCGGCCAGCGACCGGCGGGCGCGCTGCGCGGCGAGGCCGAGCTGCCCGTACTCGACGAAGGTGTCCTCGTCGACCAGCGCGGCGACCGTCTCGCGCGCGGTCATCCGCCCGGCCGCGCGCCGGCGGGCGACCACCTCGGGGCGGGCCTCGTCGAGGGTGGCGGCGCGGCGCTCGACCAGCTCGGCGAGCTCGGGACGCACGGCGCCGGGGTCGCCGCCGTCCGGCCGGGCGGCGTCGTCGCCGACCTCGCCCGGGACGACGCCGCCGAGCACCGCGCCGGCGCGCACCACGTCGCCGGGCCGCACCCGCAGCCCGGTGACCACGCCGCCGGCCGGGGCGGGGACGACGTGCTCCATCTTCATCGCCTCGAGCACCAGCAGGGCCGCGCCGGCGGCCACCGCGTCGCCCTCGGCGGCGGCCACCTCGACCACCGCGCCCGACAGCGGCGCGGTCACCGGCAGGACGCCGTCCACGGCCACCGGCGCCGTGGCCGGTCGTTGCGGCACCAGCTCGGCGACGCGGGCGTCGACGAGGTCGGTGCCCGCCCGCCCCGCCGCGACCTCGGGCAGCGCGAGCAGCGCCGCGAGCAGGTCGCGGTTGGTGGCGACGCCGGCGACGTCGAGCTCGGCCAGGGCCCGAGACGCGCCGTTGAGCGCCCGCGGCAGGTCGCGGTCGTGCACGACCACCTTGGCCAGCAGCGGGTCGTAGCGCGGGCTGACCTCCCCGCCGGGCTCGGCGGCGGTGTCCACGCGCACGCCGCGGCCGGTGGGCGGGACGAACCGCTCGAGCACCCCGGCCGCCGGCTGCACGGTGCCGTCGGGCAGCAGCGTCTCGGCGTTGACCCGCGCCTGGACGGCGACCCCGCGCGCGGGCGGCGGCACGGCCAGGTCCAGCTCGGCGAGCGTGGCCCCCTCGGCCAGTCGCAGCGCGACCTCCACCAGGTCCAGGCCGGTGACCTCCTCGGTGACCGTGTGCTCGACCTGCAGCCGCGGGTTGACCTCCAGGAGGACCACCTCCTCGCCCCGGACGAGGAACTCCACCGTCGCCAGCCCGCGGTAGGACACCGACCCGCACAGCGTGGCGGCGTGCGCGGCGAGCCGGGCGCGCAGCGCGTCGTCCAGCCCGGGCGCCGGGGCGACCTCCACCAGCTTCTGCCGGCGGCGCTGCAGCGAGCAGTCGCGGTCGCCGAGCGCGACCACCGCCGCGCCGTCGCCGGCCACCTGGACCTCGACGTGCCGTGCCCCGGTGAGGAGCCGCTCCAGGTAGACGGCGCCGTCGCCGAAGGCCGCCCGCGCCTCCGACCGGCAGCGCTCCACGGCACCGGCCAGCTCGGCCGGGTCGCGCACCGGGCGCATCCCGCGGCCACCGCCGCCCGCGCGCGCCTTGACCATCACCGCCGCGCCCTCCCCCAGGCCGGCCAGGAAGCGGGTGGCCGTCTCCGGGTCGGGGTCGGCCTCCGTCGCGGCGAGCACGGGCAGGCCGAGCGCGGCGGCACGCGCCCGCGTGGCGGCCTTGTCGCCGAACAGCGCCAGCGCGGCGGGGTCGGGGCCGACGAAGGTGACCCCGGCCCCGGCGCAGGCCCGGGCGAGCTCGGCGCTCTCGGCGAGGAACCCCCAGCCGGGGTGCAGCGCGCCGGCGCCGGACTCCCGCGCCGCGCCCACCACCGCCGCGACGTCGAGGTAGGCCGCCGGGCCGGCACCGGGCAGCCGGACCCAGGAGTCGGCCCGGCGCACGTGCAGCGCGCCGGCGTCGTCCTCCGGGGCGACGGCGACGGTGGCCAGGCCGAGGGCGGCGGCGGTGCGCAGGACGCGGACGGCGACGTCGCCGCGGTTGGCGACCAGCAGCCGGGGAGGGCTCACGGTCGCCGGAGTCTAGGGAGCGGGCCGGAGCGATCCGGGGCAGGCTGCCGGGCATGACGACGCCGCAGCAGCCCGACCCGGAGACCCCGCAGCCGCGCGACATCGCCCTGGAGATGGAGGACGAGCGCACCGCCGCCGACCTCGAGGCACAGAGCGACCCGGAGGCGCCCACGAACCCCGCGTGATGCCGGGGCAGCGGCCAGGCTCCGGGCGTACTGTCCGGCCCATGTCCGCCGAAGCGGGTACCGGACGCCTGGTCGCCGGGCGCTACGCCGTCGACGGCGTGCTCGGCCGGGGCGGCATGGGCGTGGTCTGGAGCGCCACCGACCGGGTCCTGGGCCGCACCGTGGCGCTCAAGGAGGTCGACTTCCCGGCCCACCTGAGCACCGAGGAGCGCGACGCGCTGCGCCGCCGCACCCTGCGCGAGGCCCGGGTCGCGGCGCGCTTCGAGCACCCGTGCGCCACCTCGGTGTACGACGTGGTCGAGGAGGACGGCCGGCCCTGGCTGGTCATGGAGCGGGTCGACGCGCGCAGCCTGCAGGAGGTCGTGCACCAGCACGGGCCGCTGCCGTGGGCCACCGTCGCGCGCATCGGCCTCGACGTGCTCGGCGCGCTGGAGGCCGCGCACACCGCGGGCATCGTGCACCGCGACGTGAAGCCGGCCAACGTGCTCGTCGGGCGCGACTGCACCGCCCACCTCACCGACTTCGGCATCGCGGTGACCACCGACGACCCGTCGATCACCACCACCGGGGCGATCATCGGCTCGCCGTCCTACATGGCCCCCGAGCGGGCCCGCGGCGAGGACGCCGGCCCGGCCGCCGACCTGTGGTCGCTGGGCGCCACGCTCTACACCGCCGTCGAGGGCCGGCTGGCCTTCGAGCGCGGCGAGCCGATGTCCACGCTCTACGCCGTCGTCACCGACGACCCCGCGCCGGTGGAGCGCGCCGGGCCGCTGGAACCGGTGCTGCGCGGGCTGCTCACCAAGGACCCGGCCGCCCGGATGGACGTGCCCGCGGCCCGCGCCGCGCTGCAGCGGGCCCTGGCCGGCAGCGCCCCCGGGGCCACGTGGACGCCGCCGGACGCCGGGGACGCTCCTCCGCGCGACGCGGGCGCGACGCTCGGCGGCGGGGTGGAGCGCTTCGACGCCGACGACCTGCGGGCGCTGGCCTCGCTGCTCGGCACCGTGGCGCGCGACGCCCGCGACCAGGCCCGGCACCTCGCCGAGCGGCACCGCGAGCGCAAGGAGCGCCGCGCCGCCCGTGCCGCCGCTCCCCCGTCCCGGGCCACGCCGTCCCGGGCCACGCCGTCCGGGGCAGCGGCACCGGACGCAGCGCCGCGGGCAGCGGCACCGGCAACGCCGCCGCGGGCACCGGCACCGGCACCACCGCGGTCGCCGGCACCGTCCCCCGCGCCGGCCCCGGCCCGCACCCGGCGCCGGCGGTTCAAGCGCCGCTGGGTCGTCGTCCCCGTCGTGCTCGTGGCGATCGCCGTGCTGGCGGCGCTGGCCGGGCTGGCCGCGCTGGTGGCCGCCGCCCTCGGCGCCCTCTGACCTCCCGGCTCAGCGCCGGGCGGTCAGCCGGGCGGGGTCGAGCCGCTCCTCGGCGACGTAGTACAGCGTCGCCCCTGCGGGGACCGGGGTGTCCCAGCGCGGGCTCACCACCAGGCCGTCGCCGGTGCGCAGGGCCAGCAGGGTGGCGCCGAAGTCGCGGCCGACGGCGGTCTGCCAGTCGCCGTAGCTGCGCGGCGCCGGGCCGGGCGGCACCTGCAGCGAGTAGGTGTTGCCGTGCCCGCCGGCGGTCATCAGCTCGTTGTAGACCTGGGTCAGCCCCGGGTCGGCCGCCTCCTCCGACAGCAGGAACGGCATGTGCCACTGCACCACCTGCACGCCGGCGTTGACGTAGCGCAGGCTCTCGCGGCGGCCCAGGTCGCGCACCGCCGCCACCAGGTGCACCCGCGGGTTGGCGTGGTCGACGGCCACCGCGATGGCCAGCGTCTCGTTGTCGTCGCGGCCGTCGACGACGACCGTGCGCGCGCGGTCGACGCCGGCGCGCACCATGACGTCGGCGCGCGTCAGGTCGCCGCGGACGAAGGACACCTGCTGCTGCTCGGGCATCGGGTTGACCGGCACGTCGTCGTGGGCGCACAGCGCGATCCGGGTGCCCGGCTCCACGCACAGCTCGGCGACGATCCGCTCGGTCCGCCCGGCCGTGTAGCCCAGGACGACGACGTGGTCCCGGAGGTCCAGGGCCACCACTCCTCTCAGCCGCCGGCCCCGCACGGTCTGCAGGGCGGTGGCCAGCTCGGTGAACAGCAGGGTCAGCGTCACGATGCCGCCGACGATCACGTAGACGCCGACGAGGCGGCCGGCGGCCGACACCGGGAAGAGGTCGCCGTAGCCGACGGTGGCGGCGGTGACCACGAAGTACCACCAGTAGCTGCCCGGGGCGACGATCCCGCTGCCGGCCGGCTCGGCCAGCGCCATCAGCCCCCAGCTGGTCAGGAAGACCAGCAGCGCCACCGCCAGCGGCAGCCGCCAGCCGCGGAGCCGGACGCGGACGGTGCGCAGCAGCCGGAGCAGCAGGAACGGCAACGCGGGACCCCTCGACGCACCCGGGCGGACACCGCAACCTACCGTCGCCCGGCCGCCGCAGGCGTCCCCCGCGAGCGCGACGGGTAGCGCTGCGGCATGCGCAGCAGCGACCTCCTCTCCTACGCCTACGGCCAGGTCGGCGAGCACCTGCGGACCGCGGTCGAGGGCCTGTCCCCCGAGCAGCTGGCGCAGCGCCCGGGCCCCGGCGCCAACCCGGTCGGCTGGCTGGTCTGGCACGCGCTGCGGGTGCAGGACGACCACGTGGCCGAGGTGGCCGGCACCGAGCAGGTGTGGACCGCGGAGGGCCACGCCGGCCGGTTCGCCCTCCCGGTCGACGACGCCGCGACCGGCTACGGGATGTCGCCGGAGGAGGTCGCCTCGGTGCGGGTGTCCTCGGCCGGCCTGCTGCTGGAGTACCTCGACGCGGTGCTCGCCCGCAGCCGGGAGTTCCTCGGCGGGCTGTCCGACGACGACCTCGACCGCGTCGTCGACGAGCGGTGGGACCCGCCGGTCACCCTCGGCGTCCGGCTGGTCTCCGTGCTCGACGACGACCTGCAGCACGCCGGCCAGGCGGCCTACGCACGGGGGCTGCTCGGCGGCTGAGGCAGGTGCGCGGGCAGCAGCCGGGCGGCGAGCTCGGTGAGCACCGGCGCGGGCTCGGCGAGGCAGCGGGCGACGTCGGGCTCGACGTCGGTCAGCGCGCCGGCGCCGGCGAACCCGGCCGCGCGCCACTCGTCCTCGCCCAGCTGGACCCGCCCGGCCAGGCCGACGCAGGGGACGCCGGCGGCGCGGGCCCGCGCGAGCACCACGGCGGGCGCCTTGCCGCGCAGCGTCTGCCCGTCGAGGCTGCCCTCCCCTGTGACCACCAGGTCGGCGCCGGCCAGCGCCGCGTCCAGCCCGACCAGGTCGGCGACCAGCTCCGCGCCGGAGGAGACCGACGAGGTGAGGACGGCGGCGATCCCCGCCGTGGTGCCGCCGGCCGCGCCCATCGCCGGGACACCCTCCAGCTCGACGCCGAGGTCGCGGCGGACGACGGCGGCGAAGCGGGCCAGCGCCGCGTCGAGCTCGGCGACCTGCTCGGGGGTGGCGCCCTTCTGCGGCCCGTAGACGGCGGCGGCGCCGGCCGGGCCGGTCAGCGGGTTGTCGACGTCGGTGGCCACCAGCACCTCGACGTCGCGCAGGCGGGGGTCGGCGCCCCCGGCGTCCACGCGGTCGAGCCGGGCCAGGCCCGCGCCACCGGGGGGGACGTCGGCGCCGTCGGCATCGAGCAACCGCACCCCCAGGGCCTGCAGCAGGCCGGCGCCGCCGTCGGTGGTGGCGCTGCCGCCCAGGCCGACGACGACGCGCGTGGCACCGGCGTCCAGGGCGGCCAGCAGCAGCTCGCCGACGCCGCGGGTGGTGGCGGTGGTCGGCGCCGGCTCCGCGAGCAGCCCCAGCCCGGCGGCCGCGGCCATCTCCACCACCGCCGTCGTCCCGTCGACGGCGAACTCCGCCTCGACGGGGCGGCCGTCGGGACCGGTGACGGTCACCGCCCGCGCGGTGTAGCCCGCGCGGAGGGCGGCGGCGACCGTGCCCTCCCCGCCGTCGGCCATCGGGCGCAGCAGCACCTCGGCGTCGGGGCGCTCGCGGAGCAGGCCGCGGGCGACCGCCTCGGCGGCGTCCGCGGCGGCCAGGGAGCCCTTGAAGGAGTCGGGGGCGATCACGATCCGCACGCCCGGCAGCATGCCCCACCCGCGCGTAGCGTCGGCTCGTGACCGAGCCGTCGTCGCCCGACTTCTACGCCCTCGAGGACCTGCTCACGCCCGAGGAGGTCGCCGTCCGCGACCGCGTGCGCAAGTGGTGCGACACCGAGGTGCTGCCGCGGATCAACGACTACTGGGAGCGCGCGGAGTTCCCCTTCGAGCTGGTGCCCGGCTTCGCCGAGCTCGGCATCGCCGGCGGCACCGTGCAGGGCTACGGCTCCCCGGGCATGAGCGCCGTCGCCGCCGGGCTGGTGGCCGCCGAGCTGGCCCGCGCCGACGGCAGCATCGGCACCTTCAACGGGGTGCACAGCTTCCTGGCGATGCAGTCGATCGCGATGCTGGGCTCGGAGGAGCAGAAGCAGCGCTACCTCCCCGCGATGGCGCGGATGGAGAAGATCGGCGCGTTCGGCCTGACCGAGCCCCGGCACGGCTCGGACGCCGTCGCCCTGGAGACCCGTGCCCGCCGCGACGGCGACGTCTTCGTCCTCGACGGGCAGAAGAAGTGGATCGGCAACGGCACGATCGCCGACCACGTGATCATCTGGGCGCGCGACGAGGAGGGAGCCGTCGGCGGGTACGTCGTCGACAAGGGCACCCCCGGCTTCACCGCGACGGTGATGACCGGCAAGACGGCGCTGCGGGCGGTGTGGCAGGCCGAGATCACCCTCGAGGGCGCCCGCGTCCCGGTGGAGGACAAGCTGGCGAACTGCCGGTCGTTCAAGGACGTCTCCACCGTCCTCGACCGCACCCGCTACACCGTGGCCTGGCGGGCGCTCGGCGTGGCGACGGCGGCCTACGAGCTGGCCCTGGCGCACTGCCTCCAGCGCGAGCAGTTCGGCCAGCCGATCGCCGGCTACCAGCTGGTGCAGGAGAAGCTCGCGACGATGCTCGCCGAGATCACCACCATGCAGCTCATGTGCTGGCGGCTGTCCAGCCTGGCCGACGCCGGCCGGATGACCGCGGCGATGGCCTCGCTGGCCAAGCGGCACTGCTGCGCGACCGCCCGGCGGATCGTGGCCGACGCCCGCGACCTCTTCGGTGGCGACGGCATCCTGCTCGAGCACCACATCGCCCGGCACCACGCCGACATCGAGGCGATCTACACCTTCGAGGGCACCGACCACGTGCAGGCGCTCATCATCGGCCGGGAGATCACCGGCCACTCGGCGATCAGCGGCCGGCGCCGCTGACCCGCGGCGCTCAGCCGGCGCGGCTGAGCGGAGGTGCGAGCGCCGGCCCGCTGATCCGGCGGCACTCGGGGCAGGCCGTGCGGCCGGTGCCCACGCGCTCCCACTGCTGGGACCCCCACACCTGCACGATGGCCCCGCAGACCGCCAGCTCCACCTCCCCGTCGAGCTCGTTGGGCGGACGATGGGCCTCGACGGCGTGCCAGGGGCGGCTCTCCCCGGCCGGCCGGCCCCGGGACCACCGGTCAGGCCGGGCGAACCCGACCGCGTACGCATCCACGATCGAGGTGTGCCCCGGGCCACAGCGGGCCTAACCACCTGATCAGGGGCCCGGCGCCGGCCTCGCCGGGGGCGTTCCCCGCGCTCCGGGGGTCCGGCAGCGCCCCCGGTGGACGGGGAACACCCCAGGAGGCGCGGTCGCGCCGGGGCACCGCGGCCGCTCTCCCGGCGTTACCGTCGGGGAGCAGCGCGTCGGGAGGAGCAGGGACGGTGGAACCAGTCAGCCTGGTGGTCGGTGCGGTGTTGCTGGCCCTCGGCTTCGCGGCCGGGCGGATCGGCCGCCGCCGTCCCCCCGCCGGGCCGCCGCCCCTCCCGACGCCGGTGTGCGGCTGCGGCCACCCGCTCAGCCAGCACGACACCGCCACCAACACCTGCTACGCCGAGCTGCGCCGCGACGCCTACGACCGGCGCGGCCGCTGGGCCGGCCACACCTGGGTGCCCTGCACCTGCCGGCAGTACGTGGGCCCGCGCCCGATCGACGAGGTCTTCCTCCCCCGGGTGCTGCCGCCCTCGGACTGACCGGCCCTGCCCGCCTCAGACGAGGTCGGTGAGCGCGCGGACCAGGGCGCTGACCCGCCCGGCCCCCAGCTCGGCGGCCAGCGCGGACTCGTGCGCGGCCACCAGCGCCTCCAGCCGGTCCAGCCGCAGCCGCCCGCGCGGGGAGAGGTGCACCCGCACCCGGCGGCCGTCGGCGGGGTCGGGCAGCCGGTGGGCCAGCGCGGCGTCGACCAGTCCGTCGACGAGGCGGGTGGCGGTCGGCGGGGGCAGGCACAGCACGGTGCCCAGCTCGCTCATCGAGCGCCCGGGACCGGCGGCCAGCGCGCGCATCACCCGGTAGGAGTCCAGGCTGGCGCCGTCCTCGGCCAGCGCCGCGGTCACGCCCCGCGCCACCCGCCGGGACACCACGGTGAGCAGCTCCACCAGGGAGGCGGGACACGTCGCGCCGTCCACCCCCGCGGCCCGCTGCTCGACCGACATGAGCGCACCATACTCAGCCCGTGCCGCGATGGACCGTCCCGATGGACGCGTGGGAGGCCGCCGTCACCGGCCGTGCCCCGGGCGTCGTCCGGGTGGGGCTGGCGGTGCCGCTGTCGGGCCCGCTGGCGATGACCGCGCCCTCGGCGCTGGGGCTGGCCACCCTGGCCGCCGGTGAGCTCACCGACGCCGGCGGGGTCCGCGGCCGCCCGCTCGAGCTGGTCACCGTGGACGCCGGGCGCCGTCCGGCCGAGGTGGGTGCCGACGTCGCCGCGCTGCAGGCCGCGGGCGCGGTGGACGCCGTCGTCGGCTTCTCCACCAGCGACGTCTCGCGGGCCGTCGCCGCCGTCCTCGCCGGCCGCACGCCCTACGTGTTCACCCCGCCGCACGAGGGCGGCCGCGGCACCCGCGGGGCGCTGCGGATCGGCTCCTCGCCGCCGGTCCAGCACGCCGCCGCGCTCGCCTGGCTGGTGCGGCACCGGCGCGCCCGGCGCTGGGTGCTGCTGGGCACCGACTACGTGTGGCCGCAGGCGGTGCACCACGCCGCCCGCGCCGTGCTGCGCGACCTGGGGGCCGACGTCGTCGGCGAGCTGCTGGTGCCCTTCGGCCCGGCCGACCCGGGTCCGGCGCTCGACCTGGTCCGCCGCACCCGCGCCGACGCGGTCCTGCTCAGCCTGGTCGGCCGCGACCTGGTGGCGTTCAACCGCGCCTTCGGCCGCGCAGGCCTCGGCCGCCGCGTCGTGCGCCTGTCCGGAGCGCTGGAGGAGAACGGCCTCTACGCGATCGGCGGGGACGACACCGGCGAGCTCTACGCCTGCATGCCCTCCTTCGCCGCCGCCGCGTCCGACGCCGCCGACGAGGGGCAGCTCGCCCTGCAGGAGCGGCTGGCCGCGCACGCCGGGCCGGACGCGCCGGTCGTGTGCGCCTACGCCCGTGGGGTGCACGACGGCGTCCGGACCGCGGCCGCCCTGCTCGACGACCGGACGCCGGCCCGCCCCCGCCCGCCCCGCGCCCGGCTGGCCCGCGCCGACGGGCTGGTCTTCCGGGAGGTGGGTCACCCGGCCTGACCCCGGTGCTTCCGCTTGGAAGGATCTCGGCCTACCCTCCCCGCGTCCGGCACGCGAGCCGGCCGAGAGGAGGAGTCGTGAGCGACCCCCGCACCACCCAGTCCTCGCCCGCCGGGAGCACCGGTGCCGGCGCGGTGCCCGCCGCCGGGGCCGCCGGCGTCGAGGAGTTCGGCTACCGCCAGGAGCTCAAGCGCTCGCTGAGCTTCACCGACCTGCTGGTCTACGGCCTGGTCTTCATGGTGCCGATCGCCCCGTTCGGCATCTTCGGCGGCGTCTTCCAGGCGTCGGGCGGCATGGTCGCCCTGGCCTACGCGATCGGCGGCCTGGCGATGGCCTTCACCGCGGCGTCGTACTCGCAGATGTCGCGCGCCTTCCCGATGGCCGGCTCGGTCTACACCTACGCCGGGCGTGGCATCGCCCAGCCGGTCGGGTTCATCGCCGGCTGGATGATCCTGCTCGACTACGTGCTGGTCCCGGCGCTGCTCTACCTCATCGCCGCGATCGCGATGAACTCGATCGTCCCCTCGGTGCCGGTGATCGTGTGGTTGGTCGGCTTCGTCGTCCTCAACACCGTGGTCAACTACTTCGGCATCGAGTTCACCGCGCGGGTCAACAAGGTCATGCTGGTCGGCGAGCTCGTCGTGCTGGCGGTCTTCCTGGTGATCGGCGTCGTCGCGCTGGCCTCCGGCGAGGGCCGCGGCTTCGACTTCTCCCCGGTCTACAACGCCGACACGTTCTCCCTCGAGCTGGTCTTCGGCGCGGTGTCGGTCGCGGTGCTGAGCTTCCTCGGCTTCGACGGCATCTCCACCCTCGCCGAGGAGAACCGCGACTCGGCCCGCTCGATCGGCAAGGCGATGATCGCCGCGCTGGCGCTGGCCGGGACGCTGTTCATCGTGCAGACCTGGGTCGCCGCGCTGCTGGTGCCCGACCCCGACACGCTCATCGCCGAGGGCGACGCCGCGGGCACCGCGTTCTACGACGCGGCCGACGTCGCCGGCGGCGCCTGGCTGGCCACCCTGACGGCGCTGGCGACGGCCATCGCGTGGGGCTTCGCCAACTCCCTCGTCGCGCAGGCGGCCACCTCGCGGCTGCTGTTCGCGATGGCCCGCGACCGCCAGCTGCCCGCCTTCCTCAAGCAGGTGCACCCGACCCGGCGCGTCCCCGTCAACGCCACCTTCGTCGTGGCCGCGGTCTCCCTCGTCCTGGGCTGGTACATGACCACCCGCGAGGACGGCATCACGCTGCTGTCCACGCTGGTGAACTTCGGTGCCCTGTCGGCGTTCCTGCTGCTGCACGTCTCGGTCGTCGTCCACCACGTCGTCCGGAACGGCAGCAGGAACTGGTGGCTGCACCTGGCGGTGCCGGTCATCGGGTTCGCGATCCTCGTGTACGTGATCATCAACGCCCAGGTGGCGGCGCAGACGCTGGGCTTCGTCTGGCTGGTCGTCGGCCTGGTCCTCATGGGCGTGCTGGTCGCCACCGGCCGCAAGCCCGAGATCCGGGCGGAGGAGAGCCTGTGACGGCGTCCCTGGAGGTCGTCCGGCTGGAGCCGACGCCGGAGCAGTACCGCTTCTCGTTCGGCGGTGGCGAGCCGCTGCTGACGGTGCGGCCGGGCACCGTGGTGGAGCTGACCACCGAGGACTGCTACGGCGGCGAGGTGCGCTCCGTCGACGACCTGCCCAGCCAGGTGTGCCGGTTCCCCTACCTCAACCCGGTCACCGGGCCGATCGCGGTGGAGGGCGCCGAGCCCGGGGACACCCTCGCGGTGCACCTGGTCGACATCGCACCGGCCCGCGACTGGGCGGTGTCGAGCACGTTCCCGCACTTCGGCGCGCTGACCACCACCCACTCGACGGCGATGCTGCACGACGCCCTCGAGGAGCTCGTCTGGCTCTACGAGATCGACCGCGAGCGCGGCACCTGCCTGTTCCGCCCTCGCCGGGGCGGCCCGGAGGTGGAGCTCCCGCTCGACCCCATGCACGGCACGATCGGCGTCGCCCCGGCGTCCGGCGAGGTGTTCGCCAGCATCACGCCCGGCGCGCACGGCGGGAACATGGACACCCCCGAGGTGCGGGCCGGCACGACGGTGTACTTCGGCGTCAACGTGCCCGGCGGTCAGCTGTCCCTCGGTGACGGGCACTGCCGGCAGGGGGAGGGCGAGGTGTGCGGGACGGCGGTCGAGTCGGCGATGCACACCGTCGTCGTGGTGGACCTGGTGAAGGGCGGCGGCCCGGCGTGGCCGCGGCTGGAGACCGACGAGTTCCTCGCCTCGACCGGCTCGGTGCGGCCGCTTGAGGACGCCTTCCGGGTCAGCCAGCACGACCTGGTCACCTGGGCGGCGGAGCTCACCGGCTGGGACCGCCTCGACGCCCTGCAGCTGGTCAGCCAGGCGGGGCTGGCTCCGGTGGGCAACGTGGTCGACACCAACTACACGATGGTCGCCAAGCTGGCCAAGCGGTACCTGCCCGGCGCCGTCGCGGCCGACGGCGTGCACGAGCGGCTGCGGGCCACCGCGGATGCCTACCTGACCCAGCGCTGAGCCCCCGGACGGCCGCCCCCGCGTGCGTACGACACGCCGGGGCGGCCGTCCGGGCGTAGCGTCCGCGCGGTGGAGGCGACGGGGTGCGTCGGGCGGTCGGCGGCCGGTGCCTCCGACGCCGTGGCCGCGCTGATCCCGATGGTCCGCCGGATCGTGGGGGCCCGCGTCGCCGACGTCACCACCGCCGAGGACCTCGTGCAGGAGACCCTGGCCCGCGTGCTCGCCGCCTCCGGCCGGGTCGAGCCGGGCATGCTCGAGCCCTACGCCATCGCCACCGCGCGCAACGTGGTGGCGACCGCCTGGCGCGAGGAGGACCGGCAGCGGCGCAACCGGCACCGGGTGGTCGACCTCACCGCGCCGGACCTCCCCGAGGGCGGGCTGCTCGCCGAGGAGGAGCGCTCCGCCGTCGCCGCGGCGCTGGCCCGGCTCTCCGAGCGGGACCGCGAGGCGCTGGTCGCGCACGAGGTGTCCGGCCGGGACACCCGCTCGCTGGCCACCGACCTCGGCTCGACCGCCGGCGCCGTCGCCGCGCAGCTGCACCGCGCCCGGGCCCGGCTGCGGGTGGAGTACCTGCTCGCCCGGGACCGCACCGAGCCCCCGACCGACCGCTGCCGCCCGGTGCTCTTCGCCCTCTCCAGCGGTGACCGCCGCCGCCAGCGCGAGGTCGACGCCGGGCGGCACCTGCTCGAGTGCGACGTCTGCGCCGCGCTCAGCCAGCCGCTGCTGGAGCGGGCGCCGCAGCGGGACGACGAGGTGCGCATCCCGATCGACGGCGACGCCGACGTGGTCGCGGCCCGGCAGGCCGCGCGGGAGCTGGCCGGCCGGCTCGGCTGCTTCTCCCCCACCGACCTGACGCTGATCGCCACCGCCGTGTCCGAGGTGACCCGCAACATCGTCAAGTTCGCGGGGTCCGGCGAGGTGGTGGTGGAGGTCCTCGAGCAGCCCCGCCGGGGCGTGCAGGTGACCGCCCGGGACGCCGGCCCCGGCATCCCCGACGTCGAGCGGGCGCTGCAGGACGGCTACAGCACCTACGCCGGCCTGGGCCTGGGGCTGCCCGGCGCCCGGCGGTTGATGGACGAGTTCGCGATCGCCTCCGAGGTGGGGCGGGGCACGACGGTGACGATGACGAGGTGGTGTGCGGACCGATGAGCAGCAGCCAGGGACCGGCGACGACGACGGCCGGCTTCGACAGCCCCGGTGAGGACCAGCTGCTGCCGCAGCTGGTCGCGCACCTGCGCGAGCACCGCGCCCGGCTGCGGCACGAGTGGTCCGAGCGCATCCAGCAGGCGGGCCTGCTGCACGCGATGACCCCGCAGGAGATGGCGGCCGAGACGACGTCGGTCTACGACAACTACGTCGAGGTGCTCGAGACGGGCAGCGTCGAGGCGCTGCAGCGCTACGCCCGCGACCTCTCCGAGCGGATCATCCCGCGCGGGGTGGAGACCCACGAGGTTGTCGGCATCGTGCTGCTCCTGCGCGACGTGCTGGCGCGCTCGCTGTTCGAGAAGTACCAGCGGGACTTCGGCCTGCTCAACCGCGTGCTCGACGCCTACGAGCCGGCGGCCAACCGGATCGCCAACACCGTCGCGGTGAGCTTCGTCGAGGAGCGCGAGCGGGTCATCCGGCAGCAGCAGGACGCGCTGCGCGAGCTGTCCACCCCGGTGCTGCCGGTGCGCGAGCGGCTGCTCATCCTGCCGATCATCGGGGTGCTGGACAGCGAGCGGGCCCGCCAGCTCACCGAGCAGCTGCTCACCGGCATCCGCACGCACCGCGCCCGGGTGGTCGTCGTCGACATCACCGGCGTCCCCGAGGTCGACGAGTCGGTGGCCAACCACCTCGTGCAGACCGTGGACGCCTCCCGCCTCATGGGCGCCAGCGTCATCATCACGGGGCTGTCGCCGAAGATCGCCCAGACGCTGGTGACCATCGGCGTGGACCTGAGCAAGATGGACACCATCGGCGACCTGCAGGGCGGCCTCGAGGAGGCCGAGCGCCTCCTCGGCTACACGACGAGCAGGGACGACGGGACGGGTGGGCCGTGACCGGACCCCGGCTGGTCTCCATCCTGCGGCAGGGGCCCTACCTGATCGCCTCGATCCACACCGCGCTCGACGACTCGCAGATGACCGCCTTCCAACACGACCTGGTCGACCGCATCGGCCGCGACCGCGCGCGCGGGGTGGTCATCGACGTCGCCGCGCTCGACGTGCTGGACTCCTTCGCCACCCGGACGCTGCGCACGATCGGCGAGGTCGCCCGGCTGCGCGGCGCGGTGACCGTGGTGGTGGGCATCCAGCCGGAGGTGGCCTTCACGATGGTGGCGCTGGGCATGGACACCGGGTCGCTGCACACCGCGCTCGACCTGGAGGAGGGCCTGGCCCTCCTCGACCGGGCGGTCGGTCCCCGGCGCCCGGTGACGGCCCTGCGGGGCGGTGCGGCGTGACCGGCGCGGAGGGGTTCGCCCGCGACTACCGCGTCGGGTTCCTGTCCCACCTCGCCCGCCGCAGCGAGGCCTCGCTGAACCGCGGGTACGAGCTCGGCCGGGCCGCGGTCACCGGGGGCCTCGGGATCCTCGAGGTCGCGCGCGTGCACCACGAGGTGCTGCTCGACGTGCTGCGCGGCACCCCCGCCGGCGAGCTGGCCGACGTCGCCGGGGCGGCGTCGGAGTTCCTCAGCGAGGTGCTGGCCACCTCGGACATGGCCCAGCGGACGCTCCTGCACCCGCGCTGAGGCCCCTCCGCCGGGGCCGGGGGACGGTTCCCGACGGAGGGGCGAGGCGCCCCGACCGGGGACGGTGACGGGGGGTTCCCGTCCCCGGTCAGGGGGTCTCGGGTGCGGTCAGCAGGACCGCACCGGGCGGGTCAGTTCTGCGTGATCGTCACCGGCTCCATGTTGCTCTCGCAGACGGTGCTGTCGGTGCCGCTGCGGTCGACCGCGCGCCCGAGGACGGCCACGGGTCCGACGTTCACCCCGCAGATCTGGGCCACGACCTGGGCGGCGACGCCGATGTTGACGTCCTCGAGGATCGTGACGTCACCGACGGCGACGTTCACCAGGCCGTCCTGGACGGCGACCGGCTGGGCGCTCGCCGTGCCGGCGACGCCGGTGACGAGCGCGGTGGTCGCGGCCAGACAGAAGGCCGAGCGCTTGAGCGTGCTGGTCATGGGGGCTCCTCCGTGTGTGGCCCGGTGCGGCGCCGTCGCCGCGGGGGCCGTGCACGGGTGAAGACCCCTCCGGCCGCCCGGCATGACGCGAGGGTCCGGGCGGGGAGCGGCCCGGAGGAGGTGACCGATCCCGCGTCATGCGGAGGGTCCCCGCGCGTCCGGCCGGGTATGCGCCCCGGGCACCACCCGACTGCCGCCGGAGGAAGCCCGTGCCCTGGTCTCCCGACCGCCGCCTGCTCGCCGCGACCGAACCGGTGCGCGCGGCCGCCAGCGCGGGCGCGCTCGCCGTCACCTGGCCGCTGTTGCGCGGCGCCCCGCGCGGGGAACGGCACGCCGTCCTCGTGCTGCCGGGGCTGCTCGCCTCCGACGCCTCCACGCTCACCCTGCGGCGCTGGCTGCGCGGGCTGGGCTACCCGGTGGTGGGGTGGGAGCTCGGCCGCAACCGGGGGCCGACCAGGGAGGTCACCGACGAGCTGCCGCGGCTGGTGCGGCGGCTGGCCGAGCAGCACGGCGGGCCGGTGAGCATCGTCGGGCAGAGCCTGGGCGGGATCTACGCGCGGCGGCTGGCGCTGCGCGTCCCGCGGCAGGTGCGCCAGGTGGTGAGCCTCGGGTCCCCCTTCGGCCTGGCCGGCGGGCCCGGCGACGGCAGCCCCGGCGCCCGCGCCTACGCCCGCCACCGGCCGCTGCACGCCGTCCCGCCCCGCGGCGGCCTCGGCGGCCCGCTGCCGGTGCCGAGCACCGCGGTCTGGTCGCGGTGGGACGGCGTCGTCGACTGGCGGGCCTGCCGGCAGGCGACCGGGCCGACCGCGGAGAACGTCGGCGTCCTGGCCAGCCACCTCGGCATGGGCCACGACCCGGCGGTGCTGTGGCTGGTGGCCGACCGCCTCGCGCAGAGCCGGGAGGGCTGGCGGCCCTTCACCCCGCCCGCCCGGCTCCGCCCGCTCTACACCGCCGAGCCCGACGACGGCTGACGGCGCCGCGCCCGCAGCACGGCGTCGGCCACGTGCACGTGGTCGCCGTGGCCGTGCGCCTCGTGCACGCGGGCCTGTCGCGGACGGCTCTCGGCCACCTGGACCTCCCACTCGGCGGGCTCGAGGACGGCGGCCAGCTGCGCGCCGGTGGCGTACCACTCGGGCAGGCCCGGTCGCTGGACGCCGTGGGAGACGTCGCTGCCGTCGTGCATCGTCACCAGCAGCGTGCCGCCGGGGGTGACCGCCGAGGCCAGCGTCCGCAGCACGTCGTCGCGGGTGGCGGGCGGGAAGTGCAGGAACGACGCCGTCACCAGGTCCCAGCGCTCCTCGCCCGGCTGCCACGAGGAGACGTCGGCCTTGCGGGTGTCGAGCGTCAGCCCGGCCGCCCCGGCCGCGGCGGCGGCGCGGTCGAGCGCCGTGCGGGAGAGGTCCAGCGCGGTGACCGCCCACCCGCGGCGGGCCAGCCACACGGCGTCCCCGCCCTCGCCGGCCCCGGCGTCCAGCGCGCGGCCCGGGGGCAGGTCGGCGGCCTCGGTGGCCAGCACGTCGTTGACCCGGCCGCTCCAGACGCCGTCCCCGTGCGAGCGGTAGCGCTCCTCCCACCACTGCTCGCCGTACTCCGGGTCGCTCTGCGCGCGGAGCACCTCGACCGCGGCCCGGGTGTCCTCGGCGACCAGGTCGGCGTTGACCGCGGCACCGGCCAGGAGGCCGGCGGCCGCCGCGCCGATGACCTGCGCACCCGGGTCGGCGACGTTGCCCGCCGCCCAGACGCCGGGCACCGCGGTGGCGCCGCGCGGGTCGACCGGCACGTGCGAGCCGACGACCGCATCGCCCATCCGGAACGGCTCGGGCTCCAGCCCGAGACCGGCGAGCACGGCCGAGCGGGCGGTGAACCGCGGGGCGACGACGACCGCGGCGCGGGGCACGACCTCCCCGCCCGCCAGCCGGACGCCGGTCAGCCGGCCGCCGTCGGTCTCCAGGGCCGCCACCTCGCCGCGCACCACCCGGACCCCGCGGGCCGCGAGCGCCTCGGCGGTGGCGTCGTCGAGCTCCGGCGCGGTGTGCAGGAAGAAGACGACGTCGGCGCTCCACTGCCGCCACAGCTGGGCCTGGTGCAGCGACATCGGTCCGGTGGCCAGCACGCCGACCGGCTGGTCGCGCACCTCCCAGCCGTGGCAGTACGGGCAGTGCAGGACGTCGGTGCCCCACAGCTCCCGCACCCCCGGGATCTCCGGCAGCTCGTCGGTCAGGCCGGTGGTGACCAGCAGCCGACGCGCGCCCAGCACCCGGCCGCCGGCCAGCTCGACGGTGAACGCGCCGGCCGTCCCGCCGACCGCGGTCACCGTGTCCTCGACCAGCACGCCGCCGTAGCCGGCCACCTCGGCCCGCCCCGCGGCGAGCAGCTCCCCGGGCGGCGTGCCGTCGCGGCCCAGGTAGTTGTGCATCTCGTGCGCGGGCGCGTTCCGCGGCGTGCCGTCGTCCACCACGGCCACCGAGCGGCGCGCCCGTCCCAGGGCGAGGGCGCCGGAAAGCCCGGCCGCTCCCCCACCGACGACCACCACGTCGTACGTCTCGTCCATGCCCGACACGGTGCACCCGCCCGTGCCGACTTGACAAACTCTGTTGCTGAAACGGCAAACTGAGCCGCGTGACCGACCTCGACGGCGTCCTGGACGCCGTGGGCCCCCGCCTGCGCGAGCTGCGCCGGCAGCGCGGCGCCACCCTGCAGCAGCTCGCCGAGGACACCGGCATCTCGGTGTCCACCCTCTCGCGGCTGGAGTCGGGGCAGCGCCGTCCCACCCTGGAGCTGCTGCTGCCGCTGGCCCGTGCCCACCAGGTGCCGCTCGACGAGCTCGTCGACGCGCCCGAGACCGGCGACCCGCGGGTGCGGCTGCGGCCCCTCACCCGCCACGGCGCGACGTTCCTGCCGCTGACCCGGCGTCCGGGCGGGCTGCAGGCCTACAAGATGGTGCTGCCGCCGCGCTGGGGCGGGGAGCCCGGCGAGCTGCGCTCGCACGAGGGCTGGGAGTGGGTCTACGTGCTGTCGGGGCGGCTGCGGCTGCTGCTCGGCGACGCCGACGTGACCCTGACGCCCGGCGAGGTGGCCGAGTTCGACACCCGCACCCCGCACTGGCTCGGCAACCCCGACGACCGGGCCGCCGAGGTGCTCGGCCTCTTCGGCCCGCAGGGTGAGCGCATCCACGTGCGCGCCGCCCCGGCCGGACGCTAGGGCGTGACCACCAGCCGCACCCCGGCCTCGCCGGTGGCCTGGCGCTGCCAGGCGGCGGTGACGCCGGCCAGCGGGACGGTCTCGTGCGCGACGGCGACCCGGCCTGCGGCGGCCGCGTCGAGGACCGCCCCCAGCGCGTCGCGGCGCTGCGCCGGGGTCAGCGCGTTGTTGGTGTAGCCGAGCACCTCCGCCGACCGGCCGCGCAGCACCGCCGAGGAGAACACCGCCTCGTCACCGGACGCACCGCCCAGGTTGACAAGCCGCCCACCCGGGGCCAGCACGCGCGAGGCCGCCGTCGCCGCGACGCCGAACACCGGGTCGACGACGACGTGCGCGCCGTCCGGACAGGCCCGCGCCAGCGCGGCGGTGAGCGCGTCGGCGTCCCCCGCCATCGGCACGACGGCGTCGGCGCCGGCCGCCCGGGCGCGCTCCTGCGCGGCGGCCGAGCGGCACACCGCGACCACCCGTCCCGCGCCGAGCACGCGCGCCGCCCCGACGGCGACCTGCCCGACCGCCCCGCCGGCCCCGAGGACGACGACGGCCTCCCCCGGCTGAAGCCGGCCCCGCCAGGTCAGGCTCGTCCACGCGGCCACCGCGGACGTGCCCAGCGCCGCGACCGCCGGGTCCGGCAGGTCCGCCGTCAGCGGCACGAGGTCGTCGTCGGCGACGGCGCAGCGCTCCGCGAGGCCGCCGTCGCCGGGGGCCATCCCGGCCGGCGTCGCGAACCACACCCGCGTGCCCACCGGCAGCGCGCCGGACCGCTCGACGACGCCGACGCCCTGCACGCCCGGCACGTAGGGCACCGACGGGACCCCGAAGTAGGACGTGCCCGAGGCGCAGAGCAGGTCCAGCGGCACGATCGGCGCGGCGGTGACCCGCACCAGGCTGCGGCCGGGCCCGGCGACCGGGTCGGGGTGCCCGGCGTGCTCGGGCGGCGTCCCGGGCGTGCGGACGACGGCGGCGCGCACGTCAGGTGCTGATGTCGGGGTAGGGCAGCGAGAGGTGCGCCATCGCCTGCCCGTAGGCCTTCTGGTACTCCAGCGGCCCGTGGTCGCGCTCGAACATCGCGATGAACAGCGTGAGCGTGAGGAACGGGTGGGCGCCCATCTGGAACAGCGTCACGTGGTCGTGCTGGCGCAGGGCCCGCCGCTCGTCCTCGGTGAACGCCAGCCAGGTGGAGCGCTCGTCGGCGGTGCAGTTGAGGATCCGGTTGGCCATCTCGGCCTCCCACCACGCCACCGTGCCGGCCGGGTCCTCGCGGTAGCGCTCGACGAGCTCGGGGTCGCGGTCGACGGTGTAGAGGAACTTGTCCAGCAGGTACCGGCTCATGCCGAGGCCGCCTCTCCGGGGACGCCGTTCGGGTACCAGGTGAAGTAGGCCTCCATGGTGTGGAACAGGTCGAGGGTGTCGACGTGGTCGGCCTTGGCACCCTCGCCGGCCACGCCCATCATCAGCATGAAGTCCATGAACCCGTGGGTGGCGTTGCCCGGGGCGTGCAGGCTGTCCAGCGACACCTCGGCCAGGCAGCCCTCGACGTCGCCGGAGGCGATCCACTCCACCGCCCTGCGGTCGAACTCCGGGTCGGGACCGTGCTCGCCGAACTGGCGCGGGCCGCCGAGCTCCAGCGACAGGTGGCCGGTGCCGATGACGGCGACCCGCTTGTCCGACTCCCAGGACTCGACCATCTCCCGGATGGCCTTCCCCAGCGCCACGAACCGCCGCGGCTGCGGCAGCGGCGGGGCGAAGATGTTGGTGTAGACCGGCACGATCGGCAGGTCGGCCTGCGGGCGCAGCGTGATGATCGGGCACGTGATGCTGTGGTCGATCCGCAGCTCGTTGGAGAAGGCCAGGTCGAAGTCGCGGTCGAGGCCGTCGCGCAGCAGGTGCGCGGCCAGGTCCTCCTCGCCGCGCAGCGTCATCCGCGGCAGGCCGAACTCGCGTTCCTCGTTGTAGAAGTTGGCGTCGAAGAAGGGCGCCTTGCCGACGAGGAACTGCGGCATGTTGTCCAGCCACAGCTGGTGGAAGTGGTCGCTGCCGACCATCACCAGCACGTCGGGCTCGGCGCGGGTGAGCGTCTCCCGGAACCGCTCGATCTTGGCCACCCACTCGTCGGCGAACGGCGGCCGG
Organism: Geodermatophilus telluris; assembly: GCF_900102745.1. Lineage (GTDB taxonomy): Bacteria > Actinomycetota > Actinomycetes > Mycobacteriales > Geodermatophilaceae > Geodermatophilus > Geodermatophilus telluris. The sequence goes on from NZ_FMZF01000004.1 coordinate 103,636, forward strand.
TCGGCACCGGTCGCGGTGCTCGCGCGATGGTAGAAGGGGTGGTGGGTGGACGCGATGACCGCGGCCAGCTCAGCCATGGGTGCCTCCCAGGTCGTCGGGCTCGTAGGGGTCAGGGGCGACGGAGCGGTTGTGCAGGTCGACGGACAGGAAGACGTCGTTGGCGACGGGGTGCCGGATCTCCTCGGCGAGCTGGCCGATCAGCCCGGCGGTGCGGGCCAGCAGGGCGAACCCGCGCAGCAGCTCCAGCGGTAGGCCGAGGTCGGCCAGCGCGGCACCGCAGACGCCGGCGCCGTTGAGCGGCAGCGTCCGCCCCAGCACCTGCGGGTGCACCCGGCCGATGGCGGCGAACAGCCGCAGGTGCGGGCCGGTGAGCCCCTCCTCGGCGGCGATCTGGAACAGCCGTGGGGTGCGCGGGTCGCCGTCCTTGTGCACGTGGTGGCCCAGGCCCGGGACGAACCGGCCGGCCGCGCGCTGCGCGGTGACCGTCTCCAGCGCGAGGGCGTCCCAGCCGGCGTCGTCGGCGGGCAGTCCGCCCGCCCCGGCGAGCACCTCGTGCAGGAAGCGGCCGCAGTCCTCGGTGACGCCGAGGAAGCGCGAGCCCCCGCCGAGCAGCCCGGCGGCCAGCGCGCCCTGCACCGAGTCCGGCGCGGACAGCCAGGTCAGCCGGGTGACGATCGCGGTCGGGGTGAACCCGTGGTCGGCGAGCGCGGCGAGCACCGCCTCGAACACCCGCGTCTCCCCCGGCGTGGGCCGGCGCTGGGTGGCCAGCCAGAACGCCAGCTCGCCGAAACCGACGCTGCCCATGACGTCGCGCGCGAGGTCGGTGCCCAGCAGGGTGATGGACTCCCGGCTGGAGGCGCCCAGCGCGGTCGGGTACCCCTCCCCGGAGGTCACGGCGCCTCCTCCCTCTCGGCCAGCCAGCGGCGGATCTCCTCGCCGTGCTCGTCGACCGCCGGCGGCGGCAGCCGGTACTCGGCGGCGGTGTCGGAGAAGGTGATCGGGTTGCGGATCGAGGGCACGGCGGCGGCGCCCTCCCCGGCGGTGACGACGGGGTCGAGACCGATCTCCTCGGCGAACGCGACGCCCTGGTCGATCGTGTTGATCGGCCCGCACGGGACGCCCGCGGCGCTGATGTCGCGGAACCACTCCGTCTTCGTCCGGGTCGCCAGCCGCTCGACCAGCAGCGGGCGCAGCTGCCCGCGGTTGGCGGTGCGGTCCTCGTTGCGCAGGAACCGCGGGTCGTCGGCCAGCTCCGGGACGCCGAGGACCTGGACCAGCTTGCGGAACTGGCCGTCGTTGCCGGCGGTGACGATGAGGTCCCCGTCGGCGCAGGGCAGCGGCTCGTAGGGGAACAGGCTCGGGTGGCTGTTGCCCATCCGGAACGGGACGACGTCGCCGGCGACGTAGGCCGAGGTCTGGTTGACCAGCCCCGACAGCGCGCTGGCGAGCAGGTTGACCTCGACGTGCTGGCCCCGGCCGGTGGTGTGCCGCAGGTTGAGCGCCGACAGGACGCCGATGGTGGCGTGCAGCCCGGCCATCACGTCGAAGACCGCGACCCCGGCGCGGTAGGGGTCGCCGTCGGGGTCGCCGGTGAGGCTCATCAGCCCGGAGATGGCCTGCACGATGAGGTCGTAGCCGGGCAGCGACCGGCCGCCGGGCCCGCTGCCGAAGCCGCTGATCGAGGCGTAGACGACCGCCGGGTTGGTCGCGGCCACCGTCTCGTAGTCCAGGCCGAAGCGGGCCAGTCCGCCGGGCTTGAAGTTCTCCACCAGCACGTCGGCGCGGCGGGCCAGCTCGCGGGCGGCGGCCAGGTCGGCGTCGTCCCCGAGGTCCAGCGCCACCGACCGCTTGTTGCGGTTGACGCCCAGGTAGTAGGTGGAGACGCCGTCCCGGACGGGGGGCTGCCAGGTGCGGGTGTCGTCGCCGCCGGGGCCCTCGACCTTGACCACCTCGGCGCCGAGGTCGGCCAGCAGCATCGTGGCGTAGGGGCCGGCCAGGATGCGGGAGAAGTCGGCCACCAGCACGCCCGCGAGCGGCCCCCGGGGTGGTGGGGCGCCGGCTCCGGCGGGTCCTGGCGTCATCGTCGCTCCTCGCCGTCGCGTCGCGCACGGACACCCGTCCGCCGTCGCCACCGATCCTCGGCACCGTCGTCGGGCCCTGTCAACTGCAGGAGGACCGGGTTGACAGGTGCCGCAGGTCACGCGCAGGGTGACGCCGTCCCGCCCCGGTGTCCGTTCAGCGGACGACCGTCCGCACCTGCTGCCGATGCCCGAGGAGTCCCCATGACCGAGCCCGCGTCCCCGGCCCCGCAGGCCGGGCGTCCCGTCGTCCTCCGCGGCGGCACGGTGCTGACCATGGACGACGCCGGCACCGTGCTGCGCGACGCCGACGTGCTGGTGGTCGGTGACCGGATCGCGGCCGTCGGGCCGGGCCTGGAGGTTCCCGAGGGCACCCGGGAGGTCGACGCCACCGACGGCGTCGTCCTGCCCGGGATGATCGACACCCACCGGCACATGTGGCAGACGGCGATGCGCGGCTACGGCGCCGACTGGTCGCTCACCCAGTACTTCGTCTGGTACTACCTCGAGCACGGCCGCCGCTTCCGCCCCGAGGACGTCGCCGCGGGCAACCGGCTGGCCGCGGTCGAGGCGCTCGACGCCGGTGTCACCACCGTCGTCGACTGGTCGCACGGGCTGCAGACGGTCGACCACGCGGAGGCCGCCGTCGACGCGCTGCAGTCGGTGCCCGGCCGGTACGTGCTCGCCTACGGCAACATCCAGGCCGCGCCGTGGGAGTGGACCGCCGACGGGGACGTCCAGGCCTTCCTCGAGCGCCGCCGCACCGGCGCCGGTGACCTGCTCGACTTCCAGCTCGCCTTCGACGTCACCGGCGACCCGGCGTTCCCCGAGAAGGCCGCGTTCGAGGTGGCCCGCGAGCTCGGGCTGCCGGTGACCACGCACGCCGGCGTCTGGGGCGCCACCAACGACGAGGGCATCCGGCTCATGCACGAGCACGGCTTCGCGACGCCGGGGACCGTCTACGTGCACGCCGCCTCGCTCTCCCCCGACAGCTACCACCGCATCGCGGCCACCGGCGGGTCGATCTCGGTGTCCACCGAGTCCGAGCAGAGCGCCGGGCAGGGCTACCCGCCCACCTGGCAGGTGCGCGCGCACGGCATCCCGGTGTCGCTGTCGATGGACACCAGCGTGTGGTGGAGCGGCGACCTGTTCTCCGCGATGCGCACGACGCTGGGCGCCGACCGCTCGCGCGAGCACTTCGAGGCCCACCTGCAGGGCGAGACGGTCACCCAGCTGGCGCTGCGGGCCCAGCACGTCGTCGAGTGGGCGACCCGCGGCGGCGCGACGGCGCTGGGCCGCGACGACCTCGGCCGGCTGGTGCCCGGCGCGAAGGCCGACGTCGTGCTGCTGAAGAACGACACCTCGCCGGTGTCGTTCCCGCTGCTCAACCCCTTCGGGCACGTGGCCTTCCAGGCCCAGCGCGGCGACGTGCACACCGTGCTGGTCGACGGCCGGGTCGTGAAGTCCGACCACCGGCTCGTCGGCGTCGACCTCGGGGCGGTGCGCCGCGAGGTCGAGGCGACCGTGGAGCACCTGCGCGCCGAGATGGGCGAGGAGGTCTGGCAGGCGGGCATGGACCCGGCGCTGCCCGAGGGCAAGGTGCTCGACAACCCCTACCAGTACACCGACTACCGGTCGGACAGCACGCACGCCGCCCGCGAGGCGGCCTACGGACGACACCTGGCCGGGGAGCACTGAGCGCGCTGCCGGGGTACCGGAGGAGCCGGCACCGGACGAGGGGGAGACGTCGTGGCCGGACGTGGTGAGGGACCGGACTTCGTCGAGGCGCTGGCCCGCGGGCTCGACGTGCTGACCTGCTTCGGGGCCGACCGGCCGGCGCTGTCGCTGAGCGAGGTGGCGGCCGCGGCCGGGCTGGCCCGCCCGACGGCGCGGCGGCTGCTGCTCACGCTGGAGGAGCTCGGCTACGTCCGGTCGGCCGGCGGGGTCTTCTCGCTGACCCCGCGCGTGCTGTCGCTGGGGATGGCCTACGTCGGGTCCCTCGGCCTCTGGGACGTCGCCCGGCCGCACCTGGAGGCGCTGGTCGCCCGCACCGGGGAGTCGTCGTCCATGGCGCAGCTCGACGGGTCCGACATCGTCTACGTGGCGCGGGTGTCGGTGCCCAAGCTGATCGCGCTGCGGGTCGAGATCGGCACCCGCTTCCCCGCCGTCCGGACCTCGCAGGGCAAGGTGCTGCTCGCCGCCCTGCCGGTCGGGGAGCTCGACGACGTGCTCGCCCAGCCGAGCCGCTCCGGCCTGCCGCCCTGCACCGGGCGCACGCCCGAGCAGCTGCGGGAGGAGCTCACCGAGGTGCGCGCCCGCGGCTGGGCGCTGGCCGACGAGGAGCTGGCGCCCGGCGTCCGCTCGGTCGCCGTCCCGGTGCGCGACGGGACCGGTGCCGTCCGGGCGGCGATGAACGTGACGGTGCACGCCGCGGAGACCTCCACCGAGCGCCTGCTCGGCGACCACCTGCCCGCACTGCTGCGCACCGCCGGCGAGGTGAGCGCCGACTGGGCGCGCTGGCAGTCCCGACCGCACGTCGAGGCGGACCGGTCGCGCTCCGCCGGGTGACCTCCCGCCGGATCGGGTACTGCCGGTCCATGAGCGGGAAGTCGGCGGAGGACTACGCGAGGGACTACACGGACCCGGAGCTGCGCGAGCGGCTCAAGGAGGAGATCAAGGCCGGCGACCGGGGCGGGCGGCCCGGGCAGTGGTCGGCGCGCAAGAGCCAGCTGCTCACCGCCGAGTACGAGGCGGCCGGCGGCGGCTACCGGCACGAGGGCGAGCGCACCGAGTCGCAGCGGCACCTGCAGGAGTGGACCGACCAGGACTGGCGCACCGCCCACGGCGGCGACCGGGCCCGCGGCTCCGGCGGGACGGGCCGCTACCTCCCCGACGCCGCCTGGCAGCTGCTCTCCGACGAGGAGAAGCAGGCCACCGACTCCCGCAAGCGGCAGGGGACGCAGCAGCACGTCGCGAACACCGAGGCCGCCCGGGAGGCCCGCAGGGCCGCCGAGCTGCTCGACGTGAACGCTCCCGAGGCGCGGAGACGGGTGGGGGAGATGTCCGGCGACTCCCAGCTCGACCGGGCCGAGAAGGCGGAGGAGGAGCTCGGGACGGGCCGCAAGACGGTCCTCGAGGCGATCGAGCGGCAGCGCACCCGCGACTGAGGCGGGGGCGGCGATGATCAGGTGACCTGATCGTGGCGCGTCCTCCCCGACGGTGGGCGGTCGGGTAGGACGCGCTGCGGTGCGGTAGGACGTCCCCCGCGACGCGCCGTGCAGTGCACGCAACATTGCACGGTCTGCAAGAAGGTGTCATCGTGGTCCGGTGACGTCCGGGCTGCGCGAGCGCAAGAAGCACGCCACTCGCCTCGCCCTGCACGAGGCCGCCCTCCAGCTGGTCGCCGAGCACGGCCTGGAGGCGGTCTCGGTCGACGACGTCGCCGCGCGCGCCGGCGTCTCCCCGCGCACGTTCTTCAACTACTTCCCCACCAAGGACGACGCCGTCCTCGGGCTGGACCCGGCCGACACCGAGCGGCTGACCGCGGGGCTGGCCGCCCGCCCCGCCGGGGAGTCGCCCCTGGCCGCGCTGCGCGCCGTGCAGCTGGAGCAGGCCGCGGCGATGGCCGCCGAGCCCGAGGGGCTGTGGCCGCTGCGGCTGCGCGTCGTCGAGGCCCACCCGGTGCTGCTGGCCCGGCTGCACGCCACCTTCGGCCGGTCCGAGCGCGCGCTCGTCGAGGCGATCGCCACCCGCACCGGCACCCGGGTCGACGTCGACGGCTACCCGCCGCTGCTCGCCGCCGTCGCCGGGGCGGCCATGCGCACCGCGCTGCACCGCTGGCTGAGGTCGGACTTCACCGCCTCGCTCCCCCGCCTGGTCGACGAGGCCTGGGACCTGCTCGCCGCCGGGCTGCCCGCCCCGCGCCCCTGACCCACCCGAGCGGCCGTCGCCGTCCGCTCGCCCTCGGTGCCGCGCGCCCGCGGCCCCGCCGAACGACCCCTGGAGAGACCGTGCACGCCCCGCCTCCCGACGGCTCCGCGCCGCCCATCGTGCTCACCCGGCGACGGGTCAACCTGGTCTTCTCGGCCCTGCTGGCCGGGATGCTCATGGCCAGCCTCGACCAGACGATCGTCGCCACGTCGATGCCCACGATCGTCGGCGAGCTCGGCGGCGTCTCGCACATGGCGTGGGTGACCACCGCCTACCTGCTGGCGACGACGCTGGTCATGCCCGTCTACGGCAAGTTCGGCGACCTCTGGGGTCGCCGCACCCTGTTCCTCGTCGCGATCGGCCTGTTCACCGTCGCGAGCGTCGGTGCGGCCCTGGCGCCGGACTTCACCTGGTTCGTCGTCTGGCGCGGGGTCCAGGGCCTCGGCGGCGGCGGGCTGATGATCCTGTCGCAGGCGATCATCGCCGACATCGTCCCGGCCCGGGAGCGGGCGCGGTACATGGGCCCGATCGGCGCGCTGTTCGGCCTGTCGGCGGTCGCCGGGCCGCTGGTCGGCGGCTTCTTCACCGACTCCGCGGCCCTGGGCTGGGAGTGGTGCTTCTGGATCAACGTGCCGGTCGGCCTGGGCGCCTTCGCCATCGGCTGGTTCGCGCTCACCCTGCCCCGCAAGCGGAGCACGACACCGCTCGACGTCGCGGGCATCGTCGCGCTGTCGGCCACCACGACCTCGCTGGTGCTGTTCACCGACCTCGGCGGCAGCGACGGCTGGACCGACCCGCTCACCCTCGCCCTGGCCGCCGCCTTCGCCGTCTCGGCGGTGGTGTTCGTGCTCGTCGAGCGGCGCGCGGTCGAGCCGATCGTGCCGCTGTCGCTGTTCCGCAACCCGACCTTCGTGGTGGCCACCGCGCTCGGCATGGCCGTGGGCCTGGGGATGTTCTCCGCGATCGCGTTCATGCCCACGTTCCTGCAGATGAGCTCGGGCCTCTCGGCGGCCGGCTCGGGCCTGCTCATGCTGCCGATGACCGCCGGGATCATCCTGACCATCCAGACCTCGGCGTCGCTGATCCTCCGGGACGGCCGGTACAAGCGGTTCACCGTCGCGGGCGTCGCGGTCATCCTGGCGACGGTGGTCTGGATGACGACGCTGTCGGGCGGCACGTCTTTGTGGACGATCGGCGCGATGTTCTTCGCGCTCGGCTGCGGCCTCGGCCTGATCATGCAGAACGTCGTCCTGGCCGCGCAGAACGCCGTCCCCGCCGGCCAGATCGGCACCGCCACCTCGACGAACAACTACTTCCGCGAGGTCGGCGCCACCCTCGGCGTCGCCGTCTTCGGGACGCTGTTCACCAGCCGGCTGGCCGACAACCTCACCGGCGCGCTGACCGGCAACGCCGGGCAGGCGGCCGCCGCGGGCATCACCTCACCCGACACCCTGGTGCCGGCCGCGGTCGACGCCGCCGGGGAGCCGCTGCGGACGGCGATCGTCGACGCCTACGCCGACTCGCTCGCCCCGGTGTTCTGGTACCTGGTGCCGATCCTCGTCGTCGCGCTGCTGCTGTCGTTCGTGCTCCGGGAGATCCCGCTCTCCGAGCACGCCGGCATGGTGGCGCGCGGTGAGGCGGTGGAGTCCGAGGAGGAGCTCGCCTCGCTGCTGCGGTCCGGCGCGCACGCCGCCGTCCCCGCGGCCGAGCCGACCCTCGAGGTCCGCGACGACCGCGACGACGACCGGGACGACGACCGGGACGAGGACGCCCTGCGCGTCTGACCCGTGCACTTCCGCGGACGTGCCCCGTGCACGTCCGCGGAAGTGCACGTCAGCGGGCGGCGCGGGCGGCGGCGGTCTCGGCGGCCAGCCGGTCGAGCAGGCCGGCCGGCAGCGCGGAGCCGAAGTCCGTGGCGAACCGGCGCATCGGCATCGAGCCGACCATCCGCAGCAGCAGCTCCCGGTCCCCCGGCGAGGCCGCGTCCGCGGGGAGGCTCTCGGCCAGTGCCGCCGCGAGCGCCGGCCCCGCGGCCGGGTGGGCGAACCACTCGGCGACGGAGGACTCCATCGTCAGCACCCGCACCAGGTCGTCGCCGGCCAGGGCCACGGTCTCCTCGAGCAGGACCGTCTCCGCGTCGGCGCAGACCTGCACCGCGTACTGCCCGGGGGCGACCACCCAGCCGGACTCGACGACGTCCCAGTAGGCGAAGGCGCGCCGGTCCAGGTCGAGCGCCACCTCGCGGCTCTCCCCCGGCTCCAGCGTGACCTTGGTGAACGCCCGCAGCTCCCGCAGCGGGCGGCGCACCGGCCCGGCCGCCGTGGACACGTACACCTGGACGACGTGCGCCCCGGCCCGGTCGCCGGTGTTCCGCACCGTCACCGCGACCGACGCCGCGTCGTCGCCGGTGACCGCCACGCGCAGGTCCGACGTGCTGAACGTCGTGTAGGACAGGCCGTGGCCGAAGGGGTACCGCGCCGGGCGACCCTGGGTGACCAGCCCGCGGTAGCCCACCAGCACGCCCTCGCCGTAGACCACCCGGCCCTGCTCGCCCGGGAAGGACAGGGAGCTCGGGGAGTCCGCCAGCCGCACCGGCAGCGTCTCGGCGAGCCGGCCCGAGGGGTTCGCGACGCCGTAGAGCAGGTCGGCCAGCGCGCCGCCGCCGGCCTGGCCGAGCAGCGCGCCGTCGAGCACCGCGTCGACGTCGTCGTGCCAGCCCTCCAGGGACACGACCCCGCCGTGGGAGAGGACGACGACCGTCCGCGGCGCGACCGCCGCCACCGCGCGCACCAGCGCCACCTGCTCGGCGGGCAGGTCGATGGTCGTGCGGTCGAAGCCCTCGGACTCGTCGGCGTCGGCCAGGCCCACGAAGACGACGGCGACCTCGGCCGCGCGGGCCAGCGCGACGGCCTCCTCCCGTGCCGCCATGGCGTCGGCCCCGACACCGGGGGCGAACGGGAGCTCCCGTCCGGCCAGTGCAGCCAGGGCGGCGAGGGCGGACTCGACCCGCGTCGGGGTGACGTTCGAGCTGCCGCCGCCCTGGAACCGCGGCGTGCGGGCGAACTCGCCGACGACGGCGACGCGGGTGCCCGGGGACAGCGGCAGGGTGCCGCGCTCGTTGCGCAGCAGCACCGCGCACTGCGAGGCCAGCTCCCGGGCGAGGGCGTGGTGGCCCTCGGCGTCGACCTCCTCGACGGGCCCGCCGGCGTACCGGGCGAGCGCGGCCACCCGGGCGGCGCTCGCGTCGACGAACGCCTCGTCGAGCTCCCCGGCCCGCACCGCCTCGACCACCCGCCGGTCGCCCGCGCCGCCGTCGCCGGGCATCTGCAGGTCCAGCCCCGCCGCCAGCGCCGCGGCCCGGTCGTCCACCGCGCCCCAGTCGGAGACGACGACGCCCTCGAAGCCCCACTGCTCGCGCAGCACCTCGGTGAGCAGCCACCGGTGCTGCGACGCGTAGACGCCGTTGACCTTGTTGTAGGCGCACATGACGGTGGCCGGCGCCGCCTCGGTGACCACCCGCTCGAAGGCCGGCAGGTAGACCTCGCGCAGCGTCCGCTCGTCGACCTCGGCGCTGACCCGCATGCGCTCGGTCTCCTGGTTGTTGGCCGCGAAGTGCTTGACCGAGGCGCCGGCGCCCTGCGCCTGCTGGCCGCGGACGTGCGCGGCGCCCAGCACGCCGGACAGCAGCGGGTCCTCCGAGTAGTACTCGAAGTTCCGCCCGCCCAGCGGCGAGCGCTTGATGTTCACCCCCGGCCCGAGGACGACGTGCACGCCCAGCGCCCGCGCCTCCCGGCCGACCGCCGCACCGGTGCGCTCGGCGACCGACGGGTCCCAGCTGTTGCCGACCGCCACCGCGGGCGGGAAGCAGGTGGCCGGGAGGTTGTCGGTGATGCCCATCCCGGTGAGGTCGCCGGCCTGGCGGCGGACGCCGTGCGGGCCGTCGGTGAGGACGAGCGAGGGCAGCCCCACCGCCTCGACCGGCGGGGTCGACCAGAAGTCCTGGCCGGAGAGCAGGGTGGCCCTCTCCTCGAGCGACAGGGCGGCCAGGTCGGTCACGGGAGCTCCCGGGGGTCGTCGGCACCGGCGTACGCGGAGGAGCGCACCACGAGCGAGCCGCGGGTGCACCAGGGTCCGGCCGCTCCGTTCACGCGTCCAGCCGCGGGTCGACGTGGACCTTGGGTCCCGCGCCGCAGCCGCCCGGTCGCTCCCCGGCCAGCACCGCGCCGACCTGCCCGAGACCGACGGTGGCGGCGACCAGCGGCCGCGGGTCGACCGCGCCGGCCCGGTAGGCGGCGATGGCGGGCGCGAGTCCCGGGGACGCCGAGAGGACCCCGACCGCCGTGACGTCGGCGAGCAGCAGCGCGCGGGTGTCGACGGTGCTCGGGGTTCCCGCGATGCCGATGCAGACGACCCGGCCGCCGGGCTCCACCAGCTCGAGGGCCAGCGCCGGCGACCCGGGCGCGGTCGAGGCGTCGACGACGGCGTCGAACGGCAGCTGCGGGAGGGTGTCGCGGGTCCAGGCGTCGGGGAAGCCGAGACCGCGGGCGAAGTCCAGCGAGGGGCCGGTGACGCCCAGCAGGTGGACCTCGGCGCCCTGGGCGCGGAGGAACAGCGCCGTCAGCAGCCCGATCGTCCCCGGCCCGACCACCAGCGCGCGGTCGCCGGCGGCCACCGCGGCCGCCTGCGCCGCCCGCCAGGCGTTGCCCCCCGGCTCGACCAGCGCGCCGAGCACCGGGTCGACGGGGTCGAGCAGCTCGTACAACGACCACGCCGGGACGGCGAGCTGCTCGGCCAGCGCACCCGCCCGGCCACCGCGGATGCCGACCTCCTGCCGGTGCTCGCACACGTGCTGCCGCCCGCGCCGGCACCGGCGGCAGACCCGGTCGCCGAGCATCGTGTCCCCCGTGACGCGCCGGCCGAGCCAGGCCGGGTCGACCCCCTCGCCCACCGCGGTGACCCGGCCGCACCACTCGTGGCCGGGCTGCAGCGGGTAGGAGGAGTGCCCGGTCCGCAGGTAGGAGAGCTCCCCGGTGAACAGCTCGACGTCGGTGCCGCAGACGCCGACCCGCTCGACGTCGACGACCACCTCGCCCGGGACGGCGGCCGGGGCGGGCACCTCCTCCACCGTGCACCGCCCCGGCCCGGAGAGCACGACCGCGCGCATGGTCCTCGACACAGCGCCAGGATGGCGGGCGTGACCCTGCGCAGCGCGGCGTGGTACTCCGGGGACGTCCGCAACGCCTACATCCACCGGGCCTGGATGCGCCGCGGACTCCCGGACGACGCGTTCGGGCGCCCGCAGATCGCCATCGCGAACACCGCCTCCGACCTCGTGCCCTGCAACCGGCACCTGACCGAGGTGGCGGCCGCCGTCCGGGACGGCGTCCACGCCGCCGGCGGCACCCCGCTCGAGCTGCCGGTGTTCGGCCTCGGCGAGACGCAGGTCCGGCCCACGGCGATGCTCTGGCGCAACCTGGCCGCGATGCAGATGGAGGAGGCCTTCCGGGCCAACCCGGTCGACGGGTTGGTGCTGCTCGGCGGGTGCGACAAGACGATCCCGTCGCTGCTCATGGCCGCCGCCTCGGTCGACCTGCCCGCCGTCGTCGTCCCGGGCGGCCCGATGCTGACCGGCACCTTCCGCGGGGTGCCCCTGGGCTGCGGCACCGACGTCTTCCGGCTGTCGGAGGAGGTCCGCGCCGGCGCCCTGTCCGCCGCGGAGTTCACCCGCTCGGAGTCGGCGATGATCCGCAGCCGCGGGCACTGCAACACCATGGGCACCGCCTCGACCATGGCGGTCGTCGCCGAGGCGCTGGGCACCGTCGTGCCCGGGGTCGCCGGCACCCCGGCCGCGGACAGCCGACTGCTGGAGGCCGCGCACGCCACCGGCCGGCTGGCCGTGGAGATGGTCGCCGCCGACCGCCGTCCGTCCACCTTCCTGACGAAGGCGTCGTTCGCCAACGCCATCGTCGCGCTCGCCGCCGTCGGCGGGTCGACGAACGCCGTCGTCCACCTGCTGGCCGTCGCCGGCCGGCTGGGCGTCGACCTGACGCTGGACGACTTCGACCGGATCGGCTCGGGCGTGCCGGTGCTCGTCGACCTGCTCCCGGCGGGCCGCTTCCTGATGGAGGACCTGTACCGCGCCGGGGGCCTGCTCGCCGTGCTGCGCGAGGTCCGCGACCTGCTCGACCCGACCGCGCTCACCGTCACCGGCGAGCCGCTGGTGGCCGCCCTCGACGACGCCGCGGTCTGGGACCCGGAGGTCATCCGGCCGCGCGGGGAGCCGCTGGTGGAGCACGGCGGCATCGCGGTGCTGCGCGGCAACCTCGCCCCCGACGGCGCGCTCATCAAGCCGGCCGCGGCCTCACCGCGGCTGATGCGCCACCGCGGCCGAGCCGTTGTGTTCGACTCGATCGAGGACTTCCGTGCCCGGGTCGACGACCCCGACCTCGACGTCGACGCCGACTCCGTGCTCGTCCTGCGCGGCTGCGGCCCGCGGGGCTACCCCGGCATGCCCGAGGTCTCCAACATGCCGCTGCCGCGCAAGCTGCTCGAGCAGGGGGTGCGCGACGTGGTGCGGGTCTGCGACGGCCGGATGAGCGGCACCGCCTACGGCACCGTCGTCCTGCACGTGGCGCCGGAGGCCGCGGCCGGCGGACCGCTCGGACGGGTGCGCACCGGCGACGTCGTCGCACTCGACGTCGCCGCCCGGCGGATCGACGTCGAGGTCCCGGACGACGAGCTGGCCGCCCGCTCGCCGAGCGCGGCCACCGTCGCGGGCTTCGCCGCCCCCCGGCGCGGCTGGGAGCGGCTCTACGTCGACCACGTGCTGCAGGCCGACACGGGCGCGGACCTGGACTTCCTCGTCGGCTCGAGCGGGTCGGCGGTGAGCCGCGAGTCCCACTGAGTCAGGCGCCCACCCGGGTGACCGCCGACGTGCCGAACCGCTCGGCGGCGGCCCGCTTGTAGCCCGCGGGGAAGTCGGCGGAGGCACCGCGGTCGACCGCGGCGAGCCGCACCTGGGCGTCCGCGTCGCCGCCGGCGGCCGCGACGCACAGCTCGGGCGCGACGTTGGCGGCCGCCACCAGCGCGCCGGCGGCCCCGATCGCGCCGCACAGCCCCACCAGGGACGCCGCCCCGGTGTAGAGGTCGCCGGCGAGGACCTCGCGCTCGTGCAGCAGCCGGGCGGCGTCCCCCGAGGAGTCCTTGAGCCCGGACACCGGCAGGTCGGGCAGCAGGTCGACGGGGATCCCGGGCGCGGAGGCCCCCGGGAAGTGGTAGGCCAGCAGCGGTCCCGTGGCCGCCGTCGCGACCGCCGCGTAGTACGGCCGCGGGTCGGGGACGCCGGGCGGCGAGAGCGCCAGGACGGCGTCCGCGCCGACGGCGAAGGCGCGCTCGGTCAGCGCCGCCGCCTGCCGGCCGGTGGGTGCGCCGGTGCCGGCGAGCACGGGCACCTCCGCCGGCAGCGCCGCCCGCACCGTGCCGACGAGCGCGTCCCGCTCCTCGGCGGTGAGGGCGGACGCCTCCCCTGTCGTCCCGGCCACGAGCACGCACCGCACGCCGAGGTCGACCAGCTGGGCCGCCAGGTCGGCGGTGGCCGGGGCGTCCAGCGCCCCGTCCTCGCGGAAGAGGGTGACCAGGGCGACGCCGACGCCGGTGAACAGGGGCATGCCGAGCATCCTGCTCCCGGCTCACCGCCCGGCGCGGGCAGGGTCGCCGCGGCCACCGGCGGCCGCCCTCCGGCCGACCCGCGGCGGCGCGGAACCCCCTTTGCCCGGCCGCGCGTCCGTGGTCGACTCCCTCCCAGCCCTCCCGGCGGTGGTCGGAGCGATCTGGAGGCAGCGATGTCCCTGGAGCAGGACGTGGCGGCGGCTCGCGGAGCCATCGAGGCGCTCGAACGGGCGTGCGCGCCCCTGACGAGGCACTTCGGGGACACCGTGGACGCCCGCCGGCTGCGGCAGGACGTCGGGCGGCTGCGCGACGACCTCACCCTGCTGTGCGGGGCACCGGTGCACGGCGCGTACGAACCGTTCGCCGCCGCCGTCTACGGCGACGGGGACGACGAGGGCCTGGGCGGGTCGGGCCGCACCCGGCGGTGACCACCACCGCGCCGCGCGGGTCGGGAGCGACCTCGGCGGGAGGGGGCGACGGCGAGCCGGCCGGGCGACGGGCGGCCATCGCGGCCCGGACGCTGCGCACCGACCGCTGGTGGGTGCAGCCGGCGGTCACCGTCGTCGCGCTGGTGCTGTTCGTCGTCTACTCGACGGTCCGCGCGTTCCAGAACGCGCACTACTTCGCCGAGCCCTACATCTCGCCCTTCTACTCGCCCTGCCTCACCACCGGCTGCGAGGGCGACACGTTCCCCGAGCTGTTCACCGGGCCGTCGTGGATCTCGCCGGCGATCTACATCCTGGTCGTCCCGCTGGGCTTCCGGCTGACCTGCTACTACTACCGGAAGGCCTACTACCGGTCGTTCTGGCTGTCCCCGCCGGCCTGCGCGGTGGCCGAGCCGCACCGGCGCTACACCGGCGAGACGCGCTTCCCGCTCATCGGGCAGAACGTGCACCGGTACTTCTTCTACCTGGGCCTGCTGTTCAACGTCGTGCTCACCTACGACGCCGTCCTGGCCTTCCGCGACGAGACAGGCGCGTGGGGGCACATGGGCCTGGGGACGCTCGTGCTGCTGGCCAACGCCGCCCTGCTGTGGCTGTACTCGCTGTCCTGCCACTCCTGCCGGCACGTGGTGGGCGGCCGGCTGAACTCCTTCTCCCGGCACCCGCTGCGCTACCGCGCCTGGACGCTGGTCTCACGGCTCAACGCCCACCACATGAGGTTCGCGTGGGTCTCGCTGTTCGGCGTCGCCCTCGCCGACCTCTACGTCCTCCTCCTGGCCACCGGCACGATCCCGGATCCGAGGTTCTTCTGATGGAGCTCGAGCGGCACGCGTACGACGTCGTGGTCGTCGGGGCCGGCGGCGCGGGCCTGCGGGCCGCGATCGCCGCGCACGAGGCGGGGGCGCGCACCGCCGTCGTCTGCAAGTCCCTGCTCGGCAAGGCGCACACGGTCATGGCCGAGGGCGGCATCGCCGCGGCGATGGGCAACGCCTGGCCGGAGGACGGCTGGCGGGTGCACTTCCGGGACACCATGCGCGGCGGGAAGATGCTCAACCACTGGCGCATGGCCCAGATCCACGCGCAGGAGGCGCCCGACCGGGTCCGCGAGCTCGAGGACTGGGGCGCGCTGTTCGACCGCACCCCCGACGGGCTGATCAGCCAGCGCGACTTCGGCGGGCACCGCTACGCTCGGCTGGCCCACGTCGGCGACCGCACCGGCCTGGAGCTCATCCGCACCCTGCAGCAGCGCACCGTCGCCCTCGGCGTCGACGTGTTCATGGAGTGCACGGTCACCCGGCTGCTGACCGACGCCGACGGCGTCACCGGGGCGTTCGGCTACTGGCGGGAGTCCGGCCGGTTCGTCGCCTGGGAGGCCCCGTCGGTCGTGCTGGCCACCGGCGGCATCGGCAAGGCCTGGAAGGTCACCTCGAACTCCTGGGAGTACACCGGCGACGGGCACTCGCTGGCGCTGCACGCCGGTGCCGGGCTGGTCAACATGGAGTTCGTCCAGTTCCACCCGACCGGGATGGTCTGGCCGCCGTCGGTGCGCGGCATCCTGGTGACCGAGAGCGTCCGCGGCGACGGCGGCGTGCTGCGCAACTCGGCCGGCAACCGGTTCATGTTCGACTACATCCCCGACTTCTTCCGCAAGGAGACGGCGGAGACCGAGGACGAGGCCGACCGCTGGTACGAGGACAAGAAGAACAACCGCCGGCCGCCCGAGCTGCTGCCCCGCGACGAGGTCGCCCGCGCCATCAACAGCGAGGTCAAGGCCGGCCGCGGCTCGCCGCACGGCGGGGTCTTCCTCGACATCGCCAGCCGCCGCCCGGCCGAGTACGTGCGCCGGCGGCTGCCGTCGATGTACCACCAGTTCAAGGAGCTGGCCGACGTCGACATCACCGCCGAGGCGATGGAGGTCGGCCCGACCTGCCACTACGTGATGGGCGGCGTCGAGGTGGACCCGGACACCGCCGCGGCGTCGGTCCCGGGCCTGTTCGCCGCCGGCGAGGTGGCCGGCGGGATGCACGGCTCCAACCGGCTGGGCGGCAACTCGCTGTCGGACCTGCTGGTGTTCGGCCGCCGCGCGGGTGCGGCCGCCGCCGAGCACGCGGCCAAGCGGGCCGGCGTGGTGGCGCTCGCCGAGGAGGCGCTGGCCGACGCGGCGCGGGCCGCGCTGGCGCCGTTCGAGCGGGAGGGCGGGGAGAACCCGTACACGGTGCAGTCGGAGCTGCAGCAGACGATGCACGACCTCGTCGGCATCATCCGCACCCGGGCGGAGGTGGAGCAGGCGCTCGGCCGGATCGCCGCGCTCCGGGAGCGGGTCGCCGCGGTGTCGGTCGAGGGGCACCGGCAGTACAACCCCGGCTGGCACCTGGCGCTGGACCTGCCGCACCTGCTGCTGGTCAGCGAGTGCGTCGCCCGCGCGGCCCTCGAGCGCGAGGAGAGCCGCGGCGGGCACACCCGCGACGACTTCCCCGCGGCCGACCCGGAGTGGGGCCGCACCAACCTGGTCTGCACGCGGACGGCGGACGGCGCGGTGACCGTGGCCCGCCAGCCGCTGCCGCAGATGCCGCCGGAGCTCGCCGAGGTCTTCGAGGAGCAGTCGTGACGGAGGTCGGGGAACCCAGTGTCGGCGCGGTCGACGAGGGTGGTCAGGAGCGCCGCGGCGGCTACGACGCCACGTTCCGGATCTGGCGCGGTGACGGCTCCGGCGGGGCGCTGCAGACCTTCACGGTGCCGGTGAACGAGGGCGAGGTCGTCCTCGACGTCGTCCACCGGATCCAGGCCACCCAGGCCGGCGACCTCGCCGTCCGGTGGAACTGCAAGGCCGGCAAGTGCGGCTCGTGCAGTGCCGAGGTCAACGGCCGGCCGCGACTGATGTGCCTGACCCGGATGAGCACCTTCGCCGAGGACGAGCCGGTCACCGTCACCCCGCTGCGGACGTTCCCGGTCATCCGGGACCTGGTCACCGACGTCTCCTACAACTACGAGAAGGCCGCGCAGATCCCGGCGTTCACCCCGCGTCCCCGCGACCCCGACGGCAACCACCGCGTGCAGCAGGTGGACGTCGAGCGGTCCCAGGAGTTCCGCAAGTGCATCGAGTGCTGGCTGTGCCAGGACACCTGCCACGTCATCCGCGACCACGAGGAGAACAAGCGGGCCTTCGCCGGGCCGCGCTTCCTCATCCGGCTGGCCGAGCTGGACATGAACCCGCTGGACGTGCGCGACCGCCGGGACGCCGCCCAGGACGAGTTCGGCCTGGGCTACTGCAACATCACCAAGTGCTGCTCGGAGGTCTGCCCCGAGGGCATCCACCTCACCGACAACGGCATCATCCCGCTCAAGGAGCGGGTGGTGGACCGCCGGTTCGACCCGCTCACCTGGCTGGGCTCGCGGATCGGCCGGCGGCCGCGGGCGTGACCCCGCGCGACGGGACGCGGTGACGGCCGTGTCCCGTCCCGGCTCGCGGACCGGACGGCGCCGCGTCGCGGCGGCCGCCGGACTGCTCTGCGCCGGCTGGACGCTGCTGCTCGGCGTGGTCGCGGGCTTCCACGACTTCCCGCGGGGCCTGCTCGTGCTGGTCTGCGCGGTGCTGGTCGCCGCCGGCGTCTGGCAGGGCGTGCTCCGCCGCGGCTCGGCGCGGGTGGCGGCGCTCGCGGGTGCCGCCGTCGCGCTGGCGGGCACGGTGTGGCTGCTGGTCGACGAGGGCTTCCTGCGCGTCCTGCTGCTGCTCGGCCTCGGTGCGCTCGGGTGGTACGTGGCCGCGCGGATCGCGTTCCGGCCCGTCGTCGAGCTGCCGGCCGCCGAGCCCCCGCGCCACCCGGTCCTGGTGGTCAACCCCCGCTCCGGCGACGGGCGCGCGGCGCGGGTGGGGCTGGTCGCGGCGGCCCGCGAGCGCGGCATCGAGACCGTCGAGCTCGGCCCCGGACAGGACCTCGCGGCGCTGGTCCGCGAGCGGATCGCCGCCGGTGCCGACGCCGTGGCGATGGCCGGCGGGGACGGCTCGCAGGCGGTGGCGGCCGGCCTCGCGGCCGAGGCGGGGCTGCCCTTCGCCTGCATCCCCTCGGGCACCCGCAACCACTTCGCCCTCGACCTCGGCGTGGACCGCGACGACGTCGTGGGCGCCCTCGACGCCCTCGTCGAGGGCGGGGAGCGGCGGGTCGACCTCGGCGAGGTGAACGGCCGGGTCTTCGTCAACAACGTGTCGCTCGGGGTGTACGCCGAGGCGGTGCAGCAGGCGGCCTACCGGGCGTCGAAGGTGCGGACGCTGCTGGGCACCGTGCCGCTCTCCCTCGGGGCGGACGGCGCTTCCCGCGACCTGCGCTGGGTCACCCCGGGCGGCCGGCAGCTGCACGGGGCCGCGGTGATCCTGGTCGGCAACAACCAGTACCGCCTCTCGGGCGCGGCCGGTGCCGGGACGCGGCCGGCGATCGACCAGGGTCTCCTCGGCATCACCGTCGTCGACCCGCCGGACGGCCGCACCCGGCCGCGGCGGCGCCCCGTGCGCCAGTGGTCGGCGCCCGAGTTCACCGTCGGGGGGTGCGGGCCGGTGGCCGCCGGCATCGACGGCGAGGCGGCCGTGCTCGACCCGCCGGTGCTCTTCCGGAGCCGGCCCGCGGTGCTGCGGGTGCGGATCGCGGCGCGGCACCCCGGTGCCTCGCCGTCGGCCGTCGAGCCGGTGGGCGCGGTCCGGGCGCTGCGCGCGCTCGCCCGCATCGCCGCCGGCCACGACCCGACCCCCGCGCCGCCGGTCAGCCCGCGGCGCGCAGCACCTGCTCCAGCGTCGTCGCCGGCCGGCCGAGCAGGTCGGGGACCGCGCTGCTGACGGCGGCCAGCTCGCCGGCCGCGATCGCGGTGTAGGTGGACACCCACGCGTCGACCTGCCAGTCCGGCGCCCCGTACGACGCCCGGGACGCGTGGGCCTCCTCCGGCGTCTCGGGCACGTAGCGCACCGCCCGGCCGGTGACGGCGGCCAGGGTCGCCGCCACCTCGTGCAGCGTGAGCGCCTCCGGGCCGGTGAGGTCGTAGGTGCGGCCGGCGTGCGCGGCCGGGTCGCGCAGCACGAGCGCGGCGACGTCGGCGATGTCGTCCTGCGCCACGAGCGCCACCCGCCCGTCGCCGGCCGGCCCGCGGATCGCGCCGTCCTCCCCCACCAGCGCCGGCGCGAAGTCGGCGTAGAGGGAGTCGCGGAGGAACGTCGCGGTCAGCCCGCGGGCGCGCACGTGCTCCTCGGTGGCCCCGTGGTCGCGGGCGAGGGTGAAGGTGGCGTCGGGGGCGGCGCCGGCGAAGGACACGTACACCAGGTGCTCCACCCCGGCGGCCACCGCGGCGTCGACGAAGGTCCGGTGCTGCCCGACCCGGTCGGGGCTCTCCGACGCCGACACCATGAGCACCGTCGCGGCGCCCTCCAGCGCGGCGCGGACGGCGCCCGCGTCGCCGTAGGGCGCGCGGACGGCGGTGGCGCCGGGCAGCCGCGGTGCCCGGTCGGGGTCGCGCACCAGCAGCCGCTGCGCCACCCCGGCGTCGGCGAGCCGGCGGGCGACCCGCCCCCCGAGCCGTCCGGTGGCGCCGGTGATCGCGAGCGGGGCGGGAGGCACGGGCGTCTCCTGACCGGTCGGGAGCGGACACGTCCGACAACCCCGCCACCCGGCGCGACCTTCCCCGGGCGGCGTCCCGCGAGCACCATGCGCGCGTGGACTACGCTCAGGCGCAGCAGGTCTTCCTCACCCCGCAGGCCGGCGAGCGCCCGGCCGCCGCCGTCCCCGACACCCCCGGCCGGCGGCTGCGGGACGCCGCCGAGCCGATCGCGACGATCAGCTGGTGGGGCAGGCCCGTCAACGACCGGCTCGCCGCCCTCGGGCTGGACTTCCTCACCGGCTACGTGTGGGGCCGGGCCGCCCCGATGGGTCAGCCGGCCGCGCCGGTCGTCGTCGCCGCGTTCGGCGTCTTCGAGCCCGGGGCGCTCACCGCCTGGTACGAGCAGGCCCGCGCCACCGCCGGCCGCGACGCGGTGCTCGCGGCCCGGGAGGAGGGCGTGGTGGAGTCGCTGCGCGAGCTGCTGCCCGGCGCCGACGTCCGGGACGCCGTCGAGGTGCTGCGCCGCGCGGTCGACGCCGCCGCCCCGCACGTCGTGGGCCGCCCGCTGTTCGCCGGCCAGCTCTCGCTGTCCTGGCCGGCCGACCCGCTGGGCGCGCTCTGGCACGCCGCGACGCTGCTGCGCGAGTTCCGCGGCGACGCCCACCAGGCCGCCAACGTGGCCGCCGGCCTCACCGCGGTGCAGATGAACCTGCTGACCGAGTACTGGGTCGGCTGGGAGCACGGCGCCTACGCCGGCACCCGCGGCTGGTCACCGGAGGCGATGGCCGCCGCCGACGCCGACCTCGAGCGCCGCGGGCTGGTCGCCGACGGGCGGCTCACCCCCGAGGGACGGCGGCTGCGCGACGACGTCGAGGCGCGCACCGAGGCCGCCACCGCACCCGCTCTCGACGCGCTCGGGGCCGACCTCCCGGAGCTGACGCGGCAGCTGGACGCGTGGTCGGCGGCCGTCGTGGCCGGCGGGGCGGCACCTCCCGATCTCTACAAGCGGATCAGCGGTTGACGCGAGGGGGCCGGCCCGTCACGACAGGCGGGCCTCGGCGGCGTCCCAGGCGGCGGCCGAGCCCGCGGGCCGGTACTCCACCAGCGCCTGCGTGCCGCGCAGCAGCCGCCGCATCTCCCCGAGGCCGCCCTCGATCCCGCCGAGGGCCCGCGCCTGCACCAGCGCGTTGCCCAGCGCCGCGGCCTCGACCGGCCCGGCGAGCACCGGCAGGCCGCAGGCGTCGGCGGTCAGCTGGCACAGCAGTGCGTTGCGCGCTCCCCCGCCGACGACGTGGACGACCTCGACCTCGCGCCCGGACAGCTCGACGGCGCGGCGGACGGTCCGCCGGTAGGCCAGCGCCAGGCTGTCGACGATGCAGCGCACCGTCTCGGCCTGGCCCTGGGGCGGCGCCTGGCCGGTCGCGGCGCAGGCCAGCGCGATCCGGCTCGGCACGTCACCGGGCGGCAGGAAGCGCGGGTCGTCGACGTCGACCACCGCGGTGAACGCCGGCACCCGGGCCGCCGCGGCGAGCAGGTCGGGCAGGTCGGCAGGCAGGCCCGCCGCCGCCCAGGTGCGCAGCGACTCCTGCAGCAGCCACAGGCCCATGACGTTGTGCAGGTGGCGCACCGTGCCGTCGACGCCGAGCTCGTTGGTGAACCCCGCCTCCCGGCTCGCCGCGGTGAGCACCGGCTTCTCCAGCTCCACGCCCACCAGCGACCAGGTGCCGCAGGAGACGTAGGCGAACCGGTCGCCCTCCGCGGGGACGCCGACCACCGCCGAGGCCGTGTCGTGCGACCCGACGGCGACCACCGGGACCTCGCCCAGCCCGGTCTCCGCGCGCACCTCGGCGGTCAGCCGGCCGATCTCCTCCCCCGGCTGCACCAGCGCGGGCAGCAGGTCGCGGGGCAGGTCGAGCCGGTCGAGCAGGCCGGTCGCCCACTGCCGCGTCGTCGCGTCGAGCAGCCCGGTGGTGGAGGCGTTGGTGACCTCCGCCCGGCGCGCCCCGGTGAGCCAGTAGGCCAGCAGGTCGGGCACCAGCAGCGCCTGCCGGGCGGCGGCGAACCGCGCCGTCCCGCGCATCGCGGCGAGCTGGAACACCGTGTTGAACGGCAGGTGCTGCAGGCCGTTGACGGCGTAGAGCTCGTCGGGCGGGACGAGCGCGTGCACCCCCGGCACCGCGGTCTCGTGCCGGGCGTCGCGGTAGTGCACCGGGTTGCCCAGCAGCGCGCCGTCGGCGTCGAGCAGGCCGACGTCGACCGCCCAGCTGTCGATGCCGACGCCGTCGACCGCGCCGCCGTTGGCCTCCCGCCCGGCGGCGCGCAGCCCGTCGAGCACCCCGGCGTAGAGGCCGAGGACGTCCCAGTGCAGCGTGCCCGCCGTGCGCACCGGCCGGTTGGGGAACCGGTGCACCTCGGTGAGGTCCAGCCGCCCGGGGCCGACCCGCGCGGCCATCACCCGGCCGCTCGAGGCGCCCAGGTCGACAGCCGCGAGGGTCAGCTCGCGGGTCATCGCAGGAAGGCCGCGGCGACGCCGGAGTCGACCGGGACGTGCAGGCCGGTCGTCCGGGTGAGGTCGCCGCCGGTGAGGGCGAAGACGGCGTCGGCGACGTGCTCGGGCAGCACCTCGCGCTTGAGCAGGGTGCGCTGGGCGTAGAACTGGCCCAGCTCCTCCTCGGGCACCCCGTAGACGGCGGCGCGCTGGGCACCCCAGCCGCCGGCGAAGATGCCCGACCCGCGGACCACGCCGTCGGGGTTGATGCCGTTGACCCGGATCTGGTGCTCGCCGAGCTCGGCGGCCAGCAGCCGCACCTGGTGCGCCTGGTCGGCCTTGGTCGAGGAGTAGGCGATGTTGCTCGGGCCGGCGAAGACCGCGTTCTTCGAGGAGATGTAGACGAGGTCGCCGCCGAGGCCCTGCTCGATCATGATCCGGGCCGCCTCGCGGGAGACGAGGAAGCTGCCCTTGGCCATGACGTCGTGCTGCAGGTCCCAGTCGGCCTCGGTGGTCTCCAGCAGCGGCTTGGAGATCGACAGGCCGGCGTTGTTCACCACCAGGTCCACCCCGCCGAAGGCCAGGCAGGCCTCGCGGAAGGCGGCGGCCACGGCCTCGGCGTCGGAGACGTCGGCGGCCACGCCGATCGCGACGTCGGCCGAGCCGATCTCCGCGGCGGCGGCCTGCGCCCTGGCCAGGTCGAGGTCGGCGACGACGACGCAGGCGCCCTCGCCCGCCAGCCGCTCGGCGATCGCCCTGCCGATGCCGCTGGCCGCGCCGGTGACCAGGGCGACCCGGGTGGCCAGCGGCTTGGGCTTCGGCATCCGCTGGAGCTTCGCCTCCTCCAGCGCCCAGTACTCGATGCGGAACTTCTCGCTCTCGTCGATCGGGGCGTAGGTGGAGACCGCCTCGGCGCCGCGCATCACGTTGATCGCGTTGACGTAGAACTCGCCGGCCACGCGGGCGGTCTGCTTGTTCGCGCCGAAGCTGAACATGCCGACGCCGGGCACCAGCACGATCGCCGGGTCGGCGCCGCGCATGGCCGGCGAGTCGGCGGTGGCGTGCCGCTGGTAGTAGGCGGCGTACTCGGCGCGGTACTCCTCGTGCAGCGCCTTCAGCCGGGCGACGACGTCCTCGACCGGCGCGGTGGCCGGCAGGTCGACGACCAGCGGCCGCACCTTGGTGCGCAGGAAGTGGTCGGGGCAGGAGGTGCCCAGCGCCGCGAGGGGCGCCAGCTGCTCGCGCGACAGGAAGTCCAGGACGACGTCGGAGTCGGTGAAGTGCCCGACCTGCGGCTTGTCGGTGCTCGCGAGCCCGCGGACGACGGGCGCGAGGACGGCGGCCCGGTGCCGGCGCTCGGCCGCCGGCAGCGGCTCGAAGCCGGGGACGACGGCGCCGAACGGCTCCGGCTTCCCGCGCTCGGCCAGGAACGCCTCGGCAGTGCGGATGATCTCCAGCGAGTGGGCCTCGGCCTCCTCGCTGGTGGCGCCCCAGGCGGTGATGCCGTGCCCGCCGAGGACGCAGCCGATCGCCTGCGGGTTCTTGTCCTTGATCGCGGCGATGTCCAGGCCGAGCTGGAAGCCCGGGCGCCGCCACGGCACCCACACGACGCGGTCGCCGAAGCACTCGCGGGTCAGCGCCTCGCCGTCGGCCGCCGTCGCCAGGGCGATGCCGGAGTCGGGGTGCAGGTGGTCGACGTGCGCGGCGTCGACCAGGCCGTGCATCGCGGTGTCGATCGACGGCGCGGCGCCACCGCGGCCGTGCAGGCAGAAGTCGAACGCGGCGACCATCTCGTCCTCGCGCTCGACGCCCGGGTAGACGTCGACCAGCGAGCGCAGCCGGTCCAGCCGCAGCACGGCCAGGCCGGACTCGGTCAGGGTGCCGAGGTCGCCGCCGGAGCCCTTGACCCACAGCAGCTCGACGGGGCGGCCGGTGACCGGGTCGGTCCCGGTGCCCGTCGCGGAGGTGTTGCCGCCGGCGTAGTTGGTGTTGCGCGGGTCGGCGCCGAGCCGGTTCGACCGCGCGAGGAGGTCACTGACCACGGGGTTGGTCACGGAGGTGGTTCCTTCCGGGTTCTGCCGCGTCGAGATCCCGGGATCTCGCACGGTCGAGCGAGCTGGTGTGGACGAGATCGCGGGATCTCGACGGGTGGGGTGCGGGAACGGCCGGGCGCCTCGTTCACGCGCCCCAGGAGGCCTGGGTGCCGCCGACGCGCTCGCGGGCGATGCGCTCCTGGTGGCCCGAGCGGGCGTAGGCGGCGTAGGGGTCGGCGTCGAGCCCCGTGCTCTCCCGCAGCTCGGCCAGCAGCGGGCGGACGTCGGTGGAGAAGGCGTCGGTCAGCGCGCCGTGCGCGGCGAGCACGTCACCGGACTGCTGGGCGGCGGTCAGCGCGTCGCGGTCGACCAGCAGCGCCTTGGCCGTGGCCTCCTGCACGTTGAGCACCGAGCGGATCTGGCCGGGGATCTTGGGCTCGATGTTGTGGCACTGGTCGAGCATGAAGTTGACGCCGGAGTCGGGCCGCAGCGCGTCGGCGGCGACGATCTCGTTCATGATCCGGAACAGCTGGAACGGGTCGGCCGAGCCGACGATGAGGTCGTCGTCGCCGTAGTAGCGCGAGTTGAAGTCGAACGCGCCGAGCCGGCCCACCCGCAGCAGCTGCATGACGATGAACTCGATGTTGGTGCCCGGCGCGTGGTGGCCGGTGTCGAGGACGACGGTGGCCTGCTCGCCGAGGGCCAGGCAGTGCAGCAGCGAGGTGCCCCAGTCGGGGATGTCCATCGCGTAGAAGTAGGGCTCGTAGAACTTGTACTCCAGCAGCAGCCGCATGCCGGGGTCGAGCAGCGCGTAGACCTGCTGCAGGGAGTCGGCGAGGCGGTCCTGCCGGGCGCGCAGGTCGTCCTGGCCGGCGTAGTTGGTGCCGTCGGGCAGCCACAGCTTCAGGTCGGTCGAGCCGGTGGCGCGCATGACGTCGACGCACTGCGCGTGGTGGGCGATCGCCTTGTCCCGGACCCGCTTCTCGGGGTGGGTGAGGGAGCCGAGCCGGTAGTCGTCGTCCTGGAACAGGTTGGAGTTGATCGCGCCGATCGAGACGCCGAGGTCGGCGGCGTGCGCGGCGAGCTTGCCGAAGTCGTCGACGAGGTCCCACGGGACGTGCAGCGACACCCGCGGCGCGACGCCGGTGAAGCGGTGCACCTGCGCGGCGTCCTCGATCTTCTCGAAGGGGTCGCGGGCCACGCCGGGCTGGCCGAAGACCTTGAACCGGGTCCCGGAGTTGCCGAACGCCCAGGAGGGCAGCTCGATCGTCTGCTCGGCCAGCGCGGCGAGGGCGCGGGTGCGGAGGTCGGTGGTCACGAGAGGTCTCCCGATGGTGCGGTGGTGGGCTCCTCGAGGGCCCTCAGCTGGGCGTCGAGGTCGAAGACGAGCTCCAGCTCGGCCTTGCCGCGGCCGTTCCCGGTCGCGAAGAAGGGGGCCATCGAGGCCTCCCAGCGGGCGCTCACCTCGGTGGCGTCCACGGCGGCCTGGGCGGCGGTGAGGTCGTCGGTCTCCACGACGCCGACGAGCAGGCCGTCGTCGCGGAGGAAGAGCTGGTAGTCGCGCCAGCCGGCGTCGCGCAGCGCGCGCAGCATGTCCGGCCAGACGACGGCGTGCCGCTCGCGGTACTCGGCCAGCCGCTCGGGGCGGACCTGGAGGGTGAAGACGGCACGGGGCACGGTGGTCTCCTGGTGGTGGTCCCCCGCCGCCGGCCGGGCGGGCCGGCGGCGGGGGGACGACTCAGAAGTCGAAGTCGTCGATGTTGTCGGCGCTGAACACGGTGGGCTCGCCGAGCACGACGACGCCGTCGGCGCCGACCTCGTACTCGCCGAGGTCACCGGCCTCGAAGGTCTCGCCCTCCTCGCCGGTGATCTGGCCGGCGGCCAGCGCGGCGCCGGCGTAGGCGGCCAGGTAGCCGAGGTCCTCGGGGTTCCACAGCGCGAAGGCGGTGACGGTGCCGTCCTGGACGAACTCGCGCATCTGGTTCGGGGTGCCCAGGCCGGTCAGCGCGACCCGGCCCTTGTACTCCGAGCCGGACAGGTAGCGCGCCGCGGCCGAGATGCCCACGGTGGTCGGCGAGATGATGCCCTTGAGGTCGGGGTAGGTCTGCAGCAGACCCTGGGTCTCCTGGAAGGACTTCTCGTCCTCGTCGTCGCCGTAGACCGTCGTCACGATCTCCATGTCGGGGTACTCCTGGGCGGCGTACTCCGTCATGAGCTCGATCCAGGTGTTCTGGTTCGTCGCGTTCGCCGTCGCCGACAGGATCGCCACCTGGCCCGCGCCGCCGATCTGGTCGGCCATCGTGTCGATCTGGGTCTGCGCGATGCCCTCGGCCGTGGCCTGGTTGATGAACAGGTCGCGGCACTCGGGGTCGGTGTCGGAGTCGAAGGTGACCACGCTGGCGCCGCCGCTGCGGGCCTGGTCCAGCGCGCTGCAGATGGCGTTGGGGTCGTTGGCCGAGGTCAGGATGACGTCGGCGCCCTGCTGGGTCAGCGTGTTGATGTAGCTGACCTGCGAGGAGGCGCTGGCCTCCGACGGGCCCACCTGGCTGAACTCGCCGTCGATCTCGCCGACGGCCCGCTCGGAGCCGGTGGCGGCGACGTCGAAGTAGGGGTTGTTGAGCTGCTTGGGCAGGAAGGCGACGGCGAGGTCGGCGGGGATCTCGGCGTCCGGGTCCGCGGACGCGCCGGCCGCGTCGCCGCCGGAGCTGCTGCCCTCGTCCTCCCCGCGGGTGGTACCGCCGCAGGCGGCCGTGGTGAGCACCATGGCGGCCACCGCCAGGCCGGTCAGGCCACCGCGCACGCGGCGGCTGGTCAGGAACAGCGACATCGGGGTCCCTCTCTTCGGGTGGGTGGGGGTGGTGCGGTGGTGCGGTTCGGGGGGTCAGGCGGGGGCCCGGCGGCGCCGGCCCCGGACCCGGGCGGCGACCTGCGGCGCGACGACCGCGGTGATCAGCAGCACGCCGGTGACGATGTTGAGGACGTCGGAGGGCACGTTGACCAGCTGCAGCGCGTTGCGGACCGAGCCGAGCAGCAGCGCGCCGGCGATGACGCCGAGCAGCCCGCCGCTGCCGCCGAAGATCGACACCCCGCCGAGCAGGATCGCCGCGATGACCTGCAGCTCCAGGCCGGTGGCGTTGTCCGCGCGGGCGCTGCCGTAGCGCAGCGTCCAGTAGACGCCGCCGAGGGCGCTGACCACGCCGGTGACGACGAACAGCCACAGCTTCGTGCGGGCGACGTCGATGCCGCTGAACCGGGCGGCGTCCTCGCTGTTGCCCATGGCGTAGAGCGAGCGGCCGATCGGCGTGGCGTGCAGGACGACGGCGGTGACCGCGATCAGGACCAGCAGCGGGACGACGACGGTCGGGATGCCGGTGGAGCCGATCGAGCTGATCGCCCAGGTGGTCCAGGCCCGCGGGAAGTCGGCCACCGCCTGGTCGCCCAGGACGACGAACGCCAGCCCGCGGTAGAGCGCCAGCGTGCCGATGGTCACCGCCAGCGAGGGCAGGCCCAGCCGGGTCACGAGGAACCCGTTGACCGCGCCGAGCACGCCGCCCAGCACGAGCACCAGCGGGACGATCGCCTCCAGCGGCAGCCCGGCCACCCACAGCTGGCCCATGACCGCGCTGCACAGGCCGACGGTGCTGGCCACCGACAGGTCGATCTCCCCGGTGACCACGATCAGCGTCAGCGGCAGCGCGATGAGCGCGATGACGACGACGTCGAGCAGCAGGAAGCCGGCGTTGCGGGTGCTGGCGAAGCCCTCGACCGAGAACGCGGCGACGACCAGGAACAGCACCAGGAACGTGGTGATGACGCTGCCCGCGGGCAGGGTCCGCTCGCGGCGGGCGGGCGCGGCGGCCGGGGCCGGTGCGGGAGCGGTGTCAACGGTCACGGCGGGCGTTCCTCCCCCGGAGTCGGGCGGCCAGGCGCAGCTGCAGCGCGCGGTCGAGGGCGATGGCGGCGAGGATCAGCGCGCCGACGGCGGCGTCGCGCCAGAAGGGGTCCAGGCCGAGCTGGGGCAGCGCGGTGCCGATCGTGGTGAGCAGCAGCGCGCCGAGCGCGGCGCCGTAGACCGAGCCGCTGCCGCCGAAGATGGCCACCCCGCCGACCACCGCGGCGGCCACGACGAACAGCTCCTGGCCGGTGCCGGCGGTGGTGTCCAGCGTCTGGAAGCGGGCGGCGTAGAGGACGCCGGCCAGCCCGGCGAGGGCGCCGTTGACGACGAACGCGGTGAGCACCCGCCGGCCGACCGGGATGCCCGACAGCCGCGCGGCCTCGGGTGCCGAGCCGATGCCGTAGAGCTCGCGGCCGCTGCGGAAGGTGCGCAGGTACCAGCCGACCAGCAGCACGACGGCGACGGCCACGAGGAACAGCACCGGGACGCCGAGCAGCCGCGCGCCGCCGAGGGCCTTGAAGCCCGCGGGGAGGTCGGCGGCGTTGATCTGCAGCCGGTCGGCGCTGGACGCCCACAGCGAGTCCAGGCCGCGGAAGGCGTAGAGCGTGCCGAGGGTGACCACCAGCGAGGGCACCCCGGCGGCGGCCACGACCAGGCCGTTGACCAGGCCGCACACCGCGCCGACCGCGGTGCCGGCGAGCACCGCGACGACCACCGGCGTGCCCGGCGCGACCACCAGCAGCGTGCCGGTGGCGTAGGCCGACAGGCCCAGCACCGAGCCGACCGAGAGGTCGACGTTGCGGGTGACGATCACCATCGTCTGGCCCGCGGCGAGCACGGTGAGGATCGCGGCCGACAGCAGCAGGTCGCGGACGTTCTGGCCGGACAGGAACCGCGGGTTGGCGACCACCGTGACCAGCACCAGCAGCACCAGCGCGGCGAGGATGCCGAGCTCGCGCACCACGAACAGCCGGTGCACGAGGGCCGAGCCGCGGCGGCCGGTGCGCTCGGGGGCGGCCAGCTCCTCGGGCAGCGCGGCGGGGCTCTTGGTCGCCGGGGCGCTCACCGGGCCGCCCCGGCGCTCGGGGCGCCCTGGCCGGTCGCGGCCAGCATCACGCTGTCCTCGTCGGCGCGGGCGCGCGGGATGTCGTCGACGAGGCGGCCCTCGGAGACGACGAGGACGCGGTCGGCCATGCCGAGCACCTCCGGCAGTTCGCTGGACACCATCACGACGGCCAGGCCCTCGGCGGCCAGTTGCGAGAGCAGCCGGTGCACCTCGGACTTGGTGCCGACGTCGATGCCGCGGGTGGGCTCGTCGACGATCAGCACCCGCGGCTCGGTCGACAGCCACTTGGCCAGGACGACCTTCTGCTGGTTGCCGCCGGACAGCGTGGACACCGGGTCGCTGAGCTTCCCGGCCTTGACCTGCAGGCGCGTCGACCACTCGGCGGCCTGCGCGCGCTCGGCGCGGGAGCTGAGCAGGCCGGCCCTCGCCAGCTGCCAGCGGCGGGTGAGGGTGGCGTTGCGCTCCACCGACAGCTCCATGACCAGGCCCTGCTGGCGGCGGTCCTCGGGGACCAGCGCGATGCCGGCGGCCATCGCCGCGGCCGGGTCGCCCTTCCGCAGCGCCTTCCCCGAGACCCGGACGGTGCCGGCGTCGTAGGTGTCGACGCCGAAGACCGCGCGCACGATCTCGCTGCGCCCGGCGCCGACCAGGCCGGCCAGCGCGACGATCTCGCCGGCCCGCACGTCGAAGGAGACGTCGGAGAACACGCCGCGGGTGGTCAGGCCGCGCACCTCGAGCACGACGTCGCCGGGCTCGACGTCGACCTTCGGGAACAGCGAGGAGACCTCGCGGCCGACCATCCGGCGGACCACCTGGTCGACGGTGAGGTCGCGGGCGAGGTCGGTGGAGACCCACTGCCCGTCGCGCATGACGGTGATCCGGTCGCAGAGGTCGAACACCTCGTCGAAGCGGTGGGAGATGAACAGCACCGCCGCGCCGGAGTCGCGCAGCGAGCGGGCGACGGCGAACAGCCGCTCCACCTCCACGCCCGACAGGGTCGCCGTCGGCTCGTCCATGACCAGCACCCGCGCGTCGAACGACAGCGCCTTGGCGATCTCGACCATCTGCTGGTCGGCGATGGACAGGCCGCGCGCCGGGCGGTCGGGGTCGAGCGCCACGCCGAGCCGGTCGAACAGCTCGCGGCAGCGGCGGGCCAGCGTCCGGCGGTCGATCCGGCGGCCGGGCAGCAGCGGCTGGCGGCCCATGAAGATGTTCTCGGCGACCGACAGGTCGGGGAACAGCGTGGGCTCCTGGTAGATGACCGCGATGCCGGCGGCGCGCGCGGCGGCCGGGTCGGCGAGGGTCACCGGCTGCCCGTCGAGCAGCACCCGCCCGGTGTCGGGGCCGTGGACCCCGGCCAGGATCTTCACCAGCGTCGACTTGCCGGCGCCGTTCTCGCCCACCAGCGCGTGGGCCTCCCCCGCGTGCAGCTCCAGCCGCGCGCCGCGCAGGGCGGCGACCGCGCCGAAGCTCTTGCCGACGTCCTCCAGGGCCAGTACGACCCGGCCGGGCGCCGACGACGACGCGTGGTCCACGGTGACCACCTCCGATGCTGAAACGATTCACAGGCCCTGTGGCGCAGACCATAGGGCTCGCGCCTGAGACGTGTCAACGACCACTCCGGTGCCCGGTAACGAGTGCGGGCTGGCGGACTGCTGGGCGGTTGACACGTTTCAGGGCATAGGGTGACGATCGCCGCACGGCGTCCGCCCCGGGCGCCTCCCCCGGCCTGCGAGGAGGCGCCGTGCCCGCGAGCATCCGCGACGTCGCCGAGTCCGCCGGCGTCTCGGTCGGCACGGTCAGCAACGTGCTCAACCGGCCGGAGGTGGTCAGCGCGGCCACCCGCGAGCGGGTGCTCGGCGCCATCGCCGCGCTGGGCTTCGTGCGCAACGAGTCGGCCCGCCAGCTGCGCGCCGGCTCCAGCCGCACGGTGGGGCTGGTCGTGCTCGACATCGCCAACCCGTTCTTCACCGACGTGGCCCGGGGCGTGGAGGACGTCGTCAACCCCGCCGGGCTCGCGCTGATCCTGTGCAACTCCGACGACCGCCCCGAGAAGGAGTCCGCACACCTCGACGTGCTGGCCGAGCAGCGGGTGCAGGGGGTGCTCATCACCCCGACCGCCGAGCTCACCCCGCACCTGCAGACGCTGCGCCGGCGCGGCGTCCCGGTGGTGCTCGTCGACCGCCGCGCGCCCGGGCCCGACCAGTGCGCGGTCGCCGTCGACGACGTCCTCGGCGGGCGGCTGGCCGCCGAGCACCTGCTCGAGCGCGGGCACCGGCGGATCGCCTTCATCGGCGGCGCCTCGGGCCTGCCGCAGGTGCAGGAGCGGCACGACGGCGTCGAGGCGGCGGTGCGCGAGGCCACCGGCGCCGTCGACGAGCTGCTCACCCTCTCCCCCGAGGCGCTCACCGTCGCGGGCGGGCGCGAGGCCGCCGCCCGGATCGTGGGCATGCCCGCGTCCCGCCGGCCCACCGCCGCGGTCTGCGCCAACGACCTCATGGCCCTGGGCGTGCTGCAGGAGATGGTCCGCCAGGGGGTGCGGGTGCCCGACGAGTTCGCCATCGTCGGCTACGACGACATCGACTTCGCCGCGGCCGCCGCGGTCCCGCTCACCTCGGTGCGCAAGCCGCGCCAGGAGCTCGGGTCCCGCGCGGCGGAGTTGCTGCTGGACGAGGCGCGGGGCGAGGGTCACGTACACGTCCAGGAGGTCTTCGAGCCGGTGCTCGTCGTCCGTGAGTCCAGCCGCGTCCGCCGCACCGGCGGGCAGTGAGGGGGTTCCATGAGGGTCGCGCTCTTCGCCACCTGCCTGGTGGACACGGTGGTGCCGCAGGTCGCCCGGGCGACCGCGGCACTGCTGGAGCGGCTGGGCCACGAGGTGGTCGTGCCCGCCGGGCAGGCCTGCTGCGGGCAGATGCACGTCAACACCGGGTACCGGCGCGAGGCGGTGCCCATCGTGGCCAACCACGTGCGCGCCTTCGCCGGCGCCGAGGCCGTCGTCGCGCCGTCGGGGTCGTGCGTGGCCTCGATCCACCACCAGCAGGCGATGGTGGCCCGCCGGGCGGGCGAGCACGCGCTGGCCGCCGACGCCGAGGCGCTGGCCGAGCGCACCTACGAGCTGTCGCAGTTCCTCGTCGACGTCCTCGGCGTGACCGACGTCGGCGCCTACTACCCGCACCGGGTGACCTACCACCCGACCTGCCACTCGCTGCGGCTGCTGAAGGTGGGCGACCGGCCGCTGCGGCTGCTGCGCGCGGTGCGCGGGCTGGAGCTGGTCGAGCTGCCGGGCGCGGAGTCGTGCTGCGGGTTCGGCGGCACGTTCTCGGTGAAGAACGCCGACACCTCGACCGCGATGCTCACCGACAAGATGGCCAACGTGCTGTCCACGCACGCCGAGGTCTGCACCGCCGGCGACTCCTCCTGCCTGATGCACATCGGCGGCGGGCTGTCGCGGCTGCGCTCGGGCACCCGGACGGTGCACCTAGCCGAGATCCTCGCCTCGACGGAGGACGCCGTGACCCCGCACCAGACCACCCGCCCGGCGGTGACCGCGTGACCACCACCCCGCAGGACCTGCGCACCGACCAGACCCCGCTCGCGCCCGGCGCGCCGCGGTCGGGGACGACGTTCCTCGGCCTGCCCACCGCGCCCCGCGGCGTCGGCCACCTGCGCGGCGACCGGTCCTTCCCCGACGCCGCCCGCGACGCGCTGCGCGACGGCCAGCTGCGCGCCAACCTCGGCCACGCGACCCAGACGATCCGCGGCAAGCGGGCCCGGGTCGTGGCCGAGCTGCCCGACTGGCAGCAGCTGCGCGCGGCCGGCAGCGCCCTGAAGACCGCGACGATGGCCCGCCTCGACGAGCACCTCGAGGAGCTGGAGCGACAGGTGACCGCGCGCGGCGGCACGGTGCACTGGGCGCGCGACGCCGGCGAGGCCAACCGCATCGTCACCGACCTGGTGCGGGCCACCGGCAGCGACGAGGTGGTCAAGGTCAAGTCGATGGCCACCCAGGAGATCGGCCTCAACGAGGCGCTCGAGGCCGCGGGCATCACCGCCCACGAGACCGACCTCGCCGAGCTGATCGTGCAGCTCGGCGACGACGCGCCCAGCCACATCCTGGTGCCGGCGATCCACAAGAACCGCGCCGAGATCCGCGAGATCTTCCTGCGCACCATGCCGCGGGTGGACGCCGACCTCACCGACGAGCCGCGCCGACTGGCGATGGCCGCCCGGGCGCACCTGCGGGAGCGGTTCCTGCGGGCCCGGGTGGCGATCAGCGGGGCGAACTTCGCCGTCGCCGAGACCGGCACCCTCGCCGTGGTCGAGAGCGAGGGCAACGGCCGGATGTGCCTGACCCTGCCCGAGACGCTGATCACCGTCATGGGCATCGAGAAGCTGGTGCCCACCTGGCGCGACCTGGAGGTGTTCCTCCAGCTGCTGCCCCGCTCCTCCACCGGCGAGCGGATGAACCCCTACACCTCGACGTGGGCCGGGGTGACGCCCGGCGACGGGCCGCAGGACTTCCACCTGGTGCTGGTCGACAACGGCCGGACGGCGGTGCTCGCCGACGAGGTGGGCCGCCAGGCGCTGCACTGCATCCGGTGCTCGGCCTGCCTCAACGTCTGCCCGGTGTACGAGCGCACCGGCGGGCACGCCTACGGCTCGGTGTACCCGGGGCCGATCGGCGCGGTGCTCTCGCCGCAGCTGACCGGCGTCGAGGACAACGCCTCGCTGCCCTACGCCTCGTCCCTGTGCGGCGCCTGCTACGACGTCTGCCCGGTGGCGATCGACATCCCCTCGATCCTGGTGCACCTGCGCGCCGAGCACGTCGAGGCGCAGGAGCGGCCGACCGCCGAGTCGGTCGCGTTCAGGGCGCTGGCGCGGGCGATGTCGCACCCGCGGCTGTGGCGGCTGGCGCAGCGGGCGGCCGGGCTGGGCCGCCTCGTCGCCCGGGGCCGGCCCACGATGCCGGCCGCGCTGCCCTTCCCCGCCTCGGCGTGGACCCGCAGCCGCGACCTGCCGACCCCGCCGGCGGAGAGCTTCACCGCCCAGTGGGTGCGCGAGCACGGGGGCCGGTCGTGAGTGCGCGCGAGGAGGTGCTGGGCCGCATCCGCACCGCGCTCGGCGAGACCCGCGCGCCGGTGCCGGAGGTGGTGCGCGACTACCGCACGACCGACGACCGGCCGGTCGCCGAGCTGCTCGACGTCCTCGTCGACCGGCTCGAGGACTACAAGGCCTCGGTGCTGCGCTGCGGGCCCGAGGACGTCGCCGGCACCGTGACCGCCGCGCTGGACGCCGGGCTCGGCACCGGCTGGGCGCCGGGGTCGGTGGTGGCCGCGCCGGGGCTGCCGGCCGCGTGGCGCCCCGACGGTCTCGACACCGACGACGACCGGCCGCCGGTGCAGCTGGCCGAGCGCGCCGCCTCGGTGACCGCCGTCGCGGTGGCCATCGCCGAGACCGGCACGCTGGTGCTCGACGGGACGCCGCCGTGCGGCCGGCGGGCGCTGTCGCTGCTGCCCGACTGCCTGGTCTGCGTGGTCACCGCCGACCAAGTCGTGGGCGGGGTGCCGGAGAGCCTGGGCCGGCTGGACCCGCTGCGCCCGCTCACGATGATCAGCGGGCCGTCGGCCACGAGCGACATCGAGCTGGAGCGGGTGGA
Organism: Geodermatophilus telluris; assembly: GCF_900102745.1. Taxonomy (GTDB): domain Bacteria; phylum Actinomycetota; class Actinomycetes; order Mycobacteriales; family Geodermatophilaceae; genus Geodermatophilus; species Geodermatophilus telluris. The sequence goes on from NZ_FMZF01000004.1 coordinate 138,470, forward strand.
GGGCGTGCACGGCCCCCGGACGCTGGTCGTCGTCCTCGTCTCCTGAGGGGCCGCGCGATGACCAGGGAACCTGATCGTGGCGTGTCCCACCCGACCGTGGGACGTCGGGTGGGACGCGCTGCGGTGCGGTAGGACGGCGTGCGGGGTCAGCGCCTCAGCGCGGGTCGACCGGCTCGGGGAACAGCGCGCGCACCGCGGGCATGTCGAGCTCGCGCACCGTGGCGACGAGCAGGTCGAGGGAGTCGCCGGGCAGGTAGCCGGGCTCGGCGTACACCGGCACGCCGTCGCGGAACACCATCAGCGTGGGCGCCGAGCGCACCCCCACCCGCGCGGTCAGCGCGACCTCGGCCTCGGTGTCGACCGAGGCGAACACCAGCCCCGGGTGCCGCCCCGCCGCGGCGGCGAACTCGCGGGTGAACGCCCGGCTCGACCCCGACCGGGCAGCGCGGAAGTCGACCAGCACGATCCCCGGCGCGGACACCGTCGCCGCGTAGTCGGCCTCGGTGAGCACGACGGTCACCCGCCCAGTGTGCTCCGGGACGCGGACGCGTGCGGGCCCCGGCCGATCCGGCCGGGGCCCGCGGGACGAGGGTGCGCGGTCAGGCGCGGGTGAGCGTCTTCTGGCGCGCCGCCGCCCGGGTGTGGACGTCGCCGAGCTGCTCGAGCGGCACGTGCGCGGTCTCGCGGGCGGTCAGCGCGCACAGCCCGGCCACCGTGGCGGCGCCGGCGGTCAGCAGCGCCACCGGCACCCAGCCGCCGGGCCCCTCACCGACGATGGCCGCGGCGATGGCCGGCGAGAAGCCGCCGAGCGCGAAGCCGATCTGCGTGCCGATGGCCGTGCCGGAGTAGCGCACCCGCGTGCCGAACATCTCGCCGTAGAACGACGGCCAGATGCCGTTCGCCGCCGAGTAGACGACCCCGAACAGGGCGACGCCGAAGACGACGACCAGCGGGCCGCTGCCCTGCTGCAGCGCCCAGAGGAACGGGAAGGCCAGCGCGGCCGACCCCAGCGCACCGAGGGCGAACACCGGACGGCGGCCGACCCGGTCGGACAGCCGGGCCCACAGCGGCAGGACGCCCAGCGCGACGACGTTGGCCAGGATGACCATCCACAGCAGGGTCGAGCGCTCCATGCCGACGACGTTGGTGCCGTGCGCCAGCGCCCAGGTGCTGACGATCGTGCTGACCACCGAGACCAGCGCGCAGAGGACCACCCGCAGCACCGAGGCCCAGTGGTCGCGGAACAGGACGGCGACCGGCAGCTTGGCGACCTGCTCCTCCTCGCTGGCCCGCTCGAACTCCGCCGTCTCCGGCAGCGAGCGGCGCACCCAGTAGCCGACGGCGACGACGACCGCGGACAGGAAGAACGGGATCCGCCAGCCCCAGGTGAGCAGCTGGTCCTCGGGCAGCAGCGCCACCAGCAGGAAGACGACGTTGGCCAGGATCAGGCCGGCCTGGGTGCCCGACAGCGTGAAGCTGGTGAAGAAGCCGCGCCGCCCCTCGGGGGCGTGCTCGAGCGTGAGGGAGTTGGCGCCGCTCTGCTCGCCGGCCGCCGAGAGCCCCTGCAGCACGCGCAGCACGACCAGCAGCACCGGGGCGGCCACGCCGATGGCGGCGTAGGAGGGCAGCGCGCCGATGAGGAACGTCGAGACGCCCATCAGCAGCAGGGTGAGCACGAGCATCCGCTTGCGGCCGACGCGGTCGCCGAAGTGGCCGATGACCACGGCACCGAGCGGCCGGGCGACGTAGGCGACGCCGAAGGTGGCGAGGGAGATCAGCGTGCCGGTCGAGGGGTCGGACTCGGGGAAGAACACCTGCGGGAAGACCAGGCCGGCGGCCGCGCCGTAGATGAAGAAGTCGTAGTACTCGAGCATGCTGCCGACGAAGCTCGCCAGGGCGGCCTTGCGCGGCAGGCGCTCGTGGGCGGTACCGCCGGGGGCGGTACCGCCGGGGGCGGGGGTGCCACCCGGGACGGTGGGCTGGCTCATGGTCGGTCTCCTGGAGGGCCGGTGGCGCGGTGGAGGGTGCCGGCGATCGGCGGCGGGGCCCGGTGCGGTGCGCCGGGCGCTTATGTACCAGTTGGTTACGTACCAGATGGTGAGGTGATCGCGGTCACCGTGTCAACCCGTCCTAGCGGACGACCCCGTCCCGCTCCGCCCGGCCGCGCGCCACGATGCGGGCGTGGACGAACGCGAGCTCCGCGCCTGGCACGCGGGCTACCTGCACGACTTCGCCGCCCTCGGCCGGGGTGACGTCGACGACGTCGAGCGGCTGCTCGCCTGGTACGGGGTGCCGCTGGTGCTGAGCACCGACTCCGGCTGCGCCGTGCTGGCCGACGCGGCCGAGGTGCTCGCCGCCGCCCGGCAGCAGGTCGGGGCCCTGCGCGCGGCCGGCTACGACCGGAGCGTGCCGCTCTCCTCCGCCACCACGGTCGTCAACCGCACCGGCGCCCTGCACCGGGCGGCCTTCGCCCGCGTCCGGTCCGACGGCGTCGAGATCGGCCGCGTGGACACCACCTACGTCGTCGTCGAGGGGCCGGCCGGGCGCCGGATCACCGCCCTGCTCGTCCACCCGGCCGCCTGACCCGCCGCCGGGGCGGCCGGGTCAGCCCTGGCTGGCGGTCAGGTGGGCGACGACGAGGTCGGCGAGCAGCCGCCGCTGGTGGTCGCGGCGGGCCGGGTCGAGCATGTCGCGGCCGAAGATGGCGCCGAAGGTGTGCCGGTTCGCCGTCCGGAAGACGCAGAAGGCGCTGATCACCTGGTGCACGTCGAGCGCGTCGACGTCGTCGCGGAACACACCGGCGTCCCAGCCGCGCTCGAGGATGCGGCCGAGCACGTCCAGCGCGGGGTTGGCCAGCCCGGACAGCGCCTCGGAGCGGGCGATGTGCTCGGCGCGGTGGATGTTCTCGATGCTGACCAGCCGGATGAACTCCGGGTGCGCCTCGTGGTGGTCGAAGGTCAGGCCGGCCAGCTCGCGGATCGCCTCGACCGGGTCGAGGTGCTCGACGTCGACCTGCTGCTCGAGGCTGCGGATGCGGCTGTAGGCCTGCTCCAGGACGGCGACGTAGAGCTGTTCCTTGCCGCCGAAGTAGTAGTAGATCATCCGCTTGGTGGTGCTCAGCTTGTCGGCGATCTCGTTGATCCGGGCGCCGGCGTAGCCGCGGTCGGCGAACTCGGCGGTGGCCACCGCGAGGATCTCCGCGCGGGTGCGGTCGGCGTCGCGCGTCCGCTCGGGCGCACCGGAGCGTCCGGCCGGCGGCTCGGGGTGCTGGGCGGTCACGACGTCCTCCTGGCTCGACGGCCGACCCCGGCAGCCTAGGTCTCCCGCGCCGGAGCCCCGCGCGCCCGGGGCGCGGGGTGCCACGGTGGCCCGGATCACGCCGGGGGCTGGCCTTCCGCCGCGGGGTGTGGTCCCCTGGAACCAACTCACCACCTGGTACATAGATGGGGGCGGTCCATGACGTCCGGCGCGCAGAGCTTCCTCGTCGGCCTGGTCGGCAGCGGCATCGGGCCGTCGCTGACCCCGCCGATGCACGAGCGGGAGGCCGACGAGCTCGGCCTGCGCTACCTCTACCGGCGGCTGGACCTCGACGTGCTCCGCCGCCCGGCGACGGCGGTCGGCGAGGTGCTGGCCGCGGCCCGGCTGACCGGGTTCGACGGGCTCAACGTCACCCACCCGTGCAAGCAGCTGGTCATCCCGCACCTCGACGAGCTCTCCCCCGACGCCGCGGCGCTCGGCGCGGTGAACACGGTGGTGCTGCGCGCGGGCCGGGCGGTCGGGCACAACACCGACTGGTCGGGGTTCGCCCGGGCCTTCGACCGGGGGCTGCCCGAGGCCGGCCTCGACGAGGTCGTCCTGCTGGGCGCAGGCGGTGCCGGCGCCGCCGTGGCGCACGCGCTGCTCACCCTGGGCACCCGCCGGCTGACCGTGCTCGACGTCGACGCGGCGCGGGCCGACCGGCTGGCCGGCGAGCTGGGCGAGCGGTTCGGCGCGGCCCGCGCCACCGGCCGGGACGCCGGGTCCGTGGCCGCCGCACTGGCCGGCGCCGACGGGCTGGTGCACGCCACGCCGACCGGCATGGCCGCGCACCCGGGCCTGCCGCTGGACGCGGACCTGCTGCGCCCCGGCCTCTGGGTAGCCGACATCGTCTACCGGCCGCTGGAGACCGAACTGGTGCGCACCGCCCGGGCCCGGGGGTGCCGGGTGCTCGACGGCGGCGGCATGGCGGTCTTCCAGGCCGTCGACGCGTTCCGCCTGTTCACCGGCGTCGAGCCCGACGCCGACCGGGTGGTCGCGCACTTCGCCGAGCTCGTCGCCGACCCGGGGCCCGACGTCCGTGTCCCCTGAGCGGCCGCGGCGGTCGATCGCCACCGTCTGCCTGTCCGGCACGCTGGAGGACAAGCTCACCGCGGCCGCGGCCGCGGGCTTCGACGGCATCGAGGTGTTCGAGCCCGACCTGGTCGCCGCGCCGTGGTCACCGGCCGAGCTCGCCGCCCGCTGCGCCGACCTCGGCCTGTCGATCGACCTCTACCAGCCCTTCCGCGACCTGGACTCCACCGACCCCGACCGCTTCGCCCGCAACCTGCGCCGGCTCGACCGCAAGCTCGACGTGGTGGCCGCGCTCGGCGTCGACACCGTGCTGGTCTGCTCGTCGGTGGCGCCCGACGCCGTCGACGACGCCGACGTCCTGGCCGGGCAGCTGGCCGCCGCCGCGGCCCGGGCCGCCGAGCGCGGGGCGCGGATCGCCTACGAGGCGCTGGCGTGGGGCCGGCACGTCTCCACCTGGGAGCGGTCGTGGGACGCCGTCCGCCGGGCCGACTCCCCCGCCCTCGGGCTGTGCCTGGACAGCTTCCACGTGCTCTCCCGCGGCGGGGACCCCGCCGGCCTGGCCACGGTCCCCGCCGAGAAGCTCTTCTTCCTCCAGCTCGCCGACGCCCCGGCGCTGCGGATGGACGTGCTGCAGTGGAGCCGCCACCACCGGCTGTTCCCCGGCCAGGGCGCCTTCGACCTGCCGCGCTTCGTCGGGTGCGTGCTCGACGCCGGCTACACCGGGCCCCTGTCGCTGGAGGTGTTCAACGACGTCTACCGGCAGGCCGACCCGGCCCGGACGGCGGTCGACGCGGTGCGCTCCCTGCAGTGGCTGGAGGAGGCGCTCGCCCTGCGCCGCGCGCGGCCGGGCCCCACGCCCCCGGCGGCACCCGCGCTGTCGGGCTGGTCGTTCACCGAGCTCGCCGTCGACGGCGTCTCCGGCCCGCAGCTGGCCGGGGTGCTCGACGCGCTCGGGTTCACCCACACCGGGCAGCACCGGTCCAAGCCGGTGCAGCTGTGGGAGCAGGGCACCGCGCGCGTGCTGCTCAACGCCTCGGTGACCCGGCCGACCGCGGTCGGGGTGGCGTCGGTGACCGCGCTCGGGCTGGAGAGCACCGACCCGCGCCGGTCGGCCGCGCGCGCCGAGGCCATGAGCGCCCCGGTGCTCCCCCGGGCCCGCGGCACCGTGGAGGCCGAGCTGGCCGCCGTCGCCGCCCCGGACGGCACCCAGGTGTTCTTCACCCGCACCGGGCCGGACGGGTGGCCGGCCGACTTCCTGCCCACCGGCGCGCGCCCCGGGCCGGGCACCGGGATCACCGGCACCGACCACGTGGGGCTCACCCAGCCCTTCGACGCCTTCGACGAGGCGGGTCTGTTCTACCGGGCGGTGCTGGGCCTGGAGCCACAGGAGGTCACCGAGCTGGCCGCGCCCTTCGGCCTGGTGCGCACCCGGGCGGTCACCGGGCCCGACCGCGCGGTGCGGCTGGCGCTGTCGGCCTCCGCCCTGCGCCGCGGCGGGTGGGCGCCCGGCGTCCCCGAGCCGCAGTACGTCGCGCTGGCCACCGACGACCTGGTGGCCACCGCCCGCGCGCTGCGGGCCGCCGGGGCGCCGCTGCTCCCGGTGCCGGCCAACTACGCCGACGACCTCGAGGCGCGCCTCGACCTGCCCGGGGAGCTGCTCGACGCCGTCCGCGAGCACGGTCTGCTGTACGAGGAGGACGCGCACGGCGGCTACCTGCACCTGGCCACCGACGTCCTCGGCGACCGGGTGTTCTTCGAGGTCGTGCAGCGCCTCGGCGGCTACGACGGCTACGGCACCGCCGACACCCCGGTGCGGATGGCCGCCCACCGCCGCCGTCGCCAGACGCGGACGGCCGGGAGAGGGTGACGGCGTGCCTGCTGCCAACCGCCTGGCGGTCCACCAGTCCCTGGTCCACCCGCGCGACGCCCTCGAGCTGACCGAGGCGCTGCCCGGCACCGGCTGGCACTCCGTCGGCCTGCACGTGGGCGGCGCCGCGGAGGTCGAGCCGTGGTGGCACGGCGGCGCGGGCGAGCGCAACCTGGCCCGGCTGGTGGCGCTGCTGCTGGAGACGCGGGTGACCGTGCTCGACGTCGGCCGGGTGCAGCTGGGCGCCGACCTCCCGCGCGACGACGTGCACGCCGCGCACGGGCGGGTGCTCGACCTGGGCGCCCGCTTCGGCGCCCGGTACGTCACCGCGCGCCTGCTCACCCCGGACCGCGCCCGGGGCGCCGACGTCTTCGCCCGGCTCGCCGAGCAGGCCCGCCCCTACCGCCTGGTGCCCCTGCTCGCGCCGGTGCCGGCCGACCGGCCCGACCTGGTCGAGGACGCCGTCGCGGTGGTCGCGCCCAGCGGGGGCGGCGTCGTCCTGGACGTACCGGTGGGGTCGGGCACGCCCGAGGGCGTCGAGGCGGTGGTCGACGCGCTCGGCGACGCGCTGGGCTACGTCCGGCTCAGCGCCCGGCAGGTGGCCGCCGCCGGGGAGGCCGCCGCCGGGCTGCTGGCCACGCTGCCGCCCCACGTGCCGGTCGCGCTGGGCGGGGACGACTCGGCGGGCTCCCTGGACGGCGACCTGCGCGCCCGGCTGGCCGAGCTGCACGGGCGGGTCGACGCGCTGCTGGAGCACCCGCGGGCGCGCGCCCGGCGCCTGGCCGCCCGCGGCTGACCGGGCCCGGCGGGCGGCGGCGTCCCTACGATCGGGGGGTGCCCGCCTCCGACGCCGACCTCCTCCGCGCCGACCCGCTCGCCCTCGAGCGCCAGGTCTGCTTCGCGCTGTCCGTGGCCGCACGCAACGTCGTCGCCGTCTACCGGCGCTTCCTCGAGCCCATGGGGCTCACCCACCCGCAGTACCTGGTGATGCTGGCGCTGTGGCAGCACGGCCCGCTGTCGATCAAGGACCTCAGCCGGCTGCTGCAGCTCGACCCCGGCACCCTGTCGCCGCTGGTGAAGCGGCTCGCGGCGGCCGACCTGGTCCGGCGCGACCGGGACCCCCGGGACGAGCGGGCGCTGACCATCACCCTCACCGACCGGGGCCGCGCCCTGCGGGCCGAGGCCGAGGCCGTCCCGGCCGGCATCAGCGCGCACCTGGGCATGCCCGTGGAGGAGCTGCAGGACCTGCACGCGTCCCTGACCAGGGTCATCGACGCCGCGCAGCACGCGCTCGACGACGACGCCGTGGCGGACGCGACAGATTGATTGGGGCACCAATGGTTGGTGTGCTTGATATCGCGGTGTAGACAGGGCACGTGCAGCCGCCCCCGGACACCGGTCCCCCCAGTCAGCGCGTCCGGCCCGGCGTCCTCCGGTGGCTCGGGTACGCGATGGGCGCGGGCCTGCCGCCCCGCCACCGCACCTGGGTGCTGCACGACACGACGACGGGCACCTGGGTGCTGCGGCACGTGGCCCGCAGCCTCGCCCAGCTCGCCGTGCCGATCGCCCTGGTGCTGCTGCTGGTGCCCGGGCCGTTCTGGATCCGCGGGGTGGCGGCGCTGGGCGGGCTGATCCTCGGGCTGGCGTTCTCCATCGCCTACATGCCCGAGGCCACCGAGAACCGGGTGAAGAAGGCCGGCTACCCGCCGGGCACCGCCCAGGCGGTCCGCGACCGCAGCTCGGCGCAGCGGCAGGCGCGCGACACCGAGCGGCGCCGCGCCGCGGCCGCCCGCCGGGCGGCCCGCTACCGCGACCGGCGGTCCGGCTGACCCGCCGGCACACCGGCGCCGCCCCGTCGCTCCCGTAGGCTTCCCCGGCCAGCGCCCGGTCGCCCGACCGGCGCCCGACCTGGAGCCGAGGTGCCTGGACCGACCGCCGAGCAGGCCGAGCACGACCGCGTGCGCTTCCTCGCCGGGGTGACCGACTCGCTGGCCGAGCTGCTCGACACCGGCGCGGCCGCCGACCGGCTCGCCCGCCTGGTGGTGCCGCGGCTGGCCGACTGGGCCACGGTCACCGTCCTGGCCGGCGACGGCGCCCCGGGCCGCACGGCCCGCGCGCACCGCGACCCCGGCCTGCTCGCCGACGTCGACACCTACCTCGCCGGGCGGGTCACCGCGCCCCGCGACCAGGTCGCGCTGACCACCGCCCTGCGGTCCGGCGAGCCGGTGCGGCTGGACCGGGTGGACCCCGACCTCGGCCCCGAGTCGCTCCCCGAGGGCGCGGTGCGCGAGGCGTGGCGGCGGCTGGACCCCAGCTCGAGCCTGCTGGTGCCCCTGCAGGCGCGCGGCTCGGCGTTCGGCGTCCTGTCGCTGGTGTGCAGCGGCGACCGGCCGCCGCACACGCCCGAGGAGGTCGACCTCGCGATGGAGGCCGCCCGGCGCGGGGCGCTGGTGCTGGACAACACCCGCCGCTACGGCCGGCAGCTGCGGGTGGCCGAGACCCTGCAGCACAGCCTGCTCACCCCGCCGCCGGAGCGCGAGGGGCTGGAGATCGCCGTCCGCTACCGCCCCGCGGGCTCGCACGCCCTGGTCGGCGGGGACTGGTACGACGCGGTCGCCCAGCCCGACGGCGCGACGCTGCTGGTGATCGGCGACGTCACCGGGCACGGCGTCGAGGCGGCCGCGGCGATGGCCCAGCTGCGCAGCGCCGTCCGCACGCTGGCCTACGACTCCCCCGACAGCCCGGCCCGCACCCTCGACCGCGTCGACCGGGTGCTCTCCGGGCTGCACACCGGCACGCTGGCCACCGCGCTGGTCGCCCGGCTGGAGCTGCCCGCCGCCGACGGCGGCCGCCGGCTGCGCTGGTCGTCGGCGGGGCACCTGCCGCCGCTGCTGGTCGCGCCGGACGCCGCGGTGCGGGTGCTCTCCTCCCCCGCCGAGCGGCTGCTGGGCACCCAGGAGCCGGCCCGCCGCAGCGACCAGGAGACCGTGCTGCGGCCCGGGGACACGGTGCTGCTGGTCACCGACGGGCTGGTCGAGGTGGGCCGGCAGGACGTCGACACCGGGATGGCCCGGCTGGTCGAGGCGCTGCGCGGGCTCGGCGGGCTGCCGGCCGACGCGGTGTGCGACCGGCTGCTGACCCGCGTGGTCCCCGACGGCACCGACGACGACATCGCCGCGCTCGCCGTCCGCCTGCTGCCGGCCTGACCCGACCGGCACCGGACCGGGACCGGACCGGGACCGCCCGGTGTCGACCTGCTGCGGTGTCCCGGGCGCCGGGACGACGACAGGTCGACACCGGGCGCACGAGGGGCGGGGCGCACCGGTGTCCTCCTAAGGTGCAGCCGTGGCAGGCGGGGACACCGACGCGACGGCGACCACGACGGGCACGGGCGGGGTCGGCGGCCCCGGCGACCTCCGGGAGGGCGCCACCCGCGCGTGGTCGGCGCTGCGGCGGCGGCTGTCGGACGAGGCCACCGCGGCGCTGGGCGAGGACGAGGCCGACGCCTTCCTCACCCGCGTCGACCTGGCGCTCGTCGACGTCCACGGGCCACTGGCGCAGCTGTACGGCGACCGCGCCGACGACCTGTTCGCCCGGGTGCTGCGCACCGCGCTCGCCGCGGCGGCGGCCCGGCCGCGGGCGCTGCGCCGCCTCGACCGCCGCCGCGAGCTCGACCCCGGCTGGTTCCAGCGCACCCGCCTGCAGGGCTACGTCTGCTACGTCGACCGCTTCTGCGGCACCCTCGACCGGCTGCCCGGGCACCTCGACCACCTCGCCGAGCTCGGCACCACCTACCTGCACCTGATGCCGCTGCTGCGCCCCCGGGAGGGCGAGAACGACGGCGGGTACGCGGTGGCCGACTACCGCGCCGTCGACCCGCGGCTGGGCACCATGGCCGACCTGGAGGCGGTGGCCGGGGCGCTGCACGAGCGCGACATGGCCCTGTGCATCGACCTGGTGCTCAACCACACCGCCCGCGAGCACCCGTGGGCGCAGGGCTGGCTGGCCGGCGACCCCGCGTACGCGGGTTTCTACACCGCCTTCCCCGACCGGACGCTGCCCGACGCCTACGACGCGACCATCCCCGAGGTCTTCCCCGACCGCGCCCCCGGCTCGTTCAGCTGGGTGCCCGAGGCCCGCGGCGGCGCCGGCGGCTGGGTGTGGACGACGTTCTGGCCCTACCAGTGGGACCTCGACTACACCAACCCCGAGGTCACGCTGGCGATGCTCGGCGAGATCACCTGGCTGGCCAACCGCGGCGTCGACGTCTTCCGCATGGACGCCGTGCCGTTCATGTGGAAGCGGATGGGCACCACCTGCCAGAACCAGCCCGAGGGGCACACGCTGCTGCAGCTGCTGCACGCGGTGACCCGGCTGGCCGCGCCCGGCGTGGTGTTCAAGGCCGAGGCGATCGTCGCCCCCGACGACCTCGTGCAGTACCTCGGCGCGCACGAGCGCTTCCGCCCGGAGTGCGAGCTGGCCTACCACAACCAGCTCATGGTGCTGCTGTGGAGCAGCCTGGCCACCGGCGAGGTCCGGCTGGCCCGGCAGGCGCTGCGCCGGATGCGGCCGATCCCGCCGTCGACGTCGTGGGTGACCTACGTGCGCGGCCACGACGACATCGGCTGGGCGATCACCGACGCCGACGCCGCCGCGGTCGGCCTCGACGCCTTCGCCCACCGGCGCTTCCTCAACGACTTCTACTCCGGCCGCTTCCCCGGCTCCTTCGCCCGCGGCGCGCTGTTCCAGGAGAACGAGGTCACCGGCGACGCCCGGGTCTCCGGCTCGGCGGCCTCGCTGTGCGGCATCGAGGACGCCCTGGCACGGGACGACGCCGCCGCGCTCGAGGCCGGCACCCGGCGGCTGCTGCTCCTGTACTCGGTGGCCTACGCCTTCGGCGGCATCCCGCTGCTCTTCATGGGCGACGAGCTGGCCCTGCGCAACGACACCGGCTACCTCGAGGACCCCGCGCGGGCGCCGGACAACCGCTGGATGCACCGCCCGCCGATGGACTGGGCCGCGGCGGCCCGGCGCACCGACCCGGAGAGCCTGGAGGGCCGCGTGTTCGCCGGCGTCCGGGAGCTCGGGCGGGTGCGCCGCTCCCTGCTGGCGCTGCGCGGCGGCACCGAGCCGGAGGTGCTCGACGCCGGCAGCGACGCGGTGTTGGTGTGGCGGCGGCGGCACCCGCGCAGCGGCGCCTTCGTCGGCGTCGCCAACTTCTCGCCGCGCCCGCAGGAGGTCGACGCCGACACCGTCACCGGGTTCGGCAGCTTCGTGCAGGTGCACGGCAGCGACGGCCGGCTCGGGGTGCGCGGCGGCCGGCTGACCGTCCCCGGGCTCGGCTCCGCCTGGTTCGCCGAACCCTGACCCGACCCGTCGGCCCCGAGGAGGACGCATGGCACGGATGGACCTGCGGGTGCGGTTGCTCGGCCGCGCCCTGGCCCGGCTGTCGGTCGCGACGATGGACGCCGAGCAGCTGCGCCGCGCCCAGAGCCGGCGCGTCGGCCACGGCCCGGTGACCGACCTCCTGCTGGGCGGCGTGGCCCGCGGAGTCGGCCTGACCGACGGGACGGCGCGCGGCGAGGCGGGCCCGGTGCCCGTCCGCAGCTACCGGCCCGTGGGCGCGGCCGGCACGCTCCCGCTCGTCGTCCACTTCCACGGCGGCGGCTGGACGCTCGGCAACCTGGACTCCGGCGACTGGCTGTGCAGCAACGTCGCGGCGACGGTCGGCGCCGTCGTCGTCTCGGTGGAGTACCGGCTGGCGCCGGACCACCGCTGGCCGGCGGCGGCCGAGGACTGCTACGCGGCGCTGGTCGACGTCGTCGAGCGGGCGGGCGAGTTCGGCGCGGACGCCGGCCGGGTGGCGGTGATGGGCGACAGCGCCGGCGGCAACCTGGCCGCCGTCGTCAGCCTGGTGGCGCGGGAGCGGTCGGGCCCGCGGATCGCGCACCAGGGGCTGGTCTACCCGTCGGTCGACCTCACGATGAGCAGCCCGTCGATCGAGGAGAACGCCTCCGCGCCGATCCTCACCCGGGCCGACTGCCTGGCCTTCCGCGACCACTACCTCGGCGGGCAGGACCCGCGGGAGCCGCACGCCTCACCACTGTTCGCCGCCGACCACTCCGGGCTGCCGCCGGCGCTGGTCCAGGTGGCCGAGCACGACCCGATCCGCGACGACGGGTACCGCTACGCCGAGGTGCTGCGGGCGGCCGGCGTGCCGGTCCGCCTGACGCAGTACGTCGGCATGCCGCACGGCTTCCTCGCCTTCCCGCGGCTGTGCCGCTCGGCGCCCCAGGCGCTGGCCGAGCTGTGCGCCGAGCAGGCCGCCGCGCTGGCCTGAGCGGCCGGCGCGGCGGGGGTGCGGTCGGCGCCCGGGAGGGTCGGCTGACAGGGTGGGGGCATGGCAGACGTCGAGCAGGCCAGCGGCTCCCGGACCCCCGCCGTCTCCAGCTACAAGGGGCACGGCATCCACGCCGCGCCCGGCGTGCACGAGTACGCGCTGGAGCTGGTGCGGGCCGCGCTCCCCGACGGCGGGCGGGTGCTGGAGGTGGGCTCGGGCTGCGGTGCCCTGGCGCTGCGGCTGCGCGACGCCGGCCTCGACGTCGTCCCCACCGACCTCGACCCGCCGCACGACTGGATCGCCCGGCTCGACCTCGACGACCCCACCTGGACCGACGACACCCGCGGGCCCTTCGACCTGGTGGTCTGCGTCGAGACGCTGGAGCACGTGGAGAACCCGCGGCAGGTGCTGCGGTCGATCCGCGGGCTGCTGCGGCCGGGCGACCGGCTGGTGGTGAGCACGCCGAACGTGACGCACCCGCACTCGCGGCTGCTCACCCTGCTGCGCGGCGCGCCCTACGTCTTCGGGCCGCGCTTCTACCACGCGCCGGGGCACATCACGCTGCTGCCGGACTGGGCGCTGACCGAGCACGTCCGGCTGGCCGGGTTCGGCGACCTGCGGGTCAGCACCGGCGGCGACCACTTCTACCGGGGCGCGATGCGGCTGGCCTTCCGGCTGGAGATGGCGGTGCTGGCGCTGCTGGGCATCCGCACCCGCCGCCCCCGCTCCGGCGACGGCGTCTGCACGTTCGTCACCGCCACCGCGGTGTGAGGTGCGGCCCGGTGGTCCCGCGGGACCACCGGGCCGGCGGGGCTCAGGCGGGCTGGACGCCGAAGGTCTCGGCCAGCCGGGTGATCTTGCGGGCGCGGGCCAGCCGGGGCAGGTCGCTGCCGTCGCGGATGACCTGGCCGCGGGCGTCGAAGTCGGCCAGGAAGTCCTGCGCCCAGGCGACGTCGGACGGCGCGGGGCTGATGATCTCGTTGAGCACCGGCGCCTGGTCGGGGTCGAGGCAGAGCTTGCCGGTGAGGCCCAGCGACACCGTCACCGCGCTCTGCTCGCGCAGCACCGGCAGGCTGTGGGTGACCGTGGGCCCGTCGATGGGGCCGGGCAGCTCGCCGATGCGGCTGGCCACGACCAGCCGGGAGCGCGGGTAGGCCATCGCCAGGTCGTCGGCGCTGGTGCCGGTGTCGCGGCGGTAGTCGCCGCTGCCGAAGGCCAGCCGGAAGGTGCCGCGGGCGCGGGCGATGCCCACCGACTCCTCGATGCCCAGCGCCGACTCCACCAGCGCGAGCACCGGCGTGGCGCCGCCGAGGCGGTCGTACGTCTCCGTCACGTGCTCGGCGGCCTCGGTCTTGGCCAGCATGACGCCGAGCAGCCCGGGGACACCGGCGAGCGCGGCGACGTCGTCCTCCCAGTACGGGGTGGAGTGGTCGTTGATCCGCACCCACGCCGACCGCTCGCCGTCGGACAGCCACTCGACCACCCCGGCGCGCGCCTCGTCCTTGCGCGCGGGGTCGACGGCGTCCTCGATGTCGAGCACCACCTGGTCGGCGCGCGACCCGTGCGCGGGGTCGAACAGCTCGGGGCGGGCGCCGTTGACCAGCAGCCACGAACGGGCGTCCTCGGGACCGACTCTCCTGCGTGCCATCACGACCCCCATCCTCGCGGTGTGCGGCGGGCCACAGCCGACCCGGTGCCGACGCCGCCCCCCGGCGGGCGGCGCGCAGGGCCGTTACGGTGGCCGGTGTCACACCGGCGACCACCGGAGGCGCGTCCGTGTCCCTCGTGACGGTGCTCGCGACCGGCGGCACGATCGCCACCCGCACCGACGAGCGCGGCGTGTCCACCGCGCGGGACAGTGGGGCCGACCTCCTCTCCCGCCTCGGCGCCGGCGCGCTCCCCGAGGTGCGGGTCCGCGACGTGCTGCGCGTCGGCAGCTACCGCATGACGCTGGCCCAGGCCACCGAGGTCGCGCGGGCGGTGGCCGGGGAGCTCGCCGACCCGGAGGTCGACGGCGTCGTCGTCACGCACGGCACCGACACCACCGAGGAGACCGCCTTCCTCCTCGACCTCTTCCACGCCGACCCGCGCCCGGTCGTGCTCACCGGCGCCCAGCGGCCCGCCGACGCGCCCGACGGCGACGGCCCGCGCAACCTGGCCGACGCGGTCACCGTGGCCGCCGCCGCGGCCGCCCGGGACCTCGGCGTCCTGATCGCCTTCGGCGGGCAGCTGTTCCCCGCCCGCGGGACGCGCAAGAGCCACACCCTGGCCCCGGACACGTTCGCCGCGCCGGACGCCGGCCCGCTGGGGCGGGTGGACGGCGCGACGGTGCGCGTCGAGCGGCGGCCGGTGCGCCGCCCGCCGTTCGACCTGGCGGCCTTCGACCCGGCCGGGGTGCGCGTCGACGTCGTCGCCTGCCACCCCGACGCCGACGCCACCGCGCTGCACGCCTTCGCCGCGGCCGGCGCCCGCGGCCTGGTCCTGCAGGCGACCGGCGCGGGCAACGCCAACCCGGTCGTCTGCCGGGCGGTCGCCGAGCTCACCGCCGCCGGGGTCGTCGTCGTCACCTCCACGCGGGTGGCGGCCGGCCCGGTGGCCGCGCTGTACGGCGACGGCGGCGGCACCGACCTGCTGGCCGCCGGGGCCCTCCCGGCCGGCCTGCTGCGCCCCTCCCAGGCGCGGGTGCTGCTGGCGGTCCTGCTCGGCCTGCACGGCGACCCCGACCGGGTGCGGGCCGGCTGGCGGGAGGCCGCCGGCTGACCGACCCGGCACCACCCGAGGCCCCACGGAGGCCCCACGAGAGGAGAAGGGCATGCCCAAGGAGATCCTGTGCGCCTTCGGTGTCGACGTCGACGCGGTCGGCGGCTGGCTCGGGTCCTACGGGGGTGAGGACTCCCCCGACGACATCTCCCGCGGCCTCTTCGCCGGCGAGGTCGGGGTGCCCCGCCTGCTCGAGCTGTTCGCCCGCCGCGGCATGCCGAGCACGTGGTTCTGGCCGGGGCACTCCGTCGAGACCTTCCCGGAGCAGTTCGACGCCTGCGTGGCGGCCGGCTGCGAGATCGGCGTGCACGGCTACAGCCACGAGAACCCGATCGCCATGAGCCGCGAGCAGGAGGCGGCCGTGCTCGACCGCTGCATCGGGCTCATCGAGGAGCGCGCCGGCCGCCGCCCCACCGGCTACGTCGCCCCGTGGTGGGAGTTCTCCCCCGTCACCAACGAGCTGCTCCTCGAGCGCGGCATCAGGTACGACCACTCGCTCATGCACCGCGACGTCGAGTGCTACCGCGTCCGGGTCGGCGACCGCTGGACGAAGATCGACTACTCGCAGCCGGCCGAGACCTGGATGAGGCCGCTGGTCCGCGGCGAGGAGACCGACCTCATCGAGATCCCGGCGAACTGGTACCTCGACGACCTGCCGCCGATGATGTTCGTCAAGAGCAGCCCGAACAGCCACGGCTTCGTCAGCCCCCGCCACCTCGGCGAGATGTGGACCGACCAGTTCGACTGGGTCTACCGGGAGATGGACCACGCGGTGGTCACCTTCACGATCCACCCCGACGTCTCCGGCCGCCCGCAGGTGCTGCTCATGCTCGAGCGGCTCATCGCGCACGTCGACACCCACGCCGGCGTGCGCTGGTGCACGTTCGACCAGATCGCCGACGACTTCGCCGCGCGCTCGCCGCGCCGGTCCTGACCGCGGCGTGTGCGGCGCCTGCGGCGGCTCCCCGGCCGAGGACTGGGCCTCGCCCGTCCTCGGCTCGCGCCCGGCACGCGCGGCCGCGGCGGCGGTGCTCGCCGCCGCGTCCCCCCGGGGGACGGCGGTGCGCGCCGTCCCCGGCGGGTGGACGGTGCGCCGCCCGACCGGGGCCGCCGTCGTGGTCGGCACGCTGAGCGGCCTGCTCACCGCCGCGGCACCCGACCCCGACGCCGACGCCGGGCTGCCACCCGCCCCCGGTGCGCAGCCGCCCCCGCCCGACCGCCGGCGGCCCGTCACGCTGGTGCACGGGGACGGCGACGGCGCGGTCGACACCCGTGACACCGGCTGGCCCGACCGTCTCCCGCCGTCCGGTCCGCCGCTCCTGCTGGCCGCCCCCGAGGAGCCCACCGCCGTCCTCGACCGGCTGCTCAGCGACCCGCTGCGCCGCTGGCTGCGGGTCGCCGGCCTCGTCGGGCGGGTCTTCGGCCCGGCCGTCCCCGCCCGGCTGCCCGGCGTGCCCGGCGCGGTGGCCGCCGACCGGGTGCCGGCACTGGCCGCGCTGCTGGCCCTGCGCCTGGCCGGCCGGTCGCCGCACGAGCGGACCCGCACGGCGGTCGACGTCGACGGGACCACGGTGGTCCTCGAGGCGCTGGGCCGGCGGGTGCTCTCCTTCGCCGCCGCCGCCGCCCCCGCCGCCGCCGCCCCCGCCGCGGGGTGGTGAGCGGTCAGGCCTCCGCGGGCGCCGCCGTCACCAGCGCGTGCTCGGGCAGCACGCCGGTGCGGTGCCGCTGGCGCAGCAGGTAGTAGGCCAGCCCCACGGCCGCGATGGCGCCGATGAACACGAACGCGCCCCACTGGAGGTACCAGCGGTGCGGCTCGGTGGCGTTGTAGACCTCGCGCCGCGGCCAGGCGAGGTTGAGCGCCATGCCCGCCCCCCAGAGCACCGCCAGCGCGTTGACCGGCAGGCCCCAGCGGCCCAGGGAGAACCACCGCCGGTCGCCGGGCGCCTCGGGCCCGGGCCAGCGCCCCCGCAGCCGGGCGACGAGCATCGGGACGGTGACCAGCAGGTAGGCCAGGTACACCATGATGATCGCGATGCTGGTCAGCACCGTGAAGATCTGCGGCTGCCGGATGTTGAGCAGCAGGATCGACACCGCGAGCACCCCGGTGACCACGGCCGGCACCACCGGCGTCTTGCGCCGCGGGTCCACCCGCGCCAGCCGGCTGCTGAAGGGCAGGTTGTTGTCGCGGGCCATCGCGAAGGCCATCCGGATGGTGGCGGTGTGCACCGCGAGGCAGCACACGGTGATCGCGACGACGATGCAGACGAGGAACGCCTTGCCCAGGCCCGGTCCGGCCGCCTGCAGCAGCACGTACTGCAGCCCGCCGGTGCTCGAGGACAGCGCCGGGTCGCCCAGGTCGCGCACCGCCATGAGCCCGAACAGGAGGATCAGCCCGCCGAGGACGAAGGACGCGGTGACCGCCCGCAGGATCGCCCGCGGCGCGGTGCGGCGCGGCTCGATCGTCTCCTCGCCCAGCGAGCTGGCGGTGTCGAAGCCGTACATCACGTAGGCCGAGGCCAGCGCCGCGACGAGGAACGCGCCGAGGTAGCCGCCGTCCTCCCCCGCGCCGCGGCCGCCGGTGTCGGTGAGCACCTCGACCGGGCTGCGGGTCACCGCGAGCGCCAGGATGACGACGATCAGCACGGCGGCGACCAGCTCGATGAAGACCCCGGCGCTGTTGATCCGCGCCATCAGCCGGACGCCGTAGGCGTTGACCAGCGTGGTGAACAGGATGAGCGCGCTGCCCAGGACGACCGCGTTGACGGCGAAGTCGTAGGTGCCGGTGCCGTCGCCGACCAGCTGGAAGCCCGACCACAGCTGCGGCAGCGTGATCTGGTAGGCGAGCACGGTCGCCGACAGGGTGACGACCGACGCGGTGAGCATCATCCAGCCGGTCATCCACGCCGTCGTCCGGCTGCCCAGGCGCTTGGTCCAGTTGTAGAGCGAGCCGGCCACCGGGTAGCGGGCGGCCAGCTCGGCGAAGCACAGCGCCACCATCAGCTGCCCGAGGAAGACCATCGGCCAGGACCAGACGTAGGCCGCGCCGCCGGCACCGAAGCCGAAGTAGAAGAGCTGGAACGTGCCGGTCAGGATGGAGATGTAGCTGACCCCGGCGGCGAAGCTGGAGAACCCGCCGATGCTGCGGTCGAGCCGCTGCTGGTAGCCCAGCTGGGCGAGGTGGGAGTCGGCGTCGTGCGGGTGCTGCGCGCTCATGGCCGTCCGTCCGGTCGTGAGGTGCGGGCGCCCCTCGGCACGGGACCCCTGGTCGGCGCGGACCGTAACCCAGACCGGGACGTCCGGCAGCCGGTCAGCCGGGCTCGGCCAGCAGGTCGCTGGCGATCACCATGGTGGTCGCCCCGAGGTGCTCGGCGACCGCCTCGGCCATCATCCGCTCCCCCTCGCCCTCCCCGTGCCGGCAGCGGTCGCGGGTGGCGGCGTCCGGCCAGCGGGCGTAGGCGACCCACGTCCCGTCGTCCGCGCGGTGCAGGCGGGAGCCGTAGCTGCCGCAGGTGGCGTGGATGGCGCGGGTGACCCGCTGCCAGCCCTCGACGAAGGAGTCCTCGGCGCCGGGGTGCAGGCGCCAGCGGTACACGACGGCGAACACGGACGTCCTCCTCGGGCGGGGGCGGCGGTGATCAGGTGACCTGATCGTGGAGCGTCCTACCTGACCGTGGGACGTCAGGTAGGACGCTCGGGGATCAGGTCACCTGATCATCGCGGAGCCCCCCAGCTCACTCGTCGAAGACCAGCGAGGGGGTGTCCACCCGCAGCGTCTCGCCACGGAAGAACTCCGGGTGCCGCGCCCGCCAGACGAACATCAGCACGGCGCCCAGCAGCAGCAGCCCGATGCCGATCACGAACACGCTGCCCAGGCCGAACACCGAGGAGCCGCTGCCGTAGGCGGGGTCGAGGGTGTCGACGGCGGTCTGCACGAACACCGCGGTGAGCATGAGCGCGCCCAGCAGCGGCAGCACGCCCTTGAACACCAGGTCGCGGGCGCTACGGGTCAGCTCGCGGCGGAAGTACCAGACGCAGGCGTAGGCGGTGAGGCCGTAGTAGAAGCAGATCATCAGGCCGAGCGCGTAGATCGTGTCGATGAGGACGTTCTCGCTGATGATCGTCATCCCGACGTAGAACACCGCGGTCGCGGCCCCGGCCACCAGGGTCGCCGTCGACGGCGCCTTGTGGCGCGGGTGCACCTCGGCCAGCCGCTGCGGCAGGGCCCCGTAGGTGCCCATGGCCAGCATGGTGCGGGTGGTCGGCAGGAACGTGGTCTGCAGCGACGACGCGGAGCTGGCGACGACGGCGAGGAAGAGCAGGAACGCCAGGCCCGGGCCGAGCACCGGTCCGGCCAGCGCGGCGAACACGTTGTCGCTGGTGTCGGGGTTGCCCAGGCCGGTGCCCTCGGTGCCGACGCCGGCGTACATCTGCACGGCGATCGCGACGCCGACGTAGGTCACGATGATCACCAGCATGGTCAGCAGCGCCGCGCGGCCCGGGGTGCGGTCGCTGCCGGCGGTCTCCTCGTTGACCGTCAGGCAGGTGTCCCAGCCCCAGTAGATGAACAGCGACAGCGAGAGCCCCGCGGTGAAGGCGCTGAAGGAGGACACCGCGGTCGGGTCGAGCCAGGACAGCTCGAAGTCGATACCGCCCGGGGCCGAGCCGGCCTTGGCCAGCGCCAGGACGGCGAACACCAGGAGCACGACCATCTGGAAGCCGACCAGCACGTACTGCACGCGCTTGGTGGCCTCCACGCCCCGGTAGGTGATCCAGGTGGCGATGGCGACGAACGCCACGCAGGTGAGGGCGTTGACCACCGCGTTGTCCCCGAGGGTGGCGACCGACTCCGACCCGGTGATCTCCCCGAGCAGCAGGTAGAAGAAGGAGACCGCGACGCCGGCGAGGTTGGACAGCACGATGACGGTGGCCAGCAGCGCCCCCCAGCCGCACAGCCAGCCGACGTAGGGGTTGAACGCCTTCGTCGTCCAGGTGAAGGAGGTGCCGCAGTCCGGCGCCACCCGGTTGAGCTCCCGGTAGGCGTAGGCCACCAGCAGCATCGGCAGGAAGCCGGCCAGGAAGATGGCCGGCATCTGCAGGCCCACCTCGGTGACCGTGGGCCCGAGGGTGGCCGTCAGCGCGTAGACCGGCGCGATGCTCGAGACCCCCAGGACGATGCTCGCCACCAGGCCGACGGAGTTGCCCGCCAGCCCCTTGGCCCGCAGGTCGGCCTCGGGCCGGTGCCCGGTTCCCTGTTCGACCGCCACGCGGCCCTCCTCTCGTCGCACCGCCGTCGGCGGCCTCCTCGGCCCGGCGGGTGTGCCGGGCCTCACAGGGGAACAGGAGGCCACCCGCCCGCCGGACGGGGAAGAGGCCGACCTGTACACCCGGCCCGGGCTCCGTCGACAGTCCGGCACTGGCAGCGCCACGGATCCGAGCGCGAGGAGCATGCACCACGACTGTTTCGCGTGCGTGTCGGCTCACCGCGACGTCTTTCCGTCGCGCCGCCCGACCCGACCGGGGGAGAGCCGTGCCGGACCCGCCGCGACACTTGGCATCACGGAAACCGTCGTCTACCGTGTCCTGCGACACGGATTCCGTCGTCCTGACGGCTCGGGAGCGTTCCGACTCGCCGTCCCCCATCGCACACCCGATCGGACCACGACGTCATGACCCGCTACGGCGCCCAGTTCGGGCCGGACATCACCTACCTCGGTGTCGACCGCTGCGACCTCGACGACCCGGCCTCCTTCGCCGGCGCCGACGTCGTCGTGCTCGGCGCACCCTTCGACGGCGGCACCTCGCACCGCCCCGGCACCCGCTTCGGCCCGCAGGCGATCCGGATGACCGACTACCTCCCGCACGACGGGTCGCGGCCGAGCCTGGCGCTGCGCACCGACGGGCTGCGCGACCTGCGCGTGCTCGACGCCGGCGACGTCGAGATGTACTCCGGCGACATCGAGACGGCGCTGCCGGCGCTCGAGGCCGCGGTGGAGACCGTCGCGCGGTCCGGGGCTGTCCCGGTCGTGCTCGGCGGGGACCACTCCATCGCCTTCGCCGACGCCAAGGGCGTGGCCAACGTGCTCGGCCACGGCCGGGTGTCGATGATCCACTTCGACGCACACGCCGACACCGGCGACATCGAGTTCGGGTCGCTGTGGGGCCACGGCCAGCCGATGCGCCGGCTCATCGAGTCCGGTGCGCTGCGCGGCGACCGGTTCCTGCAGGTCGGGCTGCGCGGCTACTGGCCGCCGCCGGAGACGCTGGACTGGATGGCCGCGCAGCGGATGCGCTCCTACGAGATGACCGAGATCGGCCACCGCGGGCTCGACGCGTGCCTCACCGAGGCCTCGGCGATCGCCACCGACGAGTGCGACGGCGTCTTCCTCTCGGTCGACATCGACGTCTGCGACCCCGGGCACGCGCCGGGCACCGGGACGCCGGAGCCCGGTGGGCTGACGGCCCGCCAGCTGCTCGACGCCGTCCGCCGGCTGTGCCTGGAGCTGCCGGTGGTCGGCATCGACGTCGTCGAGGTCAGCCCGCCCTACGACCACGCCGACATCACCGCGGCGCTGGCCAACCGCGTCGTCCTCGAGGCGCTCTCGGCGCTGGCCCGCCGCCGGCGCGACGCCCGCGACGGCACCCGCTGGGACCCCGCCCTCCCCCTGCTCGCGAACCGCCCCGACACCCCCACCCAGGAGAACCCGTCATGACCGAGCCCGCGACGTCCTGCCACGCCTCCGGCTCGGCCGGCCGGTCGGCGGCCGCCGGCACCCCGCACCCGCTCGACCCGCTGGGGCCCGACGAGTTCCGCGCCGCCGCCGCGATCCTGCGCCGGGACAGGGGGGTCGACGAGCGCTGGCGGTTCGCCTCCATCGAGCTGCGCGAGCCGGCCAAGGACGTCGTCCGCGCCTTCTCCCCCGGTGACCCGATGCGCCGCGAGGCCCGGGTGACCGTGTGGAGCCGCGACGAGGGCACGCCGTACAAGGCGGTCGTCTCGCTCACCGACGACGCCGTCCTCTCCTGGGAGGCGGTGCCCGGCGAGCAGGCGAACATGACCCTCGACGAGTGGCACGAGGCGCACGAGGTGCTCATCCAGCACCCCGACGTGGTCGCGGCGCTGGGCAAGCGGGGCATCACCGACCTCGACCTGGTGCTCATCGACACCTGGGCCTACGGCCACTCGCTCATCCCGCAGGGCCTGCAGGACCGCCGCGTCGGCTGGACCGACGTGTGGCGCCGCTCGGAGCCGAACGGCAACCCGTACGCCAACCCGGTCATGGGCCTGCACTTCGTCGTCGACCTCAACACGATGGAGCTGCTGCAGGTCGAGGACACCGCCCCGCCGCCGCAGCCCGCCGTGATGGGCGAGTACGTCCCCGCGCTCGTGCCGGGCCTGCAGCAGCGCACCGACGTGAAGCCGCTGGAGATCACCCAGCCCGAGGGCGTGTCCTTCGAGCTCGACGGCCACGAGCTGCGCTGGCAGAAGTGGTCGATGCGGCTGGGCTTCAACCACCGCGAGGGCCTGGTCATCCACCGGGTGTCCTACGACGGCCGCCCGGTGGCGCACCGGATGTCGTTCGCCGAGATGGTGGTGCCCTACCGCGACCCGAGCCCCGACCACCACCGGCGCACCGCGTTCGACATCGGCGAGTGGGGCCTGGGGTTCATGACCACCTCGCTCAAGCTCGGCTGCGACTGCCTCGGCGACATCACCTACGTCGACGCCGTCCTGCACGACACCCGCGGCGAGCCGTACACCATCGAGAACGCCCTCTGCCTGCACGAGGAGGACGACGGCGTGCTGTGGAAGCACGTCGACGAGCAGGCGGGCTCGGAGGTGCGGCGGTCGCGGCGGATGGTGGTGTCGTTCCACGCCACCGTGGCCAACTACGAGTACCTGACCTACTGGCGCTTCTACCAGGACGGCACGATCCAGTGCGAGGTCCGCGCCACCGGGATCATGGTGACCAGCGCCTACCAGGACACCCCGCCGGCCTACGGCACCGTGGTCGACGAGCGCACCTACGCGCCGATCCACCAGCACTTCATCGTCGCGCGGCTGGACATGGAGGTCGACGGCCCGCAGAACACCGTCGTCGTCACCGAGAGCGAGGCGCTGCCGGTGTCCGACGACAACCCGTACGGGCTCGCCGTCGTGACGAGGAGCCGGCCGGTGGAGCGGGAGTCGGAGGGGCGGCTCGACGTCGACTTCGCCACCCAGCGGTCGTTCAAGGTGGTCAACCGGACCAAGCCGAACCGGCTGGGGACGGCGCCGGGCTACAAGCTGTACCCGAACGCGGCGCTGCCCTCGCTGGCGCACCCGGACGCGCCGTTCCGGCAGCGGGCGCAGGTCATCGACCACCCGGTGTGGGTGAGCCGGTTCGACGAGGAGCAGCGCTGGCCCTCGGGCGAGTTCTGCAACCAGAGCCGCCGCGACGCGGGCCTGCCGGTGTGGCAGGAGGCCGACCGCCCGCTGGTGGACACCGAGGTCGTGCTCTGGCACGTCTTCGGCATCCACCACGTGCCACGGCCGGAGGACTGGCCGGTCATGCCGGTCGACGTCGTGAGCTTCGACCTCAAGCCGGTGGGCTTCTTCGACCGCAACCCGGCCCTCGACGTTCCCCCGGCCCCCGGCACGTGCCACTAGAAGGACCCCCCTGCCCCCCACCACTCGCAGGCTCGCGGCGGGCCCCTGCAGGGGAGCCGCCACTGCCGCTCGGTCCGGCGGCCCTGCCGCGGTTCCTCGCGCACAGCGCGGCGGGGGCCGCGGCGGGGTGCGCCGCCGTGCACGGCCTGGCCCTCCTCGCCGCGCCGCACGCAGGGACGGCGCTGCTGTCGGCGGCCTGCCTGCTGTGCGCGGTGCACCTGTGGCGGCGGCCGGGCCGGGCGGCGTGGGCGGCGCACGTCGTGCTGACGACGGCGATGCTGCTCGCCCACCCGCCGGTCGCCGGCGGGCACGTGCACGCCCCCGCGACCGGCCTGGCCGTGTGGGCCGCGCCGGTCGCGGGCCTGCTGGCGGTGGTGGCGCTGCTGCTGGCCGCCGTCCGCGCGCTGGGTGCGGTCGGACCGGCCCTGCGCCGTCTCTAGCGGAGCAGCCGGACGCGGATTAGCAGGCCGAGGTCGAACTATGCCCAGCCAGCGATGAGACGGGTCCGTTGTATGCGGCTTCTTGGGCGGACCAAGGGCCGCTTGTCCGGCGCGACCCCTCCTGCGGGAGGCTTGGACAACGTCTTAGAGTAGCCACATGGCTACAGATGGTTCGGGCGCGCTGAAGACGGCCGCCTTTCAGCAACCGCTCAGCAACTTTTTGGCAGGCATGGAAGCTGTTGAGGAATTGGCAACGTTCGCGCGGGAGCATGCCCATCCTCTTGACGATGAGGAACGAGTGATACAGCAGGCGCTGTCCTCGCGCGTGAAGGCAACCCCAGAGCAAAATATGGCCGCATACGCGGCAGTGCGTCGAATGATGGAAGGGATTACTGACGCGCTCTCAGAAAAGGGACAAGCGAGCGAAGATGCCAGTGCCGAGTCCCCAGAGGGAGTCGACGCCGCCGTCCGCCCCGCTGTGGAAGAAGCCATTGAAGTCATCCGAGAAGTATCAACTGACACCAGCGTCATGGCGCATTACATCATGGTGTACTCGAAGAACCGGGCGCGCGTTGCACGACTCGGGACCTTAAACGCTTCACTGCTGACATCCGCCGTCAGCAACTTTGAAGTCCTCATCTCGAATCTGATCAAACAATTTCTCCGAGAGAGGCCGGATGCACTGCGAGGCGACGACAGTAAGTACTCGCTCGCAGAGGTGTCCGCCTATGAGTCGCTTGAGGAGTTTCGAGACTACGCGGCAGATCGGTATGCGGAAGGCGTGCTGCGTGGTAGCTTCGATGATTGGATGAACTGGTTCGACAAACAACTGAAGATCAAATTGCACGACGTATCAGCCACTTCATCTGGCCTAAGGGAGGTCTTCCAGCGTCGCCATCTTTTTGTTCACAACGGCGGCAGAGTGAACAGGCTGTACCTGAGTAAGCTGCCGGAGCTCAAGAGTCCCCCCGCGATTGACACTCAACTCAACGTGGATCCAGCCTACTTGTCCTCGGCGATAGATGATCTGACTGCTGCAGGAACGATTCTTACGACGCTCATTGTTCGCAAGCTGTTCACCGCCGTTGATCATGAGCATCCGGCCGACAGCATGGCCAGCGACGTGGCATACGAGTTCCTGCGAAGCGCCCGCTGGTCAGTTGTAATCACGCTGACGTCAGCCTTGTCCGATGCCTGCACATCCGATTACACGCGATACGTTATGAAGGTCAACGGATGGATCGCTCGGAAGCGGCTCAATGGAGTGGAAGCAATTCGTTCCGAAGTAGATGCCTGGCAGGTTTCCGCTCTGGCCCCCCGTTTTCGACTTGCTCGACTTGCGCTACTAGATAGGACTGAAGAGGCGCACGATTTGGCTCAGACCCTTCTAGAACAGAATGAGCTCGAACAAGCAGCCTGGGAGAGCTGGCCGCTGTTGCAAGAGATTCGAGACTTCGCCGCCACAACGCGAGCTCAATCGGAAGTGAAGCAGGAGTTGCAGTCGGCCACTGCGGTTCCACATACAGACACTCTCGGTGCTACTGGGGAGCTAAACAGTCCACAGGACGACTGATGCACAGCCCTGTTGCGCGGCTAGCTTGAGGTGCCTTAAGCGTTAGATGGGCACCATCCCTTCAACTCACCTGTGCACCGCGGTCCAGCTCGCGCACTGAGCGTGGCTGGACCGCGGTGGACAGGTGAGTGATATGTGATGCATCAGCCTGGGGAGGCGCGCGGGGCGCGTCTATCGAACTCACCTCCAGGACCAAGGAGTGTCCGGGTGTGTGCTCACCGAATTGGTGAACGACTCCACGCCGCGTTGAGCAGCGTCGGCATCGTGCCCTCGACCCAGACGACGAACCTGATGAGGTCTTCGGCAAGAAGATCCGCTCACGATCGTCGCGCCGGTGCTCGTTGTCGCCACCGGTCAGCGGTGGGAGCCTCTGCCCGGAGCGACCCGCCGTCGCCGGGCCGCGCGGAGGTCGGGCGGTGCGGATCTTCCTGAGCTACCGGCGCAGCGACGTCGGCGGGTACGCCGGCCGGCTGGCCGACGGGCTGCGCGGCGGCGTCGGCGCGGACAACGTCTTCCAGGACGTGCTGACCATCGCCCCGGGTGAGGACTACACGGCGGTCATCGACCGCGCCCTCGACGACAGCGACGTGCTGCTGGCCGTCATCGGGCCCGGCTGGCTCACGGCGACGGCGCCGGACGGGTCCGCCCGGCTGGCCCAGGCCGACGACTACGTGCGGCTGGAGGTCGTCCGGGCGCTCGACCGCGGGGTGCGGGTCGTCCCGGTGCTCGTCGGCGGCGCCCGGCTGCCGGCGGCCGGCGAGCTGCCCGAGGACCTGCGGCGGCTGGCGCAGCGGCAGGCCGTGGTGCTGCGCGACGAGTCCTGGCACCAGGACGTCGACGGGCTCCTCCGGTCGCTGCGGGGCGAGGCGGCGGCACCCACCGGCCGGCGCCGCCGCCGCGGACCGGTCCTGCTCGCCGTCGCCGTCCTGCTGGTCGTCCTCGGGGCGGGGGCCTGGTGGCTGGCGCGGCCGGCCGGCGGCGGAGGCGGCGACCCGGCCGCGGCGACGGAGACGGCTACAGAGGAGGACTCGGAGGAGGACATCGCGTCGTGCACCCCGCCGGCCGGCGACGGGTGGAGCACCCTCCCCCTCAGCGCCGACCCGACCGGCGAGGAGCAGGTCGACGGCGGCCGGCTCGACTTCGCGGTGGCCGCCGCCCACTGGCGCGCGGACCGGGCCGCCTGGCAGGTGGTCCTCGAGACGAGCATGACCGCCGACGTGCCCGAGGGCGCCTACCACGGCTCCTGGCGGTACGACTCCCTCGTCGTCGGGCAGCGGGCGTTCCCGCCGACGTGCTTCTCCCCCACCCCCGACTTCGTGGACCCCGACACGGTCGGCGACGCGCTGGTCGGCTTCGACGTCACCTGCGAGCCGGCCGGCTACGTCGAGCTCCGGCTGGAGGACGACGCCGATCGCATCGACGTCACCCCGCCCGACCTCGGTCCCGGGGACTGCTGAGGACCACCGGGCCACCTCGGCCGGGCAGGGTGCGCGGCGCCTCCCGGGCCGGTTCCGTGCTCTGCCGGCCCGGTCCGACCCGGAGGGGACGGAACGAGCCGGCAGAGGTGCGCCCGGCCGGCTGGCGGCTCAGTCCTCGGGCAGGCGCACCGGGGCGAGCTCGTCGAACAGGTCGCCGGGGCCCGGGTTGTCCGGGTGGCTGCGCCCGCCGAGGTGGTGCACCACGCCCCACACCGCGTTGAGCGCCGTCTGCACCGCGCCCTCGGCCCAGCCGGCGGTCCAGGAGATGTCGTCGCCGGCGAGGAACAGCCCGCGGTACTGCTCGGGCAGGTCGTCCTGCTTGAAGTGGGTGAACAGCCGCCGCTGGTAGCGGTAGTGGCCGGGCAGGTTGGCCTTGAACGCGCCCATGAAGTCGCGCTCGGACTCCCACGACACCGTCACCGGCGAGGCGATGACGTGCCGGCGCAGGTCGACGTCGGGGTAGATCTCGCGCAGCGAGGCGAGCATGACCTCCATCCGCTCGGTGGCCGACAGCGGCAGCCACTTGAGCGAGTCGTCGGCCCAGGTGTAGCTCAGGCAGATCAGCCCGGGCTTCCCCTCGCCCTGGTCGAGCAGGTACGTGCCGCGGGTCATCCGGTCCGACAGGGTCATGCTCATCCGGTGCCGGCCGGTCCGCGGGTCGACGTCCTTCCAGAACGGCCGGTCGACCAGGCAGAACAGCTTCGTCGAGCCCATGTAGTGGGTGCGCTCGATCGCCGTCCAGTGGTCGATCGGGAACAGGCTCTCGTCGCAGGCGATCCGGGAGAGCAGGTTCCAGCTCTGCGCGGTGAACACCGCCGCCCGGAAGGTGCGGATGCCGCCGGCGGAGTCGGTGACGGTGAGGCAGTTGGGCGCCGTGCGGTGCAGCCGGGTCACGCCGGGCAGCGGGCGCCCGCCGGCGTGCAGCGAGGCCAGGCTGGTGCCGGCCGGCCAGTGCACCGGCTCCTCGACCGCGTGCCGCCACAGCCCCACCGGGAGCTGCTGGGAACCGCCCACGATCGACAGGTGGTCGTCGTCGGCGGCGGTGTAGACCACCCGCAGGATCTCCAGCATCGAGTTCGGGTAGTCGGTGTCCCACCCGCCGGTGCCGAAGCCGACCTGGCCGAACACCTCGCGGTGCCGGAAGGAGCGGAAGGCCGGCGAGGCGGCGAGGAAGCCGTAGAAGGTGGTGTCGTCGAGCTGCTCGACCAGCTCGTCCCAGATCGCCTTGATCGTCTTGACGTCGCGGTCGCGGATGGCGGTCTGCATCTCCGCCAGCCGCGCCCCGTGCGCCAGCGTGTCGTGCCAGGCGTCGGCCACCTCGCGGTAGAGCGGCGGGAGGTCGTCGAGGGTCTGCGCGTAGTGGGTCTCGCCCTTGAGGTCGACCACCGTGCTCGGGGTGGCCACGTCGAGCGGGTTGGGGAAGCGCGTCGTGCGCAGGCCCAGCTGCCGCACGTAGGAGAAGAAGGACGTCGACGACGGCGGGAAGCGCATCGCGCCCATCTCGGCGACCACGCCGGGGTGCCCCTCGAACGGCGTGGAGCGCAGCCGGCCGCCGATCTCGTGGGCCTCGTACACGACCGGCCGCAGGCCCAGCTTCATCAGCTCGTGGGCGGTGACGATGCCCGACAGGCCCCCGCCGATGACCGCGACCTCGGTGCCGTGCTCGCTCTCGGGCACCTCGCCCAGCCCGGCGGGGTGGGCCAGCCAGTCGTCGTAGGCGAAGGGGAAGTCCGGGCCGAACATCGTCAGCGGCCGGGCCGGGCGCTCCTCGCCCGGCTCGTGGGTGGCGACGGGGATGGCGGAGGTCATGCGCGGGTCTCCGTGGGGTAGAGCTCGGGACGGCGGTCGGTGAGGTGGGTGTTCACCGCGCGGGACGCGGCGAGGACGGCGGGGTCGACGTCGGCCAGCAGCAGCTCCTCGCCGCGGCCGGCGCGGGCGAGCTCGGTGCCCTCGGGCGAGACGACGCAGCTGGCGCCGCAGTAGACGAACGCGCCCTCGGTGCCGGTGCGGTTGGCGTAGGCGACGTAGAGCTGGCTCTCGTAGGCCCGGGCCGGCACCAGCACCGTGCCCACGTGGCCGTAGGGGTCCATCAGCCCGGTGGGGACGACGAGCAGCTCGGTGCCGGCCAGCGCGTGGGCGCGCACGGCCTCGGGGAACTCGACGTCGTAGCAGACCAGCAGGCCGACGGTGAGGTCGTCGAGCCGGAACTGCACCACGCCGACGTCGCCGGGCACGAACGCGTCCCGGTCGACGTCGCCGTAGAGGTGGGCCTTGGCGTAGGTGGCCAGCAGGCTGCCGTCCCGCTCGAGGACGGCGACGGTGTTGGCCACCCCGGCCGCGGTGCGCACCGGCAGCCCGACGGCGATCGCCAGCCCGTGCTCGGCGGCGATCGCGGCCACCCGGTCGGAGAGCGGACCGGGCACCGGCCCGGCCAGCTCGGCCACCCGGTCGGCGCCGATGGCGTAGCCGGTCAGCGACATCTCCGGGGTGACCAGCAACCGGGCGCCGGCCGCCGCGGCCCGACGGGCGGCGTCGGCGACCGCCGCCAGCCCGGCCTCCGGGTCGGGCGTGTGCGCCGGGCCCTGCAGCAGCGCGATCCGCACGGTCACGCGCCCGTGCGCAGGGCCGAGCGGCGGTACCCGTAGCCGGAGTAGACGGCCAGGCCGAGCAGCATCCAGCCGACGAACACGACCCAGGTCGAGGCGCCCAGGCCGAACATCAGCAGGACGCAGAACAGCACGCCGAGCACCGGGGTGATCGGGTAGAGCGGCGTGCGGAAGGTGCGCGGCAGGTCGGGGCGGGTGCGGCGCAGCAGCACGACGCCCACGTTGACCAGCGCGAAGGCGAACAGCGTGCCGATGCTGGTGGCGTTGGCCAGCTCGCCGAGCGGGATCAGCCCGGCCAGCAGCGCGATGAGCACGCCGACGATCACGGTGTTGGCCACCGGGATCCGCCGGCGGGCGCTCACCTTCGAGAAGACCGGGGGCACCAGCCCGTCGCGCGACATCGCGTAGAGGATGCGGGTCTGCCCGTAGAGCACGGTGAGCACCACGCTGGCGATCGCGATGACGGCGCCGATCGAGAGCAGCACCGCCGTCCAGGTCTGGCCGGTGGCCAGGGACAGCACGTCGGCCAGGGCCGCCTCCGAGCCGCTGATCTGCGGCCACGGCACGGCGCCGACGGCGGCCAGCGCGACCAGGCAGTAGACGACGGTGACCACCAGCAGCGACAGCATGATGGCGCGCGGCAGGTCGCGGCGGGCGTCGCGGGCCTCGTCGCCGGCGGTGGAGGCGGCGTCGAAGCCGATGTAGGAGAAGAAGGCCTGCGAGGCCGCCGCGGTCACGCCGGCGACGCCCATCGGCAGGAACGGCGCGAGGTTGCCGGCGCGGAAGGCGGTGAAGGCGACCACGCAGAAGAACAGCAGCACGCCGACCTTGAGCACGACCATGGCGGCGTTGACCCGGGCGCTCTCGCTGGTGCCGCGCAGCAGCAGCACCATCGCCAGGAGGACGACCACGATCGCCGGGACGTTGACCACCCCGCCGTCGCCGGGCGGCGCGGACAGCGCGGCGGGCAGCACCGCGCCGACGGTGTTGGCGGCGAGGTCGTCGATGTAGGCGCCCCAGCCGACGGCGACCGCGGCCACCGAGACGCCGTACTCGAGCATCAGGCACCAGCCGCAGACCCAGGCGACCAGCTCGCCCATGGTGGCGTAGGTGTAGGAGTACGAGGAGCCCGAGACCGGGATGCTGCCGGCGAGCTCGGCGTAGGACAGCGCCGAGAACAGCGCGGTCACGGCGGCGAGCACGAAGCCGAGGACGACGGCGGGGCCGGCCAGCGGGACCGCCTCGCCGAGGATGACGAAGATGCCGGTGCCCAGCGTGGCGCCGATGCTCAGCGCGGTCAGCTGCCACAGGCCCATGGAGCGGCGCAGCCCGTGCCCGCCCGTCTCCTCGTGCTGGGCGACGATGGCGTCGACCGGCTTGAGCCTCAGCAGCTGGCTGCGCCCCGTCCGGGCGGCGGTGCCCGGCTCGGACCTGGTGGTTCCCACGTGCGCTCCTCCGTGCCTGTGCGGCGTCTCCGCCCAGGGTCCTCCGCGGACTCCTGTGGCGTGGGTCGCAGGGGAGCATCACCATCGGTTGCCCTGTTGTCAACCACGGTTTCCTAGGACGACGGCGACGCGGCCGCCCTCCCCTCGGAGAGCGCGGGCGCGAACACCCAGAGCACCCGGGTGACCCCGTCGGTGCGCAGCGAGCGGAAGCCGTGCTCGGCGCCGGGCGAGAAGGTGAACGCGTCCCCGGGCCCGAGCGCGGTGACCTCGCCGGCCACGGTCACCTCGAGGTCGCCCTCCAGGACGAAGACGAACTCCACCTCGGCCGGCAGCGCGTAGGTCTCCGCGCCGCTGCCGCCGCCCGGCGCCACCTCCGACAGCAGCGCCTGCACCCGGCGCTCGCCGGAGGGCGTGAGCAGGTACTCGGTCAGGCCCCGGCCGCCGAAGGAGATGGGCGGGTAGCTGCCGGCCCGGACGACCTCCCCGCTCGGCGCGGCCTCGAACAGGCTGCCGGGAGAGATGCCCAGCGCGGCGCAGACGCGGACCAGCGCGGCCACCGAGGCGCTCGCCTGGTCGCGCTCGAGCTTGCTGAGGAACCCCTTGGTCAACCCGCTGGCCCCGGCCACGTCGGTCAGGGTCAGCCGGCGCGCCTGCCGGACGGCCTTGAGCCGCGCCCCGATCCGCGGCACGCCGTCGTCGGGCACCGCCCGGTCCTGCACCGCCTCCACCGCCACCTCCCCGGTCCCCCGCGACCCTAGTTCGCCGCGCCGGGGAGTTGACAAGTGGGAAACACGAGTTGACAGTGACCGGCGACCCGGACGGGGGAGCCCGTCACCGCACCGTCCCGGAGGAGCACCCGTGCCCGAGCAGACCCCGATCGGCCCCGTCGACGCCACCCGCGTGCCGCGCTACGCCGGCCCCGCCACCTTCGCCCGGCTGCCCCGGCTCGAGGAGGTGTCCCGCGCCGACGTCGCCGTCCTCGGGGTGCCCTTCGACTCCGGCGTGAGCTACCGGCCCGGCGCCCGCTTCGGCCCGGGTCACGTGCGCGCCGGCTCCAAGCTGCTGCGGCCCTACAACCCGGCGCTGGACGCCACGCCGTTCGGCACCCAGCAGGTGGCCGACGCCGGCGACATCGGCGTCAACCCCTTCGACCTCGGCGAGGCGATCGAGACGATCGACCGCGAGGTGACCGCGCTGCGCGCCGACGGGGCCCAGCTGCTCACCATCGGCGGCGACCACACGATCGCGCTGCCGATCCTGCGGTCGCTGGCCCGCGACCACGGGCCGGTCGCCGTGCTGCACTTCGACGCCCACCTCGACACCTGGGACACCTACTTCGGCGCCCCCTACACGCACGGCACGCCGTTCCGCCGCGCCAGCGAGGAGGGGCTGATCGACATGGAGCGCTCGCTGCACATGGGCATCCGCGGCCCGCTGTACAGCAAGCAGGACCTCGAGGACGACGCCGTCCTCGGCTTCCAGGTGATCCGCTCCGACGACTACGAGGTCGACGGCGTGCGCAGCATCGTCGAGCGGATGACGCGGCGGCTGGCCGGCGGGCCGGTGTACGTGTCGGTCGACATCGACGTGCTCGACCCCGCGCACGCCCCGGGCACCGGCACGCCGGAGGCCGGCGGGCTGACCAGCCGGGAGCTGCTCAACACGCTGCGCGGGCTGGTCGGGCTCGACGTCGTGGGCGCCGACATCGTCGAGGTGTCCCCGCCCTACGACCACGCCGAGCTGACCGGGATCGCCGCGGCCCACGTGGGCTACGAGCTGCTGTCGGTGCTCGCGCTCAACCGCGCCGGGGCCTGACCACCACCCCGCGGCAGGTCGTGCTCTGCCCACAGGTGTGGGCAGAGCACGACCTGCCGCGGGAGGAGGGCCGGCCTCCGGCTCAGAGGCCGGGAGCGGCGGGCGCGGGCCCCTGCGGGCCGCGGGTGCCCCACGCGTAGGTCTGCTTGGCCAGGCCCAGGTAGACGTGGGTCTCGGTGGACTCCACGCCCTCCACACCGCGGATGCGGGCGACGACGTCGAGCAGCTGGTCGTCGTCCTCGCAGACCACCTCGACGAAGAGGTCCACCGACCCCGCGGTGATGACCACGTAGTCGACCTCGGTGAAGGCGGCGATCCGCTCGGCGGCGGTGCGGGCGTCGCCGCTGGTGCGCACGCCGACCATCGCCTGCCGGGAGAAGCCCACCTGCAGCGGGTCGGTGACGCCGACGATCTGCATGACGCCGGCGTCGAGGAGCCGCTGCACGCGCTGCCGGACGGCGGCCTCCGACAGCCCGACGGCCGTCGCGATGCGCGCGTAGGGACGGCGGCCGTCCTCCTGCAGCTGCTCGATGATCGCCCGCGAGACGTCGTCCAGCACGAACTGCCGACGGATGGTCACCCGGGAGCCCTCCCGCCTCGGTCGCCTCGACCCGGCGGCCCCGGGCTCCCGGATGGTAGCGACCACCCGGGGGCCCGGCGCCCTCCCTCGGAGGGGGTCAGCCCACCGCCTCGACGAGCCGGCGCAGCTCCGCGACCACCACGCAGGCCCGGCCCAGCACGTCGTCGCGCGCGGACCCGGCCCGGTCGCGGACGGCGGTGAAGCGGGCCAGCGCCGCCCCGTGCCTGCCGGTGAGCACGGCGGGGTCGCGCAGCACCGCGGCCACCAGCGCCCAGTGCATCCGGTCGACCTCCTCGCGCAGCGCGGCGCGGGCGGCCACCACCCAGTGCGAGTCGCCGGCCTGCTCCAGCGTCCAGGCGTGCACCCGCGGCAGGCCGAGCAGCCGCTCCACCTCGGCGTCGGCGGCCAGCACGCGCCCGGCGTCGGCGGCGCCGCCCACCCGGGCCAGGTCGACCACGTCGGCCTGGCAGCCCAGCACCGCCACCCGCTCGGCCAGCTCCGCGCCGGCGCCCGCCGCGGCGAGCTCCGCGGCCAGGGCCCGCGCCCGCTCCCCCGCCGCGCCCGGCCGGGCCAGCCACCCGGCCCGTTCCAGTCCGGCGACGACGGCGGCCAGCGCCGGTGCCGCGGCCGTGAGCGCCGCCGGGTCCCGGTGGGCGGCCAGCAGCCGGTCGGCCACCCGCTCGGTGGCCGCCTGCAGCTCCGGCAGCGCCAGCCGCTCCACGGCCAGCGGCACCTCGCTGCCCGCGACGCCGTCGACCAGGGCCCACAGCGGGTCGAGGTCGAGCACCCGGGTGGCCACCGTGTAGGCGCGGGCGGCCACCGCGGTGGGGACGCCGTGGCGCTCCTCCAGCCGCAGCAGAAAGCCCGGGCCGACCCGGTTGACCAGGTCGTTGGCCAGCTGGGTGGCGGTGATCTCGCGGGCCAGCGGGTGGGCGGCCACCCGGTCGGGCCAGCGCTCGCGCACCGCCCGCGGGAAGTAGGCCGCCAGCACGCCGGCCACCGACGGGTCGTCGGGCAGGTCGCTGGCCAACAGCTCCTGGCGCACCAGGTTCTTCGAGTGCGCCAGCAGCACCGCGGCCTCGGGCCGGGTCAGCCCGGCACCGGCCTGGCGCAGCCGCTCGACGGCCGCCTCCGACGGCAGCCCCTCCAGGTCGCGGTCGAGGCCGTGCCGCTCGAGGTCGCCGATGAGCTGGGCGTGCCGGTCGAGCAGGAACGGCGCCTGCTCGGCGCACACCGACAGCGCCCGGGCCTGCAGCGCGTTGTCGACCAGCACCGCGGCGGCCACCTCGTCCTCGACCGCCCGCAGCACCGCGTCCCGCTCGGCGCGGGGCACCCCGGACAGCGCGATCTTGAGGTTGACCTCGCGGTCGGAGGTGTCCACCCCGGCGGAGTTGTCGATGAAGTCGGTGTTGAGCGCGACCCCGGCCCGAGCGGCGGCGGTGCGGGCGCGCTGGGTCAGGCCCAGGTTGCCGCCCTCCCCCACCACGCGGCAGCGCAGCTCCTCGGCGGTCACCCGGACCGCGTCGTTGGCCCGGTCGCCCACCTGCGCGTCGGTCTCGTCGGCGGCGCGGACGTAGGTGCCGATGCCGCCGTTCCACAGCAGGTCCACCGGCGCCCGCAGCACCGCCCGCACCAGCTCCGCGGGCGGGAGCTCCTCGGCGTCCACCCCGAGCCGGGCGCGCACCTGCGGCGACAGCGGCACGCTCTTGGCGTCGCGGCGGTACACGCCCCCGCCGGCCGACAGCGCCGTCCGGTCGTAGTCGTCCCACGAGGAGCCGGGCAGCGCGAACAGCCGCCGCCGCTCGGCCGCCGACCGCGCGGGGTCCGGGTCGGGGTCGAGGAACACGTGCCGGTGGTCGAAGGCGGCCACCAGCCGCAGCCGGTCGGACAGCAGCATCCCGTTGCCGAAGACGTCGCCGGACATGTCGCCGACGCCGACCGCGGTCAGCTCGCCGTCGGGGTCGACGCCGAGCTCGCGCAGGTGCCGGCGCACCGACACCCAGGCGCCGCGGGCGGTGATGCCCATGGCCTTGTGGTCGTAGCCGCTCGAGCCGCCCGAGGCGAACGCGTCGCCCAGCCAGAAGCCGCGGCTCTCGGCGACCTCGTTGGCCAGGTCGGAGAACGTCGCCGTCCCCTTGTCGGCCGCCACCACCAGGTAGGGGTCCTCGCCGTCGTGCACCACGGTGCGCGCCGGGTGCACGACCGTGTCGCCGTCGCGGTCGTCGGTGACGTCGAGCAGCGCGCCGACGAACGTGCGGTAGGCGGCGGCCACCCGCTGCTGTACCGCCGGGCGGTCGAGGCCGCGCAGGTCCTCCCGGACGACGAAGGCGCCCTTCGCCCCGGCCGGCACGATGACGGCGTTCTTCACCATCTGCGCCTTGACCAGGCCGAGCACCTCGGTGCGGAAGTCCTCCGGCCGCTCCGACCAGCGCAGCCCGCCGCGGGCCACCTTCGCGCCGCGCAGGTGCAGGCCCTCGACGGACGGCGAGCAGACGAAGGTCTCCACCTCCGGCCGCGGCGCGGGCAGCAGGTCCAGCTGCGCCGAGGCGATCTTCAGCGCCAGCGCCGGCCGGGGCGCCCCGGCGGCGTCGGTCTGGTAGCGGTTGGTGCGCACCACGGCGGCCAGCACGTCGCGCAGGCCGCGCAGGATGCGGTCCTGGTCGAGGCTGGTCGTGCGGGTGAGCAGCTCGGCGAGGTGCTCGGCCGCCGAGGCCGCGGCCGCGGGGTCGGCGGCGTCCGGGTCGTGCCGGGCGGCGAAGTGCGCCAGCAGCGCCCGGGCGAACTCCGGCGCGGCGAGCACCGTCTCCTCGACGTAGCCGCGGGACAGGCCCAGCCCGACCTGCGCCAGGTAGCGGCAGGCGGCGCGCAGCACGGCGACGTCGCGCACCGGCAGGCCGGCGCCGACGGTCAGCCGGGACAGCCCGTCGAGCTCGGTCTCCCCCGCCCACGCGGCGGCCAGCGCCTGCTCCAGCCGGGGCAGCGCCGCGTCGGGCGCCGTCCCGGCCGGCAGCAGCAGCTCCAGCCGGGTGGCCGGCGCGTCGCCGTCCCCGGGGACCGCGACGGCGTCGGCCACCCGCACGCCGAGCCGGTCGAGGACCGGCACGACGTCGGCCAGCAGCGGGCGGTCGGCCGGCCAGGTCACCAGGCCGCCGACCCGGCCGCCACCGGCCGGGCCCTCCGGTCGCAGGGTCAGCCGGCGCCGTGCGCCGGCGGCCGGGGCGCTCACTTCCCGACGTGCGCGTCGAAGGCGGCGTCGAGGACGTCGAGGCCCTCGGTGAGCAGGTCGCGCCCGATGACCAGCGGGGGCAGGAAGCGCAGCACGTTGCTGTGCGTGCCGGCGGTCAGCGTGATGACGCCCTCGGCGTGGCAGGCCTTGGAGACCGCGTTGGTCAGCGCGGCGTCGGGCTCGGTGGTGCCCGGCTTGACCAGCTCGACGGCCAGCATCGCGCCGCGGCCGCGCACGTCGCCGACCACGCCGGTGCGCTCCTTCAGCGCGTGCAGGCGCGGCAGCATGGTGGCCTCGATGTCGCGCGCGGCGGCGTTGAGGTCGAGCTCGCGCATGGTGCGGATGCTGGCCAGCGCGGCGGCGCAGGCCACCGGGTTGCCGCCGTAGGTGCCGCCCAGGCCGCCGGTGTGCACGGCGTCCATGAGCTCGGCGCGGCCGGTGACGCCGGCCAGCGGCATGCCGCCGGCGATGCCCTTGGCGGTGGTGACCAGGTCGGGGACGACGCCCTCGTGCTCGGCGGCGAACCAGGCGCCGGTGCGGCAGAAGCCGGTCTGCACCTCGTCGGCGATGAACACCGCGCCCGAGCGGCGGCACCACTCGCTCAGCGCCGGCAGGAAGCCCGGGGCCGGGACGACGAAGCCGCCCTCACCCTGGATCGGCTCGATGAGCACGGCGGCCACGTTGTGCGCGCCGATCTGCGTCTCGATGAGGTCGAAGGCCCGCGCGGCGGCCTGCTCGCCGGTCATCCCGGGCGCGTCGCGGTACGGGTAGGACATCGGCACCCGGTAGACCTCGCCGGCGAACGGGCCGAAGCCGTTCTTGTACGGCATGTTCTTCGCCGTCAGCGCCATCGTGAGGTTGGTGCGGCCGTGGTAGGCGTGGTCGAACACGACGACGGCGGAGCGGCCGGTGGCCACCCGGGCCACCTTGACCGCGTTCTCCACGGCCTCGGCCCCGGAGTTGAACAGCGCCGAGCGCTTCTCGTGGTCGCCGGGGGTGAGCCGGTCGAGCTCCTCGGC
The DNA here is from genome assembly GCF_900102745.1 of Geodermatophilus telluris. Classification (GTDB taxonomy): domain Bacteria; phylum Actinomycetota; class Actinomycetes; order Mycobacteriales; family Geodermatophilaceae; genus Geodermatophilus; species Geodermatophilus telluris. The sequence goes on from NZ_FMZF01000004.1 coordinate 176,595, forward strand.
GACGGCGACGTAGCCCTCGTACGGGCCGACCATGAAGCAGGTGTGGCTGAACGCCGCGACCTGGGCCTGCACGGCGGCGACCACCTCGGGGGCGGCGTGGCCCACGTTGGTGACGGCGATACCCGAGCCGAGGTCGATGAAGGAGTTGCCGTCGACGTCGACGACCACGCCACCGCTGGCGCGCTCGACGTAGACCGGCAGGACGCTGCCCACGGCGGAGGTCACCGCGGCCGACCGGCGGGCGGCCAGCTCGCGCGAGCGGGGGCCGGGCAGCTCGGTGACGAGGCGCCGCTCCTGCGCGACGGTGTCCGGGCCGGGAAGCAGGGTGGTCATGGCTCTCTCCTCGCGGGTCGGTCTCCCCCGACGGGGGACGTCCTCGGCCTCCAGGGTGGGTGAGGCACGTCTCTCCCGGTACCGTCCGGACCGGCACCCCGGAGGCGTCCGGGTGTCCACTTCGTCGAGAGGTCCCGCCGTGCCGGTCACCGTCGCGACCCTGCTGGGGACGGCGTCGCTGGAGCTGGCGCTGCACACCCGCCGCGCGCCGGTGGACCGCGCCGTCTCCTGGGTGCACGTCAGCGAGCTGGCCGACCCGACGCCGTTCCTCGAGGGCGGCGAGCTGCTGCTGACCACCGGCCTGGCGCTGACGCCGGGCGACGCCCCCGCCTACGTGCGGCGGCTGGCCGGTGCCGGCGTGGTGGGCCTGGGCCTGGGCACCGGGCTGAGCCACGCGCGGGTGCCCGACGAGCTCGTGTCCGCCGCCGACGAGTCGGGGCTGGCGGTGCTCGAGGTGCCCCGGCAGACGCCGTTCATCGCGCTGTCGCGGACGGTCTCCACCGCGCTGGCCGCCGAGGAGTACGCCGCGGTGTCCCGCACGTCGACGGTGCAGCGGGAGCTCACCCGCGCCGCGGTCGGGCCGGGCGCCCCGGGCACCGTCGTCGACCGGCTGGCCCGCCACCTCGGCGGCTGGGCGCTGCTGCTGGACGCCGCCGGCACGCCGCTGGAGGCCGCCCCGGCCGGGGCCCGCTCGCGGGCGGGGGCCCTGGCCGGCCCGGTCGACCGGCTGCGCACCACCCGCCCGCCGGCCGGTGCCGCGCTGACCCAGCCCGGGGAGACGGTGCTGCTGCAGTCGCTGGGCACCGGGTCACGGGTGCGCGGCTTCCTCGCCGTCGGCCGCCCCGGCCCGTTCCCGGCCGGTGACCGGCACGTGGTCAACGCCGCCGCGCTGCTGCTCACGCTGCGGCTGGAGCAGTCCCGCGCGCTGGACTCGGGCACCGCGGCGCTGCGCGCGGCGATCCTGCAGCTGCTGCTGGCCGGGCAGACCGCCGCGGCCGAGCCCGTGGTGGCGGCCCTGGGCGAGCGGCTGCCCGGCGAGCCGGTCGCGGCGGTGGCCGTGCTGGGCAGCGCCGAGCAGCGCGCCGCCGCCGTCGACGTCGCCGCCGACGCGGCCGCCGCCACCCGCGAGCCGGTGCTGTCGGCGGAGGTCGAGGACACCCTGGTCGTGCTGGTGCCCGCCGGCGGGGCGCTGGCCGGCCGGCTGGCCGACCTCCCCGACCGGGTGCCCGGCACCGTCCTGGGCACCGCCGGCCCGGTGCCGTGGCAGCGGCTGGCCGACGGCGTGCGGCAGGCCCGCCAGGCCGCCGGGCACGGCCGCGCCGCCGGGCGGCCGGTGACCGCGTTCGCCGACCTGGCCGGCCGGGGGCTGTCCGCGCTGCTCGACCCGGCGGCCACCACCGCCTTCGCCGAGGCCGCGCTCGCGCCGCTGGCCGCCGCCGACCGCGCCGGTCCGGGCGACCTGGTCGAGTCGCTGCGCGTCTGGCTGGCCGCGCACGGCCAGTGGGAGCCGGCCGCGGCGCGGCTGGGTGTGCACCGGCACACGCTGCGCAAGCGGATCCGCCGGGCCGAGGAGCTGCTGGGCCGCGACCTGGACTCCCCCGGTGTCCGGGCCGAGCTCTGGCTGGCCCTGCACCCGCCCACCACCTGAGCGCGCAGCCGGGCCCGGCCCCGACGGGGGACCGGGCCCGGCGACCGACCTCCACGGCTCGGTGCAGGGGCCCGCACCGAGCGGAGCGAGGCGTGGGGGGCACCGAGGTCCTTCTAGAAGGCGGGCATCACCTCGTCGTGGATCAGCTGCAGCTGCTCCTCCACCGAGGCCACGCCGGGCAGCTCGCGGCCGGTGAAGGTCTTGACGATCGAGGCGTCGGTGATGGCGGCGATCAGGTGGTTGACGCCGGTCGGCTCGATCTCCTTGATCTTCGCCGTCACCTCCTCCGGCGTGCCGGCGAACGACAGCTTCTCGGTGAGCTCGGGGCTGGTCAGCTCGATGCCCCGCGCGAGGTCACCGCCGGCGATGGCGTCGACGATCGGCTTCAGCTCCGCCGCGTCGACGCCGTGCCGCTCGAGCTGCTCGGCCGGCATGGACGAGGCGTAGATGCCGACCATGCTGCGCGCGGCGTCCTTCGCGGCCGCGGAGTCCCGGCCCACCGCGACGACCACCCAGGCCCCGAAGTCCAGCGTCGTCCAGTCCTTGCCGGCCCGCTCCGCGCCGATCCGCAGGTGCTCGGCGGCGTACTCGTAGGCCTCCCGGCTGTAGCTGAGCGCGTGGTGGCAGCCGTCGGAGTGCTCCGCGGCGGCCTCGAACGACTTCGGGCCGCGCATCGCGCCCATCTTGACCGGCAGCCGCTCCTGCACCGGTCGGGCGAAGGTGAACAGGCCCTCGTAGCGGAAGAACTCGCCGTCGTAGGTGATCGCGCCCTCGTCGAGCATGGTCCGGACGACGTGCACCGCCTCGACGACCCGCGACAGCGGCTTGGTCGTCGTCCAGTCGGTCTTGTACTGGGCCAGCAGCCCGAAGTTGCCGCTGGACAGCACGACCTCCGCGCGCCCCCCGGTGAGCTCGTCGAGGGTGGCCGCGGCCTGCGCGATGAGGGTGGGCTCCCGCAGGGTCACCGGCGACACGCTCGGTCCCATCCGGATCCGCGAGGTCTGGGCGGCCGCGGCGGCGAAGAGCAGCCACAGGTCCTTGTGCCAGGTCTCGTCGGCGGCGTAGACCGCGTGGAAGCCGAGCTCGTCGGCCAGCCTGATCGCCCGCAGGCACTCCTCCAGGGAGTAGTCGGGCAGCATCGCGTAGCTGAACTTCATCGGATCTCCTCACTCACCGGGACACCGGCGTCCCGCCGGATCTGCTGGAGCTGTGCGGCCACCTCGCGGGCATCGCCCTCGGGGACGTGCGCAGAGTGCCGGTCCGGCCGGGCGAGGACCAGGTACAGCAGCCCGGTGCCGGCCACGATCGCCAGGCCGATGGCGACGATCCAGCGGTCGAGGAAGGTCTCGGTGCCCGGCGCCGGCTTGAGCAGCAGCACGATGGCGAAGACGCCGTAGGCGAGGGCCAGGACGTTGACCACCAGGCCGGCGGAGCCGAGGTTCCACAGGCCCGCCGGGCGCCAGCCCCGCAGCCGCTGCCGCAGCGCGGCGAGCACGACCGCCTGGAAGGCGATGTAGATGCCGAGCACCGCGAAGGCGGTGACGCGGGCGAGGGAGTCCGGCTGCCAGAAGACGAACAGGCAGATGAGCGCCGGGACGACGCAGACGACGAGCAGCGCGTTGGTCGGGACGGCGTGCCGCTCGGACACGTGCGAGAGCCAGCCGCTGGCCGGGAGCATCCGGTCGCGGGCGAAGGCGTAGAGCAGCCGGCTGCCGGCGGCCTGCAGCGAGAGCACGCAGGAGACGAACGCGGTGACGGCGACGACGAGGAACACCTTGGAACCCGCGGTGCCCAGCGCGCTCACCAGGATCGCCGGGATGGGGTCGACGTCCTCCCCCGCCATGATCGCCTGCAGCTGGGCGTCGGGCGCGGCCAGGACGTAGCCGGCGTAGGACATCAGGCCCGAGACGCCGCCGACGAGGATGGTCAGCATCATCGCCCGCGGGATCCGGCGGGTCGGGTCGGCGACCTCCTCCGCGACGTCGCCGCAGGCCTCGAAGCCGTAGAAGAGGAACAGCCCGGACAGCGACGCGGCCAGGAACGTGCCGAGGTAGCCGTCCCCGCCGCCGGCGCCGAGGGTGTCGAAGAAGACCGAGAAGGACTGCTCGCGGCGGAACAGCAGCAGGAACAGGCCGAGCGCGATGACGCCGACCAGCTCGGCGGCCAGGCCGATCTTGGCGATGCGGGCCAGGGCGCGGGTGCCGCTGTAGTTGATGACGAAGGCGAGGACCAGCAGCCCCACCGCGGTCGCCAGCGCCACGCCCGGCGTGGCCGTGATCCCGAAGAGCGCCGCGACGAAGCCGCCGCCGAACTCCGCGACCGCGGTGACGGTCACGATGATCGCCCAGATGTAGACCCACGAGACGATCCACGCGTAGCGCCGGTTCCACAGCCGCCGCGTCCACGGGTAGATGCCGCCGGCCAGCGGGTACTGCGACACGACCTCGCCGAAGACCAGCGAGACGAGGAACTGCCCGACGCCGACGATCACGATCCACCAGATCGAGGGCGGGCCGCCGATGGAGAGGCTGTAGGCGAACAGCGAGTACACGCCCACGAGCGGGGACAGGTACGTGAAGCCGAGGGCCATGTTGGCCCACAGCCCCATGCTGCGGTGGAACTGGCCGGTGTAGCCCAGCGCGGCGAGCTGGGCGTCGTCGGCGGTACCGGCGTGCGGTCCGGGTGGTGTCACCGGGTCTCCTCGGCTCGGTGGTGGAGCTCCCGACGGGCGTCGGTGTGCCCCAGGCCACAAGGTCGCCGGGAAACCTATAGAGCCAGAGTTCACAGGACAAGACGCCCCGCGCCACGATCGGGTTGCGGCGTGCCGCCGGACCCGGACGGGTCAGCCGACGAGACGGTGCTCGTCGCGGACGGGCACCAGCCGCCAGGGCGCCCCGGGGATGCCGGTCCCCGCCTCGGGGAGCCGGGTGCCCGGGGGCAGCAGGCTGCCCACGAGGAAGCGCGGCGCGGTGGAGAGCACCACCCGGTCCTCCTCGTTGAGCAGCAGGAACGGCCCCGGCAGCGCGCCGAGGGCCCGGAGCAGGTGGGTCTCGAACCGCCGCACCGGGACGTCGGCCCCGGCCACCCCGACGAACCCGCTGCCGGCGGCCACCGGCTCGGTGAACGTCAGCACGTAGCGGCCGGTGCCGTGGACGTCGACGTGCGGGCCGAAGGCGTGCCGCCGCCCGGTGCGCCGCGGGACGTCGAACCACTCGGTGGTCGTGTAGTCGTAGTAGCCCAGGCTCGTCGGCCGCAGGTCCGGCTCCAGCGTGTGGAGCTCCCCGTTCCCCGGGTCGACCTGCCACCACTCGAGCCGCTGCCGCAGGCCCTGCTCGGGCCGGGGTGCGACCACCAACCCCAGGCCGACGGCGAGCTGCCCGGGCTCGCGCAGCAGCTCCTGCACGCCGTCGGGCAGCACCCACCGCCCCGCCCGGAACCCGTCCCGCTCCACCGAGCGCAGCACCGCCCCGCGCACCCCGGCGACGGTGACGAACACCTGCTCGACCAGCCCGGACACCGCGGCCGCGACCCCGGCGAGCTCGTCTGCCCCGCCGGTCACGAGACCTCCCTGCGGACGTCGGCCGCGGCGAGGCCCAGCCGCTGGAGCCGCAGCTCGATGGCCCACAGCGTGCGGGTCTCGACGTGCGCTTCCGTGAGCGCCCGCGCGCGGGCCGGGTCGCGGTCATCGATCGCGTCGACCACCGCCCGGTGCCCGGCGACCATGACGTCGAGCAGCCCCGGGGCGTGCGCCGGCGGCCACGGCAACTGGCCCAGCTCCAGGTGCAGGTCCATCTCCTGCATGGTCAGCCGGACCGACTGCGCGCAGGCGGCCAGCTCGATGTACCAGCGCCCGTCGGTGCGCCGCTGGCCGGTCACCGACCCGGCCGAGGCCAGCCGGTCGACGATGTCCCGCAGCCGGGCGATCTCCGTGCGGGAGGCGCGGGAGGCCGCGAGCCGGGCCGCCGCCGCCGCGACCGCGCTGTGCACGTCACCGAGCTCGCGCAGGTCGGTGCTCCCGAGCTCGGCCAGGCGCGCGTCGGCGAGCTCGGCGAGCACGTCCTCCCGCGACCGCGCGAAGGAGCCGCCGCCGCGACCCCGGCGGGTCTCGACCAGGCCGAGCTTGCGCAGCTCGGCCAGCGCCTCCCGCAGGGTCACCGTGGAGACCCGGAGCATCGAGGCCAGGTCGCTCTCCGACGGCAGCTGCTCGCCGTCGGAGAGCAGGCCCAGGGCGATGGCGCTGCCGACCCGCCGGACGACCGCCTCGCTGCGCAGCGCGCCGTCGTCGAGGGGGGCGAAGACGGCGCGGCGGGCGTCACCGCTGAGCAGTTGCACGGTCGCCTCCTGTGACCGGGGTGGCCCCGAGTCTCGCACCTGCGCGTCGCCGACATGAACGTTGATCCCATAGGTTTTACCGGCTAGCGTGACCCGGACCCCCGCAACCTGTGACGAGGAGCACGCACGTGACCCAGGTCCAGCCCGGGCGGGCGCCGGGAGCCGACGCCCTCTCCGAGCCGTTCACCCCCGGCGCCCCGTCCAACCCGCCGGAGCTCGCCGACTACCCGGAGACGCTCGCCGGCCCGGTCCCCCCGCCGGTCGCCGACCCGAAGACCGCCGCCTTCGTCGAGCAGTGGCGCAACACCTCGTACAACTGCTTCTCGTCGGGCCACAAGTTCTGCCGCGAGGTCTGCCCGGTCACCCAGGTCGAGCGCAACGAGTCGTGGACCCCGACGGCCTTCCACGCCAACGTCGTGGCGATGGAGCGCGGTGAGCTCGGCATCGAGGACGTCGCCGCCGACTACGTCAACTGCACCCAGTGCGGCGCCTGCGAGCTGCGCTGTCCCAACACGCTGTTCACCGGCGACTTCTACCGCTTCCGCACGCGCACCGTCGACGTCGTCAAGGCCGTCCGGTCGCTCGCCGTCGAGAGCGGCGTGCACCAGCCCAACTGGCAGAGCTGGAACGAGCGCACCGACCTGCGCACCCACGAGCCCGTCCTCGGCGAGACCCCCGTCAGCCAGGAGAAGGTGCGCGACTGGGCCGAGGGCCTCGACATCCCGATCGGCGGCGAGACGGTCCTCTTCGTCGACTGCGAGGCCGCCTTCTACCGCACCTCGGTGCCGCGCGCGGTGGCGCAGGTGCTGCAGATGGCCGGCTACGAGTTCGGCCTCATGGGCGAGCAGTGGTGCTGCGGCGGCCCGGCCGCCGAGATGGGCTACGCCGACCAGGCCGAGCGCTTCGCCCGGCACAACCTCGACAACTGGCGGGCCACGGGCACCAAGCGCGTCCTGGTGCTCGACCCGCACGACTACATCAGCTTCACCGAGGACTACCCGAAGTACTTCGGCGAGGAGTTCGACATCGAGGTCGTCCTCGTCATCGAGGTCCTGGCCGAGCTGCTGCGCGAGGGCCGGCTGACGCCGAGCGTCCCGGTGGACCGGGCGATCACGTACCACGACCCGTGCCGGCTCAACAAGCGCAAGGGCATCTGGCAGGAGCCGCGCGAGCTGCTGCGCGCCATCCCCGGCCTGCGCTTCGAGGACGTCGACCGGGTCACCCAGTGGTCCTACTGCTCCGGCGGCGGGGGCGGGTTGCCCATCGAGAAGCCCGAGCTGACCGCCAGGATCAGCGCGATGCGCCTGGAGCGGGCCGCCGAGCTCGACGTCGACACGCTCGTCAGCGCCTGCCCGTGGTCGGAGCGGCCGCTGTCGGAGGCCGGCGACGCGGAGGACATCGACGTCGTCGACCTGCACGAGCTGTTCGCCCAGTCGCTCGGCATCACCGTCGGCGGCTCGCGCGGCGACGTCGGCGACCGCCGGCTGGCCCAGGAGCGCACCGGCGTCCCGGGCCGGGCCCGGCGCGCCCACGGCAGCTCGCGCGGCGGCTGCGGTGGCGGCGGCTGCGGCGGCGGGTGCGGGAACGGTTCCGGCGGCTGCGGGTGCGGAGGGCACTGACCATGACGACCACCGAACCCACGCTCGGCACCGCGCCGTTCACCCGCGAGCCCCTGGGGGACGCCGAGCTCGCCACGCTGGTGACGGCGCTGCGCCGGGTGCTCGCCGACGACCAGCTCCTGCTGGCCAAGACCGACCGCTACAACCGGGCCCGGGTGCCGGCACCCTTCCCCGTGCACCGCTGGTCGGAGCGGGTGCCCGACGTCGTCGTGCTGCCGACGTCGACCGAGCAGGTGGCGGCGGTCGTGCGGATCGCCAACGAGCTACGGGTCCCCGTCGTCCCCCGCGACGGCGGCACCGGCCTGACCGACGGCGCCGTGCCCATGCGCCGCGGCATCGTCGTCGACGTCAAGCGGATGAACCAGATCCACGAGCTGGACCTCGTCAACCGGACCGTCACGGTCGGGACCGGGATCAGCATGCTGAAGCTCAACGAGCGGCTGGCCCAGCACGGGCTGTTCTACCCGGACGACCCGGCCTCCTACCCCTGCTCCCTGGTCGGCGGGCGGATCGGCACCAGCGGCTGGTCGCTGATCGGCTCCCGGTACGGGCACACCCGCGACCTGGTGCTCAGCTTCGACCACGTGCTGCCCACCGGCGACGTGCTGCACGTCGGCGACGGCATCGGCCAGAAGATCAGCAAGAGCTCCAGCGGCTACCAGCTCAAGCACCTGTTCATGGGCCACCAGGGCACCCTCGGCATCGCGACGAGGGCGACGCTCAAGCTGTTCCCCAAGCCGGAGGCCGAGCTCTCGCCGTTCTGGGCGTTCGACGACTACGAGGCCGCCCACGCCTGCACCGGCGCGCTCGCCCGGGCGGGGATCGCCACGTTCGCCGGCGCGGTGCTCTTCGACGAGCACAAGGTCGCCTACCTGCGTCGCGACGACGAGGCCTACATCCCGCAGCCGGCCGACGTCCGCGCCCTGGTCTGCGCGGTCGCCTACGGCTACGAGGACGAGGTCCGGGCCGGCGGGAAGCGGCTGTTCCGCATCGCGAAGGAGCACGGCGCCCGCTACCTCGGCGACGAGATCTCCGAGGGCGACTGGGCCGCGCGGCACGACCGCTACGCCACCCCGCTGCACGGCCGCACCAAGGACGGCCAGGTCATCCCGATGTCCTGGCACTGCGAGGACGCCGCGGTCAACTTCTCCAACGTGCCGGCGGTCAGCCGCGCCTGGCACGAGATCCTGGCCGACCTGCGCCGCAAGACCGACGTCTTCGACGACTGGGGCATGTTCGCCTACACGTCGGCCAGCACCGGCGTCGACTACCTCACCGAGATCGACGTCGGCATCTGGGAGCAGCGCCTCGACGACGCCGCCTGGGCGGCCTGGGTGCAGGCCAAGCGCGACATCGCCGCGGTGGCGATCGCGCACGGCGGCTCGATGAGCGCCTGCCACGGGTCGTGCCGGGAGGGCGAGGTGGACCTGCTGCCGCAGGAGCTCGGCAAGGGCTTCGACGTGATGCTCGAGGTCAAGCGGGCGCTGGACCCCCACAACGTCATGAACCCGGGCAAGTACCTGCTCGACCGGGCCTACGGGAGGGACACGACCGATGAGAACCGATGACCAGCCCACCGGCCCCGCGGCCACCGCGCCGTACCGGTTCGCCGAGCAGCACACCCCGCCGGCGCCGCTGCGCGCCAGCGAGGTGGCGCAGACGACCTTCGAGCACGTCTACGAGGTCGACCCGCGGCTGATGCAGGTGCACGTGCTCCAGCAGGTGTTCCCCAACTGGGACACGCTGCGGATCATGCGCAGCCGGCACGACCACCTGGCCTGGATGCACCGGCACTTCGCCGAGCGGGTGGTCACCGGGTCCGAGCTGCTCGCCGAGGTGGAGGCCGAGGCGGCCGAGCGGGACCCGCACTGAGCGGCCCGACCCGGGCGCCCACCACCTGAGCGCCCCCTCCCCGCGCGGGAGGGGGCGCTCAGCGCGTGGTGGCGGGGACCAGCTGCACGAGGCCGAGCGCGCTGAGGGCGCCGAGCTCGTCGGCGACCATCACGATCTCGCTGATCCGGCCCCCGGTGAGGGTCAGCACGTCGATCACCCGCAGCTCGAGATCCCGGCCGGTCGGCGGCACCGGCCCGGCCGAGCTCTCGTAGGGACCGACGTGCCGGCCGCCCATCCGGAAGGCCACGGCCACCCGGTCGCCGTCCTCGACGACGGCGACCACCTCCCGGCGAACCTGCTCGAAGGTCCCCCGCACGGCGCGGGCGCGGGCCACCAGGTCGGCGGCGGTGAGCACCCGGCCGTTGACGGTGACCGGGTCGGTGTAGACGGTGCGGAAGGCGTCCTCGGCGGCGGGCCCGTCGGGCAACGGGTCGGACCACAGCCGCAGCAGGCGCTCGACGTCGAAGGTGGTGGGAGCGGCCACCGCCCCAGGGTGGCCCTCCCGCAGGAGGGCCACCAGGGGCGTCGGCCCCCGGGCCGGACCCGGTCCTGCGTCAGACGGCGATGCCGGTGAGCACGAGGACGCGCTCCTCGGTGAGGTCCTCCATCGCCGCGTGCACGCCCTCGCGGCCGGTGCCGGAGTCCTTGACCCCGCCGTAGGGCATCTGGTCGGCGCGGAAGCTCGGCACGTCGCCGACGACGACGCCGCCGACCTCGAGCACCTGCGCGGCGCGGAAGGCCACCTGCAGGTCGCGGGTGAACACCCCGGCCTGCAGCCCGAAGCGGCTGTCGTTGACCCGCGCGAACGCCTCGTCCACCGAGTCGACGGTGTCCAGGACGACGACCGGCCCGAACACCTCCTCGCAGGACACCTTCGCGTCGGCGGGGACGTCGGTGAGCACGGTCGGCGCGTAGGAGGCGCCGTCGCGGGTGCCGCCGGTGAGCAGCCGGGCGCCGGCGGCCACGGCCTCGTCCACCCAGCTCTCCACCCGGCGGGCGGCGGCCTCGTCGATCAGCGGGCCGACGTCGGTGGCGTCGTCGGTGGGCTCGCCGGTGACCAGCTTGCCGACGGCCTCGACGACCCGGTCGGTGAGCTGCTGGGCGACGGCGCGGTGGGCGAACACCCGCTGCACCGAGATGCAGGACTGCCCGGCCTGGTACATCGCGAAGGTGGCGATGCGCGAGGCCGCCCAGTCCAGCCCCGCCTCGTCCTGGTCGGGGGCGACGACGGCCGCGGCGTTGCCACCCAGCTCGAGGGTGACGTGCTTGCGCGGCGCGGACTCCCGGATCGACCAGCCCACCGGCACCGAGCCGGTGAAGGAGACGACCGGCAGCCGCGGGTCCTGCACCAGCTGCGCGGCCACCTCGTTGGGCACCGGCAGCACCGACCACGCGCCGGCCGGCAGGTCGGTCTCGGCCAGGAGCTCGCCGAGCAACAGCGCCGTCAGCGGCGTGGCGGGGGCGGGCTTGAGCACGATCGGCGTCCCCACGGCGATCGCGGGGGCGACCTTGTGGGCGACCAGGTTGAGCGGGAAGTTGAACGGCGCGATGCCCAGCACCGGGCCGCGCGGCACCCGCCGCACGAGGGCCAGCCGGCCGCTGGCGGCCGGGTCGGTGTCCAGCCGCTGCAGGCTGCCCGACCAGCGGCGCGCCTCCTCGGCGCCCCAGCGGAAGGTCGACACCGCGCGGGCCACCTCCAGGCGGGCCCACTTCAGCGGCTTGCCCGACTCGGCGGTGATCAGCGCGGCGACCTCCTCGCTGCGCTCGGCCAGCCGGCGGGAGACGGAGTCCAGGGCCGCGGCGCGCACGTGGGCCGGGGTCGCGGCGAACTCGGCGCGCACCGCGTCGGCGGCGGCGACGGCGGCCTCGACGTCCTCGGCGGTGGCGGTCGTGGTCGTGCCGGCGAGGGCGCCGTCGTGCGGCGAGCGGACCTCGAGCACCTCGGTGCCGGTGGCCGGCCGGCCGGCGACCCAGTAGGGGGTGGACACGTGCGCCTCCTCGGGAGTGGGAACCGGTCCGAGCGTCGCGGACCGCGCGGTCGTAGACGAGGCGCCGTTCCGTCCACCACCGGCCAGGGAGGACGCCGCCCTGGCACCCCCGTTCCCGACCCGGCGCCACGGAGACCTGCTCCACCCCGGCGGCCCAGCGCGGGAGGAGTCCTCCCTGCCGGGGTCGCGCCGGACCTCCCTACCGTGGCGTGGGCCACACGTCGGCCCACCGCACACCGACGTCGTCGTCAGGAGGAGCCGTGGCCCACCCCGTTGCCGACCCGGTCGGGAGGAGCGCGCTGCGCAAGGTCGCGTGGCGGCTCGTCCCCTTCCTCGGGCTGCTGTACTTCGTCAACTACCTCGACCGCACCAACATCGGCTTCGCCAAGCTCACGATGAGCGAGGACCTCGGGCTCACCGAGACGATGTTCGGCCTGGCCTCGGGGCTGTTCTTCATCGGCTACCTGTTCTTCGAGGTGCCGAGCAACCTGGCGCTGCACCGCTTCGGCGCCCGCCGGTGGATCGCCCGGATCATGGTGAGCTGGGGCATCGTGGCCAGCGCGATGGCCTTCGTGCCGTCGGCCGGCTGGCTCTACACGCTGCGGGTGCTGCTCGGCATCGCCGAGGCCGGCTTCTTCCCCGGCGTCCTGCTCTACCTGACCTGGTGGCTGCCGCGCGCGCAGCGGGTGCAGCTGATCGGCGCCTTCCTGGTCGCCGTCCCGCTGTCCTCGGCGCTCGGCGCGCCGCTGTCGGGCGCGGTGATCCAGTACGCCGACGGGCTGTTCGGCCTGGAGGGCTGGCGGGTGATGTTCCTCGTCGAGGGCCTGCCCGCGGTGCTGCTCGGGGTGGCGTGCTGGTTCTACCTGACCGACCGCCCCGCCGACGCCCGCTGGCTGACCCCCGGGGAGCGCGGCTGGCTGGACCGGACCATCGCCGCCGAGGGCGGGACCGGGCACCGCGAGGCCTCCCCGTGGCGGGCGATGGGCAGCCCGCGGGTGGTGGCGCTCGGCTTCGTGTACTTCGGCGTCGTCTACGGGCTCTACGCGGTGTCGTTCTTCCTGCCCACCGTGGTGGCCGGGTTCGCGGAGCGCTTCGACGCCAGCTACTCGATCTTCGAGACCGGGGCGATCGTGGCCGTCCCGTTCCTGGCCGGCGCCGTGACGATGGTGCTGTGGAGCCGGCACTCCGACCGGACCGGTGAGCGCCGCTGGCACCTGGCGCTGCCGGCGGCCCTGGGCGGGGTGACCATCCCGGTGGCGCTCTACCTCGACTCGCCGTTCACCGTCATGGCCGTGATCACGCTGACCGCGGTCGGCATCTGCTGCGCGCTGCCGGTCTTCTGGCACTTCCCGCCGCTGCTGCTCACCGGTGCCGGCGCCGCCGCGGGCATCGCGCTGATCAACTCGCTGGGCAACACCGCGGGCTTCGCCGCGCCCTACATCACCGGCTGGGTCTCCGACGCCACCGGCAGCATCCGGCCGGCGCTGTGGCTGGTGGGCGTGGCCATGCTGCTGTCGGCGGCCGCCATCCTGCTGCTGTCCCGCTCCCGGGCCGGGGAGGACGACGGGGCCGCCCGGGTCAGTCGGGAGGCAGCGCGCCCAGCAGCTCGTTGAGCCGGAGGGCCAGCTGCAGGTCGAGCACCCGGTCGGGGTCGCGCCAGCCCGCGCCGAGCAGCTCGGTCACCCGGTCCAGCCGCTGGTAGAGCGTGTTGGCGTGCACGTGCAGCACCGCGCAGGTGCGGGCGTGGTGCTGGGCCTGCGCCAGGTAGACCTGCACCGTCCGCGTCAGGTCGCGGCCGCGCTGCTCGTCGTGGCGCAGCAGCGGCCCGAGCGTGGCGCCGACGAAGGCCCGGACGTCGCCGCGGCCGGCGTGGCTGAACAGCCCGCGGTAGACCCCGACCTCCTCCGCCGAGGCCACCGCGGTGGACCGGCCGAGCGCCACCAGCAGCCGGGCGGTCTGGCGGGCGGCCCGGTGCGCCGAGCGGACGGCGGCCACCCCGCCCGCGCACGGCGCCACCCCGACCGCGGCCGGCAGCGTGCCCGCGGGCAGCTCGCGCAGCCGGTCGCGCACCTCCGGCGCCGGGGCCGCGGCCACCAGGACGACGACCTCGCCCTCGTGCTCGGCGGTCCACCCCCCGACCGCGGCGGTGACGCGGGCGGCCAGCGACCGCGGCGTCCGCACGTCGTCGTCCCCGGGGACCAGCACCAGCACCGCGGTGACCGCGCCGACGTCGAGGCGCGCCGCCGTGGCCGACCGCCGCAGGGCCGCCTCGTCGACGTCGGCGGTGAACAGGGCGTGCACCAGCTCGCCGCGCGCCCGCAGCTCGGCCTCGGCGAGCAGCCGCTGCTGGGTGACCACGAGCGCCACCGAGACCGCGCCCGTGCGCAGCAGCTGCGCGTCCTCGTCGTCGGGCGGGCGGGGGCCGGCGGTGCCCAGGCAGCCGGCGGGCCCGTCGCGCAGCACGACGGGCGCCAGGGTGACCCAGCCGGCGCCCGCCGGCCGGCTGCCGGGCCGGTCGCCGTCGGGGTCGCCGGCGAGCTCCGCGGCCGCCGCGGCCAGCTCGGGGGGCGCCTCGGGCAGCACCGGGTCCAGCGGGCGGCCGTCCGCGCCGAGGACGTGCACCGGGCGGCCCACGGCACGGGCGATGCGCTCGCCGACCTCGCGCAGCCCGGCGCCCCGCACGACCAGCCGGCCGAGGTCCTCGCGCAGCTCGGCCTCGCGGGCCCGCGAGGCGACGGCCCGGCGCAGCGTCGCGTTGGCCTCCTGCAGCTCCTCCCGGGCGCGGCGCTGCTCGTCGAAGAGCTGGGCGTTGCGCAGCGCGGCGGCGGCGTGCGCGGCCAGGCCGGCGAGCAGCTCGACGTCGGAGGGCCCGAACCGCCGCGGGCGCCGGTCGGCGGCGAGCAGGACGCCGAGGGTGTCCTCCCCCACCTGCAGCGGCACGCCGAGGATGCCGCCGAGCTGCTCGCTCACCGCGGCGCCGTCGACCGGGCCGACGTGCCCGAGGTCGGTGTCCTCGAGGTAGGACTCGCTCCACCGCGGCCGCCCGGTGCGCAGCACCTCCCCGCCCAGGCCCTGCCCCTCGTGCAGCTCGACGCCCCGCAGCGCCGAGCCCATCGAGCCGTCGACGACCTCGATGCGCAGCGTCGGGCTGCCGCCCTCGCGCAGCATGATGTAGGCGAGGTCGACGCCGAGCAGCTGGCGCGACTGGGCTGCCACCTCGTGCAGCAGGTCGGCGGTGTCCCGCAGCGAGGCCAGCCGCCGGGCGAGGTCGTTGAGCACCCGCAGCTCGCGGGCGTGCCGGCGCTGCTCGGCCAGCCGCTGGTGCAGCACGGCCGCCAGCGCGGCGTCCCGCTCCAGGGGGCCGCGTCCGGCCGCGGGCACCGTCCCGGCGAGCGCCAGGCGGTGCGCGTCGAGCGCGGCGCGGGGGGCGTCGTCCACCAGCAGCCGCAGCCAGCCGGTCTCGGGGGTCTCGGCGTCGGCCACCCCGCCATCGTGGGTCAGCCGGTGGAGGACGGCACCTGCTCCCCGGCTCCGGTGTGGACACCTCCTCCATGGGCACCGGCCGGGCTGCGGCGCTTCACTGTGCGGTGTGACACAGGCTCCCGAGAGGACGTCGGCCGTCGTGACGGCGCTGCTCGACGCCCTGCCCGCCGACCGCGTCCTGACCGACGGCGACGTCGTCGGCTCCTTCGTGCACGACGAGGCCGAGTGGGCGCCGCACGGGACGCCCGCGGCCGTCGTCCGCCCGCGGTCCACCGCCGAGGTGCAGGCCGTCGTGCGCGCCTGCCTGGCGCACCGGACGCCGGTGGTGCCACGCGGCGCGGGCACCGGCCTGTCCGGCGGCGC
Source organism: Geodermatophilus telluris (assembly GCF_900102745.1). Lineage (GTDB taxonomy): Bacteria > Actinomycetota > Actinomycetes > Mycobacteriales > Geodermatophilaceae > Geodermatophilus > Geodermatophilus telluris. The sequence continues at coordinate 192,254 of NZ_FMZF01000004.1, forward strand.
GAACGCCGTCGACGGGTGCGTGGTGCTCTCCACCGAGCACCTGCGCGAGGTCGTGGCGATCGACCCCGTGGAGCGCTACGCCGTGGTGCAGCCCGGCGTGGTCAACGACGACCTGCGCGCCGCCTGCGCCGAGCAGGGCCTGTGGTACCCGCCGGACCCGGCGAGCTCGCCGTGGTCGACGATCGGCGGCAACGTGGCCACCAACGCCGGCGGCGTGTGCTGCGTGAAGTACGGCGTCACCCGCGACTACGTCCTCGAGCTCGAGGTGGTCAACGGCCTCGGCGAGGTCGTGCGGCTCGGGCGGCGCACCGCCAAGGGCGTCGTGGGCTACGACATGGTCGGGCTGGTGGTGGGCTCGGAGGGCACGCTGGGCGTGGTCACCGAGGTCACCGTGCGGCTGCGGCCGGCGCGGGCCCCCGAGCGCACCGTCGTCGGCTACTTCGACTCCGTGGTCGACGCCGGCCGCGCGGTGGAGGCCGTCGGCGCGGCCGGGGTGACCCCGTCGGCGCTGGAGCTGGTCGACCGGCACTGCCTGGCCGCGGTCGACGAGTGGAAGAACATGGGGCTGTCGGTCGACGCCGCCGTGGTGCTGCTCGGCCGCACCGACGCCCCGGGGCCGGCCGGGGACGCCGAGGCCGACGCGCTGCTGCGCAGCTTCGAGCTCGGGGGTGCCACCTGGGCCGCGGCGTCCACCGACCCGGCCGAGGCCGAGGCGCTGTTCGCCGCCCGGCGGCTGGCCTACCCGGCGCTGGAGCGGCTCGGCCCGCTGCTGACCGAGGACGTCTGCGTGCCCAAGGCCGCCGTCCCGGAGATGCTGGCCCGCATCGAGGCCGCCGCCGTCCGCAACGACGTGCTCATCGCCAACATCGCGCACGCCGGTGACGGCAACCTGCACCCGCTGCTGATCACCCCGCCCGGCGACGCCGACGCGCGGGCCCGGGCGCAGGTCGCCTTCGGCGAGATCATGCGCGACGCCGTGGCGCTGGGCGGGACGGTCACCGGCGAGCACGGCGTCGGCCTGCTCAAGCGCGACGGCCTGGCCCTCGAGCTGTCCCCCGAGGTGGTGGCCATGCAGCGCGCGGTCAAGGCCGCCCTCGACCCGCACGGCATCCTCAACCCCGGCAAGGTCTTCCCGTCGTGAGCGCCGGGGGGTTCGCGGAGCACGTCACGGTCGACCGGCCCGGCGGCCGCGTCGTGCACGCCTGGCGCCGGCCCGGCACGACCCGGCCGGTGCTCGCCGTCCACGGCCTGAGCAGCACCTCCCGGCTGTGGACCTGGGTGCTCGCCGCGGCGCCCGACCTCGACCTGGTCGCCGCCGACCTCAGCGGCCGCGGGCTGTCCACGCCGCGGCCGGACACCTCGACGCTGGCCGGGCACGTCGCCGACCAGGTCGCCGTCCTCGACGCGCTCGGGCTGCACGAGCCGGTGGACGTCGTCGGCATGTCGCTGGGGGGCTTCGTCGCGGTGCAGCTGGCGGCCGCCGCACCCGGGCGGGTGCGCAGCCTGACGCTGCTCGACGGCGGGCTGCCGATGGCCCGGCGGCCGACCAGCCGGGAGCAGCTGGCGGCGGCCTTCGCCGACCGGACCGCCCGGCTCGACACCGACTGGCCGGACCTGGCCGCCTACACCGCGTTCGTCGTCGGGCAGACCGCGCCGCTGCTCGACCCGGCCGACCCGCACCTGGCCACCTGCCTGGCGCACGACCTCGAGCGCGGCCGCGACGGCGGGCGGGTGCGGCTGGACGGCCGGGCGCTGGTGGACGACGCCGCCGACACGTTCCTCACCGGGACCGCCGCCGACGCGCTGGCCCGGCTGTCGGTGCCGGCGCGGCTGCTGCACGCGGAGTGGAGCACCGGCGCCGGCTCGCTCCCGGCCTACACCGCCGGGGAGGTCGCCGGGGCGGTGGCCGCCTCCGGGGGCCTGCTGGCGGCCGAGCCGCTGCCCGGGCACGACCACGCGGGCGTGGTGATGAGCGACTCCGGCGCCGCGGCCTCGGTGGCGGTGCTGCGCCGGTCGCTGGCCTGAGGCCGCGCTCAGCCGGCGGCGTCGCGGGGCACGCCCGGCGGAGCGGCCGGCAGGTCGAGCGGCGCGGCCAGCAGCCGGCGCAGGGCCGCCGCCCGCTCTCCCAGCGCGGCCTCCAGGCCGGCCAGGACGGCGCCGGCGTCGGCGGCGAGGGCGCGTCCGGAGGCGGTGAGGCGCACCAACCGGCCCCCGCGCCGCGCCGGGTCCTCGGCCACCTCGAGCAGCCCCGTGCGGACCAGCCCGGCGACGAGGTCCTGGGTGGCCTGGCGGGAACTGCCCAGCCGGCGGGCCAGCTCGGCCGGTGGCGTGCCGTCGGGGTCGAGGAAGGCGAAGACCAGGGACTGCGCCCCCGACAGCCGCGGCCACCCGCGGGCGGCGAGCTCCGCGCGCAGCGCCGCGTCGAGCCGGCGGCTGGCGACCAGCAGGAGGGCGGCCAGAGGTGGCTCCCCGGTCGACACGGCGTCAGGTTACCTGACATCCTCGTGTCAGGGAACCTGACGGGTCGAGAGGAGTGGTCGATGCGCGTGGTGGTGTGCGGGGCGGCCGGCGGGGTGGGCCGCGCGGCGGTGCGGCTGGCCCACGAGCGCGGGCACGCGGTGCTCGCGGTGGCCCGCACCCCGGCCGGCGACGGGACGGTGGAGGAGCTCACCGGCGACGTCCGCGACGCCGGGCTGCTGGCGCGGGCCGTGGCGGGCGCGGACGCCGTGCTGTGGTGCGTGGGCGTGACCCGCCGCTCGGGCGGTGACGTCGGGCGGACGGCGCTGCCGCTGCTGGTCTCCGCGACGACCGCCGCCGGGGTGCGCCGGTTCGTCGGCGTCTCCGGCGCGGGCGCGGACCTGCCCGGCGACCGCAAGGGCCCGGGCGCCCGCGTCGTCTCCGGGCTCACCCACCGGCTGGCGCGCGACCTGGTGGAGGACAGGGAGGGCGAGCACGCCGTCCTCGCCGCCTCCCCGATGGACTGGACGCAGGTGCGCCCGCCCCGGCTCACCGACCGTCCCGGCACGGGGCGCTACCGGCTCACCGACGCGGCACCGGGACTGCGCGCGGCGCCGCTGGCGAGGGCCGACGTCGCCCTGGCGATGGTCGACCTCGCCGAGAGTCGGGAGTGGCTGCACGCGGCCCCGTTCGTCGTGGCGGCGGGCCGGTGACCGTCCTCGTCGCCGGCGCCACCGGCACGGTCGGCAGCGAGGTGGTGCGCCGGCTGGTCGCGGCGGGTGCCGACCTGCGCGCCGGTGCCCGGGACCCGCACCGGGCGGCCGCGCTGCTGCCCACCGGCGTGCCGGTGACCCGCCTGGACCTGGAGGACGCCGTCACCTGGCCCGCGGCCCTCGCCGGCGTCCGGCGGCTGTTCCTGCTGCGCCCGCCCGACGTGGCCCGGGTCTCCCGGCTGCAGCCGTTCCTCGACGCCGTCGTCGCCGCCGGGGCGGAGCACGTCGTCGTGCTGTCGGTGCAGGCGGCCGGCCGCAACCCGCTGCTCCCCCACCGGGCACTCGAGCGGCGGGTGGAGGCGACCGGCCTGGCCTGGACGCACCTGCGGCCCGCCTACTTCCTGTCCAACCTGCTCACCGTGCACCGGGCCGAGATCCGCGACCGCTCCGAGATCACCGTGCCGGCCGGCGAGGGGCGCACCGCCGTCGTCGACGTCGGCGACCTCGCCGAGGTCGCGGTGCACGCACTCACCCGGCCCGGCCACGAGCGCCGCGCCTACGAGCTGACCGGGTCCGAGGCCCCCACGTGGTCGGAGGTGGCGGCGACGCTGTCGGCCGTGCTGGGCCGGCCGGTGGTCTACCGGCACCCCGGCGCCCTGGCCTTCCTCCGGCACGCGCGGCGCAGCGGCACCCCGGGCGGGCTGGCCGCCGTCATGACCGCCCTCTACACGGTCACCCGGCTGGGGCTGGCCGACCGGACCACCGGTGACCTGGGACGGCTGCTCGGCCGGTCCCCCACGACCCTGCGCGCGTTCGCCGAGGAGCACGCCGACGCCTGGCGGTGAGCCGTCAGCCGGGGCGGCCCCGGTCGACCGGGCCGTGGACGGCGGGCGGACCCCGGCGGGGACGCCGGCCCGCGGCGCGGGCGGGGCGCCCGGGGTCCTCCCCGTCGTCCCCGTCCGGCTCCTCGCGGGCGTCGGCGAACCGGACCACCCGGCCGATGACGACGCCGGCGAGCAGCGCGAGCAGCGCCCACGCCAGGCTCGCGAGCACCCAGCCGTTCACCGTCGCCCCCGGCCGGCGCCGCGGACCCGGCCCTGCCCACCGCGCGCCCGCGGTGGTAGCCATGGCGCATGGACGTGCACGTGCGCGACCTCCGCTCCTTCCTCGCCGTCGCCGACGAGCGGCACGTCACGCGTGCCGCGCAGCGCCTGTTCGTCTCCCAGCCGGCGCTGAGCCGGCAGATCCGGGCACTGGAGCAGCACCTGCGGACGCCGCTGTTCGTGCGCGGCCCGAGCGGGGTCGCGCTGACCCCGGCCGGCCGGCTGCTGCAGGACCACGCGCGGCGCGTCGTCGCCGCCTGGGACGAGGCGCAGGCCGCCGTCGCCGCGGCCGTGACCGCGCGGGCGCGCGTCCTGGTCGTGGGCCTGACGATCAGCGTGGGGCGGGGACTGCTGCCGGTGGCCACCCGCGCCTTCCAGGAGCGCCACCCCGACGTGCGGGTGGAGCTGCGCCAGGCCGGCTTCGGCGACGCCACGGCGGGCCTGGCCGACGGCGACGCCGACCTCGCGTTCTGCTGGCTGCCGCTGCCGCCCGACGCGGGTGTGCGGCACCGGGTGCTGTTCACCGAGCCGCGGATGGTGGCCCTCCCGGTCGACCACCGCCTCACCGCGCGCACCGAGGTGAGCGTCGAGGACCTGCTCGACGAGCCGTTCCTCGCCCTCCCCGAGTCGGCCGGGCCGCTGCGGTCGTTCTGGCTCGGCGAGGACGCGCGCGGGGGCCGGCCCGCGCGGGTCGCCGCGGTGGTGCACGGCCCCGAGGAGGTGGTCGAGGCGCTCGGCCGCGGCCTGGGGGTGGCCCTGATCAGCGGCGGCAACGCCGAGATCTACCGCCGCCCGGAGTTCGTCGTCCGACCGGTGCGGGGCCTGGCGCCGGCCCACCTGGCCGTCGTCTGGCGGGAGGGCGACGGCCGCGGGCGGGTGCAGGACTTCGTGCGCAGCTGCGCGGCGGCCGCCGCGGCGTCCGCGGCCGGACCGGGCGCGGCCTGACCGGGCGCTCACCCGTCCCTGCCGTCCAGCGGCAGCCGCACCTGGAAGCGGGTGTCGCCCGGCTGCGAGCGGACCGTGATCACCCCGCCGTGCCGGACGGTCACCACGCGCCAGGCGACGTCGAGGCCGAGGCCGGTCCCCTGCCCCACCGGCTTGGTGGTGAAGAACGGCTCGAACACCCGTCGCCGCAGCTCCTCCGGGATGCCCGGGCCGGTGTCGGCCACCTCGACCAGCGCCGAGTCGCCGTCGACCGCGGTGCGCAGGGTCAGCGTGCCGTGCCCCTCCATCGCCGCGAGCGCGTTGTCGATGAGGTTGGTCCACACCTGGTTGAGCTCGGCGGCGTAGGCCGGCACCCGCGGCAGGTCCCGGTCGTAGTCCTTGACCACCCGGACCCCCGGGCCGATCTTCGCCCCCAGGACGACGAGGGTGGCGTCGAGCCCCTCGTGCAGGTCGGCGGGCTGGTGCGGGGTGCGGTCGAGCTGGGAGTACTGCTTGGCGGCGCCGACCAGGTGGGAGATGCGCCGGGTGCTCTCGGCGACCTCGCGCAGCAGCGTCTCGGTCTCCACGGTGTAGGCCAGCCAGCGCAGCGCCGGCTCGAGGAAGTCCTCCGTGACGGCCGCGGCGACCTCCTCCAGGCAGCCGGTGTCCAGCCCGGCCGGCACGAACACCGCCGCCAGCTCCCACGGCCGCTCGATGCCGCGGTCGTCGAGCCAGTCGCCGAGCTCGTCCTCCCGGTCGGCGCGCTCCAGCGCGTCGAGCTCCCCGGTGGTGCCGATCCGGCCGACGAACTCCTCCTGCAGGTCGGTCAGCCGGCGCAGCTGCTCGCCGTCGACCCGCCCCCCGGACAGCAGGGCCAGCTTGTGCCGCATCCCGGCCACCCGCTCGCCCAACGCGGCGGTGGCCCGGGACGCCGCGGCCGCCGGGTTGTTCAGCTCGTGGGTCAGCCCGGCGGTCAGCTTGCCCAGGGCCAGCAGCCGCTCCCGCTGGCCGACCAGCTCCTCGGAGTTGCGGCTGCCCAGGAACAGCCCCTGGAGCAGGTGGACGGCCATCGGGTACCAGCGGCGGAACACCGCGGCGAACTCGGCGGCGGGCAGCGCCAGGAACGTGCAGTCGGTGACCGCCCGGACCGTGGCCGGGTACACCTGCTCGACCTGGTCGCCCAGGTAGAACTGCACCGCCCCGCTGTAGACGCCGGGGGTGTCCGAGCGCACGGTCTCCACCTCGTCGGGGCCGACCCGCCGCACCATGCGCAGCGTCCCCGACAGCAGCACGTGGAAGCACTCGGCCGGCTCCCCCTCCACCGACACGTCGCTGCCCGCGGGGAAGGACTCCACCCGCCCGGCCCCCGCCACCCAGTCCAGCTGCGCGTCGTCGAGGTCGGCGAAGAGGAACAGCTCCCGCAGCCGCGCGGGCGCCAGCCGGGTTGGAGACGGCGCGGCCGGCAGCGGGGCGCTCACCGCTCCTCCAGGTACCGGTGCACGAGGGTGACGGCCATGGCGCCCTCGCCGACGGCCGAGGCCACCCGCTTGACCGACTGGGCGCGCACGTCGCCGGCGACGAACACCCCGGGGACGCTGGACTCCAGGAAGTAGGGGTCGCGCTGCACCGGCCAGCCGGCGGGCCGCTGCCCGTCGACGAGCAGGTCCGGTCCGGTGGTCACGAAGCCGCGCTCGTCGCGGGCGAGCACGCCGTCGAGCCACTCGGTGCGCGGCGCGGCGCCGATGAAGACGAACAGGTGGTTCGCCGCGACCGTGTCCACCCGGCCGGTGCGGTCGCGCAGCTCCAGCTCCTCGAGGTGCTCGGTGCCGCGCGCGGCCACCACCGTGGTCCCGGTGCGGACGACGACGTTGGGCAGCCGGGCGAGCTGCTCGACCAGGTAGTGCGACATCGACGCCTCCAGCGACGGCCCGCGCACCAGCAGGGTCACACAGCTGGCGTGCCGGGCGAAGAAGACGGCCGACTGCCCCGCGGAGTTGGCGCCGCCCACGATGTACACGTGCTGCCCGGCGCAGGCGGCCGCCTCGGTGAGCGCCGAGCCGTAGTAGACGCCGCGGCCGGTGAGCGGGCCGGCGCCCTCGGCGTCGAGCTGCCGGTAGGAGACGCCGGTGGCCAGCACCACCGCGTGCGCGGCGAGGCTGCCACCGTCGGCGAAGTGCACCACCCGCGCCGGGCCGCGGACCTCCAGCGCGGCCACGTCGCGGGTGGTGAGCACCTCGGCGCCGAACCGGCCGGCCTGGCGGCGGGCCCGGTCGGCGAGCTGGCCGCCGGAGACGCCGTCGGGGAAGCCGAGGTAGTTCTCGATCCGGCTGCTCTGCCCGGCCTGCCCGCCGGTGGCCTGCCGCTCGACGAGCACGGTGCGCAGTCCCTCGGAGGCGCCGTACACCGCCGCGCCGAGGCCCGCCGGGCCGCCGCCGACCACGACGAGGTCGTAGAAGTCGGTGCTGGGCTCGACGGTGAGCCCGACGGCGGCGGCCAGCTGCGCCTCGGTGGGGGCGAGCACCGGCCGCCCGTCGGGCGGGAGGACCACGGGCACGTCGTCCGGCCCGGCGCCGGCCGCGGCGAGCAACCGCTGCCCCTCGGGCTCGTCGACGCTGAACCAGCGGTAGGGCACGGCGTTGCGGGCGAGGAAGTCGCGGGCGGCGAACGAGGGCGCCGACCACCGGTGGCCCACCAGGCGCACGTCCGGGACGGCGGTGTCCGGGCTGGCCCGCCAGGTCTCGACCATGGCGTCGACGACCGGGTAGAGCTTCTCCTCGGGCGGGTCCCAGGGCTTGAGCAGGTAGTGGTCGACGTCGACGAGGTTGATGGCCTGGATCGCGGCGTCGGTGTCGGCGTAGGCGGTGAGCAGCGCGCGCCGGGCGCGGGGCACCAGGTCCATGGCCTGCTCGAGGAACTCGATGCCGTTCATCTGCGGCATCCGGTAGTCGGCCAGCAGCACCGCGACCGGCTCGCCGCGCAGCGTCAGCTCGCGCAGCGCGGCCAGCCCCTCCTCGCCCGAGGACGCCCGGACCACCCGGTGGTCCTCCCCGTAGCGGCGGCGCAGGTCGCGGGCCACGGCCCGCGAGACGTTGGGGTCGTCGTCCACGGTGAGCAGCACCGGGCGGGCCGGGCGGCCGGGCCGCCCGCGGACGTCGGGGGTGTCGGTCACGGGCCCTCCTGGACGGCCGGCGCGCGCGGCGCGCCGTCCGGCGCGTCGGCGAGCGCGGTGAGCTCGGCGGGGGTCGGGCGGCGCAGGACGCGCTCGGAGCGCCACACGACGACGGGCAGGTCCTCCTCGGTGACGTCGAGGTCGGCGAGCAGCGCGGTGACGTCGTCCTCCTCCGCCGCCACGTCGACGACGACGGCGCGCAGGCCCCGCTCCTCGGCGGAGCGCCGCAGCCGCTCGGTCTCCGGTGACGCGCCGCTGGTCACGATCCGCACGTCGGCGGCCAGCGCCAGCAGCATCGAGCGGCGGACGAGGAAGGCGCGCAGCACGGTCTCCTTGAGCGCGCGGTCCTCGGCGAACGCCAGCCGCGCCTGCGCGTCGGGGACCGTGACCACCTCGGCCGGCTGCAGCACGACGGCGGTGAGGAACACCGGTCGGTCGCTGAAGAGGTCCAGCTCGCCGAGGAAGCGCCGCGCGCCGTGCACCGAGACCACCCGCTGGTCGGGCCGGCCGTGGTGCTCGACCACGGCGACCAGGCCGGAGAGCACGACCTGCAGGTCGTAGCCGGGGTCGCCCTCCCGGAACAGCGTCTCCCCCGGCGCCCACGTGCGGCGGGTGCCGTGCCGCTCGAGGAGGGCCAGCTGCCCGTCGGGCAGGCGCGGGAAGGCGCCGTCGCGGTCGGGTGTCTCCTCCAGGTCGGCCGGCAGCGGGACCGGCGGGACCACGGGCACGGCCCCGGGTGCGGTCCCCGGGTCGGGGCGCCACGGGCCCAGCGCCGGCAGCACGGGGGACGTGGGCTCCGCGCGCGGCTGCGGCGGCAGCGCACCGTCCCCGCCGGCGCCGGCCAGCAGCGCGGCGGCCAGCGAGTCGGCGTCGTAGGGCCCGGTGTGCCGGCGCCCGCCGACGAAGAAGGTGGGCGTGCCCTCGACCCCGCTGGCCTCGGCCGAGTCCACGTCCTCCTGCACCCGCCGCGCGTACCGGCCCGAGCCGAGGTCGCGGGTGAAGCGCACGACGTCGAGACCGACGGCGGCGGCGTGCTCGAGCAGGTCGCCGGGGGCGAGCCGGTCCTGCTCGGCGAACAGCCGGTCGTGCAGCTCCCAGAAGCGGCCCTGGGCGGCGGCGGCCTCGGCCGCCTCGGCGGCCAGCCGGGCGTGCGGGTGCACGTCGGTCAGCGGCACGTGCCGGAACACGTAGCGCAGCCGGTCGCCGAACCGCTCGCGGACCTCCTCGACCGCGCCGGTCGCCCGGCCGCAGAACGGGCACTCGAAGTCGCCGTACTCGACCAGGGTGAGCGGCGCGTCGACCGGCCCGCGCACGTGGTCGCGGGCCGGGTCGACCGGCGGGTCGAGCAGCACCGGGCGGCCGGTGCCGGCGGGGCGGCGGCGGTCGGCGAGGCGGAACAGCGCCCAGCCGAGGAGCGCGGCCAGCACCGAGGCGGCCAGGACGCCGACCCGCGCCTGGTCGGCGACCTGCTGGTCGGCCTCGTCGAAGGCGAGGTCGACGATGAACAGGGAGATGGTGAAGCCGATGCCCGACAGCGCCGCGCCGCCGGCCAGCTGCGCCGCGGTGAGCCCGGGCGCGAGCCGGCCGAGCCCGAGCCGGACCGCCAGGCCGGTGCCGGCCAGGATGCCGACGAGCTTGCCGAGGACCAGGCCGGCGACCACGCCGAGCGTCACCGGCGAGGACGCCGCGGCGCGCAGGACCTCGCCGGTGAGCGGGACGCCGGCGTTGGCGAGGGCGAACACCGGCACGATCACGAAGCTGGTCCACGGCTGCCACAGCTGCTGGAGGCGCTCGCCGGCCGACACCGACCGGTCGATCGACAGCCGCGCCGCCCGGGCGAACCCCGGGTTGGGCGACTGCTGGTAGGCCCGCACCAGCCGGGCGGCGTCGGCGACCTCGTCCCGGCGGGCCGCGTAGGCGGGGGTGAACAGCGCGATGACGACGCCGGCGAGGGTGGGGTGGACGCCCGACTCGTGCATCGCCACCCACACCCCGAGGCCGAGCACCAGGTAGGCCGGTCCGCGCCACACGGCGAGGTACCGCAGGCCGACCATCAGCGCCAGGCCCAGGACGGCCAGCCCGAGCGGGGTGAGCCGCAGGTCCTCGGTGTAGAACAGCGCGATCACGGTGAGCGCGCCGACGTCGTCGGCGATGGCGAGGGTGAGCAGGAACAGCCGCAGCTGCGCCGGGCAGGCCGGCCCCACGAGGGCGAGCACGCCGAGCAGGAACGCGGTGTCGGTGGAGATGACCACGCCCCAGGCCGACACCGCGTCCTCGCCGAGGGTGAAGGCCACGTAGACCAGCGCGGGGACCACCAGCCCGGTGACGGCGGCCAGCGCCGGCACCGCGGCACGGCGCCGGTCGGTGAGCTCGCCGATGACCAGCTCCCGCTTGATCTCCAGCCCGACGACGAAGAAGAAGAACACCATCAGGCCGTCGTTGACCCAGTGCCGCAGGTCCAGGGCCAGCTCGGTGCCGCCGAGCCGGACGGCGAACTCGGTGTGCCAGAAGGCCGCGTAGCCGTCGCCCACGGGCGAGTTGGCCCACACCAGGGCGAGGACGGTGGCCGCCAGCAGCAGCCCGGCGCCGCCGGCCTCGGTGCGCAGCGCCCGGCGCAGCGGTGACAGCCGCCCGAGCACCCCGCCCCGGCCGCCCGAGCGCGTCCCGGCCGCCCCGGTCGTGCCGGTCTGCGTGCCGGCGCTCACCGGGCAGCCCCTCCCCCGCCGGACCGCGACGGGTGCAGCTGCGGACCGCTGACGCCGCAGTGCCGGCACTCCTCCAGCCGCAGCCGCGGCTCGCCCGGAGCGGCGGGTGCGGGCGCCTCGCCGAGCGGCCGGCGCAGCGTCGTCGCGGCCACCGCGGCCCCGGCGACCAGGAGGGCGACGCAGATGAGCAGGGCGACCCGGAAGCCGCCGGCGAAGGCCGCGGGGTCGGTGTAGTCGTCGCCGCCGATCCCCGCGGCGGCGGGCACGGCGGCGACCGCGAGCAGCCCGGCCGCCCGGGCGACGGCGTTGTTCACCCCGGAGGCGGCGCCGGCGTGGCGGGCCTCCGCGGCGTCGAGCACGGTGGCGGTCAGCGGCGCCACCAGCAGCGTCAGCCCGGCGCCGAAGAGCACCGCACCGGGCAGCACGTCGAGCCAGTAGGACGCCCCCGGCCCGACGCGCCGCAGCAGCAGCAGCCCGGCGGCGGCGACCAGCGGGCCGCCGGTCAGCAGCGGCCGCGGCCCGGTGCGCTGCGCCAGGGCGCCCACCCGGGCGGAGAACAGCAGCATCAGCGCGGTCACCGGCAGCAGCGCCGTCCCGGCGGCGAGCGGGCTGAAACCGGACACGACCTGCAGCTGCAGGACGAGCAGCACGAACAGCACCCCGAGGGCGGCGTAGACGAGGAAGGTCACCGCGTTGGCGGCGGTGAACCGGGGGTTCGCGAACAGGGCCGGCGGCACGAGCGGGTGCGCGGACCGGCGCTGGACGGCCACGAACGCCGCGAGCGCCAGCACCCCCACCACCAGGCCGGCGGCCACGACGGCCCCCTGCCCGGGCCGGCCCGCCGTCGTCAGCGCGTAGGTCAGCGCGGCCAGGCCCGCGGCGGCCAGGACCGTGCCCGCCCAGTCCAGCCGGGGCGCGGCGTCGGGGTCGCGCGTCTCGGGCACGTGCCGGGCGGCGACGACCACGATGACGACGGCCAGCGGCAGGTTGAGCAGGAACACCGCCCGCCAGTTCCACTCCACCAGCCAGCCGCCGACGAAGGGCCCCACCGCGCCGGCGACCCCGCCCAGGCCCGACCACGCGCCCACCGCCGCCGCCCGGTCCTCCCCGGAGAACGACGCCGAGATGATCGCCAGGCTGCCCGGGGTGAGCAGCGCCGCGCCGACGCCCTGCAGCGCGCGGGCGCCGACGAGCGTGCCGACGTCGGGGGCGAGGCCGCACAGCAGCGACGCCACGGCGAACCAGACCACCCCGACGACGAAGACGCGGCGCCGGCCCAGGCGGTCGCTCAGCGACCCGCCGAGCAGGATCAGCGAGGCCAGGGTCAGCGTGTAGGCGTTGACCGTCCACTGCAGCCCGGTGAACCCGGCACCGAGGTCGGTGCCGATCCGCTCCAGGGCGACGTTGACCACCGTGGCGTCGAGCATGGCCAGGCTCGAGCCCAGCACGGTGGTGAGCAGGACCCAGCGCGCCTGCGGCGTGTGCATCCGCAGGCCGGCGGAGTCCGTCGTCGTCACCGGACCCCCTCCCGACACGACCGGTCCCGGGCAGCCTCGTCCCCCGGCGGCGGTGCTGTCCAATGTCGCCTCCGATGAGCGCTGCGCATGAGCGCTCGCTACGGTCCGCCGCGTGGCCGACCTCTCCCGCACCGCCCGCGTCGACGTCCTCGTCGAGGGCTACGCCCGCCTGCCGAACGTCGCCGGGACGGTGAGCCTGGTCCGCGACGCCGGCCGGGTGGTCGTCGTCGACCCGGGCATGGTGGCCGACCGCGAGCTGATCCTGCGCCCGCTGCGCGCGCTCGGGGTCGAGCCGGGCGACGTCACCGACGTCGTCGTCAGCCACCACCACCTCGACCACACGCTCAACGTGGCGCTGTTCCCGGTGGTCCCGGTGCACGACTTCCAGTCGGTGATCGAGGGCGACGTGTTCACCCGCCGGCCCGCCGACGGCGTCGAGCTCACCCCGTCGGTGCGGCTGCTGGCCACCCCGGGACACACCCCGCAGGACGTCACCACCCTGGTCGGCACGGCCGACGACGTGGTCGCGCTGACCCACCTGTGGTGGACCGGCGAGGGCCCGGCCGACGACCCCTACTCCCCCGACCGCGACGAGCTGCGCCGCCAGCGCGAGCGGGTGCTGGGGCTGGCCACCCTCGTCGTCCCCGGCCACGGCGCGCCCTTCCGGCCCAGCGGGGCCACCCCGCGCTGACCCGACCGAGCTCCCGAGGAGGACCGTCGTGGATGTCGCCGTCGTCGGCCTGTACCTGGCCGCCATGATCGCCTTCGGCTTCTGGGGGAAGCGCCGGGCGACCACCCAGTCGGACTTCCTGGTGGCCGGACGGCGGCTGGGCCCGCTGCTCTACTCCGGGACGATGGCCGCCATCGTGCTCGGCGGGGCCTCCACGATCGGCGGTGTCGGGCTCGGCTACGAGTACGGGCTGTCGGGCATGTGGCTGGTGGTCGCCATCGGCACCGGCATCCTGGCGCTGTCGCTGCTGTTCGCCGGCCGCATCCAGCGCCTGGGCGTCTACACCGTCAGCCAGATGCTCGAGCTGCGCTACGGCCCGGGGTCCAGCGTGCTCTCCGGCGTGGTGATGTTCGGCTACACGCTCATGCTGTCGGTGACCTCGACCATCGCCTACGCGACCATCTTCGGCGCGCTGCTCGACCTGGGGCGGGTGCCCTCGATCGTGGTGGGCGGCGCCGTCGTCGTCCTGTACTCGACGCTCGGCGGGATGTGGTCGATCACCCTGACCGACTTCGTGCAGTTCGTCGTCAAGACCGTCGGGATCTTCCTGGTCCTGCTGCCGGTCGTCGTCGTGGAGGCCGGCGGGTTCGGCGGGCTGGCCGACAGCCTGCCCGCCGACGCGCTGTCGCTCACCACCATCGGCGGCAGCACGATCGTCACCTACTTCGTCGTCTACACCTTCGGCCTGCTCATCGGGCAGGACATCTGGCAGCGGGTGTTCACCGCCCGCAGCCCGGAGGTGGCGCGCTGGGCCGGCACGGCCGCCGGCGTCTACTGCCTGCTCTACGGGGTGGCCGGCGCGCTGGTCGGCATGGCCGCGCGGGTGGTCCTGCCGGCGCTCGACGCCCGCGACGACGCGTTCGCCGCCGTCGTGGAGGCCACCATGCCCGCGCTGCTGGCCGGGCTGGTGCTCGCCGCCGCCCTGGCCGCGGTGATGTCGACCTCCAGCGGCGCGCTCATCGCCACCGCCACGGTGTTCAGCCAGGACATCGTCGCCCGGCTGCGGGGCCGCGACCCGGAGGCCGGCAGCGAGCACGACCACGTGCGCAGCAACCGGCTCTACGTCGCCGGGTTCGGCGTGGTGATGATCGGCATCGCCTGCGCGCTGCAGGACGTCGTCGCCGCGCTCACCATCGCCTACGACATCCTCGTCGGCGGCCTGCTGGTCGCCATCCTCGGCGGCCTGGTGTGGCGGCGCGGGACCAACGTCGGCGCGCTGGCGTCGATGGCCGCCGGCACGGTGGTCACCCTGGTGACCATGGTCGTCGTCGGCGACATCTACGCCAACGAGCCGGTCTACTACGGGCTGGCCGCGGCACTGGTCGGCTACCTGGCCGGCAGCCTCGCCTCGCGCCCGACGAGCCAGGAGGTGCTGGCCGCCTGGGACCGCCGGCTCACCGGTGACCGGCCGTCCCGGACGCCGTCCGCGACCCCCTGACGCCGCGGGGCCCGCGGTGCGTGCGCACCGCGGGCCCCGGGCCGTCCTCCCTCAGGAGATGTGCGAGCCGCCGTTGACGTCGTAGGTGGCGCCGGTGACGTACCCGGTCTCCTCGCGGCACAGGTAGGTGATCAGGTCGGCGACGTCCTCGACCCGGCCGTTGCGGCCGACCGGGATGCCGGCGAGCAGCGCCGTCTTGCGCTCCCCCTCCAGCGCGCCGCCGGTGATGTCGGTGTCGATGAGCCCGGGGGCGACGGCGTTGACGGTGACGCCGTGCGGTCCGAGCTCGCGGGCCAGCGCGCGGGTGAAGCCGAGCTCGGCGGCCTTGGCCGCGGAGTAGGCCACCCCGCCGAAGACGCCGCCGCCGCGCTCGGCCGAGACCGAGGACAGGAAGACGATCCGGCCGAAGCCGCGCTCGGCCATGCCCGGCGCGAGGCGGCGGGTCACGTTGAACGACCCGCGCACGTTGACGGCGAAGATGCGGTCCCACTCCTCGCCGCTCACCTCGAGGAAGGGCGTCGGTGAGGTGATGCCGGCGTTGTTGACCAGCGCGCCGACCGGGGGCAGCGCGGCGTCGAGGACGGCGAGGGCGGACTCGACCGACGCCTCGTCGGTGACGTCGCAGGCGGTGCCGACGGCCTGCACGCCGTGCCGCTCGGCGATCTCGTGGGCGGCGTCCTTGGCGCCGGCCTCGTCGAGGTCGAGGACGGCGACGTTCCAGCCGGCGGCGGCGAGGGCGTGGGCGGTGGCGCGGCCGATGCCGCGGGTGGACGCGGCGCCGGTGACGACGGCGGTCTTGTCGGTGACGGACACGGTGTTCCTCCGGGGGGTGGGGTGGATCAGGCGGTGGCGGGGGCGGGCTCGGCGGCCCAGCGCGGGGAGGACCCGCCGCCGAGCTCGGCGCGCACGCGGGCGACGACGGCGTCGGTGGACAGGCCGTAGCGGTCGTGCAGGGTGGGCAGGGCGCCGGCGGCGAGGAACTCGTCGGGCAGCGCGATCGGCACCACGCGGGTGGTGGCCCCGGCGAAGGCGAGCGTCGAGGCGACCGCCTCGGCCAGGCCGCCGACGACCGTGTGGTTCTCCAGCGTGACGACGAGCCGGTCGGTGCGGGCGGCGCGCAGGATCGCCGCGGTGTCCAGCGGCTTGATCGTCGGCACGTGCAGGACGGCGACGTCGACGTGGTCGGCCTCGAGCCGCGCGGCCGCCTGCAGGGCCCGCATGGTCATCAGGCCCGTGGAGATCAGCACGACGTCGCGGCCGGTGCGCAGCTCGGCGGCCCGGCCGAGCTCGAAGCGGTAGTCGTACTCGTCGAGCACGGTGGGGACCGCGCCGCGCAGCAGCCGCAGGTAGGTCGGCCCGGGGTGGTCGGCCAGGGCGGGGAGCGCCTGCTCGATGTCGACCGAGTCGCAGGGGTCGACGATCGTCAGGCCCGGGCAGCCGCGCAGGATCGCGAGGTCCTCGGTGGCCTGGTGGCTGGGCCCGTACCCGGTGGTCAGGCCCGGCAGCGCGCCGACGACGTTGACGTTGAGCCCCGGCTCGGCGATGTCGAGGCAGAGGAAGTCGTAGGCGCGGCGGGTGGCGAACACCGAGTAGGTCGAGGCGAAGGGCACGAGGCCGACCTCGGCCATGCCGGCGGCCGCGCCGAGCAGCGACTGCTCGGCCATGCCCATCTGGAAGAAGCGGTCCGGGTGGGCGTCGCGGAACACGTGCATGTCGGTGTACTTGGCCAGGTCGGCCGACAGGCCGACGATCTCCGGCCGCTGCTCGGCGAGCCGGTTGAGCGCGTGCCCGAAGGGGGCGCTCGTGGTGCGCTGACCGGGGTCGGCGAACGAGGCGATCATCGCCGAGGTGGTGAGCCGCTTCTTCGGTGTCGTGCTGGTCATCGGGCCAGTCCTTCCTCGAGCTGGTCGCGGGCGATCTGCCACTCGTGCTGCTCGACCCGCATGAAGTGGGCCTTCTCCCGGCTCTCCAGCAGCGGCACGCCGCGGCCGATGCGGGTGTCGCAGACGAGGACCGAGGGCGAGCCGCGGTGGGCGCGGAGCTCGTCGAGGGCGTCGACGAGCGCGGCGACGTCGTTGCCGTCGACGCGGAGGGCGTGCCAGCCGAAGGCCCGCCACTTGTCGGTCACCGGCTCGGTGCGCAGCACGCCGGCCGTGGGGCCGTCGGCCTGCAGCGCGTTGACGTCGACGATCGCGGTGACGTTGTCCAGGCCGTGGTGGGCGCAGGCGAGGGCCGCCTCCCAGGTCGAGCCCTCGTCGAGCTCGCCGTCGGAGAGCAGGTCGAACACCCGCGCCCCGTTGCCCTGGTGGCGCAGGCCGAGCGCCATCCCGGTGGCGACGGCCAGCCCGTGGCCCAGCGACCCGCCGGAGATCTCCACGCCCGGGGTGTAGGAGGCCATGGCCGACATCGGCAGCCGCGAGTCGTCCGAGCCGTAGGTCTCCAGCTCGGCGGCCGGGATGGTCCCGGCCTCGGCCAGCGCCGCGTAGAGGGCGATGGCGTAGTGGCCGATGGACAGCAGGAACCGGTCGCGGCCGGCCCAGTGCGGGTCCTCGGGGCGGTAGCGGAGCTGGTCGGTGTAGACGGCGGCCAGCACGTCGGCGACGCCCAGCGCCTGGCCGATGTAGCCCTGCCCCTGCACCTCCCCCATGTCGAGGGCGTTGTGGCGGATGCGGTGGGCGGCGCGGCGGATCCGCTCGATCCGCTCGGCGCGGTCCCCGGTGCGGGGCGCGGCCGCCGGTGTGGTCAGCGAGGTCATGGTGTCCTCCTCGTCGTCGGGGGGTCAGTCGGTCGCCGAGGCGGCCGTCGCGTGCCGCTCGGCCGTCCGGGTGCGGGGGCTGGGGACGGCGGGCCGGGCGGCGAGGCTGCGCTCGAGGGCGGCGACGTCGTCGCGCTGGGCGCGGCCCCAGGTCTCGCGGGTCAGCAGGGCGGCGACCAGGCCGAGGAGGCCGTAGCCGCTGAACAGCAGCGCCGGGCCGACCCAGCCGAAGCCGGCGTAGAGCGCGGTGGTGATGAGCGGGGTGAAGCCGGAGACGACCGCCGACAGCTGGTAGGCCAGCGAGGCGCCCGTGGTGCGGGTCTTGGTCGCGAACAGCTCGGAGAACCAGGCGCCCTGCACGCCGGCCAGGCAGTTCTGCAGGACCGCGTAGCTGACGACGAAGGCGACGACGATCGCCACCGCGGCGCCGGTGTTCACCACGAGGAACAGCGGGATGCCCCACAGCAGGTGCAGCGCGGTGCCGAGCACGTACACCGGGCGCCGCCCGACCCGGTCGGTGAGCGCGCCCCAGGAGGTGGTGGCGACGATCCCGATGCCGGCGGCGATCATGGTCGCGGTCAGGGTGACCGAGCGGTCGGCCAGCTCCTCGGCGGCGATGTAGGACAGCATGAAGGTGACCGACACCGCGTAGCCGGCGGTCTCGGTGATCCGCAGGCAGAAGGCGCGCAGGATGGTGCGCCAGTCGTCGCGGAGCACCTCGAGCAGCGGGTTGCGGGAGAGCTCGCCCTCCTCCTTGAGCTCCTCGAACTCCGGGGACTCCTCGACCTTGAGCCGGATGACGATGCCGACGACGATCAGCACGGCCGACAGCAGGAACGGCACCCGCCACGCCCACGTACCACCCAGCGGGACGCTGACCAGGAAGGCGAGGTTGGCCAGCAGCAGCCCGACCGGGAAGCCGGCCTGGGTGATGCCGGTGTAGAGGCCCTTCTTCCGCCAGGGCGCGTGCTCGAAGCACATGAGGATGGCGCCGCCCCACTCCGCGCCGAAGGCGAGCCCCTGCACCACCCGCACGAGGACCAGCAGGATCCCGGCCCAGATGCCGACCTGCTCGTAGGTGGGCAGCGCGCCGATGAGCACCGTCGCGATGCCCATGAGGAGCAGGGAGCCGACGAGGACGGGCTTGCGGCCGATCCTGTCCCCGAGGTAGCCGCCGATGACCCCGCCGAGCGGCCGGACGGCGAACCCGATGCCGAGGGTGGCGAAGGACAGCAGGGTCCCCGACAGCGGGTCGTCCGCGGGGAAGAAGGCGGTGTTGAAGTACAGCGCCGCCGCGATGCCGAAGCCGATGAAGTCGTAGGTCTCGATCGTCGCGCCGACGGAGCAGCCGATGGCGACCTTCTTCTTCTCCGGCGTCCCCTCGATCGGGTGCCAGGTGGCGACCTCCTCGAGGTGGGCGTCGGGTGCGGGTGGGTGCCGCTCGGTCACGGTGGCCTCCAGTGGGGGCGAAGGGTGTGGGTCCCCGTCGGTGGTTGACTGTTGACAGTCAACTGGCAACCAGAGTGAGTGGCGTGGACCACGGTGTCAAGGGTCGCCTCGCGATCCCGGCGTCCGTGCAGGTCGGAGCGGCGGTCAGCACCGACTGGTCGGAGACACGGGCACGACGGCCCACCCACCTGATCGACGACGACCGGTAGCACGGAGACGACGCAACCGGCCGTCCTCCGCGTGGTGTCGAGGCACGCACGGTGCGGCGGACGGTCTTCCCGGCTGGACTCCGCACCCGTCCACCGAGTCGCCCGGACGACCGCCGGCCGACCGGCGGGCGGTCGCGCTACGGCCGCTGAGCGCAGCTCGGGTCGGTCAGGCGGAGGCGCTGGCCTCGGCGAAGTGCTCGGCGGCGGCGGTCATGTGCTCGTCCACGATCCGCACGGCCGCCTCGACGTCGCCGCGCTCGACCGCCTCGACGATCGGCACGTGCCGGTCGCGCGCCATCATCGGCGCCTGCCAGGCCGCCCCGTTGAGGATGGCCACCCGCATGCGCCCCTCGAGCCGCTGCCACGCCTCGACCAGCATCGAGTTCCCGGACAGCCGGCACAGCAGCAGGTGGAAGGCCAGGTCGGCCTCCATCCGCACCGAGGGCTCGCCGTCGTCGGAGAGCTGCTCCACCGCCTCGCGCAGCGCGGCGGCCGCCGAGTCCCGCCCTGAGGAGGCGATGACCTCCCGGACGGCGAGCGCCTCGAGCGCGGCACGGACCCGGAAGAGCTCGTGGACCTCCGCCGGGCTCAGGCTGTTGACACGCAGCATCCCGCGGGCGCCGGGGCGGACCAGGCCCTCCTGCTGGAGGTGGCGCAGCGCCTCGCGCACCGTGCCGCGACTGACCCCGAGCGACCCCGCCAGCTCCACCTCGCCGAGGTGGTCACCGGGCCGGTACCGCCCGGACAGGATCGCCGCCCGCAGGGCCTCCAGGGACCGCTCCCGCAGGGTGCTGCGGTCGAGTGCCGACAGTGCTTCCACGCTCGCGGACCAGCCTCCTCGTCGGCCCCCATCCTAGCGGCGGCCGCCCGCTGCGGACTGACGACAGTCGACAGCGGGTCACCCCGGAGGGTCGGTCCACGCGGGTGGGCCGGGTGCCGCGCCGTGTGCACGCACGGTCGACCGCGGACCCCGCCGTCCGCGACACGTGCACACCCGGGCACCGGACGGACCGCGGCCCCCGTCAGTCGGCGGCGCGGCGCTCGCGCGGCAGCCAGGCGAACGGGTCGCCCTCGCCGGGCAGGTGCTCGAGGGCCACCCAGCCGGCGTAGCCGCCCTCCTCCAGCTCCCGCAGGTGCCGCTCGATCGCCAGCCGGCCCGTGCCCGGGGCGCCCCGCCCGGGGGCGTCGGCGACCTGCACGTGCGCCGCCCGGGGACCGGACTCGGCGACCTCCCGGTCGAGATCCGCGCCGTTGACCGCCAGGTGGTACAGGTCCAGCAGCAGGCCGAGGTCGCGCACGCCGGTCGCGGCGGCCACCCCGTCGACGACGGCCAGCGCGTCCTGCGCCGTCCGCAGCGGGTAGTCCGGCGCGGCGCTGAGCGGCTCGACGAGCACCGTGCCGCCGATCCGCGCCACCGCCCGCCCCGCCAGGGCCAGGTGCTCGACGGCGAGGGCGTCCTGCGCCCCGGGGTCGGCACCCGGCACCCGGTTGCCGTAGAGCGCGTTGAACAGCCGCACCCCCAGCCGCTCGCCCACGCCGACGGTCGCCGCGACCGCGTCGCGCCACTGCGCCTCACGGCCGGGCACCGACACCAGCCCCCGCTCGCCGTCGGCCATGGCCCCGGCCGGGAAGTTGAGCGCGACCAGCCGCACCCCGGCGTCCTCGACCGAGCGGACGAAGGCCTCGACCTCGCGGTCGCCGGGCACGACGGCGTCGAACGGCCACCACGACTCGACGGCGGTGAAGCCGGCCTCCCGCGCGGCGGCCGGGCGCCGCTCCACCGGCAGGTCGCCGAAGAGGATCGAGGTGTTGACGGCGAGGCGCACGGCGACCGCCTCAGCCGCGCCCGAGGTAGGGCATCCCGGTGGCCAGCATGGTGGTGAACGGGACGCTGACCTCCAGCGGCAGCCGCGCCATATGCACCACGGCGTCGGCCACGTGGGCGGGGTCGAAGGTGGGCTCGGGCCGCACCGAGCCGTCGGCCTGGCGGGCGCCGGTGGCGATGCCCGAGGTCATCTCGGTGGCCGCGTTGCCGACGTCGACCTGCCCGCAGGCGATGCGGTGCGCGCGGCCGTCGAGGGCGATGGCCTTCGTCAGGCCGGTGACGGCGTGCTTGGTGGCGGTGTAGGCGACGCTGGCCGGCCGCGGCACGTGCGCCGAGATCGAGCCGTTGTTCACGATCCGCCCGCCCGGCGGGTCCTGCGCCTTCATCAGCCGCACCGCGGCGCGGGCGCACAGGAACACGCCGGTGACGTTGACCTCGACCGTCGCCCGCCACTCGGCGACGTCGACCTCGTCCACCTCGCCGGACGGGCCGAACGTGCCGGCGTTGTTGACCAGCAGGTCGAGGCGGCCCCAGGTGTCGCGCACGGCGGCGAACGCGGCGTCGACCTGCTCCTCGTCGGCGACGTCGGTGGGCAGCACCAGCGCGCGCCCGGCGTCCCGGGCGGTCTCCTCGAGCGCCTCCCGGCGCCGGCCGAGCAGGGCCACGGCCCACCCGTCGGCCAGCAGGGCCCGGGCGATGGCGCGGCCGAGACCGGTGCCGGCGCCGGTCACCACCGCGGTGCGCGGGTCGGCGGCCGGGAGGGCGGGGTCGTCCACGGGGCCCATCGTGGTGGGTGGCGGGTGCGCCGACCACCGGGCCCGGGCGCCGCTGTCGTGCCGTGCGGTGGCGGGGCCCCGGCCGAGGTCCCAGGATGCTCCCTGGCCGCGCAACGGCCGGCCACACCGCCGAACCCTCCCGCGGACCTGCGTCCCGGACGAGAGGAGCGGACATGACCCACGGCCCCGTCACCGACCCGGGAGACCTGCACAAGGGCCTCCGGCAGCGGCACCTGACGATGATCGCGATCGGGGGTGTCATCGGGGCGGGCCTGTTCGTGGGGTCCGGCGCGATCATCGCCGAGGTCGGCCCCGGCGCGTTCCTGACCTACGCGATCACCGGGGTGCTCATCGTCCTGGTCATGCGGATGCTCGGGGAGATGGCGGTGGCCTCGCCGTCGACCGGGTCGTTCGCCGACTACGCGCGGCGGGCGCTCGGCGGCTGGGCGGGCTTCAGCGTGGGCTGGCTGTACTGGTACTTCTGGGTCATCGTCGTCGGCTTCGAGGCCGTGGCCGGCGCCGGCATCCTGCAGCGCTGGCTGCCCGGCGTCCCGCTGTGGCTCATGGCGCTGGCGCTCATGGTGCTGATGACCGCGACCAACCTGTTCTCGGTCACCTCCTACGGCGAGTTCGAGTACTGGTTCGCCGGGGTCAAGGTCGCCGCCATCGTGGTGTTCCTCGCCCTGGGCTCGCTGTTCGTGCTGGGCCTGTGGCCGGGCCGCGACCTCGACTTCTCCAACCTCACCGACCACGGCGGCCTGTTCCCCAACGGCGTCGGCGCCCTGTTCGGCGGCATCGTCATCGTGATCTTCTCGATGGTCGGCGCCGAGATCGCCACCATCGCCGCCGCGGAGTCCGACGAGCCCGAGCGCGGCATCGCGAAGGCCACCAACTCCGTCGTCCTGCGGATCTCGGTGTTCTACGTCGGCTCGATCTTCCTGCTCGCCACGATCCTGCCGTGGGACTCCACCGAGCTCGGGGAGTCGCCCTACGTCGCGGCCATGGAGACGATCGGCATCCCCGCGGCGGCCGACATCATGAACGTCGTCGTGCTCACCGCGGTGCTCTCCTGCCTGAACTCCGGCCTCTACACCGCCTCCCGCATGCTGTTCGTGCTGGCCGGCCGGCGGGAGGCGCCGCAGCGGATGCTGGCCCTGAGCCGGCGCGGCGTGCCCACCTGGGCGATCCTCACCTCGACCGTCATCGGCTTCCTGTGCGTGGTCGCCGCCTACGTCTCGCCGGACACCGTCTTCCTGTTCCTGCTCAACTCCTCCGGCGCGGTGATCCTGTTCGTCTACCTGCTCATCTGCCTCTCGCAGCTGCGGCTGCGCCGGCTGGTCCCGCCCGAGCGCCTCAAGGTGAAGATGTGGTTCTACCCGGTGCTCACCGTGCTGACGGCGGTGGCGATCGTCGCGGTGCTGGTGCAGATGGCGGTGCGCGACGACACCCGCTCGCAGCTGCTGCTGAGCCTGCTCGCCTGGGCGCTGGTCCTCGTCGCCTTCGTCGTCCGGCGCCGCGCCGCGGGGCCGGTGTCGCCGGCCGGGCAGGACGTCGAGGAGCGGGCCGCGCGGCGCTGAGCGCGGGTCAGCCCGGGTCGGGGGCGGCGACGATGCAGGCCCACACGTGCTTGCGGCCGTCGTGGCTGTCCCAGCCGTGCGCCACCGCCAGCCGCGCGATGAGGTGCAGCCCGAGGCCACCGGCGGCCGGGTCGCGGTCGACCGCCGGGGCCGGCCCCCGGCCCGGGGCCGCGTCGCTGACGTCGAGCACCCACGTGCCCGCCGCCAGGGTCACCGTGATCTCGACCGGCGGGAGGCCGTGCCGCAGCGCGTTGGAGCCCAGCTCCTCGAACGCCAGCAGCAGCGTGTCGAGGGGCTCCCCGTCCGCCTCCGGGGGACCGTCCCCGTCGGCCAGCCGGCCGCGCAGCCGGGCCCGGGAGTCGGTCAGCTCCGAGGCCGTGGCCGGCGCACACCGCCAGAGGACGGAGGTGGCCGGGCCGGCGGCCGGCGGTGGCCGGTGTGACCAGATCTCGTCGCGCACGTCGTCCCCCCCGGGTGTCCGCCTGGGCCGGGCAGGACGCCCCGGCGGCCCGGACCGCACCGCGGCGCAGGGTCCGACCGGCCCCGTCCTGTTGGAGGCCCGATGGCTCCGACCTACCCGCAGGGCCGCGGCTCAACCGGGAGCCCGCGGCCGACCTGGCATGATCTGCTCGTGCACGACGGATCGACCGGGGAGAGCCGGGACCGGCTCGCCGGGCTGGTCCGGCTGCTGACCGGCGCCCCGCTCGCCGCGCTGGCCCTCACCGGCACCGCGCACCCGCAGGACGCGGTACCCGAGCCTCTCTGCCGCGCGGTGGTGGGCACGGGCCGCCCGGTGGTGCTCGACGACGTCGGGGCCGCCGCGTGGGCGGGCGCCGACCCGGCTGTCGCGGCCACGGGGGTCCGCGCCTGGGCGGGGTTCCCGGTGCGCGCCCCCGACGGCCGGGTGGCCGGCGTGCTGTGCGCCGGCGACACCGCCGCACGGGCGTGGACCGCCCGGGACGTCGAGGTGCTCGGCCGGCTGGCCGACGTCGCCTCGGGAGAGGTCGCCCTGCGGGTGCTGGCGGCCGACGCCGAGGCGGCCCGCGCGCGCTCGCAGTTCCTGTCCCGCATCGGCGACGTGCTGCCCATCGGCGCCGGCCTGGCCGACAGCTGGTCGACCATCGCCCGCGTCGCGCTGCCGGTGCTCGCCGACCTCGCCGTCGTCTCCTCGGTGGAGGAGGGCGGGGTGCTGCGCGTGCAGGCCCTCGAGCACCGCGACGACCGCGGGCGGCCGCGGCCGGCGGACCCGGCGGACGTCCCGGCCCACCGCCGCGGCGACCCGCACGGGGCCGGGCGGGTCGCGGCCACCGGCACGACCGAGCTGCTGCCCGAGCTGGCGCGCCTCGACCGGCTGTCGGAGGGCCAGCGCGCACTGCGGGAGCGGTTCGACGCGGCCAGCGAGATCAGCGTGGCGCTGCGGGCCCGCGGCGAGCTGCTCGGCGTCCTCACCCTGCTGCGGACCTCGCGGCGGGCACCCTTCGGCCCGGACGACGTCGGCGTCGCCGAGGCGGTGGCCGAGCGGGCGGCGCTGGCCCTGGACCGCGCGCTGTCCTACGACCACGAGCGCAGCCTGTCCACCCACCTGCAGCGGGCCCTGCTGCCCACCGCGCTGCCCCGCTTCCCCGGGGTGGAGGTCGCCACCCGCTACGTGCCCGCCGGCAACGCGCAGGTCGTGGGCGGTGACTGGTACGACGCCTACCGCGACCGGTCGGGCACCGCCCGGCTGGTGATCGGCGACGTCGCCGGGCACGACATCCACGCGGCGACGCTCATGGGCCAGCTGCGCACGATGGTCCGGGTCGCCGGCCACGACGGGTCGCGCTCCCCGGCCGGCGTCCTGACCGCGGTCGACGCGGCCACCGGCGCCCTCGACGCCTCCGTCTTCGCCACCGTCCTCGTCGCCGAGGTGTCCGACGACGGCCGCCGGCTCACCTGGTCCTCGGCCGGGCACCTCCCGCCGCTGCTGCTCACCCCGGCCGGCGCGGTGTGCTCCCTGGAGACGCGGGCCGACCCCGTCCTCGGGCTCGACCTGGGCGACGCCGGGCCCGTGCGCCGGGACCACACCGCCGCCCTCCCCCCGGGCGCGACGGTGCTGCTCTACACCGACGGCCTGGTCGAGCGGCGCGGCGAGGACCTCGACGAAGGCCTCCAGCGCCTGGCGGCGGTGGCCGCCGAGCTGGCCCCGGAGGGGCACGGGCTCGCCGTCCTGTGCGACCTGCTCATCGAGCGGCTCGGCGCCCGGGCCGACGACGACATCGCCGTCCTCGCCCTCCGCACCGCGCCGGCGCGCGAGGGCACCGGTGCGCCCGCCGCCCGGTGCCCGTCCCACCTCCGCGAGGGCCCCGACCGACGAGGAGTCGACGCATGAGCACCCCGACCGAGGCCACCTTCCGCACGACGCTGTGGGCCGCCGGCGGCAACAACGTCGGCATCGTCGTCCCCGAGGACGTGGTGCTCGGCTTCGGCCGCGGCCGGCGGGTCCCGGTCGAGGTCACCGTCGACGGCGACCACACCTACCGGACGACGATCGCCTCGATGGGCGGCCGGTACCTGGTGTCGTTCAACGCCGCGACGCGGGCGGCCACGGGCCGGGGCGCCGGCGACGAGGTCGAGGTCCGGCTCCGCGTCGACGACGCGCCGCGCACGGTCGAGGTGCCGCCCGCCCTGGCCGCCGCGCTGGCCGCCGACCCCGCCGCCACCGCCGCGTGGGGCGCGCTCTCCCCCAGCCGGCAGCGGGCGCACGCGGAGTCGGTCGCGGGTGCGAGGACCGAGGAGACCCGCGCCCGCCGGGTCGAGAAGGTGCTCGCCGCCCTGACCTGACCCGCCCCGACCCGCCGCTCCGGTCGGGCGGCACCGCGGCCGCCCGGGCGTATCGTGGTACGAGACACCGCCGGGAGCGCACGGGGAGGGACCGCACGCATGAGCGAGGCCGTCGAGGTCGAGCCGCAGGGCGACCACGAGTTCGTCGTCCGCCTGCCGGGCGACGGCGAGGGCACCGAGTCCTGGTTCCGCCTCTCCCCCGGCGTGCTGGCCGACCTCGGGGTCGACCCGGCCGGCGAGGAGGACCTCGTCCGCCGCACGGTCGACTTCCTCCTGCAGCACCAGGACGCCGCCGACTTCCCCGACGTCGTCGAGCTCGAGGACGTCGCCGCCAGCTACGACGGCCACCTCGACGCCGTCCGCCCCGCCGGGGACCGGTGAGCGCGGGGCCCGCGCGCGACGACGGGCCGGCCCCCTCCGGGACCACCGAGGACGAGCCCCTGAGCAAGGCGGACTTCGAGGCGCTGGCCCGGTTCCGCGCCGCCATCCGGCGCTACCTGCGCTTCAGCGAGGAGACCGTGCGGCAGCACGGCGTCACGCCGCAGCAGTACCAGCTGCTGCTCGCGCTCAAGGGCTTCCCCGGTCGCGAGTGGGCCACCGTGCGCGAGCTGGCCGAGCGGCTGCAGCTGCGGCACCACAGCGTGGTGGAGCTGGTCAGCCGCGCGCAGGGCCAGGACCTGGTCGCCCGGGCACCGGACCCCGGCGACCGCCGGGCCGTGCGCGTGGTCCTCACTGCCCGGGGGGACGCGCTGCTGGGCCGGCTCGCGGCGCTGCACCGCGACGAGCTGCGGCGGATGGACGCCGCCCTCACCCTCCCGGCCTGGCACGGGTCCGCCTGAGGACCTGCCGGTGCGCGTCGGGCCCCGGCGGCACGCGGGATCCGGCGCGGTCGGCGCCGACGACGGCCACCGGGGCGGGCGCGCACCGCACGACCTCGGAGCTGACCGACCGGGCCAGCCGCCGGCGCAGCGGGCCGAGCCGGCGGCAGCCGACGACGACCAGCGCGGCTCCCGACGACGCCGCGGTCACCGCCACCGCGGGGTCGGCGCGGACCGCCCGGGACCGCACCTCGACGTCGGGGAAGAGCCGGCACAGCGGGCCGAGCACCCGCGCGAGGACCTCCCGGGCCTCCTGCTCGGCCACCGCCGGCGCGCCGCAGACACCCTCCAGGTCGGCGGGGACGTCGGCGCCCCAGGCGTGCACCGCGGTGAGCGGGACGCCGCGCTGCGCCGCCGCCGCGAACGCGAAGCCGAGGGCCGCGGCGCTGGACCCGGCACCCTCGACGCCGACCACCACGGACGGGCGGCACGGGCGGGCGGGCACCCGGGGCCGGTCGCGCACCACGACCACGGGACAGCCGGCGCGGGCGGCGAGCCGGGAGGGCAACCGGCCGGGGTGCGGCGCCCGCCCGCCCAGCACGAGCAGCCCCGCCGCGCGACTCTCCTGCAGCAGCAGCGGCGCCGGGGCGCCGGCCAGCACGCACCCCGACACCGGGGTCCCCGAGGTCACGGACCGGACCCGGGCGAGGGCGGTCTCGAGCGTCCCGGCCGCCTCGGCGGTGACCCCGGGCAGGCCGTCGACCGGCAGCAGAGCGCCGCACGGGTCGACGACGAACCGGTGCGGGACCACGTGCACGACGTGCAGCGGGACCTGCCGCACCGCCGCCTCGGCGGCCGCCCACACCAGCGCGTCCCCGTCGGCCGCGTCGGGGCCGAGCCCCACCACGACCGGCCGCCCTCCCGCGCCGGGGTGCGCCCCGGTGGACCGTCCCTCGTCGCGCACGACCGACCTCCTCGCGGTGGCCCCGCGGCGGCCGGCGCCGCCGCAGCTGCATCGTAACGCGATACAAACGCCGGGGGGAGCGTCTGCTGCGCCGGTGGGTGGGGCAGGCTGGTGCACCCCGGACGGGAGAGGGTGGCCATGACCCGCGGCCCCGCAGGTGACCCCCCGTGACGGCGGCCTCCCCGGTGCTGCTGGCGCTGGACCTGCTCGGCACGTTCGCCTTCGCCCTCAACGGCGCGCTGACGGCGCTGCGCGTGGCCCGGCTCGACGTCGTCGGTGTCGTCACGCTCGGCGTGATCACGGCGCTCGGGGGCGGGATCATCCGGGACGTCCTGCTCGACGTGCCGCCGGTGACCTTCAACGACTGGCGCTACCTGGCCGTCGCGGCCGCCGGAGGGCTGATCGCCTTCGTCTCCGGGCGCGGGCTCGACCGGCTGAGCGCGCCGATCACCGTGCTCGACGCCGCCGGCCTGAGCCTGTTCGCCGTCACCGGGGCCGGCCGGGCGCTCGAGCTGGGCCTGGGGCCGGCGCAGGCGGTCGTCCTCGGCGCGGTCACCGGGGTCGGCGGCGGCACGCTGCGCGACGTGCTGGTCCGGCAGGTCCCCTCGGTGCTGAGCAGCGGGCTCTACGCCGTCCCCGCGCTGGTCGGCGCCACGGCCACCGTGGTGGCCACCGCGCTCGACGCCGAGGGCCCGGGGACGGCGGCCGGCGCCGCGGCGCTGTGCTTCCTGATCCGGATGGTCGGCGTCCGCTACGACCTGCACGCCCCCCTGCCCTCGCGCGCCCCGGGACCCGACGAGGAGGGGCGGGACTGACCGGGCTCAGGCGTCGACCGCGGCGTACAGCCCGGCGGACGGGCTCGCGCCGCCGACGACGAGGTCGGCCACCACCCGGGAGGCGACCCACGCCTGCACGTGGCCGGTGCCGTTGTATCCGCCCAGCGCGAGCACCCGCCCGTCGCTGCCCGGCACCGGCCCGCACCGCGGGAGCGGGTCGTCGGCGAAGCCCACGACGCCGGCCCAGCGGTGCGTCACCGGCGCGTGCACGCCGAGCTCCTCGGCCAGCCACCGGTCCAGGCGCGCCTGCACGGGTGCGGAGACCTCGGCCCGGTCGGTCCAGCTCGCGTCCCCGTCGAGGTCGGAGAAACCGCCGAGCGCGATCCGGCCGTCGGCGGTCTGGTGCACGTACTCGTGGCCGTGGCGCGCGTAGACGGGGAACGGCAGCACCGCCCGGTCCAGCGGTGCCGTGGCGAGCATGTTCAGCCGCCGCGGGCGCACCGCGCCCGCCGAGGGCACCAGCGCGGCCAGGTCGCCGTCGACGGCCACCACGACCCGGTCGCAGCGCACCGCGCCGGAGGCGGTCCGCACGCAGACGCCGTCGCCGTCGCCGGCCGGGGGCGCCACCACCGGCGAGGAGTCGAAGAACCGGACCCCGCGCGCCTCCAGGGCGGCCGCGAGCGCACGGAGCCAGCGCACGGGGTGCACCGACCCGTCGTGGGGGAAGAACAGCCCCGCCCGGCCGGGACGCGCCAGCGGGGCCGGCAGGTCGTCGCCGGCCACCAGCTCCCCCGGGAAGCCGTCCTCGGCGAGCGCCGCGGCGTTCACCCGGACGTCGTCGGCCTCGGCCGCGTCGACGGCGAGGCGGAGCAGCCCGCCGACGCGGAAGTGCTGCCGCGCGCCGACGGCCTCGGCCACCTCGAGCATCTCGCGCTGCGCGGCCAGGGTCGCGGCGTGCACGGCGACCGCCCGCTCGCGGCCCCACAGCTCGCGGGTCTCGTGGTACATGGGCGCCGCGCCGGCGATGAGGAAGCCACCGTTGCGGCCGCTCGCGCCGGAGGCCACCTCGTGCCGGTCGAGCACGACCACCGACAGTCCCGCGTCGCGCAGCCGCCGGGCCGTCGCCAGGCCGCCGACGCCGGCGCCGACCACGCACACGTCGGCCCGCACCTCGCCCTCGAGCGGGGACCGCGGGTGGTACGGCTCGTCCTGCCACAGCGGGACCGGGCTCCCGGTCACGTGCGCCTCCCTCTCCTGGCAGTGCGGAGCGGGCGCCCCGTCAGGAGGTGTGTACAGGAGCCACCCGCGCACCGGCCCGCGGGCGCACGACGAGGACCCACCGGAGCCCGGCGAAGCGGACCAGGCCCACCGCGCCGTCGACCGCGCACACCGCGAGCACCGGGGCGAGCGGTCCGGCCGCGTCCGTCCCGGCGTCCAGGGCGGCCAGCGCGAGGCTCGACGCCGCCAGGCCGGCGACGGCCAGGCCCCCGCCGGCCCACTGCGCCGCCGCCCAGCCGGCCCGGTCCCCGGCGCGGAAGGTCAGCCGGCGGTGCAGCTCGTTGGCCAGCGCGGTGGACACCACCACGCCGGCGACGTTGGCCGGCTGGTGCCCCAGCGGCGCCAGGACCAGGAGCAGGCCGGCGTGCACCACGGTCGCCGCACCGCCGACGAGGACGAACCGCGCGAACTGGGCCACGCGCCCAGGCTGCCGGGCCGGGCACCCGCGACACATCGGGGAGGACCCGGGGGCGCCCCCGGTTCCCGGACGCCGGCCGGGTCCGGGACCCCCCTGCCCCGCGCGCCCGTCCCGCTCCCGGCGCCGCGGCCGGCCCAGGGCCCGTTTCTTGACTCGTTCCAGGAAAGGGGCGAGGATGGCGGGGTGCCCGACGCAGCCGCCCTGGAGCGCGCCCTCCGCGCGGCCGGGCTGCGGGTCACCCGCCCGCGCCTGGCGGTCCTCGACGCCGTCCACGCCCACCCCCACGTCGACACCGAGACGCTGATCGGCGCCGCGCGTGCCCGCGTGGGCGCGGTGTCGCACCAGGCCGTCTACGACGTGCTGCGCGTGCTCACCGACAGCGGGCTGGTGCGGCGCATCCAGCCGCAGGGCTCGGTGGCACGCTACGAGGCGCGCGTCGGCGACAACCACCACCACCTGGTCTGCCGGTCCTGCGGCGCCATCGTCGACGTCGACTGCGCCACCGGCGTCGCACCCTGCCTGACCCCCTCGGACGACGGCGGCTTCGTGATCGACGAGGCCGAGGTCGTCTACTGGGGACGCTGCCCGACCTGCGCCCCCTCCCCCGCTCCCTGAACACCCGGACCAGACCGCAGCACAGAGAGGCACACCGTGAAGGACGAGAGCAACAAGGTGGAAACCGCCAGCACCAGCGAGAGCGAGAACCCGGCGATCCCGTCGCCGGAGCCGCAGACCAGCGGTCGTCCCCGCACGAACCGGGACTGGTGGCCCAACCAGGTCGACCTGGCGGTGCTGAACAAGACCTCGAAGGACTCCGACCCGCTCGGTGAGGACTTCGACTACAAGGCCGCCTTCGCCGGGCTCGACGTCGAGGCGCTCAAGGCCGACCTGCGCACGCTCATGCGCACCTCCCAGGACTGGTGGCCGGCCGACTGGGGTCACTACGGGCCGCTGTTCATCCGCATGTCCTGGCACGCGGCCGGCACCTACCGGATCGCCGACGGCCGCGGCAGCGGCAACAACGGCGCGCAGCGCTTCGCCCCGCTCAACAGCTGGCCGGACAACGCCAGCCTGGACAAGGCCCGCCGTCTGCTGCTGCCGATCAAGCAGAAGTACGGCCGCAAGCTCTCCTGGGCCGACCTGCTCGTGCTCGCCGGCAACGTCGCGCACGACGACATGGGCCTGCCCACCTTCGGCTTCGCCTTCGGCCGCGAGGACACCTGGCAGCCCGAGGAGGTCTTCTGGGGCCCCGAGGACACCTGGCTCGGCGACGAGCGCTACGCGGGCGACGACCCGCTCGACCTCGACGAGGGCCCGCTGGCCAACGTCACCATGGGCCTGATCTACGTCAACCCCGAGGGCCCGAAGGGCAACCCCGACCCCGTGGGCTCGGGCCACGACATCAAGCAGACGTTCCGCCGCATGGGCATGACCGACGAGGAGACCGTCGCGCTCATCGCCGGTGGCCACACGTTCGGCAAGACGCACGGCAACGGCGACCCGTCCCTGCTCGGCCCGGAGCCGGAGGGCTGCCCGGTGCACGGCAACGGCCTCGGGTGGCAGAACCCCCAGGGCACCGGCAAGGGCGCCGACACGATCACCAGCGGCCTCGAGGGTGCCTGGACCCCCACGCCGACGCAGTGGGACAACTCCTACTGGGAGACCCTCTTCGGCTGGGACTGGGAGCTCGTCACGAGCCCGGCGGGCGCCAAGCAGTGGCAGCCGAAGAACCCCGAGGCGCAGGAGCTGGTCCCCGACGCGCACATCGCCGGCAAGAAGAACCCGCCGATGATGTCGACCGCCGACATGGCGCTGCGGATGGACCCGGAGCTGCGCGTGTACGCCGAGCGCTTCCGGGACGACCCGGAGTACTTCGCCGACCAGTACGCCCGCGCCTGGTTCAAGCTGCTGCACCGCGACCTCGGCCCGAGGTCCCGCTACCTCGGCCCGGACGTGCCCGCCGAGGAGCTCGTCTGGCAGGACCCGGTGCCGGCCGTCGACCACGAGCTCGTGGGCGAGGCGGAGATCGCCGACCTCAAGCAGCGGCTGCTGTCCGCCGGTCTCACCGTGTCGCAGCTGGTGCACACCGCCTGGTCGTCCGCGGCGTCGTTCCGCAGCACCGACTACCGCGGTGGCGCCAACGGCGCCCGCATCCGCCTCGAGCCGCAGCTCGGCTGGGCGGCGAACGAGGGCGTCCGCGACGTCCTGCCCGTGCTCGAGCGCGTCAAGGGCGAGTTCGAGCAGCAGACCGGCAAGAGGGTCTCGCTGGCCGACCTCATCGTCCTCGGCGGCACCGCCGCGGTCGAGAAGGCGGCCGCGGACGCCGGCGTCCAGGTCACCGTGCCGTTCCACCCGGGGCGCACCGACGCCTCGCAGGAGCAGACCGACGTCGACAACTTCCGCTGGCTGGAGCCGCGGGCCGACGGCTTCCGCAACTGGATCCAGCCCGGCAGCAAGCTCGCGCCGGAGACGCTCCTGGTCGACCGCGCCTACATGCTGGACCTGACCGCCAAGGAGATGACGGTCCTCGTCGGCGGCCTGCGCGTGCTCGGCGCCAACACCGGCGGCACGCAGCACGGCGTGCTCACCGACCGGCCCGGCGTCCTGTCGCAGGACTTCTTCCGCAACCTGCTCGACCTGGGCATCTCGTGGTCGACCTCCGCGGACGAGGGCGTCTACGAGGGCCGGGACGCCTCGGGCGCCGTCGTCCGCACCGCCACCGCCGCCGACCTGGTGTTCAACTCGAACTCCATCCTGCGCGGCATCGTGGAGGTCTACTCGGCCGACGACGCCAAGGAGAAGTTCGTCCAGGACTTCGTGCAGGCCTTCGTGAAGGTCATGGAGAACGACCGCTTCGACCTGCGGTAGGCACCGCCCCGTCCGGACGCCCCGGCCCGCACCCGCGGGCCGGGGCGTCCGCACGTCCGGTCCCGGGCGACCGGCCGGCGACGGGTCCCCGGGCGCGGCGCCCGTGCCGGGGAGCGGCCGGTCTTCCGACCGGGCCGCCCCGTCACGCAAAATCGGTCGATGCCGGACGCAGGGGCGCCGACCACGCAGGGTGAGGGCGGTGCGGTGACCGCCGACGGCCCCGTGCTCCCGGTGGTCGCGGCGTACGACGGCTCCCACGCCTCCGTCCGGGCGGCCCAGCTGGCGGCCGGAGCGGCCCGCCGGCGCGGGGCGCGGCTCCACCTGCTGCACACCTGGCTCGACGTCCCCGACCGGCTGCGCGCGCGGGCGGACACCGACCTGGTGACGGTGTCCCGCTCCCTCGCCGGCGCCGGCACGGAGGTGAGCAGCTCGGTCCGGGAGGGGGACCCCGTCGAGGCCCTGCGCGCCGCCTCGGCCGCGGCGCAGCTGGTGGTCGTGGGGCACCAGGACGGCACGGCCCACGCGGTGGCCGCGTCCGCCCGGTGCCCGGTCGTGGTGGTCCCCCACGACCTGATGTCGATCGTCGTCCGCGGCCGCCGCTCCGTGGTCGTCGGGGTCGAGGGGTCCACCGACGCCGACGACGTCCTCCCCTTCGCCTTCGCCGAGGCAGCGAGCCGGCGGACCGACCTGCTGGCCGTCCACGCCTGGCGGGAGCGCCCGCACACGGCCCAGCAGGACGCCGAGGGTCCCTTCGTCGACTGGGGCGCCGTCCGGGACCGGGAGGAACGCGTCCTCCGGGTGGCCCTCGGCAGGTGGCGGCAGCGGTGGCCCGACGTGGTCGTCCGCGAGGCCGTCGTCCGCGAGCGGACCGCGTCGGTGCTGCTCGCCGCGGCGCTCACCGCCGAGCTCCTGGTCATCGGGCACCGGCGACGCGGGCCGCTGGCGACCAGGCGGTCGACGACGCGGGCGGTCCTGCACCGGGCCACCGGCCCGGTGGCCGTCGTGCCGCTCGCGCCGGCCGACGCCTCCTGACGCGCGCCACGCCTGCCGGAGGACCGGTCCCGCGACGCGTCGGGGTGCCGGGCGGGGGCAACGACGGCCGCCGCCACCTGGCCGGTGCGGGCCGTGTCCCCGGGCCGCCGCGGGGGGGCAGGGTCGACGTGACCGGATGTCGCGGCGACCCCGAGGGAGGACGAGAGATGACACCCGACCCGGCCGCGCCGGCCAGAGCCTCGTGCGACCGGCGGGCAGGTGGCACCGGCGCGCGGCAGCCGGGCACCCCCCGGCTGCCGACGGCCGCCCAGGTGATGCACCCCCACCCCGCGGTCGTCGACGCGCACACCTCGCTGTCCGCCGCGTGGGGGCGGCTGCACGGCCGACGGGACCGGCACCTGGTCGTGATCGACGACGGCGTGCGTCCGATCGGGGTGCTCGACGAGCGCGACCTCGCCCGGGGGTGGCCACCGGCCCGGTCGCCGCGCACCGCCTCCCGGTGCACGAGCTGCTGCGCTCCCGGCCCGGGCCGCGGGTTCGGGGCGAGGACGACGTCGCGGAGGTGGCCCGCACCATGCTGACCTCGCGCGAGACCGCCGTGCCGGTCGTCGGCGGCGACGGCCGGCTGCTCGGCCTCGTCACCGCCTGGCACTGCGTCGAGCTCGTCGCCGGTGCCCGTGACCGTGACCGACGCCGGGAGCCGCCCACGTCGCAGGACGCCGGCGACGTCCCGCGCGATCGAGGGTGACCCGTCAGGCGGGCCGGCAGACGCAGCCCCGGTCGAGAGCCGCAGCCAGGGTGGCTCGGCAGAACCGCAGCGCGATCGCGTCGTGGTCGCTGGCGGGGTGGGGGCACCCGTCGCAGCGCGGCTCGTCCACGGACCCGGGGACGGCCTCACGGGGCCACTCATGCCGGCCGGTGCGGGCGGAGGTCGACGTCGGGACGGGCACGGGGGACTCCTCTCGGGACGGGCCGGCGGCGGTCGCCGCGGGGTGAGCACCTCGGGCTCGCCACCGGGTGGGATCGCGTGGTGGGCCGTCAGGCCGTCCGCGGGGTGTGCCCGCGGGACTCCTCCGACGACGGGCGGTCCGGCGCGTGGAGGGTCCGGGTCCCCGCCGGCGCGGAGGGCCCGACACCGCCGTCCAGCACCGGCCAGTAGCGCCACAGCAGCCACTGCGGGACCGTGGCGACGGCGATGGCCAGGCCGGCGAGCGGGGCTCCGAGGACGACGAGCAGGACGGCGAGGCCGCCGCCGGCGACGACCGCGGCGCGGAGCGCCACCGGTGTCGAGGAGCGGAGCCGCCGGCCGCCCGGGTCGAGGCGACGAGCGGGCTCCTCGACCTCCCGCGCGTAGCGACGCCGGATCTCCTCCCAGGCCCGCTCCTCCTCCGCGCTGAGCACCGTCCACCTCCTGCTGGGCACCGTCCACCTCCTGCTGGGCACCGTCCACCTCTGCTGGTCCCGAGCGTGCCGGGGACCGGACGGGGACACGAGGGGCGTGGCCGGTCAGGTGCAGCACCCCGTCCTCGCCGGGTGCCGGCAACCGCAGTCGGCGGATCCCGGCGGTGGAGCCGTCCCCGCCCGCCACGGACAGGAGGAGGGACCTGCGGAGCGGCGGTGGCCCGGGTCGTGCTGGGCGCCCGGGCCGACGCCGTGCCGGTGGTCGACCGGGACGGACGGCTGTCCGGCCTGGTCACGCTGTGGCACCTCGCCGGACTGGTCGCGGGTGGCGGACGGGAGTGGTCCCCGGGAGGAGCCACGGGGCGGCCGACGGGCAGAGGGTGAGCACGCCGGACACGGCGACGCCGCGCGCGTGCGCGCGCAGCGGCACCGGTCAGGGCTCGGCCGGCAGCGGCGTCGCGGGCCAGTCGAGCAGCCGGGCACCCAGCACGGCCGCGTGCAGGGCGAAGCGCTGGTCGGGCCGGGAGACGCGGTAGCCGGTCAGCTGCGCGACCCGGGCCAGCCGGTAGGTGACCGTGCGGACCGAGACGTGCAGCCGGCGGGCGGCCTCGGTGGCGACCTCGCCGGCGTCGAAGTACCCCTGCAGGGTCTCCAGCAGCACCTCCGCGCCGCCGCGCACCCGCTCCAGGGGCGAGAGCACGTCGCGGACCAGGTCGACCATGGCCGCCTGGTCACGGCCCAGCACCCGGTGGACGAGCAGGTCGCGGGCGTGCACGACGTCGGTCTCCAGACCGAGCCGGTCGGCGACGGTCAGGGCCTCGAGCGCCTCCTCGTAGGAGCGGGCGACCCCGTAGGCACCGGCGAACGCGCGCCCGGCCGCCACGCGCCAGCGGCCGGCGATCCCGCGCCGCTGCAGCGCCTGGTGGAGCACCGTGCCCACGCCGACGCCCTCCGGGAGCGCGAAGGCCGGCGAGGGGCCACCCGGGACGACGACGACCACGCGGCCGTCCTTCGTGGCCACCAGCACCTCCCGGTCGCCGAAGCGCTCGACCACCGCGCGCTCCAGCGCGGTCGCCGCACGGTCGGCCGTGCCGTCGCCGTCGCGGGGGGCGACCAGCGCGACGTGGTGGGGCTTGCCGAGGTCGATGCCGAACGGCTCGGCGCGCTCCACGAGCCGGGCGACGTCGGCGTCACCGCGCAGCAGGTCGTCGACGAACCCGGCCCGCTGCGCCTCCTCGTGGCGGACCATGTCCCGCCGTTCGGTCTGGTGGCCGTCGACGAGCACGCCGACGGCGTCGTCGAGCACCCGCAGCACCGCCTCGGCGGCGCGGCGGACCTTCTCCGGGTCCGACGAGCGGGCGACCACGGGCAGCTGCCGCCACAGCCGCCACGCGGCGGAGAGGTAGAGGTCGACCGCGCGGCGGGCGCCGACGCCCTGCGCGGCGGCGCGCCGGCCGAGCTCGCGGACGGCCTCGAGCTGCGAGGAGTCGGGACGGCGGCCGTTGACGGCGGCGTCGGCCAGCATCGGCAGGTAGCCCCCGAGCAGCTCCTCCGGCGCCTGCACCGCCTTCGCCGCCGAGGCCGCGACCGGGGCCAGCCAGTCGTCGGCGGCCGGTGGCGTCGCCGGCCCACCGGGACGCGTGGACTGGCTTCCGGTCATGTCCCCTCCGCACGTCGTTGCCGACGATCGGCAGGCACAGTCTGCCGCACCCGCCCGGGGGGAGCGGGCGGAGCGAGGCCTGCTCGTCGGCGGGTGCCGGGGAGGGCCGCCCGCCGACGAGCAGGGGTGCGGAGGCCGGTCAGCGCAGCGGGTCGAAGGGGGCCAGCTCCGGCGGGGCCTCGCCCTTGAGCACGGTCTGGGCCAGCAGCTGCCCGGTGAGCGGTCCGAGCACGATGCCCCACATGCCGTGTCCGCCGGCGACGAACACCCGCGGGGAGGCGGTGGCACCGACGAGCGGCAGCCCGTCGGGCGTGCACGGTCGGGAGCCGACCCACTCGTCGCGCCGGTCGTCGAGGTCGACCCCGGTCAGGAAGGGGCGGACGGCGTCGGCGACGGCGGTGACCCGCCGCGGGTCGAGCGGGTCACCGGGGCGGCGGAACTCCATCATCCCGGCCACCCGCAGCCGGTCGCCCAGCGGCGTGAGCGCCACCCGCTGCGCCGGGAAGTACAGCGGGCCGGCCGGCATCCGCTCGACCGGCACGCTGAAGCTGTAGCCGCGGCCGGCCTGCACCGGCTGCCGCACCCCGAACCGCGAGGCGAGCTCCCCCAGCCAGGCGCCGGTGGCGAGGACCACGGCGTCGTGGCGCTGCCGGTCGCCGCTCCGGGTGGTCACCACGACGCCGTCCGGCCCGGACCGCAGGTCGGTGACGTCGCCGCCCTCGACCACCGCACCGCCGCGGTCCCGCACCGCGCGGGCGAGACCCGCCACGAACTCCGGCGGGTGCAGGTAGCGCTGCCCGTGGAGCTGCACGGCCGCGCCCACCCGGTCGGTCAGCACCGGCTCGATCGCCCGCACCCGCCAGCCGGTCACCGGGTGGGACGCGGCCTGCTGCCCGCCGTCGCGGACCTGCCCCAGCTCGGCCAGGAGACCCGCGGCGTCGCGCTCCCGGCGGAAGCAGGCCAGGAACGTCTCCGCGCGGTGCGTCGTCGCGGGCACCCCACCGGCGGCCAGGACGTCGAACGCCTCCAGGGCCCGCTCGTTGAGCGGCGCGTAGGCGGCCACGCCCCGCCGCCACCGCCGCGCGGTGCTGTGCGCGACGAAGCCGGTCAGGAAGCGCAGCAGCGTGCGGTCGGCGCGCAGCGGCAGGTACACCGGCGACCGCGGGCTGAGCACCGC
This sequence comes from Geodermatophilus telluris, assembly GCF_900102745.1. Classification (GTDB taxonomy): domain Bacteria; phylum Actinomycetota; class Actinomycetes; order Mycobacteriales; family Geodermatophilaceae; genus Geodermatophilus; species Geodermatophilus telluris. The sequence continues at coordinate 230,774 of NZ_FMZF01000004.1, forward strand.
CCGGAGCCCGTAGCGCAGCACCGCCGGCTCCGGCAGCGGCGCGGTCAGCGCCGGGGTCAGCCGGTCGGCGTTCCCCCACGAGGCGCCGGCGCCGACGTGGTCGCGCTCGTAGACGGTGACCCGGACCCCGGCCTCCTGCAGGAACCAGGCGGTGGCCAGGCCGACCGTGCCGGCACCGACCACGGCCACCTGCCGCGGCGCGCCGGCGACGAGCGCCGGCCCCTGGTGCTGGTGTTCCGACGACATGCGTGTCCCTCTCCCTCCACCGTGTCGCGGCAGGGCCGCGCGGCCCGTGCGGGCGGTCAGTGCGCCGACGCCTCGCAGGCGACGCAGCCGGCCGCGAAGGGCCGGAACTCCAGCCGCTCGGCGGGGACGTCGACACCGCAGTGGGTGCACCGCCCGTAGCTGCCGTCGGCGATCCGCTCCACCGCGGCGTCGATCTCGTGGATGGTGGCCAGCAGGTGGGCGGCCCGCCGCACCGTCACCGGGTCCGGCACCGAGGTGGCCGCCTCGGCCAGGGCCAGCTCGCGCCGGCGGACGCAGTCGGCGCGCTGCGCCTGCAGCAGCACCAGGTACCGCTGGTGGGCCGTCGCCGTCCCCGTCGTCGGCGCGGTCACCGTCGTCGGGGCGGTGGTGGGTTCGGTGGTGAGCGTGGACACGGCGGTACCTCCTGGGAGTGGAACGAGGACGCGTCCCGCGGAGCGGGACGCGTCGAGGGGGTCGTGGACCCGTGCGGGTCAGCCCGCGGCCGGCGGCGCCCGGTCCCGACTGCGTCGCAGCACGTCCAGGCCGCGCAGGCCACGGGCCCGCAGGCCCGCCGCCAGGGCGAGGCGCGCGCCGCGGGAGACCGGGGCGGGCCACGTCCCGCAGGGGCCCGGGGCACCTCCGGCGGCCGGGACGGCGCAGGCCCCGGCGGCCCGACACGTGCTCGCGGTCATCCCCCGTCACCTCCTCCGTCGTCGCCGGGGCCGGACCCGGTGACCGGCCACGCCCGCCGCGGCTGGTCCTGACCACACCCTCCCCGGGTCCCGGCTGCCGCAGGAGGGCGGCCGCCGGTCGAGAAGTCCGGGTGCACGTTGCCGACCGTCGGCAACGCCCCGCAGCGGGACCCCACCGGTGGTCACCCCCGCGGCGTCAGAGCCAGGCGAGCGCGGCCGCGACGAGGGCCTGCGTGCCGGTGTCCAGCGTCGGCTGGAGGACCGGGGCGAAGGCGGCGTGGTGGTTGACCGGGACGTCCCGCTCGACCCGGCCGGCCTCCTCGGCGGCGCGCCAGGTGTCCGGGTCGATCCCCCCGAAGCCCCAGTAGGTGTAGGGCGCGCCCAGGCCGGTGGGGATGTCGCCGAAGTCCTCGCTGGCCGACAGGCGGGGCAGCTGCCCGGCCCGGTCGCCGAAGTGGGCGGCGAAGGCGTCGGCCACCCGGTTGGTCACGGCGGGGTCGTTGTCCGTGACCGGGAAGCGGTCGTAGAGCTCGAACTCCGGCTCCCGGGGGCACCCGGACGCCTGGCACTCGGCGGTGACGATCCGGCGCACGGCGTCGAGCACCGCGGTGCGGGTGGCGTCGCTGTAGGTCCGCGTGTTCAGCAGCAGCGTCGCCGTGTCCGGGATGATGTTGCTCTTGGTGCCCGCCCGGACGCTGCCCACGGTGAGCACGGCCGGCTCACCCGGTGCCAGCTCGCGGGCCACGACGGTCTGCAGCCGCAGCACGACGGCGGCGGCCACGACCACCGGGTCGACCGCGGCCTGGGGCATCGAGCCGTGCGAGCCGCGCCCGTGCACCGTGACCCGCACGCTGTCGGCCGCCGACATCGTCGGGCCGGGACGGGTGCGGACCTCCCCGGCCGGCAGCGGCAGCACGTGCTGGCCCAGCGCCACGTCAGGGACGGGCACGACGTCGGCCAGCCCCCCGTCGAGCATGCCGCGGGCGCCGTCGCCGGTCTCCTCGGCCGGCTGGAACAGCGCCACCACGGTGCCCCGCCACGAGTCCCGGCCCTCGGCGAGCAGCCGGGCCGCGCCCAGCAGGCACGTGACGTGCACGTCGTGACCGCAGGCGTGCATGACCGGCACCTCGTCGCCGTCGGCGTCGATCGCGGTGGCCGTGCTGGCGTAGGGCAGGCCGGTCGCCTCGCGCACCGGCAGGGCGTCCATGTCGGCGCGCACCAGCACGGTCGGGCCCTCGCCGTTCTCGAGGACGCCGACCACGCCGGTGCCGCCGATCCCCTCGTGCACGCCGAACCCCGACCGCCGCAGCCGCTCGGCCACCTGCCCGGCGGTGCGTCGCTCCTGGTGCGACAGCTCCGGGTGGCGGTGCAGGTCGCGGTAGAGCTCCTCCAGCTCGTCGCGGATCCGGTCCAGCCCGGCCAGCACGGTGGCGAGGCGGGACGGGGCGTCGTGGGCGGTCGTCATGGCGGCTCCCGGCGGTCGAGGGACGCAGGAACGCGGTCCGGGTCGGCTCCGACAGTGTCAGCCCGCCGTCCCCGACGCACCGCGGGGGCGGGCAGCCGCGGGCCGTGCCGCACGGCGGTGATGCCGAGGTGACAACGGCGTGACGCACGCCTCCCTAGCGTGCGCTCCCGTGCACCGGCGAGCGGCGCACCGCCGACGGGTGGACAGCAGCACCCGCGTCGACCGGCCCGTCCCCGCGACGGGGAGACACAGAGAGGAGAGCGGGCCCATTGCCTTCACCAACGCCGGGGACATCGTGTTCCTGGCCCAAGGGGGCACCCTCCGGTACTTCTACAGCTTCGGCGGGGCCGACCGCGGCTTCCAGCAGGCCGGTGCGGACATCAAGACCCCGAACAACGGCGCGGAGGTCGTCGCGTTCGACCAGAGCAAGCAGAAGCTGACCAACGGCACGACCACGTACCGCGTCAGCTTCCGCAACCTGGGGCCCGGGGGGATCTTCTTCAACATCCAGGGTGGAGGGGCAGCGTGAGGATCACGGCGATCGTCGACGAGAACGGTCAGGTCATCGCAGCCACGTCCGGACGCGTCGGCGACCCGGAGTCCGTGTCGGCCGCGGCCGGGGACGAGGTCGTGGGGGGCGTCGAACTCCTGCAGGGGCAGACGTCGCGGGAGGTCGAGGTCTCGGACGAGCTGTTCCAGAGCGGTGACGCGGACGCGCTGTTCAGGCAGCTCTCCGAGTAGCGCCCGGGCCGACGGCGTCGACCCTGCCGGGGCGATCGGGAGTCCTCCCGGTCGCCCCGGCAGACGGCGCCGGGCCGGCCTCCTGACGCCCCGCCGGCGACGTCGGCGGCAGCCGTGCGGTCGGGTCAGGAGGTCCACCGACGGCGTCGGGACGGGCAGGCCCGCAGTGCCGTGACCGCAGGCCTGCCCGCACACCCGCAGGCTCCTGACGCGAGCGGTCCGCTCAGGCGTCCAGACCGGAGAAGGTCGGCGTGGCCTCCTCCCCGTCCCAGTTCACGCGGAAGGAGAACGCCTCCTCGAGCGCCGCGCGGTACTGGTCGGCCTCGTCCTGGGTGATGGTGCCGTCGGCCAGCAGGGTGTCGATGGCCGGGCTGTACTCCGCGACCAGCGCGTCGATGAGCGTCTGCGGGTCGATGCCGAGGTCCTCGGCGACGGCGGCGAGGTTCTGCCCGGCGTCCATGCGCACGTGCAGCTCGTCGTGGCTGATGGTGAGCACCTCGTCGAGGACGTCCTCGATGGGCTGGTGGCCACGGTGCAGGCCGAGGCCGGCGTCGCCATAGGCCTCCTGGACCAGCTCGACGAGCTGGTCCTCGGTGGTGACGGAGGAGACGTCGATGCCGCCGGGGCCGCCGCCCTGTGCCATGCCGCCGCCGGGCCCGCCGGTGTCGGTGGTGCCGTCGGTGGTGCTGCTGTCGGCGGACGCCGAGGTGCTCGTGCCGCTGGTCGCGGAGGCGGCCTCGGCGGTGGTGCCGCAGGCGGCGGCGACCGGGACGACGGCGGCGAGGAGGACGGCGGCGAGGGTCGTGCGGAGCTTCACGGGAGGCTTCTCTCGGTTCGGGAGGAGTCGGTCGGGCACCACGATGTGCGGCAGTCCTCCGGCTCCTCTGGACGTGCACTGTGAGGACGCTGTGACACCTCGCGACTGCGCTCCGTCACATCTCTCCCAGCCGGCGTCCGGGGAACTCCCAGGGAGCACCGGCACGGTGGGGCCCCGTGTCCTCCTCCCCCCGCCGCCGCACGCTCGCCACCGGCGCCGCCCTCACCGGCCTGCTGACCGGCGGCCTCGTCCTGCTCACGCCCGCCGTCGCGAGCGCGCACAGCCTCGACAGCAGCACGCTGTCGGTCCGGGTCGGCGAGGACGCGGTGGACACCACCGTGACCGTCGCGCTGCAGACGCTCGACGAGACGCTGGGCACCGACTGGACGGCGGCCACCGACGTCGACTCCTACGCCGACGCCGTCATCGCCTACGTCGACGAGCACCTGACCGTCACCGGCGCCGACGGCACTCCCTGGACCGAGACCTACACCGCCGTCACCGGCGAGTCGGTGGAGGGCATCGACTCCGTCGGTGTCGAGGTGACCCTCGACCCCGCCGGCGCCGACCCGTCGTCGTTCACGCTCGCCTACGACGGCGTCATCGAGGCCGACCCGGCGCACGAGGCCGTCGTCGTCCTCACCGACGCCGCCGGCGACATCTCCACCGCCGGCGTGCTCACCGCCACCGACGACAGCCTGCAGATCGGGGACGCTGCGGACGCCGGGATCACCGACGTGGTCGGGTACGGGCTGCACCACGTCCTCGAGGGCGCCGACCACCTGCTCTTCCTGCTGACCCTGCTGCTGGTGGCGCCGCTGGTCACCGTCGCCGGCCGGTGGCAGCGCCGCGAGGGCCTGGCCCCGACGCTGCGCCGCGTGCTGGCGGTCGTCACCGCGTTCACCGTCGGCCACTCGCTCACGCTGATCGCCTCGGCGCTGGGCTGGGTCGCCGTGCCCGGCGCGCCGGTCGAGGTGCTGATCGCCGCCTCGGTCGGAGTGGCGGCGGTGCACGCGGTGCGCCCGCTGGCCCGCCGCGGCGAGGTGCTCATCGCCGGCGGCTTCGGCCTGGTGCACGGCCTGGCCTTCGCCGGCATCCTCACCGACCTCGGGCTCGCCGGGACGGCGTCGGTGCCCGCCCTGTTGGCGTTCAACGTCGGTGTCGAGCTGGCGCAGCTGCTCACCGTGGCGCTGGTGTTCCCGTCCCTGTACGTGGTGTCGCGGACGCGGTTCTCCCCGGCGCTGCGCCTCACCGGCGCCGGCGTGGCACTGGCCGCCGCCACCGGGTGGGCGCTGGACCGACTGGGCCTGCTGGCCAACCCGCTGGCCGGCGCGGAGGACGCCGCCATCGCCCACCCCTGGTGGGTGGTGACCGGGCTCGCCGTCGCCGCCGCGGTGTGCTGGACGGCCGACCGCCGGCGGCGTCCGCGCGCGGCGCTCCCTGCCCGGGAGGAGGTCTCCAGCGCTCCGGCGCGGTGACGTCCTCCGGGGCGCGGCGGGTGCGACCGCAGCAGGTCGATGCCCTCGGAGACGGCGGCCGCACGTTTACGCGGGACCTGCGGCTGGCCCTGGCGCGCAAGCACCTCGACCGAGCCGACGGCGACGACGCGGACCTGCTGCACCCCGACCGGGCGGCCGAGGCGGTGCGGCGGGCCGCCGCCGGATCGACGCCCGGCACGAGGCCGGCCACCGTGGTCCGCGGCCGGCCGGACTGCTGTGCAGCCACCTCCGCCGGACCGGTGGCGGAGCGCTCGCCGGGCGGCGGGCCGGTAGCGCAGGCAGCACCCGGCGCGCAGAGGTGCCGACCCACCCTCGACCACGAACGCGTCACGCGGACGGAGGGGGCCGGTGTGCGGACAGCCGTCGCCGCACTCGCCTGGCCGGCCGCCTGACGCCCGTGACGATGTCGGTCAGCTGACATCGCGACTGGGAGCGGCGGCGGGTTGGCGGTCGAGGCGCATCGGGGCGCAACCGCCCACACACGACGCGCTCAGGTCGGGTCCGTCGGCGGGGACCCAGGCTCCCGGCGGTGCTCGTGACCCCAGCCGGGCTGCTGACCGTCGTCGTGGCGAGGTGACCTGCCGCGCTGGACAGTGCAGAGGATCGGCGGGGTGACGAGGAGGTGCCGGATGGCGGGGTGGCGGTCGACCGGTCGACGGGGGACGCGCCAGGGTGTCGACGACCGCGCTCCGGAGCGGCGGGGGTGGGTCGGTCGGCTCCTGGCCACGGGCACGGACCCCGACCCCCGCTTCACCTTCGCCAACGAGCGGACCTTCCTCGCGTGGATCCGCACGTCCCTGGCCCTGATGGCGGGCGGGATCGGTCTCGAGGCCTTCGCCGGAGAGGCGCTCGCCGTCCGGTTCCGCCAGGTCCTCGCGGTCGGGCTGCTGCTCTTCGGCGCTGCGCTGGCTGTGACTGCCTTCAGCCGTTGGTACCGCAGCGAGCGGGCCCTCCGGGAGGGGAGGAGCCTCCCCGGGCTCGGTGTCGCACCGGTGCTCGCCGCTGGGCTGGCCGTGTGCGGCATCGCCCTGGTCATCGGTGCCCTGGTCGCGGCATGAGCAGAGGTGGACACGAGCGCGCGCCGTCCCTGTGGGACCCCGGCGCGCAGCCGGAGCGGACCCACCAGGCATGGACGCGCACCGCTCTGGCACTGGCTGTCTGTGCCCTCCTGACCACACGGCTCGTCGGTTCTACCGGTGTCCTCGCGGTCGGGGTGAGCGCTGCCGGCGTCGTGGCAGCCGCGTCGGTCTCCTGGGCGCAGTGGCGACGGTTGCGATCCAGGCAGCACGGGCCCGCCCCTCGTGCGACCGCGGCCCTGACCGTCCTGACGGTCCTCCTCGCCGGCGCGGCGCTGACGTTGATCGCCCTCGGTGCCGTCGGTGCTCGTTGAGCTGGCACGTGGCGTCCGCCGGGCGCACGTGTCCACCGGACACCGACGACGGGCTGATCGCCCCTGCGGGGACCTCCCGCTCGCCGCCTGGTGCGGAGTCACGTGCTGAGGTCGACCTGCGGTCGAGGCCCAGCTCCGCACCGCAGCGCAATCGATCGTTCGTCCGACCGCAGCCGGCGAGGCGCTCAGCAGGAGCTCTGCTCCCCCGATTGGACTCGAACCAATAACCCTGCGAGTTGATCTTGAGGTGGTTGGCGGCGGTTGGTCCACAACGAACGCGCAGGTCAACCGGCCTCCGAGCCCTCGAGCAGCGTCGGCTGCCACTGGGTATCAAGGAACGTTTGTTGGTCGTAGATTGGTCGCGTCGTCGCCGCCGACCTGATCCGCCTGGCTCCACACCGGCCTTGCAGAGGCTGGACCGGTACCGAAGGTCGGTCATTCTCCTGACCGTGACGACGGTGTCGCCAGCGGACGCGAAGGCTCGCCTGTCCAGGCTGGTCGCCCGCACCAGCGGTCAGCACGAACGCGCCTATGTGACCGTGCACGGCAGGCCTTCCGCCGTCCTGCGCACCACCGATGACCTCTGGTCCCTCAAGGCGATCGCCGACGCCATGCGGTGGCTGCACACGTCCGAGGCTGAGCTCGCCCGAGGAGAGGCTGAGGGCCGCGACGAGCTGGACGCGGCCATAGCTCGCCGGCGCAGCCGGCAACGGATCGGTGGGGTCCTGATCCGGTCGGCCTCGGCGAAGGTGAACGTGACCGGGAGGACGACCTCCCGTCCGGCTCCGGTCCGGCCACACCCACCGCTCCTGCTGCACCCACGACCTGAGCGGCCGGCCGCCCGGCATGCGGCGGTGCCTTCCTGGAGTCTGTCCCGCAGCGGTTGCAGCCTGCGGATCACCTCGTCCAGCTGAGCGGCGTCCAGAGCCGCTGCGGCGGAGCCGAGGTCGTCGAGGGGGCGGCGATGTCCTGGGCGGCGGTGAGGGCGCGCAGGCAGCTCTCGTCGAGCTGCGCCCGGCCACCCGGGTCAGCGCCGCCCGTCGACGGCGCGGGCGTGGTCATCGCCTGCGCGGCCGCAGACCCCGGCGGGTCCGTGCCGAGCAGCCCACGCCGACGACGACACCGACGACGAAGGCGCCGGTGGTGACCCACCCGGTCCACCCCACCCGGCCGGGCGGACCGGTACGCCTGGTCCCCGGTGCCGGCCTGGGTCATGGCAGTCCTCCCCCGCGGCGGATCGATGGCCGCCGTGCTGACCGGCACACGGTGGGCTACGCGCGGAGGAGACCGGTGCGGGTGCGGGTCCAGCGCCCCGGGCGCCGACCGGCCGGGCGGTGTCCGGTGACCGTGCTGGGCAGGGTGACCGGCGCCGTCCGGACGGCTGCGGTGACCGGACGGTGGTTCACCCTGGTCGGGTGGATCGCGCTCGCCGTGGCCACGGTCGCGCTGCCGGCCCCCGGCGGTGGCGGTGGCGGTGGCGGTGGCGACGACGCCGGAGGGCTGCTGCGCCCGGACAGCGCGGCGGTCGAGATCCAGGAACGCAGCCTGCCGCTGTTCCGCGTGCCGGTGCTGTCCGAGACCACCGTCGCGGTGCACGACCCGCAGGGACTGGACCCTCTCACCTGGGCTGATGTCGCGCTGTGGGCGCTGGCCCACTCCCTGGCCACCCTGCAGCGCGGGGTGTCGCCGACCGGGGAGCAGGTCCTCGCGGCGGTACCGGTCCCCACCTCCAGTCCCGAGACGGCGGTCACCTTCCTCTACGTGACCCACGGGACCTCGCTCGCGGAGGCGACCTCCCTCACCCGCCAGTACGCCGGCCCTTTCGACAACCATGCCTCGGTGTAGACCTACGCCACCGGGCTCGCACCGGCCTCGGTCACTCAGGCGGAGCACCTCCGGACGCGGTTGCATGTGTTCTTCGCAGGTGTTGACCCGGTCCTCGACCGAGGCCGCCACGGACAGGACCCGACTCAGGTCCCGCTGTGCGTCGAGCGCACGACCTCGTGATGCGACCAGCGGTCCCGACCGAAGCTGTTCGTGTCGTCCCCGCCGATCCGGTGCAGTCAGCGGAGGTCGGCGCTCACCTCGCCTCCCCGACGGAGCGGGACACCCCGACGAGCGCCTCGGCGAGCCGCTGTTCCAACGCCCGGTTCCCCGACTCCTCCCGTCAGTGTGTGCTTCCGTGACCTGTCCCTCGGTGCACCGTGGTGGGAGGACGCGTCGCCGGGGTCGGTCGCATCGCCACCCCGGGGGGAGAGGCGGCGTGCTCGTGTGCGGGAGCGGGCGCCTCCGGCGCGTCGAGCCCCCGTCGCCCTCATCGCCGGCCGGGGCCACGTTCGTTGCTGTACACGGTTGCGCTCGATGGGATGACGCACACCAGCTGGTCCTCGTGGGAGTGCGCGACACTGGACGGGTGGAGGTGCCGCCGCGGGGCGATCGTGCCCCAGACCCTGGGCGAGCCGGCGTCAGTCGGCAACGGGTCCTCGGGCTGATGCGCGCGGCCGCCGGACCGCTGGGCGTGCAGGAGTTGGCGGACCGGACCGGCCTGCACCCCAACACGGTGCGCTTCCACCTGGACCGGCTGGTCGGCGAGGAGCTCGTGCAGCGGCACGTCGTCGAGCGCGGCGAGCCGGGCCGTCCCCGGCTGGCCTTCACCGCGGTGCCGCGCCCCGATCCCGCTCGGGACCGGCGCAACTACCAGTTCCTGGCCCACATCCTGGCCGGACACCTGAGCGGCACCGCGGAGGATCCGGCACAGGTCGCTCTCGAGGCCGGCCGGACCTGGGGCCGCCACCTCGTCGACCGGCCGGCGCCCTTCCGGCGGGTCACCGAGCAGGAGGCGGTGACCCGGTTGCTGGGCATCCTCGACGAGATCGGGTTCACCCCCAGTCCGGCGCCGGAGGACCCGCGCCGGATCCTGGTGCCCAACTGCCCGTTCCGGGAGCTGGCGGAGGACCACCGCGAGGTGGTGTGCTCGATCCACCTGGGGTTGATGCGGGGAGCGCTCGCCGAGATGGGGGCGCCGGTGACTGCTGAACGGCTGCTGCCCTTCGTCGAGCCGTTCCTGTGCATCGCCCAGCTGGGGACTGCCAACGCCTGACCGAGGCCGCAGGCCTAGGAACTCCTCCGGTGGTCAGCGGTTCTTGACGACCGTCAGGAGCACGACGGCATCGCTGAGCGCGTACAAGCCGTGTCGAGCCTGTGGGATGACGATGAGGTCGCCGTCGCGTCCCTCCCAGGACGCCTGAGCCGTGTCCAGGCGCACTCGTCCGCGAACAACGAGGAGGGTCGCCTCACCGGGGTTCTCGTGTTCTGCCAGGGCGTTGCCGGCTGACAGTGCCACCACGGTCTGCCGCAGCGTCTTCTCATGCCCGCCGTGGACCGTGTCGGCCGCTCGGCCACTGTCACAGGCGCCGGCCGTGAGCAACAGTTGTCGCGCCAGCGCGTCGAGGCTGACCTTCTGCACGAGCCCTCCTGTCCTCGCTCACCGCGTTGCTTCGCCCGACGGGATGACCTCGGGATGTTCCTATCAGTCTTTCTCATAAGTACAACTGCTGTTGTTGCCACCCTGCTCTCCCTCTACGGTCGGTCGAGTCGTCAGCGAGCCACCCCGAACGAGGGGGTGGCGGCTGCTTCCTACGACCCAGGGGGAACCTGTGCTCTCGGACCGTTCACGTCCTGTCATCGAGGCCACGCTGCCGGTCGTCGGCGAGCACATCGGCGAGATCGCCAAGCGGTTCTACGCCCACATGTTCGGTGAACACCCTGAGCTGCTCGACGGGCTGTTCAACCGCGGCAACCAGGCCGAGGGGACGCAGCAGGTCGCGCTCGCGGGCTCCGTGGCCGCGTTCGCCAGCGCACTGGTCCAGACCCCCGAGCAGCTCCCCGACCACCTGCTCAACCGGATCGCCCACAAGCACGCCTCACTGGGCCTGCGCCCCGACCAGTACCAGGTGGTGCACGAGCACCTGTTCTGGGCGATCGTCGACGTGCTCGGCGACGCGGTGACGCCCGAGGTGGCCGCGGCCTGGGACGAGGTCTACTGGCTGATGGCCTACGCGCTGATCAACCAGGAGCGCGGCCTCTACAGTGCCCGCGGTGTGCGCCCGGAGACCGTGTGGCGGCCGTGGGAGGTCGAGGAGAAGCGGCGCGAGACCGACGACGTGGTGACGTTCCGGGTCAAGCGGATCGACGACCGGCTGGTGAAGACCTCGCTGCCGGGCCAGTACGTCACCGTGAAGGTGGAGATGCCCGACGGCGTGCACCAGCCGCGCCAGTACAGCCTGACCCGCGCCGACGACGGCGAGCACCGCCAGTTCTCGGTCAAGCGCGTGCACGGCGGCGGCAAGCCCGACGGGGAGGTGTCCAACCTCCTGGTGGATCGGGTGCAGGTCGGCGACGTGCTCACCCTGTCGCTGCCCTTTGGCGACGTGGTCCTCGACGACTCCGGCCGGCCGGTCGTCTTCGCCAGTGCGGGCATCGGGATCAGCCCGATGGCCGGCATGCTGTCGCACCTGGCCGCCGCGGGCTCCGGACTGCCGATCACGCTGCTGCACGCCGACGTCGACGAGGCCTCCTTCGCGCTGCGCGAGCAGGTGGCCCGCGACGTGCGGGCCCTGCCCAACGCCTCCCTGCACGTCTGGTACGAGGGCGGCGCCGACAGCGAGCTCCCCGTCGACGGGGTGCACGCCGGGATGATGGACCTGGGACAGGTCTCCCTGCCCGACGGTGCCACCTACTACCTGTGCGGCCCGCTGCCGTTCCTGCAGGCGGTGCGCAGCGCCCTCGTGGAGCGGGGAGTACCGCCTCGCGACATCCAGTACGAGGTCTTCGGCCCCGACCTGTGGCAGGCCGACCTCGTCACCGCACCGGCGCCCGGGGCACAGCGGGAGCCCGCCTCCGCGAGGTGAGGCGAGCGGACTCACCACCCGCGGTGTCCAGTGACGGTGCCAGGCGGACCGGGCCCACCCGGCCGGGAGCGATCACGGGCTCCGCCTCGCCCGCCGAGGAGTCGCACCGGATCGGTGCGGGGTCGCGACGCGTCCCGTGGTGCGACCGCGTCAACCCCTGCGTCCGGTGCACGGATCGCGCCGTGCGTCTGCGTGCGTGCACCCGGACCTGCGCGCGACCACCCAGCGCTCGTCACGCCCGGGTGCTGTTGGACGACCTCACGCGCCGCGGGCGGCAGGTCACAGGGGACGCAGCAGTCGGCGGCGACTGCGCTCACCGGACGTCGCGGTGCTCACCACGACCCCGGACGTCGCCCGAGGACGCGGCCAGACCCGTGTCCGGGCCCCGTCCCACCGCCGCCTGCCACCGTGTCGTCGTGCGCACGTCGGGCGGAGCTCAGGTCCCGGCGAACAGCGCCCGCGTCAACGCGGTCCGTCGGACCAGCAGGTCATAGGCCACCAACGTGCCCAGAGCGCTCGCCACACAGATGAGCAGGTACTCCAGCACGGGGTGCAGCGTGCTACCGACGACGAGGTACGCCACCCCGACCACGATCGGCTGGTGCAGGACGTACCAGGCCAGCACCGCCGGCACGACGTAGCGCCCGACCCGGCGGCCCGGTGAGCGGTCGCCCGCGGCACGGCCCGAGGACGGCCGCAACCGGGCCAGCCACCCGACGATGGAGACCACCGCGCACCACCCGGCCGCGCCGAACGCGGCCCTCCCGACCAGGTCGACCGGGTCACGGTCGAGCAAGGGGTCACCGTCCCCGCCCACGAGAGCCGCGCCGGCGACGGCCAGCAACGCGATGGCGACCGCCCCGGCCAGTCCGGCGTTGCAGCGCAGCACCGCGGGGAAGCGGACGTCGGACGCGAGCACCACACCGGCAGCGAAGAACAGGAGATAGCCCAGGGCGTTGCCCGCGGCGATCCCCTGGTCGAGGCCGAGCCCGGCGGCGACCGCGCCGAAGAGAACAGCCGGCAGCAGGACGACACCGCGCCGCTCGGCGCCGGCAGCCAGCAGGCGCACGACTCGATCCCCCCGGGAGGAGCCGAGCCAGATCAGGAGCGGCACCACGGCCAGCGAGTACAGCAACAGCAGGTAGAGGAACCACAAGTGGCCGGTCTCGAAGCCCCGGCCCCCAGCGGCCGGTTGGACGACGAACGGGAAGTCCGACCAACTCCACCGGACACGGAGGAAGCGGGGCCAGAAGTCCAGGTAGGCCTCCGTGTAGTCCGGGTCCGCCCGCAGCCGCAGCCAGACCGGTAGCGGGACGAGCAGCACCGTCCCGGCCACCAGCGGCACCAGCAGCCGGCGCACCCGACGGCGGAGGTAGGCACCGGCGCTCCGCGCGCGCCACGCGTACCGGGCGCCGATCCCCGCCACCAGGAACAGCAGCGGCATCGCCGCCACCACCACCGGCGCGGCGAACGGCGTCAGGTCCACGGTGCGGTCGCTCTTGACGTAGAAGTCGTCGGTGGCGTCGAAGACCAGCGCCGCGTGGAAGGGGATCAGGCCACCGACGACGACTCCTCGCGCGACGTCGAGGCCCGGCCACCGGCCGAGCCGGCCCGAGGTCTCCGCCGTCGTCGCCGTCCGCAGTCCCTCCCGCGCTCCCTCCGTCGGCAGCACGGTGACATCCTGCCCCATCCCTGTCCTGGAGGAACCGGTCCGACGCCCGCTCGCCGAGGAGCCGCGGAGCTCCCTCGGCGCAGGCTGCGATCTGACCGTCGCACGTCCGCCGCTCCATCGGATCGCTCGACCCCGCCGGCACGACCACGGACCGCATGCGCGCCTCCGTGACGCACCACGGACACCGGATTCGAGGCCGAAACGGCCGTCGAGGATGTCGAGCCACCCGTCAGGGGATTCAGCGACACCGCTCCTACGGGAAGCCGCCGAGGGATCCCCAGACCGCCTGCTCCGCTCGGTGATCGCAGCCGTAGTAACCGACAATCGATCAGCGCTCCCGAGGAAGGAATCGACCGCCACCTCCACTCTGACCGGTCCGCCCAGATTCCGACCCCTGACACCGGCGAGCCTCCGTCGAGATCCGACGATGAACTCTTCCGCACTGCAGAACCATCAAGATCACGGGCATCACACCTCTTGCCTGCAGGAACGGCTGATAGCGGGCCGCTGGCCGCCGGCGCTCCTGCCGGATCAGCCTCGTCGTACCGTGGGCCGGTCAGGGGTTGTTCCGCGGCGGCTGCCCACAGTTCGCCAGCCCGAAGTTGTCCACCGCCTGTGCCTGAGCGCTGCTGGCGACGAACGGACCGAATCCGGGCTCAGCCAGTGAACTGACGACGGTCCCAGCGCAGTTGTGGTCGTTGAGGCTCGGAGCGGCCAGCGCGGACGGCGCGGTCGCCACCAGGGATGCAATCGCAAATCCCAAGACGGTGGCAAGGCGAGAAGCGGACACGGGCACGAGGCACCTCCGAGAGCGCGGGATCCGGAGGCCAGCGTCTACGCAGCGCACGGACCTGTCACCACCTTCCTGTGCGCCCGCTGGGCCTGTCCGCGATTGAGCCCGTCGGACAGCGCTGCAGTCCGGACGACGTCTGGCTCAGTAGTTGGTGGGGGAGTACTGGAGAAGGACTGCAGCAGGCTCCTCACAGTCGGAGCCGGACGGCGTCGTCGTCATCCACAGGGCTCTGCGCTGTCCCCAGGATCCCGCGCCGTCACCGCGCGGTGTTCACCTCGTCGCCGAGCCTGTCTCAGCCGGTACTCCCCTGCTACCGGCGAGGATCGAGGAAGCCGTCATGGGAAGGCCACCACTGCCGGTGGGGACCTTCGGCAAGATCGACTTCCTCGTGGTGGGCAAGGGCCGGGTGCGGGCCCGGGCCAGCGTCCGCGACTTCGACGGCCGACGCCGCTTCGTCACCCGCTACGGCTCCACCCGCGCTCACGCCGAGCGGCGGCTGCGCGAGGCCCTGCGCGACCGCAACGGAATGGCGACGCCGGCCGCCACCGCCGACAGCCGGCTGGCCGCCGCCGCGGCACTGTGGCTGGCCGAGGTCGAGGCCAGCGAGCTGGCCGCCGGCACCAAGCGGCTGTACCGCCTCGTCGTCGACTCCTACGTCCTCCCCCGCCTGGGCGAGCTGCGGCTGCGCGAGGTCACCGTCCCCGCGGTCGACCGGCTGCTGACCGCCGTCCGCGCCGGCCACGGCGCCGGCGCGGCCAAGTCCACCCGCAGCGTCCTGTCCGGGATCCTCGCCCTCGCCGTCCGCCACGGCGCGCTGCCCACCAACCCGGTCCGCGAGACCACCCTGCGGCGCACCGCCCGGCCGACGAAGACCCCACGGGCACTGACCGTCGCCGAGGCCCAGCATCTGCGGAAGGAGCTCGCTGCCGACCCCGAGGCCGTTCGGCTGGACCTCCCGGAGTTCGTGGACCTCACGCTCGGCACCGGCGTGCGCATCGGCGAAGCCTGCGCGGTCCGCCCGACCGCGGTCGACCTGGACGCCGCCACCCTGGCGATCACCGCGACCGTCGTCCGTGTGCCCGGCCGGGGCCTGGTCATCCAGGAGGTGCCCAAGTCCGACACCGGGCGGCGGACCATCGCCCTACCGCCCGTCGTCGTCGGCCTGCTCCGCCGTCGCTGCGCCGCTGTCCCCCCGGACGCCGACCCGCCGGTGCTCTTCCGCAGTCCGCAGGGCCGGCTGCGGGACCCGAACAACACCAGCGGCGACCTGCGCAGCGCGCTGGACCGAGCCGGCTTCGACTGGGTCACCTCGCACACGTTCCGCAAGACCGTCGCCACCCGGCTCGACGAAGCCGGACTCTCTGCCCGGCAGATCGCTGACCACCTCGGCCACACCCGGCCCAGCCTCACCCAGGACGTCTACATGGGCCGCCGGCTCGCCAGTCCTGAAGCGGCCGCCGCACTGCAGCGCACGCTGTAACGGCGAACCGCGTTCCTCGGCTCCGCCCGCGGCCACTCCCCCGCCGCCGCGCCGTCTCCGGAGATGCCTCGACAGAGGTCGCACCGGGCTGTGCGGGAGGGGTTTGTTGGTCGTCTGTTGGTCCTTGGTGGATCAACTACCGACCGAACAAGCCGCTGACCTGCGTTTTGCTCCCCCGATTGGACTCGAACCAATAACCCTGCGAGTTGATCTTGACGTCGACGACAACCACCGGCTGGTGCTGAATGACGAGGTCAGACTCTCGTTGTGCGGCTGGGTGTTGATGGTCGACATCGGCGGTCGACGGGGGTTTGTTGGTCGTAAGTTGGTCGCAGCCGGGTGCTGCCCCCAGCGCGGTGGATGAGGACGCCTCAAGCGCTGTTGCTCAGGTGCGGGGTGCGGCTCGGGTCGGCGGCCTCAGTGCCCGTGTCCTCTTGTCGCCAGTCGCCGGTCGCCGGCCACGCAGGGACCTCCCACTTGGCGGAGCAGATCTGGCGATCCGCTGCGGCAGGCACTCCCAGGATCCGTGCGACCATCGCCGGATCCTGGCGAGGAGGGCGGCCATGGCGACACCGCTTCCTGTCGTGGACGTGACGCCCCGGGTCGTCGACACCCTCAAGGCCGTCCCGATGGCCCGGGCACAGGAGGGCTTCTCGGTGTCGCCCACTCTGCTCCGCGAGTACCTGGTACCCCAGGCCGACGACCGGGTCTTCCGCAAGCTCTACGTGACCGAGAAGCTCCTCGAGGGCAATCGCCTGCTGATCGCGAGCGTCGAACTGTTCCCCAACTACCAGGGCCGCATCTTCGAGGTGTCCGTCGAGGGCCGCACCCAGCTGGTCATGGCCGGCTTCAGCGGCGACCTCGGGCTGCCGCCCGTGTCCCAGACCCTGCCCTTCCTGGTCTACGTGCCGCCGAGCCCCCAGGACACTCCCGCGGCGCACCGCGCCGCCAACCGACCTCTGTACGACCGCACGAAGGACCCCGACGTCCCCGTCTACTACGGCGACGCGACCGGCTACCCCTACGCGTGGGACTGGCTGGCCTTCCAGCACCACATCAACGCCCACCGGCTCGCCCACCAGCTCAAGTGGGCCAAAAGCCCCTACGTCTTCGTCGTCCCGCTCGTGCGGAGCTTCGCCGACGGCATGGGCCCACTCGGGGCTCCCGAAGTCCTCGAGGGCGTGCTGCTGGGACTGCAGCGGTGGTATCTCGATCGACAGCCGCCGCCCGAACGCCTCCACGAGGACCGGCTGCGCCACGTGGTGCTGGCCTCCTTCAGCATCAGCACCACGATCCTCGCCGCCTTCCTCGACCGGCACCGGAACTCGCCCTTCGTCCGGGACTCCGTGACCGACCTGGTGGTGCTGGACCCGCCACCGGGCAACCCGAGGAACCGCTCACCGATCGTCGACGTCGCGCTCAGCGTGCTGCGCGGCGACCGCCGCAAGCGGCTACTGCTCTACTCCCAGGACCGGTACTACGTCGACAAGGTCACCGCGGCCATCACCCGCGCCGGGCTGACCTTCGACCCCGCTCGGCAACGACTGTTCGCCGACCCACGTCTGCCCCACGTCGTGGTCGCCTACATCGACAAGGCACTGTTCGGGCCGGCGATCATCGACCCCGTCCTCAAGGACGTGCACAACACCTTCCCGAACCTCTTCATCGCCGACGCCGCCCGGCGCGCCACCCTCCACTTCAGCGAGCGGGACGGCCGGCAGTTCGCCGAGACGAGCTTCCTGGATTGGGCCCCAGGACGCTGAGCCTTCCCGGGCCCCCCGGCTGCCCGTACCGTCGCACCCTCCACGGAGCGGCGCGGGGATCGAGGCGTCATGTTCGACCTCTTCAAGGACCTGGACACCTACCGCGGGATCCCGCCCTACGCCAGCGAGCACTACGGCGTCTACCAGCCCCTCCTGGGCTGGCGCTCGAACCTGACGACCCAGTGGGTGCGCAGAGGCGGGCGCACGGTGGACCCGCGCCTGCGGCGCATCCTCGACGGCCGGATCACCCCGGGCGTCACGGAGGTGGTCAACCCCCATCCACTCGAGTTCCTGGCCCAACCCCTGGAGCCAGGCTCGGGGCGTACTCCGTGGCGCGTGGTGGCGCCGCGGCCGCTGGGCAGCGAACTCATCGTCGTCCTCCGCGACAGGGTGCAGGCGTGGGTCGACGCCCACGACGGCCACCTGCCGCAGGGCACCGAGTGGGCGGCAGTCATCGACATCAACGTGCTCCTCAACACCGACGAGGGACCGCTGCGCGTGGTGAACGACAGGCACCGGGAGCGCATCTGGGCACGGATGCAGGCCGAGGCCGGCGAAGGCGGGGTCACCCCTGCGGCCATCGAGGCGGGACGCGCCGAGCTGCTCGACCTCATGCGGTTCGAGTCCCAGATCGCCGCGATGCTGCTGTTCCACGCCGAGGCGCAGGCGGACTACGACCCGGCGGCGCTGGAACAGCTCTACGTCGTGGTCACCGCACCCCCGCTGTCCGAGGTGCTGGCCACCACCGATCCGCTCGCCACGATCGACCCCGAGGACCGCAGCGGCGTGCTGTCACCGGTCGGCTTCGTGCACCTGTTCCGCCAGTACTTCTTCGACCTGGGGACGTTCCTCGGTGAGCCCGTCGAACACGTCTGGCTGGCTCCCGGAACCACGATCGAGCTGATCGAGGTGAGCACCCGGCGGGTCCTGCTGGAGCGCACCGAGGAGATGTCGCTGGAGACGCAGCAGCGGGTCGAGGCCTCGACCAGCGTGAAGGACGAGCTGAGCGACGCCGTGCGCGCCGAGAACAGCGGCAGCACCAAGCTCGGCGTCTCGACGACCAACACCGTGAAGGTCGGCGTCTACCAGGGGTCGGCCACCGCGAGCCTCGGCCTCGAATCAGCTCGCAAGGACGCCCGCGAGTCACTGCACAAGCAGAGCCGCGAGCAGACCGAGAAGCTGTCCTCGGAGATCAAGCGGAGCTACAAGTCCGTGTTCAAGACGACGACGGAGACCACCGACAGCCGGACGCGTCGCTACGTCCTGCAGAACCCCGGCAGCGAGCTGGTGAACTACGAGCTGCGCCGCAAGATGCGTCGGGTGGGCGTCCAGCTGCAGGACGTCGGCGAGCGACTGTGCTGGCAGGTCTTCGTCGACGACGCCGGTGCCGGCCTCGGGCTCGCCGACTTCGTGCACTACGCCGAGTCACCCGACCTCGCCAACCTCAAGGAACCCGACCCGCTGCCGCCGCCGGCGGCCATCGTCAAGAAGGTCACCGTCCCCATCCCCTTCTCGCCCATCCTCAACTACGACGACAACGGCCCCGCCGCCATCTACGAGTGGCGCTACGTCGAGACGGCGAAGACCGCCTACGAGGGCAAGCACCTGGGCAACCGCGCGAACACCAACGACGAGGACGCCGAGGACAACCAGGTCGTGATGGGACCGTTCACCTTCAAGATCGACCCACCTCAACTGGATTACGTGCTCACCGACGACATCCGCGTGCTCGGGCCGCAGGGCAGCAAGCTCGGACAGGTCCGTGGCAAGCCCACGCGCATGCCGGACGGGTCGTTCCAGATCGTCATGCAGCAGATCAGCTTCGGCGGAGAGCAGTCGGTGCCCCTGGACCTGGAACTGGTCTACGCACCTACGTCGGCGGCGATGACCACGTACGCCGATCTGAAGAAGAAGGCGCAGGACAAGTACGAGGCCGAGAAGTACCGCCTGCTGCAGAAGGCCTACCTGGACAACGTCCGGGACCGGATCGACGACGCCGCCTCGATCCAACCGCGCCCCTCGTGGGACCTGCGCGAGGAGGAGCGCACGGTCGTCTACCGGGCGCTGCTGCGCAGATTGATGATGGACAGTTGGAACCTGCCCGACACCGCGGAGAACCGGCGCCTCAACCACGTGCGGTCCGAGATCGTCCGGGCCATCTTCGACGTCGACGCGATGCTCTACTTCGTCGCCCCCGAGTGGTGGCTCCCCCGCCGCCACCAGACCCAGCACCGCTTCGACCCCGTCGCCGGCAAAGGCGCCGAGGTCGTGAACCTGACCGAGGCCGACGCCATCCGCTGGGGCGACACCCCTCAACGGGCCGACAACTACAGCATCACCGAGACCTCCCAGCCCGCACGGCTCGGCAGCTCCCTGGGCTGGCTGCTGCAGCTGGACGGGGACAACCTGCGCAACGCCTTCCTCAACGCGCCGTGGGTCAAGGCGGTGATCCCCATCCGTCCCGGCCGCGAAGCGGCGGCGCTGAACTGGCTGCGCGGGATCGAGGGGCACGAGCAGGACGGTTGGGACGCCGTCTACGTCCCCTCGGGCCCGGACGACGCCGCCCTGGTGGCCGAGGTCGAGGCCGACGGCGACCAACCGACCGTGGGCAACGTCTTGGCCAAGATCGCCTCGCACCTCGCCGAGAAGAACGACGACATCAGCACGACCCTGGCCGCGGACCGGGTGTTCGAGCACGGCTTCGATCCGCTGGAGGGGGGCTTCAACGCGGGTCTACCGGCCAACGAGGTGTTCAGCCAGTGGATCTCTGTACTGCCCACGGACCAGATCGTGGCCGCGGCCTACCAACCCACGGCACTGTTCGAGCCCTGAGTGCCGAACGTCCGAAGCGGTCCCACGGACGTGAGCTCACGTCCCTCTGGGCAGGTCGCCCGACAGGACAGGACAGCCGCAGATTGGGGCGGACACTGCCGCAGTCAACGCGGAGGTGTGCTCAACCGCCGACGCCCGCCTGAACCTTGACCCCCTCAAACGGCCGGACCAGAGTCCCCGCGGGGTTCAAGTCCCCGTCGGACACAGCACCGCCCCGGTGTCTCTACAGGTCAGAGGCCCGGGGCGGTGTCGTTTCAAGGTCAACAACGCCCCGTGACACCACTCCGACACTTCGCGACCTCTTCAGCCCCGCAGCAGGGCGGCGTACCGCTCGGCGGCCTGACGGCCCATGCCAGGGTGGACGCGCTGCTAGAGGTGAGCGTGATGGTCGCGTTGGCGTGGCCGAGCCGCTCCGAGACTCACGGGCGGTCTAGGCCTGCATCTCCGCCCCGGTTAGCTGCTGTACGGGTGCACCGGCCGCAGCCTGCCGGACCTGGTCGTCGACATGCTCTTGACCGCCAATGCCCGGCCGACCGCGAAGGAGAAGTCGTCCGTCGCCCGACGGATGCTGCTCATCCGTGAAGCCGAGACAGGCAGCCCGCGCATCGAGCACGTCGAGGTCGACGACCTGGCGGTCTACTTCCCGGCCGGCATCACGCCGCAGCAGGCCCTCGCCGACCACGCCGACCAGCGCCGCAGCCGCAACTGGCGCAGCCGGCTGCCCGTCCCGACAGCAGCGACCACCGTCTGGGGCCGCTACTGCACCGCCTTCCGCCCACCTCTCCCCGCACGGGCACCAGACCTCCAGCGTCGCCCTCGTAGGCCGCACCCGCCTGTACGTGCATGGGTGGAAGGCCGGCGTAGTCGCGCGAGGTCAGCGGCGAGCACGCCGGCGTGGCCCGCGGTCAGGTGGTGGCTCGCCAGCCGTGCCCGTCGTCCAGGCCCTCGACCGTCCACGTCATGACGATCTCGGGCTCGGTGCGCACGTCCGCCGCGGTGACCGCCTGCCGGTAGAGCTCGGAGCCGTAGAAGGACTCCGCGGCCTCGCGGGTCTGCCAGACCTCGACGACGCGGTAGCCGCGGTCGCTGGGACCCCCGGCGTGGAACAGCGCCCCGGCCGGCGTGCGGCCTGGTTGACCGCCGTGACGACCGACTCGTACTGCTGCCGGGTGAGGCCGGGGATCTCGGCCAGCATCGCCAGTGCCATGACTGCCTCCTCTTCCGGTGTGGGGGCGCATCGGGCGCCTCATGTGGACGAGGCCGACGGTAGGGGGAGCCGGTCCTCCCGGGGAGGAACAGGCGCAGGCACACCCACCGGAACAGCGCGGCCGGACCACCTCCCGATCCGCGGCTAGCATCGGCGCCGCTCGAACCCGGTCGGTGGAAGTGGGCGGCGGCCGATGGTAGACGCTGCGACGTCCGCGGGGCGCTCGTTCGCGGACCTCCTGCGCGGCTACCGCGTCCGGGCCGCTCTGACGCAGGAGGAGCTCGCCGAGGCCTCCGGGCTGAGCGTGCGCGGGCTGCGCTACCTCGAGCGGGGCCTGGGCATCCGACCCGGGACAGCGTCCACCGGCTGGCCGCGGCGCTCACCCTGTCACCGGTGGAGCGCGGCGTGCTGGCGCGGGCGGCCTGCCCCGGACCGGACGGGCCGGGCGTGCCGCCGCGGCCGGGGGCACCACCCCCGCCCTCGGGCCCGCTGATCGGTCGGGAACGGGAGCTCGCGGCCGTCGTCGACATCCTGTCCGGCGGCGACGTCCGGATCCTGACCCTGACCGGCCCCGGCGGGGTCGGCAAGACCCGGCTGGCCCTGGAGGCGGCCGGACGGCTCGCGACGCGCTTCTCCGACGGGGCGGTCTGGGTGCCGTTGGCGACGCAGGCCGATCCGGCGCTGCTGCCGGCTGCGGTCGGCGGCGCACTCGGTCTCGCCGCCGACGCTCCGCGGGGGGATCTCGACGTCCTCGCCGGCGCACTCGCCGAGCGGCCCGTGCTGCTCGTGCTGCTCGTGCTGGACGACTTCGAGCGCATCGCCAGGGCCGCCGCAACCGTGGCCGACCTGGCCGCCCGCTGCCCCGAGCTCGTCGTCCTGGTCACCAGCCAGGTGAGCCTGGGCCTGCGCAGCGGTCGCGAGTTCGCCGTCGGCCCGCTGGCGACTCCGGCGCCCGCGACGTCGACACCGGTCCAGGTGCTGGCCGCCAACCCCGCGGTCGAGCTCTTCCTGCGCCGGGCGCAGGCCAGGAGCGCGGACTTTGCGCTGACCGGGGAGAACGCCGGGACGGTCGCCGACATCTGTCGCCGGCTGGAGGGCCTGCCCCTGGCGCTCGAGCTGGCCGCCGCGCGCACCGCCGTGCTCCCACCGGCCGCGATGCTGGCCCGGCTGCACCACCGGCTCGGCGTACTGACCGGCGCCGCCCCGGACGCCCCGCGGCGCCAGCAGACCATGCGAGCGGCGATCGCCTTGAGCCACGACCTGCTGCCCACCTCGGCGCAGGCGCTGTTCCGCCAGCTGGCGGTGTTCGAGGGCGGCTGCACCCTGTCGGCGATCGAGGCGGTGTGCCCGCCCGCCGGATCCGAGACCGGAGATCTGCTCGCCAAGTCGAGGAGCTGCAGCGCGCGAGCCTGCTGCGGCTGGAGGACGCCGAGGCGGAGGACCCACGCTTCCGGATGCTGGACACGGTCCGCGAGTACGCCCAGGAGCGGCTTGACACCGATCTCGAGGCCAACGCTGTGGCCGAGCGGCACAGCGCCCACTATCTGGCGCTGGCCGAGGACGTCACCGGCCGGGTGTTCGGCCCGCACATGGCCTCCGCCCTCGACCGGCTCGACCGCGAGCACGGCAATCTCACCGCCGCGCTGCGCCGGCTCACCGCGCGCCCCGACGCCGCCCGGGCCGTTCGGCTGGCCGCAGCGCTCTGGCCCTACTGGTACGTGCGCGGCCACACCACCGAAGCGCGCGCGGCACTCGCGGTGGCCCTGCAACTGCCCACCGACGAGGGGATCACCCCGGCACGGGCCCGGGCACTGCTCGGCGACGGCCAACTGGCCCTCAGCCAGGGCGACTACGCCGCGCGCGCGCACGTGCGCTCGAGAGCGCCACGCTCTGCCGCGCCCTGACCGACGACCGCGGGCTCGCCGAGGCCCTGCTGGTCGCCGGCTTCGCCGCCCGCGTCGCGGAAGACCACCCGGCCGCCGCCCGATTGCTCACGGCCGCGCTCGACACCGCACGAGCCGCGGATCACCCCTTCATGGCCGCCGCAGCGCTGCACCACCTCGGCCTGCTGGCCGCCGACATCGACGGCGGCACCGAGACGGCCAGCCGCCTGCTGCACGAGAGCCTGGACACCTACCGCGATCTGGGCCTGTCCCGCTTCAGCGCTCTGCTGCTGGTGGCGCTGGGAGATCTCGCACTCAGGCGCGGAGAGCGGGATCTGGCACGCTGCCTGCTCACCGAGAGCCTGCAGTTGATGATGCGGGTCACCGATCGCCTGAGCCTCCACCTCGCGGTGGACTGCGTCGCCCACCTCGCCCTCGAGGAGGGCGAGGCCAGACGGGCCGTCCGGCTGGCCGGGGGCGCCGCGCGCCTGCGCGCGCTGCACGGCGTGAGGGACTGGCCCGCCGTCGAACGACGCCGAGCAGCGTGGCTCACCGTCGCCCGGGAGGTCCTCCCCCCCGCGACGTTCGCCGCGGCATGGGCGGAGGGACAGGCCATCACCCTCGACCAGACCGTGGCTGCGGCACTCAGCACCCAGGCCTGCAGGTGAGAGGCACATCGACCGGATCCTCGCCCACCCACCGCCCAGCGCCGCCACGGTCCCCCGGCAGCCCACGGCTCCGACGCCTAGGTCGTCCACTGGCTGCTGGTGCGCAACGCGCGGTCGCCCGAACACATCCGTCCATGCCGAGCCCTACTCATCCGGCCGCCCGCTGGTGCGCCGCCGCGCCCTCCTCCCGCCCTGTCTCGCCCCGGCACTGGCGGAGATCACCAGCTCGTCACCCGTCACCGAGCAGCAGGCCTCCCAGACCTGACCGGCGCCGTCCACATCGACCGGCCTGGCGCTGCCGGGCGGAGCGGGTGAGCGGGCAGCCCGCCGATGCGCTGATTCTGGCTCCGTGACCACCGGCGCCGGCCGAGCCGACGGCCGTCCTGGGTGCATCTGCCAGGCGTCTGGGTCGAGCCGGCCGACGCGCCACTGCGCCCGCCGCACCGCGTTGCACCCCTGTCGTCCTCATCACTGCTCGCTCACTTGTAAGGCAGAGGAGTACCCCCTTAGGGTATCCCTGTACGGCATACCCACCCGGGGTACTGCGCTCACTGAGAGGTACACGACCGTGAACACCACCGACTACGTCGTCCGCGGCATGACCTGTGGCCACTGCGCCGGCTCGGTGACCGCCGAGATCTCCACGATCCCGGGGGTCACCGGCGTACAGGTCGACGTGGCCGCCGGCCGGGTGACCGTCGAGTCCGACCAGCCGGTCCCCGCCGCCGCGGTCACCGCCGCGGTCGAGGAGGCGGGCTACGAGGTCGTCGCGGCCTGACCCGCGTCCGGGGTGGGCGCCCCGCCCGACCGGCGCCCACCCCGACCCCTCCCGTTCCGCAGTTCCCGAGGAGAACGTCATGGCCGGCTACACCCACGTGAAGGACGAGCACCTCAAGCGGCTGCGCAGGATCGAAGGTCAGGTCCGCGGCCTGGCGCGCATGGTCGAGGACGACCAGTACTGCATCGACATCCTGACCCAGGTGTCGGCGGCCACGCGCGCGCTCCAGTCGTTCTCCCTCGGTCTGCTCGATGAGCACCTGAGCCACTGCCTGGTCGAGGCGGCGCAACAGGGCGGCCCGGAGGCCGACGAGAAGGTCCGCGAGGCCTCCGCCGCCATCGCCCGCCTGGTCCGCTCCTGATCCCCCCACCCTCCACCAGTGCCGTACCCGACGCCGACATCAGGAAGGCAGCACAGATGAACACGCCCGCCAAGCTCGGCGCCTACGCGCTCGGTCTGGTCGCCGTCTTCGGCGTCACGGCCGGCATCGGCGCCGCCGTCGGGCCGGTCGGCCCGGCCGTGGCGTCCCAACACACCCCCGCGCACGATGATCCGCAGACGGAGTCCGCGATGGACACGAACGCATCGACGGCCGCCACCTCCCACACCCTCGGCGGCCTGCAGATCTCCGAGAACGGCTACACCCTCGACGTCGCCGCACAGCTCCCGGCCGGCACGGCCACCCCGGTCGCGTTCCGGATCCTCGGCCCCGACGGTCGGCCGGTGACCGGCTACGACACCGCCCACGACGAGGACCTGCACCTGATCGCGGTGCGCCGGGATCTCACCGGCTACCAGCACGTGCACCCTGAACTGGCCGCCGACGGCATCTGGGCGATACCGCTCGACCTCACCCCCGGCACCTGGCGGCTGTTCACCGACTTCGATCCCGCCGGTGACGACCCCGCGATCGTCCTGGGTGCCGACGTCGCCGTCGGCGGTGACCACGTCCCGCAGCCGCTCCCTGAGCCGTCGACCACGGCCGAGGTCGACGGGTACACCGTCACCCTCGACGGAGAGCTGGTCCCCGGCCAGGAGTCCGAGCTCACGCTCTCGGTCAGCCGGGACGGGCACCCGGTCACCGACCTGCAGCCCTACCTCGGCGCCTACGGGCACCTCGTCGCGCTGCGCGACGGCGATCTGGGCTACCTGCACGTGCACCCGACCGGTGAGCCCGGCGACCGCACCACCGCGCCCGGCCCGGACATCACCTTCCGCGCCACGGCTCCCTCGGGCGGGGACTACCGGCTGTTCCTGGACTTCCGGCACGGCGACGCGGTGCGCACCGCCGAGTTCACCGTCAGTGCCGGCGACACCGCCGCTGCTCCCGTCGGTGGGCCTCCTGTCACGGAGGTCCCCGCCACCGGGCCTGCGAGCGGGCACGGCGACGCCGGGCACGCCCACGACTGACCTCCGCCCCCCCACCCCGGGGGGACACGCTCCCAGGAAGACGATGATGAGCTCCACCCCACGCACCACCGCCGGTCCGGCAACGGCCGGCGAGAACCAGGTCGAGCTGGCGATCGGCGGGATGACGTGCGCCTCCTGCGCCGCACGGGTCGAGAGGAAGCTGAACAAGCTCGAGGGCGTCACCGCCGCGGTCAACTACTCCACCGAGAAGGCGAAGGTCACCTTCTCCGGTGCGGTCACCGCCGAGGACCTCATCGCGACGGTGGAGAGCACCGGCTACACCGCCACACTTCCCCGGTCGGAGGTCTCGCCGGACGGAGGACAGCCCGACGCACCGGCCGCCGACGACCACGTCCGCACCCTGCGGCAGCGGCTGACCGTCTCCGCGGTCCTGTCTGTCCCGGTCATCGCGACGGCGATGGTCCCGGCGCTGCAGTTCGACCACTGGCAGTGGCTGTCGCTCAGCCTGGCCGCGCCAGTGGTCGTGTGGGGGGCGTGGCCGTTCCACCGGGCTGCCTGGACCAACCTGCGCCACGGTGCGGCCACGATGGACACGCTCGTCTCGGTGGGCACCATCGCCGCGCTGGCCTGGTCGCTGTACGCGTTGTTCTGGGGCACCGCCGGGAGGACCGGCATGACCCACCCGTTCGAGCTGACCATCGCCCGCAGCGACGGGGCGGGGAACATCTACCTCGAGGCCGCCGCCGGGGTGACCACGTTCATCCTCGCCGGCCGGTACTTCGAGGCCCGCTCCAAGCGCCGCGCCGGTGCCGCCCTGCGCGCCCTGCTCGAGTTGGGCGCGAAAGAGGTGTCGGTGCTGCGCGATGGGCGTGAGCAGCGCATCGGCGTCGACCAGCTGGCTGTCGACGACCTGTTCGTCGTCCGGCCGGGCGAGAAGATCGCCACCGACGGTGTGGTCAGCGAGGGCTCCTCGGCGGTGGACGCCTCGATGCTCACCGGCGAGTCCGTGCCGGTCGAGGTCGGCCCGGGTGGCGCCGTGGTCGGTGCCACCGTCAACGCCGGCGGCCGGCTGGTCGTCCAGGCCACCCGCATCGGCGCCGACACGCAGCTGGCGCAGATGGCTCGGCTGGTCGAGGACGCGCAGAACGGCAAGGCCGAGGTGCAGCGCCTCGCCGACCGCATCTCCGGCATCTTCGTACCGGTCGTCATCGCCCTGGCCATCGGCACCCTCGGCTTCTGGCTGGGCACCGGGGGCGGCCTGACCGCCGCCTTCACCGCCGCGGTCGCCGTGCTGATCATCGCCTGCCCCTGCGCCCTGGGCCTGGCCACCCCGACCGCACTGATGGTCGGCACCGGCCGCGGCGCCCAGCTGGGCATCCTGATCAAGGGCCCCGAGGTGCTGGAGAACACCCGCGCGGTCGACACCGTCGTGCTGGACAAGACCGGCACGGTCACCACCGGCCGGATGACCCTGCTCGACGTCGTCCTCGCCGCCGGCGAGGACCGGCAGCAGGTGCTGCGGCTGGCCGGCGCGCTGGAGGACGCCTCCGAGCACCCCATCGCCCAGGCCATCGCCACGGGCGCCACCGCAGCCGTCGGCCACCTGCCGCCGGTGGAGGGGTTCACCACCATCGAGGGCCTCGGCGTGCAGGGCGTCGTCGACGGGCACGCGGTGCTCGTCGGGCGGACCCGGCTGCTGGAGGACTGGTCGGTACACCTGGGCGTCGACCTGGGGCGGGCGAAGGCCGCGGCCGAGGCCGAGGGCAAGACCGCGGTCGCGGTCGGCTGGGACGGCGCCGCCCGCGCCGTCCTGGTGGTCGCCGACGCGGTCAAGGAGACCTCGGCTCAAGCCATCCGACAGCTGCGCGACCTGGGCCTGACCCCGGTGCTGCTGACCGGCGACAACGCCTCCGTCGCCCGCTCCGTCGCGGCCCAGGTGGGGATCGACGAGGTCATCGCCGAGGTCCTGCCCGCCGACAAGGTCGCCGTCGTGGAGCGGCTGCAGGGCGAGGGCAAGGTCGTGGCGATGGTCGGCGACGGCATCAACGACGCGGCGGCCCTCGCCCAGGCCGACCTGGGCCTGGCGATGGGCACCGGCACCGACGTGGCGATCGAGGCTTCCGACCTCACCCTCGTCCGCGGGGACCTGCGCGCCGCCGCCGACGCCATCCGGCTGTCCCGCCGCACGCTGCGCACCATCAAGGGGAACCTGGTCTGGGCCTTCGCCTACAACGTCGCGGCCCTGCCGCTGGCCGCCGCCGGGCTGCTCAACCCGATGATCGCGGGCGCGGCGATGGCGTTCTCCTCGGTGTTCGTCGTCGCCAACAGCCTGCGGCTGCGCCGTTTTCGCAGCGCCGGGCGACCGTCGGTTGCCGGAACGCACTGACCCGGCCGCCTGCCGCCCGACCGACCCGGCGGCCCGGCCCCGAGCCGGGCTGCCGGGCCCGCACCACCCTCCAGGAGCTCGCGCATGTCCGCGTCACTGTCCGATCAATCCCAGGCCGCCGGGAACGCTCCGACTGCCCGCCGACTGGGGCTGTCACTGCTGGTGATCGCCACGGCCCAGTTGATGCTGGTGCTCGACGACGGCATCGCCAACATCGCCCTGCCCAGCATCCAGTCCGACCTGGACGTCTCCGGAGCGAACCTGCCGTGGGTGATCAACGCCTACGTCCTCGTCTTCGGCGCGCTGCTGCTGTTCGGCGGTCGGGTCGGTGACCTGTTCGGCCGGCGCCGGGTACTGCGCATCGGCCTGGTCGTGTTCATCGCCGCGTCGCTGCTGGGCGGCCTCGCGCCGAACGCAGGCCTGCTGATCGGCGCCCGCGCCCTGCAGGGCCTGGGTGCGGCGCTGGCCGCGCCGAACGCGCTGGCGCTGATCGCCACCACGTTCCCGCAGGGCAAGGCGCGCAACTCGGCGATGGCGGTCTACGGCGCGATGTCTGCCGTCGGCATCGTGGTCGGCGTGCTGCTCGGCGGGGCTCTCACCGGGCTGCTCGACTGGCGGTGGGTGTTCTTCATCAACGCCCCGATCGGCCTCGCCGTGCTCGCCGGCACCGGTGTCCTGGCGGAGAACAGCCGAGGTCGCGAGCGGCTGGACACCGCGGGGGCAGTGACCGGCACCGGCGCGATGGTCGCGCTGGTCTACGGCCTCACCCGCGCCGGTGAGCAGGGCTGGACCGACGCGCTCACCCTGGCCGCGTCGGCCGCCGCCGCGGTGCTGCTGGCCGTGTTCCTGGTCCTGCAGGCGCGCACCGTGCAGCCGCTGCTGCCGCTGAGCCTGTTCGCCGACCGCAGCCGCGCCGGGTCCTACGCCACGGTGCTGTTCATCGGTGCCGGGCTGATGGGGTCGTTCTACCTGCTCGCGTTGTTCCTGCAGCAGGTCCTCCGGTACGGGGCCCTGGAGGCCGGGACGGCGTCGCTGCCCTTCGCCGTCGGCATCATCCTGGCCTCGGGCACCAGCGGGAAGCTGGTCGAGCGCCTGGCGCCGCGCATCCTGGCCGCGCCCGGGCTGCTGCTGGCCGCGGCGGGCATGTTCGGGCTGTCCACGCTGACCGTGGACTCCTCCTACTCCGTTCACGTCTTGCCCGCGCTGTTCGGAACCTCCTTCGGGCTCGGCCTGGCGTTCGTGCCCTTGACGCTGACCGCCGTGCACCGCGTCGCCGACGACCGGGCCGGAGTGGCTTCGGCGCTGGTCAACTCGGCCCAGCAGATCGGCGCCGCACTCGGCCTGGCCGTGTTGACCACCGTCTCCGCCGTCGCGGCCGACGAGCAGCTGCCCGGCGCCGCCCGGGTGCTCCAACAGGGCGTGGCCGACACAGACGCCGCCGCCGTCGCCCGGGCCAGCGAAGCCCTCGCGGAGGGCTACACCGCGGGCTTCCTCACCGGATCCGGGTTGCTGCTGGCCGCCGCCGTCCTCGTCGCCGCCACCGTCACCACCCGCGACGTCCAGCGCGCGCCGCAGGCGGCACCGGCCCGGTGAGGAGCCCCACAGCGCCTGGTCGGAACCAGGACGGGCCGGACACCGACCAACAGACGGTGCGCACCCTCCCGTCCACCGTCTGGCTCTGGGCAGCGACAGCGGCCCGCGTGCTGCTCGGCGGCGTCCTCGTCATGGCCGGCGCGCTGAAGATCCCCGACCCGGCCGCCGCCGTCCGCGCCGTCCGCGCCTACCGACTGCTCCCCGAGACGCTGGTCGCACCGGTCGCGTTCGGGCTGCCGGTCCTGGAGATAGCCGTCGGCCTGGCGCTGCTCACCGGTGTCTTCGTGCGCACGGCGGCACTGGCCTCCGCCGTCCTGCTCACCGTGTTCATCGCCGGCATCACCACGGCCTGGGCGCGAGGCCTGCAGATCGACTGCGGCTGCTTCGGCGACGGCGGTCAGGTCGCCGCTGGCCAGACCGCCTACCCCGGCGAGATCGCCCGCGACGCCGGCCTGCTGCTGCTCGCGCTGGCGTTGACCCGGTGGCCGCGCTCGCGGCTGGCCCTGGGCGGGGTCTCCGGAGACGGCCGGCCGTGCGCCTGCTCCCCCGCTCCCCCCGACCGCACCGACGAGGAGCCGACCCGTGCCCGCTGACCCGACCCACACCGGCTCGAGGACCACCGCCCGCCAGCGGATCGAAGCCCGTCGCGCCGCCGAGGCCGCCGCGCTCGCTGGAGCGCAGCGCCGGCGGCGGACCATGATCGGCGGCGTCGCCGCCGCGGTGGCGGTGCTGGTGGTCCTCGTCGTGGTGGTCGTCGTGCAGTCCCAGCGGACGGCGACCTCCGCCCAGGCCGGCACGCCCGCCAACACCGTCGCCGACGGCACCGCCGTCCGCATCGGCCAGGCCGACGCGCCGGTCACGGTGACCGTCTACGAGGACTTCCTCTGCCCGGCCTGCAAGTCCTTCGAGGGCACCAGCGGGGACACCCTGGCCGCACTGGTCGCCGACGGCACCGCCGCGGTGGAGTACCGGCCGGTGGCGATCCTCGATCACTACTCCACCGACGCCTACTCCACCCGGGCACTCAACGCCGCCGGCGTCGTCGCCGACGCCGCCGGACCCGAGGCGTTCCTCGCCTTCCACGACCTGCTCTTCGCCCACCAGCCGACCGAGGGCGGCGCCGGGCTGCCCGACGACGAGCTGATCGCCCTGGCCGTGCGCACCGGAGCCACCGGCGCGGAGATCGAGTCCGGGATCCGCGACCTGGTCTATGCGGACTGGACTCGGCGGGTCACCGACGACGCCAGCCGCAACGGCCTGACCGGCACGCCCACCATCCTCGTCGACGGTGACGTGCTCGAGACGCGATCGCCGCAGGGTCTCGAGGCGGCCGTGCGCGACGCTGCGGCGGCCTGAACCACCGATCGCGGGACGGCACCGTGTGACCGCCGGCCTGATCGAGCGCTCTGCCGAGAGGCCCGGTCCGGCGCTCAGCGCCCTCTATCGAGACCGACGACGGCTCGGCACCTCCTGGCAACGGGACATGAACTGGTCGGAGCCTCCTGCCCTCGCCCGAGTCGACGGCAGGGACGGTCGCCGCAGCGGCCGGCGGTCGGCCATCCGGTCGACCGGCCGCCTCGAGCTGTGTGGCCTGCTCGACGCGCCATGGGTGATGGCCGGCCGGTGGCCCATGCGGTGGCGACGACGGCCACGCTGCATGCGACGGCGATCGGTACCTCCAGCGGGAGCTCGCCCGGCTCATCGGCCGCGGCAGGGGCCACGCCGTGGTCCACGCCCCCACGGTCGCGGGCACGGAGGAGCGGGCCGCTGAGGTCTGCGTCGGCACAACAGCCGATGCCGACCCCGGCACCGACGACGACGTCGTCAGGGGCGCTCCGGCCGCGGGCGGGACGGCCGCCCGACCGGGCACGACGAGGGCCAAGTGCTCGAGCAGCCGGCCCTCGTCGTCCTGCGTCGGACCGATGGGCCGCGGCACCGCCGACCTCGTGGGCCGCAGCCCGTACGACATACCCCCGGGGGAATACCTGCGACGGTGCTACAGTTCTTCGGGTATACCCCCCCGGGTATACACCGCTGTTAGGAGCTACCGTGATCCCCGAGATCGACCACAACACCTTCGCCGCCCGGCTGGACGAGGGCGATGCCTTCGTCGTCGACGTGAGGGAGGCGCGCGAGTACCGCCCCGGCCACGTCCCGGGTGCGCGGAACCTGCCGCTGAGCGTGCTCCCGGCCCGACTGCCGGAGTTGCCGAAGGACCGGCCGGTCTACGTGATCTGCCAGGCCGGCGGTCGCAGCGCCCAGGCCACCGACCTGATGCGCGCGGTCGGCATCGACGCGGTCAGCGTCACCGGAGGCACCGGCGCATGGATCGAGTCCGGCCGCCCGGTCGCCACAGCCTGACCTGGACCACCACTCCACGGCAGCGAGAGGAACCTGCGATGACGATCACCGTCCTCCCCCTGGACACCCCCGGCCTGGGCGATCGCACCTACCTGGCCCACGACGGCGAGGTCGCCCTCGTCGTCGACCCGCAGCGCGACTACGACCGCGTGCTCGGCCTGGCCCGAGCCGCCGGCGTGCGGATCACCCACGTGTTCGAATCGCACATCCACAACGACTACGTCACCGGCGGATACGAGCTCGCCCAGGAGACGGGCGCGCAGTACCTGCTCAACGGCGACGACCCGGTCTCCTTCGACTGCGTGGGCGTCCGTGACGGTGACGTCGTCGAGGTCGGCGACCGGATGCGCGTGCGGGTGCTGCTCACCCCCGGGCACACCCACACGCACCTGTCCTACGCGCTGTCCGATGGCGATGAGCCAGTGGGCGTCTTCACCGGCGGCTCGCTGCTCTACGGGTCCACCGGCCGGCCCGACCTGCTCGGCCCCGAGCACACCGACACCCTCGCCCAGGCACAGTGGCACTCGGCACGCCGGCTGGCCGCCGAGCTGCCCGACCCGACGGCCGTGTACCCGACGCACGGCTTCGGCAGCTTCTGCTCGGCCACCCAGTCGGGCGGGACCGCCAGCACCATCGGCCAGGAGAAGGTGGCCAACCCGGCGCTGACCCGGGACCTGGAGAGCTACGTCGAGGAGCTGCTGGCAGGCCTGGACGCCTACCCGGCCTACTACGCGCACATGGGCCTGGCCAACTCCGGCCGCCCGGGCGAGGCCGACCTGTCGCTGCCGGCCGAGGCCGACCCCGCCGAGCTGCGCCGGCGCATGGAGGCCGGCGAGTGGGTGGTCGACCTGCGCACCCGCACCGCGTTCGCGGCTGGTCACCTGGCCGGCACGGTGAACTTCGGTCTCGACGGCCAGTTCGTCACCTACCTGGGCTGGCTCATCCCCTGGGGCACCCCGGTCACCCTGCTCGGCGAGACCGCCGACGACGTCGCCGAGGCCCAGCGCGAACTGGTCCGCATCGGCATCGACCGCCCGGCCGCGATGGCCACCGGCACGCCCGAGCAGTGGGCCGGCGGCGCGCCGCTGCGCAGCTACCGGACGGCGACCTTCGCCGACCTGGCGGCGCAGCTGGAACAGGACCCGTCGACCTCCGTCCTCGACGTGCGTCGCGACCAGGAGCGCGCCGAGCGGCACATCGCCGGGTCCACGCACGTCCCGATCCACGAGGTGCTGCACCGCCTGGAGGAGGTCCCGGCCGGACCGGTCTGGGTGCACTGCGCCGGCGGCTACCGCGCCGGGGTCGTCGCCGCGCTCCTCGACGCCCACGGCATCGACGTCGTCGCCATCGACGACTCCTTCGACAACGCCGGTCCCGCCGGCCTCCCCCTCACCGACTCGACCCGCCAGGAGATCTCCGCGTGACCCGCGCCATCGACGCACCCACCCTCGCCGAACGACTCGGCGATGACCACAGCCCCGACCCGGCGTTGGTCGACGTCCGCACCCCTGCGGAGTTCGAGGCCGGACACATCCCCGGCGCGACCAACGTCCCGCTCGACCAGCTGCGCAGCCGGCTCGCCGATCTGCGGGAGCCGCTCGGCGACGCCGACGTCGTCCTGGTCTGCCGCTCCGGCGCCCGCGCCGGGCAGGCCCAGCAAGTCATGCGAATGGCGGGGCTCGGCGCGCCAGCCGTGCTCTCCGGCGGGATGGTCGACTGGGAGCGGGCCGGCCTGGCAGTGGACCGTGGCCGCCAGGTCTGGGACCTGGAGCGCCAGGTCCGCTTCGCCGCCGGATCCCTGGTCGTCACCGGCACCCTCGGCAGCCTGGTCGCACCGAGGCTGAAGTGGCTGTCGGGCGTTGTCGGCGGTGGCCTCGTGTTCGCCGCGGTGAGCAACTCCTGCGCGATGGGCATGGCGCTGGCGCGGATGCCCTGGAACCGCCGCGGCAACGCCGCCGTCGCCTGCACCGTCGGCACGCCGTCTCGGACGCGGTGACCCGGTGCTGATCGCCCTCACGGTCGCACTGGCCGTCGTCGTCGGGCTGGCGCTGGGCCTGCTCGGCGGCGGAGGGTCGATCCTCATGGTCCCGCTGCTGGTCTACGTGGCCGGCAAGGACGCCGAGGAGGCGATCGCCCTCTCGCTCGTGGTGGTCGGCGTGACCTCCGCGGTCAGCGTGATCGGCCACGCCCGCTCTCGCCGCGTCCGGTGGCGCACCGGGTGGCTCCTGGGCGCTACCGGCATCGTCGGCGCGTTCGCCGGCGGGCTGATCGGAGCGCACCTGCCCGGACAGCTGCTCATGGGCGGCTTCGCGGTGCTCATGATGGTCACCGCGGTGGCGATGCTGCGCGGCCGTCGCTCCGCTGCGCCCGAGTCGGCCGGGCCCTCCCCCGGGTGCAGCCTCCTCATCGGAGCGGGCCTCGGGTTGGTCACCGGCCTGCTCGGCGCCGGCGGCGGCTTCCTGATCGTCCCGGCACTCACCCTGCTCGCGGGCCTCCCGATGACCGCGGCCGTGGGCACCTCGTTACTGGTCATCGCCATGAACTCCGCGGCCGGCCTCGCAGGCCACCTGACCGCCGTGCCGGTCGACTGGGCACTCACCGGGGCGGTCACCGCGGCCGCCGTCGCCGGCAGCCTGCTCGGGGCACGCCTGGTCGACCGCATCCCGGCCGATGCCCTGCGGCGGGCCTTCGGCTGGTTCGTCCTCCTCACGGGCGCATCTGTGCTCGTCCAGCAGGCGCCCGACGGCGCGCGGCTGCCGCTGGTGACCGCGCTCCTCGGCGTGGCCGGCGTGATGGGGATCTGCTCGGCGTTCGTGCCGCGCTGCCCCCTCCGCCACGCCGAGATCGTCGGCCCCCGCACTGCCGGGGCCTGACTCGGACGGCCGCGCGGGGCGCAGGGGAATCCCCGCGCACCGCGCGGCGCTCTCCGCAGAGGTACCCGCCCGGGTATAGCACCGGCGGTCAGGAGAGGATGAGGACATGCAGCTCGAGAACGCCCAGGTCGTCGGTGACGTCGTCAAGCGGCTGCGCCGCGCCGAGGGCCAGCTCGCGGGCGTGATCCGCATGCTGGAGGCCGGGCGGGACTGTGAGGACGTCGTCACGCAGCTCGCCGCCGTCTCCCGGGCCCTCGACAAGGCCGGGTTCGCGATCATCGCCACCGGCCTCGAGCAGTGCATCACCGCCGGCCCCGAGGGCACCGGCGTCGACCGCGCCCGGCTCGAGAAGCTGTTCCTCTCCCTCGCCTGAGCACCACCCCCTGCGGTCCGCCCGGTACCCGCCGGGGCGGGCCGCAGTCCTCTGAGGAGCCGGCGGCCCCGACGCCCCCGACTGGCCGCTCGTCCCTGAGCCCAGGGGCGCCCGCGACGACTCCCGGGGCGCCGTCGGCCGAGCCGGCCGAGGAGGCAGCACGGGCCGACGACGAGCGGCGTCACGGGCACCCCCACCGGCACAAGTGCTCGCCGACGGCGAGACCCAGCGGAGAGCGACCCTCCAGGGACCCGGTCACCAGACGCTCGGTGTGCCTCAGCGCAGGGCCCGTGTCCCACCTGCTCTCGCACTCTTCCCCTGTGCGACCCGATGCAGGCGGGAGGTGTCCCAGGGGCGGCTCCATCCGAGCTCGTCGAGGAGCCAGTCCAGGACCTTGGCGGTGAAGCCCCAGATGCAGGAGTCCTCGAGCAGGAGCCCCGGCCCGGTCCAGCCCTCGCCGTCGATGACGGTGGCGCGATGCTCCGGGTCCGTGAGGTGACGCCTGGGCACCCAGTGCGTCGAGTGCGTCTCGCGGTCGGGCCGACGTCGTGCGGGGCGAGAACGGACATCGTCTCCCGCCCAGGCGACCACCGGGGCCACGACGTTGGCGCTCGCCTGCAGCGCCAGCGCAGGCAGGACTCCGAGTACTCGTTCGGGATCGATGAGCATCCCGGTCTCCTCGTGGCATTCCCGGATCGCAGCGGCGACGGGGGTCTCGCCCGGGTCGATGCCGCCGCCGGGGAACGCGAACTCGCCCGGGTGGTGGCGCAGCGTCCAGGAACGCCGCACCAGCAGGAAGGCGACATCGTCGGCCACGGGTCCGGCCACGACCATCACGGCGCTGGCGCGGAACGCGTGCTCGGCCGTGGCGCGCGGCAGCCCGACCCACCCCCACGGGCGCCGCCCGCCGTGCCGGATGAGACCGGACAACTGGTCGTGCGCCCTGGCGCTTCCCCCGGCCGGCTCATCGGGATCATGGACGCTGGGATGCACGGTCACCGCGGCCCGCGACGAGGCCGGCGGTGTCGTGGACGCGACCGGCTCACCGTGAGGGAAGCGCGTAGTGGTCGGCGATGACCTCGAGCGTGCGGGTCTGGGCGCGGCGTGAGTGCCCCATGACCACGAGCATCACCTCGTCGACCCCGGTCTGTGCATGGAGTCGTTCCAGGGCTGCCGCCACCTGGGGTCCGGTGCCGTTGAGGAACCGGCGTGTGTACATGTCCAGGACGTGCTGCTCCTGCGCGGTGGCCCGGTACGCCTCGACCTCCTCGGGCGGGAGCAGGCTGTAGGGCCTGCGCTGGAACATCCGCAGCATGGCCATCGCCGACGAGGCCGCCTGGCGTCGGGCCTCCGCCGGATCGTCGTCCGCCACCACGCCGACGCTGAGGAGGGCGTACGGCTCGGACAGGATGCGGGACGGCTGGAAGCTCTCCCGGTACAGCCGCATGGCCGAGACCACGTCCGCGTCACCGAACTGCAGCGCGAAGGCGTACGGGCGGCCGAGTTGGCCTGCCAGGCGAGCCGAGTACGGCGATGAGCCGAGCACCCAGACGTCCGGCGCCGTCGACGGTCGCGGCACCCGGTTCTGGTCGGCCTGCCACGGACCCGGAACCGCGTGGACGCTGCGGTAGGGGTGGTCGTCGGGGAAATCGTCGTCGAGGAACCCGAGCAACTCGAGGACCTGCTGCGGGAAGTCGTCGTTGGCGTCGTGGTGCCGGCGCAGCGCCAGGGCGGTGGGCAGGTCCGTGCCGGGTGCACGCCCCAGCCCCAGGTCGATCCGCCCGGGGGCGAGCCCATCCAGCATGCCGAACTGCTCAGCGATGACCAGGGGGGCGTGGTTGGGCAGCATCACGCCGCCGGCACCGAGCCGGATGCGGTCGGTCTCGCCGGTCAGCCGCGCCAGCATCAGCTGCGGCGACGACGTCGCCGCCGCCGGCATCGCGTGGTGCTCGGACATCCAGAAGCGCTCGTAGCCCCGCCGCTCGGCGAGCTGGGCCAGCGCGATGATCTCGCCGAAGGCCTCCTCGACGGTCTGCCCGACCGCGGTGTGCGCGTTGTCGAGCACCGAGAGGACGAAGGGAGCGGTGCCCGAAGGCCGTGCGGGGATCATGGAACTCCTGGTTCTCATGGCAATAGCCACTCTTTCTCGTGATAGCCACGCTACCAGGAGCATCACGGCACGTCGGCGCTGATACCGTGAGAGCCGATGTCGCGGATCCCCCTCCCCCCAGCCCCCGGGGCCGACCAGTACGTCAGCCTTGCGCTGGTCAACAGCGTCGTCGCCCTCCCCGGCGGGCAGCGGGCCGACGAACTCGGGAGCCCCGAGGACGCCACGCGCTGGCTCATCGACCACGGCCTCGTCCCCGAGCAGACCGCACTCCTGGCGTACTGCCAGAACCAGCTCACCGGCCTACGAGGGCACCTGCGTTCACTCTTCGCGACCCACGTGCAGGGCGAGGCGCCCCCGCGTCGGTCCCTGGACGAGGTCAACCGCGCTCTCACCAAGGTGCCGAGCGCGTCGGTGCTGCGCCACCACCCGGAGGGGGGCCTGCGCCGGGAGCCTGAACATCCCCTGACACGCCTCGTCGAGCACGCGATGGCCCAGGTCGCCGAGGACGCCGCCGCTCTCCTCACCGGAACCGACGCCCCCCAGCTCGCGCGCTGCGCCGCCCCTCCCTGCGACCGGTTCCTCCTCCGCACCCACGCGCGCAGACACTGGTGCTCCACCCGCTGCGGGGACCGCGTCCGAGCCGCGCGTGCCTATGCCCGCAAGCAGGACCGGCCAACGCCTTCCTGAGCGCCTCCACGCCCCGCCTCCGCCGTGTCGCGTCGCGAGGCGACCGGCTTCGTCCGTCGGACCACGGTGCCCCTTCTACCCCGCAGAGGCGCGGCACGGGACTCCTCACCCAGAGCACGGCCCAGTCACTCCGACTCGGGTGGAGCATCGCCGGCGACCAGAGCACGCTGTCTGGATGACGCCCGACTCCGCCCCACCGCCGGCCTCCTCCGCCGCGGTGCACGTCCTGACCCACGGCTACGCGGACATGAGCCCGACCCCCTGGTCGGTCGCCTCGACCGTCACCTACATCCGGGACGGCGACACCCACGTCATCGTCGACCCCGGCCTGGTGAGCGGCCCCAACTCGATCCTCGATCCCCTGCGCGAGCTCGGAGTGCGACCCGAGGACATCACCGACATCATCTTCTCCCACCACCATCCCGACCACACCGTCAACGCGGCGCTGTTCCCGCAGGCCCGGATGCACGACCACATGGCCATCTACCGCAACGACACGTGGCTGTCGCGTCCGGCCGAGGGGTTCGAGATCTCCAGCTCCATCCGCCTGCTCGAGACGCCAGGGCACACCCCCCAGGACATCACCACCCTCGTCGAGACAGCCGAGGACACGGTGGCGCTCTCACACCTGTGGTGGTTCCAGGCCGGGCCCCCCGAGGACCCGCTGGCCACCGACGGCGCAGCGCTCCGAGCCGGAAGGGAGCGGGTGCTGGACCTCGCCACGCTCATCATCCCCGGCCACGGCGCGCCCTTCGTGCCAGACGCCAGCACTCCGCGCTGACGTAGCCACGACGCCGCCGCAGCCAGCCGCCTGCTGGCCGGACAGGATCCCCAGCGTGCCCTCCGGCGCCCGACCTTCGGCGCAGCTTCGTGCCGCACGTCGAAGGCCATCTGCTACGCCGCCGGGTGTGAGCTGCGCGGCCCGACGGCGACCGGGCGGCCGGCCGCGAGCGCCGAGCCGGTGTCCCGGCCGGTCACGGAGAAGGTCAGTGGGATTGAGCCGGGCGGAACATCGCGATCGACCGATCAGCAGGAGGAGGCGGCACAGGTCGGGACAGGGCGCATCGAGGTGAAGCCAGCGGATCACTCCGGTCCCAGCCGTCCACGCCCCTGACCTGTTGGAGCTGACCCGGCAACTCCCGGAGCGGCCCGGACGGACCGGGGCCTGCGGTAGGGGCTGCCCGACCCCTACAAGGGGACAAGCGGCTGAGCCGTCTGCCCGGCAGCAGCCGACCGGTGGTGCACCAGTCGAAGGCGGCGACCTGCTCGTCGTCATCGGCTGACCGCCCCGCTGACGCCGGGCGGCCGTGCATCGTCGGCCGCCGGGTCCGGTGGCGGCGGCCGGACGTCGCCCCCGTCGAGATCAGCAGCGGGCTCGGCTCGGCCTGCCCGCCCGGGAGCGAGCACTCGAGTACGAGGGACCGACGGATCGCTGCCTCTCGGATCGGACATCGACTGCCCGGACACCACGCCACCGGATGCAGTACGCCATCCACGCCGCCGCGGACCGCCGGGAGTTGACCCCGGACGCGGTCACCGCCACGTGCACCCGTGGCGCCGCGACGGCGACCATCGCGACCAGTAGGAACCCCAGCAACCCGGCCAGAGGTGGTCGTGCTCGTAGGGGACCACGGCGCTCTCCAGCGGCAGCTCGGTCGACCCCGGTCGAGGAACTCGGGGCCGGCGCTGCCGAGAGAGCCGGCACGGTCGTACCGGCGACGCTCGCACCAGGTATGGGGACCGGGAGCGGACGTCGACACCCAGCCGGGACATCAGCTCGATGCGCTCAGGGCCGATGATCCCGCCCGCGACTCCTTCCGGATCCGGCATGTGGCTGTTAGTGTTCCCGGCCACACAAGAGACCGGTCTCTCTCTCGCAGAGACCGGTCTCATACTGAG
The DNA here is from genome assembly GCF_900102745.1 of Geodermatophilus telluris. GTDB lineage: Bacteria > Actinomycetota > Actinomycetes > Mycobacteriales > Geodermatophilaceae > Geodermatophilus > Geodermatophilus telluris. The sequence continues at coordinate 271,263 of NZ_FMZF01000004.1, forward strand.
AGAGGACACATCACCGATGCTCGGGTTTGATGAGCGCCGCTACGGGTCCGTCCTGGGTGGTGCGGTCTCACTGCGCCCCCAGATCGAGAAGCTGGCGGCCGAGATCGTCGCCGCCGAACCGAACACGCTGTTCCTCGTCGGCTCCGGCGGCTCGTACGCCGCCATGTGGCCGTACGAGTACCTGCTCACCACCCGCTCGGCCCTGCCGGTGCGCTCGGTCATCGCCGCGGAGCTCGTGGCGGCCGGCAACCGCCAGCTCACCGAGCGGTCGGTGGTGCTGCTCTCCTCGCTGTCCGGCACGACACGGGAGACCGTGGCCGCGGCGGAGTACTGCCGGGCGCGCGGGGTGCGGACGATCGGCATGACCGGGGACCCCAACTCGCCTCTGGCGCAGGTGGTCGACCACGTGCTGGTCAACCCGGCGGACGACGAGACGGCGTCGGAGTCCTACGACATCCAGCTCACGCTCCTGAGCGCCGCGATCCTCCACTCCCTAGGCGAGTTCGACACGTACCCGCGCTTCGCGGAGCAGATGGACGGCATCGAGGCGGTCCTCCGCGCCGTGCAGGAGCAGGCCGACCCCGTCGCCGCCTCGTTCGCCGCACGGCACTCGACCACCGAGTACCACATGCTCGTCGGCAGCGGGCCGCTCTGGGGTTTCACCTACAACTACTCGATGTGCATCCTCGAGGAGATGCAGTGGCTGCGGACCACGCGCGTCCACGGGGCCGAGTTCTTCCACGGCTCCCTGGAGCTGGTCGAGCGGGACACCAGCCTGATCCTCTTCATCGGTGAGGACGAGACGCGCCCGCTGATGGACCGGGTGCGCGGTTTCGCCGAGCGCTACAGCGACAGCGTCACCGTCTTCGACTCGGCGGACTACGCCCTGGCCGGCATCGACGCCGAGTTCCGCGGGCTGCTGGGTCCGCTGGTCATGGACTCGGTGACCATCCGGCTGTCCAAGCACCTGGAGCAGGTCCGCGACCATCCCCTCGACCTCCGGCGCTACTACCGCGTCGTCGACTACTAGAGCGCCGGGAGGACGTGACATGGCTGCAACGGCGCAGTCTGCGACGCGGCCGCGCGTCGTCGGCTTCGGAGACAACGTGGTCGACCGGTTCCTGGACCGCCGCGTGTCCTACCCCGGCGGGAACAGCGTCAACTTCGCGGTGTTCGCCGCCCAGCTCGGCGCCGCCGCCGCATACCTGGGCGTTTTCGGAACCGATGCCCTCGCCGCGCACCTGCAGACCTCCCTCACCGGGCTGGGCGTGGCCCTGGACCGGTGCCAGGTGAAGGAGGGCGAGACGGGGTGGTGTGACGTGATCGTCGTCGACGGGGACCGCGTGTTCGGGGACTGGAACGGCGGCGGGGTGACGACGGCGGAGCCCTTCGTGCTGAGCGCCGCCGACCTCGTGTACCTCGCCGGGTTCGACCTGGTGCACTCCGGGGTCTACGGCGGCGTGGAGGACGAGCTGTTCCTGCTCCGCCAGCTGCCGGCCCTGGTCTCCTTCGACTTCTCCGACGAGAAGGAGTTCCGCACCCCGGCGTACCTGGACCGGGTGTGCCCCAACGTCGACCTGGCGGTCTTCTCCTGCGAGGCCTACGGCAGGGAAGAAACCGAGGCCCTCGTGCATGAGGTGCACGGCCGGGGGGTGGGTCTGGTCCTGGCGACGAGCGGGCTACAGGGCTCGCTGCTCTACGACGGACGCGCGCTCCGGCACGGCAGCGCTGTGCGCGTGGACGCGGTCGACACCATGGGTTGTGGCGACGCCTTCGCCACGGCCTTCGCGGTCACGTGCCTCCAGCAGGGCTGGCAGCGGGACCGGCTCCCCTCCCCCGAGTCCCTCGACCGGGCCCTCCGCCTCGCGGCCCACTTCTCCGCCGAGCAGTGCCTCGTCGAGGGCGCCTTCGGCCACGGCAAGGAGTTCTGACGATGACCACGGACACCGACCTCCCCACTGGTAGCGCGCCGACGCCCACTGGGACCTCCTTCCGCACGACCGCCGTGCGGCACCGGGATCTCGCCGTCTACACCGCGCTCGCCGCGGTGGTCGGCCTGGTCGCCGTCGCGGCCCCCCACGGCGGCGACTGGTACGGCGCCTGGAGCCTGCTCCCGGCGGTGACCCTCTTCGGCTTCATCCTCGTCACTCACCGGGTGCTCGAGGGCTTCCTCTGGGCCTCCGCCCTCGCACTGTTCATGTCCTCCCGGGGCGACGTCTTCACCGCGTGGGTCGACCGGCTCTACCAGGAGGTGTCCAACACCGACAACCTGTGGCTGCTGGTGCTCCTGCTGTGCATCGGCGGCCTGATCGGCGTGGTCGACCACCTGGGGCTCGCCGCGTCGTTCGCCGACCGGGTGGCGCGGTTGGCGCGGGGACGCCGCCGCAGCGCGCTGGTCACCCTCGCGGCGACGGCCGCGCTGAGCAACGACTCCTACCTGTCCAGCTCGGGGGTGGGCGTCTCGATGACCCCGGTCAACCGCCGGTTCGGGATCCCCCGCGCGTACAGCGCGATGCTGATCCGCTCCACCGCCGAACCCCTCTGCACCCTCAACCCCATCGGCTCGACCCCGGTGCTCATCGCGGGCCTGCTGGTCACCGCCGGCGCGGCCACGGCCGCGACCCAGGTCTCCACCTACGGGCACCTGATGACCTACCTCTTCTTCCCCATGGCCGTCGTGGTGGTGGCCGTGCTGGCCGGCCTCGGCGTCATCCCGCCGCTGGGCGCCATGAGGCGCGAGATGAGCACCGGGACCGTCGAGGACGTCGTCGAGGCGGAGGCGGCCGAACCCGTCAGCGCCCTGACCGAGCGCTCCGGACGGCGGCCGCACTGGCTCAACCTGGTCGTCACCGTGGGGACGGTCATCGTCGGCAGCCTGGTGACCGGCGACGTGCAGAAGGGGTTCATCCTCTCGCTGCTGGTCACCGGGATCGTCCTCATCGTCCAGCGGATCGCGACCCCGGCGAGCTACCTCGACGCGGCCGTCGAGGGGATGAAGGACATCTTCTCCCTCGTCCTGCTGATGGCGATCGCGTTCGTACTCGTCTCCGGCATCGCCGACCTGCAGTTCGCCGAGTTCGTCATCCAGAACGTCTCCGAGGCCGTGCCGGCAGCGTGGCTGCCCTTCGTGGTCTTCCTGGCGTTCGGGCTGACCGAGGCCCTGGTGACCCTCAACTGGAGCCTGTACATCCTGCTCGTCCCGGTGCTGATCACCCTGGCGGACCAGATGGGGGCCAACCCGCTGGCGACCGTCGCCGCCCTGGTCAGCGCCGGCACCTGGGGCATCACCACCGCCATCTCCTCCGACGTGGGCCTGCTGACCTCGTCGTCCACCGAGGTGCCGCTGTTCCGGCACTGGATCACCAACCTGCCCTACCAGGTGATCGCGTTCGTCCTGGCCCTCGCCGGTTACGCCGTACTCGGACTGGTGGGGAGCTGATGGGGCCGGTCGACGTCCTGCTGCGGTCGACCGCGGTGTACGACGCGGTCGCCGGGACCAGCCGGCCCGGGCACGTGGCCGTGGCCGGCGACACCATCGTCTCGGTCGGCCCCGGGAACGGAGCCGAGCTCGTCGGGCCGCGGACGGCGGTCCACGAGCTCGGTGACGGGTTGGTCACCCCGGCGTTCCACGACAACCACACGTTCCTCACCGCGACGCTCCTGGACCACGCCGGTGCCGACGGCGGGGGGCTCGGCTCCCTCGAGCAGGTGGTCGCCGCCCTCGCCACCCTCCCCCGCACCGGCGTGCTGGTCGCCCGGGACGTCGACCTGCCCGACACCCCCCGGGACCTCGTGGGCGCCGCGCTCGACCAGGCGTTCCCGGACGACCCGGTCGTCGTGGTCGGCCGCGGCCGCGCCTGGCTGGTGCCCAACTCACCGGCGACCCGGCGGTTCGGCGACCTCGACCCGGCGAGCAACGAGTCCCTGGCCCCGTTGTACGCAGCGCTGGCCGAGGACGCGGCCCTCGTCGAGAAGGTGTACCGGGCGGCCGCTGCGGAACTGGGCGCGCGTGGCGTGGTCTCGGTGAAGGAGATCGCGTTCGACGACTACCTCGGCGTGCTCCCGGTGCTCGAACGGCTCACCGCCGACGGCGGCTTCCCGCTCCGGATCAGCGTCGCGTCCCAGCCGGTCCGGGCGCGGGCGGATCTGGAGTTCGCCGAGGCCATGCGCCGGACGCACACGTCGCCGGCCCTGCGCTTCCACGGGTTCAAGCTGATGACCGACGGCTCCTTCGACGAGTTCGGCGCGCACCTGCTCGGCCCCGACGACGAGTGGACCCGGCTCCAACGCTGGCACGTCGACTACGGGCACGTGGAGGACGAGACCCGGCGCATCCTCCGGGCCGGCCACGCGGTCGCCCTCAACGCCGACGGGGACGGCGCCGTGCACCGCTGCCTCGACGTCCTGGAGACCGCGCGGGAGGACGGGATCCCGATCCCGGCCGGCACGTCGCTGTCCGACGTGTCGCTGGTCAGCGACCAGGACGCGGTTCGCGCCGGCCGCCTCGGTCTGTTCTGCGAGGTGTACCCGCAGCTGTTGCTCATCGAGGGGTACACGACCGACCTGGTGCGGTCGATCCTGGGCCCGGAGCGGGAGCAGCGGCTGGGCAACTTCGCCGCCCTCACCCGGGCCGGCGCCTGTCTCGCCGCGGGCACGGACCTCCCGCTCTTCCTCCCCTCCGTCCCCGAGGCCCTGCTGTCCACGGCCGAGCGGCGCTTCCCCGACGGAGGACCGGAGGGCGGGTGGCACGCCGAGCGTGCGCTCAGCCGGGCCCAGGTGCTCGACAGCTGGACGATCGGCGGCGCCCGCGCCACGGGCGCCGCCGGCTGGACCGGGACGCTGGAGGTCGGCAAGCGAGCCGACATCGCCGCGCACGACCGCGACCTCCTGGACGTGCCGGTCGAGGAGCTGGCCGGGGCCTCCGTCGTCCTGACCCTCGCCGGCGGCGCCGTCGTGCACCGCCGGTGAGTCGACCACCCGCCGTTAGGGTCGGCCGCATGGACCGACCGGCGGCGCAGGTCCCGCCCACCATCGCCGAGGTGGCCCGGGCCGCCGGCGTGGCCAAGGCGACCGCCGGTCGGGTGCTGGGCGGCTACGGCTCACCCAGTCCCGAGCTGCAGGCCCGGGTGCGGGCAGCGGCGGAGGCCCTGGGCTACCGACCGAACATGCTCGCCCGCTCCATGTCCACGGGCGTCACCAAGACCATCGGGGTGGTGGTGGCCGACATCAGCAACCCGTTCTTCGCCGGCCTGGTACGCGGCATCGCCGACGCGGGGCGCGCGGCGGGCTACGACACGGTGCTCGTCAACACCGACGAGCGCGTCGATCGGGAGCGGGCTGCCGTCGAGGTCCTGGTGGGCAAGCAGGTGGACGGGTTGATCATCGCTTCGGCCGCCGGCGCACCGGCTCCGGCACCCCACCTGCGGGCGGCGATCAGCCGCGGCACACCGGTCGTCGGCGTCGACCGCGACCTCCCGGACCTGGACGCCGACGTCTTCGTCATCGACAACCGCGAGATCACCCGGCACGCCGTCGATCACTTGATCGACGCCGGGCACCGCCGCATCGCCTACGCGTGGGGGCCGCCGCACCCCGGGCAGGTCCGCAGCCGCGAGGAGCTGCTGGGCGCGGCCGGCGCGGACCTGTCCACCGGAGCCGCCCGCCTGCGCGGCTACGTCGACGCCCTCGACGCAGCGGGCATCGACCTCGACCCCCGCCTGGTCACCACCGGGGTGGAGACCGTCGAGGGGACCGAGGAGGCCCTGCGCGTCATGCTCGGCTCGGCCCGTCCGCCCAGTGCGGTGTTCGCGACCGAGACGGACGCGCTGCTGGGCGCCCTGCGCGCCCTGCAGGCCGCCGGGCTGCGCTGCCCCGAGGACGTCTCGCTCGTCGGCTTCGACGACAGTCCCTGGACCGCGGTCGTCGAGCCCCCCATCACCGTGGTGCAGCAGCCCGTCCAGCAGCTGGGCGAGGCCGCGGCCCGCCGGCTCATCCAGCGGATCGACGGGTTCGACGCAGCGGCCGAGAGGACCGTCCTGAGCGCGCGGCTGGTGTCGCGGTCCTCGGTGCGCGGGCCGCGAACACAGCCCGCCTGATATTTGGTCGCCTGACCAACTCGGTGTGATCGACCACGCCGGCCGGTCCTCCCGGGTTGCCGCAGACCGGCTCGGCCACGCCGATACCGATGGCCGCCGACGTCGTGCTTCCGGCGCAACATCGCGAGCACGGGCGCGGTCTACACGACTGGGGCGCGTTGCCGGAGACAACGATCCAGGACTGCAGCCGCCGATGGGGGTGACGTCCCACGAGTGGTGGGTCCGTCGAGACTCCGCCGACCCCTGGAGGAGGCCCATCAGGTGCCGGCTGCCCGCCGGCGATCCGGCGCGCCTGCCTGCCCGGACGCTATGTCACCAAGTGACTTGTAAGTGCCCATTGACAGTGGTCCAGGTCACGCTGTTTCGTATGGCGCGACGGAAGCGCCCTGCGAAACGAGAGGTGTCTCATGAGCCCCGACGGCACCGAACACCCGAAGCGCACCCGAGCCGCCGACGGCGACATGGCGGTCGAGGAGACGGTCGTCGTCCAGCACTTCGTCCACGCCGCGCCCGATGACGACCGGACGCACCCGCGGGCCGCCGACGTCGACCAGCCGGTCGACCGGACCGTCTTCATCGCCGGCCTCGCCCTGACCCTGGCGTTCGTGCTGTGGGGTGTCCTCTCGCCGACTTCGTTGGCCACCGCGGCCTCGACCGTCCTGGCGAAGATGATCGACGCCACCGGCTGGGTGTACGTCCTCGTGACCGCCGGCTTCGTCGCGCTCATGCTGCTGCTCGCCCTCTCGCGCTACGGGCGGATCCGACTGGGCCGCGACGACGAGCGCCCGGAGTTCAGCACCGTCTCCTGGATCTCCATGATGTTCGCCACCGGCATGGGCATCGGGCTGATCTTCTGGGGCGTCGCCGAGCCGCTGTCGCACCTGCTCACCCCGCCGCTGGACCTCGCCGAGCCCTCGACGCCGGAGTCGGCCGAGCTCGGCCTGGAGTACACGATCTTCCACTGGGGACTGCACCCGTGGGCGCTGTACGGCGTCGTCGGGCTGGCCCTGGCCTATGCCACGTTCCGCAAGGGCTTGCCCAACCTGCTCAGCTCCATCGTGTTCCCGCGGAAGGACCCCTCCCACCCTGCCCGCCGGGCCGTCGACATCTTCGGGCTGTTCATCACCACGTTCGGGGCGGCCACGTCCCTGGGACTGGGCGCCCTGCAGATCAACAGCGGGCTGACGCGGGTCTTCGACGCCCCTCAGAGCAACACCGTCTGCATCGTGGTGATCGTGGTGCTGACCGCCCTGTTCGTTCTCTCCGCGGTGAGCGGGACCGAGCGGGGCGTCAAGTGGATGGCGAACATCAACGCCGGGCTGGCCGTCGGGGTGCTGGTCTTCGTGTTCGCCTTCGGGCCCACGATCTTCCTGCTGAACACCTTCGTCGAGTCCTTCGGCGGCTACCTGGCCCAGTTCGTGCCCATGTCGTTCCGGACCGGCGCCGCCGGTGGCCGCGAGTGGCTCGCCGGCTGGACGATCTTCTACTGGGCGTGGTGGATGTCGTGGGCGCCGTTCGTGGGCACCTTCATGGCCCGGATCTCCCGGGGTCGGACCATCCGCGAGTTCGTGATCTGCGTGTTGATCGTCCCGACCCTCGTCAGCACCGTCTGGTTCGTGGTGATGGGTGGGACCGCCATCCGGTTCCAGCTGACCGGGGTCACCGACATGGCCGGCTCGCTGGCCACGGGTGTCGAGAACACCCTGTTCACGATGCTCGACGCGATGCCGTTCTCGACCCTCACCGCGGTGCTCGTCGTCGTCTTGATCCTGCTGTTCTACGTCGCCGGCGCCGACGCGGCATCCCTGGTGCTCGGGATGCTCTCCCAGGGCGGGTCGCTCCACCCCCGGACCTGGCTGGTGGTGACGTGGGGATCGATGATCGGCGCGGTCGCGATCGCTCTGCTGCTCGCCGGAGGGCTGGATGCGATCCAGACCACGGTCATCGTGTTCGGCGTCCCGTTCCTGATCGTCATGCTCGGTGTCTGTTACAGCCTGCTCAAGCAGCTGCGCAGTGAGCCGGTGGTCAGCACGGTCCCGCCTGGCGTCCGCACGGTGGTCGCGGAGATGCGACCAGGCACGGTCCAGCAGCCGGGACCTGCCCAGCAACGCGCCCCCGGCGGTCACGAGAACGGCGCGACCGCTCACGCCCGCGAGCCGAGACAGCCTCAGCAGTCAAGCTGACCTGCTGCTGCCACCACTGCGGGCGCGTCGAGGGCCAGCGACCGTGCTCGCCTGCAGATGGGCACGCAACACCAGGGCGGGGTCCTGCCGCGTGAGATCGCCCAGGACAAGCGGCTCACCTAGGACCTGCCCTGGGAGTCTTCGCGGAGCCACGAAACGGCGACGCGACGATCAGCAGGGCGCGGATCTGGCATAGCGGGTGGCCGTGGCGCGGGACTCATCGAGTCGACTCGGGTCCGAGTCCGCTAGCTCGTCTCACCTGCAGCTCGCGCCGATCATCTGTCGTCCAAGAAGCGGTACACCACATCGTCGATCGAGTCGGTTGCGAACGCGTAGACGAACCGGAGAGGACCGTCGCCGGTGTTGCGGGTGCCGCGCTCGGCGTTGCCGGGGATGAACACAGCCGATCCGGGCGTCACCGGGGCGCTCGTCGCCGTCCAAGACGACGGACTCCCCTTCCCTCGACGACGTTGTAGACCTCGGCTTGGGTGTGCCGGTGAGGTCCCAGCCAGTCGGTGGGCGGCAGCTCGGTGAAACCGGTGTACAGCGAGGACGTCGGCGTCCGATCAGCGCTGAACAGCACCCGGAAGGAGATGTCCCACGCACCGGGTTCTCCCGCGCCTCGGGCGTGACGTCGTCGGTGTCGCGGACCTGTGGCTGCATCTCGTCTGCTCGGGGTCTCGGTCATAGGGAGTTCCCGCGACTCGTGCGCGGAGCCGGAGCACCGCACATCTTGCTGGTCGGTCCGCCCCGGGAGTGGCGGAATTGCCTCCCCGTCGACCGCTGGGGCCTCGACTGGTGCACTGCAGCCCCCCCCCCCCCCCCCCCCCCTGCGGGCGCCGGCGGCGTGCTGGTGCGCCCGGACGCGGGAGGAGTCCACGCTGATCCTCCACTCCACCGCGCCGACCGCGTCGTCCTCGACGACCACGTGTTCGAGGAGGCGATCCCAGGTGCCATCGGCGGTCGACTTGCGCAGCCGCTCGTGCGCGGCGGCAGCCGGTCGCCGGCCGCGGCAACAGGTCGTCGCGCGACGGGCTCCGCACCACCTCGTCAGCCGAGCTTGGGATGGCCGTGGCGCTGGGAGATCTCGTCAGCCGTCGCGATCACGTGTTTGGCCAGGTTGGGGATCGTGTCCTCGTTGACCCTGAACGTCGGCCCGGAGACGGTGACGGCGGCGATCACACTGCCGTCGATGGAGCGGATTGGAGCTGCGATGGCGGCCAGGCCCATCTCGTGCTCCTCGCTCGTGGAGGCAAAGCCCCGGTCCCGCACGAGCTCGAGCTGCTTCCTGAGGACGATGGGGTCCACCACGGTGTGGGGGGTGAATCTCTCCAGGTCCTCGGCGAGCACGGCGTCCAGCTGGTCGGGCGGCATGTGTGCGAGGAACACCTTGCCGGCCGAGGTCGCGTGCACGGGGCTGCGCTGCCCCACCCAGTTCACGGTTGTCACTGCCGCGGCGCCGATCACCTGGTCGACGCTGACGACCCACCGACCGTCGCGCACCGCCACGTTGACCGTCTCACGCACGGTCTCGGCGAGTTCCCGACAGAGCGGGAGACCGACCAGGGAGAGGTCGCCGGTCTTCGTCACCCCCGCAGCCAGCTGCACCACCCCGTAGCCGAGCTGGTACCTGCCGCGCTCGGCGTTCTGCTCGACCAAGCCGCGCGCGTCGAGGGTGGCGAGCAGGCGGAACGCGGTCGACTTGTGCAGGCCCAGTTCGCCGGCGATGTCCGTGACACTGGCGGTGCCATGGCGTGCGAGTACCTGCAGGATCGATATCGCCCGATCCACGGACTGGACCGCGTTGTCCCGCGTGGTGCGACTGTCTTGCATGGCGGGAACGTAGTCGTAGCAGGACTGTCGAGACCACCAGCTGCTGCGGATGTGCGACACGACCGCAGTGGCCGTAGCCTCACCGCCCGCGTTCTGACGCCCGGGCGCGGGGCTCCGCGCGGGCGAAGGTCGGCCATCGGGCGGTGCAGCTCACTGTTGAGCCCGCCGACCAGTGCTGCACATCGGCCAGCAGGTCATCGCAGCGCCTCCACACCAGTTGCTACCAGCCTCCCGTCGATCCCAGCAGCGACACGCACACGTGCCGTTGCCCGGATCAGCGGGTCAATGGCAGTGTCCCCCTGGCGCTCCGACAGCTGGACGGGTCGCCTGCGGGCGCACGTGACCCGTGGGAGCGCAGTGGCGTCGCCCCTCACTCGTCGGGGACGACCCGCAGGTCGTCCCCGACGGCGATCGCGCCCGGCTCGAGCACGTCGCAGTAGACACCGAAGGTCGCACCGACCCCGAGCACGGAGTCGCGGCGGCCACGGTAGGACGTGATCAGGCGAAGCGTCTGGAGGTCGACCAGACCGGAGCCGGGGTTGCGGGTTGTGGCGGCGCAGCGCTTCACCGGGCCACCGACGCGCAGGACCGCGCTGCCGACCTGCAGGACCTTGCCAACCCACGAGTCCTCGGCGTGCGGCTCGCCGCCCGAGAACTCGATCAGCATCCGGAAGCGCCGCGCGTCGACCTCGGTGAGGCCAGCCCGGCGCGCCAGCTCGTCGATCGAACTCGCCCCGAGGATGGTCGCAGGGCGCACGTCGTAGGCGGCACCCCGCGCTCGGATCAAGCGGACCGGCTTCTTCAGGACGTCGGAGAAGAAGGTGTTCCACTGTGCGCCTGCGACGAGGTCGGAGGTGACCGTGCGCAGGCCCCACATGTCGGTGTCGATCGAGCCCGCGGTGTCGACGATCCCGGTGCACACCACCTCTCCGCCACGGGTGACCGCGAGGCGGTGGTCCTCGCCGTCGTATTCGGCCGCGAGTGCACAGAGGTCCGCGTTGGCCGTGAGGCTCTGGATCTTCCCCGTGTCGTCGACGAGGTAGAACATCCGGTCGCCGACGGCGCCATGCGACGTCAGCTCGATCGAGTGGGGATGGTGCAGCGCGAGACCCTTGACCGGGGTCGTCGACAGACGAGCGACGCGCAACGCGGCCGGCATGCGAGGCCCCCATCCGTGGTGGGCTCTTGGACGGTGAGGAATGGGCGGTGAGGAACGGGTGGTGCGGAGGACGGCGCAGCGCCCCGCCTCCGGGAGACGGGGCGCTGCGCCGTGGTGCGTCAGCCCTGGAGGTGGCTGGCGAGGGTGGTGGCGTAGTCGGGGTTCTCCTCGAGCCACGCGGCGACGGCCTTGGCCTCCTCGCCCTCGCCGAAGTCGTTCACGACCATGTTCTCCAGGCTGCCGAACTCCTCGTCGGTGAGCGTGAAGTTCTCCAGCATGGCCGCGACCTCCGGCTGGTCCTCGGTGAAGCCCTCCCGCGCGAGGACGTGCAGGTTCTCCGGCTCGCCGTAGGCGCCCTCGGGGTCCTCGAGGGCCTTGATCGGATAGGCCAGGTTCGCCCAGAACGGCTTCCACATGGTGACCACGATCGGCTCCTGGGCCTCGGTGGCGTTCTGCAGCTCGGTGAGCATGGCGGCGGTCGAGGACAGTTGCAGGTCAAAACCGTCGTCGAGTCCGTAGGCCGGGATGACGCTGTCCCTGGTCATCTCGGTGAGCCCTGCGCCCGGCTCGATGCCGACGATCCGGCCGCCGAACTCGTCGGCGCGGGTGGGGAGTTCGTCGATGGAGGTGATGTCGACGTAGTCGGGCACGGCGAGGAAGGAGGTCGCCCCCTCGTAGTAGACGCCGAGGTCCTCGAGGTTCTCGCCGTACTCGTCCATGTAGGACTTGTGCGTCCGCTCCAGCCAGGAGGACGACAGGACGTCGATGTCCCCGTTGGCCAGTGCCGTGTACATCGGCGCGTTGTCGCTGAGCTCGGTGACCTCGACGGTGTAGCCGTTGTCCTCCAGGACGTCCTTCAGCAGGTACGTCGTGGCGGTCTCGTCGGTCCAGCCGGGGATGACGCCCATGGTGATGGTCTCGCCACCATCGGCGCTGTCACCGTCGTCGCTGCTGCCTCCGCAGGCGGCCGTCGTCATGGCGAGCGCCGTCGCGGCCGCGCCGAGCCGGAGCCGGACGGTCAGGTGTCGCTGGGTCATTCACGTTCCTCTCGATAGGGGGGAGCTCGTCCGGCGCTACGCGCCGATCTTGGTGGGAAGCTCGTCCGGTATGGCCGGCTCGTCTCGGGTCGCGTCGTCGACGGGGTCCTCCACGGCGGCGGGCCGCCTCCCGCGCCGCAGCTTGCGGAGGAGGCTCCCGCCCTTCCCGTGCCCGATGGAGGCGGTGACGCGGTCGAGGTAGATGGCGAGGACGACCACGGACAGTCCCGCCTCGAACCCGAGGCCGAGGTTCAGAGTCGCGATGGCTGCCGTCACCGCCCCACCGAGGCCCTCGGCTCCCACGAGGCCGGCGATGACGGCCATGGAGAGGGCCAGCATGATGACCTGGTTGACGCCGGCCATGATCGTCGGCAGAGCCAGCGGCAGCTGCACGCCGAAGAGGGTCTGCCGCGGGGTGAAGCCGAAGGCGTGCGAGGCCTCGACGACCTCGTGGTCGACGTTGCGGATGCCGAGCTCGGTGAGCCGGACGCCGGGCGGCAGGGCGAAGATGATCGTCGCGATGACGCCGGGCACGACACCGATGCTGAACAGCGTGACCACCGGCACCAGCCACACGAAGGCCGGCATGGTCTGCATCAGGTCCATGACCGGTCGGAGGACCGCGCTAACCCGCCTGCTGCTGGCGGCCCAGATGCCCAGCGGGATCGCCACGATCAACGCCCCGAGGGCGGAGACCAGGACCAGGGCCAGCGTCTGCATGGCGGCGTCCCACTGCTCCATGCTGATGACCAGCATCAGGCCCACGAGCGAGACGAGTCCCAGTCGCCATCCGCCCAGCAGGAGGCCGAACAGAGCGAAGATCACCGCCAGGACCACCGGGTCGGGTGCCTGGAGCAGTGCGATGAGACCGTCGACGAGTGAGCCCAGGCCGTCGCTGACCACGTCGAAGAAGGCATCCAGCGCCGTGGTCAGCCAGTCGAAGAACTGTTCGATCGTGTCGCCGACGGGAACCCGGGGCACCTCGATCGCCAGTGGGGTCGCGCTCATCGCGCCATCGCCTCCGTGCGCGCCGGGACCGAGATCCGGCTGGTCGTGCCGTGGTCGGCCTCCGCCGTGCCCGAGCACTGAGCCAAGGCCTTGAGGACGGTGACTCGCGCGATCGCGCCCATGAGGTGCCGGCCGCCGTCGACCACCGCGAGTGCCTCCGGGCTCGCCGCGCTCATCGGGAGCAGCTCGGACAGCCGGGCGTCCGGGGACACGCTGAGCACCCGGTCGTCCACGATGCCGTCGAGGGTGCGGGCCCCGTCGCGCACCGCAGCCGCCACCCGTTCTTCGTCGACGGCACCGCGCAGGGTCTGGTCGCGGTCCACGACGAAGACACGGGACATCCGGTGCTGGCGCATCACCTGCTGCGCGACATCCGGTCCGTGGTCACTGCCGACGATGGCCACCGGGGGCACCATGACGCTCCCGGCGGTCAGCACCCGGGTGCGGTCGACGTCCTGGACGAACTGGGAGACGTAGTCGTCGGCAGGTTGGTTGAGGATCTGCTCGGCCGTGCCGATCTGGACGATCCGGCCGTCCTTCATCATGGCGATCCGGTCGCCCAGGCGCATGGCCTCGTTCAGGTCATGGGTGATGAAGAGGATCGTCTTGCCCAGCTTGTGCTGCAGGTCGACCAGCTGGTCCTGCATCTCGCGCTTGATGAGCGGGTCGAGGGCGCTGAACGCCTCGTCCATGAGCATGATGTTGGTGCCTGCCGCCAGGGCTCTGGCCAGCCCGACGCGTTGGCGCATGCCACCGGAGAGCTGACCGGGCAACGAGTCCTCCCAGCCCTTGAGGCCGACCAGGCGCAGGGCCTCCTTGGCGCGGGTCTCGCACTCGTGCTTGGGGATGCCCTGGACGCGCAGGCCGGCGGCGGCGTTCTGCCCCACCGTTCGGTGCGGGAACAGCGCGAAGTGCTGGAAGACCATGCTGACCTTCTCGCGCCGCATGACCCGCAGCTGCTGCTTGTTCATCGTCACCACGTCGTCGCCGTAGACGCGCAGCTCCCCCGCCGTCGGCTCCAGCAGCCCGTTCACCATGCGGATCAGCGTCGACTTCCCCGAACCCGACAGCCCCATGACCACGAAGATCTCGCCCTCGCGGACGTCGAAGCTCGCGTCGATCACCGCGGCGGTGAGGCCGTCCTTGCGGAGGTCCTCGCGCGTCGCGCCGTCCCGCAACCGCGCGACGCCCCGCTCGGGTCGTCTGCCGAAGACCTTGTAGGTGTCACGTGCCACGATGGCGTTCACGGCGGGCTCCCGTCGGTGAGTGTGGTCGGCCGCTAGCGGGCCAGCGGGCGGAGCGAGTACCTCGTGGACACCACGGCGTTCCTCGTTGGCGCGGTCCGGCCGGGAAGATCCCGTCGCAGGCACGGTCCGGTCATCACGACACCTCCCCCGCGGTCGACTCGTCATGCTGTGACTCTTGAGGTGATCTGTGATCACACCCTAGGGTGATCTACGTCATGCCGTCAACGCCCCGTCAGTCCCGAGCGAGGCCAGTAGGTCCCCGTGCCCGGCGCAACGGCTGCAACACCAACCCTGGAGGGTGCAGTGAAGGACGTGGTGATCGTCGGGGGTGGCATCGCTGGCCTGGCGGCAGCATGGAGGTTGCGCAACCGGGACATGGTGTTGTTCGAGGCCGGTGATCGGGTCGGCGGCCGCATCCGCTCCGAGCGTCGTGGTCACTACTGGATGAACTGGGGTGGCCACGTCTACGACGGCAACCCGGCCTCGTCGACGCAGTGGCTGCTGAACGACGCCGGGGTCGAGTCGCGGCCGGTACCCGGCAACCTGGCCGGGCTGAGCATGAACGGGCGCCTGCTGCTCAGTGGCCGGGTGGAGACCTTCCCGTTCCGGGTACCCATGTCGTGGCGGGACCGCGCGAGCCTGATCCGGGCCGGCGCCAAGGTGCGCCTGGGCGTGGCGCGCTACGGCCGACTGGTCAAGCGCCGCCCGGGCGAGGACGAGGCCACCCGACAGCAGCGGGTCTACGACTTCAAGAACGACATCTCCTTCGCCGACTACGTCGGCGACCTGACCGAGGACGCCGAGGCGCTCTTCAAGCCCACCGTCACGAGGTCGTCGGCGGAGATGCACGAGATCTCCGCCGGGGCCGGCATCGGGTACTTCAACCTCGTCTGGAACCTGGGTGCGGGCCTGTCGCACAGCATCGTCGGCGGACCCTCCACGCTCACCGAGGGGATCGCCGCGGCGCTCGGCGCACGGGTGCAGCTTGGCGCCGCGGTGCAGGAGGTGGTGCACCGGAGGAACTCGGTGGTCGTGCGCTACTCCCAGGGCGGCGCCGGGCACGAGGTCCACGCCCGGTGCGTCGTCCTGGCCACCCCGGCCGGCGTGAGCGCCCGGATCGCGGTCGATCTCGACGCCGAGGTCAAGGACGCCCTCGCCCAGGTCAGGTACGGCCCGTTCGTGAGTGCGGCGTTCCTCACCGACGAGGCCGGGCCGTGCCCGTGGGACGGCACCTACGCGATCGCCACTCCCAAGCGCTCGTTCAACGTGGTGCTGAACATGAGCAACAACGTGCACGGCCACAGCACCGCGCGGCTCCCCGGCAGCAGCTTCATGGCCTTCTCCCCAGCCGGACTCGCCCGACAGCTCCTGGAGCAGGACGACGAGACCATCCTCAAGACCTACCTCGACGACCTCGACCAGGTGCTGCCCGGCACCGCGTCGTCGCTGGTGGAGGCCGAGGTGGCCCGGTGGCCCGAGGGGTCGGTGTACAGCTTCCCCGGCCGGGCCAGGCTGCAGCCGGTCCTCACCCGGCGCGACAGCCGGGTGCTGCTGGCGGGCGACTACCTCGGCACCCAGTACACCGAGACCGCGGTGTACACGGGCCTGGCCGCCGCCGCTGCCGCCGAGTCCACCCTGGACGCCGACCGGACCGCGCGCCCGGCTCCGCCCGCCTCCTGACGCCCTCCCCTCCCCTTAGCAGCTGCAGCGAGGAGTTCCCATGTCCGCACCGCTCCGCGGCGTCCTGTCCGCCCTGCTCACCCCCTTCGACGGCGACGGCCGTGTCGACGAGGCCACCCTGCGACGGGTGGTCGACCGCAACATCGACGGCGGCGTGCACGGCGTGGTGGCGTGCGGATCGACGGGCGAGTTCACCGCACTCAGCGGGGCCGAGCGCAGGCTGGTCGTCGAGACGGTGGTCGACCAGGCGGCCGGCCGGGTGCCGGTGGTGGCACAGACCGGCGCCCAGACCACGGCCGAGGCGATCGAGCTCTCCCGCCACGCCGAGCAGGCGGGCGCCTCCGTCGTGATGGTGGTGGCGCCCTACTACGAGCCGCTCACCATCGACGAGACCAAGCGCTACCTGCGCACCGTCGCCGAGTCGGTGGGCATCCCCGTCATGCTCTACAACCTCCCGGCGGCGACCGGGGTCAACATGCCGCCGGCGCTGATCGGCGAGCTGGCCCGCGAGGTCGACAACATCCGGTACGTCAAGGACACCACCGCCGACATCGCGCAGGCCGGGCAGCTCATCCACAACCACGCCGACGTGGTCTCCACCTTCGTCGGCTGGGACTCGCTGCTGCTCGCCGCCCTGGCCGAGGGCGCGGCCGGCGTGATGGCCGGCACCGCCAACGTCATCGCGGCCCAACTGGTGTCCATCCACGCCGCCATGAGCCAGGGTGACCTGCACCGAGCACGAGATGAGTGGACGCAGCTGTACCCGCTCATCGACGCGATCATGGCCGCGCCGTTCAGCGCTGCCGTCAAGACCGCGCTCGGCGCGACCGGCTTCGCCATCGGCGACCCGCGGCCACCGGTGCTCCCCCTCGACGGCGAGGTGGCCGCCACTATCTCCCGCCTCGCGTCGGCCCTCCCGCCAGCCCCGGCACGCCAGCCCGTGACCGTCGGCTGACCCTGTCCCACCCGGCCGCCGCGCCGAGCACCGCCGCCTCGAGGAGTCCCGCCATGTCCCTCACCGCCCCCCGTACCGACGTCGTCCGTCGTGCCGCGGCGACCCGCCCCCTCGACCCGGCCGCACTGCCGCCCGCCGGGCACTTCATCGACGGCATCTTCCGCGACTCTCCGGACGCCGACCGACTCGAGGTCGTCGACCCCACCTCCGAGGAGGTCATCACCCGGGTCGTGCAGGGCACCACGGCCGACGTCGACCTCGCCGTGACCGCTGCGCAGCGCGCCCGGGCCGGGTGGGCGCGCCTGACGCCCAAGGAGCGCTCGGAGCTGCTCCACGCCGTGGCCGACCGCATCGCACAGCACCACGACGTCCTGGTCGCCCTGGAGACGGCCAACACGGGCAAGCCGGTGTCGGTGGCCCGCGACGACGTCGACGGCACCATCGACACGTTCCGCTTCATGGCCGGCGCCCTGCGGGCGACCACGTCGCTGGCCGCCGGGGACTACGCCAAGGACCACCTGTCGGTGATCCTGCGCGAACCGCTCGGCGTGGTGGGCGTCGTCACGCCGTGGAACTACCCGTTGCTGATGGCGGCGTGGAAGGTCGCGCCGATCCTCGCGGCCGGCAACACCGTCGTGGTCAAGCCGTCCGAGCAGACGCCGCTGACCACGCTCAAGCTGGCCGAGTTGGTGGCCGACCTGCTGCCCGCCGGGGTGTTCAACGTGGTGACCGGTCTCGGCCCGGTCGTCGGTGAGGCCCTGGCGGCCCACCCCGACATCGACATGATCGCGCTCACCGGCTCGGTCGGCAGCGGCCGCGCCGTCGCGCGCGCCGCCGCCGAGAGCCTCAAGCGGGTCCACCTGGAGCTGGGCGGCAAGGCGCCGGTGGTGGTCTTCGAGGACGCGGACCTCGACCTGGCCGCGACGTCGCTGCGGGCGGCCAGCTTCTACAACAGCGGGCAGGAGTGCGGCGCCGCCTGCCGCGTGCTCGTGCACGAGTCGGTGGCCGACGCGTTCGTCGAGCGGCTGGTGGCGCAGGTGCGGGAGCTGGTCGTCGGCGAACCGGCCGCGGGCGAGGACGTCGAGGTGGGTCCGCTGGTGTCCCGGGCGCACTACGACCGCGTGCTCGGCCACCTCGAGCGGGCGGTCGCTGAAGGAGCCCGCGTGGCCGTCGGCGGCGGTGCGGCCGACGGGACGGGCTTCTTCGTCGAGCCGACCGTGCTGGTCGACGTGCCCGCCTCCGCGGCGTGCACCGTGGAGGAGATCTTCGGCCCCGTGGTGACGCTGGAGACCTTCACCGACGAGGAGGAGGCCGTCGAGCGGGCCAACGGCGTCCGGCTCGGCCTGTCCGCCTCGGTCTGGACGAACGACGCCCGCCGCAGCCACGCCGTGGCCGCGCGCCTGGACGCCGGCACGGTCTGGGTGAACTCGCACCTGGTGCTGGCCAACGAGGTGCCCTGGGGGGGGTTCAAGGGCTCGGGGTACGGCCGTGACCTGTCGATCTACGCACTCGACGACTACTCCCGCACCAAGCACGTGATGCACAACCACGGCCGCTGACCGCCAGCCTCGCCGCTGACCGTCACCGCGCGACTATCGTCTGCACGTGAACCTCACCGAACCCCTGCAGCCGACGCTCCTGGCCGACCAGGTGTACGACGTGCTGCGCGAGGCGATCATCAACGGCGATCTGCCGGCCGGGTCGCGCTTGCGGATCCGGGACGTCGCCGCGCAGGTCGGCACCAGCGTGATGCCGGTGCGCGAGGCGATACGACGCCTGGAGGAGGGCGGCTTCGCCCACCGGGAACCGCACAAGGGCGCCGTGGTCAAGGGGCTCACGCTCGAGGAACTGGTCCACGTCTACGCCGTCCGCAAGATCCTGGAGCGAGAGGCGGCCCGACTCGGCAGCGAACGGATCACGCCGCAGGACGTCGCCCGCATGGAGGCCGAGTACGGCCACATCCAGGCCGCCATCGCGGCGGAACAGGTCGAGGACCACCTCCGTCACGACGAGGCGCTGCTGACCATCCTCTACGAGGCGAGCGGCAATCCGGTGCTGGTGAGCAGCATCCGCAACCTGTGGCTGCAGTGCCACGCATACAAGACCGTGGGCATCAAGGCCACCATCGAGTCGCCCAAGTCCAACGAGTGGCTCTGGCGTTATCAGCGTGACCTCGTGGCAGCGGCCCGGTCGCACGACCCGGACGCCGCGGCCGCAGCCTCCGACGCCTCGCTCGACGTCGCCGCCGAGGACATCCGGCGGCGACTCGCCGCCAAGACCCACGGTGCCGACGCCGCCGCGTCATCGTGACGTCGTGACCGGGTAGCGGCTGCCCCCGGAACACTGCAGCGAGCCACCACCACCGTCACTGAAGAGGGGTGATCTGTGATTGCAACCTGCCCCGGGCGCGTGCTCGTCGGGGGTACCGCTGCGGCGGAGGTTCGAGCGACCAGCGAGATGTTGAGCCTCTGGGGCGGCGTCGACCCCGCCACCGGAACCGTGATCGACCACCGTCACCCCCTGTGCGGTCAGTCGATCACCGGCACCATCCTGGTGCTGCCCAAGGGCAAGGGGTCGAGCACCGGCAGCTACGTCCTCCTGGACGCGCTGGTCGCGGGCACAGCACCGGCGGGCATCATCCTTCGCGAGGTCGACGAGATCATCTCGCTCGGTGCCGTCGTCCACGAGGAGTTCCACGGCGCGACCATCCCCGTCGTCGTCCTCGACGACGAGTGGTTCCAGATGGCGCTGACTGCCCGCCGAGCAGAGGTTCGTCGTGACGGGACGGTGGTTCTCCATGCCTGAGCCGATGCGTGTGACCCACTCCCACCCCGACATCGAGCTGTCCGAGCGAGACCTGGACATGCTGGCCGGCCACGAGGGTGAGGCCACTCGCATCGCGATGCGGATCATCCTCCGGATGGCGGCCATCCAGCAGGCGACCGAGCTCATCGACATCAGTCACGTGCACGTCGGCGGGAGCATCTACACCGGCCGAGGCAGCCTGCACGCCGTCGAGCGGATGGTCGAGCTGGGGGCGACCGTCCGCGTGCCGACGACGGTGAACGCCATCTCCATCGACCGCTCACGCGGCACCCACGGAGCACCCGACCCCGAGTTCGCACGCAACGCCGACCGGCTCGCCACCGCGCTGGAGGAGATGGGTGCCCGGCCCGTCTTCTCGTGCACGCCGTACGTGTTCCCCGACGGGCCAGCGCTCGGCGACCACGTCCTCTGGGCCGAGTCCAACGCCATCGCGTACGCCAACAGCGTGATCGGTGCCCGGACCAACCGTCACGGTGACTTCCTGGACGTGTGCGCCGCCATCACGGGACGGGTTCCTCGGTCGGGCCTGCACCTGCCGGAGAACCGGAGGGGCGGCCTCCTCGTCCGGATCCCCGACGTCGAGGCTCCCGACCCGTCCTTCTTCACGACCCTCGGCTACCTCGTGGGGAAGCACGCCGGTACCGACGTCCCCGTGATCGAGGGCATCTCCTGCGCCCCGTCGACGGAGGACTTGAAGGCGTTCTGCTCGACGGTCGCGACGTCGGGCCCCGTGGGCCTGTTCCACATGGTCGGGGTCACTCCGGAGGCACCGACCGTCGAGACGGCCCTCGGCGGTCGCCCACCGCGGCGTGTCCTGGACGTGACGCGGACGGACCTCCGCGACGTCTGGCGCCAGCTGTCGACCGGCCGGGGCGAGATACTGCACCTGGTTGCGTTCGGGAGCCCACACTGCACGCTCGGAGACCTGGCCCGACTGGCCACCCTCTCCCGAGGCCGGCGGAAACATCCCGACGTCGACGTCCTGGTCACCACCAGCCGGTTCGTGCACGAGCAGGCGAGCACACAGGGGCTCCTCGACGCGATCGAGGACTTCGGCATGCGGGTCAGCACCGACACGTGCTTGTGCATGTTGACCGAAGGGTCTCTTCCCCCCGGCACCGAAGGGGTCATGACGGATTCCGGCAAGTTCGCCCACTACGGGCCGGGGCTGCTCCGGCGCGGCGTCTACTTCGGTTCCACGCGGGACTGCGTGGAGTCAGCCGTCGCCGGCCAACCGGTCCTGGCCGAGCCGAGCTGGCTGAGCTGAGCCGGGACGTGTCGGACACCGCTGCTGACGGCTCCCGCCCTGTCCGGAGATCGGCCGGACCGGCCCGCAACCGGACCGCGGGGACCGAGGGGCGGGCCCCGCCCCTCGGCCTGCTCGTCGTGGCGCAGTACGGCGCAGCGCGATCAGCGTGACAGCAGGTCGCGAACCTCGTCGGAGAACTGCCGGAGGTGGACCTCAGCCTCGTGCTGGGCTCGTTCGGGGTCACGGGCCGCGATGGCGTGCACCACGCTGTCCAGGGTGCACGGGACATCGCACGGACTCGGGTCCCGCCGGAAGGCGTAGTTCCACAACCGCATGGCCAGGTTGGCGTGCTGGTTGCAGGCGGTCTCGAGGTAGGCGTTGTGCGCCGCGGCATACACGGCGCGGTGGATGGCCACGTCGAGGTCGATCGGATTGCCTCCCTCCTCCCCCGTCCGGCCTGTCAGCGTGAGCAGTCGCTGACAGTCCTCACGGGTGGCTCGCTGGGCAGCCAGCGCCGCCGCCTGGCCTTCCAACGGGATGCGTACCTCCGTCAGCCACAGTTCGTCGGAGACCCTGATCTCCGCCGCGAACGTCCCGCGCCGGGGATAGATGACGACCAGGCCCTCGAGCGTCAGCCGCTTGAGCGCGTCCCGGACCGGGGTGAGCCCCACGCCCATCGACGCGCTCAGCTGCTTCTCGTCCATCGGCTCGCCCGGTTCGATGCGGAGCGAGATCAAGGCGTCCCGCAGGGACTCGTACGCCCGGTCGACCAGGCGCACAGGCACAGCGCTCGGCGCGGGACGGTCGACGTAGGTGAGGCTGTGAGCCACGTGGTCATCCTCGGGTGAGCAGTGGACGAGGCCGGACTGGCTCCGATCCGGGCGAGCGAGACGAGAACGAATGCTGAGGGTATCACTGCAATGTCAGTCTGCGGGCAGGATGCACCCTCCCCGCACGGACGCGACACGGATCACTCGGCCCGCCACGCCCAGAGCTCACCGGCCGACGGCGAGGGAGCCTCGACCCGAGCCCGGGCATCGAGGAGCGGCCTCCGCGTGATGATGGCGGCGGCCTCGCCGTCCCGTGCTCCAGCGGCGGCCTCGCCGTCCCGTGCTCCAGCGGCGGCCTCGCCGTCCCGTGCTGCAGCGGCGGCCTCGCCGTCCCGTGCTCCAGCGGCGGCCTCGCCGTCCCGTGCTGCACGGGCGGCCTCGCCGTCCCGTGCTCCAGCGGCGGCGGCCACGAGGTCGGACTGGAGCGACCAGAGTGGGCCGCCGTCGTTCTCCCGCGCCTCGGCGGCGCCCACCAGTCCATACGGGCGGCACCGCCTCCAAGGTGACTCCATCGTCTCGAGGAGGACTCGGTTGCCGGTGCTGTGTACAGGAGACGCAGCACCTCGTCCTCGCTGGGGCGACACCGAGTCGGCGTCGGCGGCCGCCTGGCGCGTGCGGCGGTGGGGACATCAGCGAGACGGTTGTCGGGTCGACGCGTCGTCTGCCCTCGGCAGCTGCCCGCGACGACCGTTCCCCGAGGCGGGCCCGGGCGGCAAGGCCGGCCTCCTCCAACCGCCTGGTCACCTCGAGGACCGGCCTGATGCTGGTTCCCGCCGGCGAGGTGTGGTGCCACGGACCTGCGACCGCGCCCCAGCGGGCCCGGTCCCGTTCGCGAACGCGTCACCCAGGCTGGCGAAGACCCCTCCGTCAGCAGGGACGGAGGCTGGACGACGGGATCGGCGTCAACCGAGGGCGACAACGCTCGCCCGTGGCCCCGGTGCACGAGCGGGACGGTCGAGCGCGAACTGCGGTTCGGGCTGGCGGCGACCGCGAGCCAGCTCGCCGATGAGGTGGCCGAGCAGGGGGGCGAACTTCGCGCCGTGGCCGGAGCACGGTGATGCGACGACCACCGGACCACGTCGATCCAGGACGAAGTCCTCGTCGGCGGTGGTCGTGTACAGACACGTCGCGTCGGCGACCGGAACCTCCTCGAGACCGGGCATCCACGTCCGTACGTAGTCGAGGATCCGACTCCGCCGGGAAGTGTCGAGCACGGCCGCGGACGAGCCGGGCGCGACCACCGGACCGGCATCGTGCTGGGCGACCTTGAACGCCGCCCTCGGTCCGCCGTCACTGCCCGACGGCAGCGCGAAGACCTGCATCTCCTCCTTGTGCACGACCACGGGCCAGCTGACGTCAGGTTCCCGCCGCGGGAAGTGGAAGACGTGTTGCTGGGTGACCCGCATCGGCGGGAGGTCGATCCCCAGGCCTGATCCGGGGAGGAACTCCGGCATCCAGGGTCCGTTGGCCAGCACGACACTGCGCGCCCGCACCGACTCCTCGCCCGTGTGCACGGTGACGCCTGAATCGCCGTGGACGTCGATCCGGTCGACGGAGGTCTCCGGGAAGAGTCGTGCGCCGTGTCCGGCCGCCTCGGCCAGGAAGGTCGTGACCGCGGCGTCGGCGTTGACAGTGCCGGCGTCAGGGTGGAACAGGACCGGACCGGTGAAGCGCATGCCCGGCCACCGGGCCTCGGCCTCGCGGGCACTCAGCAGCTCGTGCTGGACCTCCTCGGGCTGTTCGGCGAGGAAGGCGGCGATGCCCTCGGGGTCACGGACCCGACCGTGGTCGATGCCACCGGTCCACTGCAGCAACGAGGTCCCGCTCTCGCTCTCCAGCTCGGCCCACATCTGCTGAGCCTGCCCGGTCATCCTCAGGTACAGGGGGTCCTTGTACACCCGCCGGAAGATCCGTGAACTCCCGTGCGAGCTGCCGAGGGTGTGCCCGAACGCGTGCGCCTCGAAGAGGACGACGGACACGCCGGCCCGGGCCAGGGCCCACGCGGTCGAGGCACCGGTCAGCCCGGCGCCGACGACGACGACCTCGACGTCAGGTGCGACCACGGGTCAACCCCCGATGAGGGAGCGCAGGAACAGGAGCAGGTTGGCCGGCCGCTCGGCCATCCGGCGCATCAGGTACGGGTACCACTGAGAGCCGTAGGGCAGGTACACCCGGACGCGGTAGCCCTCCCGGGCCAGCTCCTGCTGCAACTGGCGGCGCACCCCGTACAGCATCTGGAACTCGAAGGCACGCCGGTCGATCCCGAGGCGATCCGCCTCGGACCTCACGTGTGCGATGCAGGCGTCGTCATGGGTGCCGAACGCCGGGTCGGGCAGGTTCTCCAGCGCCCAGGTCGTGAACCACTTGTAGCGTGCGGTCACCTCGTCCTTGTCCTGGGCCGCGGTCTCCAGCGACTCCAGGAAGGCTCCCTTGACCAACCGGATGCGCGGCTTGACCTCCTGGAACGACTGCAGGTCCGGCAGTGTCTGGCGCATGGCGGCCTGCATGGCGATCCGGGTCTGCTGGTGCCGGGGCAGAACGGCCCGGAAGGTCTCCAGGATCGCCTTGCCGACCGAGCTGGCCTCCATGTCCACCTCGACCAGCACGCCGTGCTCGTCCGCCGCGACGAGCAGCTTGTCGAGGTTCTGAGCACAGGCCCGCTGGTCGACGGCGACGCCGAGCTGGGACAGCTTCACCGAGACGCTGGACCCGGGTGCTCGCTCCGCCAGAGCGGGGAGGGCCTCGATGTACTCCTGGGTCGCTCTCTCCGCATCCGCCAGGTCCGTGACGGACTCGCCCAGCAGGTCGAGGCTCACCTCGAGCCCCTGTCGCCGCAGCTGGTCGGTGACCGCCATGGCGTCGTCGAGGGTGGTGCCCGCGACGTAGCGGGAGACCAAACCCCGGGTGAGTGGGGAGCGGCTGACCATCGCTCCGAGCTTCTGACTCTCGGATGCGACGAGGAGGAGTCGACTCGGCATCGGGATCTCCCGGAGTAGAGGGCGAGGACCACCTGGCCGCCGACGCTGCCGCGCGAAGGAGGCGGCCGGTCGTAGGCGGACTGCAGATGACACGACCCTAGGATGTGATCACAGATCAGGCAAGGCTGTTAGATGGCTCATGACTTCCTCGTGAAGGACGGCCGGAGTCGTTCCTCGACCCATCCGGCCCGGGTAGCCAGTCCAGAAATTTCTATGTAGCTTCAGTCGGGAGTTCGCGGACCACGGCCCCAACAGCCACTCCTCGCCGCACGTGGCGGGCGGTCCAGTCACATCTCTCGAAGGCGGTTTCCGATGACCACTCCACACACCAGCGTGACCGGCAACCTCCGAGTGCCGGCTCCGTTCAACGAGTCCCCACGGGACTTCGCCCCCGGGTCCCTGGAGGCGACCCGCGTCCTCAAGGAGATCGACCGGGTCCGTGGGCAGGTCCGGGAGCTGCCCCATGTGATCGACGGCGAGCGACTGCCGCTGGCCGCACGGACGAACGTGGTCGCCCCCCACGACCACGGGCACGTGCTGGGGCACTTCTCCCCCGCCGGTGAACGTGAGGTGACCGCAGCCATCGAGGCCGCTCTGCGGGCTCGCCCGACGTGGTCCCGCACGCCGTGGTGGGATCGGACCGCGATCTTCCTCCGGGCGGCTGACCTGGTCACTGGCAAGTACCGGGACGAACTGCTCGCCACCACCATGCTGGGCCAATCGAAGACCTTCCACCAGGCCGAGATCGACATCAACGAGCTGGCGGACTTCTTCCGGTACAACGCCTCCTTCGCGGCGCAGATCTACGACACCCAGCCGCAGTCGGTGCCCGGGGCCTGGAACCAGATGGACCATCGCCCCCTGGAGGGCTTCGTCCTCGCCATCACACCGTTCAACTTCACGGCGATCGCGGGCAACCTTCCCTCGACTCCGGCTCTGATGGGCAACGTGGTGGTGTGGAAGCCGTCGGAGAAGTCAGCGCTCAGCAGCGAGGTCGTCATGCGCGTGTTCGAGGAGGCCGGCCTCCCGCCGGGGGTCATCAACCTCGTGCACGGGTCCGGCGCCGACGTCACTGCCGTCGCGCAGCAGAGCCCGCACCTGGCCGGCATCACCTTCACCGGCTCCACCGCGGTCTTCCGCCAGCTGTGGAAGAGCACCGCGGCGAACATCGATCGTTACCGCAGCTACCCGCGGCTCGTCGGGGAGACGGGCGGCAAGAACGCGGTCATCGCGCACGCCTCGGCCGATCCCGAGGCGCTGGTCACCGCCCTCGTCCGGGGCGCCTTCGAGTACCAGGGCCAGAAGTGCTCCGCGGCGTCGCGGACCTACATCCCGCGCAGCCTGTGGGCGTCCGTCGAGGCGCCGCTGGTCGAGACGACGGCGAACCTGCGGGTCGGGGACGTGACCCAGCACGAGACCTTTGTGGGTGCGGTCATCGACGGGGCCTCCGTGCGGCGCCTCGAGCAGGCGATCGAGCGCGGTAAGGCACTCGACAGTCACCAGCTGCTCGTCGGTGGCAGGACGCGCAGTGAGGAGGGCTGGTTCGTCGACCCGACGATCTTCCAGACCACCGACCCGCACGCCATCACGATGTCCGAGGAGTTCTTCGGGCCACTCCTCAGCGTCTACGTCTACGAGGACGACGAGTGGGACCGGACGCTACGACTCGTCGACCAGACCAGCGACTATGCGTTGTGCTGCTCCGTCTTCGCCGGCGACCGCCGCGCCATCTCGCAGGCCCTGGACGTCCTGCGTGACGCGGGCGGCATGACGTACGTCAACGACAAGCCGACGGGGGCGTCCATCGGCCAGCAGTCCTTCGGCGGCAGCAGGGGCTCAGGGACGAACGACAAGACCGGTTCCCCTCTGGCCCTGCAGCGGTGGATCACCGGGCGGTTCATCAAGGAGACGTTCAGCCCGGCACACGACTGGACTTACCCCTACATGGGTCAGCGCGGCTGATCCGGAGGACGAACCCCACGGCGGCGGCGCCGCTCAGTCTCGCCGCCTCCCCGAGGGCCCGGTCGCCGCGCCGGCCGATTGGGCCCTCGGGTCGTCCATCCCACCGAACCGACCACCACAAGCGAAGGAAGGAAGGGCCACGTGCCATACGAGGTGAGGGGCGTCGTCGCCCGCGGCAAGGGAGCACCGGTCACCGTCGAGACGGTCCTGGTACCCGACCCCGGCCCGGGTGAGGCCGTGATCGACGTGCAGGCGTGCGGCGTCTGCCACACCGACCTGCACTACCGCGAGGGCGGCATCAACGACGAGTTCCCGTTCCTGCTCGGACACGAGGCCGCCGGCACCGTGGCCGCCGTCGGCGAGGGCGTGACGAACGTGGCCGTCGGCGACTTCGTCGTCCTGAACTGGCGGGCCGTCTGCGGGCAGTGCCGCGCCTGCCTCAAGGGGCAGCTCCAGTACTGCTTCGACACGCACAACGCCGCGCAGAAGATGACGCTGGCCGACGGCACCGAGCTGTCCCCGGCGCTGGGCATCGGCGCGTTCGTGGAGAAGACGCTGGTCCACTCGGGGCAGTGCACGAGGGTCGACCCCGAGACCCCGGCCACCGCCGCCGGGCTGCTCGGCTGCGGCGTGATGGCCGGCGTCGGCGCGGCGATCAACACCGGCGCGGTGCGACGCGGGGAGTCCGTCGCCGTCTTCGGCTGCGGCGGCGTGGGCGACGCCGCCATCGCCGGTGCCAAGCTGGCCGGGGCGACGACGATCGTGGCCGTCGACGTCGACGACCGGAAGCTGGCCTGGGCGCGGCAGTTCGGCGCCACCCACACCGTCAACTCCCGCGAGACCGACCCGGTCGAGGCCATCCGCGGCCACACGGGCGGGTTCGGTGTGGACGTCGCCATCGACGCAGTCGGCCGCCCGGAGGTGTTCACCCAGGCCTTCCACGCCCGCGACCTCGCCGGCCGCGTCGTCCTGGTGGGCGTCCCCACCCCGGACATGCAGCTCACCCTGCCCATGATCGAGCTCTTCGGCCGCGGCGGGGCGCTGAAGTCGAGCTGGTACGGCGACTGCCTGCCCAGCCGCGACTTCCCGATGCTCGCCGACCTCTACCGGCAGGGCCGCTTCCCGCTGGCGGACTTCGTCACCGAGACCATCGCCCTCGACGACGTGGAGAAGGCCTTCGAGAAGATGCACGCCGGAGAGGTGCTGCGTTCCGTCGTGGTGCTGGACAAGTGACCGCCCGCATCGAGAAGGCCGTCATCAGCGGCGTCTTCAGCCTCGACGGGCAGGACTTCGACGTCGACAACAACGTCTGGCTCGTCGGCGACGACGACGAGGTGCTCGTCATCGACGCCCCGCACCGCGCCGAGCCGATCGTCGAGGCCATCGGCGGGCGGAGGGTCACCGCGATCGTGCTCACCCACGGGCACAACGACCACGTCACCGCCGCCGTCGACCTGCGCGAGGCCACCGGCGCGCCGATCTGGTTCAACCCCGCCGACCTGATGCTCTGGAAGGTGGTGCATCCGAGGGCACTGCCCGACCACCCCCTCGGTCACTGCGCCCGGTTCGACGTGGCGGGCACGACGTTGGCTTCCGTGCACACCCCCGGCCACTCGCCGGGCAGCACCTGCCTGTACGCGCCGGCCCTGGCCACGGTGTTCACCGGCGACACGCTGTTCTGCGGCGGGCCCGGCGCCACCGGGCGGTCCTACAGCGACCACCCGACGATCGTCCGGTCGATCCGGTCACACCTGCTCACCCTGCCGGGCGACACCACCGTCAAGACCGGCCACGGCGACGACACCACCATCGCCACGGAAGTGCACAACGTGTCCTGAGCTCGTCCCACGCCGGGGACCGGTCGCTCCTCGTGTCGCCAGCTCCCAACCGCCGCGGCTGCAGCCGCGGGCCTCGGTCACCACCGATCCCGCGCTGCGGCCCTGCCGCGCACGCCGTCCGCGCCACCAGCGCCGGGGAACAACTCGGGCATCGCTGTCGGACCGCACCGACCCTGGCCGCCTGGACGCACCGGGCGGACCGGGCCACGGCCGCGGAAAGGCTTACCCACGTTCCCCACGTCGACGGAGGAGACGGCATGACGTTCCGGAGGATGTTCCAGGCCGTCGACGTGCACTCGGGCACGCCGATGAGGGTCGTCACGGGTGGAGTGCCGACCATCCCCGGGGAGACCGTCTATCAGCAGATGCGCTGGCTGGCGGAGCACGACGACCAGCTGCGCCTGCTGATGCTGCGCGAACCCCGCGGATACCCGGCCGCGTGCTGCAACCTCGTCGTACCGGCGAGACACCCCGACGCGGCGGCCGGCTACATCATCATGGAACAGCTGGAATACCCCGTCATGAGCGGCGGGAACACCATCGCCGTCGCGACGGTCCTCCTGGAGACCGGCATGATCCCCATGGAGGAGCCCATCACGGAGTTCCAGCTGGAGGCGCCAGCCGGCCTCATCGGCATCCGGGCGGAGTGCAGGGACGGCAAGGTCACCCAGGTGACCTTCCAGAACGTCCCCGCCTTCGCCGCCCACCTGGACGCTGTGATCGACGTGCCGACGCTCGGGAAGGTCACGGTCGACGTCGCCTGGGGCGGCATGTTCTACGTCATCGCTGACGTCCGCCAGTTCGACGGACTCCGACTGCAGCCCGAGTGCGGTGGAGAGCTCACCCGGGTCTCCGCACTGGTCCTGCGGGCCGCACAGGACCAGCTCGAGGTCGCACACCCGGACTATCCGGACATCGGGATCACCATCGCGCAGCTCTCGGGCCCCACCGACAACCCGATCGCGGACTGGCGCAACGCCGTCACCATGGCCAGCGGCCCGATCAGCTTCGACGACCCCTCGACCTGGACAGGAGCGCTGGACCGCTGCCCCTGTGGCACGGGCACCTGCGCGAAGATGGCCGTTCTGCACGCCAAGGGCGAGTTGGAGCTCGACCAGCCCTTCCGCCACGAGGGCCTCCTGGGAACCGTCTACACCGGGAACCTGGTGGACCAGACCGAGGTCGGCGGGCGCCCGGGCGTTGTCCCCACCATCGGGGGGCAGGCGTGGATCTCCGGGTTCGGCACCTACGTGCTCGACCCGACGGACCCCTTCGTGAACGGCTTCACGGTCGGCGACCTCTGGGCCTGAACGGTCCGGTCCCCTGGAGGCCACCGCCAACGCGGTCCCATCGACGACCCGCCAGGCTGCGCGGACACGAGTGAGAGGAACTTGGATGGTGCTGCCCAGGACGATGGCCGCCGTCCTCCTGACCGGCCATGGCGGCTTGGACCGCCTCGAGTATCGAACGGACGTACCGGTTCCCCAGCCGAGGAGGGGTGAGGTCCTCATCCAGGTCGCCGCAGCCGGGGTCAACAACACCGACATCAACACGCGCATCGGTTGGTACTCGAAGTCGGTCACGTCCGAGACCGGCGAAGGTGGTGCAGCGGGTTTCGACACCGTCGACGACGTGGACGCCACGTGGTCGGGTGCCGCCCTCGAGTTCCCGCGCATCCAGGGCGCGGACGTCTGTGGCCGGATCGTGGACGTCGGCGAGGGGGTCTCGCGCGACCGCATCGGTGTACGCGTCCTCGTCCGCAACATGCTGCGCACGCCGGTCGACTACCGACCCTTCGAGTGCTGGACCTTAGGTAGCGAGTGCAACGGCGGGTTCGCGCAGTTCACGGTCGCGCCGTCCCGAGAGACCTACGCCGTGGTCAGCGACCGGAGCGATGAGGAACTCGCAGCCGTGCCGTGCGCCTACTCGACCGCGGAGAACATGCTGCACCGAGCCGGGGTCGGCACGGCCCGAGTGCTCGTCACCGGCGCCTCCGGGGGTGTCGGACTGGCTGCGGTGCAGCTGGCCAAACGCCGGGGTGCGACGGTGATCGCGGTGTGCTCGGCCGCGAAGGCGGCCGACGTGGCGGCACAGGGAGCGGATGTCACCGTCGACCGCGGTGCAGACCTGGGCAGTACGCTCGGCGAGGCATCTGTCGACGTGGTGATCGATCTCGTCGGCGGCCCTCGGACGTCGAGGCTCCTGGACGTCCTGCGCCCCGGTGGTCGTTACGCCGTCTCCGGCGCCATCGGCGGGCCGATCGCCGAGATCGATCTGCGGACGATCTACCTGAAGGACCTGTCCGTCCTCGGTTGCACGTTCCAGGAGGACGAGGTCTTCGAGAACCTGATCAGGTACGTCGCGGACGGTGACGTGCGGCCGGTGGTCTGCCGTACGTACCCGCTGCAGGAGATCGCCCGCGCCCAGGAGGACTTCCTCAGGAAAGAGCACACTGGGAAGCTGGTGCTCATCCCGCCGGCTCCGTGATCCCGGGAGAGGGCGTGATCACCGGGATCGGGATGGGAGCGGCCCCAGCAGGCATGTGGTCTCGGGCCCACGCCGGTCCCCCGTCCTGAGTGGCGGGAGGCCACCGGCGTGTTCCCACCGCGCCTCAGCCGCCCGTCCGGGCGATGACCTCGAGGACCGTCGGCGACGCGCGCCCTCGCCGGAGCACCGCTTCCACCTGGCCTGCCGCGCGCAGCAGGTGGTCGACCGCGTGGCGTCCCCGCTGACGATCCAGCCGCTGCGTCGGGCCACCCACGGTGAGCACGCCGAGCAGTTCGTTCCCCGGTCCGTGAATCTCCGTGGCGATGCCGGCGAGGCCCTCCTCCTCTTCGTCCCTCGCGACGGCGTACCGCTGTTCACGGACATGCTCCAGCTCCGCCCGCAGCGCCTCGGCGGTCGTGATCGTCGCGGGTGTGAACCGTGGGAGCGGCTCGAGGAGGAAGCGCTCCAACCGTTCCTCGTCATACGCGGCGAGGAGCACCTTGCCGCTCGCGCTGGCGTGCAGGGGGAAGCGCTGACCCACCCAGGACTGGGGACGCAGCTGGGCCGGCGCGTCGACCTGGGACACGAGGTCCAGGCCCCCGTCAGGCGCGACGACGCTGAGCGTCACGGTCTCCCGGACGGCGGCGACCAGATCACCGATGACCGGGCGAGCCACCTCGCGGAGCAGTAGCTGCTCATCAGTGCCCCGGGCCAGACGCAGCAGCTCCGGCCCCAGCAGCACCCGGTCGTCACCGGGGATCCGCAGGAGAAACCCCTCCTGCTCCAGCGTCTGGATCATGCGGAGTGCCGTCGCGCGCGGCAGCCCCGCGGATCTGGCCAGCGAGGAGACGTTCGCATCGCGGTCCTCGGCGGTGGCGCGCAGCAGGGTGATCGCCTTCCGCACCGACTGGTTGAGCTTGGCTCCCTCAGCCGCCGACGCCATGCGGCCACGATACCGAGGGCCCGGCAGGCCCGGCCCTCCTGCCAGGCCCTCGGCATCGTCCACGTGACAGTCCTCGTCTGCGCCGGGCAGGGCTCAGTAGGCCGTGGTGGCCAGGTGGGCCCGTACCCGGGAGACGTACCAGGAGACGAAGGCCTCGACGTCTCCCTCCACCTCCGAGTACGGGCCGGGCTGGTAGCCGGGGTCCTCCACCCCGCGCTGGGTGCGGGCGACGAAGGCGCTGTCCTGGGCGTTGGTGGCGCTCCACACGTGCGTGAGGGTCGGCACGTCGTAGTCGACGCCTTCGACGGCGTCCGCGTGGACCAGCCAGGTCGACCGCAGCAGCGTGGTGTCCGGCGAGAGAGGCAGCACGGAGAACACCACCGCGTGGTCGGAGAGCAGGTGGAACCACGAGTTCGGCTGCATGTGCAGGTGGAAGTCGCCGAAGCGGTCGTCGGCGATCGACCCCAGCCGCTTGCGGCACACGGACTCACCGCCCGCGGTGTAGGACTTCCCGGCCCCGTCGAGCGGGGCGTGGGCGACCATGAAACCGGTGGGTCGGTTGTCCAGCTCGCGCATCCCGTCCAGCGGGAAGCCCTGCCGGACGCATGACGCCTGCAGGGCCGCGGTGGCCTTCTCGAAGCGGTCCCACGTCCGCCGGAGCCGGGGCGGGACATCCTCGGCGGTGTAACCGTGCAGCGGGAAGTAGGCGCTGGTCAACTCGGGGTGGCCGTCGCAGTGGTAGCACTCCCGGTTGTTCTCCATGACCAGCTTCCAGTTCCCCTGCTCGACGATGTCGATCTGGTGGGCGACCTTCGTCCGTCCCAGCTCGTAGGGCGCCAGGTAGGGGTCGATGCGCGCCGCCACGTCGTCGAAGTCGGCCGGGGGCTCGTCAGCGAGGCAGATGAACACGAAGCCGCCGACGCTGCGCACGTGCACCGGCTTGAGCCCGAAACGGCTGCAGTCGAACCCGGCCGGCTGGTTGTCGGCGTGCAGCAGACGCCCGTCGACGTTGTAGGTCCAGCGGTGGTACGGGCACACGAGGTTGCCGACGCTGCCCCGCGCGTCGTCGAGCAGCCGCGACCCGCGGTGCCGGCAGACATTGTAGAAGGCGCGCACCTGCTCGTCATCGTCCCGGACGATGATCACCGAGGAGGGGCCCACCTGCACGGTGACGAAGTCACCCGGCTCGGGTACCTCCGCCTCCGCGGCCACGAACAGCCAGTGCTTGGTGAAGATCGCGGCCATGTCCAGGTCGAAGGCCTCCCGACTCGTGTAGAGCGGGGCCTCCAGGCTGTAGCCGGCGGTGTGCCGGCCGATCAGGTCCGTCAGGTCGTCGGGTCGGGTCGGCCGATCGAGCTGGATGGTCATGGTGCGTCTCCCAGGAGCCGGGGGTGTGCGGAGGTGACCGGGTCGGACGACCGTGTCTGCTCCTTCACCGGGATCTCGACCACATGGTGCTCACGTGGTAGTGGGCGGTGTCCACTCTGCGATGTGTTACCACCGTCTCATTCGGTGGTCAAGGTGGCCATCCGGTCGCCGTCCGTCCTCACGTGCACGCGAGGTGCTCGTCGTGCGGTGCGTGGCTGAGGATCTCGACACCCGCCGAGGTCACCAGGACCTGCTCCTCGAGTTTGAGGCCCTCGTCCTCACCCTCGACGCCCATGTAGGCCTCCACGCTCAGGACCATGCCCGCCTCGATCTCGCCCGGATGGTGGTCGGAGAACGCGATGACCGGGTACTCGTCGCTGAGGCCACTGCCGTGGGCGATGAAGGGGTACCGCTCGGCGTGGTAAGCGGCGGGCAGCCGGCGGCAGAGCCGCTCGCCCAGCTCGTCCAGGGCAGCCCCCGGCCTGAGCTCGTCGATGATCTCGGCGAGGAAGGCCTGAGCGTCGGCGTAGAGCCGCTGCTGCCGAGCCGATGGCTTGGTGGACCCGACCAAGTACGTGCGGGAGAGGTCTGCCAGGTAGCCGGCCGGACCGATGAGGTCGGTGTCGAAGGCCAGCAGGTCGCCGCGTTCCACGGGACGGTCGCTCGCCTCGCGGAACCAGGGGTTCGTCCGTGGTCCCGAGGACAGCAGGCGGCATTCGGAGAACTCCGCGCCCAACGAGAATGCCCGGCCCAGGAGCTCGCCCCAGGCCTCGTTCTCGGTCATCCCCGGGCGCAGTGCCCGGTACAGACCGGCCACCGCGGCGTCGGCGACGGCCACCGACCGGCGGACCAGCTCGATCTCCGCGGCCCCCTTGACGGCCCGGGCCCGCTCGAGGGCCAGCTGCGCCGGCACGAGGTGCACACCGGCCGCCTGCAGGGCCAGAAAACCGTAGGCGTCGAGCCGGTCGACCCCGATGCGCTCGCCCGCGATGCCCCGGTCGCGGAGGACGCCCGCCACGTCCGCGGCGAACAGCGCGGCCCGCTCACCGGCCTGCTCCCCGGAACCGAAGACCGCCCAGCTCGTCGCCGTCCGGGTCTCGAGTCGGGGGTACGGGGACAGCAGCTCGGGGGGCGCGGAGGCGTACTCCCACAGCACCGGCTCGCCCTCGGCCGGTACCAGGAGGTAGCGGTCGATCGAGTGCATCGTCCACACCGGCATGGTCGACGTCCCGGACGCGTACCGGACGTTGACCGGGTCGACCAGGAGGGCGGCGGCGAGGTCATGGCGGCGCAGCGAGGCCCTCGTCCGGGCGAGTGCGTGCTCCACGGCCCCCCGTACGAGCTCGACGTCCACCGCGGGCCACGACCTGCGCGCCTCGGCCGGAGCCGGCAGAGGCGGTCGCTGCGGCTTCGGCCTCCCCGCCTCGAGGGACCACCGGGTCGTTGCGCCGCTCATGACTCTCCTCCAGCACTCGGGGGACCTGCGGGTCGACCTTGCACACGGTAGTGACGCAGCTTACGGTGGGCATCACTTTTCGGGCGCATCCGCCCACTTGATGAACACCCCCAGTCGAGGCCGGCATGTCAGTCGACAGGTCGGAGGACGGGGGCCGGACATGGGAGGCACGGCGATGACCGTCCTGAACACCGCAGCAGGGCTCGACGCGGCGTGGACGGCCGGGACTGCCGCGGCCGAGCAACTCCTGCCGGGGCACCCGTCCAGCCTCGCCGTCTGGGGTGAGGACGACAGCTCGACGCTGGTCTGCCGACAGGTCCAGGACGTCACCCACGACGTCAAGACCTTCCTCTTCGAGCCCGCCGAGCCCGCACTGTTCCAGCACGAGCCAGGACAGTTCGTCACGCTGCAGCTGGAGATCGACGGCCGCCCGGTCAGCCGGTGTTACACCATCTCCTCGCCCCCCACACGACCCCACCTGCTGGGGATCACGGTCAAGCGCCAGCCCGGCGGTGTGGTGTCGAACTGGCTGCACGACACGATGACCCCTGGGAAGCGCATCGCGGCCGACGGACCTTTCGGCGTCTTCACCATCGCCCGGCACCGGTCGGCCAAGTACCTCTTCCTGTCCGGCGGCAGCGGGATCACCCCGGTCATGTCCATGACGCGGGCCCTGTACGACCTCGGTTCGGACGCCGACATCGTGTTCGTGCACAGCGCACGCACGCCGTCCGACATCATCTTCCGGCGGGAACTCGAGACGATCGCGAGCACGGTGCCCACGGTGCGCGTCGCGCACGTCTGCGAGCGGGACGAGCCCCGGGAACCCTGGGGGGGACTGCGCGGCTTCCTGAGCGCCGAGATGCTGCGGATGCTGGCACCCGACCTGAAGGAGCGCGTCGTCTTCTGTTGCGGACCGGCGCCCTACATGGCCGCCGTCCGCCGGATGCTCGACGAGGCCGGCTTCGACATGCAGAACTACCACGAGGAGTCCTTCGTCTTCGGCGACCTCCGGATGGAGGAGTTCACCGTCCCCGCGGCGACGGAGGCATCGCCGGACCCGGAGGCGGCGGAGGCAGCCCGGGCGGGCGCGACGACGTACTCGGTCGAGTTCGTCCGCAGCGGCGTGACCTTCCACTGCGCCGAGGACGAGACCGTGCTCGACGCCGCGTATGAGGCGGGGCTGGCTCCGCCGTCCTCCTGCACCCAGGGCATGTGCGGTACCTGCAAGACGACCGTTCTCTCCGGCACCGTGGACATGCAGCACAACGGCGGCATCCGGCCACGGGAGATCGCGCAGAACAAGGTGCTCATCTGCTGCTCCACGCCCTTGAGCGACCTCCAGATCGACGCCTGACCCCACACGCGCCGCGGCGGAGGTGAGCACCGCCTCCGCAACGCGCCCACCCGGCCGCGCGCCATGGGTCCCGGCGACGGCGATGTCCTGTCAGCGGCGGAGTGCCGGCGCCGACAGGTCGCTGGCGGCTTCGCCCTCACCGGCGGCGCGCTGGGGACCGAGCACACGCGAGCCTGTTGCCACGTCGGTACGTGCACACCGAGCAGTCGCGCAGCCGGTGAGCGGTGCCGGCCGGGCCACCGCCGACGACGAGCAGGTCAGGCGCCGGCGCCGGTCACCGGAGCCGTGCGGCATCCCGACCTCCCCGGCGCCGCAGCGTGTTCACCACGTCGGCAGGCAGCTCGATCGGGTCCGCCGCGACCACCTGCCCGGGGTTGATGCCCGGTCGACGCACCCCTCGGTCGGCGAGGCGGTCGACGTGCTGCTCAACCCGCCCGGGGAAGTCCTCGCCGAGCGCACGGTGGTCGACCACGAGCACGAACATCCCGATCGCCGGCGACTGCGATCCGGCGTGGAACGCAGGGGCGTCCACCGACCAGAGACCGCCGGCCATCGAGGAGAACAGCTCGACGAACAGCGCGATGTTGGCACCCTTGTAGCCGCCGAAGGGCAGCAGGGCGCCGCTCAGCGCCGCCTCCGCGTCGCTGGTCGGCTGCCCGTCCGCGTCGAGCGCCCACCCCTCGGGCAACGCCTCCCCTCGCGCGGCGCGATCCCGGACGGCGACGAACGCGGTCACACTCGACGCCTGGTCCACCGTCAGCGGCGCCTGCTGCACCCGCGGCACGGAGTAGGACATCGGGTTCGTGCCGAAGACCCGTCCAGTGCCGGGTCCGGCCGCGAGCAGCGCCGGAGAGACCGCGGTGGCCAAGGCGACGAGCCCCGCGTCGGCCAGCCGCTCGGTGAACCAGGCCAACTGACCGCAGGTGTAGGAGCCGTGCTGCACGAACACCGCCACGCCGAAGCGGCACGCGGCCTCGGTCAGACGATCGAAGGCCTCGTCGAAGCCTGCGTGAGCGATGCCTCCGCGAGCATCGCTCCGCACGACGGCGGGAGCCGGGCTGGTCAGGCGAGGAACGGCCCGGCCGTCCAGACGGCCGGCATCCATCGCGTCGAGATAGTCCAACAGGTGCGCCACCCCCACGGCGGTGGATCCGCGGTCCTCGGCGAACAGCGCCGCATCCGTCAGCAGGTCAGCAACCCGCGGCGAGGCACCTGCCGCCGCCAACGCCGCCCGGCACAGCCGATCCACCTCGGCTCGATCCACGACGACACGGTCATCCGGCGCAACGGTCACCGCGCAACTCCTCTCCAGGTAGTGCAGATCGATACGGGACGGCGTTGCTGCCGCAAGGGGGCTCGACGGCGCCCGGAGCACTGCTTCAATCGCGTCGCAGTACGGTGCGCAGCGTCCGCAGTGCCACGGACAGCGCGACGACGTCGGTCCGGCCCGAGGCCTCGAGCGCGGTGAGGGTGTGGCGAGCGCGCCGGACGGCAGGAGCGTGGACCTCCTCCCAGGCAGCCACCGCCGAGGCCGGGTCCCGGCCGGCGTCGGATCCCGGTGTGGTCCGGTCGTGGTTGACGACAGCAGTGGTGAACTCCCGCAGCACCGCGTACAGGTCGTCCCGCAGCGCCGCCCGGGCCAAGGCCGCCCACCGGTCCTCCCGACCCAGACCCGAGATCGCGGCCAGCAGGTCGAACCCGTAGCGCTCGGAGAGCACGAACCAGACCGGCGCGACCTCCCCAGCGGGACGGCCCGTCTCTGCAGCGACCTCCACGACGTCGAGGAGCGGGTAGAAGAACAGCAGGCCGGCCGTCGACAGCGCCTCAGCCTCGTCCACTCCGGCACCGGTGAACCGGTTGGCCAGGTCGCGGACGTAGTCCGAGTCCCGGCCGAGCAGCACATCAGGTACACGGACGGCCAGCGCCCCGATCGCCGGTGCGAAGCGATCGACCTCCCGGGGGACGTCGATTCCCTCCGGGCGGGCGTGGAGGAGCCACCGCACGGCCCGATCGAGCAGCCGCTGGTGCTGCTGCCGCATCAGTGTCTGAATCGAGGCCGGCACCAGCCCGTCGAGGTCCTCGACCGCGCGGGAGCGCTCGCCGAGCTCGAAGACCCGGGCGACGACGGCGTAGGCCCGCACGACCTCCGCGAGGTCGCTGCCGGTCTCCTCGGCGGCGCGGGAGGCGAAGGTGATCCCACCCGCACCGACGACCTCGTTGACCAGGACGGTGGTGGTGATCTCCCGACGCAACGGGTGCTCCGTCACCCAGTCCGAGAAGCGCTCCCCCAGACCGGGCGGGAAGTAGGCCCGCAGGGTCGTCCGCGCCCAGTCCTCGTCCGGCAGTCCGCTGGCCAGGACGGCGGCCCCCAGCGAGATCTTGGCGTAGGAGAGCAGGACGGACAGCTCGGGCATCGTGAGCCCGGCTCCGTCCCGGGCACGCCGGTCGAGCTCTGCCATCGACGGCAGGGCCTCCAGTCCCCGATCGATCTCGCCAGCCGCTTCCAGCGCCTCCAGGAAGCGTGAGTGCGCCGGCAGAAGGTCGGCAGCGCCGACACCTTCCACGGACAGCACCCGGTTCTGCTCGTAGTTGTTGCGCAGCACCAACCGCGCGACGTCGTCTGTCATCTGCTGCAGCGTGCGGTTCCGCTCGTCCGTGTCGAGGAGGCCGTCCGCGACGAGACCGTCGAGCAGGATCTTGATGTTGACCTCGTGGTCACTGCAGTCGACCCCGGCCGAGTTGTCGATGGCGTCGGTGTTCAGCTTCACCCCTCGCCGCGCTGCCTCCACGCGCCCGCGCTGCGTGAGGCCGAGGTTGCCGCCCTCGCCGACGACCCGGATCCGCAGGTCGGCGCCGTCCAGCCGCACGGAGTCGTTCGCCTTGTCCCCGACCTGGCTGTGCGTCTCCGTGGACGCCTTGACGTAGGTGCCGATGCCGCCGTTCCAGAGCAGGTCGACCGGAGCCCGCAGGATGGCGCGGATGAGTTCGTCCGTGCCTAGCGAGCGCGTGCTCTCCGGTAGTCCGAGCCGCGCCGCGACCGGCGGCGTGAGCGGCACCGACTTCGCGGAGCGCGGGTGCACTCCCCCGCCGGGGCTGAGGAGGGTCGGGTCGTAGTCGGCCCACGAGGAGCGAGGCAGGGCGAACAGCCGAGCCCTCTCGCCGAAGGACACCTCCGGATCCGGGTCGGGGTCGAGGAACACGTGCCGGTGGTCGAAGGCCGCGACGAGCCGGATGTGCCGCGAGAGCAGCATCCCGTTGCCGAAGACGTCCCCGCTCATGTCGCCCACGCCGATCACGGTGATGTCCTCGGTGTGGGGGTCGACCCCCAGTTCGCGGAAGTGTCTGCGGACGCTCTCCCACGCCCCCCGGGCGGTGATCCCCATCGCCTTGTGGTCGTAGCCGTTGGAGCCACCGGAGGCGAAGGCGTCCCCGAGCCAGAAGCCCCGCTCCCGCGCGATGCCGTTGGCGATGTCGGAGAACGTGGCGGTGCCCTTGTCCGCGGCGACGACGAGGTAGGGGTCGTCGCCGTCGTAGCGGACGACGTCGGCGGGCGGCACCACGACTCGACGATTGCCGTCGATGCGCAGGTCGTCGGTGACGTCGAGGAGGCCACTGATGAAGGTGCGGTAGCAGGTGACACCCTCCGCCCACCAGGCCTCCCGGTCCACGGCCGGGTCGGGCAGCCGCTTGGCGACGAACCCGCCCTTGGCGCCGGTGGGCACGATGACGGCGTTCTTCACGATCTGTGCCTTGACGAGACCGAGCACCTCCGTGCGGAAGTCCTCCGGGCGGTCCGACCAGCGCAGGCCGCCGCGCGCGACGTCTCCGAAGCGCAGGTGCACGCCCTCCATGCGGGGGCTGTACACCCAGATCTCGTATGTCGGCGTGGGCTCGGGCATGCCGGCCACCCGGGCCGGGTCGAGCTTGAAGGACAGGTGCTGCGGCGGCGCGCCGTCCGTCCCGGACTGGAAGGCGTTGGTGCGCAGCACCGCCTCGACGGTCGACAGCAGTGCGCGCAGGATCCGGTCCGCGTCGCGGCTCGGCACGGCCTCGATCGCGCTGCGGACCGCCGCCAGCGCGGCCCGGGTGGCACGTTCTCGCTCGCCGGGCGCCTGGTTGCGTCGGGGGTCGAAGCGCTCCTCGAACAGCCGAACGATGAGGCGGGTGGCCGTGCCGTCGCTGAGCAGGGTGCTGGAGAGGTAGTCGAGGCTGTAGGGCAGTCCGGTCTGGCGGAGGTAGCGCACCAGCGCCCGGACGACGGCCACCTGCCGCCAGGTCAGCCCCGCCGCCAGGACGAGTCGGCTGAGCGCATCGCTCTCCGCGCGACCGGACCAGGTCGCCGCGAACGCGTCGCAGAACCGAGCGCGGATCCCCTCCGCCTCGTCGTTGAGCACGAGGTCGCGAGGCGGTCGCAGCCCGACGTCGTAGACCCAGACCGAGCGACCGTCGGCTCGCGCCAGGAGGTGAGGACGCTCGTCGGTGACCTCCACGCCGAGGTCCGTGAGGACGGGGAGGACCTCGGACAGCGTGGCCGGCGACGACCGGTAGAGGGTCAGGCGCCACGTCAGCGGTTGCCCATCACCGGCCTCGCGGAGTGCGAGCACGGGCGCGGGCTCCACCGGCGACCCCGGCCGGTCGGTGCGGTCCGCGGGCAACCGGCTGTCGATCGCGGCGAGGACAGCGTCCGCCCGTAGCAGGTCCTCGACCGCGCGGACCGGGGGGACGTCGGCCCGGTACGCGCTCGACACGCCCCTCATCCACCGTCGTGCCAGAGCGGTGCCCTCGGCGGCGCCGAGCCGCTGCCGGGCTGCGTCGAGGACGTCGTCCTCCCAGGAGCGAACCGCCCGCGCGACGACGGCCTCGAGCTCCTCGAAGTCGACCTCCTCAAGGGTCTCGCCGGGACGTGGGCGGACGACCACGTGCAGACGTGCCAGCGCGGACTCGGACACGTGCAGGGCGGTCTCGGCCGTGGCGCCGTCCAGGGCCTGCCGCAGCAGCTCCTCCACCTTGCTGCCGACAGTGGTGGTGTACCGATCCTTCGGGAGGAACACGAGGCACGACAGGAACCCGCCGGCCGCGTCGGAACGCACGAAGAGCCGGGTGCGACGGCGCTCCTGCAGACGCAGGACGGCGAGTGCAGTCGGGAGGATCTCCTCGGTCTCGGCCTGCAACAGCTCATCGCGTGGGAAGAACTCGAGGATGCTGACCAGGTCCCGGGCCGAGTGGCTCCCGGGGGCGAAGCCGGCCCGGCGCAGCACCTCGGCGACCTTCTCGGCGACGACCGGGATGCGCCGCACGCTCTCGGTGTAGGCGCTGGAGGTGAACAGGCCCAGGAACCGGTGCACACCAGCGACCCGACCCTCCGGGTCGAACCTGGTGACGCTCACCGCGTCGTAGTACGACGACCGGTGCACGGTCGCTCGCCGGTTGGTCTTCGTCACACGGAGCACCCGTTCCCTCGCCTGCTCCGGCAGCCGGGTTACCTCACCGTTCTGACTCTCCCGCTCGCCCTTGACCACGCCCAAGGCGGTCTCCGGACACGGGACGAGGCAGAGGTCCCCGCTGACCGGCGGAACGTCGTACTCGGAGTAGCCCAGGAAGGTGAAACGGTCGTCCGCGAGCCAGCGGAGGAAGCGGGCAGTGCTGCACAGGGCGTCCTCGGGAACTCCGACGCCGCCTGCCTCGGCCAGGTCGTCGGCCACTCGCAGCGCCTTCCCGCGCATCGAGTGCCAGTCACGGACGGCCGCGCGGACGTCTGCGAGGACTGAGGTGAGCTCGGCCACGAGCCCGTCCCGCGCTGCAGGGCCGCTCGTGCGGTCCACCTCGATGCGGATCCAGGCCTCGACGGCGTCACCGGACGTCGCGTCGTCGACCGGGTGCAGGTCGAGAAGTGTGCCCGCCTGATCCCGCCGTACGGCGAACCGCGGGTGCACGACTGTCTGTATCCCCTGCCCCAGCCTGGTCAGGGCTGAGGTCAAGCTCTCGACGAGGAAGGGCATGTCCTCGGCGACTACCTCGACCGTGGTCGCGTGGTCACCCGCGCCCGAGACGCCGCCGTCGACGGCACGCACCACGGCCTCACCGGTCGGCCGGCGGGCAGCGGTGGCGACGTGCGAGGTCACGGCCGCGACGAGGTCGCCCGGGGAGCGGTCGGCGAGGTCGGAGGACGCGCTCGCGGCGAAGTACTGCGCGCGTACGCGCGCCGCGGCAGTCGATGAGCGCAACATGACGGGCAAGGCCTGCCACCAGGGGTCGGCGACGGCCGTGGTGCCCGCAGGCTCGGACTGTCCTGCCGGTTCGGCAGGAACGGTGCGGACGGGCGACGGAGGCATCCTCGGCTCCAGACGGTCTGTCGGGTGGCGCTCAGCAGCGATCGGTGGCTGCCCGCCGGACCGCGGGCAGGTACCGGCGGGAGGTCAGGAGGTGAGCGACGCCTCCAAGGAGGCGGCCACAGCAGCAGTCCCTGCCTCGGCGTCGCGGCGGCCACCTCCTCCTCCGGAGGGCGGAAGAGCCCGGTGAGGGTCCGAACGACGCACAGCTCCCTCGGCTGCCCGCACCCGACCACCGTGGCTTCACCGGAGGAGCGGAGACGTCGTACCCGACACAGGTCAACCGGTCGGTCCTCGACGGCGAGCCGGAGCGACGTCGGCGAGGCGGGCAGCATGCTCCGTCGACCTCCGAAGATCTATGAACGGCCGTCAGCAGTGACGGCAACGACCCGGCGCCGGGCCGAGAGCCTGCCCCGGCGCCGGACCAGGTCCTGCCGAAATTGAACTGAAGTTTCACAAGGTTAGACAGTGGAGAGCTGGCCGTCAATGGCTAGCAGCGACGTGGCCGGGACACCCAGCGGAGACTTACCTCAGGTCGCCTCGCTGACCGGC
Organism: Geodermatophilus telluris; assembly: GCF_900102745.1. Classification (GTDB taxonomy): domain Bacteria; phylum Actinomycetota; class Actinomycetes; order Mycobacteriales; family Geodermatophilaceae; genus Geodermatophilus; species Geodermatophilus telluris. The sequence goes on from NZ_FMZF01000004.1 coordinate 314,635, forward strand.
GCGCAACTGCTCGGTGTCGTACCCTCCGGGCGGATCGCGCTCGGCGACGGCCGGCCCGCCGACCGGATCGCCGTCGTCAACCACGGCCGGCCCTGCACTTCGGGCGGTTCACCTTCACCGCCCTGCCCGCCCAGCACAGCCCCCGGCGAGATCACTCCCGGCACCATCGAGACGCCGCCGGCCCCGCCGGCCGGATGACCGCCTACAGGACCGATGACAGCTATCCCCTGCATGTCGCGCACGGCGAGCGCGCGCTGCCGATCTACGCAAGCGCCAGGTACCTGCCCGGCGCACTGGCCGGGCATCGCGCCGACACCGTGTCCCTCGGCATCGCCGCCCGCGGTCGGCAGCCCGAGTCCTTTCGCGACGCCCACTGACGCGAGACAGTCACCGCCACCGGCGCGCGCCGCTTCGTCCCCATCCACTGGGACGACCTCCCCGCGCCCATGCACCGCCCGCTGCGGCCGCTGCCGGCACCCTTCGACGACGTGCCGACCAGCCTGCGCTGGTCGCAGCAACGGCATCGACGCCCTCCGCCGCAGCGTCTACTTCGACGCCATCGACATCGCCCCGCAATACTGGATGTCTCAAGATCACGAGCCGTCACACCTCTTGCATCTGCGGTACGAAGAGGCGCCCCGTCGCCGAGGCGAGGTGCTCGCGGGCGTCACCGGCGAGGCTCGACCTTTTGCTGCCCGCCGTGTTCTCCGTGGCCTTCGCAATGAGTGCCCGTCGGTGACGTCCGCCGGCGTCCTGGGTGGTTGACGCTTGATAGGAGCATGGGGCCACCGCGGCCCGCAGATGCATGCGCTGCGCCCGGACACCGGTCTTCCGCGAGCTCGTTCCGACGCGGAAGGAGTCTGTGTGCTCGCCGGAATCGACACCCACAAGGACACCCTCGCGGTGGCCGTCATCGACTCGGCCGGCCGCCCGGTCGTGGTCACCGAGATAGCCAACACCGAGGCAGGCTTCACCGACCTCGAGCAGCTGCTGGTCGAGCACGCGGTGACCCGGGTCGGCATCGAGGGCTCGGGCAACTACGGCCGCGGTGCCGCCGTGCACCTGGTGCTCACCGGCCCGGCCGAGGTGGTGGAGGTGCCGCCCAGCCTCACCTCCCGGGAGCGTTCCGGGCGGCCGGGGGCAGGCAAGACCGATCCGGTCGACGCGGTCGCGATCGCCCGGATCACCGCCCGGGAGCCCGGCCTGCCGGCGGTGCGTCTGGCGGTCGGTCAGGCCGCGGATCTGCGGGCGCTGGCCGACTACCGCGCCCAGTTGGTTGCCGAGCGCACCGCGCTGGCCAACCGCACGCACACCGAGCTGCACGGGCTGCTGCCCGGCTACCAGGCCCAGGTTCCGCGGCTGACCGCGCCGACGTTCATCGCCGCGGCCACCGACCTGCTCGCCGACCAGACCGGCGTGCGGGCGCAGCTGACCCGCCGGCGGCTGATCCGGCTGGCGGAGCTGACGGCAGAAATCCAGGAGGTCGCCGCACTCATCACCACCGCGGTCGCCGAGATCGACACCGGCCTGACCGGCCTCTACGGCCTCGGCCCGATCGGGGCGGCCACCATCCTGGGCGAGGTCGCCGACGTTCGCCGCTACCGATCCCGGCACGCCTTCGCCGCGGCCAACGGCACCGCTCCGCTGCCGGCCTCCTCAGGGCGCACCACCCGGCATCGGCTCAACCGCTCGGGCAACCGCACGCTGAACCGGGTGCTCTACACGATGGCGATCACCCAGATCCGCGCCGATACCGAGGGCCGCGCCTACTACCTGCGCAAACGCGCCGAAGGCAAGACCGGACGCGAAGCCCTGCGCTGCCTGAAACGACGACTCTCCGACGTGGTCTACAAGACCCTGCACGAAGACCTCGCATCCGGGCGGGCGCCGGCCGCGATAGGACGGTGAGTGCGGCAGCGGCAAACGGGACGCGTCTCTACGGCCGAAGCCAGCTGCGCGACAGGTTCACAGTCCCAGACCTGCTCTTCGCTGCGGCCAGTCCACCGCACCCACCGCCGGGCAAAACGCTACCGCCGGAGCCCTTGCACATAGGAGCTCATTCGGCGTCCCGGAACTCGTTGTAACGAGCTTCCGGAGGTCGCCTCGGACGCTGGGGACATGGGGAGAGGGAGCAGCGCCAGCTACCGGGCGCGCCGTCAGGAGCGTGAGCGTCAGCGCCGGGAGCGCTCTGTACGGGGAACGCCAAGGAGGTCCCGGCCCGGCGCGCCGCGTCCGCTGGCGGGGCGGCGAGCGGCCATGTCCGGCGGGCAACCGCCTCGTCCTGTGCCTGGTGCGGCGGTGTGACCCTGCCGCGCTCGCGAGGACCAATCCCGAGGTGGTGCTCGGTCACCTGCCGCTACCAGGCATGGGAGCAGGCATGGGCCGCAGCGTCCGGCCGCGCAGCTCTTGAAGTCGTCAAGCGGCGGCCCGCGGTTCCGGCGCAGACCTCACCGAGCCGACGGAACTGACCTTTCATCCTGCACGAGCTCACGACGCAGCTCGATGCCGGCCGTGTCTACGACCGTGACTCGGCGCACTGTCCGTCGAGCTCGGGTTGCTACTGGAGGCAGACCGGCGCCGACCGCGCCTCCGTGGTGCTCTTCGACTTGCGCTGAGGGGAGTCCTCGTGCACTCCAGCACCCCTTCCGGGCAACTGGAGGATCGGCCGGGACGGACGCACCGCAGGTGTGTCGGCGCTGCAGGCGCCGGCTATCGGAGGTGCCCTGCAAACTCGTCCCCCACAGTCGGTAGCGCTCGCTCGTCGCCGCACGTCGGCGACTTCGCCGCGAGCACCCCGGACTGCCGTGGATCTCGACGAGCTGCGGATCAGCCGAGCTGCGATCGTGACAGTCGCGCAGGCCGCGGTCTCTCGGTGTCGACGCGCGCACGGGGAGCTGTGCCAGTGAGAACGGCGAGCTGCCGGCACCCCGCCTCGGCCGGCGTGTGCCGTCCTCTGCTTGCCCCTCGTGGCCGCGCTGAGATGAGTGTCGAGGAAGGTCAAGCCGGAGCCTTCGACGCCCGCTCCGGTGACCGGTGGGCAGCCGCCCGACCACAGGCGCTCGGCCGGTCCGCTGGTCTCTGCCCCAGCGGCGAGACACCCGACGGCCCGCCACCGTTCCTCCGCAATCAGTACGGCGGATGCTGGACGTGGGGAAGCCCGTCCCCGCCCCGTTCGCAAGCGCCCAGGCGGAGCCGAGCTCGTGATACCCACCGTGATGGTGCCGACGGCGGATCCGGTGGGATCAGGTGGAGTCTCCGCCGCGCTCGACGGTCACCTCAACCCACCCGCCGCGGGAGGTCCAGCGCGTGGCCGCGGTGCCGGCGTCGACCACCCGCGCCCGTCCCGGCGCAACGCCCGCGCCTCGACGCCGTGCCGGGACCGGCCCGTCGGTCCCTGGTGCCGGAGTGCCTCGCCGGGTTCAGTCGCCACAGCCGGTAGGTCCACGGCAGGTCGTAGAGGAGGACGTAGGCCGTGTAAGGGGCCAGAACAAGCCGCGCGCGTGGGTCACCCGCGACCGACCGCTGCAGCGCCGCGAGAGGAAGCAGGAACGAGCACAGGCCGACGAAGCCGGCACGAGTGCTCCGCCGGCCGAAGAAGACACCGTTCCAGGACTCGTTGCCCACCAGCACCGCCAGGCTCCATGCGGTGCTCCTGGCGTCGCGACGGTCGATGCTCCGTGCCAGCACGTAGCCGATGACCCCGTAGTACGCCACGCCCACGCCGAGGAAGGCGGGCATCGGCAACTGCCAGCGGGGCGCGGTGAGGCCCCGGAACCAGGCCATCGCCGGCTTCCCGATGAAGGCGTTCCCGGCGACGGCGGCCCCGCCCGCGCAGGCGCTCGCCTGGAGCACGGATCGCCGCCTCATGGCGTCCCCGACCCTGTGCCGCCTGCGGCGACCGCACCGGTACGCGCGGGCTCCTCCGCCCGCCTCTTGAGCGCCTCGTTCATCGCCGCGAACGCGGGCAGGGTGCTCCGGTCCAGCGACGCGGCCACGAACGGGACGAGGATCCCCCGGAAGGTCTCCGACTGCACCAGCCGGGTGCCGCCGGCCTGCGGCTGCAGCGCGAAGGTGTGCTCGGCGTCCATCAGCCCGGGCATGACCAGCCTGCCGCGCCACCGCAGCACGCGGCCGGCGTCGACCTCGATCAGTCGGGGGCGCATGGTCATCGCCCGCCCGCCGACCGGCTGCATCGTCAGCGTCAGCCGGCGGCCCGGGCCGACGGCTCCCTCCGCCCGGACGATGAACGGGTTCCACTCCGGGTACGCGGCGAGGTCGGTGAGCACCTCCCACACCCGCTCGGGCGTCGCTGCGATGCCGACGTGGGCGGACAGCTGCTTAGACATGACGTTCTCCTTCGAGCGGCGAGGGGTGTCGCGGGATGGAACCGCGAACGGTCGTGCGGGTTCCAGGTGCTCACGGAGGAAGGCGACCTGCGCGGCCACCGCCCAATCGGCCGCGGGGCCGGCGCCGGGGGTGGGGTACGCGTGCAGGGCGCCGGGCGGGCTCCTCGGGGGAGTCGACGGCCACGCCCGCGTCTCGGAGCCGCTGTCGCAGCGGGCGGACGTCGTGGACGAGCAGGCCGCGGGTCCCCGCGGCGAGGTGCACCGGCGAGAGCCCGGCCAGGTCGCTGTACAGCGGGGACAGCCGGTCGTCACCCGGCGGGGTCCGGCCGGCGTAGCCCGCAGCCGACGGCTGCAGAGCCGGCGGCCGAGGACTGGGGCGTCCGGCGCTGTCCCGGGGATCTGGGGACTGGTGCCGGTCAGGTCGACCCACGGCGCCGTGCCGGTCACCGTCGCCCCGCCGGGACGGGGCCGGTCACGCGCACGGCGCCGGCCGGGGACGTGGGAGCCCGGCGCCCCAACCGGCCGCGGCTGGCGGCCAGGACGACCAGGCCCAGGACCGCGCTGGCCACCAGGTGCACCGGGCCCACGCCGTCGTCGGGGTAGAGCCGGGGCAGCAGGCCGGGACCGCCGAACCCGCTGCCGTCGGTCGCCGCGTTCCCCGCCGCGTGGACCAGGCCGACGACGAGCAGGCTGCCGGTCCGGTTGGCGACCCAGCCCTGCAGGAAGCGGAACGGGATCGCCGTCGCGGTGATGAACAGCAGAACGGCCACCCCGCCGAGCCAGCCGTTGCCGGCCGCGAGAGAGGCGTGCTGCAGCGCGAACAGCGGCCCGGTGGCCAGTGCGGCCCGCACCGGCCCGTGCCGGTCCTGCAGGCGGGTCTGGAGGAAGCCCGTCCAGGCGACCTCCTCCGCCCAGTTGGTGGTGAGGAACCCCAGCAGCAGCTGGACCAGCAGTCCCGACGCCAGCGCCGAGGCGAGCACCCAGGCGGTGGCCACCGGCGGCCCGAGCAGGGCCACGGCCACCGCCGTGGTGGCCACCGGGACGACGACCAGGGCCAGGCCGTACCAGCGCAGCGGTACCCGGACCCGGACCGCGCGCCTGAACAGCGCCCACACCCCCGCCCGCCCGTCGACGACGCGGGTGATCACCACCGCCGGCAGCAGCAGGCCGATCAGGTTGGCTCCGACGACGAATGGAGCCGTGGGCAGGTCGACGTCCCACCACGCGCGCGCGACGACGGGCTGGACGGCGATCGCCTGCCCGACGGGGAAGGACCAGGCCAGGAAGCTCGCGACGGGGTGCCGGCGGATGACCCCGGCCAGCCGGCGCTCCGGCGCCACTGGCGCACTCACCGTGGATTCCCGGCCGCCGCGGGCACCGCCTGCGCCGGAAGGGCCACGTGCTCGTTGCGGATCCCGATGGCCATGAAGCGGGAGAACAGCCGCAGCATCGGTGGCACCCGCGACATGAGGCGCAATGCCACGGGGACCCCCCGCGGCGGGACCGTGCCCCCGGCGGCGCCGAACATCTGCCGCTGGACGCCACGCTGCACCAGCTGGGTGACCCGCGTGGGGAGGTCGCGGCGGCGCTGCACCCGCCGGAGGTCCTGCGGGGTCACGGCACCTCTGCGCAGGGGGCGGACCAGGGCGTTGGCGGCGGCCACCGCGTCTTGGACGGCGAGGTTAATCCCGACCCCCGCGACCGGGGACATGGCGTGGGCGGCGTCCCCGATGCACAGCAGGCCCGGCCGGTACCAGCGGCGCAGCCGGTTGACCCGGACCTCCAGGAAGCCGGTGTCCTCCCAGCTGCGGAGGGCACCGTCGAGCCGGTCGGCCAGGAACGGCATGGCGCGGGCCAGGTCCGCCCGGAGTGCCTCGATGCCCTCGGCCCGGAGCGACGCGACCGTGCCCTTCGGCATGGTGTAGGCGCCCTGCCAGTAGCTGCCCCGGTCGATCATCGGGAGCAACCGGCCGGGAACGAGCCGCGCGAAGGAGGCCGGCGGATCCCCCGGCCCCTTGGGCAGGCGGTACCAGAGCACGTCCATCGGGGCGCCGAACTCGACCGGGGACATGCCCGCCGCCCGCCGCACCGCGGAGGAGCGTCCGTCGGCAGCGACCGTGAGCAGCGCGCACAGCTTCCCCTCGGAGCCGTCCGTCCGCCGGTAGCGGACCCCGGTCACCGTGCCGTCCTCCTCCACGAGCCCCACCACCTCCACCTGCCGGTGCAGGGTGAAGGAGGACGACCGCGCGGCCTCGGTGGTGAGGAAGTCCAGCAGCTCGTACTGCGGCACCATCGACAGGCACTGGAAACGACCCGGGAGCCGGGTGAAGTCGCCGAGGGTGAGGAAGCCGTCGTCGGTCATCAGCGAGATGCTGGTCGTGCGCTGCTGGGGCAGCTCCTCGAACCCCTCGAGCAGGTCGAGCTCGGCGAGCACCTGCATCGTCGATGCGTGGACGGTGTCGCCGCGAAAGTCACGCAGGAAGTCCGCGTGCTTCTCGAGGACGACGACGTCGATGCCGGCGCGGCCGAGGAGGAGCCCGAGCACCGCCCCCGCCGGGCCACAGCCGGCGATGCAGACGGTCGTCGTCGCAGGGAGGTCCTGGGTGCTGGTCACGGGATCGTCCTTCCAGCGGGGGATGGGGCGGGGCGGGCGGTCACGACGAACTCGACGACAGGACGGGCGGGGCCGGCGGTTCCTCCGCCGGCTGCGGCCGGCCCGCCCGGTACCGCCGCACCCCCCAGAGGACGGCGGCGTCGCAGATCAGCAGTCCGACCAGCGCGGGCGCGGTCATCGCCCATCCGGTGCCGTCGCCGGCGACGACGCCCCACAGCAGCTTCCCGCCGGCCATGGCGTTCAGGAGCACCAGGCCCCAGACCACCGACCGCTGCCAGAAGGCCAGGCAGTAGAGGGTGAGGGCGAGCGGGGCGAGCGTCGCCTGCGCGACCTTCTGCAGGTCCCAGGTCCCGGTGAGCCACTCCCGCTCGAAGTCGAGGAACTGCAGGATCTGCGGATCGGGCTGGGCCGGCGCCGGGAACCAGAAGATGCTGCTCGCCAGGGCGAGGAGGGTGCCGGCGATGCCCCAGCCGCTGCGCCGGTGGGCGAACCAGGCCAGCGGGATCAGGAACAGCGGCCGGATGTACCAGCTCAGCGGGTTGGCGTGGCGGTCGAAGGCCCAGTCGCCGAAGTCGGCGAGCAGCTGTGCGATGTCCATGGCGGTTTCCTAGGAGTGGGTCGGCGCAGGGGGGCGGGCGTCGGTCCGCGGGGCGGCCGAGGTAGAGCCGGCTGGCAGCCGGAAGGCCAGGACCACCAGCGCGGCGGCGGCCAGGCTGACCGCGGCGAGCGAGATCGACTGCAGGACCTGGTCGGTGGTGGTGGGGAGCACCGACACGTGCGCCTGGTGGTAGAGCTGGTGCGGCAGGTTCGTCACGACGACGGCCAGGCCGACGGCGCGGGCGACCCACACGACCCCGGTGAGCAGCGCGACGAGCGCGGCGGTGCCGACGGCGAGGTTGCCCAGGCCGACGTCGCGGAGCAGGTGCTCGTTGTAGGGGCCGTCCGGGCTGACCCAGTGGTGTCCCATCCCGGGGAAGTCGGCGTAGAAGGAGGCCGGGAACACGGCCTGCCAGAGGCCGATCCCGAGTCCGAAGAGGGCGAACCACCCGAGCAGGACCTTGACGGCGAGTCGCATGCGGGCCTCCGGAGGAGTGGGGATCCGGTCGGGCGTCGGCGAGGTCCCGGCGTCCCGGGGAGACCGTCGGACCCGGCCCTTGACGGATCGTGGGCGTCTCCTTGACGGGTCCGGGCGCGGGCGCTGCGCCGAGGGACGGAGATCCGGCCGTTACGGGGCAGGATGGTCCGACGGCGGGGCCGGGGAGGCGGGTGGGCGGTGCAGTTCGACATCCTCGGGCCGCTGCAGGTCCGCGACGCGGGACGGCCGCTGCTCCTCGGGCGGCCGAAGCAGCGCGCCGTCCTGGCGATCCTGTTGCTCGACGCGGGCCGGGTGGTCTCCCTCGACCGGCTGGTCGAGGAGCTGTGGGGCCCGCAGTCACCGCCGCAGGCCCTGGCGTCGGTGCAGGCCTACGTGTCCCACCTGCGCCGGCTGCTGGAGCCGCAGCGGGCACCGGGGGCCCCTGCGACGGTGGTCGTGGCCCAGCCGCCGGGTTACCGCATCGTGCTGGGCTCGGGTGACCTCGACGCCGCCCGCTTCGAGACCCTCGCGCAGGCCGGACACGACCTCCTGCAGCACGGGGAGGCACCGCGGGCCGCGGAGACGCTGCAGGCGGCCCTCGGGCTGTGGCGGGGGCCGGTCCTGGCCGACCTCGCCGATGCGCCGTTCGTGCAGGCCGAGCGGACCCGGCTGGAGGATCTCCGGCTGACCGCGCTGGAGGACCGGCTCAGCGCCGACCTCGCCATCGGCCGGCACGCCCGGATCGTCGCCGAGCTCGAGCGGCTGACGGGCGAGCACCCGTTCCGCGAGCGCCTGCAGGGTCTGCGCATGACCGCCCTCTACCGCTGCGGACGGCAGGCCGAGGCGCTGCAGAGCTACCAGCACTTCCGCGTGCAGCTGCGGGAGGAGCTCGGTCTGGACCCCGGCCAGGCGCTCCGGGACCTCCACCGCGACGTCCTCGGCCAGGCTCCGCACCTGGACTGGAGGGCTGCTGGCGCCGAGCACCGCGGCGCGCCCGGACCAGCTGCCGCCCTGGAGCCGGACGCGTCCGGCTCTCCCGACGCGACGGCGGACGTCCAGGCTGCGGGCGCTGCGGCGCCGTCCGCTCCCGGCCGCCTGGTCGGGCGCGACGCGCAGCTGCGGGTGGTCGACGAGGCGCTGGCCGGGACGGCGAGCGGCCGGGGGCGGATGCTCCTGGTGGCGGGCGAGCCCGGGATCGGCAAGACGCGACTCGCCGAAGAGGCGGTACGGCGTGCCCGTAGCTCCGGCGTCACCGTGGCCTGGGGCCGCAGCGACCAGGACGCCGGCGCCCCGCCGTTCTGGCCGTGGACGCAGGTGCTGCGCGACCTGCTGGGGGATGGATCGGCCCGGCCACCCGCGGCCAGGCCGGACGACGACACCGCCGACACCGACACCGACACCGCCGAGCTGGTCCGCATCCTGCCGGAACTGGCGGGCGGCGGACCGCGGGCCGCCGCCCCGGTGGTCGACCCGGAGGCGTCCCGCTTCCGCGTGTGCCAGGCGGCCACCGCGACCCTCCTGCGGCTGACCCGCGGACGGCGCCTGCTGGTGGTCCTCGACGACCTGCAGTGGGCCGACGTCGCCTCCCACCGGCTGCTGGCCCACCTCGCCACGACGCTGGCCGACGCCCCCGTGGTCGTGCTGGTGACCTACCGGGACAGGGACCTCGACGGCGGGGAGCCGCTCGCCGACACCCTTGCCGCGCTGGCCCGCACGGCGCCGGTGGACCGGCTGGAGCTGGCCGGACTGGAGGTCGCCGACGTCGCCCGGGTCATGGCGTCGCACGTCGGCACGGACCCCGACGAGAAGCTGGCGCGGCTGGTCAGCGATCGCACCGGCGGCAACCCGTTCTTCGTCCTCGAGGTGCTGCGCCTGCTCGGCAGCAGCGGCTGGCCGCAGCGGGCTCCGGGCGAGGCGGCGTCGCTGGTCGCGCAGCAGGTCCCCGCCGGCGTGCGCGACGTCCTCCGCCGACGCCTGGGCCGGCTCCCCGACCAGACCCGCACGGTGCTGCTGGTCGCGGCCGTCGTCGGTCAGCAGTTCGACCTCGACGTCCTCCGCGCCGTGACCGGGCTCGACGACGACGACGCCCTCGCCGCCGTCGAGCTCACCGTGTCCGCCGGCCTGGTCGTCGAGGACCTGGTCACGGTGGGCCGCTTCCGCTTCGCGCACGCCCTGGTCCGCGAGGCCATCTACGGCGAGATCAGCCGTGCCCGCCGGGCCCGACTGCACGCCCGCGTGGGACAGGCGCTGCTCGACCGGCGCGGCGACGACGCCGACTCCGTCCTGCAGCTGGCCCAGCACTGGTGGCTGGCCGCACCGGTGGTCGGCGCCGAGCGGGCGATCCCGCACGTGATGGCCGCGGCCGAACTGTGCCTCGACACCTTCGCCCACGAGGAGGCCGAGCGGCAGCTGCGCCGCAGCCTCGACCTGCTGGCCGCCGCGGCGCCGACCACCGGTCGCAGCTCCTCCGAGCTGGCCGTCCAGCAGCGCCTGGGCACGCTGCTCGTGCAGCTGCACGGCAGCGGCTGCGAGCACGCGTGGGCCTGCTTCGGCCGGGCCCGCGAGCTGGCCGACCAGCTCGGCGACGTCCCGGCCCTGCTGGCCGCCTGCCGCAGCCTGTACGAGGTGGCCTTCGCCCGGGCCGACCACTCGGCCGCCGCCGCCCAGGCCGAGGCCATGCTGGCCATCGCCCGGAGCAGCGACGACCCGGCCGCCATCGTGGTCAGCCACCTGTCCCTGGGCCGCACGCTGTGGTCCCAGGGCCGGCTGGCCGCCGCCAGGGAGCACCTCGAGCAGGGCCTGCACGTGGCGGGAGCACGGGACAGCCAGGAGTTCCTGCCGCCGAGGATCGTGCTGCAACTCCAGCTGGCCGCGGTGCTCACCTCGCTCGGCGAGGCGGACGCGGGGGTCGACCTGCTGGCCGGGGCCGTCGAGGCGGCGCGCGGAGGATCCCCGTTCTCGCACGCCCTCACCGTGACCGGAGCGGCTCTCGTCTCCGCCATGCGCCGCGACCCCTCCGCGGCGCGCACGTGGGCCACCGAGGCGCTGCAGCTGGCCGAGCGGTGGAACCTCCCCTGGCCGGCCGGGTACTCGGCGGTGGTGCTCAGCTGGGTGCGCGCGATCGAGGGTGATCCCACGACCGCGATCCCCGACCTACGGGGCCACCTGGCACAGATCGAGGCCGGCGGCACCCAGCACCTGGTCGGCTGGGGGCTCGGCCTGCTGGCGGAGGCGCACCTGCGCGACGACCGGCCCGTCGAGGCGCTGCGCCTGCTGGACGACGCGCTGGCTCGGGTCGAGCGCACCGGTGAACGCTCCTACGAGTCCGAGCTGCACCGGCTGCGGGCACTGTGCCTGGCTGCGCTGACGCCACCGCGCGCCGAGGAGGCCCGCGACGCTCTCCGGCAGGCGGCCGCCGTCGCGCGCGAGCAGGGGTCGGTGATGCTGCTGCGGCGCGCCGTCGAGACGTGCGAAGCGGTGGGCAGCGAGCGTCACAAGGTCAGCTGCGACCACCCCGACCCGGACGGCTGATCCTGCTCGCACGGGACGAAACCGGTCCGGACGAGCAGCGCGGCGACCCGGCGCTCGGGGACCGGCGGGGCGGTGAGCTCCTCGACGCCCGACGCCCGGAGCGCGTCGGCGACCTCGCCCACCAGCCGGCGTCCGAGGGAGGGGTCTCGGTAGGGCGCCGCCACGGCCAGACCGCACAGCCGGGCCGTGGCGCCTCCGATGGAGACCACCGCCACTGCCGCGAGGCAGGCGTCCTCCCTCGCGGTCAGGTCGCACAGGCCGTACCACACGCAGGTCGAGTCGTGGTCGTCGAGACCGCAGTCCGGTAACAGCCGGGCGGCCCGTCGCCGCTCCGGGCCCGCGTCGAGCCGCCGGAAGACGATCCCGGCCGGTGAGCCGCGTGGTGTCGCCGTCATCGCCCCTCCCGGTCCCTTCGACTGTCGGCCGAGGGTGCCCAGGCCCGCCTTGACGCCTGCTTGACGCCACGCGCCTCCGCCGGGGCAACCGACCGTCAAGGCGCGACGGCGACGCTTCCGCTGACCACCAGCCCTGACGAAGGGGATGTGCGATGACCAGCGTGCTCGTCACCGGCGGCACCGGACAGCTCGGGCGCCGCGTGGTCCGCGCCCTGGCTGCCGACGGCCACACGGTGCGGATCCTGAGCCGGAGCCCGGCCGCACCGCCGGTGCCCGGCGCCGGCGTGTTCGTGGCGGACCTGCGCACCGGGACCGGCCTCGCCGAGGCGGTGGCCGGGACGACCGCGATCGTGCACTGCGCCACGGACCCGCGCAGGTCCCGGGCGGTCGACGTGGAGGGGACGGCCCGGCTGCTGGAGGCCGCCCGCGACGCCGGCCGACCGCACGTCGTCTACGTCTCGATCGCCGGGATCGACCGCGTCCCGACGGAGTACTACCGGTCCAAGCTGGCCGCCGAGCAGGCGGTCACCCGCTCCGGGCTGCCGTCGACCATCCTGCGCACCACGCAGTTCCACCCGTTTGTGCTGCAGCTGCTCGACCGCCTGACCGCTCTGCCGATCGTCCCCGTGCCCCGCGGGTGGCGGGTCCAGCCCATCGACGTCGACGAGGTCGCTCGGCGACTGGCCGGCGGCGTGGCGTCGGGGCCGGCGGGCAGGCTGCCCGACCTGGGCGGACCGGAGGTGTTTGCCGTGGTCGATCTCGTCCGGGACCGCCTCCGCGGGACACCGCGTCGACGGCCGGTCCTGGAGCTCCCCGTGCCGGGCGCGTCCGCCGCCGCTCTGCGCGCCGGTGCGAACCTCGTCCCCGGCAACCCCGCCGGTGGCCGCACCTGGCGGGAGTTCCTCGACAGCCGGCCCTCGCACCGGCTCCAGGCCCGGTGACACCCGTGACCACCGACACGGACGTCCTCGTCGTCGGCGCCGGCCCGACCGGGCTCACGCTGGCCTGCGACCTGCACCGGCGCGGCGTCGACTGCCGGGTCCTCGACCGGGCCGTGACACCTCACGTCCGGTCCCGGGGCAAGGGCCTCCAGCCGCGCAGCCTCGAGGTCTTCGACGACCTCGGGATCGCCGGGGCCGCCCTCGCCGCCGGCCGGACCCACCACCACCTGCGCCTGTACTCGGGCGGGCGGCCCGCCCTGGACCTGGACCTCCCCGCACGGCCGCCGCAGCCCGGGGTTCCGTACCCGAACCTGGTCGTGCTGCCGCAGTGGCGGACCGAGCAGGTGCTCAGGGATGGGCTGGCGGCCCTCGGCGGCACCGTCGAGTACGGGCGGGAGCTGACCGACCTCTCCCAGGACGACGACGGGGTCACCGCCACGGTCGTCGACCCGGGCACCGGCGCGACCGAAGCGCTCCGGGCCGCCTTCGTGGTCGGCTGCGACGGCGGCAGCAGCCGGGTGCGGACACTGACCGGCATCGCGATGCGCGGCGCGAGCCACGACGAGCACTTCGTCCTCGGCGACGTCCTGATCGAGGGCCTGCCGGCCGACGGCTCGTCCTTCGCCTGGTTCGACGACGACGGGTACCTCGCCGCCGACCCGCTCGACGGGAGCGGGACCTGGCAGGTGCAGGCCAGCGTCCGGCCCGACACCTCCGGGAAGCTCGAGACAGCGTCCCTGGAGCTGTTCCGGCGCCTGTTCGCCGAACGCGGCTTCGGGCACGTGCGGCTGCACGACGCCACGTGGCTGTCCGACTTCAGTCCCCGCGTCGCCATCGTCGACCGCTACCGGGCCGGCCGGGTGCTGCTGGCCGGCGATGCCGCCCACGTGCACAGCCCCGCCGGCGGGCAGGGCATGAACACCGGCATCCAGGACGCCTACAACCTCGGTTGGAAGCTCGACGCCGTCCTCCGGGGACGGGCCGCCCATGCCCTCCTCGACACCTACCAGGAGGAGCGGAGGCCGGTCGCCCGCGCGGTCCTCACCAGCAGCGACCTCGGCCACAGCGCCTTCTTCTCCCCCCACCCCGCCATGACCCTCCTGCGCAACCGGGTCCTCGTGCCGGCCCTGCGGCTGGCGGTCATCCGGAACCGGCTCCTCGACGGCGTGGCCGAACTCGACGTGGGCTACCGGGACAGCTCCCTGGTCGACGAGGCGGCCACCGGAGAGCACACCGGCGACGGGGAGGCGGCCGGTCTGGTCGACGCCGTCCGGTTCCGGCGCGGCCCGCACGCCGGTGACCGCGCACCGGACGCCGAGGTGCGTGCCGGCGACAACGGCGCGCCGACGCGCCTCTTCGACCTCTTCCGAGGCACGCACTCCACCCTGCTGGTGTTCGACGGCCCCGCCGCGACCGACGCCGGATACCGGCGGATGACCGCGACCGCCCGGCGTGTGCGCGCCGCCCTCGGCGACGACGTCCGCGCCTGGATCGTGGTCCCCGGCGACCGGAGGCCCGAGCACCTGGACGACGTCGACGTGGTCCTCGACCCCGACCGCGACGCCCACCACCGCTACGCCGCCGCGGCCGAGTCGCTGTACCTGGTCCGGCCCGACGGCTACATCGCCTACCGCAGCCGGCCCGCTACCGCCGGACCCGTGCTCGGCCACCTCGGCTCCGTGTTCAGGCTGCAGGCACCCGCGTGAGCCCCCCGGCGTGGCCTCCGGCGCCGACGAGGACCCTCATCGCCGCCACGACCTGTTCGTGCACGGCTGCACGCCGACCGTGGTGCGAGGGTGTGGCCGATCCCATCGGGTGACCGGTGCCGCCATGCCGGTCGCGGCTGCGCCGCGCGGAGGATCGACCGGTCCGCCGGTCACGGCCGGCGAACGTCCCCCGGCGCCATCCGCCGGGGCGGGGTCGGCCGCGGGGTACCGGAGGATGGCTGGAGACGTTCCCCACGGGAACTGGAGGGCGGCTTCCTACGGTCCGCGCGGTGATGTCGCTGCACAAGCTGACCGCGGGCGACGGGTACACGTACCTCACCCGCCAGGTGGCCGCCTTCGACGCCACCGAGCGAGGCTACGGCGGGCTCGGTGACTACTACTCCCAGCGCGGGGAGTCCCCGGGCGTCTGGACCGGCGGCGGCCTGCACGGCCTGGACGGAATCGACGCCGGTCAGCCGGTCGGCGAGGAGCAGATGAGGGCGCTGTTCGGCGAGGGCCGCCATCCCGACGCCGCCCGGCTGCAGCGGCAGGCCCTGGCCGCCGGCGCCGACCGGCAGCAGGCGTGGCTGGCGGGGGCCTTGGGCCGGCCCTTCTACGTCTTCGCCGCGCGTGCCGACGGATTCCAGGCCCGCTGCGCCCGAGCGTGCGCGGCGCTCACCCGCGCCCGCGGACACCCCCGCGACTCCCCGATCACCGACGAGGAGCGGGCAGGCATCCGCAGCGACACCGGCCGCGACATGTTCACCGATGTCTACGGCCGCGCGCCGCGGGATGCCCGCGAGTTGTCGGGGTTCATCGCCCGGCTGTCGCGATCGGCGACCACCGCGGTCACCGGGTACGACCTGACCTTCTCCCCGGTCAAGTCCGTCTCCGCCCTCTGGGCGCTGGCACCCCGGGACGTCGCCGAGCGGATCGAGGCCGCCCACGCCGCCGCCGTCGCCGTCGCCGACACCCTCTCCTGGCTGCAGGGACATGCCTGCCTCACCCGCACCGGCGCCGACGGCGTGCGCCAGGTGGAGACCACCGGGCTGGTCGCGGCGGTGTTCACCCATCGCGACTCCCGCGCCGGCGACCCCGACCTACACAGCCATGTCGCCGTCAGCAACAAGGTGCAGACCCGCGACGGCCGCTGGCTGGCCCTGGACGGGCGGGTGCTGCACAAGGCGGCGGTGAGCGCCTCCGAGCGGTACAACACCCGGCTGGAGGCCCACCTGGCCGACCGGGTCGGCGTCCGATTCGCCGACCGTCCCGGCCAGACCGCAGGCACGCGGCCGGTGCGCGAGGTCGTCGGCGTGGACGACCGCCTGCTGGCCACCTGGTCCTCGCGCCGGCAGGTGATCGACGTCCGCCGCGGCGAGCTGGCCGCCGCGTTCCAGCAGCGGCACGGCCGCACACCGACCGCGATCGAGGCGATCGCCCTGGCACAGCAGGCCACCCTGGAGACACGGCAGGCCAAGCACGAGCCGCGCTCCCTCGCCGAACAGCGGGTGACCTGGCGGCGGCAGGCGCTGGCCGTACTCGGAGGCCCGGCCGGCCTCAGCGGCATGCTCGACCGGGTCCTAACCCGCGAGCGGACACCGGCTCTGCCGGTCACCGAACGCTGGATCCGATCAGCGGCCCTGCGGGTGCTGGAGACGGTGAGCGGGCAGCGGGCGACCTGGCAGGTGTGGCACGTGCGCGCCGAGGCCGAGCGGCTGGTACGCGCTGCTGCGCTCACCTCCGACGAGGTGGACCGCGCGGTCGATCGGCTGACGGCGGCGGTCCTCTCCCCCGACCTGTCCATCCCGTTGGGCGATCCGGACCCGGTGGTCGAGCCGCCGCCGCTGTGCCGTTCGGACGGCTCCAGCGTCTACACCGTCGCCGGTGCGCGCCGCTACAGCAGCCGCGCGGTGCTCGACGCCGAGGCGCTGCTGCTCGCCGCGGCCGGCCGAGGCGACGGCCGCCGCGTCGATCCGGCCGTCGTCGAGCTGGCCCTGCTGGAAACCACCGCGAACGGCAGGGAACTCAACCCCGGCCAGGCTCAGCTGGTCCGCGACCTGGCCGGCAGCCGGGCCCGGGTGCAGCTAGCCGTCGCCCCGGCCGGGGCGGGCAAGACCACCGCGCTGGCCGCCTTGTCCCGCGCCTGGGAAGCCAGCGGCGGCGACGTGCTGGGGCTGGCGCCCTCGGCGGTGGCCACGGCCGGTCTGCGCGAGGCCGTCGGGGCACCGTGCGACACCGTCGCCAAGCTGACCTGGTCGCTCGACACCGGGAACCTGCCCGACTGGGTCACGGCTATCGGCCCGGGCACGCTGGTCATCGTCGACGAAGCCGGCATGGCCGGCACCCGCGACCTGGCCCGGGTCGTGGCGCACGTGCTGGGCCGGGGCGGGTCGGTGCGGCTGGTCGGGGACGACCGGCAGCTCACCTCCGTCGCCGCCGGCGGCGTGCTGACCGAGATCGCCGCCCGCCACGGGGCGGCGACCCTGACGCAGCTGGTGCGCTTCACCGACCCCGCCGAGGCCGCAGCCACCGTCGCTCTGCGCGACGGCGACACCACCGCCGTCGGCTTCTACCTCGACGCCGGGCGGGTGCACGTCGGCGACCTGACCACCTGCGCGGAGCAGGCCTACACACGGTGGGCCGCCGACCGCGCCCGCGGCCTCGACGCGCTCCTGCTGGCCGCCACCCGCGACGTCGTGCAGCAACTCAACGACCGCGCCCGCGCCCACCGCCTCGCCTCCTCCGGTGTCCCGCCGGGCCGCGAGGTGACGCTGGCCGACGGCACCCGGGCCGGCGCCGGGGACCCGGTCATCACCCGCGCCAACGACCGGCGGCTGCTCCTCACCGGCGCCGACTGGGTGAAGAACGGTGACCGCTGGACCGTCACCGCCGTCCGCGCCGACGGCGCCCTGCGGGTCGCGCACACCGGCACCGGTGGACGGCTCACCCTGCCCGCGGCCTACGTCGCCGAGCACGTGCAGCTGGGCTACGCCAGCACCGTGCACGGCGCGCAGGGCGTCACCGCCGACACCTGCCACGCCGTGCTCACCGGCGCGGAGTCCCGACAGCTGCTGTACGTGGCGCTCTCCCGCGGACGGACGGCCAACCACGTCTACCTGCCCACCGTGGGCGACGGCGACCCGCACAGCCTCGTCACGCCCGCAGCGGTGTCCCCGCCGACCGCCACCGACCTGCTCATCGCCGTGCTCGGCCGCGACGACGCCCAGACCTCGGCCACCGGCGACCGCCGGGCGCTGACCGACCCGGCCGGGCAGCTGCACTCCGCCGCCACCCGGTACGCCGACGCCCTGCGCGTCGCCGCCGAGCACCACCTCGCCGGCCCCACCGTCGAAGCCCTGCAGGACGCCGCCGAGCGGCTGCACCCGCACCTCACCGCCGCCACGACATGGCCGACGCTGCGCGGGCACCTGGCACTGCTCGCCCTCCTCGGCGCCGACCCCGTCGCCGCGCTGCGGACCGCGGCCCCGGTCCGCGAACTCGACACCGCGCACGACTCGGCGGCCGTCCTGCAGTGGCGACTGCCCGAGCCCGGCCCGGCCGGTCCGCTGCCCTGGCTGCCCGGCGTGCCGGCCGCGCTCGCCGACGATCCGCGCTGGGGCCCCTACCTCGCCGCCCGCACCGACCACGTCACCGCCTGCGCGGCCCGCGTCGCCGACACCGCCGCCACGTGGACGCCGGCCACCGTCCCCGCGTGGGCCCGACAGCTGATCGATCCGGCCCTCGCGCAGCTGCGCTCCGACGTGACCGTCTGGCGCGCCGCCCTCGCCGTGCCCGACAGCGACCGGCGACCCACCGGGCCCCCGCGCCCTGCAGCCGCCGAGCGCCGGCACCAGCGGCGGCTCGAGGAGGACCTCGCCGCAACCGCTCCGGCCCGGAGCAGCTCGGTGTGGGCGGCGCTGGCCGACGGCATCGACCCCCGCATCCGCCACGACCCGCACTGGCCCGCGCTCGCCGCACGGCTGGCGGCCGCCGACCGCGCCGGCCTCGACGCCGCCGGCCTGCTCGCCGCGGTCGCGGCGCACCGGCCGCTGCCCGACGACCTGCCCGCCGCCGCGCTGTGGTGGCGGCTGACCCCCCACCTCGCCCCGGCCACCATCCCCGCCGCTCCGGGCACCGCCGGACCGCGCCCGGACTGGTGCGCCACCCTCCGGCGACTGCTCCCCGACGCCGACGGCGTGCTGGCCGATCCCGCATGGCCGGCCCTGGTCGCGGCCGTCACCGCCGGCAGCCGCACCGGCTGGTCCCCCGCCGACTTGCTCGCCGCCGCGGTCATCGGCCTGCCGGCCGCGGCCGTCGGCGACCGCACCGGCCGCGCACGCACCGAGGCGCTGGTCTTCCGGATCACCGCCCTCACCGACACCCCGCCCGTCGATGCACCCGAACCGCTGCCGGCCGACCTGCAGCCCCCCGATGACGCCGACCAGCTCGCGTCCATCGAGGACCCGGCCGCCGTCGGCGCCGCGGGTCCGGCCGACCCGCCGCCCGGTGACCAGGACGCGCCGTTCGACCCGGAGTGGGATGCCCCGCCGCCGACGGCCGAGCCGCGCAACCTCACTCCCGACCCGTTCACCTGGACCGGTCGACCCGTGGCCGACGAGGCGGACTACCTGCTCGAGCAGCACTTCTGGGCCACGGCCGCCGTCGGGCGCGACCGGCTGATCGAGCTCACCACCCAGGCCGCCGCCTTCTACGCCGACTCCTACCCCGGCTCCTGGGCACCCGGCTACCTGCGCCGTCGCCTGGGCACCGACCTCACCGCCGATCCGCGCTTCGACCCCGGCTACGCGCCCGGTGGCTGGACGACGCTCGTCGACCACCTGCGCTCCCGGGGCGCCACCGACGACGAGCTGCTGGCCGCCGGCCTCGCTCAGCGCGCCCGCACCGGGGCCCTGATCGACCGCTTCCGCGACCGGCTCACCTTCCCCATCCGCGACGTCGACGGCGCGATCCGCGGCTTCGTCGCTCGCCGCAACCCCGCAGTCGCCGAGGACGGCCGCACCGGACCCAAGTACCTCAACACCCCCGGCACCGACCTCTACCGAGAAGGCGAGCACCTCCTCGGGCTGCACGAGAACCGAGCGGCGCTGGCCGCCATTGTTGAATACTATTCCGCTCGACCTGCCCAACTGTATTTCGACCAACTGTGGGTGAACCGCCGGGAGCGCCACGTCCATTCGGGCGATAGGGAAGGGCCGCCCACGGTTCTTCAACTTGAGTTCAATGTCCCTTGCGGCGGAGCGGCTCAAGCAGTACATGGCCCCGTGCATGGCGGCGGGACGATCGACCCAAGGCCACCGGCGGGTCAGCCTCACTGGCGTCTGATGTTTTCTATCTCGCTCGCAGAGGAGGGTTGGGACGCGGGCCAGCTCGAAACGGCCCTCCGAGACTTCCGCGCGAAATGGAAGTTGGAGTTAGTGGCCGCCGTTCGGCAAGCGAACGTAGAAATTGCCGAGCGGCGTAGCCAAATGACCGAGCAGGTGGGAGCCGAAGTTGGCCGACGGCGGAACCCCCTCGTCGCCGTTCAGCGTGCAACGAGAAACCTGTCGATTCCCCTGTCGCGAACGACCGCCGATGTCGCGGTGATTCCCGTATCGCCACGTCATCTGTCGCTTGCTGCTGCCGAGTCTGCTGTTGCGTCCGGTAGGGAACCGTTCTCGTTGGCTGATGACATCGCCGAGGGCCTCCTCCAGACCATCGCTTCCTTCTCGCGCGCGCTTGAGCGATTGCCGGTGACCGCGGACAAGCTGTTGGGCGAGGACGAGGAAACCTTGCGCGACGTCCTTCTGTTCGTCCTGAACGCGAACTGGGCTGGCCAGGTGACCGGTGAAACGTTCATCGGCCTCGGTAAGACAGACATCTCCCTGCGCTGGCGGGATCTCGATGCCTTCATCGCGGAGTGCAAGTTCTGGCATGGCGCACGCCACTTCTCTGACGCGGTCGAGCAGCTCTTGGGTCGCTACGTAGTCTGGCGGGACACGCGCGTCGCCCTCATCCTCTTCGTTCGAGACCGGAAGGACGTCTCTCGCGTGCTTCAAAGCGCATCCGAGGTTCTAGAAGCTCATGAGCGCCTCCTGTCAGCCGCCGAGTGGGATGCGGACAAGACAAGAAGGGACTTCTCGTTGCAGTCCAAGACCGATGAGGGAAGGGTGATTCGCCTCAGCTTGCTTCCGGTAGTCGTTCCAACATCCGCTTGAGCCGCGCGGCGGCCAGGCCGTCCTGACGGGGGAGCTGAAGTGACGACCTTCCCGAAGCTAGACGTAGAGACGGGGTCCTACCCGTGCACGGTGATCTATCCGAACGGTGACCGGCAGGCTGGGCAACTCGAACTCGAACCATCTAAGAGTCCCCATGGCGAGGTGTTCGGGACGCCACCCGGCCTGGAGAAGGCCACATCCTTCCCGCAGCCTCCGCAGCACTTCTCCGTCCTGGCGTGCGACTTGCGCGTTGGTTATCAGCCCCTTCTCCTGAACGCGTCTGTGGAGATGTGGTTCCCAGGTCGCTCACTCGTACGGGCCGAGGCTGCGGTCGTGGGGCACGGGCTGGAGCAGGACCCTGAATCAACGTTCCCAGAGGTAAGTCTGCAGATCACCGGCGGGCACCGGATCTTCGGTGCTACGCCGGTCAAAGAGACCTCCGGGCCTAGGTCGCTGCCTCCACAGGGGACGGTTGAATACAAAGCAACGATCGACGTGGATGCGAACAGGTCCTACCAGCGGGACGATGTTGAACTCCGATGCCGCTATTGGCTGTCAGCGCACAATCTCGACTACTACAGATTCGGTGTGCGCACTGCTCCTGTGTTCGAAATCCGGGACGCAAGCCGGCCGACTGCTCTGGGTTGGATCGCAGATCATGTCCTTCCCCTGCGCGAACTCGTCACACTCGGGACTCTAGAACAGCAGACCGTCAGTTGGTTGGAGCTCGATCACGAAGATGACGGCACGAAGTTCGGTAGCGTCCAGGTTTTCTCCCGAGAGATCGCACAGTCGCCGTATGCGCCGACCATCGACCGCGATAAGGACGGTCGGTCGCTCTTTGTATTCAGCGCACTGCCCTATAGTCCCTTGGAGCTGGTAGAGCGTTGGGAGAAGCTGCGAGCCGCGCATCCCAACTTCATCGAACCGTTGATTCGAGGTGTTACGGAGCCGACCGACTCTCGATCCGGGTTCCTGCTGACAGTCCAGGCCTTAGAGGGTCTCCACACCGAGACATACGGGGAAGGGTCACAGTATTCCGCGAAGCACAAAGAAGAGCGGGACAGCATTCTAAAAGACGTGAAACAGCTCGGACTCAGCAAGAAGCGACGCGCGTTCCTGCACCGATGGCTGGACATGAACGGCCGCTACAGCTTGCGCGATCGTCTGAAAGAGCTGCGCGATGACGTCGCGGACGATGTGTTGAGCATAGTGAACCTCGACCTGATTCCCGGTGACGTTCCTCTGTATCGCAATCAGATCTCACACGGCGCGGGCAACGTTCCGGCTACGACCCTGCGACCCGTCGGTCGAGCTCTGGCCGCGCTCGGTGTTGCGCATGTCTTGCGTCTGCTCGATCTACCGCGCGACCGAATGTCGCACCTCTTCACTAGGTGACCCGCTGTGCTCGGCCGCCCGTGTCTCTCATCTACACGCCGCGTGCGCGACGCGTCCGTTCGATGGCGGCGGTGTGGTCGGGCTCCTTGGCGACGTGGGCGTAGACGGCGTCTGTGAAGGCGATGGAGTGGTAGCCCAGCCACAGGACTGCCCAGACTTCAGTTGACTCTGGTGGGTAGGGGCGGTCAGGCCGCGAGAGCGGTCTGGGTCAGTGTCTCCAACTCGATGGGGGTCATGCGGCCGAGGGCGTCTTGGCGCTGGCGGCGGTGGTCGGTCTTCCCGATCCAGATGACGATTGCCAGCCGTAGTTGCTCGCGGGTGGTCCAACGGTGGCGGTCGAGGACGTTCCGCCTCGGTGTCCCTGAAGCCGCCCTTAGTGACATCGTCAAGGCGCCAGCGATAGCCGGTGGGCGACCCCGGCTAGCTCCACGAAGACCGGCCAGCGACACCGACGAGTGAAGGGGGCGCGGAACAGCTCAGCGCCGAGCTGCGGATCGTGGCGCCGTGCGACGGTTGGGCCGTCTGCCTAGGGTGACCCGCCTTCAGCCGCAAGATCAAGCGCGCAGCGGGCGGGTCGTCACCGAGGCGGTCCAGGTGAACTAGGGCCGGCCGTGCTCGTCGGCGGCAATTTCGGGGCCGGTCACGGCCAGTGTCGACCAGTCCGGCAAGCCCGGGTCGCCGGCGTCGAGCACACGATGGCGGAGTTCGGCCCGCAGCCCCGCGGTCGCCCGCTCGAGGTTGTCGTGGGGCAGCGACGTCGACGCCTGGTAGGCCACGGTGCGCATCGTCCCCGTGCCGCGGTCCGGCCGGCACGGTTCGGTCACGTGATGTCACACCAGGGGGTCGGTGGGCGTGGCGGGTCCGCGGCGGCGGCTACACCGTCCGAGTGACGATCCTTGTCCGCCTGCTGGACGAGCGCCGCTTCGACCCGCCGCGGGACGTCGAGGTGGAGAACGACGGCCGGTGGTGGTCCGGGGAGCAGACGGCGTGGGGCTTGTGTGATGACGGGTTCGGCTGGCGCGCCGCGGTCACCTGGCGGCAGCTGCACGACTACGGCTGGGGCCGTCACCTCACGAGTGTGCCGCCCGAGCGCGTCCGCCTCAGGGCGCGGTGAGGCGCTCCGCGCCCGATGCACAGTTCGGGGATGTCGATCGCCGCGGCGCCGGCACGTCCTCGTCGCCGACCCGCTCGACGATCCCCGCCCGCACAGAGGATGCCCTCACCGGAGGTGGGCGGTCCGCTCGTTTGTTGGTCGTAAATTGGTCGTGGGGCCCGGGTTCACGACCGCGTCAGGCCGCTGACCTGGAGTGTTGCTCCCCCGATTGGACTCGAACCAATAACCCTGCGATTAACAGTCGCATGCTCTGCCAATTGAGCTACGGGGGACGGGCGGCTGCGAGCCGCGCGCCCGTCGAGAGTACCCCACGGCTCCGGGCGCCCCACGGAGGCTCTCGCGTCGCGGACGGTCCGGTGCCGCCGTAGCGTGATCACCCGGTCGGTGTCCGCTTCGAACCCCCGGAGGTCCCCCGTGGCCAAGTTCTCCTTCCTCGTCGGCCTCGGCGCCGGCTACGTGCTCGGCGCGCGGGCCGGCCGCGAGCGCTACGAGCAGATCCGCGGACTGTGGTCCGACGCCAAGGACAACCCGCAGCTGCAGGGCCTGGCCGGCATGGCCCAGGCGCGCGCCGACGACGTCGTCAGCTCGGTCAAGGCCAAGATGGGCCGCGATGCCGAGCCCACGGGCAGCGCCACCGCGGGCAGCGCCACCGGCCGCAGCACCGGCACCACCACGACGCCGCCCGCCACGGCCACCAGCTCGCCCGACGTCACCGCACTGCCGGTCGACCCGCCGCCGGTCGCCTGACCCCCTGACCGCTGCCGGACCGGGGCCGCCGGGGCGGCCTCAGTCAGGCTGGTCGGCCGAGACCGCCTCGGCGAGCTTGCGGCGGGCCACCTCGCGCGCCTCCGGGTCGCTGCGGTGGGCGTCGTCGTCGAAGACGACCGTCCACTCCCGCGCCGCCTGCCCGGGCACCCGGCGCGCCACGAGCAGCACCCCGCCACCGTTGGGTAGTGGCGAGCGCTGGCTGGCGACCACCGTGTCGTCGACCCGGCGGCGCACCACCGCGGGCAGGTCACCGGCGTCGGCGAGGGCGTGCCGCTGCACCGGCTCGCGGGCCTGCACGCCCGGCTCGACCTCGGCCAGCGCGGTCACCGCGAAGCTGCCGCCGCCGTCGTGGGTGGCCGTCCAGCGCGCCGCCCCGACCTCGTGCCAGCGCAGCACGCCGACCTCCCCCGCCTCGGCAAGCGGGAGGTCGGCGGGCACCACGCGCAGCCCGCGGCTGGTGGCCACCAGCCAACCCTGCCCCCGCACCAGCTCGCCCCAGGCCAGCACCCGCTCGTCGGGGTCGGTACCCGAGCGCTGCGCGGCGTCGACGACGGCGCGCACCGGCTCCGGCGGGCGGGTGAACCGGCGGCGCAGCGCCGCGGCGAGGTTCACTCGGCCAGCCCGCCGATCGCCCGCTTGCGCAGCGAGATGGCCCGCTGCTCGAGCTCCATCAGCCGGGTGAAGAGGCGCATGTACTCGTCGCCCTGCTCGACCGGGTTCATCCGCTGCAACTTGCCCTTGATGCCCGCCACCTGGCGGTTGGTGTGCATCTCCTCCAGCCGGGCCAGCACCGCCGTCACGTAGCCGGCGTCGGCCTCGCCCACCGAGCGCAGCGGCTCGACGGCGAGCGCGGTCAGCATCGCCCGCGCCGTCTCCCGCTCGCAGTGCGCGGCCACCTGGTCGAGCCACTCCGGCCCGGTGACGGTCGCCGCCGCCGCTCCCCCGGCGCCGGCCACCGCCGCGGCGACCGCCGCGTAGTCGGCATCGGTGTAGGCCTCCGGCGGGACGGCGTCGAACGACGGCCCGGCGACCTCGGGCACCTGCAGCGCGGCCTTGACCGCCTCCCGCTCCACGGCCACCGCGGCGTCGTCCGGCGTCCGCTTCGGCACCCGCGGCCGCGAGCGGGACGAGGCCACCTCCCCGCCGGTGATCCGCCGGATCCGCTCGAGCACCTCGCCCTCGTCGGTGTCGCCGATCAGGCCGGCCAGCCGGCGGGCGTACGCGGGGACCAGCGCGTGGTCCTTGACCTGCGCCAGCAGCGGCGCCGTCCGGTCCAGCGCGGCCACCCGGCCCTCGACGGTGTCGAGGTCGTACTCGGCCAGGGTCGTGCGCAGGACGAACTCGATCAGCGGCGTCCGCCGGGCCACCAGGTCGCGGACGGCGGCGTCGCCGTGCGCCTGCCGCAGCTCGCAGGGGTCGCGGCCGTCGGGCTCGACCGCGACGAACGTCTGCGCGACGAAGCGCTGGTCCTCCTTGAACGTCTTCATCGCGGCGGCCTGCCCCGCGGCGTCGCCGTCGAAGGTGTAGACGACCTCCCCGCGGAACTCGTCCTGGTCCATGAGCAGCCGCCGCAGTACGCCGATGTGCTCGGGGCCGAACGCGGTGCCGCAGGAGGCGACCGCCGTGGTCACCCCGGCGAGGTGGCAGGCCATGACGTCGGTGTAGCCCTCGACGACGACGGCCTGGTGGCGCCGGGCGATGTCCCGCTTGGCCCGCTCGATGCCGTAGAGGACGCTGCTCTTCTTGTACAGCGGCGTCTCGGGGGTGTTGAGGTACTTCGGGCCGGGGTCGTCGTCCGCCAGCTTGCGGGCGCCGAAGCCGATGACGTCGCCGGTGATGTCGCGGATCGGCCAGACCAGCCGGCGGTGGAAACGGTCGATGAGCGTGCCGCGCGAGGACTCCTTGGCCAGCCCCGCCGTCACCAGCTCCTGCTGGCTGTAGCCCCTGCCGCGCAGGTGGCGGGTCAGCCCGTCCCAGCCGCCGGGGGCGAACCCGCAGCCGAAGTCGACGGCGACCTGCCGGTCGAACCCCCGGTCGGCGAGGAACTGCCGCGCGGGCGCCGCCTCGGGACTGCGCAGCTGCTCGGCGTAGAACTCCGCGGCCGCGGTGTTGGCCGCGACCAGCCGGGCGCGCTGCCCGGCCTGCGCGCGGTCGGGCGCCCCGGTGGGCCGGCCGCCGTCGTCCTCGTACTTCAGGTCGATGTTGGCGCGCCCGGCCAGCCGCTCGACGGCCTCGGTGAAGCTCAGGTGGTCGATCTGCTGCACGAAGCTGATGACGTCGCCGCCCGCCCCGCAACCGAAGCAGTTGCCGGTGAGGACGTTGTCCTCGAGCGTGAAGGCGTGCGTGCCGGGCACCTCGGCGCAGTAGACCTCCTCGACGCGGTCGCTCCACTCGACCGATCGGACCACCCAGCGCTTGCGCTCGTACTTCTTCCGGTTGCTCAGGATCCGGTCGCGGTGGTGCGCGAGGAGGAAGAACGAGTCGGGCAGGCCCTTGGTCATGAAGCGGACGTTGAAGACGTCGCTCATGACGCCGTCGATGCCGAGCCGGGTCTGCTTGGCGACGCCGTAGGTCCCGATGCCGAGTCGGGTGCACAGCGTCCGGACGTACTCGAGGTCGTCGACACGCGCGGAGTTCAGGACGGCATCACCGTCGTCGGCCACGCAGCCGTCGGCCGCGAAGTAGCCGGCCAGCCAACCGAGCAGGTAGGACGTGTCCTCGTCGAGGTGCGGGCGCTCGTCCTTGAAGTAGGCCGGCAGGCCGTAGTAGCGCGTCCCCCGCTCCTCGGACCAGCTGCGGCACCCATCGAAGAAGCCGGCCAGCTCGGCGTCCTTCTCCCCGAAGAGGACCGCGATCGAGCCTGCTCCGGAGCGGGTGCCGTCGCCGTAGACCAGTCCGCGTGCGATGCCGAAGGGAGACGGCCGGGTGGCCGGGTTGAGCACCCGGCTCATCGGGAACGAGGCCGACAGCTGGTCACCGGGCCGCAGGTCCCTGGTCAGCTTCTCGCGGCGGTCCTGCCGCAGTTTCCCCGACGGGACGAACCACCGGTGCTCGTCGGTGGCGAAGAGCACCTTCTCCCGGCCGTTGCGGGACAGGACGACCCGCATGAGCCGCTGGACGCCGTAGGAGCGGAAGGGGGCCTCCACCCAGCCGCCGTCGCCGTTCAGCACCCGGACGGTCCGTCCCGCCAGCTCGGCGATCGGGACCACACCGTCCTCCGTCAGGACGCCGGTCTCCCCCGCCAGGCAGTGGAAGAGGTTCCGCGCCGGGGTGACGTGGAACGACGGCGACTTCTCGTCGTGGAACGGGCACAGGCCCTTGAGGCTGCCGCCCCCGGCGCGCTTGAGCTGCAGGTGCTCGCCGACCACCTCGTCGATCCGGCTGCGCTCGCGCACCAGCGCGATGTCCGCCGCTCGGATGCGTCCCCGGCCGGCCATGGGCCCCCTCCGTCGTGCTGCTGCTCAGGACGCCGGTGCGCGTCCCGCCCCGATCATCCCCCGCGGGGTGGACGCGGGCGGCGGCCGTCCCCACCCGGGTGCCCGCCGTCCTCGCGGTGCGGTGCCCGACCTCGCGCTGCGCGGTGAGGTCGGGCACTGCACCGCGAGGTGCGGGCGGGCGGGTCAGCCGATCCCGGGGGCACCCGCCACGCTCTCGCCGGTCGCGCGGTAGAGCAGGTAGGCCGCGGTCTCCCGCAGGATGTAGCGGAACTGCGTGGTGCGCGTCTGCACGGCCGGCCCCTGGCGGGTGGGCGAGCTGGTCACCTCCATGCCGGCGTCCTCGGCCATCCGCTCGGCGCGCATGGCGTGCCAGGGGTCGGTGACCAGGACGGCGGTGGTCCAGCCCCGCTCGGCGTAGGCCGTGCCCACCGCCCGCATGCTCTCCAGCGTGTCCACGCCCTCGGGCACGGCGAGCAGCGAGTCGGCCGGGATGCCGGCGTCCTCCAGGTAGGCGCGGCCGGCGTCGGCCTCGGTGAACTGGTCGCCGGCCGCCTTGCCGCCGACGGTCACCACCACGGGGGCGACGCCGTCCTCCCACAGCGACAGCGCGTGCTCCAGCCGCGCCGCGAAGATCGACGACGGGACGCCGTTGTACTGCGCCGACCCGAGCACCACGATCGCGTCGGACTGCGGCCGGGCGTCGTGCCGCGCGGTCCACCAGATGGCCGCGGCGGTCGAGGTCACCAGCAGCAGCACGGCGAGGACGACGGCACCGAACACCCGAGTCACCAGCGCCCCCGCCCACGTCACCGATCGAGGATGACACGGGGCCGGCGCCGTCCGTGGTTGGCGGGACGGGCGTGGCGCGTGGGGCTCCCCGGCGGGCGGGGAGCCCCGTGCTCAGGACCCGGCGCGGTCCCCGCCGAGGGCCGCCCGGCCCGCCTCCAGGCGGGCCACCGGCACCCGGAACGGCGAGCAGGACACGTAGTCCAGTCCCACCTCGTGGAAGAAGTGCACCGAGTCGGGGTCGCCGCCGTGCTCGCCGCAGACGCCGAGCTTGAGGTCCGGCCGCGCCGACCGGCCGTTCTCCACGCCGATCTCGACCAGCCGGCCGACGCCGGGCCGGTCCAGCGACTCGAACGGCGAGACGCCGAAGATGCCCTTGTCCAGGTAGGCGTGGAAGAACGCGGCCTCGACGTCGTCGCGGGAGAAGCCCCAGGTCATCTGGGTGAGGTCGTTGGTGCCGAAGGAGAAGAACTCGGCCGAGTGGGCGATCTCGGCGGCGGTGAGCGCGGCCCGCGGCACCTCGATCATCGTGCCGATCAGCACGTCGAGCTCGACGCCGCACTCCTCGAACACCGCCGCGAGCACCTGCTCGGACTCCTCGCGGATGGCCTCGAGCTCCTGCACCGCCCCGACCAGCGGGATCATGATCTCCGGCCGCGGGTCGCCGCCGGCGCGCTTGCGCGCGCACGCCGCCTGGGCGATGGCGCGCACCTGCATGGCGAACAGCCCCTTGACCACCAGGCCCAGCCGCACGCCGCGCAGGCCCAGCATCGGGTTCTGCTCGTGCAGCCGGCGGACGGCGGCCAGCAGCCGCAGGTTGGCCTCGTCGGGGTGCCCCTGGGCCTCGGCCACGGCCACCCGCACCGACAGGTCGGTGAGGTCGGGCAGGAACTCGTGCAGCGGCGGGTCGAGCAGCCGCACGGTCACCGGCAGCCCGTCCATCGCCTCGAAGATCTCGACGAAGTCCTGCTCCTGCAGCGGGGCGAGCGCGTCGAGCGCGGCCTGCTTGTCCTCGTCGGTCTCGGCGAGGATCAGCTTCTCCACCAGCTGCCGCCGGTCGCCGAGGAACATGTGCTCGGTGCGGCACAGGCCGATGCCGCGGGCGCCGAAGCGCCGGGCACGGGCGGAGTCCTCGGGGGTGTCGGCGTTGGTGCGCACGTCCAGCCGCCGCGCGCCGTCGGCGTGGGCGAGGACCCGGTGCACGCTGCGCACCAGGTCGTCGGTCTCGGCGGAGTCCGGATCGATCTCGCCCTCGAAGTAGCGGACGACGGCCGACGGCTCGACCGGCACCTCCCCCAGCCACACCCGGCCGGTGGACCCGTCGATGGAGATGACCTCGCCCTCCTCGACGGTGACGCCGCCGGGCGCGGTGAAGCGCCGGTTCTTCGTGTCGACCTGCAGCTCCTCGGCGCCGCAGACGCAGGTCTTGCCCATGCCCCGGGCGACGACGGCGGCGTGCGAGGTCTTGCCGCCGCGGCTGGTGAGCACGCCCTCGGCGGCGATCATCCCGGACAGGTCGTCGGGGTTGGTCTCCCGCCGGACCAGCACCACCTTCTCCCCCCGGTCGGCCCACTGGACGGCGGTCTCCGAGCTGAACACCGCCTTGCCGACGGCGGCGCCGGGCGAGGCGTTCATGCCCTGGGTGAGCTGGGTGGCGTCCCCGCCGGAGACGAACCGCGGGAACATCAGCTGGGCCAACTGGTCGCCGGTGACCCGCCGGACCGCCTCGTCGGTGTCGATGAGGCCCTCGTCGACGAGCTGGGTGGCGATGCGGAAGGCCGCGGCCGCCGTCCGCTTGCCCACGCGGGTCTGCAGCATCCACAGCTTGCCGCGCTCGACGGTGAACTCGATGTCGCACAGGTCGCGGTAGTGCGACTCCAGGGTGCTCATGATCTCCATGAGCTCGCCGTAGGCGCCGGCGTCGATGCGCTCGAGCTCGGTCAGCGGCACGGTGTTGCGGATGCCGGCGACGACGTCCTCGCCCTGGGCGTTCTGCAGGTAGTCGCCGTAGACGCCCTGCTCGCCGCTGCCCGGGTCGCGGGTGAAGGCCACGCCGGTGCCGGAGTCGGGCCCGAGGTTGCCGAAGACCATCGAGCAGACGTTCACGGCGGTGCCGGCGTCGCTGGGGATGCGCTCGCGGCGACGGTAGAGGATCGCGCGCGGGGAGTTCCACGAGTCGAAGACGGCGTTGATCGCCAGGTCCATCTGCTCGCGCGGGTCCTGCGGGAAGTCCCGGTCGGTGTGCTCGCGCACGATCGCCTTGAACCGGTCGACGACGTCGCGCAGGTGCTCGGCGTCGAGGTCGAGGTCGAGGTCGGTGCCCTGCTCGCGCTTGGCCTCGTCGAGGGCGTGCTCGAAGTGCTCCCCGTCGATGTCGAGCACGGTCTTGCCGAACATCTGGATGAGCCGGCGGTAGGAGTCCCAGGCGAACCGGTCGCTGCCCGACTGCGCGGCCAGGCCCTGCACCGACTCGTCGTTGAGGCCGACGTTGAGGACGGTCTCCATCATCCCGGGCATGGACGCCGCCGCCCCCGAGCGCACTGACACCAGGAGCGGGTCGGAGGGGTCGCCGAGCGTCTTGCCCATCGCCTTCTCCAGCGCCGTGAGGTGCTCGGTCACCTGGTCGGCGAGGTCGGGCGGGGTGCCGCCGTGTTCGAGGTAGAAGCGGCAGGCGTCGGTGGTGATGGTGAACCCGGGCGGCACCGGCAGGCCCAGGTTGGTCATCTCGGCGAGGTTGGCGCCCTTGCCGCCGAGCAGGTCCTTCTGCTCCTTGCTGCCCTCGCTGAAGTCGTAGACCCAGGTCGTCCCACTGCCCACCGTGCACCTCCGCGCTCGTCCGTCGGGGCTCCGATCACGACGGTGTGCACAGACGTCTCAGACGTCCGCTCGGAGCAGGACTGTGATGGTGGCCCACGGGCGGAGGACACGCCAGCCCGTCACGCGTCCGGGGCGGCGGCGCGCAGCAGCGCCCGGACCTCCGCCGCGCCGGTCGCGGCCAGGCACCGCCGCGCCAGCTCGGCGCACGCGCCGGTGTCCAGCTGCCGGACGGCGGCCTTGACGCCGGCGACCGCCGACGGCGCGACGCTGAGCTCCCGCACGCCGAGGCCGACCAGCACCGGGACGGCCGCGGGGTCGGCGGCCACCTCCCCGCACACCGACACCGCGGCCCGGCCGGCCGCGCGGGACGCCGTCTCCCCGACCAGGCGCAGCACGGCCGGGTGGAGGGGGTCGGCGAGGGCGGCGAGGGCCGGGTGGCCGCGGGCGGCGGCGAGCGTGTACTGGGTGAGGTCGTTGGTGCCGATGCTCAGGACGTCGACGTGCGGCAGGAACGCCTCGACGTCCAGCGCGACCGCCGGCACCTCCACCATGACGCCGACCTGCAGCCCGGCCGGCACCGGGCCGGGGGCGGCGGCCTCGGCGAGCAGCCGGCGCACCGCGAGGACCTCCTCGACCACGGTGACCATCGGGACCAGCAGCCGCACCGGCCCGTGCCGCGCGGCCCGGCAGACGGCGGCGAGCTGGGTGCGCAGCAGGTCCGGCCGGGTGAGCGACAGGCGCACGCCGCGGACGCCGAGGAAGGGGTCGGTCTCCGCCGGCTGCGGCCAGTAGCGCAGCGGCTTGTCCCCGCCGACGTCGAGCGTGCGGATGGCCACCGGGCGTCCGGCGAGCGCGTCGAGCACCGCCCGGTACTCCTGCTCCTGCTCCTCGGCGGTGGGGGGCCGGTCGCGGTCGAGGAAGAGGACCTCGGTGCGCAGGAGGCCCACGCCGTCGGCGCCGGTCGCGGCGGCGGCCCGGGCGTCGGCCACCGACCCGACGTTCGCGCTCACCGTCACGCGCCGGCCGTCGCGGGTGAGTGCCTCGCGGGCTGCCTCGGCGGTGTCCCGGGCGTGCCGGTCGGCCAGCTCCCGCCGGCGGGCGCGGTACTCCGCCACGACGGCGGCCGGCGGGTCGACGAGCACGCGGCCCTCCGTGCCGTCGACCACCAGCGGGGTGCCGTCGGCGACGTCGAGGAGGCCGGCCCCGGCGGCGACGACGGCGGGGATGCCGAGCGCGCGCACCAGGATCGCGGCGTGCGACGTGGGGCTGCCGCCGGCCAGCGCGACGCCGGCCACCCGCCGCGGGTCGAGCGCGCCGGCCCGGGCGGGGGTGAGGTCGTCGGCGACCAGCACGCCGTCGACGTCGACGCCCGGCTCCGGGGCCTCGCCGGCGAGGGCGCGGAGCACCTGGTCCCCCACGGCGCGCACGTCGGCGGCCCGTGCCCGCAGGTAGGGGTCGGGCAGCGCCGCCCACGTCGCCTCCAGGTCGGCCACCGCCCGCGCCCACGCGCCGGCGGCCGGCGCCCCGGCCCCGGTCCCCGCCCGGGCCGCGCCGGTCAGCTCGGCGTCGTCGAGCAGCAGCAGGTGCGCCGCGAAGACGCCGGCCTGCCCGGGGCCGGCGCGGTCGCGGGCCCGCGCGACGTCCCGGCGCACCGCGGCGAGGGCGTCGGCCAGCCGGCGCTCCTCGTGCTCCGGTGGCCCGGCGGGGCGCTCGTCGACCGGGACGGGGACCGCCGGCAGGTGGACGGCGGGGCCGACCGCGATGCCGGGCGAGGCCGGCAGCGGTCCGGGCGACGGCGCCGTCCCGGCCGGGCCCGGCTGCTCCTCCACAGCGCCGGGCGCCTCGTCGTCGTCGTCGTCGTCGAAGGAGCGGGCCGCCAGCGCCAGCACCCGGTCCACGGCCTCGCGGGCCGCCGGGCCGCGCGCGGCGACCTCGACCTCGTGGCCGCGCAGCGCGCCGAGGGTGGCCACCCGGCTCAGGCTGCCGGCCGGCACGGGGCCGGTGCCGGTGGTCAGGTCGCGCACCGTGACGTCGGCGTCGAGCCGGCGCACCTCGGCGACCAGCCGGGCCGCGGGGCGGGCGTGCAGGCCGTGCGCGTTGGCCACCACGAAGGACCCGGTCAGGAACCCGTCCGCGGCGGGCCCCGGCTCCCCGGCGGGCGCGGTGACCGGCGCGGTGGCCGGCGCGCTGCCCAGGTGCGACTCCTTCGCGAGCAGCGCGGCCCGGGCCTCCGCGGCGACCTCCGCGCGGTCGGCGCCGCCGGCCGCGGTGACCGTGGCCACCAGCAGCCCCTCCACCAGCGGCGCCGGCGAGAGGACGACGCGCTCGCGCACGTCGTCGGCCACCATCTCCAGCGCCATCTCCGCGCTGAGCAGGGCGCTGCCCACGTCGAGGAGGACCACGACGCCGTCGCCGTCGTCCACCTCCTCCACCGCGGCGGCGATCCGGACGGCGTCGGTGCCGAACGTCGTCTCGTCCAGCCCGGCGGCCACCGCGACGCGCACCGCCTGCCCGGGGACCATCTCCGCGGCCAGCCCGACCGCGGCCTCGGCCAGCGCCCGGCTGTGCGACACCACGACGATCCCCACGCGGGACCGGCCGGCGGCGCCCGGTGCGCTCACCGGCTCCCGCCGGCGAGGGTCCCCGCGGCCGCGGCCAGGAGGAGGGCGGCGCTCGTGGCACCGGGGTCCGGGTGGCCGGCGCTGCGCTCGCCGAGGTAGCTGGCCCGGCCCTTGCGGGCGACCATCGGCGTGGTGGCGTCCCGGCCCGCGGCGGCCGCCTCCGCGGCCGCCGCGAGGGCCTCCGCCCACGTCCGGCCCGCGGCCAGCGCCTCCTCGCAGGCGGTGACCGCCGGGAGCAGGGCGTCGACCATCGTCTTGTCCCCCGCCTCGGCGCGCCCGCGGGCGACGACGCCCTCCACGCCGGCGCGCAGCGCGGCGGCGACGTCGGCGGGGGACGCGGTCGCCGCGTCCCCGAGTGCCGTGCCGAGGCGGAGGAAGAAGGTGCCGTAGAGCGGCCCGCTGGCTCCGCCGACCGTGGAGACCAGGGTCGTGCCGACCTTCTTCACCAGCGCCCCGGGCGCGGCGGGGGCGGCACCGTCGACGGCGGCGAGGACCGCCGTCGTGCCGCGGTGCATGTTGGCGCCGTGGTCGCCGTCGCCGATGGCCGCGTCGAGCTCGGTGAGCGCGTCCCGGTTCTCCGCCACCAGCCGGGCGAACTCCCGGATCCAGGCGAGGAGGTCGTCGGCCGACACCTGCTCCACGGCTCAGACCCCCCACCGCAGCGCGGGCGTGCGCACGGGGGCGTCCCACAGCGACAGGAGCTCGTCGTCGACCCGCAGCAGCGTCACGGAGGTGCCGGCCATGTCCAGCGAGGTCATGTAGGACCCCACGAGAGACCGGGCGACGTCGAGACCGGAGCCGGTGAGGATGCGGTGCACCTCGTTGTAGAGCACGTACAGCTCGATGAGCGGGGTGCCGCCGAGCCCGTTGAGGAAGCAGAGCACCCGGTCGCCGCGGTCGAAGGGCAGGTCGGACAGGACCGGCTCGACGAGCATCGCCGCGATGTCGCGCGCGGGCGCCAGCGGCACGCGCTCGCGTCCCGGCTCGCCGTGGATGCCGACGCCGAGCTCCATCTCGCCCTCGCCCAGCTCGAACGTCGGGTGGCCCACGGCCGGCACCGTGCAGCTGGTCAGCGCCAGGCCCATGCTGCGCCCGCCGGCGTTCACCCGGCGCGCCACGTCGGCGACCTCGTCGAGGGACCGGCCCTGCTCGGCGGCCGCGCCGGCGATCTTCTCCAGCAGCACGGTCACGCCCACCCCGCGGCGGCCGGCCGTCCAGGTGCTGTCCTGCACGGCGACGTCGTCGTCGGTCACCACCGACACCACGCGCGCGCCGGTCTCGGCCTCCGCGAGCTCGGCGGCCATCTCGAAGTTCATCACGTCGCCGGTGTAGTTCTTCACCACGTGCAGGACGCCGGCACCGCCGTCGACGAGCCGGGTCGCGGCCAGCACCTGGTCGGGCACGGGCGAGGTGAACACCTCGCCGGCGCACGCCGCGTCGAGCATGCCGAGGCCGACGAAGCCGCCGTGCATCGGCTCGTGCCCCGAGCCGCCGCCGGACACCAGGCCGACCTTGCCCGACCGGGGCGCGTCCGCCCGGTACACGACCTTGTTCGCGTGGTCCACCCGCAGGTCGGGGTGCGCGGCCTCGATGCCGGCGAGCGCCTCGGGCACGACGTCCGCGGGGTCGTTGATCAGCTTCTTCATGGCTGCGGCTCCTCGCCGGGTCGGGGTCGGGGACGTGCTGGTGGCAGTGGACACCAGCACGCCCGCTCCGCGCACCCGTCCCGGCGCCGGCTCCCGGCCCCGGGCCCGCTCAGGCGACGAGGGCGAACCCGACGACGGCGAAGAGGATCGTCAGCAGGCAGACCAGGGTGCCGACGTAGAGGCCGGTGCGGTTGACCGGCGAGGGCGCCGG
This sequence comes from Geodermatophilus telluris, assembly GCF_900102745.1. Classification (GTDB taxonomy): domain Bacteria; phylum Actinomycetota; class Actinomycetes; order Mycobacteriales; family Geodermatophilaceae; genus Geodermatophilus; species Geodermatophilus telluris. The sequence continues at coordinate 350,256 of NZ_FMZF01000004.1, forward strand.
GGAGCGGTAGTCCGGGAACCCGCTGGCCAGCGCGCCCGGCGGTGCGTACCGCGGCTGCGGCGGCAGCTGGACCTGGCCGGGGTAGCCGACCTGGGTGGGTGCGGCGGGCGGCGGCACGGCGGGACCGGCGGCCGCGGGGCGGGGCGCGGGCGGGGCCGGCACCGACGGGAGGGGGGCGTACGGCCCGGGCGGGGCGTACGGCGCGGGCTGGTAGGGCGGCTGCGACAAGGTGGTTCCTCTCGGGCTGGCCCCGCTGGACCTCCGGGCGGGCGGCGCACATGGTGGCAGCCGCCTCCCGGGCCGGGAAGGGATCCCGTCGCGCCGCGGGAGGGAGCCCCGCGCTCAGCCCGCGGGCGAGCTCCCGCAGACGCGCGGGCCGTCCTCGAGGACGACGGTCAGCGTCGTCTCGGCACGGTCGGCGCCGTCGTCCCAACGCACCCGCACCTCCTGCGCGTCCTGCCCGTCGAGCTCGCCGGGCCGCACGCCGACCACCTCGCCGGTGCCGAACGGCACGTACTCCCGCGCCCGCTCGCCGGCCGCCAGCCCCTGCTCGGTGGCGCGGTCGCGCTCGGCCTCGCACAGCAGCTCGCCGGCGGTCTCGGTGTCCCCGGCCTCGAGGGCGGCCAGGTAGACGCCGACCACCTCTCGGGCCTGCTCCTCGGCGGAGCCCTTGACCAGCGGCAGGGCCACCACGGCGGCCACCGCGACGGCCGCCGTCCCGCCCAGGAGGGCGACGATGAACCCGTTGCGGGAGCGCGGCCGGCCGGTGTGCAGCGCCTCGGGGCCGTCGTCGTAGAGGTAGGGGCCGCTCATCCGCCGCTCGTCTCCAGCTCCGCGCCGGCCGGCGGGCGGGGGTCGTCGCGGTCGTCGAGCCAGCCCTCGGGCAGCGCCACCGGCCGGGGGCTGCTCGTCCGCCCGCGCGGGCCGCCGAGGACCGCCGTCGGGTAGGGCTGGTCGGGGATGCGCTCGAGCAGGCCGGCCAGCTCGTCGAGCGAGGAGACCATCGCCAGCGCCCGGCGGACGTCGGAGCCGACCGCGAAGCCCTTGAGGTACCAGGCGACGTGCTTGCGGAAGTCGGTGCAGCCGTGCAGCTCGCCCTGCTCGGCCGACAGCAGCTGCGCGTGCCGGTGCATGACCGCGGCCACCTCGCGCAGCGTCGGCAGCGCCCGCCGCGACTCCCCGGCGAAGGCGGCGGCCAGGTCGCCGAACAGCCACGGCCGGCCCAGGCAGCCGCGGCCGATGACGACGCCGGCGCACCCGGTCTCGCGGACGAGGCGCAGCGCGTCGTCGGCCTCCCAGACGTCGCCGTTGCCGAGCACCGGGAGGTCGACGGCTTCCACCAGCCGGGCTATCGGCGCCCAGTCGGCGGTGCCGCTGTACAGCTGGTCGGCGGTGCGCCCGTGCAGGGTGATCGCGGCGGCGCCCTCGTCCCGGGCGATCCGGCCGGCGTCGAGGTAGGTGACGTGGTCGGCGTCGATGCCGATGCGGGTCTTGACGGTGACCGGCACGTCCCGCGCCGCGCGCACGGCGGCGCGCACGATGTCGCGGAAGAGCACCCGCCGCCACGGCAGGGCCGAGCCGCCGCCCTTGCGGGTCACCTTGGGCACCGGGCAGCCGAAGTTGAGGTCGACGTGCGCGGGCCGCACGCCGGCGACCTCCTCGTCGACGAGCATCTCCACGGCCCGCCCGACGGTGGCCGGGTCGACGCCGTAGAGCTGCACGGAGAAGCCGGCCGCCGCCTCCTCGGGCGTGGCCCGGATCATCCGCAGCGTCTTCTCGTTGCGCTCGACCAGCGCCCGCGTGGTGATCATCTCGCAGACGTAGAGGCCGGCGCCGAACTCGCGGCACAGCGTCCGGAACGCGGGGTTGGTGATGCCGGCCATCGGCGCGAGCACCACCGCGGGGTCCACCGTCAGCGGCCCGAGCCGCAGCGGCGGCAGCGCCGTCGTCGTCGGCTCGAGGGTCGCGGTCACGACGTCCAGGGTAGGTCGCGGCACCTCGTGGCCGGGGTCACCCGTGGGGGCGGCAGGAGGCCCCCGGGCATGGGTCGCGCCCGGAGTGGGCAGTGCGGTTCTCCGCCCACCCGAGCCCAGGAGGTCGTGTGCCGAGGTCGTTCCCCCCGCCGCCGGCGGCCACCGGGGCGCTCGTCCGGGAGGTCGAGCGGATCGCCGTGCTGCGGGCCAACTTCCTCGGCGACCTGGTGCTGACGCTGCCCGCGCTGGCCGCGCTGCGGGCGGCCTACCCCGACGCGGAGGTCACCTACCTGGGCGCCCCGTGGCATCCGCAGCTCCTGGAGGGGCGGCCGGGGCCGTGGGACCGGGTGGTCGTCGTCCCGCCGTGGCCGGGCGTGCGGGACGAGCCGGGCGCCGCGCGCGACGGCGCCGAGGTGCGGCGCTTCCTCGCCGCTCAGCGGCGGGAGGGCTACGACCTGGCGCTGCAGCTGCACGGCGGGGGCGGCAACTCCAACCCGCTGGTGGCCGCGCTCGGCGCCCGGGTGACCGCCGGCGCCCGGGACACCGGCGCACCGGCGCTGGACCGCTGGCTGCCCTACGCCCACGACCAGCACGAGGTGCTGCGCTGTCTGGAGGTGGCCGGACTGGTCGGCGCCGTCCCGGTGGGGCTCGAGCCCCGGTTGGCCCTCACGCCGGCCGACGTCGCGGCCGCCGACGCCGTCCTGCCCGCCGGGACCGGACCGCTCGTCGCGCTGCACCCCGGCGCCCAGGACCCGCGGCGCCGGTGGCCGCCGGCGTGCTTCGCCGCGGTCACCGACGCGCTGGCCGCCGACGGCGCGCAGGTGGTGCTGGTCGGCTCGGGCGCCGACGACCGGCGGGCGGCCGACGCGATCCGCGCCGCGTCGTCGGCGCCGCTGCTGGACCTCGTCGGCCGGCTGACCCTGGGCGGGCTGGCCGGCGTGCTGGCCCGCTGCCGGCTGGTGGTCGCCGACGACTCGGGGCCGCGGCACCTCGCCGGGGCGGTGGGGACGGCGACGGTCGGCGTCTTCCTGGAGCGCAACCTGCTCAACGCCGGGCCGCTCACCCGACGGCGGCACCGGGTGGCCGTCTCCTCGCGCACCGACTGCCCCGTCTGCGGCACCGACCAGCGCCGGTCGCGGTGCGGGCACGACGCCTCGCTGGTCGCCGACGTGCCGGTGGAGACGGTGCTGGCCGCCGCCCTCGACCTGCTCGAGGACGGCGGCCCCGCCGTCTCCCCGGCCGCCTGACCCGGCACCGCCCCCGGGCACCTCCGCGGGTGTGCACCGGGCACTTCCGCGGATGTGCCCCGGGTCAGCAGCCGGGCAGGCGGGCGGCGAGGTAGGGCTCGACCTGGTCCAGGGCGACGCGCTCCTGGCTCATCGAGTCGCGCTCCCGGACGGTCACCGCCTGGTCTTCGAGGGTGTCGAAGTCGACGGTGAGGCAGAACGGCGTGCCGACCTCGTCCTGGCGGCGGTAGCGGCGGCCGATGGCGCCCGCGTCGTCGAAGTCGACGTTCCAGTTGCGGCGCAGCTGCGCGGCCAGGTCCCGGGCCTTGGGCGAGAGGTCGGCGTTGCGCGACAGCGGCAGGACGGCGGCCTTGACCGGCGCCAGCCGCGGGTCGAGCCGCAGCACCGTGCGGGTGTCGACGCCGCCCTTGGCGTTGGGCGCCTGGTCCTCGGTGTAGGCCTCGATGAGGAACGCCATCAGCGAGCGGGTGAGGCCGGCGGCCGGCTCGATGACGTACGGCGTCCAGCGGGTGTTGCTGGCCTGGTCGAAGTAGGACAGGTCCGCGCCCGAGTGCTCGCTGTGCGTGGACAGGTCGAAGTCGGTGCGGTTGGCGATGCCCTCGAGCTCGCCCCACTCCGAGCCCTGGAAGCCGAAGCGGTACTCGATGTCGACGGTGCGCTTCGAGTAGTGCGACAGCTTCTCCTTCGGGTGCTCGAAGTGCCGCAGGTTGTCCGGCGAGATGCCGAGGTCGGTGTACCAGCGGGTGCGCTCGTCGATCCAGTACTGGTGCCACTCCTCGTCACTGCCGGGCTCGACGAAGAACTCCATCTCCATCTGCTCGAACTCGCGGGTGCGGAAGACGAAGTTGCCCGGGGTGATCTCGTTGCGGAAGGACTTGCCGATCTGGCCGATGCCGAACGGCGGCTTGCGCCGCGCGGCACCCATGACGTTGGCGAAGTTGACGAAGATGCCCTGCGCGGTCTCCGGGCGCAGGTAGTGCAGCCCCGACTCGTCCTCGACCGGGCCGAGGTGGGTCTTCAGCATCATGTTGAAGTCCCGCGGCTCGGTCCACTGGCCCTTCGTGCCGCAGTTCGGGCAGGTGATCTCGGCCAGGCCGTTCTCCGGCAGCCGGCCCTTCTTCGCCTCGAAGTCCTCCTCGAGGTGGTCGGCCCGGAAGCGCTTGTGGCAGTTCTGGCACTCGGTGAGCGGGTCGGTGAAGACGCCGACGTGACCGGAGGCCACCCACACCTGGCGGGGCAGGATCACCGAGGAGTCCAGGCCGACGACGTCGTCGCGGCGCTGCACGACGGTGCGCCACCACTGCCGCTTGATGTTCTCCTTGAGCTCGACGCCCAGGGGCCCGTAGTCCCAGGCGGAGCGGGTGCCGCCGTAGATCTCGCCGGAGGGGAAGACGAACCCCCGGCGCTTGCAGAGGTTGACCACCTTGTCGAGGCGGGCGGGGTCGTGCGTCGCGGTCGAGGTGCTGGTGGTGCTGGCGCTCACGGGCTGGGGGCTCCATCCGGCTGGCGGTCGGCGAGTGGACCCGCCCACGGTAGTCGCCGGGCCCGGGCGGGCCGCCCGGTCAGGGCTCGGTGAACCCGCACACGGCCGGTCGGCCGCCCTCCTCCACCACGGTGACGACGAAGGAGCGGGCCGTGCCGGTGTCGAGCGTGACGTCGAAGGTGACCTGGTCGACGTCGCCCTGCGCGACCGCGTCGCTGGTCGAGCCCTGGTCGATGCGGCCGCCGAGGAACGCCTCGAAGTCGCCCTGCAGCGCGGCGGGGTCGGCGAAGCGGTCCTGCCCGGCGGTGCACAGGTCGGCGTAGGCGGCCCCGGCGTCGCCGTCGACGAGGGCTTGCACCCACCCGGCGGCGAACTGGGGGCTGTCGGGGAAGTTGAGCGTGTCGCTGGTCCCGCCGCCGTCGGGGTTGCCGGCCCCGCCGCCGAACCCGCCCCCGCCGGAGGACGTGGTCGGCGCTCCGGTGGTCGGGCTCGTCGAGGTCGACGACGGGCTCGCCGAGGTCGACGGGCTCGCCGATGTCGACGCCGAGGCGGACGGGGACGCGGCCACCTCGGTCCCGCCGCTCCCGTCGCGGGTGAGCAGCACGGTGACCAGCACCCCGGCGCCGACGAGGACGACGACCAGCGCCACCAGCAGCGCCACCAGGGGCCCGCGGCGCCGGCGCTGCGGGGCCGGCGGCCCACCGTGACCGCCGCCGTGACCGACGCCGTAGCCGCCGCCGTACCCGGGTCCGCCGTATCCGGGTCCGCCCGGGGGCCCGTAGCCCGGGGCGCCGGAGCCGCCGGGCGGCCCGTACGGGCCGGACGCGCCCCACGAGCCCCACCCCTGACCGCCCTGGCCCGGGGGACCCCAGCCCTGCGGCTGCCCGGGCGCCTGACCCGGCTGCGCCCACGCCGGGTTCGGCACGGCCGGCTGCCCGCCGGTCGCCGTGGGCACCCCGCCGGGCCGCGGCCCGCCGCCGCCCATCCGCAGCGTCGGGTCGCGCTGGCCCAGCGGCGGCCCGGGCAGCTCGTCGGTCGGCGGGTCGGGCAGCGGCGAGCGCGGCGGCACCGGGGGCAGGCGCACCTCGCGCGTGCGGTCGGCCGACGGGGTCCCGTCGTCCTGCGGCGGCTGGCTCATCGCGCCCGTCCTCCCCGGCTGCGGTGCTGTCCGCCGCAGGCTACGCACCCGGGGCGGCCCGCCCGGTGCCGCGCGGCGCGGTCAGTCGAGGGGCAGGTAGGCGCCGGGCTCGTCGACCGCGTGCACCCACACCGGCGCCCCCGCCACCTTCACCTCGGCCGCCGACAGCGCCCGGCGGTAGGCGCCGACGCCGTCCCAGCGGGTCACCAGCGCCCACAGCGAGGGGTCGTCGGCGGCGCGGCCCGCCTCCCCACCGCGCCAGCCCGGCCGGTCGGCCAGCGCGGCCAGCAGCCGGTCGACGACGGCGGGGAACTCGGCGGCGCCGTCCGGGGGGACGCGCAGGCGGGTGACCGCGAACACCGGCCCATCGTGCCGCACCGCGGGCGCTGGTCGCGGCCGGTCGCCGTCCCTAGACTCCGCCGACGACCCGCACCCCGGCGCCGATCCGGCTCCGGGGCTGCGGCACACGGAGGACGCACCGGTGGAGTTGCAACAGTTCGGCCCCTACCGCCTCGAGGCGCTGCTCGGCCGCGGGGGGATGGGCGAGGTCTGGCGCGCCTTCGACACCGAGCACGACCGCACGGTGGCGCTCAAGGTGCTCGCCGAGCACCTGGCCGCCGACGCCGGGTACCGCGAGCGCTTCCGCCGCGAGGCGCACCTGGCCGCCCGGCTCAACGAGCCGCACATCGTGCCCATCCACCGCTACGGCGAGATCGAGGGCCGGCTCTTCCTCGACATGCGCCTGGTGCCCGGCCGCGACGTCGCCGCGGTGCTGGCCGAGGGGGGGCCGATGAGCCCCGAGCGGGCGGTGTCGGTGGTCAGCCAGACCGCGCGGGCGCTGGACGCCGCGCACGCCGACGGCCTGGTGCACCGCGACGTCAAGCCGTCCAACGTGCTGCTGACCGGCACCGGCGACGACGAGTTCGTCTACCTCGTCGACTTCGGCATCGCCCGGTCGACGACGGACGCGCAGGGCCCGGCGCTGACCCAGACCGGCGCCGCGCTCGGGTCGTTCGACTACATGGCCCCCGAGCGCTTCCTCGAGAAGCCGATCGACCGGCGGGTCGACGTCTACGCCCTGGCCTGCGTGCTCTTCGAGTGCCTCACCGCCCGCCGGCCGTTCACCGGCGACGGGCTGGCCACGCTGATGTACGCCCACCTCAACACGACGCCGCCGCCGCCGTCGGCGCTGCGCCCGGAGCTGCCGCGGGCGCTCGACGACGTCGTCCGCCGGGGGCTGGCCAAGGAACCCGACGAGCGGTACGCGACCTGCGGGGAGCTGGCCGCGGCGGCACGGGCGGCGCTGGCCTCGGTGGGCGTGGCGGCCCGGCCCGAGGCGGCCCCGCCGACGTCGGTCACGCCGCTGCTGACCCGGCCGCAGACCGTGGGCTTCCCCGACTCCGGCGGGTACGGCTCCCCCTCCTCCCCCGGGCTGCCCGCGGCCGGCTACGGCCCGCCGTCGGCCCCCGGCGTGTCCACCGGGTACCGCCCGCCCTCGTACCCGGGCGCGCCCGTCGCCTACGGCCCGCCGTCGCACCCGGGGCCGCCCGCCGGCTACGGGCCGCCGTCCGACCCGGGGCCGCCCACGGGCTACCCGCCCACCGGCTACCCGCCGACCGGCCCCGGCTTCCCGCCCGCGGCTCCCGGCTTCCCGCCCGGCGGCGCCACGGCGCCGGGGCCGCGGCGGAGCAGCCGGTTGCCGCTGGTCCTGGCCGGGGTCGCGGCCGTGGTCGTCCTCGCCGTCGTGGCCGTCATCGCGCTGATGGGACGCTCCGACGACAGCACCGACCCCCCGCAGGCCGGCGGCAGCAGCGGGCCGGCCGGCACCTCCGGCGGCGCGGGCACCAGCAGCGGGCCCGACCCGGAGGAGCAGCTGCGCGCCGTCCTGCCCGCCGGCTTCGACGGCTCGTCGTGCACGACGGAGGGCGCCGCGGGCGACGGCGACCTCGCGGCCCTGCAGTGCGGCGCCGCCGCGCAGCAGCCCGGCCCGCAGGTGGCCTTCTTCTACCTCTACGAGGACGGCGACGCGGTCGACGCGGTGTTCGTCTCCGACGTGACCGGCGTCGGGCTCTCCCCACTGACCGACACCGACTGCCCCGACGCCCAGGGCTACCGCGGGTACCGCGACGCCGACGAGCAGCCCGCCGGGCGGGTGGCCTGCTGGGTCGACGCCGAGGGGGACGCCAACCTGGCCTGGACCCAGGAGGACGTCGCCGCCGAGGGGCACGTGGTGGCCCCGGGCGGCGGGCAGTCCGGCCTGGCCGACCTGTGGGCCTGGTGGAACGACGCTGACCAGAGCGACTTCCGGGCCGGCTGAGCGGTCGCACGACGACGAGGGCCCCGTCCCCACCGGCCGGTGGGGACGGGGCCCTCGTCGCGCACGGGCTCAGGCGCGGACGCCGCCCAGGGCCGCCGCGGCCAGCTGGTCGAGCCGCGCGGCCACCTGCTCGGCGGTCGCCGGGCGCTGCCCCACCGGGGCCAGGCACGCCGACACCAGCGCCGCCTCCTCGTCGGTGAGCCCCGGGCTGATCGCGGGCTCGGCGCTCATCACCCGGCGGATGGCCAGCAGCGGCTCGGCGTCGGGCAGCTCGCCGTAGAGGCCAGTGCCGGTCAGCGCCCGGTTGAGGGTGGCGCCGAGGGCGAACACCTCGGTGGCGCGCGAGGGGCGGTCACCCCGCAGCAGCGCCGGGTCGAGGTACTCCACGGAGGCGGCGCTGGCCATGCCGGTCAGCGTCACGCCCGGCGCCAGGTAGCGCGCCAGGCCGAGGTCGGAGAGCTTGCCGCCGTCGTCGGTGAGCAGGATGTTGGCCGGCTTGATGTCGCCGTGGGTGAGGCCGGCCTCGTGCAGCGCGTGCGCGGCGTGCGCGGCGTGCGCCACCGCCCGCAGCACCTCCCCGCGGCTCAGCGGCCGGGCCGGCGCGGCCAGCGAGCCGAGCGGGCAGTACTCCATGGCGTACAGGAAGCTGTCCTGCAGCACCGCGTCGTAGACCCGCACCAGGTAGGGCGAGGCCACCTGGGCGAAGGCCCGCAGCTCCCGCACCCCGCGCTCGTAGGCCTGCTCGCTGTGCGTGCCGGTGAAGACCTTGACCGCGACGTAGTCGTCGGGCAGGCCCAGGCGGGCCGGCGGGCGGGCCAGGTAGAAGCGGCCGTTGTTGCCCTCCCCCAGCACGCGGACCACCTGGTAGTCCGCGATGTTGGCGGGCGCCGCGCCCACCAGGCCGACGGCATCCATCCACGTCCTCCTGACTCGGTGCTCCCGGCCGGGCCGGGACGCCGCGGGGGCGCGGCAGCGCGTCAGTGTGCCGCCCTCCCGCCGGTGCCGGAACCCGTTCGCGCCCGCCGCCGTCCCGCGTCCGCGAACCCCCTGCACGGCGCCGGGCGCGGCTAGCATCCGCGCCCGCACGCACCCGGGCACCGCGACCCGGACACCTCGACACCCCCGGAGCAGCCGTGGAGCCGCGCCCCGTCGCAGAGATCATCGCCTACGTCTTCCTCGACCTGGCGGTGATCATGGTGATCGCCCGGCTCATGGGCCGGCTGGCGGTCAGGGTGGGCCAGCCCGCCGTCGTCGGCGAGATCGTCGCCGGCATCCTGCTCGGCCCGACCCTGCTGGGCGCCCTGCCCGGCGACCTGGACACCCTGCTGTTCCCGCCCGACATCCGGCCGTTCCTCAACGTGCTGGCGCAGCTGGGCCTGGTCCTGTTCATGTTCCTCATCGGCCTCGAGGTCGACCTGTCGTTCATCCGCGGGCGGGAGCGGGTCGCCGTCTCGGTGTCGCTGGCCTCGATCCTGCTGCCCTTCGCGCTCGGTGTGCTGCTGGCCACCTACCTGCACACCCGCCACGACGTCTTCACCGCGGAGGACGGCGACACGTCGGCGATCCCGTTCCTCGGCTTCGCGCTGTTCCTCGGCGTGGCCATGTCGATCACGGCGTTCCCGGTGCTGGCGCGGATCCTGGCCGAGCGGCAGATGCACCGGATCCCCACCGGCGTGCTGGCGCTGGCCTGCGCCGCCGTGGACGACGTCCTGGCCTGGTGCCTGCTGGCCGTCGTGGTGGCGATCGTGGCGGCGACGTCGTTCACCGGCGTGGTGCTGATCCTCGGCCTGTCGACCGTCTTCGCGCTGGTGATGTTCCTGGTGGTCAAGCCGCTGCTGCGGGTGCTGGTGGCCCGCTACGAGCGGCTGGGCCGGCTGACCCCGGAGATGCTCGCGGGGGTCCTCGTCGGCATCCTCGCCAGCGCCTGGGTGGCCGAGGAGATCGGCATCCACTTCATCTTCGGCGCGTTCCTGTTCGGCGTCGTCATGCCGCGCAAGGGCGCCGCCCGGCTCAACCACGAGATCATCGACCGGCTCGAGCAGGTGAGCGTGCTGCTCCTGCTGCCGGTCTTCTTCGTGGTCACCGGCCTCAACGTCGACGTCGGTGCCATCGACCTGGCCGGGGTCGGCGAGCTGGCCCTGATCCTGCTGGTCGCGATCTCCGGCAAGTTCGTCGGCGCCTTCGCCGCCGCCCGGGTGCAGCGGGTCCCGCGGCGGCAGGCCACCGCCCTGGCGACGCTGATGAACACCCGCGGCCTCACCGAGCTGGTCATCCTCACCATCGGCGTGCAGCAGGGCGTCCTCGACGGCGAGATGTTCACGCTGATGGTGATCATGGCCGTGGTGACGACGGTGATGGCCTCGCCGCTGCTCAACGTCATCTACCCGAAGCGGGTCCTCGAGCGCGACATCGCGGCGGCCGAGCGGGCCGAGATGGGGCTGACCGACGCCTACACCGTCGTGGTGGTGGTCGACGACCTCGACCGCGACGCCGGCCTGGTGGACCTCGCCTGCGACCTCGTCGGGCGGGAGCGCCCGGCGCAGGTCGTGCTCACCCGGGTGGTGCGCCGGTCGCGGCCCAAGCCGGAGGTGTCCAGCGGCCTGGGCGCCGACCTCGAGCTCATGGCGACCGTCGCCGGCGAGCTGCGCACGCTGGCCCGACGCGTCGAGGAACGCGGCCTGCGGGCCTCGGTGGCCTCCCGCTTCAGCGAGGACCCGTGGGCCGAGGTCACCGACCTGGCCGGCAGCAGCACCGCCGACGTGGTGCTCGTCCGCAGCGGGTGGGGCATCGCCGAGGGCGCGCTGACCGCCGCGACGGGGCACCCGTGGCCGCCGTCGCTGCACGGGTCGGTGGTCGTGGTGTCCGGCGAGCTCGGCGAGGCGGGGCTGCAGCCGGGCGGGCCGGTGGCCGTCGTCCAGGACACCGACGCCGACGGCCGCGCCGCCCTGCGGGTGGCCGCCCACGCCGCGGTCGGGAGGTCGGCGCCGCTGCAGCTGCGGACGGGGGGTCGGCGCGGGGTGCGGCGGACGGTGGCCGACTCGCTGCGCCGGGCGGGTGTGCAGGTCGCCGCGGACACCGAGGCGCTGCCGGCGCTGCTGGTGGCCCCGGCGGGCGCGGCGCCGCTGCCGGCCGCCGACGACCTGACGCCGATCCTGCTGGTGCACGCCGGCACCGCCGACGCCGACCGCGACATGGACGAGACGCTGGCCGCCCTCGCGGCGGTCGCCGGTCCGGAGACGCCGCGCGCCGAGTCCGTCTGAACCCCCGCCCCCGGAGCCCGTGTCCCCGCCAGGGGCGCGGGCTCCGTCGCGTCCGGACGGTGCCCGTGCCGGCCACCTGCTCCCCTGGCGCCGGTCGTGCTCTGCCCCGCCACCGTGGGCAGAGCACAACCCGCCGCAGGCCCCCTCCCGGTCCCTCCTTCGTGCTCTGCCCCGCCACCGTGGGCAGAGCACGACCCGCCGCAGGACCCCTCCCGGTCCCTCCTTCGTGCTCTGCCCCGCCACCGTGGGCAGTGCACGACCGGGCGCGGGAGGTACCCGGGCCCCCGAGACGCGGCGGCGCCCGCCTCCCCGGGTGGGGAGGCGGGCGCCGGGGCGGGTGCGGTCAGAAGCCGCCGTGCGGTGACTCGAAGGCGAACTGGCGGCCGCCCATGCGCACGGCCATCCCCGGGGTCAGCCGGACCGGCTGGCCGGGCACCAGCGACGACCAGCCGGGCGCGCCGCGCGGGGCGACGAGGGTGCCGTTGGCCGAGCCGGTGTCCACCAGCAGCACGTCCCAGCCCTCCAGGCGGATCTCGGCGTGGTGCCGGCTCACGCCGCCGGTGGTGTCGACGACGAGCAGCGGCCGCAGTTGGCCGGAGGCGACCCGCTCGTCGGTCTCCGGCTCCCGGCCCAGCAGGTAGTCCATGTCCAGGCTCACCGTCGCGCCGTCGTCGAAGACGAGCAGCCCCAGCGGCGGGCGGGGGCCCTCCACGAGGACGGCGGTCTGCTGCGTCGTGCGGATGCCGCACAGCGCGCAGAAGCCGGCCCGCGGGTCGTTGAGGTGACCGTTCTTGCAGAGGATGCCCTTGACCTGGGGGCGCTCGTCCTCGGGCTCGGCGGCCGGGGCGCCCGCGGCGGGTGCGGCACCCGGCGTGGGCAGCGGCTCGCGCGGCGGCTCCGGCTCGCCGGTCCCGCCGAACAGCAGCGTCGACTTCTTCGGCGCGGGCAGCTCCACCGGCGGGGGCGGCACGGGCGCCGGCGGGGCGGCGTGGTCGTGCCCGGCGTGGTCCCCGTGGTCGTGGTCCGCGTGGTCGCCGTGGCCGTGTCCCGCGTGGTCGTGCGGTGGCGCGGGCGGTGCCAGGACCTCGGGCGCCCGCGGCGTCGGGGCCGGTGCGGCCGGTCGCGGGGGCGGCGGGGGCAGCGGCGGCGTCACGACGTGCGGCGCCGGCAGCCGCAGCTGCGTCGTCCCCGTGGGGACGGGACCGGCCGCGGTGGGCGCCGGGGCCGGGGACAGGACCGCGGCGGCTCCCGGGACGGCCCCGGCCTCGAGGTCGGCCAGCGGGTGCGGGGCGGTGCCGGCCGGTGCGCCGGCCGACAGCTGCAGCGCCGCGGGCGGCCAGGTGACGAAGCGGTCGAGCACCAGCGTCCCGTTGTCCAGCTTCTCGCCCTCGGCCGGGGTCAGGCGCAGGCCGAGGTCGGGCACCTCGGCGGTGCCGCCGCCCACGAGGACCAGCGCCAGCCCGTCCTCGGTCGCGGCGGCCACCGCGAACGACGGCGGGTCGGTCACCGTGAGCAGCCAGCCGTGCAGCTCCTCGTGCAGCCGCCGTCCGGGGGCACGACTGCCCGCGGCCGACACCCGGCGGCACAGGCCGACCAGCTCGCCGACGTGGACGTCGCCGGTCGGAGCGGCGACCGGTGCGGGCGGCACGGGGGCCGGGCCCCAGCCGACCAGCGCCGGCCGGGCCGGCGCGGTGGCCGGCCCGGCGGCGGCGGTGGTCACCGCGACCACCAGGAGCACGCCGGGCAGCCGCACGACGAGGTCCTGCCCCGGGGCGACCCGGACGGCGACCTGGTCGAAGGGCGGCACCGTCGCCGGTGCGCCGGTCGTCCCGGTCAGCGGGACCGGCGGGGGGGACGCCGACATCAGATGAGCCTCCCGCCGTTGATCCGCCAGTGGATGAAGGGCACGCGCATCGGGCCGTTGGCCACCAGCCACACGATCAGCCACACGCTGGCGAAGTGGATGAGGAAGGCCGGCCCGGGCAGCGAGTCCACCCACGGGACGGCGCCACCGGCGAACAGGAACCACACCAGCAGGCCCTCGGGGATCCCGGTGAGCAGGCCGAAGAGCGTGGGCCAGTCCTTCTCCCACCGGAACTGCTGGATGCCGTGGTAGACGAGCTCCCACAGCACCCCCAGCACGGTCACCACCAGCAGCACGGAGAAGGTGGCCCGGTAGGACGCGCCCAGCGAGGTCCCGGTGGGCAGCACGGGGGTGATGAGCAGGGTCCAGATCGATCCGACCACGGCCAGCAGGAAGACCCTGGTCTGGATGCGGCCGTTGAGGGTGGGCAGCACGGTTGTCTCTCTCGGTCGTCGCGGACGTCGGTGTCGGGGTCAGATCTGCACGTTCCGGACCCACTTCCACCACTGGCTGGTGGAGCGCCCCGGTCCGAGCTTCCGCGCGAAGCCCTGCGCGATGAGGTCGTCGGCGATCTCCTGCGCGGCGATCTGCAGGCCGAAGAAGGTGTCGACGCCGGGGAACGGGCCGCCGAGCGTCGCGCTGCCGGAGGCGTAGACCTTGCCGCCGTTGGCGGTCCCGGTGACCTCGAAGTTGCGCTGCACGTCCAGCCGGCCCACGGGGTTGCGCCCGGCACCGGAGTGGTCGAGCAGGTCGGCGAGCACCCGGTGCTCGCGGATGTCGGCCTCGAGCCCGGTGCAGTCGATGACGGCGTCGAAGGTGCCCACGTGCTCGCCCTGGTCGGGGGTGCTCGCGCGCACCTCGACCAGGTCGCCGACCGGCCGCATGTCCTCGATCGAGCCGATCATCACGCGGTACCAGCCCTCGGCGCGGCCGCGCTTGAGCTGCTCCTGCCAGTCCCGGCGGACCGGGGTGTTGGTGCCGCCCATCTCCTCGTAGAGCCGCTTGCGCTCGGCGCCCTCGCTGGTGCGGACCTGCTGCTTGAGCTGGCCGCCCCACACCGACTTCGGGTAGTTGAAGCCCTGGTAGGCCCAGCCGTCGGCGCCCTTGCGGCGCTTGAGGATGCCGGTGCCGTGCGGCTTGTCCACGTAGGTGCGGAACAGGTGCACGATGCGGGTCTGCAGGCCGCGCTGGTCGCGGTCGTCGATGAGCCGCTGCAGCACGCGGGAGGCGACGATGCCGCCGCCGCGGATGAGCACGGTGCCCGGGCGCTGGTGCAGCCGCTCGTAGACGTGCTCGTGCCGCTCGTAGGCGTTGACGACCTTCGAGTAGTCGTTGTGCTCGCTGCGGTAGCGCTGCAGGTCGGGCAGGAACTTCAGGCCGGGGTAGCCGACGGCCACGTGCACCCACTGGCTGCGGTAGGCGATCCGCTTGGTCGGCGTCGCCCCCTCCGGCGGGGTGAGGATGGTGAAGTACCCGCCGCCCACGCGGCGCCGGACCATCCGGACCTGGCCGTGCACGACCATCTCCGGGTACCGGATCCGGTGCATCTCCTTCTCCATCGACTCGAACGCGTGCCCCGCCCGGGGGGTGTAGTAGTTCGCGAAGATCGGCTCGACCAGCACGTTCCAGGCCTGCTTGAGGTCGCCCTGCAGCGCCTCGCGGATGGCGTAGCTCGGGAAGCCCCAGATGTTGTCGGGGCAGGACGACGAGTCCGACCGCAGCCGCTCGCCGCGGGGGATCTGCGAGACGGTCGTCAGGTACTCGTAGCTCTCCCAGGGCGTCTTGAGCGGGGTCAGCACCCGCATCGCGCTGGTCGGGACGCCGCAGATGCGCAGGTAGTCCACGGTCACGAACGACCCGATGCCGCCGCCGAAGGTGACGAACGGGACGTCGATGATCGGGATGCCCGCCTCGGCCAGCATCTGGTCGGTCCAGAAGTCGCTGGCGATCAACTGGTCGGTGAGGTCACCGGGCTGCGCCGGGGTCCGGGCGTGCTGGGGCGCGATCGTGCTCTCGCTCACGGTGGGGGGTCCGTCCTCTGTCGGGGAGGCGCCACTGTCGGGTCGGTGCCGTGGGCGTGTCAACGGATCCCGGCGCGGCTGTCCGATCCGCCCGAGCAGGACGCGTGGGCGCCGTCCGGACCGCGTGCGGAGCCCCGCCCACGGGGCCCGGGGACTAGGCGGAGCCGAAGCGGCGCTGGCGGGAGGCGTACTCCTCGCACGCCGCCCACAGGTGCCGGCGGTCGAAGTCCGGCCAGAGGGTGTCGAGGAAGACGAACTCGGCGTAGGCCGACTGCCAGAGCAGGAAGTTGCTCGTCCGGTTCTCGCCCGAGCTGCGCACGAACAGGTCGACGTCGGGCATGTCGGGCTCGTCGAGGAAGCGGGCGACGGTGTCCTCGGTGACCTTGCCCGGGTCCAGCCGCCCGGCGGCGACCTCGCGGGCGATCGCAGCGGCGGCGTCGGCGATCTCGGCCCGGCCGCCGTAGTTGACGCACATGGTCAGCGTCAGGACGTCGTTGTCCCGCGTGAGCTCCTCGGCGACCTCGAGCTCCTTGATCACGCTGCGCCACAGCCGCGGGCGGCGACCGGCCCAGCGCACCCGCACGCCGAGCGCGTGCATCTCGTCGCGGCGGCGGCGGATGACGTCGCGGTTGAAGCCCATGAGGAAGCGGACCTCGTCGGGGCTGCGCCGCCAGTTCTCGGTGGAGAAGGCGTAGGCGCTGATCGCCCCGATGCCCAGCTCGATGGCGCCCTCGACGCAGTCGAACAGCGAGGACTCCCCCGCCTCGTGGCCCGCCGTCCGGGGCAGGCCGCGCTGCTTGGCCCAGCGCCCGTTGCCGTCCATGACGATCGCCACGTGCCGCGGCACCTTGTCGGCCGGGATCGACGGCGGCCGCGCGCCCGACGGGTGCGGGTTCGGCTGCCCCACCTCACGCCTCACGCAGCAGGCCCGCTTCCCGCCGCGGGGCGACGTCGGAGCGGTCGACCAGCGGCAGCGACCGCAGCCCGCGCTCGAGGTGCCACTGCAGCAGCGCGGCCACCAGCCCGCTGCCCTCGCGCCGCTGGGCGTTCCCGCTGGCCTCGGCGGTGTCCCAGTCGCCGGACAGCAGCGCCTCCAGGTGGCCGATGGTGACCGGGTTGGGCATCGCCGAGCCGGTGGGCCGGCACTCGCGGCAGACCGTGCCGCCGGCCGGGACGGAGAAGTGCCGGTGCGGGCCCTCGACGCCGCAGCGGGCGCAGTCGCCGAGCGCCGGCTCCCACCCGGCCACCGACATCGCGCGCAGCAGGAACGCGTCGAGCACCAGGCCTGCGGGGTGGGCACGATCGGACAGGGCCCGCAGCGCGCCGATGACGAGGAGGAACAGCCGCAGCGAGGGCTCCTTCTCCTCCGCCGTCAGCCGGTCGGCGGTCTCGAGGACCGCGGTGCCGGCGGTGTAGGCCGGGTAGTCGCCGGCGATCACCGAGCCGTAGGAGCGGATGGACTCCGCCTGGCTGACGATGTCGAGGCTGCGGCCGGTGTAGAGCTGCAGGTCGACGTGGGTGAACGGCTCGAGCCGGGCGCCGAACTTGCTCTTGGTGCGGCGCACGCCCTTGGCCACCGCCCGCACCTTGCCGTGCCGGCGGGTGAGGACCGTGACGATCCGGTCGGCCTCCCCCAGCTTCTGGGTGCGCAGGACGACGCCCTCGTCGCGGTACAGCGCCTTCGGTGTGGTGCTCAATACCCCAGCCTGTTCAGCTTCTTCGGGTCGTCCTGCCACTCGCCGAGGACGGTGACGTGCAGGTCGAGGTGGACGCGGGCGCCGAGCAGCCGCTCCAGCCCGGTGCGCGCCTCGGTGCCGATGGCCTTGATGACCGACCCGCCCTTGCCGAGCAGCATCGGCTTCTGGCTGGGCCGCTCGCAGTGCAGCAGCGCGTGCACCTCCACCAGCTCGGCGCCCGCCCGCTTCGGGTCGGGCCGGCGGGTGAGCTCCTCGACGGTGACCGCGAGCGAGTGCGGCACCTCCTGGAACACCTTCTCCAGCGCCGCCTCGCGGATCAGCTCGGCGATCTGGCGGTCGGTGTCCTCGTCGGTGGTCTGCTCCTCCGGGTAGAGCGGCGGGCCCTCCGGGAGCAGGCCGACGAGCAGGTCCTCGAGCAGCTCGACCTGGTCGCCCGCGACCGCGCTCACCGGCACGACCTCGGCGGCCTCGACCAGCTGGCTGGCCGCCACGAGCTGCTCGGCGACCTGCTTCCTCGACGCGGCGTCGGTCTTGGTGACGACGACGACCACCGGCGCCGTCGTCCCCTGCAGCTGGCGGGCGATGAACCGGTCGCCGGTGCCCACGGGCTGGTCGGCCGGGATGCAGAACACCACGACGTCGACCTCGGAGAGGGTGTCGCGGACGACGTCGTTGAGCCGACGGCCGAGCAGGCTCTTCGGCTTGTGCAGGCCCGGGGTGTCGACGAGCACGAGCTGGCCGCCGGGCCGGTGGACGACGCCGCGGATGGCGTGCCGGGTGGTCTGCGGCCGGTTGCTGACGATGCCGACCTTCTCGCCGACGAGGGCGTTGGTCAGCGTCGTCTTGCCGGCGTTGGGGCGGCCCACCAGGCAGGCGAAGCCGCTGCGGTACGGCTGCTCCGGCGTGCTCACCGGACCAGTCTCCCACCGCGGGGTGACACCGACGCGGAGGCGGCGACGGTCAGGCGGTCGAGCGCACCACGCCGTCGGGGCCGGCGAGGTGCACGGGCGCGGACGGCGTCAGGTCGTGCACGGCGGCCAGCCCGGCGGTCTCCACGGTGCCGGCGTCGGAGACCACCGCGGCGGCCTCCAGGCCCTCGACCCCGCTGGAGACGGCGGCGGCGACCGCGGCCTGCAGCGCCGACAGCGTCAGCGAGGGCAGCGCCACGCTCGCCGCGACGTAGGTGCGCCCGTCGGTGTCGCGCACCGCCGCGCCCTCCGGTGCCCCGGTGCGGCCGCGCGCGGAGCGGGCGAGGGTGACGAGCTTGGCGTCCTCGGGCTGCAGGTCAGGTGCCGACACGGGTGCTCAGCCTTCCACGCCCGCCGCGACGTCGGCCCGGGTGGCCCCGGACTGGTGCTCGGGGTCGGCGTCGGGCAGCCGCCGGACGAGGATGGTGTCGATCCGGTTGCGCCGGCCACCGGTGCTCTCGGCCACCAGCACCAGCCCGGCCACCTCGGCCTGCGAGCCCTCGATCGGCACCAGGCCCAGCTCGCGGGCGAGCAGCCCGCCGACGGTCTCGACGTCGTCGTCGCGGGGCAGCTCGACGTCGAAGAGCTCGGCGAGGTCCTCGACCGGCAGCCGGGCGGTGATCCGCACCGAGCCGTCGTCGAGGTGCTCGACCGGCGGGCGCTGCACGGCGTCGTGCTCGTCGGCGATCTCCCCGACGATCTCCTCGAGGATGTCCTCGATGGTGAGCAGCCCGGCGAAGCCGCCGTACTCGTCGACCACGATCGCGATGTGCGTGCGGCGGGCCTGCATGTCGCGCAGCAGCTCGTCGACCGGCTTGGACTCCGGCACGAACGCCGCCGGGCGCATGAGCTCCTCGACCCGCGGCCCGCGGGAGTCGCCGAGGTTCTGCGACCGGCGGACGAGGTCCTTGAGGTAGACGACCCCGACGACGTCGTCGACGTTCTCGCCGATCACCGGGATGCGGCTGAACCCGCTGCGCAGCGCGAGGGCCAGCGCCTGGCGGACGGTCTTGGTGCGCTCGATCCAGACGACGTCGGTGCGCGGCACCATGACCTCGCGGGCGATGGTGTCGCCCAGCTCGAACACCGAGTGGATCATGTTGCGCTCGCCGGACTCGACCACGCCGCGCTCCTCGGCCAGGTCGACCAGCTCGCGCAGCTCCACCTCGGTGGCGAACGGGCCGTCCCGGTAGCCGCGGCCGGGGGTGATCGCGTTGCCGACCAGGATGAGCAGCCGGGTCACCGGGCCCAGCACGCGGCCGAGCAGCCGCACCACCCCGGCGGTGCGCAGCGCGATGGGGTAGGCGTGCTGGCGGCCCAGCGTCCGCGGGCCGACGCCGACCAGCACGTAGCTGACCACCGTCATCACCGCCGCGGCGGTGAGCACCGTCTGCCAGCCGGCGCCCCACAGCCCGGCCAGGACGACGGCGAGCAGCACCGCGGCGACCATCTCGCAGCCGATCCGCAGCAGCAGGAGCAGCGAGACGTGCCGCGCCCGGTCGGTGAGGACCTCCTCGAGGGTGGCCGCCCGCCGGACGCCGTCGCGCCGCAGCTCCTCGACCCGCGCCTGGGACACCCGCTGCAGGGCGGCGTCCAGCGCGCCGAAGAGCCCCGCGAGGGGCACCAGGCAGATCGCGACGACCAGCAGGACGACCGCGCCGGCGCTCACCGCGACCCGGGGCCCCGTTCGGCCGGCTCGCCGGTCACCGGCTGCCGCGGCGCGGACCGCCAGCCCTCGAGCAGCCGGGTCTGCAGGCCGAACATCTCCCGCTCCTCCTCCGGCTCCATGTGGTCGTAGCCGAGCAGGTGCAGCACGCCGTGGGTGGCCAGCAGCAGCAGCTCGTCGTCCATGGAGTGGCCGGCGGCGCGGGCCTGCCGGACGGCGACCGACGGGCACAGCACGACGTCGCCGAGCAGCGCCGGGCCGGGCTCGGGGTCGTCGGGCCGGGCGGTGTCGAGCTCGTCCATGGGGAAGGCCAGGACGTCGGTCGGCCCCTTCTCCCCCATCCAGCGCTCGTGCAGCACCGACATGTGGTCCGGGTCGACGCACAGCACCGACAGCTCGGCCATCGGGTTGACGCCCAGCTCGGCGAGCACGTACCGGCAGAGGCCGGTCAGCTCCGCCTCGTCGACGGCGATCTCGGACTCGTTGGCGACCTCGACGGGCACCCTCGCTCAGCTCCCCTGCTGCCGGCGCGGCCGCGCCGTGCGGCCGCCCTGCGGGCCCGCGGCGGCCGGGCGGTCCTGGCGCTGCTGGCCGGCGTCCCACCGCTCGTAGGCATCGACGATGTCGCCGACCAGCCGGTGGCGGACGACGTCGGAGCTGGTGAGGTTGGCGAAGTGCACGTCCTCGATGCCGTCGAGGATCTCCCGCACGATCCGCAGTCCGCTCTGCGCGCCACCGGGCAGGTCGACCTGGGTGATGTCGCCGGTGACGACGATCTTGGAGCCGAAGCCGAGCCGGGTGAGGAACATCTTCATCTGCTCGGCGGTGGTGTTCTGCGCCTCGTCGAGGATGACGAACGCGTCGTTGAGCGTGCGCCCGCGCATGTAGGCCAGCGGGGCGACCTCGATGGTGCCCGACTGCATCAGCCGCGGGATCGACTCCGGGTCGACCATGTCGTGCAGCGCGTCGTAGAGCGGCCGCAGGTAGGGGTCGATCTTCTCGCTGAGCGTGCCGGGCAGGTAGCCCAGCCGCTCACCGGCCTCGACCGCGGGCCGGGTCAGGATGATCCGGTTGACCTGCTTGGTCTGCAGCGCCTGCACGGCCTTGGCCATCGCCAGGTAGGTCTTCCCGGTGCCGGCCGGGCCGATGCCGAAGACGACGGTGTGCGCGTCGATGGCGTCCACGTAGCGCTTCTGGTTCAGCGTCTTGGGCCGGATGGTGCGGCCCCGGCGGCTGATGATGTCCAGGCTGAGGACGTCGGCCGGCCGCTCGGACCCGCCGCTGCGCAGCATGCCGATGACCCGGCGCACCGAGTCCGGCCGCAGCGCCTGGCCGGTGCCCAGCAGCGCGATGAGCTCGTCGAAGACGCGGACGGCGAAGGCGTTGTCGGCCGGTTGCCCGGTCACGGCGATCTCGTTGCCGCGGACGTGCACGTCGGCGGCCAGCTCGCCCTCGACGAGCCGCAGCAGCTCGTCGCCGGAGCCGAGCAGGGCGACCATCGACACGGTGTCGGGGACGGTGATCGTGGTGCGCACCGCGGCGGGGGCGGGACCGGCGAGGGCGCTGGCGCCGTCCGCGGCCGCGGCCTGCGCGGAGGCCTCGCGCGCGGTGGGCGCGCCCGGCACGGGGACGTTCGGGGATGGATCGGGCAAGTGCCCTCGACCCTGCCTTCCTGGCACAGAGGCTGCTGACCGGTCGAGTCTACCCGCGCGCGGGAGCCCGGAACCGCCGTCGCGGGCGGCCCTCACCGCCCGGTGTAGGTCGCCCGGCCGGGTCCCTCCTCGAGGAAGGAGGCCACCGCGCCGCGCAGGTCGGCGGTCGCGAACAGCGGTCCCGACACCTGCGGGGTGATCTCGTCGGCGGCCCGCACCCCGTGCCGGACGGCGGTGGTGACCAGCCGCTTGGTGGCCGCGTGCGCCACCGTCGGCCCCGCCGCCAGCCGGCGGGCGAGATCGCGGGCGGCCTCGGCGAAGCCGTCGTCGGGCAGCACCCGGTTGACCACGTCCCACCGCTCGAGGACGGCGGCCGGGAAGCGCTCGCCGGTGAGGATGAGCTCCTTGGCCCGCGCCGGCCCGGCCCGCTCGGTCAGCCGCTGCGGCCCGCCCATGGACGGGGTGAGCCCGACGACGACCTCGACCAGCCCGAAGGAGGCCCGCTCGGCGGCCACCAGCAGGTCGCAGGCCAGCGCGATCTCGAACGCCGCGGTGAGGGTGAGCCCGTGCGCGGCGAAGACCGTGGGCACCGGGAGGTCCTCGACCGTCTGGGCGATGCGCAGCAGGCGGGCCCACAGCGCCGCACCGCGCTGCGCGGGCTCGGGCCCCTCGGCGATCTCCCGGAAGCCGTGCACGTCGACCCCGCCGGAGACCACCTTCCCGCGGGCCTCGAGCAGCACCGCGCGGGCGCGGTCGGGCCGGCCGGGCTCGGTCAGCGCCACCAGCTCGGCCACCACCTGCTCGAAGCCGGCGAACACCGGCTCGTCGAACAGGTTCAGCGGTGGCTTGTCCAGCACGACGACGGCGACGTCGCCGTCGCGCTCGAGCCGGACGGGGGCGGCGCCGGGTGCGTCGGTCATGCCGGTCACCCTGCCACGCGGGTTCAGCCGGGCGGGCTCAGCCGGGCGGCCAGGTCATCGGGCGGCCGCCGAGGACGTGCAGGTGCAGGTGGTGCACGGTCTGGCCGGCCTGCGGGCCGGTGTTGGCCACCAGCCGGTAGCCCGGCTCGGCGCCGTCCCCGGTGACCAGCCCCTCCTGGACGGCGACCGCGTGCGCGGCGGCCACGACCTCGGCCAGCAGCTGCGGGTCGGCGCCCACGAGCAGGCCCGCGGTGGCGTGGTGGTCCTTGGGGATGACCAGCACGTGGGTGGGGGCCTGCGGGTTGATGTCGCGGAAGGCCAGCGTCCGGTCGGTCTCGTGCACGACGTCGGCCGGGATCTCGCCCGCGACCATGCGGCAGAACAGGCAGTCGCTCACGGCGCCGACCCTAGGAGGACCGGCCCGTGCCCACACCTCGCGGACCCGGCCCGGGCGGCGTCCCACCGCACCGCAGCGCGTCCCACCCGACCGCCCACCGTCGGGTGGGACACGCGATGATCAGGTCACCTGATCATCGCGCGGCACCGCCCTACCGCCAGCGGGTGGCGACCGAGAGGGCGGCCAGCGCGGCGGCGCCCGCGGTCGAGGTCCGCAGCACCTCCGGGCCGAGTCGCACCACCTGGGCGCCGGCGGCCCGCAGCGCCACGACCTCGCCGTCGGTGAGCCCGCCTTCGGGTCCCACGACGACGGCGACCGTGCCGCTCGCGGGCACCTCGACGCGCGCCAGCGGACGGCGGGCCTGCTCGTGCAGCACCAGCGCGAGGTCGACGTCCTCCAGCTCGCCGCAGACCTGCCGGGTGGTCATCAGCTCCGCGACCTCCGGCACCCGCGGCCGCCGGGACTGCTTGCTCGCCGCCCGCGCCGCGGCCCGCCACCGGGCCAGGCCCTTCTCGACGCGGTCGTCCCGCCAGCGGGTCACGCAGCGCGAGGCCGCCCAGGGCACGATCCGGTCCACGCCGAGCTCGGTGGCCAGCTCCACGGCCAGCGGGCCGCGGTCGCCCTTGGGCAGCGCCTGCACCAGCCACAGCTCCGGCTCGGCGGGCGGCACCTCCAGCCGGGCGGCCACCTGCACCCGCAGGCCGGCCGGTCCGGCGTGGAGGACCGTGCCCTCGGCCACCGTGCCGCGGCCGTCGGCGACCCGCACCGGCTCGCCGGCGGCCAGCCGCAGCACCTCGACGGCGTGCCGGCCCTCGGCGCCCTCGACCAGCAGCTCCGGGGCGTCGGGCACCTCGTCGAGCAGGAACAGCGGGGCGCCGTCGAGGGCGGGCCGCGCGCCGCCGGCGGCCGGGTCGCTCACTTGAACGGGTTCCGCACCCGCGAGAACAGCCCGCCGTGCCCCTCGCCGGACGCCGACGCCGGCCGGTCCTCGCCGCGCAGCACGGCCAGCTCGCGCAGCAGCTTCTCCTGCTCGGCGTCGAGCCGCGTCGGCGTCTGGACGTCGACGTGCACCAGCAGGTTGCCGCGGCCGGTGGCCCGCAGCCGCGGCGCGCCCTGCCCACGCAGGGTGAGCACGGTGCCCGGCTGGGTGCCGGGGCGCACGTCGACGTCGGTCTCCCCGCCGTCGAGCAGGGTCAGCGGCAGGGTGGTGCCCAGCGCCGCGGCCGTCATCGGCAGCGTCACGTGGCAGTGCAGGTCCTCGCCGTCGCGGCGGAACACCTCGTGCGGGCGCTCGCGGATCTCCACGTACAGGTCGCCGGCCGGGCCGCCGCCGGGACCGACCTCGCCGCGGCCGGTGAGCCGGATCCGCATGCCGTCCTCGACGCCGGCGGGCACCTTGACCGGGATGGTCCGGCGGGCGCGCACGCGGCCCTCGCTGCCGCACTCGGGGCAGGGCTCGGGTATGACCTGGCCGGTGCCGGCGCAGGTCGGGCAGGGCCGGGTGGACACGACCTGGCCGAGGAACGAGCGCTGCACGCTCTGCACCTCGCCGCGGCCGGAGCAGGTGGTGCAGGTGACCGGGTGGGTGCCCGGCGCCGTGCCCGCGCCGGTGCAGGTGCCGCAGAGGACCGCGGTGTCGACGGTGATCTCCTCGGTGGTGCCGAAGACCGTCTGCTCGAGGTCGAGCTCGATGCGGATCAGCGCGTCGTCGCCCTCGCGCACGCGGCTGCGGGGCCCGCGGGCGCCCATCCCGGCGGCGCCGCCGAAGAAGGCGTCCATGATGTCGCCGAGCCCGCCGAAGCCGGCCTGCCCGAACGGCGATCCCCCGCCGCCGGCGCCGGGACCGGTGTCGAACGGGTCGCCGCCCAGGTCGACGATGCGGCGCTTGTCGGGGTCGGTCAGCGCCTGGTAGGCGCGGCTGACCTCCTGGAAGCGCTCCTTGGCCTCCGGGTCGGGGTTGACGTCGGGGTGCAGGTCGCGCGCCAGCCGCCGGTAGGCCTTCTTGATGTCGGCGTCGGACGCGCCCCGGGACAGCCCGAGGACGCCGTAGTAGTCGGTTGCCATCTGTCTTCGAGACCTCAGCTCTCGGCCAGCAGCTGGCCGACGTAACGGGCCACGGCGCGGACCGCGGCCATGTTGCCCGGGTAGTCCATGCGGGTGGGGCCGACGATGCCCAGGCCCCCGAGGGCCCGGTCCCCGGTGCCGTACCCCACGGAGACGACCGATGCACCGGTGAGCGCCTCGTGCGCGTTCTCCTCGCCGATGCGCACCAGCACGGCGCCGCCGGTGTCGACCTCGCTGATCAGCTTGAGGACGACGACCTGCTCCTCCAGCGCCTCCAGCAGCGGGCGCAGGCTGCCCGGGAAGTCCAGGGCGGTGCGGGCGAGGTTCGCCGTCCCGCCGATGACCAGCCGGTCCTCCCCCGGCTCGACGAGCGTCTCGACCAGCGTGGCGCTCACCGCGGCGACCAGCGCGCGCAGGTGCGGCGGCGCGGTGTCGACCAGGTCGGGCACCTTGCCGCCCGCGTCGCCCAGCCGGGCGCCGGCGAAGGCCGAGTTGAGCAGCGCGCGCAGCTCGGCGACGTCGTCCTGCGCGATGTCGACCGGGCACTCCACGACCCGCTGCTCGACCCGTCCGGTGTCGGTGATGAGCACCAGCAGCAGCCGGGAGGCGGTCAGCTGGACCACCTCGAGGTGGCGCACGGCGCTGCGCGACAGCGTCGGGTACTGGACGACGGCGACCTGGTGGGTCAGCTGCGCCAGCAGCCGCACCGTGCGGCCGAGGACGTCGTGCAGGTCGACCGCGCCGTCGAGGAAGCGCTCGATCGCCCGGCGCTCGGCGACCGACAGCGGCTTGACCGCCGAGAGCCGGTCGACGAAGAGGCGGTAGCCCTTGTCGGTGGGCACCCGGCCGGCGCTGGTGTGCGGCTGGGTGATGTAGCCCTGCTCCTCGAGGACCGCCATGTCGTTGCGGATCGTGGCCGGCGAGACGCCGAGGTCGTGCCGCTCGGCGAGGGCCTTGCTGCCCACCGGGTCGTTGGTGGAGACGTAGTCCTGGACGATGGCCCGCAGGACCTGCAGGCGGCGTTCGTCGTGCGCCACGGTGACACCTCCCCGTACCGGTCGACGGGCCCGTGCGGGCGGCTCCGGGAGACGCGGCCTGCGCGCACCGGGCTCCACCGGTGGGCTGGCACTCGCACGGACCGAGTGCCAGCCCAGCATACGACCGGGCGGCGCGTCCGTCGCGCACCCGGACGCACGCCACACCCGCGGGGGGCGGGCGCGGGCCCCCGGGGCGTGGCTAGGCTGGCGGACGGACGGTGCCGGAACGGGGCGGGTCAGGACGGAGGTCGGGTCCCTGGTCTTCAAAGCGGTGCGCGACGGGCGTCCCTATCCCGAGCACGGCCTGGCCACCAAGGACTGGGCGATGATCCCGCCCCGGCAGATCCGGCTCGACACGCTGGTGACCACCAAGCGCGAGCTGGCCCTGGACACCCTGCTGGCCGACGACTCGACCTTCTACGGCGACCTGTTCCCGCACGCCGTCCAGTGGCACGGCGAGCTCTACCTCGAGGACGGCCTGCACCGGGCGCTGCGCGCGGCGCTGCAGCAGCGCACCGTCATCCACGTGCGGGTCCTCGACCTCGACGCGCTCATGCCCACCGACCCCGGCCGGGTGCGGTGAGGGAGCAGCTCCTCGACGGCGGGGTGCTGCTGCGCCGCGCCCGCGCCGAGGACGTCCCGGCGATCGTCGCGCTGCTGACCGCCGACGTCCTGGGCGCCGGCCGGGAGACCGCCGACCCCGCCCCCTACGCGGCGGCGTTCGCCGCGGTGGACGCCGACCCCGCCCACCTGCTCGTCGTCGCCGAGGACGGCGGCACCGTCGTCGGCACGCTGCAGCTCACCTTCCTCCCTGGGCTCTCCCGCGGCGGCGCGCTGCGGGCGCACGTCGAGGGGGTGCGGGTGGCCGCGGCGCGCCGCGGGCGCGGGCTGGGCCGGGCGATGCTGCGGTGGTGCGCCGAGGAGGCCCGCCGCCGCGGCGCGACGCTGGTGCAGCTCACCACCGACAAGCGCCGCACCGACGCCCACCGCTTCTACGCGGGTCTCGGCTACGTCGCCTCCCACGAGGGCTTCAAGCTCGAGCTGTAGAGCCCTCGGGGGCGCCGAGCGGCGGGTGCTCGAGCACGCGGGGCCGGTACTCGACCAGCAGGATGCGGCCGTCGAAGGTGCGCTGCTCGGTCATCTCCAGGGCGACGTCGGGGTAGCCGTCGTAGACGCGTTCCTCGCCCGTGGCCCCGGTGATCACCGGGAACACCCCGACCCGGAAGCGGTCGACGAGTCCGGCTCGCAGCAGGGACCGGCACAGGCTGAGGCTGCCGATCGTGCTGAGGAGCCCCGAGCCGGTCGACTTCAGGGCGCGGACGGCCTCGACGGCGTCGCCGCGGACGAGCGTGCAGTTGGCCCACGTCAGCGGCTCTTCGAGGGAGGCGGAGAACACCACCTTGGGCGCTCGCGTGAGCTCGTCGACGGATGCCTCCTCCTCGGGCCTGAACCCGTCCTGGCCGCTCGGGACCTCGCCGGCGGCGAAGCCCGACATCAGGCGGTAGGTGTTCGCTCCCATCAGGTAGGTGACCTCGGGCTGCTCGCCGAGCCAGGCGAGGTACTCCGGGCCCTCGAGACCCCAGAAGCCGGGCCAGCCCTCTCCCGAGGCGTAGCCGTCGAGGGAGGTGATGACGTCGACGAGCAGCTCCGACATGGCGGTGTCCTCTCCGCGGGTGGCACGAGCCCCGGGTGGCACGAGCCCCGGGTGTCACGAGCCTCGGGTGTCACGAGCTCGGACCCGCCGGGAGCTCGGAACTCACCGGAGCGGCGCGCGGCGTCCCGCGGCTACAGCCAGCCCTTGTCGGCGGCGACGCGGGCGGCCTCGACGCGGGTGCGCGCCCCGGTCTTGCCGATCGCCGAGGACAGGTAGTTGCGCACCGTGCCCTCCGACAGGAACAGCCGGCGGGCGATGTCGGCGACGGTGGCGCCGTCGGCGGCCTCGCGCAGCACGTCGGCCTCGCGCGTCGACAGCGGGGTGGCCCCGAGGGCGAGCGCTGCGGCCGCGAGGTCCCGGTCGATCACCCGCTCGCCGGCGACGACGGCGCGGATGGCCCTCGCCAGCTCGGCGACCGGCGCGTCCTTGACCAGGAACCCGGCGGCGCCGACCTCCATGGCCCGCCGCAGGAACCCGGGCCGGCCGAAGGTGGTGAGCACGACGGCGCGCACCGCGGGCAGCTCGGCGGCCAGCTCCCGCGCGGCCTCGATGCCGTCGCGGCCGGGCATCTCGATGTCGAGCAGCGCGACGTCCGGCCCGTGCTCGCGGGCGGCGGCCAGCACCTCGTCGCCGCGGCCGACCTCGGCGACGACGGTGACGTCGTCCTCGAGCTCCAGCAGCGCCCGCAGCGCGCCGCGGACCATCGACTGGTCCTCGGCGATCAGGACGCGGATCACCGGGCCGCGCCCGCCGTCACCGGCGCCAGCGGCAGCACGGCGCGCAGTTCGTAGCCGCCGTCGCGCCCCGCGCCGCCGGTCAGCGCGCCGCCCAGCGCCCCGACCCGCTCGGCCAGCCCGGTGAGCCCCGAGCCGGGCCCGGCGTCGTCGGCGGGGCCGGATCCGTCGTCGGTGACGGTGAGCACCGCCTCGGCGCCGTCGTCGGTGAGGGTGACGGTCACCGCGCGGGCGCCGCTGTGCCGCAGCACGTTGGTCGTCGCCTCGCGGACCACCCAGCCCAGCGCGGCGTCGACCGGCCCCGGCAGCTCCGGCACCCGCGGCGGCAGCCGGACGGCGATGCCGGCGCCCGACAGCGCCGAACGGGCCTCGGCCAGCGCCTGGGCGCAGCTCACCTGCCGGTAGCCGCTGACGGCGTCGCGCACCTCGGCCAGCGCGCGGCGGGCGGCGGCCTCGACGTCGGCCATCTCGGTGCGCGCCCGGGCGGGGTCGACCTCGGCCAGCCGCCCGGCCAGCTCGCTCTTGAGCGCGATGAGCGACAGGCTGTGGCCGAGCAGGTCGTGCAGGTCGCGGGCGAAGCGCAGCCGCTCCTCGGCGACGGCGTGGCGGGCCAGCTCCTCGCGCGCCTCGGCGAGCTCGGCGTTGACCGAGACCAGGTGCCGGGTGCCGCGCAGCGCGAACGCGGTCAGCAGGCACAGCACCGGCAGGACGACCAGCCCGGGCTCGCCGCCGAGGACCACCACCCCGGCGCAGACCAGCGCGGCCGCGAGGACCGCCGGCCACGTCCAGCGGGTGGGCAGCGCCGCCGCCGAGGCCGCCGACACGTAGATCAGCAGGCCCGCCCAGGACGGTCCCAGCCACACGGCCAGCCCGGTGCCCAGCACCGCGACCACCGCCAGCCGCCCGAGGAGCGACCCCGACCAGCAGCGGTCGCCGAAGGCCCGCCGGAAGACGTCGAGATAGACGCCGGTGAACACCAGCAGGCCGGCGCCGGCGACCAGCCGCACGGCGAGCGGCCGGTCGGTGGTGAGCAGGTCGGCGACCGGGAAGAACTGGAACAGCAGCCAGGGCAGCGCCCAGCCGATGCGGTACCAGCGGGGGCGGGGGTCCACGGCGCCCGACCGTAGCCCGGTCAGCCCGCGACGGCGGCGAGCGGACGGCGCCGCGCCACGAGCACCGCCAGGCCCCCGAAGACGGCGGCGAAGGCGACCAGGGCGCCGACCGCTGACGCCGACGGCAGCGCTCCCCCGGCGGCGGCCCGGCCGGCCTCCGCGTACCAGTACGACGGCAGTCCGTGCGCCACCGCGCGCAGGCCGGAGGGGAACAGCTCGACCGGCACCCACAGCCCGCCGAGGGCGGCCAGCACGGTGCCGACGATGCCGGTCGCGCCACCGGCGGCCTTCTGCTCCAGCGCCCAGCCCAGCAGCAGGCCCAGCGCCACGAACACCGCCGACCCGAGCCACAGCACCCCGACCAGCCCGGCCCACTCGCCGGGCGCCAGCCGCACGCCGTTGACGAACCGGCCGGTCAGCGCGACGACGACCAGCGGCGGCAGGGTCAGCACCATCCCGACGGCGACGTCGACGGCGACCACCGACGTCTGCGGCACCGGGGTCACCCGCAGCTGGCGCAGCCAGCCCGAGGCGCGGTCGAAGGAGAGCCGCACGGTCGCGCCCAGGGTGGCGCCGATCGCGCCGTAGGCCATCATCGAGACCATCGTGCCCGCCGCCTGCTCGGGGCTGACGCCGCCCGGCGTCCCGGCGAAGACCCGGGTGAAGAACACGGTGAAGGCCGCCGGCAGCAGCACGGTGAAGAACAGGAACTGCCGGTTGCGGGCCACCCGGCGCAGCTGGAAGGCGAGCAGCGGGCTCATCGGGGTCCTCCGGTGGTGGTGAGGGACAGGACGGCGTCCTCGAGGCTGGCGCCGCGGACCTCGAGGTCGGTCAGCGGGACGCCGCCGGCGAGCAGCGCCCGCAGGGTGGCCTCGACGTCGGTGGTGGCGAGCTCGACGGTGGCGCCCTGCCGGGTGGCGCCGGTGACGCCGGGCAGCGGCTCGGGCAGCCGGCCGGAGGGGAGGCGGATCGTGCGGCCGGCCACGGCCGAGCGGACCTGCGCCGCGGGACCGTCGGCGACCAGCCGGCCCCCGGCCAGCACCACGACCCGGTCGGCGACCGCGTCGGCCTCCTCGAGGTGGTGGGTGGCGAAGACGACGGTGGTCCCGCGGGCGGCCAGGTCGCGCATCGTCGTCCAGAAGGCGCGGCGGCCCTCGACGTCCATGGCCGAGGTGGGCTCGTCGAGCAGCAGCAGCGGGGGCTGCCCGGCCAGGGCGAGGGCGAGCAGCACCCGCTGCCGCTGGCCGCCCGAGAGCGCGTCGACGTCGCGGCCGAGCAGGCCGGTGGTGCCGGTGGTGGCCACCAGGTCCGCCAGCGGCCAGGGGTCGGCGTAGGCGCCGCGGACCAGGTGCAGCACCTCGCCGACGCGCGCCTCGCCGGGCAGGCCGCCGTGCTGCAGCATCGCGCCGACGCAGCCGGCGCGGACGGCGTCGGCCGGGGCGCGGCCGAGCACGCGGACGGTTCCGGCCGCCGGGTGCAGCAGCCCCAGCACGGCGCCCACGGTGGTGGACTTGCCCGCCCCGTTGGGGCCGAGCAGCGCGACGGTCTCGCCCCGCCCGATGCGGAGGTCGAGGCCGTCGACGGCGAGGACGTCGCCGTGGCGGACGGTCAGGCCGTCGATGTCGAGGGCGTTCGCAGGCACGGCCCGAGCCTGACCGCGCCGGGGGCCCCGCAGTAGTGCGGGACGTCGCCGTCCCCAGCTGACAAACGTCAGCTCGGCCCCGTCCAGAGGCTCGCGCCGAGCGTGCGAGGCGTGAGGGGGACGGGGTCCTTCTTCAGTCGGTGAGGTCGCGGACGACGGCGTCGGCGAGCAGGCGGCCGCGGTCGGTGAGCACCGCGCGGCCCTCCTCGTGCGCGACCGGGTCGAGCAGACCGCGGGCGACGGCGTCGGCGGCGCGCAGCCGGCCGGAGCCCGACAGCGCGGTGAGCGGCAGGCCGTCGCGCAGCCGCAGGCCGAGCATGACCGTCTCCAGCGCGCGGTCGGCGGGGGCGAGCACCTCGGAGTCGGCGACCGGGTCCTCCCCCGCGGCCAGCCGCTGCGCGTGGGCGGCGGGGTGCTTCACGTTCCACCACCGCACCCCGCCGACGTGGCTGTGCGCGCCCGGGCCCACGCCCCACCAGTTGGCGTTGGCCCAGTAGAGCTCGTTGTGCCGGCAGCGGGCGGCGTCCCCGCGCGACCAGTTGCTCACCTCGTACCAGTCGAACCCGGCGCCGCGCAGCACCGTGTCGGCCTGCACGTAGCGGTCGGCCAGCACGTCGTCGTCGGGCAGCGGCAGCTCGCCGCGGGCGATGCGGCGGGCCAGCCGGGTGCCCTCCTCGACGATGAGCGCGTAGGCGCTGACGTGGTCGACGGGGGCGGCCAGGACGGCGTCGAGCGAGGCGGCCCAGTCGGCGTCGGTCTCCCCCGGCGTGCCGTAGATCAGGTCGAGGTTGACGTGCGCGAAGCCGGCGGCGCGGGCCTCCTCGGCGGCCTGGACCGCGCGGCCGGGGGTGTGCCGGCGGTCGAGGACGGCGAGCACGTGCTCGGCGGCCGACTGCATGCCCAGGCTCAGCCGGGTGAAGCCGCCCGCGCGCAGGGTCGCCAGGCTGGCCGGCGTGACGGACTCGGGGTTGGCCTCGGTGGTCACCTCGACGTCGTCGGCGACCGGGAACAGATCGCGGACGGCGGCCAGCACCGCGGCGAGGTCCCCGGCGGGCAGCAGCGTCGGGGTGCCGCCGCCGACGAAGACGGTGGAGACGGTCGGCAGGTCCGGGCCGAGGACCTCCGCCGCGCGGCGCAGCTCGGCGATCGCCGTCCCCGCGTACTCGGCACGGTTGGCGCCCGGGCCGAGCTCGTCGGAGGTGTAGGTGTTGAAGTCGCAGTAGCCACAGCGGGTGGCGCAGAAGGGCACGTGCACGTAGAGCCCGAAGGGCGTGCGGGCCAGTCCCTCGCGGGCGCTGTCGGGGAGCTGCAGGGTCGCCGGCGGGGCGTCGAGCAGCGGCAGGGCGGTGTTCATCCGCCCCCAGTGTGCCGCGCGGGGCAGGATGACCGGTCGTGGCTGACGACGACGTGCTGCAGGTCTCCGTCGAGCGCGGGGTCGCGACCCTCACCCTCGACTCCCCCGCCAACCGCAACGCGCTCTCCCGGGCCCTGCGCGCCCGGCTGCGCGAGGCCCTCGACGCCGCGCTGGCCGACGACGCGGTGCGGGTGGTCGCGCTCGACCACACCGGCCGGGTGTTCTGCTCCGGCATGGACCTGTCCGAGGCGGCCGGGGCGGGCGCCGGCGACCAGGGCGTGCGCGAGCTGCCCGAGCTGCTCGAGCGGATCTGGACCTCCCCCAAGCCGGTGGTGGCCACCGTCCGCGGGCCCGCACGCGCCGGCGGGGTGGGGCTGCTGGCCGCCTGCGACGTCGTCGTCGCCGGCGCCTCGGCGACCTTCGCCTTCTCCGAGGTCCGGCTGGGCATCGTGCCCGCGGTCATCTCGGCGGTGGTCCTCCCGCGGGTGCTGCCGCACGTGGCGCACCGGCTGATGCTGACCGGCGAGGTCTTCGACGCCGCCGCCGCGGCCGCGGGTGGGCTGGTCGACCTGGCCGTGCCCGACGACGAGGTGGACGCTGCCGTCGAGGCGCAGGTGCGGGCGCTGGCCGCGGGCTCGCCGTGGGCGCTGGCCGAGACCAAGCGGCTGCTGCGCGCGGGTGGGCTGCGCGGCTCCTTCGACGACCTGCTCGACCTCTCCGCGCGGGCGTTCGCCGGCGCGGAGGGTCAGGAGGGGATCGCGGCCTTCCGGGAGAAGCGCCCGGCGCGCTGGGTGCCGGCCTCCTGACCCAGGCCGCTCCTGACGCCGGCCACTCCGGCGCCGACCCCGGGCGCCGACCGGTCTGGCGCCGGCCGCGGGTGCGCGGGACCCTGCGGGCGTGACCGCACCGGAGGACCCCCGCGCCCGCTTCCGCTCGCTGCCCGGGCCGGTCGACCCCGAGGACACGGTGGAGACGGTGGACGTCTCCACCACGCGGCCGGCCGCCACCGAGAGCGACGAGCGCGACCGCCTGCTGCGCGAGGCCGGCGGCGTCTGACCGCCCGGCGGGCAGCCGGGCCACCTCCTCCCCCGGTCAGTCGTGCTCTGCCCCCAGTGCCGGGGCAGAGCACGACTGCCGGCCGGACACCTCCCGGTCTCCCCTTCGCGCTCTGCCCCCAGTGCCGGGGCAGAGCACGACCGGCGGCAGGACACCCCTGCGGCCGGCCGGTCAGCGCAGCCGGCGGCTGGCGTCGGGCAGCCGCTCGGTCACCCCGCGCGCGTCGAGCCACTCCATCAGCGGCACGGCCACGCGCCGCGACGTCCCCCAGGCCGCCCGGGCCTGGCCGAGGGTGAACGGCGCCGGCACGGCGGCCAGCCGCGCCCGCGCGTGCTCCTCCACCCCGGGCGCCAGGTAGACCCCCTCGGCCACCCGCACCAGCTGCCCGTCGCGCACCGCCGCCGCGAGTTCGCGCGGGCCCAGCCGGGCGGCGCGCAGCTCCTCGGCGTCGGGCGCGGCGAACGGGTCGTCGGCCAGCCGGGCGCGGACGGCGTCGACCGCCCGCTGCACCGCCGCCGGCAACCCCGCGGCGGCCACCACGACCCGTCCCTCGCGCAGCGCCAGCGGCGTGCGGACGACGAGCGCGACCAGGTCGTCGGTGGGCAGGCCCAGCTCGCGCCGGACGACGGCGACCGGCGGGCCCGGTTCCAGCGGGTGGGCCTGCCGGTGCGCGGCCACCAGCCCGGGCACCCGCCGCGCCAGCTCGTCGACCACGCCGGGCGCGAGCAGCCACGGCCCGGCGCGGACGGCGTCACCGGGCACCGGCCAGCCCATCGCGGTGAAGTCGTCGGCGCGCACCACCCGGCGCCGGGCGAGGTCGGCGGCCGCACCGGCGGGCCCGGTGCCCTGCTCGTCGAGCTCGGCGGCGCGCTGCCGGGCCGCGCCGCGGCGGCGCAGCTCGGGCGGGGCGACGTCGCGGACGTCGGCGCCCAGCACCCGGCGGGCGCCGGGGTCGCGCAGCAGCACCCGGTCGCCCACGCGCAGCGGCAGCGGGCCGGCCAGGCGCAGTCGCACCGCGGTCCCCTCCAGCGGGCGCACCCGCACCGGCACCGCCGCCGAGCCGACGTGCAGCACCGCCTCGGCCGGCAGCCGCTCCTCCGGCTCGCGCGCCAGCACGACGTCGACCTCGGCCGTCGAGCGGAACGCGCCCGGGGTGAGCAGCGCGTCGCCGCGGCGGAGGTCCTCGACGGCGACGCCGCGCAGGTTGAGCGCCACCCGGGCGGTGGCGACCGCCCGGTCCACCGGGCGGCCCAGCGACTGCACACCGCGCACGCCCACCTCGCGACCGCCCAGCAGCAGCCGGTCGCCGGCGGCCACCGCGCCCGCGGCCAGCGTGCCGGTCACGACGGTGCCGGCACCGCGGATGGGGAACGCCCGGTCGATCCACAGCCGCACCGGTGCGTCGGGATCCGGTGCGGGCAGCCCGGCCAGCAGCGTCTCCAGGGCGGCGGCCAGCTCGGGCACGCCGCGGCCGGCCGGCGCGCTGAGCGCCACGCCCGGCACCGCGCCCATCGAGGTCGCCGCCAGCCGCTCGGTGGCGTCGGCGAGCACCGGCGCCGGGTCGGCGAGGTCGGCCTTGGTGACGGCGAGCAGCGCGTGCCGCACGCCGAGCGCGTCGAGGACGGCGACGTGCTCGGTGGTCTGCGCCGACCAGCCGTCGTCGGCCGCGACCACGACCAGCGCGGCCGGCACCGGACCGACGCCGGCCAGCATGTTGCCGACGAACCGCTCGTGCCCGGGGACGTCGACCACGGCGACCACCCGGCCCGAGGGCAGCGTCGTCCACGCGAAGCCGAGGTCGATGGTCAGGCCGCGGCGGCGCTCCTCCTCCCACCGGTCGGGCTCCATGCCGGTGAGCGCGCGGACCAGCGTCGACTTGCCGTGGTCGACGTGCCCGGCGGTGGCGATCACCTCCACCCGGCGGCCACCTCCAGCACCGCGGCGGCGAGGTCGTCGTCGGACGAGGGCGGCACGCTGCGCAGGTCGAGCAGCGCGCGCCCGTCGGCCACGTACCCCACGACCGGGTGCGCACCGCGCCGCAGCGGCGCGGCGAAGGGCTCGGGCAGCGAGACCGCGGCGCTGGGCAGCGGGTGCTCGGGCGCCCCGCCGCCCCCGACGCGCGCGGCCGAGTCGACGGCGCGGGCGTCGACCCCGGCGCCGGCCAGCCGGGCGGCCAGCGCCTCGGCGCGGCGGCGCAGGACGGCGACGTCGGCGGCGAGCATCTCCGGCACCGGCGGCAGCGGGCCGCGCAGCGTCGCCTCCAGCGCGGCGAGCGTCGTCTTGTCCACCCGCAGCGCGCGGTACAGCGGGTGCCGGCGCAGCCGCTGCACCAGGTCGGCCCGGCCGAGCACCAGCCCCGCCTGCGGGCCGCCGAGCAGCTTGTCGCCGCTGGCCAGCACCAGGTCGGCGCCATCGGCGAGCGTCGTCTGCAGGTCGGGCTCCTCGGGCAGCACCGGGTGCGGGCGCAGCAGCCCCGAGCCGACGTCGGCCACCAGCGGCACCCCGGTCCCGGCGAGCGCCTCCGCCAGCGACGCCACCGGCACCGCCCGGGTGAACCCGCGGACGACGAAGTTCGACGGGTGCACCTTGAGCACCGCGCCGGTGTCCGGGCCGAGCGCGCGCGTGTAGTCCTCGAGCGCCACGCGGTTCGTCGTCCCCACCTCGCGCAACCGGGCGCCGGTGGCCTCCAGCAGCTCGGGGATCCGGAAGCCGTCGCCGATCTCGACCAGCTCGCCGCGGGCGATGACCAGCTCGCCGCCGAGCGCGGTGGCCACCAGCGCGAGCGCGGCCGCGCAGTTGTTCACCACCAGGGCCGCCTCGGCCGCCGGCACCGCGGCCAGCAGCGCGGCCAGCGCCGCCTCGCCGCGCGGCCCGCGGCGGCCGGTGCCCAGGTCGAGCTCGACGTCGGTGGTGCCGCTGGCGGCGACCACGGCCTCGACCGCGGCCGGCGACAGCGGCGCCCGGCCGAGGTTGGTGTGCACGACGACGCCGGTCGCGTTGAGCACCGGCCGCAGGCTCCCCGCCGTCGGCGGCAGCGCGGCCAGGACGGCGGCGACGGCGTTGTCGGGGTCCAGCCGCCCGTCGCGCACCCGCTGCTGGACGCCGCGGACGGCGTCCTTGACCAGCTCGCGGCCCAGCCGGGCGCACGCGGCGGCCACCGCGGGGTCGGCGAGCAGCGTGTCGGTGCGGGGCACGGCCCGCCGCGGGTCGGCGCTCATCGCTGCGGAGCGTATGCGCGCCGGCCCGCGGGGCGGCTGGCGGAGGCGGACGGGAATCGAACCCGCCTGACCGAGCTGCTCGGCCACGTCGGCTTTAGAGGCCGCGGGGGCCACCAGGCGCCCTGACGCCTCCGCCCGGGAGCCTACGGTGGCGGCGTGACCACCGCTCCCGCACGGATCCGGCTCACCCAGTACGCCCACGGCGGCGGCTGCGCCTGCAAGATCCCGCCCGGCGAGCTGGAGGCCGTCGTCGCCGGGCTGACCGCCACCGGCCCGCGCGACCCGGCCGCCGAGCTGGTCGTCGGCCTCGACGACGGCGACGACGCGGCCGTCGTCCGGATCGACCGGCGTCCGGGCGTGCCCGGGGTCGGCATCGTGCTCACCACCGACTTCTTCACCCCGGTGGTCGACGACGCGCACACCTTCGGCCGCATCGCCGCCGCCAACGCGCTCTCCGACGTCTACGCCATGGGCGGCACCCCGGTCGTCGCGGTCAACCTGCTCGGCTGGCCGCGCGACGTGCTGCCCGCCGAGC
Organism: Geodermatophilus telluris; assembly: GCF_900102745.1. GTDB lineage: Bacteria > Actinomycetota > Actinomycetes > Mycobacteriales > Geodermatophilaceae > Geodermatophilus > Geodermatophilus telluris. The sequence continues at coordinate 387,265 of NZ_FMZF01000004.1, forward strand.
TCGCCGCCGAAGTCCTGCGCGGCGGGCTGGAAGTGGCGCAGGAGGCCGGCTGCCACGTCGGCGGCGGGCACTCCATCGACGACCCCGAGCCCAAGTACGGCATGGCGGTGACCGGCGTGGTCGACGTCGACCGCATCGTCACCAACGCCGCCGCCGTGCCCGGGACGCCGCTGTCGCTGACCAAGCCGCTGGGCGTCGGGGTGCTCAACAGCCGGATGAAGGCGACCGGCGAGGTGAGCGAGGAGGCCGTCGCGTCGATGACGGCGCTCAACCGCGACGCCGGGCGGGCCGCCGTCGCGGCGGGGATCCGCGCCGGCACCGACGTCACCGGCTTCGGCCTGCTCGGCCACCTGTACAAGATGGCGCGGGCCAGCGGGGTGACCGCGGTGGTCGACGCCGCCGCCGTCCCCTACCTCGCCGGTGCCCGCGAGGCGCTGGCCGCGGGCTTCGTCTCCGGCGGGACGCGGCGCAACCTGGACTGGGTCCGGCCGCACGCCGACCTGTCCGCCGTCTCCGGGGAGGAGGCGCTGCTGCTCGCCGACGCGCAGACCTCCGGGGGGCTGCTGCTCGGCGGCGAGGTGCCCGGCGCGCCGGTGATCGGCGAGTTCGTGCCGCGGCAGGAACACGTCGTCGTCGTCCGCTGACGGCGTGTCGCCGGCGGCACGCCGTCAGCCCGCGCGCCCCGCGCGAAAAGGGTTTCCGGCTCGCCGCCGGCCGCTGTCACCCTCCCGCTCACCGGACCCGGAGGTCCCGGGACCGGCTCGTGAGGAGGACGGCATGAGGACGAGGACGGCCGGCCGGGCACTGACCGTGCTGCTGGCCACGGCGGCGATGGAGACCGCGGCGGGGACCGCGGCCGCGGCACCTCCCGAGGGCGCCGGCACCTACACCGCCTACCGCGGGTGGGCGCTGTTCACCGGTGGCGACGGCCTCGTCGCGGACGTGACCGTCGAGGAGGAGCGGGGCGCGGGGACCGTGGTCCGGTTCGCGCTGTACCGCGAGGGCCTCTCCTGCACGGTCGACGGCGAGGACGTGGCCGTCGCGGAGGTCGACCGGCTGGACTCGGCCCGCCTGGAGGTGTCCTACGACTACACCTGCACCGCGGCGGACGACGGCTCGCAGGGCCTGGCGCCGGAGTCCCTGACCGGGACGGTGGACGTCGACCTGACCTGGACCGGGGTCGGTAGGGCGGAGCGGCAGCCCCTCTACGACTGCACCGTCGGCCTCTCCCTCTCCCGCGAGGCGCTCGTCTCCGGGGGCGTCTCGCTGACCGGTGACCTCGCGGCCGAGCTCGACCTGGACAACGGCGGCCTGTCCCACGACAACGTCGCCTGCCCACCCGGCCGGGTCTGACCCCGGCCCGCGGCGGTCCGGTGGGCGCGCCCTCGCCCACCGGACCGCCGTGTCCTAACGTCCGGCGCATGCGCGCCGTCTTCGTCTCCACGCCCTCGCCCGACGACCCGCTCTCCGTGCTGGAGGTCGGCGACCGCCCCGAACCCGAGGTGCCCGACGGCTGGACGACGGTGCAGGTGAAGGCCGTCTCGCTCAACCACCACGACCTGTTCAGCCTGCGCGGCGTCGGGCTGCCGCAGGAGCGGATGCCGATGGTCCTGGGCACCGACGCGGCCGGCCTGGACGAGGACGGCAACGAGGTCGTCGTCCACGGCGTCGTCTCCACCCCCGGCTGGACCGGCGACGAGACCCTCGACCCGAAGCGCACGCTGTTCTCCGAGCTGCACCAGGGCACCATGGCCGAGCGGGTCGCCGTCCCCCGGCGCAACGTGCTGCCCAAGCCCGCCGAGCTGTCCTTCGCCCAGGCCGCCTGCCTGCCCACCGCGTGGCTGACCGCCTACCGGATGCTCTTCGTCAAGTCCGGGCTGCGCCCCGGGCACACCGTGCTGGTGCAGGGCGCCAGCGGCGGCGTCGCCACCGCGCTGGTGGTGCTCGGGCGGGCCGCCGGCTTCCGCGTCTGGGTGACCGGCCGCAGCGAGGAGAAGCGGCAGGCGGCGCTGGACCTGGGTGCCGAGCAGGCCTTCGAGACCGGCGCGCGGCTGCCCGAGCGGGTCGACGGGGTGATGGAGACCGTCGGCAAGGCGACCTGGAGCCACAGCGTCAAGTCGCTCAAGCCCGGCGGCGTCATCGTGACCTCCGGCGCCACCACCGGCTTCGACCCCAGCGCCGAGCTCAACCGGGTCTTCTTCACCCAGCTGTCGGTCATCGGCTCCACGATGGGCACCCGCGACGAGCTGGAGGCGCTCATGCGGATGTGCGCGGCCACCGGCGCCCGCCCGGTGATCGACGTCGAGCTGCCGCTGGAGCAGGCCCGCGACGGGTTCGCCCGCATGCTCGAGGGCCGCACCGCCGGGAAGATCGTCTTCACCGTCTGAGCGGGCGCTCCCGCAGCAGCACCAGCGCCGCGGCCGCCGCCAGTGCGGCGGCGACCGCGGCGCCGGCGAACACCGTGTGCAGCTGGGTGAGGACGGCGGCGTCGGTGGCCGCGTCGTACGCCGGGCAGTCGGCCGGCGAGGCGGGGCAGACCGTCAGCGGCGAGCCGATCGCCTCGACCTCGGCGGTGAACCGGCGCAGCGCCACGGCGGTGAGCAGCGAAAGCCCGACCAGCATCCCGACGGTGCGGGCGACGACGGCCAGCGCGCCGGCGCTGCCGTGCACCGCCGGGCCGGTGACCGCCAGCAGCACCGCGTTGACCGGCGCGATGGCCAGGCCGAAGCCCAGGCCCGCGGCCAGCAGCACGACCGTGGACCCCCAGCCGTCCAGCGACGTCTCGCCCCAGCGGGTCATCGCCCACAGCGCCGGCGCGGCCAGCGCCATCCCGCCGGCCGCGACGACCCGCGGCGCCGCCACCCGGCACAGCCACCCGCCGGCCACCGCGCCCACCGGCACCGCCACCAGCAGCCGCAGCAGCACCAGCGCCGCACCGAGCTGGTCGCCCGGCGTGGTCGTCGCCCGGGCGAACAGCGGGACGTCGACCAGCGCGGCCACCAGCGCCACCCCGACCAGCAGGTTGACCAGCAGCGCGCCCCACGCCCCGGCCGGTCGCAGCTGGCGCAGCGGCAGCACCGGGTCGGGTGTGCGGCGCTCGTGCAGCCAGAACGCGGCGGCGGCCGCCGCGGCGACCGGCAGCAGCACCGGGCCGTGCGCGACCACCTCGGTGGCCGGGTCGGCGGCGGCGAACGCCCACACCAGCGCCCCGAGCGCGACGACGGCGAGCAGCGACCCGACGACGTCGACCTCGCGCGCCAGCCGGGGCAGCCCGCGCAGCGGCAGGACCGCGCCGGCGGGGTGGGCCAGGCTGCGGGCGGCCAGCGCGGCACCCGCGACCACCGCCGCCAGCAGCAGCGGGGTGGCGGCGGGCACGCCGTCCAGGAGCGGCACCCAGGCCAGCCCGAGGGTGACGTCCTCGGCCAGCGCCGCCGGCTCGGCGAGCAGCAGCCCGAGCGCCGCGGCGGCCACCGCGAGCAGGACCAGCCCGGCGGGGTCGGGCCGCCGGCGGCCGGTGACGACCACCCCGGCCGCCAGTGCTGCGCCGAGGGCCAGGTTGAGCCAGAACACCGCACGCCAGTCGCTGACCGCGAGCACCGCGGCGCCGGCCAGCGGGCCGAGCACCGCGCCGGCCTCCTGCACCGCGCCGACCACGCCCAGCGGCAGCGCGCGGCGCTCGGGCGGCCAGCGGTCGGCGACCAGCGCGAGCGTGGCCGGCACCAGCCCGCCGGCGCCCACGCCCTGCAGCCCGCGGCCGGTGACCGCCGGACCCAGGCCGGTCGCCGTCGCCGTCAGCAGGGACCCCAGCGCGAACAGCAGCAGACAGCCGGCCAGCACCGGCACCCGGCCGCGGAGGTCGGCGAGCCGGCCCAGCAGCGGCAGGGTGGCGGTGTAGCCGAGCAGGAAGCCGCCGATGATCGGCGTCGCGCGCTGGAGCTCGTCGATGCCGACGCCGACCCCCGCCAGCATCTCCGGCAGCGCCAGGACGACCACGTAGGTGTCGGCCGCGGTGACCAGCACCGCCAGCGTGGCCAGGACGACCAGCGGCAGGCCCGGGACCGGCCGCGCGGACCCCGTGGGCTCAGCCGACAGCCGGCGCGGTGATCTCGACATCGGCGCCGAAGTCGCTGAGCTCGAGGGTGAACGTCGCGTCCTGGCCGGCGGTGTAGAAGGGGCCGGTCAGCTCCGCGCGGCGCAGCTCGCCGCTGTCGGGAGCCACCGAGAAGCGGGCGGCCACCGGCCGGCTCGGGTCCTCGCTGGTGAGCACCTGCTCGACCAGGTCGCCGGGCAGCTCCGCGGTCACCTCGCGCACCACCTCGCCGTCCACCCGGCGCTCCTCCCCCAGCTCGGCCGAGCCGGCCTGCTCGAGCAGCTGGGAGATCCCGGTGTCGGGGTCGAGCAGCGTGCCGGGGTCGCCGAAGCCGAACTGCGCGGGGTCGACGACGCTGTAGCCGGTGGTGAAGGGCAGCTGCGCGTAGACGGTGCCGTCGACCGAGACGACGGCGAGGTCGAGCGGCGCGCCGGCGGCCAGCACCTGCAGCGTCCCCTGGAACGACGCGGGGCGGGCGACGTCGCCCTCGCCGCCCGTCAGCTCGGTGCCGGTGGTCGGCGCGCCCTCGCTGGTGAGCACGAAGTGCAGGCTGCTGGCCTCGTCGAGGGTCGTCCGTGCCCGCGACAGCAGCTGGTCGGCGCTCTCCTCCGGCTCGCCGCCGCCACCGCAGCCGGCCAGCAGCGGCACGGCGAGCACGGTGCCGGCGACCAGCCCGGCGGCACGGCGCAGCAGCATCGAGCGACCTCCCCGTCGCGCCGGCCCACCCGGCGCGGCGCGACGGTAGCGCGCCGGGGGCCTCAGCCCGTGGCGGCGAGCCGCCGCTCGATGCGCGCCGCGATCCTCCCGCGGGTGCGCTCGGGCAGGACCGGCAGCGCGGGGGCCAGCTCGGGCAGGCGGTGCTTCTGGGTCGTGTAGGCGCGGAACGCCGTCCCGACCGTGACGCCGTGGCCGGGCCGGTCGACGACGGTGACCTCGTCGCCGGCGCCGACGTCCCCCGTCTCGAGGACCCGCAGGTACGCGCCGCTGGCGCCGTGCGCGGTGAACCGCCGGACCAGCCGCGGCACGTCCCAGAAGCGCTCGAAATTGGCGCACGGGATCCGGCAGTCGGTGACCTGGAGCAGGGCGGTGCCCACCCGCCACCGCTCGCCCAGGACGGCGCCGGTCAGGTCCAGCCCCGCCGTCCGCAGGTTCTCGCCGAACCGGCCCGGCGGCAGCGGCCGGTCGAGCTCGGCCACCCACCAGGCGGCGTCCTCCTGCGCGTAGGCGTAGACCGCCTGGCCCTCGCCGCCGTGGTACCGCCGGTTGACCTGGACGTCGCCGTCGAGCCCCAGCCGGCCGACGGCGACCCGCCCGGCCACCGGCCGCTTGTCGATGCCGCTGCGGCCGGGCCGGCGGTCGGGCAGCGGCAGCAGGTCGCTGCCGGAGACGCAGACGGCCTCGATGCGGCCGGTGGTCACTTCTTGGCGGTGGAGGGCTCGCTGGTGGACAGCGCGGCGACGAAGGCCTCCTGCGGGACCTCGACCCGGCCGACCATCTTCATCCGCTTCTTGCCCTCCTTCTGCTTCTCCAGCAGCTTCCGCTTGCGGGTGATGTCACCGCCGTAGCACTTGGCGAGGACGTCCTTGCGGATGGCGCGCACCGTCTCGCGGGCGATGACCCGGGAGCCGACGGCGGCCTGGATGGGCACCTCGAACTGCTGGCGCGGGATGAGCTCGCGCAGCTTGCCGGCCATCATCACGCCGTAGCCGTAGGCCTTGTCCTTGTGCACGATCGCGCTGAACGCGTCGACCGGCTCGCCCTGCAGCAGGATGTCGACCTTGACCAGCTTCGACTCCTGCTCACCGGCCTCGGCGTAGTCGAGGCTGGCGTAGCCGCGGGTGCGCGACTTCAGCGCGTCGAAGAAGTCGAAGATGATCTCGCCGAGCGGCAGCGTGTAGCGCAGCTCGACGCGGGACTCGCTGAGGTAGTCCATGCCGCCGAGCTGGCCGCGCCGGCTCTGGCACAGCTCCATGATCGCGCCGGTGTAGTCGCTGGGCGCGATGATCGTGGCGTTGACGACCGGCTCGAAGACCGTGTCGATCTTGCCCTCGGGCCAGTCGCTGGGGTTGGTGACGGTGTGCTCGGTGCCGTCCTCCATGACCACCCGGTAGACGACGTTCGGCGCGGTGGAGATGAGGCTGATGCCGGCCTCGCGCTCGAGCCGCTCGCGGACGATCTCCAGGTGCAGCAGGCCGAGGAAGCCGACCCGGAAGCCGAAGCCGAGCGCCGCGGAGGTCTCCGGCTCGTAGGTGAGCGCGGCGTCGTTGAGCAGCAGCTTGTCCAGCGCCTCGCGCAGCAGCGGGTACTCGCTGCCGTCGATCGGGTAGAGGCCGGAGTAGACCATCGGCTTGGGGTCGCTGTACCCGCCGATCGCCTCGGCGGCCGGCTTGTGCTGCAGCGTGACGGTGTCGCCGACGCGGGACTGGCGGACGTCCTTCACCCCGGTGATGAAGTAGCCCACCTCGCCGACGCCGAGGCCGTCGACCGGCTTGGGCTCGGGCGAGATGACGCCGATCTCGAGCAGCTCGTGCGTGGCGCCGGTGGACATCATCTTGATCCGCTCGCGGCTGGCGATCCGGCCGTCGACCACGCGGACGTAGGTGATGACCCCGCGGTAGATGTCGTAGACGCTGTCGAAGATCATGGCGCGGGCCGGGGCGTCGGCGTCGCCGACCGGGGCCGGGATCTGCGCGACGATCTGGTCGAGCAGCTCGGGCACGCCCTCGCCGGTCTTGCCGCTGACCCGGAGCACGTCCGCGGGGTCGCAGCCGATGATGTGCGCGATCTCGGCGGCGTACTTCTCCGGCTGGGCGGCCGGCAGGTCGATCTTGTTGAGGACCGGGATGATCGTGAGGTCGTTCTCCAGGGCCAGGTAGAGGTTGGCCAGGGTCTGCGCCTCGATGCCCTGCGCGGCGTCGACCAGCAGCACCGCGCCCTCGCAGGCGGCCAGCGAGCGGGAGACCTCGTAGGTGAAGTCGACGTGGCCCGGGGTGTCGATCATGTCGAGCACGTACTCGGCGCCGGCTGCCTCACCCGTCCGCGGAGTCCACGGCAGGCGCACGTTCTGCGCCTTGATGGTGATGCCGCGCTCGCGCTCGATGTCCATCCGGTCGAGGTACTGCGCGCGCATCTGCCGCGCCTCGATGATCCCGGTCACCTCGAGCATCCGGTCGGCCAGCGTCGACTTGCCGTGGTCGATGTGGGCGATGATGCAGAAGTTCCGGATCCGGGTGGGATCGGTGGCAGCGGGAGTCGTCACAGTGCTGCCATCGTCCCACGGCGGGCCGCTGCTGCGGAGCACCCTGCCGGGAGGGCCGGACGCGACCGGGGTGGGACGCCGCCTCGCGCGCTGGTAACCTGGCAGGCCGGTCCGCCGACGCACGCCGTCCGGACGCACTGTCAGACTCCCAACTCTGCGAGACACCGAGGCTCACGCGTGGCGAACATCAAGTCCCAGATCAAGCGGAACAAGACGAACGAGAAGGCGCGCCAGCGCAACGTCGCCGTCAAGTCCGCCCTGAAGACGGCCGTCCGCCGCTTCCGCACGGCCGCGGCGTCCGGGGACACCGCGGCCGCCGGCACCGCACTGGCCCACGCCAGCAAGGCGCTGGACAAGGCCGCCAGCAAGGGCATCATCCACAAGAACCAGGCGGCGAACCGCAAGTCGGGCATGGCCAAGCACTTCGCCAGCCTCTGACCTGCGCCCCGCGCTCCCGGCGAGCCCCGTCCCCGCGAGGGACGGGGCTCGCTGCGTCCTGCGGGCCGGGGTTGAGGGCCGGGGCCTAGCGGAGGCCGCGGGCGGCCCGGCCGGTGACCGCACGGATGGCGACGATGCGGCGGACCGCCCGCTCCAGCGCGTAGTCGGCGCTCGCCGCCACCCCCTTGACGTCGGCGTTGAGCTCGGCGGCCACACCGATCGCCTGCTGCAATCCGTCGATGGTCCACCCGCGGGCCTGGGTCTGGGCCTTCTTCACCTTCCACGGCGGGAGCTTGAGCGCCCGGGCGAGCTCGCCGGTGTTGCTGGTGTTCAGCGAGGCGACCCGCGCGGCGGTGCGGACGCCGTCGGCGATGGCGTCGGCGACGAGCACGTGGGCCACCCCGCGGTCGAGCGCCCAGCGCAGCATCTCCAGCGAGCCCTGCCGGTCGCCGACGAGCACCCGCTCGGCGACGGTGAAGCCGGTGACCTCGGCCTGACCGCGGTGGAAGCGCGCGACGGCGTCGGCGTCGATGGTGCCGCCGAAGTCGGCGACCAGCTGGGTGGCCGCCGAGGACAGCGCCCGCAGGTCGGCGCCCACCGCGTCGACCAGGGCGGTGAGCGCGTCGGTGGTGATCCGGCCGCCCGCCGCCCGCACCTCGTTGCGGACGAAGGCCGCCCGGTCGCTGGCGGAGGAGATCTTCGGGCAGTCGTCGACGGCCGCGCCGGCGGCGGTCAGGGTCTTGAGCAGTGCCTCGTTGCGCTTGCCGCCGTGGTGCACGACGACCAGCGTCAGGTCCGGGTCGGGGTCGGCGCAGTAGCTGGTCAGGGCGTCGACCAGGGCCCCGGCGGCCTCGTGCACGCCGCCGACGACGACGAGCCGGTGGCCGCCGAACAGCGAGGGCGCCAGGACGTCGGCCAGCTGACCCACCGGCAGGCCCAGCGCGGCCAGCTCGTGCACCTCCGCGTCGGGGTGGCGCTCGAGGACGGCGGCCCGCACGGCGGAGACGGCGCGGGCGCGCAGCAGCTCCTCCTCGCCGACGACGGCCCGCAGCCGGGAGGTCGGTGCCGGGGGTGCCGCTGTCACGGGGCGATGGTGTCACGGCGGGGGGACGGGACGGCCGGCGTGCGGCGACGCGGCGCGGTGCGGTCGCGGGGACGCCGTCGCCGGACGTCGCCCCACCGGCCGGGGCGGAGCCGGCGGCGGCTCCCCCGGTCGCGCCGCGTGCGGTGACGCCCCAGTCGCCCGCCGATCCGACGACCGCCAGGTCGCCCTCCCGGTCGGTGCGGTGCACCCGCGCGCCGGCCTGCTGCAGCCAGCCGAGCAGCCGGGGTGCGGGGTGCCCGTAGGTGTTGTCCGCCCCGACCGAGACCAGTGCCACCCGGGCCCCGGACGCGGCCAGGAACGCGGGGTCGGCGTCGGCGCTGCCGTGGTGCGGGACCTTCAGCACGTCGGCGGCCAGGTCCACGCCCCGGTCCAGGACGCGGGACTGCGCCACCGCGCCCAGGTCGCCGGTGAGCAGCACGCGGACCCCCCGCTGGGTGACCCGCACGACCGTCGACAGGTCGTTGGCCTCGGCGGCCGCCGTGGCGATCTCCGGCGGCGGGGCGAGCACCTCCAGCTGCGCCGAGCCGACCACCCGCCGGTCCCCCGGCCGCAGCACCTCCCGGCGTGCACCGGCCCGGGCGGCGGCCGCGTCCAGCGCGGGCGCCCGCTCGTCGGCCGGGGACAGGGTGCCGGTGGCCACCACGTCGACGTCCCTGCCGCCGAGCGCGCCGGCCAGCCCGCCGACGTGGTCGGCGTCGAGGTGCGAGAGCAGCACCAGCGGCAGCCGGTCGACCCCGAGCCGGCCCAGGCAGCGGTCCACCGGGCCGACCTCGGGGCCCGCGTCGACGAGGACGGCCTCACCCGGTCCCGTGGGCACGACCAGGGCGTCACCCTGCCCGACGTCGCAGGCCACGAGCACCGCCTCGTCCGGCGGCCACCCGTCGGCCACCTGGCGCAGCGGCCAGCCCAGCACCAGGAGGCCGAGCAGGGCGGCCAGGGCGAGCGGGCGCAGCCGCGGGTGGCGCCACAGGAGGAGCCCGACAGCGAGGAGCAGGAGGGTGAGCAGGAGGGCGCCCCGGGTGCCGGCCGGCCACCCGGTCGCGCCGTCGGGCAGGCCCGACGCCGTCCGGGCCACGAGCACCAGCCAGCGCACCGGCCACCCGGCGAGCCACACCAGGGCGTCCCCGGCGGGGGGCACGAGCGGCGCGACGAGGGTCCCCAGCAGGCCGAGCACGGTCGCCGGTGCCACCGCGGGCGCGGCGAGCAGGTTGGCCGGCAGGGAGACCGGGCTGACCAGGCCGGACAGCCCGGCCACCAGCGGCGCGGTGGCCAGCCCGGCGGCCGCGGCGACGGCGACCGCGTCGGCCACGGTCCGCGGCCAGCCGCGGTCCCGCAGGGATGCCGACCAGCCGGGGGCCAGGAGCACGATGGCCGCCGTCGCGGTGACCGACAGGGCGAAGCCGGCGTCGCGGGCCAGTCCGGGGTCGAGCCACAGCAGGACGGTGGCCGAGGCGCACAGCGCCGGGACCGCCGCCCGGGTGCGGCCGGTGGCCAGGGCCAGGAGGGTGACCGCGCCCATGGCGGCGGCTCGGACGACGCTGGGCTCGGGCCGGGCGAGCACCACGAAGCCGGCCAGCGCCAGCGCCGCGACGACCGCCTGCACCCGGCGGTCGACCGCCCGCCGGCGCAGCGGTGCGAGGACACCGGTGACGACGATCGCCACGTTGGCGCCCGAGACGGCCGTGAGGTGCGACAGGCCGGCCCGGCGGAAGTCCTCCTCCAGCACCGGGTCCATCGCGGACGTGTCACCGACGACCAGCCCGGGGAGCAGCCCGCCGGCCGGACCGCCGACGACCCGTCCGGAGGCCTCGGCCAGCCCCGCACGCAGGTCCCCCGCCGCACGCTGCGGCCACGGCGGTCGGCCGAGCACCTCGGGCGGGCCGCGGGCCGAGAGCCGGGCGACGACCCCCTCGGACGCGGCGGCGGGCGCGACCGCGGCCCGCACGCGGACCGACTGCCCCGGCAGCACGGCGGCCCACTCCTCCGCGGGTGCGAAGAGCACCGCGTCGGCGGTGAGCGTCACCCGCCGGGTGCCGTCGTCCAGTGCCACCACGGTCGCCTCGACGACGACGCGCGGCGCCCCGGCCCCGCGCACCCGCCGCGGGTCGCCGTCGACCTCGAGCACCAGCTCCACGGCTCGGCCGGCGGCGACCTCGGCCAGCGGGGAGGCGGCGTGCGCGGCGCCGCGGACGGCCGAGGTGGTCGCCGTCGCCGCCACGGCGGCCAGCACCGCGAGCAGCACCCGGGCACCGGTCCGGCGGCGGCGCAGGACCAGCCCGGCGGAGACCACGGCGGCGAGCGCGAGCCAGGCCAGGACCGCGGGCGGCAGGACGCCGGCCAGGAGGGTGACGGCCCAGACGGCGACCGCGACGGGGACGAGGCGCAGGTCCAGCCAGGTCCAGCGGGCAGGGGGTGTGCGGCTCACACGCGCACCAGGTCGGCGAGCTCGGCGTAGGTGGCCGGCCCGATGCCCGGGACGTCGTCGAGCTGCTCGACGCTGGTGAACCGGCCGTGCCCGCCCCGGTGGTCGACGATCCGCTGGGCCAGCACCGGCCCGATGCCGGGCAGCGCGTCGAGGTCGGCGACCGTCGCGGCGTTGAGGTCGAGCGGCCCGGCCGGCGCTCCCCCAGCGGTCCCGTCCGGCGCGGCCGCGGCCGCGGTGGCTCCGGGCACCCCCACGGCCACCTGCTGGCCGTCGGTGACGACCGCGGCGAGGTTGACCGACGCGGCGTCGGCCCCGGGCAGCAGCCCCCCGGCCGCGGCCACGGCGTCGGCCACCCGCGCACCGTCGGGCAGGGTGACCAGGCCCGGGGTGACCACCTGCCCGACCACCGAGACGACGACGGTGGCCTGCCCGTCGGCGGCCTCGCCGACCGACGGGGACGCGGGCGACTCGGCGGCCGACGCCGCCGGGGGTCCCGCGGCGGGTGCCGGCTGCACGCTCGGCCGGTCCAGCCAGGTCCAGCCGGCGACGGCCAGCGCGACGGCCAGGCCGCACACCCACAGCGCCCAGGTCCCGCGGCGGCCGGGGTCCACGCGCACCGTCCGCGCGGGTGCGCGGTGGCGTCCCAGGCCGGGGAGCACCCCGTCGGGCGGGTCACCGTCGAGGAGGTCGTCGTCCGCGTCCCCCTCCGGCTCGGGGGCCGGGTCGCCGTCCGGACCGTCCGCGTCCCGGCGCCGGAGCAGGGCCACGCCGGTGACCGGCGCGTCCCGGACCGGGTCGTCGTCGGGCAGCCACCCGGAGGACCGCCGGCCCTCGTCGAGCAGCGCACGCAGGCGGGCCCGGATGACGTCGGCGTCGTCGGAGCGGCGGGAGGTCAGGCGCACCCGGCGGACGCTAGGCAGGCCGGCCGCGCACCGGCCCGCCCCGCGGGCGGCTGTGGACGGCGCCACCCCCTGTGGACGACCGGCGCGGGGTGGTGCCCGGCCGGGTGCACGCTGCGCCCGTGCACCCGGTCCTCCGCTCAGTCCTCCGCGTGCTCGTCGCCGCCTGCCGGCGGCTCGTCGGCCGGCGCCACGACGACACCCACCGCTCCCGGGCCGACGTGCGCGCCGACCACGGCACCGAGCTCGCTGACGTGGAACTCGCGGATGCCCGGGATGGCCTGCCGCAGCTCGGCGGCCAGGCGCTCGGCGCGCTGCGGCGCCGCCAGGTGGTGGACGGCGACCGCGGCGCCGGGCCCGCCGGCCGCCTCGGCCGCCCGCTGCACCAGCCGGGACAGGGCCCGGGCCGACGTCCGGACGCGTTCGAGCGGGACCACCTGCCCGTCGACGACGTGCAGGACCGGCTTGACGGCGAGCGCGGTGCCCAGCAGGGACGCGGCCGCGCCGATCCGGCCGCCCCGGCGCAGGTGCTCGAGGGTGTCCACGACGAACAGCGTGCGGGTGCGGGCGGCCGTGTCGTTGGCGGCCGCGGCCACGTCCGGGGCCGCGGACCCGCCGGCGGCCGCGCGGGCGGCGGCGAGGACGGCGAAGCCGGTGCCCATGGCCGTCGACCGGGAGTCGACCAGGGTGACCAGGTGCTCGCCGACCTGCGCGGCGGCCAGGCGGGCGGCGTCCCAGGTGCCGGAGAGGTCGGCGGACAGGTGGACCGAGACCACCCGGTCGGCCCCTGCGGCGAGGAGCCGGCGGTAGGCCGCGACGAAGTCCCCGGGGGTGGGACGCGAGGTGGACACCTTCTGGCCGCGGCTGGTCAGTGCCCGGGCGACGTCCTCGGGGGTGACGTCCTCGCCCTCGCGGCCCGACCGCCCGGCGAGGACGACATAGCAGGGCACGACCTCGATGCCGTAGTCGGCGACGACGTCGGGCGGCAGGTAGGCCGTGGAGTCGGTGACCACGGCGACGACCACCAGGGGAGGCTAGCCCGCCGGGTCCGGGTCGCCCGGGGCAGGCGACGAGCGGTCCCGCACCGGGGTCAGGCCACCGCGTCGGCGTCCTGGGCCGTCGCCGGGGTCGCCTCCTCCGGGGTGGCGCCGGCCTCGACCGGGGCGGCGGCCGATCGGGCCGGGGCCGCCTCGGCAGTCGGGGCGGCCACGTCGGCCACCGTGCAGTTGTGGCGCATCAGGCGCCACCGGGTGCCCTGGCGGACGAGCTCGCTCCAGCCGCAGTTGGCCAGGGGGCCGAAGACCCGACGGTGCTCGGGTCCCAGCTCCAGGAGGGCCTCCACCAGTCGTCCGGCGGTGCCGCCGTGGGTGACCACGACGGCCACCTCCGCCTCGGGCAGTTCGGTGAGCGCGGCCAGCGCGCGGGCGGCGACGGCCGGCGCGTCCTCCCCGCCGCGGCCCTGCACCGGGCGGCCGGCCAGCCAGTCGGCGTACTGCTCGGGGTACCGGGCGGCGACCTCCTCTCGGGTCAGCCCCTCCCAGCAGCCCAGCCCGTGCTCGCGCAGCCGCTCGTCGAGGCGCAGCGGGGCGTCGAGCAGACCGGTCAGCGCGGTGGCGGTCTCGGCGGCCCGGACGAGGTCGCTGGAGACGACGACCGTGCGCTCGGGGGCCAGCCCGCCGGCCACCAGGTGCGGCGCGGTGCGGGCCGCCTGTCCGCGGCCCTCGGCGTCCAGCGGCGGGTCGAGCTGGCCCTGGAAGCGGCCGGTGGCGTTCCACTCGGTCCGGCCGTGCCGCCAGACGACCAGGCGGGGCACCGGCAGGGCGGGGACGGCTGCCGTCACCGGCCGGTCGCCTCCGGGCCGGCGGCCGGGATCTGCGACGGGTCCCGCGTCGGGCTCAGGAACGGGTCCTGGAGCGGGTCACTCTCCACCAGGTCGTCCTCGACGAGGTCCTCGTCGGTGACGTCGGCCCCGCCGGTGGCCCCGGCCGCGGCGGTCGCGCCGGTCCCGGTGGTGGTGCCGGCGCGGGCGTCCCCTGCTGGGTCGGGCGTCAGCGGCACCGGGTCGGAGCTGCCGGGGTCGACGTCGTCGGCCGAGAGGGTGCCGGCGGGCGCCCCGGTCCCCGCGGCGGAGGGCGGCGCGGCGCGGTCGACGAACGGGATGGTCGGGCAGTCCTTCCACAGCCGCTCGAGGGCGTAGTAGGCGCGCTCCTCGGTGTGCTGGACGTGCACGACGACGTCGACGAAGTCCAGCAGCACCCAGCGGGCCTCGGCGACGCCCTCGCGACGCACCGGCTTGACCCCGTGCCGGCGCAGGCGCTCCTCGACCTCGTCCACGATCGCCTGCACCTGCCGCTCGTTGGGCGCGGCGGCCAGCACGAACGCGTCGGTGATCGCCAGCCGCTCGCTGACGTCGACGATCGAGACGTCGGTCGCGAGCTTGTCGGCGGCGGCCTGGGCCGCGAGCAGCGCGGTCTCCCGCGCCTCGGCCGAGGCGGTCATCGGGGCACCTCCTGGAGGTGGGGAGCTGGTGGGTCGTGGGGGTCGGAGGGGGACGGCCCGGGTGGGCGGTCGGCCACCCGCTGGTCCCCGCGGGGGAGGTCGGTGCGGCGGGCCCCGGACGAGGAGCGGTAGAGCCGCCGCTTCTCGATGTACTGCACCACCCCGTCGGGGACGAGGTACCAGACGGGCATCCCCCGCTCGACGCGCTCGCGGCAGTCGCTGGAGCTGATGGCGAGTGCCGGGATCTCGACCAGGCTGACCGACCCCTCGGGCAGGTGCCCGTCGGCGAGGGCGTACCCGGGCCGGGTGACGCCCACGAAGTGGGCCAACCGCAGGAAGCGCTCGCTGTCGCGCCAGCTGAGGATCTGCGCCAGCGCGTCGGCGCCGGTGATGAAGAACAGCTCGGCGTCGGGGCGCTGCCGGTGCAGGTCGGTGAGGGTGTCGATGGTGTAGGTCGGGCCCTCCCGGTCGACGTCGACCCGGCTGACGGAGAACCGCGGGTTGGAGGCGGTGGCGATGACGGTCATGAGGTAGCGGTCCTCGGCGGCGCTGACCACCCGCTCGCTCTTCTGCCAGGGCTGGCCGGTGGGGACGAACACCACCTCGTCGAGACCGAACAGCCCGGCGACCTCGCTGGCGGCCACGAGGTGCCCGTGGTGGATGGGGTCGAACGTCCCACCCATCACCCCGATCCGGCTGCCGGTCACCGACCGAGCCTAGCCGGGTGGCGGGGAGGCGGTTCGCGAGGACCCGGGGGTGGGAGGCCGGCCCGACGCCCGGCGTGCGGACGACGCCGCACCCGGGCTGCCGGGGCCACCCCGGCCGTGACCGGCACCCCCGTGCCGTCGGTCACGGGTGCCCGCTCCCCGCGGCTGCGGGGTCCACCGGCCGGCCGGCCGGCGACGGGCACCACGCTGACAACGACGCACCGCGCGATCGGTCACGCACGACCGACCGGGGCACGGCAGGTCTCCCCACCCCGACGCGGCAACCAGGGCGCGGTGGGGGTCAGAGGGTGGTGACGAAGTCCGCCAGCTGGGTGGCGTTGCGGCACTCGACCATGTCGATCACCTCGCCGTAGCGGTCGGCCGCGGAGTCCCCGCTCCCCCACAGCCGCCGCGGCTCGGGGTTGAGCCAGTGCGCCGAGCGGGACCGCTTCACCAGGTCGGCGAGCACCGGCAGCCCGGGCTGCCGGTAGTTGGTGCGCCCGTCGCCGAGCACCAGCAGCGACGTCTTCGGCCCGACCGCCGACGGCCAGCGGTCGGCGAAGACCTCCAGCGCGTTGCCGTAGTCGCTGTGCCCGTCGAAGGCCACGACGTCGGCCTCCCGGCCGATCCGGGCGACCGCGTCGGACACGTCGGCGCCGGGCCGGAAGAAGCGGGTCACCTCGTCGGTGGCGTCGACGAACGCGAACGCGCGCACGCCGGAGAAGTGCTCCCGCAGCGCCTGGGTGAGCATCAGCGTGAAGTGGCTGAACCCGGCCACCGAGCCGCTGACGTCGCAGAGCACCACCAGCTCGGGCTTGTGCACCTTCCGCGGCCGGTGGTGGGTCACCACCGGCACCCCGCCGGTGCCCAGCGACGCCCGCACGGTCCGCCGGAAGTCCAGCCGCCCCACGCGGCCCATCCGCCGCCGCGCCGACAGGCGCACCGCCAGCCGGCGGGCCAGCGGCGCGACCGTGCGGCGCAACTCGGCGAGGTCGGCCTGCTGGGCGCGCAGGAAGTCGACCTGGTCGGCGAGCGGGCGCACCGCGCTCTTGGCCACCCGGTCGCGCCCGCGCTCGGCCGCCGCGCGCCGGCGCACCTCGGCGTCCACCGCGGCGCGGAAGGCGGCCAGCCGCTCGCGCACCGTCTGCCGGGCCACCTGCTCGGCCAGGCCGCCGCGGCCGCCGTCGCCGAGCAGCCCGGCCAGCAGCTGGGCGACCAGCGTGTCCGGCGACAGCGCCCGCATCACCCGGTAGCCGAAGTAGGACTGCCCCGACGGCGAGGCCGGCGCCCGCCCCAGCTGGTCGACCGCCTGACGGGCGAAGCGGCGCAGCGCCTCGTCGTCGCCCTCGAGCAGCAGCCGGGCGAGCTCCTCGCGCATCCGCCGGGCGAGGTCGCGCTCGTCGCCGTGCCCCTCGGGGAGGTCCAGCGTCGAGCCGGCGTCGTCGTCCCCGGGCTCGCCCTCGCCGTCGTCCGCACCGCCGGACGGGTCGCCCGCGGGCCGGTCGGCCAGCGGCCACCACAGGTCGAACAGCACGTCGTAGGCCGGCCGCTGGGCCGCCCGCTGCAGCAGCACCGCCGCCAGCCCGTGCCGCAGCTGCTCGCGGTCGAGCAGGTCGACGACGGTGAGGATCTCCGCGGCGTCGACGGCCTGGCTGATGCCCACCGGGATCCCGGCCTCGCGCACCGCGCGGACGAACCCGTCGAGGTGACCGGCGAGACCACCGGTGGCGGCCGCACCGGACGACGTCGCCGCGCTCATCAGTTGAGCCGCAGCTCGGCGGCGGCGCGGTCCTGGTCGCTGGCGTGCTTGAGCACCACACCCAGCGTCGAGCGCACCGCCGTCTCGTCGAGGGTGTCCAGCCCCAGCTCGAGCAGCGTCTGCGCCCAGTCGAGGGTCTCCGAGATCGACGGCGACTTCTTCAGCTCCAGCGCCCGCAGCGCCCGGATGGTGCGCACCAGCTGCTCGGCCAGCCCCGGTGCGAGGTCGGGCACCCGGGAGAGCACGATCTCCCGCTCCCGCTCGGCCGACGGGTAGTCCAGCGACAGGTACAGGCAGCGCCGCTTGAGCGCCTCGGACAGCTCCCGGGTGGCGTTGGAGGTCAGCACGACGGTCGGCCGCCGGGTCGCGGCGATCGTGCCGAGCTCGGGGATGGTCACCTGGAAGTCGCTGAGCACCTCCAGCAGCAGGCCCTCCACCTCGACGTCGGCCTTGTCGGTCTCGTCGATGAGCAGCACGGTGGGCTCGGTGCGCCGGATCGCGGTGAGCAGCGGCCGGGAGAGCAGGAACTCCTCGCCGAAGACGTCGTCGTGCACGGCGTGCCAGTCGGCGCCGTCGGCCCCCTGCGCGGCCTGGATGCGCAGCAGCTGCTTCTTGTAGTTCCACTCGTAGAGCGCCCGGGCCTCGTCGAGTCCCTCGTAGCACTGCAGCCGGATCAGCTCCGACCCGGTGGCCGCGGCCAGCGCCTTGGCCAGCTCCGTCTTGCCGGTCCCGGCCGGGCCCTCGACCAGCAGCGGCTTGCCCAGCCGGTCGGCGAGGAAGACCGTCGTGGCGATCTGCGCGTCGGGCAGGTAACCGGCGGTCGCGAGCCGCTTGCTCACGTCGGCGACCGAGGAGAACTGGGGCGTCTGCGTCGGCGGGCGGGGCATGCGACTCCTCGGGGAGGGCGGGCGGGTCAGCGGGTGTGGCCGTTCCCGGTGACGACGTAGGTGGTGCTGGTCAGCTCCGGCAGGCCGAGCGGACCGCGGGCGTGCAGCTTCTGGGTGGAGATGCCGATCTCGGCGCCGAAGCCGAACTCGCCGCCGTCGGTGAACCGGGTCGAGGCGTTGACCAGCACGGCGGCGGCGTCGACGCCGGCGGTGAAGTCGGCGATGGCGCGGGCGGAGTCGGCGACGATCGCCTCGGAGTGCCCGCTGCCCCACCGCGCGACGTGGTCGAGGGCGGCCGGCAGGTCGTCGACCACCCGCACGGCCATGTCCATCGACAGGTACTCGGTGGCCCAGTCCTCGTCGGTGGCCGGCACGACCGCGTCGTGGGCGGCGCGCGCCGCGTCGTCGCCGTGCAGGGTGACCCCGGCGTCGGCCAGCGCCGACAGCAGCCGGGGCAGGAACGCCACGTCGCGGTGCACCAGCAGCGTCTCGGCGGAGTTGCAGACGCTGACGCGGGAGGTCTTGGAGTTCAGCACGACCGCCTCGGCCGTCGCCGCGTCGGCGGAGGCGTCGACGTAGACGTGGCAGTTGCCGACGCCGGTCTCGATCACCGGCACCCGCGCCTCGCGGACGACGCGTTGGATGAGCGAGGCGCCCCCGCGCGGGATGACCAGGTCGACCAGGCCGCGGGCGGACAGCAGCTCGCCCACCGACGCCCGGTCGGCCGGCAGCAGCTGCACCGAGCCGGCGGGCAGCCCCGCCTTCTCCCCGGCCTCGGTGAGGACGGCGACCAGCGCGGTGTTGGTGCGGTGCGCCGACGCCGACCCGCGCAGCAGCACCGCGTTGCCGCTCTTGAGGCACAGGCCCGCGGCGTCGACGGTCACGTTGGGCCGCGCCTCGTAGACGATGCCGATCACGCCGAAGGGCACCCGCACCTGCCGCAGCTGCAGCCCGTTGGGCAGCCGGGAGCCGCGGACGACGTCGCCGACGGGGTCGGGCAGCGCGACCAGCTCGCGCAGCGCGGCGGCCACCCCGGCCACCCGGGCGGGGTCCAGGCGCAGCCGGTCGACCGTCGAGGCCGGCGTCCCGTCGGCCTCCGCGGCCGCCACGTCGAGCGCGTTGGCGGCCAGCACCTCCTCGGCGCGCTCCACCAGCGCGTCGGCCATCGCCGACAGCGCGGCGTCCTTGACGTCGGTCGGCAGGGTGCGCAGCACGCGGGAGGCGGTGCGGGCACGCAGGGCGGCGGCCCCGATCAGCGGGAGCTCGGCGACGTCGGACACGCCCCGGAGGGTACGCGCCGGACCCGTCGGCCGGACCGTCCGGCGGACGTGTGAGAATGGTTCTCATGACCACTCCGGCCGCCCGCCTCGTCGCCTCCACCGCCGCCGCGGCCACCGCCGTCCTGCTCACCGGCTGCGGCTCCGACGGGGCGCGGGCCGGCGCCGACGACGGCGTCGGCGTGGTCGCCGCCTTCTACCCGCTGCAGTGGGCCGCCGAGCGGGTCGGCGGGGACCGGGTCACGGTCACCTCGCTGACCCCGCCGGGCGCCGAGCCGCACGACCTGGAGCTCACCCCGCAGGACGTCGGTGCGCTGAGCGAGACCGACCTGCTCGTCTACCTCGAGGGCTTCCAGCCCGCGCTGGACGACGCCGCAGCCGAGGCCGGGGACGCCGCCTGGGACGCCGGGCAGGCCGCCGACCTCTCCCTGACCGCCGACGCACACGCACACGAGGGCGAGAGCGAGGAGGAGCACGCCGAGCACGCCGGCGAGGAGGTCCCCGACCCGCACTTCTGGCTCGACCCGACCCGCCTGGCCGACGTCGGCGACGCCCTGGCCGACCGCCTCGCCGAGGTCGACCCCGACGGCGCGGACACCTTCCGCGACGGTGCCGCGGCGCTGCGCGGCGACCTCGAGGCCCTGGACGCCGAGATGGCGCAGGGCCTGTCCGACTGCGCGGTGACCACGGTGGTCACCGGTCACGACGCCTTCGGCTACCTCGCCGACCGCTACGGCCTCGACGTCGTCGGGGTCAGCGGCCTGAGCCCCTCGACCGAGCCCAGCCCGGCACAGCTGGCCGAGATCTCTACGCTGGTCCGGGAGCGCGGCGTGACGACCGTCTACACCGAGACCCTCGTCGACCCCGCCGTGGCCGAGACCGTCGCCGAGGAGGCCGGTGTGCAGACCGCCGTCCTCGACCCGCTCGAGGGGCTGACCGAGGAGTCGGCCGGCGCGGACTACCTCGAGGTGATGCGGGCCGACCTGGCCACGCTGCGGGAGGGGCAGGGCTGCGCGTGACCGACCCCGCGATCCGGCTCGCCGGCGCCACCATCGGCTACGGCGACGTGGCGATCGTCCGCGACGCCGACCTGAGCGTGCGGCGCGGTGAGGCGGTCGCGGTCCTGGGCTCCAACGGCTCGGGCAAGACCACGCTGTCCCGGGGGCTGCTCGGCCTGGCCACCGTCCTCGGCGGCACGGTCGAGGTGCTCGGCGCCCCCGTCGGCCGGCTGCGCGAGCGCGGCCGGGTGGGCTACGTGCCGCAGCGGCACACCGTCAGCGGCGCGATGCCGGCCACGGTGCGCGAGGTGGTCGGCGTCGGCCGGCTGCCGCGGCTGGGCCTGTTCGGCCGGCCCGGCGCGCGCGACCGGGCCGCGGTCGCCGAGGCGGTGCACGCCGTCGGCCTGGCCGACCGGCTGGACGACCCGGTCGCCGCGCTGTCGGGCGGCCAGCAGCGGCGGGTGCTGGTGGCACGCGCGCTGGCCGCCGAACCCGAGCTGCTCGTCATGGACGAGCCGACCGCCGGGGTGGACGCGGCCAGCCAGGCGGCGCTGGCCGGCGTGCTGGCACGGGTGGCGGCGGCCGGGACGACGCTGCTCGTCGTGACCCACGAGACCGGCCCGCTGGCCGGCGTGCTCACCCGCGCGGTCGTCGTCGACTCCGGCCGGCTCACCTACGACGGGCCGCTGGCCGGGGTCGGGGCGGCCACCGGTCCGGACTGCCACCACCCCGAGGAGGCCGCGCGGCCACCGGTCCGCGGCTACCGCCTCGACCAGCCGCGGCCGGCGCCCGACGCCGTGCGCCTGCGCGACGGGAGCCGCTAGTGGAGCTGCTCGAGTACGGGTTCATGCAGCGGGCGCTGCTGGCCGCCCTCATGGTCGGCCTGGTCGCGCCCGCCGTCGGGGTGTTCCTCGTGCAGCGCCGGCTGTCGCTGCTCGGCGACGGGCTCGGGCACGTCGCGCTGACCGGCGTCGGCGTCGGCGTGCTCACCTCCAGCGCGCCGGTCGGCACGGCGCTGGTCGCGGCCGTGCTGGGCGCGGTGCTCATCGAGCTGGTCCGCGCCCGCGGGCGCACCAGCGGCGACGTCGCCCTCGCCGTCCTGTTCTACGGCGGCATCGCCGGCGGCGTGGTGCTGCTGTCCCTGGCCCCGCGCGGGCAGGCGACCAACCTCGACGCCTACCTCTTCGGCGCCATCACCACGACCACCGCCGCCGACGTCGCCGTCTTCGCGGTCATCTCCGTGGTGGTGCTGGCCGTGGTGTGGCTGCTCGGCCGGCGGCTGTACGCGGTGAGCGACGACGAGGAGTACGCGCGCGCCGTGGGGCTGCCGGTGCTGCCGCTCAACGTCGTCCTGGCCGCGCTGGTCGCCTCCACGGTCGTGCTGTCGATGCGGGTGGTCGGGCTGCTGCTGATCAGCGCGCTGATGATCCTGCCGAGCGCCGTCGCGCAGCTGGTCGGGCGCAGTTTCCGCAGCACGCTGTACCTGGCCTGCGGGGTCGGCGTCGTGGTCAGCGTCGCCGGGACCGCCGGCTCGTACTACACCGGCACCCCGTCGGGCGGCACGATCGTGCTGCTGGCCATCGCGCTGTTCCTCGTCGTCACCGCCGGGGTCGCGTTGCGCGACGCGACGGCGCGGCGGCGGCACGGCCGCCTGGCCGAGGTGCACGCCGCGCACCCGCACGAGCACGGCGAGGGGTGCGGGCACCGGCCGGTGCCGCACGGCGACCACGTCGACTACGACCACGACGGGCACCTGCACGCGCCGCACCACACGGTCACCGGCACGCACTACGACGAGCACAGCGGATCCGCCCACCCGACCGCCGTCGTCCCGCCGGTGGGGAGGGAACGGCCGTGAGCGCGCCCGAGGTCCCCGCCCGCCGCCAGACGCGGCAGCGCACGGCGGTGCTCGCGCTGCTCGACGAGCTCGACGGCTTCCGCACCGCCCAGGAGCTGCACGCGCTGCTGCGCGAGCGCGGCGACGCGGTGGGCCTGGCCACCGTCTACCGGGCGCTGCAGGCCCTGGTCGACGACGGCCTGGTCGACGTGCTGCGCAGCGAGGTCGGCGAGGCCGCCTACCGGCGCTGCTCGCCGGTGCACCACCACCACCTCGTCTGCCGGTCCTGCGGGCGCACCGTCGAGGTGGCCGACCCGCCGGTCGAGCGCTGGGCCGCCCGGGTGGCCGCCGAGCACGGCTTCGCCGACGTGCAGCACCAGCTGGAGGTCTTCGGCACCTGCCGGCCCTGCGCGGCCGCCCAGCGCGAGGACCGGCTCAGCGGTAGGGGTCGGTGATCTCGCGCAGCCGGGTGAGCGCCGTGCGCAGCTGCGCGGCGGCCTCCTCCCCCAGGTGGGCCGTCCACTCCGCCTCCACCTCGGCCTCGACCCGGCGGGCGATCGCCACCACCTCCAGCCCGCGCTCGGCCATCTGCACCAGCCGGGCCCGGGCGTCGGTGGGGTCGGGCACGCGGCGCACGTAGCCGGCGCGCTCGAGCTGGTCGACCAGGTGGCCGGCGGTCTGTTTGGTCACCAGCGCCTGCTCGGCCAGGTCGGTCAGCCGGGTGCCCCGGGGTCCGATCCGGGCGGCGATGCGGCCCTGGGCGGGGGTGATGTGCCCGTGACCGGCGGCCGCCACCGCCGCCAGCACCCGGGCCTCCATGGCCCGGTGCGGGTAGAAGCAGAGGAGGCCGAGGTTCTGCCCGTCCCCGTGCGAACCGCTCACGACACCCCTTGACGTTGGTCAGATCTTCTGACTTGATAGTCAGCACATCGTACCAACTCCGAGGAGGTCGTCGTGGACCTCGACGACGTGTGGCGCTATATCGACGCCGAGCGGGCGAGCCTGGCCGACCTGCTCGACGACCTGTCCCCGGCCGAGTGGGACACGCCCTCCCTGTGCGCCGGGTGGCGGGTGCGCGACGTCGCGGCGCACCTGACCCAGGCCCAGATGCGGCTGCGGGAGGCCGTCGTCCCGGCGATCCGGGCCGGCGGCAGCTTCGACCGGATGATCCGCGACTCCGCCCTGCGCGTCGGCCCGCTACCCGACGCCGAGTACGGCCGGCGGATCCGGGCGATGGTCGGCTCGCGGCGGCGCGCTCCGTTCATCAGCCCGCTCGAGCCGCTCGTCGACGTCCTCGTGCACGGGCAGGACGTCGCCGTCCCGCTGGACCGGGACCGGCCGGTGCCGCCGGCACCCGCCGCCGCGGCGGCACGGCGGGCCTGGGAGATGGGCTTCCCCTTCCACGCGCGCAAGCGGCTGGCCGGCCTGCTGCTGCGGGCCACCGACGGCGACCTGGTGCTCGGCGCGGGCGCCCCCGTCGAGGGCACCACCGGCGACCTGCTGCTCCTGGTCACCGGCCGCACCGCCACGGTGCACCGGCTCTCCGGCGCGGGCGTGCACCGGCTGCCGGCGGCGCACGGCCGCCGGGAGGAGTCGAGGAGGGCGACATGACGTACGCCGTGACCATGGACGTGGCCGAGGCGGTGGAGCTCTACGACGCCTTCCACCGGCTCCTGCTGGAGCGGACCGGCGGAGCCGTCGACGGCCTGCTGGTGCACCTCGCCCGGCAGACCGTGGACGGCTTCCAGGTCGTCGAGGTGTGGGAGTCGCGCGAGGACTTCGAGCGCTGCACCGCGGAGGTCGTCGGGCCGCTGGCCACCGAGCTGCTGGAGGGGCGGCCCCGCCGTCCCACGGTGGTCACCGAGTTCGAGGTCCGCGGCCTCGTGCTCCCCCGGTCCGGCGTCGCCGTCTGACCGCCGGTCCCCACTCAGTTCAGCGCGCGGGTGCCGGGCGGCAGGACGCCGCCGCCGACCATCTCGACGACGGCGTCCTGCAGGGCGGTGAGCGCGACCCGCTGGGTGAACGGGCCGGTGGAGACGCGGGCCACGCCGAGCTCCTGCATCTCGCGCGCGGGCAGCGAGGCCCCGGGGACGCTGATCAGCGTCAGCCTGCCGCGGCCCAGGCCCTCGACCACCGCCTCGATCTCCTCGCGCGCCACCAGGCCGGGGACGAACACGACCGGCGCCCCGGCCTCGAGGAAGGCCTGCCCGCGGCGGACCACCTCGGCGACCAGCTCGCCGCGGTCGGCGCCCTGCCGAGCACGGATGACGGCGTCGGTGCGGGCGTTGAGCACGAAGTCGACGCCCGCGTCGCGGCCGGCGCGCACGACCGCCTCGACCGCGGCGACGGCGTCGTCCAGGGGCCTCATCTGGTCCTCGAGGTTGCCCCCGACGACGCCCTTCTCCATCGCCCGGCGGGCGGTCTCCCCCGCGTCGCCGTAGCCGGCCTCCATGTCCATGCTGACCGGGAGGTCCACCGCGGCGGTGATCCGGCCGACCATGTCCAGGTGCAGGTCGAGCGGGATGTTCTCGCCGTCCTCGTAGCCGAACGTCGAGGCGATGCCGTGGCTGGCGGTGGCCAGCGCGCGCACGCCGTCGGTGGCGGCGACCACCTGCGCGGAGACGACGTCCCACACGTTGGTGAGGACGAGGATCTCCGGGGCGGTGTGCAGGTCGAGCAGGGTCCGGGCGCGGGTCGCGAGGTCGGTCACGGGACCTGACCGTACGGGTCAGCGGTCGCGCAGTGCACGCAGCGCGGCCTTGCGCGCCTCGCCGGTGAGCCGGTCGAGGAAGACCTTGCCGTCGAGGTGGTCGACCTCGTGCTGCAGGCAGCGCGCCATCAGCCCGCTGCCCTCGACCCGGACCGGCTCCCCGTGCACGTCGAACCCCTCGACGACGGCGTGCATCCCCCGCACGGTGGGGGCCCACAGCCCGGGCACCGACAGGCAGCCCTCGTCGCCGTCCTGGGTCTCCTCCGAGACCTCGGTGAGCCGCGGGTTGACCACGTGGCCGATGACGCCGTCGATGTTGTAGCTGAACACCCGCGCGCCGACGCCGATCTGCGGCGCGGCCAGCCCGGCGCGGCCGGGGTGGTCGACGGTCTCGACCAGGTCGCGCACGAGGGCGGCCAGCTCCCTGTCGAAGGCGCGCACCTCGTCGGCGGGGGTGCGCAGGACCGGGTCTCCGAGCTCGCGGATGGGACGGATCGTCACGCCGTGCAGTCTCTCAACCCAGCGACGGGCGCCGGACCAGCACCATCTCGTCGCGGTGCACGATCTCCCGCCGGTACTCCGGTTCCAGCTCGGCCGTCCGGCGGCCGAGCAGCGGCGGCAGCTCCCGGGCGTCGTAGGCGACCAGGCCGCGGGCGACGACGACCCCGTCGGGCCCGACCAGCTCCACCGGGTCGTCGGCGAGGAACTCCCCCGCGACACCGGTGATGCCGGCGGCCAGCAGGGAGGCACCTCGCTCGCGGACCGCCCGGACGGCGCCGTCGTCGAGCAGCAGCCGGCCGCGCGGGCGGGTGGCGAAGCGCAGCCAGAACTGCCGGGTGCGCGGCCGCGGGCCCATGACGGCGAACCGGGTGCCCACCGCCTCGCCGGCCAGCGCGGCGGCCGCCTGCCCGGTGGAGGTGACGACGACGGGGACGCCGGCGTGGGCCGCGATGAGCGCGGCCTCCACCTTGGTGGCCATCCCGCCGGTGCCCACGCCGTTGCGCCGGGCGGTGCCCAGGGTGACCGCGCCGAGGTCGGCCGGGTCGCGCACGGTGTCCAGCAGCCGGGCGGGGCCCTGACGGGGGTCGCCGTCGTAGACGCCGTCGACGTCGGAGAGCAGCAGCAGCGCGTCGGCCCGGGCGACGTGGGCGACCAGCGCGGCGAGCCGGTCGTTGTCGCCGAAGCGGATCTCCTCGGTGGCGACCGTGTCGTTCTCGTTGACGATCGGCAGCGCGCCCAGGGTCAGCAGCCGCTCCAGGGTCTGGCGGGCGTTGCGGTAGTGGCTGCGCCGGGTGAGGTCGTCGGCGGTGAGCAGCACCTGGCCGATGGTCACCCCGTGCCGGTCGAAGGCGTCGGCGTAGGTCTGCACCAGCCGCAGCTGGCCGACGCTGGCCGCGGCCTGCGCGGTGGCCAGGTCCCGCGGCCGGCCCACGACGCCGAGCGGCGCCAGGCCGGCGGCGATCGCGCCGGAGGACACCAGCACCACCTCGCGGCCCTGCGCACGGACCCCGGCCAGCACGTCGACCAGCGCGCTCAGCCGGGCGGCGTCGAGACCGCCGGGCAGGGTGGTCAGCGACGAGGAGCCGACCTTGACCACCACCCGGCCGGCGGCGGCGACCTCGGGCCGCGCGGTCACGCGTCCCCGTCGGGCAGCTCGTCGTCGGGCAGCTCGTCGTCGGGCAGCTCGTCGTCGGTCCAGGTCTCGGTGAGCTCGTAGGGCACCCGGCGGGCCTTCTTGGCCGCCAGCCGCTCGGCGGCACGCACCCGGTGCGGGGCGTCGATGCGGCTGTCGGTACCGCGGCCGCCCAGGCCCGCGGTCTCCTCGGCGACGGGCGTGCCGGCGGGCAGCGTCGGCTGGAACTCGAAGGCGACGTCGCCGATGACGACGGTGTCGCCCTCCTCCGCGCCCAGTCGGCCCAGCTCCTCCTCGACGCCGAGCCGGTTGAGCCGGTCGGCGAGGTAGCCGACGGCCTCGTCGTTGGTGAAGTCGGTCTGCCGCACCCAGCGCTCGGGCTTGGCGCCGCGCACGACGAAGGTGCCCTCGTCGTCGGGGTCCGGCGCGACGGTGAACCCGGAGTCGTCGACCGCGCGCGGGGTGAGCGTGACGCGGGCCGGCTCGGGCGCGGGCAGCGCGGCGCGGTGCTCGGCCACGGCGGCGGCCAGGGCGTAGCCGAGCTCGGCCAGCCCCTCCCCCGTCGCGGCGCTGACCGCGAAGACCCGCAGCCCGCGGGCCTCGAGGGCGGGCCGGACCAGGTCGGTCAGGTCGCGCCCGTCGGGGACGTCCACCTTGTTGAGGACGGCGAACCGCAGCCGGCCCACCAGGTCGAGCTCCTCGCCGCCGGTCGAGTTCTCGGAGTACGTGCGCAGCTCCTGCTCGAGCGCCGCGATGTCGGTCTCCGGGTCACGGCCGGGCTCGAGCGTGGCGGTGTCGACGACGTGCACCAGCACCGCGCAGCGCTCGACGTGCCGGAGGAACTGCAGGCCCAGCCCCTTCCCGGCGGCCGCACCGGGGATGAGCCCCGGGACGTCGGCCATCGTGAACACCGTGTCGCCGGCCCGGACCACGCCGAGGTTGGGCACCAGCGTGGTGAACGGGTAGTCGGCGATCTTGGGCCGGGCCGCGGACATCGCCGCGATCAGCGAGGACTTGCCCGCCGAGGGGAAGCCGACCAGCCCGACGTCGGCGACGCTCTTGAGCTCCAGCACCGCGTCGAAGGCCTCACCGGGCTCGCCGAGCAGCGCGAAGCCGGGTGCCTTGCGGCGGGGGTTGGCCAGCGCGGCGTTGCCCAGGCCGCCCTTGCCGCCGTGGGCGAGGACGACGCGGGTGCCGGCGCCGACGAGGTCGGCGACCACCTCGCCGTCGACGCTGACCACGGTGCCCTCGGGCACCCGCAGCACCCGCTCCTCGCCGTTGGCGCCGTTGCGGTGGCTGCCGGCGCCGGGGCGGCCGTTGCCGGCGCGCTGGTGCGGCCGGTGGTGGAAGTCCAGGAGCGTGTGGACGCTGGGGTCCACCTCGAGGACGACGTCCCCGCCGTTGCCCCCGTTGCCGCCGTCGGGGCCGCCGAGGGGCTTGTACTTCTCGCGGTGCACGGACGCGACGCCGTGACCGCCGTTGCCCGCGGCGACGTGCACGACGACGCGGTCGACGAACGCGGCCATGTCTCTGCTCTACCTGCTCACTGCCTGCTCAACGCCGACGAGCGCACGGGCCGGCCGGCCCGTGCGCTCGTGACGTGGTGACGTACTGGAACGGCCCCCTCGCAGGGTCCCGCCGCGAGCCTGCGAGTGGCGGGGGGCGAGGGGGTCCTTCTTCAGGCCTCGACCGCGGTGATCGAGACGGTCTTGCGGCCACGCCGGGTGCCGAAGGTCACCGCACCGGGCGCCAGGGCGAACAGGGTGTCGTCGTTGCCGCGACCGACACCCAGGCCCGGGTGGAAGTGGGTGCCGCGCTGGCGCACGATGATCTCGCCGGCCTTGACGACCTGGCCGCCGAAGCGCTTCACGCCGAGGCGCTGGGCGTTCGAGTCGCGGCCGTTGCGGGAGGACGAGGCGCCCTTCTTGTGTGCCATGTCGTCGTCAGCCCTTCGTGATGTCGCGGACGACCACGTCGGTCAGCGGCTGACGGTGGCCCTGACGCTTGTGGTAGCCGGTCTTGTTCTTGAACTTGTGGATGCGGATCTTCGGGCCCTTGCCGTGGCCGACGATCTCGCCGGTCACGGTCACCCCCGCGAGCGCCTGCGCGTCGCTGGTGACGGTGTCGCCGTCGACCAGGAGCAGGGCCGGGAGGGTGACGGTGTCGCCCGCCTCACCCACGAGACGGTTGACCGTGAACCGGTCGCCCACGGCCACCTTGTGCTGCCGGCCACCGGCCTTCACGACTGCGTACACCACTGACTCCTCGATCGCTGCTGTCTGTCCCGCGATGCGCCCTGCACGCACCCCGGCGCGGGCGCCGGGTGCTGGACGGGCCGCACCGCCTCATCGGCCCCGGGCGAGGCCCGGTCCGGGGCGGTGCAACCCGACCAGCGTACCCGAGCGGCCGGGAGCGGGTCGAACGCGCCCCCGGCCGCTCAGGAGGCCGGCGGCCCGGCCGGGCGGCTGGCTGCGCGACGGCGGCGCGGACGCCCGCCGGAAGGGGCCGCACCGTTGCCGGACGCGGCCTCGGGGGTGCTGCCGGGCGCCTGCGGGTCGCGGTGGGGCGCCGGGTCGTCGGGCCCGGCCGACGCGGGCACGTCCTCGTCCTCGTCGTCCTCGTCGGTGGCCACGTCGGTGGCCTCGTCGGTGGCCTCGTCGGTGGCCTCGTCGGTGGCCTCGGCGGCGGGCTCGGCGGGGACCCGTTGCGCCGGCGCCGGTCCCGCGTCGCCGGTCGCGTCGCCGTCCGGCACGACCGGGGTGGCCGCGAGCTCGTCCGCGGTGGGCTCCTCGATGACCGGCTCGGGCCCGGCGCTCACCGGCTCCGTGCCGACCTGCTCCGTGCCGACCTGCTCCGTGCCGACCTGCTCCGTGCCGACCTGCTCCGTGCCGACCTGCTCCGTGCCGACCGGCTCCGTGCCGACCTGCTCGCTGCCCTCGGCATCCGACTGCGCGGGGACCTCGGCGGGCCCGGCGGGCCCGGGCTCCTCGCCGGCGTCCCCGGACGTCGCGGCGAGCACCGCGGCGTCCTCGGCGGCGCGCTCCTCGCCGGCCTGGCCCCGGTTGCGGCGCCCGCGGCGGCGGCCGCCGGACCGCTGGCCGTCCCCGCTCTCCGGCCCGCTGCCCTCGGCCGCCTCGGCACCGGCCGGCACCGCGACCGGCTCGGGCTCCGCGACCGGCTCGGGCGCCCTGCGCTCGGCGTCCTTGCGCTCGGTCTCCTTGCGCTCGGTTTCCTTGCGCTCGGCGTCCTTGCGGGACTGCTCGCGCCGCCCGTTGCCGCCGCCGGAGCCCCCGGACGCGCCCGAGCCGTTGCCCCCGCCGCCGCGCCGCTTGTCGTCGACCGGCTCGGTGTGCACGAGCACACCCCGCCCGCGGCAGTGCTCGCACGGCTCGGAGAACACCTCGAGCAGGCCCTGGCCCACGCGCTTGCGGGTCATCTGCACCAGGCCCAGCGAGGTGACCTCGGCGACCTGGTGCTTGGTGCGGTCGCGGCCCAGGCACTCGGTGAGCCGCCGCAGCACCAGGTCGCGGTTGCTCTCCAGGACCATGTCGATGAAGTCGATGACGATGATGCCGCCGATGTCGCGCAGCCGGAGCTGGCGGACGATCTCCTCGGCCGCCTCCATGTTGTTGCGCGTGACGGTCTGCTCGAGGTTGCCGCCCGAGCCGGTGAACTTCCCGGTGTTGACGTCGACGACGGTCATCGCCTCGGTGCGGTCGATGACCAGCGAGCCGCCCGAGGGCAGCCACACCTTGCGGTCGAGCGCCTTGGCCAGCTGCTCGTCGACGCGCAGGTCGCGGAAGACGTCGCCCTCGCCGGTGTGCCGGGTCAGCCGCCCGGTCAGTTCCGGGGAGACGTGCGCGACGTAGGCCTCGACGGTGTCCCACGCGTCGTCGCCCTGGACGACGAGCTCGGAGAAGTCCTCGTTGAACACGTCGCGGATGACCCGGATGGCGAGGTCGGGCTCGCCGTAGAGCAGCGCCGGGGCGTTCGACGACGAGGACGCCTTGGTCTGGATGACCTCCCACTGCGCCTGCAGCCGGGCCACGTCGCGGGTGAGCTCCTCCTCCGAGGCGCCCTCGGCGGCGGTCCGGATGATCACGCCGGCGTCCTCGGGGACGATCTTCTTGAGGACGTCCTTGAGCCGCTGCCGCTCGGTGTCGGGCAGCTTGCGGCTGATGCCGGTCATCGAACCGCCGGGCACGTACACCAGGAACCGGCCCGGCAGGTTGACCTGCTGGGTGAGCCGGGCGCCCTTGTGGCCGATCGGGTCCTTGGTGACCTGCACCAGCACCTTGTCGCCGGACTTCAGCGCCTGCTCGATCGATCGCTGCTTGCCGGTCAGACCGGCGGCGTCCCAGTTGACCTCGCCGGCGTAGAGGACGGCGTTGCGGCCCTTGCCGATGTCGACGAAGGCCGCCTCCATGCTCGGCAGCACGTTCTGCACGCGGCCGAGGTAGACGTTGCCGGCGAACGAGGTCGCCTGCGCCTGGGTCACGTAGTGCTCGACGAGCACCCCGTCCTCGAGGACGGCGATCTGGGTGCGCTCGCCACGCTGCCGGATGACCATCCGGCGCTCCACCGACTCGCGGCGAGCGAGGAACTCCGCCTCGCTGAGGATCGGCGCGCGGCGGCGGCCGGTGTCGCGACCCTCGCGGCGGCGCTGGCGCTTGGCCTCCAGCCGGGTGGAGCCGGCGACCCCGCGGACGTCGTCGTCGCTGGTGGTGCGGCCGGTGCGGCCGGCACGCTCGGGCCGGTCGTCGTCGTCGGTCGCGGCCTCGGCGCCGGCGTCCCCGCCGCGGCGCCGCCGGCGACGGCGACGGCGGGTGCTCGACCCGCCCTCGGCCTCGTCGCCCTCGGCGGCCTCGTCGGTGTCGGTGTCCTCGTCCTCGGCCCCGTCGTCCTCGTCGGCGTCCTCGCCGGACCGCTCGGGAGCGTCCTCGGCGTCGCCGTCGGTGTCATCGCCGCTGCGCCCGCGCCCGCGGCCGCGGCGGCCCCGCCGGCGGCGCCGGCTGCCGCCGCCGTCCTCGCGGTCGCCCTCGTCGCGGTCGGTCTCGTCGCGGTCGGTGTCGTCGGTGTCGACGTCGTCGGTGTCCTCGGCCTCGTCGGCCGCATCGGCCGCGTCCTCGTCGACGTCGGGGCGCGGCTCGTCGGCCGCCGGGACCTCGCCGCCACGGCGCCGGGAGCGGCCGCGGCGCGAGCGCGGGGCCGGGGTCTCCTCGGCGTCCTCGTCCGGACCGGCGGTCTCCTCGACCTCCGGGGACTCCGGCAGCGGGCGGCGGCTGCGCCGGCGCGGCGCCGGCGCGACCTCGGTCTCGGTCGGCGCCACGAAGCTGACGAAGGCCGGGACGGCGGGCGCGACCGGCGGCGGAGGCGCGGTGTAGGTGCCCGGATCGGCCGCACCGGCCGGGCGGGTGGCCCGGCGGCGGGGCCGGGCGATGACGGCGGTGGGCTCCGGGGAGCTGAACTCGGCGCCGAAGGGGGACGGCGCCGGGTCCTCCTCGGGCTCCTCCTGGGCGGGCGGCCCGGGGACGACGTCCTCGGCCGCCGGGTCCCCGGCCGCGGGGTCCCCGGCCTCCGGCGCCCCGGCCGCGGCGGTCTCCGCGGGCGGCTCGTCGGGGGTCTCCCCCGTGGCCGCCTCGCCGCCGAGCACCTCGGCGACGGCGGCGTCGCCGGGCGGGAGGTCGGGGGCCGTGGGGCTCACCGCGGCGGGGTCTCCTGCGACGGGGTGCTCCGTCGTGGGCTGCTCCGCGGCGGGGCTGCCGGTGGTGTCGTCGTCGGTCGTCGTGTCGTCGGTGTCGGCCACGAGGGCTCGCCTCCTGTGTGGTGCTCCCGGGCGCCGGTCGGAGGACAGGCGGCCGCGCAGGAGCACGGGTTGGGCGGGCCGGGCGGCCACGAGGGGTGCGGTGGCCGATCGGCCTGCGAAGTCTGTGGTCGGTCCCGCGCGGCGGTCGCCGCGGCCGGGGCCGGACTGCAGGTGGTGCGGACTGCAGGTGGTGCGGTCGTGCGGTGGTCTCGGGTGGTACCGGGCGGCGGCACGTCTGGCAGCCGTGTCGCTCGACGGCGCAGCGGCGGCCGGTCCCCGGTCAGACCGCGGCGTGCTCCCCCTGGCAGCGGGCGCGCGCCTCTCGGTCGGGACCGAGCGGGTCGGCCACGGTCCCGCTGCCGTCGAGCCGGCCCTGCGCCTCACGCACGGCCCGGGGGGGCGACGGCGGGCGCAGGTCGGCGACGGCAGCCAGAGCGGCCACCACGTCGTCGGGTCGAACGGCGGGCGTCACCTGCCGGACGACCACGTGCAGTATGGCACAACCTGCCTCTCCGCCCGTGGACGCCGAGGCCACCGGGCCCCGGGCATCGACGTCGCGCAGGCCGTTCTTCGTGCGCTTGGCGACGAGCACCTCGTCGCGGGCCAGCAGCGCCGCCACGGCGGCGGCGAGCTCGGCCGGCTCCACGCCGGGCAGCTCGACCCGCCAGCGGGCGGCGTCGATGCGGTCGGCCAGCGAGCCGCCGCCCTCGGCCGCCTCCACGCACTCCAGGACGTCGACGCCGGCCGGCAGCGACGCATCCAGCGCGGCGCGCACCTGCTCGGGGTCGCAGCGCCGGGCCAGGCCGATCTCCAGGTACTCGGCCTCGCTGGCCGCGCCGGTGGGCGCGGCACCCACGTAGGAGATCTTCGGGTGCGGCGAGAAGCCGGCGGAGAAGGCCATCGGCACCTGCGCGCGGCGCAGCGCCCGCTCCAGCGCGCGGGCGAGGTCGCGGTGGGAGGCGAAGCGCAGCGGCCCGCGCTTGGCGTAGCGCAGCCGCAACTTCTGGACCGTGGGCGGCGGGGGCGGCCCGTCGGGCTGGCGGGCCACTACCGGGCCACCTCAGCGACCCACGACGGTGAGCGGGAGCAGGCTGCGCCCGGTGGGGCCGATCTGGATCTCGGTGCCGTTGGTCGGGCAGACGCCGCAGTCGTAGCAGGGGGTCCACCGGCAGTCGGCGACCTCCTCCTCCGACAGCGCGTCCTGCCAGTCGTCCCAGAGCCACTCCTTGTCCAGCCCGGAGTCCAGGTGGTCCCAGGGCAGCACCTCGTCCTGGCCGCGCTCGCGGGTGGTGAACCAGTCGAGGTCGACGCCGAGCGGCGTCAGCTCCGCGGCCGCGGCCGCCGTCCAGCGCTCGTAGGAGAAGTGCTCGCTCCAGCCGTCGAAGCGGCCGCCCTCGCGCCACACCCGCTCGATCACCCGGCCCACCCGGCGGTCACCGCGGGAGAGCAGGCCCTCGACCACGCCGGGCTGGCCGTCGTGGTAGCGCAGGCCGATGGAGCGGCCGATGCGCCGGTCGGCGTTGATCGCCTGGCGCAGCACCCGCAGCCGGTGGTCGATGGTCTCCGCACTGGCCTGCCCGGCCCACTGGAAGGGCGTGTGCGGCTTGGGCACGAAACCGCCGATGGAGACGGTGCAGCGGATGTCCCGGCGGCCGCTGGCCTCGCGGCCGGCGCGGATGACCTCCACGGCCAGCTCGGCGATCTCGAGCACGTCCTCGTCGGTCTCCGTGGGGAGGCCGCACATGAAGTACAGCTTCACCTGCTGCCAGCCGTTGGCGTAGGCGGTGGTGACCGTGCGGACCAGGTCCTCCTTGGACACGGTCTTGTTGATCACCCGGCGGATCCGCTCGCTGCCGCCCTCGGGGGCGAAGGTGAGCCCGGAGCGGCGGCCGTTGCGGGACAGCTCGTTGGCGAGGGTGACGTTGAAGGCGTCGACCCGGGTGCTCGGCAGCGACAGGCCGGTGTTGGTGCCCTCGTAGCGGTCGGCGAGCTCCTTGGCCACCTGGCCGATCTCGGAGTGGTCGGCGCTGGACAGCGAGAGCAGCCCGACCTCCTCGTAGCCGGTGGCGCGCAGCCCCTGGTCGACCATCGAGCCGATGCCGGTGATCGTCCGCTCGCGCACCGGACGGGTGATCATCCCGGCCTGGCAGAACCGGCAGCCGCGGGTGCAGCCGCGGAAGATCTCCACGCTCATCCGCTCGTGCACGCTCTCGGCCAGCGGCACCAGCGGGGTCTTCGGGTAGGGCCACTCGTCGAGGTCCATGACCGTGCGCTTGCCGACCCGCGCCGGGACGTCGTCGCGGGTGCGGGTCACCGCGGCGATGGCGCCGTCGGGGCCGTAGGAGACGGCGTAGAAGCGCGGCACGTAGACGCCGTCCACCCGCGCCAGCCGGGCCAGGAGCTCGACCCGGCCTCCGGGGCGGCCCTGCTCCTTCCACGCCGCGACGACGTCGGTGACGTCGCCGACGACCTGCTCGCCGTCGCCGAGGACGGCGCAGTCGACGAAGTCGGCGACCGGCTCGGGGTTGAAGGCGGCGTGCCCGCCGGCGACGACGACGGGGTGCGTCTCGTCGCGGTCGACCGCGTGCAGCGGGACCCCGGCGAGGTCGAGCGCCTCGAGCAGGTTGGTGTAGCCGAGCTCGGTGGCGAAGCTGACGCCGAGGAGGTCGAAGTCGCGGACGGCGCGGTGCGCGTCGACGGTGAACTGGCCGACGCCGTGCTCGCGCATCAGCGCGGCCAGGTCGGGCCAGACCGCGTAGGTGCGCTCGGCGAGGGCGTCGGGGCGCTCGTTGAGCACCTCGTAGAGGATCATGAGGCCCTGGTTGGGCAGCCCCACCTCGTAGGCGTCGGGGTACATCAGCGCCCAGTGGACGGCGACGTCGTCCCACGCCTTGACCTGCGCGTTCAACTCCCCGCCGACGTACTGGATCGGCTTCTGCACCTGGGCCAGCAGCGGTTCGAGACGGGGGTAGAGACTCTGTCCAGACATGACCGGTCCAGGGTAGACGCCGCCGCCCGGTCGCCGACCCTCGCGCCGAACAGCGCCGCAGCGTGCGCGGGCCTACACTCAGGGTGACCAGCAGCACGGCGTCAGGGA
Source organism: Geodermatophilus telluris (assembly GCF_900102745.1). Taxonomy (GTDB): domain Bacteria; phylum Actinomycetota; class Actinomycetes; order Mycobacteriales; family Geodermatophilaceae; genus Geodermatophilus; species Geodermatophilus telluris. The sequence goes on from NZ_FMZF01000004.1 coordinate 422,691, forward strand.
GGAACGTGCCCGAGCCGGCCGGGACCGCCACGGTGCCCCCGAGCGTGGGCGGCGCCGACGGCGCCGCCCCCACCCGCTCCACCACGCCCCTCCCTCGCGGCCGGGCGGTGTTCCCCCTGCCCCGCGGCCGGGCGGTGCTCTCCCTGCCCCGCGGCCGGGCGGCGTTCTCCCTGCCCCGCGGCCGGGCGATGCCCCCCGAGCAGTGGGCCGCCCACCACGCCCTCGTCCTCCGCACCCTCGCCGTCCTCGTCGCGGCGGTGCCGGTCTACGCCCTGCTGCGCGGGCACGGCCCGGCCGCCGCGGCGCTGGCCACCGCTCCCCTGCTGGCGCTGACCCTGCTCGCCCGCACGACGCTGCTGCGGCGCAGCACCCGTGCCGCGGTCGCGGCGCTCGCGCTCATGGCCGTCGCGGCGGTCGGCGTGCGGCTGTCGGGCGGCCAGACGGAGGCCCACTTCCTGTTCTTCGCGCTGCTCCCGCTGGCCGCCCTCTACGCCGCCCGGGCGCCCTTCCTGCTCGCCGTCGGCTTCGTCGCGGCACACCACTTCGTGCTGGGCACCCTGCTGCCCCACGCCGTCTACGCGCACGACGTCGCGCCCCTGCCGATGGCCACGCTGCACGCCGCCTTCGTGCTGCTGGAGAGCTGGGCCTGCCTGCTCGCCTGGCGCCGGTTCGACGACCGCCGGGAGCGCGTCGAGCAGCTCGTGGCCGAGCGCACCGCCGAGCTCTCCGCGCAGCGCGACGAGCTGGCCCGGCTGGCCGCCGTCGTCCAGTGCACCGACGACGCCGTCGCCACCCTGGCCCCCGACGGCCGGCTCACCAGCTGGAACCCCGGCGCCGAGCGGCTCTACGGGTGGGCGGCCGCCGAGATCGTGGGCCGGCACATGTCGGTGCTCACCGCCGGCGGGGAGTCCCCGCCCGACCTGCGGGCGCTGTCGGGCAGCAGCGCGCCGGTGGAGCGGCGACACCGCCGGCGCGACGGCTCGGAGTTCGACGCGCTGATCACCTTCTCGACCATCCACGACGACGACGGCGCGCTCACGGAGGTCGCCGCGATCGCCCGCGACATCACCGGCCGCAAGCGGGCCGAGGCCGAGGCCCGCGCGGCCGCTCGGCAGCTGGCGGAGCAGGCCGGCGAGCTGGCCCGGCTGGCCCTGCACGACCCGCTCACCGGCCTGGCCAACCGGACCCTCCTCGCGGACCGGCTCGCGCACGCCCTCGCCGACCGCCGCGCCCGCCGGCACGCCGTGCTGCTCGTCGACCTCGACGACTTCAAGGCGGTCAACGACGAGTGCGGGCACGAGGCCGGCGACGCCGTGCTCACCGCGGTGGCTCGGCGACTGGAGTCGGTGGTGCGCCCGGCCGACACCGTGGCCCGTCTCGGCGGCGACGAGTTCGTCGTCCTCATGGAGGACGTCGAGGGCCGCCGCGACGTCGTCGCCGTCGCCGAGCGGCTGCTGGGCGCCCTGCGGGAGCCGGTGGCCTTCGGCGACGAGCGGTTCACCGTGGGCGGCAGCGTCGGGGTCGCGCTCACCGGCGGCACCGACCGGCGCGGCATGGACGACCTGCTGCGCGACGCCGACCTGGCGATGTACGTGGCCAAGTCCGGTGGCAAGAACCGGGTGCGGGTCTTCGAGCGCGGCATGCGTGAGGAGGTCACCGCGCAGGACGAGCTGGTGCGCGACCTGCGCGCCGCCGTGGCCAACGGCGAGCTGCGGGTGCTCTACCAGCCGCAGGTGGACCTGCGGACCGGCGTGGTCACCGGCATGGAGGCGCTGGCGCGGTGGCAGTCGCCCAGCCGCGGGCTGGTCGAGCCGGCCGGCTTCATCCCCGCCGCGGAGAGCTCCGGCGTCGTCGACGCCATCGACGACTGGGTGATCGGCGAGGCGTGCCGGCAGCTGCGCGCCTGGGACGACGCCGGCCTGGCGGGGCTGGGCGTGGCGGTCAACGTCTCCGCGCGACGGCTGGGCACCGGCGACCTCGCGGTGGCCCTCGCCGCGGCCGCCCGGGACGCCGGCGTCGACCCCGCCCGGCTGGAGATCGAGGTGCCCGAGGCGGTGGCCGCCGGTCCCGACGCGGCCGCGGGCATCCGCGAGGTGCGGGCGCTGGGTGTGCGGGTGGCCATCGACGACTTCGGCACCGGGTCGTCGTCGCTGTCCCGCCTGCAGGACCTGCCGCTGGACCGGCTGAAGATCGACACCACGTCGGTGGCGCTGCTCGCCGCCGACGCGGCCGCCGGGTCGCTGGCCGACGCGGTCATCGCGCTGGGCAACAGCCTGGGCCTGCAGGTGGTCGCCGAGGGCGTCGAGGAGCCCGGCCAGCTCGCCGCGCTGCGGGCGCTGGGCTGCGACACCGGGCAGGGCCACCTGTTCGGCTCGCCGGTGCCGGCCGACGCCGTCACGGCGCTGCTGCGCGGCGGCCGCGTCCTCACCGCCGTGGCCTGAGGGAAGGACCCCCTCGCCCCCGCCACTCACGAGCTCGCGACGGGCCCCTGCGCGGGGCCGACCCACCGGATGCGTGCCGCTCAGCTCAACAGGAGCCGCTCGAGGCGGCGGGCGCCGACGGCGAGCCCGACCAGGCCCAGGACGAGCAGGTAGGCGGCCGAACCCAGCAGCGCCCAGCGGACGTCGCCGGTCACGACCCCGCGCACCAGCTCGATGCCGTGGTAGAGCGGCGTGCACTCGACGAGCACCTGCAGCGGCCGCGGGTAGGCCGACAGCGGGTAGAAGGTCGTGGAGAACAGGAACAGCGGCAGGACGGCGACCTGCACGAACTCGAAGTCCTGCCAGCCGCGCAGGAAGGTGCTCGCCGCCAGGCCCACCGCGGCGAACGCGAACCCGATGAGCACCGCCGCCGGCAGCGCCAGCACCGCCCACCACGAGCCGACCAGGCCGAGCGCCAGCATGACCAGCAGGAACGCCGCCGAGTACACCGCGCCCCGCAGCAGCGCCCACACCGTCTCCCCCACCGCGGCGTCGGCCGCCGACACCGGGGTGGCCAGCACGGCGTCGTAGAGCTTGGCGTACCTCAGCTTGAAGTAGAGGTTGAAGACGGCGTCGTAGACCGCGCCGTTCATCGCCGCCGAGGCCAGCAGCGCCGGCGCCACGAACTCCTGGTAGCTCAGCGCCGTGCCGCCGTCGGTGACCACCTCGCCCACCAGCCCGCCGATGCCCACGCCGATGGACAGCAGGTAGAAGAACGGCTCGGAGAAGCCGGAGACGAACACCACCCAGTTGCGGCGGGCCACCAGCAGGTTGCGGTGCACCAGCGAGCCCGCGCGCCGGGCCGAGAGCGGGTACAGCGGCACGACGCGCAGCAGCAGGGACACCGAGGGGCCGGCCGGCCGGGGCAGCGTCACCGGACCAGCCGCCGGGTGAGCGCGCGGGCGGCGAACACCGCGCCGGCCGCGGCCCACAGCGCCAGGTAGCCCACGTGCAGCAGCGCCGGCCCGGCCTGCGCCGTCCCCAGGGCCAGGTCGCGGGCCAGGGTGACGCCGTGCCACAGCGGCGTGGCGTACGCGACCCCCTGCAGGACGGCGGGCAGCTGCTCGACCGGGAAGAACGTGCCGCTGAACAGGAACATCGGCACCAGCAGGAACCGCTGCAGCGCGGCGAACGCGGCGTCCTCCTCCAGCCGGGCCGCCAGCGCGGTGACCGGCGCGGCGAAGGCCAGCCCGGTGAGCAGCGCGACCGGCACGGTGAGCACGACCAGCGGGCTGCGGGCGGCACCGAAGGCGAGCAGCACCAGCAGGAAGGCGGCCGCCGAGGTGGTCACCCGGAAGGCGACGTAGAGCAGGTGCCCGGCCACCAGGTCGACCGGGCGGGCAGGCGTGGCCAGCAGCGCCTCGTAGGTGCGGTCCCACTTGATCGCCCCGAGCACCGGGTAGCTCGACTCCCCCGTGGCGGTCTGCATGGCCGCGGCCACCAGCAGGCCGGGGGCGAGGAAGGCCAGGTACCCGACCCCGCCGGGCACCCCGGGTCCGCGGTCGACCAGCGAGCCGAGCACCAGCCCCATGGCGGCGAGGAAGAGCACCGGCTCGAGCACGCTGCCGATCGCGCTGCTGCGCCAGTAGTGGCGGTGCGCGGTCAGCCGCTGCCGGAACAGCGACCAGGCGGCCGGGCCGGGCACGTCAGTCGACCAGCGTGCGGCCGGTGAGCCGGAGGAAGACGTCCTCCAGCGAGCTGCGCCGCACCAGCGAGGACACCGGCTGCAGACCCTGGGCCAGGACGGCGGACAGCGCCGCGTCGCCGTCGGCGGTGTAGAGCAGCAGCCGGTCGGGCAGCACCTCGACCCGCTCGGCGAGCCCGCGGGCGGTCAGCGGGGCGAGCGCGTCGGCGTGCGCGGCCGGCCCGGGACCGCCCTCGGTGAGCGGGAAGCGCAGCTCGCACACCTCGCGGGTGGACCAGGCGGCGATCAGCTCGGCCGGCGACCCCTGCGCGGCGATCCGCCCCTTGTCCATGACGACGAGCCGGTCGCACAGCTGCTCGGCCTCGTCCATGTAGTGGGTGGTGAGCACGAGGGTGACGCCGCGCTGCTTGAGCCGGTAGAGCCGCTCCCACAGCACGTGGCGGGCCTGCGGGTCCAGCCCGGTGGTCGGCTCGTCGAGCAGGACGACGTCGGGGTCGTTGACCAGCGCCCGCGCGATGGTGACCCGCCGCTTCATCCCGCCCGAGAGCGGCTCGACCCGGTCGCCGGCGCGGTCGGTGAGCTGGACGAAGTCGAGCAGCTCGGCGGCCCGCGCCCGCACGGTGGCCCGCGACAGGCCGAAGTAGCGGCCGTAGACCAGCAGGTTCTCCTCGACGGTGAGCTCGAGGTCGAGGTTGTCGGTCTGCGGGACGACGCCCAGCCGGGTGCGGATGGCCGGGCCGTCGACGGCGGGGTCCATGCCGAGCACCCGCAGCTCCCCCGCGGTCGGCGGCGAGACGGCGCCGATCATCCGCATCGTCGTGCTCTTGCCGGCTCCGTTGGGCCCGAGGAAGCCGAAGGCCTCCCCGGGCGCGATGTCGACGTCGATGCCGTCGACGGCGGTGTGCTCCCCGAAGCGCTTCACCAGGCCCCGGGCCCGGACCAGCGACTCCCCCACGGGATCGACGCTAGCGTCGGCCCCGGGGGCGCGGTCCACCTGGTTCAGAGCTGCGGGAAGAACAGGCCGATCTCGCGCGCGGCCGACTCGGCCGAGTCCGAGCCGTGCACGATGTTCGACTGCACCTCGAGCGCGAAGTCGCCGCGGATGGTGCCGGGGGCGGCCGTGACCGGGTCGGTGGCGCCGGCCAGCGCGCGGAACGCCTCGACCGCCCGGGGGCCCTCGACGACGAGCGCCAGCAGCGGGCCGCCGGTGATGAACTCGACGAGCGAGCCGAAGAACGGCTTCTCGCGGTGCTCGCCGTAGTGCTCCTCGGCGACCTCGCGGGTCAGGGTGCGCAGCTCGGCGGCGACCAGGCGCAGGCCCTTCGCCTCCAGCCGCGAGACGACCTCGCCGACGAGGCCGCGGGCGACGCCGTCGGGCTTGACGAGGACCAGGCTGCGATCAGTCACGGGGCGGCAGCCTACGGGACGCCGCGCGTCAACCTGGGTTGACAGGCGGGACGGCGTCAACCAGAGTTGACATATGGCCTCTCCCACCGACGTCACCACCGCCGCCGCGGCCGACGACCCGGACACCGGCCTGCGGGCGGTCCGGGCGCTGCGCGAGCTGGCCGAGCGCCTGGAGGCGCTGCAGGTCGGCAACGCGCGGGCGCGGGGCTGGTCGTGGCAGCAGATCGCCGAGGCGCTAGGGGTGTCCCGGCAGGCCGTCCACAAGAAGCACGCCCGGAGCAGGAAGGACGTCTGAGGTGTTCGAACGCTTCACCCAGGAGGCCCGCCACGCGGTGGTCGAGGCGCAGGAGGAGGCCCGCGACCTGCGCGCCGGGCGGATCGAGCCGGTGCACCTGCTGCTCGCCCTCACCCGCGACCCCGGCCGCGGCGGCAGCGCGCTGCGGGCCGTCGGGGTCGACCACCCCGCCGTCCGGGAGGCGCTGTCCCGGTCGGGCGGCCCGCTGGACGCCGACGCCCTCGCCGCCGTCGGCATCGACCTGGACCGGGTGCGCGCGGCCGCGGAGTCCGCCTTCGGGCCCGGCGCGCTCGACCGCGGACCCGGCGCGGCCGGCGGGCACCTGCCCTTCGGCGACGGCGCGAAGCAGGTGCTCGAGTCCGCCCTGCGGCACGTGCTGGCCCGGCCGCGCCGGCAGCGGGGTCGCCGGGCCATCGACACCGGGCACCTCGTCGTCGGCGTCCTCGCCGTCGCCGACCCGGTCGTCGGGCGCGTGCTGCGGCAGCTGGGTGCCGACGTCGCGCGGCTGCGCCAGGAACTCGCGGCCCGGCCGGCCGCCTGAGTCTCAGTCGCCGGCGGGCTCGCGGAACGGCGCTCCGAGCAGGTCCTTGCGGATCTGCAGCAGGTAGAGCCAGATGAGCACGAAGACCCCGCCGACGAACCACATCGCGGCGTCGATGAGCCCGGTGAGCAGCAGCGGCACCTGCAGCGCGGTGGCGACCTCCAGCCCGCGCGGCCGGCGCTGGACGCCGCTGGCCAGGACGAGGAGGGCGGCGAGCGCCAGCAGGAGCGTCAGCCGCAGCGGGCCCAGCCCGGCCGCGGTCTGGGCGATGGCCCGCGGCACGAACAGCACCGCGATGCCCTCGAGCAGCAGCACGGCGGCCGCGGCGCCGCGCAGCGCCCGCGCCGCGCGGACCGGGTCGGGCGCGGTCACGGCGTCCCGCCGAGGATCGTCCGGGCCTCCCCGGCGGTGACCACGCTGCCGGTGACCAGCACCCCCGAGCCGCCGAGGGCGTCGTCGGGGCCGGCCTCGGCCAGCTCGATCGCCTCGGTGAGCGCCTCGGGCAGCCGCGGGGAGACGCTCACCCGGTCGGCGCCGAACACGTCGACGGCCAGCGCCCCGAGCTCGTCGGCCGGCAGCGCCCGGGGGGAGGTGTTCTGGGTGACCACCAGCTCGGCGCAGACGGTCTCCAGCTCGCGCAGCATCCCCTCGACGTCCTTGCCGTGCACCACGCCGACGACGCCGACCAGCCGGGTGAAGTCGAAGGACTCCCGGATCGCCTCGACGGTGGCGGCCATGCCGGCGGGGTTGTGCGCGGCGTCGACGAGCACCGTGGGACTGGTGCGCACCCGCTCCAGCCGGCCCGGCGAGCGGACCGCGGCGAACGCGGCCCGCACGGTCTCGACGTCGACGGTGCCGGTGGCCGCCCCGGCGCCGAGGAAGGCCTCGACGGCGGCCAGCGCGGTGGCCGCGTTCTGCGCCTGGTGGGCGCCGAACAGCGGCAGGTAGACGTCGTCGTACTCCCCGCCCAGGCCCTGCAGCCGCAGCTGCTGCCCGCCGACGGCGACCTTCCGGTCGAGCACGCCGAACTCGGTGCCCTCGCGGGCGACCACGGCCTCCACCTCGACCGCGCGGCGCACCAGCGCGTCGAGCGCCCCGGGCTGCTGGTGGGCGAGGACGGCGATCGCGTCGCGCTTGATGACCCCGGCCTTCTCCCCCGCGATCGTCGCGACGTCGGGGCCGAGGTACTCGGAGTGGTCCAGCGCCACCGGCGTGACGACGGCGACCCGCGCGTCGACGACGTTGGTCGCGTCCCAGGTGCCGCCCATGCCGACCTCGACGACGGCGACGTCGACCGGGGCCTCGGCGAACAGCGCGTAGGCGAGCCCGACCGTCACCTCGAAGAAGCTCATCGGGTGCTCGCCGGCGGCGTCGACCATCCGCACGTAGGGCGCGATGTCGTCGTAGGTCTCGACGAAGCGCTCGGCGCTCACCGGCTCGCCGTCGAGGACGACCCGCTCGCGCACCGACTGCAGGTGCGGGCTGGTGAAGCGGCCCACCCGCAGGCCGAAGCCGCGCAGCAGCTCGTCGACCATCCGCGCCGTCGTCGTCTTGCCGTTGGTGCCGGCGACGTGGACGACGGGGTAGGCGCGGTGCGGGTTGCCGAGCAGGTCGACCAGGGCGGCGATGCGGCCCAGCGACGGCTCCAGCCGGGTCTCCGGCCAGCGGGCCAGCAGCTCCTGCTCGACGCGGGTCAGGTCGCTGCTCATCCTCCCCAGGATGCCAGCCGCCGCCTTCCTAGACTGGAGAGCATGGTCACCGATCCCCGCACCCCGGACACGCCTGGCCCGGGAGCCGGGGCCGGCGTACCCGAGAAGCCCACCCTCGACGGTCTCGAGGACACCTGGGTGGCCCGCTGGGCCGAGCAGGACACCTACGCCTTCGACCGCGCCGCCGCCCTGGCCGCGCCGCGCGAGCAGGTGTACTCGATCGACACCCCGCCGCCGACGGCCAGCGGGTCGCTGCACGTGGGGCACGTGTTCAGCTACACCCACACCGACATCGTCGCCCGCTACCAGCGGATGCGCGGCAAGCACGTCTACTACCCGATGGGCTGGGACGACAACGGGCTGCCCACCGAGCGGCGGGTGCAGAACTACTACGGCGTGCGCTGCGACCCGGCCCTGCCCTACGACCCGTCGTACGAGCCGCCCGCCAAGCCGGGCAAGGAGCAGGTGCCGGTCAGCCGGCGCAACTTCGTCGAGCTGTGCATGCAGCTCACGGAGGAGGACGAGCGCGCCTACGAGCAGCTGTGGCGCCGCGTCGGGCTGTCGGTGGACTGGTCCAACGTCTACCGGACGATCTCGGAGACCTCCCGCGCCACGGCGCAGCGGATGTTCCTGCACAACCTGGCCCGCGGGGAGGCCTACGCCCAGGAGGCGCCGACCCTCTGGGACGTCACCTTCCGCACCGCGGTGGCGCAGGCCGAGCTGGAGGACAGGGAGCGCCCCGGCGCCTACCACCGGATCTCCTTCTCCGGCCCGGCCGGCCCGGTGTTCATCGAGACCACCCGGCCCGAGCTGCTCCCGGCCTGCGTCGCGCTGGTCGCCCACCCCGACGACGAGCGCTACCGGGAGCTGTTCGGCCGGACGGTGCGCACGCCGCTGTTCGACGTCGAGGTGCCCGTGGTCGCCCACCGCCTGGCCGAGCCGGACAAGGGCTCGGGCATCGCGATGATCTGCACCTTCGGCGACCTCAACGACGTCACGTGGTGGCGCGAGCTGCAGCTGCCCACCCGCGCGGTGATCGGCTGGGACGGCCGGCTGGTGCCCGAGGCGCCTGACGGCGTGCCCGCCGACGTCTACGGCGAGCTGGCCGGGAAGACGGCGTTCAGCGCCCAGCAGCGGATCGTGGAGCTGCTGCGGGAGTCCGGCGACCTGCACGGCGAGCCGAAGGCGATCACCCACCCGGTCAAGTTCTACGAGAAGGGCGAGCGGCCGCTGGAGATCGTCACCACGCGGCAGTGGTACATCCGCAACGGCGGGCGCTCCCCCGAGCTGCGCGACGCCCTGGTCGCCCGCGGTCGGGAGATCCAGTGGGTGCCCGAGCACATGCGGTACCGCTACGAGAACTGGGTCGAGGGGCTCAACGGCGACTGGCTGATCAGCCGGCAGCGGTTCTTCGGCGTCCCGTTCCCGGTCTGGTACCGGCTCGACTCCGCCGGGGAGCCCGACCACTCCTCCCCCATCCTGGCCGACGAGGCCTCCCTGCCGGTCGACCCGGCCTCCGACGTGCCGCCGGGGTTCGAGGAGTCGCAGCGCGGCGTCCCCGGCGGGTTCGTGGCCGACCCCGACATCATGGACACCTGGGCGACGTCGTCGCTGTCGCCGCAGGTGGCCTCGGGCTGGGACACCGACCCGGAGCTGTTCGCGCACGTGTTCCCGATGGACCAGCGGCCGCAGGCGCACGACATCATCCGCACCTGGCTGTTCTCCACGGTCGTCCGCTCGCACTTCGAGCACGGCGCGGTGCCGTGGACGCACGCGACGATCTCCGGCTTCGTCGTCGACCCCGACCGCAAGAAGATGTCGAAGTCCAAGGGCAACGTCGTCACGCCGATCGACGTGCTGGAGCGCTACGGCACCGACGCCGTCCGCTGGCGCGCCGCCGGCGCCCGGCCGGGGGCGGACTCGCCGTTCGACGAGGCGCAGATGAAGGTCGGCCGGCGGCTGGCCATGAAGATCCTCAACGTCGGCAAGTTCGTGCTGGGCCTCGGGGTGACGGCGGGGCTGACCGGTGAGCAGGTGACCGAGCCGCTCGACCGGGGCCTGCTCGCGTCGCTGGCGTCGGTGGTCGAGGAGGCCACCGCCGCGATGGAGGCCTACAACTACACCCGCGCGCTCGAGGTGACCGAGGCGTTCTTCTGGTCGTTCTGCGACGACCACGTCGAGCTGGTGAAGTCGCGCGCCTACGGCACCGGCCCGGCGGCGGAGTCGGCCCAGGCCGCGCTGGCGCTGGCGCTGTCGGTGCAGCTGCGGCTGTTCGCCCCGGTGCTGCCCTTCGTCACCGAGGAGGTCTGGTCCTGGTGGCAGGCCGGCTCGGTGCACCGCGCGCCGTGGCCGTCGGCCGCCGAGCTGCCGGCCGGCGGGGACGCGGGAGTGCTGCCGGTGGTCGCGGCCGCGCTGGCCGGCGTCCGCAAGGCCAAGTCCGACGCCAAGGTGTCCATGCGGGCCGACGTCGAGTCGGCGACGGTGACCGTGCCGGAGGCGCAGGTGCCGCTGGTGGAGGCCGCGCGCGGCGACCTGACCGACGCCGGGCGGATCGCCACCCTGACCGTGGTCGCCGGCGAGGGCCCGCTGTCGGTGGACGTCGTCCTGGCCCCACCCGCCGAGGGCTGATCGTCGACGGACCCGGTCAGGCGGCGTCCTCGAGCGCCCAGGCGGGTGCCGGACCCAGGCCCAGGCGCCAGCGGGCCGACTCCTCCGACGGGCTGTAGGAGCCCAGCGCCAGGCGCAGCCCGCGCAGCTGCAGCCGGGTGGCCGTGACCTGGGCGGTGCCGCCGCGGCCCCGGCCGGGCACCCCCGCGCAGCCGGCGAGCGCGGGCGAGACCAGGTGGGCCGCCGCGCCGGACAGCCCGCGGTAGAACACCCGCTCCGGCGGGCTGAGCCCCGGCGGCGCGGCGAGGAAGGCGCGCAGGTCGTCGGGCACCGGCGCCAGCTCACCGCGGAACGCGGCCAGCGCCTCGGCCAGCTCGGCGGTGCTGCCCGGCAGGTCGGTGGCGCCCAGCTCCCGCGCGGTGCGCGCCCACTCGCCGACGTAGACGTCGGGCCAGCGGCGGCCGAAGCGACCCGTGAGGTCCTGGCCCACGGCCTGCTGGGCGGCGAGGAACGCGTCGGTGAAGGCCAGGTGCACCCAGCGCAGCAGCGTGGGGTCCGACGCCGAGTAGGGGCGGCCCTGCACGCGGCCGCGCACCCGCTCGTGCATCCCGCGGACCCGCGCCGCCTCCCGCGCGGCCAGCTCGGCGGAGCCGAAGGTGCTCACCACCAGCCAGCGGGCGGTGCCGGCCAGCCGCGCCCACGGGTCCTCGCGGTAGGCCGAGTGCCGCTGGACGCCGGCCAGCGCCAGCGGGTGCGCCGCCTGGCCGAGCAGCGCGACGACCCCGCCGACGAGGGTGGACAGGTCGCCGTGCACCCGCCACACCACGCCGTCGGGCTCGAACCAGCCCGGGCCCTCGCCGACCCGCGCGATGTCGCGGACCCAGTCCGGCGCGCCGGTGGGGTCGCCGGAGACGCGGGCACGGAAGGCGCGGCGGGCCGCCTCGGGCAGGGCGGTCAGGGCACGCACCCCGCCGAGCCTGCCAGCCCCGCCGTCCCTCGGCCCGTCGACGCCGTGGGGCGACGGTGTGCGCCGACGCCCCGTATCGCAGCTCCGACCGGGGCCTCAGCGCACACGCTCGGCCCCGAAGAGCCGGCGGCGGGCGGCGTGGACGGCACGGATCTCCGCCCGGCAGCGCTCCGGCTCGGTCGTCATCCGGCGGAAGCCGAAGCGCAGGGTCTGCCAGCCGGCCGTCGCCAGCAGCGCGTCCCGCCGGATGTCCCGCTCCCGCTGAGCCCGGGACCCGTGCCACGCCGCGCCGTCCATCTCGACCGCGAGTCGCACCTCGTCGTAGGCGGCGTCGAGCACGAACACCTCCCCCGCCACCTCGATGCGGCGCTGCTGCGTGAACGGGGGCATGCCCGGTCCGCCCAGCACCGCCAGGCACCCCCAGATCTCGAGCTCACTGCGGCAGCCCTCCGCCAGCAGTCGCACCAGCTCCACGAGACCGGCCCGCCCCGGGAGTCACGGTCGGCGCTCGACCTCCGCGAGCAGCTCTCGGGGGCCGCACAACCGGTGACGGACGGCGTCGATGGCCGCGCTCCGCACCTCCGCGCGCTGGAGCCCACCCGGGGACCCCCAGGCGTCGACGACCGCCCGCTCGGGACAGGAGACGGGCAGGCCGTCCACGCGGCGGATGCCGACCTCGAGCGCCCGCGTGCGGTGCAGCACGACGCCCGGGGTCCCTCTTCCGCTGCGTGCGTGCCCGACCGTCAGGTGGACCGACCCGCCGGGTGGCGTGAGCTCCCCCAGCGCCAGGGCCGACCGGTGGCTCACCACGCCGTCACAGGCGCAGACCGCCGCCTCCACCCGCAGCCGCCAGTCCTCGGCCAGGCCGGGAACCGCGTAGACGCCGGGGTACAGGCGGACGAGCCCACCGCCGGCCACCCAGCGGGCGACGGTCCCGCGGCCGACGCGGGCGGTGAGCGCTTCCCAGGTCGCCCAGCCGTCCGGGCCGACGGACACGGCCGGGTCGTGGGTCACCCCGCGAGCGTCACGCCTCCGACCCCTCCGCCGGCCGGCGTCACGGGGTCTGTGGACGGCGCGTCTCCGGTGGACGACGAGCGTGTGCGCTCACGCCCCGTCCCCGGCACCCGAACCGGGCGCCGGCGCACACGCTCAGGACCCCGGACGCCAGCGAGCCCGCCCCCGGAGTCGGGGACGGGCTCGCCGTGGCTGCGTCAGTGCGTCAGGCGGACTTCTCGCGGCGCTCGCGGGTGGGCTTGCGCGGCACGATCGTCGGGTTGACGTGCTCCAGCACGACCTCCTTGGTGATCACCACGGAGGCCACGTCCTCGCGGCTGGGCACCTCGTACATCACCGACTGCAGCACCTCCTCCATGATCGCCCGGAGCCCGCGGGCGCCGGTGCCACGGAGGATGGCCTGGTCGGCGATCGACTCGAGGGCGTCGTCGGTGAACTCCAGCTCCACCCCGTCGAGCTCGAACAGCCGCCGGTACTGGCGCACCAGGGCGTTCTTCGGCTCGGTGAGGATGCTGATCAGCGCCTCGCGGTCGAGGGCCTGCACGCTGGTGATCACCGGCAGGCGGCCGATGAACTCGGGGATCATCCCGAACTTCAGCAGGTCCTCGGGCATGACCTCGGCGAACGCGCTGGAGGCCTCGATCTCCTTCTTGCCGCGGATCTCCGCGCCGAAGCCGATCCCCTGCTTGCCGACCCGCTGCTCGATGACCTTCTCCAGGCCGGCGAAGGCACCGCCCACGATGAACAGCACGTTCGTCGTGTCGATCTGGATGAACTCCTGGTGCGGGTGCTTGCGGCCACCCTGCGGCGGCACCGACGCCGTCGTCCCCTCGAGGATCTTCAGCAGCGCCTGCTGCACGCCCTCGCCGGACACGTCGCGGGTGATCGACGGGTTCTCGCTCTTGCGGGCGATCTTGTCGACCTCGTCGATGTAGATGATCCCGGTCTCGGCGCGCTTGACGTCGTAGTCGGCGGCCTGGATCAGCTTGAGCAGGATGTTCTCGACGTCCTCGCCGACGTAGCCGGCCTCGGTCAGCGCCGTGGCGTCGGCGATCGCGAACGGGACGTTGAGCATCCGGGCCAGCGTCTGCGCCAGGTGGGTCTTGCCGCACCCGGTCGGGCCCATCAGCAGGATGTTGGACTTCGCCAGCTCCACCGACTCGTCGCGGCTGGCGCGCTCACCGCCGGCCTGCACCCGCTTGTAGTGGTTGTAGACGGCGACGGCGAGGGTCCGCTTGGCCTTCTCCTGGCCGATGACGTACTGCTCGAGGAAGTCGTGGATCTCCTTGGGCTTCGGCAGCTCGTCGAACTTCAGGTCCGACGACTCCGAGAGCTCCTCCTCGATGATCTCGTTGCAGAGATCGATGCACTCGTCGCAGATGTAGACCCCGGGGCCCGCGATGAGTTTCTTGACCTGCTTCTGGCTCTTGCCGCAGAACGAGCACTTGAGCAGGTCACCGCTCTCACCGATTCGTGCCACCTGCTGACCTCCACCTCGGGGGAACCAGGTCCTGCGTGGAACGGACCTGCGGATGATGTGTCGCTGACGTTGCCCGTGTGCTCGGCCCCGCTGGAGGCGGGTGCCGCGAGGGGGTCCTCCCGGCGCTGCCAACCGGGGATCGGGCGCTCGCCGACCGTACCTGCCGCCCCGGACGCCGCGGGGCTGCGACGCCCCGGTGCGCCGGGGTGGGTCGACTCGCTCGTCACTCCCGGCACTGCACCCCGAACGGTACGGGTCGGAGGCGCGACACGCGCACACTCCGCCCGTACCGATCGAGGTCTGACGTGCATCAGACCGGCAGCGCGTTGAGCTTCCGGCTCTGGATCACCTGGTCGACGATGCCGTACTCCTTGGCCTCGGTCGCGGTGAGGATCTTGTCGCGGTCGATGTCGGAGCGGACCTGCTCCACGTCCCGGCCGGTGTGCCGCGCGAGGATCTCCTCCATCTGCGCGCGCACCCGGGCGATCTCGGCGGCGTGGATCTCGAGGTCGGAGACCTGACCGCCGGCCTCGCCGGAGGGCTGGTGGATGAGCACCCGCGAGTACGGCAGCGCCAGGCGCTTGCCCGGGGTGCCGGCCGCGAGCAGGACGGCGGCGGCCGAGGCGGCCTGGCCCATGCACACGGTCTGGATGTCGGGCCGGACGAACATCATCGTGTCGTAGATGGCCATCAGCGACGTGAACGAGCCACCGGGCGAGTTGATGTAGATCGTGATGTCGCGGTCGGGGTCGGCCGACTCCAGCGTGATGAGCTGGGCCATCACGTCGTTGGCCGATGCGTCGTCGATCTGCACCCCGAGGAAGATGATGCGCTCCTCGAAGAGCTTGTTGTACGGGTTGGACTCTTTCATGCCGTAGCTGGTCCGCTCCACGAAGGAGGGCAGCACGTAACGGCTGGAGGGCATCTCGAAGCTCATGGCGGGTCTCCTCGCGGCCGTCAGTTGTCGGTGACCGGGTTGGTGCTGTCGGTCATGGCGGCACGGCTGACGACGTGGTCGACGAAGCCGTACTCGAGGGCCTCCTGCGCGGTGAACCACCGGTCGCGGTCGGAGTCCTTCTCGATCTGCTCGATCGGCTGCCCGGTGTGGAAGGCCTGGAGCTCGTTGAGCTCCTTCTTGGTGCGGCGGAACAGGTCGGCCTGGATGGCGATGTCCGCCGCGGTGCCGCCGACGCCGGCCGAGGGCTGGTGCATCATGATCCGCGCGTGCGGCAGGGCGTAGCGCTTGCCCTTGGTGCCGGCGGTGAGCAGGAACTGGCCCATCGACGCGGCCAGGCCCATGCCGTAGGTCGCGACGTCGCAGTCGATGAACTGCATCGTGTCGTAGATGGCCATGCCGGCGCTGACCGAGCCGCCGGGCGAGTTGATGTACAGGTGGATGTCCTGCTTGGGGTCCTCGGCGGACAGCAGGAGCATCTGGGCGGCGAGCTGGTTGGCGATGACGTCGTCGACCTGGGTGCCCAGGAAGATGATCCGCTCGCGCAGCAGGCGCTCGTAGACCGAGTCGTTGAGGTTCATCCCCCCGGCGCCGCCCCGCATGAGCGGGGACATCGCCGGGTTCGGGTCGGTGCTCACGGGTGTGGTGACCTCCGTTGGGCGGGGAAGCAGTCGGTCTCGATGGGCGGGCTCGTGGGAGCGGGGCCGGGGAGCCCGGACGGGCCGTACCCCCGGCGTCCACCCCGAGTCACGTCGACCCTAACGCGCACCCCCGGGCCCGGAGTCCCGGTGCGGGGCCTGTTCGCCGACGGCGCAGCGCGGTGGGCCGGAGACGGCGGACGCCGCCCTCCCCCGCGGGTGCGGGCGAGGACGGCGTCCGTGGTGCGTGGCGCGGGACTCAGCCCTTGGCGACGTCCGCGCTGTCCTCGGTGGCGCCCTCCGTGGCCTCGACGGCGACGGCGGTCTCCACCTCGGCGTCGGGCGCCTCGTCCTCGGCGTCCTCGCCGGCGTCCTCGGAGGAGTCGGCAGCGGCGGCCGGGACGGTCTTCGGGCGCAGCGCCTCGAGGTCGACGACGTTGCCGGAGGCGTCGGTGATCGTCGTCTGCTCGAGCAGCTGGGCCAGCGCCTTGGTGCGGCGGACGTCGGCGACGAACTCGGCGATGTTGCCGCCCTGCTGCAGCTGCTGGGCGTACTGCTCCGGGCTCATCCGGTTGCGCGAGGCCTGGGCCATGATCTGCGCGGAGAGGTCGTCGTTGTCGACGGTGATCTCCCGGGCGTCGGCGACGGCGTCGAGCACGAACTGGGTGCGCACCGCCTCCTCGATCTGGGTGCGCTGCTCGGTCTCGTAGGCCTCGCGGCTCTCCGAGCCGGTCATCGACATGAAGGCGTCCCAGTCCATGCCGGCCTGCTGCAGCTCGTTCTCCAGCGCCTGGTTGCGGTACTGGATCTCGCGGTCGACGAGGCCGTCGGGGATGGGCACCTCGGTGGTGGCGAGCAGGTGCTCGACCAGCTTGTCGCGCGCCTGGGCGCCCTGCTGCATGGTCTTGACCCGCTGCAGCCGGGTGCGGACGTCGTCGCGCAGCTCGGCGAGGGTGTCGAACTCGCTGGCGGTGGAGGCGAACTCGTCGTCGAGCTCCGGCAGCTCCTTGGCCTTGACCGAGCGGACGGTCACGGTGACCTGCGCCTGCTCGCCGGCGTGCGGGCCCTGCTGCAGCGCGGTCTCGAAGGTCGCCGACCCGTCGGCCGACAGCCCGCGGACGGCGTCGTCGAGGCCCTCCATGAGCGAGCCGGAGCCGACCTCGTAGGACATGCCGCTGGTGCTGCCGTCCTCGAGCACCTCGTCGCCGACGCGGGCCTCCAGATCGATGGAGACGAAGTCGCCGTCCTGGGCGGCGCGGTCGACGCCGGTGAGCATCGAGAACCGCTCGCGCATGACCGAGACCTGCTGGTCGATCTCCTCGTCGGTGACCTCGACGTCGTCGACGGTCACGGCGAGCTCGTCGAGGGAGGGCAGCTCGACCTTGGGGACGACGTCGACCTCGGCGGTGAAGGCGAGGGTGTCGTTGTCGTCGAGGCGGGTGACCTCGATGTCGGGCTGACCGAGCACGCGGACGGAGTTCTCGCGGACGACCTCGGAGTAGACCTCGGGGATCGCGTGCTGCACGACCTGCTCGAGGACGACGGGGCGGCCGATGCGCTGGTCGAGGACGCGGTTGGGCACCTTGCCGGGGCGGAACCCGGGGACGCGGACCTGGCGGCCGAGCTCCTTGTAGACCTCACCGAAGGCGTGGTCCAGGTCCCCCCACGGCACCTCGATCGCCATCCGGACCCGCGTGGGGCCCAGTTCCTCGATGGTGCTCTTCACAGCGGCAGTGCTCCTCGGTAGACAGACGGGGACGGGCGCCGGGCACGGTGGACGACGCCGGGTCGGCCCCCGAGTCTAGAGACGCCGCGGGCGGGGTCGGGGTGGCGGGATTCGAACCCACGGCCCCCCGCTCCCAAAGCGGGTGCGCTACCAAGCTGCGCCACACCCCGTGGCGGCGACGAGTCTAGGCGTGCCCGCCCGGACGCCGCCCCGCCCACGGGGCCGCCTCCTCCAGCGCGGCGGCCACGCGGACCAGCAGGTCCTCGCGGCCGACGGCGGCGGCGAGCTGGACACCCACCGGCAGACCGGCGTCGGTCGTGTGCAGCGGGAGGCTGACGGCGGGCTGACCGGTGACGTTGAACTGCGCGGTCCAGGGGATGAAGGAGCCGATGCGGCGGCCCTCCTCGCGGGGGCCGGCGGCGGTGAACCAGCCGAGTTCGGGCGGCGGGGCGGCGACGGTGGGGGTGACCAGCAGGTCGAAGCCCTCGCCGCCGTCGTCTTCCGGCGTCCAGAAGGCGGCCATCCGGCGCGACCAGGAGCCCAGCCGGGCGCGGGCGGCGAGGTACTCGGTCGCGGTCATCCGGTTGCCGGAGGTGCGGTAGTGCACGTTGCGCGGCTCGAGCTCGTCGTCGGCGATCTCGCGGCCGAGGACGCGCTCGAAGTCGGCGAGGGTGCGGGCGGTGTCGGCGGCGATGGTGGCGTTGAAGTCGCGCTGGAACTGGTCGTCGAAGAACGCGGCGGGGCCGGCGTCCTCGACGGTGCAGCCGAGGTCCTCGAGCAGCCGGCCGGCCGCGGCGACGGCGGCGCGGCAGTCGGGGTCGTCGAGGCCGCGACCCTCGGGCGGGGAGGCGAGCAGGCCGACGCGCAGCCGGCCGACGGGTGCGCCGACCTCCTCGCGCAGGGGGCGCGGCAGCGGCGGGGCGGCGTAGGGGTCGCCGGGCATGGGGCGGCCGATGACGTCGAGGACGGCGGCGGCGTCGCGGACGGTCCGGGTGACGACGCCGTCGATGGTGGCGCCGGCCCAGCCCTCGCCGACGTCGGGCCCCTGGCTGACGCGGGCGCGGGTGGGCTTGAGGCCGACCAGGCCGCACTCGCTGGCGGGGATGCGGATGGAGCCGCCGCCGTCGCTGGCGTGGGCGACCGGCACCATGCCGGCCGCCACCGCCGCGGCCGAGCCGCCGCTGGAGCCGCCGGTGGAGCGGGTGGGGTCCCACGGGTTGCGGGCCGGGGCGTTGGCGGCGGGCTCGGTGGTGACCGTGGTGCCGAGCTCGGGGACGTTGGTGCGGCCGAGGACGACGAAGCCGGCCCGGCGGAAGGCGGTGGCCAGGTGGCTGTCGCGGCGCCAGCGGACGCCGGCCTGCTGGAGCGGGGCCAGCCCGTAGCCGGTCTCCTCCCCCGCCATGTGCGCGCCCATGTCCTTGAGCAGCAGCGGCACGCCGCGGAACGGCCCGTCGGGGAGGTCGCTCCCGGCCTCTGCCCTCGCGGCGTCGAACCGGTCGCGGATCACGGCGTTCAGCTGCGGGTTCGCCTGCTCGATGCGGGCGATGGCGGCGTCGACCAGCTCGGCCGGGCCGGCCTCCCCGCGGCGGACGAGGTCGGCGGAGGCGGTGGCGTCCAGCCACGTGGCGTCGGTCACGCCTCGGACGCTATCGACCGGGCCGCTACGCTGGGCGGGCACCTCGCGGGTGTAGCTCAATGGCAGAGCCCCAGCCTTCCAAGCTGGCCATGCCGGTTCGATCCCGGTCACCCGCTCCACGCGAAACCGCAGATCAAGTGGTCCGTTAGCCCTCCTGGAGAAGGTCTGGAGGACCCTCCATACGGCCCGTTTGAACCCTTTCATGACCCCTGTTTTCCGCTGCGTGGGTCATGAACGGGTCACGCTGCCAAGGCATGCAGCCTGATGAGGACCCAGTCGGACCTGACGGACAAGGCCTCCGTGAGCCGACCGGGTCACGTCGCCTCGTCATCGAGCTGGTCAAGGCGACCGCCGGCACCCCAACACCCTTCCCTCGTGCTCGCCCACTACTCGCAGGGCTCCCTGGCAGGGTCCACAGCCCCTAGTGACCGCCACGGGTGTGCGGTCGACTGGCCACCTTCCGTGTCCGGTGGGAGGCGAGGCATGCCCAGGACCGCAGTGGCCCCCTACGATCCGAACCGGCCGCACGCCCGGCGCCGCACGGACCCTCCGCCCTCGCCGACGCCCGCTCGCAGACCGGCGACCGGGCGCAGCGACGTGTTCCCGCGCATGCACCGCGAGCGAATGCGCCGGCGCGGCGAGCGCCTGCTGGCGGCCGCCGAACGCGGCCGTAACGCGGTGGCGGCGGAGGAACAGGCCCGCCGGGCCGCCGGCAGCGTCGTCGGCTTCACCCAGCTGCAGCTGACCGAACAACAGCAATCCCGGGCCGCGTTCACCGAGCTGGTGGCGGCCGGACAAGAACTGCTGACCTCACTGGAGAGCCTGCTCGCTCCTGATGCCGAACCGTTCTGGACGGCACTCGCCAACGACGAGACCGCGTTGTCAGCTCTGCCCTGGGACAGGCGTCTGCGCCTGCAGGAATCTGCGGACCACGACGTGTTCGCCGTCCTGCCGCTGCTCGGCTACCGTCCGCCGCCGGACCTGGAGGAAATAGCCCCCGAGCTGCGGACGGCGGTCGACGGAGTCCTCAACGAGGGCACCCCGGCAGGTCTGCGCGCCCCCCGCGCGCGCAGGGCTCGCCGCGAGCTGACCTTCTTCGTCCGGCAGCTGCGGCGCACCCTCACCGAGGCAGCGGAGCACGGGCCGAAGCCGGAGGAGGTCAGCAGGCGCGTCCGGGTCACCGCCTGGGTCCGCCAGGCCATCCTGGTCGCCGGGCCCGCCGCCTTGGCGGTCCTCGCGGCCGCGTTTGCGGAGGCGCCCACAGATCTCGGGGCGGCGGGAGGCGAGGCTGGCGTTGAGACGGTCAAGCAAGCCGTCGAGCTCGGCTCGGCTGTCGTCCTCACCCGGGTTCTCGGCGCCGGCGGCCCGCCTCCGCCGGCCGCCACGCTCGAGGATCTGACCGACGATGTCGACGACCGGATGGCCGACGTCCACGCCGTCGCGAACCTGCCGCCGGGCGACGACGCCCGCGAGGAGGCCGTCTTCCTCGCCCTCCGGACGCTATACCGGGCGCTACAGCAGCAGGCGCGCGAGGGCCAGACAGGGCCGCGCGGTCGGCACGCCCGCCTCTGGGCGGAAGTGCGGGAACTGCTGCGCGGAGACGACCTGCAACTCGCCGTGGGGGTGTGGGAAGACGGGCGGAAGTCGCCGCGCCGGCGCGGCGGCCCAGGTAGGCGGCGCCCGAGGAACGCCCGGTCAGGTCAGTGACTGATGGCAGGTGGCCGCGCGGCCTGGGGCCGGCCATGACCGCCGCCACCGCCTCGACACCGTGCCAACCGTCTCCGCCGCGGACCTACCCGCCCTCGATGACGGCGTGGTCGCCACCCCCACGCTGTGCGCGACCCGCGCCGCGCACGTCGCCGCTCGCGACGCCCAGGAGGTGTGGAGCCACGAGATGAATCGCACTCGGGTCGTGCCGCCTCGCGCGGAGGCTCTTACAGGCCGCTGACCAGCACAGATAGGGTCACGAGGTCCGCCATCTCAACCTGGTCATGCCCGTTCGATTACGGTCACCCGCTCCAGGCGTGTCCGCAGGTCGACCCTCCTGTCTGTTCCTGTACAGGTCTGCTGGAGGACCGTCCGGAAGCCCGTCTCAGGCCCCCACGGACCCCTGTTCTCGGCCTCACTCTCTTGAACTGGTCCGCAGTCAGCTCGAGGCCGAGGCCTCACAGGCGACGTTTCGACTGGACCGGGGGCAAGCCCACCACCGAGGTGCGCGCAGTGGGCCCGGACGGATCACCCCGGCCATGTCTCTGAGCAACGGCGCTTCCTGGCTCGTCGTCTGATGCACAGTGAGCGCACCTCGCGCCCGCTTCTGGATGGTGGACCTACGCGCGAAACCTCGACGTCACCCTCGTCGGAGGGCGAGGACCGCGAGGCGGCAGCCCGCCGGTTTTGGAGGTCGTCCCGGCATCTCAAGCCCACCAGGCACAGGACGGTCGCCGGCTACCGGTCATGCGCCTCAAGTCTCGTCGACGGAGACACGGTGGACGCCGCGGCGACTCCGGAGGCAGGTTCGGTCGTGGTGACGACGCTCGGCGATCAGCCGACCACCACGCCGTCCGCCACTAGGACTCGACGATGCGCTTGCCGAGCACGCGCAGGTTGTCGGCCGCGTAGCGCACCAGCGGGTAGAGCGAGGCCCAGTCGGGCGGCTCGGCGTCGGGGCTCGGGATGCGCTCGGCATCGGGGAGGGGCCGCGGGACCGGCACGGTGATGCGGCGGGTATCGGTGGTCGAGGTCATGGTGTCCTCCTGGTACGGGGTTGCACCCGGACAGAGGCGCGACGGGGTGCGGAGATACAGCACCGCGGCACCCGGCACCCCGGGAACAGTGGACGGGGCCGGGTGTTGACGTGGTGGGACTCGAGACAGGGAGGGCACATCGTGACCACGGAGAAGGCGATCCTCGCCGGCGGCTGCTTCTGGGGCGCCCAGGAGCTGCTGCGCAAGCGTCCGGGGGTGGTCTCCACCCGCGTCGGCTACTCGGGCGGCGACACCCCGAACGCCACCTACCGGAACCACGGCGATCACGCGGAGGCGGTCGAGATCGTCTTCGACCCCGACGTGATCTCGTTCCGGGAGCTGCTGGAGTTCTTCTTCCAGATCCACGACCCGTCCACGAAGGACCGGCAGGGCAACGACGTGGGCCGCAGCTACCGCTCGGCGATCTTCTACACCAGCGACGAGCAGAAGCGCGTCGCCGAGGACACCATCGCCGACGTCGACGCCTCGGGCCTGTGGCCGGGCGAGGTGGTCACCGAGGTCGAGCCGGCGGGTGAGTTCTGGGAGGCCGAGGAGGAGCACCAGGACTACCTGCAGAGGATCCCCTTCGGCTACACGTGCCACTTCGTGCGGCCCGGCTGGGTGCTCCCGCGGCGTGCGGCGGAGCGTCTCGGGTAGCGGCGCGGACGGACGACGAGGGGGCGGGCGACCACCAGGTCGCCCGCCCCCGGTGCTGTCCGGTGGCGGGCGCGCAGGAGGGTGCCGGCGAGCACGGGAGACGGCGCGGTGAGCGAGGACGACGGCCCCGTGGACGGCGACGGCGGGCTGCACGGCAGTGCCGTCGTGCCCGGTCGCCCCTGCTCAGGGTGCGAGCGGAGACACCCGGTCCACGGAGCCGGCGCCGTCCACGAGATCCGCACTGATCCTCGCGCCGGGTTGGGCGGTGCTGGCGGCGGCCACCACGTTGGCCGCGCGCACCGCGTCGAGCAGGCCCGTGCCGCGCGCGAGCTCCTGGGCGAGACACCCGCAGAACACGTCACCGGCACCACTCGCGTCGCGGGCCGTGGTGGGGACCCCGGGCACCGCGACCGGCGCGGCCCCCGGCTCGAAGCACAGGGCGCCGTCGGCACCGAGCGTGACCACGATGCTGCCGCGGGCACCGAGTGCCGCGACGCACTCCGCCACCTCCGCCGCACCCGTCGGCTCGGGACGTCCGGCCAGGCGACCGAGCTCGCTGCGGTTGGGGACGAGCACGTCGACGAGCGGCACGAGCTCTCGGACCTGCTCGGGGTCCGCCGGCATCGGCGCCGGGTTGAGCACCACCACGGCTCCCCGGGCCGCCTCGACCGCCGCGGTCACGGCGTCGTGCGGCACCTCGAGCTGGACGACCAGCACCGCGGGCGAGGCGGCGCTGACCGCGCGGCTCACCTCGTCCGGGGTGAGCGTGCCGTTCGCACCCGGGTCGACCACGATCGTGTTCTCCCCGCCGTCGTCGACGGTGATGACGGCGATGCCCGTCCCGACGTCCTCGCGCACCGCGACCGCGGTCAGGTCCACCCCGGCGTGCCGCAGCGCGGCCAGCGACCGCTCCCCCGGTTCGTCGTTCCCGACCGCCCCGACCATCGCCACCTCCGCACCGAGGACCGCGGCGGCCACCGCCTGGTTGGCTCCCTTGCCTCCCGGCGAGGTCAGGCGCACGCCGCGGGTCAGGGTGGTCTCGCCCGGTGACGGCAGCACCGGGACCGTCAGGGTCGTGTCGTCGTTCAGCGACCCCACGACGCAGACCAGACCGGTCATGCCGATCCCAGCGCGTCCAGTGCGGCCAGCACCAGGTCCCAGTAGCGCTCGACGTCGAGCTCCACGGCGACGGAGACGTTGGGTGCGTGGTCGGGCAGCCGGCCGAACAGGTCGACGACCGTGGTGCCGCGGGTCCACGTCCCGTCGAGCTCCACGGCCACGAAGCAGTCGCGCCAGCGGATGACGTCGGGGTCCAGCAGCGCCGCGATCGTGCACGGGTCGTGCACCGGTGGGGCCTCGAACTCCCAGATGCGCTCGTAGGAGCTGCCGAAGAAGCCCATCCACGCCGCGCACGTGCGACCCACGTCGTGCGGCATCGCCGACATGCGCTCGACGACCGCAGGGGTCGCCAGGGCCTGGTGGGTCAGGTTGAGCCCCACCATCCGCACCGGCACGCCGGCACGGAGGACGACGTCGAGCGCCTCCGGGTCGGCGAACGTGTTGAACTCCGCCGTCGGGGTGTGGTTGCCCCGCTCGGTCGAGCCCCCCATGAAGACGATCTCGCGGACGTGCCGGACGAGTCCCGGCTCCTCCGACAGCAGCGTCCCGACGTTCGTCATCGGCCCGGTGACCACGACCGTGACCGGCTCGGGCGACTCCGTCAGCAGGCGACGCAGCAGCTGCGCGGCCGTCTCCTCGACCGGTGCCGCCGTCGGCTCCGGGAGGTCGGGGCCGTCGAGCCCGGTCACCCCGTGGACGTAGTTGCCCAGGGCGACCTCACCGCGCATCGGCCCCGCGGCTCCGGCTGCCACGGGGACGTCCTCGCGACCTGCCAGCGCGAGCACCCTCAGGGCGTTGCGGGTGGCGTCCTCGACCGCACAGTTGCCGAAGCAGGTCGTGATCCCCAGGAGGCGGACCCCCGGCGACCCGAGCGCGAGCAGGATGGCGACCGCGTCGTCGTGGCCGGGGTCGCAGTCCAGGACGATCGGCGTGGGACCGGCGTCGCTCACCGTGCGGCCAGCCAGCGCAGCATCCCGCCGACGAGCGGGGCGAAGCCGTCCCAGGCCAGGAAGTCCTCCGGGCACCAGTGGGGCCCGATGTCGGAGGTCCACACGAGGGACCGGCCCTCGCCCACCTCCCGGGTGGCGATGAGCACGTCGCCCCCGACGGTCGCGACGACCGTGGCGTCCTCCCTGGGTCGGACCAGGTTGTAGCCCAGCAGCGTCGGCGCGGAGCCGGCCAGCTCCGCCCACCCCGCGGCCACGGGGTGGGCCGGCAGGTCGAGTGCGACCGGGGCGCCCTGCGGCGCCTCCACCCGGTCGTCGGCCTCGAGCATCGTCACCGGGAGCACCTCGGCCACCGCGGTCCTGGCGAAGTTGGCCCGCGCCTGGAAGCCGGTGAAGCTCAGGTACCCCCCGGCCATCATCAGACCGCCACCGCCGCGGGTCCACTCGGCGAGGGCGACCAGCGGGTTGTCCACCCGCCGTCCCTCGAGGAACACCTCCGGGGGGAGCACGAAGCTGTTCGCGCCGATGTCGGAGAGGATCACGGCGTCGTACGCGGACAGCGCCTCGACGGTGCGGGGGAAGGAGCCCGGCACGTCGTGGGCGTACATCTGCTCGATCTCCAGGCCCTCGCTCGCGGCGGCAGCGATGAACGCGTCCGCGCCCGTGTGGAACGAGGTGCTCGAGAACTCGTCGAAGCCCTTCACGTGGGTGGCGGTCGAGATCCAGCTCTCGCCGGCCAGCAGGATGCGGGTCACGGGGTCCCCTCGGTCGGGTGTCCGCCGCCGAAGAGGCGGCGCGGGTTGTCGGTCATCAGCGACAGCACCTGCGCTTCGTCCACGCCGTGCCGGTGCAGACGGGGAGCGAAGTACTGCAGGAGGTGGGCGTAGCCCGGGCCGCCGTGGCGGCGCAGGAGCGACTTGACGAAGACGTCCTGGCTCAGCAGCAGCCGGCCACCGAGGCCGAGCGCGACCAGGCGGGCGAGGTTCGCGGCGTTCTGCTCGTCGGAGGGGCACTGCACGCCCTGGTCGGCGTAGTAGACCTCCATCCCGAGCATGTCGTACTGGACCCAGGCACCCCGGTCCAGGACCGCACGCTGGTAGTCCAGGTCCTCCCCCGACGGGCCCATGTGGCACAGCACGAGCTTGGCGAGGTCGGCACCCACGCTCTCAGCGAGGTCGAGGACGGTGCCCGCGAGGCGGAACCAGCCGGGCAGGTGGACCTGGATGGGCAGCCCGGTCTCGACCTGGGCCGCCAGCGCACCCCGCAGGCCGACCTGCTCGGCCGCGGTGAAGTCGGCGCTGACCCCGATCTCGCCGATGATGCCGGGCCGCACGCCGTCCTCGCCGTCGCGGAGGTCGGCCAGGATCCGGTCGGTCACCCCGTCGGGCCCGAGCGCCACCAGGTCGACCGGGTGGGAGGCCTCGAGGTAGAACCCGGTGCCGGCCACGACGTGCACGCCGGTGCGCTCGGAGATCTGCCGGAGCCCCGCGAGGTCGCGGCCGATCCCGAAGCCCGTGGTCTCGACCACGGTGCGCCCGCCCAGCGCGGCGAACCGGCCCAGCTCGGCACAGGCCACGTCGACGTCGTCGAGCGCGAGGTTGGCACGGTTGCCGAAGGGGTCCTGGCGCAGGTCCCACAGCAGCGCCTCGCTGAGCGGCGCGTCCGCGAACTCGTCCGGGTCCACCCCGCGGGACGTGCTCCGCTGCCACCACGACGAGACGTCGTTGAGCAGGTGCTCGTGGGTCAGGGTGATGCCGAGGTCGTCCACGGCGACGGGCCCGCGGACGGTCTGGACGGTCGTCACCCGCTCATCCCCGCTGCCCGGTGATGCGGCTGAAGAGCTTCGCGTTCAGCAGGATCGCGACGATCAGGATGATGCCCTGGGTGATCGGCACCCAGTAGACGTCCACGCGCAGCAGGACCAGGCCGTTGCTGATGACGCCGAGCGTGACCGCCCCGATCGCCGAGCCCACGATCGACCCCTTGCCGCCCATCAGGGCGGTGCCGCCGAGCACCACGGCGGTGATGACCTCGAGCTCGAACAGCGTCCCGGAGTTGGACGAGCCGCTGGCCAGGCGGGCCGCGGTGATCACGCCCGCGAGTCCGGCAGCGAGCCCGGTCAGCGTCAGCACGGCGAGCTGGATCCGGCGCACGTCGACGCCGGCACGGCGCAGGGACTCCGCGTTCGAGCCGACGGCGACGACGTACCGACCGAACCGGGTGTGGTTGAAGACGTACCAACCCGCTGCGACGACCACCACCGCGATCCAGGTGGGCGTGTAGAGCCCGGCCAGCCGGCCGTTGCCGATCGGCAGCAGGAAGTCCGACGTGATCGGCGTGCTGTAGCCGTCGGTGATGAGCAGCGCGAGACCCCGCACCGCGGTGAGCGCGGCGAGCGTGACGATGAAGGACTGCAGCTTGCCGAACGCCGTCAGCGCGCCGTTGACCAGGCCGATGCCGAGCCCGAGCACCAGGGCGAGCACGAGCGCCACCACCGCGCTGCCGCTCTCGGCGACGATCGCGAGCGCCGCCGCGGTGAGCCCGAGGATCGACCCGACGGACAGGTCGATGGCGCCGGTGGTGATCACGAAGGTCATCGCGACGGCGACGACGACGGTCGGGGCGACCTGCCGGGCGACGTTGACGAGGTTGTTCGTCGTCAGGAAGGCGTCGGTCTGGACGCTGAAGAAGACGAACAGCACCGCGAGGACGGCGGAGATCGACAGCACCCCGAAGTTGCGGCTGACGAAGTCCTGGCGGGCGCCGCGCCGGTCGGCCCGACCGGGAGCGGGGGCGGCGGTCCGGGTGCTCACGGTGTCACCTCCCCATCATCGCGGTCACGAGCCCGCCGAGGTCGGTCTCGGCGGGCGTCATCTGCCGGTGGTTGACGCCCTCGTAGAGGACGACGAACCGGTCGGCCACCTCGAAGAGGTCCTGGAGGCGGTGGGTGATGAGCACGACGCTGACCCCCCGGGAGGAGACGTCACGGATCAGCTGGAGGGTCATCTCGACCTCGCGCGCCGCGAGGGCGGCGGTCGGCTCGTCGAGCACGAGCACCTTCGGCTCGAAGGTGACGGCACGGGCGATGGCGATGGCCTGGCGTTGCCCGCCGGACATGGTGGCCACCAGCTGCCGGGTGTCGCTGATGCGGATGTGGAGGGTGGCGAGGTCCTTCGCGGCCTCCTCGTGCATCCGCTTGTGGTCCAGGCGCCGGGTGAGGGGGCGGTGGATCTCCCGCCCCAGGAAGAGGTTGCCGGCCACGTCCACGTCGTTGCACAGCGCCAGGTCCTGGTAGACCATCTCGATCCCCGCCGCCCGCGCTGCGCGCGGGCCCGAGCCGGTCAGCGCCGTCCCGTCCACGCGGATCTCCCCCGAGTCGGGGACGACCGCGCCGGCCAGCATCTTCATCAGCGTCGACTTGCCGGCACCGTTGTCGCCGACCAGGCCGACGACCTCTCCCCTGCCGACCGTGAGGTCGACGCCGCGGAGCACCTCCAGGGCGCCGAAGCGCTTGCGGATCCCGCGCATCTCGACCCGCGGGGTCGAGATGTCGCGGGTGCCTGCGGTCACTCGAAGATCTCGCGGTACTCGTCGACGTTCTCCGAGGTGACGATCGTGATCGGGACGTCGATGAAGCCCGCCGGCTCCTCGCCGTCGAGGACGGCCGCGAGCTCGTTGACCGCCTCGATGCCCTCCTGCCGCGGGTCCTGCTGCACGACGGCCGTCACCAGCCCGCTGTCGATGCCGGCGATCACCTCGGCGGTGAGGTCCCAGCCGATGACCTTGGTGCTCCCGGCAGGGTCCAGCGCGGCGACGGCGCCCACGGTGGCCGGCTCGCCCGTGGTGTAGACGAAGGCGAGGTCGGGCTGGGCGGTCACCAGGTTCTGCGCGGCGGTCGCGGCCTGCTCCTGCACGTTCTCGCCGTCGACGGCCTGCGCGAAGGTCGCCCCGGCTGCGTCGACGACGGCCCGGAAGCTGTCCTCGCGCTGGTTCTGGATGAACGAGTTGCGGGCGTCGACCACGCCGTAGCTCGCCCCCTCGGCCAGGCCCGCGTCCACGACCCACTGGCCGGCCTGCTCCCCGGCGGCCTCGTTGTCGACGCCGACGAAGGTGTCGACCGCCCCCTCCTCGAGCTCGGCGTCGATGGCGACCGTCCGGATCCCCTGCTGGGTGGCCTGCTGCACCGCCGGCAGCACGCCGTTCACGTCGATGGCCACCACGATCAGGCCCGTCACGCCCTGGGACACGAAGTTCTCGATGTCGCTGTTCTGCTTGGCCGAGTCGTTGTTGGCGTTGGCGATCTGCAGCTCGCACCCGGCTTCCTCGGCCGCCTCCTGCGCGCCCTCGTTCATCTGCGTGAAGAAGGTGGCGGTCTGGTTGATCTGGGTCATGCCGATCACGCACTCCTCGGCAGCCTCGCCGGACGCCCCGGTGGCGGGCTCCTCGTTGCCGGTGCTGCACGCGGTCATCGTCAGGGTCGCGGCAGTCGCCAGGGCGGCCACGCCGAGGTGTCGGGTCATGGGGTCCTCGTTCCGTGGGAAATCGATTACCGTGGTGGGCTGTGACTGTAGACACAGACTGACCACCTGGTCGAGGGCCGTCCCCCGACCGGCGTCCCGCACCATCTCGCCCGACGACAGGAGCCCGCCGTGCCGCCGTCCCGCTCGGCCACGATGGCCGACGTCGCGCGGCTGGCCGGCGTGTCGGTGGCGACGGTCTCGCGGACCCTGAGCGGCACGCGGTCGGTCGACCCGGCCATGCAGCGCAGGGTCACCGAGGCCGCCGAGCGGCTCGGCTACCAGGTGAACCTGGTCGGTCGGGCGCTGCGCCAGACCCGCACGTCGACCGTCGGGCTGGTCGTGCCCGACCTGGACAACCCGTACTTCTCGGCGCTCGCCCAGCAGCTCTCCCGCGCCTTCTCCTCCGACCCCGGGACCGACCTGCTCGTCTTCAGCGCCGACGGTTCGCTGGAGACCGAGGCCCGGGGCGTCCGCTCGTTCCTCGGGCGCCAGGTCGACGCACTCGTGCTGATCCCCGTCCACGAGCAGCGCAGCGAACCGTCCGTCACCACGGCCGCGGCCGCGGTGCACACCATCCAGCTCGACCGCCGCGTGCAGGGCACCGCCGCGTCCTACGTCGGTGTCAGCAACCGGGCGGGGATGCAGCTCGTCCACGAGCACGTCAGCACGGCGGTCGACGTCAGCAGGCAACCGGTCGTCTACGTCGGCGCGACGCCGGACTCCTCCTCGGCCCACGAACGCCTCGACGGCATGCGGCAGTACTTCTCCCCCGACGTCCCCGCCCTGCTCGGGGACTTCTCCGCCGCCTGGGGACGGGAGGCGGCGGCCCGCATCCTCGCGGACGGCTGGACCGGCGCCACGATCGTGACCGCGGCCGACGTGATCGCCCTCGGCGTCCTGGCGCACCTGCTGCACGAGGGCCGCTCGGTCCCCGACGAGTTCCGCGTCATCGGCTTCGACGGCATCGGCGCAGCAGCGCTCGCCCACCCCTCGCTGACCACGGTGCGCCAGCCCGTCGAGGAGATGGCGCGGTCCATCCGGTCCCTGGTCGAGTCCGACGACGAGCCCTCGTCGCGCTGGTTCAAGCCCGACATCGTCCTCGGGGCGACCAGTCCTGCCGGGACGCCCTGAACGTCCTCCGCGCGGTCAGCGGGGCCGGACGACGACGTCCCCGCTGCTCACGGTCACCGCCACCGCCCGTGGCGAGCCGGGGTCGGTGGGGACGTCGACGCGCTCGCCGCCGGAGCTGGTGCCCACCTGCACGTCGTAGGGGTCCCCGGCTCGCGGCAGCTGCAGCGTCACGTCCCCGCTGCTGGCCGACACGGTGACGTCGGTCGGCGCGGTGGCGAAGTCCAGCTCGACGCTGCCCGTCGACACGTCGGCGGTGACCCGGTCGCTGCGCAGCCCGGACGCGCTGACGTGGCCGGTGCTGGCCCGGATCTCGAGCGGCGCGTCGACGTCGACCAGGGTGGTGCGGCCGGTGGACACGGTGGTCCGCAGCGACCGTGCCTCGATCCCGCGGACGTCGAGGTCGCCCGTGCTGGCCGCCAGCTCGACGTCGAGGCCGGCCGGGACGGCGATGTCGTAGCGGATCTCGCACCCGCCCCCGAGGAAGCCCGGGCACGAGGCCTCGACCACCGCGTGCGAGCCGTCCGTGCGCTCCTCGATCCGCGGGTCCCGCCACCCGGAGCGGACGGTCCGCTGGACCTGGATCTCCGCGCCGTCGGTCGGGGTGAGCCGCACCGACCCGGTGCCGACCTCGACGGTCAACCGCGTGGTGCCGGGGCCCATCGAGAAGGAGTGCTGCTCGCTCGACGTGGGCCCGAACCGGACGACCAGCCACAGCGTGAGGAGCGCCAGCACGGCGACGGTCACCAGGGGGCGGACACCCCGCCGGCGCGCGGGGCGAGGGGTGCGGGGCGGGGTGGACGGTCGGTCGGTCCTGGTGGTCATGGTGCTCACCTCGTCGGAGAACCGGGACGGCGACGCCGACCCTGGACGTCCGTGTCGGCGCCGGAATCCGGGAGGTCCCTAGTCCTGCGCCAGCCGGGCCAGCTCGGTCCTCCCCCCGACGCCGAGCTTGGTGAAGACCTTGTGCAGGTGGTACTCCACGGTCTTCCGGGACAGGAACAGCTGCGTGGCGATCTCGGGGTTCGACGCACCTCGCGCGGCCATCCGGGTGATCTGCAGCTCCTGCGGGGTGAGCCGGTCCCACTCCGTGGCCTGCCGCCTGCCGAAGGTCTCCCCCGTGGCCCGCAGCTCGACGCGCGCCCGGTCCGCCCACGGGACCGCGCCCGCGCGGTCGAAGGCCTCCGCTGCGGCCCGAAGCGCCAGCCGCGCGTCCACCCGGCGACGCTGGCGCCGGAGCGACTCGCCGTAGGCCAGCCGGGTCCGCGCCTCGTCGAGCGGCCGGGCGGCCGCCGCGTGCTGGTCCAGCGCCTCCTCGTAGGAGCGCAGGTCCCCTCCGGAGAGCTGGGCGGCGCCCCGGTGGGCCAGCGCGATCCCCCAGGGTGACCCGGCCCGCCTGGCCCAGCCCCCGAACCGCTGCAGCGCCGCACGTCCGGCCTCGGGGCGGCCGGCCCGGGCCGCGGCCTCGACCAGGTCGGGCACCGCCCAGAGCGCCACCGCCGGATGGCCCAGTCCGCGCCCGGCCACCACCGGTGCCAGGCCCCCCAGCGCCCGGTCGGGCCGGCCGAGACCGAGGTCCAGCAGTCCCAGCGCCCACGCCGCACCGGCCCGCACGGCACCCAGCCGGCGCACCTCGGCCTGCTCCGCGGCGCCCTCGGCGTGCCGCCGGCACCTCTCCTCGTCCCCCCGCCAGGCGGCGATGAGGGCCAGCACGACGTCGCCGGTGGCTGACTGCTGGCCGAGCTCGCGGGCGAGCCCCTCCCCCTCCAGACACCGCTCCTCGGCGTCGGCGAGCAGCCCCGACTGGGCGTAGGAGAAGGCCAGCCGGTTGAGGGTCGTGGCCAGCAGCCCGATGCCGCCCGTGCGGCGGAGGACCCCCTCCGCCCTGAGGTAGCACCGCCGCGCCGCGACCTCGTCGCCGAGGAGCAGCGCCGCCTGACCCGCACGCAGCAACGCCAGGGGCTCCTCGACCCGCCGCGCGGAGCCCAGGACGCGGCGCAGCCGGATCGCGCCCTCCGCCCAGTCCCCCGCGACGAGGGCGGCCACCCCGGTGAGCAGGTCGACGACCGGCTCGTCGGCCCCGGCGTCCCCGGGCACCACCTGCCGGACCAGGCGGCCGAGCTCGACGGCCCGCTCCCCGCCGGCCAGCGAGGCGGCCTCGCCCGCGAGCGCCAGACCGGCCACCGCGGTGGACCGGTCCGGAGCGTCCAGCGCCGCGGCGACGAGCAGCGGGTAGGCCGTCTCCGGCGACCCGCCGCTCAGCTCGATGAGACCGCGCAGGCCGTGCAGGGCCGCCCGCTGCGCCGGCGCCCCGAGCAGGGGTTCGGCCTCGTCCAGCCACTGCGCGGCGCGGGCCGGGTGACCGGCTGCCCAGCTCGCCTCGGCCGCCGCCACCAGCCGGCGGCCCCGCCGCTCCGGCGGCCCGGAGAGCGCCGCCGCCCGGGACAGGGCCGCCGCGGCGGACGCGGGGCCGGACCGGATGCGCGCCCGCGCGGCCGACGCCTCCAGGAGATCGGCCACCGCGTCGTCCGGGGGCACCGCTGCGGCCGCGAGGTGCCAGGCCCGGCGGTCGGCGTCCTCGGCGCCGTCGAGGACCGCCGCCAGGCGGTGGTGCGCCGCCCGGCGTCCGGCGAAGCCGGCGTCCTGGTACACCGCCGACCGGGCCAGCGGGTGGCGGAACTCCGCCCGCCCGCCGGCGACCCGGACGAGGCCACTCGCCTCCGCCGGGCCGAGCGCGGTCAGGTCGAGACCCTCCGTCGCCGCCGCCCGGCCGATGACGCCCAGCCGCCCGGTGTCGTCGGCGGCCGTGAGGACCAGGAGCCGGCGGGTGGGCTCCGGCAGCTCCGCCGCCAGCGCCGCGAACAGCCGCTCGACGCCGGCCCCGACGGGGAGCGGGTCCGGCAGCGGCTCCAGCCCGGCCAGTTGCGCCGCGGTCAGCACCCCGGGCAGCTCGACGAGCGCCAGCGGGTTGCCGCCTGACCCCTCGACCAGCCGGCGGCGGACGTCCGCGGCCACCGCCGGCACCCGCTGGACGACCAGCGCCGACGCCGCCTCCGGGTCCAGCCCACCGAGCACGAGCTCCGGCAGCCCCGCGGCGGCGAACGCGTCGTCGCCTGCTGACCGGGTGGCGACGACCAGCGCGGCGCCCTCGGCCCGGAGCCGCCGGGCCGCGAAGACCAGCGCCTCCACCGACGCGGAGTCCGCCCACTGCGCGTCGTCCACCAGGCAAACCGCCCCGGAGTCCGCCGCGACCTCGGCCAGCAGCGAGAGCACGCCGATGCCGACGAGGAACCGGTCGCTGCCGCGCCCGGGCTCCAGACCGAGCGCCCCGCGGAGGGCGTCGGCCTGCACCGGGGGCACCGCGCCGAGCCCGTCGACCGCCGGGGCGAGCAGCTGCTGCAGCACCGCGAACGGCAGCTCGAACTCGGACTCGACGCCCGCGGCCCGCAGGCAGCGGGCGGGCCCCGCCCGGTGCGCCGCCCACGAGAGCAGCGCGGACTTCCCGGCCCCGGGCTCCCCACGGACCACCAGGACCTGGCTGTGCGAGGCCCGCGCATCCGCGAGCACGCCGTCGAGGCGGATGCACTCCGGCCCACGGCCGAGCAGCACCCGGCCAGGCTAGTCCTCCGGGACTGGGGAGGTCACCGATGCGATCGCCGTCCCGTGCCCGCGAGCCTGGCCATCGGCACACATCCGACGCCGACGACGGGAGACGGCCATGTCGAACCACACCAGCGACGAGCTCTCGACCCGGCCGCACGACGAGCCGGGCGGCATCGCCATCGTCGGAGGCGGCCCTGCCGGGCTGGTGGCGGCGATCGCGCTGGCCCGCCGGGGGATCGCCACCACGGTCTTCGAGCGGGACGCCCATCCCGAGCTGGCCCCGCGGTTCAACCCGGACCGCTCGTACACCATCGACATCACCGGGCACGGACTGCGCGCCCTGCGGCACATCGACGCCACCGGGTACTTCGACGACCGGCTGCTCCCGTTCCGGGGGATCCAGTACGCGGGACAGGTGGTGGAGGACTGGCCGGGCCCGGGGTGGACCGGCGCGCGCGGGGACATCCTCCGGGCCCTCGCCGCGGTGGTCACCGACCGCCACAAGGACGCCGTCCACGTGGAGTACGGCTGCCGCGTGACCGAGGTCGACGTGCTCAGCGGAGCCGTGTCGTACACGCCTGCGGGCGGGGGTCCGGTGACCCGGCAGTTCGACCTGGTCGTCGGCGCGGACGGAGCGGGTTCCGTGGTCCGCGAGGCCATGGAGCGGCACGTGCCCGGCTTCACCGTGGCGCGGAGGTCACTGCCCAACCACCTCACGATGATCGCGCTCGACCGGCTCGTCGACCAGCTCGACGAGACCTACCTGCAGGCCCTGGCGACCCGGCCGTTCTGCGTCGCCGGCGCGATCCCCGGCGACGACGAGTCCGACCGGCCGCGCTGGTTCTGCGGGATCGGCACCCGCCGGCCGCTGTCGTTCTCCTCGGCCGCGGCGGCCCGCGCCTACCTGCAGCAGCACTGTCCCCGCGTGCTGGACCTCGCCAGTGACGCGGCGGTGACCGCGTTCGCCGAGCGGACCTGCTACCACATCGGCCAGAAGCTCACCTGCTCCCGCCTGGACGGTGGGCGGGCCCTGCTGCTGGGCGACGCCGCCGGCCCCTTCCCACCCATCGGCCAGGGCGTCAACGCGGCCATGGAGGCGGCCGTCGAGCTCGACCGGTGCATCGGCGCGGCCGGGCTCGGCGCCGCCGCCCTCGCGGGGGCGGCGCAGCGCTACACCGCGGCGTGGAAGCCGGAGCTGGACGCCATCTCCTGGATCAGCGAGAAGATGCTCTTCGAGAACCGGCTGCACACCCTGCGGGCCAACGTGACGATGCGCTGGGGCATCAACCCCATCGGGCGCGCCAAGAGCGAGGACGTCCCGTGGTCCCGGGTGCAGGCCGACGCCCGTCGCTGGGGGCCGCTGTGGTGGTGACCGCCGGACCCGGCGGCGCGGCTGCGCGCTCGGCGCTCCGGTGTCAGACCGCGGCGGTCCCGATGAGGCCCTTGCGCGTGACGAGGGCGGCGAGCTGCTCCTCGGACAGGTCCTCGGTGCCCTCGGGACGGCGCGGCACCACCATGTACCGCGACTCCGCGCTGGCGTCCCACACCGAGATCCGCGTCCGCTCGGGCAGCTCGAGCCCGAACTCGCGCAGCACGCCGCGGGGGTCGCGCACCACCCGCGAGCGGTAGGCCTCGCTCTTGTACCAGCCGGGCGAGGGACCCAGCAGCGCGATCGGGTAGCAGGAGCACAGCGTGCAGACGACGACGTTGTGTTCCTCGGCGGTGTTGGCGACGACCTTCAGCCGCTGCTCCTGCAGGCCGCCGGCCATCGACAGGCCCACCTCGCGGATCGCGGTGTTCGCGTCGGCGAGCAGCCGCTCGCGGAACCCCGGATCGACCCAGGCGCGGGCGGTGATCCGGGCGCCGTTGGCCGGCGAGCCACCGGCGAGGAACTCGTCGATCCGCCCGTCGATCTCGCCCTCGTCGAGCAGGCCCCGGCCCTCCAGCAGCGCCTCCACGTGGCGCACCCGGGCGGAGATGACGGAGCTGGTGTGGTCGGCGCTCATGCGGGCTCCTCGATCGGGGTCAGGTAGTCGGCCCACAGCTCCACGGTGACCGTGTGGTCGCCGGAGCCGAACAGGTCGGCGGCCGCGAACCGCACGTGCCACACCTGCTGGGGTGAGGCGGCGCGGCCGCGGGCGCGGTCGTCAGCGAGGGGGTGGACGCCGGCCTGCTCGACCAGCACGCCCACGGCGCCGCGGGCGTAGCGCGGCAGGCGGGTGTGGCCCTCGGGGTCGGCGGTGCGCGTCCGCACGCGCATCCCGGGGGCGAGCTCAGCCACGCGGGACGTCCAGCTCGCCGGGCGAGGCCACGCCCTTCTCCGCCAGCAGCGTGGTGATCGCGGTGAACCAGCGCTCGTAGTAGGAGGCGGCGAGGTACTCCTCCGGCGGCATCCGCTCGATCGCGTCGCGGAACTCGTCGAGGTTGTAGACGCCCCGCTTGATGAGCGCGCCGTTGAGGGCGAAGACGTGCGCCTCCCAGTCGGCGTGGAACGGCGGCTCGTCGGGCTCCTCGGCGATGGCCGGGAACCCGGCCATCCCGCCGACGTCGTTGATGCGGCTCACCCGCCCTTCCTACCGGGTCGGGGCGGCGGTGCCCACCGTCCCGCCTACTCCGCGGACCGGCGCGGCGGCGGCGCCGGCGGCGCGATGTTCGGGTTCAGCCGGAACAGGTTCCCCGGGTCGTAGCGGGCCTTGAGCCGGCGCAGCCGGTCGAGGTTCGTGCCGAAGGAGGCGCGCACCTTCTCCGGGGCGTCGTCGGTGCCGAGGTGGTTGACGTAGGCGCTGCCCGACATGTGCGGTTCGGCCGCCGCCCAGGTCGAGCGCAGCCAGTCGGTGTGCCGCGCCGACTCCCCCGCCTCGGTCCACTGGGCGATCACGTCGACGTCCCACTGCGCGCGGCGGGCGGCGAACGCGGTGTCCTCGGGCGCGACGCGGGTCGCCGCACCGTGCACGTAGAAGAAGATGACGGCGCTCAGCGGCGAGGTGGCGCCCGCGGCGGCCGCGGTGACGGCCTCGATCAGGCCGTCGTCCAGCTGCTCGGTGAAGGCCAAGCGCCAGTAGCGGTGCAGCCCGTGCACGGCGTTGGGCTCGTCGAGCATCGACTGGCGCGCCGCGTACGGCATCGGCGCCACCAGGTCGGCCAGCGGCGGGCCGAACTCCCGGGCCGACCGCAGCACCCGCTCCCCCTCGTCCAGCGGGCCGTTGTAGCCGAGCAGCAGCGCGATGACGGGGACCCCGGCCTGCGGGTCGGTGAGCAGCGCGCAGTAGGCCTCGGCCTCGTCGGGCAGCGTGGCGCAGAAGTCGCGGTAGAAGCGCAGCACCTCGGGGGCCCGGTCGATCGGGTGCACCACCATCCCGCCGAGCACCTCGGACACGGGGTGCAGGCGCAGCCGCAGCGACGGGACGACGCCGAAGTTGCCGCCTCCGCCGCGCAGCGCCCAGAACAGGTCGGGCTCGTCGTCCGCGTCGACGGTGTGCAGCTCGCCGTCGGCGGTGACCACCTCGGCCGACACCAG
Organism: Geodermatophilus telluris; assembly: GCF_900102745.1. Classification (GTDB taxonomy): domain Bacteria; phylum Actinomycetota; class Actinomycetes; order Mycobacteriales; family Geodermatophilaceae; genus Geodermatophilus; species Geodermatophilus telluris. The sequence goes on from NZ_FMZF01000004.1 coordinate 460,026, forward strand.
GTTGTCGACCGCCAGGCCGTGCTTGCCCATCAGCCAGCCCAGGCCGCCGCCCAGCGTGAGCCCGGCGACCCCGGTGTTGGACACCGTTCCCCCGGTGGTGGCCAGGCCCGCACGCTGGGTCGCCTCGTCCAGCTCCCGCCACACCACGCCGCCGCCGACCTGCGCGGTGCGTGCGCCCTGGTCGACCGTGATCGTCCTCAGCAGCGACAGGTCGACCACCAGGCCGCCGTCGTTGGTGCCGTACCCCGGGGCGCTGTGCCCGCCGCCGCGCACGGAGAGCAGCAGCCCCTCGTCCCGGGCAAAGCCGACGGCGCGCTGGACGTCGGCGGCGTCGAGGCACCGGGCGATCGCCGCCGGGCGCCGGTCGACGTTGCCGTTCCAGACCCGCCGCGCCGCGTCGTAGCCGTCGTCGCGCGGGCGGAGCAGGGTCCCGTGCAGGTCGGCGGCCAGTGCCGCGAGGGCCTCGTCGCGCACGGGTCCCGGCCGGCCGGTGTCGGTGATCGCCATGGTGCCTCCTCCGCGGCGCGGGGCCCTGCCCCCGTTCCGGGCACCCTGGCAGCGGCGCCCGGGACGGGGACAGGGCCGGAAGCCCCCGGTCGGATCAGTCGATCGTGATGGTGATGGTGCGCCGGCCGGTCGCGCGGACGACCTCCCCGTCGGCCCCGGCGACGCCGTCCTGCCCGGCCGGTGCCGAGCCGCCGGCCTCGCCCTGCAGCTGACCCTCGCCCCGCCCCTGCGGTCCGGCCATGGCCTCGTCGAGGCTCACCGTGCCGGTGGTGAGCGGGAACCCGGGGGCCGTGGGCCGCCAGTAGGTGTAGGTCCAGCTCGCGGCCCACCGGTAGGACCACGCCTGCGGCGTCCCGTTGGCCTTGAACAGCAGCTGGTTGAACCGCACCTCGTGGCCGCTGCGCGGCAGGAGCACGTTGCCCGGGGCCGGCCGGTACTCGAACCGGTCGAGCTCGCTCGTCCCGTCGGCCGTGAGGGACCTCAGGGTGAACGAGTCGACCCGCACGGTGTTGATCCCCGGGTTGAACAGGCGGGCGTCGATCCGCAGGAAGGCCCGGCCGGCGACGAACTCCACCTTCGGGGCGACGTCGGCCCACAGCCGGCTGGCCGCCTCGAGGGCGGCGCGCGCGTCCACCCGCCCGAAACCGGTGAAGTCGTCCCGGCCGGGCGTGCCGAGGTCACGGGCGGTCAGCTTGAGGACGTCCTCGACCTCCCAGCCGCGCAGCTGGGGGTCGACCGAGAGGACCAGCGCGGCGACGCCCGCGACGTGCGGGGTGGCCGACGACGTGCCGTTGAAGGTGGTCACGTAGTTGCCGCCGCCGTAGCCGGCCGCACCGGTGATGTCGGTCGTGTAGACGTGCACCCCGGGGGCGACGAGGTCGACCTCCGGTCCCCAGTTCGAGCCCCACCAGTTCTCGCCGTCGAGGCTGGTCTTGCTCTTGCGCTGGTCCCACTCGTTGGAGGCCCCGACGGCCAGCAGTCCCCGGATCGAGGGCGACAGCCGGGCCGGGAAGATGACGCCGAGCTGGTCGCCGTTGCCGGCGGCCGCCGCCATCACGCAGCCGAGGCCGCCCCGGCCGTTGGTGGCCGCGTACTGCAGGGCGTTGGCCACCGCGGTGCTGGGCGCGAGGCTGTAGCTGTTGGACAGCACGTCCGCCCCGCGGTCCACCGCGGTCCGGATGCCGGTGGCGGCCTTGGCGGCGTCGGTGTCCCAGGCGCCACCCCCGATGCCCTTGGCGATGCGCACGGGGAGCACGGGCGAGCCCGGCGCGACGCCGACACCGCCCTTGCCGTTGTCCTTGCGCATCGAGACGATCCCGGCGCACGCCGTCCCGTGGGCGTCGCTGCCGGCGGGGCTCGGGTCGTTGTCGCCGTCGTAGGCGTCGAAGCCGGGCAGCCGGTAGGAGATGTCCTCGTGGGCGACGTCGTTGCCCTCGTCGACCACCGCGACGCTGATCGCGCTGCTGCCGGTCGAGATGCCCCACGCCTCGGGCGCGCGGATCTTGGTCAGGCCCCACTGGGAGGCGAACCCGGGGTCGGCGAGCCCGCCGTCCCGGGTCCCGTCCGCCGTGCTGACCAGCGCGCTCATGTCGTCGACCGGGCGCGCCGGGGCGGGCACGCTGTCGAGGACCTGGACGGCGGGGCCGGGCGGCCGGGTGATCTGCACGAAGTTGGGCTCGGCGTACTCGACCAGCTCCTCCTCGTGGAGGGCGTTGGCCGCCTCGACCGCCGCGTCGTCGTCGGCCACCTGCACGAGGAGGGCGCCGGGCTCGGGGTGGTCGGTGCGCACCACCGCGGCGTGGTGGCGCGCCAGGACGGCCTGCACGGCACCGCCGTCCGCGCCCTCGCGGAACTTCACGATCACCTCGCCGTCGGGCACGAGGTAGACGCCGGGCGCACTCGCGGTCTCGAACACGGTGGGCCCGCCCGCGACCTGCTCGTCGTGCTCGAGGGCCTGACGGATGCCCTCGGTCGAGCGGGTGGCGGCCGCGCCGCCGTCGGCGCCGACGAGGACGAGACCGCGGTCCGGCAGCGTGATCACCCGCCCGGCGCCCGCGATGCCCGCCATCCGCTCGGCGACGGCCGCCGTCCCCCGTTCGCCGCCCGGTGCCTCGCGGACGGCGACGAAGGTCGGCGACGGGGTGAGCTCCACCCGGTCGCCGGCGGCCCAGTAGGACCGCCGTCCGTCCCCGCGGGTCCCGTCACTGGTCATGGTGGTCCTCCCGAACTGCTCCGTGTGCCTGTCCCGGCGATCGTCGGGAGGGGGGCATCACGGCGCCGTCACCACCTCGTCACCTCCGACGCGGGACGAGGTGGTGACCCACCGGTCAGACCTTGAACTGGGACACCAGCCGGGAGAGCTCCGCGGTCACCTCGGCCACCCCGTCGGCGGCCGAGCGCGCCTGCAGGGCGTCCTGCTCGGTCTCGGTGCTCACCGTCGAGACGGTGACGACGGCGTCGGCGATCGACCCGGTGCCCTGGGCGGCCTCGGTGACCCCGCGGGACATCTCGCTGGTCGTCGCGGTCTGCTCCTCGACGGCGCTGGCGATGGTCGTCTGGTAGTCGCTGATCTGGCTGACGACCTCGTCGATGCGGGCGATGGCGGCCACGGCGCGGTCGGTGTCGCCCTGGATGGCCTGGATGCGGCGGGTGATGTCCTCGGTGGCCTTCGCCGTCTCCTGGGCCAGGTCCTTCACCTCGGTGGCGACGACGGCGAAGCCCTTGCCCGCCTCGCCGGCGCGCGCGGCCTCGATGGTCGCGTTGAGGGCCAGCAGGTTGGTCTGCTCCGCGATGCCGGTGATCACCCGCACCACCTCGCCGATGGCCCGCGACGAGTCGCCGAGGGTGGCCACGGTCTGCTTGGTCGACTGCGCGACGAGCACCGCCTCACCGGCGATCCGGGCCGCCTCGGAGGCGTTCGAGGCGATCTCACGGATGCTCACGCCCATCTCCTCGGCGCCGGCCGCCACGGTCTGCACGTTGCGGGAGAGCTGCTCGGCGACGGCGGACACCTGCTGCGCCTGCGCGCTGGTCTGCTCGACCGACCCCGCCAGGCGCCCGGACACCCCGGACATGCCGGCCGAGAGCTCCACCAGCGACCCCGAGGCCCGGCCGATGCCGGTCACCGTGTCGGCCACCTTGGCGACGAAGCGGTTGAACGCCGCGCCGAGCCGGCCGATCTCGTCCCGGCGGCTCTCGTCCACCCGGGCGGTCAGGTCGCCGTCGCCGTCGGCGATCTCCTCCATCCGCGAGCGCAGCGCGTCCAGCGGCGCGACGACCCGGCGGGCGACGAGCAGGGTGGCGCCGGCGGCGAGCAGCAGCGTGCAGAGCGCGCCGACCAGGATCGTCGTCCGCAGGCCGTGGGCGTCGGCGAGGATCGCGTCCTCGGGGATCTCGACGAGCACCGCCCAGTGCTGGCCGGCGCCGACCTCGATCGGCGCGGCCACGTAGACGGTGCTGCCCTCGTCGCCCTCGACGGTGCGCTGCACGGTCTCGCCGTCCGCCACGGCGGCCGCGGCGATCTCGGCCACCGGGCCCGCGGCGGCGGCACCGACCTCGTCACCGGTCCGGTTGCTGCCGACCACCAGGCCCGCCGAGGACACCAGCGCCGCGCGGCCGACGTCGTAGGGGCGGATGGCCCCGACCTGCTCCTGGATGGCGGCCAGCGGCATGTCGACGCCGGCGACGCCGATCGTCCGCCCGCCGACGGCGACCGGGGTGGCCAGCGAGGTGATGAGCACCTCCTCGCCGGCGACCTCGTAGGGGTAGGGCTCGATCGCCACCGAGCGGCCGGTGTCCCGGGGCAGCAGGTAGTAGTCGCCGACGCCGGGGGTCTCGTAGCCGACGAGGGCGGTCACCGCGATGGTGTCGCCGTCGCGGTACCAGTAGGGCACGTAGCGGCCGGTCGCGTCGGTGCCCGCCGTCCCGGCGAAGGCGGCGTCGGCCGCGTCGAAGGCCTGCGGCTCGAACGCCGACCAGACCCCGATCAGCGTGGGGTCGGCGGCGAGCAGCCGGGCCTGCAGGGCGTCGGCGTAGGGGCGGTCGCCGCGCCGGCCGTCGGTCAGGGCCGCCATCGCCTCCGCCAGCGACTCCGCGGTGCTGCGCTGCCGGCCGAGGGCGGCCTCGATCTCGTGCGCCTGCTCGACCGCCACCGCCGTGGCGTTGCGCAGGCCGTCGCGCTGCGCCTGGCCGGTGGCCAGCGTGGCGATCACCGCCACCAGGCCGCCGAGGGTGACGGTGAGGACGGTCAGGACGCTGACGACCAGGCGGGTCTTGACGCTCACAGGGACGCTCCAAGCGGGCACGCGGCGACGGGGGCTGTGCACCGGTCCTTTCGGCCGCCGCCGTGTGAGGTTGATCGCAACCGGCGCGGGTCCGGCGTCCCAGGAGACCCTCGGGCCACTCCTGCCCCGCGCGTCCCGGGAGTGCCGCGTCGGCGACCTCAGACCCGCGCGGCCGTCACCGTCCGAGGCGGCGGGGTGCTCTGCACCGGGGCCGCCGCGGCACCGTCGGCCCCCTCGACGCCGGGGACCGGCACGTCGGGCAGCGCGGGCGTGCCGTTCTGGACCTCCAGCTGCAGCCCGTGGAAGGTGCCGACGAGCCGGTCCAGGCGCGCCCGGCCGTCGAGGCCGGCGTAGTCGCCGACCTCGAGGTCGTGGGAGGCGATCTCGTAGCGCAGCTGCGCTCCGCCGAGGCTGTAGACGGTGCTCTTCTCCCCGAACTTCCCGAAGGACGTGAACGCGGTCAGGAAGCCGGGGACGGCGACGAGCGCGCGGTTCCACCAGTCCGACCCCGGGAAGAGCGCCGCCACGCCGGAGGCGAGGATGACGGCGGTCTGGCAGGCGAAGAGGAGACGGAACAGCCGCCGGCCCGACCTCTCCCACCGGTCCCGGACCCGGGTGATGTCCTTCAACACCGCTCGGCGGCGCGTCTCGGCCGACTCCTCGCGGTGGCGCTCGGAGGCCTCCCGGTGCGCCCGCCGCTCCCTGCGCCGCCGGCGCGCCTCGTCCTCGAGCTCCGCCAGGTCCTGCGACGCCTCGACGATGTCCTCCGGGACCTCGAGGACGGCGCGCACCGCGCCGCTGACCCACCCGTTCGTCAGGCAGACGAGGAGGACGGCGAACGCGGCCGCCACCTCGAGCACGATCCACACCGGGGTGAGCGTGCGCACCGCCCACGGGAGCAGCGCGGCGGTGACCAGCAGCGCCGGAGCGGCGACGAGGCTGAGGCGCCGGAGCCCGCCCAGCACCCGGGCCCGCAGGATCCGCGCCCGGGCCTGGACGATCTCCTCGGTCAGGAGGTAGCCGTCCTCGTCCGTGACGTGGAGGGGTTCCCCTGCGCCGGTACCACTGGTCATCGAGATCTCGCCCACTCGTCGGACACCACGGCCTCGCCGGACAGTACGTGCGCTCCGTCGCCGTCCCCGACCGCGAGCACGGCCTGTCGTCGCGCCGGCCCCGGGCGTCACACGGGGCTCACGGCGCTCCCGGGACCGCGCGCGGACCCGGTCCGGCCGGGAGGAGCGGACGCGGCGCGCCCGCTCCTCCCGCGGTGCGTCAGTAGGAGTTCTTCGTCGTCAGCACGTCGCCGTCGAAGCAGAACTGGAAGACGTCGCCGAACTCGCCGCCCTCGCGGTTGAAGTACAGGCAGGACTGGTTGATGTCCGCGGCGTCGAGGACGCCGTCCTGCGTGAACTCCTGGGTGTCCTGGGGGACGGCGGGCGCCACGGCGGCCTCGACGTCGGCCCGGGTGGCACCGACCTGGATGGCGTCGAACGTCTCCTGGGAGATGGCGCTGGCGGCCTGCTGCTCGTCCAGCTGCTCGACCGCCTCGTTGATGCCGGCACCGAGGAGGGCCGTGCAGCCACCGATGACGACGATCATGAGGACCGCGAGCCCGAGGAGGATCTTGAGGGCGAGGCTGCCCTTCTTGTACTTCTTGCCGCAGTGCGGGCACTTCTTGTCCACGGTCTGGGCCTGCGCACTGCAGTGGGGGCAGAGCTTCACGGGCGCAGTCAGCTGAGCAGTCACAACACGTCCTGGGGTGGTGGCGGGGTCGTCCGCCGCTGGCATGACCGGGGAAACGTAGGCACGCCGTTCCGGTACGGCCCGATCTCCGTGTCCTGCCGTCGCGTGTCGTCGTCCACCCCGCACCGGCCGTTGCACCCGTCGCGGCAGTCACGTGCGCAGGTCGCGTCGCGGACCGCTCCGGGTGGGTACCGGCCTCCCGTGCCAGTCCGCAACCCGGCCGTCGCGGCCGCCGGCCAGTGGGTCGACCCCGACGACGGCGTCCGCTACCCCTCCGGTGAGGTGCACGCGTGGGAGCGCGGGCGCAACGAGACGGTCTGCGGGCTGTCGCTGTCGCGCTCCGGCCTCGCCCGCTTCCCGCACGTCAGCTGGGCCGACGTCCAGCCGGAGTCGGGCCGGCACGCCGAGGAGGTGGCCGACGTCTGCCGGCGCTGCCGGGCCGGGACGGGCGCCCGCCGCGACGACCGCGGCTGGACCCGGACGAACCCGCGGCCCTGACCCTCACTCCGCGATCGCGCGCGCCAGCAGCACCACGGTGACGAAGGTCCGGTAGAGCTCCACGGGGTCGGCGTCGGTCATCGACACCTCGAGCGTCCCCGTCCGCCGCACGCCGACCACCCGGGTGGCCAGCTCGGCCAGGTCGGCGGTGCGGAAGCCGACCTCCAGCGTCGCGGGCAGCTCGATGCGCGGCGGCCGCGCCGTGCCGAGCCCCCGGACCGCGGCGGCCGCGCCCTCCCGGATCCGCGCGCACGCCTCCGCCGGGTGCAGGCTCTCCGCCGCGAACCGGGTGACCGAGCGCTTGACGACGACGGCCGCGACGTCCGGGCACACCCGCCGGGTCTCCTCCGCCGTCACCTCGTCGCCGGTGACCAGCACGACGGGCACCCCGTGGCCGAGGGCGACCAGGGCGTTGATGCCGGCCTCGCCCACCTCGACCCCGTTGAGCCGCACCCGGGCCACCGTGCGCGGGTCGTAGGTGTGCGACAGCGTCGAGGGCTCCCCCGCCACCGAGCCGTGGTAGCTCACGAGGAAGACGGCGTCGAAGGACGCGTCGAGCCCCTCCATCATGTACAGCGGCTTGTGCCGGCCCGAGAGGTAGCGGGCGTTGCCGAGCAGCTCGGCCGGCCGCAGGTTCTGCATCGACGAGTGCGCGTCGTTGACCAGGAACTCCGTGGCCCCCGCCTCCTGGGCACCGGCGATGGCGGCGTTGACCTCGTCCTGCAGCAGCCGCCGGTAGTGCTCGTACTCCGCGCCCGGTCCCCGGCACTGGCCCCAGTCGACGACGCCTGCGGTGCCCTCCATGTCCGAGGACAGGTAGACCTTCACGACGCTCCTCCCGGCGGTCCGCGGGCGGGACCCTCCCCGCGACACGGTGCCGCACCCGATCGCGGATCGCCGCGCGGGTGCGGGCGCGCGGCTCCTACAGTGGAGTGCTCCCGGCCGGGCACCGTCGCCCCGCCCGGAGCCCCTCGGCCGGCACCCGCAGCCGCCCCGGTGCGCCGACGCACCGGCCCGCTCCTCCCGAGACCACTCCCCCAGGAGACCGTGCCCGTGAACACCCCTGCCCCGAACCGGACCGCCGACGCGGACTGGTGGCGCCAGGCCGTCGTCTACCAGGTCTACCCGCGCAGCTTCGCCGACGCGAACGGCGACGGCCTCGGCGACCTGCCCGGCGTGACCTCGCGGCTGCCCTACCTCCAGCAGCTCGGCGTGGACGCCGTCTGGCTGAGCCCCTTCTACCCCTCCGCCCTGGCCGACGGCGGCTACGACGTCGACGACTACCGCGACGTCGACCCGCGGCTGGGCACCCTCGCCGACGCCGACGCGATGATCGCCCGGGCGCACGAGCTCGGCATGAAGGTCGTCGTCGACGTCGTCCCCAACCACAGCTCCGACCGGCACGCCTGGTTCCGGGAGGCGCTGGCCTCCCCGCCGGGCTCCCCCGCCCGCGACCGCTACGTCTTCCGCGACGGCCGGGGCCCCGACGGCAGCCGGCCGCCCTCGGACTGGATGAGCCACTTCGGCGGCCCGGCGTGGACCCGCGTGCCCGACGGCCAGTGGTACCTGCACCTGTTCGCCCGCGAGCAGCCCGACTTCAACTGGGACAACCAGGAGGTCCGCGAGGACTTCCTCGCCACCCTGCGGTTCTGGTCCGACCGCGGCGTCGACGGCTTCCGGGTCGACGTCGCCCACGCCCTGACCAAGGACCTCTCCGAGCCGCTGCGCGACTACGGCGGCGTGCACCCCGACGCGATGACCGAGCTGCCCCTCGACGGCAGCCACCCGCTGTTCGACCGCGACGAGGTGCACGAGGTCTTCCGCGAGTGGCGCAAGGTGCTCGACACCTACGACCCGCCGCGGTCGGCCGTCGCCGAGGCGTGGGTGACCACCAGCCGCCGGGTGCTCTACGCCCGGCCCGACGAGCTCGGCCAGGCGTTCAACTTCGAGCTGCTGGTGCAGCCGTGGTCGGCCGAGCAGTTCCGCGTGGAGATCGACGCCGCGCTCTCGGCGGCCGCGGTCGCCGGCGCGTCGGCCACCTGGGTGCTGTCCAACCACGACGTCGTCCGGCACGCCTCGCGCTACGCGCTGCCCCCCGGCACCGACCTCGACGCCTGGCTGCTCGCCGACGGCGGGACGCCCGAGCCCGACGCCGACCAGGGCCTGCGCCGCGCCCGCGCGGCCACGCTGCTGATGCTCGCGCTGCCGGGCTCGGCCTACCTCTACCAGGGCGAGGAGCTCGGCCTGCCCGAGGTCGCCGACCTGCCGGCCGAGGCGCTGCAGGACCCGATCTGGGAGCGCACCGGGCACGCGCAGAAGGGCCGCGACGGCTGCCGGGTGCCGCTGCCGTGGACCCGCGAGGGCAGCTCGTTCGGCTTCGGCGACGGTGGCGCGTGGCTGCCGCAGCCGGCGTCGTTCGGCGCGCTGTCGGCCGAGGCCCAGGACGGCGTCGAGGGCTCGACGCTGGAGCTGTACCGGTCGGCGCTGGCGCTGCGCCGGCAGCTGCAGGCCGACGAGTCGCTGCAGTGGGTGGACGCCGGCCCGGTCGCCCGCACCCACCTGCTGCACCTGCGGCGGGCCACCGGCTGGGGCAGCGTCACCAACTTCGGCGACGCGCCCGTCGACCTGCCCGAGGGCGAGGTGCTGCTGGCCAGCGGCCCGCTGACCGGCGGGCAGCTGCCGCCGGACACCACCGTCTGGCTGCGCACGCGGTCCTGACCGGCGCCGGGGCCGGGGAGCGCGTGCTCCCCGGCCCCGGTCGTGTCAGCGGTGCCTCGCGTCAGTGGTACGCGTGGACGACGGCGTGCCCCTTGCCGCGGCCCATCAGCCAGCGGTTGACCGGCGTGGTGAGCACGAACGCCACCACCAGTGCCCCGGCCAGCGACAGCCAGAACAGCGCCGAGCCCAGCCCCGCCTCCATCGCGCCGGGCACGGTGACCATCACGCCGTTGTCGACCAGCTCCATCACCGCGATCGACACCGTGTCGGCGGCCAGCGCGACCCGCAGCGCCCGCCGGAAGGTCAGCCCGGCGCGCAGCACGCCGCGCACGGTGAGCGCGTAGCCGAAGACGAAGGCCAGCGCGACGGCGAGCAGCACCGTCGCCCCGGTCGACAGGCCGAGCGCCGTGCCGATCACCATCCCGAGCACCTCACCGATGGCGCATCCAGTGAGGCAGTGCAGCGTCGCCTGCGCGGCCATGGCCCAGCTGACCGGGCCGCTGCCGTGCCCGCTGTGTGCGCCGTGCCCGTCGTGCTGGTCCGGTGCGGTGGTGTCGTGTGCGTGGGTGTCGTGTGCCTGGTCCGTGTGCACGGTCCCCTCCTCGGTCGACGTGCCGGCCAACATACCCCCAGGGGGTACAGCCTCCAACGCCGCCGAGTGCGCTCACATGCCCGTGACGATCCGCTGCAGCTCGGTGGCCGTGCTCGCCGCCTCGCCCGAGGCGCCGCCGACGGCGTCCTGGGCCCGCGCGGTCGACGCCGTCTGCTCCTCGACGGCGGTGGCGATCGTGGTCTGCGCGGCCGCCACGTCGCCCATCACCTCCCGGACCCTGCCCAGCGCCGCACCGGCGGCGACGACGTCCCCGCGGACCGCCTCGACGACGCGGCGGACGCGCTCGGTGGCCTGCGCCGCCTCCGCCGCCAGGTCCTCGACCTCCCCGGCGACCACGGCGAAGCCCTTGCCCGCCTCGCCGGCGCGGGCCGACTCGATGGTCGCGTTGAGGGCCAGCAGGTTGGTCTGGTCGGCGATGGCCGAGATGCTCCCGGCGATCTGGTCGATCTCGGTCATCGTGGCAGCCAGGCGCTCGACGGTGGCCGCGCTGTCCCGGGAGCCGGCCCGCGCCTCGGTGGCCGTCGCCGTCGCCTGGCCCGCCGCCGTGGCGATCGCGCCGATGGCCTCGCGCAGGCCGGCCACCACCTCCGAGGCGACGCCGGCGTTCGCGTCGAGCCGGCGACCGGCCTCCACCAGCCCCACCAGGGCTGCCCGGCGCCACCCCTCCCCGGCTCCAGCCGAACACCCGGACCGCCGGGTTCGGCTACCGCCGGGCGGTCACGGGGTGGCCGCGGGCGTCTCCGGCTCGAGGGCCGCGGGCAGGCCCAGCCGGGCGAACAGCCCGGTGTCGAGGTCGAGGAAGCTGGTGATGTGCCGGATCCGGCCGTCCTCGACCTCCAGCACGTGCAGCCCCCACGGCACGTGGCCGCCGCCCTCGCGCGGCCGGTACTGCGCGAAGGCCGGGCAGCCGTTGGCCTCGGTCCGCAGCAGCCGCGACCCGCGGCAGCCGCTGCCCGGGCCGAGCATCCAGGTGCCGATGTCGGCCGCGCTGCCCAGCCACATCTCGAACGGCGGCATGTGCTGGGTGGCGTCCTCGTGCAGCAGCGCGACGAACGCGTCGATGTCGTAGCGCTCGAAGGCGTCGAGGTAGCGCTCGAGCAGGTCGCGGCTGTCGGCGTCCAGCGGCCGGGGCTCGCGGTCGCCCCCCAGCCCCGCCAGCGTCGCCCGCGCCCGCTGCAGCGCGCTGTTGACCGAGGCGACGGTGGTCTCCAGCAGGGTGGCGACCTCGTCGGCGTGCCAGCGCAGCACGTCGCGCAGCAGCAGCACGGCCCGCTGGCGCGGCGGGAGGTGCTGCAGCGCCGCGATGAACGCCAGCCGCACCGACTCCCTCGCCACCGCCCGCTCGGCGGGGTCGCCGTCCTCGGGCAGGACCTGGCGGTCGAGCACCGGCTCCACCCAGGCCTCGGCCGGCCGGGTGGCGGCGAGCGAGGCCTCCACCGGCGACCACGCCTGCCCGGAGAGGTCCATGGGCAACGCCCGGCGCTGGCGGCCGGAGAGCTGGTCGAGGCAGACGTTGGTGGCGATCCGGTAGAGCCAGGAGCGCAGCGAGGAGCGGCCCTCGAAGTCGGCCAGGCTGCGCCACGCGCGGACCATCGTCTCCTGCACCGCGTCGTCGGCGTCGAAGGACGAGCCGAGCATGCGGTAGCAGTAGCCGGTCAGCTCGCGGCGGTGCTCGAGCAGCCGCGGGTCGATCTCGCCGGGCACCCCGGTCAGCACGCTGGTCACCTCAGGACCGCCTCTCCTCGTCGGCATCCCCCGTCGGGCCGCGGTAGTCCACCACGGACCAGGGACAGAACGGGACCCCCGCGGGAGTGGCCGGGCCGGAGGACTACTGGTAGCTGACCAGCTGCGGCCGCGGGGAGACCTGCGCGATCGTCTCCTCGGGGGTCAGCATCGGCTGGTCCTCGTCGTAGAAGTTCTTCCAGCCCCACGCCAGGCCCTCGGCGGGGCCCACGTCGTGCAGCACCCGCCAGGTCTCCTGCTTGCTGCCCTGCGGGCCCTGCCCGTCGGCGTGCACCATCACCGACAGCTCGTCGCGGGAGAGGTCGACGTTCTCGCGGCCGGGGATCATGTCCACCCGGAACTGGTGCAGCACCAGCAGCTTCTGCGGCAGCCGGTTCTCCCGCGTCAGGTCGGCCAGCCAGGTCACCACCCGGTCGACCTCCTCGACCGGCACCGACCCGATCTGGGTCAGGTGCACCTGGTCGGGCGCCAGCCGCCACTCCGGGTCGAGGGCCAGGCCGACGTGCGGCAGCACGAGCAGCTCCCGGTAGCGCTCGGCCTGGGTGACGAAGTCGGTGCGGCCGGGCTGCAGGTCCAGGACGACGTAGAGGCCGGCCTCCCCCGCCGCCTCCACCCAGGGCCGCAGCTGCTCGACCGGCGCCTCGAAGGAGTAGTCCCCCTCCTCGGTCGGGAACTGCGAGGCCACCGTCGCGATGACCTCGAACGCGGGGACGACGGTGGCGTCGGGCACCAGCGCCTCGTAGGGGGCCGCGGTGTCGCGGGCGCGCTGGACGCTGGCGTCGACGTCCTGCTCGCCGAGCACGCCGAGCGACCCGGTGCCCGGGTGGCCGTAGAGGGCGACCATGAAGTGCTGCGGGAACAGCAGCTGCCCGCCGCCGGGCAGCTGCGCCCCCGTGGCGGCCGTCTCGAGCTTCCAGTCCAGGCCCTCCTCGGTGCCGAAGTCGGCGCCGAGGGCCACGACGGTGCCGGAGGGGTCCTGCGCCACGAGGTCGACGACGTCGGCCGAGGCGCGCGGGTCGGTGGACCCACCGGTGAGCTGCACCTGCGCGCCGGCCGCCCGGGCGGTGGCCACACCGGCCAGCGACTCGGGGGTGCCGGCGGCCAGCACCACGGTGTCCTCGAGCGGGTCGGCGCGGGTCACCTCGGGCAGCTCGCCGGACGCCTCGCCGTCGCCACCGGCGGCGCCGTCCTCGGGGACCAGCGCGGCGGGCGCGTCGGGGTCGAGCTCCGCGACGGCGGCGGCCTCGCCGTCGGCCGGCACCGGGTCGGCCTCGACGAGGTCGAGGCCGGTGGCGGCGCCGACGGCCTCCGCGGTGGCCGGGACGGTGACCACCTCGCGGTCGCCCCCGCCGGGCGCGGCGTCCCCGCCGACGACGAGCACGGTGGCCGCGCCGAGGCGGTCGAGCTCGGCGGCGACCGCGTCGTCGGCCCCCTCACCCTCGGGGTCGAGCAGCAGCGGGACGCCCAGGCCGACCGCGGCGGAGGCGCCGAGCAGCGTGGCGGCGGCGTCGCCGTCGGGGGCGAGCACCACGACGCCGGCCTCGTCGAACAGCGCCCGGCTGGTGCTCACCGCGGCGGCGGCGGGCTCGGCGTCGGCGACCACGGTGAGTCGCTGGTCGGGCGCGGAGGCGGTCACGGAGGCCGAGCCGCCGTCGCTCCCGGCGTCCTCGCTCCCCGCCGACGCGGTGCAGCCGGCGGCCAGCAGCAGGGCGCTCACGGCGAGGGGTGCGGTCCGTCGTCGCACGCGGGTCCTCCGTCCGCCGGGGCACGCGGCCGCGCGAGGAACGCGACGCCGTCGGCGCGCCCGGCTGCCGGCGACCCTACCGACGCGGCCGCGTCCCGCCCGGTCAGCCGCCGAGCGCGCGCTCCAGGTTGGCCACCATCCGCGCCAGGCCGGCGACGGTGCGCGCGTACTCCTCCTCGCTCAGGCCCTCGGCCACCGAGCGCCGGAACGCGCCGACCGCCGCGGCGAGCCGGGCGTGCGCCGCGCGGCCGTCGTCGGTGACCGCCGGCCGCCCGGCGTCGTCCCGGAGCCAGCCACGCCCCGTGAGGTCGGCGACGGCGCCGTCGACCTCCGCCGGCCCGGCGAAGGGGGCGAGCGCGGCGCGCAGCCCGGCCCGCTCGACCGGCCCGTCGACGACGCTCTGCAGCACCTGCCAGTGCCGCCGGGTGAGCCCCTCGGCGCCGACGACGGCGTCGAGCCCCTCTTCGAGCAGCTCGTCGAGCCGCTTCACCCACCACCCGACCGGCCGCTGCCCCTGCACGCCGCGCAGCCTGGCACCGCCCGCCGACGACAACGCGGTCGCGGGCGCCGCGGGCCGCCCGGTAGACAGCAGGGGTGACCGACCCCGCCACCCTGCGCCCCGTGACCGCCGACGAGTGGCCGGCCTTCGCCCGCGCGATGCTCGACGTCTTCGGCGAGGCGGACGGCGGGTCCTTCGTCGAGGCGCCGCCGGCCACCGCCGAGCTCGACCGCACGCTGACGCTGTGGGACGGCGACCGGGTGGTCTGCACCTCGGGGGTCTACAGCCGCACGCTCACCGTGCCGGGCGCGGTCGTGCCCTGCGCCGGGGTCACCTGGGTGACCGTCTCCCCCACCCACCGCCGCCGCGGCGTGCTCACCGCGGTCATGCGCCGCCAGCTCACCGAGCTGCACGAGCAGCAGCGCGAGCCGGTCGCCGCGCTGTGGGCCGCGGAGGGCGGCATCTACGGGCGGTTCGGCTACGCGCCCGCCGTGTGGCGTGGCGCCCTCACCGGCCCCACCCAGCGGATGGCCTTCCGGCCCGGCGTGGACCTCGGCACCGGCACGGTCGCGCCGGTCGACCTCGACGGGTTCCGGGCCGCCGCGCCGCGGGTGCACGAGGCGCTGCGCCGCTGGGTGCCCGGGACGCTCGAGCGTTCCCCGGGCTGGTGGGAGCGCATCCTGCGCGACCCGCCCGAGGACCGCCGCGGCGCCACCGCGCGCCGACTGCTGCTGCACACCGAGGCCGACGGCGAGGTCACCGGCTACGCCGCGTTCCGGGTGCGCAGCCGCGACCTCGACGACGGCGACCCCGACGGCACCCTGCTCGTCGACGAGGTCCGCGGCCGGGACACCCCGGCCTACGCGGCGCTGTGGCGCTACCTGCTCGACCACGACCTCGTCCGCACGCTGGAGTACCCGCAGGGCGCCGTCGACGAGCCGCTGCGCCACCTGCTGGCCGACCCGCGGGCGCTGCACGCCCGGCCCACCGACGGGCTGTGGCTGCGGCTGGTCGACGTCGACCGGGCGCTGGCCGCCCGCCGCTACCCCGCCCCGGTCGACCTGGTGATCGAGGTGCGCGACCGGTTCTGCCCGTGGAACGAGGGCCGCTGGCGGTGGGCCGGGCACCCGGCCGGCGGCTACTGCGGCCGCACCGACCTCGACCCGGACCTGGTCGTGGACGCCGAGGCGCTGGCCGCGGCCTACCTCGGCGGGGTCTCGCTGGCCACGCTGCAGGCCGCCGGGCGGGTGACGGAGGTGAGCCCGGGCGCAGTCACGCTGGCCGCGACCGCGCTGTCCTGGCCGGTCAGTCCCTGGTGCCCGGACACGTTCTGACGCCTGCTCCGCGGATCACTTGGCGTATGGCCGGCGGTGAGCCTGAGCGGCCCAGGGGTCAGTGCTCTCACACGAGCGGCTGCCCGCCCTACTTGAGCTGGCTGATGATCTCATCCAGTCCGGCGCCGTTGATGACGAAGATGACCACCAGCGCGATCGCACCGATCAGGGCGAGGACTCCCTTGACGGTGTCAGTGACCTCCCCGACGTACTGAACCGTCGGGAATCGCCGGCGACTCGACAGGGACGTCGGGGAGATGTCGGCGAGTCCCCGCTCGACCAACCAGGCGTTCGCGACACGCTCGGCTTCCGAGGCATCCAGGCTGTTCGCCACCCGCGCGCTGTATTGGAGGGCATCGCGCATGACGCGGTGCACCGCCTGGCGCGTGTTCTGTTGCATGTAACCGATCTTCGACGTCTCGATCAGCTTGTCGCACGTCGCTACATACCTCTCCTTGAGAGAGGAGGGCAGACGCTTGAGTCGACGACGCGCGTGGATTTCCAGGAAGGGGGCGACGCGTGGGCCCACCGGCTGCCGAGCATGCCGCGGTGCTTTCTCGAGCCGGACTTCGTTCGAGGCCCAGCGGGCCAGCGTCAATTGCGGAGTCGCCCGCTCGAGAAGTGAGAGCGCGACGGCGGTCAGGAACAGCACGACCGTGAAGGCGCCGAACATCGCCCACTGCCGGACGAAGGAAGAGGGCCCAGGCGAGCCGTCCACCTCGCGGACGAGCACTGCGAGCGGGTAGACGAGCCCGAGTACCGCCACCAACGCAACCCAGAAGGAGTCATGGGCACGGAGTGGCATCGTGAACGTGAGGACGCTCCAGAGATGCCTGCCCTCTCTGTACCTGGCCTTCCACGCACCATGGCCGGCGTGCAGTCGCGCGCCTCGTCGGGCCGTGCGGATGACCAGCAGGGCGTGTCCGAGCTGCAGCCCCAGGGCCAATGCGCAGTAGACCGCCAGTCTGAGCCAGGTCGAGTTGCCGCCACCCGTGACCAGCAGAGCCACGACAGGTGTGAGGAGTGCCCCCAGCAGGACAAAGGCAACTGCACACGCGCCTCGCGTCAGTGCGGCGAACCTGGCCCGCCGCTCGAGGCGTTTGACACGACGCCACTCGCGTCGCCAACCACGACGCATCTCACGACGGCATCCAGCATGCGTTTCACGACGCCACCTCCGACGCCTGTCGAGGAGCTCGACACGACGATTGTCCGCGAAGCGTCTACGAAGCGTCTGCCTCGGGTGTGCTACCAGGATCGGGAGGATGAGGGCCTCGGCCAGCTGACTGGTCACGGCGACCGGTAGGACGACCACCAGGGCTGGGCCGTATCCCTGCAGGGCGGCCAACGGAATGTCCCATGCCGACACAGAAGGCCCCCCGCACTCCTCGAACCACCGCCTCCGATTGAGGTCTCACGGGACCCAGGGCGCCTGCTCCTCCCACCCCTCGCCAGCACCCCGAGGGAGACCCTGCAGGCCTCAGACCGCGTCGCCGCGGGTGGGTAGCCCCCCGGCGGGGCGGTGCCGGTTCTGCTCGTAGTCGTGGATCAGGCCGATCCGGCGCACGTGCCGCTCCTCGCCGCTCCACGGGGAGGCGAGGAAGTGCAGCACCAGCTCGGTGGCCTCCTCGACCGAGTGCTGCCGGGCGCCGATCGCGCACACGTTGGCGTCGTTGTGCGCACGGGCGAGCTCGGCGGTCTCCCGGTTCCACACCAGCGCCGCGCGCACGCCGGGCACCTTGTTCGCCGCGATCTGCTCGCCGTTGCCCGAGCCGCCGATGACCACACCGAGGGTGCCCGGCTCGACCACCACCCGCTCCCCGACCTCGAAGCAGAACGGCGGGTAGTCGTCCTGCGGGTCGTAGTCGAACGCGCCGCAGTCGACCGGCTCGTGCCCGGCGCCGGTGAGCGCCTGCTTCAGGTGCTCCTTGAACTCCAGGCCGGCGTGGTCGGTCCCGACGAAGACGCGCATGGCGGCGAGTCTGTCAGGCTGCGCCGGTGGCGGTGCTGGGTGTCGACGGCTGGCGCGGCCGCTGGGTGGGGGCCCTGCTGGACGGCCGTTCGGTGCGGTTGCTCGACCTCGCCGACGTCCCCGCGGTGCTCGCCGTCCCCGACGTCGAGGTGGTCGGCATCGACATGCCCATCGGCCTCTCGGACGACGGCGTGCGCGCCTGCGACCGGCAGGCCCGGGCACTCCTCGGCAGCGCCGGGAGCTCGGTGTTCCCCGCTCCCGTCCGGGCGGTGCTCGCGACCGACGACTACGCCGAGGCGCGCCGGCTGTCGGTCGCGGCCACCGGCGGGGTGTCGCTGTCGGCGCAGGCGTTCCAGCTGGTCCGGTCGATCCGCGCGCTCGACGACGCGCTCGGCGACCCGCCGCTGGAGCGGGTCGTCGAGGTCCACCCCGAGCTGGCGTTCCGGCGGGGACTCGGGGGCGTCACCGACCCGAAGGTGACCGCCCGCGGGCTCGCGCAGCGGCTGGCGGCACTGCGCCCCGTCGTCGACGTCGACGCGGCGCTGCTGACGGCGCCGCCTCGGGTGCCGGCGGTCGACGCGCTGGACGCCTGCGCCGCCGCGTGGTCGGCGCGACGGGTGGCCGACGGCGTCGGCGAGTGCGTCGGGGACGGCGCGACCGACTCGCGCGCCCGCCCGATGCGCATCTGCTGGTAGCGGCCGCCGGGGCGTTGACCGCGACCGGCTCCTGCGCGGACGATCCGCCGCGTGCTGGTGCTGACCGGCGACGAGGTGGCCGCCCTCCTCGACCTCGACGAGCTGATCGACGCGCTCGCGCCCGCGATGGCCGACCTCAGCGCCGGCCGCGCCTCGGTGCCCGACCGGGTCGCCGCCGTGGTGCCCGCGGTGGACGGGCGGCTGCTGGCGATGCCCGGCCACGTCCCCTCGCAGGGCGCGCTGGTCACCAAGCTCGTCTCGGTCTTCCCGGGCAACGCCGGCACCCCCGTGCCCACCCACCAGGCCGTCGTCGCCGTCTTCGACCCGGCGACGGGCACACCCGTCGCCCTGCTGGACGGGACCGTGCTCACCGCCGTCCGGACGGGCGCCGGCTCGGCGCTGTCGGTCCGGCTGCTGGCCCGGCCCGGCGCGTCGGTGCTGGCCCTCCTCGGCACCGGCGTGCAGGCCCGCTCGCACGCCCGCGCGGTGGCGCGCGTGGCCCCCGTCGAGGAGGTTCGCGTCCACGGGCGCGACCGAGCCCGCGCCGAGGCCCTCGCCGCCGAACTGGGCGAGGAGCTCGGCGTCGCCGTGCGCGCCGTCGGGTCGTCCCGCGAGGCGGTGGCCGGCGCGGACGTCGTCTGCGCCACGACGCACCCCACCGAGCCGGTCGTGCGGCGGGACGAGCTGCCCCCCGGCGTGCACGTCACCTCCGTGGGGTGGGCCCCCGGCGGGCGGGAGGTGGACGACGCCACCGTCGCCGGGGCGCTGGTCTGCGTCGAGTCCCGACGGACGGCGTTCGCCCCGGTCACCGCTGCCGGCAGCACCGACCTCACCGAGCCGCTCGCCCGGGGCGTCCTGGCCGAGGAGGACGTCGTCGAGGTCGGAGAGCTGGTGACCGGCGCCCGGCCCGGGCGGACGTCGGCCGACCAGGTCACGCTGTACAAGTCCGTCGGCGTCGCCGTGCAGGACGCGACGGCGGCGACCCTGGTGCTGGCGGCCGCGCAGCGGGCCGGGACGGGCCGCGAGCTGGCGTTCTGAGGTGTCCGCGCAGGTCTCAGGTGAGGCGGCGGAGGACCGGGAGGGGCAGGACGCGCAGCAGCGCCGACACCGGGCGCCAGGGCCACTCGGGCACGTAGGCGCGCACCGGCTCGCGCTCGATCGCGGCCACCAGCGCGTCGACGCCGGTGTCGAGGTCGACGGTGAACGGGCCGCGGCGGCCGGCGTTGATGTCGGTCGCGATGTAGCCGGGCAGCACCGTGGTGACCCGGGTGCCGGTGCCGAGCAGGTCGGCACGGATCGCCTCGGCCAGCGCGTTGAGCGCGGCCTTGCTGGCGCCGTAGGCCGCGCGGGAGCCCTGCATCCCGCGCACCGAGGCCACCGAGCTGATGACGACGAGGTGGCCCGAGCCCTGCGCGCGGAACAGCTCGACCGCCGCCTCGCACTGCGCGTGGGTGCCGAGCACGTTCGTGGCCAGGACCGCCCGGTTCACCGCGGCGGCGCCGGTGCCGACCGGCGCCCCGTTGCCGATGCCGGCGTTGGCGACGAACCGGTCGAGCCCGCCGAGCTCGGCGGCCACCCGCGGCACCACGGAGGCGACGGCGGCGGGGTCGTCGACGTCCATCGCGGCGGTGACCACCCGGATCCCGGGGTGCGCGGCGAGCAGCTCGTCGCGCAGCTGCTCGAGCAGCTGGGTGCGCCGGGCGACGAGGGCGAGGTCGCGGCCCCGCGCGGCGAAGCGGCGGGCCATCCCGGCGCCGAGTCCGGAGCTGGCGCCGGTGATCAGGATGCGCTGGCGGGTCGGTCGCGGCACGCCCGGCAGCATGCCAGCCGTGCACGTCCGCGGAGGTGCACGGGGCCACTCCGCGGACGTGCACCGGGTGGGGTCAGGAGGCCTTCAGCTCCAGGGCGTCGGCGGGCACCGAGTCCATGTCGGGACCGGAGGTACGGGTCCGCTTGAGCTCCCAGAAGTCGGGCAGGTTGGCCAGCAGGACGGCGCCGTCGAAGGCCTTGCCGGCCTCCTCACCGGTGGGCACCCTGCTGATCACCGGGCCGAAGAAGGCCACGCCGTCGATGTGCATGACCGGGGTGCCGACGTCGTCGCCGACCGGGTCCATGCCGGCGTGGTGGCTCTTCTCCAGCGCCTCGTCGTACTCGGTGGACGTCGCGGCCTCGGCCAGCTCGGCGGGCAGGCCGACGCGCTCGAGCGCCGGCGCGACGATCTCGTCGAGCTCCTTGCCCTCGTGGTGGCGCAGCGTGCCCATCGCGGTGTAGAGGTCGCCGAGGACGCCATCGCCGTGCTTCTCGGCGGCGGCGATGGCGACCCGCACCGGGCCCCACGCCTGCTCCATCATCTGCTGGTACTCCGCCGGCAGGTCGCGGCCGCGGTTGAGCACCGCCAGGGACATCACGTGCCAGTGCAGGTCGATGTCGCGCACCTTCGCGGCCTCGAGGACCCAGCGGCTGGTCAGCCAGGCCCACGGGCACAGCGGGTCGAACCAGAAGTCCACCCGGGCCTTCGTGGGGGCGCTCTGCACTGCCTCGGTCATCGCTCACCTTCGCTCTCGTCGTCGTCCGGGCGCGGGGCGCGCCCGGACCGCTGCTGGCTGCCAAGTGCCCCGGCCGGGCGGTTGTTCCCCCGCGCCCGCCGGGCGTGTCGGCAGTCCGTGGGAAGCTGCCGGGCGTGGCCGTACCCAACCTGACCCGCGACGACGCCGCCGCCCGCGCACGGCTGCTGGCCGTCGACAGCTACGACCTGCACCTCGACCTCACCGACGGCTCCGGCCACCCGGGCCGGGACACCTTCGGCTCGACGACGACGGTGCGCTTCACCTGCCGCGAGCCGGGCGCGAGCTCGTTCATCGACCTGGTTGCCGAGCGGGTGCACTCGGCCACGCTCAACGGGACCGCGCTCGACGTCGCCACCTACACCGAGGAGGGCGGCCTGCCGCTGCCCGACCTCGCCGCCGAGAACGTGCTCGAGGTGGTCGCCGACTGCCGGTACTCCAACTCCGGTGAGGGCCTGCACCGCTTCGAGGACCCCGAGGACGGGCAGGTCTACCTCTACTCGCACTTCGAGCCGGCCGAGGCCAAGCGGGTGTTCGCCTGCTTCGACCAGCCCGACCTGAAGGGCACCCACACCGTCCACGTCGTCGCGCCGTTCGACTGGCAGGTCGTCTCCAACACCGGCGGCCGCACCATCGAGGCCGGGCCCGCCGGCTCGCAGCTGGTGCACTTCGAGCCCACCAAGCGGCTGTCGACCTACCTGGTCGCGCTCGTCGCCGGGCCCTACGCGCGGGTCACCGACTCCTACGAGGGCATCCCGCTGGGGCTCTACTGCCGCGCGTCGCTGGCCCAGCACCTCGACCCCGAGGAGCTGTTCCGGGTCACCAAGCAGGGCTTCGAGTTCTACCACCGGGTCTTCGACTACCCGTACCCGTTCGACAAGTACGACCAGCTGTTCGTGCCGGAGTTCAACGCCGGCGCGATGGAGAACGCCGGCGCGGTCACGGTGCTGGAGGACTACGTCTTCCGCTCGCGCACCAGCCGGGCGCGCTACGAGCGCCGCGCCGAGACGGTGCTGCACGAGCTGGCGCACATGTGGTTCGGCGACCTGGTGACCATGCGCTGGTGGGACGACCTGTGGCTCAACGAGTCCTTCGCCACCTACATCTCCACGCTGTGCCAGGCCGAGGCCACCGAGTACACGACCGCCTGGACGACGTTCGCCAACGCCGAGAAGGCCTGGGCCTACGCGCAGGACCAGCTGCCCTCCACCCACCCCATCGCCGCCGACATGGTCGACGTCGCCGCCGTCGAGGTGAACTTCGACGGGATCACCTACGCCAAGGGCGCGTCGGTGCTCAAGCAGCTGGTCGCCTACGTGGGCCGCGAGGAGTTCCTCGCCGGCATCCGCCGCTACTTCCGCGAGCACGAGTACGGCAACACCACGCTGGCCGACCTGCTCGACCCGCTGTCGGAGGCCACCGGCCGCGACCTCACCGAGTGGTCGGCGCAGTGGCTGCAGACGAGCCAGGTCAACACGCTGCGCCCGGTCTACGAGCTCACCGACGACGGCCGCTACGCCTCCTTCGCCATCGAGCAGACCGCCGTCCCCGAGCACCCGGTGCTGCGCCGGCACCGCCTCGCCGTCGGCCTCTACGACCGCGGGCCCGGCGGGCTGACCCGCAGCACGCGGGTGGAGCTCGACGTCGACGGCCCGCGCACCGAGGTCGCCGAGCTGGTCGGTCACCCCGCGGCCGACCTGGTGCTGGTCAACGACGACGACCTGACCTACGCCAAGCTGCGCCTCGACGAGCGGTCGCTGACCACGCTGCGCGAGGCGATCGGCACCATCCCCGACTCGCTGCCCCGGGCGCTGTGCTGGGCGGCCGCGTGGGACATGACGCGCGACGCCGAGCTGCCCGCCCGCGAGTGGGTGCAGCTGGTGCTCGCCGGCATCGACGCCGAGACCGAGATCAGCGTGGTGCAGTCGCTGCTCGCGCGGGTGCAGTCGGCGCTGACCTCCTACGCCGACCCGGCCTGGGCCGACGGGACCGGCTGGGCGGCGCTGGCCGACGCCGCGCTGCAGGCGCTGGAGTCGGCCGCGCCGGGCAGCGACGAGCAGCTGCAGTGGTCGCGCACGCTGGCCGCGGCCGCCCGCACCGGGGAGCACGCCGCGGTGCTGCGGGGCCTGCTCGACGGCTCGCGCAGCTACGAGGGGCTGGCCGTCGACGCCGACGCGCGGTGGGCGTTCCTCAACGGCCTGGTGGCCATCGGCGCGGCCGGCGACGCCGAGATCGACGCCGAGGCGGAGCGGGACGCGACCGCCACCGGGGTCCGCCGGGCGGCGACCGCCCGGGCGCTGCGGCCGACGGCGGAGGCCAAGGAGGAGGCGTGGCAGCGCGCCTTCCACGACGCCGAGGTCCCCAACGCCGTGCACGAGGCGCTGGTCGCCGGCTTCTGGCACCCCGCGCAGCGCGAGCTCACCGCCGGCTACGTCGACCGCTACTTCGCCGAGATCGGCCCCATGTGGGAGCGGCGTCCGGGCGAGATCGCCAAGAACGCCGTCCAGTACCTGTTCCCGCCGGTGGTCGAGGAGCGGACGGTCAAGGCGGCCGACGCGTGGCTGGAGGACGGCGAGCACCCCGCGCCGCTGCGCCGGCTGGTGTCGGAGGGCCGCGACGGCATCGCCCGCGCGCTGCGCGCCCGCCGGCGGGACGCCGCCGCGAGCTGAGGCCCGACACGACGGAGCCCGGCCGGACGTGGTGTCCGGCCGGGCTCCGTGGCGTCGTGGGGCGGTGCTCCTAGTGGTGGTCGCGGGCCAGGCGGGGGTGGCCGGCCTGGTCGGAGAGCTGGCGCAGGCCGTTGACGACGCCGCCCACGAGGTCGCCGGCGGCGAAGGAGTTCGTCATCGACAGCACGGCCAGCGCGCACGCCCGGTCGGGGAGCCGGCGGGCGGCCGAGGGGCCGGTCACCACCTCGACGACCCGCTGCCCGGGCGAGACGGCGAGCAGCACCGAGTTGGCCGGGTCGCCCCCGCGGGCGTGCAGCTCCTCGGCGCGCAGCCGGGTCTGCTTGCCGAGGTCGCCGATGTAGAGCGTGAAGCGCAGGCCGGTCTCGCGCGAGGACATCGTGAGCGCCTCGTCGAGCCGGGCCAGCTCCCGGTAGCTGAAGACGGTGTCGTAACCCTCGTCGGCACGGTTCGGCGCGGTGTCCACCGTCCCCGTGTCGTGGGGATCGGCGTGCAGGACGCGGGTCATCGCCGGCCTCCGGGAGCGGTCGCGAGGTGGGTGGGGGTCGGGCCGGTCATGTCACCAGGTCCCGCGGGCGCCGCCGAGCGGGCCGACGGTCGCGGGGGTCGGCGCGCCGGCCGAGAGGGCGGTGGCGCCGTGCCCGCCGTGCGCCGGGCCCACGCCGTCGCCGGAGCCGAGGGCCGCCGGCTCGCCGTACAGCGAGGAACCGACCGCCTGGGTGTCCCCCTCCCCGGCGGCGTGCGTCGGCGCGCCCTGGGGCTGCGGCTCGTACCAGACCGGCTCGTGGTCCCAGGACTGGCCGGGCTTGTACTGCACGCCCTGCCGCTTGCGCCCGCCGGGCAGGTAGGTCAGCGCCCACAGCAGGAGGTAGACGGACAGCGGCGCGACGAGGAAGACGAGCAGGGTCTCGACGACGGTCACCCCGACAACCTACCCAACCGGGATCGCCGTCCACCGCTGCGCGTCCCACTCCGCCGGGGGTGCGTCGCGGCACCGGGCCGGGCCTCTCCGGACCGGTCCGGGGAGGCCCGTGGAGCCGGGCGGCCGGGTGCCGTCGCCCCGGCCGCCCGGGAGTCACCCGCCGGTCGGCGTCCGGTAGACGTCGACGGAGGAACCACGGCTCATCGTCCCGCTGCCCACCCCGGTCAGCTCCCCGAGCCGCAGCTCCACGTCGGCGCTGCGGGTGACGTCGCGCCGCACCGAGTTCAGGCACGGGGTGCTGCCGTCACCGCACTGCTCGCCGTGGGAGACGTCGCGGACCGGCGCGCCGGTGCTGGTGACGGTGAGCGAGACCGTCACCTCGGTGTGCCCGGAGACGCCGAGGGCACGGGAGGACAGGACCATCGGCACGTCGGTCACCGACGCCTGCTGCAGTCGGGAGTCGAACGACACCTGCTCGCCGGTCAGGGCGACCGAGCCGTAGGCGGACGCACAGGACCAGCCGGTGCACGGCGTCTGGAGGCTGACGAACAGGGAGCCCTGCCACTCGTCGCTCTCCGAGGCGCGGTACCGGCTGACGGAGACGTCGGCGACCCGCCCGTCGGGGAGCGGGACCTGGGCCCAGGCGCTGTCGCTGCTGAAGCGGGTCTCGGTGACCGGCGGGTCGGACGGGGCGGCCGACGCGGCGGTGGGCACGGTCAGCACGGTCAGGGCGAGCAGGGCGGCGGGCAGCAGGCGACGGCGCACGGGTTCCTCCGGGGTCGGGGCCCGGCGGGTGACGGGCGGCGACACGCTAGCCCCGGGTTCGCGCCGCCCCGGGAGGTACGTCACATGGCGCGCCGGGCCGGTCACGGGTGGTCAGCCCTCCGGTCGGGGGACGCCGAGGCGGTAGACACGGTGCCGTGGACCTGACCCGCGCCGCCGCTGAGGCGCTCGACGCCGCCGACCCGCTGGCCGCCTTCCGCGACCGCTTCGCCGGAACCGAGGACGGGCTGCTGTACCTCGACGGCAACTCGCTGGGCCGCATGCCGCGGGAGACCCCGGCGGCCCTGGCCCGGGTGGCCGAGCAGGAGTGGGGCCGCGGGCTGGTCGGCTCGTGGGGGTCGTGGATCGACGTCGGCACCCGGGTCGGCGACGTCATCGGCACCGGCGTCCTGGGGGCGCGCCCGGGCGAGGTGCTGCTGTCGGACTCCACCACCGTCGACCTCTACAAGCTGCTGGTGGCCGCCGCGGACGCCCGGCCGGACCGCGACGTGCTGGTCTGCTGCGCCGACGACTTCCCCACCGACCGCTACGTCGTCTCCGGGGTGGCGCAGGCGCGCGGGATGACCGTGCGGGAGGTGCCGGCCGACGTCGACGAGGGCCTGGACCCCGCGGTGCTGGCCGCCGCGCTGGACGAGCGGGTCGCCGTCGTCGTCCTCTCGGCGGTGGCCTACCGCTCCGGCGCGCTGGCCGACGTCGCCGCCGTGACGTCGGCCGCGCGGGAGGCCGGGGCGCTGGTGGTGTGGGACCTCTCGCACGCCGCCGGCGCCGTGGAGGTGGATCTGGCCGCGCGCGGCGTCGACCTCGCCGTGGGGTGCACGTACAAGTACCTCAACGGCGGGCCCGGGGCGCCGGCGTTCCTCTACGTGCGGCGGGAGCTGCAGGAGGAGCTGCGCCAGCCGATCTGGGGCTGGTTCGGCCAGCGCGACCAGTTCGCGATGGGCCCGGCCTACGACCCGGTGCCGGGGATCGGGCGCTTCGGTGTCGGGACGCCGCCGGTGCTGGCCGCCGCCGCGGTGGAGGTCGGCGCGCGGCTGGTGGCCGAGGCCGGGATCAGGCGGCTGGCGGCCAAGGGGCGGGCGGTGACCGGGCTGCTGGTCGCGCTCGCCGACGCGCACCTGGCGCCGCACGGCGTGGCGCTGGCCAGCCCCCGCGACCCCGCCCGCCGCGGGTCGCACGTCACGCTGGCGCACCCAGCCGCATGGCAGCTGACCCAGGCGCTGGTGGACCGCGGCGTCGTCCCCGACCACCGCACGCCCGACCGGGTGCGCCTGGGCCCGGCGCCGCTGTACACGCGGTACGTCGACGTGTGGGACGCCGTCGACCGGTTCCGCGCCCTGCTCGAGGACGGCGGCTGGCGCGCCTACCCCGAGGAGCGCAGCCGCGTCACCTGATCCCCAGGCGTCAGTCGACCTCGGGCGGGACGCCGATCGGGTTGCGGTCGGGGAACAGCCCGGCCGTGACGACGGCGCGGCGCACGGGCACGAGCAGCTCGGCGAGCCGGTCGCAGCGCGGGTCGCCGAGTGCCCGCCACGGCGCCAGGGCGAGGCGGTCGGTGTCGGCCTCGATCGCGGTGACCATCGCCAGGCCCTCCGCCGACAGCCCGTCCCCGTCGAGCCAGCCGCGCCCGGCCAGCTCGTCGCGGGCGGCCGACCAGGCGTCGTCGTCCCAGCCGCGCGCCTTCTGCAGCCACTCGCGGTCCACCCGGCCCGCGGCGGCCACCAGCACGTGGGCGCCGACGCCGGAGACCTCCCGGCCGACCAGCGCCACGGTGTGCCCGTCGCCGCGGTGCTCGCGCAGGGTGGTGAGCGACTGCCACAGCGACAGGTGGGGCTCGTCGGGCGCGACTACCGCCGCGTTCGCCGCGGCCAGCGGCCGGCCGGGCAGGTCGACCGCCTCGGCGGCGGTGCGGGCCAGCGCGGCGGCCTCCGCCGCCTCGGCCGAGGCCGCCCACTCCCCCAGCACCCGGCGCACCGTGGCGTCGACGCCGGCCAGCCGGGCCGCCAGCGCCTCCGCGGGCGTCACCGCCGACCAGACCGCGGGCACGCGGCGGGCGACGAAGGAGGGCGCGAAGTTGACGAAGGTCGCCGTCACGACCTCCGGCCCCACCGGCCCGAGCGGCGCGGCGCGCATCGCGAAGTAGGCCGACCAGAAGCCGGTCAGCCCGGCCGCCTCCGCCGCGGCCCGCGACTCCTCGGCGAAGTACGTGACCGCGTGGTAGGGCTCGGCCAGTGCCCACAGCCGGCGCGCCGTGCCTGCCGACGTCATGCGCGGTCCTCCCTCACGCGGAGACGCTCTCGGGGACGCCGAGCCACTCGCGCCAGCGCGGGTCGACCGTGCGGGCGCCCAGCAGCCGCCAGGCCGCGCCGCTCGGCGTGCGCGGCGGGTTGGGCAGCTTCCAGCCCAGCTCGGCCAGCGACCGGTCGGCCTTGGTGTGGTTGCAGCGCCGGCAGGCGGCCACCACGTTGTCCCACGTGTGCGTGCCCCCGCGGCTGCGCGGCACCACGTGGTCGATGCTGGTGGCCGAGCTCCCGCAGTAGACGCAGGTCTGCCCGTCGCGGGTGAACACCGCGCGGCGCGACAGCGGCACCTGCGCCGGGTAGGGCACCCGGACGTAGCGGGTCAGCCGCACGACCACGGGGACGGCGAGGCTGACCCGCTCGGCGTGGACGACCTCGGCGGCGTCGTCGACGGGCACCGCCTTCTCGGCCAGGACCAGCACGATCGCGCGGCGGCTGGAGACCACGCACAGCGGCTCGTAGGTGGCGTTGAGCAGGAGGGTGGCGGCCGTCGTGCCGGACGAGGGCACGGGCAGCCGGGGGACGGGGACGGGGTCGCGGCGCGGACCTGGGTGGCCCGCCGGCGACGACCCGGACGCGGAACGCGACACGGAGCACCTCCGGAGGCCCCGGACCGCCGTACCGGGGCGGCCCGCGGGCAAGCCCATAGTGCCCTGACCAGGCCCGGTGGCGCGCGGGGGAGCCACCGGCCGCCGTACGGTGCTGGGGGTGCGATACCCCGACGTGCGCTCTCCCGACGCCGAGAGGCTCGACCTGGTCGAGGACCTGCACGGCCACCGCGTGGCCGACCCCTACCGCTGGCTCGAGGACCCCGACGACCCGCGCACGCGGGAGTGGACGGCGGCCCAGGACGCGCTGGCCGCCGATGTCCTCGGCGCGCTGCCGGCCCGCGCCGGCTTCGCCGCCCGCCTGGAGCAGCTCGTGCACGCCGGCGCGGTCGGCGTCCCGGTGCACCGCGGCGGCCGGGCCTTCTCCACCCGCCGCGACCCCGGCCAGGAGCACGCGGTGCTGCGGGTCCGCGAGCCCGACGGCACCGTGCGCGTGCTGGTCGACCCGATGGCGGTCGACCCGTCGGGGACGACGACGCTCGACGCCTGGGCGCCGTCGTGGGAGGGCGACCGGCTGGCCTACCAGCTCTCCACCGGCGGCGACGAGGAGTCGCGGCTGCACGTCCTCGACGTCGCCACCGGTGAGGCGCTCGACGGGCCGGTCGACCGCTGCCGCTACTCCCCCGTCGCCTGGCTGCCCGGCGGTGAGGAGCTGTTCTACGTCCGCCGGCTGGCGCCCGACCAGGTGCCCGCCGGCGAGGAGCAGTTCCACCGCCGCGTGTGGCGCCACCGCGTCGGCGCCGACCCCGACGGCGACGTCCTGGTGCACGGCGAGGGGCTGGACCCCACCAACTACTACGGCGTGCGGGTCAGCGCCGACGGCCGCTGGCTGGTGGTCTCCGCCTCGGCCGGCACCGCGCCGCGCGACGACGTCTGGCTGGCCGACCTCGCCGGCGCCGGGACGCTCGAGCCCCTGCAGGTCGGCGTCGACGCGCAGACCGCCGCCTGGGTGGCCCGCGACGGCCGGCTGTGGCTGATGAGCGACCGCGGCACCCCGCGCTGGCGGCTGGCCGTGGGCGACCCGGCCGACCCCGCGACCTGGGCGCCGGAGCGCTGGGCCGACGTCGTCCCGGAGTCCGGCGACGGCGTGCTGTCCGACGTCGCGCTGGTCGACGGCGCCGACGGGACGCTGCAGGTGCTCGCCGTCCACTCCGTCGACGCCACCGACCGGCTCTCGGTGTGGGCCGGGGACGGCTCGGGGCGGCTGGCCGAGGTGACCGGCCTCCCGCCGGGGAGCGTCTCCGGCGTCAGCGCCCCGCCGGAGGGCGGGACGGCGGCGTGGGTCGGCTTCACCGACTACTCGACCCCGCCGTCGGTGTTGCGCTGGGACGCCACCGCCCCGGACACCCTGACGCCCGACGAGCGGGCACCGGTGGCCGGCGAGGTGCCGGAGGTGACCGTCGTCGAGACGCACGCGACCTCGCGCGACGGGACGCCGGTGCACCTGTTCGTGCTCTCGGCTGCGTCCTCCCCCACCCGTCCCCCGGACACCCCGCGCCCGGCCGTCCTCTACGGCTACGGCGGGTTCAACGTGGCGCTCACCCCGGCCTACTCGGCGCAGGCGCTGGCCTGGGTCGCCGCGGGCGGGGTGTGGGCGGTGGCCAACCTGCGCGGCGGCTCCGAGCACGGCGAGGAGTGGCACCGCGCCGGCATGCGCGAGCGCAAGCAGAACGTGTTCGACGACTTCGCCGCGGCCGGCGAGCACCTGGTCGCCGAGGGCTGGACGACGCACGCGCAGCTGGCGGTCATGGGCGGGTCCAACGGCGGCCTGCTGGTGGGCGCCACGCTCACCCAGCGGCCCGACCTCGCCGCGGGCGTCGTCTGCAGCGCGCCGCTGCTGGACATGGTCCGCTACGAGCGCTTCGGCCTGGGCCGGACGTGGAACGACGAGTACGGCACCGCCGACGACCCGGTGGAGCTCGGCTGGCTGCTCGGCTACTCGCCGTACCACGCGGTCCGGGAGGGCACCGCGTACCCGGCGACGCTGTTCACCACCTTCGAGTCCGACACCCGCGTCGACCCGCTGCACGCCCGCAAGCTCGCCGCCGCGCTGCAGGCGGCCACCGCGGCCGGCGCGCCGGTGGTGCTGCGCCGGGAGACGTCGGTGGGCCACGGCGCCCGGGCGGTCAGCCGCACGGTGGGACTGGCCGCCGACCAGCTGGCGTTCCTCGCCGCCGCCACGGGTGTGACCGACTGGGGTGCCGCGGGTCCCGGCGGGGCCGCCGCTCTCTGACACGATGGAGAGTGATGACTGCTCTACCGTCCGTGATGGCTGCCGACAGCGTGCTCGCCGAGACCGTGCCCTCCTGCGTCGAGGACCCGACGACTCTGTGCGCCCGGGTCTACCAGTGGTCCGGGCTGGACTGGCTGGCGGCGAACGCCGAGGTCCTGATCGAGAAGCCGGCGCGGATCCTGCTGGTGGTGGTGCTCGCCGCCGTCGTCCGGCTGCTGCTGCACCGGGCGATCCGGCGGCTGACCGACCGCACCGCCACCGGGTCGATGCCGACGATCCTGCGGCCGTGGCGCAACCGCGTCCGGGCCGCCGACCCCGACGGCGTGGAGAGCATCGCGCAGCGGCGCACGCAGCGCGCCGAGGCGATCGGGTCGGTGCTGCGCAGCATCGCGTCGTTCGTGGTGCTCGGCATCGCCGTCGTCCTGGTGCTCGGCGAGCTCGGGGTGAACCTGGCGCCGATCATCGCCAGCGCCGGCGTCCTCGGGGTGGCGCTCGGCTTCGGCGCGCAGAACCTGGTCAAGGACTTCATCGCCGGGATCGGGATCATCCTCGAGGACCAGTACGGCGTCGGGGACGTCGTCGACCTGGGTGAGGCCAGCGGCACCGTCGAGGCGGTGGGCCTGCGGATCACCCGGCTGCGCGACGTCAACGGCGTGGTCTGGTACGCCCGCAACGGCGAGATCCTCCGCGTGGGCAACAAGAGCCAGGGCTACGCCCAGGTCGTCATCGACATGCCGGTCGCCCACGACACCGACCTCGAGCGCTGCCGGCGGGCGATGCAGGAGGTCGCCGACGGGATGTACGCCGAGGACGCGTGGGGAGCGGTGCTGCTGGCCGAGCCCGAGTCCCTCGGCGTCGAGCAGATCACCGCCGAGGGCGTGGTCATGCGGGTGCAGGTGCGCTCGACCAACGCCGACCAGTGGCGGGTCGCCCGGGAGCTGCGGATGCGCCTCAAGGAGCGCTTCGTCGCCGAGGGCATCCGGACGCCCCCGCCGCTGCTCGGCGCGTCGGCCACCGGGGCCGGCGCGCGGTGAGCGAGGACGCGCCACCGGGCGGACCCGGGCGGCCGGCGACCTTCCGGGAGGTCTTCGCCGTCCGCGAGTTCCGGCCGCTGTTCGGCACCTACACGCTGTCGACGATCGGCGACGAGCTCGCCCGCGTGGCGCTGACCGTCCTGGTCTACCAGCGCACGGAGTCGCCGCTGCTGTCGGCGCTGACCTTCGCGCTGAGCTTCCTGCCGTGGGCGGTCGGCGGCCCGCTGCTGGCCACCGTCGCCGACCGCTTCCCCCGGCACCGGGTGCTCATCGCCAGCGACGTCGCCCGCGGCGTGCTGGTCGCCGGCATGGCCGTGCCCGGCACGCCGCTGCCGGTGCTGCTGGTCCTGCTGCTGCTGGTCTCCCTGCTCGCGCCGCCGTTCGAGTCGGCCCGCTCGGCGCTCATGGCCGACGTCCTCGAGGGCGAGCGGTACGCGGTGGCGACGTCGCTGACCAACGTGAGCCTGCAGGTGGCGCAGGTGGTCGGCTTCGTGCTCGCCGGCGGCCTGGTGACCGTCCTCAGCCCGTCGGTCGTGCTGCTGGCCGACGCGGCCACGTTCGTCGTCTCCGCCGTCTGGCTGGCCGCCACGCTCGAGCGCCGGCCGGCACCGGCCGGGGAGGCGACGGAGCCCTCGTCGGTGTGGCAGGACACCGCCGACGGCCTGCGCCTGATCGGCCGCAACCCGCGCCTGCTGGCGATCATCGCGCTGCTGTGGACCGGCACGATGTTCGCCAACGCCGCCGAGGGCATCGCCGTCCCGCTCACCGACTCCCTGGGCGAGGGGCCGGCCCAGCTGGGCGTGCTGCTGGCGGCCAACCCGCTCGGCGTCACCATCGGCGGGCTGGTGGTCGCCCGCGTGCTGGGGACGGCGCGCAGCGAGCGGCTGATGCCGGTGCTGGTGGCGCTGTCGCTGGCGCCCCTGCTGCTGGCCGGCCTGGTCGCCGTCGCCGCCGGGCCGAGCCGGGGCGCCTACGCGCTCGTCGTCGCGCTGCTGTTCGTGGCGGGGCTCGGCGCCTCGTGGTCGATCCCGCTCAACGTCTCCTTCGTCCAGGCGGTGCCCTCGGCCTACCGCGGGCGGGCCTTCGGGGTGGCCGTCAGCGGGCTCTACGGCGTCCAGGGCCTCGGTGCCCTGGGCGCGGGCCTGGCCGCCGAGCAGGTGCCGCCGGGCGCCGTCGTCGCGCTGGCCGGTGGCATCGGCCTGCTCGCCGTGGTCCCGCCGCTGCTCGGCTTCGCCCGCACCCGCCCCGCCGTGGCAGGGGACGGTCCGGCTGGGGGACCATCGGTGCCATGAGCCAGGCGAGCCGGTCCCTGCCCTCGGCACGGACCTTCTACGAGGAGGTCGGCGGTGAGCCGACCTTCCGGCGGCTGGTCGCCCGGTTCTACGCCGGCGTCCGGTCCGACCCCGTGCTCGCCCCGCTGTACCCCCAGGACGACTGGGAGGGCGCCGAGACCCGGCTGCGCCGGTTCCTCGAGCAGTACTGGGGCGGGCCCACCACCTACTCGCAGGAGCGCGGGCACCCGCGGCTGCGCATGCGGCACGCGCCGTTCGCCATCGGCGAGGTCGAGCGGGACGCGTGGCTGCGGCACATGCGCGACGCCGTCGACTCCCTCGGGCTGACCGACGAGCAGGACGCAACGCTGTGGGGGTACATGGAGATGGCCGCCTTCAGCATGCAGAACCGGTGAGGGACGGCCCGGCGGTCCGTCGCCGGCCCGACCGCGGAGCCGGCCCGTCCGCCTGCGGGTAGCATCCGTGCCGGAACGGAGCGTCGCTGGGGGACGCTGACGCACGGCCGGCCGACGCCGTCCGGTGCCCGGTCGGGGAGGTCCGCTCGTCCATGACGCTGCTGCAGGTCGAGGCTCTGACGAAGTCGTTCGGGGCCCGCCGCGTCCTGCGGGACGTGTCCTTCAGCATCGCCGAGGGCGAGATCGTGGGTCTCGTCGGCACCAACGGGGCGGGCAAGTCCACCCTCGGTGACATCGTGGCCGGCATCACCCCGGCCGACTCCGGGCGGATGACGCTGCTGGGCCACCCCTACGCGCCGCTGTCGGCCGCGGACGCCCGCCACGTCGGCGTCGGCGTGGTCGAGCAGCTGGTCCGCATCGACCCGTCGCTCACCGTCGCCCAGGCCGTCTTCCGCGGCACCGCGCAGGCCGGCCGGCCGCAGGAGGAGCTGCGGCGGCAGGCCCAGGTGCTGCTGTCCGAGGTCACCCTCGACGTCGACCCCGACACCCTCGTCGGCGACCTGCCGCACTTCGTGCACGGCCTGGTCGAGACCGCCCGCGTACTGGCCGAGGCCACCCGGCTGGTCGTCCTGGACGAGGTCTCGGCCGCGCTGCTGCCCTCGGAGGTCACCGGCCTGCACGCCGTCGCCGGGCGGCTGAGCCGGCAGGGCCGCGGCGTCCTCTACATCAGCCACCGGCTGCCCGAGATGCTCGAGGTGGTCGACCGGGTGCTGGTGCTGCGCGACGGGTGGATCGCCCTGGACAGCCCGAGCGAGGCGCTCGACCCGGTCCGGCTGGCCGCCGAGACGGTGGGCGAGCCCGTGTCGGTCCCGGTCCGCCGGGAGACGGTCGCGGCGGTGCCCGACGACGTGGTGCCGCCCGACGACGCCGCGGTGCCCGACGGCGCCGCGGCGCCCGTCCCGGCCCGCCCGGCGCCGTCGGACGAGGTGGCCCTGCGGGTGCGCAACCTGCGGGTGCCCGGCCGGGTCGAGGGCGTCGACCTGCTGCTGCGCCGCGGCGAGGTGGTGGGGCTGACCGGGCACCGCTCGTCGGGCGTCCGCGAGATCGCCGACGCGCTGTCCGGGGAGCTGCCGGCGATCACCGACGAGATCGAGCTGCACGGCGAGCCGCCGGCCGACGCCGGGACGCTGCGGCTGCCGGTCTACCGCCCCGACGAGGACGCCTACGGGGTCGACCCGGGCGAGACGATCGCCCGCACCCTCACCCAGGAGGCGTGGGGCTCGCTCACCGACCTGCGCAAGGAGATCGCGACGCTGCGCGAGGTCATCCGGACCGTGCACCAGATGGACGTCAAGACGCTGAGCATCCGCACCGTCTTCGGGGCGCTGTCCGGCGGCGACCAGCACAAGCTGGCGCTGGCGCGGTGGATGTCCTCCGCGCGCGACGTCGTCGTCCTGCACGAGCCCACCCGGGGCCTCGACGTCCGGGCTCGCCGCCAGGTGCGCCAGCTGCTCGACGACGCCACCGCGCACGGCACCTCGGTCGTCGTGGTGTCGGTCGACCCCGACGAGCTCGCCGAGTGCTGCGACCGCGTCGGCATCGTGGTCGACGGCCGGGTCGCCCGGTGGATCGACACCGGCGAGCTCGCCCTCGACTCCGTGCGCGAGCGCATCGTCGAGGCGGCCACCGCCGCGGCCTGACGCCGGCACCCGCCCCGTCGGGGCGGGTGCCGAGGGCCGTCAGACGGCCACGGTCGCCGCGACGGCGCGCAGCTTGTGCCGGGCCAGCGCCAGGTTGGCGGTGACGCGGTTGAGCACCAGGTAGATGAACAGGCCGGCGTTGCCCTGCCCCTTGAGCACGTTGATCAGGTGGTACTGGCTCTGCAGCGTGATGAGGATGTCCTCGACCTCGTCCTTGAGCTCGAGGTCGTTGATCGTGCGCAGCTTGGCGCGCACCACGTTGGAGTTGCCGGCGGCGGCCACGTTGAGGTCGAAGCCGGGCGTGCCGCCGGCGGCGAGGGCCATGCCGCTGTCGATGTCGACGATCGCGGCGCCGTTGGCACCCTCGATGGCGAGCAGGTCGGCGATGACGTTGTCGAGCTGTGCCACGGATGGAGCTCCTGTCCTCTGGAGGGGGAAGCGCAGCGGGGTGCTGCTCGCCGGGTCGGGGAGCGACCCGGCTCGACCGGACGGACCGGACGTCTGTCGGCGAGCGGTGTGCACCGGCGCCGGTGCCACGGGGGCGCGCGTCGCACCGGCCGGGGCGCGGTGCGCGGGAGGCTCGGCGGCGGGGGGCTCGGCGGCGGGGGGCTCGGCGGCGGGGGGCTCGGCGGCGGGGGGCTCGGCGGCGGGGGGCGGCGCGGCGGGCGGGGACCCGCCGTCGGGAGCCCGCGGTGGCTCCGGGGGGAGCTCGTGCGGTGCGGCGCGTCCCCGGGACCACAGGGACGCCCACCACCCGGTTGCCATGCCGTTGTCCGCCTTCGCCGAGGGCTCGGGAACCCCAGACAACACGGACCGGGGGGACCCGGCAAACCGACCGGCGTGTCCGCAGGTGAGCGCGCCGCCACCGTCGGCGACCGCACCGGAGATCCCCCGGCCGGTGCCCGGGCGCGCCCGGCCGGCCGCCACCGGCCCACCCTCGGGTACCTTCCGCCGAGACCGCGCGGGCCCCGCCCGCCGCCAGTGGAGGAGACGCCGTGAAGACCCGGGACCTCGCCTACGTCGCCCTCTTCGCCGCGATCATCGCGGTGCTGGGGACCCTGCCGGCCATCCCCGTCGGTCCGGTGCCGATCACCGCGCAGACGCTCGGCGTGATGCTGGCCGGCGCCGTCCTGGGGGCCCGCCGCGGCGCCCTCGCGGTGCTGCTGTTCCTCGTCCTGGTGGCGGTCGGCCTGCCGCTGCTGGCCGGCGGCCGGGGCGGCCTCGCCCCCTTCGCCGGGCCCACGGCGGGCTACCTGCTCAGCTGGCCGGTGGCCGCCCTCGTCATCGGCCTGCTGACCGAGCGCACCTGGGACCGCTACAACGTCCTGGTCGGCACGCTGGTCAACGTCGTCGGCGGCCTCGCCGTCGTCTACGCCGTCGGCGTCCCGGTGCTCAAGGTCGCCACCGGGCTGCCCTGGGCCGAGGCGCTCTGGTCCGGCGCCGCGCTCTTCGTCCCGGGCGACCTGTTCAAGGCCTTCGTCGCCGCGGCCGTCGCCGACGTCGTGCGGCGCAGCTACCCGGTGATCGAGCGTCCCCGGCGGGCCGCCGGCGCCCGGTGAGGTTCCGCCGTCCCGGTGCGGCCCCGGCCGCGGACGACGTCGCCGACCCCGCGCGCGGCATCGAGCTGCGCGGCGTGGGACACCGGTACGGGGAGCGGGTGGTGCTCGACGGCGTCGACCTGACGTTCCGCGAGGCGCGGGTGGGGGTCATCGGGGCCAACGGGTCGGGCAAGAGCACCCTCGCCCGGCTGCTCAACGGCCTGGTCGTGCCCAGTGAGGGGCGGGTGCTCGTCGACGGGCTGGACACCCGTACCCAGGTGCGTGCCGTGCGGCGCCGCGTCGGGTTCGTGTTCCAGGATCCCGACGCGCAGATCGTGCACCCCACGGTGGCCGAGGACGTCGCCTACGGCCTGGAGAACCAGGGGGTGCCGCCGGACGAGCGCGCCGCCCGCGTCGCCGAGGTGCTCGCGCGGTACGGCCTGGCCGGGCACGCCGACCACCCGGCGCACCTGCTCTCGGGCGGGCAGAAGCAGCTGCTGGCCATCGCCGGCGTGCTGGTCATGCGCCCGGCCCGCATCGTGTTCGACGAGCCCACCACGCTGCTGGACCTGGTCAACGCCCGCCGGGTGGCCGAGCTGATCGCCGGGCTCGACCAGCAGGTGGTCGTGGTCACCCACCAGCTCGACCTGCTCGACGGCTTCGACCGGGTGCTGGTGGTCGACGGCGGCCGGGTGGTCGAGGACGCCGCCCCGGGTCCGGCGGTGGCCGCCTACCGCGCGCTGATGGCGGTCCGGTGACCCTGGCGCTGTACGTCCCCCGGGCCAGCGTGGTGCACCGGGTGCCGGCCGGGGCGAAGCTGCTCGCCCTCGCCACCCTCGCCATCGCCCTCTTCTGGCTGCCCACGCTCGCCGGGGCCGCCGCGGCGCTGCTCGGCACGGTCGCCGTCGGGCTGCTCGTCGCCCGGCTGCCGGTGGCGGTGCTGGCCCGGCAGGCACGGGCGGTCGGGTGGTGGCTGGTGGCGCTGCTCGCCGTCCACGCGCTGACCACCGACCTGCGGACCGGCGCACAGGTGGCGCTGCGGCTGCTGACCCTGGTGCTCGCCGCGGCCGTGGTGACGGCGACGACCCGGGTCAGCGAGATGGTCCGGGTGGTCGAGCGGCTGTGCGCCCCGCTGCGGCTGGTCGGCGTCCGGCCGGCCCGGGTGGGCCTGGTGGTCGCCCTGGCGCTGCGGTTCATCCCGGTGCTCGTCGAGCGCGCCGACCGGATCCGGGCGGCGCAGGCCGCGCGGGGAGGGTCGGGCCGAGGGGTCCGGGCGTTGCGGACGACGGTCGCGCCGCTGCTGGTGCAGGTGCTGCAGATGGCCCACGACGTCAGCGAGGCGCTCGACGCCCGCGGCGCCGACGACGTCCCGTCCCGTCCCCGCCGCCGCCGCACCCAGGAGGCCCCGCGATGACCGGCACGCTGACCGAGATCTGGCTGACCCCGACGGCCGCGGCGCCCATGCGGCGGGTGGCCTCCGCGCGGCTGCTGGCCGGCCGCGGACTGGAGGGCGACCGCTACGCCCTCGGCGGCGGCACGTGGGCGCAGTACCCCGAGCTGGAGAAGCAGCTCACGCTGATCGACGCCGCCGACGTCGCCGCGGTCGCCGCCGAGGTGGGCGTCGCGCTCGCGCCCGGGGACACCCGCCGCAACCTGGTCACCACCGGCGTCGACCTGCCCGCACTGGTGGGCCGCTGGTTCGCCGTCGGCGACGCGCTGCTCTTCGGCGCCAAGCGCTGCCCGCCCTGCACCCACCTCGAGCGGCTCACCGGCGCACGGCTGGTCAAGGCGATGGTGCACCGCGGCGGGGTGAACGCGGGCGTGTTCGTCGGCGCGGAGGTCGGCGAGGGGGCCGTCGTCCGGCCGGTGCCCGAGGAGGAGGCGGCCGAGCGCGGGGCGCCCACGGGTGCCGACCGGCCGGTCCCCCGGCTCGTGACCGGCTGACCGGTCCCGCACCCGGCCCGCGCGGTCCTGCGGCGGGTCGTGCTCTGCCCCGGCTGCGTGGGCAGAGCACGACCCGCCGGCGGAACCTCCCCGCCGCGCGGCCCGTGGTACGGGTGTGGACACCCTCCGCACGCTGCTCAACCTGGTCTGGCTGGTCCTGCACGGCTGGCTGCTCGCGCTGGCCTACGCCCTCGCCGGGGTCGTCGCCTGCCTCCTCGTCGTCACCATCCCGTTCGGCATCGCCGCGTTCCGCCTCGCGGGCTTCGTCGTGTGGCCCTTCGGGCGGACGACGGTGCCCGCGCCCGGCGCCGGGGTCGCCTCGGCGCTGGGCAACCTGGTCTGGTTCCTGGTGGCCGGCTGGTGGCTGGCGCTCGTCCACGTGGTGGCCGGCGTCGCCTTCTGCCTGACGGTCGTCGGCATCCCGTTCGGCATCGCGTCGTTCAAGCTCGCCGCCGTCGGCCTGTTCCCGCTGGGCAAGCGGGTCGTCGACACCACGCCGCCGCGCGACTGGCTGCACGCCGGCGGCGGCGTCGTCCAGGGGGCGCCGGCCCGCTGAGCGGACGGGGCCTGCGGTCTCAGCCGCAGGCCTCGACGACCACCGCGACACCCTGCCCGCCGCCCACCGCGATGGCGGCCAGGCCGAGCCGGCCGCCGGGGCGGCGGACGAGCTGGGAGAACAGCCGGACGGCGAGGACGGCGCCCGACGCGCCCCACGGGTGGCCGAGCGCGAGCGCTCCCCCCTCGGGGCAGACCCGCTCGGGGTCCAGGTCCAGCTCGGCGCAGCAGGCGAGCACCTGCCCGGCGAAGGCCTCGTTGAGCTCGACGACGTCGATCTCGTCCAGGGTCACCCCGGCCCGGTCGAGCGCCAGCTGGGTGGCGGGCACCAGGCCGCGGCCCGGCCGGTCCGGGTCCACGCCGGCCGTCGCGGTGGCCAGCACCCGCAGGCCCGGGACGCCGAGCCGGCGGTGCGTCGCGGCGTCGACCACGGTGACCAGCGCGGCCCCGTCGTTGACCCCGCAGGCGTTGCCGGCGGTGACGGTGCCGCCGGGCCGGAAGGCGGGGCGCAGCCGGGCTAGCCGCTCCACGGTGAGCCCGCTGCGCGGACGGTCGTCGCGGGCGACGCCGCCCACCGGGAGGAGCTCGTCGTCGAAGCCGCCGGCGCACCGGGTGGCGACGGCGCGGGCGTGCGACCGGGCCGCGTACCGGTCCTGCTCCTCGCGGGAGACCCCGCGGTCGCGGGCGAGCAGGTCGGCCGCCGGACCCATGTCCGGGTCGCCGAGGGCGGCCGGCGCGAACGGTGCCCGCTCGTAGCGCACCGGCTCGCCGCCGTCCTGCGGGGGCCAGGAGCGCCACGGCGCGGTCGAGGCGGACTCGACGCCGCCGGCGAGCACCGCGCCCGGCTCGCTGCGCACCAGCGCCGCCGCCACGGCGATCGCGGCCAGCCCGCTGCCGCACTGGCGGTCGACGGTGAGGCCGGGCACCGAGACGGGCAGGCCGGCCTGCAGCGCGGCGACCCGGGCCACGTCGCCGCCGGGACCGGTGCAGTTGCCGAGGACGACGTCCCGGACCTCCCCGGGCGCGATCCCGTGCCGGTCGAGGCGGTCGGCGAGGGCGGCGACGAGCGGCGCGGCGAGGTCCGCGGCGGTCAGGCGGGCCAGCGACCGGCCGGCCGTGCCGATCGGCGTCCGCAGCGCGTCGACCAGCACCGGCGCGTCGGCGGCGGGACGGCTCACGCCCGGGCCGCCGACGACAGCGCCCCGGAGGCGGCCAGCGCGGCGAGCGCGGCCCGGTCGACCTTGCCGCCGGTGGTGAGCGGGAAGGCCGGTGCGTGCAGCCACCGACGCGGCCGGTGCGCCGGGGAGAGACCGGCGCGCGCGGCGGCCCGGGCGGCCGGCAGGAGGGCGGGGTCGGCGAGCACGGCGGTCACCACCGCCCCCAGGCGCGGGTGCGGCACCCCGACCACCACGACGTCGCCGCCGGTGGCCCCGCGCAGCACCGTCTCGACGTCGTCGACGAGCACCGTGGCGCCGGCGGTCACCACGGCGTCGCAGCCGCGGCCGCGGACGGTGAGCGCCGCCCCGTCGAGGCTGCCGCGGTCGCCGACGGTGGCGAACCCGTCGTCGTCCCGCTCGAGGGGACCGTCGGCGCCGTCGTAGCCGAGCGCCAGCCAGGGCGAGCGCACCCACAGCCGGCCGGCCCGCACCTCGGCCGTCACGCCGGGGAACAGCCGCAGGTCGTCCTCGGCGCTCCCCCACGCGACGAAGGACAGCTCCGCCGCGCCGTAGTAGTGGTGCACGGTGGCGCCGACCGCGACGGCACGGTCGGCCACCTGCCGGGCCAGCCGGTCACCGGCGACGACGACGGTGCGGCCGCGCAGGTCGGTCCCGGCGGCCAGCGCGGCGACGAGGGCCGCGGGCGTCAGGTGCGCGTGCGTGGCCTGCTCGGGGGCCGGCACGACCGTGGCGCCGACGCAGCGGGCGTGCACGACGGCGAAGAGGTTCATCGTCGCCGCGAGCGGGCCGGGCACCCACACCCGGGCCCCGGCGTCCAGGCCGGCCAGCCGGGAGACGTGCGGGAAGGAGCCGGTCCACGAGGCGGGCGTGCGGACGACGGCCCGGGACCGGCCGGTGGTGCCCGACGTCCGCAGTGCGATCAGGTGCCCGCGCTCGGCGGCGTCGAGGAAGGCCGCGACCGGGTCCGCGGCGGCGGAGACGTCGACGAGCGGAGGGGACGCTCCCGGCTGCTGGGTCACGGGGTGGCGGGCTCGTCGAGCCAGCGGGTGAGGAACTCCTTCTCGTCGGCGGTCAGCCGGCGCGGCCGGTCGATCGAGAAGTCGAAGGGCACCAGCAGGGTGCTGCCGGTGACCGCGAGCTGCTCGTGGTCGAAGACCTCGTAGTGGCAGGTGAAGGCCGCGGCGCGGATGCCGGAGACCCAGACCTGCACGTCGAGCGGGCGCGCGGAGTAGACGACCGGCCGCTTGTACTGGATGTCGTGGGCGGCGACGACCGTCCCCCGGCGCAGGCCGGTGCGCTCCTCGAGGGAGGCGCGCTCGAAGAACAGCGCGACGCGCGCCATCTCGAAGTACTGCAGGTGGACGACGTTGTTGACGTGGCCGTAGGCGTCCATGTCCGACCAGCGCATCGGGACCTGCACCGTGTACCGCACGGCGCCCACCCTGCCGCATCGCCGCGACCGGCCGCAGGCGGCGTGGTGCCGGTCGCCGTCCCCCGAGACGCCGACGGCCGGCCGGAGCAGGTGCTCCGGCCGGCCGTGTGACGTCCTGGAACGGTCTCCCTGCAGGGCCTCGCTGCGAGCTCGCGAGCAGCGGGGGCAGGGAGGTCCTCCTAGTCGCGGGACAGCTTGCGGTAGGTGGCGCGGTGCGGGCGGGCCGCCTCCGGACCGAGCCGCTCCACCTTGTTCTTCTCGTAGTCGGCGAAGTTGCCCTCGAACCAGAACCACTTCGACTCACCCTCGTAGGCGAGGATGTGGGTGGCCACGCGGTCGAGGAACCACCGGTCGTGGCTGACCACGACGGCGCAGCCAGGGAACTCCAGCAGCGCCGACTCGAGGCTGGTGAGCGTCTCGACGTCGAGGTCGTTGGTGGGCTCGTCGAGCAGCAGCAGGTTGCCGCCCTGCTTGAGCGTCAGCGCCAGGTTCAGCCGGTTGCGCTCACCGCCGGAGAGCACGCCGGCCGGCTTCTGCTGGTCGGGGCCCTTGAACCCGAACGCCGCGACGTAGGCCCGCGAGGGCATCTCGACGTTGCCGACCTTGATGTGGTCGAGCCCGTCGGAGACGACCTCCCACAGCGTCTTCTTGGGGTCGATGCCGCCGCGGGACTGCTCGACGTAGGAGATCTTGACCGTCTCGCCGACCTTGATGTCGCCGTCGTCGGGCTTCTCCTCGCCGACCAGCATCTTGAACAGCGTGGTCTTGCCGGCGCCGTTGGGGCCGACGACGCCGACGATGCCGTTGCGGGGCAGGGTGAAGGTCAGGTCGTCGATGAGCAGCCGGTCGCCGAAGCCCTTGGTGAGGTCGGCGGTCTCGACCACGACGTTGCCCAGGCGCGGGCCCGGCGGGATCTGGATCTCCTCGAAGTCCAGCTTCCGGAACTTGTCGGCCTCTGCGGCCATCTCCTCGTAGCGGGCGAGGCGGGCCTTGCTCTTGGCTTGGCGGGCCTTGGCGCCGGAGCGGACCCACTCCAGCTCCTCCTTGAGCCGCTTCTGCCGCTTGGCGTCCTTGGCGCCCTCGACCTTGAGGCGGGCCGCCTTGGTCTCCAGGTAGGTGGAGTAGTTGCCCTCGTAGGGGTAGGCGCGGCCGCGGTCGAGCTCGAGGATCCACTGGGCGACGTTGTCGAGGAAGTACCGGTCGTGGGTGACGGCGACGACGGTGCCGGCGTACTTCTCCAGGTGCTGCTCCAGCCACGCGACGCTCTCGGCGTCGAGGTGGTTGGTGGGCTCGTCGAGCAGCAGCAGGTCGGGCGCCTCGAGCAGCAGCCGGCACAGCGCGACGCGGCGGCGCTCACCACCGGAGAGGACGGTCACGTCGGCGTCGCCGGGCGGGCAGCGCAGCGCGTCCATCGCCTGCTCGATGCGGGCGTCGAGCTCCCAGCCGTCGTGCTGCTCGATCGTCTCCATGAGCTCGCCTTGCTCGGCCAGCAGGGCGTCGAAGTCGGCGTCGGGCTCCCCCATCGCCGCGCTGACCTCCTCGAAGCGGGTCAGCGCGTCGCGCAGCGGCTTGACCGCCTCCTCGACGTTCCCGCGCACGTCGAGCTCCTCGTTGAGCGGCGGCTCCTGCAGCAGGATGCCGACGGTGGCGTCGGGCGCCAGCACGACGTCGCCGTTGGAGGGCTGCTGCAGACCGGCCATGATCTGCAGGACCGTCGACTTGCCGGCGCCGTTGGGCCCGACGACGCCGATCTTGGCGCCGGGCAGGAACGACAGGGTGACGTCGTCGAGGATCACCTTGTCGCCGTGCGCCTTGCGGGCACGGACCATGGAGTAGATGTACTGAGCCACTGGGCTTCGCAGGCCTTCCGTCGATTCGCGAGTGGCGGGCGGGCCGGGGGTGCCGGCCCGCCCGCGTGCGTCCTCCCCGTCGATCCTCCCAGCCCGGGCGATCAGGCGTGCGCGGGCTCCGTGGCGAGGTCGTGGGTGTCCAGTCCGTGCAACGTCTCGGGGGCCGTCTCGTAGTCCCGCCCGCGGACGAGGCCGTGACCGGGCAGGTCGCCGTCGCCGGGCAGGCCCTCGCCGGACAGGCCGCCGTCGCCGGCGGGCAGCGGCTCCGCCGACCGCTCCGACCGGGTGCGCCGGAACACGCCGGTGCCGCGGTTCAGGTTGTGGCCGACGGCCAGGGCGCGGATGCGCGGAGTGCTGCGCCGCCCGCTCTCCCCCTCCCAGCTGTGCGTGGTCAGCGTGCCCTGGACGATCACCGGGTCGCCCTTGGCGACGCTGCCGGAGACGTTGCCGGACAGGTCGTTCCAG
Source organism: Geodermatophilus telluris (assembly GCF_900102745.1). Taxonomy (GTDB): domain Bacteria; phylum Actinomycetota; class Actinomycetes; order Mycobacteriales; family Geodermatophilaceae; genus Geodermatophilus; species Geodermatophilus telluris. The sequence goes on from NZ_FMZF01000004.1 coordinate 503,852, forward strand.
CACTCGACGTCGACCCAGAAGGTGCCGGCGTCGACGAACGCCTGCGACTGGGTGTCGAAGCGCCGGGCGGTGGAGGCCAGGCGGAAGTTGGTGACCGCGCCGTTCTGCAGGTTGACGCGGCGGGGCGAGTCGACGACGTTGCCGACGACGGTGACGTGGGTGTCGTTCACGGTGCTCCTCGGGCTCTCGGGGACCGGCACCACGCCGGCCCGGGATCGACCCTGGCCCGGCCGGGAACCGGCGGGCGACACCGCAGGCGGACTGTGGACGGGGCCGGCCCTGTGGACGGCGCGACCCCGTCCCGTCGGTGGCCTGGCGCGGCCGGTCGCTGAGCGGTGTCATCATCGGCACCCGAGCGCCCGTAGCTCAGCGGATAGAGCAGGTGCCTTCTAAGCACTTGGTCGCAGGTTCGATCCCTGCCGGGCGCACCTGGTCTCCCGGCTGTCGATCCGACCGGCCGGCCGAGACGTGAGGGCGCTGGGCACCCCGTCGAGGGGTCGCGGTCGCCACGACGTGCCGGCCGGTGAGGGCGGCACCCGTTCGGCAGCTCGTCGATGCCGCCCGCCGACCGGCAGGCCCTCCCCGTCCCCCGGGTCACCGCGCGGGGGGCTTCGGACTCCACCGGACAGGGGTCGTGCAGTGGGCCGCTCCCCCAGTCGATCGGGACCGCAGGACCGGCGGCGGCTAGAGCAGCAGTCTCCCCGTGCAGCGACTCTGCGCCCAGCTGGTGCCGTTGCTGCTGGTCTCCGTGCAGATCTCCACCTGGACGACCTGGAGCTGGTCCGGCGAGTGGAGGTCCACCGACCAGCTGTTGTGGCTGTTGTTGTTGGGGGCCCGCACTGCACCGCCATGGAGGGTCCCCAGGGAGTTCCCGGCCCCGTCGAAGTACTCCATGTGCATGCGGCCGTACTGGAGCGGGACGTTGTCGAGGTGCAGGCGTCCCGTCAACGTCGCTTGGTAGAACCCGTACTGGTTGACGTCCCAGGTGACCGACCCCGACCCGAGGGGCGCTCCGAGCACCCACGTGTTGTCACCGAAGTCGATGCCCGGGGCTGTGAGGCGAACAGGATCAGGAGGGAAGACAGCCGCCTGGGCCTGCCCGGGGACGGTGAGCGCGGTCGTCACCGCGGCAGCGAGTGCCACGGCAGCCCGGCGGACGATCGATCCGGTTCTCATGTCGTTCTCCTCGGTGGGTCTCCCCGTGCGGACAGGAGGTACGAGGAGGAGCGTGGCGGCGAGGTGGAGGCGTCCTCCAGTTCAGGACCTGTAGCAGTCCAGTACCGGATCTGTACTACTGCCGAGGCCCGTGGCCGCCTACCGTGAGGTGTGCCCACCACCTACGGGCAGTTCTGTCCGATCGCCAAGGCGATGGAAGTGCTGGACGAGCGGTGGATGATGCTCGTCCTCCGGGAACTCCTGCTGGGCAGCCGACACTTCAACGAGGTGCGCCGGGGTGTGCCGCGGATGTCGCCGACCCTGTTGTCCAAGCGACTGCAGACCCTCGTCAGAGCCGGAGTCGTCCAGCGGCACTGCGAGGGTAGGCAGGTCACCTATCACCTGACGCCGGCGGGCCAGGAACTCATGCCCATCCTCGAGGCCATCGGCCGCTGGGGGCTTCGCTGGATGCAGGAACTGCACGACGACGACCTGGACCCGTACTACCTGTTGTGGGACATTCGACGCAGCCTCGACCTGGAGGCGGTGCCGGACACCACCACGGTGCTGAGCTTCAGCTTCTCCGACGTCGACCCCCCGGTGCGGCACTGGTGGATGGTCATCCGCAGACAGGGCGTGGACATCTGCGACTTCGACCAGGGCCATGACGTGTGGGCGCACGTCCGGACCACGCTGCGCACCCTCACCCTGCTGTGGCGGGGGGACTCGAGCTGGAGCGAGACGTTGCGGTCGGGTGACGTGGTCATCGACGGCCAACCCGCCGCCCGCCGCACCGTTCCCCGATGGCTGGGACGGTCCTTCCTCGCCGACACTCCACGGCCCGTCCCGCAGGACCTGGAGCAGGTGCCCACCTCCCTGCGGACTCCTCGGTTGCCCTGACACCGCCTCGTACGCGGGCTCCCGAACCGACCGGGCGCGGGCGGTGGTCGGTGCCCTGCAAGTGGCCTGCCAGGGCGCTGCAAGTCGGTCCCGGCACGGTGCTCCCCGAGCACCCGGGGACGGCCCGGGACCGATCGAGGAGTCCCACGTGACCCAGATCCACGACCCCCGCTACGGCGCCCCGAACCCGCAGGGCCCCGGCCCCTACGGGCCGCCGCCGTTCCCCGCCCCGGGCTACGGGGCCCCGGGGGGCTTCGGCGGGCCGCAGCACCGGAAGAAGTCGCACACCGGCGCGATCGTCGGCAGCATCGTCGCGGTCCTGGTCGTCGCGGGCCTCGGCATCGGCGCCTTCTTCCTCTTCAGCACCAGCTACCTCGACACCGCCGAGGCCGAGCGGCAGATCGCCGCGCTCACCGAGGAGCAGGCCGGCGTCACCGTCACCGACGTCAGCTGCCCCGAGGACGTCGAGCTCGCCGCCGGCACCGTGACCGAGTGCACCGCGATGGTCGAGGGCCAGGAGGTCGGCTACACCGTCGAGCAGACCGACGACGAGGGCAACGTGCGCATCGACAGCACCGGTGTCTTCGTCCAGGTCGCCGACGTCGAGGCGCTCCTGACCGAGCAGTTCGCCTCGGAGGCCGGTCTGGAGGTCACCTCGACCTGCGACGCCGGTGACCGCAGCGTCCTGGTCGCCGCCGACGGGCTGGAGCTCACCTGCGAGGCGGCCCTGGTCGACGACCCGACCGACACGGGCACCGTGACCGCCCTGGTCGACGCCGAGGGCAACGTCACCTTCGACGCCAGCTGAGCCGAGCCCCCTGACCCCGGGCGCCACGCAGGACGAGCGGCCCAGGACCCACCCGGGTCCTGGGCCGCTCGCGCGCGTCGGTCAGCGCGAGCCGGCGGGCACCCAGCCGATCGCCGGAGCGACGTGCCGGGCGACGTTCTCCAGCAGGGCCGCGTTGTACTCGACACCGAGCATGTTGGGCACGGTGAGCAGCAGGGTGTCGGCCTCGCGGACGGCGGCGTCCTTGGCCAGCTCCTCGGCCAGCTGGTCGGGCTCGCCGACGTAGCTCTTGCCGAAGCGGGCGCGCACGCCCTCCAGCAGCCCCACCTGGTCCTCGCCGGAGCGCTCGCCGAAGTAGGCGCGGTCGAGGTCGGTGACCACCGGGACGACGCTGCGGCTCACCGACACCCGCGGCTCGCGGTCCCACCCGGCCTCGGCCCACGCGGCGCGGAACCGGGCGATCTGCTCGGCCTGCAGCTCGTCGAAGGGCACGCCGGTGTCCTCCACCAGCAGCGTGGAGCTCATCAGGTTCATCCCCTGACGGGCCGCCCACTCCCCCGTCGCCCGGGTGCCCGCACCCCACCAGACCCGGTCGGCCAGGCCCGGTGACTGCGGCTGCACGGCGAGCCGGCCGCGCGTGCCGCCGGTCATCCCGGGGTCGGCGTCGACGACCGTCGCCCCGCGGACGGCGGCGAGGAACAGCGCCGTCTTCTCGCGCGCCAGGTCGGCGTCCGAGGAGCCCTCCGGCGGCACGTAGCCGAAGGCCTCCGAGCCGCGCAGCGCCGTCTCCGGGGAGCCGCGGCTCACCCCGAGCTGCAGCCGGCCGCCGCTGAGCAGGTCGGTGGCCGCGGCCTCCTCGGCCATGTAGAGCGGGTTCTCGTAGCGCATGTCGACCACACCGGTGCCGACCTCGATCCGCGAGGTCCGCGCGGCCATGGCAGCCAGCAGCGGGAACGGCGAGGCGAGCTGGCGGGCGAAGTGGTGCACGCGCACGAAGGCGCCGTCGAGCCCGAGCTCCTCGGCGGCCACCGCGAGCTCGACGCTCTGCACCAGGGCGTCGCGCGCGGTGCGCACCTGCGAGCCGGCGATCGGCTGCCAGTGCCCGAACGACAGGAACCCGATCCGCTTGTCCGTGCCAGGAGTCACGTCCCCACCAGCGCGCCCGACGGGGCGGGTGTTCCCGGTGGGACGGTCTCATCACCCGGTGTGACCGGTTGACCACGACATTCCGGGCACGGGTTCCGTCACTCCCGGCGCGCGGTCGGCCACCCTGTCCGGGTGACTCTCAGCGCCCCCCACGTGCCGAGCCCCCGGGACGACCGGCCCGGGCAGCCCAGCGGCCCGGCGGGGACGAGGCTGCGGGCCATCGACACGCTGCTGGCCGACCGCGGCCAGCTCTTCCGTGCGCTGTTCCTGTCCTCGCCCGTCCCCCAGGCCCTCGTCGACCTCGACGGCCGGCTGCTCGTGGTCAACGACGCGCTGTGCGCGATGGCCGGCCGCGGCGTCGACGACATGGTCGGCCGGCACGTCGACCTGCTCGCCCACCCCGACGAGGCCCCCGTGCCCGAGGGCGGGACCGGCGCCGTGCCCGGCCTCGACCCGTGGCTGCGCCAGGACGGCGAGCGCCGCCTGCGCCGCGCCGACGGCAGCGAGCTGTGGGTGCAGCAGTCGCACGACGTGGTGCACCGCAGCACCGGGGAGCCGCAGTTCGTCGTCCTGTCGCTGGTCGACGTCACCGACCGCCGCCGCGCCGAGGAGGACCTGGTCCGCCGGGCGTTCACCGACCCGCTGACCGGGCTGCCCAACCGCCGCGCGCTCACCGACCGGCTCAACCACGCGCTGGCGCTCTCCCGCCGCCGCGGCCTGCAGGTCGGCCTGGTGCACCTCGACCTCGACCGGTTCCAGGCGGTCAACGACACCCTCGGCACCGAGGCCGGCGACCAGCTGCTCAGCCAGGTCGCCGACCGGCTGCGCTGGAGCACCCGCGTCGAGGACACCGCCGTCCGGCTGGGCGCCGACGAGTTCCTCATCCTCGCCGAGGACGTCGAGGACCTCGACGGGCTGCGCGCGCTGGCCGACCGGCTGCTCGCCGTCCTCGACGACCCGTTCCAGCTCGGCGGCCGGGAGATCGTGCTGTCGGCCAGCGTCGGCCTGACGATGGGCTCCGACGTCGCCCCCGACGACCTGCTGCGCCAGGCGCACAACGCGCTGACCCGCGCCAAGCGGGACGGCAGCCGGGCCCGCATCGAGGTGCACGACGGCGGCCTGACCGACGACGAGGTGGACCTGCTGCAGCTGGAGACCGACCTGCGCCGGGCGCTGGACGGCGACGAGCTGCGGCTGTTCTACCAGCCGATCGTCTCCCTGGCCGACGAGACGCTGCTGGGCTACGAGGCGCTCATCCGCTGGCAGCACCCCACCCGCGGGCTGCTCCCGCCCGGCGCCTTCCTCGACGCCGCCGAGAACAACCGGCTCACCTCCCGGCTCGGCGCGTGGGTGCTGCACCAGGCGTGCAACGACGCCGCCGGCTGGCCGGCCGGGCTGCGCGTGCACGTCAACGTCTCCGCCCGGCACCTGGCCGAGCCCGGCTTCAGCGACCTGGTCGCCGCCGCGCTGGACGGGTCCGGGCTGCCGCCGGAGCGGCTGGAGCTGGAGATCACCGAGTCGACGGCGCTGTTCGCCGCCGAGGCCACCCTGCAGGCGGTGTCGGAGGTGACCGAGCGCGGCGTGACGCTGGCCCTCGACGACTTCGGCACCGGCTACTCGGCGATCACCGCGCTGCACCGGCTGCCCATCCACACCGTCAAGATCGACCGCTCCTTCGTCGCCGACGTCGTCACCCAGCCTTCCACCGCCGCGCTCGTGCAGGGGCTGCTGCAGCTCGGCCGGGGCATGGGCCTGCAGGTGATCGCCGAGGGCATCGAGGACCTCGACCAGGCCGACTGGCTGCGCCGGCACGGCTGCGCGATGGCCCAGGGCTACGCCTTCGGCCGGCCCGCGCCGCTGCCCAGCCGCACCGGCGCGCGGACGGCCGAGGCGCTGGTCGAGCGGGCCGCCGAGGAGGCCGCCGCCGTCCTAGAGGCGGTCACCGGCGAGCTCGAGGCCGTGCGGGACGACGTCCGCGGGCTCCCGGCCGGCGCCGACGGCATCGACCTCTTCCCGCTCGAGGACACCGTGCCGCCGCCCTCGCCGCGGCCGTTCCTCAAGGTCGTCGACGACGACCCGCCCACCGGCGAGGGCCGCCGCCGCCTCTGACCGTCAGGGGAGCGCCAGCGGCACCGGGCGCTTGGGTGCCCGGCCGTCACCGGAGGAGCGCCCGCGCACCCGCCGGGCGACCCACGGTGCGACGAAGCCGCGCACCCAGGCGGCCTCCTCGGCCAGCGCCGCCCGCAGCGCCCGCGGCGGCGCCGGCGGCAGGGGGGTGCGCCAGCCGCCGTCGTCGGCGACCGGGACACCCAGCGCCGCGGCCGCGGCCAGGGCCGTGCGCCGGTGGCCCTCCGCGGTGAGGTGGATGCGGTCGCCGTCCCACAGCCGCCAGTCCAGCAGCCAGTCGGCGCCCCACTGGTCGAGGACGACGGCGCCGTGCCGCGCCGCGATCGACCACAGCGAGGCGTTGAACACCGCCACCCGGCCGCGGGTGCGCCGGATGATCGGCGTCAGCCGCGGGTCGACACCGGTGGCCAGCAGCACGTCGGCGCCGTCGGCCCGGAACCCGGCCACCGCCTCCTCCAGCGCGGCCGCCAGCCGGTCGGGGTCGGCGCCGGGCCGCAGCAGGTCGTTGCCGCCGGCCACCAGGCTGACCAGGTCGGGCCGCGCGGCGCGGGCCACGGGCACCTGCTCGGCGAGCACCTGGTGCAGCAGCCGGCCGCGGATGGCCAGGTTGGCGTACTCCAGGCCGGGACCGGCGGCGGCGAGGTGGTCGGCGAGCCGGTCGGCCCAGCCGCGGAACTCACCGGGGCGGTCGGGGTCGGCGTCGGCCAGCCCCTCGGTGAAGGAGTCGCCGAGGGCGACGTAGCGCCGCCAGGAGGAACGGGACGGTGCGGGCACGGCTCCACTCCAGCACGCCCTCGGTGACGTGCTGGAACGGCCCCCCTGCAGGGTCCCGTCGCGAGCGGAGCGAGTGGCGGGGGGCAGGGGGGTCCTTCGTCAGCCGCGCCAGGCCTCGAGCAGCCGCAGCCAGATCTCGCTGACGGTCGGGTAGGCCGGGACCGCGTGCCACAGCCGCGCGATCGGCACCTCCCCGACGACGGCGACCGTGGCCGCGTGCAGCAGCTCGGCCACCGCGGGGCCGACGAAGGTGACCCCGAGCAGCACCTCCCGCCGCGTGTCGACGACGGCGATCGCGGTGCCCTCGTAGCCGTCGGCGAACAGCGAGGCGCCGGCCACCGAGCCGATCGGGTGCTCGACCACCCGGTGCGGCAGGCCCCGCTCCCGGGCCTGCGCGCTGGTCAGCCCGACGCTGGCCACCTGCGGGAGGGTGAACACGACCGAGGGCGTGGCGGCGTGGTCGGCGGTGGCCGCGTGCGGCGACCAGTCGGCGCCGGAGACCTCCTCGCCGCGGGCGCGGGCGACGATCGCCGCCCCGGCCTGGCGCGCCTGGTACTTGCCCATGTGGGTGAGCTGCCGGCGGCCGTTGACGTCACCGACGCCGTAGAGCCAGGACAGCCCGCGCACCTGCAGCGTGTCGTCGACGTCGAGGTACTCCCCCGGCTCCAGACCCACGGTGTCCACGCCGATCGCGGTGGTGCGCGCCCGCCGGCCGACGGCCACGAGCACCTCGTCGCCGCGCACCTCCCCGCCGTCGACGGTGAGCACCACCTCGTCGCCGTCGCGGCGGGCGGCGCTCACGTGCGCGCCGAGGCGGACGTCGACGCCGTGGTCGCGCAGCGAGGCGGCCACCGCGTCGCCGGCCTGCGGCTCGGCGGCGGGCAGCAGCCGGTCGCCGCGCTGGAAGAGGGTGACCTGCGAGCCGAGCGCGTTCCAGGCGAAGGACATCTCGCAGCCGACGTAGCCGCCGCCGACGACCAGCAGCCGGCGCGGTGCCTCCTTGGCGCTCGTGGCCTCACGCGGCGTCCACGGCTGCACGTCGGGCAGCCCGTCGACCGGCGGCACCGCGGCCTCCGACCCGGTGCACACCGCGACGGCGTGCCGGGCGGTCAGCCGCGTCGTCGCGCCGTCGGGGCCGGTGACGACCACGGTCCGCTCGCCGTCGAGCCGGGCGGTGCCGCGCAGCAGGCCGATGCCGGCGCCCTCCACCCAGCCGACCTGGCTGCTGTCGTCCCAGTCGTGGGTGAAGGAGTCGCGGCGCTCGAGGGTCGCGGCCACGTCCTGCTCGCCGGTGACGGCGGCCGCGGCGCCCTGCACCGCCCGCGCCTCCTCGAGGGCCTCGGTGCCGCGCAGCAGGGCCTTGCTCGGCATGCACGCGTAGTAGGAGCACTCGCCTCCGACGAGGTGCTCCTCCACCAGCACCGCCGACAGGCCGCCGCGGACGACGACGTCGGCGACGTTCTCCCCGGTCGACCCGGCCCCCAGCACGACGACGTCGTAGGTCTGCTCTGCGCTGCTCACCCGGCCCATCCTGCTCGGTGTGGTCGACTGGCGGCCATGTCCGTGTCGCCCGCCGACTTCGCCGCCGCGCTGCGCCACCACCCCGCCGGGGTGGCGCTGATGACCGTCCGCGACGACACCGACGACGTCGGGACCACGGTCACCTCGGTGATGAGCGTCTCTGCCGACCCGCCGCTGGTCGCCGTGGGACTGGCCGCGGACGGCTACCCCGCCGAGGTGCTGGAGGCGGTCGGGTCGTGCGCGCTCACCGTGCTGGCCGCCGGGCAGGCGATCCTGGCCAGCCGGTTCTCTTCCGCGGGGCGGCCGGGCGCCCGGCACCTGCTGGAGTCGGTGCCGTGGTCGCGGGCGCCGGGCAGCGACGCGATCGTCCTCGACGGCGGCGTCGTCGGGCTGGACTGCCGGCTCGACCGGCTGGTGCCGGCCGGCGACCACGTGCTGGCGCTGCTGGCCGTCGTCGGCGTCCCGGTGCTGCGGGAGGACGCTGCGCCCCTGCTCCGCCTCCGCGGCCGCTACGTCGACGCCACGTAGCCGCGGGCGGTCGGCCCCCTGGCAGGGGCCCGGCGCGAGCGGAGCGAGGGCTGGGGGCGGGAGGGTCCGTCTACTAGCGTCGCGGGTGATGAGCGAGCCGCAGACCCCCGTGCCGTCCGCGCTCCGGCGCGCCCTCGCCCGCGCCGAGCGGGGTGTGACCCTCGACGCCGGCGAGGCCGAGGTGCTGCTGTCGGCGCGCGGCCTGGCCGACGGCGAGCCGCTGGACCGGTTGCTGACCGCCGCCTCCCGGGTGCGCGACGCCGGGCTGGCCAGCGCCGGGCGGCCCGGGGTGGTGACCTACAGCCGCAAGGTGTTCATCCCGCTCACCCACCTGTGCCGCGACCGCTGCCACTACTGCACGTTCGTCACCACCCCCGGGCAGCTGCGCCGGGAGGGCAAGGCGCCGTTCCTCTCCCCCGACGAGGTGCTGCAGATCGCCCGCGACGGTGCCGCGCTGGGCTGCAAGGAGGCGCTGTTCACCCTGGGCGACCGCCCGGAGGACCGCTGGCCGGTCGCGCGCGAGTGGCTGGAGGCCCACGGCTTCGACTCCACCCTGGCCTACCTGCGGGCCATGGCGGTCCGGGTGCTGGAGGAGACCGGGCTGCTGCCGCACCTCAACCCCGGCGTCCTGACGTGGGAGGAGGTGCAGCGGCTCAAGCCGGTGTCGGCGTCGATGGGGATGATGCTCGAGACGACCGCGACCCGGCTGTGGTCGCAGCCCGGAGGCCCGCACTTCGGCTCCCCCGACAAGGAGCCGGCCGTGCGGCTGCGGGTGCTGGAGGACGCCGGCCGCTCCGCCGTCCCGTTCACCACCGGCGTGCTGCTGGGCATCGGCGAGACGCCGGCCGAGCGGGTCGAGGCGATCCTGGCGATCCGCGCCGCGCACCAGCGGCACGGGCACGTGCAGGAGGTCATCGTCCAGAACTTCCGCGCCAAGCCGCGCACCGCGATGGCCGCGCACGACGACCTCGCGCTGCAGGAGTACGCGGCCGCGGTCGCCGTCACCCGGCTGCTGCTCGGGCCGCGGATGCGGGTGCAGGCCCCGCCGAACCTGTCGGACTCCACCGAGCTGGGCCTGCTGCTGCGCGCCGGCGTCGACGACTGGGGCGGCGTCAGCCCGCTGACGCCCGACCACGTCAACCCCGAGCGCCCGTGGCCGAACACCGACAAGCTCGCGGCGCTGTCCGCCGAGGGCGGGTTCACCCTGCGCGAGCGGCTGGCCGCCCAGCCGCGCTACGTGCTCGAGCCCGAGCCGTGGCTCGACCCGCGGGTGCGCCCGCACGTGGCCGCCCTCGCCGGGCCCGACGGGCTGGCCGTCGAGGAGCGGGTCCCGGCCGGGCTGCCGTGGCAGGAGCCCGACGAGGCGTGGGTGTCCACCGGGCGCACCGACCTGCACGTCGAGGTCGACACCGTGGGGCGCAGCAGCGACCGGCGCAGCGACTTCGACGCCGTCTACGGCGACTGGGCCGACCTGCGCGAGCGCACCACGGCCGCCCGCGACGGGCACTCCACCGCGCTCGCCGTCGGCGACCCCGAGGTGCACGCCGCCCTGCGCCGCGCGGAGGCCGACCCGGCCGGCCTGTCGGACGCGCAGTACCTGGCGCTGCTGGGCGCCGACGGTGCCGACCTCGAGGCGCTGTGCGCGCTGGCCGACGCCGTCCGCCGCGACACCGTGGGCGACGACGTCACCTACGTGGTCAACCGGAACGTCAACTTCACCAACGTCTGCTACACCGGGTGCCGGTTCTGCGCCTTCGCCCAGCGGCGCACCGACGCCGACGCGTACACGCTCTCGCTCGCCGAGGTCGGCGACCGCGTCGACCAGGCCTGGGCCGCGGGCGCCACCGAGATCTGCATGCAGGGCGGCATCCACCCCGACCTGCCCGGCACCGCCTACCTCGACCTGATCGCCGAGGTGAAGCGCCGCGCACCGGACATCCACCTGCACGCGTTCAGCCCCATGGAGATCGTCAACGCCGCCGCCCGCACCGGGCTGTCGTTCGCCGACTTCCTCACCGCGGCGCGGGAGGCCGGGCTCGACAGCGTCCCGGGCACCGCGGCGGAGATCCTCGACGACGACGTCCGCTGGGTGCTCACCAAGGGCAAGCTGCCCGCTGCGACCTGGCTGGAGATCATCGGCACCGCGCACCGGGTCGGCCTGCCGACGACGTCGACGATGATGTACGGCCACGTCGACACCCCCGCCCACTGGGTGGCGCACCTGCGCACGGTCGCCGCCCAGCAGGACGCCACCGGCGGGTTCACCGAGTTCGTTCTGCTGCCCTTCGTGCACCACAACGCGCCGATCTACCTGGCCGGCGTCGCCCGCCCCGGGCCCACGGTCCGGGAGAACCGGGCGGTGCACGCCGTCGCCCGGCTGCTGCTGCACGGCCGGATCGCCAACGTGCAGACCTCGTGGGTCAAGCTCGCCGAGGCCGGCACCAGGGCGGTCCTGCAGGGCGGGGCGAACGACCTCGGCGGCACCCTGATGGAGGAGACGATCAGCCGGATGGCCGGCAGCGAGAACGGCTCGCTGAAGACCATCGCCGAGCTGGAGGCCATCGCGGCGTCCATCGGCCGGCCCGCCCGGCAGCGGACCACCGACTACGGCACCCCGACCGACGAGCGGCTGCGCACCGCCCGATCCGAGGAGGGCCGCCGCCGGCTCACGCTGTCCGTCTCACCGGCCTGAGGGACGGCGGACGGCGGTCCTCCCGCGGTCGGTCGTGCTCTGCCCACCAGGTGTGGGCAGAGCACGACCGCGCGCGGACCTCCCCCGCCCCGGCCGCCGGCTCCGCGACCAGGGGGGCGTCCTCGCTCAGCCGCCGCGGGCGAGCTCGACGACGGCCGCGACCAGTTGCTCGCCGTCGAGCAGCACCGCGTCGTTGTGATCGGCGCCGGGCACCTCGACCAGGCGGTGCAGGTCCGCGGCCGCGTCGGCGACGGCGCGGCTCTGCTCCGGCGGCACGACCGTGTCCCGGGTGCCGAGGACGACCGTGGTCGGCACCCGGACGGCGGCGATCCGCTCGGCCACCGGGTAGCGGTCGCGCAGCAGCGCCCGGACCGGCAGGAACGGGTAGTGCACCTCACCCACCGCGGCGAGGTCGACGAACGGCGAGCGGAGCACCAGCCCGGCCGGCGGGTGCTCGGCGGCCAGCTCGGTCACCACCGCCGCGCCGAGGCTCTCGCCGAGGTAGACCAGCCGCCCGGGCGGGACCCCGGCGTCCGCCACCAGGTGGTGGCGGGCGGCCCGCACGTCCAGCGCCAGGCCGGCCTCGCTCGGGCTCCCCGGGTTGCCGCCGTAGCCGCGGTAGTCGAACAGCAGCACCGACAGCCCCTCGGCGTACAGCGCCCGCGCCAGCGGGGCCCGCAGCCCGCGGTGGCCGCCGTTGCCGTTGGCGACCAGCACCGCCGGGGCGTCGGGATCGGCCGCGGGCAGGTACCAGGCGGCCAGCTCCAGGTCGTCGGCGGTGGTCAGCGTGACGTCGCGGGCGCCGGGCAGCGCCGCGGCCGCGGTCCCGACCGGCCCGGCACCGGGCAGGTACACCAGCCGGCGCTGCAGTGCCCACAGCAGGCCCACGACGACGCTCACCACCAGCACGGCGACCAGGGCCGCCCTCCCCAGCCGGTGCCGCACCGCCCGATCATCCCGTGGCGGCGGCACCGGGTAACGGTTCGGCCGCGGCACGGACCGTCGGCGCCGCGGCCGGGCCGGGCTGCGGACCATGGCGGCCACCGCCGGTGAGCCTGCGCCGGCCGACGACGGGAGCCTCCGTGGCCGAGCGCCTGACCCTCCGCAACGTGTACCTCTACCTGGTCTGCCTGGTCACGCTGGTCATCTCGATCTTCGCCACCGTGCAGCTGGTGCAGGGCGTCGTCGGCATCGCCTACCCCGACCCCGGGGTGGGCTACTTCGGCGACCCGACGCTGGACGACGAGGAGGAGCAGCGGCTGGCCGAGCAGTCGCTGGACTCCCAGCGCCGCTACGAGGTGCTCGAGGTCGTCGGCGCCGGGACCACGCTGCTCCTCGCCGGGCCGCTGTACGTCTACCACTGGCGGCGGGTGCAGCGGGAGCGCACCGCCCCCGAGGTCGTGCCGTCCGCCTGAGCGGGGCAAGGTGGCGGGGTGCGTGCCATCAGCTACCGCCGCACCGGCGGTCCCGACGTCCTCGAGCTGGTCGACCTCCCCGTGCCCGATCCCGGCCCCGGCGAGGTGCGGGTCCGGCTGGCGTTCTCCGGGGTGAACCCCACCGACTGGAAGTCCCGCTCCGGTGCCACCGCCGGCGCGCTCGCCGGCGACCACCAAACCCCGAACCAGGACGGCGCGGGCACCGTCGAGGCGGTGGGCCAGGGCGTGGACCCGGCCGTCACCGGCCAGCGGGTGTGGGTGTGGGAGGCGGCCTGGCAGCGGCGCTGGGGCACGGCGGCGGAGTACACCGTCGTGCCCGTGCGGCAGGCGGTGCTGCTGGGCGAGGCCCCCTCCTTCGAGCTCGGCGCGTCGCTGGGCATCCCCTTCCTCACCGCGCACCGCTGCCTCACCCTCGGCGAGGCACTGCCCGACCGGCTGGGCCCCGGTGCGCTCACCGGGCGCACCGTGCTCGTGCAGGGCGGTGCCGGCGCGGTGGGCAACGCCGCGATCCAGCTCGCCCGCTGGGCCGACGCCACCGTCGTCGCCACCGTGAGCAGCCCCCGCAAGGCGCAGCTGGCCGCCGCGGCCGGCGCCTCGCACGTCGTCGACTACCGGCAGCAGGACGTCGTGGCCGAGGTGCGCAAGGTGGCGCCGAAGGGCGTGGACGTGGTGGTGGAGGTGGCACCCGCGGTGAACGCCGCCGTCGACGCGCAGCTGGTGGGCCCGCACGGCGCGGTGGCCGTCTACGCCAACAACGGCGGCGACGAGGTGACGCTGCCGGTGCGCACGCACATGAGCGCGAACGCGCAGTGGCACTTCGTGCTGGTCTACACCGAGCCGGAGCGGGCCAAGGTGCTCGCCGTCGAGGACGTGGACAGCGCGGTGCTCGACGGCGCGGTGCGGGTCGGCGAGGACGCGGGGCTGCCGCTGCACGTCTACCCGCTGGCGCGGACCGCCGAGGCGCACCGTGCCGTCGAGGAGGGCGCCGTGGGCAAGGTCCTCGTCGACGTCACGGCGTAGCCGGTCAGGGGGTGGGCACCGGCAGCGACAGACCCTCACCGGCGACGACGTCGAGGTCGGCCGCTCCACCGGTGCCGCCCGGGGCCACCCACGCGGTCTCCACGATGGTGACCACGGAGCCCTCGGTGGTGCTGGCGTACTCCGCGCCGGAGAGCTCCGCGGGACCGCCCGGGTAGCTCACCCCCTCGCGCAGCAGGTCGCTGACGTTGCCGCTGCCGTCGCGGTCGGTCAGCGCCCGCAGCGCGCGGGCGCCGGCGGGGTCGCCCATGTCGACGGCGGCGACCGAGACGACGACCGCCCGGCCGCCCACGTCGGTGGACCACAGCGACCGCGACAGGCCCGCGCAGTCGCCGGACTCGAAGAAGTCGGCGACGTCGCCGTAGGCGTTGCCGGTGCAGGTGTGCTCGGTGCGCACCTGCTGGAGCACGTAGCCGCGGCCACCGACGACGCTGCGGTCCCCGGGCTGCGGCGGCGCCGGTTCCGCGGCCGTGGGGGCCGAGCTCGCCACCGCCGGGCTGGTCCCGGCGGCCGCGGCGTCGTCGTCGCCCCCGGTGAGGCCGACCACCCCGGCCACCACCGCGACGACCGCGGCGGCCGCGCCGGCCGCGAGCAGCGCGAGCCGCCGCCGGGCGGCCGGCGAGCGGCGCCGGGGCCCGACCAGCGGGATCGGCGGACCCGGCGGGACCGGCGCGGCCGCCGCGGGAGCGGGCTCGGGCACCGGCGGCGCGTCGGCCCCGAGGTCGCCGAACAGCCCGCCGAGACCGCCGGTCTCGTCGGCGGGCGCCTCGGCGGGCGGCGCGGCGGGGACGGCGACGGGCGCCGGGGCGGGGGCTGCGGCGACCGCCACGGGGGCGGCGGCGGGTGCGGGAGCGGGAGCCGGGACGAGGGCGACGGGCGCGCCCGACTGGGCGGCGGGTGCGGTGAAGCGGGCGGTCCGCGGGTGCGGGGCCGGCGCGGGCCCGGCTGCGGCCGGGGCGGGAGCCGGTACCGGGATCGCGGCCTCCGCCGCGGCCAGGCCGGCCGCCGCCCGGGCCGCGGCCTCCTCGTCGGCGCGGATCGCGGCGGCGGCGACCGCCGCGGCCGCGACCGGGTCGACCAGCGGCACCGCGGCAGGAGCGCTCCCCCCGCCCATCGCCGGGCTGGCCGCCATCGCCGCCGGGGCGAGCAGCTCCCGCTTGCGCAGCACGTAGGGCGAGTAGGGGAACCCCTCGCCGTTGAGCTCCTCGACCGACGGCCCGCGCCCCGGCAGCCCCAGCGCGGTGAGCGCGGCGCGGACGTCGGCGGTGGTCCACAGCCGCGGGTTGTCCACGCCGGCGTAGCGGGCCGAGCGGGCGATGCCGAGCAGCAGCGACCGCGGCTCCAGCAGCGCGACCTGGTCGCCCTCCCCGAGGTCGCCGTCGGCCGGCACGAGGCCGGTGAGGTCGCCCACGAGCACGGTGAGCCGGGCGATCCGGCCGGGCTCGAGACCGGCGCGGCGCAGCCGGACGGCGGCGTCCATGCCGGCCCGCATCAGCCCGTCGAGCGGCGTCGACCCGCCGCCCGCCAGCTGCAGCACCTCGCCGGGACCGGCGCCGGGGCCGATGGTCCAGGACCCCTCGGGGGTCGCGGTGACCACGCCGCTCTGGCGCACCACCTCGACGATGCGCACGACCGCCAGGCCCTCGGGCACGAACAGCACGGCGTCGGAGACCCGTCGCTCCACGGGTCCGTCGACGACGGGGATCGAGGCGACGACGGCGCCGCGGACGGTGCCGCCGCGGTCCCACCGGGTCAGCTCGGCGAAGAGCGCGTGCTCCCCTGCCGTCTGCAGCGGCGCCGGGGTCAGGGCCAGCACGTGGTCCTCCGGGGGGTCGGGTGCAGGGGCGGGCGCCTCGGGGGCGCGAGGGAGCTCGTCGAGGGCCCGGCGGGCCGGCGACGGTGTCGGCCGGAGCCGACGTTACGACATGTGACGGTCCGGTCCCGCCCCTCGACGCGGCGACGCGCCGCCGGGCGCGGACGGGGCGGCGGTGCCGTCGTCCTCGGGGCGCCCGGGCTCGAGCGGCTGTGACCAGCGGGCGAAGGAGGAGCTGCGGGCCACCATGTCCACGCCCGTCCACAGCACGGTGAACCCGACCACGACCAGTCCGGTCGACCACAGGCCGAGGTCCCACGGTGGAAGCAGCCCGGTGTGCTCCTGCAGCGTACCGGCGGCGTAGACCGCGGCCGCGGTGACCGGGGCGGCGGCCCAGCCCGGCACCCGGGAGGTGACCGCCAGGTCGACGCAGACCGCGCCGACGAGCAGGACGAACGGCAGCACCGACGGGGGGAAGTCCAGCGCCACGAGGCCGGCCCACACGACGGCCCGGTAGGCGAGGTAGGCGCCGGCGATCGCGGTGGCGGTCCAGCGCAGGCCGACGACCCGGCGGGCCACCACCAGCGACAGCAGGCCGGCGCAGACCAGCCACGCGGGGTGCACCCAGGAGGGCACGGGCAGCATGAACGTCGTCGGCGTCTGCCCCTGCGCGACGGCGAAGTCGAGCAGCTGCGGCTCGGCCGTCGTCCGCCCCGCCTCGTAGGCGCGCAGCGACAGGACGCCGTACTCCTGGTGCTGGTTGGGGAACAGCACGTTCTCGACGAAGAACAGCCACAGGCCCAGCGAGACGAGGTCGCGCACCCGGCCCGGGGCGGCGTACAGCCACCAGCCGCGGACGGCGCCGGCCAGCATCACCGCCGTGCCGAGGTAGAGCAGCGCGTGGCTGGGGCTCCAGCTGGTGATGTCCAGCCCGTTGACGCGGTGGTTGACGATGTCGACCGGGACGGCCACCAGGAAGGTGCCGATCCCCCACTGCATGAGCCGCAGCGCCCGCCGGTCGACGCCGTAGCCGCTGTAGCTGTGGAACACCACGAGGGCGACGACGACGGCGGTGCCGGCCGAGTTCAGCAGGTGCGGGGGCGCCAGGTCGTCGCGCAGCCACTTGAAGTGCCAGGACACGTCCCACGACGAGCCGAGCATCTTGAGCAGGAAGGCGCCGAGCCACGCGGTGTAGATCCAGCGCAGCTCGGTCTGGCCGGTCGGGCGGCCGGGGCGGCCCGGTGTCATGTAGGCGAGCCACAGCCAGCGCAGCAGCGCGACGGGGTGCCGGAACCCGGCGGCCGGCGAGGACGGCGCCGCTGGCACCGCTCGGGCGGGGACGACGGGTTGCGGCACGGGCACTCCAGGTGTGCGGGGTGGGGCTGCGCCGAGGGTAGCGGCGCGGGCCGCTCCGGCCGACCCCCTGAGTGGCGCCGGTGTGGCGGGTGCGGTAGAGGGCGGTGCCCCGAGGCGGGCGGGACGGACGGGACGTAGGGTCGACCGTCGTGGCGGAGAGCGGCGGGCACCTGGTCTGGATCGACTGCGAGATGACCGGGCTGGACCTCACCCGGGACAAGCTGATCGAGGTCGCGGTGGTCGTGACCGACTCCGAGCTGCGGGTCCTCGACCCGGGCCTGGACCTGGTGATCTCGGCCGACGACGCCGACCTCGAGGGCATGGCCGACGTGGTCACCGAGATGCACGCGAAGTCGGGGCTCACCGACGCCGTGCGCGCCTCGACGCTCACCGTGGCCGAGGCCGAGCAGCAGGTGCTGGCCTACGTGAAGCGGTGGGTGCCCGAGCGGCGCACCGCCCCGCTGTGCGGGAACTCGATCGGCACCGACCGCGGCTTCCTGGCCCGCGACATGCCCGAGCTCGACGACCACCTGCACTACCGGATGATCGACGTCAGCTCGATCAAGGAGCTGGCCCGCCGCTGGTTCCCGCGGGTCTACTTCGCCCAGCCGTCCAAGGGCCTGGCGCACCGGGCGCTGGCCGACATCATCGAGTCGATCCGCGAGCTGGCCTACTACCGGCGGACGCTGTTCGTCGAGGCCCCCGGCCCGTCGACGTCGCAGGCCCAGCGCGCGGCCGGCGAGGTGGTGGGCGGTTTCGCCGACGTCCTCACCGCCGCCGACGCCACCCCGCCGGAGACCGCGGCCGGCGAGGACCCCCCGGCCGCGTCGGGCAGCTGACCGGCTCCGGTATTCTCGTCCCTGCTCCCCGGCGCCGCGCGCTCCGGGCGGGCACGCGGTGGGTGTAGCTCAGCTGGTAGAGCACCAGGTTGTGATCCTGGGTGTCGCGGGTTCGAGCCCCGTCACTCACCCCACGCGGTGGAGGCCCCGGTCAGGCGACTGACCGGGGCCTCCTCGCGCTGCGGGGCACCCACCGGGCCCCGTCCGCGGACCGGGCGGTCCCCTCGAGGTCGAGGGAGGAGTGCCGTCGGTCGCCGCGGTCCGGACCGGACCGGCGGTCAGCGGCGGCGGGTCTCGGGGAGGAGCAGGTCGAGGAAGCGGGCGGCGACGGGCCGCAGGCGGTGGTCGGCGAGGTCGGGCCGCGGGTCGGCCCCGACGAGCACGTGACCGGGTTGCTCGACGTCGGGGACCCGGAGGTCGAGGCCGGCCACCGGGAGACCGAGGGCGGCCGCCGCGCGGACGGCGGCCGCCGCGATCTCCGGGTGCAGCCGGCCGGTGACGTCCTCGACCGTCCCGCCGTCGTCCGTCCCCGGGCGGACGGCGATGCGCTCCCCGGCCGGCGGGACGTCGTCCATCGCCCAGCCGGCCCGGGCGACGGCGGCGGCCGTCTCGTCGTCGAGCGGGAGCCGCGACCGGCCACCGGTGGTGCGGTCCCGGCGCCGGGCGGCCCTGCGGACGAGCGTCGTGAGGTCGGAGACGCCGTCGCCGACCACCGCGGCCGGCCGGCGCACCCCGGCGGCGACCACCTCGGCGTCGATGACGACGACCCGCACGTCCTCGCCGGGAGGCGGGGCGCCGTCGAGGACGCGGACCCCGGCGCCGGCCGCCACCCGGCGGGCGACGCGCTGGTCCTCGCAGCGGCCCAGCGCGACGGCCGAGGTCAGCTCGGGGAGCGACCCGCACGTCAGCACGCTGCGGGCGCCCAGGGTGAACCGCACCTCGCCGCGGTCGGCGTCGGTCACCTCGACCCGCACGCCCCGGCGCAGCGCCTCGTCGGCGAGCAGCCGCGCACCGGCGCCGAGCCGGTCGAGCCCGGGCGGGGCGGGGGTGAACAGCGGCGCGTTCACCGCGTTGCGGCACTTGACCACGAGCGCCGGCACCGGGCGGAAGCCCAGCTTCCGGTACAGCGCGATGGCCGGCGCGTTGTCGTGCAGCACGGAGAGGTCGAGGTAGCTGCGGCCCCGGGCGAGGTAGCGCTCGGCGAGCACCCGGACCAGCGCCTCCCCCGTGCCGGGCGGAGCCTCCTCCGGGTGCGCGGCCAGGCACCACAGGCTGCTGCCACCCTCGGGGTCGCCGAACGCCCGGACGTGGTCGACACCGGTGACCGTGCCCACCACCCGCCCGGAGCGCCGGTCCTCCGCCACCAGGTAGCGGACCGTCCGGGTCGAGTGGTTGTGCCACACGGTGGCCGGGTCCCCAGGGACCATGCCGGCGAGCCGGACGATGCGCTCGACCTCCGCGACGTCGTCCGGGCAGGTCACCGTGCGCACGAAGACGTCGGGGATCAGCTCCCGGCGCGGCCGGTAGCGGTGCAGGTCGAGCCGGAAGGTCAGCGAGGGGTCGAGGAACAGGTCCGCGGGCGCAAGCCCGACCAGCACCTGGGGGTCGCGCGGGTAGACGCAGATGTCCCGGCGGCCGTCCGCCTCGTCGCGCAGCGTCCCGACCAGCCGCCGGGGGTCGGCGAACGTCTGGCCGAACACCAGCCGGCCCCACCCGAGGTCCAGGACCGCATCGGTGTCCATGCCGCGCAGCTGGTGCTGCGACGGCGGCTGCCGGGGGGTGCCGGTGATCGTCGGGACGGCGGCCAGCGGCCGCCGCCGCGACTCAGACCGCGCGACCACGGCGTGCCCGTCCGTCCCGCGCGGGAACCGACGCGGAGGAGGGCGGACGGGACCTGCTGTGCCACACGACGTGTCGCCACCCGGAGTCGAGCCCGGCTCGCGAGGCGGCGTCTCTGCACCCGGCCGTGCCGGTCGGGCACATGCCCAGCCCGATCCGGACGAAACCCACCCGTAACGCGCCGGGTGCGGCGGTCAGCGCGCGACCGCCACCTCCCGGCCGCCGGTCCACCCCGTAGCCGGCCTCCGCCGCCAGGACGTGCCCGACACCCGCCCCGCCCCGGGTTGGCGCGGACCGTGGCTGGGCACAGAGCCTGAGCGGCCAGGGGTGAACAGCGTCCCCGTCCCGCCGCTCCTCCCCGAGAGATCCCCATGACGCCTGCCCAGACCCGGGCCGCGGCTCCCGCCGTCCCCCTGTCCGACCGGACCCTCCGCGACCTGCCGCCCGAGGTGTCCGTCCCCGCCTACGACCGCGCCGCGCTGCGCCCCGGCATCGTGCACATCGGCGTCGGCGGCTTCCACCGCGCCCACCAGGCCGTGTACCTCGACGAGCTCGCCCGCCGGGGCGAGACCGGCTGGGGCGTGGTGGGCGTCGGCCTGCACAGCCGGGAGATCGGCGAGGTCCTCGCCGGCCAGGACCGCCTCTGGACCGTCGTCGAGCGCGCCGCCGACGGTGACCGCGCCACCGTCGTCGGCGCGCTGACCCGCTACCTGTACGGCCCCGACGACCCGGAGGCCGTGCTGGCCGCACTGGCCGACGAGCGCACCCGCGTGGTGACGCTGACCATCACCGGCACCGGCTACCGCGTCGACGCGCACACCGGCGAGTTCGACGCCGACGACCCGCACGTCGCCCGGGACCTCGAGGACCCCGGCTCGCCCGAGACGGTCTTCGGCTACCTGGTCGAGGCCCTCTCCCGGCGCCGGGAGGCCGGGCTGCCACCGTTCACGGTGCTCTCCTGCGACAACATGCAGTCCAACGGCACCGCGGCCCGCACCGCGGTGGTGTCCTTCGCCCGGCTGCGCGACGGGGACCGCGGCGGGGACCTCGCCGCGTGGATCGACGAGCACGTCGCCTTCCCCAGCAGCATGGTCGACCGGATCACGCCCAACACCTCCCCCGAGGACCGGGACGCCGTCGCGGCCGGGACCGGCGTCGACGACCGGTGGCCGGTGGTGACCGAGCCGTTCCGCCAGTGGGTCGTCGAGGACAGCTTCTGCAACGGCCGCCCGCCGCTGGAGCAGGTCGGCGTCCGTTTCGTCGACGACGTCTCGCCGTACGAGACGGTCAAGACCCGGCTGCTCAACGCCGGCCACAGCGCCATCGCCTACCTGGGCTACCTCGCCGGCTACCGGACGACGGCCGACGTCCTGGCCGACCCGGTGTTCCGCGCGTACCTGACCCGGCTCATGGCCGAGGAGATCGCGCCCTCCCTGCCCGAGGTCCCCGGCGTCGACCTGGCCGAGTACCAGGCCACGCTGCTCGACCGGCTGGCCAACCCCCGGATGGCCGACCAGCTGTCCCGCCTGGGCCGGCGCGGCTCCACCAAGATCCCCAACTACCTGCTGCCGTCCGTGCGGGCCGCGATGGAGGACGGGCGCCCGCACCGGCTCCTGTGCGTGGCGGTGGCCGGCTGGCTGCGCTTCCTCCGCGGCCACGACTACGCGGGGGACGAGGTCCCGGTGCAGGGGCCGCGGATGGACCTGGTGCCGATCGCGCAGGAGGCGGGCGCCGACGCCGCGCCCCTGCTGTCGGAGCAGTCGGTGTTCGACCACGTCGGGCAGGACCCGCGCTTCGCCGGCTGCGTGCAGGAGGCGCTGTCCGCCCTCGATCGGCAGGGACCGCGCGAGGTCGTCGCGGAGTTCCTCGGCGGCGGGGGGCACGCGTGAGCGCCGGGCGGTCCCGCCCGCTGGACCCGGCCGCGGTGACCACCCTGCTCTGCGACGCCGACGGCACCCTGTTCCCGTCCGAGGAACCGGCGTACGCCGCGTCGGCCGGCGTCACCAACCGCTTCCTCGCCGGCCTCGGGGCCGGACGCAGCTACGCACCCGACGAGCTGCAGCGGATGACCAACGGCAAGAACTTCCGGGCGGCCGCCGGGGATCTGGCCACCGCGCACGGGCGGGAGCTCACCCGCTCCGACCTCGAGGAGTGGGTGGCCGAGGAGAAGGACGTCGTCACGGCCCACCTGCGGACGGTCCTGCGCCCCGACCCCGCGGTGCGCGCGCCGCTGGAGCGCCTGTCCGGACGGTTCGCGCTCGCGGCGGTGACCTCGAGCGCCTCCTCCCGGCTGGCCGCCTGCCTGGAGGTCACCGGGCTCGCCGCGCTGTTCGACCCCGGACGCCGCTTCAGCGCCGAGGACTCGCTGACCGAGCCGACCAGCAAGCCCGACCCGGCCGTCTACGCCTACGCCGGCGCCACCCTCGGGGTGGGACCGGCCGAGGCGGTCGCCGTCGAGGACTCGGTCAACGGCGCCCGGTCGGCGGTGGCCGCCGGCTACCCGACCATCGGGCTCCTGCAGTTCGTCCCCGAGGCCGACCGGCGCGACCGCGCCGGGGCCCTGTCCGAGGTGGGGGTGGCCGCCGTCGCAGGGTCGTGGGCCGACGTGGAGCGCCTGCTGCGCTGAACCCGGGCGCCCCTCCCCCGGGCCGGTCAGCCGGCCGAGCCCGGGCTGGGGGCGGTGTCCCCCCTCCGGGACCCCGCGGCGGTCGCGGGACGGACCGCGGCGAGCAGGTCCTCGACGGACTCGAGGCTGCCCGCGGTCGTCTCCGCGGCGTACCGCTCGCCGAGCGTGCGGCGCAGCCGCGGCTGCCAGCCGTCCAGCCGCCGCCGCTGCGCGGCCGTGCGGGCCAGGCCGCCCGCGGTGCGCAGCAGCTCGGCGTGGCCGAGCAGGCCGGCCGCGGCCCCGGGGTCGGCGCCGGCCGCCGCCTCGGCGAGGAGCTCGAGGCTCTCGGTGAGCGCGGCCCGGTGCCCGAGGTCGACCGCGGTCGCCGCGGCCCGCAGCAGGGCGCGGGTGGCGGCCGCCGGGTCACCGAGGGCGAGGTGGACCTGGCCCAGGGTCTGCAGCGACGCCGTGACGCCCTCGGGGTAGGCGACCGACTCGAAGACGTCGAGCCCCTCCCGGGCCAGCACCCCCGCCTCGGCCACGGCCCCGTCGGCCAGGCAGGTGCGGGCGTGCTGGTCGAGGCAGAGCCCGACCAGGTGCCGGTCCCCGGCGCGCCGGAGCACGTGCCGGGCCTCGAGCAGCAGGTCGCGGGCCAGTACGGTGTCCGCCTGGTCGAGGGCGGTGCGGGCGCGCAGCACCAGGCCGAGGCCCAGGCCGCTGTCGTGCCGGGCCGACCGGGAGAGGGCGACGGACCGGTCCTGGGCCGCGGCCGCCTCGGCCGGGCGGCCCAGGGCCCAGCGGGCGGTGCCCAGGTGCAGGAGGCTGCGCGCCTCGCCGCGGACGTCGCCGATCGCGGCGAACCCGGCGGCCGCCTCCGCGCACTCCTCCTCCGCGACGCGGAGCTCACCGACGGACTCGGCGTGCATCCCGGCCGCCAGGTGCAGCCGGGCGTCGGTGCCCGGCTCGTGCGGGCCGGCGGCCCGGGCCTCGGCGATCCAGGTCCGCGCCTCGGCGAAGGAGCCCTCGTAGGACCACCACCACGACAGCGAGCACACGATCCGCGCGCCCAGCGCCGGCAGGGGGCGGGGGCCGCGCAGGCAGTGCTGCAGCGCGGCGCGCAGGTCGGCCCGCGCGGTGCGCAGCTCGGCGAGCCAGCCGGCCTGGTCGGCACCGCGGATGGTGCGGTCGGCGTCCTCGGCGAACCCGGCGTACCAGCGGGCGTGCCGGTCGGCGGCGGCCAGCGCGTCGTCGGGCGCGGCGGCCAGCCGGGCGGCGGCGGCCGCCCGGATGGTGTCCAGCAGCCGGAAGCGGTCGTCGCCGGCGGTGACCAGGGACTGCCGCACGAGGCTCAGCAGCAGCCGGAGGCCGTCGGCCCGCAGGCCCGCGCCGGCCACCTCGACGCCGGCCTCGAGGGGGAAGGCCCCCGCGAACACCGAGAGCCGGTCGAGGAAGCGCGCCTCGTCCTCCGACAGCAGGCCGTAGCTCCAGTCGACGGCCGCGCGCAGCCCGGCGTGCCGGCCGGACCGCCCGTCGCCGTCGCCGAGCAGCCGCAGGCGGTCCCCGAGCAGCTCGGCGGTCTTGCGCGGGCTCAGCGCCGCGGCGTGCCCGGCGGCCAGCTCGATGGCGAGGGGCAGGCCGTCGAGCAGCCGGCACACCGTGGCGACGTCCCCCGCGTTGCCCTCGTCCAGGACGAAGCCGGGCCGGACGGCGGCCGCCCGGTCGCAGAACAGCCGCACCGCGGGCGAGGCGGCGACGACCGCGAGCCCCCCGGCGGGGTCGGGCAGGGCCAGCGGGGGCACCGGCCGGACGAGCTCACCGGGGACCCCCAGCGGCCGGCGGCTGGTGGCGAGCACGCGCAGCCCCGGGCACCCGGCGAGGAGGACGGCGACCAGCCGGCCGGCCGCGTCCGCGACGTGCTCGCAGGTGTCGAGGACCAGCACCGCCTCCCGGGTGCCGACCCAGCGGCGCAGCTCGGCCGCGGCGTCCTCGGCGGAGGCCAGGCCGGTGCCGGTGGCGGCCGCCACCGCGGCCTCGACCCCCGCTCCGGCAGGCACGGCGCCGAGATCGGCCCACCACACCGCCGCGCCGGGGGCCGGTGCGCGGACGGCCTCCGCGGCCAGCCGGGTCTTGCCCGCTCCACCGGGGCCGGTGAGGGTCAGCAGCCGGTGCGATGCGAGGGCCCCGCGCACCGCGGCCACGTCGTCCCCGCGGCCGACCAGCGAGGTGAGCGCCGCCGGCACCTCCGGGGCGGCCGGCGACTGCGGGGCCGGCGGGGGCCCCGGCACGACCGCCGGCACCGCGCGCCGGGCCGGCACGGCGTCGAGGCCCGGGTCCTGGCGCAGGACCTGCCGGCCGAGCTCCTGCAGCTGCGGACCCGGGTCGAGACCGAGCTCCTCGGCCAGCGCCGAGCGCACCCGGTCCAGCGCCGCCAGCGCGTCGGCCTGCCGCCCGGCCCGGTAGAGGGCGAGGGCCAGCTGGCCGTGCAGCCGTTCCCGGAAGGGGTGCTCCCGGACGAGCCGGCCCAGGTCGGGCAGCGCCTCGTCGTGCCGGCCCAGGGCGAGCAGCGCCGCGCCGCGGAGCTCGTGCGCCTGCACCCGCAGCTCCCCGAGCCGGGCCAGGTCGCCCTGCGCGAACGCGTCGTCGGCCGCCTCGGCCAGCGCCGGCCCCCGCCACAGCGACAGCGCCTCCGCCGCCGCGCGCAACCGGGCGGCCGGGTCGTCCTCGGCCGCGGTGGCCCGCGCGACCAGCTCCTCGAACCGGAACGCGTCGACGCCGCCGGGGTCGACGACGAGCCGGTACCCCGTGGGCGCGCGGTCGATCCGCAGCCGCTCCCCGGAGACGGTCCGGCGCAGGTAGCTGACCAGGACGTGCAGCGCGTTGTCGGCGTCGCCCGGCAGCTCGTCGCCCCACAGCTGGTCGACGAGGGTCTCCTGCGGCACCGGGTCGCCGCGGCGCAGCAGCAGCGACAGCAGCAGCCGGCGGGGCCGGCCCCGGCGCACCGGCACCGGCCGCCCGTCGCGCCGGACCTCCAGCGGGCCGAGCACGAGGAGGTCCACCCGCGCTCCTCCCCGACAGCGCCGTGACAGCGACGGCGCGAAACTACCGCCATGGACGCCGACCTGGACCTCGTCCGACGGCTGGTCGCCGCCGAGCACGGCCTCGCGGTGGTGGCCACCACCCGCGCCGACGGCGGGGTGCAGGCCTCGGTGGTGAACGCGGGCGTGGTCGCCCACCCGGCCGACGGCGAGCCGGTCGTCGCGTTCGTCGCGCGGGGCGGCACGCGCAAGCTCGCCAACCTGCGCCGGCGCGGCCGGCTCACCCTGGTGCTGCGGCACGGGTGGGAGTGGGTCGCGGTGGAGGGCGACGTCGACCTCGCCGGCCCGGACGACCCCGGCCTGGGCCTGACCGCCGACGAGCAGCGGTTGCTGCTGCGGCACGTCTTCGCCGCGGCGGGCGGCACGCACGACGACCTCGACGAGTACGACCGGGTCATGGCGGCCGAGCGCCGCACCGCCGTGCTGGTCCGGTGCGAGCGGGTCTACACCAACCCACCGCAGGCGCGGCACGTGGCGCGGTGAGCGCCGAGGTCCTGCGGCGCGACGACGACGTCGTCCTCACCCGCCTGGTCGTCGGGCCGCTGCGGACCAACACCTACCTGCTCGGTTGCGCCCGGACCGGGGACACCGCCGTCGTCGACCCCGGCGACGACGAGCCGCGGATCACCGCGGCCCTGGCCGGTCGCCGCGTCGTCGCCGCCGTCCTCACCCACGCCCACTGGGACCACGTGCAGGCCGTCGGCGCCCTCCGCGCCCGGCACGGCTGCCCGGTGCTCGCCCACCCGGCGGAGGCCGCGGTGTGGGCGCACGAGCTGGCGCACCTGCGGGCGCACGGGCAGTGGGACTGGGGGCAGGACCGGCCACCCGCCGGCGCGCCCACCCCGGTCCCCGGCTGGGACGGGCACGTCGACGCCGCGCTGGCGGACGGCGTCCCGCTCGCCGTCGGCCGGCTGGCCGTCGACGTGCTGCACACCCCCGGGCACACGCCGGGGTCGGTGTGCCTGCGCGCCGGGGACGACCTGCTCACCGGCGACACCCTGTTCCCCGGCGGTCCCGGCCTGACCGGCTGGCCGCTGTCGGACTTCGCCACGGTGATGGCCTCGGTCGAGCGGCTGCTCTCCTCCCTGCCCGGCGCGGTGCGGGTGCACCCGGGGCACGGGCCGGCCACCACGGTCGGGCGGGAGCGGCCCTCGCTGGAGCAGTGGCGCCGGCGCGGCTGGTGACACCCGCGTGACAGGGCCGTGACAGGGGCGGGCCCGAGGGTCGGGACGAACGCGGCGCAGGGCCGCGGTCCACCCGAGGAGGAACGATGTCCCGTCTGCTGCACGTCTCCGCGTCACCCCGTGGCGCCCGGTCCGAGTCGCTGGCCCTGGCGGCCACGTTCCTCGACACCTACCGCGAGCTGAACCCGCTGGACACCGTCGACACCCTCGACCTGTGGGACGGCACGCTGCCGGAGTTCGGCCCGGCCGCGGCGGCCGGCAAGATGGCGGTCTTCGCCGGGCAGCAGCCCGAGGGGGCCGCGGCCGAGGCGTGGGAGCGGGCCACGGCGACCTTCCGCCGGTTCGACTCCGCCGACCGCTACCTGTTCAGCGTGCCGATGTGGAACGCCGGCATCCCCTACGTGCTCAAGCAGTTCATCGACGTGGTCAGCCAGCCCGGCATGGTCTTCGGCTTCGACCCCGTGGAGGGCTACACCGGCCTGCTCACCGGCAAGAAGGCGGTCCTGCTGCTGACCAGCGCCGTCTACGGCCCGGGGCGCGGGCCCGCCTTCGGGTCGGACTTCCAGGGCCCCTACCTGCGCGACTGGCTGGCCTGGGCCGGCGTCTCCGACGTCGAGGAGGTCTCCTTCCGGCCGAACCTGGCCACCGCCGACGCCGACACCGCCCGGGAGCGGGCGCACGAGGAGGCCCGCAGGCTGGCGGCCAAGCTGTGACCGTGCCCGGCGACCCGCGCGCCGCCGCGGACGTCGTCCGGGGTTTCCTGCGCGACGTCCGGTCCGGCGCCCGCCCGGACCGCGCGCACCGCTACCTCGCTCCCCGGGTGCAGGCGCACCAGGGCCCACCGGGAGCGGTGCGCGCGGTCGTCGGGCGCGCGCCCGGGCAGTACGCCGCGCACGTGCGGGAGATGCAGGCGGCCGCCGGACCGTGGACGTTCGAGGTGCTCGGCGTCACCGCCGCGGCGGGCCGGGTCGAGGCGGCCTGGCGGCAGACCGGCGCGGCCGGGACGGGAGGCGCCCCCGGGCGGCGGGTGGTCGAGCACGGGCGGGCGACCTACCGGGTCGAGGGCGGCCGCATCACCGAGTACTGGATCGACGCCCGCCAGGAGGTCGTCCCGTGACCCCGCCCCTCCCGCCGGGGGTGTGACAGGCGGGTGACAGGACGGTCGGGTTCCCTGGGTGCGGCGGTGGCCCCCGGTCACCGCCCGCCGAGCCCCCGCCGAGCCCCCGTGGAGTCCTCCGATGCCCACCACCGAGCACCGAGCCCAGACCGACGGCACCTCCTCCGGCCCCGAGGTGCTGCGCTACACCGCCTTCAGCACCGACCCCGCCGGGGGCAACCCCGCCGGGGTCGTGCTGGACGCGACCGCGATGACGCCCGAGGAGATGCTGGCCACCGCCGCCGCGGTCGGGTACTCCGAGACCGCCTTCCTGCTGCCCCGCGGGGACGGCCTCGACGTCCGGTACTTCAGCCCCCGCGCCGAGGTGAGCTTCTGCGGCCACGCCACCATCGCCTCCGCCGTCGCGCACGCCGAGCGCCACGGGGCCGGCCGGCTGCTGTACCGCACCCCCGCCGGGCCGGTCGACGTGCGCACCGCCCGGGCCGACGACGGGTCCTGGCGCGCGACGCTGACCAGCGTCGCGCCGACGTCCGTCCCCCTGGGCGACGACGACCTCCGCGAGCTGCTGCGCGCCCTGCACTGGTCCGCGGCCGACCTGGACCCCGCCCTGCCCCCGCGGGTCGCCTACGCCGGGGCCTGGCACCCGGTCCTCGCTGCCGGCACCCGGGACCGGCTGGCCGCGCTCGACTACGACCTCGACGCCCTCGCGGCGCTCATGCAGCGGCGGGACTGGACGACCGTCGACCTGGTCTGGCGGGCCGACGCGACGACCTTCCACGCGCGCAACCCGTTCCCGCCCGGCGGCGTGGTCGAGGACCCGGCCACCGGGGCGGCCGCCGCCGCGCTGGGCGGGTACCTGCGCGAGCTGGGGCTGGTGACCCCGCCGGCCACCGTGACCGTGCTGCAGGGCGCGGACATGGGGCGCCCCAGCCGGCTGACCGTCGACGTCCCGCAGGACCCGGGCAGCGGCATCGGCGTCACCGGCGCCGCCGTCGCGATCCCCTGACGGGGACCGCTCCGCGTCAGCCCTGCGAGGGGTCCGGCTCGACGACCGCCGCGGTCCCCGCCGGGTAGAAGAGCCCGGTGTGCCCGTCGGGCTCCCACCGCACCCGGTACGGCGGCCCGCCGTCGGGCTCGTGGCACTCGAGGACGACGCCGGTGCGCTCCGGCTCCCCCTGGTGCGTGGAACGGACGACGATCCTGTCCCCGACGTGCGCCTCCACGGCGGCCTCCCGGCTGACGACCCGGCCCGGAACGCCGTCCAGCCTGCCCGCCCCGGCCGGGCGCGGGCAAGGGGTCGCGCGCCCGCTCAGTGCCCGGCCGTCTCCGGCGTCGCCGCCCGGGGGTCCAGCGGGTGCGCGCGCTCGTCGGCGGGCAGCCGGGCTCCCAGCAGGACGAGGACGGCGAGCGCCGGCGGGGCCAGCCCGGCCACCAGGAAGGTCGCCGGCAGCCCGACGCGCTCGCTCAGCGGCCCGGCCAGTGCCACCGACACCGGCACCAGGGCGCCGGAGACGACGAAGTCGAGGCTGGCGACCCGGCCGAGCAGCGCGGCGGGCACCCGGCGCTGCAGGAGCGTGCCCCAGACCACCAGGCCGCCGTGGATGCCGGCGCCGGCCACCAGCCCGGCGGCGACCATCGGCCAGACGCGCTCGGCGGTGCCGAACACCGCCAGCGGCAGGCAGCCCAGCGCCCAGAGCGCCGTCGTGGCGGTCAGGTAGCGGCGCGGCAGCGGGCGGGAGGCCACGGCCAGCGAGCCGAGCGCCCCGCCGACGCCGAAGGCGGCCAGCACCAGCGCGTGCTGCACCGGGCCGCCGCCGGCCCGGTCGCGCAGGGCGAAGGGCGCGAGCACCTGCAGCGGCCCGGTGGTCAGCAGCAGCACGAGCGAGGCGAACAGCAGGGTGGCCAGCAGCCAGCGGGTGCGGCGCAGGAACGCCAGTCCCTCGCGGCAGTCGGCCAGCAGCGCCCCCGCGGGGTGGCCGGCCGCGACGCCCCGGTGCACCGGCAGCAGCGGCAGGCCCAGGACGCACAGCGTCGCGCCGAGGGAGGCAGCCGCGGTGGCCAGGAAGGCGGCCCCCGGGGACAGCGCGGCCACGAGCAGCCCGGCCGCCGCGGGCCCGGCCACCTGGTAGAGCGCCGGGCGCAGCGCCCCCTCGAGCCCGTTGGCCGCCAGGACCTGCTCCGGCGGCAGCAGCGCGGGCACCAGCGCCGAGTAGGCCGGGTAGTGCAGCCCCAGCGCCACCCCGCCGAGCAGGCCGACGACGGCGAGCACCGGCAGCGGCAGGACGCCGGCGAGCGACAGCCCACCCACCGCGGCCACCGGCACCGCCGACAGCAGTGTCACCGCGAGCAGCAGGTGCCGCTGCGGCACCCGGTCGGCCAGCACCCCGCCGGGCAGTGCCGCGGCCAGGGTCCCCGCCGCGGACAGCCCGCTGACCAGCGACAGCTCCGCCGGGCCGCCGCCGAGGGCGACCACCTGCCAGACGACGGTGACCGCCCACGCGCCGTTGGCGACGAGCGACAGCGCCAGGGAGGCCGCCAGCCGGCGGTAGGCCGGGGAGCGCAGCGGCGCCAGCGCGCGCGGCAGCGGCACCCGCTCCCCCTTCCTCCCGGTCCCCGCCATCGTCCCCGCCGCCCCCGGCCGGCGCGGCACCCGTGCCGGGTGGGGCGGGTGGGTCGCCTGAGCCGCCGCGTGCCGGACACGCACCGGCAGGTGCTGGCCCGGCCCGGCGCGGGCTCGGACCCTGGCGCCATGACCACCGCCTACTCCTACGGGACCGCGCACGCGGTCGTCATGGTCGGCTCGGTCGGCAGCCCGGAGGGGCTGCAGCCCCGCCAGATCGGCCCGGCGCACGCGACGATCGGCCGGGTGACCGGCCGCAGCCGCAAGTCGCTGTGCGGCGCCTACGTCGCCGTCGACGAGCAGCTCCAGTGGCCGCCGGACGGCTACGAGGACCAGCAGCTGTGCGCCGAGTGCGCCACCCTGGCCCTGCTCTGAGCCCAGCTCTGACCGGCAGTCAGCCGCCGGCCACCGAGGGCAGCACCTGCACCACCGCACCCGCGGGCACGGCCGTGGCCAGCCCGGCGGCGAAGCGGACGTCGTCGCCGTCCACGTAGACGTTGACGAACCGGCGCAGCGCGCCCGCCTCGTCCCGGATCCGCCGCTCGAGCACCGGGTGCCGGGCGGCCAGGGCGTCGAGCAGCCCGGCCAGCGTGGGGTCGGCGGGGTCCACCGCGAGCCGCCGCGAGCCGCCGGCCAGGTCGGCCAGCACACCCGGCAGCAGCACCTCGACGGTCACGGCAGCCGCGCCGCGCGCACGCAGAGGACGTCGGGCAGGTGGTCGGCGACCAGCGTGAACGACTCGCCCTCGTCGCGGCTGGACCACACGCAGCCGTCCCGGGTGCCCAGGTGGACGCCCGTCGGGTCGGCCCCGTCCACGCAGACGGCGTCGCGGAGCACCGCCGTCCAGGCGGCGTCGGGCAGCCCGGCGCCCAGCTCGGTCCACGTCGCGCCCGCGTCCCGGGTGCGGTGCACCCGCAGCCGCCCGCCCGGCGGCACCCGCTGCGCGTCGGCGACCAGCGGCACCACCCAGGCGGTGCCCGGCGTGGTCGGCGAGGCGACCACCGGGAAGCCGAAGTCGGCCGGCAGGCCCTCGGCGATCGAGGTCCACGCGCCTCCGGCGTCGTCGGTGCGGTAGACGCCGAAGTGGTTCTGCGCGTACAGGCGGTCGGGGTCGCCGGCGTCGACGGCCACCTTGTGCACGCACTGGCCGTACTCCGGCGCGGGCTCGGGCAGGAAGACCGCGCCGATGCCCGCGTTGCGCGGCCGCCAGGTGCCGCCGCCGTCCTCGCTGACGTAGACGCCGCCGGTGCTCATCGCCACCACCAGGCGCTCGCCGGTGGGGTGCGGCAGCACGGTGTGCACCGCGCCGCCCCCGCCGCCGGGCTCCCACCCGGGCCGGTGCGGGTGGTCCCAGAGCCCGCGGACGAGGCCGAACGAGCGGCCACCGTCCTCGCTGCGCCACAGCGAGTGCGGCTCGCAGCCGGCCCACACGACGCCGGGCCGCTGCGCGGTGTCGGGCCGCAGCTGCCAGACGCGGGCGAGCGCGGCGCCGGTGTCGGCGGGGAAGCGGATGGCGCCCTCGTCGGTCTCCGACCAGGTGGCGCCCAGGTCGTCGGACCAGGTGACGGTGGGTCCCCAGTGCCCGTACTGGACGCCGGCCAGCAGCCGCGGCACGGGCCCGCGGACGTCGATGCCGACCGCCGCCACCTCCTGCGCGAGCAGGTGCGGCCCGTCCAGGGTCCAGGTGCGGCGGTCGTCGTCGCTGCGGGCCAGCCACAGCCCCTTGCGCGTGCCGATGGCGAGCAGGTCGGCCACGGTCCCCTCCGGTCGTCCCGGGGCCGGCGCGGCCCCTCCCGCAGGAGGGACCGCGGCGGTCACCGGAACTGAGCGGAGGAGCCGCCGTCAGCGGCGGGTGGCGCCGCCGCGGTCGTCGCCGGTCACCGGGGCCTGGGCCCCGTCGATGCGGCGAGTGGCGTCCGGGTCGACGGCGTGGTTGCCGGCCGGGTCACGGTCGACGACGTGGTTGCCGCGGTCCTGCCGGTCGGCCAGCCCCGGGGCGAGCTTCTCGGCCTCGGCCCGCAGCCGCTCGGCGGCGCTGGCGTGCTCCTGCGCGGTGGCGGCCCGCTGCCGCGCCTCCTGCTCGGCCATCCGGGTGCGCTCCTCGACCTCGGCGCGCTCGCGGCGGGCGCGGGCGGCCTGCTCCTCGGCGAGCGCCTGCTCCTTCTCCGCCTGCACCCCGCGCAGCCGTGCCTCCTCCAGGTGCTCGCGCGCCTGGGCGCGCTGCTGCTCCCGGCGGCGGGCCGAGGCCACGCGGCTGCGCTTGGCCAGGGCCAGCCCGACCAGGGCCAGCACGACCAGCGCGACGACGACGATCAGCACGATCAACCAGGTGTCCACGACGCTCCCTCCCCAGGAAAACGCCCAGGTGGTGCCCGCGGTCGGCCCGGGAGAAACCACGATCACGACAGCGCGCTGCCGGCCACCCACTCGTCCCACGGGACGGTCCAGTCGGAGATGTCGGAGGTGAGCGTGCCCGCGGAGGAGTTGCGGATCTCGACGACGTCACCCGGCTGGGAGAAGTCGAAGAACCAGCGGGCGCGGTCGGTGGAGAGGTTGATGCAGCCGTGCGAGACGTTCTCCCGGCCCTGCTGGGCCACCGACCACGGGGCGGCGTGCACGAACTCGCCGCTGTCGGAGAGCCGCACCGCCCACTGCACCGGCGTCCGGTAGCCGCCCGGGCTGTCGACGGGCACGCCGTAGGTGCTCGAGTCCATGACCCGGTCGGCGTTGAGCTCGGTGACCACGTGCGGGCCGTTGTAGCTCGGGTTGTCGGGGCTGCCGGCGCTCATCGGCCAGGTCTGCACCAGCTGGTCGCCGTCGTAGACCTCCATCGTGTGGGTGGCGGCGTCGGCGATCGACACGTGCCGCTCGCCGATGGTGAAGGCCACCGTGCGGTCCTGCTCGCCCCACACGCCCGCGCCGATCTCCACGCCGTAGAGGTCGGCCTCCAGGGTGACGTCGGTGTTCTCGGGCCAGTACTCCGACGGGCGGAAGTGCACCTCGGTGTCGCTGGACCAGCTCCACCGGCCGTCGGTGGGCGTCGAGCTGGTGACCAGCAGGCGGCTCTCGACGGCGGCCCGGTCGACCACCGGCTCCTCGAAGTAGACGCGGATCGGCATGCCCACGCCCACGGTCTGCCCGTCGAGCGGGCCGATCGCGGGGGTGGTGAGGTCCTCGGGGGTCACCGTGGTGAACGTGCTGGTGGCCTCGGCGGGCTCGGCGTCGGCGTTCTCGGCGGCGGCGGTGAGCGTGTAGGTGGTGCCCCAGTCCAGCGGGGTCTCCGGCGTCCAGACCTCGCTGCCCTCGGTCTCGCCGTCGGCCACCGCGCCGGGCACCTCGGCGCCGGACCCGTCGGTGACGGTCACCTCGGTGACCTCGCCGTCGGTGACGGAGATCTCCACCGGTTCGCCGGGGGCGACGTCGGTCGCGCCGTCGGCCGGGGTCAGCTCGACCTGCGCCGGGGCGGCGTCAGCGGTGGTCGGCGCCGCCGTCGCCGGCGCGTCCTCCGTCCCGTTGCACCCACTGAGCAGGGCGATCGCCCCCGCCGTGACCAGCGCCGCTGTCCGTCGCACCCTCGTCGTCTCCCCTGTCCCCTGCGCCGCTCCGGCCGGAGCCGGCGTGCCCAGTGTCCCCGCTGCTGCGCAGCGGTGGGGTCCGTGCGGAGGTGGTCCCCGACGGGACCGACCCGGGCGCTGGTATCGTTCCTCCTCGTGACCGGGGCAGCCCGGGAGACACGCGCCATTAGCTCAATTGGCAGAGCAGCTGACTCTTAATCAGCGGGTTCGGGGTTCGAGTCCCTGATGGCGCACCAGGCCACGAGGCCATCGACCTGCACGTCCGCGCCCTCCGGTGGCCGGGACGCCGTCCTCCGCGCCGCCCCACCGGCCAGTCCCCGCGCACCCGCCACGCCGGTCCCGCAGGCCCCGGTGGCGGCCGCGAGCGTGAGTCGCTGCGCGTCGGGTAGACGGGTCCAGGTGCCTCCGTCTGCGCGTCGGCTCGCACCGCGGCAGCCGGCACACGAGGGGACAGCAGCAGTGCACCGCACGAACACCGACCGGCCCGGCTCCGGCGGCCCGGTCCCGGCCACCGGCGGCAGGTCGCCGGGCTACCGGCACGACGCCCTCGTCTACGACGACGTCGACACGCTCACCGCCGTAGCCGCGCCCTGGCTGCTCGAGGGGCTGGCCGCCGGCGACGCCGCGCTCGTCGCCGCCGGACCGGCGACCACCGGGCCGCTGCGCGAGGCCGTCGGACACGACCCGCGGGTGCTCGTCGTCGAGCGGCACGCCCTCTACCGCGCCCGCACGCCCACCGCGATCACCGCGTTCCGCCGCTTCGCCGACGAGCACGCCGCCCCCGGCCACCGGCTGCGGGTGGTCGGGGAGACCGACTACGGCACCACGGCCGCCGACTGGCGGGAGTGGCAGGCCTACGAGGCGGTCATCAACACCGCCCTGCGCCCGTGGCCGCTGTGGGGCCTGTGCGTGTTCGACGCCGCGCTGCCCGCGCCGATCCTGGCCTCGGTCCGGAAGACGCACCCGCGGCTGGTCACCGCCGACGGGCGGTCGGCCAACCCCGACTTCCTCGACCCGGCCACCTACCTGCGCAGCCTGCCGGTACCGGTCGAGCCGCTGGAGTCCACGCCGCCGGCCCTGGCCGACGACGACATCGGCGACTACACCGGCCTGCGCCGCCGGGTGCGCGCCTGGCTGGACACCGTCGACGGGCCGGACGACGTGCTCGAGGACTTCCTCCTGGCCGTCGACGAGATGACCTCCAACGCCGTCCGGCACGGCACCCTCCCCGCCGGCCTGCGGCTGTGGACCGCCCCCGGCCGGGTGGTGGCCACCGTCCGCGACTCCGGCTCCGGTCTCGACGACCCCTTCGCCGGGTACGGGCCCGCGCACGGCGCGGACCTCAGCCACGGCGGCATGGGGCTGTGGCTGGCCCGGCAGCTGTGCGACCACGTCGCCATCCGCCGCGACGCGGACGGCGTCAGCGTGCGGCTGACCACCACCTGGAGCTGACGGCCGGCGTTCCTCCCCCGGCAGGCCCGGCGGCACCCGCCGGGTCAGCGCAGCACGGGGAACACCAGGTGCAGCACCCGGTCGCCCGGCACGCACACCGTCGGGTTGCCCAGCAGGACCTCCGGGGACGAGAGCCGGCCGAAGAAGGGGCGGTTGCCCTCCCCCAGCACGACGGGGACCAGGTCGACGGCCACCTCGTCGAGCAGCCCCAGGTCCAGACACTGGCGGGCGACGGTCCCCCCGGTGACCGCGACCACCCGGTCGCCGGCCAGCTCCCGGGCGCGGGCGACCGCGGCCCCGACCCCGTCGGTCACGAAGGTGAACGGGGCGTCGGGGTGCGCCGCGACCCAGTCCGTCGGAGGCCGGTGCGTCACGACGACGACGGGGACGTCGAGCGTGTGCCGACCCTGCCAGCCCCCGGCCACGTCGAAGAGCGTCCGGCCGCAGACCAGCGCCCCCAGTGAGGACGTCCACCGCCGCCAGTGCTCCGCGCTGGGCGGGGTCAGGTGGACGGTGAAGTCGCCGGCGGGGGTCGGGAGGGCGACCTCGCCGTTCTGCAGCCAGTCGAACAGCGGGCCGATGCTGTCGTCCTGCCTGGCGACGTAGCCGTCGAGGGACGTGATCGCGTTCGCCACCACTCTGCCCACGGGTCCTCGCTCCTCTCGGGTGCCCCGGCCGGGTGGACCTGCCGGTGCAGGTGAGACCCGCCACCCCACCGGGACTCATCGCGCGGAGCCCGCCGCCCGTCCCGTCCCGCAGCCGGTCCCGTCGTGGCCGGGCACCCGGGGCGGCGGGCGGCGGCCGTGGGCGGCCCCTCGATACTGCTGCCCGTGGACGGCGACGGCGGGGGCGGTCCGGCGTCCCCCCGGGCACGGGTCCGCCGCCCCTCCGACGTCGCCCGGCTGGC
This sequence comes from Geodermatophilus telluris, assembly GCF_900102745.1. Lineage (GTDB taxonomy): Bacteria > Actinomycetota > Actinomycetes > Mycobacteriales > Geodermatophilaceae > Geodermatophilus > Geodermatophilus telluris. The sequence continues at coordinate 540,358 of NZ_FMZF01000004.1, forward strand.
CGCCACCCTCGGCCTGCTGGCGGCCCTCGGCGCGCTGTCCGCGCTGCTGCCGGCCGCGGCCGGGACCACGGTGCCCGACGGGGTGCGCGGCCTGCCGCGGGCCGTCCTGTCGGCCGCGAACGCCCTCGCGTCGCTCGCCGTGCTGGGGGTCCTGGCCGCCGTGGTGGTCGACGCACTGCGCCACCGCCGCGGGGCGCTGCTCCCGGCGGCGGCCGCGTGCGCCCTCGGCGCCGGGCTGGCGGTGGCCGCCCAGGAGGCGGGCGAGGCCGGCTGGGTGACACCGCTCGGGCCGTCGGTCGACTCGGCCGTGGTCCCGGTCGCGGCCGCCGTCGGGCTGCTGGTCGGCGCGGACCTGCCGCGGGGCGGGCGGCTGACCGTTCCGGCGGCCGCGGCGCTGCTCGCCGCGACCGGCTGCGCCGTGGCCCTGGGCAGCGAGACGGTGCCCGGCGCGGTCGCCGCCGTGCTGCTCGGCACGGCCGCCGGACTGGCGGTGCGGGTGGCCGTCGGCGTCGCCCCCGCCCGCCCGCCGGAGGCCCTCGTCGCCGCGGCGCTGGCGCAGGCGGGCATCGCGCTCGTGGGCGGCATGCGGCCGCTGGAGGAGGCCGCCGGCCGGGTGCGCTGGGCCGCCGCGGACGCCGGAGGCGACCTCGTGCTGACCGTGGTGGACCCCGACCGGCGGGGCGTGGCGCTCGCCAGCCGCGCCTGGCGCGTGCTGTGGTTCCGCACCTCGGCGGTCGGGCGGCCGGCGCTCTCGCTGCGCGGTGTCCTCGAGCGCCGGGCCCTGGTCGCGGGCCTGGCCCGCGCGGCCGGGGTCGCCGTCCCCCCGGTCCTGGCACTGCTGCCGGCGGGGCCGGCACTCGTCCTCGTCGAGCGGCCCCTGCCGGGCGCACCCCTGGCCGGCGACGACGCGCCGGGGGTGCCGGCCCTCACCGCCGGGTTCGGTGCGCTGCGCCGGCTGCACCGGGCCGGGATCGCGCACGGCGCGCTCACCGCGGACGCCGTCGTCCTCCTCGCCGACGGCACTGCCGGCCTCACCGACCTGCGGGACGCCCAGCCGGCCGCCGGCGAGCTGCAGCGCGACCTCGACGTGGTGGCGCTGCTGGTCGCGGTGGCCGCACCGGCCGGGGCGGCGGCCGCCGTGGCGGCGCTGCGCGCCGGCTACGCCACCGGGCCGGCCGAGGAGGCCCGGTGGGCGGCGCTGCTGCAGCCGCTCGCGCTGACCCGGCCGGTCCGCCGGGCGGCCGCCCGGACACCCGTCCTCGAGGACCTGCGCGCCGCCCTCGGCGGCCCCGACGCCCCCCGGGTGACGCCGCCCCGGCTCGAGCGCATCCGGGGGCGCACGGTCGTCAGCGTCGCGGGGGCGACCGTCGGCGCGCACGTCCTGGTCACCCAGCTGTCCGACGTCGGCATCGGCACCGCGCTGCGGCAGGCCGACTGGCGCTGGCTGGCGGTCGCGGTGCTCGGCTCGGCGCTCACCTACGTGGGCGCGGCGCTGGGGCTGCTGGCCTTCGTCCCCGAGCGGCTGCCCCTCGGCCGCACCACCCTCGTGCAGCTGTCGTCGGCGTTCGTCACCCTGGTGACCCCGCCGACCGTCGGGCACGTCGGCGTGAGCATCCGCTACCTGCAGCGCTCGGGCGTGCCCACCGCCACCGCGGCGGCCTCGGTGGCGGTCAGCCAGGTGGTCACCGTCGCGGTGACGCTGCTGCTGCTGGTGGTGTGCGGCTGGTCCAGCGGCGTCTCGCCGTCGCGCCCCTCGCTGCTGCCCAGCGGGCCGGTCCTCGCCGTCCTGCTGGCCGCCGGCGTCCTGCTCGCGGTGGCGGTCGCGGTCCCGCGCACCCGGCGGGCGCTGCGCCGGCGGGTGGACCCCCTGGTCCGGCGCACGGTTCCGCAGCTGCTCGCCGCGGCGACCGAGCCCCGCCGGCTGGGCACGGCCGTCCTCGGCGTCCTGCTGCTCAACGGCGGGTACGTGCTGGCGCTCGACGCGTCACTGCGCGCCTTCTCGACCTCGCTCGCCCTGTCCTCGCTCGCGGTCGTGTACCTGGTCGGCTCCACGGTCGGCTCGGCGGCGCCCACGCCGGGCGGGCTGGGCGCGGTCGAGGCCGCGCTGGTCGGCGGCCTGACCGCGACCGGGGTGCCCCTCGCCCCGGCGCTGGCGGCGGTGCTCGCCTTCCGGGTGGCGACCTTCTGGCTGCCGGCCCCGTTCGGCTGGCTGGCCTTCGTCGGCCTGCAGCGCCGCGGGCGGATCTGAGGCCGGACCGTCAGCCGCGGACGGCGCGCACCAGCCGCCGGAGGCCGAGCACCGCGGCACCCGCGCCGGCCACCCAGGGCCCCACGACCACGCCGCACGTCGGCCGCACGCCGACCGGGCCGGCCCGCACAGCCCGGTCCCAGGCGGTCGTCCTCGCTGGCCGGACGTCCCGTCCGCGCCGTCGTCGAGCGCTCGGCGTCCCGCTCGTGCGACGCCGGACCCGGCGACCACCCACTCCTCGGGTCGCAGGGGACCGTGATCCCCCCACACGGGAGTCGGATGCCCGGAACGCGACCTGCGACGGATGTGGTCGTCTCCACAGCGGCCCTAGCGTGGGGCCGGTCCTGACCCACGGACCCCGTCGGGCAGCAGCAGCCGGATCCGCCGGGGACGTCGCCGACACGCCGGCAGCCGCCCGCGACGCGTGCCCGTCGTCACCGGCGAACCGGTCGCACCGAGGAGCAGCATGACCTGGCACCCGTCCCGGATCGTGGCCCCGGCGACGAGGCTCACCGGCTCCACGGGCCACGGGCCGGCCGCCCCGTCCCCCGGGGCGGGCTCGTGACCCGGGGTCACTCCCCCAGCGCGGCCGAGCGCCGGGAGACGCGCGCGGCCGCCGCCGCACCGGGCGAGGACGGCGCCTTCACCCACCGGCAGATCCTCACCATCATCGCCGGGCTGATGGTCGCGATGTTCCTCGCCGCCCTCGACCAGACCGTCGCCGCGACCGCCATCCGCACCATCGCCGACGACCTGCGGGCCTACGACCTGCAGGCGTGGGCCACCACGGCGTTCCTGATCACCTCGACGATCTCCACGCCGCTGTACGGCAAGCTCTCCGACGTCTACGGCCGGCGGCCGTTCTACCTGTTCGCCATCGCCGTCTTCGTCCTCGGCTCGGTGCTGTGCGGGCTGGCCGCCTCGATGTCCCAGCTGGCCGCCTTCCGCGCGGTCCAGGGCATCGGCGCCGGCGGCCTGATGTCGCTGGCGCTGGCGATCATCGGCGACGTCGTGCCACCGCGGCAGCGCTCCCGCTACCAGGGCTTCTTCATGGCCGTGTTCGGCGCCTCGAGCGTGCTGGGACCGCTCGTCGGCGGGTTCCTCGCCGGCCGGTCCGAGCTGCTGGGCGTGGCGGGCTGGCGGTGGGTCTTCCTGGTCAACGTGCCCCTGGGCCTGCTGGCGTTCGCCGCGGTGTTCCGGGTGCTGCACCTGCCGCACGAGCGGCGCGAGCACCGCATCGACTGGCCCGGCGCCCTGGCGCTGGTCACCTGCATCGTGCCGCTGCTCCTCGTCGCCGAGCGGGGCCGCACCTGGGGCTGGACCTCCACCGACGCCCTGACGTGCTACGCGATCGGCGCCGTCGGTCTCGGGCTCTTCCTGCTCGCCGAGCGGGCCTACGGCGACGAGGCGCTGCTGCCGCTGCGGCTGTTCCGCAACCGCACCTTCACCGTCGCCACCGCGGGCAGCACGGTGGTGGGCGCCGGCATGTTCGGCGGCCTGCTGCTGCTCCCCCAGTACCTGCAGATCGTGCACGGCTCGAGCGCCACGGTCGCGGGCCTGCAGATGATCCCGCTGGTCGTCGGCATCGCGATCGGCGCCTCGAGCTCGGGCGTCGCCATCTCCCGGACCGGCCACTACCGGGTGTTCCCCCTGGCAGGCACCGTGCTCATGGCCGTCGCGCTGGCCGCACTGTCGTTCATCGTCGGCGCGGACACCTCGGTCCTGGCGCTGGCGCCGCTCATGGTGCTCCTCGGGGTGGGCCTCGGGTTCAACATGCAGCCCGCCGTGCTGGCGGTGCAGACCGCTGTCGCGCCCTCCCAGCTGGGCGTGGCCACCTCGTCGGTCACCTTCTTCCGCCAGATGGGCGCCACCATCGGCACCGCGGCGTTCCTGTCGGTGCTCTTCAGCCGCCTGCCCACCGACATCGGGGCGGCCGTGACCGCGTCCGCGGCGACCGACCCCCGGGTGTCCGACGCCGTGGGCAGCGGTCGGCTGCCCACCGGTGGGGACCTGTCGGACACCTCCTTCGTCCAGCACCTGCCCGGCTCCCTCGCGCTGCCGTTCCGCACCGGGTTCGCCGACTCCATCGGCCTGGTGTTCCTCGTCGTGGCCGCCGTGGCCGCGGCCGGCTTCCTGGTGTTCCTGTTCCTGCCGCAGCTGGCCCTGTCGGACAAGTCCGGCATCCAGGCCCGTCAGGCGGCGGGGCTCCTCGCAGCGCCGACCTCCGCGCCACCCCCACCGGGCCGGGCCGGGCCGGGTACCCGCCCGGCCGTCCACGCCACTCTCCCCCGCCCACGGCGGCTCGCGGGCCTGGCGGGCCTCGTGGGCCTCGGTCGGGCGACCGCCCGGTCCCACCGGGCGCCCCGGAGGGCCAGGCACCTCCTGGCCGGTGCGGGCCTCGTGGCGGTGCTCCTCGGAGGGGTCGGCGTCGTCCAGGCCGCGCAGGACTCCGCGGACGGCGGGGCCGCAGGTGCGCAGGCGGCGGCCGACCCCGACACCTCGGTCGCGGACGGGCAGGCCTCCGACCGTGCCGAGCCGATGACCGTCCCGGCCCCGCCGGTCCCCGCGGCGCCGCTGCCGTCCGACGAGCGCCGGACCAGCAGAGGCGGGGCTGCTGCGCCGCAGGAGGCCACGGACACGCCGCTCGCCCCGGCGCCCGCCACGACGGTGCGACCGGAGGAGACGCCACCACCTCCGACGAGCCCTGCTGCGACCACCACCTCGTCCGCGGCGCCCTCGACCGGGACCAGCACCTCGGCGGGGACGGCGACACCGTCACCGACGAACAGCGCCACCCCGACCACCACGACGGCGGCGCCCCCCACCACGACCGCGCCGACCACCACCACGACCGCACCCACCACCACTGCACCGACCACCACGACCACGGCACCCACCACCACCACCGCACCCACCACCACGACCGCGGCACCCACCACCACGACCACGGCACCCACCACCAC
>NZ_FMZF01000007.1 GCF_900102745.1 Geodermatophilus telluris
ACCGTCTGCACGTTGCGGCTGACCTCCTCCGCAGCGCCGGCCACCACACCCGACTGCGCCGAGGTCTCCTCCGCCGAGGCCGAGATCTGCGCCGAGGACGCCGACAGCTCCTCCGACGACGCGGCCACCGCGTCGGCGGCACCGGCCACGGTGCCCATGACCCGCCGCAGCTCGGTGACGGCGCCGTCGAGCGCGGCACCCATCCGGCCCAGCTCGTCCCGGGTGGTCAGGCCCGAGGTGCGGGTCAGGTCACCGCTCGCGAGCCCCTCGGCGACCGTCTGCACGCGGGCCACGCCGCGGGCCAGGGTGCGGGCCACGAGCAGGCCCAGACCGAAGGCGAGCGCCAGGCCGGCCCCGAGCACGACGAGCACGAGGACCCGCTGCTGGGCGGCACCGGACTCGGCGGCCGCGGCGGCCGCCGCGGCCTCGGTCTTCTCGATCTCGACCAGCTCGACGACCGCCTCCTCGACCGCGTCGCCGAGCGGCTTGGCCTGCGTCTGGTTGGCCTCGTCCCAGGCCGGCTGCTGGTTGGCCCGCGCGAGCGGGGCGAGGACGGTCTCGCCGACCTCGAGGTACTGCTGGAAGGACTCCTCGGCCTGGGCGACGAGGGCCTGCTGCTCCTCGGTCAGCCCGCTGGTCTCGTAGCTCTGCCGGGCCTCCTCGAACCGGGCCTCGAGCTCGGGCATGGCGTCGAAGGCCGCCTCGACGCGGGCCGGGTCGACGCTGATCAGCGCGTCCCGCGTCTTGATCCGGACGTCCTTCATGGCGCCGCGCATCTCGGTGACGTCGGTGAGCGCGCCGATCTGCGCGTTGAGCCCCGTGGCGCGCTCCGCGGCGCCGTCGAGCCCGACGACGGCGGTGACGCCGACGACGAGCGCCACACCGGCCGCGGCACCCACCGCGGTGAGGACCTTGGTCTTGACGCCGCGGTCGCCCCACCAGGAGGAGCCGGCCGCGGGAGCGCGGCCGGGGACGTCGGTCGGGGTGGTCATCGTTTCTCTCCAGGGTGTCGAGCAGGGGAGCGCCGGGCGCGCTGTCGAGTGGGACTGTGGGGCACGGGAATGGTCCGCACACGGACCTGGTAATGGCGTGTCGGTCACGATCCGCGCACGACCGGAATGGTCGACGGCCGGGGTGACGGAACGGAGTGGACCGCCGTGTCGACAAGGAATCCGCCGGAGACCGGTGACCATTCCTGACGATCCGCGGAATGGTCCCCCGGCACGCGACACGGCCCGCGCTCCCCCAGGAGGAGGGGCGCGGGCCGCGGTCGGGACGTCAGCGGGGGGTGGTCACCAGGTGAAGCGGCCCACCGTCGCGCGCAGGTCGGTGGCCCTGCGGGCGAGCTCGTCGACGGCCGTGCGGGTCTGGGTGAGCGCCTGCGTGGTGGAGTCCGCGGCGGTGGAGACCCCGGAGATGTTGTCCGCGATCTGCCCCGACCCCTGCGCGGCCTCCTGCACCGAGCGCGACATCTCGTTGGTGGTCGCCGTCTGCTCCTCCACCGCGGAGGCGATGGTGGTCTGCCGGTCGGAGATCTGGGCGACGATCTGGGAGATCTCCCCGATGGCGCCGACGGCGGCGGTGGTGTCGCCCTGGATCGCCTGGACGCGGCGGGCGATGTCCTCGGTCGCCTTCGCCGTCTCCTGCGCCAGCTCCTTGACCTCGTTGGCCACCACCGCGAAGCCCTTGCCCGCCTCCCCAGCGCGCGCCGCCTCGATCGTGGCGTTCAGCGCCAGCAGGTTCGTCTGCTCGGCGATCGAGGTGATGACCTTGACGACGTTGCCGATCTCGGCGGAGGAGTCGCCGAGCTTGGCGACCGTGGCGGTGGTGGTCTCCGCCGCGGTGACGGCGCGGGCGGCCACCGCGGAGGCCTCGGCGGCGTTGCTGGCGATCTCCCGGATCGACGCCCCCATCTGCTCGGCACCCGCGGCCACCGTCTGCACGCTGCGCGACACCTCCTCGGCCGCCGCGGCGACCCGGCCCGACTGGGTCGAGGTCTCCTCGGCCGACCCGGAGATCTGCGTCGAGGAGGCCGACAGCTCCTCGGAGGAGGCGGCCACGGCGTCGGCCGAGGCGGCCACCGAGGTGAGCACCGCGCGCAGGTTGTCCTGGGCGGCGCCCAGGCCGGCGGCCATGCGGCCGAGCTCGTCGAGCGTGTCGACGTCCGGGGTCACGGTGAGGTCGCCGGCGGCCAGCGCGTCGACGGTGCGCTGCACGGCGCGGACGGTGCCCACGAGCTGGCGGACGACGACGGAGACGATGAGCAGGCCGACGCCCACGGTCACCGCGAGGATCGTCCAGAGGGTCGTGACCGCGCCCGCGGCGGTCTCGGCGCCCGTCGCGGCCTGGGCGTCGGCCTCCTCGCGCAGCACCTGCCGCAGCCCGGCGAAGTCCGCCACCACCGCGTCCTGCGCCTCGACCAGCGGGCCCGCGGCGACCGCGCCGGCGGCGGGGACGTCCCCGGCGTCGAGGGCGGCGAGGAACTGGTCGTCGCTGACCTGCAGGGACGTGGCGACGTCGTCGGCGAGGGCACCGAACAGGTCGGCGTGCTCGGTGGTCGCGGAGTACGCGTCGATCCGCTCGCCGAGCGCGGCCTGGCCCTGGGTGAGCTGGGTCCTCAGCCCCGTGCGGGTGGTCGCGTCGGCCAGGAAGTAGGCCTGGTAGCCCTGCCGCAGCTGCTCGTAGCCGGCCTGGATGTCGTCGAGGTCGGAGAGCGCGACGACGTGACCCTCGTACATGTCCCGCTGGCTCTCGTCGAGGTCACCGATCCGGCCGACCGCGACCGTGCAGATGAGGACGCCGACGGAGGCACTGAAGGCCAGCAGGCTGAGGATCTTCACGGCGATCGGCCGGTCGGCGAACCAGCGCGAGCGCCGGCGTCGAGTCACGGCGGGGGAGGGCATGTGGTTCTCCTGTTCGCTGCTGCGGCCTCCCTGCAGGGAGGTCCTCTCTCAGTACGTGAAGCGGGCGACGGTGCTGCGCAGGTCGCCGGCCATGCGGGCCAGCTCGTCCACGGCGGTGCGGGTCTGGGTGAGCGCCTGGGTGGTGGAGTCCGCGGCGGTCGAGACCCCGGAGATGTTGTCGGCGATCTGCCCGGAGCCCTGGGCGGCCTCCTGCACCGAGCGGCTCATCTCGTTCGTCGTCGCCGTCTGCTCCTCCACCGCCGAGGCGATGGTGGTCTGCCGGTCGGAGATCTGGGCGACGATCTGGGAGATCTCCCCGATCGCGGCCACCGCCGCCGTCGTGTCGCCCTGGATGGCCTGCACGCGGCGGGCGATGTCCTCGGTCGCCTTGGCCGTCTCCTGCGCCAGCTCCTTGACCTCGTTGGCCACCACCGCGAAGCCCTTGCCCGCCTCCCCAGCGCGCGCCGCCTCGATCGTGGCGTTCAGCGCCAGCAGGTTCGTCTGCTCGGCGATCGAGGTGATGACCTTGACGACGTTGCCGATCTCGGCGGAGGAGTCGCCGAGCTTGGCGACCGTGGCGGTGGTGGTCTCCGCCGCGGTGACGGCGCGGGCGGCCACCGCGGAGGCCTCGGCGGCGTTGCTGGCGATCTCCCGGATCGACGCCCCCATCTGCTCGGCACCCGCGGCCACCGTCTGCACGTTGCGCGACACCTCCTCGGCAGCGCCGGCCACCACACCCGACTGCGCCGAGGTCTCCTCCGCCGAGGCCGAGATCTGCGCCGACGACGCCGACAGCTCCTCGGAGCTGGCGGCCACCGCGTCGGAGGCACCGGCCACCGACGCCATCACCTCCCGCAGGCCGGCCCGGGCGCCGTCGAGGGACGCGGCCATGCGGCCCAGCTCGTCGCGGGAGTCGACGCCGGTGGTGCCCGTCAGGTCGCCGGCGGCCAGCGCGTCGAGGGCGGAGTGCACGCGCCGGACCGGACCGATCACCGAGCGGGCGGTCAGCCAGCTGAGCCCGACCAGCAGCACCAGGCCGAGCGCGGCGGCGAGCAGGGCGGTGGTCTCCCAGCGGGAGATCGTGGCGGCCAGCTCCTCCCCGGCCGCCGCGGTCTCGGCCTCCAGCGTGTCCTTGGCGGTGCCGACGGCACCGTCGGTGAGGTCGTTGGCGGCCTGGATGTCCTCCCAGCGCACCCGGCTGCCGGCCTGGTCGGCGATCGCGCCGTCGACGAAGGCGGTGATGGCGTCGGTGTAGTCCCCGTAGGTGCTGCCGAGGTCGGCCACCGCGGTCGCCGCGTCGCCGTCCAGCGGGACGCCGGACAGCTCGGCCAGCAGCGCCTCGGGCTCGGCGACGTCGTCGGCCAGCTCCGGGAGCTGGTCGGCCGGGACGTCGCGGACGAGTGCCTTGAACCCGTCGACCTTGAGCTCGCTCGCCCGGGTGTCCAGCCGCAGCACCAGCGACTCCGCGTGGTGCAGGTCGGCCAGCCGCTGCTGGGCGTCCCGGACGGCGCCGTTGCCGACCAGCACCGAGCCGAGCAGGCCGCCCAGCGAGACGGCACCGACGGCGACGACGGCGGCGAACTTCACCGGCAGCGGACGGTCGGCGAACCAGCCGGCGGTACGGGGGCGCGAGGGGGTCGCGGCGTTCACGGGGGCCTCCTGGGGCGGGTGCGCACGCCGAGACCGGGGTGCCCCGCGGGGCGTGCACCGGAATCGTGCGGCCTCCCCGGACGCGCGCCGGCCCGCGGAGGACGGCCCCGGCCGGATCGTTGTGGAGCGGGCGGTGACCGCACCCGCGCCGTCGCCAGGTCGACCGCACCGGTCCGGCGACCCGCCTCCCGGACGGGCGTCCACCCGCGTCGGGAGGCTGCGCCCGGTCGCCGTGTCGACCGCGCGGGGACGCCGACCGGACCGCCGGGTGCCGGCCACCCGGGCCGGGGACCGGACACGCCGTGCCCGGGGCCCCGGAGCTCAGCCGAGCCGGTCGGCCAGCTGCCGGAGGACGTCGACCACGGCCGCGGGGTCGGCCACGCGGTGCGCGGCGGCCGTCTCGCCGTCGCCGACCTTGATGCCCACGTCCCCGGGGCGGAGGGTGCCGAACACGTCCTCGTCGGTGACGTCGTCGCCGAGGTAGACGACGGCCGCCGCGCCGAGCTCGTCGCGCAGCCGGCCGACCGCGCTGCCCTTGTCGGCGTCGGTGACGGCGACCTCGAGCACCGCCTTGCCCGGCTTCATCGTCAGTGACGGATCGGCCACCGCGGTACCGGCGTCGGCCAGCAGCCGGGTGGCCGCGGCCGGGTCGGCGACCTGCCGCACGTGCACCGCCACGCTGGCCGGCTTGACCTCCAGCCGCGCGCCGGGGACGGCGGCCACCAGGGGGGCCAGCCGGTCGGCCAGGGCGTCGCGGCGGCCGGCCAGCTCGCCGGCGAGGGGCCCGCCGTACTCGGCGCCGTGGCTGCCCACCCAGCGGTAGCTGCCGGTGAAGCCGCTGACCTGCCGGAGGTCCTCGACGCCGCGCCCGCTGACCAGCGCCACCGTGACGCCGTCGGCCGCGGCGATGCGGGCCAGCAGCCCGTCGACGCCGGGGGAGGGGACGGCGGCGGAGGGCTCGTCGGCGAGCGGGGCCAGCACGCCGTCGTAGTCGGAGGCGACCAGCAGCGGACGGCGCCCGGCCAGGGCGGCGAGCGCGGCCGCCAGGTCGTCGGGGACCGCGCTCACGCCTGGGCGCGCAGCGCATCGAAGAACGACGACGCCCAGTGGTCGAGGTCGTGCCGGGCCAGGTGGCGGCGCATCGCACGCATCCGGCGGGCGGCCTCGTCGGGCTCGGTGCGCAGCGCCCGCACCAGCTGGTTCTTCACGCCGGCGATGTCGTGCGGGTTGACCAGGAACGCCTGCTTGAGCTCGGCGGCGGCGCCGGCGAACTCCGAGAGCACCAGCGTGCCGCCGAGGTCGCCCCGGGCGGCGACGTACTCCTTGGCCACCAGGTTCATGCCGTCGCGGTAGGGCGTCACCAGCATGACGTCGGCCGCGCGGTAGAGGGCGGCGAGCTCCTCGCGGGGGATCGACTGGTTGATGTAGTGCACCGCCGGCCCGCCGAGGCTGCCGAACACGCCGTTGATGTGCCCGACCTGCTGCTCGATGGTCTCGCGCATGTGCACGTAGTGCTCGACCCGCTCGCGGCTGGGCGTGGCCACCTGCACCATCACCGTCCCCGGTGCCTCGACGACGCCGTCCTCGAGGAGCTCCTGGAAGGCGTTGAGCCGGACGGCGATGCCCTTGGTGTAGTCGAGCCGGTCGACGCCGAGGACGATCTTCTCGGGGTCCCCCAGCTCGGCGCGGATCTCCGCGGCCCGCTTGAGCACCTCGGGGGAGGAGGCCAGCTCGTCGAAGGCTCTCACGTCGATGGAGATGGGGAAGGCCCGGGCGGTGACGGTGCGCCCGTCGTACTCGATCGTCGCGCCGCGGGTGGGCAGCTCGTGCAGCCGGCGGGCGAGCTGGACGAAGTTCGCGGCCGCGCTGGGCCGCTGGAAGCCGACCAGGTCCGCGCCGAGCAGCCCCTCGACGACGGCGGAGCGCCACGGCAGCTGGGTGAACAGCTCGTAGGGCGGGAACGGGATGTGCAGGAAGAAGCCGATCGTGAGGTCGGGGCGCCGCTGCCGCAGCATCGCCGGCACCAGCTGCAGCTGGTAGTCGTGGACCCACACGATCGCGTCCTGCCCGGCGACCTCGGCGGCCCGGTCGGCGAAGCGCTTGTTGACCTGCACGTAGGTGTCCCACCACGTGCGGTGGTACTCCGGCTTCTCGACCACGTCGTGGTACAGCGGCCACAGCGAGGCGTTGGACATGCCCTCGTAGTAGCGGTCGACCTCCTCCTCCGAGAGCGGCACCGGGACGAGCGACATCCCGCCGGACTCGAAGGGCTCGGGCGCCTCGCCGGCCGACCCCGACCAGCCCACCCACGCGCCGCCGCGGCCGGCGACGAAGGGCTCCAGCGCGGTGACCAGGCCACCGGGACTGCGCTGCCAGCGCACCGTGCCGTCGGGCTCGGTCACCGCGTCGACCGGCAGCCGGTTGGCCACCACGACGACGGGGCTGTCCGCCCGCGCGTCTCCTGCGTCCGTTCCGGCCATACCGGTACCGACCCTACTGACGGTCACCCCGCCCGGCACCCCCGGGCCGGGCGGGGGGACGGCCACCCGCCGGCTCACCCCGGGGGATGACGACGGACGGCGCGGAGGCCGGCAGGGCTGCAGCGGACGGTTCCGTCCGCCGATGTGCTGCCCGTGCGGATCCCCTCGACGGCACCCGACGTGGCCACTGCGCGCGTCATGGCGCGGACCACCGGGGCCTTCTACGCCATGGGCGGGACGGCGGTGCTGGCCCTCGCCTCCGTCACCGGCCCCCGGACCGACGGCCGGGTCCTGGCGGTGATCGGCGTGGTCGCGCTCACCGTGGCGCTGCTGCTGCTCGTGGGCGGCGAGCGGCTGCCGCGGGCCACGTTCCACGTCGCCGTCCTCGGCGGGACGTGCCTGATCTCGTTGGCGGTGCTCGCGGCCCCGGACCCCGCGTCGGCCGTCGCGGCCGCGGCGATCTACGTCTTCGTCGCCGTCGACAGCTTCCTGTTCTTCGCCTGGGCGCCGGCGACCGCGCAGTTCGGCCTGGCACTGGTCGCGCAGGTCGGCTGCCTGGCCGCGGTGCGCGACGTGCCCGCGGCGGTCGCGGTGTGCACCACGCTCGTGTGCCTGGCGGTGGCCGCGGTGACCGGCCTGCTGGTGCAGCGCGCGTCCAGCGCCAGCCGGGACGGGCTGACCGGCCTGCTCAACCGCCGGGGGTTCGACGGCGTGCTGGACGCCACCCGGCCGGGGGACCCCGTCGCGCTGGCGCTGCTCGACCTCGACCGGTTCAAGCAGGTGAACGACTCGCACGGGCACGGCGCCGGCGACCTGCTGCTGCGGTCGGTGGCCGTGGCCTGCCGCCGGGCGGTGCCGGCCGCGACGGCGGTGGCGCGGCTCGGCGGCGACGAGTTCGCGCTGCTGCTGGCGACCGGGTCGTCGGCGCGGGCACTGGCGGGGGTGGAGGCGGTGCGCGCCGCGCTGCCCGGCTGCGGCTTCTCCGCCGGGGTCGCCGTCCGTGCCGACGGCGAGAGCGCGGCCGACCTCCTGCGCCGCGCGGACGCGGCGCTCTACGCGGCCAAGGCCGGCGGCCGCGGGCGGTCGGTGCTCAGCGGCGGGGACACCTCCCGGGTGGCGGTGGACCTCGCCGCGGCGCTCGCGGCCGGGCACGTCACCGTGGCGCTGCAGCCGATCGTCTCGCTGGCCGACGGGGGCACGGTCGGCGTCGAGGCGCTGGCCCGCTGGCGGGACCCGGTGCGGGGACCGGTGTCCCCCGCCGAGTTCGTCCCGGCGGCGGAGGCCGCCGGGCTGGTCGGCGAGCTGGGGGCGACGGTCCTGCGCTCGGCGTGCACCGACGCCGGCCGGCTGGCCGCCGCGTGGGGCCGCCGGGTGCTGCTGACGGTGAACGTCTCCGGGCAGGAGCTGGTGTGCCCGGACTACGCCGAGCGGGTGCTGCAGACCCTCGCGGACACCGGCTGGGACCCGCGGGACCTCGTCGTCGAGGTCACCGAGAGCCTGCTCGAGGCGTCCTCGTCGCCCGCGCTCGGCACCCTCGCCCGGCTGCGCCGGCACGGCATCGGGGTGGCCATCGACGACTTCGGCACCGGCTGGTCGTCGTTCAGCCGGCTCGACACGCTGCCCGCCGACTACCTGAAGCTGGACGCCACCTTCCTGGCCACCTCGACCACCTCGCCGCGCCGGGCGGGGATGCTGCGCGCCCTCCTCGAGCTGGGGGACACCCTGGGGCTCACCGTGGTCGCCGAGGGGGTGGAGACCGCCGAGCAGGAGCGGCTGCTCGTCCACCTGGGCTGCCCGCTGGTGCAGGGCTGGCTCTACAGCGCCGCGCGGCCGGTCGACGAGCTCGTCGCCGCCGGGCCGGTGCCGGCGCCCGCCCTGCGCTGAGCACGGGTCAGCCCCCGGCGGCGTACCCCACCGCGGCGGCGCCCAGGCCGAGGACGGCGCTGGCGGCGGTGTAGGCCAGCGCGCGACCCACGGCCCGCCCGGCCACCAGCCGGACGACGTCGGCCCCGAGCGTGGAGAACGTGGTCAGCGTCCCGCAGAAGCCGGTGCCGACCAGCGCGACGACGGCCGCCGGTGCGTCCCCGAGGCCGAGCAGCACGCCGAGGACGGCGGACCCGGCGACGTTGACCGCGAGCGTGCCCAGCGCCGGGTCGCGCCCCCGCCGGGCCGCCAGCCGGGTGACCAGCAGCCGCAGCGGCGCGCCCGCCATCGCGCCCGCGGCGACGAGCAGCGGCGTCACCGGGGCCGGGCCAGGTGGACGCCGGCCGCCACCGCGAGCACCCCGCCGGTGAGCGAGGCGAGCACGTAGGCGGCGGCGGTGAGCAGCGCGCCGCCGTCGGCGAGGTCGGTGGCCTCGACCGCGAACGCCGAGTAGGTGGTGTACCCGCCCAGCACCCCGACGCCCAGCAGCGGCCGAGCCCACACCGGCTCGGGGGAGCGGCCGGCCAGCGCGCCGAGCAGGAGGCCCATCAGCAGGCAGCCGCTGAGGTTGACCAGCAGCGTCGCCCACGGCCAGCCGCCGTCGTCCCGGGGGAGCGCCTCGGCCACGCCCCAGCGCGCCAGTGCACCGAGCGCCCCGCCCAGCGCCGCGAGCAGGTAGGCCACCCGCACCTACCTCCGGCGGGTCTCGGGGAAGAGCAGGTCCACGAAGCGGGCGGCGGTCGGCTGCGGCTCGTGGTTGGCCAGCCCCGGGCGCTCGTTGGCCTCGACGAAGACCGCGTCGGGCCCCTCGACGTCGGGCAGCAGGAAGTCGATGCC
The DNA here is from genome assembly GCF_900102745.1 of Geodermatophilus telluris. Classification (GTDB taxonomy): domain Bacteria; phylum Actinomycetota; class Actinomycetes; order Mycobacteriales; family Geodermatophilaceae; genus Geodermatophilus; species Geodermatophilus telluris. The sequence goes on from NZ_FMZF01000007.1 coordinate 9,794, forward strand.
GGTCACCGGGATGCCGATCGCCCGGCTGGCGCGCACCGCGGCCTGCCCGACCGCGGGGTGCAGCCGGTCGGTGACGTCCTCGATGGTGCCGCCGGTGTGCAGGTTCGCCGTCCGCCGCACGCGCAGCCGCCGGCCCTCGGGGAGGACGTCGTCCATCCCGTGCCCGGCGGCCCGGACGACGTCGGCGGTGACGTCGTCGAGCGGGATGCGCGACTCGCCGCCGGTGGCCCGCTCGCGGCGCCGGCTGGTCTCGCGGACCAGGTCGGTCACCGTGCGGCGGCCGTCGCCGACGACCTCCGCGGGCCGGCGCACCGCCGCGGCCACCACCTCGTGGTCGATGACCACCACGCGCAGGTCCTCGCCCGCGACGAGCTCCTCGACCAGCACGTCGGGGCAGAACAGCCGGGCGGCGGCGACCGCGCGCTCGAGCTCCCCGTCGTCGGTGACGCCCACGGTGATGCCCTTGCCCTGCTCGCCACGGGCCGGCTTGACCACCACCTCGCCGCACTCGGCCAGCAGCCGCCGGGCCGGGCCGAGGTCGTCCTCGGGCGCCGACACCCCGCGGGGCACCCGGACGCCGGCGGCCTCGACGATCCGCCGGGTGACCCGCTTGTCGTCGCAGCGGCTCATCGCGACCGCGGTGGTGAACTCCGACAGCGACTCCCGGGTGAGCACCCGCCGTCCGCCCACCGACAGCCGCATCTCGCCGGACTCCACGTCGGTCACCTCGACGCGGATGCCGCGGCGCAGCGCCTCGTCGGCGATGATCCGCGCGTAGGGGTTGAGCAGGTCCAGGCCGGGCGGGCCGCCGGCGAACAGCGGCGTGTTGATCGGGTTCTTGCGCTTGACGCACACCGCGGCCGCCCGCACGAAGCCGAGCTTGCGGTACAGCGCGATCGCCCCGCTGTTGTCGTGCAGCACCGAGAGGTCCACGTAGGAGCGGCCGCGGCCGACGTAGCGCTCGGCGAGCACCCGCACCAGCGCCTCGCCGGTGCCCGCCGGGGCGCTCTGCGCGTCGACGGCCAGGCACCACAGGCTGGTGCCGCCCTCCGGGTCGCCGAAGGCGAGCACGTGGTCGACACCGGTGACCGTGCCGACGACGCGGCCGGTCCTGGTGTCCTCGGCGACGAGGTAGGTGAAGGCGCGGGTGCGGTGGTTGGCCCACATCGTCTCGGGGGCGCCGGTGACCATGCCGTTGCGCGCGTAGACCCCGTTGATCGCCACCATGTCGTCCAGCGAGGTCACCGTGCGGACGAAGACGCCGCGGATGAGCTCGGGTCGCGGCCGGTAGCGGTAGAGGTCGAGGCGGTAGGTGTAGCTCGGGTCGATGAACAGCTCGTCGGGGGCCAGGCCGACGAGCACGTGCGGGTCGCGGGCGTAGATGCAGATGTCGCGCTGGCCGGTCCCCTCGGCGCGGAGCGCCGCGAGGATGTTCCGCATCTCGGCGAAGGTCTGCCCGAACACCAGCCGGCCCCACGCGAGGTCCAGGACGACGTCGGCGTCCATGCCCTCCAGCTCGTGCTGGGAGGGCCGGCCGTAGGTGCGCCCGGTCAGGTCCGGGGTGTGCCGACGGCGGTGTCCGGCGAGCCGGGGTGCCACGGAACGCCTCCTCAAACCCCGTGGTTCTGCAGCCACAGCTCCAGCAGGCCCAGCTGCCAGAGCTTGTTGCCGCGCAGCGGGGTGAGCTCGGCGTTGGGGTCGTCGAGCAGCCGGGACACGTACTGGGGGCGGAACAGCGCGCGCTCCCGCGCCGCGTCGCTGGACAGCGCGTCCTTCACCAGGCCGAGCACCTTGCCCTCGAGGTGGGTGATCGCCGGTACCGGGAAGTAGCCCTTGGGGCGGTCGATGACCTCCGGCGGGATGATCCGCCGGCCGATCGCCTTGAGCACGCCCTTCCCGCCGTCGGCGAGCTTGAGCTCCGGCGGGCACTGGGCCGCCAGCTCCACCAGGTCGTGGTCGAGGAAGGGCACCCGGGCCTCCAGGCCCCACGCCATGGACATGTTGTCCACCCGCTTGACCGGGTCGTCGACGAGCATGACCTCGCTGTCGAGGCGCAGCGCGGCGTCCACGGCGGTCTGCGCGCCGGCGCGGGACATGTGGTCGCGGACGAAGTCCAGGCTCGGGTCGCCGTCGAGGGCGTACCGCTCGCCGACCAGCGCGCGCATGTCCGCCTGCCCGCGGTCGAAGAAGGCCGCGGCGTAGCGCTCGACGGCCTCCTCGCGGCCGACGTCGGCCAGCGGCGGGTACCAGTGGTAGCCGGCGAACACCTCGTCGGCGCCCTGCCCGGACTGCACGACGCGGATGGACTGGCTGACCCGCTCCGACAGCAGGTCGAAGGCGACGACGTCGTGGCTGACCATCGGCTCGGCCATCGCGCCGATCGCGTGGCCGAGTGCGGCGGCCAGCTCGTCGGAGGACACCCGGATGCGGTGGTGGTCGGTGGCGAAGCGCTCGGCGACCACGTCGGAGTACTGGAACTCGTCGCCCTCGCGGCCGCCGACGGCCTCGAAGCCGATGGAGTAGGTGGCCAGCCCGGTCTGCCCCTCCTGGGCGAGCAGGCCGACGATGAGGCTGGAGTCCAGCCCGCCGGAGAGCAGCACGCCGACCGGGATGTCGGCGACCAGGCGGCGGCGGACGGCGACCCGCAGCGCCTCCTCGATGGCGTCCTCCCAGTCGCGGGCCGACCAGCCCTGCTGCTCGGCGCGGCGCTCGTAGACGGGCTCCCAGTAGCGGTGCTCGCGGCTGGTGCCGTCGGCCTCGATCACCCGGACAGTGGCCGGCGGCAGCTTGCGGACCCCGTTGAGCAGCGTCCGCGGCGCCGGGACGACGGCGTGCCAGGTCAGGTAGTGGTGCAGCGCGACCGGGTCGATGGAGGTGTCGACGTCGCCGGCGCGCAGCAGGGCCGGCAGTGACGAGGCGAAACGCAGCCGCCCCGGCGTCTCGGCGAGGTACAGCGGCTTGATGCCCAGCCGGTCGCGGGCCATCACGACGCGGCCGGTGTCCCGCTCGTGGATGACGACGACGAACATGCCGTGCAGGTGGTCGACGAAGTCGACGCCCCAGTGGTGGTAGCCCTTGAGCAGGACCTCGGTGTCGCTGGTGGAGAAGAACCGGTAGCCGTGGGCCTCGAGCTCGGCGCGCAGCTCCTGGTAGTCGTAGATGCAGCCGTTGAAGACCGCCTCCAGCCCCAGCTCGCTGTCGACCATCGGCTGCGAGCCGCTGGCGGAGAGGTCGATGACCGACAGGCGGCGGTGACCGAAGGCCACCCGGCCGGCGCTCCACTGGCCCTGCCCGTCCGGCCCGCGGGGGACCAGCGCCTCGACCATCCGCGCCACCGCGGTGGTGTCGGCCAGGGAGCCGTCGAACCTGATCTCTCCGGTGAGGCCGCACATGGGTTCGATCCAACCCCACGGGGACGGCTCCCGCGATGCCTCGGGGGGATCGTCACACCGACGCAACACGGCCCGGTGCCGCTTGGGTGTCGGGGTCCGGTGCCGCCCGGCGCCAGCGGTGTCGGGGCCCGGTGCCGCCCGGTGCCCGCGGCGTCGGGTCCGGTTCCACGTGGAACGGAGCCGGCGCCCAGCCGTCGGGCAGGGTGGTGCCCGTGCACGACGACCCGGAGGGCGAGGCGCCCTGGGCCCTGCAGCTGGTCGCCCGCGTCGAGAAGGGTGCCCCGCCGACCCGGACGGCCGTGTGCGCGGCCGCCGCGGTCGCCGTCGTCCGGCTGCTGGCCGACGAACGGGTGCGGCCCGGCGGCGAGTGGCACCCGCAGGTGCGGCGGTGGACCGACGGGCGGATCCGCAAGCACTGCCGACGGGCGCGCGGGGTGGCCTGGCAGCGGGTGGCGGAGCTGCCCGGCGTGACCGTGGCGGTGGACGGAGCGGAGGTCCGGGCGCTGGTGCCGACCGCGCTCGACGCGCTGCCGCGGGAGGTGGCGAGGCTGCAGCTGTCGGGCAGCGAGCTCGAGGACCCGGACGCCCTGCCGCTGGTCGAGCCGGTACCGGGCGGCCCGGTCGTGGTGTCGCTCTGCCCGGCGCCGTTCCTGCCGCTGGGCAAGGCCGCCGCGGCTGCCGGGCACGCCGCCCAGGTCACCGCGCTGCGGATGCCCGCGGACCGGCTGGCCGCCTGGTCGGGCGCCGGGTTCCCGGTGCTGGTGGAGCACCCGGACACCGGCCGGTGGTCCCGGCTGCGCCCCACGGCCCCGGTGCAGATCGTCGACGCCGGCTTCACCGTCGTGGCCCCGGGGACCTGCACCGCGCTGGCCCGCTGGGCGTAGCAGCACCCGGCGGGCCGGCCGCGCCGGCGGGTCAGAACGGGGGCGGCTCGTCCGGGTCGGTGGGTGAGGGCGGGTCGCCGGGTGGTGGGGTCGCGGCCGGCGGTGGTCGCATCCCCGGTGGTCTCGTCGTGCGGGTGATCCCGGACGGGGTGGTCACGGTGAGCACCCCGTCGGGGCTCATCTCGAACCGCCAGCCGCGGGCGAAGGTCTTGAGGCGGTGGTGGCTGCGGCACAGGCAGCACAGGTTGCCGCAGTCCGTGGCGCCGCCGTGCGCGTGCGGGACGACGTGGTCGGCGTCCGCCCAGCCGACGCGCTGGCCGCAGCCGGGGAAGCGGCAGGTGCGGTCGCGGGTGTGTACGAAGGTCTGCTGCGCCGCACTCGGGTCGTGCCGATCGACCGGCGCGGGCCGGTCCAGCACCGCACATCCGCAGTCGGCGGCCGGGTGCTCCGGGCAGCCGCGGCGGGCGATCCGGCGCAATTGGTCGAGGGTGCTGGTGGCGCGCAGCGTGCCGTCGTCCTCGGTCAGGGCCAGCGTCACCGACCCGCCCTCCGGGGTGCGCAACCCCAGCCCGTCGAGGGCGCGCAGCAGCTCGCGGAGCTGCCCGATGGTGATCGGCAGCCCGTTCACCTCACCGGCTTCGTTGCTGTCCCCCGCCAGGGCCGCCAGGGTCGCAGTGATCTGCAGGTGCGCCGTCACCGCCGGGCGGCTGGTGTCCCAGGGGCGCTGGATCAGGTCCGCGAGCACCGCGGCGCGCAACTGCCCGATGGGCCGCTGGTCGCCGTCCCGCTTGAGCAGCACGGCCAGTTGGTCGACCAGGTCGAAGCAGGCCGCGGCCACCGGGGCGGGCAGGTCGGCGGCCAGCGTGCTCATGCCCTCGCGGGGTGAGGGGTAGACGCGCACGTCGGCCTGCCGCTCGGCGTCCCGGCGCCGCACATCGACCGCGTCGGCGTCCACGGCCAGCAGGGCGGCTACCGTCCGCTTGCGCAGGGTGTGCGTGGTCCAGCCGGCCGCCTGCCCGATCAGCCGGGCCTCCACCTCGCGGGCCACCGCCGGGTCGGTGTGCTGCAGCACGTCCACCAAGACCTTGGCCCGCGCCTCGTCCAGCACCCCCTCGGCGAGCGCCGCCCACGTCGCCGGCAGCGACTCCCGGTACACCCACGCCCGGTGGGCCAGGATCGAGGCCGAGCGGCGGCCGCAGTTGAGCACCACCGCCAGCTCCGCGGGAAAGAACTCGCTCACCCCGGGCAGCTCCGGATCCGGCGCCCACGACCCCCGCCGCGCCCCCGGCGTCCCCGGCGCCGGGTCCAGGTCGTCGGGACTGTCGTCGGCCAGGCCCAGCACCAGCTCCGCCTCGTAGGCGGCCAGCCGGGCCTTCAGGGCGGCGACGTGCTCCAGCTCGGCCGCCTTCTGCTCACGCGTGAGCAGCCCGACCGGCAGCCGGCGCAGCTCGGGCCGCTCGGCGACGAGCAGGCCGCCGTCGCACGGCGGCGCGTCCTCCCCGATCTGCTCCACGAACCGAACCTACGACCGGGGTACGACAGTTCTGGGCCCACGAACGGGCTGCTGACCACGTCTTTCGCACGGAAAGCGGACATCGCGGCACGTCCGCGGCGCCCGCCGGTTCCTCACTCACCGGAGACCCGGTCGAGGGCGCGAGGCGAACTGTCCGCCCCGCCGCTCATCCGGGCGGACGGTGCACCCAGGCTGGAACTCCAGCGGGACCACGGACCGACGCCCCCGGCGAGTGAGGGCAGGTTCCTCGGACTCGTACACGTACAGGTCGGGCGCGATCGGGCCGGAGACTCTCCGCACCGGGCCGTCCATCTCGGTGGCGATGTCACCTCGGACGGCGGCGAGCTGGGTGGACTTCGGGTGCGAGCGTGCAGCGTGGAGCGCGCGGTGCGGCGGGTGGCGGAGCGGTGCCCCCCTCCCGACCGGTTGGGCACGACCGACCGGGGGCAGGACGGGGGTCATGGAGACACGCACCCTCGGGTCCCTGTCCGTCCCGACCCTCGGGCTGGGCTGCATGGGGATGAGCGAGTTCTACGGCACCGGCGACCAGGCGGAGGCCGAGCGCACCATCCAGCGGGCGCTGGACCTCGGCGTCACGCTCCTCGACACCGCCGACATGTACGGGCCCTTCACCAACGAGCGGCTGGTCGGGCAGGCGATCGCCGGCCGCCGCGACGAGGTGGTCCTGGCCACCAAGTTCGGCAACGAGCGCGGCGAGGACGGCTCCTTCCGCGGCATCAACGGCCGGCCCGAGTACGTCCACCGGGCCTGCGACGCCTCGCTGCAGCGGCTCGGCGTCGACGTCATCGACCTCTACTACCAGCACCGCGTCGACCCGTCGGTGCCGGTCGAGGACACCTGGGGCGCGATCCGCGAGCTGGTGGAGGCGGGCAAGGTGCGCTTCGCCGGCATCTCGGAGGCCGCGCCGGAGACCATCCGCCGCGCGCACGCCGTCCAGCCCGTCGCCGCGGTGCAGACGGAGTACTCGCTGTGGAGCCGGGACCCGGAGGAGAACGGCGTCCTGTCCACCTGCGCCGAGCTGGGCATCGGCTTCGTCGCCTACTCACCGATCGGCCGCGGCTTCCTCTCCGGGCAGATCCGCAGCGTCGACGACCTCGCGCCCGACGACTTCCGGCGCAACAACCCGCGGTTCCAGGGCGAGGCGTTCGAGCAGAACCTGCGCCTGGTCGACCGCGTCCGCGAGATCGCCGACGAGCGCGGCGTGACCGCCTCGCAGCTGGCACTGGCCTGGGTCATGGCGCAGGGCGACCGCGGGGGGAACCCGCCGGTGGTGCCGATCCCGGGCACCAAGCGGGTGCGCTGGCTGGAGGAGAACGCCGCGGCGGCCGACGTCCGGCTCACCGACGACGACCTGCGCCGCCTCGACGACGCCGCGCCCGTGGGCGCCGCGGTCGGCGACCGCTACCCCGACATGTCCAGCGTCCACCGCTGAGCCGGTGGCCCCGGTGGCCGCACTGGGCCACGGCGGCGCGAGGGCCCGGGGGGAGCGGCACCGTCGAGGTCGACGACGAGGTCGCGCACGGTCGTGTGACAGGGACACCCCCCGCCCGCAACCGCCCCACCCGGGGAACGCGCCATCATGGGCGCGATGAACGCCGTCCTCGTCTGGTCGGCCACGACGGTCGCCGCCCTCGTGGCCCTCGCCGGGCTGGCCTCGACCGCCGCCCGCCGGCGGATCGGGCTGGTGCACCTGGCCGGGGCCGCCGTCCTCGAGGTGCTGCTGCTCGTGCAGGCCGTCGTCGCGGCCGTCGCGCTGGCCGGCGGGCAGCGGCCGCCGGAGACGGCGACCTTCGTCGGCTACCTCGCCGGCGTGGTGCTGCTGCCGGTGGCCGGGGTGCTGTGGTCGCGCACCGAGCCGAGCCGCTGGGCGGGCACGGTCCTCGCGGTGGCCAGCCTGGTCACCCTCGTGATGGTGTGGCGCCTCGTGCAGCTGTGGGAGGCGCCCGGTGGCTGAGGCCGGGCGGGGGACGGCGCCCGGCGGGACGGCGGCCGGGCCGGGCCGGGTGCTGGTGGCCGTCTACGCGGTGTTCGCGCTGGCCGCCGGGGCGCGGGCCGGGGTGCAGCTGGCGACCCGGTTCGCCGAGGCGCCGGTGGCCTACCTGCTGTCGGCGCTGGCCGCCGTCGTCTACGTCGTGGCCACCGTGGCGCTGGCCCGGGGCGGGCGCCGGGTGGCGCTGGCCGCGATCACGGTCGAGCTGGTCGGCGTGCTGGTGGTGGGCACGCTGTCGCTGACCGACCGGGCCGCCTTCCCCGACGAGACGGTCTGGTCGGCGTTCGGCCGCGGCTACGGCTACGTGCCCCTGGTGCTGCCGGTGCTCGGCCTGCTGTGGCTGCGGCGCCAGGGGCGGGCGGCCGGCCGGGGCTGAGCGGTCAGAAGTCCCCACCGCCGAAGTCCCCGCCGCCGAAGTCACCCCCGCCGCCGTAGTCGCCGTAGCCGTTGTCGGCGCCGCCGCCGAAGTCGGCACCCGGGTCGCCGCCGTAGCCGCCGTCCGACGCGGCGTAGTCCCCGCCACCGTCCCCGCCGCCGTCGGCCCCGTCGGCCCCGTCGGCCCCGTCGGCGTAGCCCTCCGCGTAGGCCTCCTCGTCGCCGCCGCCGAACAGGCCGGAGTCGCCGAGGCCGGTGTCGAACAGCGCGTCGGCCACGGCGGTGCCGATCACCAGGCCGCCGACGGTGCCGAGCAGGCTGCCGCCCAGCGAGCCGCCGAAGCCGCCCATCCGCGGCCCGTAGCCGTACCCGCCGCCGCCGTAGCCCGGGCCGTAGCCGCCGCCGTACCCCGGGCCGGGTCCGTACCCGGGGCCGCCGCCGAAGCCGCCGCCGAACGCGCGCTCCAGCGTCCCGGGCTGGCGCAGCTCGGCGCGGGTGGCCACCCGGGCCAGCGTCCGCGGGTCGTCGGCGCGGGGCCGCTCACCCGCGGGGACCGCGGCCGCGAGCTGGGTGAGCACCTCCTGCCGCTGCTGCTGGGTGAGCTGGCCGAACGCCTCGGCGTGGGCCTGCTCGATCTGGTCGGGCGGCGCGGTGCGCAGCAGGTAGCGGTAACGCTCGACGGCCTGCTGGTCGGTGAGCTGCTGGCGCTGCTCGCCGCCGTGCGCGGGCGGCGGAGGCGGTGGGGGCGGCGCGTAGGTGTCCGCGTAGGTGTCGTAGCGGGGCTCCGGTGCGCGGCGCCGGCCGAGGAGCCGGTCGAGCAGTCCCATGTCGTCTCCCTCCCGAGACCGTCCCCGGGGAGTGCCCGCGCGCGGCCGCCGCACACCTGACCGGCGGGGACACCCGTCCGGGCGACCGCCCGCGGGGTGGTGCACCGGGGAGCGGGCGGCGGCCGGCGGTGCACACCGGCTAGATTCGTTGCGTGCGACCGGAGGGTGAGCGGCCGACGGGTGCGACCTCGACCAGCCCGGCCTCCCGTGCCCTCGGCGCCGGGCCGGCCGAGGACGGCGTGCGGCCGGAGGCCCGGGCCGCCATGGCGGAGGCCACCGCCCCGGTCGGCGGTCGCGGCGACCAGCAGTCCGACGTCGTCACCGCCGCGAGCGTCGCCGTCTCCGAGCACGACGGCTCGGCCGCCGCGCTCCCGGCGGTGCTCGCCGACGTGCCGGTCGCCGTCCTGCTCATCGACCACAAGTCCGGGTCGGTCACCTACGCCAACGACGCCGCGATCGAGCTGGCCGGCGACGTGCGGCTGCCCGTCGACATCGACACCTGGGGTGCCGCCGTCGGTCTCACCGACCTCGGCGGCGCGCCGCTGGCGCGCACCACCGGCCCGCTGTCGCTGGTCGCGCAGGGGCAGCCCATCACCGGCGAGGCGGTGCGGCTGGTGCCCGGCCGGGGCACCGACGCGGCCCGGGCCCGGGACGACGACGGCCGGGCCGACCGGCTGCTCTGGGTCACCGGCTTCCCGCTCTCCCAGCCGGCGAGCACCCGGCAGCTCTCGCTGGTGGTGTTCCTCGAGGTCGAGGGCGTCGGCGGCGGGGACGCCGAGGCGGAGCTCCAGGCGCTGCGGGAGCGGGCCGTCGTCGCCACCGACATCGCCTTCACCATCACCGACCCCCGCCAGCCGGACAACCCGCTGATCTGGGTCAACCCCTCGTTCACCCGGATCACCGGGTACTCGTACGAGGAGTCGGTGGGCCGCAACTGCCGGTTCCTGCAGGGCCCGGGCACCGACCCGGCCGCGGTGGCCGAGATCCGCGCCGCGCTCGCCGCGCAGCGCGCGCTGACCACCACGGTGCTCAACCACCGCCGCGACGGCACCGCCTTCTGGAACCAGCTCGCCATCAGCCCGGTCTTCGACGGCGAGGGTGAGCTGGTGAGCTTCGTCGGCATCCAGACCGACGTCACCGAGCGCGTCCGGGTCGAGGACGAGCGCGAGGCCGCGCTGGCCGCCGAGCAGGCCGCCCGGCAGGAGGCCGAGAGCGCCCGCGCGACCGCCGAGCGGGCGCAGGCCGACGCCGAGCGGGCCCAGGCCGCCGCCGAGGGCGCCCAGGGCCGGCTGGCACTCATGGCCGAGGCCACCAGCTCGCTCATCGCCACCCTCGACGTCGGCGACCTGCTCGACCGGCTGGCCACCCTGTGCGTGCCCACGCTGGCCGACTGGGTGGTCGTCACGGTGGTCGACGAGTCCGGCGAGGTCCGCGAGGTCGCCTCCCGCGACCGCGAGCTGCGGCTGACCCAGCTGCGCCGCCACGCCGCCGGCCAGGGGGTGCGGCTGCCACCCCACTCGCCCAGCCAGCAGGCGATCACCACCTCGCGGTCGGTGCTGGTGGAGCGGCTGCCCGCGCAGCTGGACGAGACCGTCGCCTCGCCGTCGGCGCAGGAGGTCGCCGCCCGGCTCGGTGCGGTGGCGGCGCTGAGCGCTCCGCTCGTCGCCCGCCGGCGCACCCGCGGCTCGATCACCCTGGTGCGCACCTCGGCGGACCGGCCCTTCACCCCGGACGACGTCGGCCTGGTCGAGGACCTCGCCCGCCGGGCGGCGCTGGTCATGGACAACGTGCGGCTCTACCAGCAGGAGCACGCGGTCGCCGACACGCTGCAGCGCTCCCTGCTGCCCGACCTCCCCGCCATCCCGGGCGTGCAGGCCGCCGCGCACTACGTGAGCGCCTCGACCGCGGCCGACGTCGGCGGCGACTTCTACGACCTGCTGCAGCTGCCCGACGGCTCGGTCGGCATGGTGGTCGGCGACGTGGTCGGCCACGACGTCGCCGCCGCGGCCGCGATGGGGCACCTGCGCGGCCTCATCCGCGCCTGCCTGTGGGACGCGCCCGACCCGCACCCGAGCACCGTGCTCACCCGCGTCGACCGGCTCGTGCAGGGCCTGCGGGTGGCGCCGCTGGCGACGATGACCTACCTCAACGCCGTCCCCCCGGCCGCGCCCGGCGGCCCGTGGCGCGCGCGGGTGGCCAGCGCCGGCCACCCGCCGCTGCTGCTGCGCTCGCCCGACGGCGCGGTGCGGCCCGTCGACGGCGTCACCGGGCTGCTCGTCGGGGTCGACGTCGACGCCGAGCGGGCGGCGCTGGAGGTGGAGCTGCCGGCCGGGTCGACGGTCCTCGGCTACACCGACGGCTTGGTGGAGACGCCCGGCTCCGACCTCGACCAGGGCATCGCCGCGCTGGTCGAGCGCCTGTCGGCCACCCCGGTGGACGCCTCGCCCCGGGAGCTGTGCGACGCGGCGGTCCGCGCTCCCCTCGACGGCCGGGACGACGTCGCGCTCATCGCCGTCCGCTTCGGCTGACCGGAGGGCGCCGCCTCAGTCGCCGAGGTCCTCCGCGATGCCGTAGCGGCCGCGGTGGAACAGCAGCGGGCGGCGCCCCGGGTCGGCGGCGAGGTCGAGCACCCGGGCGGCCACGATCGTGTGGTCGCCGCCGTCGTACTCGGCCCACAGCGTGCAGTCCAGCCACGCGACCACGCCGTCGAGGACGGGGGAGCCCTGCCGGCTGGGCCGCCACGAGACCCCGGCGAACTTGTCCACGCCCGAGCGGGCGAACGCCGACGACAGCCCGGCCTGGTCCTCGGCGAGCACGTTGACGCAGAACCGGCCGAGCTCGCGCAGCCGCGGCCAGGTCCGGGAGGTGCGCGCCGGGGCGAGGGCCACCAGCGGCGGGTCCAGCGACAGGGAGCTGAAGGACTGGCAGGTGAAGCCGATCGGGCCGTCGTCGGTGTCGGCGGTCACCACGGTGACGCCGGAGGCGAAGTGGCCGAGGACGTCGCGCATGACCCCCGGGTCGATCACCTCGACCGGGCTCTCGCTCACACGACCCTCCTCGTCACCTGCGCGGACGTCACGCGACGGGACCATCCTCCCTCGTGGGCAGGTTCCACGTGGAACCCGGGCGGGAACACTGGGGGATCGGGGATGATCTCGGTGTCGGTGGGGGAGGACTGGAGGTGCACCGTGTTCGACGTCGAGGCCGGGGGGAGCCGGCCACGCGCCGACCTGGACAGCGCCTTCACGCACTCGCCCATGGGCGTGGCCCTGGGGACGCCGAGCGGCGAGCTGCTGGCCGCCAACGCCGTCCTCGGTGAGCTGGTCGGCGTCCCCGCGGAGCAGCTGCGCGGCGCGACGGTCTTCGCCTACACCCACCCCGAGGACGTGCCCGGCGCGCGGGCGGTGTGCCGCGAGCTGCGCGAGCGCCGCGGCCGGGTGCGCTACGAGTGCCGGGTGCAGCGGCCCGACGGCGGCGTGGTCCCGGTGCAGGTGACGACGTCCTGGGTCGACGGCGACCCGCCGCACCTGGTGCTGGTGGTCGAGGACGTCACCGAGCGCAAGGAGCTGGAGGAGCGGCTGCTGCACCTGTCGGCGCACGACCCGCTCACCGGCCTGCCCAACCGGCTGCTGTTCCACGACCGGCTGCGGCACGCGCTCGAGCGGGGCCACCGGGAGCACACGCCCACCTGCGTGCTGGTGCTCGACCTCGACGGGTTCAAGGCGGTCAACGACGAGCACGGCCACCACACCGGCGACGCCGTCCTGGTCGCGGTGGCCGACCGGCTCTCCGGCGTGCTGCGCGCCAGCGACACCGCGGCGCGGCTCGGCGGCGACGAGTTCGCCGTCGTCTGCGAGAACACCGAGCGGGCCGACGCCGAGCACCTCGCCGCGCGGCTGCGCGAGGGCATGCCGGGGACGCTGACCGTCGGCGGCACCACGGTGCGGGTCGGGCTGAGCATCGGCATCGGCTCGGTGGACGCCGGCACCGAGCCCGGGCAGGCGGAGGAGGCGGTGGTGCGCCAGGCCGACGCGGCGATGTACGCCGACAAGGCCAGCCGGCGCTGAGCCGGCCGGCGCTGACCTGCCCCCGCTGACCTGCCCCCGCCGCTGCGCTCAGCCGCGCCAGGCGGCGACGACGTCGGTGAAGGCGGCCGCGGCCTGCTCCAGCTCCGCGAGCTCCACGTACTCGTCGACGGCGTGCATCACGGCGGGCGTCCCCGGGCCCCACACCACGATCGGGGCGCCGTCGACCACCTGGACCAGCACGGACGCGTCGGTGAAGTAGGTGGCCGGCGTGGGCCGCACCGGGGCGGGCAGCGTGGCCACCCACGGGTCGCCGGCGGGGGTGCCGACCGGCGGCAGGTCGACCCGCACCTCGACGTCGGCCACCTCCGGCTGCCCCCGCCACCAGGCTAGCAGGCCGTCGCCGTCGGCCACGGTCCGCATGTCGACGACCACCTCGGCCCGGTCGGGGACGACGTTGGGCACCGTGCCGCCGGCCACCACACCGGGGTTCCACGTCTCGGTGCCGAGGAAGGGGTCACTGCGGAACGGCAGCGCGGCACCGGCCCGGGCGAGGAGGGCGGCCAGGTCGAGCACCGCGTTGTGCCCGCGCTCGGGCGTGCTGCCGTGCGCGGCCCGGCCGGCGGTCCGCACGGCCAGCCACAGCGCGCCCTTGTGCCCGAGCACGACCTCGTTGCCGGTGGCCTCGGGGACGACGACGGCGCCCACCGGCAGCTCGGCGACGGCGGCGGCCGCGGCGGCGGCACCCCGCGACCCGATCTCCTCGTCGCTGGTGAGCAGCAGCGAGACCGGCGCCTGCGGGTCGGCCGCCGCCAGCGCGGCCACCGCGGCCACGACGCCCGCCTTCATGTCGCTGCCCCCGCGGCCCCACACGCGCCCGTCCTCGAGCTGGGCGCCGAACGGGTCGCGCTGCCAGGCACCCGCGTCGGGCACCGGCACGGTGTCCACGTGGCAGGCCAGCAGCAGCTGCCGCCGTCCGGGGTCGGCGGGGGTGCGCAGCAGCCGCCACGGGTGGTCGCGGTCGCGCCCCTCGGTCACCAGCAGGTGCGGCGCGTACTCGTGCAGCACCTCGGTGACCGCGCCGAGCAGGTCGCGCTGCGCGTCGGCGTCGCCGGACACGGTGCTGCGGCCGACGAGCTCGCGCACCAGGGCGGTCGGGTCCAGGGCCGTCGTCATGGCCCGATCCTGCCCCGCCCGGCGCAACTCCGCGGAAGTGCACCGGGCAACTCCGCGGAAGTGCACCGGGCGACTCCGCGGAAGTGCACCGGGCGACTCCGCGGGAGTGCTCAGCCGCCGAGCGCGGCGCCGACGACGGCGCGGGCCTCCTCCTGCACGCGGGCGAGGTGCTCGGGGCCGCGGAAGGACTCCGCGTACACCTTGTAGACGTCCTCGGTGCCCGACGGGCGGGCGGCGAACCAGGCGTTCTCGGTGACCACCTTGAGGCCGCCGAGGGAGGCGCCGTTGCCAGGGGCCTCGGTCAGCTTGGCGGTGATCGCCTCGCCGGCCAGCTCGGTGGCGGCGACGTCGGAGGGCGACAGCTTCCCCAGCGCCGCCTTCTGCTCGCGCGAGGCGGGCGCGTCCACCCGCGCGTAGGCCGACTCCCCGTACCGCGCGGTCAGCTCGGCGTGCAGCTGCGACGGCGAGCTGCCGGTGACCGCCTGGACCTCGCTGGCCAGCAGGGCCAGCAGGATGCCGTCCTTGTCCGTCGTCCACACCCCGCCGTCGCGGCGCAGGAACGAGGCGCCGGCGGACTCCTCGCCGCCGAAGCCGACCGTGCCGTCGAGCAGGCCGGGGACGAACCACTTGAAGCCGACCGGCACCTCCACCAGCCGCCGGCCGAGGCCCTCCACGACGCGGTCGATGAGGGACGAGGACACCAGCGTCTTGCCCACCGCGACGTCGGCGCCCCACTCGGGCCGGTGCGCGAACAGGTAGGAGATCGCGACGGCGAGGAAGTGGTTGGGGTTCATCAGCCCGGCGTCGGGGGTGACGATGCCGTGCCGGTCGGCGTCGGCGTCGTTGCCGGTGGCGATCGCGTAGTCGGCCCGCTTGCCGATGAGCGAGGCCATGGCCGACGGCGAGGAGCAGTCCATCCGGATCCTGCCGTCCCAGTCGAGCGTCATGAACCGCCAGGTGGGGTCGACCAGCGGGTTGACCACGGTGAGGTCGAGGCGGTGCCGCTCGGCGATCGCCGCCCAGTAGTCGACCGACGCCCCGCCCAGCGGGTCGGCGCCGATCCGCACCCCGGCGTCGCGGACGGCGTCGAGGTCGAGGACGGCGGGCAGGTCGTCGACGTAGGCGGCCACGTAGTCGTGCCGCTGCGCCGCCGCGTGCGCACGGGTGAACGGCACCCGGCGCACCCCGTCGAGACCGGCCGCGAGCAGCTCGTTGGCGCGGTCGGCGATGACCTTCGTGGCGTCGGTGTCGGCCGGGCCGCCCGACGGCGGGTTGTACTTGAACCCGCCGTCGCGGGGCGGGTTGTGCGACGGGGTGACGACGATGCCGTCGGCCAGCCCCGAGCTCTTCCCCCGGTTGGCGGCCAGGATGGCGTGGCTGACCGCCGGGGTGGGCGTGTACCGGCCGGCGGCGTCCACCAGCACGGTGACGTCGTTGGCGGCCAGCACCTCCAGCGCCGAGGCCCAGGCCGGCTCGGAGAGCGCGTGGGTGTCGCGGCCGAGGAACAGCGGCCCGTCGTACCCCTGCGCCCTCCGGTACTCGCAGATCGCCTGGGTGGTGGCCAGGATGTGCGCCTCGTTGAACGCCGTGTCGAACGAGGACCCGCGGTGGCCCGAGGTGCCGAACGCCACCCGCTGGGCGACCTCGGCCGGGTCGGGCACGAGCGTGTAGTAGGCGGTCACCAGCGAGGCGACGTCGACCAGGTCGGCGGGGGCGGCGGGCTGGCCGGCACGGGGATCGGTCACGGCGATGATCCTGGCCCTCCGACCCCTGCTGCCGCGACCGGTCCACCCCGCCAGGAGTGGTGTAGGTTGTGGTGTATGCGGCGGACGAACATCTACCTCGACGAGGACCAGACCGCTGCCCTGGACACCATCGCGCGGGCCGCGGGGGTCTCCCGGGCCGAACTCGTCCGGCGCCTGGTCGACCGCGGGGTCTCCGCGGCACCGTCCGACCTCGACGCAGACCTGGCAGCCATCACCGAGTCCTTCGGCGCCCTCGTCGCGGACGGCCCGCTCGAGCGGGGCCCGGACGAGCGGGCCGCGCACCTGGACCGGGTGAGCCGGCTGTGATCCTGCTCGACAGCGACGTGGTGATCGCCCACCTCCGCGGCGTGCCGGCTGCCCGCGACTGGCTCCTCGACGCCCGCCGGCGCACCGGCCGGCTGGCCACGAGCGCGGTGACGCTCACGGAGGTGAGCGGCGGGATGCGGTCGGCCGAACGCCGCGAGGTGACGCGCCTGCTGTCCAGCCTCGACGTCTTCCCGGTGACCGAGCGGGTCGGCTGGCGCGCGGGTGAGCTGATGAGGACCTACCGGCGGTCGCACGGCGGCATCGGGCTCGGCGACTACCTCGTGGCCGCGGTGGCCGAGGTCAACGGGCTGGAGCTGGCGACCCTGAACACCCGGCACTTCCCCATGTTCGCCGACCTCGCGCCACCGTTCCCCCTGCCCTGAGGCCTCACCCCACCCGGGCGGTCCCCCGGCGGATCCGCAGGCCGTCGAGCAGCAGCCCGGCGGCCAGCGCCGACCCGGCGCCCTCGCCGGCCCGTAGCCGCAGGTCCAGCAGCGGCTCGAGGCCCAGCGCCTGCAGCACCAGCTCGTGCCCCCGCTCACGGCTGCGCTGCCCGGCCACCAGGGCGGCCTGCGCGCCCGGCTCGAGCAGGACGGCGGCCAGCGCGGCCACCGACACGGCGAACCCGTCCAGGACGACGGCGGTGCCGGCCTCCGCGGCGCCCAGCAGCACCCCGGCGAGCACGGTGAGCTCCGGACCGCCGAGCTCGGCCAGGGCCCCGGCAGGGTCACGCCCGAGCCCGCGGCCGGCCCGGGTCAGCGCGGCGGCCACCACGTCGCGCTTGCGCTCCAGCACGGCGCTGTCGGCGCCCGCGCCCAGACCGGTCACCGCGGCGGCGTCCACGCCGAGCAGCCCGGCGGCGAGCGCGGCCGCGACGGTGGTGTTGCCGACGCCCACCTCGCCGAGCGCGACCAGGCCCGCGCCGGCGTGGGCGGCGCCGAGCCCGCGGCCGGCCGCGAGCAGCCGCGCCACGTCGTCCCGGGTCAGGGCGGGGGCGGCGGCGAGGTCGCCGCGCGGACCGGCGGGGCGGGCGGCGACCGCGCCGTCCAGCGGGTCGCCGGCCACCCCCGCGTCGACGACGACGGTGGCCAGCCCGGCCGCGGCCGCGGCGGTGGCGCCCACCGACACCCCGGCCAGCGCTGCGCGGGCGACGTCGCGGGTCACGCGGGTCCCGTAGGCCGAGACGCCGAGCGCGGCGACCGGGTGGTCGGCCGCGGCCAGCACCAGCGTGCCGCCGGTGGCGTCGCCGCGGCCCAGCGCCACCACCCGGTCCACCGCGCGGTCGAGCACGCCGAGCGAGCCCGGCGGGGTGAGCAGCCGGTCGGCCTCGTCGCGGGCACCGACGACGGCGTCCCGGCCGGGGGCGCGCAGGTGCGACGGGGGAGCGGCCGGACCGCCGTCGTCGGCCGGCCAGCGGTCCTCGACGACGACGGCCGACAGCGGCAGCCGCCGCGACCAGCCGGCCCGCTCCAGGCCCGGCGCGGGCGGGCGCTCGTCGGGCCAGCCCAGGCACAGCCAGCCGAGGGTCACCACGCCGTCGGGCAGCCCGACGAGCGCGGCGAGCTCGTCGGGGCGGAACAGCGTCACCCAGCCCATGCCCAGGCCCTCGGCGCGGGCGGCCAGCCAGAGGTTCTGGATCGCCGCCGCGCAGCTCCACAGGTCGGCGTCGGGGAAGGTGGCCCGGCCCAGCACGCCGGCGGCGGGGGTGCGCCGGTCGCAGCAGACGACGACGCCCAGCGGTGCCTCGCGCACGCCCTCGAGCTGCAGGTCCAGCAGCCGCCGTGCGGCGTCGGGCTCCAGCTGCGCGGCCTGGCGCAGCCGCTCCCGGTCGGTGAGGACCGCGGCCCGGTCGCGGGTGGCGGCGTCGCGGACGACGAGGAAGCGCCACGGCTGGCTGTGCCCCACCGACGGCGCGGCGTGCCCGGCGGCGAGGACCCGCTGCAGGACGTCGTCGGGCACCGGGTCGGGGCGGTAGCGGCGGACGTCGCGCCGGGCGGCGACGACGGCGTAGAGGCCATCGGCGTGCTCGGGCATCGCCCAGGCGGCCGGGTCGCCGGCCCGCTCGGCGGCGGAGGTGACGTCGCCGACGAGCGGGACGGGCCGCGGCCAGGGGGACGCCGTCATGCGGCTCTCCTCCCACGCGCCGGACCCGGTCGGTCGCCGACTCTAGCCACGGGTCCGGCTCCGCCGACGGGCGCCGCGGGCCTCCCCGTGGCGGGTCCGCGACGCCCGTCCGGACGGCGGGGCCACCCGGTGTTTCGGCTGCCGGCCGCGCGGGCTCAACCCGAGCGCGGTCCCGGGCGCCGCAGCCGGACCGGCGCACGCCGCAGCCAGGCCTCCTCCAGCAGGTCGGCGACGAGGGCCGGGTCGGCGGCGGCGAGGTCGACGCGGACGCCGGAGACCCGCCGTCCCCACCACAGCAGCGAGCAGGGGCCGCCCTCGGCCGCCCGGGCCTCCGACTCACCGACCAGCACGTTGAGCGCGTCCTCGTCCCACAGCGTGGCCAGCACCGCGCTGCCCAGCCGGAACGAGGGGCGGCCGTGGTGGTCGGCCTCGGTCACCTCCGGGAGGGCCAGCGCCAGTGCGCGGACGTCGTCGGGGGTCACGGCGGGAACGGGTCAGGCCGACGCGAGGGCGGCGACGAGGACCAGCCCGAGGAACCCGACGCCGACCCAGCCGAGCACGATCCCGGCGATCGCCATGCCGTCGCCGCCCTCGCCGCGCTCGCGGATCTGGCTGCGGGCGACGTAGCCGAAGACGAGCGCGAGGACGCTGCCGATCCAGTAGACCCAGACGATGCCCAGGACCATCGACGCGATGGCGAGCCCGTTGGTGCGCCGGGGCGGGCACCCGTACCCGTACGGCGGGTAGCCGGGCGGCGGGCCGTAGGGCGCCTGCGGCGGGCGGTAGGGCGGCTGCGGCGGCCCGTAGGCCGGCCGGCCCTGCTGCGCCGCGGCCGGGTCGTGGGCGCCCCACTGGGTCATGTCCGTCCCCCGTCGTCCTGCCCGGCTGCCGGGTCGGTGGTGGCCCGGCGTCCCCCACGCCGGGCCAGCGCGGACGGTACGGGCCCGGGCGGGGCCCGGGCCAGCACCACCACCCCGGACGGGTCAGGTCGCCCCGGCCGCGGCGCCCACCCTCAGCTCAGGAGGTCCACGGCGCAGCGGAGTCCCGGCGCCCGGGACAGCCGCGCGTCGGCGGTGACGAGGGGGACGCCGAGGAGCTCGGCGAGGGCGACGTACTGGGCGTCGTAGGCGCTGACGGACTCCCGCAGCTGCCACGCCCGCGGCAGGAGCGGCAGGTGGGGGTACCGCTCCACGGTCAGCTCGCTCCAGTCCTCCAGGGCCTCGGCACCGCGCTGGGCGGGGAGCCGGCCGGCCAGGACGGCGCGTCGGACGGCGGAGAGGACCTCGACGTCCGCCAGCGCCGGGACGTGCACGTCCGAGGCGAGCAACCGCTCACGGGCCAGGGCCCCGGACCCACCGTCGTCGACGAGAGCGGGCACCAGGACGGATGCACCGACGACGATCACGGGCCGTCCGGACGCTCCGCCGCGATCGCGGCGACGGCGTCGTCGAACGACATCCGCCCACCCCGTCGTGCAGCCCGGGCGAGCACCTCGGCCTTGCTGGGACGCGCGGCGAGCACCTGCAGCTCTCGGAGCAGGTACTCCGAGAGGCTCAACCCGCTCGCCGCGGCCCGGGCGCGCAGGGCCGCGTGCAGGTCGTCCGGGACGTTGCGCACCTGGACCATCTTGGGCACGCCGCCCATCCTACGTGTGGCGCGCATGCGATCACATGTGTCGAGCATGCGACGTGTCCTGTGACCGGTCGCTCCGGCCGGGGCGGAGGTCCTAACGCCCGTCCTCGACCTGCTGGAGGAAGCGGCGCAGGGTCTCGAGGAAGACCTCGGGCTGCTCGGAGTGCACCCAGTGGCCGGCACCCTTGACCTTCACCAGCCGGGTCGAGGGGAACAGCTCGTCCATCCGCGCGCGGTCGCCGGGCAGCACGTAGTGGCTGTTCGCGCCCGCGATCCACAGCACCGGGCCGTCGAAGGTGGCGCCCGGCGGCGGGTCGGGGAAGCCGCGCAGCTCGCCGAGGTCGCGCTCGAGCGTCTCCAGGTTCAGTCGCCACCGCCAGCGGCCGGAGCCCACCCCCTCGCGGACCAGGCTCTGCAGCAGGAACGACCGGACCATCGTGCTGGGCACCGCCTCGCGCAGCGCCCGGTCG
The DNA here is from genome assembly GCF_900102745.1 of Geodermatophilus telluris. Lineage (GTDB taxonomy): Bacteria > Actinomycetota > Actinomycetes > Mycobacteriales > Geodermatophilaceae > Geodermatophilus > Geodermatophilus telluris. The sequence continues at coordinate 30,295 of NZ_FMZF01000007.1, forward strand.
GCGTCCTCGCGGGTGCGCAGCGCGCCGAGGTCCACCGCGCGCATCGCAGCGATGAACGCGCCGAACGGCGAGGCCTCCTCGTCGGGGTCGTCGGTGCGGCCGCCGGACACCGGGTACTCCACCGGCGCGATGTCGACGACGACGAGCGCCCGCAGCAGCTCCGGCCGGCGCAGCGCCAGCTGCATCGCCACCTTGCCGCCCATCGAGTGCCCGACCAGCGTCACCGGCTCCTCGGACGACGCCAGCTCGTCGGCGACCACCTCCGCCATGTCGACGTAGTCGACCCGGTCGGTCCACGGCGAGTGCCCGTGGTTGGGCAGGTCGAGCAGCGTCACGCGGTGGCCGTCGGCGAGCCCCTTGGCCGCCGTCGTCCAGTTCTTGCCCTGGCCGAACAGGCCGTGGACGAAGACGACGCGCGGCCCGGACTCCCCGACGGTGCGCGCCGCCAGCCGCTCGTCGGAGGGCGCGTCGGCAGTCACCCGGCGATTCCACCAGATCCCCGGCCGCCGGCGACCTACCGTGCCCCGGACGAGAGGAGGTCCACCGTGCCCGGACGGCGCCGTGCCGCCACGACCCCCAGGCGGCGGACCACGAGACGGCGGACGACGGCCCGCCGCCCCGCGGTCCCCGACCTGCCCACCGCGGGCCCGGGGGAGCGGGTCTGGGTGCTCGCCGTCCCCTTCCGCGCGCCGGCACCCGGCGCCACCTGGCACGCCGGGCTGCAGGCGCACGTGTGGGTGGGCGCGGAGCTGCCGTCGGCGCTGGCGCCCTACGACCCGCCGCCGTACACGTTCGAGCGCTTCCTCGAGGACGAGCTCAACGAGACGCCGCGGCCGCTGCCGGAGGGCCGGCCGATGGTCCCCCGCGAGGAGCAGTGCACCGGCGCGGAGGCCGTCGTCGCCTCGGCCGCGGCCGGGCACCGGGTGTTCCTGCTCGGCGACGACCCCGGCGTCGGCAAGACCGGCACCGCGGTCCTGGCCGCCCGGGAGATCTGCGAGCTGCGCGGCGGCGAGCGGGTGCTCGTGGTCGCCGACCGCCCGGCGGCGATCACCATCCCGCACTGGACCCGCTCGATCGCCGGCTTCGGCGACGGCGGCCTGCGCTGGTGCGTGACCACCTGGGACCGGCTGGCCAAGGTGAGCACGCTGACCTTCGACGTCGTGATCGCCGACGAGGCGCACATGGTCCGGCACACGACGACGCAGCGGTGGAAGCACTGGAAGGCGGTCTCCGGCGGTGGGCGCGCGAAGGACGTCCCGTTCGTCGTCGCCGCCACCGCCACCCCCGCGCACACCCCGCTGGAGCTGCCCTACCTGGCGCCGCAGTTCGCCCAGGTGCACGGCGAGCCGCTGCGCGCGTGGGCGGACCTGCCGGCGAAGCTCGCCGAGCACGGGTTCCACGTGGAACGGGGCCGCTACGGCTGGGCGTGGACCGAGGACGCCGACGCCCGCCGCACCGACCTCGCCCGGCTGCAGGGCTGGCTCACCGGCGCGGAGCCACCCGCCACCCTGCACCGCCCGGCGCCGTGGGGACCGGTGTCGGTGACCGGGACGCCGGTGGCGCTGACCCCGGCCGAGAGGTGCGCCTACGCGTCGGAGTGGCAGGAGTTCCGCGCCGAGATGCAGCTGGCCCGCCGCGCCCGGCAGAGCGCCCGCGGTCGCGCCGCGCTGCTGCGGTTCCGGCAGAAGGCCGGGCTGATCCGCGTCCAGGCCACCGTCGACTGGGTGCGTGCGCAGGTGGAGGCCGAGCGGCAGGTGGCGGTGTCGGTGGAGTTCGTCGAGACGGCGGCCGACCCGATCCGCGAGGCGCTGCTGGACTCGGGCGTCGCCGTGGCCTCGATCTACGGCCGGGACCGCTTCGACGTCGAGGCCGAGCGGCTGCGCTTCCAGACCGGCGCCGCCCCGGTGTGCGTGTTCACCGTGACCGCCTCGATCAGCCTGCACGCCGGCGAGCTGCTGCCGGGCGGGGCGACGGCGTCGTCGACCCCGCGGGTGGGCCTGTTCCACCAGCCGCGGTTCTCCGGCATCCAGGCCCGCCAGGTCACCGGCCGCACCCACCGTGACGGGCAGGTGTCGCCGTGGCGGGTGGCCTTCGCCGAGGGCACCGTCGAGGAGCAGGTGGCCCGGGTGATGGTCGAGCGGCTGGCGGTCAGCGGGTCGACGGCGGGCGCGGACACCTCCTCGCTACAGGAGATCGCCGAGCTGCTCGACGCCGACTGGCTGCCGCCCGCGGCGCTCACCGACGCCTGAGCCGGCTGCGGGGCGGGAGCCCGGTCACGCTGCCCGACACAGCCGGCGCGGCGGTGATCGAGGAGTTCGGGCACGGGCGGTGCCGGTCCACCCGGACGGACCGCCCCCGCTCAGCGGAGGAACTCGGTGAGCGCCTGCTCCGCACCGGCCGGCAGCGTGTGGTGCGTGGCGCCGGGCAGCGTCACCACGCTCGCCCGCGGCATCAGCCGGCCCGCGTTGCGGGCCACCTGCCGCGGGTCCTGGGCCCGCCCGTCCCCGGCGACGACGACCAGCGTCGGCACGGTCAGCGCGGCCAGCCGGGCGGGCTCGGGCCGGCGGGTGCGCACCGGCGCCGCCGTCGACACCTCGGCGCCCAGCGCGGCGACGTCGAGCCAGGCGTCGTCCACCGGCCGGCCGCCGGTCTCCCAGCGCACCAGCGCCCGCATCCGGGCGGCGCTGGGCCGGGCGAGCACCGGGACGGCGTGCAGCAGGTAGCCGGGGGAGAAGCCGGCGAAGGTGGTGGTCGGGTCGACCAGGCCGAGGCGGCGCACGCGGTCGGGCCGGTCGAGCGCGAGGGCGAGGGCCTGCCAGCCGCCGTAGCTGTGCCCGGCCAGGTCGACGGCGCCCAGCCCCAGCCCGTCGAGGACCTCGGCGAGCCAGTCGACGACGTCGCCGGTGCTGGTGAGCGGGCTGGTGGCCGGGCTGCGGCCGGCGTCGCCGACCGGGTCGACGACGTGCACGCGGCGCACCGCGACGAGCCGCCGCATCGCGCCCGACCAGGCCAGCGGGGTGGCCCCGCCGCCGGGCAGCAGCACCAGCGGGGGAGCCGACGGCGCGCCGCTGACCAGCACGTGGGTGCGGCCGAACCGCGTCTCGACGTCGACCGGGCGGACCGGCACCGGCCAGCGCGCGAGCGCCGCGTCGTAGGCGGTCTCGAACGCGGTCCGCCGGTCCCCCATGTCACGGAGCCTGCCGGGTGGCGGGCGCACCGGCAACGGGCGGGGAGAATGGCGCCGTGCGGCGGGAGGCGAGTGTGCTGCACCTCGACCTCGACGCGTTCTTCGCCGCCGTCGAGCAGCGCGACAAGCCCTCGCTGCGCGGCCGGCCCGTGGTCGTCGGCGGGACCGGCGGGCGCGGCGTCGTCGCCACGGCGTCCTACGAGGCGCGCGCCTACGGCGCCCGCTCGGCCATGTCGACGGCGGAGGCCCGGCGCCGCTGCCCGCCCGGCACGGCCTTCCTCGGCGGCCGGTTCGGCGCCTACCGGCGGACGTCGGACGTCGTCATGCAGCTGCTGCGCGAGCTGTCGCCGCTGGTGGAGCCGGTGTCGATCGACGAGGCCTACGTCGACCTGGCGGCCGGCCCCGGCCACGACCTGACCGTCGACGGCGTCACCGCGCTCGCCCGGCGGCTCAAGGCCGGGATCGCCGCGGCCACCGGCGGGGTGACCGGCTCGGTGGGCATCGGCAGCTCCAAGCTCATGGCCAAGATCGCCTCCGACCTGGACAAGCCCGACGGCCTCGTCGTCGTCCCGCCCGGCTCGGAGCTCGACGTGCTGCACCCGCTGCCGGTGACCCGGCTGGGCGGCGTCGGCCCGGCGACGGCCGAGCGGCTGCACACGGTGGGCGTGCGGACGGTGGCCGACCTCGCCCGCAAGCCGCTGCACGACCTGGTCGCGCTCGCCGGCCGGGCGCACGGCACCGGGCTGTACCAGCTGGCGCGGGCCGAGGACGACCGCCCGGTGGTCGCCGAGCGGGAGGCCAAGTCGGTGTCGCAGGAGTCGACCTTCGAGCGCGACCTCACCGACGTGGCCGAGCTCAACCGGCTCATCGACGCGATGGCCGGCCGGGTGGGCGGCCGGCTGCGCGCGTCGTCGCTGTCGGGCCGGACGGTGACGCTCAAGCTGCGCCGCTACGACTTCACCACGATCACCCGCTCGCAGACCCTGCCCCAGCCCACCGACGACGCCCGGCAGGTGGCCTCCATCGCCCGGCGGCTGCTCGCCGAGGCCGGCACCGGCGGCGGCCTGCGGCTGCTCGGCGTCGGCGTCTCCGGGCTGTCGCAGTACGCGCAGGGCGACCTGTTCGCCGCCGACGACGAGGCCGTGCCGGAGCCGGGGGAGACCGCCGTGGCCGAGGCGCCGGCCGAGCCCGAGCCGCCGGCCGACCGGCGGTGGTGGCCCGGGCAGGACGTCGTCCACGACGAGCTGGGGCCGGGCTGGGTGTGGGGCCGCGGGCTGGGCCGGGTGACGGTGCGGTTCGAGGGCCCGCTGACCCCACCCGGGCCGGTGCGCACGCTGGCCGCCGACGACCCCGCGCTGCACCCCGGTGACCCGCCGGACTGGCGCCCGGCGACGATGGCACCGTGAGCGAGAACGCCTGGGTGCGGATGACGCAGGCCGATCCCGGCCACTCGGCCGCCTACGTGCAGCGCTTCCGGGACCTCGCGGCGGGCGGCACGGACATCGTCGGCGAGGCCCGGCTGGTCGACGCGATGCTCCCGCGCGGGGCGCGGGTCCTCGACGCCGGCTGCGGGCCCGGCCGCGTGGGCGGGTACCTCGCCTCGGTGGGGCACGACGTCGTCGGGGTCGACGTCGACCCGGTGCTCGTCGCGGCCGCCGAACAGGACCACCCGGGGGCGCGCTGGCTGGTCGGTGACCTCGCCGAACTCGACCTGCCCGACCGGTTCGACGTCGTCGTCTGCGCGGGCAACGTGGTGACCTTCCTCAGCACCTCGACCCGCGTCGAGGTGCTGCGCCGCTTCCGCGCCCACCTGGTGGCGGGTGGGCGGGCGGTGGTCGGCTTCGGCGCCGGCCGCGACTACGCCTTCGACGCCTTCCTCGCCGACGCCGGCACCGCCGGGCTGGAGCCCGACGTGCTGCTGTCGACCTGGCACCTGCACCCGTTCACCGCGACGTCGGACTTCCTGGTCGCGGTGCTGCGGGCCGGCTGACCTCGCGACGACCGTCGGCCCCGACGGCGAGCGACCGCAGGATCGCGCCGGGGTGCTCGGCGAGCGCCACGGCGGACACCTCCACGGCGCGGCCGGCGCTCCCCTCCAGCAGGAGACGGCGTGGGACGCGCACCCAGGCGTGCGCGCCCACGTGCTCGGTGGGGCCGGGGTGGGTGTCGGTGGTGTGCACGGCGGACCTCCTCGGTGCCCGCGGCGCCGGTGCGGTGCCGCGGTGCGCCCGAGCCTCGGCCGCCCGGCTGGGAGGCAGCTGGGTGCGCGGTGCCGGTCACCTGTGCGATGCCGGGCACCTGTGCGGTGCCGGTCGTCCACCCGCCCCGCTCAGCGCGCGCCGAGGGCCAAGGTCAGCGCCAGCACGGTCTGCGGGTCGTCGAGGCGGTCACCGAAGCGCTCGCGCAGCTGCCCCATCCGGTAGCGGACCGTCTGCGGGTGCACGTAGAGCTCGGCGGCGACCTGCTCGCGGCGGCCGTGGTGCAGCAGCCACGAGCGCAGCGTCTCCAGCAGCTTCTCGCGGGGGCCGGGGCCGAGGTCGTCGAGGGGGGCCAGCACCTGGGCGCGCAGGTCGGCCAGCGCCTCGCCGTCGGCCCGCAGCACCAGGTCGGCCAGCCGCAGCTCGGTGTCCACCGGGACGTCGCCCTCGGGCTCCAGGCCGAGCTGCAGCGCCCGCAGCGCGCGGGAGTACGACGACCGGGCGTCCACCCACGGCCGCGGCGGGCCGACGACGGCGCCGCGGCCGGTCAACGCCCGCACCAGGGCGGCGCGCGCGAACCCCTCGGCGTCGGGCACCAGCAGCACGGCGCGCTCGGTGGAGGGCTCCGCGCCGGGCAGGTCCTCCCCGGCCTGCAGCGTCCGGGCGTCGAGCAGCGCCATCGCCTCGCGCGCGCCGGCCTCCGGCAGCAGCACCGCCGTCAGGGTGCGCGGCGGCGTCCAGTCGGCCAGCTCGGCGGCCGCGTGCAGGTCGTAGGGCGGCGCGCCCGTGACCAGCAGCTCGGTCAGCCGCTCCAGGTGGCGGCGGCGCACCCGCCCGCTGGCGGCCAGCTGGTCGGCGTGCCCGGAGGCGCTGGCCGCCGACAGCTGGTCGATGTAGGCGAAGACGAGCTCGGCGAAGCGGGCCAGTGCGCCCGCGGACAGCCCGGCGGCCACCGCCGTCCCGCTCATGTGCCGCCACGCCACCCGTGCGCCCACCCGGTAGGCGGCCAGCAGCGCGTCCATCGACCGGCCGGTGCGGGCCTCACCGCGGCCCAGCGCGTACGCGCCCTCGATGGCCGGAGCGATCGGCCGGCTGGCATCGGCGCCGTCGATCGCGGTGGCCAGCTCCAGGAAACCGGCCAGGGCCAGCTCGACGGCGTTCTCGATGCGCCGGCCCATGGGGCCGCGGAAGGCCTCGGCGTAGCTGGGCACCTCGACGACGATGGCGGCGACCGTCCGCTCGGCCACCGACGGCAGCTCGGCCCGCACCACCGCCGCGACGTCGAGCCCGAACGTCTCCTGATCCGTCGGCACCGTGACCCCTCCGTGACCGCTCTTGTTCGCACGGAACAGTATCCGGCGCGACGTTCACGTCCAGAGCACAGGTAGTCGTCCCCTGCGCAGGGAACAGTGGAGGTATGACCGCGACCGCTCCGCGCCCCACCGCGGCCCGGCCGACCCTGAGGACGCTGCGTGACCGCGCGCTCCGCCTGGCCGAGCTCGTCACCACGCCCCTGCTGCCGGCCGACTACCTCGACCTGGTGCACCCGCTGCGCCCGGGCGCCGACCTGCGCGGTCGCATCGAGGCCGTCGTCCCGGAGACGCGCGACGCCGCCACGGTCGTCATCCGCCCGGGTGCCGACTGGCGGCCGCACCGGCCCGGCCAGTACGTGCGCATCGGCATCGACGTCGACGGCGTGCGCATGTGGCGCGCCTACTCGATCACCTCCGACCTCGGCCGCACCGACGGCTGCTTCACGGTCACCGTCAAGGCCATCCCCGACGGCAAGGTGAGCAACCACCTGGTGCGCCGCGCGGAGCCGGGCACGATCGTGCAGCTCGACCAGGCCACCGGGGAGTTCTGCCTGCCCGAGCAGCGGCCGGCCAAGGCGCTGTTCGTCACCGCCGGCTCCGGCATCACGCCGGTCATGGGCATCCTGCGCAACCACCCGGAGCTCGACGACGTGGTGCTGGTGCACTCCGCGCCCACCGCCGACGACGTCGTCTTCGGCACCGAGCTGCGCGACCTGGCCGCCGCCGGCCGGATCCGGCTGGTCGAGCAGCACACCGACACCGCCGGGATGCTGGACGCCGCCGCGATCGCCGAGCTGGTGCCCGACCTGGCCGAGCGCGCCACCTGGGCCTGCGGGCCGCTGGGCATGCTCGAGGCGCTGGAGGAGCACTGGGCGGCCGCCGGCCTGGCCGACCGCCTCCACACCGAGCGGTTCCGCCCGACGGTGCTGGTCACCGGCGAGGGCGGCACGGTCACGTTCACGAGGAACGGGACGTCGCTCGAGGCCGACGGCGCCACCCCGATCCTCGACGCCGCCGAGGAGGCCGGCGTCCTCATGCCCAGCGGCTGCCGCATGGGCATCTGCTACGGCTGCGTGCTCCCGCTGCGCGAGGGCGCCGTCCGCGACCTGCGCACCGGCGAGGTGACCACCGCCGTCCCCGGCGACGGCGTCCTCGTCCAGACCTGCATCAGCGCCGCCGCCGGCGCCTGCGACATCGACCACTGACCTCTCGACCCCGAGGAGACGCACCGCATGACCGCTCTGCAGAAGAAGGACGTCAACCCCATCGAGCACCTCACGCCCGAGGACGTCGAGCTCATCGGCAAGGAGCTCGACGAGATCCGCCAGGGCGTGATGGACAGCCGCGGCGAGGCCGACGCCCGCTACATCCGCAGGGTCATCGACGTGCACCGCAAGATCGAGCTGGGCAGCCGCGCCGTCCTGCTGGCCTCGGGCTTCCCGCCGGCCTGGATCGCCGGGACGATCGGCCTGTCGATCGCCAAGATCCTCGAGAACATGGAGATCGGGCACAACATCCTCCACGGCCAGTGGGACTGGATGCGCGACCCGAAGATCCACTCCACGACGTGGGAGTGGGACATGGCCAGCCCGGCCGAGCAGTGGAAGCACTCGCACAACGAGCTGCACCACACCTACACGAACGTGATCGGCAAGGACAACGACCTCGGCTACGGCATCATGCGCGTCGACGAGGACCAGCCGTGGACGCCGATGTACCTCGGCCAGCCGCTGTGGAGCTTCATCAACGCCTGCTTCTTCGAGTACGGGATCGCCGCCTACGACCTCGAGCTCGGCGCGGTCATCGCCAAGAAGCAGACCGGCGACCCGGAGTTCCGCCGGCGGGCGAAGCAGGTGCTGGTCAAGATCGGCCGGCAGGTGCGCAAGGACTACCTCATCCACCCGCTGCTGTCGGGCCCGAACTTCGTCTCCACGCTGGCCGCCAACTTCGTGGCCAACATCGTCCGCAACCTCTGGTCGAACTCCGTCATCCTCTGCGGGCACTTCCCCGAGGGCGTGGAGACCTTCGAGAAGAAGTCGATCGACGGCGAGACCCGCGGCGAGTGGTACCTGCGCCAGATGCTCGGCTCGGCCAACATCTCCGGCTCCAAGGCGATGCACACTCTGACCGGCAACCTGTCGCACCAGATCGAGCACCACCTGTTCCCCGACCTGCCGAGCAACCGGTACGCCGAGATCGCCCCGAAGATCCGCGACCTGTTCGAGCGCTACGGCCTGAACTACCACACCGCGCCGCTGCCGCAGCAGGTCGGCTCGGCCTGGCACAAGATCATCCGGCTGTCGCTGCCGAACGGCTGGCTGGAGAACACCACGGCCCGGAACCTGCCCGTGCAGCTGGCCAAGCTGTGGAAGATGACCACCGGCAAGCCGCGGGTCCGCCGCGCTCTCCTCCGGGAGCAGGCCGCGATGGCCGCCGCCGCCGCGTAGAGCTGCCAGACGGAGGGGCCCGGGACGACAGTCGTCGTCCCGGGCCCCTCCGCGTGTCAGCGGCCGGTCAGGGCCGCAGGGCCGGCTGCTCGAAGTTCAGCGCCAGCAGCACCGACGGGTCCGCGACCGGCACCTCCCAGACGCCGCCCGCGCCGTCGGGGTCGACGACCTGCCCCCGGCCGAGGAACGCGGCCACCTGCGTCTGGCCCTGGACGCCGGCGACGGGGAACGTCGCCAGGTCCAGCAGGAAGCCGTGCGGGTTGACGCCGGCCTGCGGGGTGCGGTCGTTGCGGTAGAGGCTGGTCCGCTCCCACAGGTCACCGGCGTCGATGACCGTGTACGACGTCGGGTTGGGCACCGTCCGGTCGCCGAAGGCCACCTGGAAGACCGCCCGCTCCGGCTCGATGAGCGGGCTGAAGGTCTCCGGGCTGCCCGGGCGGGACAGCCAGGTGGACCGGGCGAGGAACTCCTGGATCTCCACCGCACCCGGCACCGTGACCGTCACCGGGCCCTCGCCGCGCAGCGGCAGCTGCTCCTGGAAGTGGTTGCGCGTCGGGTCGTCGCTGTTGAGCAGCCCGGCCGCGGCCAGCGCCTGCTCGGTGAGCGGGCGGAACGCCCCCAGCCGGGCGATCTCGGTGACCGGACCGCCGCCCACGTTGAGCACCGACCGCGTGATCGTCGGGTCGGCCCCGGTGACCATGGTCCCGTAGATGGCGCCGAAGCTCTGGCCGAAGTAGGTGACGCCCGCGCCCCGGAGGTCCACCGACCCGTTGCCGTCGACGTCGCTGCCGCCCAGCGAGCGGACCAGCGTCATGACGTCCGCGGCCGTCTGGCGCAGCGCGTCCCGCGACGACTGGGCCGCTGCCGCACCGGTCGCCGAGGAGCCCTCGGTGCTCTCGACGGTGCCGTTGACGTCCTGGTCGACGCCGCGACCGTAGGCCGGGAGCGTCGTCGTCGGCCCGCCGAGCGGGGTGACCTGCCACTGGCTGCCGGGGCCGTAGCCGTGACCGACGACGTTCGTGGCGACGGTGGCGATCCCGCTGCGCGCGTTCACCACCGCGGCGAGGAAGACGTCCGCCGTGGAGCGGGTGAAGCCGTGGCCGAAGACCGCCGTCGGCCAGCCGCCCGCCGGCGCCTCCCCGGCGGGCAGGACGGCGACGAACGGCAGCCGCTCCGCCGCCACGGGCTCCGGGCCGTCGTCGCGGGTCGGGGTCTGCTCGATGGTGACGTCGTCGCGCAGCCACGACGGCGCCTCGAAGGAGCCGAAGACGACCCGGCCGCCGGTCGCCGCCTGGGGCACGACCACCGGGGTGGTGGTGTCGGCGCCGCTCACCGCGGTGTCCTGGACCAGGGAGACACCGAGGCCGGCGGCCGGGAAGACGCCGTCCACCTGCAGGCCGGGCGTGATGCCGAGGTCGGCGAAGGCGGCGCCGCTGTCGATCTGCTCCCGCAGGTCGAGCAGGCCGTCGGGGGCGCTCATGGTGGTGAAGGTGTCCTCGAGCGGCCGGTGACCCGGGCCGTCGGCCACCCGCAACCGGTAGGTGGTGGCCGGCGCCAGCTGCTCGGCCGGGTGCGCGTAGAGGACCTTCGTCGAGGGGTCCCAGACGACGCGGTCGACGCCGGTGCGCTCCCCGTCGGGGCCCTCGACGGTGATGCCGGCAGCCGCCTGCGCCGGGTCGACCGGGCGGGTGAACCGGACGGCGATCCGCGGGTCGAGGTCGAAGCCGTCGAGCTGGTTGAGCTGCTGCACCAGACCGCAGGACACCGGGGCGCCGCAGTCGCGGGTGGGCAGCGCGACGCGGCGGCCGGTGACCTGGCCGGGGTCGGCGACGGTGAGCGAGTCGGAGGGGAACACCGAGACGGGCGTGGGCCGCGGCGGGGCGGCCAGGGCGGGGGGCGCGGCGACCGCGAACGCGGTCGTCAGGGTGAGCGCGCCGACGACCGACGAGGTCGCCCGCTGCCAGCGTCGTTGCTGCACAGGCTTCTCCAAGCTGGGGGGAGGGACACCTCTTCGTAGACGACGGTGGTCCGCATCACAAGGCCGAGGTGTTGCACCGCAGGTGGGACGCCCGACCGGCTGTCGCGCTCCACGTGGAGCACCGTGGGAGGGATGCCGGACACGGCGAGGGGCCCGGGACCGTCGCGGTCCTGGGCCCCTCGGTCGTGGCTCGGTCGGTCGGCCGTGTCTCCGTCGGCCGGATCTCAGTTGGCCATGTCGACGAAGCGGCTGTAGTGGCCCTGGAAGGCGACCGTCACGTTCGCGGTCGGGCCGTTGCGGTGCTTGACCAGCATGATGTCGGCCTCGCCCGCCCGCGGGCTCTCCTTCTCGTACATGTCCTCGCGGTGGATCATCATGACCATGTCGGCGTCCTGCTCGATGCTGTTGTGGACGACGATCCCCTCGGCCACGAAGTTGTGGCCGCCGAGCACCGTGGCGTCGTAGACCTCCTCCTCCGCGCCCTGCTCGATGGAGACGACCTCGTCCCACAGCAGGTCGTTGACCGCCTGCATCTCCAGCTCCGCGTCGCCGAGGATCTCCGCGACCCGGCCGAGCCGCTCCCGGCTGGGCGCGTGCTTCCCCATGGCGCTGCCGCAGAAGGCCGAGCCCATGGCGGCGGCGAAGGCGCGGTGGCTCATGCCCTGCTCGGCCAGGACGTCCCGGACGCGCTCCCAGACCTGGACGGGGATGGTGTCGACGTCCGGGTTGCCCGACGTGGCCCGCACGACCTCCAGCAGCCGCTCGGCAGCCGCCCCGCGGGCGCCGTGGACGCCGATCTCCCCCAGGAAGCGCCGCTGGTCGTCGCAGCCGCTGACGTCGAGGGTCCAGCCGTCGCGGTAGCCGGTCTTGCGCGTCCGGCGGACGCGGCAGGAGATCCCGAAGCGGAGCAGCAGCCGGGAGAGGTCGTCGACGAGCTGCCGGCTGGTGGAGGCGTAGTGGACCCGGCCACCGCGGCCGTCCTTGGTCACCGTGACAGAACCGTCGGTGGCCCACAGGTGCCGGAGGAACAGCGCGATCTGCTTCTTCGGGAGGGAGAAGACGGGCTCGGGCACGAACTTCTCGTGGCTGCGCAGACCGAACAGCCCCAGCTCGTCGAGCCAGGCGGCGATGGGGTTCCGCCGCCCGTGGGTGAGCGGGAACGGCGCCCGCAGCCGCAGCGAGGTGCACCGGGCCGCCGCGTACTCGTCCCGCACGGCCACGACGCCGAAGTGCAGCGCGGCCGTGGTCACCGCCCGCAGGTTCGCCTCGTCGACCGACGCGTAGCGGAGCGGCTGCCGCCTGACGAAGCTGCCGTCACCGATCAGGTGGGCCAGCAGCACCACCTTCTCGTCCTCCCACACCGTCATCCGGTCGGGCGCCGGCACGTGCCGCGGGACCGCGATGCGGTCACCGGGCGCCAGCTCACCGAGCGGCCGGAAGCCGTCGTAGGTGAGGAACGGGTGGTTCGCCGTGGCCCGCACCGTCTTGCCGGACGAGGTGGTCAGCTGCAGCACCGGCTTGCGACCGGTCGAGAAGACGTGGGTCAGGTGCCGGCGGACGTAGCGCAGGTTGTCGTCCAGCGCCCAGACGGGGACGTCGGTGGCGCCGCTGGCGAACAGTGCGCCCATCGTCGTCTCGGCGCCGGTGTCGGCCCGGAGGATGCGCGTCTCCGCCGGCAGGCACCCCGACTCGCGGAGGTCGGAGAGCATCGGCTTCTTGTCCTGCCGCTGTTCTGAACCACGGTTCAGCTGGCTCATCGCGATGACCGGGACTTCCAGTTCCTTGGCCAGCAGCTTGAGGGCACGGGAGAACTCCGAGACCTCCTGCTGGCGGCTCTCGACGCGCTTGCCCGAGGTCATCAGCTGGAGGTAGTCGATGACCACCAGCTTGAGGTCGTTGCGCTGCTTGAGCCGCCGCGCCTTGGCCCGGATCTCCATCATCGTCATGTTCGGCGAGTCGTCGATGTAGAGCGGCGCGTCGGCGACCTCGCCCATCCGGCGGGCCAGCTTCGACCAGTCCTCGTCGGACAGCGTGCCCGCGCGCATGTGGTGCAGCGGCACCTTCGCCTCGGCCGACAGCAGACGCATGGTGATCTCGTGCTTGCTCATCTCGAGCGAGAAGATGACGGCGGGCATGTGGTGCTTGACCGTTGCCGACCGCGCGATGTCGAGCCCCAGCGTCGAGTTGTGCGTGGGGACGAAGCTCCGGCCGGCGAGGAACAGGGAGTCGGCGGCGTCCACCTGGATGCACCGCACCGGCACGCTGGCGACCGGCCGGACGTCGGTGACGAAACGGACGCCGCGGGCGGTGTAGGTGCGCGCGCCACGCTCCTTGTGCACGAGCTTCTTGCGCTCGAGCCGGAAGACCTCGTCGTCCGTGCTGAACGTCAGCGTGTAGCAGGTGGAGGACGCCTCGGACCGGCCGCGGACCCGCTTCGTGCTCAGCCTGACCCGGTGCCCGAGGCCGGCGATCAGCTCGCGGGCGTCCTCGGCCAGCCGGCGGTTCGTGACGGCGAACTGGACGGCCCCACCCTGCGTGACGGTGCCGTCGGTGTCGAGCAGGCCGGCCAGCAGCGCCCGCCGCTGGGTCACCGACGCCCGCTGGTACGCGGTGGGGATGTGCTTGTCGCCCAGCACGCCCAGGGTGCGCAGCAGGCCCTGCACGGTGCCGTGGTCGTCCCGGCAGGCCTGGCACTGCGCCGTGCCGGACGAGGGACCGCCGCAGTCGGGGCAGGTCGCGTCGCGCCCCACCCCGCCGCTCGCGCGCAGCCGGCCACCACAGGTCTTGCCGCAGGTCTGGACCTGCGAGGTCCGCGGGACGAACAGCTCGCCGCACATCGGGCACGGCCGCTCGGCCGGTGCCGGACGGGCCGGCAGGCGCAGCGCGTAGCGCCGGTCGACACCGGTCGGGACGACCACCAGGCCCTCGGCCTCGATGTAGGCCGCGATCTCGGGGTCGGCGCTGGTGTAGTGCGCCGCCGCGGACGTCCCGTCGCCCAGCCACACGCCGAGCGCGTACGGCGGCACGGGCAGGTCGGCGGCCGGCAGGTCCAGGGGCGCGGCGTTCACCACGGCGTGGTTGAGCCGCCGGTCGGCCGTCGCGCAGTGGACCGTGCGGGCCAGCTCCTCGGTGGTCCGGACCCGGGCCTCACCCCGCTCGCCCAGCCGGCGCGCGGCGCGGTCGGTGGTGACCCACTGGTGCCGGGCGTCGGCGACGATCACCGTGCCGTCGGAGAAGTGCACCTCGTAGCAGGGCCGGTCGGTCAGCACGTCGGTGGCGGCGACGACCGTGGTGGGGCGCCCGTCGGCACCGAGCACCCGGTCACCGACCCCGACCTCGCCCATCGTCGTCCACCCCGTGGGGGTGGCGATCGGGGTGTCGAGCGCCAGCGCCTTGCCCACACCGGGACGGGCGGCGATGACGACCATCTGGCCGGCCTGCAGGCCGTTGGTGAGCTCGTCGAGGTCGCGGATGCCGGTGGGCACGCCGCGGGCGGTGCCGCCGCGGGAGGCGATGGCGTCGAGCTCGTCCATCGTGGGCTGCAGGACGTCCTCGAGGCGCGAGTAGTCCTCGCTCATGCGCTTCTCGGTGACGTCGTAGATCTCCTGCTAAGCGCGGTCGACGATGTCGTCGACGTCGCCCCGCCCGCCGGCCGCGCCGTAGCCGAGCTGGACCACGCGGGTGCCGGCCTCCACCAGCCGCCGCAGCACCGCCTGCTCGGCGACGATGGCCGCGTAGTAGCCGGCGTTCGCCGCGGTCGGCGTGGAGGCGATGAGCGTGTGCAGGTAGACCGCACCGCCCATCTTCGACAGCTGGTCGGTGCGGTTGAGCTCCGCGGCGACGGTGATCGCGTCGGCCGGCTCGCCCCGCCCGTACAGGTCGAGGATGCAGTCGAAGATCACCTGGTGCGCCGGCCGGTAGAAGTCGTTGCCGTGCAGCACCTCGACGACGTCGGCGATCGCGTCCTTGCTCAGCAGCATGCCGCCGAGCACCGACTGCTCCGCCGCGACGTCCTGCGGCGGCTGCCGGTCGTACTCCGGCGCCGTCGGGGACGGCCGGCTGAACTCGTCGGCCACCGCCACGGGAGGTCCTCCTTCTCTCCACCGGCGCACCCGCAGACAGACCCCGGCCACTGGCCGGGGTCCGGTGGGGGAAGCACCAGGACTGCTGGAACGCTCTCGAACGCCTGTTCGAGCCTGAGGCTAGGGCGGGGGACCGACAGAACCGGTCCGTCCACCCGCCGTCAGCGACGGTAGGGAGCGCGGGGGACGGCGTCCAACACCGCTGTGGGGCGCGTTCTGCACAACTTGTGGACAAGTCGGTGGACACACGCGTGTCGACATGTGGAGACGGCAGGGGACCGACCGCGCCGTCCGTCCCCACCGCGGCGCTGACCTGCGCAGAGGCCACCCACCGGGTGTGGACGGGAGAAAGTCCGCGAGAACCCGTGGTGTCGCGCACCGGCGTGTCGCGGGTCGCAGCACACCCGTCCCTGCGGTCACACGTCCACAGGGCGGGGGACGGGCCGGAGGAACCGCCGGTCGTCGACCTGCGGTGGTCTCCGGGCGCCGGAGACGACGCCGGGTCGACACGTGGTGCAGGCCCGGGCGGCCACGCCGTCCACCGGGCCCGGAGACGCCGAGAGGGGCGCCGGACGGGTGTCCGACGCCCCTCTCGGGCGGTACGGCGGCGACCGGGTGGTCGCCCGCGCTCAGCCGGCGACGACCTCGATCGGCAGCTGGCTGGTGACCTCGGGGTGCACCCGCACGGTGACGGTGTGCCGGCCCGTGGTCTTGATGCTGCTGGGCAGCTCCACCCGGCGGCGGTCGAGCTCCGGGCCACCGGCGGCGGTCACGGCGTTGACGACGTCGGCGGTGGTGACCCGGCCGAACAGGCGGCCGCCCGCACCGGCACGGGCCGGCACGCGGACGGTCAGGCCCTGCAGGCGGCCGGCCACGGCCTGGGCCTCCTCGAGCGAGCGCACCTCGCGGGCGGCACGCGCCCGCCGCAGGGACTCGACCTGCTTCGCGGCACCGCGGGTGGCCACGATGGCCAGGCCGCGGGGCAGGAGGTAGTTGCGGGCGTACCCGCCCTTGACCTCCACCGTGTCACCGGAGGACCCGAGACCGGTGACCTCCTGCGTCAGGATCAGCTTCTGGGTGCTCATGGTCAGCGCGCCGTCGAGGTGTAGGGCAGCAGGGCCATCTCACGGCTGTTCTTCACGGCCGTGGCGACGTCCCGCTGGTGCTGGCTGCAGTTGCCGCTCACGCGGCGGGCACGGATCTTGCCGCGGTCGGAGATGAACTTCCGCAGCAGGGTCGTGTCCTTGTAGTCGATGTAGGTCGCCTTGTCCTTGCAGAACTGGCAGACCTTCTTCTTGGGCTTGCGCACGGGGGGCTTGGGCACTGGGTTCTCCAGGTACGGCTAGGTCGGGGTGTGGACTAGAACGGGGGCTCGTCGGACGGGCCGGCGGGCGTCGACCACGGGTCGCTCGCGCCGCCGCCACCACCGCCACCGAAGCCGCCACCGCCGCCGCCGAAGCCGCCGCCACCCTCACCGCGGGAGGCCTTGGTGACCTTCGCGGTGGCGTAGCGCAGCGAGGGGCCGATCTCGTCGACCTCGAGCTCGACGACGGTGCGCTTCTCGCCCTCCTTGGTCTCGAACGAGCGCTGCTTGAGCCGCCCCGAGACGATGACCCGCGAGCCGCGGGTGAGGGACTCGGCGACGTTCTCCGCCGCCTGCCGCCAGACGTTGCAGCGGAGGAAGAGCGCCTCGCCGTCCTTCCACTCCTGCGACTGCCGGTCGAAGGTGCGCGGCGTCGAGGCGACCGTGAAGTTGGCGACCGCGGCCCCCGACGGCGTGAACCGCAGCTCCGGGTCGGAGGTCAGGTTGCCGATGACGGTGATGACGGTCTCGCCGGCCATGCTCAGTGGACCTCGGGCCGCATGAGCTTGGTGCGCAGCACCGACTCGTTCAGGTTGAGCTGGCGGTCGAGCTCGGCGACCGCGGCGGGCTCGGCCTGGATGTCGACGACCGCGTAGATGCCCTCGACGTTCTTCTTGATCTCGTAGGCCAGGCGGCGCCGGCCCCAGATGTCGGTCTTGACGGTGCCACCGGAGTTGGTGACGACGGTCAAGAACCGGTCGAGGGAGGGAGCGATGGTGCGCTCCTCCAGGTCGGGGTCGAGGATGACCATCAGTTCGTAGTGACGCACGGAGAACCCCACCTCCTCTGGTCTGCGGCGGCTGCAGGACGTCTGCAGCAGGAGGGTCGTACACGCGTCGCGCGCCCGGTCCCGCCGACGACGGCGGGCGGACGCGCGGTCCCAGGCTACCAGCGCCGCAGGCTGGGGACGCCGGCCGTGCCTGACTACCGTCGCCGGTGTGAGCACGCACCCGATCGGCGTCCACGTCGGACCCGGCCTGACCGAGGACAACGCGCTCGACGCCGGCGGCCCGCTGGCCCGGGCCGCCGAGATGGACGCCGACGGCGTGCAGGTCTTCCTCGGCGACCCGCAGGGCTGGAAGGCCCCGCCGCCGCGGCCCGACGCCGAGGACCTGCTGGCCTCCGACGTCGCCGTCTTCGTGCACGCGCCCTACGTGCTCAACGTGGCCTCGACGAACAACCGGATCCGCATCCCGAGCCGCAAGAACCTCGCCGTCCACGCGCGGGCGTCAGCGGCGATCGGGGCGCGGGGCATGGTGGTGCACGGCGGGCACGTGCTGGCGAAGGACGACCCGGCCGCGGGCTTCGACAACTGGCGCAAGACCTTCGTCCGGCAGGCCGAGGAGGGCGGCTTCCCACTGCCGCTGCTCATCGAGAACACCGCCGGCGGGGAGAACGCGATGGCCCGCGAGCTCGGTGCGGTGGCCCGGCTGTGGGACGCCGTCGGGGAGTTCGGTGCCGGGTTCGTGCTCGACACCTGCCACGCCTGGGCCGCCGGCTGGGACCTCGCGACCGCCGTCGACGACGTCCGCGCCGTCACCGGCCGCGTCGACCTGGTGCACCTGAACAACAGCCGTGACCCGGCGGGCTCGGGCCGCGACCGGCACGCGCCGCTCACGGGCGGGGAGATCCCACTGGAGCTGCTGCTGGAGGTGGCCCGCGCCGCCGACTGCCCGGTCGTGCTGGAGACGCCGGGCGACGCGGCCGCGCACGCCGAGGAGGTGCAGCTGGTGCGCGAGGCCCTGTCCCGGGCGTAGCGGCCGCTAGGCGTGGACCCGCCCGCGCAGCACCACGCGGTCCTCGGCGCCGTCCAGGGGGCCGCCGGCGGGGTCGTCGACGCCGGGCCAGGTGGTGCGGACGTCGTCGCCGTCGGGGTGCCACACGTCGCGGACGACCAGCGCCACCAGCACGAGGACGGCGACGTCGCGGACGCCGACCGCGAGGAAGAACCACTCGGTGCCCACGCCGCGGGCGTCCGCCCCGAGGTACCAGAGCATCCGCACCCCCCACAGCACCGCCTCGGTGGCCTGCCAGGCCAGCAGCGAGCGCCACCGCGGCCGGGCGAGCACCGCCAGGGGCAGCAGCCACAGCGAGTACTGCGGGCTCCACACCTTGGTCACCAGCAGGAAGCCGGCGACCAGCAGGAACGCCACCTGGCCCACCCGCGGGCGCACCGGCGCGCGCAGCACCAGCCAGCCCAAGGCGGCGAACACCGCGAGCACGCAGACCGCGACCAGGGCGTTGAGCACCACCGGCGCCTCGCCCTCGGCGAGCGGGCCGTCGAGCAGCGTCCCGCCCGAGGCGGTGATGAGCAGGTTCCAGACCGTGTCCGGGTCGGCCGGGCGGGTGCTGTTGAGCCGGAAGAACAGCGACCAGTTCTCCGGCGCGAGCAGCGCCACCGGCACGTCGACGGCGAGCCAGGCCGCCGCCGCCGCGAGCGCGGCCCGCAGCCACACCCGCAGCCGGCCCGCGCGCAGGCAGAGCAGGAACAGCGCGCCGAGCAGCAGCACCGGGAACAGCTTCGCGGCGGTGCCCAGGCCCAGCAGGACGCCGGCGAGCACCGGCCGGTCGCGGGCCCACGCCCACAGCCCGCAGGCGGCCAGTGCCACGGCGAACAGGTCCCAGTTGGTGAACGCGTGCACGAGGAGCAGCGGCGAGAGGCCGACCAGCGCGGCGTCCCACGGCCGGTGGCCGCTGGTGCCCAGCACGGCCCGGGTGGTGACCAGCGCGCACAGGCTCAGCAGCAGGCAGGTGGCCACGTAGTAGGCCTGCACCGGCGGCACCTGGGGCAGCAGCCCGGCCGCCGCGGCCAGGTCGCCGTAGCTGCGGGCGAGCAGCGCCGCGAGCGCCATGAAGGCGCCGGTGAGCACCGGGTACTCGACGGCGGAGTCGAGGTAGGGCAGCGCGCCGCCGTCGAGTCCGTGGATGCCGAACAGCGGGACGGTGTCGGAGTAGCAGAAGTGCGTGTACTGCACCGAGCCCGCCCAGTTGCCGTCGGCGCACGGCGACTGCTTGAGCCAGGCCAGCGCGAGCACACCGGTGCTGAACAGCAGGCAGACCCGCAGCGGCGTCCAGAACAGCGCCCGCCCGGTCACCGCGTGGCGTCCCCAGGGGCCGCCCACGGCCTCGCTGGCCTGCGCGGCGACCGGGTCGGTCCAGGTGGGCACCACGCGGTCGGGCCGCCGGGCGGCGAGGGCGGCGGACGGGTCCGCAGACGCCGCGGGCCCGTCCGCCGGCGAGGGTGCCGGGGCGGACGGGCCCGTGGGGGAGGAGCTCACCCGGTCAGTGTGCCGGGCGTCCGGCGTCAGCCGGTCGGCTGCGCCTGCTGGGTCGGCGCGGGCGAGCCGTTGCCGTTGCCGTTGCCGTCGCCGGGCTGGCCGCCCTGCGGCGGGACCACCCCGTCGGTCGGCGGTCCCGTCACCGGGGCCGGCGGCGTCGTCGTCGGCGCGGGCGCCGGCACCGGGGCCTCGGTGGTCGGCGGCGGGGCCTCCGTCGTCACCGGGGCCTCGGTCGTCGGCGGGGCCTGCGTCGGCGGCGCGGTGGTGGTGGGGGCCGCCGTCTCCGGGGCCGGCACGCCGTTGCCCGTGTCGCCGCGGATGCGCGGCGAGTTGGGCAGGTCCTCCTCCGGCGTGCCCTCCAGCACGGTGTCCATGAACTGCTGCCAGATCGCGCCGGGCAGGCCCGAGCCGTAGATGATCGCGTCGTCGGAGTTCACGATCGGCTCGCGGCCGTCGGTGCCCATCCACACCGCCGCCGAGATCGACGGGGTGTAGCCGACCATCCAGGCGTCGGAGTTGTCGTCGGCGTTGAGGCCCTGGGTACCGGTCTTGCTGGCCACCTCGCGGCCGCCGTCGAGCGCCCGGCGGGAGTACTGCGCGACGCCCTCGAGGGCGAAGGTGACGTCGTTGGCGACCTCCGGCCGCAGCACCTGCTCGCCGCTCTCGCCGCCGTACTCCAGCAGCACCGCACCCTCGGTGTCGGTGACCCGGCTGACGAAGTACGGGTCGCGGTGGGTGCCGCCGTTGGCGAAGGTGGCGAAGCCGACGGCCTGGTCGATCGGGCGCATCTCGTACTCGCCGATGCCGATGGCCGAGCCGGTGAAGCCGTCGCCGTTGGCCAGCGTGGTGCTGTTCTCGAGCGGGCCGCCCTGCCAGGTGTCGGGCAGGCCGGTGGCCGCCAGCGCCGTCCCGCGCACGTTCTCCGGGCCGACCTCGTAGGCCAGGCCGTAGAAGGTGGTGTTCAGCGAGCGGGTCATCGCCTCCACCAGGGTGCACGCCCCGCAGGAGACGCCCCCGGAGTTGCGCACCGGGGCCTCGCGGTCGGGGAAGGTCTGCGGCGAGCTGCCGTCGCGGCGGGCGTTGACGCCGATGCCCTGGTCCAGGGCGGTGGCCAGCACGTAGGGCTTCATCGAGGAGCCGGGCTGGCGCTGCGCCTGCGCGTAGTCGTTGCCCGTGCCGCTCGTCCCGCCGTAGTAGGCGCGGACGGCGCCGGTGCGCGGGTCGACGGCGACCAGGGCCTGCCGCAGGTTGTCCGGCTGGCCGTCCATGACGTCGCCGACCGCGGTCACCGCGGCGTCCTGCGCGGCCTTGTCCACCGTGGTGACGATCCGCAGGCCGCCGGCGAGCAGCTGCTGGTCGGTGTAGCCCTTGGCCCGCAGCTCGTCGATCGCCTGCTGCACGACGAGGCCCTCGGGCCCGGACGGGATGCCCTGCGTGGAGCCCTCGGGCCGCGGCTGCACCGGCGGGAAGACCGAGGCGTCGCGCTCCTCCTGGGTCATCCAGCCCTCCTCGACCATCGCGTCGAGGACCAGGCCCCAGCGGTCCTGCGCGCCCTCGGGGTTGGCCTCGGGGTCGTAGGAGCTGGGGCTGCGGACGAGGACGGCGAGGACGGCGCCCTGCTGCGCGGTCAGCTGCGCGGCCGGGACGCCGAAGAAGGTGGTCGCCGCGGCCTCGATGCCGTAGGCGCCGCGGCCGAAGTAGATGGTGTTGAGGTAGTTCTCGAGGATCTCGTCCTTCGAGTACTCGTTGTCCAGCTTGACCGCCAGGAAGAGCTCCTGGAACTTGCGGCTGAACGTCTGGTCCGAGGTCAGGAACGCGTTCTTGACGTACTGCTGGGTGATCGTCGAGCCACCCTGCGTCGAGCCGCCGGTGAGGTTGTTCCACGCGGCGCGGACGATGCCGGTGAAGGAGATGCCGGGGTCGGAGTAGAAGTTCCGGTTCTCCGCGGCCAGCACCGCCTCGCGGGCGGGCTCCGACACCTGGTCCAGCGCCACGTTGGTGCGGTTGGTGTCGCCGAGGCGGCCCATCTCGGTGGTGCCGTCGGCGTAGTAGACGACGGTGGTCTGCGCGTTCGACACCGAGTCGGGGTCGGGCACCTCGGTGGTGGCGTAGACGACGCCGACGAAGACGCCGAGCAGCACGAAGAGCCCGAGCAGCGAGGCCAGCGCGATCTTCAGGCCGCGGCGGCGCCGCTGCTTCTTCGTCCGGCCGTTCTTGCCAGCGGCGGGGCGCGGCCCGGCGGGCCGGGAGCCGGCGGGGCGGGAGCCACCCGGGCGGCCCGCGGCCGCACGGGCCCGGTCGGTGGGGGGACGGCGGCCGCCGCTCCCCCCGGAGCCGCGGCCGCTCGTCGGTCGCCGGTCGGGGCCCTGCGGCCCGACCGGCGTGGTCTCGTCGTGGGGAGGCACCAGGCAGCCCCTCCTCGGTAGTCGGTGGGCGGGACGGGGTCCCGCCCAGCGTGGCGTTCTCGGGTGTGTGCACCCGGGAGGACGCGCGTGGGCGCCGTCCGCCCGGGACGGGTGTGACGGACGGGTCCGGCGGTCACCCGCCGGTCCGCCGGCCGGTCAGTCGGTGACCGCGCGGCGGCGTGCCCGTCGCGGCTGGCGACCGGGTGCCGGCTCGGTCCCCAGGACGTAGGAGGAGTCCAGGTGGTTCCAGCCGCAGGCCCGGCACACCTCGACGGTGTAGACGGAGAACTCCTCCTGCGCGGCGTCCATCCGGGCGAGCTCGGCGTCGGTCTTCGCCTGCCCCGACACGTGTCCGAGCGACTCGCCGTAGACGTAGTTCACCAGCGCGAGGCGCTCCCGGCGGCAGACCGGGCAGGGGACGTCGGTGGCCCGGCCGTGGTACCTCGCCGCGCGGGTCAGGTACGGGCTGGCGTCACAGACCTCGGAGAGCCCGGTGCGCCCGGACTGCACGTCCGCGAGGACGGCTCGCCGCTGCAGCGAGTAGTCCACGACGGATCGACGTCCGGGCACGGCCGCCAATGTACGCAGGTCCGCCACCCCCGGGGCCGCTGCGACGCCGGGACGGGGGGTCACCCGGGCGGGTGCGAGCGGCGCCGAGTTGCGGCTCCGTTCACCCCCCGATGTATCGTCCCGATACATCGACCGGCAGGAGAGGCTGGGGGCGAGGTGCTCGAGTTCGCCATCCTGGGACTGCTGCAACAGTCGCCCATGCACGGGTACGAGCTGCGCAAACAGCTCGCCGAGGTGCTCGGTGGCCTGCGCAGCATCTCCTACGGCTCGCTGTACCCCGCACTCAAGCGGTTGCACGCCGCCGGGCTCGTCAGCACCGACGAGCCCGACCGTCGGGCACCGCTGCCGGCCGACGCACCGCCGCTGACCGGACGGCGCGGGAAGGTGGTCTACACGATCACCGCGGAGGGCAAGGAACGGTTCGCGGAGCTGGTCAGCCAGGCCGGCCCCGAGGCCTACGACGACGGCAGGCTCTTCGGCGTCCACCTCGCCTTCTTCCGGCACACCGCCGCCGACGTGCGGCTGCGCATCCTGGAGGGGCGCCGCCGCACGGTCGAACGGCAGCGCGACGGCCTGCGGTCCTCACTGGCGCGGACCCGGGAACGGCTCGACCGCTACACGCTGGAACTGCAGCGCCACGGACTCGACTCGGTCGACCGGGAGGTGCGCTGGCTGTCCGAGCTCATCGACAGCGAGCGCCGCGACCCGGGAGAGCAGACCGGCGGGGACGCGGAGCCGCCGTCCCGCACCGACTGACCCGCACCGACCGACCCGCACCACCGCGGGGCACCACCGGCTGTCCGGCCCGCCGCCAGCCACCGCCAGGACCGAACGGTCCGCAGTGAGGACCACCCGGTCCAGGGATGAAGGGAAGACCATGGGAGCTGTCAAGGTCGCCATCGTCGGCGTCGGCAACTGCGCCGCGTCGCTGGTGCAGGGCGTGCACTACTACCGGGACGCCGACGAGACCACCTCGGTCCCGGGCCTCATGCACGTGCGCTTCGGCGAGTACCACGTGTCCGACGTGGAGTTCGTGGCCGCGTTCGACGTCGACGCCAAGAAGGTCGGCCGCGACCTCTCCGAGGCCATCGTCGCCAGCGAGAACAACACGATCCGGATCACCGACGTCCCGCCGCTGGGCGTCACCGTGCAGCGCGGCACCACCCTCGACGGCCTGGGCAAGTACTACCGGGCCACGATCGAGGAGTCCGACGAGCAGCCGGTCGACGTCGTGGCCGCCCTCCGCGAGTCCGGCGCCGACGTCCTCGTCTGCTACCTGCCCGTCGGCTCGCAGCAGGCCGCCGAGTTCTACGCGCAGGCCGCCCTCGACGCCGGCGTCGCGTTCGTCAACGCGCTGCCGGTGTTCATCGCCGGGACCCCGGAGTGGGCGGACAAGTTCACCGCCGCCGGTGTCCCGATCGTCGGCGACGACATCAAGAGCCAGGTCGGCGCGACCATCACCCACCGGGTGCTGGCCAAGCTGTTCGAGGACCGCGGCGTGCAGCTCGACCGCACGATGCAGCTCAACGTCGGCGGCAACATGGACTTCAAGAACATGCTCGAGCGCGAGCGCCTGGAGTCGAAGAAGATCTCCAAGACCCAGGCCGTGACCAGCCAGGTCGACCGGGACATGGGCACCGACAACGTGCACATCGGCCCGTCGGACCACGTGCCGTGGCTCTCGGACCGCAAGTGGGCCTACGTCCGGCTCGAGGGCCGCGCGTTCGGCGACGTCCCGCTGAACCTGGAGTACAAGCTCGAGGTCTGGGACTCGCCCAACTCGGCGGGCATCATCATCGACGCCGTCCGGGCCGCGAAGATCGCCAAGGACCGCGGCATCGGCGGCCCGATCCTGTCGGCGTCGTCGTACTTCATGAAGTCGCCGCCGGTGCAGTACAGCGACAGCGAGGCCCGCGACGCCGTCGAGGCCTTCATCCGCGGCGAGGTCGAGCGCTGAGCGCACGCTGAGCGCACCTGACAGGGCCCGTCCTCCGATCCGGAGGGCGGGCCCTGCCACGTCTGCGGGTGCGCGGCAGCGCGGCTGCCTACGCTGGCCGCCATGCCGCGCCGCCTGCTCGCGACCGCGCTCGTCCTGCCGACGGTCCTGCTCGCCGGCTGCACCGACGACCCCGCCGCCCGCCAGCCCGGTGACCCGGTGACCGCCGAGGAGGCCGAGGTGCTCGCCGGGTTGCTCGCCGACACCGCCGAGAGCGGCGGCGCGGACCTGGTGGCGACGGCGCCCTTCGGCGAGGACGGGCTGCTCACCCTGACCGGCGAGGTCGACCTGGCCGGCGGGACCGGTCGCGCGCGGGCGGTGACCGCCTACGGCGGCGAGCAGCCCGACGACGTCCGCACGGTGTTCTTCACCGCGGACACCGTCTGGTTCGGCGACCTGGCCGGCCTGCCGGCGGCGCTGTCGGCCGAGGGGCTGCCCGACGTGCCCTTCGTGCGGCGGCCGCTGGCCACCGGGTCGGAGGAGGTGCCGCTGACCGACGTGCTCGTGCGGGTGGTGCTCAACCTCGGCGCGACCGGGACCGACGACGCCGCGGCGTTCACCGCCGGCGGGCACACCTGGGAGGGGCAGCGCTCGATCGACGGGCAGCTGGCCACCGTGTACGCCTCGGACGCCGGCTGGTCGGTGGCCGTGGACGACGGGAGCGGGCTGCTGCTGCAGTACGCCACCCCGCTGCCCGGCCAGGAGGAGGACGTGACGGTGACCCTGGCCGACCACGGGCCGCGGACGATCGCGCTGCCGGAGGAGGACCAGACCGTGGACGCGGTGGCCCACCCGGCGGTGGCCGCGGCGGTCGGCGTCTAGAAGGGCCTCCCTGCCCCCCACCCCTCGCTGGCGCTCGGGGCGGGC
This sequence comes from Geodermatophilus telluris, assembly GCF_900102745.1. GTDB lineage: Bacteria > Actinomycetota > Actinomycetes > Mycobacteriales > Geodermatophilaceae > Geodermatophilus > Geodermatophilus telluris. The sequence continues at coordinate 55,979 of NZ_FMZF01000007.1, forward strand.
CCCTGCAGGGAGGCCGTGCCAGGACGTGGGGGAGGGGGCGGCCTCTTCCCCAGACCGCCCCCTCCGGGCCTCTTCCTACCAGATGCGGGGGGTCCGCGCGCGCCCGGGCCGCGCGCCGTGCCAGGTCAGTTGGCCGACGGGTCGGCCGGCGCGGTCGACAGCACCGCCAGGCGACCCCGCTGCCGGCCCAGGACGGCGCGCCACAGCGCCGAGCCGGCCAGGTCGCTGAGCACGTCGGCGGGGCTGCCGGGCACGCAGGCCCAGGCGCCCTCGGCGATCTCGGCGGCCAGCTGGCCGGGCGACCAGCCCGCGTAGCCGGCGAAGACCCGCAGCCCGGCCAGGCCGCGACCGGACCCGCACTCGAGGGCGGCGGGGTCGGCGTCGAGGTCGACGAGATAGACGTCACCGGCCACCCGGCGCAGGCCGGCGTCCTCGGCCGCCGTCGCGCCGGACCAGGCGGCCAGGCACAGCGCGGTGTCGGTCTCGCAGGGGCCGCCGACGTGGAAGACGCCGGGCTCGACGGCGAGGTCGCACCAGCCGGGCAGCACGTCGCGGATCTCGACCTGGCTGGGCCGACCCAGCACGACGCCGAGAGTGCCGCTGTCGTTGTGGTCGAGCACGTAGACGACGCCGCCGGCGAAGTTCGGGTCGGTCAGCGCCGGCATCGCCACCAGCAGGGACCCGGGACCGACGTCGTCGAGCGTCCCGGTGGACAGCGGCGGCAGGGCCGGGCGACGTCGGCCCGTGCCCGGACGGGCGGGCCGGCCGGACTCGGGATCAGGTGACGAGGGCACCGCGGACATCCCCACCAGTGTGCAACAGCCCGGCCGTCAGGGGGCGGCGGAGGCGCGTCCTACCCTCGCTCCCGTGGGTGCCGACACGACCGTGCGGCACCTGCTGCTCCGCGGCGACTTCCGCCGGCTGCTGACCACCCGGCTGCTGTCCCAGTTCGGCGACGGCGTCTTCCAGGCCTCGCTGGCCGGCACGGTGCTGTTCAACCCGCAGCGCGCCGCCGATCCGCTCGACGTCGCCGCCGGGTTCGCCGTCCTGCTGCTCCCGTACTCGGTGGTGGGCCCCTTCGCCGGCGTCTGGCTGGACCGGTGGAGCCGCCGCCAGGTGCTGCTCCGGGCCAACCTGCTGCGGGCGGCGCTGGTGGCCGTCGTAGCCGCGACGGTGCTCGCCGGCGTCTCCGGCGTCCCGCTCTACGCGCTCGGCCTGGTGGTCTTCTCGGTCACCCGGTTCGTGCTGTCGGCGCTGTCGGCCGGGCTCCCGCACACCGCCGACGAGCCGTCGCTGGTGTCGGCCAACGCGCTGTCGACGACGCTGGGCGCCGTCGCCACGGTCGCCGGCGGGGGCGTGGCGGTCGGGCTGTCGCGGCTGGGCGTCACCGGGGACGCCGTCTACGCCGCCGTGGCGCTCTCCGCGGCGCTGCCCTACCTGGCGGCCTCGCTCGTGGTGGCCGGCTTCGGGCCGGGGTACCTCGGCCCCGACGACGGCCCCGACGCCGCCGGGCCGGACCGGCTGACCGCGCGGGCGGTGGTGCGCGGGATGGCCGAGGGCGCCCGGCACGCCCGTGCCCGCCCTCCGGTGGCCGCGGCGCTGCTGGCGATCAGCGCGCACCGGCTCTGCTACGGCGTCCTGACGCTGGTGACGCTGTTGCTCTTCCGCACCGGCTTCCCCGACGTCGGCGGGCTCGTGCCCGGCGGCCTGGTCGGCCTCGGGCAGGCGGTCGCCGCCGGTGCCGCGGGGACCGTGCTGGCCGCCGCCGTGACCCCCGCGGCTGTGCGGCGGGTGGGCCGGCGCCGCTGGACGGCGGGCGTGCTGGCCGTCGGCGGCGTGCTGCAGCTGGCGCTGGGCCTGCCGTTCACCCCGCCGTCCACCGTGGCCGCCGCGTTCGTGCTCGGCCTGGTGGCGCAGGGCGTGAAGATCTGCGTGGACACCACGCTGCAGGAGTCGCTGGACGACGACCTGCGCGGCCGCGTGTTCTCCGTCTACGACACCCTGGTCAACGTCAGCTACGTGACGGCGCTGGTCGCCGCCGCGCTGCTGCTGCCGCCCGACGGCCGCTCGGTCGCCGCGCTGGCCGTCGTCGCGGGCGGGTACCTGCTCACCGCCGCGCTCTACGCCCACCTGACGCGCTCCCACGCCGACCTGCCCTAGAGGCGCGGCTCGCAGGCCCCCCGGCCCAGCCGCGCCAGGCCGGCCCGGTCACCGGGTCCCAGCTGCCCGGTCGCGTTGCCGTGCGGGGACATGAGCTCGCCGGGGTCCTCGACGTGCCCGAGGCCGACGACGTGCGCCAGCTCGTGCACCAGCACGCCGCGCAGCGCCGCCCGCCCCTCGGGGTCCCCCTCCCGGGAGCGGGCCCACTCCGCGTCGACGGCGACCGCGCCGGTCACGTACACGTACGGGCCGCCCGCCGACCAGGCCTCGCTGCCGCCGACGCCGGCCACCGTGCCGGCGAGGGCCGGGACCGTCGCGGGCGTCTCCCAGCTGACCAGGACCGGTGCCCAGCGGTCGCCGTAGCGGCCCGGCTGGGCGGCCGGGCGGTCCTCCGACCAGCCCTCGTCGGTGCCGCCGTCGGCGACGAACCGCAGCCCGGTGGCCGCGGACACCTCGGCCACGGCCTCCGCGACCAGCCGCGCCGCGCCCGCCGGGCCGCCGTCGGACCGGACGACGTAGTGGACCGGCCGGCAGGGGTCGTAGGCGACCGGCGTCTCGCCGTCCCCCTGGTGCTGCAGCGCGCTCCACGTCCCCTGCTCCGGGACGGTCGGCGGCTGCCCGAGCGGGGCGTCCGCGGCCCCGACGCCGGGGGTCGGGCGGACCGCGGCCGGGCCGGCGGCGGCCGAGGTCGGCGGCCACCCCGGGCGGTCCGCCACCCAGGTGGCGCCCAGCGCGAGGGCGAGGGCGAGCACGACGGCCGGCGCGCCGCGGACGGCGCCGCGCGGCTGCGGGAGCGCAGGGTGCCCGCTCCCGGGGTGCGCCCCGCCGTCCACCCGTGCCTCCCGCCGTCCGGTCCGGCAGTCGGTCCTACCGGCGGACGGCGCGGCGGGAGATCCCCCGGCCGGGTGACCGCACCCGGCCGGGGGAGGTCAGGAGAGGTCCTGGCCCTCGAAGTCCTCGGGCGTGTACTCGCGCGGCTCGACCAGCACCATCCAGTTGCCCGAGTTGTCCCGCATGAGCGCCTCGACGCCGTAGGGCCGCTGCGTCGGCGGCTGCAGGAACTCGACGCCCCGGGCGGAGAGCTCCTCGTAGGTCTTCTGGCAGTCGTCGACGTTGACGCCGATCCCCGGGAGCCCGCCCTCGGCCTGGGCGCGCTGCATCGCGGCGATGAGGTCGTCCGACAGCGGCCGGCTCGGGGTGGTCAGGTGCACCTGCAGCTCGGGCTGGCCGGGGTGGCCGACGGTCACCCAGCGGAAGTCCGGGCCGAGCTGGATGTCGTCCCTGGCCTCGAAGCCGAGGACGTCGGTGTAGAAGGCGAGTGACTCGTCGAGGTCGCGCACCCAGACGCTGACGAGCGAGACGTTGGTGATCACGCCGCGAGGCTACGGAGCGTCGCCGTCCCCGTGCTCCTCCCCGCTCGCGGAGCCGTGCTCGGCCAGCCCGCGCATGACGACGTGGCACCCGGGGATGCGCGGCGCACCGGTGCGGGCCCAGCGGGCCTGGAAGGCGCTGGGCGTCTCGCCGACGAGCTCGCGGAACCGGCTGCCGGAGGAGCCCAGGCTGGTGGAGCCGACCGCGTGGCAGACCTCGGTGACGGTCAGGTTCGTGCTGCGCGGCAGGTCCTGCGCCCGCTCGACCCGCCGCCGCGAGAGGTGGGCGGCGGGGGAGAGGCCGTAGGTCGCGGTGAACAGCCGGTGGACGTGCCACGTGCTCAGCGCGGCGACGGCGGCCAGCGCGGCCAGGTCCAGCGGCTCGGCGACGTGCCGGTCGGCGTGGTCGCGCGCGCGGCGCAGGTGGACGAGGACGTCGTCGGCGGCCCGCGCCGGCCCGGCGGTCACCGCGCGGCCCACCAGGCGCGCAGCTCCGCCTCGGCCTCCTCGCGGTCGAGCGGGCCGCGCTCGAGGCGGAGGTCCTTGAGGTGCTTCCACGCCTCGCCGACCTCGCGGCCCGGCGGGATGCCGAGGATCTCCATGATCGCGTTACCGTCGAGGTCGGGGCGCACGCGCGCCAGGTCCTCCGCCGCCGACAGCTCGGCGATCCGCCGCTCGAGCGAGTCGTAGGTGGCCGCCAGCGCGGCCGCGCGCCGCCGGTTGCGCGTCGTGCAGTCCGAGCGCACCAGCTTGTGCAGCCGGGACAGCAGCGGGCCGGCGTCGGTCACGTAGCGGCGGACGGCGGAGTCGGTCCACTCACCGGTCCCGTAGCCGTGGAACCGCAGGTGCAGGAACGTCAGGCGGGAGACGTCCTCCACGACCTCCTTGGAGTACCGCAGCGCCTGCAGCCGCCTGCGCACCAGCTTGGCGCCGACCACCTCGTGGTGGTGGAAGGAGACCCGCCCGCGCGGCTCGTGCCGGCGGGTGGCCGGCTTGCCGACGTCGTGCAGCAGCGCGGCCAGCCGCAGCACCAGGTCGGGGGACGGCGCCTCCGGGTCGGCCTCGTCCAGCGCGATCGCCTGGTCGAGCACGGTCAGCGAGTGGCTGTAGACGTCCTTGTGCTGGTGGTGCTCGTCGATCTCCATCCGCAGCGCGGACAGCTCCGGCAGCACGACGTCGGCCAGGCCGGTGCCGACGAACAGCTCCAGCCCGGCCCGGGGGGCGTGCTGCAGCAGTGTCTTGGACAGCTCCGCCTGCACCCGCTCCGGGGTGATCCGGGCCAGCTCGCCGGACATCGCCGTCATCGCCGCGACCACCTCCTCGTCGGGGGTCAGGCCGAGCTGGGCGACGAACCGGACCCCGCGCAGCATCCGCAGCGGGTCGTCGGCGAAGGAGTCCGCCGCGGCGCCGGGGGTGCGCAGCCGGCGGGCCAGCAGGTCGCCGAGGCCGCCGAAGGGGTCGGTCACCGTGCGGTCCGGGCCGAGGGAGACGGCCATCGCGTTGACCGTGAAGTCGCGGCGGGCGAGGTCGTCGACGAGCGAGTCGCCCCAGGCGACCTCGGGGTTGCGGGACTCGCGGTCGTAGCGGTCGGCGCGGTAGGTGGTGATCTCCAGCCGGGTGGCCGCACCCCCGTGCCGGACCTCGGCGCCGACCGTGCCGAAGGCGATCCCCGTGTTCCACGTGGAACTGGCCCAGCCGCGCAGCAGCCGGAGCACCTGCTCGGGCCGGGCGTCGGTGGTGACGTCGAGGTCGCCGGCGGGCGGGGTCGCGCCGGTGCCCGCGGCCAGCAGCGCGTCGCGCACCGACCCGCCGACGAGGTGGGCCGCGAAGCCGGCGGCGGCGAACCGCTCGCCGAGCTCGACGAGGACGGGGGAGACCTCGACCAGGTCGCGCACGGCCTGCTGGACCGCCGGGGGGACGGCCACGGCGGCCGGGCGACTCTCGGGCTGTCCGGACACGACGAGCCAGGGTAGTGGGAACACTCGCGCTACCCTCCTGGCATGGCTGGGACCGGCGGACGTGGACGCCCCGGCCGCCGTCTGCGCCGGGTCGACGAGACCTCCGCGGGCGGCCTGGTCGTCGCCGACGACGGCATCCACGGACCCCGGGCGGCGCTCATCGGGCGCACCGACCGGCGGGGCCGGCTGCTGTGGTCACTGCCCAAGGGCCACATCGAGGAGGGCGAGACCCCGGAGGACACCGCCGTCCGGGAGGTCGCCGAGGAGACCGGGATCATCGGCGAGGTGCTGGCCCCGCTCGGGATCATCGACTTCTGGTTCGTCGCCGAGGGCCGCCGCGTGCACAAGACGGTGCACCACTTCCTCCTGCGCGCCATCGGCGGCGCGCTGTCCGACGCCGACGTCGAGGTCACCGAGGTCGCCTGGGTGCCCCTCGACGAGCTGAGCGGCCGGCTCGCCTACGCCGATGAGCGGGCGCTGGTCGAGCGCGCGCCCGCGCTGCTCGCCGACAGTGCGTGACCCGGCGCCCGAGGTCCCTCCCAGGCATCCCACCCCCCGGCCCGGGGACGGCCGGCGCGGGGGAGCCGTGACGCGCCGTCGGCGGACCCGGGCCCTGACGACGGCCCTGCTGGTGCTCCCGCTGCTCGCCGCCGCGCCGCCCGCCCCGGCCGCGCCCGCCACCCCCACGCCGGCACCGCCCGCCGACGACCGGCCGGTCGCCGTCGAGGTCACCCGGCTCGACCCGCGCACCGTCGCACCCGGGGGCACGGTCACCGTCGAGGGCCGGCTGACCAACACCGGCAGCGAGACGCTCACCGACCTCACCGTGCGCCTGCAGCGCGGTGAGGTGGTCACCACCCGGGCCGAGCTGCTCGCCGCCGACGCCGACCCCGACCCGGTCACCGCCGTCAGCACCGCGTTCGCCCCGGTCGCCGGGGAGCTCGCGCCCGGCGCCGAGGCGACCTTCGCCTACACCGCGACCACCGCCGACCTGGGCATGGACCGCGACGGCGTCTACCCGCTGCTGCTCAACCTCAACGCCACCGACCCCGACGGCGGGCAGAGCCGGGTCGGCGAGGTGACCACCTCGGTCGTGCAGCAGACCGCACCCCCGGCGTCGGCCACGTCGGTCGCCTGGCTGTGGCCGCTGGTCGAGCGCACCCACCGGGACGCCGCCGGCGGCTTCGTCGACGACGGGCTGGCGGCGGCGGTGTCCGGCGACGGCCGGCTCGACCGCGCGCTCGCGGTGCTCGAGCGCCTGCCCGGCGCGGTCCTGCCCGGCGCCACCGGGCCCGGCCCGCTCGCGCCGGTGACCCTGGCGATCGACCCGGTGCTGGTGGAGGAGCTCGCCCTGATGGCCGAGGGGCCCTACGCCGTGGCCGGCCAGGACGGCGCCGGCACCGGCACCGAGGCCGCCGCCGCGTGGTTGGACCGGCTGCGCGCCGTGGCCGCCGACCACCCCGTCGTCGCGCTGTCCTACGGCGACGTCGACGCCGACGCGCTGCAGGCCGCCGGCCTCCCCGCCGTCGTCACCCGCAGCCTGCCCCGCGCCGCGGAGGACGCGGCCGACCGCGACGGCGGCGCCGTGGCGAGCGGCGACTCCCCGGGCCCGGCCGGCGCCGACCTGCTGACCGAGCGGCTCGGCGTCACGCTCCGCACCGACCTCGCCTGGGCGGCCGGCGGCGCACTGCGCGCCGACACCCTGACCACGCTCACCGACGGCGGCGTCGAGTCGGTGGTGCTCGACTCCGGCGCGCTGACCGGCGCGGACGACGTCCTGGGGCTCGACGGCTCCGCCGCCGCGCGGGCGACCGTCGCCGGGCAGGACGGACCGGTCCCCGCGCTCGTCGCCGACGGGCAGCTCTCCGGCCTGGTCGGGTCGGCCGGGACCGCCGAGGGCGGCGTGCGGGTGGCCGAGCAGCGCTACCTCGCCGAGCTGGTGCTGCTCTCCCAGCAGCCGGTGGCCGACCCGGCGGGTCAGACCGTGCTGGTCGCGCCGCCACGGGACGTCGACCCCGACCCCGCCGGCGTCGCCGCGATGATCGCCGACACGACGCTGCCCGGGCTGCGCCCGGCCACCCTCGCCGATCTCGCCGCGGGGCCGGTCAGCGGCGCGGACGGGGCGCTCGGCCCCGCCGACGGTGAGAACGGGGAGGCCCTGGCGCTCGACCCGGCCGCCCTGACCGACGTCGCCGCCGCGGTGGACCTGCGCGACGACCTGGCCGGCGCCGTCGTCGGCGAGCCCGCCGACGCGCTGGCCCCCTACGACGCCGCCACCGCGCGCGCAGCCTCCGCCACCTGGCGAGGCGACCCCGAGGGCGCGCGCGCCGCCGCGGCCGACCTGCGCGCCACCGTCGGCGGGCTGCGCGAGCAGGTGACCCTGCTGTCCCCGGCCGAGGGCAGCTACAGCCTGGCCTCGAACGACGCGCCGCTGGTGCTCACGGTGCAGAACGACCTGCCCTTCGCCGTCCGGGTGCGGGTCGCCGTGCGCACCCGCGACAACGTCGGGCTGGCGATCGACGACGTCGGCGTCCAGGAGGTCGCGCCGCAGCAGCGCACGACGCTGCAGGTGCCCACCCACCTGAGCCAGTCGGGGCGCTTCGCCGTGACCGCGGCGCTCACCACGCCCGACGGCGGGCCGCTGGGCGACCCGGTGGCGATCCAGGTGCGCAGCACCACGTACGGCACCATCTCGCTGTCGATCACCATCGGCGCCGCTGTCCTGCTCGGCCTGCTCTTCCTCCGCCGCGGGGTGCTGTTCGTGCTGCGCCGCCGCCGGGGCGCGGCCGAGGAGGAGCAGCCCGAGGGCACCGCCTGGCCGCCCAGCCGGAGCCCGGTGTGACCGGCCGCCCGCGCAGCGAGGAGGAGCTCACGGCCCGCGACCCGTCCCCCGACGTGGCGGAGGAGGGCCGGCCCGCCCGCGGTCCGGCGCCCCGTCCGCTGCCGCCGGTGCCGCCGGCCGCCCCGCCGTCGTCGCGGGCCGCGGCGCCGACCCCCTCGTCCTCGCCGTCCTCCCCGGCCCGGCCGGCCCGGCCGCTGCCCCCGCCGCCCTACCCGGTCGCGTCGCCCGGTCCCGCCCCCGCCGCACCGGCCCGGCCGGTGCCGCCGGTCCCCCCACCGGCCGCCGCACCGCAAGCCGCCGCACCGCCCGCGTCCGCACCGCCGGTGCCCGCGCCGGCCGCGCCGCAGCGCGCGCAGCGGCCGCTGCCGCCGGTGCCCCCGCCGGCCCGCCGCCGGTTCATCCCGGCCGACGAGACGCAGGTCATCCCGATCCTGCAGCTGCCGCCGGTGCCGCCCGGGCCGGAGGGGGAGACCGAGGAGGAGGCGCAGCAGCGGGAGGGCCCGCCCGGCGGCAGCCGGGGCATCCTGCGCGCCGCCGGCACCATGGCGGTGGCCACGCTCGTCTCCCGGGTCACCGGTCTGCTGCGCACGATGGTGCTGGCCGCGGCGCTCGGCGTCGGGCTGGTCAACGACGCCTACAACACCGCCAACACGCTGCCCAACATCGTCTACGAGCTGCTGCTCGGCGGCGTGCTGACCTCGGTGATCGTGCCGCTGCTGGTGCACGCCCAGGAACGCGACCGCGACGGCGGGGTGGCCTACGCGCAGCGGCTGTCCACGCTGGCGATCTCCGGGCTGGTCCTGGTCACCGCGGTCGCCGTCGTCGTCGCGCCGCTGCTGACCGCCCTCTACGGCATCCAGGGCGACCCCGAGCAGGTGCGGCTGGCCAACTGGCTGGCCCGCATCCTGCTCGTCGAGATCGTCTTCTACGGGGTCGGGGCGCTGGCCCAGGCGATCCTCAACAGCCGCGGCGTCTTCGGCCCACCCGCCTGGGCGCCGGTGCTCAACAACGTCGTCGTCATCGTCACCGGCCTGCTGTTCCTGGCGGCCGGCGGCCCCGGCGGCCTCGAGCCGCGGACGATCACCGGCGGGCAGGTGTGGCTGCTCGGCGGCGGCACGCTGCTGGGCATCGTGCTGCAGGCGGTGGTCCTGGTGCCGCTGCTGCGCCGGGCCGGCGTCCCCCTGCGGCCGCGGTGGAACGTGCGCCAGACCGGCCTGCGCGAGGTCGGCGGCCTCGGCGGGTGGGTGGTCCTCTACGTCGCGGTCAGCCAGGTCGGCGTCATCGTCGCCACCCGGGTGGCCAACGCCGCGGCCCGCGAGGGCGGCCTGGGCTCGAGCGCCTTCGCCTACGCCAGCCTGCTGTTCCAGATGCCCTACGGGATCATCGGCGTCGCGCTGCTCACCGCCCTCGTGCCGCGGATGAGCCGCGCCGCCGCCCGCCACGACGTCCCCGGCGTGGTGCAGGACCTGGCGCTGGGCACCCGGCTCTCCGCGCTCGGCCTGCTGCCGGTCACCGCCGCGCTCACCGTGCTCGGCCCGGCCCTGGGCGTCGTCGCCTTCGCCCGCGGCAACACCTCCGTCGAGCAGGCCCAGGGCATCGGCGCGGCGCTGGCCATCGGCGCGTTCGGCCTGCTGCCGATGGCGGTCACCCTGCTGCAGCTGCGGGTCTTCTACGCGATGAAGGACGCCCGCACGCCGACGCTCATCCAGGTCGGCATGGTCGCCGTCCGGGTACCGCTGCTGTTCCTGGTCCCGGCGCTGGTCGAGCCCGAGCACGTCGTCGCGGGACTCATGCTGGCCACCAGCGTCACCTACCTCGCCGGCTGGGCGCTGGGGCACGTGGCGCTGCGCCGGCACCTGCGGACGGGAGCCGGCGGCCGGGCGCTGGGGCCGGTGCTGCGGATGGCCGCGGCGGCGGCCGTCGGGGCCCTCGCCGGCCGCCTGGTGGTCGGCGTGACGGACGACGCGTTCGGGACCTCGGCCGGGGGCTCGCTCGCGACCGTGCTGGTCGGTACCGTGGTCGTCGGTGCCACGACCCTGGCCGGGTTCGTGCTCGCCCGTGTCCCGGAGCTCCGGGAGCCCCTCGCCGCCGTCCGCGCGCGGCTGGGCCGCGGGTGAGCACCGTCCGTCCGGGTCCGGCGCCCGCACCGGGGCAGCCAGCCGCCGGACCCCGAGGGAGGTCGGCCACGTCGATGACGTCCACGATCACCGGCCTCCCCGACCGCTACCGCCCCCTCGACGAGGTCGGCCCGGTCGAGCGGACCGAGACGGGCGTCATCCACAGCTGGCGGGCCAAGGACCGGGTCCTCAACCGCGACGTCGCCGTCCGCGTGCACGTGCCCGGCGGCCCGCCCGCCCGCGCCTGGATCACCCGCGCGCTGACCGCCGGCGGGCTGGCCACGCCCGCCCTGGCCATGGTCTACGACGCCTCCGAGGGCACCGGCGGCGGGTCGGGCAGCCCGGCCTACGTCGTCAACGAGTGGATCGACGGGCAGACCCTCGACGAGCGGCTGGCCGCCGGCCCCATGGGCGAGCGCGAGACGCGCACCGTGCTGCGCCGGCTGGCCGAGGGCGTCGCCGAGGCGCACCGGGTGGGCCTGGCCGTCGGCGGGCTCGGCCCCGAGACGGTCGTGCTGCGGCCCAACGGCCTGGTCGGCCTGCGCGCGGTCCCGGCGGCGACCGGCAGCGTGCAGGAGGACATCTCCGCCCTCGGCGCGCTGCTCGAGCTCTGCCTGACCGGCCGGCAGGCCGGCACCCCGGGCGCCGCGCCGGAGATCGGCGCCCCCGACCTCGCCGCGCTGGTCCGCCGGGCGCGCTCCACCGAGCCCGGCTCCCGGCTGTCCAGCGCCGCCGCGATGGCCGCGCTGCTCGCCGAGCGCCCCCGCACCGGCGCCCGCCCGGTCCGCGGCGGCGACGAGAGCGACAGCGGGTGGCTGGGCCGGCTGCGCGAGCACCGGGAGAGCGAGCGCGCCGCGGCGGCCGACCGCGCGGCCGACGCCGGTCACGGGGAGGACGACGAGCGGCCGCAGCGCCGGCCGCCCGGCACCCTGCCGCCCGTCCCGAGCGGCCGCCGGTCCGACCACGACGACCTCCTCGACGGCGACCACGGTGCCGACGACGACCTCGCCGACGACCTCGCCGACGACCTCGCGGCCGACGACGACCTCGACGGCGACGACCGGCCGGGCTCGGCCACCCGCCGGCGCCTGCTGGTCGTCGGGCTCCCGCTGCTGGCGCTGCTGATCGTCGTCGCGCTCGCCTGGTGGGTGGGCACGAGCGTGCTGTCGGTGGCCGACGAGGAGGTCGACCGGGTGCCGGGGGCCGCGCCGTCCGCCCCGTCCACCAGCCCCGCCGCCGAGACCAGCCCCGTCCCCGCGACCGCGGCCGGACCGGCGGCCATCACCGGTGCCACGGTGCTCGACCCGTTCGGGGACGGCGAGCCGGAGAACGTCGACGACGTCCCCGCCTCCTTCGACGGGGACCCGGCCACCGCCTGGTCGACGCTGACCTACCGGGGCTCGGCCGACTTCGGCAACCTCAAGCCCGGCGTCGGCGTCGTCTACGACCTCGGCTCGGCGCAGCCGGTGGGCGGGGTCACGCTCACCACGACGACGCCGGGCATCACCGTCGAGGTGCGCACCGGCGACTCGCCCGACGGCGACCTGGACTCCTACGCCGTCGCGGCCGACGGCACCGTCGAGGGCACCACCGAGCTGACCTTCGACGAGCCGGTGACCACGCAGTACGTGGCGGTGTGGGTGACCGGCCTGGTGCCCGCCGACGACGGCTTCCAGGGGTCCCTGGCCGAGGTCGCGGTCAGCTCCGCCTCCTGAGCGGCGTCCCCCCGGACGGGGGCCGGCGGCGGCCCACCCGTCCCCTGACCACGGAATGCGGCCCTACGATCTGGCGTTGTGCCGCGCGTGACCCACTCCCAGCCCACCCCCGGCCCCGCCACGACGACCGAGATCACCTCCCCGGCGATCCCGCCCGCCGAGCACGACGGCGTCCGTGACCTGATCATCATCGGGTCGGGCCCGGCGGGCTACACCGCGGCCGTCTACGCCGCGCGGGCCAACCTGCACCCGCTGGTCTTCGAGGGCTCCCAGTTCGGCGGCGCCCTGATGACGACCACCGAGGTGGAGAACTTCCCCGGCTTCGCCGAGGGCATCCAGGGCCCCGAGCTGATGATGGACATGCGCACCCAGGCCGAGCGCTTCGGCGCCGAGCTGGTGGCCCGCGACGTCTCCGAGGTCGACCTGACCGCCAGCCCCAAGGTGGTCAAGGTCGGCGACGAGGTGCACCTCGCGCACGCGGTCATCGTCGCCACCGGGTCGAAGTACCGGTACCTGGGCCTGGACAACGAGCAGCGCCTGCTCGGCCACGGCGTCTCGGCCTGCGCCACCTGTGACGGCTTCTTCTTCCGCGACCAGGACATCGTCGTCGTCGGCGGTGGCGACTCGGCGATGGAGGAGGCCACCTTCCTCACCCGCTTCGCCAAGACGGTCACCGTCGTCCACCGGCGGGAGGAGCTGCGCGCCTCGAAGATCATGCAGAAGCGCGCGCAGGACAACGAGAAGATCCGCTGGGCCCTCGGCAAGCAGGTCACCGACGTCCTCGGCGACTCCACCGTCTCCGGCGTCCAGCTCACCGACGTGGCCTCCGGCGCCACCGAGGAGCTCCCCGTCTCGGGCGTGTTCGTCGCCATCGGCCACGACCCGCGCAGCGAGCTGTTCGTCGGGCAGCTCAAGCTCGACGACTCCGGCTACATCCAGGTCGAGCACCCCACCACGCGCACCAACCTCGACGGCGTCTTCGCCTGCGGCGACGTCGTCGACCACGTGTACCGGCAGGCCATCACCTCGGCCGGCACCGGGGCGGCGGCGGCCATCGACGCCGAGCGCTGGCTGGCCGAGACCTTCGACGAGCGCTGAGGAGGGACCCCCTCGCCGCCCACGCCTCGCTCCGCTCGGCGCGGGACCCTGCGAGGGGGCCGTTCCGGGCATAGCGCGCCCTCTCCGCGGGTTACCCCCGGCAGAGGCCCCACACCGCAGACCTCGATCGACCCACAGGGAGAACGACCATGGCAGGCAACACCGTGACCGTCACCGACGCCAGCTTCGCCAACGAGGTGCTGGGCAGCGACAAGCCCGTCCTCGTGGACTTCTGGGCGGAGTGGTGCGGCCCGTGCAAGATGGTCGCCCCCGTCCTGGAGGAGATCGCCCGCGAGCACGGCGACAAGCTGACGATCGCCAAGCTCAACATCGACGAGAACCCGCAGATCGCCCGTGACTACCAGGTCATGTCGATCCCGACGATGACCGTCTTCCAGGGCGGCAAGCCGGTGAAGAGCATCATCGGCGCCAAGCCGAAGGGCGCCATCCTCTCCGACCTGGCCGACTACATCTGAGCCGGGACACCTGAGGCAGGACCTCCCCCTCGGGAGGCCGACACCGGGGCCCGCTCCTCCCCCGGAGGAGCGGGCCCCGGTGCGTCCGGGGGACCCCCGGCGGGCCGGTCGGGGTCGTGGACGGGACAATCGGGAGCACGATGGGTAGCGAGAGCAGCATGCAGCCGCTGGGTCCCGGCAGCCGGGGCCCCGCCGTGGCCGACGTCCGGGCCGCCCTGCGCAGTCTGGGCCTGCTCGCACCGGCCGACGGCATCCCGGACGACGACGGCGCCGAGGTGTACGACCAGGCCACCGAGCTCGCCGTCCGGCACTTCCAGCAGGTGCGCGGGCTGTCGGTCGACGGCCGCGTCGGCGAGGAGACCTACCGGGCGCTGTCGGAGGCGCGCTGGTCGCTGGGCGACCGGCTGCTGCACCACGACCCCGAGCGGCCGATGCGCGGCGACGACGTCACCGGCCTGCAGGAGCGGCTGCTCGAGCTCGGCTACGACGCCGGCCGCGCCGACGGCACCTTCGGCCCGGAGACCGAGACCGGCCTGCGCACCTTCCAGCGCGACTACGGGCTGACCGCCGACGGCACGTGCGGGCCGGCCACGCTGCGCGCGCTGCGCCAGCTCGGCCGCAAGGTCACCGGCGGCCGCCCGCAGCTGCTCCGGCAGAGCGCCTCCTTCGTCGACAGCGGCCCGCACCTGATCGGCCGCCGCATCGTCGTCGACCCCGGACACGGCGGCGACGACCCCGGCTGCACCTCCGGCGAGACCACCGAGGCCGACCTCGTGCTCGACCTCGCCCGCCGCATCGAGGGCCAGCTGGCCGCCGCCGGTGCCACGGTCTACCTCACCCGCGGCCCCGACCAGGACCCCACCGCCGCCGAGCGCACCCGCTTCGCCAACGACGCCCGCGCCGACCTGTTCGTCTCCCTGCACCTGGACGCGCACGAGTCCGAGCACGCCCGCGGCGTGGCCAGCTACTACTACGGCACCGGCTCCGGGACGTCGTCGACGGTGGGGGAGCGGTTCGCCGACCTGGTCCGCCGCGAGGTCACCGCCCGCACCGGCATGCTCGACCTCGGGGGGCACCCCAAGACGTGGGACCTGCTGCGGATGAGCCGCATGCCCGCCGTCCGGCTCGACTGCGGCTACCTCTCCCACCCGGTCGACCGGCTGCTGCTGCTCGACGCCCGGGTGCGCAGCAGCGTCGCCTCCGCCGTCCTGGCCGCCGTCCAGCGGCTGTTCCTGCCGGCCGACGCCGACCCCCCCACCGGCACCTTCGTCCTGCCCAGCCGGGTGTAGCCGCGCGGCGATGATCAGCGGACCTGATCATCGCGTGTCCTACCCGACGGTGGACGGTCCGGTAGGACGCGCCGCGGTGGGGTAGGACGGCGCGACGCCGTCGCGGGCCCGCACGCGTGGGACTCCTGGGGTCCGGGGTGTGACCGGTCCGTCTCGACCCGCCGTGTCGGTCGGGACCCCCGGGTGGGCTCCCTACACTCGACGGGTGGCCTCTCTCCCACCGGGTCCGGTGTCGCCCGGCTCCCCGCACCCGCACTCCCACGTCGTGCCCCGCCACCCGCGGCTGGACCCCCTCGCCGACCGGTACGCAGCACGCACGCACGGGATGAAGAGCTCGGAGATCCGCGCGCTGTTCTCCGTCGTCAGCCGGCCCGAGGTCGTCTCGCTGGCCGGCGGGATGCCCGCGGTCACCGCGCTCCCGCTCGACGCCGTCGGCTCGATGATCGGCGAGCTGGTCAGCGGCATGGGCGCGCAGACCCTCCAGTACGGCTCCGGCCAGGGCGACCCGCGGCTGCGCGAGCGCATCTGCGACGTCATGGCGCTCGAGGGCATCACCGACGCCTCGCCCAGCGAGGTCGTGGTGACCGTCGGCTCCCAGCAGGGCCTGGACCTGGTCACCCGCGTCTTCTGCGACCCGGGGGACGTCGTCCTCGCCGAGGGCCCCTCCTACGTGGGTGCGCTCGGCGTCTTCCAGGCCGCCGAGGCACGGGTGCGGCACGTCCCGATGGACGACGACGGCCTGATCCCGGAGGCGCTGGAGCAGGCGCTGCTGGAGTGCCGGGCCAACGGCGACCGGGTGAAGTTCCTCTACACCGTGCCGAACTTCCACAACCCGGCCGGCGTGACGCTGTCCGAGCCGCGCCGCCAGGCGATCGTCGACATCGCCGAGCGGTACGACCTGCTGGTCATCGAGGACAACCCCTACGGCCTGCTCGGCTTCGAGCACGAGCCGATGCGGGCGCTGCGGGCCCGCAACTCCCAGCGGGTCGTCTACCTCGGCTCGTTCTCCAAGACCTTCTCCCCGGGCCTGCGGGTCGGCTGGGTGCTCGCGCCGCTCGCCGTCCGCGAGAAGCTCGTGCTGGCCACGGAGGCGCAGGTGCTCTGCCCGCCGTCGCTGACCCAGTACGCGGTGGCCCGCTACCTCGACACCCAGCCCTGGCGCGAGCAGATCAAGCTGTTCACCGAGCTCTACCGCGAGCGGCGGGACGCCACGCTGGAGTCGCTCGACGCGCTGATGCCGCCGGGCACCACCTGGACACGTCCCGACGGCGGCTTCTACGTGTGGCTCAAGCTCCCGCACGGCCTGGACAGCAAGCTGATGCAGCCGCGCGCGGTCAACGCGCACGTCGCCTACGTGCCCGGGATCGGCTTCTACGCCGACGGCGCGGGCCGCGAGTACATGCGGTTGTCCTACTGCTACCCCGAGCCGGACCAGATCCGGGAGGGCGTGCGCCGGCTGGCCCGCGTCATCGAGGCCGAGCTGGACCTGCACAGCACCTTCGACGCCGTCGACACCGGCACCTTCCGGGCCGTGGGACGCCCCGCGCCCACGCACACCGCCGAGACCATCGTCGGCCCCGCCAACAGCGACCGGTCGGAGGACTGACCCCCGTGACCGAGCCCGCCGCACCCGCGGCACCGACCACGACCTCCGAGGAGCACCCCCTGCACGCCGTCGTCCTGGCCGGTGGCCTGACCTTCGAGCGCGAGGTCAGCCTGTCCTCCGGCACGCAGGTGGTGGAGGAGCTGGCCCGCGTCGGCGTGGACGCCGAGCTGCGCGACGCCGACGCCGACCTCCTGCCAGGCCTGGCCGCGGCACCCGCCGACGCGGTGTTCATCGCGCTGCACGGGGCCACGGGGGAGGACGGCGCCCTGCGCGCGGTCCTCGACCTCGCCGGCGTCCCCTACGTCGGCTCGCCCGCCGCCGCCTGCCGCCTGGCGTGGGACAAGCCGGCGGCCAAGTCGGTGGTGCGCGGCGCCGGCCTGACGACGCCGGACTGGGTGGCCCTGCCGCACAGCACCTTCCGCGAGCTGGGCGCCGGCGCCGTCCTCGACCTCATCGTCGCCCGGCTCGGGTTGCCGCTGATGGTCAAGCCGGCCTCCGGCGGATCGGCGCTGGGCGCGCAGAAGGTGACCCGCGTCGAGGACCTGCCCGCCGCGATGGTCAGCTGCTTCGCCTACGGCGACACGGTGCTCGTCGAGCGGTTCGTCGACGGCGTCGAGCTGGCGGTCTCGGTGGTCGACCTGGGCGAGGGCCCGGAGGCGCTGCCGGCGGTGGAGATCGCGCCGGAGTCCGGGGTCTTCGACTACACGGCCCGCTACACGCCGGGCCTCACCGAGTACCACGCGCCGGCCCGGGTCCCCGAGGACGTGGCGGCCCGCGCGGCCGACCTCGCCGTGCGGGTGCACCGGGCGCTGGGGCTGGCCGACCTCTCCCGCACCGACGCGATCGTCGGTCCCGACGGCGAGGTGCACTTCCTCGAGGTCAACGTCTCCCCGGGGCTGACCGAGACGTCGATGTTCCCGATGGCGGTGGAGGCGGCCGGCCACGACCTCGGCGACGTCCTCTCCCGGCTGCTCACCCGGCGGGCGCGCGGCACCACCTGAGCCGCAGCCCGAGAGCGACAGAGCCCGGGTTCCGTCCGTGACGGAACCCGGGCTCTGTGTCATCAGGACCCCTCGGAGCCCTCCCGGCGCCCGCTGACGTCCGGCGCCATCTGGCCGATGATGCGCTGCAGGTCGTCGACCGAGCCGAACTCGACCACGATCCGCCCCTTGGCCCGGCCGATCTGGATCTTGACCTTGGTCTCGAAGACGTCGGACAGCCGGCCGGCGAGGTCCTCCACACCCGGCGCGCTGAACCGGCGGGCCCGTCGGCGCGCGGCCGGCTGCTCGGCGGCGGCCAGTGCCACCGCCTCCTCCGTGGCCCGCACCGACAACCCCTCGGCCACGATCCGGGTGGCGAGCGCGTCCTGCGCCTCGGGGTCGTCCAGGCCCAGGAGCGCCCGCGCGTGTCCGGCGGTGATGACGCCCGCGGCCACCCGGGTCTGCACCTTCACCGGCAGCTTGAGCAACCGGATGGTGTTGGTGACCTGCGAGCGGCTGCGCCCGATGCGCCCGGCCAGCTCCTCGTGGGTGGCGCCGAACTCCTCCAGCAGCTGCTGGTAGGCGGCGGCCTCCTCCAGTGGGTTGAGCTGGACGCGGTGGATGTTCTCCAGCAGCGCGTCGCGCAGCAGCGCGTCGTCCTCGGTCTCGCGGACGATCGCCGGCACCGTCTCGAGTCCGGCGCCCCGGGCGGCGCGCAGCCGCCGCTCGCCCATGATGAGCTCGTAGCCGACCCTGCCGTCGTCCAGCGTGCGCTCGCGCACCACGACCGGCTGCAGCAGGCCGAACTCGCGCACCGAGTGGGTGAGCTCCTCCAGCGCCTCGTCGTCGAACACCTGGCGCGGCTGGCGGGGGTTGGGGACGACGTCGGTGACGGCCACCTCGCGCAGCTGGGCGCCCGGGACGCCGACGGCGGCCTCGGCCTGCGCGGCGACGGTGGCGGCGGCCTGCGCGGCCGGGGGGAGCAGCGTGACCGGCGAGGGCGTCGTCCCCGTCGTCGTCCCGCCCGTCTCCGGCGTCCCACCCGTCTCGGGGGCGGGCGCCTCGGACTCGGGCAGCGTCGGCTGCTCGACCGGGGGAGCGCTGGTGGGGATGAGCGCCGCCAGGCCCCGGCCGAGGCCGCCACGCTTGCTCATCGGTTCTCCTCGTCGACGGAGGTGGGCACGGGCAGGACGGCCGCGTCGGTGCCGGCGAAGGCCGCTCCGGCCAGGGAGCTGTCGGCGAGCGAGCCGGTGGCCGACGCCTGCGGGCGGACGGCGGGCATCGGCGCGGTCCGGGGCGGCGGGGGAGGCGGCGGCCCCATCGGGCGCGGGTCGGCCTCGGGCACGAGGTGCACGCCCCGCTCGGCGAACTCGCGGGCCGCCTCGACGTAGCTGGTGGACCCGCGCGAGCCCGGGTCGTAGGTGAGCACCGACTGCCCGTAGCCCGGCGCCTCCGACACCCGGACGTTGCGGGGGATGACCGTGCCCAGCACCAGCTCCCCGAAGTGGCTGCGCACCTCCTCGGCGACCTGGTCGGCGAGCTTCGTCCGCGCGTCGTACATCGTCAGCAGGATCGTGCGGACGGCGATGCCCGGGTTCAGGTGCGCGCGGACCAGCTCGATGTTGTTGAGCAGCTGGCCGAGGCCCTCCAGCGCGTAGTACTCGCACTGGATCGGGATGAGCACCTCGTCGCCGGCCACCAGCGCGTTGAGCGTCAGCAGGCCCAGCGACGGCGGGCAGTCGATGAGGACGTAGTGCGGCCGCCGCTCCTCGGGCAGCGACTGCACGTAGCCCTCGATCGCGCGGCGCAGCCGGTACTCGCGGGCCACCACGGAGACCAGCTCGATCTCCGCGCCGGCCAGGTCGATCGTCGCCGGGACGCAGCGCAGGTTCGGGCTGGCGGTCGTCGGGTGGACGACGTCGGCCATCGAGCGGTCCCCGACGAGGGCGTCGTAGATCGACGGCGTGCCCACGGTGTGCTCGACACCGAGGGCGGTGCTCGTGTTGCCCTGCGGGTCGAGGTCGATGACCAGCACCCGCAGGCCGTAGAGGGACAGCGCGACGCCGAGGTTGACCGTGGAGGTCGTCTTGCCGACGCCGCCCTTCTGGTTGGCCACGGTGACCACCCGCAGCCGGCCGGGCGCCGGGAACGGCTCCTGGTCGGCGGCGTGCAGCACCCGCGTGGCGCGCAGGGCCTCCATGGCGATGGGGCTGTCGAAGTCCGTGCCGGAGGCGGCCGCCGTGTCGGCCGCGAGGCTGGAGCGCAGCCGCTGGCCCGGGTCGGTCATCGCGGGTCCTCCTCGCCGACCCGTTTCACGTGGAACGGGGTCGGGATAGCTGTGCGGGTTCCACGTGGAACGGCGCGCCGCCGGCTCACCGCGACCCACGGGTCATGACCACCACGGTAGTGGCAGCCTCCCCGAGCCCGGCGCCGACAGCCCGAGGGTGCACGTCACGCATCCCCGCGCGCTCCAGCTCGGGGAGCAGCGCCGGGAGCTCCTCCAGGGCGCGGGCACCGACGAGCGCCACGAGCTGGGCGCCGGGCCGCAGCAGGCCGCGGCACCAGCCGACGAGGCGGGGCAGCGCCGCCACCGCCCGGGCGGTGACCACGTCGACCGGGCCGACCGTCCGCACCACCGCGCGCTCCTCGGCGCGACCGCGGACCACCCGCCAGGGGACGCCGAGCTCGGCGACGACCTCCTCGAGGAACTCGACCCGGCGGGCCATGGGCTCGACCAGGGTGAGGACGACGTCGGGGCGGGCCAGCGCCAGCGGGATGCCGGGCAGGCCGGCACCGCTGCCGACGTCGACCACCCGGGCACCCTCGGGCACCGCCTCGGCCACCGCCGCGCTGTTGAGCACGTGCCGCTCCCACAGCCGTGGGACCTCACGCGGCCCGATGAGCCCACGCGTCACACCGTCACCGGCCAGCCGGGCGACGTAGCGCTCGGCGGCCGGCAGCGCCTCCCCGAAGACGGGACCGGCGACGTCGGGCGCGGGCGGCGCCCCGACCCCGGGCGCAGCGGGCCCGGTCACCGATCTGGCAGGACCACGACGCGCCGGTTCGGCTCCTCGCCCTCCGACTCGCTGTGCACCCCGGCGACCCCGGCGACGACGTCGTGGACGACCTTGCGCTCGAAGGGGTTCATCGGCGCCAGCCGCTCGGCCTGCCGCCCGGCGGCGACCCGCCGGGCCGCCTCGGCGGCCAGCGAGGTGAGGTCGGCGCGGCGGCGGGCGCGGTAGCCGCCGATGTCGAGCATCAGCCGGCTGCGGACGCCGGTCGACTGGGCCACGGCCAGGCGGGTGAGCTCCTGCAGGGCCTCCAGGACGGAGCCGTCGGACCCGACGAGGTCCTGCAGGTCGCCGCCGACGATGGCCACCGAGGCACGGTCGCCCTCGACGTCGAGGTCGATGTCACCGTCCACGTCGAGGATGTCGAGCAGCCGCTCGAGGTAGTCGCCGGCGACGTCGCCCTCGCGGACGAGCAGGTCGGTGCCGCCGGCCCGGACGTCGACCTCGTCGGCCGGCTCGACCAGCGCGTCGGCGCCGGCCTCGTCGCGGTCGGGCAGGTCGGTGGGCCCGTCCGGCGCGGTGTCCGGCGCGGGGCTCAGGACGGCGCCGGCGGTCGCCTCGGCGGTCGCGGCGGTGTCGGAGGGCGGCTGGTGCGGAGCGCTCACGGAGGTACCTCCAGTCGGTGCGGGCAGCCGGGCGGACCCGGTGGTCTGGGGAGCCGGGCGCGCGGCGGGGCGCGCCGCCCGGCGGGGCGGCCGCGGCGGCGGGGGACGCCGGACCGGGCCGCCGCGGGGCTAACGGCGCTTGCGCTTCCCGCCGGTGCCCGCGGGCCGCCCGTGCGGCGCGCGGTTGCCCGGGCGGGAGCCACTCCTGCCGCCGCCGGGACGGCCGGCGGAGGACCCGGACGCGGTGCTGCCGGTGCCGCCGGTCCCGTCGGTCCCCGCGGGACCGTCGGTGGCCGCGGTGCCGTCGGCGGGGGCGGGGCCGTCGGTGACGGGGGGCCCGCTCTTCGACAGCGTCACGCCGTCAGCGGACGGGGAATCCGGCGTGCCGGGGTCGCGGTCGCCGTCCTTGCCCAGGTCCACCCCGGACGTCACGGGCCGGCCACCCCGGCTGCGCACCGGCTTGGCGCCGGGCTTGGGGGCGAGGGTCTTCGGGTCGACGGCGGGCTTGTCGGCAGCGGACCTGGCCAGCGCGGCGGGGGACCCGGGCGGGGGCATCTTGCGCAGGATGAAGAACTGCTGGCCCAGCGTCCACAGGTTGTTCGTCATCCAGTAGAGGAGGACGCCGATCGGGAAGAAGAAGCCGGTGACGAAGAGGCTGACCGGCATGCCGTAGAGCAGCAGCTTCTGCACCATCGCGGCCTGGCCCTCGACCGGGCCGGAGCGCCGCATGATCTGCTTCTGGGTGAAGAAGGTGGTGGCGCACATGATCACCATGAGGATCAGCGCCACGGTGCGGATGCCGGCCTCGCTGACGCCGGGCAGCGCCAGGATGTCGGCGGCCTTCTGCCCGGTCATGTTGAACGACGAGGAGATCGGCGCGCCGAACAGCTCGGCCTTCGCGGCCTGGTCGGTGAGCTCGTCGTCCCAGCTGTAGAGGCCGGGCGCGCCCGGCCGCAGCCGGCGCAGCACGTGGAACAGCGAGAGGAAGACCGGGATCTGCGGGAGGATCGGCAGGCAGCCGGCCAGCGGGTTGACCCCGCGCTCCTTCTGCAGCTCCATCATCGCCTGGCTGAAGCCCTGCCGGTCGGCGCCGTACTGCTTGCGCAGCTTCTGGATCTCCGGCTGGATCTCCTGCATCGCCCGCTGGCTCTTGACCTGCTTGACGAACAGCGGGAAGAGGATCAGCCGCACGGTGACGACCAGGAACACGATCGACAGCGCCCAGGTGATGCCGCCGGCGGGGTCGAGGAAGGACGAGAACACCCCGTGCCAGACCTTCATGACGAAGGCGATCGCGGTGTAGAGCCAGTCAAGCAACGCCAGCCTCCTGCTGCGGGGACCGGCGGTCAGCCGGTGAGGTCTCGGGGGCGGGACGACGGGCGCCGTCGGCGGCGGGCACCGCGAGGGGTGCCGCAGACCTCGACGGACGACCGGTCCCGCGGGTTCCGGCGGCCGCCCGGCCGGCGCGCGGCGCCGGCACCGGGTCGAAGCCGCCGGGGTGCCAGGGGGCGCACTTCAGCAGCCGCCGCAGCGCCAGCCACGAGCCGCGGCCGGCGCCGTGCAGCGCGACCGCCTCGGCGGCGTAGGCGCTGCAGGTGGGGGCGAAACGGCAGCGCGGGGGCAGCGCGGGGCTGACGGCGCGCGAGTAGAAGCCGATGGCGCCGAGCAGGGCGCGGGCGACCGGTCCCCGGCGGCGTGCCGCACCGTCGGGTGCGGGCCCGGCGGTCACGAGGACCGCGTCCGCTCGGCGAGCACGCGGTCCAGGCCGGCGGCGAGGTCGCGCCGCAGGTCGGCGGAGGTCGCCGTGCCGGCCTCGGGCCGGGCCCGGACGACCAGGTCGGCGGTCGCGGGCAGCCGGCGCAGCTCCTCGCGGACGGCGGCGCGCAGCCGCCGGGTCACGCGGTGCCGGACCACCGAGTTGCCGACGGCCCTGCCGACCACGAAGCCGGCCCGCGGGCCGGTCGGGGCGTCCCCGGGCACGCCAGGACCCCCGGCCGCGGCGGCCGGGGGTCGGGCGGGGAGGTAGTGGAGCACCATGGTCGGCCGACCGGCACGCCGGCCCGACCGGACGACCGCGGTGAACTCCGGACGCCGGCGCAGGCGGGCCTGCGCGGGCAGCACCTCAGGCGGAGAGCTTCTCGCGACCCTTGCGGCGGCGACCGGTGAGGATCGCGCGGCCCGCACGGGTGCGCATCCGCAGCCGGAAACCGTGGGTCTTGGACCGGCGGCGGTTGTTCGGCTGGAAGGTGCGCTTGCTCACGGGGTACTCCTACGGCGGGACGTCGGCGGTGCGGCCGGCCGGTGGGCAGGCACGCGCGCGGACCGGCGGCAGGGCTGCGCCCGGGCCGGTCCACGGACTCCGCCCAGCATAACCCGAGCAGCGCGCCCCCCGGGACGCCGTCCCCGGACCGGACCCGCACGCTCCGGCGGCACGGCGACCGGACATGCTCCCGCCGCCCGGGGGACACGCGGTGTCGGCGCGCCGACGGGGCGGCGACGACACGCCGACCGACACGCGCACCGGCCGTCCCACGCGCACCCGGGCGTCGTTGCCGGGCTGTGGACGGGGCTGTTAGCGTCGCCGTCGCTCCGGTCCGGGTGACAGCCCGGTACGGGGGCCGACCACCCGGTCGACCTGATCGCCGCCCGCCTCGAGCCGTATCACGACCTCCCTCCCGACCAGCGACGACGCCGGGGCCGCCCCGCAGCAGCGGGTCGACAAGGCGCCGTGTCGCCAGTCGTGCACAGCCTGTGGACACTCGTGTGGAACACCTGTGTCCGGATGTCCACAACCGGGCAGCCACGGTGCCGGGGACCCGGGAGCGCGGCAGGTCGGTCACGGGGACGAGAACAGCTTGGGGAGGACAGGGTCATGGCCGATGCCACGGTCGACCTGGCGGAGGTCTGGGACTCGGTCCGCGAGCGGCTGGCCACCAGCCTGACCCGTCAGCAGAACGCGATGCTCAACCTCACCCGGCCGGTGGGCCTGGTGGGCGGCACCGCCGTCCTCGCCGCGCCCAACGAGTTCACCCAGACCGTGCTCGAGTCGCGCATGCGCCGGGTGCTGGCCGAGGCGCTGTCCGAGCAGCTCGGCCGCGACATCGGCGTGGCCATCCAGCTCGAGGACCTGCCGGCCGACGCCGCCACCTCGGCCGCCGAGCCGCCCACCCGCCGGCCGTGGGCGCCGTCGGCCGACCTGTCCTCCGACGAGGAGCGCGAGCGGGCCGACGACGGCCGCAGCGCGTTCGGCGTGCGCAGCGACGCCCGCCCGCTGGACCGGCCCGCCGGGGCCGGCGGCTACGAGCCCGCGCCCGGCTACGACGCCGCGTCCTACGACACCCCGGCCTACGACACCCCCGCGTACGACACCCCGGCCTACGACGGCCCGTCCTACGACCAGCCCGCCGCCGGCGCCCCGGCCGAGGAGTGGGGCGCCACCGACTGGAGCCCGGCCGGCCGCGGGCGGAGCACCGGCCGCCGGCGCGGCGTGCGCCCGGGCGAGGGCGCCGAGGTGCTGCCCTTCGACCTCGGCGACGACGTCGCGCCGCCGCCCGAGGAGGACACCGCGCCGCGGCGGGCGGGCGGCCGGGCCGGCGGGGGCGCCGTCCCGCTGTTCGGCGACCGCCGCCCGCCGGCCGGTCAGGACCCGGGCCTGAACCCCAAGTACGTCTTCGACAGCTTCGTCATCGGCAACAGCAACCGGTTCGCCCACGCCGCCGCGGTCGCCGTCGCCGAGGCCCCGGCGCGCGCCTACAACCCGCTGTTCGTCTACGGCGACTCCGGGCTGGGCAAGACCCACCTGCTGCACGCGATCGGGCACTACGCAGCGCGGATGTTCCCCAACGTGCGGGTGCGCTACGTCAGCACCGAGGAGTTCACCAACGAGTTCATCAACCTGGTCCACTCCGGCCGGGCCGAGGACTTCCGCCGCCGCTACCGCGACATCGACTTCCTGCTCATCGACGACATCCAGTTCCTGGAGCGCGCCGAGCGGACGCAGGAGGAGTTCTTCCACACCTTCAACACGCTGCACAACGCGAGCAAGCAGATCGTCATCACCTCCGACCGGGCGCCGAAGAAGCTGACGACGCTCGAGGACCGGCTGCGCACGCGGTTCGAGTGGGGCCTCATCACCGACGTCCAGGCGCCGGACCTGGAGACCCGCATCGCGATCCTGCGGAAGAAGGCCTACGGCGAGCGGCTGCAGGTGCCCGACCCGGTGCTGGAGTTCATCGCCAGCAAGGTGCAGACCAACATCCGCGAGCTCGAGGGCGCGCTGATCCGGGTGACGGCGTTCGCGTCGCTGAACAAGCAGCAGGTGGACCTGCCGCTGGCCGAGCTGGTGCTCAAGGACCTCATCAGCGACGAGCAGGGCCCGCAGATCACCGCGGCGATCATCATGGCGGCCACCGCGGAGTACTTCTCCGTGACGATGGAGGAGCTGCAGGGCGCCAACCGCAGCCGCACGCTGGTCAACGCCCGCCAGATCGCCATGTACCTGTGCCGGGAGCTCACCGAGCTGTCCCTGCCGCGGATCGGCGCCTCCTTCGGCGGCAAGGACCACACCACCGTCATGCACGCCGTCAAGAAGATCACCAACCTGATGAGCGAGCGCCGGGCGACGTACACCCAGGTCACCGAGCTGACCGCCCGCATCAAGAGTCGCGCCCGGCAGTGACACTGCGGTCCTCCGGACCGCACCGGCGGCCACGTGCCGTCCCCGGCCTGCGCTGAGCCCACCCCGGCGCTCGGTCGCGGGACCCTCCGGGCCCCACTCCTCCCGCCGCCTCGCAGGGCGGCTCGCCCGGGCGCGGGCCCCTGCACCGAGGCCGAGCGGGTGCACTGAGGCCATCGAGGCCGTCTCCGGCCGGGAGCCTCCGGCCCCGCGGCCGGTCCCCCGTCCTGCGCAGGGCGGCTCGCCACTGCGCCGTCCCCCTCTGACGACTGACCCGCGCCCGTCGACGGTGTGCGCCGGGGCGCGGTGACGGCCGGTCGAGTGGTGCGTGGGTGCACGCGGTCGCCGGCTACGAGGGCTGCGGAGGCCCCGCCGTCCACTCCCGGGACCGCGCCGGCTCGCGGGCTGTCCACAACCGGGGGAGGGTGGGGACACCGCCGACCGCCGCGTCGTCGCAGGCCTCGAGGCCGGTCGGGCACCCCGCCGCTGTCGACAGGTCGCCGAGTTGTCCCCAGGGATGTGCACACCCTGGGGAGATCGTGACCCGGCCGAGACCGGAGGACCGCGGCGGCCCCGGTGCGGGGGACTCGTCCCCAGGCCACTCCCCAGGTGTGCACGGAGCGTCACGCGACCGTACCGACCTGCGCTTTCCCGCCTCCCCGCGGCCCTCGTCCACCGCCGCGCCGGGCACGTCCACCGCGGCCCGGCGGCGACCTGGGCACGGACTGGGGATCGGAGGTGGGGGAGCAGGGGACAGGAGGTGGACTGCGGCCGCTCGGTGTGCACACCCGTCGAGATGTCCACGTGTCGACAACAGGAGACGGTCGGTTCCCCACAGTGGACCAACATGTCGACTTCCGGCCTGACCTGCGCGAAGGGGCTCGATCCCCAGCTTCCACACCGGTGATGACGGAGATGAGGGAGTTAGATCCAGGATTTCTCGAACCCCAGTAGGGGTGGGGAAGCGCGGGCTGGAGGGCCTGGAGCGGACAGCGGGGCACCTGATCGGGTCCCGGGTTCCCCGATGCCCGCACCGACGGGCACGATGAACCGCGCAGGACGCACCGAGCACCGTCCCCGGGCTGCACGGACACCGGGGAGCACAGGTGCGCAGACGACAGCAGTGGACCGTGCAGAGCTGGGGTGGGTCGGTCATGGAGTTCCGGGTGACACGCGAGGTGCTCGCCGATGCCGTCGCGTGGACGGCGCGCAGCCTGCCGCCGCGCCCGTCGGTGCCGGTGCTCGCCGGCATCCTGCTCGAGGTCGACGGCAGCCAGCTGTCGGTCTCCGGCTTCGACTACGAGGTCTCCGCGCGCGCGGAGGTCGACGTGCAGGCGAGCGAGAGCGGCCGGACGCTGGTGCCCGGCCGGCTGCTCGCCGAGATCACCCGCGCGCTGCCCCCGCACCCGGTCGACGTCCGCGCCGAGGGACCCCGGCTGTCGATCACCTGTGGCAACGCGCGGTTCAGCCTGCCGACCCTGCCGGCCGAGGACTACCCCTCGCTGCCGTCGATGCCCTCCTCGGCGGGGGTGGTCGACAGCGACGTCTTCGCCGAGGCCGTCGGCCAGGTCGCCGTCGCCGCGGGCCGGGACGACACCCTCCCGATGCTCACCGGCGTCCGGCTGGAGATCGACGACGACCGGGTGACCCTGGCGGCCACCGACCGCTACCGGCTGGCGGTGCGCGAGTTCGCCTGGCGCCCGGAGACGCCGGGGCTGTCGGCCGCCGTCCTGGTGCCCGCCCGCACGCTGGCCGACGCCGCCCGCACGCTCACCAGCGGCCCGGAGATCGTCGTCTCGCTGTCCTCGGGCGGCTCGGGCGAGGGCATCCTGGGCCTGTCGGGCAAGGACCGGCAGACCACCACCCGGCTGCTCGACGCCGAGTTCGTCAAGTACCGGGCGATCATGCCCACCGAGTCCAGCGCCAACGCGACGCTGCCGGTCGTGCAGTTCACCGACGCCGCCAAGCGCGTCGCCCTGGTCGCCGAGCGCGGCACCCCGCTGCGCTGCGAGTTCACCCCCGGTCAGGTCACCCTGCGCGCCGGCGGCAGCGACGACGAAGGGCAGGCCGAGGAGCGCTGCGACGTCGACTTCGACGGTGACCCGCTGACCATCGGCTTCAACCCGACGTTCCTGCTCGACGGGCTGGCCGCGGTGCACACCGGCCGGGCGCGGATGGACTTCACCAGCCCGCTCAAGCCCGCCGTCCTCTCCGGGGTCGAGGACCCGGCCACCGACGACGCGGACGGCGCGCAGGCCGCCGCGGACCGCCCGGGCAGCTACCGGTACCTGATCATGCCGGTGCGCCTTCCCGGCTGAAGAAGGACCCTCCTGCCCCCCGCCACTCGCAAGCTCGCGGCGGGACCCTGCAGGAGGGCCGGAGGTGTCCCGGGCCGCCGGGCCGGGCACGGCACACCCCGGGCACCCGCAGCGGTGCGTGCGCCCGCCTGCGACGACGACGCGTGACGAGAGGACGAGACCGTGCAGCTGGGGCTGATCGGGCTGGGCAAGATGGGCGGCAACATGGCCGAGCGGCTGCGCCGCGCCGGTCACGAGGTGGTCGGCTACGACCGCTCGCCCGGCAAGCGGGACGTCGACAGCCTCGAGGCGCTGGTCGGTGCGCTCTCGGCGCCGCGCGTGGTGTGGGTGATGGTGCCCGCCGGGGAGCCGACCCGGCAGACGGTGCGGGACCTCGGTGAGCTGCTCGAGGCGGGGGACGTCGTCGTCGACGGCGGGAACTCGAAGTTCACCGACGACAAGGAGCACGCCGAGCACCTCGGGCAGAAGGGCATCGGCTACGTCGACGCCGGCGTCTCCGGGGGCGTGTGGGGCCTGGAGAACGGCTACGCGCTGATGGTGGGCGGGTCGAAGGAGGACGTCGCCAAGGTGCAGCCGGTCTTCGACGCGCTCAAGCCGCCGGCGCCGACCGACGAGTCGGGCGAGGCCATCCCCGGCGCCGGGTTCGTGCACGCCGGCCCGGTGGGCGCCGGCCACTACGCGAAGATGGTCCACAACGGCATCGAGTACGCGCTCATGCAGGCCTACGGCGAGGGCTACGAGCTGCTGGCCGCCGTCGACCTGGTCGAGGACGTCCCGGGCGTCGTCGCCTCGTGGACCCAGGGGACCGTCATCCGCTCCTGGCTGCTGGACCTGCTGGTCCGCGCGCTGCAGGAGGACCCCACCCTGGAGAAGATCAGCGGCTACGCCGAGGACTCCGGCGAGGGCCGGTGGACGGTCATGGAGGCCATCGACCACGCCGTCCCCATGCCGGCGATCGCCGCGTCGCTGTTCGCCCGCTTCTCCTCGCGCCAGGACGACTCGCCGACCATGAAGGCCGTCGCCGCGCTGCGCAACCAGTTCGGCGGGCACGCGGTGCACGCCGTCCGCGCGCAGGAGGTCGAGCGCCCCGCGTGAAGAAGGACCTCCGGGGTCGGGCCTGAGGTGTACGTCCGGCACCTGCAGCTCGTCGACTTCCGCAACTGGGAGAAGGTCGACCTGGCGCTGCGCCCGGGCCCCACGGTGGTCGTCGGCCGCAACGGGGAGGGCAAGACCAACCTCGTCGAGGCCGTCGGCTACCTCGCGACGATGAGCAGCCACCGGGTGTCGGCCGACGCCCCGCTGGTCCGGCACGGCGCCGCGCAGGCCGTCGTCCGCGCGGCACTGCGCCGCGAGGACCGCGAGCTGCTCGTCGAGGTGGAGGTCAACCCGGGGCGGGCCAACCGGGTGCGGGTCAACCGGGCCGCGCTGCCGCGCCCGCGGGAGCTGCTCGGCCTGGTCACCAGCGTGCTCTTCGCGCCCGAGGACCTCGCCCTCGTGCGCGGCGACCCCGCCGAGCGGCGCCGCTTCCTCGACGACCTGCTGGTCAGCCGCACCCCGCGGCTGGCCGGGGTGCGCAGCGACTACGAGCGGGTGCTCAAGCAGCGCAACGCGCTGCTCAAGACCGCCCGGATGGCGCGCGGCGACGCGCTGGCCACCCTCGACGTCTGGGACGCCCACCTCGTCGACCTCGGCGGCCAGCTGCTCGCCGCCCGGCTGGCGCTGGTCGCCGACCTCGCACCGCACGTGGCGCGCGCCTATGCCGCGGTGGCGGGACCCGGCGCGGCCCCGGCCGGTCTCGGGTACGCCAGCAGCGTGCCCCTGGCCGGGAACGGGACGCCCCTGACCGGGGGGACGGCGACCCCGCCGGTGGCCGAGCTGTCGGCGGCGCTGCGCGAGCGGGTGGCCGAGCGCCGGCGCGACGAGGTCGACCGCGGCGTGACGCTGGTCGGCCCGCACCGCGACGACCTGGTGCTGCACCTGGGCCCGGCACCGGCCAAGGGCTTCGCCAGCCACGGTGAGTCCTGGTCGCTGGCGCTGGCGCTCAAGCTCGGCTGCTTCGCGCTGCGGCGCGCCGACGGCGAGGAGCCGATCCTGGTCCTGGACGACGTGTTCGCCACCCTCGACGCCGGGCGGCGGGCCGCGCTGACCGACGTCGCCCGGTCGGCCGAGCAGACGCTCATCACCGCGGCCGTCCTCGACGACGTGCCGGAGGAGCTGAGGGGAGCCCGCGTGGAGGTCTCCGGGGGGACGGCGACGCTGGTGGAGACGGTGCCCGGTGGCTGAGGACCGGCCGGCGCGGCCCAGCGACATCGCCCGCGCGGCGCTGGAGGCGGCCCGCGCCGCCTCGGCGGCCCGTCCCGCGCCCACCCGCCGCCGGGTGGCCGGCCCCCGCCGGAAGTGGACCGGCCCGCGGCCCGGCGACGACGACCCGCAGCCGCTGGGCCGGCTGGTCGACTCGCTGGTCAGCACGCAGGACTGGACCGAGCAGACCCGCGTCGGCGCGGTGTTCGGCCGCTGGTCGGCGCTGGTCGGCCCCGACATCGCCGCGCACTGCCGTCCCGAGACGCTTACCGAGGGCGAGCTGCTCGTCGTCGCCGAGTCCACCGCGTGGGCCACCCAGCTGCGGCTGCTGGCCCCGACGATCCTGGCGCGGCTGCGCGCGCAGGTGGGCGGGGACGTCGTGACCCGGCTGCGCGTTGTCGGACCGACGGCCCCCAGCTGGAAGAAGGGCCCGCGGTCGGTCCGCGGGCGGGGGCCCCGCGACACGTACGGATGAGGACGGTGCCCCGATGAGCAGCCCGCACGACCGCGACGACGACCGCGACGACGACCGCGACGACCGCCCCGGCGACAGGGCCGAGGGCTGGTCGGAGCCGGTGCACCTCGGCAAGGGCGACCGCGCGCCCGCGCCGGGGGAGGGCGGCGGGTCGGGCGCCTGGCAGCCGCCGGGCTGGGACCTGCCCGCGGCCGAGCCCGAGCGCCGGACCGAGGAGCAGCCGCCGGCGCCGACCGGCCCGGTCGTGGGCCGGGGCGGCCGGCCGCGGACGCCGTCGGTGGCCGAGCAGGTCTTCGCCTACCGCGGCGACACCGTGGGCGCGCAGGGCTGGGCGCTGCAGCACGGCTGGACCGTCTCCGACGGCACCGCGCCGGAGGACGCCGTCCTCGCCGAGCTGGTGGCCACCGCCCCGGTGCGCACCGCCAAGGAGCACCGCGCCGCCGGGGTGATGCGGGGCCGGGCCGGGGCGGTGGACCTCGTCGCCTTCGACGTCGTCTTCGTCGACAAGCGGCGGACCGTGCCCCAGTGGGCGGTCACCGCCGCCCCGGTGCTGCTGCCGCTGCCGGGCCTGCGGCTCTCCCCGGCCCGGTTCTGGCGGCACCGCACCGGCGGCCTGGTGCCGCTGCCGAGCGGCGACGAGGCGTTCGACGCGCGCTGGGTGCTGCTGGCGGCGGTGCCGGACGAGGCGAGCGGTGCGGCCGCGCGCCGGCTGGTGGCCGACCCGGTGGTGCGCGGCCTGCTGCTGGGCACCGACGACGGCGACGAGTTCTGGACCGCCGCCGGCCACCTGGCCGCCGTCCGGCCCGACGGCCACCGGCCCGAGCTGCTGGAGCACCACGCGCGGCTGCTGGCCGCGATGGTCGCCGCGCTCGCCGGCGCGGCGTGAGCCCGGGGCGGGCGTGACCGACCCCGGCGGGGCGCCGCCGGCGGCGGGGCTGCGCGAGCTGCTGCCGCTGGTCCGCCCGCACCGCCGGCCGCTGCTGCTGGCCGCCGGGCTGTCGCTGGTGGCCGCGGCCGCGGCGCTGGCCCAGCCGGCGCTGACCGGCCGGGTGATCTCCGCCGTGGGCGCGGGCCGGCCGCTGCTGCCCGCGGTCGCCGCCCTGGTGCTGGTCCTGGTGGCGGGCGCGGTGCTCAACGCCGTGCAGTCCTACCTGCTGCAGCGCACCGGCGAGGGCGTCGTGCTCACCACCCGCCGGACGCTGGCCGACCGGCTGCTGCGGCTGCCGGTGGCCGAGTACGACCGCCGTCGCACCGGTGACCTGATGTCCCGGGTCGGTGCCGACACCACGCTGCTGCGGGCCACGGTCACCTCCGGTGTGGTCGAGGTGGCCGGCTCGGCGGTGGTCGCGGTCGGAGCGCTGGTGGCCATGGCGCTGGTCGACGTGTGGCTGCTGCTGGTCACCGTGGGCGCGGTCGCGGTGGGGCTGGCCGTGGTGGTGACCTCCAGCCGGCGGGTGCGGCGGCTGTCGCGGCAGGCCCAGGAGGAGGTCGGCGCGATGACGGCGGCCGTCGAGCGGGCGCTGTCGGCGGTGCGGACCATCCGGGCCAGCGGCGCGACCGCCCGGGAGGTGGCCGGCGTGGGCGACAGCGCCGGGCGGGCCTACCGGGCCGGCGTCTCGGTGGCGCGGGTGCAAGCGCTGGTGCAGCCGGCCGGCACGGTCGCCGTCCAGGGGGCCTTCCTCGCCGTCCTCGGGCTCGGCGGGTACCGGGTGGCCACCGGCTCGATCGCCGTCGCCGACCTGGTCGCGTTCATCCTCTACCTGTTCCTGCTGGTCATGCCGCTGGGCCAGGCGATCGGGGCGTGGACGCAGCTGCAGACCGGGCTCGGCGCGCTGGCCCGCGTGCAGGAGGTGCTGGCGCTCGAGCCCGAGCGCGCGGAGGTCGCCGAGGTGGGCACCGCGACGACGGCGCCCCGGACGGCGGCACCGGGCGTCCCGCTGCTCGAGCTCGACGACGTCTCCTTCGCCTACCCCGACGGCACCGAGGTGCTGCGCGGCGTCTCCCTCACCGTGCCGGCCGGCAGCCGGGTGGCGCTGGTCGGGCCCTCGGGGGCGGGCAAGTCGACGGTGCTGGCGCTGGTCGAGGGCTTCTACCCGCTGTCCGGCGGCACGATCCGGTGGGCCGGCACCGACGTGCGCGAGCTGCCGCGGGCGGCGCTGCGCGCGCAGCTGGGCTACGTGGAGCAGGAGGCGCCGGTGCTCGCGGGCACCGTCCGCGAGAACCTGCTGCTGGCCGCCCCGCACGCCGCCGACGACGAGCTGTGGGCGGTGCTGGCCGACGTCGGCCTGACCGGGGTGGTGCAGCGCTCGCCCCGCGGGCTGGACGTGCCGGTCGGCGACGAGGGCGTGCTGCTGTCGGGCGGCGAGCGGCAGCGCCTGGCCATCGCCCGGTCGCTGCTGGCCCGCCCGGCGCTGCTGCTGCTCGACGAGCCCACCGCCAGCCTCGACGCCCGCAACGAGGGCCTGCTGCGGGAGACGCTGGCCGCCGCGGCCGCCGACCGGGCGCTGCTCGTCGTCGCCCACCGGCTGTCCACCGTGCTCGACAGCGACCAGATCGTCGTCCTCGACGCCGGCCGGGTGGTCGCCCGCGGCACCCACGACGAGCTGGTGGAGACCAGCCCCCTCTACCGCGAGCTCGCCACCGCCCAGCTGCTCGTGTGACCCGCGCGACGATCAGGTGACCTGATCATCGCGCGTCCCACCCGAGCGCCCACGGTCCGGTGGGACGCGCTGCGGTGCGGTAGGACGCGGTCGGCCAACCAGCGGGGACGGCAGGGGGGGCACCGAGGTCCGCCCAGCCCCCGGGCCGCAGCGAAGGTGAGCCGTCCCGCGCGGGACGGGGGACCGGCCGCGGGGCCGGAGGCTCCCGGCCGGGACGCCGTGGTCCGGCTCAGCGCTGGTCGGGGACGGCTCGTGAGCGCGGTGCGGTCCGGTAGGACCGCGGTGTCATCGCTACGCGGCGCGCTTGGTCGCCGCCCGCTCGTCGCCGCCCTCGAGCGCCTCGGCCGCGCGGCAGATGTTGCGGATCATGCTGCCGAAGACGATCCCGTGGAACGGCGAGACGCTCCACCAGTACAGCTGCCCGGCCAGGCCCAGCGGGTGGAATGTCGCCTTCTGCCGCAGCCGGGTGCGCCCGGCGTCGCTCCGTTCCACGTGGAACTCGAGCCAGGCCAGCCCCGGCACCCGCATCTCCGCGCGCAGCCGCAGCAGCCGGGCCTCCTCCAGCTCCTCGACCCGCCACCAGTCGAGGGCGTCGCCCACGTAGAGGTCCCGGGGGTCGCGCCGGCCGCGCCGCAGCCCGACGCCGCCCACCGCGCGGTCCAGCCAGCCGCGCACCTCCCAGGCCAGCGGGAAGCTGTACCAGCCGGTCTCCCCGCCGATGCCCTCGACGACCCGCCACAGCGCGTCCGGCGAGGCGTCGGTCTCCCGGGTCCGCTCGTCGAGGTAGAGGCTGCCGCCGGCCCAGTCGGGGTCGCTGGGCAGCGGGTCCGACGGCGCCCCGGGCACCGAGGCGCCGGTCCACCGCGTGTCGACGGCGTTGTCGCGGACCTTGAGCACCGCCAGCCGCACCGCCTCGTCGAAGCCGAGCAGCCCCTCCGGGGGGTCGGGCACGTACCGCGCGATGTCGTGCTCGGAGCAGACGACGGTGTTGCGCAGCGACTCCACCAGCGGACGGGCGATCGAGGCGGGCACCGGGGTGATGACGCCGACCCAGTGGCTCGACAGCGACGCCGTGAAGATCGGCACCGGCAGGATCCGCCGCCGGGGCAGGCCGGTGACCTCCGCGTAGCGCTGCATCATCGTCGCGTAGTCCATGACGTCGGGACCGCCGATGTCGAAGCAGCGGTGCACGTCGGGCGGCAGCGTGGCGCAGCCGACGAGGTAGCGCAGCACGTCGCGGATCGCGATCGGCTGGATGCGGCTGTGCACCCAGCGCGGCGTCACCATCACCGGGAGCCGCTCGGTGAGGTAGCGCAGCATCTCGAACGAGACCGATCCCGAGCCGATGACCACCGCCGCCCGGAGCACGACCGTGGGCACGCCCGAGCCGAGCAGGACGCGCGCCACCTCGGCCCGGCTGCGCAGGTGCGGGGAGAGCTCCTCGTCGTCCGGCTCGAGCCCGCCGAGGTAGACCAGCCGGCCCACGCCCGCCTCCCGCACCGCGCGCGCCACCACCTCGGCGGTCCTCCGGTCCTTCTCCTCGAACGACGGCCCGACCCCGAGCGAGTGGACGAGGTAGTAGGTGACGTCGACGCCCTCGCACGCGCGCCGGACCGCCTCGGGGTCGGTGGCGTCGCCCTCGGCGATCTCCACCCGGTCGCTCCACGGCACGTCGCGGAGCTTGCGCGGCGACCGGGTGAGCACCCGCACGCGGTGCCCGGCGGCCAGCAGTTCCGGGACGAGGCGCCCGCCGACGTAGCCGGTGGCGCCGGTGACCAGACAGGTGAGTGCACGCTCGGCGGGCTGCATGTCGACCAGTCTGGGAGCCCGTCGCGGACGGCGCCGTCCGGTCGACCCGTCCAGCGTCCCTGGACGGGCGTGTCGACCCCTCACCCAACACGGGTGGTGCAGCCGGTACCTCCAGTGGCGCAGCGACGCCGTCAGGGCGTGGACGGCGTCGTTCCTGTCGGTGCACCCGGTAACATGGAGGCCAGGAATCCCCAGCATCCGGCTCAGCGGCGCTGTGCGCCCCCGGGACCCCTCCCGCAGGGAGGCCCCCGTGCGCCGGCAGCGTGACAGAAGGGCCCCACGTGGTCGCTCGACCGAAGACCGAGAACTCCTACTCCGGCAGCTCCATCACCGTCCTCGAGGGGCTCGAGGCGGTCCGCAAGCGCCCCGGCATGTACATCGGGTCGACCGGTGAGCGCGGCCTGCACCACATGGTGTGGGAGGTCGTCGACAACTCCGTCGACGAGGCGCTGGCCGGCTACTGCGACACGGTCCGGGTGACCCTGCTGGCCGACGGCGGGGTGCGGGTCGAGGACAACGGCCGCGGCATCCCGGTGGACGTGCACCCGGTGGAGAAGCGGCCCACCGTCGAGGTGATCATGACCGTCCTGCACGCGGGCGGGAAGTTCGACGGCAAGAGCTACGGCGTCTCCGGTGGCCTGCACGGCGTCGGCGTCACCGTCGTCAACGCGCTGTCGACGCGGCTGGAGGTCAGCGTCTGGCGCGACGGCACCGAGTGGCGGCAGTCCTACGCGGAGGCCAAGCCCGGCCCGCTGGAGAAGGTCGGCCCGACGACGAAGCAGGGCACGTCGATCACCTTCTGGGCCGACGGCGGCATCTTCGAGACGACGACCTACTCGTTCGACACGATCGACCGCCGGCTGCAGGAGATGGCCTTCCTCAACGCGGGCCTGACCATCGTCCTGCGCGACGAGCGCCCCGGCCACGGCAAGGCCGAGACGGGCCTGGGCGAGGAGTCGCTGGCCACCCTGGCGGCCCCGGTGGAGGCCGACGAGGAGGCCTTCGAGCCGACCGAGGTCACCTACCGCTACGCCGGCGGCCTCGTCGACTTCGTCGCCCACCTCAACCGGCGCAAGACCCCGATCCACCGGTCGGTCATCGGCTTCTCCGCCGAGGGCACCGGGAAGAACGACATGGCCATGTCGGTCGACGTCGCGATGCAGTGGTCCGACGCCTACTCCGAGTCGGTGCACACCTTCGCCAACGTCATCAACACCCACGAGGGCGGCACCCACGAGGAGGGCTTCCGCGCGGCGCTCACCTCGATCGTCAACCGGTACGCGGTGGACAAGAAGCTGCTCAAGGAGAAGGACGACAAGCTCACCGGTGACGACATCCGCGAGGGCCTCGCGGCGATCGTGTCGGTGAAGCTCGGCGACCCGCAGTTCGAGGGGCAGACCAAGACCAAGCTCGGCAACACCGAGGTCAAGGGCTTCGTGCAGCGGATCTGCAACGAGCAGATCGGCCACTGGTTCGAGGCCAACCCGACCGAGGCGAAGACGATCATCACGAAGGCCGCCTCGGCGGCCCGGGCCCGCCGCGCCGCGCAGGACGCCCGCAAGCTGGCCCGCAAGAGCCTGCTGTCGGTCAGCGGCCTGCCGGGGAAGCTGGCCGACTGCCGCTCCACCGACCCGCGCAACTCCGAGGTCTACATCGTCGAGGGCGACTCCGCCGGCGGCTCGGCCAAGTCCGGCCGCGACTCGATGTACCAGGCGATCCTGCCGATCCGCGGGAAGATCATCAACGTCGAGAAGGCGCGCATCGACCGGGTGCTCAAGAACACCGAGGTCCAGTCGATGATCACCGCATTCGGCACCGGCATCCACGACGAGTTCGACATCTCGAAGCTGCGCTACCACAAGATCGTGCTGATGGCCGACGCCGACGTCGACGGCCAGCACATCAGCACGCTGCTGCTGACCCTGCTGTTCCGCTTCATGCGCCCGCTGGTCGAGGGCCAGTACGTCTACCTGGCCAAGCCCCCGCTCTACAAGATCAAGTGGGGCGGCAAGGTCGGCGACGAGTACGCCTACAGCGACAAGGAGCGCGACGCGGTAGTGCGCGCCGGCGTCGAGGGCGGCCGCAAGATCAAGGACGAGATGATCCAGCGGTTCAAGGGGCTCGGCGAGATGAACGCCAGCGAGCTGTGGGAGACCACGATGAACCCCGAGACGCGGATCCTGCGGCAGGTCACCCTCGAGGACGCCGCCGCGGCCGACGAGATCTTCAGCGTGCTGATGGGCGAGGACGTCGAGGCCCGCCGCAGCTTCATCACCCGCAACGCCAAGGACGTCCGGTTCCTCGACGTGTGAGCGAGGACCCCCTCGCCCCCCACGCCCGCCCGGCGTGGGAGCCGGCGAGGGGGCCGGCCGTCCCCCTCCTGTGCCACCCACCAGAGAGACCTGACCAGTGACCGAGACACCAGCCCGCGACCGCGTCGAGGCGGTCGACCTCCAGCAGGAGATGCAGCGCAGCTACATCGACTACGCGATGAGCGTGATCGTGGGCCGTGCGCTGCCCGAGGTCCGCGACGGGCTCAAGCCGGTGCACCGGCGGGTCCTGTTCGCCATGTACGACCAGGGCTTCCGCCCCGACCGCGGATACGTCAAGTGCGCCCGCCCGGTCGCCGAGGTGATGGGCAACTACCACCCGCACGGCGACTCGGCGATCTACGACGCCCTCGTGCGGCTGGCCCAGCCCTGGTCGATGCGCTACCCGCTGATCGACGGCCAGGGGAACTTCGGCTCCCCGGGCAACGACCCGGCGGCGGCCATGCGCTACACCGAGTGCCGGCTGACGCCGCTGGCCATGGAGATGCTCGCCGGCATCGACGAGGAGACCGTCGACTTCCAGGGCAACTACGACGGCCGCACCGAGGAGCCGGTCGTCCTGCCCTCGCGCATCCCGAACCTGCTGATCAACGGCTCCGCCGGCATTGCGGTCGGCATGGCCACCAACATGCCGCCGCACAACCTGCGGGAGGTGGCCGAGGCCGTCTTCTGGATGCTCGACCACCCGGACGCGGAGCCGGAGGAGGCCCTCACCGCGTGCATGGAGCGGATCAAGGGCCCCGACTTCCCCACGCACGGCCTGATCGTCGGCCGCGAGGGCATCGAGGACGCCTACCGCACCGGTCGCGGCTCGGTGCGCATGCGCGCCGTCGTCACGGTGGAGGAGGACTCCCGCGGGCGGGTGCAGCTCGTCGTCACCGAGCTGCCCTACCAGGTCAACCCGGACAACCTCGCCGAGGCGATCGCCGAGGGCGTGCGGGAGGGCCGCCTGCAGGGCATCAGCGAGATCGCCGACGAGTCCAGCGACCGCGTCGGGCGCCGGCTGGTCATCACGCTGCGCCGGGACGCCGTGGCCAAGGTCGTGCTGAACAACCTCTACAAGCACACCCAGCTGCAGACGTCCTTCGGCTGCAACATGCTCTCCATCGTCGACGGCGTGCCGCGCACGCTGCGGCTCGACGAGCTGGTGCGCAACTGGGTCCTGCACCAGATCGAGGTCATCCAGCGGCGCACCCGCTACCGGCTGCGCAAGGCCGAGGAGCGCGCGCACATCCTGCGCGGCTACGCCAAGGCCCTCGACCAGCTCGACGCGGTCATCGCGCTCATCCGCAACAGCGAGTCCGCCGACGCCGCGCGCACCGGCCTGATGGAGCTGCTCGACGTCGACGAGATCCAGGCGGTCTCGATCCTCGACCTGCAGCTGCGCCGGCTGGCGGCCCTCGAGCGGCAGCGGATCCTCGACGAGCTGGCCGAGATCGAGGCCCGCATCGCCGACCTCCAGGCCATCCTCGAGTCCCCCGAGCGGCAGCGGCAGATCGTCCGCGACGAGCTCGCCGAGATCGTCGCGAAGTACGGCGACGACCGGCGCACGCAGTTCGTCGCCAACGACGGCGACGTGTCGATGGAGGACCTCATCGCGGAGGAGGAGGTCGTCGTCACCATCACCCGCACCGGCTACGCCAAGCGGACCAAGAGCGACCTCTACCGCTCCCAGCGGCGCGGCGGCAAGGGCGTGATGGGCGCCCAGCTCAAGCAGGACGACCTCGTCGACCACTTCTTCGTGGGCTCCACCCACGACTGGATCCTGTTCTTCACGAACAAGGGCCGGGTCTACCGGGCCAAGGCCTACGAGCTGCCCGAGGCCAACCGCACCGCCCGCGGCGCGCACGTGGCCAACATCCTGGCCTTCCAGCCCGACGAGAAGATCGCCCAGGTCATGCAGATCAAGGACTACGGGGTGGCCCCGTACCTGGTCCTGGCCACGGCGAACGGGCAGGTGAAGAAGACCCGGCTGGCCGACTTCGACTCCCCGCGCAGCGGCGGCGTCATCGCCATCAACCTGCGCGAGAGCGACGAGCTGGTCGGCGCCGCGCTCATCGACCCCGAGCAGGACCTGCTGCTGGTCACCCGCAAGGCGATGTCGATCCGGTTCAAGGCCGACGACGCCACGCTGCGGCCGATGGGCCGGGCCACCGAGGGCGTGCGCGGCATCTCGCTGAGCGCCGACGACCAGCTGCTGTCGATGATGGTCGTCGAGGAGGGCGTCGACGTCCTCGTGGCCACCGAGCGCGGCTTCGCCAAGCGCACCGGCATCGAGAACTACCCGCCGCAGGGCCGCGGCGGCAAGGGCGTCCTCACCGCCGACCCCAAGGCGCGCAAGGGCAACCTGGTCGGCGCCCTGGCGGTGCGCCTGGGCGACGAGCTCTACGCGATCACCTCCGGCGGCGGCGTCATCCGGACCCCGGTCAACGGCGTGCGCCACAACAAGGACCGGGCCACCATGGGTGTCAAGCTCATGAACTTGCCCGAGGACGTGACGATCGTGGCGATCGCCCGGACGACGGACAACGACGAGCCCGCCGCCTAGGGTGAGGGTGGGAGCACGGTGGGTCGTGGCCGCGGGCCACGGCTCCCGCCGTCGCCCTGACGGGAACGACCGGCGCCCGGGCGCCCCCGGCTCCGCGCCGGGAGGCCCGGGCGCGAGGACGCGGCGAGGGCCGCAGGCGAACGGGAGACGAGCATGAGCGACCGGCCGCAGGCGGTGCGCACGGGCACCCGCCCGGACGGCGCAGCGGGAGCGGACAGGACGCCCGGCGCGGACCCGGCGTCCGCGGGCGGCCCGGCTGCCGGCGCCTCCGCGGCCGGCACCCCGGCGGCCGGTGGCCCGCCCACCGGCGCCTCGGCCGCGAGCGGGGGCACCGCGCCCGTCGCCACCACCGCCCCGCCCAGCGGCGGCGTGCCGCTCGGCAAGCCCGCCACCGGGCAGGCCCCGGCACAGGCGGTGGCACCGGCTCCGGCGCAGGCGCCGGCCAGCGCGCCGCAGGGCGGGTCCTCCGGCACCACCCAGACGATCACCCCGGCGGCCGCCGCCGCGGCCCGCCCGCCGGCG
This sequence comes from Geodermatophilus telluris, assembly GCF_900102745.1. Taxonomy (GTDB): domain Bacteria; phylum Actinomycetota; class Actinomycetes; order Mycobacteriales; family Geodermatophilaceae; genus Geodermatophilus; species Geodermatophilus telluris. The sequence goes on from NZ_FMZF01000007.1 coordinate 96,904, forward strand.
GCCGCCCCCGGCCAGCAGCAGGCCGGCAGCGGCAAGGCACCCAAGCGCGGGCCCCGCGGGCCGCGCCGCGCCCGCCTGCAGCTGCGGCACATCGACACCTGGTCGGCGCTGAAGATCTCGCTGGTCCTGTCGATCGCGATGTTCTTCATCTGGATGGTCGCCGTCGGGATCCTCTACGGCGTCCTCTCCGGGGTCGGCGTCTTCGACACCCTCAACGACCTCTTCGGCCAGCTGGGCACCGCCTCGGGCGGCGAGGGCGGCGGGGACGTCATCACGCCGGGGGTCGTCTTCGGCGGCGCGGCGGTCATCGGTGCGATCAACATCGTGCTGATGACGGCGCTGTGCACGGTCGCGGCGTTCATCTACAACCTCTGCGCCGACCTCGTCGGCGGCCTGGAGGTCACCCTCGCCGAGCGCGAGTGAGCCCCCGCCGGCCCCGCGGCCGGTGAGCGCACGTCAGGCGCCCTCTCCGCACTCGGGAGGGGGCGCCTGACGCGTCTCCGGGCCGGTGCGGCCACCCCCCTGCGGACGGCGGGACGCGGGCGGGTACGCTTTCCCAGGTCCACGGGCCTGTAGCTCAGGCGGTTAGAGCGCATCCCTGATAAGGATGAGGCCGGAGGTTCAAGTCCTCCCAGGCCCACCCGTGACCCGGTGCCCCGGCCTCGGCCGGCGCCGGAGCGAGCACCACCGCACCACGGACCACGGCACCACGGACCACGGCGCGAGGGTCGTCGTCCGCGGCGCCGTCCACCCCGGGAGGTACCGCGTGTTCAAGAAGCTGGCCCTGGCCGCAGCCGCGGCGGGCGCCCTGGCGGCCCTGCGCCGGCGCTCCGGCGGAGCCGCGGCCAAGGGCGAGGCCGACCTGTGGCACGAGGCCACCAGCGGTCCGCAGGCCGTCAGCCGCCCCACCACCGGCTGACCCCGGCGCCCCGGCTCGGGGCGCCGCCGGGGACGTAGCTCAATTGGCAGAGCACCGCCTTTGCAAGGCGGGGGTTAGGGGTTCGATTCCCCTCGTCTCCACCCTCCCCGCCGGCCGGGTCAGGCTGGCAGCGGCGTCGCCCGCCCCGCACGGGCCCGCAGCCAGCCGACCAGCTCCGCGGGCGGCAGCGGCCGGCTGAGGTGGTAGCCCTGCACCTGGTCGCAGCCGAGGTCGGCCAGCGCGTCCACGGTGGCCTGGTCCTCCGCCCCCTCGGCGACCAGCTGCAGCCCCAGTGCGTGGGACAGCTGCAGCGTCGAGGTGACGATCGCCTGGTTGCGGGGGCTGTCGACCATCGTGCCGACGAACGCCCGGTCCAGCTTCAGCTCGGTGACCGGCAGCTCGGCGAGGTAGGCGAGGCTGGAGTAGCCGGTGCCGTAGTCGTCGATGGCGATGCCCACCCCGGCGTCCCGGAGCCGCCGCAGCACGCCCACCGCGCGCTCGCGGTCCTCCATGAGCAGGCTCTCGGTGACCTCCAGGACCAGCGCCGACGCCGGCAGACCGTGCACCCGCAGCCGTGAGGCGACCTCGTCGGGGAACCGCTCGTCGACCAGGTTCGAGGGGCTGACGTTGACGGCGACGTCCAGCGGGTGGCCGTCGTCGGCCCACGCCCGCGCCTGGGACAGCGCCAGGTCCAGCACCGCGACGGTCAGCTCGCCCATCAGTCCGGAGGACTCGGCGACGTCGATGAAGGCGTCGGGGTAGAGCAGCCCGCGCGTCGGGTGCTGCCAGCGCACCAGCGCCTCCACGCCGGCCACCGCGTCCCCGCCCAGGTGCAGCTTGGGCTGGTAGTGCAGCACCAGCTCACCCCGGCCGAACGCGGCCCGCAGCTGCTCGGCCAGCTCGAGGCGGTGCCGACCCTGGCCGTCGCGCGCCTCGTCGAAGACCGCGATCCCGGCCCGGTGCCGCTTGGCGGTGTACATCGCGAGGTCGGCCATCTGCAGCAGCTCCTCGGCGGAGCGGGCCTGCCCGGGGCCGACGGCGATGCCCAGGCTGGCGTCGACGGTCAGCTCCATGGAGCCGGAGCTGAACGGCTCCTGCAGCCGGGCCCGCAGCCGCCCGGCGAGGGCGAGGGCACCGTCGGCGTCGACGTCCCGGGCGACGACGACGAACTCGTCGCCGCCGAGCCGCGCCAGCACGTCGGTCGCCCGCAGGTCCGCGGCCAGCCGCGGGCCCACCTGGCGCAGCAGCGCGTCGCCGGCGGCGTGCCCGAGCGAGTCGTTGATCTCCTTGAACCGGTCGAGGTCCACCAGCAGCACGGCCACCTCCGCGCCGGCGGCCAGCTCGTCGTCCAGGTGCGCGAGCGCCTCGTAGACGCCGCGCCGGTTGACCAGCCCGGTGAGCTCGTCGGTGCGCGCCTGGCGGCGGCTGTCGGCCAGCGCGGCCACGTCGCGCACGGTCAGGGCGGTGCGCGCCAGCGCGGCCAGCACCGCGCCGAGGGCCAGCCACCCGGCCAGCGGCTCGCCGCCCGCGAGGTAGCCGTGCAGCAGCAGCGCCAGCGCGCCGAGCGCGCACGCCCCGGGCAGCAGCAGCGCCACCGTGCCGTCGGGGCGCCGCGCGGGCTCCGGGACGGCCCGCCGGCCGGCCGCGGCACCGAAGCAGGCGAAGGCGAGCGCCCAGCCAAGGTCCACCGGGCCGCCGTCGACGTAGGTGTCCGCGGCGAGCTGGAAGGCGTAGACGGTGTCGACGACGGCGAACAGGCCGACGCCGCCGCACAGCCACCACCAGGCGCTGCCCGCCCCGCGGCCGGTGACCGCGATGCCGCCGGCGACGAGGGTCAGCAGCGCCAGGTCGGCCACCGGGTAGGCCAGGCCGACCAGCACCACGGCGACGTCGCCGTCGGCGTGGCGGACGGCGGCACCCAGCGCGACCGCCGCGCCCAGTGCGGCCACGGTGAGGCCGACGACGAGCCCGTCGAGCCAGGTGCTGGCGGTCAGCCGGGACAGCCGCTCGCGCAGCATCCACAGCAGCGCGGTGTAGGCGCACGGGTAGAACAGCACCCAGCCGAGGTCCTGCCACGCCGGGTAGGGGACGACCTCCAGCTGCTGGTAGTGCAGCAGGTAGGCGAGGTTGCCCGCCTCGAAGGCGGTCATGCCGAGCCCGAAGGCGGTCCAGGCGCGGCGGTCGGTGGCCGAGCCGAGGGCCCGGCAGAACACGACGCCGATGACGGCGACCAGGAACACGTGCTGGCACCAGCCGTCGAGCACCGTGGAGATGCCCGTGGCGGAGCGCACGCCCGGCAGCAGGGACACCAGGTAGGGCGCGCCGGCGACGGCGGCGACCACCTGCAGCGCGCGGCGCAGGGCCGCGAGGGGGACCCCGGACGGGGTCGCGGGGGTGGTCTCGGAGTGGTGCACGGGACCTGCATCGGCGTCCCCGCCCGGCTCGTGCAGCCGTCCCCGCCCGGCACCACCCCTCCGGGGGGCAACCGGCGGTGGCGGCTGCGCCGTCGTCCCGCGGGACCGTCCGCCGGGAGGGTGGGAGAGTGGGCGCCGTGACTGAAGCGACCCCCGCACGCCGTGCCGTGCTGCACACCAACCACGGCGACATCACCGTCGACCTGTTCCCCGACCACGCGCCCAAGACGGTGGCCAACTTCGCCGACCTGGCCGAGGGACGCCGCGAGTGGACGCACCCGCGCACCCGCGCGAAGACCACCGACCGCCTCTACGACGGCACCGTCTTCCACCGGATCATCGACGGCTTCATGATCCAGGGCGGCGACCCGCTCGGGCAGGGCATCGGCGGCCCCGGCTACCAGTTCGGCGACGAGATCCACCCCGAGCTGGCCTTCACCCGGCCCTACCTGCTCGCGATGGCCAACGCCGGCCCCGGCACCAACGGCTCGCAGTTCTTCATCACCGTCGCCGCCACCCCGTGGCTGACCGGCAAGCACACGATCTTCGGCGAGGTCGCCGACCAGGCCGGCCGCGAGGTCGTCGACCGGCTCAGCAAGGTGGCCACCGCCCGCGGCGACCGGCCGGTGGAGGACGTCGTCCTGCAGTCGGTCGAGGTGCAGCGCAGCTGACCGCCTCGCCGTCCGACGGGGGCACCGGCGACGTCCCGGCGCCGGTGCCCCCGCCGGCCACCTGCTACCGCCACCCGGACCGGCCGACCGGCATCCGCTGCACGCGCTGCGACCGGCCGATCTGCCCCGAGTGCATGGTCCCGGCCTCGGTCGGCTTCCAGTGCCCCGACGACGTCCGCGCGGGCCACGCCGGCGTGCGCGCGGCCCGGCCGGTCCCCCGCTGGACCGCCGCCCGCCGCCGCTTCGGCCCGGTCACCGCCGGCCTGGTGGCGGTCAACGTCGCGGTCTTCGTCGTCACGGCCGTCTCGGCGGTCTCGGTGGGCAACCCGCCGCTGGACAACTGGCGCTCGCCGGTGTTCGCCGAGTTCTCCCAGATCCCGGTGCAGGTCGTCCTCGGCGAGGACTGGCGGCTGCTCACGGGGGCGTTCCTGCACATCGGGATCACCCACCTGCTGCTCAACATGCTCAGCCTGCTGGTGTTCGGCCCCGAGCTCGAGCGCCGTCTCGGGTGGGCGCGCTACCTCGCGGTCTACCTGGTCTCCGCCCTGGGCGGCGCGGTGGCCATCCAGCTGTTCGGCGAGCCGGGCCGGGCCGTGGCCGGTGCCTCCGCGGCCCTGTACGGGCTCCTGGGCGCCCTGGGGGTGCTCATGCTGGCCGCCCGGCAGGACCTGCGCGGGCTGCTCACCCTGCTGGCCATCAACGTCGTCATCAGCTTCCTGCCCGGCGTCTCCCTGCTCGGCCACCTGGGCGGGCTGGTCGCCGGCGTCCTGGCCACCGGCCTGCTGGTGCTCACCCGGCGCCGCGGCTGGGGGCAGGCGGCCGGGCTGGCGGCGCTGTCCGCCGTGCTGGTCGTCCTCGCGCTGGCCGTACCGACCCCGGTGGCCGTCCTCGGCCTGTAGCCGTCAGGGGCGCAGCCCGTCCAGCGCCCGGGCGACGGCGGCCGGGTCGGTGCCGAGGTCACGGCGACCCAGCAGCACCAGCGTGCCGTCGTCGTCGGGACCGCCGGCCGTGTCGAGCTCCAGCAGCCGGGAGCGCACCCCGAGCCGCCGCGTCGTCCGCAGCCGCACCCGCAGCACCGGCCAGGGCAGCCGGGTGCGCCCGCCGAGCGTGCGCACCTCCACGCCCGCGTCGTCGGCGGACAGCCGCGGCCGGAGGACGACGTCCCGGGCGGCCAGCGCCAGGAGCAGCGCCGCGGCCCCGCCGACCAGCACCCGGCCGACGGCGTCGAGGCCCAGGGCGGCCAGTGCGAGCAGCACCCCGCCGAGCGCCAGGGTGACCGTCTCCGCCGTCCGCGCCGTCCACTGCACGTCCCCAGCCTGCCGGATCGGCGCGGGGCTGTGTCCACAGGCCCCGGAGCCTGGGGACGGCGGGTCGTCAGCGGGAAGTGCCCAGTTCGGCCCGCGTGTCGACCCCGTACGCGCAGTCCTGCAGTAGCGGTCGGTGACCGGATCGGGCAGGCTGTCATGTCGACACATCCACAGCTGGGTACACAGCTGGGGACAAAGCACAGACCTGTAGTTACGGGGCCGTCCTCCTCGTCCCACCCGCCTCACCCGCGGCATCCGTCCAGGTCAGCGCGGTGGAGTCGAACACCCGTTCTCCACACCTGGTGGACAACCCTGGGGGCGGAGCGCCCTGTCGACCTGTGGACGCGCCGACCGCCTGTGCACAGTGACCGCCACCCCCGGGGACGGCCGCCCGGGTGGCCTGGTGTACACCCCGCGGACGCGACGTGGCCCCCGTCCCCAGGAGGGGACGAGGGCCACGTGACGCGCTGGACGGCCCCTCCGCAGGGGCCCCGCGCTCAGCGCCAGCGCATGGACATGACCAGGCCGAGCACCATCGCGCCGAAGCCGATGGCGAAGTTCCAGGCGCCCAGCGACACCATGAACGGGATCTGGTCGCCGGCCACGTAGTAGACGACGATCCACAGCAGGCCGAGCACCATGAGCGCGACCATCAGCGGCGCGTACCAGCGCGGGCTGGGCTGCACGGCGCGGGCACCGGCCTGCGGCTGCAGTACGCCCTGCGGCGGCGTGTAGACCGACTTCTTGCGCACCTTGGACTTGGGCACGGCTCTCGACTCCTGCTCCCCGGGCACCGGTCCGTCGCGACCGGCACGTGTCCCCGCCAGCCTAAGCTGCGGGGGGACGGCGACGGCCGCGCCGACGGCCCGACCTCCTCCTCCCGTGTCCCAGGAGCCCCCGTGACGCCACTCGTGCCCCGCCCGGCCACCGTGCGGCCCGGCCGGTCGGCAGACAGGTCGGCAGACAGGTCGGCATGGGGCGCCCTGGTGCCCGTGGTGGCGCTCGCTGCGGGGCTGCTGTTCGCCACGTCGGGCCAGACCGCCCAGGGCAGCGACCTGCGCGCCGGCGACGTCACCGAGCTGTCGACGCTCATCGACCAGCGCAACGAGGTCATCGCCGCCCAGGAGGACCAGCTGGCGCAGCTGGAGGAGCAGACGGAGGCGCTGACCGACCAGGCCGCCTCGCGGGACGGCGCGGTCGCCGCTGCGCAGGCCGAGGGGGACGGCGGGGCGCTCTCGGCCGGGCTGGTGGCGCTCACCGGCCGCGGGGTGGAGATCACCCTCGACGACGCCCCGCGCCGTCCCGACGGCAGCCTGCCCGCCGGAGCCCGCCCCGACGACGTGGTCATCCACCAGTCCGACGTGCAGGCGGTGGTCAACGCGGTGTGGGCGGCCGGCGCCGACGGGGTCGCCATCATGGACCAGCGGCTGATCGCGACCAGCGCGGTCCGCTGCGTCGGCAACGTGCTGCTGCTCCACGGCCGGACCTGGTCGCCGCCGTTCGTCGTCACCGCCGTCGGCGACCCCGCCGCCGTCCGCGCCCAGCTGGCGGTGTCGCCGCAGGTGGCGGTGTTCGAGCAGGCGGTGGAGGCCTACGGGCTCGGGTTCGCCGTGCGCGACCGGGCCGACGTCGTGCTGCCGGCCTACGGCGGCTCGCTCGACATGGCCTACGCGACCCCCTCGGAGGGCTGATCCCCGTCCCGGCCGCGCCGGCGTCCGGTGTACACAGGGAGCGTGAGCAGGCCGGTCCTCGTCGTCGACAACTTCGACAGCTTCGTCTACAACCTGGTCCAGTACCTCGGCCAGCTGGGCGTGGAGTGCGTCGTCCGGCGCAACGACGCCGTGACCGTCGACGAGCTCGCCGACCTCGACGTCGCGGGGGTGCTGCTCTCGCCCGGTCCCGGCACGCCCGCCGAGGCGGGGGTGACCGTGCCCATGGTGCGCGCGGCCGCGGAGGCCGGGACGCCGGTGCTGGGCGTGTGCCTGGGCCACCAGGCCATCGCCGAGGCCTTCGGCGCCGAGGTGGTGCGGGCGCCGGAGCTGCTGCACGGCAAGACCAGCCAGGTGGTGCACGACGGCACCGGTGTGCTGGCCGGCCTGCCCTCGCCGTTCACCGCCACCCGCTACCACTCGCTGGCCGTCGACCGCGCCACCGTGCCCGCCGAGCTCGAGGTCACCGGCACGACGCCGTCGGGGATCGTCATGGCGCTGCGGCACCGCGAGCTGCCGGTCGAGGGGGTGCAGTTCCACCCCGAGTCGGTGCTCACCGAGGGCGGCCACCGGATGCTGGCCACCTGGCTGGCCGCCTGCGGCCTGGCCCCCGGGGAGGACGTCGTCGAGGCCGCCGCGGCGGGTGCGCGCCGGCTGTCGGCCGCCGTCGGCTGACGGACGACGAGGGCCCCTCCCCGGTTGGGGAGGGGCCCTCGTCGCGTCCGTGACCGGTATCAGCTCGGTGGTGAGGCCGTCGTCGGTGCGGCCGGGGGACCCTGCTGCACCACCAGCAGCGTGATCGACCCGTCCGGGGCCACGGTCTGCCCCGGCTCGGGGTCGCTGCCGGCGACCGTGCCCGGCGTCAGGCCGTTCTCGGCCTCGGTGGGCTGCACGGTGACCGTCCCGGTGAAGCCGGCCTGGGCCAGCGCCTGCCGGGCGGCCTGCTCGGAGGCGCCGACGATGGCTCGCGGGACCGTGATCTCGCCCGGGCCGCTGGACACCTGCAGGGTGATCCGGTCGCCGGCCGCGGCCTGCTGACCGGCGGCCGGGTCGCTGCCGATCACGGTGCCGGCCGGCTGGTCGGACTCGACCTCGGTGACGGTCACGGTGGTGAAGCCCGCCGACTGCAGCGCCTGCTGGGCCGCGTCCGCGGTCTGGGTGGCGACGTCCGGGACGACGTCGGTGCCGTCGGAGACCGACAGCGTGACCGTCGTGTCCGGCGCGACGGCGCTGCCCTCCTCCGGGTCGACGGCGACGACGGTGCCCTCCTCGGCGAGGGAGTCGGCGTCCTCGGAGTTCACGTTGCCGGTGAACCCGGCGTCCTCGAGTGCCGTCCGCGCCCGGTCCTCGTCGAGGTCGACGACCTGGGGGACCCGGACCGTGTCGGGGGCGACGCCCACCGTCAGCGCGACCTCGGTGCCCTCCTCGACCTGCGCGCCGCTGGCCGGGTCGGTGGCGAGCACCGTGCCCACCTGCGTCTCGTCGTCGACCTGCTGCGGGGTCACCTCGTCGGCGACGGTCAGCCCGGCACCCTCGATCGCGGTGCGGGCCTGCGCCTCCGGCTGGCCGACCAGTCCGGCCGGCACGGTGACCCGGGCGGCGGCCTGCGGCTGCTCGGGGTCGTCGCCGCCGGAGTTGACCAGCAGCGCGATGCCGACGACGGCGCCGACGAGCACGAGCGCGCCGACCACCGCGGCGATGACGCGGTTGCGCTTGCGCCGGCGGGCGGTCTCGTCGTCGTCCCAGCCGTCCCCGCCACCGGGGAAGCCGGGGGTCGCCCCGAGGATGGTGGTCTTCTCGGCGTCGCCCATGACCGGCGTCGCCTCGACCCGCTGCCCGGCCAGCGCCCGGAGCAGGTCGTTGCGCATCTCCGCGGCCGACTGGTAGCGGTTGGCCGGGTTCTTGCTCAGCGACTTGAGCACGATCGCGTCGAGCTCCGGCGGCACGGCCGGGTTCACCGACGACGGCAGCCGCGGGTCCTCGCGCACGTGCTGATAGGCCACCGACACGGGCGAGTCGCCGGTGAACGGCGGCGCGCCGGTGACCAGCTCGAAGAGCAGGCAGCCGACCGAGTAGACGTCGGAGCGGGCGTCCACGGCCTCGCCGCGCGCCTGCTCGGGGGAAAGGTACTGGGCGGTGCCGATGACCGCGGCGGTGGAGGTCATCGTCGCGGCGGAGTCCGACACCGCGCGGGCGATGCCGAAGTCCATCACCTTGACGGTGCCCTCGGGCGTGATCATCACGTTCCCGGGCTTCACGTCGCGGTGCACGATGCCGTTGCGGTGGCTGAAGTCCAGCGCGGCGCAGATGTCGGCGGTCAGGCTCATCGCCCGCTCCGGCTGCAGCACGCCCTCGCGGCGCAGCACGTCGCGCAGCGTCTCGCCCTCGACGTACTCCATGACGATGTAGGGCGTCGCGCCGCTGGTGTTGCGGTCCTCGCCGGTGTCGTAGACGGCGACGATGGCCGGGTGGTTCAGCGAGGCCGCGGCCTGGGCCTCGCGGCGGAAGCGCACCTGGAAGGACGGGTCGCGGGCGAGGTCGCTGCGCAGCACCTTCACCGCGACCTCTCGGCCGAGGCGCAGGTCGCGCCCGAGGTGCACCTCCGCCATGCCGCCGCGACCGAGCACCCCGCCGATCTCGTACCGCTCGCCCAGCACCTGGGGGGTGGTCATCGGGAGTCCTCTCGGGCGGTGCGGGAGCGCGCGGGCGGGCGCGGGCGCAGGGGAGCGCCGGGGACGGGCCCCGTCCCGGCGGGCAGCGTAACCGCCGGGACGCCCGGTTCCCGGGCACCGCGGGGGAGCCGTGTCACGCCGGCCGGCCCTCGTCCGCGCCCTGGACGCCCGGGCTCTGCGGCCCGAAGGGCCCCTGACCGGCGTTCCCGTCGCCCTCGGCGGGCGCCGTCGTGGTGGGCGGCGGGGCGGAGGTGCCGGCCTGGCTGGTCGGCGTCGGGACGGTGGTGGGGGCCTGGGTGGTGGGCTGCGGCGCCGTGGTGGTCGGCTGCGGCGCGGGGGTGGTCGTGGCCGGCGCCGGCGCCGGCGTGGTGCCGCCGCCGTCGTCGCCCTGGTCGCCGTCCTCGGTCGGCTCCGGGGCGCCGCCGTCGTCCCCGGAGTCCTCCTCCTCGACCGTGTAGCCGTCGACGGCCACCGTGAGGGTGACGACGGTGCCCGCGGCCACGGTGGTGCCCGCCGGCGCGACACCGGCGACGTCGTTCGGGTCCAGGTCGCGGCCCAGGGCGGCCAGCTGCGCACCGGTGGCCTCGGTGCGGGACACCTGCAGGCCCGCGTCGGTCAGGTCGGCCTCGACGTCGTCGGCGTCCTCGCCGATGAGCTCGGCGGCCGCCGGCACCGCCACCTGGGCGGCCGCGGGGGTGGTCGCCGCGGACGTCGGCGCGCTGCTGCGGGTCGGGTCGGCGGTGCCGCCGTCGTCGCCGTCCCCGCCCCCGAGGAGGAGGAAGGCGCCGGTGAGCAGCCCGGCGAGGAGCACCAGCCCGAGCGCGATCCACAGCCCCCGCCGGTTGCCGGAGCGCCGGGCGGCGGGCTCGTCGTCCCAGCGCTGCCCGTCCTCGTCGTCGACCGGCGGGCCCTGCAGCGGCGGCATCGTGCGCGGGCCGGCGGCGTGCCGCCCGCCGGTGCGCGGGCCGGCGGCGGCCGCGGCCGCCCCGGTCGCGGCACCCGCGACGGCCCCGCCCGCGGCGGCACCGAGGACGCGGGTGCCGTCGTCGGCCACCTCGGGGATCACCTCGGTGGTGGCGGCCGCGGCCAGCCCGGTGGCGGGGGGGACCGGCGCGGGTCCCCCGGCGGCGACCGTCCGGACGGCGGCGGCGAAGTCGGCGCCGTCGGTGAACCGGTCGGCGGGGTCCTTGGCCAGCGCGCGCTCGATGAGCTGGCGCACGCGCACCGGGATCTCGGCGGGCAGCGGCGGGGGCGGGCGGTTGATGTGGGCGAGCGCGATGGCGACCTGCGAGGTGCCGTCGAAGGGCCGCCCACCGGTGAGGCACTCGTAGCCGACGACGCCGAGGGAGTACACGTCGGAGGCCGCGGTGACCTCCATCCCCTGCGCCTGCTCCGGGGAGAGGTACTGCGCGGTGCCCACGACCATGCCGGTGCGGGTGAGCGGGGTGGCGTCACGGGTGCGGGCGATGCCGAAGTCGGTCAGCTTGACCACGCCGTCGGGCCGCACGATGAGGTTGCCGGGCTTGATGTCGCGGTGCACGACGCCGGCGGCGTGCGCGGCGGAGAGCCCGTCGGCGGCCTGGCCCAGGACGTGCAGCGTCCAGTCGACCGGCAGCCGCCCCTCCTCGTGCAGGATCGTGACCAGCGGCTTGCCCTCGACCAGCTCCATGACGAGGAACGCCAGCTGGTGGCCGCGCTCGTCGTCGGTCTCGCCGTAGTCGTAGACCGAGGCGATGTTCGGGTGCGACAGCGCCGCGGTGTGCCGGGCCTCGTTGCGGAAGCGGGCCACGAAGCTCGGGTCGCCGGTGAACTCGCTGCGCAGCACCTTCGCGGCCACCACGCGGTCGAGGACCCGGTCGCGGGCGCGCCAGACCTCACCCATGCCGCCGGTGGCGATCGGCTCGGTGATCTCGTAGCGGCCCGCCAGCACCGTGCCGGTGGACAGGGCCATCAGCCCCCCTGCCCTTCGAGGTAGGCCTCGATCACCTCGCGGGCGATCGGGGCGGAGGTGTCGCCGCCGGTACCCCCGCCGTTCGCGACGAACACCGCGACGGCGATCTGCGGGTCGTCGGCCGGGGCGAAACCGATGAACCAGTTGTGGTCGGGCACGTCCTCGGCGACCTGCGCGGTGCCCGTCTTGCCGGCGACCGTGACGCCGGCGATCCGCGCGGCGCGGCCGCTGCCGTTGGCCACGACGCTCTCCATCATCTCCTGCAGCTGGTCGGCGACCTCCGGGCCGACCGGCTCGGAGAGCTCCTCCGGGTCGGCCCGGTCGATGACCGTCAGGTCGGGCGCGCGCACCTGGTCGACCAGGTAGGGCGTCATGAGCGTCCCGTCGTTGCCGACGGCCGCGGCGACCATCGCCGCCTGCAGCGGGGTCATCCGGACGTCGCGCTGGCCGATCGAGCTCTGGCCCAGCGCCGCCTCGCTCTCGATGTCGCCGACGCTGCTCCCGGCAGTCTCCAGCGGGATGGTGCGCGACTCGCCGGTCATCCCGAACGCCTCGGCCATGTCCCGCACCGCGTCCTCGCCGAGGTCGATGCCCAGCTGGGCGAAGGCGGTGTTGCAGGAGATGGTCAGCGCGTCGATGAGCGACTGCTCCTGGCTGCTGCTGCACGAGGAGTTGCCGAAGTTGCGCAGCTGCGTCGAGGTGCCGGGCAGGGTGAGGGTGTCCGGCGCGGGGATCACCGTGTCGGGGGTGTACTCGCCGCTGGCCAGGGCCGCCGCCGAGACGATGACCTTGAAGACCGAGCCCGGCGGGTAGTTGTCCTGGATCGCCCGGTTCAGCCGCGGGTCGGCGTCCATCGCGTCGAGCTCGGCGGCGTAGTCGCGGATGGCGCCCGGATCGTGGCTGGACAGCTGCGCCGGGTCGTAGCTGGGCGTGCTGGCCATGCCGAGCACCGCGCCGGTGGCCGGGTCGAGCGCGACCACGGCGCCGGTGACGCCGTCGAGCTGCGCCATCGCGGTCTCCTGGACGGCGGGGTCCAGGGTCAGGACGACGTCGCCGCCGGCGGGGTCGCGGCCGGTGAAGAGGTCGGCGAGCCGGCGCAGCGCCAGCCGGTCGTCGGAGCCGGCGAGCACCTCGTTCTCCGCCTGCTCGAGCTGCCAGCCGCCGTAGACCAGCGAGTAGTAGCCGGTGACCGGGGCGTACACCGGGCCCTGCGGGTACTCGCGCAGGTACTGCAGGGTGTCGTCGGTGGGCGTCGACAGCGCCACCTCGGTGCCGTCGACGACGATCGAGCCGCGCTCCCGCGAGTACTCCTCGGTGAGCACGCGGGTGTTGCCGGAGTCCCCGCGCAGCTCGTCGGAGCGCACCACCTGGATGTAGTTGACGTTGACGATGAGCAGCGTGAACAGCACGAGCACGCTGATGGCCACCCGGCGCAGGGGGGCGTTCACGGCGTCACCACCTCGGTGGGCGCCTCGCCGATGGCCGGCTTGGGGGGCGCCGGCGGGGCGGCCGGCCGGCGCGCGGCGTCGCTGATCCGGACCAGGATCGCCACCAGCCCGAAGTTGGCCACCAGCGACGAGCCGCCGTAGGCGACGAACGGCGTGGTCAGCCCGGTCAGCGGCAGCAGGCCGGTGACCCCGCCGAGGACGACGAACAGCTGCCAGGCGACGGCGAAGGCCAGCCCCCCGGCCAGCAGCTTGCCGAACGCGTCGCGCACGACCAGCGAGGTGCGCAGGCCGCGCTCGACGAGGATCAGGTAGACCACGATGAGCGCGACCAGGCCGAAGAGGCCCAGCTCCTCGCCGAGCGCGGCAGCGATGAAGTCGCTCTTGGCCACCGGCACCTGGTCGGGGCGCCCACCGCCGAGCCCGGCGCCGAACAGCCCGCCGGTGCCCAGGCCGAACAGCGACTGGACGAGCTGGTAGCCGCCCTCGTCGCGGTAGGCGAAGGGGTCCAGCCAGGTGTCCACGCGCACCCGCACGTGTCCGAACAGCTGGTAGGCGAGGAACGCCCCGGCGGCGAACAGGCCCAGGCCGATGAGCAGCCAGCTCGACCGCTCGGTGGCGATGTAGAGCATCACGACGAAGATGCCGAACAGCAGCAGCGAGCTGCCCAGGTCGCGCTCGAAGACCAGCACGAGGATGGACAGCGCCCAGGCCACGAGCACCGGGCCCAGGTCGCGGGCCCGCGGGATCTCCAGGCCCATCACCCGGCGGCTGGCCAGCGCCAGGACGTCGCGCTTGTCGACCAGGTAGGACGCGAAGAAGACGATCAGGCAGATCTTGGCGAACTCGCCCGGCTGGATGCTGAAGCCGGCGACGCGGATCCAGATCTTGGCGCCGTACACCTCCGAGACGGAGGCGGGCAGCACGGCCGGCAGCGCCAGCAGCACCAGCCCGACCAGGGCGAGGGTGTAGGCGAAGCGGGCCAGCAGCCGGTGGTCGCGCAGGACGACCAGCACGGCGACGAACAGACCCGCGCCCACGGTCGCCCACAGCAGCTGCACCGGGGCGTCCCCGCCGGAGGCGGCGTCGGCCTGCTCGTCGGCCAGGTCGAGCCGGTGGATCATGGTCAGCCCGAGGCCGCACAGCAGCGCCACCGCGGGCAGCAGCAGCGGGTCGGCGTAGGGGGCGAGCTTGCGGACGACGAGGTGCAGCCCCGCCCAGATGGCGGCGAACCAGGCGCCGAAGGTGGCCAGCTCCGCGCGCAGCGACCCGGTGACGGTGAGGTCGACGATGCACTGCGCGGCGAGGGTGATCAGGACGGCGAAGCCCAGCAGCGCCAGTTCGGTGTTGCGGCGGGTGGGGGTCGCCGCGCCGGGCGCGCCCGCGCGCGGGTCGGTGGAGGGGCCGGCGGTCACTCGGCCTCCCGGCAGTCCACTCCCGGCTCGGGCGTCGTCGCCGGAGCGGACGAGGTCGTCGTGGGGGAGGGCGTGGGGGTGGTCGTGGGGACGGGCACGGCGTCGGTGCCGGGCGCGGCGCCGGTGCCGGGCGCGGCCTCGGGCAGCGGCAGGGGCTCGGAGGTGGGAGCGGCCGAGGTGGGGGTGGCCGAGGTGGGCGTGGCCGGGCAGACCGGCAGCGCCATGGTCCGCAGCTCGTCGACGATCCGCTGGGCGTCGTCGGCGGTGTCGGCCTCGATGCCCCGGCGCACGCTGTTCTGGTCGTAGGAGCTCAGGTCGGCCAGCGCGATGTCGGTGACGTCGTCGACCCGGAACAGGTCCAGCCCGAGCAGGTCGGTGTTGAACCCGCGGAAGACGGCCACCCGGTCGCCGCCGGCCGCCTCGACACCGACGAACCAGTGGGTCAGCACCCACAGCCAGGTGGCGATCCCGCCGATCACCAGGACCAGCACCGTCCCCACGACGAGGAACAGCCGCCGCCGAGGGCGGCGGCGGTCGGGGGGTGCGGCGGCCGTGGGTCCTGTCGAGGGTGGGGGTGGCTCGGGCGGCGGGTCGGCCAGCGCGGCCCGCCCGGCGGCCGAGCGGGGGTCCACCGCCCGCTGCCCGCGGTTGTCCCCGGCGGCGCCGTCGACGACCGGTTCCATGCTGGTGCCCGTGCCGGTGTCCTCGACGACGTCGGCCACGATCACGGTGATGTTGTCCGGGCCGCCGCTGCGCAGCGCCAGCTCGACGAGCCGGTCGGCGGTCGACTGCGGGTCGGGGTCCTTGAGCGCCTCGGCGAGCGTCTCCTCGCTGACCACGCCGGAGAGGCCGTCGGAGCACAGCAGGTAGCGGTCGCCGGCGCGGGCCTCGCGCATGGACAGGTCGGGGTCGACGTCCTGGCCGTTGAGCGCCCGCAGCAGCAGCGAGCGCTGCGGGTGGTGGTTGGCCTCCTCGGGCGTGATCCGGCCGTCGTCGATGAGCGTCTGCACGAACGTGTCGTCGTGGGTGATCTGGGTGAAGACGCCGTCGCGCAGCAGGTAGGCGCGGGAGTCGCCGACGTGGCAGAGCGCCAGCCGGCCGCCGGCGAACAGGACGGCGGTGAGCGTGGTGCCCATGCCCTCGAGCTGCGGCGACTCGCGGATCACCTCGCGCAGGTGCTCGCTGCCGTCGAACACCGCCTCGCGCAGCGCCTGGAGCATGTCGCCGCTGGGGGCGTCCTCGTCGAGGTGCTCCAGCGCGGCGATGACGACCTTGCTGGCGACGTCGCCGGCGGCGTGCCCGCCCATGCCGTCGGCCACGGCCAGCAGCCGGGGCCCGGCGTAGACCGAGTCCTGGTTGTTGCCGCGGACGAGGCCGCGGTCGGAACGGGCGGCGTAGCGCAGCGCGAGACTCATCGGACCCTGCTCACGTCTGCTCTGCCGCTCCCCGTGGTCGCCTGCATGGTTCCCGTCAACGCAGCTCCAGGGCGGTCTGGCCGATGCGGATCGGCTGGCCCGGGGCCACGAGCAGCGGGCCCTGCACCCGCTGCTGGTCGAGGTAGGTGCCGTTGGTGGAACCGAGGTCCTCGACGTACCACTGTCCCCCACGGTTGGTCAGGCGCGCGTGTCGGGAGCTGGCGAAGTCGTCGGTGAGGACGAGCGTGGAGTCGTCGGCACGGCCGATGAGGATCGGCTGCTCGCCGAGGGTGATCTTGGTGCCGGACAGCGGCCCCGCGGTCACCACCAGGGTGCGGGGCCCGCGTCCGCGCTTCCGGCCCGGGACGGCCGCGCGCGGCGGCACCGAGGCCACCCGCCCGGCGCGGCCGCCGAAGAGGTCGGCGCGCACCACCCGGAACGCCGCGAAGATGAACAGCCACAGCAGCAGCAGGAACCCGAAGCGGAAGACCTGCAGGACGATCTCGGCGGTCACGGCCGGCTCCCCCTCACGCGCCGTCCTGCCGGTACACCAGCACGGAGTGGCCGATGCGGATGACGTCGCCGTCGGCGAGCGCCTGCCGGGTGATCTTGCGGCCGTTGACCAGGGTGCCGTTGGTGGAGCCGAGGTCCTCGGCGTAGGCGGTGCCGTTGTCCAGGACGACGTCCACGTGCTTGCGGCTGACGCCGGTGTCGGGCAGCCGGATGTCGGCCTCGGTGCCCCGGCCGATGACGTTGCGGCCGGTGGTCAGCTCGTGCCGGGTGCCCGGCCCGTCGACGACGAGCACGTGCGTGACGCCGGGCTTGCTGCCGGCGCGCCCCACGACCGACGGGTGCTGCTTGCCGGTGTCGGTGGGGATCCGGCCGCGCAGCGGCGGCAGCGGGGGGACCCCGCCCGCCCCGGTCGCCGGCGGCGCGGGGGGCGGGGCGAGCGGCGGCGCGGCGTCGCCCCGGGTGCCCGGCCGCGCGGGGTCGGCCACGTGCGAGCTGACCTCGAAGACGCCGGTGGGCAGCTCGTCGTCGCGCTCGAGGCGGACCTGCACCTCGCCGAAGACCTGCCAGCCCTCGTCGTCGATGTGCTCGGAGACCATGTCGGCGAGCTGGGCGGCCAGCTGCTCGGACCACTCGGCGAGGTTGTCGTAGTCGGTGCGGCCCAGGCGCACGTCGTAGACGTTGGGCGCCAGCACCCGGCCCTCGCCCAGCACCGAGCGCTGCTCGTCGGCCTCCCGCTGAAGCGCCTTGGCGATCTCGGCGGGGTGGACCTTGCCCTTGAAGATGCGGGCGAAGGCGAAGCCGACCATGCCCTCGAGTCGTCGCTCGAAGCGCTGCAGCACGCCCACAGTCGCTCCTCCACGCTCGCCCGGCCGATGGTCCTCCGGGTGATCGTAGCCGGGTGACGGGTGCCCGACCGGCCAGCAACGCCCGACGTCCCGAGCCGCGCCGGGGCCGCCTGCCCACCCCTCCACGGTCCCGTGCCGGCGGGCTGCTACTGTCCTTCCTCGCCAGGGCAAGTGGCGGAATGGCAGACGCGCACGGTTCAGGTCCGTGTGTCCGAGAGGACGTGGGGGTTCAACTCCCCCCTTGCCCACCAGATCCTGGGGAATCCCCCAGGATCCCCAGGCGGCTGAGGCCGCTCGCCGCACCGCGGCGGCATACCCCGACTGCCACCAGTCCGGAGATGCCGCGGCTGCGCACGCATCTCCTCCGAAGCAGCCCGCCGCAAAGGTGACTGCGCCCGCCGGACAGTCCGGGACCTGTGCGCTCATGCCGCACGGACTGGACACCCGCCACCGCACCGCCGCCCGCGTCGCCGGGATCAAGGCGCCCTACCCCGGCGTCGACACCCTGGCTCCTTCCGGGCCGGCCGCCGGCCGCGCCGCCGAGGTCGATGCCTCCGAGGGGCGGCTGGCCCCCGTCGTCCACCTGGCCGACCGCGCCGCGCGCCCGGCGCGGGACGGCGCGACTCGGGAGCCGCAGGCCGCCCGCATCGACGCCCAGAACCGGATCAACCTCGGCAAGGCGCTGTCCGCGCTCGGCTGGACGCCGGACACCTTCCTCGTCGCCGCCCGCGAGAACGGGCACATCGTCGTCCGCGCCGCCGCCGACAGCCCCCTGCTCACCCCGGTGCCCGTCGACGCCCAGCGGCGCCTCACCCTGCCGCCGGCCGTCCTGGGCGCCCTCGACGTCCGCCCCGGCGACCAGGTCCTCGCCGGGGTCGTCGTGGACACCGCTGAGTTGCACCTGTTCGCCGCGGCCGACGCGCTCCAGCAGCTGATCGGCGCGCTGCCCGGTAGTGGGCCGCCCGAGGCGGCCGCGGAGCCGGCACCGGCGCGGCCCGCTGCTGGCGGCAGCCGCATCAGGGGCCGCTGGCAGGCGGTGGACCGTGGCACGCAGCGCCCGGCCGACAGCTGTTGACCCGTTGGTGCGGGCTTCGCTGGCGTCGCTGCTCTTCAGTGCGCAGCACCGATCGACATGCACGCAACACCACGCCCGCGTGCGCGCCAACGCCGCTGTCCCACCCCGATCGCATGATCACGGGCATGGTCACCGACCCGCCGCAGGACAGCGCACACACGACCGGCCCCGACGTGCCGCCGGGGCCCTGGCGTTGGATCCGGCTGGACCCCGGCAGGGTCTACGACCGCCGCACTCCCGCGCAGGACGCCGCCCTCGGCCTTGACGCCGGCCTGCGGCAGCCGGCCGGTGAACGCGGCTGGGGGCTCATCGACGCCGGCGGGGACGCCGTCCTCAGCGTGGACGGCGGGTGGGGCTCACCCGAGCTGGCCGGCGGTGCGGCGTTCAGTCCCGACCATCCGGTTGCGCAGCTGCTCGCCCGCGCCTCGGAGATCCCCACACTGGACGCGGCGCTCGCCGAGGCCCGGACACTCCTCACCGACCGGGAGGAGCTGCGGGCGCTCGTTCGCCGGCAGGCCGCCGAGGTGGCGCTGCTGGAGGCTCAGCAGGACGAGTCCGGCGTCCGCTTCCGCCACCTCGAGGACACCAACGAGGCACTGGTGGCGCAGCTCGCCGCCGCGCACGCCCGCATCGAGCAGCTCACTGCAGCCCGCGCCGAGGCGGTCAAGTGGGCCCAGCTGCTCGCCGACACCTTCGGCCTACCGGCCCGAACCGGCCTGGGGCCGCCGCCGGCCTGGCTGCTCGCCGCGCCGGAGCAGCCGTGACCGCCCCGCGGCCGTCACCGGCCGGGCGGCTGCGCGCGGTGATCGAGCAGTTGGCCGACGCGACCGGCGCCGACCGAGGCGACCTGCTCGCCGTGGGCCTGAGCGCGCTGGCCAAGCTGCAGCAGCAGCTGGCCGAGACGCAGGCGTCGCTGCGCATCGCCGACAAGGTCGTCGTCCGGCACCGGGCGCTGCTGCAGGTGGCCACCGAAGAGGTCGAGACCGCGCGGCGGTGGGCTCGCAGCTTGTGGGATGACGGCCCGGCGTCGGAGGGGCCGATCATCTACGGGCCACCGGAGGTGGCGCCTGCGTGGTTGACCGCCGACGGCCCGCGGCACACCGCGCGCCGCCCGCGGCGACCGTTGGTGGACCTCGATCCCGCGGACACCGCGCGGGCGCTGCGGATGGCCGCCCTGGAGCGGGTGCTCGCTGACCTGCAGGAGGAGTGGGGCCCGCTCACCGACGAGGAGCTCACCGCGGCGGTACAGGATGTGCGGGTCCGCGGCCAGCAGCCCTGACGTTAGGGAGTCGGGACGTGGGCCGCCGGCACCACCAGGCGCCGGGCCGTTCAGCTGAGCAGCGACCCGCCCGGCGATGCGTCACCGAGCTCCACCGGGTGCTGCGGCACGCGGGCCGGGACGTGGTCAGTCATCGGCGTCGGTGGCGGTCGGGATCCCGGCCAGTGCGAGGACCTGCTGGGCGACGCTGCCGGGGCGACAGCGGACGCGGGCGCTCACCCCGACCTGCCCTGCGTGCTGCAGGCCGGCCCGGAGGGTGCTGATCGCGGTGCTGGCGAGGACCGTGACGTCGTCGAGGTCGACGACGAGGTCCGGCGCGCCAGGTGTCGTGCTCAGGGCCAGGTGCGACTGGAGCTCCTCGAGCATCGCCGCGTCGATGGGTCCCCGCACCCGCAGCACGTTGCGGTCGCCGTGCCCCTCGAGGTAGACGTCGGCAAGGCCGGGCGGAGTCGCCGGGGGCCGCGGGACGCTGTTCCGGGACGGTTTCCACGGGCGGTGGTGGACGGTGACCTCGGTGCCGTGCTCGTGGTCGATCGACACGGCGGCCGACAGCTGGCGGACGAGCGCCAGCCCGATGCCGGGGTCCCGGACTGACCCAGCCGGAGGACGCCACGGGCCCCGGTCACTGATGGTGAGCGTGAGGTCGCCGCTCGGGGCGAGGTCGGCGCACACCGTCACCGGGCCACCCGCGCCGCCGTAGGGGTGCTCGACGGTGTTCTCGACGAGCTCGGTGAGGATCTGGTCGAGCTCGGCCAGGGCGTGCTCGTCGACCTGGCCCGGCCGGAACCAGGCGCGCAGCGATGCCCGGACCTCGGCGACGTCGCCCGGCCCGACGACGCGCTCGAGGCGGAACGGCGCCGGCGCCGGCACGCGCTGCAGAGCGAGGAGGGTGACGTCGTCGCTCGCGCCGGTCTCCCGGGTGAGGCGCTCGAGCACCTGCACGGTCGCGCGGTCGACCGCCGCCGGGAGGCTGAAGGCGGGCAGCAGCTCGTCGGCGACGGCCGCGGTGGCGATCCGGAGGAGCTCGACGACTCCGCGGGTGGCCGGCACGCCGGGGCGTTCGACGATCCCGTCGCTGTAGAGCAGGAGCACGCCGTCGTCCAGCCGCGCGGTGAGGGTGCGTCGGTCCCCGGCCTCGCCGAGGGGTCCCTGCCCGCTGGGCGCCAGGTAGGCGCTGCCGCCGGTACCGCCGGCGAGCAGCGGCGGCGGGTGGCCGGCACTGCAGTAGCGGAGCTCGCCGCTGGGCAGGTCGAGGGTGAGGACGCAGACGGTGCTGCCGGCGCCGCCGGGCACGACCTGGGTGAAGCGGTCGAGGGCGGCGACGACCTCGGCGACCCCGGCGCCGGCGTGCAGGCGCTCGAGGGCGACCGCCCGCAGCTGAGCCATCACCGCCGAGGCGTCCACGCCGTGGCCGACGACGTCGCCGACCACGGCGGCGATGGTCCGGTCGTCGAGCGGGAGGACGTCGAACCAGTCCCCGCCGGCCGCCTGCTCGGCGCCGCCGATGCTGTAACTGGCGGCGACGTCGAGGGCCGGCAGCACCGGCAGCCACGCCGGCAGCAGCGCGCGCTGCACCTCGTCGATGACGTCGGTGGCCCGCCGGTAGCGCCGGCCCAGCTCGGCCGCCGCCGCGGCGTCGGCCTCCTCACGACGGACCGCGGCGGTGATGTCGCGTCCGACGCCGAGGACCCCGACGATCTCGCCGTGCCGGTCCCGGAACGGGCCGACCTCGAAGTCGAGGACGATCTCCTCCTGGTGCCCGTCCGGCGTCACCACGGCCAGGCGGATCCGGTCGAGCATCGCCCGCTCGCCGGCGTAGGCGCGGTCGAAGATCTCGATGACCCCCTGCCCCGCGATGCCGACGAGGAAGTCGGCGGCGCGCATGCCGACCGGGTCGAAGCCGCCCAGGACCCGGAGGAACTCGGCGTTGAGGGCCACGACCCGGTGCTCGGGGCCCTCGTAGACGATGGCGTACCAGGGCAGCTGGTGCAGCGCGGCCGACCGGACACGGTCGCTGCCGACGCCTGCCTCGATGGGGAGCTCAGACTCCTGCACGCCACCCCCTGCGCACGACCACGCCGCCGCGACCGACGACGGGGCGCAGCCGTCGGCGCGCACGAGGGACCGGGGCCCGGGTCGATGCAGACCAGCGACATGCTGGGTGCACGGGTTGCCGGCGCCGCGGCCTGGCCTCCGTGGCCGCCGTGACGACGCGTCCCCCAGGCGCGAAGCTCACCAGCAGAATGTGCCCGCAGGGCCGAGAGCTCGCAAGACACGCCCGAGCGCCACCGATGCGTCCGTCAGGAGCCGGAGCGGTCGGACCCGGGCGGGGTCCGGCAGGCCGGCTCCGAGCAGTGACGGAGGCACGGATGGCCGGGCGACTGCGCGGTCGCGGCGGGCCGGCCGGCGCTCACCGCAAACGCAGGCCGGCCCTACGCTGCGGGGGCGCGAAGACACAGCGCGCGGACATCCCACCTTGCGAGGAGGGCGCCGTGGTCGATCCACCGGTGCAGGTGGACTCCACCGTCATCGCGGCCGCGCTCGATCGCCTCCGTGGTGCGGCCCTGGTGCCGGAGGAGCAGCTGTCGGAGGCGGTGACCGAGCTCGGCGTCGCCTACGAGGAGCTGCGCGTCGCCGAGGAGGAGCTGCGCACCCACCAGGAGACGATCGCGGAACTACTCGCCGGCGACCAGCGGCGCCGAGAACACCAGCTGGCCGACATGCTGCCGGTGGCGCTGCTGCAGACCGACACCGAGGGGCAGATCCTGCACGGCAACCCGGCCGCGGCACAGATGCTCGGCCTGCCCGCCGCCCGGCTGGCCCGCCGGGTGCTGCCGGCGTGGGTGGATCTGGCCGACCGCGGCCCGCTGCGCCGGGCACTGTCGGCGCTGGCCACCGGCGAACGCGGCGAGATCCAGGTGGACGTCACCCTTCGCGGCCGGGACGGGCCGGTCCGGCCCGTGCGGCTCTTCGGCTGGGTCGACGCTGCCTCGACGGGGCCGGTCGTGGTGCGCTGGTTGGGCATCGAAGCGCCCGAGGGCAGCAGTACGACCGCGCCGCCCTCCGGCGCCGCGGTCGCGGCCACGGAGCCCGTGGCCGGTGAAGCCGGCGCCACGGGCATGGCGATGGCGCAGGCGTTCGCCGAGCTGGTCCTCCTGCCGCTGGAGTCCGGCGACGATCACCGGCTGCTGCAGCGGATCGCCACCGTCATCCGCGGAGCGGTGCCCGGCGCCACCGCGCTGAGCATCAACGTCGGCCCCCCGGTCGAGCCGCAGCTGCTGGCCAGCGACGACACCGTCGCGCAGGTCTTCGACGGTCGTCAGCTGGCCGCCGGGCAGGGCCCCTGCCAGGACGCCTACGAGCAGCGGGCCGTCGTCGTCACTGCCGACGTCACCACCGACGTGCGCTGGCCGCGGCTGCGCCGGCTGCTGACCGACGACAGCGTGCGCAGTGTGCTCGCCGTGCCGGCGCAGCTGCCCGACGACCGCTGGGTGGTGCTCAACGTCTACAGCGACCGGCCGGCGGTGTTCACCGGCGACAGCGTCCGCCTCGGTGAGATGGTCGCCGCAGCGGTTGCCGCGATCCTGCGCGAGGTCGCCGAGCGAGCCGCGCTCGGACAGCTGGCCGCCAACTTGGAGCGGGCGTTGATGTCGCGGGCGGTGATCGACCAGGCCAAAGGAGTGATCATCGCCCGCACAGGCGTCTCTGCCGAGGATGCGTTCGCGCGGCTGTCCCGGCTCAGCCAGGCACTCAACGTCAAGCTCCGCGACCTGGCCCCGATGGTGGTCGCCGGCCATCCAGACGTGCTGACCATCCTCGACCACATCTGAGCGAGCCGCTGCTAGCCGGCGTCGCGTCGGCCCCTGACTCCCGCCCAGGTGCAGCCCTCCGACGGCGGAGTGGCCTTCACGGCCGCACAGCCAGAACTCACCACAGCAGTGCCGCCCTCGGCGCCGCCGCATTCCGGACATCGGGCGGCGCGAGGTGCCCCTCGCCGACACGGCAGGCGATTGCCGACCCTCGTGGGGCCCGCACGGTCCGGCTCGTCAGCAACCGAGCCCGGCGCCCTGCCGGTCCTCATCGAGGAGAACTACCCATGTCCGACCCGCTGCCCGCGACCGCCCCCATCGTCGACCCGATCGCGCAGCTCGCCTCCGCTACGGAGGTGGTCCGCCGCGCCATCGAGGCCGGCCTGCTCAACCCCCAAGCCCTGGGGCTCGCCGCCGGCGTGACCGCCGAGGCGCTGGAGGTCACCGTCGCCCCCACGGCCGGCCCCCGGCCCGGGATGGTGCCCGGCACCCGCATCACGATGCGGGAGCTGGCCGAGAAGACCCTGGAGGGGCTCACCGAGAGCACCCGGGGCACCTACGAGGGCTACATCGACTTCCTCGTCAACGGCTGGAAGGGCGAGGGCCCCGACGGCACGGTCGTGTGGCGGGGCCTGGGCGACCTGTGGGCCGACGAGGTCCTCCCGTCCCAGCTGGAGGAGGCTCTGCGCGCGATCGAGGCGCGCGCGATGGCGGCCGCCGCTGTGAAGGCGGCCAACCGCCGGGCCGCCGGCCGCTTCGTGCACAACTCGACCGCCAGCGGCGCGAAGTACAACGCCGTCGGCGCGTGGCGGCGGGTGTTCAAGACCGCGGTCAAGGACCGCCACCTGGCCCGCGCCTTCGACCCCTCCCAGGAGATCGACAAGCCCAAGCGGATCGACGGCACCCGGCTGGCGCTGGAGCAGGTGCAGATGGACGAGCTGTGGGCGGTGTGCACCGCCACCGGCGACGACCCCGTGCTCGACGAGATGATCGTCGAGACCATCCTCGTCGCCGGCGCCCGCAAGGAGGGCATCCTCAACCTCACGCTCGGCGGGCTGGACCACGCCGAGTGCACGGTCCGGCTGGACGAGAAGAACGGCAAGGTCGTCCACCAGCCGGTGCCGGACTGGTTCGTCGCGAAGCTGCACGCCTTCGCCGTCAACCGCGGGGCGACCGCGCCCGACGACGCCGTCTTCCGGCGGCGCCCGTCCGGCGGCCGGCCGGGCAAGAAGATCGGCAGCCGCCGGTTCGACTACCTGTTCCAGGACCGGGTGCAGGCGCGGCTGGAGTGGGCCGACAAGGAGAAGGTCACCGCGCACACGCTGCGGCACCACGCCATCTCCGTCGTCGAGCGGACCTACGGCCGCAGCGTCGCCATCGCCTTCGCCCGGCACGAGCCCGAGGATGTCAACGGCCGCTACACCGTCGCCCGGCCGCGCGAGGTCGCCACGGCGGTGGTCGCCATCCACGGCGGCGACCACCCGTGGCTGCACCGCGAGCCGCGGCCGCGCACCGACTGACGCGCACGGCGTCACACCCCGCAGGGGCCCATCACCAGGTGGGCCCCTGCGGCGTTCCTGCCCCACGACGCTTCTGGTCGGCAACAGACGGCGGCTGGCTGACCAGCGAACCGCTTCGCTGCTTCCCCCGACCGGACCTGTGTGGGCCGGGGGCCGGCACGTCGTACCGCCCGGGCGATCCGGCGCGTCCACGCCCGGCGATTGACTGCACGCCGGTGTCCCGGACCGTCCGCCTCGTTCCCGCCCGCCGGCACCGGCCGGCACCGACACGAACGAGGTCCCCATGACCAACCACAGCCCCCTCCCGCGCGTCGACGCCCAGGAGCACGGCATCCCCGTCACGAACTCCCGCCACTGGGCGCTGGCGCCCGACCAGCTCGACGAGCTGATGACCGTCGTCGCGGGGACGGGCGAAGACCCCGAGCTCGACGAGCACATCGTGGAGACGATCCTCATCGCCGGCGCGCGCCCGCAGGACATCCTCGACCTCACCCTCGGCGGCATCCACGAGGCCCAGTGCACGATCCAGCTCGGCCCGGACAGGTTCGGCAGGGTCGTCCGCCAGCCGGTGCCGGACTGGTTCGTGGCGAACCTGCGCGAGTTCGCGGCGGCGCGGGGCGCCAGCCACCCCGACGACAAGGTGTTCCGCCACCGGCCCGACAGCCGGAGGGGCAACACCCCGATCACCCGGCGGCGCCTCGACTGCCTCTTCGACCGCGTCCGGCTGCGGCTCCCGTGGGCGGACGAGGAGAAGGTCACCAGCCACACCCTGCGCCTGACCGCGATCGCGGCGGTGGAGCGCCGGAGCGGCCGGGCGGTCGCGACTCGCTTCGCCCGCCTCCACCCCGGCCACAGCGGGGGTGCCACGTCGCGGTACGGCCTGCGGACGTCGCCGCGGCCGTCGTCGCCCTCCACGGGGGCGACCACCCGTGGCTGCACCGACCGCCGCGGTGCGGCAGCTGACGTCGACGGCGTCGCAGCCCGCAGGGGCCCACCATCAGGTGGGCCCCTGCTGCGTTCTGGCCCGGGACTCGTCGCTGTCGACGCTGCCGCTGTCCGGCGACCGCCGGAGCCCCGTCGGCCCTGGCGGCCACCCGGGGAGGGGGAAGGACCTGGGCGACCGACCGTCACTGCTGTGCCGGAGCAAGCACCGCGGTGACGATCGTCTCGGTGTCGTCGACACCAAGCCCGGGAGTGGTCCGCCAGAGCTCGAGCGCCACCCGCCGGGCGGGGCGCTCCAGGCGGGAGAGCAGGAGCGCTCGTTCCGCCTGGCGGGATCGTCGCCGCGCGAGGGCCTCGTGCACCGAGGTCGCTTTGCTGTCCTGGCGCAGGGCGGCCGCGACCAGCGCGTAGACCGTGGCGATGCCGGTCCAGTCGGCGGGCAGGCCGTGGACGGCGTGGGCCCGGGTGCATCCGCCGCCGGCGGCGTCGAGCGCGCCGGGGAACGGCGCGGGCAGCGCGAGGGCCGCCTGCCAGAGCGTTGCGGGACGGCCGCAGGTGTGGCAGCGCGGTCGTAGGTCATCGCATCGGCCGACGTAGGCCACGGCGCCGTCCTCGCCGAGGGGCCCGGGCCAGTTGGCCGCGTAGGAGGCCCAGCCCGGCCCCGACCAGCGACGCCATCTCAGGACCGAAGGTGCTGCTGGCACGGGGACCTCCTGCCGGGCCGCTGGGGATGGCTGGCGAGCGGAGCGACCCTGTCTCACCGCTCGCCGGGTGAGCGCAGCGGTGCGGGCGCTACGGGGGCACCCGCACCGCTGGCTGTCAGTAGCTGGCGATCGCCTGGTGCTTGGTGAGGTGGGGGCCGTAGTACAGGCGGCGCACCGAGCCGTTGTCGGTGGTGATCAGGCAGGTGAAGATCCGCGGGGTGCCTCCGGCGACCTGCTCACGGTCGTTGAGGTCACGACGCATCGTGAAGTCGGGGGAGAACCCGGGGACGGGGTTGCCCGCCTGTCCGGTGAGCTGGACGACGTCGTCGGTGTCGAGCGCACGGTTGCTGGCCCTGATGACCCGGATGGCCTGCTCCTTGTTGGTCGTCGCCGGGAACGGGTGCGGGTTGGCCGTGTGACCGAGGGCGTACTCGGTGATGTTCGCGGTGATCTCGTCGGCGAGCGCGAGGGCGGCGAGCCGGTCGGCGCGCGGCAGCCGGCGGTTGCTCTCGATGGGGGCGCTCTGGGTGTTCAGCATGGTGATGCCCGCGTTGAGGTCGCGGACCATCCGGCCTTCGACGAGCCTGCGGAACCGCGGGTTCTGGTGCCGACGCGCGGCCCCCGGGTTCGTCGACGCCGAGGGCGGGAGGACGAGCACCATCGCGACGGGCACGAGCAGCCGGAGGGTGGTCGCCCAGCGGCCGTAGCTGACAGCGGGCCGGTTCTTGAGGGCGCCGGTCTCGCCGAGGTAGCCGGCGGCCGGGCCGGTGGGGACGCGCAGCCGGCCGAGGATGGCGTAGAAGCTCGCGCTGCTGATGCCGGCCAGCTTCCCGCCGGTCGTGCCGGGCACGTTCGTGGTGACGATGAACTCGGACCCGTCGGCGAGGCGGAGCTGGCTGGGCGTCACGGGCACGCCGTGGATGGTGACGGTGTGCGGGTGCAGGTGGGGCGCGGACATGGGACCTCCTCGTGGTCTCGGGAATGCCGCGCTCCACTTCTAAGGGGCTCGCCGGACAGCGGACGGATCGTTCCGCAGCTCACATCGAATGCGACTTCCCTCATTCGAATGAGCTCTGATGGGGAATGGCGCCTGGCAGTCCCTATGGCAGAGGGGCACGAACTTCCGCGGAGATCGAGATCGGTACCTGCGCCGCGTTGTGCATTCGGCACATTAGGGAACCGCGACTCCCGAGCGGACAGATGACACTCGCGCCGGAATCCACGGGTGCTCATTGCGCGCCCGCATAGCGACCGGACCGTCACCCGCATGGGTGAGATTCACGAGAACGTCATCGGTCGCGGCACCTCGCTGGAGATGAGCCTCCGCGCGATCCTCAAGGACGCGGATCCATCGGTGCGCGACGCCTTCATCGGCGCCGTCGCCATGTCGTCGGAGGGGTCCGGGCAGGGTTCTGCCCGGGAGGCGCCCGCCGTCGTGGTTCAGCTGGTCGTCGTACGGACCGCCGCGCCGGTAGAAGCCTGAGCTGCGCCTTCGTCGTGACGAAGGGCAAGTTCGTGGAGCCTCCCGAGGCTGCGAGCCATCTCGTATGGAGCCGGGCTCACGAGCCGATCACTGAGATGAATGCCGTCTGTCGGGGCGCCTGCACTGTCCGCCGCGAAGGAAAGTTCGCGACGAGGAGCAACGATGACGACAGCCACTGCGTCGGCGCGAGGAGCGTCGGTGATGCTGTGGAACAAGGTGCCGGTGCCGGTCGGCGTAGCCGAGTGGGCGGTGGTGCGCATCTCCGACCCAGAGGCGCGCGAGGAGCTGGCCAACCTCAAGAAGACGCTGACGTACCAGTCCGCCGGGACACGCATCGGCACGGCGCTGGCCAGGCTCGGCCCGGACATTACCGAGGACACGACCGAGGGTCACCGGGATCGGCTCATCGCCGGCCTGGAGACGGTGACGTACGCCGATCTGGATCCTCGCGCGCCTCGCCACGTGGTCGCCTACGCGGGTGTCGTGGCCGGCGTGCTGGTCACGCTGATTCCCGCCAGCGCGGTGGAGAACGACCTGCCGGCGTTCGACGGCGATCGCACGGGGGCGCCGCGCAACGGCGCGACGGCGTTCCTGCTGGAAGGGATCAACACGCTTCCAGCGCTGCGGGTCATCGCCACGCCGAAGGTGAACCGACTGGTCCGCAACCTGGGCCTCGGCATGCAGGTTCTCGACGCTATGCGGCACCGCGACGTCGAGCTGTTGGCCGAGGGAATCAGCCGCGATCTCACCGACCCGTCGTCCTGGCTGCTGACCACGATCGACGCCACGACGAAGGGTGACGGCAACGCCGTCCAGTTCAAGCAGGACGTGCTCGCCGGCCGGATCAACCGACTCGACGCCGGCGACGTTGGCCACTCCAAGCGCGACTTCAACTACCACGCCTGCCCGCCCGGCTACGGGCCCGTCTGGCGGGACACCCCGGACGGCGGCCGTCTGCCGGACAAGGGGTCGATCACCGTCGTCGAGCACCTGATTCCGATGGTCGCCCTGCTGTGGCGCCAGTTCGCCGCCGGGCTGACCTACCGGCAGATCGGCGAGACCCCTGGACTCGCCGGGTGGCCGCTGCGGGACGGGTCCGGCCGAACCCTCGGCGACCTGCCGGCGCAGCGCAGGATCAACATCGTCCGACAGATGTTGACGCCGGCGTACGCCCGGCTGCACCGCACCGGGCTGCTGGACGTGGAGCGCTCGACCAGCGCGCCGATCAAGGACGCCGCGGGACGGAAGCTGACGCGCCGCCCTGATGGCCGCAGGGCGACCACGATCACCATGCGCCTGCCCGTGCCGTACGTCGACGGATCGCCGTGGGGCATCCCCACTGACGTGTGGCAGGGCGT
The DNA here is from genome assembly GCF_900102745.1 of Geodermatophilus telluris. GTDB lineage: Bacteria > Actinomycetota > Actinomycetes > Mycobacteriales > Geodermatophilaceae > Geodermatophilus > Geodermatophilus telluris. Next base: position 126,350 of record NZ_FMZF01000007.1, read on the forward strand.
GGACAAGCAGCACGCGCGCCGCAACGCCGAGATCCCGGCGGACCGCGGCGGCCAGTGGAGCACCCAGCTCATGCACCTGTCCCCGATGTGGCACAAGGGCGGGCGGTGGTGGCGGTTTGTGCACGAGCACACGACGCTGCAGCTGCGGTACATGCCCGGTCCGGCAGACCAGCCGCCCGTCTGGGACAACCAGCGCAGCAAGCTCGCCGCGTCGACGAACATGCGGCACGCGTTCAACCTGCTGGGCCACGCCTTCCTGGAGGCGCTGGCCGGCAGTGCCGCGCGCAGCCGGCCGCTCACGGCGGTGGCCGGCACCGAGCCGGCACAGGTCCGCGAGCTGCGGGCCGCACTGTCCCGGGCGCGAGCGCGGCAGTCGGCCGCCGGGGAGAAGGCGGCCCGCGCGAAGGACCTGGCGCAGCTCGCGATGGACGGCAACGCGCCGGCCGCCGCCGCCGAGCACCTGCGCGACCAGCAGCTGTCGCTCGAGCACGCCGCGGAAGCGCAAACCCAGATCGCGCAGTTCGAGGCGGACCTTGCGGTCGCGGCCGCAGCGCCGCCGCAGGACGAGGCCGACCTGCGCACCCCGATCGGTGTGGCGACCGCGCTCATGCACTGGAACGGCGAGCCGGACGCGGAGCTGCGGCGCGCGGTCGCCGGCCTTCGGCTCGTGGAAGGGCTGAGCGGCCGCTACGACACGACGACCGGCTGCATCCTGGCCCGCACCGTCGCGCGCATCGCGTTGACCGACGGCACGGAGGCCGACCTGCCGGTCAAGTTCGAATGGCCGAACACGTCCAACGTGCGGCCCGCCGGTGTGGAGGCGGCCGGCATGGTCGCGGCCTGGGCGCGCGGCGCGACGGTCGAGAAGCTGGCCGCGAAGCATGCCCGGACGGCGGCGTGGGTCCGGGCGACGATGGTGGCCTGGTTCGCCGAGCGTGGGATCGACACCATGAGCACCGCCCTGCTGGACAACCCGGTGCTGGTCACGCGGCAGACGGTCGTCGCCGCGGTCGCACCGAGGGTCGTGCCCATGCCGCGGGGCCTGACCGCGGCGACGATCGCCGTGCTCACCGCGCCGTACCTCCACGACGCGGCCGGCGCCTGGAAGGCGTGGACGGGGTGCGTGCACGCACCGGACCGCCGGCTCGTCGCCGTCCTGCGCGTGGCCGGCGGCGCTGCGGACGTCGCCCCGCTGCAGGTGGCCGCTGACGCCGACCCGGCGCGGCTGGCGAAACCGTTCGGCCGCCGACCGGCGATCTGCATGGCTCCTGCCACCGCGCGTCGCGCGCTGCGCCGATGCCCGCACGAGGGCTGCGCTGGGCTCCTCACCCATGTGCTGTACGTGCCGGAGACCGCCGCGTACGGCGTCATCTGTCCGACCTGCCTGCGGCTGCCGGATCCGGCGCTCGCCGACGCGCCGCTCCCCGGGGATTACCTCGTGAAGTGGGAGCGGGAAGCGACCGCCGACGGCCTGCGCACGCGGCGGGCGACCGCCGCGGAGCTGCGGCTCGCCGACGTCGGGATAGCCCGGCTGGCCGGTGATCTGCTGCGCGGTCCGGCCGCTGCGCAACTGCTGCAGGTGACAGTGGGCACCGTCGGGGATCTGCACCGGCGGGGAGAGCTGCCGTCGGTCACGGTCGCCGGGGCCACGATGTACGAGCGGGCAACGGTCATCGCGCTGGCGCAGAAGCGCGCCGTCGGGCATCGCGGCGGGATCAAGGACGGTCTGATGTCGCCGGCTCAGGTCGCGCGCCGGCTGGGTGTCCCGGAGTGGCGCGTCCGGGAGTACTGCGATCAGGGGCTGCTCGCCTACAAGCGGGTCCCGCGCCCCTCGCGTGAGGATCGCCGGCTGCACCCGTCGGTCGTGGCCGCCTTCGTCCCGGCCGCCGGCGATCTCATCGAGGCCATGCCGATCCCCGAGGTGGTGCGACGGAGCGGCCGCTCTCGCAGCTTCGTCGAGAAGGAGATCGACCGGGGTCATCTCGCGACCGTGCGCACCAGCACGGGCGACCCTCGGGTGCTGCCCGCGGCCTTCGATGCCTGGATCAAGAGCGTGCCGCGGACGCGGGTCGCTGCCGCTGTGCCGGCGACGGGCGCCGGAGTCATCAACGGTGAGTGCGGCCGCATGAGCGTCTCCGCGGCCGCTGCGGTCCTCGGGCTGTCCGCCAAGCAGGTACGGCTACTCGCAGCGTCGGGTGTGCTCGACGACCACCGAGGCGACGGCACCGGTTGGCGCTGGTTCGATGCGGCAGCCGTGCATGCGCTCGCCGAGGCGAGGCAGGCCGGACAGGCAGCCGCGGACACCTGACGCTGCTCGTGGGACAACTGGCGGCAGCGGTCGCATGAGTCGGGTGGCCGCGCGGCGCGAGCCTGCGTCACCACCACAGCGACGGCAGGCTCGGTCTGACCGTGAGGTTGTGCGCTGCCGGTGGCTACAAGACCTCCTGGTATGGAACTACGCGCTCTCGGCTGGCGCGGCGCGGCGGGGCCGCGCCTTCGCGCCGGGTCGGCGGCGGGCGTTGTAGGCCTGGGTGACCGCGTCGACGTCGAGGCCGTCGTCGAGGGCCTGACGGGCGATGTGCAGGGCGCGCGCGCTGAGCCCCTGGTATACGACGTTGCCGTTTCGGTTGCGTCGGATGAAGTAGGCCCGGTCGTCGTCCTTGAGCTCGAGGTGCTCTACGATCGCCAGTCCCTGCTGGCGGCCGAGGCCGAGGCGTTCGCCGAAGGAGGTCAGCTTGATGCTGAACTCGTCGAACGGGTTGGACTGGCGGTAGGCGAGCGCGGTCGCGTCCTCGCCGGCGTGGGCGCGGCGGACGGGGACGGCGTCCGGGGCCTTCCCGACCTGCAGCACGATCTCGCTGGCGTCCGGGTGCGGGCGGTTGCGGACGCTCAGGGTGGTGAGCCCGGGCAGGACGGTGCGCCAGTCATTCCCGGCGCGCAGGGCCCGCTCAGCGCGGGCGACCTCCCGGTCGGTGGGAGGGTCGCTGCGGCCGGTGGCGCTGCCGTCGAGGGCGAGCAGAGGGCGGAGGCGGGCGGCCGCCTCATCCCGGCGCCGCCGCCCGGGCTGCAGGAGCTGCCGGACGGCCTCGACCTCCTGGTCGAGGAGCTGGCCGAGGTCCTCGGGCGGCGCTGCGCTGACCGGCAGGACGCGGCCGGGCAGCGCGGCCTCCTCGACGCCGAGGACGTCGCGGGAGAGCCGCTGGAAGATGGTGACCGCGGAGCGCATGTGCACCCACAGCAACTCCTCGGCCATGACGATCACGTCGTGGGTGGCGGCGTCCCGGTCCTGCTTGAGGGAGCGCAGGACGACCCGCTCGTCGGGTCGCAAGACGGTGAGGTCGTCGGCGGCGATGTCGATGCACCGGCCGAGGCTGAGCGAGTCCTCCGAGCCGGGTTCCCGCACGGTGCCGCGCGCCTGGAAGATGATCCCCTTCAGCAACATCTCGAAGCTGTGCGCGGCCATCATGACGACGGCGTGGTCGCGCGCGACCGGGCTGGGCCGGTTGAACAGTTCCACGGCCAGGGTCATGGACTCGACCGCGGCCGCCCGGAACATCGCCGCCCGTCTGCGTAGCCGCACCGCTCCCCGCTCCCCCGTGTGTCCGGCCTCGTGCTGCGGGCCGGTGGCCGACCTTACGAGCCGTTCAGCGGCTGGTCGCCGAGGGTGCGGGCACGCGAGCCGGGCGGCCGGGCCCGTCGGCCCCTGGACGGGAGTTGACCGTCGGGGCGAGGTCGCACGCCTGGTGGGCTTCGGAGGGCTCGGAGTTCGGCAGCAGGGGGTGACGCCCGTCCGTTTCGAACGAGCGAGCCGCGCTGTTCGTGCGGGTCACCGGCCGCATCATCAGCGAGAACCGCGTCGCCCAGCAGTGAACCCGAGAGGAAGCCCGTGACGACCAGCTCCGCGGGAGCGGCCGACCACGCCCAGATCGACGACTACTGGCAGTGGCGCGACGCGCTGCTGCGGCACCCCGACGGCCGAGCGGCCGGAGGCGAACCGTGCGTCAAGTGCGGGCAACCGGTGCCGGCGAACGCCTTCTGGAAGTACCGCGACCGGCACGTCTGCAGCGACCGGTGCAACACCAAGCTCGGTCGGCAGCTCAACCGGCTGATCGACAAGGGCGCCGACCTGCCCATCCCCCGGCCCGCGCCGATGCCGGACCCGCGGCAGGACCCGTCCCCGCGGGTGTTCGCCACCCTCCCGACGCCGGCGGACAACGGCCTGCGCTACGAGTTCGACGGATTCAGCCCGCGCTCCGGCGATGTGGTGGAGCGCGACGGCGAGGTCACCGTCTACGAGTGGGTGCGCCCGGAGGAGCTGCCGCGCGTTCCTGAGCACGCCCCCACGGCTTCTTCCTCGCACAGCACACCTCCGGCCACCACCTCGTGCAGACCGCCTCGGTCGACGGCCGGGGGTCCGGCCTCATCGGTGAGTTCGACCCCTCCGGCCACCACCTCGTGCAGACCGCCTCGGTCGACGGGAAGACGCTGCACTGGACGCACGAGCTCATCAGCGACGTGACGCCCGAGGGCCGGGAGTTCCGCTGGGAGGCGGTGGTCTGCGTTCCGGTGGCCGCCCGACATCCCATCACCCTCTGGACCGCCGCGCGGACCGCTCTGTCCGAGGAGCGGCGCCGCACCTCGTCGTCGACCGCCCGGCACGCCCGCCGGGTCCGCCTCGAAGGCGCGACCGTTGAGCGCTTCGACCCCATCAAGGTGTTCGAGCGGGACGGCTGGCACTGCCGGCTCTGCGGTGGCCCGGTGGACCGGGACCTGCGCTGGCCGGACCCCGCGTCGGCGAGCCTCGACCACGTCGTGCCGCTCGTCGTGGGCGGCGCGCACAGCCGCGACAACACCCAGCTCGCGCACTGGCTCTGCAACGTGCAGAAGGGCGCCCGGACAGAGGACCCCGATGACCGCCCGCTGCGCTGAGCGGACCGCGAAGGCGGAGCCGCGCCGCTGCCGTTGAAGTCGTCCCACAACCTGTGGGACGACTTCGCCGACGGCGACTGCTACCGGGCCAGTCCGTCGGCGGCGTGAGCAAGGTCGGGGTAGCCGGCGTGCGCGGACCAGCACTCCGTGGCGCCGCCGTGCGGCAGCAGCTCCGACGGGAACGACACCGCGGCCGCGGGCAGGTAGCGCTCGAGGACGTGCCGCTCGAGGACCAGCGCGGTGGCCCGGTCGCGGACTTGCACGGTGTGGAGCACGACGCCCCCGGCGCGCCGGTGAGCGTTGAGCCGACCGTCGTCGGCGCAGTGAGTGATGCCGACCTTGTAGACGCCGACGTCGCCGAGGTAGGGGAAGTGCACGAGGTAGACCCGGTGCGGGGCGTCGGGGTCCAGCCGGGCGCCGTCGCAGCGCAGGCACGGCGGGGTGCCCGAGCAGATGGCCGTCCACGCCACCGCCCGGGGAGCGCCGCAGCGCCGGCAGACGGCCTGCAGCGGTCGGCCGGGGTCCCCGTCGAACTCGTCGAGCAACTGCAGGCCCAGCGCCTCGAAACGAGCGGCGACCGTCGCGGTCGTCGGCCGGAACCGGGCGGTGTTGCAGTGGTGACAGGGCAGCCAGGACAGCCGCACCCCTTCGGAGAAGCCCCGCAGGGTGTCGACCTGGGCGCCGCCGCACTCGATGCACTCGACGTTGACCGGGTCGCTGCGGTGGGCGTCGCCCAGCGGCTGCAGCGGCCGCAGGCCGGCGGCGGCGAACAGCTGCTCCTGCCGGGCCACCGGCCAGTCGCCGGACCACCCGGAGTGCCAGGACCAGCCGCCGTGCTTGCACATCTGGCAGACCCAGCCGCCGCGCCGGAGCATCGCCAGCGACACGTCCACGACCGCGCCGCACGGGTTGTGCCGGGTGCGGAACCGGTCCCGCGGCCCGTCGCCGAGCCGGACCACCGTTGCGTCGCAGGCCTGCACCAGGCCCGTCAGGCAGGCGTCGCAGAACCCCATGCCGCGGTTGCGCCGCGGCCACCGCGACCCGTTCCCGCAGCCCGGAGTGCTGCACGCCCCGTTGCTGCTCGTCACCGCCGCGTCCCCACGTTTCCTCACCGGGGCACGCTACGGCTGCTCCTGCCCGCCGCCGGCGCACCCGCGGTCATGCCGCAACGCCGCAGTGCCGCAACGGCGGCAGTGGCACCGGGTCAGTCCCACCAGAACCCCACGCAGGCGGTGTCGGGCGGTAGCGCCCCGCTCAGCAGGTCGATGCCGGTTCCGGTCCACGAGGGCTGCCGGGCCGTCCACGACGTCCAGGCCTCGGCGACCGCTGCGGTCAGGGCGTCGGCGGCCTCCGCGGTCGCCGGCCACTCGGCGGCCATCCGGCGGGCCAGGATGCGGGCCGGTTCCGGGGGCAGCTGCACCCCGTCGAAGCGGACGTAGGCCCGGCCGGGCGCGAGCCCGCCGACCAGCTGCCCGCCGAGGAGGCCGGCCTGTCGGACGAGCCAGGACATGGGCGGCTGTGCCCCGTTGCAGCGTGCGGTGACCTGGTCCGGTGTCAGCAGGCGTAGGGCCTGCTCGCCGACGGCCGACGGCACCCCGACGAGCCGGCCGATCTGCTCGAACTCCGGGTCGGCGTAGGGCGCCAGCAGCGTGACCAGCGCCTGCGCGCGCCCGTTCAGCGGGTGCCCTGCCGGCGGCGCCGGCGGGCGGTGCCGTCGAGGTCGTCGGTCATCGCGCGGATCGAGTCGGCGCTGGGGTTCGTGTAGACCTCCAGCGATCGGAGCGACTCGTGCCGCGACTTCGCGCGGATGGCGGCGACGGAGTAGCCGTCCTCGACGGCGTGCGACATGCCCGCATGGCGCAGCCGGTGCAGGGTCCACGGCGGGCCGTCCGGGTCGAGCCGCCGCCCGGCCTCGGCGAAGATCCGCTCGGTCTGCCGATAGGACAGCCGGGCCCGGCCGGTGTGCGGGTCGACGTTGGCCGCGGGCATCGGCTTCGTCGGCCGGCGGGAGGCGAGGAACAGTGGGCCGCCGGTCCGGTCGCCGATGACGCGGGGCAGCAGTCGGGCGGTGCCGGTGGCCCACCACACCGTCTCCACGTCGCTGCCCTTGCCGTGCACCCGCGCCTCGCGGCGGACGGTGTCGAGGTCCTCGATGTCGATGCCGAGGAGCTCCTCGGCCCGCGCCCATGTCTCGTAGGCCATCCGCCAGAACAGCCGGTCGCGGCCGGCGACGCCGTCGAGGGTCCACAGCGCGGCGATGAGGTCGCGGCTGATCGGCCGCTCACGGCGCTCGTCCTCGCTGCGCCGGCGGACCTTGCGCGCCTCGACCAGCGCGGCCGGGTTGGCGGCGAGGTAGCCGCGCTCGACGCACCAGCCGAAGAAGCTCAGCAGCGCCGCCCGGTGCCGGTTGTAGGTGGTCGCCGCGGCGTCGGCCCAGCGCTCGAGCAGCTCGTCCTCGAGCTGCTCGGTGGTCATCGCGGCGATGTCGGCGTCGGCGCCGACGACCTCGGTGAGCGCGGCCAGGGTGCGGCCGTAGGCCAGCCGGGTGGGCGGCTCGAACGCGTCCCGGCGCAGGAACCGGCGGGACGCGTCGGCCAGCGTCACCGGGCCGGCGGCGCGGTGCAGGCGGGTCACGGCGGTCATCGGGTCACTGCTCCTGGTCGTCGCGGTCGGCGTCCGGCTCGTCGTCGCGGCGACTGGGGGCGTCCCCTCCGCGCAACGAAGGCCCCACGCAGCGCCGGCAGCTGTCCTCGTCCCCGGGGTCGAAGGACTGCGGAAGAAGGACCTTGACCGTGGTGCCGCACAGGGCGGTGGCGTAGCCCCACCCGTCGAGGAACTCCGGCTCTCGCAGCATCCGGCCGTCCTGCGGCGGGATGGGGACGGCGTGCACCGGGCCGAGGTCGGCTGGCAGGACCTTGTCCAGGGCGTGGTCGACGGGGTCGCGCTGCACGTCGTAGCGGGTCAGGCCGCAGCGGTACGTCCGGCGGTACTCCTCCACGGCCACAGCTTGGACGGTAGAGCAGGCCACCGACAGGAACATGGCGAGGAATGTGCAGGCAGTGGCCCCGGCCAGCGTTGCGGGGCGGCGTCCCGGAAGGTCGTCACCGACTGCTCTCATGCTGGCCGTGATGATCCGCATGGCCGACGGCTCCCAACGCCTCATCCGCGACATCCGCGTCCTCGACGAGGTCGCGACAGCGGAAGGCCGCACAGGCACCGTCACCCACGTCATGGCCCGGCGGCACACCGGAGCACTGATCAGGATCGTCGCCTGGGGGCACTCGCACCTCCGGTGCGCCCCGGACCGCCCGGTGCTCACCCGTCGCGGCTTCGTCGCGGCGGGAGATCTCACCGACGACGACTGGATCGCGCTGCCCCGCTACATCCCCGCCCGAGCGGACAGCATCGAGCCCGGTGCCCTGGTCAACCTCATGGAGCTGCGGGCCCCCACCCGAGGCGCGCGCACGGTCACCCACTACGGCAAGACCGGTGCAGTCGACTCCGTTGTCGAGGCCCTGCCCCCGCGCCTGCCCATGACTGCGGCCCTGGGGCGCCTCCTCGGCCTCTACGCCGCGGAGGGGAACACGACCGCGAACAAGGTGGTGTGGACCTACGGCGCACACGAGCGGGACACGCTCGCCCCGGAGACGGTGGCACTCATCAAGGAGGCGCTGGGGGCCGAGGGGCGTGCTCAGCCGCGGCCCAACGGCGTCGTGAACGTCGTCCTGTACGGCAAGGCGTGGCGACTGCTGTTCGAGCGGCTCGTCCCGGGGACCACCAAGCGGGGCGACAAGCACCTGTCCGAGCACGTCACCGCGGGCGACGCCGCGTTCCTCGCCGGCGTGCTGGGCGGTTGGTACGACGGAGATGGATACGTGCGGGTCCGCGGCAACGTCGCCAGCCGGGACGGCATCACCGTCTCCGCCCGACTGGCGCTGGACATGCACGCCATCGCCGTAGGTCTCGGCCGGCGGCCGGCCATCGTCGGCTCGGAGCCGTCGGTCAACCGGCACGCCGCAACCCGCCAGTACCGCTGGAACGTGACGCTGCCGTCGGAGCGCAAGGAGGAGTCGCGCGAGGGGTACTGCCGATGCGGATGTGGAGAGCGGGTCACCGCAGGCCTTCGGGCCGTGCGGAACCCCCTCAAGCAGCAGTACATCTCCGGGCACCACCTGCGGGACTACCGGAGCGCTCAGGACGAGTCCTACCTGTGGCGGAAGGTCCGCGAGGTCGTCGAGGAGCCCTGCGAGGGCGGCTACGTGTTCGACCTCGAGGTCGAGGGCGACCACTCCTACATCGACGAGGGCATCGCCGTTCAGGACGGGGCCGGCGGCGACGATGGCAGATAACGACCAGTTCCCTGACGCTACGGCCCCGGCGATCCCGCCGGCGCCCGCTCGGACCGACGCCGGCCGCGCACCCCACCCCTACGCGTTATCTGCCATACGGACCGGAGCCCTCGCCGCCCGCCCGACGAGCCCGGCCGTCCGACGTCAGACGAGACCGGTGATGGTGATGCCGACGCGGCTCGCCGCGGCGCAGACGGCGTCAAGCCCGGCGCCGGCCCCGAGCGTCAGAGGCACCTTCGGGGCGAGCGCCAGGTCGCTGACGCTGACCCGATCGCCGAAGAGGACCAGCGCCTGGCTGGTGTTGCGCTGCCGGGAGACCCACAGCAGCCCGTCGACGCGGTGCGGGTGGGCGTGCAGGGCCCGGGCCCACGCCGCGGTCTCCGGGTAGGAGGGGGCGCCGCAGGTGGTGAGCTCCTGGGGTTCCATCTCGAGCCGGCGCAGGCCGTCGCTGGTCAGGTCGACGAGGGTGAGGTCCCGGGTCGGGATGAGGACGGTGACCAGGCGGTGCAGCAGCTTGGCGTGCGGCACGCGCCGGACCCCGCGGATCGGCACGTCGTGGAACACCGTCTCGAACACGGCGCCGTCGAAGTCGTTGGCGCCGTAGAGCACCGGCAGGGGCTCCGTGGCGCCGTCCGGGATGAACGGCGAGAAGCGGCTGCGGCGGGTGTCATCGCCGGCGTAGAAGTCCCACGGACGCCAGTCGACCTCGTAGCAGCGGTGGAACTCCTTGCCGGCCTCCCAGGTTGTCAGGAGCGGGTCGAGGCTGTCCGGGGCGCCCGGCGCCGGCACGACGACCGGCGCCGGAACCCGTGACGGCGGCCGCGCAGGAGAACTCACCCCGGTCAGGCGAGGAGCTCGCCCGCAAGCGCAGACGCGGCGCGGACAACCAGCTCCGGATCGCTGTCGAGCACGTCGACGGGACGCAGCTCGCCACCCAGCCAGTCACTGCTGCTGGTGAACCAGAGCGCCAGTTCCCAGCTGGTCAGCCGCTCGCCGATGGCCGCGAGGATCTCGGCGATGACAGGCAACGGGCGACCGTTCTTCCCGAACTGGAAGCCCGGGAAGCGCTGCGACCCCGCGTCATCGACCGTGAACACCTTCCCCTCGGTGCGCCAGCGATTGGCCAGGGCGGCCGGGTTGCTCGCGGTGGAGCCGGCGAGCTTGGCGACATCGCCGCTGGACAGCAGCCCGAACTCGTCGGCCAGCTGGGCGCGCGCCTCGGCGTTGCGCTGCACCTGCTCGAGCACCGCGGGGGACGAGTTGGTGTAGCTCTTGGCCGGCAGCAGTGCCTGCAGGACCCGCTCAAGGGTGCCGCGCTCACGGCCCAGCACGGACTTAGCGGCGGTGATGAGGTCGACGAGCTCCGCCGCCTCGGTCGCATCGCTTGCGGCCACCGCCACGACCAACTGGTCTTTCTGGCGGGGGGCGACCTTCAGGTGCAGGCAGTCCTTCGCCACCTTCGCGGCCGTCGCGCCCTTGAGGGTCGCGATGCCTGGGGTGGTCGGCGCGCTCATGTACTCGATTGTGAGCAGGATGAGAGCAGGTGTCAACCATCATTGTCATCACGCAGGGTTCCTTGCGGGGCGACAAGGGGTCCTGCGCGACGATCAGGCCGCCTCGTCGTCGTCCGGCGGCCGCGGGCTCCCCATGTCGTCCGCTGCCCGCGCTCGCCGGCGTGCCGCCTCAGCACGCAGATCCGCGAGCCGGGCCTCGGCCGCGTGAGTGGCCAGCTCTCGACCGTCGAGGCGATAGGCGGCGGCTTCGGCAGCGCTAAGCAGGTCGGGGCGGAGCTCCGCGACACGGTCGAGGACCGCGGCGGTGACCGCGTGGATCGGCTCCGTGGGGCGGACGGTCACGTCGGCGACGGTGATGGGTGCCAGGGGCGCCTCGCGGACCCGGATGACGGTGTACCCGGCCTCGGTTAGCCGCGCGGTCTTGGCCCGGTCCCCGGCCTCCTTCTTCTCACCGGCATGCCAGTAGACGCCGTCGTACTCGACGACCAGGCGACGTCCGTGGTCGAGGACGTCCACGTGCTGCGCCCGGCGACCCGGCAGTTCGACGCGGTGGTCGTCGACATCGAGACCAGGGAGCACTGCGGCAAGCTCGGCGGCCAGCCGGACCTCCCGGGCCGAGACAGCGACCAGCGCGCAGGCCGGGCACCCGCTTCCGGCGATGCGACTGGAGCCGACGGCCTGCCAGCGGTGGTCGGCCGCGACCAGGCAGGCCCACCACAGCTTCGCGTTGGTGCCGGCGACCACCTGGTCGGGGGTGCGCCCGCCGTTGGCCTGCACGTCGAACTGCGCGGCCAGCTCCGGGTAGTTGAGCAGGTTGTTGGTCACCGAGACCTGACGGCCCGCGCACGCCGGGCAGCCAATCCCGCGGCGCACCCGGTTGTCCCCCGTCGCTCGCCACCGGTGGTCGTCGGCGACCGGGCAGCGCCACCACAGGCGCTCGGTGGTGCCGGCGACGATCTGGTCGGGAGTGCGCCCGCCGTTGGCCTCGACGTCGAACTGCGCGACCAGCTCCGGATACCGGGCCAGCGAGTTGGTCACCGACAGCTGCTGGCCAGCGCACGCCGGACAGCCAGCCCCCAAGTGCACACGATTGCTGCCCGAGGCGACCCAGCGGTGGTCAGGGCCCTTCGCGCAGCGCCACCACAGGCGCTTGCTCGTGGTCGCGACCACCTGCTCGGGTGTGCACCCGTTGGCCTGCACGTCGAACTGCGCGGCCAGCTCCGGATACCGGGCCAGGCTGTTGGTCACCGACACCCGCTTGCCGGCGCACGCCGGGCAGCCCGTTCCCTCAAGTCGCTCTCCGCCGCTGGCCCGCCACCGGTGGTCGTCGGCGACCGGGCAGCGCCACCACAGGCGCTCAGCGGTGCCGGCGACGATCTGGTCGGGAGTCCGCCCGCCGTTGGCCTGCACATCGAACTGCGCAGCCAGCACCGGGTGGCGGGCCAGGCTGTTGGTGACCGACACCTGCCGGCCGGCGCACGCCGGGCAGCCTCGGGCCCTCGAGCCGACGCGGCTGTTGCCGGCCGCGACCCAGCGGTGGTCGTCGGCGACCGGGCAGCGCCACCACAGGCGCTCGTTGGTGCCCGCGATGATCTGGTCGGGAGTCCGCCCACCGTTGCCCTGGATGTCGAACTGCGCGGCCAGCTCGGGGTGGCGGGCCAGGCTGTTGGTCACCGACACCTGCCGGCCCGCGCAGGCCGGGCAGCCGCGACCACGCAGCCGGTCTCCGCCGCTGGCCCGCCACCGGTGGTCGTCGGCGACCGGGCAGCGCCACCACAGGCGCTCGTTGGTGCCCGCGATGATCTGGTCGGGAGTCCGCCCACCGTTGCCCTGGATGTCGAACTGCGCGGCCAGCTCGGGGTGGCGGGCCAGGCTGTTGGTCACCGACACCTGCCGGCCCGCGCAGGCCGGGCAGCCGCGACCACGCAGCCGGTCTCCGCCGCTGGCCCGCCACCGGTGGTCGTCGGCGACCGGGCAGCGCCACCACAGGCGCTCGTTGGTGCCCGCGATGATCTGGTCGGGAGTGCGCCCGCCGTTGGCCTGCACGTCGAACTGCGCGGCCAGCTCCAGATGCCGGGCCAGGCTGTTGGTCACCGACACCCGCTTGCCGGCACAGGCGGGGCAGCCGGTGCCGGCAAGGCGGTCCGCGCCGGTTGCCTGCCAGTGATGGTCCGGGCCCTCCGCGCAGGTCCACCACAGCCGCCGGTGAGTGCCGGCCACTACCTGCTCGGGTGTGCACCCGTTGGCCTGCACGTCGAACTGCGCGGCCAGCTCCGGATACCGGGCCAGGCTGTTGGTCACCGACACCCGCTTGCTGGCGCACGCCGGGCACCCGGCGCCCGCGACTCGGTCCTCGCCCTTTGCCTGCCAGCGGTGGTCGTCGCCGACCGGACACGTCCACCACAGCTTCGCGTGGGTGCCGGCAACGATCTGGTCGGGAGTCCGCTCGCCGTTGGCCTGCACGTCGAACTGCGCGACGAGCTCCGGGAAGTTGAGCAGGTTGTTGGTCACCGACGGCTGCTGGCCGGCGCACGCCGGGCATCCGGTGCCGGCGACTCGGTCCGCGCCCTTCGCCTGCCAGCGGTGATCGTCGGCGACCGGGCAACGCCACCACAGACGCTTGCCTGTGGTCGCGACCACCAGATCCGGGGTGCGCCCGCCGTTGGCCCCGAGGTCGAACTGCACGGCCAGCTCCGGGTAGTTGAGCAGGTTGTTCGTCACCGACACCTGACGGCCCGCGCACGCCGGGCAGCCGCTACCCAACCGGACGCGGTTGCTGCCGGAGGCCGCCCAGCGGTGGTCCGGGGCGACCGAGCAGGTCCACCACAGCTTGTCGGGGGTGCTGGCCTTCACCTCATGGGGCGGGCGACCGTTGCGTACGACGTCGAACTGAGCAGCCAAGATCGGGTGATCGGCAACGGTGCCGTACTTGGAGCTGCGCCGGCTCGTCACGGGGCGTGACCGTACGGCGCAGTCACGACGATCCGCCAACCTGCCGAGCGCGACCGGCCGCTGTACGGCGCCGGATGACGTTCAGGGCAGTGCCGCGAGGTTGTTAGTCAAGGCTGAGGCAGTCCGGACCCGTGCGCGGCGATCACGCCCATGCACTGTCCGAGGGACGGCGTAGCGTCTCCATCGTGATCATGAAAGCCCGGAAGAATGCCCGCGGCGCCGACCGGGACGGTGGATCAGGAGCAGGAGGAGCGCCCAGGATTGGCTCCGCTGGGGAATCGCCCAGTGACGCACCGCCAACTCCCCCCTTGCCCACCCAGCACCAGGCGGTCCCCGCCGACGGCCCCCCGGCCTATGGGACGAGCTCGGCGAGCAGCCGGCGGACGCGGGCGTCGAGGTCGTCGACGATGCGCCGCACCGTGGCGAGGTCCTGGCCCTTCGGGTCGGTGACCTCCCAGTCCTCGTACCGCGTGCCCGGGACGTACGGGCAGGCCTCGCCGCACCCGAGCGTCACCACGACGTCGGCGGCCTCGACCAGGCCGCGCTCGAGCCTGGTCGGGGTGTGGTCGGTCACCGGCAGGCCGCGCTCGGCGAGCACCCGGGCGACGACCGGGTTGACCGCCGGGCCGGGCTCGGAGCCGGCGGAGCGGACGTCGACGCGGTCGCCGGCGTGGTGCCGCAGCAGGGCCGCGGCGGCGACGCTGCGGCCGCTGTTGTGCACGCAGCTGAACAGCACGGACGGCGTGGCCGGCGCCGGGTCCATCGCGCTCACCGGGGCGCCAGGGCGTTGCGCAGCGACTCGAGCGCCGCCGGGATGACGGCGTACCAGACGTTGCGGCCCCGCTTCTCGCTGGTGGCCAGCCCGCTCTCGACCAGGATCCGCAGGTGGTGGCTGACCGTGCCCTGGGTGCGGCCGACCGGCTCGGTCAGGTCGCACACGCAGACCGCCCCGTCCTCCGCGGTGGCCAGCAGTGACAGCAGTCGCAGCCGGACCGGGTCGGCCAGGGCGGCGAACTGCCTGGCCAGGACCTCCGCGCCCGGCGCGGACAGCACCTCGGCGGACAGCGGCGCGCAGCAGGCCGCCACCTCGGGTTGGTCGAGCACCGTCAGCTCGCGCACGGTCATCGGGTCGATCTCCTCGTCGTCGACGGTCGCCTGTCGCAAACCCATTGACATCTGTCGATGATAGCGGCACCTTCATCCATCGACGTCTGTGAATGGTTCCGTGTTCGTCCGCCCTGGAGGTCACCGTGTCCCGCATCCAGCTCGCGCTCAACGTCGACGACGTCGAGGCCGCCACCGCCTTCTACAGCAGGCTGTTCGGCGCCGGGCCGGCCAAGACCCGGCCCGGCTACGCGAACTTCGCGATCACCGACCCGCCGCTGAAGCTGGTGCTGCTGGAGAACCCGGGCACCGGTGGCACGTTGAACCACCTGGGCATCGAGGTGGCCGACGTCGACGTGGTCGACGCCGAGCGGACCCGCCTCGCCGCAGCCGGCCTCGCCTCGACCGAGGAGCGTGACTCCACCTGCTGCTACGCGGAGCAGACCAAGTTCTGGGTGCAGGACACCCCCGGCGGCGAGCGGTGGGAGGTCTACACCGTGCTCGCGGACAGCCCCACGTTCTCCGGCGACGCGCCGGCCTGCTGCACCCCTGCCGCGACGGCGGAGAGCCTGGAGCCGGCCGCCTGCTGCTGAACGCCGACGACAGCGGCCCCCGGGATGCCCCGGGGGCCGCTGTCGGGTGCGGGTCCGCCGCTCAGGCGCCGGCGGGCACCGCGGGCCGGCGGAGGGCCGCCACGGCGGCCGCGGGCAGGGGGCGGGACAGCAGGTAGCCCTGCGCCTGGTCGCAGGCCTGGTCGCGGAGCCACGCCACCTGCTCCTCCTCCTCCACGCCCTCGGCGACCACGGTGAGCCCGAAGGTGTGGGCGGCGCGGATCATGAGGGCCACGAGCTCCGGGTGCCCGGGCTGCGTCGAGGCGACGAAGCTGCGGTCGATCTTGAGCGTGTCCACCGGCATGTTCCCCAGCTGGCCGATCGAGGTGTAGCCGGTGCCGAAGTCGTCGATGGCGATCGTGGTGCCCAGCTCCCGCAGCGCGGCCAGGTGGGTGAACGCGACGGGGTCGTTGACCAGCACGGTCTCGGTGACCTCCAGCACGAGCAGCCGGGGCGGGAGGCCCGACGCCGCGAGGGCGTCCGTGACGTCGGCGAGGATGCGCCGGTCGGCCAGGTGGCGGCCGGAGACGTTCACCGCGACGGTCGGCTCGGGCTCGCCGGGCTCCACCGGGTCGGCTGCCCGCCACTCCGCCAGCTGGCGGGTCGCCTCGTGCAGGACCCACCGGTCGAGGTCGCAGATCAGGCTGCTCTCCTCGGCCACGGGGACGAAGTCGCCGGGCGGCACCGTCCCCACCCCCGGGCGCTCCCAGCGCACCAGCGCCTCGTAGCCCTCGAGCCGGCCGGCGGCGAGGTCGAGCACGGGCTGGTAGTGCAGCGTCATCTCGCCGGCGGCCAGGCCGGCGACGATCGCGGCCTCCATCTCCGACCGGGCACTGAGCTGCAGGCGCAGCGCCTCGTCGAACAGCTCCGCCCGCCCCCGGCCGCGGTGCTTGGCGCGGTACGCGGCGGTGTCGGCCTCGGCGATGAGCGCGTCGGCGTCGGTGTCCGCGTCCCTGCACACGGCGATGCCGATGCTGGCGCCGATCCGCACCGCGGAGCCGTCAGCGGTCATCGGCTCGCTGACCGCCGCGATCAGCCGCTCCGCCAGGCCGAGCAGGTCGCGCTCGGACCCGGCCTCCTCGACGAGGACGACGAACTCGTCCCCACCGAGCCGGCAGACGACGTCCCCCGGACGGACGGCGTCGCGCAGCCGGCGCGCGACCTCCTGCAGCACGTCGTCGCCGGCCGCGTGGCCGTGCCCGTCGTTGACCGCCTTGAAGCCGTCGAGGTCGACGAACAGCAGCCCGGTCGGGTGCCCGGTGCGCCGGCCGCGGTGCAGCGCGGCGGTGACCAGGGACAGCGCCTGCGCGCGGTTGGGCAGCTCGGTGAGGGGGTCGTGCGCGGCCTGGTGGGCGAGCGCGGACTGCAGGGTGTCCCGCTGGCGGAGGGTGTCGACGAGCTGCTCGACCGACGCGTGCAGCAGCTGGCCCAGCGGCCCGGGGAGGGGCTCGTCGAGGACGGGGTGGGCGAGGTCGCCGCGGGCGATGGCCCTGGCCTGGTGCTGGATGCGCCGCAGCCCGGCGACCGCCGAGGCCAGCGCGCGGGAGACGGTGCGCGCCTCGCGGGGGCCCACGCTCGGCACGTCCACCAGGCGGCCCTGGGAGACGTGCTCGGCGCGGTCGGCGAGCAGGCTCAGGGCGCCGGAGATGCTGCGGCCGACCCACAGGGCGCCGAGCAGCGAGACCAGCACCAGCCCGGCGGCGATCCCCAGGACGAGGTCGCGGTGGTCGGTGGCCCGGGCGCGGTCGGCGGCGGCCAGGTCCTGGGCGCGCTCGGCGGCGCTGTCCAGGAGGTCGGTGAGGGCGGCGTCGCGGGCCGAGGTCCCGATCACCAGCCGGACCAGGTCCGCGAGCGGCAGCGCGGTCGCGGCGGCGTCCCCGGCCTGCGCAGCCAGCACGCCGTCGACGCTGGTGACCGCCGGGGAGGTGCTGACCGCCTGCCACTCCTCGCGCAGGGAGTCCTGGCTGAGCCGGCCCATCACCTGCTGGGCGGCGGTGTAGGCGGCCCAGTCGGCCTGCCAGTCCTGCCGGAAGTCGCCCGACCGGCCCCAGTCGAGCTGCGCGCCGAAGAAGGTCGGCATCTGTCCGATGGCCGCCGTGACCAGCTCGCCCACCAGCTGCACGTCCCGGGTGGCCGCCAGCGTGGCGGCGGGCAGCTCCTCCGACGCGGCCGCGCCGACCGCCTCGCGCTGCGCGGTGCCGAGGTCGTCGAGGAGAGCCAGGTAGCGGTCGTAGAGGAGGTCCACGCGCAGGTCGTGCGCGTCCACGAGGGCGCGCAGCTCCGCGACGCGCCGCGCGGCGTCGGCCAGCGTCGGCGAGTCGACGGTGCCGGCCGGGGCCAGGGCGTCGTCGGTGGCCGCCCGGCTCTGCTCGATCATGGCCAGGGTCATCGTCCGCTGGGTGGCGAGCTGCCCGACGGGCACGCCGAGCTCGGTCGCGCTGGCCGGGTCGTCGATCACCGTGAGGGCGAGCGACGGGATCATCTCGTGCGCCACCCCGCTGCGCGCGGCGTCCAGCCGGGCGACGGTGCCCACGGCCGCCGCGGCGCGCGCGGCGCTGCCGGACTCGACGACGGCGGACCGGACCATCACCGTGGTCAGGCCGGCGACGCCGAGCAGGGGGACGAGGACGAGGGCGGTGAGGTAGAGCCACAGGGGAGCGCCGTCCCGGGCGGCGCGCTCCCCAGGTGGGCGGGTGGCACTCATGGGGAACGGGATCGACCGGATCGCCGCGGTGGTTGACCCGCTGCTCACCCGTCCGGGTGACCCGCGGCGACCCCGGGACACCGGGGCCGCCGCGGTGGGGTCACGCCGTGCCGGCGGTCTCCTGGATGAAGGCGGCCGAGTCGTAGTAGGTGCGGACACCGGTGAGGGGGCCGTCGTCGGAGCCGTCGCCCTCGATGACGGTCACGCCGCGGTAGCGGAAGGGCTTGCCGCTGCGCAGGGTGCCCGTCGACTCCCACTCCAGCGCGGCGGTCCGCTCGCCGACGGCGCTGCCGGTGAACGTCGTCTCCAGCTCGCCGAAGACGTGGCGGTAGTCCTCCCAGAACCGCTTGGCGCCGTCGGGCCCGCGCGTCTCGTGGTCCTGGTTGAGCTTCATTAGCTGGGCGTCCGCGCCCGTGAGGTCGACCATCGGCTGCGCGTCGCCGGTGGCGTCGAGGTGGTGCAGGGCGTCGGTGAAGCGCTCGGTGAGCGTGTGCACGGGGGTCCTCCCGGGAGGTCGTCTGCGGTCCCCGCAGGGCTACCCGCGCCGGAGCGGACGCACCCGCACCGGATCTCAGGTGCCCGGCTGTCCCCGACGACGCGCACCGATCGTGCGGGCGACCAGGGCGACGGCCCACGGGCCGACGACCCACACCGGCCACGGGTAGCGGAGGTCGCCGGTGGCGACCACCGACACCAGCCAGACGGCGACGACGACCACCGCGGTGGTCGCCCAGCCGGCCCAGGCCGCGCGCAGGTCGTGACCCCAGGCGCCGTGCCACGGGCCGCCGTACACGGCGCGGGCCACGGGACGCGGCCGGTCGGCCGGGCGCGGCAGGTCGGCGGTGAGCTCGGCGAGCTCGCCGTAGGTGCGGGCGGTGTGTGCCCGGGCGGCGCGGTCCTCGTACTCGGCCAGGGTCAGCCGGCCGTCGGTGAGGCCCTGGTCCAGTCGGGTGACGGCGGCGGCGCGGTCGGCGTCGGCGGCGCGCAGGTGCGGCTCGGGCATCTCGGACTCCTCGTCGGGCGGTGTGCCCCGAGTCTCCCCAGCCCCCGCGCCGGCGACCATTGACAGACGTCACCGATCGGCCGTGCGTCCTGCACGGTCAGCCGCCGGTGGTCTCAGCCGTTGGCGGGGGTGGCCTCCTTCGCGAGGTGCTTGCCGATGACCATGCGCTGGATCTGGTTGGTGCCCTCGAAGATCTGCATGACCTTCGCCTCGCGCATGTAGCGCTCGGCGGGGTGGTCGCGGGTGTAGCCGGCGCCGCCGAGCACCTGGACGGCGTCGGTGGTGACCTTCATCGCGGCGTCGGTGGCGACCAGCTTGGCGATGCTGGCCTGCCGGGAGTAGGGCAGGCCGGCGTCCTTGCGGCGTGCCGCGACCAGGTAGGTGGCGCGGGCGGACTCCACGGCGGCGGCCATGTCGGCGAGCAGGAAGGCGACGCCCTGGTGGTCGACGATCCGCCGTCCGAAGGCCTCGCGCTCCAGCGCGTAGGCGACGGCGACGTCGAGGGCGGACTGCGCCAGGCCGACGGCGACGGCGCTGACGCCGAGCCGGCCGGAGTCGAGCGCGGACAGCGCGATGGCCAGGCCGCGGCCGGGCTCGCCGACCATCCGGCCGGCCGGGACGGCGACGTCGTCGAGGCGCATCGCGGCCGTCGTGGAGCCGGTCAGCCCCATCTTCTGCTCGGGCGGGGCGGCGCCGAAGCCGGCCAGGTCGGGGGTGAGGTGGAAGCAGGAGATCGCGCGGTCGCCGTCGTCGGGGGTGCGCAGGAAGGTCGAGTAGAAGTCGGCCTGCCCGCCGTGGGTGACCCACGCCTTCTCGCCGGAGGCCACCCAGCCCTCGCCGTCGCGGACGGCGCGGGCGCGCATCGCGGCGGGGTCGGAGCCGGCGTGCGCCTCCGACAGGCAGTAGGCGCCCAGCAGCCGGCCGCCGACCATCTCGGGCAGCCACTGCTCGCGCTGCTCGGGCGTGCCGAACCGGTCGACCGGCCCGCAGGCGAGCGTGTGCACGCTGACGCCCAGCGCGACGCTGGCCCACCGCACGGCCAGCTCCTCGATCACCTGCAGGTAGACGGCGTAGGGCTGGCCGCCGCCGCCGACGTCCTCGCCGAAGGGCAGGCCGAGCAGGCCGACCTCACCGAGCTTGGCGAACACCTCCCGCGGGAAGCGCTCCTCGCGCTCGTACTCCGCCGCGCGGGGGGCCAGCTCGGCGTCGGCCAGGTCGCGGGTGAGCGCGATCAGGTCGTGCGCCTCCTGGGTGGGCAGCTCTCGGTCGACGGCCACGGGTCCCCCTCGTCGCGGACGGATCAGCAGTACTGCAGACGGTACCGCAGTACTGTCGTGCGTCCAGGCGCATGCTGTCGGGCCGGGAGGTGCGGTGACGACGACGGACACCGGGGAGCGGCGGCTGACCGCCCGCCAGGCCCAGCTGCTCGACCAGCTCGAGGAGCTGTTCCTCGCCGAGGGCTTCGCCCGGTTCACCCTCGAGGACCTCGCCGTCCGGCTGCACTGCTCGAAGACGACGCTGTACGCGCTGGCCGACAGCAAGGAGCAGCTCGCCGTCCGCGTCGTGCGGCACTTCTTCCGGCGGGCCACCGAGGCCGTGGAGGCGCGCACGGCGGGGGAGGGTGACCCCGCGCGGCGGGTGACCGCCTACCTGGAGGCGGTGGCGCGGGCGCTGACGCCGGCGTCGCGGGCCTTCCACCGCGACCTGGAGGCGTTCCCGCCGGCCCGGGCGGTCTACGAGCACAACACCGCCGTGGCCGCGCAGCGGGTGAGCGCGCTGATCGCCGAGGGTGTGGCCGCGGGCCGGTTCCGGGAGGTGCACGCGGCGCTGGTGGCCGACACGGTGACCACGCTGATGCTGCGGATCGGCCGCGGGGACACCGCGCGGGCCACCGGCCTCGACGACGCCGCCGCCTACCGCGAGCTCGCCGCGCTGCTGCTGCACGGGATCAGCCGCTGAGCGTCGCGGTCGCCGGGGGACGCCGTCCGCCGCCTCCGTGACGATCGGGCCGGACCGGACATGTGGGGGTGTGATCGCGATGCGCGGGCAGCCGCCGCCCACGACCGGGCCCGTGGCGGCTCCGTACCGCGTCGAGGAGGCCTACCGCGAGCTGGGCACCGCCGTCCTCGGGTACGCGCTGCGGCGGGCGGCGTCGCGGGAGGACGCCCTCGACGTGGTGGCCGAGACCTTCGCGACCGCGTGGCGGCGGCGGGACGACCTGCCGGACGCCGACGACGAGGTGCGGCCGTGGCTGTTCGGCATCGCCCGGCTGTGCCTGGCCAACGCCACCCGCAGCACCCTGCGATCGGGCCGGCTGGGGGAGCGGCTCGCCGCGGCGATGGCCGGCGAGGCCGTCCCCGACCCGGCTGAGGTGCACGCCGGCCGCGCAGACCGGCAGCGGGTGCGGGCGGCCCTCGAGGAGCTGTCCGCCGAGGACCGCGAGCTCGTGACGCTGGTGGCCTGGGAGGGCCCCACCCCGGCGCAGGCGGCCACCGCCCTGGGCGTCGCGCCGGGCACCGCGCGGGTCCGGCTGCACCGGGCGCGCACCCGGCTGCGCGCCGTCCTCTCGTCCACCGAGGAGGCCGACCGTGCTCTCTGAGCAGGACCTGGACGCGCTGCTCGCCGGTGCCGCCACCCCGTCGGACGCCGACCTGCCCCCGCTGCCCGAGGAGTTCCTCGACCTGGTGACGGCCGACGTCGGGCTGTCGCTCGTCGCGGACGAGCCGGCGTCGGTCGTCGCGGCACGGCAGCTCGTCGCCGACGCCCGTGCGGACGTGCGCCGGGGACGGCGCCGGCCCGGTCGGCGGGCGGTCGTCCGCGTCACGACGGCGTTGGTGGCGGTCGCGGCCGCCGCGACGACGGCCGTCCTGGTGGGCTCGCCGGACACCCCGGCCGGGTCCACGGCGACGCCGACCGCCACGGCGCCGGTGACTCCGGGCGGGCTGTCCGGCCGGATCGCGCTGGTGGCGGCCGAGGAGGTCACCTTCCCGGTGACCCTCGCCGAGGTGCCCGAGGGCCTGACCCCCTCCTACAGCCGCCGCGGCGGGATCCCCCGGTACGGCAGCACACCACCGTTCTACGTCGCCGACTACGCGCCCGCCGACCCCGGTGCGGTCGACCCCGGCCGGGTGCTGCTGGGCCTCTTCCCCGAGGACCCGCGGTCGTCCGGGGAGTATGGGTTCTCGCCGGAGGGCGAGCCGACCGGGACGGCGACGGTCGACGGCGCCGAGGCCGCGGTGTGGCGCGAGCGGGACGCGGTCAGCCTGCTGTGGCAGCGGCCGGACGGACGGTGGGTGTGGCTCCTGGGTGAGGGGCCGCAGGCCGACACCGCGTCGCTGGTGCGGGTGGCCGGGTCGATCGTCGACCGGCCGCAGCCGGTGGGCCTGCAGTTCGGGCTGGCGCCGGCGGGGTGGTCGGTGGGCGGCTACGAGGAGAGCCGCAGCCTCGACCTGGTCAGCGACGCCGATCCCGCCCTGCTGCTGCGGGTCAGCGTGGTGGGCGCCGAGTACCCCGGTACGCCGGAGGAGCTGCTCGAGGGGATCCCCGTGGCCGGCCCGCCGGAGTCCGTGACGGTCCAGGGCCGGCCGGGCCTGCTGGCCGCCGTCGAGGACGACGCGGGCGGCCCCGGCTCCTGGACCCTCGTCGGCCGGCTCCCGGACGGGCGCCTCTTCCTCCTGCTGGCGCCGCGGCAGCTGACCCGGGACCAGGTGCTGCAGATCGGTGACCAGGTGACCGCGAGCTCCTGACCGCGAGCCCCTGACCGCGGGCGCCTGACCCCGCGCTCCTGATCCCGCGCACGCGGGCACGGCCGTCCGCTGGTCGGCGGCGGCCGTGCCCGGTCCCGTTCAGGTGGTCAGGCGGCGGGTTGCAGGAGGGGTGACGGGACGCCGATCTCGGTGCCGTCGGGTCGCCAGGTCCGCCAGTGTCCTTCCGGTTGTCGCTCGACGCGGAAGCCGTGGTGGACCTTGGTGTGGTGCCGCTCGCACAGCAGCGCCGAGTTCTGCAGGTTGGTCTCACCGCCGTCGAGCCAGTGCACCAGAGAAAGGACCCCTCCGCCCCCCACCACTCGCAAGCTCGCGGTGGGCCCCTGCGGAGGGGCCACACCGGTTGGCCAGGCGGTGTTCGCGGCCGAGGTCGACCGGCGCGCCGTCGGGGCCGAAGACCACGCGGGAGACGGTGCTGTCGCAGGCCAGCCAGCGGGCGCGGGCGGCGGAGATCACCGCGCCGAACCCCATCCGCGCGGCCTCCGGGCCGGTGGCAGTGCCGGCGAGGTCGTCGAGGTCGATGACCACGGCCAGGTGCGGCTTCACCGTCCGCAGCACCGGCAGCGAACCGGCGGCCAGCGTGGTGTCGCACAGCTGCACCAGCGCATCCCCCAGCCGCTGCGCCCGGCTGCGCTCGTCCCCGGCAGGCCGGTCGGCCTGCACGAACGACTCCAGTGCCGCCTGCAGCTTCTCCCCACCCACCGCGTCGAGCTCGAAGCGGCCGCTCAGGCTGCCGTCGGCGTGCTTGGCCAGGCTCAACCGCCGCCCCTCGGTCGGATCGGGCTCCGGGCCGTCGGGATCGAGCCGGGCCAGGTAGTGCCGCACCGCGTGCACGAAGTCGGTGTGCGGCTGCTGAACGGCCAGGCCAGTGAGCACCGCGTCGACCTCGCCGAGCGCCACGCCCTGCTCGGCGGCGGCCTGCAGGCGCTCCGGCGTCAGCGCGGTCGCTGCGACCGCGACCTGCTCGGCCGACACGAGCCCGGCGTCGTGCGCCTCGGCCAGCGCCGGCAGGTGCGCCAGCACCCGCCCGTTGCCCACGATGCGGGCGGCCGCGGCGGCCGAGAGCCGGCAGTGCCCGGCCAGCCACGAGCGCATCGACTTCAGCCCGTCGCGCTCGGCCGCCTGGGCCAGCTCCGCGTCCCGCACCCGGCGGGCCAGGGCGGCGTCGATCCGGTTGCGCTCGGCGACCAGCGCGGCGACGTCCTCCAGCACGTCACCGGTCGACCAGTCACCCGAACACATGTACGAAGTCTAGCTGAACGAGCGACCTGTCGCATTACGTATCCGCAGGTCAGACGCCTGTCCACAGATGTCGCAAGCACCTTGACAGGGGTGGCGAGCCGCCGCGCCGGTGGGCAGGGCGGCCGGCGGCACATCAGTCGGGTTCCCCGCATCGGGCCCACCGGTGCGGCGGTCTTCCTGCGCGAGGTGCAGGCGCGTGCCCGTGGACCCGGCCGTACCCCGACGACCCGGTCCTCGACGGTGCCCCGCCGCGCCCACCGCGTCGGCCTGCCGTGCGACGGCGCGGACCCGCTGGGCTGTGGCGGCCTGCGTGTGGTGGGCTGCCGGGCATGAGCGTCCCGCCGATGACCGCCTGGCCGCCCACCGAGCCGACCGGGGTCGAGCTGGTCAGCGGGGACGCCCGGCTCGCCGTCGACCTGCGCGGCGGCGGCCTCCGGGCGCTGACCGTCGGGGAGTGGGAGGTCCTCGACGGCTACCCGGCGGGCAGCGTCCCGGCCGGGCGGCGCGGCGGCGTGCTGCTGCCGTGGCCCAACCGGCTGCGCGACGGGCGGTGGACGTGGGAGGGCCGGCAGCTCCAGCTCGACACCGCCGGACCGGACAAGCCCGCCGCGCACGGGCTCGTCACCTGGCAGCAGTGGTCGGTGCTGGCCCGCCACTCCGACGCGCTCACCGTGGGCACCGTCGTCGAGGCCCGCCCGGGCTACCCGTTCCGCCTGGCCGCCGCCGTCGACACGCACCTGACCCCCGACCGGCTCACCGTGACCGTGCGGGTCCGCAACGCCGGCGACCGGCCGGCGCCCCTCGGCGCCGGCATGCACCCCTACCTGTCGGTCGGCGCCACCCGGGACGGCGGCATCGGGGACGCCGAGCTGACCGTCCCCGCCCGCACCGCCCTCGACCTCGACGGCGGCCTGCCCACCGGCGGCCGCCGGCCCTTCGACGGCGCCGTCGGCCGGATCGGTGACCGCGCGCTGGACGACGCCGTCACCGACCTCGTCCGCGACGGCGACGGCTGGGCCCGCGTCTCCCTGCGCGGGCCCGTCGGGGCGCTCGAGCTCGCCGTCGACGGTGCCTGGCCGTGGCTGCAGGTCTACAGCGGCGACACCCTCCCCGAGGGCCAGCGCCGCCGCAGCCTCGCCGTCGAGCCGATGACGTGCCCGCCCAACGCGCTCGCCGACGGCGTCGACCTCGTGGTCCTCGACCCCGGGGAGAGCTGGTCGGGCACCTGGACCCTCACCTGGACGGCGGCCTGACGTGCGCGTGCTGGAGCTGTGGCGCTACCCGGTCAAGTCGCTGCAGGGCGAGCGGCTCGACGCCGTCGACGTCGGCCCGCAGGGGCTGGCCGGCGACCGGCAGTGGGCGCTGTTCGACCGCTCGACCGGCTACGGCCTGACCGCGCGCCGCGTCCCCGACCTGCTGTTCGCCGCCGCCCGGCTGACCGCCGACGGCGGCGTGGAGGTGGTGCTGCCCGACGGCACGGTGACCACCGACGACGGCGTCCTGTCCGACTGGCTCGGCCGGTCGGTCACGCTGCGCGCCGCGGAGGCCGACCACGGACCGCGGCACTACGAGGTCCCCGACGACGACGAGGACGTCTGGGACGCCTTCGAGGGCGCGTCTGGCGCCTTCCACGACAGCTCCCGCACCCGCGTCTCGCTGGTCTCCACCGGCACCCTCGGCACGTGGGACCGGCGCCGGTTCCGCTCGAACGTGCTGCTCGACGGCGCCGGCGAGGACGGCCTCCTGGGCAGCACGGTGCGGCTGGGCACCGCCGTGCTCGACGTGCTCAAGCCGGTCAGCCGCTGCGTCATGGTCACCCGCCCGCAGCCCGGCGGGATCGGCCGCGACACCACCGTCCTCAAGACGATCCACCGCGAGCGGGCCAGCACCCTCGCCGTCGGCGCGCTCGTCCCGGTGCCCGGCCGGGTGGCGGTGGGCGACGAGCTCGTGCCGGCCTGAGGATGGACGCCGTGCGCACCGTCGAGCTCCGTCCCGGTGAGGACTCCATCCGCCTCGGCCAGCTGCTCAAGCTGGTCGACGCCGTCCCCACCGGCGCCCAGGTGAAGGACGTGCTGGTCACCGGCGCGGTGCGGGTCAACGGCGAGCCCGAGGACCGCCGCGGCCGGCAGGTCCGCCGCGGCGACGTCGTCTCGATCGCCGGTGCCGGGGACGTGCGCGTCGCGTGAGTTCCACGTGGAACGAGACGGCGCCGTGGGCCGGCCGGCGCAGCGGCGTCTGGGACCCCGTCCTCCCGCGCTGGCCGGACGACGCCCCGCCGGGCCCCGACTTCGCCGTCATCCGTGCCGAGTTCGACGTCCCCGAGGACTTCCCGCCCGAGGTGCTCGCCGAGGCCGCGCGCCCACCGGTGCTGCCCGACGAGGACGCCACCGCCGTCGAGCTGGTGACCGTCGACCCGCCGGGCAGCCGCGACCTCGACCAGGCCGTGCACCTGCAGCGGGACGGCGCCGGCTGGCTGGTCCGCTACGCCATCGCCGACGTCGGTGCGGTGGTCCGCCCGGGCAGCGCGCTCGACGCCGAGGCCCACCGCCGCGGCCAGACCCTCTACAGCCCCGACGGGCGCACCCCGCTGCACCCGCCGGGCCTCAGCGAGGGTGCCGCCAGCCTGCTGGCCGGCCAGGAGCGGGCGGCGGCGCTGTGGACCGTCCGGCTCGACGGCGACGGCGCGGTGCGCTCGGTCGACCTGCGCCGCGCCCGCGTCCGCAGCCGCGCGCAGCTGGCCTACCCCGAGGTGCAGGCCGCCGCCGACGCCGGCACCCTCCCGGAGCCGATCGCGCTGCTGCCCGAGCTCGGGCGGTTGCTCGAGGAGGCCGCCGTCGCCCGCGGCGCCGTCGAGCTGGGCACGCCCGAGCAGCAGGTGGTGCGCACCGACGCCGGCGGCTGGACGCTGGTGAGCCGCAGCGACCTGCCGGTCGAGCGGTGGAACGCCGAGATCTCGCTGCTCACCGGCCGGGTCGCGGCGGACCTCATGCTCGGCGCCGGGGTCGGCCTCCTGCGCACCCTGCCGCCCGCGCGGGCGGAGGACGTGGACCGGCTGCGCCGGCTGGCACCCGCGCTCGGCGTCGCGTGGCCGGACGGTGCCGGTCCGGGTCGGGTGCTGGCCGCCCTCGACGGCGTCGACCCGCGGCACGCGGCCTTCCGCGAGGAGGCGGCGACCCTGCTGCGCGGCGCCGCCTACACCGCGTTCGACGGCGCCCCGCCGGAGCAGACCGGGCACGCCGGCGTCGGCGCGCCGTACGCGCACGTCACCGCGCCGCTGCGCCGGCTGGCCGACCGGTTCGCCACCGAGGTCTGCCTGGCGGTGGCCGCCGGCCGCGAGCCCGACCCCGCCGTCCGCGCCGCGCTGCCGGCGCTGCCGGCGACGATGGCCGCCTCCGACCGGCGCACCCGGGCGGTCGAGCGGGCCGCCGTCGACGCCACGGAGGCCTGGCTGCTCGCCGGCCGCACGGGGGAGGAGTTCGCCGCGGTGGTGGTGGACGTGGAGGACGACCGGGGCACCGTCGTGCTCGCCGAGCCGGCCATCCGCGCCCGCTGCAGCGGGGCCGGCCTGGTGCCCGGCTCGCGGGTGCGGGTGCGGCTGGTCGAGGCCGACGTCGCCCGGCGGTCGGTGCGGTTCACGGTGGTGGGGGACTGATGCGCGAGCCGTACCTGGCCGGGAGGCTGCAGGGCTTCGGGACGACGGTGTTCGCCGAGATGAGCGCGCTCGCGGTGGCCACCGGGTCGATCAACCTGGGGCAGGGCTTCCCCGACACCCCGGGCCCGGCCGAGGTGCTCGACGTCGCCCGGGCCGCGATCGGCACCCCCGCCGACCAGTACCCGCCCGGTCCGGGGACGCCGGAGCTGCGGGCCGCCGTCGCCGCGCACCTCGAGCGCTTCCGCGGCCTGCGCTACGACCCCGACACCGAGGTGCTGGTGACCGCCGGCGCCACCGAGGCGCTCACCGCCGCGCTGCTGGCGCTGGTCGAGCCCGGCGACGAGGTCGTGCTGCTCGAGCCGATGTACGACAGCTACGCCGCCGCGGTCGCGATGGCCGGCGGCGTCGTCCGGCCGGTGCCGCTGACCCCTCCGCCGCCCGGCACCGGCGACGGCCACTGGACGTTCGACCCGGCCGACCTGCGCGCCGCGGTCACCCCGCGCGCCCGGCTGCTGCTGCTCAACTCACCGCACAACCCCACCGGCACCGTGCTCGACCGCGCCGAGCTGGCCGAGGTCGCCGAGGTGGCGCTGGAGGCGGGGCTGCTGGTGCTCACCGACGAGGTCTACGAGCACCTGGTCTTCGGCGGCGCCGAGCACGTCTCGGCGGCCACGCTGCCGGGCATGCGGGAGCGGACGCTGGTCGTGGGCAGCGGCGGCAAGACGTTCAACACGACCGGCTGGAAGATCGGGTGGATCTGCGGCCCGGCGCCGCTGGTGGCCGCCGTCCGCACCGCCAAGCAGTTCCTCACCTACGTCAACGGCGGGCCGTTCCAGCCGGCGATCGCCGCGGGGCTCGCGCTGCCCGACGCGTTCTTCGCCGGCATCGCGGCCGACCTCGAGCGCCGGCGGGACGTGCTGGTGGCCGGCCTGCGGGAGGCCGAGCTGCCGACGGTCAGCCCGCAGGCGACCTACTTCGCCACCGTGGACGTCTCGGGCGTGCGGCCCGACGGCGACGGGCTGGCGTTCTGCCGCGAGCTGCCCGAGCGCGCCGGGGTGGTCGCCGTCCCCTCGGGCGTCTTCTACACGCGCGAGCACGCCGACCTCGGCCGCTCGCTGGTGCGCTTCGCGTTCTGCAAGCGCGACGAGGTGCTCGCCGAGGCGGTTGCCCGGCTGGGGAGGATGCGCACGTGAGGTCTGGATCGGGAGGTCGGTCGTGAGGTTCGGTGTGGTGCAGCACGACATCGTCTGGGAGGACCGCGAGGCCAACTACGCCCGGCTGGCGCCGCAGGTGGCCCGCGCGGCCGCGGCCGGGGCGGAGTTCGTGCTGCTCAGCGAGACGTTCTCCACCGGCTTCTCGATGACGCCGGGCATCGGCGAGCCGCAGGACGGCCCGTCGGCGGGCTTCCTGTGCGAGCAGGCCGCCGCGCACGGCGTGTGGGTGGCCGGCAGCTGCCCGGAGGTCGCCCCGGGCGAGCAGCTGCCGTACAACTCCCTGGTGCTGGCCGGCCCGGACGGCACGGTGCACCGCTACCGCAAGCTGCACCCGTTCACCCACGGCGGCGAGGCGGAGCGCTACCTGGCCGGCGACGCCCCGGTGAGCGTGACCGTCGGGGGCCTGCGGGTCACCCCGTTCGTCTGCTACGACCTGCGCTTCGCCGACGTGTTCTGGACCGCGGCCCCGACCACCGACGTCTACCTCGTGACGGCGAACTGGCCGGCCGCCCGCCGCCACCACTGGACGACGCTGCTGCGGGCGCGCGCCATCGAGAACCAGGCCTACGTGGTCGCCGGCAACCGCGTCGGCACCGGCGGCGACGGCATCGAGCACGCCGGCGACAGCCAGGTGGTCAGCCCGATGGGCGAGGTCCTGGCCAGCGCCGCGGGCGGCGAGACCCTGGTGCTCGCCGACGTCGACGCCGCCGAGGTCACCGCCACCCGCGAGCGCTTCGCCTTCCTGGCCGACCGCCGCAGCTAGGGGGTCAGTGCGGCGGCGCCGGCGTCTGGTCGACGGCGATCTGCTCGCGCTGCACCTGCTCGGTGACCCGCTCCTGACCCTCGACCAGCTCGGTGCGCAGCCGCACCCGCTCGACCGGCACCACCTCGACGCCCACGACCGGGCGCTCGGCGTGCAGCACGATCTCCTCGGGCAGGCCGGCACCGGTCCCCGCGCCGAGCGGACTGCCGGCGGTGGGGGCGCCGGTGCCGGTGGGGGCGCCGGTGCCGGCGGGGGCCAGGGACTCCCCGGGCACGTCGGGGGCGTCGAGGGGCACGTGCTCGACCCGGATCTCCTCGCGGCGGATCGGCACGGTCACCTGCACGTGCTCGGTGACCACGTACTTGACCAGCCGGACGCGGGTGGCGGCCACCTGCTCGGTGCCCACCCGCAGCCGCTCCTCGCTGCGCACCATCGACCCGTCGGGTGCCTGCCGGGGCGGCTCGGCCGCGGTCGGGGCAGGGGTCGGGGCGGCGGGCTGCGGTGCGGTCTGCGGCGGGACGGCGGCGGGAGCACCGCCGGCGGCGCCCACCGGGGCCACCCGCTGCGTCGGCGCGGCGGGCGCGGTGGCCCCCGCGTCCGGTGCCTCGCTCCCCGGCGGGACCGGGCGGTCGGCGGCGGGCGACCAGGCGCCGGTGGCCGGGGCGGCCGCCGCGTCGGGGCCGGGCGCGCCCGGGCCGGGGTCCTGCGGGCCGGGTGCGGCCAGGCCCGGGCTGCCCAGGCCGTAGTGCTGCCGGAGCTGGTCCTCCTCCTCGGGGCCGAGGTGGTCCCCGCGCAGGTGCGGCGCGGAGCGGACCGCCTCCTTGCCCACCGGCACGCTGAGCACGCCGTCGGTGAAGGTGGCCTGCGTCGCGGGCACGATCGAGTGGCGGGTGCCGAACAGGCCGGTGGCCACGGCCACCCACGTGGGCGCGCCGGTGCGGTCGTCGACGAAGAAGCTCTCGACGGTGCCGATCTTCTCGCCGTCCGGACCCTGCGCGGTGCTGCCGATGGCCGCGGACAGGTCTCGCTCGCTCAACACGGTGCTCGCCTCCTCGGAACGCCGGCTCTGGCGTCGCTCGCGCGGGACAGTGCCCGCTCTGACGTGCCCCGACACCCGTCGCGCCCCTACGGTCGATCACGGGACTGCGGTCGGAGGAGGACGTCGTGACCAGCGGACAGCTCGAGGTGGAGCGCAAGTTCGAGATGGGGCCGGACGCCGTCCTGCCCGACGTGACGGGCGTCGGCGGGATCGCCGCGGTGGGCGACGTCGTCACCCACGACCTCGACGCCACCTACTGGGACACCCCCGACCTCCGGCTGGCCCGCGCGCGGGTCACGCTGCGGCGCCGCACCGGCGGCACCGACGCCGGCTGGCACCTCAAGCTGCCCACCGCGGTGGCGGGCTCGCGCCGCGAGCTGCACGCCCCGCTGGGGGTCCGGCGCACCCAGGTGCCGCGGGCGGTGACCGAGCCGGTCACCGCCGTGCTGCGGGGGGTCCGGCCGGTGCCGGTCGCCACCCTGCAGACCACCCGGCAGGTCACGCCGCTGCTCGACGACGGCGGCCGGGTGCTCGCCGAGGTCGCCGCGGACACCGTCACCGGCACCGCCCTGGCCGCCGAGGAGGGCGCGGCCGCGACCACGACCACCTGGCGGGAGGTCGAGGTGGAGCTGGTCGAGGGCGACGAGGC
Organism: Geodermatophilus telluris; assembly: GCF_900102745.1. Classification (GTDB taxonomy): domain Bacteria; phylum Actinomycetota; class Actinomycetes; order Mycobacteriales; family Geodermatophilaceae; genus Geodermatophilus; species Geodermatophilus telluris. The sequence continues at coordinate 157,839 of NZ_FMZF01000007.1, forward strand.
GCTGCTCGACGCCGTGACCGCCGCGCTTGCCGACGCGGGCATCCGTCCCTCGGCCGTCCCCTCGAAGCTCTCCCGCGTCCTGGCCGACCGGCTCGCCGCCCTGGCGCCCGCCCCGCCGCGTCCGCCCGCCGCCGTCGCGGAGGACGGCGGGAGGAAGAAGAAGGGCGGCAAGGGGAGGAAGCGCGACCGGGGCGGGCCGACGGCGGCCGAGGTCGTGCTCGCCGCCGTGCGCGCGCAGGCCCGGGCGCTGCAGACGGCCGACATCGGCGTGCGCACCGGCGACCCCGAGGGCGTCCACGACCTGCGCGTGGCCTGCCGCCGGCTGCGCAGCGTCCTGGCCGCCTTCCGGCCGGTCCTCGACCGCACCGCCACCGACCCGGTGCGCGACGAGCTGCAGTGGATCGGCGGGCAGCTCTCCGGCGCCCGGGACGGCGAGGTGGCCCTCGAGCACCTCAGGTCCGTCGTCGAGGCCCAGCCGGTCGAGCTGGTCCGCGGCCCGGTGTCCGCGCGGCTGCGGTCCACCGAGGTCGCCGACGTGGAGCGCGGCCGCAAGGCCGCCGTCCGGGCGCTGTCGGACCGCCGGCACCTGGCGCTGCTGGACTCCCTCGACGCGCTGCTCGCCGACCCGCCGCTGCTCGCCGCCGCCGGCGAGCCCGCGCACGCCGTCCTCGCCGACGCGGTCCGGCGCACCGGGAAGCGGTTGCGGTCCCGCGTCGAGGAGGCCCGCGGGCGCGAGGCGGCCGACCCCGGGGCGCACCTCGACGAGACCGAGCACGCCCTGCACGAGGTGCGCAAGGCCGCCAAGCGGGTCCGCTACACCGCCGAGGTCGCCGCGACGGTGCTGGGCGCGCCCGCCGAGGCGCTGGTCGCCTGCACGAAGCAGGTGCAGGACGTGCTCGGCGAGGCGCAGGACACCGTCGTCACCCGGCAGTGGTGCCTGCGGCTGGCCACCGCGGCCGTCGGCGCGGGGGAGGACACCTTCACCTACGGCCGGCTGCACGGCCTGGAGGAGGCCCGCGCCGAGCACGCCGACCAGGCGTTCTGGGCGCTGGAGCCGGGCCTGCGCGCCGCCGTCCGGGCCGCCGCCCGCGCGTAACCTGGGGGTGCCCCGCCTCCGACGGCCTCCTCGCAGGGGCCCACCGCGAGCCTGCGAGTGGTGGGGGGCGAGGAGGTCCTTCCACTGTCCCTGATCGCGCTCCTGGGGTTCGGCACGGTCGTCCTGGCGGCGCTGCTCGTCCTGCACGGCTACCTGTGGTGGCGGCTGGTCCGCGGCACCACCCGCCCGGGACGGCTGCGCCGCCGGCTCACCTGGCTCACCGTCCTGCTCGCGCTGCTGCCCGCCGCCGCCGTGCTCACCCGCCGCGACCTGTCGCTGTCGGCGCAGGCGCCGCTGGCCTGGGTCGGCTTCAGCTGGCTCGGCGTCGCCTTCTACGCCTTCCTCGCGCTGCTGGCCCTCGAGCCGGTGCGCCTGCTGCTGCGCGTCCTCGACCGCCGGCGCGCGCCCGCCCGCGAGCCCGTGCCCGTCGGCGGCCCCGCGCCCGAGCCGGCCCCCGCGGAGCTCTCCTCCGAGCCGGCGGACCCCTCCCGGCGGCTGTTCATCGCCCGGTCCCTCGCGGTCACGGCCGGGGTGACGGCCCTGGCCACCGCCGGCACCGGCGCCTACCTCGCCAACTCCGCGCCCGTCGTCCGGCGGGTGCCGGTCACCCTGCCGCGGCTGGACCCGGCCCTCGACGGCCTGCGGATCGTCACCTTCTCCGACGGCCACCTGTCGGCCACCTACGGCGGACGGCGCTTCGAGCGGCTGGTCGAGGTGGTCAACGCCCAGCGTCCCGACGTGGTGGCGATCGTCGGCGACCTGGTCGACGGCGAGGTCGACGAGCTGCGCGGGGAGGTCGCCCCGCTGGCCGACCTGGTCAGCGAGCAGGGCGTCTACTTCGTCACCGGCAACCACGAGTACTTCGTCGACACCCGGGCGTGGCTGCGCCACCTGCCCACGCTGGGCGTGGAGGTGCTGCGCAACGAGCGGGTGCCGGTGACCCGTGACGGGGCGTCGTTCGACCTGGCCGGCATCGACGACCGGACGGCGGCTCGCTCCGGCGTCCCCGGGCACGGCGCCGACCTCGACGCGGCGCTCGACGGCCGCGACGACGCCACCCCGGTGGTGCTGCTGGCGCACCAGCCGGTGCAGGTGGAGCAGGCGGGTGCCGCCGGCGTGGACCTGCAGCTGTCCGGACACACGCACGGCGGTCAGCTGTGGCCCTTCGACTACGCGATCCGGCTCGACCAGCCCGCCGTGGAGGGGCTGTCTCGGCACGGCGACACCCAGCTCTACGTGACGGCGGGCGCGGGGTACTGGGGGCCGCCGATGCGGGTCGGTGCCCGCCCGGAGGTCACCGTGGTCGAGCTGCGCGCCTCGACCGGGTGAACACGAGAGACGTCTCATACGACATGACGTCCGCAGACGTCTACCGGCGCCTAGGGTGGGGGGCGTGACGGCGGCGACGGCGGGACCGAAGTACCTCTCGGTCCGGGAGCACCTCCGGCGCCGGGTCGCGGCGATGCCGGAGGGTGCGCTGCTGCCGCCGGAGCCGTTGCTGTGCACCGAGTACGGCGTGAGCCGGATCACCCTGCGCCGCGCCGTCGACGGCCTGGTCGCCGACGGCCACCTCGTGCGCGAGCAGGGGCGCGGCACCTACGTCACCCGCCCGGCGATCCGGCACGAGTACCGCGAGAGCTTCGTGCACCGCATCGCCGGGTGGAGCTCGGTCATGGCCGAGCAGGGCGCCCAGGTGGGGACGACGGTGCTGCAGCAGCGCGTCGTCCCGGCGTCGGCGGCGGTGGCCGCCGAGCTGGCCCTCGAGGTGGCCACCGACGTCGTCGAGCTCGAGCGGCTGCGCAGCGTGGACGGCGCGCCCAACCACGTCGCGCACAGCTTCCTGCCCGCCGCGCGCTACCCGATGGCGGCCGAGGAGGACTTCACCGAGGGCTCGCTCTACGACTTCCTCCGCCGCGAGTACGGCGCCGACCTCGCCCACGCGCGGATCGTCGTCGACGTCGGCACCGCCGCCCCGGACGAGGCCGACCTGCTGCGCGTCGCCGCCGGGTCGCCGCTGCTGGTCGTGCGCACCACCGTCCGCGACAGCGCGGGGCACCCGCTGGTGCACAGCTTCTCCCGGCTGCGCCCCGACGTGAGCCAGGTCGAGTTCGAGGTCTCGGTCACCGGCCGCTGAGCGCGGCCAGCCGGGGCTCGAGGTCGAGCACCATCCGCACGAAGTCCGCGCGCCGCGCCGCGTACGCCAGCAGCTCGTCGGTCGCCGGCTCGAACAGCACGTGCAGCGGCATCCCGGTGCACGGGTAGCGCAGCAGCGCAGCCAGCAGCACGCCGGTCTCCACCTCCTCGGCGGACACCGTCACGCCCTCGGTGGCCAGCCCCCGCACGTACGCCGCGACGGCGGGCCCGAGCAGGCCCGGCACCTCCCCGGCGGGGGCGGCGCCGCACTCCCCGCGGCCGAACAGCAGCGGCACGAGGTCGTACCCGGCCGGCGCGGGCCCGGCCATCGCCCAGTCGACCAGCACGAACGTGTCCGGTGCCGCGGCCGGCCGCAGCAGGTTCATCGGGGTCGCGTCGCCGTGGCTGGGCAGCACCGGCAGCGGCGCCAGGCGGGCGTGCAGGTCGCCGACGCGGCGGGCCAGCGCGCAGACCTCCGCCCGCAGGGCCACGACCTCGGGGACCCGCATCACCGGCGCGGCCCAGGTGGCGTCGTCGAGCAGCCAGGGAACCGCCCAGCTGCCCAGCTGGTCGTCCCGGTAGCCGGTGAGGAAGTCACCGGAGGGCAGGGCCGGCCACGGCCGTCCCCGGCGGCGGGCGGCGAGGCGGCCGAGGGCCTCCGCGGCGCGCACGGTGTCGTCGCCCGTCCACGGGGTCCCGACGGGCTCGGCGTCCTCCAGCCACAGGGTGAGCCGGTCGCCGGGCTGCTCGTGCACCGCGACCACGTCCGGCGGGCGCAGGCCCGGCACCGCGCAGCCGGCGACGTCGGCGGCGAGGACGTCGGCCTCCAGCCGCCAGGGGATGACGGCGTCGAGGCGGCGGCGCTCGGGCTCGGGGATCTGCGCGGGGAGGCCGTACCGCGCGGCCTGCAGCTCCTTGGCCACCAGGCGCAGCACCACCGGCGCGCCGGACCCGGTCCGGGCGTCGACGGCGACGCGGGTGAGCGCGCGGGTGGACGGCGCGCTGATGTCGTGGGGGAGCGGCCGGCAGGTGACGGCGTCGACGACGAGGTCCGGGTCGCCCGCCCGGCGGCGCAGGCCGGGCAGCAGCTCGGCGACGGCGGTGCCGCCCGGGAGGCCGGTCACCGGGGACGCCGGGGGGCGGGGGGAGGTCGTCATCGCGGGCTCCGTGGGAGGATGGTCAAGCCGCTTGTCTACCTGGGGAGATGGTGGGCCACCGTGTCCGAGCCCGTCAACGGGGAACCGCTCGTCGTCGTGCTGCTCGAGCAGGCGATGCACCGCATCCGGGCCGAGCTGTACGCGCTGAGCGACGCCTCGTTCCCCGGGCTGCGGGTGCGGCACTACCGGTTGCTCTCCTTCCTGCCGCCCGAGGGCGAGCGGCTGACCCGGCTGACCGCGGCCAGCGGGCTGACCAAGCAGGCGCTCGCGCAGGCGCTGGCCCCGCTGGAGGCCGGGGCCTACGTCGAGGTCGTCCCCGACCCCACCGACCGGCGGGCCCGGCTGGTCCGGCTGACCGGCCGCGGCCGGGAGGCGACCGCCGCGGTCCGCCGCCGGCTGGCGGCCGTGGAGCGGGAGTGGGCCGCCCGGGTGGGGGAGGAGCGCTACGCGGTGGCCCGGGCCGTGCTCGCCGACCTCGCCCCGGGGCCGGTTACGGTCGGGGAGTGACCACGGCCAGCGGCAGTCGGGAGGTGGCCGCCCCGCGCGGCCGCGTGTGGCGGGCCCTGGCCGTGCTCGAGCCCTACTGCGCGGTGTGCGACGTCTCCTACGTCGTCGACGGCGCGGCCGCGGGCCCGGGCACCCGCTTCGTCTGCGTGCCCGGCCGGCTCGGCGAGGACGAGCAGCCCCGCGCCGGCGCCCCGCGCGGGGAGATCGTCGAGTGGGAGCCCGAGCGGGTGGTGGCCACCCGCCTGCAGCTCACGCCGGAGACCTGGACGACGCGCATCGAGCTCGCCGACGGCGCCGGGGGCGGCACGCTGGTCACCATCACGCTGACCCACGAGCCCGTGCGGGTGCGGCTGGCCGACCGGCTCTCCCGCACCGCGATGCAGCGGGTGGTGCAGCGCACCGTCGACGGCGAGCTGGACAAGCTCCCGGCGCACGTGGAGCAGGTCACCGCCGACTGACGGTGGCGCGGGACACGCGTCGCCGTCGTCCGCGGGGGTAGGGGGAGGGCCGGAGCGCCCGGTGACCGGCCGGGCGCGGCACCCCTCCTGGAGGACAGTCGTGATCGGATTCCTCGTGGCCGGCCTCGTCATCGGAGCCCTGGCCCGTCTCATCGTCCCGGGCAAGCAGCACCTGGGCATCCTCGCCACCCTGGCCCTGGGCCTGGTCGGCTCGCTCATCGGCGGGCTGATCGCCCAGTTCTTCGGCACCGGCAGCATCTGGGAGCTCAACGTGCTGGGCTTCGTGCTCGCCGTGGTCGCCGCCGTGCTGCTCATCGGCGTCGCCGAGAGCGTCGCGGGCCGCGGGAACCGCTCCGTCCGGCGCTGACGCCCGCGGGGGAGCCGGCCGGCCTCAGAGCTCGACCGACTCCCCCGGGGTCAGCCGGCCGTACGGGGTGGGCGTGCCGGGGCCGCGCTCGCCGAGCAGGCCGGCGAGCAGCCCCAGTCCCGTGTCGTTGAGCAGGCCGTCGTGGACGGCGAAGGCCTGGTCGGCGTCGACCGCCCGCACGTAGTCGATGAGCTCGGCCACCTTCGACCACGGCGCGTGCAGCGGCAGCAGCAGCGTGGGCACCGGCGTCCCCGGGACGGTGAGCGCGTCGCCCGGGTGGAACACCTGGCCCTCGACGAGGAAGCCGACGTTGCGCACCCGGGGGATGTCGGGGTGGATCTCCGCGTGCCACTCGCCGTGCACCTGCACCTCGAAACCCGCGGCGGTCAGCGTGTCGCCGTCACCGACGGCGTGCACCCGGGACCCGAGCCCCTCGAACAGCGCCGCGACGGACGGGTTCGTCCACACCTCCAGCGCCGGGTGGGCCTCCAGCGCCGCCCGCAGCTGCTCGGGCACCACGTGGTCGGGGTGCTCGTGGGTGACGAGCACCGCGCTGGCCCCGTCGAGCGCCCCGGCCTCGGTCCACGCCCCCGGGTCGACGACCAGCCGCCGGTCGCCGTCGCTGATGACCACGCAGGCGTGCCCGTGCTTCGTCAGCTCCATGAGCGCATCCTGCCGCCCGGTCCGGGTGATCGCCCCCTCACCCGTGTGGGTGGTCCGGGGGCGCGGGGCCTCCCGGGGCGCTCGGGCGCTGCCGACCCTCCCTGCATGGCCGCTCCGACCGTCCCCGCCCCCGCCCCCGCCGGCGCCCCCACGGCGTTCGCCGCCACCGCCTTCGCCGCCGCCCGCAGCCGGGCGCACGGCCCCACCGCCGCCCTGTGGCACGCCGTCGAGCTGCACCGCCCGGCCGGCGAGGTCGACGGCGCCTGCGAGCTCACCCTGTGCGGCACGCTCGCCCGCGTCAGCGTCGACGAGCCCTGGCCCACCGAGGCCCGCGACGTCTGCGTCCCCTGCGTGGTGCTGTCCCGCTCCTCCGCGCGCTGACGCCCGCTGGGCTCAGGCGTCCTCGCCCAGCTCCGCCCGCAGCCGGGCCAGCAGGTCCGACCGGGTCCCGGCGCCCAGCCGCTGGCGCATCCGCGAGACGTGGTGCTCGACGGTCTTCGCCGAGATGAACAGCGCCAGCCCGATCTCCCGGTGGGTCCGCCCCGCCACCACCAGCCGGGCCACCTCCCGCTCCCGCTCGCTGAGCGCGCCGGAGGCGGCCGCCGGACCGGCGTCGTGCCCCGCTTCGGCCGCGCCGTCGGGGGTCCCGGTGCCGACGAGCGTCCGCGCGCAGGCGAGCAGGCCCGCGCGGGACCGCGGGTCGCGGGCCCGGGCCGCGGCCTGCCCGGCCAGCAGCGAGCCGTCCCAGCCCAGCCCCACCTCGGCCAGCGCCTCCGCGACGGCCAGGACCGCCGGCGGGTCGACCTCGTCGGTGAGCACCCGCAGCCAGGTCCGCCCGGCCTCGGCCAGCGTGGCCGCGTAGGGGCTGGTGCGCGCCGCGGCCACCAGGGCGGCGGCGTGCGGGCGCAGGGCGCCCGGGTCGTCGGTGATGATCGCCGCCTGCGCGCCGCTCCAGTGCAGCGGCGCCGCCCACAGCTGCGGGTCGCCCAGCCGGCGCAGCAGCGCCTGCGCCTCGGCCAGGTGCGAGCGCAGCCGGTCACCGTCGCGCAGCCGCGCCGCGGCCACGACCAGCTCGCCCAGCGGCAGCAGCGTGAACAGGTCCACCGGGTACCGGACGACGGCCTCGCGCGCCCGCACCCACGCCCGGACCAGCCCCGGGACGTCGCTGCTGCGGCGGGCCAGCCCCACCTCCAGCGCCTGCCGGTACACCTCGTCGCGCGGCTCGAGGTGCCCGCCCGCGGCGTCCTGCGCCTCGGTGACCAGCTCCCGGGCGCGGCCGCCGCGGCCGGCCAGCATGGCGATCCAGGCGAGCAGCAGCAGGTGCCGCGGACGGGCCGGCACCCCGCCCAGGTCGGTGGCGACCGCCCGCTGCAGCACCGACTCGGCCACCGCGAGCTCGCCGCAGTGCAGCGCGACGAGCGCGGCCAGCGCCGAGGGGGTGTCGGGCAGCAGCGCGGTGCGGCCCACCGGTTCCAGCAGCGCCGCGGCGCGGGTCAGCGTGGACAGCGCGGCGGCGATCCCGTCGGCGGCCTCGGCCCCCGAGCGCAGTGAGCAGGTCACCCCCTCCGCCACGAGCTCCTCGCTCACCGGCAGCACCGTCGTCCCGCGCGGGCGGTGCTCCGCCAGGACCGCGGCGGCCTCCTCCCGTGCCCCGGTGGCCAGCAGCGCCAGCGCCGCCGCCCCGGCGCGGTCCGGGCCGGCCAGCCGGTACATCTCCGCGGCCTCGACCAGCAGCCCGCGCCGGGTCAGCACCGCCGCGACCACCCCGGCCGCGCGCGGGCGGTCCCCGGCCCGGGGGTCGGCGAGGGCGGCGTCGGCCTCCCGCAGCGCCCCGTCGAGGTCGCCGGTCAGCGCGGCGGCCTGCGCCCGGCGGGCGGCCAGGCCGGACACCGGGGCTCCGCAGTCGGCGGCCGCGCCGAGCAGCTCGGCGGCCAGCGCCGGGTCGGCGGTGAGCGCCGCGTCGGCCTGCCGCTCCAGCAGCTCCGCCGCCCGGCGGTCGCGCACCCGCTCGGCGGCCAGCGCGCGGGCCAGGCCCACCGGTTCCTCGCCCCGCCCGACCAGCACGCCGAGCAGCAGCCGCCGGGTTCGGCGGGTGACGTCGGCGGGCGTGGTGGCCAGCACGACCTGGCGGACCAGCGGCACCACCTGGCCGCCGGCCAGCAGGTACCCGGTGGCGCGGCCCGCCGCGATCAGGTCGGCGACCCGCGGCTCGGGCACGGCGAGCAGCTCGGCGAGCACCTCGTCGTCCAGGGGGGCGCCGGTCGCGACGGCGTGCAGCAGGGCGTGGGTCGGCTCGTCGAGGGCGTCGAGGTCGGCGTGCAGCCGCGCCAGCACCTCCTCCGGGACCGGGGGGAGGCCCGGCAGCACGGCCCGCCCGGGACCCCGGCCGCCCCGGCCGCCGCGCGGTGCGAGGGCCGCCAGCAGGTCGTGGACCAGCGACGGCAGCCCGCCGGTGCCGGCCCGCACCGCGTCGGCCAGGCCCGGCGTCGCGGCCGACCCCAGGTGGTCCTGCGCCCAGCCGGCCACGGTGGCGCGGTCGGCGTGGCCGAGCACCACCGGGTGCCGGTCGGCCGCCAGCTCGCCGAGCAGCCCGGTCAGGGCGGCGGGACGCGGCCAGGGCCGGGCGGCGAGGACCACCCGGCCGGCGGGGGGCAGCAGCGCCCGGCGCACCCGCTCGGCGAGCTCCGCGGTCATCCGGTGGGCGTCGTCCACGACGAGGACGCACCCGTCGGGGGCCTGGGCCGGGTCGGTGGTGCGCCCGTCGAGGACCGTCCGCCCGACCCGCCGGTGGGCGGCGGCGAGCTCCGCGAGCAGGCGGGTCTTGCCGGTGCCGCCGGGCCCCTGCACCACGACGGCGCGCGCGCCGTGCTCCGCGGCGAGGTCGTGGTGCGGGCCGGCCGGGCGGGCCGCGGGCGCGCCGGCGACGGCGGCCAGGGCACTCCCCCCGACGGCGGTGCCGCGCAGGAGGGTGCCGCCGAGCGTCCCGGCCGCGGTCACGGGGTCACCGGCGCGGACGCGTCGGCGGTGGTGTCCGTGCCGTCGGCAGCCGGCTGCCCCGGCTCCGGCGCCGGGGTCCCGGTCGGGTCCGGCCCGGCGTCGGTGGGCGTCGCCGGGCCGGGGGTCTCCTCGTCCGTGGGGGCGGGGGTCCCGGAGGGCCCCGGGCCGCCCGACGCGTCCGGCGGCTCCTGCGTGGGGGTCGGGGCGGGGCCGGAGGGCGGTGAGGGGTCCTGCGGCGGCGTCGTGCCCGGGGCACCTCCGGTCGCGGTGCCCGGCGCCGGGGCCCGGGGCGGGGTGCCGGCCGTGGCCGACGGCGTCCCGGCGGGGGTGCCGGCCGTCCCCGTCACCGTCGTCGTCCCCGCGGTCGTCCGGCCGGCGGCGGTCCCGGGAGGCGTCCCGGTCGGGGCGCCGCCGGTCGTGGTGGGCGCGCTGCCCGTCTCCCCGCTGCCCGTCTCCCCGCTGCCCGTCTCACCGCTGCCCGTCCCGCCGGTGTCCGCCGGCCGCGCGGTCGCGGGCCTCCCGCCGTCCGCGGTGGCCGGCGGCGCGCTGTCGGCTCCCGGCGGCGGGGCGTCCCCGGCCGCGTCCACCGGCTGTCCCTGGGCCACCGGGACGCCCTCCCCGGCCGGCGTCGCGGTGCCCACGGAGCCGAGCAGGCCGAGGACCACGGGCGGCAGCACCAGCAGCGCGAGCAGCAGGCCGGCCACCGCCAGCGAGCGGCCGGCGCGGCGCCGCGGGGTGCCCCCGGCCGTCTGCCGTCGTGCGGGCCGCGGCGCGGGCACGTGCCGGCCGGTGTCCGGCGGGCCGGTCGGGGGCACGGTGGCGTCCGCGGGCTCGCCGGCGTCGGCGAGGGCGGCCGCGGCCAGCCCGGCGGCACCCAGCGCGGCGCTGAGCCCGGGCTCGGGCTCGCGCGCCAGGGGCCGGCCGAGCTCGCCGGAGAGCACCTCGGCGACGACGGGCATCCGCGACGCGCCGCCCGCGAGCACGACGGCGTCCAGGTCCGCGGCGGCGAGGCCCGCGGCCGCGACCGCGGCCGACAGCCGGCCGGCCGAGTCCTCGACGGCGGCGGTGACGAGCTCGTCGAGCTCCTCGCGGGTCACCCGCACGGTCTCGGGGACGCCGCCGGCCCGCGGGTCGACCCGGACCCCGACGGCGGTCCGCTCGGACAGCTCCTCCTTGGCGGCCGTGCAGACGCCGCGCAGCGCCGGGCCGGCCCGCTCGTCCGGCGGTGCCTCCAGGCAGCGGCGGACGAGGCCGAGCAGGGCGTCGTCGACGTCGCGGCCGCCCCAGGCCACCGGCTCCGGGGGTTCGGCCAGGTGCCGCAGCACCGGCGAGGCGGTGTCGTCGGGGTCGGGGCCGACGACGGCGAGGTCGAGGGTGCTCGCCCCGAGGTCGTAGACGGCGACGGTCGGCCGGGCCGGCAGGGCGCCGGTGGCCACGTGCCGGGCCGCGGCGGCGACCGCGGTGGAGACCAGCGTGAAGCGCGGCACGCCGGCCTCCTGCAGCGCGCGGGCCAGCGCCCCCCGGCGGTGCCCGGCCCACGACGGCGGGACGGTGACCACCGTCCACGCGTCGGGCCGGCCCTCCCGCCGCTCGGCGGTGGCGCGCACCTGCTGCACCACCGCGGCGGCCACCGCGGCGGCGGGGACCGCGCGCGCCCCGAGCCGCACCGGCGTCGCCGCACCGACGCGCGCCAGGACGTGCACCGGCCGGCTGGGGAGGTCGTCGCCGAGTCGGACGCCGTCGTCGTCGACCGCCAGGGCGGCGGGGGCCGTGCCCGCGCGGCCGAGGGGCAGCGGCTCGGCCGCCGCCGACCCCGCGCCGCAGACCGCCGCGGCCACCGTGCGGTCGCCGATGTCGATGCCCAGCCCGTACTCGCCGTCGCGCACAGGTGCCCCCCGTCGTGCCCGGCCGCCGACCCGTCCGCTGAACCGGTGCGTCCGCGGACCGTATGTCCCGCACGCCCCACCTGTCTCGGGTCCGCCACGCGCCCCGCCCGCACCCGCCGGTGATCGGGGGGCGACACCCCGTGTCCCCTAACGCGCAGTCAGCACGCACCCCCAACGCGGCACCGGAGGAGGGGAGCAGGTCCCGATGACCGGGACGGCGGGGGCGGGCTGGACTGCCGTTGCCTGCCGGCCCACGGCGGACGGCGCACACCCACGGGAGGACCTGTCATGACGGACCTGGCCAGCTCGCTGATCGAGTACATCCTCGACCTGCTGCGCGACCCCGAGGCCGCCGAGGCGTACGCCGCCGACCCGGCCGGCGCGCTCGCCGCCGCGGGGGTCGACGCCACGCCGGCGGAGGTCGACGACCTCATGCCGATGGTGGCCGGGTCCGCGCCGGTGAGCTGGAGCGGCTCGGCTGACGGCGGTTACGGCCACCCGCACGCTCTGCACCACGGCGGCGGCCGCTGCGACGACGACGAGCCCGGCGGCGGGCACGCCCAGCCCGCCGTGCCCGCCCACCACGACCACCACCACGGCGGGGCCGGCCACCACGGCGGCGACCACCACGGCGGACCCGCCCCCGCCCCCGTCCCGGCCGCCGGCAGCGAGACGGTGGTGATCACGCACCTGTACGACGTCTCCTACAGCAACACCGACGTGGACGTGGAGATCGACGCCTCGCACAGCATCTGGGTCAGCGGCGACGCGACCGCGATCTGGGGCGACGACAACGTCGTGCTCGACGGCGCCGGCGTGATCGCCGGCGACGACGTCGAGGACGTCACCGTCGACGCCGGCACGGACAACTCGGTGCACGTCGACCTCGAGGACGTCGGCAACGACCACTCCGTCCACACGGTCGAGGACTCGTTCAACCCGGTCGTCCGGGACAACACCGTCACCGTCGGCGACGACAGCCCGGTCATCGAGGACTCCGTGGGCGTCGAGACCGGTGACGGCAGCGTCGTCGGCGGCGACCAGGTGGGCAGTCACAACGAGGGGGACACCACCGTCGCCGACCGCGGCGGCCGGGTCGGGGACACCACCACGGACGCCTCCGACCACTCGGTGGACGAGTCGGTGACGGGCTCCTTCAACGACAACGACCTGTCCGACGACGACGGCGTCGACGACTCGGGCAACGACTCGTTCAACGACAACGACCTGTCCCAGGACAACTCCGTCGACGAGTCGGTCAACGACTCCTTCGACGACAACGACCTGTCCCAGGACAACTCCGTCGACGAGTCGGTCAACGACTCCTTCGACGACAACGACCTCTCCGACGACGACGTCCTCGACGTCGACGACACCCTCGTGGCGGTCGACGGCGGCTGGGGCGAGGCGCCGCACTGACCGACCGCCTCCCGGCCCGGCCCGGCGTCCCGGCGGACGCCCGGCCGGGCCCCGGCCTGTCCCCGGTCCGTCCCCGGCCGGGGAGTGGTAGGCACGTCCGGACCGAGGAGGTGGCGGTGGTCACACCGGAGCAGCTCGTGGACCGGGCCCTCGCGCTGGCCGAGGAGGGCGGGCGCGCCGACCTGCACCGCCGGCTCACCCTGGCGCGCCGGCGCTCCGCGTCCCCCGGCGTGCGGGTCCTGGTCGTCGGCGAGCCCGGGCAGGGCAAGAGCTCGCTGGTCAACGCCCTGGTGGGCGTGCCGGTCTGCCCTGTCTCCGACGACGTGGTGTCCGCCGTCCCCACCGTGGTGCGCGCCGGCGACGCGCCCCGGGCCGCGCTGGTGCGGACGGTGGCTCCCGGCCCGGCCGGCGGTGGAGACGAGGAGGCCACCGAGCGCGTGCCCGTGCCGGTCGAGACGGTCGCCGCCCGAGTCGCCGGCCCGGGCGCCGAGGGGGTCGTGCGGGCCGAGGTGGAGCTGCCGCGGAAGCTCCTCGAGCGCGGGCTGGAGCTCGTCGACACCGCCGGGGTGGGCGGGCTCGGGGTGGCGCACTCGCTGGCCACCGTCGACCTGCTGCCCACCGCCGACGCCGTGCTGCTCGTCTCCGACGCCAGCCAGGAGTTCACCGCGCCGGAGATGGCGGTCCTCGAGCACGCCGCGGCGCTGTGCCCGACGGTCGTCTGCGTCCTGACCAAGACCGACGCCTGTCCCGACTGGCGGCAGGTCGCCGACCTCGACCGCGCCCACCTCGACCGGCGCGGCCACGACGTCCCGCTGTTCGCCGTCTCCTCCACCCTGGCCCTGCTCGCGGTGCAGCACCGCGACCGCGAGCTGCACGAGGAGTCGGGCATCGGCGCCCTCGTCGCCCACCTCCGCGAGCAGGTGGCCGGCCGCGCCGCCGCCCTGGCCCGCCGCTCGCTGGTGCACGACCTCACCGCCGTCACCGGGCACCTGGCGCTGGCCACCCGCAGCGAGCTGCGCACCCTGGAGGACCCGGCGTCCCGGGAGGCGCTCCTCGACGAGCTGGAGCAGGCGCGGGCCGCCGTCGACGACCAGCGCCGCCGCTCCTCGCGCTGGCAGCAGGTGCTCGCCGACGGCGTGACCGACCTGGTGGCCGACATCGACCACGACCTGCGCGACCGCTCCCGGGTGGTGCTCCGCGAGGCCGAGGAGGTCATCGCCGCCCGCGACCCGGGGCCGGCCTGGCCGGAGGTCACCGCGTGGCTCGACCAGCGCGTCGCGGCCGCGGTGGCCGACAGCTACGTGTGGGCCGAGCAGCGCTCGCAGTGGCTGGCCGAGCGGGTGGTCGAGCAGTTCGCCCGGGACGGCGGCGTCGCCGTCCCGGACCTGCGGGTCGGCGCCGCGGCCGACGCGCTCGCCGCCCTCGTCGAGGTCCCCGGCATCGACGACGGCGACCTGACCCTGCGCGAGCGCGTGCTCGTCGGGCTGCGCGGCTCCTACACCGGCGTGCTCATGACCGGCCTGGTCACCAGCCTCGCCGGACTGGCCATCATCAACCCGTTCTCGCTGGCCGCCGGCGTGCTGCTCGGCCGCAAGGCCTACAACGACGACGCGCGGCAGCGCCGGCAGCGGCGGGAGTCCGAGGCGCGCACCGTCGTCCGCCGACACCTGGACGAGGTGGTCTTCCAGGTGGGCAAGCACCTCAAGGACCGGCTGCGCGTGGTGCAGCGCACGCTGCGGGACCTGATCACCGACGCCACCGACGAGGCGGCCCGCTCGCTGGCCGACGCCGTGCGGGCGGCGCAGCGCTCGACCAAGGAGGCCACCGCCGAGCAGGACGCCCGCACCCGGGTGCTGCGCGCCCGCTTCGACCGGATCGAGCGGCTCGCCGCCGACGTCCGCCGGCTGGAGCCCGCTCCCGCCGCCGTGCCCTCCTCGGTGCCCGCCCCGGTGGCCGCCCCGTGACCGACCCCGGGGGACCGGCGGCCGACGACGTCCGGGAGCTGTTGGACGACGCACTGGCCCGCTGGGCGGACGTGCCCCCGGCGGTGCGGCGGCTGGCCGCCGCGCGCCGCCGGCTCGACGAGCCGCTGCGCGTGGCGATCGTCGGGCGGGTCAAGGCGGGCAAGTCCACGCTGCTCAACGCCCTCGTCGGCGCCCGGGTGGCACCCACGGACGCCGGCGAGTGCACGCGGGTGGTGACCGAGTACCGCTACGGCGCCACGCCGCGCGTGGTGCTCACCGGCACCGACGGCGCGACGCGGGACCTGCCGGTGCGCCGGGACGGCGGGGGGCTGGTGCTCGACCTGGCCGGGACCCCGCCGGAGGAGGTGGCGCGGCTCGTCGTCGACTGGCCGTCGGCCGACCTGCTGGCCGCCACGCTGGTCGACACCCCCGGCACCGGGTCGCTGTCGGCCGGCACCAGCGACCGGACGCACGCCTTCCTCGGCGACGACGGGGGCCCGGCCGGCGCGGACGCCGTCGTGCACCTCACCCGTCAGCCGCAGCCCGACGACCTGGCCGTGCTCCGCGCGTTCCAGGAGGCCACCGGCGCCACCGGCACGCTGACCTCGACCGTCACCGTCCTGTCGCGGGCCGACGAGGTGGGCGCCGGGCGGCCCGACGCCCTGCGCGCCGCCGCGGAGGCCGCCCGCCGGATGTCGGCCGACCCGCAGCTGCAGGCGGTCAGCTCGGCGGTCGTGCCGGTGGCCGGGAAGGTGGCGCTGGCCGGTCGCACGCTGCGGCAGGGCGACTTCCTCGCGCTGCGCAGCCTGGCCACCGCCGACCCGGCCGCGGTGACCGGCCTGCTGCTCAGCGCCGACCGGTTCTGCCGGCCCGACGCGCCGGTGCCCCTCCCGCCGGAGGACCGGGTGGCGCTGCTCGACCGGCTGGGCCTGTTCGGGGTGCGGCTGTCGGTGGCCCTGGTGCGGGCCGGCGTGCAGGACGCGGTCGCGCTGGCCGACGAGCTGCTGCGCCGCAGCGGTCTGGTCGAGCTCCAGCGGCTGCTCGCCGTCCAGTTCACCGCCCGCGGCGGGCCGGTGCGGACGGCGGCGGCCCTGCGGCTCCTGGAGGGCGTGCTGGCCGAGCACCCGGTGCCCGGCGCCGGCACCGTGCGGGCCGGGGTCGAGCGCATCCGGCTGGCGGCCGACGACCTCCCCGAGCTCGCCCTGCTGGCGCGCACCCGGTCGTCGTCCGGGCCGCTGCCGCCGGCGCTGCGGGCGGAGGGGGAGCGGCTGCTCGGCGCGGCCGGCACCGGCCCCGCGGCGCGGCTCGGGCTGCCCGCGGACACCCCGGTCGCGTCGCTGCGCGGGGCGGCCCGGCAGGCGCTCCGGCGCTGGCAGGAGGTGGCCGCCGACCCGCTCGCCGACCGCGCGGCCACCGACGCCGCCGACGTCGTCGTCCGCTCCTGCGAGGGGGTGCTGGCCGTCCTCGACGGGGACCCCGACGGGGCGTCAGGGGGCGCGGTACCAGGCCCGGGCGGGCCGCAGGAACAGCGGGACGGGCGCCAGCAGGAGGCAACCGGCCGCCACCACCAGCGCGACGCGGTCGAGGTCGGCGTCGCCCGCGGCGGTGCCCTGCGCGACGTCGAGGGCGAGCAGGGTCGGTAGCAGGACCGCCAGCAGCAGCCACCGCGCCCACGACCGCCGGCGCACCGCGAGGGCCGCGGCCCCGGCGGTGAGCGCGACCCCGACCGCGACGGCGCCGGCCACCAGGGCGACCGTGACGTCGACGGCGTCGGCGACGTCCGCGGCCGTCGCCGCCGGGTCCTGCGCCGTGGCGGTCGCGGTCAGCCGCGCGTCGAGGGCCGCCCGGTCCAGCAGCGCGGCCAGCAGGCCCAGCACGGCCGCCAGGACGCCCGCCGAGCAGAGCAGCGCCGCGGCGCGGACGGCGCGCGGCCGGGCCGGCACCGGCGGCGGGCCGGGCGGCGCGACGTCGCTGGTGACCGGGGGCCGCGGCGGGGCGGTGCGCGGCGGGGCGCCCGCCGTCGGCCGGCGGGGCAGCGGCCGCTCCCCCGTGGCCGGCCCAGCCGCCGGGGGCGCCTCCGCCGTCCCGCCGCCGCGCGCTCCGTCCACGGTGTCTCCCTCCCCGCCGGGTCAGCGGAGGGTGGCACCGCGCCCGTCCGGCCCGGCCGCGGCCCGCCCGGTGGACCCGGCGGCGCGCCCGCGAGCCGCTCGTGTCGGCACGGCCGGCAGCGTGCCGCTCGCGGTCAGTGACCGGTGAACCGCGGCGTGCGCTTGGCGAGGAACGCCTCGACGGCCTCGCTGTGGTCGGCGGTCCGCCCGAGCTCGTTCTGCAGCCGCGCCTCCAGGGCCAGGGTGTCCTCGAGGCCGTCGGTGGCCGCGGTGGCCAGCACGGTCTTCACCGCGCGGTAGGCGGCGGTCGGGCCCGTGGCCAGCCGCTCGGCCAGGGCGCGGGCCTCGCCGGCCACCTCCGCGGCGTCGACCACCCGGTGCACCAGGCCCCACTGCAGCGCGGTCTCGGCCGGGAAGGGGTCGGGCAGCAGGAGCAGCTCGGTGGCCCGCGCGACGCCCACGCTGTGCACCAGCCGGGCGGCCAGCGCCGAGTCGCTGGACAGGCCGATGCCGGTGAACGCGGTGGTGAACTTCGCGCCGGCCGCGGCCACCCGCAGGTCGCCGGCGAGGGCCAGCCCGAGGCCGGCGCCGGCGCACGCGCCGTTGATCCCCACGACCACCGGCACGGGCAGCGCCGACAGCGCCAGGACCAGCGGGTTGTACTCGCCCTCCACCACCGACAGGGAGTGCTCGGCGTCCCCGCGCAGCGACTCGACGTGCTCGGCGAGGTCCTGGCCGACGCAGAAGGCGCGGCCGGTGCCGGTGAGCAGCACGGCGCGCACCGACCCGTCGTCGGCCACCCCGCGCACCACCTCGAGCAGCTCGCGCCGCATCGCGCTGGTCAGCCCCGCCCTGAGGAGCGTGATGGTCGCGACGCCGCCGGCGTCCTCGCGCGTCACCGAACCGGGCATCGTCGCCCCTCCTGGTCCCTCGTCGTCGTCCGTCGTCCGGTGCCGTCCTACCGCACCGCAGCGCGTCCCACCGGACGGTGGGACGTCGGGTGGGACGCGCTGGGATCAGGTCACCTGATCATCGCCGCCCTCCTCCCGGCCGGTGGGCGTGGGGCTCGGGGGGTCGTGAGTAAGGTGTGCCTGCCCTCAGTCCGGAGACGGGGGTCACCGCTCCCGACAGAGGGGTCAGCCATGGGCCAGGCGTTCCTCGCCAGCTACCTCATCGGCCTCCGCGAGGGGCTGGAGGCCACGCTGGTGGTCAGCATCCTGGTCGCCTACCTGGTCAAGTCCGGCCGGCGCCGCCAGCTGCTGCCGCTGTGGGCCGGCGTGGTCGCCGCCGTCGCGCTGTCGGTGCTCGGGGGCGCACTGCTCACCTGGACCGGGACCACGCTGCTGGCCGACTACCGCTCCCGCGAGCTGTTCGAGGCGGTCACCTCGGTGCTCGCCGTCGCGCTCGTGACCTGGATGGTCTTCTGGATGCGCCGGACCGCCCGGGGGCTCAGGGGCGAGCTCACCGGGCAGCTCGAGCACGCGCTGGGCACGGGCGCGCTCGCCGTCGCCGGCGTCGCCTTCCTCTCCGTGGTCCGCGAGGGCCTGGAGACGACGCTGCTCTTCTACGCCGCCGCCCAGGGCGCCACGACGACGGCGACCCCGCTGGTGGCCATCTCCGCCGGCCTGCTCACCGCCGTCGTCCTCGGCGCCGCCCTGTACGCGGGCGCGGTGCGGATCGACCTGGGCCGGTTCTTCACCGTCAGCGGCGTGCTGCTGGTGCTCGTCGCCGCGGGGATCCTCAAGTACGGCGTGCACGACTTCCAGGAGGCCGGCGTGCTGCCCGGCCTCGACGTCCTGGCCTTCGACGTCTCGGGCGTGCTCGACCCGAACAGCTGGTACGGCGCGGCCCTCGCGGGGATGGTCAACGTCACCGCGGCGCCCACCGTGCTGGAGACCGTCGCCTGGGCCGCCTACCTGCTGCCGGTCCTCGTCGCCTTCCTCTGGCCGGCCCGCCGGCCCACCCCCGCCGCGGCCGACCGCGCCGTGTCCCCCTCGCCCTCGGAGACCCCTGAGCATGTCCGTGCGTGACCGCCGCCTGCCCCTCCTCACCGCCGCCCTGCTGGCCGCGCTGACCACCGCGGCCTGCGGCGGCGGCGGTGGGGACGGCGGCACCGCCGCGGCCGCCGGCGAGCAGGCCGCCGACACGGTCCCCGTCGCGGCCACCGACGACGCCTGCGACGTCGCCAGCGCGGAGCTCCCCGCCGGCACGCACAGCTTCGCGGTGACCAACTCCGGCAGCCAGGTCACCGAGTTCTACGTCTACGCCGACGGCGACCGGGTGATGGGCGAGGTGGAGAACATCGCCCCGGGGCTGACCCGCGAGCTGCTCGTCGAGCTGCCCGCCGGCAGCTACGAGACCGCCTGCAAGCCCGGCATGGTCGGCGACGGCATCCGAGCCGGCCTGACCGTCACCGGCGAGGCCGCGACCCTGTCGGAGGACGAGACCCTCGCCCGGGCGAGCGCGGACTACCAGCGTTACGTGCAGAGCCAGACCGGCGCGCTGCTGGAGCAGACGACCGCCTTCACCGACGCGGTCGAGGCCGGCGACGTCGAGGGCGCCAAGGCGCTCTACCCCGTCGCCCGCACCTACTGGGAGCGGATCGAGCCGGTGGCCGAGGTCTTCGGCGACCTCGACCCGCTCATCGACGGCCGCGAGGGCGACCAGGCCGAGGGCGAGGACTTCACCGGGTTCCACCGCATCGAGCAGGCGCTGTGGGTCGGCGGCACCACCGAGGGGATGGCCCCCTACGCCGACCGCCTGCTGGCGGACGTGCAGGAGGTCGTCGACCTCGCCGACGGCACGACGCTCGAGCCGCTGCAGCTGGCCAACGGCGCCAAGGCCCTGCTCGACGAGATCGCCACCGGCAAGATCACCGGCGAGGAGGACCGCTACTCGCACACCGACCTGTGGGACTTCGCCGCCAACCTCGAGGGCTCCGAGGCCGCCGTCCAGGCGCTGCGCCCCTACCTCGAGGAGGCCGACCCCGAGCTGGTCGCCGAGATCGACGAGCGGTTCGCCGCCACCGAGGCCGAGCTGGAGCAGTACCGCACCGACGGCGGCTGGACGCCGCACGACCAGCTCACCGAGGACCAGCTGCGCGGCCTGTCGGACAGCGTCACCGCGCTGTCGGAGTCGGTCAGCCGGGTCGCGGCGGTCGTCGCCGACCGCTGAGGAGCACCGTGACCGGACCGGACGACGGCCGGCGGGGCGGGCTGTCCCGCCGCCGGCTGCTGGGCGCGCTCGGCGTCGGCACGGCCGGCGTGCTCGCCGGGGGCGCGGCCGGTGGCGCCCTCGGCCGGGCCACCGCCGACGACGCCGCGGGCGCCCCCGCGCCGTCCCCGACCGACGCGGTGCCCTTCCACGGCGCCCACCAGGCCGGGATCGTCACCCCCGCCCAGGACCGGCTGCACTTCGTCGCCCTCGACGTCACCACCGACAGCCGCGACGAGCTCGTCCAGCTGCTCCGCGACTGGACCGCCGCCGCCCGCCGGATGACCGCCGGGCAGGACGCCGGCGAGGTCGGCGCCGTGGCGGGGGAGCGGTACGCGCCGCCCGACGACACCGGGGAGGCGATCGGCCTGCCGCCGTCCGGGCTGACGATCACCGTGGGCTTCGGGCCGACGCTGTTCACCACCGCCGACGGCGTCGACCGCTTCGGCCTGGCCGCCCGCCGGCCCGCGCCGCTGGTGGAGCTGCCCGCCTTCCCCGGCGACCAGCTCGACCCGGCGATCAGCGGCGGCGACCTGTGCCTGCAGGCCTGCGCCAACGACCCGCAGGTCGCCGTGCACGCGGTGCGCAACCTGGTGCGCATCGGCGCCGGCGTGGTCAGCGTGCGCTGGTCGCAGCTGGGCTTCGGCCGGACGTCGTCGACCAGCACTGGCCAGGACACCCCGCGCAACCTGTTCGGGTTCAAGGACGGCACCGCCAACCTCAAGGCGGAGAACGGCAGCGCGCTCGACCGGTTCGTCTGGGTCGGCGACGACGTCGAGGGGACGGCCGCCGAGTGGCTGCGCGGCGGGTCCTACCTGGTCACCCGGCGGATCAGGATGCTGGTCGAGCCGTGGGACAGCTCCTCGCTCGACGAGCAGCAGCGCACCATCGGCCGCACCAAGGGCAGCGGGGCGCCGCTGGGCCAGCGGGCGGAGTTCGACCCGGTGGACTTCACGACGCAGGTCGACGGCGAGTTCGCGGTGCCCGAGACCAGCCACGTCTTCCTCGCCCACCCGACCAACTCCGGGACGGCGATCCTGCGGCGCGGCTACAGCTTCGTCGACGGCTCCGACGGCCTCGGCCGGCTCGACGCGGGGCTGTTCTTCATCGCCTTCCAGCGCGATCCGGCCACCGGGTTCGTGCAGGTGCAGCGCAACCTGCGGCTCGACGCGATGAACGAGTACGTCCGGCACACGTCGTCGGCGGTGTTCGCCTGCCCGCCGGGCGTGCGCGACGCGGACGACTGGTGGGGCCGCGCCCTGTTCGGCTGAGGCCGCGCCCCGCCCGTCCACCGGGTCGTTGCGCAGCTGTGACGCGTGGGACGTACCTGTTCGGGTGGGGCTGCTGGGATGATGTGTGTCCTGGGACGGCCCGGGCATCTCCTGGCCAGGGGAGCGGCGCCGGACCGGCAGGAACGGCGCCGAGCCGAGGGGCCGGCAGGGAATGGAGAGCTCCCGTGGTGGAACCGGGTCGCCGCATGCTCGGTGACCGCTACGAGCTCTCCGGCCTCATCGCCTCCGGTGGCATGGGCCAGGTCTGGCGGGCCACCGACCTGCTGCTGCACCGCCCGGTCGCGGTCAAGGTGCTGCGCAGCGAGTACACCGGCGACCCCACCTTCCTCGCCCGCTTCCGCGCCGAGGCCCAGCACGCCGCGGCGCTGAGCCACCCCAACATCGCCACCGTCTACGACTACGGCGAGACCGAGGCCGCCGACACCGGCGAGCAGCTGGCCTACCTGGTGATGGAGCTGGTCGAGGGGCCGCCGCTGTCGACGCTGCTGCGGCAGGAGGGGGCGCTGGACGCCGGCACCACGCTGTCGGTGCTCGGGCAGACCGCTGCCGCGCTCGCCGAGGCCCACCGCGCCGGCCTCGTGCACCGCGACGTCAAGCCCGGCAACATCCTGGTGCGGCCCGACGGCAGCGTGAAGATCACCGACTTCGGCATCGCCTGGTCGGCCGGCAGCGTGCCGCTCACCCAGACCGGGCAGGTCATCGGCACGCCGCAGTACCTCTCGCCGGAGCAGGCCGAGGGTCACCTGGCCACGCCGGCCAGCGACGTCTACGCGCTGGGCCTGGTCGGCTACGAGTGCCTGACCGGCCACCCCGCCTTCGACGGCGACAACGCGATCACCATCGCGCTCAAGCAGCTGCGCTCCGACCCCGAGCCGCTGCCGGACACGCTGCCCGGCGGCGTCCGCACGCTCATCCGGCGCGCGCTGGCCAAGGACCCGGCCGCCCGGATGCCCGACGGCGCGGCCTTCGTGGCCGCGGTCGCGGACGCCCGCGCCGGTCGGCTGCCCGCCGACCCCCCTCCCCCGCCGGCCGCCCCGGTCCCGGTGGCCGCCGTGCCCACCGCCGTGCCCACCGCCGCACCCGCCGCCGCACCGGACGTCGACCCCGGGCCGGCCACCCAGGCGACGCCCGCCCCGACCGGGGGAGCCCGGCACGGCGGCCCCCCGCCGCCGCGGCGCCGGGCCGCGGCGGTGCTCGTGCCGCTGATCGCGCTGCTCCTCGGTGCCGGCCTGGCCGGTGTCGTCTTCACCGCGGTGTCCGACGGCGCCACGCCGCCGCCGGTCGTCGCGGCCCAGACCCGCGACGGCGAGGACGGTCTGGTCCTGGTGGCCGGCGACTACGTCGGCCGCCCGGTCGACGACGTCGCCACCCAGCTGTCCGCGCTGGGCCTCGGCGTCGAGCGGCACCAGCAGGTCACCGGCTCCGCCGTCCCCGGGCTGGTGGTCGCGCTCTCCCCCACCGGCGTGACGCTCGAGCCCGACGACGACGTCGTCGTCACCTACGCGGTCGCGCCGCCGAGCCGGGACACGGGCACCTGGGAGCGGGAGGACCGCGGCGAGGTCTCCCCGGTGACCGGTGACAGCGCCCCGGCCCCCGACGCCCAGCCGCTGCCGGCCGCGCCCGAGACCACGGCGGTGACGCCCACGCCGGAGGTCCCGGTGACGTCGTCGGCCACGCCGACCGGCACCCCGACCCCCTCGCCGTCCCCGGACCCGACGGCCACCGGCACGCCGGTCGAGACGACCACCCCCGAGGCGCCGACGACGACGGCCGGCCCGACCTCGGCCACCCCGTCGGCGCCCTGGGGCCGGCCGGGGTCCCCGAGTCCCACCCCGGCAGCGGGGTCCTCCGCTCCCTGACCGGTGCGCGTGGGCAACCGGTGCGCCGCGTGCCGTGGTAGGGGAAGGTGGGAGACCGCCGCCGAGGGGAGGGGGAGCCCGTGCGTCCGGTGCGCCGCGTCCTGGCCGACCGCTACGAGCTGACCGACCTCATCGCGACCGGCGGCATGGGGCAGGTCTGGCGCGCGCGGGACACCCGGCTGGGCCGCGAGGTCGCCGTCAAGGTGCTGCGCAGCGAGTACACCGGCGACGAGACCTTCCGCACCCGCTTCCGCACGGAGGCCCAGCTCACCGGGCGGCTGCAGCACCGCAACATCGCCGCGCTGCACGACTACGGCGAGGTGCTCAGCGACGACGGCGAGCTGTGCGCGTTCCTGGTGATGGAGCTGGTCGACGGCGAGCCGCTGTCGGCGCTGCTGGCCCGGGAGCCGCGGCTGGCGCCGGAGCGGGTGCTCGACGTCGTGGGGCAGACCGCGGCCGCGCTGGCCGCCGCGCACGCCGCCGGGGTGGTGCACCGCGACGTCAAGCCGGGCAACGTGCTGCTCGGCCGCGACGGCAGCGTGAAGATCACCGACTTCGGCATCGCCTGGTCGGCCGCCAGCGCGCCGCTGACCCGCACCGGCCAGGTGGTCGGCACCGCCAGCTACCTCTCACCCGAGCAGGCGGGGGGCGGCAAGGCCGGGCCGGCCAGCGACGTCTACGCGCTCGGCATGGTGGCCTGGGAGTGCCTGGCCGGCCGGCGCGCCTTCGACGGCGAGCACCCGGTGCAGGTGGCGCTGCGCCAGCTCCGCGACGAGCCCGACCCCCTCCCGGCCGACGTGCCCGACCCGGTGCGCACGCTGGTGGCGCGGGCCCTGGTCAAGGACCCCGCGGCCCGCTTCCCCGACGGCGCCGCCCTCCACGACGCGGTCGAGGCCGTGCGGGCGGGCCGCGAGCTGCCGCCCGCCCCGGCCCCCGCCACCACGCCGCTGCCGGTCACCCGGCCGGTGCCCGCGGACGCGCCGGTCCCGGCCGGGGCGGACACCCGCTCCCCGGTGGGCGGCGCCGCCCCCCACCCGCGGCGCGGCGGCCGGCTGCTGGCCGGCGCGGCGACGCTGGTGGCCGGCGCCGCGATCGGGGTGGGCGTGCTGCAGGTCGCCGGGCCGGGGGCCGACGTCCCGGCCACCGTCGCCGAGGCCGAGCCGACGGCGGTCGAGGTGCGCTGGGCCGACCTGGTGGGCCGCTCCGCCGACGACGTCGAGACCGAGCTGGTCGCGGCGGGGCTGCGGGTGCAGCGGACCACGGAGGCGACGGCGGACGTGGCCGCGGGCACGGTGACGGCGGTCGGACCGGTCGGGCGGCTCGCGCCGGCGGAGGTGGTCACGCTGACCGTCGCCGCGGCGCCCGCGACACCGACCCCGGATCCGGCCGAGCCGACCGTGCTGCCCCAGGCGTCGGAGCCGGCCCCGCAGACCTCGGCGGAGCCGCCCGCGCCACCCGCCTCCTCCGCCCCGGCTCCCGGGACGACGTGGGGCCCCGGCGGACCGGGCAACGGCAACGCCGGCGGGCAGGGGAACGGCAACGGGCAGGGCAACGGCAACGGCAACGCCGGCGGGAACGGCAACGGGCGGGGCCGCGCCGGCTGACCGGCGCCCGCGGGGCGGCCCCGGGGATCAGCGACGGCGGCCGGGTACCAGCCACTGGGCGAGGCCCAGCGCCGCGAGCGCGGCGGTGAGCAGGAAGCCGCGGTCGGTGTCGGCGTCGGGCAGCGCGACCAGCAGCCAGAAGACGCCCAGGCCGGCCAGGCCGCCGAGCGCCGCCCGCTCCGCCGTCGCGGCGCCGCCGGGCAGCCGCAGCCGGGACACGAACGGCAGCGCGCCGGCGAGCACGGCGAGCGTCGCGAACGCCGACCACAGCGGGGTCTCCGCCCACAGCCGGTCGCCGCCCCAGCGCAGCGCCAGGCCGAGCTCCAACAGCACCAGGGCGAGGGCGACGAGGCCGGCGCCGGTGAGCAGGGCACGGTCCTGCGGCGTGCGCGTCCGGGGGGTCCGGGCCCGCTTCGCCGCGGGGGTCGCGGGCCGCGCCGGGGCGTCGTGCGGGCCGGAGGTGCCGTGGGGGGCGTGCGGTGCGGCGGGGCCGGCCTCGGCCGGGGCGGGGTGCGGCACCGGCGCGGGGCCGAAGAAGGCGTCGAGCGGGCCGGTGGGCTGCAGCCCGCTGCCGTAGGGCGCGGGGTCCTCGACGCGGGGCTGCACGGCGGTGCTGCCGGCACCCGGCGCGGGCGGCGGCAGCGGGGGAGCGGCGTGCGCCGCGGCGTCGGGCACGGGGGCCGGGTGCTGCTCGGCCGCGCCGGCCGCCGTCGCCCCGGGCGGGACGAGGGGGATCTCCTGGGTGCGCGGGCCGGCCGGGGGCGTGGCGGTCACGGTCGTTCCTCTCCGTCGGACGGGTGGGGCCCTCGGGGAGCCGGTCTCTGCCCGCCACGCTAGCGGCGCCCCCCGGCCGGGCCCGGGAGGTCCGCGGCGGGTCCGGAGACGGATCCGTCCGTCCTGTCCGGCTCGGTCCGTCCTGCCCGGGTCCGCCGGTCCTCCTAGGGTCGGGCGGGTGGGTACGCGCGCGGGGATCGTCGTCACCGGCACCGAGGTGCTGACCGGCCGGGTCGCCGACCGCAACGGCCCCTGGCTGGCCGAGCAGCTGCGGCAGGCCGGCGTCGACGTCGGCTCGGTGCTGGTCGTCGGCGACCGCCCGGAGGACGTGCGGGGTGCGCTGGCCTGGTTCGCCTCCTCCGGCGTCGACCTGGTGCTCACCACCGGCGGGCTCGGGCCCACCGCCGACGACCTCACCGCGGCGGTCGTCGGTGAGGTGCAGGGCCGGCCGCTCGCCGTCGACCCGGAGCTGGAGCAGCGGGTGGCCGCCGTGGTGGAGCGGCTCATGGCCCGCCGCGGCTGGCGGGCCGACCCGGAGGCGACGGCGGCCGGCGTCCGCAAGCAGGCGATGGTGCCGGCGGGGGCCACGGTGCTCGAGCCGGTGGGGACGGCGCCCGGCCTGGTGGTCCCGCCCGCCGACGGGCGCGGCGGGCCGGTGGTCGTCGTCCTGCCCGGGCCGCCGTCGGAGCTGCAGGGCATGTGGCCGGCGGCGCTGGCGGCCGCGCCGGTGCGCGAGGTGCTCGCCGGGGCCACCGAGCTCCGGCAGGAGACGATCCGGCTGTGGGGGACGCTGGAGGCGCAGCTGGCCGCCAGCCTGCGCGGGCTCGAGCCGGGTCTGGACGGGCTGGAGATCACCACCTGCCTGCGCGAGGGCGAGCTGGAGATCGTCACCCGCTTCGCGCCCGAGGCCCAGCCCGCCTACGACCGGCTGGCCGCCGCCCTCGCCGAGGAGTACGCCGCCACGCTGTTCTCCACCGGGCCGACGCTCGACGAGCTGGTGGCCGGCGCGCTGTCCGACCAGGGGCTGACCATCGCCACCGCCGAGTCGTGCACCGGCGGGCTGCTGGTGGCCCGGCTGATCGAGCGCGCCGGGTCCTCGGCCTGGGTACTCGGCGGGATCACCTCCTACGCCAACTCGGCCAAGGAGCAGCTCGTCGGCGTGCCGGGGGAGGTGCTGGCCGAGTTCGGCGCGGTCAGCCCGCAGGTCGCGCTGGCGCTGGCGGAGGGGGCGCGGGCGCGGTTCGGCGCCGACGTGGGCGTCGGCATCACCGGCATCGCCGGGCCGGGCGGTGGCACGCCGGACAAGCCGGTCGGCACCGTGCACCTGTGCGTCCTCGGGCCCGGCGGCACGCAGGCGCGGTCGGTGCGCTTCCCCGGCTCGCGGACGGCGGTGCGCGAGCGGTCCGTCGTCCTGGCGCTGCACCTGCTGCGCCAGCTGCTGCTCGGCGGGCCGCCGGCGTGAGCACCGTGACGCTGCACGCCAGCGGGCCGCTGGTGCCGGCCGAGACGTGGGAGCGCTACGCCGAGCCCGCGCGGTGGCCGACGTGGGCGCCGCAGATCACCGGCGTGCAGGTGCCGGTGCCCCGCCTGGCGGCCGGGGTGGAGGGGCGCGTGCGCGGGCCGCTCGGGGTGCGGCTGCCGTTCGTCGTCGAGTCGGTGGACGAGGCGGCGCGGCGCTGGGCGTGGACGGTGTCGGCCGGCCCGGTGCGGCTGCACCTCGTGCACTGGGTCTCCGACGGTCCGGACGGCGGCAGCACGACCGGGCTGCGGATCACCGGCCCGCTCCCGGTCGTCGTCGCCTACGCCCCGCTGGCGCAGCTCGCGATCAGTCGCCTGGTCCGCCCGCTCGACCGAGCCCCGTGACTCGCGTGTCAAGGCGCTGTCGGAACCTGTGGACGAGCCGCTGACCTGCGGGTTCACCGCGCGGAAGCCGAATCACTCGGCTAGGCTTCGTACATGTGTTCGGATGACTGGTCGACCGGTGACGTGCTGGAGGACGTCGCCGCGCTGGTCGCCGAGCGCAACCGGATCGACGCCGCGCTGGCCCGCCGGGTGCGGGCCGCCGAGCTGTCCCAGGCGCCCGAGCGCGACGGGCTCAAGAGCATGCGCTCGTGGCTGGCCGGGCACTGCCGGCTCTCGGCCGCGGCGGCCGCCCGCGTCGTGGGCAACGGGCGGGTGCTGGCGCACCTGCCGGCGCTGGCCGAGGCGCACGACGCCGGCCTGGTGTCGGCCGAGCAGGTCGCCGTGGCGGCCGCGGCGCTGACACCGGAGCGCCTGGCCGCGGCCGCCGAGCAGGGCGTGGTGCTGGGCGAGGTCGACGCGGTGCTCACCGGCCTGGCCGTCGAGCATGCGCACGCCGACTTCGTCGCTGCCGTGCGGCACTACCTGGCCCGGCTCGATCCCGACGGGCCGGAGCCCGACCCGACCGAGGGGCGGCGGCTGACGCTGGCCAAGCACGCCGACGGCACGCTCAGCGGCCGCTTCGAGCTCGACGCGGTGGGCGGGGAGAAGCTGCAGGCGGCACTGGAGTCGTTCGTGCAGGCTGACCGGCCGGCCGGGGACGAGCGCAGCCGCGCGCAGCGGCTCGGCGATGCGCTGGTGCAGCTGTGCGACACCACCCTCGCCGTTGGCTCGCTGCCGGTGCTGGGCACCGTCAAGCCGCACGTGGCCGTCGTCATCGACCTCGACGACCTCGCCGGCACCGCCACCGGCCCGGAGGCCGCCCGGATGGGCTTCGGCGCCGTCGTCTCCGCCGCGAGAGCCCGCTGGCTGGCCTGCGACAGCACCGTCAGCCGCGTGGTGTTCGGCCCCGACGGGGCACCGCTGGACCTGGGCCGCGAACAGCGCCTGGCCAACCGGTGTGGCCCCTCCGCAGGGGCCCACCGCGAGCTTGCGAGTGGTGGGGGGCGGAGGGGTCCTTTCTCTGGTGCACTGGCTCGACGGCGGCGAGACCAACCTCGCCAACTCCGCCCTGCTGTGCGAACGGCACCACACCAAGGTCCACCACGGCTTCCGCGTCGAGCGACGACCCGACGGGCGGTGGCGCACCTGGCGCCCCGACGGCACCGAGATCGGCGTCCCACCACCGCTGCTGCAACCCGCCGCCTGACCCCCCGACCGGAGTCGCACCCTCCTCCCGTTCCACGTGGAACGGGAGGAGGGCAGGCGTGCGTGGTCGCCGGCGTGCGGGTCGGCCCGCTACCCGCGCTGACCGGTGCTGTCGGTCAGGGCGGTGTCCGCCGTCGTGCCGGCGTGCGACCGCTGTCCCGGTACGGCCGGGGGCTGGTCGCCCAGTGCGGAGCCGGCGGCGCGGTCGGCGACGGTGGAGCACAGGGCCAGCAGCGCGGCGGTGATCTCCTCGATGACGGGCACCATGTCCGGGTAGTCGGGGTGGAAGCTCTTCGGGATCGACGGGCGCTGCCGTCCCCACTCGATGGTGAAGCCCAGCACCCGGCGGTCGGTCCGGTCGGTGAAGTGGCGGGAGAACGCCCAGTCGTCGGAGGTGCCCGAGGTCGGGTAGAGCCCGACGGCGCTGCTCACCGAGTACTGCCGGCCGTGCGCGGCCCGGATGGCGTCGCGCATGACGCCCGACAGCGCGACGGCCTCGTCCAGGTCGGCGGCCGGCAGGTACTCCCGGTACTGGTGCGGGTCGCCGCCCGGGGTGGCGTCCGGGATGCCGCGCTTGCCGTCCCAGGCCGCGTTGGCGAACGTCATCGACGGGTCGGTCGTCTGGTCGTCGTCGTCGCCCCAGTTGTAGAGGATCATCTCGCCGAACGAGTGCACGTCGACGAAGTGGGTCACCGACGGGTACCGGTCGAGCAGCCAGGTGACGTTGGCGGTCTCCGGCTCGGAGGCGGCTCCCGGTCCGCGGTAGACCTCGTCGCACGGGTCGTCGGAGGTCGCCACGGGGGCCTGCGGGCTGAACGCCGTGGTGTGGTCCCACAGGAAGTCGTAGTTGCGGTTGAGGTCCACCCCCGGCCCCCGCCCGCCGCCGCCGGGGCAGCGCGGGTGACCGGGACCGGCCGGGCGGCGGTTCTTGCGCCACATCGGGTCGCGGGTCATGGAGTGGTGCCGGCCGTCCGGGTTGACCTGGGGGAGGACGACCACGTCCAGGGTGGTCACGATGCGCCGGACCTCCTCGGCGCTGGTGCTCGCCCCGCCCTGGGTGATGCCGGTGCCGGTGCGGTAGGCGTCGGTCAGCAGCCGCGCCAGGTTGACCAGGATGTCGGGGCTGCCCCACTCGCGGGCGTGCACCCCGCCGAGCAGGTAGACCCCCGCTCGCGCGGTGCGGGCCGCCCCGATGCGCAGGGCCGAGCAGGTGCGCCCCTCCCAGGTGCGGTGCGGCAGCGGGGTCAGCTCGGTGAACGCGGCGTTCTCCGGCCGCGCGGCCAGCGCGAGGGCCGTCTCCACCTCGGCGACGTTCAGGTAGCTCACGACCGGTCCTCCCTCGTCTGCGCGCTCCCCGTCTGCCCAGCTCCTGCCTGCATCGCCGCGGCCAGCTCGGCGGCGAACCTGTTGCCCTGGCCCACCTGCCCGAGGTCGGCGCGGGCGGCCTCGTCGACGTCCTCGTGCCGGTCGACCTGGTACCCCGCGCCGACCAGGCGATCGATGGCGGCCTCGTCGGCCAGGGCGTCGACCCGGGCCCGCTCGCCGTCCTCGTGCAGGGTCTGCGGGAGGACCCGCACGCCGTGGACCCGCACCAGGTCGGCCATGGCCTCCCGGCCGGCTCCGTGGGCGGTGATGTGGAAGACGGGCATGGGTACCTCCGCGCAGCGGGTGGGGACGCGGGACGGCGGTGCGCCGCCCGCCGGGTCCTGGGTGGGGTGCGCGGTCCCAGTACAGCGGGCCGCCGTCACCGCTGCGTCACGGCTGCCGCGCGGGCCGCAGGTCGTACGGTGCCCGCCGTGAGCGCGACGCACGAGGTCACCAACCAGGTCCCCCCGCTGGTCGGGCACGACCCGATCGCCGGTGACGCCGCGCTGCGCGAGGCGTGTCTGCGGTACGCGGACGAGGCCGCGCTCGCGTCACTGACCGAACTCGGCGCCCTCGCCGGCAGCGAGCAGGCGCGCGAGTGGGGCCGCCTGGCCGACGAGCACCGCCCCGTCCTGCGCACCCACGACCGCTACGGCCACCGCGTGGACGAGGTCGAGTTCCACCCCGCCTGGCACGAGCTGATGAGGGCGGCGTTCGCGCACGGGCTGGCCGGCGCGCCGTGGGCCGCCGCGGACGCCGGCGACCGGCACGCCCACGTCCGCCGCGCCGTCGGGTACCTCGGCTGGACGCAGGTCGAGGCCGGCCACGGCTGCCCGGTCACCATGACCTACGCCGCCGTCCCCGCGCTGCGGGCCGCCCCCGAGCTCGCCGCCCGGTACGGGCCCGGCCTCACCGGGACCGGCTACGCCCCCGGCCTCACCGACCCCGCCGCCAAGCCCGGCCTCGTCGCCGGCATGGGCATGACCGAGAAGCAGGGCGGCTCCGACGTCCGCAGCAACACCACCCGCGCGGTGGCCGGCACCGACGGCACCTACGCCCTCACCGGCCACAAGTGGTTCACCAGCGCGCCGATGAGCGACTTGTTCCTCGTCCTCGCCCAGCTCGACGAGGGCCTCTCCTGCTTCCTCGTCCCCCGGGTGCTCCCCGACGGCAGCCGCAACGTCTTCCGCCTCCAGCGCCTCAAGGACAAGCTCGGCGACCGCGCCAACGCCTCCGCCGAGGTCGAGTTCGACGGCACCACCGGCTGGCTCGTCGGCGACCCCGGCCGGGGTGTGCCGACGATCATCGAGATGGTCAACGCCACCCGCCTCGACTGCGTCGTCGGCTCGGCGGCCACCGTCCGCGCCGCGCTCACCCAGGCCCTGCACCACGCCCGCCACCGCCGGGCCTTCGGCGCTCCGCTCGCCGACCAGCCGCTGATGCAGCACGTCCTCGCCGACCTCGCCGTCGAGAGCGAGGCCGCCACCGCGCTGGCGGTCCGCCTCGCCGCGGCCGTCGACGCCGGGGAGACCGCGTTCCTGCGGCTGGCCGGCGCCGCGGCCAAGTTCCTCGTCTGCAAGCGGACGCCGACCGCCGTCGCCGAGGCGCTCGAGGTGCTCGGCGGCAACGGCTACGTCGAGGAGTCGGGCCTGCCGCGGCTGTACCGTCAGGCGCCGCTCAACTCGATCTGGGAGGGCTCGGGCAACGTCATCGCCCTCGACGTGCTCCGCGCCCTCGGCCGCACCAGCGAGTCGCTGGCCGCCGTGACCGCCGAGATCGAGCTCGCCCGCGGTGCCGACCGGCGCTTCGACGCCGCCGTGCAGCGCCTCGCCGCCGAGCTCGGCGACCCCGCGCCGCTGCCGGTGCGGGCCCGCCGGGTCGCCGGCCTGCTCGCCCTCTGCCTGCAGGGCTCGCTGCTCCTGCGGCACGCCCCGGCCGAGGTCGCCGACGCCTTCTGCGCCTCCCGCCTGGGCGGGGACTGGGGAACGGTCCTCGGCACGCTGCCGGCCGGCGTCCCCGCCGCCCGTCTCGTCGCGCGGTCCACGGTCACCGCTGTCTGATCCTCCGGCGCTCCACTACCCTCGGGTAGGCGTCGCGCACGGACCGACTTCCCACTCGTCCCGGTCCGGTCGCCGATCGGCCTGCCCGGCAGGCCCGGCGAGCGGCGACAGGGGGAGAGAGAGCACGTGCACCAGACCCACCACGCCGGTCTGCCGGCTCCGCCGGACCTGCTGTCCGGCGTGCCGGACGCCGTCTGCCGGCTCGACCACGAGTGGCGCTTCACGTGGGTCAACGCGGCCCTCGCCCGGCTGCTGCAGCGGCCACCCGAACGCCTGCTCGGCCGCCCGGTGCGCGAGTGCTTCCCCGACGTCCTCGGCTCCGAGCTGCAGCGGCACGTGCACGCGGTCCTGGCGGACGGCGAGCCGCGCGCGTTCGAGTACCTCTACGGACCGGCCGACCGCTGGTTCGAGGTGCGGGCGACGGCCGACGCGCACGGCGGCGTGGTGGTCTTCCTGCGCGACGTCGACTCCCGGTACCGCGCCCAGGCCGCCCAGGCCCGCGCGCTGCAGCGGACGACGGCGGTGCTCGACGCCCTGCCCTCCCCGACGGTGCTGCTCGACGAGACCGGCCGGATCCGCACCGCCAACCGCGTCTGGGCGGGCAACGCCGACCGGGTGCGCGCCAGCGGCTGGCAACCGGCCGACGTCGGCGACGACTACCTGGCCCGGATCGCCCAGGGCCTCCAGCCGGCCGACGTGGAGCGGATCACCGCCGGGCTGCACCAGCTGCGCAACCAGCCCTCCGGCGGCCCCGCCCGCACCTTCGCCCACGACTACTCCCACGACCTCGGCGGCGAGCAGACCTGGTGGCGGCTGCAGGCGGCCCGCGTGGACGACACCGGCTCCGTCGTCATCACCCACACCGACCTCACCGAGCGCGCCCGCGGCGAGGAGCGGCTCACCTGGCAGGCCAACCACGACGACCTCACCGGCCTGCCGAACCGCGCGCGGCTGCTGCAGCTCATCGGCGAGGCGCTCGAGGACCAGGAGTCCCGGACCGCGCTCCTCTTCCTGGACCTCGACGGCTTCAAGACCGTCAACGACTCCCTGGGCCACGCCGTCGGCGACGAGCTGCTGCGCCAGGTGGGCACCCGGCTGACCACGCAGGTCCGCCCCGGCGACGCCGTCGGCCGGCTGGGCGGCGACCAGTTCGTCGTCCTGGCCCGGTCCTGCGACACCCCCGAGGCCGCCTCGCTGGCCTTCCGGCTGCAGCGCTCCTTCGGCCGCCCGTTCGTCGCCGGCGGCCTGTCGGTGCCGGTGTCGGCCAGCATCGGCGTCGCCGTCGCCCAGCCCGGCCTGCGGCACGCCCACCAGCTGCTCAGCGACGCCGACGCCGCCGGCTACGAGGCCAAGGCGGCCGGCCGCGACCGCGTGCACCTGTTCTCCCCGGGCCTGCGCGACGCCGCCCGCTGGCGGATGGACGTCGCCACCCGGCTGCGCGACGGGGCGCTGGACCAGTTCGTCGTGCACTACCAGCCGGTGGTGCGCCTGGACACCGGCGAGGTCGAGGGCGTGGAGGCGCTGCTGCGCTGGCAGCACCCGGAGCGCGGCCTGCTCGCCCCGGACGCCTTCCTCTCCGTCGCCGAGGAGACCGGTCACCTCATCCCGATCACCCGCTGGCTGCTGCACGAGACCACCCGGCAGGCCGCCGAGTGGGCGCAGCAGGGCCTCTCGCTGCGGATGGCGGTGAACATCAGCGCCCGCCACTTCTCCGCCGAGACGCTGGTCCGCGACGTGCGGACGGCGCTGCGCGAGTCGGGACTGGCGCCCGAGCAGCTGATGCTGGAGCTGACCGAGACCACGGTGGCCGAGGACCCGACCCGTGCCGAGGACCAGCTGGCCATCCTGCGGGGCTTCGGCGTCCGGGTGGCCATCGACGACTTCGGCACCGGCTGGTCGTCGCTGGCCCAGCTCATGGCGCTGCCCATCGGGACGCTGAAGATCGACCGGTCGCTGATCAGCGCCGCCGAGCGGCTGGCCGCCGGGGGCACCGGCGCGGTGCTCGGCGCGATCGTCGGGCTGGCGCACAGCCTGGGCATCCGGTCGGTGGCCGAGGGCGTGGAGACCGCCGAGCACCTGCGGATGGTCCGCGAGGCCGGGTGCGACCTCGCCCAGGGCTACCTGCTCGCCCGGCCCATGGCCTCCGGCGAGGTCACCCGCTGGGCCGACCGGGTGCGGGCCGGCGGCGGGGACTCCTGCGCCCTGGCGCTCGCCGGGGAGCTGCGCTGAGGTGATCCAGCGGGTGCGCCGCCGCGCCGTCCGCCGGGCCGGCTCGCCCACCGGGCCGCCGGCGCCGCCCGACCCACCGGCCCCCGCCGCGGTGGAGGCCGGGCAGACTGCCCCCGTGACCGAGACCACCGGTACGGCCGTCCTCACCGGTGCCGACGCCGACCGCGGCCGCGGCCGGCCGGCGCTGGACCTGCTCATCTGGGACGCCCCCAACATCGACATGACCCTGTCGACGGTCATCGGCGCGCGGCCCACCGCCGCCTCCCGGCCGCGCTTCGACGCGATCGCCGCCTGGTTCGTCGACGGCGCCGGCGACCCGGGTGCACCGGACGCCCCCGAGGTCGAGGCCTGCGTCTTCGCCAACATCCCGCCGGTGGTGGGGAGCATGCGCGGCTGGGTCGAGGCGCTGCGGGGGTTCGGCTACGCCGTCTTCGCGCGGCCCAAGCAGCAGCCCGACGACGACATCGACCAGGACATGCTCGACCACATCGGTGTCCGGTCGCACAGCCACCGGCTGCGGCGGCTGGTCGTGTTCTCCGGCGACGGGCGCAACTTCGCCGAGCCGCTGGAGGAGCTCTCCCGTGCCGGCACGCAGGTCGTCGTCGTCGCGTTCAGCGAGGTCGCCGGCTACGCGATCGGCTCGGAGCTGATCGAGTTCATCGACATCGAGGACGTGCCGGGCGCCTTCGCCGCGCCGCTGGACCGCGTCCGCCTCGACGCGCTGCCGCCCGACGGCGCGTGGCTGCGGCCCACCCGCAGCCTGCGCGACTTCGTCTCCACCTGGAGCGCCCGCCGCAACGGCTGATCGGCCGGCGGCGGTGTCCGGCGGTCCCTCCCGGGGAAGGGAGGGGCCATGGCGGTGTGCGAGGTCTGCGGCAACGACTACGCGATGAGCTTCGAGGTGGTGGCGCAGGGCGTCACGCACACCTTCGACAGCTTCGAGTGCGCGATCCACCGGATGGCGCCGATCTGCGAGCACTGCGGCGTGAAGGTGGTCGGCCACGGCATGACCGTCGAGGGCCAGTTCTACTGCTGCGCGCACTGCGCCCGCGCCGAGCACGACGGCGCGGCGGTGGCCGACTCCGCCTGAGGGCGGTCAGTCGGTGGGCAGCTCCGGCGCCCGCGGCTCGGGGACGTGCGTGCTGAAGCCCTCGATCGGCTGCAGCCCCGAGGGCAGCCGCGCCCACACGTGCTTGCGGCCCGGGCGCCGCTCCCAGCCGTAGTCGACCGACAGCTGCGCCACCAGGTGCAGGCCCATCCCGCCGAGGGAGGGATCCCGGTCGACGGCGGGCACCGGCGGCTTCTCGGGCGCCTCGTCGCTGAGGTCGAGCAGCCACCCCGCGGGGCTGGCCACCACCAGCGCCCGGACGTCGCCGCCGCCGTGCCGCAGCGCGTTGGAGGCGAGCTCCTCGAACACCAGCAGCAGCCCGTCGCGGGCGTCGTCGGTGGACGACGAGCTCACCGAGGGGTGGGCGATCCGGGCGCGCAGGTCGGCCCGGACGCGGGACACGACGTGCATGGCCTCCAGCTGCCAGTGCCAGACGTCGCCGGCCACCGAGGGCACGGCTGCGCGCGGCCACGTCTCCTGGCCCATCGCCACCCCTCGCGTCCGCTCCGCGACACCACGCCCGACCGGCTCCATCCTGACCGAAACCCGTCGTGGTCGCAGCGGCGGCCCCTCGGAGGCGGCCGCCGTGCCCCCCGGCGGCCTGCCGTTGGGCAGGATGGGGCCGTGGAAGCCCTGTGGCGAGCACTGAGCCGGCTGCGCCTGGCCGACCGCGAGCTGGCCGACGTCCTCGGCGAGATCACCCGGCTGGCCGACGAGCACGTCCCCGGCGCCGAGTCGACGTCGATCACGCTGCTGCGGGGGGACACCGCCGTCACCGCCGCCCACCACGGGGACATGGCGCTGGCCGCCGACGAGATCCAGTACGAGCGCGGCTACGGCCCCTGCATGGACGCCGGGCGCGGCGGTGTGGTGCTGCGGATCGACGACATGACCACCGAGCAGCGGTGGCCCGACTACGCCGCCCGGGTGGTCGGCGTCGGCGTCCGCAGCTCGTTGTCCACACCGCTGCCCTACCAGGGCAGCTCGATCGGCGCGCTCAACACCTACTCCACCCGGCCGGCCGCCTTCGTCTCCGACGCCTCGGCCGAGGCCGCCCGCGAGGTGGCCGAGGCCGTCGCCATCGCGGTGGCCAACGCCGACGCCCACGCGCAGCTGGGCGAGCAGGCCCACAACATGCAGCGGGCGATGGAGTCGCGGGCGGTGATCGAGCAGGCCAAGGGCGTGCTCATGGCGCAGCGGCGGGTCGACGCCGAGGCGGCCTTCGACCTGCTGCGCGAGGCCTCGCAGCGCTACAACCGCAAGCTGCGCGACATCGCCGCGGGCATCGTGGCCTCCACGCACCAGCCGCCGGCGGGCTGAGCCGGCTCAGCCGACCCGGGCGGCGAGGCCGGTCAGCCGGCCGACCAGGAACTCGACGGCGGCCGCGCTGTCCACGGTCTCGGCGACGTCGACCGCGGTGGGGGAGTCCGACACCGCGCGCCGGTCCACCAGCGTCTGCCCGCGCCCGGCGCCGCGGGTGGTGTCGACGACGACGTCGCGGCGCACCGTGCCCAGCGTCCCGGGGACGATCGCCTCGGTGAGCGCGAGGGCGTCGTGGACCACGACGCCGGTCGTGCCGGACGAGCCGCGCGCCCGGTCGAGGTACTGCTGCAGGATCGCCGCCGCGCTCGCCCCGACCGGCCCCGCAGCGGCGAAGCGGGCGACCCCCTCCTCGCCGAGCACCGTGGGCAGCGTGACGTCGAGACCGACGAGCACCGTGGGCACCGTCGAGCCCAGCACCCGCGCGGCGGCCTCCGGGTCGGCCCACACGTTGAACTCCGCGGCCGCCGTCACGTTGCCGCCGCGCCCGGCCGAGCCGCCCATCAGCACCAGCCGGCCGATCCGCTCCGCCGCCTCCGGGTAGGTGGCCAGCAGCAGCGCGACGTTCGTCCACGGCCCGATGGCGGCCACGGTCACCGGCTCGTCGGACGACAGCAGCAGCTCGGCCAGCGCCACCACCGCCGGGCGGGGGTCGACGGCGGCCGGCGACGGCGGCAGCTGCACCCCGCCCAGGCCCGCCGCACCGTGCACGTGCCCGGCGCGCTCGGGCTGCGGGTACACCAGCGACTCGGCGGCGCCGGCGGCCACCGGGACGTCGGAGCGGCCGGCCAGGTGCAGCACCCGCAGCGCGTTGTCCGTCGTCTGCGGCAGCTCCACGTTGCCGTGCACGGTGGTGACCAGCCGCAGGTCCACCTCGGGGCTGCCCAGCGCCAGCAGGATGGCCAGCGCGTCGTCGATGCCGGGGTCGGTGTCGATCACCAGGGGTCGGGGCACGCCGTCATCCCAGCAGATGCCGTCGGGCAGGATCGGCGCGTGCCCGACGTGCTCCTCGCCAGCTGCGCCCCCGCTCTCGGGGAGGACGAGGACGAGCCGCTGCTGGTGGCCGCGCTCGCCGCCGAGGGCCTGACCGCCGAGGCCGCCGACTGGGCCGACGACGGCGTCGACTGGGGTGCCGCGCGGGCGGTCGTGGTCCGCTCGACCTGGGACTACGCGCCGCGCCGGGAGGAGTTCCTGGCCTGGGCGCGCCGCGTCGAGACGGTCACCGCGCTGCACAACCCCGTCGGCGTGCTCACCTGGAACACCGACAAGCGCTACCTGCGCGAGCTGGCCGCCGCCGGGGTGCCCGTCGTCCCCACCGCGTGGGCGGAGCGGCCCGCCGAGGTGCCCGCGGCGCTGGACCGCTGGTCCGGCGACGTCGTGGTCAAGCCGGCGGTCTCCGCCGGCGCCCGCGACACCGCCCGCTTCGGCCCGGCGGAGCGGGTGGCGGCCACCGCGCTGGCCGAGCAGGTGCTGGCGAGCGGCCGGGCGGTGATGGTGCAGCCCTACCTCGACCGGCTCGACGCCGAGGGCGAGACCGGGCTGGTCTACGTCGACGGGCGGTTCGGCCACGCCTTCGGCAAGGGGGCGCTGCTCGCCGGGGCGGCGCTGGGCCCCGGGCTCTACGCCGAGGAGGAGATCACCCGCCGCACCGCGACCCCCGGGCAGCGCGCGCTCGGCGACCGGGCGCTCGCGTGGGTGGCCGCGCGCGCCGGTGGTGCCCCGCTCTACGCCCGGGTCGACCTGGTGCCCGGACCCGACGGCGACCCGCAGGTCATCGAGGTGGAGCTCACCGAGCCCAGCCTGTTCCTCA
The DNA here is from genome assembly GCF_900102745.1 of Geodermatophilus telluris. Taxonomy (GTDB): domain Bacteria; phylum Actinomycetota; class Actinomycetes; order Mycobacteriales; family Geodermatophilaceae; genus Geodermatophilus; species Geodermatophilus telluris. The sequence goes on from NZ_FMZF01000007.1 coordinate 196,336, forward strand.
CCACCGACGACCGGGCCGCCGCGCGGCTGGCCGCCGCGGTCAGTGCCCGGCTCGGTCCCCCTCCCGCGCCTCGGCCCGGCGCCGGGGCAGCGCGGTGACCAGGTAGAGCAGCACGCCCACGGCGAGCAGCACCCCGGCCAGGGCCCAGGTGCGGGCCTCCTGCTGCCACAGCAGCAGCAGGCACGAGGCGATGCCCAGCACCGGGACCACGGCCGGCACGCGGAAGTGGTCGCCCTCCACCCGGTCGCGGCGCAGCACCAGGACCGCGGCGTTGGTGCTGAGGAAGACGAACAGCAGCAGGAGCACCACCGTGCTGGCGAGCGTGGCCAGGTCGCCGACCAGGGTGAGGGCCATCGCCACCACCGTGGTCACCGCGATGGCCACCCACGGCGTGCGCCGCCGCGGCAGCACCCGGCCGAGGACGGCGGGCAGCAGGTGCTGCTCGGCCAGCCCGTAGGCCATCCGGCTGGCCATGATCATGGTGAGCAGGGCGCCGTTGGCGACCGCGACGAGGGCGACCAGGCTGAACAGCCAGTCGGGGACGCCGGCGTCGGCGGCGCGGACGACCTCCAGCAGCGGCCCGCTCGAGCCGGCCAGCTCCTCCGGCGGCAGGACGACGGCCGCGGCCAGGCCCACCAGCACGTACACCGCGCCCGCGGTGAGCAGCGCGCCGAACAGCGCCCGCGGGTAGACCCGCCGCACGTCGCGCACCTCCTCGGCGACGTTGGCCGAGGTCTCGAACCCGACGAAGGAGTAGTAGGCCAGCAGCGCCGCCGCGAGCACCGCCGTCCCCGCCGACACCCCCGGCGGGAACTCCAGCGCCCGGCCGGGGTCGCCGTCGCCGCGGCCCAGCACCACGGCGCCGAGGACGACGACGAGCACCAGCCCCGAGGTCTCCACCAGCGTCATCACCAGGTTGGCGCGCAGCGACTCCTGGATGCCGCGGGCGTTGAGCAGCGCCACGGCCAGCAGGAACACCAGCGCGGCCGGGGCGGCGGGCACGTCCAGGAACACGCCGAGGTAGTCGCCGGCGAAGGCCAGCGCGAGGCCCGCGGCGCTGGTCACCCCCGCGGCGAGCATGCAGAAGCCCACCAGGAAGGCGACCACCGGCGAGCGGAACGCCCGCTCGGCGAACACCGCCGAGCCACCCGCCCGCGGGTACTTGGTGACCAGCTCCGCGTAGCTGCCCGCCGTCAGCAGGGCCAGCACCAGCGCACCCAGCAGCGGCACCCAGATGGCGCCGCCGACCTCCCCGGCCACCTCGCCGACGAGCGCGTAGACGCCCGCGCCCAGCACGTCGCCGAGGATGAAGAGGAACAGCAGCGGGCCGGTGACGGCGCGGCGCAGCTTGGTGTCGGACGCGGCCGGGGCGGTGTCCGTGGGCGGGGAGGTCACCCACCCGAGTCTGGGTGGGCCCGGAACCACCCGCCAACCGGGACGCCGTGGCACGCGACACGCGGCGCGCCGGGGCGTGTCCCGGGGTGACCGGAGGCCTCCCCGGCGGCTCCCGAGCGTGCGGGCCACCGGCTTGTCGACAAGTGCTCGGCGGCAGCGCCGGGTCGCCGAACCGCAGGTCAGAGGCTCGCAACGGTTGCGTCACGGGGCCGGTGCGCGGTGTCGTGAACGGCCGTTCAGGGGCGCCGTCGTCCCTACCGTTCACCTCGTCCGCGGCACCTTCCCCGGCCGCGGACACAGACCCCAGGAGGACGGCATGGCGATCGACAGGGCAGCTGCTCCGTCGTCGGCGACCCTGCCGGACGACCTGACGGCGGTCGGCCTCGCCGGCCTGCTCGACCTGCTCGAGCGGGCCGACGCGCTGCCCCGCCGGCCGCGCCCGCGCCGGGCGGTGGCCACCCGCTCGCCCGGCGCGCCGCGCACGCTGCGGCCGCTGCCGGTGGCCCGCCCGGTGCCGGTCCCGCGGCCCCGCCCGGCGCCGCCCGTGACGAGCGCGCCCGCGTCCGCGCCGGTGCCCGCGCCGGCCGGTTCGCGGCTGCGTGCCCGGCTGCGGGCCGCGACCCGGCGCCTGGCGCTGTGGGGCGCCGGCCCCGGAGCGGCGCACGCCGCGTGGCCGACGGCGCCGGTCGTGGTGCCCCCGCCGCGGCCCAACCCGCTGCGCCGCCTCGCGTCGTGGGGCGCCGGCCCCGGTGGCGCGCACCTGGCCTGGGGCCGGCCCGCCCCGGCCCGCCCGGCGGCCTCCGGCCCGGTCGTGCTCACCGAGCTGCCCAGCACCCCCACGGTCCAGCCCGCGGCGTCTTCCCCCGCCGCGGCGCTCCCTCCGGCCGGGACACCCCGGCCGGTCCCCCCGCACCGCCCCGGCGGGACCGGCCCCGGGCTGGCCCCGGCCGGCTGGCCCGCCCGCCCGGCGGTGCTCCGGAGCGGGACCGGCCCACCCGGCCGGTCCGGCTCGGCGCGGGCCCGGGGCGACCCGGTGCCCGGCACGGCCCGGGGCTCGCCCCGGCCGCCGCCACCGGCTCCCGACTGACCCGCAGCGCGCCCCCTCCCCGGGGACGCCGTCCCAGCCCTCGCCCGACGAGGACGACGGGCCCGGCCACCACTTCCCCCCTGGGTGGCCGGGACCGCCGGACCGGTCGCGCACCGCTCCCCCCGGCCCCCGTGGCCGCCCCCTGGCCCTCCTCCGCGGCACCGCCGCCGACCGACCGCACCGCACGACCGCTCCCGCCTCGACCCACCGCCGGCTGCTCCTCCCCGGACAGCGCGCGGACCCTCCCGGGAGGCGCGGACGACCGCTGCGGCGCGCGGCCGCCGGCAGCCCCGCACCGACAGACCACGGCGCACGACCGCTCCCGCCTCGACCCACCGCCGGCTGCTCCTCCCCGGACAGCGCGCGGACCCTCCCGGGAGGCGCAGACGACCGCCACCGCGCCCCGCCGAGCGAAAGCCGCGAAGGAGGCGACCCCCAGGCACCCGCCGGTGCCCGGGCGGACGTCCCCCCGTCCCCCGGGTCTCTGACCGGCCGGACCTGGCCGGGACGGGCGCCCGACGGCCGGCCCCGGCCCCTCGCGGGCCGGACCGGTGGAGACGTGCGGCGCACCCGGCCGCGGTCCGCCAGGCCCGGCGCCGTCGAGCAGCGGCCAGGACGGCAGCCCCGCCCCGCGGGCGCCGCGCGTCACGGCCGACGACGGGCGCCCTCCCCGACCCCCACCCGGCAGCGCCGCCGGGACGGCCGGGGAGGGCGCCCGTCCGGCGTCACCGGACCGGAAAACACCGGAACCCGGGGGTTGCGCATCTCGTCCGTGTGCGGTTCGTTGCTCTCCGGAGGCACGCCAACGGCGGTGTGGCCTCACGACGAGGGGACGAGGATGCACGCACGCACGAAGGCGGTGCTGGCCGGCACCGCTGCGCTGCTCACGGTGGGACTGGTCGCGCCGGCACCGGCCGGCGCGGTCACCGGGGGGATCGAGGACCGCGGCAACACCTACGCCAACGTGGGGATGCTGGCCTTCTACGACGACGGCGGCCGCTACCGCTGCTCGGGCACGCTGGTCTCGCCGACCGTGGTGGTCACCGCGGCGCACTGCACGGCCGGCACCGAGGGCGACACGATCGTCTCCTTCGACCCGGTCATCGACGAGGCACCGCCGTCGGACCTGCCCGTCGCGGGGGACACCGCCGCGGGCTACGGGCCGGCCGACGAGCTCCCCGCGGGCTGGCACCGCGGCACCGCGCACACGCACCCGCGGTACTCCGACTTCACCGACCAGGCCAACTGGAACGACGTCGGCGTCGTCGTCCTGGACGAGGCCGTGGCCGGCATCGCGCCGGCGCAGCTGGCCGCGCCGAACGAGCTGGACCGCTACGCGCAGCCCCGGCTGAACCACACGGCGTTCCGCGTCGTCGGCTACGGCACCGAGGTGCGCCAGGCCGACTCCGGCCCGCAGAAGCCGACGCCGATGAGCTACCCGATCCTGCGCCGCTACACCGACGTCGTGGGTCAGAAGCTGACCCCGCAGATCCTGCAGGTCAACGGCAACGAGCACGACGTCCGCGCCGGCGGCGGCACCTGCTTCGGCGACTCCGGTGGCCCGTCCTTCGCGCCCGACTCGGGCCACCTGGTCACCGTCACCAGCTACGGCTACACGTCCAACTGCCGTTACATCGACGGCCTGCAGCGCGTGGACGTCCCCGTCGTGCAGAGCTGGCTGGCGACCTTCGGGGTGACCCCCGCGGCGGGCTGACCCCCGCACACCAGGGAGCCCCGGTCCGTACCCGCGGACCGGGGCTCCCGTGCGTCCCGGACGGTGTCGTCTCGCCCACACCGGTTGGAGGGGCGCGCCCCGACGTGAGAGAAAGGACGGCGGACCGCCCGCCGACCGCACCGAATGGAACCGCCCCTGTGACCCTGCCCGAGCAGCGTCCGGGGTCCCCGGGCGGAGCGCCGCCCCGCCCGCTGTCCCCGCTGTCCGACGACCCCGAGGTCAGCCGGCTGCGCTTCGAGCTGGCCATCGACGCGGCCGGCATCGGCAGCTTCGACTGGGACCTGGTCACCGGCCGGCTGACGTGGGACGAGCAGCTGCTCGCGCTCTTCGGCTTCGAGGAGGGCGAGTTCGGCGAGACGATCGACGCCTTCGCCGCCCGGCTGCACCCCGACGACCGCGAGCGCACCCTGCAGGCGCTGCAGGGCGCCATCGACACCTGCGGCGACTACGCCGCGGAGTTCCGCGCGGTACTGCCCTCGGGCGAGATCCGCTGGATCGAGGGCCGCGGGCGCGCGCTCACCGACGCCTCCGGCGTCGCCGTGCGGCTGCTCGGGGCCGGTATCGACACCACCCGGGTCCGCGAGGGCGAGGCACGCGTCTCGCGGGTGCTGGAGACCATGCGGTCGGCGTTCTTCGCCCTCGACCGCCGGTGGCGGTTCACCTACGTCAACGCCGAGGCCGAGCGGGTGCTGCACCGCTCCCGCGAGGAGCTGCTCGGCGGGGTCATCTGGGAGCTGTTCCCGGCCGCCGTCGGCAGCGACTTCGAGACCCACTACCGCGCCGCGGCGGAGGCCGGGGAGGAGCGGGTCTTCGAGGCGCACTACCCGCCGCCGCTGGACGCCTGGTACGAGGTGCGCGCGTGGCCGGGCCCCGACGGGCTGTCGGTGTACTTCCTCGACGTCACCGAGCGGCGGGCCGCCGAGCAGCAGGCCCGGGACAGCGCCGCGCGGCTGGCCCTGGTGGCCGAGGTCAGCGCGCTCATGTCGACCGCCCTCGGCTCGTCCACCGCCGAGGAGCGGGCGCTGCAGCGGGTCGCCCGGGCGGTGGTCCCGGTGCTCGGCGACTGGGTGGTCCTCACCCTCTCCGACGCCGTGGACGGCCGGATGCGCGACGTCGCCTCGTGGCACCGGGACCCGGCGCTGCGGACGACCACCGCCACCTACGCCGGCCTGCGGCTGGCCTCGGTCGCGCCCGACGCCCCCGTGCTGCAGGCGCTGGAGTCCGGCCGGCTGCTCACCGTCGACGACGTGCAGGCGGTCGTGCGGCCGACGCTGCCCGAGGGCGAGGTGCGCGACGTCTTCGACGTGCTGGCGCCGCGCTCGGCGGTGACGCTGCCGCTGCTCGCCCGCGGGCGGACGCTGGGCGCGCTGAGCGTCTACCGCGGCAGCGACCGCCCGGCCGCCGACGCCGAGGACGTCCGCGCCGCCCGGGAGGTCGCCGACCGCGTGGCGCTCGGGCTGGACAACGCCCGGCTGTTCGACCAGCAGCGCCGGCTGGCCGAGGCGCTGCAGCGCAGCATGCTGACCGCGCCGCCGCAGCCCGACCACGCCGAGATCGTCGTCCGCTACCAGCCGGCCGTGCAGGCGGCCCAGGTCGGCGGCGACTGGTACGACGCGTTCCTGCAGCCCGACGGCGCCACGGTCCTGGTCATCGGCGACGTCGTCGGCCACGACACCGAGGCCGCCGCCACGATGGGCCAGCTGCGCGGGATGCTGCGCGGGATCGCCCACCGCGGCGACCACCCGCCCGACGCGGTGCTGACCGAGCTCGACGCCGCCGTCGACGGGCTCGGCCTGCACTCGATGGCCACCGCGGTGGTGGCCCGGGTGGAGCAGACGCCGGAGCAGCGCGCCGCCGGCCGCACCACGCTGCGCTGGTCGAACGCCGGCCACCCGCCGCCGCTGCTGCTCACGCCCTCGGGGGAGGTGCGCACGCTCGGCACCGAGCGCGGGGAGCTGATGCTCGGCGTCGACCCCGGCGCGCGGCGGTCGTCCTCGGCGGTGGAGGTCGCCCGCGGCTCGACGCTGCTGCTCTACACCGACGGGCTGGTCGAGGGTCGCGACCTGCTGCTCGACGAGGGCATCGAGCTGCTGCGGACGGCGCTGGCGCAGCTCGCGGACCTGCCGCTGGAGCGGCTGTGCGACGCGCTGGTCACCCGGCTGCGCCCCGAGGGCCTCCAGGACGACGTCGCCCTGGTCGCCATCCGCCTGCACGCCCAATAGAAGGACCTCCCTGCCCCCCACCGCTCGCACGCTCGCGGCGGGCCCCTGCAGGGAGGCCGTTCCAGCACCTCACCTGCGGGGGAGGACCGCCCAGACGGTCTTGGCGTCGCCCTCGACGTACCAGCCGTGCGCGGTCGACAGCTCGGCGATCAGGTGCAGGCCGAGGCCGCCCTCGCTGGGGTCGCGGTCGACGGCCGGCGTCGGCGGCGTCCGCGGGTCGCCGTCGGAGACCGCCACGAGGAACGCGTCGCCGGTGCGCCGGACGCAGGCCTCCACGCGGCCGCCGCCGTGGCGCAGCGCGTTGGAGGCCATCTCGTCGAGGACGAGCAGCAACCGGTCGCGCAGCTCCACCGGGCCCTGGGCCGCGGTGTGCCGCCGCAGCTCCTCCCGCACGCGGGGCAGCTCGGTGACGTCGGAGAGCCGCCACTGCAGCCCGTCCCACGCCGGGGGCGGGGACGCCGAGGGCCAGCCCGCACCGGCCACTCCCCGTCCCACCCGGTGTCTCCTCGCCTCGAGCCCTCGTCCCGGGGCTGCACGTCGAACACCTGCGTATGGCTCGCCGGGGGGCCGCTCAAACCCGGGTGGGACCGGTGTCACAGGCGGCGAGGGCGGCGCAGTACGCCGCGACGACGGCGGGGTCGCGCATCGCCGGCCCCATCACCGCCACCCCGGACGCCCCGGCTGCGAGGCAGCCCGGCACGTCACCGGGTCGCACCCCGCCCAGCGCCAGCACCGGCGGGGCGCCCGGGGCGAGCGCGGCCAGCCCGCCGGTGCCCAGCGCCGGGCCGTAGCCGGGCTTGGACGCGGTCGGCGCGAACGGCGACAGCGTCACCCAGTCGCAGCCCTCGCCGGCGGCCCGCGCCAGCTCGGCGGCCGAGTGGCAGGACCTGCCCACGAGCGGCGGCCGCGCGGCGGGGAACGGGTCGGCGGCGGTCAGGTGCACCGCGGTGCCCTCCGGCGCCCCGGCCGCGCCGCCCCACACCAGCAGCCCGCCCACCGGGTCGAGCACGGCGCGCAGGTCGGCGGCCACCGCCCGGCGCTCGGCGAGGGGCAGGTCGCGGTCGCGCAGCCACACCGCCCGGGCCCCGGCGTCCACCGCGGCGGCGACCACCTCGGGCAGCGGGCCGGCCGCCTGCGTGCGGTCGGTGACGACGAGCAGGCGGGGGAGGGTCACAGCGCGGGCAGGCCCTCGAACGACGTCGAGGCCTCCGCGTGCCACCGCCGCGGGATGCGGCCAGCCAGCCGCGCCAGCCGGCCGCCCTCCACCGCCTGCCGCATGGCCAGCGCCATCCGCTCGGGGTCGCGGGCGCGGGTGACCGCGGAGGCCAGCAGCACCGCGTCGCAGCCGAGCTCCATGGCCAGGGCCGCGTCCGAGGCGGTGCCGATGCCGGCGTCGAGCACCACCGGCACGTCGACGGCCTCCCGCAGCAGCGCCACGTTGTGCGGGTTGCGGATGCCCAGCCCGCTGCCGATCGGGGAGCCCAGCGGCATCACCGCGGCGCAGCCGGCGTCGGCCAGCCGGCGGCCGAGGACCGGGTCGTCGGTGGTGTAGGCGAGCACGGTGAACCCCTCGGCCACCAGCTCCTCGGCGGCGTCCAGCAGCTCCACCGCGTCGGGCAGCAGGGTGCGCTCGTCGCCGATCACCTCGAGCTTGACCCAGTCGGTGCCGAACGCCTCGCGGGCCAGCCGCGCGGTGCGCACCGCCTCCCGCGCGGTGTGGCAGCCGGCGGTGTTGGGCAGCAGCCGGACGCCGGCCCGGTCGAGGACCTGCATCACCGAGCCGGCGGCCGACGCCTCCACGCGGCGCAGCGCCACGGTCACCAACTGGGTGCCCGAGGCGTGGACGGCGGCCTCCAGCGCCTCGAGACTGGGTACGCCGCCGGTGCCCAGCAGCAGCCGGGAGGTGAACGTCTCCCCGCCGAGGACGAACGGGTCACCGGCCTCCTCCCGCGCGAGTGCGGGCGCCAGGTCCTGGGTGAGGCCTTCAGTCCGGTCCTCTCGGCCCGCGTGCAGGGGCCCGCCGCGAGCCTGCGAGTGGTCGGGGGCACGGGGGTCCTTCACTCAGCCTCCTGCGGTGGGGGCGAGCACCTCGAGGGCGTCGCCGGGGGTCAGCGCGGTCGCCGCCCAGCTGCTGCGCGGGACGACGTCGCCGTTGCGCGCGACGGCCACCCGGTCGTGGCCGGGCGCCCGGTGGGCCACCAGGTCGGCGACGGTGGCGCCGTCGGCCAGCTCGGCCGTCTCGCCGTTGACGGTCACCTGCACGGGTCAGTCCCTCCGGAAGCGGTCGGCGGTGAAGGGGGCGGCCACCTCCGGCAGCGCGCCGTCGGCGAGCAGGCCGGCGACGGCGTCGGCGGTGACGGGAGTGAGCAGCACGCCGTTGCGGTGGTGGCCGGTGGCCAGCACCAGCCCGGGCAGCGAGGCCGGCCCGAGCAGCGGGGCGTTGTCCGGCGTCCCCGGGCGCCAGCGGGCCAGCGTCTCGACCAGCTCCAGCTCGGTGATGCCGGGGACGACGTCGATGGCGTCGTGCAGCAGGTCGTGCACGCCGCCGGCGGTGACGGTGGGGTCGAAGCCGCGGTCCTCGACGGTGGCCCCCACGACGAGCCGGTCGCCGCCGTAGGGCACCAGGTAGACCTGCCGGCCGCGCACCAGCGCCCGCACGGTGCCCTCGAGCAGCCCGTCCGCGCCGGCCAGCCGCAGCACCTGCCCCTTGACCGGCCGCACCGGCAGCGGCGGGACGCCGGGCAGCTGCCCGCTGCGGGCGCCCAGCGCCAGCACGACCTGCCCGGCGCCCAGCGTCGTCCCGCCGGCCAGCCGCAGCCCGGTCGCGCGGCCGCCGTCGACGGCGAGCCCGGCCACCCGGTCGCGCACCAGCCGCACGCCCTCGGCCTCGGCGGCGGCCAGCAGCGCGGCGTGCACCGCGCGGCCGTCGACGGAGTGGTCGCCGGAGACGAGCAGGCCGCCGCGCACCCGCGGGGTGAGCGAGGGCTCACGGCGCCGGGCGGCCCGCGGGGTCAGCCGCTCGGCGGCCAGCCCGAGCTCGAGCTGGAAGGCGTGCAGCGCGGCGAGCTCGCGGACGTCGTCGTCGTCGAAGCCGACCACCAGCGTGCCCGCCGTGCGCAGCCCCACCGGCCGCCCGGAGGCCGCCTCCAGCTCGGCGGCGAAGGAGGGCCAGCGCTGCAGCGAGGCCAGGCCCAGGCGCAGCAGCGGCTCCTCGCGGTAGCCGGCCTCGGTGACCGGGGCGAGCATCCCGGCGGCGGCCGCCGAGGCGCCGGTGCCCGGGGCGTCGTCGACCACGGCCACCGACAGCCCGCGGCGGGCGGCCCGCCAGGCGACCGCCAGCCCGACCAGCCCGCCCCCGGCGACGGCGACGTCGGTCACCGGCGCCGGTCCCGCAGCACCAGCGGCAGGGTGAGCGCGACGGCGACGCCGAGACCGACCAGCGAGGCCGACCAGCCGTTGGCGGGGTCGACGCCCAGGTCGGCCTGCCGCGCGGTCCACCACGCCGTCCAGCCCGCGCCCGGACCGGGGAAGGACGTCGGCAGGGTGAGCTGGTAGGCGGCGAACCCCGCGGCCCACGGCAGGAGCAGCAGCGGGCGGGCCGGGGCGGTGTCGGAGGTGTCCCAGCGCCCGCGCGGGGCGGTCCAGTACGCCACGACCAGCACGCCGGCCAGCGGCACGAACACCGCGCCGATGAGGAAGAGGAACGGCTCGTAGGCGGCGACGTCGACGGTCAGCGCGAGCAGCGTGGCGACCGCGCCCACGGCCAGCGCGAGCGCCCGCCGGTCGAGCCGGGCGACGACGTTCTGTGCCGAGACCGCCGTGGAGTAGAGGTTGGCGAAGGCCTCGTCGAGCTCCACGGCCACCAGCACGAGCACCGCGACGGCGCCCAGCGGCACGGCCAGCAGCGCGTCGATGACGTCGAGCCCGGCGCTGCCGTAGGCGGCCAGCGCGAGCACGCCGAGCACGAACATCCCCACGGTGGCCAGGCCGTAGCCGACCGCCGAGCCGACGCCGGCGGCCCGGGCGCTGCGCGCGTGGCGGGTGTAGTCGGCGGCCAGCGGCAGCCAGGACACCGGCAGCGCGATGACGATGTCGGCCGCCGTCCAGAACGACGTCGCCCCGCCGCCCTGCAGCGGCGGCAGCGGCTCGCGCAGCACCTCGACGAACAGGTAGCCGACGGCGGCCAGCGCGGCCCACACCGCGTACCGGGAGAGCACCCGGACGACGCCCAGCGGCCGCAGCGCCATCGCCGTCGCCAGCACCCCGGCGGCGACGACGAACGGCCAGCGCGGCGCGTCGAGCACGCGGGAGGCGGCCTCGGCGATGACCACGATCTCGAAGGTCGCCCAGCCGACGCACTGCACGAGGTTGAACGCCGTCGGCAGCCACGAGGTGCGCCGGCCGAGCAGCCCGCGCAGCAGCACCATCCCGGGGACGCCCTCCCGCGCGCCCGCCGCGGCCACCAGCCCGAGCAGGGTCGCGCCGACAGCCGCGCCGACGACGACCGCGGCGACGGTGACGCCGAGCGGCCGGCCGGGCAGCACGACGAAGACGGCGGCCACCGGCAGCAGCACGCTGACGCCGAGGTTGGCCCACAGGCCCAGGTTCGCCCCGAGCCCGAGCGTGCGCGGCGGTGCCTGGTCGAGGGTGAGGGGGGCGTCGGCGGTGCCCCGGACGTCGGTGCTCACGACTGCTCCCTACGCCGGCATTACCCGGTCAGGTTCCAGCGGTCGGCGGCGCGCACAGCCGCCCTCTCAGCCCGGTCGCCCCGAGCTCCCGCACATGGCGCAGGTCACGATACGCACCCCGTAGGGTGCTCCGCCGTGCCGGTCGCCGAGCTGCTCACCCGCCACCCCGACGCGTGGCGGCGGGCCACCCGTGCTCCGTTCCTCGACGCCGTCCGCGACGGCACGCTGCCCGCCGGGGCCTTCGACACCTGGCTGGTGCAGGACGCGCACTTCCTCGCCGACCTGCTGCGCTTCCAGGCGCGGCTGCTCGCCCGGGCGCCGCGGCCGGCGCAGGCGGTGCTGGCCGGCGGCTGCGTGGCGCTGGTCGGGGAGCTCGACTGGTTCGCCCGGGTCGCCGACGCGCGCGGCCTCGACCTCGCCGCGCCGCGGCTGCCGGCCACCATCGCCTACGGCGACCTGCTGTACCGGCTCGACGCGGCCGACGCCGCGACCGCGCTGACCGCGCTCTGGGCGGTCGAGCGGGCCTACCTCGACGCCTGGTCGGCCGCGCTGCCCGGCGCCGAGCCCTACCGGGAGTTCGTCGAGCACTGGACGGTGCCCGGCTTCGCGTCCTACGTGGCCGGGCTGGAGTCGGCGGCCGACGACGCCGGCCCGCCGGACGAGGCGGTGTTCCTCGAGGTGGCCGCCGCGGAGGAGGCGTTCTGGGCGACGGCGCTGCCGTGAGCCTGTCCGCCGAGCTGTGGGGCGGCAGCGCCGACCTGGCCGCCGCCGCGCTGGAGCACCCCTTCGTCACCGGGATCGCCGACGGCACGCTGCCGCGGGAGCGGTTCGCCGGCTACGTCGCCCAGGACGCGTTCTTCCTCGAGGCCTTCGCCCGCGCCTACGCGCTCGGGGTGGCCCACAGCCGCGACCGCGCGACGCTGGAGGCCTTCGCCGACCTGCTGGCCGGCGTCCGCGACGAGCTGCGGCTGCACGACGGCTACGCCGCGCGGTGGGGCATCGACCTCGCCGGCGTGGAGCCGACGCCCGCGACGTCGGCCTACACCGAGTTCCTGCTGGCCACGGCGGCGCTGGGCGACGTCGGTGAGACGTGCGCGGCGATGACGCCGTGCATGCGGCTCTACGCGCACCTCGGCCAGGGTCTCGTTCCACGTGCGACCGGGCCCTACCGGGAGTGGGTGGACACCTACGCCGACCCGGCCTTCGCGGAGCTGGCCGCCACCCTGGAGGCGCTGCTCGACCGGCTGGCCGCCGGCACCCCCGCCGTCCGCCGGGCCTACCGGCGGGCGATGGAGCTGGAGCTGGGCTTCTTCGACGGCGCCTGGCGCGGCGGGGGTAGCGTCGGCGGGCAGTGACTCGGGGTGTCCGCCGTCCGGCGGGCTGAGAACACACCCGCCGAACCTGTCCAGGTCATGCTGGCGAAGGGATGTCACGGCGATGGACGCCGCTGCTCTGACCGGTGCCCGGTCCGCGCTCACCCACAGCGCGCCGCTGGTGCACTGCCTGACCAACACGGTGGTGCAGACGCTCACCGCCAACGCCCTGCTCGCCGTCGGCGCGGCCCCGGCGATGGTCGACGAGCCCGCCGAGGCCGAGGGCTTCGCCGCCGTCGCCTCGGCGGTGCTGGTCAACGTCGGCACCGTCACCCGGGCCACCGCGGAGGCGATGCGGCTGGCCGCCCGCTCGGCCGCGGGCGCCGGGACGCCGTGGGTGCTCGACCCGGTCGCCGTCGGCGCGCTGCCCTTCCGCACGGAGCTGGCCGGCGAGCTGCTCGGGTCGCGGCCGGCGGTGGTGCGCGGCAACGCCTCCGAGGTGATGGCGCTGGCCGGGGCCGGCGCGGGCGGGCGCGGGGTGGACTCGACCGCGGCCGCCGACGACGCGCTGGACGCCGCCGTCGCGCTGGCCGGGCGCACCGGGGGCGTGGTGGCCGTCAGCGGCGCGGTCGACGTCGTCACCGACGGATCCCGCACCGTCCGGGTGGGCGGCGGGTCGCCGCTGCTCGCCCGCACCACCGGCGCCGGGTGCGCGCTCGGCGCGCTGGTCGCCGCCTACGTGGCCGCCACCGGCGACCCGCTCACCGGCGCGGTCGCGGCGCACGCGCACGTCGCGCTGGCGGCCGAGGCCGCGGCCGCCGTCGCGGCCGGGCCGGGCACCTTCGCCCCCTTGTGGCTCGACGCCCTGAACGCGGTGGCCGACCTCTCCGCCGCGCAGGTGACCGCGTGAGGCCGCCGTTCGACCCGACGCTGTACCTGGTCACCGACACCGCCCTGGCCGGCCCGCGCGGCGTGCCCGACGTCGTCCGCGCCGCGGTGGCCGGCGGGGTGACCGCGGTGCAGGTGCGCGACAAGACCGCGTCGAGCCGGGAGCTGTGCGCGCTGGCGCTGGCGGTCGGGGAGGTGCTGGCCGGCACCGGCGTGGCGCTGGTCGTCAACGACGACGTCGAGGTCGCCCTGCTGGCCGGGGCCGACGGGGTGCACGTGGGCCAGGACGACCTGCCCGCGGCCGAGGTCCGCGAGCGGATCGGCCCCGACCGGCTGCTCGGGCTGTCCACCGGCTCCGACGACGAGCTCGACGTCGCGCTGGCGCTCCCCTCCGGCACGGTCGACGTCGTCGGCATCGGGCCGGTGTGGACGACGCCGACCAAGCCCGACGCGGGCACCGGCCTGGGCCCCGAGGGCGTCGCCGCGCTGGCCGCGCGCGCGGCGGCCGGCGGGCTGCGGTCGGTGGCGATCGGCGGCATCGACGTCGAGCGGGCGCGCCTGGTCACCGGCGTGGACGGCATCTGCGTGGTGTCGGCGATCTGCGCGGCCGACGACCCGGCCGCCGCGGCCCGCGCGCTGCGGGGTGCCCGGTGACCGGGCGGGCGGGGGTGCCGGTCGCGCTCACCGTCGCGGGCAGCGACCCCAGCGGGGGCGCCGGCGTGCAGGCCGACCTCAAGACGTTCAGCGCGCTCGGCGTCTACGGCACCGCCGTGCTCACCGCGCTGACCGCGCAGAACACCCGCGGCGTGACCGGCGTGCACCCGGTGCCGGCGGCGTTCGTCGGCGAGCAGGTCGGCACGCTGCTGGCCGACGTGACCGTGCACGCCACCAAGACCGGGATGCTCGGCACCGCCGACGTCGTCCGCGCGGTCGCCGCCGCGCTGGCCGACCGGGTCGCCGGGCCGGTGGTGTGCGACCCGGTCATGGTCGCCACCAGCGGCGACCGGCTGGTCGACGACGACGCGGTCGCCGCCGTCCGGTCGGAGCTGCTGCCGGTGGTCGAGCTGGTGACGCCGAACGTGCCCGAGGCCGCCGCCCTGCTGGGCGTGCCGCCCGCGACGAGCGTCGACGAGCTGCCCGCGCAGGCCGAGGCGCTGCTGGAGCTCGGGCCCGGGGCGGTGCTGCTCAAGGGCGGGCACCTGGGCGGGACGGAGAGCGTCGACGTGCTGGCCACCGCCGACGGCGTCGTCCTCACCCGGCGGCCGCGGGTGGCCACTTCCGCGACGCACGGCACCGGCTGCACGCTGTCGTCGGCGATCGCCGCGCTCACCGCCCGCGGCGTCGGCGGACCCGGCCACTGGGAGCCGGTGGTCGAGCAGGCCCGCGACTACCTCCAGCGGGCGCTGGCGGCGGGGGAGTCGCTGGGCATCGGCTCGGGCCACGGGCCCGTGCACCACTTCGCCGGCGTCTGGCCCGCCTGACCGGCTCACCCGCCGGGGGATTGCCCCGACAGGTCGGCCGCGGTCATGCCCGCGGGGTGCCCGGCCGGCCACTGCACGAGCTCGACGCGGCGGCCGTCGGGGTCGGTGAGCCAGGCCGTCCACAGGTCGCCGGAGCCGTCGGGTGAGCCCGGCGGTCCGGCCTCGATCCCGCGGGCGGCGAGCCGGGCGACCGTCTCGTGCAGCGCCTCGACCTGGACGACGAGGTGGTTCAGGCCGCCCGCGGTGACCGGGTCCCCGGCGGGGTCGTGGACGAGCTCGAGGCTGACGAACTCGTCACCGGGCAGCTTCAGCATCGTGAGGCTGCCGAACTCGGTCTCCGGCACGCCGCCGAGCACCTCGTACCCGAGGCCGGTGTAGAAGGCGAGCGACCGTCCCAGGTCCGCGACCCGCAGGCCGACGTGCAGGGTCCTCATCCGGTTCCTCCCTCGGTCCCTCCGCGCTGCGGCCCAGCCCACCGGAGGAGGGCGTCCCGCGGAAGGCCCCCCGTCCCGGCCGCGGTGGCCCCGCCCGGTTGACGCCGCCGCCCGGGTGCCGCGACGGTGCACCCGTGGCGACCTCCCGACCGGTGTTCAGCCGCCTCTACGAGCGGGTGAGCAGGCGCCTCGAGGACGCCGGGATGGCGGAGCTGCGCCGCGAGCTCCTCGACGGGCTGGCCGGCGCCGCTGTAGAGGTGGGCTGCGGCAACGGGCTCACCTTCGCCCACTACCCGCGCACGGTCACCCGCGTGGTGGCGGTCGAGCCCGAACCGCGGCTGCGCGCGGCGGCGGAGCGGGCCGCTCGGGGAGCCGGCGTCGGCGTCGAGGTGGTCGCCGGCACCGCCGAGGAGCTGCCGCTGCCGGACGCCTCGGTCGACGCCGCCGTCCTGTGCCTGGTGCTGTGCAGCATCGGGGACCGGGCGCGGGCGCTCGCGGAGCTGCGCCGGGTGCTCCGGCCGGGCGGCGAGCTGCGCTTCCTCGAGCACACCGTCGCCGAGGACCGGCGGCTGCAGCGGGTGCAGCGCCTGGTCGACGCCACCGTCTGGCCGCTGCTGGCGGGCGGCTGCCACACGGCCACCGACCAGGTCGGCGCCATCGCGGCCGCGGGCTTCACCGTGCGGCGGGTCCGGCGCTTCGACTTCCCGCCGGCGCGCGTCCGGGTGCCGGCCAGCCCGCACGTGCTCGGCGTCGCGGTGCGCTGACCCGCTCCGGGAAGGCGCGACGTCAGCGGAACAGGCGGTCCAGCCGGTAGCGGACGACGGCGAGCGCGTCGTCGACGGTGCGCTGCTGGCCCAGCACGCTGCTCACCAGCCCGTTGGTGAGCGCCAGGAGGCCGACCACCTCGATCCGCGGGTCGACGTCGGCCGGCACCTCGCCGGTGTCGACGGCGCGCTCCAGCACCCCGGTCAGCCAGCGCTCCAGCGCGTCCGGGGCGTACCGGCCGTCGACGGCGTCCGCGGGGGCGGTCAGGCCGGCCGCGTAGTACGCCGTCCAGGCCAGCTGGTCGGCGCGGCTGTCGTCGTCCGTGGGCAGGATCGCGCCGAGGACCACCTCGAGCACCGTGCGCGGCGGCAACCCGGTGCCGTGTGCGGCGGCGCGCTCGCGCACCCGCCGGTCGAGGCGCGCGGCCAGCTCGGGAATCCCCGAGGCCATGAGCGTGCGCTTGTCGGTGAAGTAGTACTGCACCACCCGCAGCGACACCCCGGCCTCCGCGGCCACCTCGCGCATGGACACCGCCTGCAGCCCGCGGGTGCTCGCGATGCGCAGCAGAGCGGCGGTCAGCTCCCGCCGCCGCTCGTCGTGGTCGACCCGCCGGGGCACCGCTCCTCCTCCCGGGTACACCTGTACCCAAACTGTGGTACGACTGTATCCCGACAGTGACCGAGGAGGCAGTCGTGCCCGTCCTGACCGCCCGTTCCGGAGACCTGGACATCGCCTACGAGGTGCTCGGGGAGCCCGACGGCGAGCCGCTGCTGCTGGTCATGGGACTGGGCGCGCAGATGGTCGGCTGGCCCGACGGCTTCTGCGCCGAGCTGGTCGCCCGTGGCTTCCGCGTCGTCCGGTTCGACAACCGCGACGTCGGCCTGTCCACCCACCTCGACGGCCCGGTGCCGGCGCGGGCGTGGTCGCGGGTGCCGGCCGCCTACACGCTGTCGGACATGGCCGCCGACGCCGTCGCCGTGATGGACGCCGTCGGCTGGCCGTCCGCGCACGTCGTCGGCGCCTCGCTGGGCGGGATGATCGCCCAGCTGCTCGCCGTCGAGCACCCCGGCCGGGTGCTCTCGCTGACCTCGGTGATGTCGAAGCCCGCGCCGCGGATCGGCCGGATGCGGGCCCGGACGACGCTGGCGCTGGTGCGCAGGGCACGGCGGCTCGCGAAGGAGCAGGGCCGGCCGGCGACGCCCGAGGCGATGGCCGACTTCCTGGTCGCGATGCAGGAGGTCACCGGCTCCCCGGGCTACCCCGCCTCCCGCGAGGACCACCTCGGGATGCTGCGGGTGGCCGTGGCCCGCGACGACCAGGGCCTCACCGGGCCGGGCGCCAAGCGGCAGCAGGCGGCGGAGCGGGTCGCCCGCGACCTGCGCGCCGAGCTGGCCGCCGTCCGGGTGCCGACGCTGGTCGTCCACGGCGACAGCGACGTGGTGATCCGGCCGGAGGGCGGCGAGGCGACGGCGGCCGCGGTGCCCGGCGCGCGCCTCGTCGTCCACCCGGGGATGGGCCACGAGCTGCCCCGCGCGCTGTGGCCGGTGCTCGCTGACGACGTCCGGGCCACCGCCGACCAGGCCGCCGCCCGTCGCGCCTGAGCCGACGCGCTGGTTGACTCGGCGGATGGTCTCGCCGATCCCCGAGCCGGAGCCGCTGATCGACCCGACCGAGCCGGTCCCCGACGACCCGGGCGAGCTGCTCCCGGACGCCCCCGAGCCGCTGCCGCCCGCGCCGGTCGAGCCGACGCCCGACGACCCCGGCGGCGACCCCGGTGGGGTGCCCGAACCCGCCTGAACCACCGGCGGGCGGTCGCCGCGCTCAGCGCACGAGGCCGAGCAGCAGGTGGCCGTTGAGGCCGATGATCAGCGCGGCCACCACCGCGCCGGCCACCGTGGTGACCCGGCGGTTGACCCAGCCCCCCATGAGGTCGCGGCGGCTGGTCAGCCACAGCAGCGGCACCAGGGCGAACGGGATGCCGAAGCTGAGCACCACCTGCGACCAGACCAGCGCGGTCGTGGGGTCACCGCCGAGGACCAGCACGGCCAGGGCCGGGGTGAGCGTGACCAGCCGGCGGACGAGCACCGGGACGTGCCGCTTGAGGAACCCGGCCATCACCACCTGCCCGGCGTGCGTGCCGACCGAGGAGGAGGCGAACCCGCTGGCCAGCAGCGCGACGGCGAAGGCGAGCGCGGCCCCGCCGCCGAGCTGGGCGCCGAGGCCCGCGTGCACGCCCTCCAGCGAGGTCACCTCGTCGGCGCTGCCGGTGAACAACTGCGCGGCGATGACCAGCATCGCGGCGTTGACCAGGCCGGCCACGCCCATCGCCAGCAGCACGTCCAGGCGCTGGGCCCGCAGCAGCCGGCGCCGGCCCTCGTGCGTGCGGCCGGCGGTCACGACGTCGCCGTAGCGGCCCGGCGTGAGCGCGGAGTGCACGTAGATGACGTGCGGCATGACCGTGGCGCCGAGGATGCCGGTGGCCAGCACCAGGCTCTCCGGGCCCTCGAAGGAGGGCACCATCCCGCCGGCCAGCCCGCCGACGTCGACCCCGGCACCGAGGAGCGTGTAGGCGAACCCGGCGCCGATGACCAGCAGCAGCCCGGTGATGACCCGCTCGAAGGGCCGGTGCCCGCGCGACTGCGCCCCCAGCAGCACGAACGCGACGACGGCGGTGATCAGCCCGCCGATCGGCAGCGGCACCCCGAACAGCAGGTACAGCGCCACCGCGCCACCGACGATCTCGGCGAGGTCGGTGGCGATGGCGACCGCCTCGGCCTGCAGCCACAGCCCCCAGGTCACCGGCCGGGGCAGCCGCTCGCGGCACAGGGTGGCCAGGTCGCGGCCGGTGGCCAGGCCCAGCTTGGCGGTCAGGCTCTGGATGAGCATCGCCATGAGGTTGGCCGCGACGATCACCCACAGCAGCGTGTAGCCGAACGAGGCGCCGCCGGAGAAGTTGGTCGCGAAGTTGCCGGGGTCGACGTAGGCGACGGCGGCGACGAAGGCCGGACCCAGCAGCGGCCAGACCCGCCGCCGTCCGGCCGGCGCGGGCGACGGGCGGGGGGTGCCGACGAGCGTCGTCGGCAGGACGGCGGCCTCGGTCTTCGACAGGTACACGGGGGCCTCGCAGGGGACGGGTCGGGGTTCCTGCCCTCGCTCTGCCCGCCCCGGGTGTCACGGTGGGGCCAGGCCGTGGCCCGCGTGGGCCGAGGTGAGGCTGGCCTGGGTCAGCCGGCGGTGAGTCGCCGGGCGCGCTCGACGAGGGCGTCGATGCGCCGGGCGTGGGCGCCGCGCCAGTAGACCCGGCCGCAGCCCGGGCACCGGGAGAAGTCCCTCGCGGTGCGCCGGGTGCCCGGCTCCAGCTCGGCGGCGACCGCGGCGGCGTCGACGGCGACCGGCACCCCGTTGCACGCCGGGCACCGGGTGAGCGGCGCCAGCGCGGGGCGGAAGCGGTCGAGCACGTCGGCGAGATGCTCGTCCGGCGCCGCGCCGCGCACCCACGCCCCGGCCGGCAGGGCGCGGCGCATCAGCAGCCCGCGGTCCTGGGTGAGCAGCACCCGGTCCTCGGCGACGGCGGCCGCGACCAGCTCGGCGTCGTCGGCGTCCGCGGCGCGGGCCTCCGGCGACCAGGCCGTGTCCAGGCCGAGCAGCCGCATCCGCCGGGCCAGCGCACCGAGCCCCACGTCGAGCAGGAAGCCACCCGGCGGCACCGGCTGCGGGCGGGGCACGGGACGGACGGCGACCGTCGCGCCGGGCCGCGGGCGCGCGTCCCGGGCGACGGGGACGCCGTCGACGAGCAGTCGGCCCACCTCGGTGAGGGGGACCCCGGCGGCCTGCACGAGGTGCCCGACGGTCGCGTCCGGGTCGGCCGCGAGCACCCGCCGGCCGGCCGCGCGGTCGCGGGCGGGCAGCAGCGGCCGCAGCGCGTCGTCGACCGCGACCGTGACGGCGGCGTCGGGCGGGCGGACCACGGCCGGCCCCTACCCGGACGCGGATGGGTCGGACCCCGCCGGAGCGGGCATGGGTCCGCAGACCGCACCCGCGACCCCCGGGAGTCCCCGTGACCCTGCCCACCGACCGCCCCCTCGCCCTCGTCACCGGTGCCTCCAGCGGCATCGGCCTGGAGCTGGCCCGGCAGTTCGCCGAGCACGGCTTCGACCTCGTCGTCGCCGCCGAGGACGACGAGCTCGACGCCGCCGCCGAGTCGCTGCGCGCGACGGGGGCGCACGTGTCCCCGGTGCGCGGCGACCTCACCCGCTACGAGGACCGGGAGCTGCTGGTCGCCGCCGTCCGCGGGGCCGGCCGCCCGCTGGCCGCCGCGGCGATCAACGCCGGCGTGGGCGTCGGCGGGGCCTTCACCGACACCGACCTCGACGCCGAGCTGGGCATCGTGGCGCTCAACTGCGGCTCGACCGTGCACCTGGCCAAGCGGGTGGCGCAGGACATGGCCGCCCGCGGCGAGGGCCGGATCCTGTTCACCTCGTCGGTGGCCTCGCAGGCGCCGCAGCCGTTCCAGGCGGTGTACGGCGCGAGCAAGGCGTTCGTCCAGCACCTGGCTCTCGCGCTGCGCGAGGAGCTCTCGGACACGGGGGTGAGCGTCACCGCGCTGCTGCCCGGGCCCACCGACACCGAGTTCTTCGACCGCGCCGACCTCACGGACACCCGGATGGGGGCGACCGACGCGAAGGACGACCCCGCGCAGGTGGCCCGCCAGGGCTACGAGGGGCTGATGGACGGCGAGGCGTCGGTGTTCGCCGGGTCGCTGGCCAGCAAGGCGATGGGCCGGCTGTCGGCGGTCACGCCGGGCAACGTGGCCGCCAAGCTCAACCGGAAGATGGCCGAGCCGGGCTCCGCGGACGGCTGAGGCACGATGGCCGGGTGCTGCCCGGTCCCGCCGTCGTCGAGGCCGGCCCCGTCCGGCTGCGCCCCTGGCGGGACGACGACGTCGACGACGTGTGGGCCGCCCAGCAGGACCCGGCCGTGCGGCTGTGGGCCGGCGGCGTGGCGTCCCGGGAGGAGACCGTCGCGCTGCTCGCCCGGCTGACCGGCCAGCCGAACCGGGTGTCGTGGGCGGTCGCCGACGCCGGGTCCGGTGCGTTCCTCGGCTCGCTGACGCTGCACTCGGTCGACGTCGTCACCAACCACGCGCAGGCGGGGTACTGGACGGCACCCGCCGCCCGGGGCCGCGGGGTGGCCGCCCGGGCGCTCGACGCCGCCGTCCGGTGGGCGTTCGCCACCCTGCCGGTGGACCGGGTGGCGGTGTTCCACGCCGCGGAGAACGCGGCGTCGGCGCGGGTGGCCGCCAAGGCGGGCTTCACCCTCGAGGGCCGGCTGCGCCGCTCCTACCGGTACGGCGACGGGGCCGAGCACGACGAGCTGGTGTGGGCGCGGCTGGCCGGGGACGAGGCCCCGCACCTCGGCTGAGGCAGGATCCCGGCGTGCAGCCGCTCCCCACCGAGGTGCCCGCCGGCCCGCTCGTGCTGCGGCCCTGGCGCGCGGGCGACGCCGAGGCCGTGCAGGCCGCGCTGACCGACCCGGCCACGGACCTGTGGAGCAACCCCGGACGGGTCCGCACGCTCGAGGACGCCCGGTACTGGGTGGCCCGCCGCGCCGACTGGAGCGAGGGGACGCAGGCGACCTGGGCGGTCGCCGACGCCGCCGGCGGCCGGCTGTGCGGCTCGGTGTCGCTGCACTCGATCGACCTGGTGCAGGGCGACGCCGAGGTCGGTTACTGGGCGGTGCCCGCCGTGCGGGGCCGCGGGCTGACCGCGCGCGCCGTCGACGCCGCCGTCCGCTGGGGCTTCACCGCGCTGCTGCTCGACCGGGTCGAGCTGGTGCACGCCGTCGACAACCCGGCGTCGGGGCGGGTCGCGGCGAAGGCCGGGTTCACCCTCGAGGGACGGCTGCGCCGCTCGCACCGCTACGGCGACGGCGTGCGGCGCGACGAGCTGCTGTGGGCGCGACTGGCCGACGACGACGTCCCCGACCTCCGCAGCCGCCCGGCGCGGTGAGCGGGTCGGCGTCCGGGTGGGTGGGTCCGCCTGCGGGGGTTGACGTGACGGCGTCTGACATCTGAGATGTCAGTTGTGGCCGCCGCTCTCGCTCCCGTCGGCCGGGTGCTGCTGCGCGACCAGGCGCTCACCCGCATCCGGGCCGCGATCGTGAGCGGTGACCTCGCGCCGGGCGCCGTGGTGAAGGACGCCGAGCTCGCCGACCGCCTCGGCCTCTCGGTCGCGCCGGTGCGGGCCGCGCTGGCCCGGCTGGTCGACGAGGGGCTGGTGGAGGCCAAGCCGCAGAGCCACACCCGGGTCACCCCGCTGCGGCCGGGCCAGGTGCGCGACGCCGCCGTCGTCGTCCGGGCCATGCACGAGCTCGCCGCCCGGGAGGCGGCCGGGCAGGTGACCGACGGCGACGTCGCCGCGATGCGCGCGGCCAACGGGCGGTTCGCCGCCGCCGTGGACGCCGGCGACCTCGACGCCGCCCTCGCCGCCGACGACGACCTGCACGCCGTGCTGCTCGCCCGGGCCGGCAACACCGCGCTGACCGCGACCGTCGAGCGCTTCACCCCGGCCATCCGCCGGCTGGAGCGCGCCCGCTTCGCCGCGGCGCACGGCCGGGAGTCCGTCGTCCTGCACGACCGCCTCATCGCCGCCTGCGCGGTGGCCGACGTCGACGCCGCCGTCGCCACCACCACCGCGATCTGGACCGCACTGCTGTCCGAACTGGAGGAGACCCGTGACGACGCTGGCTGACTTCCCCCGCACCCCGCTGCTCTTCGGCCCCTCGCCGGTGCACCGGCTCGACCGGCTCACCGCGCACCTCGGCGGCGCCGCGGTCTGGGCCAAGCGGGAGGACTGCAACTCCGGCATCGCCTACGGCGGCAACAAGACCCGCAAGCTCGAGTACCTCGTCGCCGACGCCCTCGCTCAGGGCTGCGACACCCTCGTCTCGATCGGCGGGGTGCAGAGCAACCACACCCGGCAGGTGGCCGCCGTCGCCGCGCACGTCGGGCTGTCCTGCGTGCTGGTGCAGGAGAGCTGGGTGGACTGGCCCGACGCCGTCTACGACAAGGTCGGCAACATCCTGGTCAGCCGGCTGGCCGGCGCCGACGTGCGGCTGGTCAGGGCCGGGTTCGGCATCGGGTTCAAGGAGAGCTGGGAGGCCGCGCTCGCCGAGATCGAGGCGCGCGGCGGGAAGCCCTACGCCATCCCGGCCGGCGCCAGCGACCACCCGCTCGGCGGGCACGGCTTCGCCAACTGGGCGCTGGAGGTCGCGCAGCAGGAGGCCGAGCTCGGCGTCTTCTTCGACACCGTCGTCGTCTGCTCGGTGACCGGCTCGACGCAGGCCGGGATGGTCGCCGGGTTCGCGCTGCTCGAGGAGCAGGGCGGCCGGCCGCGGCGGGTGCTCGGCGTCGACGCCAGCGCGAAGCCCGCCGAGACCCGCGACCAGGTGCTGCGCATCGCCCGGCGGACCGCGCGGGCCATCGGCGTGCAGCGGGAACTCACCCTCGACGACGTCGAGCTCGACGAGCGCTTCCACGGCGGCGTCTACGGCATCCCCGACCAGGCCACCATCCGCGCGATGGAGACCGCCGCCCGCACCGAGGGGATGGTCACCGACCCGGTGTACGAGGGGAAGTCGATGGCCGCGGTGCTCGACCTGGTCGGCCGCCGCGAGATCGGCCCGTCGGCGACGGTGCTCTACGCCCACCTCGGCGGCCAGCCCGCGCTCAACGGCTACAGCGCGCTGTTCTCCTGACGCACGGCGCGGGGAGCGGCGGAGGCCAGCGTCCGGCCCCCGGCGCGCAGGCCGGCGCCGATCAGCCGGCGCAGCGCGACGATCGCCGCCGCGGTGCCGAGCGACGTCCAGGTCGGCTCCGCCGCCAGCCGCAGGAGGCCCGCAGCGAGCAGCAGGTCGAGCAGGACGGCCAGCGCGAGGGCGGGACGGCGGGTGGCGGCCAGCGCGACCGTCCCGGCGACCAGCGCCAGCCCGCTGACGGCCAGCGCCAGCAGTCCCGGTACCGCCCCCAGCGAGGTCACACGCCGCGCCCGCGGTGCTCGGCCGACGCCGGGTCGGGTGCCGGTGCTCCGGTCTCCTCGGCCACCTGCCGGCGCTCCTCGGCGATCTCCCGGGACAGGAAGTAGTTCAGCGCCGTCCGGATCGCGGCGACGGCGGCCAGCTGGCCGAGCTCGCGGAAGCTGGGCGCCACCGCCGTCCGCAGCACGTCGCTGGCCAGCTGGAACTCCAGCCCCAGGGCGAGGAACCGGCCGAGGGTCAGCCGCACCGGCACGAACGCGTGCGAGCCGCCGCGGCGCACGCCCACCCACACGAAGCGGACGAACGCCCACACCGCCCCGATCAGGATGACGGCGGCCCCGCAGGCCTCGACCACGGTGACCAGGACGCCGACGACGTCGGCGAGCAGCTCCTCCACGCCGCCGCCCCTACCCGCGCCGCGGTCCGGTCACAACGTGACGGCGAGGCCGTCCGGCGGCGGCGCGTCCAGGGCGGCGCGGACGTCGGGGCGCTCGGGCGCCAGCCCGGCCCCCGCCAGCACGACGTCGCGCACGAGCGCGTGCCACCGGCCCACCGCGCGCACCATCCCGTGCCCGCCGGGCAGGGTGAACCGGGCGACGCGCACCCCGGCCCGGTGCGCCCGGACGGCGAAGTCCTCCGACAGCCGGGCCGGCACCCACCGGTCGCCGCGGCCGTGGGCGAGGACGACGGTGCGCCCGCGCAGGTGGCCGACCGGCTCGCCCGGCGGCGTCCACGGGGCCAGTCCGCACACCGCGACCACCGAGGGGTCGTCGCCGGCCCGCAGCACGGCCCGCCCGCCCATCGAGTGCCCGACCAGCACCACCGGGACGTCGCCGTGCCGCTCGCGCACCCGGTCCAGCGCCCAGCGGACGTCGGCGTGCGCGTCGGCGGCGTCGCCGTTCCAGCCGGCCACGCGGTAGCGCACCAGGTAGGTGTCCACCCCGCGCCCGGAGGCTGCGCGGGACACCGCCTCCTGGATGGCGCGCATCCGGATCAGCGACAGCGCGCGCTCCCGGGGCGGCTCGACGCTGGCGACGGTGCCGCCGTGCGCGAAGACGGCCACCGCGCGGGTGCGCGCGGTGGCCGGGGTGTGGTCGAGGGCGGGGACCCGGGCGGCGGTCGTCAACGGCGGCCGCGCAGCCGGGCGCGCGCCCGGTCGCCGAGGTCGCCGGCCTGCAGGAGTGCCCGGCTCACCGGGTTCGGCCCGCGGCGGCGCTCCAGCGCCTGCCCGACGCGGCGCAGCAGTCCGGTGGCCAGCGGCACCAGCACGGTCACGATCAGCCAGACCCGCAGCCGGCGGGTGAGGAACAGCCACATGGTCGGGGCGTGTGCCCGGCGCCGGGGAGGTGCAACCGCCGGTCAGTCGGGATCGGGGGCGAGGCGGACGACCATCTTGCCGGTGTTGGCCCCCTTGAGGAGGTCGAGGAAGGCGGGGACGGCGTTCTCCAGCCCCTCGTAGAGGGTCTCCCGGACGACGAGCTCCCCCGACCGGATCCACCCGGACACGGTCTCGGTGAACTCGCCGTGCAGGTCGGTGTGGTCACCGACGAGCAGGCCGGTGACCGCCAGCCGCTTGGCGATCATCAGCGAGCTGAAGTTCCGCGGCCCGGGCACCGCCTCGGTCGCGTTGTAGGAGGAGATGGCGCCGCAGATCGTCGTCCGGCCGTGCAGGTGCATCGACCCCAGGGCGGCGTCGAGGTGCTCGCCGCCGACGTTGTCGAAGAAGACGTCGATGCCGTCGGGTGCGGCCTGCGCGAGCAGGTCGCGCACCGGCCCGTCGTGGTAGTCGAAGGCGGCGGTGAAGCCGATCTCGCGCAGCCAGGCCACCTTCTCCGGGCTGCCGGCGCTGCCGATCACCGCCGAGGCGCCGCGCAGCCGGGCGAACTGGCCCACCGCGCTGCCCACCGCCCCGGCCGCGCCGGACACGAAGACGGCGTCGCCCTCCCGGAAGGCGGCCACCCGGAACAGCCCGGCGTAGGCGGTCAGGCCCGGCATGCCGAGGATGCCGAGGGAGTAGGTGAGCGGGAGGTCCTCGGTGGCGGGCAGCTGCCGGACGGCCCGGGCGTCGAGCACCGCGACGTCGCGCCACGCGGCGTCGGTGAGCACCAGCGCGCCCTCGGGGACGTCGGGGGAGCGGGACACGACGACGCGGCCGACGGCGCCGCCCTTCATCACCTCGCCGACCTCCCAGGGCGCGGCGTAGGAGGGGCCCAGCCGCATCCGCCCGCGCATGTACGGGTCCACCGACATGGCCACCATCCGCACCACCACCTGGCCCTCGGCCGGGTCGGGGTGCTCGACCTCGACCAGCGCGAAGTCGTCGGGGGTCGGCTCGCCGTGGGGGCGGGCGGCGAGGTGCCACTCGCGGGCGGGGATCGGCACGGGGCGCCTCCTGCGTCGTCGGGGTCGTGCTGCCACCGGGACGGTCGCACGTCGCACCCCGGGCGGCCACCGTCGGGACGGTGTCCGGCCCGGCGGGGACGACCGGTCCGGCCCGGCCTCCCCGACCCGGTCGACGGAGGCGGTCAGCCCGCGTGGGGCTGCAGGAACTCCAGGCGGTTGCCGAACGGGTCGGCGGCGTGTAACCGGTCGTGGCCGGGGAAGTCGTCGTCCCAGGTCACGGGGGTGCCCGGCGTCCACCAGCCGGCGGGCCGGCGCCGGCAGTCCGTCGACGAGCAGCCCCGGGTGCGCCGTGCGCGCCGGTGTCGGTCGACCTCGAGGTCGATGGCGTGCGGTCTCCGCCGGAGGTCGGGCGAACGGCGCACCGTGACCGGGGACGGCCCCCGCCTCGACAGGGTCCTCCCGTGCCGACGTCCGTCGACCGCCGCTGGTGGCGCCTCGCGTAGCGAGCGCGCCGCCGCACCCTGCCCAGGCCGCCGCTCCCAGCAGCCGGCCGGGCGACCCGCCTCCGTGACCCTGTGGGGAGCAGATCCGGAGGAGCCCCGTGCCCGACGACCGGGTCCCGGCCCGCGACACCGCCGACGACCTCCGGCTGGCGTTCCACGCCTCGGACCGGGCGGCGGAGCTCGCCCTCGCCCACTTCCGGGCCGGCGTCCCGGTGACGTCGAAGGCCGACGGCACGCCGGTCACCGAGGCCGACCGGGCGGTGGAGCGCCTCCTCCGGGAGACGCTGTCGGCGGCCCGGCCCGGTGACGCGTTCCTCGGCGAGGAGCTCGGCCGCCTCGGGGACGCCGACCGGGTCTGGGTGCTCGACCCGGTCGACGGCACCGGGTTCTTCGGCCGGGGCGACCCGAACTGGCGGATCCACGTGGTGCTGGAGGTCTGCGGGACCCGGGAGGTCGCGGTCGTGACCTCCCCGGCGCTGCGGCGCTGCTGGTGGGCGACCCGGGGCGGCGGCGCCTTCGAGTCGTCCTGGCCGCGCGAGGCAAGCGCCACCCGGCGCCTGCGGGTCAGCACGACCGCGACCCTCGCCGCCGCCGTCCTCGACGCCCTGGACGACGAGTCCCGGGCCCGCCTCCCGGCCGGTGCGGCCCGTCCACCGGCGAGCCCCCTGCCGCTGGTGGAGCTCGTCCGCGGTGAGATCGACGCCTTCCTCGCGGAGCGCTACCACGCCTGGGACCACGCGCCGTGGATCCTCCTCGTCGAGGAGGCCGGGGGTCGCTTCACCGACCCGACCGGTGGACGGGCGAGCCACCGGGGCGGCGGCCTGTACTCCAACGCCGCCCTGCACGGCCGGCTGCTCGCCGCACTGCGCCACCCGGGACGGCCGTGACCACCGGGTGCGGCCCCGGCGCCCCTGGCTACGGTGAGCCGTGCCCGACCCGGTGATCGCCGTCTTCGGCGCGGCGGGGAAGACGGGCCGGGCCGTCGTCCGCGCACTGCTGGAGCGGGGCCTGGCACCGGCGTCGGTCCGGCGGCTCGTCCGCGACGGCCCCTCGCCGCCCGCGCCGTTCCCCGGGGTGCCGTCGACGGCGGTCGACCTGGAGGTCGGGGAGTCGGTCACCGCCGCCGTGGCGGGCGCGACCGCGCTGTACGTCGTGGCGCCCAACCTGCACCCCGACGAGCCGGCGATCGTGGGCCGGGCGGTCGCGGCGGCCCGCGAGCACGGGATCGAGCGGATCGTCCACCACTCGGTCCTGCGGCCGGGACTGCAGGCGATGCCGCACCACTGGGGGAAGCTCCGGGCCGAGGAGCTGCTGTGGGGGAGCGGGCTGGACGTGACGGTCCTGCAGCCCTCCGCCTACGTGCAGAACCTCGTGCCCGCCGTCACGGGCGGCGAGCTCGTCGTCCCCTACTCCGTCGACCGGCCGTTCTCCCTCGTCGACCTCGCGGACGTCGCCGACGTCGCCGCGCGCGTGCTCACCGGGTCCGGTCACACCGGGGCGACCTACGAGCTCGCCGGTCCGACGACCACCGTCGCGGCCCTGGCCCGGGACCTGGGTCTCGCGGCGCGCCGCCGGCGCGAGCCGCCCGGGGACGGGGCGTCGGACGGGTACGGCCCGCGGGCGCTGCAGGCGATGTTCGACTGGTACGACCGGCACGGGCTCGCGGGGAGCCCGGGCGTGCTGCGGTGGCTGCTCGGCCGCGAGCCGCGCCACCCCGCCGAGGTCCTGTCCGCGCTCGCGTCGGGCCGGGCGCCCCGGGCCTGAGCGCCCGCCGAGCGGGCCGGGTCGATCGCGTCCGTGACGCAGGACGACGCGCTGCCGGGCCGCCGCCAGCCGCTCAGGGGGAGACGGCCATCAGCGTCCCGGGCACCGCGGGGGACGGCGCCGCCCCGGCCGGCCGCGGGGTGCCCTCGACCCCGGTGAGGATCGCGTGCACCACCTCGGCGGGCACCGGACGGGCGAACAGGTGCCCCTGGGCCAGGTCGCAGCCCAGCGCGGTCACGAACTCGTACTGCCGGGCCGTCTCCACGCCCTCGGCCACGGTGAGCAGCCCCAGCGTGCCGGCCAGGTCGACGATGGCCCGGGTGATCGCGTCGTCGTCGCCGTCCTCGCCGGCCCGGCTGACGAACTCGCGGGCCACCTTGAGCAGGTCGACGGGGAAGCGGCTGAGGTAGGCCAGCGAGGAGTAGCCGGTACCGAAGTCGTCGACGGCGATGCGCACGCCGAGGGCCCGGAGCCGGCGCAGCGTGGCCGCGGCCGTCTCCTGGTCCTCCATCAGCGCCGTCTCGGTGACCTCCAGCACCAGGTGCCGGGCGGCCAGGCCGGTGTCGGCCAGCACCGCGCGGACGTCGTCGGTGAACCCCGGTGCGGACAGCTGCCGGGCCGACACGTTGACCGTCACCGTCAGGCCCGTCGCGTCGGGGCGGGCGGCGGTCCAGCGGGCGGCCTGGGTGCAGGCCTCCCGCAGCACCAGGGCGCCGATCTCGACCACCAGGCCGGTCCGCTCGGCCAGCCCGAGGAAGCGGTCCGGCGTCCGCAGCCCGTCGACCGGGTGCTCCCAGCGGACCAGCGCCTCGGCGCCGGTGGGGCGGCCGCTGCGCAGGTCCACCAGCGGCTGGTAGACCACCCGCATCTCGCCGTCGCGGACGGCGCGGGCGAGCTCGTCGGCCGGGTCGGCCGCGGCGGGCACCCGCTCGGAGGCGCCGCGGGGCTCCTGGTCGCGCTTGACCCGGTACATCGCGTCGTCGGCGGCCCGGACGAGCGCGTCGGCGTCCGCGGTCCCGGCCCCGCCGAGGGCCACGCCGACGCTGACGCCGATCGAGACCAGCCGGCCGTCGCCCAGGTCCACCGGCTCGCCCACCGCGGCCTCGATCCGGTCGACCACCTCGCGCAGGTAGTCCTCCGCGACCGGCCCCTCGACCAGGACGGCGAACTCGTCGCCGCCGAGCCGGGCAACGGTGTCGTCGGCCCGCAGGCACCGGGTGAGCCGCGCCGCGACGATGCGCAGCAGCTGGTCGCCGGCCTCGTGCCCGTGGGTGTCGTTGACCGGCTTGAAGCCGTCGAGGTCGAGGTAGAGCACCGCCGGCCAGGTGCCGGTCCGGCCGGCCACGGCGATCGCGTGCCGGGCCCGGTCGAGGAACAGCGTGCGGTTGGGCAGCCCGGTCAGGCCGTCGTGCAGCGCCTGCCGGCGCAGCCGCTCCTTGAGCTCGGTCACGTGGTGCAGGCTCTGCTCCAGGCGGCCGCGCTCGAGCGAGGTGGCCACGTGCCGGGCGAAGGTCTCCAGCACCGCGAGGTCGTGGCGGCCGAAGGTGCCGACGTCGCCGACGTGGCCGGCGACCAGCAGCAGCCCGTGCACGCGGTCCTCGGTGCGCAGCACCGACACCATCGCCTCGCCGATGCCGCGGCCGCGGGCGTAGGCGTCCAGCGCCGCGGCGCCGGGCCGCCCGTTGCGGGCCGGGGTGACGCCGGAGGGCAGGCCGGCCGCCAGCAGCTCGCGCACCGGCGTGACGTCCTCCAGCGGGGCCATGACCACCGGGTCGGCGTCGTGCTCGGTGCGGGTCACGGTGGCCTCGTCGTCCCCGCCGTGGCCGAGCAGCACCAGCTCGGCCGACCCGGCGCGGAAGGCGCCGCGGACGGAGTCGAGGAAGTCGGTGAGCGCGGCGTCGAGGTCGGAGCTCTGGTGCAGCAGCGAGGTGACCTCGTGCAGCAGGCGCAGCTGCTCCTGCTGCTGGCGGGTACCGGTGTACGCCCGGTACGCGGCCAGGATGAGCACGGTGGGCAGGGCGAACAGCGCCAGCGACGCGGGGTCCTGGACCCCGGTGCGGGCGATGATCACCCCGACCGCGGCCGAGCCGACGGTGAAGGGCAGCGACAGGCCGAGCATGCCGAGCAGCGGCTGCGGGTCGGCCCGGCCCTCGGAGAGGCTGATCGCGGCGAAGATGGCCAGGTCGGCGTGCACCGTGGTGACCAGGACGGCGGCCAGCGCCGCCGCCCACGCCCACGGACCGTTGGCCGGGCCGCCGAGCGCGGCGAACACCGCGGTGCCGAGGGCCCCGCCGAGGGCGTACAGCGCCACGTTGAACGCCAGCTTCACTCCGCGCTGGCGCCGGTGCAGGACGAACGCGACCGTCGCACCGGCCAGCTGCGCCAGGACCAGGTCGGTCGGCGGGGCGAGGAAGAGGCCGGCGGCCAGGACGAGGTCGCCCATCGAGAAGGTGTGCGCCTCGCGCTGCCACTGCACGTGCACCACGAGGGTCTCGGTCAGGGCGAAGGCCACCGCCCAGACCACCCACGGCAGGGGCAGGACCGTGGTGGGGGAGGGCAGCGAGCGGACGACGACGGCGAACAGCACCGTCGCGGCCAGGGCCAGCGCCGCCGTGAGCAGCAGGATCCGCTGGGCGGGGCCCAGCCGGAGCACGCGGCTGCCCGCGGTGGGGGCGCCGTTCGCCGTCGTCGTCACGGTGCTACCCGCCCCAGCCGGCGCCGGACCAGCTCATCCCGGACCAGCTCATGCCGGACCAGGACATGCCGGACCAGGACATGCCCGACCAGGACATCCCCGACCAGCTCATGCCGGACCAGCTCATGCCGGACCAGCTCATGCCGGACCAGGACATGCCGGACCAGCTCATGCCGGACCACCTCATGCCGAGCGGCTGCCCGGCGGCCCCCGTCGGGTACCACTCGCGGCCGTTCCAGGCCCCGCCGGTCCACCCGGAGGCGGTCGTCGAGCCGCCGGTCCACGCGGTGCGCGCGGCCGAGGACGCGGTCACCCGCGCGGCGTCCCAGGCGCGGCCGGTGACGTCGACCTCGCCCTCGAGGGTGCCCCCGTCGAGGGTGAGGTTCGACGACCCGCGGGCCGCCTCGAGGCTGCCGCGCCCGGTCGACCGCGGCCACGTCTGGGCCGCCGACGACGCCGACGGCGTGGCCGCCGTCCAGGCCGTCTTGAGGTCCACCAGGCCGCGGCCCTGCGCGACCGGGTCCGCGGCCGGGAGGGCCTTGGCCGTGCCGCGCAGCAGCGCCTTGAGCTGGTCGGGGGTGATGTCCGGCCGCTGCTGGACCAGCAGCGCCGCCGCCCCGGAGACCACCGCGGCGGCCTGCGAGGTGCCGCTGCCGCGGAAGAACCGCTCGCCGGTGCGCGCCCCCGGGAACTGCGCGTCCAGGTAGGACCCGGGCGCCCGGAGGCTGACCACCGACGCGCCGGGCGCGACGAGGTCGGGGTTGCGCGTGCCGTCCCCGGTGCTCGACCACGACGGGACGACGTCGTCGCCGGTGCCGTGGGTGCCCCGGCCGTCGACCCCGCCGACGGCGATGACGAACGGGTCGTAGGCCGGGTCGTTGAGCTTTGCGCTGCCGTAGCCGCCGTTGCCCGCCGCCACGACGACCGCGATCCCGCTGTGCCAGGCCACCTCGACGGCGTAGGCGAGCGGGTCGAGCCGGTAGTCCTGCACGCCGTCGGTCCCGAAGGACAGGTTCAGCACGCGGATGTCCAGCCCGTTGCGGTCCTTGTTCTGCACGACCCAGTCGATCGCCGCGATGACCTGCGAGACGTCCGTCGCGCCCCGGGAGTCGGCCACCTTGACGCTCACGATGCGGGCGTCGGGGGCCACCCCGGTGAAGGTCGTGCGGTCGCCGCTGGTCACCGGGCCGGGCGTGGCGGCGTCCCGGCCGGCGATGATGCCGGCCATGTGGGTGCCGTGCCCGTAGGTGTCCAGGTACCGCGCCGGGGCGGCCGTGCACCGGTTGCCCGAGCAGGACGAGGCCTCGAAGGAGAGGTCCGGCCCGTGCACGACCTTGCCGGGTGCCGACAGCCCGTCGACCGGCACGACGCCGGAGTCGATGACGGCGACGTCGACACCGCGGCCGGTGAAGCCGCGGTCCCACATGCCGGCCGCACCGATGACGTCGTGCGTGATGGCGTCCAGCGACCCGGTCAGCGCGTTGGCCGCCTCGACGTCGGTGCCGGTGAGGTGGACGGGTGCGTTCTCGGTGACCGAGTCGACGCCGGGCACGCCCCGCAGCGCGCCGAGCCGGTCTGCCGGGACGCGGGCGCTGAAGGCGTCGATGATGCCCAGGGCGCGGCCGACGGTGCCGCCGAGGGCCTCGACGGCCCGCTCCGGACCCGAACCGGTGCCCGGCAGCTCCCGGACGATGACGTCGACGGGCGCGGCCTGGCCGGGCGTTGCCGCCGCCGCGGTGGCGGGACCGGCGAGTCCCCCGCCCAGCGCGGCGAGGACGGTGACCGTCGCCCACCGGCGCGCGTTCATGCGGGATCACCCCACGACACGCCTCGTCGGGTCCGGACCCTCCCGGGCCGGACCCCTGCTCTCGTGCTCACTCCGCGATACCTCCTGGTGTCGGTGCACATCCCTGTGCCTGGTGGTGCACCGGGAGTGATCGGCACGGGGGAGCCGGGGAGCACGGCGACCGCGGCCGCCCTCATCCCTCCGGGGCAGGTGCGGCCGCCGGCGTCGCGGCAGAGGAAGCTCTGGACACGTCCGCGGGCCGCCGGACGTGGGTCCCGCCTGTGCCTGTGCCTGTTCTCGTGCCCCGGAGGTCACCGATGGACGTCGTCCGCACGCCGGAGGAGCGGTTCGCCGCGCTGCCGGACTTCCCGTACCCGCCCGGCTACGTCACCTTCGACGCCGGCGACGGCACCCCGCTGCGGGTCGCGGTGGTCGACGTCGGCCCGGCCGGCGGCGAGGTCGTCGTCCTGCTGCACGGCGAGCCGTCGTGGTCCTTCCTCTGGCGGCACGCGATCCGCGAGCTGACCGCCGCGGGGCTGCGCGTCGTCGCCCCCGACCTCGTCGGCTTCGGCCGCTCCGACAAGCCCACCGACCCCGCGGCGTACAGCTACGCCGCGCACGTCGAGTGGATGCGGCAGACCCTGTTCGAGGGGCTGGCGCTCGCCGACGTCACGCTGGTCGGGCAGGACTGGGGCGGGCTGATCGGGCTGCGGCTGGTGGCCGAGCACCCCGACCGGTTCGCCCGGGTCGTCGTCGCCAACACCGGGCTGCCCACCGGCGACACCCCGATGAGCGAGGCCTTCCTGGCCTGGCAGCGGTTCGCCACGACCGCGCCGCGCTTCGACGTCGGCCGCGTGGTGGCCAACGGCACCGTCACCGACCTGCCGCCGGAGGTGGTCGCCGCCTACGACGCGCCCTTCCCCGACGAGGCGTCCAAGGCCGGCGCCCGGGTGTTCCCCGCGCTGGTGCCCACCGCGCCCGACGACCCGGCGTCGGCGGCCAACCGAGCCGCGTGGGAGGTGCTCTCCCGCTGGGAGAAGCCGTTCCTCACCGCGTTCAGCGACGCCGACCCGATCACCGGCGGCGGCGACCGGGTGTTCCAGCGGCTGGTCCCCGGCGCGCAGGGGATGCCGCACACGACGCTGCGCGGCGGCGGGCACTTCCTGCAGGAGGACGTCGGCGCGGAGCTCGGCCGCGCGGTCGCCGCGTTCGTCGCCGCCACACCCCGTGCCTGAGGCGGTCGAGGAGGTCCTCGCGCAGCTGCGCCGCGAGCCCGACGTCGAGGCGCCCGACCTGGTCGCCGTCGACGCCACCGACCGGCTGCTGCTCGACACCGCCGAGCGGCTCCCCGGGCAGCGGGTCGTGGTGGTCGACGACACCCACGGCGCACTCACGCTCGGGGCGGTCGCGGCCGGCGCCACCGACGTCCGGGTGCACCAGGACCTGCTGGTCGGGGAGCAGGCACTGGCCCGCAACGCCGCGCGCACCGGCCTCGCCGGCTCCTACCGGCACGGGGACCTCGACACCGCGCTGTTCGACGGCGCCACCCTCGTCCTGGCCAAGGCGCCCCGGGCCCTCGACGCGCTGCGCGAGCTCACCGAGCTGGCCGCCGCCGCGGCCGACCCCGGCGTCACCGTGCTGGTCGGCGGCCGGGTCAAGCACATGACCCTCGGCATGAACGACGTGCTCGGCGCCGGGTTCACCGAGGTGTCGGCCACGCTCGCCCGGCAGAAGTCGCGCGTGCTGGTGGCGCGCGGGCCGCGCCCGGGCGTGCGGCCGACCTTCCCCCGCTGCCGCCACGACACCGCCCTCGGCCTCGACGTCTGCGCGCACGGCGCCGCCTTCGCCGGCACCCGGGTCGACGAGGGCACCCGGCTGCTGCTCGCCGCCCTGCCCGCCGCCGCCCCCGGCGCCCGGACGGCGCTGGACCTCGGCTGCGGCACCGGGGTGCTGGCCGCCGCCCTCGCCCGCGCCCGCCCGGACGTCCACGTCACCGCGACCGACCAGTCGGCCGCCGCCGTCGCCTCGGCCCGGGCGACCCTGCGGCGCGCCGGGCTCGACCGGGTGGCGGTCCTCCGCGACGACGGCGCGGCGTCCCTGCCCGACGGCGGGCTGGACCTCGTCGTCTGCAACCCGCCGTTCCACCTGGGCGCCGCCGTGGTCACCGCGGCCGCCGACCGGCTGTTCAGCGCCGCGGCGCGGGTGCTGCGCCCGGGCGGGGAGCTCTGGGCCGTGTGGAACAACCGGCTGCCGCACCGGGCGGCGCTGCGCCGGCTGGTCGGGCCCACCCGGGCGGCGGCGCACGACCGGCGCTACACCGTGAGCGTCTCGACCCGGCGGTGACCGAGGGCCCTGGTCGTGCTCCGCGCGGGGGGCCACGGTCGGGACGCATGACGACGACCGAGACCCCGCCCGTCGACGCCACCACCGCCCTCTCCGAGCGTCTCCTGGAGGCGGTCACCGCCGGCCTGGAGCTGGCCGCCGTCCACCTGGGCAGCGAGCTCGGCTGGTACCGCGCGCTGGCCGACGCCCCGGCGACCGCCCCCGAGCTGGCCGCCCGCACCGGCACCGACGCCCGCTACGCCCGCGAGTGGCTCGAGCAGCAGGCCGTCACCGGGATCCTCACGGTCGACGACGTCGCCGCCGCGCCCGACGAGCGGCGGTACGCGCTGCCCGCGGCGCACCGTCCCGTCCTCGTCGACCGCGACGACCTCGCCTTCGTGCCGCCGTTCGTGCACGCCGCGCTGGTGTTCACCCGCCAGGTGCCCCGGCTGCTGGAGGCCTACCGGACCGGCGGCGGGCTGTCCTGGGCCGAGATGGACGACGCCCGCGACGCCCAGGCCGCCGCCAACCGCGCCTACTTCCTCGGCCCGATGGCGGCGGAGGACCTGCCGGCCGTGCCGGGGGTCGACGCGGCGCTGCGGGCCGGCGGCCGGGTGGCCGACGTCGGCTGCGGGATGGGCTGGTCGGCCGTCGGCACCGCCCGCGCGTACCCGCGGGCGCACGTGGACGGCTTCGACGTGGACGGGCCCTCGGTGGCGCAGGCCCGGCGCAACGCCGAGGAGCACGGGGTCGCCGACCGGGTGCGGTTCACCGAGGGGGACGCCGCGGAGGCGGGGGAGCCGGGCGGCTACGACCTGGTCGCCGCGTTCGAGTGCGTGCACGACCTGGCCGACCCCGTGGCGGTGCTCGCCGCCATGCGCCGGATGGTCCGCCCGGGCGGCACCGTGCTCGTCGTCGACGAGCCGGTGGCCGAGCGGTTCACCGCCCCCGGCGACGGCGTCGAGCGGCTGATGTACGGCTACAGCCTCACCTGCTGCCTGCCCGACGGGCTTTCCACCCACCCCTCGGCCGGGACCGGGACGGTGATGCGGCCCGACACCCTGGCCGGCTACGCCCGGGCCGCCGGCTTCACCGGCCTCGACGTGGTGCCCGTCCCGCACGACGTCTTCCGGTTCTACCGGCTGCGGACCGGCTGAGCCCCGGCCGGACGGCGCACCGCACGTACCGGAACCAGGAAGGACACCCGGTCGTGCGCGATCCGGTGCGACTCCCGCCGGTCCCCGCCGATGGGAAGGGCACCGGCGCTGCGCTGCGCCGTCCACCGCGCTCCGGGAGAGCCCCATGCCGCGCACCACCTGGTCCGACCGCCCCCTGGGCGTCAAGCTGTCCGCGCTGGTCGGAGCCGGGGCGCTCGCCCTCGGCGCGGTCACGCTCATCGCGGTGCAGGAGTTCTCCGGGGCGGGCGACCGCACCGACGTCCTGCTCGCCACCACCCACGCGACCGCGGAGGGACTCGGGGCGGACATGGTGCACGACGCCGTCCGCGCCGACGTGCTCCAGGCGCTGCAGGCCGCCCAGGCCGGCCAGGTGCAGGACCACCGGGCGGCGCAGAGCGACCTCCGGGAGCACGCCGCGGCCCTGCGCGACCACCTCGACGCGGTCGTCGCCGACGGCGTGGGCGGCGACGTCGACGCCGCCGTCGCCGCGGTGCGGCCGGCCGTGGACGACTACCTGGCCGCGGCCGACCAGGTCGTCACCGCGGCGGGTCAGGACGTCCGGGTGGCGCAGGCCGGCTACCCGCAGTTCCTCGCCGCCTTCACCGAGCTCGAGGACGAGCTCCCCACGGTCGGCGACGCGATCGGCCGGCGGGCCGAGGCGGCCGCGGAGGAGACCACCGGCCAGCTCGACTCGGCCGGGCCCCTCGTCCTCGCCGTCGCCGGGGCGGCCGTGCTCGTGCTCGGCCTGCTCGGCTGGGCGGTCACCCGCTCGGTCGTCGGCCCGCTGCGCCGGGTCGGGGCGGTCGTGGCCGCGATGGCCGAGGGCGACCTGCGGGGCTCCACCGGCGTCGCCAGCCGCGACGAGGTGGGCCGGATGGCCGTCGCGCTGGAGACCTCGATGGGGACCGTGCGGACCGTGCTGGCCACCATCGGCGACAGCTCCACCACGCTGGCCTCGGCCACCGAGGAGCTGTCGGCCTCGGCGCAGGACCTCGCCCGGCTGGCCGTGGCCTCCGCCGACCAGTCCGGCGTGGTCGCCGGCGCCGCCGAGCAGGTGTCGCAGAACGTGCAGACCGTGTCCGCCGGCTCGGAGGAGATGGGCGTCTCCATCCGCGAGATCGCGCAGAACGCCAGCGAGGTCGCGCGGGTCGCCGCGCACGCCGTCACCGTCGCCGACGCGACCACCACCACCGTCGCGAAGCTGGGCGAGTCGTCGCTGGAGATCGCCGGCGTCGTCAAGGTCATCACCTCGATCGCGGAGCAGACCAACCTGCTCGCGCTCAACGCCACCATCGAGGCGGCCCGCGCCGGTGAGGCCGGCAAGGGCTTCGCCGTGGTCGCGAACGAGGTCAAGGAGCTGGCCCAGGAGACGGCCAAGGCCACCCAGGACATCACCGCGCGGGTGCAGGCCATCCAGACCGACACCGAGGGCGCGGTCGCCGCGATCGGCGAGATCTCCTCGATCATCGGCCTGATCAACGACTCGCAGGGCACCATCGCCGCGGCGGTGGAGGAGCAGACGGCCACGACGACGGAGATGAACCGCAACGTCACCGAGGCGGCGCTCTCGGCCGGCCGGATCGCCGAGAACATCCAGGCGGTCGCCGGCGCGGGCACCGCGACCACGCGCGCCATGGAGGACGCGCGGACGGCGATCGACGAGGTCGCCCGGCTGGCCGTCGACCTGCAGTCCTCGGTGGCGCACTTCCGCTGGTGAGCCCCGTCCCCTCCCGGGGTGCCGGGTCAGGGCGGGCCGGTCCCCGTCTCCTCGTCGGAGGTCAGGGTCAGGGTGGAGGAGTGGGCGGCAGAGGGTCCCGAGACCTCCCCGTGGTCCCGGACCGGCGCCTGGCCGGCGGGCCACACCTCGACCGCCCGGAAGGGGTGGCCGTCCTGCTCGGCGGCCTCGGCGGTGAACGCCACCGGCTGCCCCGCGTCGAGGGTCCGGTACCCGGCGACGAGGACGGCCGAGAAGTGCACCCAGCAGCCACCGGGGGTGTCGGCCGAGTCGACGACGCCCCACCCCTCCTCGGCGTGCCACACGCGGACGGTGCCGAGCGACGTCACGCACCCATCGTCGCGCAGCCGGCTCGCGGGGTGCTGGTGCCGGGTCGCCGGGGCGACCACCCTGTCGGCATGAGGACGACGCGCCGCACCCCGTCCCGCCTGCGCCGGGCCCTGCCGTGGATCGGCGCGACCCTCGCGGTGCAGGGCGCCGTCGCCGTCGCGGGCCTGGTGTGGTCGCTGCGCGCGGACGAGGGTGACGACCGCTCCGCCGTCGTCCGGCGGGTGCGCGTGATGGGCGGCGCGCAGCTCCGGCCGCGGAACCCGGCGCTGTCGCGGGTCGGCCTGGACGTCGTCATGGCCGGTGGCGAGGTCGACCTGACCGGGCTGGCGCCGGTGCCGGGCGGTGTCGACGTCACCGTCCGCGCGGTGATGGGCGGCGCCGCGGTGCGGGTGCCGCCGGGCTGGCGGGTGTGGTCCGGGACGCGCGCCGTCGCCGGCGGGGTCGGGCTGGCACCCGGAGTGCGGCGCACCGACGACCCACGGGACGCCGACCTGCGGCTGCACGGGTGGGCCGTGATGGGCGGCGTCGGCGTCGAGACCCCGTCCTGACCGCGCCGCTCAGCAGAAGCCGGGCGTGCCCAGCCAGGCGACCTCGGCCGGCGGGACGTCGTCGCGCAGCACGGTGCCCTCGATGAGGCCGTAGGGCCGGTCGTCGGCGTGGTAGACGAGCGTCTCGTCCTCGCCGGGGGTGTTGGACAGGCCGAACGCCGAGAGGTCCTGCAGGAAGTGGTGCCGGTTGGGCATCGACATCCGCACCTCGGCGACGTCGGCGAACCGCTCGAGCACCGCCTCGCCCATCGCGTACAGCGTCTGCTGCAGCGCGAGGGAGTGGGTGGCGGCGAACGTCTCGAGCAGCGTGGTGCGGACGGCGGCGAAACGGGCGTCCCAGTCGAGGTCGGTGCCGGTGTAGCGCCAGCGGGCGGTCACCGCGGTGGCC
The DNA here is from genome assembly GCF_900102745.1 of Geodermatophilus telluris. GTDB lineage: Bacteria > Actinomycetota > Actinomycetes > Mycobacteriales > Geodermatophilaceae > Geodermatophilus > Geodermatophilus telluris. The sequence goes on from NZ_FMZF01000007.1 coordinate 235,970, forward strand.
AGGACGCGGTCGCGGGTCTCGGCCAGGGTCGTGTAGCGGTCCCGCGGGAAGCCCGAGAATTCCGAGCCGGTGGTCTTGAGGACGACGAGGTCGCCGAGCCCGGCGAGCACGTGCACGTCGTCGCCGTCGGCCGTGACCACCGCCGTCCGCACCTCCCCGCCGGGCCGCCGGAACGCGTGCTCGTGCGGCCGGCCGCCGACGGCGATCCGCTCCCAGCCGTAGGACTCCACCGCCACCCGGGCGCCGGTGATCCACCCGTAGGAGCCGGCCAGGTGGCGGGCCAGCCGCAGCCCGAAGGCCTCGGGGGAGCCGACGCCCTCGCGCGCGAAGGCGAACACGGTGTTCTTCTGCGCGTCGGTGGTGAGCACGTGCGCGTTGTCGCCGCGGGTGTGCGCGGCCGCGAAGTCCCCGCGCAGGCTGGTGCTGACGTTCAGGTCCACCAGCTCGTGGCGGGGGGAGCTGCGGTCGACCGCGACGACGCGGACCTCCGCCTTCCCGTACTGGTTGGGTCCGAGCACGATCGCCATGCGGCGCACTGTTGCACGTGGAACGTCAGCTGCCCCGGTAGGTCGAGTAGGCGAAGGGTGACAGCAGCAGCGGCACGTGGTGGTGCTCCGCGGGCGCGGTGACGGCGAAGGTCAGCGTCACCTCCGGCCAGAAGGCGGCCACCTCCCGGTCCGCGAACCACGGGCCCGTGGCGAACACCAGCCGGTGCGGCCCGGCGACGGTGGCCTCCTCGGTCAGCCGGCAGCGGCCGTCGGCGTCGGTGCTGCCCTCGGCGAGCAGCTCGTCCCCCGCGTACAGCCGGACGGCGACCCCCGCGGCCGGCCGCCCGGCGACGGCGTCGAGCACGTGCGTCGACACACTCACGACACCAGCTCCCGCACCCGCAGCTCGGTGATCTGCGCCAGCTGCTCGACGACCTCGGCGCGCTCGGCGTCCTCGTCGTTGCCCAGCCGGCGGCGCAGCTCGGCCAGCAGCTCCTCCGGCGACCGCCCGGCCGCGCGGATCAGGTAGACGCGCCCGAAGCGCTCCTCGTAGGCGCGGTTGCCCTCGACCAGGGCAGCCAGGGTGGCGTCGTCCGCCCCGCCCACCGACGCCTGCTCGCGGCGGGAGGCCGCCGCCTCGGCCGAGTCGCCCGCCACCCGCTCGCCGATCCGCGGGTGCGCGGCCAGCGCGAGCTCCACCTCGTCCCACGGCAGCGCGCGGGCCACCTCGCCGGCGCGGCGGACGAGGGTGTCGGCGTCGGGGAAGGGCCGCGCGGCGACCAGCCCGGCGGCGAACCGGGGCGCGGCGTTGCAGGCGCGCAGGGCCTCGACCGCGGCGTCCGCCGGCCGGCCGTTGAACTCGTCGAGGCGGGACACGGTGACAGGATGGCAGCCCGGCCGGCCGAGGGAGGGTGCGTTGCTCGACGACGCCGTGTACGCCGAGCTCGACCGGCGGCTCGCCCCGGTCGACGCCGCGCGGCGGGCGGCCTACCCGGGCGAGCGCCCCCGCCGCCAGCCGGTGCACACCTGCTACGTGCCGGCCGACGCCGTGGTCCCCGGCGTGGCCGCCGCGTGGGGTGCCGCGGCGCTGGCGGCGCTGGACGAGCACGGCCTGCCCGACCTCGGGTACCCGGCCGCGCTGCTGGCGGAGGTGCTGCCGCGGGTGCGCGCCAAGCTCGCCGCCGAGCCGGTCGAGGACCTGCGGGTCGACGCCGAGGACGGCTACCGCGGCGGGCCCGGGGACGAGGACGACGACGTCCGGCGCGCCGCGGCCGCCGTCGCCGCCGACCTCGCCGCCGGCACCGCCCCGCCGTCGGTCGGCATCCGCGCGAAGTCGCTGGAGGACCCCACCCGCCGCCGCGGCGTCCGCTCCCTCGACCTGTTCCTGGACGCCCTCGGCGCGGCCCGGGCGGTGGTCACCCTGCCCAAGGTGACCGCCGTCGAGCAGGTGCGCGCCCTCCTGCCGGTGCTCGACGCGCTGCAGGCCGCGCACGGCGTCGCGCTCGACCTGGAGCTGCAGGTGGAGACGCCGCAGGCGGTGCTCGGGGCCGACGGCGCGGTGACCCTCGCGCGGATGGTGCACGCCGCCGGCCCGCGGCTGACCGGGCTGCACTTCGGCACCTACGACTACACCGCCTCCCTCGGCATCGCCGCGGCCCACCAGGCCTCCGACCACCCGGCCGCCGACCTCGCCAAGCAGCTGGCGCAGGTCGCCGTCGCCGGTACCGGGGCGCACGCCGTCGACGGGTCGACCAACGTGCTGCCCGTCGGGCCGCGGGAGCAGGTGCACGCCGGCTGGCGGGTGCACGCCGACCTGGTCCGCCGGGCGCTGGTGCGCGGCCTCCACCAGGGGTGGGACCTGCACCCCGCGCAGCTGGTCACCCGCTACACGGCCACCTACGCGTTCTTCCGCGGGGCGCTGCCGGCCGCGGCCGCGCGGCTGGCCGCCTACGCCGCGCGGGCCGACGCCGGCGTGCTCGACGAGCCGGCCACCGCCCGCGCGCTGGCCGGGGTGGTGCTGCGCGGCCTGGACTGCGGCGCGGTGGACGACGGCGAGGTGGCCGCCGCGACCGGACTCGACCGGGTGACGCTGGACGGGCTGGCGGGTCGCGGCTGACGCCCGGCGCCGCGGGCAACCCCCGGCTGCGCCTAGGCTGCTCCCGTGATGGGGCGGTGACGGGGCAGGGGGCCACCCCGGAGGCCACCATGCCCGCCCTGGTGCGCACGGTCGACTGGGCGGCCACCCCCCTGGGCCCCGAGAGCGGCTGGCCGCAGAGCCTGCGCACCGCGCTGTCGATCTGCCTGGACTCGCGCTTCCCGATGCTGGTGTGGTGGGGCGGCGAGCTGGTCCAGTTCTACAACGACGCCTACCTGCCCCTGCTCGGCACCAAGCACCCCCGTTCGCTCGGCCAGGGCGCCGCCGAGTGCTGGGCCGAGGCCTGGGACGACCTGGGGCCCCTCGCCCGGCAGGTGCTCGACGGCGGAGGCGCCACCTACTCGCAGGACCAGCTGCTCTTCCTCCGGCGGCACGGCTACGTGGAGGAGTCCTACTGGACCTTCTCCTACAGCCCCGTGACCGACGAGAGCGGTGACGTCGGCGGCGTCTTCATCGCGGTCAACGACACGACCGCGCAGGTGCTGGGGGACCGCCGGCTGCGCGCGCTGCGCGACCTCGGCGAGCTCTCCACCGCCCCGGTGGGCAGCGAGGCCGAGGCCTGCCGGGCCGTCGTCGACGTCCTGGCCGCCCACCGCGCCGACCTGCCCTTCGCCGTGGCCCTGCTGCGCACGGCCGGCGGCGCGTTGGAGGTGGCCGGCACCGCGGGTGTCACCGACCCCGCGGTCGTCCGGCGTGACGACCTCGGCGCCGCCGTCGAGCGGGTCGCGGCGGGCGGTCGCAGTGAGGTCGTGTCCGGGCTGCGCGAGCACGCGGGGGACCGCCTCGCCGCGGTTCCCGTCGGCGACCTGCGGCCCGACCGCGCCGTCGTCCTCCCGATCACCACGGCGGCGGCGGCCGACACGGCCGGCGTCCTCGTCCTGGGGGTCAACCCCTACCGCGCGCTGGACACCGACTACCGCGGCTTCACCGAGCTCGTCGCCGGGCACGTGTCCACCGCCGTCAGCGACGCGCAGGCCTACCTCGCCGAGCGCCGCCGCGCGGAGGCGCTCGCCGAGCTCGACCGCGCCAAGACCGACTTCTTCAGCAACGTCAGCCACGAGTTCCGCACCCCGCTGACGCTGATCATGGGACCGGTCGCCGAGCTCCGGTCCTCCCCGGTGGCGGCCGCCGACGCCCGGGTGGCGCAGGAGCTGGAGGTCGTCGAGCGCAACGCGCTGCGGCTGCAGAAGCTGGTCAACACCCTGCTCGACTTCTCGCGACTGCAGGCCGGCCGGATCGAGGCCCGCTTCGAGCCGGTCGACCTCGCCGCGGTCACCGCCGAGCTGGCCAGCGTCTTCCGCTCGGCCTTCGACCGCGCCGGCCTGACGCTCACCGTCGACTGCCCGCCGCTGTCCCGGCCGGTGCACGTCGACCGGGACATGTGGGAGAAGGTCGTCCTCAACCTGCTCTCCAACGCCCTGAAGTTCACCTTCACCGGCGGGGTCACGGTGCGGCTGCGCGAGGAGGCCGGCGGGGACGGTGGCGGGGACGGCGCCGCCGTGCTCACCGTCGCCGACACCGGCACCGGCATCCCCGCCGCGGAGCTGCCCCGGCTGTTCGAGCGCTTCACCCGGGTCTCCGGTGCCCGGGCGCGGTCGGGCGAGGGCAGCGGCATCGGCCTGGCCATGGTGCGCGAGCTGGTCGCGCTGCACGGCGGCACGATCGACGTCGAGAGCACGCCCGACGTCGGCACCGCGTTCACCGTCGTGCTGCCCACCGGCACCGGCCACCTGCCGGCCGACCGGCTCGCCGCGGCGGTGCCCGAGGCGCCCGCCGTCTCCGCGGCCGCCGGTCCCTACGTCACCGAGGCGCTGCGCTGGCTGCCCGGGGGAGAGGGCGCGGCCGCCGCGCCGGAGACCGTCCCGGCCCGCGCCGGCCGGGTGCTCGTGGCCGACGACAACGCCGACATGCGCGACTACGTCGTGCGGCTGCTGTCCCCGGTGCACCGCGTCCAGGCCGTCGCCGACGGGCAGGCCGCGCTCGAGGCGGCGCAGGCCGACCCGCCCGACCTGGTCGTCAGCGACGTGATGATGCCGCGCCTGGACGGCGTCGGGCTGCTGGCCGCGCTGCGCGGCGACCCGCGCACCGCCCGCGTGCCCGTCGTCCTGCTGTCGGCCCGCGCCGGGCAGGAGGCGGCGGTGGAGGGCCTGGCCGCCGGCGCCGACGACTACCTGGTCAAGCCGTTCTCCGCGCAGGAGCTGCTCGCCCGCGTGGACGCCCACCTGCAGCTGGGCCGCGCCCGCCGCGCGGCCGAGCAGCGCTTCACCGCCATGGCCGACCTCGCGCCGGCGCTGATCTGGGTGGCCGACGGCGAGGGCCGCCGGGTGTTCCTCAACGCCGGCTGGAGCGCCTTCACCGGCCGCCCGGCCGAGGAGGAGCGGGGCGAGGGCTGGCGCGAGGGCCTGCACCCGCAGGACCGCGACCGCTACGCCCGGACGGTGGCGGCGGCGCTGCAGCGCGGCGAGGGGTGGGAGGTCGAGTTCCGGCTGCGCCGGGCCGACGGCGCGCACCACTGGCTGCTCGAGCGCGGCGCGCCCATCGGCGGGGACCCGCGGCAGGGCGCCGTCGGCAGCTGCACCGACATCAACGCCCGCTACCGCGAGACCGAGCGGCAGACGCTGCTCGCCGAGGTGGGCACCGCGCTGGACCGGGAGACCGAGGTGGAGGGCCAGCTGGCCGGCCTGGCCCGGCTGCTGGTCGAGCGGCGGCTGGCCGACGCCTGCACCGTCCGCCTGGTCGGCGACGACGGCCGGCTGCGCTACGTGGGCCACGCCGGCCTCGACGGCGACCCCGCGGAGGCGCCCGCCGGCCTCGAGCCGCACGGCGGGCTGGGCCGGGTCGTCCTCGACACCGGCGAGTCGCAGCTGCGGCCGCGGCTGGACGGGCGCGGCGACACCGGCGTCCGGCTGGACCTGAGCTCGGCGCTGGCCGTGCCGCTGTCGGTCCGCGGCGCCGTCCGCGCCGTGCTGGCCCTGGGCCGCCGCGAGGACGCCCCCGCCTTTCACGACGACGACCGGGCACTGGCCGAGGAGATCGCCGCCCGTGCCGCGCTCGCCCTGGACAACGCGCTGCTGCTCGCCGAGGAGCGGGCCGCCGCGCGCCGGCTGGGCCTGCTGCAGCGGGCCACCGCGGAGCTCTCGGCGGCCAGCACGCCGGTCGACGTCGCCCGCGCCACGGCCGAGCAGGTGGGCACGCTGACCGGCCACGGCAGCCGGGTCGGTGTCTTCGAGCTCGACGACGCCGGCCGCGAGCTGCGCCTGCTCGCGCTCACCGGATCGGCGCCCGAGGCCGAGCGGCAGTGGGCCCGCATCCCGCTGTCGGCGCCGCTGGCGGTCACCACGGCGGTCACCGAGCGGCGGCCGCTCTGGGTCGAGGACATGGCCGACTGGCCGGGCGCCCGCGGCGGCGACGGACTCCCCGACGGGCAGGTCACCACGCTGGCGGCGTTCGGCCTGACCTCCACCGTGGCGCTGCCGCTGGTGGTGGCCGGCCGGGTGGTCGGCGTGGCGGGCATCGGCTTCCCGGAGGCCCGCCGCTTCGGCGCGGCCGAGCGCGGCATGCTGCTGGCGGTCGCCGAGCAGTGCGCGCAGGCCCTCGACCGCGCCCGCCTCTACCGCGCCCAGCAGGACATCGCCTCCACCCTGCAGCGCGACCTGCTGCCCCAGGAGCTGCCGCGGCTCGACCGGCTGGCCCTGGCCGCCGAGTACCTGCCCGGCGCCGCCGGCACCTCCGCCGGGGGTGACTGGTACGACGTCGTCGAGCTCGGCGGCGGGCGGGTGGCCGTCGCCGTCGGTGACGTCGTCGGCCAGGGGCCCGCGGCGGCCGGCGTCATGGGCCAGCTGCGCAGCGCCCTGTCCGTGGCGCTGCTGCAGGGCAGCTCGCCGGCCGAGGCGCTGGAGCTGCTCGACCGGTTCGCCGCGCGGCTGCCCGGCGCCCGGGCGTCCACCGCGGCCTGCCTGGTCCTCGACTGCGAGGCGGGCACGGTGCGCTGGGCCCGTGCCGGCCACCTGCCGCCCCTGCTGCTCGCCGACGGCTCCGCCACGCTGCTCGAGGACGGCGCGGGCGCGGTGCTCGGCGCCGTCGGACGGCGGCCCTACGCCGAGGGCAGCGCCACCGTGACGCCCGGCGCGACGCTGCTGCTCTACACCGACGGCCTCGTCGAGCGCCGCGGCGAGCCCCTCGACGCCGGCCTGGAGCGGCTCCGGACGGCCGCGGCGGGGCTGACCGCCGTCGACCCCGCCCGGCTGACGCGCGCGCTGCTCGCCGCGGTGCTCGACGACTCCACCCCGCCCGACGACGTCGCCGTGATCGCCGGCCGCCTCACGCCCCCGCCGGTGCACGAGACGCTGCCGGCCGACCCCGCCCGGCTCAGCCGCGTCCGCCGCACGGTGACCGCCTGGGCGCTGGCCGCCGGCCTCCCCGAGGACAGCCTCGACGACCTGCAGCTGGCCCTCGGCGAGGCCCTCGCCAACGCCGTCGAGCACGCCTACGCCGCCAACGGCGGCGAGGGCCGGTGCGAGTACCGCCTCGAGCGCACCCCCGACGGCAGCGTCGACGTCTGCGTCCGGGACGAGGGCGTGTGGCGGCCGGTGCCGGCCGACCCCGGCCACCGGGGCCGCGGCCTCGAGCTGATCTCCGCCCTGGCCAGCGACGTCGAGGTGGCCCGCACGCCCGACGCCCAGGGCGCCGACGGCGCCGGGACGACGGTGCGGTTCCGGTTCGTGCCGGCCGGGCCGGGCGCCGCCGACCCGCCGGTGCGCCGGGGACCGGCTCCGTCGGCGGCCGGGCCGGCGCGCCTGGCGGTGCACCGGGACGGCGACGGCCTCCGGCTGGAGGTCACCGGCGAGGTCGACCTCGCGGTGGCCCCCGCGCTGCGGGCCGAGGGACTGCGGGCCCTGGAGGAGCTGCCGCCGGGCGGGCGGGCGGTGCTCGACCTGCGGCCGGTGACCTACCTGGCCAGCGCCGGCGTGCACCTGGTGCTCGAGCTGCGGTCGGCGGCGGCGGCCCGCTCGGGCGGGCTGGACGTGCGGACCCGGCCGGGCTCGGCGGCCGAGCGGGTGCTCGAGCTGGGTGCTCAGCTGGGCCGCCGCTGACGCCCACCGGCTCCCCCGGGCGGGTGGCAGGGGACACCCCGCCGGGAGGTGTCCCGCCGGGTGTTCCACAATGGGGTCGGACGGCTGGGGACCACCGGCCCAGAACGGTCGAGGGGCCCGTGGATCCACTCGCTGGGGCCTCCGCCACGCAGGCGGAGCCGGGACGCTCGCGCGCGTCCGTCGGGCAGCCCCCGCCTGCCTTCTCGCACGCCGCGGCCGCGGTCCAGTCCGCCGACGAGCTCGTCGCGGTGGCCGCCGCGTGCGTCGAGGAGGGGCTGCAGCAGGGGGACCTGCCGGTCCTCGCCCTCGCCCCGGAGGTGGCCGCGGCGGTCCGCCGCGCGCTCGGCGCAGGGGCCGCTGCGGTCGAGGCCGACGAGCGGATCGCGATGCGCGGGGTCCGGGCGCCCGACGCCCTGGTCGTCGTCCGGCGCTTCCTGGAGCAGGCGCGCAGCAGCCGCTCGGGCCGGCTGCGCGTCGTCGCCGAGCCGCAGTGGGGGACCGACCCGCTGCGCTGGCGCGAGGTGCGGCGCTTCGAGTCGATGTCCAACGCGCTGATGGCGCGGGCGCCGGTCACGGCGCTGTGCGTCTACGACCGCGGGCGGCTGCCCGCCGACGTCGTCGCTGCGGCGCGGCACACCCACCCCGAGCTGATCATGGGTGGCATCCGCGTCGCCAGCAGCGGCTACCACCAGCCGGAGCAGTACCTGCGCGAGCTCGCCGCCGTCCGCGAGCCGGTCGAGGACGGCCGGCCGGTGCTTGTCGTCGACGGCGCCCCGACCCTGCCGGCGCTGCGCGGCGCGCTCCGGCAGGTCCTCGCCGACCTGGTGCCCGACGAGGACCGGCGCGCCGACCTGCACCTGGCGCTCGCCGAGGTGGCGGCCAACGCCTTCCGGCACGGGCGGCAGCCGGTCTCGGCCCGGGTCTGGACCGACGGCGCGCGGATGGTCTGCACGATCACCGACTCGGGCACCGGCTTCGACGACCCCCTCGCGGGCTTCGTGCCCGCGCACGGCGACGACCTCGCCGCCGGCGGGATGGGCCTGTGGCTCGCGCGCAAGCTGTGGGACTCCGTCGACCTGCGGCGCGGCCCGCACGGCCTCACCGTGCGGTTGAGCACCCGCCTCGGCGACCCGCCCGGGCGGTCCAGCGCGGCTTGACGCTGTCGATCCCTCACTGCTGAGCTACCGGCGTGGAGGACGCCGTCGACCTCATCCTCGAGCAGTGGGCGCGCGAGCGGCCCGACCTGGACTGCTCGCCGATGGGGGTCATCGGCCGGATCACCCAGCTGCAGCGGGAGGTCCACCTCGCCCAGCGCGCGACCTTCGCCCGCCACGGCCTCGACGCGCCCGCCTTCGACGTGCTGGCCGCGCTGCGCCGGGCGGGCGAGCCCTACCAGCTCACGCCGAGCGCGCTCATGCGCACCGCGCTGGTCACCTCCGGGGCGATCACCCAGCGGCTGGACCGGCTGGAGGAGAAGGGCCTGATCACCCGCACGCGCAGCGAGGCCGACGGCCGGGCCGTCGTCGTCACCCTCACCCCGGCCGGCCGCGCGGCGCTCGACGCCGCGCTGCCCGACCACCTGGAGACCGAGCGCGGCCTGCTGGCCGGGCTCTCCCCGGCCGAGCTCGCCCAGCTCTCCGGGCTGCTGCGCCGCTTCCTGGTCACCCTCGGGCGGCTGCCGCAGCGTCCCTGAGCCCCGGTCCGCTGGGCCGTCCTCCCCTGTCGGGCCGGATCGGCGGCTCCTGGCGTCGGTCCATGACTGGGAAGCCACTGCGGTGCCGGTTCGGGTTGCACTCCCACGTCCGGCGACACCCGGAGGGCGAGCTGCCCCCGGAGCCGGACGACAAGGTGTGCCGGCGGTGCGGGAGGCGCACGGGCGCCCCGTTCGGGCGGGCGCCGTGGGTCCTCCCGGGGTGACGTCCTCGGTGGTGCGCGGGGCCGGCGTCAGTCAGCGGGCGGCACGTCCTCGGGGTGCAGGTCCGGACGCACCCGCACGAAGCGCAGCGGGTGCCGGAAGACGCCGGCCTGCAGCGCGGCGTCCGCGCTGACCTCGACGACGACGCCCGGCTCGACCCGCGTCAGCGGCACCGACAGCCGCCCGCCGCCGAAGCGGCCGGTGCCGATCCGGTCGGGCCAGGGGTGGTCCGGCCCGGCCGGGGTGAGGACGGCGGCCAGTTCGGCCGCGGCGGCGGGGGAGAGCGGGCTGGTGCGGCCCACGACCACCAGCTCGCCGTCCCGGTAGCGGCCGGCCACCAGCTGGCTCGGCCGCTCGAGCGTGCCGACCACCCCGCCGGCGAGCACCTCCGTCGTCTCCCAGGACTTGACCTTCAGCCACTCGCGGCGCCCGCCGGCGTAGCGGGTGGCCGCGCCCTTGGCGACCAGGCCCTCGACGCCGAGGGGGCGGAGGTCCTCGGCCCAGCCCCGGGCCTCCTCCGGGTCGGCGGTGAGGGGCGAGAGCTGCAGCGGCGGGGCCCAGCGGGCGGCCAGCTCCTCGAGCCGGGCCCGGCGGGTGCGCAGCGGCCGGGCGCGGGTGTCCTCCCCGCCGGCGGCGAGCAGGTCGAAGGCGACGTAGGAGGCCGGGTGCGCGGCGGCCTGGGCCGCCATGCGCGACAGGGGGGTGACCATGCGGCGCTGCAGCAGGCCGAAGTCGAGGCGCTCGCCGTTCCAGACGACGACCTCGCCGTCGAGCACGGTGCCGGCCGGCAGCTGCGCGCGGGCGGCCGCGGCGACGTCGGGGAAGCGCTCGGTGAGGTCGCGGCCCTGCTTGGACCACAGCCGCGTGCCCGCCCCGCCGCGGACGACGACGAGCCGGTAGCCGTCCCACTTGGGCTCGTAGCGGCAGCCGCCGGGCAGCGCGTCGGCCCGCGGCAGGTCCCGCACCGGCTTGGCCAGCTCGACCGCGACCGGCCCGGCGAGGTCCGGCGGCAGGTCCGGCAACCCCGGGACGGTGAGCGGCACCGGGACAGCGTCGGGGCTGCGCGCCCCCGGGTGCAGGCTCCCGAGCTGCGGGATCACCCGTTCTGGGAGGGTCGCGACGCTCCGCGACGGCACCGGTCGCGGCGCACGCCGGCGGTCGCGGCGTCTCGGCTCGATCGGGTCACGGTGCTGCGGCGGGGGTCACGTCCGGTGGCGGAAGGAGCCGGCCGGGGAAACCGTTGAGGTCTCAACGAGTCGTTCCCGCCGTCCACGGAGGTCCCGGTGTCCCGTCCCGTCCTGCAGGTCATCGCCGCCAGCACCCGTCCCGGCCGCCGGGGCATCGCCGTCGCCCGCTGGGTGCAGCGCCTGGCGCAGGAGCACGGCGGCTTCGACGTCGAGCTGGTCGACCTCGCCGAGGTGGCCCTGCCGGTGTTCGACGAGCCGAACCACCCGCGGCTGCAGCAGTACACCCACCAGCACACCAGGGACTGGAGCGCGACGGTCGCCCGCGCCGACGCGTTCGTCCTCGTCACCCCGGAGTACAACCACTCCTTCCCGGCGTCGCTGAAGAACGCCCTGGACTACCTGTCGGTCGAGTGGGCGGACAAGGCGGCCGGGCTGGTCACCTACGGCGGCGTCTCGGCCGGCCTGCGGGCGTCGTCGGCGGTCAAGCCGGTGCTCGGCGCGCTGCGGGTGCACACCGTCCCCGAGGCGGTCTCGGTGCCGTTCTTCGCCCAGTTCCTCGACGAGGAGGACGAGTTCGTGCCCAACGCCGAGCTCGAGGCCGGCGGCAAGGCGATGCTCGACGAGCTCGCCCGCGTCACCCCCGCCCTGCGCTCCCTGCGCGCCGCCGCGTAGCCGGTTCCCGGCCGCCCAGCAGGAGGAGGGCCCAGGCGGCGAGGGAGGGACCGTCGGTGAACCGGCCGTCGCGGACCATCGCCCGCAGCTCGGCCTCCGGCACGAACGCCGCCACCATGTCGGCCTCGGTCGCCTCGCGGGCGGTCGGGCCGGGCGTGAGGTCGGTGGCCAGCCAGACGTCGAACTCCTGGGTGGACAGCCCCGGGGCGAGGTCCGCGTGGCCGAGGTGCTCGAGCCGGCCGGCCCGCAGGCCCGTCTCCTCGGCGAGCTCGGCGCGGGCCAGCTCCTCCGCCGTCCCGCTGCTGCCCGCCGCCCAGGTGCCCTGGGGGAACTCCCAGGCCCGGCGGCCCAGCGGGTGGCGGAACTGCTCGACCAGCCAGAACCCACCCCGCTCGGCGGCGACGACGACGGCGAAGTCGGGCTTCTCGACGACGGAGTAGACGCCGGTGGAGCCGTCGGCCCGCTCGACGGTGTCCTCGCGCACCCGGATCCAGGGGTTGCGGTAGACCTCCCGGCTGCCCGTCGTCCGCATGCAGCGCAGCCTGGCAGAGGCGGACGATGGGGCGGTGACCGACCGCAAGCCGCCGGGCGTGTCCTTCGAGACGTGGGTCGAGCAGCAGATCCGGCAGGCGCAGGAGCGCGGTGACCTCACCGGCCTGCGCGGTGCCGGCCGGCCCCTGCCGGCGTGGGACCCCGACGAGACCGCCTACGACTGGGCGATCGCCAAGGCCCGCCGGGAGGGTGTCTCGCCCGCGGACATGCTGCCGCCGGGGCTGGCGCTGCGCCGGGAGCGCGACGAGCTGCCCGCGCGGGTGGCCGCGCTGCCGTCGGAGGACGCCGTGCGGGCTGTGGCCGAGGACTACAACGCCCGGGTCGAGGCCTTCTGGCGGCGACCGGCCGAGAGCCGCTGGTCGCCGGTGCCGGGCCTGGCCGACGTCGACGCGCTGGTCGGGCGCTGGCGCGCGGACCGGCCGCCGCCCGCTCCCGAGCCGCCGGCCGCGGAGGGCGCGCCCACGCGGTCGCGCCGCCGCTGGTGGCAGCGGCGGCGCTGAGCCGGGATCCGTTCACGCGGGGACGCGGTCGAGGAAGCCGAGCACGGCGCGGATGCGGCCGTCCCCGTCCGTGACGGCGACGTCGAACCCGGTCACCGGGGCCTCGGCGCCGTCGGGCCCGAGGTGCCACGTGAAACGCACCTGCTCGTGGTGGGCGTCGGCGTCCCCGGCGGCCCGGAAGACGAACCCGGGGAACTGTGCCTGGACGGCACCGATGAGGCCGGCGAGCTGCTCGCGGCCGGAGACGTCGGCCACCGGGTCGGTGTAGCGCACGTCCTCGGTGAACAACGCGTCCACGAGAGCGCGGCGGGCGGCGGGGTCGGTCTCGTTCCAGGCGGCGAGGTAGCGGTCTGCGAGGTCGGGGGTGGCGGTCACGGCGGTCTCTCCTCGTCTCGTGTCCGGTGCGGTCAGTGGGTGCGGAGGGCGGTGAGCTGCAGGGCGGCGAAGCCGGCGACGACGGCGGCCTGGAGCAGCACCCAGACCGTCCCGGCGGTGGTGAGGTCGAAGCGGCCGGCGGCCACGGCGGCGACGCTGCCGGCGGCCCACAGCGCGTTGGCGCCGACGACGACCTCCGTGGCGCCCCGCGAGACGGGCGTGCGGGCGGCGACGAGCGCGACCCCGGCGGCGAAGACGGCGAGGAAGGCGCCCAGCCCGCGCAGCGTCCCGGCGGGGACGCCGAGCAGGCCGGACAGCAGCGGCGCGGCGGCCAGGTAGGCCAGGCCGTTGACGCCGGTGACGCCGGCGTCCAGGCGCAGCGCCAGGGGGAGCGGGCCGAGAGGGCGACGGGTGGGGGCGGTGGTCGCGGTGGTGTGCGTCATGGCGACGACAGTGGCGCCGCGGGGGAGGTGCGTCGATTACCTCGCGGGTAGGCGACGCCGGACGACGCCGTCGCTAGCGTCCGCGCCGTGACCACCGCCGCGCGACCCGACGTCGGGGACCTCCTGCGCGGCTGGCGGCAGCGCCGCCGGCTGTCCCAGCTGGACCTGGCCAACGACGCCGGGGTCTCCGCGCGGCACCTGTCCTTCCTGGAGACCGGCCGGTCGCGGCCGAGCCGGGAGATGGTGCTGCGCCTCGCCGAGCAGCTCGACGTCCCCCTGCGCGAGCGAAACGACCTGCTGCTGGCCGCGGGCTTCGCGCCCGCCTACGGACGCCGGGGCCTGGACTCGCCCGACCTGGCCGCCGTCACCCGGGCACTGGAGCGGGTGCTCGCCGCCCACGAGCCCTTCCCGGCGCTGGTGGTCGACCGCTCGTGGGAGCTGGTGACGGCGAACGCGGGCGTCGCGCCGCTGCTCGACGGCGCCGCCGCGCACCTGCTCGAGCCGCCGGTCAACGTGCTGCGGCTGAGCCTGCACCCCGAGGGGCTGGCCCCGCGGATCGCCAACCTCGCGCAGTGGCGGGCGCACGTGCTGCACCGGCTCGGCCGCGAGGCGCGGCTGACCGGCGACCCGGGGCTGGCCGCGCTGCACCGGGAGCTCGCCGCGCTGCCCGGCGGCACCGACCGGTCGACGCCCGACGGGATCGCCGTCCCGCTGCGGCTGCGCACCGGGGACGGCGTGCTGTCCTTCCTCAGCACGGTGACCACGTTCGGCACCGCCGTCGACCTCACCGCCGCGGAGCTGTCCGTGGAGGCCTTCCTGCCGGCCGACGACCACACGGCCCGGGTGCTGGGCGCGCGTTAACCGGCAGCGAACCCCGGTCTGCCGGCCCGGTGACCGGGTAGGGGGACCGCGCAGGCGACGACCGAGGAGGTCCCCATGACCGAGGTGCCGGGCACCGACCGCGAGCAGGCCGAGAAGCAGGTGCTGGAGGAGACGCCGCTGCGGCCCGAGGGCGTCGAGGAGGACAGCTCCACGCAGGGCGACGAGGGCCAGACCGGCGACGACGTCAAGCCCGGCGCCGGGAGCACCGACCCGGTCACCTGAGCACTCGCACCCCGGTCCCCCGGGACCCGGGGTGCGGGCGCGGAGGGCCAGCGCACGAGGCGATCCGGTTATCCGGGGGGCCGCTTGCCGAGAGTGACGACGCGAGGGGAGAACGGCGAGTCGACTCACCGACTGCAGAGGGCAACGGCCAAAAACCTATCAAGTCCATGGACTTGTGCGGTTCACTGCGCGCCCCTGCTCCAGAGCCCACCCAGGGGCGGAGCCTGACAGTCGTGAGGATCGGATGACCCGTAGGTCCCCTCGCACGTTGCGTCGCGCTGGCGTCGCCTTCGCGGTCCTCCCCCTGGCCTGGGGGCTGGCCGCCTGCGGCTCCGATGACGACACCGCGGCGGCCTCCACCGACGGTGGCGTCGCCGACGAGGTCCGGCTGGGCTACTTCGCCAACGTCACCCACGCCGCGGCCCTCATCGGGGTCGAACAGGGCTACTTCGCCGACGAGCTCGGCGACGGGACGACGCTGAGCACCCAGGTCTTCAACGCGGGACCGGACGAGGTGGAAGCCCTCTTCGCCGGTGCGCTGGACGCTGCGTACATCGGCCCGAGCCCCACGATCAACGCCTACGGGCAGAGCAACGGTGACGCCATCCGGATCATCGCGGGTGCAGCGTCCGGAGGCGCCCAGCTCGTCGTCCGCGAGGGCATCGACTCCCCGGACGACCTCCGGGGCACCACGCTCGCCAGCCCTCAGCTGGGCAACACCCAGGACGTCGCCCTGCGGACCTGGCTCACCGAACAGGGGCTGGAGAACAGCGTCGAGGGCGGCGGGGACGTCACGATCGCGCCGACACCCAACAGCGACATCCCCAACCTGTTCCAGTCCGGTGAGCTCGACGGCGCCTGGGTGCCCGAGCCCTATGCCTCTGCGCTGGTGCTCGACGCCGGAGGCACGGTGCTGGTCAACGAGAAGGACTTGTGGCCGGACGGGCAGTTCGTCACGACGCACCTGATCGTGCGCACCGAGTTCCTCGAGCAGTACCCGGAGACGGTCGACGCTCTGCTCCGGGCCCACGTCGAGTCGGTCGAGTTCGCAACTGACGATCCCGAGGGTGCGAAGGCAGCGGTCAACGCCGCGCTCGGGGAGGCGGGCGGCCGAGAGCTGGCCGGGCCGGTGCTGGACCGGGCGTGGAGCGAGCTGACGGTGACCTACGACCCGATCGCCACGGCGCTGGCCCGTTCCGCGGAGAACGGCGTCGCGGCGGGCACCACCGAGGAGGAGGTCGACCTGGAGGGGATCTACGACCTCCGGCCACTCAACGCGGTGCTGTCCGACCAGGGTCTGGACCCGGTCACCTCCGAGGGGTTGGGCGAGGAATGAGCACCGTCACCGCGTCAACGTCCTCCGGCGCCGGCGGGCTGCGGAGCGTTGGCGCCGAGGCCGGCCCGTCGGTGCGGGTGCAGGGGGTCTGCCAGTCCTTCGACCGGATGGGGCCTCCCGTCCTGGACGGCGTCGACCTCACCGTCGCCCCGGGTGAGTTCCTCTGTCTGCTGGGCGCCTCGGGCTGCGGAAAGTCCACGCTGCTCAACCTCCTCGCGGGACTGGCCGAGCCGACGGCGGGGACAGTCGACGTGGCCGCCGACCGTCCGTCGCTGATGTTCCAGGAACCCGCGCTGCTGCCCTGGCTCACCGCCGGGGGGAACGTGGAGCTCGCGCTCAAACCGCGGGGCATGCGGCGGGCGCAGCGCCGGGAGGAGTCCGCCCGGCTGCTGCGGCTGGTCAACCTGGAGGGGCAGAGCGGTAAGCGCCCGCACGAGTTGTCGGGGGGGATGCGGCAGCGGGTCGCCCTTGCGCGGGCTCTGGCACAGGACAGCCCGGTGCTGCTCATGGACGAACCGTTCGCCGCACTCGATGCCATCACCCGCGACGTCCTGCACGAGGAGTTGGTGCGTGTGTGGAGCACCCAGCGACTGACCGTGGTCTTCGTGACCCACAACGTGCGGGAAGCCGTCCGCCTCGCACAGCGGGTGGTGCTCATGAGCTCGCGTCCCGGGCGGATCGTCCGGGAGTGGGCGGTCGAGCTGTCCCAGCCGCGGGCCATCGAGTCCCCAGGCGTCGGAGCGCTGGCCACCGAGATCACCACCGAGCTGCACCGGGAGATCAGCCGCCATGCCCGGTGAGTCCTCCACTCCCGTCCGGCTCCCGGCCGGGCACGTCGAGACGCACACGGGTCAGCAGCAGGGCAGAGCAACCCCGGGGCGCAGTGTCGAAGCCGGCCTCGACGCACTGGACACGGCGTCGGTCGCCCGGCCCCGCCGTCGGCCGTGGCACGTGCTCGTCCACTCGGTCCTCCCGCCGGTGGTCTTCCTCGCTGCACTCGTCGGGGTGTGGCAGCTCGTCCATGCCGCCGGGCTCAAACCGTCCTATGCGCTGCCCAGCCCGACGGACGTCGCCACCACCTTCTGGGAGACGGTCACCGACGGCCGCGCGGCCGAGGCCATCTGGACCAGCGTGAGCCGGGGCGGGGTGGGCTTCGCACTGTCGCTGGTGATCGGCACGCTGCTGGGGCTGGCGATGTGGGCGAGTACGTGGCTCCGGGCAGCCATCGGGCCGATCGTCAGCGGGTTGCAGAGCCTGCCGTCGGTGGCCTGGGTCCCGGCCGCGATCATCTGGTTCCAACTGACCGACGCTGCCATCTACACGGTCGTGCTGCTCGGCGCGGTCCCGTCGATCGCCAACGGGCTGCTGACCGGTTTCAAGCAGGTGCCGCCGCTGTTCGACCGGGTCGGCCGTGTCCTGGGCCTCGGTGGACTCGGCCGCATCCGGCTGGTCCTGCTGCCGGCAGCACTGCCCGGGTACCTGGGCGGACTTCGGCAGGGATGGGCGTTCGCCTGGCGGTCACTCATGGCCGCCGAGCTGATCACCTACTCCCCGTCGTTGGGGCAGGGCCTGGGGCAACTGCTCAACATCGGGCGCGAACTGTCGCAGATGTCCCTGGTGATCACCTCGATCACGCTCATCCTCTTGGTGGGCGTGGCCATCGAGCTGCTCGTCTTCGCACCGCTGGAGCGCGGCGTCCTCCGCCGGCGCGGGCTGACCGTCGACCGGTGAGCGGCCCGGCGCCGATCCCGGCAGGTGACCGGACGGGCGTCGGCGTCGCGTGCTACAGGTGGTCGAACTCGTTCGAGGTCGCGCCGCCGGAGAGCAGCGCGTACCCGGGACCGCGGTCGAAGAACGGCTCGTCGCCCGTGCGGGCCGCGCACCGCTCCTCCCGCAGCGCGGCGGTGGCCGCGTGGTCGGCGGTGCCGTCGTCCCGGAGGACCACGCCGTAGTCCTCCCGCGCGCCGGCCACGGACACCTTGCGCCAGGCGACGTCGCGCAGCACCTCCTCCACCGGCCGCCCCAACGGGTCGCCCCACCCGCCGCCGCCGGTCGTCCGGATGCGGACGACGGTGCCGGCGGGCAGCGGCTCGGCGTCGGCCAGCGCGTCGACGTCGTGCTCGTCGGGGCCACCCGGGTCGACGGTCACCTGGAACGGCCGGCCGGCCCTCCCGCCGTTCACGCCCCAGCAGGACAGGATCGAGCGGTCGGCGATCGACATGAAGTGCGCGTCGCGCAGCACGCGGACGTGCTTCTCGTAGCCGCAGCCGCCGCGGTACCGGCCCGGCCCGCCGGAGTCCAGCGCCAGCCCGAGGCGCTCGACGCGCAGCGGGAAGCGGGACTCGGTGAACTCCGTCGGCAGGTTCCGCGAGTCCGGGACGACGTGGATGGTGTCCTCGCCGTCGGCGTAGTACCGGCCGCCCGAGCCGCCGCCGAGCACCTCGCGCATCAGGTACGGCTGGCCGTCGGCGTCGGTCCCGTACACACCGGTGTAGCGGATGGTCTCCTGGTCGGCGGGCATCCGGCCGCCCGTGGCCTTGGCCAGCACGCCGGCCAGCACGCCGAGCAGCCGCAGGATGACGAACGTCCGGGCGTTCGTCGGTGCCGGGAAGACCGGGGTGAGCAGCGTGCCCTTCTCCGGGAACCGCATCTCGATCAGCGGGACGACGCCCTCGTTGACGTCGAGCTGCGCCATCCGCTCGGGCGTCTCGGCCAGGTTGCGCAGGATCGGCGCCAGCCACTTCTTGAGGAAGTTGCCGTCGGCGTAGTCGCCGCAGTGGTTGATCGGTCCCTTGGCCTGCGGGCCGGTGCCGGTGAAGTCGACGACCAGCGGCACGTCGGCCGTCGAGTCCATGGTCAGCGTGATCCGCTGGCGGTGCAGCTTCGGCGGCTCGACGCCGTCGTGCTCGGCGTAGTCCTCCCACACGTAGGTGCCGTCGGGGATCTGCGACAGGACCTCCCGCCGGTACACCTCGGTGGAGGCGGCCAGGATCGCCTCGAAGCAGGCCTCGACGGCGGCCACGCCGTAGCGGTCGAACAGCTCGCCGAGCCGGCGGGCACCGGCCAGGCAGGCCGAGCACTCGGCGTCGAGGTCGGCGGCCAGCGAGTCGGGCATCCGCGAGTTGCGGGTCATGATCCGCAGCGCCGCCTCGTTGCGGACGCCGCGGTCCCACAGCTTGATCGGGGGGACCATCAGGCCCTCCTCGTACACGCTGGTCGCCGCCGACGGCATGGACCCGGGGACGGCGCCGCCGATGTCGTCGTGGTGGCCGAACGCCTGCACGAACGCCACCACGGTCGGGGCGCCGTCGACGTCGGCGAACACCGGCACCGTGACGCACAGGTCGGGCAGGTGCCCGATCCCGCCCTCGGAGAGGTAGACGTCGTTGTGGAAGAAGACGTCACCCGGGTTCATCGTCCCGATCGGGTGGTCGCGGACCACCGGGTGCACGAGCGCCGAGTACGAGCGGCCGGTGAGCTTGCGCAGCTGCCGGTCGTGGATGCCGGCGCGGAAGTCGTGCGCGTCGCGGATCATCGGCGACCGCGAGGTGCGGCCGATGGAGGTCTCGACCTCCTTCTCGATCGCGGCCAGCGTGCCGGCGACGATCTCGACGAGGACCGGGTCGGCGCCGGTCGCGCCGTCCGCGCGCGGGAGGCGGTCCATCAGGCGGTGGCCCTCTCGATCAGCAGGTTGCCGTACGCGTCCACGGTGGCCGCGAACCCGGGGTGCACGGGGACGGTGGAGCCGAACTCCTCGACGACCGCCGGGCCGCTGACCACGTCGCCGGGCGCGAGCGCGGGCCGGTCGTACGTGGGCGTGTCCACCCAGTCGTCGAAGAAGACGCGGCGCGAGCCCGTGACGGCCCGCTCCACCCCGCCCTGGCGCGCGGGGAGCGCCACCAGGTCGGGACGGCGGATCGGCCCGATCCCGCTCACCCGCAGGTTCACCCACTCCACGGCCTGGCGCGGGTCGGTGGCGAAGTCGTAGCCGTAGAGCTGCCGGTGCGCGGCGTGGAAGGCCCGCGCGACCTCCTCGGCCGCGGCCCGGTCGAGGTCGCCGTCGGGCACGGGCACGCGGACCTCGAACGCCTGGCCCACGTAGCGCAGGTCGGCGGTCCGCTGCACCCGCTGCTGGTCGCGGCCGAAGCCCTCGCCGTCCAGCGCGGTCCGGGCCCGCGCCTCCAGGTCGGCGAACACCGACCGCACCCGGTCGAGGTCGAGGTCGAGGTGCCGGCTGATCGCCGTCTGCACGTGGTCGTTGCGGACGTCGACGGTGAGCAGGCCGAACGCGCTGACGTTGCCGGGGTTCGGCGGCACCAGCGTGCGCGGCAGGCCGAGGACGTCCATCAGCCGGCAGGCCAGCAGCGAGCCCGAGCCGCCGAAGGTGGTGAGCGTGAAGTCGCGGACGTCGAGGCCCTTGGCGACCGTCACCTGGCGCAGCGCGTTGGCCTGGTTCCAGGCGGAGATCTCGAGGATGCCGGTGGCCGTCCGCTCGAGGTCCATGTCGAGCTCCGCGCCCAGCCGCTTCAGCCCGTCACGGGCGGCGTCCACCGACAGCGGGATCTCGCCGCCGAGCAGGTGCGGGGGGATGCGGCCCAGGACGACGTGCGCGTCGGTGACGGTCGGCCGGTCGCCGCCGTCCGGGTAGCACATCGGGCCGGGGTCGGCGCCGGCCGACCGGGGGCCGACCTTGAGCGTGCCCTCGGGGGAGAGCCAGGCGATCGAGCCGCCGCCCGCGCCGACGGTGACGACGTCGATCATCGGGATCTTGCTCGGGTAGTCGCCCACCGACCCCTCGGTGGTCAGCGCCGGCTCGCCGTCGACGACCACGGTGACGTCGGTGGAGGTGCCGCCGCCGTCGCAGGTGAGCACCCGGTCGAAGCCCGCCGTCCCGGCGATGAGCGCGGCCCCCAGGGCGCCGGCAGCCGGGCCGGACAGCATCGTGGTGATCGGCTGGTGCACCACCTCGGCGGCCGACAGCACGCCGCCGTTGCTCTTCATCACGTAGAAGGGAACGCCCGGCGCGATCTCGTCGAGGCGGGTGCGGATGTTGGTGACGTAGGCGCCCACCTTCGGCTTCACGGCCGCGTCGACCAGCGTGGTCACCGAGCGCTCGTACTCGCGGTACTCGCGCAGCACCTGCGAACTGATGCTGACGACGGCGTCCGGGTGCTCCTCGCGGAGCACCTCGAGGACCCGGCGCTCGTGGGCGTCGTCGGCGTAGGAGTGCAGCAGGCAGACGCCGATGGTGCCGACGCCGGCCTCGCGGAAGAACCGGGCGGCGGCGCGGGCGTCGTCCTCGTCGAGCGGCCGGACCTCGGCGCCGGTGTGGTCGAGCCGGCCGCGCACGGTGCGCACCAGGTCGGCCGGGACGATCCGCGGCGGCTTGACCCAGAAGTAGCTGTTGCCGTAGCCGTCGGGCACCGACTGCCGGGCGATCTCCAGGACCGACTCGTAGCCCTCGGTGGTGAGGAACCCGATCCGGTCCAGCCTGCCCTCGAGCAGCTGGTTGGTGGCCACCGTCGTCCCGTGGCTGACCGCCGTCACCGCGCTGCCGTCGAGGCCCATCAGGCCGAGCACCTTGCGGACGCCGGCGAGGAAGCCCTCGGCAGGGTCGGCCGGGGTGGAGGGCGTCTTGGTGGTGGTCGTCGCGCCGGTGTCCTCGTCGACGGCGACCACGTCGGTGAAGGTGCCGCCGGTGTCGATGCCGATCCGGACGCGACGCGGCTCCATGCGCAGGTACCTTAGGGCTGAGATACCTCCGGGGGAAGCACCGGGCCGGGGCGGCCGCGCCGGGCTACGACCCGGTCCCGCCCTCCGGTGGGCCGGCGGAGCGGCCGGCGTCCTCGACCGCGGCCCCGGTCGGGTCCGGGCGCCCCGCACCCTCCTCGCCGGAGCGCCGGCCGCCGTCGGTGCCGGCCGGGAGGTCGGTGACGTCGTCGAACTCGCGCAGCGCGTCGTCGGGCGCCAGGAAGGCGTCGTCGGGACCGGTCATGGTCTCCTCCTCGGTCGTTCCGGTGCCCGGGGGCGTACCCCGCGGCCCCGGCGCGGGCACGTGACCCCGTGACACGCACCCGCACCGGATCGACGGGGCTGCCCTCCCGTGGTGTCATGCCGTGCAGCGCGTCTCCCAGGGGCGCGGACCCGCAGGAGGCGACATGGCGAACGAGTGCGCGACCGGCCGGGCGGCGCCCCGTCCCGCGGGGGTCGGCGGCCCCGGCGCCGCGGGCTGAGTGGACGACCGCCTCGCCCGGGAGTTCGTCGAGGGCACCGACGCCCTGGTCTGCGTCGTCGACGCCCAGGGGCGGATCCTGCTGGCCAACCCCGCGCTGCAGCGGTTCACCGGGCGGGCGCCTGCGGACCTGCTCGGCCGGTCGTTCGTCGACGTCTTCGTCGTCCCCGAGCACCGCGAGCTGGCCCTCGACGCCGTCGAGCGCGCCGTGCTCACCGGCCGCGCGTTCCCGCAGGAGGGGGACTGGCTGACCGCCGACGGCGGCCGGCGACTGGTGTCGATGCAGAACAACGTGCTGGTCGACGACGCCGGCCGGCCCTACGCGGTCGCCTGCGTGGGCATCGACGTCACCGACCAGCGGCGCCGCGAGGAGCTGCTCAGCGAGCGGGCGCGCACCGACCGGCTCACCGGCATCCCGAACCGCGGCACGTTCTTCGAGGAGCTCGAGCGCCACCTGGCCCCCGACCGGCACGAGGTCTGCGGCGTGCTGTTCTGCGACCTCGACGGGTTCAAGAAGGTCAACGACGACCACGGTCACGCGGTGGGCGACGCCGTGCTGGTCGAGGTCGCGGCCCGGCTGCGCACCCTGGGCGGTCCGGGCGACGTCGTCGCGCGGTTCGGCGGCGACGAGTTCGTGGTGCTCTGCCCCGGGTGCCAGGACGACGAGCTCGGCCGGATGGCCGAGCGGGTCGGGGAGCAGGCCGCCGTCCCCCTGCCCACGGCCGCGGGCCCGCTCGTGGTCGGCGTGAGCGTCGGCAGCGCCGTCGGGCGCCCCGGGGAGACACCCGACGAGGTCATCGCCCGCGCCGACCGGTCGATGTACGGGGCCAAGACCCGGCAGCGCCGCCGGTCACGGCGCTGAGCCCCGCGGCCGGCCGATGCCGGTGGCGTAGAGGACGGTGAGCACCGCCCCGGACGGCGCCAGCCAGATGAACCACGGGTACACCGCCCCGCCGTTGCCGAGGGACACCAGCGTCCACACCACCAGGTTCACGGCGAGCACGCTGGCCCAGACGGTGCTGAGCACCCGCATCGTGGTGCCGCCGGCGGTGGTCGAGAAGACGCGGTGCCGCGGGGCCGGCAGCGGCGGGGGCGGCGGCTCGGGCAGGTCGCGGGTGACCCGGTCGAGCTCGCCGCGGGTGCGCGCCGCCCACACCGCGCGCGCCCGCTCGTCGAACTCGTCGAGGTCGAGCTGGCCGTGGCCCACCGCCCGGCGCAGCCGTTCCTGCACCGCGCCGCGCTCGTCGTCGGAGACCCGCAGTTCCTCGGTCCGGACCGGTTTCCCCATGGCGGGCATCGTGGCACCCCCGGGGGCGCTGCGGGGTCCGTCGTCCGGTGGACGGTGCGTCCCCCTCAGGCCAGCTCGACGGCCCTGAGGCGGGTGCCGCGCGACGCGGCCAGGCGCTCGGCCTGCTCGCCGACGGCCGCCCTCAGCGCGGGGGACACCCGCACCCAGGGCTCGACGGCCACCGTCAGCGACGAGCCGGACCTCCGCGGCCGCCACAGCCCGGCCAGCGCGCCGTCGTGCAGCACCGCGCCGGGCCGGCCGAGCGTGGGCCAGGTGGCCGCGCGCCGGGCGGGGTCGGCGACCAGCGTCTCGCGGTCGCGGCCCTGCAGGAGGAGGTCGAACGGGCCGAGCAGCCGGGTGACCCCCGGCGCGGGGGCGCCCAGCCGGTCGGCGTCGGCGGCGAGCAGCCAGCGCCGCTCGCCGTCCACGTCGACCTCGACGACGTCCTCGGGCCAGCGCGCCCGGACCTCCCTCACCGGCGCGTCGAGGTACCCGGCGACGTGCGCGGGCGTGGCCGGGCCGAGCAGGTGCAGGTACGCGCGGACGACGTCGAGCCGGTCGGGGACCGTGGCGGCGGGGGCGAACCCGGGGACCGGCTGCAGCACCGGCGGCGACGTCCCGGGCTGCAGCTCCAGCCCCGCGCGCAGCGCCGCCAGCCGGAAGGGCTGCTCGTAGAGGTGCACCGCGCCGCAGGGGCGGCACCACCGGTTGTACGGGCCGGGCCCGTCGGCGTCCGCGAGCGCGTCCGACAGCCGCCGCGACATCTCGCCCTTGCCCGTCGGCGCGGTGACGATCTCCCGCATCCGCCCGGCGATCCGGTCGAGGGCGGTGAGCACCGGGATGCCCGCGGCCCGGAGCGGCTTCGCCGCGTCGAACACCCGCTTGGCCGCGTCGGCCTCGGAGAACGGCGCGGTGGCCGCGGCGACGGCGGGCAGATCGGTGCGGCGGTAGCGGTGCGGGGCGCCGCGCAGGGTCCAGACGGTCACCAGCTCCCCGGGCTCCGGGACGACGCCGCGGTTGGCCAGCGCCCACAGCCCGCCGTCGGGCCCGGTGTCCTGCACGCCGAGGTCGAGGACGGCGGTGCCGGCGACCGTGCCGGTGTCCCGGTCCAGTTGCTGGGCGGGAACGCGGTGGGCCAGCACGTCACGGGCGGTGGCGGAGGGGGGCACGCGAGCACGGTAGGGGCAGCGGCCGACGACCGTGCGCCGGTCGGCCCCTCGTCCGCCGGCGCGGGCCCGGCAGGTGCACACCCGCCCGGGCCCGTGGGCGTCAGGCCGGCTGCCCGAGCCGGGGCCGGGGCACCGCGACGGGGGTCAGGGACTCCGGCGGCCCGGGGCGGCCGAAGAACCAGCCCTGCCCGAGGTCGACGCCCAGGTCGAGCAGCGCGGCGGCCTCCTCGCCGGTCTCGATGCCCTCGGCGACCACGGTGACCCCGCAGCCGTGGCCGAAGGTGACCAGCGACTCGACCAGCTTGGCCAGCACGGGGTCGGTGTTCAGGCCGCTGACGATGCTGCGGTCCATCTTGATGACGTCGGGGGAGGTCACCACGATGTGCCGCAGGCTGGAGAAGCCGGCGCCGACGTCGTCGATGGCCAGCCGCATCCCGGCGGCGCGGAAGGGCACCAGCGCGGTGGTGAGCGCGTCGTAGTCCTCGACCGGGTCGTGCTCGGAGAGCTCCAGCAGGATGCGGGGCAGCGGCAGGGTGTGCAGCAGCGCGGAGAACTCCGGCGTCAGCAGGGTCTGCGGCGAGACGTTCATCGCCACGTAGCCGTCCACGCGGGACAGGTGCTCGGCGGCGCGCCGCAGGGCCAGCAGCTCCACCTCGTGGCCGCGGCCGACGCTGTGCGCCTCCTCGAAGACGACGTCAGGGCCCTTGCCCCAGTCGGCGGGGAAGCGGCTGAGCGCCTCGGCGCCCACGCGGGCGCCGCTGGTCAGGGAGACGATCGGCTGCAGGACGACGGTCGGCCCGCCGGCGGCGACCAGCGGGTCGAGCCGGCCGTCGATGTCGTCGCGGCGCTGCTGCGCGCGCAGCTCGGGCTCGATGACCACCGAGGCGGCCGACGCGAGGACCTTCATCAGGGCCTCGTCGCGGGTGGTGAGCTCCTTGTCGGAGGTGAAGCCGAACGCGCAGAAGGTGCCGTAGAGGCTGCCGTCGGACAGCGTCACCGGCGTCGACACGTAGCTGCGGATGCGCGGGATGCGCGCCGAGGGCAGCGACATCGCCAGCGGGTACTTCTTCACGTCGTCGATGACCGGCGGCAGCCTGCCGTCGAGGATCGCCTGGCAGAACGACGTCTCCTGGACGACCTTCGCGCCCTCCTGCACCAGCACCGGCACCCGGGTGTCGACCACCTCCAGGTGCTGGGTGGTCCCGTCCATGCGGGTCAGGAAGGCGACCGGCATGTGCAGCGACTTCCTCGCCGTGTGCAGCAGCTCGGCCACCTGCTGCTCGGCGTCGGTGCGCGTCCTGCCCATGGTGTGCTCCCGTCCGGTGGCTGTCCCCTCTCTTCGACCGCCGCGGGGCGCGCCTGGACCGGCGCCCGCCGGGCCTCACCCCGAGGGGTGGGACCCGGCGGGCCGAGCTCGCTGCGGGCGGGGGCTCAGTACCAGCCGTTGGTCTGGAAGTGGTCCCAGGCGGCGCAGGCGCTGCCGTAGCGGTTCTCGACGTAGATCAGCCCGGCGTCGACCTGCCGGAAGGGGTCCGACGTCTTGGCGATGCCGGTGCTGGCCCAGGTCGAGTCCAGGAACTGCGGGATCCCGTAGGCGGTGCTGGTGGGGTTCTGCGCGTTCGGGTCCCAGCCGCTCTCGGCCTCCCAGAGCTGCTCGAGGCAGCCGAACTGGGTGGCGTCGCCGAGCTGGGCGGCCGCGTGGTCCTTGTAGGCCTGCTCACCGGAGGCCGCGGGCGCCGGTGCCGGGGCGGGCGCCGGTGCGGGGGCGGGCGCCGGTGCCGGAGCAGGGGCCGGGGCGGGTGCGGGCGCCGGTGCCGGAGCCGCCTCGGGGGCCGGCGCGGCGGGGCCGTCGTGCCAGCTCCCGTTCCCCGAGCCGTCGCTCCACCCGGACCCGCCGCCGCGGGACCAGTCGTCGGCCTGGGCGGCCGACTGCCCGGCGAAGGCGACCGCGAGGGTCATGGCCCCCGTGGCGGTGAGCAGGTGCAGGGCCCGGCGACGGGTGCGGGCGTGCGTGATCGTGGTGCGTGCGTGCATGGAGCCGTCCTCCTGGAGGCGCGGACGTGCGGCACCGTCGGGCGACGGCGCTGCAGCGGTCGTGCGGGGCAGGGGTCGTCAGCCGGGCGTGCGGCACCGGCCGGACACGGGGGTCCGGCTGAGGGCGCCGTGCGACGGCTGTGCGTGCTGGTGGACAGGCGGGAGCGCGACGGTCCCGGACCTGGGGGCGCGGGGGCGGTGGGCCCCGGGCGCGGCTGTACTCCGTTCTCCCCTGGCCGCCTACCGGGTGAGCTGACGGGTTCGGGCTGGGAGTGCCCTACCTGCTCCCGGGTGTCCGGGAGCGGGACTCACCCCGGTGGTGCTGGTGGGTCCCCGGCTCGCGCGTGCGCGACTCGGCGGCATCCGGCGCGGGGCCCCCGGGAGGGGGCGAGACGCCCGGCCGGACGCCGAAACGCTAAGGAGGGGACCGGTCCGTGACAATCCCGTGACCTGAACCGGCGCCGGGGGCACGCGACAGGCCGACACCGGATCCCGCACCGCGCAGGGCCGGTCACCCGCCGCGACCACCCGGGCCCGGACACGACGCGACCGCCGGGACCCGAGGGGGTCCCGGCGGTCGCGTTCCGTCGCGCGTCAGGCGGGACGGTGGGGCGGGCCGCCGCGGAAGTCGGCGGCCGGGTGGTTGTCGGAGATGAGGCCCAGCACGTTGCCGAAGGGGTCGAGGACGCTCGCGCTGACCACGGGTCCGTGCGGCGTGAGCGGGATCCACTCCTTGGCGCCCATCGCCGCCAGCTGGTCGAGCACGGCGTCGAGGTCGTCGACCCGCCAGTGCCCGACCGCCCCGCCGGGTTCCAGTGCCGCCCCGGGGGGAGCCGTGGCGCGGCCGGCGATGGCCAGCCGGGTCCGCTCGTCGACGGCGAACGCGGCGTACCCGAGCTGCCCGTTCGCGCCGGGCCGGGTGAAGACCGGTCCCGCCCCCAGGAACTCGGTGTACCAGGCCGCGGCCGCGGCCACGTCGTCGGCCCAGTAGGTGATCGAGGCGATCCCGCGCAGGGTCACGTCCATGACGAGGGGGCCTCCTCCTGCGCCAGCACCGGCTCGGGGTCCCCGGGCTTCCAGTCCGGTGCGGTCCACCGGTGGAACACCGTGGCCACCGAGTCGCGCGGCGTCTGCCACGTCTCCGGGCGGTAGGGGCTGACGTAGGGGGCGAGGTCGGCCATCACCTTGGCGAAGGCCGGCCGCATCGACTCGTGGTTCTGCCGCACGGCCGCGGCCTTGGTCCGGTCCTGCTCGAGGAGGTGCACGAAGACGTCCTCCATCGAGTACAGCCAGCGGCCGGTCACCCCGGTCTCGGTGGGCAGCCCGCCGGCGTCGGACTCGGCGAACACCCGGGCGATCTCCTCCTCGGTGCCCGGCTTCATCCGCTGCACGATGACGGTCATCTCCCGGTCGGGGGAGACCTCGCCCTCGGGCAGCCAGCTGTAGAAGTGCTTGGCCACCGAGTGCGACGGGTTTTCCCAGTAGCTGGCGTAGGGCGTCACGTAGGGCTCGATGGCCTCGGCGATCGCCTGGAAGGCCGGCAGCCCGCGGCGCTGGCCGGAGACCGCCGGGTCCTGCTTGCGCTCGATGACGTGCAGGTAGAGGTCCTCGTAGGAGAGCAGCACCCGGCCGACGACGCCCAGGTCCTGCGGTCGCGTCGTCTGGTCGTAGTAGGCGAAGACCGGTCCGACCTTGTCCTCGCTGCCGGGCACCATCCGGCAGACGATGACGTTGCGGAACGGCCGCCAGGTGGCCGACGCCCAGCTCGCCGGGGTGGCGGCGGTCGTCGTCATCGGCGCCAGGGGCGGGTACTCGACGGGTGTCGTCGCGGCGTCGGCCGCGGGGTCGGCGGACCGGGGTGTCGGGGTGCTCGGGGTCGTCTGGTGCTCGGTCTGGGTCATCGGGTTCCTCCGGGGACAGGGGTGGGGGTGAAACGGAGGGGGAGGGAGAGCAGGCCGCGGAAGGCCGAGGCGGCGGGCAGCCACTGCAGCTCCTCCACGGGGACGTCGAGGCGCAGGTCGGGCAGTCGCAGCAGCACCTGCCGCAGCGCCGTCGTCGCCTCCAGCCGGGCCAGTGCGGTGCCCAGGCAGTAGTGGATGCCGTGCCCGAAGGCCAGGTGCTGGGTCGGCCCCCGGTCCAGGTCGAGCCGGTCGGGCTCGGCGGTGAGCTCGGGGTCGTGGTCGGCCGCGCTGAGCACGACGGTGACGATCGAGCCCGCCGGGACGGTCACGCCGCCGATCTCGAGGTCCTCGGTGGCGAACCGGAAGCTCGACACCGGCACCGACCCGTCGAAGCGCAGCAGCTCCTCGACCGCCTCCGGCACCCGGTCGGGGTCGGCGAGCAGGCGGGCCATCTCGTCGGGGTGGGTCAGCAGCGCCACGACGGCGTTGCCCAGGAAGTCCGACGTCGTCTGGTAGCCGGCGAACAGCAGCAGGAAGCAGCTGGAGACCAGCTCGGCCTCCGACAGCCGGCCGTCGCCGTCCCGGGCGGCGATCAGCCCGCTGACCAGGTCCTCGCCGGGGTGGGCGCGCTTGGCCGCGACCAGGCCGGTGAAGTAGGCGTGCAGCCGCTCCTGCGCCTGCCCGATCGCCGCCCGGTCCTCCTGGGGGCTGCGGCCGCCGGTGCCCACCGTCCGGATCACCTGGGTGCCGGCCAGGATCTCCTCGTGGTCGGCCTCGGGGATGCCGAGCAGGTCGCCGATCACCGCGAGCGGCAGCCGCAGCGCGAACTCGTCGACGAACTCGCACTCCCCGCGCGGCGAGATCCGGTCGAGCAGGCCCGCGACGATCGCCTCCACCCGGGGGCGCATCGCCTCGATGCGCTTGGGCGTGAACGCCTGCGTCACCAGCCGGCGCAGCCGGGTGTGCTCGGGCGGGTCGGAGTTGAGCATGTTGGTGTTGATCTGCCGGGCCTTCTCGCCGAACACCGCGAGGTAGGTGTCGCCGGCCCGGTACAGGTCCTTGGACAGCCGCGGGTCCGACAGCGCCTCGCGCGCGTCGGCGTAGCGGGTCACCAGGAAGGAGTCGAAGCGCGGTGTGCGCACCTTGACCACGGGCCGCTCGGCGCGCAGCCGGGCGTAGACGGGGTAGGGGTCGGCACGGAACTCCGGCGTGTAGATCTCCTGACCGGGGACGACGTCGTCCGGGGGCGCCGCGGGGTTCCGGGGGGCGGTCTGGGTCATCTCGGCTCCTGGGGGGTGGGGGTCACGGGGCGAAGACGCCGGCGAGGTGGTCGAGGAGGGCGCCCTCGTCCAGGGGGCGGCTGCGGAAGCCGACGTGGCCGTCGGGGCGGACCAGGTGGGCCGCCGTCCCGGCGCCCGCGGTGCCGTAGGCGGCGGCGAAGGTGCCCTCGGCGTCGCGGACGACGGGCAGGTCGACGAGGAACGGCACCCGGGCGTCCGGGGCGGCGACGAGGTAGGCCGCCACCTCGCCACGGGTCTGCTGCCGCACCGCGACGGCGAGCTTCTCCAGGTCCGCCACCTGCTCCTCGGACGCGCCGGCATCCGCCGACAGCAGCAGCGTGGAGCGGGTGCCGCGGGTGAGGTCGAACAGCCGCAGGGGGTGCGCGACGCCGAAGCGCCGCAGCCCGTGCACGTCCGGCGCGCGGTGCCCGGGCTCGGGCCCGGCGGGGAAGCCGCCGGGGGCCGCCTCGCCCACCAGCGGGCTGCCGGCGTAGTTCATGGTCATCTGCATCTCGAGCAGGAACTGCGCCTTCTCGTCGACCATGTCCATCTCGTCGGTGAACGCGATGGCCACGGCCCGGTCGACGATCATCTTCCCGGCGGGCCGGCGCTCGGCCTCGTAGCTGTCGAGCAGTCCCGGCGCGGCCAGCCCCCGGACGGCGAGGGCGAGCTTCCAGCCGAGGTTCCAGGCGTCCTGGATGCCGGTGTTCATGCCCTGCCCGCCGGCCGGGGGGTGCAGGTGCGCGGCGTCGCCGGCGACGAACACCCGTCCCTCGCGGTAGCGGTCGACGATGCCGTGCTTGATCCGGAAGATCGACGACCAGCGCAGGTTGCTCGCCGTCGTCCCCTCGGGGCCGAGGTCGTCGATGGCGGCCTGGATGTCGGCCAGCGTCGGCGGCTCGTACTCCTGCCAGAACCCGGGCGGGACGACGCCGGAGCCGACCGCGTCCTGCCACCGCTGCGGGGCCAGGGTGGCGATCCGGTAGCGGTTGCGGCCCTTGAGCGGGACGCAGACGAGCATGCCGGTGAAGTCGTCCTCGTTCTCGATGCGCACGAAGCGCACCAGGTGCCCGGCCGGCAGGTCCCAGTCGACGTCGACGTCGCCGAGCATGAACAGCTGCGGGAACATCGACAGCCCGCCCTCGAAGGCCAGCCCCAGCCCGGAGCGGACGGCGCTGTGCGCCCCGTCGCAGCCGACCAGGTACTGCGCCCGGGTGGTCTCCTCCTCGCCGGAGGCGTGCCGCAGCCGCGCCGTGACGCCCTCGTCGTCCTGGGTGAAGGCGACCAGCTCGACGCCGCGCTCGACGACCACACCGAGGGAGGCCAGCCGCGCGCCGAGCAGCCGCTCGGTCTCGTACTGCGGGAGGCCGAGGTGGGCGTAGGGCAGCTCGTCGAGGCCGGCCCAGTCGACCTGGTGGGTCTGCACGCCGTTGACGAAGACGGTCTGGCCGTACAGCCAGATCCCGGCGTCCATCGCCTCGGTGACGATGCCCTGGTCCTCCCAGATCTCCATCGTCCGGCAGTGGATGCCGATGGCCTTGTCCGCCTGGGTGGACGCCTCGGGGCGCTTGTCCACGACGCGGACGGCGACGCCGCGGCGGGCCAGCTCGATGGCGTGGGTGAGGCCGGCCGGGCCGGCGCCGACGACGAGCACCTCGACCGTGCGGCCGGTGGTGCGCGAGGCGCCCGCGAGGTCGGCCGGCACCGGCAGCGCCGCGGCGGCGGCCGCGTGCCCGTCGTCCGGCTTCTCGACGAACTCCTGCACGCTCGCGCTGGGCACCGTGGTCACCGGCGGCCCGGCCACCACCTCGAGGTCGGGCTCCGGCGCCACGGGCACGGCGGCGGGCACGGGAGCGGGCGCCGCCGACGGCGGCTCGGGGCGCACGCGCAGCGCGAACACCCGGCGGTCCTCGCCGCGGGCCAGCCAGCGGCCCAGCGGCCCGGCGGCCCAGTTGGCCGGCTCCGCCGTCCAGTCGGTGAAGTGCTGCTCGGACTCCCACTCGGCGACCACGTGCCAGCGCCGGCCGTCGGCCTCGCGCAGCAGCTCCTCGCGGGCGTGGCCGGGGGCGCTGCGGGCCAGCTGCGCGGCGGCGAGGTAGGCCAGCTCGAAGGCCTCCTGCTCCCACGGCTCCACGGTGACGGCGGAGTCGACGCGCACCCGCGCCACCTCGACGTCCCCGCCGGGCGGGGACAGCGGCGGGAAGTCCTCCTCCGGGTCGGTCCGCTGCCGGATCTCGAGCACCTCGCGGCGGAACTCCACCGAGTGCCAGCGGGCCAGCGGCGCGCCGGCCGCCATGTGCGAGGGGTCCTCCACCCACGCGACGAAGTCGTCCTCGGACTCCCACTCGGCGAAGATGTGGTACCGCAGGCCGCTCGCGTCGCGCAGCAGCTCCTCCCGCACGTAGCCGCGCGAGTCCCCGATCCGCTGGGTGACCGTGGTGTACGCGCGCTCGAAGGCCACCTGCTCGCCGGGCGCGACGCTGGTGGAGAAGTCGATGCGCACCGGCCGGCGCGGCTCGGTCGCCTGCGTGGCCAGCACCGTGACCGTCTCGCGGGCGGTGTCCTCGCGCAGGTCGCGCAGCGCCGCGGTGAGGACCTCCCGCGCGGCGCTGCCCTCGAAGGCGTCCGCCGCCGCCCGGTCGGTCCAGTCGCTGACGAAGCCGTACCAGCGCGGGTCGTCGGCGTCGCGCACCAGCTCCTGGCGCAGGACGCCCGGCACCCGGGCGACCGCGGCGGCGGCCTGCCGCCAGGCCGCCGCGAAGGCGTCCTCGCAGCCCTCCCGGGCGCGCACCCGCAGGACCGTCCGCACGGCGGCGGCCCTCCCCGTGCCCGGTGCCGTCATGCCCGGGCCTCCACCGGCCGCCCCGCGCCGGGGACGACGGCCAGCACCTCGTAGGTGTTGCGGGCGGCGTCCTCGCGCAGGTCGCGCAGCGCCTCGGTGAGCGTCTCCCGGGCGCTGCTGCGGCCGAACCCGTCGACGGCGGCACGGTCGGTCCAGTCGCTGGTGATGACGAACGTGCGCGGGTCGTCGGCGTCGCGCACCAGCTCCTGGCGGATGTTGCCCGGCACGCGGGCGATCTCGGCCGCGGCCCGGCGCCAGGCCGCCTCGAAGGCGGCCTCGCAGCCCTCCCGCGTCCGCATCCGCAGCATCGTCCGGACGGCGGCCCGCTCCTCCGGGGCGCTCACGCCGTCGCCCCGGCCGGGTCGCGGCGCAGCACCAGGCTGCTGTTGAAGCCGCCGGCGCCGCGGGCCAGGACCACGACGGTCCGCAGCTCCTGCACGCGGGTGGCCTGCACGAGGTCGACCCCCGGTGCCCCGACCGGTTCCTGCAGGTGGGCGGTGCCGGGCACGATGCCGTCGCGCATGGCCAGCAGGGCGGTGGCCACGTTGAGCGCCGACCCGCCGGCCATGAGCCGCCCGGTCCACGACGACGGCGCGGTCACCGGCACCGGCGTGCGGCGGCCGCCGAACACCGCCCCGATCGCGGCCAGCTCCAGCGCGTCGAGCTCCGGCGTGCCGGCGCCGTCGGCGACCACGAGGTCGACCTCGTCCGGCGAGACGCCGGCGTCGGCGAGCGCCAGCCGGATCGCGCGGGCGTACTGCGCCGCGTCGGGGGCGGGGTCCTCGTGGTGGTGGGCGTCGTGCGTGGCGCCGTAGCCGGCCACCTCGCCCCACACCCGCCGGGCGCCGCGGGCCCGGGCGGCGCCGGGCTCCTCGACCAGCAGGATGGCCCCGCCCTCGCCGACGACGTGCCCGTTGGCCCGCCGGTCGAAGGGCAGGTAGGCCTCCTCGGGCCGGGTGGCCGTCGACAGCCGGCCGCTGGTGGCCTGGCAGAGCAGCGCGTACGGGCACATGCCCGCCTCCGTGCCGCCCACCAGCACCGCCGGCGTGCCCCGCCGCGCCACGCGCCGGGCCCAGCCGATGCTGTCCAGCCCGCCGGCGCCCTCGCTGACCACCACGCCGGAGGGCCCCTTGTAGCCGTCGCGGATGGACACCTGACCGGTGCTGGCGGCGTAGAACCAGGCGATCGACTGGTAGGCGCCGACCGCCTTGGGCCCCCGCGCCCACAGCCCCTGGATCTCGTGCTGGCTGAACTCGTTGCCGCCGGAGCCGGAGGCGAGGAACACCGAGGTGGCGTAGACGTCCTCCGGCGCGGTGTAGTCGGCGTCCTCCGCGGCGAGCGTGGCCGCGGCCAGCGACATCCACGTCCAGCGGTCGGTCTGCACCTTCAGCTGCGGCGCGACGTGCTCGTCGGGGTCGAAGCCGCGGACCTGCCCGGCCAGCGAGATGCCGTAGACCGAGGGGTCGAAGCCCTCGATCGGGCCGATCGCGTGCTCCCCGCGCAGCAGCGACTCCCAGTGCGCCTCGACGCCGACCCCGGTCGGGGCGACGACGCCGAGGCCGGTCACGAGCAGGCTCATTCGGTCCTCCGGGTGGGGCTGGCCAGCACGATGGCCGACTGGAAACCGCCGAAGCCGCTGCCCACGGACAGGGCGACGTCGACCTTCTGCTCCCGGGCGACCTTCGGCACGTAGTCGAGGTCGCACTCGGGGTCGGGCACCTCGTAGTTGGCCGTGGGCGGCAGCACGCCCCGCTGCACGGCCAGCGCCGTCGCGGCGATCTCGATGGAGCCGATGGCGCCCAGCGAGTGGCCGACCATCGACTTGATCGAGCTCATCGCCACCCGGTCGGCCGCCGAGCCGAGGCTCTTGTGCACCGCCGCGGTCTCGTGCCGGTCGTTCTGCTTGGTGCCCGAGCCGTGCGCGTTGACGTAGCCCACCTCGGCGGGGTCGATCCGGCCCTGGTCGAGCGCCTGGTCGATCGCCTCGGCCATCTCGGTGCCGTCGGGCTTGAGGCCGGTCATGTGGAAGGCGTTGCAGCGGCTGGCGTAGCCGGTGACCTCGCAGTACACCTCCGCGCCGCGCCGCCGCGCGTGCTCGAGCTCCTCGAGCACCAGCACCGCCGCGCCCTCGCCCATGACGAACCCGTTGCGCCGCGCGTCGAAGGGCTTCGAGGCGTGCTCGGGGTCGTCGTTGCTGTCGGTGGTCGCCCGGATGGTGTCGAAGCAGGCCATCGAGATCGGTGAGATGGGCGCGTCGCTGGCGCCGGCGATCACGACGTCGGCGTCGCCGTCCTCCACCAGCTGGCTGCCGTAGCCCACCGAGTCGATGCCCGAGGTGCAGCCGGTGGAGACCACGGTCGCCGGGCCGTGCGCGCCGAAGCGCACCGCGAGCTCGGTCGCGCCGCAGCTGGGCACCAGCGCGTGGGCGAGGAAGCGGGAGGCGTAGCGGGGGTCGACCAGCCAGTGCTTGCCGGCGTCGCTGACCGACACGTACTCCTGCTCCAGCCGCATGGTCGCGCCGACCGCCGTGCCGAGGGTGACGCCGACCCGGTCGGGGTCGGGCGCGTCCACGGCGTCGCTGCCGGTCCCGCCGACGCCGAAGCGCAGGCCGCTGTCGGCGACCGCCTCGTCGGCGGCGACCAGCGCCATCTGCACGAACCGGTCGTTGCGGTGGACCTCCTGGGCGGTGAGGCCCAGCTTCCGCCCGTCGAAGTCGACCTCCGCGGCCACCTGCGAGCGGAAGCGCGCCGGGTCGAAGAAGCTGATCCGGCGGGTCGCCGTCCGGCCGGCGGTGATCATCTCCCAGAAGCCCTCGCGGCCCATCGAGCCGGGGGCGACCACCCCGATCCCCGTGACGACGACCCGCCGCCGTTCGGCGCTCACCGCACGCCCGGGGGGAGCTCGGTGTCGACGTGGCCCAGCTCGGGCCGCGGGGCCAGGGGCCCGCACAGGAAGACGAAGAACGCCGTCGTCGAGGTGTCGTTGACGATCCGGTGCTTGACGCCGATCGGGATGTGCACGGCCGACTCGGCGGTCAGCCGCCGCTCCTCGCCGTCGAGGGTGACCGAGACGTCACCGCTCTGGCAGTAGAGGAACTCCTCCGAGTACGGGTGCCAGTGCTCGGTGACGACCTCGCCCGGCTCGAGCGTGAGCGTGCCCATGAAGCCGGCGGTGGAGCCGACGCTGGCGGGCGAGAGCAGGACGCGGATGTCGCCGCCGCGCCGCCGGTTGGGGGCGGTGTCGGCGCGGGACACCGTGGGCCCGAGGCGCACGGCGCTCGGGGCGTGCTGGATGGTGGTCATGACTGTCCTCCGGTGGGGGTCGGGCCCGCGATCGCGGGTTCCGGCCGGTCGGTCGGGATCGGAAGGTCGGGCCCGGCGGCGTGCAGCACCGGGAGGTCGGGGGCGACCTGGCGGACGAGCGGGCCGAGCAGCGGGACGGCGGCCACCTCGACCACCGCCGTGGCGCCGGCGGCGGCCAGCGACCGGCAGGTGGCCTCCCACTGCACCGGCGAGGTGAGGTGGGCGCGCAGGCACCGGGCCAGCTGCCCGGGGTCGCGGGTGGGCCGGCCGTCGGCGTTGGGCACCACCGGCACCTCGGGTTCGGACCAGTCGAGGTCGGCCAGCGCCGGGCCCAGGTGGCGGGCGACCGGCTCCATGAGCGGGCCGTGGCAGGCCGCCCGCCCGGGGAGGCGGACCAGGTCCAGGCCGGCGGCGAGCACGGTCTGCCGCGCCCGGGCCAGCTCCTCGCAGGTGCCGGAGAGGACGACCTGGGCCGGCCCGTCGAACTCGGCGACGCCCAGGGTGCCCCAGCCGCCGACCTCGGCGACCGCCGCGCGGGCCACCTCGCCGGCGCCCGGGCCGACGACGGCGGCCATGCCCGCGCAGGACGGGCGCGGCGAGAGGGACAGCAGCTCGGCCCGCCAGTGCACCAGCTCGACCACCTGGTCCAGCGGCAGTGCCCCGGAGGCCACCAGCGCGGCGTACTCGCCCACGCCGTGCCCGGCGACGGCGACCGGCCGCAGGCCGCGGGCGACGAGGCTGCGGTAGCCGGCGACGCCGGTGACCACGACCTCGACGTGCGCGGCCACCGGGTCGCTCAGGTTGAGCGGGTCGCGCCACCACTCGGCGACGTCCCGCCCGACCAGCGCGGAGGCCTCGTCGGCCACCTGCCGGGCGGGCTCGTCGCCGAGCCAGGCGTCCAGCGTGCCGGCGCGCGCGCCGCCCTCCCCGGCGAGGACGACCGCGGCCCGGGTCACGTCGTCGCCTCCGTGGCCCGACGGGCGGCCGCCTCCACCTTCTCCTTGATGATCCCCATCTGGATCTTGGAGTTGCCGTCGATCCGGCGGGTCATCCCCTCGGTGTCGATCGGCGCCTGGGGCCGCATGCGGAAGTCCTGCACCCACCGCATCCGGGTGCCGGACCCCTCCCGCTCGTAGCTCCAGAAGATGTCCATGAACTCGAAGGGGCCGGGCTCCACGCGGCGGGCGCGGACGGTGTGGGTGGCCGGGTCGAGGGTGCGCTCGGACACCCAGCTCCACACCTTCCCGTTCTCGTCGGGGTGCATCGAGAGCCGGAAGCGGAAGTAGGTGTCGGTCTGCTCGAGGATCTCGATCTCGGCGTACTCGGTGAACAGGTCCGGCCAGGTGGCCAGGTCGTTGGTCATCCGCCACACGAGCTCGAGGTCGGCGTCGATGACGATCGCGTTGTCGGTGTGGCCGGCGGTCTCGGTGCCCGGCTCGACGGTGCTGCTCATGAGGGCCTCCTGCTGGTGGTCGGGCCGGCTCAGGCCATCCCGGCCCGGTCGGTGACGGCGGCGTTGACCGTGTCGACGATCTCGCCGAACGTGTAGAGCTCCGGGTTCTCCTCGGGCATCTCGGCGCCGTAGCGGTCCTGCAGCGCGGTCTGCATCGACAGGAAGGCCAGCGAGTCCAGGCCGATGTCGCTGAACCGGGCGTCCCGGTCGGTGGTCCGCGCGTCGGCGGGCAGGCCGGCCTTCTCGGACAGCAGCGCCATCAGGTCGTCGAGAGTGAAGGTCGTGGCGGACACGGGATCTCTCCTTCGGTGGAGCGGTCCGGCCGCGGGTCCGCGGTCGGGGTGGGGACGAGCTGGAGCCCGCCGCGGGAGGCCGGCAGGCCGGGTGCGGCGGCGTCGAGGGAGGCCGCGCGGGCGAGCACCGCGGGCAGGCAGCGGTCGAGGAACTGCACGTCGTGGCGGTCGGCGACGACGTCGGGGTCGCGCAGCAGCGCGCGGTGCAGCGCGATCGTGGTGTGCACGCCGGGGCCCTCGACCCGCATCTCGGCCAGCGCCCGGTCCATCCGGCGGATGGCCTGGTCGCGGTCGGGCGCCCAGACGACGAGCTTGCCCAGCAGCGAGTCGTAGTCGGGGCTGACCGTGTCGCCCTGGCGGTAGCCGGTGTCGAACCGGGTCCACGGCCCGTCGGGCACGTGCAGCACCTCGAGCCGGCCCGGGGCGGGGGCGAAGCCGCGGGTGGGGTCCTCGGCGTTGATCCGGCACTCGATCGCCGCGCCCCGGGGGACGACGTCCTCCTGCCGCAGCTGCAGCCGCCGGCCCGCGGCGACGAGGATCTGCTCGCGCACCAGGTCGACGCCGGTGAGCAGCTCGGTGACCGGGTGCTCGACCTGGATGCGGGCGTTCATCTCCATGAAGTACGCCGCGCCCGTGCCGTCGACGAGGAACTCCATCGTGCCGGCGCCGGTGTAGCCGACCGAGAGCGCGCCGTGCACCGCCAGCCGGCCGAGCTCGGTGCGCTGCTCGGGGGTCAGGTGGCCGGCCGGGCCCTCCTCGAGCAGCTTCTGGTGCCGCCGCTGCAGGGAGCAGTCGCGCTCGCCGAGGGAGATGCCGTTGCCGTGGGCGTCGCACAGGACCTGCACCTCGACGTGCCGCGCGCCGGACAGGAAGCGCTCGACGTAGACGGTGGGGTCGCGGAAGACCGCGCGCGCCACCGCCCGCGTGGTGGTGAAGGCCTCGTCGAAGTCCTCCGGCTCGCGGACGACGGTCATCCCGCGGCCGCCCCCGCCGGCGGCGGCCTTGACGATCACCGGGTAGCCGATCTCGTCGGCGATCGCCCGCCCCTCCTCGGCCGTGCGCACCGGCTCGACCACGCCGGGCAGCAGCGGCAGCCCGGCCTCGGCCATGAGCCGCCGCGCGGTCGCCTTGTTGCCCATCTGCTGCATCACCGCCGGGGGCGGGCCGACGAAGGTCAGCCCCTCGGCGGCGCAGATCTCGGCGAAGTCGGGGTCCTCGGAGAGGAAGCCGTAGCCCGGGTGGACGGCGTCGGCTCCGGCGCGCAGCGCCGCCTCGACGATGTTCGGCACGTGCAGGTAGCTGCGGCGCGGCGCCGGCGGCCCGATGTGCACCGCCTCGTCGGCCATCGCGACCACGGCCGAGTCCCGGTCGGAGGTCGAGTGGACGGCGACCACCTCGATGCCGAGCTCCCGGCAGGCGCGGGCGACCCGGACGGCGATCTCCCCGCGGTTGGCGATGAGCAGGCGGTCGATCACCGCGGACCCCCGGCCGGCCGCAGCACCAGGAGGACCTGGTCGTACTCGACCGACTCCGCGTCGCCGACCAGCACGTCGGCGACCACGCCCGCCTCGTCGACGACGATCGGGTTCATCAGCTTCATCGCCTCGACGATCCCGACGGTCTGGCCGGGCTCGACCTCGTCGCCGACCCGCACGAAGGGGTCCGCGCCGGGCGAGGGCGCCGTGTAGAAGGTGCCGACGAGGGGGGAGCGGACGGCGGTGCCCTCCGTCTCCGCCGGGCCCGCGGCGACGGGTGCCGGCACCACCGCCGCGACCGGGACGACGGCGGCGGCCGGGGCCTCCGCGGGACCGGTCGCCCACTCGACCTCGACGGCGCGGTCGCCGTCGCGGACGGTCAGCCGCCGCAGCCCGCCGGGCAGGTCCCGGGCGAGGGCGACGACCTCGTCGTGCAGGTCGCGGACGTCGTCGACGGCGTCGGGGCCCGCACTCCGGGCCGAGAGCTCGCTGGTGGCCATCGGTCAGCTCCCCACGGGCTGCAGCGGGCGGCCGTCGTCGCCGCTGATGCGGGCCAGGCGACGGGTGCGGGTGTCGAGCAGGGTGGCCGCGTCGAGGCGGCAGACGTCGTCGAGCTCGCGGACCAGCGCCCGGCGCAGCAGGCCGGCCGCGGCGAGCGGGTCGGTGTGCGCGCCGCCGGGTGGTTCGGGGACCACCGCGGTGGCGATCCCGGCCGAGCGCAGGTGGGCCGCGCCCAGCCGCATCGCGCGGGCCGCGGTCGGGGCGGCCACCGCCGTCCGCCAGAGGATCGCCGCGCACCCCTCCGGGCTGATCACCGACAGGAAGGCGTTCTCCATGACCAGCAGCCGGTCGGAGGTGCACAGCGCCAGCGCGCCGCCGCTGCCGCCCTCACCGGTGACCACCGAGACGACCGGCACCCGCAGGCGGCTGCTGCGCAGGATCGCCTCGGCGATCGCGTGCGACTGGCCGCGCTCCTCGGCCTCGGGGCCGGGGTGCGCGCCGGGGGTGTCGACCAGCGTGACGACCGGCAGGCCGAAGGACTCGGCGTGGTCGAGCAGCCGCAGCGCCTTGCGGTAGCCCTCCGGGTGCGGCATCCCGAAGTTCCGGGCCACCCGCTCCCGCACCGTGTGCCCCTTCTCGTGGCCCAGGACGACCACGCGGCGCCCGCCGATCGCGGCCACCCCGCCGACCACGGCGGGGTCGTCGGCGAAGACGCGGTCCCCGTGCAGCTCGACGAAGTCGTCGAAGGCGGTGTGCAGGTAGTCCAGCGTCGTGGGCCGCTCGGTCACCCGGGCCCGCTGGACGACGTCCCACGGGTCGGCGTCGGTGTCGTCGAGGTCATCGGTGTCGGTGTCGGCGTCGGGACCGTCGTCCTCGGCGACCGCCGGCGCGTCGGCCGGGTCGTCGTCGCCGCGCGCCTCGGGGGCGGGTCCGGCGCCGTGCAGGGCGAGCAGCCGGACCAGCAGCGGCCGCAGCTCCGCCCGGCTCTCGACCCGGTCGACCAGGCCGTGGCTCATGAGGAACTCGGCGGTCTGGAAGTCGCGGGGGAGCTCGGCGCGGATCGTCTCCTGGACCACCCGCGGCCCGGCGAAGCCGACGTGCGCACCGCGCTCGCCGACCAGGATCGAGGCCAGCGTGGCGAAGGACGCCGACACCCCGCCGTAGGTGGGGTCGGTGAGGACGCACACCGACAGCAGCCCGGCCTCGCGCAGCCGGCCGAAGGCGCAGCTGACCCGGGCCATCTGCAGCAGGGAGAACACGCCCTCCTGCATCCGGGCGCCGCCGCTGGCGCACAC
Organism: Geodermatophilus telluris; assembly: GCF_900102745.1. Lineage (GTDB taxonomy): Bacteria > Actinomycetota > Actinomycetes > Mycobacteriales > Geodermatophilaceae > Geodermatophilus > Geodermatophilus telluris. Next base: position 276,855 of record NZ_FMZF01000007.1, read on the forward strand.
GGTGACCAGCGGCAGGCCCCGCTCGAGGGCCAGCTCCGCGGCGCCGCTGACCCGCCGGCCGACCTCGACGCCCATCGAGCCGCCGAGGAAGCCGAAGTCCATGACGGCCAGGACCACCTCGGCGCCGCCGATGCGGGCGGTGCCGACGACGACGGCCTCCGACTCGCCGGAGCGGCGCTCGGCCTCCGCGAGCCGGTCGGGGTAGTCGCGCAGGTCGGTGAAGGCCAGCGGGTCGGGCGCGCTCGGGGCGAAGTGGGTCTCGGCCCAGCTGCCGGGGTCGGCGAGCAGGTCGATGCGGGCGCGGGCGCCCAGCCGCAGGTGGTGGTCGCACTCGGGGCAGACGTGCAGGTCCCGGTCGAGCCGCTTGCGGTAGAGCAGCCAGCCGCAGGCGGGGCAGGAGACCCAGCCGCCCGGGGGCTGCGGCGCGGGGACCGGTGGTGCCGGGGTCGCCGAACGTGTCATCAGTTGCCTCCTCGCCACCCGCGCGATCACTCGGGGGACGACGTCCAGTGGTAGAAGCGGCGGGCCATCGCGTCCTGCGGCGAGCGCCAGCCGGGGTCGTAGGCCTCGATGAAGGGCTTGAGGTCCTCGCTGACGGCGCGGAAGGCCGGCAGCGACTGGGCGATGCGCATCGCCTCGGCGGCGGGCCGGTCGAAGTCGACCAGGTGCACGTAGATGCCGTGGAACTGGTAGAGCGAGCGGCGGAGCACCCCGATCTCGTGCGGCGCCGAGGTGGCGTCGTGCCGACCGAAGGCGGCGGCCACGTCCTCGGCGTGGTCCGGCGCCATCCGCGCGATGATCATCGTCTGGTCCACGGGACATCCCTCCGTCGTCCGCCTCCCCGGGGGACCCGGGCGGGGTGCCGACGACGCTAGGAACGCGGTGCGCCCCGGTACACCGGCCACGCGTCGGGATCCGGCGCCCACCCAGAGGGGGAGGGCCCTCCGACCCCGGACGGCGGGCGGGCGCCGGCACCGTACGAACGGCCTGGTCAGGTCCGCTCCGGGGAGGGGCAACCCCGACCTGCAGACCTGCCGCTCCCGCTCCGGGGAGGAGGCGCAGGCACGACCCGGGTATGAACTCGCCGGTCGACCCGCCCCCGCAGCGCCGTTCGGATGGTCAGCGACCGGCGGAACCCCTAGTTTTCGGCTCCTGACCTGCCAGCTCGCGCCTCGGGCGCCGGAGGGGAGCGGAGCAGACCGGATGGGTGGACCGCAGTGGGACGTCCCCGGTGCCCCCGTGTCCGGAGCCGGGCCGTCCGGGGCCGGGCCTCCCGGGGCCGGCCCGCCGGTGCGGGTGCTGGTGTGCGACGGCCACGACGTGCTGCGGCACGGCCTGCGCACCGTGCTGCGCCGGGCGCCGGACCTGGTGGTCGTGGGTGAGGCCGCCGACGTCGACGAGGCGCTCACGCTGGCCGCCGGCGTGACCCCCGACGTCACCCTGCTCGGCCTCGACACCCGGCGGACCGCGGTGCAGGAGCTGGTGCGGACCCTGAGCCGCACCGGCAACCGGGTCGTGCTGCTGGGTGAGGCCGTGGCGGGCAGCGACGTCGTCGAGGTGCTCAAGGCCGGCGCGCGCGGCTACGTGCACGCCGCGGTGACCTCGGTGCGGCTGGTCGAGGCCGTGCGGGCGGTGGCCCGCGGGGAGACCGTGCTCGACGCGTGCGTCGCCGGTGAGCTGCTGCACCGGCTCGACGGCGACCAGCGCCCGGAGGACGGCCCGGCCCACAACCCGCTCACCGCGCGGCAGCAGGCGGTCGCCGAGCTGGTCGCCGAGGGACTGACCAACGCCGAGATCGCCGACCAGCTCCGGGTGAGCCGGGCGACGGTCAAGGGCCACATCACCGTGGCGCTGCGTCGGCTCGCCCTCCGTGACCGCACGCAACTCGCCATCCACGTGCACAGAGCGTCACGACGCGGGGGTGGCCGCAGCATCCTGCCGGCTGAGGGCTGAAGGGGTCGCGCACCGGCATCCGTGGTGGTACACCGCTCCCTCGACGGATCCTGGACGAATGCTGGGAGAAAACTGCGCACGACATGGTCGTGCACCGTTACCCTCGGTGGGGTCCGGAGCAGACGGACGGGTGTCGGAGGGGTCGGCGTCGGGGCGCGGGGGAGCGCCGAGCCGCCGGGGGGACGACATGGACCACGAAGGACTCGCACCGCACACGACGATCTCGGGCCTGCGACAACGCGAGCCCGGCCAGACGGGTGGGCGTCCCATCACGAACGAGACGGCGCGGCCGCCACTGCCGCGGCGGCCGGTGCCGCCGCACGGGCCCGCGCGCCGCGCACTGCCGCGCCCGCACGCCGGGCACACGCCGACGAGCCTGGTCTGCGTCCTGCTCTGCGAGGACCAGGAGGTCTTCCGGATCGGGATGCGCGAGGTGCTCGAGGCCCAGCCGGACATGGCGGTGGTCGCCGAGACCACACACCTGCCCGAGGCGCTGGAGGCGGCCGACGGGTGCCGCACGCAGGTCGTCGTCGTCCGGCAGGGGCTGGTGGCCGGCGCGGCGCTGCCGCTGCTGCGCACGCTGTGCTCGCGGGACACGGCGGTGCTGGTGCTCGCCGAGCCGGGCACGGAGTCCGAGCCCGAGGTGGTGGAGATCCTGCAGGCCGGCGTCCGCGGCTACCTGCCGCGCCGGTCGGACGCGCAGCGGCTGGTCGACGGGGTGCGGGCGCTCGCTCGGCACGAGGCGGCGCTGGACCCCTCGGCCACCGACCAGCTGGTGCAGTACCTGACCGACCCGCAGGCCCGCCCGGCGCCGGCGGTGCGGGCGCTGGACCGGCTCACCGAGCGCCAGCGCGAGGTGGCCGAGCTGGTGGCGCAGGGGCTGAGCAACGAGGAGATCGCCACGCGGCTGTTCCTGAGCCTGGCCACGGTCAAGAGCCACCTGACCGCCTCCATGCGGCGCCTGGACGTCCGCACCCGGACGCAGCTGGCCATCCTGGTCAACCGCGACTCCTCGCCCGCCGCCTGAGGTCCGTCGCGGGCGGACGGGGCACCTCCTCCGGAGGTCGCGTCCCGCCTCCTCCGGAGGTCGTGCCCCGTCCTGTGACGCAGCGGTCAGTTGGATAACCGTACCGACTGCGCTAATCTCCCCGTGACCGGTTGGACATCCCAACCGAGGACTGAGGAGGACCCGTGGACGTCGCCGCCGTGCTCGACCCGCCTGCCCGCGTGCTCTCGTTCGACCCGACCTGGCGCTCGTTCACCAGCACGCAGGGCGGCCTGGTGGTGGGCTCCCTGCTCGCCGCCGCGGCCGCGGCCACCGGGTCGCCGCCCCGGACGGTGACCGCGCACCTGCTCGCCGCGGTGGTGGCGGACACCGAGGCCGCCGTCGAGGTCGTCCCCGACCGGACCGGCACCACCGGCAGCGTCCGGGCCACGCTGAGCCAGGAGGGCCGGGTGCGCGCCGTCGCCCAGGTGCTCACGCTCGCGCGCCCGTCCTCACCGGTGAGCGAGGCGGTGCCGCCGGTCCCCGGGCCCACCGTGCGCGAGGGTGTGCCGTTCGCGCTGCCGCGCGACTTCGTGCCGGTCGCCGAGCACACCGAGATCCGGGCCCTCGGCACCTCCCGCCCGCTGGCCGGGGGTCCGGAGCCGCGACTGCACGCGTGGGTGCGCGTCGACGGCGGCCTCGAGCCGCTCGTGCAGCTCGGTGTGCTCGCCGACGCGCTGCCGCCGGCGCTGTTCGCCGTCCGCACCACCCCGGCGGTGATGCCCACGGTGGAGCTGACCGCGCACCTCGCCGGCCCGCTCCCGGCCAGTGGCGACTGGGTGCGCGTCGACCAGCGGCTCGCCTGGACCGACGCCGACCTCGCGGTGGACGACGCCGAGCTGCGCACGGTCGACGGCGCCCTGGTGGCCCGGGTCCGCCAGACCCGCCGGCTGCTGTCCCGCTGACCTCCCGCGGCGCTCCCGCTCAGCCGAGGCCGCCCCGGGCGACGAGCTGGCGGGCGATCACGTCGCGCTGGATCTCGTTGGTGCCCTCGCCGACGATCATCAGCGGCGCGTCGCGGAAGTAGCGCTCGACGTCGAACTCGGTGGAGTAGCCGTGGCCGCCGTGCACGCGGATGGCGTCGAGCGCGATCCTCATGGCCGTCTCGGAGGCGAACAGCTTGGCCATGCCGGCCTCCAGGTCGCACCGCTGCCCGGTCTCGTAGCGCTCGGCCGCGTGCAGCACGAGCTGCCGGGCGGCGGTGAGCGAGGTGGCCATGTCGGCGAGCAGGTTGCCCACCGACTGGTGCTGCCAGATCGGCCGCCCGAAGCTCTCCCGCTCCTGGGCGTAGCGCAGCGCGTCGTCGAAGGCGGCCTGCGCGACGCCGACGGCGCGGGCGGCGACCTGGATCCGCCCGGTCTCCAGGCCGGTCATCATCTGCGCGAAGCCGCGGCCCTCCTCGCCGCCGAGGACGGCGTCGGCCGGTGCCCGGTACCCGTCGAAGACCAGCTCGCAGCTCTCCACGCCCTTGTAGCCGAGCTTGGGCAGGTCCTTCGACACGGTCAGCCCCGGGCCGTGCTCGACCAGCAGCACCGACACCCCGCGGTGCCGCGGCTGCGCGTCCGGGTCGGTCTTGCACAGCAGCGCGACGAGCTGCGAGCGGCGGGAGTTGGTGATCCAGGTCTTCGCGCCGTCGACCACCCAGCCCTCGCCGTCCCGCCGGGCGACGGTGCGCATCGCCTGCAGGTCCGACCCGCCGCCGGGCTCGGTGAGCGCCATCGTCGCCCGCACCTCGCCGGTGGCCATCCGCGGCAGCCAGCGGTCCTGCTGCTCTCGGGTGCCGAAGGCGACCAGCAGCTTGGCGACGACGGTGTGCCCGCCCATCGCCCCGGCCAGCGACATCCACCCGCGGGCCAGCTCCGCGGTGACCTGCGCGTAGCAGGGCATCGACACGGGCGCCTCGCCCCACGGCTCCGGCACCGCCAGGCCGAAGACGCCGAGCTCCTTCATCCGCTCGACGAGCGCCTCGGGGTAGGTGTCGGCGTGCTCGAGCTCGCGCGCCACCGGGCGCACCTCGCGGTCGACGAAGGCGCGCACCGTGTCGACGACGGCCTGCTCCTCGGTGCTCAGCGCGGTCATCGGGCTCCTCCCGTGAGCAGTGCGGTACCGGTGATCGACGACGGCTGCCCGACCGCGGCGGCGGACAGCTCGAGCCGGTCGCCGTCGGCCCGACCGCCCGCGCGGACCGGCGTCCCCGCGAACGCCGGTCGCGTCAGCCGGTGGGTGAAGGAGACGACCGCCCGGTCGGGGACGTGCCGCCGCGGCACCTCGAGCAGCAACAGCGCCAGCAGCGGGCCGTGCACCACGAGCCCGGGGTGGCCCTCGACCCCCGTGGCGTAGGGGCGGTCGTAGTGGATGCGGTGCGCGTTGTAGGTCAGCGCGCTGAAGCGGAAGAGCAGCGCCTCGTCGGGCCGCAGCTCCACGCCGGGGCCGTCGTCGGCGGGGGCGGGCGTCCCCGGCCCGGCCGGGGCGGGGGAGGAGCCGCCCGCCTGCGACCGGTAGACGACGTCCTGCTCCTCGGTGACCAGCAGCCGGCCCTCCTCCCGGTGCTCGCTGCGCACGGTGACCAGCAGCATCTCCCCGCTGCGGCCGGCCTTGACCTCGCAGCGGGCCAGCGACGACGTCCGCTCGACCACTGCGCCCACCCGCAGCGGCGCGGTGACCTCCAGCCGGCCCCCGGCGATCATCCGGCGGCGGTGCGGCAGCGGCGGGAGGAAGTGCCCGGCGCGCGGGTGGCCGTCCTCACCGAGGTCGGCGGTCGCGGGGTGGTCGAGGAAGCTGAACCCGTGCCAGCCCGGGGGCAGCGGGTCCCCGTCGGCCAGCGGCGGGGCGGGCTGGTCGAGCAGCGCGGCGAACGCGGCGGCCGGACCGGCCCCGATGCGGGCGGTGGTGGTCACCGGCCCCGGCGACCAGCCCTCGACGGCGGAGGCGAGCGGCGTCACCGGGCCATCCTGCCGCCTGTGAGCCCGGCCGCACCGGGGAATGGTCCGAGCCCGGGCGGTGTCGCAACCTCCGTGGACCTCTTCTCACCCGTGATCCTGGGCGACGTCGAACTGGCCAACCGCGTCGCGATGGCGCCGCTGACCCGGATGCGGTCGGGGCAGGCCGGCGTCCCCGGTGACCTCGTCGTCGACTACTACGCGCAGCGCGCCTCGCTCGGCCTGATCGTCACCGAGGGCACCTACCCGCACATCGAGGGCAAGGCGTTCGTCGGGCAGCCCGGCATCGTCACCGACGAGCAGGTCGAGGGCTGGCGCCGCGTCGCCGACGCCGTCCACGCCCGCGACGGCAAGGTCTTCGTGCAGGTCATGCACGGCGGCCGGGTCACCCACCCCGACGTCAACGGCGGCCACCGGGTGGTCGCCCCCAGCGCCATCGCGATCGACGGCGCCGGGCACACCGAGAAGGGCAAGCAGCCCTACCCGGTGCCGCACGCGCTGACCACCGACGAGGTGCGCGCGACCGTGCAGGACTTCGTGCGCGCCGCGCAGCGCGCCGTCGAGGCCGGCCTGGACGGCGTGGAGATCCACGGCGCCAACGGCTACCTGCTGCACGAGTTCCTGTCGCCGGCGGCCAACGTCCGCGACGACGAGTACGGCGGCTCGCCGGAGAACCGTGCCCGCGTCGTCGTCGAGGTGGTCACCGCGGTGGCCGAGGCGATCGGCGCGGGCCGTGTGGGCCTGCGGATCTCCCCCGAGCACGGCATCCAGGACGCCCTCGAGCCCGACCGCGCCGACGTGCTGGCCACCTACGGCACCCTCGGCGACCAGCTGCGCCCGCTGGGCCTGGCCTACCTCTCGGTGCTGCACCGCGAGCCGGCCGGCGACCTGGTGCAGGAGCTGCGGCGGCGCTTCGACGGCCCGCTGATGGTCAACAGCGGCTTCGGCTCGGTGACCACCCGCGAGGAGGCCGTGGCGCTGATCGACTCCGCGCACGCCGACGTCGTCGCCGTGGGCCGGGCGGTCATCGCCAACCCCGACCTGGTGGAGCGCTGGGCGGGGCAGCACCCGGAGAACGAGCCGAGGGCGCACCTGTTCTACAGCTCCGGCCCCGAGGGCTACACCGACTACCCGGCGCTGCGCGCCGGCTGACGCCCCGCGCGCGGACGGCGTCCCTCGCCCCCCGTCAGGAGGCGAGGGACGCCGCGGGCACCGTGCCGGCGTCGGCGAGCACGTCCGCCGGCGCCGGGCGGCCGAACAGCCAGCCCTGCCCGTCGTCCACCCCGAGCGAGCGCAGCACGGCGTGCTCGGCCGGGGTCTCCACGCCCTCGGCGACCACGACGACGCCCACGCCGTGGGCGAAGTCGACCAGCGACCGGGCGAGCCGGGCCAGCACCGGGTCGGTGTCGACGCCGCTGACGATGCTGCGGTCCATCTTCAGCACGTCCGGGGCGGTGACCACGATGTGCCGCAGGCTGGAGAACCCGGCGCCGACGTCGTCGATCGCCAGTCGCATGCCGGCCGCGCGCAGCGGGGCCAGGACGGCCTCGAGGGCGGCGTAGTCCTCGACCGGGTCGTGCTCGGAGAGCTCGAGGACGACGCGGTGCAGCGGCAGCCGGGCGAGCAGCTCGCCGCAGGCCGGCGTCAGCAGGGTCTGCGGCGAGAGGTTCACCGACACGTAGCCGGACACCCGGTCCAGCAGCGTCGCGGCGCGGGTGAGGGCGAGCAGCTCGAGGCGGTCGCCCTCGCCGACGCTGTGCGCCTCCTCGAAGACGACGTCGGGCCCGCGGCCCCACTCGGCGGGGAAGCGGCTCAGGGCCTCGGCGCCGACGCGGGCGCCGGTGCGCAGGTCGACGATCGGCTGCAGCACCACCTCGGGACCGCCCCCGGCCACGACCGGGGCCAGCCGGCCGTTGATCTCCGCCTGCCGCTCGGCCCGGCGCACCTCCGGCTCGATGACCAGGGCCGCGGCGTCGGCGAGCACCTCGACCAGGGCCTGGTCGCGCGGCGAGACCTCGGGGTCGGTGGTCAGGCCGAAGGCGCAGAAGGTGCCGTAGACCGCGCCGTCACTGAGCACGACGGGCGCGCTGACGTGCGCGCGGATCTGCGGCAGGTCGGCCGGGTGCAGGCGCACGGCCTCCGGGACGCGCCGGACGTCGGGCATGACGCGGGGCAGCCGCCCCTCGACCACGGCCAGGCAGAACCCGCTGTCGCGGGGGCCCGAGTAGCCGGCGCGGAACTCCGCCACCGCCGAGTCGACGACCTGCACGGTCCGCGCGGTGTCGTCGATCCGGCTCAGGAACGCGACGCTGAGGTCGAGCTTGCTGCGCGCCGTCCGCAGCAGCCGCTCGACCTGTCGCGCGGCCTCCGAGCACTCCACCTGCACGCGTCCTCCCCCGTGGACGTCCCGTCCCCCGACCGGCACGGCGCCGCGTCCCGTCGGCAGACGGGATCGTTCCGCTCATCATCCACGAGGGGTGATGTGGACCTCACTGTGCGGTATCAGAGGCCGTCCTGTCGCGCCCGCCCGGCGTGCCGCGGTCGCGCCACGCCGGGCGGGGGCGGGCGTCAGGCCGTGCTGCCGCCGTGCGCGGCGACGGAGACCGGCTCCCAGGCGCGCCAGGTGGCCAGGCGGGACTCGTAGTCGCGGGTGGCGATGGCGAGCGGGCCGTCGCCGAGGAAGACGCGCAGCGGCGGGTCCTCGGCGTCGACGATCCGGAGGACCGCCTCGCGGGTGGCCACCGGGTCGCCCGGGTTGCCCGCGCGGGCCCGCCGCTGCTCGGCGGCCTCCTCGCGGAAGGTGTCGTAGGCCGGGTGGGGGGTCGCGTGCCTCGCCGAGGCGCCGCCCCAGTCGGTGGAGTACGCGCCGGGCTCGATGATCGTCACCTTCACGCCGAAGCCGGCGACCTCGGCGGCGAGGGACTGGCTGAGCGCCTCCAGCGCCCACTTCGAGGCGTTGTAGATGCCGATGTTCGGGAACGCGCTGATCCCGCCGATGCTGCTGACCTGCAGGAGGTGGCCGGAGCCCTGCTCCCGGAGGTACGGCAGGGCGGCCTGGGTGACGAACAGCGCGCCGAAGACGTTGGTGTCGAACTGGGCGCGTGCCTCGGCCTCGGAGACCTCCTCGATCATGCCGAACTGGCCGTAGCCGGCGTTGTTGACCACGACGTCGAGCCGGCCGAGGTGGCCGTGGGCCCGGGCCACGGCGGCGAGGACGGCCTCCCGGTCGGTCACGTCGAGCCTGAGCGGGAGCAGCCGGTCGCCGAACCGCGCGACGAGGTCGTCGAGGGTCCGCGGGTCGCGGGCGGTGGCGGCGACGGCGTCGCCGCGCTCCAGGGCGGCGGTGGTCCACTCGCGGCCGAAGCCGCGGGACGCGCCGGTGATGAACCAGGTCGTGGGCACGGGTGCTCTCCTCCGACGGGGGTCGCGGGCAGGCGGGTGCCGTCGTCGACGGCGCGGCGCCACTGACGCCACCAAGGACGGCGTGCCGGGATCTGTTCCGCGGCCGTGCCGGTGCCGCGGACGGCGGGGCATCCTGGGGCGGGGGAGGTGTGGCATGGACCTCGACGACGTGGTCCCGGTGCCCGACCACGTCACCCGCCAGTCGCGGGTGATCGACGCGCCGCCGTCCGTGGTCTGGGAGGAGCTGCACCGGCTGCGGCTCTCGTCGCTCCCGGTGACGCTCCTGCTCGGCGCCGTGCGGGCGCTGCCGGTGCTGCTGGCGGGCAGGGGGCGCCGGCGGGGCGGCCTGGACCGGACCTTCCTCGACGTGGTGCCCGTCCCCGAGCTGGCCTCCGACCCGCCGTCGCACGTCGTCTTCGGGGGCGTGCTGCAGGCCTGGCGGCTGAGCGGCGGCCGGCGCCCGCCGGTGCTGGACGCGGCCGGCGTCCGCGAGTGGTCGGAACCGGGCTGGGTCAAGGCCGCGATGGAGTTCCGCCTGACGCCGGCGATCGGAGGGACGCGGCTGAGCTGCGAGACCCGGGTGGCCGCGACCGACGCGGCGACGCGGCGGCGGTTCGGCCTCTACTGGCTCGCCGTCCGGCCGGGCAGCTCGGCCATCCGGTGGGAGCTGCTCACCGCCGTCGCCACGCGGGCGGAGGCCCGCGCCGGGTAGGACTCCCGCGTGCCCTGGACCGAGCGCGACGTCCCCGACCTGACCGGCCGGACGGCGGTGGTGACCGGCGCGAGCGGCGGCCTGGGCCTGCAGACGGCGCTGGCGCTGGCCCGCGCCGGTGCGCACGTGGTGCTGGCCGCGCGGGACCCGGCGCGGACGGAGGCCGCGGAGGCGCGGATCCGGCTGAGCACCCCGGCGGCGTCGCTGGAGGTGGTGCCCCTGGACCTCGGCGACCTGTCCTCGGTGGCGGCGGCCGCGCGCCGGGTGCGGGGCCGGCACGAGCGGGTGGACCTGCTCGTGAACAACGCCGGCGTGATGGCGCTGCCGCGGCGGACGACGGTCGACGGGTTCGAGGAGCAGCTCGGCGTCAACCACCTGGGGCACTGGGCCCTGACGGCGCTCCTGCTGCCGGCGCTGCTGGGGGCGCCGGCCGCCCGGGTGGTGACGGTGACCAGCACGGCCCGGCACCGGGCGCGGCGGCTGGACCCGGCCGACGTCCACCTCGAGCGGGGGTACGGGCCGTGGAGCGCGTACGCGCGGTCGAAGATGGCCAACCTGCACTTCGGCCTGGGCCTGCAGCAGCGGTTCGCCGCGGCCGGTGTGGCGGCGGCCAGCCTGCTCGCGCACCCGGGGCTGACGAACACCGACCTGCAGGCTGGCGCCGTGCGCGAGGGCGGCGCCGGCCGGCTCGGGCCGGTGTTCGAGCTGCTGACGGCGCGGTCGGGGACATCGCCGTTCGAGGGCGTCCGGCCGCAGCTGCGGGCGGCCACCGACCCGCGGGCGCGGGGCGGGGAGCTCTACGCGCCGCGGTACGGCTCCCGCGGTCCCGCCGTCCGCCGGCCGGTGCTGCGGCGGTGGCGGCTGCAGGAGCAGATCGACACCCTGTGGCGGGTCTCCGAGCGCGAGACCGGCGTCCCGCTGGAGGTCTGACGCCGGCTCAGCCCTCCAGGAGACCGGCCTCGTGCGCGAGGATGGCCGCCTGCGTCCGGTTGGCCAGGTCGAGCTTGGCCAGCAGCCGCGAGACGTAGGTCTTCACGGTGGCCTCGCTGACGAACAGCCGCCTCGCCAGCTCGGCGTTGGACTCCCCGCTGCCGAGCAGCTGCAGCACCTCGCGCTCGCGGTCGGACAGCTCCCGGATCCGCCGCAGCGCCTGCGCCCGGCGCGGCGCGGCGCGGCGGTCCACGTAGGACTCGATGAGGGTGGCGGTGACCTTCGGGGACAGCGTCGCGGTGCCGTCCGCGACCGCGCGGACGGCGGCGGCGATCTCCCGCGGCGGCGTGTCCTTGAGCAGGAAGCCGGCGGCGCCGGCGGCCAGCGCCGCGTACACGTACTCGTCGGCGTGGAAGGTCGTGAGGACGGCGACCTGCGGCGGGTCGGGCAGCGCGAGGATCTCGCGCGTCGCCGCCAGCCCGTCCTTGCGCGGCATCCGGACGTCCATGAGGACGACGTCCGGCCGCAGCTCCTGGACGGCGCGCACCGCGGCGAACCCGTCGCCCGCCTCGCCGACCACGGTGAACTCGCCGGCCGCCTCGAGCACGGTCCGCAGCCCGAACCGCACCAGCTCCTCGTCGTCCACGAGCAGGACGGCGATCGTCACGCCGGGATCACCGCCTCGACCAGGAACCCGCCGTCCAGGCGGTGCTCGGTGCGCAGCCGGCCGTCCAGCGTGCGCACCCGCTCGCTGAGGCCGACGAGACCGAAACCGCCGCCGGCACCGCGCGCGGCGGGCTCGGTCGGCGTCCCGTTGACCACGCGGAGGACGAGCCGGTCGGGCTCGCGGGAGACGTCGACGTGCACCGGGGCGCCGGGCGCGTGCTTGCCGGCGTTGGTCAGCGCCTCCTGCACGACGCGGTAGGCCGCCCGGGAGACGGCGGGCTCGACCGGGGCGGCGTCTGCCGGGCGACCGGTCAGCTCCACCACCATCCCGGCGGCGCGGCACTCCTCCACCAGCCGCTCGAGGTCCTCGAGGCCGGGCTGCGGGGTGAGCGGCGCGCCGTCGTCCTCCCCGTCGCGCAGCACGCCGACCGCCTGCCGGAGCTCGTCGAGCGCCTGCCGGCCGGCCAGCTGCACGTGGCAGGCGAGCTGCTCGACCCGCCCCCGGTCGGCGGCGGCCATCTCGATGGCACCGGCCTGCAGCACCATGAGGCTCACCCGGTGGCCGACGGCGTCGTGCATCTCCCGGGCGATGCGGGCCCGCTCGGCGGCGATGGCCTCGCGCGCGAGCAGCTCCCGCTCGGCCTCGGCCCGCTCGGCGCGCTCGGTGAGTGCCGTCATCAGGTCGGCGCGGGCGCGCACCCAGGCGCCGATCGTGCCGGGCAGCAGGACGACGAACGCCGCCCCCGCCAGCCCGCTGACGACGTCGCCGAGCGAGCCGCCGGTCCACAGCTGGCTGACCGCGACCGACCCGGCGACCCCGGCGACGGCCCGGGCGGGCCAGCCGGCGGTGTAGCGGCCCACCGCGTAGGCGCCGAGCGGGATCGCCCCGCCGACGGCCGGGGCGACGGCGCCCACGGCGGCGGCCGCGAGGAAGGGGACCAGCGGTGCACGCCGGCGCAGCAGGAGCAGCAGCAGGCCGACGCCGACCGACGCCGTGGTCGTGACGGAGAGCGGCACCGGGGCGGGGCCGGACGTCCACTGGACCGCGCCGACGCTGAACGCGCCGAGGACGGCGAGGAGGACCTCGAACCAGACGCTGCGCGTGGACAGGCCCGGCCACAGACGCGCGCGGAGCCCCATGGGGCAGCAGCGTAGGGCGGTGTCCGCACCGTGCGGGTCGGCCGCGGGATGACCCCCGACGTCACCTTTCGGATGACGAGCCGTAGCCGTCCGACCAGCGGGTTCGAGGCTCCCGGCGGACGCGGACGACGGGCCCGCCGCGGTTCTCTGTGCATCACCACCACAGCAGGACGAGGCGAGGAGCCCAGCGATGATCACGGTCAGCGGACTGACCAAGGACTACGGCGGCCGGAGGGTCGTCGACGACGTGTCGTTCGAGCTGGAGCCCGGCACGGTGACCGGGTTCCTCGGCCCGAACGGCGCCGGCAAGAGCACGACCATGCGGATGGTCACGGGCCTGGTGCCCGCGTCGTCCGGCACCGCGCTGGTGGCCGGCCGGCCCTACGCGGAGCTGCCGAACCCGGGTGCGGTCATGGGCACCCTGCTCGACGCGGCCGCGGTGCACCCGGGCCGCACCGGCCGGACCCACCTGCGGCTGCTGGCCTCGACCATCGGCGTGCCCGCCTCGCGGGTCGACGAGGTGCTGGAGACGGTCGACCTCACCGCCGCGGGCGGTCGCCGGATCGGCGGCTACTCGCTGGGCATGCGGCAGCGCCTCGGCATCGCCGCCGCCCTGCTCGCCGACCCGCCGGTGCTCATGTTCGACGAGCCGGCCAACGGCCTGGACCCGGAGGGCATCCGCTGGATGCGCGACCTCCTGCGCGGCCACGCGGCCCGCGGCGGCACGGTGCTGCTGTCGAGCCACCTGCTCGGCGAGGTCGAGCACACCGTCGACCGCCTGCTGGTCATCGGCGGCGGCCGGATCGTCGCCGACGGTCCCATCCACGAGCTGCTGGCCGGTGACGGGACGGCGGTGCGCGCGGCCGACCCCGCGTCCCTCGCGACGGCGCTGTCGTCCGCGGGCCTCGAGGTGCAGCACCGCGACGGCGGCGTCCTCGTCGTCCCCGGCGCCACCCCGCAGCGGATCGGCGCGCTGGCGGCCGCCGGCGGCCACGCCCTGATCGACCTGCGGCCCTCCGAGCAGGGCCTGGAGGAGCTGTTCTTCCAGCTCACCGACGCCGCCTGACCCCACCCCCCCACCACTCCCGCGCACCGAGAGGCACCTGCCATGAGCACCACCCTCACCGCCACCCCCGCCGTCGTCCCGGCCGCCCGGCCGACGGCCCGCTCGACCGGCCCGTCCTTCGCGGGCCTGACCGCCCTGGAGGTCCGCAAGTCCCTGTCCACCCGCTCCGGCAGGTCGGTGGCCGCACTCGCGGTGCTGGTCGGCCCGCTCGGCGTCCTGCTGGCCACCCTGACCAGCGGCGGCGGGGTCGCCGCCGCGATGGCCCTCGGCATCATGGGCATGCTCATCGCCCTCGTCCTGCTCGCCCTCGGGGTCCTCTCCACCGCGGGGGAGTGGACGCACCGGAGCGTGCAGACGACGTACCTGCTCGTCCCCCGTCGCGGGCGGGTGCTGGCGGCGAAGGCCGCGGCGATGGCCCTCCTCGGGCTGGTGCTCGCGTCCCTGGGCGTGGCCGGCGCCGTCGGAACGCTGGCGCTCTTCACCACCGGGGTCTCGTGGTTCGCGGCCGGCCAGGCCGTGGTCACCGTGATCGCCTCCGGGGCGGCGTTCGCCGTCATCGGCGCCGGCATCGGGGCCGCCGTGGGCAACTCGGCCGCGGCCATGACCGGGACCTACCTGACCGTGCTGGGCATCCTGCCGGTGCTGAACTCCGTCAAGCCCGAGATCGCCTCGAAGCTGGACCCGGCCGGCGCGATCGTGACGCTGGCCCAGCACGGGGCGGCGACCACCCCGATCGCGGTGATCGCCGGCTGGGTGGTCGTCTCGACCGTCGCCGGGGTCCTGATCACCCGCCGCCGCTCGGTGGCCTGACCCGAGCACACGCTGACGGCCCCCTCGATCCGATCGAGGGGGCCGTCAGCGCGTCCGCGTCAGCCCTCCCCGTCAACCCCTGCGGCGGCCGAGGAGCCATCCGACGAGGACGCCGAGCAGGGTGAGGCCGGCGCCGCCGGCCGCGCCGACGGCGAGGGTGCGGAGGTCGGCCGCCGTCCCCGCGGGAACGCCGGGGCGGGCGGTGGGCACCTGCGGCGGGGCGGGCGCGGCGGCCGGAGCGGGCGCGGCGGCGTCCGTGGAGCTGACCGCGGCCGCGGACGGGCGTGGCTCGGCGGCGGCCGCGGGGACGCCCGCGCCCGACAGCTCGGCGTCGACCGCGGTGAAGAACTGGCCGGCCATCCGCTTGGCGACGCCGGTGATCATCCGTTGGCCCACGCCGGCTACGGGCCCGCCGACCACCGCGTCGGCGGAGTAGGCGAGGGTCGTCGTCCCCTCGTCGGACGGCGACAGCTCGATCGTCACGGTGGCCCGCACGTTGCCCGGCGCTCCCGCCCCGGACGCGTGCATGACGTAGGACCGCGGTGGCTTCTGGTCCGACAGCCGCACCTCGCCGGCGTAGGTGCCCTTGACCGCGCCGACGCCCACCGCGACGTCCATCCGGTAGGCGTCCTCGCCCACCCGGGTCAGCGCCAGGCAGCCCGGGATGGTCCGCGCGAGCACCTCCGGGTCGGTGAGCACCCGCCAGACGTCGTCCGGCGTCCCGTGCAGCACCGCCGAGCCGTCGAGGTTCACGCCGTCGCTCCCGTCCCGGCGCGCCGCCCGGCGGCCGCCGTCCGTTCCGAGGATGGGTCCCGCACCAGGTCGTAGAGCTCCGACGGCGAGATCGGCATCGCCGCGACCCGCCGGCCCACCGCGTCCTCGATCGCCGACGCCAGCGCCGCCGACCCCGGGATCACGCCCGCCTCACCGGCGCCCTTGATGCCCAGGGGGTTGAGCGGCGAGGGCGTCTGCTGGTGGTCGATGACCACGTCGGGCACCTCGGAGGCGTAGGGCACGAGGAAGTCCATGAACGAGGCGTTCTGCAGCTGCCCGTCGGCGTCGTAGGCCATCCGCTCGTAGAGCGCCCCGGCCACGCCCTGCGCGACGCCGCCGTGCACCTGCCCCTCGACGATCATCGGGTTGACCACGTTGCCGCAGTCGTGCACCACGGCGTACTGGACGACGTCGATCTCCCACGTCTGCGGGTCGACCTCCACCACCGCCGCGTGCGCACCCGAGGCGAACGTCGAGCGCAGCGGCGAGTAGTAGTCGCGGTGCTCCAGCCCCGGCGCGTCGCCCGGGGCCACCGGCGGCCTGGTGTCGTCGTGCGTGGCGAACTGCGTCGCCTGCTTGGCCGCCTCGTCGAAGGCGTACCGCAGCGGGTTGGACAGGACGGCGACCGTCCGCAGCGGGATCGACGCCCCCGGCGTCCCCCGGACCTGGACCACGCCCTCCTCGATCTCCAGGTCCGACGGGTCGGCCTCCAGGACGTCGGCGGCGATCCGCAGCGCCTTCTCGCGCACCCCGCGGGCCGCCAGCGCCACCGCGTTGCCGCTCATCACCGCCGCCCGGGAGGCGAAGGTGCCGACCGCGTAGCCGAAGCGACGGGTGTCGCCGGTGTGCACCTCGACGTCCTCCATCGGCACCCCGAGCTCGGAGGCGACGATCTGCGCGAACACCGTCTCGTGGCCCTGTCCCTGCGAGGTCAGGCCGGTGGAGACCAGCACCTTGCCGCTGCCGAGCACCTGCACGTGCCCGCCCTCGTAGGGGCCGGGCCCGGTGCCCTCGACGTAGAGCGCCATCCCGGCGCCGAGCAGCTTCCCGCGGCCGGCCGCCTCCGCCCGGCGCTCCTCCACCGACTCCCAGCCCACCAGGGCGGTCAGCTTCTCCAGCAGCCCCGGGTAGTCGCCGGAGTCGTAGACCACCGGCCGGCCGTCCTGGAACGTCAGGTGGTGGTCGTAGGGGAACTGGTCGGGCGTGATCAGGTTGCGCCGGCGCACCTCGGCGCGGTCCAGGTCGAGCGCGTCGGCGATGCGGTCCATCGTCCGCTCCATCGCGAAGCAGCCCTGCGGCCGTCCGGCGCCGCGGTAGGGCGTGACGATGACGGTGTTCGTGTACAGGCTCTCGACGACCACCCGGTACACCGGGATCGCGTACGGGCCGACCAGCTGGGTCGCCGTGATGATCGGCACGATGATCCCGTAGGGCGTGTAGGCGCCGTTGTCGTGCCAGACGTGCACGTCGAGCGCGGTGAGGCGGCCGTCGTCGTCGAACCCGACGGTGACCTGCTGCCGCTGCCCGCGCTCGTGGGCGCTGGAGACGAAGTGCTCGCGGCGGTCCTCGGCCCACTTGACCTCGCGGCCCAGCCGGATGGCCGCCATCGGGACCAGCAGCTCCTCGGGCCACGGGTGCACGATCTTGACGCCGAAGCCGCCGCCGACGTCGGGTGCGATCACCTCGACCCGGTCCAGCGAGAGCTCCAGCTTCGCCGCGATCGCCGCGCGCACCGACGTCGAGGCCTGGGTGCTGGAGTAGACGCGCAGGCTGCCGTCGTCGGGGTCCCAGCGGGCGTGCACGCCCTTGCCCTCCAGCGGCGTGCAGGCGCTGCGCTCGATGGTCTGGGTGAAGGTCAGCGTGTGCGGCGAGGCGGCCAGCGCGGGCTCGACGTCGCCGGTCTCCTGGTGGTGCCGGGCGGCGACGTTGTCGGGGACGTCGGGGTGGACGCACGACCCGGCGGCGCGGGCGGTGTCGATGCCGACGACGACCGGCAGCTCCTCGTAGGTCACCACGATGCGCTCGGCGGCGTCCTCGGCCACGTAGCGGTCGGTGGCCACGACCATGACCACCGGCTCGCCGACGTGGTGCACGACCCCGTTGGCCAGCGGGTACCCGGTGCGCGGCGCGTGCAGCTGCGGGTGCGGGATGAGCACCGGCAGCGGCTCGGCCATCGGCCCCGTGAGGTCCTCGTAGGTGTAGATCGCGACCAGGCCCCCGACGTCGAGCGCGGCCTCCACGTCGACGTCGACGACGCGAGCGTGCGCGTGCGGGCTGCGCACGAACGCCGCGGCCAGCGCGCCGGCGCCGATGTCGTCGAGGTAGCGGCCGCGGCCGGTGATCAGCCGGGCGTCCTCGCGCCGGCGCACCGGCTCGCCGAACAGCTTCGTGGTCACCGGGCGTCCTCGCGCATCGTGGCGGCCGCGTGCCGGACCGCCTTCTTGATGTTCGCGTAGCCGGTGCACCGGCAGAGGTTGCCGCCGACGAGCTCGTCGACCTCCTCCTCGGTGATCTCCTGCGTCGCGTCCCGCGCCTCGAGCCCCGCGGCGATGGTCACCAGGAAGCCCGGGGTGCAGAAGCCGCACTGCAGCGCGTGGCACTCGCGGAAGGCCTCCTGCACCGGGTGCAGCACCTGGCCGCCCCGGTGGTCGTCGCGGGCCAGCCCCTCCACGGTGGTCACCGCCGCGCCCTCGACCTGCACGGCGAGCACGAGGCAGGAGCGCACCGGCTCACCGTCGACGAGCACCGTGCACGAGCCGCAGACGCCGTGCGCGCAGCCGACGTGCGTGCCGGTCAGGCCCAGGTCGTCGCGCAGCGCGTCGGCGAGCACCCGGCGCACCGGCACGCGTGCCTCGCGGGGCACCCCGTTGACCGTCAGCGAGACGGTCCGCTCGGTGTCGATCGAGGTCATGCGGCGGTCCTCACTGTTCCCTCGGCTCGGTTCCGGGCTCGCTCCGCTCCTCGGTCGCCGGCGCTCCCTGCGATGCTCACTCGCCTGTCACCTTCGCGGCCGCCTCCGCGGCGGCCTCGGCGAGCGTGCGCTCGGTCAGGACACCGACGAGCAGCCGCCGGTAGTCGGCGGTGGCGTGCAGGTCGGTGTCGGGGTCGACCAGGGTGCGGGCCAGCGCGCCGGCGGCGGCCCAGTCGGCGCTGTCGACGGGCTTGCCGGCCACCGCCTCGGAGAGGTCGTGCACCTCGGGCACCAGCCCGACCGACAGGTAGGACGCGCGGACGGCGGCCACCCGGCGGTCCTCGTCGAGGCTGACGACGACGGCGGCCCCGCAGACGGCGTAGTCGCCCTTGCGCCGGGCGATCTCGGCGAACGCCGTCCCCGACCGGTCCGGCAGCGCGGGGAAGAACGCGTCGACGACGACCGCGGGGCCGCTCAGCGAGGTCTCCAGCGGCCCGACGAACAGGTCCTGCCAGCCGACCTCGGCCCGCCCCGACGGCCGGGCCACGGTCACCGACCCGCCGGTCAGCGCCAGCACCGCGGTCATCTCGCCGGAGGGGTCGGCGTGCGCGATCGAGCCGACCGTCGTCCCCCGGTTGCGGATGGCCGGGTGCGCGACGCTCGCCGTCGCCCGCGCCAGCAGCGGCTGCACCCCGGCCGCGGCCCCGTCGCGCAGCAGCGCCGCGTGCCGCACGAGCGCGCCCACCCGGACGCCAGCGGGCGCCGTCGCCACGCCGTCGAGGCCGGGCACCCGGTTGACGTCGACCAGCGTGGTCGGCGCGGCCAGCCGCATCGCCAGCAGGGGCAGCAGCGACTGCCCGCCGGCGAGCACCTTGGCGCCGTCGCCCTCCGCGGCGAGGACGTCGAGCGCCTCGTCGACCGAGCCGGGGTCCGCGTACCGGAAGGGCGGCGGTTTCACCGCTCGCGCGTCCCCTTGGTGGTGTCGACGCCGGGACGCGTGTCGACGCCGGGGCGCCGGTCGACGCCGGGCCGGGTGTCGACACCCGGCCGGCCCAGCTGGTCGACCGTCGACGGGTCGGCGCCGACCTCGTGGCCGCCGGTGTGCCCGAGCGCCGGCCCGGTGCCCTCGGCGAACCCGCGCTCCTCCACCAGGGCGGCCTTCATCTCCGCGGGGGCGACCGCCCGCGCGACGTGCCAGCCGGCCACGACGACGATCGTGCCGAACGCGATGCCGCTGAGCGGGAAGGTGTCGGTGATCTGGAGGGTCACGTTGCCGATCGCGATGATGATCCCGGCGGCGAGCGGCACCAGGTTGATCGGGTTGGCGAAGTCGACCCGGTTCTCCTTCCAGATCTTCGCGCCGAGCAGGCCGATCATCCCGTAGAGCACGACCGTGATCCCGCCGAGCACCCCGCCCGGGATGATGTTGATCAGCGCGCCGAACTTCGGGCACAGGCCGAGCAGGATCGCCACGACCGCCGCGACGTAGTAGGCCGCGGTCGAGTAGACCCGGGTGGCGGCCATGACGCCGATGTTCTCCGCGTAGGTGGTGGTCGGGGAGCCGCCGACCGAGCTCGCGACGACGGTGCCGACGCCGTCGGCGAAGATCGCCCGGCCCATGACCGGGTCGAGGTCGCGCTTCGTCATGGCCGCGACGGCCTTGACGTGGCCGGCGTTCTCGGCGACCAGCGCGATGACGGCCGGCAGCACGAGCAGGCTGAAGTTCACCGAGAAGCTCGGCGCGGTGAACTGCGGCAGGCCGATCCAGTCGGCCTGGCCCACGGCGTCGAAGTTGATCCGGTCGCGGGTGACGATCGCCCCGGTGCCGTCGGGCGAGGTGATCTGGCCGACGGTGACGTCGAGCAGGATCGACAGCAGGTAGCCGAACACCAGGCCCAGCAGGATGGAGATGCGGGCCCAGAAGCCGCGCAGCAGCAGCGAGGCGACGATGACGAAGACCATCGTGGCCAGGGCGACCCACTGGTCCTGCGGCCAGTAGACCCCGGCCACGACCGGGGCGAGGTTGAAGCCGATGAGCATGACGACGGCGCCGGTCACGGCCGGCGGCAGCGCGGCGTTGATGGCCCGCGGTCCGACGACGTGGATGGCCACGCCGACCAGCGCGAGGACGACGCCGGCGACGAGGATCGAGCCGACGACGTCGCCGGAGTCGCCGCCGTTGGCGCGGATGGCCACGACGCCGCCGACGAAGGCGGCGCTGGTGCCCAGGTAGCTGGGCACCCGCCCCTGCACGATGAGCAGGAAGATGATCGTCGCGATCCCGCTCATCATGATCGCGAGGTTGGCGTCCAGGCCCATGATGAGCGGGAAGACGAAGGTCGCCCCGAACATCGCCACGACGTGCTGGGCGCCGATGCCGATCGTCCGCGGCCACGACAGGCGCTCGTCGGGGGCGACGGCCTCGCCCAGCGGCGGCGTCTTGCCGCCCGCGTAGAGCTTCCACCCGAACGCCATCGGGACCTCCTCGAGGGTGCCCGGGAGGTGCGGTCGCCCCCGGGAGGCCGTCAATCTGTCACGGGGTACCGACGCGCGGAAGTACCTCAGTGCTAAATCGTCGTGCCGTCGCCGCTTCGATACCTCAGCGCTGAGGGACCCCGGTACGGTCGGCCGGGTGAGTGCCCGGCACGTCTCCCTGCGCAGCGGCGTCTACGCCGACTCGGTCCGGTTGATGCAGGTCAGCCGCGACGTCGGGGCGCGCGAGGGGGTGACCGCCGTCCTCGTCGCCATGGCCACCCCGCTCAACGTGGAGCTCGCCGCCGGCATGGGGCTCGCGCCCGAGGGCTCGGCCTCGCCCGAGCAGCTGCTCGTCGGTGTCGCCGCCACCGACGACGACGCGCTCGCCGCCGCGGTGGCCGCCGTCGACACGGCCCTCGCCCAGCGCGAACGCTCCCGGGCCACCGCCGACGCCCAGCCGGCCCGCACCGTCGGCACCGCCCTGCGCGACCTCGAGGCGAGCCCCGCGCTGGCCGTCGTCAGCGTGCCCGGCCCCTACGCCGCGCTGGAGGCCGCCGACGCCGTCGCCGCCGGCCGCAGCGTGCTGGTGTTCTCCGACGGCGTCCCGGTCGAGCAGGAGGTCGCGCTCAAGCGGGCCGCCCGGCAGGCCGGGGTGCTGGTCATGGGCCCCGACTGCGGGACGGCGATCGTCTCCGGGGTCGCGCTCGGCTTCGCCAACGTCGTCCGCCGCGGCCCGGTCGGGGTGGTGGCGGCGTCGGGCACCGGCGCGCAGCAGGTGTCCTGCCTGCTCGACGCGGCCGGCGTCGGGGTGAGCCACGTGCTCGGCGTGGGCGGGCGCGACCTGTCCGCGGCCGTCGGCGGGCTGGCCACCCTCGACGCGCTGGCGGCCCTGGACGGCGACCCGGCCACCGAGCGGGTGCTCGTCGTGTCCAAGCCGCCGGCGCCGTCGGTGGCCGAGGCGGTGGCGCGGACGGCGGCGTCGCTGGCCACGCCGGTGCGCTCGGCGGTGCTCGGCCCGGAGACGCCCGACCTCACCGCCGTCGTCGAGGCGCTGCTGACCGACCTCGGCGTCGCCGTCCCCGAGTGGCCCGCACGCCCGGGCGGCCGGGCCGCGCCGCAGGGCGCCGTCCTCACGGGCCTCTACTCCGGCGGGACGCTGGCCGACGAGGCGATGCTGCTGGCCGCGCCGGTGCTCGGCGACGTCCGGTCCAACACCCCGCTGCGGCCGGAGCTCGACCTCGTCATCGACCCGTCCGCCCCGGACCTGTCCGCCCGCGGCCACGTGGTCGTCGACTTCGGCGACGACGCGCTCACCGTGGGCCGGGCGCACCCGATGATCGACCCGACGCTCCGGCTGGAGGCGATCGCCCGGGTCGCCGCGTCGGACCAGCCCGCGGTGCTGCTGCTCGACGTCGTCCTCGGCCACGGCGCCGACCCCGACCCGGCCGCGGCGCTGGCCCCGGCGCTGCGCGCGGCCGGCCTGCCCGCCGTCGTCGCGCTGGTCGGCACCGAGGCCGACCCCCAGGGCTGGAGCCGCCAGGCCGACGCCCTCGCCGCGGCCGGTGCGGCCGTGTTCGCCTCCAACGCGCAGGCCACCCGGCACGCGCTCGACCTGCTGGGAGCCGCACGGTGAACCTGCTCGAGGGCCCGCCGGCCGTCGTCGCCGCGGGGGTGGAGGTCTTCTCCGCCGCCCTGCGCGCCCAGGGTGCCGAGGTCACCGACGTCGACTGGCGCCCGCCGGCCTTCGGCGACGCCGGCGACCTCGCCGCGCTCGCCCTGGACCCACGTCGCGCCGCGGCCAACCGGACGGCGGTCGAGCGGGTGCTGGCCGCCGGGTCGCGGCTGGTCGACGTCCGGCCGGCGCGGGAGACGCTCGGCCTGACCGACCGCACCCTGCTGCACTCCGGCCCGCCGCTGACCTGGGAGGCGGCGTCGGGGCCCATGCGCGGCGCGCTGATCGGCGCGTGCCTGTTCGAGGGCTGGGCGTCGACGGTGGAGGACGCCGAGGCGCTGCTGGCGTCGGGCGGCGTGACCCTCGACCCCTGCCACCACCACTCCGCCGTCGGCCCGATGGCCGGGGTGACCAGCCCGTCGATGTGGACCTGGTGCCTGGAGGACCCGGTGAACGGCGGCCGGGCGTACTGCAACCTCAACGAGGGCCTGGGCAAGGTGCTGCGGATGGGCGCCTTCGGCGAGGAGGTGCTCACCCGGCTGGCCTGGATGCGCGACGTCCTCGGCCCGCTGCTGGCGCGCGCCGTGCGGTCGATGGCCGAGCCGCTCGACGTCAAGGCCGTGCTCGCCCAGATGCTGCAGATGGGCGACGAGGGGCACAACCGCAACCGCGCGGGCTCGCTCATGGCGCTGCGCGAGCTGTCGCCGGCGCTGGTGGCCCTCGACGCGCCCTCCGACGACGTCGCCGCGGCGCTGCGCTTCATCGGCGGCAACGAGCACTTCTTCCTCAACCTCGGCATGCCGACGGCGAAGCTGGCGATGAACGCCGCCCGCGACGTCCCGGGCTCCACGCTGGTCACCGTGCTCAGTCGCAACGGCACCGAGTTCGGCGTGCAGACGGCGGGCACCGGCGACCGCTGGTTCACCGGCCCCGCGCAGACCCCGGTGGGCCTGTTCCTCGGTGACTACGGCCCCGAGGACGCCAACCCCGACATCGGCGACTCGGCGATCATGGAGACCTACGGCGTCGGCGGGTTCGCCATGGCCGCCGCGCCGGCGATCGTGCGGTTCGTCGGCGGCACCGTGCCCGACGCGCTGGCCACCACCGAGCGGATGTACCAGCTCACCCTGGCCGAGAACCCGGCGATGGCCATCCCGGTGCTCGGCTTCCGCGGCGCCCCGACCGGCATCGACGTCCTCGCCGTGGCCCGCACCGGGTGGCTCCCGCAGATCAACACCGGCATGGCCGGGCGGGTGGCCGGGACCGGGCAGGTGGGCGCGGGTCTGGTGCAGCCGCCGCGGGAGTGCTTCGAGCAGGCGCTGGCCGCCCTCGCCGAGGAGGCCCGCGCCGCGACGGCGGCCTGACCTCTCGTCGAGATCACGCGATCTCGCACGTCCGCATGTCGTTCCGCGGGCGAGATCCCGTGATCTCGACAGGAGCGGCGGGGCTCAGGGCGCCAGCACGCCCAGGTCGTCGGCGAAGGACAGCTGCGCCGCCGTGGCGCCCTGCAGGTCCTCGCGGGTCAGTCCGGCGACCATCTCGCGCACGCAGAACCCCGCGGGCGTGACGTCGAGGACGGCGAGGTCGGTGTAGACGCGGTCGACCACGCCGGCCGCCGTCAGCGGGTAGCTGCAGCGCGGCACGAGCTTGGGCTCGCCGGCCCTGGTCGTGTGCGTGGTCAGCACCAGCACCCGCTTGGCGCCGACGGCGAGGTCCATCGCGCCGCCGACCGCCGGCGGGTGGGTGGCGTCGAGGGTGGCCCAGTTGGCCAGGTCGCCGGTCTCGGACACCTGGAAGGCGCCGAGCACGGTCACGTCGATGTGCCCGCCGCGCATCATGAGGAAGGCGTCGGTGTGGTGGAAGAACGCGCCGCCGGGCACCAGGGTCACCGGCTGCTTGCCGGCGTTGATCAGCTCGGGGTCCTCCTCGCCGGGTGCGGGGGCCGGGCCCATCCCGAGGATGCCGTTCTCCGAGTGGTAGACGACCTCCTTGTCGTGCCCCACGCAGTCGGCCACCAGGGTGGGCAGGCCGATGCCGAGGTTGACGTAGGCGCCGTCGGGGACGTCGCGGGCCACCCGCCGGGCGACGTCGCGCATCTCCAGCCGCACGCCGGGGCTCACGCCGCACCCACCCGCACGACGCGGTCGACGAAGATCCCCGGCGTCACGACGACCTCCGGGTCCAGCTCGCCGAGCTCGACGAACTCGTCCACCTGGACGACGGTCAGCTCCGCGGCCGCGGCCATCGTCGGGCCGAAGTTCCGCGCCGCCGTCCGGTAGACCAGGTTGCCCCAGCGGTCGGCGCGTGCCGCCTTGACCAGGGCGACGTCGCCGCGCAGGGGCTCCTCGAACACGTGCCGCCGTCCGCCGATCACGCGCACCTCCTTGCCCTCGGCCAGCCGGGAGTCGGCGCCGGTCGGGGTGAAGAACCCGCCGAGGCCGGCCGCGGCGGCCCGCATCCGCTCGCTCAGCGTGCCCTGCGGCACGAGCTCGAGCTCCACCTCCCCGGCCCGCCAGCGCTCCTCGAACCAGACCGACCCGGCCGACCGCGGGTACGAGCAGACGATCCTGCGCACCCGCCGCTCGCGCAGCAGCGCGGCGACGTCGGTCTCGCCGGACCCGGCGTTGTTGGTCACCACGGTGAGGTCGGTGGTCCCCTGGTCGAGCAGCGCGTGCACCAGCTCCACCGGGACGCCGGAGGCGCCGAAGCCGCCGACCAGCACGGTGGCGCCGTCCTCGATGCCCGCGACCGCGTCGGCCAGTGACGCGACCCGCTTGTCGATCATCCGCACCCCGCTCGCCCGTGGTTGGTCCCCGCACGCTAACCGGGTGGCGCCGCCGGCACGCCACCCGCCAGGCTGCTGCCCGTGTGGCACGGGGGCGCGTCCGGCGACGACGGCCCCGGTGAGGGGTTCCCCCGTCGGACGGGGCCGCCCGACGACGCGGTGCCGGTCGTGTCGGCGGTGGACGGCACCGACGTCGTCCGGATCAGCAAGCGGCTGTCCTTCGTGCTGCGCCACCGGCCCGACAGCGTGGGGCTGGCCCTCGACGAGGCCGGCTGGGTGGACGTCGACGCGCTGCTGGCCGCCCTCGCCGCGCACGGGCTGCCGCTCACCCGGGCGGACCTCGACCGGGTCGTGGCAGGCAACGACAAGCGGCGGTTCGCCTACGACACCGGGGGCCGGCGGATCCGGGCCAGCCAGGGGCACAGCGTCCCGGTCGCGCTCGGCTACCCGGCCGAGCAGCCACCGGACGAGCTCTTCCACGGCACGTCCCGGCGGGCCCTGCCGGCGGTCCTCGCCGAGGGGTTGCGGCCGGGCCGGCGGCACGCGGTGCACCTGAGCCCCGACGAGGCGACGGCCCGGGCGGTGGGCGGGCGCCGCGGTCCCGCCGCCGTGCTGCGCGTCGACGCTGCCGGGCTGGCCGCCACGGGGGCGGTGTTCACCCGCTCGGCCAACGGGGTGTGGCTGGTCGACGCCGTGCCCCCGGCCTTCCTCGCCGTCCTCGACGGCTGATCAGCGGGGCAGGCGGACGGCGAGCAGCGCGACGTCGTCGTGCCGGGTGCCGGCCAGCCCGGCGAGCAGGCCGTCGACGACCGCGTCCAGGGGCTCGTCCGCCCGCCCCCGCAGCTGGGACAGCAGCCAGTCGGTGCCCTCGTCGAGGGTCCGGTCCCGCCGCTCGACGAGGCCGTCGGTGTAGAGCAGCAGCGTGTCGCCGGGCTCCAGCGGCAGGTCGGCGTCGGTCCGGCGGCTGCCCGGCTCCACGCCCAGCAACCGTTCCGGTCTCCGCTCGAGGAGGCGGACCGTGCCGTCGCCGCGGGCCAGCACCGGGGGCGGGTGCCCGGCGTTCGACCAGCACAGCCGCACGCCGTTCCCGGTGGGGGAGAGCACGGCGACGACGGCGGTGACCAGCGCGGGGGCACCCAGCCGCGCGAGGACGTGGTCCAGGGTGTCGAGCACCCGCGCCGGCGAGGGGCCCGGGAGCGTGGCGGTGGTGGCGGCGACGGCGCGCAGCATGCCGCGGACCTCGGCCATCGCCGCGGCGGCCCGCGCGTCGTGGCCGGCGACGTCCCCGACCACCAGCACGGTGGCGTCGCCGGGCGCGGGGAAGGCGTCGTACCAGTCGCCGCCGATGCGGGCGCTGCGCACGGCCGGCAGGTACCGGGCCGCGGTCTGCCGGTGGGGCACGGCGGGCGGTGGCCCGAGCAGGTGCTGCTGGAGGGCCTCGGCGGTGGCCAGCTCCGCCTGCGTGGTCGCCGCCTCCGCCGTCATCCGGGCGAGCGCGGCCTCGCGGCGCAGCCGCAGCCTGCAGGTGGCCACGGCCAGCACGCCGGCGCCGGTCACCGCGAGCAGCCGGACGGCCTGGGCCGTGGCGGCGGCGCCGGTGTACTGCCCGTCGTGGATCCCCAGCAGCGCGGCGGTCAGCAGGGCCAGCGCGCCGTGGACGGCGGTCGCCCGCCGCCCGGTGACGGAGGCGGCCACCAGCGGCGGGGCCGCGAGCAGGCCGATCAGCACCCCCTGCGGCCCCATCACCAGGTCGAGGACGGTGACGGCACCGAGCAGACCCGCCGGCAGCGCGTTCGTCCGGATCGCCCTGTCCACTGCGACGGCCTCCGTGTGGTCCCTGCGCCCGGTGCTGCCGAGGGTAGGGCCCGGGCGGGTCGGGGGCCCGTCACGGGGCACGGCGTGCCCCCGGCGCCGGCCGGCCCGACGACGGGGGACGTGATCCGCACCGTCGTCGGCAGGCTCGAGCCGGGGGTGCGCGTCGGCCTCGACGCCGGCCTGCGCGCCGGTGGGTGGGACTCCGCCCTCACCAGCGACTGGACCGACGTCGAGGCCCACCGCGTCCACGACCTCGACGAGGAGCGCGACCGCGTCCGCCGGGAGCGGTTCGCCCCCTTCTGCGAGCAGATCGCCCGCGTCCGGTTCGAGTGCTGAGCCGGGGGCTCAGGCCCGCACGATGGCCGCGACCGGTCCGCCGCCCGACGGGCCCTGGTGCACCGCGGCCACCGACACGAACACCGCCGGGTCACCGGTCACCGACGCCGCGACGCCGCCGACGGTCGCCTTGATCTGCCGGTGCCAGAAGACGTCGGAGTCGTCGAGCATCGCGTTGCGCCGGCCGCGGACGTAGCCGGTCGGGTCGGCCTCGCACTTGAGGAAGACGTTGACCAGCCGGTCGCCGAGGTCGGAGGGGTGCGGCCGCTCGGGCAGCTCGAGGCCGGCGTCGCGGATGGCGTTCCAGATGCCGTCCTGGTCGAGGGCGTCCCTCATCACCGAGTGGCCGATCCGGTAGGCGCCCCCGTGCCCGCGCGCGTTGCCGACGACGACGATCTGCGCCCGGTCCAGTTCCACGCCCGACGAGCAGGAGGCGACGGCGCTGAACAGCGACAGGTCGCGCATGACCTGCGACTGCTCCGGCATCTCGATCTCACCGAGCGCCACCGCGATGCCCAGCGCCGTCGTCCCGTTGGACAGGTCCATCGAGCCGTGCGGCTCGTCGTAGTACGTGTCCTCGCCGCGCGCCTTGGCGTCGCGGATCGTCTCGATGGTCAGCAGCGGCGTCTTGGTCTGCACGTAGTGGACGTCGGCGGGGTCGGTGATCCCGGCGGCCGCCATCGCGCGGCGCACGCCCTCGGCGACCTTCTCGACCATGGGGATGCGGCCGATGTCCTCGGGCAGCAGGACGTCGCTCATCGCGTAGCCCACGGTCAGCCGCGGCTCGTCGGTCTTCTCGACGGCGTCCTCGGGCAGCGTCGCGAAGATCGTCGCGTGCGGGCTGATGACGCCGTCGGTGCCGCCGGACCAGACGATCGGGATCTCCCCGACCTCCTCCTTCGACCGGGTCCCCTTCTCCAGCAGCACCTCGCGGAAGGCGCGGTCTGCGATGATCCGGGTGTAGTCGTTGACGCCGCCGTTGCCCTCGGTCTTGCCGATGACGGCGACGACCCGGTCGGCCTCCACGACGCCGTCGTCGATGAGCCTGGCCAGCTCGCTGGCGTCGCTGACGTTGTGCAGCGGGACCTTGCGGACCTCGATCGGTGCGGGCACGGGTTCCTCTTCTCAGCTAGCGGTCAAGACGGTGCCGACGGCGTCCCCGGTGACGGCGTCGGTGATGTTCTCCAGCGAGGTGACGACGGCGCGCTCGCCGCCCCCCTCGACGAAGCGGAGGGCGGCCTCGACCTTGGGGCCCATCGAGCCCCGGGCGAACTGGCCGTCCGTGGCGTGCGCGCGCAGCTCGGCCACCGTGACCCGGCCGAGCGGGCGCTGCGCCGGCGTCCCGAAGTCGACCATCACGTTCGGCACGTCGGTGGCGATCACCAGGGTGTCGGCGTCCAGGTCGCGGGCCAGGACGGCGGCGGTGAGGTCCTTGTCGATCACGGCCTCGACGCCGCGCAGCGCGGCGCCGTCCCCGCCGTCGTCGGTCACCGGGACGCCCCCGCCCCCGGCGCAGACGACGACGAAGCCGGCCGCGGCGAGGACGTGGACGGCGGCGGAGTCGACGACCGCGCGCGGCTCGGGCGAGGCGACCACGCGCCGCCAGCCCCGCGGGCCGCGGTCCTCCCAGACCTGGCCGAGGGCGAGGAACCGCTCGGCCTCCTCGCGCGGCAGGAACCGGCCCACCGGCTTGGACGGCTCGCGGAAGTGCGGGTCGTCGGCGTCGACCAGGGTGCGCGTGACCAGCCCGGCGGTGCGCTGCGGCAGCCCCCGGGCGGCCAGGGCCGCGTCCAGCTCGTCGGCCAGGGTGAAGGCGATGGTCGCCTGGGTCTGCGCGACGTTCCAGTCCAGCGGCACCGGCGGTACGACGGCGGCGGCCAGCTCGTTCTTGACCAGCAGGTTCCCCACCTGCGGGCCGTTGCCGTGGGTGAGCACCACCTCGACGCCCGCGGCCACCACCTCGGCGACGTGGCCGGCCGCCTCGCGGATCGCGTCCCGCTGGGCCTGCGGGGTGGCCGAGCCGTCGGGCCCGGTCATGGCGTTGCCCCCGAGGGCGATCACCACGCGGCGGGACGTCACCCCGGCGACCCTATCGGCGTTTCTCTTAGCGGTGAAGTAGTTGGCGGGACCGCGTGCCCCCTGCCCGGCCCCGGGCCGCGGGACGATCGGGACAGCGGGGACCGTCAGGAGGGAGGCGGCCGTGCGCGTCCACTTCGACCTCGACACCCGCGCCACCCCGGCGCAGGTCCGCGAGGCGTTCACCGACGTCGGCGACCGGCGGCTGGAGGTGTGGTCGAGGACCCTCGACCCGGGGCGGTACGAGGTCCGCGAGCAGGGCGAGGGCTGGGCCGTCGTCCGCGAGGGCAGCGCGGGGGTGCCCTTCTGGGTGCTGCTGCGCTACGAGTGGCCCGACCCCGACCGGGTCACCTGGACGCTGCTCGACAGCGACCACTGCGACCGGGGGACCGGCGAGGTGCGGATCACCCCGCGGGACGACGGCGGCAGCCACGTCGACGTGACGTGGCACCACAGCGGTGGCCGGGGGCTGCGCGGGCGGGCCGTGCTGCTGGCCCAGGGACTCATCGCCCCGGTCGCGCTGCCCCGGGTCTACCGCGCCGCGCTGGACCGGGTGGCGGGCTGAGCTCAGCGGAGCGGGGGCGGGGGCCCGTCGTCGTCGCCGAGCGCCCGCTGGGTGAAGGCGACGTCGTGCCAGCGGCCGTCCTTCCAGCCCGCCCTCCGGACGACCCCGACCGGCTCGAACCCCATCGCGCGGTGGAACGCCACGCTCGCCTCGTTGGGCAGCGTCGTCCCGGCGACCGCCGTGCGGTACCCGCGGTCGGCCAGCCGCTGCAGCAGCGCCCCGTACAGCGCCCGCCCGCCGCCCCCGCGCCGCCGTCCGGGCTCAAGGTAGACGCTCACCTCGCACGACCACTGCCACGCCGTCCGCGACCGGAACGGTCCGCCGTAGGCGTAGCCGACGACGCGCCCGTCCTCCTCCAGCACGAGCCAGGCGTGCGACCGCTGCGCGGCGGCGATCCGGCGGGCCATCTCGGCGGGGTGGGGCGGCTCGGTCTCGAAGCTGACCGCCGTCCAGGTGACGTAGGGCGCGTAGACGGCCGCGCAGGCGGCGGCGTCGGCGTCCGTCGCGTCGCGGACGGCGGAGCCCACCTCAGCGGCGCCAGAAGTCGAACCGGTCCCGGCCGGGACGGAAGCCCGCGGCCTCGACGACGTCGACGGCGAGGTCGAAGCGCTGCCCGACGGCGGCCGCCTGGTGGGCGTCGCTGCCGAAGCTCACCGCCTCGCCGCCCTCCTCCCGGAACCAGCGCACCTGGTCGGCCGACGCCAGCGGGCTGCTGGTGTTGACCTCCAGCGCCCGGCCGGTGCCGGCCAGCGCGCGGAACACCGCGCGGTACTCCTCCTCGTAGTCCTTCTCCACGTAGCGGTGCTGGCCGCCGGGCCAGTAGCGCCGCGGGAAGTCGACGTGGGCGAGCACCTGGAAGACGTCGCTGCTCTCCACCATGTCCACGACCTCGGCGAGGTAGCGGCGCATCGTGCCGTCGGCGTCGCTGTACAGCAGCTGGCCGACGCCGTAGAGCCGGTCGCCGTCGTGCAGCGAGTGCAGCGAGCCGAGCACCCGGTCGACCGGGGCGTCGCGCAGGTGCGCGGCGACGCTCGCGGAGAACAGGTGCGGCTCGCCGGCCTCGACGCCGGACCAGATCCGCAGCTCGGGGTAGCGGTCGCGCACCTCGGTGAGCTCGGCCCAGTAGCCCTCGGTGTCGATCGACTGGTGGCGCGAGGCGTGCCGGTCGACCAGGCCCAGCGTGGTGGCCCGGTCGTCGGGACCCCACACGGTGAAGTCGAGGTGCTCGGTGAAGGCGATCGCCGGGAGGCCCAGCGCCACCGCCTTCTCGCAGGCGCGCGCCATCGTGACGGAGCTGGGCGTGTCCCAGGACCACCCGGTGTGCACGTGGTTGTCCGGCGGCCGCATCGTCCCCATCCTGCCCGTCGTCCCCAGGTCCCGCGCGCAGAGGCCGGTCCGTCGGTGTCCGCACCTAGTGTCGGGTCATGAGCACCGCCGCGCCGACGTCCGAGCTCGCCGCCGACGCCCTCGAGGTCCTGCGGGAGCTCACCGGCCGTCCCGACGCGGCGTTCCGCGAGGGTCAGGACGCCGCCGTCGCCGCGCTGGTCGAGCGGTCCGAGCGCGCGCTGGTCGTGCAGCGCACCGGGTGGGGCAAGTCGGCGGTCTACTTCGTCTCCACCGCGCTGCTGCGCCGCCGCGGCGCCGGCCCCACCCTGCTGGTCAGCCCGCTGCTGGCGCTCATGCGCGACCAGGTGGCCGCGGCCGCCCGGGCCGGCATCCGCGCCGTCGAGATCTCCAGCGCCAACGCCACCGAGTGGGACGACGTCGCACAGGCCCTGGCCGCCGACGAGGTCGACGTCCTGCTGGTCTCCCCGGAGCGGCTGACCAACCCGCGCTTCCGCGAGGAGCAGCTGCCCGGCCTGGTCGCCCGCTGCGGCCTGCTCGTCGTCGACGAGGCGCACTGCGTCTCCGACTGGGGGCACGACTTCCGCCCCGACTACCGCCGCATCCGCGACCTGCTCGGCACCCTCCCGGCCGGGACGCCGGTCCTGGCGACGACCGCCACCGCCAACGAGCGCGTCGTCGCCGACGTCGCCGAGCAGCTCGGCGCCGGCGGGGTCGGGGTGACCACCGTGCGCGGCCCGCTGGCGCGCGACTCGCTGCGCCTGGGCGTCCTCCGGCTGCCCACCGACCGCGCCCGGCTGGCCTGGCTGGCCGCCCACCTCGGCGACCTGCCGGGCAGCGGCATCGTCTACACGCTCACCGTGTCCGCGGCCGAGGAGACGGCGTCGCTGCTGCGCGACGCCGGGCACGACGTCCGCGCCTACACCGGCCGCCTCGACGACGCCGACCGCAAGGACGCCGAGGAGGCGCTGCGGGAGAACCGGGTCAAGGCGCTCGTCGCCACCTCCGCGCTCGGCATGGGCTTCGACAAGCCCGACCTCGGCTTCGTCGTCCACCTCGGGGCGCCGTCGTCCCCGGTCAGCTACTACCAGCAGGTGGGCCGCGCCGGCCGCGCGGTCGAGCACGCCGACGTGCTGCTCCTGCCGGGGCCCGAGGACCTCGCCATCTGGCAGTGGTTCGCCACCTCCTCCATGCCGCGGGAGGACCACGCCGCCGCCGTCCTGTCGGCGATGGCCGACGGGAAGGCGTGGTCGGTGGCGCGGCTGGAGACGGTGGCCGACGTCCGCCGGTCCCGGCTCGAGCTGCTGCTCAAGGTGCTCGCCGTCGACGGCGCCGTCGAGCGGGTCCAGGGCGGCTGGCGGTCCACCGGCCGGCCGTGGGTCTACGACGGCGACCGCTACGCCCGCGTCGCCCGCACCCGGGAGGCCGAGCAGCGGGCGATGATCGCCTACGCGCGGCCGGTCGACGAGGCACGGTGCCGGATGGCGTTCCTCCAGGAGGCGCTCGACGACCCCACCGCCGCACCGTGCGGCCGCTGCGACGTCTGCGCCGGGCCCTGGTACCCCACCGAGGTCCCCGAGGGGGCGGCGGACGCCGCCTCGGCCGTGCTGGACCGCCCGGGTGTCGAGCTCGCGCCGCGCGCGCAGTGGCCCACCGGCGCCGACCGGCTGGGGGTCTCGGTGAAGGGGAGGATCGCGCCCACCGAGCAGCTCGACCCGGGCCGGGCGGTCGCCCGGCTCACCGACCTGGGCTGGGGGCAGCGGCTGCGCACCCTGCTCGGGGACGACGGCGTCGGCGGCGTGGTCGACCTGGAGGCCCCGGGGCTGGAGGAGGACCCGGACGCCGCCTTCGACGTGCCGGTGCGGCGGGCCTCCTCCGACGTGCCGCCCGACGAGGAGCTGCTGCGGGCCTGTGCGCGGGTGCTCGGCGCGTGGGACTGGGCCGAGCGGCCCACGGGCGTGGTCGCCGTGCCCTCCCGGCGCCGGCCGCGGCTGGTCACCGGGGTGGCGCAGGGGCTGTCCCGGCTCGGCCGGCTGCCCTACCTCGGTGAGCTGTCACTCGCGCAGGGCGGACCCACCGGCGGCCCGGGCGGCAACAGCGCCTTCCGGTTGGCCGGAGTGTGGCAGCGGCTCGTCGTCGGCCCGGAGCTGCGGGCGCGGCTCGCCGAGCTCGGACCGGTGCCGGTGCTGCTCGTCGACGACCTGGCCGACTCGCGCTGGACGATGACCGTCGCCGGGCGGGAGCTGCGGCTGGCCGGCGCCTCCCGGGTGCTGCCCTTCGCACTCGCGCTCACCGCGTAGCGAGGACTCGTACACGCGTTCGACCGGCGCTAGCCTGCCGCCATGACGCTCACCCACCAGCCGTCGATGTTCGACGTCGCCGAGGAGGCCGCGCTCACGCCGCTGGCCGGCCGGGTGACGCGGCACCGGCTCGACCGCGGCGCGTGGGTCGACCACCTGCCGGGCTGGGTGACCGGCTCCGAGGCGGTCCTCGACGTGCTGCTCGGCGACATCGGCTGGCGTGCCGACCGGCGGCAGATGTACGACCGCGAGGTCGCCGTCCCCCGCCTGTTGCGCTGGTACGGGCGAGGTGAGGAGCTGCCGCACCCCGTGCTCACCGAGGCCCGCACGGCGCTCGACGCGCACTACGCGCCCGAGCTGGGCGAGCCCTTCGTCACCGCCGGCATGTGCCTGTACCGCGACGGCCGCGACAGCGTCGCGTGGCACGGTGACCGCCTGGGCCGCAGCCGCACGCAGGACACGATGGTGGCGATCGTGTCCTTCGGTTCTCCGCGGCCGCTGCTGCTGCGTCCCGTCGGCGGCGGCGGGACCCTCCGCTTCCCGCTGGGCCACGGTGACCTGGTGGTCATGGGCGGCTCCTGCCAGCGCACCTGGGAGCACTGCATCCCCAAGACCGCGAAGGCCGTCGGGCCACGGGTGAGCGTGCAGTTCCGCCCGGCCGGCGTCGCCTGAGGCGTCCGGGCGCACGTCGTCCCGCGGTGTGTCCGGCGGCACCCGGGACCCCCGTGCACGGCCCCTCCGAGGACGTGTATCGTCCTTCCTGCACCGAGCGAGAACGGACCGGGCCGCCAGCCTGGTCAACCGCCTCTCAGACCCCCGCGGTCGAGGGCTGCGGAGCCCGGTGTACAGTGGAGACACCGCCTCGAACGAAGGCCGACAAGGCCGGGGTACGAGCGCGTCCGCTCCTTGAGAACTCAACAGCGTGCCGAAAGTCAGTGCCAAGTAATACCCCGTCCGTGTCCGTCAGGGCGCGGTGGGATTCCTTTGGTTGATTGATATCGCGATCTGTCAGGTCGCGGTTCTCAGCCGGTATCAAGCATCTACGGAGAGTTTGATCCTGGCTCAGGACGAACGCTGGCGGCGTGCTTAACACATGCAAGTCGAACGCTGAACCCCGCTTGCGGGGGGATGAGTGGCGAACGGGTGAGTAACACGTGGGCAACCTGCCCCCGGCTCTGGGATAACTCCAAGAAATTG
>NZ_FMZF01000008.1 GCF_900102745.1 Geodermatophilus telluris
GCGCGTTCGAGGTCGAGCAGTGCGGTGCCGGCCTCGTCGACGGCGCGATCGGCCGCCGCCCACCAGCCCCAGCCGGCGGAAGTCTCCTTGCCTGCGCAGCCGGGGAGGCCGTCGGTCGGGCTGGCCTGGTGGAACTCGCGGTCGGGGTCGTAGTCCAGGAGGTCCTCGGGGGCGGTGTCGTCCTGGCCGCCCGGTGGTGCGGCGTCCCAACCGGGATCGGCGGTCGCGGGATCCGGTGGCGGATCGTCGCCGAACGCCTCGCGCACCAGGTCGTCGAGCCAGCGGTCGAAGTCCTCGGCGCTCAGGTCGGCGGCGGCCCGCTCGATCGGACCACCGACGGCATCCCACGACGGGTCGCCGGGTTCATCCGCGCGTGCTGGGGCCGAAGCGGCCGCACCAACGTCGGCCGAGGCGTCGGCGGGGTCGTCGGTGGCGACCGGGGCGTCCGTGGTGCCGCTCGAGTCATCGGTGGCGACCGGCGTCAGGCCGGCGAAGGCGCGGGCGAGCCGGCGGGCCAGCTCCGCCGGCACCACCTGCCCGTCCACCTCTCCCGGCGCGTCCCCGCCGAGCAGCGTGGGCACCGAGGCGACGACGGTGAGCAGCACCTGCACCGGCGGCAGGTCGCACTCCCCCGGCCGCAGCACCAGGTCCAGCAGGCAGTCCACCGTCTTCTCCCCGCGGCTGCGGGTGTCGGCGGGGTCGGTGTCGAGGGCGTCGACGTAGGCGGCCAGCGCCCGCACCAGCACCTGCGCCTCCGGGGTGGCGCACACCACCGTCACCGCCGACATCCCCGCCGTCCGCTCCGGCCGCACCGACACCCCGCGCCGGCGCAGCGCCCGCGCCAGGTCCCGCGCCGCGTCGCGCGCGTTGGCCCGCGTCACCACCCGGCGCACCCGCTCGGCCAGCTGCGCCGGCGTGGTCACCCCCCGGCGGGCGGCCACCCAGGCCAACAGCTCCCGCTGCACGCCGGCGCGGAGGGCGTCGTCGCCGATCGGGGCGACGTGCTCCAGCAGGCACCACAGGTGCCCGGGGTGCAGCACCCTGGCCTCGAGTGCGTCGAGCACCGCCGGCAACCGCTGCACCAGCGTCAGCGACCGCTCCAGCTCCGCCTCGGCGGCCTGCGTGGTGAGGTCCAGCGCGACCGCCACCTCCTGCGCGGCCCACTCACTCACCGGCCGCAGCACCTCAGCGCGCGCCGCCCACCGCTCGGCCGCCATCGCCCCGCGCTCCCCCTGCGCCCGATCCGCCGACGCCGACCGGGTCGCGGCGAACGCCGCGATCGCCCGCGCCCGCACCGCCGTCTGCCGGGCGATCTCCCGGTGCGCGGCCTGCGCCACACTCAGCGGACCCGACGCCCACCCCACCGCGGGCGCGACGACCGGCGCCTGCAGTTGCCGGGTCCCCGTCGTCACCGTTCGATCATATGTTCGAACGGATAGCCGGGCAAGTCCTGTGGACGGAGAACGTCCAGGTCAGCGGCGCACCTAGCCGGCCGGGGAGCCGAGCGGGCGACTCAGTAGCGGTGCTGCTCCGGGTCGACGTAGCCGCCCATCTCCTCCTCGCCGGGACCGCGGTCGGCGCCGACGGCGGCCGGCTCGACCTCCGGGCGCGGCCGGCCGGCGGCCCGCTCGCGCTCGGCGAGGTAGCGCTCCTGCTGGCCGGCGGACGGCGGCATCGCCTCGCCGGTCCCGGGTCGGCCGTCCTGGTGCTGGCCGATGTCCCGCGCCCGGTCGCCGACCCGCTTGCGAAGCCGCCCGTCCTCACCGGCGACGAAGCCGTGGCGCTCGAACCAGGCGGTCACCCCGGCGCGCTCGGGGTGGGTCTCGCGGACGACGTTGAGCACGTAGTTCAGCCCCCGCGCGGCGGCCTCCTCCTCCAGTCGCCGCAGCGCGAACACCCCGACGCCGGAGCCCCGCGCGCCCGCCTCCACGGCGAGCAGCACCTCGGCGTCGCCCCACACGTCGTCCAGCCAGCCGTAGCCGACGACGACGCCCTCGCGCTCCACCCGCCACCAGTCACTGGACAGCCGCTCGCCCGGCCGGCGCGCCTCGGTGCGGAACACGCCCTCCGGCACGCTCGCGAACACCCGCTCGCGGTCGTCGTCCCACCGCGGGTCGTCCTCGTGCACCCAGCGCAGGGTCTCGGCAGCGGGCATGGTGACCTCCGGGACGTCGTGTGGCCTGGGCCACATGTCTACAGCCGACGACCCACTTGCGCAAGGTCGTGTAGCACGTCACCATGGGACCGGCCGGCCTCTCGGGGCCGTCGCGCCCGCACCCCCTGGAGGCACCGTGACCACCGTGGAAGACCGCTCGGCGACGACGGCGGAGGGCCCGGCCCCCGTCGCGGAGCCGGCCGCGACGACCGAGGTGTCCTTCGACACCTCGCCCGACCAGTACCGGCACTGGCGGCTGTCGGTCGACGGCGAGGTCGCGACCCTGACCCTCGACGTCGCCGAGGACGGCGGCATCGTCCCGGGCTACGAGCTGAAGATGAACAGCTACGACCTGGGCGTGGACATCGAGCTGCACGACGCGGTGCAGCGCATCCGCTTCGAGCACCCCGAGGCCAAGGTCGTCGTCGTCACCAGCGCCAAGGAGCGCATGTTCTGCGCCGGCGCCAACATCAAGATGCTCGCGGCGTCCCCGCACAGCTGGAAGGTGAACTTCTGCAAGTTCACCAACGAGACCCGCAACGGCATCGAGGACGCCTCCGCCCACTCCGGCCTGCGCTCCATCGCCGCGGTCAACGGC
The DNA here is from genome assembly GCF_900102745.1 of Geodermatophilus telluris. Classification (GTDB taxonomy): domain Bacteria; phylum Actinomycetota; class Actinomycetes; order Mycobacteriales; family Geodermatophilaceae; genus Geodermatophilus; species Geodermatophilus telluris. The sequence continues at coordinate 2,754 of NZ_FMZF01000008.1, forward strand.
ACCGCGGCCGGCGGCGGCTACGAGCTGGCCCTGGCCTGCGACGAGATCGTCCTCGTCGACGACAACTCCTCGGCCGTCTCGCTGCCCGAGGTCCCGCTGCTCGGCGTGCTGCCCGGCACCGGCGGCCTGACCCGCGTGGTCGACAAGCGCGGCGTGCGCCGCGACCTGGCCGACGTCTTCTCCACCACCGCCGAGGGCATCCGCGGCGAGCGCGCCGTCCAGTGGCGGCTGGTCGACGCCAGCGTCAAGGCCCGCGACTTCGACGCCGAGGTCTCCCGCCGGGCCACCGAGGCCGCCGCCGCCTCCGGCCGGCCGGGCGCCGGCACCGCCGGGGTCGCGCTGACCCCGCTGCAGCGCGAGGTCGACGGCGACACGACCCGCTACGGCCACGTGCGCGTGGTCCTCGACCGCGCCTCGGGCACCGCGACGCTGACCGTCCTCGGCCCGGACTCGGTGCCCGGCAGCGTCGAGGAGCTGCAGGAGCAGGGCGACGCCGCCTGGCTGCTGGCCACCACCCGCGAGCTGGACGACGCGATCCTGCGGCTGCGCACCAACGAGCTCGAGATCGGCAGCTGGCTGCTGCGCACCGAGGGCGACGGCGCCACGGTGGCCGCCTACGACGAGTTCCTGCTCGCCCACCGCGACCACTGGCTGGTGAACGAGACCATCGGCTTCTACCGCCGCACGGTCAAGCGCCTGGACACCACCAGCCGCAGCCTCTTCGCGCTGATCGAGCCGGGCTCCTGCTTCGTCGGCTCGCTGGCCGAGATCGCCCTCGCCGCCGACCGCCAGTACATGCTCGAGGGCCAGTTCGAGGACGACGAGGACCCCCAGCCGCCCGCGGTGGTCCGGCTCGACGAGTTCAACACCGGCCTGCTGCCGATGAGCAACGACCTCACCCGCCTGCAGGTGCGCTTCCTCGGCAGCGACGAGGAGCTGGCCGCCGCGGAGGCCGCCACCGGGCGCGACCTGCTCGCCGCCGACGCCGCCGCGCTCGGGCTGGTCACCAGCACGCCCGACGACATCGACTGGGAGGACGAGATCCGCCTGGTCATCGAGGAGCGGGCCAGCTTCTCGCCCGACGCGCTGACCGGCATGGAGGCCAACCTCCGCTTCGCCGGCCGCGAGACGCCCGAGACGAAGGTCTTCGGCCGGCTCACCGCCTGGCAGAACTGGATCTTCCAGCGGCCCAACGCCGCTGGCCCCGAAGGAGCGCTCCGCCGCTACGGAACCGGCAAGCGGGCCGACTACGACAGGAAGCGGGTCTGACCATGACCACCACCGAGTCCACCCCCCAGTCCGGCACGGTCACCGGGGACGCCCCCACGCCCACCGGGCCGCTGTCGAAGATCGACTACTCGGAGCGGATCCCGAACAACGTCAACCTGGCCGGCGACCGCAAGCTGCAGCGCGCGCTGGAGGGCTGGCAGCCGAAGTTCCTCGACTGGTGGAAGAACCTCGGCCCCTCCATCCCCACCCACGACGTCTACCTGCGCACCGCCATCGCGGTCGGCCGCGACGGCTGGGCGCACTTCGACCGGGTGCCCATGGAGGAGTACCGCTGGGGCATCTTCCTCGCCGAGCGCGACCCCGACCGCAAGGTCAACTTCGGCGACAAGAAGGGCGAGCCCGCCTGGCAGGAGGTCCCCGGTGAGCACCGCTCGGACCTGCGCCGGCTGATCGTCGTCCAGGGCGACACCGAGCCCGCCTCGGTCGAGCAGCAGCGGCACCTGGGCATGACCGCGCCGTCGCTGTACGACATGCGCAACCTCTTCCAGGTCAACGTGGAGGAGGGCCGCCACCTCTGGGCGATGGTCTACCTGCTGCACGCCTACTTCGGGAAGGACGGCCGCGAGGAGGCCGAGGAGCTGCTCAAGCGCAACTCCGGTGACTACGACTCGCCGCGCATCCTCGGGGCGTTCAACGAGGAGACGACGGACTGGCTGTCGTTCTTCATGTTCACCTACTTCACCGACCGGGACGGCAAGTACCAGCTCGGCACGCTGAAGGAGAGCGGCTTCGACCCGCTGGCGCGCACCTGCGAGTTCATGCTCAAGGAGGAGGCGCACCACATGTTCGTCGGGACGACGGGCGTGCAGCGCACCGTCCAGCGGACCGCGCAGCTGATGAAGGAGCACGGCACCGACGACATCTGGCAGTACGGCGGCATCCCGCTGTCGGTGATCCAGAAGTACCTGAACTTCCAGTTCTCCGTCTCGATGGACCTCTTCGGCTCGGAGACCTCGTCCAACGTGGCGGCCTACTACACCGCCGGCCTCAAGGGCCGCTGGATGGAGACCCGCCGCAAGGACGACCACCAGCTGCACGACCTGACCATGGAGGTCCCGGTCATCGAGGGCGGGCAGCTCACCACGCGCACCGTGCCGATGCTCACCGCGCTCAACCTCGACCTGCGCAACGAGTACGCCGCCGACTGCGAGAACGGCGTCAAGCGGTGGAACCAGGAGCTGGAGGACGCCGGCCTGGAGCAGCGCCTCTACCTGCCGCACCAGGGCTTCAACCGCAAGGTCGGCGCCTTCGCCGGGCACCACGTCACGCCCACCGGCGAGATCGTCGACGAGGCCGCCTGGGAGCAGCGGGTGGGCGAGTTCCTGCCCACCGCCGAGGACCGGGCGCGCGTGGCCGAGCTGATGGTGCCGCACTACGAGCCCGGTGAGTTCGCCGGCTGGATCGCCCCGCCGTCGGTCGGGATCAACTCCCTGCCCGTCGAGTACGACTACGTGCGCTTCTGAGCCCGTCGCGCACCCGGCTGCGGCCGGGCCCCCCGGGGCCCGGCCGCAGCCCGCACGACGCCGGCCGGCGCGGCCGGCCACCCTCCCCCGAGCGGTCCGCCGGCTCGGTCCCCCGGCATCGAAAGGGCGTGCACCGTGGCCACCCTGGACACCGCCCCCTCCTCCCCCGCCCCGCTGCTGCCCGAGGCGCCGGCGCCGACCGGTGAGCCGTTCAACGCCGCCGAGTGGCTGGTCACCCGGCACGCGCGGGCCACCCCGGACCGCCGCGCGATCACCGCGATCGACCTCGACGGCACCGTCCGGACGCTGAGCTACGCCGAGCTCGACGCGGCGGTGACCGCCTGCTCCGCGGCCCTCGTCGCCGCCGGGATCCGCCCGGAGGAGCGGCTGCTGCTGTGCATGGGCGACTGCCCCGAGCTGCTCACCGCGTTCCTCGCCGGCCTGCGCGTCGGCGCGGTGCCGGTACCGGTGAGCACGATGCTCACGCCCAAGGACATCGCGGTGCTGGCCACCGACAGCCGCGCCCGCCTGGTCCTGCTCAGCGCCGAGTTCGCCGCGCTCGGCAGCGCCGTCGCCGGCAGCCGCGACCTCACCGACGTCGTCGTCCTCACCGACGGCGACCTGCCCGAGGTCCCCGGGGCCCGCGTGCGCACCTGGGCGGAGTTCACCGCCGCCGGCGCGGACTTCGCCGGGCAGGTCGCCGAGCCCTACCCGACGGTGGCCGACTCCCCCGCGTTCTGGCTCTACACCTCCGGCACGACCGGCACCCCCAAGGGCGCGATGCACCGGCACGGGTCGCTCCGGGACACCGCCGAGACCTACGCGCGCGACGTGCTCGCGATCGGCCCGGACGACGTCACCTTCTCCGTCGCCAAGTTCTTCTTCGCCTACGGCCTGGGCAACACGCTGACCTTCCCGTTCTCGGTGGGAGCGAGCACCGTGCTCGACCGGTCGCGACCCAGCCCGGCCGGCACGCTGCGGGTGCTGCGCGAGCAGCGGCCGACGCTGTTCTTCGCCGGCCCCACCTACTACGCCGCGCTGCTCGCCGCCGGCCTGCCCGCCGACGCCTTCGCCGGCGTGCGCGCCTGCGTCTCGGCCGGCGAGGCGTTCCCCGCCGCGCTGTTCGAGCGGTTCACCGGCACCTTCGGCGTGGAGATGCTCGACGGCATCGGCTCCACCGAGATGCTGCACATCTTCATCAGCGGCCGCCCCGGCCGCACGCGGCCCGGGTCCACCGGCGAGGTGGTCGCCGGCTACGAGGCGCGCATCCTCGACGACGACGGTCAGCCGGTCCCCGACGGCACCCCGGGCAACCTGTGGGTGAAGGGGTCGTCGGCGGCCACCGGCTACTGGTCGCGCACCGCCGTCACGCGTCGGGTGTTCCAGGGCGAGTGGGTGCGCACCGGCGACACCTACGTGCGCAGTGCCGACGGCTTCTACAGCTCGCTGGGCCGCACCGACGACATCATCAAGGCCGGCGGGATCTGGGTCTCGCCCACCGAGGTGGAGGAGCGGCTGCGCGCCCACGGCGACGTCGCGCAGGTCGTCGTCGTCTCGGTGCCCGACGAGACCGGGCTGGACAAGCCGGTCGCCTGCGTCGTGCTCACCCCCGGCGCCGCCGCCGGCCCCGAGGACCTCGTGGCCTGGTGCCGCGACGGGCTGGCCGCCTTCAAGCGGCCACGCCACATCGTCGTGTTCGACGAGCTGCCCACCACCGCCACCGGGAAGCTGCAGCGCTTCCGCATCCGCGAGCTGGCGGTCGAGCGCCTCGGCGGCGCCGCCAGGCCCGACCTCACGCCCGTCACCGGGGGTCCCGCGTGACCGCGACCGACGCGCTGGCCCCGGAGCACCCCGCGGCGGCCGGCCGGGAGGTGCACGTCGACCTGCTGGTCGTCGGCGCGGGCCCCGCCGGGCTCTACGCCGCCTACTACGCGGGCTTCCGCGGCCTGCGCACCGCCGTCGTCGACAGCCTCCCCGAGCCCGGCGGGCAGGTGACGGCCCTCTACCCGGAGAAGCTGGTCTACGACGTCGCCGGCTTCCCGGGCGTGAAGGGCCGCGACCTGGTCGCCAACCTCGTGCAGCAGGCCGCGCGCTTCGACCCGGTGTACGTCCTCGGCGAGCGGGCGGAGACCCTCGCGAACGAGGCCGGCGAGCGCCCCCGCCACGGCGATCGGCTCGTCGTCACCACCGACCGCGGCACCCGGGTGCACTGCGGCGCCGTCGTCGTCACCGGCGGGATCGGCACCTTCACCCCGCGGCCGCTGCCCGGCGGCGACCGCTGGGAGGGCCGCGGGCTGACCTACGTGGTCCGGGACCCGGCCGCGCACGCCGGCCAGGACGTCGTGGTCGTCGGGGGCGGGGACTCCGCGGTCGACTGGGCGCTGGCACTGGAGGACGTCGCGGCCTCGGTCACCCTCGTGCACCGGCGCCGGCAGTTCCGCGCGCACGCCGCCAGCGTCGCCGACGTCGAGCGCGGCCGGACCGTCGTCGTCACCGACGCCCAGGTCCACGAGCTCGCCGGCGACGACCGGCTGCACACGGTGCACGTCCGCACGAAGGACGGCACGGTCACCCCCCACCCCGCGCAGGCGGTCGTCGCCGCGCTCGGCTTCACCGCCGACATCGGGCCGCTGGAGCGCTGGGGCGTCGAGATCGCCGACCGCCGGATCCTCGTGGACACCGCCATGCGCACGCGCGTGCCCGGCGTCTACTCCGCCGGCGACATCACCGAGTACGCCGGCAAGGTGCGGTTGATCGCCGTCGGTTTCGGGGAAGCCGCCACCGCGGTGAACAACGCGGCCACCTACCTCGACCCCGACCAGCCACTGTTCCCCGGGCACAGCAGCGACGACCCCGCCGGCACCGGCGCGGCCGCCCACGCCTGAGCCACCCGACCCCAGCCAGGAGGAACCCCGTGCCCTACGTCATCGGCGCCGAGTGCATCGACACCACGGACATGTCCTGCGTCGAGGAGTGCCCGGTGGACTGCATCTACGAGGGCGACCGCAAGCTCTACATCAACCCCAAGGAGTGCATCGACTGCGGCGCGTGCGAGCCGGTCTGCCCGGTGGAGGCCATCGCCCAGGACCGCCGGGTGACCGACGAGAACGAGCCGCACATCGCCGACAACCGGCGCTTCTTCGTCGAGCTGCTCCCCGGCCGCGACGCGCCGCTGGGCAGCCCGGGCGGCGCGTCCAAGGTGGGCAGGATCGGCGTGGACACCGAGCTGGTGGCCGAGGGCTCGTGACCCCGCCGCGGACCGGCCGGACGCGGAGGGAGGGGCAGCCGTGCGCGTGGTCCTGACGCTGGGCGCCGACCAGCAGACGGTGGCCGCCCAGGCGCGCGCCGCCGAGGAGGCGGGCTACGACGGGATCGCGACCGGCGAGCACCTGTTCTTCCACAGCCCGCACCCGAACGCCTTCGTCGCGCTCGCCGCGGCCGCCGGGGCGACCAGCCGGATCCGGCTGCTGAGCTCGCTCACCGTGCTGCCGCTGTACCCGGCCGCGCTCGCCGCCAAGCTGGCCACCACGCTCGACCAGGTCTCCGGCGGCCGCTTCGACATGGGCGTGGGCGTCGGTGGCGAGTACCCGCCGGAGTTCGTCGCGGCCGGTGTCGACGTCGCCGAGCGCGGGCCGCGCACCGACGAGGCGCTGGAGCTGCTGCGCCGGCTGTGGGGCGGCGGCGCCGTGGACCACGCCGGCCGCTACGCCCGCGTCGAGGGCCTCGAGCTCTCCCCCGGTCCGGTGCAGCCCGGCGGCCCGCCGCTGTGGCTCGGGGGCCGCAGGGCGCCGGCGATCCGGCGGGCGGGCCGCTTCGCCGACGTCTGGATGCCCTACATGTACACACCCGAGCAGCTGGCCCGCAGCCTCGGCGAGGTCCGCGACGCCGCCGAGCAGGCCGGCCGGGACCCGTCGGACGTCCGGGGCGCCGTCTTCTGCTGGGGCGGGGTGGACGACGACGCGGCGCGGGCGCGGCAGGAGGTCGTCGACTGGGTGAGCGCGGTGTACCAGCAGGACTTCGCCCCGCTCGCCGACCGCTACCTGCTGCACGGCGACCCCGACCGGGTGGCCGCCCGCGCCCGCGAGTTCGCCGACGCGGGCGCCGACACCCTGGTGTTCTCCCCCGTCGGCGCCGGTGCCCGCCGGCAGGAGGGGGTCGACCTGTTCACCCGGGCCGTGCTCCCCCGCCTCGCCGGCGGCTGAACCCCGGTCAGCCGGGGCCGCCCCGGCGGCGGGCCACCAGGGTGAGCACGCCCGCGCCCAGCAGCACCGACCAGCCGAGCTGGACGGCCACCAGCAGCGGGGTCGGCCCGCCCGAGACGAGCGCCGCCGCCAGCGGCAGGCTGCCCACGAGGCCGGCGTCGAGCCCCTGCACGAGCGTGGCGCCCACCCCGGTGGGCAGCGCGCCCATCGGCGTCGACACGACCGGGCCGGACCAGTCGACCTCCGGGCGGAACGCGCCGCGCAGCGCGGCGGCGGCCCAGGCCGGGGCCGTCGCGGCGCACAGCGCGGTCCACAGCGCCGGCGCGCCGCTGCCCACGCCGAGGAGCAGGCCGGTCAGCGTGGTCACCGCCACCAGCAGGGCGAGCGGGACGACCACGCGCGCGGCCGTGACCCCGGCGGCCGACAGCGGCAGCAGCCGGTCGAGCGCCGGCACGGCCTGGGCCTGCCGCGCCGGGTGCCCGGCCGCGACCGCCGCGAGCGCCCAGCCCGCCACGCAGGCGACCCAGACGGCCGGCGGCAGCGCGCCCAGCCCGTCGGTGCGCGCGACCAGCACGGGGACGGCGACCGCGACCGCGGCCTGGCCCAGGTGCCACGGGGAGCGCGCCAGGGCGGTCCGGTCCGCGGCGACCACCGCCTGCCAGGCCCCCGCGACGCGCGGGAAGCGGCGGCCGCGCCGGGGCTCGCGGCGGTCGCGGGCGGCCAGCGCCCGCCCCAGCTCGCGGGCGTCGAGGGAGACGGCCGAGACCGCCGCGTACTGCGCCGTCGCGCCCAGCGCCCGCAGCTGCCCGGCGCCCAGCCGGTCGAGTCCCGCCACGGCGCCGGCCAGCAGGAGGACGGCGGCGGCGACCGGCACCGCCGCCCACCCCGCCGGCACGCCGGGCAGGGCCGGGAGGTCCCCGCCGCCGGTCGCCGCCAGGGCGGTGGCCCCCGCGACCGCCGCCCCCGCGACGGCCACGGCTCCCGCACCGGCCAGCGGCGCCGCCCGGCCGGGGCCGCCCCGGGTCTGGGCCCGGGCGACCGCTCCCACGAGGGCGGCCGCGGTCCCCGCCGTCGCGGCCAGCGCGGCGGCGACCCCGCCGGCGGACGGCGCGTCGGTGAGCGTGAGGGCCAGCGGCAGCGCGGCCACGGCGGCGACGCCGACGACGGCCGCGGTGACCCGGGCCAGCTCGCCGCGCAGGAGGTCTCGGCGGCCGGCCGGCAGCGGCAGCCACCAGGCGGCGGCCGCGGGCGTGCTGCTGACCGGCCCGAGCCGGGCCAGCGCGACGGCGAGGCCGGCCAGCGCCAGCACCGCGGCGACGGCGGCGGTGACCGACGCGGGCAGCACCGTCGCGGTGACCGGCGCGCCGGCCAGCGTCACCCGCTCGCGCACCGAGGCCACCGCCCCGGCGACGACGGCGACCCCGATCGCCCCCGAGACCAGCGAGCTCCACACCTCGGCGAGCCGGGCCGCCGCGGTGGTGTCGGCGCGGGCGGCCGTCGCCCGGCGGGTCAGCCTCCGAACGGCGGCGCCGGAGAGCTCGGCGCCCCGGTCGGCGAGCACGGACGCCGGGGCGCTCACAGCGCCGGCAGCAGGTCGGCGGCCTCGGCCGGGTCCAGCCGCGGGCAGGCGTCCTCGGCCAGCAGCAGCACGTCGTCGGCCACGGTGCGCAGGAACCCCGCGTCGTGGCAGGCGAAGACGACCGCGGTCCCGCCGTCCCGGAGCCGGGCCAGCCGCGCCGCCAGCCGGGTGCGCATCCCCGCGTCGAGCCGGCGCTCGGGCTCGTCGAGCACCACGAGCCGGGCCGGCCGGACGAGGGCCGCGGCCAGCGCCAGGCGGCGGCGCTGCCCGGAGGAGAGCCGGGAGGGCAGCGCGTCGATCCGCCCGCCCAGCCCGAAGGCGGCCACCTCGGCGTCCACCACCGTCTCCGGGTCGCGCACCCCGTGGCCGCGGGCGGTGAGCAGCAGGTGCTCGCGTCCGGTCAGGGAGGGGAAGAACGCCTCGTCGTCGAGCACGGCGGCGACGTCGCGGCGCACGTCGGCCCGCCGCTCGTCGACCTCGCGGCCGGCCAGGAGCACCGTGCCCCCCAGGGGGGCCAGGAGCCCGACGAGGGTCTGCAGGAGCGTGGACTTGCCGGCGCCGTTGGCCCCGACCAGTCCCAGCGCCCGCCCGGGGGCCACGGTGAGGTCGACCGGCGCGCACACCGGCTCGGCGCCGTGCCCGACCAGGAGGTCGCGCGCCGCGAGGAGTGCGGTCACCCGGTCAGTCGGCGCGGCGGCCGAAGGTGGTCAGCCGGACGGTCTCCGGCAGCGCCCGGAGCGCGGCCAGCAGGTCCGGGGACAGCGCCGCGCTGACGTCGGTGACCGCGTACCCCAGCTCGCCGCGGGTGGCCAGCACCTGGCCGTCGACGTTGAGCCCGTGCTCCCCGACCAGCGCGTCGACCCGGGCGAGGACGCCGGGCACGTTGCGGTGCAGCAGCGCGAACCGGTCGGCCGACGACCCGTGCAGCGCCACCGTGGGCAGGTTGACGCTCAGCGTCGTCGTCCCCGAGCCGGCGTAGTCGGCGAGCTTGCCGGCGACGAAGCGGCCGATGTCGTGCTGCGCCTCCTGCGTCGAGCCGCCGACGTGCGGCGTGAGGATGACGTTGGGCAACCCGCGCAGCACCGAGGTGAACGGGTCGCCCTGCTCGCGCGGCTCGTCGGGGAAGACGTCGACGGCGGCCCCCGCGATGTGGCCGCTCAGGATGTGCTCGCGCAGCGCCTCGTGGTCGACGACGAAGCCGCGGGAGAGGTTGAGGAACAGGCTGCGCCGGCGCATCCGGGAGAACTGCTCGGCGCCGAAGAGGCCGGCGTTCCCGGCCCGCCCGTCGACGTGCAGCGTGACGGTCTCGGCCTGCTCGAGCAGCTCCTCGAGGGTGTCGCAGCGCTGCGCGTTGCCCAGCGCGAGCTTGTCCTCGAGGTCGTGGAAGAGCACCCGCATGCCCAGCGCCTCGGCCAGCACCGACAGCTGGCTGCCGATGTTGCCGTAGCCGACGATGCCCAGCGTCCGCCCGCGCACCTCGTGGCTGCCGGCCGCCGACTTGTCCCAGGAGCCGGCGTGCAGCGCGCGGTCCCGGTCGACCAGCCGGCGGGCCAGGATGATGATCTCCGCGATCGCCATCTCCACCACGCTGCGGGTGTTGGAGTAGGGCGCGTTGAACACCGCCACGCCGGCGCCGGCCGCGGCGCGCAGGTCGATCTGGTTGGTGCCGATGCAGAAGGCGCCCACCGCCGCCAGGTCCGGGCGGCGGCGCAGCACCTCCGCGGTGACCTGCGTCTTCGACCGGATGCCGAGCACCTCGACGCCGTCGAGCGCGGCGATCAGGTCGTCCTCGTCGAGCGCGCCGCGCACCGACTCGGTCTCGTAGCCGGCCGACCCGAGCAGCTCGGCCGCCACCGGGTCGATGTTCTCCAGCAGCAGGGCTCTGCGCCTGTCCAACGACGTCCTCCTCGGGGGCGGGGCGGCCGGCGGCGGGCTCCGCGCGCCGGCCGTGCTGACCTCCGATGATCGACCATCGCCGTTCCCGGCCCGGTGCCCGGTCCGTCGTGTCGCCGGTGCCGGGCGCTCCGGGTCGTCGACCGGACGGCGGGACGGCACCCGTGCGCGCAGGTCAGGGCACCGGCAGCGCCCCCGCGTCGCGCGCCTCGGCAGCGGTGGCGCCCGGCCACCGGGCCGGGAACGGCGAGCCGCGGCGCAGCAGGCCGAGGAGGGCCGCGTGCGGCAGCACCCGGGCCGACGCCGCGGACGCCCGGTACAGCGCCGACGGGACGACGACGCGCCGGTTGCGCGCCAACGCGTCCAGGCCGCGCTCGGCCACGCGGCGCGCGTCGTCGAGGGCCCAGGCGGGCATCCGCCCGACCTGCGGGCCGAGGCCGGCCAGGTCCATGAACTCGGTGGGCACCGTCCCCGGGCACAGCGCGGTGACGGCCACCCCGTGCGGCCGGAGCTCGGCGTGCAGCGCCTCGGTGAACGACAGCAGCGCGGCCTTCGACGCCGCGTAGGTGGCCATCCGCGGCATCGGCAGGAAGCTCAGCAGCGAGCAGACGGTGAGCACCGCCCCGCTGCCCCGCCGCACCATCGGCGGCACGAAGCGCCCGCACAGGTCGACGGTGGCCTCCACGTTGAGCCGGAGGACGGCGGTCCGGTGCTCCTCGGGCACGGTGACGAAGTCCCCGGCGGCGCCCACCCCGGCGCCGTTGCACAGGATCGAGACCTCCAGCCCGAGGTCGGCCACCGCTGCGGGCAGCTCCCGGCGGGCGGCCTCGTCGGTGAGGTCGCAGGGCAGCGCGTGCGCGCGGACGCCGAGGCCGGACAGGCGGCGGGCCAGCGCGTCGAGCCGGTCGCGGCGCCGGGCGACCAGCACGACGTCGCAGCCCCGGGCGGCGAGCGCGGCGGCCAGTTCCGCGCCGATGCCCGACGACGCCCCGGTGACGAGTGCGGTCGAGGGGTGGGTGGCGGTCGGCAGTCGGCGGGTCACGGTCGGCCTCCCCAGGGGTCGTCGCTGCCCCCACCCTGGCCGCGGCCGTGCCCCGCCGTCAGGGCCCTCCGACCCCGCCGCGGGCGGTGCCGAGGTGACGCGCCGCGGCCTCGCCGAGCGCGGTGGCGTCGACGGCGACGGTGACGATCGTGGCGCCCTCGGCGGCCCAGCCGGCCGCCTCCTCGCCGGAGGAGGCGTGCACGCCCACCGGGACGCCCGCGGCGACCGCGCGGGCGACGATCGAGGACAGCACGCCGCGCAGCTCCGCCCGCCGGTCCTCCCCCGTCAGCCCGAGCGACAGGGACAGGTCACCCGGGCCCACGTACACGCCGTCGAGCCCCTCGACGGCGAGCACCGCGTCGAGGTCGTCGAGCGCCGTGGCGGCCTCCACCATCACGACCACCAGCGGCCGGTCGGCGCCGCCGGAGAGCCGGCCGACGGAGCGCCCGCCGGCGGGCGCGTAGCGGCAGGCGGCCACCACCTCCCGCGCGTGGCCGGCGTCGCGCACGTTGGGCACGACCACGCCGCGGGCGCCCAGGTCCAGCGGGCGGCCGACGTCGGGGAAGGCGGGGCTGCGGGTGCGGACCAGCGGCACCGCGCCGGCCGCCGTCACCGCCGCCGCGACGCCGGGCAGGTCGGCCTCGGCCGCGGCACCGTGCTGCAGGTCGACGACGACGTAGTCCGCCCCGGAGCGGGCCAGCAGCTCGCCGGTCACCGCGCCGGGCAGCAGGCTCCACAGGCCGTGGCACGGCTCGCCCCCGGCCCACCGCCGCCGCAGGTCCGCCTCGCTGGTCGCCATCCCGACTCCCTCCCGGCCGGCCCGAGCGGGCGCCGTGCACCGGCCCGCGTCGATCCTGCGCGGCGGCGCGGCCACGCGCGACGGGAGGCCCGGCGTCAGCCGGCGGCCCGGGCGCCCGCGGCGGCGGCCGCGGCGACGAGCCAGGCGACCTCGGGGTGGCGGATGTCGGAGTGGGCGCCGGCGAACGCCGACTGCCGCCGGTCGGCGATGACGCCCGACCCGTCGACGGCGTAGTAGGAGCCCGCCGTGAAGGGGTAGGGCCTCCCGGGGGCGAGCATGTCCACCGACTCGAGCGGCCGCACCGCCCGGAAGCCGCCGGAGCCCAGCGCCCCCCAGCGGCTCACGTCCGGGTCGGCCTGGTTGTCCTGCCGCGCGAGGGCCGACGCCTTCGGGTACCAGCGGCCCACCGCCCAGTCGAACGCGCTGAAGGTCGCCACCAGCGGGCCGTGCACCCGGTCAGCACACGGCTGCAGCGCCCCCTGGCGGCCGAACGGGTTGCCCCGCGCCGTGGCGAACGAGAAGTGGGAGAAGGCCCCCTGGACCAGCACCAGCGAGGCGACCGGACTGGCGTCGGCGGACGGGATCCCCTGCAGCGCGAAGGACACCAGGCGGGCGCCGAAGCTGTGCCCGACCAGGTGCACGCGCACCGCGGCCAGCGCCTCCGTGGCGTGCAGCCGGACCAGCACGGGGGCCAGCCCCCGGGCGCCGACGACCCCGGCGCGGGACTTCATCGTGTAGTAGCTGAACACCCGCAGCCCGTCGCGGGCGCCCCGCCACACCGTCCGGAACACGTCCCCGGCTCCCTGGGCCGCGCCGCCCTCGGGGACGCTGCCGAAGGCCCGGGCCAGCTCGACGTAGGCCTCGGGGTCGTCGCCGCGGTCGAGGAAGTCCCGCTCCCCGGCGTCCTCCTCGGGGGTGGGGTCGGCCGGGAGCAGCCTGGTGAGCAGGGCGGAGAACTCGGCCAGCCGGGCCCGCTGCGCGGCGTCGGGCTCGACGCCCGAGGCGGCGGCCGCCTCGCCCTCCTCGATCAGGGCGCCCAGCCGGTCGAGGGCGGACCGCTGCTCCTCCCCCTCGAAGGCCGGCCGCAGCGCCGCGGCGAGCACGGGCCCCGGCACCTCCGCGGGGGACCCCGGCTCGTCCCCCGGCCCGTCGCCGGTGCTCAGGGCGTCGCCGGGGCTCAGGGCGTCACCGGAGCCGTGGGGCCGGGCGGCCGCCCCGGGACCGTCCGGCCACCAGATCGCGGGCCAGTGGACGCCGACGAGACCCACCCGGCCCAGGCCCTCGGCCCGCGCCGCCTGCCGGGCGACGAGCGGTCCCAGGGACCCGTAGAGGTCCTCGGCGTCGTCGGGCCCGGTGTTCCACCCGTGGCACAGCACGACGAGGTCGGTGACACCCTCGTCGGCGACCCGGCGCAGGAGGTCCTCGGCGGCGCCGCGCGCGAGCCCGCCGTCCCCGGTGAAGTGCAGGCGCCAGAACGGCCGCCCGGCCACCCTGTCCACGTGGACCTCCTCGCCCCCGTCCCCCACCGGGACGGCGTCAGACGTTCGACAGCATCCGCATGAGGTCGACCAGGCCCGCCCCCTGCGCGTAGCGCTCGCGGCCGAGGTCGGTGGCGCACCGCATGAGCAGCTCCTTGACCGCCCGGGGGCGCCCGGTGAACTCCGGGCGGGCCGACAGGAAGGCGGCGATCACGCCGGACACGTGGGGCGCGGCCATCGAGGTGCCCGACTGCTCGGCGTAGCAGAGGTCGGGATCGGCCTCGGGGTCGTCCGGGAGGCCGGCCCGGGCCCGCACCGTCCCGGTGGCCGCCGAGGTGATCCACTCGCCGGGTGCGACCACGTCGGGCTTCACCCGGCCGTCGAGGGTGGGGCCCTTGCTCGAGGTCCAGGTGATGCCGAAGGCGTGCGGGGCCTCCCGGTGGGTGGACCCCACCGCGATGCAGTTCTCGGCGTGCGCCGGCTCGGTGACCGAGCCGAGCGCCGCGACCGGCCGCGGCGCCAGCGGGTCGCCCGCGCCGGAGTTGCCGGCCGACACCACGACCACGACACCGGAGTCCACGAGCTGGTCGACCGCCTGGCACAGCGGGGACCGGCCCGCGGCGTAGTCCCTCGGCTCCCACGGGCAGCCCAGGCTGATGTTCACCCCGTGCACCCGCAGCACGTTCGGGTCGACGTTGACGTCGTGGCGCAGGTGGTGCAGCGCCGCGATGAGCGCCGCGGACGAGGTGACGTGGTCGCCCTGCGCGGTGCGCCGCAGCACCCGCAGGCTGACCAGCTCGCACTCCGGCGCCATGCCGGAGAGCACCTGCACGCGCCGGCGCTGGACGTAGCCACCGGCGGTCGGCTCCTCCGAGGAGGCGACGACGGCGGCCCGGTCCGCCGGGGTGCAGCCGGCGATGATGCCGGCCACGTGCGTCCCGTGGCCCAGGTCGTCCTCCAGCGGGGCCGGCTCCCCGATCGCGTCGGCGTGCTTCAGCACGACCAGGTCCCGGAAGTCGCGGTGCAGGCCCGCGGTGAGCAGCGGCGGGCCGGGGTCGCCGTCGCCGGCCGGTGCCCGGCCCGCGTCGCGGCCCTCCCGGGCGAGCTCCAGGGCGGCGAAGTGGCCGTGCCGCTGGTCGATGCCGGAGTCCAGCACCGCCCACACGACGCCGCGCCCGCGCGCGCTGTAGGACCGCCAGGCGGCGTCGGCCTTGACCGTCGGCGCGGAGCGGTCGATCTGCGGCTGCAGCTGGTAGTCCGGCCACACCTTGAAGACGGTGGGCGGCAGGCCCTGGGACGCGGCCGTGCGCCGGTCGTGCGCCACGAGCGCCCGCAGCTGCGGTCGGGTGAGCACGCACTGGTAGAGCTTCGGCGTCACCCGCCGCAGGCCGGCCGGCACCCGCGGCTCGGTGACGCTCTGCGGGCTGCTCGCGTCCTCCGGCGGGAGCGGCTCGCCCGCCCACGACCGGTAGTCCCGCTCCCACACCACCAGGCAGAAGCGGCCGGCGACCTCGACCAGCCCGCCCGGGTACATGACGTTGAGCTCGACCAGGGCCGGGACGCGGTCGTGCAGCAGCGCCTCGTCGTCGGTGTCCGGCGGCAGGTGCAGGTCGCCGATGAGCGGCGAGGTGGTCCGGCGGTCGGGCTCGTAGGACAAGGCACCCCCCGGCGCGGCGTCGGCGCGCAGCCGCCGGTCGGCGGCCCCGCCGGCACGCTAGGCAGCCGGCGTCACCAGGGCGTCACCCCGCCGTCACCGCGCGGCCGGTGACGCGGCGGTGACGGTCGCCGCGCTCCCCTGTGCCCCGGCGACGGCCCGACACGCGGGCCGCGGGACACGAGGAGTGAGGACCATGACGACGAGCACCCGGGTCGAGGTGCTGGCGCCGCGGCGTCCGCTCGACGACGCCGCCGCCGACGAGTCGCTGCCCGCCGACCTGACCGTGCAGGTGGGCAGTGCCGGGGCGCCGATCCCCGGCTCGGTCCCGCTGCAGGAGTTCGTGGCCGCGGCGGGGACGCTCACCCACGCCCAGCGCAGCACGCTCGTCCAGCAGGCCCTGGTGCTGCTCGAGGGCAACTACGTGCACCTGCCGCTCAAGGCGGCCATGCACGCGGTCAACCCGGTGCAGCGGCTGCGGCTGCTGCGGGCCCGCCTGCGGCAGCAGACCGACGCGACGATGGGCCCGGAGCGGGACTTCCACCGGGAGATGTCGAGCATCTTCCACTCGGTGCGCGACCTGCACACCAACTACGTGCTGCCGGCCCCGTTCGCCGGGATGATCGCCTACCTGCCGTTCCAGGTGGAGCGCTGCGTGGACGGCGGGCAGGAGCGCTACCTCGTCAGCCGGACGGCGGCGGGCGTGGGCGCCCCCACGTTCACCCGCGGCGTCGAGATCACCCACTGGAACGGCGTGCCGATCGGCCTGGCCGTGGCCGTCAGCGCCGACCGCTTCGCCGGCAGCAACCGCGCCGCCCGGCTGGCGCGCGGGGTCGACGCGCTGACGCTGCGCCCCCTGCGGCTGCACCTGCCGCCCGACGAGGAGTGGGTGACCGTCAGCTACCTCGACGCCGGCGGGGTGCGCCACGAGCTGCGCCAGCCGTGGCTGGTCGGCCCGAACGTGCCGCCCATGGCCGACGCCGACGTGCCGACCACCGCGGCGGCGTCGCAGGGGCTGGACCTCTACGCCGACGACGCGAGCCGCGCCCGCGCGCTGCTGTTCGCGCCGCAGGCCGTGGAGGCGCAGCTCTCCGACGTCCAGGCCGAGGTCGAGACCGAGCCCGCCGAGGCCGGCGCGGACCTCACGACCACCATGCCGCTGGTCTTCCGGGCGCGCAGCGTCGTCACCTCCTCGGGCACGTTCGGGCACCTCCGGGTCTTCACGTTCAACGTCAACGACCCCGACGCCTTCGTCGACGAGTTCGTGCGGCTGGCCGGGCTGCTCCCGCAGGAGGGCCTCGTCCTCGACGTGCGCGGCAACGGCGGGGGCCACATCCACGCCAGCGAGTTCCTCCTGCAGACGCTCACTCCGCGGCCGATCACGCCGGAGCCGGTGCAGTTCATCTGCACCCCGCTGAACCTGTCCGTCGTCCGGCAGCACGCGGAGAACCCCAGCGGCATCGACCTCGGCCCCTGGCTGCGGTCGATGGAGCAGGCCGTCGAGACCGGGTCGGTCTTCTCCTCCGCCTTCTCCATCACCCCGGTCGAGGGCGTCAACCGGCGCGGGCAGCAGTACTGCGGCCCGGTGGTGCTGGTCACCGACGCCCGGTGCTACTCGGCGACCGACATCTTCACCGCCGGCTTCCAGGACCACCGGATCGGCCCGGTGCTCGGGGTGGACGACAACACCGGGGCGGGCGGCGCGAACGTGTGGACGCACAGCCTGCTCAAGCAGCTGCTGGAGCTGCCCGCGCCCGATCCCGAGAGCCCGTACCGGGCCCTGCCCAACGGAGCGGCCATGCGCGTCTCCATCCGCCGGACGCTGCGGGTGCACGAGCTGGCGGGGACCCCGGTGGAGGACCTCGGCGTCGTCCCGGACCGGCGGCACGACCTGACCCGCCGCGACGTGCTGGAGGACAACGCCGACCTGCTCGACGCCGCGGGGGCGCTGCTGGCCGCGATGCCCGCGCGGAGCCTGCAGGTGACGCCGTCGCTGGACGCCGGCGGCACGCTCACCCTCCAGCTGGGGACGCGCGGGGTGGAGCGGGTCGACGTGTACGTCGACGGCCGGCCGCGGGCCAGCGTCGACGTCCCCCCGGGCGGGACGACGCCCACCGTCACCGTGGCCGGGGTGGCCGGTGCCGCCGTCGTGCGGGTCGAGGGCTGGGCCGGTGGGGAGCTGGTCGCCGCGCGCACGCGGCCGGTGTAGCGCAGCGGCCGGTCAGCCGGCGGCCTCCCGCACCGCCGCGACGACGCGGGCCGTCGTCCCGGGGTCGGCGCCGCGGGGCGTGGCGAGGGAGATCCGGTCGACGAGGTCGCCGTAGCGGCGGACGACCTCGCGGCCGGCCTCCTCCGGCCTGCCGACGACGGCGAGGGCGTCGAGCACCTCGTCGTCGAGCAGCCGGCCCATCTCCTCCCAGCGCCCCCGCAGCGACAGCGCGTGCAGCCGCTCCCCGAGCTCGCCCCAGCCGTGCAGCTCCAGCACCGGGCGGTAGGCCGGCGTCGAGCCGTAGAAGGCCAGCTGCGCGCGGACGGCGGCCGTGGCCGCCGCCAGCTCCTCCTCCGTGCGGCCTGCCGCCACCATCGGCGAGCCCGCGACCACGAAGCCCTCGAGGGTCCGGCCGGTCCGCGCCCGGCCGCGCTCCAGGGCCGGCAGGCTGACCTCGCGCAGGTAGCGCTCGGTGGTGAAGCCGTGCGGGAGGAAGCCGTCGGCCACCTCGCCGGCCACCTCGGTCATCGTCTCCCCGACCCCGGCCAGCAGCACCGGCGGCGGGCCGAACCCGTGCGGCGGCGGCGTGAACACCGGGGTCATCAGCGTGTGCGTGTAGAACTCGCCGCGGAACGCCAGCGGGGCGCCGGTGTGCCAGGTGTCCCAGATCGCCCGCAGCGCGAGCACGTACTCCCGCATCCGGGCCGCCGGGTGCGACCACGGCATGGAGAACCGCCGGGTGACGTGCGCCTTGACCTGGGTGCCCAGGCCGAGCACCAGCCGGCCGCCGGAGAGGGCCTGCAGGTCGTCGGCGGCCGCGGCGGTGGTCATCGGGGTGCGGGCGAAGGCCACCGCGATCGCGGTGCCCAGCCGCACCCGCTCCGTCGCCAGGGCCGCGACGGCGAGCCCGACGAACGGGTCGTGCGCGACCTCGCTCACCCAGAAGCCGTCGTAGCCGCCGTCCTCCGCGGCCCGCGCGTCGGCCCGGACGTCGACGGGCCCGTCGAGCGCCGCGCCCCGGTCGACCTGCACCCGGTCCCCTCCGTCCCCCTCCGTCCCGTTCCCGCCACCCTGGCACGGCACCGCTCCGGGGGCACGACACCGGGGGCACCGCGGACCCGGCGGAGGGGGATCCGGATGATGGCGGACCGTTGGTCCACTCCCGAGGAGCCGCCCGTGTCCGCCCCCGATCCCGACCCCGCCGGCCCGCCCGCCTGGTTCGTGCAGGCGCTGGCGGCCGCGCCCGCCCACCGGGAGGTCGCGGTGGACGGGACGCCGGTGCACTACCGGGTGTGGGGCGAGCCCGGGCGGCCGGGGCTGGTGCTGGTCCACGGCGGCGCGGCGCACTCGGGCTGGTGGGACCACGTGGCCCCGCAGCTGCACTCGCACCGGGTCGTCGCCCTCGACCTCAGCGGGCACGGCGACAGCGGCCGGCGGGCCTCCTACGACATGGCGACCTGGGCCCGCGAGGTGGTGGCGGTGGCGGCGGCCGAGGACCTCGACCGCCCGGTCGTCCTCGGCCACAGCATGGGCGGCTGGGTGTCGCTGGTGGCCGGCGTCGAGCACCCCGGGGCGGTGTCGGCGGTCGCCGTCATCGACGCGCCGCTGGTCTCGCGGCCCCCGGAGGAGGACCGGCTGCGCGAGCGGCGGCGGCCGCACCGCCGGTACCCGACCGCCGAGGAGGCGCTGGCCCGCTTCCGCACCCTGCCGCCGCAGGACGTGCTGCTGCCCCACGTCCGCGAGCACGTCGCGCGCGGCTCGCTGCGCCGGGAGGAGGACGGCTGGACGTGGAAGTTCGACCCGCAGCTGTGGGGCCCGCCACCGCTGCTGGCCGAGCTGCTGCCGCAGCTGACCCGCCCCGCGGCGCTGTTCCGCTGCGAGAAGGGCCTGGTCGACCGGGCGATGGCCGCCGAGATGGCCGCGCTGACCGCCGGCGGCTTGCCGGTCGTCGACCTGCCCGACGCCGGGCACCACCCGATGCTCGACCGGCCGCTGGCGCTGGTCACCGGCATCCGGACGCTGCTGGCGTTCTGGCCGCACGGCGGGCCGGCCCGGGGCTGACCCGGGGGTATCAGCGGGCGCCCGGGCGCCTCTGCTGTGCGTCCGGATCCCCCGTCGCGCCCCGCTGGAGCCTCCCCGTGCCCACCTCGCCCGCCGCCGTCGTCCGTGAGTCCGCCGGCCGTCCGGAGCTGCACCTGTCCCGGCCGCTGGTCGACCGGCTCGTCACGACGGCCGCCACCGTGCACGCCGCCGGGCTGAAGTCCTTCGGCCTGCTCGTCGCCGACCCGGACGCGCCGCGCTTCCCCTTCACCGCCACCGACGTGGTGTTCTTCGACCCCGCGCGCAACCGCCGCAACGCCGAGTGGGCCCGGCCGGCCTTCGAGGCGCAGGGGTCCTACTTCCGTGCCCACGAGGACGCGGGCTTCGTCGCCGACCCCGCCGAGCAGCTCGCGGTGCACCGCCGGCTGGAGTCCTGCGGGCTCGAGCCCGTCGCGCTGTTCCACGTCCACCGGCGGCAGCCGGCGAACTTCTCGCTCATCGACTTCCGGCTGCACAACCCGGCCTACCCGTGGCACCTGATCATCTCGCTGCGCGACGCGGGCGCCCCGGTGGTGCAGCCGTTCGCCGTCTGCAAGGACCTCGACGCCGACGTCGACATCAGCCCCCGGGACTGGCTCGAGGGCAGCGAGCTGTCCTACCGCGGTCCCGAGGTCACCCCGATGCGCCTCGTCGTCGACACCGTCGTCGACACCGTCGCCGACACGCCCCACGACACCCGCCACGCCGCCCCGGTGCCGGCCGGGCTCGCCCGCGGCTAGGGCGACAGCTGCGCCGGGGTGCCCCGGCCCCCGTCCCCGCCGGCCGGCTCCGGGGTGCCCGGGGCCGGCCGGCCCGCGCTCACCCCGGCGACGACCGCCCACAGGCAGGTGAGGACGTGCAGGACGGCCAGGGCCCAGCGGTCCTCGGCCACCGAGAGCCCGGCGTTGGCGAGGAACACCGCCCCGGCGCTCCACCAGAACAGCGGCCGGTCGACGGCCCGGCCGACCCGGGACACCGGGCTGCGGTGTCCCGGGTGCGGCAGCGGGAGCGGGCCGCCCATCACAGCTCCCGGCAGACGCCGACGTACGTCCAGTCGTAGCGACCGCCGCACGTGGCGCCGTAGTCCTCGTACGCCGACCCCACGGGCGAGAGGTAGTAGAGGGCGTCGCAGCTGATCCCGTAGCCGTCGGCGCACTCGGTGGCGAGCGTGTCGAGCAGGGTGGCGCAGGCACCGAGGTCCCCGGCCGCGCAGGCGTCGAGCAGCGTGGTGGCCTCGTCGTCGAGGGAGGTCTCGCTGAAGTCGGCCGGCAGGTCACCGACGTCGGCCTCGCCGCCCGTGTCCTCGGGGACCGGTGCGGGCGCGTCCGTGCTGCTGGGGGTGCCCTGCCCGCCGGTGGCGTCGTCGCCCTGGCTGACGTAGATGCCGACGGCGCCGGTCACCGCCGTGACCAGGCCGGCCACCGCGGTCAGGATCCCGGGGAGGCTGGTGAAGAAGCCCCCGCCCGGGCGCGGTGCGCCCGGGGCCGACGGGTCCTGGACCGGCGGCGGGGGCTGCTGCTGCCACCCCTGCGACGGCGGTGCGCCGTACGTCATGATGTCCCCCTCGTGTCCGCGGGATCGGGAGGACCCGGGCGGTGCCCGGGGAGGCCGCGCGATCCCCGGCGCGGCCTCGTCGGGACGGAGCGGGCAGCCGCGCGCCTGATACAGCCGCGACCGGGGTCCTCAGGCGGCCCGCGGCACGGACACGGCGACCGTCGCGGCACCCGCGCAGACCGGGACCGCGGAGGCGGCGAGGCGCCACAGCTCGCCCCGGCCGAGGACGGCGTCACCCCACGTGTCGAAGGCCCGGGCACCGGCGACGAGCAGCTCCTTGGTGGCCGCGATCCGCCGGTCGACCCCGTCCAGCCGCTGCCGCGGCGCGCCCGGCCCCGGCGGCGGACCTGGGACGGCCCGGATCCTCCGCGGCACCGCCTGCTGCTCCCGCAGCACGTGCTCGGCCAGCGGCGCGAGGACCTCGACGGCGAAGCGGGGCAGGTACCCGTCGCCGAAGCGGGCCGCGGTGTCGGCGGCCCGGTCGGCCTGCAGGGCGGTGGGCCGGTCGCCGCCGGCCCGGCACAGCTCGGTGCCCCGCCCGAACGAGCGGTCCAGCCGGAAGGCGTTCTGCAGCTGCACGAGACCGGCCAGCGCCGCTCCCCACTCCTCGTGCAGGAGGCGGGCCCGGGTCAGCGCCGGCCGGGTCAGCGCCCCGGTGTCGGTGGCCGCGAGCAGCCGGCGCACCGCCGGGCGGTCGGGGTGCGCGCGGCCGAAGGCCGCCGTGGCGTCGAGGCCGGCGTGCGCCCGCAGCGCCGCCGTCCCGCCGGGGTGGCGCCGCAGGAACCCGGTGACGTCGTGCACCCGGCCGTCGACGGCGACCCACCAGCCGTGCGCGTCGTCGTTGTGCTCCGCGACGTCGGCCACCGAGAGCCGCCGCCCGCGCGCCCGGTGCCCGCCGCCGGCGGCGGGCCGGCGGGCGTCCGGCGGGACCGGCCGCTCCGTGCGCGAGGCGGTGAGGGCCGCGTCGACGGTGTGCCAGGTGTGCTCGCCGGGGGTCCCGGCGAACCCGCCGATCGTGACGCCCCGGCCGACCAGGAAGGCGACGGCGAGGTAGCCCGACACCTTCCGCCGGTGCCGGCCGAGGAACCCCTCGGGTCCCGCGTAGGCCTCCCGCGCCGCGTCGAGGGCGGCCACCAGGCCCGGCCGGGCGCGGGCGGCGACGTAGGCGGGCACCGGCACCTCGTCGACGGCGTCGAGGAACCGGCGCCAGTGCGGCGGGGCGCTGCGGCGGTGCAGCAGGATCTCGCGGCCGAGCTGGCTGGCGTGCCCGCGGCGGCCCAGGAGCGCGTCGAGCAGGCCGAACACGGGGCTCGCGGTGCCGCTCGGGCCGAGGACGCCGGCCCGGAACGGCACGGCCAGCGGCGCGACCGTCTTGGCCCACACGACCGGGTCGACGGCGGTGCGGGCGCCCGGGCGCGGGTCGATCAGCGGCAGCGACCGGCGGGTGGCCGCCTCCAGGGCGGCGGTGACCGTGGCGAGCGCGGCGGCGAGGGCCTCGGCGTCGTCGTCGAGCACGGCCTGCTGCGCGGCGACGGCGGCGGTGACCACGGGTGCGCAGCGCGCCAGGATCTCGACCTGGGTCAGGTAGAAGACCCGCTCCTCCTCGTTGCCGGCCACCGGCACCAGCAGCCGCAGGTCGTCCGACAGCAGCGGGAGCGCGTCCCGCCCGCCTGCCGACCGCCAGTTGTGCACGATGAGGTCGGGGTAGGTGAGCACCGGTTCCGGGGACCGCCCGAGCCGGCGGCGCACCTGCGCCCACGGGACGGCGACGCCCGCGGGCAGGTCCGCGGGGCCGGTCGCGCGGCCGTGCACGCAGGCGTGGCCCAGCAGCCCGAGCACCGTCGCCGCGCGCTGCAGGGCCGCGTCGGGCAGCGCGTCCGGACCGGCCGGCAGCACCGGCAGCCCGTCGAGCGCCTCGCGCACGGCGACGTCGCGGAACAGCGCCGGCAGCGCGGCCGCCGCCTCGTCCCAGGCGGCGTGGCTGGCGGGCAGCCGCGGCAGCGGGGGGCGGGTCGGCAGGAACCCGCGGTGCGCCGACAGCGGCCCGAGGTGCTCGTGGCCCGGCCGGTCGGTGGTCGCCTGCGCGGCGGCGAGCGCCCGGGCCGCGGGCGCGGTGTGGGTCGGGCGCACGGCGGCTCCTCGGGTCTCTGCACCGGTGCTCCACCGGTGCAGAGACCCGGGACGTGGCCGCTGATACGCGGCCGGGGGCGCGCGGCCGGCGCCGGGCGCGCCCCCGGGGCGGTCGGGGGGCGGTCAGGAGGCGGTCAGGGCGCCTGGACGAGGCCCAGGCCGCGGTCGGCGGGGTCGACGCCGTCGGCCAGGCCGGCGGTCGTCGCGGTGGCCAGGACCTTGGCGGTGGCCGCCCGGGCCGACAGCGGGACGTTCGAGGCGGCCAGCTCCTCCCACCACAGCGCCGTCACCCCGGCCACGTGCGGCGTCGCCATGCTCGTCCCGCTCAGGGTGGCCAGCCCGCCGCCGACCTTGGCCGACAGCACCTTGACGCCCGGCCCGCTGACCTGGGGGAAGGTGTTCGAGAACGGCGCCACCTGCAGCCCGCCGGGGCTCTCGCCGAGGGCGCCCACCGACACCACGCCGTCGGCGGCCGCCGGGATGGACACGGCGATCTCGTAGTCGGGGTCGACGGTGCGCCGGCTCTCGTTGCCCGCGGCCGCGACCAGCACGCAGCCGCCGCCGAACGGCTCGCGGCCCCGGGCCACCGCCATGAGCGCGTCGAACATGCGCAGGTTGGCGCGGTAGGCCTCCAGCGCGACGGAGGTGGCGAGGTCCGCCGGCCAGCCCTGGCCGGTGAGGTCCTCGACCAGGCCGGGGAAGTCGAAGCCCAGCGACATGGACAGCACCTGGGCGTGGTTGTCCAGCGCCCACTGGATGCCGCGGAAGATCATGTCCGAGTCGCCGCTGCCGTCGTCGCCGAGCACCTTGCCGATCAGGGCCTGCTCGACGCCGGGGGCGACGCCGATGCGGGTGCCGCCGACGTCCCGGCCGAAGACCGTGCCCGCGCAGTGCGTGCCGTGCCCCTGCTTGTCGCCGTTGCCG
Organism: Geodermatophilus telluris; assembly: GCF_900102745.1. Lineage (GTDB taxonomy): Bacteria > Actinomycetota > Actinomycetes > Mycobacteriales > Geodermatophilaceae > Geodermatophilus > Geodermatophilus telluris. The sequence continues at coordinate 27,050 of NZ_FMZF01000008.1, forward strand.
GACCCGGAGAAGTCCACCTGCGTGAGCGTCACGCCGGTGAACGCCGGGTGCGAGGCGTCGATGCCCGTGTCGAGGACGGCCACGACCACCCCCGCGCCGCTGCGCGCCGAGCGGTCCGCGCCGACGGCGGTCACGCCCCAGGCGGTCCCGCCCGCCTCGCCGTCGTGGTCCTCGGCCTGGTCGACCGGGTGGACGAGCGTGGTGGGCATGACCGGTGCGATGGCCCGCACCGACGGGTCGCGGCTGATCGACCGGACGTCGGCCTTGTCCAGCCGCTCGGTGTCGACCCGCAGCCCCACCGCGCCGAGGTCCGGGGCGTCCAGCGACGCCGCTCCCCCGAAGGGCTCGCCCGTGCTCGCGTCGGTCAGGTCCCGCAGGACGGTGTAGGTGCGCATGCTGCTCCCCCTCGAGGAGTTCGGCCGCCGGGTGGCTGGTCCGCCGCCGGCGGGTGCAGGGCCGGGCGGCGGTGTGCGCCCAGGGTCGGCGGCGCGCATCACCGCGCCGTCACCTGCGCGTCACGGCGTCCCGGTGCCGCCGGACGGCGGTGACGACGCGGTGACGCCGTCGTGACGCCGTGGTGATGGACGGCGAGTGCCATGGCGACCGACCGACCGACCGGCCGCGCCGCCGGGAGGGGTGAGCAGACACCCGCCGGCCCGACCCGGGGAGGGAGACCGCGCCCCGATGACGATCTTCCTGAGCTACGCGCGGGACGACGAGGACCTCGTGAAGACGATGGCCCGGGTGTTCGAGGCCGCCCGGCGGGAGGTGTGGTTCGACCACGACCTCCGGGGCGGTGACGTCTGGTGGCCGACGATCCTGGACCACATCCGCTCGTGCAGCGTCTTCGTGTTCGCGCTGTCGGACCGATCGCTGGAGTCGCGGGCGTGCCTGTCGGAGCTGGACTACGCGGAGCGGCTGGAGCGCCCGGTCCTCCCGGTGCGCGTCGGCCCGGTCGTCAAGCAGCAGGGCAACCCGCTCGCCCAGCGGCACTTCGTGCCGTTCCGCGCGGACGACGCCGTGGCCGCCATCGAGGTGCTCGCCGCCGCCGAGAGCTCCGCCGCGCGCTGCCCGCCGCTGCCCGAGCCGCTCCCCCCGGAGCCGCCCATCCCCGGCGCCTACGTCCGGCAGATCAGCCAGCAGGTGGAGAGCACCGAGCTGACCCCCAAGGCCCAGCTGGACGTGATCGCGGAGCTGCGCCGGACGATCGCGGAGGAGACCGACCGGGCGGTGCGCCAGGAGGTCGTGGCGATCCTGCACACGATCATGGGCAAGCCCTGGCGGACCAACGCGGCGGGCCTGGAGATCCGGGCCACGCTCGAGGCCCTCCGCCTGCTGGAGGAGGAGATCGCGCGGGACACGGGCACCGACCAGGCGGCGCCCGGTGCCGGTCCGCCGGGAGCGTCCGCCGAGGCGCCCCCGCCCGACCACGGGGCTGCGGAGGCTGCGGGGACACGGCCGGACCCCGGGCCTCCGCCCGGTCCGGGTCCCGGGGCGGGGCCGCCCCCCGCGTCCGGGTGGACCGGGCCGGCCGCCGGGGAGCCCGACGCCGAGGGGCTCTTCCTGGCCCGCGTGGCCGAGCTCCACGCCCACCGGCGGGGACCCGGGACCGGCGACACCGCCGCGCCCGACCCGGCCGGGACCGCGGAGGACGTCTTCACCCGCCGGACCGAGGAGGTGTTCGACCAGCTGCGCTCGGGGACCGCCGCCCGGGCGGCGCGGGGACCGGCACCGGACGGCGACGCGGACGGCCCGCCCCCCACCTTCCCCGGGGTGTCGCACACCCCGCAGCCGCCCCCGCCGGCGGCGGACCCCTGGCCGCCCCCGGGCGCGCCCGGAGGACGGACCGGGCCCGGGGAGCACGACGCACCCGCCGAGCCCGGAGGTCCCGCGTGGTCCCCCACCGGCACCGCGGCGGGACCGGCGCGCGCGTCGACGACCGCGGCCCCCGGCCCCGCCGCCCCGCGACCCCCGACCCGCCGGGCCCTGGGGGTCACCGGGCTGCTGCTGTCCGTCGGCTTCGGCGTGCTCGCCGCCCTGCTCGGCGCGACCTACCTCGTCGTGCCGTTCGCCGTCTCCGCCGTGACCGCGGGACTCGCCCTCCGCTCCTCGGCGCGGGTCGTCCGCCGCTCCGCCGCCGGCGACCTCGACGGCGCCCGCAGCGCCTCGCACACCGCGGTCGTCCTCGCCGCGGTCGCCCTGACCCTCGTCGCGGCCGTGGTGGGGGTCCTCGTGCTCGCCGCCGTCGACTACGCGAGCGGGTGACGCGCGGTGCCCGCCCGGAAGCGGCTCGCCGCCGCGTCGATCGCCGCCTTCGGGCTGGCCTTCGCCGTGGTGCTCGCGCTCGGCCAGGCCCTCCCGTCGGGGTCCACGGCCGACCCGGCCCCGTCCACGGGCGCCGCCCCGACGCCCACGACGACGCCCACCGAGCCGCCCACCAGCGAGCCGGCACCCGGGACGACGTCCTCCGAGACGCCCAGCGAGACGAGGCCCTCCGAGACGACGTCCCCGAGCGGGGGGGAGTCGTCGCGCTCGTACGACCTGTCGTCGCTGCTCGTGCCGGGTCCTGCCGGGGAGGACGACGAGGACCTCCGCGACCTGCACCCGGTGGTGTGGCGGGACGGGGATGAGCAGGTGTACCTGTGCATCCAGGTGCCCGAGGGCTTCGAGATCGGCAGCGACGGCTGGGAGGACGCGGTCGGGCCGATCCACTGCCGGACCGCCACCCGCGGGCAGTCCCTCGAGCTCGAGCTGGTGCGGTCGTGAGCGCCTCGGGCGGCCGGACGGTCGCGGACCTGCTCCTGCTGCTGCGGGTCGCGGCCGCGAGCCTGGCCGGCGGGCTGTCCGCCGTCGTCGTGCTGTGGGTGGCCGAGGACGGCCTCCCGCAGCCAGGGGTCCTCCTCGCCCTCGTCCTGCTGGTGACGGTCCTCAGCGTGCTGGCCTCCGCGGCGCTGGTGTCCGACCGCCGGTCCCCCGGGCCCCCCGCCGGCAGCCCGGTCCCGCCCGTGCCGCACCCGGCCGCGCCCCGCCCGGCGCCGCCCGCGCTCCCCCCGGCACCCGCGCTCCCGTCCGGCCGCCGGTACGACCCGGCGGGGGGCGGACCCGGACGGGCCGCTCCCGCCCCGGCCCTGCCGGTGTTCACGCCGCCGAAACCGGTGCCGGTGCGGGCCGCCTCGCCGCCGACCTGGGAGACCCACCCCGTCCCCGGCGCCGCGCGCGACGCCGGCGCGGTCCGCCGGCTCGTCCAGTGCCCCCGCTGCGGCGACTTCGGCGTCGAGGCGCGCCGGCGGGCCGCGGTGTTCGCCTTCACCTGTCGCCGGTGCGCGCACACCTGGCAGTGGGGCCGCGGGTCGCCGTGGCCGGCGACCGTCGTCCGTCCGCCGGGGGCCGAGCGCGGCCCCGGTCCGGTCCCGCCCAGGAGGTCCCCGTGAACCCCTCGTACAGCCAGGCACCGGTGTTCTCCCGCCAGACACCCGGCTGCATCGTCCTGCTGGTCGACCGCTCGGACTCCATGGGCATGCCGTGGGCGGGGTCGGAGGGCCTCACCCTGGCCCAGGGCGCGGCCCGGGCGATCAACAAGCTCCTCTTCCAGCTGTGCGTCAAGTCCACGAAGGAGGCGGGCAAGCCCCTGCGCCCGTACTTCTACGTCGGCGTCTACGGCTACGGGCTCTGCCCGCGGACGGGCCTGGAGGGCGTGGAGTCCGCGCTGCCGGGCGCGCTCGCCCAGCGGGCCATCGTGCCGCTGCCCGAGCTGGCCGACAGCCCGATCGACGTCCGGTCGGACCCCTCCGCGGACGCGCTGCCGCGCCGCTCCCGCATGCCGGTCTGGTACGAGCCGGCGCACGGCTTCCGCACCCCGATGTGCGCCGCGATGGCCCTCGCCGGCGCGCACGTCGCCGAGTGGGCGCGGGCGTTCCCGCGGTCCCTGCCGCCGATCGTCGCCAACATCACCGACGGGCTGGTCACCGACAGCCCCTACCAGGGCGTCGACCTCGCGGGCTGGGCGGCGCGGCTGCGGTCGGTCCGGACCGACCTGGGCCACACGGTGCTGCTCAACGCCTTCCTCTCGGCCGACCCCGCGCCGATCACGGCCTTCCCGGCGCACGTGCGGGACCTGCCGGAGCCGGCACCGGAGCTGTTCGCGATCAGCAGCGAGCTGCCCGAGCAGATGGTCCGCAACGCCCGCGCGGAGCACATCGACCTCGAGCCGGGCGCCCGCGGCTTCGTGTTCAACGCCGACCTCGCGATGCTGGTCAGGTTCCTCGAGATCGGCACCCGGTACGAGGTGCGCGATGGCTGACCGCGTGACGACGGCGGTCGAGCTCGTCGCCTTCGCCGTCGCCAAGGCGGGCTCGGCGGACGCGGAGTGGGAGGACGGCACCGGCTACGACCCCGGCGACCCGCGCACCGGCCGGCCCGCCCGGCTGGTGGTGGCCGACGGCGCCACCGAGGCCTACGACGCGGCCCACTGGGTCGGGCAGCTCGTCGACGCCTTCCTCGCGCCCGACGGCCGCGCGCCCGCGCTGGACCCGGCCGGGCTCGACGCGTGGTTCGGCCGGCAGCAGCAGGTGTGGGCCGGTGCGCCCCGCGCGTTCGCCACGGTCTTCGAGGAGCACAAGTTCCTCGAGTCCGGCTCGTTCGCCACCTTCCTCGGGTGCGAGGTGCACGGCCTCGGCGGTCCCGAGCCGCGCTGGGTGGCCGCCGCGCTCGGTGACACGGTGCTCTTCCACGTGCGCGACGGCCGGGTCCTCGCCCAGGTCCCCGACCTCGCCGCCGAGGACTTCGGCGTGACGCCGGACGGGGTGTCCACCCAGCCCGGGCAGCGCGCCCGGATGCGCGGCGCGCTGCGCACGCGGGACGGCGCCCTGCGGGTCGGTGACTGCCTGCTGCTCGCCACCGACGCCCTCGCCGAGTGGGTGGTGCGGGCCGTGCGGGACGGGGACGCGCGGTGGCGGGAGCTCACCTCGGTCGACCACCCGCAGGTCTTCCGGGACCTGGTCGACCGGCTGCGCGCGGCCGGCGACGTGCGCAACGACGACGTGACGCTGCTGCGGGCGCACGTCACCCCCACCGAGGCCGGAGTGCTGGTGATCTGCCGATGAGCACCCACCCCACGATCGAGGACTACGTCGCCGCGGTGCAGGACCCGGAGAACGCCTTCCGGACGCCCTCGCTGCGCCGGGCGGTGTTCGCCCTGCACCCGGTGTGGGGCATCCCCTCACCGGCCTCCGGCAACGCGGCCGTGGTCTTCAAGGCGACGGTCGACGGCCGGGACCAGGCGCTGCGCTTCTTCATCCGGGAGGACGCCTCGGACGGCCGCCGCTACGGGGCGCTGGCCCGCCACTTCGCCGAGCACGGGCTGCTCGACTGCGTGGCCGGCGTGCACTGGGTCGACGACGCGGTGGAGATCGGGGGGCGGACCTGGCCCATGGTGCAGATGGAGTGGATCGAGGGCCGCACGCTGGAGGTGCACGTCGGCGAGCTCGCCCGCAGCGGCGACGTCGGGGCGCTGCACGCCCTGGCCGGCCGGTGGCGCGAGCAGCTCCGCCGCCTGCAGCAGGCCGACTTCGCGCACGGCGACCTGCAGCACGGCAACGTCCTCGTCCAGTCCTCGTCGGCGCTGCGCCTGGTGGACTTCGACGGGTCCTGGATCACGCCGTTCGCCGGCTGGCCCGCCCCGGCCGAGACCGGTCAGCCGAACTACCAGCGCACCGGCCGCACCTGGGGCCGCTGGATGGACACCTTCCCCGGCCTGGTCGTCTACACGAGCCTCCTCGCGCTGTCGCGCCGTCCCGACGCGTGGCGCGACCTGCACACCGGCGAGAACCTCCTGCTGTCCTCCGACGACTTCGCGCGCGTCGACGCGACGCGGGCCTGGGCCCTGCTGCGCGACATCGAGGACCCGGAGGTGGCCCACGTCGTGGGGCGGCTGCGGGCGTGCTGCGCCCCGGGCTGGGACGCCGACGGTCCGCTGGAGGCGCTGCTCGACCGGGAGCGGGTCCACGGGCGGCACGCGCAGCCCCCGCCCCCGCCCCCGCCGGTCTGGCACCTGCCGCAGCAGGGGGCGCCGGCGGAGTGGTGGACCTCGCCCGCCCCCGCCCCTCCGGGCGGCGGGCACGGGGCGGCGGGGTGGTCCGGGGCGGCGCACGAGGAGGACCGGCCGCTGTTCGGCGGCGTCTCGGCGCCGCCGGGACCACCCCGGGGACAGCCGCGGCCCCCGTTCGTCCCGCCGCCGGTCCCGCCGCCCCCACCGCCCGGCCGCGTCCCCCCGGGAGCGCGCAGCGGGACCCCGGTCGCGGCGGGGGTCGCCGCGCTCACCGCCCTCGTGCTCTTCGTCCTGGTCGCGCCCACCGACCCCGGCTCGGCCGTCGGCGTGGCACTGGTCGCCGGGTTCGTCGCGTTCCTGGTGACCCTGGCGGTCTCCCGGCACCGGGGACGGTGACGGGAGCGCCTCAGGCCGGCCCGTCGCCGAACAGGTCCGCCCAGCCCTCGTTCTGCGCCGCGAGCACCCGCTCCACCTCGGTGACGAGGTGCGCCTCCTGCTCCGGCGTCGCGGCGGCCAGGTCGAAACCGGCGACGAGGGCCTCGAGCCGGTCGGCGGTGCCCGCGGAGGCCGCGGCGACGCCCTGGTACCGGGTGGCGGCCAGGTGCGCGCCGACGGCGGTGGCGACCGTCGTCGCGGCCGCGGTCCAGGCCGACAGCCCCCAGGAGGGGACGGTGCCGGCGAGCGCGGCGAGGACGGCGCCGGTCCCCGTGGCGGCGAGCTGCGCGGTGCGCAGGCGGCACGCCCGGCGGGCGTGCGCGGCGCTCCGCTCCCGGTGCCAGGCGGCCTGCCCCCGGGCGCGCAGGTCGACGTACTCCCGCACGGTGCGCAGCGCCGGCAGCGGGCGCCCGTCGGCCGGCGCCTGCTGGCGGTCGACCAGGGAGCCGGCCGCCCGGGCCCGCACCTCGTCCAGGCGGGCCTGCAGCACCCGGGAGCGGTCGGGTCCCGCGTAGGGCGCCACGCGCAGGAGGTAGCGGTGCACCTCCGCCTTCAGCGCCTCCGAGGCGGCCCGGGCCCGGGTCCACCGGGCGGTCTGCCCCGTGGTGAGCGCGTGGGCCTGGAGGAGCCCCGCGAGCGCCAGGGCGACCGCGGCGACGGCGGCCGCCCCGGTGGCGGTGGCGGAGTCCGGCCCGGTCTGCGCCGCGAGGGCCCCGGCGAGGGCCCCGAGCACGAGGAGCACCAGGTTGCCGAGCCGGGCCCGCTCCACCCGCCTCCTGCCCGCGTCGGCCGCCGCGGACCACTGCCGCTGGTGGGACCAGACCACGTCGAGGACGCCGTCCGGGGACGGGGCCGGCCCGGTCGGGGACTGCTCCGGGGTCCCGGTGTGCACCGCCGCCTCCTCAGCGGTCCGGGGCGCCGCTGTGGACGGCGGCGCCCGCCGGCGGCCGCGGCGCCGTGGCCGCCGTGGGGAGGGTGCCGACGGCGCCCCCGAGCGGGCCGACCCGGTCGGCCTCGGCGGGGACGGCGCCGGGGCCCTCCGGCGCCCGCGTGGGGTCGCCGACCTCGCCCGACGTCACCGCCGCGGCTCCCGGCTCCTCCGCCGCCGCCTCCGGCAAGCCGAACAGCCCGACGGTGTCCACGGTGACGACCTCCGCGCCGCGCTGCAGGCCGGTGGCCACCATGTCCGAGACGCCACCGCGGCCCTCGCCCACCAGGCCGTTCCACAGCGCGAGCACGGTGACCCGCCCGGTCGTCGTCGCCGCCCACGCGTAGTGCAGGACCCAGCGGTTGCTGCGCTGCCAGGTGTCGTAGTCGGGGCGGGTGGCGAGCCACCCGGGCATGGTGTGGCTCCGGGCCAGCGTGCGGACCTCCGCGGCCCGGCGGAGCGCCGTGTGGTACCGCTCGGCCCAGCGGGACGCCTGCCGGGACAGCGCCGTGGCCCGGTAGACGAGCTCGGGCACCGGGAGCAGCACGTGCGTGGTCACGCCGAGCTCGTGGCAGGCCTCGTGGAAGAGCAGGTCGCCCCCGTCGGAGGCGCCGGCGATCCCCAGGAGCGCCACCCCGGGCTCCGCCTCCACTGCGGCCTTGATCCCGCTGACCCGCTCCCGGATCGCCCGCGCCGCGACCTCCTCGGCGTCCGGCGGGAACCGCGGCTGCGCCCGGCCGGGCGCGTCGATCATGTGGCCGGAGAAGACGAGGGGGTGGACCCGCGCCGCCTCCTGCACGCCGGCCTCGGGCAGCACGGCCAGGGTGGCCTCGGCGTTGTCGACGAGGATGCCGAGGTCGCGGTAGATCTCCGCCTGCTCCTTGATCGACCGGATGGTGGCCCGGCTCAGGTCCGGGCTCAGCGCCGCCTCGTAGGCGGCACCGACCCGCTCGGGGTCGTCGTTGGTGAGGAACCGGAGGTCCGCGCGGCTGATGTCCAGCCAGGGGTCCGTGGTCCCCTCGCGGTGGCACCGGGCCCGGGCGGTGTCCAGCGACGCGCGGACGGTGGACGTCAGGGACGCGACGTGCGACCGGAGCCGGCGCAGGTCGGTCTCGGCGTCCTCGTCGGTGTCGAACCGGGTCTGCCAGGTGGCGCCGTCGCGCAGGGCGAGCTCGAGCGCGATCCGCCCCATCGCGAGGGCGTTGACCCCGGAGTACCAGTGGTTGAGGTCCTCCTCGAAGCCGCGGCCGTAGGACCGCACGGCGGTCTCCAGCTCCCGCGACCGCAGGGCCAGCCGCACGCGCGCGTCCTCGTCCTCGGCGCTGCGCCACTGCTTGGCCCAGCGCCGCTTGCTGTTGCTGGCACGCAGCGCGTAGAGCTCGGCCCGGTCCCGGCTCCCGAGCGCCGCCCCGCCCAGGGCGCGCTCGATCGCCTGGTCGGAGGCGACGAGGTCGCCGAGCCTGCGGTAGGTGTCCGACAGCGCCCGGTTGACCTCGAAGTCGTCGGGGTGGGCGGCCCGGATCCGCTCCCACGCGTCCTTGGCCCCGGAGTCGTCGCCGACGTCGGCGCTGGCCTGGGCGACGGCGCGCAGGGCCGCCTCCTCGAAGCGCAGCCCGGTGACCTCCTCGGCGATCAGCCGGAGGGCGCCGGCCCACTTCTGGTCGCGGGCCTGCTCGATGTCCTCCGCCAGGTCCCGGGGGACCTCGAGCAGGGCGCTGCGGTCGCCGGTGGCCAGGCCGGGCACGTAGGTGAACACCGGGCTGTCGACGCGTTCGTTGGCCAGCGTCTCCCGGAGCGCCTGCACCAGCCGCGGCGCCGCCTCCGCCGGGGCGGTCGGGTCGTAGGAGAGGTAGCGCTCCCCCCGGAGGTCGAAGGGCACCTCGTCGACCCGGGCGCGGACGAGCACCGTGGCGCGGTCGCGCACCGCGTGCCGGACACCGAGCTCGTAGAAGACGTTGGCGTTGTGGATCGAGACGTCCGCGACGACGAGGTCGGCCACCAGGAGCTCGTGGATGACGTCGTCGCGGACGTTGCCGGCCTCCACGATCAGGCCGGTGGTGCCGCCCTCGAGCCCCACGGCGTCCAGCGCCGGCCCGATGAGGTCCTCGTGGACCCGGTCGAAGTCCACCCCGGCCTTGACGCCGAAGCCCCGGATGACGAAGGCGCGCACGGCTCCCCCTCCCGCTCGGCAGGGGTCCCGGCGCTGCCCGGGGCCCTCGCACCGCTGGTCGCCGATGCCAGCACGCGGCCGTCACCGCGGCGTCACCGCGGGCCGGGGGCACGCCGGCCGGTGCCCTTCCGCTCCGGCGGCCGGTGTCCCACGCTCGTGCCATGAGCGCCCCCCGTGCCGTGCTGGTGACCGGGCACATGGTGGACCTGCCCGACCGCGCCTCGCCGCGGTTCCCGCAGGACCAGGTGCCCCGGGTCACGGCGGAGGTGCGCGACGTCCTGCGGGCCTGGCAGGTCGGCCCGGGGAGCACGGTGGTGTGCGGCGGCGCCCGGGGCGCCGACCTGATCGTGGCCGAGGAGGCCCGGGCGCGCGGGGCGCACGTCGTGCTGTGCCTGGCGCTGCCGCGCGAGGACTTCGTCCGCCGGTCGGTCGACATCCCGGGCACCGACTGGGCCGAGCGGTTCGACCGCGTCGCGGCGGCCGCCGAGGTCCGCGTGCTGGACGGGGTCGACGGCGGCGCGCCCGACGACGTGTTCGCCCGCGCCAACGCCTGGATGGTCGAGGTGGCCCGCCGCCTCGACCCGCACCCGCACGCGGTCGTCGTCTGGGACGGCCGGCGCGGCGACGGCCCCGGCGGGACCGCCGACATGGTGGCGCTCCTCGGCCTGGGCGCTCCCGACCCGAGGGTGCGGGTGATCGACCCGACCCCCGGCCACCGGGAGGCACCCGTCACTCGAGGAGCAGGTCGACCTCCGACCCCCGGACGGCGCTGACCGTCACGGTGACGCCGGGGAACGTCAGGCCGGCGGTCTGGCACCACGTCGACGCGCCGACCTCCGCCGACAGGCTCCCGCACTGCACCGCGGTGGGGACGAACCCCTGCGCCACCAGCTCGTCGTACACGCGCTGCGCGACGACGTCCCCCGACAGGGTCGACGTCCCGCCCATCTCGACCGCGCCCCAGATCCCGAGCCCGACGAGCACCACGGTGACCCCGCCGATCCAGGCCAGCACCCGGGTGACGCGGGAGCGCGTGGCCGGTCCGGGCAGCGGCGGCCCGCCCTGCCACCCCTGCCACGCCGGCCGGTCCCGGGGGGCGCCGGCCAGCGCCTGCCGGGCGCGCTCGGCCGGGCCCTGGAGGCTCTGCGGGTGCTCGGCGAACCGCCGCAGGAGGTCGGCCGCCGTGGTCCGCTCCTCGGGGTCGGCCGACCGCAGCCCCGTCGTCAGGTCCGTGACGATGCGGTCCTGCAGGTAGGCGTCGGGGACGAGCGCGGAGACCAGGTCGGAGATCTGGTTCAGGTAGGACAGCGGCGGCGGCGGGGGCGGTGGCAGCGGGCGCGGCAGCGGCCGCGGTGGCGGCAGCTGGGCGAGCGCGCGGTAGAGCCGTCCGGTCGACGCGGAGTCGCGGGTCCGGTAGTCGAAGAACTGGATCTGGGCGAACTCCGACGGCAGTCCCTGCATGTTCACCGGCGCCACCTGGACCGGCAGCAGGAGCCGGCCGAGCTCCAGCGCGTACCGCCGCTCCAGCGTGCACGCCCTCGACACCAGCGACGCCGGTGAGGTCACCGCGAGCAGCAGGTCGCACTGCTGGATGCGCAGCACGATCTCGTCCCACCACCGGGACCCGGAGTGCGCCCCGGCGTCGGTCCACGGGTCGTGGCCGAGCAGCCGCAGCGTCTCGACGAGCTCCTCCACGACCGCGCGGTCCTCGCGGGCGTAGGAGATGACGATCCTCACCGCGTTCCCCCTGGGGCCGTGGTCTGCCGACGGGAGGGCGGACGTCCCCCCTGGGCATGCTGGGGGGACGCCGTCACCGTCGCGTCACCGCGGGCGCGGGCCGGCCGGGGGTAGCGTCGGACGCCGGCAGGGACCCGGGAGGACGCGGTGGACGACGACGGCGCCGGCGGTCCGGCGGGCAAGCTGACCGCGCGGGTGGCCGAGCGCCTGGCGCAGGCGGGTGCGGGCAGCCCCGTCGAGGTCGTCGTCGAGCTGCGTCCGGTGGAGGTGCCCGTCACCGGCTCGCGCGCGGAGCGCACCCGCGCCGTCCGGGCCGCGTTCGAGCGGGAGCTGGCCGGGGTCGCCGAGCGGATCGCCGCCGCCGGGGGCGTGGTGCTGGAGACCGCGTGGGTGGACCAGACGGTGCGCGGCAGCGTCCCGGCCGCCGGGCTGCTCGCGGTGGCCGAGGACGACGCGGTCACCGCGATCGACCTGCCCCGGCCGCTGCAGCCCGACGCCGGCGCCTCCTGAGTCAGGCCAGGCACACCAGCCCGGCGCCCTGGGCGGCCTCCGGCACCCCGGGCAGCGGCCGGGCACCGGCCCGCAGCCGCTCCCGCACCTGGTCGGGCACCAGGTCGGGCTCGGCCTGCAGGAGCAGCGCCGCGATGCCGGAGACGTGCGGCGCGGCGTAGCTCGTCCCGGCCCCGGCGTCGCCGAACCCGCCGCCGACGAGGCAGCAGCGGATCCGGGCGGCCCGCCCGCCGCCGGGGGCGACCAGGTCGGGCCCGGGCTTCGGCCCGGCCGGGCCGCGGCTGCTGTAGTCCTCCACCCGGCCGCCGTCGAGGGCGGTCGCGCCGACGACGAGGATCCCGGGCGCGTCGGCCGGCGTCGTCATCGTGCCCTCGCCGGGACCGCGGTTGCCGGCGCTCTTGACCACGACCAGGCCCAGCCGCCACGCGGTGTCGGCGGCGCGCGCCTCCCGGCCCGTGCCGTCGCCGGCGGGGCCGGCGCCCCAGGAGCAGTTGGCGACGTCCGCGCCGTCCTCCAGCGCCTGCTGGAGGGCGACCGCGCCGCCGAAGTCGTCGGCGTGGCCGGCCGGGGCGGTGGCCAGCACCTTGTAGCCGGTGACCCGCGCCTCCGGGGCGACCCCCGCGTCGAGCGGGTCGGCGGCGGCGATGATCCCGGCGACCGCGGTCCCGTGCGGCGAGGGGTTGCCCCACGCCTCGGGCGTGTGGTTGCGCCGCTGCACGACCCGCCCGGCCAGCGCCGGGTGGGTCAGCGCCACCTCGCCGTCGAGGACCGCCACCGTCACGCCCCGGCCGGTCAGCCCGGTGCGCTCCTGGAAGGCGGGCAGGCCGAGGCAGCGGTGGTTGGGGACGTCGGCGTCCGCGGACAGCCGCCGCGGGACGTCGAGCGCGGTGACGGCCTCCGCGGCGGCCACCTCGGCCAGCGCTTCCGGCGGGGCGAACGTGCGCAGCGTGCGGTTGAGCCAGCACACCGCGGTGACCGCCGTCGGGATCTGCGGGTCGCCGAGCACCGCGGGCGGCGGGCGCAGCAGGCTCCCGGCGAGCCGCTCGACCTCCTGGTACACCTCCCCCAGCGCGCGGAGGGCGGCGGCGCGGGCGTCCTCCACGAGCTTCTGGCGCACCGCGGTCCGCAGCCGCACCGGGGCCCCGGACGTCCCGCCCGGCAGCAGCTCCTCGACCGCGGCGCGCTGCTGCGCCCAGCCGGGGCGCTCGGTCAGCCGCGGCAGCGCCGGGACCGGGGCTCCCCCGCCGAACTCGACGACGGTCGCGGCGACGGGTGCCGACGTGGCCGCGGTGGCGGGCCCCAGCGCCCCGGCGCCGAGGGTCCGCGTGCGGCGGGCGAACGCCAGGCAGTACGCGTCGCTGGCCTTCTCGGCCGCGCGGCCGCCCAGCGCCGCGCGCAGACCGGCGCGGGCCGCCCGCACCTCGTCGGGGTCGTTCCGGGGTGCCGACACGGCGTCCTCCTCGCGGGGTCAGGGCCGGTGCTGCCGGCGGTCGGCCGGCCGGGAGTCGTCGGGAGGCCGCCGGGGCACGGGCACCGCCGCGCGGGCCGGCGCGCACGGCCGGCCGGCCCGTCGGGCGCGGGCGCAGGCCAGGGCCTCGCGGAAGCCCTGCGCGTACCACAGCGGCGCGTTGAGCACGACGCCCGCGGGCGCCGGCCCGCCGTCCGGGCCCCAGACCAGGCGGGCCAGGCCCTCGGGGTCGAGACCGTGGCACCACGGGCCCACCGGCGCGGGCTCCCCGTCGGGCTCGAGGTCGACGGCCAGGCGGCCGTCGGCGCGGCCCAGCGCGAGGGCCGCCTCCAGGGCGCGCCGGTGGGGCGACGTCCCGCTCTCGTGGGTGCTCACGGCCGCCTCCAGACCTCTCGCGGGGTCCGCGGCCGCCCGGGCCGCGGTGCTGCACACCCTCCGGAGGCGGGGGCCGGCCGCGCTGATACGGCGCCCGGTCACCAGCGGATGTCGGCGAGGCGGTCCAGCGGCGCGCGGTCGGCCGTGGCCTCGGGCAGGGCGAGGGTGTCGGCGGCCCGCAGCACGTCGGGGAAGACCAGCCCGGTGCGCGCCTCGAGCTCGCCGACCGCCACCTGGAAGACGCGGAACTCGTCGAGCTCCAGCACCTCGAACCGGTCGAGCGCCTGGGTGAGCAGGAACGCCCGGGCCCGCAACGTCCCGCCCTCGCGGAAGGCGATCACCTTCCAGTACTCGCGGGGCAGCAGGACACCGCGGTAGGACCGGTCGTCGGCGGCGAACACCGGGCCGCCGAAGACGCTCACCCGCAGGTCGTCGACGTCGACGTCGGCGAACACCGCGTCCTCCAGCCGGCCCCACACGCCGTGCTTGGCGCTCTGGTTGAAGTCGTCGAGCTGCGGCGTGATGTTGGTGAAGAGGAAGGAGTCGCGGTTGGCCCGCTCGGCGGCCGCCCGGCTGCCCCAGAGCAGGTCGGCGCGGCGCGCGAGGTGGCCGCGGTCGAGCCGGTTGCCCGCGTACAGCTCGTCGCCGACCTGCCCGTCGCCGGCCACCTGCGGATCGGGGACGAAGGCCAGCCCCCGGCGGCTGAGCGCCTGCAGGCTGCCCCCGTCGACGTTCCAGCCGACCCACAGCGCGAACCTGCGCGAGGCGCTCATCTGCAGCGAGAAGTGCACGTGGTCGACGACGGTGCCGCCGGCCACGGTGCGCGCCACGTCGGCGCGGACCGCCGGGCCGGGCGCGGGGGCCGGCACGTCGACGCCGAGGAAGGCGGGGTCGTAGCCGGCGCGGACCTCGGTGCCGGCCCCGGCCCCGCGCGGCGGGGGCGGGCGCAGTGCGCTCGTGGCGCTCGTGGCGTCCGTGGACACGGCAGCCTCCCCCGGGGTCAGAGCCCGAGGACGGCCGCCATGGCCGCCCGGCTGCGCGGCCCGACGACGCCGTCGGCGGTGAGGTGCTGCGCGTGCTGGAAGTCGCGCGTCGCCCGCTCGGTGGCCGGCCCGAAGTGCTCGTCGACGGCGAGCGGCCGGCGGAGGGCCTGGACCAGCCGCCACTGCCAGGTGGCCACGCCCGCGCCGACGTCACCGCGCCGCAGCAGCTGGTCGCCGGTGCCCGGCTCGGCGTGCCACACGTCGACGGCGACCCGGGTCGGGCCGGTCAGGGTGGTCGCCCGGATGCCGGTGCGGGCGGCCACGCCGATCCCCCAGGTCAGCTGGGCCTCGAAGTCGCCGGCGTCGGCCACCTGGCGGAACGCGGCGAACCCGGTGAGGTCGGGCAGGGGGCCGGTCAGCGTGGGCCGCCCGTCGTCGGTGTGCGCGGCCGCCGGGCTGAGGTCGACCTGCACGACGGCGCGGCCGCGCAGCGGGACGACCTCGCCGGAGCCCTCGTGGCGCAGCTCGGGCACGTACTGCACGCGGACGCCGGGGACCGGGCCGTCGAGGTCGAACACCAGGCGGTCGAAGGCCGTGTTGCGGCCGGCCCGGACCCGGCGCAGCAGGGCGGGGGGCAGCACCTCCGCGGCGGCGCCCCCGGGCTCGTCGCCGAGCCCCGGCACCAGTCGCTCGGACGTCTCCTCGGGGGCGGTCTGCGTCAGCACGTCGGTCATGGCCCCAGCTCACACCGCGGTCGTCACCGGGCCGTCACCGGCGCGTCACCGGCCCCGGGGCGGTCAGCTCCCCGGCAGCCCGGCCGGCGCGTCGGCGGGGGCCGGCCGGGGCCGCGGGACACCTGCCGGCACCCGGCGGCCGGTCGCGGCGCGCACCCGCCACCGGGCCACCAGCTCCTGCATCTGGCGGCTCGGCGGGACACCGAGCTCGCGGGCGAGCACGTCCCGGAAGGACTCGTAGGCCCGCACCGCCTCGGTCACGTTCCCCTCCGCGAGGTGCACCCGCACGATGGCCCGGTGGGCGCTCTCGCGCAGCGGCTCGTCCCGGGCGGCGGCGTAGGCGGCCTGCACCGCCTCGCCGTGCCGCCCGGCGACCACCAGCCGGCCGGCCAGCACCTCGAGGGCGTGCAGGCGCAGCTGGCGCAGCCGCTCGCGCTCCAGCAGCACCCAGTCGTCGTACCACCCGGGGAGCAGCTCGCCGGCGAGCGCGGCGGCGGGGGTGCCGAGGCGCTCGACGGGCGTGGCCGGGTCGAGCACGGCGTGCACCCGGTCGAGGAGCTCGCGGACGTCGACGCGCACGCCGGGGGCCAGCGCCACCGCGCTCCCCGTCGCGTCGACCAGCCCGGGCACCGCCCGCTGCGCGCGCCACAGGGCCGAGCGGAGGCTGGCCTGCGCCTGGGCCTGCGGGACGTCGGGCCACAGCCGCCCGGCGACCACCCCGCGGACCGGCCGGCCGCACAGGCCCAGGTGGGCGACGAGGCGCTGGACCCCGCGGGGCAGCCCGCCCGGGCCCGCGTCGGCGCCGTCCACGGTGACGCGGAAGCCGTCGAGCAGGCAGACACGCGTGGTCGTGCTCATGGGGTCCCTCCCCCGGCCGCCCGTGGGCGCTCGCGAGCGGGAACGCGAGGGCATCGTCCCGGCGCGCGGCGCGCGGGACAACGGTCGTTGGACCCTGCCCCGCCCGTCCGGTGCCGCGGCCGGCTCAGGAGACCCGCCGCAGGCGCGGCAGACCGCGGACCAGCCCGGCCATGCGCTCGGTCGGGGCCACCCCCAGCTCCTCGCGCAGCAGGCCGGCGAACACGTCGTGCGCGCGCAGCGCCTCGGCCAGGTTGCCCTCCGCGAGGTGCACCCGCACGACGGTGCGGTGGGCGCTCTCCCGCAGCGGCTCGGTCCGGATCGCCAGGTAGGCGGCCTGCAGCGCCTCGGCGTACCGGCCGGCCTCGCCCAGGCGCGCCGCCACGGTCTCCAGCGCGTGCAGCCGCAGCTGCTGGAGCCGGTCGCGCTCGAGCAGGACCCAGTCGTCGTACCAGCCGGGCAGCAGGTCACCCAGGAGCGCCGGCGCGGGCAGCGCCGCCCGCAGCGGCCCGGCGCCCGGGTCGCACACCCGCTCGGCCCACGCCTGCAGGTCGCGCACGTCGGTGCGGACGCCCGGGGCCAGCCGGAGCCGGCTGCCGGAGTCGTCGAGCAGGCCGGGGACCGTCCGGCGCAGCCGCCACAGCGCCGACCGCAGGCTGGCCCGGGCGCGCTCCTCGGGGACGTCGGGCCACAGCCGGCCGGACACGGCCGTGCGCGCCGGCCCGCCGGCCAGGCACAGGTGGGCCACCAGCCGCTGCACCGACGGGGGCAGCTCCTCGTCCCCCGCGACGCCGGCGGACCCGGCGGCCCGCACGGCGAACCCGTCGAGCAGCGTGACCCGCGGTCCGCCGTCCGGGACGGCGTGCGCGACCCGGTCCATGGGCGGTTCCCCTCCTGTGCGGCGACCTCTGTGCGGCAGAGGCGGGCGGGGCGCCGCTGATACACGCCGGCGCGGACGGCGGCGTGACGGCGCGGTGACGCCGCCTGCCGCAGGGTCGGCGCGGACAGAAGGACGATCCGAGGGAGCACGGGCATGACCGCCACGAGCACCACCACGAGCACGAGCACCACCGACCAGCCGGTGCAGCACCCGCTGACGCTGGTGCTGACCGCGCGCTCCGCCGACGACCGCCGGGCGCTGCAGGTCAAGATCGAGGCGCTGCAGGCGCTGCCGCGCGAGCACAACCCGGTCGTCCGGGCGCTCGACGCGATCGGCACGGTGCACTTCGCGCGGTTCGTCCTCCTCGACGAGCAGCGGCTCGCCGTCATCACGACCTACGACGGCGACTTCGAGGCCTACCTCCACGACTTCGTCGACCACGTCGGGGACGTCTTCACCGACCTGCTGCAGCACGTCGCCGGCGGCCCGCCGCTGCCGGTGGCCGAACACCGCCAGGAGTTCCTCGACTTCGTCCGCCGGCACGACCTGGCGTGCGTGCCGCCGTTCTACAGCGCCTACCCGGAGAGGACGGTGCTCGACATCGTCCAGGCCGGCGGCTGAGCGCCGGCAGCCCCCGGTGCCGGACCTCGCCGACGTCCAGGGCCTCGTGCTGCGTGGCTACGGCATGCCGCACGCGCGGCACCTGGTGCTGCGGGTGGACGCCGCCCCCGCCGGCCGCGAGCTGCTCGGCTCGCTCGTCGACGGCACGCCGGGGCGCCCGCAGGTCACCCCGGGCACGCCCTGGACCGGGAAGCCGGAGTGCTGCCTGAACGTGGCGGTCACCGCCGGCGGGCTGCGCGCCCTCGGCGTGCCCGACGAGTCGCTGGCCACCTTCCCGGAGGAGTTCACCGCCGGCGCCGTCGCCCGGGCGGGGTGGGTGGGCGACGTCGGCCCTGCAGCCCCGGAGCACTGGCTGCCGGTCTTCCGGGACCCCGGCTTCCACCTCCTCGTGTCGCTGTCCGGCCAGAGCGCGGCGGCCGTGGAGCGGGCCACCGACGCGCTCCTGGCGGGCACCGCGCCCGGCGTGCGGGAGCTCGGCCGGTTCGACGCCGCTCTGCTGGGCGGCCGCGTCGACCACTTCGGCTACGTCGACGGCATCTCCCAGCCCACGGTCGAGGGCGCCCCCCCGCCGGGTCCGCCCGACCGGCTGCCCGTGGCGCCGGCGGGGGCGTTCCTGCTCGGTCACCCGAGCCAGTTCCCGGGCCACACCTACCCGGTGCCGCAGCCGGAGGTACTGGGTCGCGACGGCAGCTTCGCGGCGTTCCGGGTGCTGGCCCAGGACGTCGACGCCTTCGTCGACCTGCTCGCCGAGCAGTCCCGGCGCACGGGCGCGGACCCCGAGCTCGTCGCCGCCTGGCTGTGCGGGCGCTGGCGCACCGGGGTGCCGCTGGTCCTGTCCCCACACACCGGGTCCCCCGACCCGCCGCTGCCGCCCGAGGCGCTCAACGATTTCGGCTACGCCGACGACCCCCGCGGCGAGCGGTGCCCGATCGGCTCGCACGTCCGGCGGGTGCACCCGCGGGACTCGCGCGTCGCCGGGGGCGGCGGGCACCGGCACCGTGTCGTCCGGCGCGGGCTGCCCTACGGCCCGCCGTACGACCCCGCCCACCCGCGGGACGGCCACGAGCGCGGCCTGCTCGGGCTGTTCCTCGGCGTCAGCCTGCGCGACCAGTTCGAGTTCGTGATGCGGGAGTGGGTCATCGACGGGCGCTTCGCGCCGGGCCTGGGCCGGACGCAGGACCCGTTCCTCGGTGCCGGCGGGACGCTGCCGCTGGCCATCCCGGGCGGCGGGCGGACCGCGCTCACCGGCCTGCCCCGGCTGGTCACCACCCGCGGCGGCGCCTACTGCTTCGTGCCCAGCCTCCCCGCGATCGCCCACCTCGCCGGCCGCGCGACGGGGACGTCGACCACCGCGGGCCCCGCGGGCCGCCGGACCAGCGCGGTCATGGACGGCGTGGGCGCCACCCCCAGCGCGCCGGCGAGCAGGTCCCGGAAGGACGCGTAGGCCCGCCGCGCCTCGGCCAGGTTGCCCTCCGCCAGGTGCACCCGGACGACGGCGCGGTGCGCGCTCTCCCGCAGCGGCTCCTCGCCCACCGCGGCGTAGGCCGCCTCGACCGCCTCGGCGAACCGCCCGGCCACGGCCAGCCGGTCGGCCAGCGCCTCCAGGGCGTGCATCCGCAGCTGGCGCAGCCGCTCCCGCTCCAGCAGCACCCACTCCTCCGACCAGCCGGGCAGCAGTGGCCCGCGCAGCGCCTCCCCCGGCACCGCGAGGCCGGCGTCCCCGCCCTGCGGGTCGAGCACCCGCGCCGCCCACGTCTCCAGCTCGCGGACGTCGACGCGCACGGCCGGGGCCAGGCACAGCGTCCCGCCGGACACCTCCACCGTGCCGGGGGCCACCCGCCGCAGACGCCACAGCGCCGAGCGCAGGCTGCCGTGGGCGTGGTCCTCCGGCACGTCGGGCCACAGCTGGCCGGCGATCGCGGTGCGGTCCGGGCAGCGGGACAGGCCCAGCCGCGCGAGGAGGCGCTGCACGGCCCGGGGCAGGTCGGGCGGCGGGACGCCGCCGCCGGGCTCGAGGGAGAAGCCGTGCAGCAGGGTCAGCCGGGGCGGCGGAGCGGGGTTCACCGGGGCGCACCCCCTCGGGCACCCGTCGGACGGTGAGCCGGACGAGGTCAGGCTCGTGGCACCGTGATCGTCCGACCGGTCACTCGCCGCCGTCAATCGGGTCCGGCACGCCGCCCGCCACCCCGTCGGGCACGTCGTCGAGGAACGCCTCCAGCCAGCGGCGCACCGCCTCGACGGTCTCCCGGGGCGAGGAGACGAGGGCCACCGTGGTCTCCCCCGTCCCCCGGGCACCGGGCGAGGTGTCGACGCCGGTCAGCCGGCCGCGGAAGGTGCCGGCGCCGTCCTCCAGCCACACCCGGACGACCAGGGCCGCGCTGCGGTCGCCGTCCACGGTCACCGTCCATCGGGGTCGTCCCTGCCACCCGTCCCGGCGGACGGTCCGTGGCCCGCGGCTGGTCATGACAGCGGGACCCGATCCTCACCCGTGACGCTGCGTGGCGCACTCCCCCGACGGGACGACAGCCGACGGGACGACAGCCGCCGGGACGACAGCCGCCGGGACGACCTCCCGGTCCCGGGCACCCCCACGCTGCACCTCCGTCGTGACCCGGCCAGTCTCCGGGCCCCCCGTCACGGGACCGTCACCACGGCGGCGCGCGGCCGACCCCGACCGGCGGTCCTGGGCCAGGATGCCCCCGTGGACACCCACTTCCCGTCCGTGGCCGAGCTCGCCGCGGAGGAGGACGCCCTCCAGTTCACCTCCTTCACCAACGACGACGCGTGGGACGTCGGCGCGGCCCTCGTGGCCACCGCGCGCCGCGCCGGGGCGCCGGTCGCGGTGGAGGTCAGCCGCGCCGGCCACCGCCTGTTCTCCGCGGCGCTGACCGGCGCCACCCCGGACAACGCCGCCTGGATCGAGCGCAAGACCCGGGTGGTGGAGCGCTTCGGGCACAGCTCGCTGCACGTCCGGCAGACGTGGGTGGAGCGCGGCAGCACCTTCGAGGAGGGCACCGGCCTCGACCCCGCGCGGTACGCCGCACACGGCGGGGCGTTCCCGGTGGTGGTGCGCTCGGTCGGCCCGGTGGGCGTCGTGGTCGTGTCCGGGCTGCCGCAGCTGGAGGACCACCGCACGGTGGTCGCCGCCCTGCGGGCGCACCTGGGCCGCTGAGCCGGGGGTAGCGTGTCGGCGCCCGGCCCGCCGCACCCCGAGGAGCCCGCCACGGTCACCCAGGAGGACGCGGTCGGCGCGCCGCTGCGCACGTGGGCGGGCAACCTCACCTACCGCTCCACGCGGGTGCACCGGCCGCGCACCGTCGCCGAGGTGCAGGACGTCGTCGCCGGCAGCGAGCGGGTCAAGGCCCTGGGCTCGCGGCACTGCTTCAACGACATCGCCGACACGACCGCCGACCACGTGCTGCTCGACGAGCTCGCGCTGCCCGTCGAGGTCGACGACGCCGCCGGCCTGGTGCGGGTGCCGGCCGGGATGCGCTACGGCGAGCTCGTGCGGGTGCTGGCCGGGCGCGGGCGGGCGCTGCACAACCTGGCCTCGCTGCCGCACATCACCGTCGCCGGAGCCACCGCCACCGGCACCCACGGCTCGGGCAACCGCAACGGCTCGCTGAGCACCTCGGTCGCCGGCCTGGAGCTGGTCCGCTCCGACGGCGAGCTGGTGGTCCTCGGCCCGGACGACGCCGACCTGCCCGGCGCGGTGGTCCACCTGGGGGCTCTCGGCGTCGTCACCCGCGTCCTGCTGCGCACCCAGCCGACCTTCGACGTGCGCACCAGCGCCTACCTCGGGCTGACCTGGGCGCGGCTGTTCGCCGACCTCGACGCCGTCACCGCCGCCGCCTACAGCGTCAGCGTGTTCACCGACTGGCACCGGGTGACCTCGGTGTACGTCAAGTCCCGCACCGACGAGCTCGCCGTCGCGCCCGGGGAGTTCTTCGGCGCCCGCGCGGCCACCGAGCCCACGCACATGCTCCCCGACGCGCCGGTGGAGAACCTCACCGACCAGCTCGACCTCCCCGGGGAGTGGCACGAGCGGCTGCCGCACTTCCGGGCCGAGTTCACCCCGAGCCGGGGCGAGGAGCTGCAGAGCGAGTACTTCGTCCCCCGCGAGCACGCGCGGCCGGCCTGCGAGGCGCTGCGCGCGCTGGCCGGGCGGATCTCGCCGCTGCTGCAGGTGGGCGAGATCCGCACCGTGGCCGCCGACGAGCTGTGGCTGAGCCCCGCCCAGGGCGGCGACGTGCTGGCGCTGCACTTCACCTGGCTGCCCGACCAGCCCGCGGTGACCGCCCTCCTCCCGGAGCTCGAGGCCGCGCTGCGCCCGTTCGGGGCCCGGCCGCACTGGGGCAAGCTGTTCACCACCGGCGCCGCCGAGCTCGACCGGCTCTACCCGCGGATGGCCGACTTCCGCGACCTGGTCCGCCGCTACGACCCGCGCGGGGCCTTCCGCAACGACTGGCTCGACCGGACGCTCGGCCCCGCCTGACCGGCCGTGTCACACCCCCGGGCCCGGCGGTGCTCAGAGGACGTGGGGATCATCGGGCACGGTGGGAGCGCACCGGCGGCGACCGCGCCGGCCGTCCTGTCCCGCACGGGACGGGCGGGCGGCCGGGCGGCCGGGCGGGCGCGACGGGAGGACGGCGGGACCGTGGCGGGAGGCGACGCCGTCCGGGCCGACCTCGAGCAGGTCTTCCGCACGGCCTGGCCCCGGGTGGTCGCCGTCGCCACCCGCGTCGTCGGCGACCGGCACCGCGCCGAGGACGTCGCCCAGGAGGTGTTCCTCTCCTTCGCCCGCTCGTCGGTGCCGGCCGGCGAGGCAGCGGGGTGGCTGGCCGTCGCCGCGGCGCACACCGCCCTGAACCACCTGCGCGCCGACCGCCGGCGGGCCACCCGCGAGGAGGCCGCCGACCGGCCCGACCCCACCACCCCCGACGTCGCCGACGACGTCGTCACCCGCGACGAGCGGCGCCGCGTGCGCGCGGCGCTGGGCCGGCTGCCCCGCCGACAGGCCGTCGCGCTCGTCCTGCGGCACAGCGGCCTGAGCTACGCCGAGGTCGCCGCCGCCCTCGACCTCTCCCCCGGCAGCGTCGGCACCACCGTCCGCCGCGCCGAGTCCGCCCTGCGTGAGGAGCTGACCCGCCATGCGCCGAACCACTGAGCGCCGACCCACTGGGCGCCGAACCACCGAGCGCCACCCGTCCGAGGGCACGCTGCGCCGGCTGGTCGACGAGCCGGCCGGTGTCGCCGACGCCGACCGCGCGCACGTCGCCGGCTGCCCGGCCTGCCTGGCCGGCCTGGCCGCCGCCCAGCGCGACGCCGCCGCCGCGGCCGCCGCGCTGACCGCCGGCGCCCCCGGCGGGGCCGACGCCGGCACCGACGCCGCCTGGCACCGGCTGTCGGCCGCCGTCGCCGCCGGGCGGCCGCGCCCGGCGGCCGCGCCCCGCCGGCGGTGGACGCTGCGGCGGCCGCTGGTCGCCGGCCTGGGGGTGGCCGTCGTCCTGGCCGGCGGCGGGGTCGCGGCCGCCGGTGACTGGCTGCAGGTGTTCCGCACCGAGCAGGTCGCGCCGGTGACGGTCACCCAGGCCGACCTGGTCGCGCTGCCCGACCTCACCGCCTACGGCGACGTGGAGGTGCTCGAGGAGCCCGACGTCCACGGGGTGCCCGACGCCGCCGCCGCGGAGGCGGCCACCGGCCTGGCCGTGCCGCAGGTGGCCGAGCTGCCGCGCGGCGTCACCGGCGAGCCGTCCTACCAGGCCGGCGGCCGGGTGAGCGCGGTGTTCACCTTCTCCGCCGAGCGGGCGGCACAGGCCGCCGCCGCGGTCGGCGAGCAGCTGCCGCCCCCGCCGCCGGGGCTCGACGGCGGGCGGTTCCGGCTGACCGCCGGCCCGGGCGTGGCCGCGGTGTGGCCGAGCGCCAACGGCGTGCCGGCCCTCGTGGTGGCCCGCGCGGTCGCCCCCACCGGCGAGTCGTCCGGCGTCCCGTTCGCCACCGCCCGCGACTACCTGCTGTCGCTGCCCGGCATCCCCGAGGACCTCGCCGCCCAGCTGCGCGGCTTCGGCGGCACCGGGACGACGCTGCCGCTGCCGGTGCCGGCGGGCCTGGCCACCAGTGAGCCCGCCGACGTCGACGGGGTGCCCGCCACCGTGCTCACCTCCCGCGACGGCCTGGTGGCCGGCGTGGTGTGGGTCGAGGACGGCGTGGTGACCGCGGTGGCCGGCTCGCTGGGCGCCGACGAGGTGCTCGCCGTCGCGCGGGGCCTGGACGGGTGAGCGCCGGCCCCGACCTCGCCGCGGCCCGCGGGCTGCTGGCCTCCCTGCCGCCGTCGCCGGCGGTGTGGTGCTCGGACCTGCGCAAGCGCTACGGCCGGCGCACCGCCGTCGACGGCGTCTCCTTCACCGTGGGCCGCGGCGAGGTCGTGGGCCTGCTCGGCCCCAACGGCGCCGGCAAGACCAGCGTGATCAAGATGCTGCTCGGCCTGGTCCGGCCCGACGCCGGGGAGGTGCACCTGCTCGGCCGCCCCGGGCGCGACCCCCGCGCCCGGGAGCGGGTGGGCTACCTGCCCGAGTTGTTCCGCTACCAGCCGTGGCTGACCGCCGCCGAGGTGCTCGCCCTGCACGTGCGGCTGTCCGGGACGGCGGTGCCCGGCGCCGAGCAGCGCGACCGGCTGGCCCTCGTCGGCCTGGCCGACCGCGCCGGCGACCGGGTGGGCGGCTTCTCCAAGGGCATGCAGCAGCGGCTGGGCCTGGCCGTCGCGCTGGTGGCCCGCCCGGAGCTGGTCGTCCTCGACGAGCCGACCAGCGCGCTGGACCCGCTGGGCCGCGCCGACGTCCGCGACGTCGTCCTGGCCCTGCGGGAGGAGGGGGTCGCGGTGCTGCTCAACTCGCACCTGATCGGCGAGGTGGAGCGGGTCTGCGACCGGGTCGTCGTGCTCGACCGGGGGCGGGTGGCCGCCGCGGGCACCCTCGGCGAGCTGCTCGGCCGCCGCGAGCTGCGGCTGCGGCTCACCGGCGTCGGTGCCGACGCCGAGGCCCGGCTGGCCGCCGCCGGCCGGCTGACGCACGGCGGGGAGGCGTGGACCGTGGAGCTGCCCGGCGACGGGGAGGACGCCGACGTGCCCGGCCTGGTGGCCGACCTGGTCGGCCTCGGGGTGCGCGTGCACGCCGTCGAGCCCGGCCGGATCACCCTCGAGGAGCGGCTGCTCGGCATCCTCCGCGGGGACCGGCCGTGACCGCCCGCACCGTGCTCACCGTCGCCGGGCTCACCCTGCGCGAGGCCGCCCGCCGCAAGGTGCTGCGGGCGCTCGCGGTGCTCACCCTGGCGCTGCTGGGCCTGTCCGCCTGGGGCTTCGCCAAGCTGGCCGGGCTGGAGTCGCAGGCCGGGGCGCTCACCAGCGGCGAGGTCCGGCTGGTGGCCTCGCAGCTGCTCAACCTGGTCATGTTCGGGCTCAGCCTCATCGCCGCGCTGGGCACCGCCTTCCTCGCCGGGCCCACGCTGTCCGGGGAGGTGGAGTCCGGGCAGGCGCTGGTGCTGCTGGCCCGCCCGGTGCGGCGCAGCGCCGTCCTGCTGGGCAAGTGGCTGGGCCTGGCCACCTTCGGCAGCGCCTACGTCGTGCTGGCCGGGCTGGCGCAGTTCCTCGTCGTCCGGGTGACCGTCGACTACTGGCCAGCGCAGCCGGTGGTCGGGCTGGCGCTGCTGGCCGGGCAGACGGCGGTGCTGCTCACCCTGGGCCTGCTGCTGGCGACCGCGGTCTCGCCGATGGCCTCGGGCGTGGTGGCGGTCGGCCTGTTCGGCGCCACGTGGATCGCCGGCGTGGTCGGCGGGGTCGGCGCGGCGCTGGGCAACGAGGGCGTGGCCCGGGTGGGCACCGTGTCCCGGATGCTGCTGCCCACCGACGGGCTGTGGCGCGGCGCCATGCACGCCTTCCAGGACCCCTCGGCGGTGCTGGCGGCCGGCGCGGAGTTCGCGGGTTTCCCGTTCCTCAGCGAGGCCGGGCTCACGCCGGCCTACCTCGCCTGGTCGCTGCTGTGGGTGGCCCTGGTGCTGGGGCTCGCCGGGACGGTCTTCGCCCGCCGCGACGTGTGAGCCGCCGTAACCTCGCTCCCGTGGGGTTCAGCGTTCCCGATGCGCACCTGCTCGCGCTGCGGGCGCACGAGGGGCAGGTCGACGCGCAGGGGCGCGACTACTACCTGGCGCACCTGCGGCCGATCGCCGAGGCGCTGCGCCCGCACGGGCCGTACGCGGAGATGGCCGGCGTGCTGCACGACGTCGTCGAGGACACCCGTGACCACCCCGACCCCGACCGCCGCTACGACCTCACCCGGCTGCGCGCCCTCGGCGTGCCGGAGGTGGTGGTCGAGGCCGTCGACGCGGTCACCCGCCGCCCCGGCGAGCCCTACATCTCCGGGCTGATCCGGCGCTCGGCGGCCCACCCGCTGGGCCGGCTGGTCAAGCTCGCCGACAACAAGCACAACCTGGCGGCCAACGCCGAGCTCGCCCGGGTCGACCCGGACAAGGCGCGCAGCCTCCGCGAGGGCCGCTACCGCCCGGCCCGGCGGATCCTGCTGGCCGCCGAGGCCGCCGACCCGGTGCACGGCGGCCGCGTGCTCGTCTGAGCCGCCCTCACCCGGCCGGGGCGGCCTCGAGCACCTGCACGGTGCCGTCGCCGAAGTTGGTCACCAGCAGCCGACCGCCGTCCGGGGTGACCGTCACGCTGGTCGGGTCCGCGCCGACGGGCACGCGTGCGGTGACGGCGCCCGCGGCGACGTCCACCACGCCGACGGTGCCCTCGTCGACGTTGGCCGTGTACAGGTGCCGGCCGTCGGGGGCCCAGGTGACGTCCTGCGGGCCGGCCCCGACGCCGGCCACGGTCGCGGCGACGGTGTCGGTCGCCGGGTCGACGAGCACGACGTCGTCGCCGATGTAGTCGACGACCGCCAGGCGGGTCCCGTCGGGTGAGAACTCCAGGCTGTGCGGCCCGTCCCCCACGGGGATGGTGGTGACCACGTCGTGCGCGGCCAGGTCCAGCACCGTGACGACGTCGGAGAAGTGGTTGGTGACGTAGGCCGTGGACCCGTCGGGCGCGAAGGCGATCCAGTGCGGGGACGGCGGGACGTCCACCCGCTCGACCAGGGCGCCGGTGGCCGCGTCGAGGACGTCGAGGTGGTCCTCGTCGAAGTAGGGCACGTAGAGCAGCCGCCCGTCGGGGCCGGTGGACAGCGCGTAGGGGCCGCGGCCCACCGGCACGGAGGAGAGCACCCGGTCGGCGACGGTGTCGATCGTGACGACGGCGTTGACCGTGTACTCCTCGTCGAAGGCCGACACGTAGGCCCGCGTGCCGTCCGGGGAGAAGGTGACCATCTGCGGCGGCGCCTGCGGCACGGGGATCGTCGCCACCGGCTCGGCCTTCGCCGCGTCGATGCGCACCACCGCGCCGCCCGCGGGGTCGGCGACGTAGCCGAACCCGCCCCCGGGGGCGAGGGCCAGGTGGTGCGGCGCCTGCCCGACGGCGACCGCGGGCCCGGACACCGGGGTGGCCGCGCTGGCCGACGGTCCGGCCGGCGACGGGGCGATCGGCGGCGGCGTCGCGGCGCCGGACGTGGCGGGCCCGCCGCCCCCGTGCTCCCCGTGGCCGCCGTCCGCGGCGGCCGGGGTCGCGGTCCCCTCCGCGGCCGCCTCCGACCCGGACCCCCCGCCGCGCCAGAGGAGGACGGCGACCGCGGCGCCGGCGAGCAGCAGCGCGGTGAGCACGGCGACGGCGGCCCGGCGGTGCGCCCGCCGGCGGCGGTGCCTGCCGTGGGAGGTGTGGGTGTCCATGGCCGCCCCCGTCGCTCACACCCGTTCCGCATAGTCTCTCCGGACGTGCATCGTCGGGGCGTCCGGGCCCCGCGACAAGTAGGGACGGCGCCGGGACCTGCGCTCCGGCCGTGTGCGGTGGGGGTGCGCGGGTAGTGGCCCCGCACCGAGGGCGGCGCGCAGGGGGTCGGCCCTTCCGAGGACTGGATCCAGGGATGAGCGGCCTGTACACGAACGGCAACACCACGCACCGGTTCGGCAACACCGCCGTCCTGGCGGTGCAGACGGCCGACGCCAGCCGGGTGGTCACCTCCGACGCCTTCGACGACGCGCTGGCCGACACCTACCGGCGGGTGGGGCTGCGCCCGGGACTGCTCGAGCGCCTCGCCGGCATCCGGGAGCGCCGCTGGTGGGCCGAGGGCGTCACCTTCGTCGACGGCGCGGCCGAGGCCGGCGCCAAGGCGGTCAGCGAGAGCGGCGTCGACCCGGCCGCGATCGGCCTGATGGTCAACACCTCGGTCAGCCGGCGGTACCTGGAGCCCTCGACGGCGGTCGCCGTGCACCACGCGCTGGGCCTGCCGCGCTCCTGCCAGAACTTCGACGTGACCAACGCCTGCCTCGGCTTCGTCAACGGCATGGAGCTCGCGGCGGCGATGATCGAGTCCGGGATGGTCGAGTACGCCCTCGTCGTCAACGGCGAGGACGCCCGCCCCGTCCAGGAGCGCACGGTCGAGCGGCTCAACGGGCCGGGCACCGTCTCCAAGGACGTGATCGCGCAGTTCGCCACGCTGACGCTGGGCTCCGGCGCGGTCGCGATGGTGCTCGGCCGGGCCGACCGGCACCCCGAGGGGCACCGCCTGGTCGCCTCGGTCAGCCGCGCCGGCACCGAGCACCACGAGCTGTGCACCGGCGACAACGACCTCATGCGCACCGACCTCAAGGGCCTGCTCGACGCCGGGCTGCAGCTGTCGGAGGACATGTGGGCCGAGGCCGCCGGGCAGGTCGACTGGGCGGCGGGCATGGACCGCTACGTCGTCCACCAGGTGTCGAAGGTGCACACCCAGGCGATGTGCGACCGGTTCGGCATCGACCCGGCGCTGGTGCCCACCACGTTCCCCACCCGGGGCAACCTGGGCCCGGCGTCGGTGCCCTACACGCTGGCCGGTCAGCAGGACTCCCTCACCGACGGCGACCGCGTGCTGCTCATGGGCATCGGCTCGGGCCTCAACGTCTCCTGCCTCGAGCTCGCCTGGTGACGGCCCCCGACAGTCCTGACGGCACCGGCCTCCCGCCGGACCTGCCGGGCCTGGACCCCGCCTGGTCGCGGACCATCACCGTGGCCGACGCCACCGGGGCCAAGCACACCTGGCACGTCCTCGACAACGGCGTCCCCGACCCCGCCGGCACGCTGCTGTGCGTCCACGGCAACCCCACCTGGTCCTACCTGTGGCGGCGGCTGCTCGCCGCCGCGCCCCCCGGCTGGCGGGTGGTCGCCCCCGACCAGCTCGGCATGGGCTTCTCCGAGCGGCTGGACGGGCCCCGGCCGCTGGCCCAGCGCATCGCCGACCTCGGCGACCTCACCGCGGCGCTCGGCGTCACCGGGCCGGTGGTCACCGTCGGCCACGACTGGGGCGGCGTGATCTCGCTGGGCTGGGCGCTGGAGCACCGCGCGGACCTGCGCGGCGTCGTCCTCGCCAACACCGCCGTCGCCATGCCCCCGGGCGACTGGGGCCCGCTGCTCATCCGCGCCGCGGACGCGCCCGGCGTGCGCGCGGCGGTCACCGTCGGCACGCCGGTGTTCGTCCGGGCGACGACGGCGCTGTCCCGCCCGCCGCTGCCGGCCGCCGTCCGGCGCGCGTTCGCCGCGCCCTACCGGACCGCGGCCCGCCGGCGGTCGGTGGGCGACTTCGTGGCCGACATCCCCTTCTCCCCCGGCCACCCCAGCCGCCCGGCGCAGGAGGCCGTCGCCGAGGGGATCCGCGGCCTCGACGTCCCGGCGCTGCTGCTGTGGGGCCCGCGCGACCCGGTGTTCGGCGAGCGCTACCTCGCCGACCTGCGGGAGCGGCTGCCGCAGGCCCAGCTGCACCGCTACGCGGGCGCCTCGCACCTGCTGCCCGAGGACGCGCCGCAGTGCGCCCGGGCGGTCGCGCAGTGGGTGACCGACCTCGGCCGGCCCGCCGCCCCGGCCCGCCCCGCGGGCGACGGCGGGCGGCGACTGTGGTCGGCCCTGGAGGAGCGGTCGGGCGAGGACACCGCGGCGGTCGCCGAGGTCGGCGGCGCGACGGTGTCCTGGTCGGCGCTGGCCCGGCGGGTGCGCGACCTCGCCGCCGGGCTGGCCGCCGCCGGGGTCCGGCCCGGCGACCGGGTCGCGCTGCTCGTGGAGCCCTCGGCCGACCTCACCGCCACCGTGTACGCGGTGTGGCGCGCCGGTGCCGTCGTCGTCGTGGCCGACAAGGGCCTGGGCCTGCGCGGCATGCGCCGGGCGCTGCGCGGCGCGGCCGTGCGGCACGTCGTCGGCAGCCGCGCGGGGCTGGCCGCGGCCCGGGTCATGGGCCTGCCCGGGACCCGGATCGCCGCCGGCCGGGCCGGCGCCGGGCGCGGCGCGGCGCACACCCTCGAGGGCCTCGAGGCGCTCGGCCGGACGGCGCCGGTGCCCGGCGAACCGGCGGTCGACGACGACTGCGCGGTGCTGTTCACCTCCGGCGCCACCGGGCCGGCCAAGGGCGTCGTCTACACCCACCGGCAGGCCGCCGCCCAGCAGGAGCTCGTGCGGGCCACCTACGGCCTGACCGGCGGGGACCGCTTCGTCGCCGCGTTCGCGCCGTTCGCCATCCTCGGCCCCGCGCTGGGCATCGGCTCGGCCGTCCCCGACGTCGACGTCACCGCACCCGGGTCGCTGACCGCGCCCGCCCTGGCCGACGCCGCGGCCGCCGTCGACGCGACCGTCGTCTTCGCCTCCCCGGCGGCGCTGCGGCGGGTCGCGGCCACCGCCGGCGACCTGTCGCCCGCGCAGCGGGCGGCGCTCGCGCGGGTGCGGCTGCTGGTGTCGGCCGGCGCGCCGGTGCCGGCGGCGCTGCTGCGGTCGCTGCGGGAGGTGCTGCCCGCCGCCGAGCCGCACACCCCCTACGGGATGACCGAGGCGCTGCCGGTCACCGACGTCTCGCTGGCCGGCATCGAGGCCGCCGGCGACGGCGAGGGCGTCTGCGTCGGCGCCCCGCTGCCCGGCGTCACCGTGCGGGTCGCCCCGCTGTCACCCGACGGCACCGCCGACGGCCCGCTCACCGACGCCCCCGGCGTGACCGGCGAGGTCTGCGTGTCGGCGGCGCACGTCAAGGACCGCTACGACGCGCTGTGGGCGCTGGAGCGGGCGGCCTCGCGCGACCCCGGCTTCCACCGCACCGGCGACGTCGGCCACCTCGACGCCGCGGGCCGGCTGTGGGTCGAGGGACGGCTGCAGCACGTGGTGACGACCGCCGCCGGGGTGGTCACCCCGGTCGGCGTGGAGCAGCGGGTGGAGCGGCTCGACGGCGTCGCGGCGGCCGCGGCCGTGGGCATCGGGCCGGCCGGTGCGCAGGTGGTCGCGGTCGTCGTCGTGCCCTCGGGCCGGCGCCGGCGGCTCGGCCTGGCCGGTCCCGCGCTCGCCGACGCCGTGCGGGCCGCCGCCGGCGTCGAGGTGGCCGCGGTGCTCACCGCCCCGCGCCTGCCGGTCGACGTGCGCCACCAGTCGAAGGTCGACCGCGCGGAGGTGGCCCGCCGCGCCGCCCGGTTCCTCGCCGGCGCCCGGCCGTGAGGGTGCTGGTCACCGGCGCCAGCGGGATGCTCGGCCGGGCCACGGCCACCGCGCTGCTCGGGCGCGGCGACGAGGTGACGGTGCTGCAGCGCCGGCCGTCCGGGCTGCCGTGCGCGGAGGTGCTCGGCGACGTCGCCGACCCGGCGGTCGTGCGCCGGGCGGCCGCGCGGCAGGACGCCGTGCTGCACCTGGCCGCGAAGGTCGACGTGACCGGGCCGTGGGCGGAGTACCGGCACGCCAACGTCGAGGGCACCCGGGCCGTCCTCGACGCGTGCCGGGCGGCCGGCGTCGGCCGGCTGGTGCACGTGTCCTCGCCGTCGGTGGCGCACGCCGGGACGGCGCTGGCCGGCGTCGGCGCGGACCCGGCCGACCCCGGGCGCGCCCGCGGCCGGTACTCCCGCAGCAAGGCGGTCGCCGAGCTCGACGCGCTGGCCGCCGACTCGGCCGGCCTGGCCGTGCTCGCCGTCCGCCCGCACCTGGTGTGGGGCCCGGGCGACACCCAGCTCGTCGGGCGGATCGTGGCGCGGGCCCGGGCCGGCCGGCTGCCGGTGGTCGGCTCGGGCGCGGCGCTGGTCGACACCACCTACGTGGACAACGCCGCGGCCGCCCTGGTCGCCGCCGTCGACGCGTGCGGGCCGGTGCACGGCGAGGCACTGGTCGTCTCCAACGGCGAGCCGCGCCCGGTCGCCGAGGTGCTGGGCCGGCTGTGCCGGGCGGCCGGCGTCCCCGGCCCGCGCCGGCGGGTGCCCTTCGCCGCGGCCTGGGCCGCCGGCGCCGCGGTCGAGGCGGTCTGGGAGGCGACCCGGCGGCGGTCGGTGCCGCCGCTGAACCGCTTCCTCGCCGAGCAGCTGGCCACCGCGCACTGGTTCGACCAGCGCCGCACGCGGGCCGCGCTCGGCTGGCGGCCCGCGGTGTCCCTCGAGGAGGGCTTCACCCGGCTGGCCACCTGGTACGCGCGCACCGCCGCCGTCCCCGCCTGACCGCCGCCCGACCGCCGCCGGCCGGCCCGGTGTCGCCGGTCTCACTGCGCGCAGGTCTTCCGCGGGACCCCGCTCTCCCGGTGTGCTGGCACCAGGACGCGCACCCCGGCTACGGTCGACGGCGTGTGATGCAGCTCACAGAGGGGGTCCCCGTGACGACCACGACGACGACACCGCCCCGCCCGCGCCGGGCCGCCGACCGGCCGGCCGCGGACGCCGGCCGCGCCCCGCGCGACACGCCGCAGGGCATCCCGGTCGAGGGCGGCGAGCCGGTCGCGATGCCCTCCCCGCGGGGGATGGTGCGCGGGGTGGCCGCCACCCTGGCCCAGCCGCGGCCGCTGGCGCGCGAGGCCGTCCGGCTCGGGCGCGACGCCCTGCGGATCCTCCGGGGCACCGACGAGATCGCGCCGTCGCCCAAGGACGCGCGCTTCGCCGACCCGGCCTGGTCGCTGCACCCGGGCTACCGGCGGCTCGCCCAGTCCTACCTGGCCACCACCGGCGCGCTCGACCGCCTGGTCGAGGACTTCGCGGCCGGCGGCGCCGACTGGCGCGAGGTCGAGCAGGTCCGCTTCGTGCTCACCGCGCTGTCCAGCGCGCTGGCCCCCACCAACACCCTGCCGGGCAACCCGGCCGCGCTGAAGCGGGCCTTCGACACCGCCGGGCTCAGCCTGGCCCGCGGCGCCCGGAACATGCTCAGCGACCTGGTGCACAACGGCGGCATGCCGTCGCAGGTCGACCGCAGCGCCTTCACCGTGGGCGAGGACCTCGGGGTCACCCCCGGCGCCGTCGTGTACCGCGACGAGATCGTCGAGCTCATCCAGTACACGCCCTCGACGCCGCGGGTGCGGGCCCGCCCGCTGGTCGTCGTGCCGCCGCCGATCGGCCGCTTCTACTTCCTCGACCTCCGCCCCGGCCGCAGCCTGGTCGAGTACGCGGTGAGCCGCGGCCTGCAGGTCTTCATGATCAGCTGGCGCAACCCCACGAAGGCGCAGTCGGAGTGGGACCTCGACACCTACGCCGGCGGCGTGCTCAGCGCGGTCGACGCCGCCCGCGAGATCACCGGCTCCCCCGACGTCACGACGCTGGGCCTGTGCGCCGGCGGCCAGGTGATGACGACGGCCCTCAACCACCTCGCCGCCCAGGGCGACGAGCGGGTGGCCGCCGCCGGCTACGCGGTGACGCTGCTCGACTTCGCCAGCCGGGCCCCGCTCGGCGCCTTCTCCGGTCCCCGGCTGCTCGACGTCGCCCGGCGCAACTCCCGCCGCCGCGGGGTCATCACCGCCCGCCAGATGGGCTCGGTGTTCACCTGGATGCGCCCCGACGACCTGGTCTTCAACTACCTGGTGCGGCAGTGGCTCATGGGCGAGGCCCCGCCCGCGTTCGACATCCTGGCGTGGAACGCCGACGGCACGAACCTGCCCGCGCGGCTGCACGAGCAGTTCCTGGACATCTTCCAGCACAACGCCCTGGTCAAGCCGGGAGCGCTCACCGTGCTCGGCACGCCGGTGCACCTGAGCCGGATCACCGTGCCCACCTTCGTCACCGGCGCGCTCACCGACCACCTCACCCCGTGGCACGGCTGCTACCGGACCACCCAGCTGCTGTCGGGGCCGAGCACCTTCGTGCTCAGCTCCAGCGGCCACATCCAGAGCCTGGTCAACCCGCCGGGCAACCCCAAGGCCCGCTACTGGACCGGCGGCGAGCCCGGCCCCGACGCGCACGCCTGGCGCGCGGCGGCCGAGGAGCACACCGGCAGCTGGTGGGAGCCGTGGTCGGAGTGGGCGATCGAGCGCTCCGGGGACGAGGTGCCCGCGCCGGAGTCCCTCGGCAGCACCGCGCACCCGGTGCTGGAGGCGGCGCCCGGCTCCTACGTCCGCGACCGGGTGCCGGCCCGCGGCTGACCGGTCAGGCCGGCCGGGGCTCCCGCGCCACCAGTGCCCGCAGCTCGGCGCGCATGAGCTGCGGGTACTGCAGCGGAACGAAGTGGGTGGCCGGCACCGTGCGCAGCCGGGCGCCGGGGACGGCGCGCGCCGCGGCCGCCACGTCGGCGACGTCGACCAGCGCGTCGTGGCTGCCGGCGACGAAGGTGGCCGGGCAGCGCACCGCCGCGACGTCCAGCGGCGCGTGCTCGGCGACGGCGAGCACCAGGTGCCGGAACCAGCGCCAGTCGTGCCGGGAGAACTCGCGCAGCACCGAGTAGAGGGCCGCCGGGTGCCCCGCCTCCCGCGCCGGGCCGCGGACGCCGTCGGCGGTGAGCAGCTCCGGCCACGGCGGCAGGCTGCCCACCAGCACCGGCAGCAGCGGCCCGACCAGCGGCAGCAGCCGGCTGCTCAGCCGGCCCGCCGGGGTCCGCAGCCGGCGCGGCACGCCCAGCGGGGCGAACAGCGCGGAGAACGAGCCGCCGGGCACCCCGGCGACGGCCAGCAGCGACCGCACCCGCGCCGGGTGCTCGAGCGCCAGCTCGAAGGCCACGTTGACCCCGAGCGACCAGCCGACGACCGTGGCCGAGGGCAGCCCGAAGGCGTCGAGCACGGCGCGGGCGTCCGCGGCGTGGTCCTCGACCCGCACCCGGTCGCGGTCGGCCGGGCGCTGCGAGCCGGCCAGCCCGCGGTAGGACCAGGTCACCACCCGGAAGCCGCTGCCCGGCGCGACCAGCCGCGGCCAGGCCGCGGGCGGCGCGCCGAGGCCGTTGCACAGCAGGACCGGGACGCCGTCCCCGCCGTTGCTCCAGGCCCTCAGCCGCGTCCCGTCCGCAGCCCGGACCGTGCTGTGCCCTCCCTGCAGGGTCCCGCCGCGAGCGCTCATGGCCTCCCTGCAGGGGCCCGTCGCGAGCCTGCGAGCGGCGGGGGGCAGGGAGGTCCTTCAAGGGGGGCAGGGAGGTCCTCCATCAGCCGAACGCCTCGCGCATGCCCTCCGAGGCCGACCCGGTGTCCCCCGCCGGTGCGGGCAGCTGGCCCTCCTCGTGCTGCGACCGCCCGGCCATGCCCTCGACGGCGACCACCGCCGGGTCGACCCGCAGGACGGCGTACCCGGCGACCGCGCCGGCGCCGAAGCCGGGCGCGAAGACCCGCAGCGGCTCGGTGATCACGCCGTCGCGGACCGCGTCGGAGATGGCCAGCGGGATGCTCGCCGAGGACGTGTTGCCCACCTGCTCGATGTTGAAGTAGAGCTGGTCGGCGGTGAGCCCGGCCTTCTCCGCCAGGCCGATCACCATCGTCTTGTTCGCCTGGTGCGGCACGATCAGGTCGATCGCGTCCATCAGCGACCCGTCCCGGCCGTCGGGGGCCGGCAGCCGCCCGAGCTCGTCGATCATCTGCGACAGGTAGCGGCCGGCCAGCGCCTTCACCTGCGGCCCGAACACGGTGATGTTGTTGTCGAACTCCGGGTTGGGCCACAGGATCGAGTTGACCTCGCTCGCCGGGCCGCTGGCGTAGGTCTTGAGGTAGTCGACGTCGCCGTCGGTGCCCTCGGGCGCGGGACCGATCACCAGGCCGGCCGCGCCGTCCCCGAAGATCATCCGCGAGGTGCGGACGTTGCCGATCTTGTCGGAGAACTTCTCCACGCAGACGACGAGCACCGGGCGCTCGACCTCCTGGAGCAGCCGGACGGCGTCCGCGACGCCGTAGGGCATGCCGGCGCAGGCGGCGATGAGGTCGTAGGCGGCGTAGACCTGGTGCATGCCGAGCTGGCCGCACAGGTAGGTGGCCAGCGACGGGATCAGCCGCGAGCTGGTGCAGGTGCACACCAGCACCCCGCCGATCTCCTCCGGCTGCCGGCCGGCCTTGTCCAGCGCCGCCTCGGCCGCCTGCAGGGCGAGCTCCTCCAGCGGCAGCGAGCTGTACTCGCGCTGCTCGATGCCGGTCTTGGAGCGGATCTCCTCCGCGCTCATCGGCGACCAGTTGTAGGCGGTGTTGCGGATCAGGTCGTCGTTGCCGCACACCTGGTCGCCGTGCACCGCGGCCAGCGCCTCCAGCCGCGGCTGCACCGCGAAGCGTCGGCGCACGTCGAGCTCCGGGTAGGGCCGCACCGGCGGCCGGGACTCCCGCGGCCCGGCGACCTGGCGGGGGACCTCCCCGGCGCGCAGCCGGCGCAGGAAGCCGCGCACCTCCTTGTCCCGCGGGTGGAAGGCGACCACCCAGTCGTCGTCGCGCAGCTGGTCGGCCGAGGCGAGCTCGACCTGCGAGCGCTCCCACGGGTACTGGTTGTGCAGCACCATCGCCCAGCGGTGCAGCGCCTCGAGCTCGGGCACGTCCTCGGAGACGTCGAGGATGTCCGCGTAGTCGTACACCGGGTAGTCGGGGTCGTAGTGCGGCAGCCGGAAGGTCAGCGCGCCGGGCTGCTCGAGGAACTCCGCCACCGTGGGCTTGACGGCCGGCAGCGTCGAGGCGTGGTGCCGCCGGTTGGCGAACACGTCGAAGAGCACCTCGAAGATGCGGTCCTCGCAGGCCCCGTCCCACCGCGACGGCAGCTGCGGGTAGGCCTCCTGCACGCCGGAGACCTTCGCCTCGCCGTCCTCCCAGGGCTCCAGGACGGGCAGGAACACGTCGGGGCGCGTGCGCGGCAGGTCGCCCCAGCGGGTCGGCCGCTTGTCGTACATGGTGATCGAGAAGCGGTTGGCCCAGAACAGGTTGAGCGCCAGGTCGCGCATCAGGTCGTAGCGCGTGGCGTAGGCGCCGGTGCGCACCCGCTCGAGGATCTCCGTGCCGCTGGGGGCCTTGGTCTCGAAGTCGCGCCGGATGACGCTGTCGAGCTGCTCGAGGGTCTCCACGGTGGAGAAGTCGAGCTCGGGCATGACGTTCGAGGGGAACACCATGCGGCCGTGCCGGTTCAGGACGAACGCGTTCACGCCGAGTCCTCTCAGGTCGGGTGGGTCAGGTGGTCGAGGCGCGGGCCATGCCCCGCTCGACGGCGGCGACGAGGCGGGGCCGCAGCTCGGCGGCGGGGACGATGTCGTGCACCGAGCCCACGCGGCGGGCGCGCTCGATGTCGTGGACGGCCTCGAACTCCGCGGCCACCTCGCCGAGCTTCTCCGACCGGACGCCGCTGCGGACGCCGGCCAGCTGCGCGCGCAGGTGGGCCTGCTCGACGGCGTCGGCCGCGCCGATGGCCGCCTCCAGCTCGCGCACCCGCGGGTCGGCGGCGGTGCGCTTGTCCACCTCGCGGGAGAACACCACCGCCGCGGCCGGGGCGCCGCCGATCACCGAGGCGTAGGAGCCCTCGACGGCGAGCACCTGCATGTTGTCGTTGAGCACGGCCGAGAAGACGACGAAGGCGCCGCCGTGGTAGCGGGAGACCACGCAGAACACCACCGGGCCGTCGAAGTTGGTGATCGCCCGGCCGATCTCGGCGCCGTACTCCAGCTGCCACCTGCGCAGCGACTCCGGCGACCCGTCGAAGCCCGACAGGTTGGCCAGCACGACCAGCGGCCGGTTGCCGCTGGCGGCGTTGATCGCCCGCGCCGCCTTCCACGACGAGCGGGGGAACAGCGTGCCCGCCGTCCACTGGTCGGGCCCGTCGGCGGGGTGGCTGCCGCGGCGCACGATCGGCCGCGACTCGATGCCCAGCAGGGTCACCGGGTACCCGCCGAGGTGGGCGTCGAGGACGACGGCGGTGTCGGCGTCGGCCATGCCGGCCCACCGCTCGAGCACCGGGTGGTCGGCGTCGGTGACCGCCCGCATCACCGTGCGGATGTCGAAGGCCTTCTTGCGCTCGGGGTTGGCCTCGGCGGAGAAGACGTCGCCGACGGTGGTGAACTCGCTGTCGGGGTGGCTGTGCGGGAAGGCGCGCACGTCGCGGTCGACCGGGTCGCCCGTGGGCGCGGGCCGGGGCCAGCGCTCCCCCGGCGCCCGGTAGGCGTGCGCGTAGTGCCGGAACAGCACGTCGAGCGCGCCGGTGAGGTCGGGCGCCCAGTACTGCGCCTGCCCGTTGGGGCCCATGACCCGGTCGTAGCCGCCGATGCCGAAGTTGTCCTCCGCCGACACCCCGCCGGAGTAGTCGAGGGAGTGCTTGCCGGTGAGCACCATCGCGCTGTCCGGCGTCATGACCAGAATGCCCTTGGTGTGCATGAGCATCGTGGCCTCGGCGTTCCAGTAGGGCTGGGCGCCGACGTTGATCCCGGTGACCACGACGTTGATCTCGTGCCCGGCCTGGGTGAACTCGATGATGCGGCGCAGCGCCCGGGAGACCCAGTCCATGTTCTCCGTGCCGCTGTCCATGGAGATGCGCGCGCCCGACGACAGCGCGAACCACTCGACCGGGACCCCACGCTCCTCGGCCAGGTCGAGCGCGGCCACGACCCGCGAGCACTCCGGCTCGGACACGGTGCCCAGCTGCTTGGTGGGGTCGCCGAAGAGGGCCACCCGGGTCATGCCCTCCGGGTAGCGCTCCGTCGGCGTGGTCACCAGCCCGACGACGATGCCGGCGCGGTTCTGCCCCGGCGGGCGCTGCACGGGGACCAGCCGGCCCTCGTCGAGGTCGTGCTCGACGAAGGAGCCGTCCGGCCCGGCCAGCAGGGTGGCCAGCTCGTAGGGGTAGGGCGCGCCACGGGCCCGGGAGCTGAGCACCTTGGCGGTGTAGTCGTCCAGCGGCCGCAGCGGCTGCGACGGCCGGTCGGTGACCTGCATCCGGACGCCGGTGCCGGGGCGGTTGGAGAAGCGCACCGCCACCTCGCGCGGCGGACGGCCCTCCTCCTCCTGCAGGCGGGCGAGCAGCACGATCTGGTCCAGGCCCGCGCCCACGGTCAGCGGCGCGGCGGTGCGGGCGAACTCGGCCACCTCGGCCAGCGGCACCTCGATCGAGGGCCAGGCGTAGAGGTGGACGCGGTTGTGCTCCAGCGGCCGCCGGGAGCGCCGCAGCGACTGCGCGCGCCGCAGGCCGTCGAGGCAGGAGGTGAGCTGGCGCTCCACGGTCGGGTAGCCGACGACCTGGCCGCGCTCGTCGCGCACCGGGGTCAGGTCGCGCACCTCGGCCATGGCGATGAACCGCTCGTCGTCCGGGTTGTCCTTCGCCGTGACGTGCAGCAGGTGGGTGTCCTCGGGCGAGGGCACCCGCTCCCCGTCGAACTCCTTGAGCCGCCACAGGTCCAGCCGCTGGGCGGTGAGCGGGTGCAGCCCGCGGATGATGCGCTCCTCGGCCAGCCGGCCGGCGTCGTCGGGGCGGTAGGTGAGCGTCTCGACGCCGCCGTCGGGGGTGCAGACGGTGACGGTCACCCGGCGGCCGGCGCGCAGCGCGGGGACCTCGTCGAGCACGCCGCGCAGCCGGTCGGAGAGCTCGTCGTCGCCGGCGGGCCGGTCGGGCCAGTCCAGGTAGAGGTCGACGACCGCCTGGGTGGGGTCGGCCTCGCGGCCGGACAGGCCGGCCAGCGCGCCGGACACCGCCTCGAGCGCCCGCGGCAGCCGCGCGGCGGAGGTCATCAGCGCCAGCAGGTGCAGCCGCCGGCCGGCCAGGTCGTAGTCGGCGGTGACGCAGGTGTCGCCGTCGAGCAGCGTCGCGCGCACGTCCTCGAGGCTGCGGCTGCGGTAGTAGCGGCGGGTGAGCACCTCCAGCACCGGGTCGGGGACGGCGGTCGGGCGGCCGAGGCGCTGCGCCAGCAGCCGCATCAGCGGCTCGGGGCTGGCGACCAGCGCCTCCATCCGCCGGATGCTCTCGGCGGTGTCACCGCGCGCGCCGGCCTCGTCGAGCTCGTCGAGCAGCCGGGCGGCCCGGTCGAGCACCTCCTGCCGGGCGGCCCGCACCACCGGCTCCTCGAAGTGCCGGTAGCGGACGGCGCGGGCCAGGTCGCCGAGCGAGGGGTGGCGCAGCTGGGTGGCCACGACCAGCCGGTCGAGCACCTCCCCCACCTCGCCGCGGGCGGGCCCGTCG
Organism: Geodermatophilus telluris; assembly: GCF_900102745.1. Lineage (GTDB taxonomy): Bacteria > Actinomycetota > Actinomycetes > Mycobacteriales > Geodermatophilaceae > Geodermatophilus > Geodermatophilus telluris. Next base: position 67,223 of record NZ_FMZF01000008.1, read on the forward strand.
GGCAGCCGGTCGGTGGTCAGCCAGCGGTCGAGCAGGGCGGAGACGGCGGGCAGCTGCTCGCCGACGCGCTGCTGGGCGAGGAAGAGCCGGTGCACGGCCTCCTCCAGCGCCGGCGTGGGCTCGAGGTCCTCGACCCCGTAGTGCGCCAGCGCGCGCCGCAGCCGGGCGCGGAAGGCCTCCGGCAGCGCCTCCCGGTCGGCGTCCAGGGAGTGCAGGTAGGCGTGGAAGTACTCCCGCGGGCTGTGGACCTGGGTGTCGGCCTCCTCCTCCGCGCTGGCCGGCCGGTTGCGGGAGAGCTCGGAGACGTCGGCGAAGGTGACCAGCACGTCGAGCTCGGCGGCCAGCAGCCGCACGTCGTCGGCGGGCAGCTCCTCGCGGGCGGCGGCGTACTCGGCGACCAGCCGCCGGGCGTGTCCACTGCTGACGTCGTAGCCGGTGACCAGCGCGCGCAGTGCCGCCAGCCGGGCCAGCGCCCGCGCGCGGGGGTCGCCGTCGGGCGCCGTGGCGTCCCCGGGCAGCGCGACCCGCTCGCCGGCGGCCTCCTCGGCCTCGCCGCCGATGCGGTCGAGGGCCAGCAGCGGGGCGCCGGCGTCGACCTGGCTGTTGACCGCGGCGCGCACCTCGCGGACCCGGCCGGCGAACGGCGCGCGCACCGCCGTCTCCATCTTCATCGACTCGACGACGGCGACCGGCTGGCCGGCCTCGACCTCGTCGCCGGGTGCGACCCGGAGGGCGACCACCACGGCCGGCGCGGGCGCGCGGACCAGCCCGCCGACGTCGCGGCCGACGCGGTGGGTCTCGCCGTCGACCTCCACGAGGGTGGACCCGGGCGCCTCGACGGCGACCACCGCGTGCCGCCGGCCGCCCACGGCCAGTCGGGTCTCCAGCGGCCCGAGCCGGTCGACCTCGACGTCGACCTCCCGCCCGTCGAGGGCCACCCGGTGCCGGTCGCGGTCGACCGTGGCCACGGTGAGCCGGTACACCTGCCCGCGCAGGCCCAGCTCGATGGTGCGGCCGACCTCGTGCGGCGCCCGCGGCCGGCCGCCGCGGGCCGAGACCAGGAACGCCTGCCGCTCACGGGCCTCCTCGGCCTCGGCGAGGTCGACGGCCACCTGCACCAGCGCCACCCACGCGGTGTCCGACAGGCGGGGGGCACCGGTGCCGGTGCGGTCGAGCCACCCGGTGTCGGCGGTGCCGGCGACCACCTCGGGGCGGTCGAGCAGGTCGAGCAGGAAGGACTTGGTGGTGGTGCCGCCGCGCAGGACGACGGTGGTCTCGCGCAGCGCGCAGCGCAGCCGGGCCAGCGCCTCGGGGCGGTCGCGGCCCCACGCGATCACCTTGGCGATCATCGAGTCGTACTGCGGCGGGACGGCGTCGCCGACGCTCAGGCCGGTGTCCACCCGGACGCCGGGGCCGGTGGGCATCCGCAGCAGCTCCACCCGGCCGGGGGCCGGCGCGAAGCCCTGCTCGGCGTCCTCGGCGGTCAGCCGGGCCTCGACGGCGTGCCCGGTGGCCGGCGGCGGGTCGCCCTCGAGCCGGCCGCCGGCAGCGACGTGCAGCTGCAGCTTGACCAGGTCCAGGCCGGTGGTGGCCTCGGTGACCGGGTGCTCCACCTGCAGCCGGGTGTTGACCTCGAGGAAGGTGGTGAGCTGCTCCTCGGGCTGGTAGAGGAACTCGACGGTGCCCGCGCCGACGTAGCCGGCGGCCCGCACCAGCGCGATCGCCGACTCCCGCAGCGCCGCGTCCTGCTCGGGCGTGAGCGCCGGCGAGCTGGACTCCTCGAGGACCTTCTGGTTGCGCCGCTGCACCGAGCAGTCGCGCACGCCGGGCGCCCAGACGGTGCCGTGGCGGTCGGCGATGACCTGCACCTCGACGTGCCGGCCGCCCTCGACCAGCCGCTCCAGGAACACCGCCGGGTCGCCGAAGGTGCGCTGCGCCTCGGCCTGCGTGCGGGCGAGCGCCTCCTCGAGCTCGGCGGGGTCGCGGACGACGCGGATCCCGCGCCCCCCGCCGCCGCTGCGGGACTTGACGATGAGCGGGTAGCCGATGGCCTCGGCGTGCCGGCGCCCGTCGTCGGGGCCCTCGACCGGGCCGTGGCTCCACGGCGCCACCGGGACGCCGACCTTCTCGGCCAGCACCTTGGCCTCGATCTTGGCGCCGAGCAGCCGCATGGCCTCCGGCGAGGGACCGACGAAGGTGATGCCCAGCTCGGCGCAGAGCTCGGCGAAGGCGGGGTCCTCGGCGACGAAGCCCCAGCCGACCCACACCGCGTCGGCGCCGCTGGCCTGCAGCGCCCGGCGCAGCTCGGCGTGGTCGAGGTAGGGGTTGACCCCGCCGGTGTCGGCGAGCTGCACCGCCTCGTCGGCGGCGCGCACGAAGGTCGCGCGCCGCTCGGCCTCGGTGTGCAGCGCGACGACGCGGGTGCGCGTCCCGTGCTCGGCGTCGAGCTCGCGCACCGCGCGGATCAACCGCAGCGCGGGCTCCCCACGGTTGACGACGGCGATGCGGTCGAACACCCGGTCCCCTCCCTCGGTGGTGTCTCGGTCGTCGGGTGTGCGGCTACATGTCCAGCCCGCCGTTGACCCCCCAGACCTGCCCGGTGATGTAGCCCGAGGCGTCGGCGGCGAGGAAGTGCACGACCCGCGCGACCTCCTCCGGCTCGCCCAGCCGGCCCAGCGGGATCTTGGCCTTGAGCCCGTCGAGGACCTTCTCCGGCACCGTCCCGAGCATCTCGGTGGCGGTGTAGCCCGGGGTGACGGCGTTGACGGTGATGCCGAGGCCGTCGGTCTTGCCGGAGCGCTGCACCTGCATCGCGGCCTCGCGGGCCAGCGTCTTGGTCAGCCCCAGCAGGCCGGCCTTGGCCGAGGCGTAGTTGGCCTGGCCGATGCCGCCGGTCTCGCCGATGACCGAGGAGATCATCACGATCCGCCCGCTGCCCCGCTCGAGCATGTGCTTGAGCGCGGCCTGCGACAGGTAGAAGGCCCCGGAGAGGTTGACGTCGACGACGCGGCGCCAGTCGTCGTCGGTCATCTTCAGCACGGTGCGGTCGGCGGTGATGCCGGCGTTGTTGACCAGGACGTCGAGCCGGCCGTGCTTCTCGATGACCTCGTCGATGGTGCGCCGGCAGTCATCGGCGTTGCCGATGTCGCCCTTGTGCACGGAGAAGCCCTGGTCGGGGAAGTCGTCGCAGAACTGCTTGCGGAAGCGCTCGGCGGCCTCGTCGTTGCCGCTGTAGCCGGCCGCGACGTCGGCGCCCTGGGCGGCCATGCTGCGGCAGATGGCCGCGCCGATCCCTCGGGTGCCGCCGGTCACGAAGGCCACCCGGCCGGAGAGCTTGTCCCCGGTCCTGCTGGTCCGTTCCTGGGTCGCTGTCACCGGCTCCTCCTGGGGCTGGGGCGCGGACGCCTCGTTCCTGGCCGGAGCCGGGGTCGCAGCAGGCCTCGGTGCTCCGGCATCGGGGTGTCCCGAGCATCGTGGTGACCCGCCAGTAGGACAAGACGAGGGCCGCTCGGGTTCCGTGAGCCGGGTCGCACCCCGGCCCGGGGCAGGGCACGGTGACGGGGTGCACCTGCTGCTGGAGTACGCCCTCGCCCCCGACTACCTGCAGCGCCGGTCGGCGCTGCGCGAGGACCACCTGGCGCTCGCGCGCGCGGCGCACGAGCGCGGCGAGCTGCTGCTGGCCGGCGCGCTGCCCGACCCGCACGACCGCGCGCTGCTGGTCTGGACCGCCGAGCGCGAGGTCGTCGAGCGGTTCGCCGAGCAGGACCCCTACGTCGTCCACGGGCTGGTGACCGGCTGGAGCATCCGCCGGTGGGACGTCGTCGTCGGCTGACGATCCCGACCGCCGGCGCCGGTCAGCCCGGCCGGTGCTGCCGCCGGTAGTCGCTGGGGCTGGTGCCGTAGGCCTGGCGGAACGCCCGGCTGAGGCTGGCGGCGTCGGGGAAGCCCCAGCGGCGGGCGATGTCGAACACCGGCGCGGTGCCGCGCGGGTCGGCGAGCTCCCGGCGGCAGCGGTCGAGCCGCTCGGCGCGGATGTGGCGGGCGACCGTGGTGCCCGCCCCGGCGAACAGCCGGTGCAGGTGGCGCGTGGACAGGTAGTGCGCGCGGGCGACCGCGGCCGGGTCGAGGCCGGGGTCGGCGAGGTGCTCGGCGACCCAGCCGTGGATGCGGCACAGCAGCTCGCCGGCCGGGCCGGCGGCCGGCTCCGGCGCGGCCTGCTCGGCGGCGACGGTGGTGACCAGCTCGGCCACCTCACCGGCCAGCCGCACCGCACCGGCCGGCGACAGGTCCGGAGGGCCGGTCACCAGCTCCCGCAGCACCCGCCCGACGATCGCGCCGAGCCCGCTGCCGCCGTCGATGGCCCGGGCGGTCAGCCGCTGCGACCCGGCGGCGTCGACGGCGACGGTGCTGCGGGGCCACGTGAGCACCAGCAGCCCGACGTCGCCGCCCATGTGCCAGGAGAAGGGCCGCTCGGTCTCGTAGAGCGCGTAGTCCCCCGCCCGGAGCACCGCCTCCCGCCCGTCCTGGCGGAGCACCGCCGCGCCGCGGCTGACCAGCCCGACCTGCAGGTAGGCCTCGCCGTCGGCGCGGGCCAGTCCCGGGGTGCGCCGGTACTCGGCGCCGGTGGTGGCGACCGTGGCGACCGACAGGTGGCCGACCGGGGCGCTGCGCACGGACCCGGCGAACGGGGCGTCGCGGTCGGTGGCGTCGATGTCGAGCGCGACGAAGTGCTCGCGGATGAGGTCGCGCCACCGGTCCAGCCGGTGGGTGGACCCGGTCGTGACGACCACGGCCACCTCGCAGGTGGGATCCGGCGGTCGGGGACCGCACGACCACAGGGACGCACGAGTGTGGTCGATCCTGGCGCCCAGCGACAAGTCGCAGGGCGCCGTCGGCCACGCCGGGCCCCGCCGGGCGGCCGACACTGCCCGCACCACCGCCCCGCCGGGAGCCGCGATGACCACCACCGAGGACCGGCCCGCCACCACCACGGTGCGCGGCGCCTGCCCGCACGACTGCCCCGACACCTGCGCGATGCTCGTGACCGTCGAGGACGGCCGCGCCACCGCCGTCCGCGGCGACCCGGAGCACCCGTTCACCCGCGGGGCGCTGTGCGTCAAGGTCAACGACTACGTCGACCGCGTCTACAGCCCGAAGCGCGTGCTGCACCCCCTGCGGCGCACCGGGCCCAAGGGCAGCGGCGAGTTCACCCGCGTCTCCTGGGACGAGGCGCTCGACGAGATCGCCGGCCGGTTCCGGGAGTCGATCGAGCGGCACGGCGCCGAGACCGTGATGCCGGTGAGCTACCTCGGCACCGAGGGCGTCCTCAACGGGCTCAACGTGGGCGATCCGTTCTTCAACCGGCTCGGCGCCACCGTCACCGAGCGCACCTACTGCGACTCGGGGGCCTGCACCGCCTACACGATGACCATCGGCGCCACCGCCGGCGTCGACCCCGAGAGCCTCGTGCACTCCCGCTACATCGTCGTCTGGGCCTGCAACGTGGTCTCGACCAACCTGCACCTGTGGCCGGTGATCGCCGAGGCGCAGCGGCGGGGCGCGAAGGTCGTCGTCATCGACCCCGTCCGGCACCAGACGGCGGCCCGGGCCGACTGGCACATCCCGATCCGGCCCGGAAGCGACGGCGCCCTCGCCCTGGCGCTCGCGCACGTGATCATCGGCGAGGGGCTCACCGACGAGGCGTACGTCCGCGACCACACCGTCGGCTTCGAGGAGTTCGCCGAGCGGGTGCGGCAGTACACGCCGGAGTGGGCCGAGGGCGAGACCGGCATCCCGGCCGAGGACATCCGCACGCTCGCCCGCGAGTACGCGACGAGCCAGCCGTCGATGATCCGGATCGGGGTGGCCGTCGAGCGGCACGCCGGCGGCGGCCAGACGGTGCGCACGATCGCCTGCCTGCCCGCGCTGGTCGGGGCCTGGCGGCGGGTGGGCGGCGGGCTGCTGCAGCTGCCGCTGTGGGCCTTCCCGGTGAACTGGGGGGCGCTCATGCACCCCGAGCTGATCACCCCGGGCACCCGGGTGGTCAACCAGTACCTGCTCGGGCAGGCGCTGACCGGCGAGCTCGGCCTGGACCCGCCGGTCACCGCGCTGGTGGTCTACAACTCCAACCCGCTGGTCGTCTGCCCCGAGCAGGACAAGGTGGCCGCCGGGCTGGCCCGCGAGGACCTGTTCACCGTGGTCAGCGACCAGTTCCTCACCGACACCGCCCGGTACGCCGACCTCGTGCTGCCCGCGACCACCCAGCTCGAGCAGCTCGACGTGATGTTCAGCTGGGGGCACCTCTACGTCTCGCTCAACACCCCCGCGGTCGCCCCGCTGGGCGAGGCGGTGCCCAACACCGAGCTGTTCCGGCGGCTGGCCGCCCGGATGGGGTTCACCGAGCCCTGCTTCTCGCGCACCGACGAGGAGATGGTGGCCGAGGCCTTCGACTGGTCGGCGCCGCAGATGGCGGGCATCACCGTGGAGTCGCTGCGCCGCACCGGGTGGGCCCGGCTGAACCTGCCCTCGCGCGACGAGTACGCGCCGCACGCCGAGGGGGGCTTCCCGACGCCGTCGGGGAAGACGGAGCTCCGCTCGTCGCTCGCCGAGCAGGCCGGCAACTTCGTCGTCCCGCTGTTCCGGCAGGGCTCCACCGAGCACCAGCCCGGCGGGACGGTCGACCCGCTGCCGCACCACGTCGCCTCGCGGGAGCCGGCCGACCAGCGCCACCCGCTGTACCTGATCTCGCCGAAGTCGCACGCCTACCTCAACTCCAGCGCCGGGGACATGCCGGCGCAGCAGCGGGTGCAGGGCGAGCAGACCGTGCTGCTGCACCCCCGGGACGCCGCCGAGCGCGGGCTCGCCGACGGCCAGGACGTGCGCGTCTGCAACGACCGCGGCTCCTTCGTGGCCCGCCTCCGGGTCACCGACGCGGTCGTCTCCGGCGTCGCGGTGTGCCCGATGGGCACCTGGCGGCGCAACAGCCGCGCGCAGGCCACGGTCAACGCCGTCACCCCGCCCGGGTTCGCCGACCTGGGCAACGCACCGACCTTCTCCGACACGCGGGTGCAGGTCGAACCCGCCTGAGGACCCGCCGCCTCCCCGGGTGCCCCCCCCTCACCCCGGGGAGGCGGCGTGCACGGGCCGGGCGCCTCCCCCGGCGAGGCGGTCACCGGCGGGCGCGGTGTCCGCTACCGTCCGCGCGGTGACGGAGGCCCCGGTCGACCCGCGCCGCACCCGGCGCCGCCTGGACGCGCTGACCCTCGGCCTGTTCACCGTCGCGCTGGGCACCAACATCCCGACGCCGCTGCTGCTGGTCTACCGGCGGACGCTGGGCCTGTCCGACGCCGACCTGACCGCCGTCTTCGGCTGCTACGCCGTCGGCCTGGTCGCCGCGCTCACCGTGTCGGGCGCGGCCTCGGACCGGTTCGGCCGGCGGGCGCTGGTGCTGCCCTTCGCGGTGCTCGCCGGGCTGGTGTCGCTGCTCTTCGTCCCGGCCGTCACCCACCTGCCGCTGCTCTACGCCGGGCGGCTGCTGCAGGGCGTGGTGTCCGGGGTGGTGTTCTCGGTGGCCAACGCCTGGCTGCAGGACCTGGCCGGGCCCGGGGGGCAGCAGTCGGCGGCCACCCGCGGCGCGGTGTCGACGTCGCTGGGCTTCGCCGTGGCGCCCGCGATGAGCGGGGTGCTCGCGCAGTACGGCCCCGCCCCGACGACGCTGCCCTACCTGGTGCACGTCGCCGTCCTGGTCGTCGGGCTCGGCGCGCTGCTCACCGTCCCCGAGACCGTGACCGTCCGGCACCCCGGCCGGCTGATGACCCTCGGCCTGCCGCCGGAGGCCCGCCGCCCGTTCTGGGCGGTGCTCGCGCCCACCGCCGTCGGCGTGTTCGCCTTCCCCACGGTGGCCGCGACCCTGCTGCCGCTGCTGGTGGTGCCCGGCGGGGTCGGCGTCGCCTACGCCGGCGTCATCGCCGGGCTGGCGCTGGCGGCGAGCGCGGCCGCCGCGCGGGTCGGGCGGCGGGCCGAGCGGGGCGCCGCGCCGCTCGGGATGCTCGTGTGCGCGGCCGGCACCGCGCTCGGCGTGCTGGCGATCGTCGCCCGCGCGCAGCCCCTGCTGGTGCCCGCCTCGCTGCTGATGGGCGCCGGCGCCGGGCTGTGCCTGACCGCCGGGCTCACGCTCACCGCGCGGCTGGCCCCGCCGCACACCCGCGGCGCGATGAACAGCGCCTTCTACGCCTTCGCCTACGCCGGGTTCGGCACCCCGCTGCTGCTGGCCTGGCTGGGCGGGCGGCTGGGCACCGTGCCGGTGGTGTCGGTCTTCGCCGCCGTGCCGCTGGGGATCGCCGCCTGGCTGTGGCGCGAGCTGCGCACCCGGCGCGGCTGACGGCGCGGTCGGCGGCCGCTCAGCCGGGACCGCCGTCGAGCGCGCGCAGCCGGCCGGCCAGGAACTCCCGCTCCACCGCGTTCGGCGTGAGCAGCAGCGCCTCGGTGTAGGCCTCCCGGGCCTCGGCGTCGCGGCCCAGCCGGCGCAGCAGGTCGGCCCGCGCCGCGGGCAGGTAGCCGTAGCCGGCCAGCTGCGGCTCGGCGGCCAGCGCGTCGAGCGCGGCGAGCCCGGCCGCGGGGCCGGAGGCGAACCCGACGGCGACCGCCCGGTTGAGCGCGACCACCGGGGAGGGCCACACCGAGGCCAGCACGCCGTAGAGCGCCACGATCTCGGCCCAGTCGGTGTCGGTCCACGCCGGCGCCTCGGCGTGCACGGCGGCGATGGCGGCCTGCAGCGCGTACCGCGACGGCGGCCGCGACCGCAGCGCCTCGCGCACCAGCGCCACGCCCTCGGCGATCGCCGGCCGGTCCCACCGCGAGCGGTCCTGCTCCTCCAGCAGCAGCAGCCGGCCGTCCTCGCCGGTGCGGGTCTCGCGGCGGGCGTCGGTGAGCAGCAGCAGCGCCAGCAGGCCGGCCACCGCCGGGTCCCGCGGCAGCAGCCCGCGCAGCATCCGGCACAGCTGCACCGCGCGCTCGACGAGGTCGCGCCGCACCAGCTCCTCCCCCGCGGGCGCGGCATGCCCCGTGGTGAACAGCAGGTGCACCACCGTCAGGACGGCGTCGACGCGGGCGGGCAGCTCCTCCGGCGGCGGCACCCGGTAGGGGATGCGGGCGACGGCGATCTTCTTCTTCGCGCGGGTGAGGCGGGCGGCCATCGTCGGCTCGCCCACCAGGAAGGCCCGCGCCACCTCGGCGGTGGTCAGCCCGCACACCAGGCGCAGGGTGAGCGCCACTTGCGCCGGGCGGTCCAGCGCGGGGTGGCAGCAGGTCACCACCAGCCGCAGCCGGTCGTCGGGGTAGCCGTGCGCCCCGTCGTCCCGCGGGTCGGGGGCCGTCTCCTCCTCGACCAGCAGCGGCAGGGCGCGGCGCTCGACGCCGGAGTGGCGCAGCACGTTCAGCGCCCGCCGCCGGGCCGCGGTGGTCAGCCAGGCGCCGGGTCGGGCCGGGACGCCGGTGCGGCGCCAGTCGGTCAGCGCGGTGGCGAAGGCCTCCTGCACGCACTCCTCGGCGAGGTCGATGTCGCGGGTGACGCGCACCGTCGCGGCGAGCACGAAGGCCCACTCGCGGCGGTGCGCGTCGGCGACCGCGGCCGCGACGGCACCGGCACCCGCAGCGGCGTCGGCAGCGGGAGGCACGTCAGTCGAAGGTCATCACCGGACGGACCTCGACGCCGCCGAAGCGCGCCGGCACCGTCCGGGCCACGGCCAGCGCGGTGTCGAGGTCGGGTGCCTCGAGCAGGTAGTAGCCGCCCAGGGCCTCCTTGGTCTCGGCGAACGGGCCGTCGGTGACCTCCGTCCCCCGCACGCTGGTCGCCGTCGCCGTCGGCTCCAGCGCATCCCCGCCCAGCAGCTTCGCGCCGTGCTGCTCCACGCCCGCCGCGAACCGGTCGTGCTCGGCCGTGATCTCGCCGAACACCTCCGGCGTGGCGGTCGCGTACCGCGCCTCGTCCTCGTAGATCAGGATCAGGTACCGCGCCATCTCGTCCTCCCGGACTCCGGGGCCCGCCTGCCGGGCCCTCACCTCTCCGACACCCGGCCGGCTCCCGGATCGACAGCTCCGCGCCGACGGGTCCGGATCGGGTGCAGCCTGCACCGCGCAGGCCGGTCGATCGGTGCAGGACGACCTGACGGCGGTGCGCGGGACACCAGAGGATGGACGACGGACGGCGCGGGCGGGAGGCGGCACGGTGCGGGACTCGACGGTGCAGGAGTCGACGGTGCGGGACTCGGCGGTGCGGGACTCGACGGTGCGCAGTGCGGTGCGGTGGGCGGCGACCCACGGGGCGATGCGGCTGGCCATCCGGGCCCGGGCCCGCGCGGGCAACCCCGACGCCGAGGTGCTGCGCGACCCGGCCGTGCGCGAGGACCCCTTCCCCCACTACGAGCGGCTGCGGAAGGCGGCGCCGTTCGCCGCGGGGGCGTTCGCGAAGGCCAGCGTCCACCACGCCGTGGTCACCGAGGTGCTGCGCAGCGACGCGTTCGGGCAGATCGCCGGCGGCCGCACCGACGGGCTGCCCCCGGTGCTCGCGGCAGCGCTGCGGCTGGCCGGCCCGCGGCCCAGCGTCGGCCCGGTCGACCCGCCGTCGATGCTCGCCGTCGACCCGCCCGAGCACACCCGCTACCGGCGGCTGGTGAGCCGGGCGTTCAGCGCCCGCGCCGTCGCCCGGCTGCGCGAGCGCACCCGCGAGGTCGCCGAGGAGCTGCTCGACGACCTCGAGCGCGAGGCGGCCGCCCGCGGCGGGCAGATCGACCTGGTCGCCCGCTACGCCAGCCTGCTGCCGGTCACGGTGATCTCCGAGGTGCTCGGCGTGCCGGTGGCGATGCGGGAGCAGTTCCTCGCCTGGGGCGACGCGGCCACCCCGAGCCTGGACATGGGCCTGGGCTGGCGCGCGCACCGCGAGGTCGAGCGCAACCTCGGGGAGCTCGACGCGTGGTTCCGCGGCCACCTGCGCCGGCTGCGCCGGGAGCCCGGCGACGACCTGCTCTCCGGCCTGGTCACCGCGGTCGACGAGGACGGCGGCGCGCTGGGCGAGCAGGAGCTGCTCGCCACCGCCGCGCTGGTGTTCGGCGCGGGCTTCGAGACGACGGTCAACCTCATCGGCAACGGCGCCGCGCAGCTGTTCGCCGCCCCCGGGCAGCGCCGCCTGCTCGCCGAGGACCCGTCGCTGTGGCCCAACGCCGTCGACGAGGTGCTGCGGGTGGACTCCCCGGTGCAGCGGACCGGGCGGCGGGCGCGGCGCGACACGACGGTGGCCGGCACGCGCGTCCGCGAGGGCGAGCTGGTGCTGCTCGTGCTGGCCGCCGCGAACCGCGACCCGCTGGTGTTCGACGACCCGCACGCCTTCGACGTCACCCGCGCCAACGCCCGCGAGCACGTGGCCTTCTCCAGCGGCATCCACTACTGCCTGGGCGCGGCGCTGGCGCGGATGGAGGGCGAGGTGGCGCTGCGCGCGCTGTTCGAGCGGTTCCCCGGCCTGGCCCCGGCCGGCCGCGGGCGCCACCGCCGCACGATCATCCTGCGCGGCTACGAGTCGCTGCCCGTCGTCCTCAGCCCCCGGGCGGCCGTCGTCGGCTGAGCCGCGCCGCTCAGGTCGCCGTCACCGCCGGCGGGTCGCCGCCCGGTCCGCCGGCCGGGGCGCCGTACACGGTGAGCACCCGCGGCAGCAGCCACACGGCCAGCACCGCCAGCAGCAGGACGAGCACCACGACGACGGCCACCACGGCGGGGCGGCGGCGCGGGGGCTCCTCCTCCTCGGCGGGCTCCTCCCCCGCCGGCCGCGCGGGGTCCCGCTCCGGGGCGGGGACGGCGGCCGGTGTCTGCTCGCGCACCGGGGCCGGCCCGGCGGTGACCGCGGGGCGGGCCGCGGTCCCCGTGGCCGGAGGCGGGGCGGTGGCCGGAGGCGGGGCGGTGGCCGGGGGCGGGGACGCGGCCGGGCCGGCGGGCGCGGGAGCAGGCGGCGTCGCGCCGCGGGTCGGGGCGACGATGCGCTCGGCGCCGAGCACCACCGGCATGCCGTCCGCCGACAGCCAGTGGGCCCCCCAGGCCCGCGTGCCGGCCTCGGCCAGCGCCACGCCGAAGGCCTCCGCCGTGGGGTACCGCTCGGCGGGGTCGGTGGCCAGGCCGCGCATGACGACGGCGGCCACCTCGGCGGGGACGTCCGGCGCCACGTCGCGCAGCGGGACCGGCGCCTCGTAGGCGTGCTTGAACAGCAGGGACATCACGTCGCCGTCGGCGGTGAACGGCAGCACGCCCGACAGCAGCTCGTAGAGCATCGTCGCCAGCGCGTACACGTCGGTGGCCGGGGACAGCTCCCCGCCGCGCACCTGCTCGGGCGCGACGTAGGACGGCGTGCCGACGACGTCACCGGCCCGGGTGAGCATCGTGTCGGCGCCGCCGAGCACCTTGGCGATGCCGAAGTCGGTGACCTTCACCGTCCCGCTGGCGCCGAAGAGCATGTTCTCCGGCTTGACGTCGCGGTGCAGCACGCCGCGCACGTGGGCGGCGTTGAGCCCCGCCGCGCAGGCCAGGCACACCGCCACCGCGTCGGTCGCCGCGAAGCCGGTGGTGGTGGCCCGCTCGCGCAGCGTCCCGCCGGGCAGCAGCTCCATCACCAGCAGGCAGAGGTCCTCCCGCTCGACGAAGTCGTAGACGGGGACGACGTGCGGGTGGTCGAGCGAGGCGAGCACCCGCGCCTCCGCGGTGAACCGCCGCCGGACGGCGACGTCGGCCGCGGCCGCGGTGGGCAGCTGCTTGATGGCGACGCTGCGGTCGAGCTGGCGGTGGTGACCGGCGAACACCACGCCCCAGCCGCCCCGGCCGAGGACCTCACCGATGTCGTACGCGGGGAGCGCGTCGGCGATCCGCTGCCGTTCGGCCTGCATCGTCAGGACTCCTCGGACCACCCGGCCGACGCCCGTTGCCGGGGGGCCGGGCCGGTCATGGCTCCGGCGTCGGTGGCGCGGGGAGTCTACCGGCCGCCGGGCGGGGTCCGGGGGGTCGCGCGCCTCCCCGAGGGCGGGGCCGGTGTCCTGTTCCGGGTCGCCGTCCGGCCCTAGCCTGGGCCCGCCGGCCACGGGGGCGCAGGAGCGCGGCACGTCGTCAGCCGGTCGGGAGGGACCGTCATGCCACGGACGAGGACGGCACGGGTGGGCCTGACCCCCGGGGACGACCTGGTCGCCCGCTTCGGCGACGTCGTGCTCCTGGTCCCGGGGGACGGCGCGGACGACGGGGTGGCCGAGCTGCTCGGCCTCGTGGAGGCGGCCGCGGCCGAGGACGACCCGGGCAGTGCCCTGGCCACCCGCCTGCTGGGCTGGGCCGGCGGGCGGCGGCCGGGTGAGGGCACCCCCTTCGGCGTGGTGGCCCCGGTCGCCGACGGGGTCGTCGTGCTGCTGCGCGGCGCGGTGTCGGCGGAGGTGGCCGGCCCCGGGGGCACCCGTCAGCTGTCCGGCCGGCAGGCGCTGACCTGGGTCGACCACGTCGTCGCGCTGCCCTTCGACCGGGTCGCGGTCGGGGCCGGGGACGCACCGGCGCCCCCGCACCCCCGCTCGGCGCTGCGCGAGGGCGTGGTGCCCGCGGGGGGCTTCGTGCTCAGTCCCACCGACGGGGACGACGCCCACCCCGCCGCCGGGACCCCGGCCGCCGAGACCCCGCCCACCGAGACCCCGCCCGCCGAGCCGGAGGAGACGCTCATCGCCGCCGGAGGGGTCCCGCCGGCCGCCGAGCCGGAGGAGACGCTCGTCACCCGCGCCGAGGACCTGACCACCCAGGACCGCGCGGAGCCGGAGCACGCGCGGACGGTGAACGTGCAGGAGACGGCGATGGCGCCGGCGCCGGTGGGGGCGCTGGTGTGCGACGGCGGCCCGACCGTCCTGCTCGACCGGCCCTACGTCCTCGGCCGGGAGCCGCACAACGACCCCGACGTGCAGCGTGCGCTCGCCTCCCCCGTGGTGATCCACGACCCGGGCAACCTCGTCTCCCGGGTGCACGCCCGGGTGGAGGTCGACGACGGCCGGGTCTGGGTGCGCGACGCGCCGTCGGTCAGCGGCACCTACGTCGCCGGCCCCGGGGCGAGCGAGTGGACCCGGATCGGCACCGGGCCCACCCTGCTGCCGCCCGACTGGAGCCTGCGCATCGGCACGCAGGTGTTCACCTTCCGTCCCGCGCGGGCCGCCGCCGACGTCCGCTGACCGGCCTCAGGCCGGCGCCGGCTGCGAGGTCGGCCGGCGCCGGCCGACGTCGCGCAGCACCGCCCAGTCGCCGGCGCGCAGCCCGGCGAGGACGGCGTCGTCGAGCTCGAGGCCCCGCTTGACCGCCGCGGTCACCGCGGTCACGTCCTCGGGGTGGTGGCCGAGCACGACGCCGCCGACGACGGTGCGCCCCGCGACCACCAGCCGCCGGTAGGACGGCAGCGACTCGTCCTCGTCGACCAGCACCTCCTCCCCCGCCTCGGGCTCCACCCGGCCGACGGCGAACAGGTCCAGCCCCACGCCCTTGAGCAGGGTGGCCGGGACCTCGGACACCAGCCGCTCGTCGCCGCCGAGCGCGTTGACCGCCGCCACCTCGCCCTGCTTGGCCGCGACCGGCCACAGGCCCCAGACCCGCCCGCCGTGCTCGGCGACGTCGCCGGCGGCGAAGACGCCGCGCACCGCGGTCTCCATCCGGTCGTCGACGAGCACGCCCTTCCCGACCGGGATGCCGGCCTCGCGGGCCAGGTCGACGTCCGGGCGGATGCCGACCGCGGCCAGGAAGACGTCGCAGCGCAGCGCCCGGCGGTCGGTGAGCCGCACCCCGGTGACCGTGGACTCGCCGGTGAGCGCCTGCGCCTCGGCCCGGTAGAGCACCTGCAGGCCGATGCGGCGGAACCACCCGTCCACCAGCTCGCTGCAGCGCGGGTCGATCTGCCGGGACAGCAGCCGCGCCCCGCGCTCGAGCACGGTGACCCGCAGCCCGAGCTCCTGCAGCGCGTGCGCGGCCTCCAGGCCCAGCAGCCCGCCGCCGGCGACGACGGCGTCGCGGCAGCCGTGCCGCTGCACGTGGGCCCGCAGCGCCCCCGCGTCGGCCGCCGAGCGGAGGACGAAGCTGCCCGGGCGGCCGAAGCCCTCGACCGGCGGCTCGACGGCCCGGCTGCCCGTGGCGAGCACCAGCCGGTCGTAGGGCAGCACCTCGCCGGTGCCGAGGAACACCCGCCGCGACTCCAGGTCGATCCGGGTGGCCACGGTGTTCAGCCAGGCGGTGACCTGGTGGTCGTCGTACCAGGTCTCGGGCAGCAGCGAGAGGCCCTGCATGGCCGAGCGGCCGTAGACGACCCGCGAGATGCCCATCCGGTTGTAGAGGACGTGCGGTTCCTGGCCGACGACGTGGATCTCGCACTCGGGGTGCCCGCGCCGCACGAAGTCGGCGGCGGTGACCCCGGCGATGCCGTTGCCGAGGACCACGACGCTGACGATCGACCGGTCGAACTCCCGCGGCGCCTCCCCGTCGTCCGGGCCGCCGGGCTCGGGGGTGAGCGAGACGGTCACCGCCCCGGGTTGCAGCCGCGCCGAGCAGGCCATGCGGGTGTTCCGGGCCAGCCCGAGGCGGCGCAGCGTGGACAGCTCCTCCTCCTCGGGCTCGGACAGGCAGGACGCGCCCTCGAGGACGGCGACCGGGTCGGCGCCGCAGACGCCCATCCGGCAGCCGGCCTCGATCGGCTGGCCGGCCCGCTCGACGGTCTCCAGCAGGCTGGTGCCGACCTCGCCCTCGACGGGGGCGTCGGTGCCGGCGATGCGCACCTCGACGGTCCCCCCCGCCTCGGGCGCGGCCTCGGTGGCCGGTGCCGGGCGGCTGACCGGCACCACCGGCAGCAGCTCGGGGTGGAACTGCTCGGTGTACTGGCGCTCCTTGACCGCGGTGCGGGCGATCCACAGCAGCGACAGGACCAGGACCAGCCCCGAGACCGGCCACCGCAGCCACGGCACGGACACGCCGGTGACGGTGGCGAAGGAGGAGGCCAGCACCGGCGCGGCGAACCAGTAGAAGAGGTTCAGCGCCGCCGCGCCCCACAGCGCCACGGCCACCGACGGGCTCAGCGGCAGCAGCGCGCTGACGGCGTAGAACAGCCCGACGCTGCCGAGGAAGAACAGCGCCAGCTCGCCGTAGGTCGTCGTCAGCGGCTGGTCGCCGGCGCCGGCGAGCACGAAGAAGCCCAGCACGAAGCCCGGCAGCGCGGCGACGAACAGCCGGCGCGGCGCGGTCCACACCGGGTCGTCCTCGTGCAGGTCGGCCTGGTAGGCGCCGATCGGCGCGAAGTCGTAGCAGTTGGCGGTGCAGGCGACGCAGGGCCGGCAGTGGGCGTTGGGCACCCGCACGAACGGCGTCTGCCCGTAGACGCGCTGCAGCGGCAGCAGCGGGCAGATCTGGCTGCACCAGCCGCTCTTGCCCTTGAACAGCAGCCCGCCGAGGAAGGCCGCGGCGATGATCACGGCCAGCAGGACGCCGGTCGCCGTCCCGCTGCCGTTGAACACCGCCAGCCGGGCGCCGGCGATGCCGAAGAACAGCACCATCGCGACGACGAACGCGCGGCGGCGGAACCACTCGGGCAGGGTGCGGCCCAGGGTGAACCCGAGGACCCGCGGCGTCTGGTTGGCCGCCGCCAGCGGGCAGATGTTGCGCCACAGCCCGGGCGCGACGAAGAACAGCGCCGGCAGCAGCGGTACGACGATCCCGAAGAACACGAACAGCCCGCCGGCCGGCCGGACGAACAGCGCCACGACCAGCGCCAGGTAGGCCAGCAGGCTGACCACCCGGACGGCGCGCCACGCGCCCGGCGGCACGTGCGCGCGCATCTCGGTGTAGACGGGGAAGAGCTCCTCGCCCGGGCGCGCGGTGCGGCCCAGCGCCCGGTCCCACAGCGCGGCGGTCCGCGACGGCGCGGCCGGGACCGCCGGTGGCGGGGGCGGCGGGGGCAGGGCGACCGCGGCGCCGCCGGCGAGCACCGTGGCCCGCGCCGCCGCGGGCACCGGGATCCGCTCCGGCCGGCCGACGACGAGGATCTCGGTGGTGCCGAGGCGGACGACGTCGCCCGCCTCGAGGGTCACCCGGCCGGTGACCGGCCGGCCGTTGACCAGGGTGCCGTTGCGGCTGCCCAGGTCGACCAGCGACAGGGCGACCGGGCTGGGCACCAGCCGCAGGTGCCGGCGGGACACGAGCCCGTCGGCGAGCGCGAGCCCGTCGGCGTCGCGGCCGACCTCCAGCGCGCGGGTGAGCGCGACCCGCCGCGGCTCGCGTCCGGGCTCCCGGACCTCGATGACCGGTGGGCTGCTCACCGCGGTGCCCGCGCGGTCGGGGTGGTGGTGGACGCCGGCATGGCCTGTCCCTCCGGGGGTGTGCGCGCGCCGCCGGACGGCGCCTCAGAGGCGGAAGCCGCTGGAGGTGAACACCCACAGCGACGAGCTGAACCAGAGCCCGAGCAGGGTGGTGAACAGGACACCGCCGAGCACGGGGACGACCCACCGCGGCAGGCCGGGGCGGGTGAGGGCGAGCATCTTGGTGACGAAGACCCCGTAGAAGAAGCAGCCCAGCGCCGAGTGCACCAGGGCCCGGGTCGAGTCGGTGTGGAAGCCCAGCGCGTACACGCAGTGCACGACGACCGGGACGGTCAGCAGCACCGACACCCGCCCCGACCAGCGGTGCAGGGTGCGCGTCCAGGGCCGCGCGCCGGCGTCGTGCATCCGGCCGGCGGACAGCAGCTGGACGACGCCGAGCACGGCGGCCACGGTGGTCAGCCAGGTCTTGACGTACAGCGGCGAGGAGAAGCCCGGGACGTCGAGGGAGTAGCCGGCGGGCTCGTGCTCGGCCGCGTACACCCCGAGCACCACCGCGACCGCGCAGCCGGTGAGCAGGAAGGCCAGCAGGGGCAGCCGGAAGGCGTCCCGCGGCTCCGGGCGCGGTGCGCGCCGCGGGGTGGGGACCGGCACGGCGGCCGCCTCGGCGGGGCGCACCGGGGCGTCGGGCGTCGGGCGGGTCTCGGTCATGGCGCGGGTCTCCTCGCGGGCGGGAGGGCGGTGGGGCGCCGGAGCGGGTCGGGGACGGGGGCGCGGGCTCAGCCCCCGACGACGGTGTCGGACCCGGCCACCGGGTCGGCGATGCCGGTGGTCCCGTCGAGCTCGAAGCCGCCGGAACCGAGGTCGAGCGGCGGCGCCGGCTGCTTGTCGTCGCCGACGGTGGCGACGCCGACCTGCGTGCCGTCGGGCAGCACGGCCCAGCCGATGCGGGTGGCCAGGCCGTCGAGCGTCAGGCGGGCCTCGTAGACCCCGGCGGGCGGCGCGGACAGCGTCGCGGAGAACGGCAGCGCCAGCCCGGTGCTGGTGGTCACCGTGCCGAACACCGCGGAGTCGGTGACCGTCCCGGACAGCCCGGCGCCGTTGCGGCCGGCCAGGCTGATCGCCCCGCCGTCGACGGTTCCCTGCAGCCAGGCCTCGATCGCGTCGCCGTCGCACAGGTAGGCGGCCGCCGCGCCGCCGTCGACGGCGAGGGCGAGGGTGGCCTCCCCGCCGCTGGTCACGCCGGCGAAGACGGCCTGCTGCGCGGGCGGCGGAGGCGCCTCGGTGGTGGGCGCGGCGGAGGGGGTCGCCGTGGCCGTGGCCGTCGCGCTCCCTGACGAGCCGGACGGGTAGGTCGACGCGGCACCGGCCGGCCGGTCCACCCGGCTGTTCGCGGCCAGCAGCACCACGGTCAGCAGGACGACGGCGGCCAGGGTCGCCAGCGGGCCCGTTCCTCGCCTGCGTCGCGCGCTCATGCGTCACCGTCCGGTCCACGTCGCCGCCGTGCGTGTCCCCCGCGGCCCCGGCACGGTCTCGCCGGGGTGGAATCCGGCGCCCACCGTGCCACGGACGCCGGGACGGCGGAACCGGTTACGGCGCCGCGCGAACCCGCCCGGCGTGGCGCGCACGGGACCCTGGTCGGGCGACGCGCGGCGGCGGACCCTCGCAGACGGCCCGCGTCCCCGCACCCCGGGAGGTCCCCGTGTCCCGTCGCCTGCACCTGACCCTCGGCGGGGTCGCCGTCGTCCTGCTGTCCGCGTGCGGCGGCGACGGCGGGGAGCCCGCCGGAGAGCCGGCCGCCTCCCAGGGTGCGGCGGCCGCCGGCACCACGACGTCCGGCGGGTCGGACTTCTGCGCGCAGGCGGCGGGGATCGACGAGCGGGTCGAGGCCGCGCTGACCGACCTCGGCGACGACGCCTCGCTGTCGGACACGATGCGCGAGCTCGGGACCGACCTCCGCTCGGTCGAGGCGCCCGCCCCGATCGCCGGTGACTGGACCGCGCTCGCCGACGGGCTGGACCAGCTGGCCGGCGCCCTGGCCGAGGTCGACCTCACCGACCCCGGCTCGCTGGCCGCGCTCGACCAGCTCGAGGGCGACCTGGACACCGCGAGCGCCAACGTCGACACCTACCTGCGCGAGGAGTGCGGGATCGGCTGACGCGCCCGCCGCGGACCGCGCGGAGGCGGCCCGGTGTGTCGGTCACGATCCGACAACCGGACGGCGACGTTTCGGCGACTTCCGGCAGTGCGCTGCGGGAGGCGTTCTCCGTAATGTCACTGACAGCAGCCAGGTCGTACCGGTCCGTCACTGCCGGTGCGCACACCCCGCCCCAGAGGAGCCCCCGTGTCCCCGTCGCGCCACCACCTCAGCCTGCTTCCCGACACCGCCTACGCCGCGCAGCCGGCCTACGAGCCCGCCCCGGTCTCCTGGGACGGCGACGGCTGGAACGCCACCTCCTGGTCGCAGATCGCCCTCGGCGAGGCCCCCGGCGGCGAGGAGTCGTGGCGGCTGGACGCGCTGTGCGCGGAGACCGACCCCGAGGCCTTCTTCCCGGAGAAGGGCGGCTCGACCCGCGAGGCCAAGCGCGTCTGCTCGGGCTGCTCGGTGCGCGCCGAGTGCCTGGAGTTCGCGCTGGCCAACGACGAGCGCTTCGGCATCTGGGGCGGCCTGTCCGAGCGCGAGCGCCGCCGCGTCCGCCTGCAGCGCCGCACCTCGCTCTCCGCCTGACCCCCGCTCCCGACACCACCGCCGTCCGGGGGTGGCGCGGCGGGCTCCCCGGGTCCATCGTCGTCGGGTCCCACCCGACGCCGCGACGGACGAGGAGCCCGACGTGACCGAGACCCTGCCCGGGGCGGGCGCCCCGGCACTGCCGTCCTACGCCAGCGGGACCAGCACCGTGCCGCTGCTCGGCGACACCATCGGCGCCGACCTCGACCGGACGGCGGCCCGCGTCGGCGACCACGAGGCGCTCGTGGAGTGCGCCACCGGGCGCCGCTGGACCTACCCGCAGCTCGTCGCCGAGGTCGACGCCTGCGCGCTCGGCCTCGACGCCCTCGGCGTGGCCAAGGGCGACCGGGTCGGCATCTGGTCGCCCAACTGCGCCGAGTGGGTGTTCGTCCAGTACGGGACGGCGAAGCTCGGCGCCGTCCTGGTGAACATCAACCCCGCCTACCGCACCCACGAGCTCGCCTACGTGCTGCGCCAGGCCGGCATCTCGGTGCTGGTGGCCGCCCCGGAGTTCAAGACCAGCGACTACCGCGCGATGGTCGCCGAGGTCCGCGGCGAGTGCCCGGAGCTGCGCGAGGTCGTCTTCCTCGGCGACCCGGGGTGGGAGCAGCTGATGGCCACCGGCCGCGCCGCCGACCGCGGCCTGCTCGCCGCGCGCGCCGCCGAGCTCTCCCCCGACGACCCGATCAACATCCAGTACACCTCGGGCACGACCGGCTTCCCCAAGGGCGCCACGCTCTCGCACCACAACCTGCTCAACAACGGGTTCTTCGTGGGCGAGGGCTGCGGCTACACCGAGGCCGACCGGATCTGCATCCCGGTGCCCTACTACCACTGCTTCGGCATGGGGATGGGCAACCTCGGCGCCACCAGCCACGGGGCGACCATGGTCATCCCCGCGCCGGCGTTCGACCCGGCGGCGACGCTGCGCGCCGTGCAGGACGAGCGGTGCACGTCGCTCTACGGCGTCCCGACGATGTTCATCGCCGAGCTGGCGCTGCCCGACTTCGCCACCTACGACCTCTCGTCGCTGCGGACCGGGATCATGGCCGGCTCGCCGTGCCCGGTGGAGGTGATGAAGCGGGTGGTCGCCGAGATGGGCATGACCGAGGTGACCATCTGCTACGGCATGACCGAGACCTCGCCGGTGTCCACCCAGACCGGCGCCGACGACGACCTCGACCGGCGCACCTCCACGGTCGGCCGGGTGCACCCGCACCTGGAGGTCAAGGTGGTCGACCCGGCCACCGGGATCACCGTGCCGCGCGGCACCCCGGGTGAGTTCTGCACCCGCGGCTACTCGGTGATGCTCGGCTACTGGCAGGAGCCGGAGAAGACCGCCGAGGTCATCGACCGGGCCCGCTGGATGCACACCGGCGACCTCGCCGTCATGGACGACGCCGGCTACCTCAACATCGTCGGCCGGATCAAGGACATGGTGATCCGCGGCGGCGAGAACGTGTACCCCCGCGAGGTGGAGGAGTTCCTCTACACCCACCCCGACGTGGTCGACGCGCAGGTGATCGGCGTCCCCGACGAGCGGTTCGGCGAGGAGCTCATGGCGTGGGTGCGGTTGCGCGAGGGCGCCGAGCCGCTGACGCCCGAGGCGCTGCGGGCCTTCTGCGCGGGCAAGCTGGCGCACTACAAGGTCCCCCGCTACGTCAAGGTCGTCGAGGCGTTCCCGATGACGGTCACCGGCAAGGTGCGCAAGGTGGAGATGCGCGAGGTGTCGGTGCACGAGCTCGGCCTCGAGCAGGCCGCCGCGATCCAGAACGCCTGAGGGAGGACCCCCTGCCCCCGGCCCCCCTGCAGGGGCCCGCCGCGAGCTCGCGAGCGGTGGGGGCAGGGGGGTCCTTCCTCAGGCGGTGGCGGCGGCCTCGGCCATCTCGGCGAGCAGGGCGCCCATCTCGTCCCGGGGCAGCCGCCCGGCGCTGTGCGGCGTGGAGTTGACCAGCCCGAAGACCGCGTGGGCGCGGGCCCGGCAGGCGTCGGCGTCCTCGCCGGGCCGCAGCCGGCGCAGCACGTCGACCCACACCTCGACGTAGCGGCGCTGCAGCCGGCGCACCCGGGCGGCGTCGCCGGGGGCCAGCGAGCCGAGGTCGCGGTCGTGCACGGTGATCAGCGCCGGGTTGTCCAGCGCGAAGTCGACCTGGAAGGCCACCAGCGCCCGCAGCTGCGCGGCGGGGTCGGGTCCGGCGGCCGCCACCCGGGCCCGTCCGCCGGCGAGCAGCCGTTCGCTGATGCCCTGCAGCATCTCGGCGATCATCGCGTCCTTGCTCGCGAAGTGCCGGTAGATGGCCGGGCCGGTCACGCCGATGGCGGCCCCGACGTCGTCCACCCCGACCGACCGCGAGCCGCGCTCGGCGAACAGCCGCGCGGCCGCGCGCAGGATCTGCTCGCGCCGGGACAGCCGGGTGGCGTCGGCGGCCAGCGCCGTGTCGCTGGCGGCCGGCGCATCGGTCATGCCCCGGATGCTAGCCGTGGCGTGTGAACGTGCGTTAACCTCCGGCGCGTGGCGTTAACGACGGTTAACAGCGAGCCGGGAGAGGCCACGACGGTCGCCGGCTCCTCCCCCGGCGGCACGGGCTACGCGGACGCGCACCGCGCCCTCGTCGCCGACCTCCGCGACCAGCTGGCCCGGGTGGCCGAGGGCGGTGGCGCGCGGGCCCGCGAGCGGCACGTGTCCCGGGGCAAGCTGCTGCCCCGCGAGCGGGTCGACGCGCTGCTCGACCCCGGCAGCCCCTTCCTCGAGCTCTCCCCGCTGGCCGCGCACGGCATGTACGGCGGCGACGCCCCCGGCGCCGGGATCGTCACCGGGGTCGGGCGGGTGGCCGGCCGGGAGTGCGTCGTGGTGGCCAACGACGCCACGGTCAAGGGCGGCACCTACTACCCGATGACGGTGAAGAAGCACCTGCGGGCGCAGGAGGTGGCGCTGCACAACCGGCTGCCCTGCGTCTACCTGGTCGACTCCGGCGGCGCCTTCCTGCCGCTGCAGGACGAGGTCTTCCCCGACCGGGAGCACTTCGGCCGGATCTTCTACAACCAGGCCACCATGTCGCGGGCCGGCATCCCGCAGCTGGCCGCCGTCCTCGGCTCGTGCACCGCCGGCGGGGCCTACGTGCCGGCGATGGCCGACGAGGCGGTCATCGTCCGCGACCAGGGCACGATCTTCCTGGGCGGCCCGCCGCTGGTGAAGGCGGCCACCGGCGAGGTCGTCAGCGCCGAGGACCTCGGCGGCGGGCTGCTGCACAGCCGCACCTCCGGGGTGACCGACCACCTCGCCGACGACGACGCGCACGCGCTGCGGCTGCTGCGCCGGATCGTCGGCACGCTGGGCCCGCGCAGCCCGCGGCCGTGGGACGTGGCCCCCGCCGAGGAGCCGCTGCACCCGGCGGAGTCGCTGTACGACGTGGTGCCCACCGACCCGCGCACGCCCTACGACGTCCGCGAGGTGATCGCCCGGATCGTCGACGCCAGCCGGTTCGGCGAGTTCAAGGAGCTCTACGGCCCGACGCTGGTCACCGGCTTCGCCCGGATCCACGGCCACCCCGTGGGCATCGTGGCCAACAACGGCGTGCTGTTCGCCGAGTCGGCCATGAAGGGCGCGCACTTCATCGAACTGTGCGACCGGCGCTCGATCCCGCTGCTGTTC
Source organism: Geodermatophilus telluris (assembly GCF_900102745.1). Lineage (GTDB taxonomy): Bacteria > Actinomycetota > Actinomycetes > Mycobacteriales > Geodermatophilaceae > Geodermatophilus > Geodermatophilus telluris. Next base: position 90,942 of record NZ_FMZF01000008.1, read on the forward strand.
CTGCAGAACATCACCGGGTTCATGGTCGGCCGCGACTACGAGGCCGGCGGCATCGCCAAGCACGGCGCCAAGATGGTCACCGCCGTCGCCTGCGCCCGGGTGCCCAAGCTGACCGTCGTCATCGGCGGCTCGTTCGGCGCCGGCAACTACTCGATGTGCGGCCGGGCCTACTCACCCCGCTTCCTGTTCACCTGGCCCAACGCCCGCATCTCGGTCATGGGCGGCGAGCAGGCCGCCAGCGTGCTGGCCCAGGTGCGCCGCGACGGCCTGGAGGCCCGCGGCGAGGAGTGGCCGGCCGAGGACGAGGAGGCCTTCAAGGCCCCCATCCGCGACCAGTACGAGCGCCAGGGGCACCCCTACCACGCCACCGCCCGGCTCTGGGACGACGGCGTCATCGACCCGGCCGAGACCCGCACGGTCCTCGGCCTCGCCCTGTCGGCCGCAGCCAACGCGCCGCTCGACGACGTCGGCTACGGCGTCTTCCGGATGTGAGCGCCGTGTTCGACACCGTCCTGGTCGCCAACCGCGGCGAGATCGCCGTCCGCGTGATCCGCACGCTGCGCCGCCTCGGCGTGCGCAGCGTCGCCGTCCACTCCGACGCCGACGCCGACGCCCGCCACGTCCGCGAGGCCGACGTCGCCGTCCGGCTCGGGCCGACGCCGGCCGCGCAGTCCTACCTGTCGATCGAGCGGCTGCTCGACGCCGCCGCCCGCACCGGCGCGCAGGCCGTGCACCCCGGCTACGGGTTCCTGTCGGAGAACACCGCGTTCGCGCAGGCGTGCGCCGACGCCGGGCTGGTCTTCGTCGGCCCGCCGGCCAAGGCCGTCGAGGTGATGGGCGACAAGATCCGCGCCAAGCAGACCGTCAGCGCCGCCGGCGTCCCGGTCGTCCCGGGCCGCGCCGACCTCGGCATGACCGACGAGGACCTGGTGGCCGCGGCCGCGGAGGTCGGCTACCCCGTCCTGGTCAAACCGTCGGCCGGTGGCGGCGGCAAGGGCATGCGGCTGGTGCACCGGCCCGAGGACCTGCCCGCCGCGCTGGTGTCGGCCCGCCGCGAGGCGGCGACCAGCTTCGGCGACGACACGCTGTTCCTCGAGCGGTTCGTGCGCAACCCGCGGCACGTGGAGGTGCAGGTGCTCGCCGACACCCACGGCACCGTGCTGCACCTCGGCGAGCGCGAGTGCAGCCTGCAGCGGCGGCACCAGAAGATCGTCGAGGAGGCGCCCTCGCCGCTGCTCACCCCGGCGCAGCGCGAGCGCTACGGCGCGCTGGCCGTCGACGTCGCCCGCGCCGTCGGCTACACCGGCGCCGGCACCGTGGAGTTCATCGTCGGCGGCGACACCCCCGACGAGCCGTTCTTCATGGAGATGAACACCCGGCTGCAGGTCGAGCACCCGGTCACCGAGCTGGTCACCGGCATCGACCTGGTCGAGCAGCAGCTGCGGGTGGCCGCCGGCGAGCCACTGCCGTTCGGCCAGGCCGACGTCGTGCTCACCGGCTCCGCCGTCGAGGCCCGGCTCTACGCCGAGGACCCCGCCCGCGGCTTCCTGCCCACCGGCGGCACGGTGCGCGCGCTCGCCGAGCCCGCCGGCGAGGGGGTGCGGGTCGACAGCGGCCTGCTCGCGGGCCTGGAGGTGGGCAGCGCCTACGACCCGATGCTGGCCAAGGTCGTCGCCTGGGGCCCCGACCGCGACACCGCGCTCACCCGGCTCGACCGTGCGCTGGCCGGCACCGTCGTCCTCGGCGTCGGCACCAACACCGGTTTCCTGCGCGCGCTGCTCGCCGACGGCGACGTGCGCGCCGGGCGGCTGGACACCGGCCTGGTCGAGCGCGAGCTCGACCGGCTGACCGGCGCCCCCGTGCCGGTGGCGGCGCACGCCGCGTTCGCGCTGTCCCGGCTGGCGGCGCTGCGGCCGGCCGGCCCGGTCGTCGACCCCTGGGACGTCCCCAGCGGCTGGCGCCCCGGCGGCCGGCGCGCGCCGCTGCGCTGGGACCTCGCCGGCCCCGACGGCGAGCGGCTGACCGTCACGCTCACCGGCGGCGACCGGCTGCGGGTCGGCGACGGGGACGAGCACGTGGTCGCCGGCACCCCGGTCGACGGCGGCCTGCTGGTCACCGTCGACGGCCGCACCGCGCACGCCCGGACGGCGGTCGACGGCGCGGTCACCTGGGTGCACGTGGACGGCGTCACCGCGGCGCTGGCCGAGCTGCCGCCCGCGCGGCTGCACGCCGACGCCGCCTCGGCCGACCGCACCGTGCGCAGCCCGATGCCCGGCACCGTCGTCGCGGTGCCGGTGACCCCCGGCGCCGTGGTCCGCGCCGGGGAGCCCCTCGTGGTGGTGGAGGCGATGAAGATGGAGCACACGCTGACCGCGCCAGCCGACGGCACGGTGGACGTCCCGGTGCGGGTGGGCGACCGGGTCGCCGTCGACCAGGAGCTCGCCGTCGTGCACCCGGGCGAGGCGTCGTGAGCACCCCGCTGGCCGGCCTGCCGCCGCGGGTCGAGGTCTACGAGGTCGGCCCCCGCGACGGCCTGCAGAACGAGGCCGCCGCGCTGCCGGTGGAGGTCAAGGCCGAGTTCGTCCGCCGGCTGGTCGCCGCCGGGCTGCGCACGGTGGAGCTGACCAGCTTCGTGCCGAAGCGGTGGATCCCCCAGCTCGGCGACGCCGAGGAGCTGCTCGCGCTGCTCGGCGACGACCAGCCGTCCCGGGCGCCGGTCCTGGTGCCCAACGAGAAGGGGCTGGCCCGCGCGGTGGCGGCCGGCGCCCGCGAGGTCGCGGTGTTCGCCTCCGCGACGGAGTCCTTCGCCCGCCGCAACCTCAACCGCAGCGTCGCCGAGTCGCTGGCCGCGTTCGCCCCCGTCGTCGAGCAGGCCCGCGCGGCCGGGCTGCCGGTGCGCGGCTACGTGTCCATGTGCTTCGGCGACCCCTGGGAGGGCGCGGTGCCCCTGGACCAGGTGGCCGCCGTCGCACTGCGGCTGGTCGAGTTCGGCTGCGCCGAGATCAGCCTCGGCGACACCATCGGCGTGGGCACCCCCGGGCAGGTGGCCGCGCTGCTGGCGCTGCTCGACCGAGAGGGGCTGGGCGCCGACCGGATCGCCGTCCACTTCCACGACACCTACGGGCAGGCGCTGGCCAACACGCTGCTCGCCCTGCAGCACGGCGTGACCACGGTGGACGCGTCGGCCGGCGGCCTCGGCGGCTGCCCCTACGCCGGCAGCGCCACCGGCAACCTCGCCACCGAGGACCTCGTCTGGCAGCTCGACGGGCTCGGCGTCGACACCGGCGTGGACCTGCCGGCCCTGGCCCGCACCAGCCTCTGGATGGCCGGGCAGCTCGGCCGCCCCAGCCCCTCCCGCGCCCTCGCGGCGCTCGCCCCCACCCTCACCGCCCCCACGGACCAGGAGTCCTGACGTGCTCGACACCCGCCTGACCGACGAGCAGCTGCAGCTGAAGAAGACCGTCGAGGAGTTCGCCCGCGAGGTCGTCGCGCCGGTCTCCTACCAGCACGACCGCGACGAGACCTTCCCGTACGAGGTCGTGCGGGGGATGGCCGAGATGGGCCTGTTCGGCCTGCCCTTCCCCGAGGAGTACGGCGGCATGGGCGGGGACTACTTCGCCCTCTGCCTGGCCATCGAGGAGCTCGCCCGCGTCGACCAGAGCGTGGCGATCACGCTCGAGGCCGGGTGCTCGCTGGGCGCCATGCCGGTGTACCGGTTCGGCTCCGAGGCCCAGAAGCAGGAGTGGCTGCCGCTGCTGACCAGCGGGCAGGCGCTGGGCGCGTTCGGGCTCACCGAGGCCGGCGCCGGCAGCGACGCCGGCGGTACCCGGACGACGGCGGTGCTCGCCGACGGGCAGTGGACGATCAACGGCAGCAAGGCGTTCATCACCAACTCCGGCACCGACATCACCCGGCTGGTGACCGTCACCGCCGTCACCGGGCAGCTCGCCGACGGCCGCAAGGAGATCAGCTCGATCCTGGTGCCGGTGCCCACGCCCGGGTTCACCGCCGAGCCCGCCTACGACAAGGTCGGCTGGCACGCCAGCGACACCCACCCGCTGTCCTTCGACGACGTCCGGGTGCCCGAGGAGAACCTCCTCGGCGAGCGCGGCCGCGGCTACGCGAACTTCCTGCGCATCCTCGACGAGGGCCGCATCGCCATCGCCGCGCTGTCGGTGGGCGCCGCGCAGGGCTGCGTGGACGAGAGCGTGCGGTACGCGCGGGAGCGCTCGGCGTTCGGCCGGCCGATCGTGCAGAACCAGGCCATCGCCTTCAAGATCGCCCGCATGGAGGCCCGGGTCCTGGCCGCCCGCGCCGCCTACTACGACGCCGCGGCCAGGATGCTCGCCGGGCTGCCGTTCAAGAAGGAGGCCGCGGTGGCCAAGCTGGTCGCCGGCGAGGCCGCCATGGACAACGCCCGCGACGCCACCCAGGTGCACGGCGGCTACGGGTTCATGAACGAGTACCCGGTGGCCCGGCACTACCGCGACTCGAAGATCCTCGAGGTCGGCGAGGGCACCACCGAGGTGCAGCTCATGCTCATCGCGCGCGAGCTCGGCCTCTGACCGGCCGGCCGGTGGTCGGTGACCGGCCGGCCGGCGGGACCGACCTCCCGGCGCGCACCCGCGCCGCCTACGACGCGGTGGCGCACGACTACGCCGACCTGCCGCGCGACGAGCTGGCCGGCAAGCCGCTGGACCGGGCGCTGCTCGCCGTCCTCGCCGAGCAGGTGCAGCGGCGCGGCGGCGGGCCGGTCGGCGACCTCGGCTGCGGGACGGGGCGGGTGGCCGCGCACCTGGCCGGGCTCGGGCTCGACGTCGTCGGCGTCGACCTCTCGCCGGCCATGCTGCGGGTCGCCCGCCGGGACTCCCCCGGGCTCCCGCTGGCCGTCGGCACGCTGGCCGCGCTGCCGCTGGCCGACGGGGTGCTCGCCGGCGCGCTCGCCTGGTACTCGGTCATCCACACCCCGCCCGCGTTGCTGTCCGGCGTGTGCGCCGAGCTGCGCCGGGTGCTCGCCGGCGGCGCCCCGGAGCCGCCCGAGCGCACCCGTCAGGTCTACGTCAGCGCCGTCCGGGAGGAGCACCGCTGACGGCCGAGGTCGTGCTGTTCCACCACGCCCAGGGGCGCACGTCCGGTTCCCCGGGGCCTGCCTGCCGGCCGCGGAGTCCGGCGGGTGATCGGCACCTGTCCACCGATCGCTCGCTGCCCTCCTCCGACGCCGCGGCCACCGCGCCGCTCACCGGACGGGTGCGGGAGCTGCTCGCGCGCGTGTGACCCCGGCCCACGCGGCGATCGCCTCGTCCCCGGGGTCGCCGTCGGCCACCAGGGCGCGGAACGCCCGCCGCACGGTGCCGCCGGGCGGCAGCCGCAGCGGGTGGCGCGCCGCCAGCGAGGACCCGAGGCCCGGGTAGTCGGCGACGCGCACGAACCACGGGTCGGCGCGGGTGGCGTCGTCGGCACCGGTCAGGACGACGGTGTACCCGGCCGCCCGGTCGGTGAGGGCCAGCCACGGCGCGGGTGAGCCGTGCACGGCCTCCTCCCCGACCGCCGCCGGCGTGCGCACGTGCGGTCGGGCCACCGGCGGCAGCCGCCAGGAGAACCCGCCGTAGCCGGCGCCCGGGCGGCCGTTCGTGGCCGGGCTGCCCAGCGCCAGCTCGCCGCCGGTGGCGTTGGTGAGCGCGGTGCTGAACCCCAGCTCCCACCCGCCGGCGACCGCGCGCGCCCGCACCCGCCGGTGCTCGCCGAGCAGCAGCCGCCCGTCCGAGCCCAGCCAGTGCAGCGCCTCGTCGAAGCCGCCGTCCGTGTGGGCGGAGAGCCGCGCGGACTCCACCCGGCCGTGGTCCGCGCGCGGGGTGTAGCCGCGGTCGCGCAGGTACGTGGGTCCGCCCCACAGGTTGGCGCCGCCGACGTCGGGGATGCCGACCGACACCCCCAGGTGCCACGGGTGGTCGGCGGGCAGCGCGTCGGTCACCGGCAGCCCGCCCAGCGTGCTGACCGGGTGCAGGAAGGGCCGGGGCGCCAGCGACGGGTCCAGGTCGCGGCCGTCGCGGTACCGGGCCACCACCACCCCGCCGACCCGCAGGACGGCGGCCGGGCGGTCAGCCACGGGCGGCGCCCGCCCCGGCCCGCGCCCACGGCAGCCCCAGCTCGGAGAACAGCAGCCGGCCGGCGGCCGCCCGCTCCACGGCGTCGGCCACCCCGGGGACGACGCGCGCGCCCGCCGTCCCGGCGCGACGGTGCGCCGGCGGCACCTCGACCGGCTCGTCGGCGAGGCGGACCGCCTCCACCACCTGCATGAACGCGCGCGTCGCGGCCGGCGGCACGAGCACCGGGCGGCCCGGCTCGAGGACGGCGGCGACGAGGTCCTCCAGCAGGTCGGTGGCGGGGTGTTCCGTCGTCTCCACCTCCCCGTCCCGCTCGAGGCGGACCCGGCCGGGCCGGTAGTGCAGCACGACGCGCCCGCGGGTGCCGTGCACGACGAGGTGGGGCTCGACGTCGCGGTCGGCGCACAGGGTCACGGCCACGGTGACCTCCGTGCCGCGGTCGGTGACCACCCGCAGGCACGAGGTGTCGTCGGCCTCGATCGGGTGGGCGCGGTAGAGCTCCACCTGCGCGTCGGCGACCGCCGCGGCGCCGTCGACCGCCAGGGCGGTGGCGACGGCGTGGGCGAAGGGGTTGGTCAGCGCGCCGTCGACCACCGGGACGCCGTCGAGGCTGCGCCGGCCGGCCCAGGGCGCGCGGGCGTAGTAGGCGGCGTCCCGCTGCCACGCGCCGGCCGCGCCGATGCCCAGCACCTCGCCGATCGCGCCGTCGGCGAGGAGTCGGCGCACGTGGGGCAGGGCCTGCGAGCCCAGGCTCTGGAAACCCACCTGGCAGGGCCGGCCGGTGCCGGCGAGATCGGCGGCGAGCTGCTCGAAGCCGGCCAGCGTGGGCGTGGGCGGCTTCTCCAGCAGCACGGCGGACCCGGCGCGCGCCGCGGTGAGCGCCAGCTCGGCGTGGGTGTGGATCGGCGTGCTGACGATCGCGATGCCGGGGCCGGTGGCCTCGAGCAGGTCGGCCAGCCGGGCACCCACCGGGACGTCGCCGGCCAGGGCGCGCTGCTCGGCGGTCAGCGGGCGGGTGTCGCAGACGCCGGCCAGCCGCACCGGCACCCCGGCGCGGGTGGCGCGGGCGAGGTTGTCCAGGTGCCAGCGGCCGTGGCCGTGCACGCCCACCAGGACGACGGGGACGGGGACGGGGACGGGGACGGGGCGGTCCCGGTCGGGGCTCGGCGCGACCATGCGGCGTCTCCTCGGCTCGGCGGTCGCCCGCCACCGTAGCGTGGCGCGGGCCACCCGGGAAAGCGGTTGCTCACCGTGGCTGCCGCGTTCGCCACGGAGCCGTGCTCCGGGGCCGGCCGTCCGTCCCGCCCGCGCCGGCGCGTCCCGTGCCGTGCGCATTGAGGCGACGGGGCCTCCGTGAGGCGCAGCACACGTCGCACTTGACACGTGCCCTGGGTCACAGCACCCTGTTCCCGGCAAGCGTTTACCGGGACGGCGCGGACACCGCGGGAGCCCGGCCCCAGCACCCGGCGACCCGTCGCCGAGCACCCAGGAGGCGTCATGCACGGAGAGCTGCGCGACCGGTCGGGCCCCCCGGCCCACGACCGCGCCATGTCCCGCAAGGCCGCGATGAGCGGCTGGATCGGCAGCACGCTCGAGTACTACGACTTCGCGATCTACGGGCAGGCCGCGGCGCTGGTCTTCCCCGCCGTCTTCTTCCCCTCCGAGGACCCGACGGTGGCCCTCATCGCCTCCCTGGCCACCTACGCGGTGGGCTACGTCGCCCGGCCGCTGGGCGCGTTCGTCCTCGGGAGCTGGGGCGACCGGCACGGCCGCAAGAACGTCCTCGTGCTCGCGATGATGCTGATGGGCGTCTCCACGCTGGCCGTCGGCCTCCTGCCCACCTACGGCCAGGTCGGCCTGCTGGCACCCGCGCTGCTGGTGCTGCTGCGGCTGGTCCAGGGCTTCGCCGTCGCCGGTGAGCTCGGCGGCGCCAGCGCGATGATCGTCGAGCACGCCCCCGCCGACCGGCGCGGCTTCTACGCCAGCTTCAGCCTGCAGGGCACCCAGGCCGGCTCGATCCTCGCCGCGGCGAGCTTCATCCCGCTGTCCGCGCTGCTGTCGGACCAGGCGTTCCAGACGTGGGGCTGGCGCATCCCGTTCCTGCTGAGCTTCGTCGTCATCGTGGCCGGCTACCTCATCCGCCGCCGGGTCGCCGAGACCCCGGTCTTCCTCGAGGAGGCAGCACGCGACGCCGCGCCGAAGGCCCCCGTGCTCGCCGTCGTCCGCGAGAGCGGCGGCACGATCGTCCGCTGCGTGCTCATGGCCCTGGCCAACGTCGTCGGCACCACCGTCGTCGTCTTCGGCACCGCGTACGCCACCAACGAGGCCTACGGCGTCGGGATGAGCGCGGCCACCTACCTCTGGCTGCCGCTGGCGGCCAACGTCGCGGCCGTCGTGCTCATCCCCTCCTTCGGCAAGCTGTCCGACCGGGTGGGGCGCCGGCCGCTGATGATCGTCGGCCCGCTGAGCGCCGGCGTGCTGTCCTTCGCCTACCTCTACGCCGTCGGGCAGGCCAACGTGGTGTTGACCGTCGTCCTGGCGATCCTCATGTTCGGTGTGCTCTACCAGCTGTGGAACGCCACCTTCGCCAGCTACTTCCAGGAGCTGTTCCCCACCCGCCACCGGGTCACCGGCTTCGCGGTCTCGCAGAACGTCGGCCTGATGCTGGTGGCCTTCCTGCCCTCGGTGTTCGCGTTCATCGCGCCGCCCGGGTCGACGAACGTGCCCCTGGTCATCGGCGGGCTGACCTTCCTCCTGTGCGTCGTCTCGGCGATCGCCGCCTGGTCGGCGCCGGAGACCGCGCGCACCGACCTGCGCGACCTCGACGGGCCGGCCCCGGCGGCGGGCTCCACCGGGACGGCCTCCCGGGTGGAGGTCGGCACCGCCTGACCCGCACTCCCCGGCGGCCGCCGTCCCCACCCGGGGGCGGCGGCCGTCGCCGTCTAGGTGCCCGGCCGGCGGGCGGGGCCGGTGCTGCCCCGCACGAGGAGCTCCGCGGGCACCGGCACCCGGCGCGGGTCGGCCGGCGCCGGGGAGAGGACCAGCTCCATCGCTCGGGCGCCCATCTCCTCCAGCGGCAGCCGCACCGTGGTGAGCGCCGGCTGCAGGTCGCCGGTGAACCACAGGTCGTCGAAGCCGACCACCGAGACGTCGTCGGGCACCCGGCGGCCCAGGTCGGCCTGCAGCGCGCTGAGGGCGCCGACGGCCATGAGGTCGTTGAGCGCGAAGACGGCGGTGACCTGCGGCGCCCGGGCGAGCAGCGACAGCGTCGCGGCGTGGCCGCCGGCCCGGGAGAAGTCGGCCTCGACCACGACCGGCTCCGAGCGGTCGCCGCCGAGCTGTTCCCAGGCGTCGAGGAAGCCCGCGAGCCGGTCGGCCACCGTGCGCAGCTCGCCCGGGCCGGCCAGCACGCCGACCTCGCGGTGGCCGAGGTCGCGCAGCAGCCGCGCCACCGCCGCCGCACCCCGCCGGTTGGCGGGCAGCACCGTGTCGAAGGGCAGGTCGTGCTCGCTGACCAGGGCCACCCGGCCGCCGCCGTCGGCGAAGTCGGCCAGCGCCCGGCCGAGCTCCTCGCCGTCGCCGACCCGCCCGCTGCCGGCGAGCAGCACCGCCCGCACCCGCTGGGCCTGGAAGCGGTGCACGTACTCGACCTCGCGGCCGGCGTCGCGGGAGGTGCTGGCCATCATCGTGAGCAGGCCGTGCTCGGTGGCCACGCGCATCGCACCGGCGGCGATCGAGGCGAAGTAGGGGTCGTCGACCTCGTGGACCACGAGGCCCGCGACGTTGGTGGTGGCGCGGGCCAGGGCCTGCGCCGGGCCGTTCGCGGCGTAGCGCAGCTCGGCGGCCGCGCGGCCCACCCGCGCGGCGAGGTCGGGACCGACCACGCGACTGCTGCCGTTGAGCACGCGGGAAGCGGTTGCCAGGGACACCCCGGCCCGCTCGGCGACGTCGCGCAGGGTGACACCACCCGGCCCCCGCCGGGCCCGCGGGTCGTCACCGGGCTGCACGGGCGCAGTCTAGCGGCGCGCGGGTGGCCCGACCTCCCCCGCGCGGGGGGCGGGACCGGGACGGGTCGACGGTCGCGGGTGGTTGCCTGCGTCACACCCGTCCCCTATGGTGATGGTAAGCGCTTTCCAGCCGCGCGACGGCAGCGCTCCCCCACCGCGAGGAGACACCATGGGCACCGCACCCCTCGGCATCGTGATGAACGGCGTGACCGGCCGGATGGGCTACCGCCAGCACCTGCTGCGCTCGATCCTGGCCATCCGCGAGCAGGGCGGCGTCCTGCTCTCCACCGGCGAGCGGGTGCAGGTCCGGCCGCTGCTCGTGGGCCGCCGCGCCGCCGCGCTGCAGGAGATCGCCGAGCGGCACGACATCGAGGACTGGACCACCGACCTCGACGCCGCGCTCGCCGACGAGCGGTGGCGGGTGTACGCCGACTTCCAGGTCACCTCCGCGCGGGTGGCGGCCATCAAGCGGGCCATCGCCGCGGGCAGGGACGTCTACACCGAGAAGCCCACCGCCGAGACGCACGCCGAGGCCGTCGAGCTCGCCGAGCTGGCCGCGGCGGCGGGCGTGAAGAACGGCGTCGTGCACGACAAGCTGTTCCTGCCCGGGCTGCTCAAGCTCAAGCGGCTGCTCGACTCCGGCTTCTTCGGCCAGGTGCTGTCGGTGCGCGGCGAGTTCGGCTACTGGGTGTTCGAGGGCGGCTGGCAGCCGGCGCAGCGGCCCAGCTGGAACTACCGGGCCGAGGACGGCGGCGGCATCGTCGTCGACATGTTCCCGCACTGGAACTACGTGCTGGAGGACCTCTTCGGCCGGGTGGAGTCGGTGTACGCGAAGGCCACCACGCACATCACCAGCCGGGTCGACGAGCGCGGCGAGCCCTACGCGGCCACCGCCGACGACGCCGCCTACGGCGTCTTCGAGCTCGAGGGCGGCGTGGTCGCGCAGATCAACTCCAGCTGGGCGGTCCGCGTCGACCGCGACGAGCTGGTCGAGTTCCAGGTCGACGGCACCCACGGCTCGGCCGTGGCCGGGCTGTTCGGCTGCCGCATCCAGCCGCGCAACGCCACCCCGAAGCCGGTGTGGAACCCCGACGTCCCCGACGCCCGCGACTACCGGGCCGGCTGGCTGGAGGTCCCCGACAACGACCCCGTCGAGAACGGCTTCAAGGTGCAGTGGGAGCAGTTCGTCCGGCACGTGGTCGAGGACGGCCCGCACCCCTACGACTTCGCCTCCGGCGCCCGCGGCGTGCGGCTGGCCGAGGCCGGCCTGGAGAGCTCGCGCACCGGCCGCCGGGTGAGCATCGAGGCGGGGGTGCCGGCCCGATGAGCACCGCCGTCCTGCTGGGCGCCGACGGGCGCACCCGGCTGCTGCCGCTCGGCGAGCCGGCCGCGGTGCGCCGCCCGACGGCGCCGCTGCGGTCGCGCACCGTCTACGCCGCCGCGCACGTCGTCCCCCGGGTGTCCGGGGAGAACGTCCCCGGCGCGCCGGCCGACGTCGACTGGGACGCCACGCTGGCCTACCGCCACCACCTGTGGTCGTGGGGCCTGGGCGTGGCCGACGCGATGGACACCGCGCAGCGCAACATGGGCCTCGACGCGGCGGCCACCCGCGAGCTGGTGCGGCGCAGCGCGGCCGAGGCCCGGTCGGTGGGCGGCGCGCTGGTGGTCGGGGTGAACACCGACCACCTCCCCGACGACGTCGTCCCGCTGTCCCGGGTGGTCGACGCCTACGTCGAGCAGCTGCACGCCGCCGAGGACCGCGGCGCCGGCGTGGTGCTCATGGCCAGCCGGCACCTGGCGCGGGCAGCGGAGGGGCCGGCCGACTACGAGCGGGTCTACGCCGAGGTGCTGGCCCGCGCCGGCGGCCCGGTGCTGCTGCACTGGCTCGGCGAGGCCTTCGACCCGCAGCTGCGCGGCTACTTCGGCTCGGCCGACACCGCCGCGGCCGCCGACGTCGTCGTCCGCCTCCTCGAGCGGCACGCCGACCGGGTGCGCGGCATCAAGGTGAGCCTGCTCGACGCCGGCGCCGAGGTGGCGCTGCGGCGGCGGCTGCCGGCCGGGGTGGACCTGTTCACCGGCGACGACTTCCACTACGTCGACCTGATCGAGGGCGACGGCGAGCGGTTCTCGCACGCCCTGCTGGGGGCGTTCGCCGCCATCGCGCCGGTGGCGAGTGCCGCCGTCGCCGCCCTCGACGCCGGCGACCCGGCCGGCTACCGGCGGCTGCTGGAGCCCACGGAAGCGCTGTCCCGGCAGGTCTTCGCCGCGCCGACGGCTTTCTACAAGACCGGCATCGCCTTCCTGTCCTGGCTCAACGGCCACCAGCCGGCGTTCGCCATGGTCGGCGGGCTGCACAGCGCCCGGAGCCTGCCGCACCTGTCGGAGGTGGTCCGGCTGGCCGACGCGGCCGGCGTCCTGGAGGACCCGGAGCTGGCGGCCCGCCGCTGGAACGGCCTGCTGGCGCTGGCCGGCGTCGAGGTCCCGGTGCTGGAGCCGGTCGCGTGAGCGCGCACCCGCGGCTGTCGCTGAACCAGGCCACCGTCAAGCACGCGTCCCTGCTCGACGCGCTGGACGCCAGCCGCGCGGCCGGCATCGGCGCGGTCGGGCTGTGGCGCGAGCCGGTCGCCGAGGTGGGTCTGGAGAAGGCCTGCGCGCTGGTGGCCGACTCGGGCCTGCGCGTGTCCAGCCTGTGCCGGGGCGGCTTCGTCACAGCGCCCCCCGGCCAGGCCCGCACCGCGGCGCTGGCGGAGAACCGGCGGGCGATCGAGGAGACCGCCGCGCTGGCCGCGGCCGGGGCGCCCGGCTCGGCGCCGGTCCTCGTGCTCGTCGCCGGGGGCCTGCCCGACGGCGACCGCGACCTCGCCGGTGCCCGGGAGCGGGCCCGCGACGCGATCGGCGACCTGGTCGGCGACGCCCGCGCGGCCGGCGTGGTGCTCGCCGTCGAGCCGATGCACCCGGTGTTCGCCGCCGACCGGGGGGTGGTCTCCACCCTGGCGCAGGCGCTCGACGTCGCCGAGCAGTTCCCGGCCGACGCGGTGGGCGTCGTCGTCGACACCTACCACGTGTGGTGGGACCCCGACCTGCCGGCGCAGGTGGCGCGGGCCGGCCGCGGTGGGCGGATCGCGAGCTACCAGCTGGCCGACTGGGTGACCCCGCTCGGGCCCGACGTGCTGGTCTCCCGCGGCCTGCCGGGCGAGGGCCACGCCGACCTGGCGGGGATCAGCGCCCTGGTCGAGGCGGCCGGCTACCGCGGCGACGTCGAGGTGGAGGTCTTCGCCCACGCGCTGTGGGACGCCGACCCCGCGGTGGTCGCGGTCCGGACGGCGACCGCCTTCGCCCGGGCCTCCGGGGTCAGCCCGCGTAGTTGACGTGCACGTGGTCGAGGTGGTTGGCCGTGGCGCTGCCGCGGTCGGCCATCGCCGACCAGCTGCCGCCGGGCGAGCTCAGCATCTCCTGCTGGTAGATGAGGTAGTCGACGCCGAGCTCGTCCCAGTGCGCGACGTGGTAGGCCACGATCGCGTTCCCGAGCGCGGTGTCGCTCATGACCATGTAGTCCAGGGCCAGGCCGGAGGGGTGCCCGCCCGGGTCGGCGGCGCTGGCCCGGGTGCCGCCGAGGGTGATCGAGCCGGCACCGGCCACGTTGCTGACGACGGCGTTCGCCGCCGCCTGGACGACGGCCGCCACCGGGCCCGCGGTGTTGGTGATGCGCGCGGTGGCCGTGGCCGCCGTCGAGGACCCGGAAACCGACCCGGCAGCCGACCCACCGGCCGACCCACCGGCCGACCCGGACGACGACGCGGCGGGCGCCGCCTCGGACGCGGCGGCCTCGGCGGCTGCGGCCTCCTCCGCTGCCGCGGCGTCGGCGGCGGCCTCGGCGGCGGCCTGGGCGGCCGCGGCCTCCTCGGCGGCGCGCTGGGCCGCGGCGGCGGCCTCGGCCGCGGCGCGCTGCTGGTCGAGCGCGGCCTGGTCGGCGGCGGCCTGCACCTGCTGGGCGGTGACCTCCTCGACCTCCCGGCTGCCGCGGCTGGCGGCCAGGTCCTCCAGCGGCTGCAGGTCGGCCGGGGCGTCCAGCGCGCCCGACTGCGCGGTCAGGCCCAGCTCCGCGGCGACGCCGACCGAGCGCGGGGTGTCGGCGCCGGCCCGCGCCGCCGGGTCGGCGCCGACGACGACGTTCACCAGGAGGGCGCCGGCCGCGGCGGCACCGAGCAGGAGGCCGGGCCGGCGGGTGGCGCGGAGGCGGGCGGCCCGCCGCGATCGGGTGGCGCGGCCGGACGAGGTCGTGCGGGGGTCCATGGTGGGGTGCTCCGGGGGGTGCGGGCGCGGCAGCGCAGGGGCTGCCGCAGGAGGCGGTCGGCGGGGCCGGGCGGCCGCGGCCGCGGAGGGCGGCCGCGGGCGGTCAGCAGCGCGGGCGCGCCGGCGTCGAGGAGGGCCGGGGAGGCGGGGGTGCGGCAGGGCAGGCGCGCGCCATCGGGCGGCTCTCCGTTCTTCCGGTGGCCGCCTACCGGGTCAGCTGACGGGTTCGGGCGACAAGCAGCCCGCCCCCTCCGGCACGCGGCCGGCGGGGGTTCACCCCAGTGGTGCGGTGGGTCCCCGGCTCGCCCCGGAGGGCGACTCGGCGGCGTCCGCCGGGCTCCCCCGTCGGGGGACGGAACGACCGGCCGGACGGCGCCACGGTACCCGTCGTGATGCAATCGTGACAACGAGTCGACACGGTCGTCGTCGAGTGACCACCGTCGCTGCGCCGGCGGTCGACCGCCGGGGGTGGCGGCACCGCCGGCTCAGACCAGCCCGTGGGCGTGCACCGCCTCGGCCACCTCGAGGAAGCCCGCCACGTTCGCCCCGAGCACCAGGTCGCCCGGCGAGCCGTACTCCTCCGCGGTCTCCGAGCAGCGCGCGTGGATGGCCCGCATGATCTCCTCGAGCCGCGCCTCGGTGTGCTCGAAGGTCCAGCGGTCCCGCGAGGCGTTCTGCTGCATCTCCAGCGCCGAGGTGGCCACCCCGCCGGCGTTGGCCGCCTTGCCGGGGGCGAAGGCGATCCCGGCCTCGCGGAAGACCCGGACCGCGTCGGGCGTCGAGGGCATGTTGGCCCCCTCGACGACGTAGCGGCACCCGTTGCGGGCGAGGACGGCGGCCGCGTCGCCGTCGAGCTCGTTCTGCGTGGCGCTGGGGACGGCGACGTCGCACGGGACGTCCCAGATGCTGCCGCCCTCGACGAAGGACGCCGACGGGACCCGCTCGGCGTACTCGGCGATCCGCGCCCGCTCGACCTCCTTGACCTGCTTGAGGACGTCGAGGTCGATGCCCTCCTCGTCGACGACGTGGCCGCTGGAGTCCGAGCAGGCGACGACCGTGCCGCCGAGCTGGTGCACCTTCTCCACGCCGTAGACGGCGACGTTCCCCGACCCGCTGATGGTGACCCGCTTGCCGTCGAAGGACTCCCCGACCGCCGCCATCATCGCGTCGGCGAAGAACGCGGCGCCGTAGCCGGTGGCCTCCGTGCGCACCAGCGCCCCGCCCCAGCCCAGGCCCTTGCCGGTGATGACCCCGGACTCGTGGCGGTTGGTGATCCGCTTGTACTGGCCGAACAGGTAGCCGATCTCCCGCGCGCCGACGCCGATGTCGCCGGCCGGCACGTCGGTGTACTCGCCCAGGTGCCGGTAGAGCTCGGTCATGAACGACTGGCAGAACCGCATGACCTCGGCGTCCGAGCGGCCCTTGGGGTCGAAGTCCGAGCCGCCCTTGCCGCCGCCGATCGGCATGCCGGTGAGCGCGTTCTTGAACACCTGCTCGAAGCCGAGGAACTTCACGATCCCCAGGTCGACCGAGGGGTGGAAGCGCAGCCCGCCCTTGTACGGGCCGAGCGCGGAGCTGAACTCCACCCGGAAGCCGCGGTTGATGTGCACCTCGCCGCGGTCGTCCTGCCACGGCACGCGGAACACCACCTGCCGCTCGGGCTCGCAGATCCGCTCGACGGTCTTCATCTCCAGGAACTCCGCGTGCCGGGCCAGGACGACGGCCAGCGAGTCGAGCACCTCGCGCACGGCCTGGTGGAACTCCGTCTCCCCCCTGTTCCGCCGCAGCACGTCCCCGTAGATCCGCTCCACCACCGCCGTGACGTCGGTGCCCATCCGTGCGCCTCCTCGCGTCCGCGGCGGCCCCCGGACGGTCCGGTTCCGCGCTCTCGGAACGGTCGCAGAGTTCCGCGGCGGCCCTCCACCCGGGGTCCTAGGGTCGGGGCGTGGAGGTCTGGTTCAACCCGGCGTGCTCGAGGTGCCGCACCGCCCGCGACGAGCTCGACCGGGCCGGCGTCGGGTACACGCTGCGCCGCTACCTCGACGACCCGCCGAGCGAGGACGAGCTGCGGGCCGCCCTGGCCGCGCTCGGGCTGCAGCCGTGGGACGTCACCCGGACGTCCGAGCCGCTGTTCCGGGAGCTCGGGCTGTCCGGCGCGCCGCGGGAGACCCGCCACGACGCCGACGCCTGGGTCCGGGTGCTCGCCGAGCACCCGCGGCTGCTGCAGCGGCCGATCGTGCTGGCCGACGACGGCCGCGCCTGGGTCGCGCGCGACGGCGGCACCCTGACCGAGGTGGTCGCCGCGGCCCGGTCCGGCGGGCAGGAGATGGACCCCCGCGACCCCGCCACCCTCTACGCCGAGGGGCCCGTCGCGCCCGAGCCGCCCGACGACGACCGGCCCGAGTCCTCCCCGCTGCGCGACTCCGGCGGCACCGGGCCCGGGCCCGACGACCTCGACCGGCTGCTCTGACCCGCTGCCCCGACCCGCTGCGCCCGCCTCGCCGGTTGCCGTCTGCAACGACCTGGGACGCTGGGACCGTGGCACCCCGCTCCCCCCGCGCCCTGGTCGCGACCCTGGTCTTCGTCGGCACGGTCGTCGCCGTCATCAGCAGCCTGGGCGCGCCCCTGGTCCCCGCCGTCGCCGCGGCCACCGGTACCGCCCTGCCCGACGCGCAGTGGTCGCTGACCGTCACGCTCCTGGTGGGCGCGGTGGCCACCCCGGTGGTCGGCCGGCTCGGTGACGGGCCGCACCGGCGGCGGGTGGTGCTCGCCGTGCTCGCCGTCGTCACCCTCGGCGGCGTGCTGGCCGCTCTCCCGCTGGGCCTGGGCTGGCTGGTCGCCGGCCGCGCC
This sequence comes from Geodermatophilus telluris, assembly GCF_900102745.1. Taxonomy (GTDB): domain Bacteria; phylum Actinomycetota; class Actinomycetes; order Mycobacteriales; family Geodermatophilaceae; genus Geodermatophilus; species Geodermatophilus telluris. The sequence continues at coordinate 108,196 of NZ_FMZF01000008.1, forward strand.
CTGCAGGGCGTCGGGCTGGGGCTCACGCCGCTGGCCATCGCCACCGCGCGGGAGGCGCTGGCCGGCGAGCGCTCCCGCTCCACCATCGCCGCGCTGTCGGTCACCGTGGTCACCGGCGTGGGCCTGGGCTACCCGCTGGCCGGGCTGGTCGCCGAGCTGGGCGGGGTGCACGCCGCGTTCTGGGCCGGGGCCGCGGTGAGCGCCGCCGCGCTGGCCGCCGCGGCCGCCGTCCTGCCCGCCCCGGCCGCGGCGCCCCGGCGGCGGCTCGACGTCGTCGGCGCCCTGCTCCTCGGCGCCGGGCTGACCGGGCTGCTGCTCGCGCTGGGCGAGGCCGAGACGTGGGGCCCGGCGTCGCCGCTGCTGTGGGCGCTGGCCGCCGCGTCCCTGGTCGCGCTCGCGCTGTGGGCCGCCTGGGAGCTGCGCACCCCCGAGCCGCTGGTCGACCTGCGGCTGGCCCGCGGCCGGGTGGCGCTGACCGCGCACTCCTCCGCCCTGCTGGTGGGACTGTCGAACTACCTGCTGCTGGCCGCGGTGCCGGTGATCGCCCAGGCGCCCCCGGCCGACGGCGCCGGCTTCGGGACGTCGATCGTCGTCGCCGGCCTGGCGCTGCTCCCGTTCTCGGCGGCCAGCGTCGTCGGCGGGCGCCTGGCCCGGGTGGTCGCCGACCGCGCCGGGCAGGCCCGCGTGCTGCCGCTCGCCGCGCTGGCGCAGGGCGCGGCGTTCGTGCTGTTCGGGCTGCTTCGCAGCGACCTGTGGCAGCTGTTCGCGGTCATGGCGGTGGCCGGGCTGGGCGTGGGCGCGGCGTTCGCGGCGCTGCCCGCGCTGGTGGTCGCCGCCGTCCCGCCGTCGGAGACCGGCAGCGCGACCAGCCTCAACCAGGTGCTGCGCTACGTCGGGTTCAGCGTCGGCAGCGCGCTCACCGCCACCGTGCTGGCCGCCGCCACGCCCGCGGGCGGGGGGTCACCCGCGGCCGGCGGCTACACGGCGCTGGCCGTCGTCGGCGTCGGCGTCTGCCTCCTGACCGCCGTCGTCACCGGGCTGACCGGCCGGCCGGCGCCGGCGCGCGAGCGGGCGGCCGCCACCGGCTAGCCCGCGTCGGCCCAGGAGCGGACGACGGCCACGTCGAGCGGGAAGTCGACGGGGAAGCCGCCGAACAGCAGCCGGCCGGCGGTGGCCGCGGCGGCGCGCACCGCGGCGTCGACCTCCCCCGCCAGGTGCGCGGGCGTGTGCACGACGACCTCGTCGTGCAGGAAGAACACCAGGTGCGGCCGCTCGGCGAGGGGGCCCTCGCCCAGCCGCCACAGCCGGTTGCGCAGGTCGGCCAGCCAGCACAGCGCCCACTCGGCGCCGGTGCCCTGGACGACGAAGTTGCGGGTGAACCGGCCCCGGGCCCGGCGGGCGCGGTCGCGGTCCTCCCGCGGGCCCTCGTCGACCGGCGCCTCGCCGAGGTCGGCCCCGCGCTGCGCCCACGCGCCCGTGGGCGGCGGCGACCCCCGGCCGAGCAGCGTGGCCACCACCTCGCCGCGCTCGCCGGCGCGGGCGGCGTCCTCCACCAGGCCGATCGCGCGGGGGTAGCGGCGGGCCAGCCGCGGCAGCACGCGGCCGCTCTCCCCGCGGGTGCCGCCGTACATCGCGCCGAGCACCCCGAGCTTGGCCTCGGCCCGCGTGGCGACGGCCCCGCCGGTGACCATGCCCTGGTAGAGGTCGGCCGAGCGGGCCGCCTCGGCCATCGCGGTGTCGCCGCTCATCGCGGCGAGCACCCGGGGCTCGAGCTGGGCGACGTCGGCGACCACGAACGCCCACCCGTCGTCGGCCACCGCGGCCGGGCGGACCTGCGCGGGCACCGACAGCGCGCCGCCGCCCTGCGCCGACCACCGGCCGGTGACCACGCCGCCGGGCAGGAACGCCGAGCGGAAGCGGCCCCCGCGCACCCACGTCTCCAGCCACGCCCAGCCGTGCGCGGCCAGCAGCCGGGCCAGCCGCTTGTACTCCAGCAGCGGCGGGACGGCGGGGTGGTCGACCTGCTCGAGGGTCCAGGAGCGCGTGTCGGCCACCGCCAGCCCGGCCGCCTGCAGCGCCCGCAGCAGCTCGCCCGGCGAGTCGGGGTTGAGCGCGGGCGCACCCAGCGCGGCCCGCACCTCCGCGGCCAGCCGCTCCAGCACCGGCGGGCGGGCGCCGGCCGGCGGCCGCGGGCCCACCAGGTCGGTGAGCAGCCGCTCGTGCACGTCGGCGCGCCACGGCAGGCCGGCGGAGGTCATCTCGGCGGCGACCAGCGCGCCGGAGCACTCCGCGGCCAGCAGCAGCTCCAGCCGGGCCCGCTGCGGCGAGGCGGCGAGCGCGGCCTGCTGCCGGTCGTGCTCGGCGGCGGGGTCGAGCCGGTCGGCGGGGTCGGCCAGCGGGAACAGCGTGTGCTCGGCGGCGGTCACCGGCTGCAGCGCGTCCCAGCCGGCGGCGTCCTCCCCTGCGAGCAGCGACCGGTCGGCGAACGGCGAGCGGCGGAGCACCGCGCGGGACAGCCGCAGGTCGGTGCAGCGCTCGACGCGGACGCCGGCCGCCAGCAGCGCCGGGTACCAGCGGGTGGTGTCGTCCCACACCCAGCGCACCGGCGCCGGCGCCTCCTCCCGCTCGGCGACGAGGGCCGGGAGCGCGCCGGCGGGCAGCCGGGCGACCTCGGCCGCACCGGCGTCGGGGCACCGCCGCACCTCGACGGCGTCCCCGCGGCGGCGGAGGACGATCCGCTCCACCGGCCCAGTGTCGGCGAGGGGCACGACGGTCCCGTCAGGCGACGCGCCGGTCAGTCCCGCGGCACCACGTTGCGCAGCTCCCGGCCGGCGACGAAGGCGGCGAGGTTGGCCGCCAGGAGCTCGTCGGCGCCCACCGGCCGGCCGCCGGCGGCGTGCGGGGTGAGCAGCAGCCCGGGCGCGTCCCACAGCGGCGAGTCGGCCGGCAGCGGCTCGACGTCGGTGACGTCGAGCGCGGCGCCGCCGATGCGGCCCTCGGTCAGCGCCGCGACGAGCGCCGGCTCGTCGACCGTCGAGCCGCGCCCGACGTTGACCACGAGGGCGTGCGGCGGCAGGGCGGCCAGCCGCCCGGCGTCCAGGGCCCGGGCGGTGTCCGGCGTCGACGGCAGGATCATCACCAGGACGTCGGTGCGGGACAGCTCGCCGGCCAGCGCGTCCTCGGCGACGACGGGGAAGCCGCCGCGCTCCCCCGCGCTGCGCGCCACCCCGCGCACCTCGGCGCCCAGCGAGCGCAGCACCGGCGCGAGCGTCTGGCCGATGGAGCCGAAGCCCCACACGAGCACCCGCGCACCGATGAGCGTGGTCACCGCGCCCTCGGGGTGCAGCGGCTGCAGCCCGCCGAGCTCGCGGGCCCAGCGGTGCTCGGCCTGCGCGGCGAGCGCCGCGGGCAGCCGGCGCAGCAGCGCGAGCACCAGCGCCACGGCGTGCTCGACGACGGGGCCGTCGTGCAGCCCCGCCCCCGAGGTGACGACGACGTCGTCCGGGAACCCCGCGGCCAGCACGACGTCGGGCCCGGCGGCGAGGGTCTGCACCCAGCGCAGCCGGGGCATCCGCCCGGCGACGGCGCGCAGGTCCGCGGCCGCGTTGCCCCAGACGACGAGGACCTCGGCGTCGCGGTGCTCCTCGGGCACCGGGTCGGCGACCGGGTAGGTCACCGCCTCGACGCCGTCGGGCAGCGCCGGGTCCAGCGGCATCGAGTCGGGCAGCAGGATCTTCACGCGTCGGGCCTCAGCCGAGCAGGCGGCGCACCGTGCGCACCGGCTGCTGCACCCACCAGCAGGTCACGCGCCAGCCGAGCCGCCAGAGGTCGGCCCACTCGGCCGGCCGGGGCGCCACCGGGGGCGCGTCCGGCACGGAGCGCTCGGGCTCGGGGTCGCCGGGCGGCGGCGGGTCGCCCTCGGTCCCGGGGACCAGCAGGTCGATCGCCGTCCGCCGCTGCGGCGACCGGAGGGAGTCGAACGACGGGATCGCCGGCGAGGCCGGCCCCTCGTCCTCGGGCTCCGGCAGGGGCTCGGCGCGCGGCAGCCGGGCCGGCGGCTCGGGCACGACGGCGCGGATCGCGGCGACGGTGCTCGGCCCGAGCCCCGGGATCGCGGCGAGCTCGCGGCGGGTGAGCGCGGCGAGGTCGGCGACCTCGGTGACGCCCGCCCGGGCCAGCGCGGCGACCGCCCGTCCCGGGAGCTGGAGGTCCTGCACGCCCCGTCCGGACCGGTTGCCCGGCGACCTGGTCACCATGGCCGCCGACCCTAGCGCCGACCGGCCCCGCCGCCTGCGGGCCCCGGCTCCGGCGCCTCGTTGTGTACGGTTGTTCCTATGACTGCGCCGGGTGAGGGCACCGAGATCCGCCCGCCGCTGCACGTCGACTCCGGCAGCCACCTGCGCTTCGGCGCCCGCTGCTCCGCCGACCACGGCCCGGTCGCCCTCGACGTCGCGCCGATCACCGTCGGCGACGACGTGGAGCTCGGCGGCGTCGCCATCGGCGAGAACACCGTCGTGGGCGCCGGGGCGGTGGTCACCCGCGACCTGCCGGCGAACGTGGTCGCCGTGGGCGACCCGGCCCGCGTGGTGCGCACGCTGGACCCGGCTGCGCCGTGAGCGTCCCGGCCCGGCGGCCCCGCCGGCACGACCCGGGCCGGCGCGACCGGCTGGTGGACACCGCGCTCGACGTCGTCGCCGACCAGGGCGTCGCCGCCGCCACCCACCGGGCCATCGCGCGGGCCGCCGACGTCCCGCTGGGCTCGCTGACCTACCACTTCGCCTCGCTCACCGAACTGCTGGCCGCGGCCTTCACCCGGCACGTCGACACCGTCGCCGCACGCTTCGACGAGCGGATGCGCGCCGCACCCGACCGGGCGGCCGCGCTCGAGGCGCTCGTGGAGCACCTCACCGGCGACCTGCTGGGCTCCTCGCGCGACCTCGTGCTGGCCGTGGAGCTCCACGTCGCGGCGGCCCGGGACCCGACGCTGCGCGCGGTCACCCAGGACTGGATGTCCCGCAGCCGCCGCAGTCTCGAGCGCCACCTCGACCCCGTCACCGCCCGGGAGGTGGACGCCCTCGTCGAGGGGCTGGTGCTGCACAGCGCGCTGTCCACCGACCCGATGACCCCCGACCAGATCCGCTCCGCGCTCACCCGCCTCGCCGGCTGAGCCCTCGCCCCCAGGACCCCGCCCGTGCCCCTCGCTCCCCCCGCCGTCGACGCCCGGCTGCGCCGCGCCCGCGCCGCCGTCGCCGCCTGCTTCTTCCTCAACGCCGTCTTCTACGCCGGCCTGGTGCCCCGGCTGCCGGAGGTCAAGGCCCAGCTCGGGCTGAGCAGCACCGCCCTGGGCACGGCGCTGGCCGCCCTGCCGCTGGGCGCGCTGCTGGCCGGGTTGTCGGCGGCGGCGCTCATCCGCCGGTTCGGCTCCGGCCGGGTCGCCTCCACCGGTCTCGTGCTGCTCGGCGTCACCGTGTGGACGGTGTCGGTGGCGCCCAACTGGCTGGGTCTGGCCGCCGCGCTGCTGGTGGTGGGCGCCCTCGACGCGGTCGTCGACGTCGCGCAGAACGCGCACGGGCTGCGCGTGCAGCGGCTCTACGGGCGCTCCATCCTCAACGCCTTCCACGGCGTCTGGAGCACCGGTGCGGTCGCCGGCGGGCTGCTCGGCTCGGCCGCCGCGGGCCTGGGCGTGCCGCTGGTGGTGCACCTGGGGACCTCGGCGCTCCTGTTCGGGGCGGTCGCACTCGCCGCGTCGCGGGCCGTGCTGCCCGGCCGCGACGAGCCGGAGCAGGAGCCCGGCACCGCGGCCGCGGAGCCGCCGCGGGAGGCCCCGCGCCGGCGGTCCGCCGTCCTGGCGCTCGCGGTGCTCGGCGTGCTGGCCACCTGCGGCGCGGTGGTCGAGGACGCCGGGGCCTCGTGGAGCGCGCTGTACCTGCGCACCGAGCTCGGCACGGGGGCGGCCACCGCGGGCCTGGGCTTCGTCGCGCTGTCGGCGGCGATGACCGTCGGGCGGCTCACCGGTGACCGCGTCGTCGACCGGTTCGGCCGGCGCCGGGTGGCCCGTGCCGGCGGTGCGCTCACCGCCGCGGGGATGGGCCTGGCCCTGGCGCTGCCCTCGGTGCCCACCACGCTGGCCGGCTTCGCCCTGGCCGGCCTGGGCGTGGCCACGCTGGTCCCGGCCGTGTACGAGGCCGCCGACGAGCTGCCCGGGCTCCGGCACGGGACGGGGCTGACGGCGGTCAACTGGCTGCTGCGGATCGGCTTCCTGCTCTCCCCGCCGCTGATCGGCGCGGTGGCCGACGCGACGAGCCTGCGGGTGGCGCTGCTCACCGTCGTGGTGGCCGGGCTGGGCACGCTGCTGCTGGGGCGCCTGCTGCCGGGACGGCGGGCCGCGGGCGGCTGACCGGCCCGTCCACCGGCGCCGCTACGGTCCTGCGGTGAGCTCCTCCACCCCGCGCCGGCTGGCCACCGCGGCCGCGCTCGCCGCGCTGACCACCGCCGTCGCCCGCCGGGCCCGCACGGTCCGGGCCGTCCCGCCCGAGCTGCGGACCCGCGGTCTGTGGCTGCCCCTCGGCATCGGCTCGCGCACCGAGCTGCGGCTGGCCCGGCGCGTGTTCCTGGGCCCCACCGCTGCGGTCGAGGGCGTCGAGGTGGTGCGGCAGGACGTCCCCGGCGGGCAGGACGTGCTCGTGCACCGGCCGGCCGAGCCCACCGGCGGGGCGCTGCTGTGGGTGCACGGTGGCGGCACGGTCGTCGGCCGGCCCGAGGGCGATGCCGACCTGTGCAGCCGGATGGCCCGCGACCTCGGCGTCGTGGTGGTCGCCGCCCGCTACCGGCTGGCGCCCGAGCACCCGTTCCCGGCGGCGCTCGACGACCTCGCCGCGGCGCTGCGCCACCTGCACGCCACGGCCGCCGACCTCGGCGTCGACCCCGCCCGGGTGGCGGTGGGCGGCGCCAGCGCCGGCGGCGGGCTGGCGGCGGCGCTGGCGCAGCGGGCGCACGACGAGGGCGTCCCGGTGGCCTTCCAGCTGCTGGTGTACCCGATGCTCGACGACCGGACGGCGCTGCGCGGCTCCCCCGGCCGCCGCGGCCGGCTGGTGTGGACGCCGCGGTCGAACACCTGGGCCTGGGCCGCCTACCTCGGGCACCCGCCCCGCGCCGACGAGCCGCGCCCGTACGCCGTGCCGGCCCGCCGTCTCGACCTGTCGGGCCTGCCGCCGGCCTGGATCGGTGTCGGCGACCTCGACCTGTTCCACGACGAGGACGTCGCCTACGCCCGCCGCCTGGCCTCGGCCGGCGTGCCCGTGCAGCTGCACCTCGAGCCGGGGATGTACCACGCCGCCGAGGTGGAGCTGCACACCAGCGCCCCGGCGATGCGCGCCTTCCAGCAGCGGGTGTTCGACGCCCTCGCCGCCGGCCTCGGCACGGCCGCCCGGACGGCGACGGCGACGGCTCGGGCGACGGGATCGGCGACCCCCGCGGCGTGACCGGGACGGCCACCGCACCGCGCTTCGCCTGCCCCGCCGGGACGTTCACCGGGTGGCGCGCCGACGGCGTGCTGCGGGCGACCGGCATCCGCTACGCCCGGGCCGCCCGGTTCGCCCGCCCCGTGGCCGAGCCGCCCGCGACCGGCGTCGTCGACGCGACCGCGTGGGCGCCGGCCTGCCCGCAGCCGGAGGCCCCCGAGCTCGAGCGGCTCTTCGTCGAGCCGATGGGCGACCTCGTCGCCGACGAGGACTGCCTGCGGCTCTCGGTGACGGTGCCCGAGGACACCGGCCCCGGGGCGGGGCTGCCGGTCCTGGTCTGGGTGCACGGCGGCTCGTACGTCAACGGCGCCGGCGACGCGCCGATGACCGACCCCGCGGCGCTGGTGCGCGAGCAGCGGGTCGTCGTCGTCGGCGTCACCTACCGGCTGGGGCTGCTCGGCTTCCTGGGCGACGTGGGTGGCGCGGACGGCGACCGGCCGGCCAACCTCGGCCTGCTGGACCTCCTCGAGGCGCTGCGGTGGGTGCGGCGCAACGTCGCCGGGTTCGGCGGGGACCCCGACGCGGTGACGCTGTTCGGCGAGTCCGCCGGCGGTGACGCGGTGGCCCACCTGATGGTGGCCGAGGGGGCCCGCGGGCTGTTCCGCCGGGCGATCGTGCAGAGCGCTCCGCTGGGGCTGTCCCGCGGACGGGCCCGGATGAGCGCGGCCATGGCGGCCGAGGCGCGCCGGGTCGGCGCGGAGGCCCCGGTCGAGGAGGTGGTCGCCCACCAGGCGCGGGTGGCCGGGCGCGCCCGGCGGCACGGCCTGGCCGCCGCGATGCCGTTCGGCACCCAGTACGGGTTCCCGCCGCTGCCGGCCGAGGACGCGCGGGCGGCGGCGTGGGCGGCGGTGGCGCCCGAGGTCGACGTGCTGGTCGGCACCACCAGCCGGGAGGTCGCCTTCTTCGTGCCGCTGGTGCCGGCCGCGGGGCGGCTGGCGCGGGTCCCGGGCGTCGGCCGCGCACTGGTCGAGGCGGTGGTCCGGGTGCTGACCTGGCGCATCTACGGGCGCGACGCCGACCGGTTCGCCCGCCGTCACCGCCGGGCCGGGGGCCGCGCGCACCGCTACACGCTCTCCTTCGGCCCGCCCGGCGCGCCGACCACCGGCGCGCACGCGACCGACCTGCCGCTGCTCTTCCCGCACCGGCGCACCTGGGAGCACTCGGCGCTGCTCGCCGGCACGCCCTGGGCCGACGTCGAGGCGGCCGGGCGGGTGGTGCGCCGGGTGTGGGCGGACTTCGCCCGCACCGGCGAGGTGCCCGCCGACCCGGCGCCGTTCCTCGCGGTCGACGCCGGCTGAGACCGGTCAGGCGGCGGGCGCCACCGCCGACGGCGGGCCGCCGCCGGTCCCGTTCCCGCCGCGGCCGTTGCCGCCGCCCCCGTTCCCAGGGGCCGCTCCGCCGCTCGGCGCAGTGTCGGTCGGCGCCGTCTCCGCCGGGGCGGTCCCGGTGGGCGCGGTCTCCGTCGGCGTGCTGTCCGTGGGCGTGCTGTCGGTGGGCGTGCTGTCGGTGGGCGTGCTGTCCGTGGGTGCGGTCTCCGTCGGCGTCGAGTCCGTGGGCGCGGCGTCGCTCGGCACGGTCGCGCTCGGCACGGTCTCCGTCGGTGCTGTCTCGCTCGGCACGGTCTCCGTCGGGGCCGTGTCCGTGGGCGCCGCGTCCGTCGGCGCGGTCTCCGTGGGCGCGGTGTCGGCGGGCGGCGCCTCCGCGGAGGACTCCGGTGCGTCCGCGGGCGCCGGCGCGTCCTCGGCCGGAGCGGACTGCTGCTCGGGCGCGGGAGTCGGCGGCGCGGCGGCGACGGTGACCTCCACCCGGTCACCGGAGCGCACCGCGGTGCCGGCCGGGTCCAGCGCGGTCACGGTGCCGGGAGCGGCGTCCGCGGTCACCCGGGCGGTCTGCCCCACGGTGAGCCCGAGGTCGGCGAGGTCGGCGGCGACGTCCTCGACCGGGCGCCCGACGTAGGCCGCGGGGTTGAGCACCACGGTGTCCTCGGTCTGCACCCCCGGCGCCGACGACGGGGCAGCGGTCGGCGCGGCGCCGTCCCCGTCGCCCAGGCCGCCGACCAGCGCGACCGCGCCGCCGCCGAGCAGCACCACCGCGAGCACGGCGAGGACCAGCAGCAGCCGCCGGCGGCGACCGCGGTCGCCGGCCGGAGCGGCCCCCGTCCGCGGCGGCGCGGCACCGCCGGCGTCCTCGACCACCGCGTCGGGGGTCGCCGCCACCACGGCGGCCGGCGGGATCGGCCGGGTCGACGGCGCGGCCGACGGCGACTCGGCGACGGTCTCCTCGATGGCGTGCAGGAAGGCGTCGCCGTCGGGCAGCCGCCCGTGCGGGTCCTTGGCGAGCGCCGCGTCGATGAGGTGCCGCACCCCCGCCGGCACCTCGGCCGGCAGCGGCTCGGGCTCCTCGCGCACCTGCTTGAGCGCCACGGTCACCGGGTTGGTGCCCTCGAAGGCGGGGTGGCCGGTCAGCGACTCGTAGCCGACCAGACCCAGCGCGTAGACGTCGCTGGCCGGGCTGACCCGCTCGCCGGCGGCCTGCTCGGGCGCCATGTACTGGGCGGTGCCGATGATCTGGCCGGTGCCGGTGAGCGGCACGCTCTCGGCCGACCAGGCGATCCCGAAGTCGGTGAGCTTCACGCCGCCGTCGGGGCGGACCAGGATGTTGCCCGGCTTGACGTCGCGGTGCACGACGCCGGCCCGGTGCGCCTCGGCCAGCCCGGCCGCGGCCTGGGAGAGCACCGACAGCGCGGCGGCGGGCGGCAGCGGCCCCTGCTCGTCGAGCACCGCCGACAGCGGCGCGCCCTCCACCAGCTCCATCACCAGGTAGGCGAGGCGCTCGCCCGTGTCGTCCGCGGTGCCCTCGCCGTAGTCGAGGACGGCGGCGATGTTCGGGTGGCTCAGCGCCGCGGCGTGCCGGGCCTCGGCGCGGAAGCGGGCGAGGAAGGTCGCGTCGTCGGCGTACTCGCTGCGCAGCACCTTCACCGCCACCGGCCGGTCCAGCAGCACGTCGCGGCCGCGCCAGACCTGCCCCATGCCCCCGGTGGCGATGAGCTCCTGCAGCTCGTAGCGGCCCCCCAGGGTCCGCCGACCCCTCTCGACCGTGGTCACACTCGGCTCCGTCCCGTCCTGCTGCCGCGGGGTGTCCCCGCCCGTCGGCCCTCCGCCGGAGGGCACCGCCACGGACCGCGCGCGGAGCGTCCACGGTCCGTCGTGGCGGTCGGCGCCCCGTGCCCGCACGGCGACACGGGGCGGTGTGCGCACCGGGTGCATGCCCGGCCCGGGCCCAGCTGAACCACCCGGTCCGCTCGACCCGGGACACGCCGCGCCGGAGGACCACCCAGCGTCGCGGCTCAGCGACGGGGCGGGTGCGCGGTGCGGCGCCGTGCCACCAGCCGGCAGGCGGCGTGGCCGGTGGCGGCCACGGCGCACGCCCCCGCGGTCACCGCGATCGCCGGGTTCAGCCAGCCCGGCACCCGGTCGAAGTCCGCGTTGCAGGGGCTGGAGTACGGCGGCAGCAGCGAGTCGCTCCGGTGCGCAGCCCAGAAGCCGAGGTCGAAGGTCTGCCCCTCGACGAGCGTGCAGGTCTCCCCGACGTCCCACGCGAAGGTCTGGCAGCCCCCGAGCAGGCACAGTGCCAGGAGCAGCAGGAGGGCCAGGACGGCGGTCCTCCGCCAGACGGTGACCGCGTCCGGCCGCGCTGCGGGCACGGGACGGATGGTGCCGGACGGCCGGCGCGCGCCGGTGCAGGCGCACGCCGGCCGACGGTCCTCACGCCAGGACGACGAGCAGGTCACCGCCCTCCACCTGCTGCACCCGGCCGATGGCCAGCCGCTCGACGGTCCCGGCGACCGGGGCGGTGATCGCGGCCTCCATCTTCATCGCCTCGATGGTGGCCAGCGGCGCCCCGGCCTCGACGCGGTCGCCCTCGGCGACCTGCAGCGTGACGACGCCGGCGAACGGCGCGGCCACCTGGCCGGGCACCGAGCGGTCGGCCTTCTCCGCGGCCTTGACCTGCGCGTCCACCGAGCGGTCGCGCACGCTGACCGGCCGCAGCTGCCCGTTGAGCGTGCACATGACGGTGCGCATGCCGCGCTCGTCGGGGTCGGAGACGGCCTCCACGCCCATGAGCAGGGTGACGCCGGGCTCGAGGTCGACGGCGTGCTCGTCGCCGGGCCGCAGGCCGTAGAGGAACTCCTTGGTGGGCAGCACCGACACGTCGCCGTAGGCCTCCCCGTGCGCGAGGTGCTCGCGCGTCGGGCCGGGGAACAGCAGCCGGTTCAGCGTCGCCCGCGGGTCCTCGGCCAGGCCCCGCTCGTCGTCGGCGGAGAGGTCCGCCGGCGGCTCGGCGGGACGGCGGCCCTCCAGCGCCCGGCTGCGGAAGGGCTCGGGCCAGCCGCCGGGCGGGTCGCCGAGCTCGCCGCGCAGGAACCCGATGACCGAGTCGGGCAGGTCGTACTTGCCGGGGTCGGAGGCGAAGTCGTCCACCGAGACGCCGGAGCCGACCAGCTGCAGCGCGAGGTCGCCGACCACCTTGGACGACGGCGTGACCTTGACCAGCCGGCCGAGCAGCCGGTCGGCGGCGGCGTAGGCGTCCTCGACCTCCTCGAACCGCTGACCCAGGCCCAGCGCGATGGCCTGCTGGCGCAGGTTGGACAGCTGCCCGCCGGGGATCTCGTGCCGGTACACCCGCCCGGTGGGCGCGGCCAGCCCCGACTCGAAGGGCGCGTACACCCGCCGCACGGCCTCCCAGTACGGCTCGAGGTCGTTGACGGCGGCGAGCGAGAGCCCGGTGGCCCGCTCGGTGGCGTCGGTGGCCGCCACGATCGCCGACAGCGGCGGCTGCGACGTCGTCCCGGCCATGCTCGCCACCGCACCGTCGACGGCGTCGACGCCGGCCTGCCAGGCGGCCAGCAGGGTGGCGAGCTGGCCGCCGGCGGTGTCGTGGGTGTGCAGGTGCACGGGCAGGTCGAACCGCTCGCGCAGCGCGCTCACCAGGGTCGCGGCGGCCGGCGGGCGGAGCAGGCCGGCCATGTCCTTGATCGCCAGCACGTGCGCGCCGGCGTCGACGATCTGCTCGGCCAGCCGCAGGTAGTAGTCCAGCGTGTACAGCGACTCGCCGGGGTCGGAGAGGTCGCCGGTGTAGCACAGCGCCACCTCCGCGACCGCCGTGCCGGTCTCCCGGACGGCGGTGATGGCCGGGCGCATCTGGGCGACGTCGTTGAGCGCGTCGAACACCCGGAACACGTCGATGCCGGTGCGCGCGGCCTCCCGGACGAAGGCGTCGGTCACCGCCTCCGGGTAGGCGGTGTAGCCGACCGTGTTGCGGCCGCGCAGCAGCATCTGCAGGCAGACGTTGGGCACCGCCTCGCGCAGCGCGGCCAGCCGGTCCCACGGGTCCTCGTGCAGGAAACGCAGCGCCACGTCGTAGGTCGCCCCGCCCCAGCACTCGAGGCTGAACAGCTGCGGCACGGTGCGCGCCACGTGCCCGGCGACGGCGAGCAGGTCCTTGGTGCGCACCCGCGTGGCCAGCAGCGACTGGTGCGCGTCGCGGAACGTGGTGTCGGTGACCGCCAGCGCCGTCTGCCCGCGCAGCTCCGCGGCGAAGGCCTCCGGCCCGGCGGCGAGCAGCCGCTGCCGGGAGCCGTCCGGCGGCGGGGTGCGCAGGTCCACCCGCGGCAGCTTCTGCACCGGGTCGACCAGGTGCGGGCGCGCCCCGTGCGGCTCGTTCACCGTGACGTCGGCCAGGTAGGTGAGCAGCCGGGTGCCGCGGTCGGCGGAGCTGCGGGCGGTGAGCAGCTCGGGCCGCTGCTCGATGAACGACGTCGTCACCCGGCCGGCGGCGAAGTCGGGGTCGTCGAGCAGCGCGGCCAGGAACGGGATGTTGGTGGCCACGCCGCGGATGCGGAACTCGGCCACCGCACGGCGGGCGCGGGCGACGGCGGTGGCGAAGTCGCGGCCGCGGCAGGTGAGCTTGACCAGCATCGAGTCGAAGTGCGCGCCGACCTCCGCGCCCAGCGAGGAGCCGCCGTCGAGGCGGATGCCGGCGCCGCCGGGCGAGCGGTAGGCGGTGATCCGGCCGGTGTCGGGGCGGAAGCCGTTGGCCGGGTCCTCGGTGGTGATCCGGCACTGCAGCGCCGCCCCGCGCAGCCGGATGGTGTCCTGCGACAGCCCGAGGTCGGCCAGTGTCTCCCCGGCCGCGATCCGCAGCTGGCTCTGCACCAGGTCGACGTCGGTCACCTCCTCGGTGACCGTGTGCTCGACCTGGATGCGCGGGTTCATCTCGATGAACACGTGCCGGCCCTCGCGGTCGAGCAGGAACTCCACGGTGCCGGCGTTGACGTAGCCGATGGCGCGGGCGAAGGCGACCGCGTCGGCGCAGATCCGCTCCCGCAGCGCCGGGTCCAGGTTGGGCGCCGGTGCGAGCTCGACCACCTTCTGGTGGCGGCGCTGCACCGAGCAGTCCCGCTCGAACAGGTGCACCACGTTGCCCGCGCCGTCGGCCAGGACCTGCACCTCGATGTGCCGCGGGTCGACCACCGCCTGCTCGAGGAACACCGTCGGGTCGCCGAAGGCCGACTCCGCCTCGCGCATCGCCGCCTGCACCGCGGCCGGCAGCTCGGCGGGGTCGGCCACCCGGCGCATGCCCCGCCCGCCGCCGCCGGCGACGGCCTTGACGAACACCGGGAACGGCAGGTCGGCCGCCGCGGCCACCAGCGCGTCGACGTCGTCGCTGGGCTCGGTGGAGGCGAGCACCGGCAGCCCCGCCTCGCGGGCGGCGGCGATGGCCCGCGCCTTGTTGCCGGTCAGCTCCAGCACCGACGCCGGCGGGCCGACGAAGGTGATGCCGGCGTTCGCGCACGACTCGGCGAGCTCCGGGTTCTCCGAGAGGAACCCGTACCCCGGGTAGACGGCGTCGGCGCCGGCCCGCCGCGCGGCGCCGACCACCTCCTCGACCGAGAGGTAGGCCCGCACGGGGTGCCCCTCCTGGCCGATCGGGTAGCTCTCGTCGGCCTTGAGCCGGTGCACGGAGTTGCGGTCCTCCCACGGGAAGACGGCGACCGTGCCGATGCCGAGCTCGTAGGCGGCGCGGAACGCCCGTACGGCGATCTCCCCGCGGTTGGCGACCAGGACCTTGGTGAACACGTGCTACCTCCGGGGGTCGGGTCCGGGGGCAGCCTTCCAGAGGCCGCGGGCGGCGGTCGATCGGCGTCGGCGGGGCCGGCGCGGATCAGGTGGCGCGCGCCGCCGCGAGCCGCGCGACGGCGCCGGGTCCCACGCCGTGCAGCGCGGCGAGCTCCCCGAGGTCCGCGGGGAGGTCCGCGAGGGTCCGGTACCCCGCGTCGAGCAGCGCGCCCGTGGCCGGCCGCCCGATCCTGACCCCGTCGAACACCGGTCCCCGGTCGGTCCGCTCGTCCGTCACCGCTGCCTCCTCCGCTGTGGTCACCGGCCCCGCCGGGCACGAGCGGGGCGCGGTCGCTCATACCCCCGCGGTCCGGCGGAGCGCCTCGAGGGCCCTCTCCACGTCCTCCCGGTGGGCGGCGTCGTCGTCCTCGGCCCGCTCGGCGACCGCCGGGACCAGGGCCGGCACGGCGGCGACCGCGGTGGGCACGAAGTCCGCGTCGATCACCACGTCCAGGTAGGAACTGGGCCCCTCCCCCATGCCTCTCCGGTTGCTCCACAGGGGGCCGGGCCCGGGGATGTGGTAGCAGGTGTCGTCCCGGTAGTTCTGGAAGAGGTGCAGCGCCACCGTCGACGAGGTGCTCGGTCCCCGGTGGATGCGGAAGGCCTTGCTCCTCACCTCCAGCGTGTTCTCGCACCACGGGAAGACCGGGCCGTTGACCAGGGACCACCCGTCGAGGAGCCGGACCGCGTACCGGGGGTCCTCCAGGTCCACGAAGAGGATCGTCCCGCCCGTGCTGTTCCTGAGCCGGTTCAGGCCCGTGTTCCACACCATCGGACACCGCCTCGCCGCCGCGCGGCACGCCCGGACGGCCGGACGCGCTCGCCCCCGAGCCTGGGCGGCGTCCGTCACGGCGCTGTCACGGTGGCGTCACCGGCCTCCCGACCGGTGCCCGGGACCTGGGCAGCGGTCCGGCGCGGACCGGATCGACGCCGTCGGCAGCCCGCGGGCGGCCGTCTGACAAGCTCGCGGTCCCGGATCCCGAGCCGCAGGAGGACGCGTGCGCGCCGCCCAGATCACCAGCCTCGAGGGCCCCTCGGCCATCTCCGTCGCCGACCTCCCCGAGCCCGACGCCGCCGGCAAGGTGGTGGTCGACGTGCACGCCGCGGGCGTGACCTTCCCCGAGGTGCTGCTCAGCCGCGGCGAGTACCAGCTCAAGCCGGAGCTGCCGTTCGTGCCGGGCAGCGAGGTGGCCGGCGTCGTCCGCAGCGCCCCGGAGGGCAGCGGGTTCACCGCCGGCCAGCGGGTGGCCGCCTTCCCCGGCTTCGGCGGCTTCGCCGAGGTGGCCGCGGCCGACCCGGGCTTCGTCTTCCCGCTGCCCGACGGCGTCTCCTTCGAGCAGGGCGCGGCGCTGCCGATGAACTACCTGACGATGCACTTCGCGCTGCGCCGCCGCGGGCAGCTGCGCGAGGGCGAGACCGTGCTGGTGCACGGCGCCGCCGGCGGCCTGGGCACGGCCGGGATCCAGCTGGCCAGGGCGTACGGCGCGCGGGTGCTCGCGGTGGTCTCCAGCGAGGCCAAGGGTGAGGCGGCCCGCGCCGCCGGCGCCGACGAGGTGGTCCTCGCCGACGGCTTCCGTGAGCGGGTCAAGGAGCTCACCGGCGGCCGCGGCGTCGACGTCGTCGCCGACCCCGTGGGCGGCGACCGGTTCACCGACTCGCTGCGCAGCCTCGCCCGCGAGGGCCGGCTGCTGGTGCTCGGGTTCACCGGCGGGGAGATCCCCACGGTGAAGGTCAACCGGCTGCTGCTCAACAACGTCTCCGTCGTCGGCGTCGGCTGGGGGGCCTTCTGGTCCGGCGAGCCGGCCTTCGTGCAGGAGCAGTGGACCGACCTGCTGCCGCTGCTCGAGCAGGGCCGCCTGCAGCCGGTGCTCGGCACGGTGCACGACCTGGCCGACGCCGCGGCCGCCGTCACCGAGCTCGACGAGCGCCGCGCCACCGGCAAGGTGCTGCTGCGCGTGCGCTGACGCGGGTCGGGCCGCCAGCGGCTCAGAACGGTGGCGGGTCGTCCGGGTCGGCCGGCTCCAGTGGCGGACTCTCGGCGGGTGGCGGTGGTGGTCGCATCCCCGGTGGTCGGGTGGTCCTGGTGATGCCCGAAGGGGTGGTCACGGTGAGCACGCCGTCGGCGCCCATCTGTAAGCGCCAGCCGCGGGCGAAGGTCTTCAGGCGGTGGTGGCTGCGGCACAGGCAGCACAGGTTGGCGCAGTCGGTGGGCCCGCCGCAGGCGTGCGGGATGACGTGGTCGGCGTCGGCCCACCCCACGCGCTGGCCGCAGCCGGGGAAGCGGCAGGTGCGGTCGCGGGTGTGCACGAACACCTGCTGCGCCGCACTCGGGTCGTGCCGAGCGACCGGGGCGGGCCGGTCGAGCACCGCACACCCGCAGTCGTCGTCCGGATGGGTAGCGCATCCCCGCTGGGCGAGGCGGCGGAGCTGGCCGAGGGTGGTGGTGGCGCGCAGGGTGCCGTCGTGCTCGGTGAGCGCCAGCGTCGCCGACCCACCGTCCGGGGTGCGCAGGCCCAGCCCGTCGAGCTGGGCGAGCAGCTCGCGCAGCTGACCGATGGTGATCGGCAGCCTGTTCACCTCACCCGCCTCGGCCGACTCCCCGCGCAGCGCACCGAGGGTGGCGACGAGCTGCAGGTGCGCGGTCACCGGCGGCCGCGAGTCGTCCCAGGGCCGCTGGATCAGATCCGCCAGCACCGCGGCCCGCAGCTGCCCGATCGGCCGCTCGTCACCGTCCCGCTTCAGGAGGACGGCGAGCTGGTCGACCAGGTCGACGCAGGCCGCCGCCACCGGTGCGGGCAGGTCGGCGGCCAGCGTGCTCATGCCCTCCCGCGGGGAGGGGTAGACGCGCACGTCGGCCTGCCGCTCCGCCTCCTTGCGCCGCGCATCGACGGCGTCGGCATCGACCGCGAGCAACGCGGCGACGGCCCGCTTGCGCAGCGTGTGGGTGGTCCAGCCGGCCGCCTGGCCGATCAGCCGTGACTCGACCTCGCGGGCGACGGCGGGGTCGGTGTGCTGCAGCACGTCGACGAGCACCTTCGCCCGCGCCTCGTCCAGCACGCCGTCCGCGAGTGCCGCCCAGGTCGCCGGCAGCGACTCCCGGTAGACCCACGCGCGGTGCGCGAGCAGGGAGGCGCTGCGGCGGCCGCTGTTGAGCACCACCGCCAGCTCGGCGGTGAAGAACTCCGAGACACCAGGCAACTCCGGATCCGGCGCCCACGACCCCCGCCGCGCGCCCGGGGTGCCGCGTGGCGGGTCGGGTCGTCGGGACTGTCATCGGCCAGCCCCAGCACCAGCTCCGCCTCGTACGCGGCGTCCATCGCCTTCCGCGCCTGCAACCGCGCCAGCTCCGCGGCCTTCTGCTCCCGCGACAGCAGCGCCACCGGCAGCCGCTGCACCTCCCGGCGCACCCGCGAGGAGCAGGTCAAGGAGACCGCCGTCGCACGGCGGCGCGTCCTCCTCGATCTCCTGCACGCACCGAACCTACGACCCGGGTACGACAGTTTCCGCAGGTCAGCGAGGAGGGAGTCGAGACGACGCCCGGCGCTTCCCGCGCGGGGCCGCGGCCGGGAGAAGCGCACACCGCGGACGGGATGCGCGAACCCAAGGGTCCGACACCGCCCGCCCCGGCCCGCGCACGCGGGCGGCTGGGACCGCACGGACGAGCGGGCGGGTACGCGCAGGACCGGCATGACGACGCGGGTGGCGGTGCTCGGACCGGGTGGTGTCGGCGGGCTGCTGGTGGTCCCGCCGACCCGGCTCGGTGCGGCACCTTCCCGGTGGGCGGGTGTGACCCGGTCGGCACCCCGATCTCCGCGGTCGCCGGCCCGTGCGGGCGGACGATGGAGGGGAGACCGACGAGAGGAGGAGCCGTGCAGGCAGAGCTGAGCGAGCTGCACGAGAGCTACGTCTGGCGGGTCAACCGGGCCGTGGCCGAGGAGCGGATGGACGTCGTCCGCGAGCTGTACGAGGAGTACTTCGAGGCGGCGCTGGAGCGCATCCTCGCCACCGCCTGAGCGGCGGCCGGGGTCCGCAGCAGCTCGGCGACGGCGGTGCCGGCGGCGGCCCAGGCCAGCACCAGCAGCCACGACAGCGGGTCCAGCGGGCGGCAGCCGAAGAACCGGCTGAGCCCCGGCGTCTGGACGACGGCGGCCAGCGCCAGCAGCGAGCCCGCGGCCGTGGCCAGCACCAGCGGGCTGCGCCGCCCCGCCCACGCGGTCTGGCCGAGCTGGGTGGCGATGAGCGCGGCCAGCCCCATCGTCCCGGCGTGCCGCCGCCCGGCCAGCCGCCCGGTGGCCCACGCGCCGGTGGCCCCGGCCGCCGTCGCCACCCCGCGGACGGCGACCAGCTCCCGCACCGACGCGGCGAACCCGCGCTGCGGGCCCGCGGCCAGCACCGCCTCCAGCGGGTGCCCGGACAGCGGGCCGCCGTCGGACGACGGGGCGGCGGTGCGGGGCGCGGCGACCGCGACCGCCAGCGCGGGGAACATGTCGGTGAGCAGGTTGACCAGCAGCAGCTGGCGGGTGCCCAGCGGCGCCCGCCCGCCGAACGCGGTGCCGAGCACGGTGAACCCGACCTCGCCGGCGTTGCCGCCGACGAGGATGGCCACCGCGTCGCGCACCCGCGACCACAGCGCCCGGCCCTCGGCGACGGCGTCGACCAGCCGGGTCAGGTCGGCGTCGGTGACCACCAGGTCGGCCGCGCTGCGCGCCGCGGGCGACTCCGCACCCGCCACGCCCACCCCGACGTCGGCCAGCCGGATCGCCGCCGCGTCGTTCACGCCGTCGCCGGTCATCGCCAGCGTGGCGCCGGCCTTGCGCAGCGCGCCGACCAGCAGCACCTTCTGCTCCGGCGAGAGCCGGGCGAACACCGCGGCGCCGGCCACCAGCCGGGCGCGCTCGGCCTCCGACGCCCGGGCCAGCTGCGCACCGGTGACCACCCGGTCGGCCCCCGGCACCCCGGCCTGCGCGGCGATCGCCGCCGCCGTCTCGGGGTGGTCGCCGGTGGCCACGAGCACCCGCACCCCGGCCGCGCGCAGCTGCTCGACCGCGGCCGCCGACGACGGCCGCACCGTGTCGGCCAGCCCCACCAGCCCGCGCAGGGTCAGCCCCTCGGCGGCCGCCTCCAGGTCGCCGGGACGCCCGTCGACGGCGCGGTCGGCGACGGCCAGCACCCGCAGGCCCGCGCAGGCGAGCTCCTGCACCCGCGCCGCGGCGTCGCCCGGCTCCCCGCAGCGGCGCAGCACGACCTCCGGGGCGCCCTTGACCACCAGGTGGCCCCCGCGCAGCGCGGCGGCGAAGCCGCGGCCGGTGGCGAAGGGGACGCTGGCCTCCGGCGGCCCGTCCGCGGCCACCCCCCGGTCGCGCGCGGCCGCCACGACCGCGCGGTCGGTCTCGTGCGCCTCGTCGTCGCCGGCGCCGACGGCCGCCGCGGCGAGGCCGAGCAGGGCGTCGTCCGCGAGGTCCCCGGCCAGCGGGACCAGCCGCACCACCTGCAGCCGGTTCTCCGTCAGCGTGCCGGTCTTGTCGAAGCAGACGGTGTCCACCCGGCCCAGCGCCTCCAGCACCCGCGCGCTGCGGACGACCGCACCGCGCCCCGACAGCCGCCGCGCCGCGGCCTGCTGGGCCACGGTGGCCACCAGCGGCAGCCCCTCCGGCACGGCGGCCACCGCGACGGCCACCCCGGCGCCGACCGCCTCGCGCAGCGGCCGCCGCCACAGGACGCCCAGCGCGGTCACCGCGCCTCCGCCGGCCAGCGTCAGGGGCAGCACCGCGCGGGTGAGCTCGGCCAGCCGCGTCTGGACGCCGGCCGGTGGCGGCCCGCTGCCGGCGGCGCGGGTGGCGCGCCCGGCCTGGGTGGCCGGGCCGACGGCGACGACCACCGCGCGACCGCTGCCGGCCACCACCGTGGTGCCGTCGAAGAGCACGCACCGGCGGTCGGCGACGTCGGCGCCCGGGGTGGCGGCCACCGACTTGGCCACGGCCAGCGACTCGCCGGTGAGGCTGGACTCGTCCACCTCCAGGTCGTCGGCGGCCAGCAGGCGGGCGTCGGCGGCCACCACGTCGCCGGAGGAGACCACCACGACGTCGCCGACCCGCAGCTCGCCGGCGGGCACCTCGACCACGTCGCCGTCGCGCTCGCGGCGCACCCGCACGTCCTGCTCGAGCAGCAGCGACTCCAGCGCGGTCTCCGCCCGCACCCGCTGCAGCGCCCCGAGCAGCGCGTTGCCCACGGTCACGCTGCCCACCAGCAGCGCGTCGGCGCTCTCGCCGAGCACCGCGGTGGCCCCGGCCCCCGCGCCGAGCACGGGGGTGAGCGGGTCGGCGAGCTCGGCGGCCACCGTCCGGGCGAACCGGGCCGGCCCGCGCAGCAGCGCCGCCCCCGGCACCGGCCGGCGCCGCCGCGGCTCCGGCGCCGCGGGCAGCGCGGCCAGCCGGCGCAGCACGTCGTCGGTGTCGAGCGCGTGCCAGGGGGTGTGCACCGACGGCGGGGGGTCGGGACGGCGGGCCGCCCGCACCGCCGTCCACGTGCCGTCGAGGATGGTGGCGACGGAGGCGGTCTTGCCCGGGGTGGTCGCCTTGCGCTGCCCGTACAGCGGCGAGCCGACGGCGGCCAGCAGGGTGCCCAGGACGTTGCCGGTCAGCGCGCTCTGCACCGACCGGCGGCTGACCGCCCGGGCGTCGGCGGTGGCGGCCACGACCCGGCACACCGCGGCCAGGTCCGGACCGGTGAGCAGGTCGGCGCCCCACGCCGGCGTGCGGCCCGGGGACACCGGGGCGACGGCGACGTCGGCGGCCAGCAGGGCGGCGGGGTCGAGCGCCGACACCAGCAGCACGCCGTGTCCCTCGCCCTGCAGCCGGCGGACGACGTCGGCCAGCGGCTCGCCGTCGGCCACGACCTGCCCGGCCATGCCGGTGAGCTCGCGGGCGCCGGCGTGCGCGGTGAGCACCAGCAGGTGCCCGGCCGACACGGCCGCGCACAGCAGCGCCTCGGCGTGCGGGTCGAGCTCGGGGGCGACGAGCACCGTGCCGACCCGGCGGCGCCCGGCGTACAGGGCCCGCCGCTGCCCGCCGTCGGGTGCCGGCCGCGGCGGCCCGAGCCGGGTCCCGGCCTCGGCGCCGTGGTCGCCGTCGGCGTCCAGCAGCCGCGAGGCCGCCGTCCACACCCGGGCGTCGTCCCACCCGCCGACCGCGGTGCCGGCTGCGGTGTCGGCGGTGGCCTCCAGCACCACCGGCGGGCCGGTGCACAGCACCGCGCCGTCGACGACCACGCAGTCGACCCGGTCCAGGCGGCGGTAGACCGACCCGTCCATCGGGACGACGCCGGCGCGGCACAGCAGCAGGTCCAGGGTGGCCGCGAACGACTCCCGCCCCTGCAGCGCGGCCTTGGGGCTGAGCGCCTTGACCAGGTCGGCGGCGCGGCTGGGCCGGCGGGTCAGCGCCAGGACGGCGAGCACGGCGGCCGTGGTGGCCGGGTCCAGCCGCGCCCGGTACCGCTCCAGCGACCCGGGCGGCAGCGGCTCCGGCCGCGGCCCGGCGTCGACGGCCTTCGGCGGGTCCTCGTCGGGGTGCGGCCGGCACAGCTCCTCCTCCCGCCGGCACCACACCTGCCGGCGGGCGCGCGCCTCCAGCGCCTGTTGCAGCGAGCCGACGGCGTTGAGCGCCGGGACCGTGGAGCTCTGCGTGAGCGCGTGCAGGGTCGCCGACAGCGCGTCGAGGGCCAGGCCGGTGCCCACGCCGCCGATCCGCCGGGTGAGCGCGCCGGTCAGCCAGTCCTGCGCGTCGAGCAGCGGCAGGACCAGGGTGGCGTGCCGGGACAGCGGCGGCACCGGCAGCACCCGGCCCAGGGCGGCGACGCCGACGGCGAGCAGGTCAGCGGTGGCGGAGGCGAGCGCGGCGAGCACCGGCTCGAGGTCGGCAGGGTGGTCCTCCCGCTCGGGCAGCCCGGCGTCGCCGGCCACCGCCTCGTGCAGCGCGCCCACGGTCTCGACGACGTCGCCCACGCCGACCCGGCGCTCGTCGACGGCGACCAGCACCCGGCCGACCACCTCGTTGACCGCCGCCCAGTGCACCCCGTCGAGGCGCTCGAGCCGCTCGCGCAGCGCCCGGCCGGCGTCGGGCGGGGCGTCCGGCGCGGGCTCGGGGACCTCCACCTGCACGACACCGGGCCCGGCCCACACCCGCGGCGTGCGGCGCGCGTGCGGTGGCTCGAGCATCCCGCGCGCCACCGCGGCGAGCTCGCGGACCCGGCCGGTGGGCAGCGGGTCGGCGCCGGTGACCAGCCGGCCGACGGCGCGCACGCCGGGCGCGGCCACCGCGCGGGTGGTGCTGCCCAGCAGGTCGGCGGCCGCGAGGGCGGGCAGCGCGGCCAGGCCCGCCCCGGCCACGGTCACCCGGGCCGTGGCCGACAGCGCGCCGCGCACGAGCCCGTACCGCGGCAGCAGCCCCATCGCCGACCTCCTCGACGCCGTCCATCGTGGACGGCGTCGTCCGGATCCGCACCAGGGACCGGCGTCATCCGGACGCGCCCCGCCAGCGGAGCACCTCCAGCGCCGCGGCGACGCCGAGGACGTCCTCGGCCAGGGGCCGCGGGAGCAGCTCGTCGGCGCGCGCCAGGCGGCGCAGCACGGTGTTGCGGTGCGTGTAGAGGCGGGTGGCGGTGCGCGAGGCGTTGCCCAGCTCGCGCACGTAGGTGAGCACGGTGGCGCGGGTGTCGGCGTCGGCCGTGAGCAGCCCGCCGAGGGTGTCGGCGAGGAACTCGTCGACGGCCGTGGGCTCGCTGGTCAGCAGCGCCACCAGCTGCACGTCCTCGTAGCGGGCCACCTGCTGCGGGGAGGTGAGCCGGGCCAGCATCCGCTGCGTGGTGGCCGCGTCGAGGTGGCTGCGCCGGAAGCCCTCGACGTCGCGGCCGGGGCGGCCCACGGCCAGCCGGACGTCGGGCGCGCCGGCCAGGGCGGCGGCGAGGTCGGCGGTGCGCGGCGCGGTGCCCACCGGCAGCCACACCCACAGCGCCGCGGCGCTGGCGACGACGGTGAGCCGGTGCGGCGCGCCCGCGGCCCGCACCGCCGCCTCCGCCGCCGCCTCCAGCTGCTCGGGCGCGGCGCGGCCCGACCCGCTCCACACGATGACGGCGGTGTGCGGCCCGGACAGGCCGTAACCGAGCTGCGCCTCCGCGCGGGCCCGGCTCAGCGGCGCGCCCTCCAGCAGCAGGGTGACCGCCGCACGCCGGTCGGCGTGCGCGCCGCGGGTGAGCTCGGCCCGCTCGGCGGCCATCCGCTCGGACACCGCGGCGACGGTGTCCTCGATGAACGTGGTGATCGACAGCGCCGAGACGTCGAGCAGCGCGCGCAGCTCCACGGGGTCGGCGGTCAGCTCGAAGCAGATCTCCATCCACCGCCGCCACGCCACGCCCTGCGCGGTGCGGTAGGTGTCCAGGCCGCTCTCGTCGAGCCCGCGCCGCACGAGGTCGCGGGCGGCCTCGAGGACCTCCGGCTCGGTGTTCACCGGCACCCGGGCGCCGGGGCGCTGCACGTTGGCCGCCGCCCAGTGCAGCAGGTTGGCCAGCGTGGCCCGCCGGGTGGCCGCGGCCAGCACCGGGTCCTCGGCCACCGGGCGCATGCGGCTGCCGGCCAGGGCCGCGGCCTGCATGTCGGTCACCCAGTCCGCCCGCGGGTCCAGCGCGACCTCCGCGCCGCGGCGGAACAGCTCGCGCACCCGCGGCGACACCTCGGGCCAGTCGTCCGTCACCGGGGCAGTGTGCACCAGTAGGCGTCCATCGTGGTGCACGTCGTGCTGGCGGGCGGGCACCCCGTCCGCCGATGGTGGGAGGGCACCGTCCCCTCTCCCCTGGAGCCCGGATGTCCTCCGTCCCGTCGCCGGCCGCCCCCGAGCACCTCGACGTCGTCGTCGTCGGGGCCGGCATCTCCGGCATCGGCGCCGCCCGCTACCTGCGCACCGAGCTGCCGCGGACGTCCTTCGCCGTCCTCGAGGCGCGCGCCGCCTCCGGCGGCACGTGGGACCTGTTCACCTACCCGGGCATCCGGTCGGACTCCGACCTGCACACCTTCGGCTACGAGTTCAAGCCCTGGCGCGACCGGCAGTCGATCGCCGACGCCCCGCGGATCCTCGACTACCTGCGCGAGACGATCACCGAGAACGGCCTCGACGCGCACATCCGCTTCCAGCGCAAGGTCGTCGGTGTCTCCTGGTCGTCGGCCGACGCGCGCTGGACCGTCGACGTCGAGCACACCGACACCGGCGAGCGCAGCACGCTGACCGCCGGCTGGGTGTTCGTCGCCGGCGGCTACTACCGCTACGACGAGGGCTTCACCCCGCACTTCGAGGGCCGCGAGCGCTTCCGCGGGCCGGTCGTGCACCCGCAGCACTGGCCCGCCGACCTCGAGTACGCCGGCAAGCGGGTCGTCGTCATCGGCAGCGGCGCCACCGCCGTCACCCTCGTGCCCGCGATGGCGCGGACGGCCGCGCACGTGACGATGCTGCAGCGCACGCCCACGTACGTGCTGCCCGTCCCCCGCGAGGACAAGATCGCCGCGGCGCTCCGGAGGTGGTTCGGCGACGAGCGCGGCTACGCGCTCACCCGGCGCAAGAACATCGCGCAGCAGCGGCTCATCTACCGGTTCTGCCAGAAGCACCCGCAGGCGGCGCGGAAGCTCATCCGCCGGATCAACGCGAGGATGCTGCCCGAGGGCTTCGCCGTCGACGAGCACTTCAACCCGCCCTACGACCCGTGGGACCAGCGGCTGTGCGCCGTCCCCGACGGCGACCTGTTCCGCGCGATCCGCGAGGGGACGGCCGACGTCGTCACCGACCGGATCGTGACCTTCACCGAGAACGGGGTCCTGCTGGAGTCCGGCCGCGAGCTGGAGGCCGACGTCGTCGTCACCGCCACCGGGCTGAACGTGCAGGCCTTCGGCGGGCTGCGCCCGGTGGTCGACGGCCGCGAGGTCGAGCTGTCGGAGACGCTCGCCTACAAGGGGATGATGCTGTCCGGCGTGCCGAACCTGGCCTTCGCCATCGGCTACACCAACAGCTCCTGGACGCTGAAGATCGGCCTGCTCTGCGAGCACTTCACCCGCCTGCTGCGGCACATGGACGAGCACGGGTACGACACCTGCACGCCCGAGCCGAGCGACCCCGGCATGCCCACCCGGCCCTTCCTCGACTTCGCCGCCGGATACATCCAGCGCGCCGTCGACGTGCTGCCCCGACAGGGCGACCGGATGCCGTGGCTGACCTCCATGGACTACGCCGACGACGTCAAGCTCCTGCGGGCCGACAGCGTGGTCGACCCGGAGCTCGCCTTCTCCTCCTCCCGCGCCCGCGCGACGGTGGCGGCGTGACGGCGTTCCTCGAGGCGCCGGAGGCGGTCGGGCACCCGGCGGACCGCTTCGTCGAGCTGCCCGCGGGCCCGCGGCTGTGCCACCGGGTCGACGGGCCGGACGACGGCGAGCCGCTGCTGCTCGTCGCCGGTCTCGGCATCGACCTGACGTCGTGGCCGCAGCGGCTGGTCGACGGCTGCGTCGAGCGCGGCTTCCGCGTGATCCGGTTCGACAACCGCGACGTCGGCCGGTCCAGCCGGGTGGCCACCCCGCCGCCGGGCCGGCTGCGCCAGCTGCTGGCCCGCCCGCGGCCGGACGCCTACGACCTGCTGGACATGGCCGCCGACACCGTCGGCCTGCTCGACGCCCTGGGCGTCGGCCGGGTGCACCTGGTCGGGATGTCGATGGGCGGGATGATCGCCCAGGTCGTCGCCGCGCGGCACCCGGCACGGGTGGCCACGCTGACCTCCATCTTCTCGACCACCGGCTCGCGGCGGGTGGGCCAGCCGGCCCGCTCGACGCTCCTGCGGCTGGCCGCCGCGGCGCCGCGCAGCGTCGAGGAGCACGTGCAGCGGCACCGGGCGATGCTCGGCCACATCGGCTCGGCGACGTTCCCGCCCGACGACGAGCTCGAGCACGCCTGGGCCGTCGGGCTGTGGGAGCGCGGCGGCGGCACCCGGGCGCGCGCCGGCGTCCCCCGCCAGATCAGCGCGATCCAGGCCTCCGGCGACCGCACCGCGGACCTGCGCCGGATCACCGCGCCCACGCTGGTCGTGCACGGCGACCGCGACCTGATGGTGCACCCCACCGGCGGCCGGGCCACCGCGGCCGCCGTCCCCGGTGCGCGGCACGTCGAGATCGCCGGGATGGGCCACCACATCGCCCCCGGCGTCGTCGACCGGCTCGTCGAGCTGACCGCCGAGCACGCCCGCCTCTCCCCCGTCACGACCCGTCTCGGGACCCCGACCCCCACAGGAGCACCGCGATGAGCAGCGTCCACGGCAAGGTCGCCGTCGTCACCGGCGCCGCGTCCGGCATCGGCCGGGCCCTCGCCTTCGAGCTGGCCCGGCGGGGCGCGCGGCTGGCGCTGTCCGACGTCGACGAGCTCGGCCTGGCCGAGACCGCCGACCGGGCGAAGGCCCTGGGCGCCGAGGTGCACACCGCCCGCGTCGACGTCGGCGACCGCGCGGCGGTCCTCGCCCACGCCGAGACGGTGGCCGCGCACTTCGGCGTCGTCCACCAGGTCTACAACAACGCCGGCATCGCCGGCGGCGGCACGGTCCTCGACAGCGACTGGGAGGTCTACGACCGCGTGCTGCGCGTGAACCTCCTCGGCGTCCTGCACGGCAGCAAGGCGTTCCTGCCGCACCTGATCGCCTCCGGCGACGGGCACGTCGTCAACGTGTCCAGCCTCAACGGGTACCTGGCGCAGCCCTCGCTGTCGGCGTACTGCACCAGCAAGTTCGGCGTCCGCGGGTTCACCGAGACCCTGCGCGGCGAGATGCTGGCCGCCGGGCACCCGGTGCAGGTGAGCGTGGTGCACCCCGGCGGCGTCAAGACCGACATCGCCACCAACACGCTCCGCGAGGCCGAGGCGCGCGGCATCGAGGTCACCGACGAGCAGCGCGCCCACGTGCGGACCTACAACGAGAAGCTGCTGCGGATGCCCGCCGAGCAGGCTGCCCGGATCGTCGTCGACGGCGTCGAGGCGGGCCGGCCGCGCATCCTCGTGGGCACCGACGCCAAGCTGGTCGACCTGCTGGTGCGGCTGTTCCCCCGCCGGTACCCGCAGTGGCTGGTCCGCCTGGAGCAGCGCGCCACCGGCGGCCGCTGAGGGGCGCTAGCGTCCCCGGCGTGCCCCCGCTGCTGACCGGTGAGCTCGACCGGCTGCTGACCTTCGCCACCCGCGCCCGCCGGGACGACGGCGGCTTCGGGTCGCTGGCCGCCGACGGCTCGCTCGACCCCGCGCACCCGCGCGAGACGTACGTGACCGCGCGGATGACGCACGTGTTCGCGCTGGCCGCGCTGCTCGGCCGGGCGGACGCCGACGAGCTGGCCGGGCACGGCGTCGCCGCGCTCACCGGGCCGTTCCGGGACGCCGTCCACGGCGGCTGGCCGGCCTCCCCCGACGCCGACGACACCAAGGCCGCCTACGTGCACGCCTTCGTCGTGCTGGCCGGGGCGAGCGCGGCCACCGCCGGGGTGCCCGGCGGGGAGGCGCTGCTCGCCGACGCGCTCGACGTGTGGGACCGGCGCTTCTGGGACGACGGCGCCGGGATGGCCGTCGAGGAGTGGGACGCCGGCTGGACGGCGTGCTCGGGCTACCGCGGCGTCAACGCCAACATGCACGGCGTCGAGGCGCTGCTGGCCGCCGCCGACGCGGCCGGACCCCGCGCCGGGGAGCTGCGCGGCCGCGCCCTGCGGGTGCTCGAGCGGGTGGTGCACGGCGAGGCGCGCTCCCGCGACTGGCGGCTGCCCGAGCACTACGACGCCGGCTGGCGCCCCGACCTCGAGTTCAACGCCGACCGCCCGTCGGACCCGTTCCGGCCCTACGGCGTCACCGTGGGCCACCAGCTCGAGTGGTCGCGGCTGGCACTGCACGCCCGCGCGGCGCTCGGCGCGGACGCCCCGGGCTGGCTGCTCGACGACGCCGTCGGGCTCTACGACGCGGCCGTCGCGCGCGGCTGGCACGCCGACGGCCACGACGGCTTCGTCTACACCCTCGACTGGTCCGACCGGCCGGTGGTCGCCGCCCGCATGCACTGGGTGCTCGCCGAGGCGATCGGCGCGGCCGCCGTCCTCGGCCGGGTCACCGGCGACCCGCGCTACGCCGACGACCCCCGCCGGTGGGACGCGCACGCCGCGCTGTTCCGCGACGACGCCGTGGGCAGCTGGCACCACGAGCTCACGCCCGACGGCCGGGTGGGGACGACGACCTGGCCCGGCAAGCCCGACGCCTACCACGTGGCCCAGGCGCTGCTGCTGCCGCGGCTGCCGGTGCGGGGCAGCGTGGCCGCCGGGGTGCGGGCCGCGCTGGCCGGCGAGGACTGACCCCGGCCGCCGCCCCTCTCGGGCGGCCCTGCGGGCCTGCCCTGGGGTACGACACGGCCCCGGCGCGGGGGTTCGACGGCCACGCCGGGGCCGGTTCACGATCTTGCGTGCCCGCTGGGAGTGAGCTGAAACACAACTGTGAGCAGAGTCTGGCGGGCGGGGCGCACCCGGGACACCCCAGGGCCCCGCCCACGCAGAGCATGCGGTGCCGGCCGGAGCTCCGCAACAGATGTCTCAGACGTCTACATCCGCGACGGTTCTGTTTCGGGCTCGCCCCTCACCGCGAGGCCACCGTCGGTGGGTACCGCGGTGCGTCGTCCACACGACGTCGAATTGGCCCTAGCCCCGGCCCGACGGCGCCCGTGACGGCACCGCCGAGCGGAAGCGCCCCGGCGGAGGCGTGGTGCGCGACTGCGACCCGGCAAGGCCCCTCCTCGGCGGTCCCGTCCCTCTCACCACTCCGACTTCAAGCCGCTGAGCTGCGATAACTGTCGTACCCCGGTCGTAGGTTCGTCTCGTGGAGCAGATCGGGGAGGACGCGCCGCCGTGCGACGGCGGTCTGCTCGACCTGCTCGTCGCGGGTGCGCCGGAGGTGCCGCGGTTGCCGGTGGCGTTGCTGTCGCGGGAGCAGAAGGCCGCGGAACTGACGCGGGTGCAGGCGCGCAAGGCGATGGACGCCGCCTACGAGGCCGAGCTGGTGCTGGGCCTGGCCGACGACAGTCCCGACGACCTGGACCCCACTCCGGGCACGCCGGGGGCACGGCGGGGGGCGTGGGCGCCGGACCCGGAGCTGCCCGGGGTGAGCGAGTTCTTTCCCGCGGAGCTGGCGGTGGTGCTCAACTGCGGCCGCCGCTCGGCGTCGTTGTTGGCGCACCGGGCGTGGGTGTACCGGGAGTCGCTGCCGGCCACGTGGGCGGCGCTCGCCGAGGGGGTGCTGGACGAGGCGCGGGCCAAGGTCTTGGTGGAGGTGCTGCAGCACACCGACCCCGCCGTCGCCCGCGAGGTGGAGGCCCGGCTGATCGGGCAGGCCGCCGGCTGGACCACCCACACCCTGCGCAAGCGCGCGGTAGCCGCCCTGCTGGCCGTGGACGCCGACGCCGTCGACGTGCGGCGCAAGGAGGCGGAGCGGCAGGCCGACGTGCGCGTCTACCCCTCCCCGCGGGAGGGGATGAGCACGCTGGCCGCCGACCTGCCCGCCCCGGTGGCCGCGGCCTGCGTCGACCTGGTCGACCAACTCGCCGCGCTGCTCAAGCGCGACGGCGACCAGCGGCCCATCGGCCAGCTGCGCGCCGCCGTGCTCGCCGACCTGATCCAGCGGCCGTGGGACACCAGCCGCCCGCCGGTGACGGCGCACCTGCAGATCACCGCGACCCGGGCGGCCCTGGCGGGGGACAGCAACGAGGCCGGTGAGGTGAACGGCCTGCCGATCACCATCGGGCAGCTCCGCGAGCTGCTGCGCGCCCTCGACGGGCTGGGGCTGCGCACGCCCGAGGGCGGGTCGGTGACCCTGGCGCTCACCGAGGACGACGGCACCCTGCGCGCCACCACCACCCTCGACCAGCTCCGCCGCCTCGCCCGCCGCGGCTGCCCGGAGCACCCGGCCGCCGACTGCGGATGTGCGGTGCTCGACCGGCCCGCGCCGGTCGATCGGCACGACCCGAGTGCGGCGCAGCAGACCTTCGTGCACACCCGCGACCGCACCTGCCGCTTCCCCGGCTGCGGCCAGCGCGTCGGCTGGGCGGATGCCGACCACGTCGTCCCGCACGCCTGCGGGGGTGTGACGGACTGCGCCAACCTGTGCTGCCTGTGCCGCAGCCACCACCGCCTCAAGACCTTCGCCAGAGGCTGGCACTTCCACATGAGCGCCGACGGGGTGCTCACCGTGACCACCCCGTCGGGCATCACCCGCACGACGAGACCACCGGGCGTGCGACCACCACCGCCACCCGCCGAGAGCCCGCCACCGGAGGAGCCAGCCGACTCCGACGACGAACCGCCGCCCTTCTAGTCCGGCCCGCCCTGTCCCCACGTCGATCTGTCGCCACGTCGACCCGCCGATCTGGCGACCTGTCCATGTGACGACCCGTCGACCCGTCGACCCGTCGACCCGTCGACCTGGCGACCCGTCGACCCGTCGCCAGGTCGATCCGGCGACATGGGGACCAGCGACGAGGGGGCGGGCGGCTGGGGATCCGTGGGCGTCCTCAGGGACGCCACTCCTCGCGGTAGTCGGGGTGGCCGGCGTGCGGCAGCGCCAGCAGTGCCAGCGCCAGGGCGGCCAGCTCGTGCTGGTCGGTGGGCTGGGGCGGGAAGTCCGGCAGGCCGCTGGGCCGGCTGCCGAGGAAGCGCGTGTCGGGGCGGACGTCCCGGCAGGCCTGCACCAGCCGGCTGAGCGCGGCACAGTCGGCGAGGACCCGCCCCGGCCCGAAACGGGCGGCGTGCTCGGCCGCCTCCGCCGGCTGCGGTCCGGCGACGTCCCCGCCCGCGGAGGCCTCGGCCGCCCGGGCGGCGACCCGCTTGTCCTCCGCGATGCGGGCCATGACGAACTCGTCCAGCTCCGGTGCGGCACCCGGTCCCAGCAGCGCCTCCGGCCCGGACGCGGCCTGCGTGTCCATGCCGGCATCCTCCCGCCGCCGGGGTGTCGGCAGGGGGGTCGCCGGCGCGCCCGTAGCGTCGGCCCCATGGCCGTGATCCACCAGGCGCAGCTGTCCCCGTCGAAGCTCGAGGTGGTCGGCGGGTTCGTGCGCACCCGGCCGTGGGGACGCGGCGCCGGGCCGTCCCCTCAGCGGGTGGCCGCCTACCGCTTCGACGACCCCGACGGCGAGGTCGGCATCGAGGTGCACCTGGTGCGCGGCGCCCACGGGCGGCTGCTGCAGGTGCCGCTGACGTACCGCGGCGCCCCCGCACCCGGCCAGGAGGCGCACCTGGTCGGCACCCTGCAGCACTCGGTGCTCGGCCGCCGCTGGGTGTACGACGCCTGCGGCGACCCGGTCGCCGTCACGGCGATCCTGCGGACCGTGGTCGAGGGCGGCACCGGCGCCGAGGAGCAGGTGGAGACCGGCGACGGCCGCTTCCTGCCGCGCGCCACCGACGCCGCCGTCACCGGCCGCGGAGCCCCGGGCCTGCACGTGGGACCGCTCGACGGCCTGGCCGTCCAGGACGGCGACACCGCGACGACGGTGCGCACCGGACCGCTCACGCTGGTGCTGCACCGCGTCCTCGACCCGGCCACCCCCGCGGCGGGCGCGGTCCTCACCGGCACCTGGGCCGGTCAGCCGGACCCGGTGGTGCTGGCGACCGTCACGCCGGAGGACTGAGCGGCGGGCACCCGGCGGGCCCGCCAGACTGGACCGGTGACCTCCCCGAGCGACGGGCTGCCGGCGGCGCGGGGCGTCGTCCGGCTCCTCAACACCTCGGGCGGCGGGGTGCTGTGCCTGGCCGGCGCGGTCGACGGCGCCGCCGTCGCCTCCTTCCACCGCCGCTACGGCCGGGAGCCGGCGCGCGTCGCGGTCATCGACGCCCGCTCGGTCACCTCGCTGTCGCCGCCCGTCGTCGAGCTGCTCGTCGAGCACCTGGCGGCCGGGTACCGCGCCGGGCGGCCCGTGCTGCTGCGCCGCTCCGGTCCGGTCGAGCGCGCGCTCGCGGGTGTGATCTGAGCCCGTTCACCTCCCGTTCACGTGTCACACGCTGCGGCGCAACGACCCGCGCGGAGCCTCGGAGGGGTCCGCACACCCCGAACGAGGAGGAGCTCCGTGCTCACCACCGCCCGCGCCCTGCTGCGCCGCTTCGACCGCTACACCCTCGACGTCTTCAACCCCGGCGCGCCCTACCGGCCGCGCACCGACCGCCGCCCCGGCCGGGCCTGACCCCCGGTCGGAGCCGCGGCAACGGCGCCGCGGCGGCCCCGGAGGTCGTCCGGGGACCCGGCGCCCGCCGCCGACGGTCCGCTCGCGCGCCCGGCGGCCGCCTGCCAGGCTCGGGGGCGTCCGGACGCCCACCGCGCGAGGTCCCGTGATGCTCTCCGACCGCTCCCGTCCCGTCGTCGAGGCGACGCTGCCCGTCGTCGCCGACCACGTCGAGGAGATCGCCCGGCGCTTCTACGCCGGCCTCTTCACCGCCCACCCCGAGCTCCTCGACGGGGTGTTCAACCGGGGCAACCAGGCCCAGGGCTCGCAGCAGGTGGCCCTCGCCGGCTCGGTCGCGGTCTTCGCCTCCGCGCTGGTGCAGACCCCCGAGCAGGTGCCCGAGCGGCTGCTGAGCCGCATCGCCCACAAGCACGCCTCGCTGGGCGTCACACCGGCGCAGTACGAGGTCGTGCACGAGCACCTGTTCCGGGCCATCGGGGAGGTGCTCGGCGACGCGGTCACGCCCGAGGTGGCCGCCGCCTGGGACGAGGTCTACTGGCTGATGGCCTACGCGCTGGTCAACCAGGAGCGCGGCCTCTACAGCGCCCGCGGGGTGCGCCCGGAGACGGTGTGGCGCGAGTGGGAGGTGGCCGAGCGGGTCCAGGAGACCGCCGACGTGGTGACCTTCCGGGTCCGGCGGGTCGACGACCGCCTGGTCAAGACGTCGCTGCCCGGCCAGTACGTGACCGTGCGGGTGCCCATGCCCGACGGCGTGCGGCAGCCGCGCCAGTACAGCCTCACCCGCGCCGACGACGGCGAGCACCGCCAGTTCTCGGTGAAGCGGGTGCACGGCGGCGACGCCCCGGACGGCGAGGTCTCCACCCACCTGTGCGACCGGGTCCGGGTCGGCGACCGGCTCACCCTGTCGCTGCCCTTCGGCGACGTCGTCCTCGACGACTCCGGCCGGCCGGTGGTCTTCGCCAGCGCGGGCATCGGCATCACGCCGATGGCGGGGATGCTGTCGCACCTGGCGGTGGCCGGCTCGCACCTGCCGATCACGCTGCTGCACGCCGACGTCGACGAGGAGTCCTTCGCGCTGCGCGAGCAGGTGCTGGCCGACGTGCGCCGGCTGCCCGGCGCCACCGTGCACACCTGGTACGAGCGGGGGGCGCACGGCACGCTGCCGGTCGACTCCGTGCACGCCGGGGTCATGGACCTCGACGACGTCGACCTGCCCGAGGGGGCGGCCTACCTCCTCTGCGGCCCGCTGCCGTTCATGCGGGCGGTGCGCAGCGCCCTGCTCGACCGGGGCGTGCCCGCCTGCGACGTCCAGTACGAGGTGTTCGGCCCGGACCTGTGGCAGGCCGACGCGCAGACCGAGCCCTCACCCGGGGCCGTGCCCGCCGGGGCCGGCTGACCGGTCGGCCGGAGGACGCCGGCCCGCGCCCTCGAGCACGCGGTGCGGGTCGGTGGTGGCGGCGAGCGCGGCCAGCCGGCCGCGGACGGCGGGCGTCGGCGTCCGCGCCAGCACGTCCGGGGAGGGGCCGAAGCCGTGCGCCGGCTCCCGGCCGCCGGTGTCGGGGCCGAGGAGGCCGGCCAGCTCCTCGACGCAGGCCCAGGTCGCCGCCCGCCGCTCGGCACCCGCGCCGCCGACCACCCGTACCGCCAGCCGCGCGTCGCGGTGGCACAGCGCGCTGCCGCGCTCGGGCACCCAGCCGACCGCGCCACCGAGCAGCCGCAGCTCCACCGTGCGCGGCGCGGTCCGCCGTGCCGCGGCCAGCAGCGCGTCGGCGCCGTCGGCCGGCAGCCGGTCGAGCAGCAGCGAGGACTCCACGCCGTCGCCGGGCACGGGCGCGGTGCCGAGATCGCCGGGACGGCGGACGACGACGTCGTCGCTGCGGGGCGGCACCGCGCCGCGCAGCCCGTCGAGCACGTCGGCGCCGTCGGCGGGGTCGCCGGTCCAGGCGAACCGCACCGCCACCGCGTCCGGCCCCGCCGGCGGCCGCACCAGCAGCAGCGTCGTCCCGGCCTGCGGCGGCAGCGCGGCCGACCAGGTCCGCCAGCGGGCCAGGACGGCGGGCGCGTCGGCGCCGGCCCACTGCAGCCAGCCGGCGTGCACCGTAGGCGCGGCCAGCAGGTCCAGCTCGACGGCGGTCACCACGCCGAGCCCCGCCCCGCCGCCGCGGACACCCCAGAACAGCTCCGGCGTCCCCTCGGCGGTGACGCGGCGCAGCACGCCGTCGCCGGTGACCAGCTCGACGGCCCGCACCCGG
Organism: Geodermatophilus telluris; assembly: GCF_900102745.1. Lineage (GTDB taxonomy): Bacteria > Actinomycetota > Actinomycetes > Mycobacteriales > Geodermatophilaceae > Geodermatophilus > Geodermatophilus telluris. The sequence goes on from NZ_FMZF01000008.1 coordinate 143,398, forward strand.
TCCGACACCGGCCCGTACGTGCGGGCGAGCGGACCCACTCCCCCGCCGGTCACCGCGTCGGCCACCCGCCCGGCCGGCGTCGGCCCGACCAGCGGGGCCAGCCCGCACCGGGCGGCGGCCTCCGCCAGCGGCCGCCAGCGCACCCCGCCGCCGACCCGGGCCCACCCCGCCCGCGACACGGTCACCTCGTCGAGCGCGTCGACGTCGACGGCCAGGCCCCGCCCCGCCGGCCCCCCGACCGGGACGCCGTACCGGCCGGCCAGCCGCAGCGCCGCGACGACGTCGCCGGGGTCGGCCGCCGTCACCACCCCGTCGTCCAGGCGCGCCCCCGGGGACAGCCGGCCGCGCAGCGCGGCGGTGAGGTCGGGGGGCAGCACGGGCGGCGGTGCGAGCGGCATGGCGGGTCTCCGGACGGGTGGCGACGGTGCCGGCCGAGCGTGCGCGCGCGTGCTTGCCGCGGCCTTGTCGCGTGCTTGGGGACGAAAGCGGTCCCGGAACCGCCGCCGAGGCCCTAACCTGCGGAACCGATGTCCGCGACCTCGTTCCGCGTGCTCGGTCCCGTCGAGGTCTGGCGTGACGGGGTGCTGCTGCCGACCCGGTCCCCCCGCCACCGCGCCGTCCTGGCGGCGCTGCTCGTCGACGCCGGGCGCACCGTCCCGGTCGACCTGCTCGTCGACCGGGTGTGGAGCGGGCAGCCGCCCACCGCCGTCTCGGCGACGCTGCAGTCGATCGTGTCCCGGCTGCGCCGCGAGCTCGAGCCCGACGCCCCGAACGGCCGGTGGTCGCTGCTGGTCACCCGGGAGCCCGGGTACCGGCTCGACGTCGCCCCCGAGGACGTCGACGCCATCCGCTTCGTCCAGCTGCTGCGCCGCGCCCGCGACCTCGCCACCCGGGACGACGCGGAGCAGGCGCGGGCCGCCGTCGCCGAGGGGCTGGCGCTGTGGCGCGGCCCGGCCTACGCCGACGTGTCGGCGACCTTCGCCGGCGAGGAGTCCGAGCGGCTCGAGCAGCTGCGGCTGGCCGCCCGGGAGTTCGCCGCCGAGCTGGACCTGCGGCTGGGCCGGCACGCCGAGATCGTCGACGACGTCCGCGAGCTGCTGCGCGCCGAGCCGCTGCGCGAGGGGCTGCGCGCGTCGCTGGTGCTGGCGCTCTACCGGTGCGGCCGGCAGGCCGAGGCGCTGGAGGTCTACGAGGAGGGCCGGCGGCTGCTCGCCGACGGGCTCGGCGTCGACCCCGGCCGGCCGCTGCAGGAGTTGTACGAGCGCATCCTGCGGCAGGACCCGTCGCTGGCCGCCCCCGTCCCGGCCGCTCCCCCGGCGGCCGCGGCGCCGGGCCCCGCGCCGGCCGCCGGGCCGACGGCGCCGCGCCGCCTGCGGCCGCTGCCGGTGCCGCTGACCGCCTTCGTCGGGCGCACCCGCGAGCTGGCCGCGGTGGCCGCGGCGCTGGGCGGCCGGCGGCTGGTGACCCTGGTCGGCCCGGGCGGCAGCGGCAAGACCCGGCTGGCGCTGGAGGCCGCCCGCCGCCGTCCCGCGGGGTCGCCGCCGGCCGTCCTGGCCGAGCTGGCCGGCGTGGAGGACCCCGACCTGGTGGCCGCGCAGGTGGCCACCGTGCTCGGCGTGAGCCTGACCGCGGGCGACCCCGTCGGCGCCGTCGCCACGGCGCTGCAGGAGCGCCCGCTGCTGCTGGTGCTGGACAACTGCGAGCACGTCGTCGAGGCCGCGGCCGCGCTGTGCGCGGACCTGCTGCCCCGCTGCCCCGACCTGCAGGTGCTGGCCACCTCCCGGGAGCCGCTCGGGCTGCCCGGTGAGGCGGTGCTCCCCTGCGGGCCGATGCCGGCCGGCGCGCCGGGCAGCGACGCCGAGCAGCTCTTCCTCGACCGCGCCCGGCTGGTTGCCCCGCACCTGGCCGACCCGTCGGAGGAGGACCTGCGCCGGGTCCGGGAGCTGGTGGTGGCCCTCGACGGGCTGCCGCTGGCCGTGGAGCTGGCCGCCGCCTGCCTGACCACGCTGCCACTGGCCGAGGTGGCCGGGCGGGTCGACGACCGGTTCACCCTGCTGTCGGGGGGCTGGCGCACCGCCGTCCCCCACCAGCGGACGCTGGCCGCCACCGTCCAGTGGAGCGTCGACCTGCTCACCCCGGCCGAGCTCGCCGTGTTCCGCGCGGTGTCGGTGCTGCCGGGCAGCTTCGGCCCCGACGCGGTGGAGGCGGTCGCCGGGCCCGAGGTGGGCGGCGCCGCGGTGCCGCTGCTGCGGGAGCTGGTGGCCAAGTCGCTGGTGGAGCTCGACCACGGCGCCGGGCGCTACCGGGTGCTCGAGACGCTGCGGCAGTACGCCGAGCAGGGCCTGGACGACGCGGTCGCCCGGCGGCTGCGCGACCGGCTGGCCGGCCACGTCCTCGGCCTGGTCGAGCGGCTCGAGCCGACGCTGCGCCGCGCCGAGTGGACGGCCAGCGCCCGCCGGCTCGACGCCGCGCAGCCGGCGATCCGCGCCGCGCTGGCGCACACGCTGGCCACCGGGCAGGGCGAGCTGGCACTGCGCATCGGGTCGGCGCTGTCGTGGTGGTGGTACCGCCGCGGGCACGTGCAGGAGGGCCGGCGGTGGCTGTTCACCGCGCTGGAGGCCACGCCCGACGCGGCGCCACGGGTGCGCAGCGGCGCCCTGCTCGGCGACGCGCTGCTGGCCTACCTCTCCGGCGACGTGCCCTCGATCTGGGCGCGGACCAACGAGATCGTCTCGGCCGGCCCCGACGACTCCGACGGCGTGCTGGCCCTCGCGCTGGTGCTGCGCGGGTTCGTGCGGGCGCTGCTCGGGCAGGCCGACCCCGACGGGGAGACCGCCCGCGACATCGCGCGCGGCCTGGAGCTCGCGCAGGCGTCGGGCATCGAGTGGGTGCAGGCCGAGATCGCGATGACGCTGGGCCAGTTCGCCCGCGTGGCCGGCGACGCCGAGGGCGCGCTGGAGCACCTCGACCGCGCCGAGCGGCTGGCGCTGGGCCTGGGCCACTCGTGGGCGCACTCGTCGGTGCTGTGGATCCGCGCCAAGGTGCTCGTGGAGCTCGGCCGGGCCCCCGAGGCGCTGGCCGCCCTGTGGCGGATGGTCGACCTGACCCACCGCGAGGGCGACGCCACCGGCACGCTGGCGGGCCTGCTCACCGCCGTCGGCGCGGCGGTGGCCGGTGGGCGGCCCCGCGACGGCGCGGTCCTGCTCGGGGCCGTGCGCTCCAGCGCCCGGATGGTCGGCTACGACCCGCTGCGGATGGACCCGACCGACGGCGGGCGCTACGTCGCCGCGCTGGAGGCCGCGCTCGACCCGCACGACCTGGCCGCCGCGGTGGCCCGCGGGTCGGGGCTCGACCTCGGCGAGGCCGTCGGGCTGGTGGGGAGGCTGGCCGAGGAGGCGCCCGAGGCGCTCGCCGGGTCGGCGCGCTGAGCCGCCGGCCGCAGCGCGGCGTAGTGCCGGGCGAGGTCAGGTAGCTGGTGGTGGGCGTTGAGCCCGCTCGGGTTGGGCAGCACCCAGGTCTCCGCGCCGCCCAGCCGGTGCTCCTGCCGGCCCCACGCCGCGCCGCGCCGGTCGACGGCCAGCCGCCACGCGGTGCCGCCCAGCACCGCCACCACCCGCGGGCGGTGCGCCGCCACCAGCTCCTCGAGCGCGGCCACGCCCGCGCGCAGCTCCTCGCGCGTCAGCTCTGCGGCGGTCCGGGTCGGGCGGTCGACCAGGTTGGTGACCCCCAGGCCGTACCGCGGCAGCTCCCGGTCCTCCTCGGGGCGCAGCCGCCGCGGGGTGAGCCCGGCCAGGTGCAGCGCCGGCCAGAACCGGTTGCCCGGGCGGGCGAAGTGGTGCCCGCGGGCGGCCGACAGCAGCGAGGGGTTGATGCCGCAGAACAGCACCCCGAGGCCGGGCGCGACGACGTCGGGCAGGGGCTTCGTCACCCGGTCACCCCGCCGGGACCGGGACGGGCGCGCCCCAGTCGACGGTGTGGTCGCGCACCCAGGCCTGCGGGTCGCGGCGGCGCAGCACCAGCGGCATCACCAGGTCGCGGACCAGGCGGCCCACGGCCGGCGGCGACTTGGCGCTGCTGGTGCGGAAACCCTCGGCGACGACCCGCTCGGCCCGCGCCCGGCGCAGGCCCTCGAACGCGCGGAAGGCGTCGGCCGGCGGCAGGTCGCGCAGGCAGCGGGCGAGCACGACGGCGTCCTCGATGGCCAGCGACGAGCCCTGCCCGGCGGCCGGCGAGGTGGCGTGCGCGGCGTCGCCGACGAGCACCGTGCGCCCGCGGGACCAGCGGCGCACGGTCGGGACGTCGTACGTCGTCCACCCGCGCAGCGGGCCGGGCGTGGCCTCGACCAGGGCTGCGATCGGCGAGCGGTCCGGCGCGTGCAGCTCGGCCAGCCGGGCCCGCCACTGCCCGTCGGAGATGGCCGCGACCTCCTCGGCCGCGGGCTCCCGGCCAGCGGCGGGTTGGCGAACCACCACGTACCGCCGGTCGGCGCGACCAGGTACCCGGCGAAGGCGCGCCGGCCGAAGACCATGGTCAGCCGGCCCACCTCGGCCCCGTCGGGGGTGTGCTCGGAGTAGCCGGCGGTGTTGAGCACGGGCACGAACCGGGGCGGCGGGCAGCCGGGGTCCACCAGGCTGCGCACCGTGGACCGGACGCCGTCGGCGCCGACGAGCAGGTCCGCGGTCTCGGTGCGGCCGTCGGCGAAGACCGCGGTGACGCCGTCGCCGGTGTCGTGGACGGCGGTCAGCCGCGAGCCGTGGCGGACCTCGATGCCGCGGCGGCGCGCCTCGCCGTGCAGGGCGCGGTAGAGGTCCGAGCGGCGCAGCGACAGGCCCGCCGCCCGCCCGGACGCCGGGGAGCCGGTGGGCAGGGTGCCCAGCACCCGGCCGGTGGCGTTGCGGAACTCGATGACCGGCGTGGGGAAGCCCGCGGCGCGGACGGCGTCCTCGGCGCCGACGGCCCGCAGCGCGTCGAGGCCGTTGACCTGCACGCCGAGCCAGGCGCCGACGTCCCCGGCCGGTGCCGCGTGCGCCTCGTGCACTGTGGCGGCGATCCCCGCCTTCTGCAGCGCCATGGCCGCCACCGGCCCGGCGACCCCGCCGCCGACGACGATCGCTCGCGTCATGCCGGGCACCTCCCCCTGACCCGCCCTGCCGGCATTCCCTCACACCCGGCGGCCGGGCTCCAGTCCTGCCGGCGCGGCGGTGCGAGGCTGGCGGCGTGCTGCTCGCCGACGTCGTCACCGCCTCGGCCGCCGTGGCCGCCACCCGCTCGCGCACCGCCAAGGCCACGGCGATCGCCGACGCGCTGCACCGCGCCGGGCCCGGCGAGGTCGGGCCGGTCACCGCGTGGCTGGCCGGCGACACCCTGCAGGGCCGCCTCGGCGTCGGCTGGCGCACCCTGTCCCGGCTCGCGCACGACCCGGCGGCCGCGCCGTCGCTCCCCGTCGCCGCCGTCGACGAGGCGCTGAGCGCGCTGGCCGCGACCTCGGGCGCCGGCGCGACGGCCCGCCGCGAGGAGCTGCTCGGCGCGCTGTTCGGCGCCGCGACCGCCGACGAGCAGCGCTTCCTCGTCCGGCTGCTCACCGGCGAGCTGCGGCAGGGCGCGCTCGAGGGCGTCGTCCTCGACGCGGTGGCCGCCGCGGCCGGCGTCCCCGCCGAGGCGGTGCGGCGGGCGGCGATGCTGTCGGGCTCGCTGCCGGACACCGCCACCACCGCGCTCGGCGGCGGCACCGGGGCGCCGGCCGCGGTACGGCTGGCCTCGGTGCGGCTGGAGGTCGGCCGGCCGGTGCGGCCGATGCTGGCCAGCCCCGGCTCCTCGCTCGACGACGCCCTGGCCGACCTCGGTGCCGACGTCACCGTCGAGCACAAGCTCGACGGCGCGCGCATCCAGGTGCACCGCGCCGGCGAGGAGGTGCGGGTGTGGACCCGCACGCTGCGCGAGGTCACCGGCGCGGTGCCGGAGCTGGCCGAGCGGGTGCGGGCGCTGCCGTGCACCACCGCCGTCCTCGACGGGGAGACCCTCGCCCTGGACGACGACGGCGCGCCGCGGGCCTTCCAGGACACGATGAGCCGCTTCGGCAGCGCGGGCCCCGACCCGGCGGTGCTGCTGAGCCCGTTCCTGTTCGACGTGCTGCACCTCGACGGCCGCGACCTGCTCGACGAGCCGCTGGCCGTCCGCCTCGACGCGCTCGCCGGGCTGCTCGCCGACCCCCAGCACGCGCCGCTGCGGATGCCCGGCGTGCGCCGGCCGACACCGGAGCAGGCCGCCGGGGTGCTGGCCGACGCCCTCGCCGCCGGGCACGAGGGCGTCGTGGTCAAGGCGCTGGGCGCGCCCTACGCCGCGGGCCGGCGCGGCCGGGCGTGGCAGAAGGTCAAGCCGGTGCACACCCTCGACCTGGTGGTGCTGGCCGCCGAGTGGGGCTACGGCCGGCGCACCGGGCGGCTGTCGAACATCTCCCTCGGCGCGCGCGACCCCGACGGCGGGGAGCCGGTGATGGTCGGCAAGACGTTCAAGGGCATGACCGACGAGCTGCTCGCCTGGCAGACCGCCACCTTCCCCGGCCTCGCGGTCGAGACCGCCGCGTGGGGCGTGCGGCTGCGCCCGGAGCTGGTGGTCGAGGTGGCACTCGACGGCGTGCAGCGCAGCCCCCGCTACCCGGGCGGGGTGGCGCTGCGCTTCGCCCGGGTCGTCCGCTACCGGCCGGACAGGACGCCGGCCGACGCCGACACCATCGACGCCGTCCGCGGGCTGCTGGCCGGCTGACCCTCCGTCGGCGGCCCGTGCACCGGCTGCGAGCATCGCCCGGTGCGGGGACGGGGGTCGGCGGAGCTGCCCCGCGAGGTCGGCGTGCTCGCCGTCGTCGCCTTCGTGGTGGCGCTGGGCTTCGGCATCGTGGCGCCGGCCATCCCGCTGTTCGCCTCCTCCTTCGGTGTCGGGACGACGGCGGTCGGCCTGGCGGTGAGCGCCTTCGCCTTCTTCCGGTTCGCCTCGGCGTTCGCCGGCGGCCGGCTGGTCGAGCGGCTCGGGGAGCGCACGGTGCTGGCCGCCGGGCTCGCCCTCGTGGCGGTCGCCACCGGGGTGGCCGGGCTGGCGACGTCCTTCCCGGTCTTCCTGTGGCTGCGGGCCGCCGGCGGCATCGGCAGCGCGATGTTCACCGTCGCCGCGCTGGCGCTGCTGCTGCGGGTGGCGCCGCCCACGGCGCGCGGCCGGGCCGCGGCCACCTACCAGGGCGGGTTCATCCTGGGCGGCATCGCCGGGCCGGCCGCCGGCGGGCTGCTCACCACGCTGTCCCCGCGGCTGCCGTTCTTCCTCTACGCCGCCGCGCTGCTGGTGGCCGGCGTGGTGGCGCTGGTGCTGCTGCGCTCACCGTCGGAGGCGGCCGACGACACGGCCACGCCCGCGGCACCCGACCCCGCCGGGGGCCCGTTGCCGCTGCGGGCGGCGCTGCGGTCGCGGGCCTACGTCGCGGCGCTGGTGGCCAACCTGGGCATCGGCTGGGTGCTGTTCGGCGTCCGCAACTCGCTGGTCCCGCTCTACGTCACCGAGGAGCTGGGGCGGACGGCCGCCTGGGCCGGGGCGGGGCTGCTGGCCGGCTCGGCGGCGCAGGCGCTGGGCCTGCTCCGCTCGGGCCGGCTGGCCGACACGTGGGGGCGCCGGCCGAGCCTGGTGCTGGGCGCCTCGGTGGGCACGGTGGCCGTGGCGGTGCTGGTGCTGCCGCCCTCGACCGGGGCGTTCCTGCTGTCGATGGCCGGCTACGGGCTGGCCGCCTCGCTGCTGGCCAGCGTGCCCGCGGCGCTGGTCGGCGACGTCAGCCCCGCCCGGGGCGGCCGGGTGGTGGCCGTGTTCCAGATGGCCGCCGACCTCGGGGCCGTCGTCGGCCCGCTGGTGGCCGGCTGGCTCACCGACGTCGCCTCCTACCAGGTGGCGTTCGCGGTGAGCACGGCCGTCGTGGGGGCGGGGCTGGTCGCCGCGCTGGCGCTGCCGCGCCGCTGAGCGCGGGTGCTCAGAACCGGTCGTCGCCGCGGCCGGCCAGCCGGTCGACGAAGCGGTCGACCGGGTGCGGCTCCTGGCCCGGGGCGAGCGGCTCGGCGGGCGTGAGCACCCACAGGACCGCGTAGAGGACCAGGCCGGCGCCACCGGCCAGGGCCAGCGCGACGATCGCGGCGCGCCACAGCACGGCGTCGATGCCGGTGTAGCCGGCCAGGCCGCCGCAGACGCCGCCGAGCATCCGGTCCGACCGGCTGCGCCGGAGCTCGCGCTGCGGGGCGGGGGCGGTCGGGAGGGCGGTGGGGGGAAGGGGGTTCGAGGTCATGGCACGAGCCTGCCGACCCGCGGCGCCCCGGGACATCGGGGGACGCCCGGAACCGCCCCGGATCCGACCCTGGCCGCCGACCCCGACCCGACCCCGACCCGGGGCCGCGCCGGGCGGTCGACGGGGCCGCGGTCACCGCGGGCCCTGCCGGGGCCGCGCGCGCGGGTCGACGGGTGCGCCGAACAGGCACGCGATCCACCTCAGCTGCGTGCCGACCAGCCCTATCCTCCGGGGCGGTGAGGGGTCCACGGCGTCCTCCTGACTCGTTCCTGCCGCACGAGCGTCGGACCGGCGGGGACCCCGTCGCGTCGGGAGGAACCCTCGACCTGGTCGGCCGGGCCGCCGAGCTGGAGCGCGTCGACCGGCTCCTGGACGGGGCGCGCGGCGGGCGACCGGGCCTGCTCGTGGTCGAGGGCGACGCCGGCGTCGGCAAGACCGCGGTGCTGCAGGCCGCCGCCGCCCGGGCCCGCGGGTTCGGGCAGGTCACCGCCCGCGGTGTCGAGTCGGAGGCCGCCCTGCCCCACGCGGCCCTCGGCGAGCTGCTCGGCCCGCTGCGCCCCCTGCTGGGCGAGGTGCCGCCCGGGCAGGCCGCGGCGCTCGCGGCCGCGCTCGGCTGGGGCCCGGCCGACGTCCCGGGCGACCGGCACCTGGTCGCTGCTGGGACCCTGTCGCTGCTGGCCGCCGCCGCGCTCCGCGCGCCCCTGCTGGTCGTCGTCGACGACCTGCAGTGGGTCGACCCCGAGTCGGCCGCCGCGGTCCTCTTCGCCGCCCGCCGGGTGCACGGGGACCGCACCGCCGTGCTGCTGGCCCGGCGTCCCGGTGCCGACCCGCCCGCCGGCGCCTCCGTGCTGCGGCTGGCCGACCTGGACCCGGCTGCCGTCGCGGAGCTGCTGGCCGGCGCGGTCGCCGGGCCCGTCGCCCGGCGGCTGGGCGAGCGCCTCGGCGGCAACCCGCTCGCGCTGCTCGAGGTGGCTGGCGCGCTCTCCGCCGGCCAGCGCGCCGGCCGCGAACCGCTGCCCGCCACCCTCCCGGCCGGCCCGGTGCTGACCGCCGCCCTGGAGCCGGAGCTCGCCGCGCTGCCGCCCGGCGCCCGGCTGGCGGTGCTGCTCCTCGCCGCCGCGGACGACGGCCGCGCCGGAACCGTCGCCGCCGCCCTGGCCCGGGCGGGCACCGACGCCGAGGCCGCCCTCGACGCGGCCGAGGACCGGCGGGTCGTCGTCCGCTCCGGCGACGCGCTGGGGTTCCGGCACCCCGTGCTGCGGTCCCTGGTGTGGAGCCGGGCGGCCCCTGCCGACCGCCGTCGGGCCCACCTGCTGCTGGCCGAGACGGCGCGCACCGGGGACGACGACGCGCGCACCTGGCACCGGGCGCTGGCCACCACCGGCCCGGACGAGGCGCTGGCCGGCGAGCTCGCGGCGCTGGCCGGCCGGGTCCGCGGACGGCGGGGGGCCTCGGCGGCGTCGGCCGCGCTGGAGCGGGCCGCCGCGCTGACCCGGGACGCCACCCGGGCCGCGGAGCTGCTCGCGGCGGCGGTCCGGGACGCCGCCGTCGGGGGCGACGCCGCCCGCGCCCGGTCCCTGGCCGAGCGGGTGCTGCGGGCCGAGGCGCCCGCCGCGGCCCGGGCCGAGGTGCTGCACGTCCTCGGCCGGGTCGAGCAGGACACCGGCTCGGTGCCCGCGGCGCGCGACCTGCTGCAGGCCGCCGCGGGGCTCGCCACCGGCCGCACCGCCGCCTGGGTGCTCGCCGACCTCGCCCTCGTCCAGCACCGGCTCGGGGACGTGGCCGGCATGCAGGCGACCGCGCGCCGCGCGTCGGCGGCCACCGACGACCCCGACCCGCTGCAGCGGGCGCTGGCCGCCTGGGTGACCGGCATGGCCGCCGTCCACCGCGGGGACCCCGGCACGGGGCGGTCGCACCTGCAGCGGGCGCTGGACACCGCGGAGGCCCACGCCGGGTCGCGCGCCGACCCGCGCCTGCTGCCCCTCCTCACCCTGGCCGTGGGCTGGCTGCCCGACCCGCTCGCCGCCGTGCCGGTGGTCGAGCGGCGGCTGCGGGAGGTCCGGGACGTGGGCGCGCTGGGCGTGCTGGTCGCGGTCCTGGCCATGACCGCGCACGGCCGGGCGCACCTGCTCGGTGACCACGCGGGTGCCTTCGCCGACGCCGGGGAGGCCGTCGAGCTGGCCGGGCAGCTGGGCTACGTCGCCGACGCCGCGCCGGCCCTGGAGCTGCTGGCCTGGGAGTACGCCGCGCGCGGCCGGCACGAGGAGGCGGCGGCGCACCTCGAGCGCGCCCGCGCCCTCGTCGTCCGGGCGGGGACGGCCGGCGTCGCCGCCCACCTCGCGCTCACCGCGGCCGCCTGCGCCCTGTGCCGCGGCGACCCTGCCGGGGCCGCGCGGCTGCTGGAGGAGCGCCGGGCGGTCGACGGCGGGGCCGGCGCGCTCGGCGAGCCGCTGGGGATCGCGCCGCTGCTGGTCGAGACCTGGCAGGCGCTGGGCCGGCAGGCCGAGGCCGCCGCGCTGGCCGAGGACTACGCGCGGGCGTCGCGTCCCGCCCTGCCGGCCACCGCGGCGCTGGTCGCCCGCTGCCGGGCGCTGGCCTGCCCCGACGACGCCGCGGCGACCGTGCTGTTCGAGCGCGCGCTGGCCGCCCACGGGCAGGCTCCGGACCGCTTCGAGGAAGCGCACACCCGGCTGCTGTTCGGCGAGCGGCTGCGCCGGTCGGGGCAGCGCACGCGGGCCCGCGAGGAGCTGACGGCCGCGGCCGACGCCTTCGCCGCGGCGGACATGGCGTACTGGGCCGGGCGGGCCGAGGGCGAGCTGGCGGCCACCGGGCGGACCGCGCGGCCGCGCCGCCCGCTGCCGGAGGAGCCGCTGACCCCGCAGGAGACCCGGATCGCCGTCCTGGCGGCGCGGGGCGCGTCGAACCGGGAGATCGCCGCGGAGCTGTTCCTCAGCCCCAAGACGGTCGAGCACCACCTGGGCAGCGTGTACCGCAAGCGCGGCCTGCGCTCGCGCGTGCAGCTCGCCCGGCTGCTGGGTTAGGCAGCTGCTGGGTCAGGCGGCGGCCACCCGCGGCGCCACCTCGGTGCCGAGCAGCTCGATGCCGCGCAGCAGGTCGGCGTGCGCCAGCCGCGGGTTGGTCATCTGGATGGCGACGCGGTCGACGCCGCCGAGCTGGCCGGAGATGCGCACCAGCTTCTCGGCGACGGTGTCGGGGTCGCCCGTGAAGAAGGCGCCGTCCGGCCCGCTGGTGGCGTCGAACTGCGCCCGGGTGGGCGGGGCGAAGCCGCGCTCGCGGGAGACCTTGGTGAACATCTCGTGCCAGCCCGGGTAGATGGTGTCGGCCGCGGCCCGGGTGCTCTCGGCGACGTAGCCGAACACGTGCAGGCCGACCCGCAGTGTCTCGGGGGCGTGCCCGGCCTGGGCCCCGGCGCGGCGGTAGAGGTCGACCAGCGGCGCGAACTGCCGCGGCTCCCCGCCGATGATCGCCACCATCAGCGGCAGGCCGAGCAGCCCGGCGCGGACGAAGGACTCCGGCGAGCCCCCGACGCCGACCCAGACCGGCAGCGGGTCCTGCAGCGGGCGCGGGTAGACGCCCTGGCCGGTGAGCGCCGGGCGGTGCCGGCCCGACCAGGTGACGTGCTCGGACGCGCGGATGCGCAGCAGCAGGTCGAGCTTCTCGTCGAACAGCTCGTCGTAGTCGGCCAGCGACAGGCCGAACAGCGGGAACGCCTCGGTGAACGAGCCGCGGCCCACCACCAGGTCGATGCGCCCCTTCGCGAGGAGGTCGAGGGTGGCGAACTGCTGGAACACCCGGACCGGGTCGGCCGCCGACAGGACGGCGACGGCGCTCCCCAGCCGGATGCGCTCGGTGCGCGCGGCTGCCGCGGCCAGGATGACCGGCGGCGCGGAGTCGTAGTACTCGGGCCGGTGGTGCTCGCCGATGCCGAAGGAGTACAGGCCCACCCGGTCGGCCAGCGCGATCTCCTCGAGCAGGTGCTCCATGCGCTCCGCCGGTCCGACGACGCGTCCCGTCGAGGGGTCGGTCACCGCCGCCACGAAGCTGTCGACGCCGAGGTGCACGGGGTCCCTCCAGTCCTGCCGGCGCCGGCGGAGGCACCACCGTTGAACGCTCGACCGCAGTGAACCAGGCGGGCACCCCCGGCCTTCCCCGCCGACGACGACGCCCCTCCGGCCGGGGAGCCGGAGGGGCGTCGGGGACGGCGGAGCTCGTCGCTGCGGTCGCGGCGGCTCAGAACCCCGCCCGGCTCACGCCGTACTCGGCCTGCTCGGGGGTGAAGCCCTCGTACTCCAGCTGCTCGACGAGGCCCGACCGCGAGAACGAGGTGAACTCGAGGTACTCCTGGGCGGACCGGGCGGCCTGCTCGTTCCAGTCCACGCCCAGGCTGTCGACGGCCCAGGTCGCGTCGGCGGTGGAGTACCCCTCGTACTCCAGCTGCTCCACGAGGCCCGACCGCGAGAACGAGGTGAACTCGAGGTAGTCACCGGCGGAGGCCTGCGCGTTCCGCTGCCCCATGGTCAGGTCCGGCACCGGAGCGGGAGCGGGGGCCGGGGCCGGAGCGGGGGCCGGGGCCGGGGCCGGGGCCGGCACGGTGGTGCGCGGCGCGGGCACCGGGACCGTGGCGGACGGCGACGGCGCGGTGGTCGGGGCGACCACGTCGGCCTGCGCGGTCGGGGCGGCGGAGCTCGCCGGCGTCGACGTGGCCGTGGCGGACGCGCTGGGCCGGGCGGCCGCGGGGGAGGTGCCGGTGTCCTCCTGCGGCGCCACCACGGCCCCCAGCACGGCCAGCGCCAGCACACCGGCGGGGATGGCGTAGCGCTTCCGCCGGTACCAGGGGGCGGGCGCCCCCGCGCCGGCCGGCGCGGGCGGCCAGGCGCCCGGGGGCACGGCACCCGACGGCGGGAAGGGCGGCCCGCCGAACTGCGGCGGCGGACCGAACGGCAGCGGACCGAACGGCAGCGGACCGAACCCGGGTGGCGGACCGAACTGCGGCGGCGCCCCGAACCCCGGTGGCGGGCCGAACTGCGGCGGCGCCCCGAACTGCGGCGGCGGACCGGAGCCGGGCGGCGGGGACACCGGGAAGGCGGCCGTGGGGCGGTCGTCGGACGCCGGAGAGTGGCCCGGCGGGAGAGGCAGGCCGGGCCGGGTCGGGGGGACCGTCGGGCCGCCGCCGTCCTCGGGGTCCGGCCGGCCGCCGTGTGGCTGTGTCACGGGAGAACTCCTGCACCGCTGGAGGCAGACCTCGTCCGCCGTTCCCCCGGAGCATCGGAACCGCGCGCACGTCCTCCAGCCCAGTCGTGCCCGGATCGGGAGCAGCAGTCCCTCGCGCGGGACGCCGACGCCCCTCCGGCCGGGCGGCCGGAGGGGCGTCGGGAGGGATGTGCTCAGGCGACCTGCGGGGCGACGTCGTCGTCCGTGCGCGGGCGGGACACCGCCGGGCGGGCCTGCCGGCCGGCGCGCAGGACGGCGAGGTGCCAGGAGGTGCAGTCGGGGCAGCTGGCGATCCAGACGTGCCGGGGGTGGCGGTGGCAGACGGCGCGGCCGACCACCGGGGTGGTCCCTGTGCTGTTCATCGGTTCTTCCTGTACCGCCCCGTCGGGCGGCTCGTGACTCGTGGGACGGCTGGTGCAACGCCCTCACCCGTCCGGGGCATCCGCGGTGTGGGCCACGCCACCGCCACCAGCCTTTTCGGCGACACCTGACAAGGCGTTTCTCACCCTTCGTGATCACGGGTGGGTCAGCAGACCGCCCGGGGGGCCGATCCTCTCCGCATGTCCGCTCGACTCGTCGCTGCCGGCACCGCCGCCGGCCAGCAGCCGTGGTCCCGGCCGGCTCCCGCCCAGGAGCAGCCCTGGTGGCGCTCGGCCGTCGTCTACCAGGTGTACCTGCGCTCGTTCGCCGACGGCAACGGCGACGGCATCGGCGACCTGGCCGGCCTGCGCGCCCGCCTGCCCTACCTGTCGTGGCTGGGCGTCGACGCGCTGTGGATCAACCCGCACTACCCCTCGGGCGGGGCGGACGGCGGCTACGACGTCGTCGACTACCGCGCCGTGGACCCCGAGTACGGCGACGTGTCCGACGTCGAGGCGCTGGTGGCCGACGCGCGGCAGCTGGGCCTGCGCGTCGTGCTCGACGTCGTCCCCAACCACACCTCCGACCGGCACCCCTGGTTCCAGGCGGCGCTGGCCGACCCCGACGCCCCGGAGGCGTCGCGCTACCACTTCGCCCCGCCGTCGGAGGAGCCGCCGAACAACTGGCGCTCGCTGTTCGGCGGCCCGGCCTGGTCGCGCACCCCCGACGGCCGCTGGTACCTGCACCTGTTCGCCCCCGAGCAGCCCGACCTCAACTGGCGCGACCCGGTGGTGGCCGAGGACTTCGAGCGCACGCTGCGCTTCTGGCTCGACCGCGGCGTGAGCGGCTTCCGCGTCGACGTCGCCTACGGCCTGTACAAGGACCCGGAGCTGCGCGACAACCCCGGCAGCTACTCCCCCACCCTCTTCGGGCACGGCCCCGAGCAGGCGATGACCTGGAACCAGCCCGAGGTGCACGACGTCTGGCGTCGGTGGCGGTCGGTGTGCGACGAGTACCCGGACACCATGCTGGTGGGCGAGGTCTGCCTGGCCGACCTCGACGAGGTGGCCCTCTACTCGCGGCCCGACGAGTTGCACCAGTCGCTGTCGTTCCGGCTGCTGAAGTCGCGGTGGGAGACGCCGGCGTTCGCCGAGGCGATCGGCAGCGCGCTCGACGCGTTCGGCCGGGTGGGCGCCCCGGTGTCGTGGGTGCTGGGCAACCACGACAAGGACCGCATGGTCAGCCGCTTCGGCGGCAGCGAGACCGGCCTGGCCCGCGCCCGCGCGGCCGCGCTGCTGCTGCTGTCGCTGCCCGGCTCGGCCTACGTCTACGCCGGTGACGAGCTGGGCCTGCCGCAGGCGCACGTGCCCGACGAGGCCAAGCAGGACCCGATCTTCTTCCGCAGCGGCGGCGAGCGCGCCGGCCGCGACGGCTGCCGGGTCCCGATGCCGTGGAACGCGACGGCCGGCGTGGGCTTCTCCCCCGCGGGCGCCGCGAAGCCGTGGCTGCCGGTGCCCGCCGAGTGGCGGCGGCACGCCGTCTCCCGGCAGACCCGCGACTCCGGCTCGGTGCTGCACCTCTACCGCGAGGCGCTGGCGGTGCGTGCCGAGCACCCGGCGCTGGGCACCGGCGAGGCCACCGTGAGCACCCGCGGCGACGTGCTGACCGTGCGCTGCACCGGGCAGGGGCGCACCGTGCGCTGCGTGGTCAACATGGGCACCGACACCGCGTGGGTCCGCTCGCGCGGCGAGGTGCTGCTGGAGTCCGGCCCCGGGGTGCACACCTCGGCCGGCTCGGTGGCGCTGCCGCCCGACACCGCCGTCTGGATCGCCGAGGACTAGGTGGCGGCCACCTCTGCGGGCGCGTTCCGCGCGCTGCCGGCCCGATCGCGCCGGAGCGGCACGGAACCCGCCCGCAGAGCGCCGTGGAGCGGCACCCGTCGCGGGCCCAGGATGGCGCCGTGACGCCCGAGCGCTGCCCCTGCGGCACCGGCCTGCCCTACGCGGAGTGCTGCGGGCGGCTGCACGACGGGACGGCGGCCGCGGCCACCGCCGAGCAGCTGATGCGCTCTCGGTACAGCGCCTTCGCCGTCGGCGACGCCGCCTACCTGCAGGACACCTGGGACCCGGCCACCCGGCCGCGCGGCCTGGCGCTCGACCCGGCGCTGCGCTGGACCGGCCTGGAGGTGCTCGCCACCACCGGTGGTGGCCTGTTCGACGCCGAGGGCACGGTCACCTTCCGCGCGCACGCCCGCGCGGGCGGCGAGGACCACGTGCAGGCCGAGCGCAGCCGGTTCCGCCGCGTCGACGGCCGGTGGGTCTACGTCGACGGCGACCCGGCCTGAGCGCTCACCGCCAGCGGTACTCCAGCTCGGGCCGGCCGGCGCCGCCGTAGCGGGGCACCCGGTCCACCAGCCCGGTCTCGGCGAGGTACTCCAGGTAGCGGCGGGCGGTGATCCGCGAGGCGCCGATGAGCTCCGCGGTCTCGGCCGCCGACACCCCCGTCGCCTGCCGGACGGCGGTGACGACGGCGTCCAGCGTCTCGCGGCCCATGCCCTTGGGCAGCGGCGCCGACCGCGACGGGCGGACGGTGCCCAGCACCCGGTCGATGTCGGCCTGCCCGGCCGCCTCGCCCCCGCCGGTCAGCCGCGCCCGGTACTCGGCGTAGGCCACCAGCCGGTCGCGCAGCGCCGGGTAGGTGAACGGCTTGAGCAGGTAGCCGACCACGCCGTGCACCGCCGCGGCGCGCACCGTGGCCAGCTCGCGGGCCGAGGTGACGGCGAGGACGTCGACGTCGGCACCGGCGGCCCGGATCCGCCGGCAGAGGTCCAGGCCGGAGGCGTCGGGCAGGTGCAGGTCGAGCAGCACGAGGTCGACGGCGGTGCGCCCCAGCGCGGCCAGCGCCGCGGCCCCGGTGCCCGCGACGCCGACGGTGGTGAAGCCGTCGGTGCGGTCGACGTAGGCCCGGTGCGCCTCGGCGGCCACCGGCTCGTCCTCGACCACCAGCACCCGGATCACCGCGACGCCCCCGCCGGCACCGACAGCGGGATCGACACCCGGAACTCCGCCCCGGGCCCCGGCCGCACGGTGACCGTGCCGCCGTGCCGGCGCACCGCCTGCTGGACCAGCGCCAGGCCCAGCCCGCGCCCCAGGCCGGCCGGCGCGCCGTCGGGGTCGGCCTTGGTCGACCAGCCGCGCCGGAAGACCCGCTCGACGTCCTCCTCGGCCAGCCCGGGCCCGCTGTCCTCGACCCGCACCTCCAGCCGGTCGCCGTCGTCCCAGACACCCACCTGCACCTCGCGCGGCGGCTCCCCGGCCAGCGCGGCGTCGATGGCGTTGTCGAGCAGGTTGCCCACGACCGTGACCAGGTCCCCGCCCGGGATGCCGGTGACGCCCACCGAGGTGTCCGGATCGACCTCCAGGCGCACCCCGCGCTCGGCGGCGGTGGCCGCCTTGCCCAGCAGCAGCGCCGCCAGCACCGGCTCCTCCACCGCGCCGACCACCCGGTCGGTGAGCTCCTGCGCGGTGGCGAGCTGGGCGGTGGCGAACTCGACGGCCTCCTGGCTGCGGCCCAGCTCCACCAGCGAGACGGTGGCGTGCAGCCGGTTGGCGGCCTCGTGCGCCTGGGCGCGCAGCGACTCGGCGAAGGCACGCACGCTGTCGCGCTCGCCGGTGAGCGCCTGCAGCTCGGTGTGGTCGCGCAGGGTGACCACCGAGCCCGCACCGCCCGGCGAGCGCGCGGGCGAGCGGTTGACCAGCAGCACGCGGGTGTCGGTCAGGTGCACCTCGTCCACGCCGCGCTCGGCGGCGCCCAGCGCCGCGGCCAGCTCGGGAGGCAGGCCCAGCTCGTCGAGCCGGCGCCCGGCGGGGTCGCCGTCGAGGCCGAGCAGCCGGCGGCCCTCGTCGTTGGCCAGGGTCACCCGACCGTCGCGGTCGAGCAGCAGCAGCCCCTCCCGGACGGCGTGCAGCACCGCCTCGTGGTGCTCCAGCAGCGCCGCCATCGTGCCCGCGTCCAGGCCCCCGGTCTGGCGGCGCAGCCGGCGGCTGATCGCCCAGCTGCCCAGCCCGCCGACGGCGAGGGTGACCGCCGCGGTGCCGAGGATGCCCGGCACCGCCGCCGCGAGGTCGGCGCCGACGACGTCGACGGTGAGCCCGGCCGACACCAGCGCGACGACGTCGCCGTCGGCGTCGAACACCGGTCCGGTGGTGCGCAGCGACGGCCCGAGCGTGCCGGTGTAGGTCTCGGTGAAGGTCTCCCCGGCCAGCGCCGGCGCCACCGTGCCGACGAAGGGACGGCCGATCTGCGCCGGGTCGGGGTGGGTGAAGCGGGTGCGGTCGGGCGCCATGACGGTGATGAACGACAGCCCGGTGTCGGCGCGGACCTGCTCGACGACGGGCTGCAGCACCGCGGTCGCGTCGCCGGCGGCCACGGCGTCGGCCACCAGCGGCGAGTCGGCCAGGCTCTCGACCACCGCGGTGGTGCGCTGCGCGGCCGCGCGCTCGAGGGCCGCGCGGGCGTCGAGGTAGGCGACGACGGTGGCGGTGGTGACGACGGCGAGCAGGACGAGGGCCTGCAGCCACAGCAGCTGGCGGGCCAGGCTCGTCCCCGTGCGGGCCGGCCCGCGGCGGGTGAGGATCGGCACGCTCCGCAGTGTCCCGCCGTGGGCGGGGGACCGTGAACGCAATGAACGCATGCGTGACGCCGGTCACGGCGTCCGGCCCACTGGGAGCCACCACCGCCCGGGACGACCCGGGCGCCCGCCCACGACTCCCAGGAGCAGTCCATGGCCGCAGGCACCGCGACCGGGCCGTCCGCCGCCAGGCGCGACCGCACGCACTGGCTCTACATCGCCGTCATCGCCGCCGTCGTCCTCGGCATCGCGGTGGGCTTCGCGTTCCCCGAGTTCGCCGTCAGCCTCAAGTGGCTGGGCACGGCCTTCGTCGGCCTCATCAAGATGCTCATCGCGCCGGTCATCTTCTGCACGATCGTGCTGGGCATCGGCGCCATCCGGCAGGCGGCCAAGGTCGGCCGGATCGGCGGGCTGGCGCTGGGCTACTTCCTGCTCATGTCGACCGTCGCCCTGGCCATCGGCCTGGTGGTCGGCAACATCCTGCACCCCGGTGACGGGCTGCAGCTGTCCGACGAGCTGCGCGGCGCGGGTGCCGAGCTGGCCGGCACGGCCGAGGAGTCCGGCGGCACCACCGACTTCATCCTCGGCCTGATCCCGACCACGCTGGTCTCGGCGCTGACCGACGGGTCGGTGCTGCAGGCGCTGCTCGTCGCCCTGCTCACCGGCTTCGCCATCCAGGCCATGGGCCGCTCGGGCGAGCCGATCCTGCGCGGCATCGGCCACTTCCAGAAGCTGGTCTTCCGCATCCTGGCGATGGTCATGTGGGCCGCCCCGATCGGCGCCTTCGGTGCGATCGCCGCCGTCGTCGGCGAGACCGGGATCGACGCGCTGAAGAGCCTGGCGATCATCATGCTGGGCTTCTACGCCACCTGCGCGGTGTTCGTCTTCGTCATCCTCGGCCTGATCCTGCGGCTGGTGGCCAAGGTCAACGTCTTCTCGCTGCTGAAGTACCTGGGCCGCGAGTTCCTGCTGATCGTCTCCACCTCGTCGTCGGAGACCGCCCTGCCCCGCCTGATCGCCAAGATGGAGCACGCCGGCGTCAGCGCGCCGGTCGCGGGCATCGTCGTGCCGACCGGCTACTCCTTCAACCTCGACGGCACCGCCATCTACCTGACCATGGCCTCGCTGTTCATCGCCGAGGCACTGGGCGACCCGCTGTCGGTCGGCGAGCAGATCGGCCTGCTGGTCTTCATGATCATCGCCTCCAAGGGTGCCGCGGGCGTCACCGGGGCCGGCCTGGCCACCCTGGCCGGCGGGCTCTCGGCGCACCGCCCGGACCTCCTGGACGGCGTCGGCCTGATCGTGGGCATCGACCGGTTCATGTCCGAGGCGCGCGCGGTGACCAACTTCGCGGGCAACGCCATCGCCACGGTGCTCATCGCCACCTGGACGAAGGAGCTCGACCGCGACCAGCTGTCCGCGGCGCTGTCGGGCCGCAGCCGCTTCGACGAGGCGACCATGATCGACGACCACGGCCCGTCCGCGGCCGAGCTGCCGGAGCAGGCCACCAACGCCGGCCCCGGCCAGCGCGACGGCGAGGACGCGCTGCGGGAGGCGGCGACCGGCTCCGTCCGCCGCTGACCGACCCACCCCCGGTGCCGGCCGTCCCCCTCGGGGGGCGGCCGGCACCGTCGTGCCGGGGCCCGCGCTGCGACCGCCGGCGGCGTGTGGTCGGCTGCGCTGGTGCCCGCCCCCCTCGACGTCCTGGTCGCGGGCGCCGGGCCGGCGGGGCTGTCGGCCGCGGCCGCGTGCGCGGCGGCCGGGCTGCGCACCGCGCTGGTCGCCCCGTCGCTGCGGGTGTGGCCGGCCACCTACTGCCTGTGGGCCGACGAGCTGGCGGCGGCCGCCCCTTCGCTCGGCCTCGACCCGGGCGCGGTGGCCGCGGCGTACGCGCCGACCGTCGTCCGCACCGCCGCCGGTGGCGAGCGGCGGCTGCGGCGGGGCTACGCCCGGCTGCGCAACGGCGCGCTGCACGCGGCGCTGCTCGAGCGGCTGCGGTCGTCCGGCGGCGAGGTCGTGCCCGGGCGGGTGACCGGGGTGCGGGCCGAGGCCGGCCGCGAGGTCGCCGTCCTCTCCGGTGGCGGCGAGCGGGTGGCGCGGGTGGTGCTCGACGCCCGCGGCGGCGGCCCGGGGAGCGCGCAGCAGCGGGCCTGGGGCGAGGTGGTGGCCGGCCCGGTCGGGGACCTGGTCCCGCCCGGCGGAGCGCTGCTGATGGACTGGGCCGCGCTCGCCGACCCGGCCGCGCCGCCGGCCTTCCTCTACGGCCTGCCCCTCGACGACGGCACCGTGCTGCTGGAGGCGACGTCGCTCGCCGCGCGCCCCCCGGTGCCGCTGGAGCACCTGCGCGCCCGCCTCGGCGCGCTGCTCGCCGACCGCGGCCTGCGCCCGGCCGGGGAGGCCGAGCGGGTGGCCATCCCGCTCGACGTCCCGCCCCGCCGGACGGGCACCGTGCTGGGCGCGGCGGCGGGGCTGGTGCACCCGGCCACCGGCTACAGCGTCGCGTCCTCGCTGCGGCTGGGCCCGCGGGTGGCCGGCGCGCTGGCGGCCGGGCAGGACCCCCGGCCGGTGCTGCGCGCGGCCCGCCGCCGGACGACGGCGGGGCTGCTGGACCTCGGCCTGGAGGTGCTGCTGCCGCTGGACACCGCGGCGACCGACGCCTTCTTCGCCGCGTTCTTCACCCTGCCGGAGCGCTCGTGGGCGGCCTACCTCGACGTCGGCGCCGCGCCCACCGCGGTCGCCGCGGCCATGGCCCGCACGTTCGCCGCGCTGCCCGCGGCCCAGCGCGCGCACCTGCTGCGCACCGCCGCCCGGGTCGGGCTGGGGCGCCTCACCCGCCGGTAGCCCAGCCGAGCGGCGGCGGCGGTCAGGACCGGCGGCGGCCCGGCACGTGGTGCAGCCAGGGGTGCCGGCGGCCCGTCGACGGCTCGTCGGCGTGGGGGGTCTCGGCGTGCGGGGTCTCGGCGGGAGCCCGGGACGCCCCCTCCGGCCGGTGCGCGGTGCCCGACCGGACGACGGTCACCGGGCACGGCGCGGCCCGGAGCACCGACGAGCTCACCGACCCCACGAGCCGGCCGGCCGCGCCGCCGCGGCCCCGGGCGCCGACGACGAGCAGGTCGGCGCCGTCCGCGGCGGCCACCAGCGCGTCGACCGGCGCCCGGTGCACGGCCCGGCACTCGACCCGCACGCCCGGCGGCACGCCGGCCGCGGCGAGGTCGTCGGCGACCGCCTGCCGCACCGCCCGCTCGTACTCGGTCACCGGGGGCACGTAGCCGGGCTCCCAGCAGTCCGGCCGCGGCGCGGTCGGGATGCTCCAGGCCCGCACCACGGTCAGCGCCATCCCCGCTCGCGCGGCCAGCACCGCGGCCCAGGTCAGCGCCTCCCGCGCGCAGGCGGAGCCGTCGACGCCCACGACGACGGCTCCCCCGGGCGACGTCGGCTCCACGGCGCACCTCCTCGCCGGCCGACGGGGCCGGTCGGCACCAGTGCACCCGGCGGAGTCCGCGCGCGGCAGGGCCGGAGGTCCCGGCGGACGTCAGCCGGCGACCTCGAGCACCTCCTCCACCGGGCGGCGGTTGGTGGACGGGCTGCGGTCGCCGGAGGGGAAGCCGAGCCGCAGCAGCATCTGGGGGTGCCCGCCCAGCGACAGCCGGGAGCGCAGCTGGGTGCGGGTCGCCGGCCAGTCGAGGGCCTGGGTCAGCGGGGAGGCCGCCAGCCCGGCCACGGTGGCCTCCAGCAGCACCCGGCCCAGGGCCCGCCCCGCGGTCAGCCAGGCGGCCCGGTCGTCCGCGTCGGTGCCGAGCACCACGACGGTGGGCCGCTCGACGTCCGGTGGCGGCCCGCCGGGGTCGCTCCCGGCGGCGCGCCCCGGCGGGCGCGTGCCGACGACGAAGTCGCGGACCAGCCAGTTCGACGGCCTGGTGGCCGGGTCCTCGCCCGGGACCGCGCCGACGGGGACGCCGTCGACGGCCGCCGGGTCGGTGCGCACCCACCGCTCCAGCTCGGCGAGGTACTCCGGCTCGCCCTGCTCGATCTCCTCGGCGCGGGAGAGGAGGAAGACCGTGGCCACCTCCTCGTCCTCGTCGCTGATCCGCTTGCACCACACCCGGAACGCGCCGGCCACCGCCTGCAGCCGGTCGACGAGGTCGTCCGGCACCGCCCGCGGCAGGAACGGGGCCCGCTCGGTGTGCCGGGCGCCGATCGCCCGCGCGAGCTCCCGGTCCTCGTCGTCGGGCTCCTGCGCGCCGGTGACCGTGACGGTCGCCAGCAGGTCGGGGTCGGCGGGGTCGGGCAGCACGTCGACGTCGGTGCCGCGCCCGTCGGCGGCCAGGGCGACCACGGCGAACTCCACCGCGACGCCGCAGCTGACCACCCGCTGCCGGCCGGAGGGGTCGAGGGCCGACAGCGCCCGGGAGGGGTCGGTGCGCACCGTCAGCCGGTCGCCGTCGGCGCGGAACAGCCACGGCTGGGTGTTGTGGATCGACGGCGCGCGCGTGGCCGCCTCCACCACCCGGGTCCACTCCTGCCGGTCCATCCTGGGCCTCCCGTCGTGTCGCTGTCCGGACCGGTCGCGCCTACCCGTTCCGCGGCGCCGCTCACGCGGCGGCCGGACCCGGCTCAGACCTCCTCGGTCGCCAGCCGCCCGTGGGAGCGCTCCACCAGGCCGGCCACCACCACGGCGCCCACCAGCGCGGCGAGCGCGCCGAGGACGGCGACGGCGGGCAGCTCGAGCAGCGCGTCGAGCAGCGCCACGGCCGCGGCCAGCAGCGGCCACCACCACCCGCGGCGCACCTCTCCCGTCATCACCGACGCCGTCACGCTGGCCGAGGCGAGGTAGGCCGCCACCCCGCCGGCCACCAGCAGCCGGGTCCCCGCCGGCACCTCCCCGGCCCCGGCCTCCACGACGGCGAGCTCCACCCCGGCACCGACGGTGGCCAGCGCCAGGGTCAGCGGCAGGTGGCCGAACACGAACACGTCGTGGGCGTGCGCGCCGTTGGACCGGCCGGCCTCGTCGAGCAGGTGCTTGGCGCGCGCGCCGGCCAGGTCGAACCAGCTCCACCACAGGCCGGCCGCGAGGGTGAACGCCAGCACCGCCACCGGCAGCGCCGCGCCCGACCAGTCCGCGTCGTACAGCCCGCGGGCGACGCCGGCCACCGGCTCGCCCAGCACGAGGATGACGAACAGCGCGAAGCGCTCGGGCAGGTGCTCGACGTGCAGCGGGACGTCGGCCGAGGACCGGGTGGCCAGCAGGGGCACGAGCGCCTCGACCAGGACGGCGGCGGCCCACAGGGCGAATCCGACCGGCCGGGGCACGGCCAGCGACAGCGCCCACAGCGCCGCGCCCGCCAGCGCGCCGGCCAGGTACAGGCGGGTGACGGGCCGCGCCTCGGGCACGTGCCGGTACGCGCGGTGGTACTGCAGGGCGAGCACCAGCCGCACCAGCAGCTGGCAGACGACGAAGACGGCGAACCGCCGCCCGGTCGCCTCCGACGCGGAGGCGGCCAGGCCGACGACGGCGGCCATGCTGGCGAGCTTGTAGAGCCGGTACACGACGTCGTCGTGGTCGAACCGGTTGGCGTAGAGCGTCGAGCCGACCCACGACCACCAGACCGTGGCGAACAGGCCGGCGAAGACGCCGAACCGGTGCCAGGTGACGTCCTCGCGCAGCGCGACCGCGAGCTCGGCGACGACGAGGACGAAGGCCAGGTCGAAGAACAGCTCCAGGCGGGAGGCGGAGCGGCCCCCCTCGGTGCGCAGCTCCGGCGGCCGGACCGGGCCGGCCCGCCCGCCGAGACCCTCGAGCACCCGGCGTCCCAGCCCCTGCCCGGCCACGGTCCTCCCCCGTCGACCGGCCCGCTCAGGTCGCTGCGGGTGCGTCCGGCGCCGGTGTCGACCGGCTCAGCCTGCGCCAGATCCAGCTCGACGGCACCCGCTGGCCGGTGGCCAGGTAGTCGGCCACGCCGTCGATGAACAGCGTCGCCTCCACCTCCCGGTGCACGGCGGCGCGGCCGGCGAACAGCAGCTCGTCACCCGGCTCGAGGACCAGGTCGGTCCCCGGCGCCATGGTCGCCTCGTCCCCGCGCAGCACCAGCAGCGGCACGGCGAGCAGCGTCTGGTCGCGGTCGGCTGGGTCGCGCAGCAGGTCGGCGAGGCGGAAGCCGCCACGGGACAGCCGGGGGTGCAGCGCGGGCGCGTCCTCGGGCGTGAGCCGCACCTTCCACAGCGCCTCCAGGTGCCTGCCGCAGGCGTCGAGCAGCCGGTCGACGACGCCGGCCGACCACTCGTCGCTCTGCCGGGGCAGCTCGCGCAGGAAGCGCCACAGCAGCGGCGTGCTCAGCCGGGCGTAGGCGTCGTGGGCGACCACCTCGGTGGGCACGAGCAGCGCGTCGACGTCCATCGCGGCGAACAGCGCGGCGTCGGCGGGCTGGTTCTGCCGCGCCGCGACGAACAGGCCCGGGTTGGTCCGCCGCGCCTCGGCGACCAGCGAGAGGTTGGTCGTGTCGTTGTCGGTGCCGGCGACCAGGCCGACGGCGGTGGCGAGGTCGGCGCGCCCGATGACGTCGGGGTCCGCGGCGTCCCCGACGACGGAGGGCTCCTCCGCCGGCGAGGGGTCGACGGTGGTCACCTCCAGGCCCTCGGCGCGCAGGTCGGCGGCGAAGTGCCGGCCGAACCGGCCGTAGCCGCACACCACCCAGCGGCCCGGCGCCGGCGCGGTGCCCCGCGGTGTCAGCTCGGCACCCGGGCCGCTCTCCAGCCAGGTCATCAGCTGGTAGGACGCCGGGGTCCGCAGCGCCAGCCGCAGGTGGTCGCCGAAGCGGTCGAAGGGGTTGACGATCGTCGGCGCGCCGAAGCGGGCCATCCGCTCGGCCACCGTGGCCGAGGTGGTGCGCGTGACCAGCGGGAGCTCGGGCCGCAGCAGCGCGGCGGCCATGGCCACCGCCAGGTTGGCCTCGTCGTCGCCGGTGAGGGCGAGCACCCCCTCGCAGTACGGGTGCCCGAGCCCGGCGACGCCGAGCACGTGCGGGTCGCGCGCGTCC
The DNA here is from genome assembly GCF_900102745.1 of Geodermatophilus telluris. Classification (GTDB taxonomy): domain Bacteria; phylum Actinomycetota; class Actinomycetes; order Mycobacteriales; family Geodermatophilaceae; genus Geodermatophilus; species Geodermatophilus telluris. The sequence goes on from NZ_FMZF01000008.1 coordinate 168,965, forward strand.
CCCACCACGCCGGGCACGTCGGCCCGGTGACCGGCGATCTCCAGGGTGTCGATGCGCGTCTCGGAGATGTCGACGACGGTGAACCGGCGGCCGAGGGCGTCGAGGGCCTCGCCGAGCGTCTCGCCGGCCTGCCCGTACCCGGCGACGAGCAGGAACGGCTCGCGCAGCCGGGTGACCTTGCGCGAGACGTGCCGCAGCGTCAGCGCCTGCCGGAACGCGCGGTCCTGCACCAGCGACAGCAGGGAGCCGATGGCGTAGGCCCAGCCGATCACCGTCAGGTAGATCGTCCCGGTCACCCACATCCGCTGCGCGTAGCTGAACGAGTACGGGATCTCACCGAAGCCGATCGTCGTCGCCGTGTAGCTCATGACGTAGAAGGCGTCGAACAGGCTCAGCCGGGCCGGCTGCCCCTGGGCGTCCACGCCCGGGACGAGGGAGAGGCCCAGCACGCTGACGGCGAAGATCGTGATCAGCGTGATGAGCGGCGCGCGCATGCGGCGGAGGACGACGAACACCGTCGCCGAGCCCTCCGCCCGCGGGACGACCGGCGCCCGCCGGCGCCCGCGCCGTCCCCGGGTGGTGACGGGCGGCGGCGGGGCGGTCTCCACGGGGTCGCGGGCGCGGGTCAGTGCCGCTGGAAGGAGACGGTCTCGACGACGAGCAGCACCACCGAGACGACGTTGGCCAGCAGCGCGCCGCCCGACAGCGACACCATGCTCGCCGTCGCGACGTCGGTGAGGCCCTCGGAGGAGATGTGCACCGCCCACGCCCAGGTGAGCGTGGCGGCCACCAGCTGCAGGTCGGCGACCAGGCTGGTGGCCAGGTGCACGGCGCCGATCTGCGTGCGGTCGCCGAACTTGAGCACCGTGGCGATCAGGCTGACCACCAGCGCGGCGAACAGCTCGTAGACGTTGTGCAGCGCGGGGTCGGAGATGTCGCCGAGGAAGAAGCCGAAGTTCAGCGTGGCGGCGAGCAGCACGAAGAACCCGAAGACCACCTTCTCGAGGTTCATCTGGCTCCCGCGGCTGGCCGGTCGGCGACCGGGCGACCATAGCGCCGCGCGAGCACCGGCGCCGGGGGGCGCGCGGCTCCCCCGGCGACGGGCGGCTCAGCGGGTGTGGTGCACCTCCTGCAGGCCGTAGACCGGCGTCGGGAGGCCGGCCTGGCGGGCCTTGAGCTGCAGCGCCAGGTAGAGCGAGTAGTGCCGCGACTGGTGCAGGTTGCCGCCGTGGAACCACAGCGCCTCCTGCTGGGTGGGCTTCCACATGTTGCGCTGCTCGCCCTCCCACGGGCCGGGGTCCTTGGTGGTGTCCGACCCCAGGCCCCAGACCTTGCCCACCCGGTCGGCGACCTCCGGGCTGATCAGGTCGGCCGCCCAGCCGTTCATCGACCCGTACCCGGTGGCGTAGACGACGAGGTCGGCCGGCAGCTCGGTCCCGTCCTCGAGGACGACGGCGTCCTCGGTGAGGTGGTCGACCTGGCCGTGTGCCAGCTGCACGTCACCGTTGGCCACCAGGTCGGCGGCGCCCACGTCGATGTAGTAGCCCGAGCCGCGGCGCAGGTACTTCATGAACAGGCCCGACCCGTCGTCGCCCCAGTCCAGCCGGAAGCCGGCGTCCTCCATGCGGCGGTAGAAGTCGGCGTCGCGCTCCCGCATCTGCTCGTACAGCGGGATCTGGAACTCGTGCATGACCCGGTACGGGATGGAGGCGAAGACCAGGTCGGCCTTCTCGGTGGTCATGCCGCTGGCGACCGCCTCCTCGCTGTAGAGGGCGCCGAGGCCGATCTCCATGAGGCTGTCGCTCTTGACGATGTGCGTCGAGGTGCGCTGCACCATCGTCACGTCGGCGCCGTGCTCCCAGAGCGCCCCGCAGATGTCGAAGGCGGAGTTGTTGCTGCCGATGACGACGACCTTCTTGCCGGCGTACTCGTCGGGGCCGGGGTGGGCCGAGGAGTGGTGCTGCTCGCCGCGGAACACGTCCTGGCCGGGCAGCACGGGCACGTTCGGCTTGCCGCTCATCCCGGTGGCCAGCACCAGCTGCTTGGGGCGCAGGGTGAGCTCCTCGCGCTCGTGACCAGGGCCGTCGCGGACCACCACGACGGTCCACTCGCCGGCGGCGTCGTCGTAGTGGGCGCTGCGCACCTCGGTGCCGCCCCAGTACGGGATCTCCATGACCTTCACGTACGACTCGAGCCAGTCGCCGATCTTGTCCTTGGGGGCGAACACCGGCCAGTTGTCGGGGAAGGGCAGGTAGGGCAGGTGGTCGTACCAGACCGGGTCGTGCAGGCACAGCGACTTGTAGCGGCTGCGCCACTGGTCGCCGGGGCGGGCGTGCCGGTCGACGACGAGCGCCGGGACGTCGAGCTGCCGCAGCCGCGCGCCGAGCGCGATGCCGCCCTGCCCGCCGCCGACGACGAGCACGTACGGCTGGGTGGTGCGGCCGAGCTCGACCGCCTCGCGGGCCCGCCGCTCGGCCCAGGTCTGCCGGTCCCGGTTGACGCCGTGCTCGGCGCCCTTGGGCCGCGCCGGGCCGCGGGGCTCCTCGTGGCCTCGGAGCTCGTACAGCGTGGTGAGGAACGTCCAGGCCCGGAGCTCGCCGTCCTCCTCGACCAGCCGCGCCAGGCCCCGCCCGCGGCCGACCGCCGTCTCGAAGGTGAACCAGGCGGTGGTGACGCCGTCGGCCTCCTCGGGCTCGTCGGGAACGGCGAAGCCCGAGGGGTCGGTGCGGTCGAGGGTGGCGGTGAGCAGGTCGGTGACGCCGGCCCGGTCCTCGACGGTGGTGATGTTCCAGCTGAACGCGACCAGGTCGCGCCAGAAGCTGGTGCGCGCGAACAGGCCGGCGGCGCGCTCGACGTCGCGGGCGCGCAGCGCGTCCTCGAGGGCGGTGAACCAGTCGCGCGCCCTCCGGGCCGCGGTCGTGGGAGGTGCGTCGAGGGTCTGCGTCATGGGGAGGGCCTCCTCGCCGTCGCTCTGACGTGGTGTGATGTGCAGCACAGCGCCTCCGGGACGTCGGCGGGAGGGTTGCAGCGGATTGCACGCGGAGGTGCAGGTGCCCGGCTGGTCGGCGGTCTCGCCCGGGACGGACCTCTCCACCCACGCCCGCGTGCTCACCCGGGTGCACGACGCGGTCATCGGTGGCGGCCGGCCGCCGGTGGCCCCGCGCCGGGTGGTGCAGCGGTCGTGGACGCGGGTGCTCGGCATGGGCCTCGACCCCGGCCGGCGGGGCAGCCGCGACCCGCTGCCGCTGGACGCCGTCGAGGCCCGGCGGCGCCGCTCGGCGCTGTCGCTGGTGATCGGCGAGCTGCGCCAGGTGCTGGGCAGCGTCGCCGACGCCTCGCACTTCCTCGTCGTGGTCACCGACGCCGAGGGCGTGGTGCTCTGGCGGGAGGGTGCGGCGGCCACCCGGCTGCGCGCCGACCGGCTCGGCTTCGCCGAGGGCGCCACCTGGACCGAGGCGGCCGTGGGCACCAACGCCATCGGCACGGCGCTGGCCGAGGCGGCGCCGGTGCAGCTGTTCTCCGCCGAGCACTTCGAGCAGGCGCAGCACCCCTGGTACTGCAGCGCCGCGCCGATCCACTCGCCGGTCACCGGGGAGCTGCTCGGCGTCGTCGACGTGAGCGGGCCGGCGCTGACCCTGCACCCGGCCATCGGCGCGCTGGTGGAGACCTCGGTGCGGCTGGCCGAGTCGCGGCTGCTGTGGCACCACGAGCAGCGGCTGGAGCGGCTGCGGCGCAGCGCGGGCCCGGTGCTCGCCGGCGTGCAGGGGCCGCTGCTGGTGGTCGACGACGACGGCTGGGTGGCGCACAGCTCCGGCGTCGCCGTCCGGTCGCGGGTCGCCGCACCCCGGGCGGGCCGGGTGGTCGCGGTGGCCGGGCTCGGGCTGTGCGCGCCCGAGCGGCTCGGCGAGGGCTGGCTGGTGCGCCCCCGCGGCGCCCGCGAGCCGGTGGCGGCCGAGGTCGACCTGTCCGGCTCCCCGGTGCTGCGGGTGCGCTCCGGCGGAGGGCCGTGGGCGGCCGGGCTGACCCGCCGGCAGGCGCAGGTGCTCGTGCTCGTCGCCGAGGCCGGCCGGGCGGGGCTGACCGCGGGGGCGCTCAGCCGGGGCCTGTTCGGCGACGACCAGCACGTGGTCTCCGCGCGCGCGGAGGTGTCGCGGCTGCGCCGGGTGGTCGGCGACCTGGTGGCGACGGCGCCCTACCGGCTGGCCGACGGCGTGACGCTGACGGTGCGCACCGGTCCCGACGACGGGGAGCCCGGCGCCGGCTGACCCCGGGCCGGTCACCCGTCCGGGTGGACCCGCCCCCGGGTCCCTGGTGCGGCGGGCCGCCCGTGCCGAAGACCCCTCCGTGACCAGTCTCGCCGCCCGGCCGGAGGTGGGTCCGGCGACGGAGGCCCTCGCCCGGCTGGTGGCCGCCGTCGACGAGCTCGAGACGCTGAGCCGCTTCGACTCCGCGGAGGCCACCGCCCGCGCGGAGGCGGCGGTCGCGGACGCCGCGGCGCTCGGGCGCGCCGACCTCGAGCAGCGCGCCCGGCTGGTGCGTGCCGACCTGCTGCGCCGCCGCGGCGCGGTCGCCGAGGCCGGCCGGATCGCCCAGGACGTGCACCGCTGGGCCACCGAGGCGCACGCCCGGCACCTGCTGGCGCGCGCCTCCTTCGTGCTGACCGCGGTCTTCCAGGAGCTCGGCGACCTCTCCGGCGCGCTCGAGCACGCCGTGTCCGCCGTCGACCTGCTCGACGACGACGCCGCGCCGGCGCTGCGCGTCGACCACCTCGTGCGGCTGGCCGACGTCCTGGGCCTGTCCCGCGACGCCGCGGCCCCCGAGCGCTACGCCGCGGTGCTGCTGCTGGCCGAGGAGCTCGGCGACGTCGACCGCCAGGTGCGCATCCTCAACAACCGCTCCTACACCGACCAGCTCGCCGGCCGGTTCGAGGACGCGCTGGCGGCCAGCACCCGGATGCAGGCCCTGGCCGCCGAGCACGGCAGGCCGCTGGACGTGGGCGGGCTCGACACCGTGGCCCGCGCGCTCATGGGCCTGGGCCGGTTCGACGAGGCCGAGACGGCGCTGCTCCCCGGCCTGGCGCCCGAGGTGCTCGGCGCCTCCGCCGACGGCGACGCCGGCGCCGACTTCCTGCTCACCCTCGCCGAGGTGCAGCGCCGCCGCGGCGCGGTCGACGCCGCGCAGCGCACCCTGGTCGAGTGCGTGCGCCGCTGCCGCCGGCACGGGCTGACCGCGATCCGGGTGCGCGCCCGGGCCGAGCAGGCCGAGCTGCACGCCGCGGCCGGCGACTTCCGCGCCGCCTTCGAGGAGCACAAGCGCCACGTCGCCGAGCTCACCGAGTTGCAGTCGGCGCAGCGCGACGCCCGCGCCCGCACCCTGCAGGCGATGTACGAGACGACGGAGGCGCGCCGGCAGAGCCGCCGCTGGCGCGAGCTGTCACTGCGCGACCCGCTGACCGGCCTCTACAACCGCCGCTACGTCGACGAGGAGCTGCCCCGCCTGCTCGAGGCGCCCGGCGCGGAGCTGGTGTGGGTGGCACTGCTCGACCTCGACCACTTCAAGACCGTCAACGACACCTGCTCGCACGCGGTGGGCGACGAGGTGCTGCGCGCCGTCGCCGGGCTGCTGCAGGAGACCGGCGCGCCCGGTCCCGGCTCCTTCGCCGCCCGGCTCGGCGGCGAGGAGTTCGTGCTGGTGCTGCCCGGCCCGGACGCCGGCGCGCTGGCCCGCCACCTGGAGCTGGTCCGCGCCGCGGTCGCCGCCCACCCGTGGGCGGGCCTGACCGGCGGGCTGCCGGTCACGGTCAGCGTGGGCGCCGCGAGCACCGCCGAGGTCGCCGACCGCACCGCCGCCCAGCTCCTCGGCCGTGCCGACGCCCGCCTCTACCGGGCCAAGCGCGAGGGCCGCGACCGCGTCGTCGTCACCGACTGACCGCCGTCCGCCCTGCTCAGTGGCCGGTTCCTGTCGTACCCCGGCCGTGGGTCCGGGGTCTGTCGGAGGGCTGGGGCGTGGGGCCGGCGGTGCAGCCACCGGGTGCCCTCGACGCCTGCCGGCGACCGCTCGGCGAGCAGCCCGAGCGGCTGCCCGACGAGCTCGGCATCGACGGGTGGTGCAGCCGTCCCGGACCGCGGACCTGGCACGGGTGCAGCAGCTGGAGGGTGCGCTCGCCGCCCACGCGACGGCGCGGCTGCCTCCGCCACGGACGACGACGGCGTCCTCACCGTCACCACCCCCACCGGCACCACCCGGGTCACCGACCACCTCCCGCCACCGGAGTCGGCGGAGCACGGCCCACCGCCGTTCTGACCGACGCCGGGGCACCGCGCGCCGGCACACGGCAGGCTGGGCGGCGTGAGCACCGACACCCCGATCAGCCGGTTCCCCGTCGCCGACCCCGCCGGCCTGCCCGCCGACCTCGCCGAGCGCTACGCCGATGTCCAGGAGCGCTCCGGCTTCCTGCCCAACGTCTTCGCCGCGCTGGCCTGGCGTCCCGACGAGGCGCGCGCGTTCTTCGCCATGCACGACGCGCTGATGGACAAGGACACCCCCGGCCTGTCCACCGGCGAGCGCGAGCTGATCGTGGTCGCCACCAGCGCGGCCAACGGCTGCGCGTACTGCGTGGTCGCGCACGGCGCCATCGCCCGCATCCGGATGCGCGACCCCAACCTGGCCGACCTGGTCGCCGTCGACTGGCGCAAGGCCCCGCTCGACGACCGGCAGCGCACGGTCCTCGACGTCGCCGTCCGGCTGGCCACCGACCCCGCCGCGGTGACCCCGGAGGACCTCGACCGGCTGCGCGCGCACGGCCTCACCGAGGACGACGTGTGGGACGTCGGTGCGATCACCGCCTTCTTCGCGCTGTCCAACCGGCTGGCGCACTTCGCGGCGATCCCGCCCAACCCGGAGTTCCACCTGCTCGGCCGCCTGCCGCGCTGAGCGGCCCCGTCCCCGCCCCCGACTACCGTTGGCGCGTGACCAGCACGGACGGGCCGCCCGCCGACGACCCGACGATCGCCGACGCCGACTTCGACGGGCTGGTCGCGCTGGTCCGCACGCTGCTCGACGTGCCCACCGCCCTGGTGACACTGGTCGGCCCCGACGAGCAGGTGTTCCCCGGCGCGGTCGGCCTGCCGGCGCCGTGGCAGGCCCGCCGGCGCACCCCGCTGTCGCACTCGTTCTGCCAGTACGTGCGGCAGAGCGCGCAGCCGCTGGTGGTCGGCGACGCCCGGCGGGTGGAGGTGCTGGCCGACAACGGCGCCGTCGCCGACCTCGGCGTCGTCGCCTACTGCGGCGTGCCGCTGCTCGCCCCGGACGGCGAGGTCGTCGGGGCGGTCTGCGCGATCGACGGCCGGCCGCGCGAGTGGACCGAGACCGACGTCGCCCTGCTCACCCAGGTCGCCGGCCTGGCCGCCTCCGAGCTGCGGTTGCGCGTCGCCACCCGGGACGCCGAGGCCGCCCGGCGGGCCGCCGAGCAGGCCGGCGAGCAGAACCGCCTCCTGCTGCGCTTCGCCGAGGCCCTGGCCGACGCGGTCACCCTCCCCGACGTCGCCGCCGCCGTCTCGTCGGCCGCCACCGAGGTCCTCGGCACCGCGTGGAGCTACGTCGGGCTGGTCGACCCGCGCACCCGGCGGCTGCGGCTGGTCCCCGTCGCCGGGCGCCCGGGCGACGGGGACCGCGACGGACACCGCGACGGGGACCGTGACGGGGACGGGGAGTGGCCGTCGCTGCCGCTCGGGACCGACCACCCGCCGACGGCGGCCCTGGCGCGCGGCCGCGCCCTGTTCCTGCCCGACGCCGCCACGACCCTCGCCCGGTTCCCCGCCGCCGGGTCGGTGACCGACGGGCCGGTGCGCTTCGAGGCGTCGGCGCACCTGCCGCTGCCGGTGGCCGGCGACCTGCCCGGCACGCTCAGCCTGGTCTGGGACGGGCCCCGGACGCCCACCCCCGCCGAGGAGGGCCTCGTCCTGGCCCTCGCGCGGTACACGGCGCAGGCCGTCTCCCGCGCGGTGCTGCTCGCCGAGCAGGAGTCGGTCGCCACCACGCTGCAGCGGGCGCTGCTCGGCGAGCTGCCCGCCCCGGCCGGGCTGGAGCTGGCCGCCCGCTACCTGCCCAGCAGCGCCGGCGCGCAGGTGGGCGGCGACTGGTGGGATGCCTTCGAGGACTCCGACGGCGCCCCGGTGCTGGTGATCGGCGACGTCACCGGCCACGACGTGCGCGCCGCGGCGACCATGGGTCAGCTGCGCTCGATGCTGCGCGGGTTCGCCTTCGAGGCCGGCGAGCCGCCCGCGCACGCGCTCGGCCGTCTCGACGCCGCGGTGGGCGGGCTGCGGGTCGGCGCGCTGGCCACCGCCGTGGTGGCCCGCGTCGACCCGGGGGACGACGGCGGCCGCGTACTGTCGTGGAGCAACGCGGGTCACCCGCCGCCGCTGCTGCGCTCCCCCGACGGCACCGTCGAGGTGCTCACCTCACCCCCCGACCTGCTCGTCGGCCTGGACCCCGCCCGCGCGCGCTCCACCTGGCGGACCCCGCTGCCGCCGGGCAGCACCCTGCTGCTCTACACCGACGGGCTGGTCGAGCGACGCCGCACCGACCTCGACAGCGGCATCGCCCAGCTCGCCGGGGCACTGGCCGGGGACGACCGGGGCTCGCTGGACGACCTGCTCGACCGGCTGCTCGCCGGCGTGCGCGGGTCCACCGACGACGACGTCGCGCTGCTGGCCCTCCGGGTGACGCCCGCCTCCTGACCCCCGGGCCGGCGGGGGCGGGTGAGGCGGCGGGCAGGATCGCACCCATGCCCGCCCCCGGCACGCCGCTCGAGCAGCTCGGCTTCCTGACCATCGGCACCTTCGACCCGGCCGACCCGCGCGCCGGGCACGAGGCCACCCTGCGGATGGTCGAGCTCGGCGAGCGGCTGGGGTTCGACAGCGCCTGGCTGCGGCACCGGCACCTGCAGTACGGCATCTCCTCGCCGGTCGCCGTCCTCGCCGCGCTCACCCAGCGGACCTCGCGGATCGCGCTGGGCACCGCGGTCACCCCGCTCGGCTGGGAGAACCCGCTGCGGCTGGCCGAGGACCTCGCCACCGTCGACGTCCTGTCCGGGGGGCGGCTGCAGCCCGGCGTCAGCGTCGGCCCACCGATGCACTGGGACGACGTCAAGGGCGCGCTCTACCCCGACACCGCCGACGCCGAGGACCTCACCTACACCCGCGTCGAGCGGCTGCTGCGGCTGGTCGCCGGGGAGCCGGCGGCCTCGTTCTCCGGTCGCGAGGGCGTGGTCGAGGAGTGGTCGGACCGGGTGCAGCCGCACTCCCCCGGCCTGCGCTCGCGGCTCTGGTACGGCGGCGGCAGCACCCGCTCGGCGGAGTGGGCCGGGCGGGCGGGGATGAACCTGCTGACCAGCAGCGTGGTGCGCGCCGAGGAGGGGTCGACCGACTTCGCCGCCATCCAGGCCGGCCAGGTCCGCGCCTACCGGGGAGCCGGCGGCACCGGGCGGGTGTCGCAGGGCCTGGTGGTCGTGCCCACCGACACCGCGACGCCGGAGCAGCGGGAGCGCTACGCGGCCTACGCCGCCGCGCGGGCCCCGCGGGTCGGCGTGCCGCAGGGGCCCGGCCGGCTGCTGTTCGCCCCGGACATCGTCGGCAGCTCCGAGCAGGTCGCCGAGGCGCTGTACGCCCACGCCGGCTTCCGCGAGGTCACCGAGGTGGTCTTCGCGCTGCCGTTCAGCTTCGCCGAGGCCGACTACGAGCAGATCCTCACCGACACCGCCACCCGGCTGGGCCCGCTGCTGGGCTGGTCACCGGCCGGGGGCTGAGGGCACCAGCACCGACCAGGCGGCCGGCTCGAGTCGCCAGGTGCGCGCGGTGACCGGGTCCTGCAGCTCGCCGTCGGCGTCGAGCCCGACCGCGTCGCCGGACAGCGTCACCTCCCGCCCGCGGACGACGAGGACGTCGTCGCGTTCTGCGTGCCGCCCGGCGGCCAGCGCCGCGGCGAAGGCCGCCCGCGCCGCGGGGCCGGTGGCGGTGACGACCACGACGTCGGCCAGGCCGTCGTCCGGGCGGGCGTCGGGCGCCAGCGCGGTGCCCCCGCCGACGGTCGGCCCGTTGCACACCCCGGCCATGAGCACCGGCGTGTCCGGATCGGCCACCGCCGCGCCGTCGACCGCCACCCGCAGCCGCCAGCCCGGGCTGCTGACGCCGGCGACGGCGGCGCCCACCGGGTAGGCGACCGCGCCGAGGAGGTCCTTGAGCCGGTGGGCGCGCTCCCCCGCCTCCGCGCCGACGCCGGCGTGCACCGCGTTGACCACGATGCCCCCGGCGTCGTCGCGCAGCAGGTCCAGCGGCCGCACCGTCCCGCCGAGCACCACCCGGGCGGCCGCGGCGGGGTCCAGCGGCAGGCCGAGGGCCTGCGCCAGGTCGTTGCCGGTGCCCAGCGGCAGGACCCCGAGGGGCCGGCCGAGGGCACCGGCGCGGTCGAGGGCGGCCACCGCGGCGTGCAGCGACCCGTCGCCGCCGGCCACGACCGGCCCGCGGCCGTCGAGACCGGCCAGCACCCGGTCGAGCTCACCGGCGTCGGCGGTGGCGGCCACCTCGACGTCCGTGCCCTCCCGGAGGACGGCGAGCGCGGCGTCCAGCGCCTCGTCGTCCGCCGTGCCGGCCGAGCGGTTGACCACCACGAGCAGCGCCATGCCCGGATCGTCGCAGCCGGGCAGGATCGGCACGTGGCCGACGACCTCATCGAGCGACTGCGGGCACGCGGTGGGCTGAAGTGGACCCGCCACCCGGGTGCCCTCGGCGCGTGGATCGCCGAGTCCGACCTCGGGACGGCGCCGGCGGTCACCCGGGCCCTGCACGACGCGGTCGACCGCGGGCTGCTCGGCTACCTGCCCGACTGGCTGGCCGACGACATGGCCCGGGCCACCGCCGGCTTCCTGCTCGACCGGCACGGCTGGGCGGTGCCGCCGGAGCGGGTGCGGCCGCTGTCCGACGTGCTGGCCGGGCTGTCGGCCGCGATCACCCACCTGTCCCGCCCCGGCTCGCCGGTCGTGCTGCCCACCCCCGCCTACATGCCCTTCCTGGAGGTGCCGCCGGCGCTGGGCCGGGAGGTGCTCGAGGTGCCGATGGCCCGCGACGGCGACCGGTTCGTCTACGACCTCGACGCCCTCGACGCCGCGTTCGCCGCGGGCGGGCACCTGCTGGTGCTGTGCAACCCGCACAACCCGGTCGGCCGGGTGCTCGAGCCCGCGGAGATGCTGGCCGTCGCCGAGGTGGTCGACCGGCACGGCGGGCGGGTGTTCGCCGACGAGATCCACGCCCCGCTGGTCTTCCCCGGGCACCGGCACGTGCCCTACGCGTCGCTGGGCGAGGTGCCCGCGCGGCAGGCGGTCACCGCGACCTCGGCGTCCAAGGCGTGGGACCTGCCCGGGCTCAAGTGCGCGCAGCTGGTGCTGACCAACCAGGCCGACGCGGCGCTCTGGGCCGAGGTGGGCCACCCGTTCGAGCACGGCACCTCGACCCTGGGCGCCGTGGCCAACACCGCGGCCTACACCGACGGCGTCGACTGGCTCGACGAGCTGCTCGTCGTCCTCGACGGGCACCGCCGGCTGCTCGCCGACCTCGTCGCCGCGCACCTGCCCGGCGTCCGGTACACCCCGCCGGAGGGCACCTACCTCGCGTGGCTCGAGGGGTTCGACGTGGCCGAGCCGGGCGACCTGCTGCTGGCACGCGCCGGGGTCGCGGTGGTCGACGGCGCGCGGTGCGGCGTGGCCGGCCGGGGCGCGGTGCGGCTGAACTTCGCCACGCCCGGGCCGGTGCTCGAGCGGGTCGTGGAGCGGATGGGGGCGGCGCTGCGGTGAGCGGTCAGCCGCGGGTGTCGGCCTCGACCGCCTCGAACGCCTTGCGGGCGGCGATGAGCACCGGGTCCCACACCGGCGCGAACGGCGGGGCGTAGGACAGGTCGAGGGAGAGCACCTCGTCGACGGTCATCTCGTTCCAGATGGCGATGGCCAGCGCGTCGATCCGCTTGGCCGCGCCCTGCCGCCCGACCACCTGCGCGCCCAGCAGCCGCCCGCTGCGCCGCTCGGCGATCATCTTGACCCGGATGGGGCTCGCGCCCGGGAAGTAGCCGGCCTTGGTCGTGGAGTCCACCGCGGCGGTGACGTAGGAGTAGCCGGCCCGCTCCGCCTCGGCCTCCGACAGCCCGGTGCGCGCGGCCTCGGTGGAGCAGATCTTGGTGATCGCGGTCCCGATGACGCCGGGGAAGGTGGCGTACCCGCCGCCGATGTTGATGCCGGCCACGCGGCCCTGCTTGTTCGCGTGCGTGCCCAGCGCGACGACCACCCGCTGCCGGGACAGGCGGTGCACCGACTCGACGCAGTCGCCGGCCGACCAGACGCCCGGCACCTGGGTGCGCATCCGCTGGTCGACGGCGACGCCGCCGGAGGTGCCCAGCGGGATGCCGGCCTCCTGGGCCAGCCGCACGTTGGGCCGGACCCCCAGGCCGAGGACGACGAGGTCGGCGGGCAGCTCGCGGCCGCTCCGGGTCACCACCGCGCAGGCCCGGCCTTCGGGGCCGACGTCGATGGCGGCGACGCCGTCGGAGAGCACGAGTTCGATGCCCTGCCCGCGGACGGCGTCGGCGATGAAGGCGCCCACGTCCGGGTCGAAGGTGCCCACCGGCTGCGGCGAGAGGTCGACCACGGTGACGTCCAGCCCGCGGATCCGGCAGGCCTCGGCGATCTCCAGGCCGATGTAGCCGCCGCCGACGACGACCACCCGCCGGACGTCCCCGCTGTCGAGCTCGGCGCGCAGCGCGACGCCGTCGTCGAGCACCTGCACCCCGTACACGCCGGGCGCGTCGATGCCCTCGACCGGCGGGCGCATCGGCACGCTGCCGGTGGCGTAGACGAGGTCGTCGTAGGGCTCGGTGCCCTCGGCGCCGGTCTCCAGGTCGCGCCAGTGCACGACCCCCTCGCGCGTGTCGATGCCGACCACCTCGGTGCGCATCCGCACGTCGAGGCCCGCGGCGCGGTGCTGCTCGGGCGTGCGCGCGACCAGCTGCTCCTCGCGCTGCACGGTGCCGGCGATCCAGTACGGGATGCCGCAGGCGGAGTACGAGGTGGCCCGGCCGCGCTCGAACAGGACGACGTCGAGGTCGGGCCGCCGCTTCTTCGCCTGCGACGCCGCACTGCCGCCGGCGGCGTCCCCTCCGATGACGACCAGGCGCGTGCTCACCCCGTGGAGGCTAGAGGCTGACGGCGACCGTCGCGGCGAGTTCGCGGACGGCCTCGAGGTCCTCCCCCGTCGGCGCGCCGGTGAGGGACAGCGGCGCGGCGACCTGCTTCCACCGCAGGGCGCCGGTCACGGTGGCGATGGCCCGCAGCGCGCCGGCGGTGTCGTCGCCGCCGTGCACGTAGACGCCGAAGGGCAGCCCGACGGTGGCGTCCAGGCACGGGTAGTAGACGGTGTCGAAGAAGTGCTTGAGCGCCCCGCTCATGTAGCCGATGTTGGCCGGGGTGCCCAGCAGCACGCCGTCGGCAGCCAGCAGGTCGGCCGCCCCGGCCGACAGCGCAGGGCGCTCGGCCAGCTCGGCCTCCGCCACCATGGCCACGCCCTCGCGGACCGCCTCCAGCACCGCCTGCAGGTTCGGCGAGGGGGTGTGGTGGACGACGAGCAGCCGCGGCATGCCGCCCATCCTGCCCACGCCCGGCCGCGACCGTCTGGTGCCGCCGGGCGGGCGCTGGTCTGATGGGCCGCGTGCCCGGAGCGAACGGCGGCAGGCCCCTGGTCGGCAGCGTCCTCGCGACGCTGGACGGGCGCGTCGCCGGCGCCTCCGACGCCCCCGAGTGGGCGGTGCCGCACCTGCGCAGCGACGCCGTCCGCGAGCACCGGGAGCGGCTGCACGCCCCGGCGACGACCGCGCTGCTCGGCGAGGGGGACTTCCTGCGCGCCCGGGAGGCCTGGCCGGCGGTGGCCGGGGACGCCGCGGCCGACCCCCGCGACCGCGCGTTCGGCGGCTGGCTCGACGGGGTCGAGAAGATCGTCTTCTCCGCCACGATGACCGAGCCGGGGTGGGACAACAGCTGGGTGCTCGAGGTCGACCCGTCCCAGGTCGCCTCCCACCTGCGCCGCCGCCGCGGGGGCGACGTCCTCGCGCTCGGCGGCGGCGTCGTCACCCGGCTGCTCGCCGTCGACGCCCTCGACCGGCTGGCCGTCGTCTGGTGCCCCGAGGTGCTCGGTGCCGGCCCGCGCCTGTTCGACGGGGAGGGCCTCCCCCCTGCCCGCTGGACGCTCGCCGGGAGCACCGTCTCCGACACCGGCGCGCACTGCGCCGTCTACGACCGCGCGCACTGAGCTCCCCGCCGGCGAGGCGCCCGGTGTCGACCTGCTGCGGTCTCGACGCGGTCGAGACCGCAGCATGTCGACGACGGGCGCCACAGGCTCAGCCCGGGCCGCGGTGCGCGGCCCACAACTCCGCGGCGCGGTCGGCGGCTGCCGACACGAGGCCGGCGAGCTCCGGCCGGTCCGGCACGCGGAACGAGACGTAGGCGCCGCGGCCCCCGGCGGTCGGCCGGCCGTAGGCCTTGGCGGCGAGGGAGCCGTCGGGCAGCAGCCGCACGTTGAGCGTGGTCAGCAGGAACTCCTCGCCGCGCCGCGTGTCGGTCCAGCGCAGCTCCTCCGGGACCGTCACGTTGATCGCCAGGGCGCTGACCTCGACGTCGACGTCGCTGCTCATGGCGCATGCTGGCACGCCCCCGCGGGCTGCCGCGGGTCCGGCACGGATCGCGCGCCCACCGGTCGACGCGCGCACCGTGCCGATCGACCGGCGTCGCGCCGGGCCGCTACCGTCGCGCGGTGGGCATCGAGGTCCGGCCGGCCACGGCGGAACGCTTCGACGACGTGGCCACGGTGCTCGGGCCGAAGAACCCGGACTCGAGCGTCTGCTGGTGCCTCAGCCACCGCGTCGACTCGCGCACCAACCGCGAGCTGGTGGGACCGGCCCGCCGCGAGTACGTCCGGGAGCTCACCGCGCGGCCGGTCGCGCCCGGCGTCCTGGCCTACGACGGCGACGAGGTGGTCGGCTGGGCGGCCGTCGCGCCGCGGGCGGAGCTGCCCTTCCAGCGCTCGCGGCTGATCCCGCACGTCGACGACCTGCCGGTGTGGTCGCTGTGGTGCGTGCGCGTGCGCCCCGGCCACCGCGGGCAGGGCGTCGCGCACGCACTGGTCCGCGGGGCCGTCGACCACGCGGCCGCCCACGGCGCGCCCGCCGTCGAGGGCTACCCGGCCGACAGCGGGGACCGGCGGGTCGACACGACCATGGCCTACGTCGGCACGCGGAGGCTGTTCGAGGCGGCCGGGTTCACCAAGGCCGCCGACACCGACGCCACCGCCGGTGGCTTCCCCCGGGTGCTGATGCGCCGATCCCTCGGCTGAGCCGTCGGCCCGTGGCCGTCCCGGTCGAGCGGGACGGCCACGGGCCGACGGGTGCGCCGGTCAGGTGAAGTCGATCGTCTGGCCCTCCTGGCACGCGAACGCGCGCCGGGTGCCGTGGACGTCGACGAGCGCGCCGAAGTGCTTGGTCACGCCCGGCGCGGGGTCACGGCCCATGGTGGTGTTGTCGATCCGCACGACCTCACCGACCCGGCTGTCGATGGCGCGCTGCAGGGGGCCGATCACGGACGCGGCCTCGGTCCGGTCCTGGTTGCCGTCGCGCAGCGCTCCGTAGACGGCGAAGAGCACGTTGACTGCCATTCGGGGTTCTCCCTCGGGTGGGGTGCCGGCCGCGGAGGTCGCCCGCGGCCCGCGGTTGACGGGTTGCGAGCGGCATCGTCGGCCGCGCGGCGTCATCGCCCCGTCATCCCCGCGTCACCGCGGCCCGAGGGCCTCCAGCAGCTCGGCGCGGGCGGTGGCCAGCGAGGGGCCGTACCAGGTCAGCGCCCGCCCGGACACCAGCACCGACCGCAGCCCGGGGAACGCCTCCGGGCCGTCGTCGGCGGTGAACGGGTACGGCTCGTCGGGCAGCAGGACGACGTCCGGACCGGCGGCGCGCACGTCGTCCACGGAGACGTGCGGGTAGCGGTCCTCCCCCGCCCCGAACGCGTTGACCAGGCCCAGGCGCGCCAGCACGTCGCCGGTGAAGGTGCGCGGGCCGACCACCATCCACGGGTCCCGCCAGACCGGCACGACCACCCGGCGGGACGGCGAGGGCGCCGGCCGGGCCCACTCGCGGGCGGCGTCCGTCAGCCAGGCCGGCTCCGCCACGCCCAGCACCGCGCCGAACAGCCGGCGCATCGACGCCAGCGCCTCGTCCACCGTCTCGATGACCGTCACCCACACCGGCACGCCGGCCGCGCGCAGCCGGTCGACGTCGAGTCGGCGGTTCTCCTCCCGGTTGCAGACCACGAGGTCGGGCTCGAGCGCGGCGATCGCTGCGCGGTCGGGGTTCTTCGTCCCGCGCACCCGGGCGACGTCGAGACCCGCCGGGTGCGTGCACCATTCGGTCGCGCCCACCAGCCGGTCGGGCACGGTGACCGCCAGCGCCTCGGTGAGCGAGGGCACCAGCGACACCACCCGCCGCGGCGGCCGGGGCAGGCCGACCTCGGTGCCGAGGTCGTCGATCACACGTTGCGCCGGTACTGGCCGCCCACCTCGAAGAACGCGTCGCTGATCTGGCCCAGCGAGCACGACCGGACCGCGTCCACCAGCGCCTCGAACACGTTGCCGCCCGAGGTCGCCGCCTCCTGCAGCCGGGCCAGCGCGGCCGGCGCCTCGTCGGCGTGCCGGGCCTGGAAGTCGGCCAGCCGCTGCAGCTGCGACTGCTTCTCCGCCTCGGTCGCCCGGGCCAGCTCCACCGGCTTCGGCGGGGCCTCGTCGCGGTGCGGGTCGAGGAACGTGTTGACGCCGACGATCGGCAGCGACCCGTCGTGCTTGCGGTGCTCGTAGAGCATCGACTCGTCCTGGATCTTGCCGCGCTGGTAGCCGGTCTCCATCGCGCCCAGCACGCCACCGCGCTCGGCGATCCGGTCGAACTCCGCCAGCACCGCCTCCTCGACCAGGTCGGTGAGCTCGTCGACGACCGCCGAGCCCTGCAGCGGGTTCTCGTTCCCCGCCAGGCCCCACTCCTTGTCGATGATCATCTGGATGGCCAGCGCGCGGCGCACCGAGTGCTCCGACGGCGTGGTCACCGCCTCGTCGTAGGCGTTGGTGTGCAGCGAGTTGGCGTTGTCGTAGATCGCGCACAGCGCCTGCAGCGTGGTGCGGATGTCGTTGAAGTCCATCTCCTGCGCGTGCAGCGACCGGCCCGACGTCTGCACGTGGTACTTCAGCTGCTGGGAGCGGGCGTTGGCGCCGTAGCGGTCGCGCATCGCCACCGCCCAGATCCGCCGGGCCACCCGGCCGATCACCGTGTACTCGGCGTCCATCCCGTTGCTGAAGAAGAAGCTCAGGTTGGGCGCGAAGTCGTCGATGGCCATGCCGCGCGCGAGGTAGGCCTCGACGTAGGTGAACCCGTTGGCCAGCGTGAAGGCCAGCTGGCTGATGGGGTTCGCCCCGGCCTCGGCGATGTGGTAGCCGGAGATCGACACCGAGTAGAAGTTGCGCACCCGGTGCTGGATGAACCACTCCTGGATGTCGGCCATGCAGCGCAGCGCGAACTCGGTGGAGAAGATGCAGGTGTTCTGGCCCTGGTCCTCCTTGAGGATGTCGGCCTGTACCGTGCCGCGGACGGTGGACAGCACCCAGGCGCGGATCTCGTCGGCCTCGGCCTCGTCGGGCTCGCGGCCCTCCTCGGCGCGGAAGGCGTCCAGCCGCTGCTCGATCGCGGTGTTCACGAACATGGCGAGGATCGCCGGCGCCGGGCCGTTGATCGTCATCGACACCGACGTCGTCGGGGCGCACAGGTCGAACCCGTCGTAGAGCGCCCGCATGTCGTCGAGCGTGGCGATCGAGACGCCGGACGTGCCGACCTTGCCGTACACGTCGGGGCGCGGGTCGGGGTCGCGGCCGTAGAGGGTCACCGAGTCGAACGCCGTCGACAGCCGGGTGGCCTCGTTGCCCGCCGACAGCACCCGGAAGCGCCGGTTGGTGCGGAACGCGTCGCCCTCGCCGGCGAACATCCGCGCCGGAGCCTCGCCGGCGCGCTTGAACGGGAAGACACCGGCGGTGTACGGGAAGGCGCCGGGCAGGTTCTCCCGCCGCAGGAAGCGCAGCAGGTCGGCCTGGTCGGTGGTGCGCGGCAGCGCCACCCGCGGCACCTTCGTCCCGGAGAGCGTCTCGCGGGTCAGCGGCGTGCGGATCTCCCTGCCGCGCACCGTGTAGACGTACTCGTCGCCCGAGTACTGCTCCACCCGCGCCGGCCACTCCTCCAGCAGCGTGCGCACCTCGGGCAGCAGCTCCCGGTCGGCGGCCTCCGCCGCCGCGCGGGCGGCGTCGGCCGCCTCCCCGTCGAGCACCTCCGCCGCGGTGGTCAAGTGCTCGCGCCGGCGGACGACGGCGGCCTGCTCCTCGGTGACCCGGTGGTGCGCGCGGACGGCGTCGGCGACGTCGGCCAGGTACCGCGCCCGCGACGACGGCACCACGCTGGACAGGCCGGTCGAGGCGCGGACGTCCACCCGCGGCAGCACCCCGGAGCCCGCGGGCAGCCCCTTCTCCACCAGCAGGCGCAGCAGCTCCTGGTACAGCGCGGTGACGCCGTCGTCGTCGAAGCGGGCGGCGCTGGTGCCGAACACCGGCATCTGCTCCCACGGCTGCCCGAACGCCTCCCGGTTGCGCACCATCTGCCGGGCGACGTCGCGGCGGGCGTCCTCGGCACCGCGGCGCTCGAACTTGTTGATCGCGACGACGTCGGCGAGGTCGAGCATGTCGATCTTCTCGAGCTGCGACGCGGCGCCGAACTCCGGCGTCATGACGTAGAGCGACACGTCGCTGAACGGCACGATCGCCGCGTCGCCCTGGCCGATGCCCGGCGTCTCCACGACGACCAGGTCGAAGCCGGCCGCCTTCACCGCGGCGAGCACGTCGTCGAGGTGCTCGGGCACCTGCGCGCCGGCGGAGCGGGTGGCCATCGAGCGGAAGAAGGTGTGCGAGCCCTCGCCGGACTCCAGCGCGTTCATCCGGATCCGGTCGCCGAGCAGCGCGCCGCCACCGCGCCGGCGGGTGGGGTCGATGGCGAGGACGGCGACGCGGAGCTTGTCCTCCTGGTCGCGGCGCAGCCGGCGCAGCAGCTCGTCGGTGAGCGAGGACTTGCCCGAGCCGCCGGTCCCGGTGATGCCCAGCACCGGGACGGTGCGCGCGGCGGCGGCCTCGCGGACGCGGACGGCCAGCCCCTCGTCGGCGCCCGCCTCCAGCACCGTGATCGCCCGGGCGAGCGCGCGCGGGTCGCCGGTGAGCAGCGCGTCGGCGTCGGGGCGCTCGGCGGTCAGGTCGACGTCGCAGGCGCGGATCAGCTCGTTGATCATCCCGGGCAGGCCGAGGCGGGCGCCGTCCTCGGGGCTGAAGATGCGCACGCCCTTCTCGCGGAGCGCCGCGATCTCCTCGGGCACGATCACGCCCCCGCCGCCGCCGAACACCTGCACGTGCGACGCGCCGGCCTCGGCCAGCCGGTCGACCAGGTAGCCGAAGTACTCGACGTGCCCGCCCTGGTAGGAGGAGATGGCCACCCCCTGGACGTCCTCCTCCAGCGCGGCGCGGACGACGGCGTCGACGCTGCGGTCGTGCCCGAGGTGCACCACCTCCGCGCCCTGGCTCTGCAGCAGCCGCCGCATGACGTTGATCGCCGCGTCGTGCCCGTCGAACAGGCTCGCCGCGGTGACGAACCGGACGGGGTGGACGGGCGCGTGCAGCTCCGCGGAGGCCATGGCTGCACGGTAGGCGGGATTTAGTAGGACGTCCAACTACCCGCGGGTAGCACCGGTGTGTCCCCGCTCCCCGGCCGGGGCACGGGGAGACGATGGACCAGGAGCTGCCGGTTCCCGACTGGACGCGGGTGTTCGACGTCGCCCCGGTGCCGCTGGTGCTGCTGACCCCCGACCTCGTGATCGTGCACCCGAACCGGGCGCTGCTGCAGCAGGCCGGGAGGACGCACGAGGAGACGGTCGGCCGCTCCCTGTTCGACGTCTTCCCCGTTCCGCCCGACGACCCGGCGGCCGACGGTCCGGCCAACCTGCGGACGACGCTGGAGCAGGCCCGCGACACCGGCCGGCCGGTGGTGATGCAGATCCAGAGGTACGCCATCCCGCGGCCCGACGGCACCTTCGAGGAGCGGTACTGGAGCCCCGTGCACGTGCCGGTCCTCGACGACGACGGCCGGGTGGTCTTCCTGCTGCACCGCACCGAGGACATCACCCACTACGTGCGGCTGCGGGACGAGGCGCGCGGCGAGGCCGACCGGGAGCAGCGCCGCGTGGCCGACGTCGAGGCCGACCTGCTCACCCGCACCCGGGAGCTGGAGAGCGCCGTCACCGAGCTGCGCGCGGTCGGGGCCCGCCAGCGGCGCACCGCGCAGTCGCTCGCCGGCCTGGCCGCCATCGTCTCCGCCCTCGCCGCCGCCGAGAGCCGGCCCCAGTTGGTCGACCTGCTCGCCGAGCACGGCGGCGCCGCGCTGGGCGCGTCGCTGCTCGCGCTCGCGCTGCCCGGGCTGCCCGGCGGTGACCTGGTGCTCACCGCGTCCGGCGCGCCGGTGGGCCGCCGGCTCGCCGCGGACGCGCAGCACCCCGCGGCCGTCGCCGCCCGGGGGCGGAGGGTGCTGGTCGGCGACGCCGGCGCCCAGCCGCCGCCAGCAGCGGGGCTGCGGTCCTGGGCGGCGCTGCCGCTGCGCTCCGGCGACCGCCTGCTCGGCTCGCTGACCGTCGGCTGGCCCGGGCCCCGCGTGTTCGAGGACCACGACGTGCGGGTGCTCGAGGCGCTCGCCGTCCAGACCGTGCAGGCGGTGGAACGGGTGACCCGCCTCGAGGACGAGCGGCGGCTGGCCTCGGCCACCCGCAGCCTGGCCGAGACGCTGCAGCGCTCGCTGCTCACCGACCCGCCGCACCGGCCCGGGCTCGACCTCGCCGTCCGGTACCGCCCGGCCGCGGTGGAGGCGCAGGTCGGCGGCGACTGGTACGACGCGTTCGCCGCGGGCGAGGGCACCACCCTCGTCATCGGTGACGTCACCGGCCACGACCGGATGGCCGCCGCGGTGATGGGCCAGGTGCGCAACGCGCTGCGCGGCATCGCGCACGCCGTCGACGGCCCGCCGTCCCGGGTGCTCGCCGTCCTCGACGGCGCGCTGGCCGCACTCGGGACGAGCACCCTGGTCACCGCCGTCGTGGCCCGCGTCGGCCCGGCCCCGGAGGGCGAGGGCGCCGGAGCACGGTCGCTGATCTGGTCCAGCGCCGGGCACCTGCCCCCGCTGGTGGTGCCGCCCGGCGGGGGACCCCGCCTGCTCGGCGGCCGACCCGACCTGCTGCTCGGGGTGGACCCCACGAGGGCCCGGCACGACGGCACCGAGACGCTGCCGCCGGGGACCACCGTCGTCCTCTACACCGACGGCCTCGTCGAGCGCCGTGACGCCGACCTCGACGCGGGCCTCGACCGGCTGCTCGCGGCGGCGGGCGACCTCGCGGAGCTGCCGGCGGAGGAGGTCTGCGACGCGTTGCTCGCCCGGCTCGCCCCGCAGCGGGCCGACGACGTCGCGCTGCTCGCCCTGCGGGTGCACCCGGCGCCCGGACCGCGAGCGGAACCCTCCCCAGCCCCCGTGCGTGGTGCCAGAGTGCCGGCCGTCCCCGATCCGAACGGAGCACTCCCCCATGGCCTTCCGTGACCTGATGGCGAAGCTCGGCGCCGGCAACGCCGACGTCGACACCGTCCTCGACTCCCCCGTCACCACGCCCGGCGGCACCGTGACCGGCACCGTGCACCTCACCGGCGGCAAGGTCGCCCAGGACATCGCCGAGTGCCGGGTGTCGCTGCAGGCGCGCGTCGAGGTCGAGAGCGGCGACCACGAGTGGAAGGAGGACGTGGTCTTCGGCACCGCGGTCGTGGCCGGCGCCGGCCGGATCGAGCCCGGCGCGCGGGCGGCCGTGCCGTTCAGCTTCCCGGTGCCCTGGCAGTGCCCGTTCACCGCCGTCGACGGGTGGACGCTGCGCGGGGTCGCCATCGGCCTGCGCACCCGGGTCGACGTCCCGGGCGGCACCGACCCCGGCGACCTCGACCCGGTCGTCGTCGAGCCGCTGCCGGTGCAGCGCACCGTCATCCAGGCCCTGTCCGGGCTGGGCTTCGCCTTCCGCGGCGCCGACGTCGAGAAGGGCCGGCTGGCGGGCAGCGACCTGCCCTTCTACCAGGAGGTCGAGTTCGCGCCGCCGTCGTCGCTGCGGGGTCGGGTCAACGAGCTCGAGGTGACCTTCCTGGCCGGGCCGCACGGCGTCGAGGTCGTGCTGGAGGTCGACCGGCGCGGCGGGCTGTTCACCGAGGGCCGCGACGTCGGTGGCCGGCTGCAGCTGCGCCACTCCGACACCGACGTGTCCGCGGTGGCCGCGCAGCTCGACGCCGCCGTCCGCCAGCTCGGCTCGCGGCGCGGCTGGCTCTGACCGACCCTGTCCGGGTGCTGACCCGGGACACGCTGGCCGCGCGGCTGCGGGCCTTCCCGCGCCGCGCGGCCGACCGGCCGGAGCTCAAGGCCGCGGCCGTCGCCGTCTGCGTCACCTGCGACGACGGCGTGCCCGCCCTGCTGGTCACCCGCCGGGCGGCCGGGCTGCGCGCGCACGCCGGCCAGTGGGCGCTGCCCGGCGGGCGGCTCGACCCCGGGGAGGGCCCGGTCGAGGCGGCGCTGCGCGAGCTGGCCGAGGAGGTCGGGCTGCACCGCGGGCCGGAGGTCGTCCTGGGCCTGCTCGACGACTACGTGACCCGCTCGGGCTACGTGATGACGCCGGTGGTCGTCTGGGCCGGCGCCACCGGCGAACTCGCCCCGGCCGAGGCCGAGGTGGCCGCCGCCTACCAGGTGCCGCTGGCCGACCTCGACGTCGACCCGCAGCTGGTGCCCATCCCGGAGTCCGACGCCCCGGTCATCCGGCTGCCGCTGCTCGGCGGGTGGGTGCACGCGCCGACCGCGGCGGTGGTGCACCAGTTCTGCCGGCTGGCCTGCCGCGGCGAGACCACCCGGGTGGCGCACCTGGAGGCGCCGGTGTTCGCCTGGCGGTGAGCCGGGGGCGCCGGCTCACCGGCGGTGCCAGCGGGCGGTGCCGTAGGAGGCCACCGCGAGCACGATCCCGGACAGCACGGCGCTGCGCGGGCGCACGTCGCCCGTGGCACGGGAGGTCCACACGGCGGCGGCGTCGAGAGCGGTGAGCAGCAGCGCCACCTCGGTGGTGCGGCGGGCCTGCGGCGGCGGCGTCACCAGCAGCGCCGCGCCCATCGCGATGTTGCGGGCGGCCGCCAGCCGGACCAGCAGCGGCAGCGCGACGTCGCCGCGTGCGGCGTCGGGCCGCACCCCCAGTGCGCCGGCGATCCAGCGCGGCGCGAACAGCGCCGCGCTCCCGATCCACATCGACAGCGACCCGACGGTCTTCCGGGTGACGTCCCACTCGTCCCTGCTCACGAACGGCCCTTGCCCGCGAACTGCCTGGTCGAACCGGCGACCAGCACCAGCACCAGGGCGAGGAAGGGCAGCGTGAGGGCGCTGGCCACGACGTCGCTGACGGTGGCGACGGTGAACGCCGCGGCCGACGGGGCGTCCAGCGGGCCGAGGACGCCGTCGACCCCGAGCGCGGCCACCGACGGCGGGATCGTCACCAGCGCCGACACCCCGCCGCCGAGCACGACGCCGGCGAGCACCGCGGCCGGGGAGGTGCGCACCGCCCGCAGCGCCGTCGCCGTCCCCCGCACCAAGGCGCCGCGCGGACGCACCCGGCCGTCGTCGGGCAGGCCGGTGAGCGCGCCGGTGAGCCACAGCTGGGCGAGCAGCCCGGTGCCGAAGCCGACGGCGTCGACCAGCAGCGCGTGCGCGACGCTCGGGTCGTCGTACACGAGCAGCTGGCGCAGCACGTCGGGCACCGTGTTGACGAGCGTGACCGCCAGGGAGACGGCGTAGACCCGCCCGGCGTGCCGGCGCAGCAGCGCCAGGGCACCGCGGACGGCGGCCCCCGGGCTCACCTGCGGGTGGCGACGGCCTGCACCCAGCGGTCGCCGGCCCCCCGCCGCAGCTTCCCCGGCGGCACGTCGAGACCGGCGCGGCCGAGCTCGGCGACCAGCTCGTCGGTGGAGAACCGGTCGGCCGGGTGGCGGGAGACCGCGCGCAGCCACGGCGCGTCGACGAAGCGGGCGGTCATCTCGGTGAGGGCCAGCACGCCGCCGGGCCGCAGCACCCGGGCGGCCTCGGCGACCGCGGCCCGCCAGTCGGGGATGTGGTGCAGGGCGTGGAAGTCGACGACCAGGTCGACGCTGCCGTCGTCGACCGGCAGCGCGGTGGCGTCGCCGACCCGGAAGGTGACCCGGTCGGCGAGGTCGGCGCAGCGCACCCGCGCCCGGCCGACCGAGGCCTGGTGCACGTCGAAGGCGGTCACCTCGGTGGCGCCGAACCGCTCGACGGCGACCCGCGCGCCCAGCCCCCGCCGGCCGGTGCCGATGTCCACGGCGCGGGCGCCGCGGGCGCCCAGGCGCGCCAGGATGCGCCCCTCGAGCTGCCGGCCGGCGAGGTGGCGGAGGCGGGAGTCCACCCACAGCCGGTTCGCATTCACGTAGGTCGGGGGCGTGCGGGTCGGAGGCGTGCGGGTCGGGGACATGGCGCCCGGCTACCCGATCCGCCGCCGGGCACTCACGACAGCAGCTCCCGGTAGACGTCCCGCGCGTGGTCGAACACGAGGAAGTGGCCCTCACCGGGGTACCAGCGCGCGGTCACCGAGGGCAGCATCGCGGCCAGCACCCGGCCCAGCGCCACCGGCACCTGCCAGTCCTGGGTGCCGTGCCAGATGCGCACGTGCTGGCGCACCTCACCCACGGGGAAGCCCCACGGCCGGAACAGCAGCGCCCGGTCCTCGGCGAGGGCGCCCGACCCCTGCCGCAGCCCCTCGGTGAAGGTGCGCGCCAGCACCCGCCGGACCGCGGGCCGGCCGAGCACCCGGCGGTCGGCCGGGTTGAGCCGCAGCTGCAGGTAGCGGGGCAGCAGCTGCGGGCGGACGGTCAGCGGCGCGAACGCCGGCCGCAGCAGCGCCGTCGTCGCCGGGGACGGGCGGTGCGCGGCCGCGCGGACCGACGTCGGCAGCCAGCCCGGCCACGGCCACGGGACGTCGGGCGGCGGGGCGCCGCCCAGCACGCCGACCGCCGACACCCGGTCGGGCAGCGCGTGTGCGCAGGCCAGCGCGTACGCGGCGCCGCCGGACAGGCTGAGGACGGCGGTGCGCTCGATGCCCAGGACGTCGAGCAGCTGGACGACGTCGGCGGGCCAGTCGGTCACCCGCCGCCCCCGCTGCGGGTCCGAGCCGCCGAAGCCGGGGCGGTCGGGGACGACCAGCCGCACGCCCCAGCGGCGGTAGGCGGCGGCGTCGTCGACGTGCCGCTCCAACCGGGAGCTGGGCGACCCGTGGCAGCCGAGCACCGGCCGGCCTCCGGGGTCACCCCACTCGGCGTAGGCCAGGGTGCGGCCGTCGCGCAGCTGCAGGCGGCCCTCGCGGGGCCCGTCGGCGGGATCGGCGCTCGTGGTGTGCACCGACCCCGGCTACCCGGCGCGACGGGATGTCAGGCGCACGGGCGCCGGCCGGGTGCGGCAGCCTGGGCGCGGTGGACGCCGACACCTCGACCTCCCCCGTCCCGCGCCGGCTCGACCGGGTGGAGTGGGCGCACCTGCGCGACCCGCGCGACGCGACCGCCGTCGTCCACCGCTACGACGTGCCGGCGCCGCTGGCCCCGCTGGTGCAGCGGTTCTGGATCCCGGTGTGGTCGGTGCCGCCCGGGCGGCAGTCGGTGCAGCGGGTGCTGCAGCACCCGGCCTGCCTGGTCATCGTCTCCCCCGAGTACGCCCGCTTCCACGGCGTCGTGTCCGGGCTGTCGACGACGACGCTCACCGGCGACGGCTGGGCGGCCGGCGTCATGCTCACGCCCGCGGCCGGCGCGCTGGTGGCCGGCGGCCCGGTCGCGCCGTACACCGACCGGCACGTCGACGTCGGCGAGGTGCTCGGCGAGCACGGCGCGCGGCTGGCCGCGGGGGTGCGCGCGGCGATGGCCGGCGACCCGTCCTCCCCCGCCGCGCACGCCGCCGCGACGGCCGTCTACGCGGACGTGCTGGCCCGGTTCCTGCCCGTGGACGACGAGGGGCTGCTCGTCGACCGGGTCGTCGCCCTGGTGGAGTCGCGGCCCGACCTCACCCGCGTCGACCAGCTGTGCGCCGAGACCGGGCTGTCGGAGCGGGCCCTGCAGCGGCTGGTCTCGCGGCGGCTCGGGCTGACCCCGAAGTGGCTGGTGCAGCGCCGCCGGCTGCAGGAGGCCGCCGGCCGGCTGCGCGAGGGGACGGCGACGGTGGCGCAGGTGGCCGCCGAGCTCGGCTACGCCGACCAGCCGCACCTCACCCGCGACTTCGCCCGCGCGACCGGGATGACGCCGGGCGGGTTCGCCGCCCGGTTCGGGGACCGCCGGCCCTAGGCGGACCGGGCGACCGTCGCGCCGTCAGCCCGAGACGACCTGCCGCTCCGGCTCGATCCAGATCGTCACGCGCTCGGTGGTGATGTTCCCGGCCGGGTAGGGCCGCCCGTCGTACTTGTGCGACAGCTCGTCGATCTGCGCCCGCGCCTCCGGGCCGGTCGAGGTCTCGGCCACCCGGCCGCGCACCTCCGCGAAGCGGTAGGGGTTCGACTCGTCGCGGATCGCCAGCGTCACGCGCGCGTCACGCTGGAGGTTCTCGAACTTCCGCCGTCCGGTCTCGGTGTTGACGTAGACCCGCTGCCCGTCGGTGCCCACCCAGATGTACTGGGTCTGGATGCGCCCGCTGGGCAGCAGGGTGCTGATCGCCGCGTAGTTGGGGCCGGCCGCGAGCTCGCGGGTGACCGGGTGCAGCTCGGGTCCGTCCTGGGTGTCCGCCACGGCGCAGCCCTACCCACGGTGCGCGGCGCCACGCGCGACGGCGTGCCGCCGAGGGTTCGGGACGACGGCGTATCGTCGTCCCCGCGCGTCACACAGCCGGCGTGCCACGGGGCTCGCCCCGCCTCCGGGGCCCTGCAGCAGCCGGGACCCCGACGTCCACCGCCGGCTCCCGCTGCCGGCACCGCCTGCTCGGAGTGACTCGCGTGAACCCCGCGGACGGCCGGCTCCCCGGTGTCCTCCTCGACCTCGCCCTGGTGCCCGTGGACCGGCCGCTGCCGCTGGTGCTCGAGCAGGTGGCCGGCCTGGCCACCGAGACGCTGGGCGGGCAGCCCGCGGTCTCGGTGACCGTCGTGGGAGGCGACGGCGCGGGCACGGTGGGGACCAGCGCCCAGGTGGCCGCCGACCTGGACACGGTGCAGTACCGCGCCGGGCGCGGCCCGTGCCTGGACGCGGCCACCTCGGGCACGGTGCAGGTGCTGCCGGACGCGGCGTCCGAGCGGCGCTGGCCCGAGCTGGCCCGGGCGGCGGTGACCGCCGACCGCCGGGGACTGGTGTCGGCGGGCTTCCCCGCCGGCCGCGCGGTGCCCGGCGGGCTCAACCTGTACCTGCAGCCGCCGCTGCGGTCCGACGCCGCGCTGCGGGAACGGGCCGTGCGGTTCGCCACCCACGCCGCCGTCACCGTGGGCAACGCGGTGCTGTACGCGCGGACCGCCCAGCTGGCCGAGCACCTCCAGGTGGCGCTGGACTCGCGGGCCGTCATCGACCAGGCGAAGGGCGTCCTCATGGAGCGATACCGGCTGACCGCGGCGCAGGCGTTCGACGCGCTGACCCGGGTGTCGAACCAGAGCAACACCAAGGTGCGCGACGTGGCGGCCCACGTCGTCGAGACGGGCCAGTTCCCGCCGGCCTGAGCACCCCGGTGCGCCCCGGAGCACCCCGGCGGGAGGCCCGGCTCAGCCGCGCAGCCCCTCGACCACGGCGGCCAGGTCGACGGCGGCCGGGTCGTCCACCCGCTCGGCGGCGGCCTCCATCGTCGCCAGCACCGCGGCGGTCAGCCGGTCGGCGACGCCGGCGCCCCGCAGCGCCTCGCCGATGAGCCGGGCGTCCTTGGTGGCGCCCGGCAGGGCGAAGCTCGGCGGGTACTCGCCGGACAGCATCAGGCCGCCCTTGAGGTGCGCGTAGGGCGAGTCGACCGGCCCGCCCTCGATGGCGTCGAGGAAGCGCTGCGGGTCCACGCCCAGGCCGCGGGCGAGCGCGATGGCCTGCGCCGCGCCGGTGGTCAGCATGAACAGCCACGAGTTGCAGGCGAGCTTGAGCCGGCTGCCGGCACCGGCCTCCCCCAGCCAGACGGTCTTCGCGCCGAGCGCGTCGAACACGGGGCCGAGCCGCTCCCGGGCCTCCTCCGGCCCGCTGGCGAGCAGGGTGAGCGCCCCCGTCGCGGCGGGCTCCTTCGTGCCGAGCACCGGGCAGTCGACGAGCACGAGGTCCAGCTCGCGGGCGGCGGCGACGGTGCGGTCGGCGCCCTCGACGCCGACGGTCGAGGTCTGCAGCCACGTCGTCCCGGCGGCGGGCGCGGCCTGCCGGACCACGTCGAGCACCGCGTCCGCGTCGAGCAGCATGGTGAGCACGACGTCGGCGCCCCGGGCCGCCTCGGCCGGCGAGTCGAACGCCGCGGCGCCGGTGTCGGTCAGTGCCCGCGCCTTGGCGGGGTCGCGGTTCCACACCCGCACCGGCAGGCCGGCCCGCCGCAGCGAGGACACCATCCCGGCGCCCATCGTCCCCGTGCCGAGGCACCGCCACCGTCAGCTCCGTCATGCCCCGATCCTGCGGGGCGCGGGGGTCCGGCGCAGGTCAGCCGTGCCAGGCGTGGCCGTGGCTGTGCACGCCGTCGGGGCCGTGCCGCTCCCCGGGTCCGTGCCGCTCGTCGCGCACCGGGCCGCCGTCGTCCGCGGCCGGCGCGGCGCCGTCCCCCTCCTCGGCGCGGTTGCGGCGCAGGTCGACGACCCCGAGCACCAGCGCGGCGGCGGCCCCCAGGACCGACACGCACAGGCCGGCCGCGGCGGCCGCCGGGTAGTCCTCGCCGGTGGCCGAGAGCACCAGGTAGAACAGGCCGGGCAGCGCGGCGGTGCCGACGGCGGCGCCGAAGCGCTGCGCCGTCTGCAGGCCGCCACCGGCCGAGCCGGCCATCGCCACGGGCACGTCGCGCAGCGTCATGGTGATGTTGGGCGAGATGACGAAGCCGCCGCCCAGGCCGCCGACCAGCAGCGCCGGCGCGATCGCCCAGCCGGCCGCCGAGGGCGGCACCAGCAGCAGCACCACCGCGGCCGCGGACAGCCCGACCATGACGCCGGCCAGGCCGAACACCGTCAGCCGACGCCCGTGGCGCTCGACCAGCCGGCCGGCGACGACGGCCGAGCCCGCCGAGCCCAGGGCGAACGGCGTGACCGCCAGCCCCGACTGCAGTGGCGTGTAGCCCAGGCCGGTCTGGAAGAACAGCGCGAAGACCAGCCAGATGCCGCTGAAGCCGACGAAGTAGACCGTGCCGAGCGCGGCGCCGATGCCGTAGCCGCGGGTCTCGGTGACCAGCCGCGGGTCGAACACCGGCTGGCCGTCGCGGGCCACCACCCGGCGCTCCCACGCGGCGAACACCGCGAGCAGCAGCGCCCCGACGGCGAACAGCCACCACAGCCGGGACAGCCCGCCGGCCTCCGCCTGCACCAGCGGGAAGAGCACCGCCAGCGCTCCCGCACCGAGCAGCAGCACGCCGACGACGTCGATCCGGCCGCGGCCGCCGGACCCGCCGCGCGGCAGCAGCCGCAGCGCCAGCAGGAAGGCGACGACGCCGATCGGCACGTTGACGTAGAACAGCCACCGCCACCCGCCCGGTCCGTCGGCCAGGCCGAGGATGGCGCCGCCCGCGACCGGACCGACGGCGGTGGAGATGCCCACCGTGGCGCCGAACAGCCCGAACGCCCGGCCGCGCTCGGCGCCGCGGAACAACTGCTGGATGAACGCGGAGTTCTGCGGCGCCAGGCACCCGGCGGCCAGCCCCTGCACCAGGCGGGCGGCCACCAGCCAGCCCACCGACGGCGCCGCCCCCGCCGCGGCGCTGGAGGCGACGAACGCGGCCAGCCCGGCGAGGAACAGCCGCCGCCGGCCGAAGGCGTCGCCCAGCCGGCCGGCGGGGACCAGCATGAGGCCGAAGGTCAGCGCGTACCCGGAGACCACCCACTGCACGGTCGCCGGCGTGGCGCCGAGGTCGCGCTGCAGCGAGGGCAGCGCCACCGACACGATGCTCACGTCGAGCAGGCTCATGAAGCCGACGACGAGGGTGACCGACAGCGCGCTCCACCGCTTCGGGTCCGGCCGGTACTCCTCCGGGTCGCCGGGCGGGGAGGTGAGGGCCTCGGGGGCGGAGCGCGGTGGCACGACGAGGTGCCCTACCCGGTCGTGCGCCACCGACACCCGGCCCCCGGCGCGCCCGGCCCGCTGCGACAGCGCAAGAACGGTCGGGCGCGGGGAGCCCTCGGGTCGCCAGACTCGACGGCGTGACGCCACCGGGCCGCGACCGCCTCCGCGAACTGCTCGACGCCGTCCTCGACGAGGACAACCGGAAGCTGTCGGACATGGCCGGCGACGCCTACGCCTCGCCGTTCCACTTCAGCCGGCAGGTGTCGGTCGGCGCCGGGGAGTCGCCGGTGGCGCTGCGCCGGCGGGTGGTGCTCGAGCGCGCCGCCTGGCAGCTGCGCCACGGCGCGAGCGTCACCGAGGCCGCCTTCGCCGCCGGCTACGAGTCGGTGGAGGGGTTCAGCCGCGCCTTCGCCCGGGCCTACGGCCGCACGCCCGGGTCCCCCGAGCCCGCGACCACCGGTCGCGACGCGCACTGGCTGCCCGCGCCGAACGGCCTGCACTTCCACCCGCCGTCGTCGCTGTGGGTCAGCGACGAGCCGGTGCGCGGCGGCGGCGACCAGGTGACCGCGCTGCTGGTGCACCACGGCGTCGAGGACGCCCGCGCCCTGCTGGAGCTGGCGAAGGGCCTGCCCGACGAGGAGTACCGCCGGGTCCGCTCCCCCGGGCTGGGCGTGCTGCCGTGGGACGGACCCGAGGAGACGCTGGCCGCCGTCCTGGACGCGCTGGTCCGGACGCTCGAGGTGTGGGTCGCCTCCGTCGAGGGCGCCGACCACCCGGCGCGCGGGGCCGACGACGCGGCCGCGCTGCTCGAGCGGCACGACGCGGTCGCCCCGCGCTGGCTGGCCGCCGTCCGCGACGTGGCCCGTCGCGGCGCGTGGAACGACCGGCTGGTCGACGCGCTGTGCGAGCCGCCGGAGAGCTTCGTGCTCGGCAGCGTCGTGGCGCACGTGCTCACCTTCTCCGCGCACCGCCGGCTGCTGGCCCGGCACTGGCTGCGCGCGGCCGGCGTCGCCGTCGACGCCGGCGACCCCATCGAGTGGCTCTCCCGGAGGGAACGATGACCCGCACCGTCTACTACACCGCCACCACGCTCGACGGCTTCATCGCCAGCGCCGAGCACTCGCTGGACTGGCTGCTCTCGCGGGAGGCCGACCACGAGGGGCCGATGGGCTACCAGGCGTTCGAGAAGGGCGTCGGGTCGCTGGTCATGGGCGCCTCCACCTACGAGTGGGTGCGCGAGCACGGCGGGCCCGACGCGTGGAGCTACACCCAGCCCGCCTGGGTGCTCACCCACCGGCAGCTCACCGCCTACGACGGCGCCGACATCCGGTTCGCCGCCGCCGACACCGACGCGGAGCTGCGCGCGCTGCACGCCGAGCTGGTGGCCGCCGCCGGGGACCTCGACGTGTGGGTGGTCGGCGGCGGGCCGGTGGCCGCGCGGTTCGCCGCGGCCGGGCTGCTCGACGAGGTGGTCGTCTCCATCGCGCCGGTCACCCTGGGCGCGGGCATGCCGCTGCTCCCGGCGCACGTGGAGCTGGTCACCCGCGAGGTCGCGCAGAACGGCGAGTTCGCCTGCGTCCGCTACGACGTCGTCCGGCCGGGCTGAACGCGGCCCCTCTGCAGGCCCCGCCGTTCAGGCGCTGCGGATCACCGAGACGTCGAACTCGACCTGGATGCGGTCGCTGACCAGCCACCCGCCCGTCTCCAGGGCCGTGTTCCAGGTCAGGCCCCACTCGCTGCGCTTGATCGCCAGCGCTCCCTCGAAGCCGACCCGGGTGTTGCCGAACGGGTCCTTCGCCGACCCGGTCATCGTGAACTCGACGGTGACGGGGCGGGTGACGTCGCGGATGGTGAGGTCGCCGGTCACCTCGTAGGTGTCGTCGTCGACCGGCTCGACGCCGGTGGAGGTGAACACCATCTCCGGGAACCGCTCGACGTCGAGGAAGTCCGGCGAGCGCAGGTGCGCGTCGCGGTCGGCCTGGCCGGTGTCGATGCTCGCCGTCCGGATGCGGATGGCGACGCTGCTGGCCTCCGGCTTCGCGGTGTCGAGGTGGGCCTCGCCGGAGAAGTCGGTGAAGGCGCCGCGCACCGTCGTCACCATGGCGTGCCGTGCCCGGATGCCGATGCGGGTGTGCGCGACGTCGATGGTGTAGTCGCCGGTGACGTCGACGAGCGCGGTGGTCGCCGCGTCGAAGTCGGTGGGACCGCTGTCAGGTGCGCGGTGCTTGGCCACGTGTCCGTCCTTCCCCCCTCGCAGACCACCCATCCTCGCCGATCGCCCGGCCCGGCACACCGGCGGGCTCCACCGGGCTCACCCCGGTGCTCACCCCGTGCTCACCTCGGGCCCGGGCGGAACGGGTTGCGGCCGGGGCGGAACAGCGTCTCCTGGGTGAGGCTGGCGGCCAGCACGCCGTCCCGGGTGGTGATCGAGCCGGTGTACCAGCCGCGCCCGCCGGAGACGGTCGCCGGCACCAGGTCCACCAGCACCCAGTCGTCGAGCCGGGCGGCCCGGTGGAACCACAGCGCGTGGTCCAGCGTCGGGCCGGGCGCGGCCGGCCCGCCGGGCAGGTCCTCGGGCAGTGCGGACAGGCCGGTGCCGATGTCGGAGAGGTAGGTCAGCACGCAGGCGTGCAGCAGCGGGTCGCCGGGCAGCGGGACCGTGGCCCGGGACCAGAAGCGGGTCGGGTACGCGGCGTCCGGGTGGGGCTGCGACGGCCGGCGGCTCTCCATGGAGAACAGCCGGGGCAGGGTGAACGGGGGGCAGTCCCCGGGCGCCTCGGCCGGCGGCGCCGCGGCCACCTGGAGGTCGGGGCCGGGGGTCGGCGCCTGGAAGGACGCCGACATCGACAGCACCACCTCACCGCCCTGCACGGCCACCACCCGGCGGGCGGAGAAGGACCCGCCGTCGCGGTCCCGCTCGACGCGGAAGACGGTGGGCCGGGCGGCGTCGCCGGCGCGGAGGAAGTAGCCGTGCAGCGAGTGCGGCAGCCGGTCGGGCGCGACGGTGCGCCCCGCGGCCAGCAGCGCCTGCGCGGCGACCTGGCCGCCGTAGAGCGGGAAGGGGTCGGCGAAGACCAGCAGGCTGCGGTAGAGGTCCCGGTCGACCTCCTCGAGGGTGAGGACGTCGTGCAGCGTCGGGTCCCCGGCGTCGGCGCTCACGGCCGCCGAACGTAACCGGGCCCGGGGCCGCCCCTGCAGGCGACCCCGGGCCCGGGTGCGTCGGTGCGGGCCCATGCGGGGGCCGCCCGGGCGGGCAGGGGTTCGGGTCCGGGTCTGCTACAGCAGCTCGAGGATGGTGGCGTTGGCCTGGCCGCCGCCCTCGCACATCGTCTGCAGCCCGTAGCGGATGCCGTTGTCGCGCATGTGGTGCACCAACGTGGTCATGATCCGCGCGCCGGACCCGCCGAGCGGGTGGCCGAGCGCGATCGCGCCGCCGTTGGGGTTGAGCGCCTTGGCGTCGCCGCCGATGTCGGCCAGCCAGGCCAGCGGCACGGGGGCGAAGGCCTCGTTGACCTCGAAGGCGCCGATCTCGTCGATCGACAGACCCGACCTCGCCAGCGCCTTCTGGGTGGCCGGGATGGGGGCGGTGAGCATGACCACCGGGTCGGCGCCGGCGAGCACGGCGGTGTGCACCCGCGCGATCGGGGTGAGCCCCAGCTCGGCCGCCTTCTCCGACGTCGTCATCAGCAGTGCGGCCGACCCGTCGGAGATCTGCGAGGAGTTGCCGGCGGTGATCACGCCGTCCTCGGGCCGGAACACCGTCTTGAGGGTGCCGAGCTTCTCCACCGTCGACTCGCGGATGCCCTCGTCCTGGCTGACCACCGTGCCGTCGGGCGTGGTCACCGGGGCGATCTGGGCGTCGAAGCGGCCCTCGGCGCGGGCGGCGGCGGCCTTCTCGTGGGAGGCCACGGAGAACTCGTCGCACTGCTGGCGCGACAGCCCCCACCGCTCGGCGATCGTCTCCGCGCCCAGCCCCTGGTTGATCTGCGCGCCGTCGTAGCGCTTGCGGAACGCCTCGCCGAACGGGTCGGCGCCGGCGCGGGCGGTGCCCATCGGCACCCGCGACATCGACTCCACGCCGCCGGCGACGACGACGTCGTACTGCCCGGCCACCAGCCCGGCGGCGGCGAAGTGCACCGACTGCTGCGAGGAGCCGCACTGCCGGTCCACCGTCACCCCGGTCACCGACTCCGGCCAGCCGGCCGCCAGCACCGCCGTCCGCGCGATGTCGAAGGTCTGCTCGCCGACCTGGGACACGCAGCCCCAGATCACGTCGTCCACCTCGGCCGGGTCGAGCCCCGCCCGCTGGACCAGCGAGGTCAGCACGTGCGCCGACAGGTCCACCGGGTGCACACCCGACAGCCCGCCGTTGCGCTTGCCCACCGGCGTGCGCACCGCCTCGACGATCACCGCATCACGCATCGTTGCTCCCCTCGACCAGCTGTGGTTCCCGGCACAGTAACCCCCTGCCCGGGTGTGTCAGCGCCCGCGCCAGACCGGTGCGCGCCGCTCGGCGAAGGCGGTGGCGCCCTCGCGGGCGTCCTCGGAGGAGAACACCGGCTCGATCAGCTCCTGCTGCCGCGCCCAGCCCTCCTCGGCCGTCCAGTCGGCGGTGTTCCGCGCGATCTGCTTGGTCGCCGCCACCGCCAGCGGCCCGTTGGCCGCGACCACCCCGGCGAGCTCGACGGCGGCGTCGAGCGCCCCGCCGTCCTCGACGACCCGGTTGACCAAACCGACGGCGGCCGCCCGCTCGGCGTCGACCGGCTGCCCGGTCAGCAGCATCTCCATCGCCACCGCCTGCGGGACCCGTCGCGGCAGGAACAGCGCCGCGCCGGCCGCGGCCACCAGCGAGCGGGTCACCTCGGGCACGCCGAAGCGGGCCGAGCGGCCGGCGACGACGAGGTCGCAGGCGAGCACCAGCTCGAACCCGCCGGCCAGGGCCCACCCCTCGACCGCGGCGACCAGCGGCTTGCGCGGCGGGGTCTGGGTGATCCCGCACAGCCCGCGGCCCTCGATCGAGGGCCGCTCGCCGCGCAGGAACGCCTTGAGGTCCATGCCGGCGGAGAAGGTGCCGCCGGCGCCGGTGAGCACGCCGGCGCGCAGCTCGTCGGAGCCGTCGAGCTCGTCGACGGCGGCCGCGACGGCCCGCGCCACCGCGCCGTCGAGGGCGTTCTTGGCCTCGGGCCGGTTGATCGTGATGACCTGGACGGCGCCGCGGCGCTCCACCAGTACGGGTTCGGTCACGGGGCAGGCCCCTTCCTCCGCGGCGACCCGCGGCTCCGGCGCCCCCGTCAGCGGGGGCGCGACCACTCCTCCAGCAGGTCCCGCGCGTCGGCCGGGCCGGCCGGGGCCGGCCCGGGCGGGCCGGCCGGCGTCCGGGAGAACCGCGGCGCGGGCGCGGCCTGCAGCACGCCGTCGACCTCGACGAGCGTGCCGCGCGCGGCCAGGTGCGGGTGCCCGGCCGCCTCGGCCGGGTCGAGGACCGGGGTGACGCAGGCGTCGGTGCCGTCGAACACCCGCTCCCAGTGCTCCCGCGGCCGGCTGGCGAACGCCCCGGCGAACAGCGCCCGCAGCCGCGGCCAGCCGGCCGGGTCCATCTGCGGGGGCAGCTCCTCGGCCGGCAGCTCCAGCCCGGCGAGCAGCGCCGCGTAGAACTGCGGCTCCAGCGCGCCGACCGCGACGTGGCGTCCGTCGGCGCAGCGGTAGACGTCGTAGAAGGGCGCGCCGCCGTCGAGCAGGTTGGTGCCCGGCCGGTCCGACCACGCCCCCTGGCCGCGCAGCGACCACATCAGCTGCGACAGCAGCGCCACGCCGTCGACCATCGCGGCGTCGACCACCTGCCCGCGGCCCGACCGGGACCGCTCGTGCAGCGCGGCCAGCACGCCGACCAGCAGCAGCATCGAGCCGCCGCCGTAGTCGGCGACCAGGTTCATCGGGAACCGCGGCGACTCCCCCTGCCGGGCCAGCGCGGCGAGCGTGCCGGTCAGCCCCAGGTAGTTGACGTCGTGGCCGACCCGGTCGGCCCACGGCCCGTCCTGCCCCCAGCCGGTCATCCGCGCGAAGACCAGCCCGGGGTTGCGGGCCAGGCACTCCTCGGGGCCCAGGCCCAGCCGCTCGGCGACGCCGGGCCGAAAGACGTCGAGCAGCACGTCGGCCCGGTCGACCAGGCCGAGCACGAGCTCGCGGCCCTCGGGCGTCTTGACGTCGGCGGCCACCGAGCGCCGGCCGCGCAGGACCGCGTCCCGGCCGCCGGCGCCCACGGCGAGCCCGCCGGAGGGCCGCTCGACCCGGACGACGTCGGCGCCGAGGTCGGCCAGCACCATCGCCGCGTGCGGCCCGGGGCCGATGCCACCGAGCTCGACCACCCGCAGCCCGGCCAGCGGCCCGGCCCCGCCCGCGCTCACGCCCGGCTCCGCAGGTGCCGGTCGAGGAAGCGCAGGACCCGCGCCCAGGCGTCCTCCGCCGAGGGCTGGTGGAAGTCGAGCCCCGCGAGCTTCTCCAGCACGGTGAACGGCCCGGCGTTGTGCCGGTTGAGGAAGGAGTGCCCGGCGTCGGGGTACTCCTTCACGTCGTGCTCGACGCCGAGGTCGGTGAGCACCCGCTCGAGCCGGTCGGCCGTGCCGCGCAGCCCGCGGTCGCGGCGGCCGTAGCTGGCCACCACCGGGCAGGCGCCGGCGAGCACCCGCTCGGGGTCGGCCGGCAGGGGGCCGTAGTTGGGCGCGGCGACGTCGAAGCCGCGGGTGGCGGCGTAGAGCGCGAACTGCCCGCCCATGCAGAACCCGAGGACGCCGATGCGGCCGGTGCAGTCGGCGCGGTCGGCCAGGGCGCGCCGGGCGGCCTCCAGGTCGCCGAACGCCGGCCCCTCCCCGCGGGCGAGCGACCGGAACGTCGAGCGCAGGCAGCGCACCGCGCCGCCGGCGGAGAACAGGTCCGGGGCGAGGGCGAGGTAGCCGGCCGCGGCCAGCCGGTCGGCGTGCTGCCGGACGTCGTCGGTCAGCCCGAACACCTCGTGGACGACGACCACCCCGGGCCAGGGCCCCTCGCCGACGGGCGGCACGGCGAGGTGGGCGCGCAGCCGCGGCGTGCTCGCGCCGCCGGGGATCTCGGTGGTGGGCAGGACGGCCTCCCTGGTCACGGCGGCGGCGGGCGCCGCCGACGCTAGCCGGGCGGTGTGGCGGGCGTCTCAGCGGGCCGCCCGGTGGGGGTCGCGGTGACCTCGCGGGGTCCGCCGACGTCGTGGCCGGCCGCGCACCGCAGCCCCAGCGACACCGGCGCCCCGCAGTCGCGGTGGGTGAGCGCCAGCGGCGGGTCGCCGTCCCCGGCCAGCCACCGGTCGCCCCACTGCATGAGCGCGACGACCGCCGGGTGCAGGTCGCGGCCCCGGTCGGTGAGGCGGTACTCGTGCCGCTCCCGCTCGCCCGGCGCCCGGTAGGGCACCCGGACCAGCAGCCCCTCGGCGACCAGCCGGTGGAGCCGGTCGGTGAGCACCGCCCTCGGGGCGCCGAGCGCGCGCTGCAGGTCGGCGAAGCGGCGGACGCCGAGGAAGGCCTCCCGCAGCACCAGGAGGGTCCACTTCTCCCCCACCACGGCCAGCGTCGCGGCCACCGAGCAGCGCGCCCGGTCGAAGTCCGGGGCGGGGTCGGGCGTGGCCGCGGTCACGGGTGCAGCCTAGGTCACCCTGGGTTCGCTTGACGAACCGCGCGGTCCGGAGCATGGTTGGAGATGCAGACCCAGCAGTTCGGAGCCGTGATCGGCGTCGCACTGAGGGCCCGCCGGCAGGGGCCGGGGCGCCGGCTCGCGCCGCCGTCCGCACGACCGGGGAGGACCCGACATGACCCGCCTGCGCACCGCCCTCACCTCCGCCCGCGCCGCCCGCGCCCGCCGCCGCGACGACCGGGAGATCGCCCGCGCGCTCGCCGCCGCCCCCACGCTGGAGTCCGCGCACGAGATCGCCGCCCTCGCCGCCCGCCGGTGAGCCACCGCGCCGCCCCGTCGCGGCGCACCTCCTGACCGGCCCCGGGGCCCCGGCCCCGGGGCTGCGCCGTCTCCGGGGTGTGGTCCGCGCCATACCCGCGCCGCTAGGGTGGCACTCAGTGCCAGCCGGGTGGGTCCCGGCGGTCCGACCGAACGGAGACGACGGTGGCGAACGCGTGGTTCGAGACGGTGGCCGAGGCCCAGCGCAGAGCGCGGCGGCGGCTGCCCAAGGGCGTGTACGGGGCGCTGGTGGCCGGCTCGGAGAAGGGCCTGACCGTCGACGACAACCTGCGCGCCTTCGACGAGCTCGGCTTCGCCCCGCACACCGCGGGCCTGTCCAACAAGCGGGAGATGGTCACCCGCGTCATGGGCCAGGACGTGTCCATGCCGGTGCTCATCAGCCCGACCGGCGTGCAGGCCGTGCACCCCGACGGCGAGGTCGCCGTCGCCCGGGCCGCCGCCGCCCGCGGCGTGGCGATGGGCCTGTCCTCCTTCGCCAGCAAGCCGGTCGAGGAGGTCGTCGCGGCCAACCCGCAGACCTTCTTCCAGATGTACTGGGTGGGCACCCGGGACGAGATGCTCGCCCGGATGGACCGCGCGAAGCGCGCCGGCGCCGTCGGCATGATCGCCACCCTCGACTGGTCGTTCGCCTACGGCCGCGACTGGGGCAGCCCGTTCATCCCGTCGAAGATCGACTTCGAGGCCGCCCGGAAGTACGCGCCGCAGGTGCTCGTCCGCCCCCGCTGGCTGCTCGACTTCGCCCGCACCGGCCGCATCCCCGAC
This sequence comes from Geodermatophilus telluris, assembly GCF_900102745.1. GTDB lineage: Bacteria > Actinomycetota > Actinomycetes > Mycobacteriales > Geodermatophilaceae > Geodermatophilus > Geodermatophilus telluris. The sequence goes on from NZ_FMZF01000008.1 coordinate 208,168, forward strand.
CTCACCGTGCCCAACATGGTCGCCACCCCCGGCGAGACGCCGCCCACCTTCTTCGGCGCCTACGGCATGTGGATGCAGTCGCCGATGCCGTCGTGGGAGGACGTCGCCTGGCTGCGGTCGCAGTGGGACGGGCCGTTCATGCTCAAGGGCGTCATGCGCGTCGACGACGCCCGGCGGGCCGTCGACGCCGGCGTCACCGCGATCTCGGTGTCCAACCACGGCGGCAACAACCTCGACGGCACCCCCGCCTCGATCCGCGCCCTGCCGGCGGTCGCCGAGGCCGTCGGCGAGCAGGTCGAGGTGCTGCTCGACGGCGGCATCCGCCGCGGCAGCGACGTCGCCAAGGCCCTGGCCCTGGGGGCGCGGGCGGTGATGATCGGCCGCGCCTACCTGTGGGGGCTGGCGGCCAACGGCCAGGCCGGCGTGGAGAACGTGCTCGACCTGCTGCGCGACGGCCTGGGCTCGGCGCTGACCGGCCTGGCCCGCGAGTCCACCGCGGACCTCTCGCGCGACGACGTCGTCGTCCCGCCCGGCTTCGAGCGGCGCCTCGGCGTCGACGAGCCCGACGCCCCCGTGGAGACGGTGCGCCCGCGCACCCGCAAGGCCGCCCGGCCCGCCTGAGGGAATCCTCCGGGGCGGGTCGCGTTGCACCCTGCAACGACCGTGCACCGCCCCGGAGGAACCCCCGATGCAGATCCCGCTGTCCGTGCTCGACCTCGCCCCCGTCGCCCGCGGGGAGACGATCGGCAGCAGCATCGCCGGCAGCGTCGCGCTGGCGCAGCGGGCGGAGGAGACCGGGTACCGCCGGGTCTGGTACGCCGAGCACCACAACATGCGCCACATCGCCTCGTCGGCCACCAGCGTGCTCATCGCGCACGTCGGCGCGCACACCTCGACCATCCGGCTCGGCGCCGGCGGCGTGATGCTGCCCAACCACTCGCCGCTCACCATCGCCGAGCAGTTCGGCACCCTCGAGGCCGTGCACCCCGGGCGGATCGACCTCGGGCTGGGCCGGGCCCCGGGCTCGGACCAGAACACGATGTACGCGCTGCGCCGCGACGCGGCCTCCGCCGAGCGCTTCCCGCAGGACGTGCTCGAGCTGCAGGGCTACCTGACCGGCCACTCCCGCGTCCCCGGCGTCGAGGCCGTCCCCGGCCGCGGGTCGAACGTGCCGCTGTACGTGCTCGGCTCGTCGATGTTCGGCGCCGGCCTGGCCGCCGCGCTGGGCCTGCCCCACGCCTTCGCCTCCCACTTCGCGCCGCAGGCCCTGGAGCCCGCGGTGGCCGCCTACCGGCGCGACTTCCGGCCCTCGGAGCAGCTCGACGCCCCGTACGTGATCGCCGGCGTCAACGCCGTCGCCGCGGACTCCGGCGACGCCGCCCGCGCGGCGTACGAGGCCACCCGCCGGCGGCTGGCCGTCGGGCTGTTCGGCCAGGGCCGCGACCTGACCGACGACGAGGCCGACCTGCTGCTCGCCTCGGGCGCCGGCGTGCACGTCGACCGCATGCTGACCCACACCGCCGTCGGCACGCCCGCGGAGGTGCGCGAGCAGCTCACCGCCTTCGCGCGGCTGGCCGACGCCGACGAGCTGATCGTCGCCCACCAGGCGCCCGGCACCGAGGAGCGGCTGCGCTCGGTCACCCTGGTCGCGGAGGCCATGGAGTCCGTCGCCGCCTGACCGGACCGCCTCCCCGGGTGACCGGGCGGCGTCCGGCAGGATGACTCGGTGCACGCCGAGACCCTCCTCCTGCTCGCCCTGGCCGCGGTCGCGGTGATCGTCGCCGCCCGTGGCCTGGCCGGCCGGACCGGCATCCCGGCGGCCGCGCTGCTCACCGTGACCGGGCTGCTCTACGCGCTGCTGCCCGGCCCGAACCTCACCCTCGACCCCGAGGTCGTCCTCTCCGTCCTCATCCCGCCGCTGCTCTACAGCGCCGCGCTGGACTCCTCGCTGATCGCCATCCGGGCCAACCTGCGCACCGTCGTCGGCCTCTCGGTGCTGCTGGTGCTGGTCACCGCGCTGGTCATCGGTGCCGGCTTCGCGCTGTGGGTCCCCGGCGCCACGCTGGCCGCCGGCATCGCCCTCGGCGCCGCGGTCGCCCCGCCCGACCCGGTCGCCGCGCTCGCCGTCGGCCGCCGGGTGGGCCTGCCGCCCCGGCTGGTCACCCTCATCCAGGGCGAGGGGCTGCTCAACGACGCGACGGCGCTGACGCTGCTCACGGTCGCGGTCGCCGCGGCGTCCGGCGACGGCTTCTCCACCTGGGGGGCGCTCGGCCAGTTCGCGCTGGCGGCGGCCGGCGGGGTCGCGGCGGGCCTGGTCGTCGCCTACGGCATCCGGCCGCTGCGCCGGCTGCGGCGCGACCCGCTGGCGTCCAACGCCATCTCCCTGGCCACCCCGTTCGTCGCCTACCTGCTCGCCGAGTCCCTGCACGTGTCCGGCGTGCTGGCCGTCGTCGTCGCCGGGCTGGTCATCTCGCACAACGCGCCGTACTGGCAGTCGGGGGCCACCCGCCTGCAGACCGACGCGGTGTGGCGGCTGGTCGACTTCCTGCTCGAGGGCATCGTCTTCCTGCTCATCGGCCAGCAGCTGCCCGCGGTCATCCGCGGCCTGGGCCAGTACGCGCCCTCCACCGTGGTGGTCGCCTCGGGGATCACCGTCGGGTCGGTGCTGCTGGTCCGGCCGCTGTGGCTGTGGCTCACCGAGCACGCGCCGCAGGCGCTGCACATGCGCCTGGGCGGCTCGCCGGTCGAGGACGAGACGGTCCCGCCGGGCGGGCGCTCCCCCGTCGCGCCGCGGCTGTCCGGCCGGGAGATCACCGTGCTGAGCTGGGCCGGCACCCGCGGCGTGATCAGCCTGGCCGCCGTCTTCACCATCCCGCTGGTCACCGAGGCCGGGGACCCCTTCCCCGACCGCGACCTGCTGCTGTTCTGCGCCTTCCTGGCGGTGCTGGTCACGCTGGTCGGTCAGGGCGCGACCTTCGCGCCGCTGGTCCGGCGGTTGGGGCTGCGCGCCGACGCCGCCGACGCCGCCCGGCTGCGCAACCAGGCCCGCGTCGCGGCCGTCGAGGCGGGGCTGACCCGGCTCGACGACCTGCAGTCCGAGGAGCACGACCACCTCGACGACGCGGCCATCGAGTCCGTCCGGGCCGCGCTGCGCAACCGGCTGGACCGCTACCGGCGGCGGCTGGAGGTGCTCGAGGACGTCGAGGGCGAGGTGCCGATGTCGCCGCGGTACGAGGCGGCGCTGCGGGTGCGCCGGGCGGTCATCGACGCCGAGCGCGAGGAGCTGCTGCGCTGGCGCGACCTCGGGCGGCTGCCCGACGAGGGCCTGCGCACGCTGGAGCGCGAGCTCGACCACCAGGAGAACCTGCTGCCCTCCCGGCCCGCGTAGCGCGGCGGCGTCAGCCGGCCGCCCGGTGCGCGTCGAGCCAGGCGACGACGTCGGCGAGGACCTCGTCCTGCTCGGGCTCGTTGTGCGGCTCGTGGTAGAGCCCCTCGTAGACGCGCACCGTCAGGTCGGGCGAGCCCGCGTGCCGGCGCACCACCTCGCTGGCCGACGGCGGCATCAGCCGGTCGTCGCCGCCGTGCAGCACCAGCAGCGGCAGCCGCAGACCGCGCAGCCGGGCGGGCATGCCGGCAGCCCCGGCCATGATCGCGTGGCCGGTGCGGGCGACCATCCGGCCGGTGTGGTTGAGCGGGTCGCTGCGGTAGGCGGCCACCACCTCCGGGTCGCGGCTGACCGTCTCGGCGTCGAGGGTGAGCACGCCCAGGCCCGGCGCCACCCGGGCCAGCAGCGGCGCGACCACCCGCTGCACGGGGGTGGCCGTGCTGGTGTCGAGCGCGGGCGCCGAGACGACCCCGCCGGCGACCCGCTCGTGCGGCTCGCCGGTGAGGTACTGCAGCGCCACCAGCCCGCCCAGGCTGTGGCCGTAGACGAACAGCGGGACGCCGGGGTGGCGGTCGGCGGCGGCCCGCGCGGTCGCGGCGACGCCCTCGACGGCCGCGGCCAGGCTGCCGACGTCCCCGCGCCGGCCCGGGGAGCGGCCGTGGCCGGGGTGGTCGGGCGCGTAGGAGGCGTAGCCGGCCCGCGCCAGCCGCTCGGCGACGTGGGCGTAGCGGCCACCGTGCTCGTGGGCGCCGTGCACCAGCACCACCACGCCGACCGGGTCGGGCACCGTCCAGCCCTGCCAGTACTGGCCCGTCGGCAGCGTCCCCTGCCCGTGTGTCGTCACGCGTCCTCCTCGTCGGTGCCGGTGGCCGGCGCGGAGGCTAACCGGCGGGGCCGGGCGCTCCCCCGGGCGCCCCGGACGGGCTCCCGGTCGGAACCGCCCGGGATGCGGGCGTGTCGCCCCACCGGGTGGCACCATCGCGGGACAGCGGTGCCGCGCTGGGTCGATCCCACGGACCAGTGCGCACGAGGACGCCGGGAGACGACCGGCTCGGAGGACCTGTGCTTCCTGCGACGACGAGACCCCGCCTCCTCGGGACCCGTCCCGACCTGGACGGCTGGCTGGCCGCCGCCGCCGGTCGCTGGCACGCCGCCGACGACGCCGACGGGGTCGTGCACGCGGTGGTCGGCGACCTCGCCGCACTGCTGCCCGCCGACGCCGCCGTGTCGGTGGTGGTGCGCGGCACCGGGCGCCGGCCGCGCGACCCGGTGGCCAGCGCCCCCGGGGCGGCCACCCTCGACGCCGCCCAGGTCGCCGGCGGGCAGGGACCGCTGCTCGAGGCCCTCGGCGGCACGCCCGCGGGCAGCGCCGACCTCCTGCAGGACCCGCGCTGGCCGCGGCTGGCCTGCACCGCGGCGGCCACGGCGCTGCCGACGGCGACCTGCCTGCCCCTCGACACCGGACGCGAGGTGCTCGGGGCGCTGTCGGTGTACGCCACGGGCGAGGTGCCCGAGCGGGCGACGCTGGCGCCGGTGGCCGTGCACGCCGCGCTGGCCCTGCGCTCGGTCCAGCGCATCGAGCACCTGGCCGTCGCGCTGGCCAGCCGCGACGTCATCGGCCAGGCCAAGGGGGTGCTGATGGAGCGGTACCGGATCACCGCCGAGGCGGCCTTCGGCATCCTCACGCGCGCCTCGCAGGACACCCACCGCAAGGTGCGCGACGTCGCCGCCCTGGTCACCGAGACCGGGGAGGCGCCCGGCGACCCTCGGTCCGCGGACGACGGCCGGTGAGCCGCGGACGGCACGACTGGGTGGTCCTCGACAGCGAGGAGGCCCACGCCGAGGTGGTGGGCGACTTCGTCGTGGAGGGGGTGCGCCGCGGCGAGTGCGTGCTGCTCACCGGTCTCGGCACGCGCGAGCCGCGGCTGTGGGCGCGGCTGCGGCGGGCCGGCGTGGTCGGGCAGGCGTGGGAGCCGGGCGCGACGACCGCGGTGCGGGTGGTGCCGCCCGACCCCGCCCGGCTGCCCGGCTACGTCACCGGGGCGCTGGCCGAGGGGTTCCCGGGCGTCCGGTTCACCGGTGCGCTGGGCCCCGGGGACAACCCGTTCGAGCAGGTGGTCACCGAGCTGGCCGCCGAGGTGCCGCTGACCGTGCTGTGCCCGTACTTCCGGCACCTGCTGGCACCCGAGCAGGTGCCGGTGCTGGCGGCCGCCCACGACTCCGAGGTGGACGCGGCCGGCCTCTACGACGACGGCACCTTCCGGCTCACCCGGACGCCGGGGGGGCTGCGCCTGGCCGGCGAGCTGGACTCCGGCAACGCCGACGCGCTGCGCGCCGTGCTGCAGGCGACCCCGGGCGGGGACGGGGGGCCGGCCACCTGGGACGTGGCCGACCTGCGCTTCCTCGACGTCGGCGCGGCCGACTCGCTGGTCGCCGCGGCGGCCGGTCCGCCCGGGCTCGTGCTGGTCGGCGCCTCGCGGCTGACCTCCCGGCTGGTGCGGCTGCTCGCCACCCGGCACCCCGGCCGCACGGTGCAGCTGGCCCAGGCCGACGGGAGCGGGAGCGCGCCGTGAGGACGTCCGGCCCGCTCCCCGGGGCGCTGCTCGCGCCGGTGCACCGCTGCGCGTTCCACGAGGGCCCCACCCAGGCCGCGGCCATCGCCGCGCAGCTGTGCCGGCGGGCCCTGTCCGCGGGGGCGCCGGTGGTGGCCCACGTGGAGGACGCCGTCCGCCGCGCCGTGCGCGCCCACGCACCTGAGGCCGCGGTGCGGTTCGCCCCGCCGGAGGCGCTGCTGGAGTCGCCGGTCGAGGTGCTCGCCGAGGAGTGGCTGCGGCACCGGCCGCGGGGCACCGAGGGCCCGGTGGCCGTGCTGTGCCAGCGCCCGCTGGGCGACGTCGAGGAGTGGCGCCGAGCCGAGGAGGCGACCACCGCCGCCGTCGGCGCGGCACCCCTCGCGGTGACCTGCCTCGTCGACAGCGCCACCGTGCCGCCCGACGGCATCGCGATGGCGCGCGGGACGCACCCGGTGCTGTGGCTCGACGGCCTGGACCTGCCCAACCCCGACCTGACGCTGGCCCCCGTCCCGAGCGACACCGTGCCGGTGACCACGGCGGTGCTCGACCCGGACACGCCCGCGCACAACCGGCGGTGGTGGCACGAGCGGCTGGCCGAGGCGGGGCTGAGCGAGCCGCGCCGCGACGAGCTGGTGCTGGTGCTGCACGAGGCGGTGATCGCGGCGGCGGCGCTCGACGGCGGGCCGGCCGGCGTCCCGGTCCGCCTGCACCACGCCGGCCCGGCCGTGGTCTGCGAGGTGCTCACCCGCCGGCCGTGCGAGCTGCTGCTGCCCTCGCTGGTGCCCGCCGACCGGCGGCTGCTCATGCTGTGGCTGGCCGGCAAGGTGTCCCCCGCCGTCACGCTCGCCGCGGTGCCCGAGGGCGGTGGCGCCCGGTTCCTCGTCCGGTCCCAGCCGCCCGACCGCGCCTGACCGGGCTCCCGGTCACGGCTCGGCAACGGCGCGCCGGGGCGCCGCACCTCCCACGGGCCGGCCTCGTTGCCGGCGTGGGGGTGGTCGAGGAGTGACCGAGCACGGGGGCGGCGACGTGGTCGAGGGCACGGTGGACGTGCGGCGGCCGGCCGAGGTGCGGGCGTGGGTGCGCGAGCGGGCCGCGGCCGCCGGGTGCCCGCCCGCCGTCGCCGAGGAGCTCGTGCTGCTCGTGTCGGAGGTCCTCGTCGCCGGCACCGGCCCCGCCGGTGCGGCGCCCGCGCGGCCGGTGCGCGCCGTCCCCGCAACCGGCGGCCTCACGGTCGAGGTGCTGCTGCCCGCGCCGTTGCTGCCGCTGCCGGGCGCGGACGCCCGGCTCGCGGTGGCCGCCGCGGCGGCGACCGCCACCGCCCTGGACGCCCGTCCCGCCGGCGACGGCGGCCAGTGGGTGCGGGTCACCGCCCGGGCGTGACACCGGCCCGGCCCCCACAGGGGGCCGGGCCGGTGAGGGCTCAGTCGGGCAGGATGCGGCCGAGCAGGCCCCTGACCGTCGAGCCGAGCCGGTAGGACTGCACCAGCCAGGCGTTGCACGCGATGACCCCGCCGGCCAGCACCGGGACGACGGCCTGGGTGACCCGCTGGCGGGCCTGCCACTTCTTGATCTCCGGCGGCGTGCCGGCCGAGGGCAGGGTGGCGTCCTTGACCTCGAGATCGCCGGTGCGGGCCGCCTGCTCGGCGAGCTTGCCGATCTGGGCGCCGGAGTAGGCGGCGTACGCGGTGGCCCCGGCACCCGCCACGGTCAGCGCCGCCTTGAGCGCGCCGACCGTGCCGTAGCCCTTCTGCAGCGCGAGCCGCTGGGTGTTCGAGCGGGTCAGCTGCAGGCCGGTGACCAGGGTGGCCGCGATCCCGCCGAACTGCGCCGGCTGGAAGCGGCTCCACGCGGAGCTGGCCACCCGGACCTTGTCGATCCCCGCGGTGAGGTCGCTGCCGGACTTGTTCACCCCGGCGATGCCCATCACCGAGCCGCCGAACCAGAGGGCGGTGCCGAGGTCGTGCACCGCCTGGACCACGAAGCGGTTGTCGGTCGTCGTCGTCATCGGTCCTCCTGTCGAGCGCCGTCGACGTCCCACTGCTCAGGAGCCCGGTCGCCTCCCGCGACCGCTACCCCGCGCCGCCGCGCGGGGAAACGGCCGCGGTGGCTCACTCCGAGGCGCTGGCCGTGGTGCCCTCCGCCTGCTGGCTGCTGCGCGGGCCGATCCACACCGTCTTGGCGTTGGTGAACTCGTACATGCCGAGCTCGGTCAGCTCCCGGCCGTAGCCGCTCTGCTTGACCCCGCCGAAGGGCAGCTCGGGGTAGCTGGTGACCATCCCGTTGACGAACGCCATGCCGGCCTGCACGTCGCGGATGAACGTCGCCCGCTCCTGCTCGTCCTCGCTCCACAGGTTGCTGCCCAGGCCGTAGGGGTGGCTGTTGGCGATCTCGACGGCCTCCTCGAGGGAGTCGACGGTCCACAGCGCCGCGACCGGGCCGAAGACCTCCTCGGCGTAGAGGTCCATCTCGGGCGTGACGCCGGTGAGCAGGGTCGGCCGGTAGAACCAGCCGGGCCCGTCGACCCGCTCGCCGCCGGTGACGACGGTGGCGCCCTTGTCGACCGCGTCCTGCACGTACCGCTCGACGTCCTCGCGGCCGGACTCGGTGGCCAGCGGGCCGACCTGGGTGTCCGCGGCCATCGGGTCGCCGACGACGAGCGCCGACAGCTTCTCGGCGAACAGCCGGGTGAACTCCTCGGCGACGTCGCGGTGCACGAAGAACCGCTTGGCGGCGATGCAGCTCTGCCCGTTGTTCTGGCAGCGCGCGGTGACGGCGACCTCGGCGGCGCGGTCGAGGTCGGCCGACGGCATGACGATGTAGGGGTCGCTGCCGCCGAGCTCGAGCACCGTCTTCTTGAGCACGTCGCCGGCGATGGAGGCGACCGACTGCCCGGCCGGGGCGCTGCCGGTGAGGGTGGCCGCGGCGACCCGGTCGTCGCGCAGCACCCGCTCGACGGCCTTCGAGCCGACGAGCAGCGTCTGGAACACGTCGGCGGGGAAGCCGGCCTTGCGGAAGAGCTCCTCGATGTAGAGCGCGGTCTGCGGCACGTTGCTCGCGTGCTTGAGCAGGCCGACGTTGCCCGCCATCAGGGCGGGCGCGGCGAACCGCATGGCCTGCCAGAGCGGGAAGTTCCACGGCATGACCGCGAGCACCACGCCGATCGGCTGGTGGACCACGTAGGCGTCCTCGGCGCCGACGGCACCGGCGTCGGCGGGGCGCGGCTCGAGCATCGCCGGGCCGTGCTCGGCGTAGTAGCGCAGCCCCTTGGCGCACTTGCCGACCTCGGCCTTGGCCGCCGCCAGCGTCTTGCCCATCTCGGTCACCATGAGCTCGGCGACGGCGTCGGTGTCGGCGTCGAGGACGTCGGCGGCGGCGCGCAGCCAGCCGGCGCGCTCCTGCGGGCTGGTCAGCCGGTAGGCGCGGAACGCCTCGACGGCCCGCCCGATGCGCTCGTCGACGGCGTCGTCCGGCAGCGGCTCGTAGGTCTTGAGCGTCTCGCCGGTGGCCGGGTTGATCGTCGCGATGGCCATGTCGGTCCCTCCCGTCCGTGGCGCGCGGTCTGCACGCCTCTCCGGGAGGGAGCCCTACCCGCCCGCGGGCCGGTCACCCACCGCGGCTCAGCCGACCGGCAGGCCCGCCAGCCCGGCGGCCAGGCCCAGCACCGCGCACAGCCCGAGGGTGCGCAGCACCGACCACTTCACCCGGAAGAGCAGCACGGCGGCCGCGAGCGCGATCACCAGCGGCACCCAGCGCAGCGTCGTCGGGTCGGGCAGCTCGAGCGCCAGCGGCCCGGCGGTCACCGTCTCGGAGAACAGCGTGTGGACGGCGAAGTACAGCCCCAGGTTGGCGATGACCCCCACGACGGCGGCGGTGATGCCGGTCAGCGCGGCCGACAGCGACCGGTTGCCGCGCAGCCGCTCCATGTAGGGGGCGCCGAGCAGCACGAACAGGAAGCTCGGCACGAACGTCACCCAGGTGACCAGCAGCGAGGCGAGGACCGCGGCCACCCACGGGTCGAGGCCGCCGGGCGCCCGGAACGCGCCGAGGAAGGCGACGAACTGGACGACCATGATCAGCGGGCCGGGCGTGGTCTCGGCCAGCGCGAGCCCGCGGACCATCTCCCGCGGCTGCAGCCAGCCGTAGACCTCGACGGCCTGCTGGGCGACGTAGGCGAGCACCGCGTAGGCGCCGCCGAAGGTGACCACCGCGGCGCCGGAGAAGAACAGCCCCTGCTCGGTGAGGACGCTCCCCGTCCCGGTCAGCAGCGCGACCGCCGCCACCGGCAGCCCCCACACGACCACCCCCACGAGCAGCACCCGCAGCGTGCGGCGGGTCGTGGGGGCCTCGTGGTGCAGCACGTCGTCCGAGATCACCGGCGGCGGGCCGGCGTCGGGGCCGTCGGCCGCCCTCCTCTGCGGCAGCGCCGAGGGCCGCCAGCGGCCCAGGGCCCAGCCGGCGACGCCGGCGAGGGCGACGACGACCGGGAACGGCACGCCGAACAGCGCCAGCGCGAGGAAGGCCAGCATCGCGAGCACGACCAGGGCGCGGCTGTCGAGCGCCTTCTTCCCCACCCGGATCACGGCCTGCACCACGATCGCCAGCACGGCCGCCGCCAGGCCGGTGAACAGGGCGGTGATCGCCGTGGTGTCGCCGAAGGCGACGTAGACCGCCGAGAGCGCCAGCAGCGCGACGACGCCGGGCAGCACGAACAGCCCGCCGGCGACCAGCCCGCCACGGGTGCCGTGCAGCAGCCAGCCGACGTAGGTGGCCAGCTGCTGGGCCTCCGGGCCGGGCAACAGGGTGCAGTAGTTCAGCGCGTGCAGGAAGCGGCGCTGGCCGATCCAGCGGCGCTCGTCGACCAGCTCGCGCTGCATGACCGCGATCTGCCCGGCCGGGCCGCCGAAGGTCTGCAGCGAGACGAGGAACCAGGCGCGGACGGCGGTGCGGAACGGCGGCACCGCGGTGGCCGGCGCCGGAGTGGCGGTCGGTTCGGGGGTCACGGGTCTCCGTCGGGGTCAGGCCGGCTCGCGGCCGAGCAGCAGGCGGCGGCGGGTGAACTCGTACAGGCCGTCAAAGAGGGGGCCGGAGACGGCGAGGGTGTGCTCGTCGTCCCCGGTCATCGACAGGCCGCGCAGCAGGACGTCGAGGCCGGGTGCCTCCGGGGCGTCGAAGCGGCCGTCGTCGAGGTCGGCCTCGTGGACGATCTCGCCGATCCGCCAGAGCACGGGGTCGTCGAGGCCGTGCACGCGCAGCACGGTCTCGAAGGAGCAGTCGCCGCCCACGTGGCCCAGCGCCGCGCCCCGCATGTCGAACGGGGTGGCGTCGGCCGGGACGTCGGCGGGGTCGGTGACGAAGACGAACTCCGCACCGGGGTCGACGAACCGGCGGATCAGCCAGGCGCAGGCGGCGCGGTCGACGTGCACGCCGGCGCGGGTCGCCCACCTCACCGCGCGCTCCCCACGCGGGCACCGGTGGGCGCGACGGCCTCGGCCAGGGCGCTGAGCGCGGCGGCCGCGGCGTCCTTCTCGGCCGGCGGGAAGAAGTCGCGGCGGCCGATGGCACGCCACTCACCCCGCAGCCGGCGCAGGGTCCGGGCCTGCTCGGCCTCCGGCGCACCGAGCGCGGCGGCCGCCTGCCCGGTGAGCTCCCGGTACTCCTCGGCGCGGGCCGCGGCCATCCCGGCGGCGAGCTCGCGCTCCTGGGCGGCGGTGGCCGGCCGGGCGGTCCAGATGCCCGCGGTGCCGCCCGCCTCGAGGACGTCGTCGGCCAGCCACTCCAGCGACTCCCGCGTGCGGGCGTCGGCCGGGAGCGCCACCACGCCGTCGGCGAGCTGGGCGACGCCGAGCCGGCGCAGCCGCCGCCACAGCGTCGTCCGCGGCCCCGACGGCTCCCGCGGCAGCCGGTAGGAGAGCAGCACCCACTCCCCCGTCGTCGTCACGGCGCAGATGCAACCACGGTTGCAGCCGACCGTCCAGTGCGCGGAAGCGATCTCGGCCCGGCGCGGGTGCCGGCGCCGCGCACCCCGTGACCTCCCCGTCCACCGCGGTCCCGACGACCCCAGGACGCGAGGGGGCGGTCGCCGCGCCCACCCCGAGCGCGACGAGCACGACAGCGATCAGGCCGCAGGTTGCAGCAGTGGTGACGGGACGCCGATCTCGGTGCCGTCGGGTCGCCAGGTCCGCCATCGGCCGTCCGGTTGTCGCTCGACCCGGAAGCCGTGGTGGACCTGGGTGTGGTGCCGCTCGCACAGCAGCGCGGAGTTCTGCAGGTTGGTCTCGCCGCCGTCGAGCCAGTGCACGAGGTGGTGCACCTCCGCCCACCAGGTCGGCGCGTGGCAGCCGGCGAAGACGCAGCCGCCGTCACGGAGTTCGACGGCGCGGCGGAGGTGGCGGTCGGCCAGGCGCTGTTCGCGGCCGAGGTCGAGCGGTGCGCCGTCGGGGCCGAACACGACGCGGGAGACGGTGCTGTCGCAGGCCAGCCAGCGGGCTCTCGCGGCGGAGATCACCGCGCCGAACCCCATCCGCGCGGCCTCGGGGCCGGTGGCGGTGCCGGCGAGGTCGTCGAGGTCGATGACGACGGCCAGGTGCGCCTTGACGGTGCGCAGCGTGGGCAGGCGGCCGGCGGCCAGGCTGGTGTCGCACAGCTGCACCAGCGCATCGCCGAGCCGCTGCGCGCGGCTGCGCTCGTGCCCGGCGGGGCGGTCGGCCTGCACGAAGGACTCCAGCGCGGCCTGCAGCTTCTCCCCGCCCACCGCGTCGAGCTCGAAGCGCCCACTCAGAGTGCCGTCGGCGTGCTTGGCCAGGCTCAGCCGGCGCCCCTCGGTCGGATCGGGCTCCGGGCCGTCGGGATCGAGCCGGCTCAGGTAGTGCCGCACCGCGTGCACGAAGTCGGTGTGCGGCTGCTCCACGGCCAGCCCGGTGAGCACCGCGTCGACCTCGCCGAGCTCCACGCCCTGCTCGACAGCGGCCGCCAAGCGCTCCGGCGTCAGCGCAGTGGCGGCGACCGCGACCTGCTCGGCCGACACGAGCCCGGCGTCGTGCGCCTCGGCCAGCGCCGGCAGATGCGCCAGCACCCGCCCGTTGCCCACGACCCGGGCGGCCGCGGCGGCCGATAGCCGGCAGTGCCCGCCCAGCCAGGACCGCATCGACTTCAGCCCGTCGCGCTCGGCCGCCTGGGACAGCTCGGCGTCCCGCACCCGGCGGGCCAGGG
>NZ_FMZF01000010.1 GCF_900102745.1 Geodermatophilus telluris
GAGGCCTCGGCGGCGTTGCTGGCGATCTCCCGGATCGACGCCCCCATCTGCTCCGCACCCGCGGCCACCGTCTGCACGTTGCGGCTGACCTCCTCCGCAGCGCCGGCCACCACACCCGACTGCGCCGAGGTCTCCTCCGCCGAGGCCGAGATCTGCGCCGACGACGCCGACAGCTCCTCGGAGCTGGCGGCCACCGCGTCGGAGGCACCGGCCACCGACGCCATCACCTCGCGGATGCCCGCCTGCATGGCCGCCAGCGAGGCCGCCATCTCGCCGACCTCGTCCCGCCGCGCGACGCCCGAGTCCACGGTCAGGTCACCCTGCGCCGCGGCGTCCAGCGCCGACCGGACCTGCCGCAGCGGCCGGACCACCGAGCGGGCCGCCAGCACGGACAGCCCCGCGGCCAGGAGGACGGCGAGCACCCCGACCACGCTGAGCAGTGCCGTCGCCCGGGTCTGCGCCGCGTCCTGCTGCCGGCGGAGGTCGGCGGCGCGCTCCTGGGCCGACGCCTGCACGGTGTCGGCCAGGCCGAGGACGATGCCGTAGCCCGCGCCGGCGTCACCGCCGTTGATGCTCTCGATCGTCGACACGAAGCTCTCCGGCGTCCCCACCGAGAGCCACTCGACCACCTGGTCGTCCCAGCGGAAGTACTCGTCCCACGCCGGGCGCAGCTGCTCGAAGGCCTCGAGCTCGGTGGCGTCCATCGCCGAGGTGTCGACCTGGTCGAGCCACTCGTACACCGCCGCCTTCGCCTCCAGGAGACCCGACCGGTTGTAGGCGTCGGGCGCCAGCGCCACCGCCGGGCCGTAGGCGGCGACGTCGGCCACGACCAGGCCCTGCCAGCCGGTGACGTCCGCGATCTGGAAGCGGGCGGTCTCGGCGTCGGCGAGGACACCGTCGACGGCGCTCACCTGCTCGGCGAGGTCGCGCTGCTCGCCGACCGCGGACAGCCCGGCGCCGGCGGTGACCAGCACGAGCGCTCCGACGGCGCCGAAGGCGAGGCCGAGCCGGCGTCCGACACGGACGTTCTGGAGGCGGGGGAGGGGCACGGGTGTCTCCTTGTCGCGGCCCTTGCAGGGGCCGGTGTTCAGTAGGTGAAGCGGGCGACGCTGGTGCGCAGCTCGGCGGCCATCCGCGACAGCTCGTCGACGGCGGTGCGCGTCTGGGTCAGCGCCTGGGTGGTGGAGTCGGCCGCGCTGGAGACGCCCGAGATGTTGTCGGCGATCTGGCCCGACCCCTGGGCGGCCTCTTGCACCGAGCGCGACATCTCGTTGGTGGTGGCCGTCTGCTCCTCCACCGCGGAGGCGATGGTGGTCTGCCGGTCGCTGATCTGGGCGACGATCTGGGAGATCTCCCCGATGGCGCCGACGGCGGCGGTGGTGTCGCCCTGGATCGCCTGGACGCGGCGGGCGATGTCCTCCGTCGCCTTCGCCGTCTCCTGGGCCAGCTCCTTGACCTCGTTCGCGACGACGGCGAAGCCCTTGCCGGCCTCACCAGCGCGAGCGGCCTCGATCGTGGCGTTGAGCGCCAGCAGGTTCGTCTGCTCGGCGATCGAGGTGATGACCTTGACGACGTTGCCGATCTCGGCGGAGGAGTCACCGAGCTTGGCGACCGTGGCGGTGGTGGTCTCCGCCGCGGTGACGGCGCGGGCGGCCACCGCGCTGGCCTCGGCGGCGTTGCTGGCGATCTCCCGGATCGAGGCGCCCATCTGCTCCGCGCCGGCGGCGACGGTCTGCACGTTGCGCGACACCTCGTCCGCGGCACCGGCGACCACGCCGGACTGCGCCGAGGTCTCCTCCGCCGAGGCGGAGATCTGCGCCGACGACGCGGACAGCTCCTCGGAGGAGGCGGCGACCGCGTCGGCCGACGCGGCGACCGCCTGCAGCACGCCGCGCAGGTTGTCCTGCGCCGTGCCGAGCGCGGCGGCCATGCGGCCGAGCTCGTCCTGCCCGCGCACCTCGGGGACGACGGTCAGGTCGCCGTCGGCCAGGGCCTCGACCGACCGCTGCACCGAGCGCACGGTGCTCACCAGCCGCCGCACGACGGACACCGTGAGGGCGCCGGCGACGAGGACGCCGGCGGCCAGGGCCACCCAGAGGGTGGTCGTCGACGAGGAGTGGATCGCGGCGGCGTCGTCGGCGTCGGCCTGGCCGGCGCCGACCCGCCGCTCCTGCATGGCGTTGTACTGGTCCATGAGCACGTCGGAGCGGTCCTGCAGCGGGCCGGTGATCACCGCGGCCGCCGTGGCCAGGTCGCCGGCGTCGGCGGCGGGCACCAGCTGCTCGTCGGCGATGGCGTAGTAGTCCTCGACGGTGGCGCGGAACTCGTCGAACGCCTGCCGGTTCACCGTCACCTCGGCGTAGGCGTCGAGCTGCCCGTCGATGGTGTCCCGCCGCTCGGCCAGGTCGGTGAGGAGCGCGGCCCGGGCCTGCGCGTCGGCGATCGGGTAGGTGTTGTACCGCGATCGGTCGCCCTGCCAGGAGCGCTGGATGTTGGCCAGGTCGGCGAGCCGGACGACGTTGTCGTTGATCCGGGTCGCGGCCGCCTCCAGGGCGGACAGCCGGCTGACGGCCAGGACGGTCATCGCGACCGCGACGAGCGCGAGGACGACGACGGCGGCGCCGATCTTGACGCCGACGGGCCGGTCGGCGAACCAGCCGCCCGTGCGGCCGCTGCGGGTGTCGCTCATGGGTCTCTCCAGGTGGGTGGTCGTGCGGTGCGGGCGGGTGCGTTCAGTAGGTGAAGCGGGCGACGGTGGTGCGCAGGTCGGCGGCCATGCGGGCGAGCTCGTCGACGGCCGTGCGGGTCTGGGTGAGCGCCTGGGTGGTGGAGTCCGCGGCGGTGGAGACCCCGGAGATGTTGTCGGCGATCTGGCCCGACCCCTGGGCGGCCTCCTGCACGGAGCGGCTCATCTCGTTGGTGGTGGCCGTCTGCTCCTCCACCGCGGAGGCGATGGTGGTCTGCCGGTCGGAGATCTGGGCGACGATCTGGCTGATCTCCCCGATCGCGCCGACCGCGGCGCCGGTGTCGGCCTGGATGGCCTGGACGCGGCGGGCGATGTCCTCCGTCGCCTTCGCCGTCTCCTGGGCCAGCTCCTTGACCTCGTTGGCCACCACCGCGAAGCCCTTACCCGCCTCACCGGCGCGGGCGGCCTCGATGGTGGCGTTGAGGGCGAGCAGGTTCGTCTGCTCGGCGATGCTGGTGATGACCTTGACGACGTTGCCGATCTCGGCGGAGGAGTCACCGAGCTTGGCGACCGTGGCGGTGGTGGTCTCCGCCGCGGTGACGGCGCGGGCGGCCACCGCGGAGGCCTCGGCGGCGTTGCTGGCGATCTCCCGGATCGACGCGCCCATCTGCTCGGCACCCGCGGCCACGGTCTGCACGTTGCGCGACACCTCCTCGGCCGCACCGGCGACCACGCCGGACTGCGCCGAGGTCTCCTCCGCCGAGGCCGAGATCTGCGCGGACGACGCCGACAGCTCCTCCGAGGACGCGGCCACCGCGTCCGCCGAGGACACGACCGAGGCCATCACCTCCCGGAGGCGGGCCTGCGCCTCGTCGAGTGCCAGGGCCACGCGGCCGACCTCGTCGCGCGACCGGACCCCGGAGGTCGTGGTCAGGTCCCCAGCGGCCAGGGCGGAGGCCACGGACAGCACCGAGGTGAGCGGCCGCACGATGCGGCGGGCGGTGCCGAGAGCCAGGACCAGCGTGGCGACCAGCCCCAGCGCGATAGCGACCGCCGTGGTCCACTGCGCCTGCGACTGCTCGGCGTGCGCGGCGTCGACGGCGGCGTCGGCCCGGGCCTCGAGCGACTCGCGCAGCTCCGTGGTGAGCGTGAAGACCTCGAAGTACACGTCCCACCCGGGGCCGAGGACCAACTGGTCGCCCGCCTCGAGGGCGGCCGGGGTGTCCTGGGCGAAGGCCTGCACGACCTGCTCGTCCACCTCGAAGAAGTCCTCCCAGCGCTCCTCGATGGTGGCGAAGGTCGACCGCTCCTCCTCGGTCAGCACGTCCGTGGGCATCGCCGCCAGGTGACCGCGCAGCCGGTCGGCGCTGTCGAGGAAGCCGGCGCGGTTGGCGTTGTCCTCCGCGACGGCCGCCGCACCACCGATGCGGCGGGTGTCCCAGGCGTAGGACGCCTGCCAGCCGGTGACGTCGGAGTTCGAGGTCTCGATGTCCTGCACGCTGCTCAGCGCGGCGTCGAGGGAGCTGACCTCGTCGAGCGTGGCGCCGGCGTCCTGCAGACCGGACAGGCCGAAGCCGCCGACGAGGACGGCGGCGGCCATGCCGGCGGCACCGACGGCGAGGACGGAGCCGCGGACGCCGACGCGGCTCCGTCGGGACGTCGAGCTGGGCATGGGGAGGTCCTTCCAGGGAGGGTGTGCGCCGCCGGGTTCCGGGGCGGAGGTGCGGCCGGCGGTCTCTCGTCCATTCCGGGCGAGGACGACAGTAGGGGTCTGCGAAACACGAACGGACGAAGAAGAGGTCCGCGTGACCGCATCGTGAGGAATGGCGTCGGATGCGTTCCCGAGCCATTCGGTGACCATTCCGGCCGTGTCGACTCGTCGGCACCGGGACGGCGGTCCCGCGCCGTTCCCGCAGGTGGCCGGACGGCAGGGGACGGCCGGCCCGGTGGTCGCCGGACGGGCCCGGTCGCCGTGTCGACAGCCCGGGGCGGTGACCGGGCGACACGCCGCCCGTGTCGCCGGGACACCCCGGGAACGCGACGGGCCGGG
>NZ_FMZF01000011.1 GCF_900102745.1 Geodermatophilus telluris
AATGGTTGTCCGGCGGTGTCCTACTCTCCCACCCCGTTCCCGGGGCAGTACCATCGGCGCTGAGAGGCTTAGCTTCCGGGTTCGGAATGGGACCGGGCGTTTCCCTCTCGCCATGACCGCCGTAACACTGTGAACATGTACCCACACCGGCCCCGCCGAGGCCTGCTCGGAGGGTGGGTTGGGTGCGTTCAGAACCGCACAGTGGACGCGAGACTTCTTCTTGGTTGCTTGACGGGTGGGGATGTGTGGTCAAGCCCTCGGCCTGTTAGTACCGGTCAGCTCCACACCTCGCGGTGCTTCCACTTCCGGCCTATCAACCCGCTGGTCTGGGCGGGGGCCTTACCCGGTTGAACCCGGTGAGAGACCTCATCTCGAAGCGAGCTTCCCGCTTAGATGCTTTCAGCGGTTATCCCTGCCGAACGTAGCCAACCAGCAGTGCACCTGGCGGTACAACTGGCACACCAGAGGTTCGTCCGTCCCGGTCCTCTCGTACTAGGGACAGCTCTTCTCAAGTCTCTTACGCGCACGGCGGATAGGGACCGAACTGTCTCACGACGTTCTAAACCCAGCTCGCGTACCGCTTTAATGGGCGAACAGCCCAACCCTTGGGACCTACTCCAGCCCCAGGATGCGACGAGCCGACATCGAGGTGCCAAACCATCCCGTCGATATGGACTCTTGGGGAAGATCAGCCTGTTATCCCCGGGGTACCTTTTATCCGTTGAGCGACACCGCTTCCACATGCCGGTGCCGGGTCACTAGTCCCAGCTTTCGCTCCTGCTCGACCCGTCGGTCTCACAGTCAAGCTCCCTTGTGCACTTGCACTCGACACCTGATTGCCAACCAGGCTGAGGGAACCTTTGGGCGCCTCCGTTACTCTTTGGGAGGCAACCGCCCCAGTTAAACTACCCACCTGACACTGTTCCTGATCCGGATCACGGACCCAGGTTAGACATCCAATTCGACCAGAGTGGTATTTCAACGGCGACTCCACGAACACTGGCGTGCCCGCTTCCACGTCTCCCACCTATCCTACACAAGCCGAACCGAACACCAATATCAAGCTGTAGTGAAGGTCCCGGGGTCTTTCCGTCCTGCCGCGCGTAACGAGCATCTTTACTCGTAGTGCAATTTCGCCGAGCCTGTGGTTGAGACAGCTGAGAAGTCGTTACGCCATTCGTGCAGGTCGGAACTTACCCGACAAGGAATTTCGCTACCTTAGGATGGTTATAGTTACCACCGCCGTTTACTGGCGCTTGAGTTCTGAGCTTCGCCTTGCGGCTAACCCGTCCCCTTAACGTTCCAGCACCGGGCAGGCGTCAGTCCGTATACATCGTCTTACGACTTCGCACGGACCTGTGTTTTTAGTAAACAGTCGCTTCTCACTGGTCTCTGCGACCCCCCTCCGCTGCCCCGCGCGAGGCGGTTGACGGGCGAGGGTCCCCCTTCTCCCGAAGTTACGGGGGCATTTTGCCGAGTTCCTTAACCACAGTTCGCTCGATCGCCTCGGTATTCTCTACCTGACCACCTGAGTTGGTTTGGGGTACGGGCCGCTCGGAACTCGCTAGAGGCTTTTCTCGGCAGCATAGGATCATCGGATTCGCCTCATTCGGCTATGCGTCAGGCCTCACCCACATGTGCCACGGATTTACCTATGGCACGGGCCACACCCTTGCACCGGTACTACCACTCACCGGCCCGACTACCTTCCTGCGTCACCCCATCGCTTGCCTACTACCAGTTCGGGTCCCCAGCTACTCCCACCCCACCTCCCAAAGGAGACGGAGCGGTTTCGGTGGGTCAGCATCCCTGGCCTGAGCATGGGCGTTCCTTCGCGGGTACGGGAATATCAACCCGTTGTCCATCGACTACGCCTGTCGGCCTCGCCTTAGGTCCCGACTCACCCTGGGCGGATTAGCCTGGCCCAGGAACCCTTGGTCTTCCGGCGGGG
>NZ_FMZF01000009.1:0-60054 GCF_900102745.1 Geodermatophilus telluris
GGTGTGGTGCCGCTCGCACAGCAGCGCGGAGTTCTGCAGGTTGGTCTCGCCGCCGTCGAGCCAGTGCACGAGGTGGTGCACCTCCGCCCACCAGGTCGGCGCGTGGCAGCCGGCGAAGACGCAGCCGCCGTCACGGAGTTCGACGGCGCGGCGGAGGTGGCGGTCGGCCAGGCGCTGTTCGCGGCCGAGGTCGAGCGGTGCGCCGTCGGGGCCGAACACGACGCGGGAGACGGTGCTGTCGCAGGCCAGCCAGCGGGCTCTCGCGGCGGAGATCACCGCGCCGAACCCCATCCGCGCGGCCTCGGGGCCGGTGGCGGTGCCGGCGAGGTCGTCGAGGTCGATGACGACGGCCAGGTGCGCCTTGACGGTGCGCAGCGTGGGCAGGCGGCCGGCGGCCAGGCTGGTGTCGCACAGCTGCACCAGCGCATCGCCGAGCCGCTGCGCGCGGCTGCGCTCGTGCCCGGCGGGGCGGTCGGCCTGCACGAAGGACTCCAGCGCGGCCTGCAGCTTCTCCCCGCCCACCGCGTCGAGCTCGAAGCGCCCACTCAGAGTGCCGTCGGCGTGCTTGGCCAGGCTCAGCCGGCGCCCCTCGGTCGGATCGGGCTCCGGGCCGTCGGGATCGAGCCGGCTCAGGTAGTGCCGCACCGCGTGCACGAAGTCGGTGTGCGGCTGCTCCACGGCCAGCCCGGTGAGCACCGCGTCGACCTCGCCGAGCTCCACGCCCTGCTCGACAGCGGCCGCCAAGCGCTCCGGCGTCAGCGCAGTGGCGGCGACCGCGACCTGCTCGGCCGACACGAGCCCGGCGTCGTGCGCCTCGGCCAGCGCCGGCAGATGCGCCAGCACCCGCCCGTTGCCCACGACCCGGGCGGCCGCGGCGGCCGATAGCCGGCAGTGCCCGCCCAGCCAGGACCGCATCGACTTCAGCCCGTCGCGCTCGGCCGCCTGGGACAGCTCGGCGTCCCGCACCCGGCGGGCCAGGGCGGCGTCGATCCGGTTGCGCTCGGCGACCAGCGCGGCGACGTCCTCCAGCACGTCACCGGTCGACCAGTCACCCGAACACATGTACGAACTCTAGCCGAGCAAGCGACCTGTCGCATCACGTATCCGCAGGTCAGACCCCTGTCCACAGATGTCACGAGCGCCTTGACGGCACCCGGCGGAGATCAGGCCTGGGTCGGGCGGCGGGAGCGGAAGTCGCCACGTCCGGTGTCGCGGCGCCAGTCGTCGAAGGACTCCCCGGTGAGCTCCTCGAGCAGCGCGACGTCGGGCAACAGCGGGCCGAGGACGGCGCGGCGCACCTCGACCGGCAGGGGCGGCCGCGGTGTGCGCCCGGCGTGCAGGGCGGCGAGCAGCGGCCGCGACACCTGCCGCCACACCTGCGGCGGGGCGTACGCGCCGAGCGCCGCGCCGGCACGGGCGACTCGGGCCAGCGCTCGGTAGCGCGGCGTGTCCGCGACGTGGGGCTTCACGTTCTCCGGCGCCACGGTGTGCGCGACCCCCGGCTCGACGCCCAGGGAGTCGCTGACCCGGTCGAGCGTCTCGCGCGGGGTGTCGACCAGCTGGCGGTACCGGAGCAGGAGCACCTGCTCCCGCGGCAGGACGGCGTACAGGTCGCGGAGCTGCTCCCCGTAGCGGCCCAGGCCCCGGTAGTGCCAGAACGGCGCCCAGCCGGCGGCGACCCGGGACTCCTCCAGCGCGACGGCGCGGGCGAAGTCGGCCTCGGGCTCCAGCCCGTCGGCGCGCAGGTGCACCCAGTTCGACCACGCCCGGTCCACCGGGTCGCGCACCACCACGACGACGCGCACCCCCGGGACGTCGGCCGCCAGCCGCCGCTGCGCCGCCCGGTCGTAGAGGTAGAAGGGCGTGCTCTCCCCGCGCACCGTCCCGGGCGGGGCGCCGTCGAACAGCCGCAGCTAGTCCTCGCGGCGCCACACCCACTCCCCCGCGCTGTGCGCGTCACCCGGCCCGCGCTGGCCGCTGCGCGGCGGCGGGCGCCCGTCGGTCAGGTAGTACTTCGGCTCCTTGACCGGCGAGAGGTACAGGCCGGGGTGGGTGGCCAGGGCCGCGTGCAGCGCCGTCGTCCCGGCCTTCGGTGCTCCGGCGATGACGAACTGCGGCAGCCAGTCGGTGTCGTCGGTCAACGGTCCCCTCCTCGTCGCGGGCGGTCCGGGGTGTACACACGGGGCACCCTCCCCCAGCACGAGATCGGAGTCCCCGCGTGACCTCGACAGCGCCGCGCCCGCCGTCGCCCGACCGGTTCTGGGCCGACGCCGAGGTCGTCGTCGAGCCCGAGGACCCGCGCCCGGGCTCGTGGGCCGGCGGGCCGTCGGCGCAGCTCGTCGACGGCACGTGGTGGCTGGCCTACCGGCTGCGCCGCCCGGTCGGCGAGGGGCGCGGCTTCGGCAACGTGGTGGCCCGCTCGGACGACGGCGTGCACTTCGAGCCGGTCGTCGCCGTCGGCAAGGAGCGCTTCGGCGCCGAGTCGCTCGAGCGCCCCGCGCTGGTGCGCACGCCCGAGGGCCGCTGGCGGCTCTACGTCAGCTGCGCCACGCCGGGCACGAAGCACTGGCGGGTCGACCTGCTGGAGGCCGCCACCGTGGAGGGGCTGGCCACCGCGGAGGCGCGCACCGTGCTGCCCGGCAGCGCCACCGCGGCGCCCAAGGACCCGGTGGTCCGCTGGGACGGCGACCAGTGGCACCTGTGGGCGTCGGTGCACCCGCTCGACGACCCCGACGCCACCGACCGGATGACCACCGAGCACGCCGTCAGCCCCGACGGCGTCGACTGGACCTGGCGCGGCACCGCGCTGACCGGCACGCCCGGCAGCTGGGACGCCCGCGGTGTGCGCCTCAGCACCGTCGTCCTCGACGGCTCGCGCACCTGGGCGCTCTACGACGGCCGGGCCACCGCGGCGGAGAACTGGGAGGAGCGCACCGGCCTGGCCGAGCACGACGGCGAGGGCGGCTTCCGCGCCGCGGCCGGCGGCCCCCACCTGCAGAGCCCGCACGCGCCGCACGGGCTGCGCTACGCCGACGTCGTCGCCCTGCCCGGCGGTGGAGCCCGCTGGTTCTACGAGGCCACCCGCGCCGACGGCGCGCACGAGCTGCGCACCGTCGTCCTGCCCGCCTGACGCGTCCGGGCACGGACCCACGGCGGCCTCCCCCGTCCAAACCACACCAAGCCGGTCGACTTGACACACTATGTCGCGCCGGGGTGACATGGGCGGGTGACACCCGCCCTGACGCTCACCCGCCGGTCCGCCGTGGACCTGCTGCGGGTGGCCAGCGCGCTGTGTCCGGCCGCCTGAGCGCCGACCCACCCCACCTCCGCGCCCCCGGGGCGCGCCCTGCTCAGGAGAACCCCCCGTGACCTCCCTGCTGTCCCCTGCCCGTGCCACCACCCGGACGACCACCCGCGCCACCGCCCGCGCCACCTCGGTCACCGCGCTCGCCGCCGCCCTGCTCGCCGCCTCCGACGAGTGGCTGCCCCGCGTCGAGTACCGCGAGGCCGGCCGCTGGACCGGCCTGCTGCCCAGCGCCGATGCCGCCGACCTCGTCGACCCGTCCCTGCACGCCGACCTCGCCGCGGCGCAGGTCTGGCTGCTCACCTGGCTGCCCGGCCAGGGCACGCCGCTGCACGACCACGGCGGCTCGGCCGGCGCCTTCGCCGTCGTCGGCGGGGTGCTCACCGAGGACGTCGTGGGCGGCCGGCCGGGCGCCGTCCGCGAGGCCGCGACCGAGCTCTGGGCCGGGCGGGTGCGCCCCTTCGGCCCGCACCACGTGCACCGGGTGACCAACCGCGGGACGCTGCCCGCCGTGAGCGTGCACGTCTACCGCCCCCGGCTGACCCGGATGACCAGCTACCGCCTCGCGGCCGGCACCCTGCTGCGCACCGCCACCGAGCAGGCCGGCGTCGACTGGTGAGCGGACCGGGACCGCGCCCGCCCGGCGCGAGGAGCGTCGACCAGCTGCTGGCCGAGGCACGCGAGCGGATCACGCGGGTCACCCCGGCGGAGGCGGCCCGCCGGGTGGCCGAGGGCGCGGTGCTCGTCGACATCCGCCCGCAGTGGCAGCGCGCGGCCGACGGCGAGGTGCCCGGCGCGGTCGTCGTCGAGCGCAACCACCTCGAGTGGCGGTTCGACCCGGAGAGCGACGCCCGGCTGCCGCAGGCCACCGGCTACGACGTCGACGTCGTGGTGCTCTGCCAGGAGGGCTACACCTCCAGCCTGGCCGCCGACGCGCTGCGCTCGCTGGGCCTGGCGCGGGCCAGCGACGTCATCGGCGGGCACCGCGCCTGGGTGGCCGACGGGCTGCCCAGCACGGGCGGCACCGGCGGGTAGACCGGTCCGGGGACGGCGGCGCGCGACGGAGGCCGCCGTCGTCCCCGCACCTCAGGTCTTGCTCTTGCCCTGCGCGCTGGAGTGCTCGTGCCGGTCGTCGCCCTTCCGGACGTGCGAGGTCTGCTTCGAGGCGCCGGTGGTCACGCCCGCCTCACTGGGTGACAGGCCCTCCTTCTTCGCCTGCCGGGCGGCGGCTCGCTGGGCGTCGGCGTCGTTGTTCTTGCTCATGCCGGGCGGTTACCCGGCGGCCGCGGCCGCCACGCCGGAGAGCACCGCGTAGGTGCGGCGGGCCATGAGCGCGGCGTCGAGGTCGCGCACCGCGCGGGCCCGGGCCCGGGCGGCGAGGCCGGCGCGCCGGGCGGGGTCGGCGAGCAGCCCGCCGATCGCCTCGGCGAGCGCGCCGGCGTCGTCCACCGGCACGACGACGAGGTCCTCCCCCGCCGTGCGGCGGACCTCCCCGACGTCGGTGCTCACGCAGGGCAGGCTCTCGGCCATCGCCTCGGCGAGGACCAGCGGCCCGGCCTCCACCCGCGAGGACACCACGAACAGGTCGAGGGAGGCGAGGAAGCCGCGGACGTCGTCGACCCAGCCCGGGAACGTGACCGGCAGGCCCGCGGCGGCCGCGCGCAGCGCCTCGCCGTCGCGCCCGGCGCCACCGACGACGGCCTCGAACGGGACGTCGACCCGGCGCAGCGCGGCCAGGAGCACGTCGAACCCCTTCTGCGCGGTCAGCCGCCCGAAGGCGCCGACCCGGGGCACCGCGTTGCCCGCCGGGCCGGCCGGGTCCGGCGGCACGTCGACGCCGTTGGGCACCACGTGCGCCCGCGCCGGGTCGACGCCGAGGTCGCCCACCAGCTGGTCGCGGCCCTCCGTCGACGGGCTGATCACGCCCGCCATCCGCCGGTACAGGCACACCAGCCGGGCGCGCTCCTCCCCCGAGCGCGTGTCGCCGACCAGGTGCAGCACGCCGACCGTGGGCGCCACCTGCTGCGCGGCCGCGACGGCGGCGGCGTTGGAGGCGGGGTCGACCAGGTTGACCACGACGACGTCGGGGCGCTGCGCGGCCAGCGCCGCCCGCGTGGCCGGCGCCGCGTCGGCGTGCCGGGTCAGCGGGACCACGGCGCGCGCGACCGGGAACGCGGCGAACCCCCCGGCCACCGGCTCGGCGCAGACCAGCGACGGCGTCGCGCCGTTCTCCCCCGCCCGGCGCAGGTGGTGGGTGAGCCACACCTCCGCGCCGCCCCACGCGCTGGAGTCGGCGACGAAGGAGACCCTCACGAGGCGGCCAGCTCGAGCGCGGCGCCGGCCACCGCGGCCGGCTCGACGGTCAGCGCGCAGCGGAACTCGATGGGGCAGGCGAGGTGCGGGCAGGGCGCGCAGGCCACGGTCGGCGTCAGCGCCCGGTGCCGCGGGCCGGGGTGCGCCCAGCGGACGGGGTCGCCGGGCAGGAACACGGTGACGCTGCGGGCGCCGACCGCGGCGGCCAGGTGTGCCGAGCCGGTGTCGTTGCCCACCAGGACGGCGCTGTCGCGCAGCAGCGCGGCCAGCGCGCCGAGGCCTGTGGCGCCGGTGAGGTCGACGGCCGGGGCGCGCATCGCGGCGACCACCCGCGCCGAGATGTCCCGCTCCGCGGCCACGCCGGTGATCACCACGGCCAGGCCCTCGGCGGCCAGCGCGTCGCCCACCGCGGCGTAGCGGCCGACCGGCCAGCGGCGGGTGGGCGCGGAGGCGCCGGGGTGCAGCACCGCGTACCGGCCGGGCTCCAGGCCGTGGGCGGCGAGGGCGGCGGCGTGCTCGGCCTCGTCGTCGGCGGTCACGGGGAAGCCCATGCCGGCGTCACCGCCGGGAGCGAGCCCGAGGTGCTCGAGCAGCGCGACGTGCCGCTGCGCCTCGTGCAGGTGCAGCGGGTAGCGCAGGTGCAGCGCCGCCGTGCCGGCCGGCGGGTCCCAGCCGGTGGGCGCGAAGCCGCCGGTGAGCCGGGCGCCGAGCGCGGCGGCGACCCGGTTGGCGGCCGGCCGGTCGCCGTAGGCCTGCAGCGCGAGGTCGAACCCGCGGTCGCGGGCCGCTGCGGTGAACGGTGCCCAGCCGGCGGCGTCGACCGGGCCGTCGGGGACGCCCGGCGCGCCGGGGAACGGCAGCAGCGCGACGGGGACGCCGAGCCGCTCCACCACCGGCGCCATCCGGCCGAAGGTCACCAGGGTCACCTCGACGTCGGGCCGGGCCGCCTGCAGCCGCCGCAGCGCCGGCACCGTGCACAGCAGGTCGCCGAGGCCGACCCGCAGCCGGACCAGCGCGAGACGGCGGACGGCGGGGTCGGCGAGCGGCGGGGTCACCCGCGCCCCCTTCCCGGGCTGTGCCGTGCCCTAACCCGTGGTGCACTACGGGTCCCGCCCCCGAGGAACCGGAGGTCCCCGCGTGCCCCGCCCCGCTCCCGACCTGCACGTGCTGCGCCTGTGCAGCGTCTTCGAACCGCCGGCCGCCCGGCGACGCTCGGGACCGGGGACCCTGCCCGGGGAGCTCGACGCCCGGGCGGCGCGCTTCGACCCCATCGGCGGCATGCAGAACCACACCGCCACGCTCACCCGCTGTCTCGACGCCCGCGGCGTGCGGCAGACGGTCGTCACCGCGCGGCTGGCCGGCCCCCGCGGGACCACGCCGCTCGGCCGCGGCGCCCGCGTCCACCGGACGGGACTGCCGGTGCCGCGGCTGCGCCAGCTGTGGGCGCTGGCCGGGCTCCCGGCGGTGCTGCGGGCCGGGCGGCGGGCGCCGGTCGACGTCGTGCACGCCCACCAGGGCGAGGACCTCGCCACCCTGCTGCTGGCCCGGCTCGCCGCGCGGGTGCACCGCTGCCCGCTCGTGGTCACCCTGCACTGCAGCGTCGGGCACACCCTCACCGGCCGCAGCCCCCGGGTGCGGCTGCTGCGGGCGCTCGGCGGCCGGGTCGAGCGCGGCGCGCTGCGGCGGGCCGACGCGGTCGTCGTCCTCACCGGACGCACCGCCGCCGCCGTGCAGGCCGACGGCGTGCCGGCCGAGCGCGTCTCGACCATCCCCTCGGGCTACGACCCCTCGCTGTTCACCGGGGACGGCGGCGACGTGTTCCCCGCGGTGGCGCGGCCGCGGATCGGCTACGTCGGCCGGCTGGCGCCGCAGAAGAGCCCCGGGACGCTGGTCGAGGCGTTCGGCCGGATGGAGGAGGAGGCCGCCCTGGTCGTCGTCGGCGACGGTCCTGACCGGGCGCTGGTGCACCGGCTGGCGGCCACCGGCCCGGCGGCCGGCCGGATCACCCTGGCCGGTTTCGTCGAGCACGCGCGGGTGCCGGCGGTGCTGGGCTCCCTCGACGTGCTCGTGCTGCCGTCGGCCTACGAGGAGATGGGCTCGGTGCTCACCGAGGCGATGGCCGCGGGCCTCCCGGTGGTCGCCAGCCGGGTCGGCGGCATCCCCGAGGTGGTGCGGCACGGCGAGACCGGCCTGCTCGTGCCGCCCGGCGACGTCGGCGCCCTGGCCGAGGCGCTCGACCGGGTCATCGGCGACCCCGCCCTGCGCGCCCGGCTGGCCGCCGGGGCGCGGGCCCGGGCGGCCGACTACTCCTGGCCGGTGCTGGCCGGCCGGGTGGCCGGCGTCTACGACCGGGTGCTCGGCGCCCCGGCGGTCGAGCGCGCGGCTGCGTGACCGCGCGGGTCGCCGTCCTGGTGCCGGTGCACGACCAGGCGGCCTTCCTGCCGCGCGCGCTGGAGTCGCTGCTCGCCCAGGAGGAGACCGGCTGGGAGGCGGTGGTCGTCGACGACGGCTCGCCCGAGCCGGTCGCCGTCCCTGCCGACCCGCGGCTGCGGCTGGTGCGCACCGCGGACAACCGCGGGCTGGGCGCGGCGCTGAACACCGCGCTGGACGCGACCACCGCACCGGTCGTGGCCCACCTGCCGGCCGACGACGTCTGGTCCCCCGCCCACCTGACCACCCTGCTCGCGGCCCTGGACGGCGGGGCGGTGCTGGCCCGCGCGGGGCTCACCGAGCCCGCCGGCACGCCCTACGCGCAGCTGGTGCAGGTGGCCCACCGGCGCACCGCCGACCGCTGGACCGAGCGCGCCGAGCTGGAGACCGACGACCTCGACCGGCTGATGTGGGCGCGGGTCGCCGCCCGCGGGACGACCGCGGACACCGGCCGGGTCACCTGCACGTGGACGCGGCACCCCGGGCAGCGGTCGCGGGCCATCCGGCCGTCGTCCGACGGCGGGCTGAACGTCTTCCGCAGCCGCTACCGGGTGGCCGGGCCGCTGCGCTTCGCCTCCACCGACGGCGGGGAGGTCGACGAGGTCGCCCGCTACGCGCGGTTCCGCGACCGCACGTACGAGGTCGCCGACGACGGCCTGTCGGTGTTGATCGCCGGCGAGCTCGCGTTCAACCCCGAGCGGGTGCTCGCGCTGGCCGAGCGCGGTCACCGGCTCAGCGGGCTCTGGACGACCGACGGGCTCGGCGACTCGACGGTCGGGCCGCTGCCGTTCGGGCACGTCGCCGACCTCGACCGCGACCGCTGGCAGGACGCCGTCCGGGACCTCGACCCCGACGTCGTCTGGGCGCAGCTCAACTGGCGGGCGGTGCCGCTGGCGCACCGGCTGCGGTCGGCGTTCCCGGACCTGCCGTTCGTCTGGCACTTCAAGGAGGCGCCGCAGCGCAGCGTCGTCCGCGGGGAGTGGCCGCTGCTGGCGGACCTGGTGTGCGGCGCCGACGCCGTGCTGCTGGCCACCGAGGAGGAGCGCGACTGGTTCGCCCTGGCGCTCTCCGGCCGGGTGGACCCCGCCCGGCTCGGCGTCCTCGACGGCGACCTGCCCCCGCGCGAGTGGCTCGACGGGCCGCCGTCCCCGCGGCTGTCGGACGCCGACGGGCAGCCGCACGCCGCCGTCGTCGGCCGGCCCGCGGGGCTGGACCTGGACTGGGTGCTGGCGCTGGCCGAGCGCGGGGTGCACACCCACCTCCACGGCCAGGTGCGCGCGCCGGGGCCCACGGGCTCGTGGACCGGCTGGCTCGACGAGGCGCTGGCCCGCGCGCCCGGGTTCGTGCACGTGCACCCGGCGGTCGGGCCGGAGGACTGGGTGCGCGAGTTGTCGCGGTACGACGCCGGCTGGCTGCACCGCTTCGACTCCGCCAACGGCGGCGACCTGCGGCGGGCGAGCTGGGACGACCTCAACTCCCCCGCCCGGCTGCCGGTGCTGCTCGCCGCCGGGCTGCCGCTGCTGCAGCAGGCCAACCCGGGGGCGCTGGTCTCGGTGGAGCGGGTGCTGCGGCAGGACGGGACGGGGCTGTTCTACCGCTGCGCCGACGACGTGGCCGCCGTGCTGCAGGAGGAGGTCGCGACGCGGGCGGGGCACGCCGCGGCGGTGGCGGCCCGCGAGGGGCACGTCTTCGACGCCCACGCCGACCGCCTCGTCGACCTCTTCCGCTCGATCACGCGGTGCTGAAGGACCCTCTGCCCCGCGCGGCCGGCGGGAGTGTCGGACCCCGGTCCTACCGTCGGCGCGTGGTGGCTGCGCTGCGGTGGGCGGTGACCGACGGGCCGGACGGCGCGTCGGCCGTCGAGCTGCCCGCGGACGCCGCCGCCGCGCGCCGGCTGGCCGAGCAGGCGCGCGGCGGGCTCTGGTGCGCTCGGGCGGCCGGGGGCTGCGGCGGTCGGCTGGTCGTCGGCGGGACGCCACCCGCGCTCCGGCACACCGGCGACGACCCGTGCGCGTTCCGCCGCCGGCCGGCGGCGGCCGGTCCCGCCTACGACCACCTGCGCTACCGGGCCCCGCTCGTGTCCTGGCTCACCGGGCAGGGCCACCGGCCGCGGGTGCTGCGGGTGCCCGACGTGGGTGGACACCCCGGCCTGCGGCTCGTCGTCGAGGCGTCGGGCGCGGTGCTGGAGGTCCAGCTCGCGCCGCTGGACGACACCGCGTGGCGCGCGCGGGACGACCGGGCCCGGCGGTCGGCCCGGTCGGTCACCTGGCTCTACGGCCCCGACGCCGACGCCGCCGCCGCCACCGAGGCCAGCGTGCGCGGCGCCGCCCTGTCGCTGCGCCGCCACGACCGCGGCCTGCTCCTCGGTGTGCGCGGCGCCGGGGACGCGGTGCGCTGGGTGCGCCCGTCCGCCTGCCGGCTCACCGCCGACGGCGTCACCGCGCCCGGCCTCGCCGACGCCCGTGCTGCGCACGCCCGGCACGCCGCCGAGCGGCAGGAGGCGGCGCGGCGCGCGGCCCGCCGCACCGAGCGGGCGCGTCCGGTGGTGGCGGAGGAGCTGCCGCTCTGGCCGCTGGCGTCGACCGCCTGACGCCAGCGCCTGACGCCGGCGTCAGGACGCCGCGCCGGTGGACTGCTCGTCGGGCTCCTGCACCGGCTGCGACTCGGGCCGGGGCTCGGGTCGTGGCTCGGGTCGTGGCTCGGGCTCCGCCGGGACGGGCCGCCGCTGCCCGTGCGGCAGCCGCGCCACCACGGCCGCGGGCAGGTGGACGTGCGGCAGGTGCAGGTGCGGCAGGTGGACGTGCGGCACGTGCGGGCGCGGCAGCCGCACCGGCGGCACGTGCGGGTGCGGCAGGCGCAGGCTCGGCAGGTGCAGCTGGGCCAGCCGGCCCGACGGCGGCGGCCGGCGGGCCAGCACCGCGGCGGCGCGGAGGCGGCGGTTGGCCTCCTCCCGCTCGCGCACCGTCGTCGGCACCGCCCGGTGGTCCCGCTCCCAGCGGGCCGTGTCGGCGCGGGCCAGCACGATCACCAGCGCCGTCGAGGCGGCGAACCCGCCGACGGCGACGACCGCCCACCACCACATGACGCCCTCCCCTGAGCGCCGTGCCGCGGTACCCGCGGCGGATGGCCACAGGGTCCACCCGGGACCGGAACCGGACAAGCCGGAGCAGCGCGCCACACCGGCGACGCGCCGCGGACGCGCCCGGGGCCCGGGGGCGGCGTCAGAACCGGAGGACCGCCTGCAGCGGCGGGGCGGGCAGCCGGCGGGCGGCGAGGTCGGCGAGCAGCGCCGGGCCGTCCTC
The DNA here is from genome assembly GCF_900102745.1 of Geodermatophilus telluris. GTDB lineage: Bacteria > Actinomycetota > Actinomycetes > Mycobacteriales > Geodermatophilaceae > Geodermatophilus > Geodermatophilus telluris. Next base: position 11,350 of record NZ_FMZF01000009.1, read on the forward strand.
GAGGGCCACGACGTCGGTGACCAGGTGCCGGCGGACGTCGTCGCCGCGCTCGCGGAGCAGGTCGAGCGTGGCCTCGGCCAGTGCACGGCGCGGCCAGTCGGCGGCCATGCCGCGCGGCACCCGGCTGATCTGCGCGCACACCACCGACAGGCCGTTGTGGTGGAACTCCTCGCCGAGCCGGACCGCCGCGGCGCCGGCCTGGTAGAAGCCGAGGTCGACCACGACGCCCTGCGGCCGCAGCGCCTTGAGCCCGGTGGCCAGGTCGGTGTCGTGACCGCGGCACTGCAGGACCAGGTCGGCGCCGGCGTCGCCGGGGGCGTGCCGCCAGCGGCGCTTGACCTCCGCCCAGTCGCCCGCCGCGACGGTGTCCAGGCCCAGCGCCGCGGCCGCGGCTCGCCGCCCGGGCGCGGACTCGGCGACGACGACGTCGGCGGCGCCGTGCCGGACGGCGAGCAGCGCCGAGAGCAGCCCGATGACGCCGGCGCCGGTGACCAGGACGTGCCGGTCGCGGACGCCGTCGCCGACCCCGCCGCGGGGCCCGGCGAGCTGCGCGGTGGCGTGCAGCAGGCCGTTGACGCAGATCGGGCCCATCTGCGCGAGGTAGACGCCGAGCAGCGGGTCGAGGTCGCCGGGCACCGGGACCACCGGCACCGCCGCCGGGTCCGCGCAGCGGCCGGTGCGGTGCCCGTAGGCCATCGCGACCCGGGTGCCCTCGGCGAGGTCGGGGGTGCGGCTCTCGGTGACCAGGCCGACCTCCATGTAGCCCAGCTGCCGCACCGGGTAGCCCGCGGTCGGGCCGTCGGCGGTGAACGAGCGCCGGTCGGGGTCCCAGGACAGCGCGTGGTGCGGATCGGTGCCGCGCACGATCGCCACCTCCGTGCCGGCGCTCACGCCGCTGTACTCGGTGGCCACCCAGGCCTGCCCGGGCCCCGGCGCGGGCTCGGTGTCGTCGAGCAGCGCCGGCTCCCCCGGCGCGAGGACGCCGAGGGTGCGCACCGGGCGGCCCGCCGGCCCGCCGTCCGTCGCCTCCACCTGCGCGTCCTGCCCCCCGCACGGGCCGGTCAACCCCACGGGTGACCGTCGATCCGGGCCCGCCGGTGGGAGGCTCCCCCGGTGGCACCGGGTGGCGGCTGGGCGGCGACGGCGGCCGGCGCGCTGCTGGTGGCACTGGTCCTGCGGGACGTCGTCCACACGCTGTGGCACCCCAGCGGCCGGCGGGGGCTCAGCCGGCGGCTGATGCAGGTGCTGTGGCGGGCCGGGCGGGCGGCGCGCCGCCGGTCGGGCAGCGGGTTCCTGGGCGGGCCGGTGGCGATGGTGGTCGTCGTCCTCACCTGGGTGCTGCTGCTGGTGCTCGGCTGGACGCTGGTCTACTGGCCGCACGTGCCCGGCGGCTTCGTCTACGGCAGCGGGCTGGACGTCGACCGCGCCGGGCCGCTCGACGCCGTCTACCTCTCGCTGGTGACCCTGGCGACCCTCGGCTTCGGCGACATCGTCCCGGCCAGCCCGTGGCTGCGGCTCGTCGTCCCGCTGCAGGCGCTGGTCGGCTTCGTGCTGCTGACGGCGGCGGTGACCTGGGTGCTGCAGGTCTACCCGGCGCTGAGCCGGCGGCGGGCGCTGGCGCTGCGGCTGGCCCTGCTGGGGCGCGCCGCCCTGCCGGGGGCGGCCGTCGGCGGGGGTCTGCTGCGCGAGCTGGCCGTCGACCTCGTGCAGGTGCGCGTCGACCTCACCCAGCACGCCGAGACGCACTACTTCCGCGACGTCGACCCCGAGACGACGCTGCCGCTGCAGCTGCCGGTGGCGGTGGAGCTGGCCGCGGCGGCCGCGTGCTCGCCCGACGTCCAGGTCCGGACCGCGGCCGCGCTGCTCGACCTCGCGCTCGAGGACCTCACCGGCGTGCTCGACCGGCAGTTCCTGCACCGCGGCGGGACGGTGCGCGACCGGGTGGCCGCCTACGCCGACGACCACGGCCACACCTCGGCGTGACCCTCAGCTGACGAGGGCCTGCGTCGCCGACTCCTTGAGCTTGGCGTTCGCCCAGCGCATCTGCCGCAGCGTGTCGGGGTGGCAGCGCCTGGCCAGCTCGAACAGGGCGCGCTTGCGCGCGCCCTGCGCGGCCTGGGCCAGCAGCTCCCAGTCCAGCGAGACGCCGGCGGCCTCGCGGTGCACGTGCCGCAGGTCGGCGAGCAGCAGCAGGCCGGGCTCGGACCGGTGCCGCAGCAGGTCCGCCGTGGTCTGCCGGATCGTCTCCAGGACCCCCGGGTCGTGCGGCGGCTCGGGGTCGAGGTCGACGCCGAAGTCGGCGCCGACCCGGGCCAGCTCGGTGACGTGCCGCTGCGACCAGCGGGCGACGTCCCGGGCGACGTGGAAGACCTCGTGGTCGCCCGCGTGCCGGTCGGAGACGGCGAGCAGCGTGCGCGTCAGGTGGACCTCCGCGCGGTGCAGCTCCTCGATCGCCAGTCCCAGCTTCACCGCGTCCCCCCGGTGGTCTCCTCCGCGAGCGCGGCGTCCCCGCCGCGGGTGGGCGGCACGTCGGCGGCCACGGGCCGGGACGCGGTGGTCGTCGGCGCCGGGGACGGCGTGCCGTCGGAGGCCGCCAGCCGGGTCACCGCGGCGGCCGCCGTCTTGAAGATCGGCTGCTTGGACACCGGGTCCCAGTCGGTCGGGGTCAGCTCGTTGGCGGCCCGGCCCCGCTCCCGCGCGTCGGGATCGTCCCAGTAGCCGTAGTGGAAGGGCAGGAAGAGCACGCCGGGCCGGATGCCGCAGACCCGCAGCCGCGCCTCGACCCGCCCGCGCGGCGTGCAGACCTCCAGCAGGTCGCCCTCGCCCCAGCCGCGGTCGGCGGCGTCCGAGGGTGACATCTCCACCCACACCTCCGGGGCGGCGGCCTGCAGCTGGGGCGCGCGGCCGGTCTTGGTGCGGGTGTGGAACTGGTAGATGGTCCGGCCGGTGACCAGCTGGAACGGGAACTCCTGGCCGGGCAGCTCGTGCGGGGGCACGTACTCGGCCGCCTTGAGGACCGCCCGTCCCTCGGGGTTGAGGGCCCGGTACTCGCTCTCCTCCAGCGGCGCGCCGGTGACCAGGTCGCGGCCGTAGCTCTCGCAGTGGTCGGGGGCGGCGAAGAACCGGCCGCCCTCGTACAGCCGCTCGGTGCCCTCGGGCGCCTCCTCGGTGACCGGCCACTGGATGCCGTTGCGCTCCCGCAGCTTCGCGTAGGACAGCCCGCTGTAGTCGCAGGGCCGGCCGCGGCTGCACTCCTTCCAGCCCTCGAACGCGCCCTCGGCGTCCGACCACGTCACCAGCGGGGCGCCGTCCTGGTCCTGCAGTCCCAGCCGGTGGGCGAACTCGATCAGGATGTCGAGGTCGGCGCGGGCCTCGCCGGGCGGGTCGACGGCCTTCTCCGACAGGTGCACGGTGCGGTCGACGTTGGTGAAGGTGCCCGTCTTCTCACCCCACGTGGCGGCGGGCAGGACGACGTCGGCGAGCTGCGCGGTCTCGGTGAGGAAGAGGTCCTGGACGACGAGGAACAGCCGCTCCTGGGCGAGGATCTCCCGGATCCGGCCGAGTTCGGGCAGCGAGACCGCCGGGTTGGTGGCGGTGACGTAGAGGAAGCGCAGCGAGCCCTCCTCGGCGTGCCGGAACATCTGCATCGCGTGCGTGGGCGGCGAGTAGTGCGGGATGGAGAAGGGGTCGAGGTTCCACACCCGCGCGAGGTCGGCGACCTGCTGGTCGTTGGACCAGTTGCGGAAGCCGGCCAGGTCGCCGTCGGCACCGGCCTCGCGGGTGTTCTCCGCGGTGGGCTGGCCGTTCATCTGCAGGATCCCGCACCCGGGCTTGCCGAGCATGCCGCGCACCAGGTTGAGGTTGTTGACCTGGACGGCGGCCGCGGTGGCCTGGTGGGACTGGTAGAAGCCCTGCAGCACGGTGGACAGCAGCCGCTCGGCGGTGCCGAGCACCCGGGCGGCCTCCCGCACCTGCGCAGCCGGGACGTCGCACACCTGCTCGGCGACCTCCGGCGGGTAGTCACGCACCCGGGCCTCCAGCTCCGCGAAGCCCACGGTGTGCGCGTCGACGTACTCCCGGTCGACCCAGCCGTTGCCGATGACCTCGTGCAGCAGCGCGTTCATGAGCACGACGTTGGTGCCCGGCCGCGGCGCCAGGTGCACCGTGGCGGCCCGCGCCACCGGCGTCTCCCGCGGGTCGACGCAGACCACCTGCGGCGGGTTCGGGCCGGCCAGCCGGTCCAGCACGCGGGTCCACAGCACCGACTGCGTCTCGGCCATGTTGTGCCCGAACAGCGCGATCACGTCGCAGTGGTCGACGTCGGTGTAGGAGCCGGGCTGGCCGTCGGAGCCGAAGCTCTCCTTGAGCGCCGCGGCCGCCGTTGCGGTGCACAGCCGGGTGTTGCCGTCGACGTGGTTGGTGCCGATGCCGCCGTGGGCGATCAGGCCGAGCGTGTAGTACTCCTCCAGGAACAGCTGCCCGGAGGTGTAGAAGCCGACCGCGCTGGGCCCCTGCTCGTCGAGCAGCTCCCGGCACCGGCCGGCGACGGCGCCCATCGCGGTGTCCCAGTCGGTCTCCACCAGCTCGCCGCCGCGGCGGATCAGCGGCCGCGTGAGCCGGTCCGGCGAGTTGTTGGCCTGCCAGCCGTAGAGGTCCTTCGGGCCCAGCCGGCCGTGGTTGACCCGGTCCTCGGCGCGGCCGCGGACGCCGACGATGCGGCCGTCCTTGACCGCGATGTCCAGGCCGTCGCCGTTGCTGTGCAGGATCGTCGCCGACGGCACCCAGCGGTCGACGTCCTCGGCGCTCAGCCCGTCGGCCAGGTAGGAGTCGACGCGCACCGGCCAGGTCTCCCCCGGCCCGTACGGCGTCCGCGTCCCCCACGGCTCGGCGATCCGGTCCCTCCGCACCACGTCCGCCTCCTCGCTCGGCCCCGGCCGGTACGACAGTTGCCGGATGTCAACGGTCCCGGGGACCGGGGCCCGTACCCGGCCGCTGACGTGCGCAACCGCCACCGGTACCAGGACTGCCCGGCCCCGGTACCGGGTAGCGCGCCGGGGCCCGAGGTCCTCCGGCCGCCCACGAGACACCGGACACTTGCTCTCCGTCAAGTGTTGCATCCGGCAACGGCCTGGGTACCGGTGCCCCGGCCCCAGCAGCGGGCCTCCCCGATCCGTCTCCCCCGGAGGTCCCGTGGACGTCGTCGACACCCCCACCCCCGAGCTGCAGACCATGCCGCTCGGGCTCTACGACCTGGTCACGTACTCGATCGTGGCCGCGGGCTTCGCCCTGCTCGCCTACTTCCTGTACTCGTGGACCAGCCGGGAGGAGGTGGGCGTCCGGTACCGGCCCGCGGTCCTGGCCGGGCTGTGCATCGCCGCGGTGGCCACGCTGTCCTACCTGGTGCTCTTCATCCGGTGGGACAGCGGCTTCACCCTCTCCGGCGGGGTGTTCGTGCCGGAGGCGGAGTCGGCGCGCGCGACGATCTACCCCCGCTACGTCGACTGGACCGTCACCGTCCCGCTGCTGACCGCCGAGCTGCTCGCGGTCTGCTCGCTGGCCGGCGCCCGCGCCCGCAACCTGCGCTTCTCGACGATGGCGGCGGCGTTCCTCATGATCCTGACCGGGTTCCTCGGCTCCCAGGTGCTGGCCGAGGGCCGCGACCGGACGGCGCTGGTCGTCTGGGGGCTGATCAGCACCGCGTTCTACGCCTACCTCTACGTCGCGCTGATCGGTGCGGTGCGCGCGTCGCTGCCCTCCATGAGCACCGAGGCCGGCCGCAGCCTGCGCAACGCCGCGATCGTGCTGCTGGGCACCTTCGGCGTGTACCCGCTGGTCTACGCCGTCCCGGTGTTCGTCGACGTCACCCCGGCGTGGCTGGCCGGCATGCAGGTCGCCTACTCCGCCGCCGACGTGCTGGCCAAGGTGGGCTTCGGCGTGCTGGTGCACAAGGTGGCCAAGATGCGGACCGCGGAGGACGTCGCCGCCGGGATCGACACCCACCCGGAGTCGGTGTGGGTGAGCCACGTCCACCACAGCGAGGCCGTGCTGCCCGCGACGCAGCGCGAGCGCACGCGCTTCGTGGACAACGCCGTCGACCCGGCACCGGAGTTCGCCGACCACCCGCGGCGCCCGCACGAGCACCACGAGGTCGAGCACGTGCGCGGGCTCGGCGCCGAGGACGGCCGCGTGCCGGACGCCGACGCCCGCCGCGGGGCCACCCGGGCGCCGTCCGCGCGGGCCTGAGCGTGCGGTCGCCCCTGGAGCTCCGGACGGCGGACCGGGCCGGTACCCCGTTCGCCGTCCCGGCCCGGGCCGCGACCGCCGTCTCGCTGGCCGCCGCGGGTGCGGTGGTCCTCGTCGAGGTCACCGCCGGCTGGGGGGACCTGGCCTGGCTGCCCCTCGTCGCCGGGCTGCTGCTGGGAGTTCCGCACGGCGCCGTCGACCACCTGGTGCCGGCCTACCGGTTGCGCTGGGGGCCGGCCCGGCTGGCCGCGTTCGCGCTGGGCTACGCCGTCGTCGCCGCGGCCGCCTGGCTGGTGTTCCGGGCCGCGCCGGGCCCCGCCCTCGCCGTGTTCGTGCTGCTGTCGGCGTGGCACTTCGGCACCGGCGAGACCGCCTTCGCCGACCTGCGCGCGGATCGGCCCGTGCGGCGGGCCGCGCTGCCCGGCGCGGTGCTCGGCGGCCTGGTGCTGCTGGTGCCCCTCGTGCGCGGGGCGGAGCAGGCGGCGCCGGTGGTCGCCGCGGTGGTGCCCGGCAGCGACGGCAGGCTCCCGCCGGGCGTGGGTGCGGTGGTGCTCGCCGTGGTGCTGCCCGCCGCGGCCGCCCTGGCCGTCGCCCTGCTGCTGGAGGCCCGCTGGGCGGAGGCGGCCGAGGTCGGCGCGCTCGCCGTGCTGGTGCTCACCGCCCCGCCGCTGGCGGCCTTCGGGGTGTACTTCGGCTGCTGGCACTCGGTGCGCCACACCGCCCGCGTGCTGGCCGAGGACCCGGCCAACGCCCCCGACCTGGTCGCGGGCCGGCTGGGTGCCCCCCTGCGCCGGTTCGCCGTCGCGGCCGCGCTGCCCACGGTCGCGGTGCTCGCCGTCCTCGGGCTGCTGTGGTCGGCCGCCGGCGGCTGGCGCGGCCTGCTCGCCACCGACCTGCCGCTGCTGGCCGCGCTGACCGTGCCGCACGCCCTGGTCGTCGCCTGGCTCGACCGCGCGGCTCCCGGCCCGGCCCGGCCCCGCGCCCGGGGCGGCCACGTGGCACGGTGACGGCGTGGTGAACGTCCTGTCGATCCAGTCGCACGTCGCCTACGGGCACGTGGGCAACTCCTCGGCCGTCTTCCCGCTGCAGCGCCTCGGCGTCGAGGTGTGGCCGGTGCACACCGTGCAGTTCTCCAACCACACCGGCTACGGCGCCTGGACCGGGCGGGTCTTCGACGGGCAGGCCGTCGAGGAGGTCGTCGACGGCATCGCCGACCGCGGCGTGCTGGGCACCGCCGACGCCGTCCTGTCGGGGTACCTGGGCTCGGCCGACATCGGGCACGCCGTGGTCGGCACGGTCGGCCGGGTGCGCGCGGCCAACCCCGACGCCGTCTACTGCTGCGACCCGGTCATCGGCGACGTCGGCCGCGGCGTGTTCGTCCGGCCCGGCATCGAGGAGCTCATGCGGGAGGTCGCCGTCCCGGCCGCCGACCTGGTGACCCCCAACCACTACGAGCTCGACCTGCTCGCGCAGACGACGACCCGGACGCTGGACGAGGTCAAGGGCGCCGTCGCGGCGGTGCAGGGGCTGGGCCCGCGGGTGGTGCTGACCACGTCGCTGGTGGCCGAGGACACCCCGGACGACGCCGTGGACCTGCTCGCCTCCGAGGGCGGCCGGCACTTCCGGGTGCGCACGCCGCGGCTGTCGGTGGCGGTCAACGGCGCCGGGGACGCGATCGCCGCGCTGTTCCTGGCGCACTGGCTCGACACCCGCTCGGCCGGCGAGGCCCTGGGCCGGGCCGCGGCCAGCGTGTGGGGGCTGCTGCGGCGCACCGAGGAGGCCGGCTCGCGGGAGGTCCTGCTCGTGGCCGCCCAGGACGAGTTCGTGTCGCCGTCGCGGAGCTTCCCCGTCGAGGAGGTGTGAGCTCCGTCCTCCACCCGGCGGCCCCGGGAGGAGGACCGCAGCATGGTCGGGTGAGCGTCTTCCGGACCAAGCCCGTCGAACGCCTCGGTGACGAGGGCGAGGGACCCAGCGCCGCCGGTGTGGGCCACCTGCGCAAGCGGCTGTCGGCCCGCCACCTCGTCGGCTTCGGCATCGGCGTGGTCATCGGCACCGGGATCTTCACCCTCACCGGGGTCGCCGCCCGCGACATCGCGGGGCCGGCGGTGGTGGTCTCCTTCGTCATCGCCGGCGTCGTCGCCCTGCTGGCCGCGCTCTGCTACGCCGAGCTCGCCTCCTCCGCTCCGACCGCGGGCAGCGCCTACTCCTACGCCTACGCCACGGCCGGCGAGGTGGTCGCCTGGGTGATCGGCTGGGACCTGTTCCTGGAGTTCGCGCTGGGCGCGGCGGTGGTCGCGCGCGGCTGGTCGGGCTACGTCGGCAACCTGCTCGACCTCCCGCCCTCGCTGTTCGGCGAGGAGGCGCCGGTCAACGTCGGGGCCGCGCTCATCGTGGTGGTGCTGACCGCGGTGGCGGTGCTGGGCATCCGCGAGTCGGCCCGGGTCACCGCGCTGCTCGTCGTGGTCAAGGTCGCCGTCTGCGTGTTCGTGATCGTGGCCGGCGCCTGGTTCGTGCGCGGCGCCAACCTCACCCCGTTCGTGCCCGAGGGCCGGCCGGCCGAGGGCAGCGGCGGGCTGGCCCAGCCGCTCGTCCAGGCCGTCGCCGGCATCGACCCGGTGGCGTTCGGCATCGGCGGCGTGCTCACCGCCGCGGCCGTCGTCTTCTTCTCCTACACCGGCTTCGAGGCCGTGGCGAACCTGTCGGAGGAGACCCGCCGCCCCGGCCGCGACCTGCCGCTGGGCCTGTTCGGCACCCTGGGCCTGGCCACCGTCCTCTACGTCGGCGTCTCCCTGGTGGTGGTCGGGATGGTGCCCTACGACCGGATCGACCCGGGGGCGCCGATCGCCGACGCCTTCGACCAGGTGGGCCTCGGCTGGGCGTCGGCCCTGATCTCGCTGGCCGCCGTCGCCGGGCTCACCTCGGTGATCCTCGTCGACCTGATCACCGTCGGGCGGATCGGCTTCGCGATGGGCCGCGACGGGCTGCTGCCGCAGTCGGTCGCGCGGGTGAGCCCCCGCACCGGGACGCCGGCGCGGGTGACCCTGCTGTTCGCCGTCCTCGTCCTGGCGATGGCGACGTTCGTGCCGCTGAACGCCCTGGCCGACCTGGTGAGCATCGGCACGCTGTTCGCCTTCCTGCTGGTGTCGCTCGCCGTCGTCGTGCTGCGCCGCACCCGCCCGGACATGCCCCGCCCGTTCCGGGTGCCGCTGTCCCCCGCGGTGCCGCTGCTGTCGGCGCTGGCCTGCCTGTACCTGATGCTCAACCTGAGCATCGAGACGTGGCTGCGCTTCCTCGCCTGGCTGGCCGTCGGGCTCGTCGTCTACGGGGTGTACGGCTACCGCCACTCCCGCCTGCGGGACACCGTCCGCTCCTGACCGGGCGGGGGGACGACGCGCCGTGCGGCGGTCAGCGCCGCGCCGGATCCCGTCGCAGGAGGGGCTGGTTGCGGGGAGGATGGGCACCATGACCGCAGGGGAGCGCGGGGAGCGGGCCGCGGAACGGGCCGAGGCGGCCGGCCGGCGCAGCCGCGAGCTCGCCGAGCGGCTGGCCCGGCTGAGCGCCGGCACGCTGCCCACGGAGCGCGACGCCCAGCGCGCCCGGGAGGCGGCCGAGGAGTCGGCGCAGCTGGCCGAGGAGGCCCGGCAGCGCGCGGCCACCGGCCACCGGCCACGAGAACGCCGCCCGTGCCCACGAGGAGGCGGCACGGGTGCACGAGGCGGCCGCCGACCGCGGGCTGGGGGACCCGGCCGACCACCGCCGGCGGGCGGACGGGCACCGCCGGGGAGCCGAGGCCGACCGCCGTGATGCCGAGGCGGACCGCCGCGGGGCCGACCGCCGCGAGACCGACGACCTCGAGAGCACCGAGGAGGCACCCGGTGTCCTCGACTGACCCCGCCCCCGGTACCGGCCCCTGGCCCGAGGTCCCCGCCGACCGGGTCGTCGACACCCTGGCCGACCTGTCGGTCGCCCACGAGGAGCTGCGCGTCGCCGAGGAGGAGCTGCTCGCGCAGCAGGAGGAGATCGCCCGGCTGGTCGAGCGCTACGACGCCGAGCGCCGGTGGCGCGCGCACCTGACCGCCGTCCTGCCGGTCGGGCTGTTCGTCACCGACGGCGCGGGCAAGGTGGTCGAGGCCAACCCGGCGGTCGCCGGACTGCTGGGCGTGGCCCTGCCGCGCCTGCTCGGCAAGCCGTTCACCGTGTTCCTCGCGCCGCGCGACGTGCCGGGCTTCCGGACGGCGGTGCGCGAGCTCGCCGCCGGCGTGACCGCCGAGCACCGGACGGCGGTCACCGTGCACGGCCGCGACGGCGCCCGCGCAGAGGCGGTGCTGTCCGGGGTCGCCGAGGCGACCGGCACCGGCCCGGTCCCGGCGCGCCTGCAGTGGGTGCTCACCACCGACCCGGAGGACGCCGCCCTCCTCGAGCCGCTGCCGGAGCCCGAGCCGGCGTCCCCGGGCGACGACGCGGCCCCCATCGGCATCGCCGAGGCGCTCGCCGAGCTCACCCGGCTCGCCTCCGCCGGCGCGGACCGCCGCCAGCTGCTGGGCCGCATGGCCACCCTCGCCCAGCGCGTGGTCCCCTCGTCCTGCTGGGTGAGCGTCACCATCGGCTCCCCGAGGGACCCGAAGTACATCGGCACCGACTCCACCGCGGCCCAGGAGGCCGACGGCCGCCAGATGCAGGCCGACGAGGGCCCGTGCCTGGACGCCTACACCAGCGGCGAGGTGGTCGTCAGCGGCGAGCTGCGCACCGACCCCCGCTGGCCGGTCCTGGCCCGGCTGGCCGTGGCGGGTCCGGTCCGCAGCGTGCTGGCCGTCCCGGTGGCGCTGGGCGGGGCGCCCACCGGCGTCCTCAACGTCTACTCACCGCGGGTCGACGCGTTCGGGCCGGCCGACCGGCGGGTGGCCGAACTGGTCGCCCTGGCCGCGGCCGCGGTGCTGCAGGAGGTGGCCGAGCGCGAGTCGCTGCGCCGGCTGACCTCCAACCTCGAGCAGGCGCTCGCCTCGCGCGCGGTCATCGACCAGGCCAAGGGGGTGCTCATGAGCCGGCTCGGTGTCGACGCCGACGACGCGTGGGCGCGCCTGGTGACCCTGTCCAACCGGCTCAACGTCAAGGTGCGCGACCTGGCCCGGCTGGTCGTCGAGGGCCACGCGGACGAGGTCATCGCCGCCGCGGCGCACTGACCCCGGCCGGGGTCAGCCGTCGGCCGGGTCCATCAGGACGACGGCACCGCTGCGCCGGCCGGGAGCGGGCGCGAACTCGCTGATCGTCACCCGCACCCGGACGGGGCGGCCGCGGCGGTTGACGGCCCCCAGCTCCACCGTCTCGTGGGCCGGGCCGTCACCGCCCACCTGCCGGCGCAGCATGGGGTGCAGCTGCGACACCGGCAGGCCGATGTCGAGGTTGAGCAGGTACTGCCCGACGGCCTCGTCCTCGCGCACGCCCCAGAGGTCCTCGGCCGCGGCGTTCCAGGCGAGCACCTGGAGCTCCGAGTCCACGACGACGACGCCGGCGCGGAAGCTCGACAGCACGCCGGCCATGAACTGGTTGAGGGTGGCGACCTCGTCGGTGCTGGCGCGCAGCTCCTCGTTGGTGGAGTGGAGCTCGTCGTTCATCGACTGGAGCTCCTCGTTCATCGTCTCCAGTTCCTCGTTGGTCGACTGGAGCTCCTCGTTGGTGGTCTCCAGCTCCTCGACCGTCGACTGCAGCTCCTCGTTGGTGGTCTCCAGCTCCTCGTTGGTCGACTGCAGCTCCTCGTAGGCGGTCTCCAGCTGCCGGTTGGCCGACTCCAGCTCGCGCTGCAGCCGCCGGTAGAGGGTGACGTCCTCGAAGGTGACCGTGGTGCCCAGCGGGCTGCCGTCCTCCCGGGTCAGCGGCACCACCTGGACGTCGTAGACGAGCGTCTCGGTGCCGGGCTGGTGGCGCTCGACGCCGCGCAGCCAGACGCCGCGCCGGCTGGACACCGCCTCGGCGACCGCGCCGCGCAGCTCCGCCGGCCGGTAGGAGACCTCGAGGTCCTGGAAGGGGCGGCCCACGTCGCGCTCGTCGACCCGGAACAGCCGCTGCGCCTGGTGGTTGACCACCGCCAGCCGGCCGCCGGCGTCGAGGACCAGCTGGGCGACCGGCGCCGAGAGCACCGCCTCCCGGCGCAGCCGGGCCAGGTCGCCGTGCCCGGGGTCGCCGTCGGCCTGGACCGGCGCCGGCACCGCCCTCCGCTCGGCGGCGGGGCCGCCGTCCCGCTTGCGGAAGAACCGGCGGGTGAGGTCCACCGGGGCGAACAGCTGCGCGTGGGACAACAGCATCTCGGCCTTGCCGAGGAACAGCACGCCGTGGCGGTTGAGCGCGAAGTGCAGCCGGCTGAGGATCCGGTTCTGCGTCTCGGCGTTGAAGTACATGAGGGTGTTGCGGCACAGCAGCAGGTCGACGTGCGAGATCGGGGCGTCCTGCACCAGGTCGTTGCGGCCGAAGATCACCGAGCGGCGCAGGTCCTTGCGGAAGGCGAACCGGCTGCCCTCCTGGGTGAAGTACCGCTCGGTCTCCGTGGGCGTGAGGCCGGCCATCTCTCGCTCGGTGAACAGGGCCTGCCGCGCCTGGGCCAGCGCCTCCTGGTCGACGTCGGTGGCGTAGATCTTCACCCGCTCGCGGACCTCGTCCACGCCGAGCGCCTCGGCCAGCAGCATGGCCAGGCTGTAGGCCTCCTGCCCGCTGGCGCACCCGGCGCTCCACAGCCGGATCTGCGGGCCGGCGGCGGCGAGCAGGTCGGGCAGCACGCGCTCGCGCAGGTGCTCCCACGACGGGCGGTCCCGGAAGAAGCCGGTGACGTTAATGAGGACGGTGTTGAACAGCGGGGCGAACTCGTCGGGGTGGACCTCGAGGAAGTCCTGGTAGTCGGCGACCGACGCGATGCCCACCTCGGTCATCCGCCGCCGCACGCGCCGGACCAGGCTCGGCCGCTTGTAGCCGGTGAAGTCGAAGCCGCGCCGCTCGCGCAGGTAGACCAGCAGCGCCTCGAAGTCCGGGTCCAGGCCGGCCAAGGCGTCGGTGTCGGGGGCCCCGTCCCGACCTCCCGGCTCCTCGACGAGGTCGTCGTCGGTCAGGTCGTCGGCCGGGTCGTCGGTCAGGTCGTCGGCCGGGTCGTCGGTCAGGTCGTCGTCGGCGCGCGGCCGCGGGTGCTCGGTCACGGGTCAGGACCCGGTCGCCCGCTCGGCCCCGGCGTCGCCGAGGGCTTCGTCGGCGATGTCGGGCACCGCCTCCCCGTTGAGCGCCCCGCGCTCGAGCAGCCCCCGGAGCAGGGCGGCGGCCTCCTGCGCCTCGTCGTGCCGGCGGCGGAATGCCTCGGCGCTGTGCCGGTGGCCGCGCTCGGCGGCCCGGTCGCCCATGCGCCGGCTCAGCGCCGCCCGCTCCTCGAGCCCGCGCAGCGCCATCCACAGCGCGCTCTCCAGGGCCTGCGCCTGCTCGGCGACCAGCGCCTCCGGGGACCACGCGTGCCCGACCCGGCAGCGGAAGCGCTCCATGCCCCCCTCGGCGATGGTGAACAGGGCGCCGTGGCAGGTCGGGCAGCCGTAGCCGGACGGGGCGCCGGGCCGGTCGTCGTCGTCCATGGCGTGCGCGTCGAGCTGGGCCATCTCCGTCTCCGTGTCCATCAGCGCCGTCGGCGGCGGCGCGACGGCGACGTCGACCCGCTGCCGCACCAGCCGGTCCAGCAGTTCCGGCAGCTCGCCGAGGGCGGCCACGTGGTCGGCCCGGCCGACCTCGGCCGCGTGCAGCGGCATGCTCGGGTAGAGCGCGTCCTCGGGGTCCTGGGCGACGGCGACCCCGCCGCGGGAGCGGATCGCGATGGTGCCGGCGGTGCCGTCGTCGAGCGCCCCGGAGAGCACCACGCCGACCACCCGGGGCCCGCGCGCCTGGGCGGCCGACCGGAACAGCACGTCGACCGCCGGGCGGTGGCCGTTCTCCCGCGGCCCGCGGGAGAGCACGACGCGGTCGCCGACGACCACCAGGTGCCGGTCGGGCACTGCCACGGTCACCGTGCCGGGGACCAGCGGCAGGCCGTCCTCGGCCGCCCGGACCGGCAGCCGGGACACCCGCCCGAGGACCGACGCCAGCGCGCTGCGGCCGCTGGCGGGCATGTGCAGCGCCACCAGGACGGCGGCGGGCAGGTCCTCGGGCAGCCGCGCGCAGAGCTCCCGCAGCGCCTCCACCCCGCCGGCCGAGGCGCCGACCACCACCAGGTCGCGGGTTGCCACGGCGCCTCCGTCCCCCTGCGCCGGTCCCCCGAGAGCCCGGCGACGCGTCGCCCCCACACTAGGGCTCCGGGACCGGTTCCGTTCCGTCCGCCGACGGCCCGCGAGGATGGGGCCGTGGACCTCAACGCCGACCTCGGGGAGTCCTTCGGCGCGTGGACGCTCGGGGACGACGCGGAGATGCTGCCCCTGGTGACGAGCGCCAACGTCGCCTGCGGGTTCCACGCCGGCGACCCGGTGACCCTGCGGCGGGTGTGCGAGGGGGCGGCCGCCGCGGGGGTGAGTGTCGGGGCGCAGGTGTCCTACCGGGACCTCGCCGGGTTCGGCCGCCGCTTCCTCGACGCCGCCCCCGACGAGCTCACCGCCGACGTCCTCTACCAGCTCGGCGCGCTGGAGGCCTTCGCCCGCGTCGCCGGCACGCGGGTGCGCTACGTCAAGCCGCACGGCGCGCTCTACAACGCGATCGTCGCGCACGAGGAGCAGGCGGCCGCGGTGGTGCGCGCGGTGGTCGAGTACGACCGCACGCTGCCGGTGCTGGGCCTGCCCGGGTCGGCGTGGCTGCGACTGGCGGGCGAGGCCGGCCTGACCGTCGTCGCCGAGGCGTTCGCCGACCGGGCGTACACGCCGGAGGGGACGCTGGTGCCGCGCCGGCTGCCCGGCGCGGTGCTGCACGACCCCGACGAGATCGCCCGCCGCTGCGTGGCGATGGCCACCGGGGAGCCGGTCGCCGCCGTCGACGGCAGCCTCCTCGTGCTGGCGCCGGCGTCGATCTGCGTGCACGGCGACACCCCGGGCGCGGTGGCGATCGCCCGGCAGGTGCGGGCGGCGCTGACACGGGCCGGCGTGGCGCTGGCCCCGTTCGCGTGATGCGGGTGCTGCCGAGCGGGTCCTCGGCGCTGCTGGTGGAGCTCGACGACCTCGACGCCGTCCTCGGGTTCACCGCCGCGCTGCTCGACCGCGCGCTGCCCGGCGTCGCCGACGTCGTCCCGGCCGCGCGGACGGTCCTGGTGGTGACCGACGGCGACCCCGCCGGCGTGCGGGCGGACCTCGAGCGGCTGCCGTGGCGGCCGGGGCGGCGCGGCTCGGGCGAGCGGGTGGAGCTGCCGGTGCACTACGACGGCGCCGACCTGGCCGCCGTCGCCGAGCTGCTGGGCACCGACCCCGACGGCCTGGTCGCGGCGCACGCCGGGCGGGAGTGGACGGTGGCCTTCTGCGGCTTCGCGCCCGGCTTCGGCTACTGCACCCCCGACACCGACCCGTGGGACGTCCCCCGGCTGACCAGCCCGCGCACCCGGGTGCCCGCCGGCGCGGTGGGGCTGGCCGGCGGGTTCACCGGCGTCTACCCGCGCGAGTCGCCGGGCGGCTGGCAGCTGGTCGGCCGCACCGACGTGGCGGTGTTCGACCTCGCCCGGGACCCGGCGGCGCTGCTGCGGCCGGGGGTGCGGGTGCGGTTCGTGCCGTGCTGACCGTGCTGGCGCCCGGGCCGCTCACCACGGTGCAGGACCGCGGCCGGCCCGGGCTGGGCGGCATCGGGGTGGGCCGGTCGGGGGCGGCCGACCGCGCGTCGGCGGCGCTGGCCAACCGGCTGGTGGGCGACGACGTCTCCGCGGCGGTGCTGGAGTGCACCCTCGGCGGGCTGGTGGTGCGCGCGGAGACCGACCTGCTGGCCGTCACCACGGGGGCGCGCTGCCCGGGCAGCCCGGTGCACTGCGCGCCGGGGCTGCTGCGGGCGGGCACGGTGCTGGACCTGGGCACGCCGCCGTCCGGGCTGCGGACCTACCTCGCCGTGCGCGGCGGGGTCGACGTCGCGCCGGTGCTCGGCTCGCGGTCCACCGACGTGCTGTCCGGCCTCGGGCCGGCTCCGCTGCGGGCCGGTGACGTGCTTCCGGTGGGTGCGCCGTCGGGCCGGCTGCCGGGGGTGGACGTCGCGCCGGTGGCCGACCCGCCGGCCGGGCCGCTGACCGTGCGGCTGCTGCCCGGGCCGCGGGCCGACTGGCTGACCGCGGCGGCGCTGCGCCTGCTCGGGTCCGCGCCGTGGACGGTCACCGCCGACAGCAACCGGGTGGGCCTGCGGCTGGCCGGGCCCGCGCTGGAGCGGCGGGTGTCCGGCGAGCTGCCGAGCGAGGGGCTGGTGCGCGGCGCGCTGCAGGTGCCGCCGTCGGGCGCACCGGTGCTGTTCCTCGCCGACGCGCCCGTGACCGGCGGCTACCCGGTGGCCGGGTACGTGGCCGACGACGACGTCGACCGCTGCGCGCAGCTGCGCCCCGGCCAGGAGCTACGCCTGCGCTCCTGACGCCCGGGGTCGCCCCCGCCGCCGGCACCCGGCAGGGTGGGGACGACGGCAGCCGTCAGCGGGAGCGGGAGAGGTCGATGGGCGTCAGGGACAGCGCGGAGTGGCAGGCACTGGCCGAGCACCACCGGGAGGTGGGCGACCGGCACCTGCGGGACCTGTTCGCCGAGGACCCCGACCGCGGCACCGAGCTCACCGTGACCGCCGGGGACCTCTACCTCGACTACTCGAAGAACCGGCTCACCCGCGAGACCGTCCGCCTGCTCGCCGCGCTGGCCGAGAGCGTGGGCCTGCGCGAGCGCACCGAGGCGATGTTCCGCGGCGAGCACGTCAACACCACCGAGGACCGCGCGGTGCTGCACGTGGCGCTGCGCGACCCGGCGAGCAGCGGCCTCGACGTCGACGGCCACGACGTCCGGCAGGAGGTGCACGAGGTCCTCGGCCGGATGGCGGAGTTCGCCGACCGGGTGCGCGGCGGCGCCTGGACCGGGCACACCGGCGAGCGGATCCGCGCGGTGGTCAACATCGGCATCGGCGGCTCCGACCTCGGCCCGGCCATGGCCTACCTGGCGCTGCGGGACTACTCCGACCGGTCGCTGACCTTCCGCTTCGTCTCGAACATCGACCCGACCGACCTCGCCGAGGCCACCCGCGACCTCGACCCGGCCAGCACGCTGTTCATCGTGGCGTCGAAGACCTTCACCACCCAGGAGACGCTGACCAACGCCACCGAGGCGCGCCGCTGGCTGCTCGAGGGACTGGGCGGGGACGACGCGGCGGTCGCGAAGCACTTCGTCGCCGTCTCGACCAACGCGGAGAAGGTGGCCGCGTTCGGCATCGACACCGCGAACATGTTCGGCTTCTGGGACTGGGTGGGCGGCCGCTACTCGTTCACCTCCGCCATCGGCCTGTCGCTGATGGTGGCCATCGGGCCGGAGCGGTACCGCGAGCTGCTCGACGGGTTCCACGCGATGGACGAGCACTTCCGCACCGCGCCCTACGAGGAGAACCTCCCGGCGCTGCTCGGGCTGATCTCGCTCTGGTACACCGACTTCTTCGGCGCGCAGAGCCAGGCGGTGCTGCCCTACTCGCAGTACCTGGCGCGGTTCCCCGCCTACCTGCAGCAGCTGTGCATGGAGTCCAACGGCAAGTCGGTCACCCTCGACGGCTCCCCGGTCGACGTCGCCACCGGCGAGATCGTGTGGGGCGAGCCGGGCACCAACGGCCAGCACGCCTTCTACCAGCTGCTGCACCAGGGCACGGTGCTGGTGCCGGCCGACTTCATCGGGTTCGCGCGCCCCAACCACGATCTCGACGGCATGCACGACCTGTTCCTGGCCAACTTCCTCGCCCAGCCGCGCGCGCTGGCCTTCGGCCGCACCGCCGAGGAGGTGGCCGCAGAGGGGACGGCGGCCGCCGTCGTCCCGCACCGGGTGATGCCGGGCAACCGGCCGTCGAACGCGATCGTCGCGCCGGAGCTGACGCCGTCGGTGCTGGGCCAGCTGGTGGCCGCCTACGAGCACCGGGTCTTCACCCAGGGCGTGGTGTGGGGCATCAACTCCTTCGACCAGTGGGGCGTGGAGCTGGGCAAGGTGATGGCCAACCAGCTCGCGCCCAAGCTGCAGAGCGCGTCCGCGCCCGAGTACGACTCCGACTCCTCGACCGACGCCCTGGTCCGCCTCCTCCGCGAGGGCCGCGGCCGCCCCGCCTGAGGTCCGCACTCGGGCGACGGTGTGCGCTGGCGCCTCGTTCGTGACCCGGGAAGGGGGCCTCCGCGCACACCGTCGCCCGCGGTCAGCCCTGCTCGCGGAGCTCGTCCAGGATCGGGCCGGCCACCTTGAACGCGTGGTTCGCCGCGGGGACGCCGGCGTAGACGGCGGAGTGCTGGATGACCTCGGCGATCTCCTCGTCGGACAGCCCGTTGTTCCTCGCGGCGCGCACGTGCAGCGCGAACTCGTCCCAGTGCCGCAGCGCGATCGTGATCGACAGCGTCATCAGGCTGCGGTCGCGCCGCGAGAGCCCGGGCCGCTGCCAGACGTCGCCCCACGCGACCCGGGTGATGAAGTCCTGGAACCCGGCGGTGAACGGTGTGCTGCTCGCCACCGCGCGGTCCACCCACGCGTCGCCGAGCACCTCGCGCCGGGTGCGCGTGCCCGCGTCGCGGCGGGCGTCGTCAGTGGAGAGATCGGGCTCGCTCACGCGTGGCCCCCGGCGGCGTCGAGGTGACCGAGCAGCGCGCCGGTCACCTCCAGCGGCTGCTCCAGGTTCGGCAGGTGCGCCCCCGGGCTCACCGACACCAGCGTCGCCCCGGCGATCCCGTCGGCGACGAGCTGCTGGTGCGGCGGGGGCAGCGCCGGGTCCTCGGCGCCCGAGACCACGAGCGTCGGCGCGGTGATCCGGGCGAGGTCCTCGCGCAGGTCCACCGCGGCCACCACCTCGCAGCACAGCGCGTAGCCCTCGTCGTCCGCGGCGGCGATCATCGCCTCCAGCCGGGCCACCAGCTCGGGGTGCGCGGCCGCGTACCCGGGCGTCAGCCAGCGCTGCACCACGGTCGGCGCCAGCGGCGCGGTGCCCCCGGAACGGGCGGCGACGGCCCGGTCGAGGAACCCCTGCGGGTCCGGCTTCGCCGAGGAGGCGAGGATCGCCAGCTGCCCGACCCGGTCGGGCTCCCGCGCGGCCAGCCGCAGCGCCGTCATCCCGCCCAGCGACAGGCCCGCCACGTGCGCCCGGCGCGCGCCGAGCCGGTCCAGCAAGGCGACGACGTCGTCCACCAGGTCGTCGAGGGAGTACGGCCCGGCCGGGGCCGGCGACTCGCCGTGCCCGCGGGTGTCGTAGGTGACCACCCGGTAGCGCTCGGCCAGCGCCGGCACCTGCGGGTCCCACATGCCGCGGGTGGCCCCCAGCGAGTTGGACAGGACGACGACCGGCGCGTCGGCCGGCCCGTCCTCCGTGTAGGACACCTCGACGGCGGTCATCCGCGCTCTCCCTCGGTCAGTCGGTCGTGCTCGGCCAGCGCCGCGTCCACCTGCGCGCCGGCCTCCCCCGTGTCGGGCGCGGCGGCGGCGAGCACCGCGGCGGCGTCCACGTCGGTCCGCGCGGCCACGACCTCGGCCAGCGCCCGCCCGCTCTCGCGGGCCTCCCGGGTGGCGTCGGCGGCGGCGTCGTGCGCCGCCGCGCGGCCCAGCGACGGCGTCAGCGCCTCGGCCAGCGCGCCGGCCAGCGAGCCCTCCCCCGCCGCCGCCACCGTCGCGGCCATCCGGTCGACCTCGGGCCGCAGCCCGCGCAGGCTCTCCGCCAGCCACGACGCCGCCGACCCGACGCCCACCAGCAGCTCCGTCAGCGTCGGCCACTCGGAGTGCCACGCCCCGGCGGCGCGCTCGTGCTCCTGCTCCATCGCGCCCAGCAGCGTGGCCACCAGGCCGGGTGCCCGCCGCGCGCAGGCCCGCGCCGAGATCGCCGCCACCGGGTTGCGCTTGTGCGGCATGGCGGAGGACCCCCCGCGCCCCTCGCCCACCTCGGCGACCTCGGCCACCTCCGACTGGGCCAGCAGCACCACGTCGAGCGCCACGGTGGCCACCACGCCGGCCGCCGCGCCCAGCGCCCCCGCCAGGTCGGCCACGGGCAGCCGCACGGTGGCCCAGGGGACGGCGGTGCTGGCCAGCCCGAGCTCGGCGGCCAGCGCCTCGCGCACCGCCACCCCGGTGCCGGACGACGCCGCGAGCGTGCCGACCGCGCCGCCGTACTGCACCGGCAGCGTGGCCACCACCTCGGCCAGCCGCAGCCGCGCGCCGTCCAGCCCGGCCAGCCAGCCGGCCGCCTTGAGCCCGAACGTCGTCGGCAGCGCCTGCTGCATCAGCGTGCGGCCCACGACCACGTCGTCCCGGTGGGTGCGGGCCAGCTCGGCGCACCGCGCGGCCGCGGCCGCCAGGTCGGCGTCCACCGCCTGCACCGCCGACCGCGCCAGCAGCACCAGCGCGGTGTCGAGCACGTCCTGGCTGGTGGCGCCCACGTGGACGGCGGCGGCGTCGCGCTCGCCGACGGCGTCCTGCAGCGCCCGCACCAGCGGCGGCACCGGGTTGCCGGCGTCGGCGGCCCGGGCGACGACGGTCGCGAGGTCCAGCCGCGAGGGGTCGGCGCAGGCGGCGGCCACCGCGTCCGCCGCGGTCGCGGTCACCAGGCCCGACGCGGCGGCGGCCCGCGCCAGGGCGGCCTCGACCCCGAGCAGCGCGCGGATCCACGCCTCGTCGGAGACGGCCGCCGCCGCACCGCCGCGGGCGAAGGTGCCGGCGAACAGACCTGCCACGACGTCCTCCCTGCCGCCGGAGACCCGCGCTCAGACCGCGAAGAAGACCGTCTCGCGATCACCCTGCAGGTGCACGTCGAAGCGGTAGCCGTCCTCGGCCGGGGTCGCCAGCAGCGTGGCGCGGCGGTCCTCGGGCAGCGACCGCAGGACGGCGTCCTCGGCGTTGGCCTCGGTCTCGTCGGCGAGGTAGACGCGGGTGACCACGCGGTCGAGCAGCCCGCGGGCGAACACCGAGACGTCGACGTGCGGCGCCTGCAGCCCGCCCCGGCCGTCGGGCAGCCGCCCGGGCCGCAGCGTGTGCACGGCGAACTCCCCGGACAGCGTGGAGGCGCGCGCGTAGCCGCGGAAGCCCGGGTACGACGACGGCCCGCGCGGGTCCTCCGGTGAGGGGAAGCGGCCGTCGGGGTCGGCCTGCCAGGTCTCGACCATCGCGTCGGTGACCACGTCACCCGCGCCGTCGAGCACCCGGCCGCGGAGCCAGAAGCCGCCCGGCGTGCCCTCCGCGGCCGCCCACGCGCCGTCGGCCCAGGTCAGGCCGATGGCCAGGTAGGGACCGACCGTGGCGCTGGGGGTGGTGCCCAGCCGCAGCGGCTCGGTGAGGAAGCCGGAGCCGCGCCGGCCGGAGCGCGGCTGGAGGGGGCCGGCCGGGTCCGGCGGGACGTCCAGGGGGTCCGGCACGCTTCCGCTCACGCCACGTCTCCGTCGTCGTCGGTCTCGAACGGGGTCTGCTCCGAGCCGCGCAGCACGACGTCCCACTCGAAGGCCAGCGCCCAGTCGTCCTGGGTGCGCTCGAGGGAGAACCGGCTGACCGCGCGGTGCCGGGCCGCGGCCGGGATGGAGTTGTAGATCGGGTCCTGCCCGAACAGCGGGTCGTCGGGGAAGTACATCTGGGTGACCAGGCGCTGGGTGAAGGCCCGGCCGAACAGGCTGAAGTGGATGTGCGCCGGCCGCCAGGCGTTGTGGTGGTTGCTCCACGGGTACGCGCCGGGCTTGACGGTGAGGAACTCGTAGCGGCCCAGGCTGTCGGTGACCACCCGGCCCAGCCCGTCGAAGTGCGGGTCCAGCGGTGCCGGCCAGTTGTCGACGACGTGCCGGTAGCGGCCGGCCGCGTTGGCCTGCCACACCTCCACCAGCGCGCCGGGCACCGGGCGGCCGTCGCTGTCGAGCACCCGGCCGTGCACCAGGATCCGCTGGCCGATCGCCTCCCCGCCGTTGCGCAGGGTCAGGTCGGCGTCCCCCGGGCGCACCCGGTCCTCGCCGAGCACCGGACCGGTGACCTCGGTGAGCCGGTGCGGCAGGTCGACCGGCGTCCGCAGCGGTGCCCGCAGTGCCGTGCTCCGGTACCCGGGGAACCCGACGGGCGTGCGCTGCGCGGCGTCCTCGCGGAGGTAGCGCGGCAGCCTCAGCCCGCGCTCGGATGTGGTCCCGGTCATGTCCGGCAACGTACGTCCGGCACACTGGCGCCCCAAGCTCCGCTTTCCGTCCAGAGGAAGGGACCGCCGTGGCCGGAGGCAGCACCAGCCCGGGGCGCTCGGTCACCGCGCGGGCCCTCGCCGTCCTCGACGCCTTCGACGCGGACTCGCCCCGGCTGACCCTCACCGAGATCGCGGGGCGCTCGGGCACCCCGCTGACCACCGCGCACCGGCTGCTCGCCGAGCTGACCGCCTGGGGCGCGCTGTCCCGGCGGGCCGACGGCCGCTACGAGATCGGCCGCAAGCTCTGGGACCTCGGCCTGCTCGCCCCCGTCCAGCTGGAGCTGCGCCAGCTCGCCGCGCCCTTCCTCCTCGACGTGCACACCGCCACCCGCGACACCGTGCACCTGGCCGTCCGCGAGGGCACGCAGGCGCTCTACGTGGAGCGGATCTCCGGCCGCGAGTCGGTGCCGGTGGTCAGCCAGGTGGGCAGCCGGCTGCCGCTGCACGCCACGGGTGTGGGCAAGGTGCTGCTGGCCTCGGCGCCCGACGAGGTGGTGGCCCAGGTGCTCGCCGCGCCCGAGCGGGCCACCCCGTACACCGTCGTGGACCCGGCGCGGATCTCGCGCGAGCTGGCCGACGTCCGCCGCCGCGGCTGGGCGCGCACCGCCGAGGAGATGTCGCTGGGCACCGCCTCGGTCGCGGTCCCGGTGCGGGTGGAGCGGGCGGAGGGCGGGCCGGTGGTGGCCGCGGCGCTCGGCATCGTCGTCCCCACCCACCGGCGCGACCTCGCCCGCTTGGTGCCGGTGCTGGAGGTGGCCGCCCGGGGCATCGGCCGCGCGCTCGCCCGCACGACTCCCTTCCGCTGAGCGGGAGCGTGCGGTGTCCACCGGGGCGTAGCCGGGGTCACACTCGACCGCATGCGCACCCAGGTGGGGATCATCGGTGCAGGTCCGGCGGGCCTGCTGCTGTCGCGGCTGCTCGCCCTGCAGGGCATCGACTCGGTGGTGCTGGAGAACCGGTCCCGCGAGTACGTCGAGGCCCGCGTCCGCGCCGGGATCCTCGAGCAGAACACCGTCGACGTGCTGACCGAGGCCGGCATGGGTGACCGGCTGCACCGCGAGGGCCTCGAGCACCGCGGCATCCACCTGCAGTACCCCGGCGTGCGCCACCAGCTCGACTTCCCCGCTCTGTGCGGCCGCCGGGTGTGGGTCTACGGGCAGACCGAGGTGGTCAAGGACCTCGTCGCCGCCCAGCTCGCCGGCGGCCCGCCGCTGCTGTTCGACGTCTCCGACGTGGCGGTCGAGGACGTCGACACCGACAGCCCGCGCATCCGGTTCACCGACGCCGACGGCGTGGCCCGGGTGCTCGAGTGCGACGTCGTGGCCGGCACCGACGGCTTCCACGGCCCCTCGCGCGCCGTCGTCGCCGAGGGCGGCAGCGGCCAGCAGCTGTGGGAGCGCACCTACCCCTACGCGTGGCTGGGCATCCTGGCCGACGCGCCCCCGGCCACCGACGAGCTGATCTACGCCTGGCACCCCGACGGGTTCGCGCTGTACTCGATGCGCTCGCCGTCGGTGTCGCGGCTGTACCTGCAGGTCGACCCGTCGGAGCGGATCGAGGACTGGTCCGACGACCGGATCTGGGAGGGCCTGGCCACCCGGTTCGCGCTCGACGGCTGGGAGCTGTCCACGGGGCGGATCACCGAGAAGTCGATCCTGCCGATGCGCTCGTTCGTCAGCGCGCCGATGCGCCGAGGCCGGCTGTTCCTCGCCGGCGACGCCGCGCACATCGTGCCGCCCACCGGCGCCAAGGGCCTCAACCTCGCCGTGGCCGACGTCGTCCTGCTGTCGCGGGCGCTGGTGCGGCTGCTGCAGGACAAGGAGACCGACCTCGCCGACGCCTACTCCGACACGGCGCTGCGCCGGGTCTGGCGGGCCACCCACTTCTCCTGGTGGATGACCTCGATGCTGCACACCAGCGGCGACGCCTTCGACGCCCAGCTGCAGCTCTCCCAGCTGCGCCGGGTCTGCTCGTCGGAGGCCGCCGCCCGCGAGCTCGCCGAGAACTACACCGGCCTGCCCTACTAGAGCTGTGCCGGAAGTTCCGGCAACCCTGGGTCGTATAAGCCGTAATGACGCGGGCAGATCCAAACGAAGTCCCCCGAGGATGTCATCCGCCGTCGTAGACCGCCCCAGCCTTGACTGACGTCCTCTTCGTTCAAGAAGGTCGCCAAGGCGCGCAAGGCCGCACCCTCAGCAACGCTAATCTTAGTGCCCGATCCTCCCCCTAACGCATCGCGCGAGTCCCCTAACTCGTTCACCTCGCCCGCAAGATCCTTCATCATCGCCAAGTGGCGATTGACGCGCTCGGCGTCATCAGCGTCAAACACGTCACTAATCGCGGTCGACGCAAAGGGGACGAGCAGCTTCAGTGTTTTTGCGACAAGCAGTCCGTAGGGCGCGATTTGCTGGACCCATTCGTTTGGGCGGTGCACCTCATAAGTCGCAGCCGGCCACGAATGCTCGCCCCCTGGATGTTCACACCAAAGAGTCAGGGAGAAAGTCGTCTTCCACCAATTGGTAATTGATGTCTGCTGAGTCTCCTCCATCGTAAACAACCGGGGACACTCTCCCGACTCGCTTGCGATGGCTTTCAGAACCACGCGAATCTGCCGAGCAGCATCGGCCGCATAGGCCTCGAGTCGACCCAGTCCTGCAAGGACGCGAGCGTGATCAATATGCAGCTTGTCCAACGAGTCTTGCAGTGAAACTCGTGGCGCTTCAAACCCTGTAAGCAGTCGCGTGACATCTTGCGACTCCAAGCACTCCTGGCAATCGATGGTAGCCCGCTGCCGTTCGCGATATCGCTGAAGCGTTCGAAAGGAGAACTGACCGCCACAAGGGTGTCGGCCATTCGTGCCAGGACATGGGATCAACAATTGGTACTGCAGGCCGGGCCAGCGAGCTGCAATTAAGTCTTCGATCCCGTCACGGAGCACGCTGAAAAAGTAATCCGGCGAGGGGGCGCGGACGTCGAGAAGCAAGGTCCGTTCCGCAGTAATCTCCAGCAATGCTTCGGATGCGTAGGCTTGGTGCCGGAAGAACACCCCCTTTCGCCAGTGTACGCCGGCCGAAAACCGGTTATTGCGCACCGTGAGCCATGCGATCAGACCCGGAGCCTCCTCGTTCATGACGCACACAAGGGAGAGTCTCCTGTTCGCGTCACCATCTTGCATCCACGGGATCTCAGGCCGCTCGTATGGCACCAACTGACCAATAAGGCTCGCGTGAGTGTTCGGCAGCCTATACGAGACATCAAATTTCTCCATCAAACGCAGAAAATATGGATAATAGCGTTCAGGATAGTCATCCTCGGCGCTTTGCCAAATTTCGCGCAGACGCGTGTGATCCAGGATGCCGCCCGCCTCGCGCGTTCCAACATCCTCGAGCACGTAACCGATTGCCTTGGTGAGCCACTCTGGTTGCAGGACAACTATGTCTTTCAAGCCAGCATCATCGCCGTAATGCACGATATGACCCAGGTCGTGCAGCAATGCCGCCAAGGCGGTCGTTTCATCGATACCGAGACCGTGTTTGATGGCGACAGTACTGAACTCGAAGTGCGAGATCTGCGGCTCTGGGAGTCCCAGAATCTCCTGTCGCGCCAAAGCCCACTTACGACTCAGGAGCTCGCCCATCTGGGGCAGAAGGGAAGACTCCTGCGCAAGGCTTGAGCGGAGCTCCTGCAGTCCGGAACCACTCTTGCTGTCAATCGCATGATTCCCGACAATGATCGTCGGAAATCGACTCCGCAAACTGTTGTAATCCAACTCCGGGCGCCTGATGTCGCTATGAGTTGCGACGATGAGGACCTTGGCGTCCTCGCCTACACGAAGGCGGATGCGCCGCACCCAATCCTCGACCTCATTTGCCTCGCGACCTTGGCGGGGATTCCACACCACAAGATACATGCAGCGGCGGCTGAAGAAAAACTGGTGAGTAATTCTATATATCTCCTGGCCGCCAAAATCCCAGGCGTTGAGGACGATCTGGCTTCCAACTAGGGATGGGTGATCGAGTTCCAGACGCCGGATCTCTATCCCATGCGTCGTCGAGCGACCTTCAATGAAGGACTCCCCTCTCATCCTTGCCAAGAGTGAGGATTTGCCCACCTCCCCCTCACCTACGAGCAGCAACTTCGCCTCATACTGAGGCTCGCCATCGTCAAGGCTTCGGAGATAAGTGAGGAGATTAGTGATCCCCGACGCAATAAGACTTGGAAGAGGATCCTTGAATGGATTCCCTTCCAGAAGAAGACCTCCGCCGCGATTCAGATCCAATCGACCTAACGAGCGAGGAAGAACTGTCAGCTGATTGCCTCGCAGATGAAGCGACTTCAGCGCCGTCAAGGAGCCCACCCTCTCGGGCAACGACTCCAGCCGATTTGATGACACCCCAAGATGCTGCAACTTGCGGAGGCCGACAATTTCCTCTGGCAGAGCCTTCAGCCGGTTGGCGTCTAGGTGCAGCTCGCGCAGGTTGACGAGGCGACCGATCGACGCGGGGAGTTCCGTTAGCAGGTTGCTGCGAAGATCCAACTCGCGAAGCGCAACCAGATCACCGATCTCCGGAGGAATCGCGCGCAGTCCCCTGCCGGCGAGACGAAGCGAGGTCCCACGCGTCTGCGCAACTCGCGCAATCTCGTCTCGGGCCTGGTCGAAGTACCGCGCGTCCTGACTCAACATCATCCCCCGGTGCGGTCACACTACGGCGGCCTCAAGCCAGCCTAGGTCTTCAACCCTATTCTGAAGTTCTCAACCTGGCGCAGCCAGCGAAGCGTGTCACGCCAAGGTCGCCGCACAGAACGCGTACGAGCTCCTTGCGAGCTAGCTCAAAGACTCGTCAGGTCGCGCGAGGTGGGCACGCACCATCTCGGCAGTGCCCGGCGCCAGCGGCAGCTGCGGCAGGACGCCGGTGACCTCGGCGGGCTCGAGGCCCTGCTCGGCCAGCGCGGCGAGCAGCCGCGGGGCGTCCTCGGCCGGCACCGGCGCAGGCAGCCCGGCCTCCCGGACGGCGGCCAGCGCGAGGAACAGCGCACCGGAGAGGTCCTCGGGCTCGGGCGCCGGGGGCGGGGCGGCCGCCTCGCGGGCGGCGGCCTCCGCGGCGCGCACCAGGGACAGCGGCAGCCCCTCGGCCTCCACCTCGAGCAGCGGCGCGGTGCCCAGCGCGGCCAGCACCAGGTGCTCGGCGTCGGTGCGCAGCGGCTGCTCCCACTCCCCCGCGCGGACGACGTCGGCGAGCTCGGCCCCGTCCTCGCCGAGGTCGTCGAGCAGCTCGGCCCACTGCCCCGGGCGGGTGCGGCGGGCGCGGTCGGCGGCGAGCACGCAGGTCTCGTGCACGAACGGCTCGATCACCTCGCGGTCGAACCGGTCGGCGACGACGGTGCCGTCGGCGTCGACGGCGTTGAGCGCGTCCTGGAAGCTGCCGGGCCGGGCGTCACCGAGCTCGAGCCGGCCGTCCTCCTCCCCCGACAGCGCCTGGCCGGTGGCGGCGCGGTCGCCGATGGTGGAGCCGGTGGCCACCAGCCGCCCGCGCAGCCGCAGGTGGTGCGGCCGGTCGGAGAGGCCGACGCTCCACGCGCACGCCTCGGCGATGAGCGCGGCGCGCCGCTCGCGCAGCACCTCGCGGCCCAGCAGGCCGAACCAATCGGGCTCGAACCCCAGGTTCTCGAACACGGTGCCCGCCTACCCCCGGCGGGCGGGCACCGGAACCCGCTGCAGGTCCGCGGCGACGACGAGGTCGCCGGCGAACTCGGCGCGGGCCTCCTCCTCGAGGCGGCGCTGGTCGGGGTAGCGCTGGGAGAAGTGGCTGAGCACCAGCGTCCGCACCCCGGCCTCGGCGGCCACCCGCGCGGCCTGCCGGGCGGTGAGGTGGCCGTACCGCTCGGCGAGCGCGGCGTCCTCGGCCAGGAAGGTCGCCTCGACCACCAGCAGGTCGGCGCTCTCGGCCAGCGCCGCGACGCCGTCGCACAGGCGGGTGTCCATGACGAAGGCGAACCGCTGGCCCGGCCGCGGCTCGCTGACGTCGGCCAGCCGCACCGTCCGCTCCCCCACCCGCAGCACGCCGGCGCGCTGCAGCCGGCCCACGTCGGCCCCGGCGATGCCGGCCGCGGCCAGCCGGTCGGGCAGCATCCGCCGCCCGTCGGGCTCGACCAGGCGGTAGCCGAAGGACTCGACCGGGTGGTCGAGCCGGCGCGCCTCCCAGGTGCCCACCGGGTCCTCGGCGAGCACCCCCTCCCCGGTCACCGGGCCGGCCCGGACGTCGGCCCGGTCGGCGAAGGCGCTGGCGTGCCGCAGCCGGTCGTAGAACACCTGCCCCGAGGCCGGGTAGTGGGTGGCCACGGGGTGCGCGACGCCGTCGAGCGACACCCGCTGCAGGACCCCGGGCAGGCCCAGGCAGTGGTCGCCGTGGAAGTGGCTGACGAACACCCGGTGGACGGCGCTGCTGGGGACGCCGGCCAGCAGCAGCTGCCGCTGCGTGCCCTCGCCCGGGTCGAACAGGAAGCCGCGGCCGTCCCAGCGCAGCAGGTAGCCGTTGTGGTTGCGGGTGCGCGTCGGCACCTGGCTGGCGGTGCCGAGCACGACCAGCTCCCGTGCCGCCACGGCCGCGACCGTACCGGCGGCCGGCGGGAGCGACCTGTCCGCCGCGTGGTCGTGCTCTGCCCACAGGTGTGGTCAGAGCACGACTGCGCGCCGGAGCAGGACCTGCCTCAGCCGAAGAGATCGGACAGGAAGGACTCCTTGCGCCTGCGGTGCCCCGAGGAGCCGTGCGAGGAGCCGTGCCCGCTGCCGCGGACCGCGCCCAGCACCTCGTTGACCACCGCGCCCAGGCCCGCGCCGGCGGCGGCCGGGTACTGCGCCGCGGACGGCTGGCCGTACGCCGGCTGCCCGTGCTGGGGAGCGCCGTGCTGGGGCGGCGCGGTCTGCGACCGGGACGGCGCGCCGTGCCAGGAGTTCTCCGCGTCGACCAGCCGCTCGAGCTCGCCGCGGTCGAGGAAGATCCCCCGACACTCGGTGCACTGGTCGACGTGCACGCCGTTGCGCTCGTAGGTGCGCATCACGCCCTGGCACTTGGGACAGACGAGGTCCATGCCGCACGGTACGACGCGCGGACACCTCCCTGCTCCGCCTCGGCCGTGCCACAGTCCCCGGCCGTGAGGACCCGCACGGTGACCCTCCGCTTCGGCAGCGCCGCCCGGGCGAGCGCCACCCACACCAACCTCTCCGCGGTGCGCAGCGACGGCCCGGTGCTCTGGGTGGCCGGGGACGAGACCGCCACCGTCGAGCGGCTCGTGGCCGACGACCCGGCCGCCCCGAGCCGCTACGGCGACCAGACCGGCTTCCCGCTGGCCGACCTCGTCCCCCTGCCCGGCGGCACCGGCCCGGGCGTCGAGGAGGAGGCCGACATCGAGGGCCTCGCCCGCAGCGGCGACGCGCTCTGGGTGGTCGGCTCGCACAGCCTGCGCCGCCGCCGGATCCGCGACGAGCACGACGGCGAGCGGGCGCTGCGCCGGCTGGCCCGGGTGACCGGCCAGCCGCGGCGACAGCTGATCGCCCGGGTCCCGGTGGTGGAGGTCGGCGGGCTCCCGACCCTGGTCGAGGACGACGGCACGCAGTGCGCGGCGGCCTTCGGCGCACGCGGCAAGGACCTGCGCGACCTGCTCGCCGACGACGAGCACCTGGCGCCGTTCCTGCCCATCCCGGGCAAGGACAACGGTCTCGACGTCGAGGGCATCGCCGTCTCCGGCGACCGGGTGTACCTCGGCCTGCGCGGCCCGGTGCTGCGCGGCTGGGCGCTGGTGCTCGAGCTGTGTCCCGAGGTCGACGCCCACGACCCCACCCGGCTGCGCCTGCGCCGGTTCCCCGACGGCCGCCGCTACCGCAAGCACGTGCTGCGGATGGCCGGTCTCGGCGTGCGCGACCTGTGCCCGCAGGGCGAGGACCTGCTCGTGCTCGCCGGCCCGACGATGGACCTCGACGGCCCCGTGTACGTCTACCGCTGGCACGGCGCGTGCTCGGTGGAGGAGCCGACCGTCGTCCGCGGCGACCGGCTCACCCGTGAGCTGACCCTCCCGTACGGCGACGGCGACGACCACCCCGAGGGCATCGGCCTGCTCGGCCCGGCGGCCGACGGGCTGCTCCTCGTCGTCCACGACAGCCCCGCGCCCGGACGGCTGACGGCCGACGGCGGCGTGCTGGCCGACGTGGTGGCGCTGCCCTGAGCCAGCCCGCCGCACGCGTCGGGCGCCCGGCGCGTGGAACACCGGCGGTTAGTGTGTCGGTGCCCGCGACACCCCGACCGTCCTTACTGACCGGTAACCCGTGTGGGATCGTCGGGGGCACACGTCGAGACGGCACCGGTGCCGTCAGGAGAGAGGTCCCATGCGGTTGCAGCTTTCCCCGGAGATGGAGGCCTTCCGGGATGAGATGCGCACCTTCTTCACCACCCAGGTGCCCGCGGAGATCCGCGACACCCTCGCGGCCCGGCGCCACCTGAGCCGCGAGCAGTACGTCCAGGCGCAGCGGGTCCTCAACGCCGCCGGCCTGGCCGTACCGCACTGGCCGGTCGAGTGGGGCGGCCGGGACTGGACCCCGCTGCAGCGCCACGTCTGGCGCGAGGAGATGCAGCTGGCCAACGTCCCCGAGCCGCTCGCCTTCAACACCAGCATGATCGGCCCGGTCATCGCCGCGTTCGGCAACCAGGAGCAGAAGGAGCGCTTCCTGGCCAAGACGGCGAACCTCGACATCTGGTGGTGCCAGGGCTTTTCCGAGCCCGACGCCGGCTCCGACCTCGCGTCGCTGCGCACCACCGCCGTCCGCGACGGCGACGACTGGGTGGTCAACGGGCAGAAGACCTGGACCACCCTCGGCCAGCACGCCGACTGGATCTTCTGCCTGGTCCGCACCGACCCGACGGCGGAGAAGAAGCAGCGCGGCATCTCGATGCTCGTCTTCCCGATGGACACCCCCGGCGTGACGCTGCGGCCGATCCAGCTGCTCGACGGCGGCCACGAGGTCAACGAGGTCTTCTTCGAGGACGTCCGCGTGCCCGCGGAGAACCTCATCGGCGAGGAGAACCGCGGCTGGGACTACGCCAAGTTCCTCCTCGGCAACGAGCGCGTGGGCATCGCCCGCGTCGGTGCCACCAAGAAGCTGATCAGCCAGGCCAAGCAGTACGCCCGCGAGGTCACCGTCGACGGCACCCCGCTGTCGGAGGACCCGCGGCTGACCGCACGGATCGCCGAGCTGGAGAACGAGCTCGTGGCGCTGGAGCTCACCGCGCTGCGCGTGGTGGCCAACTCCGCCGACGGCAAGCCGCACCCGGCGTCGTCGGTGCTCAAGCTGCGCGGTTCGGAGCTGCAGCAGGCCGCCACCGAGCTGATCGTCGACATCGCCGGGCCGCTCTCGCTGGCCTCCTTCGCCGACGGCGGCTCCGAGGTCCCCGACTGGGCCCGCGTGGCCACGCCGGAGTACCTGAACTACCGCAAGGTCTCCATCTACGGAGGCAGCAACGAGGTCCAGCGGACCATCATCGCCGGCACGATCCTGGGGCTGTGAGGTAACCCGTGGACTTCCAGTACGACAGCGAGCAGAACGACCTGCGCGAGGCCGTCCGCGGCCTGCTGCAGCGGGCCTACGGCGACGCCGAGGTGCGCCGCCAGACGGTCGCCACCGACCCCGGCTTCGACGAGAAGACCTGGGCCCGGCTGGCCGAGATGGGGGTGCTCGGGCTGCCCTTCGCCGAGGAGGACGGCGGCATGGGCGCCGGCCCGATCGAGGTCGGCATCGTCGCCGAGGAGATGGGCCGGGTCATCGCGCCCGAGCCGTTCGTCGAGTCCGTGGTGCTGGCCGGCGGCCTGGTCGCGGCCGTGGGGACCGCCGCCCAGCGGCAGGCGGTCCTCGGGCCGCTGTCCGAGGGCGCGACCGTGCTCGCGGTCGCGCACGCCGAGCCCCGCGCCCGGTGGAGCACCGGCGCGCGCGGCGTCACCGCCACCCAGGAGGGCGGCAGCTGGCGGCTGACCGGCGTCAAGGAGCCGGTCCTGGCCGGCGCCCGCGCCGACGTCCTGGTGGTCAGCGCCGCCGTCGACGGCGGCACCGCGCTGTTCCTCGTCCAGGGCGACGCCGAGGGGCTGACCCGCACCGGCTACGCCACCCACGACGGCACCCGCGCGGCGAACGTGACGTTCGCGGGCACCCCGGCCGAGCTGCTCGGCGAGGGCACCGCCGACCGGTCCGCCGACGTCGAACGGGCGCAGTCGCTGGCTCGCATCGCCTACGCCAACGAGGCGGTCGGGGCGATGGAGACCGCGCTGCGGACCACCGCGGAGTACCTCAAGACCCGCAAGCAGTTCGGGGTCACGCTCAACCGGTTCCAGGCGCTGACCTTCCGGGCGGCGGACATGTACGTGTCGGTCGAGCTGGCCCGCAGCACCGCGCTGTGGGCGAGCATGGTGGCCGACACCGGTGGGGACGTCGTCGCCGCCGCCGACCGCGCCCGGCTGCAGACCAGCCGCGCCGGCCGGCACGTCGGCAAGGAGGCCATCCAGCTGCACGGCGGCATCGGGGTCACCGCGGAGTACTCGGTCGGGCACTACACCAGCCGGCTGACCGCGATCGACCACGTGCTCGGCGACGGCGACTGGGCGGCCGCCCGCCTCGCCGCGAAGGTGGACGGCTACCCGACGGTCGACCCGCTGGGCGCGCCCTACACCACCGCGCAGGGCTGAGCGCACCGCTCCACCGACACGGCCGGCGTCCCCCCGGGGGCGCCGGCCGTGCGCGTCCCGGGCCCGGTGCGATCCGTGTCACGTTCCGGTACCGGGGGCACTGCGTGCCATCGCGGCCTGCCACGATGCAGCACCGGGGTCGGGCCGTCCGCCTCCCCGCTGCACCACGCCAGGACCCGCCGGCGCCCGCCGCCGGCCCCGAGCTGTGATGGAGTGCGCGTGCTCATCGGTGTGCCCGCAGAGACCCGACGCAACGAGACGCGCGTCGCCGCGACACCCACCAGCGTCGGCCGGCTGTGCGCGCTGGGCCACGAGGTGCTCGTCGAGTCCGGCGCCGGCGCCCGCGCCGACTTCCCCGACGAGGCCTACGTCGCCGCCGGGGCGCGGATGGGCTCCGCGGCGCAGGCGTGGGGCGCCGACGTCGTCCTGCACGTCAACGCCCCCACCCTCGACGAGGTCGAGCTGCTGCGCCCGGACGGGGTGCTGGTCAGCCTGCTGTCCCCGGCGCTGGCGCCCGAGCTGCTCGACGCCCTGGTCGCCCGCGGCGTCACCGCGCTGGCGATGGACGCCGTCCCCCGCATCTCCCGGGCGCAGTCGCTCGACGTGCTCAGCTCGATGGCCAACATCGCCGGCTACCGGGCCGTCGTGGAGGCCGCGCACGCCTTCGGCCGGTTCTTCACCGGCCAGGTGACCGCCGCGGGCAAGGTGCCGCCGGCGAAGGTGTTCGTGGCCGGCGCCGGCGTCGCGGGGCTGGCCGCGATCGGCACGGCGAGCAGCCTCGGCGCCGTCGTGCGGGCCACCGACGTCCGCCCCGAGGTGGCCGAGCAGGTGCGCTCGCTGGGCGGCGAGTACGTCGGCGTCCCGGCCGACGACGTCGAGCAGGCCGGTGGCGGCACCGGCTACGCGTCGGTCACCTCCGAGGACTTCAACGCGCGGGCTGCCGTGATGTACGCCGAGCAGGCCCGCGACGTCGACGTGGTGATCACCACCGCGCTGATCCCCGGGCGTCCGGCGCCCCGGCTGCTCACCGAGGACATGGTGGCCAGCATGAAGCCGGGGTCGGTGGTGGTGGACATGGCCGCCGCCCAGGGCGGCAACGTGGCGGGGTCGGTGCCCGACGAGGTGGTCACGACGCCGAACGGCGTCACGATCATCGGCTACACCGACCTGCCCGCCCGGCTGCCGGCCCAGGCCAGCCAGCTGTTCGCCACGAACCTGGTCAACCTGCTCGTGCTGCTCACCCCGGGCAAGGACGGTCGGCTGGTGCTCGACCTCGACGACGTCGTCGTGCGCGGCATGACCGTGGCGCGGGGCGGGGAGCGGCTGTGGCCCCCGCCGCCGGTGCAGGTCTCCGCCGCCCCCGCCGCCGCACCGTCCCCGGCACCGCTGCCGCCACCGGCGAAGCAGCCCCCGCCACCCGGGCGGCGCGCCGCGCTCGTGGGCCTGGCGGCCGCGCTGCTGTTCGTGCTGGCCGCCTTCTCCCCCGACCAGCTGATCGGCAACCTGACGGTGTTCGCCCTCGCCGTCGTCGTCGGCTTCTACGTCATCGGGCACGTGCACCACGCGCTGCACACGCCGCTGATGAGCGTCACCAACGCGATCTCCGGGATCATCGTGGTCGGCGCCCTGCTGCAGCTCGGGCACGTCAGCACGGTGGTGACCGTGCTGGCCTTCCTGGCCGTGCTGCTGGCCAGCATCAACGTCTTCGGTGGCTTCGCGGTGACCCGCCGCATGCTCGGCATGTTCCGGAGGGCCTGACCGTGAGTGCCAGCACCGCCGCGTCCGCGGCCTACATCGTCGCCGGCCTGCTGTTCGTGCTGAGCCTGGCCGGCCTGTCGCGACACGAGACGGCCAAGGCCGGCAACGCCTACGGCATCGCCGGCATGGCCATCGCGCTGGTCGCCACCGTCGGGCTGGCCTGGCGCGACGGCGACGTGCTCGCCGTCGGGCTGATCGCCGCCGCCATGGCCATCGGCGCGGCGATCGGGCTGTGGCGGGCGCGGATCGTCGAGATGACCGGCATGCCCGAGCTCATCGCGCTGCTGCACAGCTTCGTCGGCCTGGCCGCGGTGCTGGTCGGGTGGAACGGCTACCTGTCGGTGGAGGGCGCTGCGGCATCCGGGGCCGGCGAGGCCGAGGAGCTGGGCCTGCCGGTGGGCATCCACTCCGCCGAGGTGGCCATCGGCGTGTTCATCGGCGCGGTCACCTTCACCGGCTCGATCGTCGCCTTCCTCAAGCTGTCCGGGCGGATCACGAGCAACCCGCTGGTGCTGCCGGGGAAGAACGCGCTCAACGTCGGCGCGCTCGCCGCCTTCGCCGTCCTCACCGTCGTGTTCGTCGTGTCGCCGGGCCTGGCGGTGCTGTCGGGGCTGACCGTGCTGGCGCTCGCGCTGGGCTGGCACCTGGTCGCCTCGATCGGCGGCGGCGACATGCCGGTGGTCGTCTCGATGCTCAACAGCTACTCGGGCTGGGCGGCCGCGGCGTCGGGCTTCCTGCTCGACAACGACCTGCTGATCATCACCGGCGCGCTGGTGGGCTCCTCGGGTGCCTACCTCTCCTACATCATGTGCCAGGCGATGAACCGCTCGTTCCTGTCGGTCATCGCCGGTGGCTTCGGCAACGAGGGCAGCACGGCGGCCTCCGGGGACGTCGAGGGCGAGCACACGGAGGTCACCGCCGAGGAGGTCGCGCAACTGCTGCGCGACGCCGACTCGGTGGTCATCACCCCCGGTTACGGCATGGCGGTGGCGCACGCGCAGAACGCCGTCGCCGAGCTGACCCGGACGCTCACCGACAAGGGCGTCGAGGTCCGCTTCGGCATCCACCCGGTCGCCGGCCGCCTGCCCGGGCACATGAACGTGCTGCTGGCCGAGGCGAGGGTCCCCTACGACGTCGTCCTGGAGATGGACGAGATCAACGACGACCTCGCCACGACCGACGTCGTCCTGGTCATCGGCGCCAACGACACGGTGAACCCGGCCGCGGCCGAGGACCCCGCCAGCCCCATTGCCGGCATGCCGGTGCTGCACGTGTGGGAGGCCGGGCACGTCGTGGTGTTCAAGCGGTCGATGAGCACCGGGTACGCCGGCGTGCAGAACCCGCTGTTCTTCCGGGACAACACCCGGATGCTCTTCGGCGACGCCCGCGAGCGGGTGGAGGACATCCTCCGCGCGCTGTAGGCCGCTGCGGTTGCGCTCCCGGCGGCGGGGGCGCGACGGTTGCCGTCGTGGACCCCTTCCGCCTCGGCATGCCGAAGATCCCCGGCTTCACCGAGCTGCTGACCGCGCTGCAGGCGCAGACCGAGGCGCTCGCGCAGCTGCCGCGCACGCTGACCGAGCTCAACGGCGCGGTCCGCGAGCTGATCGCGGCGACGTCGACGGCGACGTCGGCGATCTCCTCGGCGCAGCGCACCGCCGAGCGGCTGGAGACGCTGGTCGGGGAGCTGGAGGAGCCGGTGCGGGCGCTCAAGCCCGGGCTGGAGCGGGTGGGCCGGGTGCTCGACGACCCGGCGGTGGACGCGGTGCCCGACATCATCCGCACCATCGACGAGGACCTCATGCCGATGATCGCCACGATCCGCCAGGCGCAGTCGCGGGTCGCCGGGGTGACCGGCATCCTGCGCCGCCGCGCCCGTCCCGAGGGTGAGGCCGACGACCTCGGCTAGGGCTCCCCGTCCGCGACCGCTCGTGTCCCTGGAGGCGGCTCTGCGGACGGTGACGGGATCCGAGGTGCTGCCCGAGCCGCCGTCACGGCTCGCGAGGAGCCCGGTCCCGGCCGTGATCTCGCTCGTCACGGGCAGACACCGCGGGTCGCGCGCCGTGAGACTGACGGGATGGCCAGGTCGTCCCCGCGCATCCCCGGGTTCTCCAGCGATGACGCCCGCGCCCGGTTCCTGGCGGTGTACGACCGGGTCCTGCACCGGCTCTGGCCGGTACCGGTGCAGGCCGAGGACATCGCGACCAGCGCGGGCACCGTCCGCATCTACCGGGCCGGCCCCGACGGGGAGGATCCGTACGTCCTGCTGCCGATGGGTGGTTGGAACGCGCTGGCCTGGCACCGGTGGATGGGGCGCTTCGGTGGCCGTTCGGTCATCGCGGTGGACCCGTTCGGGGAAGCCGGGCACTCGGTGCAGACCCGGCCGGTGACCAGCCGCGACGGGCAGGCCGGGTGGGTCGAGGAGCTGCTCGCCGGCATCGGCGCCCAGCGGGCGCACCTGGTGGGGGCGTCCTGGGGTGGCTACCTCGCCGTCGAGCACGAGTTGCGCCACCCCGGCCGGGTCGCGGCGATCACCCTCGTCGAGCCGGCCGGGCTGAGCACACTGCCGTGGCGGTTCTGGCTGTGGCTGGTCCCCAGCGGCCTGGCCGCCCTGCTGCTACCGGCTCCGCTGCGCCGGTGGGCAGCCCGCCGGCTGCCCAACGCCACCCTGGCCGAGGACGAGCTCCTCACGGTGGTGCGCGCCTCGCTGAGGTACCGGCGCCCGGACAACCAGACGGTGGTGTTCACCGATCAGGAGCTTGCCGGCGTCCACGTGCCGGTGCAGGCGCTCTTCGGTAGCCGCAGCCCGCTGCGTCCCGTCGGCGTCGACCGGCTGCGCGCCGCGGTGCCGGGCTGGCGGGTCGAGGTCGTTGCCGGTGCCGGTCACACCCTGGTCATGGATGCCGAGGACCAGGTGATCGACCGCGTCCTCGCCTTCCCCCGGCCAGCCCCCGCCGGAGAGGGGTCCTGACCGCCAGCGAGCAGAGGTCCGACGCGCTGCGGCAGGACGCCCCGCCCGGGAGGGACGGTCCTCGCCACCACACGGCCCTGGACGGGCCGCTCAGGGACACCGGCGTCACCGGGCGCGCAGATCCTCCCCAGGACAGACCTAGGCGGGCGGAGCGAAGAACTCGAGCGGGAGGCCATCGGGGTCCCGGAACGAGAGGCCGAGGCCGTAGCCGGCCTCCACGATGCCGCCGTGGCGGATCCCGAGCTCGTCGAGGCGGGCGGCCCACTGCGCCAGCTCGGCCTTGTCGGCGCACGCGAAGGAGAGGTGGTCGAGGCCCGGTCGACGCTCGTCGAACGGGACGTCGTCGCGGCCGTCCGGGAACTGGTGCAGGCCGACGAGCGTGTCGCCCAGCGCCCACACGACGTGCCGGAACGGACCGGTGTCCTCGTCCAGGACCGGCTCAGCGCCGAACAACTGCCGGTACCAGGGCACGCTCCGCTCGAGGTCGGTGACCGTGAGCGCGACGTGGGCGATGCGGGGGAACGACATGGTGGAGCCTCTCCAGGCTGGAACCTCCCCGGCGAAGGTCGTCCTGCATCGTGTGGAGTCCAGGTCGACGCGTCAAGGGCCGCGTCCCCCGGACCCAGCAGCCCCTCCGCCTGGACCTGCTGCTCGACCGCAGACGGCTCCGGTTGTCCTCGGGTCGGGTCGTGCGACCGCCCTGGCGACCGGAGCCCAACGGCAGGCCACCGACCAGGCGACTGACGCGCCCGGTGTCCCTGCGTGGGCCGCTCCAGGACACTCGACGGACCGACGGATCCTCCGTACGGACACTCCTGGCGACGCGCCGCACGCTCTGCGGCGGAGGGGAGCCCTGGTGTCGAGGATCTCGAGGGTGTGGGTGGCCACCACGCTGATGGCGTCCGGGGGCCTTCTGTACGCCGCGTCCTGGCAGCGCTGGGCCGGTGCGTGCCCATGGCGCGGAAACCAGGAGATCCAGCGGTGCGAGACCCGGATGGACCACCTCTACGACTTCCTCCCACCCCAGGAGCCGTGGACGCCCGTGGGGCCGGCCGCACAGCTGGCCGGTGCGTCGCTGCTCGTCCTGGCGATCGCGCTCCTGCCCCTGCCCTGGGCTCTGACCGGACGAAGGCCGGAGCTTCCTTCCGTCGTGGTCCTCCTCGCGACCGTGCTGAGCGTGACGGGCGTCGGACTAGCGGCCCTGCGCTCGGGTCTCGAGGGCGCCGTGGTCGGCCCCGTGGGCTCGAGCGTCACCATCTGGCTGTGGGTCTTGGTACCGCCGCTCCTGTTCGCGGGCGTTGCGGTGTCCTCCCGCGGCTGGGCGAGCCGTGTGGCGGCGGTGCTGCTGATCCTGGCGTCACCGCTCGTCGCCTTCTTCACCTACGCGATCGGTCCCTGGGACGCCCAGCCGTGGTGGGAGGCGATCTCGGGTCTGCTGACGTGCGGAGCGGGGGCGTGCGTGCTCGTGGAGGCGATACGTCGACCGACCCGGCGTCGAGACGCAGCTGCCGAGACGGCAGTCGTGAGCCGGGTCCAGACGCGCCCGTGGTGGGCCGCTCGAGGACACCGGACGGAGTCACGGCACGGGTGATCCGGAGGCCGACCTCGGCTGGGCTCGCTCCAGGACGAAGGCGAAGGGGACGTCCAGGCCGCGCGCGTCCATGAGCCCGAGCAGCACGTCCGGGGCGACCTGCCGGAAGACGTCGACCACCGGCAGCCGGTCGTAGACCAGCGCGGCGGTGGGCACGCCCCGGTGCTCGACGGTCCGCAGCCGCGCCGCGGGGCGCCGGGTGGT
Organism: Geodermatophilus telluris; assembly: GCF_900102745.1. Taxonomy (GTDB): domain Bacteria; phylum Actinomycetota; class Actinomycetes; order Mycobacteriales; family Geodermatophilaceae; genus Geodermatophilus; species Geodermatophilus telluris. Next base: position 51,147 of record NZ_FMZF01000009.1, read on the forward strand.
GAGCAGCGGCCGGACCGCGGCGAAGGCCAGGCGGGCCGCGCGGCTGCGGGCCACGCCCGGGGCGCGCACCACCAGGCCCAGCGGCGCGACCGCCGGCTGCACCGGCCGCGGCCGGCCGGCGCGGTCGCGGAAGAGCAGCGGGTGCACCGTGTCGGCGTCGACCACCTCCTTGCCCCACCAGCGGTACGCGGTGAGCAGGCCGTCCAGGGGCGAGCCGGTGGGCAGCTCGGCGCCGCGCCAGCGGCCGGTCAGCGCGGCGACGGCGACGCCGGGCAGCCGGTCGGCGAAGGCCAGGAGGTCGGCCGCGGCGACCCCGCCGCGGTGGCGATCCAGCCACCGGACCGCCTCGGCGCTCACCGCGAGCCCCAGTGCGGCGGGTGCTCCAGGCCGGCGGGCAGGCGGGTGGCGGCGTCCCCGCGGGCGGCGGCCACCTGCGGCCGCGTGAGGAACAGGGCGCCGGAGAGGTCGGCGCCGCGCACGTCGGCGGCGCGCAGGTCCGCGCCGAGCAGGTCGGTGCGGTGGAGGTCCGTGCCCCGCAGGTCGGCACCGATCAGGTACGCCCCGCGGAGGCCGGCAGCCCGCAGCCGGGTGCGCCGCAGGTCCGCGCCGACGAGGTCGGCACCCCGCCGGTCCCGCCCCCGCGGCCGCACGCCCGAGCGCGCCAGCTCGCTCACCGAGGTCAGCAGCGCGCCGGCCTCCTGCCGCAGCGCGGCCGTGTCGACGGCGGCCAGCTCCGGCGGCGCCCCGGCGGTCAGCGCCTCGGTGCGGTCGCGGGCGGCGGCGAGCTCCCGGCGCAGCGGCGCGGCCTCGGCGAGGGCCAGCGCCTCGGTGAGGTACCAGAGCAGTTCGTGCAGCTGCCGCTGGACGCCGAAGGCCGCGAACACCGCCGCCGCCCGCTCCCGGTCCGCCCGCCAGTCCGCGGCGCCGCCGAAGGTCACCTGCACGGTCTGCTGGCCGGCGCCGAAGCAGTCGAACACCGTGCAGCCGGGGAAGCCGCGCTCGCGCAGCTGCGCGTGGATGCCGCAGCGGTCGTCGCCGGCCAGGTGCGGGCAGGCGTGCCCGGCCGGCTTGTCGATCGCGAAGTCGGCCGAGGCGGCGAACGCCGGTGCCACGCAGCACAGCCCGGCGCAGCGGGCGCAGTCGGCCCGCAGCCGCGCGCGGGCGTCGGCAGCGGGGTCGGCGGCAGCGGTCACGGGGGCCCATGATGCCCGGGTGGACGTGCTCAGCAGCCGGGTCCTGCTCCGCACCGCCGACCCGGTGCGGTCGCAGGCGTTCTACCGCGACGTCCTGGGCCTGGCGGTGTACCGCGAGTTCGGCCCGCCGGAGCACCCCGGCGTCGTCTTCTTCCTGGGCAACGGCCTGCTCGAGGTCTCCGGTGGCGGGAGCACGCCGCCGCGCGGCCTCGCGCTGTGGGTGCAGGTGCGCGACCTCGCCGCGGAGGTCGCGCGGCTGGCGGAGGCCGGCGTCCCGGTCGTCGAGGAGCCCCGGCGGCAGCCCTGGGGCCTGCTCGAGGCGGTGCTCGCCGACCCCGACGGCGTGCAGCTCGTGCTGGTCGAGGTGCCCGCCGACCACCCGCTGCGCCGCGACCAGCGCTAGGCGGTCCCGGCCGGCGGGGAGGGGTCGGTGGGCGAGCGGCGCAGCACGTCCCCGAAGGACTGCTCCAGCCGCGCCCAGGTCCGGCTCCACTCCTCGATCGGCTCGAGCACCCGCTCGAAGACGGCGAGCTGCTCGTCGAAGGCCTGCAGCTGCCCGATCAGGCCGGCGATGAGCTGCCGCTGCCCCCGCACCTGCGAGGCCACCGCCCCCACCTGCGCCGCCGACATCGCCCCGGGCGGGGAGGGCAGCCGGGGCAGCGACAGCCCCGCCGGGACGGCACCGGAGGCCAGCCCCCGCGCCCGGTCGGTGAAGCCGCGCAGCTGGGTGACGAACTCCTCGACCGACCGGCTGACCAGGTTGCCCTGCCCCGACCTCGCGGCGTCGTCCTGCTCGCTCATGGCCCCAGTCTGGCCGCGCCGTCCCGTCCCCGCTCAGCTCCCCGTCAGCGCCCGCAGCGTCTCGGCGTTGCGGACGGCGTGCCCGTGCCCGTCGTTGTTGAAGTAGGCGTACACGTCGCGCCCGGAGGCCGCCCACTCCCCCACCCGGTCGGCCCACCAGCGCAGGTCGTCGTCGGAGTAGGAGCCCGCGTACAGCCAGGTGTCGTCGGGGCCGTGCAGCCGGACGTAGACGAACGGCGCGGTGGCCCGCAGCACGCAGGGCAGGCCGGCGCCGCTGGTCACGCAGTAGGCCGCGCCGTGCCGCTCGAGCAGCGCGAAGACCTCCTCGACGTGCCAGCTCGGGTGGCGGAACTCCACGGCGACCTGCACCCACCCGGGCAGCAGGGACAGGAAGTACTCCAGCCGGGCGTCGTCGCGGGCCGCGGCCGGGTGCAGCTGCACCAGCAGCACGGCCCGCCGTCCGTCCAGCTCGTGCCAGGCCGCCGTGATCCGCTCGACCCAGGCCTCCGGGGCGTAGAGCCGCTTGGCGTGGGTCAGGCCGCGCGGCGCCTTGACCGACAGCCGGAAGTGCTCGGGCAGCCGGTCGCGCCACCCGGCGAAGGTCGCCGTCCGCGGCCAGCGGTAGAAGCTGGCGTTGAGCTCCACGGTGCCGAACCGGCGCACGTAGTGGGCCAGCCGCTCGCGGGACGGCGTCCCCGGCGGGTAGAGGACGCCGTCCCAGTGGTCGTAGCTCCAGCCCGAGGTGCCGACGTGGACGGTCACGGCCCGGCGACCGCCCGCGGCCGCCTCAGGGCAGCCGCCAGACCGTCGTGCGGCGGGTGCCCGGCCCCTCGGTCTCGGGGACGTCGAGCACGGTCACCGGCTCGAGCCGCTCGTGGGGCAGGTAGGGCCGGCCGGGGTCGCCGACGAGCACCTCGACGCCGCGGGCGCGCGCCCGGTCGAGGAAGGGCAGCACCCGCTCGGTCATCTCCCGGTCGTAGCAGACGTCGCCGGCCAGGACGACGTCGACGGCGGGCGGCTCCCGGTCGAGGACGTCGCCGGTCACGCCGATGCCGGTGACGCCGTTGAGCCCGGCGTTGACGCCGACGGCCGCCCGGGAGAACGGGTCGACGTCGCTGGCCAGCACCGACCGGGCGCCGGCGAGGACGGCCGCGACGGCCACCAGCCCGCTGCCGGAGCCGAGGTCGAGCACCGCGCGGCCGGCCACGAGGGCGGGGTCGTCGAGGACGGCGCGGGCCAGCGCCTGCCCGCCCGGCCAGGCCGCCGCCCAGAACGGCGGGGCGTCACCCGCGCCGAGGGGCGCGTCCTCCATCGCCTCCCACAGGGCGACGACGTCGTCGGCGACGTGCAGCCGCACCTCCGGGACGAGCGAGGGCCGGCGCACCTGCGTGTGCGCGCGGACGAATCCCGCGGGCACCACGCGGGTGGCCGGCCCTCGCTGTGTCGTCACGCCCCCAGTGTCGCTGCGTGCCGGAACGGCTCCGGTGCAGGGGCCCGCGCCGAGCGGAGCGAGGGGGGCACCGGGGTCCTTCTAGTACCAGCCGGTCGACTGCGAGTGCGCCCAGGCCGCGCAGGGCGTGCCGTAGCGCTGCTCGATGTAGATCAGGCCCGCGTCGATCTGCCGGTAGCCGTCGGAGGTCTTGGCGATGCCGGTGCCGGCCCAGGTCGAGTCGAGGAACTGCGGGATGCCGTAGGCGGTGCTGCTGGGGTTCTGCGCGTTGGGGTTCCAGCCGCTCTCCTTGCCCCACAGGTTCTCCAGGCAGCCGAACTGCTGGCTGCTGCCGACCTTGCTCAGCGCGTAGTCCTTGAAGGAGCCGTGGCTCGCCGGCGCGGGGGCGGGGGCGGGGGCCTCCTCGGCCGCGGCCTCCTCGGCCGCGGCCTCCTCGGCGGCGGCCTGCTCGGCGGCGGCGCGGGCGGCCTCCTGCTCGGCGGCGACGCGGGCGGCCTCCTGCTCGGCGGCGATGCGGGCGGCCTCCTGCTCGGCGGCGACCCGGGCGGCCTCCTCGGCGGCCTGCCGGTCGAGCTCGGCCTGGTCGGCGGCGGCCTGGACCTGCGCGGCGTTCGCCTCCTCGGCGCTGCGCTCGCTGCGCGAGGCGGCGAGGTCCTCCAGCGGCGCGAGGTCGCCGGCCTGCGGCGCGGCCTCGGTGCCGGCGGCCTGCTGGCCGACGATGCCGAGCTGGGCGGCCACGCTCACGGCGGCGCCGGCGTCCTCGGTGCCGGCCGAGGCGGCCGGGCCGCTGGTGCTGACGACGCCGACGACGAGGGCGCCGGCCGCGGCGGTGGCCAGCAGCAGGGCGGGGCGGCGGGGACCCAGCGGCGGGCTGCTGCGGCGGGCGCGGGTCCGGGCGGGGAGGCCGAACCGGCGGCGGGCCGGGGTCTCCGCCTCGGCGGCCGGGAGCTCGAGGGTGGCAGGCGTGTGCGGGGTGTGGCTGGGCATGAGGGGGTGGGTGCTCCGAGGGAGAGTGCGCGCGCGGCAGCCCGGATCACGGGCGGGTGCCGGCGTGCGGCGGTCTACGGGTCCCCGGCGGCGCGGGTCACGGCGCCGGGTCAGCGGGGCAGGTGTCGGCCGGCCTCAGGAGGCGCGGGACGCGCGCCGGCTGCACCTGCGGGCCGCGGCGGCCCGGAGGCGGGGCATGCGGGGACACTCCGTTCCTTCCGTGAGCCGCCTACCGAGTTAGCTGACGGGTTCGGGCGGGAAGAAGCCCTACGCGCTGCGCTCGGCAGGCGATTCACCCCAGGACTGCGGTGGGTCCCCGGCTCGCGACCGCGGTGCGGACACGACTCGGCGGCGCCCGGCCAGGCTCCCCGGTCGGGGACGAGACGACCAGCCGGACGCCGACGACCGTACGGGCCGTTACACGTCCGTGACAACACCGCGACGGCAGAGATCTCCGTGACGCGTGTTACGGGCGGGGCGTCCCCGGCGGCCCGCCCCGCGTGTCGGCGCTGGTCAGGACGCCGCCGCGACCTCTCCCCGACCGGTGTCACGCAACCGGGTGACGTCCGCCGCACCCTCGACGGGGGCGGTGTCGACACCGCCTCGCCCGTCGGCGTCCTCGCGCGCGGTCTCGCGCCGCTCGGCCAGCAGCGGCACCTCGTCCGGGAGGCCGGCGGCGCCGGACGGGACGGCGCCGGACGACACGGCGCCGGACGACACGGTGCCGGACGGCACGGCGTCCCCGGAGAGCGCGCCGGCGACCAGCCGCAGCGCGTCGTCGATCTGGCTGCCGAGACGGTGCAGCGACGCGCGGGCCTCCTCGCGCTGGGCACGCAGCGCGGCGAGCTCGGCCTCGACGGCGACCCGCTCCTCCGCCGCCCGCGCGGCGACCTCGGCGACGGCGCGGTCGCGCTCGGCGGCCGTCCTGCGCCGTAGCTCCTCGGCCTCGCCGCGGGCCGCCCCGACGAGCGCGGCGGCCTCCTCGTGGGCCTGCTCGCGCAGCGCGATCACGGCCCGGCGCATGTCGGCGACCTTCGCCAGCCGCGCCTCGGCCTCGGTGCGGGCGTCCTCGCGGATCCGCTCGGCGTCGGCCTCCGCGCGCTGCAGCATCGCCGCGGCGTCGTCCGGGCTGGGCAGCGACTGCCGCTCGCGCACCAGCTGGGCCAGCCGGCGGCGGGCGTTCTGCAGCTCGGCGGAGGCGGCCGCGTAGCGGCTGAGCAGGTGGTCGTTCTCGCGGCGGAGCACCAGCAGCTCGGTCTCGGCCCAGGCGACGTAGTCGTCGACCTGCAGGCGGTCGTAGCCGCGGACGGCGTGGGTGAACACCGGGCCGGTGCCGAGGACGGCGTCGAGCTCCCCGGGGCGCGCGTCGTCGCTGGTGCGGTTGCCGGAGAACCGGGTGCGCCGCCGCGACTCGTCGCCCGCGGCGCCGGGGATCCCCTGGTGCGTGTGCTGCGACATCCCGCTCCCCCTCGGTCAGCCGTGCTCCCCCGGGCCTGCACGAGGCCCCGCGGGGTGAGCCCAGGCTCCCAGTGCGGGCGGTCCGGTCGTGCGACACCGACATCACGGGACGGTCACCGACGGAGTGGTCCGCCGCGTCGTGGCCGGCCCGTCACCCCCCGGAGTCGGGGCTCGGGAATGGCCGACCACACCCGCCCGTTGTGCCGACCGGTAGTTGCACGCTCAACCAGAGGAGCGGAGATGCAGTTCGGCGTCTTCTCGGTCAGTGACCTCACGACCGACCCCACCACCGGTCGCACGCCCAGCGAGGCGGAGCGGATCCAGGCGATCGTCCGCATCGCGGAGAAGGCCGAGGAGGTCGGGCTCGACGTCTTCGCCCTCGGCGAGCACCACAACCCGCCGTTCTTCTCCTCCTCGCCGACGACCACGCTGGCCTACGTCGCGGCGCGGACCAGCCGGCTGCAGCTGTCGACGGCGACGACGCTGATCACCACCAACGACCCGGTGAAGATCGCCGAGGACTACGCGATGCTGCAGCACCTCGCCGGCGGCCGCGTCGACCTGATGATGGGCCGCGGCAACACCGGCCCGGTCTACCCGTGGTTCGGCCAGGACATCCGCGAGGGCATCCCGCTCGCCGTCGAGAACTACGCGCTGCTGCGCCGGCTGTGGACCGAGGACGTCGTCGACTGGTCCGGCCGGTACCGCACCCCGCTGCAGGGCTTCACCTCGACGCCGCGGCCGCTCGACGGCGTGCCGCCCTTCGTCTGGCACGGCTCGATCCGCTCCCCGCAGATCGCCGAGCAGGCCGCCTACTACGGCGACGGCTTCTTCTCCAACCACATCTTCTGGCCGAAGGAGCACACCCAGCGGATGGTCGAGTTCTACCGCAAGCGCTACGAGCACCACGGTCACGGCTCGGCCGACCAGGCGATCGTCGGGCTGGGCGGGCAGGTGTTCGTCCGCAGGAACTCGCAGGACGCCGTCCGGGAGTTCCGGCCGTACTTCGACAACGCGCCGGTCTACGGCCACGGCCCCTCGCTGGAGGAGTTCTCGCGCGAGACGCCGCTGACCGTGGGGAGCCCGCAGCAGGTCATCGAGCGCACGCTCGGCTTCCGCGACTACGTGGGTGACTACCAGCGCCAGCTGTTCCTGATCGACCACGCCGGCCTGCCGCTGAAGACCGTGCTCGAGCAGCTCGACCTCCTCGGCGAGGAGGTCGTGCCGGTGCTGCGCAAGGAGTTCGCCGCGCTCAAGCCGGCGCACGTGCCCGACGCCCCCACCCACGCCTCGCTCGTCGCGGCGCGGGCCACCACCCCGGAGGAGGTCTCCGCATGACCACCCGCACGCTCGCCGTGGTCAGCGCCGGGCTGTCGACGCCGTCGTCGACCCGGCTGCTGGCCGACCGGTTGACCGCCGCCACCGTGGCCGCGCTGCGCGAGCGCGGGGAGGACGCGACGGTCGAGGTCGTCGAGCTGCGCGAGCACGCCCGCGACCTCGCCGACGCCTTCGTCACCGGCTTCCCGAACGCGGCGCTGCGCGCGGCGGTGGCGACGGTGACCGGCGCCGACGCGGTGGTCGCGGTGACCCCGGTGTTCACCGCCTCCTACAGCGGGCTGTTCAAGTCCTTCGTCGACGTGCTGGACGACGGCGCGCTGACCGGGAAGCCGGTGCTGCTGGCGGCCACCGCGGGCACCGCCCGGCACTCCCTGGTGCTCGAGCACGCGATGCGGCCGCTGTTCGCCTACCTCCGCGCGGTCACGGTGCCGACGGCGGTGTTCGCGGCGAGCGAGGACTGGGCCGGCGGCGACGGCGGCGAGCTGTCGCGGCGGATCGACCGGGCGGCCGGCGAGCTGGCCGACGTCGTCACCGGCCGGCCGTCGTCGGCCCGCCCGGCCGACCCCTTCGCCGACGTCCCCTCCTTCGAGGACCTGCTCCGCGGCCAGGCCTGACCGGGCACTCGCGCGGACGTGCCCGGTGCACGTCCGCGGGAGTGCACCGGGCGCGGGCGGCGTGGGCCGGCGCGGGTCAGCGGCCGCCTGCGGCCTCACGGACCAGCTCCACCCGGATCGCGTCGTCGGGCAGGACGACCACCACGCCGTACGCCGGCGACCAGTCGTCCGACACCAGGAACCAGGTGTCGTTCGTGTACTCGAGCAGGCGCAGCCCCACGTAGCGGTACAGGTAGGCGCTCTGCTCGGGAGGCAGGGCCTCCTCGCGGGCGCCCGGCGCGTCGATGTGCAGGTGCTGCGCGCTGTAGACCAGGACCTGCGGCTGGTGGGGCAGGGCCACGAGGAAGCCCTGCGCCAGCCGCCGTCCCTCCACCGTCGCGTAGTTCGCGGCGGCGGTGAACAGGCAGATGCCGACCACCAGCGCGGCGGCGGCCCGGACCACCACGTCCCGGGACGCCGGCAGGGCCGCACCGCCGCTCGTCGTCTGCCGGAGCCAGAGGACGTACAGCACCAGCAGCAGGGCCACCGCCACGCCCAGCGGGAAGGCGACGTACGTGGCCGCCGGCCACAGCGGGCGGGCCAGCCGGATCGCCCCGGGCACCAGGACGACGGCCGACAGGAGCCCTCGGACCGTCCACCGGACGACGCGGTCGTGGGGACCGCGGGCGGTCACCCGTCGTCCGATCCAGTGGTCGAGCGCCACCCACGCCAGGGCGACGCCCGCGACGGCGATGAGCAGGATCAGCACCGGCCGGACGCTGCGGAGCAGGTACTCCCGGGTGCTCACCCGGAACAGGCTCTCGTCGACACCGAGCCACCGGGACTGCTCGGCGATGCGCACCCAGCCGAAGTACACGAGCAGCGCCGTGAGGACGGCCACGTTCGCCAGGACCCCGGCCAGGGCTCGGACCAGGGTGTTCCGGTCCGGCGGCTCCGGCATGGTCAGGGATCCGTCTCGCCGGTGTCCCCGCCGCCGGTCTCCCCGCCGCCGGTGTCGCCGCCGCCGGTGTCCCCGCCGCCGGTGTCCCCGCCGCCGGTGTCCCCGCCGCCGGTGTCCCCGCCGCCGG
>NZ_FMZF01000009.1:60134-133954 GCF_900102745.1 Geodermatophilus telluris
TCCCCGCCGCCGGACTCCCCGCCGCCGGACTCCCCGCCGCCGGACTCCCCGCCCTGCTCGGTGACGGGAGCCGACTCGTCCACGTCGAAGGTGATCGGGTTGTCCTGCTCGCCGGTCTCGGGGTTGACCTTCCACTCGGGGTAGGAGTCCTGATCCGGGCAGGCGAACACCTCGGGCGGCGCCTGTCGCAGGACGCTCAGGACCGCTCGGTAGACGTGACAGACGTACCGCCACTCGGTCACTCCCGTGGGTCCGTACAGGGAGACCGTGCGGTCGTAGTAGCGGCGGGCTGCCGCCTCGTCCCCCTCGCAGAGGTAGGCGCCGGCCAGGTACAGCAGCACGTTCTGGGGGCTCTGGAAGCCGCTCCAGTTCTCCTCGACCCAGGTCGACGCGCCCTGGCACTCGCGCAGCCGGTCGTAGCCGGCGATCTCGGCGCCGCCGACGGAGCCGTCTCCTTCCGGCAGGCCCCAGTCGAAGTCGGTGTCCTCGCCGCCACCGCCCGAGCCACCACCCGAGCCGCCACCACCCGAGCCACCACCGCCGGAGCCACCGCCCGACCCACCGCCCGAGCCGCCACCGCCGGAGCCACCGCCGGACCCACCACCGCCCGAGCCACCACCGGAACCGCCACCGCCGGAGCCACCGCCGGACCCACCGCCGGAACCACCACCGCCCGAGCCACCGCCCGAGCCGTCGTCCTGGTCGTCCGTGCCGGGGGCCTCCGAGCCACCGCTACCGGGGCTCGTCCCCCCGTCCGCCTCCACGGAGCCCCCGCCGCCCGGATCCGACCCGCCGGCACCGCCGCCGCCGCAGGCGACGAGGAGCAGTGCAGCCGCGACGGCCACCGCGCTCCGCGCACGGCGGGACGGCACGGACCCCACCAGGCCGGCTCTCACGGCGCACTTCCCCCTGGGTACGGGCGCAGCGAGCCCTGACCACGCTCACCCACGCCGCGTCGTCGCGTCGTCACACCTCATCGAGGCTTCTCCGGGGGCTGAGATACCTCCAGGGACTTTGGTCCGAGCACCGGCCCGGGCCACGGCGCCCGCGGCCGGAGCGTGCACGTCCGCGGACGTGCACGGGGCATCTCCGCGGACGTGCGCCGTCAGCGGGCGGCGTCCGGCGAGGGCGGTGCGGAGCCGCCCTGGGGGGCCTCGGTGGTCATGATCCGCACGATCTCCTCGCGGTCGGCGGCCGACGGCATGCCCCAGCCGGGCTCGTAGCCGTACACCTCGGCCAGCGGCGTGGACGCGCTGCGCCCGGTGAGCACCTCCACCGAGTCGGTGCCGATCAGCCCGGGGTGCTCCACGCCGCAGGCCTCGGCCACCTTGAGCAGGTCGCGGCGCAGGGTGGCCACGTAGCCGGCCAGCCGGACCGACTTGAGCGCGGGGTCCAGGCCGTGCGCCAGCCAGGCGTTCTGGGTGGCGACACCGGTCGGGCAGGTGTCGGTGTGGCACTTCTGCGCCTGGATGCAGCCGATCGCCAGCATCGCCTCGCGGGCGACGTTGACCAGGTCGCAGCCCAGCGCGAACGCCACGACCGCGTTGTCGGGCAGGCCGAGCTTGCCCCCGCCGACGAAGGTGACCTGCTCGGTCAGGCCGCGGCGGGCGAAGATCGAGTACACGCGGGCGAAGCCGAGCTGGAAGGGCAGCGACACCGAGTCGGTGAAGATCAGCGGCGCGGCGCCGGTGCCGCCCTCGCCGCCGTCGATCGTCACGAAGTCCACGCCGCGGCCGGTGGTCGCCATGAGTTCCGTCAGCTCGTCCCAGAACGCCAGGTCGCCGACGGCGGACTTGATGCCCACCGGCAGGCCGGTCTCGGCGGCCAGCAGCTCCACCCAGTCGAGCAGGCTGTCGGCGTCGGAGAACTCCGCGTGCCGCGACGGGCTCACGCAGTCCACACCCGGCGGCACCCCCCGTGCCGCGGCGATCTCGGCCGACACCTTCGCCGCGGGCAGCACCCCGCCCAGGCCCGGCTTGGCCCCCTGGCTGAGCTTGACCTCCAGCGCCCGCACCGGGGCCGACGCCACCAGGTCCTCCAGCCGCTGCAGGTCGAAGCGGCCGTGCTCGTCACGGCAGCCGAAGTAGGCGGTGCCGAGCTGGAACACCAGCTCGCCGCCGTGCCGGTGGTGCACCGACAGCCCGCCCTCGCCGGTGTTCTGCAGGCACCCCGCCAGCGCCGCGCCGCGGTTGAGCGCCTCGACCGCCGCGCCCGACAGCGAGCCGAAGCTCATCGCCGACACGTTCACCACCGACGCCGGCCGGAAGGCGTGCCGCCGCCCGCGGGGGCCGCCGAGCACCTTGGCCCCGGGCAGCCGGACGTCGGCGGCCGACGCGGGGTGCGAGGGCGGCACGGCGCGGCCGAAGGTGCGGTGGTTGATCACCGGGTAGCCGGCGGTGTACTCGAGGTCGTTGTCGGTGCCGAAGCCGAAGTAGTTGTTCTCGCCCTTGGCCGAGGCGTAGACCCAGCGCCGCTGGTCGCGGGTGAACGGCCGCTCCTCGTTGTTGCCGGCCACCAGGTACTGCCGCAGCTCCGGGCCGATCGACTCCAGCAGGTACCGGGCGTGCCCGAGCACCGGGAAGTTGCGCAGCAGCGTGTGCTCTCGCTGCAGCAGGTCCCGCGCGGCCACCGCCGCCACCGCACCGACCCCGGCCACCGCCGCCCGCGCCACAGCCCTCATGTCGCTCCCTCCACCTCCCGGTCAGGGCGCCATCCTGGCCCGGAATCGCGGCGTCCGGACCGGTCCGGGCTACAGGAAGAGGCTGAGCACGAGGGCGAGGACGAACCCGATCGTCCCGAGCAGCGTCTCCATGACCGTCCAGGTCTTCAGCGTCGTCTTCTCGTCCATCCGGAAGAAGCGGCTGACCAGCCAGAACCCCGAGTCGTTGACGTGGGAGAGCACCGTGGCGCCACCGGCGATCGCGATGACGACGAGCGCCAGGTCGATCGAGCTCAGCCCGTCGGTGGCCTCCACCACCGGCGCCATCAGCCCGGCGGTGGTGGTGAGGGCGACGGTCGCCGAGCCCTGGGCCACCCGCAGCAGCACCGAGACGACGAACGCGGCCACGATGACCGGCAGCCCGATGTCACCGAGCACGTCGGCCAGCGCGGTGCCGATCCCGCTGGCGCGCAGCACGCCGCCGAACATGCCGCCGGCGCCGGTGATCAGGATGATCGCGCAGACCGGCCCGAGCGCGCTGTTGACGATCGACTCGACCTGCGCGCCGCTCTCCCCGCGGCGCACGCCGAGCACGACCATCGCCACGAGGACGGTGACGAGCAGGGCCACCGGGGTGGCGCCGAGCAGCTGCCCGGCCCGGACGACGACCGAGGTCTCGTCGAGCGCGCCCGCGGTGGACAGCGTGGACAGGCCGGTGTTGAGGAAGATCAGCACCAGCGGCAGCAGCAGGATGCCGACGACGGTGCCGAACCGCGGCGGCGCCGGCCGGGTCGCCGTCCCCAGGCGTGCCCCGCCCGAGCCGATGGCGGGTGAGGTGCCCTCGACGGAGGGGTCGGGCTCGTCGTCGGCGGTGCGCGGCGCGTCGTCCTCCGCCTCGTCGGGGACGGCGACGTCGAAGCGGCGCCCCGCCCACAGACCGAACAGGTAGCCGCCCAGGTACCAGGTGGGCAGGCCGATGAGCAGCCCGAAGACCAGCACCAGCCCGATGTCGGCGCCGATGAGCTCGGCGGCGGCCACCGGCCCGGGGTGCGGCGGGACGAAGGCGTGCATGACGGCGAAGGCGCCGGCGGTGGGCAGGCCGTAGAGCAGCAGCGACCCGCCGAGCCGGCGGGCGACGGTGAACACGATCGGCAGGAAGACGACCAGGCCGGCGTCGAAGAAGATCGGGAAGCCGAACAGCAGCGCCGCGATGCCGAGCGCGAGCGGCGCCCGCTTCTCCCCGAACCGGCCGATCAGGCTGTCGGCGAGCACCTGCGCCCCGCCGCTGTGCTCCAGCAGCCGGCCGAGCATGGCGCCCAGCCCGACCAGCAGCGCGACGTTGGCCAGCGTGCCGCCGAACCCCTCGGTGAGGGTGGTCACGACGTCCTCGAGCGGGATCCGTGTGGCCAGCGCCACCAGCAGGCTGACCAGGATCAGCGCCAGGAAGGCGTGCAGCTTCAGCTTCATGATCAGGAACAGCAGGACCCCGACCGCCACCGCGGCGATGAGCAGCAGCGGGCCGGCGCCCAGCGCCGGTTCGACCTCGGGCACGGCAGGACCTCCAGGAGTCAGGCGGGGGTGTGGGACGGGGAGTCGTCGAGGGCGTCGAGGGTGGTGAGGACGCCGGTCAGCGCCTGCGTGGACTGCTCGAGCAGCGGGCGGGTCCGCGCGTAGAGGGCGGCGGCCGCCGGGTCGGGCAGGACCGGGTCGGAGACGCCGACCAGGCCGGTGGCGTCGTCGAGGTCGGGCAGCGCGCCGAGCGCGTGCAGCCCGAGCAGGCAGGCACCCAGGCCGGTGCCCTCGGGCGAGTCGGCCACCCGCACCGGCAGGTCCAGCGCGGCGGCCAGCGTGGCCACCCACAGCGGGGAGGCGACCGCCCCGCCGGTGGCCCGGACCTCGCCGACCGGCAGCCCGGTGGCCGAGAACGCGTCGCGGACGAGCGCCAGTTGCTGGCAGACCCCCTCGACGGCGGCCCGGACCAGGTGCGGGCGGCGGTGCTCGCGGCGCAGCCCGACGTAGGCGCCGCGCAGGCCCGAGCGCCACCACGGCGCGCGCTCGCCCAGCAGGTAGGGCAGGCACAGCAGCGCGTCGCTGCCGGGCGGCACCTCCGCCGCCTCGTCGAGCAGCCGGGCATCGAGCGCGTCGGCGTCCTCCCCCGTGACCTCGTCCCCCGACGCCAGCGCCTGCGCCGCCCAGCGCACCACCGACCCGCCGTTGTTGACCGCGCCGCCCACCACCCAGTGGGCGTCGGTGAGCGCGTAGCAGAACAGCCGGTGCGCGGGGTCCACCGTCGGCGCCGGGACGACGACCCGCATCGCGCCGCTGGTGCCCAGCGAGACCGCGGCGACCTCGGGGCGGACCGCGCCGATGCCGAGGTTGGCCAGCACGCCGTCGGAGGCGCCGAGCACCAGGGGGGTGTCGGCGGGCAGGCCGGTCGCGGCGGCCACCCCGGGGCGCAGCCCGCGCAGCACCGCCGTGGTGGGCAGGACCTCGCCGAGCTGGCCGGCGCGGACGCCGGCGACCTCGAGCGCCTCGGTGTCCCAGGTGCCCGCGGCCAGCCCGTAGAGGCCGGTGGCCGACGCGCAGGAGCGGTCGAGCACCTGGGGCCCGCCGCGCAGCGCCGCGACGACGAGCTCCTTGACGCCGCCCCAGCGGGGCACCGCGGCCAGCCGGTCGGGGTCCTCGGCGCGCAGCGCGGCGAGCTTGAGCAGCGGCGACATGGGGTGCACCGGCGTCCCGGTGCGGGCGTGCAGCCCGCCGGCGCGGCCGTCGGCGCGCAGCGCCTCGGCGAACCCGGCGGCGCGGTCGTCGGCCCAGGTGACGACCGGCCCCAGCGGGCGGCCGTCGTCGTCCATGGGGACCAGGCCGTGCATCGCGGCCGACAGGCAGACGCCGACGACCCGGTCGCCGCGGTCACGGGCGCGGGCGGCGACCGCGGCCAGCGCCTGCACGGCCGCGTCGGCCAGCCGCTGCGCGTCGAGCTCGGCGCGGCCGGGTGCGGGCACCGACAGCGGGTAGCCGACGCTGGCCAGGTCGCGGACCCGCCCGTCGACGCCGGCGGTGACCGCCTTGGTGGCCGTCGTCCCGGAGTCCAGCCCGACCACCACGTCCATGCCCCGTGATCGTGCCGAGGCCCGGCCGCCCGCGCGACCGGGGGGCGGGGGTCAGCCGCGGTAGGCCGAGCCCCCGCGCAGCCGGGCGCCGACGGCGACGTGCAGCGGCGCGAGGACGACGCCGTCGCGGGCCAGCCGCGCCCGCAGCGCCCGCCGGTGGTGCAGCAGGCCCACCAGCCCGACCGCCCAGAAGACGTACTGCACGGCGAAGGCGGCCCGGAAGGCGCCGAGGTCGTAGGCGGTCGAGGACCCCGGCGTGAGCAGGTCGAGCACCGCGCCGATGGCCAGGACCGTGAGCAGCGAGGCGACGAAGCCGCCGACGTTGACCACGCCGCTGGCGCTGCCCTGCCGCTCGGCCGGGTTCCAGGTGCGGGCGAAGTCGAAGCCGATCATCGAGCCCGGCCCGTTGGTGCCCAGCACCAGGACCAGGACGACGAGCAGCCACAGCGGCGCCCGCCCGGGCCACAGCAGCACGACGGTCCACACGGTCGCGGTGGCGGCGAGGATGCCCAGCACCAGCACCGAGCGGCGCAGCGGCCAGCGGCCGCACAGCCGGCCCAGCAGCGGGCCCACGCCCATCCCGACGAGCACCAGCAGGGTGAGCAGGCCCGCCGCCGTCCCCGGCGCCAGTCCCTGGCCGACGACGAGGAACGGGTAGCCCCAGAGCAGCGCGAACACGGTCCCGGAGAACTGGGTGACCAGGTGTGTGTAGAGGCCGATGCGGGTGCCGGGCTCGTGCCAGGTCAGCGACAGGCTGCGGCGCACCTCGGCAAGGCCCGCGGGGCGGGTGGTCGCCGTGCCGGGCGGGGCGTCGCGCAGCGCGACCAGGACCAGGACGGCGGCGAGCACGCCCACCGCCGCCGCGCCCAGGAAGGTGTTGCGCCAGCCCGCGGCGTGCAGCAGGGACACCAGCGGGTAGGCGGCCGCGATCTGCCCGACCTGGCCCAGGATGCCGGTGAGCTGGGTGACCAGCGGGACGGTCGGGCCGGGGAACCAGAAGCCGATCACCCGCAGCACGCTGATGAACGTCATGGCGTCACCGGCGCCGACGAGCACCCGCGCGGCGACGGCGGTGGGCACGTCGGTGGCCAGCGCCAGCACCAGCTGACCGGCGGCCATCGTCAGCCCGCCCACCAGCACGAGCCGGCGCGAGCCGAACCGGTCCAACGCCACCCCCACCGGCACCTGCAGCCCGGCGTAGACCGCCAGCTGGAGCACGAGGAACAGCGAGATCGCCGACGCCCCGGCGGAGAAGCGCTCCTGCGCCTCCACCCCGGCCACGCCGAGGGAGGCGCGGTGGAACACGGCGACGGCGTAGGCGGCCAGCGCGGTGAGCCAGACGGCGTAGGCGCGCGCGGGGGCGCGGACGGGCGTCGTGGTGGTCACCCCGGTGACGACAGCCGCGGCCCGGCGGTTTGTTCCCCGACCGGCGGTGAGCCCCCTCACCCGGGTCCCGCGTCGCGGGCGGCGCGCACCCCGCGGACGCCTAGGATCGGCCAGGTGAGCGCCCTGGTCGTGCCCGAGGACATGACCGAGGACGACGCCGCCCGGCGGGTCCGGATCCTCCTCGCGCTGGCCGGCTGCATGGCCGAGAAGGGCTACCGCGCCACGACGATCTCCGACATCGCCCGCGCGGGCCGGGTGTCCAAGACCGTCGTCTACGCGCACTTCCGGGACAAGGAGCACTGCCTCCTCGAGCTCTACACCCACGCCTCGGACAAGGTGCTGGCCGCGGTCCGCGACGCGCAGGGGGCCGCCGCGGCCGCCGGGCTCCCCTGGCGCGAGCGGCTGCGCAGCGCCGTGCAGGCCTACGTGGAGCTGCTGGCCGCCAACCCCGCGGTGGCCTGGGCCGCGCTGGTCGAGGTGCAGGCCGCCGGCCGCCCGGCGCTCACCCTGCGGCGGCGGGTCATCGACCGCTACGTCGAGCTGCTCTGCGACGTCGCCGCGGACCTGGCCGGGCGGCACCCCGACCAGGTGCGCCCGGTGGACCGGGCCCTGGTGCTCGCCGCCGTCGGCGGGCTGAACGAGCTGATGCTCGCCCGCGTCGAGCGCGGCGAGGTCACCGCGCTGGCCGACGACACCGACGTCGCCACCGAGGTGCTCGTCCGGCTCCTCGGCCGCCGTTGCTGAGCCCGCCGCTGCTGAGCCGCCGCTGCTGAACCGGCGGGTCAGGCCGCCCGGCGGGCCGGGCGCAGCGCCAGCACGGCCAACGCCCCGGCCGCGCTGAGCCCCGCCGCGGCCAGCGCCGCGGCGTCCCAGCCGTCGAGCAGCGCGGTGGTCGCCCCCGCGCCGCCCGGTGCCGCGGCGGTGACCAGCAGCACGACGAGGGTGGCCCCGACGGCGGCGCCGAGGTAGCGGGCGGTGTTGTTGGCCCCGCTGCCCATGGCCGCGCGCTCCGCGGGCACGTGCGCGACCGCCTCCCGGCCCAGCGCCGCGTTGGCCGCGCCGTAGCCGACGCCCAGGACGACGAGGCCGGGCAGCACCGCGGTGCCCCGGTCGCCGACGTCGAGCACGGCGAGCGCGGCCAGCCCGGCCGCCGACACCGCCAGGCCGCCGGCCAGCAGCAGGCGCCCGTCGAGGGCGGGCACCCAGCGCAGCCCCCAGGACGTCGCGGTGGCGATCCCCGACCAGACGACCACCGGCACCGTCGTGGCCAGCAGGCTCTCCCCCAGCCCGCGCTGCAGCACGGTGGCGAGGTAGGACATCAGCCCGACCGTGGCCGCGCCGGTCACCAGCGCCCCGACGTTGGCCGCGACGAAGCCGCGGACGCGGAACAGCGCCAGGTCGACCATCGGCGCCCGCACCCGCGCCTCGGCCAGCACGAACCCGGCGGCGAGCAGCACGCCGGCGGCCAGCAGCGCCGCGCCGGTCGCCGTCCCCGCGCCGGACCGGGGCGCCACCAGGCCGACCAGCAGGCAGCACACCGCGGACACCAGCAGCACCGGCCCGGCGACGTCGACCCGGGGCCGGCGCGGGCGCGGCGACTCCGGCAGCAGCAGCCGCGCGGCCACGGCCAGGGCGAGGGTGGCGGCGGCCGTGACCGCGTGGGTGGCCCGCCAGCCGGTGTCGCCGTCCAGGACCACGGCGGCGAGCCCGCCCACGCCGGTGCCGGCGCCGAGGCTGGCGCCCCACACGGCCGCCGCGCG
Organism: Geodermatophilus telluris; assembly: GCF_900102745.1. GTDB lineage: Bacteria > Actinomycetota > Actinomycetes > Mycobacteriales > Geodermatophilaceae > Geodermatophilus > Geodermatophilus telluris. The sequence continues at coordinate 69,053 of NZ_FMZF01000009.1, forward strand.
CGCCCGCGGCGGGCCGAGCGGGAACACCTGGGCCAGCAGGCCGAGCGAGCAGGCGAGCACGGCCGCGCCGCCGACGCCCTGCACCAGCCGGCCGGCGACGAAGACGCCGGTGGACCCGGCGGCCGCGGTCAGCCCCGCGCCGGCGGCCAGCAGCACCAGCCCGGCGGTGAACACCCGGCGGCGGCCCACGTCGTCGGCACCGGCGCCGGCGACCAGCAGGGCGGCGGCCAGCCCGACGCTCATCGCCGACAGCAGCCACGCCTGCCCGCCCGGGCCGGCGCCGAGCTCGCGGGCGGTGGCGACGGCGGTGGCCAGCGGGGTGACGAACGCGGCGAGCACGACCAGCGTGCTGGCGGCGACCACGGCCAGCGTGCGGCGCTGCACGGTCCGCACCGCGGCCGGTGCCGGGGTGGTGGCCGCGGGGGTGGGTGGAGCGGTCCGGGTCACCGGCGCCTCCTGCCGGACGAGTCAGTTGGATTTCCGAACTGACGGTGCGGCGACCGTAGCAGGCGCCGGCGCCCCGGGCCAGCCCCACCGGACGCGACGGGCCGGGCGCATGGGCGGGACGGGTCGCGGGCAGGAGGACCGCCGAGAGGGCACCGACCGGGTGCCGAGCGACCAGGGAGGAGCAGCGCCGATGGCGTCCGTCATCCACTTCACCATCGCCACCACCGCGGAGGAGAGCCCCGACTTCCGCCGCGTCCTGTGGACCGGGACGAACACCCAGCTCGTGATCATGACCATCCCACCCGGTGGGGAGATCGGCGAGGAGGTCCACGAGGACATCGACCAGATCCTGACCTTCGTCAGCGGCGTCGGGGAGGCGAAGGTCGGCGGGGCCACCAAGAAGGTGGCGCAGGGCGACCTCGTCGTCGTCCCGGCGGGGACCAAGCACAACTTCCTCAACACCGGCGAGCTGCCGCTGGTGCTCTACACCGTCTACGGACCGCCGGAGCACGCCGACGGCGCGGTGCACCACACCAAGGAGGAGGCCGACGAGGCGGAGGAGTCCGGCGAGGACGAGCCGCCGACGCAGGACTGACCCCTCCCCGGAGCCGCCCGCACGCGCGGGCGGCTCCGGGGGACACTGCCCGGGTGACCCTCGTCGACTCCCCGGCCTCGCAGGACACCGCCGAGCTCGCCGCCGCGCTCCGCCGGGCCGGCATCGGCGACGTCGACGACTCGGGCCTCGCCCGGGCGCTGTACTCCTCCGACGGTTCGCTGTACCGGGTGCTGCCGCGCGCCGTCGTGCGGCCGCGGCACGCCGACGAGGTGGTCGCCGCGCTGGAGGTGTGCCGCGGGCTCGGCGTCCCGCTGACCATGCGCGGGGCGGGCACCTCCATCGCAGGCAACGCGGTGGGCACCGGGGTCGTCGTCGACACCAGCCGGTACCTCGACCGGGTGCACGCGATCGACCCCGAGGCGCGCACCGCCGTCGTCGACCCCGGTGTCGTCCAGGCCCGGCTGCAGACCGCCGCCCGCCCGCACGGGCTGCGCTTCGGCCCCGACCCGAGCACCTCCAACCGCTGCACGATCGGCGGGATGATCGGCAACAACGCCTGCGGCTCCCGGGCGCTGGGCTACGGCCGGACGTCGGACAACGTGGCCGGCCTCGACGTGGTCACCGGCACCGGGCAGCGGTTGCGGCTGTCCTCCGGGTCGGCGCCCGGCGGGCTCGACGAGCTGCAGGCGCTGGTCGGGCGCGAGCTGGCCACCATCCGCACCGAGCTCGGCACCTTCGGCCGCCAGGTGTCGGGCTACTCGCTGGAGCACCTGCTGCCCGAGCACGGCTTCGACGTCGCGCGGGCGCTCGTGGGCAGCGAGGGCACGCTCGCCGTCGTCCTGGGCGCCACCGTCCGGCTGGTGGCCGACGCCCCCCACCGCGGGCTGGTGGTGCTCGGGTACCCGTCGATGGCCGACGCCGCCGACGCGACCCCCGGCCTGCTCCGGCACGGGCCGACCGCCGTCGAGGGCCTCGACGAGCGGATCGTGCAGCGGCTGCGCGACGTGCCGGCCGCCGTCGTCCCCGACCTGCCGAAGGGCGCCGGCTGGCTGATCGTCGAGGTCACCGGCGACACCGTCGCCGAGGTGGCCGCCACCGGCGCCCGGGTGGTTGCCGACGCCGGTGCGCTCGACAGCACGGTGGTCACCGACGTCGCGCACGCCGCGGCGATCTGGCGGATCCGGGAGGACGGCGCGGGGCTGGCCGCGCGCACCTCCGACGGCCGGCCCGCGCACGCCGGCTGGGAGGACGCCGCCGTCCCGGTGACCTCGCTGGGGGCCTACCTGCGCGAGTTCGACGCGCTGCTCGAGCAGCACGGGCTGCAGGGCGTCCCCTACGGCCACTTCGGCGACGGCTGCGTGCACGTGCGCATCGACTTCCCCTTCGGGCGCGAGCCCGACCGCGGCCGCGCCGCCTACCGCGCCTTCGTGGAGGACGCCGCCCGGCTGGTGGCCCGCTACGGCGGGTCGGTGTCCGGCGAGCACGGCGACGGCCGCGCCCGCAGCGAGCTGCTCGGCACCATGTACTCCCCCGCGGCCCTCGACCTGTTCGCGCAGGTCAAGGGCCTGTTCGACCCCGACGACGTGCTCAACCCCGGCGTCCTGGTGCGCCCCGCGCGGCTCGACGACGACGTCCGGGTGGCCGCCGCCCCCCGGCTGCGCACCGGGCTGGCGCTGGCCTACCGGCACGACGAGGGCGACCTCTCCCACGCCGTGCACCGCTGCACCGGCGTCGGCAAGTGCCGGGCCGACCCCTCGGGCGTGGCGGTGATGTGCCCGTCGTACCCGGCCACCCGGGAGGAGAAGGACTCCACCCGCGGCCGCGCCCGGGTGCTGCAGGAGATGCTCGCCCCCGGCGGCCCTGTGCGGGACTGGCGCTCGCCGGAGGTGCACGAGGCGCTGGACCTGTGCCTGTCGTGCAAGGGCTGCTCGCGCGACTGCCCCACCGGCGTGGACATGGCCAGCTACAAGTCCGAGGTGCTGCACCAGAGCTACCGGCGGCGGCTGCGGCCGCTGTCGCACTACACGCTGGGCAGGCTGCCGATGTGGTCCGACCTGGCCGCGCGGGCGCCGCGGCTGGTCAACGCGGTGCTGCGGTCGCGCGTGGGCGGGCGGCTCGCGAAGTGGGGCGCCGGCGTCGACCGGCGCCGCGACCTGCCGGCCTTCGCGCCGCGCACCTTCCGGCAGCAGTGGGCGCCGGGCCGGCAGGAGGGCGCCCCCGTCGCGCTGTGGGTGGACTCCTTCACCGACCACTTCGCCCCGGAGGTCGCGCTCGCCGCGGCCCGGGTGCTCGAGGCGGCCGGCTACGCCGTGCAGGTGCCCGGCGACGACACCTGCTGCGGGCTCACCTGGACCACCACCGGCCAGCTCGACACCGCCAAGCGCATCCTCGGCCACACGGTGCGCGCGCTGGCCCCGCTGGCCGACGCCGGGATCCCGATCGTGGGGGTCGAGCCCTCGTGCACCGCGGCGCTGCGCAGCGACGCCGTCGAGCTGCTCGACGGGGCGGGTGGGGGTGACATGGCCGGGCGGGTGGCCGCGGGCACGCGGACGCTGGCCGAGCTGCTCACCGCCACCGAGGGGTGGACGCCGCCGTCGCTGGCCGGCGTGGAGGTGGTCGCCCAGCCGCACTGCCACCACCACGCGGTGATGGGCTGGGCCACCGACGAGCGGCTGCTGCGCTCGGCCGGTGCAACGGTCACCCGGCTCGGCGGCTGCTGCGGGCTGGCCGGCAACTGGGGCGTCGAGCGCGGGCACCACGACGTGTCGGTGGCGATCGCCGGCCAGCAGCTGCTGCCCGCCGTGGAGGCGGCCGGCCCGGACGCCGTCGTGCTGGCCGACGGCTTCTCCTGCCGCACCCAGCTCGACCAGCTCGCCGACCGCCCCGGCCGGCACCTCGCCCAGCTGCTCGCCGACGCGCTGGACCGGGAATGAGCTGCCCACCGGGGCGTTGCCGCCGGACATGACGACTCTCGGCATCATCGGCGCCGGCCACATCGGCACGGCGCTCGCCCAGGCAGCCACCGACGCCGGCTACGACGTGGTGCTGTCCAACTCCCGCGGACCGGAGACGCTCACCGAGCTGGTCGAGGCGATCGGGGCGCGGCCGTCGCGGCGCGGCTCGGTGCGCGCGGCCACCGCGGCCGAGGCCGGCGCCGCGGGCGACCTCGTCGTCGTCACGGTGCCGCTCAAGGCGGTCGACGACGTCCCGGTCGAGCCCCTGGCCGGCAAGGTGGTCATCGACACCAACAACTACTACCCGGAGCGGGACGGGCACGTCCCCGCGCTCGACGACGAGTCGACGACCACCTCGGAGCTGCTGCAGGACCACCTGCCCAGCTCGCGGGTGGTCAAGGCGTTCAACCACATCCTGGCCGCCGACATCACCGCCCGCCGCACGCCGCCGGGCACGCCCAACCGCCGGGCGCTGGCGATCGCCGGCGACGACGCGTCGGCCAAGGAGACGGTGGCCTCGTTCATCGACGAGCTCGGCTTCGACGTCGTCGACCTCGGGCCGCTGGCCGAGGGCTGGCGCATCCAGCGCGACACCCCCGGCTACGGCGCCGACCTCGACGCCGGCCGGCTGACCGAGGCCCTCGCGGCCGCGAAGCGCTACCGCGACGTGTGAGCGCAGGCGCCGGGCGGCTCAGGCCGCCCGGCGGGCCCGGCGGGCGCGGGCGGCGGCGAGCACCGTCGGGGCGACCGCGGCGGCGATGCGCGCGTAGCCGGCCGAGGACGGGTGGAACCGGTCGGCGGCGAACAGCGTCGGGTCGTCGGTGAAGGCCCGGCCGACCTCGGCGGACACCGCGGCCACCGTGGCGCCGTGCGCCTCGGCGACGGCGGCCTGCTGCCGCTGCAGCAGCGCGCAGGCGGCCTGCACCGCGGGCCGGAAGGCCGGCGGGACGAACGGCACGCTGGACATGTCCGGCGCCGGGACGACGACGACGTCGGTGCCCGCGGCGCGCAGGTCGGCCACCGCGGCGCCCAGCGCCTGCGCGGCCTGGTCGGCGGGCAGGAAGCGGGCGAGGTCGTTGGCGCCCACCACGACGACGGCGAGGTCGGCGGCCAGCGGCGCGGCCCGGCGCACCTGGGCGGCGAGGTCGCGGGACACCGCGCCCGGGACGGCGAGGACGGTGAGCTCGACGTCGGCGCCGTCGCTGCGCAGCACCTGCGCCAGCCGCGGGCCGAGGCCGTCCTCGACCCGCGCGGCACCGGTGCCGTGGGCGATGGAGTCCCCGAGGAGGACGAGACGGAACGGTGCGGTCACGGTGGGTGCAACACCACCGGGGGCGCCGGTGTGCCCGGCGGCGTCGTGCCGCGGGCCACGCACGACACGAGGCCGCCCGCTCCCGACGGGGAACGGGCGGCCTCGGTGCCGTTGCGCCCCCTGCAGGGTCCCGCCCCGAGCGGGGCGAGGGGTGGGGGGTGGGGGGCAGGTGACGTGCTGGAACGGCCTGCCTGCAGGGTCCCGCCCCGAGCGGAGCGAGGGGTGGGGGGCAGGCAGGTCCTTGTTCAGGCCTTGGGGCCGCCGGCGGCGTAGACCACCTGGCCGGACACGAAGCCGGCGCCCTCGCTGACGAAGAACGACACCAGGTGGGCGATGTCCTCGGGCTGGCCGACGCGCTGCACCGGGATCTCCTTGGCGGCGTAGGCGATGAAGTCCTCGAACGCCACGCCCATGCGCTCGGCGGTCGCCTTGGTCATCTCGGTCTGGATGAAGCCCGGCGCGATGGCGTTGGCGGTGACGCCGAACTTGCCCAGCTCGATGGCGAGGGTCTTGGTGAAGCCCTGCAGGCCGGCCTTGGCCGTGGAGTAGTTGGCCTGGCCGCGGTTGCCCAGCGCCGAGGTCGACGACAGGTTGACCACCCGGCCCCACTTGGCGTCGACCATGTACTTCTGCACGGCGCGGGCCATGAGGAAGGCACCGCGCAGGTGCACGTTCATGACCAGGTCCCAGTCGACCTCGGTCATCTTGAACAGCATGTTGTCGCGGATGACGCCGGCGTTGTTCACCAGCACGACCGGCGCGCCCAGCTCGGCGGCGATCCGCTCGACGGCGGCCTGCACCTGCTCGGCGTCGCTCACGTCGGCGCCCACCCCGAGGGCCCGGCCGCCGGCGGCCTCGATGGCCTCCACGGTCTCCTTGGTGGCGGCCTCCTCGAGGTCGAGCACGGCCACGGCGAAGCCGTCGGCGGCCAGCCGCTGTGCCGTCGCGGCCCCGATGCCCCGGGCAGCGCCGGTCACGATCGCGACGCGGGGGGTTCCCTCGCTCATTGCGGTTCCTCTCATGCTGGTGGCGGCGTCGTCGCCGCCCTCTCCGGGCGCAGGGCGCGACGGGTGACCCGCCGTGCGCCCGCGCGCTGCGCCCGACACGTTACGGGTGAGTAGGTTCCGCGCCGTCCTGGGCCCGGCGGCGCGTCGCGCGCCGCGGGGCTCAGGGCCAGATCGAGGCGACGATGATCGCGGCGACCGACAGCTGGGCCGCGGCGCTGACCAGGCTCGCCGGGTGGAACCCGACCTCGGTGACCAGCGCGCCGAGCTTGCCGGGGGTGAGCAGGTCGAGCAGGACGAAGGCGCCGGCCTGCAGCAGCACGCCCAGCACGCCGAACACGACGGTGTAGAGCAGCGCCTGCCCGAAGCCGGAGGTGGCGTTGGTCCAGATGGTGGTGAAGGTGATCGCGCCCTGCGCGAGGAAGCCCGCGGCCAGCACGACCGCCGCGCTCACCGACCGGTCCTCGTAGATGCGCCGGCCCAGGTGGCCGGGCGTGAGCAGGTCGAGGGTGAGGTAGCCCAGCGCCAGCAGCGCGAGGCCGACGGCGGTGTAGGCGACGGCGTAGCCGATGCTGGCCAGCACGAGGGAGACCTCCGGGAGGGCGGGCGCGGACGGGCCTGCAAGGTCTACCGCACCGGTCGCCCGGGCCGCACCCGGCGGTCCGCCGGTCAGCTCCCGGGACGGACGACGTCGACCCGGTCGAAGCCCTCGTCCACGGACGGCGGGCGGAACCGCGCGCGGGTGGCCAGGACGCCGACCAGCGGCACCCGGGCCGGGCCCTCGCGGGCGTCGTTGCGGGCCAGGCAGTCCTCCGCCGGCGTGTCCACCCACACCGCCCGCACCGGGACCCCGGCGGCCCGGGCGGCGGCCACCAGGGGCGCCCGCTCCTCCGGCGACGGGGAGGTGTTGTCGACGACCACGCTGCGCCCGGCCGCGAGCAGCTCGGCGACCACCCGCTGCTGGCGCGCCTCGCGGCGGCGGGCCCGCGGCCAGTGGTCCTTGCTCACCACGGCGTGGGTGGCGGCCAGGTGCCGCGCCACCCAGGTCGACTTGCCCGCCCCCTGCAGCCCCACCATGACGACCAGTTCCGGTGCCACCTCCGGCCGCCGCGGTGGTGACGTGCTGGGACGGCCTGCCAGCGGCCCCGTCCCGGGGCCCGCCCTGAGCGTCAGGCGGTGCGCCGCAGCGGGGTCACCGGCTCGTCGTCGTCGAGCAGCGGACGGGCGGCCGGGTGCTCGACCAGGGCGAGCACCCGCCCGGACATGAACCGCGCGGTGCGCACGGCCGTGCCGCCGCGGGTGGTCTCGGTGACCTCCACGACGCCGCGGCCGTGGGTCACGTCCACCCGGCGGCCGGCGCGGGTGGCCTCGATCTCGTAGGTGCGGGTGTCGCCACCGGCGTCGATGACGACCTCGACACGGTCACCCTTCACGGGGTCCTCCTCGGGTCTCGCCGGGCGCGTCGCCCGACGTGTGGACAACGTCCCGCAGACCCCTGACATTCCGGGAAGACGCAGGTCAGTCCGTGGGTCCGCGCCGTCCGGGCCAGTGCGGGTGCAGCGCCCGCACCGAGGCCAGCGCGGCCCTCCGGTCGTGCGCGCGCTTGCGGGCGCGGCTGGTCCGCGGCGGCCGCGGCTCCTCCCGCAGCAGCGCGTCGAGCCAGTGGCCGCGCGGGTCGACGTCGACCAGCAGCGCCTTGACCAGCAGGGTGAGCGGGATGGCCAGCAGCGCGCCGAGCGCCCCGAGCACCCAGCCCCAGAACAGCAGCGCGAGGAACGTGACCGTCATCGACAGGCCCACCGAGTCGCCCACGAAGCGCGGCTGGACGAGCGTCTGGACGACGAAGTTGAGCAGCGAGTAGACGACGATGACGACCCAGAACTCGGTCCAGCCGCCGTCGAGGAGGCCGAGCAGCGCCGGCGGGATGACCCCGAGGACGAACCCGATGTTGGGCACGTAGTTGGTGATGAACGACAGCAGCCCCCACAGCAGGGGCATCGGCACGCCGAGGATCTCCAGGGCGATGGTGTCGCCGACGGCGACGATCGCGCCGAAGACGGTGCTCACCAGCAGGTAGCTGCGGGTGCCGCGGGCGAACAGGCCCAGCGCGATCGGCAGGTGCGGGCGCTCCTCGGCGACCAGCGCCAGCCGCCGCCCGAAGCCGCCGGACTCGATGGCGAGGAAGACCATCGCCGACAGCAGCAGCACCAGCGTGGTGGCGGTGTCGGTGACGCGGGCCAGCAGGCCCGTGGCCAGGCCCACGAGCTGGCCGTAGTCGAAACGGTCGACCAGCTCGGCGATCTGCGCCGAGGACATGCCGGCCTCGTCCAGCCGCCGCACGGCGTCGTCGAGCAGGACCTGGAACTGCGGCGCGTAGTCGGGCAGCAGGAGGGCGAACTGGGCGATCGCCACGACCAGCAGCGACCCGAGGCCCAGCAGCACCCCCCACACGAGCACCAGCAGCACCGCCGCGCTCAGCCAGCGGGGCACGTGGTGGCGCAGCAGCCAGCGCTGCACGGGCATGAGCGCGATGACGACGACCAGCGCCAGCAGCACCGGCGCCAGCAGCCAGGCGATCTCCCGGACGCCGGCCACCGCGATGGTCGCCGCGGCCCCGCCGACCAGGAGCACCAGCCAGCGCGGCAGCACCGAGGACCCGCCCGGCGGGACGGGCGGCTCGGCGGTGTCCAGCGCGTCGGCGCCGAGCACGTCGACGGCGCTGCTGGTGCCCGGCGCGGTGCCGGGCTGCACGGCGGCGACGACGGCGGCCTGCAGGTCGGTGGCGTCGGGCGGCGTCAGCCGGGTCGCCCCGCCGTCGGCGCGGTCGCCGCCCGGGGGCGGCAGGTGCTGCTGCGCGGCCATGGTCTGGGTGCGTCCTCCTCCGCCGCCGCCGTGGGGCACCAGCCTGACACGCGCGGGGCCCGTCCGGGGGGAGGCGTCAGCGGGGCGGCCGCGGCAGGAGCGCCGACGTCTCCGGCAGCTCGGAGGAGACCGCCGTCCCGCGGGCGCCGAGGCCGCCGGCGTCGGGGTCGGCGCTCCGCGCCAGCAGCGCGGCCACCGTGCCGGGGTGGGTGTCAGGCGGCGAGGACGGTCAGGGGATCGCCCGGCTCGCTCACGACGCGGCACCCCCGGCCCGGTCCACCAGCGCGAGCAGCCGGTCCCAGGCGTCCCGGCAGGCGTCCTCCCACTCCGGCGCCGCGCGGTCGAAGAAGGAGTGCGGCGCCCCGTCGTAGACGGCGGTCTCGACGTCGGCCCCGGCGGCGCGCATCGTCCCGGCGAGCGCGAGCTGGTCCTCCACGGGCGTCGCGGCGTCGGCACCGGCGATGAGCATCAGCGTCGGACGGCGGGCGCGGGAGGCGGCGTCGCCGACCATGACCGGCCGGCCGTAGAAGCCCGCGCACGCGGCGACGTCGAGGTCCCCGCCCGACTGCCGCCACGAGTGGCTGCCGCCGAAGCAGAACCCGACGGTCACCACCGGCAGGTCCGGCCGGGTGCGGCGGCGCAGCTCGGCGACCGCCGCGGTGAGGTCGGCGTCGATGCCCCCGGGGGTGGTCTGCGGGACGTGCGTCTGCCAGTCGAAGTCGCCGTCGCGGGTGCCGCCGTCGGCCAGGCCCGCCGTGCGGCCGAACCAGTCGATCGCCAGGGCCGGGACGCCGGCCTCGGCGAACCGCTCGGCCAGCGCGACGTAGTAGGGGTGCAGGCCGCGGATGTCGGGCAGGACGACGACGCCGGCGGTCGCGGCGGCGGGGTCGGCCGGCCCCGCGAACGCGGCCGAGGACCGGGTGCCGTCGGCCGCCGTCAGGACGAACAGGTCGGTCGGGCCGACCTCCCCGCCGGCGCGGGGCGGGGCGGGCGGGCGGCTGCTGGGGTCGTGGCACACGGCGACGTTGCTACCAGCCGCCGCGCCCGGCCGCTCAGTGGCCGCCGGTGCGCTCGGCCGCCGCGGGCCGGCCGCCGAAGGTCGCCGCGGCGACGTCGCGGCGGGCGTCGGTGAGCCACTCGTACTGCCGGTGCGCCTGGTCGATGAGCCGGTCGAACTCCGCCCGGTCGATGCGCTCGTCGACCTCGGCGAGGATGCGCAGCGTCTCGAACCCGCTGCGCTTGCCGCGCACCGCCGAGGCGAGGAACTCGAACTCGACGAGGTCCGACAGCGGGGACCGCGACAGCAGCCGCCCGTTGAGCTTGGCCCGGGTGACCTTCTCGGCCACCCACACGCCCAGCTGCTTGTACTGGCGCACCGGGATGCCCAGCGCCGCGGAGACCGCCAGTAGAGAGGCCTTCTCGTCGCGCAGCTCGGCGAGCAGCTGCTGCAGCGGGGCCTCCCAGCGGGAGCCGGCGTGCACGCGGAGCATCCGGCAGACCAGCTCGATGCCACCGGTGGCCGCCGCCAGGTGGTCGTTGACGTAGACGCCGAGCAGCTCGGCGTTCCGCTGGGGGTGGGCGGGTGCGCTCATGGGGGACCTCCGGAGGACGGCGTCGTCCCATTCTCCGGGGTGCGGTGATCACCGCGCGCGCCGGCCCGGTCGCCGGCCGCGCGGGCCAGCAGCCGGACGGCGGTGGGCCGCAGCTCCTGCTCCAGGTCCCACAGCCCCGCGGCCAGCCGCTGGGCCACCGCCTGCCGGGACACGCCCAGCTCGGCGGCCGCGGCGGCGCGGGTGCGCCCGGCCGCGACGAGGTCCACGGCGGCCCAGGCCGGTGCGGTGCGCCGGGCGAGCAGCACGGCCAGCGCGGTGAGCACCGCCTGCGCGTCGGCGGCGGCGGCCGGGTCGGGCCCGCGGACGGCGAGCCGGGCCGGGCGGCGCGCGCCCGCGGCCAGGGCCCGGCGCGCGGCGAGCAGCACGTCGGCGTCGCCGGCCGGGTCCGGCACCGCACCGACGCCGATCCGCCACCCGCCCTGCCGCGCCAGCGCGAGGACGGCGTCGACCGCGCGGGCCGCGTCACCGAGCAGCGCCGTCCACCCCTCCCCCGCCGGAGCGGTGGCCAGCCCCGCGGGCGGCGGCCGCGGGGGTCCACCCGGCGCCCGGGGGACGGCGGCGAGCGCGAGCACGTGCGCAGCGTCGTCCCGGGGCGGCCGCCGGGCAAGCTCCTGGCCTTGCCCGGCGCGTCAGCCGGCGGCGAGCTCCGGCGGGAAACCGCCGGTGGCCACCGGGCCGCCTCGCCCTCGCGGGCCACCGCGAGGACGCCACGACGGGAGCTCCCCAGGAACGGCTTGAGCCGCGCGCTGGTCCCCCGCGAGACCGACGCCTCGAGGCGAGATGTCGATCGAACCGGGGCAGTCCCCACCCGACAACTCGTCGAGCCGACGCTCGACACGGTGCAGCGCGGTGGTGGAAGGACGCCGCCACCGACGAGACGGTCATCGTCATCCTGCAGGACGTTCCGTGGCTCGGCGCCGCGCCCGCCGGTGGCAACGGCTGCTCCGGCTACACCACGAGGAGCACTCCACGCGGCGCCGTTCGACGACAACGCGTCGTGGACGGGCACCGGCTGGACCGTCAGTCCCGATCCGGCGTCGCCGTCCACGACGGTGGCGCAGCGGTACGGGCGGGTCGAAGGCGCCGACGACGGCAGCCAGGGTGCGTGACTCTCGCCGATCGTGGCCCGGACGACACGGAGCGCGTCACGTCGACCGAGACGGACACCACGACAGTGATCCTCGGCACCCCACCGGGCTCACTGCCACCGCCGCCTCGTCCACGCCGAACGGGCCTCGATCGCGTCGATCGACCCGACGTGGGACGCGGCCGGTGGCGCCACCTCCTAGGACACGGAACCGGACGGCGTCGTCCTGGCGACCCGCCTCACGACCTGGCTACACAGACACTCAGTGCAATTCGTCGACTACGCAACGCTACGATGGCGCGAGCACAGCAAGCCTGACCGTCAACCACAAAGAGAGCACCGTGCCGCTTACCACCGCTGGCCTCGACGCCGCTGTCGACGGGATCGCCGCCGTCAACACCCGCACCAGCCTCCACATCGCCGACCCCAGCAGCCCCGACGCGGACGAGGTGGTCGCCACCGGCTACTCCGACACCACCTGGGCGGCGGCGTTCAACGGGTCCCGTGCCGAGTCGCAGGTGTCCGCCGCCCTCCCCGGCAGCACCACCGTCGAACACGGGGGCGTCTTCTCCGCGGACAGCGATGGCACGCCGGCCTGCGGCAGCCCCCTCGGTGCGGCGGAGACTGCCGGCTCGGCCGGCACCGTGCAGCACGCCTCGACGATCACCGTCACCCACTGACCGTGGCCGGCTCCCGCACGCCTGTGATCTCGGCTGCCGCAGCGGCGGTGGTCGCCGCCGGGCTGCTGCTCGCGCCGCCCGCCGCGGCCATTGACTCCCTCACGGTCGGCGCCGCCGCCGACACGTTCCTCAACGCCGCTCAGCCCACCTCCACCGCCGGTGGCGCGGCGGGCAGCGCCCGTGTCGACGATCAACCCAAGATCGGCCTGTTCCGTTTCGACGTCACCGGCATCCCCACCGGGGCGCCGGTCACGTCGGCGACGCTGACCTTGCGCGGGGTTGGCAGCCAGCCCACCACCCTCGTCGAGCTCCGCGCCGTCAGCGGCCAGTGGAACGAGACCAGCAGCTACGCCTCCCGCCCCGTCCTCGGCGCGGTCCTCGACACCGCCACCATCGGCGCCAACGGGTACGCCACGTTCACCGTTCCGGTCACCAGTAACGGGCCCGTGTCGGTGGCCGTCACGCGCGCCGCCGCCGGCAACGACAACCTCATCGCTACCCGCGAGAACACGTCGGCGGTGTCCCGCCCGAAGCTCACCGTCGACTACGGCAGCACCCTCGTGACTCCGGAGTCGCAGCGGCCGGGCGCGCCCTTCATCCCCTACACCGAGGACTCGTTCTTCCGCGAGGCGCTGCCCACCAGCGGCGTGCCGATCGCCGCCAACTCGGCCACCGGTATCGCTTACGCGCAGCAGCACGACCCCTACGACTACCCGCGCATCCGCGGTGTCCAGGGCAACCCGTGGGGACAGCCCTACGTACTCAGCGACTGCGACGACCCCGTGTGGCGCGTCAAGATCCGCACCGATGGGGAACACCTGTACGGCTTCGGGCAAGGCAACGGCTGGCTCGGCACCCAGGGCTTCCATGCCCCGGCCAGCTTCGTCGACCGGTTCACCGGCACCAGCGACAGCCCGTTCACCGTCATCGACACCTGCGGCTCCACCGCGATGCCCGGCGGGTTCACCGTGTGGGGCTTTCGCGCCATGAAGGGCACGGAACCCGGCACCGTGCTCGTCGCGCAGGCCCTGGCCATGGACGCCACCAGCAACGGCCTCGACCGACGCAACCCGCTGTCCAACGGGCCCGCGAACAACGGCTCCCGCGGCAACATCCTCGGATCCGAGGTCATCCGGGACGACCTGCTCGCCTACGCCCAGCAGGGCGGCAACGACGGCACCCTCGGCCACGTCCTCGAGATGTTCTGGCTGGAGACGAACACCACCGCCGGGCACGTGCACCCGATGGTCGGCCACGAGGCGGACAAGACCGGATACGGCGCTGAGGGCATCCGCATCCGCGTCAAGGAGTCGTGGGTGCCCACGGATGCGTGCACTGGCCCCGGTCTGGTCATCGCCCGCACCCTGCAGCGGTACGGGGCTGTCATCGGCGACAACTCCGGTTCCGGGTCGGCGATCAAGGCCGAGCAGGGTTCCACCTACCCCGGCCTGACGCAGGACGCCCTTGCCTCCTGCGTCACCTGGGGGGACATGGAGTTCGTGCAGCCCGGTTACCAGCCCTGACCGTTCCACTCGACGGGGGCTGCGACTCGCCGGAAGTACCCGTGTCGCCCACTACCGGCAACACCGACTGAACTGACCCGGGTCAGCCGGCCGGGCAGCCAACTCGGCACCCGCTCCACAACCACAGCGCCCCTCTCCTCATCCGTGGGGAGGGGCGCTGTCGGCTCATCCGGGGTCAGGAAGAGCGCCGTGGTGCGCAACAGGCGCGTCGCAAGACGCACCTCGAGCGCCTCGCGAGGCTGCGCAAGCGGCCGTTCGTCCGGGTCAGACGGTGTGGGCAGGTCCGTGAGGTCACCGTCGCACCCAGGGCCCGTCCGGTGCGCCCTGTGGATCCGTGGTGCGATGGGGGCCATGAGGTTCCGCCTGCCCGGACGCCGGGACGATGTCCCCGCCGCGCGGGCCGGCAGATCGTCCGCGGGGGACGGCGCCGGCTCCCGCGCGGTCGATCGGGGAGGTGCCGGGCGGGAGGGTGCCGGTCCCCACGAGCAGCCCACCCCGGCCCTCACCGGCGAGGGCGGCAGCGACGACCCGCGGACCGGGGACCACACGGCGACGGTGGCGCCGGCACCGGGCTGGCGGCGCGGCGAGCGGGCCCGCGCCGCCACCCGCGCCCTGGCCATCGGCTCGGCGCAGCTGCTGCTCATCGCCGCCGCGCTGGTGGTGGTCGGCTGGGTGCTCGGCAGGCTGTGGGTGGTCCTGCTGCCGATCATCCTCGGGCTGCTCTTCGCCACGGTGCTGTGGCCGCCCACCCGCTTCCTGCGCCGGCACGGCTGGCCGCCGGCGCTGGCCGCGGCGGTCGTGCTGCTGGCCTTCCTCGCCCTCATCGGCGGGGTGATCGCGATCATCGCGCCGCAGGTGGCCGACCAGGTCACCGAGCTGGCCGACCAGGCGGCCGACGGCCTCGAGCAGGTCCAGCAGTGGCTGCAGGGCCCGCCGTTCGACATCGACGAGGAGCAGATCGGCCAGTACGTCGACCAGGCCATCGACTCGGTGCAGTCCAACGCCTCCAACATCGCCGGCTACGCCGCCACCGGGGCCTCGGCCCTCGGCAACGGGCTGATCAACCTGGTCCTCGCGCTGGTGCTGGCGTTCTTCTTCATCAAGGACGGCCCGCGCTGGGTGCCCTGGCTCGCCGCGCAGACCGGGCCGCGGGCCGCGCCGCACGTCGCCGCGCTGTCGCAGAAGACCTGGTCGACGCTGTCGGAGTTCATCAAGCAGCAGGCCCTGGTCGGCTTCGTCGACGCCTTCTTCATCGGCCTGGGGCTGTGGATCCTCGACGTGCCGCTGGTGATCCCGCTGGCCGTGCTGACCTTCTTCGGCGCGTTCATCCCGATCATCGGTGCCTTCGTCGCCGGCGCCTTCGCGGTGCTCATCGCGCTGGTCGACGAGGGCTTCACCGTGGCGCTCATCGTCTTCGGCATCGTGCTGCTGGTGCAGCAGATCGAGGGCAACGTGCTGCAGCCGATCATCCAGGGCCGCGGGTTCAACCTGCACGCCGCGGTGGTCATCCTCGCCGTCACCGCCGGCAGCAGCCTGGCCGGGATCATCGGGGCGTTCCTCGGCGTCCCGGTCGCCGCGCTGATCGCCGTCGTCTACCGGTACACCCGCGACGTCCTCGACGGCCGGCACCCGGAGGTGGCCGGCGACGGCACGCACGCCCGGGTCGCCGGTGACGACGACGGCGCGGTGCTCACCCGGGGACCGGCAGCGGCGGCTCCCCCGGCCGGCTGAGCCGGGAATGCCGGGGTCCCCGGCGCCGCTGAGGGGAGAGACGCCGGACACGGCGACGTGACGAGCAGGAGGTGCCCCCGTGGCGCATCGACCGGAGGAGCTCGTCGAGCTGCTCCCCGAGGCCGAGCCGTTCCTCGCCGCCGAGGCGGCCGTGACGGAGCCAGGTGAGCGCCGCGGCCTGGTGCTGGTGCACGCCCTCTCCGGCGACTTCGACTCCGCCTCCTCCGCCGCGCTGGCCGCGGCGCACCTGCTCGCCTCGCTGCCGCACCGCACCGTCGCCCGCTTCGACGCCGACGCGCTGGTCGACTACCGCGCCCGCCGGCCGCGGATGACCTTCTCCGGCGACCGCTACGAGTCCTTCGACGCGCCGGACATCGTGCTCTCGGCCGTCGAGGACGACTCCGGCGAGCCGTTCCTGCTGCTCACCGGCCCGGAACCGGACTACCGGTGGGAGGGCTTCGCCGCGGCCGTCGTCCACCTGGTCGAGCGGCTGGGCGTCACCAGCGCGGTGGCGCTGCAGGCCATCCCCATGCCGGTGCCGCACACCCGGCCGGTCACCGTCACCGCGCACGCCACGCGCCGCCAGCTCATCGACGGCTACCCGGTCTACTGGGGCGAGATGCGCATCCCCGGCAGCGCCGCCGCCCTGCTGGAGCTGCGGCTGGGCGAGGCCGGCGTCGACGCGCTGGGCGTGGCCGCGCACGTGCCGCACTACCTGGTCCAGGCCACCTGGCCGGCCGCCTCGCTCGGGCTGCTCGAGCACCTGGGCCGGCTCACCGGCCTGCTGCTGCCCACCGAGACGCTGCGCGAGGCCGCCCAGGCGAACCGCACCGAGATCGACGAGCAGATCGGCCGTTCGTCGGACAACACCGCGGTGGTCGCCGCCCTCGAGCAGCAGTACGACCAGTTCACCGCCGCCCGCGAGGGCTCGGACCTGCTCAGCGACGCGGGCGAGGTGCCCAGCGGCGAGGAGCTCGGCGCGGAGTTCGAGCGCTTCCTCGCCGAGCAGGACCGCCGCCGCGGCGAGTGACCGGGGCTCAGGCCCTCCGCAGCGACCGCGTGACGCCGAGGGCGAGCGCGCCGAGCGCTCCGACGACGGCGAACAGGTAGAAGCCCCACGGGAAGGCGGCGCCCGCCGTCACCAGCGCGCCGGTGACGACCGGCCCGACGATGGCGCCGACGCGACCGGCCCCGGCGGACCAGCCGAGTGCGGTGGCGCGCACGGCCGGCGGGTGGTTGGCGCTGGTGAAGGCGTAGACCAGGACCTGCGCCGAGAAGACGAAGCAGCCGGTGAGGAAGCACATCAGGTAGAGGCCGGCGGTGGGCAGCCGCACCGACAGCAGGGCGAGGAACACCGCGCCGGAGACGAACCAGGTCATCCCGGCGACGCGGGCACCGATGCGGTCGGCGACCGTCCCGGCCACCAGCAGGCCGACGATCGCGCCCACGTTGAGGACCAGCAGGAACGCGAGGGAGTTGCCGAGGTCGTAGCCGGCCTCGCGCATGATCGTCGGCAGCCAGTTGTTGAGGCCGTAGACGAGCAGCAGGCCCATGAACGAGGTCACGCCGATGGCCACGGTGTTGCGCGTGTAGCCGCCGGTGAACAGCGACCGGACCGTCGCTGCCGCGCCCGTCCGGGTGGCCGTCGGTGTGGCCGGGCCGGTCTCGGCCTCCAGGGACAGCCCGTGCCGGCGCGCCACCTCCTCGGCCTCCGCACGGCGGCCCGCGGCCAGCAGGTAGGACGCCGACTCCGGCAGCTTGGCCAGCATGAGCGGGACGAGCACGAGGGCGGGCGCGGCACCGATCACGAACATCCACCGCCAGCCCAGGGACGGGATCACGGCGATGGCCAGGGCCGCGGTCGCGACGGCGCCGACGTGGTAGCCGGTCATGATCGTCGTGGTCGCCCGGCCACTGCGCCCGGACCGGCTGAACTCGTTGACCATCGCGATCGCGGTCGGCAGGCAGCCGCCGAGCCCGACGCCGGCGAGGAAGCGCAGGACCCCGAAGACCACCGCGTTGGGCGCGAACGCGCACAGCAGCGTGAACAGCGAGAAGGACACCACCGCACCGATCAGCGCCCTGCGCCGGCCGACGACGTCGGTGAGCGTGCCGATGGTCAGCGCGCCGATCATCATGCCGACCAGGCCGATGGTGATCACCGCCGTCGCCCCGGTCCCGGTGAGGGCGAACTCCTCCGGCTGCAGGAGCGTGGGCACCACGGTGCCGACGACGACCAGGTCGAAGCCGTCGAGCAGCACGGCGACCCAGCACAGCGGGGCGACCCAGCCGGCGGCGCGGGCGACGGCGGTCCCCGGCGTCTGGGCGCGGGTGGGGCTCGAGCTCATCGGGTCCTCCACGGCGAGGGCGTCGGCGGGCGGGTCCGACCGTAGGAGCGCGCCGCCGCCCGTCCCAATCGGCTCCCGCTCACCGGAAGCCCGCGCGCCCGCGCGGCCGGGAGGGCGTCAGGCGAAGACGATGGTGCGGTCGCCCTCGACGACGACCCGGTCCTCGACGTGCCAGGTCACGGCCTGGGCCAGCACCTGGCGCTCGACGTAGCGGCCCACCCGGCGCATGTCCTCGACGGTGGCGCGGTGGTCGACCCGGGCCACCTCCTGCTCGATGATCGGCCCGGCGTCGAGGTCGGGGGTCACGTAGTGCGCCGTCGCCCCGATCAGCTTGACGCCGCGGTCGTGCGCCGCCCGGTAGGGGTTCGCGCCGACGAAGGCCGGCAGGAAGCTGTGGTGGATGTTGATCAGCCGCTCCGGGAAGCGGCCGCAGAAGTCGGCCGAGACGATCTGCATGTAGCGGGCCAGCACCACGAGGTCGACGTCCCCGACCAGCTCCAGCGCGCGGGCCTCGGCCTGCGCCTTGGTCTCCGGCGTCACCGGCACGTGGTGGAAGGGCACGCCGGCCGCCCGCGCCACCGGCTCGAGGTCGGGGTGGTTGGAGACGACGACGGCGATGTCGGCGCGCAGGTCACCGGCGCGCACCCGGTAGAGCAGCTCCTGCAGCACGTGGTCGGTCCTCGACACGAACACGGCCAGCCGCGGCCGGGCGGCGGCCTCCGACAGCCGCCAGGTGAGCTGCCACTGCGCGGCGAGCAGCTCCAGGGCCCCCTCCAGCTGCCGCCGCCGCGCGGACAGTCCCGGCAGCACGAACTCCAGCCGCAGGGTGAACGTGCCGCCCACCGGGTCGGAGGAGTGCTGCTGCGACTCGGTGATGTTCGCCCCGACGTCGGCCAGCAGGCGGGAGAGCACCGCGACGATGCCCGGGCGGTCGGGACAGCGGACCACGAGCCGTCCCACGTCGGTGGAGGCCGGGTCGTGGGCGAGCGGTGCGGCGGACACGCAGGGGATGGTGGCAGGTCCGCGGCATGCCGTTGCGGCCCCGTCCCGGGTCCCGCCCCGAGCGTGCGCGGGGTGGGTAGGACGGGGTCCTCTCCTCACACCGCGGGCAGGCGGGCGCGGGTGCGGTCGGCGACGTCGAACAGGTCGCCGTACTCCTCCACCCGGGCCAGCACCTCCTCGGTGTGGAAGCGCAGCTCGCCGGGGTCGGCGCCGTCCCGGACGGCGTCCACCTCGTCCCAGCCGATCGGCGCCGACACCGTCGCGTCGGGCCGGGCGCGCAGCGAGTAGGGCGCCACTGTGGTCTTGGCCGGGTTGTTCTGGCTCCAGTCGATGAGCACCTTGCCCGGGCGCAGCACCTTCTCCATCCGCCAGACGATGAGGTCGGGGGTCTGCGCCGAGAGCTCCTGGGCCAGCGCCTTCGCGTAGCGAGAGGGGTGCTCGCGGTCGGTCACCCGGATCGGCGCGTACACCTGCACGCCCTTCGACCCCGACGTCTTCACCACCGGGTCCAGGCCGTCGTCGACCAGCCGCACCCGCAGCCGCTCGGCGACCTCGCAGCACTCCCGGATACCGGCGTCCGGGCCGGGGTCGAGGTCGAGCACCAGCAGGTCGGGCAGCGCCGGCTGCCGCTTGCTGCCCACCTGCCACTGCGGCACGTGCAGCTCCAGAGCGGCCAGGTTCGCCGCCCAGGCGAGGTCGGCGACGGTCTCCAGGACCACCATCTCCAGCACCTCGCGGTCGCGCGTGCTGCCGGGGCTGGGCACGGTCACCGTGCGCACCCAGTCCGGCGCGTGCCGGGCGCTGTTCTTCTCGAAGAACGCCGGGCCCTCGACGCCGTCGGGCCACCGGGTGAAGGTCACCGGGCGGCCCGACAGGTGCGGCAGCAGCACCGGTGCGATCCGCACGTAGTAGTCGATCACCTGGGCCTTGGTGAACGAGACCTCGGGGAAGAGCACCTTCTCCAGGTTCGAGACCGACAGCTGCCGGCCCTCCACGCGCACCCGCTGCCGGCTCACGGGCTCCACTCCACCACGACGTCGTCCACGTCGAGGTCCTCGCGCAGCCCCCGCCACGCGGGGTGCCGCAGCCGGCCGTCGGCGGTCCAGGCCGCGAAGGCCACCTCGCCGACGAGCGCGGGCTCGGCCCACCGCGCGTCCCGGGCCACCTCGCGCGGGAGCGCGCCGGCGAACGGCGGCGTGCGGCGGGGGCTGAGCAGCCCGCCGAGCTCGCGCAGCGCCGCGTCGGTGAACCCGGTGCCCACGTGCCCGGCGTACACCAGCCGGCCCTCGTCGTCGTGCACGCCGACCAGCAGCGAGCCCACTCCCCCGGCGCGCCGCCCCCGGCCCGGCCGCCACCCGCCGACGACGACGCTCTGCATCCGCAGGTGCTTGACCTTGACCCACTCCGGCGCGCGCACGCCGGGCCGGTAGGGCGAGTCCAGCCGCTTGGCGACCACGCCCTCCAGGCCGTTGTCCCGGCTGGCCGCGTGCACGCCGGTGCCGCCGCCGCGGAACCACGGCGTGGTCGCCCACCGCTGCCCCGCCGCGCCGAGGGCGTCGAGCCGGTCCCGCCGCTCGGCGTAGGGCCGGTCGAGCAGGCTCTCCCCGCCCTCGGTCAGCAGGTCGAACACCAGGTAGGTCACCGGCGCGGCCGCGGCCAGCCGGGCGACCTCCGTCCCGCCGGTGCGGTGCATCCGGTTCTGCAGCAGGCCGAAGTCCGGCCGCCCGAGCCGGTCGAGCGCCACCACCTCGCCGTCGAGGACCACGTCGGCCCGGTCCAGCGTGTCCGGTATCCGACCCAGTTCGGGATAACGGGCGGTGAGGTCGGTGCCGCTCCGGGCCCACAGCCCCAGCCGGCCGTCCCGGACGGCGGCCAGCGCCCGGACGCCGTCCCACTTGAACTCGTAGCCCCAGGCGGCGTCCTGCCCGCGCGGCGGCAGCTCCCCGGCGACGGCGAGCATCGGCGCCGGCACCGGCGGCGGGTCGGGCAGGGGCACGGGTCAGGCGCTGCGCCGCGAGGTGCGCTTGGCCGGCGGCTTCTCGGCCGGTGCCTTCTTCGCGGCGGTGACCTTGCGCGCCCGGGGGCGGGCCGGCTCCTCGTCCGCGGTCCGCGCCGCCTTCTTCGCGGGCTTCTTGGCAGGCGCCTTCGCGGCAGGCGCCCTCGCGGCGGTCGCCCTCGTCGCGGGCGCCCCGTCGTCGGCACCGTCGTCGGCACCGTCGTCGGCGGCGCCACCGCGGGCCCGCTCGACGCTGCGCCGCAGCGCGCTCATCAGGTCGACGACGGCGGCGCCGGGGTCGGCGGTCTCGGGCACCGGCTGCACCTCACCGCCGCTGGCCTTGGCCTCCAGCAGCGCCGTCATCGCCTCGCGGTAGTCGTCGGTGAACTCGCCCGGGTCGAACTCGCCGGTCATCGAGCCGATGAGCGCCTCGGCCATCTGCAGCTCCTGCGGGCGCACCGACACGTCCTCGTCGAGGAAGCCGAAGTCGGGACGGCGGATCTCGTCGGGCCAGCGCATCGTGTGCAGCACCAGCACGCCGTCCTTGACCCGCAGCGCCGCCAGCGACTCCCGCTGCCGCAGCGCGATCTTGGTGATGGCGACCCGGCCGGTGTTCTCCAGCGCGTCGCGCAGCAGCACGTAGGGGCGGGTCGCCGGGCCGTCGGGCTCCAGGTAGTAGGTCTTCTCGTACTGCACGGGGTCGATGTCGCCCTGGTCGACGAACTGCAGGACCTCGATCTCCCGCCGCGTGGACAGCGGCATCTCGGCGAGGTCGTCGTCGGTGAGGACGACCAGCTGGCCGTCGGGGAGCTCGTACCCCTTGGCGATGTCGCCGTACTCGACCTCCTCGCCGTCGATCGAGCAGACCCGCCGGTACTTCACCCGGCCGCCGTCGGCGGCGTGCACCTGGTGGAACCGGACGTCTCGGTCCTCGGTGGCCGAGTAGAGCTTCACCCCGATGCTGACCAGGCCGAACGAGACCGCGCCGCGCCAGATCGAGCGCATGTCCACTCCCCTTCCCCGGGCTCTGCGACCGCCGGCCGGCCGGTCCCGCAGGATAGGTGCGGGCCCCGGCCACCGGCACGCGCTCGGCCGACGGTCTCCTCCGCCCGGGGGAAGCGGGCTGTGCTGTCCGGACGCTGCCGGTCGCGGCTCAGGCCGACTCGGCGTGCCGGCCGGCGGTGTCGGCGTCCTCGACCCCGCCGGACCCATCGTCCTCCTCGTCGTCGCCGGTGACGCTGCTCTGCAGCGCGTCGTAGGCGAACTGCAGGACGTCGGACCCGGCCACCATCGTCATGGTCAGCGCGGCCAGGCGGGTGGCCCGCGGCGCGGCGACGTAGCTGAAGACGAACGCGGTGCCCACCCACTGCGCCAGGCAGAACGGGCAGGTGACCAGCTCGCCGACGGCGTGCTTCCAGCCGTGCTCGGCGCGCACCTGCTCGGCCAGCTCGGCCTCCCCGGAGGCACCCTGGAAGCGGGCGAACGGTGCGCGCAGCGGGCTGGTGACCGGGTCCTTGGCGATCCGCCGGGCCAGCCGGAAGGTGCCGACGGTGAGCAGCACGGCGTCGCCGAGCGGGATGCGGGTGGGCAGCTCGCGGCCCGAGGCGCGGACGACGGCGGCACCGGCGGCGACGGCGGCGCTGTACACGCTCATCGCGCCGAGGAAGCCGCCGAGCGGGCGGTCCTGCCCGCCGTCGTAGCCCCGGCCCTGCTCCTCCGCCCAGCGGCGCACCGGCCGACTGATCCGCTGCACCTCGTCTGGAATCGCCATGCGCCGGGCGCTACCCGGTGGTGCACCGCCTCATGCCACCGGCGGGCCGTGCGGCGGCGCGGTGGCGGGACGTGGTCCACGTCCCCGCATGGCCCGCCGGGCGGCGGGTAGGCGGAGGGCAGTGCGCCGCCGGGACCCCGGTCCCGGCGGCCCGACAGGAAGGGACCCCGTGACCGAGAACGACAGCGGCGCGCTGCACTCCGCGCAGAACGACGCCGACTTCCCCGACGACGAGCGCGGCCTGACCGGCGTCGCCGCCGACGCCGGCACCCCGCGGCCGGAGGGCCAGACCGCCCGGGACGTGTTCCCCGAGGACGAGGGCATCCCGGAGGTGGCGCAGGACGACTCGCCGACCGTGCAGTCCGCGGAGGACCCGGAGTTCGCGCCGATGCCGGGCGAGGACCCCGGCGCGGTGACCGACTTCGGCACCACCGCCCGCGAGCAGTCCGACGGGGAGTCGCTCAGCGGCCGGCTCGACCGCGAGGTGCCCGACGTCCAGCCCGGCGTCCGGCCGGCCGAGGACCCCCAGGCGGCGCAGATGCAGCTCGAGCAGGACACCTCGACCACCCCCGAGAGCGACTCGGGCACGAACCGGACCGCCGACGACGTCGAGGCGACCGCCGACCGGCGCGCCGGCGGCGAGGGCCCCGAGGAGGCCGCGGTCCACGCGATCGACCCCTGACGCGGGGCGCACCCCCACCGCCGGCCGGCCCGGCGGGACGTCACCGGGACGTCCCGCCGGGCCGGCCGGCGTCCCCCGGGCCGGTTGGCGGACCGCCATCCGGTTGTCTACGTTGGGGAACGCGGTTGAGCAGGCAGCCGTGCGCACGGCCGGCCGACCGCCGCCGGAGCGCCTTCGACCACCACCGTGCCGCCGGGGGCCAGACAGCCCCGCCGGGGCGCGGCGGTAGATTGACCGGTGGCCGCGTCGTTCGGCGTGTCCACTGAGAGGAGCTGCGTCCGTGACCGCATCCGACCTGCCCGCCGGAGGGCAGCACGACGTGTCGACCGAAGGCACGGAGGCACCCTTCGACGACGTGATCACGCTCTCGACCTCCACCGGTGAGGACGGCGCGGTCACGGTGACGGTCGTCGGCGAGGTCGACACGTTCACCGCTCCGGTGCTGCGTTCCTCGCTCGACACCCAGCTCGAGCAGCAGCCGCGCGAGCTGGTCATCGACCTGTCCGGCGTCCAGTTCCTGGGCTCCGCCGGGCTGGCCGTCCTCGTCGAGACCCAGAAGTCGGCCCGCGCCCGCGAGGTCGACCTGCGCCTGGTCGCCACCACCCGGGCGGTCACCCGCCCGCTGGAGGTCACCGGCCTGATCGACCTGTTCACCATCGTGGACAGCAGCGCGCGCTGACCCCGGCCGCGACCGCACCGTGAGGCCCCGCTCCGGCGGGGCCTCACGGCGGTGCGGGCCCCCTGGCTAGGCGGACAGCAGGCGACACACTGCCTGCTCGAGCGCCCTCTGCGCCTCCCGGTCGTCGTCGGCCCCGGCCACCTCGGCCAGCGCGTCGGCGACGGTCTCCCCGTGCTCGTACCGGTCGACCACCCGTGGGTCGACGTAGCTCGCCTTGCACACCGCCGGCGTGTTGCCGAGGTGCTCGGACACCCGCACGTAGGCCGCCCGGATCGTCTTGTCCCGCGCCGTCTTGTTCCGCGGCGGCGGCTGCTCGGCCAGCGCGGCGGCCATCAGCACGGTGGCGTTCCAGGTGCGGAAGTCCTTCGCGGTGATCTCCGCGCCGCTGACCTCCTTGAGGTACGCGTTGATCTCGTCGCTGGTGACGTCGCGCCAGGCGCCGTCCTCGAGCTGGTAGGCCAGCAGCTCGTCGCCGGTGTCGTCCGGCCGCTCCAGCAGGTGCCGGACGACGGTGGCCGTCGGCCGGTCGGTGATCTCCACCTCCCGCTCGATGCCGCCCTTGGCGGTGTAGCGGAAGTACGTCCGCTCCCCGCGCACGGTCACGTGCTCCCGCCGCAGCGTGGCCAGCCCGTAGGTGCCGTTCTCCTCGGCGTACTCCTCGCTGCCGATCCGGAACGTACCCAGGTCCAGCAGGCGCAGCGCGCAGGCCAGCACCCGCTCGCGGTTGAGCCCGCGGGTGCGCAGCGCCGCCGCGACCTGGTCGCGCACGTCGGGCAGCTCCTGCGCGATGGCCAGCACCCGCTCGTGCTTCTCGGCGTCCCGCCGCGCTCGCCAGGCGTCGTGGTAGCGGTACTGCCGGCGGCCGGCCGCGTCCAGACCGGTGGCCTGGATGTGGCCGTTGGGCCACGGGCAGATCCAGACGTCCTGCCACGCCGGCGGGATCGCGATCGAGCGGATCCGGTCGAGCCGGTCGGCGTCGCGGATCAGCTGCCCCTGCTCGTCCCGGTAGGAGAACCCGCGGCCGGCCCGGCGCCGCGTCCAGCCGCGGCCGTGCACGTCGCTGCGCCTCAGTCTCACGCCCCCTGGATGCGCACCGGACGGGTCCGCCAAACGGTGCGGTCACCCACCCGGAGCGCTCAGCGCAGCTCGACCAGCCGCTGCAGCCCGCTGACCTCGAGGATGTGCCGGGTCACGCCGCCGTCGGGGGCGTGCACCACCAGGCGCCAGCCCTCCGTCTCGGCGATGGCGGCCACGGCCAGCACCACCCGCACCGCGGCGCTGCTGAAGAGGGTGACCGGGGTGAGGTCGAGCTCGACGCGCACCGTGCCGCCGTGGCTGGCCTCGAGCAGCCGGATCCGCAGCTGGTCGGCGCTGACCATGTCGACGTCGCCGGAGGCCCGCACCACCGGGCTGCCGCCGTGCCGGTCGACGACGACGGTCGCGCCGGTGCCACCCGCGGGGTGCTCGGGCTCCTCGTCGGGCGACTGCCGCAACCGGGTCCGCAGGGTGACCGTGGTGCCGTGCTCGCCGCGCACCACCATGCCGTCGACCAGCTGCCGCATGATCAGCAACCCGCGGCCGCGGTCGCCGGGGTCGCGGTCGGGCGGGCGCCAGGTGCCCTCGTCGTGCACGGTCACGGTCAGCACGCCGTCGACGTCGACCGCCGCGGTCACCTGTACCGGCCCGGGCTCGGTGTCGCGGTAGGCGTGCTCGGCGGCGTTGGCGCACGCCTCGCCCACGGCCACCATGACGCCGACCCGGTCCTCCTCGCCCATGCCCAGCGCGGTCAGCCAGGCGCCGAGCCGCCGGCGCACCGCCGGGAGGGACGACGGGACGGCGACCAGGTCCAGTTGCAGCGGCTGTACCGAGTGCGCCCGGCGGTGCGCGACCAGGACGGCGATGTCGTCGGGCTGGGCCCCGCCGGTGATCAGCCCGCCGGCGATGACGCCGGCCAGGCCGGCCAGCGCCTCCCCGTCGAGGGCCGCGGGGTCGGTCAGCGCGGCGCCCGCCACCTCGGTCAGCCGGGCCAGGCCCTGCGACGGCGGCGGGCCCGGGGCGGCGACGGCGCCGTCGGAGTAGAGGACGAGCGTGGCGCCGGGCTCCAGCTCGGCCCGGGCCACCGGCGTCGGGACACCCGGCAGGGTGCCCAGCGGCGGTCGGGCGGTGACCGGCAGGAAGTCGCTGCGGCCGTCGGCGTGCACCAGCAGCGGTGCGGGGTGCCCGGCGGCGGCGTAGCTGATCGCGCCGGTGGCGGCGTCGAGCACGCCGTAGAACACCGAGGCGCCCTGCACGTCGTCCATCTGGGCGGCGAAGTCGTCGAGCGCGGCGAGCACCGCGGCGGGCGCCGGGTCGCGCAGCGCGCTGGAGCGCAGCGCCCCCCGCAGCCGGCTCATCGCCGACGCCGCCCGCACGCCGTGGCCGACGGCGTCGCCGATGACCAGCGCCAGCCGCCCGTGGCCGATCGGCACCGCGTCGTACCAGTCCCCGCCGGCCGCGCGGACCGAGCTGGCCGGGTGGTAGCTGCCCGACAGCCGCACGTCGGGCAGCAGCGGCAGCGACGGCGGCAGCAGGGAGTGCTGCGCCGGGTCGACGACGGGCTGCTCCGGCGGGACGGGCGGAGCCTGCTGGACCGGGCGGTCGTCGACGCCCTCCACCACCAGCACGACACCGGGGTCGCCCGCGGCCGGCAGCGGGCTGAGCGTCACGGTGACCGACGGGCCGTCGGTGTCCAGGACGCCGGTGAGCGTCTCGGGGCGGCCCGACCGCAGCACCGCGGCGACCACGTCGGCGACCGGCCGGCCGCCCACGACGGGCAGGGCCGCGGGGTCGCCGCCCAGCTCGCGGGCGCGCGCGTTGGCCCACAGGGTGCGCGGCCCCGGGCCGGACAGGAACCACAGCGCGGAGGGGGCGTGCTCCAGGGCGGCGACGAGAGCTGCCGGGCCCGCGTCCTCGGGAGGACGGGGCCCCGGCGGCAGGCTGCCCTGGCTGGCGTTCATCCGGGCCTAGCAGACAACAGGGCGGTGGCCTCGGCAACCGCGCAGGGGCGGGCCGCCGGAGGGCCACCGGGTCGGGTGGCCGCGGTGTTTGGCGGCCCGCCGGACCCGGGTATGGCGCCTCGCTGGCGCGGATCCGGGCGAGGCCTGCACCCACGCGCGGTCGCGGCCGCGTGACGGGGCAGACTGGAGGCCGGACCCCGGGCCCAGAGGCGAGGCCGGTACCGAGCCGGCCCCCGGTGGGGGCGCGACCCCTGCGGGCAGCCGGCGCGACGGAGCTGAGGAGCAGACGACGGATGGCGGACCCGAGGAGTGCCCTCGCCCAGGACGGGCGGCGCGCCGAGCGACTGGAGCTGCGCGTGCCCACCACGCCGACGCAGCTCCCCGCGGTGCGCGCGATGGCCGGTGACCTGGCGATCCGCATGGACTACGACCTCGACTCGGTCGAGGACCTGCGGCTGGCCGTGGACGAGGCCTGCGCGACGCTGACGGCGATCGCGCTGGGGAGCTCCCCGCTGACGGTGGTCTTCGAGACCACCCGCGCCGGCCTGCACATCGACGCCTGGGTGCCGGTGGCGGAGGGCACCGCGGTGCCCCGCGACGGCTTCGGCTGGGCGGTGCTGCAGACCCTGGCCGACAACGTCGAGGGGCGGACGGTCACGCAGGCCGACGTCCCCGCCGGCGACGGCGGCGGCGACCCGGTCGGCGTCATCTCGATGGACAAGTACCTGCCCGGCCAGCGGCCCGGCGAGCTCGTCGGCGGCGCGGGCCGGAACCGCTCGGTCGCCCCGTGAGCCCGGCGGCCGCCAGCCGACGGGCCGTCGAGGAGGACCCCCTGCACGACGACGCACCCGGGACCCCGGAGGGTCCGCGCGAGGAGACGGCCGCTCCGGTCGCCGGCCCCGCCGCGACCGACGACGGCGAGGCCGACGACACCGAGGCCGACGACACCGAGGCCGACGACACCGAGGCCGAGGACGCCGAGGCGGACGACACCGAGGCCGAGGGCGGGGCGGACGCCCCGCGGGAGCCCGACGCCGCGCCGGTGTCGGACAACCGGCGCCGGGCCGAGCGGACCGCCCCGCTGTTCGCCGAGCTCGCCACGCTGGAGAAGGACGACCCGCGGCGCGAGCGGCTGCGCGAGATCCTGGTCGAGGAGCACCTGCCCCTCGTCCGGCACTTCGCCCGCCGCTTCAGCAACCGCGGCGAGCCCTTCGACGACCTGCTGCAGGTGGGCACGCTGGGCCTCATCGCGGCCATCGACCGGTTCGACCCGACCCGCGGGGTGGAGTTCCTCTCCTTCGCCGTCCCCACCATCACCGGGGAGATCAAGCGGCACTTCCGCGACCAGGGCTGGTCGGTGCGCGTGCCGCGGCGCCTGCAGGAGCTGCACCTGTCGCTGAACTCCGCCGTCGGTGAGCTCGCGCAGAAGAACGGGCGCGCGCCGACGCCGTCGGAGCTCGCCGAGCACCTGGGCATCCCGCGCGAGGAGGTGCTCGAGGGCCTGGCGGTGGCCAACGCCTACCGCAGCAGCTCGCTGGACGAGCGGCTCTCCGGCGAGGACGACTCCCCCACCCTGGCGGCCACCCTCGGCGAGGAGGACGCCGCGCTCGAGGGCGTGGAGTACCGCGAGTCGCTGCAGCCGCTGCTGGCCACCATCCCGGCCCGCGAGCGCCGCATCCTCATCCTGCGGTTCTTCGGCAACATGACCCAGTCGCAGATCGCCGCCGACATCGGCATCTCGCAGATGCACGTGTCGCGGCTGCTGTCGCAGACCCTGGCCAAGCTCCGCGAGGGCCTGCTCAAGGACTGAGGAAGGACCCCCTCACCCCCCACACCTCGCTGGCGCTCGGCGCGGGCGACCGAGGGGCGGCTACTTCAGGGTGGCGAGCTGGATGAGGTTGCCGCAGGTGTCGTCCAGGACGGCGGTGACCACCGGGCCCAGGTCGGTCGCGTCCTGGGTGAACACCACGCCCAGCCCCTTGAGCCGCTCGACCTCGGCGTGCACGTCGTCGACGGCGAACTGGGTGAACGGGATGCCGTCGGCGACCAGGGCCTCCTTGAGCGGGCGGGCCGCGGGGTGCCCGTCGGGCTCCAGCAGCAGCTCGACGCCGTCGGGGTCGGCCGGGGAGACCACGGTGAGCCACCGCGCGCCGCCGGCGGGCACGTCGGTCTTCTTCGTGAAGCCCAGCTTCTCGGTGTAGAAGGCCAGGGCCTTGGCCTGGTCGTCGACCCACACGCTGGTGACGTTGATCCGGATCACGGGCCGGGTTCCTCTCGCTCGACGGGCCACCGCTCGAGGATCGACCGCAGCGGGCCGGTGTCGAGGTGGTGGAACTTGTACCGGCCCTGCCGCCGGGTGCGCACCAGGCCGGCCTGCTCCAGCACCGCGAGGTGCTGGGAGACCGCCTGGCGCGTGGAGGCCAGGCCGTGCTTGGTGCTCAGCCGGCCGCAGATCTCGAACAGCGTCTGACCGTCCCTCTCGGTCAGCTCGTCGAGGATGGTGCGCCGGGTCGCGTCACCGAGGGCCCGGTACAGGTCCGGGTCGGCGTCCACGGGCACCTTCATAGGCAAGCGGCCACTTGCCTGTCAAGGGGGTCAGGACTGCGGCGGCAGGCCGTTGTGCTGCTGGGCCACCTCGGCCACCTCGGACAGCGCCGGGGGCACGGGCAGGGCCGGCCCGTCGTCGGCGATGCTGTGCAGCTCGATCCTGGCCTCGGGCTGCTCGGCGGCCGGTGGCAGCTGCGACTCGAACCAGCCGCTGGTGTCGATCCGCGAGGCCGGCCGCTCGCCGTCAGCCGGGGTCGGCACGTCGAGGAAGGACCGCTCGCCGTCCGCCCCGCCGAGCCGGCCCAGACCCTCCAGCGCCCGGCTGAACTCGCTGGGGACGATCCACATCTTGTTGGCGTCGCCCTGCGCGATCTGCGGCAGCGTCTGCAGGTACTGGTAGGCCAGCAGCCCCTGGTCGGGCTTGCCGTCGTGGATGGCCTGGAAGACGGTCTCGATCGACTTCGCCTGCCCCTGTGCCTGCAGGAACAGCGCCGCGCGCTCGCCCTCGGCCCGGAGGATCCGGCTCTGCCGCTCGGCCTCCGCCTGGAGGATGGCCGCCTGCTTCTCGCCCTCCGCGGACAGGATCGCCGCCGCCTTCTGCCCCTCGGCCGAGGTGATCGCGGCCTGCCGCTGCCCCTCGGCGGTGAGGATGATCGCCCGCTTGTCGCGGTCGGCGCGCAGCTGCTTCTCCATCGAGTCGCGGATCGACGGCGGCGGCTCGATCGCCTTGATCTCCACCCGGGCCACCCGCAGCCCCCACGGGCCGGTGGTGCCGTCGAGCACCTCGCGCAGCTGGCTGTTGATGCCGTCGCGGCCGGTCAGCGACTGCTCGAGGTTCAGCCCGCCGACGACGTTGCGCAGCGTCGTCGTGGTCAGCTGCTCCATGCCGGTGATGTAGTTCGCGATGCCGTAGACGGCCAGCCGCGGGTCGGTGACCTGGAAGTAGACGACGGTGTCGATGCCCACCTGCAGGTTGTCGGCGGTGATCACCGGCTGCGGCGGGAAGGAGACGACCTGCTCGCGCAGGTCCACCGTCGCGCGCACGCGGTCGATGAAGGGCACCAGCAGCGACAGGCCCGGCGAGAGCGTGCGGCTGTAGCGGCCGAGCCGCTCGACCACCTTGGCCTGCGCCTGCGGGACGATCGTCACCGCCTTGACCACGACCAGCACGAACACCAGCGCCACGACGACGAGGGCGATGAGGGCGGCGTCCACGGGTACCTCCTGGGCCGGGTGGCGGTGCTGCTGACGATCTTCCCCCGCGCGGGCCGGCGGGTCACGTCCCCCCGCCGTGGGTCACCGCAGCTCGAGCGCCTCGCCGACGACGGCGGTCGCGCCCTCCACCTGGAGGATGCGCACGGTGGTGCCGACGTCGAAGACCTCGTCGCCGAACTGGGTGCGGGCGCTCCACTCGTCGGCGCCCACCTGGATGCGGCCACTGGAGCGACCGACCGCGCGGGTCACCGTGGCGGTGCGGCCGACGAGGGCCTGCACGCCGTCGACGTGCCCGGGCACCCGGCTGTCGAGGCGGGCCCGGGCGGCGGGCCGGGCGACGGCCAGCAGGATCGCGGACACGACGATGAAGGCGACGATCTGCAGCGCGACCGCCCCGCCGGCCAGGGCGACGGCACCGCCGCCGAGCGCGCCGCCGGCGAGCATCAGCAGCACCAGGTCGCCACTGGCCACCTCCCCCGCGACGAACAAGCCCGAGGCGACCAGCCAGAGCACCCACGCAGCCATGCCCCCAGTCTCCCAGGTCCGCCCGCGGCGGCGGGGTCCCGTGCACGCCGACGTAACCTCGCCGGGTGCACGACCTCCCCGCCGGCCGGTTCGCGGTCTGGGCGACCGCCTGGCTCTCCGGCCGCACCGCCTACGACACCGCCCTCGACGCCCTCGCCGACGACCGCGCGCACCGGGTGACCGGCCTGCCCGGCACGTCCGACGCCGTCCCGCTCGGGTGGGCGCTGACCGCGCTGCGCGGGCTCGGCGAGCGGCGGGTGCGGCTGGTGCTGCCGGTGCCGGGCGACGTCCGCGGGCTGCCGCGCGCGCCGGGGCTGGCCGCGCTGGCCACCGAGGCCGGGCAGGCCGCCGTCGGCGCGCACGTGGCGCTGGTGCCCGAGGAGCTCGGGCCGGAGGTGACCGCGTGGACGGCGTTCCCGCTCGACGGCGTCCCGCCCGCGGCGCCGCCGGTCGAGGGCTCGCTGCGCGCGGTGTCGGGAGCGCTGGACCTCGCCGTCGGCGACGCGGCGCGCACGCTGGCTGCCCTGGACCTCGCCCGCTGGAACCCCGAGGTCCCGGCGCTGCTGACCGGGCTGGGCAGCGCGCAGGCGCCGGGCTTGCCCGACGACACCGACCCGCTGGCGCTGTCGGTGCTCGCCCGCGCGCGGCGGCTGGCGCGGGTGCTCGACCTGGCGACGGCCGACGCGCCGGGCGCCGCGGTCACCCACGCGCAGGCCGCGGCCCGCGACGACGCGCTGCGCCCGCTGGCCACCGCCGTCCGCGAGGCCACCGTCGCCGCGTACAACGCCGTCCCCCGCTGACCTCCCCCGCCGCGGCCCGCTCCCGGGGCGTTCCTCGCGCGGGAGGGGTGCTGCAGGACCCGCAGAGCACGAGGAACGCCCCCGGAGCGGACCACCTCAGGGACGGCGGGCGGTGACCAGCCAGGCCGCGGAGCCGAACTCGACGCCGTCCGGGCCGGCGTGGGCCTCGAGCCGGCGCCGCAGGTCGGCCACCGCGCGCTCCCGGGCCGCGTCGTCGCGCCCCTCCAGCAGCCAGCCGGCGAGGCCGAGGACGAACGCCAGGGCGTCGTCGACGTCGCTGCCGAACCACTCCGGCTCGGTCAGACCCTCGACCTCCACCTGACGGTGACCCGAGGCGGCGAGCACTTCCCGGAGCCGCGCGGGATCGGCCAGGGAGAACGGGCCCGGGGCGCCCGGTGGCGGGGCCGGCAGCGGGCGCCCGGCGGCCAGCGCCCCCAGGATCTCGGTCATCCACTCGTTGGCCTCGAGCGCCTGCCAGACGAGCAGCACCAGCCGGCCGCCGGGGACCAGGGCGCGGCCCACGTTGGCCAGCGCGGCCACCGGGTCGGCGAAGAACATCGCGCCGGTCCGGCTGATCGCCACGTCGAAGCCGGCCGGCGGGAAGGCGGCGACCTGGGCGTCGGCCTGCTCGAACCGGGCGCCGGTCAGCCCCTCCTCGGCGGCGCGCCGCCGGGCGACCTCGAGCATCGCCGAGGACAGGTCGACGCCGAGCGCGGACCCGGTGCGGCGTGCGGCCTCCCGGGTCGTGCGGCCGGTGCCGCAGCCGACGTCGAGGACCCGCTCCCCCGGCCGCAGGTCGGCCGCGGCGAGGAAGGCGGCGTCGTAGCGGGCGACCGACCGGTCGAAGCGGTCGGCCTGGGCGGCCCAGTACGCCCCCTGGGCGCCGTCCCAGGCGCCGAGCTGCCCGGCGTTGGCGGGGTGGACGTGGACCACGGCTCACCGTCCTCGGCAGGTACGGGAGCCCGAGCGTCCACCCCGCGGGCGGACCGGTCAACGCCTCAGGCCGGGCGGCGGTGGACCGGTCGCGGGGGCCGGAGGCTCCCCGACGGGGACGCCGGCGGGGCTCAGCTCGTGCCGGGGGACGGCTCCTGGTCGCGGTGTCGCCCGGTAGGGCGACGAACGAAGCAGCACGCCGCGGGGCAGTTCGTGCCCAGCCGCGGCTCGGCCCCCGAGCGCCGCTCCTCGAGCAGCTCGCGCACCATGGCCACGAACGCCGGGTGGGTGCCGGCGGTGCCGGCCCGCACGAACACCAGCCCGAGCTCCCCCGCGGTCTCCTCCGCCTCGTTGTCGAGGTCCCAGACGACCTCGAGGTGGTCGCTGACGAACCCGACCGGGAACAGCACGACCGCGGTCTCGCCGTTCTCGTGCAGCGCCCGGAGGTGGTCGTTGACGTCGGGCTCGAGCCACGGCACCGACGGCGGGCCGCTGCGGCTCTGCCACACCAGGTCGACGGGGCGGCCCGGGTCGACGGCGTCGACGACGGCCCGCGCCGCGGCCTGCAGCTCGGCCTCGTAGGCGTGCCCGTCGGGCCCGGCGACGGCGGCCATCGACTCGGGGATCGAGTGCGCCGTCGCCACCAGCCGCGCCGAGGCGCGGTGCTCCTCGGGCAGCCGGTCGAGCGCGGCGGCCAGCGCGTCGGCGTTGGCCCGCACGAAGCCGGGGGCGTCGGAGTAGTGCGGCAGCTTCTCCGCGGTGGGCCCTCCCCCGGTGGCGATCCGGGCCCGGGCGACGTCCTCGTGGTACTGCCGGCAGCCGGAGTAGGAGGCGTAGGCGGAGGTGGCGAGCACGTAGACGTGCTCGATCCCGTCGTCGGTCATCTGCTGCCAGACGTCCTCGACGTAGGGGTCCCAGTTGCGGTTGCCCCAGTAGACCGGCAGGTCGACGCCGGCTGCCGCGAGGTCCGCCCGGACGGCGGCGACCAGCGCCTCGTTCTGTTCGTTGATCGGGCTGACGCCACCGAAGTGGTGGTAGTGCTCGGCGACGTCGAGCAGCCGCTCGGGCGGGACGCCGCGGCCGCGGGTGACGTTCTCCAGGAACGGCATCACGTCGTCGGAGCCGCGGGGCCCGCCGAAGGAGAGCACCAGCAGCGCCTCCCGGCGGCCGGCCGGGGCGGGGGACGCCGCCGGCGGCGTCCCCCCGTTGTTGCGGACGGCGAGCGAGGGGTCCTCGTCGGGACGCTGGCCGGGGTACAGGTCGACGGTGGCGCGGGGCACGGACTCTCTTCTCGGGGTGGTGCGGGGACGGATGCGCTCACACGCCGACGGCGTGGCTCTGTGACCTCACACGCCTACGGCGTGGAAGCCGCCGTCGACGTGGACGATCTCCCCGGTGGTGGCGGGGAACCAGTCCGACAGCAGGGCGACGACGGCCTTGCCCGCGGGCTCGGTGTCGGTGACCGACCAGCCCAGCGGGGCGCGGCCCTCCCACGCCTCCTCGAACTGGGCGCTGCCGGGGATGGACTTCATGGCCATGCTGCGCAGCGGGCCGGCGGCGACGATGTTGGACCGCACGCCCTCGGGTCCGAGCTCGCGGGCCAGGTAGCGGCTGACCGACTCCAGCGCCGCCTTGGCCGCGCCCATCCAGCCGTAGACCGGCCAGGCGACGGAGGCGTCGAAGGTCAGCCCGACGACCGACGACGGGTTGGCCAGCAGCGGCCGGCAGGCCTGGGTGAGCGAGGCGTAGGACCACGACGACACCTGGAACGCCGTCGCCGCGTGCTCCCAGGCGACCTCGGGGAAGCCCTCCCCCATCGCCTCCTGCGGCGCGAAGCCGATGGAGTGCACGACGCCGTCGAGGCGGTCGAAGCCCGCCTCGCGCAGCCGGCCGGCCAGCGAGTCGAGGTGCTCGGTGTTCGTCACGTCGAGCTCGACGACGGCGGCCTCCTGCGGCAGCCGCTTGGCGATCCGCTGGCACAGCGACAGCGCCCGCCCGAAGTTCGACAGCACCACCGTCGCGCCCTGCTCCTGTGCGATCCGCGCGGTGGCGTAGGCGATCGACGCCTCCGTCAGCACGCCGGTGACGAGGACCTTCTTGCCCTCGAGTACGCCGCCCATCAGTGCCCCATCCCCAGTCCGCCGTCGACCGGGACGACCGCCCCGGTGATGTAGCCGGCCGCGTCGCCCGCCAGGAAGCGCACCACGCCCGCGATCTCCTCCGCCGAGGCGTACCGGCCCAGCGGCACCTGCCCGAGGATCTCCTGCTGCCGCTTCTCCGGCAGCGCCGCCGTCATGTCGGTCTCCACGAAGCCCGGGGCCACCACGTTGGCGGTGATCCCGCGGCTGCCCAGCTCGCGGGCGATGGAGCGGGCCAGCCCGACCAGCCCGGCCTTGGACGCCGCGTAGTTGGTCTGCCCGGCCGAGCCCAGCAGGCCCACCACCGAGCTGACGAACACGATCCGGCCGCTGCGCGCGCGGACCATCTTCGCCGCGGCGCGCTTGGAGACCCGGTAGGCCGCGGTGAGGTTGGCGTCGAGGACGTCGGTGAAGTCGGCCTCCTTCATCCGCATGAGCAGCCCGTCGCGGGTGATCCCGGCGTTGCTGACCAGCACCTCGACCGGGCCCTGCGCCTCCTCGACCTCGCCGAACGCGCGGTCGACGGCGTCGGCGTCGGTGACGTCGCACTGCACGCCGAGCAGGCCCTCGGGGGCGCCGCTGCCGCGGTGGGTGACCGCCACCCGGTCACCCTGCTCGGCGAAGGCGCGGGCGATGGCCAGCCCGATCCCCCGGTTGCCGCCGGTCACCAGCACCGACCTGGCCACGTGCACCCCCTGAGCTGCCGATCCGTCCGGCTGTCGAACCTAGTCGCTGGGCGCCGGTCACACCTCGCCACGGTCGGCCGCCGCCCGCAGCAGCCGGGCGACGTCCGGCCGCGCGGCGTGCACGCCGGCCTCCAGGAACGACTGCTGCAGCACCTCGTGCACCCGGTCGCGCGCCATCATGTCCGCGCCCATGACCTCCTGCTCGGCCTGGCCGGGGGTGAACACGACGGTCCGCACGCCGGCCGCCTCCAGCGCCCGCACCTCCCGGTCGAGCTGCCGCTGGGAGTACCGGCGCATGGCCGCGGTGAAGTCCTGGCGCCAGCCCGGCGACCCGCTCATCGGCGCCACCACGACGACGACGCCGACGCCGGTGCCACGCAGGACGGCGGCGTTGGTGGCCGAGTGCACCCCGCCGTCGACGTAGGTGTGCCGGCCGATCGCGACCGGGGTGAAGTACCCGGGCACCGCGCACGAGGCGGCCACGGCGAGGTGCAGCGGCGCGGGCGGGGACCCCGGCCGGCCGAAGACGACGCGGCGCCCGTCGCTGCGGCGCACCGCGGTGACCCACAGGTCGCGCTCGGGCCAGGTGGGTCCCTCGACCTCGCGGAGCGCCGCCAGCTGGGACACGATGTCGTGCCGGCCCGGGGCCAGCAGCGTCATGCCGGCGGCGAGGGGGCGGAACCGCCACGGGCGGGCCAGGGCGCGGGCGACCAGCGGCGGGCCCGGCAGCCGCATCGGCCGGCGGAAGAGGTCCAGCGGGCGGAACGGTGCCAGCTCGGGGACGTCGGTGGCGGCGATGGTGCGCAGCACGTCGTCCTCGCCGGACAGCGGCGCCTTCACCGTCCAGGCGGCGAGGTCCTCCGGTGAGACGCCGGCCCGCAGCAGGCTGCCGGTGATCGACCCGGCGGAGGTGCCGACGACGACGTCCGCGGTGCGCGCGTCCCACCCGGTGTCGTGCTGCAGCACCGCGAGCACGCCCGAGTGGTAGGCCTGCCCGACGACGCCCCCGCCACCCAGCACCAGACCCACGCGGACCACCCCACGAGCCTGCCACGGTCGGGACGGCGCGGCTGCGCCTCGGGGTGCACACCTACGCTGGCCCCGTGTTCCTCCTCTTCGGGTTCGGCACGCGGCAGCGGCACCTGGGCCCCGGGGCGGTGCGCACCTGTCCACGCTGCTCGAACACGACGCAGTGGGCCCGGGTCCGGCAGTTCCGCCAGTTCTCCCTCTTCTTCGTGCCGGTCGCCCGGTGGCGACGGCAGACGCTCGAGGTCTGCGGGGTGTGCGGCACCGCCGTCGAGGTCTGAACCCGGCCGACCTCAGCCGATGCGGACCGGCAGGGCGCGCGGGCCGCGGATCTGCCCGGTCGACCACCGCACCGCCCCCGGGTCGGCGAGGGTGAACTCCGGCACCCGGTCGAGCCAGACGTCGAGGGCCACCCGCAGCTCCATGCGCGCCAGGTGCGAGCCCACGCAGCGGTGGATGCCGAGACCGAAGGCGGCGTGCCGGTTGACCTGCCGGTCGACGAGCACCTCGTCGGCGCGCTCGAACTGCGCCGGGTCGCGGTTGGCCGCGGGGAAGGACAGCAGCACCCAGTCCTCGGCCCGCATGTCCACGCCGCGCCAGGTGACGTCCTCCTTCACCAGGCGGGCCATGGTCACCGGGGCGTAGGCGCGCAGGAACTCCTCGACCGCCGTCGTCCGCAGGCCCGGCTCGGCCACCAGGCGGCGGCGGTCCTCGGGGTGGCCGGCGAGGTGCCACAGGGAGGCGCCGATGGCGCTCCACGTGGTGTCGATGCCGGCGATGAGCAGCAGCGCCATGGTGCCGGCCACGTGCGCGGGCTCCAGCCTGCGGCCGTACAGCTCGGCCTCCAGCAGGTGGCCGGTGAGGTCGTCGCGCGGGTGCTCGAGGTGGTCGCGGATCTGCACCAGCAGGTACTCGAACAGGTGGCTGCTGCGCGCCATCCGCTCCTCGGGAGGCAGGTCGATGCCCTCGAGCGCGTTCTCCACGAAGTGCCGGAAGCGGTGCCCGTCCTCCGGCGGGAAGCCCAGCATGTCGGCCATGACCCGCACCGGGACGTGCTGGGCGTAGTCGGCGGCCGCGTCGACGACGTCGCGGCCGGCGAACCCGTCGACCAGCGCGTGGCAGAACGCCCGGGTCGACTCCTCGTAGCGGGAGACGGCCGTCCTGGTGAACGCCGGCAGCAGCAGCTTGCGGGCGTCGTGGTGGAACGGCGGGTCGGACGAGATGGGCGGGGTGCCGCCGACCGGCGCGAGGCTCCGCGGCGGCCGGAAGTTGCCGGCGATGATGCCGCGCGAGGAGAAGTGCTCGGTGTCGTGGGCGACCGCGGCGACGTCCTCGTAGCGGGTGGGCAGCCACGCCCCGCCGAACCGCTCGGTGTGCGCGATCGGGCAGCGCTGCCGCAGGTCGTCCCAGATGCCGATGGCGCCCTGCGCCCACTCCTCCCCGGTGTGCGAGAAGTCGGTGGCCCAGTCGCTGACCGGTCCGGTGACCACCTCGCTGAAGGTGCCGAGGGCGGGGTCGGCGCGAAGAGCGCCCGCGTCGGCGGTGAAGCGGTCGTCGACGGTCACCGCGCCGCCTCCTGCTCCACGGCGGTCCCCTCGTACACCAGGACGGCGGCCTCGGGGCAGTTGTCGGCGGCCAGCCGGGCGTCGTCCTCCTCGCCGGCGGGCACCTCGCCGCCGGGGACGAGCACGGTGCCGTAGCCCTCGCCGTCCTCGCCGAAGAGGTCGGGCGCGAGGTCGTAGCAGCGGCCGTGCCCCTGGCACAGGGACGGGTCGATCGAGATCCTCATGGCCGGGTCCCCTCCTGGTCGTCCGGGCCGGGCGCGGCCCTCGCGGTGGAGCGAACCGCCGCCGGATCGGCAGCGTCAAGGGGGGCGCGCCGCGCGCCGGCCGCTCACCCGAGCAGCAGGGCGACTCCCACGAGGACGGGCACCGACAGCACCGTGGTCAGCAGGACGACGTCGCGCGCGACCGCGGTGGGCCGGCCGTTCGCGGCGGCGTAGACGAACACGTTGTGTGCCGTCGGCAGCGCCGAGGTGACCGTGACCGCCAGCAGCCCGGCCCCGTCGAGCCCGGCGACCCACCGGCCGAGCGCGTAGGCCAGCAGCGGCTGGGCCAGCGTCTTGAGCGCCACCGCCAGCCAGACCTGCCCGGCCGCGCTCCCGGAGGCCGGCCGGGGCGCGCCGTGCAGGCTCATGCCGTAGGCCAGCAGCGCGGCCGGCACGGCCAGGCCCGCGGTCAGCTCGACCGGGCGCAGCACCACCGCGGGCAGCGCCAGCCCGCTGGCGGCGACCACCAGCCCCAGCGCGCACCCGACGACGACCGGCGTCCGCACCGGCGCGGTGAGCACCCGCCACCGCGACCCGCCCCCGGGCCGGCGGCCGGCGAGGACGGCCAGGCCGACGGGCGCCATGACCAGCACCTGGAACAGCAGCACCGGGGCGACGGAGGAGGCGTCGCCGAGCACGTGGACGGCCACCGGCACGCCGAGGTTGCCCGCGTTGACGTAGGAGGCGGCCAGCGCCCCGGTCGCCACCTCGGCCGCGGGCCGGCGCCGGCGCCACCCGGCGAGCAGGGCGTACCCCGCGGCGCAGGCCACCGCGCTGCCCGCCGTCGCGACGAGGGCCGGCGAGACGAGGGCCGCGGGGTCGGCGTCGAGCAGGGTGAGGAACAGCAGCGAGGGGGTCGCCACGGAGAAGGCCAGCCGCGACAGCACCTCCGGGGCGCCGCCGCCCAGCGTGCCGGCCCGGCCCACGAGCCAGCCCACGGCGATCACCGCGGCCAGCGCCGCGAAGCCGCCGAGGACGGCGTTCACCGGCTCACCGCGGCGCGGCCCGCACCGCCTGCCCGGGCCGCCGGGCGGCGGCCCGCGGGCTCACCGGGGCAGGACGAGCACGCCGTCGACCCGCCGCGGGATGCCGGTGTGGCCGTCGGTGAGCTCGGCCGGCAGCACCTCCTGCGGCGCGCCCTGCCAGGTGACCGGCCGCAGGAACCGGCGGACGGCGGTGGTGCCCACCGAGGTGTGCTGGGAGTTGGTCGAGGGCCACGGGCCGCCGTGGTGCTGTGCCCAGGAGACCGCCACCCCGGTCGGGTAGGCGTCGTAGACCAGCCGCCCGGCCCGCGTGCGCAGCTCCTGCGAGACGGCCAGCGGCAGCTCGGTCTCCCCGGTGCCGCGCAGCACGGTGGCGGTGAGCGACGACGGCATCGCGCCCAGGGCCGCGAACAGCTCGGCCTCCCCGTCGTAGCGCGCCACGACCGAGACCGGGCCGAAGCACTCCTCGGTGACCTCGTCGGGCAGGGCGGCGGCGGTGGTCTGCAGCAGCCGGGGCACCGCCTCGAAGCCGCGGCCGGAGGGGTCGCCGCCGCGGGCCACCTCCACGACGCCCGGCGCGCCGGCCAGGCCGTCGGAGATGCGCCCGTAGGAGGCGGCGATGCCCGCGTTGAGCAGCACCGGCGCGGCGGTGGCGCGGACCGCCTCGGCCATCGCGTCGACGACGGCGTCGCCCTCCGGCCCGGCCGGCACGAGGGCCAGCCCGGGCTTGGTGCAGAACTGGCCGCCGCCCAGGGTGAAGGAGCCGACCAGCTCGGTGCCGATGGCGGCGCCCCGCTCGGCGGCCGCCGCCGGGGTGACGACGACCGGGTTGAGGCTGGACAGCTCGCCGTAGAAGGGGACCGGGTCGGGGCGCTGCTCGATGACCCGCTGCAGCGCCTGCCCCCCACCGAGGGAGCCGGTGAACCCGACGGCGCGGACCGCCGGGTGGGCGACCAGGTCGGCGCCGGCCTGCAGGCCGTGCACGATGCCGAGGGTGCCGTCGGGTGCGCCGGCCTTCCGCGCGGCGGCGTCGAGGACGTCGAACACGAGCTGCGAGGTGGCCGGGTGCGAACCGTGCGCCTTGACGACGACGGGGCAGCCGGCGGCCAGCGCCGAGGCGGTGTCCCCGCCGGGGACGGAGAAGGCCAGCGGGAAGTTGCTGGCCCCGAAGACGGCGACCGGGCCGATCGGCACGAGCATCCGGCGCAGGTCCGGGCGCGGGCCCATCGGGGTGTCCCCGGC
This sequence comes from Geodermatophilus telluris, assembly GCF_900102745.1. GTDB lineage: Bacteria > Actinomycetota > Actinomycetes > Mycobacteriales > Geodermatophilaceae > Geodermatophilus > Geodermatophilus telluris. The sequence goes on from NZ_FMZF01000009.1 coordinate 110,219, forward strand.
GTGGTCGATCGCGGCCTCGAGGTAGCTGCCCTCCTCGAGCACCTCGGCGAACAACCGCAGCTGGTAGCAGGTGCGGGTGAGCTCCCCGTTCAGCCGCGTCGGGCCCAGGGCCGTCTCCCGGTCGGCGAGCGCCACGACGTCCTCGCGCCGGGCCTCCAGCGCGTCGGCCAGCGCCCGCAGCAGGGCCGCCCGGCCGCCGCGGCCGAGGGCGTCGAGGCCGGGGGCGGCGGCGAGCGCGGCCGCGCAGAGCCGGTCGACCTCCGCGGTGGTGGTCTCCTGGGCGACGACCTCGACGGTCTCGCCGGTGCGCGGGTCGGTGCTGACGACGTCCATGTGCGGTGCTCCTCCGGTGGTGCTCAGCGGGCGGTGTCGACGTGCGCGCGGTCGACCGTCCAGGCGCGGGCCCGGTCGGTCAGGGTGACGCCCAGGCCCGGGCGGTCGGACAGGTGCATCCGGCCCTCGCGCGTCTCGAGCCGCTCGTGGAACAGCGGGTGCAGCCAGTCGAAGTGCTCGACCCACGGCTCGATCGGGTAGGCGGCGGCCAGGTGGACGTGGATCTCCATGGCGAAGTGCGGCGCGAGGCCGAGGTTTCGGTGCTCGGCCAGCGCGGCGAGCTTGAGGAACTGGGTGATCCCGCCGACGCGCGGTGCGTCGGGCTGGAGCACGTCCACCGCGCCCTGCCGGATCAGCTCGTGGTGCTCCGCGACGCTGGTGAGCATCTCCCCCGTCGCGATCGGCGTGTCCAGCGCCCGGGCGAGCTGCGCGTGCCCCTCCGCGTCGTAGGCGTCGAGCGGCTCCTCGATCCAGACCAGGTCGAACTCCTCCAGCCGGCGGCCCATCCGCATCGCGGTGGGCCGGTCCCACTGCTGGTTGGCGTCGACCATGAACGGGACGGCGTCGCCGAGGTGCTCGCGGACGGCGCGCACCCGGCGCAGGTCCTCGGCGGAGTCGGGCAGGCCGACCTTGATCTTGATGCCGCCGACGCCGGACTCCAGGGTGCGGGTGGCGTTGTCCCTCACCTGCTCCACCGACTCGTGCAGGAAGCCCCCCGAGGTGTTGTAACAGCGCACCGAGTCGCGGTGGGCGCCGAGCAGCTTGGCCAGCGGCAGGCCGGCGCGCTTGGCCTTGAGGTCCCACAGCGCCACGTCGAGGGCGGCGATCGCCTGCGTCGAGGCACCGCTGCGGCCCACCGACGCCCCGGCCCAGACGAGCTTGGTCCACAACCGGGCGATGTCGTTGGGGTCCTCGCCGACGAGGTCCGGCGCGACCTCGCGGGCGTGCGCGAACTGCGCCGGCCCCCCGGCCCGCTTCGAGTAGCTGAACCCGAGGCCCTCCAGGCCGGCCTCGGTGCGGATCTCGGCGAACAGGAACGCGACCTCGGTCATCGGGCGCTGGCGGCCGGTGAACACCTTCGCGTCGCTGATCGGGTCGGCCAGCGGCAGCGTGACCGACGAGAGGGTGACCGACTCGATGCGGTCGAGCACCGCGGGGGCGGCACTCGGGGTCAGGACGGGGGTGGTCGTCACGGGGTCCTCCGGGTCAGCGGACGAGGCAGGGTCGCTTGGGGTCGAACCGCCACCCCGGCACGAGGTGCTGCATGGCGACCGCGTCGTCCCGGGCGCCGAGGCCGTGCTCCAGGTACAGCTCGTGGGCCGCCTCCAGCGCGTCGGGGTCGAGCTCGACGCCGAGCCCCGGCGCGGTCGGCACCGCGACGGCGCCGTCGCGGATCAGCGGCGGCTCGCGGGTGAGCCCCTGCCCGTCCTGCCAGATCCAGTGCGTGTCCAGGGCGGTGATCGCACCCGGGGCGGCCGCGCCGACGTGGGTGAACATCGCCAGCGACACGTCGAAGTGGTTGTTGGAGTGCGAGCCCCAGGTCAGGCCGAAGTCGGCGCAGAGCTGGGCCACCCGGACCGACCCGCGCATCGTCCAGAAGTGCGGGTCGGCGAGCGGGATGTCGACGGCGTTCGTGCGGACCGCGTGGGCCATCTGCCGCCAGTCGGTGGCGACCATGTTGGTCGCCGTCGGCAGCCCGGTGGCCCGCCGGAACTCGGCCATGACCTCGCGGCCGGAGAAGCCGCCCTCCGCGCCCACCGGGTCCTCGGCGTAGGCGAGCACGCCGTGCAGGTCGCGGCACAGCTCGACGGCGTCGGCCAGCAGCCAGCCGCCGTTGGGGTCGAGGGTGACCCGGGCGTCGGGGAAGCGGGCGGCCAGCGCGCGGACCGCGGCGACCTCCTCCTCGCCGGCCAGCACGCCGCCCTTGAGCTTGAAGTCGGAGAACCCGTAGCGCGCCCGCGCCGCCTCGGCCAGCGCGACGACGGCCTCCGGGGTCAGGGCGGGCTCGCGGCGCAGCCGCTCCCAGTCGTCGGCCGGGTCGGCCTCGGCGAGGTAGGGCAGGTCGGTGGCCCGCCGGTCGCCGACGTAGAACAGGTAGCCGAGCACCGGGACGGCGTCGCGCTGCCGGCCCTCGCCGAGGAGCTCGGCCACCGGGACGCCGAGGTGCTGGCCGAGCAGGTCCAGCAGCGCCGACTCCAGCGCCGTGACCGCGTGGATCGTCGTCCGCAGGTCGAAGGTCTGCAGGCCGCGGCCACCGGCGTCGCGGTCGGCGAAGGCGGCCGCGACCTCGCGCAGCAGCCGGCCGAGGGCGGCGACGGGCTGCCCGACGAGCAGCGCGGCGGAGTCCTCGATCGTGCGGCGGATCGCCTCCCCGCCGGGCACCTCCCCCACCCCGGTGCGGCCCTCGCTGTCGGTGAGGACGGCGATGTTGCGGGTGAAGAAGGGCCCGTGGGCGCCGCTGAGGTTCAGCAGCATGCTGTCGTGCCCGGCGACGGGGACCACCTCGACGTGGGCGACGGTGGGCGTGCGGCTCATGCCGTCCTCCAGGGGTGCGGGCGGGTCAGGAGACCTTGCCGGCCAGCGCGGTCAGCTCGTCGAGCTCGGCCCCGGTCAGGTCGGTCAGCGGGGGCCGCACGCGTCCCCCGTCACGGCCGACGGCGGTGAGGCCGGCCTTGACGATGGAGACGGCGTAGCCCCGCTGCCGGTCGCGGATGTCGGCGTAGGGGATCACGAAGTCGTTGAGCATCCCGTAGACGGCCGGGCGGTCCTGGGCGCGCACGGCGGCGTAGAAGCGCAGCGCGAACTCGGGCAGGAAGTTGTAGAGCGCCGAGGAGTAGGTGCTCACGCCGAGTTGCAGCAGCGGCAGCGCGAAGGTCTCGGCGGTGGGCAGGCCACCGACGTAGATGAGCCGGTCGCCGACGCGGGCGTAGGTGCGGGTCATCTGCTCGATGTCGCCGACGCCGTCCTTGAGCCCGATCAGGTTGGGGTTGCGGTCGGCGACCGCGGCGACGGTGACGTCGGTGAGCACGGCGTTGGCCCGGCTGTAGACGACGACGCCGAGGTCGGTGGCCGCGCAGACGGCCGAGACGTGCTCGACCAGGCCGGCCTGGCTGGCCTCGGTGAGGTAGGGCGGGAACAGCAGGATGCCGTCGGCCCCGGCGTCCTGCGCGGCGCGCGCCTGGGCCACCGACTGGGCGGTGCCGCCGGTCGCGGGGGCCAGCACCGGCACCCGGCCGCCCACCTCGTCCACCGCGACCCGCACGACGCGGTCGATCTCCGCGCCGGTGAGGGAGAAGCCCTCCCCGGTGCCGCCCGCGGCGAACAGCCCGGCGACGTCGAAGCCCGCCTGCCAGGCGAGGTGCTCGCGGTAGCGGGCCTCGTCGAACTGCAGGTCGGCGTCGAAGTGGGTCACCGGGAAGGACAGCAGGCCGGACTTCAACCGGGTGGCGAGCTCGGCGGGCGGCAGCAGGGTCACGGGGTCGTCCTCGGGGTCCGACGGGTCCGGAGTCGTCCGCGCAGACGGCGGGTCCGGAGGGGGTCGGCGTCACCGTAGGAACGCCCGACGATGCCTGTCCAAGAGCGCTTGCGCATCGACCGATGCCCTGCAGGCATCGTCAGCCGGTGCGGAAGGCGGCCCCCAGGACGTCGAGCACGCGCCACAGGGCGGGGTTGCGCGACTCCCGCGTCCACAGCAGGTGCAGCTCCACCGGCTCGGGGACGGGGGTGGACAGCGGCGCGAACTCGACACCGTCGACGTGCAGCCGGGTGGCCGACTCGGGCACGAACGCCAGGCCTCGGCGGGCCGCGACGAGCCAGAGCATCGTGAGCACCTGGCTGACGGTGTGCACCACGTGCTCGTGGGCGACCGGCACCAGGCCGACGACGAGGTCGTAGAAGTAGCGGGCCTTCGTCGGCGAGTGCATGACCACCGGCTCGCCGCGGAGGTCCTCGGCGACGACCGGGCGGCCGAGCGCCGCCAGCCGGTGCCCGGCGGGGACGGCGACCAGCATCGCCTCGCGCAGCAGCAGGCGGGAGCCGAAGGTCCCGGCGTCGAAGGGCGGCCGCGCCAGCCCCAGGTCCACCTCCCCGTTGAGCAGGCCGGCGACCTGCTCGCGGGTGACCATCTCGGCGAGGTCGACGTCGACGTCGGGCAGCTCGCGGGCCACCTCGTTGAGCAGCCGGCCGAGGGTGCCGTAGGTGGAGGCGGCCGTGAACCCGATCCGCACCAGCCCGCTGGAGCCCGACGACACCCGCCGGGCCGCCTCCGGCGCGGCGTCGGCCATGGCGAGCAGCCGGCGGGCCTCGGCGAGGAAGACCTCCCCCGCCGCGGTCAGCGCCACCCGGCGGTTGTCCCGCTCGAGCAGCTGGGCGCCGACGCTGCGCTCCAGCTTCTGGATCTGGCGGCTCAGCGGGGGCTGGGTCATCCGCAGCCGCTCGGCCGCCCGGCCGAAGTGCAGCTCGTCGGCGACGGCCACGAAACCGCGCAGCTGCTCGAGCGTGTAAGCCATACCGCGACGGTATCAATCGATGCACGAGTGAACTTGGACAGGCATCGAACGGCCTGCCTACGCTCCGCCGCGACACCGACCCGGGTGACGGCTCTCACAGCGCCGCACGACCCGGTCCTCCCCCTCGCACAGGAGCGCGACATGACCAGCACCTCCCGGAGCCGGCGCGGCCTGACCGCCGGTCTCGGTCTCGTGACCGCCCTCTCGCTGGCCGCCTGCGGCGGCAACCTGGGCGGCGGGGACAGCGCCGACGCCGCCGAGTCCTTCCCCGACGGCCCGATCACCCTGCTCGTCGGCCAGGACGCCGGTGGCAGCACCGACCTCATCGCCCGCGCGCTGGCCGACCAGGCGTCCGACGAGCTCGGCGTCCCGATCACCGTGGAGAACCGGCCGGGGGCCAACGGCGCGGTGGCCGCCCAGGAGCTCGCCGGCGCCGAGCCCGACGGCCAGACGCTGATGACCTTCGTCGGCAGCCTCGCCTACATCACCCCGCTGGCCGTCAGCGAGGACGAGGCGGTCGACATCGGCGACTACACCGTCGTCACCGGCATCTCGCTGGACGACTACGTGCTGGTCACCAGCCCGCAGACCGGCTTCACCAGCGTCGAGGACGTCGTCGGCGCCGGCCGGCCGGTCACGTTCGGGACGACCGGCGTGGGCACCGGCAGCCAGCTGTCGCAGGAGCTGCTCTTCGCCCAGGCCGGCATCGACGCCACCGCCGTGCCCTTCGACGGCGGCTCCCCCACCCTGACCGCGGTCCTCGGCGGCCAGGTCGACGTCGGCGCGGTGCAGCTCGGCGAGGCCGCGGCGCAGATCGAGGCCGGCGAGCTGGTGCCGATCGTCACCTTCGCCGAGGAGCGGCCGCAGTACCTGCCCGACACCCCGACCGCCGTCGAGGCCGGCTACGACGTCCCCGTGCAGCAGTCGCGGGCGATCGTGGCGCCCGACGGCACCCCGGACGAGGTCGTCACCCGGCTCGAGGAGGCCTTCCAGGCCGCCTTCGCCAGCGCCGACTACCAGGCCTTCAACGAGGAGCGGCTGCTCACGCCGGACGAGATCGGCGGCCAGGAGCTGCAGGAGCAGTGGACCGGCAACCTGGAGAACTACCGGTCCCTGGTCGAGGAGTACGGCATCGACCTCGGCGGCGGGCAGTGACCTCGCGCCGGGGCGGGCGCCCGGCGGTCCCCGGCGGCGCCACCGCCGCCGGGGACCGGCCGGCTGCCGCGGTCGGTCCGGACGAGGCCGCCGTCCCCGGCACGCTGCACGGGCTCGAGGAGGCCGTGCACGAGCTGGCCGACGAGGACCGCCCGCCACCGGCCGGCCCGGCCGCCAACGTCGTCATCGCGCTGGCGGTGGTGGCCCTCGGGGCCGCGACGGTCGCCGGCGCGCTGGGCCTGGACGTCGGCAGCCCGGCCACCCCCGGCGCCGGCACCTGGCCGTTCCTCGTCGGCGTCGTCCTCGTCGTCCTCGGGCTGGCCCTGGTCGCCCTGGCCCGCCGCACCGCCGACGCCGAGCGCTTCACCGGCGCCAGCTGGCTGGTCGTGGCCGGGCTCGCCTCGATGGTGGTGTTCGTCGCGCTCATCGGCGTCATCGGCTTCGAGATCCCCGCGGCGCTGGTGGTGTTCGTCTGGCTGCGCTTCCTCGGGCACGAGGGCTGGCGGCTGTCGGTGGTCACGAGCCTGGCCGTCGTCGCCGGCTTCTACCTGGTCTTTGTCGCGGCCCTCTCGGTCCCGATCCCGCACCTGTTCTAGCCCGCACCCGGTCTAGCCCGCACCTGTCCTAGGAGGCACCGGTGGACCTCTCCCCGGTCCTGGACGGCTTCGGCGTCGTCCTCGAGCCCACCAACCTGCTCTACTGCCTGATCGGCGTCGTCATCGGCATGCTGATCGGCGTGCTGCCCGGCCTGGGCCCGGCGGCGACCATCGCGATCCTGCTGCCCCTGACCTTCGGCATCGAGCCGGTCACCGCGATCATCATGCTGGCCGGCATCTTCTACGGCGCCCAGTACGGCGGGACGATCACCTCGGTGCTGCTCCGGCTGCCCGGGGAGGCCTCCTCGGTGGTGACGGTCTTCGACGGGCACGCCCTCGCCCGGCAGGGCAAGGCCGGCACCGCGCTCGGCATCGCCGCGATCGGCTCGTTCGTCGGCGGCACGGTGTCGATCGTCGCGCTGTCGATCGTCGCGCCCGTGGTCGCCGGCTTCGCGCTGGACTTCGGCCCGCCGGAGTACACGGCGCTGGCCCTGCTCGGCATCCTGCTGGTCTCCACGGTCAGCAGCGGCGACCGGCTCAAGGCCGTCGTCGCCGCCTCGATCGGGCTGCTGCTGGCCACCGTGGGCCGCGACGGGTTCACCGGCGCCGAGCGGTTCACCTTCGGCAGCCTCGACCTCGCCGACGGCCTGGACTTCGTGCCGATCGCGATGGGCCTGTTCGGCCTCGGGGAGATCCTGCACAACCTCGAGGAGCGCCACCGCGCCGTCCAGGCACCGGCGAAGGTGGCCAACGTGTGGCCGTCCCGGGCCGACCTGCGCCGGTCCTCGGGGGCGATCGGGCGCGGCTCGGTCCTCGGCTTCCTCCTCGGCATCCTGCCCGGCGGCGGCGCCACGCTGTCCTCGCTGGCCGCCTACGCGCTGGAGAAGCGCCGCTCGAAGACACCGGAGCGCTTCGGCCGGGGCGCCGTCGAGGGCGTCGCCGCCCCCGAGACGGCCAACAACGCCGCCGCGACGTCGTCGTTCATCCCGCTGCTCACGCTGGGCATCCCCGCCAACGCCACGATGGCGGTCATCTTCGGCGCGCTGCTCATCCAGGGCGTGACGCCCGGCCCCCAGCTGGTCAGCGAGGACCCCGAGCTGTTCTGGGGCGTGGTCAACTCGATGTACGTCGGCAACATCCTGCTGCTGGTCATGAGCATCCCGCTGGTGGGCGTGTTCGTGCGCATCCTGCGGGTGCGGGCCACGGTGCTGGCGCCGATCACGGTGCTGATCACGCTGGTCGGCGTCTACACGGTGCGCAACAACGTCTTCGACATCGTGCTGGTCATCGCCTTCGGCGCCCTGGGCTACCTGATGAAGAAGCTCGGCTTCGACCCCGGGCCCCTGGTGCTCGCCTTCGTCCTCGGCTCGCTGCTCGAGGAGTCGCTGCGCCGGTCGCTGCTGCTCTTCGGCGGCGACCCCACCGGGTTCCTCACCCGGCCCATCTCCGGGACGCTGCTGGCGCTGTTCCTGGTGGTCGCCCTCCTCCCGCTCGTCCGCCCCCTCGTCCGCGCGGCCCTCGGCCGCCGCCGTGCCCCCGCCCCCACCGACACCCACCACCCGGACCACAAGGAGCTCGTGTGACCGTCCTCGTCGGCTTCCTCCCCACCGCCGAGGGCCGGGCCGCGTTCGCGGCCGGCCTGGCCGAGGCCCGGCGGCGCGGCGAGGACCTGCTGGTCCTCAACTCACCCCGCAGCGGGGCGCCGGTGAGCGCCGACGTCGCCCCGCCGGACCTGGTCGCCGACCTGACCGGCCGGGCGCGCGAGGCCGGCGTCGCGCTGGAGCTGCGCCAGGCCGCCCACGACGGCGACCCCTCCGAGGAGGTGGTCCGGGTGGCCGACGAGGCCGACGCCTCGGTGATCGTCATCGGCCTGCGCCGCCGCTCCCCCGTCGGGAAGCTGCTCATGGGCAGCACCGCGCAGCGCATCCTGCTCGACGCCACCCGCCCGGTGCTCGCCGTCAAGCCGCAGGCCGGCTGACCGCGCGGCCGGCCCGGTGGCGCCGCAGGATCGCGGTGTGCTCACCGACGTCGACCTCGCCCACCTGCGCCGCTGCGTGGCGCTGGCCACCGCCGCGCTGGAGGCCGGGGACGAGCCCTTCGGGTCGCTGCTGACCGGCCCCGACGGCGCCGTGCTGTTCGAGGACACCAACCACGTGGCCGGCGGCGACGCCACGCAGCACCCGGAGTTCGCCATCGCCCGGTGGGCGGCGACGCACCTGTCCCCGGAGCAGCGGGCGGCCAGCACCGTCTACACCTCGGGCGAGCACTGCCCCATGTGCGCCGCGGCGCACGGCTGGGTGGGCTGGGCCGGATCGTCTACGCCAGCTCCTCGGCGCAGCTGTCCGGCTGGCTGGCCGACCTCGGGGTCCCGCCGGGGCCGGTGCGGTCGCTGCCGGTCCCCGAGGTCGTGCCCGGCGTGCCCGTCGACGGCCCGGCGCCGGGCCTCGACGAGCAGGTGCGGGTGCTGCACGAGCGCCTGCACCGCCGCTGAGCGGAGCCGGTCAGACCCGGAACTGCCCCACCAGCCCGCGCAGCTGCCCGGCCAGCGCGGCCAGCTCGTCGGAGGCGCGACGCGTGCTCGCGGCCTCCTCCTGCGCGGCGTCGGCGGCCGAGGCCAGGCCGCCCACCGTCGCCGAGATCGCGGTCGCGCCGCCGGCCACCTCGCCGACGCTGCGGCTCATCTCGGCGGTGGTCGCGGTCTGCTCCTCCACGGCGGCGGCGATGGCCGACTGGAAGGAGTTGATCCGGTCGATGGTGTCGGAGACCTCGGCGATCGCCCGGGTCGCCTGACCGGTGTCGGCCTGGATCGCCTCCACCCGGCGGGCGATGTCCTCGGTGGCCTTCGCCGTCTCCTGCGCCAGCTCCTTGACCTCGTTGGCCACCACGGCGAAGCCCTTGCCGGCCTCCCCGGCGCGGGCGGCCTCGATGGTGGCGTTGAGCGCCAGCAGGTTGGTCTGCTCGGCGATCGAGGTGATCACCTTCAGCACGTTGCCGATCTCGGCGGAGGACTCCCCGAGCTTGGCCACCGTGGCGCTGGTGTCGCGGGCGGTCTCGACGGCGGCGGCGGCGACCTGCGCGGCCTGCTGGGCGTTGACCGAGATCTCCCGGATGGAGGCGCCCATCTCCTCCGCGCCGCCGGCCGTCGTCTGCACGCTGCGGCTCACCTCGGCGGCCAGCCCGGCCGAGCCCTGGGCCTGCTCGGAGACCTGGGCCGCGGAGGTGGACAGCCGGGTGGCGACGTCGGAGAGGCCCGTGGAGGCGCCGCTGAGCGTCTCCACACTGCGGCCGATGTCGGCGACGGCCTCGCGCATGCCGCTGCCGGCCTCGTTGAGCGCGGCGGCCATGTCGCCCATCTCGTCGCGGCCGCGCACGTCCAGGCGGGCGGAGAGGTCGCGGCGGCCGAGCGCGCGCAGCGCCGCCACGCAGCGCTGCAGCGGGCGGGTCACCGACAGCTGCACGGCACGGGCGAGCACCAGCGCGGCGACCAGCGCCAGGCCCAGGGTGACCAGGGTGGCAGTGCGGTAGGCGGCCGCCTCGGCGGCCGCGTCGGCCGCGGTCGAGGCCGCCCGCTCCTGCACCTCGGCGACCATCCTGGTGGAGACCTCGGTGAGCTCGAGGAAGGCCGCGAGCTGCCCGTTCTGGTCGTCGTTGAGCCACGCGACGACCTGCATCGGCGCGTCCGGTGCGCCCGAGGAGAGGAGGGCGCGCATCTGCTCGCCCGTGGCGAGGAAGCCCTCCCACTTCTCCGTCAGCAGCGCGAAGTCGTCGCGCTCGGCGGGCGTCATGTACTCGGTGTGGACCCCGTCGAGCATCTCCCGGGCCGCGGCGAGCTCGCCCTGCAGCCCCGTCCAGTTGGGGCCGTCGGCGGACACCGCCTGCGCGGGGCCGAGGGAGAAGGCGTCCATGCCCACGCCCATCTCCCAGGCGCCGATGTCGGCGGTGTAGTACGCCGACTGGTCCATCTCCTGCACCAGCACGCGCAGCTGGTCGGCCTCGACCGCCGCCGCGTGCTGCTGGCTCAGGCCGACCAGGCCCACCACCGTCGCGGCCGAGGACAGCCCGAAGACGAGCAGGAAGGCCAGGAACAGGCGGGGCCCGGTGCGCAGGCGGCTGAGCAGACCCATGGGGGCGGCACCTCTCGGGGACGGGCCACTCGGGGCCGGGACGGGATCCGGTTGCACCTTCGGCCGGTCCGGTACCGGATCCAGTCGAGTGGCCGGGCTCACGCCGCGGACGGCTCCAGCACCCGGTCGGCCACGTACTCGCCGATCGCCAGCGACGAGGTGGCCGCCGGCGAGGGCGCGTTGCGGACGGTGACGACCGGGCCGACGTGGTGGACCCGGAAGTCGTCGACGAGGGCGCCGTCGCGGTCCACGGCTTGCGCGCGGACGCCGGCGGGGGCCCGCACCACGTCGTCGTCGGTCAGCGCGGGCACGAACTCCCGCGCCGCGGCGAGGAACACCCGGCGCGACAGCGACCCGTGGAACTCCGCCACGCCCATCCGCCAGTGCTGCCGGGCCAGCGGGCGCATGCCCGGCCAGGTGAGCGTCCGCAGCAGCTCGGCGGGCCGGACGTCGCGGCGCCGGTACCCCTCCCGCGCGAACGCGAGGACGGCGTTGGGCCCGACGTCGACCCCGCCGCCGACCCGGCGGGTGAAGTGCACGCCGAGGAACGGGTACCGCGGGTCGGGCACCGGGTAGATCAGCCCGCGCACCAGGTGCTCGCGCCCGGGCACCAGCCGGTAGTACTCGCCGCGGAACGGCACGATCGCCGGGCCGGCCTCGTCGCCCACCAGCCGGGACACCGTGTCGCTGTGCAGGCCGGCGCAGACCACCAGCCGGTCGACGGCGAACGCCTCCCGGCCGGAGGAGACCACCACTCCCCCGCCGACCTGCGGCAGCACCGCGGTGACCGGGAAGCCCAGGCGCACGTCGTGGCCCGCGTCCCGCAGGTCGACGGCCATCGCCCGGGCGACGCCGCGGAAGTCGACGATCGCGGTGTGCGGCGAGTGCAGCGCCGCCACGCCCGCGGCCTCCGGCTCGACCTCCCGCAGCTCGTCGCCGGAGAGCCACCGCAGGCCGGGCACCCCGTTCTCGGTGGCCCGCCGCTCGATCTCGCGCAGCGCCGCCAGCTCCTCGTCCCGCCGGGCGACGACGAGCTTGCCGCACTCGTCGTAGGCCAGCCCGTGCTCCGCGCAGAAGTCGCGCAGCAGGCCGCGGCCGCGGGTGCACAGCCGCGCCTTGAGGGAGCCGGGCGCGTAGTAGAGGCCGGCGTGCACGACGCCGCTGTTGTGCCCGGTCTGGTGGACGGCGACGTCCTCCTCCTTGTCCACCACCGTGACGTGCAGGTCCGGCCGGAGCTCGGCCAGCCGGCGGGCGACCGCCAGCCCGACGATGCCCGCGCCGACGACGCCGACGCGCTGCACGGTCCCTGCGGCCACGGGGCCCTCCCGTCCTCCGGGCAGGGGCCCGCGCGCCCCCGCCGTCGGCAGGGATGGTGCCGGTCGCGGCCCGGTGGGGACAGGCCTGCCGGCGTCGCCGGCTACCCGCGCCGGGCGCGCACCGCCGCGGCCAGCTCGGCCAGCATCGCCTCCGTGGTCGCGGGGTCGACGCAGGAGTCGGTGACGCTGACGCCGTGCACCAGCCGCTCGGGGTGCTCGCGGTCGAGGTCCTGCCGGCCCTCGACGAGGTTGCTCTCCACCATGACGCCGCGGATGGCCCGCTGCCCGCCGGCGACCTGCCCGGCCAGGTCACTCACCACCGCGGGCTGGCGACGGTGGTCCTTGCGGCTGTTGCCATGCGAGGCGTCGACGACGACCACCTCGGGCAGCCCGCGGGCGGCCAGCTTCCGCGTGGTCTCGGCGACGTGCCCGGCCGAGAAGTTGGGGCCGTCGGCGGTGCCGCGCAGGATGACGTGGGCGGTGTCGTTGCCGGTGGTCGACAGCTGGGCGCTCACCCCGTGGCCGTCGACGCCGAGGAACTCGTGCGGGGCGCGCGCGGCGACCACGGCCGAGACGGCGGAGTCGATGCTGCCCTCCGGCGAGTTCTTGAACCCGACCACCGACGAGAAGCCCGACACCCGCTCGCGGGCGGTCTGGTCGGTGACGTTGCGCGCCCCGACGCCGTTGTAGGTGACCAGCCCGTTGACGTACTGCGGGGTGAGCGCGTTCAGCGGCTCGGCGGCCACCGGCACGCCCAGGGCGGTGATCCGGCACATGAGCATCCGGGTGGCCACCAGCCCGACGCTGATCCGGCTGGACCCGTCGAGGAACGGGTCGTAGGCGAACCCCTTCCAGTCGACCTCCGTCCGCGGCTTCTCGGTGTAGGTCCGCATGAGGACCTCCAGGTCGCCGGCGTGCCGCTCGCGCACCCCGGCGAGGAAGGCGGCGTACTCCAGCGCGGCCTCGGGGTCGTGGATCGAGCAGGGCCCGGCGATCACCACCAGGCGGTCGTCGTCGCCGCGGAGGATCCCGGCCACCGCGCGGCGGGCGGCCGCGGTGGTGGCGGCGGACTCCGGCGTCAGCGGCACGACGGCGGCCACCGCCGCCGGGGTGACGACGACGCTGAGGCCGGTGATCCGGGTGTTGACCAGCCCGGAGAGGTCGACGGCGTCGTCCGGGGAGACGCCGACCGAGCGCTGGACGCCGGGCAGCGACTCGGCCAGCGCGTCGTCGATCTGGGCGTTCACCCGGGTCTGGACCTCGATCAGCAGGTCGGCGACCCGCGCCGCCTCGTCGAGGAGCTGGTGCGCAGCGATGGGAGCCTCCTGGGTCGACGCCGACGTGCGCCGGCCGGACCCTGCCAGTGTGCCGCCTGGCCCGGCCGCGGCGGCCGGCGCGCCCCCCGTCAGCGGCCGACGCGGAGCGTGACCCCGTACGCGGCCAGGCCGAGCGCCAGGCACCCGGCGACGACCGGGACGTAGGAGCCGGTGGCGTCGACCGCCGCACCGGCGAGCGGGGCGCCGACCGCCGACCCGATCCCGGCGCTGGTGTAGAGCACCCCGAGCAGGCCGCCGAGCCGCGGGGTGCCGAAGCGCTCGGCGACGACGGCGGGGCCGAGGGCGACGAAGCCGCCGTAGCCGACCCCCAGGACGACGGCGAAGGCGACGAGCACGCCGTACCCGCCGTCGAGGCCCCAGAGCCCGAAGCTCGCCCCCATGACCAGGAAGCACCCCCGGAAGGCGCGCAGCGCACCCGTCCGCGCCGCGACCAGCCCGAGCAGCAGCCGGCCGGCGGTGCTGGCCAGGCCGATGACCCCGACCAGCGCCGCCGCCGCGACCCGGTCGGCACCGGCCTGCTCGGCGTACCCGGGCAGGTGCACGAACGGCACGAACAGCGCGACGGACAGCAGGCCCGACGCCAGGTACAGCCGCCGGTAGTCCCGGTCGCGCACCGCCTGGCGCAGCGTGAGCGCGGCCGGCCCGGGCCGCACCGGCGGGCGGCCCACGACCAGGGCGCAGCACACGAGCACCGCTGCACCGCCCAGCCCGAGCACGAGGTGGGTGGTCCGCCAGCCCAGCGCGTCGACCATCGCGGCGGCCAGCGGCGCCACGGCGAGCGTGCCCAGGCCGATCCCGGTCACCGCCACCCCGATCGCGAGCGTGCGCCGCCGCTCGAACCAGCCGCCGACGACGGCGACCATCGGGACGTAGGCACAGGCCACCCCGATGCCGACCCCCAGGCCGTAGGTGAGCAGCCCGACCCACAGCGACCCGGCCTGCGACGTCGCCGCCAGGCCCGCGCCGAGGGCGACCCCACCCGCGAGGAGCACCCGCCGGGGGCCGTGGCGGTCCACCGCGACACCGCTGAGCGCGCCGAGGCCGAAGTACGTGAGCGAGGTCAGCGCGAAGAACGCCGACGTCGCGCCGCGCCCGGTGCCGAACTCCGCCGCCATCGGCTCGAGGAAGGCGCCGAAGGAGTAGGCGATGCCGAACGAGGCCGCCATGGCCGCGAACGCCGCGGCGACCACCACCCAGCCCCGGGCCGAGTCGACCGACGCCGCGGACCGCATGCCGGGGGACGATACGACGCCGGGGCGGCGGTCAGCCCGTGCTCATCAGGGACGGCGGTCCGGCCCGCCCCAGCAGGTGCAGCAGCGCCTCGGCCTCGTCGGTGATGACCGCGTCGACGCCGAGGGACACCGCGAGGTGCATGTCGCGGGGGCGGTTGACGACCCACACGTGGACCTGCAGCCCGGCCCGGTGCACCCGGGCGACCAGGCCCGGGTCGTGGCGCAGCATCGCCAGGGACGGACCGACCGCGGTGCCGGCCGGGAGGAGGGGCCGCGGCCGGGACCGCGGCAGCACCTGGCGGACCAGGTGGACGGTGGGCAGGTCCGGCGCCAGGCCCCGGACCCGCCGCAGGGCCGTCGGCGAGAAGCTCATCACCCGGACCGCCGGGCGTCCCGACCACTCCAGCGGGCGCCCGCCGGAGAGCAGCCCGAACCGCTGCAGGCTCGCCAGCAGGGCCGCCTCGACCTGCCCGGCGTGGCGGGTCGGGTGCTTGGTCTCGATCGCCAGCCGGACCCGCCCCGGCGAGGCCGTCACGTAGTCGAGCAACCGGTCCAGCGTGAGCACCCGCCCGGCGTCCTCGTCGGCCTCCACGTCGTCCTCCGGGACCACGGGGCGCGGCGCGCGCCGCCGGATCGCGGCACCGCGGGGTCGCCGGTGGACGACGCGGTGCCGCTCGAGCTCGGCGAGGTCCAGCGCCGACACGACGCCGCGGCCGGTGGAAGTGCGGTTGATCCGGCGGTCGTGCACGCACACGAGCACGCCGTCGCGGGTCATCCGGACGTCGCACTCCACGGCGTCGGCCCCCAGGGTCAGCGCCTGCTGGTAGGCCGCGAGGGTGTGCTCGGGGGCCTCCGCCGAGACACCGCGGTGCGCCACGACCTCGATCTCGGCCGGTGCGCGCGGCGGCAGGCTCACGGCAGCCCTGCCGCAGCCGTGCCGGTCCCCGTACGGGACACGTGGTCTCCTCGATCGGTCCGCCGGCCGGGCGCGAGCACCGGGTCGTCGTCCGGCGGCAGGACCCGTCCCACCCCCGCTGGGCCCGCCTCCTACCCGGCGTCCGGCGGGCGACACGTGCCGGTCGTGCGGCAGGCTGGCCGGGTGGGCGAGGCGGAGCTGCGGGGACTGGTCGGCTGGACCGTGCAGGACGCCCCGCCGGAGGCCCGTGCGGGGCGGGTGCTCGGCGCCGTGCTGCACGCGGTCTCCGCCGTGGTCACCCTCGGCGCGGACGCCGCCGCCGGCGCCCGCCGCCCGACCTGGACGGTGCCCGCGGACCCGGCCGCCTACCTGGACCTCGGCGCCGTCCGGCTGCGCTGGCCGGCCTCCGCGCCCGGTGAGCCGGTGGCGGCCTCGCGGGAGGGCGTCTGGGCGGTCCCGCCGGGACGGCCGCCCCGGGCACTGCCCGTCACGTCGTGGCGGGTGCTCCGTGCCGTGCCGGCCACCGGCTCCCGGCGGCCCCGGCAGGCCGAGGCGTCCTGGCAGCTCGAGGTCGGTGACGGCGAGGGCACCGGGTCGCTGACCGGCGCGTGGCTCGCGCTCGCCTGGATCGGCACGCTGGCGGGCTGGCCCGAACCGGACGGCGCCGACGCCCAGCAGCCGGAGTAGGACGCCCACCCGCACGATCCACCTCGTCCCCAGGGAGCCCGGCATGCAGGCGACCCACGCCGACCACCCCGACCACCCCGACCACGTCCGTGACCCCGCCGCCCCGGGCACCTGGACGCTCGTCGTCGCCGAGCGGGTGCACACGCTCGCCGGCCCGCCGGTGCGGGCGCTGGTGCTGCTCGGCGACCGGGTGGCGGCCGTCGGCGACCCCCGCGAGCTGCGCGAGCGGTTCCGCCCCGACCGCACGGTCGAGCTCGACGGCGTCCTCGTCCCGGGGCTCAACGACGCGCACGCCCACCCGACGATGACCGCCGAGAACCTGCTGCACGTCAACTGCTCCCCGGAGGTCGCCACCGACGAGGACGTGCTCGTCCGGCTGCTCCGCGAGGAGGCCGCCGCCGTCGGTGAGGGGCAGTGGGTCGTGGGCTCGCGCTACGACCACACCAAGACCACCGGCGGCCGGGTCGTGGACCGGGCGTTCCTCGACCGCGCCGTCCCCGACTCCCCGGTGCTGCTCACCCACGTGGCCGCGCACTGGGGGGTGCTCAACTCCGCCGGGCTGGCGGCCGCCGGGCTCACCGGGGACAGCGCGGACCCGCCCGGTGGCGCGCTGGGCCGCGACGGCGCCGGGGCGCTCGACGGCGTCGTGTACGAGCAGGCCCTCTTCGACGTCTCCTACCCGTCGCTGGCGCGGGGCGCGACCGTCGTCCCGCCGTCGTCGCCCGCCGCCCGGCTGCGCGGGCTGGCCCGCGCCCAGCAGCTGTTCCACGCCGCCGGGATCACCTCGATGGTGGACGCGCTCTGCGGGCCCGACGACGTCGCCCTGCTGTCCGAGGCCGCCCGCAGCGGGCAGCTGACCCTGCGCGTGGCGGTGCTGGTGGCCTTCCCGCACTACGACCGCATCGCCGCGCTCGGCCTGCACAGCGGCTTCGGCGACGAGCGGCTACGGCTGCTCGGGGTCAAGGCGTTCGTCGACGGCGCCTGCGCCGGCGGGAACTGCCTGGTGGACGAGCCGTTCGAGGGCACCGACGACCACGGCATGCAGACCATGGACGACGCCGACCTGCAGGACCTGGTCGCGCGGGTCACCGGCGACGGCGTCGTCCTCGGCGTGCACGCCAACGGCGACCGCGCCATCCGCAAGCTGCTCGACGCCCACGAGCGGGCCCGGGCGCTGGGGGCGCCGTCCCGGCGGCACCGCATCGAGCACTGCTCGCTGGTCGACGCCGACATCGTCGGCCGGATCCGCGCGCTCGGGCTCGTCGCCGTCCCCTTCGGCTCCTACGCCCGCTTCCACGGCGACAAGCTGGTCGGCTACTACGGGCGGGAGCGGCTCGAGCGCATGTTCGCCCACCGGACGCTGCTCGACGCCGGCATCCCCGTCGCCGGGTCCAGCGACTACCCGTGCGGGCCGTACGAGCCGCTGGCCGCGATCACCAGCTGCGCCGAGCGGCGCGCGCTGGACGGGACGCCCATCGGGCCCAGCCAGCGGATCACCGTGCGGGAGGCGTTCGGGCTCTACACGACGGGGGCGGCGTACGCCGCGGGCGAGGAGCACCTCAAGGGCACCCTGGCCCCGGGCATGCTGGCGGACTTCGTCGAGCTCGGCCGCGACCCGTTCGAGGTGCCGGCCGCCGAGGTCGTCGACGTCCCGGTCCGCTCGACCTGGGTGGGTGGGCGGCTCGTCCACGCGCTCTAGCGTCGGGCACACGCGAGCGGTGCAGTCCACCTCCCCGACCGCGGCAGCGGCCGTCGGTCACACGGCCGCCGCCAGCACGGCGACCCCCGGTCCGTCGAGGTCGTCGAGCGCCGCTCGCCGCCCGGCGACCGCCAGGAGCAGCGAGAGCGTCGGGCCCCTCACCTCCGGACCGACGCCGATCGCCACGTCGGCGTCCGCTGCCACCAGCCGGACACAGGCCACGAGCTCCCTCGCACCGCCGAAGGAGGCCGGCGTGCGGGCCTGCAGGCGGATCGCCCGCACGACGGCCTCCTGCGGGTAGCAGCGGGTCAGCCCCAGGGGCCGGCGGATGTCCTCACCGTGGACGACCTCCTCGACGAGCCGGCTGTCGAGCGGCGCCGGAGGGGTCGACGACCGCGACGCCACGTCCCGGAGCCGGTCGAGCGTCTCCCGGGGTGAGGCACCGCGCCGGCGCTGCACGCCGCGGGCGTTCTGGTGGTGGAAGTCGAACCGCGCGCGGGCGAGGCCGGCCACGAACCCCAGCCGCGTCGTCAGAGCCGTGTCGACCAGGTGGGCCACCACGTCGTGCACGGTCCACTCCCCGCAGAGCGACGGCTCCTCCCACCGCGCGGCGTCGACGGTCTCGAGGTCGTCGACCAGTGCCGCGCGCTCGGCGTGCACCATCGACCAGACGTCTCGCACGGTCCCCTCCTCCGGTCGGCCACGGCGATCGCCGGAGCAGACCCGCGACGACGCGGGAACTCATCGGTCGCGTGCTCCCCCCGGCGAACGGCGTCCGTGAGGGAGGCCGGCGGCCTCAGCGGGACGGGTCGCCCTCCGGCACCTCGGTCGCCACCACCTCGGCCACCTCCGCGTCCTCGCCGGAGAGCCCCTCGGCCTGCTCGTGCTCGTCGTGGAACGCCAGCCAGCGCATCCCGAGGGCCTCGCGCTGCTCGTCGTCGACGGCCTCCCTGAACGGGGGGAAGAAGTCCGTCTCCTCCTCGGCCATGTGGTCGGCGTTGACCTGCCGGGCGTTGCGCACCGCCGCCCACCACGCCTCGCTGCCGACCTCGTGCTCCCCGACAGCGGCCGCGGCGTGCCGGATCTCGTTGTGGTCGTGCACGCCCTCCGCCGTCTCCTGCTCCCCGTCCGCCTCCTGGGCGAGCAGCGGGTAGAACAGCTGCTCCTCGGCGACGGCGTGCACCTCCAGCTTGTCGTGCAGCGCCTCCCACGCGGCGGCGAGCTCCTGGCCGGACAGGTCCTCGAGCGCCGCGAACTCCCGCCGGAAGACCTCGTGCTCGGCCAGGACGAGGGCGGTGATCTCGAAGTCGGACACGTCGGATCCCTACCCGACCCGAGGGGACCTAGGCCGGCGGACCGGCCCGGGCGCTCGCGGGGGCTGGACACCGCCGCTGCCGGGCGGCCGAGCCCACCCCATAGCCTCAGGCGCATGCGAGCCGTGCAGATCACCGAGTTCGGTGGCCCCGAGGTCCTGAACGTCGTCGACCTCCCCGACCCCGTCCCCGGCGACGGCCGACAGCTCTACGAGGTCTCGGCGGCCGGCGTCAACTACGCCGACACCCACCACCGTCTGTCGCGCGACTGACCTGAGGACCGCGCACCGAGGTCCGCCCCTGGGTCCACCGCCCCCCTGGCGGAATGTGATGGCCACTCACCTCCGGGACCGGTCATCCAGGAGCTCCGCCGAGAGCTCCCAGATGCGCTCGGCGTCTGCACCGCTGCGCAGTGGACGCCACAGGGCCTGCTCCGCGGGCGGACCACCCAGGTTGCCGAGCCCGCTCGGCCCATAGAGCCGGCCCCCCTCGGCGTCGGGTGAGGTCGCAGCGTAGAAAGCCGGCAGTTGCGCCGACTCGACGGTGCCGACGACGATCCGGCGCGCCGACAGGGCGCGGATCACACGCACCTGCGGGGTGTCCGCGGCGCGGCTCACCTCGGGGCGCGCGGCGAGCAGGCTCGTGGGGGCGACGCCCGGGTGGGAGAGGTTGCTCGTGATCCCCCAGTCGCCGGTCCGGCTGCGCCGGTCGAGCTCCAGGCCGAACAGCCCGAGAGCGATCTTCGACTGCCGGTAGGCGCGCATGCCGGAGTAGCTGCGCTTCCCGTCCAGGTCGTCCCAGGTGATGCCGCCGCTGCGCGCCGCGATGCTGATCTGGGAGGTCACGCGGGCCCGGCCGGCCCGCAGCAGCGGCAGCAGCTGGGTCACGAGCGCAGCATGGCCCAGGTGATTGGTGCCGAACTGCAGCTCGAATCCGTCGGCGGTCGTCTGCCGGTCCGGTGGCGTCATCACCCCGGCGTTGTTGACCAGCACATGGATGGGCCGCCCTTCATCGCGCAGCGTCTCGCCGAGGGCGGCGACGGAAGCGAGCGAGGACAGGTCGAGTGCGCGCAGCGAGACCTCTGCGGCGGGGACGGCCTGCCGGATCCGGGAGATCGCCGCCTCGCCCTTGCGGGGGTTCCGGACGGGAAGCAGCACCTCGGCTCCGGCAGCGGCGAGCTTCGTGGCGAGTCCCAGGCCGATGCCGTCGCTACCGCCGGTCACGACGGCCCGCGTGCCGGTCAGGTCGGGGACGGTGAGGTCGAGTCGGGTTCGTGTCATGGGTCCACCGTCGCCGGGATCGCCGTCGTCGTTCAGGGCCTCTCCATCCGCTGATCGGCGATCCGTGGCTACGGGGGTGGACGCCCGGTAGGAACGAGACGGACGGACACCGAGGGAGGAACATGGCGATCGACCGGGCCGGACTGGCCGACTTCCTCCGCATCCGCCGCGAAGCGCTACAGCCCGAGGACGTCGGGCTTCCGCGCGGCTCGCGCCGCCGGACCAGCGGGCTGCGCCGCGAGGAGGTCGCGGCGCTGTGCAACATGTCGGCCGACTACTACGCACGCCTGGAACGCGAGCGTGGCCCCCAGCCCTCGGAGCAGATGCTCGCTTCGATCGCCCAGGGCCTGCACCTGTCCGTCGACGAGCGCGACCACCTGTTCCGGCTGTCCGGACAGCACCCTCCCGCCCGGGGCGCGGACAGCGAGCACATCAGCCCCGGCCTCCTGCGCATCCTCGATCGGCTGCAGGACACCCCGGCCGAGATCGTCACCGAGCTGGGCGAGACGCTCCGCCAGAGCCCTCCGGGCGTCGGACTCACCGGTGACACGACCAGGTACACCGGTCCGGCGCGCAGCCTGGGATACCGCTGGTTCACCGACCCCGCGGTCCGGCAGCGCTACGCGCCCGAGGACCACTCGTTCCTCTCCCGGCTCTGGGCCTCCGGCCTGCGCGAGGTCGTCACCGTCCGGGGCCCGGGCTCGCGGGCCGCGCGGTACGCCGACCTCCTCCATGCGGCGAGCGACGAGTTCCGCCGCGTGTGGGAGGCCCACGAGGTCGGCGTGCGCCCTCGCGAGGTCAAGCGTTTCGTCCACCCCGAGGTCGGCGCGCTCGAGCTGCAGTGCCAGACGCTGCTCGACCCCGACCAGTCGCACCGCCTGCTCGTGTACACGGCCGCACCCGGCAGCGAGAGCGCCGAGAAGCTGCGGTTGCTCTCCGTCATCGGCGCCCAGCCGCTGCGCTGACGCACTCTGAACTGCCGTTCGACGGTCCAGAGGTCATCCCCCGTCCTTGGTCTGGTTCGTAGCCCTCGGGACCCCTACGACGGGGGAGCTCTAGCCTCCATTTCATGCGTGCCGTGCAGATCACCCGCTTCGGCGGCCCCGAGGTCCTCGACGTCGTCGACCTGCCTGACCCCACCCCCGGCGAGGGCCAGGAGCTGTACGAGGTGAGCTCCGCAGGAGTCAACTTCGCTGACACCCACCAGACCGAGGACAGCTACCTCGCCCCGCAGCAGCTGCCGCTGATCCCGGGCGCGGAGTTCGTCGGCCGCCCGGTGGGCGGTGGCGAGCGGGTGGTCGGCCTGCTCGAGGGCGGCGGCTACGCCGAGCGGGTCGTGGCCAACCCGCGGCTGACCTGGCCGGTGCCCGACGCGGTCACCGACGAGCAGGCCCTCGCCGTCGTCCTGCAGGGCGCCACCGCCTGGCACCTGCTGCGCACCAGCGCGCACCTGGCCGCCGGTGAGTCCGTCGTGGTGATCGCCGGCGCCGGCGGCGTGGGCTCGCTGGCCGTCCAGCTGGCCAAGCGGTGGGGTGCCGGGCGGGTCATCGCCACCGCGTCCAGCGCGGAGAAGCGGGCGCTGGCCGAGGAGCTGGGCGCCGACGCCACCGTCGACCCGGCGCTGGCCGACGACGACCCGAAGACCTTCGCGGCCGCGCTGCGGGAGGCCAACGGCGGCAACCGCGTCGACGTCGTCCTGGAGATGACCGGCGGCAACGTCTTCGACGGGTCGTTCTCCGCGCTGGCGCCCTTCGGCCGGCTGGTCGCCTACGGGATGGCCGGCCGCCGTCCCCCGAAGCCGGTGCAGGCGCCGGCGCTCATGGGCACCAGCCGCGCGGTCATCGGCTTCTGGCTGGCCCACTGCATGAACCGGCCGTCGATGATGGACGACGCCATGACCGAGCTGCTCTCGCTCGTGGCCGACGGCGCCCTGCGGCCCGTCGGCGGTGGCCGCTACCCCCTGTCGGCCGTCCGCGAGGCGCACCAGGACCTGCTCGCCCGCCGCACCACCGGCAAGCTCGTCCTCGACCCCACCCGCTGAGGCACCCGGCCGGCCGCGCGGGACAGCGCGGCCGGCCACCCTCTGCGCACCGTCACGGTGCTCGTGACTTCTGTGGACAGGTGTCTGACCTGCGGATTCACCGTGCGGCGGGCCGCTCGCTCGGCTAGAGTTCGTACATGTGTTCGGGTGACTGGTCGACCGGTGACGTGCTGGAGGACGTCGCCGCGCTGGTCGCCGAGCGCAACCGGATCGACGCCGCCCTGGCCCGCCGGGTGCGGGACGCCGAGCTGTCCCAGGCGGCCGAGCGCGACGGGCTGAAGTCGATGCGGTCCTGGCTGGGCGGGCACTGCCGGCTATCGGCCGCCGCGGCCGCCCGGGTCGTGGGCAACGGGCGGGTGCTGGCGCATCTGCCGGCGCTGGCCGAGGCGCACGACGCCGGGCTCGTGTCGGCCGAGCAGGTCGCGGTCGCCGCCACTGCGCTGACGCCGGAGCGCCTGCAGGCCGCCGCCGAGCAGGGCGTGGAGCTCGGCGAGGTCGACGCGGTGCTCACCGGGCTGGCCGTGGAGCAGCCGCACACCGACTTCGTGCACGCGGTGCGGCACTACCTGAGCCGGCTCGATCCCGACGGCCCGGAGCCCGATCCGACCGAGGGGCGCCGGCTGAGCCTGGCCAAGCACGCCGACGGCACTCTGAGTGGGCGCTTCGAGCTCGACGCGGTGGGCGGGGAGAAGCTGCAGGCCGCGCTGGAGTCCTTCGTGCAGGCCGACCGCCCCGCCGGGCACGAGCGCAGCCGCGCGCAGCGGCTCGGCGATGCGCTGGTGCAGCTGTGCGACACCAGCCTGGCCGCCGGCCGCCTGCCCACGCTGCGCACCGTCAAGGCGCACCTGGCCGTCGTCATCGACCTCGACGACCTCGCCGGCACCGCCACCGGCCCCGAGGCCGCGCGGATGGGGTTCGGCGCGGTGATCTCCGCCGCGAGAGCCCGCTGGCTGGCCTGCGACAGCACCGTCTCCCGCGTCGTGTTCGGCCCCGACGGCGCACCGCTCGACCTCGGCCGCGAACAGCGCCTGGCCGACCGCCACCTCCGCCGCGCCGTCGAACTCCGTGACGGCGGCTGCGTCTTCGCCGGCTGCCACGCGCCGACCTGGTGGGCGGAGGTGCACCACCTCGTGCACTGGCTCGACGGCGGCGAGACCAACCTGCAGAACTCCGCGCTGCTGTGCGAGCGGCACCACACC